>NZ_CP050504.1:4247500-5042500 GCF_011820545.1 Streptomyces sp. DSM 40868
TGGGAACGGCGCTGGCCGCGAACACGCTGATGATCGTGGTCGCCCAGTTCGCCGTGCTGCGGCTCGTGGAGCGGCGCCGGCGGTCCCGGGTCATCGCCGCGGTCGGCCTGATCTGGGCCGTCGCATGGCTGGCCGCCGGGTACGCGGGGCTGGGGCACGGCAGCCAGGAGATGGCCACGGCCGCCTTCGTGTCGACCTACGCGCTGTTCGGGCTGGGAGAGGCGATGCTGTCGCCGACGGTCGCGCCGCTGGTCGCCGATCTGGCGCCGGAAGGGCTGGCCGGTCAGTACAACTCGGCCTTCGCGCTGGTCAAGCAGCTGGCACTGGCGGTCGGTCCGGCGGTGGGCGGTCCCCTGGGCGCCTCCCTGCACGCGCCGTACATCGTGACCTTCCTGCTGTTCTCGCTGTCGATCACCGTGCTGGCCCTGCGGCTGGGGCGGCGCCTGACCGCGGTGCAGGACCGGCCGTGGACCGGGCGGGAGAGCCGGGTGGTCAGCCGGGGCCAGGCGACTGCGGAGCCGGTGACGGCCGAGGCGTAGGACCGCGCCCCGCAGGGGCGCGGGGAACTGCGCGACCGGCCACGGGGCACCGCGCCCGGCAGCGGGCCCGCGCCCCCGGCGCTCACTCCTTCGGCAGGACGAACTCGCACCAGACCGCCTTGCCGCCGCCCGGTGTGCGGCGGCAGCCCCAGCTGGAGGCGATCGTCGCCACGATGGCGATGCCCCGGCCGGACTCGTCGCCCGGTTCCGCGCGCCGTCGGCGCGGCAGGTGGTCGTCGCCGTCCGTGACCTCGATGATCAGACGGCGGTCGGTGCGGCGCAGGCGCAGCCGCATGGGCGGGATGCCGTGCTGGAGGGAGTTGGCGACCAGCTCGCTCGTGGCGAGGACGCCGAGGTCGTGCAGCTCGGCGGGGAAGCGCCAGCTGGTCAGCACGCCGGAGGCGAACGCCCGGGCGCGGGGTGCCGCCTCGACGCCGCCGAGGAGTTCCAGGGCCGCGTTGCGGAAGAGATCGCCGTCGGGGCCCGTACGCGCCGGGTGCTGGAGGACGAGGACGGCCACGTCGTCGTCGTGGTCGGCGGTGACGCCGGCCGAGCGGACCAGGCGGTCGCAGACGACCTGCGGGGTGCCGGTGGCGCCGGCGAGGGCGCCTTCGAGCGCGGCGATGCTCTCGTCTAGGTCGGCGTCCCGGCGTTCCACCAGGCCGTCGGTGTAGAGGACGGCCGTGGCGCCGGGGCCGAGGGCGATGCAGCCGGAGGAGTGCATCCAGCCGCCGGTGCCGAGCGGCGGGCCGGTGGGTTCGTCGGCGCGGGCGACCACGCCGTTCTCGTCGCGGACCAGGATCGGCAGATGGCCGGCCGACGCGTACACCAGGCTGCCCTCGTTCGGGTCGTGGATGGCGTAGACGCAGGTGGCGATCTGGTTGGGGTCGATCTCGGCGGCGAGGCCGTCGAGGAGCTGGAGCACCTCGTGCGGGGGCAGGTCGAGGCGGGCGTAGGCGCGGACGGCCGTGCGGAGCTGGCCCATGACGGCGGCGGCCCGCACCCCGCGGCCCATGACGTCGCCGATGACGAGGGCGGTCCGGCCGCCGCCGAGGGTGATCACGTCGTACCAGTCGCCGCCGACCGCGGCCTCGGTGCCGCCGGGCTGGTAGGTGGCGGCGATGCGCAGGTCGTCGGGCTGTTCCAGTTCCTGCGGGAGCAGGGAGCGCTGGAGGGTGACGGCCGTCTCGCGCTGGCGGCGCTCGCTGGCGCGCAGGCGTTCGGCGGCCTCGGCGTGGTCGGTGACGTCGGTGGCGAAGACGAGGACGCCCGCGTCGCGGTCGCCGTCCTCGGTGACGGGGGTGCAGGTGAAGGTGTACGAGCGGCCGTCGACGGCCTTGCGGGACTTCAGGGTGCGGGGTCTGCCGCTGCGCAGCACCTGGTCGAGCAGCGGGAGCAGGCCCAGTTCGGCGAGCTCGGGCAGGGCGTCGCGGGCGGGGACGCCGGCGGGGCGGGTGCCGAAGGCCGTGGTGTAGGCGTCGTTGACGTAGCCGATGCGGTGGTCGGGGCCGTGGACGAGGGCGACGAGGGCCGGGACGCGGTCCAGGACCTCACGCGCGGGCAGTACGTCGACGGCGGGCGCCGGGGACGCGTCGGCGGACCGTTCGGCGCGGGCCGCGGGCACGGAACCGTCGCCCCGCCGGTCCGGGGAGACCGCCGACTCGGTCCGCGCGGCGGCGCGGCGCTGCGTTCCGGGGAGCCGGGCGCTCCAGCGCGTGAAGTTCACTGTGGGAAAAGCCTCGTGGGTGCTGTGGGCGGGCGGGGGGCCAGTCCGGGGACGTGGGCAGTCTGGCAGGGGGGCGGACCACGACGACAACCGTCAGACGCCTCGGCGGTGCGCGGAGTTCCCGGGTCCGGTCAGGACTACCCCTTCGGGTCGTCGGAGGGGCTGTGGGGAGGTTTTCCCCCGGCCGCCAGTTCGAACTCCGCGCGAGGATGTTCGAGCGAGCCGAGCGAGACGATCTCCCGTTTGAACAGCCCGGCGAGGGTCCACTCGGCGAGCACCCGGGCCTTGCGGTTGACGGTGGGCACCCGGCTGAGGTGGTACGCGCGGTGCATGAACCAGGCCGGGTAGCCCCTCAGTTTCCGGCCGTAGACCTGGGCGACGCCCTTGTGCAGACCGAGGGAGGCGACGGAGCCTGCGTACCGGTGGGCGTACGTCTCCAGGGGCTCGCCGCGCAGGGCGTGCGCGATGTTGTCGCCGAGCACCCTGGCCTGGCGGAGCGCGTGCTGGGCGTTGGGCGCGGTCTCGGTGCCGGGTTCGGCGGCGGTCACGTCGGGGACGGCGGCGGCGTCGCCCGCGGCCCAGGCGTGCTCGGCGCCGTCGACGGTGAGCTGGGCGGTGCAGCGGAGCCGGCCGCGGTCGGTGCGCGGCAGGCCGGTGGCGGCGATCAGCGGGTGTGGTTTGACGCCGGCCGTCCACACGAGCGTGCGGGTCGGGAAGCGCTGGCCGTCGCTGAGGACGGCGACCCGGTCGGTACAGGACTCCAGGCGGGTGCCCAGCAGTACCTGGATGTTGCGGCGGCGCAGCTGGGTGACGGTGTAGCGGCCCATCTCGGGGCCGACCTCCGGCAGGATCCGGTCGGTGGCCTCCACGAGGATCCACTTCATGTCCTCGGGGCGGAGGTTGTGGTAGTAGCGCGCGGTGTAGCGGGCCATGTCCTCCAGTTCGCCGAGGGCCTCGACGCCCGCGTAGCCGCCGCCGACGAAGACGAAGGTGAGGGCGGCGTCGCGGAGCGCGGGGTCGCGGGTGGAGGAGGCGATGTCCATCTGCTCGATGACGTGGTTGCGCAGGCCGATGGCCTCTTCGACGGTCTTGAAGCCGATGCCGTACTCGGCGAGGCCGGGGACGGGCAGGGTGCGGGAGACCGAGCCGGGGGCCAGCACCAGTTCGTCGTAGCCGAGCAGCTCGGCGGAGCCGCCCCGGTCGGAGGTGGCGAGGGTGCTGACGGCGGCCGTGCGCACCGCGTGGTCGATGGAGGTCACCTCGCCGACGACGACGTGGCACCGGTGCAGGACGCGGCGCAGCGGTACGACGACGTGGCGCGGGGAGATCGAGCCCGCGGCGGCCTCGGGAAGGAACGGCTGGTACGTCATGTAGGGGTCGGGGGTGACGACCGTGATCTCGGCCTCGCCCCTGTTCAGCTCGGCCTTCAGCTTCCGCTGGAGGCGCAGGGCCGTGTACATCCCGACGTAGCCGCCGCCGACAACCAGAATGCGCGCACGTTCCTTCACCATCCCATGACGCACCCGGCGCTGGTGTTTGTCCACAGGCCCGGCAATTTGTGTGACCGGCGGCCGGGTGGGCGCGGGACCGGCCGGGGTGCCCGTACGGGAGGAAACGGGGCAGGTCAGCGGGGGCGGGCCAGTGGGCGGGAAGGGTGGGAATCGGGACGTACACGCCCCGTACTCCGATCGGGGGGCGCACTGTACGGAACCTCCCCCTTCTGAATTGACTGCCTCTCAACTATGTTCGTGTGTCGACGGAGTGTAGGGAATGTGGTCGAACGGGCCCGCGACGGGCGGATCCGGTCGGAACCGATGCCCGTTCCGCGCGCTTCGCAGCCAGTGGCGGGGAGAGTCTCCGGGGGGAGACGTCATTACCGGGGGAAATACATGCATGTTCAGGACACGCATTGGGCATCGGCCACCGCCATCGCGCCCGGTGGCAGAGCGATGAGTACGGCGGCGGGTGCGGGACGCGCGGACGGGGCGCGGACGACTCCGCTGCGGGTCGACGCGCAGCGCAATCTGGAGCACGTGCTGCGTGCGGCACGTGAGGTGTTCGGCGAGCTGGGGTACGGCGCGCCGATGGAGGACGTGGCGCGGCGCGCCCGGGTCGGGGTCGGCACGGTGTACCGGCGCTTTCCCAGCAAGGACGTGCTGGTCCGGCGGATCGCCGAGGAGGAGACCGCGCGGCTGACCGAGCAGGCGCGGGCCGCGCTCGGGCAGGAGGACGAGCCGTGGTCGGCGCTGTCGCGGTTCCTGCGGACCTCGGTGGCGTCGGGGGCGGGGCGGTTGCTGCCGCCGCAGGTGCTGCGGGTCGGCTCCGCCGGGTCGGACGGGGCGGGGGTGGCGGATGCGAGCAGTGCGTCCGGTACGTCCGGTGCGTCCGGTGCCTCGGGTGAGGAGGCGCGGGTGCCTCAGCAGCGGGTGCAGCCGGGGAACGGTGAGCTGCGGCTGGTGCCGGACGAGGCGTCGCTCGGGGCCGACGATGCCGGGGCCGGGGCGTTGCTCGACGTGGTCGGGCAGTTGGTGGAGCGGGCTCGGGCGGCCGGTGAGCTGCGGGCGGATGTGTCGGTGGGGGATGTGCTGCTGGTGATCGCCACGGCGGCGCCGTCCCTGCCGGATGCTGCGCAGCAGGCGGCGGCTTCGGCTCGGTTGCTGGACATCCTGCTGGAGGGGCTTCGGTCCCGGCCGTCGTCGGTGTAGGCGCGCCTCGGCTTCGCCTTCGGCGGATGTGTTTTCCCACCCGCACCACCCGTGCGGCTATCGCGGTCGGGTGCGGGTGGCCCCCGTGCGACGCGTCCGCCGTCGGCGACTGCGGGGGTTCGGGCGGCGGATGCGGGGGCCGGCGGTGCCGGGGGCAGGGGCAGTGCCGGGGTCGGGTAGTGGCGGCAAACCGCCGCGCCGTTGCCGGGTGGTCCTGGAGCATCGGCTCATCGGACGGCGCTGCCTGGTCGCTGTAGCGCGGCGGCCCCCGGCCGGTACTGCCCAGTCGCTGTAGCGCGGCTGCCCCCGGCTGGTACTGCCCAGTGGCCGTAGCGCGGTGGCGCTCCGGGTGGTACCCCGCAGTGGCCGTAGCGCGGCGGCCCGCCGGACGGTACCCCGCAGCGACCGCAGCCTGGGCGGCCCGCCAGTGCCCGGTCGCCGTAACTCGGCGGCCCGCCGGGCCGTACCGCAGGAGAGCCGTAGCGCGGCGGCACGCCGGACGGTACCCCGCAGCGACCGCAGCCTGGGCGGCCCGCCAGTGCCCGGTCGCCGTAACTCGGCGGCCCGCCGGGCCGTACCGCAGGAGAGCCGTAGCGCGGCGGCACGCCGGACGGTACTCCGCAGCGACCGCAGCCTGGGCGGCCCGCCAGTGCCCGGTCGCCGTAACTCGGCGGCCCGCCGGGCCGTACCGCCGGAGAGCCGTAGCGCGGCGGCACGCCGGACGGTACTCCGCAACGGCCATAAGCCGGCGGTCCGCCGAACCGTGCCGCCAAAAAGCCCTGGCGCGGCAGGCCGCCTCGCGATACCCACAGCGGCCGTAACCCGGCGGTCCGCCGGGGCGTGCTGCCAAAAAGTCCTGGCGCGGTAGGCCTTCGGGCGGTGCTCCGTAGGGGGCCGGTTCAGGCGGTTCTGCGGGTGGGGCTGCTTGGTTGCCGTGAGGCAGTAGTGCGTCAAGCGGTGTTCCGTGGTGGTGGGGAACTCCGAGGTGTTCGGGGAGTCGCGGGAAGTGCGCTCGGATGGGTGGATGGGTTGTGCGGGGGCACTTGGCGGGGTGGGGTGTGGCAGTCTGAGCCGGTGTCGGGTTGGGCTGGGTCGGTGTCGGGGGCTTTCCGCGATGAGCGCTGACGGGTGGGACGGGTCACGCGGGGACGCGGAGGCGCGCGGGCCGGCCTCGCCGTACGTACCCAGCCAGGGCGGACCCCGTGCGCGCGGGGACGTGCCCGCTCAGCGGGACGGGAGCGTGCTGCCGCCGCCCCGGGAGGCGCCGGCCGCCGACGGTGAGCTGATCGGCCGGATGCGGGCCGGTGACGACTCCGCCTACGAGGAGCTGTACCGGCGGCACGCCGACGCGGTACGCCGGTACGCGCGGACCTGCTGCCGGGACGGCCACACCGCCGACGACCTCACCGCCGAGGTGTTCGCCGGGATGCTCCAGGCGGTGCGCGGCGGCACCGGGCCCGAGCACGCCGTACGGGCCTATCTGCTGACCTCTGTTCGACGCGTCGCCGCGCACTGGGCCAAGTCCGCCCGGCGCGAGCAGCTCGTCGACGACTTCGCCGTCTTCGCCCAGCAGGCCGCCCGCGCCGCCGAGGTGTCCGACGCCGGCGAGCCCGAGCTGGGCGCCGACGTACGCGCCCTGCACGCGGCCGAGCAGTCCCTGGCCATGCGGGCCTTCCGCTCCCTGCCCGAGCGCTGGCAGGCCGTGCTGTGGCACACCGAGGTGGAGGACGAGTCCCCGAGCGAGGTGGCCGTCCTGTTCGGGCTGGACGCCAACGGCACCCGGGTGCTCGCCAGCCGCGCCCGGGAAGGGCTGAAGCAGGCCTACCTCCAGGCCCACGTCAGCACCGCCCTCACCGCCGACGGGGAGTGCGCCCGCTACGCCGACCAGCTCGGCACCTACGCCCGCCGCAAGCTGCGCATCCGGGCCGAGCGGGGACTGCGCAAGCACCTCGAGGAGTGCGCCCGGTGCCGGCTGGCCGCCGCGCAGATCGAGGAGCTCGCGGGCGGCATCCCGGCGGTCGTCCCGGTCGCGGTGATCGGCTGGTTCGGGGCCGCCGGATACGCCAAGGCGCTCGGCATCGTGGCCGGCGGCGCCGGGGCCGGGGCCGCGGGGGCCGCCGCCGCGGCCACCGGCTCGTCCGGGGCGGGCGGCGCGGGCGGGGCCGCGGCCGCCGAGGGGCTCGGCGCGCCGGTGAAGGCCGGCATCGTGGCGGGCGTGGTCGCGGTGGCCGTGGCGGCGGTAGCACTGGCCCTGGTGAACGACGACCGGCCGGTGAAGGAGGCCGCCGCCAGGCCGTCGCCGTCCGCACCGGCCGTACGCTCCGAGCCGCCGACGCCCGCGCCCGCTCCCCCGAAGCCCCGGCCGAAGCCCTCGTCCCCGAAGCCGGTGGCCGTCGCCCCCGCGCCGCCGGCCACCCCCACACCGGCCCCGAGGCCCACTCCGACCCCGACCCCGGCCCCGAAACCCAAGCCCACGCCGGCACCCGTTCCCCCGCCGAAGCCGAAGCCGACGCCGAAACCCAGGCCGACACCGACCCCGACCCCCACCCCGCCGCCCGCGCCGACCGTCTACGAGCTGAGCGCCCTGCGCTTCGACGTCTCCGGTGACGGCACCGAGCCCGAGATCCGGCTGGGCGGGAGCAGCTGGGTGTGGCAGCGGTACGGCCTGTCGATCGGCGGCAGGACGTACGCGCGCGGGGTCACCGTCCACGGCGAGTCCTCCGTCACCATCGACCTCAACCGGCAGTGCACCGCGTACGACGCGTGGGCCGGCGTGGACGACATGACCCTCGGGCTCGGCAAGGTCTCGTTCTCCGTCTACGCCGACGGGGTCCCGCTGTGGCGGTCCGGCGTGGTCAAGGGCCGTGGCCCGGCCGTCCCCGTCCATGTGGACCTCACCGGGCGCAGGACCGTACGGCTGGTGGTGGAGCCGCACGACCACGGCCTGGGACGGGTGGCGTCGGCGGACTGGGCGGAGTCCCGGTTCGCCTGCCGGTAGCCCCGCGCACCCGCCGGACGTACGGCACACCGCCGGTCGTACGGCTCACCCTCCGGTCGTACGGCTCGTCTCTGTCGCCGCGTTCAGTTCCCGCAGTACGTCCGCCGCGTCGAGCACGGCGCCCCGGGCGCACTCGGCGGCGTAACGCTCGGGGCCGAGGGCCGCGCGGGCGCCGGCGTGCACGCGGGCGGCCTCGCCGCGCTCCGGCTCGGGCCGCGGGACGCCGTCGCGCCAGCCGTCCGCTGCGCTGAACAGCCGTACGGCGGCCGGCAGATCGCCGTACCGGGCCAGCAGACAGGCCGCCGCGTCCGCCAGGCCGGCGGTGACCGCCTCGGCGCACCGGTGGTCCACGGCCTCGCGCAGGGCCTTCGCCAGCACCCGCAGGCCCTGGGCCGGGCCCGACTCGTCGGCGACGAGGGCCCCCTCGACCACCCGCTGGGCCGCCACGAACTGCGGGGGCGCGGTGCTGCCGTCGCCGACCAGCGCGCAGGACGCCCGGTGCAGTTCGCGGGCGCGGCCGAGGTCCCCGTCCGTGAGGGCGATGTGGGCGCGCAGCAGCAGGACGAAGGCCCGGGACTCCGGCACCGCGTACCGCTCGGCGGCCGACTCCGCCTCGTCCAGGGCGGCCAGCGCGCCGTCCCGGTCGCCGGAGCGGTAGTGGATCTCGGCGAGCCGGGCGATCAGGAACGGCGCCTCGGCGTCCGCGCCGACCTCGTAGGCGAGGCGCAGTGCCTCCTGGTACTCGGCGCGCGCCTCGTCGAACCGGCCGCGTGCCATGGCCGCCTCGCCGGCCGCGCCGCACACCTGGGCCAGCATCCAGCGGTCGCCGACGCGCCGGCCGAGGTGCCGCAGCTCGGCCAGGTCCTCGTCGACGCCCTGGAGGTTGCCCGAGGTGTCGACGGTCACGTGGGCGCGGTACATCAGGGCGACGGCCAGCTCCCAGTCGCCCCCGTACCGGCGGGCGTTGGCGACGGACGCCGAGAGGTTCGGCCGGACGTCGGCCGGGCCGCCCAGGTAGTACGTGGTCAGCGGCCAGAGGATGCCGGGGAACCGGGCGGCCTGGGGGCCGCCGCGCTCGTAGGCGCGCCGCACGCCCGCGACGTACTCCGGGGCCCGCTCGTCGCCCGCGAGGTGGTCGGCGTTCGACTCGGCGGTCAGGAACAGGTCGAACATGCGCAGGTCGGTCCGCAACTCGTTCAGCGGGTGCCGGGCCTGGCCGTCGGGGTCGGCGAGGAAGGCGCCCACCGGGTCGGCGGACGCCACCCGGGCCATCAGCTCACCGGGCGGCGCGTGGGCGGGCAGGGTGTCCAGGGCGGCGCCCAGGCGGAGCACCAGCCGTACCCAGGACACCGCCTCCTGGCGGTGGCTGCGCAGCCACCAGAACCAGCCGATGGCCAGCACCAGGGCGCCGGCCTCGGCCTCGTCACCCGCGCGGACCGCGCGGTCCAGGGCCGCGCGGATGTTGTCCAGCTCGCTCTCCAGACGGGAGAACCAGGGCAGCTGGGCCCTGGACCGCAGCTGCGGCCCGGCCTCCTCCACCAGCGAGCGCACCCAGGCGCGGTGGCGCCGCTCGGCCGCCGCGCGCACCGCGGGGAGCTCGGCCGCGCGCTCGGTGGCGTACTCGTGGATGGTCTCCAGCATGCGGTAGCGCATGCCGGTGCCGGTGCCGTCCGGGTCGCCGGGGGCGGCGACCACCAGGGACTTGTCGACCAGGGCGCCGAGCAGGTCCGCGGCGGGGCCGGTGCACACGGCCTCGGCCGCCGCGAGGTCCCAGCCGCCGGCGAACACCGACACCTCGCGCAGTACCGTCCGCTCCCGCTCGTCCAGCAGGTCCCAGGACCAGTCGACGACCGCGCGCAGCGTCTGCTGGCGGGGCAGGGCCGTGCGGCTGCCGGAGGTGAGCAGGCGGAAGCGGTCGTCCAGGCGGTCGGCGATCTGCCGCGGGGTCAGCAGCCGGAGCCGGGCGGCGGCCAGCTCGATGGCGAGCGGCAGCCCGTCCAGGCGGCGGCAGATCTCCGCGACGGCCCCGGTGTCGCCGAGCACCGCGTCGGCGTCGGGGCGGACGGCCCGCGCGCGCTCGGCGAACAGGCGGTGCGCCTGCTCCGGGACGAGGGGCTCGACCGGGCGCACCGACTCTCCGGGCACGCCCAGGGGCTCCCGGCTGGTGGCGAGGATCGTGAGCCCCGGGCACCGGGTGAGGAGGGTCTCGGCGAGGGCGGCCGCCGCGCCGATGACGTGTTCGCAGTTGTCGAGGACCAGGAGCAGGCCGCGCGGGGCGCAGTACTCGACCAGCAGGGCCGTGGGGTCCTGCGGAAGGCCCAGCTCGTTGGTCAGCAGCACGGTCTCGCGCAGACCGAGCGCGCTGACCACCGCGCCGGGGACCGCCTCCGGCCGGTCGAGCGGGGCCAGCTCGACCAGCCAGGCCGAGGGGTGGGCCGCGGCGGCCTCCTCGGCGAGGCGGGTCTTCCCGGAGCCGCCCGGTCCGGTGAGCGTCACCAGGCGGGCCCGGTGCAGGTCGGAGCGGATGGCCTCCAGTTCCGGTCCCCGTCCGACGAAGGAGGTCAGCCGGCGGCGGAGGTTCCCGGTGCGCCGGGGCGGGTGGGCGGGGGCGACGGACGCCGCGGCGGGGTGCTCCGGGGCGGCTGAGCCCTCCTGCCGCAGCAGCTCCGCGTGCAGGTTCCGCAGTTCCCGGCCGGGGTCGGTGCCGAGTGTGTCGGCGAGGGTGCGGCGGGCGGACTCGTAGGCGGCGAGGGCGTCGGCGGTGCGGCCCGTGTCGCGCAGGGCGCGGATGAGCAGGACGCGCAGCGGCTCGTCGTAGGGGTGGGCGGCGGTCAGTTCCCGCAGCTCCGGTACGACCTCCTGGGCGCGGCCCAGGTCGAGGGCGGCGGCGGCGCGGGCTCGGGCCGCCTCCAGGCGCAGGGCCTCGGGGCGGGTGGCGGCGGTGCGGTCGGGCAGGTCGGCGAGGGCGGGGCCGTACCAGAGGGACAGGGCCTCGGTGAGGGTGCGGTGGGCGCCGGCCGGGTCGCCGGCGGCGAGGGCGGCGGTGCCGGCGTGCGTGAGCCGCTCGAAGACGTACAGGTCGACGTCCTCCGGGCCGGCTTCGAGGCGGTAGCCGCCCGCCGTGGAGGTGACGGTGTCCCGGCCGAGGGTGCGGCGGAGCCGGCCGACGAGGGCCTGGAGGGCGGCGGGGGCGTCCTGGGGCGGGTCGTCCGCCCAGATCTCGTCGACGAGGGTCTCGGGGGTGGCGGTACGGCCGGGCCGCAGGGCCAGGGCGGCGAGCAGCGTCCGCAGCCGGCGGCCGCCGACGGGTACGGCAGTGCCCTGGTCGTCCGCCGCTTGGGTCACGCCCAGGATTCTGTACCGCATCCGGCCATTGTGGCGGGGGGCTCGGGGGTGGGGCACGGGGGTTCGGGCGCCGGGGTGTCACGCGGGCCCGGAACGGGTGCGGTGGCCGGGCGGGGCGCTTGCCCGCGCCGGCGGGGTGCCGGGGAACCGCGCGGCCGGCCGCGGTCGACGAGGCCCGGTGGACCCCCGCCGCTCACACCCCCGGCGCCAGCGCCCCCCGCCTCGGCCGGATCCCCGAAGGGACCGCGCGGGAGCGGGACGGTGTGCCCGTCCAGCACGTGCCGCGGCGGGCGAGCAGGCGCCGTAGCCACAGTTCGAGCGAGACCAGGTCGGCGAGGCCGTCCAGCGGCAGGGGTTCGCCCGCCGCCCCGCCCCGCAGGGCCGCGCGGACGACGCGGGCCTCCACCAGCCCGGCGTCGGCGAGCAGCGGTGTGGCGAACAGGTCCAGCAGGGGCTCGGCGGCGGCCCGCAGCCCCGCCCGCGCCGCCGCCACCGTGGGTGCGTGGGAGGGGGCGCCCCAGCCGGCCGGGAGACCGGTGACGCCGGCGCCCTCCAGGACCGTGCGCAGGACGGCGGCGCGGGCGCCGGGCCGGACGCGCAGGGCCTCGGGGAGGTCGCGGCAGGCGCGGACCACCTGGTTGTCGAGGAACGGCGCGTGCAATCGCTGGGAGCGGATCTCCGCGGCCTGCTCCAGGACGCGGAGGTCGGCGGCGTGCCGGGCGAGGGCCGCCCGCGCGCGGTAGTCGCCGGGCCGCTGGACGCCGGTGCCGGAGCGGTCGGCCTCCGCCTGGAGCAGAACCGATACTTCGGCCAGTGCCTCGCCCGTCAGCCACCGCGCGGCGGGACCGGGCCCGGCCCAGCTCAGCGCGGCGAGGGAGGCGTCGGCCGCCCCCTGGGGCTCGTCGAAGCGGCGCCGCATCAGCCGCTCGGCGAGTTCCTCCAGGCCCGCCCGGTAGGGGGTGCGGGCCAGGCGCCGGGCCGCGCCGTACACGCGGGCGGGGACGAACACCGAGCCGTCGGCGCGGGCCAGCGCGGCGACCGGCCGGACCAGGTGGCGCCGCCGGCGGTCCACCAGGAGGTCGGCGAGCCGGGCGGGGTGGGCGTCCAGGACCTGGCGGGCGCCGTGGCCGGTGAAGTGGTCGGCGCTGCCGGCGGCGAGCCGCGCCCGGTGCCGGGCCGCCTGGACCAGGCAGGGGCCGGGTTCGTCGGTCAGGGGGCCGTCCAGGTCGGCGTACGGCAGGGTCTCCTGGCCGCCGGTGACCACGACGTGGTGCAGGCGGGGGCCCGCGGCCAGGGCCGCCGCGCGTTCGAGTTCGGCCTCGCGGCCGGGTACGGCCAGGTCGTTGAAGGTGACGGCGAGGAGGCGTTCGCCGGCGCCGGTGCGGTGGCCGAGGAGCGTGCCGGGCCGGCCGGGCAGCCCGGCGGCCAGCAGGGCGAGGGTGCCGGAGGCGGGCCCGCCGGACAGGTCGGCGCCGACGCCGGGGACCGGCATCCCGCGCGCGGCGCGCCGCTCGGCCGGCCCCATGCCGGGCACCGGCCCGGGGTCCAGGTCGGGTACGTGCCGGGGGGCGGCGAGCCGGGTGCGGACCGCCTCCACCAGGGCGTCCCGTACGGCGTCCACGGCGCGGTCGGGGTCGGCGGGGGGCGCGGCCACGGCGAGGGAGGCGACCGGTTCGTATCCGGCGATCTCGCGCGCTCCGGCGCGCAGCACCAGGGCGTGCCCCGGCGGAACGCGCCGTACGCCGTCGTAGGGGGTGGTGTCGCGCAGCGCGGCCGGCACGTCCGGGGCGGCGAGCAGGGCGGCGAGGTGGGTGAAGTCGAGGTTGGCCTCGATCAGGTCGGCGAGGGGCAGGGCGGCGGTGGCGTAGGCCGTGCCGCCCTCCCAGGGGGTGTGGAAGACCGGCCGGGCGCCCGCGAGGTCGCCGCACACGGTGATGCGGCGGCCGGCCTGGACGACGGCGGTGTAGCTGCCGGACCAGGTGGTCAGATGGCGCACCGCACCCCCGCGCGCGGTGAACAGGCCGCGCCGCAGTTCCTCGTCGGTGGCGCCGCAGATGCCGAGGACGGCGATCCGGTGCTCGGGGTCGGCGTGCACCACCCGCACCTCGTCGGGGCGCCAGTCGCCGACCGCCCACAGGGGGTCCGGGTCGCCCCACAGGAGCTGGGAGCCGACCGGTTGCAGGGTTTCGCCGTCGTATCCGACGGCCCCCGCGGAGCCGGTCCCGGCGGCGCCCGCGGCGGTGCTGCTCCACCCCACCAACCACCGCATCGACGCCTCCACAGGCTGTGGACCACCAGTGCACCGTACGAACCGGCCACCATGCTGCCATGAAGAACAGGCCGGGGAGACGCGGCGGGGCCGCCTTCGACCGCGGGATGTACGCGGCGCGGCAAGGGGAGTTGACGGGCGGCGGGTGGGTGGAGCGGAGGCGGCGCTCCACGGGGGCGATGCGAATGCGCCCCTAATGCGCTCCCCCAAATCCCCTTTCGCGCCCTCAAGTTGCATGGTCACGAAGGAAATCCACCGCACGATCGGGGGATTATTTTCAGCCAAATCCTCGAAGGGGCGCCGGAATCGAGCACTCTCCGTACAGGCCTGCGGAGCGCCAGGGGGCTTACTCGTACGCACGGTCCGGGAGGCGGACGACGCCTCCCGGACCGGTCCGCCACCCGCGGGGATGAAGGCGGCGGTGTCCCCCAGCCCACTGGATCCAGTACAGCGGGCCGACCCACGCACGGCCCATGGAACCGCTCCCCGGATGGCCGGAGAAGAGCGCACGGGCGGGCGCACGGCCACACGGCCGGGGGCACGTCGCGACAGCCCGTGCACGGTGCGTACAGGGCCGCGCCCGCCCACCGACCACAATCCCGCCATCCGGAACATTGCCCCTTAACGCTTGGGATGCGGCGAACTACGCTGGGTTTACGAATGCCGCACGGTTATGCCAGCGCGGCAGCCGTCTGTGTCGAGGGGTGGCGCATGTCCAGGGAGCAACGCGGGCCGAACGAAAAGCTCGGCGCCGTTCTCGCCCTCGCGGGAATCAGCAACGCCGGCCTCGCCCGGCGCGTCAACGACCTTGGCGCCCAGCGCGGTCTGACGCTTCGCTACGACAAGACGTCCGTGGCGCGCTGGGTGTCGAAGGGCATGGTGCCGCAGGGTGCGGCACCGCATCTGATCGCCGCCGCCATCGGCCAGAAGCTCGGCCGCCCGGTCCCGCTGCACGAGATCGGCCTGGCGGACGCGGATCCCGCGCCGGAGGTGGGCCTCGCCTTCCCCCGGGACGTGGCACAGGCGGTGAAGTCGGCGACCGAGCTGTACCGCCTCGACCTGGCCGGCCGCCGGGCCGGCTCCGGCGGCATCTGGCAGTCCCTCGCCGGATCGTTCGCGGTGAGCGCATACGCAACGCCCGCCTCGCGCTGGCTGATAACCCCCGCCGACAGCTCGGTCGCGCGGGAGGCGAGCGCCGCCGAGGGCTCCGGCCCGCCGCTCAAAGTCGGCCACAGCGATGTGCGCAAGCTCAGGGAGGCCGCCGAGGACGCCCGGCGCTGGGACTCCAAGTACGGCGGCGGGGACTGGCGTTCGTCGATGGTGCCGGAGTGCCTTCGGGTGGAGGCGGCACCGCTGCTGCTCGGCTCCTACTCCGACGAGGTGGGCCGCGCCCTGTTCGGCGCCTCCGCCGAACTCACCCGGCTCGCGGGCTGGATGGCCTTCGACACCGGGCAGCAGGAGGCCGCGCAGCGGTACTACATCCAGGCGCTGCGCCTCGCGCGCGCGGCGGCCGACGTCCCCCTCGGGGGGTACGTGCTGGCCTCCATGTCGCTGCAGGCCACCTACCGGGGCTTCGGCGACGAGGGCGTGGACCTCGCGCAGGCCGCGCTGGAGCGCAACCGGGGGCTGGCCACCGCCCGCACCATGAGCTTCTTCCGGCTGGTCGAGGCGCGGGCCCACGCGCGCGCGGGCGACGCGCAGGCGGCCGGCGCGGCGCTGAAGGCGGCGGAGGGCTGGCTGGAGCGGTCCCGCCCCGGCGACAACGACCCCTCCTGGCTGGGTTTCTACGGATACGACCGGTTCGCGGCGGACGCCGCCGAGTGCTACCGCGACCTCAAGGCGCCGCGTCAGGTGCGCAGGTTCACCGAGCAGGCGCTGTCGAAGCCGACGGAGGAGTTCGTGCGGTCGCACGGGCTGCGGCTGGTCGTCTCCGCCGTCGCCGAGCTGGAGTCGGGCAACCTCGACGCGGCGTGCGAGCAGGGGGTGCGGGCCGTGGAGGTGGCGGGGCGGATCTCGTCCGCGCGGACCACCGAGTACGTGAAGGACCTCCTGCACCGGCTGGAGCCGTACGGGGACGAGCCCCGGGTGGTGGAGCTGCGCGAGCGGGCCCGGCCGCTGCTGATGGCTCCGGCGTAGGGCCGCGCCGCTTCCGCGTCCGCCGAAGGGCACCCTGGGCCGGGCGTTTGAAGCCGCTGTCAGTGGCGCAGTGCACTATCGGGAGTGGAGGTGGTGCTCGGTGCTGGGCGGGGCGTACGACTGTGATGTGCTCGTGGTCGGCGGGGGGATCGTCGGGCTTGCGACGGCGTACGCGATCACGCGGGCGGCGCCGGGCACCCGGGTGACGGTGCTGGAGAAGGAGGACGGGCCCGCCCGGCACCAGACGGGACGCAACAGCGGGGTCATCCACAGCGGGATCTACTACCGCCCCGGCTCCCTCAAGGCGCGGTACGCGGTGCGGGGCGCCGCCGAGATGGTGAAGTTCTGCGCCGAGTACGGCATCGCCCACGCCGTCACCGGCAAGCTGATCGTCGCCACCGAGCGCGCCGAGCTGCCCCGGCTGCACGCGCTCGTGCAGCGCGGCCGGGAGAACGGCATCCCGGTGCGCGAGCTGGGACCGGCGCAGATCGCCGAGTACGAACCGGAGGTGCGCGGCCTGGCCGCGATACACGTCGGCACCACCGGCGTGTGCGACTACGCGGCCGTGGCGCGGGAGCTGGCCCGGGCCTCCGGGGCGGAGATCCGCTACGGCGCGAAGGTGGTACGGGTGGACCGGCGGCCGGAGCGGGGCGTGGCCGTGCTCACCGCGGCCGGAGCCGTCGTCCGCGCCCGGGTGCTGGTCAACTGCGCCGGGCTGCGCTGCGACGAGGTGGCGCGGCTGACCGGGGACGAGCCGGGGATGCGGATCGTGCCGTTCCGCGGGGAGTACTACGAGCTGGCCCGGCCCGAGCTGGTGCGGGGTCTGGTGTATCCGGTGCCGGACCCGGCGTTCCCGTTCCTCGGGGTGCACCTGACCCGCGGGATCGACGGCGGCGTGCACATCGGCCCCAACGCGGTCCCGGCACTGGCCCGCGAGGGGTACGGCTGGGGGGTCGTACGGCCCCGGGAGCTGGCCGGGACCCTGGCCTGGCCCGGCTCGTGGGCGATCGCCAGGCGGCACTGGCGGTACGGCGCGGGCGAGCTGCGCCGCTCGGTGTCCAAGGGGGCGTTCCTGGAGGCGGTGCGCAGACTGCTGCCCGGCGTGGACGCCGGGGACCTGGTGCCGGCCCCGGCCGGGGTGCGGGCGCAGGCGGTGCTGCGGGACGGGACACTGGTGGACGACTTCCTGATCCGGGAAGGAGCCCGGGCGGTGCACGTGCTGAACGCGCCCTCGCCGGCGGCCACCGCGTCGCTGCCCATCGGCCGCGAGATCGGACGCCGGGCACTGGCCATGCTCCGGACACCGGACTGACCCGCCCGCAGCCGCGGGCCGCAGGACCGGATCCACAGGAACCGGACCCGTAAAATCGGTCTTACTGTGTCTGACTCCCTGAACTCCCCCGCCGCCCCGCCCGCCCCCGGTGACCCCGTCCGGCCCGCCCGGGCCAAGGGCGAACCGCGCTTCCCGGACGGGCCCAGGGCGGACCCCGCGGGTTCGCACTTCGAGCGGCGGATCCGGAGCTTCCAGCCGCGGCGCAGCCGGGTGACGGCCGGGCAGGCGGACGCCCTGCGGCGGCTGTGGCCGAAGTGGGGACTGGACATCGACGGGCAGCGGGTGATCGACCTGGCCGAGCTGTTCGGGAACGACCGTCCCGTGGTCCTGGAGATCGGGTTCGGGATGGGCGAGGCCACCGCGCGGATGGCCGCCGGCGACCCGGACACCAACATCCTCGCCGTCGACGTGCACACCCCGGGCCAGGGCAACCTGCTGGGCCTCGCCGACCGGGGCGGCCTCACCAACGTCCGGGTGGGCAACGGCGACGCGATCATCCTGCTGCGGGAGATGCTCCGCCCGGACTCGCTGGACGGGCTGCGCGTCTACTTCCCCGACCCCTGGCCCAAGAAGCGGCACCACAAGCGGCGGCTCATCCAGCCCGAGTTCCTGACGCTCGCCGCGACCCGGCTGAAGCCCGGCGCGCTGCTGCACTGCGCCACGGACTGGGAGCCGTACGCCGAGCAGATGCTGGACGTGCTCACCGCGCACCCCGACTTCGAGAACACCCAGCCGGACGGCGGTTTCGCGCCGCGTCCGGAGTTCCGGCCGCTGACCCGTTTCGAGGGACAGGGACTGGACAAGGGACACGTCGTGAACGATCTGCTGTTCCGACGCGTACCGCACCGCCAGGACGGATAGCCGACCGGAAGGCCCGGGCCGCTCGACGTCCGGGCCGGTAATCCGCTCAGCCCCTCGTCCCGTCACCGTTAGGGTCGATGCCGTGGCCACCAGTCCTCCGTTCCCGACCCGTCCTCCGAGCCCCGGCGACGGTGTGCTCCGCCACCCGCACTGGTGGCAGCGCAGGTGGGTGCGGTACGGGGCGCCGAGCACACTGCTGGCGCTGTCCGGGCTGGTCATCCTCGCGCTGGTGAGGCGGCAGACCGGCACGGACGGGTTCCTCGTCGGACTCGGGCTGGCCGTACTGCCGGTGCCCTGGCTGATCGCCGCGTTCCGGTGGCTGGACCGGGTGGAGCCGGGGCCCTGGCGGAACCTGGTGTTCTCCTTCGCCTGGGGGGCCTGCGCGGCGGCGCTGATAGCCATCGTGGCCAACAGCTTCGCCACCGAGTGGATCGCGACCTCCACCGCCGACCCGGCCAGCGCCGACACCCTCGGCGCCACGGTGATAGCGCCGGTCGTGGAGGAGTCCGCGAAGGCCGCCGCCGTGCTGCTGGTCTTCCTCTTCCGCAGACGCGACTTCACCGGGATCGTGGACGGCGTGGTGATAGCGGGGACCACCGCCACCGGGTTCGCGTTCACCGAGAACATCCTCTACCTCGGTACGGCCTTCGGGACCGACCAGCTCACCGGCGACCGGGGCATCGCCTCCGTCACCGCCGCCACCTTCTTCGTGCGCATCGTCATGTCCCCGTTCGCGCACCCCCTGTTCACCGTCCTGACCGGCATCGGCTTCGGCATCGCCGCGCTGTCCGCCGAGCGCCGGCCGGTGCGGCGGATCCTGCTGCCGGTGTGCGGGCTGCTGCTCGCGATGGGCATGCACGCCTTCTGGAACGGCTCGGCCACCTTCGGGCAGTACGGGTTCTTCGCCGTCTACGGCGGCTTCATGGTGCCCGTGTTCGGGCTGGTGACCTGGCTCGCCATCTGGACCCGGCAGCGGGAGCTGCGCGCCGTGCGGGCGGAGCTGCCCGCGTATGTGCTGGCCGGGTGGCTGGGGCCGGGCGAGCCGTTCGCGCTCGGGTCGATGCGGGCGCGCCGGATGGCCCGGGACTACGCCCGGCACCACCACGGCCGCCCGGCGGCCCGGGAGGTGGCCCGCTACGAGGGGTACGCCACCTCGCTCGCCTTCCTGCGCCGGCGCGGGCGCGCGGGCCGGGCCGGGGCGGACTTCACCGTACGGGAGCGGGAGCTGCTGGCGGAGCTGTGGCGGCGCCGGCACGTGGCCCGGCCGGCGCTGGAGTACGCGAGCCGGGCCGCCGCCCCGGCCCCGGTGTACGGGCCGGCGGCGCCGTACGGATACCCGGCGGTGGCGTACTCCCCTTACAACCCGTACCGGACCTGATCTTCTAGGCGGATGCCTCCGTCAGCTTCGCGACCTCCGTGTCCGTCAGCTTCAGCTCCGCCACGCCGAGCAGCGCCGGAAGCTGCTCCGGGGTGCGGGCGGAGGCGATCGGGGCGGTGACCGTCGGCTGGGCGGCCAGCCAGGCCAGGGCGACCGTGGCGACCGGGGCCTCATGGGCGGCGGCGACCTCGTCCAGGGCCGCCAGGACCTTCTGGCCGCGCTCGGAGGCCACGTAGTCCTGCACCCGGTCGGCGCGGGCGCTGTCCACCGTCGCGCCGGGCCGGTACTTGCCGGTCAGGAAGCCCGAGGCGAGCGCGAAGTACGGGACGGCGGACAGGCCCTCGGCGGCGACGAGTTCCTGGAGCGGGCCCTCGTAGGTGTCCCGGGAGACCAGGTTGTAGTGCGGCTGGACGGCGACGTAGCGGGCCAGGCCCTCGCGGTCGGAGAACTCCAGGGAGGCGCGCAGGCGCTCGGCGCCGATGTTGGAGGCGGCGATGTGCCGGACCTTGCCGGCCTTCACCAGCTCGTCCAGCGCGCCGATGATCTCCTCGACCGGCACCTCGGGCTGGTCGAAGTGGGTGTAGTAGAGGTCGATGTAGTCGGTGCCCAGGCGGCGCAGCGAGGCGTCGGCGGCGGCCTTGATGTTCGCGGCGGACAGGCCCTGGAACTCGGGGTGCTGGCTGACCTTGGTCGCGACGACCACGTCCGAGCGGTTGCCGCGGGCCTTGAGCCACGCGCCGAGGATGGTCTCGGACTCGCCGCCCTTGTTGCCCTCGGCCCAGGCCGAGTACACGTCGGCGGTGTCGATGAAGTTGCCGCCGGCCGCGGTGTAGGCGTCGAGGACGGCGAAGGAGGTCTGCTCGTCGGCCGTCCAGCCGAAGACGTTGCCGCCCAGGGCGAGCGGGAAGACCTCGAGGTCGGAGGAGCCGAGTTTACGAAGTGACGTCATACGTCGTGTCAACGCCGGCGGGGGTCGATCGCATCCCGCCGCCGGCGCCGATTTCCGGACCTTCCGGGAAGGAACCGTCAGGGGGTGAGGCCCTTGTCGCGCAGCCACGCCATCGGGTCGATGCCGGTGGGCGCGCCGCCGGGGTGGATCTCCAGGTGCAGGTGCGGGCCGGTGACGTTGCCGGTGGCGCCGACGCGGCCGATGACCTCGCCGGTGGCGACCTTCTGGCCGGCCGTGACGTTGATCGAGGACTGGTGGCAGAACCACACCTCGGTGCCGTCGTCCAGGGTCAGGATGGTGCGGTAGCCGTAGGCGCCGGCCCAGCCCGCCTCGGTGATCGTGCCGCTGTGCACGGCCTTGATCAGGGTGCCGGTGGGGGCGGCGAAGTCCAGACCGGTGTGGTGGCCGGAGGACCACATCGAGCCGGCCTGCCCGAACGTCGAGGTGATGGTGTACGAGGAGGTGGGCAGCGCGTACTGCCTGGCCAGCTCGGCCAGTCGCTTCTCCTCGGCCGCCCGCTTCGCCTCGGCCTCGGCCTTCTCGGCCGCGGCCTCCGCCTTCTCCTTGGCGGCGGCGGCCTTGGCGGCGGCCTGCTGCTCGGCCTGGGCGGCGGCCTCGGCGGTCTGCTTCTCGGCGGCGGCGAGCGCGGCCGCGGCGGCCTTGCTGTCGGCCTGGCCCTGCTGCTGCTCGGCCTGCGCCATGATCCGGTTGCGCAGCACCTCGCCCGCGTCGGCGCTGTCCCGGCTCGCGTCGGAGGCCACGGCGACGATGCTGAGCGTGGCGGTGGCGGCCTCGGCGGGCCGGTCGTCGCCGGAGCCGTCCTGGAACAGGGAGCCGACCGAGGGCAGGTCCGGCATGGAGATGGAGACCGGCGGCTTGCCGGTGTTGGCGCTGGCCATGCCGCCCGCGCCGACCGCGGCCATGACGCCGACGCCGAGGACGGTGGAGCTGCGCGCGAAGCCGCCGCGCTGCTTGGCGACCCGGTGCCGGCCGCGGACCGGGGCGACGGAGTCCTCGGTGGGATTCCACTCCTCCCACGGGCCCTCGTCGGCGCGGTAGGCGCCGTAGCCGAAGGTCTCGGGCTCGGTGTCGCGCTGTGCCGGTATGGACGGGGCTTCGGGGCCAGGCCGGTTGGACGCCACGCGGGCGTTCTCCTTTCCTTCCTCCGCCTACCGGGTTAGCTGACGGGTTCGGAGCAGGAAGGTCTCCTACGCGCGTATATCCGGTCGTGGACTCGCGTGAGTACACGGCGGTATCCGCGTGATTCACCCCAAAGTGGTGGTTCCCCGGTTCCCTCGCGGGATTCGGCGCGTGCGCACGGAGCCGCCTCTTGTGACGGCTGGGACGACCGCGCTGCGTTATCGAACGTTAATAGACCTGACAGTCACTTTCCAAGCCGGTCCCCTTGATCATTAACGTTTTCACCGGTGGAGTTATCAGCAACTATCCCGTCAGAACGGGCAATTTGACCGGCGCTCAGAAGCGGTCAGCAGTCACTCGTGATTTTGATGGTGACTCAGTTGTTATGCGAGCGCGCTCACCCGATCACCTTGCGTGACACCCGCGACCGTCCGTCGAGCGGCCCACCGAGGGGCCCGCGGAAACCGGTGTGCGAAGCATCCCGCACATGGCGTACACTGGAGTCACAACGACGCGGGGTGGAGCAGCTCGGTAGCTCGCTGGGCTCATAACCCAGAGGTCGCAGGTTCAAATCCTGTCCCCGCTACTGAAGGCCCAGGGCCCGGAATCCCAAGGATTCCGGGCCCTGAGTGTATCTCCACCCGGGGCGGTCTCAGCCCGGCAGATGGGCGTTCGGCGCCTTCGCCAGCTCCTCCAGCTCCGGCAGGACGACGACCCGCGCCCCCGCCGCCGTCAGCACGCCCGTCCCGTCGGCCGCCTCGACGAACGTGTCCGGCTCCCGCCAGGCGGTGACCACCCGGCGCACCCCGGCCCGCAGGATCAGCTCGGCACAGGGCGCCGGCCGGGAGGCGCGGCGGGCGCACGGCTCCAGGCTGGAGTAGACCGTGGCGCCGGGCAGCCGCGGGTCGGCCGGGTCGGTCTTCGCTAGCGCCGCCTCCTCCGCGTGCACCACCGGGTCATCGCCCTCGCGCGAGTATCCCCGGGCCAGTTCCGTGCCGTCGGCGGCGACCACGACCGCGCCCACGCTGAACGCCGTCCGGGAAGGCGGGCACAGGGCCGCCAGTTCGCAGGCGGTGCGCAGCCAGTGGCGGTCGGCGGCGGTGGCGTCCGTGCCGGAGCCGGGAGCCGTGGGCGCGTACCGCATGAGCACCACGTCCTCGATCCGTCGGGTCTCCAGCAGGCGCAGGCGTCCGCCCTGGTAGGCGCCCGGTCCGAACAGCCGCGGGGCCGCCGGATCGCCGACGAACAGCGGGGCGAGGACCAGCTGGAGTTCGTCGGCCAGGCCCTGCTGGAGCAGCTGGGTGTGGACCGTGCCGCCACCCTCGACCATCAGCCGCCGCACCCCGCGCACGTCGTGCAGGTGCTCCAGCAGGGCCCGCCAGTCCAGGGCGGGGCCGAGCGGGACCACATCGGCGGTGCTCCCGAGGAGGCGGGCGGCCCGTACGGCGCCCCGGTCGGTGGTGTAGACGAGCTTGTCGCCGCCGGTGTGCCAGAAGTTCGCCGCCGGGTCGAGGTCGCCGGAGCCGGTGACGGTGACCTTCAGCGGGTACGCGGGGCGGCCCGCCGCGCGCCGGGCCGCGCGCCGCTCGGCCGAGTTGACCAGCAGGCGGGGGTTGTCGGCGCGGATCGTGCCGGCGCCGACCAGGATGGCGTCGACCGAGGCCCGTACCCCGTCGACCCGGTCGAAGTCGGCCGGGCCGGACAGCAGGAGCCGCTCGGGGCCGGTGTCGTCCAGGTAGCCGTCGAGGGAGACGGCGGCGGACAGCAGCACGTACGGCAGGGGCATCGGCGCTCTTTCCTCTGGAGGCGGGCGGGGCGGACTGCGGGCGGCTTGGTTCAAGTTTTAAACAAACCTACACTGGCGGCATGACGACCCGCTGGCTCACACCCGAGGAGCAGCGCGCCTGGCGCGCCTACATCGCCGCCTCCCGCCTCCTGGAGGACGCGATCGACCGGCAGCTCCAGCAGGTGGGCGGCATGCCGCACCTGTTCTACTCGGTGCTGGCCGGCCTCTCCGACGCCCCCGGCCGGCGGTTGCGGATGACCGACCTCGCCGAGGCGCTGAAGATCACCCGCAGCCGGCTGACGTACGTGGTGAACCGGCTGGAGCGGGACGGCCTGGTGCGCCGGGAGAACTGTGCCGCCGACAGGCGCGCGTCGCTCGCGGTGCTGACGGACGAGGGGATGGCCGTACTGGAGCGCACGGCGCCCGGGCACGTCGAGACCGTCCGTTCGCTGCTGTTCGACCGGCTCACCGAGGAGCAGGTGGGGCAGCTGGAGGAGATCTGCACGGGGATCGCGCGGGGGTTGCAGGGCGAGAGGGCCGGGGCGGGGGCGGACGACGTTCCCTGGCGGCGCCGGTCGTCCTGCTCCTGACCTCGGCGAGGTCGATTGCTTTAACTTTTAAGCATGGGATAGGGTCCCTGCGAACCACTGCTTCAAATCTGAAGCACATGCTCCGGAGGGATCCGCATGCCCGACATCCCCACCGCCACCCCGCGCGCCCGCGTCCGGGTGCCGCTGCGGTTCGCCGACGGCTACGCCGCCGACGCGGAACTCGTCACCTTCCACGGCCTCGCCGACGGCCGGGAGCACCTCGCCGTCGTCCTGGGCGACCCGGGCCCCGTCCCGCTGGTGCGGCTGCACTCCGAGTGCCTGACCGGGGACGTCTTCGGCTCGGCCCGCTGCGACTGCGGACCGCAGCTGCGCGAGGCGGTCGAGCGCATCGCCGACCGCGGCGGGATCCTGCTGTACCTCCGCCAGGAGGGCCGGGGCATCGGCCTCTACAACAAGCTCGACGCGTACGCCCTCCAGGACGAGGGGCTCGACACCTACGCGGCGAACGCCGCCCTCGGCCTGCCGGAGGACGCCCGCGACTACACGGCCGCCGCCCAGATGCTCACCGCCCTCGGCATCACGGAGCTGGACCTGCTGTCCAACAACCCCGACAAGGCCGACCAGTTGCGCGCGCGGGGCATCGCCGTCCGGGACCGCGTGCCCACCGGCGTCTTCACCACCGCCCACAACATCCACTACCTGCGCGCCAAGGCCCTGCAGACCCGGCACACCCTGCCGCTGACCGAACTCACGGAGCTGACGGCGGGCTGACGGGCGGTCGGGCTCAGCCCTGTCGCCGGGCCGGGAGGCGGAGCGCGGCCGGTATCGCGAGGACGAGCAGCGCCGCCGCCACGGCGTAGGTGAGCCGGAAGCCGGCCGGGTCCGGGCCGGCGGCCCCGAGCAGCACGGACAGCAGGGCCGTACCGGCCGACGCGGCCAGCTGGGCGTTGATGCTCAGCGCGGTGCTCGCCCCGGCCAGCCGGTCCTCGGGCAGCTCACGGCTCGCGGTGGTCATCGCCGGCATCAGCGTCATCCCGGCGCCCACGCCCATCACCATGCCCGCGACGACGATCCGCCACGGCGCGGCTCCGGGCGTCCCGGTCTGCCAGGCCAGCAGGACCATGCCGAGGGCGCCCACCGCGCACCCCGCCGAGATCAGCAGGCGCGGGGCGACCCGGTCGACCCGCCGCGCCGCGATCTGCATCGTCGTACCGACCACGAGCCCGACCGGCGCGCCGAGCAGCCCGGCCGCCGTGGCGCTCAGGCCCCGCTCCTGCTGCCAGTACAGCGGGCCGAGCAGCATCGAGCCGAAGTATCCGCAGGTGAACGGGGCGAGCGTGGCGACCCCGGCGGCGAAGGTACGGTCCCGCAGCAGCCGCAGGTCCAGCAGCGGCGCGCGGACGGTGAGCGCCCGCCGCACGAAGGCCGTGGCGAGCACCGCGCCGGCGAGCGTCGGCAGCAGCGCACCGGGGGCCGTGAAGTCCCCGCGCTCGCCGCCGTGCGAGAGGCCGTACAGGAGCAGGGCCAGGCCGGGCGAGAGCATCAGCAGACCGGGGAGGTCCAGCCGGGGCCGGCCGGTGCCGGGGGCGTGGGGGGCGTCCTTCGGCAGCAGGCGGACCGCGAGGAACAGGGCCAGGGCGCCGACGGGCAGGTTGATCAGGAAGATCCACTGCCAGGAGGCGGCGTCGAGCAGCCACCCGCCGAGCACCGGGCCGGCGACCGGGCCGACCAGGATCGGCAGCCCCAGCAGGGCCATCGCGCGGCCGAGCCGGGCCCGGTCGGCGACCCGCATGCCCATCGCCATGCCGACCGGCTGGAGCAGTCCGCCGCCCAGCCCCTGCACCGCGCGGAACGCGATCAGGCTGGCCGCGTCCCAGGCGCAGGCGGCGAGCAGCGAGCCCAGCGCGAACAGGCCGAGCGCGAGCACGTAGGTGCGCTTGGCCCCGATCCGGGCCATCGCCCAGGCGGCGACCGGGATGACGGCGGCGAGCGCGAGCGTGTACGCGGTCGCGGTCCACTGGATGGTCTCCAGCGGGGCCCCGAAGGACTCCGAGAGGCGGCGCAGCGCGACGTTGACGATCGTCATGTCGAGCACGGACATGACGGTGCCGAGGACCACGACGATGACGACGCGGTAGAGGGCGGTGGGCGGTACGGCGGGCGTCTCGGTGCGGGCCGGGCCGGACTTCGCGGGGCGCACGGTACTCATCTGTCCGCCGCCCCTCAGGCCGCGTAGGGGTGTTCGGCCCGCGCGGCGCGCAGCGCCCGGCCCCACCAGGCGAGCTGGCCCAGCATGCCCTTGGCGGCGCCCGCGCACACCTCGGCGTCGCGCGGGGCGCCGTCCTCGCCGAGCCCGGACCAGGGGCCGTGCAGGCTGACCGAGTCGCGCACGGTCACGGCGTGCAGTTCGGCGAAGACCAGCCGGAGCTGCTCGACCGCGCGCAGGCCGCCGCCGAGACCGCCGTACGACACGAAACCGACGGGCTTGGCCTGCCATTCGCGCAGGTGCCAGTCCAGGAGGTTCTTCAGGGCGGCCGGGAAGCTGTGGTTGTACTCGGGCGTGACGACCACGAACGCGTCGGCGGCGGCGAGCCGCGGCGAGACCTCGCGCAGCGCGGCGACGGCCCCGGGTCCGGGCGTGCCGCCCCAGCCCGGCAGCACCAGCGGCAGGTCCACCCCGGCGAGGTCGATCACGTCGTAGGCGAGGTCCGGGCCGGCCTCGGCGGCGGTGGCGAGGAACCAGTCGGCGACCGCGCGGCCCTGACGTCCCTCCCGCACGCTGCCGACGATCACGGCTACGCGGAGCGGAGAGTCCCCGGCGGCGCGGGCCCCGGTGACGGAATCGGTGACGGACATGGCTGTCCCCCCTCTGGGCGATGCGATGGCGGGCGACCGCGTCCGGCGAGCGCCCCGCCAGCAAAGTACAACGACCGTTGTAAGAATTACAACGGTCGTTGTACTTCGGTTAGAGTTGCCCGGTCACGCGGGAGCCAGGGAGGCACGGATGGGCGGGACGGACGAGGCCCGGCGGGAGCGGACGGGGTCCGAGGTGTCACCGCGCAAGCTGCGCAAGCGGCAGGACATCGCGAGCGCCGCCTGCGCGGTCTTCGGCCGCGAGGGCTACGCGCGCGCCTCGGTCGACGCGCTCGCCGCCGCGGCCGGGGTCTCCACGCGCACGCTCTACAACCACTTCCCCGGCGGCAAGGCACAGCTCTTCCAAGCGGTCGTCACCTGGACGTCGAGCGAGGTCCGGGACGCCCAACTGGCCCGCCTGCGCGCCGCGCTGGACCCCGAGCGCCCGCCGCGCCCCGAGGACCTCGAACGCGACCTCGTCTCACTGGCCCGCGGGCTCATCCGGCTCATGGCCGACTACGCGTACCACTTCGCGCTGGTCCGCCACATCCACGCGGAGGCCGACCACGTGCCGCCCGAGGTCCTCACGGCCTGGCACGAGGCCGGACCGGCACCGGTGGGCCGCGCGCTCGCCGAGGCGCTGGCCCGCCTGGAGGACGCCGGCCTGCTCGACCTGCACGGCGACGCGACACTGGCGGGGGGCCACTTCATGGCCCTGATCTCCCACATGATCATCCAGTTCACCCACTACGGGGTACTGCCCCTGCCCCCCACGGAACAGGACCGCCTGATCACAGGCGGGGTGTCGGCGTTCCTCCGGGCGTACCGGGCGGGGTGAGGACGTACATGGTGCGCAGTAGGCCTTGTGGAACTCGGTACTGAGTGCAGCGCTACTGCTTCGCACCTGTTGGTCGTTGTGCTCCGCCTCGTCTCCGAGCTGACCGAACGCCTCGGTGCCGCCAGCCGCTTCCAGGCCGGGGCCTGTGCCGTCCGGCTCGGCTGGCTGGACGCCTGATCCCACACCGCGGCCTCAGGGCCTGTCCGACGGATCCTGTCCCGGACGCGAAGGCCCGGCACCCCCTCTCTCCCTGCCTCAAGGGCGTGCGGGGGCACCCCCATCGCCCCCGCTCACCTCTCGATGTGCCGGTAGGTGCTCAGCAGCAGCCAGGCGGCCGGCATCTCGCGGATCTCCAGGACCTTCTCGCCGTGGTCCAGGTGCTCCAGGCCCGAGTAGCGGCCCAGCCCGTAGGCGCCCACGCGCCGGTTGAGCAGCTCGATCAGCTCGGTGAGCGGCAGCCGGGCCCCGTCCAGTGCGACCGGGCGGCCGTTCTCGACGGTGACGGTGAGCAGTTCGATGGCGCCCGGCGCGGCGGTGGGCCGGCTCCACGCGTACATCTCCTCCGGCACCTCGTGCCGTTCGGGATCGTCGAGGAGGCGCCCTCGTACCCCAGGAGTGCCAGCGCTCCGTTGAGCCCGCGCAGGGGTGTTCTGCGAGCGGTTGGCGGTGTGCAGGACGGCCTGTGCGCCCAGCGAGCGGGCCAGCCGCACCGCGGTCTCCGCGATGAGCGGACGGCTGAGCGTGGAGCTGACGGGGTGGATGCCGAGGTACACGGCCTGCGCGGCGATGGCCGGTGCGACGAAACGGTCGGCGAACTCCGCGCGTCGGTCGAGCAGGTGGAGCCGTGCGCCGAGCGCCTCGGCCACCAGGCGTTTGTAGGGGCCGGATTCGTCCTCGCCGAGGTCCACGCTCACGGCGTGCACCTCGCGCAGCCCCATCCGGCGCAGGCGCAGCAGCGGATAGGAGCTGTCCAGCCCGCCGCTGAACAGGGTCACGACCGGTCGGTCGGGGTCCAGGTACGCGAGCCGGCCGAAGGAACGGACGAGCCGGGACGGTGCGGTGTTCGCAGCCTCTGTCGTGGTCACGGGGAGCAGACTTCTGCCCGGCGGCGCCTGTCACAACGCTTTCCCAACGACCGCGCCCGGCCTGGCCGGACCCGGACGCCACACGCGGCGGCGGGCTCCGGTGAGTGGACGCCGGCAAGCCCTGACGCGTCGGCGGTCAGCGTGCCCCGCCCGCCCCTGCTGATCCCGCCTTCTCCCAGCGCGGACAGGGCCGTCCCGTACGGCCATCCGGGGTGACCGCCGTTCCGACGGCGATGTCGGGGCGGATCGCGCCGGCACCGGGACGACCCGCCGAAGGTGCTGGGGCCACGGCCCCGGAGAGGACACCGGAGGCGGGCGGCGGGCCGCTCCTTTTGGAGGGGGGAGGCACGGCCCCGGGCTGGGAGCCCCGACCCGGCCGGGGGCCGTTGCGCGTTCCGCACGGGAGTCTGGCTCTCGGGCCAGCTACGGGCCAGCAAGCGACCTCGAAGGCGGGTACAAACACTCGGACCCCAGCTCATTCACGCGCTGAGCTGGGGTCCTTCCCGTAGGCCCTGTGGGACTCGAACCCACAACCAATGGATTAAAAGTCCACTGCTCTGCCAATTGAGCTAAGGGCCCGGGCGATGTTGCTTGTCCGAGCATAGCCGGACGGGGCCGTGTCGCCGATCGGGTATCGGGGAGACGGCCGCGTCACGGGAGGACGGGGCGGGCGCGTTGGTCACTTTTCGGCCGGTGTGGGGGCCGGCCGGCGGGTGAGGAACCAGTGGCGGGCCGACGCCAGCCACCAGGCCGTGGCGAAGCCGAGGACGGCCAGGACGGCGACCGGGGCGTAGTTGAAGGTCTTCCAGGTGACCGGGGAGACCTGCGGCAGCATGAACAGCACCGTGATCGCCAGCACCCAGGTCACCGAGACCACACCGATCGCCCCGGACCAGCGGCCCAGGTGCCAGGGGCCGCGGTCGAACGCGGCGCCCTTGCGGACCCGCAGGAAGGTCGGGATGACGTAGGCGATGTACAGGCCGATGACCGCGATCGACGTCACCGCCGCGTAGGCCGTCGTGTTGATCAGGTAGGGCAGGCCGAGGGCCAGCGCGCCGAGCGCGGCCAGCCAGACCGCCGCCACGGGGGTGCGGGTACGCGGGCCGACCGTGCGCCAGACGCGGGAGAACGGCAGCGCGCCGTCCCGCGAAAAGGCGTAGATCATGCGGCTGTTGGCGGTGACGGAGGCCATGCCGCAGAACAGCTGGGCGCCGATCACCACCAGCAGGAGCAGCTTGCCGGCGGTGGCCCCGAGGGCGTCCAGGAGGATCTGGGCGGGCGGTGCGCCGGTGGGGGAGGCGAGTTCCGCGTCGTAGGACTGGATGGCGAAGGTGAAGCCCAGCAGGAGCACGAAGCCGGCGATCCAGGACGTCCAGATCGAGCGGACGATGCCCTTCGGGCCCGCCGTGGCGGCGTCCCGGGTCTCCTCGGTCATGTGGGCGGAGGCGTCGTAGCCGGTGAAGGTGTACTGGGCCATCAGCAGCCCCAGCAGGACCACGTACGGGCCGCTGCCCCAGCCCGTCTCGTTGACGAAGCGGGTGAAGACGAAGGACGCCGGCTGGTGGTGGTCGGGGACCAGCGCCAGCGCGCCGGTGATCAGCGCGACCCCGAGGACGTGCCACCACACGCTCACCGCGTTCAGGAACGCCACGATCCGGACGCCGAAGGTGTTCAGCAGGCCGTGCAGGACGAGGATCGCCGCGAACAGCGCCACCGTGCGGCCCGGGGTCACCTCGAAACCGGTCTGGAGGTTCAGGTAGGCGCCCAGGAAGGAGGCCGCGCCGAAGTCGATGCCCGCGGTCACCGCCACCTGGCCCAGCACGTTGAACCAGCCCGTGAACCACGCCCAGGCCGCCGCCGACCGCGCGGGCGCCAGCCGGTGGGCCCAGAAGTACAGACCCGCCGAGGTCGGGTAGGCCGAGCAGATCTCGGCCATCGACAGGCCCACGGACAGCGTCATCAGGCCGACCGCGACCCAGCCCCAGGTGATCACGGCGGGGCCGCCCGTGGTCATGCCGAAGAGGTACAGGGTCAGACAGCCGGAGAGGACCGAGATGATCGTGAAGGAGACGGCGTAGTTCGAGAACGCCGACATCCGGCGGGCGAGGACCTGGGTGTAGCCGAGCTGGGCCAGCCGTTCCTCGTCCGACGGGCCGGGCGCCGCCCGCTGTCCGGTCACACGCGCGTCGTCTGCCATGTCCCCAGCAATTCCCTGCCCGCTGTTGTGATATGCGCCACTCGGCAGGGATGCGGAAGGGCCCGTACGACGGGTGTCGTACGGGCCCTTGCCTCAGCTCACTCGGTGTCAGCCGTTGCGCTTCCAGCGCGGCTTGTCCTCGCGGCGGCCGAAGGAGCCGCCGGTGCCACGGTGGTCGTCACGACGGCCGTAGGGGCGGTCGTGGCCGCCGGAGCGGAAGCCCGGGCGGTCGTCACGGCGGTCGCGGTTGAACGGACGGTCGCTGCCCCGGTGTCCGCCACGGTCGTCACGGCGGAAGCCCGGACGGTCGTCACGGCGCTCGAAACCACGGCCACCGCGGTCGTCACGGCGCTCGAACCCGCGACCGCCACGGTCGTCACGGCGCTCGAAACCACGGTCCCGGTCGAACGGACGGCGCTCGCCCCGGTCGTCCCGACGGTCGTCGCGACGCTCGAAACCACGGCCACCCCGGTCGTCACGGCGCTCGAACCCGCGACCACCTCGGTCGTCACGGCGCTCGAAACCACGGTCCCGGTCGAACGGACGGCGCTCGCCCCGGTCGTCCCGACGGTCGTCGCGACGCTCGAAACCACGGCCACCCCGGTCGTCACGGCGCTCGAAACCACGGTCGCGGTCCCGGTCGAACGAACGGCGGTCGCCCCGGTCCTCACGGCGGTCGTCGCGACGGTCGTCCCGGCGCTCGAAACCGCGCCGCTCCCGGCGCTCGTACGGTGCCGCCGCCGGGCGCTCCTCGCGCTCGGTCTCGCGCTCGGCCGGCTCCTCGGCCACGGCGAGCTGCTCCGCGGCCGTCGCCTGGGCCTCGGCCACCGCCGTCTCCGGGTCCTCGCCGCGCTCGCGGGCGACCCGGGCCACCAGCCGGTCGGCCTCCTCGCGCAGCTCGGTGGCGCGGCGCTGGGCGCGCTCCAGCTGCTTGGTGAGCTGGGCGACCTCGCGCTCGGCCTGCTGGGCGGCGTTGGCGGCGGACTCGGCCTGGACCTCGGTCATGGAGCGGGCGCCGGTGATCTCGGCGACCTCCGGGTCGAAGGCGGCACCGCCCTGGATGATGTGGCGGGCCGCGTCGACGCCGGCGTCCTCCATCAGGCGGAAGATCTGGCGCCGCTGGTGCGGCAGGGAGAGCGAGACGACCGTGCCGGTACGGCCCGCGCGGGCGGTACGGCCGGCCCGGTGCAGGTAGTCCTTGTGGTCGCCGGCCGGGTCCACGTTCAGGACCAGGTCGATGCCGTCGACGTGGATGCCGCGGGCGGCGACGTCGGTGGCGACGAGCACGTTCACGTACCCGTCCTTGAAGTCCGCCAGGGTCCGCGTGCGGGCGCCCTGGGTCATGCCGCCGTGCAGCGCGTCGGCCTTCACCCCGGCGTCGCGCAGCTGCTCGGCGACGCGGTCGGCACCCAGCTGGGTGCGGACGAAGATGATCGTGCGGCCCTTGCGGGAGGCGATCGCGGCGGTGACCGGCGCCTTGTCCTTGGGCTTCACGATGAGGATGTGGTGCGACATGGTCGTCACCGCGCCCTGGGCCGCGTCCACCTCGTGCAGGACGGGCTCGGTCAGGTAGCGGTCGACCAGGGTCTTGATCTCGTTCTCCATCGTGGCGGAGAAGAGCATGCGCTGGCCGCCGGCCGGGACCTGGTCGAGCAGCTCGGTGACCTCGGGCAGGAAGCCCAGGTCGGACATCTGGTCGGCCTCGTCGAGGACGGCGATCCGCACGTCCTCCAGGGAGCAGGCGCCGCGGTTGATGATGTCGCGCAGCCGGCCCGGGGTGGCGACCAGGATGTCCACGCCGCGCTCGAGGGCGTAGATCTGGTTGCCCATGGACGTGCCGCCGCAGACGACCTTCATCTTCAGGCCGAGGACGTCGCCGTAGGGCTGGAGGGCGTCGGCGACCTGCATGGCCAGTTCGCGGGTCGGGGTGAGGATGACGGCGCGGGGCCGCTTCTTCTCGGTGCGGCCCTCGGCCAGCAGGGCCAGGGTCGGCAGACCGAAGGAGAGGGTCTTGCCGGAGCCGGTGCGGCCACGGCCGAGGATGTCCTTGCCGGCCAGGGCGTCCGGGATGGTCGCGGCCTGGATCGGGAAGGGGGTCGTCACGCCGTTCTGCGCGAGCTTGCGCACGATGCCCTCGGGGAGGCCGAGGTCGGCGAAGGTGGTCTGGGGGGTGGTGTCAGCGGCCTCGGGGGCCTCGGTGACCTCGTTCGTCACGTCGAGTTCGTTCTCGTTCTCGTTCTCGGACATGACGATCTGGTCAGTACTGGACACGGACATGCGAATGCGAAACCTTCCGGAGTCTCGTCGGCACGCGCCCGTCAACTCCGTGATTCGCTCACGACCGCCTCGATGCGGTCCGCCACGGCAAAGGAGAGTACGCGCCACACGGCGCGCTCTGTGGTGGCGCCGGGCAAATGGGATCAAACGATCTACCACCATACGCACCTACCCCCCGTGAAGGCAAACCGAGCGGCGTAGACGCACGTCACAGCGGTCCGCCCGGTACCGGCGGAGCGGAAGGCGTCACACCGCCACGCCCGCCGCGGGCGCCGGTTCCCGCTGGACCAGCTGTGGCCCGGTCTCCTCGTGCGCCGACGAGGACGGCTCGGCCGACGGCGGCTCCGTGGCGGGCGGCGGCTCCGTGGTGGCCGGAGGCGGGGGCGGTGCGGAGCTGGCCGGGGGCGTGGGCGGCGCCTTGGTGGGCGCCGGGCCGCCGGGCGCGTCGGTCTCGCCCGGCTCCTCCGGCTCGCCGTGCTTCCCCGGCTTTCCCGGCTTCTCCGGTGCGGCCGAGGCGCTGCCCTTGCCCGACGGGGCGGGCGACGCCGGGCCGGACTCCCCCGGCTTCGCCCTGCCACCGTGACCGTGTTCGCCGCCACCGGTCCCGCCCACCTCGACGGGTCCGCCCACGCCCTGCGCCGGGCCACCGTCGGGTGCCTCGCCGGCGGGCTGTCCCGCCGAGTGGGAGGGGCGGGCCCGGCCCGCGCCGTCGCCCACGTTCACACAGCCGGCGGCGGCGGTGACGGCCAGTGCCGTGGCGGCCAGACGGACGGGTACGGACAAGGGGCGCACGGCGGCCACCTCCGGGGGCGGGGGACGGAAGTCAACCTCCCCAACTCCCGCCGCCCGCAAGAGGACACGCGCACGCCCCGGGCGCACGGCGGCACCCGCCGCCCCACGTTCACCCGCGCCGGGCGCCCTCCGCCGGTCACCCGCGCGGCGCGCGGCTCACCCGTACCCGAGGGCGTGCAGCCGGTCGTCGTCGATGCCGAAGTGGTGGGCGATCTCGTGCACCACCGTCACCTCGGTCTCCGCGATCACGTCCTCGCGGCTGGCGCACATCCTGAGCGTCGGCCCGCGGTAGATGGTGATCCGGTCCGGCAGGACACCCGCGTACCACTCGCCGCGCTCGGTCAGCGGTGTCCCCTCGTAGAGCCCGAGCAGCTCGGGATCGTCGGCGGGCGGTTCGTCCTCCACGAACACCGCGACGTTGTCCATCAGCCGCGTCAGCTCCGGCGGGATCCGGTCCAGCGCCTCGGCGACCAGTTCCTCGAACTCCTCGCGCGTCATCTCCAGCACACGGCCATTGTCCGGGAACCCGGCCGCATATCCACCCCTTGACGTGGGAATACGGCACCAATAGCCCGCGTCCCCGTCGCAGCCCCGAGCAGCATGCCGAACCGGACCCCGCCCCGCGTACGCCCCCGACCGCTCCCCCGTCTCGAACTCGCCGCCCGCCCCCGCCCCTGGGCGCGCGCCCTCGGCCTGGCCGCCGTCGTGCTGGCCGGTGCCTGGCTCGGCCTGCTGGTCGTCGGTGCCGTCCGGGTCCCGGTGGGCCCGGTGGACACGACGATGGCGCTGCGGCCCTCCCTCACCGGCGGCACGCGGATCGACGTGTCCCCGCTGGGCGCGCTCTCCCTGGACAGCCATGCGGCCCCGCTGCGCCTGGACGTGAACGTCGACCGGCTGGACCCGCCGCGCTCCCAGGCGCTGGTGGACCATCCGGAGCGGATCTCCGGACTCCAGGACGAGATCGTCCGGGACGTGGAGCACGGCACCCGGGACCTGGCCGTACGCTCCTGCGTCGCCGTGGTCCTCGGGGCCGGCGTCCTCGGTCTCGCCGTCTACCGCCGGCCGCGCCGGGCCCTGGCGGCCGGCGGGCTGGCCCTGGCGCTGCTGGCCGCCTCGGGCGCGTCGGCGTACGCCACCTGGAACCCGAAGTCGGTCCTGGAGCCGAGGTTCTCCGGGCTGCTGGCCTCGGCGCCGTCCGTGGTCGGCAACGCCCGCAGCATCGTCACGGAGTTCGACGTCTACCAGCACGAGCTGGCGCGCCTGGTGACGAACGTGACGAAGCTGTACGACGCCACGTCCACCCTCCCGGCCTACCGCCCGGATCCGACCACCATCCGGGTCCTGCACGTGTCGGACATCCATCTCAACCCGGCGAGCTGGAAGATCATCGGCTCGCTGGTGAAGCAGTACCAGGTGAACGTGATCGTGGACTCCGGGGACACGATGGATCACGGCACTGCGGCGGAGAACGGCTTCCTGGACCCGATCGGGGACCTGGGCGTGCCGTACGTGTGGGTGCGCGGCAACCACGATTCCCGGACCACCCAGCGCCATCTGGAGCGCATGCGCAACGTGCGCGTGCTGGACGACGGCCGGGCCGTGACGGTGGGCGGCCTGCGGTTCGCGGGCATCGGGGATCCGCAGTTCACCCCCGACCGCTCGGCGGCGCCCGGCGGCGAGGCGGCCGAGCGTCTGGCGGGCGCCCGGCTGGCCAGCGCCCTGCGCGACCAGCAGGCGGCCGGGACCCCGGTGGACGTGGCGGTGGCCCACGAGCCGACGGCCGCCGAGGAGACCGACGGCCAGGTGCCGCTGGTGCTCTGCGGGCATCTGCACCACGAGGGGACGCAGATGCTGCCGTACGGCACCCGGCTGCGGCGGGAGGGCTCCACCGGCGGCAGCGGGCTGCGGGCTGTGGAGCGCGAGCACCCCGCCCCGATCCAGGCCTCGATCCTCTACTTCGACCGGGACAGCCGCCGGCTCCAGGCGTGGGACGCGATCGAACTCGGGGGGCTGGGCCTGACAACGGCCGAGGTCAGCCGCCATCTGGTGGACGAGAACCAGCCCGGCGCCACCGCTCCCTCAGGCTCCCCTTCGCCCGCCTCTCCCCGCACCTCTCCGTAAACCGTTTTGGCGATACCCCTCGCCATCCCATATGCTTCTCACGTCCCCGACGCGCTGAGAAGCGCCCAGGCGGGCCGATAGCCCTCATCGTCTAGCGGCCTAGGACGCCGCCCTTTCAAGGCGGTAGCACGGGTTCGAATCCCGTTGGGGGCACGCATTACCGTGTGCGACACTGTTGCACGCACGCTTGGTCCTGTGGAGCAGTTTGGAGTGCTCGCCACCCTGTCAAGGTGGAGGCCGCGGGTTCAAATCCCGTCAGGACCGCTGGTGTTTCACGTGAAACACCGTGGCTGGGTAGCTCAGTTGGTACGAGCGTCCGCCTGAAAAGCGGAAGGTCGCCGGTTCGACCCCGGCCCCAGCCACAACCGCCCTGACCAGGGCAGAGCCCCTCTCCGTTCGCGGAGAGGGGCTCTTTCGTACCCACCATGCCCGACCCGCCATGCCCCCGGTACGCCCATGGAGCCCGCCACGGTGAAGGCCTTACCGAGCATCGATCCCACGCTGCCGCCCGACCGGTATCCCGAGCGGGTCTGGTACACCTCGTACGGCTCCAACACCCACCTGGACCGGCTCGCCGCCTACATCAAGGGCGGGCGTCCGCCCGGTGCGGGCAGGGAGTACCCGGGGTGCCGCGACCCCGCCATGCCGGCCCGGTCGGTCCCGGTGGAGCTGACCGGCGCGATGTACTTCGCCACCGAGTCCGCCGTCTGGGGCGGTGGGCGCGCCTTCTACGACCCGGATGCGGACGGCCGGGTGCTGGCCAGGGCGCATCTGGTGACGAGCGGGCAGTTCGCCGACATCGCGGCGCAGGAGATGTACCGGCTGCCGGTCGGGGACCTGGACCTCGCGGAGGTGCTCACACGCGGGCGCGCCGTCCTCGGCGACGGACGCTACGAGACCCTCGTCTGCGCCGGTCAGGTGGACGGCCTGCCGGTGCTCACGTTCACCGCGCCGTGGGGGATGAACGACGTGCCGTGGGTCGTGCCCTCCGCCGCCTACGTCCGCTTCCTGGCCGCGGGCCTGCTCTCCGCCGGGGCGTGGGACACCGAGGCGGTCGCCTCCTACGTCGCCTCCTGCCCGGGCGCCGACGGCCACTGGTCGCCCCGGGCCGTCGCCGCGCTGCTGGGCGACGGCACGCACGGGCAGCGGCCGCCCGGGAGGCCCTGACCCGGGCCGGGCCGCGTCCCGCCGTGACCGCCTTGGCACCGCGTCCGCCCGGCGCTACGTTCGGCCTCGTCGCGCGTGGTGCGCGGGAACGGGGGGAGCGAACATGAGCCGGAACGAGGACAGAGCCGGACGGGACACCGACCTGGAGAAGGTCCGGGCCCGGTACGGGCTGTTCGCGGTCGTCGTCAGCAATCTCGCGATCGCCGCGGTCGCGATCGTCGGCGTCTGGCAGCTCGACGGGGACAAGGGAGTGATCATCGGCATCCTCACCGCCGCGTTCACCGCCGTGAGCAGCCTGACCACGGCCTACCTGGGCATCAAGGCCGTCTCCAACACCGCCCGGTCGATCGCGCTGGGCGACGGCGCGGCCCGCAGGCACCCCGAGGCCACCCCGGCGGCCCCGCCCGCCCAGGGCGCCTCCTAAGCCCTGGCGTCCTCCTGCGCGGCAGGTCCGACCGGGCGCCCGCCCGGGTGGCGGTGGCGCCAGATCAGGAAGACCGCGCAGGAGACCGCCGCCCAGCCCGCCAGCACCAGGAACGGGACCGCGTGCTGGTGGCCCCGGAAGTACACGGCTGTGTGCTGGGCGTTCACCGAGGCGCCGGGTGGCAGCCAGCGGCCGATCGTGCCGAGCAGGGACGGCAGGAGCGGCCAGGAGACGGCACCGCCGGACGACGGGTTGCCCAGCAGCACCATCAGGCCCCAGGTCGGCAGCATGGCCCACCGGCCGAACAGGGTGTTGAACATCGTGAACACCATGCCGGACGTGAACATCGTGAAGGCGAGGATGGCCCACGACTCCACGAACGGCAGCCGCACCGCGCCCAGCCACCAGTCGGTCACCGCGGCGATCGTGAACCCGCCGAGCACCGAGTAGGCGACGGTGTAGGCGATCCGCTCCAGCGGGTTCAGCTCCCGCGCGTGCACGCTGAGCTGGATGGCGCCGACGAAGCCGATGATCACGGCGGCGAGGGTGATGTAGAAGATGGCCAGCCCGCGCGGGTCGCCCGGCTGCAACGGCTTGAGGTCACGGACCGCCACGGTGGTCCCGGTGGCCTTGCCGACCTGCCGCGCCGCCTGCCCGAGCACCTGGGCGACCGTCGCGCCGGACGCCCCGGACACGTCCAGGGTGATCGTCCGGCCGCCTGCGGGCACGTCCAGCACCGCGAACACCTTCTGCTCGTCCACGGCCCGTACCGCGTCGTCCCGGCTGTCGTACGGGTGCAGCCGCATCGAGGCGTCCAGCGCCTCCTCCATGCCGTCGATGAACCGCCGGGCGGCCGGTTCACCGTAGTGGCCGGTGACCGCCGTGGGGATGCCGTGCGGGGTCGGGTTGGCCATGGCGTACGTGTACGAACCGGCGAAAAGGCCGGCCGCGGCGGCGAGGATGAGGACGAGGACCGTGGCGGGGAGGAAGGGGGACTCCCGGAATGCCGCCCAGCGTTGCGAATCGGGCATAACGGCTACTTTGGCATCCCGTCGTGGGTGGTGCCTCCCGGTGAACCGGCCCGTACACAGGCCCCCGTCAAATCGTTCGCGTGTTTTTCGCCCCGGGTGAGATCCTGGATCGCGTATGTCTACGCATCCTGCCCCCGCCCTCGGCACCCTCGCCCCCCGTCTGACCGAGTTGTCGCTGCGCGACGCGCACCGGCTCGGGCGGCGGCTGGAGGGCGCGCGCAAGATCCGCAAGCCGGAGGCCCGCGCCGCCGTCATCGCCGAGATCGAGACCGAGATCGACCGCGCCGCGCAGCGGATGGCCGAACGCCGCTCGCGCGTGCCTGCCGTCACCTACCCCGAGCAGCTGCCGGTCAGCCAGAAGAAGGACGCGATCGCGGACGCCATCCGCGACCACCAGGTCGTGATCGTGGCCGGTGAGACCGGCTCCGGCAAGACCACGCAGATCCCCAAGATCTGCATGGAGCTGGGCCGTGGCGTGCGCGGCATGATCGGGCACACCCAGCCGCGCCGGATCGCCGCCCGGACGGTGGCCGAGCGGGTCGCGGAGGAGCTGAAGACCCCGCTCGGCGAGGCCGTCGGCTGGAAGGTCCGCTTCACCGACCAGGTGAACCCGGACGCCACCTTCGTCAAGCTGATGACGGACGGCATCCTGCTCGCCGAGATCCAGACCGACCGCGAGCTGCGCGCCTACGACACGATCATCATCGACGAGGCCCACGAGCGGTCCCTCAACATCGACTTCCTGCTGGGCTACCTGGCCCAGCTGCTGCCCAGGCGCCCGGACCTGAAGGTCGTCATCACCTCGGCGACCATCGACCCCGAGCGCTTCTCCCGGCACTTCGGCGACGCCCCGATCATCGAGGTGAGCGGGCGGACGTACCCCGTGGAGGTGCGCTACCGGCCGCTGCTGGAGGAGGAGTCCGAGGACGCCGACCGCGACCAGATCACCGCCATCACCGACGCCGTCGAGGAGCTGATGGCCGAGGGGCCGGGCGACATCCTGGTCTTCCTCTCCGGCGAGCGGGAGATCCGGGACACGGCGGACGCGCTGGAGAAGAAGAAGTACCGATTCACCGAGGTCCTGCCGCTGTACGCCCGGCTGTCCCACGCCGAGCAGCACCGCGTCTTCCAGCAGCACACCGGGCGCCGGATCGTCCTGGCCACCAACGTGGCCGAGACCTCCCTCACCGTCCCGGGCATCAAGTACGTCATCGACCCCGGCTTCGCCCGGATCAGCCGCTACAGCCACCGCACCAAGGTCCAGCGGCTGCCCATCGAGCCGATCAGCCAGGCCAGCGCCAACCAGCGCAAGGGCCGCTGCGGCCGTACGTCCGACGGCATCTGCATCCGGCTGTACTCCGAGGAGGACTTCCTCGCCCGCCCGGAGTTCACGGACGCCGAGATCCTGCGGACGAACCTCGCCTCCGTCATCCTCCAGATGACCGCGGCCGGCCTCGGCGACATCGAGAAGTTCCCCTTCATCGACCCGCCGGACCACCGCAACATCCGCGACGGCGTGCAGCTGCTCCAGGAGCTGGGCGCGCTGGACCCCGCCCAGAAGGACCCCCGCAAGCGGCTCACGGACACCGGCCGCAAACTGGCCCAGCTGCCGGTCGACCCGCGGCTGGCCCGGATGGTCCTGGAGGCCGACAAGAACGGCTGCGTCCGCGAGGTCATGGTGATCGCCGCCGCGCTGTCCATCCAGGACCCGCGCGAGCGCCCGGCCGACAAGCAGGCCCAGGCCGACCAGCAGCACGCCCGCTTCAAGGACGAGACCAGCGACTTCCTCGCCTATCTGAACCTGTGGCGTTACATCCGCGAACAGCAGAAGGAGCGCGGCTCCAGCTCCTTCCGCCGGATGTGCAAGCAGGAGTACCTGAACTTCCTGCGTATCCGCGAATGGCAGGACATCTACACCCAGTTGCGCACGGTCGCCAAGCAGATGGGCATCCATCTGAACGAGGACGACGCCCCGGCCGACCGGGTCCATGTCTCCCTCCTGGCCGGCCTGCTGTCCCACATCGGGATGAAGGACGTCAAGGACGGCAACAAGAACGAGTACCTGGGCGCCCGCAACGCCAAGTTCGCGATCTTCCCGGGCTCGGCGCTGTTCCGGAAGCAGCCCAAGTTCGTGATGTCCGCCGAGCTGGTGGAGACGTCCAGGCTCTGGGCCCGGGTCAACGCCAAGATCGAGCCGGAGTGGGTCGAGCCCCTCGCCGGGCACCTGCTGAAGCGGACGTACAGCGAACCGCACTGGGAGAAGGACCAGGCGGCCGTGATGGCGTACGAGAAGGTCACGCTGTACGGCGTACCGATCGTCGCGCAGCGGAAGGTGAACTACGGCCGCATCGACCCCGAGGTCTCCCGCGAGCTGTTCATCCGCAACGCGCTGGTGGAGGGCGACTGGCGCACGCACCACAAGTTCTTCGCCGACAACCGCAAGCTGCTCAGCGAGGTCGAGGAGCTGGAACACCGCGCCCGGCGCCGGGACATCGTCGTCGACGACGACACGCTCTTCGACTTCTACGACCAGCGGGTGCCCGAACACGTCGTGTCCGGCGCGCACTTCGACTCCTGGTGGAAGCACAAGCGGCACGAGCAGCCGGACTTCCTGGACTTCGAGCGGGAGATGCTCATCCGGGAGTCGGCGGAGGCGGTCACCAAGGCCGACTACCCGGACACCTGGCGCCAGGGCAACCTGAAGTTCAGGGTCACCTACCAGTTCGAGCCGGGCGCGGACGCCGACGGTGTGACGGTGCACATCCCGCTCCAGGTGCTCAACCAGGTCACGGACGAGGGCTTCGACTGGCAGATCCCGGGCCTGCGCGAGGAGGTGGTGACGGAGCTGATCCGCTCGCTGCCCAAGCCGATCCGCCGCAACTACGTGCCGGCGCCGAACTACGCCAAGGCGTTCCTGGAGCGGGCGGTGCCCCTCCAGGAGCCGCTGACCGTCACCATGGCCCGCGAGCTGAAGCGGATGGTCGGCGTGCCCTTCGAGGCGGACGACTTCGACTGGTCGAGGGTCCCCGACCATCTGAAGATCACGTTCCGGATCGTCGACGAGCGGCGCCGCAAACTCGCCGAGGACAAGGACCTCGAGGCGCTGAAGCTCCGGCTGAAGCCGAAGGCGCGCAAGGCCCTGTCCCAGGCCGCGGCGGCGACCGCCTCCCGCGAGGGCGGCGAGTCCCTGGAGCGCAAGGGCCTCACCGACTGGACGATCGGCACCCTCAACCGGGTCTTCGAGACCCGCCGGGCCGGGCAGCCGGTGCGGGCCTACCCGGCGCTGGTGGACGACGGCGACACGGTCTCGGTGCGGCTCTTCGACACCGAGGCGGAGCAGGCGGAGGCCATGTGGAAGGGCACCCGCCGGCTGATCCTGCGCAACATCCCGGTGAACCCGGCGAAGTTCGCGTCCGAGAAGCTGACGAACCAGCAGAAGCTGGCCCTGTCCGCGAATCCGCACGGCTCCATCCAGGCCCTGTTCGACGACTGCGCGATGGCGGCGGCGGACAAGCTGATCGCGGACTTCGGCGGCCCGGTGTGGGACGAGGAGTCGTACCGCAAGCTGTACGACAAGGTGCGCGCGGAGATCGTGGACACCACGGTCCGTACGGTCGCCCAGGTGCAGCAGGTGCTGGCCGCCTGGCAGGCCTGTGAACGGCGCCTGAAGGCCGTGCGCAGCCCCGCGCTGCTCGCCAACCTGACGGACGTCCGCAAGCAGCTGGACGCCCTTGTGAAGCCCGGCTTCGTCACCTGGGCGGGCATACGGCGCCTGCCCGACCTGATGCGCTATCTGGTGGCCGCCGACCGGCGCCTGCAGCAGATGCCGACGAACGTGCAGCGGGACACCACGCGCATGGAGAAGGTGCACGAGATGCAGGACGAGTACGCCTGGCTGCTGGAACAGCTCCCGCAGGGCCGCCCGGTGCCGCAGCAGGTGCTGGACATCCGCTGGATGATCGAGGAGCTGCGGGTCAGCTATTTCGCCCACGCGCTGGGCACGGCGTACCCGGTCTCGGACAAGCGGATCGTGAAGGCGATCGACGCGGCGGCCCCGTAACGGCCCCGGCACGGAGGGTGAGTTCGACCGGAGCCCTCACCCTCCTGTACAGTCCTTCTCGCAGCGCAACGCACGAACAAGCGCCGCGAGCAAGGTCCTGTGGAGCAGTTTGGAGTGCTCGCCACCCTGTCAAGGTGGAGGCCGCGGGTTCAAATCCCGTCAGGACCGCACAGAGAGTTTCGAGGCCCGCATCCCGCAAGGGACAGCGGGCCTCACTCGTGTCCCGCACCACCCCAGGTGGAGGCCGCGCCCGCGGCGAAGCCGCAATCAGACACGGCACATCCCGTCAGGACCGCACAAGAGGAGGGCCCTCGCGAGGGGGCCCTTCCGCTTTTACCCGTCGGCGTGCGCTTTTGCCGTCTCGGCGTGCGGCCTTGACGGCGTCTCGTTCCGCCGGTACCCAGGGAGCAGGGCCCGTTCCTCCTGTGCGGCCCCTGGAGGTGGCGTATGGCGGCGTCGGTCAGGCACGAGACTCGGGCGCTTCTGAGGGCCCACCTGTCGGCCGCCTCGTCCTACCGGCATCTGACCCGCCACTGTCCCGTCTGCCACCACCTGCTGCGGCTGGCGATGGCCGCCGGCCCGCGGGGCCGGGAGGGCGAGCCGGAGACCACCGAGGGCGAGGGGCGCCGCCGCGGGTGACCCCGCCGGGCCCAACACCCGTACAGACGTGGGAATCTGGAACCGGCGCTTCCCTTTAACCCATGCGCACCGCGAGCGGCAAGCGCCCCGCAGTGTGACGGGAGTCACCGCACGAGTTTGGGAAACAGGGGAACTTACCCCCTCCCTACAACGGGTCAATTTAATATGTGCAATTGCACTTGGTCCCGACCTCGCGCACAGCCGTTCCGACAGGCCTCCCCAGAGTCCGACAAGGACGCTCACCAGCGCCGTCCCCACCGCCGGCCCGCGCACAAAAAAGATCGCGCTGGACCCGGCGGAGTCCAGCGCGATCGACGACGCACCCTGTGCCGTATGCCTACGGCGTTCTCATCGGCTTGGGCGTGGGGCCTGTTGGGGCAGGACCCGCGTCGCTTGGAGCTAGGGTTTCGGGCGCCTCGGACAGTTGGGGGACCGTCCGTCTTGCCCGGTTATGCGGTTGTTCAGGCCTCGCTGCGCTGCTGCGGGATGCCCGCCAGCAGCGCCCGGACCTCCGCCTCGCGGTAGCGGCGGTGCCCACCGAGCGTGCGGATGGACGTGAGCTTGCCGGCCTTCGCCCACCGCGTGACCGTCTTGGGGTCGACGCGGAACATGGTGGCGACCTCAGCGGGGGTCAGCAGCGGCTCGGCATCAGGGGTGCGAGCGGTCATGAGCGGCCTCCTCGGGAGAACCGAACCTTCTCGGTTCTTTCCTCTAAATTCTGCACCTTGACCCGCGTTGCCCGAAATGGCGGACGCGAGTCGAGTCGGTTATAGGACGAACGGCTTGTCCTCGGCACTACAACTACACCATCTGTCCAGCCGCGTCGGCCAAACCGATGGAATTGCCCTCCCAGGTGTTCATCAGCGACGGAAGCCGATGGACCATGCCATAGCGGACAGTCACTCCACTGTGACGATCAGTCACAGTGGCGTTCAGGAGTCACCGGACCCCCCAAAGCGTGCAATGCTGAGATTCCGGCCATAGTGGAGCATAGTTGGACGGACGGAGCCCTCCCCGGACTCCTTGTCCTATTTTGGCACGAGGGGTGGCATCCAGGGCAAGGGCCTTGTAAGTGCAGTCCATCACCCTTGGGACAAAAGTCCAGATCGAGTCCAACGTCCCGTCAGGTGGTCAAGCGAGGTAGAACGTACGTCTTCCGGTGCCTGTTTGACTGTGACGCACGCCACTCAGTTCGCGGAACGCCGGTCCCTGACCGCCCGCCAGCGCTCCACCAGCCGTCCGTACGCCTCCCCGGCGGCCACCTCGTCACCCCGGCGCAGTGCCTCGATGCCGGTCGCGACGTCCGCCGCCGAGTGGTCGTCCTCCAACTCGCCCGCCGGCAGTACGTGCACCAGCCCGCCGTAGTCCAGCTCCACCAGCGAGCGCGGGTGGAACTCCTCCAGCCAGCGGCCGACGTCCACCACGCCGTCGACCAGCGGCCCCTCCTCGACGGTGTCCCGCAGGGTGCGCAGCGCCCGTGCCACCCGGCGCCGGGCCTGCACCATCGGGGTGCGGTAGCGCAGCACCGGGGGCACGTCGGCGGTCCCCTTGTCGTACCGCCGCTCCTCGTCCGAGACCAGCACGAACCAGTTCAGCGGCACCTGCCAGGTCGCCGTGCGGATCCACGGGCGGGCGTCGGGGTTGCGGGCGAGCCAGCGCTCGTAGTCCTGGGCCGCCTGCCGGCGCACCACGGGCGGCAGCACCGCGTCCAGCACCGGCGGGGGCAGCTCCTCCGCGAGGTCGTCCAGGGCCTGCCAGCCGCGCAGCCGGGTCCGCCAGGGGCACACGCAGACGATCCCGTCGATCTCCAGCACGAAGGCGTCGCCGCTCTCGTGCACCGGCACCGCGATCGGCGGGGTGGCCACCAAGTCGGCCAGGGAGCGCCGCAGTTCGTCCTGGTAGGAGGGGCGGTCGGGGCGGCGGGCGTAGCGCGCCCAGTGGCCGCGCTCCGGCTCCGGGAAGGCGCCCAGCGGCTCGTACACACGCAGATACGCGGCATAGGGGACGACCACGGAGGACACCTTGGGCACGCCTGCTCCCTCCCCATCGGGCCCGGCTCGAAACCACTGCAAATCGTGCCACGGACATGCGTGCGCGGCGGGCCCGGGAGAGTGATCCTGAACACTGAGCGGATGGTGACGGGGCCGAGGCTCTACGCTCATGCCACGGCTCCCCGCCACCCGTACGGGGACCGACCCCACTCGCCGCTAGTACACAGGAGTCACCACAGTGACCGACGTAACCGGCGCGCCTGCCGATGTCCTGCACACCCTGTTCCACTCGGACCAGGGCGGCCATGAGCAGGTCGTGCTCTGCCAGGACCGCGCCAGCGGCCTCAAGGCCGTGATCGCCATCCACTCCACCGCCCTGGGTCCCGCCCTCGGCGGCACGCGCTTCTATCCGTACGCGACCGAGGCCGAGGCCGTCGCCGACGCCCTGAACCTCGCGCGCGGGATGTCGTACAAGAACGCCATGGCCGGTCTGGACCACGGCGGCGGCAAGGCCGTGATCATCGGCGACCCGGAGCGCGACAAGACCGAGGACCTGCTGCTCGCCTACGGGCGCATGGTCGCCTCCCTCGGCGGGCGCTACGTCACCGCCTGCGATGTCGGCACCTATGTCGCGGACATGGACGTCGTGGCCCGCGAGTGCCGCTGGACCACCGGCCGCTCCCCCGAGAACGGCGGGGCCGGCGACTCCTCGGTGCTCACCGCCTTCGGTGTCTACCAGGGCATGCGCGCCTCCGCCCAGCACGTGTGGGGCGACCCCTCGCTGCGCGGCCGCAAGGTCGGCATCGCCGGCGTCGGCAAGGTCGGTCACCACCTGGTGCGGCACCTGCGCGACGAGGGCGCCGAGGTCGTGATCACCGATGTGCGCGAGGACGCCGTCCGGCGGATCCTCGACGAGCACCCCGAGGGCGTGACGGCCGTCGCCGGCACCGAGGCGCTGATCCGGGTCGAGGGCCTCGACATCTACGCGCCCTGCGCGCTCGGCGGCGCGCTGAACGACCTCACCGTTCCGGTGCTCACCGCCAAGGTGGTGTGCGGCGCGGCCAACAACCAGCTCGCGCACCCGGGCGTGGAGAAGGACCTCGCCGACCGCGGGATCCTCTACGCGCCGGACTATGTGGTGAACGCCGGCGGGGTCATCCAGGTGGCCGACGAGCTGCACGGATTCGACTTCGACCGGTGCAAGGAGAAGGCGTCGAAGATCTTCGACACCACGCTGGCCATATTCGCACGTGCGAAGGAAGACGGGATTCCGCCGGCCGCGGCGGCCGACCGGATCGCCGAGCAGCGGATGGCCGACGCCCGCGCGGGACGCGCCGCGCACTAGTGGTTTCGCACAAATGAGCGGTACCCGTCGGCGGGAACTTCGAGAGAACTCTCACTTCCCCCGGCGGGTCGTTCCCCGATAAGTGGTTAAAATCGCCACTGACCAGCGAGGACGGGGCGCCTCGAAGGTCCTGTGCACACGCGCGTGCTGCGGGCGACGTACCGTATGGGCGCGGGCTCAGGTACCGTGGAAGCCCTACGGACCGGCCTCTCCACGGAGAGTCCGTTCCAGAACATGAACGCGTGTCAGACTCTGGGGCCGTCGAGCCCCGTCGTTGAGGGGGTCGAGCCATGGGGCGCGGCCGGGCCAAGGCCAAGCAGACGAAGGTCGCCCGCCAGCTGAAGTACAACAGCGGTGGGACGGACCTCTCACGCCTGGCCGAGGAGCTGGGCGCATCGACGTCGAACCAGTCGCCGAACGGCGACCGTTTCGAGGACGATGAGCACGACGACGACCTGTATGCACGGTACGCCGACCTCTATGAGGACGACGACGACGAGGACGACAGTCCTCAGCAGCACCGTCGCGGCGCGTAACGCTTGCAGCGGGCTTCACCGCACTTTCCCGGTCCGGGGCCGTAGCACCGGACCGGGTTTTGTGCTGCCGTGGCGGGGCCGGGGCCCCGCCTCCCGGCCTTACGCGTAGTCACCGACCAGTTCGGCGCCCGTCGTCTTCTCGCCGCGCTCGGTGATCTCGCCGGCCACCCAGGCGTCGACACCGCGGTCGGCCAGGGTCGTGAGGGCCACCTCGGCCGACTCCTGCGGGACGATCGCCATCATGCCGACGCCCATGTTGAGGGTCTTCTCCAGCTCCAGGCGCTCGACGCTGCCGGTCTTCCCGACCAGGTCGAAGATCGCGCCCGGGGTCCAGGTGGAGCGGTCGACCACCGCGTGCAGCCCGTCCGGGATCACCCGGGCCAGGTTCGCCGCGAGCCCGCCGCCGGTGATGTGGCTGAAGGCGTGCACCTCGGCGGTGCGGGTGAGGGCCAGACAGTCCAGCGAGTAGATCTTCGTCGGCTCCAGCAGCTCCTCGCCGAGGCTGCGGCCCAGCTCCGCGATCTCCGACTCCAGGGACAGCCCGGCGCGGTCCAGCAGGACGTGCCGGACCAGGGAGTACCCGTTCGAGTGAAGCCCGGAGGACGCCATGGCGATCACCGCGTCACCCGTGCGGATGCGATCGGCGCCCAGCAGCCGGTCGGCCTCCACGACGCCCGTACCGGCCCCGGCGACGTCGAAGTCGTCCTCGCCCAGCAGGCCCGGGTGTTCGGCCGTCTCGCCGCCCACCAGGGCGCAGCCGGCCAGCACGCAGCCTTCCGCGATGCCCTTGACGATGGCCGCGACCCGCTCGGGGTGGACCTTGCCGACGCAGATGTAGTCGGTCATGAACAGCGGCTCGGCACCGCACACCACGATGTCGTCCATGACCATGGCGACCAGGTCGTGGCCGATGGTGTCGTAGACGCCCATGCGGCGGGCGATGTCGACCTTCGTGCCGACGCCGTCCGTGGCGGAGGCCAGCAGGGGGCGTTCGTAGCGCTTGAGGGCGGAGGCGTCGAAGAGCCCGGCGAAGCCGCCGAGGCCGCCCAGCACCTCGGGGCGCTGCGTCTTCTTCACCCATTCCTTCATGAGCTCGACGGCGCGGTCGCCCGCCTCGATGTCGACGCCCGCCGCTGCGTAGCTGGCACCAGTTGTCTCAGACATGGCTGTGAGAGCTTTCGTGTCGTACTGCGGGGGGTGTTACGGGCGGCGGATCGCGTCGGCCGCGGCCGTGGCGGCGGGACCGGCGGCCAGCTCGGTCTCCAGCAGCTGCTTGCCGAGCAGCTCGGGGTCCGGCAGCTCCATCGGGTACTCGCCGTCGAAGCAGGCGCGGCACAGGTTCGGCTTGGCGATCGTGGTCGCCTCGATCATGCCGTCGAGGGAGATGTAGGCGAGGGAGTCGGCGCCGAGGCTGGTGCCGATCTCCTCGATGCTCATGCCGTTGGCGATCAGCTCCGCGCGGGTGGCGAAGTCGATGCCGAAGAAGCAGGGCCACTTCACGGGCGGCGAGGAGATCCGGATGTGGACCTCGGCGGCGCCCGCCTCGCGGAGCATGCGGACCAGGGCGCGCTGGGTGTTGCCGCGCACGATCGAGTCGTCCACGACGACCAGGCGCTTGCCCTTGATGACTTCCTTCAGCGGGTTCAGCTTCAGCCTGATGCCCAGCTGGCGGATGGTCTGCGAGGGCTGGATGAAGGTCCGGCCGACGTAGGCGTTCTTGACCAGGCCGGCGCCGAAGGGGATGCCGGATGCCTCCGCGTAACCGATGGCGGCCGGGGTGCCGGACTCCGGGGTCGCTATGACCAGGTCGGCCTCGACCGGGGCCTCCTTGGCCAGCCGGCGGCCCATCTCCACGCGGGAGAGGTACACGTTGCGGCCGGCGATGTCGGTGTCCGGGCGGGCCAGGTACACGTACTCGAAGACACAGCCCTTGGGCTTCGCTTCCGCGAATCGCGAGCTGCGCAGGCCGTTCTCGTCGATGGCGACGAACTCGCCCGGCTCGATCTCGCGCACGAAGCTGGCGCCGGTGATGTCCAGGGCCGCGGTCTCGGAGGCGACCACCCAGCCGCGCTCCAGGCGGCCGAGGACCAGCGGGCGGATGCCCTGCGGGTCACGGGCGGCGTAGAGGGTGTGCTCGTCCATGAAGACGAGCGAGAAGGCACCGCGCGCCTTCGGGAGCACCGCGTGGGCGGCCTCCTCGACGGTGAGCGGCTTGCCGTCCTCGTCGACCTGGGCGGCCAGCAGGGCCGTCAGCAGGTCGGTGTCGTTGGTGGCCGCGACCCGGGTGGAGCGGCTGTTGTTGTCGTTGGGCAGGGCGGCGACCATCTCGGCGAGCTGCGCCGTGTTGACCAGGTTGCCGTTGTGGCCGAGCGCTATGGAGCCGTGCGCGGTGGCACGGAACGTCGGCTGGGCGTTCTCCCACACGGAGGCGCCGGTGGTCGAGTAGCGGGCGTGTCCGACCGCGATGTGACCCTGGAGCGAACCGAGCGAGGTTTCGTCGAAGACCTGGGAGACCAGGCCCATGTCCTTGAAGACGAGGATCTGGGAGCCGTTGCTGACCGCGATTCCCGCGGATTCCTGACCCCGGTGCTGGAGGGCGTAGAGCCCGAAGTACGTGAGCTTTGCGACCTCTTCACCCGGAGCCCAGACGCCGAAGACGCCGCAAGCGTCCTGGGGGCCCTTTTCGCCGGGAAGCAGATCGTGATTGAGTCGACCGTCACCACGTGGCACGCCACCGAGTGTAGGCGAGGTCGTCCACTGGTCCGAATTGGGGATACGTGCCCTCGACCGGCCGGGCCGTCCCGATCGCCTTGGTGCTTTTTGCGTTTCCGCAGGTCATCGTGCATTCGCTGGTGAGCCGACGGATCCCGGGCCCGGCCGCTGTCAGGCGATTACGAACGATTCGCCGCCGCGATGAGTGAGGTGTCGCACATCATTCGGGAGTGCCACGGGTGAGGTGCACGCGGTCTCCGTGACCGGTGGTGAGGGTGAGTTCGCCGTGTTCGGCCGCGCCGGTGAGCGTCTGGCCGTCGAGCGCCTTGGCGAGCGCCCGTTCGAAGCTCATCCGGTCGGGGTCACAGGCCATCTTGGTGGTGCGCAGCGCCCCGAAGGTGATCCGGTCCCCGTGCACGGCGACGCGGGCGCTGAACCGGTTGCAGCCGAGGTTCCCGGCCGCGCTGCCGTCGGTGCCGATCCGCAGGTGCGGGGAGCCGGCGGCGGGAGCGGAAAGGTCCTCACCGCCGACGGTGATCCGTTCGACCCGCCACTCCACCCCGGTCACCGGTTCGCCCGCGCCCATGGCAGCACTGTCCACCTTCCCGGCGGCACAGGCCACCACCAGGGGGATCGCCGCCGCACCGAGCCACTGCTTGTGCCGTTTCATACCGTTTCGACGCACCCGGAGGGCCGCCGGTTCCGCTATCCGAGCAGCGGCAGCAGCCCTCCGAGGTCGGCCCGCTCCCCGCTGGCGCTGACCTGCGCACCGGCCACGGCGTCCGTCCAGGACAGCCGGCCGGTGGCGAGCCGGATCCAGGTCAGCGGGTCGGTCTCCACGACGTTGGGCGGGGTGCCGCGGGTGTGCCGGGGCCCTTCCACGCACTGCACGACGGCGTACGGCGGCACGCGCACCTCGGTGGAGCCGCCGGGCGCCTTGACGGCCAGCGCGTCGGCGAGCAGCCGGGTGGCGGAGGCCAGGGCCTGCCGGTCGTACGGCACGGCGAGGTCCGGGACGGCGGCGTTCAGGTCGTCGGTGTGGGTGACGAGTTCGACGGCACTGGTGACGAGGTAGTCGTCCAGCGGCATGGCGCCCACCCGGGTCGCCAGCAGCCGGCCGGCGGGGTGCTCGGCCAGCAGCGCGCGCAGGCCGTCCTCGGCCTCGGCGAGGTAGGCGTCGAGGTCCGGGCGCTCCACGGCGAGCCGGCGCGTGCCGTCGTCGATGGCGGCGGAGTCGGCGGCCGCCGCGAAGGCCCAGTCGACCAGCTGGGCGTCCTGCTTCGGCGGCGTCGGCCGGGCGGCGGCCCGCAGCACGGCGTTGACGCCCATGCCGATGTGCGCGACCAGCTCCCGCACGGTCCACTCCCCGAGCCGGGTGGGCAGCCCGAGCCGCTCCTCGTCCAGCCCGCGCACGGCCTCCCGCACATGACCGAGCTGAGCCAACACGGCGGCCCGGGTCTTGGCGGGGTCGTAACTACGCGGACGCTTCTTGGCTGTTGGCATGAGCCGAGCCTATGCGGACGCGCGCCGGAGCCGGAGAAAGGCATGGGGATGCCGAGCCCGGAAGCCCGCGCGCGGAAACGTGTTCGTGCTTCCGCGCGCGGGCTTCCCCGCCGTGGGGAACGTGGCCCCGAAACGGTTGCCGGCTACGCCAGCAGCGCCGGGATCGTCTCCTCGTGGGCCTTGCGGAGTTCTTCCAGGGTGAGGGAGAACTCGCCCTGGATCTCCACCGTGTCGCCGTCCACCACGCCGATGCGGGTGGCCGGCAGGCCGCGGGCGCCGCACATGTCGGTGAAGCGGATCTCCTCCGAGCGCGGGACGGCGACGATGGCGCGGCCGGCCGACTCCGAGAGGAGGAAGGTGAAGGCGTCCAGGCCGTCGGGGACGACCAGGCGGGCGCCGATGCCGCCGAGCAGCGCGGACTCCACGACCGCCTGGATCAGACCGCCGTCGGACAGGTCATGCGCGGAGTCGATCATGCCGTCGCGGGAGGCGGAGATCAGGATCTCGGCCAGCAGCCGCTCCCGCTCCAGGTCCACCGCCGGGGGCAGACCGCCGAGGTGGTCGTGGACCACCTGGGACCAGGCCGAGCCGCCGAACTCCTCGCGGGTGTCGCCGAGGAGGTAGATCAGCTGGCCCTCCTCCTGGAAGGCGACCGGGGTGCGGCGGGCCACGTCGTCGATCACGCCGAGGACGGCCACGACCGGGGTCGGGTGGATCGCCGCCTCGCCGGTCTGGTTGTACAGCGAGACGTTGCCGCCGGTCACCGGGGTACCCAGTTGCTGACACCCGTCGGCGAGGCCGCGTACCGCCTCGGCGAACTGCCACATCACGGCCGGGTCCTCGGGCGAGCCGAAGTTCAGGCAGTCGGAGACGGCCAGCGGCTTGGCGCCCGTGGTGGCCACGTTCCGGTAGGCCTCGGCGAGGGCCAGCTGCGCGCCGGTGTACGGGTCGAGCTTGGCGTAGCGGCCGTTGCCGTCCGTCGCGATCGCGACGCCGAGACCGCTCTCCTCGTCGACGCGGATCATGCCGGAGTCCTCCGGCTGCGCCAGCACGGTGTTGCCCTGCACGAAGTGGTCGTACTGCTGCGTGATCCACTTCTTCGACGCCTGGTTCGGCGACGCCACCAGCTTCAGGACCTGGTCCTTCAGCTCCTCGCTCGTCTCCGGGCGGGGCAGCTTGTTCGCGTCGTCGGCCTGGAGGGCGTCCTGCCAGTCGGGGCGGGCGTACGGGCGCTCGTAGACCGGGCCGTCGTGCGCGACCGTGCGCGGGTCCACGTCCACGATCTTCTCGCCGTGCCAGAAGATCTCCAGCCGGTCGCCGTCGGTCACCTCACCGATGACGGTGGCGATGACGTCCCACTTCTCGCAGATCTCCAGGAAGCGGTCGACCTTCTCGGGCTCCACGACCGCGCACATGCGCTCCTGCGACTCGCTCATGAGGATCTCCTCAGGAGACAGGGTCGAGTCGCGCAGCGGCACGTCGTCCAGCGTCACGCGCATGCCGCCGGAGCCGTTGGACGCCAGCTCGCTCGTCGCGCAGGACAGGCCGGCCGCGCCGAGGTCCTGGATGCCGACGACCAGCTTCTCCTTGAACGCCTCCAGGGTGCACTCGATGAGGAGCTTCTCCTGGAAGGGGTCGCCGACCTGGACGGCGGGGCGCTTGGAGGGCTTGGCGTCGTCGAAGGTCTCGGAGGCGAGGATGGACGCGCCGCCGATGCCGTCGCCGCCGGTCCGGGCGCCGTAGAGGATGACCTTGTTGCCCGCGCCGGAGGCCTTGGCGAGGTGGATGTCCTCGTGCCGCATCACACCGATGGCACCGGCGTTGACCAGCGGGTTGCCCTGGTAGCAGGCGTCGAAGACGACCTCGCCGCCGATGTTGGGCAGGCCCAGGCAGTTGCCGTAGCCACCGATGCCCGCGACCACGCCCGGCAGGACGCGCTTGGTGTCGGGGTGGTCGGCGGCGCCGAAGCGCAGCGGGTCCACGACCGCGACCGGGCGGGCGCCCATCGCGATGATGTCGCGGACGATGCCGCCGACGCCGGTGGCCGCGCCCTGGTAGGGCTCGACGTACGACGGGTGGTTGTGCGACTCGACCTTGAAGGTCACGGCGTAACCCTGGCCGACGTCGACCACGCCCGCGTTCTCGCCGATGCCGACGAGCAGCGCGTCCGACTGGGGCGCCTTCTCGCCGAACTGGCGCAGGTGGACCTTGGAGGACTTGTACGAGCAGTGCTCGGACCACATGACCGAGTACATGGCGAGTTCGGCGCCGGTCGGGCGGCGGCCGAGGATCTCCACCACCCGCTCGTACTCGTCCTTCTTCAGGCCGAGTTCGGCCCAGGGCAGCTCGACGTCGGGGGTCGCGGCCGCGTGCTCGACCGTGTCCAGAGGCGTCCGGCTCATGCGTTGACCAGCTTCTTGAGGATCGAGGTGAAGAACGGGAGCCCGTCGGTACGGCCGGTACCGATCAGCGGCTCGACGGCGTGCTCGGGGTGCGGCATGAGGCCGACGACGTTCCCGGCCTCGTTGGTGATGCCGGCGATGTCCCGCAGCGAGCCGTTGGGGTTGAAGTCGAGGTAACGGAAGACGACCCGGCCCTCCGCCTCCAGCTTGTCGAGCGTGTAGGCGTCGGCGACGTACCGGCCGTCCATGTTCTTCAGCGGGATGTGGATCTCCTGCCCGGCGCGGTAGTCGCCGGTCCAGGCCGTCTCCGCGTTCTCCACCCGCAGCTTCTGGTCGCGGCAGATGAAGTGGAGGTGGTCGTTGCCGAGCATCGCGCCCGGGAGGAGGTGGGCCTCGGTGAGGACCTGGAAACCGTTGCAGATGCCGAGGACCGGCAGCCCGGCCTTCGCCTGCTCGATCACGGTGTCCATCACCGGCGAGAACCGGGAGATGGCCCCGGCCCGCAGATAGTCGCCGTAGGAGAAGCCGCCGGGCAGCACCACGGCGTCGACCTGCTTGAGGTCCTTGTCCTTGTGCCACAGGGCGACCGGCTCGGCGCCCGCGAGGCGGATCGCGCGCTGGGTGTCCCGGTCGTCCAGGCTGCCCGGGAAAGTGACGACGCCAATACGAGCGGTCACTTGGCCGCCTCCGCGACTTCGTCGACGCGGACCGTGAAGTCCTCGATCACGGTGTTGGCGAGGAAGGATTCCGCAAGATCGCGGATGCGGGCGAGGGCGGCCTCGTCGACCGGTCCGTCAACTTCCAGTTCGAAACGCTTTCCCTGACGTACGTCCGAGATCCCTTCGAATCCCAGGCGGGGCAGCGCACGCTGGACCGCCTGGCCCTGGGGGTCGAGGATCTCCGGCTTGAGCATGACGTCGACTACGACGCGTGCCACTGGCACTCCCGGTGTGTGGTGCTGAGCAGGTTCCTTCAGACTACCCGCACAAAATTTCTACGCGGGTAGAGTTGGAGGAAAGTACGTGAGGCGCATCACGATCGGGTGTCGAAGCCACGGACCCGCGAAAAGTTCTGGGAAAGTTCCACAGTCGCCCGCCCGCCCCCTATTGCGCCCGGACACGCGGACGGATTTAGTCGGGCTTCACATTTCATTGCCGGGCACTGTACAAATGAATTGGCAATAGCCGATACTCGGCACGTCATCGGCGTTGAGCTGTAACGACGTGCCGCACGAAGGGACCGATATTCGTGGCGCAAAAGGTCGTGGTCACTCTCTTTGACGACATCGACGGCTCGGAAGCGGCGGAAACGATCGCCTTCGGACTCGACGGCAAGTCGTACGAGATCGACCTGAACGAAACCAACGCCAAGAAACTGCGCAAGGCGCTCGCGCCGTACGTCGAGGCCGGCCGCAAGCGGTCGCGGTCCGGCAAGGCGTACAAGCAGACGGAGGTCGCTCCCGACCCGGCGGCCGTCCGCGCCTGGGCCCAGGCCAACAAGATGGACGTCCCAGCCCGGGGACGCATCCCGAAGAAGGTCTACGAGGCGTTCACCGCCGCGCAGTGAGCCCGCGAAGGGGCGGCTGCCAGGGTCCGTCAGCGGGCCCTGGCAGCCGTGCACTTGGGACAAACGGGACCGGGAGGGAGCCGACTTGCGCTACCCCCCCGATGATCGGCTAATGTCTGGGTCACGCCGAGGGGCGAGGCCGACAGGCCGGATCCCGAGGACACGCGGGTGTAGTTCAGTAGCAGAACATCCCCCTTCCAGGGGGAAGGCGCAGTGTGCGATTCCTGTCACCCGCTCCGCACCGCCGACACGACCACTGTGGTGGATCAGGTAGGCTGGTGCTCGCACCGGTCGGTGAGAGCCGATCGGGAGCAGTGCGGACGTAGCTCAGTTGGTAGAGCGCAACCTTGCCAAGGTTGAGGTCGCGAGTTCGAGCCTCGTCGTCCGCTCGGGAATGAGACCCCGGTCCACTGGACCGGGGTCTTTTCGTGCTCCGGCCCGGTACTGACATTTGTCATGCCCGGGGATGACATCGCGCACTGCCGACGAGGGCGCGCCCGGCGGACGCTGGTGTCATGAACATCGACGGACACGAGCACGTGATCGAGGTCACCGACCTCAGGCGTGTCTACGGGGGCGGGTTCGAAGCCGTACGCGGAATCAGCTTCTCCGTGGCGCGCGGGGAGATCTTCGCCCTGCTGGGCACCAACGGCGCCGGGAAGACCTCGACGGTCGAACTGCTGGAGGGGCTGACCGCACCGGCGGGCGGCCGGATCCGGGTGCTCGGCCACGACCCCTACCGCGAGCGGGCCGCCGTACGGCCCCGCACCGGCGTGATGCTCCAGGAAGGCGGCTTCCCCGCCGAACTGACCGTCGCCGAGACCGCCCGGATGTGGGCCGGCTGCACCACCGGGGCGCGGCCGGAGCCCGAGGTGCTGGAGCGGGTGGGGCTCGCGGACAAGCACGGCGTACGGGTCAAGCAGCTCTCCGGCGGGGAGCGCCGGCGCCTCGACCTGGCACTCGCCCTGCTCGGCGACCCGGAGGTGCTCTTCCTCGACGAGCCGACCACCGGACTCGACGCCGAGGGCCGCCGGGACACCTGGGCGCTGGTGCGCGAACTGCGCGACCAGGGCACCACGGTGCTGCTCACCACGCACTACCTGGAAGAGGCCGAGGACCTGGCCGACCGGCTCGCCATCCTGCACGAGGGCCGGATCGCCGCCTCCGGCACACCGGCCGAGGTCACCGCCGGCCGCCCCTCCCGGATGTCCTTCGAACTGCCCCCCGGCTACTTCCCCGGCGATCTGCCGCCGCTCGCCGCCCTCGGCGTCCTGGACCACGAGTACGACGGCCGGACCGTCCGGCTGCGCACCCGCGAACTCCAGCGGACCGCCACCGCCGTCCTCACCTGGGCCGAGCGGGCCGGGGTCGAACTGGGCGCGCTGGACGTGCGCTCGGCCTCCCTGGAGGAGGCGTTCCTCGGGATCGCCGGGAAGCGGGAGGAGGTGGCGGCGGCATGAGCATGTCCCTCACCGCGCCCTCCGTGCGGCGGCTGCGGGCGCTGGCCCGGGCCGAGCTGACCCTGCTCGGCCGCAACCGCGGGGTCGTCGTCACCGCGCTCCTGGTGCCGCTGTTGCTGCCGTTCAGCGTGCGGCCGGCCCTGGACCACGTGGACCTGGAGAAGCAGGGCATCAGCGTCGGCTCCGCCATGCTCACCGCCGGGATCGGCTTCTCGTTCCTCTTCGCCGTCTACAGCGCGCTCGTCAACGCCTACGTGGCCCGCCGCGAGGAACTCGTCCTGAAGCGGCTGCGCACCGGCGAACCGACCGACGCCGAGATCCTCGCCGGCACCGCCCTGCCCACCCTGACCGTGGGCCTCGCGCAGTCCCTGGTGCTGTGCGCCGGATGCGTGGCGCTGCTGGACGCCGGGGCCCCCGAGGCGCCGTACCTGACCCTGCTGGGCCTGGTGGCCGGGTTGGTGCTGAGTGCCGCGCTGGCCGCCCTCACCGCCACCGTCACCCGGACCGTGGAGAGCGGTCAGGTCACCGCGCTGCCCTTGGTGTTCGGTTCGATGCTCGGCTCGGGGATCATGGTGCCCACCGAGGTCATGCCGGAACCGCTCGCCTCCGTCTGCGAGCTGCTCCCGCTGTCCCCCGCCATCCGGCTCGTCCGGGGCGGCTGGACCGGCCAGTTGAGCGCCTACGAGGCACTGGGCGCGCTCGCGACCGCGCTGGCCTGGACCGTGGTGGCGGTGGTCGCTGTCCGGCGGTGGTTCCGGTGGGAGCCCCGGCGCTGAGGAACGGGGGCGTGTGGTGGGGCCGATACGGCGGTGGCAGCAGCGGCACTGGCGGGAGCGCGGCAAGGCGGACCGGGTGGAGCTGTACACGGTGGTCACCTGGTACGTCACCACCTGGTTCTTCATCCTGAGCTGGCTGATGCTGCCGCTGACCCCCTCACTCGTCCACGGCCGGCCCGCGGCCCTCCTCCTCGGCGTCCCGCTGATCCTGGTGGCCGCGGCGCAGTGTGCCGCCGCGAACCGGCTCACCCGGCCCGCCCTCGACCACTATCTCGGGCGTTCCCGGCTGCCGGCCGGCGCCCACCGCGTCCCGGCCGTCCTGCTGGGCCTCGCCGTGGCGCTGGTCGTGGCCCTCGCCGCCGTACGCGGAGCCGACCGGCCGACGATCCGGCTGGCACTCGGCGCCGCCCTGCTGCCGTACGGGATGCTCTACGGCCTCACCGTCCCGGTACGGGTGTACCTGCGGAACGCGGCGGTGCTCGCGGCGCTGCTCATGGCCGCCCTGGGGGTTGCCGACCGGTCCGTCGCCGGGCTGGCCGGAACCGCCGCGATCACCGCCTTCATGACGGTGTTCGCGCTGCTCGCCTACCGGTGCGGCTCCTGGACCCTGTCCGTGCTGTGGGAGGCGGAGCGCGCCCGCGAGACGGAGGCCCGGCTCGCGGTCGCCGAGGAACGGCTGCGGTTCGGCCGGGACCTGCACGACGTCCTGGGCCGGAACCTGTCGGTGATCTCCCTCAAGAGCGAGCTGGCCGTGCAACTGGCCCGGCGCGGGCGGCCGGAGGCGGTGGAGCAGATGATCGAGGTGCAGCGGATCGCGCAGGAGACCCAGCGGGAGGTGCGGGCCGTCGTGCGCGGCTACCGGGAGGCCGACCTCGCCGCCGAACTCGCCGGTGCCCAGGGCGTGCTGGCGGCGGCCGGGATCGACTGCGAGGTCCGCGCGGAGACCGGCGGCCTGCCCGCCGAGGTGCGGTCCGCGCTCGGCTGGGTGGTGCGCGAGGCGGCCACCAACGTGCTGCGGCACGGGGACGCGAGCCGGTGTCTGGTGGGGCTGACGGTGCGTGAGGGGCGGGCGGTGCTCACGGTGGAGAACGACGGAGCCGTGACGGCCGGCGGCAGCGGGGGCGGCGGCTCGGGGCTGGCCGGGCTGCGGGAGCGGCTGGCCGCCGTGGGCGGGACCTTGGAGGCGGACCACACCGGCCCGGACCGGGACCGGTTCCGGCTGGTCGCGGACATACCCCTGACCACTGTGAGAGGAGCCACCTCGTGAGCGCACCGGTACGGCTGCTGCTGGCCGACGACGAGCATCTGATCCGGGGCGCCCTGGCCGCGCTGCTGTCCCTGGAGGACGACCTGCTGGTCGTCGCGGAGGCGGCGAGCGGACCCGAGGCGCTGGCCATGGCGCGGGCGCACGCCCCCGACGTCGCCGTCCTGGATCTGCAGATGCCGGGCGCCGACGGTGTGAAGGTCGCCACATCCCTGCGCGCCGAACTGCCCGGCTGCCGGGTGCTGATCGTCACCGGGCACGGCCGCCCCGGGCATCTGAAACGGGCCCTCGCGGCCGGTGTGCGCGGGTTCGTCCCGAAGACCGTCAGCGCCCAGCGGCTCGCCGAGATCATCCGGACCGTGCACGCGGGAAACCGTTACGTCGACCCCGAGTTGGCCGCCGACGCGATCTCCGCCGGAGACTCCCCGCTGACCGCGCGGGAGGCCGAGGTGCTGGAGCTGGCCGCCGACGGGGCGCCGGTCGCGGAGATCGCCGAGCGGGCCGCGCTGTCCCCGGGAACCGTGCGGAACTACCTCTCCTCGGCCGTCACCAAACTCGGCGCCGAGAACCGTCATGCGGCGGTGCGTCTCGCACGGGAGCGAGGTTGGGTATAGTTGCTCTCGCGCCACGGCGCAACGCGGACGTAGCTCAGTTGGTAGAGCGCAACCTTGCCAAGGTTGAGGTCGCGAGTTCGAGCCTCGTCGTCCGCTCCATGCGGAAGCCCCCGGTTCCCACCGGGGGCTTCTTGCGTACCCCCGGCTTCCGCCGGGGGTCGCCGGGCTACGACCAGGGGGTGCCGGTCAGCCGCTCGTACGCCTCCACGTACTTCTGCCGGGTCGCGGCCACGACCTCCTCGGGCAGCGGCGGCGGGGGCTGCTCGCTCCGGCGGTCCCAGCCGGACGCCGGCGAGGTCAGCCAGTCGCGCACGAACTGCTTGTCGTACGACGGCTGGGCGCGGCCCGGCTGCCAGGTGTCGGCCGGCCAGAAGCGGGAGGAGTCCGGGGTGAGGACCTCGTCGGCGAGGACGAGCGTGTCGCCGTCGAAGCCGAACTCGAACTTGGTGTCGGCCAGGATGATCCCCCGCTCCCGGGCGATGTCCCGGGCCCGGGAGTACACGGCGAGCGTGGCCTGGCGCAGCTGGGCGGCGGTCTCCGCGCCGATCCGGCGGGCCACCTCCTCGTAGGAGACGTTCTCGTCGTGCTCGCCGACCTCGGCCTTGGTGGCCGGGGTGAAGATCGGGGCGGGCAGCTCGGAGCCGTCGACGAGGCCTTCGGGGAGGGCGAGGCCGCAGACCGTACGGGACTGCTGGTACTCGGCGAGGCCGGAGCCGGTGAGGTAGCCGCGGGCCACACACTCCACCGGGACCATCTTCAGGGACTTGCACACCAGCGTCCGGCCCGCCCAGTCGGCCGGGGCGCCCTCGGGCACCTCGGTGCCGATGACGTGGTTCACGGCGAGGTCGCGGAGCTGGTCGAACCACCACAGGGAGAGCTGGGTGAGGACCCGGCCCTTGTCGGGGATCTCGGTGGGCAGCACCCAGTCGTAGGCGGACATGCGGTCGCTGGCGACCATCACGAGGTCGCCCGCCTCGTTCTGGTACAGGTCGCGCACCTTTCCGGTGTGCAGGTGCACCAGGCCCGGAACCTGGATCGGCTCGGGCTTTTCTACGAATCCGGACACGGTTCCTCCCCGTGGCTCTGTCCAATGCCCCGATTCTCCCGTACGGGGCAGGCCGGGCGCGCCCCGGGGTCAGTCGCGTTTGCAGATGCGGTCCAGCAGGTTCGCCGTGGCCCGCTGGATCCGGGCGTCCACGTGGCCGGGGCGGTCCAGGGCCGGGGACCAGGCGAAGGTCCCGGAGGCGAACACCCAGGCGCCGGAGGGGGCGCGGTAGAGGGACGTCTCCTGGTGCCGGCGGACGCCGTCGGCGTCGGCGTAGGGGGAGTGGGCGAGCAGGATCCGCTCGTCGTGCTCGGGCAGCGCGGTGCGCGGGAAGTAGCGGTCGGCCTCGCCGGCGACCAGGCCCTTGATCTCGTCGCCCTCGTGCGCGCCGGTCGCCTCCCACAGCCAGTGGCCGCCGTTGCGGACGATCAGCGGATGCGGCTCGGGCACCCGGCCCGCGTACTGGATGCCGATCAGCTCCTGTTCCGGCCGGTCGATCTCGCGCCACAGCACCGGCCGCCCCGGGCCCTTGCGCTTGCGGCAGGTCAGCAGCCGGTCCGGGACGCCGGACGGGGACGGCGCCAGCTCCACCTGCCAGTACATGGTGTTGGCGGAGAGGAAGACCAGCGAGGTGCCCCGGTCCCGGGCGTCCTCGACGGCCCGGCGCATCGGCACCGACCAGTACTCGTCGTGGCCCGGGAAGACCAGGCCCCGGTAGCGGGTGGGGTCGATCCGGCCGGCGTGCAGGTCGCGGGCGTCGGCGTAGGCGAGGTCGTAGCCGTAGCGCTCGGCCCAGCGGATGAAGTCGTAGGCGTGGCCGACGTGCAGGGGCAGGCCCGCGCCCGCGTACGGCCGGTCGAAGGAGATGGTGGTGGCGGCGTCGGCCTCGCCGAGGAGGCGGCCGTCCTCGTCCCAGGCGTGGTAGAGGCTGGCGCCGGTGTGGCCGTCCTCCGGGTAGAGGTTGTACGCCTGCCAGGTGACGTCGGGCAGCAGCAGGAGCAGGTCGGCGGGGTGGCTGTCGCGGACCGTGAAGGGCACGTGGGAGCGGTAGCCGTCGTGCGTGGTCAGGACGGCCACATAGGCGCCGATGCTCCAGTAGGAGGGCACCTGGAGGCGCCAGGACAGCCACCAGTGGTGGCAGGAGACCGTGCGGTCGGCGGTCAGCGGCGGGGGCTGGACGATGCCGGAGAGCCGGGGGCTGGTGGTGATCTTCGCCGCGCCGTCGCCGCCGTAGTGGCCGATGCGGTAGATGTCCACGACGAACTCCTGCGGCGGGTCGACCGTGATGTGGAAGTCGATCGCCTCGCCGGGCGCGACGGCGCCGGTGGAGGTGAAGCCCTTGATCTGGAGGCGCACGTCGTCGGCGGAGCGGGGCCCGGGGGAGGAGGAGCGTGCGGCCGTGGCGCGGCGGCCGGTCCCCCCGGACACCTGCGGGCAGGCGTCGACGTACCAGGGCATCACCTTGCCGAAGTCGTCGATGTACGGCTCACTGCCACGCAGCCAGGGCACCGGGCCCTGGCCGAAGGGGTCAGTGACGCCATGCGCGAGCGCTCCGGACTCCCAGCGGCGAATGCGGTCCGAGGCCATGGACGCTCCCCTCCCTCATCCCCCCGTGTCTGGGCTCGCTGTGCGGTGGCTCCGCCGTGTTCGGCCGCGCTGTCGTATGTCGCGCGCCCTTGCCAAAGGCGTGGTCCGTCCCAGCACATCACATTACGCACGGGGCCGGTCACTACTCGTTGCGAATTGACCTGAAGTGGAAGTCGCCTTTCCGTTACGGGAGTGGCCTGTGGGGGTACGGCGCCGGCGCCCCTGAGCTGGGCGCCGACGGCCGTACGGTGACGCCTGGCCGCGGCCTTCGCCGCGGCGTCACACCAGCCGTACGGGCTTCTCGGGGCGTATGCCGAAGGCGGTCAGCCAGTCGCGCAGCGGGCCCGGGTCCCCGTCCTCGATCAGGGTGAGCACCTTGGGCGCGAGGTCGGCGGCGCGTTCGCCGCCCAGCAGCAGGGAGGGGCCGTCCAGCCAGTCCAGGGCGGGGACCGCGCCCGCGGTGTCGACAGCCGCGCAGCACACCATCGCCGTGACGTGGTCGGCGAGCAGCTCACGGGCCGTGCGGTGGGGCTGGAGCGGGAAGGGCGGCAGGCCGTAGTCACCGGGTGCCCAGGCCACGCTGTCGGGGCTCTGGTGGGCGGTGACGGCGCCTGTGCGGGCCCGCTGGGTGCGGGCCTCCTCGCGGGCCAGCTCGGCGGTGAGACGGGCGGCCAGGGCGACGCTGCGGTCGGTGCCGGGCTCCGTCTCCGCCTCGCCGTCGGCGTCCATGTCGCGCCCACCCACACCACCCGCGCGAGTGACGTCGTCGGACGGGGTTGGCCCCTGCGGGGAGTACCCGTCGCCGTCGGCGGCTCGGGGGGCGGGGGCCTGCCGGAAGGGCTCGTGCGGGTGGGCGGGCCCGGCCGGGGCCGTGCGCGCGGTGGTGAGGTGGTCCAGGACCCGGGCCAGGGTGGGGCCGCCCGGATCGGGGGTGCCGGGGTGGCGGGAGGAGCGGACGCCCAGCGCGTCCAGGGCGCGGTGCAGGCGGGCCGCGTCGACGCGCCAGGTGCGGTCCACGACCTCCTCCGGATACGCCTGCCAGTCCACCGGCGCCCAGTCGGAGCACGGCGTCGCGGGGCCGCCGTGGAAGAGGCGGGCGGCGAGCAGGGACGCGGCCTCGTCCACCGCGCCGGGTTCCTCCAGCAGATCGCAGGCCGGGCGCTCGCCGAGCCGGGAGGTGAAGCCCTCGGCCAGCCGGTCGCGGCGGGACAGCTCGGTGAGCGCCGCCACCACGCCCGCGTCCAGCCGGGACGGCCACCGGCCCATGCGCCAGGCGGGCAGCGCCACCCTGGTCAGCAGCCGGTCCCAGCCGGCGTAGGCCAGTCCGACCTGTTCCTGGGCGACGATCCGCAGGCCGTAGTCGACCGCCTGGGCGCGCTCGGCCGCCGCCGCCGCGACCCCGCGCTCCATCTGCGTCGCGTGCTCCCGGCAGCCGCGCAGCAGCAGCCGGGCCACCCAGCCGACGGCCGCGCACAGTCCGCGCACCGGCGGCCGGCGGCCCGGAGCGGAGGCGACGGCCACGGCCGCGTCCAGCCCGCGCACGAAGCGGCGGGCGGCCGCTATGTCCGGGTGCGCCGAGGGCCCCGTACCCGCGATGACCGGGGCGAGGACCGCGCGCAGCTCGCCCACGCGCATCCACCACAGGAAGGGCGAGCCGATGACGAGGACCGGCGGGGTCGGGGTCCGGGGGCGGGCCGGGCCCGCCGGCCCGCCGGGTGCCGGGCGCGGCGGCGGGCCGTGCGCCGAGTGCGCCCGGTCCTCCAGCCAGCTGTCGCAGTCCGGGGTGAGCGCTATGGCCGACGGGGCCGGGACCTCCAGGCGGTCGGCCAGGTCGCGCACCATCCGGTACAGATCGGGGGCGGACTCCTCCGGGATCGGCACCGTGGGGCTGGTGGCGGGGCGGGCCCGGGCCACGACCAGGCCGACACCGGCCGCGGCCAGCAGCACCAGCACCGCCGGCACGCCCACGGCCCAGCGGGCGGCGTCCCAGCCCCGGCCGACGAGATGGCCGGTGGAGGCGCCGGTCAGCAGGATCACCGCGGCGCCCGCGGGCAGCACCGCCACGGCCAGCGCCCGGCTCCGGACCCGCAGCACGGCGAGGGCCCGGGAGCGCGCGGCCTGCGCGCCCGCCTCCACACCGATTCCGGTCACGTGCCGATCTCGCCCCCTCCCTGCCGCTCGCGTGCTGTCCTGGTGTTGCCCACTCCCCCACTGTGGCACCCGCCACTGACATCGCAATGCCGGTGGGCCAAGTGCCGGAACGCTTGCGCGGCACCCTAGTTGGGGCCTGGTCCCCCGTCAGCCGGATAGCCGATTGCTCACTCGATGGAATGGCTTTGGTCAGAGCTGGGTGACAGACAGCAAAGATCAGGCCCCGGATTGTGGATCCGGGGCCTGAGTGGCATACGTGCAGGTCAGAAGGGCATGGGCTCAGGCGCCCGGGGACTGCGCCGCCTTCGCCGCGATGTCGGTACGGTGCTGCGAGCCGTCAAGGCCGATCCGGCCCACCGCCCGGTACGCCCGCTCGCGCGCCTCGGCCAGGTCCTTGCCGGTGGCCGTGACGGACAGCACGCGTCCGCCGGCGCTGACCACCGCGTCGCCCTGGCGCGTCGTACCGGCGTGCAGCACGTACGCGTGCGGGGCGTCCTCGGCGGCCACCGCGTCCAGCCCGGTGATCGGGTCGCCGGTGCGGGGGGTGCCGGGGTAGTTGTGCGAGGCGACGACGACGGTGACGGCCGCGTCCTCGCTCCAGCGCAGCGGCGGCAGATCGGCCAGGTGCCCGGTGGCGGCGGCCATCAGCACGCCGGCCAGCGGCGTCTTCAGGCGGGCCAGCACGACCTGGGTCTCGGGGTCGCCGAAGCGGGCGTTGAACTCGATGACCCGGACCCCGCGCGAGGTGATCGCGAGGCCGGCGTAGAGCAGCCCGGAGAAGGGCGTGCCGCGGCGGTGCATCTCGTCCACCGTCGGCTGGAGCACGGTCTGCAGCACCTCGTCGACCAGCTTCGGGTCGGCCCACGGCAGCGGCGAGTACGCGCCCATGCCGCCGGTGTTGGGGCCCTCGTCACCGTCCAGGGCGCGCTTGAAGTCCTGGGCGGGCTGGAGCGGTACGACCGTCTCGCCGTCGGTGATGGCGAAGAGGGACACCTCGGGGCCGTCCAGGAACTCCTCGATCACCACCCGTTCGCAGCCGGCGGCGTGCGCCTTGGCGGCCTCGATGTCGGAGGTGACGACCACGCCCTTGCCGGCGGCGAGACCGTCGTCCTTGACGACGTAGGGGGCGCCGAAGGCGTCCAGGGCCTCGGCGACCTCCTCGGCGCTGGTGCAGACGTAGGAGCGGGCGGTCGGCACCCCGGCCGCCGCCATGACGTCCTTGGCGAAGGCCTTGGACCCCTCGATCCGGGCGGCCTCCCCGGAGGGGCCGAACACCGGGATGCCGGCCGCGCGGACGGCGTCGGCCACACCGGCGACCAGCGGGGCCTCCGGGCCGACGACGACCAGTTCGGCACCGAGGCGGGTGGCCAGTCCGGCCACGGCGGCACCGTCGAGCGCGTCGACCTGGTGCAGCTCGGCCACCTCGGCGATGCCGGCGTTGCCGGGGGCGCAGTACAGCGCGGTGACGTCGGGGTCGAGGGACAGGGAGCGGCACAGGGCGTGTTCGCGGGCGCCGCCGCCGATGACGAGGACCTTCACGGGGTCAGCCTAATGGCAAGGTCACCGAAACCCGGGGGCCGGGTTTGTCGGAGCTTTCTCCAAAGGGGGCGGGGAGGGGGTTCGAGGTGGGGGGCTGGGGTGCGGCGACCGGGGGCTCGGGGGCTGGGGCCCGGGGTGGGTCCTGGGGCCAAGTGGGCTTGGTGGGCCGGGGGCCGGGTGGGTGGCTCAGTGGTCTGGAACCGGGAGCCGACGGGGCGGGGCCCGCTGGATGGCGGGCGCCGTGAGGCAGACCGGGCGGGGTGGTGAGCCGGGGACCGGCCGGCCAGTGGCGCGGGACCAGGTGGACTCGGCGGCCCCGGGACCGGACCGACTCGGCGGGCCGGGGCCGGGTGGAACCGGTGAGCTGGGGACTGGGTGGGCTTGGTGGACCAGGTCCGAGGCCGGGGGCTCGGGGCCGGGCGGCTGGGGGCCGGGTGGAAGCGGTGGCCCGGGAGGGGCGGGTGGCTCGGTGGGCCGGTGCTTCGTAGGCCCGTGGGCCCGATGGCCGGGGCCGGAAACCCCGTGAGCCCGGTGGTCGGACTGTCCTCGGGGGCTGTTCGACCACCGGTGGGCTACTCGTTGGTGAACTCCTCCACCACCGTCGCGCCCAGCTCGCGCACGATCAGTTCGTGGCCGGAGAGGGCCGACTCGTCCAGATCCGGGTCGTCGTCCTCGGGGATGTCGTCCTCGGGGGCGACGGGCGGCGGCTCGGGGGCGGCGGCCGGCTGGGGCGCCGGTGCGGGCGCGGGCGCGGCCGGAGCGCTGTTCCGGGTGGCGGCGGGAGCCTGCGCGGCAGCCTGGGGAGCCGCCGGGCGGGGCGCGGCGGGAGCGCCGTAGCCACCGCCGGGAGCGCTGCCGTAACCACCGGCGGGGGAGCCGCCGTAGCCGGACGCGCCGGCCGGGGCCTGCGGGGCACCGCCGCCGGACGGGTCGACGACCGCCTCGATCTTCCACTGCACGTTGAACTGCTCGGCCAGCGCCTGCCGCAGCACGTCCTCGCTGCCGCTGCTCGCGAAGTTGTCACGGGCACCGGCGTTGACGAAGCCCAGCTGGAGGGTGGTGCCGTCGAAGCCGGTCACCTGGGCGTTCTGGCTGAGCAGGATCCAGGTGAAGCGGCGGCGGTTCTTGACGGTCTCCAGGATGTTCGGCCAGAGCGCGCGGGGGTCGAGGCCGCCGGTGGGGGCGGGCGCCGGAGCCTGCGGCGCGGGGGCGGGCGCGGCAGCAGGAGCCGGACGGCCCGGCTGCTGCGGCTGGCCCGCGCCCTGTCCCTGGCCTGCCCGCCCGCTCGCCGGAGCGGCGGCCGTGGGCCAGCCGCCGGGACGCCGGCCGCTGCCGGCGGGGGCCGCGGTGGGCCAGGCGCCGGGGGCGGGGGCGGCCGGGGGCTGAGCCGCGGGCGCAGGGGCGGCCGTTGCGGCCGGGACCGCCGGGACCGGGGCCTCCGGGGCGGCGGGGGCAGGGGCAGGGGCGGGCGAAGGCGCCGCTGCGGCAGGGACGGCAGAGGCGGCGGGGGCGGCAGCCTCGACCGGGCCGCCGGGGGCCGCCGGGTCCCCGGCGCCAGGTCCTACCGGGACCCCCGCACCCGCCGGAACACCAGGACCACCGGCACCACCGGGGCCACCCGCGGCCCGGACAGCCGCGCGGGCCGCGGCGGGCCCTCCACCGGGCGGCACCGACAACGCACCGGCACCCGCAGCCGCGCCGCCGTGGGTCTCGGGGCCCGGGACGTAGCCCATGGCGGGCATGCCGCCCCCGCCCGAGAAGCCGATGCCGCGCTCCAGGCGGTCGAGGCGGGCCATGACGGACCGTTCGTCGCCGTAGGCGGCGGGGAGCAGGACGCGGGCGCAGATCAGTTCCAGCTGGAGGCGGGGCGAGGTGGCGCCGCGCATCTCGGTCAGGCCCTCGTTGACCAGGTCGGCGGCGCGGCTCAGCTCGGCGGCGCCGAACGTCTCGGCCTGGGCCTGCATCCGCTCCAGTACGTCGGCCGGGGCGTCGAGGAGGCCCTTCTCCACGGCGTCCGGCACGGCGGCGAGGATCACCAGGTCCCGCAGCCGCTCCAGCAGGTCGGCGACGAAGCGGCGCGGGTCGTTGCCGCCCTCGATGACCCGGTCCACCACCTCGAAGGCGGCGGCCCCGTCACCGGTGGCGAAGGCCTCCACGACGGAGTCGAGCAGGGAGCCGTCGGTGTAGCCGAGGAGGGAGGTCGCCATGGCATACGTCACACCGTCCTCGCCGGCGCCGGCGAGGAGCTGGTCCATGACGGACATGGAGTCACGCACGGAACCGGCGCCGGCACGCACGACGAGCGGCAGCACGCCGTCCTCGACCGGGATGTTCTCCTTCTGGCACACCTCGCCGAGGTACTCGCGCAGGGTGCCCGGGGGGACGAGCCGGAACGGGTAGTGGTGGGTCCGCGACCGGATGGTGCCGATGACCTTCTCGGGCTCGGTGGTCGCGAAGATGAACTTCAGGTGCTCCGGCGGCTCCTCGACGACCTTCAGCAGCGCGTTGAAGCCGGCCGACGTGACCATGTGGGCCTCGTCGATGATGTAGATCTTGTAGCGGCTGCTCGCGGGGCCGAAGAAGGCCTTCTCGCGCAGCTCACGGGCGTCGTCCACACCACCGTGAGAGGCCGCGTCGATCTCGATGACGTCGATGGACCCGGGTCCGTTCCGGGCGAGGTCGCGGCACGACTGGCACTCCCCGCAGGGGGTCGGCGTGGGACCTTGCTCACAGTTCAGACAGCGGGCGAGGATGCGCGCGCTGGTCGTCTTGCCGCATCCGCGGGGGCCGCTGAACAGGTACGCGTGATTGACCCGGTTGTTCCGCAGCGCCTGCTGCAGCGGGTCGGTGACATGCTCCTGCCCGATGACCTCCGCAAAGGTCTCCGGGCGGTAGCGGCGGTACAGCGCGAGAGACGACACGCATACGAGGTTAATGGGGCGCACTGACAACGGACCCCGCCCGCGGATCCGGACCCTGACCCCGACCCTGCCCCCGGGAACGCAAGCGCCCCCCACGCACCCGCCAGAGCCGACCTACCCTTGCTGCCTTCCGGCCCTGGGGGAGTTCAGTCAGATAGCGCCGCGTGAGGGGCTGTGCCCCACAGTACCCGATGGCGGCGCCCGGACCGAACCCGATCGCCCCGCCCCCCGCACCCGGGGACGGCCTGCGGGAACGGGTTCGCGAGCACTCCCCTCGGTCATGTAATGTTCTCGGCGGAGGATTCGCCTAGAGGCCTAGGGCGCACGCTTGGAAAGCGTGTTGGGGGCAACCCCTCACGAGTTCGAATCTCGTATCCTCCGCCAGTGCCTCACCGGGCACGTTGCCGAAGGGCCCCCTGGAAACAGGGGGCCCTTCGGCGTTGTCCTCAGACCTCGTTGTCCTGGTCTTTGTCCATAGGGTGCGCCGGCATCGGTCCCCAGATCGCTTCGGCGATCATTCCGGCGACCTCCTTGAACATGACGTCCGGCACATGCTGGTATCGCGCCCGCATCCGGGCGGAGGTCCCGGGCTCCCATCCCATGATCAGATCGATGACCCGATCCGGTACGCGGAGCAGCATGAGCACGGTGGCGGCCGTGTGCCGGGCATCGTGCAGCCGGGCGCTCCGAACCTCGGCGGCCTGCAACAGCCGCTTCCACTCGTGATAGTCGGTGTTCGGGCTGAGCGGGCCGCCGAGCGGCTTCGTGAACACGTAGTCGGACTCAACCCAGAGGTCCCCGGCGACCTTGCGCTCACGCGCTTGTTCCTCGGCGTGCGAGCGCAACATGACGATCAGGGGGCCCGGCAGAGGGACCACACGGCGCCCCGCTCTCGACTTCGTGTTCTTAGTCTCGCGCCGCACCTGCACCCGGTCCGGGCAGTACCCCGCCTTCCGGCCGCACGGTGCCGTCTCCGCACAGCCGTGCTCGTACCTGGGGCGGAGACGGTTCCGGCGCAGCTTCAGGTACTCGTTCTCCAGGTCGACATCACACCAGCGCAGGCCCAGCGTTTCCCCCTGCCGCAGGCCGAGCGCCAGCGCCAGCATCCAGCGGGCACTGTTCCGGTGCCGCCTCGCTTCGACCAGTAGGCGCTTGATCTCATGCAGCGAGTAGGGCTCTACCTCTGTCTCGTCTTCTTCCATCCGGGGCGGCTTGGCCAGAGCGGCAGCGTTCTTCGCCGCGTATCCGCGCCGTACAGCCTCGCCGAGAGCGGTCCGGGCAGTGCGGTGCGCCTGGTGGGCCGTGCCAGCCTTGCGCTGCCCGTTGGCCTGCATCCGGCGGTACAGGCTCTCCAGATGCTCGGGCTCCAGGCGGTCAAGGCGGTGTTTCCCGATGCCGGGCACGAGGTGAACCCGAACCGCGACCTCGTAGCCGTCGTAGGTGTTCTCGCTGACGACGGGCTTGGCGATGTTCTCAACCCAGTGCTGGAGCCACTTCTCAACCGTCCATGGCTTCCCAGGCTGCTGTGCCGAGCCCTGGTCCCGCTGCTTCTCCAGCCGGCGGACTTCCTCGACCAGTTCCTTGCGCGTGGGGCGGGTGAGGTGGCGGCGGTACGGCGTCCCGTCGTCCTTGTAGCCCATCGGGACTCGGGCGTGCCACCGTTCGTCCTTTCCGAAGTAGATCGCCGATTCGCCGTTGGCGCGGCGGGTGCGCTTGTTCTGCTCTGCCACAGGCAGGCTCCCGTTGTTCAGTCCTGGTGGATCACGGGCGGCGGTCTGCCTCTCCCGGTAGACCGCCGCCCGACGTGGTCAAGCCGCCCGGTGGACGGTGCGGAGGCTGTTGGCGAAAGCGGGGATGGCGTCCGCAGGGATCCTGCGGAGCCTGCCGACCGTCACGGACTCCAGCTCTCCGGAGCGGACCAGTGCGAAGCAGGTGGTACGTCCGACGCTGAGGCGGCGGGCGGCTTCCTCGACCGTCAGCAGTACGAGGGACGGGTCGGCGGCGTCTGCATATGGGGCCGTGGGCATGCGCGTGACACTCCTTCGCTTCACGGTGAGTGGTAGGCGGTGCGCGGTGGGGCCGTGTGTCCGAGGTGCGGATTTCTGCGTCACCGCGTCATCTGCGTCAACCGCGCTTCTGACCAGCGGCTTTGGGTGACACAGCAGGGTTGGGGCGCGTCACGGGGTGACGCAGGCGTCCGTCACGGGGTGACGCAGGTGACGCGGGTGACGCGGGTGACGCAGCCGTTGGCCGTCTGCGTCACCGTCGTTCGGGCTGGTCACGGTGGGATTTCCGTCCGTGGGTGACGCAGGTGACGCAGCGTCTTTCTACATCGGACAAGGGAGGGGGTGTTTGTGGTGGTGTGGTGCGGCTCAGGGCGTGAAGAAGGAGCCGCTTCGCGGCGCGTCCATCGCAGGGCGGCAAGCCGCCGAACAGCAAGAAGAGCACGCGTCACGCCCCCGGGTGCTCTTCTTGCTCGTCCAGCGCCGCCCCCGCCGCCGGTCAGAACGCCGGTTCCTGCTCGTGCGGCGGAGCGGCCAGGGGTCGGGCCATTTCGATGTAGCGGGCCGTTCGGGTGCGCCCCCAGTCGATGAGGACGCCCCGGGCGGCGAGTGTGGGCTGAAGGCGCTTGAGCCGGTCTGAGAGCACCTTGCCGGTGGTCGGCCAGCCTTTGGGCAGGGGACGGCACTCCTCGCCGCTGTAAAGGCCGGTGAGGCAGTGCAGCCACTCGGCGGAGGTCATCCGCTGCTCCGCCCCGGCGTCCAGGCCGGCGGCGTACTTCAGCACGGTCTGCGCCAGCAGGTCGCCCTCGATCACGTCGTCATTGAGGTCGTCCAGGCTGGCCCGGTAGGCGGCAAGTGCTCCGAGGCCGGTGGCCGCGTCGAGCTGCGCGCACAGGTGGGCGAAGTCGGCCATGCGCAGGTCGGTGGGGATGTCTGCCTGGGCCGCGCGGACCTTGACTGTGAGGTCCAGGAGGGAGCCGAGGATCACGGGCAGGGCCTCGGCGTACTCGGTCCAGAGTTCTGCCTCGGTGCGCCGGACCTTCGGCCGCTCCAGACGCAGCGGCAGGAGGCGTTCGGCAAGGTCGGGGCGGATGACTCCCACGTCGATGCCGGTCAGGAGCAGGGGGCGGCGGTAGCCGATGCGGAAGACGTCTCCGTCGGTGAACAGGGCGCGCTTGACGTCCTCGGCGCCGGTGACGATGCGGCACATGGCGTCGGACAGGTCGGGGGTCATGTGGGAGAGGTTGTCCAGGGCGGTGACCCACCCTGCCGCCACGGTTGTGGTCAGGTTCTCTTCGTCCTTCGGGGCGCGGCGCAGGTCCCCACTCATGCCCTCGACGACCCGCACGAGCATGCGCCCGCCGGTGGACTTGCCCGCGCCTTGCGGCCCGGTGAGGAACGGGGCGGGGACGGGCACGGATGGTTCCAGGCAGCCGATGAGCCAGGCGATGGCCAGGCACTCGGTCTCCGCGCTGGCGAAGTTGCACAGCCTCAGCAGGGCGTCGATGCCCTTGCCGTTAGTGTCCTTGGCCGGCAGGGGCAACTCCCCGGTGAGCTGGGTGCGCCGCCAGCACACCTCGCGCGGATCGGGGACGGTGATGTCCCAGCCGGTGGGGTGGATGCGGACGGACTGCCCGTCGTCGCGGCCCAGGTCCAGCCACGTCGCACCGTTGAATCCGGGGGCCACGCGGATGTGGACGGGCTGCACGTCCTCGGTCAGCGCGAGAGCTTCGATCAAGTCAAGTGCCTCCTTCAATGCGGTCCCGTTGAACACGCCGACCCCGTCCCTGTACAGACCGACCATGAGTTCCTGGCGGTGGCTGCCCGTCGTTCCCTGGGAGCGGATCGGTCGGGCCACGGGGTGGCCGTTGCGCTGCGCGTATACGGTTCCGTCGGCGGTGCGGAAGTACCGGAAGTGCTGCTGCGCGTAGTCCGTGATGACCTGACGCGCGGGGTTCTTGTCGTCGTCGGCCACAGTCACAGCCCCAACCGGGTGCAGGCGTTAGCCCACGCGTCGGTGCAGTGCCGCGGGGATTCGCCCTTGGCCTGCGCGGCGGTGAACAGCCGCGAGACGTGGCTGTCGGTGAGGCAGCCGCACCGGCCGTGCGTGGACAGCACCGCCAGGAACGTCCGGTACACGGTCGCGTGGACCTGGTTGCGTGCCTCGGTGATGCGCTGCTCAGCCATGCGGATGCCACGCTCCAGATAGGCCGGCGTCCGGTGCGGGCAGGACCCCCCGCCGGCCAGTACCGGCACGGTGAAGGCGCGGGGCGCGGGCCGGACCGTGGGCGGCTTCTCCACGGTCAGCGCGCGCACGGCGTCCGGCAGGGGAGCCGTGGCGCCGGTGCCGGGACCCAGGTAGCGGGCGTAGGCCATCGCGGACTTGATGTCCACGCCCTCACGGACTGCGTTCACTGAGCGGGTGGTGCCCTGGTAGATCCAGTGCTCCCCGCGCGTGGTGGCCACGGTCCGGGTCGGGGGCAGGGTCTGCCGGGCCCAGGTGATGGCCGACTCGTCGTCCAGGTCCACCACGGTCAACCCGGCCCCGCCGGGGTGGTAGGCGACCGCCACGGCCTGCCGCCACGCCGTGGCCCACAGCGGTGAGGTGAGCACGTGGGGGTCGGCGGTGGCGGCGGCCCAGCCGTGGCAGGGGGCAGGGCAGCGGCAGGGGCCGGCCGCCTTCATGTGGGGCCGGTCCCCGCACGCGCTGTCTCGGCATGCGGGGCAGTTCCCAACTGGGACCTTGCCCTTGCGCAGGGGCAGCACGGGCAGACCGATCGCCGCCAGCCGCAGGGCGGTGTGCACCAGGCTCACGCTCATGCCGCCACCCCCAGCTCGGTCGCGGCGCGGGTGGTGAGGAAGGCGTGGCCGATGAACTGGGTGTAGGCCGGGGGGATGGCCTCGGTGAGTTCCTCGCGCACGTCGGTCCAGTCGATGCCCATCGCGGCCTGGAGTTCGGGGACGGTGGGCTTGCCGCCGCCGTTGCCGTACGCGGCGACGTAGGGGCCGTCGTAGAAGCGGCCGTGCCGGTAGCCGCGCACGCGGCCCCGGTGCGGGACGTGCGCGGGCCGGCGGATGGTCCAGCCGCCCAGCTCGAAGTTGCGGTGCCGGATCACCCCGAGACCGAACATCTCCCCGCACAGGGTCAGGTCTTTGCGGATCTCCGCACGCCCGTTGGGCTGCTCGATCACGTAGGGCAGGCCGGTGGCGTCCAGCAGTTCCCGGGTGGGCGCCACCAGGTCGACGTGCGTCCCGCCCCAGCCCTGCGACCGGTTCGTGTCCACGGTGAGCGCGCATCCGTACTGGCAGGGCGGGGAGGCGTGGACGAACGCGTACCGGCCGATCTCACCCGTGGCGATCAGGTCGGCGAGGTGGGCCAGAGCATCGCCCCGGTGGTAGGGGAAGGGGTAGTTGGGCCGGTCGGCGATGTCGCACCCGTCGACCGTGAAACCGGCGCGCTCGTAGCCGGTACCGGCGCCGCCGGCGCAGCAGAACAGATCCAGCAGGCGCGGCCGGTCGCCGGACACTCGCCGGATGAGGGTGGGTTGGGTCATGCTGGGAGACCTCCACTGTTCAGTTGGATGGGTGGAACAAGGGCGGCCCCGGTTCTTGGCGGAATGGGGGGCCGCCCTTGGCGTTGCTAGAAGGGGGGTTCGGTGCTGTAGCCGGGCGGGGTCCGCCGGGGGCGGCGCGGCAGGGGCAGCAGGACCCAGCGGCGGGTTTCGTCCCAGCAGGTGCAGGGCTCCCACTCGGTGTCGATGTACTCGCCGGTCTCGGGGTCGCCGTAGTCGTAGCCGATGGCGCCCTCTCCCTCGCACTCCGGGCAGTCGGGGCGGGGGGTGTCGGTGAGGATCAAGGCCCGGCGGGGCCAGTTCCTGACCTGGAGGCGCAGGCGGGGCAGGAAGTGCGGGCTCATGTCAGCTCTCCTGGATGACGACGAAGAAGAGAGTTCCGTCGGTGGTCTCGGTGCCGATGACGCGCTGGTCAGAGGCGCCCTCATGGATCTCCGAGACGGAGTCGATGACCGGGTGGGCGTTCAGGGACTCGCGGAGCAGGTCGCGCATCGTGTCGATGTCCACGGGTGGCGTCTCCTCAGTCGAGTTCGTTGTGGGTGCGGGCGATCAGGCCCCGGGTGTGGGTGATGGTGGTCTCGTGCCGGACCGGCCCGGAGTAGTGGTGGTGGTGCACGTCCGGCACCACGCCCGTGGCGCGGCGCAGGAGGCGGGCGATGGCGAGGATGGGCACGGCGACAGCGGCGGGGGCGGCGCAGATCATGCCGATGACGGTGGGGTCGGCGTGCTCGGACGCGATGAGCAGGCCGATGGCGACGAGACCGGGCGGGACCGTGGCCAGCCCGCCGGTGAGCATGAGTCGGCCGGCGTCGACGGCTCGCTGGGACATGGGCGGGGTGCCCGGCTGCACCACCGGCGGCGTACTGCCGTAGGCCGGCACGGGGGTCTCGTCCCAGTACGCGGTCGGCACCGCAGGCACGGGCCGGTAGGCGTCGGCGATGATCCGGCGTGCTTCGGCGGCGGCGACGTCGTCGCTCATTCCGGCGGTGGCCGGCGGGGGCGTGTTGGGGGTGGTGTCGGGGTGCATGCGGAATCCTTTCCGGGGTGCGGTCAGGGAGGTTCAGGCACCCCCTTCTGGGTGCCTCGTGAAGGGGGGTTTCGGGGGTGTGACCTGCGTGCCTCCCTGACTCCCTGATGGATCATTTGTGCTGGTCAGGGCCAGGGAGGCGGGGCAGGGAGGGGGTGAGGGAGTTCTCCCTGCCTCCCTGCCCCGTCGGAGGTCGGCTCCCTGCCGTCAGGAGGCGGAAGCGGAACCGTCGGCGTCGCGGTCGGCGAGGGCGCGGAGCACGCGGTCGCGGCCGACGACCATGCGGCCGTCGGACTTGTACGGCTCGGCGCCGGCGGCCTCCAGGACGCGGGTGAGGTCGACGGGCGACCAGTCGCCGTATGCCTCGGGGTTCAGCGCGGAGAGCCGCTTGATCACCTCCTGGGTGCGCAACCGGGGCGCGTCGCCGAGGACGGTGGCGATGTCGGTGAGCGGGTCCCGCTCGGCGGTGTCGCGGGCGGTGGCGTGCAGGGTGGTGACGCCGTCGCGCAGGGCGCGGGCGCGGTCGGCGATGGCGCGGGCGTCGTCGTCGCCGATGTAGTGCGTGCGCACGGTGATGGACGCCTGACCGGCCGGGATCTCGATACCGTCCGAGGCGACGACCAGCGTTCCCTTGTCCAGGCCCTGACGGAGCAGGTGCGGGGCGGCGCCGCCGTCCACGGCCTTGTCACCCAGCGCCATCCGGGCCTGCGACTCGGTACCCAGCGCAAGGGACGCGCGGGTGTGGGCGCCCTCGCGGACCAGCTTGGGAAGGTTCTGGTCGGTGGGGTCCTGCGTGCCCTCCCACATCAGCACGTCCACGGCACGGCCCTGGTTGTGGACCTTGCGGACGGCCATGAAGTACCGGCTGGTGGCCTTGGAGCCGCCGTAGGGGCGGCCGTCCTCGTCCTTGACCGGGCACATGAACGCCACCTGGGCTTCGTCCACGATGCCGATCAGCGGCACGAACACCGTGCCCGGGTCGCGCCTGCGGGCCTCCATGCGGCGGTTCATCTCCTCCACCAGGCCCTCGACCATCTCGGTGGCCTGGATGACCTGCTCGTCGGCCGGCCCCTGGATGAGCACGGTGGCCAGCCCCTCGAACATGGCCCAGTCCCCGGCGCCCTTCAGGTCGGCGATCCGGAACTCAACCGTCTTGTCCAGGGCGGCCCACAGCGCGAGCGCGCGCAGAGCGGCCGTCTTGCCCTGGTTGGACAGTCCCGTGATGAGCAGGTGGCGCTGATACAGGCTCAGCACGGCGGCGTCGCCGCGTAGGTCCTGGCCCCAGGGGGCGCGGCCCTTCTTGTAGTCGGCGGTCAGGGTCTCGTCCGTGACCAGCGGAGAGGGGCCGATGGGCTCGTCCAGCGCGCCGGAGTCGGCGATCCACAACCTGACGGTGCGGGCCGCTTCGGGGATGGTGATGAAGACCTCGTGTTCGTGGCGGGACAGGTTCTCGGCGAGCTTGCGCCGCCTGGCCTGGACCTCGACCGTGGAGACGCCGGACGGGAGGGTGACATCGACTTCCACGCCGCATCCGGCGATCACGATGGGGGACAGCATGGCGGCGCCGGCGTCGCCCATCTCGGTGATGGCCTTGCGCAGGGCGGGGATGCCCAAATCCCGCAGGGCCTTGACCACGATCGAGGGCGTGATCGGCTCCCCGCCCCCGGTGCGGGCGCCGGCGGGCAGGGTCCACTGGGGTGCGGCCTTCTGGTGGGCGCCGACCGACCACAGGGCGAGCAGGGCCAGGAACGGGCCGATCGTCAGGGCCGGGCCCCACACCACCCGCACGATGGTGATCATCAGGTTGATGAACTCGATGACCGCCATCAGCGGGGTCACGACATCGGCGGGGTGCTTCGTGGCGACGGCCATGGCGATGCCGAGCAGGACCAGACCGCCGATGCCCATGCCCGCGCCGATGGCCGCGCCCTTCGCGGCCGTCTGCGGGGAGCGCAGCAGGTCCATGCGGCGGCGGTGGCGGGCCTCACGGAAGCGCTGCCCGCGTTCCTCCCACTCGGCAGCCGCCTCCATGTTGCCCGCGGCTTCGGCCGCGCGGAGCATGCGTTCGTAGCGGGCGGCGGTCCGGCCGTCCCACGCCCGGCGGGCCACGATCCGGGTCCCGCCGACCACGTAGAGGGAGTGCCGGACCATCGCGCGGGCGGCCGTCCGGGTCTGCTCGTGCGTGACCGCGCGCCGGATGGCCCGGCTAGAGCGCACCCACAACGGCAGCACCGGCGCCGTCGGGTCGGTCGGGGTGGGGGTGTCGTCGGTGACGATGGTCAGAGTCGGCCCCTGACCGGCACCCGAGCCGCCGGAATCGGGGTCGGGGTCGGGGGTCTTGTAGAGGTGCACGACGTTGCCGCTCATCGGCGGGTCTCCTGACTGCCCCCGTCGATCCCGGGGGCGGAAAGCGGGGGAGGCGGCCTAGGGGGCTCGATCCGCGAACGGAGAACCCCCGGGACCACCGGGAAGAACGGGGCACCCGGGTGCGGGCCGCGCGACGCCGGCAGCGCGCGCGGCCCGGCACGGTCACCACCAGAAGGACTTCTTCTTCGGCACCAGGTAGGGACAGCCGTTGATCATGTGGTCCACGCACTGCGGGCAGTCCTCACGCGGTGCGAGGTGGCGGTGTACGCGCTTGTCGTGGGCGTGCTGCCAGCACTGCGGGCACTCACCCGGCGGCGTCTCCTGCGCGGTCACGGTCACCACCACCCGGACGACTTCTTGGCCGCCTTGGCGGCGGCGGCCTCGTTCACCACACGCTGACGCTCGGTGCGCAGGGCTTCGATCTCCGCGCTCAGCCGGGTCTCGGCCGCCTGCCAGGCGGTGTCCATCTGGCGGTCGGCGCGGGCGGTGCCGTTGCCCCGGTGCAGGCTGTACGCCCCACCGGCCACGGCCCGCAGGATCGCGCGGCGCTCACGGCCGTCCAGCGGCCACAACTCCCGCTCGCGCACGGCCTTCAGCTTGCGTTCGGTCTGCTGGATCTCCCGGTCCAGCCGACGGGTGTCGGGCTTGCCCATCAGGCACTCCTCGGGAACTCGGCCGGCTCGGGAAAGGCGCAGGGCACGCAGACGCCGAGCCGTGAAGGGATGACGTAGCCCGCATCGGTGCCGCACTGCGGGCAGACACGACGCGCGGCGTTGGCCTTGGCCAGCGCCGCCCGCTTGGCCGGCGTCATGGGCCGTACGGGCTTGGCCAGGTCAACGCGGTAGAGGTAGGCGACCAGCGGGCCCCGGCGGCGGCGCGGCCGTTCGAGCTGCGCCGCCACCCCCTGCCCACCCGGGCGCAAGCCCTGCGCCCGCAGCTGGCGGTAGGTGGCGTAGCCGTCCGGGGCCAGGCGCCACCGGAACACCGGCAGCGCCCCCATCACGCGCTCGCTTCCTCAGCCGGCGCGGTCTTGCCCAGCAGGACATCGCGCAGCATGCGGGCCCGCTCCGGGGAGATCCGCATCTCCCGGCGCAGCCGCTCCGCCGTGATGTCCTTCTGCGGCCAGCCCTCCGTCAGCTCCATGGCCTCGGTCAGGAGCTGTTCGGGCGTGCGGCGCGGACGGGGCGACTTCGCCGACTCCGGCACCTTGAAGGTCATCCGGTGCGGTCGAGTCGACTCCGCCGCCACCGGTCGCGTACTGCGGATCGGCGTGACCGAGGCCGACTCGATCGGGGCGGCGAGAGCGCGGACGGGCTTGAGGGGGAGGGTCGATTTCCCGGCATCGACCGGGATGGGATCGGGCACCGGAAGCCGGGTCAGCGTGACCGTGACCGGGGTCGATTCCGGCACGTCAGCCGTCGACTGAAACACCCCGCTCTGGGTCGATTCCTCCGCATTTGAGTCGGCGGTGTCGATCGGGGCGGCGGTCGGCGGTGCGGGCGGTTCGATCGGGGTGGTGAACATCTCCGCCAACGCAGCGTCCGCGCCCGAGGTGAGGCGTTCGCGCTGCACGTCGATCAGCCGCACGCCCAGGGTGTGGTCGCCGGTGCCGACCTTGCGGGCCAGGCTCCAGGACCGGCGGTCCGACCACGTGCGGTGCCGCTTGCTGGGGTGGTTGGCGGCCACGGCCCGGTGATAGGCCAACCGCCGCACGACGGCCGCCGTGCGGGCCTCTGCCTCGGCGTCGCGGCCGTCGGTGTGCACCACGATCCGCCGGGCCAGGAACGCCATGCCCTCCGCCGAGACGCACATGCCCATCGGGGTTACCGCGTAGATCACGGTCCGTCCGGCGTCCGGGCCGGCCATCGCCGCCATGACCGATGCGGCGGCCGGCAGCGCCCAGAGCCCGAGGCGGACCATCCGGGGCGAGGACTGCCCCAGCATGGTCAGCCCCAGCAGGACCAGCCCGAGAACGGCCGTGGCGCCCTCACCGGCGGCCACCGCACCGAGCGCGGTGCCGGTGCCGTAGGCGTGGCCGATGTTGGAGAACGTGCCGTACCCGCCGAAGCCGCCGACAGCGGCCATGATGACGAACGCGGCCCCGAGCACCACCTTCTGGGCCCGTGTCAGCTTGCGGTTCATACCGCCCCCCTGCCGTCGGTCCAGGGGGTGTAGTTGACCGGCAGTTCGGCCGTCCAGGTGTTCAGCCTCTCGGCCGCCGGCCCCAGTTCGTGGCCGTCGATCAGGACGCATTCCAGGATGATTCGCGCCTGGCTGGCCCGGTCGTGCATCAGCACGTGGTAGGCGCGCTCGTCGGCGTCGGTCAGCCCCGGCAGCGGGAGCTCCAGCGCGCCGTGGACCGCGCGCAGCAGCGCCACGGCCGGCGCCGGAAGAGAGTCGGCACGGACATACGGTTCGCTCATGCCGCACCCCCGACCGTGAGCAGGGCGGCGAGGACGAGCAGGGCGCCGCCGGCCAGGGTGAGGTCGACCGCCCGGCGCAGACCCGTGAACTTGGCGACGGCCAGGCGGGACAGGCCCGCGATGTCGGCGGCCAGGTCCCGCGAGACAGCCGCGGTGACTTCCTCGGGGGTCAGGGTGGCCCACAGCGGGAAGCCGTGCCGGCCGCGAATGTTCGGGCGGACCGACCACAGCAGCAGACCGGCCGCCGCGAGCAGCGCCAGCATGCCGGCGCCGCCGGTGATGCGGGCGGGCCAGCCCAGGGCCAGGTCGTGGCCGACCGTCCAGGCACCGGCGAGAACGGCGCCGACGAACGCGAGCAGAAGACTGGTCTTGCCGTCGGTCCGCGCGATCTCCGATTTCACCTCGGCGAGCGCGGCCATCAGGTCCCGTCCGGTCGTGGCGCTCATGCCGCACCCCCGATCAGGCTCGCCGCCGGCATGCGGCTGGCGGGAGCGGCCAGCACCCGCAGCGCGCGGCGCAGCAGCGGCCGGTGCGCGGCATACAGGGTGCGTCCGGCGGCGCGGATCGCGGTGTCGAGCTGGTCGAGGGACCCGAAGGGGTACCAGGTGGCGTCCAGGGCGTCATCGGCGCCGACGGCGGCCACCGTGGCGGGCAGCAGGTACAGAGCGCTGGTGGAGGCCACCCAGGCGTGGTCCGACTGCCGCCAGTCGTCCACCAGGTCCCGGCCGAGGATGACCGGCTCGTGGTCGGAGAGGTCGACGCCGGTCTCCTCCAGCAGCTCCCGCCTCAGCGCGTCCGGCGCGGTCTCGCCCGGGTCGACCATCCCGCCCGGGATCGCCTCCTGCTCGATGTCACTGCGAGTGATCAGCAGCACCCGGCGGTCGGCTCCGGCCCCCGCGACCACGATCGGGTCTGCGGCCTGGTTCTCGCCCCACTTGCCCAAGTTGCGGCCGGTGCGACCGGTGCGCCCCAGCGGGTGTAGCGGCCAGCCACGGTCGTCCAGCTCGTACGGGAAGAGCGCGTCGGCCTGGCGCTGGGGCCAGTCGTGGACGTCGGCCGGGGTCGCCGCCGCCTCGGCCCAGTTGGGCACGTGCTGGGCCAGGGCGGCGGGCAGCAGCTCCGGGGGCGTGACGTCGGCCGGCGCGTACTCGGGCCAGGGCACCGACCAGCTACGCAGTTCGGCAGGGATGACCTTGCTGATGGGCGTGGTGCTCATGCGGCACCCCCCGCCGGCACCGTGACGGTGCGGTTGGCGAGCGCGGCCCGCTCGGCCAGCACCCGGCGGCGGGCCCGGCGCATCCGGCGCTCGTCCAGCTCGCTGGGGGTGCGGTCCAGGGTGATGATGTGCGCGTCGAGCAGGTCGACGTCCGCCAGGATCAGCGGCATCTCCTGCTCGATCGCGTCCAGCTCCGCGCTGGTGGGCTCGATCCAGTCCGCGAACGCGGTAACAGCGTCCTGAACTGTGACGATGAGGTCCATGGGTCGTGGTTCCTCTCCAAGGGTGAACGGCCCGAACAGCGGCTCCCGGGGTGCCACCCGGGAGCCGCGCGCCGTTGAAGTCGGTAGATCCGGCTCCCCACGCCCCGCCCGTACGACCGACGCACCGAGTGCGTGACCGGACGGGCGAGGGAGGCAACCAGCCGCAGCAGACGAGCTGCGAGCGGTGATGGACCGTGCTTGCTGTCCAGGCGCCGCCGACCGGTCCGTAACGGGCGGCGCTCAGGGTTTTCGTCGGTACATCAGGAGTCCTTTCGACGAGGTCAACAGTGGTGAAGCACTGCAAGGGGGATCGCGTCCCCACTCTCCGGCCGTTGCTCGCGGTCGCCGGGCCACCTCGCCAGTACGGGTCGAAACCCTGTTCCACCTGGCCTTTAGCGGGATTGCAGCGTCCCCGCCCTGTGCATCCGTGCAGGTCAAAGCAGTCGCGAAAGGCTCCCGTCCTGCTTAGGGGGGGTTACCGCCTCGCTTGATAGGTACGGTAGGCAAACCTGGGGTCCCCGCGCAACCCCCTCTCGCGATAGAGTCAGTTAGACCCCCTAGGCGAGGTTGGGAGACGCATGCAGAACGAGATGGAGAAGGTCGCGGGGATCACGGACCCCGTCGATCGCGCGAAATCCGCAATTGACCTGATGGCGCGGTACCAGAGCCACGTCAACGAGCTGTCCCGCATCCGCCGGGAGGCCATCGAAGAGGCCCAAGCATCCGGGATGACCCAAGCTGAGATCGCGAAGCGACTCGGAGTCAGTCGCGGGCGTGTTGGTCAGCTCGCTTCCGCCGGCCCGCCCCCAGAGCGCGCCTTCTTCGGTACGGACCTGGTGACCGTGTCGCTGGGCGGCAAGTACGAAGCAGGCAAGGGGCCCGACCAGCACCCCAGTGAGGTAGTCACCCGGGAAGATCTCTCCAACTTCGAACACCTGCGCAAATTGCTGGGTGGCATGAAGCTGGACACGCAGTACGAGGTGATTCCGCCGACCGGCATCGTCAACCTGAACCGGGACAACCATGTCGTCATCTGCGGCCCGCGGCTGTCCCCGATCCTGGCGCAGGTTCTGGAAGGCGACGACAACCTGCGGTTTGCCAAAGACAGGGCGTGGCACCTTGTGGACCAGGTAGCCGGCAAGGAGTACAGGTCACCCGAAGACGAAGACGGCTCGGCCGGCGACATCGGCTATCTGGGACGGCTCCCCCGCCTGGACGGCAAGGGGACGTTCCTCTACATCGCTGGCATCCATGCCATCGGCGCGAACGGCGTCGTCCACTTCCTGGAGAACAACTTGGCAGAGATCTACCGCGAGGTACGCACTCGCCGCTTCTCTACCTTGATCTCTTGCCGCTACGACCCGAAGACGCTCGAAGTGCTGGAGAGTCGACGCGTCACCCCGCTGTACCGACACGAAAGTTAGGGACATGCGCGTCGCAATCGACACCCACCCTGGTGGAGCCGCTCCTAATGAAGACTGGGCGGCCGGCACCCCATCCCTTGCCGTCGTGCTGGATGGGCTCAGCACCGCAGGTCTGGACACCGGATGCCGTCACGGCGTGCCGTGGTACGTCGCTCATCTCGGGAGCCGATTGGTGGCCACCCTCGCCGACCCGGACCGCTCACTCACAGATGGTCTCGCGAGCGCTCTCGAACAGGTAGCGGCGCTCCACCCCGAATGTGACCTCGGCAACCCAGGAACGCCATCCGCCACCGTGGCAGTTCTTCGACAACGGGACGAGACCCTGGACCACCTGGTTCTAGCGGACTCCCCCATCGTGCTCGAACGGCACGATGGGCTCACAGTGCTCACCGATCTCCGTGTAGATGAGGTGCTCCCCGAGCTGCGAGCGGAGGTGGAGCAGCACGAGACGCACACGGTCGAGCACCAGGCAGCATTGCGACGCTTCGTGAGTGCACAGCGGCAGACACGCAACACCCCTTCGGGGTACTGGGTAGCAGCCGCCAGCCCAGAAGCAGCAGAACACGCGCTGGTAGGTAGCTCCTCCGTGAAGGACGTACGAGCCGCAGCAGTTTTGTCCGATGGCGTCTCACGCCTCGTCACCGAGTACGCCATGGCAACGTGGTCCGAGGTCTTCGCGATGCTGCGGAAGGGAGGCCCACGGGAGTTGATCGACACCGTCCGGAAGGTTGAAGCGACAGACCCGACCGGGCGGCGCTGGCCACGCTACAAGTCGGGGGACGACGCCACCGCAGTGTTCTGCCAATGGTGATCGCTGCCGGTCGGCAGGGCTGGAAGAAGGCGACCTCGATCTGAGTTCGCGAACCCTACTGAGGCCCCGAGGGGCTCCAACGCGCCGCATGTGGGGGAGGCTGACTAAAGCGCTCCCCCCGACCCGGACATGTGAAGTGCGTCACTCATGCTTCGGATGCGTTGGCAACCGCCCTTGCGACCTCCTCGGCACGCACCCCAGGCGACTGCCCCTAAATGCCGTACGGACGGATAGTGCAGCCGTGCGACGGGGTCGCATGGTGGGGGCAACATGGATGCCCACAACCTGCGTTAACGCTATTTCAAAGTGCAACACAGGTCGCATCGCTGTACTGTTCAAACCCGCTCTAGGCATTGCCATGCCATGCCTAGAGCGATACAGCGAAAGACTTCACTTTTGCAAATCATGGGCTTCTTGACTACTGCCGGAACGATGCGCGCTCGGGCTCAATACGTCACTCTGGGGTCTCCAAGCCAGCGGCGTACCGCCCCGCTCACTTTTGCCGGCGGACGGGGCAGTACGCCTGACTCCACGAGGGAGCCAACATGAGTGTTGCTCACTGCCTACCGCAGTCGTCAACTGACTCTTCGATCCGTTGGATCGTTCTTGTGATCGTGGTGCTTGTTGCCGCAGCCTGGCCCGGCGCCGCACAAGTGTTGGGCGTGGCCGCCAGTGCCGCAGTCATTGTTGGCTGGGGAGAACGCGGCTGAGTTCGTCGGCATCGTCTCGCGGACTTGATCTCGTTGTCCTGATCGTTGTCCAGTTCACCAGCGGTCGCCACTGTTCAACCACGTTCGCGGATGCTCTCTGACCTGCTGTGCGAACCTCTACGAACAGCCCCGTACGGCCACACGCACAGTTGGAAAGCGTGTTGGGGGCAACCCCTCACGAGTTCGAATCTCGTATCCTCCGCCAGTGCCTCACCGGGCACGTTGTCGAAGGGCCCCACCGTTCGCGGTGGGGCCCTTCGACGTGCGCCGGCCGGGACGGGACACTCACCGCCCCACCCGTACCGGCGCCGACACCGTCACCTGGTCCAGGGCCGAGACGCGGACCGTCGCCTTCAGGGTCCAGGTGCCGGGGAGGGGGAGGGTGAAGGCGTCGGTGGCCCAGTAGCCGCCGCGGTCCGTGACGCGGGTGTCCAGGGGGCCCACGCGCCGGTCCGGGAGTGTGAGGGTGACGCGGAGTTCCGGGATCGCGGAGAGGCCGCCGTCGGGGCCGTAGACCACCGCTTGGACGGAGTTCCGGCCCACTCGGCCGGGGTCCAGGGTGATCTGGACCTTGCCGTGCCCGCCGGGGGTGCCGGTGTCGAAGGGGAGCGTGGTGACGGAGGCGGTGGGGATGCCCGTCGCCGGGGCGGTGACGGCCCGGGCGGACTCCGTCGCCGCGCGGCCGGGGGCGGTGCCGGTCAGCAGGGTGGTCAGGGCCAGGACGACCGTGGCCACGGCCGCCTCCGCGAGCACCGAGCGGCGCAGGGCACGGGGGTGCGGGACCGTGGGCGCCTTGGTCGGGCGGGTGGTCCAGGCGCGGGAGCAGGCCGCCGCGAGGAGCAGCACGGCGACCGCCGCAAGTTTGGCCAGCAGGATCCGCCCGTACGTGGTGCCGGTCAGCGCCTGCCAGGAGCCGAGACCGCGCCAGGACTGGTAGGTGCCGGTCAGCGCCAGGACCGTCACCGAGGCGGTCGCCAGCCGGGAGAAGCGGGCCGTGACCGAGGCGGGCAGGCCGTCCGGTGCCGGGACGCGCCGCAGCGTCCACAGCAGCGCGGCCAGACCGCCCAGCCAGGCCGCCGTCGCCAGCAGGTGCAGGGTGGCCGAGACGATCGCCACCGGGACCTGGATGCCGGCCGCCGCGTGGCCGGAGGCCGGCCAGGTCAGGGACAGGGCGACGGCGAGGACCGCGCCCGCCGCCAGGGTGGTGCGGCGCGGGAGGCGGACGCGGCGCCGGCGCAGCAGGACCGCACCCGCGGCCACCAGGAGCAGCAGCCCGATGCGGGCCAGGAGCAGCAGGCCGGGGCGGGTCGTCGCCGTGCGGGCGAGGGCGGTGGCGGTGAGGGCGGTCGCCGGGGAGGTGCCCTGCTCGTACGGCGCCCGCAGGAGGTAGGCGGCGGCCGTGGCGGCGAGCAGCGTGCCCGCGGCGGCCAGGGCGGGGGCGCACAGGTGGGCCGCTCTGGGCGGGCGGCAGTACGCCACGAAGGCGGCGGCGCCCAGGAGCAGGGCCAGGGAGAGGTAGGCGAGGTGGCGCGCGACCGTGTACAGGGCGGTGGTGGCCGGGTCCTCCGCCGGGGGCGGGGCCGGCGGGGCCGCCGTGCGCTCGCCCACCGAGAAGGTGAGGGCGCCGGACACCGGGTGGCTGTCGGCCGACACCACCCGCCAGGCCACGGTGTACGTGCCCGGGGCGAGGCGGGCGGGCAGGGTGATCCGGGCGGTGTCGGAGCGGCCGGGGGCGTGGTCGGCGGGGGCGGTGCGGACCCGGTGGTTGCCGGGGTCGTAGACCCGGAAGGAGTCGGCCGGCAGCCCGACCGACTCGCTGAAGCGCAGGGTCACGTGCCGGGGTGCGGTACGCAGGACGGTCCCGTCGGCGGGGTCCGTCGCCCGCAGCACGGCGTGCGCGGAAGCGGGGGCGGCCGCGGCCAGGAGCAGGCCGAGGAGGAGGACGGGGAGCAGGACGGGGAGCCGGAGGCCGGCCAGTGGCGGGCGGACGGGGCGGCGGAAGACCGGCTGCCGGCGCACACCTGGCCCGAGCGCCGGCAGCCGGCGGTGAAGGAGCCCGAGCGCGGTGGACCGGCACGCGAAGTCCCGTGGGGCATCGCGTCGTGGTGGTGTCGCCTCTGCGCCGCGCTCCACCCTCGGCCTCCGTCCGTCGCCTCGTGTGCCCGCGTCCCCTGACAGGGCCCCGGGTTACGTACGGAGGGAACGGCCGGTGTGCTCACCAGGTCGGGCGGGACGTCACCCCGCCGTCCACCACCAGGTCGTGCCCGGTGATCCAGGAGGCGAGCGGGGAGGCGAGGAAGGCGCAGGCGTCGGCGACGTCCTCGGGGCGGCCCAGGCGGCCGGCCGGGGCGGCGGCGAGCCAGCGGCGTACGCCGTCCGGCCAGGACTCGGTCAGCCCGGGCCGGTCGATCAGCCCGGGCGAGACCGTGTTGACGCGGATGCCGTCGGGGCCGTACTCCAGGGCCGCCGCTCGGGCGTGCATGACCACCGCGGCCTTGGCCGCGCCGTAGTGGGCGTGGCCGGGGGCCGGGTGGGCGGCCTCGATGGAGGCGATGTGGGTGATGGTGCCGCCGTCGTGGGCGCGCATATGGGCGGCGGCGGCCTGGGTGCAGGCGAAGACGCTGGTGAGGTTGGTGTCGACGACCGTGCGCCAGTCCTCGGCCGTCAGCTCCGGGAGCGGCTGGACGGGCTGGACGGCCGCGTTGTTGACGAGCGCGGTCAGGTGCCCGCCGGACCAGGCCGTCGTCTCCTCGACCAGGCGGTGGCAGGCGGTCTCGTCCGTCAGGTCTGCCTGGAGCACGACCGCCCTGCCGCCCGCCGCCCGGATGCGGTCGGCCACCTGGGTGGCGGCGGCGAGCGCCGTACGGCAGTGCACGGCGACGGCCGCGCCGTGCTCCGCGAAGCGCAGGGCGATGGCGCGGCCGATGCCGCCGCCCGCACCGGTCACCAGCGCGGTCTGTCCGTCGAGCAGGGGTGCGGGGGGAGACGGGGTCATGGGCGGCACAATTCCGTGATCAGCGGTGCCTCGGCCGGGTAACGCGCCGTGAGGTCTGCCTGGTCGCCGTGTTCGTAGTCCGCGTAGGTGAATCCGGGGGCCATCGTGCAGCCGAAGAACGTCCACGCGCCGCCCGCCACCACCCGCGCGCCCATCCAGGTGCGGGCCGGCACGGTCAGCTGGAGGTGCTGGCCGGAGCCGGGGTCCGGGCCGAGGACGGGCCTGCCGGTGGTGCCGTCGGGGGCGAGGAGCAGCAGCTGGAGCGGGTCGCCGAGGTAGAAGTGCCAGACCTCGTCGAAGGGCAGCCGGTGCAGGGCGGAGAAGTCGTCGGCGGTGAGCAGGGCCACGATGGCCGACCCCTCGGGGCGGCCGTCCGGGCGCTCGGGCCCGGCCCAGGTGCGCCGGAACAGGCCGCCTTCGCGGGGAAGGGGTTCGAGGCCGTAGCGGGCGGTCAGCTCTTCGGGCGTCGTCACCCGGGGAAGGCTACCGCCCGCTCCAGGAAGGCGAGTTGGGCGTGCTTCTCGGGCAGGTACACCTCGGGCAGGTCGACCTCGGGGAGGACGACGGCCGGGCCGCGGGTGAAGCCCTGGCGTTCGAAGCGGGCGATCGCCTTGGCGTTGCGTACGTCCGGGTCGATCACGATCCGGGGCCGGTCCAGGACCCGCAGCACGTATGTCGCGATCGCCTCCACCAGGCCGGACGTCCAGCCGGGGTGCGGACCGTCGGGACCGGCGGGGGCGAGGAGGAGGTGGACGCCGAGGTCGCCGGGGCGGACGTCGTAGCACTCGCCGACCCGGTCGGCGGACGGCTCGTAGGTCTGGAAGAGCGCGGCCGGCTCGCCGTCCTTGGTGACCAGGTGGGCGTGGTGGGTGTCGAGGCCGGCCATGTGGGCGTATATCTCGGCGACCTGGTCCCTGGTCAGGCCGTTCATGCCCCAGAACACGGCGCGTTCGTCGCTCACCCAGGAGTGGATCAGCTCCGCGTCGCCCTCCGGGTCGACGGGGCGGATACGGACGGTGCCGAAGCCGTCGATGTGCTGGACGTGCAGGTCGGTCATCGGGTTCCTCGGGGTGTCGGGGATGGTTCGCTCGAGGGTGAGCCGGGCCCAGTCGGTGACCACCGGGGCGAGTTCGCCCTGGAGCCACAGCGGGAGCTGGTCGTGGTGGTGGGGGCTGCCGGGTACGCCGTCGGCGCCGAAGGGCACCACCCAGCGGCTGCCCTCCCGGTCGGCCAGGTCCCAGACGTAGCGGGCGGCCGGACCACGGGCGGCGCGGTCGGTGACGCCGGGGACGGCCGAGGTGCACAGCACGCAGTCGTGGTCGCCGCCGAGACCGGGTTCGGCGGCGTCGGCGGCCGGCTGCCCGGGCAGCGCCCGCCAGGGGGCCAGCCGGTGGGTGGCGGACCAGGGGCGGTCCGGCGGTGCGGCGGCGACCTCCTCCAGAGCTTCACGGACGGCGGCCGTGCGGTCGATGTCGTACAGCTCCTTGGCGTCCAGGAGGTGTTCGAGGGCGTGGCCGACGCGGGGTACGAGGGCCAGCCAGGGCAGCAGGACCTCCGGGTAGGCCGGGGGCTCGGCGAGCGGGGCGAAGACCGGGTGCGCGGCGAGCCGGCGTACGACCGCGTGGCGCAGCGCCGCGAACGCGGCGGCGTCGGTGCTGTCCGCGTCCATCCGGCGGTCCCAGTCGAGCAGGCGGTCGCGGAGGGCCGCGGCGGCGGGGCCGAGGCCGGTGAGGGCGGTGAGGCGCTCCAGCAGCGGGGCGGCGGAGCCGAGGTGGGTGTCGGTGTGGATGGCGGCCATGTCGTCGGCCGTCCAGGTACGGCGGGTGTCGAGCAGGGCGCCGATACGGGCGGCGCGGTGGGGCGGGGCGAACTCGACGCCGAGGGGGGTGGCGAGGCCGCGGGCGTTGGCCATCACGGCGATGCCGTCGGTGGTGGGCGGGTCGGCGTACGGCGTCTCGTGCGTGCCGAGCCAGTCGTGGCCGGGGAGCCAGGCCGGTACCGGGTGGTGGCGGTTGGCCTCGGCGCGCAGGGGGACCTTTCCGGCGACGCGGTGCAGGGTGCCGCCGGCGGTGTCGGCGGCCTGGACCACGTTGACCGGCTCGGTCCAGGCGTCCAGGGCGCGGTCGACGTCGGTGACGGTGCGGGCGCGGAGGAGGGGGAGGAGGGCGCCGAAGCCGAGGTCCTCGGTGACGCGGGGCGGGTAGCGCAGGGCGAGTGCCTCGGCTTCGCCGTCGGCTTGGGGTGCGTACGGCGGCTCCTCCCCCGGAACGGTGATCGCGTCCAGCCCCTCCGGGCCGCCGGCTATCACCGGCCCCCGGGGCGTCTCGACGATCTCTATTTCCAGCGGTGGTTCGGACGCGATGTGGACGGTCTCCGTGTGGCGGGTGGCGCGTCGCCAGGTGCCGTCCGGGCCGAGGGCCTCGATGCCGGCGCCGGTGCGGCGGAGGCGCTCGCGGTAGAGGTCCTGGTAGTCGGCCATGGCGTTGGTGATCGCCCAGGCGACCGTGCCGGTGTGGCCGAAGTGCGGGATGCCGGGCACGCCGGGGACGGCCAGGCCGACGACGTCGAACTCCGGGCAGGCCAGGCGGATCTGCTGGTAGACACCGGGGTCCTCGATGAACCGGTGCGGGTCGCCGGCCAGCAGCGCCCGCCCGGTGGCGGTGCGTTCGCCGGTGACCAGCCAGCCGTTGCTGCCCGCCGTGCCCGTCCCGTCGGTGGCGAACAGGCCGACGGCCTCCGGGCCGAGGTGCCGTATCGCCTGCTCGCGCCAGAGCTTGGCGGGGAACCCGGCGAACAGGATGTGCGTGCCGAGCCAGACCGCGAGGGGCGTCCAGGGCTGCCAGCGGCCCGGGGCCAGTCCGGTGCGGGCGAACTCGGGGGCGCGGCGGGCGCCTTCGGCCAGGCCCTCGTTGACGCCGGCGACGTACGCCCGTACCCAGTCCGCCGTCTCGGCGTCCCGGTGTTCCAGCGCGGTGAAGCAGCGGCGGGCGGTGTCCGCCAGCCGGGCCCGGCGGGCGAAGACGTCCCAGGACAGGGCGTCGGCGCCGAGGAAGGACGCGGACGTGCCCTGCGCCCGGTGCCGTTCGACCTCGAGCTGCCAGGCCCGGTCGTGCGCGGTGACCAGGCCCTGGGCGCGGGCGAGTTCGCGGGTGTCGGACGCGCGCAGGTGGGGGACGCCCCAGGCGTCGCGGTGGATCTCGATGGCCACGGGGGACCCCCTAGGAAATTTTAGGTTAGCCTTGCCTAAGTATTTTCTGTGGCGGAATCGTACGCGAACGATGGAGGGGGCATGGGACAGGGGCGGGGCTGGGAAGGCGCGGTCCTACGACTGCTGCGCGCCAAGGACTTCGTACTGACCGTCCTCGAGACCGAGGACGTGACCCCTCACTACCGGCGGCTCCGGCTGAGCGACGGCGGGCTGCTCGCCGCGACCGGCGTCCACCCGACGATGTGGGTCCGGCTGTGGTTCACCGACCAGGGCCGGCCGCACCAGCGGGCCTACACCCTGGTCGACCCCGACCCGGCCACCGGCACCTTCGGCCTCGAATTCGCCCTGCACGAGGGCGTGGCCTCCGACTGGGCCCGGACCGCGCGGCCCGGCGACACCGTCGAGGCGACCGTCCAGGGCACCGGCTTCCAGGACCCCGACCCCGCACCCTCCCACCTCGTCGCGATCGGCGACCCGGCCTCGCTGCCCGCCGTCAACTCCCTCCTCGCTGCCCTGGGTCCGGCCCCGGCGACCGTCTGGTTCGAGGGCGACCCGGCGGGACTGCCCTGCCGGGCCGAGCCCGGCCGGCACGAGATCCGGCCGGTGCCCCGCCGGGACGCGGGCGCCCACCTGGTGGAACGGGTCCGCGCCGAGCTGCCCGCCGTCCTCGCCGGCACCCCGCACCCGTACGTCTGGATCGCCTGCGACACCGCCACCACCCGCACCCTCGCGGCCTACGTGCGCAAGGAACTGGGCGTGCCGAAACAGCGGGTGCACGCGCTCGGGTACTGGCGCGCCCAGCCCGCGCCCCGGGGAACGGACTGAGCGGGCGGGGCGGGCGGGGGCGCGGGATCATCGACGCATGGACGTCACCCTGCACCTCGCCCAGGACCCCGCGGCCGACGCGCTGCTCGGGCGCTCCCCGCTCGCCGCGCTGACCGGGATGCTGCTGGACCAGCAGATCCCGATGGAGTGGGCGTTCAAGGGCCCCCGGACCATCGCCGACCGGCTCGGCACCGAGGACCTGGACGCCCACGAGATCGCCGCGATGGACCCGGAGGCCTTCGCGGCGCTGCTCTCCGAGAAGCCCGCGGTGCACCGCTACCCGGGCTCGATGGCCAAGCGCGTCCAGCAGTTGTGCCAGTACCTCGTCGAGCACTACGACGGGGACGCGGAGGCGGTCTGGCGGGACGCCGGCAGCGGGCCGGAGCTGCTGCGCCGGCTCCAGGAGCTGCCGGGGTTCGGCAAGCAGAAGGCGCAGATCTTCCTGGCCCTGCTCGGCAAGCGGCTCGGGGTCACCCCGCAGGGCTGGCGGGAGGCCGCCGGCGCCTACGGCGAACCCGGCTCCTTCCGGTCCGTCGCCGACATCACCGGCCCGGAGTCGCTGGCCAAGGTGCGCGCCCACAAGCAGGAGATGAAGGCGGCGGCCAAGGCGGCGAAGAAGTAGCGGACCAGCCTCCCCCGTTCGGCCCACCCCAGTGGCCGCCGCCCTCCGCCCGCTCCCAGCATGAGGCATGACCGAGGCACCGAGCGGCGGCCCCGCCGGGGACCGTGAGTACGACGACCGGCACGTCCACGCGACGGAACCGTCCCGGGGGCACCCGGCGGCGGAACCGGCCCGCGGCCACCCGGAACCGGAACTGCCGTTCGAGGGCCCGCTGCACGCCCTGTCCCGGGCCGCCTGGCAGACCGTCCTGCTCACCGGGATCGGCTCCCTGGTGCTCGGCGTCCTGGTGCTGGTCTGGCCGGGCGCCTCCCTGCTCGCCGCCGGCGTCCTCTTCGGCCTGTACCTGCTCTACACCGGTGTCTTCCAGCTGGTCTCCGCCTTCGGCACCCATCAGGCGACCTCGCTGCGGGTACTGGCCTTCATCAGCGGCGCGCTGTCGATCCTGCTCGGCCTGCTCTGCTTCCGCGGGCCCACGCGGTCGCTGCTGCTGCTCGCCCTGTGGATCGGCATCGGCTGGCTGTTCCGGGGGATCACCCAGTTCCTGGCCGCCGTGCACGATCCCCGGATGCCCGCCCGGGGCTGGCAGATCTTCCTCGGGGTCCTCACCTTCGTCGCCGGTGTCGTGCTCATCGACTCGCCCTTCGAGTCGGTCGCGGTGCTCACCCTCGTCGGCGGGATCTGGCTGGTCGCGGTGGGCGTCGGGGAGATCCTCACCGCGCTGCGCATGCGCGGCCGGGCCCGCCGGGTGCCCCGGACGCTGTGAACCCCGGCCCCCCGGCACCCCGGCCCGGTCCCCGGGCACCCCGGCCCGGGGCTACCGTCTCCGCCGGGCCGTGCCGAACAGGGACCGGGTGATCTCCCGGCCCAGCTGGGTGCCGACCGAGCGGGCCAGCGATCTGAACACACCGCTGTTCACCACCTGTTCCACCAGCGACGGCTCCTCCATGGGCCGTTGCCGGGCCGTCGGTGCCGGTGCCGGTGCCGTTTCCGGGGGCCGGGCCGCGCTCAGCCTCTCGTACGCCGACTCCCGGTCCACAGCCTGTGCATAACGTCCGTGGAGCGGCGAGCGGCGGACCGCCTCGTCCAGCCCGGCGGTGTCCACCGGGCCCATCAGGGACTGAGGGGCGCGCAGCCGGGTGGCGGCGACCGGGGTGGGCGCGCCGGTCTCGCCCAGCACGGTCACCACGGCCTCGCCGGTGCCCAGCCCGGTGAGCAGTTCCTCGAGGTCGTACGCCGATTCGGGGAAGGTCCGCACGGTCGCCCGCAGGGCCTTGTGGTCGTCCGGGGTGAAGGCGCGCAGCGCGTGCTGGATCCGGTTGCCGAGCTGGGCGAGGACGTCGCCGGGCACGTCCTTCGGGGTCTGGGTGACGAAGAAGACACCGACGCCCTTGGAGCGGATCAGCCGCACGGTCCGGGTGACGGACTCCAGGAACGCCTTGGAGGCGTCGTCGAACAGCAGATGCGCCTCGTCGAAGAAGAAGACCAGTTTCGGCCGGTCCACGTCGCCGACCTCGGGCAGGTCGTGGAAGAGGTCGGCGAGCAGCCACATCAGGAAGGTGGAGAACAGCAGCGGCTTGTCCTGGACGGCGGGCAGCTCCAGGACCGAGACGATCCCCCGGCCGTCCGGTGCCGTGCGCAGCAGATCGGCCGTGTCGAACTCCGGCTCGCCGAAGAAGTCCGCCATGCCCTGCGCCTCGAACGCCGTCAGCGAGCGCAGGATCACCCCGGCGGTGGCGGAGGACAGCCCGCCGACGGACCTCAGCTCGGCCCTGCCCTCGTCGGAGGTGAGGAAGGCGGTGACCGCGCGCAGGTCCTTGAGGTCGACCAGCTCCAGGCCCTTGGTGTCGGCGTAGTGGAAGATCAGGGCGAGGGACTGCTCCTGGGTGCGGTTCAGCCCGAGCACCTTGGCCAGCAGCAGCGGGCCGAAGCTGGTGACAGCGGCCCGTACTGGAATGCCGTGGCCGAGACCGCCGAGCGCGTAGAACTCCGCGGGGCAGCCGGCCGGGGTCCACTCCTGGCCGACCTCGCCGGCCCGTCGCCGTACCCGGTCGCCGTCCTGTCCGGGCCGGGCGATGCCGGACAGGTCGCCCTTGACGTCGGCGAGGAACACCGGCACGCCCCGCGCCGACAGCTGCTCGGCGATCAGCTGGAGGGTCTTGGTCTTGCCGGTGCCGGTGGCGCCCGCGACCAGGCCGTGCCGGTTGAGCACGGACAGCGGGACGCGGACCGGCGCGCCGGGAAGGCACCGCCCGTCCCACAGGAGCGCGCCGAGGTCGAGCGCGGGGCCGGTGAAGGCGTAACCGGAGGCGATCCGGCGGGCCGGGTCGGGCAGTGCGGCGGCCCGCGGGGTGCCGACGGGCGGCACGGACTCGCTGTCACTCATCTCCGGCCCCTGTTCCCCTGGCGGCCCGTATGACCGTTTGGTCCGTCTTTCACCTGTCTTTGATCCGTCTTTTCAAGCGTCGCACCGGGCCGCCATGGCTGCGCCCGGAACGTCTGGGCCGGTAGGCTTTCCGTGTGATCTTCAAGCGCATCGGAAACGGCCGGCCGTACCCCGACCACGGCCGGGAGAGCACCCGGCAGTGGGCGGACGTCGCGCCGCGCCCGGTCCGCCTCGATCAGCTCGTCACGACCAAGCAGCAGCTCGATCTGGAGACCCTGCTCGCGGAGGACTCGACGTTCTACGGCGACCTCTTCGCGCACGTCGTGAAGTGGCAGGGCGACCTCTACCTGGAGGACGGGCTGCACCGCGCGGTCCGCGCCGCCCTCCAGCAGCGCCAGGTGCTGCACGCACGCGTGCTCGAACTCGACTGACCCGGCACGACACGGCCGTTGACCCTTTCGGGTTCCGCTGAGCCCCCTCGGCTGATCATCTGATAGGCATCGCCGCCCGGGCGCACTACGCTGCGTTCATGAGCATGCTGACTCCCCCCGGCATGGGCGGCCAGTACCGGATCACGGGGGACAAGTACCCCCGCATGCGTCCGTCCCGTCGGCGCGGCAGGCTCGTGGCCGCGGCGGTGGCCTCCGCCGCCGTGCTCGGCCTGCTCGGCTGGGGCACCGTGCAGCTCATCGACGTCTTCACCGGCGGCAGCGGCGGCACCACGGCGGCCGGCCGTACGGCGGACTGCCGCACCAAGGCCGCCGTCGCCGGGACCGGCCAGGCCCCCGCGGCCCGGGCGGAGTCCCTGCCCGCGCCCGGCCGGATCACCGTGAACGTCTACAACGCCACCCCGCGCAGCGGGCTCGCCAAGAAGACCGCGGAGGAACTGCGCCGGCGCGGCTTCAGGATCGGCAAGGTGGGCAACGCGGCCAAGGAGTACGACAAGAAGGTCAAGGGCCCGGGCCTGCTCCTCGGCTCCCCCGCCGCCCAGGACACCTCGCTGCGGGTGCTCGCCACCCAGCTGTCCGGCGCGTCCCCGCGCGCCGACGCCCGCAAGGGCGCCGACGTGGACCTGATCATCGGCGACGCCTTCAAGACCCTGACCCGTCAGCAGACGGCCGACAAGGCGGTGACGACGCTGACGGCCCCGGGCACCACGGCCCCCGCGAAGACCTGCTGATCAGCGCGCCCCGAAAGGGGCGCGGGAAACGGCGCGATCGGCCACGGCGCACCCCACTCGGGAACCGGACCCCGAAGGAACTACTCGGCGGACCCGTACAGCCGGTCCCCGGCGTCCCCGAGCCCCGGCACGATGTACCCCTGCTCGTTGAGGTGGTCGTCGACGGCCGCGGTGACCACGGTCACCGGCGTGCCCGCCAGCTCGCGCTCCACCACGGCGACGCCCTCGGGAGAGGCCAGCAGCACCACGGCCGTCACATCGTCCGCACCGCGCTTGATCAGCTCCCGGATCGCCGCGACCAGGGTGCCGCCCGTGGCCAGCATCGGGTCGAGCACGTACACCTGGCGGCCCGACAGGTCCTCCGGCATGCGCGAGGCGTACGTGGACGCCTCCAGCGTCTCCTCGTTGCGGATCATGCCCAGGAAGCCCACCTCGGCGGTCGGCAGCAGCCGGACCATGCCGTCCAGCATGCCGAGACCGGCCCGCAGGATCGGCACCACCAGCGGACGGGGGCGGGCCAGCTTCACACCCGTGGTGCGGGCGACCGGTGTCTGGATGTCGACGGCCTCGGTGCGCACGTCCCGCGTGGCCTCGTAGGCGAGCAGGGTGACCAGCTCGTCGGCGAGCCGCCGGAAGGTCGCGGAGTCGGTGCGCTGGTCGCGCAGCGTGGTGAGCTTGTGAGCGACCAGGGGGTGGTCGACGACATGGAGACGCATGCTCCTAACGGTACCTGCGCCTCCGGCCGCCCTCACGCTGGCGTCAAACCGGCCGTCCGGGGGAATGCGGTAAGGACGGAGTGGGGTGGTGTGACGTGTCCGACCTGCCTGACCAGCCCGAGAAACCCGAGACCGACGCCGAACGCCGCAGGCGGCGCGCCCGGTTCCTGCGCGATCTCGCCGAGGCCCGGGAGCTGCGCGCCCGGGTGCGGCCCCGGCGCACCAAGGCCGCCCGGCTGCGCCAGGCGCTGCGGATGAGCACGTTCCGCTGGTAGTCCCGCGGGGCCGTGACCGGCGCGGACGAGCGGCGCCCGCACCGGTGTTGGAGAGGTGGCCGTGCGTGAGCCCGGGGAAAAGCCGCGTACGATCCGCAGGTGGCCGCAATGAGTGCGCTGCTGAGCCGATCACGGATCCACGATCGAAACAGCCAGACACAGGGAGCCGAAGACGTCCCCTGAACGCCTTGTTTCTGCCACGATTCCGAGTGGGTGGGGCTCGGAGCCCAGCTCTTCCCGCCCATGTACCTCCGCCGGGGGGACCCCCAACCGGCACGCCTATGACCAGTGGGAGAGTCACGGTGTACTTCGCCGCACTGCTCGCGCGCACCGAAGACGGGTGGGAAGCGAGCGACACAGAGCTCGACGATGTGGAGACCCTGTCGGATCTGGCCGACCTGGCCCGGGAAGCCTCTCCCGACGAGGACACGGTGCTCGTCCTGATCGAACAGGAGGACTCCTGGTTCGGTGTCGTCCGCGTGGACGGCGAGGACGACCCTCGCATCTACGTCTCGGACGCCGCCGCCGCCCGCCGCAGCGCTTACGGGGAGCTGCTGCTCACCGACGAACTGCTCGGCCGGGAGCCCGGCGCGGACGACGGCCCGGACCTGGACGCCCTCGACCTCGACGGCACCGAGGACGGCGAGTCCGAGGACGACGACGAGGAGGTGGTCGGCGCCGCCGACGCGGTGACGCACAGCCCGGTGGGCGACAGCGGCATCCTCGACGACCTGGGCATCAGCGAGAAAGAGCTGCGTTCCCTGGACGCGAACGACGCGCTGAACACGATCGCCGAGGCGCTGGGCGCCTCGGAGGTGCTGGAGACCGTCCGCTGACCACGGCACGGAATCCGCAGGACACCCCGGACCCGGTACGGAGCCCCGAGGGCACCCCGGACCCGGTACGGGACCGCTGGCGGGCGGCGATGCGGCTCGCCCTGGACCAGGCCGGCCTGGCCGTCCGGGGCGGCGACGTCCCCGTCGGCGCCGTCGTGCTGTCCCCGGACGGTACGACGGTGCTCGGCGCCGGGCACAACGAGCGTGAGGCCACCGGCGATCCCACGGCCCACGCGGAGATCCTCGCCATCCGGCGGGCCGCTGCCACCCTGAACGAGGCGGCGGGCGCCGGGCGGCGGGCACGCGAGTGGCGGCTGACCGGCTGCACGCTCGTGGTGACCCTGGAACCGTGCACGATGTGCGCCGGCGCGCTCGTCCAGTCCCGGGTGGACCGGGTGGTCTACGGCGCCCGGGACGACAAGGCGGGCGCCGCCGGATCCCTGTGGGACGTGATCCGCGACCGGCGGCTCAACCACCGCCCGGAGGTGATCGAGGGCGTCCTCGCGGCGGAGTGCGCCCGGCCGCTCACGGAGTTCTTCCGGGACCGCTGATCGGGATCACCGGACCGCCGCCGGGATATCGATTTCGAACCATGCCGCCCCGTGCTGTAGGGTCTCCCTCGGTAGCGTGTCCGAGCGGCCGAAGGAGCTCGCCTCGAAAGCGAGTGTGGCGCAAGTCACCGAGGGTTCAAATCCCTCCGCTACCGCGCTTCGAAAGGCCCCGCCGTCCGGCGGGGCCTTTCGCGTGTTCCGGATCACAACGGACGGGCGCCCGTGGGCCGTCGGCCCGGCGCGCGGGGCCCGGAGGTTACACTCGCGGCCGGCGACAGGGGGCCTCGGGGCCCGGTACAGGGGAGGCCGTGGTGGCGGTGAACGTCAAGAAGATCGCCGTGTACGTACTGGTGGTCTTCGCGCTGTACGTGATCATCACGGACCCGGCCAAGGCGGCCGACTACGTCCAGATAGGCTTCGAAGGCATATCGGACGCGGCCGGGGCCATCGGGGACTTCATGACCTGGGCCGCCAACGGAGGAAAGAGCTGAGGTACCCCCATGATCCGTCATCTGGTCCTCTTCAAGCTCAACGAGGGTGTCGAGCGCGACGATCCGCGGGTCGTCGCGGGTGTCGAGACCTTCCGCGCCCTCGGCGGACAGATCGAGGAGGTGCGGTTCTGGGAGTGCGCCTGGAACATCAGCGACCGGCCCATCGCCTATGACTTCGCGATCAACTCGGCCGTCGACGACGCCGACGCCCTCAAGCGCTATCTGGAGCACCCCGCCCACCAGGCGGCCGGCGCACAGTGGCGCGAGTTCGCCACCTGGGTGATCGCCGACTACGAGTTCTGATCCCCGAGGCCCCCGAAAGCCCCCCGCCGGCCGTGTCCGGCGGGGGGCTTTCGCATGGCCACCCACCCGTCAACTTGTCGGTATCCGGCGACAACACGGCGTTATCAGGTGCTTGCACACAGTGCACATGTCTTGTGATGCTATGACCGCTTTTGACGGATGATTGACGGATGAAGAGGTGGCGTTGACCGTGTCGGCCAGTACTGCGCCCCCTCAGGACGAGGCGGCGTCCCCGACCCCGTCGGCCCCCGGAAAGCGGCGCGGCGCGGACACCCGCGCCCTGACCCAGGTGCTCTTCACCGAACTGAAGCAGCTGACCCCCGGCACGCCGGAGCACAACCGGGTGCGCGGGGCGCTGATCGAGGCGAACCTCCCGCTCGTACGCTACGCCGCCGCCCGTTTCCGCTCCCGCAACGAGCCGATGGAGGACGTCATCCAGGTCGGCACCATCGGCCTGATCAACGCCATCGACCGGTTCGACCCGGACCGGGGCGTGCAGTTCCCGACCTTCGCGATGCCCACCGTGGTCGGCGAGATCAAGCGCTACTTCCGCGACAACGTCCGCACCGTCCACGTCCCGCGCCGGCTGCACGAGCTGTGGGTGCAGGTCAACAGCGCGACCGAGGACCTGACCACGCTCTACGGCCGCTCGCCGAGCACCGCCGAGATCGCCGAGCGGCTGCGGATCAGCGAGGAGGAGGTGCTCAGCTGCATCGAGGCGGGGCGCTCCTACCACGCCACCTCGCTGGAGGCCGCCCAGGAGGGCGACGGACTGCCCGGCCTGCTGGACCGGATCGGCTACGAGGACCCGGCCCTGGACGGCGTCGAGCACCGCGACCTGGTCCGCCACCTCCTCGTCCAGCTCCCCGAACGGGAACAGCGCATCCTGCTGCTGCGCTACTACAGCAATCTGACGCAGTCCCAGATCAGCGCCGAGCTCGGCGTCTCCCAGATGCACGTCTCCCGGCTGCTCGCACGCAGCTTCCAGCGGCTGCGCTCCGCGAACCGCATCGACGCGTAACCCCCGAACGGTACGCGAACTCCCCCGCACCGGAACCGGAGCACGCCGGGTGTTCGTCTGGTGCATGACGGGCGCACGGAAGCACGGCACCGATGGTGCTGCATCGCAAACCCGATCGATCGGTAACCGGCGCGAGCGAATCGCTCACCAGGGCGGATGCCGACAGACACGGGCCGAAATGCCGTCAGACCCCTTCTCTCCAGCGGTGATTCACCCATCGCATGTCGACATGTCGGTACAGAGCGTTGCCGACATGTGACATTCTGCGGGAAGCGCGTTTGCCGTGGCTTCGGCTCCGGTATTCAGGTGAAGGCTGCGTTGCTCGTAGACGGCGCCGCCGCGACCGTCCCGCGACCCAAAGGGGGTGGCATGTCCGCAGACCAGGGCAGCTCGAAGGTGCTGACGCCGACGAAGAGCGAGGCAGCGCCCAAGGAGCTCGACGCTCTCGACGTCCTCGACGGATTCGAGGGTGTCACGGCCCTCGACGCCGTGCCTTCCCTCGACGCCGTGCCGGCCCTCGACACCGTGCCGGCCCAGGCCGTCGACCCGTCCGCCGAAGCGCTCCCGGCCCCGCAGGCGGCGGCGAACATCGACACCCGCACCCTGTCCCGGTCGCTGTTCCTGCGCCTGGCCGCGCTGGAGCAGGACAGCCCCGAGCGGGCGTACGTCCGGGACACCCTGATCGAGCTGAACCTCCCGCTGGTCCGGTACGCGGCGGCCCGCTTCCGCTCCCGCAACGAGCCGATGGAGGACATCGTCCAGGTCGGCACCATCGGCCTGATCAAGGCGATCGACCGGTTCGACTGCGAGCGGGGCGTGGAGTTCCCGACGTTCGCGATGCCCACCGTGGTCGGCGAGATCAAGCGGTTCTTCCGGGACACCTCGTGGTCCGTGCGGGTGCCGCGGCGCCTCCAGGAGCTGCGCCTGGCCCTGACCAAGGCCAGCGACGAGCTGTCCCAGAAGCTGGACCGCTCGCCCACGGTCACCGAACTGGCCGCCGTGCTCGGCGTCTCCGAGGAGGACGTGGTCGACGGCCTCGCGGTCGGCAACGCCTACACCGCCTCCTCCCTCGACTCCCCGGCCCCCGAGGACGACGGCGGCGAGGGCTCGCTGGCCGACCGGCTCGGCTACGAGGACACGGCGCTGGAGGGCGTGGAGTACCGCGAGTCCCTCAAGCCCCTGCTGGCCAAACTCCCGCCCCGGGAACGCCGGATCATCATGCTGCGCTTCTTCGCCAACATGACGCAGTCGCAGATCGGCGAGGAGGTCGGCATCTCCCAGATGCATGTCTCCCGGTTGCTCACCCGGACGCTGGCCCAGCTGCGCGAGGGCCTGATCTCGGACTGAGGTCCGCCGCCCGATTCCTGACTGACGTTCCATCAGTCACCGTGTGCGGATGCCGCGTACCGGGGTACCACACACGACGGCACGGACACGCGGCCGCCGGGGCGCCGTCACGGCGGCTTCGGCGGCCGTCGTCGTCCTGGGCGCGGTGCGGCCACGTGCGGGGGGGCAGCCCGGGTGGCGGTTGCACCGCGGGCGGCGCGGACCGGGGCGGACCGACGGCCGTGGCGACGACGGAGCCGGTGACGCCGGTGCCGCTGGACGGGCCCGCGGCGGGCGGGGCGAGCGGAGGGGACGCCCCGCACGCGAGCGACCTGGCGGCACGCACGCGAGGCCCGGCCGGTCACGCGAGCGCCGGCACCCCGGGGCACGGCGGGCACGCACGGCGCGGCCCCCGGCGCCCCCGGAAGGAGCGGCGGACAGGACGACCGTACGACGGCGCCCCGACGGCCTCGGCGCCCCCGGCCGCCACGCCCGCGCCGGGCGCCACGACCGGCGGCCCGGCGCCCGGCCGTACGACGCCCGCCGCGCTGTCCTGGGGGGAGCCGGTGACCGGGGGCACCGACCGGCGCCGGTGTCAGGAGGTGACCGTCACCTTCCACAACTCGGGCGGTACGGCGGTGCGTTCGGGCTCGGTGACGTTCGGGACGCACATCATCGGCGCGCTCGGTGTGGACGGGGGGACGGTGGAGTCGACCGTTCCGCTGCCGGTGCCGCTCGCTGCGGGCGCGCGGCGGAGCCCGGCGTGGACGGTGTGCGTGGACGCGTGGAGGGTGCCGCTCGGGATGCGCGTGGAGACGCGCGAGGTCTCGGCCGACCGGGACCGAGCCCCTTACGGGCCGGCCCCTACTTCAGCGCCAGCCAGGCGACGCCGGCCACCACGACGAGCGCCACGATGACGCCGACGATCACACCGAGCCGGGGGCCGGAGGAGGAGGCCGCCTGCCGCTGCCCCTGCCGCCCCTGGGGCGCCTCGTCGACGAAGGCGCGGAACATCTGGGTGCTGCCTGCGGGGTCGTAATTGCCCTGGGGGCCCTGGGTGTTAGCCATGCCCCGAGACCCTAGCGAATCCAGGTGACCTGCCCAAGTGCGGGGCCTTCGGGACAGACGGGGGCACCCCACCCGCACTCACCTGCACATTTACGTTAGCAATACTTGCCTTTGCCAAGTTTTTGCAGCGGCCACCCCCATGATTGTTTGCCTTCAGCAACCAAACAGTCCTATGGTTGCCCCAAGCAACGAATACGGGAGGTGTGATGGCCGAGCGGGCGCAGTTTGAAGAGCTGGCGCGTCAGCTCAGTGCCGTCGGAGCCGTGAAACGGGACATGGGGCGGATCCTGCCGCCCGACTGCCCGGCAGGCTCGGCCGCCGTGCTGACCCTGCTCGGCCGCCACGGCGACATGCGCATGAGCAAGCTCGCGGAACTGCTCGCCGTGGACATGTCGGTCACCAGCCGGCATGTCGCGCACGTGGCCGCACGCGGCTGGATCGAGCGGCTCCCGGACCCGGCGGACAAACGGTCGCGCATCCTGCGCCTGACCCCGGAGGGTCTGGACCAGCTCGACGAGCTGTCCCGGCGGACCACGCATCTGCTCGCCGAACGGCTGGCGGACTGGACCGACGACGAGGTCGGCCAGCTGATCCGGCTGATGACGCGACTGCGCGACTCGTTCGGCGACTGCCGGTCCGCCCCGGTCCGGCTCCCCGCCCCCGTAGTCGATGAGACCACCCGTACACCCGCAAGCACGTAAGAAAAGGAAGCCCATGGCAACGACCACACCAGCCGGTGTGCGGGCTCACGCCAAGCACGGGGGAGGCCAAGGCGACGCCCCGATGACGCACCGGCAGATCATGGAGGCCCTGTCCGGGCTGCTGCTCGGCATGTTCGTGGCGATCCTGTCGTCCACGATCGTCTCCAACGCCCTGCCGGAGATCATCGGGGACCTCGGCGGCGGCCAGTCCGCCTACACCTGGGTGGTCACGGCCGCCCTGCTGTCGATGACCGCGGCCACTCCCCTGTGGGGCAAGCTCGCCGACCTGTACAGCAAGAAGGCTCTCGTCCAGATAGCCCTCATCATCTACGTCGTCGCCTCCATGGCGGCCGGTCTGTCGCAGAACCCCGGCATGCTCATCACCTTCCGGGTGTTCCAGGGCATCGGCGTCGGCGGTCTGTCCGCCCTGGCCCAGATCGTCATGGCCGCGATGATCTCCCCGCGCGAGCGCGGCCGGTACTCCGGCTACCTCGGCGCCACCTTCGCCGTCGCCACCGTCGGCGGCCCGCTGCTCGGCGGTGTCATCACCGACACCTCCTGGCTGGGCTGGCGCTGGTGCTTCTACGTCGGTGTGCCCTTCGCGATCCTCGCGCTGATCGTGCTGCAGAAGACCCTGCACCTGCCCGTGGTCAAGCGCCAGGTCAAGGTCGACTGGGGCGGCGCGACCCTGATCGCCGCCGCCGTCTCCCTGCTGCTGGTCTGGGTCACCTTCGCCGGTGACAAGTACGACTGGCTGTCCTGGCAGACCTACGCGATGGTCGGCGGTTCGATCGTCCTCGGCGCGCTGTTCGTGCTCGCGGAGTCCAAGGCGAGCGAGCCGATCATCCCGCTGCGCCTGTTCAAGAACCGCACGATCACGCTGGCCTCGCTCGCCTCGCTGTTCGTCGGTATCGCGATGTTCACCGGCACCGTGTTCTTCAGCCAGTACTTCCAGCTGGCCCGCGACAAGTCCCCGACCATGTCGGGCGTCATGACCATCCCGATGATCGGCGGTCTGTTCGTCTCCTCGACCGTCTCCGGTCAGTTCATCACCCGCACCGGCCGCTGGAAGGCGTGGCTGGTCAGCGGTGGCGTGCTGGTCACGGCCGGACTGATGCTGCTCGGCGGCATCCGGTACGACACGGACTACTGGAAGATGGCCGTCTTCATGGCCCTGCTGGGTCTCGGCATCGGCATGATGATGCAGAACCTGGTGCTCGCCACGCAGAACCAGGTGGCGCCCTCCGACCTCGGCTCGGCCAGCTCCACGGTCACCTTCTTCCGCTCCCTCGGCGGTGCGGTCGGCGTCTCCGCGCTCGGTGCCGTGATGTCCCGCCGGATCACCCACTACGTCCAGGACGGCGTCGCCGCGCTGGACCCGAAGTCCCAGGCCGCGCTGGCCGGCAGCTCCGGCTCCACCGACAGCATCCCGGACATGGACAAGCTCCCGGCGCCCATCCGGACGCTGATGGAGAGCGCCTACGGCCACGGCATCGCCGACGTCTTCTTCATCGCCGGCTGCCTCGCCGCCGTCGCCTTCCTGATCACGCTGTTCATCAAGGAGGTCCCGCTGAAGACCAAGGGCGCGCTCGCGCAGTCCGCCGACGGCGACACCCCGGCCCAGGCCGAGACCCCGGCCGCCGCCCAGGCCGCCCAGGCCCCGGTGCCGGCCGCGGTCGCCCAGACCGCCCCGGCCGCGTCCGACGGCACCGCCGCCGACACACCGGCCCATGGCGGCCGTCGCCACGATCGCCGAGCCCGGCGCGGGCCACGGCGGCACCCCGGTGCACGGCTTCGTCCGCGGCGCCGAGAGCGCCCCGGTCCCGCAGGCCGCGGTCACCCTGATCTCGCTGTCCGGCCGCCAGCTGGGCCGCTCGGTCGCCCAGGCCGACGGTTCCTACGCGCTGAACGCCCCCGGCACCGGCAGCTACGTCCTGATCGCCTCCGCCGACGGCTACCAGCCGCAGGCCTCCACCATCGTGGTGGGCGAGGAGCCGGTGGCGTACGACATCCTGCTCAGCGGCACCAGCGGGCTGACCGGTGTGGTCCGGGCCGCCGGGAGCGCGCTGCCGGTCAAGGACGCCATGGTGATCGTCACCGATGTGCGCGGTGACCTGCTGGCCACCGCCGCCACCGGCGAGCAGGGCGACTTCGCCCTCGCCGACCTGGTGCCCGGCACGGTGACCGTCGCGGTCAACGCGAGCGGATACCGGCCGCGGGCCCTGCCGGTCGAGGTCGGCGCCACCGGTGTCACCCGGATCGAGGTCGACCTGGACGCCGGCGCCCGGCTCCAGGGTGTCGTCCGGGCCCCGCACGGCCCGCTGGCCGACGCCCGGGTCACCCTGGTCGACCAGGCGGGCAACGTGGTCGGCACCGCGACCACCGGGGCGGACGGCGCGTACGCCTTCACCGACCTGGACGGCGGCGAGTACACCGTCATCGCGACCGGCTACCCGCCGGTGGCCACCGCGCTGACCGTGACCGGCCCCGGCGTGGACGGCCACGACATCGAACTCGCCCACCCCGGCGAGTAGGCACACCCCGGCCCGTGGCGGTGCGCGCCCTGAGCGGAGGGCGCGCCCGCCGCGGGCCGGTCTCGTACGAGCAATTTTTGAGCCTTTTTCAGGGAGAAACGGGATGGGACTGACCGCGAAGATCCGTACGCGGGACGGGTGGGCCGTGTCGCACGCGGTCGTCACGGTGACCGACATGACCGGTACGCAGGTGCTGCGCGCCGAGGCGGATCACGAGGGAGCCGTACGGGACACCACCGAGCTGGCCCCGGGGGCGTACACCGTGATCGTGACGGCCGTCGGCTACGCGCCCGCGGCCTCCTCCGCGATCGTCACCGCGAGCGGCCGGGCCGAGGTCGGCACGGTCACGCTGGCCCGGCAGGGCGGCACCGAGCTGCCGCCGCCCGGACCCTGGACCATCGACCCGGCGCACTCCTCCGTCGCCGCGGTCGCCCAGCACCTGGGCATCTCCAGCGTGCACGGCCGGTTCACGGAGTTCGGCGGCACCATCGAGATCGCCCCCGACGACATCGCCAAGTCCCGGGTGGAGGCGGTGATCCGGGCGGCCTCCGTCGACACCGGCAACGGCATGCGCGACACCCACCTGCGCTCCGCGGACTTCCTGGACGTCGAACGGCACCCGGAGATCACCTACCGTTCGACGGGCCTGACCCAGGCCGGCTCCGACCGCTGGACCGTGCACGGCGAACTGTCCCTGCACGGCGTCGTACGACCGGTGGACCTGGACCTCGCCTACCTGGGCACCGGCGCCGACCCCTGGGGCGGCACCCGCGCCGCGTTCCGGGCCACCGCCGAACTGCGCCGCGAGGACTTCGCGATGAACTACAACCAGGTCCTCCAGGCGGGCATCGCCGCCATCGGCACCACCCTGAAGGTGGAGCTGGACATCCAGGCCGTGCAGGGCGACTCGCTCCCCCAGGCGTAGGCACGGCAGGGTCAGCCATGGGGGCACCCGCTGCCCCTAGGCTGCCCCCATGGCACCGAACATCGCTACCAACACGCGTGTACCGCTGGACGAGCTGCTGGACTTCGTACGGCCCCGGCACCGGGCCCTGCTGATCACCCGCCGGTCCGACGGCTCCCCGCAGGCGTCGCCGCTGACCTGCGGGGTGGACGACTCCGGGCGGATCGTGGTCTCCACCTATCCGGAGCGGGCCAAGACGCGCAACGCCAAGCGGGACGAGCGGGTCAGCCTCGTCGTCCTCAGCGACGACTGGAACGGTCCCTGGGTGCAGATCGACGGCACGGCCGAGGTCATCGACGCGCCGGACTCCGTCGAGCCGCTGGTCGAGTACTACCGCAACATCGCCGGCGAGCACCCCGACTGGGACGAGTACCGGCAGGCCATGATCAAGCAGGGGAAATCCATCATCCGGGTGACCCCGAAGCGGTGGGGTCCGGTGGCGACCGGCGGGTTCCCGGCGCGGCTGGTCCAGGAGGACTAGTCAGCCCCGGGCCACCATCGCCTCGATGCCCGCGATCAGCAGGTCCAGCGCGAAGGTGAAGTCGCGGTCCAGCATCTCCGCCACCGTGTCGCCGCCGCGCGCCGCCATGATGTCCTTGGACTCCCCGACGATCTCGGCGGTCCCGGGGACCTCGTCCACCAGGGCCATGGCCTGCTCGAAGTACTCCTCCGGGGACAGCCCCGTGTCCGCGACCCGGGTCATGAAGTGGCTCTCGATCGTGCCGAAGCCGTACACGAACTGGAAGACGGCCGAGATCGCCCCGGTCACCCCGCGCGCCGGCAGCCCCGCCCGGCGGACCACCCGCTGCACCGCGCGGGAGAACGCGAGCGACTTCGGGCCGATGTTGAGGTAGCGCCCGGCCAGCGGCGACAGCCAGGGGTGGCGCACCAGCAGCTGCCGGTAGGCGGTGGCCATCCCCCGCAGCTGCTCGCGCCAGTCCTCCCCGGTGTCGTCCGGGTCGGGCAGCCTCAGCTCGGCGTAGACCGCGTCCAGGGCGAGTTCGAGCAGGTCGTCCTTGGTGTCGACGTACCAGTACAGGGACATCGCGGTGACGTTCAGCTCGGCGGCCAGCCGGCGCATGGAGAACTTGGCGAGCCCCTCGGCGTCCAGCAGCCGCACCGACGTCTCGGTGATCCGCTCCCGGTCGAGCCCGGAGGGCTGCCCGCCGCGTCCCCCGCGCCGGACCGCGCGCTCCCGCCAGACACTGTCCCGCGCCGACCGCCCTGCCGCCTTCGCCACCGGCGCACCTTCCTCGAACTCGATCGCTTGCCACGATGCTAGGACCGCGGCCGCCCCGAAGGGGGGCGGGGCGGTGCCGACGTGCGGCTCGGCCCCGCGCTGTCAGACGGACACCCTCTCCGCCCGCCGCAGCAGGCCCGCCGCCACGAACCCTCCGACCAGCACGGCGACGGCTCCCACCAGCTGCCCCGTGCCCAGCCCGGCGGACAGCGACTGGCCCGACGCCACGGAGGAACTGAGCACCGCACCGAGGACGGCGACACCGAGACCGTTCCCGAACTCGGCCAGCGTGCCGTTGATGCCGGCGCCCACCCCCGCCTTCTCCGGCGGGATGGCGCTCATGATGGCGTGCGCCATCGCCGGGTTCGCCACCGCGCACCCCGCGCCGATCAGCAGCAGCCCGAGCAGCGTCCCCGCGTAGCCGCCGGAGTCCACCTCCGCGATGGACACCAGGCCCGCGGACATGCACACCATCCCCAGCGCGATCGACGCCGGCGTGCCCAGCCGCGCCGACCACTTCGCGGACAGCCCGCTGAAGTTGAGCACCACGACCGTCAGCGCCAGCGGTGCGGTCCGCAGACCGGCCTCCAGCGGCTCGTAGCCGAGGACGAACTGGAGGTGCTGGGTCAGCAGGAACAGCGCGCCGCCCATGCCGAACACGATGAGCACGGCCCCGGCGACCGCGCCGGTGAACCGCCGGTCCCGGAAGAAGTGGATGTCGAGCATCGGATCCTCGGTCCGGTTCTCCCACCAGGCGAAGGCGCCCAGCACCACCACCGCGACGGCCGCCGTGACCAGCACCCGCGCCGACGTCCAGCCGTGGCCGGGCCCGGAGATGATCGCGTAGACGAGCGAGGCCATGCCGATGGTGGACAGCACCGCGCCGATCAGGTCCGGGCGGTCGCCGCGCGGGTTCTTGGACTCGGGGACGAGGATGACCACCGCGACCACGGCCAGCGCCGCGACCGGCAGGTTGATCAGGAAGATCGCGCCCCACCAGAAGTGGTCGAGCACGAAGCCGCCGATCAGCGGGCCGCCGGCGAACCCGAGCGCGTTGACCGCGCTCCAGATGCCGATCGCCTTCGGCTGCTCCTCGGGCGCGAAGATCTGCATCGCCACGGCCAGCGTGGTGGTCATCAGCAGCGCGCCGCCGATGCCCATGCCGGCCCGCGCGGCGATCAGCTGGCCGGTGCTGCCGGCCAGTCCGGCCACCAGCGAACCGGCGCCGAACAGGACGAGCCCGGTGATCAGCATCTTCTTGCGGCCGTAGCGGTCGGCAGCGCTGCCCGCGGTGAGCAGCAGGCCGGACTGGACCAGGGAGTACGCGTTGATCATCCACTGGATGTCGGAGGTCGTCGCGTGCAGCTCGCGGGTGAGCGAGGGGATGGCCACGTTCAGGACGGTGTTGTCGAGCAGCACGGTGAGCTGCGCGAGACAGATGACGCCGAGAATCAGCCAGCGCTGGGGATGGCCTTGGGAGGTGGACATGCCGTACACCGTATAGGCGTCGCTATACGGTGTACAACGCAGTTTCCGGTCGGCCTCCGGACTCAGTCGCCCGCCTTCCGCGTCAGGTCGTAGAACGTCGCCGAGCCCACCGTCACCTTCGTGAACGTGCTCTGCACCCAGGAGCTGATCTCGGAGGCGGTGCTGTCGCCACCGCCCATGCCGCCGCCCATGCCGCCGCCCGCGATGAAGTAGTGGATCCTGCCGTCCTCGACGTACTTCTTGAACCGGGCGAGCGTCGGGGACGGGTCGGTGCCGTTGAAGCCGCCGATCGCCATGACCGCCTCGCCCGTGGCCAGCTGGTAGCTCGCCGCGTTCTGCGAACCGATGGAGGCGGCCACCCAGGTGTAGTCACCGGCGTCCTCCTCCAGCAGCCTCCTGGCCTCGGCCGGCACGCTCGCGCCGTTCAGCAGGCCGCCGACGCCGCCCATGCCGCCCTCGCGGGTCCGGCCGCCGCCACCGGGGAAGCCGTTGCCGTTCGGTTGGGTGCCGTTCGGTTGGGTGCCGTTCTGCTGGTTCTGGCCCGGCGTGCCGCCGGGGAAGCCACCACCGCCCGGGAAGCCGTTGCCGTTCTGCTGACCCTGCTGGTTCTGCTGACCCTGGCCGGGCATGCCCTCCCAGGTGCGGCCACCACCGGGTCCGCCGGTGCGGCCGGGGCCACCTCCCCGGCCGCCCATCATGCTCGCGCCCGCCGGACCGGCCGTGACGATCGAACCGGTGTGGCCCTGCCGGACGGTGCTGAGGGTGTACGCGGCCGGTCCGGCCAGCGCGGCGACGAGACCGACGGCCGCCGTCGCGAGGGCGAGCCGCCGGGTCAGCCGTCCGGCGAAGACCAGGCCGAGCGCCGCGGCCAGCCCGCCGACCAGGACCAGCCACCGCAGCCAGGGCAGGTAGTCGGGGGTGCGGTGGAGCAGGACGTAGCCCCAGGCCGCCGCCGCGACGAGGGACGCGGCGAGCGTGACGGCCGCCCACCCCTCGCGCCGCCGCTCCCACAGCAGCCCGGCGCCCATGCCGGTCACGGCCGCGAGGTAGGGGGCGAGGGCCACCGTGTAGTACTGGTGGAAGATGCCCGCCATGTAGCTGAACACCACCATGGTCGTCAGCAGCGAGCCGCCCCAGACCAGGAACGAGGCACGGGTGACCGAGGTCCGGCGGGCCCGGCGCGTGGCCACCAGACCGGCGGCGAGCAGGATCAGCGCGGTGGGCAGCAGCCAGGAGATCTGGCCGCCGATCTCGGAGTCGAACATCCGGTCCCAGCCGGTCTCGCCCCACATTCCGCCGCCGCGCGGGCCGCCACCGCCGCCGACGCTGCCGGTCTCCTCGCCGTTCAGCCGGCCGAGACCGTTGTAGCCGAAGGTCAGCTCCAGGAAGCTGTTGTGCTGCGAGCCGCCGATGTACGGGCGGGAGGACGCCGGCCACAGCTCGACGACCGCGACCCACCAGCCGCCCGAGACGACCAGCGCGAGCGTCGCCGCGGCCAGCTGGGCGAAGCGCTTCCTCAGCGGCACCGGGGCGCACACCGCGTAGACGGCCGCCAGCGCCGGCAGGATCAGGAACGCCTGGAGCGTCTTGGCGAGGAACGCGAGACCGACCGCGGTCCCGGCCCACACCAGCCACTTGGTCCGGCCGTCCTCCAGGGCGCGGACGACGAGGTAGCAGGCCACCGACATCAGCAGGGCCAGCAGCGCGTCCGGGTTGTTGAAGCGGAACATCAGCGCCGCGACCGGGGTGAGCGCCAGCACCGTACCCGCGACCAGACCGGCCACCGGGCTGAACCGGCGGCGCACGGCCGCGTACACCACGGCGACGGTCGCCACGCCCATCAGCACCTCGGGCGCCAGGATCGCCCGGGAGTTCAGGCCGAACAGGCGCACGGACAGCGCCATCGGCCACAGCGCGGCCGGCGGCTTGTCGACGGTGATGGCGTTGCCCGCGTCCAGCGAGCCGAAGAAGAACGCCTTCCAGGACGTGCTGCCCGCCTGGACGGCCGCCGAGTAGAAGGAGTTGGCGTAGCCGGAGGCGCCGAGGCCGTACAGGTAGAGCAGGAGGGTGGCGGCCAGCAGGACCAGCAGGGCCGGGCGCGCCCAGCGGGGGTCCTCGGGCCGGCCGCGCCACAGCCGCCGTACGAACGGCTGCCCCGGCCCGGCGGCCGGCTTCCCCGCGGTCGTGGCGCCGGGCGCGGTCGTCGGCGGGGCGTCATGGGTGGTCATCGGGTGTCCCCAGGGTCGGTGGAGTGCGGGCGCGCCGGCCGCGGACGCGCGAGGGCGTCCGTGGCCTCGGCGGCGTGCGGGTGGGCGGTGGCCTGGTGCGGCCATGCGTACGGGGGCCGGGCGGACGAGGTGGCCGTCGGGGGCGGGACGGGCTCCGTCCGGTCCGGGAAGACCCAGGCGCGGAAGAGCAGGAACCGCAGCACGGTCGCCGCGAGGTTGGCGGCGATGAGCACCGCCAGTTCGGTGGAGTGCGCCGGGCTGTCGCCGGCCGCGTTCAGGGCGGCGAGCGAGCCGCTGGTCAGGGCGAGGCCGATGCCGAAGACGACCACCCCCTGCGCCTGGTGGCGGACGGCGCCGCCCCGGCCGCGCACCCCGAAGGTGAGCCGGCGGTTGGCGGCCGTGTTGGCGACGGCGGAGACCAGCAGCGCGAGCGCGTTGGCGGTCTGGGGGCCGACGGCCTGCCGGAAGGCGCTGTACAGCACCAGGTAGAAGAGCGTGGACAGACCGCCGACCACGCAGAAGCCGACGAGCTGGCGGGCCAGGCCGTGCGGCACGCCGGTCAGCTCGCGGTCGCGCGGATCGTCGCCGAAGGGCCGGGTCAGCCGGTCCAGCGGCAGCGAACCGGTGGCCAGGGCCTTGCCGACCCGCCACACGCCCTTGAGGTCCTCGGCGGCCGTCCTGACGATGTGCACGGTGGAGTCGGGGTCGTCGACCCAGTCGACCGGCACCTCGTGGATCCTCAGGCCCGCCCGCTCGGCCAGCACCAGCAGCTCGGTGTCGAAGAACCAGCCGGTGTCCTCCACCAGCGGCAGCAGCACCTGGGCCACGTCCCGGCGGATCGCCTTGAAGCCGCACTGCGCGTCCGAGAAGCGGGCCTGGAGCGAACCGCGCAGGATCAGGTTGTAGGCCCGGCTGACGAACTCCCGCTTGGGGCCGCGTACGACGCGGGAGGCGCGGGCCAGCCGGGAGCCGATCGCCAGGTCCGAGTGGCCGGAGATCAGCGGCGCCACCAGCGGCAGCAGGGCGTTGAGGTCGGTGGACAGGTCGACGTCCATGTAGGCGAGGACCGGCGCGTCGGAGGCCGACCACACGGTCCGCAGCGCCCGTCCCCGGCCCTTCAGCTCCAGCCGTACGGTGCCCACCTCGGGAATCTCGGCCGCCAGCCGCGCCGCCACCAGGGGGGTGGTGTCCGTGGAGGCGTTGTCCGCGATGGTGATGCGGAACGTGTACGGGAAGGTGCGCGCGAGGTGCTCGTGCAGCCGGCGCACACACGGCGGGAGGTCCTTCTCCTCGTTGTAGACGGGGATCACTACGTCCAGGACAGGCGTACCGGCGTCTCCGGCCGGGAGGTGCTCCCGCGCCGGCAGGGTGCCGGGAGAAGAGTCGGTTCGCATGGCACCGACTCTTCTCAGGCCCCCTGTCGCGCCGATGTGCCGACGCTGTGCTGCGGCTGTGAGTGCGGGGGCGGGGGTGCTGCCGGGGCGGGGGCGGAGGGGGGTCGGGGCGCTGCCGGCACCGGGGCGACGGAGGGCCGGGGCGCTGCCGGCACCGGGACGACAGACGACCGGGGCGCTGCCGGCACCGGGACAACGGACGGCCGGGGCGCTTCCGGAACCGGGACGACAGACGGCCGGGGCGCTTCCGGAACCGGGACAACGGACGGCCGGGGCGCTTCCGGAACCGGGACGACAGACGACCGGGGCGCTTCCGGAACCGGGACAACGGACGGCCGGGGCGCTTCCGGAACCGGGACGACAGACGACCGGGGCGCTTCCGGAACCGGGACAACGGACGGCCGGGGCGCTTCCGGCACCGGGACGACAGACGACCGGGGCGCTTCCGGAACCGGGGCGGTTGGAAACGGGTGCGCTTCCGGCACGGGGCCGGTGGCGGCCGGGGTGGTCAGGGCGGGCAGGTACAGGGTGAACACCGTGCGGCCGGGCACGCTGTCCACGGTCACGGTGCCCCCGTGCGCGCCGGCCACGGCCTGCACGATGGCGAGCCCGAGGCCCGTGGAACCGGTGGCGCGGGTCCGCGCGGAGTCGCCCCGGGCGAACCGCTCGAAGACGTGCGGCAGCAGCCGGGCGGGAATGCCCGGACCGTCGTCCTCCACGTCCACGCACGTCCACGGCCCGTGCCGGCGCACCCGCGCGGTGACGGTCGTACCGGGCGGGGTGTGCTTGCGGGCGTTGCCCAGCAGGTTGACCAGCACCTGCTGGATCCGGGCCGGGTCCGCCGAGACCGGCGCCGGGACGTCGGGCAGGTCGAGCCGCCAGGTGTGGTCCGGACCCGCCGCGCGGGAGTCGCTGACGGTGTCGACGACCAGCGGGACCAGATCGGTGTGCTCCCACTGGAGCGGACGGCCGGCGTCGAGCCGGGCGAGCAGCAGCAGGTCCTCCACGAGCAAGGTCATCCGCCCCGCCTCCGACTCGATCCGCCCGAGGGCGTGCCGGGTGTCGGGCCCGATCTCCTCGTGTCCGCGCCGGGTGAGTTCGGCGTATCCGCGGATGGAGGCGAGCGGGGTGCGCAGCTCATGGCTGGCGTCCGCCACGAACTGGCGCACCCGTGTCTCGCTGCGCTGCCGGGCGTGCAGGGCGCCGTGGACGTGGTCGAGCATCCGGTTGAGCGCGGCGCCGACCCGGCCGACCTCCGTGTGCGGGTCGCACTCCGCCTCGGGGACCCGTTCGCTCAGGTTCACCTCGCCGGTGTGCAACGGCAGTTCGGAGACCCGGGTGGCGGTGGCGGCGACCCTTCGCAGGGGGCGGGTGGCGACGCCGACGAGCACGTAGCCGGCGATGGCGGCGGCGACGAGTCCGGCGGCGGTGACGCAGACTTCGACCAGGATCAGGGTGTTGATGTTGTCGTCGGTGTCCTTGGTGGGCAGCGCCACGTAGAAGGCGTCGGCACCGCTCTGGCTCGCCATGTACTTCACGCGGTAATCGCCGAGGCCCGGGATCCGTACGGTGTGCGCGGCGCCGTCCCGAGGCACCGTGCCGAGCGCCGTCTTCTGCGCGCCGGTCAGGCTGTCGGCACGCGACCGCTTGAAGAAGCCGTTGTCGTCGTTCTGCCGCCGGGCGACGGCCGCGCTGCTGATCGAGGAGCCGCGTGCATAGGCGGCGACGGCGCCGAACGGGGTCGGCCCCTTCGTCAGCAGGTTCTCCACCTTGGTGTCCGGGGTGGAGGCGTCCGGCATGCGGGGCAGCGCCCCGGGACCGGCACCGCCGCCGGGTTCCGGGTGCCCGACCCCGCGCAGGGCGATCTCGGTGACCTTGCCGTCCAGCTGCTCGTACAGATGCGAGCGCAGCGCCAGCGTGGTCACCGTGCCGATCACCGCGCACACCACCGCGATCAGCGTCACGGACGCGACGACGAGCCGTGTCCGCAGGGTGCGCGGCTGACCCGCCCGGCGCCGCCGGGGACCGGGCCGCCGCCGCCCGCTCACGACGCGGCGGGCTTGATCAGATAACCGGCCCCCCGCCGGGTGTGGATCATCGGCTCCCGGCCGGCGTCGATCTTCCGCCGGAGGTAGGAGATGTACAGCTCCACGACATTGGCCTGGCCGCCGAAGTCGTACGACCACACGCGGTCCAGGATCTGCGCCTTGCTGAGCACCCGCCGGGGGTTGCGCATGAGGAAGCGCAGCAGCTCGAACTCGGTGGCGGTGAGGTGGATGGACGCACCGCCCCGGAAGACCTCGTGACTGTCCTCGTCCAGGGTCAGGTCGCCCACGACGAGCACGGAGTCGGACCGCCGGTCGGTGGCGCCCGACCTGCGGATCAGCCCGCGCAGCCGGGCGACGACCTCCTCCAGGCTGAACGGCTTGGTGACGTAGTCGTCGCCGCCGGCGGTGAGCCCCGCGATACGGTCCTCCACCGCGTCCTTGGCGGTGAGGAAGAGCACGGGCACGTCCGGCAGTTCGCGCCGCAGCCGCCCGAGCACGGACAGGCCGTCCATGTCCGGCAGCATCATGTCGAGCACGACGGCGTCGGGCCGGAACTCGCGGGCCGCCTGGACGGCCCCCTGTCCGTCGCCCGCGCTCCTGATCTGCCAGCCCTCGTAGCGCAGGGCCATGCTCAGCAGTTCGGTGATCGACAGCTCGTCGTCCACCACAAGCACCCGGACGGGGCTCCCGTCCGGCCTCAGCAGTTCGGTGCGCCCCTGGGGCGAGGTCGTGGTCATGCCGGCCACCCTGTCGGGGCGCTCTGAGAAGACGCTTTCCAGAGTCTGTGATTTCTCTGAGAAACACCCGAGGAACCGTCAGGGGGCCATCAGGAGGCCGTCGGCGCCCCGCCGTTCAGAACAGTCCGTCGGGCTCCCTGCCGAACTCCCGGACGGGGAAAGCGCATCCGTCCACCGCCGGTCCGGCCGGCACCAGCTGCCACCCCGTCATCAGCCGGGTGTCGAGGACGACGGCTCCGCGCCCGCCGACGGCCAGATGGAGATCGGGTCCGGCGGCCGCGACCAGTTCCCCCCGCACGCTCCCGCCCGGCACCAGTTCCAGCACCTCACCGAACGCCTCCGGGACCCCCGCAAGCCCGAACACCCCCATGTGGTCCACGACCTGGCAGGGCTCGAGACGCAGCGACTCGGGCCACCCGGCGAGCGCGACGGCCCGCGCGTGCAGCTCCCGCACCTCGGCGGCGCGCTCCGCTTCCGTGCCCGGCAGCGCCGACCGCACCGCCCGTTTCTCGGTGTACGGAACCCGGTCCGGCACGCCCAGCGCGGCCCGCAGCAACTCCTCGGCGCGCCGCGCGGCCATCAGCGGGCCGGTGCCGAGCCAGCTGAAACAGACGGCGCCCTGTTCGAGCAGCCGGGCCGGTCCCCGCTCCACGGCGGTGATGCCGGCCTTCACCATGCCCGGCCCGAACCAGGCCAGGTAGACCCGGTAGGGCCGGGGGTCGTCCGCGACCGTATCGGCGGCCACCGAGTGGGCCCGGGCCAGCCGCGCGCACTCCTCGCACCGCCCGCCCGTACTCCGCCCCGGCACGACGGCCCGCACCGGACACTCGTTCCCCCGCGCCCCGGCACACGCCCGCACACCCTCCTCCGGCACGGCGAAGGCGATCCGCTTCCCCCGCGTCAGCGCACTACTCCGCCCACCGCCCCACACCAGCGCCGCACCGTCCACCGCCCAACGGATCCCCGAACACTTCCAGACCTGTGCCATCACTGGGGAGGGTAAGGGGTGGGTCGGACACCCTCGGCACCTGGCGAGCTGGGCAATCTGCGCCCTGGGGCGCGCAGTGTGCTCGCGCCCGGAGAGGCAGAGCCCACGCAGGAAGCCGACACCTGCGCCCTCGGGCCTCAGCCACGCTCCCGAAGACAGACCGACGATCTACGAGGCCGACGAGGCCCTGAGCTGACAGGAGCCCTTCTGAGCCGGTTGCCGTCAAAACACTGCCGTCAAGGCAAAAGCCAGAGGCCCCGCAGATCTCTCCACGGGGCCTCTGGTTTGCTGTGCACTCGGCAGGATTCGAACCTGCAACCTTCTGATCCGTAGCTCTACAGAGATCGGTCGCTGACGGTCATACAGGTCGCATGTCGGCCCCGGGGAGACGCTTCAGGGTGGGGCCGGTTGCTGTGGTTGCTGTATCCGGCTGCTGTACAGCAGGATCCCGGTGGGGGTGACGGCATGGAGCGGGAACTACTCGAACGGCTGCTGGTCGGGAACGACGAAGCATCCGTGGCCGCCCTGGCTGCGCTCCGCTGCGGCGCTTCCCACGTGGTCTGGGAGGGGACCACGTCTGCTGGGGCGCTCGCCCGTGTCTATGAACGTCGACTGCGGTACACACGCCGCCGGGGCATCGAGACCACGAACCTGGCACACGCCGTGGATCAGCTCGGCCGGCATCAGCACCCAGTCCGCCTGGGGCAGATCAGGGCTGCTGATGGCGCCTGGACTTTCATGCTGTTCCTCACCGAGGACGGCAGCAGGCTGATCGCGTGCACCGGCGTTCGGCGGACCCGGGTCTGAACCACAGCCGACGAAAGTCAGCCACGACGGCGGGTGCGCCGATCGCTCAGGCGCGCGTATGTCTCGCTGCACCCCCACCGGGCTCAGCCACGCTGCTGATGCCGTCGGCCAGAGCAAGCTGCGACAACCGATGCGTGACCACGGCGCCAGAGCCCCCGATAGGGACTGACGAGAGCGGTAGCTTCCATGAACCCTCCAAACGTGACGCGGATGATCACCGTAGGCTCCAGCACAACACTCCCTTTGATTGCGGAGATCACGTCAGCGATTGAAGGAATGCCGAGCGAATTCGGCGCATGATCATAAAGAGGGTGAGGATGAAGTGAGTCAGAAGCGCCACGAGGATGCTACTCAACCATCGGTTGATCTTTTCCATCCCCATGCCCGACGCCACACCCAAGATGCCTGCCGCCCCTAGAGCCATAAGGAGCGCATATGTAACATTTGCCTGAAGCTGCTTTGCTAGTTTTAGCCGTACATTCTGTGGACCTAGACCGCCGGCTTGGGCAGCCTTCGCCGCTACATCGAAGAGCAATACCAGCAGATTGAATAGAAGTCCAGCCAGGATTGCGAAGGCGGCGAGGATATTACCGACCCCCTTTACCTTCCAATCAAGGAAGGCTCCGAAAGCACCCAACAATACGGGAGCGCCGAGGAAAAAAGAGATTTCCCCCCACATTACTTGATTAGTGGCATGACTTCTTAGGGTCTGAAAATGATCCTTGATGATCGGTACGAGATCAATCATGCGGATCAACGGGTACCTCCAGCCGATAGTGGTCCCAGAGCTCCGGCCACTCGAACTCTCGGTGCATCGCTTCAGTGCTCATTCCCATGGTCTGCGCGAGGTCTTCTGCCAGATCGCGAGCCTTCGAGTACACCCACGCGTCAGTCATCTCGGCGAGTCCGTCCTTGCGGAGCTCGGAGTCCAGGTCATAGAGCATGGCAGGAGTTGTACCAGACGACACTGACAACGTACGGGTGGAACCGGCGATCTTTACTACGACCTTCATCTCTCGATACTCGACTCCGCGCCATTCGAGCATGCTGGCAACATCTGCGTCACCAGTAAACACTGACTCGATCTTTCTCTTTCCGAAGGCGCCGAGTCGCGGAGGTCGCATAACCACCTCGAGGGAGCCCAAATCGCGCTCCGTGTCGCCCATTCCGAGGACCTCGGCAACGTCATGAGGGATCGCTTGCCGAACAAGGCGTATTGCTTTAATTTCACCGCTAGCAAGATACATACCGAAAGCAGCCTCGGACGTCATGTTGTTGATTTCTAGCGTGTAGCCGTGATGCTTCGCAGCGAAAGCCTTTTTAAATGCCTCTGACAGAGCAGCAATGACACCATTTCCCTGGAACCGCTCAGTGAAGAGTAGGCCCGAGGAGGCATTGCGGGGTAGGGTCAAAAAATTACGCAAGTCGGTAAGATCTATATGATCTTCTTCCTTTTGGAAGACAACCTGCCCCGAACTCCTGTCACGGATTCGCGATTGTGCCCCGTATGACCCGTAGCCGAGTTTAAAGTTCAACGAGCGCTTATCCTTGAAGACCTCCTGACACTCAAGAGATCGCTCCTTTTCCGTGATCTCGTAAGGGCGATCCTGGAGACTCAAGAGAAATCCATAAAACTCCTTAAGAAGATCTCCCCCGGATCGATCAAAATTATCGAGTGGCAGGTATTCCGTTTCTCGACTCCTGCGGATCCTCACTGCGTAGCTTGCGAGCGTGTACTTCGCCACTCGGCACCTCCCCTGATGATTATCAGATCTTCCCACATCTGCGTGGAGTTGACGCACTGTTAGGACAATGCGCTTGGTGCGTGGTGTGCCTCGACTGGACGGGGCGCGCAAGCTAGAGGTCGGTGGCGCTGCTTTGGAGCCAGTGGTCACGGCTCCGTAAGCTTCCGGCGCGCCGGGCAAACTATGGGCCTGCCGGGTAAAGCACGACGTGGGGGCCTTGATCTGCGAGGCTCGCGCCAAGGTGGCTAAGCCGTGGAGCCGACCGCCCCAGCCACGACGTACCCCTTCTCTGACGTCAGGTGCCTGCTTGCTGTGCGCGCGGCACGGGCGCCGGCCGGGCTGGAGCGGGGCGGAGACAGGAGCGCAGGCCCGGCCGGTGGCCGGGCCGCGCGCGGTGAGCGGAGCGAGCCGCCTTGAACCAGTAGAGGCAGTTGTAACTCACTCCGCCGAGCGGGGCGTGAAGTCGTACGCGCATGCCGGGAGTCGGTGTCCTGGCGGTGTGCGAGGGGCAGGAAGAACGCCGGTCGGATCGTCCAGGTGATGCGGGTGCTGGCGTGCGTCAGGGACACCGTGCAGGGCTCGGCCCGCAGCAGGGCTCGCCGGGTGTCGATCCGGCCGTCATACATCCACTCCCACGCTTCGGCGGATGCGTCCGAGTCCAGAGCCGGGGAGATCGTTTCGAGGGCGACCGCTACCCAACGGTCCGCTTGGGGAGCGGAGTAGGCGTCGAACGATGCCACCAGTGCCGGCGGCCCCTGTTCGGTCAGGCTCTCCGTCCAGCACTCGCACCAGAATCCCCGCCGGGGCAGTTTCATCAGCATCGTCGGCCTCCCAGCCGTGCGTCGGCGTACAGCTCGGCGGTGACCGTGTGGCCCTGGTCGGTGTCGTGGACGACGACCCGGTGGGCGAGGGCGCTGACCATGCCCAGGCCCCGGCCTCGCTCGGCGTCATGGTCCTGGTGCTCGACCTTGGGGGCCGTGGACGCGCCGCCGTCGTCCGTGACCGACACCGCGACCACCTGAGCCGAGACCGCGACGGCCAGATGGAAGCTGCCCGGCTCCCAGCCGCTGGCCGTGTGGCGGATCGCGTTCGTGCTCAGCTCGCTCACGATCAGCTCGGCGTCGTCGACCAGAGGGGAGTCGCGCAGGATGCCCCCCGGTCCAGCGGCCTGGTGCTGGTTCGTCACCGCCCTCGCCGCCTCCCTCGGCGCCAACGTCGCCACCGCCGGCCTCCTCGACCTCGGCAACGTCCCCGCCTGGTTACGCATCCTCGTCGCGGGCTGGCCCGCCATCGCCTTCCTCGGCGGGACGCTCCTCGCCCACTCCGCCCCCAAGCCGGGCCCCGAGACAGAAGTCATCGAGGACCAGGTGGACGAGCCCGAAACCGCCCCCGAACAACCCTCCATCGAGACACCGACGCGACCGGCACCCATCCCCGTCCCGTCCGCCCTGGTCGACCACGCCCGAAAGGTCGCCGTCGAGCACCACGCCCGTACCGGCGCCCCCATCGACACCCCGACCCTCCGCGCCCGCCTCGGCGTCCCCGCACCGATGGCCGAAGCCATCGCCACCCACCTCTGAGAGGAGACCGCATGTCCGCCAACCGCAGCTTTCGCAACGTCATCCGCATCGGCCCCGTCCAGGTCGGCACCTCCTACGACAACCGGGGCCGTGAGAAGCACACCGCCGCCTGCACCGCCCCGCGCTGCGGCTTCTCCGCCGACTACGACAGCCGCGCCGCCGCCGAACTGGCCGCCCGCACCCACCGCTGCCCCGTTCGCTGAAAGGACCCGGACCACCGTGACCGTCAGCCTGCCGCTCGTCCTCATCCTCGGGTTCTTCGCCTGGGGAGCGATCAAGTTCCTCGGCGTCCGCCCCTGGATCGTCGTTCTCATCGCGCTGTTCGGTTTCTGGCTCTCGCACACCTTCCTCGCCCCCGCCATCGAGTCCGGTACGCGGTCCGGCGTCGGCGTCGTAAACGGTTCACATGACTAGACGAGTAGATAAGGAAGCCCAAGCCGTGTTCCTGCCCAAGTACCCGGAGAATCCAACCCCGCCGTCCGCCCACACCCACGCGCCCACCGATCCGGCACCCGCCCGACGCGGCCTCGCGTCCCTTCCCGTCGATCAGAAGACGGTCGTGGCCCTGCTCGTCGGCGGAGTCGTCCTCACGGCACTCCTGGCCGCCGTCGCCGTCACGGCCATCTCCGTGGCCGTCGCCACCGTCGTCCTGCGCTCCCTGCTCCGCGAGCGGCGCTGAGAACCAGCCCACCTGACACCCGGGACGGCCGCGACACGGCCAAGCATCCGGCCGCCCCGGGCCCATCACCCCTGACCGATCCAGTCAGAAGGAGACCGCCATCTTCACCCGCACCACCCCGCCCCCGCTCCCGGAACTCGCGAAGCTGGCCGAAAGCAGCGGCCTGCCGGGCATCCTGCGGCAGCTCTCCGGGCTCGGCGGCTGCACCCACCCGATCCGCCTCGACGGCCACCGCACCGAGTACGACATCGACACCACCACCGGAGAGATCGGCCGCGTCCTCCACCACCTCGACTCGACCACCCTCCCGGCCGGCCAACTCCTCGTCCGCTGCAACAACCGCCGCACCACCCGCTGCCCAGCCTGCGCCGAGGTCTACCGCCGCGACACCTTCCACCTGATCACCGCCGGACTGCGCGGCGGCAAAGGCACCCCGGAACACGTCGCCGCACACCCCCGCGTCTTCGCCACCTTCACCGCCCCCGGCTTCGGCCCGGTCCACAACCGCCGCACCGACGGCCGCCCCTGCCGCTGCGGAACCCACCACGACCAGGACGACACCACACTCGGCACCCCACTCGACCCGGACACCTACGACTACGAAGCCGCCGTCCTCTGGAACGCCCACGCCGGACAGCTCTGGCGCCGCTTCTCCATCCACCTCCGCCGCGAAGTCGCCAAGCGCGCGGGCCTGTCACAACGCCGCTTCCGCGACCACGCCCGCGTGTCCTTCGCCAAGGTCGCCGAGTACCAGAAGCGTGGAGCCGTCCACTTCCACGCGGTCATCCGCCTCGACGGCCCCGGCGGCGCCGACACCCCGCCCCCGCCCTGGGCCACCGCCGAACTCCTCACCGACGCCATCCATGCGGCAGCCACCAAGGCACGCGTCGACGGCCCGGTCATCGACGGCCGCGCCCACACCTTCACCTTCGGCCGCCAACTCGACGTACGCACCATCCGCTCCGCCGACTTCAACGACGGCCAGGAGCTGACCGAGCGGGCCGTGGCGGCCTACATCGCCAAGTACGCCACCAAGGGCGCCGAAACCGCGACAGGCGCCCTCGACCGGCCGCTCAAGTTCGCTGCCGAACTCGCCCAGCTCGACATCAGCGACCACGCCCGCCGCCTCATCCGAACCGCCTGGACCCTCGGCGCCCGCAAGGACCTGGAACACCTCCGCCTGCGCGCCTGGGCCCACATGCTCGGATTCCGCGGCCACTTCTCCACCAAGTCCCGCCGCTACTCCACCACCCTCGGCGCCCTCCGCGACGCCCGCGCCGCATGGCGCCGCGCCCAGGCAGCAACCGACGAACGCCCGACCGACACGACGTATGTCCTCGCCCACTGGGCCTTCGCCGACACCGGCCTGTCCGACACCGAAGCCTGGCTCGCCGCATCCCTCGAACCCGCCCCCGGAACGGAAGGAGAACCCACCGCATGACCACGGTGACCATCACCCGTAAGTGGCACACCACGGCCGAAGTCGCCGAGATGCTCGGCTTCGGTCTCTCCAAGACCAAGGCGCTCATCCTGAGCGGTGAGATCCGGTCCGTGAAGATCGGCCGGAACCGCCGGATCCTCCCGGCCTGGGTGGACGAGTACGTGGCCCGCTGCACCTCCGAGACCGAGGAGTGGGCGGCATGAGCGGAAAGCGCGCGAACGGCGAGGGCTCCATCTACCCGTACAAGAACGGCTTCGCGGCCTACGTCTGGGTCACGACCCCGGAGGGTGACCGCAAGCGGAAGTACGTGTACGGCAAGACGCGCGAGGAGACCCACGAGAAGTGGATCAAACTGCACAGCGAAGCCAGCAAAGGCCCTGTGCAGACCCGGCACCGCACGGTACAGGCGTTCCTCGCCTACTGGCTTGAGTCGATCGTGAAGCCCAACCTGGCCCCGCTGTCGTACGTGTCCTACGAGGGCTCGGTGCGGCTCTACATCAACCCGCACCTGGGCGGGAAGCGGCTCGACAAGCTGACCGTCCGGGACGTCCGGGAGTGGCTGACCAAGCTGGCCGGCATCTGCCAGTGCTGCGCCCAGGGGAAGGACGCCAGGCGGGCCAAGGCACGGCAGCGGTGTTGCGCCATCGGGGAGTGCTGCGAGGCGTTCCCGTCCCGGCGCGTCATCCAGGCCGCACGTGACGCCCTCCGTGCTGCCCTGACCCATGCCGTGGCCGAAGAGGAGATCGGCAAGAACGTCGCCTCGCTGGTGAAGGTCCCCAAACCGCGCCGCCGCCGAATCAAGCCCTGGTCGGTCGCCGAGGCGGGCCGGTTCCTCGCCGACTGCGCCGCACGGGACGATCACCTCTTCGCGGCCTGGATGCTCGTGCTCTGCCTCGGGCTGCGCCGGGGCGAGGTCCTGGGGCTCACCTGGAAGTCGGTGGACTTCGACGCGGGTGAAATCTACGTGGATCATCAGATCCAGCGGGCCGGGCGGCAGATCCTCCACCGGGAAACCAAGACCGAGGAGTCGGACGACTTCCTTCCTCTCCCGGCGCTGTGCCTCAAGGCCCTCCGCATGCGGCGGGCTCAGCAGATCGGTGACCGGAAGGCGGCCGGTGAGCTGTGGCAGGACACGCGCGGGCTGGTCTTCACCACGAAGTACGGCACTCCGATCGAGCCGGGGAACCTCACCCGGATGTTCGCGCTGCGGGCTCGTCGCGCCGGCGTCCGCGTCATCCCGCTGCGGAACACCCGGCACACGTGCAGCTCGCTCCTCGTCGCCCTGAAGGTGCACCCGAAGGTCGCCCAGCGGATCCTCCGGCACTCCCAGATCGCCATGACGATGGAGGTCTACGCCGAAGCCAGCGAGGAAGAAGTGCGAGCCGCGCTCGGCAAGCTGTCCGATGCCATGGGCGGCGCCAGCTGACGCGGTTGCTGTACTTCGCTGCTGTACACCTCTGAAACGCAAGAGGCCCCGGAGTAATCCGGGGCCTCTCATCTGTGTGCACTCGGCAGGATTCGAACCTGCAACCTTCTGATCCGTAGTCAGATGCTCTATCCGTTAAGCTACGAGTGCTTGTTCTTTTGTTTTGCCTTCGCTCCCGGTCCTTTCGGCCCGCTCGCGGCGACAGGAAGAACATTACATGACTGCCGCCGTCATGTGAAATCCGATCCCCGCACCCCCTCTGACCTGCGGAAACGCCCCCAGGCCCAGTGCGGGGCGAGGGAACCCGGGGAACGACGAAGCCCCGGTCCTGGGGACCGGGGCTTCGGTGGAGCGGAGGCGGAGGGATTTGAACCCTCGATGGGCTTTAAGGCCCAAACCGCATTAGCAGTGCGGCGCCATAGACCGGACTAGGCGACGCCTCCAGCACAACCGCTCCCGCGAGCGCGCGAGTGGTGCGTGCAGATGATGACACAGGCGAGTGCCCTGTCACCAATCGCCCCCCACGGTACTAGGCAGGCGGGCCGCAGGGCAAAGGGCTTCCCGGCCGACACGGCGCAACGTCCCGGCCGGTCCGGCGTTGACAGGGCATGGTCTCTGTTCTGCCGCTCCCGCCGGTCACCGCACGGTGCCGCCACCGCGCCCTGGCGTCCCTCGCCGTCGCCGCCTGCCTCCTCCCCCTCGCCGCCGTACCCGCCGCCGCGGCCGGCGCCATGCCACCGCCGGTCCGGCCCGAGGACCGCGCGTCCGGTGCCATGCCGCCTCCCGTCCGCCCCGAGGACCGCGGTGATCACCTCACCGTCGTGGTCCGGCACGCCGGTGTCGGGCGGGACGGGAGGTACGACGTGTACTGCCACCCCGAGGCCGGCCGGCACCCGGACCCCGCCGGGGCCTGCCGGGTGCTCGACGAGAACACGCGGTGGGGGCGGGACCCCTTCGCGCCGGTCGCCCCCGGCACCGTCTGCACCATGGTCCACGGCGGCCCGGCCACCGCCCGGATCACCGGCACCTGGGCCGGACGCCCGGTCGACGCCACGTACGACCGCGGGGACGGGTGCCGGATCGCGCGGTGGGACCACATGGTGCCCCTGCTGCCGCGGATCGTCGGCCCCGCCCGGACCGAACCACCGACCCTCGGTTCCCTCCAGGCCGAGCCACGCACCAGCGTGTCGGCCTGACCCCCGCCGCAGACCAGCGGCACCCCCCACGCCGAACCACCGACCGAGGATCCCCTCGAGGCCGAGCCAGGAACCCTCGGTCCTCTCTGGGCCGAACCGGGGATCGGTGGGACCGGTCACCGGTCGGGTCGGCCCAGCCCGGCCCCGGACGCGGGTGTGACGTGTGGGTCCGACGGGGGCGCCGGTTCCGTAAAGGACCCGGGAAGGTCTCGCGGAGCCGGGGTATCGGTCATGCGTTCGCCGTCACTTCCTCGTGGGACCTCGCCGCCATCCGGCGCCGCGAGTACGACCCGTGCCCTTAGACTCCCTCGCGTGACACGTCGCGGGCCCCTTGGCAAGATGGCCCGAGCGGTCGGCAAGGTGCGGTAACAGGGAGGAAGGCGTCTCGTGAGCAGCAGGCCATCCCGAGGCGCTGCTCGCCTCGCAGCCATACTCGACGCGCTGCCGGACGCGTTGGTCCTGGTCAACGCCAACGGAACCGTCGTCAACGCCAACACCATCGCGCTGGAGGCCTTCGAGACGCCCGGCACGGCCCTCGTCGGCCGTGGGCTGCTCGATCTGCTGCCGCAGTTCGACTCACGGCTCATCCCCGGCTCGATGCGGCGGCCCGACCACATGGCCCCGCAAGGCCGGACCAAGCCCACCCGGATGGTCGCGCGGCGCACCGACGGGACCGAGTTCCCGGTCGAGGTCACCAGCGCGAACCTGGAGAACGGGCAGCAGGCGTACGACGGTTACGGCTACACCGGTGACGAGCTGCTGATGATCGTGGTCCGGGACCTGTCCGGGACCGTCGACACCGAGGCGGAGCTGGCCCGCTCGCAGCGGCAGACCGAGATGATCCTGCGGGCGGCCGCGGAAGGTGTCGTGGGCACCGACACCGACGGGCGGATCGTGCTGGTCAACCCGGCCGCCGCCCAGATACTGGGGTACCGGGCCGGTGAGCTGGGCGGCAAGGAGCTGCACACCCTCGTGCTGCACTCCCGCGCCGACGGCTCGCCCTTCCCGTACGAGGAGTCGCCGCTCGCCGACACCCTGCGCTCCGGCCGCAAGCACCGGGTGCGCGGCCAGGTGCTGTGGTCCAAGGGCGACCAGAAGGTGCCGGTCGATCTGACCACCGCGCCGGTGCGCGACGGTGACCAGCTCGTCGGCGCCGTGATGACCTTCACCGACCGCCGGCCGTACGACGCCGTGGTCGAGGAGAAGGCCGCGCTGGAGAAGGCGCACGCCGAGGAACTCGAGCGGCTCTCCGAGGAACACGCCTCCGACCTGACCGCACTGCGCCAGCAGCATGTCGCCGAGATCGAGGAGCTGCGCGAGAAGCACGCGGAGGAGCTGGCGGCCGGCGAGGAGCGGTACGCGGCGCTGGCCGAGCGGGAGAAGGACCGGTACGAGGCCCTCTCCGGGCGGCACGAGCAGTTGCTGACCCTGCTCGGGCAGTCGCTGCGCGGGCCGCTGGACGAGCTGCGGCGCGAGCTGTCCGCGCTGGCGGCCGACGACGCCGGCCAGCTGTGGCCCGAGGCCAACCAGGTCCTGCACCACCTGTCCGCCGGGTACTCCCGGATCACCACCCTCATCAACAACGTCCTCGGCTACCAGCGGCTGGACGCGGGCACCGAGGACATCACCCGTACGAAGGTGATGCTGGACGCCGTCGTCGCCGCCGGTGTGGACGGGGCCGTGGAGCTGATCGGGCCGGGGCGGGTGCAGTTCGCCGTGCACGCGCCGCCCATCGAGGCCGAGGTCGACCCGCGGCGGCTCGCCGTCGCGCTCGCGCACCTCGTCGCGGACGTCGCCGGGGTCGACGCCACCGGCAACACGCCCGTGTCGACGGGCGGTTACCTGGACAACACCGTCGTGGTCGCCGCCGCCCAGCGGGGCGAGGTCGCGCGGATCGAGGTACGCGGGCCGTACGCCGGGGGAGACCCGGTGCACGAGCCGATCGTGCGCGGGATCGTGCGCGCCCACGGGGGCGTGCTCCAGACGCACGAGGTGCCGGGCATGAGCGGCAGCGCGTACGTCCTCGAAGTGCCCCTCGGGGGCGGGGCGGGCGCGATCGCCCCGCAGGTCCCGGACGCCACCGGCGCGCAGCTCCCGGACGCCGTCGGCGTGCGCATCGCGGGCGCCGTGGCCGGCGCGCCGCTGCCCGATGCCGTCGCCGGCGCGCCGCTGCCGGACGCCGTCGCCGGTGCGCCGCTGCCGGACGCCGTCGCCGGTGGACCGCTGACGGACGCCGGTGAGGTCGCCGGGGACGATGCCGGCGCGGCCGAGCAGGGCGGCGGAGGCGGCCGGCGGCGTGCCCGGCGGTCCTCCACGGACGCCTTCCTTGAGAGTGACCTGGCCGGTGCCGGTGACACCGGTGAGATCGGGGCACCGGCCCCGACCGGCCGGCGCCGGCGGCGGGCCGCAGCGCCCGCCGGGGAGACCGGCGTGGTTCCGGCCGAGGGCGCGGAGAGCGCCTCCGGCGGGACCGGACGGCGCCGCGCCCGGCCGGCCGACGGTGCCGGTACGGACGCGGGTGCCGTCGAGGGCAGGGGCGCGGGCGACGGCGTGGCCGAAGGGGCCGTCGTGACCTCGGCCGAGCAGAGCGCGGGGGCCGCCGCCTCGGGTACGGGGCTGGGCGGCACCGTGCCGCCGCAGGGCGTGCCCGTGGGTACGGGCCGGCGGGCCCGCCGCGAGGTGGACGCCGCGCCGCAGGCCGCCCTGCCGCCCGCCCTTCCCGCGGCGGAAGCCGGTGGCGCGGTGGCGCCGGGTGCGCGAGCCGTTCCCGTCCAGGGCGGTCCGGTGGTTCCGGCGCAGGGTGGTCAGGCGGGTGACGCGCAGGGAGGCGAAGCCGTCGCCGCCGAGGGCGCCCAGCCGGGCGGGCGGCGCCGACGAGCGCTGGCCGCCGCGGCGGAGCGTGCCGCGGCGCAGGAGGCGAGCGGCCCGCGTACGGTGTTCGCCCTGCCGCCGGCCGACGCCGACCGGTCCCCCGAGACCCCTGAGCCCCAGGGGGCCGATGAGGGCGAAGGGACCCACGAGACTCCGGTCCCGGCGAGTGGTACGGCTCCGGACCCGGTGAGTGGTACGGCTCCGGGTGCGGGTACGGCCGTACCCGTGGCTCCGGGCGCCGACGCGAGCGCTGCCGTACCGGTGGCTCCCGTTGCCGGTGTGCCCACGGCCCCGGACGCCGGTGCGCCCGTCGCTCCGGGGGCCGGGATCGCCGAGGGTGGCCGGCCGCGCGTTCCCGGTGCCGGGCCGCTGCCCGGCCAGGCGCAGTCACCCGCCCAGGCGCCGTTGCCCGGCCAGGTCCCGCTGCCCGGCCAGGTGCAGTTGCCCGCCCAGATGCCGATGTCCGTCGAGGGGCTGCCGGGTGTCGACGGGCGGCACGACGCCGTACCGCTCGACCAGGCCGAGGACCACACCCCGCCGCAGGCGCATCCGACCAGCGCGCCGACGGGCCGTCGGCGCCGGGCCGTGGCGCAGCCCGCCGAGGCCGCCCAGGCGATGGCGCGCAGACGCGAACCCGGCGAGACCCGGCCGCTGCCGGAGCCGGGCGCTCCCGGCCAGGTGCCGCACGGGACCGCCGCCGCACCGCCGGTTCCCGGTCAGCACACCCCCGCGCCCGGCGTTCCGGCGCAGGGCGCGGCCGCGCAGGGCACGATCGGGCAGGGCATCCCCCTCCAGGGCGGTCCCGTGGCTCCCGGCGCCCAGCCCGGCGCCGCCGTACCCGCCCAGGGCACGCCGGGACAGCCCGCACCCGCCCCGGCGGCGCCCACCTCCCCGGCACCCACCCCGGCGACTCCGGCCTCGGCCACGCCGCCCCAGGGCACGCCCGCCCACGGCATGCCCGTCCAGACCACGCCCGCACAGGGCACACCCGTGCCGGGCACACCCGTGCCGGGCACACCCGTCCAGGGTGCCGCCGGACAGCCCACGCCCGCGCCGCAGTCGCCGGCCGCCGCGCAGCCGGGCACTCCGCCCGCCGGTACCCCGGTGGCGGGCCCGGGCCCGTTGCCGTTGCCCGCCGAGGCCGCGCCCGGCCAGGTGCCGGGCGCCCAGCCCGTGCCGGTGCCGCCCTGTCGGCGGTCCCGCGGCCGGCGCCCCGCCGCAGTGGCCGGGTGCCGGCGACACCGCGGGCGCGGGAACCCCGCTCCCGGCTCAGGACCCCACGCCCCCCGCCCCGGCGGCGCCCGCCACACCCGCTCAGGGCACCCCGGCCCCCGGCACGCCTGCCGCTACCGCCCACGGTGGTCAACCGGCGCGCGCCGCACAGCCGTTGCCCGCCGAGGCCGCGGGTGGCGGACCGGTCGACCCGGACTCCACGCAGGGGCGGTCGATCTCCGTGCGGACGCTCGGGCAGGGCGTGCCGTTCGCCCGGCAGGCCGCGCAGGTGCAGCAGCCGACGGCGACCCCGCCGCCGCACGCGCCCGGCGGTTCCGGCCGCCGCCGCAAGCTGGGCACGCCCCCGGACCCGGCCACCCGCCAGGAGGCCCGGCCGGAGCAGGGGGCCCGGCCGCACCCGGCGTCCGAGCCGATGCCCGGTCACCCGGCACCCGTCGGCCGGCCCCCGGCGCCGCAGCCCTCACCGGCCGGTCAGCCGCCCATGCCGGGACGGCCGGCCCCGGGCACCGAGGGAGCCGGGCGGTCGTACGCCATCGGCGCGCCGGAACCCGACGCCGCCGAGGGACCGGAGCCGCTCGACGGTCCGGGCGGGGCCGTGGAGGTGGCGGACACCCCGCGCCCGCAGCCGCTGGACGACGAGCTGCCCCCGGAGCCGCTGGACAACCCGCGCCGGCTGCTGGTGTGGCCCGCGCCGGACGTGACGACCCAGCAGGCGCTCAGCGACCGTGGTTACCGGCCGGTCATCGTGCACTCGCGCGAGGAGGTCGACGCGCAGATCGCGGCCTTCCCCGCCGCGCTCTTCGTGGACCCGCTGACCGGGCCCATCACCCGGACGGCCCTGCAGTCGCTGCGTCAGGCCGCCGTGGCGGCCGAGGTGCCGGTGCTGGTCACGGCCGGGCTCGGCCAGGCGTCGCGCGAGGCGGCGTACGGCGCCGATCCCGCCGTACTGCTGAAGGCGCTGGCGCCCCGGGACAGCGAGCAGCATCCGCCGCGGGTGCTGCTCATCGAGGAGCACCCCGAGATCGCGCTGGCGCTGACCACGACGCTGGAGCGGCGCGGGATGCAGGTGGCGCGGGCCGCGAGTGACAACGACGCGGTGACGCTGGCGGGGCAGTTCCGGCCGAACCTGGTGGTGATGGACCTGATGCAGGTGCACCGCCGACGGGCCGGGATCGTGGACTGGCTACGCGCGAACGGGCAGCTCAACCGCACCCCGCTGGTCGTCTACACCGCCGCCGTCGACCAGGCCGACCGGCCCCGGCTGGCCTCCGGCGAGACCGTGCTCTTCCTCGCCGAGCGGTCCACCAGCACCGAGGTGCAGAGCAGGATCGTCGACCTGCTGGCCCGGATCGGCACCAACTAGGGTCCGCCGGCCGAACGGCACCGCCCGAGCCCCGGTCCGGCCATGACCGTACGCCGCAGGCCGGCCGGACAACGGCCGAACCCCGGCTCGGCCACGACCGAACGCCGCCCGCCGGCCGGACAACGGCCGGACGGACGTCGCACGCCGGCCCGAAAGCGGTCGGCCGCGGACTAGCGCGCGACCAGCCTGCGGGCCGCCTCCTTGACGGAGGCCCGCAGGCGGTCCCGGTCGCCGTCCCCCGTGCCCGCGAGGATGCGCCGCATCTGCGGGACCGCGGAGACCCAGTTCGTCAGCGAGATCAGCAGGATCAGCAGGTCACCGGCCGGGATGGTGTCCGTGATGACACCCCGTTCCTGGCCGTCCCGGATCTGGGCGACCTTGCGGGCGTAGTGGTCCTGGCGGGCCTCCTCGTCGGGCAGTTCGGCGGTGCCGTACTCGATGCCCTCCCAGAAGAGCAGGCGCAGCAGTTCGGGGTGGGTGGCGTGGTAGTCGAGGAGGCGGTCCACCCAGCCGTCGATGTCGTCGGGGTCGACGGGCACGGCCGCGGCCAGGTCCACCATGCACCTGCCGAGGACCTGGGTGAACAGCTCCGCCTTGTTGCCGAAGTAGGCGTAGATCAGCTGTTTGTTGGCCTTGGCCGCGGCGGCGATGCGGTCGATGCGGGCGCCCGCGATGCCGTGCCGGGAGAACTCGTCGACCGCCGCCTCGAAGATCCGGGCCTTGGTGGCCTCGGGGTCCCTCACTGTTGCCATGGGGACAGGGTAGGCGCCCGGGAGTCGGTAACCAACTGTTTGGTTGACGGGAATGCGGACGTCGGTGCACGCTGTTGACGTCTATCAACCAACCAGTTAGTTGCGTGAGCCGGCTCTAAGGAGAAGCTCTTCCATGCCGTCAGCCACCACCACCCACCAGGCAGCGCCCGTCCGGGATCCCGCCCGTGAGCGACCGGCCTCCGGCACCCTCTTCCTCCTGCTCATCGCCGTCTGCACCGCCGTCACGGCCGCCAACATCTACCTCGCCGCCCCGCTGCTCCCGCTGATCTCCCACGACTTCGGCACCACCCCGTCGGCCGTCGCCTGGATCGCCTCGGTGGCCCAGCTCGGTTACGCCGCCGGCCTGCTCTTCTTCGCTCCGCTCGGCGACCGCGTCAACCGCCGGCCGCTCGTCGCCTGGCTCTCCGTCGCCACCACGGTCGCGCTGCTCGCCGCGGCCGTGGCACCGGGCACCGCGGCCCTGGCCGCCGCCGTCTTCGTCGCCGCCGCGGCGACCGTCATCCCCCAGCTGCTGGTCCCGCTGGTGGCCGCCCGCGCCCCCGCCGACCGGCGCGCCCGGCACGTCGCCGCCGTCATCGCCGGCCTGTTCACCGGCATCGTCGCGGCCCGGGTGCTCGGCGGTCTCGCCGGGCAGGGCCTCGGCTGGCGCTGGGTGTTCGCCGGGTCCGCCGTCCTCACCCTCGCCCTGGGGCTGGCCACCGCGCTGGCCCTGCCGTCCGACCGGCCGGCCCGGCAGGGCGGGCTGTTCTCCGGCATGGCCGAGCTGCCGGGGCTGCTGCGCCGCTCCCCCGAGCTGCGGCGGTCCTGCATCCGGCAGGCGGGGATGTTCGGCGCCTGGAGCGCCCTGTGGACCTCGCTGTCCCTGCTGCTGACCGGGCCGGCGTACGACCTGTCCACCGCGACCGCCGGGCTCTTCGGCCTCTTCGGGCTCACCGCCAGCGTGGTGGCGCCGCTGGCGGGCGGCCTGGTGGACCGGTTCGGTGCCGCGCGGGTCGTCGGAACCGCGTTCGTACTGGCCGCCGTCGCCGTACCGCTGTTCTGGCTCGGCGGACACGTGCTGCCGGCGCTGTTCGCCGCCGCGATCGCGATCCACGCGGCCCTGGTCGCCTCCCATGTGGCCAACCAGACCGTGGCCCTGACCACGACCACCGCACCGGCCACCGCCAACACGGCCTACGTCGTCTCGGGCTTCGCCGGCGGCGCGCTCGCCTCGGCCGCCGCGGGCCCCGCCTTCGGGCACTGGGGCTGGGCCGGGGTGTGCGCGGTGGCGGGCGTGTGGCTGGCGCTGGGCTGGGCGACGACGATGCGGACCGGCCGGCGCTGACGCCGATACCGGAGGCCGGGGCCGGAACCCACCACGCGTGGGCTCCGGCCCCGGTCTCGTTCAGCGACAGGAGGTGGCCGGGCACGTACCCGCGACCGTCACGGCCGGAGCGCCCCTACCGCCGTCACAGGTGGGTGACCTGCAGCTCCCCCTCCGCGTACTGCCGGCGCAGCACCTTCTTGTCGAACTTGCCCACGCTCGTCTTCGGCACCGACTCGACGGTGGTCCAGCGCTCGGGCAGCTGCCAGCGGGCGATCCGGGCCTCCTCCGCGAGGAAGGTGCGCAGGGCCTGGAAGTCGGCGCTCGCGCCGGGCCGCAGGACGACCGTGGCCAGCGGGCGCTCGCCCCACTTGTCGTCGGGTACGGCGACCACGGCGGCCTCGGCGACGTCCGGGTGGGACATCAGCGCGTTCTCCAGCTCCACCGAGGAGATCCACTCGCCGCCAGACTTGATGACGTCCTTGGCGCGGTCGGTGAGGGTGAGGTAGCCGTCGGGGGAGATGGTGCCGACGTCCCCGGTCTTCAGCCAGCCGTCCGCGCTGAACTTGTCGCCGGGGCGCAGGGGTTCGGCGTCGGGGCCGTTGTAGTAGGCGCCGGCGATCCAGGCGCCGCGCACCTCCAGCTCGCCGGCCGACTCGCCGTCCCAGGGCAGGTGTGCGCCGTCGGGGCCGGTGAGGCGGGCCTCGACGCCCGCCGGGAAGCGGCCCTGGGTGACGCGGTAGCGGAACTCCTCGTCGGTGCCGACCGCGTGGGCCGGCGGGCGGGCCACCGTGCCCAGCGGGGAGGTCTCCGTCATGCCCCAGGCGTGGCAGACCCGCATCCCCAGCTTGTCGAAGGCCGCCATCAGGGACGGCGGGCAGGCGGCGCCGCCGATGGTGACCTGGGTGAGGGAGGAGACGTCCCGTGGCCGTGCGGTGAGTTCGCCGAGCAGGCCCTGCCAGATGGTCGGGACGGCCGCCGCGTGGGTGGGCCGTTCGGACTCGATCATCGCGGCGAGCGGGGCCGGCTGGAGGAAACGGTCCGGCATCAGCATGTTCACGCCGGTCATGAAGGTGGCGTGCGGCAGCCCCCACGCGTTCACGTGGAACTGCGGGACCACCACCAGGGAGGTGTCCTGGTCGGTCAGGCCCATGGACTGGGCCATGTTGACCTGCATGGAGTGCAGGTAGACGGAACGGTGGCTGTAGACCACGCCCTTGGGGTCACCGGTCGTGCCGGAGGTGTAGCACATGGCGGCGGCCTGGCGTTCGTCCAGCTCGGGCCAGTCGTAGTGGTCGGGCCGGCCGGCGATCAGCTCCTCGTACTCGTGCACCCGGGCGGTGGCGCCCGCCAGCGGGGCGCGGTCACCGGGGCCGGAGACGACGATGTGCTCGACCGTCGGCAGGTGGGGAAGCAGCGGCGCGAGGAGGGGGATCAGCGAGCCGTTGACGATGACGGCCTTGTCGGCCGCGTGGTTGATGATCCACACCAGCTGCTCGGCGGGCAGCCGCAGATTGAGCGTGTGCAGCACCGCGCCCATGGACGGCACGGCGAAGTACGCCTCGACGTGCTCGGCGTTGTTCCACATGAGCGTGCCGACCCGGTCGTCGCCCCTGACGCCCAGCTCGTCCCGCAGGGCGTGGGCCAGCCGGGCGGCGCGGGCCCCTATCTCGGCGAAGGTGCGCCGGTGCGGCTCGGGCTCCCCGGTCCAGGTGGTCACCCGCGACGATCCGTGGACCGTGGACCCGTGGGTCAGGATCCTGGAGATCAGCAGCGGTACGTCCTGCATGGTGCTCAGCACGGAGTCCTCCCGGGCGACATTGCCTACGCGGTGGTAGAGGTTGCGCTGATTCTGCGCGCATACCACGCGGTATGTCACTAGGGGGTGCGTCACGCTCCGGTCACCGTGAGCGGAGTTCACCGGCGGGGCGGTGGTCACCGCGGGCGGAAGGCTCTAGCGGGCCGGGGCCAGCTCAGGGTCCTCTCGCAGCTTGCCCAGGGCCCGGGAGACCGCCGACTTCACCGTGCCCACCGACACCCCGAGCAGCTCGGCGGTCTGTGCCTCGCTCAGGTCCTCGTAGTACCTGAGGACGACCATGGCCCGCTGGCGCGCCGGCAGCCGCAGGACCGCCCGCCACATCGCGTCGCGCAGCGCCTGCCGCTCGGCCGGGTCCTCGCCCACGGGCAGCGGCTCGGGCTCGGGCAGCTCCTCGCAGGCGAACTCGTCCACCCGGCGCTTGCGCCACTGTGAGGTGCGGGTGTTCACCAGCGCCCGGCGCACATAGCCGTCCAGCGCCCGGTGGTCCTCGATCCGCTCCCACGCGACATAGGTCTTGGCCAGCGCGGTCTGCAGCAGGTCCTCGGCGTCGTTCGGGTTCGCGGTCAGCGAGCGCGCGGTGCGCAGCAGGACGGGCTGGCGGGCCCGCACGTACGCCGCGAACGTCGGGTAGAGGGGAGTCTGCCGCCTGGGTGCGGCGGCGGCCGAGGCGCTGGTGCAGACGGGTGTGGTCATGCCTCAACGCTAGGAGTGGGGACCCCGGCCGGGTATCGGCCGCAGGTCCTGAAGACGGGTCCCCCTCAGGTTGTAGGGGTAGGGCTGCCACCACCTCCTGAAGGTGGAGCACGGGCCTGTCCGGTCTGCGGGTACGACCCTGAGGAGCCGCCGGATGCGCCCCTGAGGAGTCACCGGGTACGCACCCGAGGAGCCGTAGAGTACGCCCCCGAGGACTCACCCGTCCGCCGTCAGGACCAGCCCTGATGCCGGTACCCCGGCACCGTCCGTCACCAGGGTCCGCGAGGCCCCCGGCACCTGGTTCACGGCCGTGCCCCGCAGCTGCCGTACCGCCTCCGCGATGCCGTTCATGCCGTGCGGGTACGCCTCCCCGAGCCGGCCCCCGTGGGTGTTCAGCGGCAGCCGCCGCTCGGCCACGAAGTCCGCCGTCAGATCCGCGGGACTGCCAAGGTCGCCGGACACGACTGCGCGGCGGCGCCGAAGCACCGCCGCGCGGTCGTGTCACGACCTTGAAGCACACCCCACGAGGCCCCTCCCCACGAAGGACCTCAGCCGAGGCTCACCCCCACGGACTCACCCCCATGCACAGTCGCCTCCCCCTACAGGCTCACCCCCTACGGACTCACCTCCTACGGGCTCACCCCCACAGGGGAGTGAAGTCGACGGAGCCGTCGCGGTCGCTCTGCTGGACGCCGGCCCACGCGGAACGATTGACCTGCGCGGTATCGCTCTGGTTCGAGGAGGGCGGCCGCGAGCGGCAGGGCGGAGACGGCGGCGAGAACGCGGGCGGTACGGACGCTTGCCATGTGTTCCTCCAAACCAAGCACTGAGCGGCCCGAGGGCCGGAAGTGTGTGAACCGCTGTCCGTGTCGAGGCGGTTGGCCGACCGTCTCGACGATCGTGGACGACGTCGCGCAACCAGAGTTGCCCAGCGGCTCCCCGGCGAACCACTCCGGAAGCCATGATTCGCACTCAAGCGTGATGACAAGTCGATAAACCCCTATCGGCATCTTTAGCCGCTTTATCTCCGAGAGGGGGCAGATGCGACGTTTCTCCCGCCAAGTAGCACAAGGGGTGAATCGTTCCGGCGCAGCTCCATGCCACCCCCACCCGCCGACGCGTAACCGATATCCACCCTTCCTTTCCTCGAACACATGTACGACCATGGGGTCATGGCCACCACCGACCGGCAGGCCACGGCACTGGCCCTCGCGCACGCCCTGTCCGCCGCCGAGCGCGGCCTGGCCGTCATCCCCCTGTCCCGGACGAAGCTCCCGGCCCTGCGCTCCCCCCACCGCGACGACCCGGCACCGCCCGGACCGCCCTGCCACGGCGCCTGCGGCCGCCCCGGCCACGGCGTGTACGACGCCACCACCGACCCCGGGCGCGTCCGTGCCCTGTTCGCCGCCGCGCCCTGGGCCACCGGCTACGGCATCGCCTGCGGGCTGGCGCCGTACCACCTGATCGGCGTCGACCTGGACACCAAGTCCGGCACGGACTCCGCCGCCGCCCTGCGTGAACTGGCCCTGCGCCACCAGTTCACGATCCCGGGGACGGTCGTCGTACTCACCCCCAGCGGGGGCCGCCACCTGTGGCTGACCGGCCCGCCGGACACCGTGGTCCCCAACTCGGCCGGCCGGCTCGCCCCCGGCATCGACATCCGGGGCGCCGGCGGCTACCTGGTGGGCCCCGGCTCCCGCACCGACCACGGCGTCTACGCCGTGGCCCCCGGCACGGCCCGGCTGCCCCCGGCCCCCTGCCCACCGGCCCTGCTCCGCCTTCTGGTCCCCCCTCCCCGGCCCCGCCACCCGGCGCCGACCGCCCCCGGGGACCAGGGGCACGGCCTGGTCCACTTCGTCCTCACCGCGCACGTGGGCCAGCGCAACACCCGCCTGTTCTGGGCGGCCTGCCGTGCCTACGAGACCGGGATCGGCCCCGCCCTGGCGGACGCCCTGACCGAGGCGGCCCGGACGACCGGCCTGCCGGAGCGCGAGGCCCGCGCCACGATCGCGTCGGCGGCCCGGATGACCGGGCACCAGGACCACTGAACGGGTCCCCGGGCGGCTGGGCAGGCGCCGAGGCGCGAACCCTTTTACGATCCGAACGTGACGGACATACCGGATGAACTGATCAGGCTGGAACGCACCGCCGAGGAGGAACGCGCCCGCTTGGCGGGCCTGACCGGCGAGGCGTACGACGAGCAGCGGCGCCGCTTCTGCGCGGCCTCGGACGCGGTGCACGAGGCGATCACCGCCCGGGCCGAGGCGACCGGCACCGACCCCCACGAGGTCGAACAGGCGGTACGCCGCGCGGTACGACAGGCCCAGGAGGACCCGGCGGTGGAGTAGCCGCACCACGCCTCGACGAAGACCGGGACCGTACGACCGGCTCACTGGTTGCCGTCCTGCCCCGCTCTGTGTGCCTCAGCTCGGTCCTCGGCCACCGTTCCGAGCACCCCCGCTGCTGCCGCCGGGCCCCGGTCCCGGCAGGAGGAGTGTCGCTTCAGACGCGCTTCTCGGCGGGTGCCCACGGCGTGTCCGCCCGGAAGCGCCTCCGGAAGACCGTGCCGGGATCGCTGAGGGCCGCCCCGACCGCGTCCGCCGGAATCCTGCCGCTCGTGGCTCGTGTCGGAATCCCCAGGTAACCACAGGACCGGAGGAGGCTCTTGGCACCCGCCCAGTCATCGGCGGCCACGACCACCTCGTCCACGGCATCACACGCGTTGGTCGCGTCGGCCAAGGCGGTGTAGGCGACGACAAGACCCGCCACCCGCACCCTGGCGGCCATGCTTTTCACGTCAACACCCCCTACGCAGAAAGGGCGCCCCTCGTTCAAGGAGCGCCCCTTCGGGCCGCACATCTACAACCTCTGCGGAGGCGGTGGGATTTGAACCCACGGTGACATCGCTGCCACGACGGTTTTCAAGACCGTTCCCTTCGGCCGCTCGGGCACGCCTCCCCGCGCCGGCGGAGGCCGACGGCGCGGGTACAGATTACCGGCCCGTCGGCCGTGGCGGGCGGCCCCGTCAGCTGTCGCCCTCGCGCGCGCCCAGTGTCAGGTCCGCCGTGCGCTCCTGGCCGCCCCGCTTGTAGGTGATCGTGACCTTGTCGCCGGGCTGGTGGGTCCAGATCTCGCCGATCAGGGTGGGTCCGCTGTCGATCACGTGGTCGTCGAGCTTGGTGATGACGTCACCGGGCTTCAGGCCGGCCTTGTCCGCCGGGCCGCCGGACTCCACCGCCGCGGCGCCGCCCGTGCCCTGGTCGGTGATCTTCGCGCCGTCCGAGGAGTCCTCCAGGGAGACGGACGCGCCGATCTTGGCGTACACCGGCTTGCCGGTCTTGATCAGCTGCTGGGCGACGTACTTCGCCTGGTTGATCGGGATGGCGAAGCCCAGGCCGATCGATCCGGACTGACCGGAGCCGAAGCCGCCGCTGCCCGTGGACTGGATCGCGGAGTTGATGCCGATGACCGCCCCGGAGGCGTCCAGCAGCGGGCCGCCGGAGTTGCCCGGGTTGATGGACGCGTCGGTCTGCAGGGCGCTCATGTAGGACGCCTTGCTGGTGGAGCTGCCGTCGCTGGAGGCCACCGGACGGTCCTTGGCGCTGATGATGCCCGTCGTCACCGTGTTGGACAGGCCGAAGGGCGCGCCGATGGCGATGGTCTCGTCGCCGACGGCCACCTTGTCGGAGTCGCCGAGGGCGAGCGGTCGCAGATCGGAGGGGGCGTTCTTGAGCTTGATGACCGCGACGTCGTAGCCCTGGGCGTGGCCGACGACCTCCGCGTCGTACTTCTTCCCGCTCGGGAAGGTTGCCGTGAGCCGGCCGCCGTCCACCGCCTCCGCGACCACGTGGTTGTTGGTGACGATGTGGCCCTGGGTGTCGAAGACGAATCCGGTGCCGGTGCCGCCCTCGCCGTCGCTGCTCTCGGCCTGGATCGTCACCGTGCTGGGCAGCGCCTTGGCGGCCACGTTGGCGATCGTGCCCGGCGCGCGCTTGACCTGCGTGGCGCTGTCGGGGGCGGAGACCGTGGTGGAGCCGCGGTCGTCCCGGTCCTTGGCCAGGGTGTAGCCGAGGCCGCCGCCCAGACCGCCCGCGACCAGCGCGGCCACCAGGACCGCCGCCACCAGGCCGCCGCGGCCGCCGCGCGGCTTGGGTGCGGGCTGCTGCCAGGAAGCTCCCCAGCCCGCGCCCGGACCGCCGGCACCCGGACTCCCGGCATCGCCGCCGTAGACCGGGCCGCCGGCGCCGTACGCGGCTCCGTCGCCATAGGAGCCGTAGGAGGGGGTGGCCTGGGGCGGGGGCGGCCAGGAGCCGTCGGGGGCCGAACCGGCCGGGGCCGCGCCCTGGCCCGCCGGAGCCGTACCCGTACCCTGGCCCGCCGGGGCCGCCGGGTTCTCCTGGGGCACGGGCGGGCGGGGCGCCCCCTGGGCGTTCCCCTCGGGCGCGGTGCCCTGCGGGGAAGCGTCGGGAGAGGCCACCGGCACGGGAGGTGCGGACGGCGCCGGGGGTACCGCGTTGCCCTCGTTCTCGGTGCTCACAGCTCTTCTCCTCGGTCCACGCCTGTTGTCGTCGGTCGCACTGGTCTTGCGGTCAGCTTTTCCCACGGGCCGTCAGAGCACCATAAGCCGTGGCTGTGGGTCCGGCGGTCCTCTTTATATAGGATCTGTTGGGGCATTCACCGTAAAAGTTATATAAGCGATCAGGGCACCGCTCGTTCGTCGTCTGAACGCCTCATCCCGCCCCGCCTGCCCGGCGACGATGGCACCATGACGCGGTGACCCACGCACCACAGCGCTCCATCCAGGTCGTCGCCCACCGGGGCGCCTCCGAAGACGCCCCCGAGCACACCCTCGCCGCCTACCGGAAGGCCATCGAGGACGGCGCCGACGCCCTGGAGTGCGACGTACGGCTGACCGCTGACGGCCACCTGGTCTGCGTCCACGACCGACGGGTGAACCGTACCTCCAACGGCCGCGGCGCGGTCTCCGCGCTGGAACTGGCCGACCTGGCCGCGCTCGACTTCGGCTCCTGGAAGACGCGCGAGGCCTGGCACGGGCGGGACGAGGAACCCGACTGGGAGCACCGGCCGGAGGACCGCGAGGCCACCTCCGTGCTCACCCTGGAGCGGCTGCTGGAGCTGGTCGCGGACGCCGGCCGCCGGGTGGAGCTCGCCATCGAGACCAAGCACCCCACGCGCTGGGCGGGCCAGGTCGAGGAGCGGCTGCTGACCCTGCTGAACCGTTTCGGCCTCGCCGCGCCGGCCTCCGCCGCCGAGTCGCCGGTCCGGATCATGAGCTTCTCGGCCCGTTCTCTGCACCGCGTGCGCACGGCGGCACCGACCCTGCCGACGGTCTATCTGATGCAGTTCGTCTCCCCCCGGCTGCGCGACGGCCGGCTCCCCGCGGGCGTGGGCATCGCGGGGCCCTCGATCCGCATCGTGCGCAACCACCCCGCCTACGTGGAGCGGCTGCGGCAGGCCGGCCACCAGGTCCACGTGTGGACCGTGAACGAGCCCGAGGACGTCGACCTCTGCGTCGAGCTGGGCGTCGACGCCATCATCACCAACCGCCCGCGCGCGGTGCTCCACCGGCTGGGCCGCTGAACGACCGGCCGCACCGGCCGGCCTCGGTCACGGGGAGTGCACCGGCGCGTTCGACGCGTGTGCGGCCGTGACGAATGCGTCACCGGAAGAGGACTGGCCGGTTTCCGGTACAGGCCAAGGGGGCATCCACACCGTGGCGTGGGGCGAAGGAGGTCTCGGGGGTGGCGTTGATGGTGGCACAGGAAGTGCCCACGTCGTCGAGCATGGCCGTACCCCATGGCCCTGCGGGCGTGGGGGAGGCGCGGCACCGGATGCGGGCGCAGCTGCGCGGCGGGGGCGTGGCGGAGTCGGTCATCGACGACGCCGTACTGATCCTTTCGGAGCTGTTGAGCAATGCCTGCCGGCACGGGCGGCCCCTGGGGGACGCGCCGGCCGGGGACGGTGACGTCCGGGCCGCCTGGCGGGTCGACGCGCGCGGCCGGCTCCTCGTGGAGGTCACGGACGGCGGCGGCCCGACCCGCCCGGCGCCGGCGACACCGTCGGTGACCGCGCACGGCGGGCGCGGACTGAACATCATCACGGCCCTCGCCGACGACTGGGGCGTCCGGGACGACGTCGAGGGCGAGGTGACGGTCTGGGTGCTGGTCCACGGGGACGTCCACGATCCCGATGCGGGCCACCCCTATGACGCGTTCGCTACGCGCGTCACCCGGCCCAGGACGGGGAGGACACCGCTCCCGGAGCTGGCGGCGCTGCCAGGCGTGGCGGCGGCCTCCGAGGCGGCACTGCCCGGTGCGTCGGCGGCCCCGGCAGCCGCCCTGTCGGGTGCGTCGGCCGGTGAGGTGCCACTGCCTCACCTGCCCTCCGTGAACGGCACGTTGCCGGACGGGCCCGCCCCGGACGCGCCGCGCACGGGCATATCGGAGGCGGCCCTGTCGGGGATACCGGACACGAGGCTGGCGGGCGTATCGGACACGAGGCCGACGGGCATGCCCACCCCGGACGTGCCCTTGCCCGGCCGGACCACCCCCGGTCTGACCGCCTCCGGCCTGTCCCTGCCGGACCTGTCCGGCCTGGACTTCGCCGACGCGTTCGAGGACTTGGACTGACCGCGACCGACACGGCACGGGCCGCCGGTGCTGCCGGCAGCCCCCGGCCAGTGAAGACGGGCACGGTCGCACCCCGGTACGCGTCCACCGGCGGGCGTCGGCGGCGCGGACAGGAACCGCCGTGCCCCGACCGGCTGTTCCCCGTTCCCCCTCCCAGCCGTCGAGCGCCCGTACGTTGTCCACAGGTTCCCGTCGCTCGGGGTCCGAACGGCTAGGCTCCCGACGTACGAGAAGCGCCGTAACCGGGAGACACCCACCATGGCCAAGAAGCGCCCCCAGACGAAGGCCAAGCCGCAGCTGATCGACGGGGAGATCCCGGTTGTCGGCGCTCGCGAACCCTGCCCCTGCGGCAGCGGCCGGCGCTACAAGGCCTGCCACGGCCGGGCCGCCGCGCACGCCGCGACCGAGCTGGTGCACCGCCCGTTCGAGGGACTGCCCGGCGAGTGCGACTGGGTCGCGCTGCGCGAGCTGGTCCCGGCCGCGACGGCCGAACTGACCCTGCGGGACGGCCTGCCCGAGGGCGTCCCGTCGGTCACGCTCGCCACGGTGCTGCCGATGGCCTGGCCCGCGCTGCGCCGGGACGACGGCTCGATCCTGCTCGGCCTGCAGAACGACACGGCGTCCGGCGACATCAGCCGCGACCTCGCCGACACCCTGCTGCGCGCCCTGGAGGCCGAGCCGGGCACCCCGGTGCAGGGCCGCCGCGCCCCCGCCGAAGGCCCGCGGCTGCAGGACCTGCTGGACCCGGAGGGCGCTTTCCGGCCGGTCGTGCACAGCGGCTTCGAGTTCTGGGTGCCGGACGCGGAGAACGCCACCCCGGAGGTGGCCGCCTCCCTGGAGCGGGCCAACGCCGCCGCGATCCCGACCGTGCGGCTGTCCGGCGTGGACGCCGCCTACTGGTGCGAGACCCCGGAGAAGAACCACCTGCGCTGGGTCATGCCGCACCCGGAGGAGCAGCTTCTGGACGCTCTCGCGCGGCTGCACGCGGCGGGCCGCTCCAGCCTCGGCGAGGGCACCCGGCTCGTGGGCTCCTTCCGTGCTCACGGCCTCACCGTGCCGGTCTGGGACCTGCCGAGCGGAATCTCGGCCAAGGACGTGGAGCAGCCGGCCGCCGAGTTCGCCGAGCGTCTCGCCGCCGCCCTCGCCGTGGCGGAACCGCTCACTCCGGAGGAGCGCCGGGCCCGTGGCGGACTGACCAACCGGCAGGTCACGCTCAGCTGACGCGCCGTACGCGGGGAGGCACGGCCGACCGGGCGGCGGGCCGTGCCTCCGGGCCGCGCGGAGGGTGACTCGTGTCACAACCCGGCGCTTCTCCCGGAAAATCGGTGTCCGAATCGGCAAGACCGAATTTGCGAACCGCCGATCTCTTGTTACGGTTCCTGTAGCCCGGTTGCTGGTGCATCCCCCGTCGCCAGCAACCGGGCCTTTCCATGCCCGCGGCCACGCCCCCGGACGTACCCGCACCGGTGTACGGAACCGGGCGGAGCGTCAACTGCCCGGGACGCCTCAGGTGTTGCTGCCCGAGCGGAGCAGCAGCGCGCCGTTCCCGCCCCGTTCGGCGAACTCGGTGACGGCCGTGTAGGCGTCCGGCCGGCCGCGAAGGTGTTCGCGCGGTGTCTCACAGGTCGCGGGCTCGTCGTCGGTCCCGGTGGCGCAGCGCGTCTGGACGGTCCGGCCGCCCGGTCCCATCATGCTCAGCAGCGAATCCAGCGCTCTGCCCGTGGCGTTGCGGTAGTAGGTGCGCGCCCAGGTGTCCTCGCCCTGCGTCAGCACACAGGTCTGGGCCTCGATGCCGTCCGGCGAGGTGAGCGCCGGGCCGCAGCGGGCGGCGGTGGCGAGCCCGATGCCGAGCAGGAAGGGGGAGCGGCGAGCGCCGTGCGCGCCGGTCTTGGCGTCGGCCCGGACAGCGGTCGGTACGGCGCTCCGGCCGGCCTCGCCCACCTGACCCGCGGACGCCACGGTCAGCGGCAGCGCGGCCGCGGTCGCCACGACGGCCCCGAGGGCGAGCAGCAGCCGCGGCCTGCGCGGGCGCCGCCCGCGGTGGCGGGGCTGTGGGGCGCGGTGGCCACCGGAATGACGCAGCATGTCCGGAAGATAACGAGCGGGCGGGCCCCGCCCGCCCCGGCAGCGCCCGACACCCCTACAACTCCGGCGCGCTCACACCCGTACGAGTGAGGGCGTCGACCACGGCGTCCACCACGGCCTCCACATCGGGCACCCAGGGCACGGCCGAGCCGGGCAGCGGGGCGCGCTCCCAGCGGACGGCGCCCTGGCCGGTCTCGGACGGGGGCAGGGCGAGATAGCCGCCTTCGCCGTGGAAGCGCAGGGAGCCGGGGACGAAGTCCTTGGCGTAGAGCAGTTCGCCGAGCTGTTCCATGGAGTACGGCTTCACCAGCAGCGCCCAGCGGGTGGGCGAGGCGACCACCGGGCCGAGCCGCATGCCGCGCCGGTCGAGCAGGGCGAGGGCGCGGGAGGCCGCGAGGGCCGGCAGGCTGACCGCGCAGGGCGCCCGGCCCCCGGTCGCCAGGATGACCGGAGCGCTCGGCCGGTTGGTCCACCACCAGCGCACCATGCGCGCGTCGGTGGTGGCGGCGAGCAGTCCGGGGTCGAAGGGGTGGGCGCCGGGGACCGTGCACTCCGGGTCGGGGCAGGCGCAGCGGGCCCGCCCCTGCGGGTCCGGCGCCACACCGGGGAGTACCGGCCACTGCCATTCCGTCGCGAAGGTCAGGGCCGCGCCGAGCAGCTCGGGCTTCCCGCCGTTCCGCCTGGACAGGAGCCTGCGTCGCCTTCCGAGGATCTCGCGCATGAGCGCTCGTTCCTTTCCGTTGCACCGCTGGCAACACCGTGGGCTACATCACACCATGTGTCGATCACTTCACTGTGCGTACCTGATGGCGCATCACACCCCGCGCACGGCATGGGAACCCCAAGGGGGGTCGAGCGTGGGCCGCGTCCGCGTCCATAGTGCGTCTATCAAAAGCACGGCCGCGGCGTGGGGTGGCGAAGTCTGGCGTTTTGCGTCGCGCGTGTTTCTCTCCGCCTCCGCCACGGGAGGATGGGGCTCGGTCGTCGGTGGCTATGACGCCCGGGTCCGTCGCCAGGTTCCGGGTGGCCCCCAACCACCCCTGGCCTTCTCCGAGTACGTACCCATCACGACCGTTGTGACGCTCCGTGGAGCAGAGCCAGTCGACCGCAATGGACCGATACCTAAGGCAGTTTTCAGCCAACTTGCCGGTAAGGCAAGGGGTTCGGGCAAAACCCCTCGGGTCTCTTGGACACCAGGAATCCCCGCAGGACAATGCTGGACATCCCCTCACGAGTGCGTGTACATGTGGAGACACTGCTAGCGGCGCAGAATGACATGGGGGTTTGCGATGCTTTCCAGCAATACGCGCCGGTCTGGAAGCCGGACACCATGAACGCCCCGCACCCTCCGAAAGTGGCTGGAATCGATTCAACAGTTCCCACTCCCGCCCACACTGCGACGCCCGTCCCACCCGCCCCCGGCGCCCCTTCCGTCCCGGGCACCCCCGCCGTCCCCGCTCCCCACTCGCCCGCCCCCGGCACCCTGCTCCAGGACCGGCTGGCCGGCTGGGTCTCCGATCTGACGACCCTCCACGAACTCACCGAGCGCCTCTCGCGCACCAGCGCGCTCGACCCCGCCCTGCACGAGCTGCTGCGCGCCGGAGCCGCCCTGGTCGGCGCCCGCCGCGGCCTGGTCGCCCTGGACCCCGCCGACGGTCTCGGCCCCCGCACCAGCCTGGGCCTGGGTCTGGGCCGCGCCGACCTCGGCCACATGGAGACCGTGCCGCGCGACTCACTGCCGTACGACACCTGCGGCACCGCCGAGCTGGTCCACCCCGACCTGCTCGCCGAGGAGGGCCTCGACCCGCGCCACCGCGAGGTGGCCGTCCGTCTCGGCTACGCCGCCAGCTACGCCCTGCCCCTCGCCACCGACTCCGCCGGCCGCCTCGGCGCCGCCGTGTGGTTCTACGACGAACCGGCCGAGCCGGACGAGCACCGCCGCCATCTCGCCGGGCTGTACGTCCGGCACGCCACCGAGCACCTGGCCCGGCTGCTGGAAGTGGAACGCACGCGCGCGTGCGTGGCGACCCTCACCGACGGGCTGCTGCCCTCCCGGCTGCCCCGGGTGCCCGGCGTGCGGCTCGCCGCCCGGCACCGCACGAGCGCGCGCGGCGGCGGCGACTGGTACGACGCCCTGCCGCTGCCGGACGCCGCGCTCGGCCTGTCCGTCGGCTCGGTCACCGGCTCCGGGCCCGGCGCGGTGGCCGCGATGGGCCGGCTGCGCGCCTCCCTGCGCGCGTACGCCGTGATGGAGGGCGAGGACCCGGTCGCCGTCCTGTCCGACCTGGAGCTGCTGCTGCGGCTGACCGAACCGGCCCGCTCGGCCACCGCCCTGTTCGCCTACTGCGAGCCCGCGCTGCGCCGGATCACCCTGGCCGGCGCCGGGCACAGCCCGCCGCTGCTGATCGGCGAGCGGCGCACCGAGTTCGCCGAGACCTCCGTCTCCGCGCCGCTCGGCATGCTCGCCTGCTGGGAGGCGCCCAGCGCCGAGGTGCGGACGGAGCCCGGCGAGACGGTCCTGCTCTACACCGACGGGCTGCTGCACCGTACCGGCGACCCGATGGACCGCGCCTTCGCCCGGCTGCACGCGGCCGCCGCGGGCGTGCCGCGCGCTCTGCGGCACGACCCGGGGGCCGTCGCCGACCACGTCCTGCGCACGGTCCTGCCGGACGGCCTGGACACGGCCGACAGCGAGGAGGACGTGGTGCTGCTGGCGGCCCGCTTCGACTGACGGTTCCCACGACGGTCCCGGCGACGGTTCCGGCCGACCGGTATGACCGGGCATAACAGGTCATCCGCCCCCGCCCGCTCCCGGTACGACCGTACGATGATGGAGGCCCCGCTCGGCCACAAGCAGGAGCGCACGGGCCCCGGGGGAGATCACTGGCGTATCGAGGAGGATCACGTGTCCGACGAGCTCAACCCGGCTGTGCCCGACTCCGCTACCGCGGAGGGCCCGGAGACCGAGCCCGAGGAGCCGGTCAAGCAGCGGAAGAACGGCCTGTACCCGGGCGTCTCCGACGAGCTGGCCGAAAACATGAAGTCCGGCTGGGCCGACACGGAGCTGCGTGACCTGGAGCCCGTCGAGCAGGCCGCGCACACCGCGCGCCGCCGCGCCGCGCTCTCCGCCCGCTTCCCGGGCGAGCGCCTGGTCGTCCCGGCGGGCAACCTCAAGACCCGCTCGAACGACACCGAGTACCCCTTCCGCGCCTCCGTCGAGTACGCGTACCTCACCGGCAACCAGACCGAGGACGGCGTCCTGGTCCTGGAGCCCAAGGGCGACGGCCACGAGGCGACGATCTACCTCCTGCCCCGCTCGAACCGGGAGAACGGCGAATTCTGGCTCTCCGGCCAGGGCGAACTGTGGGTCGGCCGCCGGCACTCCCTCACCGAGTCCGAGGCGCTCTACGGCATCCCCGCCGCCGACGTGCGCGAGCTGGCCGACAAGCTCCGCGAGGCCACCGGCCCGGTCCGCGTGGTACGCGGGTACGACGCCGGCATCGAGGCGGCCCTGACCGACAAGGTCACCGCCGAGCGCGACGAGGAGCTGCGCGTCTTCCTCTCCGAGATGCGCCTGGTCAAGGACGAGTTCGAGATCGGCGAGCTGCAGAAGGCCGTCGACTCCACCGTGCGCGGCTTCGAGGACGTCGTGAAGGTCCTCGACAAGGCCGAGGCGACCTCCGAGCGCTACATCGAGGGCACCTTCTTCCTCCGCGCGCGCGTGGAGGGCAACGACGTCGGCTACGGCTCCATCTGCGCGGCCGGCCCGCACGCCTGCACCCTGCACTGGGTCCGCAACGACGGCCCGGTCCGCTCCGGCGACCTGCTCCTGCTGGACGCCGGCGTGGAGACGCACACCCTGTACACCGCCGACGTCACGCGCACGCTGCCCGTCAACGGCACCTACAGCGAGATCCAGAAGAAGATCTACGACGCCGTGTACGACGCCCAGGAGGCCGGGATCGCGGCCGTCAGGCCGGGCGCCAAGTACCGCGACTTCCATGACGCCGCCCAGCGCGTGCTGGCCGAGCGGCTCGTCGAGTGGGGCCTGGTCGAGGGCCCGGTCGAGCGCGTCCTGGAGCTGGGCCTGCAGCGCCGCTGGACCCTGCACGGCACCGGGCACATGCTCGGCATGGACGTCCACGACTGCGCCGCCGCGCGGACCGAGACCTACGTGGACGGCACGCTCGAGCCGGGCATGGTGCTCACCGTCGAGCCGGGTCTGTACTTCCAGGCCGACGACCTCACCGTGCCCGAGGAGTACCGGGGCATCGGCGTCCGCATCGAGGACGACATCCTCGTGACCGAGGACGGCAACCGGAACCTCTCCGCGGGGCTGCCGCGCCGCTCGGACGAGGTCGAGGCGTGGATGGCCACGCTGAAGGGCTGATCCGGTGACGAAGGACCCCTCGCGCTCACGCGGTGAGCAGCGAGGGGTCCTTCGTCCATTTCAGGATCTTGTCGAAGCTGACCACCGTCCCGCCCAGACCGGGTTTCGCCCCGATGTGGAGGTGGTCGGTCAGCTCCTGGATCAGGCACAGGCCGCGCCCGTGCTCGGCGTCCGCCCGGGCCGGCTCGAAGTCCTGGGCACGGGGCAGACCGGGCCCGGAATCGGCCACCTCGATACGGCACTTCTCCCCGTCGAGGTACGCCGTCACCCGGTAGGCCTGCGAGGCACCGGGCGCGGCGTCCCCGCCGTGCTCGACCGCGTTCGCGCAGGCCTCGGTGAGGGCCAGCGACAGGTCGTAGGAGATGTCCGGGTCGACGCCCGCCGTCTCCATCGTGCCGATCAGCAGCCGTCGCGCGAGCGGCACGCTCGCGGCCTCGCGCCGCAGATGGAGTGACCACCAGATGCTCATGCTCCAGCCTCCTGGCCGCGGCTCGACATACCGTTACGTATTGCCGCGCGTGGGCGACCATAAGCACTCCGTCCGCGTGACCGGGCCCAGATGGCCGATGCGCCGGGGCCGGAATCGGTGTATGGGCGGGTCGAACCGGTGATCGGGGGCGGCTCGGCCGACCTGCCGTAGGCAGTGGCGGAGGGCAGTGGGATGATGAGCCCGCCATGACTGCCCCCCACCCGCGCACGGCGCGCCCCGGAGCCGGGCTCCGGATCCTGCGGGCCGCGGTGTTCGCCGCGGCCTGCGTCGCGCTGGCCGCGGGCGGGCACACCCTGGCCTCCTGCGCGGGCGTGCCGCTGTGGACGCTCGGCGCGGGCTTCCTCGGCTGTCTGCTGCTCGTGGCCCCGCTCACCGGGCGGGTCCGCTCGCTGCCGGGCATCGCCGCGCTGCTCGCCCTCGGCCAGACCGTGCTGCACACGCTGTTCGGGCTGGGCCAGCACGGGGCGATGGCCGCACCGACGGCGGCGATGACCGCCGGGTCCACCGGCTCCGCGCTGAGCGACCGCGCGCTGGTGGACCAGGCCACCCGGCTCCTGTGCGGGTCGACCCCGTCGTCCCTCACCCCCGGGCACGCCTACCGGCTGCTGCTCGACGCCCGGCTGATCGACCGCTCGGGCCGGCCGACGCCGGCCCTGGGCACCCTGGAGCACGCCCACGACGCCGCGGGCGCCTCGGCCGGTCTGCTCCCCTCGCTGCCGATGCTGCTCGGCCACGTGCTCGCGGCCGTCGCCGCCGGCTGGCTGCTGCGCCGGGGGGACCTGGCCGTACTGCGGCTGATCGAACTGTCCGCGCACGGAGCGCACGGAGTCGCCGAGACCGCGCTCATACGGTCCCTGCGCGCCGCGCTCGCGCTGGTGCGCGCCCTGTGCGCCGGACTGCTGCCGGACGCCGGGACCGGCCCGCGCGGCCACCGCACCGACCGGGACGACACCCCGGCCCCGCACACCGCCGTACTCCAGCACACGGTGATCCGGCGCGGCCCGCCCGCCGCCGCCTTCCTCCTCGCCGCCTGACACGACGCGACGACCACCGCGACCGGATCCGAGAGAGCCGGCCGGGAGGCGCCGCCGTCGTGCGGCACGCGCGCGTGCGCACACCGGTACCGGCCGCTTCGAACGGCACGGCCTCGCGTACGCGTACTCCCGATCACCAACGCATCTCACCCGGAGTGGAGTACTCCCTGCCATGAAGGCTTCTCGTATCGCCGCCGCCACCGTCGCCGCCGGCTCGGCCGTCCTCGCCCTGTCCGTCCCCGCGTTCGCGCACGTCACCGTGCAGCCGGAGGGCACCGCGGCCAAGGGCGGCTACGCGGTCGTGGACGTCAAGGTCCCGAACGAGCGCGACGACGCCTCGACCACCAAGGTCGAGATCAGCCTGCCGACCGACCACCCGATCGCCTCGGTCATGCCGCAGCCGGTGCCCGGCTGGAAGGCCACCGTCACCAAGTCCAAGCTGGACAAGCCGATGACCATGCACGGCGAGAAGATCGACGAGGCCGTCAGCAAGGTCACCTGGACCGCCGACGGCAAGGGCATCGAGCCCGGCTTCTTCCAGAAGTTCCCGCTCTCCCTGGGCGCCCTGCCCGAGAACACCGACCAGCTGGTGTTCAAGGCCCTGCAGACCTACTCCGACAAGGAGGTGGTCCGCTGGATCGAGGTGCCGCAGGAGGGCCAGGACGAGCCGGAGAACCCGGCCCCGGTGCTGAAGCTGGCCGCCGCCGACGAGGACGAGCACGGCTCGGCGAGCGCCGCGGACGCCACCGACAAGACCGGCAAGACCGAGAACACGGCCGCCGCGGACTCCGGTGACGGTTCCGACACCACCGCGCGCGTGCTCGGCGTGGCCGGCATCGTCATCGGCATCGCAGGCGTGGCCTATGGCGTCTTCGCCGGCCGCCGCCGCACCGCCGCCTGATCCTCGTTCCACAGCGCGTACCGGGCGTCGCGCGGGGGCCGTCCCCGCGCGGCTTCGCGCGACCCCGGTGCGCACCGGAGTTCACACATCTGGGACATTTTCCTATGCGCAAGAAGACGTTCGCCGCGGCGGCGCTGCTCGCCGCCGCCACCCTGACCCTCTCCGCCTGCGGCAGCGGGAACGACGACGACAACGCACCGATCGCCGTGGTCTCGGGCGGCACCGAATCGAACAGGCCCGCCACCGTCCTCGACCAGCCGTTCGACAAGCCGGCCCTGGTCCTCACCGACACCCACGGCAAGAAGTACGACCTCCGCCAGGAGACCAAGGGCCACCCGACCCTCGTCTACTTCGGCTACACCCACTGCCCGGACATCTGCCCGGCCACGATGAGCAACATCGCCGTCGCCAAGAAGGCGCTGCCCAAGGCCGAGCAGGACGCCCTGAAGGTCGTGTTCGTCACCACCGACCCCGACCGCGACACCCCCGCCGAGCTGGGCAAGTGGCTCAAGGGCATCGACCCCGCGTTCATCGGCCTGACCGGCGACTTCGCCAAGGTCCAGGCCGCCGCCCGGTCCCTCGGCATCGCCGTGGAGCCGACCAAGAAGGACAAGAACGGCAAGCTCGTCTCCATGCACGGCACCCAGGTCGTCGCCTTCTCCCCGAAGACCGACGCCGGGTACGTCCTCTACGGCGAGAACGCCTCGGCCGACGACTACACCAGGGACCTGCCCAAGCTCGTCAAGGGAGCCAACCCGTGAGGCGCCGGGCCGTCCTGACCGCGGGCGCGTTCGCCGCCGCGCTGGCCCTCACCGGCTGCTCGGAGTCCGCGGCGGACTCGGGCTCCAAGACGGCGGAGCTGTCCGTCAGCTCTCCGTACATGCCCCAGCCCGTCTCCGCCGACATGGCCGCCGGATTCCTGACGATCACCAACAAGGGCGGGGCGGGCGACGAGCTGACCTCGGTCAGCAGCGATGTCGCCGGGCAGGTCACCATGCACAGCACCACCGGCGGGGCCATGGCGGAGGAGTCGTCCTTCCGCATACCGGCGCACGGCCGGCTGGTGTTCCGCAGCGGGGGCAACCACCTGATGTTCGAGCAGCTGAAGCGCGCGCCGAAGCAGGGCCAGACGGTCAGCGTGAAGCTCACCTTCGCCAAGTCCGGGCCGCTCACCGTCGAGATGCCGGTGAAGCCCGCGACGTACAACCCGTCGACCGGCCACTGAGGGAGGGACCACCGTGAACCGGACCACCGCCCCCCGTCCGCGGGCCCTGCTGCTGCTCCTGCTCGCCGTCACCGGCGCGCTGCTGGCGGGTGCCTCGCCCGCCTCCGCCCACGCGGCGCTGACCGGCAGCGACCCTGCGCAGGGGGTGGTGGCCGGCACGGCACCCACCCAGGTGTCGCTCACCTTCTCCGAGAAGGTGGCCATGGGTGACGACTCCGTGCGCGTCCTCGACCCCCGGGGCAAGCCGGTGCAGACGGGCAGCCCCGCCAACGTGAGCGGGACGACGTACGCCGTGAAGCTCAAGAGCGGCCTGGCCAAGGGCACCTACACCGTCACCTACCAGGTCGTCTCCGCGGACAGCCACCCCGTCGCCGGCGCCTACACCTTCTCCGTCGGCGCGCCCTCGCAGACCGTCGTGACCGGCACCGCGCCGGCCGCGGGCGGCGGAGTCGTGGGCGGGCTCTACGCGTTCGGCCGGTACGTGTCGTACGCCGGTTTCCTCGTGCTCGCCGGCGGCGCGGCCTTCGTGCTCGCCTGCTGGCAGCGCGGCGCGGGCGTACGGGCCGTGCAGCGGCTCGTCGTCGGCGGCTGGATCGCGCTGACCGCGGCCACCCTGTGGCTGCTGCTCCTGCGCGGCTCGTACACCTCCTCCGGGAGGTTCGCCGACGTCTTCGACCTGGACCTGCTCGGCCAGGTGCTCCAGACCAAGACCGGGGCCGCGCTGGTCTCCCGGCTGCTGCTGCTCGCCGCCGCCGCGCTGTTCGTCGCCGTCCTCTTCGGCACCTACACCCGGCGCGAGGACGTCACCGAGAAGCGCGACCTGACCTTCGGGCTCGCGGTCGGCGGAGTGGTCGTCGCGGCCGGGCTCGCCACCAGCTGGGCCATGGCCGAGCACGCCTCCACCGGACTCCAGCCGGGCCTCGCCATGCCGGTGGACGTCGTCCATATGCTGGCCGTCGCCGCCTGGCTGGGCGGGCTCACCGCCCTGTTGACCGCGCTGTACCGGGCGCCCGCCGAGCAGCCGGTCGAGGCCGCCGCCGTCCGGCGCTTCTCCCGGCTGGCCTTCGGCTCGGTCCTCGCGCTCGTCGTCACCGGCGTCTACCAGTCCTGGCGGCAGCTCGGCTCCTGGTCGGCGTTCACCGAGACCCGCTACGGGCAGCTGCTGCTGGCCAAGATCGCCCTGGTGGCGGTGCTGGTCGGCATCGCGGGCCTGTCCCGCCGGTGGACGGGACGGCTCACCGACCGGAGTGGGGACGCGGAGCGGGAGGGGACGGACCGGGGTCCGGCCGACGCCGCCGTACAGGAGACGACGGATTCGGTCCGGGCCGTCGACGCCCGGATGGAGCGGGCCCCGGACAGTGACGCCGAGCCGGAGCGGACGGGCCTGGTCCCGGCCGCCGACGCCGGACAGCCGGCCCCGGCCCGGGAAGAGCGCAGCACGCCCGCCGGCGCCCGAGAGCAGGTCCCCGCCGCCACGACGACCGGTGGCGGCGGCACGGCCGGGAAGGCCGACGGACCCACCGGTGACGACGGCACGGACCGGAAGCCCAGCGACCTCACCGGTGGCGGCGACGCGGGCCGGAAGCCCAGCGACCCCACCAGTGGCGGCGACGCGGACCGGAAGCCCAGCGACCCCACCAGTGGCGGCGACGCGGACCGGAAGCCCAGCGGCCCCACCAGTGGCGGCGACGCGGACCGGAAGCCCAGCGGCCCCACCAGTGGCGGCGACGCGGACCGGACGGCCGGTGACCCCGGTGACGCCCGGCGGGCCGCCCAGCTCGCCCGGCAGCGCGCGGCCGTCGACGCCGCTCGGCGGAAGCGGCTGCGCGACGCCGACGAGAACCGCTTCGGACTGCGCCGCTCGGTGCTCGCCGAGGCCGGTGTCGCCCTGGTGCTGCTCGCCGTCACCACCGCGCTGACCCAGACCGAGCCGGGCCGCACCGAGCAGGAGGCCAAGGCGGCCGCCTCGTCCCCGGCCGGCTCCGGCACCTCGGCGGCCTCCGGCGCGCTCACCCTGGACATGCCGTTCGACACCGGCGGCACCGACGGCAAGGGCGTCGTCCGCGTCGACCTCGACCCCGCGCGGGTGGGCGGCAACACGATGCACGTCTACGTCCAGCGGCCCAACGGCCGGGCCTTCGACGTCCCGGAGGTGAAGGTCTCCTTCACCCTGGAGGCGCAGAAGATCGGCCCGCTCCCGGTGAACCCGGACCACATCACCACCGGCCACTGGTCGGCGAACGGGGTGCAGCTCCCCGTGGCCGGCAACTGGAGGATCGCCGTCACGGTCCGCACCTCCGACATCGACCAGGCCACCGTCTCCAAGAACGCGCAGATCGGCTGAACCGCACCATGCCCGAGCAGTCCCTCTCCCAGGTCCGTACCCCCGACACGTCGGCGGCGGAGCCGGGGGCCCGCACGAGCGGTGTCTCCCGGCGCGCCCTGCTCGGCACCGCCGGTGCCACCGGGCTCGCGCTCGGCGCGGCCGGCGGGGCCGTGGGCTATGCCGCCGCGCCCGCCGGGGCCACCCCGCTGACCGCGCTCGGTGCCGGCCGGGCGATGTTTCACGGGAAACATCAGCCCGGCATCACCGAGGGCCTCCAGGCACGCGGCCATCTCGTCGCGTTCGACCTGGTGCCGGGCGCGGGCCGCAAGGAGGCGGCGGCCCTGCTGCGCCGCTGGTCGGTCACGGCCGAGCGGCTGATGGCGGGCGAGCCCGCCCCGCACGACGACACCGACGTGGCCCGGGACGCGGGGCCGTCCTCGCTGACCGTCACCTTCGGCTTCGGCCGCAGTTTCTTCGACCGGACCGGGCTGCGGAAGCAGCGGCCGGCCGCGCTGGACCCGCTGCCGGACTTCTCCTCCGACCGGCTCGACAAAGCCCGCAGCGACGGCGACCTGTGGGTGCAGATCGGGGCGGACGACGCCCTGGTGGCCTTCCACGCGCTGCGCGCGATCCAGAAGGACGCGGGGTCGGCCGCCCGGGTGCGCTGGCAGATGAACGGCTTCAACCGCAGCCCGGGGGCCACCGCGCACCCCATGACGGCCCGCAACCTCATGGGCCAGCTCGACGGCACCGGCAACCCGAAGCCGTCGGACGCCGACTTCGAGAAGCGGATCTTCGTGCCCGCCTCCGGCGAGCCGGCGTGGATGGCGAACGGCTCCTACGCCGTCGTCCGCCGCATCCGCATGCTCCTGGACGACTGGGAGAAGCTGTCGACCACGGCCCAGGAGCAGGTCATCGGGCGGCGCAAGGCCGACGGGGCACCGCTGTCCGGCGGTACCGAGACGACCCCGATGGACCTGGAGAAGGCCGACGCCAAGGGCGACTACCTGGTCCCGCTCAACGCGCACGCCCGGATCACCCGGCCCGACCGCAACGGCGGCGCGGCCATGCTGCGGCGGCCCTTCTCCTACCACGACGGCATCGACGCGGACGGCACCCCGGACGCCGGTCTGCTCTTCATCTGCTGGCAGGCCGATCCGCTGCGGGGCTTCGTCCCGGTGCAGCGCAAGCTGGACCGGGGCGACGCGCTGTCCCCGTTCATCCGGCACGAGGCGAGCGGACTGTTCGCGGTGCCGGGCGGGGCGGCGAAGGGCGAGTACGTGGGTCAGCGGCTGCTCGAGGGGTGACGACGGCGGTTCGAGGGCCGTACCGGAGGCCGCTCGAGGGACGGGCCGCTCGAGGGGTCGCGTGAGGGACGCACGAGGGGCCGCTTGGTGGACGAACCAGGTTCAAACCACCCGGCCGAGTGGTATTCCCGAGACACCCGCGCCGGGTCCCTCCGCGGCCATTAGGGTGAGGACCATGCCAGCGAGCTATGCCTATCTCGGCCCGGAGGGCACCTTCACGGAGGTCGCCCTGCGCACGCTTCCGGAGGCGGCCACCCGGGAGCTGATCCCGTACGTGTCGGTGCAGTCGGCGCTGGACGCGGTCCGGGCCGGCGAGGCCGAGGCCGCGTTCGTGCCGATCGAGAACTCCGTCGAGGGCGGCATCACCACCACCCTGGACGAGCTGGTCGCGGGCGAACCGCTGATGATCTACCGCGAAGTGCTGCTGTCGATCACCTTCGCGCTGCTGGTCCGGCCCGGCACGAAGCTCGTGGACATCAAGACGGTCTCCGCCCACCCGGCGGCCCAGCCGCAGGTGCGCAACTGGATGCGCGCCCACCTCCCGGACGCGGTCTGGGAGTCGGCCGCCTCGAACGCGGACGCCGCCCGCCTGGTCCAGGAGGGCCGCTACGACGCGGCTTTCGCGGGCGAGTTCGCCGCCGCCCGGTACGGCCTGGAGGCGCTGGAGACCGGCATCCACGACGCGGAGAACGCGCAGACCCGGTTCGTGCTGGTCGGCCGCCCGGCCCGGCCCGCCGCGCCCACCGGTGCCGACAAGACCTCGGTGGTGCTGTGGCAGCGGGACGACCACCCCGGCGCGCTGCGCGACCTGCTCGGCGAGTTCGCCTCGCGCGGCATCAACCTGATGCTGCTCCAGTCCCGGCCGACCGGCGCGGGCATCGGCAACTACTGCTTCTGCATCGACGCCGAGGGTCATATCGCCGACCGGCGAGTGGCGGAGGCCCTCATGGGACTGCGGCGTATCTGCCTCCAGGTGCGATTCCTCGGCTCGTATCCGCAGGCGAACATGACACCGGACGAGGCCCGGCCGACCCTGCCGGGGACGTCGGACGAGGAGTTCATGGCGGCGGCGGACTGGGTGGCGCGCTGCCAGGACGGCCGCTTCTGACCGGTCATACGGCCTGACGAACGTTATCCACAGAAGTTATCCACAGGTGCCCTTCTCGACCTGGGGACAAGTCGACAGGCGGCGGGCACAGGGTCGACAAATCGCCCTACGGGAGCCGACCCGTGCCACCGCTCCCCGACCCACCCTTCGTCCACCTGTTTCCGTTGGTTCATCTTTCAGGGCGACCGTTTTCCACCCGAAAGTGGGCGTCGACGACGTTTGGGCCGGGAATTCTTCGGCCTGGCGAGACTTTCCGCAGTGATCAATTCGGGAGTCCACAGATCTTCCACACAGCCTGTGGATAACTTTCGAGAGGGCGTGGATCTCTGTGGACAACCGGCTCGCCAAATCCCGTTCTCCACAAGGGAATCGGGTCAACCGGACACCCGCGGCCTGCCCCGTCCCAGGGAGTGAGACACTTTCGCCTTGACCCGAGGCACACCGGAGGGAACACCTCCGGCAATTACCGCATAACGGAACGTAGGCCGCGAATGCGAACTCACCGTAATAGTGATTCGTGAGCCGAGACCCCGCACCGGTAGCCTTGGCCTCGTGATTGACCTTCGCCTGCTTCGTGAGGACCCCGACCGTGTGCGCGCGTCCCAGCGCGCCCGTGGAGAGGACGTCGCGCTCGTCGACTCCCTCCTGTCTGCCGACGAGCGGCGCAGGTCCTCCGGCGTCCGCTTCGACGAGCTGCGCGCCGAGCAGAAGCAGCTCGGCAAGCTGATCCCCAAGGCCGCCGGCGAGGAGAAGGCCGAACTCCTCAAGCGCGCCGAACAGCTGAAGGCCGACGTCAAGGCCGCCGACGCCGAGCGCGACGCGGCCGACGCCGAGACCCAGGAGCTGCTGCTCCGGCTCGGCAACCTCGTCCACCCCGACGTGCCCGTCGGCGGCGAGGAGGACTTCGTCACGCTGGAGACGCACGGCACGATCCGCGACTTCGCCGCCGAGGGCTTCGAGCCCAAGGACCACCTGGAGCTGGGCCAGCTGCTCGGCGCGATCGACGTCGAGCGCGGCGCCAAGGTCTCCGGCTCCCGCTTCTACTTCCTCACCGGCGTCGGCGCCCTGCTGGAGCTGGCCCTGGTGAACGCGGCGATCGCACAGGCGACCGCGGCCGGCTTCACCCCGATGCTGACCCCGGCGCTGGTGCGCCCGCAGTCCATGGCCGGCACCGGCTTCCTCGGCCAGGCCGCCCAGGACGTCTACCACCTCGACAAGGACGACCTGTACCTGGTCGGCACCTCCGAGGTCCCGCTGGCGGCCTACCACATGGACGAGATCATCGACGCGGACCGGCTGCCGCTGCGCTACGCGGGCTTCTCCCCGTGCTTCCGCCGCGAGGCCGGCTCGCACGGCAAGGACACCCGGGGCATCTTCCGCGTGCACCAGTTCGACAAGGTCGAGATGTTCTCGTACGTCGCCCCGGAGGACTCCCAGGCCGAGCACCAGCGCCTGCTGGAGTGGGAGAAGCAGTGGCTGACCTCGCTGGAGCTGCCGTTCCGCGTCATCGACGTCGCCTCCGCCGACCTCGGCTCCTCGGCCGCCCGCAAGTTCGACTGTGAGGCGTGGATCCCGACCCAGGGCAAGTACCGCGAGCTGACCTCGACCTCGGACTGCACCGAGTTCCAGTCCCGCCGGCTGTCCATCCGGGTCCGCGACGGCAAGCAGGTCAAGCCGCTGGCCACGCTCAACGGCACGCTGTGCGCCGTCCCGCGCACCATCGTGGCGATCCTGGAGAACCACCAGCAGGCCGACGGCTCCGTCCGCGTCCCCGAGGTGCTGCGCCCGTACCTGGGCGGCCGCGAGGTCCTGGAGCCGGTGTCCCGGTGAGCTTCCCGTACGGGCTCATCGCCACCGACCTCGACGGAACACTGCTGCGCTCCGACGAGTCGATCTCGCAGCGCACCCGTGACGCGCTCGCCGCGGCCACCGCGGCGGGCGCGGCCCACATCGTCGTCACCGGCCGCGCGGTCCCCTGGACCCGGCACGTCCTGGACGACCTCGGCTACGACGGTCTCGCCGTCTGCGGCCAGGGCGCGCAGGTGTACGACGCCGGCGCGCACCGTCTGCTGACCTCGGTCACCCTGGACCGGCAGCTGGCGGGCGTGGCCCTGGCCAAGATCGAGGCCGAGGTCGGGCCGCTGTATCTGGCGGCCAGCCGCGACGGCCTGGACGGCGAGGTCCTGGTCGGCGAGGGCTACACGGTCACGGGCCGGCTGCCCGGCACCCCGTTCACGGACGTCTCCGACCTGTGGGCGGCGCCGCTGAACAAGATCTACATACAGCACCCGACGCTGGGCGACGACGAGCTGGCGGCGGCGGCCCGGCAGGCGGCCGGCGGCTTCGTCACGGTGGCCATGGCGGGCGCGGGCATCGTGGAGCTGCTTCCGCTCGGCCTGTCCAAGGCCACGGGACTGTCACTGGCGGCCCGCCGCCTGGGCCTGAAGGCGGCCGACACGATCGCCTTCGGCGACATGCCCAACGACATCCCGATGTTCGCCTGGGCGTCCCGGGGCGTGGCCATGGCCAACGCCCACGCGGAGCTGAAGGCGGTGGCCGACGAGATCACCGCCTCCCACGAGGAGGACGGCATCGCGGCGGTCCTGGAACGCCTGCTGGCGTAGCCCGCCGAGCAGCGACGCGAAGAGGCAGCGCTGCCGCGGCAGAGCCCCAGTGGCAATGTCTCGCGGAGGATGCACGGATCGAACGTGCGCGGGCTTTCCAGCCCGACCACGGCTCAGCAAGCCGGTGCCTTGCCACTCGGCCAATCCTCCGGGTGGGCGGCCTCACGCGAGCATGGCGCTCGCGTGCTCGAAGCGGCCGCCCCGGGCGGTTCCCTGGCTCTACGGAGAGATGGCGAACTACTCCGGAGCCGGCCTCGGGCCGCCCTGACGGGAGCCGGGCGTACTGCCGTGCATGGACATCGCCCACCTCCACTCCCGGTTCATGTCGCCGGGACGATCCCGGCGGACGGTGCACGACCACTGTGCCCCGCCGCCGAATCGGACGCCACCGAATAAAAGGCGCGTGGAGAAGGGCGTACAGGAGGCGGCTCCTGCTTCCTCACTCCTCGCCGGCGAGCGTCAGCGACCGCAGCTTCTGGCCGGCGTACCAGGTGGCCAGGACGGTGACCGCCACCAGCAGCACGGTGGCCGTCGGCAGGCCCACGTCGGAGGTCACCAGCGGTCCGTCGGCGATCTTGTGGGCGACGGCCAGCGACCACTGCTGGACGCTCAGGGTGCGCGCGCCCGGCACCAGGGTGCCGAACAGCGCCTCCCAGACCAGGGCGTAGACGAGCCCGAACACCACCGCGTGCCGGGAGACCGTGCCCAGCAGCAGGAACAGCGCCGAGTAGGCGATGGAGGAGACCAGCGCGGCGACCGTGTAGGCCACGGCGACCTGCTGGCCGTTGCCGTTCAGGATCAGGCCCGCGATCAGCGTCGGCACGGCCGAGAAGACCATGGTCACGGCGATGGCGACGATGAGCTTGGTGACGATGATCGTGGGCCGCTTCAGCGGCTTGGACAGCAGGTAGACCACGGATCCGTCGTCGATCTCCGGGCCGATCGCGCCCGTGCCCGCGATCACGCCGATGATCGGGACCATGGTGGCGAGCGCGAAGCCGCCGAGGACGTCGGAGGCGGTCTGGTCGTCGGCCCCGGTCAGGGCGCGTACGGCCACGGAGATCACGATCAGCAGCAGCGGCAGCGCGCCGAGGATGAGGGCCCGGCGACGGCCGAGCAGCGCCCGGTAGGTGAGCCGGGCCACGGTGGGGTCGTACATCTTCGGCCTCCTACGCCGCGACCAGATACGAGAAGACGGACTCCAGGGACTCGTCGGACGGCGAGACCGTGAGGAGCCGGATGCCGTGGTCTCTGGCGACCTTCGGCAGCAGGGCGGTGAAGCGGCCGAAGTCGACGGCCTGGATGCGCAGCACGCCCTCGGCGTGGTCGACCTCGATGCCGGCCGTGGAGGGATCGGCGATCAGCGCGGCCGCGAGGGCGCGGTCGTCGCTGGAGCGCACCAGGTAGCGGTGCGGACGGTCGGTCATCAGACGGCGGATCCGGCGGAAGTCGCCGCTGGCCGCGTGCCGTCCGGCGACGACGACCTCGATGTGCCGGGCGAGCTGCTCGACCTCTTCGAGGATGTGCGAGGAGAACAGCACCGTGCGGCCCTCGTCGCCCATCCTGCGCAGCAGGTCCATCAGCTGCATGCGCTGGCGCGGGTCCATGCCGTTGAACGGCTCGTCCAGCAGGAGCAGGGACGGGTCGTGCACCAGGGCGCTCGCCATCTTCACGCGCTGCCGCATGCCCTTGGAGTACGTGGCGATCTTCCGGTCCTGCGCGTACTCCATCTCCACGGTGGCCAGGGCGCGCTGGGCGGCCTTGGCGTCGAGGCCGTGCAGCTCGGCGTTGGCGAGGACGAACTCGCGGCCGGTGAGGAAGTCGTACATCGCCTCCCGTTCGGGGACGATGCCGATGTGCCGGTAGATGGCCTCGTTGCGCCACACCGGCTGCCCGTCGAGGGTGACGGTGCCGGTGGAGGGGGCGAGGAAGCCGCCCATCATGTTGATCAGGGTGGACTTGCCGGCGCCGTTGGGCCCGAGCAGTCCGGTGACGCCGGGGCCGATGGTCATGGTGATGTCGTTGACGGCGACCACGTTGCCGAACCAGCGGGAGACGTGGTCGATCTTCAGGGTGGTCACAGTCCCACCTTGCGGTAGCGGCGGATGAGGAGGCCGTAGCAGGCGGCGATCAGGCCCAGCACGAACAGGACGTGGACCACGCCCTGGCCGCCGGAGGGACCGGTGCCGCCCGGATAGGCGGAGCTGCCGCCGAGGAACGCGGACTGCACGCCGTCGATCAGCGTGATCGGCGAGAACAGCCCGATCCACGGCACGGCGGAGCTGCTGCCCTGGGTGTCGGCGATGGCCTGGAGGGTGGAGACCGCGCCGTAGGAGATGGTCAGTACGGCGATCACGGCGGCGATGCCGAAGCCGCGGCGCGGGGTGAAGGCGGCGATGACCAGGCCGATGCCGGCGAAGAGCAACGAGAGGAGAGCCACGGAGACCAGTCCCTGGGCGAATTCCTTGGTCTGATGGGCGAAGTCCATCTTGGACAGCAGCGCGCCCACGTACATCACCAGCAGCGGGGCGCCGGTGAGGATGAAGAGCGCGGAGGCGAGCGCCGCGAACTTGGCGCGGACGTAGTCGGCGGTCTCGATGGGCCGCGAGAAGTACAGCGGCACGGTCTTGAAGCGCAGGTCGCGGGAGACCGCCTGGGGTGCCTGCGAGGCGACGTACAGGCTGATCACGGCCTGCGTGACGATCGCGTACCGGGTGTAGGACACCGGCAGTTCGTGCGCCTTGGTGACGACGGCGACGGCCACCATGATGGCGGCCGGCACGCACATCACCGCGAACAGCAGCATCGGCAGCACCTTGGACTTCACCGAGCGGCCGAGGCCGTAGGCGCCGCGCAGGGACTGCGAGTACAGCGAGCGGCGGGCGTAGGAACGGCCGAGGCGGGGGCCGTCGTAGCCGCGGTAGCCGATGTCGTGGATGCGGCTCTGGTCGCCGGTGGGCATTGCCGGGGGATGCTCAACCGCCATGGCCGACGGCCTCCTTCCGCTGTTCGTCGCCGTTGGTGAAGACCTCGGAGATGTGGTGCCGGCGCTGTTCCATGCGCACCAGGCCGAGGCCGAGGTCGGCGACCACGTCGCGGACCAGGTCGTACGTGTCCTCGCCGGTGGCGGTCAGCAGCAGGATGTGCCCGGCGCCGGGCAGTCCGCCGGCCTCCGCGTGGGTGTCGACACCGCGCGCGTGCAGCGCCTCGCGGAGCGCGCGGGTGCCGTCGGGGTGTGCGTCGCTGTCGGTGACCTCGATCGCGAGGGTGGTCGTGGTCTGGGTGAAGTCGGTGGTGGAGCTGGAGCGCAGCAGCTTGCCTCCGTCGATGACGACGACGTGGTCACAGGTGCGCTCCAGCTCGCCCAGCAGGTGGGAGGTGACCAGGACCGAGATGCCGAAGTCGCTGTGGATGCGGCGGATCAGGCCGAGCATCTCGTCCCGGCCGACCGGGTCGAGTCCGTTGGTCGGCTCGTCCAGGAAGACCAGGCGCGGGTCGTGCACCAGGGCCTGGGCGAGCTTCACGCGCTGCTTCATGCCGGTCGAATAGCCGCCGATGGGGCGGTAGCGCTCCTCGTACAGCCCCACGTGGCGCAGGGTGTCGGCGGTGCGCTCCCGCGCGGCGGCGGGTGGCAGGCCGGACATGCGGGCCATGTGGACGACGAACTCGGTGGCCGAGACGTCCGGCGGGAGGCAGTCGTGCTCCGGCATGTACCCGACGCGCTCGCGGATGGCGGCGCCCTTTGCGGCGACGTCGAGGCCGAGCACCTGGGCCCGGCCCTCCGTGGCGGGGGACAGCCCCAGCAGGATCTTGATCAGGGTGGACTTGCCGGCGCCGTTGGCCCCGACGAGTCCGGTCACACCCGGCCCGATGTCCACGGACAGCCGGTCGAGGGCGGTCACCCGGGGGAACCGCTTGCTCAGGCTTTCGGTCGCGATCACAGTCACGCCTTCGACGGTAGTGATCCGGACCACGTCCGTCGTCAGACCTCAGAGCCGTTTCCTCGTCCGCCCCAGGTATTACGGGACCCTAAGGGTCACCCACCCAGGGGAAGCCCGGGCGCGGCGGACGGCCGTCGTCCACGGCCCTTGATCCCGCCTATTGACGCCGCCTCTAACAAGTGCCAGATTCGCCTGTGTCAAGTTACGGACGCGTAGCGCTCTCGACGGGACGGGGCGGCATGACGACGGCAGTGAGCAGCGAACCCTCCGCGGACCTGCGGGGATTCAAACGGGTGCAGCGCCTGGCCTACGAATGCGCGGAGGCCGTCGCGGCCCGGCTCGAACCGGGCGTGACCGAGCGCGAGGCGGCGAGGATGCAGCGGGAGTGGCTGCGCGAGCGCGGGGTGCGGGACTGGTTCCACCTCCCCTTCGCCTGGTTCGGCGACCGCACGGCCTTCACGAACTTCCGCATCCCGCTCCAGTTCTTCCCCACCGACCGCGCCCTGGAGCCGGGGATGCCGTTCATCCTGGACCTGGCGCCGGTGTACGAGGGCTACCCCGCCGATGTCGGCTACTCCGGCTCGCTGGGTGTGAACCCGGTGCAGGACCGGCTGATGGCCGACCTGGAGGCGCACCGGGAGCTGATCCTGCGCGAGGTGCGCGAGCGGCGCCCGCTGCGGGAGATCTACCAGGACGTGGACCGGCTGATGGTCCGCCAGGGTTACGCCAACCGGCACCGCGCCTACCCCTTCGGGGTGATCGCCCACAAGGTGGACCGGGTACGGCGGCGCCGCTGGTCGCCCCATCTGTTCGGTTTCGGCACGCAGTCCCTGAAGGGCCTGGCCTCCGACGCGCTGCACGGCCACCGCGAGGGCTGGTCACCGCTGTGGTCGCCGTACCGCTTCTCGGACCACCCGCCGCGGCCGGGCCTGTGGGCGGTCGAACCGCACCTCGGCTTCCGGGGCACGGGCGCGAAGTTCGAGGAGATCCTGGTGGTCACCGACTCCCGGGACGCCGAGGAGAGCGCGTTCTGGCTGGACGACGATCTGCCGCACGTGCGGCGCTGGGCGGAGGAGAAGTGACCTTGAAGGGTGCGCGCGAGCGCCGGGTGCGTACCGGCGGGGTCGACCTGTGCGTGGCCGAGCTGGGCGACCCGGCCCAGCCGACCGTCGTCCTGGTGCACGGCTACCCGGACAGCAAGGAGGTTTGGTCGGAGGTGGCCGTACGGCTGGCCGACCGCTTCCACGTGGTGCTCTACGACGTCCGGGGCCACGGCCGCTCCACCGCGCCGAAACCCCTGCGCGGCGGCTTCACCCTCGCCAAGCTCGCCGACGACTTCCTCGCCGTCGTGGACGCGGTCAGCCCGGACCGGCCGGTGCACCTCGTCGGGCACGACTGGGGCTCGGTGCAGTCCTGGGAGTTCGTCACCGTCGGCCGCACGGAAGGCCGTATCGCCTCGTTCACCTCGATCTCGGGTCCGTCCCTCGACCACTTCGGGCACTGGATCGACGCACGCGTGAAGCGTCCGACGCCCCGGCGGGTGGGCCAGCTCCTCGGCCAGGGCGCCAAGTCCTGGTACGTCTACCTGCTGCACACCCCGGCCCTGCCCGAACTGGCCTGGCGCGGCCCGCTCGGCAAGCGCTGGCCCCGGATCCTGGAGCGGGCCGAGCGGGTCCCGGCCGGCGACTACCCGACCGGCTCCCTCCCCTCGGACGCGGCGCACGGCGCCTGGCTCTACCGGGACAACGTCCGCGCCCGGCTGCGCCGGCCCCGCCCGGACGCCTACGCCCACGCGCCCGTACAGCTCATCACCCCCGAGGGGGACGTGTTCCTCTCCGAGCGGCTGTACGACGACCTGGACCGGTGGGTGCCCCGGCTGACCCGCCGCACGCTGCCCGCCGGGCACTGGGTGCCGCGCACCCGCCCCGATCAGCTGTCGGCGTGGATCGAGGAGTTCGTCGTGTCCGTGGAAGGCGGCCGGCCCGTCCCGCGCCCCACCGGCCGGCACGCCGAACGGTTCGCCGGGCAGCTGGTGCTGATCACGGGCGCGGGCAGCGGCATCGGACGGGCCACGGCGTTCGCCTTCGCGGAGGCCGGGGCGCGGGTGGTCGCCGTCGACCGGGACGCCGAGTCCGCGGCCCGCACCGCCGAGCTGTGCCGGCTGGTCGGCGCGCCCGAGGCGTGGGCCGAGCCGGCCGACGTTTCCGACGAGCAGGCCATGGAGAAGCTCGCGGAGAAGGTCCACCGCGCCTACGGCGTGCTGGACGTGCTGGTCAACAACGCGGGCATCGGCCTGTCGGGCTCGTTCTTCACCACGACGACCGACGACTGGCGCTCGGTGCTGGACGTGAACCTGTGGGGCGTCATCCACGGCTGCCGGCTCTTCGGGGCCCGCATGGCCGAGCGCGGCCAGGGCGGCCACATCGTCAACACGGCCTCGGCGGCGGCCTACCAGCCCTCGCGCCTGCTGCCGGCCTACAGCACCTCCAAGGCGGCGGTGCTGATGCTCTCCGAGTGCCTGCGCGCGGAGCTGGCGCCGAAGGGGATCGGGGTCACGGCGGTCTGCCCGGGCATCGTCAACACCGGCATCACCGCCACGGCCCGGTTCACCGGCGTCGACGAGGCCGAACAGCGCCGTCGCCGACAGCGGTCCGCCCGCCTGTACGGCCTGCGGAACTTCCCGCCGGAGAAGGTGGCGGACGCGATCCTGGACGCGGTCGCCCGGGACAGGCCGGTGGCTCCGGTGACCCCGGAGGCCAAGGGCGCCCATCTGCTGTCCCGGTTCGCGCCGGGGCTGCTGCGGAGGATCGCGCGGGTGGAGCCGAGGCTGTGAGGCCGGGGACGGGCGCCCGCGGGCGTCACGTCCCCTCCGGTTGTCCACAGTTTCGCCAATTCACCTGTGGATAACCCCACTTCGTTGTGGATCAAACCTCCGACCGGGAAAACACGAGTGATCTGCGTCTCTCTCCGGCGGGTTCATGGCGTGCCCGCGCACGGTGACCGTTTCGTTCGACGCCGGCGGGCCCGCTTACGCTCGGACCCATGAGTCTGCGTCTGAGCACCGTGATCCTTCCGTACCGCCGCTGGCACGAAGGCGCCCGTTCGGCGTGGGTGCGCGCCGAACAGCTCGGCTTCCACACGGCGTACACCTACGACCACCTGACCTGGCGCAGCTTCCGTGACGGCCCCTGGTTCGGTGCCGTCCCGACCCTGACGGCCGCCGCCGCGGTCACCGACCGGCTGCGCCTGGGCACGCTGGTCACCTCGCCGAACTTCCGGCATCCGGTGCCTTTCGCCAAGGAGCTGATCTCCCTGGACGACATCTCCGGCGGCCGGATCACCCTGGGCATCGGCGCGGGCGGCACCGGTTTCGACGCGACCGCCCTCGGCCAGGAGCCCTGGACCCCGCGGGAGCGCGCGGACCGGTTCGCCGAGTTCGTCTCCCTCCTCGACCGGCTGCTCACCGAGGACACGGTGACCTACGAGGGGCGTTTCTACTCGGCCCACGAGGCCCGGAACGTCCCGGGCTGTGCGCAGCGGCCCCGGCTGCCGTTCGCCGTGGCGGCCACCGGCCCGCGCGGTGTGAAGCTCGCCGCGCGGTACGGCCAGGCGTGGGTGACCACCGGCGACCCGAAGCTGTACGAGACCGGTACGCCGGAGCAGTCCGTCGAGGCCCTGCGCGGCCAGATCGGCAGGCTGGCCGAGGCGTGCGAGGCCGCCGGGCGGGACGTGACCGGACTGGACAAGGTCCTGCTCACCGGCTTCACCCCGGACCGCGCCCGGCCGCTGTCGTCCCTGGACGCCTTCGTGGACTTCGCCGGCCGCCACCGCGAGCTGGGCTTCACCGAGATCGTGATCCACTGGCCCGTCCCGGACTCGGTCTTCGCGACCGACGAAAAGGTCTTCGAGCAGATCGCCATGGAGGCGCTCGCCCAGCTGGCCTGACCGGGGCCCGCCACGGACGTCGTCTGTGTCTCATCTGTGCGCAGTCCCGCACGGCCGTGCGGACACCTGCGCGAGAATGGCCGGGTGACCTCAGCGACCAGACAGCACGGGACCCCTGCCGCCGCCCTGCCGGCGCGGCTGATCGCCACCGACCTCGACGGCACTCTGCTGCGCGACGACAAGTCGGTCTCCGCGCGGACCGTCGCCGCGCTGGCCGCCGCCGAGGAGGCCGGGATCGAGGTCTTCTTCGTCACCGGCCGGCCCGCCCGCTGGATGGACGTGGTCAGCGACCACGTCCACGGCCACGGCCTGGCGATCTGCGGCAACGGCGCCGCCGTGGTCGACCTGCACGGCGGCCCCGGAGCCCACCGGTTCGTGAAGGTCCGCGAGCTGGCCCGGGAGAACGCCCTGGCCGCCGTACGGCTGCTGCGCGAGGCGGCCCCCGGCACGGTGTTCGCGGTCGAGCAGACCTACGGCTTCCACCAGGAGCCGGACTATCCCAAGCTGCACATGGAGATACCGGACGCCGTGCTGCCCGCCGAGGAACTGCTCGCCCCCGACGGCCCGGCCGCCGGCCAGCCCGTCCTCAAGATCCTCGCGTACCACCCCTCCCTCGACCCCGACGCCTTCCTCACACTGGCCCGGCTGACGGTCGGCGAACACGCCAACGTCACCCGCTCCAGCCCCAGCGCCCTGCTGGAACTGAGCGGCCCCGGCGTGTCCAAGGCCAGCACCCTCGCCCTGTGCTGCGCCGAGCGCGGCATCTCGCACGAGGAGGTCGTGGCCTTCGGGGACATGCCCAACGACGTCGAGATGCTGACCTGGGCCGGGCAGTCGTACGCGATGGGCAACGCCCACCCGGACGCCATCGCCGCCGCGTCGGGCCGTACCGTCGCCAACAACGACGACGGCGTGGCGGTGGTGATCGAACAGCTCCTCGCCGACCGCGGGTAGCCGACGCCGCCTCGCCGCTCCGACGACGCCCGCCGTGCCGGGCGCCCGCGTCCGGGACGGCATGCCTCGCCGGGCGCCCGCGTCCGGGACGGCACGCCTCAGCGCGCCCCGGCCAGCGCCTCCGCCTCGGACTCCCGCACGGCCATCTCCCGCAGCGGGCCGTCCTCGGCCAGCAGCCGCCGGTACGGCCCGCGCTGCGCCACCCGGCCCGCGTCCAGCACGATCACCTCGTCCACCGCGTCGAGCCCGGCCAGCCGGTGGGTGATCAGCAGCGTGGTACGGCCCTCGGTCGCGGCCAGCAGATCGGCGGTCAGCGCGTCCGCCGTCGCCAGGTCCAGATGCTCCGCGGGCTCGTCCAGGACCAGCACCGGGAAGCCGGCCAGCAGCGCCCGGGCCAGCGCCAGCCGCTGCCGCTGCCCGCCGGACAGCCGGGCCCCGTGCTCTCCGACGAGCGTGTCCAGACCGTCGGGCAGCGACTGGACCCAGTCCAGCAGCCGGGCCCTGCCCAGCGCCGCGCGCAGCTCCGTCTCGGACGCGTCCTTCCTGGCCAGCAGCAGGTTCTCGCGCACCGAGCTGTCGAAGAGGTGCGCGTCCTGGGCGCACAGCCCGACGAGCCGCCGTACGTCGTCCCCCGCCACCGCGCACGCGTCCACCCCGGCGAGCGTGTACGAGCCCGCCCGCGGATCCAGGAACCGCAGCAGCACCTGCGCGAGGGTCGTCTTGCCGGAACCGGAGGCCCCCACCACCGCGATCCGGCGCCCCCGCTCCAGCGTCAGGTCCAGCCCGGCGAGCGCCTCTCCCCGCTGTCCCTCGTACCGGGCGGTCACGCCCTTGAGGACCACCGGGAACGGCGTGACGGGCGCCGGCCGGGGCTGCTCCGGCTCGCGTACGGGCTCGGCGGCGTCCAGGATCTCGTACACCCGCTCCGCGCTGCGCCGCACCCGCTGCCGGTGCCGCACGGCGAGCGGCAGCCCCAGGACGGCCTCGAAGGCGGCCAGCGGTGTCAGTACGACCACGGCCATGGCCACGCCGCCCAGCCGGCCGGCCGCCACCGCCTGGGCGCCGGACAGCGCGGTGGCCGTGACGGTCAGCCCGGAGATCAGCGCGGTGAGACCGTCCCCGAGTCCGGTGACGGCGGCGGCGCGCGCGGCGATCCCGGTGAGGGTGCGATCCGCACGCCGGGCCGCGTCCGTACGGGCCGGCAGCGCGCCGGCGACGGTCAGCTCCGCGGTGCCGGTGAGCAGGTCGGTCACCCGGGTGGCGAGGACGCCACGGGCGGGCGCCAGCCGCCGCTCGGTCCGCCGGGCCACGGCCGCGGTCAGCAGGGGCACGCCGGCGCCCGCCGCCAGCAGACCCGCCGCGAGGACGGCGCCGGCCTCGGGCAGCAGCCAGGACGTGAAGCCGACGGAGGCGGCGGAGACGGCGACGGCGACTCCGGCCGGCAGCAGCCAGCGCAGCCAGTAGTCCTGGAAGGCGTCCACATCCGCGACCAGCCGGGTGAGCAGATCGCCGCGGCGGGTGCCGCGCAGCCCCGCGGGGGCGAGGCGCTCCAGGCGCCGGTACACCGCCACCCGGGTGTCGGCCAGCATCCGCAGGACGGCGTCGTGCGAGACCAGCCGCTCGGCATAGCGGAAGACGGCCCGCCCGATGCCGAAGGCACGGGTCGCGGTCACGGCCACCATCAGATACAGCACCGGCGGCTGCTGCGAGGCCCGCGAGATGAGCCAGCCGGAGGTCGCCATCAGCCCGACGGCACTCCCCAGCGCCAGACTCCCCAGGACCAGGGCCCCGGCCAGCCGCCCCCGGGCCCCGCCGCCCAGCGCGCGAACCCGCGCCAGCACACTCCGCCCCTTGCGGACCGGCGCCCGCTCCTCCTGCGCGCTGGAACTCTTCGGTTCGCCCTCGGGCCCACCGAGCGGGCGAGGACGGGGGTCCAGGGGGCGGAGCCCCCTGGGAGTCCGGCCGTCCACCGGGGACTCCGGGACATCCGCACTACCCAGCCGTACGACCCTGTCGGCCACCCCCAGCAACGCGGGCCGGTGCACGACCAGAAGCACGGTCCGCCCGGCGGCCAGCCTCCGCACCGCCGCCACGACGTCCCCCTCGGTCACCCCGTCCAGCGCTGCCGTCGGCTCGTCCAGCAACAGCACGGGCCGGTCCGCGAGGAACGCCCGGGCCAGCGCGAGCCGCTGCCGCTGCCCCGCCGACAGCCCGGCCCCGTCCTCCCCGAGCACGGTGTCGATCCCGTCCGGCAGCGCCGCCACGAACTCCCACGCGCCCGCGTCCCGCAGCGCCCGCCGCACGGCACCGTCATCGGCCCCGGGCCGGGCCAGCCGTACGTTCTCCGCGACGGTCCCGGCGTACAGGTGGGGCCGCTGCGGCACCCATGCGATCCGCGACCGCCACTCCTCCAGGTCCAGGCCGGCGAGATCGGCACCCCCGACCCGCACCCGTCCCCCGGTGGGCCGTACGAATCCCAGCAACACGCTCAGCAGCGTCGACTTGCCCGCCCCGCTCGGTCCGACCAGCGCCACGGTCTCACCGGGCTCCACACGGAACGACACACCGGTCACCGCGTCCGACGAGCGCCCGGGATAGCGGACGCTGACATCCTCGAAGGCCACGGCGCCCGCCGGCACCGCGCCCGTACCCGACACCGGAACCGGCGTCTCCAGCACGGAGAAGATCTCCTCCGCGGCGGCAAGTCCCTCCGCCGCCGCGTGGTACTGCGCCCCCACCTGCCGCAGTGGCAGATACGCCTCGGGCGCCAGCACCAGGATCACCAGCCCGGTGTACAGGTCCATGTCCCCGTGGACGAGCCGCATCCCGATCGTCACGGCGACCAGCGCGACGGACAGCGTGGCCAGCAGCTCCAGCGCGAAGGAGGAGAGAAAGGCGATCCGCAGGGTGCGCAGCGTGGCCTGCCGGTACTCCCCGGTGATCCGCCGGATGGACGCGGCCTGAGCCTTGGCCCGGCCGAACACCTTCAGCGTCGGCAGACCCGCGACCACGTCCAGGAAGTGGCCGGACAGCCGGGACAGCAGCCGCCACTGACGGTCCATCCGGGACTGGGTCGCCCAGCCGATCAGCATCATGAACAGCGGTATCAGCGGCAGGGTGCCGACGATGATCGCCGCCGACACCCAGTCCTCCGTGACGATCCGGGCCAGCACCGCCACCGGCACGACCACGGCCAGCCCCAGCTGCGGGAGATAGCGCGAGAAGTAGTCGTCCAGGGCATCGACACCGCGCGTGGCCAGGGTGACCAGCGAGCCGGTCCGCTGCCCGCTCAGCCATCCCGGGCCGAGCGCCGCCGCCCGGTCCAGCAGCCGGCCGCGCAGCTCCGACTTCACCGCCGCGCCGGCCCGGTGCGCCGCGAGTTCGGTGAGCCACGCGACCAACGACCGCCCGACGGCTACGGCCGCCAACAGCAGCAGGGGAGTGCGCAGTCCGGCGGCCGACTGACCGTGCTGGAACGCGCCGACGACGATCTCGGCGACGAGCATCGCCTGCGCGATGACCAGTCCGGCTCCCACGGCCCCCAGGCCGATGACGGCCACGAGGAAGAAACGGGTGGCACGGGCGTACCGCAGCAGGCGTGGGTCGATTGGTTTCACGTGAAACATGCCCTTCGGTCCAGAGGGTGTGTTTCACGTGAAACACACCCTCGACGGACTCAGTGAGCGGCGTCGGGAGCGATGTGCTGCGTGCCGATCCGCTTGCGGAAGACCCAGTAGGTCCAGCCCTGGTAGAGCACGACGAGCGGGGTGGCGATCGCCGCCAGCCACGTCATGATCTTGAGGGTGTAGGGGCTCGACGAGGCGTTGGTGACCGTCAGGCTCCAGTCCCCGTTCAGGGTGGACGGCATGACGTTCGGGAAGAGCGAGAGGAAGAGCACCGCCACGGCGGCCACGATGGTGACCCCGGACAGCGCGAACGCCCAGCCCTCCCGCCCGGCCTGATTGGCCACCAGCGCGGCGACCAGGGCGGCGACGGCCACGATCACGGCGACCAGACTCTTGCCGTCACCGCTGTCGGCCTGCGTCCACAACAGGAAGGCCAGCGCCACGAGGGTCGCCACCAGACCGACCCACCGGGCCAGCTTCCGCGCCCGTACCCGGATGTCGCCGACGGTCTTGAGCGCGGTGAAGACCGCTCCGTGGAAGGTGAACAGCGTGAGCGTCACCAGGCCGCCGAGCAGGGCGTAGGGGTTGAGCAGATCCCAGACGTCACCGACGTACTCGAAGTGCTGGTCGATCTTCACGCCCCGCACGATGTTCCCGAAGGCCACGCCCCACAGGAACGCCGGGAGGAGCGAACACCAGAAGATCGCCGTCTCCCAGTTGCGTTGCCAGTTCTCCTCGGGCCGCTTGACCCGGTACTCGAAGGCGACGCCCCGGACGATCAGGCAGACCAGGATGAGCAGCAGCGGCAGGTAGAAGCCGGAGAAGAGGGTGGCGTACCACTCGGGGAAGGCGGCGAAGGTCGCACCGCCCGCGGTGAGCAGCCACACCTCGTTGCCGTCCCAGACCGGGCCGATGGTGTTGATCAGCACCCGGCGCTCGGCTCGGTCCCGGGCCAGCAGCTTGGTGAGGACACCGACTCCGAAGTCGAAGCCCTCCAGGAAGAAGTAGCCGGTCCACAGGACGGCGATCAGGACGAACCAGACGTCGTGAAGTTCCATGACTGTTCCCCCGGCCTAGTACGAGAAGGCCATCGGCTTGTCGGCGTCACGGGTGTCGCCGCCGATCTTCGTGGGCGGGTTGAGGTCGGCCTCGGTGAGTTCGGGCGGGCCGGCCTTGACGTACTTCGCGAGCAGCTTGACCTCGACCACGGCGAGGATCGCGTACAGCGCGGTGAACACGGCCATCGAGGTGATGACCTCGCCCTGGGAGACACCGGGGGAGACCGCGTCCCGGGTCTGGAGGACGCCGTAGACGACCCACGGCTGGCGGCCCATCTCGGTGAAGATCCAGCCCCAGGAGTTCGCGATCAACGGGAAGGCCATCGTCCAGGTCGCGATGCGCCAGTACCAAGGGGTGAGCTTCGGACCGAGCGCCTGCTTCTTGAACAGCACCAGGTGCGGCACCTCGTCCTCGCCGACCCTGAGGTGCTGCGGCAGCATGAACTTCTTGCGGGTCAGCCAGAGTCCGGCCAGCCCGATGGCGAAGGAGGCCATGCCGAAGCCGATCATCCAGCGGAAGCCCCAGAAGGCCACCGGGATGTTGGGCCGGTAGTCGCCGGGCCCGAACTTCTGCTGCTCGGACTTGTTGACGTCGTTGATGCCGGGGACGTACGAGGTGAAGTTGTCGTCGGCGAGGAAGGAGAGCAGGCCCGGGATCTCGATGGCCACGCTGTTGTGGCCCTTCTCCACGTCGCCGTAGGCGAAGATCGAGAACGGCGCGGGCTTCTGGCCGTCCCACAGCGCCTCGGCTGCGGCCATCTTCATCGGCTGCTGCTTGAACATCACCTTGCCGAGGGTGTCGCCGCTGATCGCGGTGAGCAGACCGGCGATGACCACGGTGATCAGACCGAGCCGCAGCGAGGTCTTCATCTCGCGGATGTGCTTCTTGCGGGCCAGGTGGTAGGCGGATATGCCCACCATGAAGGCGCCGCCGGTCAGGAAGGCCGCAGAGAGCGTGTGGAAGGCCTGGGTGAGGGCGGTGTTCTGGGTCAGCACGGCCCAGAAGTCGGTCAGCTCGGCCCGGCCCCTCGCCTTGTCGATCTTGTAGCCGACCGGGTGCTGCATCCAGGAGTTGGCCGCGAGGATGAAGTACGCCGACAGGATCGTGCCGATCGAGACCATCCAGATGCAGGCCAGGTGGATCTTCTTCGGGAGCTTGTCCCAGCCGAAGATCCACAGGCCGATGAACGTGGACTCGAAGAAGAACGCGATGAGCGCCTCGAAGGCGAGCGGGGCGCCGAAGATGTCACCGACGAAGCGCGAGTAGTCCGACCAGTTCATGCCGAACTGGAACTCCTGCACGATGCCGGTGACCACGCCCATGGCGATGTTGATCAGGAAGAGCTTGCCCCAGAACTTGGTCGCCCTGAGGTACTTCTCCTTCTCCGTGCGCACCCAGGCCGTCTGCAGCCCGGCCGTGAGCGCGGCCAGGGAGATCGTCAACGGAACGAACAGGAAGTGGTAGACGGTGGTGATGCCGAACTGCCAGCGCGCCAGTGTTTCCGGCGCCAAAGCCAGGTCCACGTCGTCACTCTCCTTACTACGGCGTGGTCAGCGGCGGTTTGCCCCTGTTTGTTGCCCGCATACAGGAGCAAACGGGACGCGCTTGTGAACGCGTTCACATTCACAAGCCATTATGACGCACTGATTTTCGGCCGAACCAGGGGGGTCCCCCCTATCGCCGTAGCGTCAAGACCTTGGCAGTGACTTCAACATCTTGTTGAATTGCCCGCCATGCAGATACGCATTTCCTGGCCCGCGGGCAGCATCACCGCGAGCCTCGACGCAAGCACCCCGACCGTGCAGGCCCTCGCCAAGGCACTGCCCCTCGCCTCGACCGCGAGCACATGGGGTGAGGAGGTGTATTTCGACACAGGCGTCTCTGTTTCACGTGAAACGGACGCCCGCCAGGTCGTGGAGCCGGGCACGGTGGCCTTCTGGACGGAGGGCAACGCCCTCGCGCTCCCCTACGGCCCTACGCCGATCTCGCACGACGGGGAGTGCCGCCTCGCGAGCCCGTGCAACATCCTCGGCGGCCTGGACGGGGACGCCGGCCTCCTGGCGACCGTACGAGCCGGCGACCCCATCCGTCTGGAACTGATCGAGGACTGATCCCGCCACGGGATCAGTCCCTTGCGGCGTTTCCGTGCCCCTGGGGAGCCACAGCTCCCACGGCACCCGGCGCCGCCCCCGAGTCACCGCTCCTTGGGGAACGCCTCCGCCACCTTCAGGAAGATGTCGTTCGCCTCGGCCTCGCCGATCGTCACCCGCACACCCTCGCCCGGGAACGGCCGGACCACCACCCCATGCTCCTCACAGGCCTGCGCGAACGCGACGGTGCGCTCCCCCAACCGCAGCCACACGAAGTTGGCCTGCGTCTCCGGGACCGTCCAGCCCTGATCCCGCAGCGCGTCGACCACGCGCGTGCGCTCACACACCAGCGAGCCGACCCGGCCCAGCAGCTCGTCCTCGGCGCGCAGGGAGGCGATCGCCGCCTCCTGTGCCAGCTGGCTCACCCCGAACGGCACCGCCGTCTTGCGCAGGGCCGCCGCCACCGGCTCATGGGCGATCGCGAAACCGATCCGCAGCCCGGCCAGCCCGTAGGCCTTGGAGAAGGTCCGCAGCACGCAGACGTTGGGCCGCTCCCGGTACAGCTCCACACCGTCGGGCACCTCGGGGTCGCGGATGAACTCCCGGTAGGCCTCGTCCAGCACCACCAGCACGTCCCGGGGCACACGGTCGAGGAACCGTTCCAGCTCGGCCCGCCGCACCACCGTGCCGGTCGGGTTGTTGGGGTTGCACACGAAGATCAGCCGCGTCCGGTCGGTGATCGCGTCCGCCATCGCGTCCAGGTCGTGCACATCACCCGGCGTCAGCGGCACCTGTACCGACCGGGCGCCGCTGATCTGCGTGATGATCGGGTACGCCTCGAACGACCGCCAGGCGTAGATCACCTCGTCACCGGGACCGCTGGTGGCCTGGATCAGCTGCTGGGCGACCCCCACCGAGCCGGTCCCGGTCGCCACGTGGGACAGCGGCACACCGAAGCGGTCGGACAGCTCGTTCATCAGCCCGGCGCAGGACATGTCCGGGTAGCGGTTGATGTCGCAGGCCGCGGCGGTCACGGTCTCCAGCACGCCCGGCAGCGGCGGGTACGGGTTCTCGTTGGAGGACAGCTTGTAGGCGACCGGGCCGCCGGCCGCGGCCGGCTTGCCCGGCTTGTAGGTGGGGATACCCTCCAGCTCGGCGCGCAGCTTGGGGCTTGTCTCGCTCACCGCAGTCCTCCTCGCGATCACCGGCGGACCGTCGACGCCGCCGGCTTCCAATACTCATCACCATAAGAGGATTCGGCCCGGCTGAGTACAGGCTCGCACTGCCGGACCCATGCCCCCGGGCCCCGGGGAAGGCGCCGATCACACGGCTCCCGTCGGCATCGGGGGCATCACCGCACGAAGGCGTGCGTTTCGGGGGGCGCGCCGTACATATATCTACGCGCCGGTGGCTTGCGCCCTGGCGCGCGTCGCCCGTGCAGGTGAGTTGAGACCTCTTCGAAACATCGGACGCTTGGCAGGTCCGTACGCCTCGGCACATCGCGTCCTACCCTGCAGACCCGCAAAGTCCTTTATTTCTAAGGCACTTGACGCCATATGGCCATGCAGAAACGTGCCTCCCAAGGTGGGCATATGCGGCCGCACCACCCCGCCGCATGAGCCCTACTATCGGCTCGCCATGACAGCAGCAGGGAAGCACCAGGTGAGCCGCGCGGAAACCTCACGTCGAGGCAGTCGGCCGGGCCGGGCGGGCATCAGAGACGTCGCCGCCGCCGCCGGGGTCTCCATCACGACCGTGTCCGACGCCCTCAACGGCAAGGGCCGGCTCCCGGATGCCACCCGGCGCCACGTCCGCGAGGTCGCCGACCGACTCGGGTACCGGCCCTCGGCCGCCGCCCGGACCCTCCGTACGGGCAAGTCGGGCCTGATCGGCCTGACCGTGACGACCTACGGGGATGAACCTTTCACCTTCACGGAGTTCGCGTACTTCGCGGAGATGGCCCGGGCCGCCACCTCGGCCGCACTCGCCCGCGGCTACGCCCTGGTCATCCTGCCCGCGACCTCCCGCCACGACGTCTGGTCCAACGTGGCCCTGGACGGCACGGTCGTCATCGACCCCTCCGACCAGGACCCGGTGGTCAGCGAGCTCGTCCGGCAGGGACTGCCGGTCGTCTCCGACGGCCGCCCGGCCGGCTCCCTTCCCGTCACCGCCTGGGTCGACAACGACCACGAGGCCGCCGTACTCGGCATCCTCGACCATCTCGCCGACGCCGGCGCCCGCCGCATCGGCCTGCTCACGGGCACCTCGACGGACACCTACACCCATCTGTCCACCACCGCCTACCTGCGCTGGTGCGAACGGGTCGGCCAGGACCCGGTCTACGAGGCGTACCCGGCGCACGACCCGTGCGCGGGCGCCGTCGCCGCCGACCGGCTGCTCGCCCGCCCCGACCGGCCCGACGCGGTCTACGGGCTGTTCGACCCCAACGGCACCGATCTGCTCGCCGCCGCCCGCCGCTACGGCCTGCGCGTCCCCGACGACCTGCTGCTGGTGTGCTGCAGCGAGTCGACCATGTACGCCAGCACCGAGCCGCCCGTCACCACACTGTCGCTGAAGCCCCGCCGCATCGGCACCGCCGTCGTCCAGCTCCTCATCGACGCGATCGAGGGCGTCGAGTCCGAGCAGCCGGTCGAGCAGGTGATACCGACCGAGCTGATCGTGCGCACCTCCTCCCAACGGCGGTCCCCGCGCACGACGGTCAGCCCGCCACGCACCCCGGACGACCGGTAGCGCCCCGGGACGTCCCGGGGCGGCGCGGCGGACGCGGCACGGGGCACGTCCGGTGCGGCGCGAGAACCGGTCGGCCGGGGGATCAATCGGCCGACAGCCGGTCGAACATCTGCCCAAACAGGGCGAAAGCCGCGGTGAACCGGAGTCTTGTTCCGATTCACCACCCCTGGGTCATCACACGGCGCGACGCGCATTCCTATGATGGGCCCCACGACACCGCGGACCGCTGCGACCAGGCAGTCCGAAGCGGTGCAGATGCGGCGCGATGGTGGAGGGGTCTGATGACTCAGGGGGCCGGTCAGGGACCCGAGGCGGAGCGGACGGCGACGCTGCGCGACTTCCGGGTACCCGCGTACGTGCACGAGACCGGTCCGTACGCCGACGGCACCCACCCCGGCAACGCCGTCCCGGCCGGCGACGAGGCGTACCCCGAGGGCTACACCCCCACCCAGCGCGACCTGCCGGTCATCAACCGCGGCGACACCCTCCAGCTCCCCGTCGAGCCGGTCCCCGCCCCGCCGGCCCCGCAGCCCGCGACCGGGCCCGGACCGCTCTACGTCGTCGGCGACGTCCACGGCTACCTGGACGAGCTGGTGGCCGCCCTGCAGGAGCAGGGCCTGATCGACGCCTCGGGCCAGTGGTGCGCCGGCACCACCCGGCTGTGGTTCCTCGGTGACTTCACCGACCGCGGCCCGGACGGCATCGGCGTCATCGACCTGGTCATGCGGCTGTCCGCGGAGGCCGCCGCGGCAGGCGGTTACTGCAAGGCCCTCATGGGCAACCACGAGCTGCTGCTGCTCGGCGCCAAACGGTTCGGCGACACCCCCGTCAACTCCGGCGCGGGCACCGCCACCTTCCAGGCGGCCTGGCTGCTCAACGGCGGCCAGAAGACCGACATGGACCGCCTCCAGGACCACCATCTGCAGTGGATGGCCCGCCTCGACGCCGTGGAGGTGGTCGACGGCTACCTGCTCATCCACTCCGACACCACCGCCTACCTCGACTACGGCGACTCCATCGAGGCGGTCAACGACACCGTCCGCGAGACCCTGACCCGTAACGACGCCGACGAGGTCTGGGATCTGTTCCGCAAGTTCACCAAGCGCTTCTCCTTCCGCGACGAGGGCGGCTCCGACGCCGTGCGCACCCTCCTCGACACGTACGGCGGTACCCGCGTCGTTCACGGGCACAGCCCCATCCCCTACCTCCTCGGCGAGGTCGGCTCCGAGGACGGCGAGGAGGGCACCGGCCCGGTCGTCGAGGGGCCGCACGTCTACGCCGACGGTCTCGCCATCGCCATGGACGGCGGAGTGACCATGGCCGGAAAGCTGCTGGTCCAGCAACTCCCGCTGAACGACTGAGCGTTCCCTGGTCAGACGTCCCCCGACCGCGTACGCGCAGGCCGGAGGCCAATTTCCGGCAATCCCCTGTCATCGCGCGCCGTCACGGCTCTACCATCGGCTTGTCCGTAGCAGGCTCCCCTCCGTTTCTGCCCGACGGCAGTCGGCGCGCGAGCCCCAAGCCCTACGGAGCATCGGGGGATGCAGATGAACAGCCTTCCGCAGCACCTGAAGAGCGAGGACCTCCGGGAATTCGAGCGGCTGCTCGACGAGGCGCTGCGCTCCGCACCGCACCGACCGGAACCGGCCGCCAACGGCCGCCCGCTGACCACCGCTCAACTGCGCACCATGGCACTGGAAGCCTCCGCCCTGATCACGGCGGTCGCGGCGGCCGAGTACCGGCACTACGCCGAACTCCGCGACACACCACGCCACCCGGCGCTGTCCGCCCCGGCGGCCACCGGAGACTCCGCCGCCGCGCTCTCTGGTCCGACCGCGCCGGATACGGGCGCCCCGCCCGACGAGGCGGCCGAGGACACCGGCGCGGGCGCCGCCGCGGTCCTCGCCGTGCTGGCGCCCGTCCTCTCCGGGACAGCAGCGGCGATCTTCCTGCTCGTCGGCTACGTCCTGCGGGCGTTGAGCTCCGGGCAGACCCTCGCCCGCACCTTGCTCGCCACCGGCTGGGTGTTCGGCGCGCTGACCGCGGCGACGGCCCTGGTCGCCGCCGCCGGACTGCTGCTCGCCGCCCTGCGCAACCGCGCCCCGGCAGACGTCCGGGCCCTGGACAGGGCGGACGAGGCGGAGGTGGAGCGGGCCAGAGATGCCTGGCGGGACGCCCTGCTGGAGCGGGGCATCCTGCCCTTCCTCCGGGAGGCACTGGCCGAGGCGGGCCCCGCCGGGGCACAGCACCCGGTCCGGCCCGCACCGAGCGGCCGCATCCCGCGTCTGGGCTACGACCGGCCCGGCTTCAGCAGCCCGGGCGACGGCACGGCGTCCGGCCGCCCCCGCTACACCAGCCCCGATTACACGAGCCCGGACTTCGGCGGCCCGGAACACCGCCCCGAGTAACCCGGCCGCGCACCGGCGTGACCCGGCCGGACACCGGCCACCCGGTCGCGCACCGCGCACGGTCTGGCGGGCGCGGTGCGCTCACGGTGGGCCGGTTCAGTCGGCGATGGGCAGGTACACCCGGTTGCCGGCCGCCGCGAACTCCTGCGACTTCTGGGCCATGCCCGCCTCGATCTCGGCCCGGTTGCCGCCGTGCTCCCGCCGGATGTCCTGCGAGATCTTCATGCTGCAGAACTTCGGGCCGCACATGGAACAGAAGTGGGCCGTCTTGGCGGGCTCGGCCGGCAGGGTCTCGTCGTGGAACTCCCGTGCCGTGTCGGGGTCCAGGGCGAGGTTGAACTGGTCCTCCCACCGGAACTCGAAACGGGCGTCGGACAGCGCGTCGTCCCACTCCTGCGCCCCGGGGTGCCCCTTGGCGAGGTCCGCCGCGTGCGCGGCGATCTTGTAGGTGATGACGCCGGTCTTGACGTCGTCCCGGTTGGGCAGGCCCAGGTGCTCCTTGGGCGTGACGTAGCAGAGCATCGCCGTGCCCCACCAGGCGATCATCGCGGCACCGATGCCGGAGGTGATGTGGTCGTACGCCGGCGCGACGTCCGTGGTCAGCGGGCCGAGCGTATAGAACGGAGCCTCATCACAGATCTCCTGCTGAAGGTCGATGTTCTCCTTGATCTTGTGCATCGGGACGTGCCCGGGGCCCTCGATCATCGTCTGTACGTTGAAACTCTTGGCGATCCGGTTGAGTTCCCCGAGCGTCCGCAACTCCGCGAACTGCGCCTCGTCGTTGGCGTCGGCGATGGAACCGGGCCGCAGGCCGTCACCCAGCGAGTACGTGACGTCGTAGGCGGCGAGGATCTCGCACAGCTCCTCGAAGTTCTCGTACAGGAACGATTCCTTGTGGTGCGCCAGGCACCACGCGGCCATGATGGAGCCGCCGCGCGAGACGATGCCGGTCTTGCGGTTGGCGGTGAGCGGGACGTACGGCAGCCGGACGCCCGCGTGGACCGTCATGTAGTCCACGCCCTGCTCGGCCTGCTCGATGACGGTGTCCTTGTAGATCTCCCAGGTCAGTTCCTCGGCCTTGCCGTCGACCTTCTCCAGCGCCTGGTAGAGCGGCACGGTGCCGATCGGGACGGGGGAGTTGCGCAGCACCCATTCGCGGGTGGTGTGGATGTTGCGGCCGGTGGACAGGTCCATGACCGTGTCGGCGCCCCAGCGGGTCGCCCAGGTCATCTTCTCGACCTCTTCCTCGATGGAGGACGTCACCGCCGAGTTGCCGATGTTGGCGTTCACCTTCACCAGGAACCGCTTGCCGATGATCATCGGCTCGATCTCCGGGTGGTTGACGTTGGCCGGCAGCACGGCCCGGCCGGCCGCGATCTCCTCGCGGACCACCTCGGGCGACACGTTCTCCCGGAGGGCCACGAACTCCATCTCCGGGGTGATCTCGCCCCGGCGGGCGTACGCGAGCTGCGTCACCGCCTGACCGTCGCGCCCCCGCCGCGGCTGGCGCGGGCGGCCGGGGAAGACCGCGTCCAGGTTGCGCAGCCCGCCGCGCGGCGAGGTGTGCTTGATCCCGTCGTCCTCGGGACGGACGGGCCGGCCCGCGTACTCCTCGGTGTCGCCGCGGGCGATGATCCAGTTCTCCCGCAGCGGCGGCAGGCCCCTGCGGACGTCCGTTTCGACGAGTGGATCGGTGTACGGGCCCGATGTGTCGTACAGCGTGACCGACTGCCCGTTGGTGAGATGCACCTGACGGACCGGCACCCGGAGGTCGGGGCGCGAGCCCTCGACATACGCCTTGTGCCAGCCGATGGACTTCCCGGCCTCCGTGGACTTCTCGTCCTGGGCGGAGGCAGGCGTGCGTGCGTCCTTGTTGGTCATGAGACCTACTCCCTACGCCGGCATTACCCGGTAACAGGTTCGGCGGTCGACGCAGCGGTTTCCGTCGGCCGACGTTCCCCGCGGAACATCGCTCGTTCCACGTGAAACATCGCATCCACGGAGGTCAGCGCCCTCTCAGCCCGGTGCTCCGAGCTCCCGCGTGTGCAAAGGTGCCTCCACGCTAGCGCCATGTATGGCGCGGTGAACAGTGGGCCCCCCTGCGTTCTTGGGATGATCGGGCGGTGACCAGCATGGAGCAGTACCCCTACCAGCCGCCCGACCCGCACCGCCGAGACGGCGCGGAGCAGGGCACCGGGCACGGTCACCAGGCCGCCGAGACCGGCCACGGAGCCGCTTCCGGGCAGGGACACGCGCACGGTCACAGCCACAGCCACGGCCCGGCCGCTCCCGTCTCCCAGCATCTGCGCAAGGTCATCGCGGCGATCCTGGTTCCCTTCACCGCGGCGGTCCTGGTCGGCCTGGTCGTGCTCTGGCCCGGACAGGCCCCGGCCCACAAGCGCACCGGCGTCGGCTTCGACCGGCAGACCCAGCAGGCCACGGTCACCCGGGTCGTGGAGCTGAGCTGTGCTTCGGCGAACGCCTCCGGTGTGCCCCCGACCGGTGACACCTCCACGGCCGAGGGCAGCTCGGCGCAGCAGCAGGCCGACGGCACCTGCAAGAAGGCCACCATCCGGGTCGACACCGGCAAGGACAAGGGCCGTACGTTCACCGAGATCGTGCAGCCGGACCAGTCGCGCCAGCTCCACCAGGACGAGAAGGTAGTCGTCGCCTACGAGCCCTCGGCGCCGAAGGAGCTGCAGTACGCGGTGACCGATGTGAACCGGAAGTTCCCCATGACGCTGCTCGCGGGGGTCTTCGCGGTGGCCGTGGTGCTGGTGGGCCGGCTGCGCGGTGTCATGGCGCTGGTGGCGCTGGCCGTCAGCTTCCTGGTGCTGACGCTGTTCATCCTGCCGGCGATCCTCGAGGGGTCGAACCCGCTGCTGGTGGCCGTGATCGGATCGAGCGCCATCATGCTGATCGCCCTGTATCTGTGTCACGGGCTGTCCGCCCGTACCTCGGTGGCGGTGCTCGGCACGCTGATATCGCTGGCGCTGATCGGTGTGCTCGGCTCGCTGTTCATCGGGTGGGCCGCGCTGACCGGCAACACGGACGACAACACCGGTCTGATCCACGGCCTGTATCCGTCGATCGACATGAGCGGTCTGCTGCTGGCCGGGGTCATCATCGGTTCGCTCGGCGTCCTGGACGATGTGACGGTGACCCAGACCTCGGCCGTCTGGGAGCTGCACGAGGCCAACCCGTCGATGGGCTGGCGCGGGCTGTACCGGGCGGGCATCCGGATCGGCCGCGACCACATCGCGTCCGTTGTCAACACCCTGGTGCTCGCCTACGCCGGTGCCGCGCTGCCGTTGCTGCTGCTGTTCTCGATCGCGCAGAGCAGCGTCGGGACCGTGGCCAACAGCGAGCTGGTGGCCGAGGAGATCGTGCGCACGCTGGTGGGCTCGATCGGTCTGGTCGCCTCGGTCCCGGTCACCACGGCGCTGGCCGCGCTGGTGGTGTCGGCCGACCGGGCCGCCCCGGACGCCGGGGCGGCCGGGGCATCCGCCGGGGCCCGGCCCGCGCCGGCGCGCGGGGGCCGGGGGCGGCGCCGGAAGCGGTGAGCGCCGGCGGTTCCGCCGCCGCGATGAGCGTCGCCTGGTCCGGCAGCGCGATGGGCGCCGCCGAGACCGGTGCTCGTCGCGCAGAAGCGTTACTGCGGCGCGCCGCGCGGGACCGGCGGAGCGCCCCCTCGCCGTAGCGCTTCAGCCGGCGCTCTGCTCCTCGGCCAGGATGCGGTCCAGGGCCTCGTCCAGATGCGCGTCGAAATCGGCCAGGGCGCCCTCCTGCCCGAGCGGCACCAGCTTGTCCGTGCGGTCGAGGAAGGCCACGAGCGGGGGTGCCGACGAGCGGAAGAGGGCGTGGTCGCCGCCGACCTGAAGACGGATCAGCACCTCGCCCAGCACCTCGGAATCGGCGGGGGAGATGCGCACGTCTCCCTCCCCGCACGGCCGGCCGACCCCGTCGACCAGCAGTTCGCGCCCGAAGGCCCAGGTCACCGGCGCGTCGCCGGGCAGATGAAAGGTGAGCCGCACGGCATAGGGATCACTGGTCTCGTAGCGCAACTCCACCGGGATGCGGAAGGAGAGCTCCTCCGACACGAGAAAGCTCATCATGACTTCTGCCTGTACGGACTCGCGCATTGACTACCCCGTCATATGACGTCGACTGGCCGGGATCGATCCCTCTGACCGTGCTCAAATCTTGCTGAACGTACACAGTAGATTACAAGGAGTGAGTTTTCAGATACTGATAGAGAGCGTGAGCGTGCCCAGGTGACGCCCGATCTCCGTCTGCAGCCGGCGGGCGGCGGGCAGCAGCCGGTCGGCCTGGTGGGCGGGGAGCGAGAGGGCCATCGTGGCTGCGGTGGCGCCGACTGTGATGGGGACCGCCGCGCAGACCGTCCCGACGGCGTACTCCTGGCGCTCCACCGTCGGCTCCATCCGGCGGGTCCGGGCCAGCCGCCGGAGCAGCGCGTCGTCGTCCCGCACGGTGTACGGCGTGAGGGGCCGGACGGGATAGCGCGCGAGATGGTCGCGCCGCGCCTCCTCGTCGAGCTGGGAGAGCAGGCACTGTCCGATGGCGTGGGCATGGCCGGTCTCGCGGAAGTCCGCCCATTCCTCGACCGCCGGTGCCTGCCGGGAGGCGGAGACGCACATGACCTCGATCTCGCCGTCCCGGTACATCGCGTAGTAGACCGGCACACCGATGGAATCGCGCCAGTGCGCGAGCGTGTCCGCCACCATGCTGCGACGTTTCTGCTGTGCTCCGCCGCGGGCCAGGCGTTCGGCGGCGTCACCGAGGAAGAACAGTCCCTTGTCCCGGTGCAGATAGCCCTCGTGCACCAGGGTGCGCAGCAGGTGGTAGGTGGTGGGCAGAGCGAGCCCGGTCTCGCGGGCGAGTTGTTTGGCGGGAGCGCCGTAGGCGTGCGAGGCGACGGTCTCCAGCAGGCGCATGGCGCGCTGGACGGAGCCGATGAGCGTGGCGGCGGGCACGGGCCGCGGTGCCGGCCGGCCGGCGGACGACGGTGGCCCGCAGACATCCGCGGCTGGCGGCGGGCCGGGGCTGTCCGCCGCGGGCGCGGAGCCCTGGCCGGGGACGAGCGGGGAAGGCGATCGCTGGAGAGGGGGTGCGCAGGGGCGCGGTGCGACGGCGGGTGCGGGGGGTGCTGCCGGTGCGGTGTCGACGATGGCCAAGGGGGTCACTCCCGAAGCGCGAGGGGGAGCCCGTGCGAGAGGACGTGCACGGGGGGGGTGGCGCCGCCCACGGAGCCGGAGCCGGTGGGGGGTTCCGGACTTTAACCGTCCGCCAGCGCGCCGGAACCGCTCCGGACCGAAACTTCCCTCCCCCGAGGGAACCGCCCCCGTCACCGCTGACCGATGACCGGGTGCCTCACCACCCGCTGCGCGACGAGGAGTTGCCGGTGAACTTCCGCACGATGTAGATCAGGCCGCCGACCAGGGCGACGAAGACCAGCGCCTTGAACAGCAGGCCGATCACGAACCCGACCACGCTCGCTATCAGACCTCCGAACACGACCAGGGCGATGACCGGCACCGCGACCCACTTCACCCACCACGGCAGCCCCGCGAAGATCTCTCGCATCGCCTCGTCCTTTGCGCTCTCGTGCGTTGTCTGTGGTACGCACTCGATGCTAGGGCCGCGAAGGGACCGAGCGGGGGCCCGGCATCCCTTGTCCTGCCCTGATCCGTCCCCTAGGGAATCCGGGGCACCCGGCTCACGCCTCGGGCGGAGAGAACACGACGAGCACCCTGAGGTCCTCGCTGATGTGATGGAACTTGTGCGGGACCCCGGCGGGCACGTACACGACGCTGCCCCGCGCCACCTGCGTCGTCTCGAGGCCGACCGTGAGCGAGGCCCGGCCGCTGACCACGAAGTACACCTCGTCCTGGTGGTGCGGCTTCTGCGGGTCCTGCTCTCCCGCGTCCAGGGCGTACAGGCCGACCGACATGTTCCGCTCGCGCAGGAACTGCAGGTAGGCGCCGTCGTTGGCGGCGCGCTCCGCCTCCAGGTCATCCAGCCGGAATGCCTTCATCGCCGCTGCCGTCCTCGCTTCACTGCTCGTCGTCGCCCTGCTCCTCGCGGTCCCGCCCGCCGCTGTCCGGCCGGGTTCCGCCTGGTCTGCCACGATCAGACACATGAGGAATTTCCTAGTCAAGACGATCGCCAACGCGGGTGCCCTGGCGGTCGCGGTATGGGCGCTCGACAAGATCACCCTGACCGGTGACAGCACCGCCAAGAAGGCCGGCACGCTGATCGCCGTCGCGTTGATCTTCGGCTTGGTCAACTGGCTGGTCAAGCCGATCGTGAAGGTACTCACCTTCCCGCTGTTCATCCTGACCCTCGGGCTGATCACCCTGGTCGTGAACGCGCTGATGCTGCTGCTGACCTCCTGGGTGTGCGGCAAGCTCGACCTCAGCTTCCATGTGGAGGGCTTCTGGACGGCCGTGCTCGGCGGTCTGATCGTCTCCGTCGTCTCCTGGGCGCTGCACGTCGTCCTGCCCGACGAGGACTGAGCGCGCCATGACCTACCGCGTCTGTTTCGTGTGCACCGGCAACATCTGCCGTTCCCCGATGGCCGAGTCCGTCTTCCGCGCGCGCGTGGCGGAGGCCGGTCTGGAGGATCTGGTGGTGGTCGACAGCGCCGGCACCGGGGGCTGGCACGAGGGGGAGCCGGCCGACCCGCGCACCGTCTCGGTCCTGGAGGAACACGGCTACGACAGCGAGCACACGGCCCGCCAGTTCCTGCCGTCGTGGTTCTCCCGGCTCGACCTGGTGATAGCCCTCGACACCGGCCACCTCAGGGCCCTGCGCCGCCTCGCGCCCACCGAGGAGGACGCCCGCAAGGTCCGACTGCTGCGTTCCTACGACCCCGCTGCCGGTCCCGACCTCGACGTACCCGACCCGTACTACGGGGGCCGGGACGGCTTCGAGGAGTGCCTTGAGATGGTGGAGGCGGCGAGCAGCGGGCTGCTCGCCGCCGTACAGGACGAACTGGAAGGACGGGCCGCATGAGCGAGGGCACGAAGGACGAGGGCCGCACGGGCGACGGCACGCGCGCGGTACGGGCGGGACTGCCCGAGCCGGTCAAGCACGAGCCGACCCTGCCCGGCCCGGTGTTCGCGGCGCACTTCCACCTGCCCGGCGAGGTGACGGGACCGTACTCGTACGGCCGTGACGACAATCCGACCTGGACCCTGCTGGAGCGGGCCATAGGCGAGCTGGAGGCACCGGGGCAGGAGGACGTCGAGACGCTGGTGTTCGCCTCCGGCATGGCGGCGATCTCCTCCGTGCTGTTCTCGCAGCTGCGAGCCGGCGACGCGGTCGTGCTGCCCTCCGACGGCTACCAGGTGCTGCCGCTGGTCCGCGCCCAGCTGGAGGCCTACGGCATCGAGGTGCGCACCGCGCCGACCGGCGGCGACGCCCAGCTGGAGCTGCTGGACGGGGCACGGCTGCTGTGGATCGAGTCCCCGTCGAACCCCGGGCTCGACGTCTGCGACATCCGGCGGCTGGCCGATGCGGCACACGCGCGTGGCGCGCTGGTCGCCGTGGACAACACCCTCGCCACCCCGCTCGGACAGCGCCCGCTGGAGCTGGGCGCCGACTTCTCCGTGGCCAGCGGCACCAAGCAGCTCACCGGGCACGGTGATGTCCTGCTGGGCTACGTGGCCGGCCGCGACGCCGAGGCGATGGCCGCCGTGCGCCGCTGGCGCAAGATCGTCGGCGCGATCTCCGGGCCCATGGAGGCATGGCTCGCGCACCGGTCCATCGCCACGCTCCAGTTGCGCGTCGACCGGCAGAACGCCACCGCCCTGGCGGTCGCCGAGGCGCTGCGGCAGCGGCCCGAGGTCTCCGGTCTGCGCTACCCCGGTCTGTCCGACGACCCCTCGCACCCGGTCGCGGCACGGCAGATGCGGCGCTACGGCTGTGTCGTGTCCTTCACGCTGCCCACGCGCGCGCGTGCCGAGCGTTTTCTCGCGGCCCTGCGCCTGGTGGAGGACGCGACGAGCTTCGGCGGGGTGCGGTCCACGGCCGAGCGCCGCCGCCGCTGGGGCGGGGACGACGTCCCGGAGGGCTTCATCCGGATGTCCGTCGGCGCGGAGGACCCGGAGGACCTGGTGGCCGACGTCCTGCGCGCCCTGGACGAGTCCGCCGAGTAGTTCCTTTCGCGGTGGCCGGCCGCCGTTCCGGGACGGTCCGAGCCTCCCCCCCTCGTGGCTCGGACCGCCTGCGGCCCGGGTGGAAAGACCGCTCGGACAAGGCTAGTTGACTCTGCGTCAGTGTCCAATCACGGTAGCGACAGGGACGTATCGACATATTTATAGTTGGTGCCTGCCTGGCGGCCGGCGGAAGGGCGAGGAGGGCAGGGACAGGGAGGGCACGCCATGGATCTGGCCTTGCTGCGGACCTTTGTCACCGTGCACAGGGCTGGTTCCTTCACCCGCGCCGCCGCTCTGCTCGGCCTGTCCCAGCCGGCCGTCACCTCGCAGATCCGCACACTGGAGCGCCAGCTCGGCAGGCCGCTCTTCCTCCGCCAGGCGCGGGGAGTGACCCCGACGACCATCGGTGACGAACTCGCCCACCGGGCAGCGCCGCATCTCGACGCCCTGGTCGAGATAGCGGAGAGCGGGCTGGACGACGACTCCTCGTCCCGGACGCTGTACCTGGCCGGCCCTCCAGAGTTCACCACCGAACGCGTGCTGCCCGCCCTCACCGGGCTGACCGGCGACGACGGCCAGGGCTTGACGTTACGCGTCTCTTTCGGCACGGCCGAGGAGACGCTGGAGGGGCTGTCCTGCGGCCGGCACGACCTGGCCATCAGCACGACCCGGCCGCGCGGTGCCCTGCTGTCGGCCACTCCGCTGTGTGACGAGGAGCATGTACTGGTCGCGGCCCCGCGCTGGGCGGAGCGGATCGGCGCGGACACCGTGCGACTGAAGGGCGCGCCGGCCCTGGATGACCTGCCCGTGGTCGAGGTCCACGAGTCGCTGCCGTTCGTCTCGCGCTACTGGGCTTCCGTCTTCGACTGCGCCCCGGCCGCCACGGGCACGGTGATCGTCCCGGATCTGCGGGCGGTGCTCTCCTGTGCGAGCGCCGGGGCCGGGCTGGCGGTGCTGCCCCGCTATCTGTGCGCGCGTGCGCTGGAGCAGGGCGCGGTCGTCACCCTGCTCGACCCGGTGGTGCCGCCGTTGCGCACGTACTTCCTGGTGGTGCGGACCGGGACACTCGCCCTGCCCCATGTCGCTCGGGCCCACGAGTGGCTCCGGCATGCGGCCACGGCCTGGTGCTGAGGCCGCCCGGGCGCCGTGTACGCACAGCGGTCGGCTCGTGGCGCTTTGCGATGTTTCACGTGGAACCAGCGGGGCCACATTTCTCCCATGACCGTCCGACCCGTGGTCAAGCGCACCGCCCGTGCCGTTCTCCTGGACGGTGACGACCTGATCCTGATCAAGCGCACCAAGCCCGGCATCGATCCCTACTGGGTCACTCCCGGTGGCGGGGTCGAACCCGGGGACTCGACCGTCGTGGACGCCCTGCACCGGGAGGTGTACGAAGAACTCGGCGCCAAGATCACCGATGTGGTGCCGTGTTTCGTGGACACGGTGGAGCACATCGGTGAGGACGGCGGCGCGACCGGTGTGAAGGTGCAGCACTTCTTCGTCTGCCGGCTGGAGTCCATGGACCCGGCCCTGCGGCACGGCCCCGAAGTGGAGGAACCGGCCGGTGAGTACGAGATCGTCCGCGTCCCGTTCACCCGCGTCGGCATCGCCTCCGTCCACCTCGTCCCGCTGTCCCTGCGTCACTACCTGGACGGGAACATCGAAGGAGTACGGGCCATGCACGCCCCCGACCTCGGATGAGCGGGGCCGGCGAACAGGAGCACGACTCCGGGTGCCGGCAACGGCCTCTTGGGACTACTGCGCCGGTCCGACCAGTTCATAGGCTTCCCACAGGTCCAGGCCCGAGTAGGAGTGGGTGGCGAGGCCGGCCACGTGGGAGTCGGCGTTGACCGCCACGGACACCGGCACGGCGGCGAACAACTCCTTGTCCGACGCCGAGTCGCCGTACGCCACGCAGTCCGCGCGGGTCACGCCGAATTCCGCGCAGAGCCGTTCCGCGATGACCACCTTGGCGGCGGCGTTGAGCACCCCGGACGGGTCGACGGGCTCGGTGAACGGTACGGCCGGGAAACGGGAGCCATGGGCCGCGTGGGCACCCCAGTCCAGGAGGCGTTCGACGAAGAAGGAGGGCGAGAGGGACACCACCGCGCAGTATTCGCCCGCGCTCCTGATCCGCGCCCACACCTCGCGGATCCGGGCCAGCCAGGGAGCCGCCTCGAACGCGGCCCGCACATGCGCGTCGGTCAGGCCGGCCCACAGGTCGTACACCTGCGCGGCATACTCCGGCGGTCCGATCCGCCCGTCCGCGATCGCCCGCTCCAGGGCCACCGTCTCGCTTTCCAGGCCCAACTGGCGCGATATCTCCAGCGGAGCGGTGGTCCCGTGCAGCAACGTGCCGTCCATGTCGAACAGATGAAGTCTGGTCACGACGCCGAGGCTAGTGAGGTCGTGCGGTGTTTCACGTGAAACACCGCACAGCTGTCCGATGGTTGTACGGATGGCCATGAGATGGCCAAAAGCACGTGCGTCTGCATCGAAACAGGTGGACGGCAGGGGCGCCGTTCGGACAGCCTGACCTGCGTGCCAACTCCTTCCCTCACCCATCTGCCCATCCGCCGTCTGACGCTTCGCGATCTCACCGCCTGCGCCGACCTGTCCGAAGACCGGGGGTGGCCACGCGAGGAACACAAGTGGGGCTTCCTCCTCACCGCCGGGAAGGGATACGGCATCGACGACCCCGAGGGCGGTCTGGTCGCCGCCTGCGTCGTCACGGAGTACGGCGCGTGGGGGCGGCCGGATCTCGGCGCCATCGGCATGGTCCTGGTGGCCGAGCGCCATGCCCGTCAAGGGGTCGGCCGCCGTTTGATGCGGCACGTCGTCTCGGTCATGGGGACCACTCCCCTGACCCTGCACGCCACCCCCAACGGCCGACCCCTCTACGAGGAGCTGGGCTTCAAGGTGACGGGCCGGGCCGAGATGCTGAGGGGCCGCTTCACTCCCGGCGGCCGGGAGCCCGCGGTCGTCACGCGTGCCGCCACCGCGGAGGACCTCCCGGCGATCGTGCGCCTCGACGAGGAGGTGTTCGGCACCGATCGAACGCCTCTCATCACCCGGCTGCCCGCCTTCGCCGATCAGTTGCGGGTCGCCGAGGAGGCCGGCCGGCTCATCGGCTACACCGCCGCGTGGCCCAACATGGACACCCATGTCGTCGGCCCGCTGATCGCCCGGGACACGGAGACCGCCAAGGCGCTCATCGCCTCGCTGGCGGCCCGTACCGAGCGCCCCCTGCGCACCGACATCGACGTGCGCCACGAGGAGCTGCTGGACTGGGCCAAGGAGCGGGGGATGGCTTCGGTGGCCTTCAACTCGGTGATGACCTACGGCATCCCGGAGCTGCCAGGGGACTGGACCCGGCGGTTCGCACCCCTGACCGTCGCTGCGGGCTGATCCGCGTACGGACGTGCGCCGGCCCCGCCGCCCGAAGGCGGCGGAGCCGGCGTCACGAGGCCGGCTACCGGGTCAGGCGAGCGCCGCCACGGCCGCGGTGGCGAACCCGTGGTCCTGCTCCGGCGCACCGCCGCCGACACCGATGGCGCCGATCAGCCGGCCGTCCCGGTGGACGGGGACACCGCCCGCGATGAACAGCAGAGGCCGGTCGAGAGCGGTGGGCAGGGTGTGGAAGAGGCCGCCGGGCTGGACGGCGTCGACGAGGTCGGCGGTGGGCGCATTCAGCTGGAGGGCCGTGTAGGCCTTGCGGGTGCTGGTCTCGCCGGAGATCAGCACGGCCCGGTCGTCCCGGCGGAAGGCGAGCAGGTGGCCACCCGCGTCCAGGACGGTGACGCTGACGGTGACTCCGGCGTCCTCTGCCGCCCGGCGGGCCGTGGCGACGAGCAGCTCGGCGTCCTCGATGGTGAGCGGGGCGACGGCGGTGGTGCTCATGGAGCTGTCTCCTTGGATGGTGCTCTGGGGCGGTGCTTGCCGTACCGGGACAAAGGCCCGGTACGGACGACGGTGGGATTACGGGGAGTGAGGCGTCCGGAGTGCGAGCGGCTCAGTGGTGGACGGCGGTCCGCCGCTCGGCCGACGTCCTGGAGGCGACCACGGTGCCGTGCGTACCGTCCCGCCGCTCCAAGGCGGCCGAGAGGAAGGCGAGGAGCAGCGCGGCAGCGGCGAGGACGGCACCGACCCAGTTGGGGGACGCATAGCCGAAGCCGGCCGCGATCACGACACCGCCGAGCCAGGCGGACAGGGCGTTGCCCAGGTTGAAGGCGCCGATGTTCACGGCGGACGCGAGCGTCGGGGCGCCGTGTGCCTGGTCGAGGACGCGCTTCTGCAGCGGCGGCACGGTGGCGAAGCCCAGGGCGCCGATCAGCGCGATGGTCACCGCCGCCGCGATCTTGTTGTGGGCGGTGAGCGTGAAGAGCGCCAGGACGACGGCCAGGGCGCCCAGGGAGATGTACAGCATCGGCATCAGGGCGCGGTCGGCGAACTTGCCGCCGATGAGGTTGCCGCCGACCATGCCGAGGCCGAACAGGACCAGCAGCCAGGTGACCGATCCGTCGGAGAACCCGGCGATGTGGGTCATCATCGGCGCGATGTAGGTGATGGCCGCGAAGACACCGCCGAAGCCGAGGACGGTCATCGCCATGGCGAGCAGCACCTGGGCGTTCTTGAAGGCGGCCAGCTCGTGGCGCAGCCGCACGCCCTGCGGGCGGGGCAGCTCGGGAACGAGCTTGGCGATACCGGCGAGCCCGACGACACCGAGCGCGGCGACGATGCCGAAGGTGACGCGCCAGCCGACGCTCTGCCCGATGAGCGTGCCCAGCGGCACGCCGACGACATTGGCGATGGTCAGGCCGGTGAACATCATCGCGATGGCTCCGGCCTTCTTGTCCGGTGCGACCAGTTCGGCCGCGACGACCGAGCCGATGCCGAAGAAGGCGCCGTGGGCGAGGGAAGCGATCACCCGTCCGATGAGCATGACCGCGAAGACCGGGGCCACCGCGGAGAGCAGGTTGCCGACGACGAAGAGGCCCATCAGCAGCATCAGCATGCGCTTGCGCGGGACCTTGGTGCCGAGCACGGTCATGATCGGGGCCCCGATGACCACGCCGAGGGCGTAGCCGGTCACGAGCAGGCCCGCCGTGGGGATGGAGACCCCGAAGTCGCTCGCGACCTCGGGCAGCAAACCCATGATCACGAACTCGGTCGTTCCGATTCCGAAGGCCCCGATCGCGAGGGCCAGAAGCGCGAGAGGCATGTGGGGGTACACCTTCCCAAACGATTGCAGGAGCGCTTAGCGTGCGTCCACAATAGTTGCAGACGCTGGATAAATGCAAGCGCCGACAATTGCGGCGGTGCTCTACCCTTGTGGGAGCCGCTCCTGGACGGAGGAAACGCCAATGACAGCGACGGACCCAGCGCTCACCGCCCTCGCTCAGGGCTGGTGCGCCCTTTCTGCGCTGCACGGAAGGATCGAGGCGCACATCGAACGCGCCTTGCAGGCCAAGCACGATCTGAGCGTGCGCGAGTACTCGCTGCTGGACGTGCTCAGCAGGCAGCACGCCGGCGATGGCGGACATCTGCAGATGAAGCAGGTCGCCGACGCGGTCGTCCTCAGCCAGAGCGCCACCACCCGCCTGGTGAGCCGGCTGGAGGACCGCGGCCTGCTGGAGCGCTACCTGTGCCCCACCGACCGGCGAGGCATCTACACCAACGTCACCGAGGCGGGCCTGCGCCTGCTGGAAGAGGCGCGGCCCACCAATGACGCCGCCCTGCGTGAGGCCCTGGACGATGCCGCGAAGCTTCCCGAACTGGCCCCGCTGGTACGAGTGGTGGAGTCGCTGAACGTGCCCGCATAGGGTGCGCGCATGGGAGATCTTGAGATACGCGCCGCGACCGCCGACGACCTGCCGGCGATCGTGGCGATGCTCGCCGATGATCCGCTCGGCGCCCAGCGCGAGTCACCGGACGACCTGACGCCCTACCGGACCGCGCTGGCGCGCCTGGCCGCCGATCCGAACCAGCACCTCGTCGTCGCCGTGCGCGAAGGCCGCGTCATCGGCACCCTGCAACTCACGATCATCCCCGGACTCTCGCACCGGGGGGCCACCCGCGCCCTCATCGAGGCCGTGCGCATCCACGCCGACGAACGGGGCAGCGGGCTGGGCAGCAAGCTGATCGAGTGGGCGATCGACACCTCGCGGCAGCTCGGCTGCCGGATGGTGCAGCTGACGTCCGACAAGACACGCACCGACGCCCACCGCTTCTACGAACGGCTGGGCTTCACGGCCTCGCACGAGGGCTTCAAACTGCGACTCTGACCGTGCTCCGGTGCGCCGCAACGGCCAAAGGGGTGTGTTTCACGTGAAACACACCCCTGGCCGGCCGGGGATCAGCCGATGCCCCGCCACCCCTGTGCGTCCACGCCCCCGGGCACCGCGGCCTCGGGGTCGTACGGCTGCCGGGTGAACACAAACGAGCCGAGATCGAGATGGCTCACGGCCCCGTCCGGGCGCCGCACGGGCCGCAGCAGTTCCCCGGCGTAGTAGCCCTCCAGCCCGGTCCAGGTACCGTCCCCGTTCGCGCGGAAGCGGGCCCTGCGGCCTCCCCCTGTCAGCGGCGCCAGGCAGAGCAGCCCGTCGGCGGTCGCGCGCAGGCCGAAGGCGTGCGTCCCCCAGTACCACTGCCCCACCAGCTCCAGCACCGCCGGATCGATCTCGCGCAGCGGCCGCCAGGGCTCGGGGATGCGGGGCTCCGCCTCGGCGACGATTCGCACCAGGTCCGCCGCCACGGCACCCGGCAGCGGACCGCTGGTGCAGTTGGTGAGCACCACCGCGGCGACATCGTCCGCCACGCTGATGGTGAGACTCGCCAGGAAGCCCGGCAGCGAACCGGAGTGCCCGACGAGCAACCGGCCGCCCCGGTGCTGGATCTGCAGCCCGAGACCGTACGTGACCCCGTCCACCACGTCCGCGCTCTCGGCCGGTGCCGCGGGCCTCCGCATCTCCGCCACCGACTCAGCGCCGAGGACCCGGTCGTCTCCCCGGGTCAGGAACGCGGCGAACCGCGCCAGGTCCCCGGTGGTCGACCAGAGCTGACCGGCCGGCGCCATCCGGCCCAGGTCCTCCAGCGGCTCGGGCAGCATCGCGTCGGCCCACGGGTGCACGGCCCAGCCGCCCGCGTGCGGAGCCTGCGGTTGCGTACTCGTCCGGTGCAGGCCGAGGGGCTCCAGGATCTCCTCGCGCAGCACCTCCTCCCAAGGGGCGCCGCGCACCTCCTCCACCAGGGCGCCGAGCAGGGTGTAGCCCGGGTTGGAGTAGTGGTGCCGCCGTCCGGCGGGATGCAACAGGGGCTGCTCGCCCAGCACATCGCTCAGCTCGGGCCGCAGCGAGCCGGGCGTGCGCTCCCACCAGGGCGCGGGTGACTCGGCCGCCAGCCCCGCGGTGTGGGCGAGCAGCTCCGCGATGGTCACCTCCCCCACGCCGGTGCCCGGCAGATGCTTCTCCAGTGGATCACCGATGTCGAGCAGGCCCTGGTCGCGCAGCCGCAGCACCAGCACGGCGGTGAAGGTCTTGGTGATGGACCCGATCCGGTACTGCACTGTCTCGTCCGGTCCGTGTCCGTCCACCGACGTCCGCGCCCCGTGCCACACGGCCCGCCCGTCCCGTACGACGGCGGCCACCAGCGACGGAGTCCGCCCCTCGGCCTGCGCGACGGCGATCCGGTGCAGCAGCGCGCGCCGGGTACCCGGCAGCAGCGATTCCTGATGTGTCGTCATGCGCCCAGTCCACCCCGTGCCGGCGGCGGCCGTCGAATCCATTTACCGTGCTCAGGCCGCCGTGGCACCGCTTGGCGTGGTACGGCTCGTCGCGTTCGCGGGCCCCTCAGTCCAGACAGAACTCGTTGCCCTCGATGTCCTGCATCACGATGCACGAATCATGGCCGTCGTACAGCAGTCGCTGGCGTACCGCCCCCAGCGGGACCAGTCGCGCGCACTCGGCTTCGAGCGCGGCCAGGCGCTCCTCACCGACGAGCCCGGTGCCGACCCGCACGCACAGATGCACCCGGTTCTTGACGACCTTGCCCTCGGGAACGCGCTGGAAGAACAGGCGCGGACCCACACCGGAGGGATCGACGCAGGCGAACCGCGAACCCTGGGCCTCCGGCGGCAGCGAACGGCTGAACTCCTCCCAGCTGGTGAACCCCTCCGGCGGCGGAGGCACGACATACCCCAGCACCTCGCACCAGAAGCGGGCGAGCCGCTCCGGTTCCGCGCAGTCGAAGGTGACCTGGAACTGCTTGATCGACACCATCGGCACACCCTAGTGGCGCGCACTGTGCACCGGAACCCTGGAGCGTCATCGCCACCAGGGCCGAGGTTTCACACGTCAGAGGAACTCAGGTCTGGGCCATGTCCACGAAGCGGGAGTAGTGGCCCTGGAAGGCGACCGTGATGGTGGCCGTGGGGCCGTTTCGGTGCTTGGCGACGATCAGGTCCGCCTCGCCCGCGCGCGGGGACTCCTTCTCGTAGGCGTCCTCGCGGTGCAGCAGGATGACCATGTCGGCGTCCTGCTCGATGGAGCCGGACTCACGCAGGTCGGAGACCATCGGCTTCTTGTCGGTGCGCTGCTCGGGGCCACGGTTGAGCTGGGAGAGCGCGATGACCGGGATCTCCAGCTCCTTGGCGAGCAGCTTGAGGTTACGGGACATGTCCGAGACCTCCTGCTGACGGCTCTCGGCGCGCTTGGAGCCGCCGGACTGCATCAGCTGGAGGTAGTCGATGACGACGAGCTTCAGGTCGTTGCGCTGCTTCAGGCGCCGGCACTTGGCCCGGATCTCCATCATCGACAGGTTCGGGGAGTCGTCGATGTAGAGCGGCGCGGCCGACACGTCCGGCATCCGGCGGGCGAGCCTCGTCCAGTCCTCATCCGTCATCGTGCCGGACCGCATGTGGTGCAGGGCGACCCGGGCCTCGGCGGACAGCAGTCGCATCGCGATCTCGTTGCGGCCCATCTCGAGCGAGAAGATCACGCTCGGCAGGTTGTGCTTGATGGACGCGGCCCGGGCGAAGTCCAGCGCGAGCGTGGACTTACCCATGGCGGGACGGGCGGCGATGACGATCATCTGCCCGGGGTGGAGGCCGTTCGTGAGGGAGTCGAAGTCGGTGAACCCGGTGGGCACGCCCGTCATCTCGCCGCTGCGCGAGCCGATCGCCTCGATCTCGTCGAGGGCGCCCTCCATGATGTCGCCGAGCGGGAGGTAGTCCTCGCTGGTGCGCTGCTCGGTGACGGCGTAGATCTCGGCCTGGGCACGGTTGACGATCTCGTCCACGTCGCCGTCGGCCGCGTAACCCATCTGTGTGATGCGCGTACCGGCTTCGACCAGGCGGCGCAGGACGGCCCGCTCGTGGACGATCTCCGCGTAGTACTCGGCGTTGGCCGCCGTCGGGACGGTCTGGACGAGGCTGTGCAGATAGGCGGCGCCGCCGACCTTGTTGATCTCGCCGCGCTTGGTCAGCTCGGCGGCGATGGTGATCGGGTCCGCCGGCTCGCCCTTGGCGTAGACGTCCAGGATGGCCTGGTAGATCGTCTCGTGCGCGGGCTTGTAGAAGTCGTGGCCCTTGAGGATCTCCACGACGTCGGCGATGGCGTCCTTGGACAGCAGCATGCCGCCCAGCACGGACTGCTCGGCGTCCAGGTCCTGCGGCGGCACCCGCTCGAAGGCGGAGGCCCCGCCGTCCCAGGCGCCGGACTCCCGGCCCCGGTCGTGCTGCTCGTCCCGGCCGCGGGCGCCGTCGCCCCGCCGACGGGAGGCCGGCAGACGATCGCTGGGTCCGCTGTCGGCCCACGGATCGTCCAAGGGCTCGGAAATGCTCACCGAGCCACCTCCTCCCGTCCGCACGGCGGACCTCGCCGTGGCCTCTTTTGTACGGCACGACACTGACAAATCGAGAAGCCCGACTCCGGTTCTCGCGCGTCGGATTTGTGACGGTTCCCGGGCCGGAAGAGGGTCACTCGCCGGGCCGCGGGAAGGAGCGGGCGCCGCACCACGGTAGGCCCGTCGGCACCGTCAGCCAATCTGGTTATCCACAGGCCATGTGGACGACGGGCCCGATGCTGTGGAGAACTCGCCGAAACCTGTGCACGACCCGGTGGACAGCCCTGTGAACAAGCCCTCGATCTTCCCAGCATCACGTCTCTGACCTGCGCTTTTGCGATCCACCGGCTGTGCAGAAGAAAAACTTCCCCAGTCGGGCCAAGATCGCTTCGAACGGTGCCCGAAACGACACGGCCCGAGACGAGAGGTAAGGAGCACTAGACGGTTGCATCGCTTACCTGTGGACGATTAGATTGATGCGCATGACAGAGGCTCCAGACATACCCCAGGCCACCCGGCGGCGGCACGACCGAGAAATCGTCGCGCTGGCCGTCCCGGCCTTCGGCGCCCTCGTCGCCGAGCCTCTTTTCGTCATGGCCGACAGTGCGATCGTCGGCCATCTCGGAACCGCCCAGCTGGCCGGTCTCGGCGTCGCCTCGGCGCTCCTGACCACCGCCGTGAGCGTGTTCGTCTTCCTCGCCTACGCCACCACCGCCGCGGTGGCCCGCCGAATGGGCGCCGGCGATCTCCCGGCGGCGCTCCGGCAGGGCATGGACGGCATCTGGCTGGCGCTGCTGCTCGGCATCGCCGTCATCGCCGTCTTCCTGCCGCTGGCCCCCGGTATCGTCGATCTCTTCGGTGCCTCGTCCACCGCGGCCCCCTACGCCACCACCTATCTGCGCATCTCGGCGCTGGGCATCCCCCCGATGCTCATCGTCCTGGCCGCGACCGGGGTACTGCGCGGCCTGCACGACACCAGGACCCCGCTCTACGTCGCCATCGCCGGCTTCGTCACCAACGCCGCCCTCAACGCCGTACTCGTCTACGGCGCCGGACTGGGGATCGCCGGCTCGGCCTGGGGCACGGTCATCGCGCAGTGCGGCATGGCCGCCGTCTATCTGACGGTGGTCGTCCGTGGGGCCCGTCGGCACGGTGCCTCGCTCCGGCCCGACGCGGCCGGGATCCGTGCCTCGGCCCAGGCCGGCGTACCCCTCTTGGTCCGCACGCTGTCCCTGCGGGCGATGACCATGATCGCCACGGCGGTTGCGGCCCGCCTTGGGGACGCCGACATCGCCGCGCACCAGATCATCCTCTCCCTGTGGAGCCTGCTGGCCTTCGCGCTCGACGCGATAGCGATCGCAGGGCAGGCCATCATCGGCCGCTATCTCGGCGCGGACGACGCCCAGGGGGCCCGCCAGGCCTGCCGGCGCATGGTCCAGTGGGGCATCGCGACCGGTGTCGTCCTGGGCGTGCTCGTGGTGGTCACGCGGCCGCTCTTCCTGCCACTGTTCACCGGCGACTCCGGAGTGAAGGACGCCGCGCTGCCGGCCCTGTTGCTCGTGGCGCTCGCGCAGCCCGTCTGCGGGATCGTCTTCGTCCTGGACGGAGTCCTGATGGGTGCGGGAGACGGCCCCTATCTGGCCTGGGCCATGGTCGTCACGCTGGCTGTATTCGCCCCTGTGGCCCTGCTGGTGCCCACGCTCGGCGGCGGGCTCACCGCGGTCTGGGCGGCTATGGCCCTGATGATGATGGTCCGCATGCTGACGCTGTGGCTGCGCACCCGCTCGGGCCGTTGGATCGTGACGGGCGCGACCCGCTGACGGTTCCGCACGCTTCCGGCCGCCCGCCCGTTTCACGTGAAACATGCCGCGGTGACCGCCCCCGAACCCGGGACGCACGGTCATGCCAAAGGGGCCGCACCCTTCACGGATGCGGCCCCTCTCAACGGCTCAAGCGAGCGTTGCGATCACGCGGCGATCAGGCCGCGACGACCTCGATGTTGACCTTGGCGGCAACCTCGGGGTGCAGACGCACGGACGTCTCGTGGGCGCCCAGGGTCTTGATCGGAGCACCGAGCTCGATGCGGCGCTTGTCGACCTCGGGGCCACCGGAAGCCTTGATCGCGGACGCGATGTCGGCCGGGGTGACGGAACCGAAGAGACGGCCGGAGTCGCCGGAGCGGACGGCCAGGCGGACCTTGACGCCCTCGAGCTGGGCCTTCACCTGGTTGGCCTGCTCGATGGTCTGGATCTCGTGGATCTTACGGGCGCGGCGGATCTGCTCGACGTCCTTCTCGCCGCCCTTGGTCCAGCGGATAGCGAACTTCCGCGGGATCAGGTAGTTGCGAGCGTAACCGTCCTTGACGTCGACGACGTCGCCCGCGGCACCGAGGCCGGAGACCTCGTGGGTGAGGATGATCTTCATGAGTCGGTCACCCTTCCCTTATCGCGCGGTGGAGGTGTAGGGCAGCAGCGCCATCTCACGGCTGTTCTTGACGGCCGTGGCGACGTCACGCTGGTGCTGCGTGCAGTTGCCGGTCACGCGACGGGCACGGATCTTGCCGCGGTCGGAAATGAACTTCCGCAGCATGTTCGTGTCCTTGTAGTCCACGTACGTGACCTTGTCCTTGCAGAAAGCGCAGACCTTCTTCTTCGGCTTGCGCACAGGCGGCTTCGCCATGGTGTTCTCCTGTGTGATCAAGAAGTGGGGGTACGACCCGCCCTCGGCCCGGACCGGCCCGGAAGGCCTGGCCCGAAGGCTTAGAAGGGGGGTTCGTCCGAGTAGCCGCCACCGCCGCCGGAGCCGCCGCCCCAGCCGCCGCCACCCTGCTGGTTGCCACCGGCGGGAGCGCCGGTCGCCCACGGGTCGTCGGCCGGAGCGCCGCCCTGACCGCCACCGGGGCCGCCGCCCCAGCCGCCGCCCTGACCGCCACCGCCGCCGTAACCGCCCTGGCCACCGCGGGCACCGCCACCGGCGGTCTTGGTGACCTTGGCCGTGGCGTTGCGCAGGCTGGGGCCGACTTCGTCGACGTCCAGCTCGTAGACCGTGCGCTTGACGCCCTCGCGGTCCTCGTAGGACCGCTGCTTCAGCCGGCCCTGCACGATGACGCGCATGCCTCGCTGGAGCGACTCGGCGACGTTCTCCGCCGCCTGGCGCCAGACCGAGCAGGTCAGGAAGAGGCTCTCGCCGTCCTTCCACTCGTTCGTCTGGCGGTCGAAGGTGCGGGGAGTGGACGCGACGCGGAACTTCGCGACCGCCGCACCGGACGGGGTGAAGCGCAGCTCGGGGTCGTCGACAAGATTGCCGATGACCGTGATGACGGTCTCGCCTGCCATGGGGGAACCTCTCGGCGGGTTTGCTGCTCTGGCTGCTTGGTTGCTGCTACTCGAATCCCGGGATCAGCTGAGCGCGGGGCTCAGTGGGTCTCGGGACGGAGGACCTTGGTCCGGAGGACCGACTCGTTCAGGTTCATCTGGCGGTCGAGCTCCTTGACGACCGCAGGCTCGGCCTGCAGGTCGATGACCGAGTAGATGCCCTCGGGCTTCTTCTTGATCTCGTAGGCGAGACGACGACGGCCCCAGGTGTCGACCTTCTCAACCTTGCCGCCGCCATCACGGACGACGGACAGGAAGTTCTCGATCAGCGGGGAGACAGCGCGCTCCTCGAGATCGGGGTCGAGGATGACCATCACCTCGTAGTGACGCATGTGGAACCCACCTCCTTTGGACTCAGCGGCCACGGTCGTTCCGTGGCAGGAGGGTTGTGATGCGTACGCAACGGTATCGGCCGCCACTGACAATCGGGGTTCCCTCTGGGGAGCCGGTCGGTGTGACCTGTACAGGTCTGGGCAGACACCAGTGCAGACGGTACAGACTACCCGCACACCCGCTTCCGGTTGAAATCCGGCCGCCGGGCCGGACAATCTGTACACAACGGGTGTGTACGGCGCTACGATGCGCCGCCTTCCGCTGGAGGTGCCCATGGCACAGGCATTGCAACCCAACACCGCCGGTTCCCTCTTCGCCTCGGACGGCAAGCCCCATCCCCTGCAGGACGCCCTGATGGCGGTGACGCTCGTCCTGGGCGTGCTGTCCTTCATCACCGCCTTCTTCCACAGCCTCCACCTGCTGACCTCGTGGGCGGGCCTGGTCGCGCTGTGCACCGGCGTGTACGGACAGTGGATCTCGGTGACCACGCGGCAGCGGTTCGGCCTCATCCTGGGACTCGGTGCCGCGGGGGTCGGCTTCCTGATCGGCATGGCGCACGGTGGTCTGTTCGGCGGTGTCGTCGGCTGACTCCCCGGCTCGAGGCCCATATGCCCAGTCGGGGCGCTCGCGAGGCGCAGTAGGCTTCGGCGCGAGAGCCGGAGCCCCTGAACCCATGGGGACACACCAGCCCGAGGAGCGCCCCGAATGAGCCTGACCCTGAGGACCATCAGTCGCGAGCAGCATCTGGCCTTCATCCAGAGCCTGCCGGCGGCGAGCCACATGCAGGTCCCGGCCTGGGCCGATGTCAAGGCGGAGTGGCGCTCGGAGAACCTCGGCTGGTTCGACAAGAGCGGTCACCTGGTCGGCGTCGGTCTGGTCCTCTACCGCCAGCTGCCCAAGATCAAGCGCTACCTCGCGTATCTGCCCGAGGGCCCGGTCATCAACTGGTACGCGCCGAACCTGGACGACTGGATCCAGCCGATGCTGGCGCACCTGAAGCAGCAGGGTGCCTTCTCCGTGAAGATGGGCCCGCCGGTGATCATCCGCCGCTGGAACGCCGACACGATCAAGCGCGGCATCCAGGATCCGGACGTCAAGCGGCTGCGCGACCTGCAGGCCGACTACATCGAGCCGCGCGCCTTCGAGGTGTCCGACAAGCTGCGCCGCATGGGCTGGCAGCAGGGCGAGGACGGCGGCGCCGGCTTCGGCGACGTGCAGCCCCGCTACGTCTACCAGGTTCCGCTGGCCAACCGCTCCCTGGAAGAGGTCCACAAGAACTTCAACCAGCTGTGGCGCCGCAACATCAAGAAGGCGGAGAAGGCGGGCGTCGAGGTCGTCCAGGGCGGCTACCAGGACCTGCCCGAGTGGCAGCGGCTGTACGAGATCACGGCCGTCCGCGACCGGTTCCGGCCGCGCCCGCTGTCGTACTTCCAGCGCATGTGGACCGCCCTCAACACCGAGGACCCCAACCGCATGCGGCTGTACTTCGCGCGCCACAACGGCGTGAACCTCTCCGCGGCGACGATGCTGATCGTCGGCGGTCACGTCTGGTACTCCTACGGTGCCTCGGACAACATCGGCCGCGAGGTCCGGCCCTCGAACGCGATGCAGTGGCGGATGCTGCGCGACGCCTACGCGATGGGCGCCACCGTCTACGACCTGCGCGGTATCTCCGACTCCCTGGACGAGACCGACCACCTCTTCGGTCTGATCCAGTTCAAGGTGGGCACCGGCGGTCAGGCCGCCGAGTACCTCGGCGAATGGGACTTCCCGCTGAACAAGCTGCTCCACAAGGCGCTCGACATCTACATGTCGCGCCGCTGAGCCGCCGGCGTTTGATTCCATAGCCTTCACAGTTCTTCCCTCTCTGATCCACCCAGCCACGAGAAAGGTCCCGGGTCCGGCCATGGCGCTCACGCTCTACGTCGACACCGCGCGCTGGCGGGCGCACCACAAGCACGTGCAGGAGCAGTTCCCAGGGCTCGTCCCGGTCTGCAAGGGCAACGGCTACGGCTTCGGGCACGAACGGCTGTCGGAGGAGGCCACACGGCTCGGCGCCGATCTGCTCGCGGTCGGCACCACGTACGAGGCCGCGCGCATCAAGGACTTCTTCGGCGGTGACCTGCTGGTGCTGACGCCGTACCGGCGGGGCGAGGAACCCGTTCCGCTGCCCGACCGGGTGATCCGCTCGGTGTCGTCCGTCGACGGCGTCTACGGCCTCGTGGGCGCCCGTGTCGTCATCGAGGTGATGTCCTCGATGAAGCGGCACGGCGTCAGCGAGCAGGACCTGCCGCAGCTGCACCAGGCCATAGAGAACGTCCGGCTGGAGGGCTTCGCCATCCACCTGCCGCTGGACCGCACCGACGGTTCGGACGCCGTCGAGGAGGTCATCGGCTGGATGGACCGGCTGCGCGCGGCCCGGCTGCCGCTGCACACGATGTTCGTCAGCCACCTCAAGGCGGAGGAGCTGATCCGCCTCCAGCAGCAGTTCCCGCAGACCCGGTTCCGCGCCCGTATCGGCACGCGGCTGTGGCTGGGGGACCACGACGCCACCGAGTACCGCGGCGCGGTCCTGGACGTCACGCGCGTGGCGAAGGGCGACCGGTTCGGCTACCGGCAGCAGAAGGCGGCCTCCGACGGCTACCTGGTGGTCGTGGCGGGCGGTACGTCGCACGGGGTGGGCCTGGAGGCCCCGAAGGCCCTGCACGGCGTCATGCCGCGGGCCAAGGGCGTCGCCCGGGCCGGTCTGGCCACGGTCAACCGGAACCTGTCCCCGTTCGTCTGGGGCGGCAAGCAGCGCTGGTTCGCCGAGCCGCCGCACATGCAGGTGTCGATCCTGTTCGTGCCCTCGGACGCCCCCGAGCCGCATGTGGGCGACGAGCTGGTGGCCCACCTGCGGCACACCACGACCCAGTTCGACCGCATCGTGGACCGCTGAGGCAGGTCACGACGGCGGGAAGGCCGTACCCGGAGTCCCGGGTACGGCCTTCCGTCTGCCCGCGCCACGCCGACGGGGCGCGGGCCTTCCGTCTGCCCGCGCCACGCCGACGGGGCGCGCGGTGCTCTCAGAGCGGGCGGTCGTCGGGGGAGGGTGAGCCGGGGCGGCCCCAGTCCACCGGCGGTGCCCCGAACCGGGCGTCCCCTCCCGTCGGGCCGGCCGCCACAGCCCCGAGCGCGAAGGCGTCCGGCGCCCCGTCGAGCACCCCGCCCGAGGGATCGTCGTCCCCGGACCGGCGCACCACGTCCCGCTCCGGCATGAGGATGTCCCGTACGACGACGCCACACAGGTACAGCGTGCCCAGCAGGTGCACCACGATCACCCAGTGGTAGCCCTGCGTCGGCAGTCCCTTGTGGGCGTCTCCGCTGGTCGTGTAGGCGAGGTACATCCAGATGCCCAGGAAGTACGCCACCTCGCACGCCTGCCAGATCAGGAAGTCCCGCCACTTGGGCCGGGCGAGGACCGCCAGCGGCACCAGCCACAGGACGTACTGCGGCGAGTAGACCTTGTTGGTGAGGACGAAGGCGGCCACCATCAGGAAGGCGAGCTGGGCGAAGCGCGGCCGGCGCGGTGCGGTGAACGTCAGCGCGGCGATGCCGAGGAAGCACAGCACCACCAGCACGGTGGCCGCGTTGTTGATGAAGCCTGTGGTGGGCGGGTCGCCGGAGTTCTGTGCCCAGATCAGCCAGAAGGAGCCGAAGTCGACGCCGCGTTCCTTGCTGAACGTGTAGAACTTCGCCCAGCCCTCGCGGATGTGGAAGCCCGACGCGTCGTGGGTGAGCATCACCGGCAGGTTCACCACGAGCCAAGCACCCACCGCGCCCGCCAGGGCCTGGAAGAACGCGCGCCACTTCCCGGCCCGCCAGCACAGCACCAGCAACGGGCCGAGCAGCAGGAAGGGGTACAGCTTGGCGGCCGTGGCGAGGCCCAGCAGGACGCCGAAGGCGAGGGCCCGGCCCCGCGACCACATCAGCATCGCGGTGGCCGTCAGCGCCACGGCGAGCAGGTCCCAGTTGATGGTCGCGGTCAGGGCGACGGCGGGCGCCAGGGCGACCAGCAGGGCGTCCCAGGGGCGCCGGCGGTGGGTACGGGCCACGGTGACGGCGATGACGGCGGCGCACGCCATCAGCATCCCGGCGTTGACGAACCAGTACCACCGCTCCTGGTGCTGGAGCGAGCCGCTGTGCGGGGTCAGCCAGGAGGCCACCTCCATGAACACGCCGGTGAGCACCGGGTATTCGAGGTAGTCCATGTCGCCGGGGAGCTTGTCGAAGTACGGCACGAGATCGTCGGCGAATCCGCGGCCCTGGTAGAGGTGCGGGATGTCCGAGTAGCAGGCGTGGGTGTACTGGCTGCTCGCGCCGAAGAACCAGGCGTCGTGGTAGCAGGGTGCCTTCTGGACCAGGCCGAGGGCGAACATACCGATGGCCACGAGCGCCACGATCCGCACCGGGGTCCACCAGAAGGACCCGGGCAGGGCGCGCCGTCCCAGGGGGCCGCCGATCAGCTCACTGCCGGCGGCGGCGACCTCGTCCTCCCTGGTCGGCGACACTTGTTCTGCCGGGGCGGACCGCACGGGCTCGGGCTCGTGCTGGCTCGCGGGCGTCGTCTCTGCACTGGGCATGGGGCACATCCTGCCGTACCCGTCCGGGAAGCCGTACCCGTCCAGGAATACGCCGAGGGCCGCCGCACCTCGTGGGTGCGACGGCCCCTGTTTCACGTGAAACGCTCCGGGCAGGCCCTACCGTGCCGGCCGGCCGGAACCGGGCTAGCCCTCCTGGCCCGCGAACCAGCCTCCGCCGTCGCCGCCGTTGCCATCGCCCCGGCTGGTTCCGGGTGCGGTGGTCTCGGTGCCGGTGGGCGTCGGGAAGGTGCCTCCGTCGGTACCGCCCGTGTCCGTGCCTCCGATGCCGTTGCCGCCACCGTCGGCGCCGCCGTTGCCGTTGCCGTTGTCACCGCAGTTGTCGCCCCATCCGAAGCCGCAGGTCTCGCTCGCCGAGGGGGTCGGCGTGGGCGTCGTCTTGCTGGGAGTGGGGGTCGGCGTGGCGCTCGGGGTCCGGCTCGGGGTGGGGGTGAAGCTCGGGGTCGGCGTGGGGGCCCCCGCCTGGTTCTGGACCGTGCCGATGGGGGTGGACTTCGGGAAGCCGGGGTCGTTCTGGCCCTTGAGCGCCGCCTTCATGTAGTCGGTCCACACCTGCGTCGGGATGTCACCGCCGTGGATGGAGTCCGTGTTCGCGGTGCCGTTCATGGACAGCAGCCTGTGGTCCTTGGGGTTCTCGCGGAACATCGCCACCGAGGTCGACAGCTGCTGGGTGTAGCCGACGAACCAGGCCGACTTGTTCTCGTCGGTGGTACCGGTCTTGCCCGCCGCCGTACGGCCGAGAGCGAGGGCCTTCGTGGCGGTGCCGTTCTGGATGACGTTCTCCAGGACGTCCGTGACGTTGTTGGCGATGTTGGGGTCCATCGCCTCCTTGGGGGCGGGCTTCGGCTTGACGAAGCTGGGCGCGTCGCTGCCGTTGTGCTTGACGGCCGTCACGGAGTACGGCTCCGTCTGCTGACCCGACGCGGCGAAGGTCGCGTAGGCGTCGGCCATGCGGATCGCGCTGGGCGTGGACGTACCGATGGCGAAGGAGGGGTTGAGGTCCTGCGACATGCTCTGCGGCAGGATGCCGGCCGCCTTGGCGACGTCACGCACCTTGGACATCCCCACGTCGACACCGAGCTGCACGAAAGGTGTGTTGACGGACTGCTCCATCGCCTTGCGCAGGGTGATGTAGCCCCAGGGGTGGTCGCTCTCGTTCTCCTGGAAGAAGTAGGAGTTGTCCTTGTTGAGGTAATACGTCCCGTCCGGTTTGCGGACCTTGAGATGGTCGTCGCCGTTGTACTTGCTCAGCGGGGACACGCCCTGTCCGCCGGACTTGTACGTGCCGTACTCCATGGCCGCGGCGAGCACGAAGGGCTTCCAGGTCGAACCCACGGGGACACCGGAGGTGTCCGCGTTGTTGGTGAAGTGCCCCTTCTCGTAGCCGTCACCGCCGTACAGCGCCACGATCGCGCCGTCCTTGGGCTTCACCGAGGCCGCGCCGAACTGGACGTACTTGTCCAGCTCCCGGTGCTCCGGGTCGAGCTTCTCCTCCTGCACGCTCTTCACGGCCTTGGCCAGCGCGCTGACCTTGTCCTTCTCGAAGGTCGTGTAGATCTGGTAGCCGCCCCGGTCGAACTGCGCCTCCGTGATGTCGGAGTGGGCCAGGACGTACTTCTTCGCCGTGTCGACCAGGTAGCTGACCTGGCCGGTCATGCCCCGGGTCGCCTTGCGGCCGTCGGGCTTGGGGTACTGGGCGATGGCTTCCTTGTACTCGGCGTCGCTGAGGTGCTTGTCCTTGTGCATCTCGCCGAGGATCCACGCCCAGCGCTCCTTGGAGCGCTTCTCGTTGGCCTGCGGGGTCGCCGTCTTGTCGAGGTCCTGGTTGCCCGCGGGGTCGTAGTACGTCGGGCCCTTGAGCAGCGCGGCCAGGACGGCGCACTCGCTCGGCTTGAGGTCGACGGCGTTCTTGCCGTAGTAGGTCTGCGCCGCGGCCTGGATGCCGTACGCGCCCCGCCCGAAGTACGAGGTGTTCAGATAGCCCTGGAGAATCTGGTTCTTGTCGAGCTTCGTGCCCACCTTTATGGAGATGAACATCTCCTTGAACTTGCGGGTGACCGTCTGCTCCTGGCTCAGGTACGTGTTCTTCACGTACTGCTGGGTGATCGTCGAGCCGCCCTGCGTCTGGCCGCCCCGGGCCATGTTGGCCATGGCGCGCGCGATGCCCATGGGGTCGACGCCGGAGTCCTGGTAGAAGGACTTGTTCTCGGCGGAGATCACCGCGTACCGCATCGCCTCGGGGATCTGGTCGATGCTGACGTTCTGCCGGTTGACGCCGGTGCCCGTGGCCACCATCTGGGTGCCGTCGGACCAGTAGTAGACGTTGTTCTGCGACTTCGCCGCGTCGTTCTCGTTAGGGATCGACACCATCGCGTAGCCGACGCCGATCATCACCACCAGGCCGCCGACGAAGCCGACGAACAGCCCGCTGACGAGCTTCCAGGACGGCACCCAGCGCCGCCAGCCGCCCTTGCCGGCCCGCGGGTAGTCGATGAACCGCTTCTTGCCGGGTGCCGTCGTCGCACGGCCCCTGCCGCGTCCGGGGCCCGTGGTGTCGGCCCCTCTGCGCCGGCTGCCTCTCTGCGCCGCGCGGCGCGCCTCGGCCCGGCCGCCGTAGGGGCGCTCCTCTCCCCCCGGGCCGGCGGAGTCCGGCTCATGGGAACGGAATCCATAGGAGTCGGCAGGAGACCCGGTGGCGCCTCGCGGTGCCGCACGGCGGCCGGAGGACGAGCCGGACTGGCCGCGTCGGGCCGCGGCACGTCCGCCTCCCTGCGGCTGCGGCGGTTTGCGACGGTGCTCGCTCATCGAACGATTACTCCTCGGGCAGGCGCACCCGTGCGCGCCTGGAACGGCGGCTGGTTTCCGGTCCCCCCGGAGTACGGATGTGGTCGGTTCCGCATTCACCCGTACTGCACCGGGGACGAGGACGCTCCCCAGGCGTCACGCGGTTCCCGGTGGTGTCCATGCCGCACAGACTACGCAGCGCCAAAACCCACCGAGCCCCGAAGTTCACCCCAAAACAGGCAACTTGCCTCCTACGAATCGGTGATGTGATCCCGTTCACCGCCGTCCCCCTTGTCGCATGTGACGGGCCGTTCTATCGTCGTGATGTATCGAACCGATACATCAGCGTGAGATAAGGCGCTGAGAGGCACTGCGAGACCTGCGGGACCACCCCGCGGGCCGGGAGGAGGCGACGATGAGCCGGCGCTCCGGCATCCTCGAGTTCGCCGTGCTCGGCCTGCTGCGGGAATCTCCTATGCACGGCTATGAGCTGCGCAAACGGCTGAACACATCGCTGGGTGTGTTCCGTGCGTTCAGCTACGGGACGCTCTACCCGTGCCTCAAGACGCTGGTCGCCAACGGCTGGCTGATCGAGGAGCCCGGGAACACCCATGACGACGCCCTCGCCGCTCCCCTCGCCGGGCGCCGCGCCAAGATCGTTTACCGGCTGACGGCGGAAGGCAAGGAACACTTCGAGGAGCTGCTCTCGCAGACCGGCCCCGACGCCTACGAGGACGAACACTTCGCCGCGCGGTTCGCCTTCTTCGGGCAGACCTCGCGCGATGTGCGCATGCGCGTCCTGGAGGGCCGGCGCAGCCGCCTGGAGGAGCGCCTGGAGAAGATGCGCGCCTCGCTGGCACGCACCCGGGAGCGCCTCGACGACTACACGCTTGAGCTCCAGCGCCACGGGATGGAGTCCGTGGAGCGCGAAGTGCGCTGGCTGAACGAGCTCATCGAGAGCGAGCGGGCCGGGCGGGACCTGAGGGGTTCCGCCTCCGGGGGGCCCGCTCAGCAGGACACCACCAATGGATCGACGGGCGGCCTGCCCCGTCGCGGGGAGGCCCCCCGCACGGATACGCCCGACGACACCGCCACGTGAGACCCAGTCAGGGCCTCACTCGTACACACAGGGAGCAACCGGAATGGGTTCGGTTCGCGTAGCCATCGTCGGCGTGGGCAACTGCGCGGCGTCGCTGGTGCAGGGAGTCGAGTACTACAAGGACGCCGACCCGGCGTCCAAGGTCCCCGGCCTGATGCACGTGCAGTTCGGTGACTACCACGTGCGCGACGTCGAGTTCGTCGCGGCGTTCGACGTCGACGCCAAGAAGGTCGGTCTGGACCTGGCGGACGCCATCGGCGCCTCCGAGAACAACACCATCAAGATCTGCGACGTGCCCAGCACCGGTGTCACGGTCCAGCGCGGCCACACCCTCGACGGTCTCGGCAAGTACTACCGCGAGACCATCGAGGAGTCCGCCGAGGAGCCGGTCGACGTCGTCCAGGTCCTGAAGGACAAGCAGGTCGACGTCCTGGTCTGCTACCTGCCCGTGGGTTCCGAGGACGCGGCGAAGTTCTACGCCCAGTGCGCCATCGACGCCAAGGTCGCCTTCGTCAACGCCCTCCCGGTCTTCATCGCCGGCACCAAGGAGTGGGCGGACAAGTTCACCGAGGCGGGCGTCCCGATCGTCGGTGACGACATCAAGTCCCAGGTCGGCGCGACCATCACGCACCGTGTCATGGCGAAGCTGTTCGAGGACCGCGGTGTCATCCTCGACCGCACGATGCAGCTGAACGTCGGCGGCAACATGGACTTCAAGAACATGCTCGAGCGCGAGCGCCTGGAGTCCAAGAAGATCTCCAAGACGCAGGCCGTCACCTCCCAGATCCCCGACCGGGACCTCGGCGAGAAGAACGTCCACATCGGCCCGTCCGACTACGTGGCCTGGCTGGACGACCGCAAGTGGGCCTACGTCCGCCTGGAGGGCCGCGCCTTCGGTGACGTCCCGCTGAACCTGGAGTACAAGCTGGAGGTCTGGGACTCCCCGAACTCCGCCGGTGTCATCATCGACGCCCTGCGCGCCGCGAAGATCGCCAAGGACCGCGGCATCGGCGGCCCGATCCTGTCGGCCTCCTCGTACTTCATGAAGTCCCCGCCGGTCCAGTACTTCGACGACGAGGCCCGCGAGAACGTCGAGAAGTTCATCCGCGGCGAGGTCGAGCGCTGAGGCGCTGAGGACCGCTCGCACGAAACGCTCCTGCCAGGGCTGTGAAGGTCCCCGGGTCACGCGACCCGGGGACCTTCCGCTTATGTGAGGCTGTCGCCCATGCCCGTCGTACGTGATCTGCGCCTGCTGTGGAGCCTGCGGCGTTTCCGGCACCTGCTGTACGTCCGCCTCCTGTCCCAGGGCGCCGACGGGGTCTACCAGGTCGCGCTCGCCGCATACGTCGTCTTCTCCCCGGAGAGACAGGCCTCGGCGGCCGCCATCGCCTCGGCCATGGCCGTCCTGCTGCTCCCCTACTCCCTGGTCGGCCCCTTCGCCGGTGTCCTGCTGGACCGCTGGCGGCGCCGGCAGGTCTTCGTGTACGGCAATCTGCTGCGGGCCCTGCTGGCGGCGGCCACCGCCGTGCTGATCACGGGCGGGGCCCCCGACTGGCTCTTCTACGTCTCCGCGCTGTGTGTCACGGCCGTCAACCGCTTCGTCCTGGCCGGGCTCTCCGCTGCCCTGCCCCGGGTCGTCGACGCCGAGCGCCTGGTGCTGGCCAACTCGCTCTCCCCGACGGCGGGCACCCTGGCCGCGACCGCCGGTGGGGGTCTGGCCTTCGCGGTCCGGATGGTGGCGGCCGACTCCGACGCGGCGGTGGTCCTGTGCGGGGCCCTGTTGTACCTGAGCGCGAGCCTCGCGTCCCTGCGCCTGCCCCCGGGCCTCCTCGGCCCCGACCGGCGCCCGGCCCGCCCCCGTCTCGGCACCGCCCTCGCCGGGACCGCGCGCGAGCTGCCTGCGGCCATCCGGCACCTGACGGCGCCCCGGCGCCGCGAGGCGGCGTGGGCGCTGGCCGCGATGACGCTGATGCGCTTCTGCTACGGGGCGCTCCTCGTCCTGCTGCTCATGCTCTGCCGTTATGCCCTGGCCGGCACCCCCGAGGAAGGGCTGCGGCTGCTGGGGGTGGCACTGGCGCTGTCCGGCGCCGGGTTCTTCGCGGCGGCCGTGGTGACGCCCTGGGCGGCGGGGCGGCTCGGCCCCCGTCGCTGGATCGTGGCGTGCTCCGGTGCGGCCATGGTGCTGGAGCCCGCGCTGGGGCTTCCGTTCGCCACCGGACCGCTCATGGTCGCCGCCTTCGTCCTGGGGCTGATGACCCAGGGAGCCAAGATCGCCACGGACACGATCGTCCAGGCGTGTGTGGAGGACGGCTTCCGCGGCCGCGTCTTCTCCGTGTACGACGTCCTCTTCAACGTCGCCTTCGTCGGTGCGGCGGGGGTGGCCGCGCTGATGCTGCCTCCGGACGGCCGCTCGACGCCGCTGGTGCTGCTCGTCGCCCTCCTCTACGGCGTGATCGCCGTGACCCTGGCCCGCCTCGGACGACGGTGAGACGACCCGCCCCGAATCCGGCAAGACAGAGCGAGGGCCGATGTTTCACGTGAAACATCGGCCCTCGGCGCCACCGTCCCGGGAGGGATGTTTCACGTGAAACACCGCCGGGACCCGGCTCAGCTCTGTGCGGCCCACCACTCCTTGAGGGCCGCCACCGCGGCAGCGTGATCCATGGGGCCGTGCTCCAGGCGCAGCTCCAGCATGTGCTTGTACGCCTTGCCGACGGCCGGGCCGGGGCCGACCCCGAGGATCTCCATGATCTGGTTGCCGTCGAGGTCCGGACGGATGGCGTCCAGCTCCTCCTGCTCCTTCAGCTGGGCGATCCGCTTCTCCAGGCCGTCGTAGGCCCGGGAGAGCGCCGCCGCCTTGCGCTTGTTACGCGTGGTGCAGTCGGACCGGGTCAGCTTGTGCAGGCGCTCCAGCAGCGGGCCCGCGTCACGGACGTAGCGGCGGACCGCCGAGTCCGTCCATTCCCCGGTGCCGTAGCCGTGGAACCGCAGATGGAGTTCGACCAGCCGGGAGACGTCCTTGACCAGCTCGTTGGAGTACTTCAGGGCGGTCATGCGCTTCTTGGTCATCTTCGCGCCGACCACCTCGTGGTGGTGGAAGGAGACCCGGCCGTCCTTCTCGAAGCGGCGGGTACGCGGCTTGCCGATGTCGTGCAGCAGCGCGGCCAGCCGGAGAGTGAGGTCGGGACCGTCCTCCTCCAGCGCGATCGCCTGCTCCAGGACGATCAGCGTGTGCTCGTAGACGTCCTTGTGCCGGTGGTGCTCGTCGCTCTCCAGGCGCAGCGCCGGCAGCTCGGGCAGGACGTACTCGGCGAGCCCGGTGTCGACCAGCAGCGTCAGCCCCTTGCGCGGGTGCGCGGACAGCAGGAGCTTGTTCAGCTCGTCCCGGACCCGCTCCGCCGAGACGATCTCGATCCGCCCGGCCATCTCCGTCATCGCGGTGACGACCTCGGGGGCCACCGTGAAGTTCAGCTGGGCGGCGAACCGGGCGGCCCGCATCATCCGCAGGGGATCGTCCGAGAAGGACTCCTCGGGCGTGCCCGGGGTCCTCAGCACACGGGCCGCGAGGTCCTCCAGGCCACCGTGCGGATCGATGAAGGTCTTCTCCGGCAGCGCCACGGCCATCGCGTTGACCGTGAAGTCGCGGCGGACCAGGTCCTCCTCGATGGAGTCGCCGTACGACACCTCCGGCTTGCGCGAGGTGCGGTCGTACGCCTCCGACCGGTAGGTGGTGATCTCGATCTGGTAGCCGCCCTTGTGCGCGCCGACCGTGCCGAAGGCGATCCCCACCTCCCAGACGGCGTCCGCCCATGGCCGGACGATCTTCAGTACGTCCTCGGGGCGGGCGACGGTGGTGAAGTCCAGGTCGTTGCCGAGCCGGCCGAGCAGCGCGTCCCGGACCGATCCGCCGACCAGGGCGAGCGAGAACCCGGCCTCCTGGAAACGGCGGGCGAGGTCGTCGGCGACGGGCGCCACCCGCAGCAGCTCGGCGACCGCGCGCTGCTGCGCCTGGCTCAGGGCAGAGGGAGTGTCTTCGTTGGGGTTCGGCACAACAGAAGAGGGTACGTGGCCCGCGCGCCCGAAGGCGGCCCGGCCGGAGACGGTCATCGGCGTGCGCCCGCCCCGGAGCACCCCGCCGGGGCGGTGGGACAGCTCCCTGCATATCCACCGCAAGCGCAGCTCTCGCGGCGTACAGCCGCTCTCCCCGCGATACTGGATATAGGGGACGCGCCACGGCTGTTCGCCGATCTTGTGAAGGAGACCGCGGCACTTCCCTTCAGCGCGCATCGTTACCATGCGTGGACGCACATTCCGACGACCACTGACGACGAGGGACGGGCGAGCGCGTGGCCGAGGCGGCTGACTTCCAGGGGACCAGTGCCTCACCTGCCCGCCGGTGGCTGCGGCGCGCCGGAGCACTGCTCACCGGGGCGCCACTGCTGGCCGGTCTGCTCCAGCTGCCCGTCGCCGCGCCCGCGCAGGCCGCCTCCTCGGACTCGGTGTCCGTCTCCCTGGACTCGCTCACCCCGAGCGCCCCCACGGACGGCGACACGCTGACCGTGTCCGGCACGGTGACCAACAACGGCAAGCAGGCCGTCACCGACGCCCATGTGGGCCTTCGGGTCGGCCCCCAGCTGACCACCCGCTCGGACATCGACTCCGTCGCCCGGCACTCCGACGATCCGCAGGGCGGAACCGGCTCCGAGGTCGGCGACAAGTACGAGGAGAAGTTCGACAAGCTCGCCCCGGGCGTCGCCCAGCACTTCAGCATCTCCGTCCCCGTCGACAAGCTCGGCCTGGACGACGACGGGGTCTACGAGTTCGGGGTCGCCCTCTCCGGCGAGACCTCCGCCCGGCCCTGGCCGCGGGTGCTCGGCATCCAGCGGACCTTCCTGCCGTGGCAGCCGTCGGATGCCGGCACCAAGACCAGGACGACGTTCCTGTGGCCGCTGCTGTCCACAGTCCACATGACGGCCAAGACCGGCGCGGGCGACCTGCAGACACCGGAGTTCCTGAACGACGACCTGGCGAAGGAGCTGGCGCCCGGCGGGCGGCTCGCCCAGATGGTGGACCTGGGCAAGGATCTGGACGTCACCTGGGTGATCGACCCGGACCTGCTGGCCTCGGTCGACGCGATGGCCGTGGGCAACTACCGGCTCCAGGCCGCCGACGGCACCAGCACGCCCGGCCCGCGCGAGCACCAGGCGGTCGCCAAGCAGTGGCTGGCCGCCCTGCAGAAGGCGGTGGCCGGCAAGGAGGTCGTCGCCCTGCCCTTCGCCGACCCCGACCTGGCCTCCCTCGCGCACAACGGCACCAGCGTCACCGGCTCGCTCAGCCACCTCAAGGACGCCACCGACGTCGCCGCGACCACTGTCAAGACCGTGCTCCACGTCACCCCGACCACCGACTTCGCCTGGCCGGTCGACGGCGCCGTGGACCGGTCGATCATGAAGGTCGCGACCTCCGCCGGGGCCGACCGGGTGATCGCCCGCAGCGACAGCCTCCAGGAGACCGCCGGGCTGCCGTACACGCCGTCCGCCGCCCGCCCGGTCGGCGGGGGCACCACGGCCGTGGTCGCCGACAGCCGGCTGTCCACGGCGTTCGAGGGCGATCTGACGAAGGCGGGCGCGGCCACCCTGGCCGTACAGCGGTTCCTGGCCCAGAGCCTGGAAGTGAACTCGCAGACCGACAAGCAGCGCAGCATTCTCGTCGCCCCGCAGCGCATGCCCACGGCGAGCCAGGCGCAGGCGATGGCGGCAGCCGTGAAGGCGCTCCAGGGCGGCACCTGGACCCAGCCCCAGGACCTCACCGCGACCGCCAAGGACAAGCCCGACCCGGCCGCCACCACCCGCATCCCCCCGGCGTCCGCCTACCCCGCCTCGCTGCGCAAGCAGGACCTGCCGCGCACCGCCTTCGAGCAGATCGCCCGCACGCAGGCCAAGCTCGACAACTTCCGTGTGATCCTCAGCGACCAGTCCCGCGTCGTCACCCCGTTCGGACGGGCCATAAACCGGGACATGTCCACGTCCTGGCGAGGCCACCGGGGCGCGGCGGAAGGGTACCGGGACGGCGTGGAGGCCTGGCTCGACGAGCTGGCCGACCAGGTCAAGCTGATCGACAAGTCCGAGACCAAGCTCTCGGGCCGCAGCGCCACCATCCCGGTCACGGTCCAGAACAACCTGGTCCAGCCCGTCGGCCACCTGGTGCTGCGCCTGGAGTCGACCATGCCGACCCGTCTGGAGATCGGCGGCAAGGCCTACTACGAACAGCCCGTGGAGATCTCCGGCGGGCACAGCCAGTCGGTGAAGTTCACCACCTCGGCCAACGCCAACGGCCGCGTCGCGGTCATCGCCCAGCTGTACACCGAGGACGGCCGCAAATACGGCGAACCCGTCACCTTCGACGTGAAGGTCACGGAGGTCACCCCCACGGTGATGCTGGTTATCGGCGGTGGCGTCCTGCTCCTCGTCCTCGCCGGCTTCCGGATGTACACCCAGCGCAAGCGCGCCGCGGCCCGGCAGCCCGAGGACGACGGCCCCGACACGGCGGCGAAGGACCCGGCCGAGCCCGGGAACCCCGGGGCACCCGAGGGCCGTCTCCCCCAGGAGTCCGGCTCCGGCTCCGGGGCAGACGACCCGGAGCAGCCGAGTGACCCTGCGCCGGACACCGCACCGGAAAGCGCCGACCCGTCCGGGACGGGTGAGAGAGTGGACCGTTGAGCGATGTCGTGGCCGGTGGGCCCGGGACGATGAGGTGGGGTAAGCATGAACGCGCCGTACGACGGTGACCGCGGCCAGGGCGCGGCCGGCTCGGGCTACCCCGAGCCGCCGCCCGAGCCGGGCCAGGTGCCGCCGCAGCACGCGGCGGACATGTATCTCCAGGACGCCTACGAGCAGGACCCCTACCGGGCGCACGACCTGGCCGCCCAGGACCCGGTCGCCGAGGCGCTCTACGACCGTGCCGCGCACCCGCCACCACCCCCGGGCTCGTACGACGCCCAGCAGCCGCTGTACGCACCGCCCGCACAGTCGCCCTACGCGCCCGACCCCCGCGTGTGGGCACAGCCGCCCGCGCCCGAGCCCGGCGCCGCCGCCACCCAGTACCTGCCGTACGGCGAGGACCCGCGCACGACCCAGTTCGTGGGCGTGGACGACCTGGTCACGCACTCCGGCGAGGAGTACCACGAGCCGGACGCCTTCGCGCACCTCTTCAAGGACCAGCAGCACAGCGGCGGACACGCGCCGATGGATCCCCCGGCCGCCTCCGGCCAGTACCCGCAGCAGTACGGGCAGAGCTCGCAGCAGGGTCACGCGTACGCCGGCGGCTACCCGGCCGGACCGTCCGTGCCCGGGTATCCGGCGCAGTCCGCGGATCCCGCGCCGGCCGTCGCGGCGGACCCGGGCCAGCCGGAGGTCCCCGCGTCGGGTGACACCCCCGCCGGTGCCGTGGCTCCGGTGGCGCCGGTGGCTCCCGCGAAGAAGGGCGGGAAGGCCGCCGGGCTGCTGAAGTCCAGCGCCGTGATGGCGGCGGGCACGATGGTCTCCCGCCTGACCGGTTTCATCCGCTCCGCGCTGATCGCCGCCGCGCTCGGCCTCGGCTTCCTCGCCGACTCCTTCCAGGTGGCCTACCAGCTGCCGACCATGATCTACATCCTCACCGTCGGCGGCGGCCTGAACTCCGTGTTCGTGCCCCAGCTCGTGCGCTCCATGAAGGAGGACGAGGACGGCGGCGAGGCCTTCGCCAACCGGCTGCTGACCCTGGTGATGGTCGCGCTGGCCGCGCTGACCGGGCTGGCGATGTTCGCCGCGCCGCTGCTGGTGCGGCTGCTGGCCAACCCCGTGGCCAGCGACCCCGCGGCCAACGAGGTCGCGGTCACCTTCACCCGCTACTTCCTGCCCTCGATCTTCTTCATGGGCATCCACGTGGTGATGGGGCAGATCCTCAACGCGCGCGGGAAGTTCGGCGCGATGATGTGGACCCCGGTCCTGAACAACATCGTCATCATCGTGACGCTCGGCATGTTCATCTGGGTCTACGGCACCGCCGCCAACTCCCACATGGGCGTCACCACCATCCCGCCGGAGGGCCAGCGGCTGCTCGGCGTCGGTGTGCTGCTCGGCCTGGTCGTCCAGGCCCTGGCGATGATCCCCTACCTGCGCGAGACCGGCTTCCGGATCCGGCTGCGCTTCGACTGGAAGGGCCACGGCCTGGGCAAGGCCGCGATGCTCGCCAAGTGGACGGTCCTGTTCGTCCTCGCCAACCAGGCGGGCGCCATGGTCGTGACCCAGCTGTCGACCGCCGCCGGCGCGGACTCCGGCGTCAAGGGCACCGGCTTCGCCGCCTACGCCAACGCCCAGCTGATCTGGGGCCTGCCGCAGGCCATCATCACCGTGTCCCTGATGGCCGCGCTGCTGCCGCGCATCTCGCGCTCGGCCGCAGAGAACGACACGGGTGCCATCCGCGACGACATCTCCCAGGGCCTGCGCACCACCGCCGTCGCCATCGTGCCCATCGCGTTCGGGTTCGTCTCGCTCGGCGTCCCGATGTGCACGCTGATCTTCGGCTCCGCCGGCACGGGCGCGGCCACCAACATGGGCTACATGCTGATGGCCTTCGGCCTCGGCCTGATCCCCTACTCCGTGCAGTACGTCGTCCTGCGTGCCTTCTACGCCTACGAGGACACCCGCACCCCCTTCTACAACACGGTCATCGTGGCCGCCGTCAACGCCGGCGTCTCGGCCCTGTGCTACTTCGTACTGCCGGCGCGCTGGGCGGTCGCGGGCATGGCCGCCGCCTACGGTCTCGCCTACGCCATCGGGGTGGGTGTCGCCTGGCGCCGGCTGCGCAAGCGGCTGGGCGGGGACCTGGACGGGTCCCGGGTGCTGCGTACGTACGCGCGCCTGGGCATCGCCTCGGTGCCGGCCGCCCTGCTCAGCGGCGCGGCCTGCTACGGCGTCGGACACACTCTGGGCCTGGGCGTCGTCGGCTCCTTCGCCGCGCTGATCGCCGGCGGTGCCGTCCTGTTCGGCGTCTTCTTCGTCGCCGCCCGGCGGATGCGCATCGAGGAACTCAACTCGCTCGTCGGAATGGTGCGGGGACGTCTGGGGCGCTGAGGCGAGGGTAGGCGCACAACCATCGTCCGCCGCCGTGTGTCGTGCATAGCGGCGGACTGTGGGCACAATTGGTTTCGGCGTCGGACAGCGTGCAACGGATGGGGAGGCAGGGACGACGGTGGCGGAACGGAGCACAGCTGCCGTCGACGTGGCAGACAACAGCGGTGAGCAACCGCTGACCGCGAAGGCGGACCAGTCCACGGCCGACGGGGTGGCCAATGACCCGGAGCGGGACACGGACAGCGACGAGGCACAGGGGAGCGGCGGCACCGAGGGTCCCGGACGGAAGGCCTCCGCGCCGGAGTTGCACAGCGGTCACAAGCTCGCCCGGCGCTACCGGCTGGAGGAGTGCGTCACCCGTCTGGACGGGTTCAGCAGCTGGCGTGCGGTCGACGAGAAGCTCCGCCGGGCCGTCGGCGTCCACGTCCTGCCCGCGGGCCACGCCCGGGCCCGCTCCGTCCTCGCCGCCGCCCGTTCCTCCGCGCTCCTCGGCGACCCCCGCTTCGTCCAGGTCCTCGACGCCGTCGAGGAGAACGACCTCGTCTACGTCGTCCACGAGTGGCTGCCCGACGCCACCGAGTTGTCCACCCTCCTCACCGGCGGCCCGCTGGAGCCGCACGACGCCTACCAGATGGTCAGTCAGGTCGCCGCGGCCATGGCCGCCGCGCACCGGGAAGGCCTCGCCCATCTACGGCTGAACCCGAACGCCGTCCTGCGCACCTCCACCGGCCAGTGGCGCATCCGCGGCCTCGCCGTGAACGCGGCGCTGCGCGGCATCAGCTCCGCCACCCCGCAACGCGCCGACACCGAGGCGATCGGTGCCCTGCTGTACGCCGCGCTGACCCAGCGCTGGCCGTACGAGAACGACGCCTACGGCCTGGCCGGCCTGCCCAAGGACATCGGACTCATCCCCCCGGACCAGGTGCGGGCCGGGGTGCACCGCGGGCTGTCCGAGCTGTCCATGCGCGCCCTGGTGAACGACGGCGCCACGGCGTCCCGGCACGAGGCGCCGTGCACCACGCCGGAGGAGCTGGTGAAGGCGATCGGCGAGATGCCGCGCATCCGCCCGCCCGAGCCTTCGTTCGCGGCGCCGCCGGACTACCAGCGCACGACCTACCAGCAGGGCAGCTACGGCCGCCCGGCCCCGCACGCCGGTGCCACCCAGCCCATCGTGCCCCCGCCGCCCCCGTTGCAGAGCCGTACCGGCAAGGCCCTGAAGTGGGCGGTGTCGGCCCTGCTCATCGCCGCGCTGGGCCTGGGCAGCTGGCAGCTGGCGGACGCCCTGATGGACCGCGGCAACAAGCCGGACGACACCAACAAGAGCCAGACCACGGACGGCGGCGGCAAGAACGCCGTGAAGCCGAAGCCGATTCCGATAAAGATCCAGAACGGCCAGGAGTTCGTCGCCAAGGGCGGTGCCCAGAGCCCCGGCAACGTCCCCAACACCTACGACGGTGACGCGTCGACGTACTGGAAGACCAAGAGCTTCAACGAAGGCCCCACGATCGCGCCGTACAAGCCGGGCGTCGGCATCGTGTACGACCTCGGCTCGGCCAAGAAGGTCAGTGCGGCCACCATCGACATGCGCTACGGCGGCGACCACACCACGGTCGAGCTGTACGCCGCGGACTCGCTGTCGCCGGCCTCCCTGGACTCCATGACCAAGCTCGGTGACGTCACGACCACGGGCACCAGCGCCACGGTGAAGGTGACCAAGCAGATCAAGACGCAGTACGTCCTCGTCTGGCTGACGGCCGTGCCGAATTCGGGGTACGACTCGGCCCTGTACGCCAGTCCCGGCTACAAGCAGGCCATCGGCGAAGTGAAGTTCACGGGCTGACGTCTCACCCGGACCGGAGGGGGCAGATGACGGAGGGCGCCGGATACGAAGGAGTGGGCGACCGGGACCTGCTCGCCCGCCACGTGGACGGCGACCCGGAGGCATTCGGCGAGATCGTACGACGGCACCGGGACCGGCTCTGGGCCGTGGCCCTGCGGACGCTGGGGGACCGTGAAGAGGCGGCGGACGCCGTGCAGGACGCCCTGGTGTCGGCCTACCGGGCCGCCCACACCTTCCGGGGCCAGTCGGCCGTCACGACCTGGCTGCACCGGATCACGGTGAACGCCTGCCTGGACCGGGCGCGCAAGGCCGCCTCCCGCAGGACGGCTCCGGTGGACGACACCGAGCGGCTGGAGCAGCTGCTGGAACCGCACGAGTCCGCCTCGGCGCCGGCCGAGCGGAAGGACGTGCACCGTCAGCTCCTCGAAGCGCTCGGCACCCTTCCCCCGGAACAGCGCGCCGCTCTGGTCCTGGTGGACATGCAGGGTTACCCCGTGGCCGAGGCCGCGCGGATCCTCGATGTGCCGACGGGGACGGTGAAGAGCCGGTGCGCCCGGGGCCGGGCCAGGCTGCTGCCCCTGCTCACACATCTGCGGCCCGAACGCGCCGGAGGCCCACGGCCGGACGGTACCGGGGACGCAAAGGAAAACGACCCGGGACGGAACCGGCGGCCAGGGCCGTCCGTCCCACCGGCGACGGGGTCACCGAGCGCACACTCCCAGGGCGCGGGACCGAGCGATCCAGCCGTAGTGAAGGGCGGAGGTGGGCGAGCGTGACATCGACGACGGACACGACCGGGCACCCGGACGTCGCGGAGATCTCCGACCTCACCGAGGGCCTGCTCGCCCCCGACCGGGACAGGGACGTGCGGCGCCACCTGGACGTGTGCGCCTCATGCGCGGACGTGTACGCCTCGCTGGAGGAGATCCGGGGCCTGCTCGGTTCCATGCCGGAGCCGGAGCGCATGCCGGACGATATCGCCGTACGCCTCGACGCCGCCCTCGCCGAGGAGGCCGCGCGGAACACCGGCGCCGAGGCCGCACGGAACGCTGGTGCCGAACGCGGGCGCGATGTCGGTGCCGAGGACGCCACGGGTCATGTTTCACGTGAAACATCGCTCGCCGCGGACCACCGCGCCGAGCGTCCAGCGGATCAACCCGCCGATCGCCCCTCAGGGCGCCCCCGTGCCGCGACCGGGCCGGGCCGCAAGGGCACCGAGCGCGGCCGGCGACGCGGCCGGATCGCCCTGGGGGCCGTTCTCACGGCCGCGGTCCTGGGCGCCGGAAGCCTGCTCGTGACGTCCCTGTCCGGCACCTCCGACCACACGTCGGCCCATGGCACACCGACCGCCTCGGCCGGCGCCTTCTCCGGTGACAGCCTGGAGAACCAGGTCCATTCCCTGCTCACCGCCGAGAAGACGCTGCCACACGGTGGTGACAGGCCCCGGCAGCGCCCGGACGACGGGACTCGGTCGTTCGGGTCCACCGAGGGACCCAACACCTTGATCCAGACCGCTGTCCCGGTCCCCGACTGTGTCCGGCAGGCGCTCCGGCAGAGCGCCGACGTGCTCGCGGCCAAGACGGGAACGTACGCGGGCAGATCGGCCTACCTCGTCGTGGTGGCCGACACCCGTGACAGCGCTCGGGTCACGGCCTATGTCGTCGACGCGTCCTGCGTACAGCACCAGCCCTCGCCGGCCGGCACGGTCCTGCTGAAGCAGTCCCTCGCCCGCCCCTAGGCCGCTGGACCACTCCTTCGGGCGCCCCGGGGTAGGCGTGTGCCCGGACACACCGGGAATGCACGCCCCGTAGGATCCGTTGGGTGGGGTGAGAGTCCCGAAAGGGGCTCCCGCCGGTCGACTGACGCAGACCAGAGACGAGGAATCAAGCCGTGAGCGATGTCCGTAACGTGATCATCATCGGCTCCGGGCCCGCAGGCTACACGGCGGCGCTGTACACCGCCCGTGCATCGCTGAAGCCCCTGGTGTTCGAAGGCGCCGTCACCGCGGGCGGTGCGCTGATGAACACCACCGAGGTCGAGAACTTCCCGGGCTTCCGCGACGGCATCATGGGGCCGGACCTCATGGACAACATGCGCGCCCAGGCCGAACGCTTCGGTGCCGAACTCGTTCCGGACGACATCGTCGCCGTCGATCTGACCGGTGAGATCAAGACCGTCACCGACACCGCCGGCACCGTCCACCGGGCGAAGGCCGTCATCGTCACCACCGGCTCCCAGCACCGCAAGCTGGGCCTGCCGAACGAGGACATGCTGTCGGGCCGTGGTGTCTCCTGGTGTGCCACCTGTGACGGGTTCTTCTTCAAGGAGCACGACATCGCCGTGATCGGCGGCGGCGACACCGCGATGGAGGAGGCCACGTTCCTCTCGCGGTTCGCCAAGTCGGTCACGATCGTCCACCGCCGGGACACCCTGCGCGCCTCCAAGGCGATGCAGGAGCGGGCCTTCGGTGACCCGAAGATCAAGTTCGTCTGGGACAGCGAGGTCGCCGAGATCCAGGGCGACCAGAAGCTCTCCGGTCTGAAGCTGCGGAACGTCAAGACCGGCGAGCTGTCCGAGCTGCCCGTGACGGGCCTGTTCATCGCCATCGGTCACGACCCGCGCACCGAGCTGTTCAAGGGCCAGCTGGACCTGGACGAGGAGGGCTACCTGAAGGTCGCCTCGCCGTCCACCCGTACCAACGTGACCGGTGTGTTCGCAGCCGGTGACGTGGTCGACCACACCTACCGCCAGGCGATCACCGCGGCCGGTACCGGCTGCGCCGCCGCTCTGGACGCCGAGCGGTACCTCGCCGCCCTCGCGGACGAGGACCAGGCGGAGCCCGAGAAGACGACTGTCTGACCTTCCCCCTTCCCCGCCCCACCGCGTAACCGAGGTAAGGAGCCCACTGTGGCCGGCAACGTGAAGACTGTGACCGACGCGACCTTCGAGGAGGAGGTCCTCAAGAGCGACAAGCCCGTTCTGGTGGACTTCTGGGCCGAGTGGTGCGGTCCGTGCCGCATGATCGCCCCGTCCCTGGAGGCGATCGCGGCCGAGCACGGTGACAAGATCCAGATCGTCAAGCTCAACATCGACGAGAACCCGAACACGGCCGCCAAGTACGGCGTCATGTCCATCCCCACCCTGAACGTGTACCAGGGCGGTGATGTCGCCAAGACGATCGTGGGCGCCAAGCCGAAGGCGGCGCTCCTGCGCGACCTGGACGAGTTCATCACGAAGTGATGTTTCACGTGAAACACGATGGGGCCGGCCCGCTTGGGCCGGCCCCATCGGCGCTATAGCGGGCTTTCGCTACAGCGGCCTCAGCGCGGGTTCCTTCTGGACCGCTCCCAGCAGCCGGTCGAGTGCCATCTCCACGTCTTCCTTCCAGGAGAGCGTGGACCGCAGCTCCAACCGCAGCCGCGGATGGGCGGGATGCTGCCGGACCGTCTTGAAGCCCACGGCCAGCAGATGGTCGGCGGGCAGCAGACAGCCGGGCTGCTCCCAGCGGGCGTCCCCGAACGCCTCGACCGCCTTGAAGCCCCGGCGCAGCAGATCCTTGGCCACCGTCTGCACCAGCACCCGGCCCAGGCCCTGCCCCTGATAACCGGGCAGGACGAACCCGGTGATCAGTTGCACGGCGTCCGGCGAGACCGGGCTCGTGGGGAAGGCAGTCGACCGCGGCACATAGGCCGGCGGGGCGTAGAGCACGAAACCCGCCGGGACGTCATCGACGTACACCACCCGTCCGCACGATCCCCAGTCCAGCAGGACGGCGGAGATCCAGGCTTCCTTCTCCAGCGCGGTGGTGCCCGCCGTCACCGCCGCCTCGCCGCTGACGGGGTCCAGCTCCCAGAAGACACAGGAGCGGCAGCGATGGGGAAGATCCTGAAGGTTGTCCAGCGTGAGCGGCACGAGCCGACGCCCCATGAAGGCTGATCCTCGCTTCCTTCGCCCGCCGCATCGCGAGCGGCTGTCAGCTGCTGACCGGTGGATATGCCCTAGCTGATCGCATCGTATCCACGATCCGATTCACTCGATACCGTGCCAAAGCAAAGAGCGGGCCGTGTTCCGGTACACACCGGACACGGCCCGCTCCACTGCCCCGAAGGGCACGAACAACCCGCAATCAGTCCTGCGTCTCGTCGCCGTCGCCGTCCTGAAGGCTCTTCTGGAGGGCCAGCCTCTCGCCCGGGGCGAGCGTGCTGAGGATCCTTTCGAGGTCCTCGGCGGAGGCGAACTCGACGGTGATCTTGCCCTTCTTCTGCCCCAGCTCGACCTTCACCCGCGTCTCGAACCGGTCCGAGAGCCGGGTGGCCAGTTCGTTCAGCGCCGGGGAAGGCACGGACCCGGCCCGGGGCCCCCGGGAGCGCGAGGCCTTCTGAGGCCGTGAGCCCATCAGGGTCACGATCTCTTCCACGGACCGCACCGACAGGCCCTCGGCGACGATCCGATGGGCCAGCCTGTCCTGTTCCTCGGAGTCCTCCACGGCCAGCAGCGCCCGGGCGTGACCGGCCGAGAGCACCCCGGCGGCCACCCGCTTCTGAACGGTCGGCGACAGCTTCAGCAGACGCAGCGTGTTGGAGACCTGCGGGCGGGAGCGCCCGATCCGGTCGGCCAGCTGGTCGTGGGTGCAGTTGAAGTCCTTCAGCAGCTGGTCGTAGGCAGCGGCCTCTTCGATCGGGTTCAGCTGCGCACGGTGCAGGTTCTCCAGCAGTGCGTCCAGGAGGAGCTTCTCGTCCTCCGTGGCCCGCACGATGGCCGGGATGGCCTGGAGACCGGCCTCACGGCACGCGCGCCAGCGGCGCTCGCCCATGATCAGCTCATACCGGCCGGGCCCCAGCTGCCGCACCACGACGGGCTGCAGAAGGCCGACCTCCTTGATGGAGGTGACCAGCTCCTGAAGCGCGTCCTCGTCGAAGATCTCGCGCGGCTGGCGCGGGTTCGGTGTGATGGCGTCCAGGGGGATCTCGGCGAAGTGGGCGCCCACCGGGGCTGCCGGCACCTCGACGGCGGGGCTCGCCGGAACCGCCTCGATGTCCTGTGCGGCGGGCGGCAGCGTGGCCACCTTGGCCGCGGCCACTCCGCGGTCGCCGGTCAGCACCGGGACGGCCGCGGGGGAGGTGGAGCCTCCACCCCCCAGCGCCGCGGAGGCCGGCGTCCTCTCGGTCGGGGCAGCGGGGATCAGTGCGCCGAGACCACGGCCCAGACCCCTCCGTCGCTCGCTCACTGAATCCCCTCCACCATGCTCTGGTCTTTCTGGGCGCCGATGTGGGCCTGGCTCGCGTCATAGCTGATGCCGACGCCCCTCAGCGCGATTTCCCGGGCCGCCTCAAGGTACGAGAGGGCACCGCTCGATCCTGGATCGTAGGTCAGCACCGTCTGCCCGTAACTCGGTGCCTCGGAGATACGGACCGAGCGGGGAATGCTCGTCCGCAGCACCTCTTCACCGAAGTGACTGCGCACCTCTTCCGCGACCTGGGAGGCGAGACGCGTCCGGCCGTCGTACATGGTGAGCAGGATGGTCGACACATGCAGGGCGGGGTTGAGGTGCCCCCGCACCAGGTCGACGTTGCGCAGGAGCTGACCGAGGCCCTCCAGCGCGTAGTACTCGCACTGGATCGGGATCAGTACTTCGGCGCCCGCGACAAGCGCGTTGACCGTCAACAGGCCCAGCGAGGGCGGGCAGTCGATGAGGATGTAGTCCAACGGCTGCTCGTACGCCTGGATGGCCCGTTGCAGCCGGCTCTCCCGGGCCACCAGGGACACCAGCTCGATCTCCGCACCGGCGAGATCGATGGTGGCCGGGGCGCAGAAGAGGCCCTCGACATCGATGACGGGCTGGACCACCTCGGCAAGAGGCTTGCTCTCCACCAACACGTCGTAGATGGAAGGCACTTCGGCGTGATGGTCGATCCCGAGGGCGGTGGACGCGTTGCCCTGCGGGTCGAGGTCGATCACCAGGACCCGGCCACCGTGCAGAGCCAGCGAGGCGGCAAGGTTGACGGTTGTCGTCGTCTTGCCCACGCCGCCCTTCTGGTTGGCGACCACGATGACTCGGGTCTGCTCCGGTCGCGGCAGGCCTGCGCCGGCGCGGCCGAGAGCCTCCACCGCCAGTTGGGCAGCTCGACCGATGGGAGTGTCGTCCATCGGGGGCGGTGTTTCACGTGAAACATCCGCTCCCATCGACTCGGTACGGGGACCGGGGACCGGATCGGTCATCGGTCCCGCGATGTTGGCGTCGGACCGCAAGGATTCACTCTCCTCGACTTCAGGCTCGCGATGAACAGAGCCTCCCATGTCTTCGGGGTCGTGAACCAGTGAGGCCTGGCCATCTGTGGAGAAATCCACCTCTGTGGACAACTCCGTGCCCCTGGAGAGGGACGAGTTTTCCAGGAAGCGGGGCGGAATCTCCGAGGAGCGGGGCGAAGCCCCCGCGGAGCGGGGCAGGACCTCCGGGGAAACGGGGTCCTCTCCGAGTGCGCCGAGGGGCTTCCGGTCGCGCGGTTCGGCCGCAGCGCGGCCACGACTGATGATGCCGTGCAGCAGTGAGCGACGTTTCACGTGAAACACGATGCACAGCCGCTGCGACCGGACCTTTGCGACACTCCGGCTCGCCCGGGTTCGGCAGCTTGTGTGGAGTACGTTCCGTCGTCAGGACGGGTCAGCGCCGGCCGACCCCTACAGCCCACCGGCGCACACCCGTCCTCCGGCTCACCGGCGTCGCCGGGCCCGACCCGTGCGGGCGGCCTTGGCCCGCTTGGCGGCGAAGCGCACACCGCCCGGGCTCTCCCCGACCTCGACCCGCACCACGGTGGACATCGGGTCCACCACGCCCTCACCCACATGCAGGATGGACGTCTCCACCGCCCCCAGCTTGCTCAGCGCGGTGGCCGCCGCCTTCAGCTCCTCCTCGGCGGTGTCCCCCTTGAGCGCGAGCATCTCGCCGTACGGGCGCAGCAGCGGAATGCCCCAGGTGGCCAGGCGGTCCAGCGGGGCCACGGCCCGTGCCGTCACCACGTGGACCGGCGGCAGCTTGCCCATGACCTCCTCGGCCCGGCCGCGCACGACGGTGACATGGTCCAGGCCGAGCAGCTCGACGACCTCGGTGAGGAAGTTGGTGCGCCGCAGCAGGGGTTCCAGCAGGGTGATGTTGAGATCGTCGCGGACCAGGGCCAGCGGGATGCCCGGCAGCCCCGCACCGGAGCCGACGTCGCATACCGTCACCCCCTCCGGAACGGCCTCGGAGAGCACCGCACAGTTCAGCAGGTGCCGCTCCCACAGGCGGGGCACTTCCCGCGGACCGATCAGGCCGCGCTGCACGCCTGCCTCGGCGAGCAGCTCCGCATAGCGGACCGCATCGGCGAAGCGCTCACCAAACACTTCCCGCGCCTGCTCGGGCGCGGGGGGAAGCTCCGCTGCCTCCGTCACGGGGACCGTCCTTCCGTACAGCGCCGGCGCTTCGCGCACCGGCCACCAGAACTACCAGGCTGACAAAGTTCGGCCCCGCCTGCTCAACAGACGGGGCCGGTGGAACGGGGGCCGATCAGGCGGGCAGCACGACGACGAACCGCTGCGGCTCCTCGCCCTCGGACTCGCTGCGCAGCCCCGCGGCCTTGACCGCGTCGTGCACGACCTTGCGCTCGAACGGGGTCATCGGCTTGAGCTTCACGGGCTCGCCGGTGCTCTTCACCTCGGCGGCGGCCTTGGCGCCCAGCTCGGACAGCTCGGAGCGCTTCTTGGCGCGGTAGCCCGCGATGTCCAGCATCAGCCGGCTGCGGTCACCGGTTTCCCGGTGCACGGCCAGCCGCGTCAGCTCCTGCAGCGCCTCCAGCACCTCGCCGTCCCGGCCGACCAGCTTCTGCAGGTCGCGGCTGCCGGTGTCGCTGATGATCGACACGGAGGCGCGGTCGGCCTCGACATCCATGTCGATGTCGCCGTCGAGGTCGGCGATGTCCAGCAGACCCTCCAGGTAGTCCGCCGCGATCTCACCCTCCTGCTCCAGGCGGGTGAGGGTGTCTGCACCCTCGGCAGCGGCGGAGGTGGTGCCTTCCGTCACGGGATGGGCTCCTTCTTACTTCTTGGACGGGGACTTGGGCCGCTGCGGGCCACCCTTGCGCTGGCCGGACTGGGCCTTGCTGCGGGTGCCGGAGCCGGACTTCTGGGGCTGCTTGGCAGCCGCGGGCTTGGCGTCCTGCGGTGCGTCGGACTTCTCCAGCGACGGGGAGTCACCCGTCTTGGTCCCGCCGGACTGGCGCTGGGACTTGCTCTGGCGCTTGGGCTGCTGGCGCCGGGCGGCGGTGGCCGAGTCGGTACCGGCGGCAGCGCCGTCCTCGGTCTGTGCCGCGGCCTGGGCCACGCTCTTCGTCACGGTGCCGTCGGCCTGGGCGGCGAGACCGGCCTTGTTGAGCGCGTTGACGAACTTGCGCTCGAACTCGTTGCGGTCGCGGCCCTTGGCGACGATCGCCTTGACGATGGCCTTCTCGCTGCGCCGGCGGATCTTGCCGTGCTGCGTGACGTGCTTGGTCAGGCGCTCCAGGTAGGCGGCCTGGGCCTTGGAACCCGGGGTCGGGTTGTTGTGGATGACGTACATCTGCTGGCCCATGGTCCACACGTTGGTGGTCAGCCAGTAGATGAGGACACCGACCGGGAAGTTCACACCGAGGACGGCGAACATGATCGGGAAGACGTACATCAGCATCTTCTGCTGCTGCATGAACGGCGTCTTCACGGTGGTGTCGACGTTCTTCGTCATCAGCTGGCGCTGCGTGTAGAACTGCGACGCCGACATCAGCACGATCATGATCGCGGTCACGATGCGGACGTCGGTCAGCGAGGCGTGCAGGGCGCTGACCTGGCTGTCGCTGCTGAAGAACTTGGCGGCCAGCGGGGCGCCGAAGATGTGGGCGTTCCGCGCGCTCTCGAGCAGGTCGGCATCGATGACGCCGATCTTCTTGCCCGACGCGATGCCGGCGAGCACGTGGTACAGGGCGAAGAAGAACGGGGACTGCGCCAGGATGGGAAGGCACGAGGAGAGCGGGTTGGTACCCGACTCCTTGTACAGCTTCATCATCTCTTCGGACTGGCGCTGCCGGTCGTTCTTGTAGCGCTCCTGGATCTTCTTCATCTCCGGCTGGAGCGTCTGCATCGCGCGGGTCGCCTTGATCTGCTTCACGAAGAGCGGGATCAGGCAGATGCGGATCAGGATCACCAGCGACACGATGGACAGGCCCCAGGCCCACCCGGTGTCAGGTCCGAAGATCGCCCCGTACACCTTGTGGAACTGGACGATGACCCAGGAGACGGGCCAGGTGATGAAACTGAAAAGGCTGGCAATCGTGTCCACTAATCATGCTCCTTGGGCATGGGACGAGGTCTCTGCGGCCGGGCTCGAAGGAGACTCCGTTGGTGGCTTCGCTTCGGTGGCCGTTTCGGCGGCGGAGGACCCGCCCCTGCGTGCGCGCCAGGCGTCGCGCAGCATTTCGTGCCACCGCGGACGCTTACGCGGCGGAACATGGTCCACGCCACCCGGCGACCACGGATTGCACCGGAGGATGCGCCAGGCGGTCAGTGCGGTCCCTTTGACGGCACCGTGCCGGTCGATGGCCGTGTAGCCGTAATGGGAGCACGACGGGTAGTACTTGCATACCGGCCCCAGCAGCGGACTGATCGTCCACTGGTACAGCTTGATCAGAGCCAGCAGCGGGTACTTCATCGCGCGCCCCCTCCCAGTAGCCGCTGAAGGGCGGCGTCCAGGTCTCGGGCCAGCTGTGCGTGGTCTGCGTCGCCCGCTCCGGGCAGCGCTCGTACGACTACCAGGCTACCGGGGGGGAACAGGCCGACTCGGTCACGCATCAGATGGCGCAGTCTGCGCTTCACTTTGTTGCGCACGACCGCACCACCCACGGCCTTGCTGACGACGAAACCCGCACGCGTCGGGGGAGCGCTCTCCCCAGGCGCGTGCGGGTCCGTGGCACCGCTTCGAAGGTGGACGACGAGCGTCGGGCGGCCTGCCCGGCGCCCTCGTCGTACCGCGGTCGCGAAGTCCTCGCGCCGCCTCAGCCGGTTCTCGGTGGGCAGCACGATGTCATGACCTGACCGGGATCAGGCGGACAGACGGGCGCGACCCTTGCTACGGCGGGACGCGAGAATCGCGCGGCCGGCACGGGTGCGCATACGCAGCCGGAAGCCGTGGGTCTTCGCGCGACGACGGTTGTTCGGCTGGAAGGTGCGCTTGCTCACTCGGGGGCTCCAGAAAATCGGTAGTGGCGGGGTGCCGTCCTGGCTGTCACCGTGCGCCCACGAGTAGCTCGCGTCACGCCCGAGTGCACCGCTTCCCGATCACCTGACGTGACCTGTGCCCATCGGAGGCAGGCGGCAGCAGCCATCGACAACTCGACCTGGTTACGGTACGCGGGGCCGAGCCGTCCGGTCAAACCGAGGGCTGCCGGGAGACACTGTCCACAGGCTGGGGACAACAACTTGAACCGCACCCGCCGCGCTGACTACCGTGGCTGGACTCCGATTCGTTCCCTTATCCCCGCCCGACCCGATTTTCATCCCGACCCGTCCCCGAACCACACGTTCGTGGGACCTGTGAGAGAGCGTGCCCTGTGGCTGACGTACCTGCCGATCTTGCCGCAGTGTGGCCGCGAGTACTGGAACAGCTGCTCGGCGAGGGCCGCGGACAGGGTGTGGAGGCCAAGGACGAGCACTGGATCCGGCGCTGCCAGCCGCTCGCGCTGGTCGCGGACACCGCCCTTCTCGCCGTGCCGAACGAATTCGCGAAGGGCGTTCTGGAGGGCCGTCTGGCGCCCGTCGTCAGCGAGACCCTGAGCCGGGAGTGCGGCCGCCCCATCCGCATCGCGATCACCGTGGACGACTCCGCGGGCGAGCCCCCGGCGCCTCCCGTCCAGCAGCCGGCGAACCCGCGCTACGAGGAACCGGAGCTGCCCTCGGGGCCGTACGAGGGCTACGGACGGCCCCGTGGCGGCGAGCAGCCGGGCGGCGAGCAGCACTCCGAGCAGCCCCCGGCCGGCCGCTCCGACCAGCTCCCCACGGTCCGCCCGGTCTACCCGTCCGAGTACCAGCGGCCCGAGCCCGGCGCCTGGCCGCGCCCCGGGCAGGACGACTACGCCTGGCAGCAGCCCCGGCTCGGCTTTCCCGAGCGGGACCCGTACGCCTCGCCGTCCTCCCAGGACGGCTACGGATCCGGCGCGGACGCGTACGGCGCGCCGTCCCAGGACTACCGCCCGCAGGGCACGGACCGGCCGCCGTACCAGCAGCAGCGCGGCGACTACGACTCCGCGCGGGGCGAGTACGACCCGTCCCGGACCGAGTACGACCAGCGCGACCCGGTCCGCCGTGAGCTGCCCGATCCGGCGGCCCACCGCGGCGGCCCCGGCCGTCCGGACGGGCCCACCGGCGCCCCCGGCCCGCTGGCCGCGCAGCCGGCGCCCGCGAGCGGCCCCGGCGAGCCGACCGCGCGCCTGAACCCCAAGTACCTGTTCGACACGTTCGTGATCGGCGCCTCCAACCGCTTCGCGCACGCGGCGGCGGTCGCGGTCGCCGAGGCGCCCGCGAAGGCGTACAACCCACTGTTCATCTACGGGGAGTCCGGGCTCGGCAAGACCCATCTGCTGCACGCCATCGGCCACTACGCGCGCAGCCTGTACCCGGGCACGCGGGTGCGGTACGTCAGCTCGGAGGAGTTCACCAACGAGTTCATCAACTCCATCCGCGACGGCAAGGGCGACAGCTTCCGCAAGCGCTACCGCGAGATGGACATCCTGCTCGTCGACGACATCCAGTTCCTCGCGGACAAGGAGTCGACGCAGGAGGAGTTCTTCCACACCTTCAACACGCTGCACAACGCCAACAAGCAGATCGTGCTCTCCAGCGACCGGCCGCCCAAGCAGCTGGTCACGCTGGAGGACCGGCTCCGCAACCGTTTCGAGTGGGGCCTGATCACCGACGTCCAGCCGCCCGAGCTGGAGACGCGGATCGCGATCCTGCGCAAGAAGGCGGTCCAGGAGCAGCTGAACGCGCCGCCGGAGGTGCTGGAGTTCATCGCCTCCCGGATCTCGCGGAACATCCGTGAGCTGGAGGGCGCGCTGATCCGGGTGACGGCGTTCGCGTCGCTCAACCGGCAGCCGGTGGACCTGGGCCTGACCGAGATCGTCCTGAAGGACCTCATCCCCGGCGGCGAGGACAGCGCGCCGGAGATCACCGCTACGGCGATCATGGCGGCCACCGCGGACTACTTCGGGCTGACGGTGGAGGACCTGTGCGGCACCTCGCGCGGGCGCGCGCTGGTGACCGCGCGGCAGATCGCGATGTACCTGTGCCGCGAGCTGACGGACCTGTCGCTGCCGAAGATCGGCGCGCAGTTCGGCGGCCGGGACCACACGACCGTGATGCACGCCGACCGCAAGATCCGCGCGCTGATGGCCGAGCGGCGCTCGATCTACAACCAGGTCACCGAGCTGACCAACCGCATCAAGAACGGCTGAGCCGGCCGTACGCGGGCGCGGAGGGCGCCCCGGGGCACACACCGCCTCCGGGGCGCCCTCCGACGTTCCCGGCGCATGGAGGCCCATAGAGGCCCACGGAGGCGCACCGACGGCTCCGGTACCGAGGACGTCCCGCGCGCCGCGGCGCCCGAACGCGGCGGCGCCCGAACGCGGCCGGCCGCATCCCACGCGGCGCCGACGGCGAGCCAGGCAACCCTTTCGCACCCCTTGGACGGCCCTCGGACCGCCTCCGGCACCCCTCCGACCGCCCTCCGACGACCTCAACACGCGTCCGAAGCGCCGGATGCGACCCCGCGAGCCGTTTCCTCCCCGTCATCCCTTGTTCGATTACCTGCCTGGTTACGGCCTTCCTCCACAGATTCGGCGACTTTCTTCCGTCCACAGACTGGGGACTGCGAAGTTGTCCCGAACTGCGTCCACAGGGAGGCTGGCTCCAGCGCATCCACCCAGCTCACGGGCCTGTGGAATCGTGGACAAACGATCTCCACAGACTGTGGATAACTACGTCGTCCCCAGGCCGGACGTCGCGTTTTCCACCGGTACCCCACAGGCTGGGGGCGGTTGTCCCCAGCGAACCCGGGCTTCTCCACATGGCTGTCCACTGTTCGGCAACCCGACGCCCCCGCTCACCGCGTCGAGTGAAAGGCGTCACAGGAAGCTGCCGGATTGGGTTGTGGGAAACCTGGGTATTCCTGGGGACACAGCTGGGGAGAACTGCCCTCAGCCTGTGGGCGGTGTGTGCAGAACTTTCCGTTCTCCACAGAGGGCCCAGGTTGTCCACCGGCTCCACCCACAGGGGCGGTGGATAAAAAACCCGCGCTGAGCTGGGCAAACGTGGTTATCCACCGTATCCACAGGCCCTACTACTACTCCCGACTAGAGAGAGCTCGGCAATCGTTTTGAAGCGGGGGCTGTGCACAACTCGCCCTCTCGCGCCCGGCTGCCGCTCGGACCGACTTGACCCCGACGGGCACCTACTGTCAGTGCCGTGCGTCAGACTGGTCCCCGGTGTCCTTCCCGTCCCAGGGGGCGGTGACACCGAGTCGGAGGACTCAGTAGCAACAGCAGGAGGCGGCTTACGGTGAAGATCCGGGTGGAACGCGACGTACTCGCGGAGGCAGTGGCCTGGGCGGCACGCAGCCTCCCGGCCCGTCCGCCGGCGCCTGTCCTCGCCGGCCTGCTGCTCAAGGCCGAGGACGGCCAGCTGAGTCTGTCGAGCTTCGACTACGAGGTCTCCGCGCGGGTGAACGTCGAGGCGGAGGTCGAGGAGGAGGGCACCGTCCTGGTCTCCGGCCGGCTGCTCGCCGACATCTCGCGCGCCCTCCCCAACCGGCCGGTGGAGATTTCCACAGACGGTGTACGGGCGACCGTGGTCTGCGGCACCTCCCGGTTCACCCTCCACACCCTGCCTGTGGAGGAGTACCCGGCCCTGCCGCAGATGCCGAACGCGACCGGCACCGTCCCCGGCGAGGTCTTCGCCGCGGCCGTCTCCCAGGTGGCCATCGCCGCCGGCCGTGACGACACGCTGCCGGTGCTCACCGGTGTGCGCATCGAGATCGAGGGCGACACGGTCACCCTGGCCTCCACCGACCGCTACCGCTTCGCGGTCCGCGAGTTCCTGTGGAAGCCGGAGAACCCCGACGCCTCCGCCGTCGCCCTGGTCCCGGCCAAGACGCTGCTGGACACCGCCAAGTCGCTCGGTGCCGGGGACAGCGTCACGCTGGCGCTGGCCGGTGCCGGTGCCGGTGAGGGCCTGATCGGTTTCGAGGGCGCCGGACGGCGTACGACCACGCGTCTGCTGGAGGGCGACCTGCCCAAGTACCGGACGCTGTTCCCGACCGAGTTCAACTCCGTCGCCGTGATCGAGACCGCGCCGTTCGTCGAGGCGGTCAAGCGTGTGGCCCTGGTCGCCGAGCGGAACACCCCGGTGCGGCTGAGCTTCGAGCAGGGCGTGCTGATCCTGGAGGCCGGGTCCAGCGACGACGCACAGGCTGTGGAAAGGGTCGACGCCCAGCTGGAGGGCGACGACATCTCGATCGCCTTCAACCCGACGTTCCTGCTGGACGGCCTGAGCGCGATCGACTCGCCGGTGGCGCAGCTGTCGTTCACCACGTCCACGAAGCCGGCGCTGCTCAGCGGGAAGCCGGCGGTGGACGCGGAGGCCGACGACGCGTACAAGTACCTGATCATGCCGGTCCGGCTCAGCGGCTGACGTTTTCCACAGGTGTGCACGGTGCCGGGCGTCCCTGTGGAAGCCCGGCACCGTGGCCGGGTGGTGCGGCGGACCCGCTCATGGGTGGCCCACGACCGCGAGGAACTACGTTTCCGCAGGTCAGCGCGGGTCTCGCATGAGCGCGTATGCCCACAGCTGTGCGTGAGCGTCCGGGTTTAGGCTCGGCTCGGCACCTCGGTGCCTCTCACGCCACACAGCAACCTAAGGAACACAACTGATGGAGCTCGGTCTCGTCGGCCTCGGCAAGATGGGCGGCAACATGCGCGAGCGGATCCGCCGCGCGGGCCACACCGTCATCGGGTACGACCGCAACGCTGACGTCGCGGATGTCCACAGCCTGGAAGAGCTTGTGGGCAAGCTCAGCGGCCCGCGCGTGGTCTGGGTGATGGTCCCGGCCGGCGAGCCCACCCAGTCGACCATCGACCGGCTCGCCGAGCTGCTGGAGCCCGGCGACGTGGTCGTGGACGGCGGAAACTCCCGCTGGACCGACGACGAGCGGCACGCCGAGGAGCTGGCCGCCAAGGGCATAGGCTTCGTCGACTGCGGTGTCTCCGGCGGCGTGTGGGGCCTGGAGAACGGGTACGCGCTGATGTACGGCGGCGACGCGGAGAACGTCGCCAAGGTGCAGCCGATCTTCGACGCCCTGAAGCCGGAGGGCGACTTCGGCTCGGTGCACGCGGGCAAGGTCGGCGCGGGCCACTTCGCGAAGATGGTCCACAACGGCATCGAGTACGCCATGATGCAGGCCTACGCCGAGGGCTGGGAGCTGCTGGAGAAGGTCGACTCCGTGGAGAACGTCCGCGAGGTCTTCCGCTCCTGGCAGGAGGGCACGGTCATCCGGTCCTGGCTGCTGGACCTCGCGGTCAACGCCCTCGACGAGGACGAGCACCTGGACGCCCTGCGCGGTTACGCACAGGACTCCGGCGAGGGACGCTGGACGGTGGAGGCGGCCATCGACAACGCCGTGCCGCTGCCGGCGATCACCGCCTCGCTGTTCGCGCGGTTCGCCTCCCGGCAGGAGGACTCGCCGCAGATGAAGATGATCGCCGCGCTGCGCAACCAGTTCGGCGGTCACGCCGTAGAGAAGAAGTAAGCCGCAGCACAAGCAGGGAGGTCGGCGGGACGACCATGCACGTCACGCATCTTTCGCTGGCCGACTTCCGCTCGTACGCCCGGGCCGAGGTCCCGCTCGACCCGGGCGTCACCGCCTTCGTCGGCCCCAACGGGCAGGGCAAGACCAACCTGGTGGAGGCGGTCGGATACCTGGCCACGCTCGGCAGCCACCGCGTCGCCTCCGACGCGCCGCTGGTGCGCATGGGCGCCGAGCGGGCGATCGTGCGGGCCCAGGTCCGCCAGGGCGACCGGCAGCAGCTGATCGAGCTGGAGCTGAACCCGGGCAAGGCCAACCGCGCCCGTATCAACCGGTCCTCGCAGGTCAGACCGCGGGACGTGCTGGGGATCGTACGGACCGTGCTGTTCGCGCCCGAGGACCTCGCCCTCGTCAAGGGCGACCCGGGTGAGCGGCGGCGGTTCCTCGACGAGCTGGTCACCGCGCGGTCCCCGCGGATGGCGGGCGTGCGCTCCGACTACGAGCGGGTGCTCAAGCAGCGCAACACCCTGCTGAAGTCGGCCGCGCTCGCGCGCCGGCACGGTGGGCGGTCCATGGACATGTCCACGCTCGACGTCTGGGACCAGCATCTGGCGCGGGCGGGCGCCGAGGTGCTCGTGCAGCGGCTCGACCTGGTCGCGGCGCTCCAGCCGCTGGCCGACAAGGCCTACGAACAGCTGGCCCCGGGCGGCGGTCCGGTGGCGCTGGAGTACAAGCCGTCGGCGCCGGGCGAGGCCCACACCCGCGAGGAGCTGTACGAACAGCTGATGGCGGCCCTCGCCGAGGCGCGCAAGCAGGAGATCGAGCGGGGCGTCACCCTGGTCGGTCCGCACCGGGACGACCTGGTGCTGAAACTCGGGCAGCTGCCCGCCAAGGGCTACGCCTCGCACGGCGAGTCCTGGTCCTACGCCCTCGCCCTGCGGCTGGCCTCGTACGACCTGCTGCGCGCGGAGGGCAACGAGCCGGTGCTGATCCTGGACGACGTCTTCGCGGAACTGGACGCCCGCCGCCGGGAACGGCTGGCGGAACTGGTCGCCCCCGGCGAGCAGGTGCTGGTCACCGCCGCCGTGGACGACGACGTACCCCATGTGCTGGCCGGCGCCCGGTACGCGGTGGCCGGCGGGACGGTGGAGCGCGTATGAACCCCGAGGACCCCGCACCGAACACCCCGAAAGCCCCGGGCGCCCCGAAGGCGGCGAACGCCAAGGAGCCCTCCGGTGTCGACCTCGCGCGCGTGGCGTTGCGCGCGGCGAGGGAGCAGGCACGCGCGCGTGGGGACGCGGCACGGCAGAAGAAGCAGGCCCGGCGCGGCGGCGGCCTGCGCTCCGGTGCCCGCGCCGACGGACGCGATCCGCAGAAGCTGGGGGCGGCGATCAGCCGGCTGATCACCGAGCGCGGCTGGGAGACGCCCGCCGCGGTGGGCGGGGTGATGGGCCGCTGGCCGCAGATCGTCGGTGAGGACCTGGCCAAGCACTGTGTGCCGCAGCGGTACGACGAGGACGAGCGGGTGCTGGTCGTGGCCTGCGACTCCACGGCCTGGGCGACCCAGCTGCGGCACCTCGCGCCCGCGCTGGTGGCCCGGCTCAACCAGGATCTCGGGCAGGGCAGCGTGCGGATGATCAAGGTGCTCAACCCGGGCGGCCCGGCCCGCCGCTACGGCCCGCTGCGGGCGCCGGGCAGCACCGGGCCCGGCGATACGTACGGGTGACGTACCTCACGTCCGCGAGGGCGCACGGGGAGGCCGTCGTGGCCGTACGAGGCGGCGGGGACCGGGTCCGGATCGTCCCCGGATCGCCCGCCGACGGCCTTCTGACCCGCCAGTAGCCACGGGTTGACGACGCGAAGCGCTGAGTGCCGCTGTGAGCCCCTTGGAGCCCCCATCCGTATATCGGGACCCGGCCGAGACCGGTTCAGGGCGGCACATGGGAGCTGAGGTGCCCGCAAACCCCCATCGATGTCAGTGCTACCGGTAGACTGGAAGACAATCCCGCCCCAACGTGGGGACCGCCCGGGAAAAGCTGAGCAACGCTGATCAAGGCTTACCAACGCAACATGCCGCAGCCGCTCCGGCAACCTGCCGACGAGCCCGGCTCGTGCTGTGCCAGAAAGGGCGCTTCGTGGCCGATTCCGGCAACCCCAACGAGAACATCCCGTCCACCGACGCCGGCGTGAACGGCGAGGCCACCGAGTCCGGCGCGGCCTCAGCCTCGTACGACGCCAGTGCCATCACCGTGCTCGAAGGGCTGGACGCGGTCCGCAAGCGGCCCGGCATGTACATCGGCTCCACGGGCGAGCGCGGTCTGCACCACCTGGTGTACGAGGTCGTCGACAACTCGGTCGACGAGGCGCTGGCCGGCTACGCGGACACCATCGACGTGACGATCCTCGCCGACGGCGGTGTGCGCGTCGACGACAACGGCCGCGGCATCCCGGTGGGCATCGTGCCCTCCGAGGGCAAGCCGGCCGTCGAGGTCGTGCTGACCGTGCTGCACGCGGGCGGCAAGTTCGGCGGCGGCGGCTACGCCGTCTCCGGCGGTCTGCACGGTGTGGGCGTGTCCGTGGTGAACGCGCTGTCCACGAAGGTCGCCGTCGAGGTGAGGACGGACGGCCACCGCTGGACGCAGGACTACAAGATGGGCGTGCCGACGGCCCCGCTGGTCAAGCACGAGGCGACCGAGGAGACCGGCACGTCGGTCACCTTCTGGGCCGACCCGGAGATCTTCGAGACCACCGAGTACTCCTTCGAGACGCTGTCCCGGCGTTTCCAGGAGATGGCGTTCCTCAACAAGGGCCTGACGATCCGGCTCACCGACGAGCGCGAGTCGGCCAAGGCCACCAGCGGCGCGGACGAGGCGGGCGCCGACGAGAAGGCCGAGGTCAAGACCGTCACGTACCACTACGAGGGCGGCATCGTCGACTTCGTGAAGTACCTCAACTCCCGCAAGGGGGACGCGGTGCACCCGACGGTCGTCTCGCTGGAGGCCGAGGACAAGGACAAGAGCCTGTCCCTCGAGGTCGCCATGCAGTGGAACAGTGGCTACAGCGAGGGCGTGTACTCCTTCGCGAACATCATCCACACCCACGAGGGCGGCACCCACGAAGAGGGCTTCCGCGCGGCGCTGACCAGCCTGATCAACAAGTACGCCCGCGACAAGAAGCTGCTGCGCGAGAAGGACGACAACCTCACCGGCGACGACATCCGTGAGGGTCTGACCGCGATCATCTCGGTCAAGCTGAGCGAGCCGCAGTTCGAGGGCCAGACGAAGACCAAGCTGGGCAACACGGAGGCCAAGACCTTCGTGCAGAAGGCGGTCTACGAACACCTCAACGACTGGCTGGACCGCAACCCGGTCGAGGCCGCGGACATCGTCCGCAAGGGCATCCAGGCGGCCACCGCGCGCGTGGCGGCCCGCAAGGCGCGCGACCTGACCCGCCGCAAGGGCCTGCTGGAGACGGCGTCGCTGCCGGGCAAGCTGGCCGACTGCCAGTCCAACGACCCGGCCAAGTGCGAGATCTTCATCGTCGAGGGTGACTCCGCCGGCGGCTCGGCCAAGTCCGGCCGGAACCCGCAGTACCAGGCGATCCTCCCGATCCGCGGCAAGATCCTGAACGTGGAGAAGGCGCGGATCGACAAGATCCTGCAGAACCAGGAGATCCAGGCGCTGATCTCGGCCTTCGGCACGGGTGTGCACGAGGACTTCGACATCGAGAAGCTCCGCTATCACAAGATCATCCTGATGGCGGACGCCGACGTCGACGGCCAGCACATCAGCACCCTGCTGCTGACCTTCCTGTTCCGCTTCATGCGGCCGCTGGTCGAGGCCGGGCACGTGTACCTGTCCCGCCCCCCGCTGTACAAGATCAAGTGGGGCCGGGACGACGTGGAGTACGCCTACTCGGACCGCGAGCGCGACGCGCTGATCGAGATGGGCCGCCAGCGCGGCAAGCGCGTCCGCGAGGACTCCATCCAGCGCTTCAAGGGTCTCGGCGAGATGAACGCCGAGGAGCTGCGCGTGACCACCATGGACCAGGAGCACCGGGTCCTCGGCCAGGTCACCCTGGACGACGCCGCCCAGGCCGACGACCTGTTCTCGGTCCTCATGGGCGAGGACGTGGAGGCCCGCCGCCAGTTCATCCAGCGCAACGCCAAGGACGTCCGCTTCCTCGACATCTGAGTCGGTCTCAGCTGACCGCACCAGGAAGGATCTTCACCAGCAATGGCCGACGAGAACATCCCCGCCACCCCCGAAGGTGACGGCGTCATCGCCCAGCGTGTCGAGCCCGTCGGGCTCGAGACGGAGATGCAGCGCTCGTACCTCGACTACGCGATGTCCGTCATCGTCTCCCGCGCGCTGCCGGACGTCCGGGACGGTCTCAAGCCCGTCCACCGCCGTGTGCTGTACGCGATGTACGACGGCGGCTACCGCCCCGAGCGCGGCTTCTACAAGTGCGCCCGTGTCGTCGGCGACGTCATGGGCAACTACCACCCGCACGGCGACTCCTCCATCTACGACGCCCTGGTGCGCCTCGCCCAGCCGTGGTCGATGCGGATGCCGCTGGTGGACTCCAACGGCAACTTCGGCTCCCCGGGCAACGACCCGGCGGCGGCCATGCGCTACACCGAGTGCAAGATGGCGCCGCTGTCGATGGAGATGGTCCGGGACATCGACGAGGAGACCGTCGACTTCACGGACAACTACGACGGCCGCTCCCAGGAGCCGACCGTCCTGCCGGCCCGCTTCCCGAACCTGCTGATCAACGGCTCGGCCGGTATCGCGGTCGGCATGGCCACCAACATCCCGCCGCACAACCTGCGCGAGGTCGCGGCCGGCGCCCAGTGGTACCTGGAGAACCCCGACGTCTCCCACGAGGAGCTGCTGGACGCGCTCATGGAGCGCATCAAGGGCCCGGACTTCCCGACCGGCGCCCTGGTCGTGGGACGCAAGGGCATCGAGGAGGCGTACCGCACCGGGCGCGGCTCCATCACGATGCGCGCGGTGGTCGAGGTCGAGGAGATCCAGGGCCGTCAGTGCCTGGTGGTCACCGAGCTGCCGTACCAGGTGAACCCGGACAACCTCGCGCAGAAGATCGCCGACCTGGTGAAGGACGGCAGGATCGGCGGCATCGCGGACGTCCGCGACGAGACGTCGTCCCGTACCGGCCAGCGCCTGGTGATCGTCCTGAAGCGGGACGCGGTCGCCAAGGTCGTGCTGAACAACCTGTACAAGCACACCGACCTGCAGACGAACTTCGGCGCCAACATGCTGGCGCTGGTGGACGGCGTGCCGCGCACGCTCTCGCTGGACGCGTTCATCCGGCACTGGGTGACGCACCAGATCGAGGTCATCGTCCGCCGGACCAGGTTCCGGCTGCGCAAGGCCGAGGAGCGGGCGCACATCCTGCGCGGTCTGCTGAAGGCGCTGGACGCCATCGACGAGGTCATCGCGCTGATCCGGCGCAGCGAGACGGTCGAGATCGCCCGCGGCGGCCTGATGGACCTGCTGGAGATCGACGAGATCCAGGCCAACGCGATCCTGGAGATGCAGCTGCGGCGCCTGGCGGCCCTGGAGCGGCAGAAGATCGTCCAGGAGCACGACGAACTCCAGGCGAAGATCAACGAGTACAACGAGATCCTGGCCTCGCCGGTCCGCCAGCGCGGGATCGTCAGCGAGGAGCTGGCCGCGATCGTCGAGAAGTACGGCGACGACCGCCAGACCAAGCTGATCCCGTACGAGGGCGACATGTCCATCGAGGACCTGATCGCCGAGGAGGACATCGTCGTCACCGTCACGCGCGGCGGCTACGTCAAGCGGACGAAGACGGACGACTACCGGGCGCAGAAGCGCGGCGGCAAGGGCGTGCGCGGCACGAAGCTGAAGGAAGACGACATCGTCGACCACTTCTTCGTCTCCACCACGCACCACTGGCTGCTGTTCTTCACCAACAAGGGCCGGGTGTACCGGGCCAAGGCGTACGAGCTGCCCGAGGCCGGCCGGGACGCGCGCGGCCAGCACGTGGCGAACCTGCTGGCCTTCCAGCCGGACGAGGCGATCGCGGAGATCCTGGCGATCCGGGACTACGAGGCGGCGCCGTACCTGGTCCTCGCGACCAAGTCCGGTCTGGTCAAGAAGACGCCACTGAAGGATTACGATTCGCCCCGCTCCGGCGGTGTCATCGCGATCAACCTGCGCGAGCGCGAGGACGGCAGCGACGACGAGCTGATCGGTGCCGAGCTGGTCTCCGCCGAGGACGACCTGCTGCTGATCAGCAAGAAGGCGCAGTCGATCCGGTTCACCGCTTCGGACGAGTCCCTGCGCCCGATGGGCCGCGCCACCTCCGGTGTCAAGGGCATGAGTTTCCGCGAGGGCGACGAGCTTCTCTCGATGAATGTCGTCCGACCCGGTACGTTCGTGTTCACTGCCACCGACGGTGGGTACGCGAAGCGGACCGCCGTCGACGAGTACCGCGTCCAGGGCCGCGGCGGCCTCGGCATCAAGGCCGCCAAGATCGTGGAGGACCGTGGTTCGCTCGTCGGCGCGCTGATTGTCGAGGAGCACGACGAGATCCTCGCGATCACCCTCTCCGGCGGTGTGATTCGTACGCGAGTCAGCGAGGTCAGGGAGACGGGCCGTGACACCATGGGCGTCCAACTGATCAACCTGGGCAAGCGCGATGCCGTGGTCGGTATCGCACGTAACGCCGAGGCCGGGCGCGAGGCGGAGGAAGTCGACGGCGACGTGGCCGTGGACGAGACCGCCGAGGGTGCCGCGACCACCGGCACGGACGAGGGTGAGGCACCCTCGGCCGAGTAGCACGAGGAGTGAGTCATCGTGAGCGGAGCCACGGGCGCCGGATCGGCCGGTACCTCCACGGGTACGGAAACGGACGGCGGCGGCCGTGGCTCCGCCGCGCGTGCGGCAAGTGCGAGCGACCCGCACACGACCGACCTGAAGCCGGTGAAGGGGTCCGAGACGGACTCCTCCCGTACGTCTGGATCCCAGGGGGGAACGGTGACGGACACCCGAGGCCCGGCCGGCGAGGCACGTGCGGCGTCGCCGCTGCCCGGTGAGCGGCACCCGGAGCAGCCCGCCGTTCCGTACCACCCGCCGCAGGCCTATCCGGCGCAGGGCGCGGTCCGCAAGCCGCGCACGGGGATGCGGCCGACGGCGCCGCGCACCCGTAAGGCGCGGCTGCGGGTGGCCAAGGCCGACCCGTGGTCGGTGATGAAGGTCAGCTTCCTGCTCTCCATCGCGTTCGGCATCTGCACGATCGTCGCCTCGGCGGTGCTGTGGATGGTGATGGACGCGATGGGCGTGTTCTCGACGGTCGGCGGCACCATCTCGGAGGCGACCGGCTCCAACGAGGCCAACGGCTTCGACCTCCAGGCGTTCCTGTCCCTTCCGCACGTCCTGACGTTCACGTCGGTCATCGCGGTCATCGACGTGGTCCTGGCGACCGCGCTGGCGACGCTCGGCGCGTTCATCTACAACCTCTCCGCGGGCTTCGTGGGCGGCATCGAGCTGACCCTCGCGGAGGACGAGTGACGCGCCGGCCGGCGGCGTCCTGACGGTCCCCGACAACCGATTTTGGGACTGACGGTGTCGTGCGCTAATCTTCAGGAGTCAGCGCGCGGGACACACACCGCAAAGCGCGGCGGGGCTATAGCTCAGTTGGTTAGAGCGCATCCCTGATAAGGATGAGGCCACAGGTTCAAATCCTGTTAGCCCCACCAGCGAAAAGACCCCCGGTCCATTGGGCCGGGGGTCTTTTGACACCCACGCTTGACACCAACAGCGGCGGTCAGCCGATGAGCGGGTCCTCCAGCAGCTCGGCGAGCATCGCGACGGCTTCCCGCTCACTGTCGCCGGCCACGTGGGTGTAGACGTCCATGGTCCTGCTGATCTGGCTATGCCGCAGGATCGCCTGGGCGACCTTGGGGTGCACCTTCAGGAAGGCGAGCAGGGTGCCGCAGGTGTGCCGGGCGAGCCGGACCGTGATGCGGCGGACGCCGGCGCGCTTCACGAGGCGGTCAAAGGTGCGGGAGAAGCCGACCGGATCCGTCAGACCGCCGTGCTCGGACGAGAAGATCACGTCATGGTCCGGTTTCTCGTGCCAGTGATCACCGGCGATCTTCCGCTCCAGCTCCTGAAGCTGGCGGCGTTCATCCAGAGCACGGGCGCAGAACTCCGGGAGGGGGGCAGCGCGACGTTCCGGGTCAGGATCTCTTCCTTGATCGCATGGTTCAGGGCGTTCCGGAGCGTACGAAGCACCTCGAACCGAGTGGGTGCGGGAATCTCCTGCCGGGTCAGCGTGGCCATGAAGGCTCGCACCTGTGCGGCCGACAGGCGGGCGAGTGGCTTTTTCCCCAGGTGTGGACGAATGTAGAGACGCACCTTGGATTCGTACTTGTCGTAGGTGTTGTCCTCCCGATTCGGGCGCACGATGTGCTCGATCCAGTAGTCCAGCCATTCGCCGACCGACCAGGCGCGTGAAGGAACCGGGATGCCGTGACGCTCTTGGTCCTGGAGCTTGCCGAGCTTTTCGTTCGCTTCGTCCCAGGTGGCGCCGTAGACGGTCTTGCGGACGCGATTGCCGTCGGTGTCGGTGACGTACGCGCGTCCCATGTAGCGGCCGTCCGCCCGCCTGGAGATCGTGCCGCCGCTGTTGGGCCGCCTCCTGGCCATCAGGCCGCCTCCCCCATCTGCTGCCGCCGACGCACGGCTGGGAGGCTCGCGATGCAGGTGAGGTTGCCCCGGCGGGGTTTCTGGTGCGAGTGCTGGACGGAGAGCCTGACCGAGCAGGGGCAGCCGACGCTGGTGGCATCGTTCGACGCCTATTCCGCCCCCCAGGCGGACCGTTGGGTAGCGGTCGCCCTCCAGACGATCTCCCCGGCACTGGACTCGGACGCGTCTGCCGAAGCCTGGGAGCGGATGTATGACGGCCGGATCGACACCCGCCGAGCCCTACTGCGGGCCGAGCCCTGCACGGTATCCCTGACCCACGCCGGCACCCGCATCACCTGGACGATCCAGCCGGTGCTCTTCCTGCCCCTCGCACACCGCCAGGGCACCGAGCTCCCGGCATGCGCTCACGACTTCACGCCCCGTCCTGAAGAGTGAGTTACAACTTTCTCTACTGGTTCAAGCCCCGGCTGCGCTCCGCTCCGCCGGGCGCGCTTCCCGGCTCTGGCTGCGCCCGCGCTCCTGCCTTCGGCCCGCTCGGCGCTGCCGCCGCCGACGCGCGCCCACATGTGGATAGGGCCGGGTGGCCATGAGTCGATCACCGCATAGCGCGGCACGTTCAAGACGATGCCTCCGGCGGGGGATCGGCCGGCACCGGGATGGAGGGGGCGCCGTTTCCGCCCGCAGGTCCGTAGTGGCGTGGGATGGGAGCTGGGGAGGGTGTCGGTTGAGGAAGTGGGCAGCTAGACGGCCGCACGGACCATCTCACCGGTGCCACGAGGTACGACAAACTCGCCGTCCGCAATCACGCGACCGTGCTGGCCGCAGCCATCAACGAGTGGCTATGACCAGCACGGACGCGATACGTCCTAACCGTTGATGTCGAGCGCTGTTCCGTACAGACGGTCCACCTTCAACCGGATGACCACTCGGCGCTCAGCAACAAGATGCTCCAGAAACGCATCTTCATCCTCCGGCTTCGCGGCCTGCGGGATCATTCCGAGCAGTTCCCGACCGACCGCATCGCCAGGAACCGTCGTGATCTCGGAGACCTCGGCCTCACCTTCGGCGACGGCGAACGACCACACGTCGCCGCCCTGCACGTGTAGCGCCGCACGCGGGTCGCGTCGCAGGTGCCCGACCTTGATGCGGTCGGCCGTCGTCGAGAACCGCACGATGCGGGCCTCGGAGTCCCAGCTGTACACCATGGTGGTCAGGTGGGGGTGGCCACTGCGCTTGACGGTGGCGAGCGTGCCGAACTGCTGCTTGCCAAGCAGGTTGGAGAGGGCTTCATCGGACAGTGGGCGAGGTGCTGGTCTTTGAGTCATGACGTGATGAACGTCCGTAGCCGCTCCACGATTTCATGGACGTTGTGAGCCCAACCCCCACTTTCACAACGCGCTCTAGTGCGCTGTGTTGGCTTTGTCAAGAGCGTCTCTCTTCGGTGACACCAGTACCTGACACCAACAGGGCCGAACAGCGGCGGACACCGCCGAACGCCGACGGACCGCCAGTCGAGGCGGGGACGAGTTGGCCGACGTTCCAGGGGCCTGTTAGCCCCACCAGCGAGAAGACCCCCGGTCCATTGGGCCGGGGGTCTTCTGCGTGTGCGGGTGGTTTTCGGTGGGGAAGCAAAAGGCCCGACCGCTGGCGACGGGGGATGCACCAGCGATCGGGCTATGGCCAAGGGTAACAAGGTTGTGGGTTGTGTGGGGCCAAGTCCAGGGGAAATCAGGCAGGTTGGCCGATCATCGACCGCACGGAGGGTCGTAGGAGAGGCGCGGCAGGTACTCCTGCCAGCGCTGCTTCGTCAGAACGCCCCGGGTGACCGAACAGATGTGGCGGATCGCCGTGTCCTCGTCCAGGCTCCACAGGCGGACCGTGTCGGTGCCGCTGGAGACGCCGAGGACGTGGCTGTTGGGGCTGAAGGAGAGGAAGTGGCCGGTCTTGGCGTTGGGGCTCATGGACTGGCCGATCGGGGTCGTCCGGGCCGGGTCGGTGACGTTCCACAGGCGGACCGTGTTGTCGTTGCCGCCGCTGGCCAGGGTGTGGCCGACCGTGCTGAAGGTCAGGGACGTCACCGCCTCGGTGTGGCCGGTCAGCGGCCTGCCCAGCGGCTCGGCGTGCGCGGGGTCGGTGACGTTCCACAGGCGGACCGTGTCGTCGTCGCTGCCGCTGGCCAGGGTGTCCCCGTCGGCGCTGTAGGCGAGCGCGTTCACCGGGCCCGCGTGCTCGGCCAGCGGAGCGCCCAGGGGGACGGTGCGCGCGGGGTCGGTGACGTTCCACAGCCGGATCTCGCTGTCCGCGCTGCCGCTGGCCAGGGTGTGTCCGTCGGGGCTGAAGGCGAGCGCGTTGACATAGCCCCGGTGGCCGGTGAGCGGTCTGCCCAGCGGTACGGCGTGCGCGGGGTCGGTGACGTTCCACAGCTGGACGGTGCGGTCGTCGTAGGCGGTGGCCAGGGTGCGCCCGTCCGGGCTGTAGGCCAGCGCGTCCGGTCCCATGAAGCGGGTCCGCAGGGCCAGCGGCGGGCCCGCGGCGACCGGGCGGGCGGGGTCGGAGACGTCCCACAGGTGCACCGTGCGGACACCGGTGAGGACGGCCAGGACGCGGCCGTCGGGCGAGAACACCATGGAGCGCTGGTCGCCGTCGGCCCGCATGAACGGCTCGCCCAGCAGCACGGGCCGGCCCGGCCGGGTCACGTTCCACAGCCGCAGCCGGCCGTCGCGGGCGGCGGTGGCCAGCACCCGGCCGTCCGGCCGGAACGCCCCGCTGCGGCCGACCATGTCGGAGGTCGGGACCGACCACAGCCGCACCTTGCCGTCCCCGCTGCCGGTGGCGAGGGTACGGCCGTCCGGGCGGAACCCCAGGGCGTACATCTCCCCGCTGCTGCCCGCGAGCGGCTCGCCGACCTGGGACGGTGACGCGGGGTCGGCGACGTTCCACAGGCTGGCCGTGCTGTCCGCGCTCGCGGCCGCCAGCCGGCCCCCGTCCGGGCTGAACGCCACCGACCAGATCGGCCCGGTGTGCCCGGTCAGCGGGGAGCCGAGCGCCGTCGCGCGCCCGGGCCGGCGTACGTCCCACAGCCGGATGGTGTCGTCCGCGCTGCCGCTGGCCAGGGTGCGCCCGTCGGGGGCGAAGGCCACCGAGTGCACCAGGTCCGTGTGCCCGCGCAGGGTCCTCAGCGGCTCCGGCCGGCGCGGGTCGGCCACGTCCCACAGGCGGATCGAGTTGTCGTCGCCGCCGGTGGCGAGGGTGTGCCCGTCCGGGGAGAAGGTCACGCAGCGCACCGCGGCGGTGTGACCGCGCAGGGTCTTGAGCGGCTCCGGGCGGTTCGGGTCGGCCATGTTCCACAGCCGTACCGTGTGGTCCTCCCCGGCCGAGGCCAGGGTGCGGCCGTCCGGGCTGAACGCCACCAGGTAGATCGTGCCCCCGTGGCCGGTGAGCGGCTCGCCGAGCGGCACGGGGTGCGAGCGGTCGGTGACGTTCCACAGCCGGATCGTGCCGTCGTCGCCGGCCGAGGCCAGGGTGCGGCCGTCCGGGCTGAACACGGCGCTGCTCACCCAGCTGGCGTGACCGGTGAGCGGCTTGCCGAGCGGTGCCGGGCGGTTCGGGTCGGCGACGTTCCACAGCCGGACCGTGCGGTCGTAGCTGGCCGTGGCCAGGGTGCGGCCGTCCGGGCTGAAGGAGGTGAGGTAGACCGCGCCGGTGTGCCCGGACAGCGGGGTGGCCAGCGGCGCGTTCACGATCGACAGCAGGCGGCTGTACGTGCCCTCGTCCCCGGGGCGCAGCTGGTGCGCGACCAGGTCCAGCTGGGCGGCCAGCGACGGGTCGCTGTGCTGGACCCGGTCGGCCTCGGCGAGGACCTGCTCGAACACGGCGTCGTCGCGCTGCTTCCAGGCGATCACGGCGGAACCGGCGGCCAGCACGGCCAGCACCACCAGCGCCGCCACCGCGGCCCGGCTCAGCCACACCGTCCGTTTGCGCAGCCGCACCGAGGCGGCCAGGAACTCCATCGCGCTGCGGGTCAGATAGGTGTCCCCGGCCGACCGGGCCCAGCTGCGGGCCTGCTCCAGCCGCGACCCCCGGTACAGCAGCGAGCTGTCCCGGCCCGAGTCCTCCCAGGCCCGGCCGTCCTCCTCCAGCCGCTGGCGCAGCAGATGGTCGCCGCGGCCCTCGTCGATCCAGTGCCGCAGCCGGGGCCAGGCGTGCAGCAGCGCCTCGTGGGTGATCTCCACGGTGTCCGCGTCCAGCGTCACCAGCCGGGCCCGCACCAGGGCCTCCAGCGACTCCTCCGTCTTGCCGGGGTCCGCCGACTCCTCGGCCAGCTGCCGCCGGGTGCCGCGCCGCCGGGTGGCCTGGGTGTCCTCGCCGAGCCGGACCAGCCGCAGCAGCAGCAGGCGGGCGGCGGTCCGGGCCGCCGGGTCCAGGCCGGACCAGGCCCGTTCGGCGGTCGCCGCGACCGCGCCCTGGATGCCGCCGGCCGCGCGGTAGCCGGCCAGCGTCAGCTTTCCGGCCTTGCGGCGCTGCCAGGTGGCCAGCAGGGCGTGCGACAGCAGGGGGAGCACGCCCGCGTCGTGCGCCCCGCGCGGGCCGTCGGCGCTCACCTCGCGCACGATCAGCTCGGTGAGCCCCGGCTCCAGCTCCAGGCCCACCGCCTTGGCCGGCCCGGTCACCGCCTCGCGCAGCTCGGTACTGGTCAGCGGGCCGAGCACCATGTGCCGGTGCTGGAGCGCGTCGGCCAGGTCCGGATAGCCGAGGCACTGCTCGTAGAAGTCGGCCCGTATGCCGAGGACGACACGGACCGGCGCGGGGTCCGCGGAGCCGGCCGGCGGGGTGCAGGCGGCGTGCAGGAACTGGATGAAGGAGCGCCGGTCCGCCTCGTCGGCGCAGAGGGTGAACGCCTCCTCGAACTGGTCCACGATGACGACCGGCCGGGTGCCGGGGGCGAACGCCCGGCGGGCCCAGGCCGCGACCGCCGCGCGCACGGCCCGGGTGACGTACGGGGCGTCGCTGCCCGGCAGCGCCGGGTTCCGCGCCGCCTCCCGCTCGGCCCGCCGTGCCTCGGCGGCGACGGCGGCCAGTTCGGGAATCCGGCGGACCAGCTCGCCCAGCGGATCGGCGCCGGGGACGAGTTGGAGGATGGGGTCCTGGGGTTCAGGGGGATCAGGGGGCCCTGAGGGATCGGAGGGTTCGGAGCGCTCGGCGGGTTCGCGCGGGTCGCCGGTGACCGGCGTGACCGTGACGGGAGTGACTGGAGGGGGCGGGGCCGTGTCGTCGTTCAGGGCGCCGTCCCGGATCGCGGGGACGAGGCCGGCGTTGAGGAGGGACGACTTCCCCGCGCCCGAGGCGCCGACCAGCATGACCAGGCCGCCGGACCGCTCGGCCGCGCGGAGCTGGGCGACGAGGGCCTTCGTACTGCGCTCCCGGCCGAAGAACCACCGGGCGTCCTCGCGCCGGTACGGGGCCAAGCCCCGGTACGGGCACACGCCCCCGGGTACCGGCGGCGCCTGGGCCGGTGGCCGCCGGTTCTCCTCCGCGGGCGGCGCGGCCCGGTCGCCGGCCGGACCGGTCAGGGCCAGCTCCCACAGCCGCTGCCAGTGGGCGAGGTCGTACAGGCCGGCCGAGACGGGGGTGGGGCGCAGCCGCCGGGCCTCCGGGATCAGGATGTGGAGGACCGCAGCGAGGGCCGCGAACTGGGCCGGTACGTTCCGGGCCCGCCGCCAGTCGCTGATCCGCTGCGCGGACACCCGCACGGGCCGGCCGCGCTCGTCGACCCGCTGGAGCCGTACGACCGCCTGGGCGACGCTTTTGAGGGGAGGATTTCCGGCCTCCTTGTAGAGCAGCGCGAGCCGCTCGGCGAAGGCTGTGCGTGCCCCTGAGTCGGAACTCAAGGTTCCACCCCTTACTTCCCCCGCGTGTCGGACGTCCGGACCGGAAAACTCACCCTATACGTCTGACCTGCGGTTAAGGGGTGGATCGAGGTCCGGAACCTCCTCGTCGGCGATGACAAATGGCAGGATCCGAACCCGGTAGCGGACTCGTCACACACCGTCCGGACAGGCCACCGGCCCGGTGCTCGGAAAGACAGCCCATGGCGCCGAATGTTCTCGGTCAAATTCGGCCACCTTGTGCCGCGCCCGGGCGGATGAGCCCGCGAGCGCCCCGGAAACCGTCCTCGCACTTCGACCCGCGCCGCGCCGACATGGCGTGGGTCGACGTTCCCGCACCGTTCGGCACCGGTCCCCGCGAGGGGAGGGACCGGTGCCGGGCGGGCGGGAATCGGAACCAGTCAATCCACAGGGTGGGCCCGGCCGGCCGAGCGTATGACGGACCGCCGGCACCAGGTGCTGCTGGCCGGGCTGGACCGGGCGGGCCTGTACGACCTCGGTCCGGAGGACGCGGAGGCGGTCCGCGTCCTGGCCGACCGGCTCGACGAGCCCACCGTCCGCCGGGTCGCCCACTGGCCGGCCACCGCGGGCGGGCGGTCGTAGGCCCTCTCGGCGGGTTGGGAGGGCGGTCCGGCGGGCAGTGACCTTCCGAAGGTCACCGCCCACGGCTGGAGGACGTATGGAGGTCTCCATCGACCGCGCCCTGTGCTACGGCTCGGCCGAGTGCGCGCACCGGGCACCGGACGTGTTCGCGTTCGAGGACGGCTACGGCGTGGTGCGCCCCGGAGGCGTCCGGACGGCCGGGGACCCGCGGATACGGGAGGCGGTCCTGGAGGCGGCCGAGAAGTGCCCCTCGCAGGCCATCGTGCTGAGGGAACAGGCCGCCGCGCCGAGGGAAGTGGCTGCCGCGCCGGAGCAGTGGGGGTCGCCGTTCGCTAGTCGGCCGCCGGAGGCGTAGGTGCCGTCGGCGGGCAGGTCCAGCCGAGGTCGGCGAGCGCGCGGGCACGGGCCTCGGCGACCGCCGTACGGGCCGTTCGCTCGGCGGGGTCGACATGGGCGGCCTGGCCCGTGACCTGCCCGTCCCACTTGCGGTACAGCAGACCGGCCTGCGCCGAGAACCAGCCGCGGCTCACCGCGTCCAGCGCCAGCAGCAGCCCGGTGTCCTCGGAGGCCGGCAGCGCCATCCAGCCGCCCAGCGCGAGCAGCAGCTCACGTCGTACGCACAGGGTCGCCGGATGGACCGGCAGGCGGAAGTCGTTCCGCTTCCAGTGGTCGAGGACGGTGCCGCGCTCCAGCGGACCCTCGTCGGGGTCGCCGGGGAAGCCGGCCGTGGTGCCGTCGGGGAGCAGGTCCAGCACGCGGGAGGTCGCCCAGCCGACGGTGGGACGCGCCTCCAGGACGGCCAGGTCGCGGGCGAGCGCGCCCGGGGTGAGCCGGTCGTCGGCGTCCAGCACCTTGACGTAGGCGCCCCGGGCGCGGGACAGCGCGATCGTCCGGGCCACGCCGGGACCGCCCGGCCGGCCCTGGCGGAAGGACACCCGCGCGTCGTCCGGGACGTACGGGCGGACCTGGTCCGTCGTCCCGTCCTCCTGTACGACCCACTCCCACTCCCAGCCGGCGGGCAGCCGCTGCGCGCACAGGGACGCGTACGCGTCCGGCAGGAACCGGGCGGACGGGCCGTGGACAGCGGTGACTACGGTGACGCGCCGGCTCACGGCAGCGCTCACCACCTTTCCGTGCGGTCGGGGCCTGTTGCCGCTGCCAGCATGGCGTACGGCGGGTCCGGGCACCCGGCGGGTCCCGGAAACAGCGCGAGACCCCCGGCCGGGGCGGCCGGGGGTCTTCCGTGTCGACTGGTGCGTACGCAAGTCGCCTTGTTGTCGAGACGTTGCGGTACTGCGGCGGGCGGGGGCTCAGCAGTCGAGCGCCGCCGGGGCGTGGTCGGGGCTCTGTGCCTCCGCCTCGGCCCGGGTCCGGGGCCGGGTCTGCTGCTGGAGTTCCGTCTCGCTCTGCTGGGTCTCGGTCAGCGGCCGGTGCCGGCAGCTCGGGGCCTTTCCGTGGGCCTCGGCCCGGATCCGCTGCTTCATCGTGGGGGGCAGGGCCCTGGCGCGGGACCAGGCCCAGGGATGTGCGACCGGGATCGTCGGGAGCGTGCGGTGCGCGGTGCCGGTGTCGGCGCTCTCGGTCCGGGGTCCGGCCGGGGCGGCGGTGGCGGTGGCGGCGCCGGCGGAGACGAGGCCGAGCGCCGTGCACAGCGCGAGGAAGGCGGTGACGATGGCGGTCCACATCTTCATGACCTTGGTCCGGGCCATGATCCCCTCACTTTCGGGTTGGGCGATTTGCGTACTTTGTTCATGATGTGTATGAGGGTCGCGATGTGGTGGACCGACGCCCGTGGCGCGTCGATGTTCCGATGAACACCACTCGGATGGGTGCAAGAAGGGAGAAAGCCCTCTAAAAGGCGACGAGTACGGCCGAAGAGGGAGCAAATTAACGGTCCGTGGGGGCCTGGTCACGCTCCGGACGGCACGGCATGTGACCCCGCCTACTAAGCCGCCGGGTGCGGGAGTTGGGCACCGACGCAGGTCACCGACCGATATCGGGCGGTGTGTATAGTCGGGCGCCAGAGGTCCCCTACGTCAAGGAAAGACGAGGTCGCGCGGTGAAGAAGCTGCTCCTGGTCGCACTGGCCGCCATCGGCGGGCTCCTCGTGTACCGCCAGATCCAGGCGGATCGCGCCGAGCAGGACCTGTGGACGGAGGCGACTGACTCCGTGCCCACGGGTTCGTGAGTCCCCCTGTCGAAGCCGATACCCGATCTGTACAGACCCCGGTCGCCCGAGCGGCCGGGGTTCTGCGTTGTCGGGGGGCGTCCCGGGTTGCGGGGGCGCGCGGGCCGGGGTAGCCGGAAGGGGACGTGCTCCCGCGGGGGCCGGACGTTTCGGACGGGTGTACGCGTTGCCCGGATGGCGCAGGGCCCGCCGGGGCAGGATGGAGCCCGCGACGCGGTGCGGTGGTCCGACGAGTGGGGGTGTGGCGCGTGCGGGGCCGAGGGGGTACGGCGTGGGGGCGCGGGGGCGCCGCCCGGTGCGCGGTGGTGGTGTTGCTGCTGGGACTGTGGTCCCTCGTCGGTCCGGTGGCCGGCGCGGGCGCCGAGGAGGCCGGGCCGTCGACCGTAGCGCGGGCCGAGGAGGCCGGGCCGTCGGCCGGCGCCCGGGACGGGGATGCCTACGCCTTCACGCCCGGCGCCCGTACCGTCGCGGGTGCGCCGGACACCGCGAGCGCCGTCCCGCTGGACGCCCACCACACCTACCGCAGCACCCTCCCCCGCGCCGCGAAGCTGTACTACCGCCTCCGGCTCACCGCCACGGAGACGGCGTACGTCCCCGTCACCGCCGTACCGCCCCCCGCCGCCGCCGTCTCCGCCACCGACGGCATCCGCGTCTCGCTCCGGAACGCGAACGGCACCTCCTGCTCCTACGCCTCCGCGCGCTTCGGCGCCGGGATCAGCCCGCGCCCGGTCACGGCCCTGGGGCAGCGCGAGACCGGCAAGGCGCTGTGCCGGGGCAGCGGCACGTACTACCTGCTCGTCGAGCGTCTCGACACCGGGCGCCCGGACGAGAGGGCCGAACCCGGGCCGTGGGACCTGGAGATCGCGCCCGTGACGGAACCGGGCCTGGTCCGGGCCGGCTCCACGACCCCGCCGCGCGCCTGGGACCCGGCCAGTCCCGAGCCCCCCTCCGGGCGGCCCCGTGAACGTTCCGGCGGCACCGGGTTCGCGACCGCGCGAACCGTGGGCCAGGGCGTCTGGCGGACGGAGCTCGCACCCGGCCAGACCCGGTTCTACAAGGTCCCGGTGGACTGGGGCCGACGGCTGCACGCCTCCGCCGAACTGGGCGGCGCCCAGGGTCACGGCTACGTCGGCGGTGCCCTGACCCTCTCCCTCTACAACCCCGTGCGCGGCGCCGTCGACGACACCTCCGCCGGCTACACCGGCACCGCCAAGCCCACCGCGCTCGCCCCGCTGCCGCCGGTGGAGTACGCCAACCGGTACGCCGTACCGGCCGGGGTGACCTCCGTACGGTTCGCCGGTGACTACTACCTCGTCGTGCACCTCAGCACCCGGCTGGCCGAGCCGTTCGGGCGGGGGCCGTACGAGGTGACCCTGCGGGTGCGGGTGGACGGGCGGGCGCACGAGGGTCCCGCGTACGACGGCGGGCCCGTGCCGGAGGACGTCTTCACGATCAGTGACGCGGACCGTGCCGCCGCGCTGACCGGGGGCCTCGGGGACCCGGTCGCCGGGGAGGCCGCCGAGGGGCGGAAGGCCGGTGCCGGTGACGGGGCGATGCGGCTGGTCGCCGTCGGGGGGATCGGCTCGGGGACCGCGCTGCTGCTGGTCCTCGGCGGCTGGACGGTGGCGGCCCGGCGGGCGCACGCGCGGGCCCGGTGACGGCGGGCCCGGTGACGGCGGGACCGGTGCCGGGTCAGAGCCGGGTCAGGGCCCAGAAGCCCACCGTGTAGCAGACGAGCGCCAGCAGCAGGAGGGGGATCACGGCCTTCGCGGGCGGGCCCGGACGCCGGAGCGCCCGCCGCGCCCGGTGCCGCCGGCCGGGCGCGGGCGAGGGTGCCGGGAGCGGCGGGGCCGCGGGTGCCGGGTGCGGCGCGCGGGCGGTGTAGGCGGCGGTGGTGGTGTCGACGGGCGGGGCCGGCAGGGGGTCCGGCATCGGTCCCGGCACCTGGACCGGGGGCGTGTGCGGCGGTGGGGGTGCGGGGGTGGACGGGAGGGGGCGGGGGCCGGGGATCGGGTCCAGGGGGTGCGGAGGTGGGGGGAGACGGAAGCTCCCGGTGTCCGACAGGGAGCCGGTGGAGGAGGAGGCGCTGGGATCCGTGTCGGTACGGGCGTCCGTACTCCCGCCTGGTCCCGTACCCGTGTCACCCGTACCCGTGCCGGTGTGCGGGCCTTCTTGCGAGGCTGTGCCGGAGGGTGGGGCCGGGGGGCCGGCGGGGAGCAGCTCCAAGGCGATGCCGGGGGCCTGGCGGAGGGGGCCGTCGGGGCCGAAACCGGGGGGCAGGGGCCCGAGTTGGTCGAAGATCTCGATGAGCTCGTCGTCGATGCCGGGCTCCGGCAGGAGTTCCGCGGCGGCGGCGAGCGCCTTGCGCGCCCCCGTGGCCGTACGGAAACGGTCCGCGGGATCGGGCTGGAGCAGCGAGGCGACGACCTGCCAGAGCGGTGCCGGGATGCCCTTGGGCGGGCCGGGCGTGCCGTGCTCGAGGAAGTACCGCACGAGCGCCTTGGTGTCCGGCTTGGCGCCCTCGAGGAGATAGAGGGCGACCAGCCCCACGGCGAACAGGTCGGCCGGGAAGTCCGGTTCGGCGCCCTGCATCTGTTCGGGGGCGAGGTAACCGGGCGTGCCCACCACGAGGTTGGTCTCCGTCAGCCGGGGCTCGCCGAGCCGCATGGCGATGCCGAAGTCGGACAGCCTGAGCCGGGGGCGGCCGGTGCCGGTCGCTTCGAGGAGCACGTTGGCGGGCTTGATGTCCCGGTGGACGACGTCCTCGGCGTGGACGGCGGCGAGCCCGGACAGCAACTGGTCGAGCAGCGTGCACACGAAGGCGGGCGGGAGGGGGCCGTAGTCGCCGACCAGGTGGACCAGGGAACCGCCGGTGACCAGGTCCATGGTGAACAGCACCTTGTCGTCGTCGGCGGCCCAGCTGGCCGGGGCGAGGACGTGCGGATGATCGATGCGCATGCCCTGCTCGCGGACGAAGCGCAGCAGGGAGTGGGCGTCGCGCTGCTGAAGGACCTTGGCGGCCACGTAACGCCGCCGGCGGTGGTCCCAGGCCCGCCATACGGCGCCCACGCCACCGCGTCCGATCGGGTCGGCCAGCTCGTACCGGCCGGCGAAGACCTCACCCATGCAGCCGCCGCTCCTCCTCGTGGCCCTGTGCGCCCCCGCTGGTGATCCCGTACCCCGTGTCCCGGCCGGTCCGCCCCCCGGTGCGCCGGCCCGTGGGTCAGCTCTGGTGGGACTGGTAGTGCGCGACGGCGTCGGCGGTGCGGCCGGCGCCGTAGACGCGGAGGAACTCGGCGAGTTCGGGGTGGCTCGGCGCCAGGGCGTCGGCGGCGTCGATGATGTCACCGGCGGCGGCCACCGAACGGAGCAGCGACTGGATCTCCCGGACCACGCGCTTGACCGTGGGCGCGCCCGAGCTGCCGGTGGTCTGGGTGGTGTTGCTGAGCACGGAGCCTCCCTGTGACTTCTTGATCTCCTCCATGCGCTCGGTCGCCTCGGCGGCGCTGACGCTGCCGTCCGCGACCTGGGAGGCCAACTCCTGCAGCAGCTGGACACGCTGGACGACGGCGGGGTTGCCGATCTTGGCGCGCTGGCCGCTCATCAGCTGGGAGAGCATCGGAGCGGACAGGCCGAGGACCGCCGCGAGCCGTGCCTGGTTCAGCCCGAGATCGTCGATGAGCTTACGGAAGAGCGCCCCCAGCGGCTCCCCGTACCAGTTCCGCTGCAGCTCCCGCGCTCTGGCGGTGGCTTCCTGCTGTGCGGCGTCCATTGCGTCTCCCCATCGCTTCCCCTGAAAACCGCGGTTCGCTGTAGCGAACCACGTCGAGCATCTTACGGAGAGTGGTCATCCGCGGGGACCCCCAATCTTTTTGCGGGATACGGGGGGTGACCCGGTACTCTGGTCTGCGGCACCCGCCGGATCCTGATCCTTCCGGCCGGCCGCTGCCGTTCCGGGGCCTTAGCTCAGTTGGTAGAGCGCCGTCTTTGCATGGCGGATGTCAGGGGTTCGACTCCCCTAGGCTCCACTTCCCAAAACCCCCTTTTACCTGCGGAAACGCTGGTGAGAGGGGGTTTTGCCGCTGCTGGGACCCTTTACTCTCCGGTCGACCAACCGGCGGGCGGGGAGCGGCAGCGTCGGGGCATCCACCGATCACCACCGCTTCGGTGAAGCTGCTGCGCATGGACGGGACGCCGGTGCGGGAGGAAGCGCACGGCACGGCCGGGATCCTGATCGTGCTCGACGGCCGGATGGAACTGGCCGTCCAGGGTGACCCGGTGGCGGTGGGTCCCGGGGAGATGTACCGCGTCCCGGCCGGGGCCGCCCATGCCGTGGGGCCGGGCAGCCACGGCACCCTGCTGATCGTGGAGGTTCCCGAGGGGACTGTTCGGACTCTATGATCACCGGTCCATGGACGAACCAGGCAGGGACGAACTGCTCGCCGCCGCTGTCCGGCTGCGCGGGCAGGGGGATCCCGTTCAGGCCCGGCTGCGGCTGCTGGAGCTGGCCGACCGGTACCCCGACGACCCCGAGGTGGCCTACCAGACCGCCTGGACGCACGACGTGCTCGGCCGGGAGGCCGAGGCCGTTCCCTTCTACGAGCGCGCGGTGCGGGGCGGCGGGCTGTCGGCGGAGGACCGGCGCGGTGCCCTGCTGGGCCTCGGCAGCACCTACCGCGTGCTCGGCCGGTACCCGGAGGCGGTGGACACGCTGCGCCGGGCCGTGGCGGAGTTCCCCGGCGACGGGGCCCTGCGGACCTTCCTCGCCATGGCCCTGTACAACACGGGCCGGCACGAGGAAGCCATGCGCCTGACGCTCACCCTGCTCGCCGCCACCAGCGAGGACCCCGGTGTACGGCGGTACCGGCGGGCCATCGAGGAGTACGCGCGCGACCTGGACGCCACCGTCTGAGCGGCCCGGGGCTACCGGCGGACGCCCTCCAGCGCCGGCGCCGCCTCGCGCAGGGCCTGCTCGGGGGTCAGGAGGCTGCCGGTGGTGAAGGAGCGGGTGAAGGCCGCGCCGCCCAGGGTGGCACGGGCCGCCCGCTCGACGCGGTCCACGTCGGTGCGCTCGGCCGGGGGGAGCGGCGCGCCCACGCTGCGCCGGGCCGCGTCGGCCGCGCCGAGCAACAGGGCCGCGCAGGCCGCCGCCGAAGGGGTGCCCCGCAGGGCCGCCGCGCCGGCCAGGCCCTCCAGGGACAGCGCGAGCGCCCGCGGCTCGTCTATCGCGCGGGCCACGTCCAGGCCGCGCAGATGGTGTGCCGCGGCCGTGCCGGCGTCGCCGCGCAGTTCGGCGACGAAGCCCAGCTCGGCCAGCACCAGATGATCGCCGGCCTGCGAGGACACATCGGCGTACCCCTCGCGCAGATGCCGCAGGTGTGCCTCGGCGGCATCGAGGTCGCCGGCGCGGCGGGCGCCGAGCGCGAGGCCCATCTCGGCGTGGATCTCGCCGTATTTGTAGCCCTGTTCGGCGGCGCTGCGCCGGGCCTGTTCGTGCAGGTCGCGGGCGCGGTCCCAGTCGTGGGCCAGCAGCGCCAGGCGGCCCAGGCCGGACAGCCGGGCCGACACCTCGGCAGCGAGGCCCAGTTCGCGGGCGATCCGCAGCCCTTCGTACTGGCGGTCGGCGGCCTCCTCGTACTCGCCCTTGATCTCCGCGAGCGCCGCCAGCGGTGACACCGTCTGGAGTTCGCCCCAGCGATCGCCCAGTTCGCGGAAGAGCGCGGCGCTGCGCCGGCCGTCGCGGCCCAGCCCGGCGAGGTCGCCGCGGACCAGCGCGAGCGTGGCCCGCAGACCGAGCGCGGCGGCGGTGCCCCACGGGTCGTCCGCCGTGGCGAACAGCGTCAGCGCCCGGTCGTTCAGCTCCCCGCTGTCGGCCACCGCGCCCGCGCTGAACAGGCCGTACGCGCACAGCCACAGCGAACGGGCCCGCCGTACCGGGTCGGGCCCGGCGGTGCCGTCGGCGCGGGCGGAGCCGGCGGGCAGGGCCGTGTCGTCGGGGAGGGCGGTGGCCGGGTCGCGGTCTCCGGTGAGCAGGGCGAACGCGGCGTGCAGCAGCGTGAGTTCGCGGCGGTCGGCGGCCGTCGTGGTGTCCAGTACCGCGCGCAGGCTGCGGCGGGCCTGGGCGAGCCGGCCGCGCAGCAGCCACCACCAGGCCAGCGCGGTGGCCAGCCGTGCCGCCTGGGCCGGGTCCCCGGCGGCGGCGCGCCGTACGGCCTCGTCCAGGGCGGAGCGCAGATTGCCGGACTCGGCGTCGAGCCGGACCAGCCAGGACCGCTGCCCGGGGCCGCGCAGCTCGGGTTCGGCGCGTTCGGCGAGCGCGAGGTAGTGGCGCAGATGCCGGTCGCGTACGGCGGCGAGGTCCTCCATCTCGTGCAGCCGCTCGGTGGCGTACGCGGCGACGGACTCCAGGAGCCGGTAGCGCGGGCCGGTGGGCCCGGCCACGACCACCACCAGGGACCGGTCGACCAGCCGCGTCACCAGGTCCGGCACCTCGGCGCAGGACACCCCGTCGCCCGCGCACACCGCCTCGGCCGCCTCCAGGTCGCAGCCGTCGCTGAACGCGGCCAGCCGGCGCAGCACGATGCGCTCCGGCGCGCTGAGCAGCTCCCAGCTCCAGTCGATCACCGCGCGCAGGGTCTGCTGGCGCTCGGGCGCGCCGCGCCGCCCCGAGGTGAGCAGCCGGAACCGGTCGCCGAGCCGGGCCGCCAGTTCGCGCACGCCCAGCGCGCGGACCCGGGTCGCGGCGAGTTCCAGGGCGAGCGGGATGCCGTCCAGGCGGCGGCAGATCTCGGTGACGGCGGCGCGCTCGGAGTCGTCGCAGGCGTCTGGGGCGAGCGGGAAGCCGGGGGCCGCGGCGGCGGCACGCTGGGTGAACAGCCGTACCGCGTCGTCGGTGGGCAGCGGCTCGACCAGGAACACCTCCTCGCCCGGCAGGCCCAGCGGCTCCTGGCTGGTGGCCAGCACACGCAGGCCGGGCGCGGTGCGCAGGAGCAGGGTGGTGAGGTCGGCGGCGGCGTCCACGACGTGCTCGCAGTTGTCGAGGACGAGCAGGGTGCGGCGGTCGCGCAGGACGGCGGCCAGGTGGTGCGCGGGGGACCGGGTGCCGGTGCCGGAGACGGGTACGGCGGAGGGCGCGTGGTCGCTGATGCCGAGGGACGCGGCGACGACCTGGGCGAGATCGGCGACGGCCCCGCCGCGGACGCCGGAGAACTCCACGAACCAGGCGCCGTCGGGGAGTTCGGGTGCCTGGGTGAGGAGCGCGTCGGCCGCCGCCACCGCCAGCCGTGTCTTGCCCACGCCGCCGGGGCCGGTCAGGGTCACCAGGCGGGCCGCGCCGAGGAGTCCGGTCACCCGGTCGAGCGCGTCGCGGCGGCCGATGAGGGGAGTGAGGGACGCGGGCAGGTTGGAGGGGGCGGGCTTGGGGGGCGCGGCGGGTGCCTCGGGTTCCCTGGGAGCGGCTTCGGCGGGGCGTGGCGCGACCGTGAGCGCGGGGTCCTGGCGGAGCACCGCCTGGTGCAGCGCGGCGAGTTCGGGGCTCGGTTCGACCCCCAGGTCGGCCACCAGCCGGGCGCGCAGGTCCTCGTAGGCCGCGAGGGCCTCGCTCTGCCGGCCCGCCGCGTACAGCACCCGTATCTGCAGCGCGCGCAGCCGTTCCCGCAGCGGGTGCCGGGCCACCAGGTCGGCCAGCTCCCCGGCGAGGAGCACGTGTTCGCCGGCCGCCAGGCGGGCCTCGGCCTGCTCCTCCAGCACCGACAGCCGCTGGTCGGTCAGGCGCTGTGCCGCCGCGCGCGCGAACTCCTGGTCGGCGAAGTCGGCGTAGGCCGGTCCGCGCCACAGTCCGAGGGCCTCGGTGAGCAGCGCGGCCCGGTCGTCCGGGGCCTCGACGGCACGGGCCCGGTCCACCAGGGCGCGGAACCGTACGGCGTCCACCTCGTCGGTGTCGTCCAGCCGCAGCCGGTAGCCGGCCGGCTGGAGCTGGACCCGGTCCCGGCCCAGCACCCGGCGCAGCTGGGAGACCTTGGCCTGGAGGGCGCCGGCGGGCCGGCCCGGCGGGCGGTCGCCCCACAGGTCGTCGATCAGCCGGTCCGCGGGGACCGGTCCGCCGTCGTGGGCGAGCAGGTCGGCGAGCAGCGCCCGGACCTTCGCCTCGGGAACCCTGACGGCCACCCCCTCGTCGTCCCACACCGTCAGTGGGCCGAGCACCCCAAACCGCATGCGCGTCACTGTACGTCACGGTGTCGATCCGGTGGGGTGTCCGCCCGGCCGGGCGCCGCCCACCAGCGGTTTCGCCGGTCACCGGTGCTCCTGGCTGCCGGCCGTGAGCCGTACGTCAGCCCGTCCGGGGCGGGCCGTGAGCCGGCCGTAAGCCGTTCCGAAGGTTTCCCGAAGCGCCCGGGCGCAAGGTCGTTTCCACCGAGCCGTTGGGGCAGGTGCGGCGCAGGAAGAGGAAGCAGCATGACCAAGTACGCGGGCCGGACGGCCGTGGTCGTCTCAGAGGCCACCGCCATCGGACTGGCCGTGGCCAAGCGTCTGGTGGAGGGCGGCGCCCACGTCGTGCTGACCGCCCGCACCACGAAGGAGCGGGACCGGCTGGGCGGGGAACTGGGCTCCGCCGCCCGGGTCGTCGCCCCCTCCGACGTGACCGCCTGTCTGGGGCCCGGCGGTGTCGTCGACCTGCTGTTCGCGGATGCCGTGGCCACCGCCCGGCCGCTGCTGCCGCGGCTCAGGGACGGCGGCGCGGTCGTGCTGATGACCCAGGCCCCCTCGCCCGCCGCCGTGCACGCGCTGGCCGGCGAGCTGGTCTCCCGGGGCATCCGCGTCAACGCCGTGGCGCCGGGCTGTATCGAGGCGCCGGGCGGCAACGGGGCGCCCCTGCCGCCCCTGGGCCGCCTCGGCGCCGCCGAGGAGGTGGCCCGGGCCGCGCTCTTCCTGGCCACCGACGCCACGTTCACCACCGGGGCCCGCCTGCCGGTCGACGGAGGACTGACCCGGCCATGACGACGTACCGGACCCGGCCGAGGGGGCGTACGCCACGGCGGGCGTACCCGCGGACCCGGCCATGACGGCGTACCGCACCCGGCCGGCGAGCCGGACTCCACGGCGGGCGTACCGGCGGTCCCGGCCGACGATCCCCGGCCGCCCGCGCACCCGGACCCCCGGCCCCGCCCCGAGCGTTCACCCACTCCGTCCCCGAACCCCTGGAGCACATTCCATGAGCACCACACCCGATACCGCGGCCGGTTCGCCCGTGCGGACCGGCGCCGAGGCGAGCCCGGCGGGCGCCGGCGAGCAGCAGAAGCTGCCCATGTTCGCCCTGCTGGCCCTCGCGACCGCCGTGTTCATCACGAGCCTCACCGAGACCCTGCCCGCCGGTCTGCTCCCGGCGATGAGCGACGACCTGCACGTGAGCGAGTCCGCGACCGGGCAGACGGTCACGATCTACGCCCTCGGCACCGCGCTGACCGCGATCCCGCTGACCGCGGCGACCGCCGGCTGGCGGCGCAAGCGGCTGCTGCTGACCTCCATGGCCGGCTTCGCCGTCGCCAACACCGTCACCGCGCTGTCGTCCCTGTACGGGCTGACGATGGCGGCGCGCTTCGTCGCCGGTGTCGCGGCGGGCCTGGCCTGGGCGCTGCTCGCCGGGTACGCGCGCCGGCTGGCCCCGGTGCCGCTGCAGGGCCGGGCCATCGCGGTGGCGATGGCGGGCGTCCCCGTCGCCCTCTCCCTCGGTGTGCCCGCCGGCACCTTCCTGGGCAAGGTGACCGACTGGCGCGTGGCGTTCCTCGCGATGACCGCGCTGACCGTCGTCCTGCTGGCGTGGATCGCCGCCGCCGTACCGGACCACCCGGGCCAGGAGCGCGGCGAGCGGCCGAAGATGCTGCACGCCCTGCGGGTGCCCGGCGTGGTGCCGGTGCTGTTCGTGACGCTGGTCTTCGTCCTGGCGCACACCATCATCTACGCGTACATCGCCACCTTCCTCGACGACCTCGGCATGGGCGGCAACACCGACCTGGTGCTGCTGGTCTTCGGCGCCGCCTCGCTGGCCGGCATCTGGATCGTCGGCGCGCAGATCCACCACCGGCTGCGCGTGCTGACGATCGCCAGCTCGCTGCTGGTCGCGGTGTCCGCAGCGGTGCTGGCGGTGCTCGCCGACCAGACCGCGTTCGTCTACCTCGCGGCCGTGCTGTGGGGCTTGGGCTGGGGCGGGGTGCCGACCCTGCTGCAGACCGCGGCCGGTGACGCGGGCGGCGAGAAGGCGGCCGACGCGGCCCAGGCCATGCTGGTGACGCTGTGGAACGTCGCCATGGCGGGCGGCGGTGTCATCGGCGGTGTGCTGCTCGACCTGACCGGCAGCGACTCGCTGCCGTGGAGCGTGCTGCTGCTGATGCTGCCGGTGATCGCCGTCGTCGTCCTCGCCCGCGGCCACGGCTTCCCCGCCAAGCGCCCGGTGGCGTAGGCGCGGCGTACGGCGGCGGGGACGGCCGGCTCTCCCCGCCGTACCGGCCTCTCTTCTTTCTCGCCGCCACCCCTTGTTCACCACCCTTGTCATCACCGGAGTGCGGAGCCATGACCGAAGAGACCGGACCGACCGAGACCGCCGAGACGCCGAAGCCGGTGCAGCAGCTGCTGCACCACGTCGAGTTCGGCTCCGGTACACCCGTGGTGCTGCTGCACGGCTACACCATCGACCACCGGCTCCTGCTGCCGCTGGAACCCGTGTTCGCCGCGCGCCGCGGCTGGCGGCGGCTCTACGTCGACCTGCCCGGCTCCGGGCGCTCGCCCCGGCTGACCGGGCCGGTCACGGCGGAGGCCATGGGCGAGGCGGTGCTGCGGTTCGTGGACAAGGTGGTCGGCGACGAGCCGTTCGCGGTCGTGGGCATCTCCTACGGCGGCCAGCTCGCCCGCCATCTGGTCGCCGAGCGCGGCCCGCAGGTGCTGGGCACCGCGCTGATCGCCCCGCTGGTCAAGCCGGACGGGGAGCGGACACTGCCCGAGCGGCAGGTGCGGGCCCGGGACGAGGCGCTGCTGGCCGCGCTCGACCCGGCCGACCGCGAGGTGTTCACGAGCATCGCGCTGTACCAGGACGACGCCGGCTGGAACGCCTTCCGCGACCATGTGCTGCCCGGCTTGCGCGCCCACCACCGCGAGGACGCCGCCGAACTGCTCAAGGCGTTCCTGCTCCGGCAGGCCCCGGAGTCCCGCTTCGAGGCGCACGAGGGCACGCACCTGGTGGTGACCGGACGTCAGGACCACATGGTCGGCTGGCGGGACCAGCTGGAGCTGCTCGACCACTATCCGCGCGCCACCTACGCGGTCGTCGACGGCGCCGGGCACAACGTCCACCTCGACCAGCCGGACACCGTGCACGGGCTGCTGGGCAACTGGCTCGACACTCTGACGGCACAACGCGACTGATCAGACGCCGCACCGGCCTCCCGAGCGGACCGCCGAAGGCATTCCCCGGCCTTCGGCGGTCATCGCGGCCGGCGCGTTCGTCCGGCCCGGTGCCGACCGCTTCGCCCACGGAGAAGGGCGTCCACCGGCGCGACCGCACCGGCCCCGCACGACCACACCGGACCGCCCCCGCACGACCACCCGGGCCCGCCGCCCGCCCGGAGCGCACCCTCGTACCGAAGGAGACCCCGTGACCGCACCTCCGCTGCACCTCGCCGTCGCCCTGGACGCCGCCGGCTGGCACCCGGCGGCCTGGCGCGCCGAGGACGCCTGCCCCACCGAGCTGTTCGGCGCGGACTACTGGACGGACCTGGTCATCGAGGCCGAGCGCGGCCTGCTGGACTTCGTCACCTTCGAGGACGCGCTCGGCTTGCAGTCGGCCGCCTTCCACCGGCCCGACGACCGCACCGACCAGGTCCGCGGCCGCCTGGACGCGGTGCTGCTGGCGGCCCGGGTGGCGCCGCTGACCACGCACATCGGGCTGGTCCCGACCGCGAACGTCACCCACACCGAGCCGTTCCGCATCTCCGCCGGCATCGCCACCCTGGACCACGCGAGCACCGGCCGGGCCGGCCTGCGTCCGCAGATCGCCTCGCGTGCCGCCGACGCCACCCACTTCGGCCGCCGTACCACCCCGCAGCTCACCGACGAGGACGTGCGCGACCCGGAGCGGATCGGCCGGCGCCTGAGCCCGCTGTTCGACGAGGCCGCCGACGCGGTGGCGGCCGCCCGGCGGCTGTGGGACAGCTGGGAGGACGACGCCGAGATCCGCGACGCCGCCACCAGCGGCTTCGTCGACCGCGGCAAGGTCCCCCACATCTACTTCGAGGGCGAACGCCTCAGCGTCCGCGGCCCCGCGACCGTCCCGCGCCCGCCGCAGGGGCAGCCACCGGTGATGAGCCTGGCGCACGCCAGCGTGCCGTACGAGTTCGCGGCGCGCGTCGCCGACGCCGTGTGGGTCACCCCGCACGACCGGGCCGGAGCGGCGGCGATCCTCGCCCAGGTGGACGCGGCCGTGCGGCGCTCCGGCCGGGACACCCGCGCCCGGCCGTTGCTGCGGTTCGCGGAGGTCCTGGTCTTCCTGGACGTCGAGCCGGGCGCCGCCGCCCGCCGCAAGGCCCGCCTGGACGACCTGGACGGCGCCGAACTCGGCTCCGACGCCGAGGTGTTCACCGGCACCCCCGGTGAACTGGCCGATCTGCTGCTGGACTGGCGCGAGGCCGGGCTGGACGGCTTCCGGCTGCGCCCCGGCGCGCTGCCGCACGATCTTCTGGAGATCACCTGCGGCCTGGTGCCGGAGCTCCAGCGGCGCGGGGTGTTCCGAACGGCGTACGACGCGACGACCCTGCGGGGCCACCTGCGCCTGCCGCGTCCCGCAAGCCGCTCCGCGCGGGCAGGCCGAACCGACCTGTGAGGGCGCATGATCTCCGCGCCCCTGAGAAGACGACCGCGGCCGCCTTCCCGGCCGCCGGCCTGTTCATCGCCTGCATGAACCAGGTGATCACCGCGTACGCCACACGCTGACACGGCGGAGCCTCCGCCGCTCCGGCGGAGGCTCCCCGAGCGGGGACGGGGCTTTAGGGCTCGTCCTCCTGGTCGGCCTGCTTGGCCTGCACCTCGGGGTCGAGTTCGCCGGGCTCGGTGCCGTCCACGGAGGCGATCCGGGGCGAGTCGGCGGGGACCTCGGTGGCGGCGGGCGGCTCGACCAGCCAGTCGGGGTTGGCCTGCTTGTCCCACCACTTCCAGGCCGCGAAGGCGCCGCCCGCCAGGACGGTCAGCACCGCGCACACCTTTACGGTCCGGCCGGTGCGGGACCGCCGCTCCTGGCGCCGGACCAGCTTCTGGATGTCCTCGGCCGAGACCTGTCCGCGCAGCGCGGCCATCGCGGCGGCACCGCGCGCGGCGGCCTCGTCGCGCACGGGCGCGGCCGCGGCCACCGCCTGCTCGATCTTCGGACGCGAGTACAGAGCGGCCTGCCGGGCCGCCTTGCGGGCGCGCAGGGCGGCCTCCTGGGCGGCGAGGTCGACCTTCGGCGGCACATGGGTGAGCGCCTGCTCCAGGCGGGGGGCGAGCCGGGCGTCGTACTGCACGCGGGCCTGCTCCGCGGCCTGCGTCACCTTGGGCGCCAGCCGTACGCGTGCCTCCTGCGCGTAGTACGCGGCACGCTCCTTGGCCGTGTCGGCGTAAGGCGCCACCACTTCCGCGGCGTGCAGCACGCTGTCCTTCGCCGAGCCGGTCGCGGCGCGCACGCTGTCAATGCGGGTCACGGGTTCCTCCTCCTCGGTGGCGTACGGTATTTCGACTTTCCACCCTTTTACGGATCATGCCTGCCCGGGGCCGGTGCGGCACGCGCGGGCGGGCATATGGGTGCCGACGGCTCCTCCCGGCGCGATCCGGGCGGTGGCGGCCGGGCGTCGGGCGGGCGGGAGCGTGGAAGGATCGGAGCACCGCGGCGGAACGACGACGGAAGGCGGACCGTGGCCGAGCAGCTCTACGCCACCCTGAAGACCTCTCTCGGTGACATCGAGATCCGGCTCTTTCCGCTGCACGCGCCCGTCACGGTCAGAAACTTCGTGGAACTGGCGCGCGGCGAGCGCGAGTGGACCCATCCCGGCACCGGCGTGCGCAGCAGGGACCCGCTCTACGACGGCACGGTCTTCCACTCGGTGATGGAGGGCTTCATGATCCAGGGCGGCGATCCCCTGGGCAACGGCCTCGGCGGCCCCGGCTACGGCTTCGAGGACGAGTGCCATCCCGACCTGGCCTTCGACACGCCGTACCTGATGGCGATGGCCAGCGCCGGCCCGGGCACCAACGGCTCGCAGTTCTTCATCACCGTCACCCCGAGCACCTGGCTGAACGGCAAGCGCACCATCTTCGGCGAGGTCAGCACCCCGGCCGGCCGCAAGGTCGTGGACGCCATCGCGCGCGTGCCGACCGGACGCAACGACCGCCCGCTGGCCGACGTCGTGCTCCGCACGGTGCTGATCGAGACCCGCGAGGAGTGAACGGCGCTCGCCCCGGACCGCTCACGCGGGGAACGCGGGGAACGCGGGGAACCGCACAGCGCGCTCGTCCGTAAGGATGAAGGGGGCAGGATGGTGCCCTCAGGCACGGACACGACGAGCAAGGGGATCTGATGGAGCAGGCCGCAGGGAGCGCGCAGGACGCCCACAGCGCGCCCGGGTGCTACCGGCACCCGGACCGCGAGACCGGCGTGCGCTGCACCCGCTGTGAACGCCCCATCTGCCCCGAGTGCATGGTCAGCGCCTCGGTCGGCTTCCAGTGCCCGGACTGCGTCCGCGGCGGCACCGGCGAGGGCCCCGCCCCGCAGGCGTCCCGCCCGCGCACGCTCGCCGGCGGCACGGTCACGGCCGACCCCCGGCTGCTCACCAAGATCCTGATCGGGATCAACCTCGCGATGTTCGTCGCGATCAAGGCCGACCCCTCGTTCCTGTACGACGTCGTGCTCTACGGCGGCCTGCCCGAGAAGCCCTTCACGCCGACGTCGGGCGTGGCCGGCGGCGAGTGGTACCGCTTCGTGTCGTCGATGTTCGCGCACGAGGAGTACTGGCACATCGGCTTCAACATGCTCAGCCTGTGGTGGGTCGGCGGCCCGCTGGAGGCGGCCCTCGGCCGGGCCCGCTATCTGGCGGTGTACTTCGTCTCCGGGCTGGCCGGCGGCGCGCTGACCTATCTGCTTGCCGATCCGGCGGCCGCCTCGCTCGGTGCCTCGGGCGCGCTCTACGGCCTCTTCGGCGCCACCGCCGTGCTGATGCGCCGGCTCAACTACGACATGCGTCCGGTCATCGCGCTGCTGGTGATCAACCTGATCTTCACCTTCAACGGGTCCCTGCACATCGCCTGGCAGGCGCACATCGGCGGGCTCGTCGCCGGTGTCGTCACCGGGTACGCGATGGTGCACGCCCCGCGCGAGCGGCGGGCGCTGGTGCAGTACGGCACCTGTGCCGTGGTCCTGGCGCTGGCCTTGGCGCTCGCGTTGATCAGGACCGCCCAGCTCACCTGACCGGGCTGGGGAACACGCTGTCCCCGAACCGTTGTCCACAGCTTGTGCCCGATCTTGTGCACACGGTGCGGGCACAGCTGTGCCCCCTGCCGCTCGGATGTGTTTCCGCAGGTGAGGCAGGGGGCGAACAGATGTCTGGGGGATGTTGGACCAGTCACACCGGCGTCAACATCCGGCAGGTTATCCACAGATCGTCGTTCTTTTTCCCCACTGTGGACAACGGCTGTGGATAACTCAGTGGATAACCCTGGGCAGAGCTGTGCGCGGGGCTATGTCCCCTGCCGCCGGGGCTACTTCCACTGCGTGGAGACACCGAACCCGGCGGCGATGAAGCCGAAGCCGACCACGATGTTCCAGTTGTCCAGGCTGTCGACGGGCAGCGAGCCGTCCGTCACATAGAAGACGACGATCCAGGCCAGGCCGATCAGGAACATGGCCAGCATGACCGGTGCGACCCAGGCCCGGTTGGTCAGCCTGATGGCCTGCGCCTGCTTCGCCGGCGGCGGCGTGAAGTCGGCCTTCTTGCGGATACGTGACTTCGGCACGAGGGTCTCTCCTGTCGATGCGCTGCGTGGCCGCGCAGGGAACTGGGTCGGGCTCGGGGCAGCGTACAAGGGGCCAACATGACGACTCTGTGTGCTCCCCCGGGCGTCCGTTAGCGTAGTGCTTCCGTGGCGCCGAAGGAGATAAGGGTACGTTGAGCAATTCTGCCGACTCCCCCGCGACGGGAGCAACGGGCTCCGGTCCCGCCCGCAGGCCGCGCCCCCGACCGGTGCGGATCCTCACGGCTGCCGTCTTCGCCCTCGCCGGACTGATCTTCTTCACCAGCTTCGACACGGCCAAGGGCACCGACATCCGCCAGGACGCCTCCCTGCTGAAGCTGTCCGACCTGATCCAGGAGCGCAGCCGCAAGAACAAGGGGCTGGACGAGTCCAACGCCACCCTGCGCGACAGCGTGGAGTCGCTGGCCGAGAGCGACGACGGCAGCACCAAGGCCGAGGACGACAAGCTCAGCGGACTGGAGAAGAACGCGGGCACCCAGGAACTGACCGCCAAGGCCGTCACCGTCACCCTGAACGACGCCCCGCCCGACGCCACCGCCAAGCTCCCCGGCTACCCCGAGCCGCAGCCCGACTACCTGGTCATCCACCAGCAGGACCTCCAGGCCGTGGTGAACGCGCTGTGGCAGGGCGGCGCCAAGGGCATCAAGGTCATGGACCAGCGGCTGATCTCCACCAGCGCGGTGCGCTGCGTCGGCAACACCCTGATCCTCCAGGGCCGCGTCTACTCGCCCCCGTACAAGATCACGGCGGTCGGCGACCCGGACCGGCTCAAGCAGGCCCTCGCGGACAGCAGGGCCATCCAGACCTACATGGTCTACGTCAACGTCTACGGCCTCGGCTGGAAAGTCACCGACGACGGCACGGTGACTCTTCCCGGCTACTCCGGCACAGTGGACCTGCACTACGCGAAGCCAGTGGGGTAGCCGTCCGTCAGACCGGCAACTTCGCGGTCGCCGGCCACCGGCGCACCTACGGCGACCCCTTCGACAAAGGGCCGTACCGGACCGTGCCGACGGACCGACGTGCGACCCGGAGTGGGGCCACAGCCACCGGCTGATCGTGCGGGCGCATCTCGATGCCCCCCAGCCTGTGGACAACGGCCGGCCGGAGGCCCTGCGCCGCTAGTCTGGTGACGTACGGCGTGGGTCTGGTGCCGTAGGGGATACGGAAGGGACGGCATGTACGGCTGGATCTGGCGGCATCTGCCGGGGAACGCGTGGGTGAAGGCGCTCATCTCGCTCGTACTGATCCTGGCCGTGGTCTACGTCCTCTTCCAGTACGTCTTCCCGTGGGCCGAGCCACTGCTGCCCTTCAACGATGTGACGGTGGACAACCAGTGAGTGCGCGGATTCTCGTCGTCGACAACTACGACAGCTTCGTCTTCAACCTCGTGCAGTACCTGTACCAGCTGGGTGCGGAGTGCGAGGTGCTGCGCAACGACGAGGTGACGACCTCGCACGTCCGTGGGGGAGGTTTCGACGGCGTGCTGCTCTCCCCCGGGCCCGGGACGCCCGAGGAGGCGGGCGTGTGCGTGGACATGGTCCGGCACTGCGCGGCCACCGGCGTGCCGGTCTTCGGGGTGTGCCTCGGCATGCAGTCGATGCAGGTGGCCTACGGCGGCGTGGTCGACCGGGCGCCCGAGCTGCTGCACGGCAAGACCTCGCTGGTCGAGCACGAGGGCAAGGGCGTCTTCGCCGGGCTGCCCAGCCCCTTCACGGCGACCCGCTACCACTCCCTGGCCGCCGAACCGGCCACGGTCCCGGCCGAGCTGGAGGTGACCGCCCGCACCCGGGACGGCATCATCATGGGCCTGCGGCACCGGGAACACCGCGTCGAGGGCGTGCAGTTCCACCCCGAGTCGGTGCTGACCGAGCACGGTCACCGGATGCTGGCCAACTGGCTCGCGGAGTGCGGTGACCACGAGGCCGTGGCGCGGTCGGCGGGACTCGCCCCGGTGGTGGGCAGGGCCACGGCGTGACCGCGCTGCGCCCCGAGCGCGAGGACGTGTACGGCGGCGGCAGCCCGTACGAGCCCTCCGCCGGTGCGCGGCCGCACCCGAGCGGCCGCCCCGCCGGGCAGCCCGCCGACCCGCCGACGGCCCCCCTGCCCCCACTGACGGACGACGCTCGGACAGCCCCGCTGCCCCGGGACACGGACGAGCCGCGTACCGCGCGGCCGCCCCGGGCGACCGAGGAGCCCCGGAGAGTGCCGCAGCCCCCGGCGACCGCCGGCCCCGGGAGCGCTCCGGGCCGGCGGGTGACCGGGCAACCCCCGGCCGCTCCGTTGCCCCGGATCGCGGACGAGCCCTTGACGGCTCCGCTGCGCCGGGTGACCGGGGAGTCCGGGAGGGCGCCGCGGCCCCCGGCGTCCGCCGGTCGCGGGGGCGCGCCGGATCCCTGGGCGCCCGGGGAGCCCCGCACCGCTCCGTTGCCCCGGGTCGTGGAGGAGCCCTTGACGGCTCCGTTGCGCCGGGTGACCGGGGAGTCCGGGAGGGCGCCGCGGCCCCCGGCGGCACCCGGCCCCGGGAGCGCGCCGGGCCCCCGGGCGACCGAGGACGCCCTGACCGCCCCGATGCCCCGGATCACGGACGAGCCGCGTACCGCGCGGCTGCCCCGGGTGACGGACGAGCCCCCGGCGGCTCCTTTCCCGCCCGTCGACGACGAGACGATGGCGCTGCGGGTGGTGCCGGCGGGGGAGCCCGTGGGCGCCTCTGCGGCCTCCCCGGGCCCGGCCGCCTCCCCCGTCACACCGGGCGGCCGTGCGGCCCGCAGGAAGGCCGCCAAACGGCGTGGCGGGCGCCGGACCGGTGCCGGCCCCCGGACGACCACGGCACCCCCCGCCGAACGGGACCCGCAGCGCCCCCTGACCCGGGTCGAGGCCCGGCGCCAGGCCCGGCTGCGCAAGCCCAGCCCGGCGACCCTGGCGAGCCGGGCCATCGGCGAGCTGTTCATCACCACCGGCGTGCTGATGCTGCTGTTCGTCACCTACCAGCTGTGGTGGACCAACGTCCGCGCGCACGCGCAGGCCGGCAACGCCACACACCGGCTCCAGGACGACTGGGCCAGCGGCAAGCGCAGCCCCGGAGTCTTCGAGCCGGGCCAGGGCTTCGCCATCCTGCACATCCCCAAGCTGGACGTGGTCGCCCCCATCGCGGAGGGGATCAGCAACAAACGGGTCCTCGACAAGGGCATGGTCGGCCACTACGGCGAGGCCCCGCTGAAGACGGCGATGCCCCAGGACAGGACCGGCAACTTCGGTCTCGCGGCGCACCGCAACACGCACGGCGAGCCGTTCCGGTACATCAACCGGCTCTCGCCGGGCGACGCGGTCGTGGTCGAGACGCAGGACACCTACTTCGTGTACCAGGTCACCTCCTCGCTCCCGGTGACCTCGCCGTCCAACGTCAGCGTGCTGGACCCCGTCCCGCCGGGCTCCGGCTTCACCCGCCCCGGCCGCTACATCACCCTCACCACGTGCACACCGGAGTTCACCAGCAAGTACCGGCTGATCGTCTGGGGCAAGATGGTCCAGGAACGCCCGCGAGCCAAGGGCAAGCCGGACGCGCTCATCGAGTAGGGCTCACCGAGTAGGGGCAGAGGAACTGTGGCAGCGACCGCCGACGAGACCGAAGAGACCACGGACGCGCCCGGACCGGCCCCGCGCCGCCGGCGCCCCGGCCGGATCGCCCTGGCGGTCAGCGTCTTCGGTGAACTCCTCATCACGGCGGGCGTGCTGCTCGGCCTGTTCGTCGCCTACTCGCTGTGGTGGACGAACGTGATAGCGGACCGCAAGGCGGACCAGAAGGCCGACAAGGTCCGCGAGCACTGGGCGCGGCAGAAGGACGCGGGCCCGGGGGCGCTCGACACCGGTGACGGCATCGGCTTCCTGCACGTGCCGGCGATGCACAACGGCGAGGTGCTGGTCGAGAAGGGCACCGGCTCGGACGTCCTCAACGACGGCGTGGCCGGTTACTACACGCAGCCGGTCAAGGCGACGCTGCCCACCTCCGGCAAGACCGGCAACTTCACCCTCGCCGCGCACCGGGACGGCCACGGTGCGAAGTTCCACAACATCGACAAGCTGGAGAAGGGCGACCCGATCGTCTTCGAGACCCGGGACGAGTGGTACGTCTACAAGGTCTACTCGATCCTGCCCGAGACCTCGAAGTACAACGTCAAGGTCCTCACCGCGGTCCCCGGCGGATCCGGCCGGAAGAAGCCCGGCCACTACATCACCCTGACGACCTGCACCCCGGTCTACACCTCCCGCCACCGCTATGTGGTCTGGGGCGAACTGGTCCGGACGGAGAAGGTCGACAGCGAGCGCACCCCGCCGGCGGAACTGCGCTGACACCGGCCCGGAACGGCGCGTGGCCCCGCCGGGCATCCCGGCGGGGCCACGCGGAGGCGGGGAGGGGTCAGTTGCCCCAGCCGCCGCCGAAGAAGTCCGTCCCGTCGCCGTCACCGTTGTTGTTGTCGCCGTTGCCGTTGCCGTTGCCGCGGCCGAACGCGACCGTGGTCAGCGTGACCGTCGTGCCGTTCGGGTCGGCCTGGCTGTTCGGCTGCGGGTCCTGCTGGGTGACGAGCGCGTTGTCGTCACCGGAGCTGCCGGGCGCGAACTGGATGTTGTTGAAGCCGGCCTGCTGAAGCATCTGCCGGGCCTCCTTCACCCGCCGGCCGACGACACCCGGCACCGACGACTGCTGCTGCTGGGCCTTGCCGACGCTGATCACCACATTGGTGTTCTTGACGACCTGCTGGCCCGCCGCCGGGTTGGTGTTCTGCACCTTGCCGTCCTGGGCGGGATCGGTGACCGGCGTCTCGGTGCAGCTCGGCACCAGACCCTGGGCCTGGAGCGTGGCCTTCGCCTCGTCACAGGACTTGCCGGTGACGTCGGGAACCGCGATCTTCTCCTCCGGCTTGGCGACCGTGAGGGTGATCGTGGTGCCCTTCTCCTTGCTGACGCCCGGCTCCGGGTCCTGGGTGATGACGACGCCCGGCGTGCGGTCCGACACCTCCAGCTTCTTGTCGACCTCGAAGCCCTTCTCCTTGAGCTGGGACTCCGCCTGGTCGAACTGGGCCCCGCGCACGTCCGGCACCTGGACCTTGGGCGCGCCCGTGGAGATCACCAGGCTGACCGTGCTGTTCTTGTCGACCTTCTCGCCCTGCGGCGGGTCCTGCGAGCACACGTTGCCGGTGGCCTGGTCCTCGCACTCCTTCTTGCTGATCGACACCTTGAGGTCGACGTTGGCGGCCATCTTCTCGGCCGTCTTCTGCGGCTGGCCCACGAACGCCGGCACGGGCACCTTGCCGTCGTTCCCCTTCTTGTCGCCGAAGGCGTACATGCCGATCAGGATCGCGCCGACCAGCACCAGCAGGCCGGCGATCACCAGCAGGACCGTGCCGGTGCTGGACTTCTTCTTCTGCTGGCGGCGGCGGTCCGGGCGGTCGTCGTAGCCGTAACCGCCGTCATCGGGGTTCATCGGCGGCAGCACGGTGGTCGCGCCCGCGTCCGCGCGCAGCGCGGTCGTCGCCTGCTCCTCGGGGTAGCCGCCGTAGCCCACCGCGCCCAGCGCGGCGGTGGCCGCGACCGGCTGGCCGTCCAGGCACGCCTCGATGTCGGCGCGCATCTCGTCGGCCGACTGGTAGCGGTAGTTCGGGTCCTTGACCAGCGCCTTGAGGACGATCGCGTCCATCTCGGGCGTGATCTCGGGGTCGAAGACCGAAGGGGGCTGGGGCTCCTCGCGCACGTGCTGGTAGGCCACGGCCACCGGGGAGTCGCCCACGAACGGCGGCCGTACCGTCAGCAGTTCGTAGAGGAGGCAGCCGGTCGAGTACAGGTCCGAGCGGGCGTCGACCTGCTCGCCCTTGGCCTGCTCCGGGGAGAGGTACTGGGCGGTGCCGATGACCGCGGCCGTCTGGGTCATGGTCATGCCGGCGTCGCCCATGGCGCGGGCGATGCCGAAGTCCATCACCTTGACCTGGCCGTTGCGGGTCAGCATGACGTTGGCCGGCTTGATGTCCCGGTGGACGATGCCGCTGCGGTGCGCGTACTCCAGGCCCTGGAGGATGCCGATGGTCATCTCCATCGCCCGCTCGGGCAGCAGCTTGCGACCGGAGTGCAGCAGCTCGCGCAGCGTGGAGCCGTCGACGTACTCCATCACGATGTACGGGATGGAGACCCCGTCGATGTAGTCCTCGCCCGTGTCGTAGACCGCCACGATCGCGGGATGGTTGAGCGAGGCGGCCGACTGGGCCTCCCGGCGGAACCGGGCCTGGAAGGACGGGTCGCGCGCGAGGTCCGCGCGCAGCGTCTTCACCGCCACGGTGCGGCCGAGCCGGGTGTCGTGCGCGAGGTAGACCTCGGCCATGCCACCGCGGCCGAGCACCTGGCCCAGCTCATACCGGCCGCCGAGGCGACGCGGCTCTTCCATAGCTACCTACCAGCCCTCTCCGTCGGTCTCGGCCGCGCCCCTGTGCGCGGCCGGAGGCGCTGCCGTCCGGGCCTACCGTACCCGGCTCGCTCTGTGTGACCTGGCCAAGCCCGTAACCCGATACAGGACCGGTATCGCAACGTGCGACGATGTGGAAAACGTGTGAGCGGCCTCACTTGGGGGGCCGCGTCACCCGCGGGGGCCCGTCACTTCTTGGCGTTGACGACCGCCTCCATGACGTTCTTCGCGATCGGCGCGGCCAGGCCGCCACCGGAGATGTCGTCGCGGTTGGCGCTCTCGTCCTCGATCACCACGGCCACCGCCACCGGCGAGCTGCCGTCGGGCAGCTTGGCGTAGGAGATGAACCACGCGTACGGGTTCTCGCTGTTCTCCACGCCGTGCTGGGCGGTACCGGTCTTGCCGCCGACCTTGACCCCGTTGATCCGCGCGTTCGTACCGGTGCCCTTCTCGACCACCGTCTGCATCATGTCCTGCAGGATCTGCGCGTTCTTCGGCGACAGCGGCCGGCTCAGCTCCTCCGGCTCGGTCTTGGCGACCTCGTCCAGGTTGGAGGACTGGAGCGTGTCGACCATGTACGGCTTCATCAGCTTGCCGTCGTTGGCGACCGCCGAGGCCACCATCGCCATCTGCAGCGGGGTCGCGGCGGTGTTGTACTGGCCGATGGAGGACAGCGCGGTCTGCGACTGGTTCATGTCGTCGGAGAACACCGAGGCGGTGGCGCGGACCGGGGTGAACTGCTCGGAGTCGAAGCCGAACTTCTTCGCCTCCTCCAGCATCTTGTCGTTGCCGAGGTCGGAGCCGATCTTGCCGAAGACGGTGTTGCAGGAGTACTGGAGCGCGACCCGCATGGTCGCGTTCTCGCACGGGATGTTGCCCTCGTTCTTCAGCTCGGTCCGGGTGCCCGGCATGATCCACGGCAGCGGCGTCTCGGTCCGCTCGTCGGCCGAGGTGTACTTGCCGTTCTCCAGCGCGGCGGCGGCCGTGACCACCTTGAAGGTCGAGCCCGGCGGGTAGGTCTCGCGCAGCGCCCGGTTCAGCATCGGGTCGTCGGGGTTGTATTTCTTCTGGAGCTTCTTCCAGGCCGCCGCGTCGTCGTCGGTGTTGCCCGCGAAGGACGAGGGGTCGTACGACGGGTAGGAGGCCAGCGCCAGGATCTTGCCCGTGGACGGCTCCAGCGCGACCACCGCGCCCTTGCCGCCCTGCTTCTTCAGGCCGTCGAACGCGGCCTTCTGCGCGGCGGCGTTGAGCGTGGTGACGACGTTGCCGCCCTGCTGCTCCTTGCCGGTGATCATGTCCAGGGTCTTGCGGAAGAACAGCCGGTCGTCGTTCCCGGTGAGGATGCCGTCCTCGATGGACTCCAGCTGGGTGGCGCCGAAGGCCTGCGAGGCGTAACCGGTGACCGGCGCCCACATGGGGCCGTTCTTGTACGTCCGCTTGTACTTGAGATCGTTCAGACCGCTCTTGCTGGTCTCGGTGGACCCGGTGATCGGATCGCCGCCGACGATGATGTCGCCGCGCGGGTTGGCGTAGCGGGCGATCGTCACACGACGGTTCTTCGGGTCGTCCTTGAGGCTGTCGGCCCTGACGTACTGGAGGTAGTTGTCCCGCAGCAGCAGGGTCAGCACGAGCAGGCCGCAGAAGATCGCGATGCGGCGCAGGGGCTTGTTCATGACGGGCGGACCACCTGGGTCATCTCGGCGTCGGGGCTGCTCGCGGGGGCGGGCGCCGGGCGGCGGGCGGTGTCGCTGATCCGGATCAGGATGCCGATCAGCGCCCAGTTGGCCAGCACGGACGAACCACCGTACGCGAGGAACGGCATGGTCATACCGGTCAGCGGGATGAGGCCCATGACACCGCCGGCCACCACGAAGACCTGGAGGGCGAAGGCACCGGACAGGCCGATGGCGAGCAGCTTGCCGAACGGGTCGCGGGCGGCGAGGGCGGTGCGCACACCGCGCTCCACGATCAGACCGTAGAGCAGCAGGATCGCCATGACGCCGGCCAGGCCCAGCTCCTCGCCGAAGGTGGCGAGGACGAAGTCGGAGTTGGCGGCGAACCGGATCAGGTCCGAGTGGCCCTGCCCCCAGCCGGAGCCGAGGGTGCCACCGGAACCGAAGGCCCACAGGGCCTGCTGGAGCTGCTCGGAGTGGCCGCCCACGCCCTGGCGGCTGAGGGTGTACTCCCTCATCGGGTCGAGCCAGGACTGGACGCGGCTCTTCACGTGCGTCTCGACGCTCGCCACACCGACCGCGCCGACCGCGGACATCAGCAGACCGAAGACGATCCAGCTGGTCCGCTCGGTGGCGACGTACAGCATGATGACGAACATTCCGAAGAACAGCAGCGAGGTGCCGAGGTCCGTCTCGAAGACCAGGATGAGGATCGAGATCGCCCAGACGACCAGGATCGGCCCGAGGTCGCGGCCGCGCGGCAGGTACAGGCCCATGAAGCGGCGGCTGGCGAGGGCCAGGGCGTCGCGCTTGACCATCAGATAGCCGGCGAAGAAGACGGCGAGGACGATCTTGGCGAACTCACCGGGCTGGAGGGAGCCGAGACCGGGGATGTTGATCCAGATCTTCGCGCCGTAGATGTTGGCCCCGAGGCCCGGCACCAGCGGCAGGATGAGCAGCACCAGGGCGCTGAACATGGAGATGTAGGTGTAGCGCTGGAGGACGCGGTGGTCCTTCAGGAAGATCAGCACCACGACGAACAGCGCGATGCCGAGCGCGGTGTACAGCAGCTGGCGGGGCGCGGCCGTGACGAAGTTGGGCAGTGACTGGAGCAGCTTGGACTGGTCCAGCCGCCAGATCGCGACCAGTCCCAGCCCGTTGAGCAGGGTGGCCAGCGGCAGCAGCAGCGGGTCGGCGTACGGCGCGAACTTCCGTACGGCGAGATGGGCGACGCCGGCCAGCAGCCCGAGGCCCAGGCCGTAGCTGAGCAGCCCGGAGGGGACCTGGTCGCTGATGGCCAGGCCCACGTTGGCGTAGGCGAACACCGGGATGGCCACGGCGAAGACCAGCAGGGCCAGCTCGGTGTTGCGGCGGCTCGGCGCGCCGATGGCGCCGATCGTGGACGTGTGATGCGTCGGCGAATTCGTAGAACTGCTCATCGTGTGACGGGGCCTCTCACGGCTTGCCTACTGCTTACCGCACAGCGAGACGACCTTCTGCTCATCCTCCGAGAGAGTGGGGCCGGGGCTGGGGGTCGCGGACGGGGTCGTGGACGGAGACTTCGAAGGGACCGCCGGGGTCGTCTTCGAGGCCGACGGATTCGGGGCCGGGGTGGCCTTCGTGACGAGGGAGACCTGGGCGAGGGTGACGACCGGCGTGGCGGGGTCCCCGGAGAACGCGGTCTGCGTGCCCGTGCCCGCGGTGGAGCCGGTACCGGCACCGGTGCCGGTACCCGTGGTGGCGCCGGTACCGGTACCGGTGGTGGCGCCGGTGTCGGTGCCACCGGTTCCGCCGGTGCCCTTGTCGGCGTCGGTGGTCTTGCCCTTGTCGTTCTTCGCGTCGCGCGCGGCCTCGTCCGCGGCCTTGCGCTCGGCCTGCTTCCGGCAGGCGGAGGCCTGCACGGCCAGCTCCTCGACCTTCGTCCGGGCCGCCTGGAGGCCGCCCTCCGCGATCGTGGCCTTCACCTGCTTCTGCTGGTACGGCGGCAGGTACTTGAGTTCGATCTCGGGGTGGTCCTTCTCCACCTCCGACAGCGACACCCAGGCCAGGTCCTGGCTGATCCCGCGGTACAGCGCCACGTGCTCGTCCTTGGCGCCGACGTAGTACTGCGTCTGCGTCCAGCGGTAACCGCCGTACAGGCCGCCGCCCACGACGGCCAGGGCGAGGGCGCCGTACAGGGAGGTCTTCAGCCACCTGCGCGGCTTGCGCTGCTTGGTGAAGTCCTCGTCGCCGTACTCGCCGAAGCCGCCGGCCGGGAGGTAGCCGGTGTCACCCGAGCCGGGCGGCCCGAACTCGCCGCCGCCCTGACCACGCCGGCCCAGGTGGGCGGCGCGGCCGGCCGGGGTCTGCATGATCCCGTTGTCCTGCGGGTGGTGCTGGTTCTCGGCGACCGCGCCGACCACCACCGGCTGGTCGGACAGCTGGCCGGCGAGGGTGTCGCCCTGGTCCAGGTCCAGCACGTCGGCGACGATGACCGTGATGTTGTCGGGGCCGCCGCCGCGCAGCGCGAGCTGGATCAGCTCCTGCACGGTCTCCTGCGGACCCTGGTAGCTGGCGAGGGTCTCCTCCATCGTCTGGTGGGAGACCACCCCGGACAGGCCGTCGGAGCAGATCAGATAGCGGTCGCCGGCGCGGACCTCGCGGATGGAGAGGTCGGGCTCGACGTGCTCGCTGCTGCCGAGGGCGCGCATCAGCAGGGAGCGCTGCGGGTGGGTGGTGGCCTCTTCCTCGGTGATCCGGCCCTCGTCGACCAGCCGCTGCACCCAGGTGTGGTCCTGGGTGATCTGGGTGAGGACGCCGTCGCGCAGCAGATAGGCGCGCGAGTCGCCGACGTGGACCAGACCGAGCCGCTGCCCGGTCCACAGCAGGGCGGTCAGGGTGGTGCCCATGCCCTCCAGCTGCGGGTCCTCCTGGACCATGGCGCGCAGCTGGTCGTTGGCGCGCTGCACGGCGGTGCCGAGGGAGGTGAGGATGTCGGAGCCGGGCACGTCGTCGTCGAGCGGGACGATGGTGGAGATCACCTCGGAGGAGGCGACCTCGCCGGCCGCCTGGCCGCCCATGCCGTCGGCGATGGCCAGCAGGCGCGGGCCGGCGTAGCCGGAGTCCTCGTTGTGCCCGCGGATCATGCCCTCGTGCGATCCGGCGGCGAAGCGCAGTGACAGACTCATGCGCACCTCGCCCGTCGGCTCCGAATGCAGCCGGTCGTGTCGAGCCACACTGCCCACCCTCCGGTCGGGAGCGCGCCGGAGACCGGGTGGCGGCCTGCCGCGGCGTGCTCGCTCCGCTCGCGCTTATTCATGACGTGGCACTACTTCCGCAGCTCGATCGCGGTCTTGCCGATGCGGATCGGCTTGTCCAGCGGGATCGGTGTGGGGGTCGTCAGCCGGGACCGGTCCAGGTAGGTGCCGTTGGTGGAACCGAGGTCCTCGATGATCCACTGGCCGCTCTGGTCCAGGTAGATCCTGGCATGGCGGCTGGAGGCGTAGTCGTCGTCCAGCACGATCGTGGAGTCGTGCGCCCGGCCCAGGGTGATGGTCTGGCCCTGGAGCGCCACGGTGGTGCCGGTCAGTGTGCCCTCGGTCACGACCAGCTTGGTGGGGGCGTTGCGGCCGCGCCGGCCGCCGCCCTGCTGGCCGCGCTGCGGCGGAGGTGCGGCCTGCTGCCGGGCCTGCTGCCGGGTCTGCTGGCGCCCGGACTGCTGCGGCCGGGCCGCCTCCCTACGCGATCCGCGCTGGGTGACGCGCGTACCGAACAGGTCGCTCCGGATGACCTGCACGGCCACGATCACGAACAGCCACAGTACGGCCAGGAAACCCAGCCGCATGACCGTGAGGGTCAGCTCTGACATTGCCCCCGCTTCACCCTTCGGCTTGCCTATAGATAACGGTGGTGCTGCCCACGACGATCCGCGAGCCGTCGCGGAGCGTAGCGCGGGTGGTGTGCTGCCCGTCCACCACGATGCCGTTGGTGGAGCCGAGATCCTGGATCGTCGAGGGCGTTCCGGTCCGGATCTCGCAGTGCCGGCGGGAGACGCCGGGGTCGTCGATCCGCACGTCGGCGTCGGTGCTGCGGCCCAGCACCAGCGTCGGGCGGGAGATCTGGTGGCGGGTGCCGTTGATCTCGATCCAGTAGCGGGTGCGCGCGCCGCTCATCGGCGCCGCGGCGGGCCGCTGGGTGGCGGGCTGCGGATAGCCGTACCCGCCGGGCCGGGCGCCGGGCGGCGGCGTCGACGGCATCGGGGGCGCGCCCGCGGGCGGGGCGGCCGGCGGATAGCCGTAGCCGCCGGGGGCGCTCGCCGCGGGGCGGCCGCCCGCCGGGGCGGGCGGTGCCTGCTGGTCCTGCTGGCTGCTGGAGGACGCCAGGGTGCGCGAGCGCACCCGGTACAGACCGGTGTCCAGGTCGTCGGCCTTCTCCAGATTGACCTTGATCGGGCCCATGAAGGTGTAGCGCTGCTGCTTGGCGTAGTCGCGCACCATGCCGGCCAGCTCGTCGCCCAGCTGCCCGGAGTAGGGGCTGAGGCGCTCGTAGTCCGGCGCGCTCAGCTCCACGATGAAGTCGTTGGGCACGACGGTGCGGTCGCGGTTCCAGATGGTGGCGTTGTTGTCGCACTCCCGCTGGAGCGCTCCGGCGATCTCCACGGGCTGGACCTCGGACTTGAAGACCTTGGCGAAGGTGCCGTTCACCAGACCTTCGAGACGCTGCTCGAACTTCTTCAGGACTCCCATGGGGCACCTCCTCCGTCCCTGCCGTCGTCTTGCCTTGCTCTGTGCCGCTGCCTTGCCGGGGTACTGCCGGGTACTGCTTACTGATCGTATCTACGCGCCCGCCAATCAGCCGGTTCCCCCAGCGGCTCCCCTTCGAACTCCGGGCGCGTGTCCTGCTGCCCCTGGATCGTAGAGGCGGGCGAAGACCAGTGTCCCGCACCGGGCTGTGCACCCGGCCCGCCTTCCGGGGAGACGGCCGGGACCGGTACGAGGTTGATACGTGAACCGTGTCTCCCTGAGACGGACGGGCACGGGCGGGACGCGTGAGGACGCGGACGCCGACCCCGCAGGGGGGCGCGCCCGAGGCGGTCGCCGGGGGCGCCCGGGAAGGGATGTGAATCCACCCCGGACGACGTGCTAATGTTCTCGATGTCGGAAGGGGCCAGCCCGAAAGGGAAGGAACCGGAAGACACACCCAATGCGCGGGTGGCGGAATAGGCAGACGCGCTGGATTCAGGTTCCAGTGCCCGCAAGGGCGTGGGGGTTCAACTCCCCCCTCGCGCACCACCGAAATGAGCGGCATCGTAATCACGATGCCGCTCATTTCTGTTTCCCGGGCGTGGTGCTCGTCCGTGATGCGTGACGAAGGTCTCAGGCCCGCAGGGACTGTGATGGCCTTCACATAAAGGCGGGGTAAGGGTGGTGCAACCCTTTACGGCCTCTCCGGGTCATGACTGCGCACGCACTGGTCACTCCCGTTCTGAGGTTCGTATGAAGCTTCGCCGTTCCCTGGCCCTCGCCGCCGCCACGGCCGCCATCACGCCGGCCGTTCTCCTCGCGGCCCCGATCGCCCACGCGGCGGACGGGGACACTCCGGCGACCACCGTCACCGAGACGACGCCGGGCCAGGAGGCATCCTCGCCCTCCGCCGACGAGTCCCCTGCGGCCGACGAGTCCCCCTCGGCCGACGAGTCCCCCGCCGCCGGGAACGGCACGACTCCGTCCGAGGGGGCGTCCTCGCCCGCGGCCGACGGGGACACCGCGCCCACCGCGAAGTCCTCGCCCAGCGCTTCCGCCTCGGCTTCTGCTTCCGCCTCCGCTTCCGTGTCCGCGTCCCCCTCGGCGTCCGCGTCCCCGTCGGACGGCCCCGCCGAGTGCTCCGACGACGAGGCCAAGATCGACGACAACCTGCGGACCGCCCTGTCCGGGCTGCCCTCGAAGATCGTGGCCGGCAGCGGCTTCCACGGCTTCCGGCTGAACGTGAAGAACAGCGGTGACCGTGCGTACCAGCGCGTCGACCTCGGGGTCTTCGCCGCCCAGGTGGACGAGGAGGAGTACTTCATCGACACCAGCCACCTGACCCTGCAGTACAAGGACCCGTCGTCGGGCCAGTGGAACGACATCTCCCTGGACGAGAACGACGAGGGCGCCGGCTACCTCGGCTACACCGACGTCAAGGCCCACGAGTCCTTCTCCATCGACCTGCGCCTGGCCGTGGACAGCTCCGCCCCGGCCGGCCTGGGCTACGCCCTGAGCATCGGCATGTACGCCGACGACGAGGGCAACTGCGTCCTCGCCGGCGACGACAGCTACTACGAGTTCGACATCCTCAAGGCCGGCACCGCCCCGGGTGAGCCCGGGGACGCCAAGCCGCAGGGCGGCAAGAAGCCGCTGCCCCAGCACCAGCCGGCCGGCAACACCAAGATCGAACCCCAGGGCCACCTCGCCGAGACCGGCTCCAGCTCCGCGCTCCCGATGATCGCCCTGGCGGGCGGCGCGGCGGTCGCGGTCGGCGCGGGCGCCATGTTCGTCGTGCGCCGCCGCAAGACGGCCGGTCCGAACGCCACCGTCTGACGGGATCTTCCCTGCTGCCGGCCACAGGACGCGTAGCCGGCGCCGGTGCGGCGGCGGACTTCATGACCTCCGCCGCCATGCCGGTCCCGCGGTGTTCGGGCCGCTGCCGTACTAGGTCCGCCCGAGCCCGCCCGGTACGGCCACGACACGGCCGGGCAGCCGGTGCGGGTCGGTCACAGGCGGAGTCCGCCGAGGCGGTCCAGTGCCCAGGCGAAGAGGGTCGTGAGGTCCGGTTCACCGTCGCGCTCCGCCCAGTACAGGAGCGTCTCGGTGGTCACCGCGACGAGGACGGCCGCGCCCAGCCGGACCTCGTAGGCGTCCGCGTCCCTGCCCGCGCGGCGGGCGAGCAGCGCGGCCGTGTGCGCCACCTGTGCTTCCTGGTGCTGCCACAGGCGCGCGCGCAGCGGCCGCACCCGCGCGGCCAGCCTGAGCCGCGCCAGCGTGGTGTCCGGGTCCGGGCCGACGCGCCGGGCGAGCAGGTCGCGGAGCGTCGCCCGCACCGCGTCGTCCGCCGGCGGCTCCCCCGAAAACCCGGGGCCGGCCGCGCAGGCCGCCCCCGGTTCGTCGGGGGACGGGCCGGGGTCGTCCATGAGGACCACGTCTTCCTTGGCCGGGAAGTAACGGAAGAACGTGCTCGGCGAGACGTCGGCCGCGTCACAGATCTGTTCGACGGTGGTGTGGTCGTACCCCTGCGTCACGAAGAGACGGAGGGCTTCCTGCCGGAGAAGGCGGCGGGTCTTGGCCTTCTTCCGCTCCCGCAGGCCGGGTCGGGTGGTCATGGGCCTGTACCTTCCTGACGCATGCGGCCGCCGCCCATTGTCCCACCGGTGCCGCGGAGTCGATCAGGGCCGCTCAGGGCCCGGTCGACGGCGTCGAAGCCCGGGTCGCCGCGAGCCGTCCCCGGGGCCACTGGTTGTACCGTCTCCCCGAGTTGATGTTCGTACCGACGTACGTTCGAAGATGTGCGGGGGAGGCGGTCGCGGTGACCGGAAGCGGTGAGCGGGTGGCGGGCACGGCGGACCGGGGCGCGCGCCGCCTGCCCCGGGTACGGGGATTCGCCCCGGGGCCGTCCCAGGGAGCGCCGGGCGAGGCGGAGGGCCCGGATTCCCCGGGTACGGCGGCCGGGTTCGGTTCGCCGAAAAAGGAGGGCAAGGCTCTGCGGCGGAGTGTGCCGCGTTCCGCCCACCGCACGCTCGACGCGGACGCCGGCCGCCCCGACGCGGTGACCGCGGTCCGGGAGTCCGGCGCCGGCCGCATCCCCGAGCTGGTCCCGCTGCGGGTGGGCCGGATGGCGGCCGGACCGTTCGCCTTCCTGCGCGGCTCTGCCGGGCTCATGGCGTACGACCTCGCCCGCACCCCCACGACCGGGATCGCCACCCAGATATGCGGCGACGCGCACGCGGCCAACTTCGGCCTGTACGGCGACGCCCGCGGCGACCTCGTCATCGACCTCAACGACTTCGACGAGACCGCGCGCGGCCCCTGGGAGTGGGACCTGAAGCGGCTCGCGGCCTCCCTGGTGCTGGCGGGGCGGGAGACGGGCGCCGACGAGGACACCTGCCGCGCGGCGGCCCGCGACGCGGCCGGCGCCTACCGCCGCACCATGCGGCTGCTCGCCAAGCTGCCCGCGCTCGACGCCTGGAACGCCATCGCGGACGAGGAACTGGTCTCCCACACCGACGCCCATGACCTGCTCGGCACCCTCCGGCGGGTCTCGGAGAAGGCCCGGTCCAACACCAGCGGCCGGTTCGCGGCGAAGTCGACGGAGGCCGTCGCGGGCGGCGGACGCCGGTTCGTGCCCGCCCCGCCGGTGCTGCGCGACATCCCGGACGCCGAGGCGGCGGCGGTCGCCCTGGCCCTGGAGGAGTACGTCGGCACGATCGGCGAGGACCGCCGTCCGCTGCTCGCCCGGCACGCCGTGCACGACGTGGCCTTCCGGGTGGTCGGCACCGGCAGCGTCGGCACCCGGTCCTACGTCGTCCTGCTGCTCGACCACCGCGGGGAGCCGCTGGTCCTCCAGGTGAAGGAGGCGCGCCCCTCCGCGCTCGCCCCGCACCTGGCCACGGCCGGTTTCCCGGTGCGGCCGGTGGCGCACGAGGGCCGCCGGGTGGTCCTCGGCCAGCAGCGGATGCAGGTGGTCAGCGACATCCTGCTGGGCTGGACCACCGTCGAGGGGCGCCCGTACCAGGTGCGGCAGTTCCGCAACCGCAAGGGCAGCGTCGACCCGGCCGCCCTCCCCGCCGACCAGCTCGACGACTACGGCCGGATGACCGGCGCCCTGCTGGCCCGCGCCCACTCCCACAGCGCCGACCCGTGGCTGATCGCCGGCTACTGCGGCAAGAACGAGGAACTGGACGAGGCCATCGCCGCGTTCGCCGTCGCCTACGCCGACCGCACCGAATCCGACCACGCCGACCTCCTGACAGCCATCCGAGCGGGCCGCATCGAGGCGGAGACGGGGGTATGAGCCCCGTCCTCGTTCCGCACGCGCGGACGAGCACCCGGGCGAGTGGGTCCCTTCCACCCGCCTGCGTCCGTCCGGGCCGGGCCGCCGAGAGCCCAGCGCCACGCCTGGGCCGGGCCCGGCGGAGCGATACGCTGAACGCGTGACCTCCCCCGAAGCCGGCCAGTCCCAGGCGCCGCGCCCCGAGGAGCGGCTGGAACAGGCCGTCCGGGCCGCCGAGCAGGCGCTGATCGAGTACGAGATCGCCGTGGAGACGTTCCGCGTGGAGGTGGAGAACTTCTCCCGCCTGCACGACCAGCGGCTCGGCCCGCTGTACGCCCGGATCGAGGAACTGGACGCGCGGATCGCCGAGGCGCGGGCCGCCCGCACCGGCGACCCCGAGGACATCCGGCGCGCCGCCGAGGCCCGTGCCCGGGTGCTGCCGCTCCCGGACGTGGAGGAGCTGCTGCACGGCTGGATGGACGGCGACGGCCTCTTCCCGGAGGCCACCGCCATGCTCACCGGCCAGGCGGTACGGCCCCCGCAGCGGGTGCGCCCCAGTGAGCGGGCCCGCAAGCTCTACCGCGACCTCGCCCGCAAGGCCCACCCCGACCTGGCCCAGGAGGAGGCGGAGCGCAAGCGGCGCGAGGAGTTCCTCAGCCGGGTCAACGCCGCCTACGCCCGGGGCGACGAGGCCCTGCTCACGGAGCTGGCCGCCGAATGGGCCGCCGGTCCGGTGCCGCCCGAGCGCCGGCCGAGCCCCGCCGAGGAGCTGTACGCCCGCCTCGAATGGCTCGCCCAGCGCAAGGAACTGATCACCCTCGTCGCCCGCGAGCTGGAGGAGGGCGCGATCGCCGGGCTGCTCCGGCTCGCCCCGGACGACCCCGACGGGCTGCTCGACGAGATCGCCGGCCGACTGGGCGCCGACATCGCCCAACGGGAGGCGGAACTGGCCGGGCTGCTGGGACAGGGCTGAGCCGGGTTGCCGGGACGGGGCTGAGCCGGGCTTCGGGTAGCGTCGGAGCCATGAATTTCGGAGCTGGTGTGCCCACGGTCCAGGTGACCGACGTCGAGGACGGTGCCTTTCTGCTGGATGTCCGCGAGGACGACGAGTGGCAGGCGGGCCACGCCAAGGGGGCGCTGCACATCCCTCTCAGCGATTTCGTGGCCCGCTACGGCGAGCTGACCGAGGCCGCCCCGCAGGACGGCCGCGTCCACGTCATCTGCCGCTCGGGCGGCCGCTCGGCCCAGGTCACCATGTACCTGGTCCAGCAGGGCCTCGACGCGGTGAACGTCGACGGCGGCATGCAGGACTGGCAGCGGGCCGGCCGCCCGGTCGTCACCGACGACGGCACCCCGGGCTTCGTCGTCTAGCCGTCCCCCAGGATGCGGCCGTCCATCGGCGGGAGCCCTCCGTCAGCCGAGCGGATGGGTGGCCGGCAGGTCCCCGAGCCGCTCCTCGTACGCCGCCGCGGGGCCGAGCGCCGGTTCCAGGTGCTTGGCCCAGGCGTGGTAGCGGTGCAGTGGGCAGTCGGTGTCCGCGCCGAAGCCGCCGTGCGGGTGCTGTGCCGTCTGCACCACCCGCCGCACCCCTTCCGCCGCCAGGCGGCCCGCCAGAGGGTGGTATCCCCGCGCCGCCTGCTGCTCCTCGGTGAAGGTGAAGTCCACGACCTGTCCTCCCGGCGGGTACCGTCGTCTGACGGTCCGTCAAGGTGGAGCAGGTTCAGGAGAAGGGAACGGGCGGTACGGAAGGGGTCGGGACGGCGGCAGCGAGACCGGCGCGAGGGCCCCGCGCTCGCCGGTGGCCCTTGCGGGTCAGCGGTCGAAGTCCAGTTCCACCCTTTCCGTCAGCGGATGCGACTGGCAGGCCAGCACATACCCGGCCTCCGTCTCCTCCGTCTCCAGCGCGAAGTTGCGGTCCATGCGCACCTCGCCCGCGACCAGGAAGGCCCGGCACGTCCCGCACACCCCGCCCTTGCAGGCGTAGGGCGCGTCGGGCCGGTTGCGCAGCACCGTCTCCAGCAGCGACTCGCCCTCCCGCACCGGCCAGGTGCCGCCGCGTCCGTCCAGCCGCGCGGTGATGGTGCTGTGCGCGGGAGCCGCCGCCGTCGCCGCGGGGGCCGAGCCCGCGTCCACGTGGAAGATCTCCTGGTGGATCCGGTCCCGTGCCACGCCCAGGTCGCGCAGCGCCCGCTCGGCGCCCTCCACCAGCCCGTACGGGCCGCACAGGAACCAGCCCGCCACCTCCGCCACCGGCACCAGCGCGGGCAGCAGCCCCGTGAGCCGTTCCCGGTCGAGCCGGCCCGAGGGCAGGCCCGCCTGCTGTTCCTCCCGGGAGAGCACGGTCACCAGCTGAAGCCGCTCGGGACAGCGGTCCTTCAGATCGGCGACCTCCTCGAGGAACATCGTCGAGGCGGCCGTCCGGTCGCTGCGTATCAGACAGAACCGGGCCCGTGGTTCGCGGGCCAGCAGCGTGGCGACGATGGACAGCACCGGGGTGATGCCGCTGCCGCCGACCACCGCCGCGTACCACCCCGGCGCCGGGTCCAGCGTGAAGCGGCCCGCCGGGGTCATCACGTCCAGCTCGTCCCCGACGTTGATCTCCTTCAGCGCGTACGTGGAGAAGGCCCCTCCCTCCACCAGCCGCACCCCCACCCGCAGGGTGGCCGGTCCCTCGCCGGCCGGGAGCGGGGCGGGGGAGCAGATCGAGTAGGTGCGGCGGATCTCCGTGCCGTCCACCCGGCGGCGCAGCGTGAGGTGCTGGCCGGGCGCGTGCCGGTACTGCGCGCGCAGCTCCGGCGGGACGGAGAGGGTGAGGGCGACGGAGTCGTCCGTGAGCCGGTCGACCGCGGCCACCGGGAGCGGGTGGAAGCGTGCCATCACAACTCCTTGAAGTGGTCGAACGGTTCGCGGCAGCCCAGGCACCGGCGCAGCGCCTTGCACGCGGTCGAGGAGAACCGGCTCAGCAGCTCGGTGTCGGCCGAACCGCAGTGCGGGCAGCGGATTGGTTCGGTGCGGGTCTCCGTGTACGGGGCCGCGCTCGTGCCCTCGTCCGTGGCCGTACCCGTGACCGTGTCCGTGGTGGCGTTCGTGGCCGTGGGGCGTGTGCGGGTCGGGCCCAGGGGCAGCGGAACCGGGCCGGCGGCCCGCCGGGCCCGGGGCGGCGCGATGCCGAACTCGCGGAGTTTCTCGCGGCCTTCGGGAGTGATGTCGTCGGTCGACCAGGCCGGGCTGAGCACCGTGCGGACGGTGACCTCGCGCATGCCGTGGGCGCGCAGCACCCGCTCTATGTCGACGCTCATCGCCTCGATGGCGGGGCAGCCGGTGTAGGTGGGGGTGAGATCGACCTCCACCGCGTCCGTGCCGTGGACGTGCACCGCGCGGAGCACGCCCAGCTCCCGCAGCGTGAGCACGGGCAGCTCGGGGTCGGGCACCGTCCCGGCCAGCTCCAGCAGTTCCGCCTCCAGGGCGGTGCCGGTCACCATGTCGCCCCCGGGTGGCTGCGGTGCAGGTGCTGCATCTCGGCGAGCATCCGGCCGAACGGCTCGGTGTGCAGGCCCTGCCGGCCGGCCCCGGCCGACCAGGCACCGGTGCGCGGCCCCTCGGGGAGGGTGAGGGTGGCACGGGTCAGCACGTCGGTGATGGACTCCAGCCATCGCTCCTCCAGCCGCGCCCAGCCGGCGGCCAGGCCCTCCACCGGCTGGAACATCTCCCCGGTGTACCGCCACAGCGCGGCGCACGCCCGGGCCATCCGCTCATGGCTGGTCTCCGTGCCGTCGCCCAGCCGGAGCGTCCACTGCTCGGCGTGGTCGCGGTGGTAGGCGACCTCCTTCACCGCCTTCGCGGCCAGTGGCGCGAACGGGCCGTCGCCTGCGGCCAGGTCGGCGTAGAGGAGGTGCTGGTACGTGGAGAAGTACAGCTGGCGTGCGATGGTGTGCGCGAAGTCGCCGTTCGGCTGCTCCACCAGCTGGAGGTTGCGGAAGGCCCGTTCCTCGCGCAGATAGGCCAGTTCGTCCTCGTCACCGGCCAGCGACAGCAGTACCCGGGCCTGACCGAGCAGGTCCAGGGCGATGTTGGCGAGGGCGACCTCCTCCTCCAGGACGGGGGCGTGCCCTGCCCATTCCCCGAGGCGGTGGGAGAGCACCAGGGCGTCGTCGCCGAGGGCGAGCGCGGCGGTCACCGGGACGGTGGCGGGGCCGGTGGCGGTCACAGGTGCTTCACCCCTTCCGGGATCTCGTAGAAGGTCGGGTGCCGGTAGGGCTTGTCGGCGGCCGGCTCGAAGAAGGGGTCCTTCTCGTCCGGCGAGGAGGCGGTGATGGCGGCGGCCGGGACGACCCAGATGGAGACGCCCTCGCCGCGCCGGGTGTACAGATCGCGGGCGTTGCGCAGGGCCAGCTCGGCGTCGGGCGCGTGCAGGCTGCCGGCGTGGGTGTGGGACAGGCCGCGCCGGGAGCGGACGAAGACCTCCCACAGGGGCCAGTCGGTGGTGCTCATGCTCGCGTCGCTCCCGTCCCACCGGTGTCGCCGGTGTGCTTGGCCGCGTAGGCCGCGGCGGCTTCCCGTACCCACGCGCCCTCGTCGTGGGCGCGCCTGCGCTGGGTGAGGCGCTGTTCGTTGCAGGGGCCGTTGCCCTTGAGGACCTCCCAGAACTCCGTCCAGTCGATCGGGCCGAAGTCGTAGTGTCCCCGCTCCTCGTTCCACCGCAGTTCCGGGTCGGGGAGGGTGAGGCCCAGGGACTCGGCCTGGGGGACGCAGATGTCCACGAAGCGCTGGCGCAGTTCGTCGTTGGAATGGCGCTTGATCTTCCACTCCATCGACTGCGCGGAGTGCTGGGACTCGTCGTCGGGCGGGCCGAACATCATCAGCGACGGCCACCACCAGCGGTCCACCGCGTCCTGGGCCATGGCGTGCTGCTCCGGTGTGCCCTTGCTGAGGGCCAGCAGCAGTTCGTAGCCCTGGCGCTGGTGGAAGGACTCCTCCTTGCAGATCCGGACCATCGCACGGGCGTACGGGCCGTAGGAGCAGCGGCACAGGGGGACCTGGTTGGTGATCGCGGCGCCGTCCACCAGCCAGCCGATCGCTCCGACGTCGGCCCAGGTCAGGGTCGGGTAGTTGAAGATCGAGGAGTACTTCTGGCGGCCGGCGTGGAGTTTGTCCAGCAACTCGTCACGGCTGGTGCCGAGCGTCTCGGCCGCGCTGTACAGGTACAGGCCGTGGCCGGCCTCGTCCTGGACCTTGGCCATCAGGATCGCCTTGCGGCGCAGGGAGGGCGCGCGGGTGATCCAGTTGGCCTCCGGCTGCATGCCGATGATCTCGGAGTGCGCGTGCTGGGCGATCTGCCGGACCAGGGTCGCGCGGTAGGCATCCGGCATCCAGTCGCGCGGTTCGATGCGCTCGTCGGCGGCCACGGCCGCGTCGAAGGCGCGCTGGTAGGCCGTCGTGTCGGCGGTGTCCGGCGCGCCGTCCGCCCCTGTACGGGCCGTGCGCTGCGCGGCTGCTGTGGCCATGCGGTCCCCCTGACCTCGGCTCTGCGGTGAACACTGTCCTTCCAGCCCGGCCCGACCGATCGTTCGGTCCGTGCGCAATCCATGGTGTGCCGGGCCGCCATGGGGTGTCAACCGCTGTGGAAAACTCCCGCCGCGACCTGTGGACAACGTGCGGGGAGGCGGGAGGCGAGCTGGTCCGGGAGGGGATGGGCAGGGTGGAAGGGGGTGGAAGGGGGCGGGGGCGGGAGGGCGTCGCGGGGGCTGGCGCGAGGCGTGCCTCGGCGGGGTGACGGCTGGGGCGAAGTCCGGCTGAGCAGGAGCGGTGACAGCGGCAACAGGCAGTGCCCGGTCGCCGCCTCTGCCGGAGCGCCGAAGCCGTGACCGTCGCGTTCCCGTGTGGCGTTCCGTGGCGTGGGCCACGTCTCGGTTCGTACCCGGGGCTGCGCCCGGTGCCCCCGGCTGAGTACCGTTCCGTGCGGGCGCCGAGAGGTGGCGCCCGTGCGGCATGCGGCGCCTGTGACGAACCCGGCGCCGACGGCTGCCCCCGCCCGGCCGACGCCGGGCGGACGACACCGAGCGGAACGACCGGGCCGAACGAGAATGAGCCGAAACGGGGGACGGGACCCAATGGACGCGTACGACGAGGACTCGCGGGAACCGCAGGCTCCCGACGGGCCGGCCGGGACGCGTCTCCCGGAACAGCCGCCACGCCCGGCCCCGCCACCGGCCGCCACGCCCGAGCCCCGTACCCCCGTGTCCTGGCCCGAGTCCCGCGCCGGTGCCACCGGTACTGAGCCCCGTACCGCCGTCGCCGCGCCCGAGGCCGGGCCGGGTACCGGGAAGGGCCTGCCCCGGCCCCGTACCGGCGTGGCCGCCCTCTCCCTCCCGTATCAGATCGTCGCCGCCATGGCGCTCTCCGTGATCGCCGTGGCCGCCTGTGTGCATGTGCTGATGGTGTTTCTCAGCCTCGCGCCCTCCAACACCGTGACGAAGCAGCACGGCGAGGCGATAGAGGAGTGGGTGTACCCCGAGTTCGAGCAGAACTGGAAGCTGTTCGCCCCGAACCCGCTCCAGCAGAACATCGCCGTACAGGTCCGCGCCGAGGTGCGGATGCGCGACGGCGGGCTGCTCACCACCGCGTGGACCGACCTGTCCGCCCAGGACGGCGCCGCCATCGACGGCAATCCGGCGCCGAGCCACACCCAGCAGAACGAGCTGCGCCGGGCCTGGGACTTCTTCGCCGCCACGCACGGCGCCGACAACCGCGCCGTCGGTCTGCGCGGCTCGCTGTCCGAGCAGTACCTGCGCCGGATCGTGGTGATGCGCCTGCACCGGAGCGATCCGATGAGCCGGGAAGGCGTGATCCAGCGCGTGCAGGTCCGTTCCCGCACCGCCAATGTGCAGCCGCCGCCCTGGAGCCGTGAACGCGTGCCCGACAAACCCGCCTACCGCCTGCTGCCCTGGTGGTCCGTGACGTCCGACGAGGCCGCGGGAGGCGTGCGGTGAACCGTCTCTCCCTGACGCTGTCGCGGGGTGTCGCCCAGGTCACCGGCGCGGCCCTCGGGCCGTACCAGAGCGCCGTGATCCGGATCGGGTTCGCCGGGACCTGGCTGCTGTTCCTGCTGCGCGAGTTCCCCCACCGCCAGGAGCTGTACGGTCCCTCCGGGCCATGGGGCTGGAACCTCGCCAAGCAGCTGACCGACGACAACCAAGCCTTCACGGCGCTGCTGTGGTCCGACGGGCGGCTCTGGTTCGAGATCTGCTACGCGCTGGCCGTTCTCGCCTCTGCGGCCCTGGTGCTCGGCTGGCGCACCCGGACCTCCTCCCTGCTGTTCATGGTGGGCGTGCTGTCGCTGCAGAACCGGAGCGTCTTCGTCGGCGACGGCGGCGACAACGTCCTGCATCTGATGTCGATCTACCTGGTGTTCACGCGCTGCGGTCAGGTGTGGTCCCTCGACGCCCGCCGTGCGGTCCGCGCGGCGGCGGCACGCGCGCGTGGCGAGCGAGTGCCCGCCGACCTGGTGGGACCGGTGCTGTGGGCGGTGCTCGGCCTGGCGCTCGGCACGGCAGCGCTGACCGGGCGGTTCCATGCCACCGAATGGCTGATCCCGGCGCTGCTGTGGACGGCCTGGGCGGGACTCGGCCTGTGGTGGGTCGTCGAGCGCCGGGCGGCCCGGCGGGAGCCCCGGATCCTGCTGGACGTCGTCGCCAACGTCCTGCACAACGGCGCTCTGGTCGTCATCATGGCCGAGGCCTGCCTGATCTACGCCACGGCCGGCTGGTACAAGGTCCAGGGCTCGCGCTGGCAGGACGGCACCGCCGTCTACTACCCGCTCCACCTGGACTACTTCTCGCCCTGGCCGGGGCTCGCGGACCTGATGTCCTCCAGCGGCACGATCATGATGATCGCGGCCTACGGGACGGTCATGGTGCAGGTCGCCTTCCCGTTCACCCTGTTCAACCGGCGGGTCAAGAACGTCCTGCTGGTGGTGATGATGGCCGAGCACGCGGTGATCGCGGTCGTCCTCGGCCTGCCGTTCTTCTCGCTGGCGATGATCGCCGCCGACGCGGTGTTCCTGCCGACGTCCTTCCTGCGCCGGCTCGGCGACCTGGCGGCACGCGCGCGGGGGCGGCTCGCCGGGGGCGCCGGCCATGAGGTCCCGGCACCGCGCCCCACGGAGGAGAGCACGGCCGACCACGTAGGGTTCACCGCATGACCGACCCGCTGAGCCGCTGGCGCGCGCACGCTCAGGGCGCCGTCCTGCTCGACGGTTTCCACGCCCTGAAGCACGCGCTGCGCTTCGGCGCCGAGGTGCCGGTCGCGGTCACCACCGACCGGCGGGCCGCGCTCGTCCTCGCCGAGGAGCTGGCCGGGGACGTGCGCGACACCCTGGACGCCCTGCTGACGGAGGTGTCCGGGCCGGAGTACGCCGCCCTGGTCCCGCGCCCGCATCCGACCGGTGTGGCCGCCCTGGCCGCACGGCCGTCCCGCGCGGAGAATCTGCGCGCGCTCGCCCGTACGCCCCGCACCGCCCCCGTCGTGGTCCTGGACAACCCGCGCAATCTGGGCAACGCCGGTGCCGTGATCCGGCTCGCCGCCGGGTTCGGGGCGACCGGGGTGGTCACCACGGGCACGCTCGACCCCTGGCACCCCACCGTGGTGCGCGGCGGCGCGGGTCTGCACTTCGCGACCGCCGTCGAGCGGCTGGACCTCGACGACCTGCCCGCCGGGCCGCTGTTCGCGCTCGACCCGGAGGGCGAGGACATCCGTGCCACCCGGCTGCCGGACGACGCCGTTCTGGCCTTCGGCTCGGAACGCACCGGCCTGTCGGCTCCGCTGCGCGCCCGCGCCGATCACCTGCTGCGCCTGCCGATGCGCCCCCAGGTCTCCAGCTACAACCTCGCCACCAGCGTGGCGATGACGCTGTACCACTGGAGCGCGACCGGGGGCGCGTCACTGGCTTAGGCCGGGTTCAGGCCTCCCGCCGCACCTCCACCATCCGGAAGCGGTTGGCCACGAAGGCGCTGTCGGTCAGGGCCGCGTTGGCCGCCGGGTTGCCGCCGGAGCCGTGGAAGTCGGAGAAGGCGGCCGTCTGGTTCACGTAGACCCCGCCGGTCAGGTTCAGGGAGAGCTGGGCCGCCTCCTCCAGGCATGCCTCCTCGACGGCCTGCTCGGTCGCGGCGTCCGTGGTGTACGCGCCGACCGTCATCGCGCCCTTCTCCCGGACGGTGCGGCGCAGCAGCTCCACGGCGTCGGCCGCCGAGTCGACGGCGACCGCGAAGGAGACCGGGCCGAAGCACTCGCTCATGTACGCGGCCTCGTCGTCCGGCTTGGCGCCGTCCAGCTTGACGATGACGGGGGTGCGGACCACCGCGTCCGGGAAATCCGGATGGGTGACCTCGCGCGAGGCGAGCGCGACTTCGCCTAGCCCGGCCGCGGCCTCCAGGCGGGCCTTGACGTCCGGGTTGACGATCGCGCCCAGCAGCGCGTTCGCCCGGGCGTCGTCGCCGAGCAGGCCGTCGACCGCGCGCGCGAGGTCGGCGGTGACCTCGTCGAAGGACTTGTGCCCCTGGTCGGTGGCGATGCCGTCGCGGGGGATGAGCAGGTTCTGCGGGGTGGTGCACATCTGGCCGCTGTACAGGGACAGCGAGAACGCCAGGTTGGACAGCATGCCCTGGTAGTCGTCCGTGGAGTGCACGATCACCGTGTTGACGCCGGCCTTCTCCGTGTAGACCTGCGCCTGGTGGGCGTTGGTCTCCAGCCAGTCGCCGAACGCCGTCGACCCCGTGTAGTCGATGATCCTGATTTCGGGGCGCAGTGCCAGGGTCTTGGCGATGCCCTCGCCGGGTCGCTCGGCGGCCAGGGCGACCAGGTTCGGGTCGAAGCCCGCCTCGGCGAGCACGTCCCGGGCGATCCGGACGGTCAGCGCGAGCGGCAGCACCGCGCGCGGGTGCGGCTTGACCAGGACCGCGTTGCCGGTGGCCAGGGAGGCGAACAGGCCGGGGAAGCCGTTCCAGGTCGGGAAGGTGTTGCAGCCGATGACCAGGCCGATGCCGCGCGGGACCGCGGTGAACCGCTTGGTGAGGACCAGCGGGTCGCGCTTGCCCTGCGGCTTGGTCCACTCCGCCTGCTCCGGGGTGCGGACCTGCTCCGCGTACGCGTACGCCACCGCCTCCAGGGCGCGGTCCTGGGCGTGCGGGCCGCCCGCCTGGAACGCCATCATGAACGCCTGGCCGGAGGTGTGCATGACCGCGTGCGCGAACTGGTGCGTGCGGTCGCTGATCCGCTTCAGGATCTCCAGGCACACCACGGCCCGCAGCTCGGGGCCCGCGTCCCGCCAGGCGCGCTGCCCGGCCCGCATGGCGGGCAGCAGCACGTCGATGTCCGGATGCGGGTAGGTCACGCCCAGCTCGATGCCGTACGGGGAGACCTCCCCGCCCACCCAGTCGTCGACGCCCGGCTGGTCGGCGAGGTCGAGGCGGTTGCCCAGCAGGGCGTCGAAGGCGGCCTTGCCCGCCGCCGCGTCCAGGCTGCCGTCCTCGCCGTAGGCCTTCGGGTGCTCGGGGTGCGGGGACCAGTACGCGCGCGTGCGGATCGCTTCCAGCGCCTGGTCGAGCGTGGGCCGGTGCTTCCGGAGCAGCTCGTGGGCGGTCGGTTCGGCGGCCATGCGGGACCAACTCCTCGTCTGGAGAGCCTCTTCGTCGAGTCCGTGACCTGGGCAGGGGCTGCCCGTCAGAGCTAGAGTAACCGAACGATCGGTCGGGACAAGGGGGTCCGCCGCATCTGTGGAAAACGTCGTGCGGGAGGATCGCGCACATGACAGCACTCGACCTCAGCAGCCCCGTGGCCGTCGTCGGCACCGGCACCATGGGCCAGGGCATCGCCCAGGTCGCGCTGGTCGCCGGCCATCCCGTGCGGCTCTACGACGCCGTACCCGGGCGGGCCCGGGACGCGGCCGAAGCGATCGGCGCCCGGCTCGACCGGCTCGTGGAGAAGGGCCGGCTCTCCGCCGGCGACCGGGACGCGGCCCGCGCCCGCCTCACGCCCGCGGACGGCCTCGCGGAGCTGGCCGACTGCGCCCTGGTGGTGGAGGCCGTCCTGGAACGGCTGGACGTCAAGCAGCGGCTCTTCGGCGAGCTGGAGGAGATCGTCGCCGAGGACTGCCTGCTGGCCACCAACACCTCCTCGCTGTCGGTGACGGCCATCGGCGGCGCCCTGCGCCACCCCGGCCGCTTCGTCGGCCTGCACTTCTTCAACCCGGCGCCACTGCTGCCGCTGGTGGAGGTGGTCTCCGGGTTCGCCACCGACGTCACGTCGGCCACGCGCGCGTACGAGACCGCCCGCGCCTGGGGGAAGACCCCGGTGGCCTGCGCCGACACCCCCGGCTTCATCGTCAACCGCATCGCCCGGCCCTTCTACGCCGAGGCGTTCGCCGTCTACGAGGCCCAGGCCGCCGACCCCGCGACCATCGACGCGGTCCTGCGCGAGTCGGGCGGGTTCAAGATGGGCGCCTTCGAACTGACCGACCTGATCGGCCAGGACGTCAACGAGTCCGTCACCCACTCGGTGTGGCAGTCCTTCTTCCAGGACGTGCGCTTCACGCCTTCCCTGGCCCAGCGCCGGCTGGTGGAGTCCGGCCGGCTCGGCCGCAAGAGCGGGCGCGGCTGGTACGACTACGCCGAGGGCGCCGAGCGGCCCGAGCCGCACACCGCCGACAAGGAGCGGCCGCCCGCCCACGTCGTCGCCGAGGGCGGCCTGGGGCCGGCGGCCGAGCTGCTCACGCTGATCCGCGAGGCGGGCATCGAGGTCCGCGAGGAGGACGAGAACCAGGGCACCCGCCTGGTGCTGCCCGGCGGCGGCGACCTGGTCCTGGCCGACGGCCAGACCTCCGCCGAGTTCGGGGACGTCGTCTACTTCGACCTCGCCCTGGACTACCGCGCGGCCACCCGCATCGCCCTGTCCGCCTCCCAGGACACCTCGCCGCGCACCCTCGCCGAGGCCACCGGGCTCTTCCAGGCGCTCGGCAAGGACGTCAGCGTCATCGGCGACGTCCCCGGCATGATCGTCGCGCGCACCGTCGCCCGGATCATCGACCTCGCCCACGACGCCGTCGCCAAGGGCGTGGCCACCGAGGAGGACATCGACACCGCGATGCGCCTGGGCGTCAACTACCCGCTGGGGCCCTTCGAGTGGGGCCGCAGGCTCGGCCGCGACTTCGCCTTCGACATCCTGGACGAGATGCACGAGCGCGACCCTTCCGGACGCTACGCGCCCTCCCTCGCGCTCTACCGTCACGCCTATGCCAACGACCGGCGGGAGAGCACCTCATGACCACGGCCAGACGCGACACGTACACCCCCGAGACGCTGCTCTCCGTCGCCGTGCGGGTCTTCAACGAGCGCGGTTACGACGGCACCTCCATGGAGCACCTGTCCAAGGCGGCCGGCATCTCCAAGTCGTCGATCTACCACCACGTCAGCGGCAAGGAGGAGCTGCTGCGCCGGGCCGTCAGCCGCGCCCTGGACGGCCTGTTCGCCATCCTGGACGAGGAGCCCGCGCGCGTGGGGCGCGCCGCCGACCGGCTGGAGCACGTCGTGCGCCGCATGGTCGAGGTACTCACCGCCGAACTGCCCTATGTGACGCTGCTGCTGCGCGTGCGCGGCAACACCGAGACCGAGCGGTGGGCGCTGGAGCGGCGCCGCGACTTCGACCACCGGGTGGCCGAGCTGATGAAGGCGGCGGCGGCCGACGGGGACATACGCGGCGACGTGGAGGTGCGGCTGGCCACCCGGCTGGTCTTCGGAATGATCAACTCCATCGTGGAGTGGTACCGGCCGGAGGCGCGCGGCGCGACCGGCCCGGAGATGGCCGACGCCGTCGTCCGGCTGGTCTTCTCGGGGCTGCGCCGCGCCTGACCTCAGCCGTCCGGCTCCAGGTCCTCCTCCTCGAACACCAGCAGCGTGCGGGTGCTGAGCACCTCGGGGATCGCCTGGAGCCGCGTCAGCACCAGCTCGCGCAGCGCCCGGTTGTCGGGCGTGTGGACCAGCAGCAGCACGTCGAAGTCGCCGCCCACCAGGGCGATGTGGGAGGCGCCGGGCAGCTGCCGGAGCTGCTCGCGGACCGTGCGCCAGCTGTTCTGGACGATCTTCAATGTGATGTACGCGGACGTGCCGTGACCTGCCCGTTCGTGATCCACGCGGGCGCTGAAACCCCGGATCACCCCGTCCTCGACGAGCCGGTTGATCCGCGCGTAGGCGTTGGCGCGCGAGACGTGGACGCGCTCGGCGACGGACCGTATCGAGGCCCGGCCGTCCCCCTGGAGGATCCTCAGGATGTCCTGGTCGATGGCGTCCAGCGGGCGCGGGGGCGGCAGCGCGCCGCCGTCCTGCGGTCCGTAGGCCATTTGTTCAGGCGCCATGTTCCCCCGCTTCCCCGCCGTGGACGTCCTGCGTTCATTCCAGGCTGTGGAGAACCGTTTGTCCACAGCCCCGGGCTGCCTGTAGCCAAAATGCGCCGTCAACCGAACAATCGGTAGGTGAGACGGGTCACAGACGCTCCGTCTCCTAGCCGCTCCCACGAGGAGGTGCCGTCATGACGGTTCTGGAGCAGCGGGGCGCGTACCGGCCCTCGCCGCCGCCCGCCTGGCAGCCCCGTACGGACCCCGCGCCGCTGCTGCCCGACGCCGAGCCCTACCGCGTCCTCGGCACCGAGGCGGCCGCCAAGACCGACCCCGGCCTGCTGCTGAGGCTCTATGCCCAGCTGGTGCGCGGGCGCCGCTACAACGCGCAGGCCACGGCGCTGACCAAGCAGGGCCGGCTCGCCGTCTACCCGTCCAGCACCGGCCAGGAGGCCTGCCAGATCGGCGCCGCCCTGGCCCTCGAGGAACGCGACTGGCTCTTCCCCAGCTACCGCGACACGCTCGCCGTCGTCGCCCGGGGCGTGGACCCGGTCCAGGCGCTCACCCTGCTGCGCGGCGACTGGCACAACGGCTACGACCCCTACGCCCACCGGGTGGCCCCCCTCAGCACCCCGTTGGCCACCCAGCTGCCGCACGCCGTCGGCCTCGCCCACGCCGCCCGCCTCAAGGGCGACGACGTGGTGGCGCTGGCCATGGTCGGCGACGGCGGCACCAGCGAGGGCGACTTCCACGAGGCGCTGAACTTCGCCGCCGTATGGCAGGCCCCGGTCGTCTTCCTGGTCCAGAACAACGGCTTCGCCATCTCCGTCCCGCTCGCCAAGCAGACCGCCGCGCCCTCCCTGGCCCACAAGGCCGTCGGGTACGGCATGCCGGGCCGGCTGGTCGACGGCAACGACGCCGCCGCCGTGCACGAAGTCCTCGCCGAGGCCGTACGGCACGCGCGCGCGGGCGGTGGCCCGACCCTGGTGGAAGCGGTGACGTACCGCCTGGACGCCCACACCAACGCCGACGACGCCACCCGCTACCGACAGGACGCCGAGGTCGCGGCCTGGCGCGCGCACGACCCGGTCGAGCTGCTGGAACGCGAACTGACCGCACGCGGGCTGCTGGACGAGGCCGGTGTCGAGGCCGCCCGGCAGGACGCCGAGACCATGGCCGCCTCCTTGCGCGAACACATGAACCGGGATCCCGAACTCGACCCCATGGACCTCTTCGACCACGTCTACGCCGACACGACCGCCCAGCTGCGCGAACAGCGGGCCCTGTTGCGGGCCGAGCTGGAAGCCGAGCGGGAGCAGTCAGGGGCCGGCGACGAGCCCGGCGCGCGGGAAGGCGGCGCCCGATGACCACCGTCGCCGTCAAGCCCGCCACCCTGGCCCAGGCACTCACGCGCGCGATGCGCGACGCCATGGCCGCCGATCCCGCCGTGCACGTCCTGGGCGAGGACGTCGGCACCCTCGGCGGGGTCTTCCGCGTCACCGACGGGCTCGCCAAGGAGTTCGGCGAGGACCGCTGTACCGACACCCCGCTCGCCGAGGCGGGCATCCTCGGTACCGCCGTCGGCATGGCGATGTACGGGCTGCGCCCGGTCGTGGAGATGCAGTTCGACGCCTTCGCCTACCCGGCGTTCGAGCAACTGGTCAGCCACGTCGCCCGGATGCGCAACCGCACGCGCGGCCGGATGCCCCTGCCGATCACCGTCCGCGTCCCCTACGGCGGCGGCATCGGCGGCGTCGAGCACCACAGCGACTCGTCCGAGGCCTACTACATGGCCACCCCGGGCCTGCACGTCGTCACCCCGGCCACCGTCGCCGACGCCTACGGGCTGCTGCGCCAGGCCATCGCCTCCGACGACCCGGTGGTCTTCCTCGAACCCAAGCGGCTGTACTGGTCGAAGGACACCTGGGACCCCGAGCGGCCCACGGACGTGGCGCCCATCGGACGCGCGGTGGTGCGCCGCCCCGGCAGCAGCGCCACACTGATCACCTACGGCCCCTCCGTGCCGGTCTGTCTGGAGGCCGCCGAGGCCGCCCGGGCCGAGGGCTGGGACCTGGAGGTGATCGACCTGCGCTCCCTGGTGCCCTTCGACGACGAGACGGTCTGCGCGGCCGTCCGGCGCACCGGCCGCGCGGTCGTCGTCCACGAGTCCACCGGGTTCGGCGGCCCGGGCGGCGAGATCGCGGCCCGGATCACCGAACGCTGCTTCCACCACCTGGAGGCGCCGGTGCTGCGCGTGGCCGGCTTCGACATCCCCTATCCGCCGCCCATGCTGGAGCGGCACCACCTGCCCGGCGTCGACCGCATCCTGGACGCCGTGGCCCGGCTGCAGTGGGAGGCCGAGGGCTGATGGCTCAGGTGCTGGAGTTCAAGCTGCCCGACCTCGGCGAGGGGCTCACCGAGGCGGAGATCGTCCGCTGGCTGGTCCAGGTCGGCGACGTGGTCGCCGTCGATCAGCCGGTGGTCGAGGTGGAGACGGCCAAGGCGATGGTCGAGGTGCCCTGTCCCTACGGCGGCGTGGTCACCGCCCGCTTCGGCGAGGAGGGCGCCGAACTGCCCGTCGGCGCCCCGCTCCTGACGGTCGCCGTCGGCGAACCGGAGGACGGCACGGAGGGCTCGGGCAACGTCCTGGTCGGCTACGGCACCCAGGCACCGGCGGCCCGCCGGCGCCGGGTCCGGGCGGGCACGGCCGCCGTCGACGGACAGGCCCGGCGTCCGGGCACCGCCGACGCCGCCCCGCACGCGCGCGTGGCCGCGCCGCCGCCGACGGCCGGCACCGCACCCGTGTCGGGGCCGGCGGCCGCCCCCGCACCCGCTGGGGGACCGGTCCCCGTGATCTCCCCGCTCGTGCGCAAGCTCGCCCGGGACAACGACCTCGACCTCAGGCAGCTGACCGGCTCCGGCCCGGACGGCCTCATCCTGCGCGCGGACGTCGAGAACGCCCTGCGCACCCGGACCGCGCCCGCGGATACGGCCGCCGGCCAGGCCGTACGGACTCCCGCCGGTACGGCCGGCGGGCAAGCCGGAGCGGCCCCCGCGACAGCGCCCCGCGCCGAGGGCGGGGTGCGGATCCCGCTCAAGGGCGTCCGCGGTGCCGTCGCCGACAAGCTCTCCCGCAGCCGCCGGGAAATCCCGGACGCGACCTGCTGGGTCGACGCCGACGCGACCGGACTCATGCGCGCCCGGGCCGCCATGAACGCCACCTCCGGGCCGAAGATCTCCCTCCTCGCGCTGCTCGCCCGGATCTGCACCGCCGCGCTGGCCCGGTTCCCCGAGCTGAACTCCACCGTCGACACCGAGGCCCGCGAGATCGTCCGGCTCGACCGCGTCCACCTCGGGTTCGCCGCGCAGACCGACCGCGGGCTGGTCGTGCCGGTCGTCCGGGACGCCCACACGCGCGACGCCGAGTCCCTGACCGCCGAGTTCGCCCGGCTCACCGAGGCCGCCCGCACCGGGACACTGACCCCCGGTGAACTCACCGGCGGCACCTTCACGCTGAACAACTACGGGGTCTTCGGCGTCGACGGCTCCACGCCGATCGTCAACCACCCCGAGGCGGCCATGCTCGGCGTCGGCCGCATCGTGCCCAAGCCGTGGGTGCACGAGGGGGAGCTGGCCGTCCGGCAGGTCGTGCAGCTCTCGCTCACCTTCGACCACCGGGTGTGCGACGGCGGCACGGCGGGCGGCTTCCTGCGCTACGTGGCGGACTGCGTGGAACAGCCGGCGGTGCTGCTGCGCACCTTGTAGCAGGGCCCACCTTGTGAAGAGGGAGCGCCTTGTGAAAGGAGACACCCCTGCGGGAGGAGAGCGTGCGCATCCTGTGACCCGCGCCCGGTCCGGAAGCAGGGCCCGACGGGACATACTCGTGGGGTGACCGACGCCGCACCCGCCGCCCCCGGGACACCCGCCCCGTACGACGCCGTCGTACTGGCCGGCGGTGCCGCCCGGCGGCTCGGCGGGGCCGACAAACCCGGCGTCCGGGTCGGCGGCCGGGCGCTGCTGGACCGGGTGCTCGCGGCCTGCGCGGACGCCCGGACGACCGTCGTCGTGGCCGCGCCCCGTCCCACCGCCCGCCCGGTGCGCTGGACCCGCGAGGACCCGCCCGGCGGCGGGCCGCTCGCCGCGCTGGCGGCCGGACTGCGGCACACCACCGCCGGGCACACCGTCGTCCTCTCCGCCGATCTGCCCTTCCTCCGGTCCGGGACGCTCCGCCGGCTCCTGACCGCCCTGCGGGACACGGGCGCCGACGGTGCGCTGCTCACCGACGCGGGCGGCCGCGACCAGCCGCTCGTGGCCGCCTACCGCACGGCCGCCCTGCGCCGCGAGCTGGCCGCCCTCGCCGCCGCCCACGGCGCCCTCACCGGGCTCCCCCTGCGCCGGCTGACCGGAACCCTCCGCCTCACCCGTGTCCCGGACCCGCTCGCGTCGTTCGACTGCGACACCTGGGACGACATCGCCGACGCCAGGGCACGCATCAGGGAGCATGGGCACGTGTTGGATGAATGGATCTCCGCAGTCAAGGACGAGTTGGGCATCGACCTGGACGTCGACACCGGCGTCCTGCTCGACCTGGCCCGTGACGCCGCCCACGGCGTGGCCCGCCCCGCCGCCCCGCTGACCACCTTCCTCGTCGGCTACGCGGCGGCCCGGGGCGCGGGCGGCCCCGAGGCCGTCGCCGAGGCCGCCCGCAAGGCCGCCGCGCTGGCCTTGCGCTGGGAAGAGGAGAGCGACGCTGCCGGGAAGAGCGCTAGCGGCGGGGGCCCGAGCGCCCCGGACGCCGGATGACCGCCCCCGGCACCCCGGCCGGGGCACCCGCCGCCGACACCGACGACCTCGACGTCGAGGAGGCCCTGGCGCTGGTGCGGGAACCCCACCGGGAGCCCCCGGACGACGGCGCCGCCCGCCCGCCCGGCGGTCCGGCCGTACGACAGCCCGCCGAGCGCCACACGGCCACCCCCTGGCCCCACGCCCGCGAGATCGCCGCCCGCGCCGCCCGGACCGCGCGCGCCCACGGCCGGCAGGGCACGGCGGACAGCTCCGCCGGGGACCGGCGCGCGCCCGTCTCCGTGCCCCTCGGTGACGCCCTCGGACTGGTGCTGGCCGCCCCCCTGGACGCGCTCACCGACCTGCCCTCCTTCGACACCTCCGCGATGGACGGCTGGGCGGTCGCCGGGCCCGGGCCCTGGCAGGTACGGGAGGAGGGGGTGCTCGCCGGGCACGCCCAGCCCGAGCCGCTCACCGACGGCGTGGCGGTCCGCATCGCCACCGGCGCCCGCGTTCCCGCCGACACCACCGCCGTCCTGCGCACCGAGCACGGCCGGACCGACGCCCAGGGCCGGCTGCACCCCACCCGCGAGATGTCCCACGGTCAGGACATCCGTCCCCGGGGCCAGGAGTGCCGTACCGGTGACCAGTTGCTGCCCGTCGGTACCCTCGTCACCCCCGCCGTCCTCGGCCTCGCCGCGGCGGCCGGCTACGACACGGTCACCGTCGTTCCCCGCCCCCGCGTCGAAGTCCTGATCCTGGGCGACGAGTTGCTGACCGAGGGCCTGCCGCACGACGGCCTGATCAGGGACGCGCTCGGGCCCATGCTGCCGCCTTGGCTGCGTGCGCTCGGCGCCGACGTCGTGGCCGTGCGCCGGATCGGCGACGACGCCCGGGCGCTGCGCAAGGCGGTCACCGCCTCCCGGGCCGACCTCGTCATCACCACGGGCGGCACCGCCGCCGGACCCGTCGACCACGTCCACCCGGTCCTGGAACGCGTCGGCGCCGAACTCCTCGTGGACGGCGTCAAGGTGCGGCCGGGCCACCCCATGCTGCTGGCCCGCACCAAGGAGCACCAGCACCTCGTCGGCCTGCCCGGCAACCCCCTCGCGGCCGTCTCCGGCCTGCTCACGCTCGCCGAACCGCTGCTGCGGACCCTCGCCGCCCGCCCCGCCCCCGAGCCGTACACCCTGCCCCTGAAGGAGGCGGTGCAGGGGCACCCGTACGACACCCGGCTCATCCCCGTGGTGCTGCGCGGGGACCACGCCGTGCCGCTGCACTACAACGGCCCGGCGATGCTGCGCGGCATCGCCGCCGCCGACGCGCTGGCCGTCGTACCGCCGGGCGGGGCCCGGCAGGGCGAGGAGGCGGAGCTGCTGGACCTGCCATGGGCGACCGCCGGAATCGGGGTGTGTTTCACGTGAAACTTCCGGGCCATGACGCCATCGCCCGCCAAGCGGACGAGCATCTGGTGACCCATCGGGTGAAACTCCCGAGAAAAGTGGTGGAGCGCCCGATCCGCCAGGTCGTCAAGCGGTTGGTCATGGCCCTGGCGGTGCTGGTGGCCACCGCGTTCATCGTCTATGCCGACCACGAGGGCTACCGCGACAACGCCGACGGCTCCGTGAGCCTGCTCGACGCGTTCTACTACGCGACCGTGACCCTCTCCACCACGGGATACGGCGACATCACCCCGGTCAGCGACGGTGCCCGGCTCACCAACATCTTCCTCATCACGCCGCTGCGCGTGCTGTTCCTGATCATCCTGGTCGGCACCACGCTGGAAGTCCTCACCGAGCGCACCCGTGAGGAATGGCGCCTGAACCGCTGGAGGTCCGTCTTGCGCGATCACACCGTTGTCGTCGGCTTCGGCACGAAGGGGCGGTCGGCCATCCAGACCGTCTGCGCGACCGGGCTGAAGAAGGAGCAGGTCGTCGTGGTCGACCCCAGCTCCAAGGCGATCGACGCGGCGACCGCCGAGGGGTACGCCGGGGTGATGGGCGACGCCACCCGCAGTGAGGTGCTCAAGCGGGCCGAGGTGCACAAGGCGCGGCAGATCATCATCGCCCCGCAGCGCGACGACACCGCGGTCCTCGTCACCCTGACCGCCCGCCAGCTCAACCGCGGCGCCAAGATCGTGGCCGCCGTCCGCGAGGAGGAGAACGCCCCGCTGCTGCGGCAGTCCGGCGCCGATGCCGTCATCACCAGCTCCGGCGCGGCCGGCCGGCTGCTCGGCCTGTCCGTGCTGAGCCCGGCCGCCGGCATGGTGATGGAGGACCTCATCCAGCAGGGCAGCGGACTGGACCTCGTCGAACGGCCGGTGGTGCGCGGCGAGGTGGGCAAGACGCCGCGCGAGACGGACGACCTGGTGGTGAGCGTCGTGCGCGGGCACCGGGTGCTGGGGTACGACGACCCGTCCGTCGGCACCCTCCAGCTGACCGACCGGCTCATCACCATCGTCCGGGCCACCCCGGGCAACCAGGTCACTCCGGACACCCGCCCCCTGTCACACGGCTGACCGGGCCGGTGGGGAGTAGCGTCACCGGCATGCATGCGATCACGATTCCCCAACCCGGTGGTCCCGAGGCTCTGGTGTGGACGGACGTCCCCGATCCGGTGCCCGGCGAGGGCGAGGTGCTGGTCGAGGTGGCGGCCAGCGCCGTCAACCGTGCCGACATCCTCCAGCGCCAGGGCTCCTACTCCCCTCCGCCCGGCGCCTCCCCCTACCCCGGCCTGGAGTGCTCCGGCAGGATCGCCGCGCTCGGCCCCGGCGTCTCGGGCTGGGCCGTCGGCGACGAGGTGTGCGCGCTGCTCGCGGGCGGCGGCTACGCCGAGAAGGTCGCCGTACCGGCCGGGCAGCTGCTGCCCGTGCCCGAGGGCCTGTCCCTCCGGCAGGCGGCCGCGCTGCCCGAGGTGGTCTGCACGGTCTGGTCCAACGTGTTCATGGTCGCCCATCTGCGGCCGGGCGAGACGCTGCTGGTGCACGGCGGTTCCAGCGGCATCGGCACCATGGCGATCCAGCTGGCCAAGGCCCTCGGCGCCCGGGTCGCGGTGACCGCCGGCACGAAGGAGAAGCTGGAGCGCTGCGCCGAGCTGGGCGCGGACGTGCTCATCAACTACCGCGAGCAGGACTTCGTCGCGGAGATCAAGCAGGCCACCGACGGCGCGGGCGCCGACGTCATCCTCGACAACATGGGGGCCAAGTACCTGGACCGCAACGTCCAGGCCCTCGCCGTCAACGGACGCCTGGCGATCATCGGTATGCAGGGCGGGGTGAAGGGCGAGCTGAACATCGGCGCGCTGCTCGGCAAGCGGGGCGCCATCAGCGCGACCTCGCTGCGCGGCCGCCCGCTGGGCGAGAAGGCGGCCATCGTCGCCGCCGTCCGTGAGCATGTGTGGCCGCTGCTCGCCGCCGGGGACGTCCGGCCGATCGTGGACCGGGAGCTGCCGATGCCGGAGGCGGCCGAGGCGCACCGGCTGGTGGAGGCCAGTGGTCACATCGGCAAGGTGCTGCTGGTGGCGCCGTAGCGCGAGAGCCGGACGGGCCCCGCGTCGGCGGGGCCCTCTGGTCAGCTCCTGCGCAGTCTCAGGCCCAGCAGGGCCAGGCCGAGACCCAGGCCGATGAGCACCAGGCCGCTGCCCAGCGGCAGGATCCGCAGGACCGGCTCGGTCACGGCCTCGCTCTGCCGGCTCGCCTGCCGGGTGCCGGGCCGTGGCGCGGGCGGGGTGGAGCCCGGGCCGGCCTCCTGGGCCGGGTCCTCGGAGGCGGCGGGCACGTCCGTGGTCTCCGGCTCCGCCGGCTGGACGGCCGGGGTGGCGGTGGCGGAGTCGTCCTCGTCCTCCGCCTCGGTGGCGGGCCGGTCCGGCCGGCCCGGGCGCATCCGCCCCTCACCGGCCCGGCTGCCCGCCCGGGTGGGCTCGGTCCAGGCGAGGGAGCGATAGGGGTGGACCGAGGCCGAGGCCGAGGCGGAGTCGGACGGCAGGGGCACCGGGGTGGCGGAGTCCTTCTGCGCGGGGCCGGAGGAGGCGGACGGCCCCCGACCGGGCCGGTCGCGGCCCGGGTGATCCTCGCCCGTGTGGTCCCGGTCCCCGTCGTGCCGGTCCGTGTGGTCCCGGTCCGGGCGCTCATGTTCCGGGCGCTCCTGCTCCGGGGCACGGTGGTCCGCGTCCGGATGCCGGTCGTGCGGGCGCGCCCCGGCGGAATGGGCCTCGGCGGAATGGGTGCCGGCGGAGTGGCCCGGGGGCGGGAGCTTCGGCACCGACCGCCCCGGTGGCGCGTCCCGGGCGGGTCCCTGCCGCCCCTCGCCGTGGCTCGGCGCGGACGCGGGGGCCGGGCCCGGCTCGGCGGCGTACGCGGACGGACTGCCGTGGACGACGGCGATGCCGTACCACGGCAGCGTCGCGGCCGTGAGGACGGCCGGCAGCCGCAGACAGCGGAACGTGAGTCGCAGGCGTGGAGTCACGTCGGTGACCTCCCGGAGCCCAGGTGTCGTGACCGATGGATAACCGACGGGAACCAGCCTCACATCCAATCCGAAAGGGGGCATTTCGGATTGGGCCGTCGGGTCGAAACGGCGGATCCGCGCCACGCGGGGGCACCACGGTGATGAGGTGGGGGCGTGCGAGAGAATGACGGCATGGAGATGCCGAGGAACGAACGGTCGCCGGAGAATCCGCAGATCCTCGTCGTGGGTCAGGACGGGATGGCACTCGGCGGCGGGGACGAGGACTCCCGTGAGACCCCGGTGACGGAGCAGGTGGAGCAGCCGGCCAAGGTCATGCGGATCGGCAGCATGATCAAGCAGCTGCTGGAGGAGGTGCGGGCGGCTCCCCTCGACGAGGCCAGCCGGGTGCGGCTGAAGGAGATCCACGCCAGCTCCGTGAAGGAGCTGGAGGACGGCCTGGCCCCCGAGCTGGTCGAGGAGCTGGAACGGCTTTCCCTGCCGTTCACCGACGACGCCACTCCCAGCGACGCGGAACTGCGGATCGCCCAGGCGCAGTTGGTGGGCTGGCTGGAGGGCCTCTTCCACGGGATCCAGACGACGCTGTTCGCCCAGCAGATGGCCGCGCGGGCCCAGCTGGAGCAGATGCGCCGCGCGCTCCCGCCGGGTGTGACCGGCCCCGAGGGCGGCGACGAGCACGCGGGCGGCCGTTCGGGCGGCCCGTACCTGTAACCCGCGCGGCCCGCGCCCGGAGCGGCCACGCGATCCGACACGACACGGACACGACACGACAAGGGCCCGGCGGACGACCGCCGGGCCCTTGTCGTGTCCCGTGCCCCCCGGGGGCGTACGTGCGGTGCCCCGCCCTGCCTGCCGGTCACCGCCGGGATGGCTACTGCGGGGGATTGCCCGTCGACACGCTCAGTTCGATGGTGCCCACGTCGTCCGGGTCCACATCGGCGCCCTGGGCGGGGAACTGCTTCAGGACGGTCCCGTCGCCCCAGGTGTTGTCGTCCTCGTGGGCGATCTTCCACGTCCAGCCCGCGGCCTGGAGGCACTGCTTCACGGAGTCGATGTCCTTGTACCGGAAGTCGGGCAGCTCGATCTTGGCCGAGTCCTGCCACGACTCCTGCGGGTCGGTGCACTCGTTCTTGTCGATCCGCCGGGTGTGGTCCGGCCCGCGGTAGCCCGCCCGGTGGGACGCGGACGCCGAGGGGACGGCGCCGCCGCCCTTGGTGTCCGTGCCGTCGTCCTTCAGCGTCAGCGCGACGGTCACCCCGGCGACCACGATGGCCGCCACCGCGACCGAGGTGACGATCACCGGCCGCCTGCCGCGTCCGGAACCGCCGGACGGCCGGGACGGCTGGGACGACTGGGCCGGCCGGGGCGACATCGTGTACGGCGGCGGGGTCTGGGCGGCGGGGCCCTGCGGACCGTAGGCGACGGGCGGGGCCTGGTAACCGGCCCGCGGCGGGTAGCCGTAGGCCGGGGCGGGCGGTGTCGGCGAGCCGTACGGGTTCGGCGCCGGGGCGGGAGCCGGCTGGTACGGCGTCAGCGGCTGCGCCTGCGGGGCCGAGGCCGCCCGGTCGACCGGCGGGAACACCGCGGCGCCGACGCCCGAACCGCTCTGCCGCGGCCCGGCGTCCGGCACGATGCTCGGCGTCGCCGCCTGGAGGGAGGCCGCGACGCGCAGGCACTCGTCGCGCATGGCCTCGGCGGTCGGGAAGCGTTCGTTCGGGTTCTTCTTCAGCGCGCGGGCGACCAGCGCGTCCACGGCGGGCGGCAGCGCGCGGTTGACCGAGGAGGGCGCCACCGGCTCCTCCTGCACATGCGCGTACGCGATCGCCAGCGGCGAGTCCGCGTCGAACGGCAGCCGGCCGGTGACCAGTTGGAACAGCATGATGCCGACCGAGTACAGGTCGGAGCGGGCGTCCACGCCACGGCCGAGGGCCTGCTCGGGCGAGAGGTACTGCGGGGTGCCCACGACCATGCCGGTCTGCGTCATCGAGGTGACGCCGGACTGCATGGCGCGGGCGATGCCGAAGTCCATGACCTTGACCACACCGCGCTTGGTCGTCATCACGTTGCCCGGCTTGATGTCGCGGTGGACCAGCCCCATCTCGTGGCTGATCTCCAGGGCGGCGAGCACATCGGCGGTGATCTTCAGCGCCTTGTCGGCGGGCATCGCGCCGTACTGCCGGATGTCCTCCTCCAGGACCGAGCCCAGCGGTCGGCCCTCGACGTACTCCATGACGATGTACGGCGTGGCCATGCCGTTCAGCTCGTCCTCGCCGGTGTCGAAGACGGAGACGATGTTGGTGTGCGTGAGCTTGGCCACGGCCTGCGCCTCGCGGCGGAAGCGCTCGCGGAACGCCTGTTCCCGGCCGAGTTCGGTGTGCAGGGTCTTGATCGCGACCGGACGGTCCAGCACCGTGTCGTGCGCCAGGTGCACCGAGGCCATGCCGCCCTCGCCGAGCAGGTCGCGCAGCTGGTAGCGGCCCTGGGCCAGGGCCTGCCCCGCGTACCGGCCCGGTGCGCCGTGCTGGCTCATCTCTCCGCGTCCCCCACTGGCCGTCCGGCGCCGTGATCCAGCGAACAGGCCTTGATCGAATGTCTCATTCCCGGCCAAGTCTGCCGGAGGGCACCGACACGTCAAGCTCGGTGCCCGTTCCGTGACCGTACGCGCAAGAAGCGTCGCGCAAGCGTTACAGGGGACGTACGACCGGCGCACATAATTTGCACGACAGCGCCTGCTGGAGGTTTCATGACCGGTCCGTCTCGGGTCCGTCCCGGTTGCGGTTCCGGACCGGCGGCCCCCACGAAGGCTGTAGCGTGGCCGACGGAGACCGTAACAACACCGCGCGCACCGCGGGCAGAAACGACGGCGAGGACTGATGGCACAGACGCAGCGCTCTCAGGGCCCGTCCGACCCCGAGGCGACTGGCGGCGGCATGTCGGACGCGCCGGAGCTGTGGGGCAACGGCGGGCTCGTCGGCGACGGGCGGTACCGGCTCACGCACCGGCTCGGCCGGGGTGGCATGGCCGAGGTGTTCGCCGCCGAGGACGTCCGCCTGGGCCGCACGGTCGCGGTCAAGCTGCTCCGCGCGGACCTGGCCGAAGACCCGGTCTCCAAGGCGCGGTTCACCCGCGAGGCGCAGTCGGTCGCGGGGCTGAACCACCACGCGATCGTCGCCGTGTACGACTCCGGCGAGGACACGGTGGGCGGCCAGTCCGTGCCGTACATCGTCATGGAGCTGGTCGAGGGCCGCACCATCCGCGATCTGCTGATGAACGCCGAGGCGCCGGGCCCCGAGCAGGCTCTGATCATCGTCTCGGGGGTGCTGGAGGCGCTCGCCTACTCGCACCAGCACGGCATCGTGCACCGTGACATCAAGCCGGCGAATGTCATCATCACCCACAGCGGTGCCGTCAAGGTGATGGACTTCGGCATCGCCCGCGCCCTGCACGGCGCGTCCACGACGATGACGCAGACCGGCATGGTCATGGGCACCCCGCAGTACCTCTCCCCGGAGCAGGCGCTCGGCAAGGCCGTCGACCACCGCTCCGACCTGTACGCGACCGGCTGCCTGCTGTACGAACTGCTCGCGCTCAGGCCCCCGTTCACCGGCGAGACGCCGCTCTCCGTGGTCTACCAGCACGTCCAGGACATGCCGGTGCCGCCGTCGCAGGTCGTCGACGGCACCTGCCCGCCGGAGCTGGACGGCCTGGTGATGCGCTCCCTCGCCAAGGACCCCGACGACCGGTTCCAGACGGCCGAGGAGATGCGCGGCCTGGTCCAGTACGGCCTGCAGATGCTGTACGAGCAGGGCGGCCACACCGGCACCTGGAACACCGGCCTGGTGGAGGCGCCCGACGGCCGGCACACCCCGTCGGCCGGTTTCGCGGGGACGACCGTCATGCCGCACCCGGTGGACGCGGGCGGCACCGCGCAGATCCCGCAGCCGATCCTGCCCACGGGCTACGGCAGCGGCGACGACGGCGGCTTCGAGGGGCACGGCAACCGGGGCAGCGGGCGCGGCAAGCTGTGGATCCTCGCCGTCCTCGCGGTCATCGCGATCTCCGCGGGCGTGGCACTGGCGCTGTACAGCACGAAGGACGACGGCGGCAAGGGCGGATCCGACACCAAGCCGTCCGCGACGCACTCCAAGAACACCGAGAAGGAGTCGCCCTCCCCGACCCCGTCCGACGAGGACACCACCGGCGAGCCGTCGGACACCTCGGCGGGGACGGGTGAGTGGAACACGAGCGGTGGCGGCACGGGCGGGGGGCCGGCGACCACGCCGTCGTACCCCCAGTCGCAGTCGGCCTCCCCGCCCCCGAGCAACCAGCCGTCGAGCCCGCAGACCACGCCGTCGCAGCCCACGGACCCGGTGAACGGCGGCACCGACGCCGGCACCACCGAGGGCGGCACGGACGAGGGCACGACCGAGGGCGGCGACACGACCGAGGGCACCACGACCGAGGGCGGCACCTCCGAGGGCACCACGACCGTCGGCGGCACCGCGGGTGACACCGCCGGTTGAAGCGCACCGGCGACGACCGGGCCGACGACACCCTGAGGTGACGCCGGCCGTTCGCCGCGCGCATCGAGGTGACGCCGGCCGCTCACCGCGCGCGTCGAGGCCGGCGTCGCCCGCTCACCGCACGAACGCGTCGCACACCGCGTCGTACTCGCGCGTCCACCACACCGCGAGCGCCGACGCGGCCGGGAACTGGCAGTCCGCGCGCGTGTCGCCGCGTTCGTAGTGCCAGCGCAGCATCCAGAAGTCGTTCAGCCGCTCCCACCACACGCGGTGCACGGCCGCCGTCAGCTCCGAGGGCGTGGCACCGGCCGCGCGCCGGTACGCGCGCGCGTAGGCCCGCACTTTGGGCAGGTGCAGCCGTCCGGAGGGGCGTACGAAGAAGATGGCGGCGGCACGGACGGCCTCCTCCGCGCGCGGCTGCACCCCGAGCCGGTCCCAGTCCACGATGGCGGCCGGGGCGTCGTCCTTGTAGAGCAGGTTGAACGGGTGGAAGTCGCCGTGCACCCAGCCCACCGGGCCGCCGCGCGGCGGGCGCCGGTCCGCGTGCTGCTCCAGCAGGGCGCGGCGCTCCAGCAGCCGGTGCCGGGCGAGTTCGTCGAAGGCGTCGGCGGGCCGGTGCCGGCGTACGTGCGCCAGCAGGTCGTCGATGAGGGCGAAGGTGTCGGCCGGGTCGGCGCTCTCCACGGGGTGCGGGCTCGTCGCCGGGCGGGTACGGCCCTTGGGCGGCATCACCCGCTCCAGGCAGGCGTGGACGGCGCCCAGGAGCGCGCCGAGGCGGGCGCTCTCCGCGCGGGTGAGCTGGCCGCCGTGGCGGTGTCCGCCGTCGATCCAGGGGTGCAGGGCGTAGGCGTGGCCGCCGACGACCGCGACCGTGCGGCCCTCGCGGTGCGCGAGCGGCGGGGCGACCGGGACGCCGAGGTCGGCCAGCCGCTGGGTGGCCCGGTGCCGGCGCTCGATGGCGGCCGGGTCGGCGGTGTCCGGATCGAAGTGGTGCTTGAGGAAGTACCGGCCGCGGGTGGTGCACAGCCGGTAGCCGCGGTTGAGCAGCCCCTGGTCGACCGGCTCACAGGTGAGGGCGGTTCCCGCGGCGTACAGGCGCAGCAGGGCGGACAGAGGGGGCGCGTGAGGCACGACAGGTGGTACACATGAGCGCGGCACGCGCCAGATGTTAGGGCACACGGGAAGCCCGTGAGCTGGGCGTTGTCACAGACAGTCTCCGGCGATCGCTTTCGGTCACGGGCCGGGCATTTGCTCGTACATTCGGGTGACAGTGAAGGCCCCCGGTATCGCCATCGCATTCCGGACTCAGGCAGCCGGGCGGAAATAACGGGATTTCTCCCGCTTCGTGTACGAGTCCCGTCTCACATTGAACTCTTCCCGTGACCTGGGTCGTCGGGATAACGTGCGCTTGCTCGGGCCAGCCGCAAGGCTGTGACCAGCACGCTTTCCCATCCCCTCGATTTACTTGGAAATCCAAGCAAAATCGCAGGTCAAACGGGGTTTCACAGAAATGTGGGGCACTGGGTAACGTGATGGTTGCAGGGCGCTCGCCGGGGCACCTGTCACGCCTGTTCCCGGCCGAGTGGCACCCACCCCGTGCCCGGTGGTCGAAACAGGTGAGCCGCACTGGCCTACCGGCAACCCCGGGGGCCGGAACGACGGAGGAGCACACGTGACCGTGGAGAGCAGTGCCGCGCGCAAGCCGCGACGCACCGCCGCAGGCAAAGCCGGCACCACCGGCAGCAAGACCGGAGCCACCGGCACCAAGCGCACCACCCGTACCACCCGCAGTACCGCGAAGAAGAGCACCGACCCCGACCTCGTACAGCTCCTGACGCCCGAGGGCGAGCGGGTCGCGAACGCCGAGTACGACGCCTACGTCGCCGGCATCACCCCCGAGGAACTGCGCGGCCTGTACCGCGACATGGTGCTCACCCGCCGCTTCGACGCCGAGGCCACCGCCCTGCAGCGCCAGGGCGAGCTGGGCCTGTGGGCCTCCCTGCTGGGACAGGAGGCCGCCCAGATCGGCTCGGGCCGCGCCACCCGTCCGGACGACTACGTCTTCCCGACCTACCGCGAGCACGGCGTCGCCTGGTGCCGCGGCGTCGACCCGACCAACCTGCTCGGCATGTTCCGCGGCGTGAACAACGGCGGCTGGGACCCGAACAGCAACAACTTCCACCTGTACACGATCGTCATCGGCTCCCAGGCGCTGCACGCCACCGGTTACGCGATGGGCGTGGCCAAGGACGGCGCGGACTCGGCGGTCATCGCCTACTTCGGCGACGGCGCCTCCAGCCAGGGCGACGTGGCCGAGTCCTTCACCTTCTCCGCGGTCTACAACGCCCCCGTGGTGTTCTTCTGCCAGAACAACCAGTGGGCGATCTCCGAGCCGACCGAGAAGCAGACCCGCGTCCCGCTGTACCAGCGGGCCCAGGGCTACGGCTTCCCGGGCGTCCGGGTCGACGGCAACGACGTGCTGGCCTGTCTCGCGGTCACCAAGCGGGCGCTGGAGCGGGCCCGCAACGGCGAGGGCCCCACCCTGGTCGAGGCGTACACCTACCGCATGGGCGCCCACACCACCTCCGACGACCCCACCCGCTACCGGGGCGACGAGGAGCGGCAGGCCTGGGAGGCGAAGGACCCGATCCTGCGCCTGCACCGCTACCTGGAGGCAACGAACCACGCGGACGAGGGATTCTTCGCGGAACTCGAGGCCGAGTCCGAGGCGTTGGGCAAGCGAGTGCGCGAAGCGGTCCGCGCCATGCCCGACCCGGACCGGTTCGCCCTCTTCGAGAACGTGTACGCGGACGGACACGCGCTCGTGGACGAGGAGCGCGCCCAGTTCGCTGCCTACCAGGCGTCGTTCGCCGATGAAGGGGGTCACTGAGATGGCCGAGAAGATGGCGATGGCCAAGGCCATCAACGAGTCGCTGCGCCGCGCCCTGGACGCCGACCCCAAGGTTCTGATCATGGGTGAGGACGTCGGCAAGCTCGGCGGTGTCTTCCGGGTGACGGACGGGCTGCAGAAGGACTTCGGCGAGGACCGGGTCATCGACACCCCGCTGGCCGAGTCCGGCATCGTCGGCACCGCGATCGGCCTGGCCCTGCGCGGCTACCGCCCGGTGGTGGAGATCCAGTTCGACGGTTTCGTCTTCCCGGCCTACGACCAGATCGTCACCCAGCTGGCGAAGATGCACGCCCGCTCGCTGGGCAAGGTCAAGCTGCCGGTCGTCGTGCGCATCCCCTACGGCGGCGGCATCGGCGCGGTCGAGCACCACTCCGAGTCGCCGGAGGCGCTGTTCGCCCATGTGGCGGGCCTAAAGGTGGTCTCGCCGTCGAACGCCTCGGACGCGTACTGGATGATGCAGCAGGCCATCCAGAGCGACGACCCGGTGATCTACTTCGAGCCCAAGCGGCGCTACTGGGACAAGGCCGAGGTCGACCCCGAGGCGATCCCGGCCCCGCTGCACAAGGCGCGCGTGGTCCGCGAGGGCACGGACCTGACCCTGGCGGCCTACGGCCCGATGGTGAAGCTGTGCCAGGAGGTGGCGGACGCGGCGGCCGAGGAGGGCAAGCACCTGGAGGTGCTGGACCTGCGCTCGGTCAGCCCGCTGGACTTCGACTCGATCCAGACCTCGGTGGAGAAGACCCGCCGCCTGGTCGTGGTGCACGAGGCGCCGGTGTTCTTCGGCTCCGGCGCGGAGATCGCCGCGCGGATCACCGAGCGCTGCTTCTACCACCTGGAGGCACCGGTGCTCCGGGTCGGCGGCTACCACGCCCCGTACCCGCCGGCCCGCCTGGAGGAGGAGTACCTGCCCGACCTGGACCGCGTGCTCGACGCCGTCGACCGCTCGCTGGCGTACTGAGGAGAGGGACGTGACGACGATGACGGATGCGTCCGTACGCGAGTTCAAGATGCCCGACGTGGGCGAGGGGCTCACCGAGGCCGAGATCCTCAAGTGGTACGTCCAGCCGGGTGACACGGTCACCGACGGCCAGGTGGTGTGCGAGGTCGAGACGGCGAAGGCCGCCGTCGAACTGCCCATCCCCTACGACGGCGTGGTGCGCGAGCTGCGCTTCCCCGAGGGCACCACGGTGGACGTGGGCACGCCCATCATCACGGTCGCCGTGGCCGGCGCCGCCGCGCCCGAGGCCCCCGAGGTGCCCGCCGAGCAGCCCGCCCCGGCCGCGGAGGAGCCCAAGCCGGAGGGCCGCCAGCCGGTGCTGGTCGGCTACGGCGTGGCCACCACCTCGACCAAGCGCCGCCCCCGCAAGGGCCCCCAGGTCGACGTGCCGGGGCCGGCGCAGGCGATCCAGGCCGAGCTGAACGGCCACGGCGCGACGCTCGCCGAGAAGTCCCGCCCGCTGGCCAAGCCCCCGGTGCGCAAGCTGGCCAAGGACCTAGGCGTCGACCTGGCCTCGGTCACCCCGTCCGGCCCGGACGGCGTCATCACCCGCGAGGACGTCCACGCGGCGGCCGCCCCGAGCGCCGCCGCACCGGTCACCGAGGCCCCCGCCGCCGCACCGGCCCCGGCCGCACCGGCCGCCGCCGCGGCTCCGGCGCCCGTGGCGTCGTACGACACCGCGCGCGAGACCCGCGTGCCGGTCAAGGGCGTCCGCAAGGCCACCGCGCAGGCGATGGTCGGGTCGGCGTTCACGGCACCGCACGTCACCGAGTTCGTGACGGTGGACGTGACCCGCACGATGCGGCTGGTCGAGGAGCTGAAGCAGGACAAGGACATGCAGGGCCTGCGGGTCAACCCGCTCCTGCTGATCGCCAAGGCCCTGCTGGTCGCCATCAAGCGCAACCCGGAGATCAACGCCTCCTGGGACGAGGCCAACCAGGAGATCGTGCTCAAGCACTACGTCAACCTGGGTATCGCGGCGGCCACCCCCCGTGGGCTGATCGTGCCGAACATCAAGGACGCGCACGACAAGACGCTCCCGCAGCTGGCCGAGGCGCTCGGCGAACTGGTGACGACGGCCCGCGAGGGCAAGACCTCACCGGCGGCGATGCAGGGCGGCACGGTGACCATCACCAACGTCGGCGTCTTCGGCGTCGACACCGGTACGCCCCTGCTGAACCCCGGTGAGTCCGCGATCCTCGCGGTCGGCGCGATCAAGCTCCAGCCGTGGGTCCACAAGGGCAAGGTGAAGCCGCGTCAGGTCACCACCCTGGCCCTCTCCTTCGACCACCGCCTGGTCGACGGCGAACTGGGCTCCAAGGTCCTCGCGGACGTGGCGGCGATCCTGGAACAGCCGAAGCGGTTGATCACCTGGGGTTGAGGCCCGTCGGTGGGTAACCTCTGACAGGTGAAGGGGACGGTCGCAATTTCTCCTTGCGACCGCCCCCTTCGTCATTCAGTGCCCGTCAGCCTTGATTGAGCACGTACACCGGCGCTCCGTCCTCCGTGCCGCCCCGCGAGCGGATGCAGGCGTGCTTGCGCAGCAGCCGCAGGCATTCGTTGACGCGGTGCACGGACAGGCCGGTCCGCGCCGCGATGGACTCCAGCGGCTCGCGCAGCTCGCCCTTCTCGGCCAGGACCGGGGCGATGACGACGGCCACCGCCCACACGTCCGCCGTCACGGACAGCCGCTGCCGCCAGTCGGCCAGCAGGGCCTCCGTGGTGGGCGGCACCACCGGATCGGCGCCGGGCAGGGGACGCGGGAGGGGGAGTCCGTCGAGCCGGTCCGCGATCCGCTCCATCGCCCGCACCATGGCCTGCTGGACGGCCAGGGTGGCCTTCTGCAGTTCGATCGACTCGCGCTGCCCCTTCGCCAGTTCCTCGTCCAACCGGAGGTTGTGCGCCTCCAGCCGGACGATGGCCTCCGCGACCTGCTCCGGCATGGCATAGGCGACGGGCGCGCCCGGCTCGGCGGGCTGCACCTCGGCTTTTTCGAGAGTGTAAGAACCCTCCCTCTGTACGGTCTCGATGACTTCGGCGACCCACAGTTTGAAGGGCATGCAGGCCGGCTTGGTGCAGGCGTTGACGAGCAGGATGAGACCCTGCAGAGAGATCAGATTCAGGTCTCGGCGCCACCCCCTACCTGCGGGAATGCTGAGACCGTAACCTCCAGTTACGGTCTCGAGTGTCTCTCGGTGATCGTCGGGGACGTGGTCGGCGAGAGCCTTCCGAGAGTTGCTGTGCCCGAGTTCCTTGCAGACATCCACCGCCGGGAACCAATGGCTTCCGTCCGGCATGGTGAGCCGGCGGACCCGGGCTCCGGTCGCCGCGTACACGAAGTCGCTGATGTCGATCGCCTGACGCCGTCCCTCGGCGTCGGGCCGCTTCCTGGGTTCGTTCATGTGAACACCTCCGTCGCGGAACGTAGAACGGAGGAATTCGAATATGCCAACTGCAAGGCTGATATTCGTGATTACAGGTGAATCAGAGGCATGTGGGTGACAAGAGAAGGGCCGACGAAGTAGCTCGGTCAGTCGGTGGGCAGCCGGGTGCGGAGGGTGTTGAGCAGGGCCGCGCCCCGTTCCGCGTCGTCCACGCTCACCGCGAAGTCGGCGCGGCGGCCCCGGGGCCGTATCACCAGACAGTCGCCGGCGCGGAGCATGACCGTCGTGCCGAGGCCGCTGATCCGGTACCCCCAGCCGCCGACCTGGGACGGCAGTCGGCGCTCGGCGCGGGCGGTCTCGATGGCGTCCGGTGACCAGCGGCGCACGGGCCAGCCCAGCGGACCGAACGACACCTCCAGGCCCGCCTCCGACACCTTGGCCTGGACCGAGGAGAACGTGGCCCCGCTGAGCGCGACGACGGCGGACGCCGCGCACGCCGTCCACAGCCCGGCGGGATCGGCCAGGCCCATGGCCAGGGCGACCAGCGCGACGACGGCCACCAGCCCGGCCACCGCCGCCAGCAGGAGGAGCCAGGGGTTGGCCGTGCGGGAGAACCACACCAGGCGTTCGCCCTCGGGCACCTCCAGCGTGGGAGCGGCGGCCGGGACGGCGGCGGGCCGTGGGGCGAACCGCCAGGCGGCCACCGCCGCGACCGCGGCGAGCGCGCCGATCAGCACCACCCCGAGGACCGGCTGGCGGGCCTGGTGCCAGTCGGTGTGGTCCAGGTTCGCCCGGACGACGGACACCTGGGCGCCGACGAGCACCGCCCCCGTGGGCGCGAGCGTCATCACCCGCCAGGAGCGCGCGGCGGGGCCGGAGCGGCGCGGGCGCACGCTGGTCGCGAGGACGGTCAGCAGCCAGACGCCGGCCGGGAGCAGGCAGGCCGCCCACAGGGGGAGCGAGCCGTCGGGGGTGCCGCCGCCGCTCCAGTGGGTCGCCGGCCGGTCGGGCAGCCGGTCCCGCAGGGCCCAGGGCAGCCCGGCGAGCACGGCCGTGACGCCCGCCGCCGCGCCGGCCGGCCACCATCGCGCGATACGGCCCCGGGTCACCGGCCCGGGTTCCCCGCCCCTCATGTCAACCCCCGGATCATGTCGATGACATCGGTCCGGCTGTAGCCCAGCCGGGACGCCTCCGCGACCAGCTCGCGCACCCTGATCTGGAGGCCGGAGCGGCGGGACGCTCCCTCGGCGACCGTGATGCCCCGGCCGCGCCGGAACTCCAGCAGGCCCTCGTCCCGCAGCTCGCGCAGTCCGCGCAGCACGGTGTTGACGTTGATGTCCAGGGCCGCGGAGAGATCGCGGGCGGAGGGCAGCCGGTCGCCCGCGCGGCACTCGCCCTCGGCGATGGCCCGCCGGAGTGCCGCGGCGACCTGTTCGTGCAGCGGGCGGGTGTCGGACGTGTCCAGACGCAGCAGCATGGTGCCAATGAAGCTAGCACCATGCGCGTCATCGGGGAACCCGGCGCAACGGAAAGGGGGCCCGTCGCGGCAGGCGACGAGCCCCCTTCGGGGGTGACCGGATGTCAGCCCAGGCGGGCGAAGCCGTAGTTGAGGAGCTTCTTCGCGTCCGCCTCGCGGTTGGCGATGGAGGAGGAGGCGAGGACGGTGCCGATGACCGTCTTGTTCTTCCGGGTCGCGGCGAAGACCAGGCAGTACTTGGCCTCCGGGCCGGAGCCGGTCTTCACGCCGATGGTCCCGCTGTAGCTGCTGAGCAGCCCGTTGGTGTTCTTCCAGGGGGCCATCGTGCGGGTGCCGCCCGACTTGGTGCGGGTCTTGGCGGTGTACGTCTTGGTCTTGACGATCGTGCGGAACGTGGAGTTCTTCATCGCGCTGCTGGCGATCTTCGTCAGGTCGCGCGGCGTCGAGTAGTTGCTGCCGTTGCCGATGCCGTCGAAGGAGTCGAAGTGGGTGTTCTTCAGGCCCAGGTTCTTGGCGGCGGTGTTCATCTTGCCGATGAAGTTCTTCACGCGCGCCGCCCGGGTCGAGCCGGAGCCGTACTTGTCGGCGAGCGCGTAGGCGGCGTCGCAGCCGGACGGCAGCATCAGGCCGTACAGCAGCTGCCCGACGGTCACCTGGTCGCCCACGATCAGGTGGGCCTGGGAGGCGTTGTTCTTGACGACGTAGTCGCTGTACGCCTTCTGGATCGTGACCTTGGCGTTGAGGTTGAGGTTGGGCTGGGCGAGCACGACCTTGGCGGTCATGATCTTGGTGGTGGAGCCGGTGGAGAGCCGGGTGTCCGCCTTCTTGCCGTACAGCGTCGAGCCATTGGCGTTGTTCATGAGGTACCCGCCCTTGGCCACGATCGAGGGCGCGGTGACGGCCTGCGCGGGTGCCGCGGTGAGGGCGCCGGTGGCGGCCAGCGCGCCGGCGGTGACGGTGACGACGGCGGCCCTGCGGAAACTGGTGCCCATAATGCCGGTAATCAACTGATGTACCTCGAATGTGTTGAATGCCCCTGATGTGCGGCCGAGTTGAGGTGAGTGCGCAAGAGGGCCGCATGTGTGTGACACGTAAGTAGCACAGAAGGTTGTGCGGTCGCCGGGGCGAGGGGCATTTCCAGGCCGCGAGGGTCCGCATGATGGACGGTCCACCGCTTGCGTACGTGTTGTATCTATCCTGTCGGCATGAGAACGGCCGTCGAGCATCCCGCGCCCCAGTCCCTCAAGCAGCCACCCGCCGCCGACCGCGTGTACACCCACGTCAAGCAGGGTGTGCTCGACCGCCGCTACGAGGGCGGCACCCTGCTCACCGAGGGTGAGCTGGCCGAGGCCGTCGGGGTCTCGCGCACGCCCGTCCGGGAGGCGCTGCTGCGGCTGGAGGCCGAGGGCCTGATCCGCCTCTACCCGAAGAAGGGCGCCCTCGTCCTGCCGGTCTCCGCGCAGGAGATCGCGGACGTGGTGGAGACCCGGCTGCTGGTCGAGGAGCACGCGGCCCGCAAGGCCGTACCCGCCCCGCCGGGGCTGCTGGAGCGGCTGACCGAGTTGCTGGAGCGGCAGAAGGAGCAGGCCGCCGCCGGTGACCTGGCCGCCGCCGCGGTCACCGACCGCTGCTTCCACGCCGAGATCGTGCGCAGCGGGGGCAACGAGATCCTCTCCCGGCTCTACGACCAGCTGCGCGACCGCCAGCTGCGGATGGGGGTCGCCGTCATGCACTCCCACCCCGACCGGATCGCCAAGACGCTCGCCGAGCACGAGGAGATCCTGGACGCGCTGCGCGCCGGGGACGCCGAGACGGCCGTCGGGGTCGTGCACCGGCACGTGAGCTGGGTCTCCCACCTCGCGCGGGGTGAGGTCCGATGAGCGCCACGGTGCGCGACGCCACCCTCCCCGGCGACCCTCCGGGCGGCCGCAAGGCGGTCGTCGTCTGGTCCATAGGCGTGGCGGTCTACTTCGTCGCCGTCATCTTCCGCACGTCGCTGGGGGTGGCCGGGCTCGACGCGGCCGACCGCTTCCACGTGGGCGCCTCCGCCCTGTCCACCTTCTCCATACTCCAGCTGCTGGTCTACGCCGGCATGCAGATACCCGTCGGCCTGCTGGTCGACCGGCTCGGCACCAAGAAGGTGCTGAGCATCGGCGCGCTGCTGTTCACCGTCGGGCAGCTGGGCTTCGCCTTCTCCCCGACCTACGGCGCCGCGCTCGCCTCCCGGGCGCTGCTGGGCTGTGGCGACGCGATGACCTTCATCAGCGTGCTGCGGCTGGGCACCCGCTGGTTCCCGGCCCGGCGCGGCCCGATGGTCGCGCAGCTCGCCGGGCTGGTCGGCATGGCGGGCAACCTGGTCTCCACCCTGGTCCTGGCCCGGCTGCTGCACGGCATCGGCTGGACCCCGGCGTTCGCGGGCAGCGCGCTGGCGGGCGCGGTCGTCCTGGTACTGACCCTGCTGTTCCTGAAGGACCACCCCGAGGGCATGGAGCCGGAGCCGTCCCCGCACCGGGGCGCCGCCTACGTCCGCGGGCAGATCGCCGCCGCCTGGCGGGAGCCGGGCACCCGGCTGGGCCTGTGGGTGCACTTCACCACCCAGTTCCCGGCGATGGTGTTCCTGCTGCTGTGGGGCCTGCCGTTCCTCGTCGAGGCGCAGGGGCTCAGCCGTGCCACGGCCGGCGAGCTGCTCACCCTCGTCGTGCTGTCCAACATGGTGATCGGCCTGGTCTACGGCCAGATCGTCGCCCGGCACCACGCGGCGCGGCTGCCGCTGGCGCTGGGCACGGTGGGCGCGACCGCGCTGCTGTGGGCGGCGACCCTGGCCTACCCCGGGCGGCACGCGCCGATGTGGCTGCTGCTGGTGCTGTGCGCGGTGCTCGGCGCCTGCGGGCCGGCGTCCATGCTCGGCTTCGACTTCGCCCGGCCGGCCAATCCGCCCGAGCGGCAGGGCACGGCGTCCGGCATCACCAACATGGGCGGCTTCATCGCCTCCATGACGACGCTGTTCGCGATCGGCGTGCTGCTGGACGCGACCGGGGACGACTACACCGTGGCGTTCGGCTCCGTGTTCGTGCTCCAGGCGCTCGGGGTGAGCCAGATCCTCCGGCTGCGGGGGCGGGCGGCCCGGCGGGAGCGGGAGCGGCTGATCTCCAGCCGTATAGAGACGGTGCACGTGCCCGCGTAGGGGCCCGCGGCCCGGGTCTACGGCGTGACCGCGAAGTTGCGCAGGATGGCCGCCGCCAGCTCCTGGTCGCCGTCCGTCTTCACCCGGTCCGCCGCCGCCTCGGGGGAGACCCGGCCGCAGGCCAGGCGGACGTACGTCTCCCAGTCGAGGGTGAGGGTGGCGGCCGGGCCGAGGGCGGGGACGGCCTCCAGGGTGCCCCGGCCCTGGATGTCGACGCGGACGGTGCGCAGGAACTCGACCGGGCCGTGCACGTCGAACACGATCGCCGAGCTGCGCGGGGCGTTCGCGTCCCGCGCGACCACCTTGGGCAGCGCCTCCAGCAGCACGTCCCGGGTGACGTACGCGCCCGGCGAGTCCAGGTTGCCGGGGCGGCCGAGGGCCGTGCGCAGGTCCTGCTCGTGCACCCACACGTCGAACGCCCGCGTGCGGTAGGCCTGCTCCAGGGTGATCTCCTTGCCGAGCGGGCCGCGCACCAGGGTGCCGGGGTCCCGGGACTCGCCCCGGAGCTGGCGGTTGCGGCGGATGACCGTGTACTCCAGCTCGGCCGTCATCTCCGGCGCGGTGTGGTGCCGGCGGACGTCGACCTGCATCTCCATGTAGCGCTGGTGCTCGGTGGCGACGTGGAAGAGGTCGCGCGGCAGGGCGTGGATGGGGCGCGGGTCGCCGAGCATCTCGCAGTCCATGCCGATGACGTGGGAGATGATGTCGCGCACCGACCAGCCGGGGCACGGGGTCCGCCGGTTCCACTCGCCCTCGACGAGTGACTGCGCCATCTCGGATATCGCTTCGATGGAGTGCGTCCAGGCGTCGGCGTAGGGCTGGAGAGTGGGATGCAGACTCACGGAACGGGACCCCTCGGCGGTCGGTACACGGGCGGGTTTGCGGCGGCGTTGCCGGCGGACGGCGGCTGCACTTCGGCGGGTGTCTTGAGTCGCTAAGTTACGCTGCGGAAAGGCACCCCGGCAGTGCTTTCGTGTGACGATCGTAGGCCCGTATGGACGACTCGAAACCCAGGACGGTGGTAGTGTGCGCGCCTCGCTGATCCAAGCAGCCGTGGACGAGCGGGAACCGGTCGGCTCCCGGCGGCAGCGCCTGGCCGCGCTGGTGCGTGAGCAGAGCGGCTCCGACCTCGTCGTCCTGCCGGAGCTGTGGACCACCGGTGCCTTCGCCTACGAGGAGTTCGGCCGCGAGGCCGAGCCGCTGGAAGGGCCGACGTACGAGGCGATGGCCAAGGCGGCGAGCGACGCGGGCGTGTGGCTGCACGCGGGCTCCATCCCGGAACGCGACCCCGAAGGCCCCCTCTACAACACCTCGCTCGTCTTCTCCCCCTCCGGCGAACTGGCCGCGGCCTACCGCAAGATCCACCGCTTCGGCTTCGACAAGGGCGAGGCCGTGCTGATGGGCGCGGGCCGGGACCTGGTGACGGTCCGGCTGCCGGACACCACGCTCGGCGTGGCCACCTGCTACGACCTCCGGTTCCCCGAACTCTTCCGCGCGCTGGTCGACGCCGGCGCCGAGACGCTGGTGATCCCGGCGGGCTGGCCCGAGCGGCGGCGCGCGCACTGGACGCTGCTGGCCCGGGCGCGCGCGGTGGAGAACCAGGCGTTCGTGCTCGCCTGCGGGACGGCCGGGACCCACGCCGGAGTTCCCCAGGCGGGTCACTCGATCGTGGTGGATCCGTGGGGCGAGGTGCTCGCGGAGGCCGGCTCCGGCGAGGAGGTCCTCACGGTCGACATCGACCCGGCGAAGCCGGCCGCGACCCGCGAGCAGTTCCCGGCGCTGAAGGACCGCGTCCTGGGCCTGGAACCGCCCCGGCACCGGGCCTGAGCCTCCTCGCGGCCGGGGGTCAGTCCTCCTCGCCCTCCTTCTCGGCGAGGTGGATCACGCACACCGCCACCGCGATCAGCAGCGCCGGATCGGCGTCCTCGCGGACGATCTCCACGCCGTAGGTGTCGCGGACGGTCAGCCAGCGGCGGGAGATCACCGCCAGGAGTTCGCCGTCGTACTCCACGGCGAACTCCCGGTCCAGGATCTTCCCGCTGACGTCCAGTTCGGTGCCGTCCACCAGGGCGACCCGGTAGTGGTTGCGCAGCAGGGACAGCCGCTTGCGCCGGATCCGGGCGAGGACCTCGCCGTCCCGTTCGATCACCATGGTGTCGCGCAGCGCGAACATCTTCTGGTGGATGTCGATCAGGACCCGCCCCTGGGTGTCCTTCAGCTCGAAGGTGTCCCGCAGCCGCATGGCCTTGCCGTCGACGAGGTAGACCTTCCGGCCGTGCTCGTCCTCGATCCACCAGTCGTCACCGATGCCGAGGATCCGGTCGCGTACGAGGAATCTCATACGGAGCATGCTTCCCCGGGGCCGGGCGACCGTCACAAACCCGTCATACGGACAGGGCCCCCGCGCCCTCTCCCGGCACCCCGCCGAACCGCTTGCGGTACTCCGACGGGCTCAGCCCCGTCTCCCGGCGCAGCCGGGCGCGCAGATTGGCCGCCGTGCCCAGACCGCTGCGCGCCGCCACCACGTCCAGCCGCTCCTCGCCCCGCTCGATCAGCCGGCAGGCCAGCGCCACGCGCTCCCCGGTGAGCCAGGCCAGCGGAGTCGTGCCGAGCTGGCTGCGGAAGCGGCGGTGCAGGGTGGCGGGCGAGACGGCGGCGCGGGCGGCGAGACCGGCGACGGTCAGCGGCTCGTCCAGGCGTTCCTGCGCCCAGGCCAGCAGCGGGCCGAGGGACTCGTCGGGCACCTCGGGCACCGGGCGCTCCACGAACTGGCGCTGCCCGCCGTCGCGGTGGGCGGCGAAGACGAGGCGCCGGGAGACGGTGTTCGCCGTCTCGGCCCCGTGGTCGCGGCGCCAGAGGTGCAGCCCGAGGTCGAGCGCGGCGGCGCTGCCCGCCGCGGTGAGGATGTCGCCCTCGTCGACGAACAGCACATCGGGTTCCAGCCGTACCGCGGGGTGCAGGTCCCGGAACGTCTCCGCCCACATCCAGTGGGTGGCGGCCCGGCGGCCGTCCAGCAGCCCGGCCTCGGCGAGCGCGAAGGTGCCGGTGCAGAAGCTGACGACGCGGACGCCCCGCGCGTGCGCGCGGCGGATCGCGGCCAGGACGTCCGGCCCGCGCGGCACGACGTTGTCCGGGCGGCCGGGCACGATCAGGGTGTCGGCCGTGTCCACCGCTTCCAGACCGGGCAGGCCGCTCATGGTGAAGAAGCCGTGGTTCATCCGGATCTCGGGGCCGGGCGCGCACAGCGTCACCTCGTAGAGCGGACCGCTCAGGCCCAGCTCCGGGCGGGGCAGCCCGAACATCTCGGTGGCGACACCGACTTCGAACGGGTTGGTGCCGGCGTCCACGAGCACCGCCACCCGGTGCGGGGGCTGAGAGGATTCTTGCGGCATATGCGATTCCTAGCACTCGTACGGCGGTCCGGTCACCCGCACGATGAGCGCATGGCACACACGGAACACCCCGCACCCGTCCTCCTCGAGCAGGCCCTCGCCTCCTTCAGCGAGCAGTGGAGCCCCCGCATCGTCACCACGGTCAACGACTACGACGTGCGCGTGGCGAAGGTGGAGGGCGAGCACCTCTGGCACGTGCACGAGAACACCGACGAGTTCTTCCTGGTCCTGACCGGTGAGCTGCGCATAGGTCTGCGCGAGCCGGCCGGCGAGCGCACGGTGGTGCTGCCCAGGGGCGCGGTGTTCACCGTCCCGCGCGGCACCGAACACAAGCCGTACGCGCGCGTGCCCACCGAGATCCTGCTCTTCGAGCCCACCGGCACCCTCACGGTGGGCGACCGGCACGAGGAGGTGCCGGAGCACGTGGACGCCACCACCGGCCACGCCCTCGGCTGACCGGACGGTGGACTCCACCCGGCGGCGAAGCGGCTGGCCGGTGAACTCTGCGTGCCCCCACGGAAGTTGCCCAACCAAACGGGAGCATCCCGAGTCGGAAGGTGCGTAAGGCGCACGGCCGCGCACGTCCTCTCGGAGGTTTGCCATGCTCGCTCGTCCCGCCCGCCGCCGGATGCTCCGCGCCGTCCCGGCGACGGCCCTCGTCCTCGGTACGGCACTGGCCGTACCGCTCACCCTGGCCGGCCCGGCCGGTGCCGCGACGGCGCCGGCCACCGCCGAGGTCAACGGGTACGACTGGCAGCTCACCTACAAGGCGGCCCCCGGGCAGGCCAACAAGGCCACCGTCACCGCCTCGCTCACCGCCGACCGCACGGCCATCACCTACCTCGTCGACGACGTGGTGCCGGTCGCGGCGGGCCACGGCTGCGACCACCCCGTCGCCGCGGACCGCACGAAGGTCTCCTGCACGGTCACCCTCGTGGACAGCCAGGACCCCTACGCCGCCCTGGTCATGGACCTCGGCGACCGCGGCGACACGGTCGCCTACAAGAACGCCACCGACCAGATCTACTCCTACGCCCAGATCTCGCTGGGTGCCGGCAACGACAAGGCGACCGACTCGGGCCGCCTCGACGGCGCCTACGTCTCGGGTGACGCGGGCAATGACACCCTCACGGTCGGCAAGGAGGGCCTGGCCTGGGGCGGCGACGGCAACGACACGATCAACGCGGCCGGCGGCGGCAATATCGCGCAGGGCGGCAAGGGCGACGACACGCTGCACGGCGGTGCCGGCTCCCAGTCCCTGTCCGGCGACGACGGCAAGGACACGATCACCGGCGGTACCGGCGCCGACGAGCTGTACGGGGGCAAGGGCGACGACGTCCTGTACGGCAACAGCGGCGACGACAGGCTCTACGGCAACAGCGGCAACGACCGGCTCCACGGCGGCCCGGGCCGCGACACCCTCTCCGGCGGTCCCGGCCGGAACGTGGTCCACCAGGACTGACCGCACCTCGGTCTTATCCACAGCCGGGGCGTTCCCGGAAAGTTGTCCACAGGCGCCGAAACGTCCGTCGGCGCGAGGTGGCACCCTGGATCCATGACCGACTCCGCACCCCGACGCGCCCGAGTACGCGCCCCCGAGCTGATCGGCAAGGGCGGCTGGCTGAACACGGGAGACCAGCAGTACACCCTTGCCGACCTGCGCGGACGCATAGTCGTCCTGGACTTCTGGACCTTCTGCTGCATCAACTGCCTGCACGTCCTGGACGAGCTGCGCGAGCTGGAGGAGAAGCACCGGGACACGCTCGTGGTGATCGGGGTGCACTCGCCGAAGTTCGTGCACGAGGCCGAGCACCAGGCGGTCGTGGACGCCGTCGAACGCTACGGCGTGGCGCACCCGGTCCTGGACGACCCGGAGCTGGCCACCTGGAAGCAGTACGCGGTGCGCGCCTGGCCCACCCTCGTGGTGATCGACCCCGAGGGCTACGTCGTCGCCCAGCACGCCGGCGAGGGCCACGCGCACGCCATCGAGCGGCTGGTCGAGGAGCTGGAGGCCGAACACGAGGCGAAGGGCACCCTGCGCCGCGGCGACGGCCCCTATGTGCCGCCGGAGCCCGAGCCGACGACGCTGCGCTTCCCCGGCAAGGCGCTGCTGCTGCCGTCGGGGAACTTCCTGGTCAGCGACACCACCCGGCACCAGCTGGTGGAGCTGGCCGGGGACGCCGAGACGGCCCTGCGGCGGTTCGGCACCGGCACGCGCGGCTTCGCCGACGGCGGCCCGGACCAGGCGTCCTTCAACGAGCCGCAGGGTCTCGCCCTGCTGGACGACGGCTCGGTGGTGGTCGCCGACACCGTGAACCACGCCCTGCGCCGCCTGGACCTCGCCACCGGAGAGGTGACCACCCTGGCGGGCACCGGCAGGCAGTGGTGGCAGGGCTCGGCCACCTCCGGACCGGCCCGCGAGGTGGACCTCTCCTCGCCGTGGGACGTGGCGGTCTTCGGCGGCAAGGTGTGGATCGCGATGGCGGGCGTCCACCAGCTGTGGACCTACGACCCGGACGCCGGGACGGTGGCCGTGGCGGCCGGCACCACCAACGAGGGCCTGGTGGACGGTCCCGGCGCCGAGGCCTGGTTCGCCCAGCCCTCCGGGCTCGCGGCCACCGCCGACCGGCTGTGGCTCGCCGACTCCGAGACGAGCGCCCTGCGCTGGGTGGACACCGACGGGCAGGTGCACACCGCCGTGGGCACCGGGCTGTTCGACTTCGGCCACCGGGACGGCGCCGCCGGCCAGGCGCTCTTCCAGCACCCGCTGGGCGTCACCGCGCTGCCGGACGGCTCGGTCGCCGTCGCCGACACCTACAACCACGCCCTGCGCCGCTACGACCCCGCCACCGGCGAGGTCACCACGCTCGCCACCGATCTGCGCGAACCCAGCGACGCCGTCCTCGTCGGCGAGGACATCGTGGTGGTGGAATCGGCCCGGCACCGGCTGACCCGGCTGCGGCTGCCCGAGGAGGCGGTGCGCGTGGAATCGGTCGCCCACCGCACCCGGCGGGCCGCCACCGAGGTCGCCCCCGGCCGCCTCCGCCTGGACGTGATCTTCCAGGCACCGGCCGGCCAGAAGCTCGACACCCGCTACGGCCCCTCGACCCGCCTGCTGGTCTCCGCCACCCCGCCCGAGCTGCTGCTCAAGGGCGAAGGGGCGGACACGGACCTGTCCCGCGAGCTGGAACTGAACCCCGCCGTGTCCGAGGGCGTCCTGCACGTCTCCGCGATGGCCGCCAGCTGTGACGACGACCCGGCCAACGAGTATCCCGCCTGCCACGTGCACCAGCAGGACTGGGGCGTCCCGCTGCGCCTCACAGAGGGCGGGACGGACCGTCTGCCGCTCGTCCTGGCGGGCATGGACGAGCAGTAGACGGACGGCGCGTCAGATGCCGTAGCCGTCCGAGTAGCCGTCGACACGGTGGTGGCGGTGGGGCTCCTCCTCCACCACCGGTGTCGTCGGCGGGACGACCACACGGCGGCGGCGGGCTATGCCGCTGAACGTCGCGACGCCGATCAGGCCCACGGCCATCAGGATCAGGCCGACGACGGTGACGTTGACGCCCTTCATGTGCCAGTCGGTCGCGAACGTCAGAATGGCCCCCACGCCGATGAGGATGATGCATCCGCCGAGACCCATGAGACCTCGCCTCCCCTTCCGGTTCCGGAATCTCCGGTGCCGTCCGGGTACCCGGCGGGATGCCGCCTAGGCCCTGAGGGCAGGACCTAGCCCTCCAGGAAGGCCGTCAGGGCGTTCGCGAGGAGGAACGGGTCGTCCGCGCCGCACAGTTCGCGGACGCTGTGCATGGACAGGATCGCCACGCCGATGTCGACCGTGCGGATGCCGTGCCGGGCCGCGGTGATCGGGCCGATGGTGGTGCCGCACGGCATGGAGTTGTTCGATACGAAGCTCTGGAAGGGCACGCCCGCCTTCTCGCAGGCCGCGGCGAACACCGCGCGGCCCGAACCGTCGGTCGCGTAGCGGTTGTTGACGTTGACCTTGAGGATCGGGCCGCCGTTGACCCGCGGGTGGTGCGTCGGGTCGTGCCGCTCGGCGTAGTTGGGGTGCACGGCGTGACCGGTGTCGGAGGACAGGCAGACCGAGGCGGCGAAGGCACGGGCCCGGTCCTCGAACGTCCCGCCGCGCGCGAGCACCGAGCGCTCCAGGACGGAGCCGAGCAGCGGGCCGTCGGCGCCGGTGTCCGACTGGGAGCCGTTCTCCTCGTGGTCGAAGGCGGCCAGCACCGGGATGCGGGTGAGCGGGGCACCGGAGGCCGCGACGGCGGTGAGGGCGGCGGCAGCGGCGTGCACGGACAGCAGGTTGTCCATGCGCGGGCCGGCGACCAGCTCCCGGTCCCGGCCGAGGTAGGCCGGCGGCTCCACCGGGTGGGTCATCAGGTCCCAGCCGGTCACCGAGCCCGCGGTCAGCCCGGCCTCCTGCTCCAGGAAGGCGATGAGGTCGCCGTCGCCCACCTGGTCGCCGAGGCCCCACACCGGCTGGAGGTGCCGCTGCTTGTCGAGCTTGAGTCCCTCGGAGCCGACCGAGCGGTCCAGGTGGATGGCGAGCTGCGGCACCCGCAGCAGCGGCCGGTCCACGTTGACCAGGACGGACGAGCCGTCGCGCAGGGTCAGCCGGCCGGCCAGGCCGAGGTCCCGGTCCAGCCAGGAGTTGAGCAGCGGGCCGCCGTAGATCTCCACGGCGACCTGACGCCAGCCGTGCGCCCCGCTGTCCGGGCGCGGCTTGACCCTGAGGCTCGGGGAGTCGGTGTGCGCGCCGATGATGTGGAAGGGAGTGTGCGCCTCGGCGCCCTCGGGCACGTACCAGGCCACGATCGCGCCGCCGCGCAGCACATACTTGCCGCCGTGCGTCCCGTCCCAGGCGTCCGTCTCCGCGACCTGCCTGAAGCCCGCCTTCTCCAGCCGCTCGGCGGTGTTCGCCACGGCGTGGTACGGCGACGGGCTCGCCGCCAGGAAGGACATCAGGTCGTCGGTGTGGCCGCGGTCGAAGCGGGCTGGTGCGCTCATGGGATTCACCTTAACGACGTGCACGGGCCCGCTCCCGGAAAGAGAGCGGGCCCGTGCGAGGAATCGACGGGGACGTCCGGAACGTCGGAAAACCGGACGCCCGGAACGCCGGGACCTAGAACGCGGCCTCGTCCAGCTCCATCAGGTCCAGTTCCACGTTGCCGGCGACCTTGCGGGCGAGGGTGACGCCCGGCAGGACGTTCGCCGCGAAGAACTTCGCCGCGGCGATCTTGCCGGTGTAGAAGGCCTTGTCCTTCGCCGAGGCGGTGGCCAGCTTCTCGGCGGCGACCGCGGCGCCCTTGAGGAGGAGGTAGCCGACGACCACGTCACCGGAGGCCATGAGCAGGCGGGTGGTGTTCAGGCCGACCTTGTAGATGTTCTTGGTGTCCTGCTCGGTGGCGGCGAGGTCGGTCAGCATCACGCCGACGATCGCCTCCAGCTCCACGGCCGCCTTGGCCAGCTGCTCGCGGGCGCCGGCCAGCTCCTCGCCGCCGGTGCCGAGCGCCAGGAACTTCTTGATGTCCTCGGCGAGGGAGTTCAGCGCGGCGCCCTGGTTGCGGACGATCTTCCGGAAGAAGAAGTCCTGGCCCTGGATCGCCGTGGTGCCCTCGTACAGGGTGTCGATCTTGGAGTCCCGGATGTACTGCTCGATCGGGTACTCCTGCAGGAAGCCGGAGCCGCCGAAGGTCTGCAGCGACTGGGCCAGCTGCTCGTAGCCCTTCTCGGAGCCGTAGCCCTTGACGATCGGCAGCAGCAGGTCGTTCAGCGCGTGCTCGGCGGAGGCGTCCTCGCCGTTCGCCTCCTTGATCTGGATGGCGTCCTGGACCGAGGCGGTGTAGAGCACCAGGGCGCGCATGCCCTCCGCGTACGCCTTCTGCGTCATCAGCGAGCGGCGCACGTCGGGGTGGTGGGTGATGGTGACCTTGGGCGCGGTCTTGTCCATGAAGTTCGCCAGGTCCGGACCCTGGACGCGCTCCTTGGCGTACTCCAGCGCGTTCAGGTAGCCGGTGGACAGCGTGGAGATCGCCTTCGTGCCGACCATCATGCGGGCGAACTCGATGATGCGGAACATCTGGCGGATGCCGTCGTGCTTGTCGCCGATCAGCCAGCCCTTGGCGGGGTGCTTGTCGCCGAAGGTCATCTCGCACGTGTTGGACGCCTTCAGGCCCATCTTGTGCTCGACGTTGGTGGCGTAGACGCCGTTGCGCTCGCCCAGCTCGCCGGTCTCGAAGTCGAACAGGTACTTCGGCACGAGGAAGAGGGACAGGCCCTTGGTGCCGGGACCGGCGCCCTCGGGACGCGCGAGCACGTAGTGGAGGATGTTCTCCGACATGTCGTGCTCACCCGAGGTGATGAAGCGCTTCACGCCCTCGATGTGCCAGGAGCCGTCCTCCTGCTGGATCGCCTTGGTGCGGCCGGCGCCCACGTCGGAGCCCGCGTCGGGCTCGGTGAGCACCATCGTGGAGCCCCACTGCTTCTCGGTGGCGATCTTCGCGATGTGCTTCTGGACCTCGTTGCCCTCCTCGAAGAGGATGCCGGCGAACGCGGGGCCCGAGGAGTACATCCACACGGCCGGGTTGGCGCCCAGGATCAGCTCGGCGTAGGCCCAGATCAGGGAGCGCGGCGAGGTGGTGCCGCCGATCTCCTCGGGCAGGCCGAGCCGCCAGTACTCGGAGTCCATGAAGGCCTGGTAGCTCTTCTTGAAGGACGCCGGGACCGGCGCGGTGTTGGTCTCCGGGTCGAAGACCGGCGGGTTGCGGTCGGCGTCGGCGAAGGACTCGGCCAGCTCGTTCTCCGAGAGGCGGGTCATCTCCTCCAGGATGCTCTTGGCGGTGTCGACGTCCATCTCCTCGAACGGGCCGGTGCCGTACACCTTGTCGCGCCCGAGTACTTCGAAGAGGTTGAACTCGATGTCGCGGAGATTCGACTTGTAGTGCCCCATGGCGACGGCTCCGTAGAGGGATCGGCGAGGCACTGACTCCTCGCACCTAGTTCACGTACCAACAAGTAGCTACGATGATGCTACCCGCCGGTAATAAGACGCAACCCCGATCCGGGCATCTGTGACGCGTCTCAAGTGCCGTAGCGGGCGCCTTGTACATGCCAGGTGCATGCCCTCTCCGGGTGCTCCCCGAACACCTCGCCACTCCCGGCCGTTCGAGTGAACCCGTGCCTCCGGTGCGGGCGTGCCGTGTAATCGACTGCCTACGATCCGTAGTCGATCACCCTCATCTCCGTGTCCGGAGGCACTCATGCGACGACTCCTGAGCAAGCTCGGCGGCCTGGCGGCAGCGACGATGCTCACCCTTGGCCTGGCCCACCCCGCGCAGGCGGCGGACCCGGCCTACTTCGAGTTCACGGACATCACCCGGGAGCGGGCGGTCGTCCGGCTCGACGACCCGGCCAAGATCCAGCACGCCCGGGACCTGCTCAGCGGGAAGACCGACGAGCGCCCTCATCTCGTCGGACGGATCGTCAAGCGCCAGGCGTCGTACAACCCGAGGTGGTCCTTCCACTACAACCCGGACACCGTCGACTTCTTCGACGTGGCCATCGAGGTCTGTGACGCCACCCTCCCCTACGTCGAGGACCACCTGGACGAGGCGGGCGGCGCCTTCCTGCCCGGGCTCTTCTGGTGCCCCTGGTCCTCCCGCCTGGTGCGCGAGGTTCCCGCGCCGTAACCCGTCCGGGTGAAGGGGTGGCTCGGTACGCTTCTCCCCATGTACGGCTACGACCAGAACGTGGGCGCTCAGCAGCAGTACGCCCCGCCGCAGCAGCAGATGCCGGGCGGTGTCGGCGGGTACGGCCAGCAGCCGCCGCTCTATCCGGAGCCGTCCCCGCCCTCGCTCGCGGACGCGGTGCGCGCCTTCACCACCGGGCAGATGGCCGCCGAGGACTTCCAGCAGATCTTCGCCACCTCCAAGGTGTACTGCCCGCGCGGCGACACTCCGGGCTTCCTCGCGCTGCACAACACCCAGCAGCCGGTGATCCCGATGTTCACCTCGCTGAAGGAGCTGCGCCGGTACGCGGGCAAGGAGTCCAAGTACTTCGTCATCACCGGCGCCGAGGTGATCGACCTGCTGCCCACCGGCTACGGCTTCGTCCTGGACATGGAGGGCGAGCACCGGATCGTGTTCGACGCGAAGGCGGTCGAGCAGATGGTCGACTTCGCGATGCGGCGCATGTACGGCGGCGGCTGAGCCGGCGCCCGGACGGAGGCCCGGAGGGAATTCCCTCCGGGCCTCTTCCGTTATGGGTGGCAAGAAGTTCAACGCTCAACTAAAGTGGGCGTACCAAGGAGGTACCCGCCATGCCCGCAGTGACCGTCGAGAACCCGTTGACGCTGCCCCGTGTGACCGCTCCCGCCGATGCCGTGGCACGTCCCGTGCTCGCCGTCACGACCGCCCCGAGCGGTTTCGAGGGTGAGGGATTCCCGGTGCGCCGGGCGTTCGCGGGGATCAACTACCGCCACCTCGACCCGTTCATCATGATGGACCAGATGGGGGAGGTGGAGTACGCGCCGGGCGAGCCCAAGGGCACCCCCTGGCACCCGCACCGCGGCTTCGAGACCGTCACCTACATCATCGACGGCGTCTTCGACCACCAGGACTCGCACGGCGGCGGGGGCACCATCACCAACGGCGACACCCAGTGGATGACGGCCGGCTCCGGCCTGCTGCACATCGAGGCCCCGCCGGAGTCCCTGGTCGTGTCCGGCGGCCTCTTCCACGGCCTCCAGCTGTGGGTGAACCTCCCCGCCAAGGACAAGATGATGGCCCCGCGCTACCAGGACATCCGCGGCGGCAACGTCCAGCTGCTGACCACGCCCGACGGCGGCGCGCTGCTGCGCGTCATCGCCGGTGAGCTGGACGGGCACGCCGGGCCCGGCATCACGCACACGCCGATCACGATGATCCACGCGACGGTGGCGCCGGGCGCGGAGGTCACGTTGCCGTGGCGGGAGGACTTCAACGGGCTGGCGTACGTCCTGGCGGGCCGCGGCAGCGTGGGCAGGGAGCGCCGGCCGATCCACCTCGGCCAGACGGCGGTCTTCGGCGCCGGAGGCTCGCTGACCGTGCGCGCGGACGAGCGGCAGGACTCGCACACCCCGGACCTGGAGGTCGTCCTCCTCGGCGGCCGGCCGATCCGTGAGCCGATGGCCCACTACGGCCCGTTCGTCATGAACACCCGCGAGGAGCTCCAGCAGGCGTTCGAGGACTTCCAGAAGGGCCGCCTGGGGACCATTCCGGCCGTGCACGGGATGACGGAGCGCGGAATGTAGGTATCGCCGGTCCGAGTGCGGACGAGTCACGTGCGGAGCCCTCGGTGCGAGGGCTCCGCACGGTGGCGGAAGGCTTCCCCGGCGGCTGCGGCCTGCTGTTCGTGGCCGCGCCGCTGATGCGCCGGTCACGTCGCACAGGACACCGCCGAACGGCGCCGGGCAGACCTGGGCGACGGCCTCGTCCCCGGAGCCGAGCGCGGTGGTGGTGTGCCGCCATGGTCCGGCGGGATCCACCCCGTACTGCGGGCGGTCGGCCACTTCCTGGCGAGGGGTCGACGGCCAGGTCCGAAGACGGGAAATAGCTGGTCATCCCCGCCTTTTCCAGGACATGGGCGAGTAGGCTGAAGACACCGGGAACTCTTCGCGCACCGGCTCCTCCGCGGGTGCCGTTTCCGGTGATCGACGGCGCCGGGCCGCATCCACGGGCCCGGGGACAGGTCCGCATCATGACCGTGACCATTGACCGTACGGCAGCCGGACGGCGCACGGCCTTGCCACCGGCCCGGCTGTCCCTGACGCCCCTGCCGGGCGGTCTGGACGGCGTGTGGTGGCCCCGGTCCCGGGCCCTGATCCGTGAACTGCCGTCCCTGACGGCCGCGTTGGGCGCTCTGCGGGGGCGTGTCACGGAAGTCGCCGTGCACCCCGCCCACTGGCCCGTCCTCCCGCACTGGGTGTCGGACGCCGGGCGCACCGTGCGGGTGAGCTGGTCCGGCGAGGAGCAGGATCCGCACAGGCTCACTCTTCTCTCCGCCGACGGCCGCCGGGACCTGCTGGTGATCCCGCCGGGAACCGGTGCGGACGCCGCCGCGCGGCTGATGGCCGGCGTCGGCGGCGACGCCGGGGTCCGGGAGGGCCCGGCCGACGGGGCTGATGCCCGCAGGAGGGAAGAGGCGTGGGAGACCGACGGCGGAGCGGGTCCCCCGTCGTCCCCGCCCGCGCCCATCGGCTCGACCGGGCTCCGGCAGCCCGCCGACGGAGGTGAGAGGACATGACGGTCACCGTCGTCGCCGTGCTGCTCGTCCTGGTCGCCGTAGGAGCCGTTCTGATCCACCGGCTCAATGCCCAGCACGGCGAACGGATCGCCGACTTCCACTACAGCGACGCTCTGCCGGGGGTCGGCCGCCGGCCACGGAGGCACCGCCTGCCGGCGGCGGCCACCACCGTTCCACCGGTCCCCACCGCGACGGCGACCGGCGCATCCGATCCGGACGAGGGGGACGGAGGAGGGCACATCATGGCCGTGCTGCGCGAGCGGAAGGGTTACCGCGAGAAGATCATGCGGGCTCTGTACCAGGCCGCCGAGGGCAATCGCCTCCTGGGCGTCGAGGGGGCGAAGCTCCGCGACGACCTCGGAATCCCCGCACCGGATCTGGCCGCCGCCTGCTCGTACCTGGCGGGTGAGGGCTGGGTCGTCGTCGACTGGGGGAGGGGCAACACCCCGGAGATGATCACGCTGACCCACCGGGGGATCCGGCGGATGGAGACGGACGAGGAAAGCGGCGTTCCTCCCGAAGGCGGGGTGGCACCGTGACCGGCTCCGGAACGCCCGGCACGCCCAGGCCGCTGCCGGACGCCGTCCACACGGCGGTGCGTCCCGGAACGGCCCTGCTGCGGCTGGAGACGACCCACGCACGCGAGGGGATCCTGGACGGTGCCTGGTGGCCGCGCTCCCGGGACGTCGCCGCCGAACTGCCCCCGCTGATCACCGCGCTGACCGAGTACCTGGGACCCGTCACCCGCGTCGGGCTGGACAGCGGTGCCTGGGACGGACTGCCGACCCGGCTGACGGTGGACGGCCGGGTCGTGCACCTCGACTCCTTCCCGGTCGGCGACGGCACCGTCCTCGTCACCCGAGGAGACCAGGACCACTTCTCCCTGCTGGTGGTCCCGCCGGACACGGCGCCCGACGCGGCACGCGCCGCGATGGCCAGGGCCGTCCGGGCCGACAACGTCACCGGGGCCGGACAGATCCTCATCGACATCGCCCTCGGCACCCCCGCCGTCGATCGCTCCGGTCCCCCGGCCACCGGCCCGTCGCCGACCGGGCCCGGCCCCGGTCACCAGTAGTGGCGTCGGCCGGCGACGGCGTGTCCCATCGCGCCGAGGATCCACAGGATGACTCCCACGACCGCCAGGATGATCCCGATGGTCCACAGGATGGATATCCCGGTGAGGAAGCCGATGACGAGCAGGATGATGCCCAGGACGATCATGATCTCTCCCTTGGGGAGTAGTGCCGGTTCCCCCGCGTGCCGCGGACGGCCACGGGGGCGCTGAAGTCGAACGGGGACGGTCGGCCTCCTTCCTCTTCCTCCCTACTCGGCGCGGTGGGGCCTGTGGCGGGTGACGTGGAGGCGGACCTCGGTGGGCAGGTCAGGCAGGCCGGTGGACCGGCGAGCGGTGCGCAGCGGGCCTTCGCAGAGGGCACCGAGGACGGCGCGCGGCACGGCCTCGGGAGTGAGGGTGAGCCCGACGCGGGTGTGATGGCGGGCGGGCCGGCCGGTGATGCGTACGGTCGCGTGGTCGACCCCCGGCAGGGCCCCGGCCTCGGTCTCGATCGCGTCGCTGAGCGCGCTGTCGCGCACCTCGACGCCCTCCTGCGGGGGTGTGCCGCCGACGGGCAGTGAGCCGGGTCGGTGCCGGCGCAGTTGGGCGAGCAGCCACCACAGGGCGAGCAGGGCGACGAGGGCGAGCGCGGCGATGACCGCGGGCCACCACCACCAGCCCTGGCCGCTCCAGCGGGTCCGGTCGGCGGAGCCCAGCAGGACGTCGGCCGGGGCGGTGAGGGGCCAGCCGTCGGGCGGGACCAGATCGCGCCGCCGGTAGAGGTCCAGTCCGGCGGAGAGGATCAGCAGCCCGCCGCCGAGCAGCACCAGTCCGGTAAGGCCCAGCAGACTGCGGTTGAGTGAGGATCGCGGCGTCATGGCGGGCTCCGGTGCTGCGAGGTCGGTCAGTCGGTGCGTCGCCGCACGCGTACGGCGACGCGGGGAGGACGGGCGAGGGCCAGCCGGTCGCACTCCTCGTCGAGGGCGGCGACGAGGTCCTCCTTCACCTGCCGGGGGTCACGGAAGCGGACGTCCACGCGCGCTCTGACGCGGTGGCGGCGTACCCGGACGCGTGCCGCGCCGACGCCGGGGACCCGCGTCGCGGCGTCCCGCAGCAGGGCGGCGGCCCCGTCGCGGTCCAGGGAGGCCCGCAGCCGGGGGCAGCCGGCGGGGCGGCTCAGGGGCAGCCAGCGGCGCAGACCGGGGGTGAGCGCCAGGACGATCAGCCAGGCGCCGACGGCGGCGGCCACGGCGGCGCCCGTGAGCATCCATACGTCGTCCACGGGGCGGGTGGCCAGCGCGTCGGTCAGATGCCGTCGCCACGCCGCCGCCGGGCGTCCGGCCCGTACGGCGATGACGTCGGCCAGCGCCGCGACCGCCGCGACGAGGATCACCGCGGCGACCAGCGCGGCCGGGACGCGGCGCGCGGACCACGGCCGGTGGGCCCGGTGGCCGCCGTCGCGCCCACCGTCCGGCACGTCGCGTTCGGGTGGGCCGGGCTCCTTCGCCAGCGGCACCGTGGCACGCTCCTCGGCGTCGCGGCCGGGAGGACGGGGGTCCGGTGTCATCGGGATGCCCCTTCCTGTGCCGCGGGCCCGGTGGTCGGGACCGCCGTGCGGCCGCTCACCGGACCCGCCCCCGGCCCGCTTCGGCGGCGGTCACCAGCCGCCGGACGGTGAGGGTGATCTCTCCCACGCGCAAGCCGGTCAGCTGGGCCACCCGTTCGGCGACGTCCCGCCGGATCCGCTCACAGACATGGGGGATGTCGGTGGGGTAGGGCAGATCCAGGGCCAGATGCAGGCGCACCGACCCGGTACGGACGGCGGCGGTGGCGCTGGGCGCCGTCGGCCCGCCCCGCTCCGGCGGTACGGCGGCGCGCCTGGACTGGGCCGTGCGTGCGGCCTGGGTCGCGATGCGGGCGACCACCCGGTCCGGGATGACGGTGGCGCCCCGCTCGGCCGGGGGCGGCAGACCGGTGCCCGACGTCTCGCGGGCGGAACCGGGCCCGGTTCTCACCGCTGCCTCCGGGACCGGAGGTCGAGGTCACCCTGCACGGCGAGACCGACGACCAGCCCCACCGCGCCCAGGACCAGCACCAGCAGAAAAGCCCAGAAGCCGCCGAAGTATCCGGCGAAGCCCAGGGCCATACCGGCCACGAGGCCCGTCGTAGCTGCGTTCATCGTGTACTCACCTCACGCGGCCCTCGTCCGGTCCGGCCTCTTCCTCGTCGTCGGGCAGGTGGACGTCGTCGACGGCGACGTTCACCTCGACGACCTCCAGGCCCGTCATCCGCTCCACGGCGCCGATGACATTGGTGCGGACGCCGCCGGCGACATCGACGATGGAGACGCCGTAATCGACGACGACGTCCAGGTCCACCGCCGCCTGACGCTCGCCGACCTCGACCTTCACCCCTCGCGTGACGGCTCCGGCGCCGCCTCCGGGGACGCGTTCCCGCATGGCCCCGAAGGCGCGGGCCATCCCCGCTCCGAGGCTGTAGATGCCCGGCACCTCGCGGGCGGCCATGCCCGCGATCTTGGCCACCACGCCGTCCGCGATGGTGGTCTTCCCCCGTGTCTCGGCCGGAGCCCCGGCCCCGGTACGGCCCTTGAGCGCGCTCACGCCCGCGTCGGGCCCCCCGCCCCCGCCGACGCTGGTGATGTTGTCCGTCATGGCGGTCGCCTCGATCGGTTCGCTCGGTCGGACACCGGTGTGGCGCCCATCGCGAAGTTGGACATACCGGGCATCACATTCCTCACGCGGATGCGATGTGATGTGCGTCACAAAGCCCTCGCGGGTACCCGGACGGTCCCGAGCTTTGTGCGGGAACGTCATGACCGAACGCGCTGTCCCACCACCGCCGGAACCCGACCTGCCAGGACGCGACCTCCCGGACGGGCTGCTGGTCGTACGGGCGGCCGAGGGGGACGAGGACTCCTTCGCCGTTCTCGTCCAGCGGCACGGCCGGCCCCTCCTGGCCCTGGCCCGCTGCATGCTCGGCAACTCCCAGGACGCCGAGGAGGCGGTTCAGGACGCCTTCGTCAGCGCCTGGCGGCGACTCCCGGAATACCGCCACGGCGCGGAGTTCCGCACCTGGATGCACCGGATCACCGTCAACCGCTGCCTGACCATGCGGCGGCGCCGGCCGCCGCCGCTCCCGCTGGACGCCGTCGCCGAGCCCGCGGCGGAAGACGCCTGGAGCCAGCCCGCCCGGTCCGCCGAGCAGGACGCGGCCACCGCCGCCCTGTCCCGCGCGCTCAGCGATCTGGATGCCGGGCAGCGCATCTGCTGGATCCTGCGGGAGGTGCAGGGCCTGTCCTACAAGGAGATCTCCCATGTCGCCCGGACCAGCGAACAGACGGTGCGCGGCAGGCTGTTCAGGGCGCGCCGATCCCTCCAGGAGGCGATGAGCCCATGGCGCTAGACGGCCCGCGGACGCGGCCTTCCGAACCGGCCGACGGTCCTCCGTTCCAGGGCGATGAGGTGCTCCCCTGCGGCCGGCTCCTCAGCCGGGCCTGGGAACAGGCCCGGGACGCGGCGCCGGCCGCCGACCCGCACACCCTCTCCTGCCCGCACTGCCACGAGGCCGCCGAGGGACTGGCCGTGGTGAGCGCGGCCACCCGGGCACTGCGCGCCGAGGCCACGCCCGTCCTCCTCGCGCTCGTCGGACGCGTCATGGGGATCGTCAGGGCAGAGGTACGGCGCGGGCGGCTGCTGCCCGTGGCCGGCCCCGGCCGGGGAATGCGCATCGCCGAGAACGCCGCGGCGAAGGTGCTCCGGCGGGCCGCCGACACGGTCCCCGGTGCCAGGGCCGCGACCTGCCGGCTCGTCCCCGTGGGTGAAGGCACCGGTGTGCGGGTGACCATGACCCTGGCCGCCGCTCTCGACCACCCGTTGCCCGAGCGGGTCCGCCAAGTGCGCCGATCGGTCCTCCACTCGGCCGGACAGGACCTGGGCATGGCCGTGACGGCCGTCGACATCGCCGTGGTCGACGTCCTGGAGCCGGAGCCGTTCCGCCGTCCTGGCCTCCCGGACGGCCGCGGTACGTGACGACCGTCCTCCGCACGGCCAGTCTCCCCGGCGGCGCACACCTCGACGGCCGGCAGGGCACACCTCGCCCGTCCGGACCCGCGCGGCGGGACGGCGGGCGGCGCGTGTGATCGGCTGGGACCGTGCTCCCGCTGCCCGAACCCGTGCGCCGGCTCGCCGCCTGGTGTGCCGTGGTGCTGCTCGTCGCAGGGGTGGGCTGGGTCGGCGTACGGCTGTGCGGTGAGCTGCGCACGGCCGTCACGCCGGTGCTGCTCGCCCTGCTCGGCACCGCGCTGCTCGGGCCGCTGTACCGGTGGCTGGTGCGGGCGGGGGTGCGGGCGTCGCTGGCGGCCGGGCTCACCTGTGCCGCCGTCGTGGCCGTCGTCGGCGGCGCGGTGTACATCGTCGTCGCCGCGCTCGTCGACAGCGGCGCGGCGATCCTCGCCTCGCTGCGGAACGCCGCCAAGGGGGTCGCCCGGCACTTCGGGGCTGCGGGGACCGGGCTCGACGATCTCGCCGCCAAGGTGCCCGAGCTGCTGCGCAGGTTCGGCGGCACGGCCGCGTCCAACGTCGTCAGCGGGGTCGGCCTGGTCACCGAGGGCATCGCCATGGCCGTCCTCGCGCTGCTGCTCGTCTTCTTCTTCCTGCGCGACTCCCACCGCGCCCTCACGGCCCTGCGCGCCCTCGCGCCCGGCGACAGCGCCGACACCGTGGAGGCCGTCGCCCGGCGGGCCTTCGCCGCGGTGGAGGGGTTCATGCGCGGGACGACCTTCATCGCGCTCATCGACGCCCTGTGCATCACCGTCGGCCTGCTGATCCTCAAGGTGCCCGGCGCGATCGGGCTCGGTGCGCTGGTCTTCGTCGGCGCCTACGTCCCCTACCTCGGCGCCTTCCTCTCCGGCGCGGTGTCCGTGCTGGTCGCCCTCGCCGACCGGGGGTTCGTGATCGCGCTGTGGGTGCTCGGGGTGGTGCTCGCGGTGCAGGTGCTGGAGGGGCATGTGCTGCAACCGGTGATCCAGAGCAGGACCGTGCGGATGCACCCGGCCGTGGTGCTGGTGGCGCTCACCGCGGGGGCATCCGTCGCGGGCATCCTCGGCATGCTCCTCGCGGTACCGGTGACCGCGGCGGCCTTCGGGGTCTGGGCGGAGCTGCGGGAGCGCCGCGGGGAACCGCCGGCCGCCCGCTAGCGCTGCCTACGGGACGTACGACCCCGGCGGGGTTCCGGGTGCGCCCGCCCCCGTCCGTTCCCTCAGTTCGAACCAGATGCTCTTGCCCTCGCCCCGGGGGGCCACGCCCCACGTGTCCGCGAGGAGCTCGATCAGCATCAGGCCGCGGCCGGAGGAGGCCAGTTCGCCGGGACGGCGCTTGTGCGGGAGGTCGTCGCCGGTGTCGAAGACCTCCACCCGCAGCCGCCGCCCGCCCTCCCCGCACAGGACCTCGGCGAGCAGCAGGGCGTCGGCGTCGGTGTGCACCAGCACGTTGGTGACCATCTCGGAGACCAGCAGCACCGCCGAGTCGACCTGCTCGGGCGAGGCCCAGTCGTGCAGCAGCTCGCGCAGGTGCTGGCGGGCCTCGGCGATCCGGTCCGGCTCGTCCTGGGCCACCGACAGCAGGGTGCGCCGCACCGGGGGACCGGCCGTGACGGTGCCGTCGCGCCCGCAGGCCGCGGCCGGCCGGCACAGCAGCACCAGCGCGATGTCGTCCTCGCGGCGGTCGGCCAGCGGGCCGGTGGTGTGGTGCGAGGACGGCCCGTGCACCGCCTGCACCAGGGCGTCGGCCAGCGTCTCCAGGTCCTCCTGGCGGTACTCGCCCGCCCGGTGGTCCTCCAGCAGCATCCGCAGTCTGCGCCAGCCGCTCTCCAGGTCGTGCCCGCCGGTCTCGATCAGACCGTCGGTGCACAGCATCAGCGTCTCGTCGGGTTCGAGGGTGAACCGGGTCGTCGGGTAATCGGCGTCCGGGTCGACGCCCAGCGGCAGCCCGCCCGCCGTCGGCCGCATCATCACCGTGCCGTCCGCCATCCGGATCACGGGGTCCGGGTGCCCGGCGCGGGCGACCTCCAGCATGCCGGTCGCCGGGTCGGCCTCCACGTACAGGCAGGTCGCGAACCGCGGGTCGGCCAGGGCGTCCGGCCCGGAGCCGTCGGTGACCCCGTGCAGGAAGCGGGAGGCGCGGGAGAGGACGGCGTCCGGCCGGTGCCCCTCGGCGGCGTAGGCGCGCAGCGCGATCCGCAGCTGGCCCATGATCCCGGCGGCGCGCACGTCATGGCCCTGGACGTCCCCGATGACCAGCGCGAAGCGGCCGGAGGGCAACGGGATCATGTCGTACCAGTCGCCGCCGACCTGGAGTCCGCCGCCGGTCGGGATGTACCGGGCGGCGATCCGCATCCCCGGGATCTCCGGCCCCAGCGACGGCAGCATGGAGCGTTGCAGGCCCTCCGTCAGCTCGCGCTCCGACTCCGCGGCACCGGCCCGGGACAGCGCCTGGGCGAGCATCCGGGCGACCGTGGTCAGCACCGCCCGCTCGTCGGGCGTGAACGCCACCGGGTAGGTGAACGCGGCCATCCAGGCGCCCATCGTGCGCCCGGCGACCGTCAGCGGCAGGAACGCCCACGAGTGCCGGCCGAAGCGCCGGGCGAGCGGCCAGGTGGCCGGGTAGCGGTCCCGGTACTCCTCCGGGGAGGACAGATAGACGGCCCGCCCGGTGCGGACCACCTCGGCGGCCGGGTAGTCGGTGTCCAGCGGCATGTGGGAGAAGGGGTTCATGTCGCCGGGATGGTGTCCGTGCTGGCCGGTGATCGTCAGCCGGTCGCCCTCCACGCCGTAGACCACGAGGCCGTCCGGGGAGAAACCCGGCATCGACAGGCCCCCCGCCACCCGCAGCACCTCGGCCGTGGACCGTGCCTCCGCCAGCGCCCGGCCCGCGTCCAGCAGGAACGCCTCCCGGGAGCGCCGCCAGTCGCCGGTGACCGCGCTGCGGGCCGCGGGCGTGCCCGGGGCGGGTTCGGTCACCTCCTGGAGGGTGCCGATCAGTTCGTAGGTGCGCCGCTCGGGGTCGAAGGACGGCTTGGACCGGCTGCGGACGACCCGCAGGATGCGGCCGTCGGCGTCCATGACCCGGATGCGGACCTCGGCGAGGGTGCCCTCGGCGGCGGCCAGCCGCACCACCCCGGCGACCTCGTTCCAGTCGACGGGGTGCAGCCGGGCCCGGGTCTGGGCCTCGGTGAGGGTGACCGGCCGCGCGGGCAGCCCGAGCAGCCGCGCCGCCTCCGCGTCCAGGGTGACCAGGCCGGCGGCCGTGTCCCAGTGCCACAGTCCGGTCGCGAGGGCGGCGAGGACCTCCCCGACGGACGGCAGGGGCTCGCCTGTGCGCATTGTCCCACTTTATGGAGAGGTGACCGATGGGTGCCACCTAGGCGGGCGGACGGTAATCGTGGGGAGCCGTTCTTGGGGTGCCCGGTACCCTTGGGATGGCCTAGGCCGTACCCGCCTGGCGACACCCGATCCGCACAGACTGGATGAACGACGATGCATCGGTACAGGTCCCACACCTGCGGCCAGCTCCGCGCCTCTGACGTCGGCACCGACGTCCGGCTGAGTGGCTGGCTGCACAATCGGCGCGACCTGGGCGGCATCCTCTTCATCGATCTGCGCGACCACTACGGCATCACGCAGTTGGTCGCCCGCCCCGGCACCCCGGCGTACGAGGCCCTGGACAGGATCTCCAAGGAGTCCACGGTCCGCGTCGACGGCCGCGTTGTTTCACGTGGAACCGAGAACGTGAACCCCGACCTGCCCACCGGTGAGATCGAGGTCGAGGTCGCCGAGGTCGAGCTGCTCGGCGCGGCCCAGCCGCTGCCCTTCACGATCAACACCGAGGACGGGGTCAACGAGGAGCGGCGCCTGGAGTACCGCTTCCTGGACCTGCGCCGCGAGCGCATGCACCGCAACATCATGCTGCGTACGGCGGTCATCGGCGCCATCCGCCAGAAGATGACGGCGCTCGGCTTCAACGAGATGGCCACCCCGATCCTGACGGCGACCTCCCCCGAGGGCGCCCGTGACTTCGTGGTCCCCTCCCGGCTGCACCCGGGCAGGTTCTACGCCCTGCCGCAGGCCCCGCAGCAGTTCAAGCAGCTGCTGATGATCTCCGGCTTCGACCGCTACTTCCAGATCGCGCCCTGCTTCCGCGACGAGGACGCCCGCGCCGACCGCTCGCCGGGCGAGTTCTACCAGCTCGACGTCGAGATGAGCTTCGTCGAGCAGGAGGACGTCTTCCGGCCCATCGAGCAGCTGATGACCGAGCTGTTCGAGGAGTTCGGCGGCGGCCGTCACGTCACCTCCCCGTTCCCGCGGATCCCGTTCCGCGAGGCGATGCTCAAGTACGGCTCCGACAAGCCGGACCTGCGCGCCAAGCTGGAGCTGGTGGACATCACCGACATCTTCGAGGGCTCGGAGTTCAAGGCGTTCGCCGGCAAGCACGTGCGCGCCCTGCCCGTCCCGGCCGTGCAGGACCAGCCGCGCAAGTTCTTCGACCAGCTCGGCGACTTCGCCGTGTCGCTGGGCGCCAAGGGCCTGGCCTGGGTCCGGGTCGGCGAGGACGGCACGCTGTCCGGCCCGATCGCGAAGTTCCTCACCGAGGAGAACGTCGCCGAGCTGACCAAGCGCCTGTCGCTGGCCCCCGGCCACGCCGTCTTCTTCGGCGCGGGCGAGTTCGACGAGGTTTCCAAGATCATGGGCGCGGTCCGCGTCGAGGCCGCCAAGCGCGCCGGCCACTTCGAGGAGAACGTCTTCCGGTTCTGCTGGATCGTCGACTTCCCGATGTTCGAGAAGGACGAGGACACCGGGAAGATCGACTTCTCGCACAACCCGTTCTCGATGCCGCAGGGCGGTATGGAGGCGCTGGAGACGCAGGACCCGCTGGACATCCTGGCCTGGCAGTACGACATCGTCTGCAACGGCGTGGAGCTGTCCTCCGGCGCGATCCGGAACCACGAGCCGGACATCATGCTCAAGGCGTTCGAGATCGCGGGCTACGACCGCGAGACCACCGAGCGCGAGTTCGCGGGCATGCTCCGCGCGTTCCGCTTCGGCGCCCCGCCGCACGGCGGCATCGCCCCGGGCGTGGACCGTATCGTCATGCTCCTCGCGGACGAGCCCAACATCCGCGAGACGATCGCCTTCCCGCTCAACGGCAACGCCCAGGACCTGATGATGGGCGCCCCGACCGAGCTGGAGGAGTCCCGCCTGCGCGAGCTGCACCTGGACATCCGCAAGCCGCAGCCCAAGTAAGCGAACCACCGCCAGGGCTCAGCCGCCCTGCTCGTCGGACGGCTCGTCGGACGGCGCGTCCGGGGACGCGCCGTCCTCCAGCAGCCGTTCGGCGATGTCGTCGGACCAGGCTTGCGCCCAGGCGCGCAGGGCGGCGACGTCGTCCTCGGCCAGGCCGTACCGGAGGAAGTCCCGGTCGGCGTAGAAGTCCGTGCCCGTCAGCCGTGACTGGAGGGTGGGCAGGTCGAACGGGTCGTGGGCGTGCCGCCGGCCCAGTTCCTCCAGGTCCGGCAGCGAGAACCGGTCCGCGCAGGCGCGGGCGTCGACCAGGTCGACGGCCGCGCCCCGGTCGTACAGCGCCCGGATCTTCGTGCCGACGGCGTCCGCGAGGCAGAGCGCCGGGCCGTAGCCGGTCGGCTCCGGAGGCTGCCAGAACGTCTCCTTGTGCAGTGCCAGCGCGCACGGCTCCCCGGTGGGCGGATCGGTCACCGTCAGCCGCACGGTCAGCGCGGTGACCGCGCCGGTCGCCACCCCCCACCCCCGCTCCTGAAGGGCCCCGCCGACGGCGGCGGCGATCCGCTCCATGGGCTCGGCGCTCTCGGTGGCCAGGTCGACATCGGCGTGCGGGCGGCTCAGCAGACCGTGCGCCTGGAGGGCGTAGCCGCCGGCCAGCACCAGACCGTACGGGCCGCCCGCCGAGGCGGCGTCCGCGAGGAGCCGGCGATGGGGTTCGGGGATGTCCACGGGGACGATTCTCCGGCCTGCCGGGCCCGGGGCGCGACACCTGACCGGGCCGCGGGGAAATTTTCCCGCGCCGGCGGCAACCTCCCGGCGCCGGGCGGCCACTGAGGAGTCGTAAGGCATGTACGACAGACCCTAAGGACTCCTCCGTGGCAGCTCCCTCCCACCGCCGGTCCCTCCGCAAGCGGCGCGTTCTCGCCGTGTCCGCCGCCGTCGTGGCCGCGGGCGTGGGCGCCGGGGTGTTCGTGCTGAACGCGAACGCCGACGGCGTCGACCTGTACCACCAGACCCTCCCCGCCAAGGACGGCTGGGCGGCCTCCGGCACGGGGACCACCGGCGGCGCGAAGGCCGACTCCGCGCACACCTTCACCGTCTTCACCCGCGCCCAGCTCGTGAAGGCGCTCGGCTCGGCCTCGGACACCACGCCCCGCATCATCAAGGTCAAGGGCACGATCGACGCCAACACCGACGACAGCGGTAAGAAGCTGACCTGCGCCGACTACGCGGCCGGCACCGGCTACTCGCTGTCCGCCTACCTCAAGGCCTACGACCCGGCCGTCTACGGCCGCTCCAAGCTGCCCTCGGGCACCCAGGAGAAGGCCCGCGCCGCCGCCCAGGACAAGCAGGCGAAGACCATCGTCTTCAAGGTGCCGGCCAACACCACGATCGTGGGCGTGCCCGGCACCAATGCCGGGATCACCGGCGGCATGCTCCAGATCCAGAACGTGGACAACGTCATCGTCCGCAATCTGACCTTCTCCGCCACCGAGGACTGCTTCCCGCAGTGGGACCCGACCGACGGCGACGACGGCAACTGGAACTCGAACTACGACTCGGTCACCCTGCGCGGCGCGACCCACGTCTGGGCGGACCACAACACGTTCACCGACGCCCCCCACTTCGACAAGGCCAACCCGAAGTACTTCGGCCGCGAGTACCAGATCCACGACGGTGCCCTGGACATCACCAAGGGCTCCGACCTGGTGACCGTCGAGCGCAACCGGTTCACCGACCACGACAAGACGATGCTGATCGGCTCCAGCGACAAGGACAGCACCGGCAAGCTGCGCGTGACGATTCACCACAACGTGTGGAAGGGCATCGTGCAGCGGGCCCCGCTGGCCCGCCTCGGCCAGATCCACCTCTACAACAACGTGTACGACACGACGACCGTCAACGGCTACGCGCCCCAGTACAGCATCAACTCGCGCGCCAAGGCCCAGGTCGTCGCGCAGGCCAACTACTGGACGGTGCCGAGCGGGGGCAAGGTCGCCAAGCTGCTCAGCGGCGACGGCACCGGCTCGGTCGCGGGCAGCGGCAACCTGGTCAACGGCACGGTCACCGACCTGGTCGCCGCGTACAACGCCGCGAGCTCCAAGAAGATCAAGACGACCGTGAACTGGACCCCGGCGCTCACCGCGGGCCTTGAGACCTCGGCGAAGAACCTGCCGGCGGAACTGTCGGGCACCACCGGCGCGGGCGTGCTGAAGTAACCCCGCCGTACGCGAAAGGGCGCCGGGCCGCGACGGCCCGGCGCCCTCCTCACGCGGACGGAAGCGGCGGGGTCAGCCCTCCTCGCCGCCGAAGCGCTCCTTGTACGCGGCCAGGTCCTCGTCCGTCAGCTTGGCGAACAGCACCGGCGGCACCGTGAACGGGGTGCCGGCCGGGACGGCGGCCAGGGCCTTGGCCTCCTCGGCGCTGACCCAGGAGGCGGTGTCGTCCGGCAGGGCGAAGGCACCGCGCATCGCCGCCGAGGTGGCCGGGATCAGCGGCTCGGAGACCACCGCGTACAGGTGGATCAGGTTCATCGCCGTACGCAGGGTGAGGGCCGCGCCCTCCTTGTCCGTCTTGATCTCCAGCCAGGGGGCCTTCTCCTCCAGGTAGGAGTTGCCGGCCGACCACAGGGCGCGCAGCGCGGCGGCGGCCTTGCGGAACTGCAGGGCCTCCATCTGCTCCTCGTACTCGGCGAGCAGCCGGGCGATCTCCTCGCCGAGCCGCGCCTCCGCCTCGCCGGGCTCGCCGCCGGCCGGGACCTCCTCGCCGAACCGCTTCTTGCTGAAGGACAGCACGCGGTTGACGAAGTTGCCGAGGGTGTCGGCCAGGTCCTTGTTGACCGTGGCGGTGAAGTGCTCCCAGGTGAACGACGAGTCGTCTGACTCCGGGGCGTTGGCGATCAGGAAGTAGCGCCAGTAGTCGGCGGGCAGGATGTCCAGGGCCTGGTCGGTGAAGACACCGCGCTTCTGCGAGGTGGAGAACTTGCCGCCGTAGTACGTCAGCCAGTTGAACGCCTTGACGTAGTCGACCTTCTTCCACGGCTCGCGCACGCCCAGCTCGGTGGCCGGGAACATCACCGTGTGGAAGGGGACGTTGTCCTTGGCCATGAACTCGGTGTAGCGGACGGTGTCGTCGGCCTCGTACCACCATGCCTTCCAGTCCCGGTTCTCCGGGTCCTGGTCCGCCCACTCCTTCGTCGCGCCGATGTACTCGATCGGGGCGTCGAACCAGACGTAGAAGACCTTGCCCTCGGCCGCCAGCTCCGGCCAGGTGTCCGCCGGGACCGGGACGCCCCAGTCCAGGTCGCGGGTGATCGCGCGGTCGTGCAGGCCCTCGGTCAGCCACTTGCGGGCGATGGAGGAGGCGAGCTGCGGCCAGTCGTCCTCGTGCCGGGCGACCCACGCCTCGACCTCGTGCTGGAGCTTGGACTGGAGCAGGAAGAGGTGCTTGGTCTCGCGGACCTCCAGCTCGGTGGAGCCGGAGATCGCCGAGCGCGGGTTGATCAGGTCGGTCGGGTCCAGCACGCGGGTGCAGTTCTCGCACTGGTCGCCGCGGGCCTTGTCGTAGCCGCAGTGCGGGCAGGTGCCCTCGACGTAGCGGTCCGGCAGGAAGCGGCCGTCGGCCGGGCTGTAGACCTGGCGGATCGCCCGCTCCTCGATGAAGCCGTTCTCGTTCAGCTTGCGGGCGAAGTGCTGGGTGATCTCGACGTTCTCCGGGCTGGAGCTGCGGCCGAAGTAGTCGAAGGCGAGCGCGAAGCCGTCGTAGACCGCCTTCTGCGCGTCGTGCGCGCGGGCGCAGAACTCGGCCACGGGCAGGCCCTGCTCCTTGGCGGCCAGCTCGGCGGGGGTGCCGTGCTCGTCCGTCGCGCAGATGTAGAGGACGTCGTGGCCGCGCTGGCGCAGATAGCGGGAGTAGACGTCCGCCGGGAGCATGGACCCCACCATGTTGCCCAGGTGCTTGATCCCGTTGATGTACGGAAGGGCGCTGGTGATGAGGTGTCGAGCCATCGTGGCTGCTCCCAGGTCGCTGCTTTTCTGCGGTTTCGAACCTTCAAATCGTAGCCGACACGGGTGGGCCGCCCGCTTCCCGTTTCGCGGACCGGGAAGGGGCGGCCGGGGCACTACGGAGCGTTACGGGCGCCAGTCGGCGAGGACACCTTCGTACAGCTCGGTGTCCGTCAGCTCGCGGGGGGTGGGGCCCGCGTGGAAGAAGGACGCGTTGGGGGTCTTCAGCCTGCGGAGGTAGTCGAAGGCCTTGTTGTCGTGGTCACCGAAGGCGACGAAGGAGAAGAAGACGCCCGGGTGGGTCTCCGCGGCCTCGGTCAGGGCCTGGGTGGCGGGGGTCTTGGCGTCGGGGGCGCCGTCGGTCTGGAAGACGACGAGTGCGGGGACCGTTTCGCCGTTGACGTGCGTGTCGTGGTGCCGGTCGTAGTGGTCGAGTACGGCGGCCACGGCGGCGTGGTAGCTGGTACGGCCCATGCGGCCGAGGCCGGCGTGCGCGTCGTCGATCTTCGTGTCGTGGCCGGGGGTGAGGGAGAGATCGGTGGTGCCGTCCACCTCCGTGGAGAAGAAGACGACGTGGACCGTGGGGTCGGGGGCGGGGTCCAGGTGGGCCGCGAGGGCGAGGGTCTGGTCGGCGAGGGACTGGGCGGAGCCGTCCTTGTAGTACGGGCGCATGCTCGCGGAGCGGTCCAGCACGAGGTAGAGCTTCGCTCGGGTGCCGGTGAGGTTCTTCTTGCGGAGGGTGGTCGTGGCTGCCTTGTAGGCGGTGGCGAGGGCGGGGGTGCGGGACTTGACCTTGGTGAGGGGGGTGGCGGGTTTGGGCTTGGGCGTGGCCTCGGCCTCGGCTTCGCCTTCGGCGGTCGTGCTCCCACCCGCACCGCCCGTGCGGGTTTCGTTGTCGGGTGCGGGCCCCTGCGGGGCGGTGTGCGCCGGCGCCTCGGCTTCGCCTTCGGCGTCCGTGTTCCCACCCGCACCACCCGTGCGGGTTTCGTTGTCGGCTGCGGGTGGCCCCTGTGGGGTGTCCTCGCCGTCGGCGGCCTGCGGGGTCGTGTCCGCCGTCGCCTCGGCTTCGCCTTCGGCGTCCGTCGGCGGCTCGGGCTTCGCCTCAGCGGGGGCTGTCGCCTCCGCCTGCGGCGCGGGTTCGGCTTCTGTCTCCGGCACCGTCTCCGGCTCAGATCCGGCTGCTGCCTCTGTTACGGGCTCCGGCTCGGCTGCCTCCGTTACGGGCTCTGGCTCGGCTGCCGCCTTGGGCTCGGGCTCGGGTTCGGCTGCCGCCTTGGGCTCGGGCTTTGGTTCGGGTGCTGCCTTGGGCTCGGGCTTTGGTTCGGGTGCTGCTTCCGCCACGGGCTCCGGGGCTGCTGCTGCCTCCGTCATGGGCTCCGGGGCTGCTGTTGCTTCCGGTTCCGGGGCTGGCTCGGCCTTCGGCTTCGGTTCCGGTTCGAGGTCGGCTGCCGTCTTCGTTGCTGCTTCCGGGGCGGCGCCTGTTTCCGTCACGGCTTCCGGTTCCGGCTCGGTCGGGGCCGTTGGCTCCGGGGCCCTCTCCGGCTCGGAAGTGGTCTTCGCTTCCGGCTCGCCGGTCTGCTGCTCCGCCGGAGGCGTCTGATGGGGGACCTTGACCTTGTCGAAGGCCGCTGCCACCAGGTCGTGTTCCTCGGGAGAGGACTGGCGGGGTTCGGGGACGGGCGGCTGCTCGGGGGTCTCGGGGGCACCCTCCGGCTCGGTGGCTCGTGGCTTGCGTGAGCGGCCGAACGCGTTCCGCAGGAGAGTGAGAATGCCCATGTGCGCAACCCTTCGCGTGAGTTGTAGCCCGTCGATCGCTGGCCAGGACGGACACGTAAGGTTAGCGGCCCGCCGGTGCGGGACCGGTCAACGCGGCGACGTGATCGAGCGGGCCGCCGCCACCTCCTGGCGCAACGGCTCCAGCACACTGTCCGCCGGCCCGGTGAGATCGGTGCGTACGGCGGTCAGGGTCCGTGCCCGCCGTACGCCTTCGGCCAGCTCCCGTAGTTGCAGGGTCACCTGCGCGATCTCCGCCGGTGACGGGGGCGCCGCGCCGTGCTTGACGCGGACCCGGGCCGCCGTCGTGGCGTCGACGATGCGCTCCACCGCCACCACCAGCGGCCACCACGCGGCGGCCCGCCGGCCGGTCGGCGGTGGCTCGGTCAGGGCGCGCTGGAACTCCGTGCGGATGACGGACAGGTCGCGGTAGAGGCGGCGGCGCATCCGGGCCCGCGCGGCCGGGTCGACTCCGGGGCCGAACGCCCTCTCGACGTAGACCGCCGTGTCGGCCACCGCGTCGGCCAGCCGGTCGCCCACCCGGGTGTGCCAGCTCTCCGGCCAGCACAGGTAGCCGGCCGTCAGGGCGATCGCGCAGCCCAGCAGCGAGTCGTTCAGCCGGGGCAGCAGCAGGGCCGTGCCCTGGCGGTTGAGGACGTCGGACAGCAGGAGGATCACCGGGGTGATGGCCGCGGTCTGGTGGCCGTAGCCCCGCGGGGTCAGGGCGGGGATCAGGGGCGCGAGGAGGAACAGGACCGGTACGTCCCACCAGCCCAGGGGGACCTCGGCGAGGACCACCGCCGCCACCACCAGGCCGGCCACCGTGCCCACGGCGCGCATGAGGGCGCGAGAGAAAACCGAGCCGAAGTCCGGCTTGAGGACGAAGGTGACGGTCAGCGCGACCCAGTAGGAGCGGGGGACCGGGACCAGGGAGACCAGCGCCTGGGCGAGGCCGATGCAGAGGGCCAGCCGGACGCCGTAGCGCCAGGAGTTGGCGGACAGCATGACGTTGCGCGCGGCCCGGGCCGTGCGGACGCCGAGCGTGGCCGGACGGCCCAGGCGGTCGTCGATGCCCCGGGGGTCGACATCGGGCGCGGCGACCACCTCGGCGGTGTGGCGCAGGGCGTGGTCCACCGCCCGGGCCGTCTCCGTGGTGGGCACGGGGAGGTCCGGGGGAGGCGCGGGAGCCGTGCCCGCCGCCACGTCGCGGGCCAGGGCGCGGACCGCCTCGGGGATCCGCGGGGGCAGCGGGCGGGCCGCCAGGTGGGCGGCGGGGGCCGCCTCGATCACCGGGGTGATCGCGTTCAGCTGGGCCAGCAGCCGGGTCAGGTCCGGGCTGCGGCCGTGGTGCCGGGCGCGCCGGGCGAGGATCAGGTCGTAGGACTCGTTCAGGGACTGGGTGACCGCACGGCGGGCCTCCTCGTACGCGTCGGCGCGGTCGGTGCCGGCGGTGGCGAGCAGGTCGGCGACCGCGCGGTAGGTGGCGGCGACCGCGGTCCGCTCGGGGACCCCCGCGCGCAGCGGCCAGGCCAGCAGGGCGAGGAGCAGGACCAGCAGGCCGCCGCCGGTCATCAGGGCCGGGGCCAGCCACCAGGGGGAGGGCATCGGCAGGCCCGCGCCGACCACGCAGTTCAGGAGCAGCAGCAGGCCGGAGACCGAGGCCACCGCGCCGATCGTGGAGATCATCCCGGAGACCAGCGCGACGCCGGTGACCGCGGCGACCGCGTACCAGCCGTGCCCGTACGCCAGGGTGCCCAGGGTCACCCCGACCGCGCCGAAGAGCTGGGGGACGGCGATGTTGAGGATGCGCATCCGGTAGGCGTCGGCGGTGTCGCCGATGACTCCGGACAGTGCGCCCATGGAGGCGAGGGCGCCGTACGCCGGGCGGTCCGCGGCGAGGCCGGCCGCCAGCGGGAGGGCCATGGCGACGGCGGCGCGGGCCACGGCGGCCCAGTTGACCGGCGCCTGCTGGGGTTTGAGGTTCCGCACCAGCCAGTCGGGAGGGGTCAGGCCGATGGGGAACTCTCGGGGCATGGGCCCATTATGGGGGAGTGGTGAATTTTGGGGCGTTTCCCGTCGGGCGGGGGCGCGGGGGCGGGGGCTACGCGTTCTCGTCCAGGCGGGTCAGGAACGCGGCCAGGTGCCGGTTGAACTCCTCGGGGCGCTCCAGGTTGGGCAGGTGGGCGGCGCCCTCGATGACGTGCAGGGCCGAGTCGGGCAGGGCCGCGTGCATCTCCTCGGCGTCGGCTACGGGCGTGTAGGTGTCGTCGGCGCCGACCAGGACCAGGGCGGGCACGGTGACCCTCGTCAACAGGGCGCGGTAGTCGGGGCGTTCGGCACGGCCGCGCAGGGCCGCCGCGGCGCCCTCGGGCGGGGTGGCCGTCATCATGCGGTGCACGTGCGCCTTGACCTCGGCATCGGCGTAGGGCGCGACCATCTTCTCCAGCACCTCGTCGGCGTAGCCCCGCATGCCCTCGGTCAGCAGCCGGTCCGCCATGGCGTTGCGGCCCCGCTTCCCCTCGGGGGTCTCGGCGGCGGGGAAGGTGTCGGCGAGGACCAGGCCGCGGATCCGGTCGCCGAAGCGGTCGTGGCACTCCATGACGATCTGGCCGCCCATGGACAGACCGGCCAGGACGAAGGAGTCCACGGCCAGGTGGTCCAGCAGCTCGGCGATGTCGTCGGCGTGCCGGGAGAGCGGGACCGTGCCGGGGGTCACGGGGGAGGCGCCGTAGCCGCGCAGATCGGGGGCGATCACCCGGCGGCCGGCGGAGAACTCCGCCAGCTGCGGGTCCCACATCGTGCGGTCGAAGGGGTGGCCGTGGACGAGGACCAGGGGAACCCCGGGAGAGGTTTCGGGGCCTTTGTCGGTGTATGCGAGGAAGGGGGGCATGGGCACGACCCTAGGTGTGGCCCTTCGCTCGGCGCAATAAGATCTTTGCCCTCGGTGCAATCCAACGCACCGGAGAACAGGGGGACTTGTGGACGACTACCGGCGCATCGCCGACCGGATCGCGGCCGACATCACCGGCGGACGGCTCCGCCCCGGCCAACGGCTGCCACCCCAGCGGGCGTTCGCCCGGCGACGGGGCATCGCGCCGTCCACGGCGGGGCGGGTCTACGCCGAACTCGTGCGCCGGGGACTGGTGGTGGGCGAGGTCGGGCGCGGCACGTTCGTCCGGGCCACCGCGCCGGACGGGCAGCCGGGGCTCGCCCTCACCGAGGCGGCCGGTGCCCCGCTGGTGAACCTGGAGCTGAACTACCCGTCCGCGCCCGGCCAGGCCGAGCTGCTGGCCCCGGCCCTCACCACCCTGCTGCGGCCGGACGCCCTCGGCCAGGCGCTGCGGCCGGCCGCCGCCGCGGGCACCCCGGCGGCCCGGGAGGCGGTCGCCGCGCTCCTCGCCCAGGGCGGGCTGCGGACCGGACCGGAGCGGATCGTGTTCACCGGCAACGCCCGCCAGGCGATCGCCGCCGCGCTCGCCTCGCTGGTGCGGCCCGGTGGCCGGGTCGGGGTGGAACCGCTGACGTATCCGCTGGTCAAGGAGATCGCGGCGCGCCTCGGCCTGGTCCTCGTGCCGCTCGCCACGGACGCCGAGGGGCCGGTGCCCGAGTCGGTGGCCGACGCCCACCGCGCCGCGCCGCTGTCCGCCCTCTACCTCCAGACCGCCCTGCACAACCCGACCTCGCTGACCACGAGCGCCGGGCGGTTGCGGCAGCTCGCCGACTGTGTCCACAGGCTGGGGATACCGGTGGTCGAGGACCGCATCTGGGCCTTCCTCCAGCCTGGCGGCACACCCCCGCTCGCCGCGCTCGCGCCCGGCCTGGTACACCTGGTGGACAGCCTGTCCAAGCGGATCGCGCCCGGCCTCACCGCCGGTTTCGTCGTCGCGCCCCGGGACCGGGCCGAGGCGGTGGCGCGGGCCGTCCGGTCCGGCGGGTGGAGCGCGGGCGGCTTCGCGCTGGAGGCGGTGGTGCGCTGGCTCGGCGACGGCACCGTGGACCGGCTGGTGGCCGCCAAGCGGCAGGACGCGCGGCGCCGCCAGCGGCTGCTCGCCGAGAAGCTGGCCGGGTTCGCCGTACGTTCCGACCCGGCCGCCTATTTCGCCTGGTGGGAGCTGCCGGCGCCGTGGCGGGCGGACACGTTCACGGCCGCCGCGCTGGACCACGGGATCGCCGTCACCCCCGGCACGGCCTTCGCCGTCGGCACCGGCCGCGCTCCGGACGCGGTCCGGCTCGGCCTCGGCTCCGCGCCGGAGCGGGAGCTGGCACGGGCACTGGTGACCCTCGCCGGCGTGGCGCGGGAGGGGGCGGGCGCGGTCGGTGGGTGAGCCGGGTGGTGGGGGTGGTCTTCTGGTGGTTGCCGGGCCGTAGGGCACGGTCGCGTGGGGGATGGCCTTCGTCGGCGGTACCGGTCAGGCTGGGCCCGGGTCGGTGCGGGGGCGGAGTCGGGCGGGCGTCGGTGACGCTCGCCGGTGGGGCGTGGGAGGGGTGGGCGGGGTCGGTGGGTGAGCCGGGTGGTGGGGGTGGGTCTTTCGGGGGTCGCCGGGTTGTAAGGGCACCGGTCAAGTGCGGGAGGGCCTTCGTCGGCGGTGTCAGGCCTGGGCCCGGGTCGGTGCCGGGGCGGGGGCAGGTGCGGGGGTCGGTGCCGGTGCCGGTCGGCGGCGTCGTGCGGGGCGGGGCAGTCGTAGCCGACGGGTGAGCCAGATGGTGAGGGTGACGGCGATGCCGAGGCCGAGCAGCAGCCAGGCAGCCGTGCGCAGGGAGCCGGTCAGGGCGTCGTAGACCGCGCCCGCCGCGCCGTGCGACACCCCGGCCGGCAGGTCGGCCAGGGTCAGGGCGCGGCCGACGCGGAGGGCGAGCACCAGCAGCGCGCCGCCCAGGGCCGTGCCCAGGGCGGTGGCGGCCACCGCCCGGCGGCGGCGGACGGCGAGTGCGATCCCGCCGACGGCGAACGCCACGGACGCGGCCGGCAGCCAGGTACCGGCGACTTCGAGCACGTGGAACCCCTTCCGGAACGCGGCCAGCCGGTGCGCCGGGAGCACGGCGACCGCCGTGTGCTCCACCGGGATGTGCGCGGCGAGCGGCACGTGGTCGCGGGCGAGCTGACGTTTGACCTGCGCGGTGACGGGAGCCAGGTCGACGGTGACGGCGCCCTCGTCCCGGGCCCGCAGGGCGCGCAGCACGGCGTCGTGGGTGACCCGGTTGCCGGTGTCCCAGGCCAGCCGGAACGCCCGGGTCTGGGTGAAGGAGCGCACCGCGTCGCGCACGAACGGGCGCACCGGGCCGGGCGCCGGGCGGACGTCCAGGCGCTGGTCCACCGCGCGCAGGAGGCCGTCGCCGACGGTGTCCGCGACGGCCTCCCGCACGGCCGGGTCGGCGGCGAGCGGCGCCATGGCGGTGACGTACCGGCCCGTGTCGGCCAGCCCGTACGCCGCCCAGGCCGCCAGCGCGCCGAACGGGGCGAGGAGGCAGGACAGGGTGATCAGTACGGCCGACAGGGCGCTCCTGAGGCGTCGTGAGGGCACATGTCCAGACAAGGGCCCCCGGGGCCGGGGCGCGAGCGGGGGCACTGCGTTCGGGCGGCGGGAGGACCCGCTCGGCGCAATCGCGGACCCACTTGGCGGGGTCCCCGACTCGCGGGACGGGGCGGACCCGCGGGACGGCGTGGACGCGCGGAAGGGCTCGGAAGGGCGCGGAAGGGCTCGGAAGGGCGCGGAAGGGCGCGGAAGGTTCCGTCCTCCGGTGGAGCGTTCACCCGGACGGGTGTTTGCTGGTGCTGGGTGGTTCCGGCGCGGCCGGCTTCTCATGGGTCGTGGAGCCGGACCGGGCCCGGAACCACGCCGGCGCACGCCGGTGCGTATGTCGCCCGGCGTACGCGCGCCGTTCAGCGGATCCGGCGTCCGAAGGCGTCCTCCCGCGTGTAGTAGCGGTAGAAGAACGCGATGAAGGTGGCCGCCGCGACCAGCAGGGCGATCAGGATCGCCCGGAGCACCGGCCTGCCGGACTGGGCGTACAGGAACCCGAACGCGCAGCCGACGAACGCCGTCCACAGCAGCGCGTGCGCCTCCCGGATCATCCGGGGCGCCAGCGCCAGCAGCGCCATGCACAGCACCGCGAACACCAGCGCGCTGACGAAGCCGAGCAGCAGGTTCCAGCCGGTGATCGGGCCGCCGGAGCGGTTGTTGGCCGCCACCCAGTAGCCGTAGACGAGGCCCAGCACGATGGGCACGCCGATCCTGGCCAGCTTGTGCGTACGGGCGTCGAAGACGTCGGGCGGGCGGGCGCGTACATCGGTCGCCCGGCCCTCCACCTCGGGTGTGCGGCCGGGACGGGACATGCCGCCGGGTGCGGGTGCCGCTTGAGCCATGAGAGCACTCCTCTCTCTCCTCGCCCCCGAACTGTCTCCGCTACCAGGGCACACCGGGGTGCGGGGCCCGGCAACTCGGCCGGGAGGGTGCCGGGTGCCCGGATGCGTGCGCATGTCCCCCGTGTTTCGCTGAGGACATGGAGGGCTGCCGGCCGTGACGTGGATGGAGTACGGGCGGCGACCGCTGTTGCGGGTGCGCGGGCGGAGCGTCGCCTGGCTGCTCCCGCTGCTGCTCCTCGCCGGCGTCGTCGTGGCGGACTTCGCCACCGGCGAGAGACTGCGGATGATCTCCTGGATCGTGCTGGTCCCGGGCATCTCCTCGGCGATCTGCGGGACGTGGACGACGGCCGGGTACGGACTGCTGGCGGTGGCCACGTACGTCCTCGTGGACAGCGCCTGGCCCGAGCAGTACCAGGCCGGGCTCGGCGACTTCATCCTGGTCGCCGTCGGCGGCGCCCTGGCCACCCTCGCCGCCGCCGTGCGCGTGCGCCGGGAACGCCAGGTCGTGCACATCCGGGACATCGCCGACACCACCCGGCGCACCGTGCTGCGCCCGCTGCCGCCCGACTGGGCCGGGCTGGAACAGGCGGGGGTGTACCTGGCCGCCGACGTCGAGGCCCGGGTCGGCGGCGACTTCTACGACATCCAGCCCAGCCCGCACGGCACCCGCGTCCTCGTCGGCGACGTGCAGGGCAAGGGCCTCGGCGCGGTGGAGGCCGCCGCCGCGCTGCTCGGCACGTTCCGCGAGGCCGGGTACCACGAGAAGGACCTTGCGACCGTCGCCGAGCGGCTGGAGATCCGGATGCTGCGGCACCGCTCCCACACCGTCGCGCTCGGCGGGGCCGACGGCGACCGGTTCGCCACGGCCGTCCTGATCGCCTTTCCCGGGGACGCGCCGCAGACCCTGGAGATGGTGAACTTCGGCCACGAACCGCCGCTGGCCGTCGGCCCGCGCGGGGTCCGCGAACTGCCCAGCGGCGAGGGCCTGCCGCTGGGCTGCGCCGACCTCGCGGGCGGCCTGCTGCCGCCGGTGCGCCGGGTGCCGCTGGCGACGGACGAGACGCTGTTGCTGGTCACCGACGGGGTGACCGAGGCCCGCGACGGGCCCGGCGAGTTCTACGACCTGACCCGCGAGGTCGCCCGCGCGGTCCGCGCCGACCCGCGCCGGGCCGCCCCGCACCGGCTGGTCCGCCGGGTCCGCGACGGCGTGCTGCGGCACAGCGGGGGCCGGCTGGCGGACGACACCACGGTCTTCGCGGTGCGCCGGCTGCCCGGGGGCGGGGGTCCGCCGGGGGACCTCGAACAGGGATGTTTGCGGTACTGAGGCCCCGGTGCGCGGTGCCAGCGGTTACGGTGCTGGCTGGAGAGCGGATCTACGGAGCCCTCGGGACCGACGGGCCCACGGGTGACAGGGGGAGGCACGATGCCCGGAACCGTGCTGCTGCTCGCGGCCTCGCCGGTGGGCCGGGGGCGCCTGGTGGACGCGGCCGGTGTCCTGCCGGTGCTGGCGGCCGTCGCCCCCGCCGTGCTGTCCGGCGCCGACACCGCGAACGTCGTGGAACTCGCCGACCCGCTGGAACCGCAGGCCGTCCTGACCCGGCTGCGGGCCGCGGCGGCGGCGCCCGGACCGCTCACCGTGTACCTCACCGGGCAGCTGCACCTGGACCGGCGCCAGCACCTGCCCCACCTGGCCCTGGCCCGCACCACGGCGGCCACCGTCCGCTACACCGCGCTGCCCTGGCACTGGATCCGCGAGGAGCTGCGGCTGCGCTCGGCCGCGGACACCGCGTTCGTGGTCGATCTGCACGCCGACCCGGAGGCCTGGAAGCACATCACCGAGCGCGGCCTCGACTGCGGCCCGTACACCGCCGTGTACGGCCGTGTCGCCCCGCCCGCCCGGCGGGGCCGGGCCGAGCCGGCGTACATGAAGACGGTCGCCACCCTGCTGCGCAGCGGCCACCGCCCCCCGCTGGGCACCCTGCACGAACAGGCCCTGAGCCGCATCCCGGAGGAAACCCGCGGCAACCTGCTACTGGCCCACCCCGGAGGCCGGACGGCACCAGTGACAACACCGCCGGCCCCGGTCGTTCCGGCCGCCCCGCCCGCCCCGGTCGCGCCGCCTGGCGCGGGGCCGACCGGCGAGGGGCCGCTCGGCAGGGGGCCGGCCGGCGGGGTGCCGGGCTCGCCGACGCCGGGAGTCTCAGCGCCGGGCCTGCCGGTGCCGAGGCTGTCGGCGCCGTGGGATCCGGCAGCGGACCGGGCCGGCAACGGCCTCGGCGACCGGCCCGGCGACCGGGTCAGCGATCCGCTCGGGGACCGGATCGGCGACCGGCTCGGTGACCAGCCTGGGGGTCCGTCAGGCGACCGGCTCGGTGACCAGCCCGCGGAGCCGTCCGGTGCCCGGGCTGGCGATCCGTCTGGGGACCCGCCCGGCGATCGGCTCGGTGATCAGCCCGACGAGCGCCTCGGTGACCGGCCCGGCGGTCCGCCCGGTGACCGGCTGGATGACCGCTTCGGTGACCAGGCTGGTGATCCGTCCGGTGACCGGGACGGCGAACGCGTCGGCGGTTCGTCCGGTGACCGGCCCGGTGATCACCTGGACGACCGGCCCGGTGAAACGTTCGGGGAGCCGCCCGGTGACCGGCTCGGTGACCGGCCCGGCGGTTCGTCCGGGGACCGCCTTGGCGATCGCCTCGGTGACCGGGCTGGCGATCCGTCTGGTGACCGCCCCGGCGGTCCGTCCGGTGACCGTCCCGGCGACCGCTTGGACGACCGGCTCGGCGATCGCCTGGACGTCCGGTCCGGTGACCGGCCCGGTGGAACGTTCGGGGAGCCGTTCGGTGGGTCGGTCGGCCGGATGTCCGCCGGGGGCGATCCGCATGCTGCCATCAGTGCTGCCGTTCAGGGCGGTCTGCACCGGGAGGCGGACGGGCTGGCCGCGCGGCACGAGGAGGCCGCCGTGCGGGCGTACGGCGCCGGGTCCGAGCAGGCGTTGCACTGGCGGGAGGTGCGGGCCGATCTGGCGATGTTCGCCGGGGACCCGGTGCGCAGCTGCCGGGCCTGGCTCGCGGTGGCCGAGGCGCGGCTGGCCGCCGGGCAGGCGGCGGACGCGCCCGCAGTGGAGGCGGCCGTGGACCGCGCCCACCACCAGTGGAGCCGCATCGAGGACCCCGCGCGGGCCCGCGAACTCGGGACTGCGCTGGCGGAGTTGCGCCTCCGGGTGCCCGGGCGCAGGCGCGGTGCGCTGGAGGACATCCAGCGGCAGCTGGGCCGGCTCCAGGCCGCGCCGTAGGCCGGAGCCCCAGTGTGATGCGGCCGTAGGCGGGAGGCCCGCGTTCAGGCCATCCAGAAGAAGACGGCCGTCATGCGCTTGTCCGCCGGCGTCCGGCCGGTGTAACCGGTCGCGCTGTGCACCAGGTCGGCGCGGTACAGCAGCAGGCGGTTGTACCGGTGCGGGACCCGGACGTCCTCCTCGAAGTGGTCCGCCGGGACGTACCGCGTACCGAGGGCCTCGACGAGGTTGGTGTGCGGGGCCCGGACGATGTTGCCGCCGAGCCGGCCGCCGGGCAGCGACTGCCGGTAGAAGGCGGTCCCGCAGTCCTCGGGCGCCTCCGGATTGAGGTACAGCACGGCCGCGTACCGGCACAGCGCGCGGGAGTCGGTGTGCGGGCGGGGCTCGCTCTCGCCCTCGCCGACCACCTGGACACAGTTGTGATCGAGGGTGCCGCCGCCCGGCGCCCGCTGCACCCACAGCTCCTTCGCCCCGGTCGCCCGCTTCACCAACCGCTCCACGCGGGCCAGTTCACCGGGCTCCAGGCCGGGCGTGGCGCGCAGCCCCGGCCAGGTCTCGGAGGTGTACGGGTGGCCCCGGACCCAGCCCTCCTTGGCCAGGCACCGCTGCCGTACGGCGTCGACGTCGGGCAGGACGTCGTCCAGTACCCAGTAGTCGCGGCCCTTGACGGGCTTGCGGTAGGGCAGGACGGGCAGCGCGGCGGGGGTGCGGGGGGAGGGCGGTGCGGGCATGCGGTGAATCTAGGCGCGCCCCTGGTCTGGCTTCGCCCGGGCGCGGGTCAACCTTCTCCCGTGCGGTGGTCAACCACCGGCCAACACCACCCGGCCGATTCTTTACCCGCCCGCGCTGATACGGACCGGCCCGGTGTCCGTACCCCTTGGGTGTCCGGACCCGCGCACCGCCGTGGGTCCGGTCCGACGACGGAGGATCCCCGGCAGGAGGCACGGTGCGCTTTTCGCGGAACGCGACGGGAACGCTGTTCGTGGGCGGTGCGATGGCCCTGACCCTCGCCGCGCTCGCCTACCCGGGCATGCTCGGCCTGAGCAAGGTCTCCGGGGCGCAGGACCGTGTCATCGCCAGTACCCAGTGGGGGCCGCTGACCGAGCAGGACCGGGACTTCGTGGTGAAGGTGCGGGCGGCCGGGCTGTGGGAGTACCCCGTCGGGCAGATCGGGCTGCGCAAGGGCGGCTCCGAGGCGGTGATCACGGCGAGCCGGCACCTGGTCGACGGGCACGCCGCGCTCGACACCACCTGCCGGAAGATCGCCCCCATGCTGGACATCACGCTGCCCGACGAGGCGAGCCCCCAGCAGCGGGGCTTCGTACGGCAGCTGAACGGGGAGAGCGGCAGGCAGTTCGACACGGACTTCGCCAACATCCTGCGGATGACGCACGGCTCCATCTTCAACACGGTGGCGAAGATCCGGTCCACCACGAAGAACTCGCTGGTGCGGGCCCTGGCCGACCAGGCCAACGACACCGTCCTGGACCACATATCCGTCATGGAGAAGACGGGCCTGGTGGACTTCGACCGGACCCTGTACCAGCAGACCACCCCGCCCAAGCTGCCCGACTCCGACCTGACCCCGCCGCCCCCGGCCGCCGGCCGGCCGCAGGTGGTCCTCACCCCGCCGCCGTCGGCCACCTCCACACCGGTGGACATCGACGGCATCGCGGGCGGCGGCACCGGGGCGGGGCCGAGCCCGGCCCCGCCGGCCGGTTAGCCACGGCCGGGAGGGCTCAGGCCAGCCACACGGTGGTGTCCGGCGGCAGCACCCCGCCGCCGGGCAGCTCGGCGCTGCTCAGCAGGACCTCGCCGGGAGGCAGCGGCACCGGCTCGGCGCCCAGGTTGGTGACGCTGCGCCAGACCTCGCTGCGGGTGAAGTCCAGCACGCCGGCCGGCGCGCCCGGGGTCCAGGTCAGCGTCTCGCCCTCCAGCAGCTTGCGGCGCAGCCGCAGGGCCGTGCGGTACAGCTCCAGCGTGGAGCCCTCCACACCGGTCTGCGCCTGGACCGCGTAGCCGGCGAAGGACGCGGGCTGCGGCAGCCAGCCGGCCCCGGGCCCGAAGCCGTACGACGGCCCGGTCGTCGTCCACGGCAGCGGCACCCGGCAGCCGTCGCGGCCCTTGCGGGTGTGGCCGGTCTGCTCCCAGATCGGGTCCTGGAGCACCTCCGTGGGCAGGTCCGCGACCTCGGGCAGGCCGAGTTCCTCGCCCTGGTACAGATACGCCGAGCCGGGCAGCGCCAGCATCAGCAGGGTCGCCGCGCGGGCCCGGCGCAGCCCGGCCGCCGGGTCGACGGCGGGCGCCGAGCCGTGGGCGAGCAGCCAGGCCTCCGGGTCGGTGCCGGGCGGCAGCACCAGCCGGGAGGCGTGCCGTACGACGTCGTGGTTGGACAGCACCCAGGTCGCGGAGGCACCGGCCGAGCGGGCCGTGGCCAGCTCGCCGGCGATGATCTCGCGCAGCTCCTCCGCGTCCCAGCCGGCCTGGAGGTACTCGAAGTTGAATGCCTGGCCGAGTTCGTCGGGGCGCGCGTACAGGGCCCGGCGGCCGCCCGGGACCCAGGCCTCGGCGACGGCCATGCGGGGCGGGCGGTAGGCGTCGAAGATCTTGCGCCAGTCGCGGTAGATCTCGTGCACCTCGTCCCGGTCCCAGTACGGGTGGCTGCCCGGCGGCAGGTGCCGCAGGGCCGTCTCGCCGGTCGCGCCGAGGGCGCCGAGGTCCCGCAGCGGCTCGGTGAGGTCCTTGGCCAGGCCGTGGGCGACGTCCACGCGGAAGCCGTCCACACCCCGGTCGGACCAGAACCGCAAGGTCGTGCGGAAGTCGGCGCGGACCTCCTCGTTGTCCCAGTTCAGGTCGGGCTGCTCGGGGGCGAACAGGTGCAGGTACCACTCCCCGTCGGCCACCCGGTGCCAGGCGCTGCCGCCGAACACCGACTGCCAGTCGGTGGGCGGCAGTTCCCCGTGCGGGCCGCGCCCCGGCCGGAAGACGTACCGCTCGCGGGCGGCCGATCCGGGCCCGGCGCGCAGCGCCTCCTGGAACCAGCGGTGCAGATGGGAGGTGTGGTTGGGGACGATGTCCACGACGACCTTCAGGCCCAGCCGGTGCGCCTCGCCCACCAGGGCGTCGAAGTCGTCCAGGGTGCCCAGGCGTTCGTCGACACCGCGCGGGTCGATGACGTCGTAGCCGCCGTCGGCGAGTTCGGAGGGGTAGAAGGGGCTCAGCCACAGGGCGTCGACACCGAGCGCGGCGAGGTGCGACAGCCGCTGGGTCAGGCCCCTGAGGTCACCGAGGCCGTCACCGTCGGCGTCGGCGAAACTGCGTGGATAGACCTGGTAGATGACGGCCTGGCGCCACCAGTCGGGGTTCTTGGACGAGAGGTCCGGCGGGCGGTCTGCCATACGGGCTCCCCTGGGACGGACGAGAGTACGGAATCTGTATCTGTCCACATTGCCCGAAAGGGAACCTTTTCCGGGGCGCTCAGGCGGCGCAGTGCTCCAACAGGCCCCTCACGTCCTCGTCCACCACCCGATAGCGCACCACGCGCCCCTCTTTCTCCCCCGCCACGACCCCTGCCGCGCGCAGCAGCCGCAGGGCCTGGGAGACGGCCGGGTCGTTCATGCCCGTGGCGATCGCCAGGTCCGAGACGGCCAGCGGCCCGGTCCGGTGCAGGGCGAGCAGCAGCGCGAGCCGGTTGGCGTCGGCCAGCAGCGAGAATCGGTCGGACCAGGTGCGCAGACGCCCCGCGTCGCCGATCGCGGCGATCGCCTCGCACACCCGGTGACCGTCGATGGTGCGACGATCGGCACGGTCGGCAGGAACGAGATGCATGCCCCCATCCTGGCAGGCGGCGATGTGATCTTGAATACCTGCCCGACTGCGCAGCTATGCAGGAAACCGCGTGCCCCTCTACGGTGGGCGGGCCGTGGTGTTCGGGAAGCCGGTGTGAGACCGGAGCGGCCCTCGCCACTGTGATCGGGGAGTTCCCGTTCCGTCCGGCATCCGCCGGGCCACTGGCCGAAAGGCCGGGAAGGCAGGAACGGCGGACGTGTGACCCGTAAGCCAGGAGACCGGCCACGGCAGCTCACGAAGTGATCCACGAGGTGCTGGAGCGTGAACCCGATGGCTGATGCCGCTACTTTCCGCTGGCGACGCGAGGACACCGTCAAGACGGCGGGGCTGCTGGTGGTGATCCTCGCCCTGCATGTCGTCGCCTTCGGGATCCTCTGTCTGCTGGTCGCCCCGAGGCACTACCAGGTCGGCTCCCAGGTGTTCGGCGTGGGACTGGGGATCACCGCCTACACCCTCGGCATGCGCCACGCCTTCGACGCCGACCACATCGCGGCGATCGACAACACCACCCGCAAGCTGATGGCCGACGGCAAGCGGCCGGTGTCGGTGGGGTTCTGGTTCGCGCTCGGGCACTCCAGCGTGGTCGTGCTGCTGGCCCTGCTGATCGCGGGCGGCACCTCGCTGGCCGGGAAGGTGATGAACGAGGGCTCCACCACCCACCAGGTGCTCGGGGTGCTCGGCACGACGATCTCCGGGTCCTTCCTCTACCTCATCGCCGCCCTGAACCTGGTCGCCCTGGCGGGCATCCTGAAGGTCTTCCGGGCGATGCGCGCGGGCGGCTACGACGAGACGGAGCTGGAACGGCACCTGGACTCCCGGGGTTTCATGAACCGGCTGCTGGGGCGGCTGACGAAGTCCGTGTCCCGGCCGGGGCAGATGTACCCGCTGGGTTTCCTGTTCGGCCTCGGCTTCGACACGGCCACCGAGGTCACCCTGATGGTGATGGCCGGCTCGGGCGCGGCGGCCGGCCTGCCCTGGTACGCGATCCTGTGCCTGCCGCTGCTGTTCGCCGCCGGGATGAGCCTGTTCGACACCCTCGACGGCACGTTCATGAACTTCGCCTACCAGTGGGCGTTCGCCAACCCCGTCCGCAAGGTCTTCTACAACCTCGCCATCACCGGTCTGTCCATCGCCGTGGCCTTCTTCATCGGCACCATCGAGCTGGTCGGTGTGCTGCACGAGAAGTTCGACCTCAGCGACCCGGTGACCGGCTGGGTGGCCGGCCTGGACCTGGACAACGTCGGCTATCTCATCGTCGGCCTGTTCGTGGCGGTGTGGGCGGCGGCGCTGGCGTACTGGCGGCTGGCACGGGTGGAGGAGCGCTGGTCGGTGCGGGCGGCGCCGTCCGACTGAGCCGGCGGGCGAGCGCGGCGCAGACCACCAGCTGGAGCGTGTGGTAGAGCATCAGCGGCAGGACGGTCATGGCGACCTCGTCCGCGGGAAACAGCACGGAGGCCATCGGCAGTCCGCTGGCCAGGCTCTTGGTCGCCCCGCAGAAGACCGCCGTCACCCGGTCCTCGCGGGGCAGCCGCAGCGCCCGCGCGGAGCGGTCGGCGAGCAGCAGGGCGGCGCCGAGCAGCACCGCCACCAGCACACCGAGCAGGACCAGGCGGCCGGGGGACACCCGCTGCCAGATGCCGGTGGTCATGCCCCGGCTGAACGCCGCGTAGACGACGAGCAGGATGGAGCCCCGGTCGCAGAGCCCGATCACCTTGCGGTGCCGGCCGAGCCAGCCGGAGATCCACCGCCGCACCGCCTGCCCGGCGAGGAACGGCAGCAGCAACTGAAGTGCGATGTCGCCGAGTTGGCCCACGCCGATCGGGATGCCGTCGTCTTCGCCGCCGCCGATCAGCCAGACGGCCAGGACCGGGGTGAGGACCACGCCCAGCACCGTGGAGAAGGACGCGGAGCACAGGGCCGCGGCCACGTTGCCACGGGCCAGGGAGGTGAGGGCGATGGAGGACTGCACGGTGGACGGCAGCACCGCCAGGAACAGCACGCCGGCGGTCAGCTCGGCGCCGAGCAGCCCGTCCGGCAGCAGCCGTGCGGCCAGGCCGAGCAGCGGGAAGGCGGCGAACGTCAGGGCGAGCACGGGCAGATGCAGCCGCCAGTGCCGTACGCCGTCGAGCGCGGCCTGCGGGGAGAGCCGGGCGCCGTAGAGGAAGAACAGCAGGCCGATCGCCAGCTTGGTCAGCCATGAGACGGCCTCGGCCGCCGTGTCCTCGGCCGGGACGAGCGCGGCGATCCCGATCGCGCCGAACAGCGCGACGATGTACCAGTCGACACGGCGCGCCAGACCGCGGACCGAGCCGATGAGCGTCTGAGACATGCGCTCCTGCCTTGGAAGCGGGTGGCATGGGGAGGGGGCCGGTGCGAAGGCGGGCCCGGCACAGAGCGGGGTGGGCGCGGGTGAGCGGGGACGGAGTCCGGGGAAGCCGGGATCCTCCGGTCCCCGGACGGACTCCGGAAGCCGGGGATCCCGGTGCCCGGACGGACTCCGGAAGCCGGGGATCCCGGTGCCCGGGCGGACTCCGGGGAAGCACGCCGGGATCCCCGGTCCGGCCCAGGACCGAGCCTCGTTCGCGCCCGGGATCCGGCCGTCGCCCGCCCGGACCCGCCTGTCAACCGCCGTGGGGCCCGCGTGCGGGTGCGCGCGGGCCCCTGGGGCGGCTCAGGTCACGCCGGGGTGTGGACGTGGTGCCGGCTGATGTTCTTCTCCAGCAGCGCCAGGCACTCGGCGACCCCCACGCTGTCCGGCCCGGTCTGCGGCAGGCGGCCGTCGGCCTCCTTCAGCTCGGTCAGGGCGCGGTCGATGGCGGTCTGCGCGGCGAACAGGCAGGGCGTGCTGTAGATGGCGACGTCGACGCCCAGCGCGGACAGCTCGCTCAGCGACAGCCGCGGCGACTTGCCCCCGGCTATCTGGTTGAACAGCAGCGGCTTGTCCCCGATGACCTTGCGCACCTTGTGGATCCAGTCCACGCTGCGCACCCCGTCGACCAGCACCACGTCGGCGTCGGTCGCGGCGAGCGCCTTGGCGCGGCGCAGGATCTCGTCCTCCTCGGTGGCGTCGGTGCGGGCGACCACCACCAGGTCCCGGCGGGACTGCAGGACCAGCTCCAGCTTCTCCAGGTACTCCTCCAGCGGGAGTACCTGCTTGCCGTCGACGTGACCGCAGCGCCGGGGCCGCTTCTGGTCCTCCAGGATGACGCCGGAGGCGCCGACGGCCTCCAGGTTCTGCACGACGTGGCACGCGGTCTCCGGGTCCACGTAGCCGTCGTCGATGTCCACCAGCAGGTGCTGGGCCGGGAACGCCATGCGCAGGCGCTGGACGAAGGCGATGATGTCGGGCCAGGCGATGAAGCCGATGTCGGGCAGGCCGTAGTGGGACGCGGCGAAGCCGAAGCCGGAGACGAACATCCCGTCGTAGTGCTGGGCCGCGACGGACGCGGAGAACATGTCGAAGACGCCGATCAGAGGGGTGGTGCCGTCCGAGTGAATGGCATCGCGTAGCCGGTTGGGGTGGCTCACGGTATCCTCCGTGGTTACTGGTTGCGTGGGCTGTGTGCCGCTGCGACCGTCTGCCCGCCAAAGCTGTTGGCCGCGCGGCATGTTCCGCACCAGACCGGCCGGGTGCCCTTCCTTGTGAGAGGCGCCCGGTCGACAGCTGTCCAGCCCGGTGGCCCGCAGATTAGGAAACACTTTGCCGAGTCACAACCATCTCTTTGCGATGGCGGTCCGAAACGTGGCGTTCCGGAACGGTGGTTCAGGCACGTGAACACCTGCTCACCCATGTGATCGTGAGGTTCCCGACCGGCCCGGGTGCCCGCACGATGGCCGAATCGGGTCTCACCGACGAGCCGGACACCCTTTTTGTAAAGGGCTTTGTCAAGGACCGGACCGACGGGCGCCAGGGTCGTCAGGGCCGTTCCACCGTCTCCAGGTACAGCCTCACGTACCGGTCCACATCCACGTCCAACGCCACGTCCACCACGGCCCGTTCGGAGCCGTCGTCGTGGAACTCGGCCTCGCCGGGGCCGGTCCTGAGGTCCACGACGGTCTGGCCGCGGGCCGGGCCGGGCGCCAGGCAGACCTCGACCGGCAGCAGCCGGGTGGTGAGGCCCGCCGGATCGGCCACCGCGCACACCGCGCCCGCGTCACCGAGGCCGCCGGCGTCCTCCGCTCCCGGCTCCCTGCCCTGCCGGGTCGGCCGGCACGCGAGGAGATCCCCGGCCAGGCGGGTGCCGGGTTCGTCGCTCGCGCGCAGCCGGCGCACCTCGGCGCCGGGGACGACGACCCGCCGGAAGACGTCCAGGCCGTACATGGTGATCGGCACCCCGGCGGTCAGCAGCACCGCCGCGGCCTCCGGGTCGTGCCAGACGTTGAACTCCGCGACCGGGGTGGCGTTCCCGGTGGCCACCGCCCCGCCCATGAACACGATCCGCTCGATGTTCCGGGTGACCTCCGGGTGGGTGCGCAGCAGCAGCGCGATGTTGGTCAGCGGGGCGGTCGGGATCAGCGTCACGGGGCGCGGGCAGGCGAGGATCTCCCGGCGCAGCAGGGTGACCGCGTCCACGTCCGCCGGGCCCCGGGCGGGCGCCGGCAGCCCCAGGTCGCCCATGCCGTCGACGCCGTGCACCGGCGCGTGGCGGGCCGGTTCGATCAGCGGGCGCTCGGCACCCCGGGCCACCGGGACGGCCGGAGCGCCCGCCCGCTCCAGCACGGTCAGGGTGTTGCGGACCACCCCGTCCACGTCGGTGTTCCCGGCGACACAGGTCACGGCCCGCAGATCGAGCCCCGGGTGGCGTACGGCGAACAGCAGGGCCAGGGCGTCGTCGACGCCGGTGTCGCAGTCGATGATCACAGGCACGGGCTGACCGGTCACGGCGGTCTCCTTCCGTCCAGCCGACCTTAGATCAGCGGGTCCTCGTCCCAGAGCACGGCGGAGTGGGCCGCCACCCGTGCGGTGATCCGGCGCAGCAGTTCCGGCACCGGCAGCGCGCCCGGTCGCCGTCCGTCCCGCAGCCGTACGGCGGCCAGCCCGGCGCCGGCCTCCCGGGCGCCGATCACCGCCTGGTACGGCACCAGCCGCGCGGCCCGGATCCTGGCCCCCAGGGTGCCCTGGGCGGGCCCGGCCAGCTCGGCGCGCAGGCCGAGCGCGACGGCCTCCCGGACCAGCCGCTCCGCCTGCTCCAGCTGCTCCTCGGCCACCGGCAGGACGACCAGCTGGACCGGCGCCAGCCAGGCCGGGAAGGCCCCGCCGTGGACCTCGACGAGGTGCGCGACGGCCCGCTCCACGCTGCCGATGACACTGCGGTGCACCATCACCGGCCGGTGCCGGGCGCCGTCGGGGCCGGTGTAGCGCAGGCCGAAGCGGGCGGGCTGGTGGAAGTCGATCTGCACGGTGGACAAGGTGGACTCGCGGCCCGCCGGGTCGGCGATCTGTACGTCGATCTTCGGGCCGTAGAACGCGGCCTCGCCCGGCGCCTCCTCGTACGCCACCCCGGCCTCGGCCAGGACCTGCCGCAGCAGAGCGGTGGCCCGCCGCCACAGCTCGGGGTCGGCGACGTACTTGCCGCCCGCGCCGGGCAGGGAGAGGCGGTGGCGCACGGCCTCGATGCCGAGGTCGGCGTAGGCGCGGCCGATCAGCTCCAGGGCGGCGCGGGCCTCGGCCACCGCCTGGTCCAGGGTGCAGAAGACATGGGCGTCGTTGAGGTGGATGGCGCGCACCCGGGTCAGGCCGCCGAGCGCGCCGGACAGTTCGGCGCGGTGCATGGTGCCCAGCTCGGCGATGCGCAGCGGCAGCTCCCGGTGGCTGCGGGCGCGGGAGCGGTAGATCAGCGCGTGGTGCGGGCAGAGGCTGGGCCGCAGTACGGCCTCCTCGGCGCCGAGCCGCATCGGCGGGTACATGTCGTCGCGGTAGTGGTCCCAGTGCCCGGAGATCTCGTACAGCTCCCGTTTGCCGAGCACGGGCGAGTACACGTGCCGGTAGCCGGCCCGGCGTTCGGCCTCCCGGATGTACTCCTCCAGGGCGTGCCGGACGGCCGCGCCGTCGGGCAGCCAGTACGGCAGTCCGGCGCCCATCAGCGGATCGGTGCCGAAGAGGCCGAGCTCGCGGCCGAGCCGGCGGTGGTCGGGACGGTCGGGGTCGTGGTGGCCGGACTCGTCACGGTGGTCGTGGTGGCCGGGCTGGTGGTTCATGGGGGTCCTTCCGTCGGGGTGGACGGGGGCGGACGGCCCGGGACGCGCCGGAGCCCCGGGGCGTGCGCCCCGGGGCTCGGATGCTGGTCAGGTGTCAGCGCGCCGGGACGGTCTCCGGCGTCGTCGTGCTCGACGGGCACTGCGGGGCGCGCTGCATGGACGGGACGGTAACAGGGGGCGTACGGGCCGCTCCACGGAATTTCCCGCAGGGCCCCGCGTACGCGGATCCTCCCCGGTGCCCCGCGCACGCCGGATGTCCCCCGGCGCCCCGCGGCACACCGGCCGTACGCCCTCACCCGTACGGCTCCGAGCGCTGGTGGGACGCCCGGGCCGGTGGTGCCGTGAGACCAGGCACCCCGGCCGCACGCAGTCCAGGAGGCACCGATGTCCCCCGCGATATCCCCGCGCGTCCCCCGCCTCCCCCGTGCCGTCGCGCTCCCCCTCCTCGCCACCGGCCTGCTGCTCGGCGGCGGCTGCGCGGCCCTCGGGCTGAACCACCCGGCGAGCGCCCCGCACCCGCTGCCCACGCTCGACCGGCCGGCCCCGGGGTCCACGGCGCCCCGGCGGGCCGACGGCTCCACGCTCAGCGACGAGCAGGCGCAGGCCGCGCTGATCACCCAGACCGACCTCGGCGCCCCCTGGACCGCCACGCGCGGCGCGGCCACCTGGCGGGACGGGCTGCTCAAGAGCCGCACGGCGGCCGGGGAGTGCCAGCGGCTGCTCGACGCCCTCTACAGCGACGAACTCCTCGGCGCCCCGGCGCGCGTCGCCGTCGGCCTGGACGACGCCGACACCGAGGCCCAGCTCCGGTTCCAGATCGGTGCCCGCCGCCCGGCGGACGTCGACGCCATGCTGGCCTGGCTGCGGCAGATGCCGGTGCGCTGCGCCCGGTTCACGGCCACCACGGAACTGGGGCTGCTGGAGGACGTGCAGGTGCGGGACGCCCCGCTGCCGGAGGTCGGGGACGCGCGCCAGGGGCTGCGCGTCACCTGTGCCGCCTTCGATGAGGGCGGGCAGCGGTACCTGCTCACGATGGACGTGGCCGCCGTCCGGGTCGGCGAGGACGCCTTCGCGCTCACCAACGGCGGCCTGGGCGACGTACCGAACGAGGCGACCCAGGCCGCCGTGCAGATCGGCGCCCTCCGGCTGGCGGACATCCGCCGGCAGGGCCGGGCGGAGGTGTGAGGGTCACAGCGGGGGACGGTCCGGGGACGGGGGTACGGGCCACAGCGGGGGCTGGGCCGGGGCCGGGCCCAGGGTGGTGGTGCCGGGGGCGGTGCGGTGGCCGAGCCCGGTGCGGTAGGCGTCCAGGGCGGCCTCGGTGCGGCCGGTGCGGCGCAGCAGGTCGCCCAGCAGCCGGCACAGGTCGGCGAGGTCCCCGGCGGCGCCCGCGCGTTCCAGGAGGCTGAGGGCGCGGACGTAGTGCTCCTCGGCGGCCTCGGTGTCCCGGGCGTCCTCGGCGATGATGCCGAGCAGGCGGTGCGCGGCGGCGGCGTGCACGGCGCCGCGCTCGGAGGAGAAGTCCCCGAGGACGCCCTCCAGCAGCTCGGCGGCCTCCTCGGAGCGGCCCCGGCGGTGCAGTACGTCGGCGAGTTCGACGGCGGCCTGGCTGCGGTACAGGGCGGCCCGGGTCCGCGCGAGCATGCCGTGCGCCTGCCGCAACTCCTGCTCGGCGCGGTCCAGTTCGCCGTTCTGCGCGCAGACGTAGCCGCGCATCCAGTGGCAGTTGGCCAGCTCGGTGCGCAGCCGCAGCTGGGCGTACAGCTCGGCCGCCTTGGCCAGGGAGGCGTCGGCCTCGGCGATACGGCCCTCGGCGAGCAGGGTACGGGCGACCGAGCGGTGCATCCGGGCGATCAGCGCGGGGTCGCCGGCCCGTGGGGCGAGCGCCAGGGCGAACTCGGCGGCCTGGGCGGCGCGGGCGTGGGCGCCCATGTCCATGTACGGGCCGATGACGCTGGCGTAGAGCAGCAGCAGCGCGTCCGGGTCGTGCAGTCCGCCGCGGTTCAGCTCGTCGAGCGTGGACTCCAGGAGGTAGACGGCGTAGCGGAGTTCGCCCGCGAGGTAGTGGGCGACGGCCCGGCCGCGCACCGCGGGCACCCGCACCGGCAGGGACTGGTCGGCCAGTTGTGCCTCGGCCCGCTCGAAGCGGTCCCGTGCCTCGCTCAACGCGCCGGTCTCCAGGGCGCATTCGCCGAGGCCGAGCAGCGCGTCGGCCTGTTCGCGGCCGAGCCCGTGCGCCTCCGCCTCGGCGCGCACCAGGCCGTACTGGACGGCGGCCTCCTCGGCCCGGCCGTCGGCGAGGAGCCGCTGGGCCTCGGTGAGCCGCAGCCTGAGACCGGTGGCGAGGTGGGCGGGGCGGCCGGCGGCCAGCTCCTCGAAGGTGACCCCGAGCCGGTCCGCGATGTGCCTGAGCGCCTCGTCGGAGGCCCGGACCCGGCCCGCCTCCAGGGTGGAGATGTAGGCGGGGGTGTACGCCGGTTCCGCCAGCTGCCGCTGGGTCAGCCCCCGCTGGGCGCGCAGCCGCTGCACCCGCCGTCCGACGACCTCCGGTTCGTCCCGTTCCAGCATGCTGCCGTGCCCCCCAACTCCCCCTGCCGCCCTTGCCGTTGGGCGGCGACAGCACCTAGGTTAAACGGCGGATTAAGCATGCTTAACACTCCGCTGTTGTGTTGCGAGGTCGCCGTGTCCGGACGTACATCCGCACCCTACGCATCCCACACCCGCCCCCGCGTCCGTCCGGACGGACGGGGCTCCGCCACGCGGGGCGTCGTCGCGGCCGTGATCGCCGCGTCCGGTCTGCTGCTGGCGGCCAACGTGGGCCCGGCCGGCGCCGCCGACACCCCGCGGACACCGGCGTCGGTGGTCCGGCAGACGGGCGGCTGAGACCGCCGCACCCGCCGCCCCTGCGGGTCCCCTGACAGGCCCCTACGGGTCCCTGCGGGTCACCCTGGCAAGGCCCCTGCGGGTCGCCCTTGCGGGTGGCCGGAGGACGTTCACCCTGCGGGGAGTGACGTTGTGAGCCAATATGGTGACATTGGCCGCATTGCTCTCTTCTAAGGGGGCCTCCATGGCTGTGGACATCCCTCCGCTCGTCAAGACGTCCCGGCTCAGAAGCCGGGGCGGTCTGCTGGGCGAGTGCATGGCGGAGTTCTTCGGGACCTTCGTCCTCATCTCCTTCGGCTGCGGCGTGGTCGCGATGGCGGTCGCCGCGCTGCCCGGTTCCGGCCGGGCCGCCACCACCACCACGATCTTCCTGGCGGCCGGCGACTGGCTGCTCGTCACCTGGGGCTGGGCCTTCGCCGTCATGTTCGGCGTCTACGTCGCCGGCGGCATCAGCGGCGCCCACCTCAACCCGGCGGTGACCCTGGCCATGGCCCTGCGCCGGGGCTTCTCCTGGGCCAAGGTGCTGCCGTACTGGTTCGCCCAGGTCGTGGGCGCCCTCACCGGCGCGGCGCTGGTCTACCTCGTCTACCACGACGCGATCAACACCTTCGACCGCACGGTGACCGGACCGAAGGTGAACGGCCACACCAACACCACCTTCTCCATCTTCGCCACCTTCCCGGCCCCCTACTTCCACGGCGGCGTCTGGGGCCCGCTGATCGACCAGATCGTGGGCACGGCCTTCCTGCTGATGCTGATCGCCGCCGTCATCGACCTGCGCAACCAGGCCGTGCAGGCCAACCTCGGCCCCCTGGTCGTCGGCCTCGTCGTCGCCGCCATCGGCATGTCCTACGGCGCGAACGCGGGCTACGCCATCAACCCGGCCCGCGACTTCGGCCCCCGCCTGTTCACCTACGCGGCGGGCTGGGGCAGCCTGGCGTTCCCGGGAAGCGTGTCCGGCGTCTTCAGCGGCTACTGGTGGATCCCGATCGTCGGCCCGCTGATCGGCGGCGCGCTCGGCATCCTGCTCTACGACCTCTTCATCGGCGACGTCCTGCTCACCCGCACCGAGCTGGCCCAACTCCCCCCACCGGGCCGCTCCACCCCGACCCGCACCCGCCCCGAGGAGTAGGCACCACCCCCTAGGTGCCGGTCCCGGTGATCGTGATGCGGGTGCCGACGGGCGTGTGCTCGTACAGCCAGCGGGCGTCGGGGGTGCGCAGGCCGATCACGCTCAGGGTGGACGGGCGGCGGCCGGGGACGTCGGTGGTGGTGTCGGCCCCGTAGAGGTAGTGGGGTTCCCGTTCGGGGCCGCTGAAGGCCATCACCCAGTCGTGGCTCTCGATCTCGCCCGTGGGCGAGACGCTGAACCGGGCGTGCCGCAGGCGTTCGGTGACCCGGGTGACCGCGTCTCCGCGGAACGGCCGGTTCATACCGGGGGCGGAGATGGGGAACGTCCGTCCCCCGGCCCGCAGTTCCAGGGTGGACAGGTCGATCCGGATGTCGTCGACGGGGGTGTCGCCGTCGGGGGACGGGGGCGGTGCCGGGGCGGTCGTGGAGGCGGTCGCGGCGGGCGGCGCGGGCCGTTCGGCGCCGTCCAGCAGGGTCGTGGCGGTGAGGACGGCCGCGCCCGCGACGACGAGGCCCGCCGACACCAGCCCGGCCCGGCGGGTACGGCGGCGCAGCACGGCCCGGCGGCGCACGGCGGCACCCGGGCCGGGTGCGGGGCGCCGGCCCTGCTCGGCGACCTCGCGCAGGGCGTGCGTCAGCCGGTCGGCGCCCTCCCCGGGCGCGGCCGGGCCCGTCGGGTCATGGGGCATGCGTGGCCTCCTTCGTCCCGGTCATGGTCTCGGCCTCCTCGGGCGACAGCTGACGGGCGAGCGCGGCGCGGCCCCGGGCCAGCCGCGCCTTGACCGTGCCGGCGGGCGCGCCGGTCTCCGCGGCGATCTGTTCCACGCTCAGGTCGCACACGTGGTACAGGACCACGGCCAGCCGTTGTGCCGGGGGCAGGGTGCGCAGCGCGGCGACCAGGGCGACGTGCTCCGGTCCGGGCCCCGGGACCTGCTCCCGTGGGGTGTCCTTGCGGACGAGTTCCAGCCAGCGCCGGGCGCGCCGGAACCGGCTGACGGCGAGCCGGGTGGCCACCGTGCGGATCCACGCCTCCGGTGCCTCGGCCGCGTCGAAGGACGTCCGCCGGTCCCAGGCCCGTACGAACGCCTCCTGCACGACGTCCTGCGCCTCGGCGTGGTCTCCGGTGAAGGCGTACAGCTGTCCGACCAGACGGGGGAAGGCAGCCGTGTAGAAGGCGTCGAACTCCTCCTCCGTCATCCCCGCCCCCCCCGTTCTCCCCGTCCGAAGAGGCGATCCTACGGCGCGGGCGGGACCGGGAATTCCTCCCCGTCCCGATGCAACCGGGGCGCCGCGCCGTGCGTACAGACCATGTCCGTACGCATCCCAGGGGGGAACTTCCGTGTCCACGCACGCGCACCGCTCACGTATCCCGCACGCCCCGTCAGCCCGCCCACGCCGTTCGAAAGCCGTCGCCGGTGCCCTCGCGGCGGCCTGCGCGCTGCTGCTCGCGGCGACCGGCTGCGCGGCCACCGCCTCCACCGCCTCCACGGCCGCGGCCGAGCCGGCCGCCGTCCCGCTCCTCCGCCGCGCCCCGGCCCGCCGCGCCCGCCGTCCCAGAGCCGGCCGCGCTCGCCGGCGCGAAGGTCAACGTCGGCGAGGGGGCCACCGTGGGGGTGGGCATGCCGATATCCGTCACCTTCCCGCGCCCGGTGCCGCGCGCCGAGCGGGCCGCGGTCGAGCACTGGCTCGGCGTCGACGCCCGGCCCGCCGTCACGGGCGCCTGGAGCTGGGTCAAGGACCGCAACCTGCTCGACGGGCAGCGCGTCGACTACCGCCCGCCCGCCTACTGGAAGCCCGGCACCCGCGTCACACTGCGCGTCGGCAGCCACGCCGTACGGCGCTTCTCCATCGGCCGTTCCCTGACCGCGACCGTCGACGTGCGCACCCACACGATGACCGTCACGGAGGACGGCAGGCCCGACACCCGGATCCCGGTCACCGCCGGCCGCCCCGGCCTGGACACCTGGAACGGGACGATGGTCGTGATGGACAAGCAGCCCAGGGTCTACATGGACTCCCGCACCGTCGGCCTCGGCGACGCCTACCACGGCTACTACGCCTGGGCCGTGCACACCACCACGTCCGGCACCTACGTCCACCAGAACCCCGCCGCGAACACCCACGCCGGCCGGGCCAACGTCACCCACGGCTGTGTCGGCCTCGCCACCGACGGCACCGCCGAACGCTTCTACCGGCGGGTGATCCCCGGTGATGTCATCCGCGTCACCGGCTCCAAGGACACGGTCGAGCCCGGCAACGGCTACGGCGACTGGAACCTCACCTGGTCCGAGTGGCTGGCCCACAGCGCGACCCGGCACGGCGGTGACGCACGGTGAGTCGGCTGGGGAGGCTGGGACGCGGCAGGGGTCACAGGGCGAGCAGCAGCAGCGCGGTCAGCGCGGTGCAGCCCGCGCACACCGCGAGCACCACGGCCAGGCAGCGCTGCCGCAGTTGCCGGTAGCGGTGCTCGTACTCGGCCCGCAGCGACACGCACCGGGCGGCGACGCGCTCCAGGTCGGCGCGGGCCCGGCGCAGGGCGTCGGCGGTGTACTGCCGCTCGACCTCCTCGCGCTGGGCCGTCGTCAGCCAGTCCAGGGGGCCGGTGAACTCGCGGGCGCGCCGCTCCGCCTCCGCGACCCGGGCCTGCCACAGCAGGTAGCCCTCGACCTCGTTGCCGAGGTCGCCACCCGCTCCCGTCCCCCGCTTGCGCAGGCCGCTCATCCGCGGGGCCGGTCGCTGGTGGCGATCTCGTAGCCCTCCTGCTCCCGCGCCGCGATGTCCGGGTGGTGCAGGTCGAAGGCCGGGGATTCGCTGCGGATACGGGGCAGGGTGACGAAGTTGTGCCGGGGCGGCGGGCAGGAGGTGGCCCACTCCAGGGAGCGGCCGTAGCCCCACGGGTCGTCCACGCCGACCGGGGTGCCGAACCTCGCGGTCTTCCACACGTTGTAGAGGAACGGCAGCATCGACAGGCCCAGCAGGAAGGAGCTGATGGACGACAGGGTGTTCAGCGCGGTGAAGCCGTCGGAGGACAGGTAGTCGGGGTACCGGCGCGGCATGCCCTCGGCGCCCAGCCAGTGCTGGACCAGGAAGGTGCCGTGGAAGCCGACGAAGAGGGTCCAGAAGGTGATCTTGCCGAGGCGTTCGTCGAGCAGCTTCCCGGTGAACTTGGGCCACCAGAAGTGGAATCCGGCGAACATCGCGAAGACGACCGTGCCGAAGACGACGTAGTGGAAGTGGGCGACGACGAAGTACGTGTCGGAGACGTGGAAGTCCATGGGCGGCGAGGCGAGGATGACGCCGGTCAGCCCGCCGAAGAGGAACGTCACGAGGAAGCCGGCCGCCCACAGCATCGGTGTCTCGAAGGAGAGGCTGCCCTTCCACATCGTGCCGATCCAGTTGAAGAACTTCACCCCGGTCGGCACGGCGATGAGGAAGGTCATGAAGGCGAAGAAGGGCAGCAACGCCCCGCCGGTGACGTACATGTGGTGGGCCCACACCGTGACGGACAGGCCGGCGATGGCGATCGTCGCGGCGACCAGGCCCATGTAACCGAAGATCGGTTTGCGGGCGAAGACCGGGATGATCTCGGTGATGATCCCGAAGAACGGCAGGGCGATGATGTAGACCTCGGGATGCCCGAAGAACCAGAACAGGTGCTGCCACAGCAGGGGCCCGCCGTTGGCCGGGTCGTAGACATGGGCGCCGTAGATGCGGTCCGCCGCCAGGGCGAACAGCGCGGCGGCCAGCACCGGGAAGGCCAGCAGGACCAGCACACCGGTCAGTAGCACGTTCCAGGTGAAGATCGGCATCCGGAACATGGTCATGCCGGGGGCGCGCATGCAGATGATCGTGGTGATGAAGTTGACGGCGCCGAGGATCGTGCCGAAACCGGAGAACGCCAGGCCCAGGATCCACAGGTTGCCGCCGAGTCCGGGGGTGCGGGTGGCGTCCGACAGCGGGGTGTAGGCGAACCAGCCGAAGTCGGCCGCGCCGTTCGCGGTGAGGAAGCCGCCGACCGCGATGAGCGAGCCGAACAGGTACAGCCAGTAGGCGAACATGTTCAGCCGGGGGAAGGCGACGTCGGGCGCGCCGATCTGGAGCGGCATGATCCAGTTGGTGAACCCGGCGAACAGCGGGGTGGCGAACATCAGCAGCATCACGGTGCCGTGCATCGTGAACATCTGGTTGAACTGTTCGTTGGAGATGATCTGCAGGCCCGGACGGGCCAGCTCGGCGCGCATGAGCAGCGCCATCACCCCGCCGAACAGGAAGAACGCGAACGACGTCGTCAGATACAGCGTGCCGATCGTCTTGTGGTCGGTGGTCGTCAGCCACTTCACCACGACGTTGCCGGGCTGCTTGCGCCGGACCGGCAGCTCGTTCTCGTACGACTCCTCGGCCGCCGCGCCACCGCCCTGGGGTTCGTTCAGGATGCTCACAAGTCGTCCGTCTCCCGATGCTCGCGTCCGCCCGTGCCGTGACGGCGGTCCACCCGCCATCCTCACCGTCCCAACGAGCCCCGGGGGGTTGCTGAGCGGCCGATGTACGGCCGTCCGGGTGAGCGATACACCCGAACGCAGCAGCGCACCGGTCGACGGCCCCGGCCGGGAGGGTCCCGGCCGCCCCCTAGAGGTGAGTCCGGAGGGCGGCGCTGGGAGGCTGTTCGAAGCCGAGTGCCGGGGAGCGGCTGGGTCAGATGTGGCCGAAGAAGATGCTGCCCGGGGCGTCGGGGTCGTTGGAGAGGAAGTGCTCGCGCACCGCGCGGATGAACTCGTGGCGGGAGATCGCGCCGTCCCCGTCGGTGTCCAGCCTGTGGAACAGGTCCATCGTCTCCGGCGAGTTGTCCTTCCAGACGTCCCGCGTCAGACGGGCGAACTCGTCCCTGCTGATCTCGTTGTCGCCGTCGGCGTCGACGATGTCGAAGATCGCGTGGCCGCCGCCTTCGGTCACGTTGAGGCGGCTGGTGTCGATGACCGCGAGGCGGTTGGCGAGGACGAACTGCTCCTTGGAGAGCCGGTCCCCGTCCGCGCCCGCGTGGCGCAGCAGCTCCAGCCAGTAGATCTGGCAGAAGGTCTGGAGCGCCCTGGCCCGGCGGTCGTCCTTGGAGAGCCCGTACCCCTGGATGTAGCGGTCCGCGAGCTTCTGGTAGTCCGTCCAGTCGAGGTAGCCGTCCTTGTTGGCGTCCATCTGGTCGAAGGTGCGCTCGAGCTTGACGGTGATGATGTCGTGCACCGCAGAGGTCATGGGCATCCCTTTCCGTGATCAAGTCCGCTGACCTGTTCAGGGTCGGTCACCGCCTTGTGCCAGGCGCCGGAATGCCCAGGTGATCACCCGATGGAGTGATCATTCCCCAGTTCAGCACGACCTCCTGATCCGGCTGCCGGCCCGCCGAGCGGGGCCGGGGGAGGCGGTGGCGGAACCGGATCCGTCCCGGGTGTAACGCGAGCGCACCCCCACCGCGTGTAAGAGACGACGCCGGCCACGAGAGGACACACGGTGAGGGAAGCACCCCCGGACTACCTGGAGTTCGCCGTCGCCCGCAGCGGGCCGCTGTTCCGGACGGCCTGCCTGCTCACCGGCGACTGGCACCTCGCCGAGGACCTGGTCCAGGAGACCCTCGCCAAGATGTACCGCTCGTGGTGGCGGATCAACCGCGCCCAGTCCCCGGTCGCCTACGCCGACACCGTGCTGGTGCGCACCTTCGTCTCCCAGCGCAGGCGCCGCAGCTCCACCGAGCGCCCCAGCGACCGGATGCCCGACACGGCGGGGCCGGCGCCGGACGCCGAGCTGCGGATGGCCCTGCTGGACGGGCTGGCGCGGCTGACGGCCCGGGACCGCGCCGTGCTGGTGCTGCGCTACTGGGAGGACCGCTCGGTGGAGGAGACCGCGCAGGCGCTGCGGTTGTCACCGGGCGCCGTCCGTACCCGGAGCACCCGGGCCCTGCGGCGGCTGCGCGATGTGCTCGGCACCGAGCTGGCCGACCTGACCACCTGACGAGCGCGGCCCGCCGGCGCCCGGCGCCGCGGCCGACGTGAAGAACGGAGACCCAGCATGTCCCGCGACGAGGACTTCGAGACCGGGCTGGCCCGCGCACTGCGCCGGACCGCCGGCGAGTTCCCGCCTCCCTCCGCCGACCTGGTGCGGCGCTCCGTCGGCCGGGGCCGCCGCAAGCGGTTGGCCGCCGCCGTCCGCGTCACCGCCGCGGCCGCAGCCGTGGTCGCGGCGAGCGGCGGACTGCTGGCCCAGGTCCCGCTCGGCGGGCACGGCGACGGCACCCCGGAGCGGCTGCGCACCGGCACCCAGGCCCGCGTCACCGGGCAGCCGCAGTCCCCGAAGCCCGCGCCGCCCAGCGGCGCGGAGATGGTCCGCACGCTCTCCGGACTGCTCCCGCCCGGCGGTACCGTCTCCGCCGCCGGCGGCCGGGACGGCCGGGCGGGTGACGACATCGTCTGGCCGATGGCCAAGCTCACCTACACCACCGCGCGGGGCAGCACCGCCCTGGACGTGACCCTCACCCGGCCGACCCCCGGTGTCCCCGCCGGCCGGCAGAGCCAGGGCGGCTGTCTGCCGGCGCAGGTGCGCCCCTACGACCGGTGCGCCACCGAGAAGCTCCCCGGCGGAGCCGTGCTCACCACCGTCAAGTCGTTCACCTACCCCAGCCGGGACACCGGCCAGAAGCGCTGGTACGCCGTGCTGACCGCCGCCGACGGCGCCGAGGTGACGGTGCAGGAGTTCGCCGGCGGCGGGGAGAAGGAGGCGTCCGGCACGGCCGATCCGCTGCTGTCCCTCGCCGAGCTGTCCGCCATCGCGCGCAGCCCCCGCTGGGACAGCGCGCTCGCCGCGCTGCCCACCCCGCCGCGCGCCCCCGCCACCGGCGGCGAGGCGGTACCCGGCGACCGCATGACCCGGGTGCTGAAGTCCCACCTGCCCCACGGCGGTACCGTCTCCGACCTGAACGCCGATGACGGGCTGGTCCAGCTGGTCTACGACGACGGCCACGGCCGGAACATGGTCGAGGCCGACGCGCAGTACGACATGGCCGACGCCCTGGCCGGGCACATGGGCTGCGCCGGGGTGGCCGGTGACTGCCGGTCCGAGGCGCTGGGCGACGGCACCCGCGTCAAGACGGTCCGAGGCCGGTCGGAGAAGGGCGGCTCGGCCCAGGTGTGGCAGGTCGACGTGCTGTACCCGGACGGCCGGCGGGTGGTGGCCCGCGAGGTGAACTCCTACGCCGAGGCCGGCCCGGTGACCCGGCCCCGGCCCGCGCTGAGCCTGGAGCTGCTGCGGGCCATCGCGCTCGACAAGACGTTCTTCACGGGCTGACCCGGACGCGTGGACCGGGGGCCGGGTCGGTCAGCCCGCCCAGTCGAGCAGGCGTTCGCCCGTCTCGGGGGCCCGTAGGCGGCCGAGTGATTCCTTCTCCAGCTGGCGGACGCGTTCCCGGGTCAGGCCGACCTGTTCGGCCACCTGTTGCAGGGTGCGCGGGTGCCCGTCGTGGAGGCCGTAGCGCAGGCTGAGGATCATGGCCTCGCGCGGGGCCAGCACGCCCAGCGCGTCCCGGAGGTCCTCGGCGAGCGCCCGGTACTCGGCGACCTGGGGCGCCTGGAGGACGTCGGTGGCCGGGATGAGGTCGCCGACCACGGTCTCGCCGGTGTCGTCCACGGGCGTGTCCAGGCTGATCGTCTGCCGGCCGACCCGGCGCAGCCAGGCGACCCGGTCCTCGGCGAGGCCGCTCTCCCGCGCGACCTCGTCGTCCGTCGGCTCGTGGCCGATGCGCAGCTGGAGCTGCCGCTCGACCTTCGCCAGCTTCTGCAGCTGCTCCACGACGTGCATCGGCAGCCGGACCGTACGGGCGTGCTGGGCGAGGCCCCGCTCGATCGCCTGGCGGATCCACCAGGTGGCGTACGTGGAGAACTTGAAGCCCTTGGTGTGGTCGAACTTCTCCACGGCCCGCATCAGCCCGAGGTTGCCCTCCTGGATCAGGTCCAGCAGAGGCACCCCGCGGTGGGCGTGCCGTTTGGCGATCGACACCACGAGCCGCAGATTGGCCCGGATCATGTGGTCCTTGGCGTGCCGGCCGTCCCGTAGGGCCGCCTCCAGCTCCTGGCGCCGGTGCGCCGGGAGACGGTGCGCGTCGTCCCGCTCCAGTTCCCCGGCGGCGTACTGGCCGGCGTCGATGAGTCCGCCGAGGCGTACCTCGTCCTCGGCGTCGAGCAGGGGGGTCGCGGCGATCTGGTTCAGGTACTGGCCGAGCAGATCGGCCTCGTCGCCGGTTTCGGGGACCCGGCTCCGCGGGCGGGCGGAGCGGGCCGCGGTACGGCGGCGCTGCCGCGGGTCGGCCGTGGTGGTGCGTGCCGGACCAGGCATTGTCTTCCGGCCTCCGACTCCTGTCGCTTCGGCTCTGTGCGCCAGAGCCCGGGCTTCGGCGACCGCCGGGTACCCGGCACGGCTCCCGGGATGCGTACCGGGCGCCTCACCGCTCCCAGGTGGCGTCGGCGAACGCCAGCATGTGCGGGGCGGACAGGGCGTTCCACGGATCGGCGGCGGTGGTCAGCAGCCAGCGTGCCGCGTCGGCGGGTTCGCCGGGCGGTACGACCAGCAGTTCCCGCTGCTCGCCGGTGCCGGTGTCCAGGAGGATGGTGTGCGCCTCGGTGTCGACGGCCGACAGGGAGACCAGGATGAGGTGGCCGGGGGCCGGCACCCGGTGCGGGACGTCGGGCCAGGCGGCGGTGTCCACGGTGACGTGGACGACCGTGCCGAGTCCGGCGGCCAGGGCGCCGGCCAGGGCCGGCAGTTCCAGTTCCAGCGCGTCACAGCGGGGCCACCAGGCGCCGTCCAGCGGGCCGTGGCCGCCGTCCGGGGTCAGGGTGAGCCGGGGGAGGGGCATCCGGTAGGTGTGCGCCCCGGCCGGCGGGTGGTGCCCGGCGGGGCTTCCGTTCCTGTCCATGCGTACGATCCCGTCCCGGACGGACCTCGCGGCCGCCCGTTTGCGTCGTGGCGCCGGGGTGGGGCCTGCTAGGCCAGCGGGGTCTCCGCCCAGGGCAGCGTCGAGGGCTCGCGGTGCTCCGGCGGGCGGGGCGCCGCGGCCTCGTGGCAGGTGAAGCCGAGCCTGGTCAGCGCCCGGCTCACCTCGGCCGCCGTGAAATCGCGGCGGTCCTGTCCGGTGATGACCTGCCCGACCTGCTTGACCGGGTAGACCCGGCTGCCGACGGTCACGCAGACGCCGACGGCGGGCTCGGGGGAGACGCCCTCCATCGACTGCTCGACCTCGGACTTGGTCAGGTCGAAGGGGAAACGGGCGATGACACAGCGCATGGTGCCTCCAGCGGAGCGGTCGGGGTGGGGATGGGGCCGCCGGGGGCGCGGTGCCGCCCGGCGGTCTCGGGGTGCCGGCGGGTCAGCGGCTCCCCTCGGCGGCGGGACGTCCGGACGGCGCGCGCCGGGCTCCCCGCCCCCGCCGGGACCGGCCACGCCCGGCGGCCCCGGCTGCGCCGGTGCGCTGGGGGCGTTCGGCGGCCGGCACGGTGACGGTGACGGGCACGCCGGAGGGCGTGCGGGCGCCGGTGATCCGGTTCAGCTCGGGCTCGCCCGGGCGTACGCGGGTGGTGCGGGCGGTGATGCCCGCGGTGCTCATGAGGCGGTCCACCGCGCGCCGCTGGTGCGGCAGCACGAGGGTGACGACCGTGCCGGACTTGCCGGCGCGGGCGGTACGGCCGCCGCGGTGCAGGTAGTCCTTGTGGTCGGCGGGCGGGTCGACGTTCACCACGAGGTCGATGTCGTCGATGTGCAGGCCGCGGGCGGCGACGTTGGTGGCCACCAGGGCCGTGACGTGGCCGTCCTTGAACTGGGCGAGGGTGCGGGTGCGCTGCGGCTGGGACTTGCCGCCGTGCAGCGCCGAGGCCCGTACGCCGACCGACAGCAGGTGCTTGGCCAGCCGCTCCGCCGCGTGCTTGGTGTCCAGGAACATGATCACCCGGCCGTCGCGGGCGGCGATCTCGGTGGCGGCGGTGTGCTTGTCGTCGTCGTGGACGTGCAGCAGGTGGTGTTCCATCGTGGTGACCGCGCCCGCCGACGGGTCGACCGAGTGCACGACGGGGTCGTGCAGGTACCGGCGCACCAGGAGGTCGATGTTGCGGTCCAGGGTGGCGGAGAACAGCAGCCGCTGGCCGTCCGGGCGGACCTGGTCGAGCAGGGCGGTGACCTGGGGCATGAAGCCCATGTCGGTCATCTGGTCGGCCTCGTCGAGGACGGTGACGGCCACGCGGTCCAGCCGGCAGCCGCCGCGGTCGATGATGTCCTTGAGCCGTCCGGGGGTCGCCACGACGATCTCGGCGCCGGCGCGCAGCGCGGACGTCTGGCGGCCGATCGACATGCCGCCGACCACGGTGACCGAGCGCAGGCGCAGTGCCCGCGCGTAGGGGGCGAGGGCCTCGGTGACCTGCTGGGCCAGCTCCCGGGTGGGTACGAGGATCAGGGCGAGCGGCTGCCGGGGCTCGGCCCGCTGTCCGGCCAGGCGGGCCAGCAGGGGGAGTCCGAAGGCGAGGGTCTTGCCCGATCCGGTGCGGCCGCGGCCCAGGACGTCCCGGCCGGCCAGCGTGTTCGGCAGCGTCGCCGCCTGGATGGGGAAGGGCGCGGTCACGCCTTCGGCGCGCAGCGCCTCCCGCAGGGGCTCGGGCAGGTCCAGGTCGGCGAAGTCCTCCACCGGCGGCAGCGCCTCGGTGAGGGTGACGGGCAGGGCGAACTCGCCGCCGGGTGCCCGGCGGGCTCCCGGGTTCCTTCCCTGGGGGCCCTTCGCGCGGGTGGTGCTCCGGGCGGACCGGAAAGGGGCGGAGTCGTTGCCGGTACGGCGACCGGTACCGCCGGTGGCTGCGGCGCCACGGCTGCGGCGGGTGCGGTTCATGATGAGGAACCTCCTCGATGTGCACGGCACGTGTCGAGGAATTCCTTTCGGCGGTACGCAACCGCGGCAGAATTCACAAGAATGAGCCGAAGTAAGAGCCGGAGGGCCGGGAAAGGGCCGTCGGCGGGTAAAGGGGCCCGGCGTCCGCCGGGCAAACGGACCGGGGCCCGCACCCCAAGAGCGCGGGCCCCGACCTCGTAGAACGCGTCAGCGTCAGGCGGGAACGATGTTCTCGGCCTGCGGGCCCTTCTGGCCCTGCGTGACGTCGAAGGTAACCTTCTGGCCTTCCTGAAGCTCGCGGAAGCCGGAGGTGGCGATGTTCGAGTAGTGCGCGAACACGTCGGCGCCGCCGCCGTCCTGCTCGATGAAGCCGAAGCCCTTTTCCGCGTTGAACCACTTCACGGTGCCAGATGCCATATTGAATCTCCCTAGGGGCATGCCGTGATCCGCACTGTGCGGATCCCGAGTCGCCGCGATGATCACCCCTTAGGGGCCCGGAAACTCCGGGAAATCAAAACTGCAACTGTTATCACGATAACACGGCCCGGCCCGACACACCCAGCTTTTTTGTCTCCCGGTCCCGGTGGGGCGATATTCTGGAGCGGCTCCGCGGGAAAACCTTTCGGCGCGCTGCGGGCAATTCTCCAGTGGCGGGGACAGATATGCGGCGTGTCCAGCCGTGATCAGCGGCTGTCGCCGGTGCCGGGTCCGTCCGGCCGGCGGCGCAGTTCCTCGTTGTCCCGCAGCGCCTCGCCGAGCCGGTCCTCGAGGTCGATGATGCGGCACGCGGCCTCGATGGGGGTGCCCTGGCCGACCAGCTCGCGGGCCCGGGCGGCGATCCGCAACTGGCGGCGGGAGTACCGCCGGTGGCCGCCCTCCGAGCGCAGGGGAGTGATCAGCCCCGCCTCGCCGACGGCCCTGAGGAACGCGGGCGTGGTGCCGAGCAGGTCGGCGGCGCGGCCCATCGTGTAGGCGGGGTAGTCGTCGTCGTCCAGATGGCCGGCGGGCGGGTGGTCGGCGGGCATGGCACCTTCGGTTGGGGGCGGGGGCGTGTGGCCCCCGGTACCCCTCACCCTAACGGCGACGCGTACGCGTATGTGGTGCCGCCACGACAGATTTGCCGTGGGCGGGCCCCGCCGGCCGGCAACCGGCTCCCGGACACGCCCCGCCGCGCATGGCGAAACCGCCGCTCCGGGGGCGGCTTCGCGGTCCCCGGAGCGGCGGTTTTCGGTCTCATGCTGGCTGTTTCCGGACGCGGCAAGATCAAACTCTTGGCAGATACACCCAATATCGACCCACAATGCCTCCGAGCATGCGGCTGGAGTTACTGGGCGGTACGCCTGAGTGTCCCGCTCACGTTCACGACCTCGTGGCACCCCTGCGCCTGGCGCCCGGTAGCCGGAGTGCCGGGCTTCTCGCAGGTCACTTCGACGGTCACGGTGTCGTTCTCGGGGATCTTGATGGGGGTCACCCAGTGGTAGTCCTGGTTGCGGAAGGTCTCCAGCGCGATGGTGGTGATCTTGCGGTCCCCGAAGGTGATCGTCATCAAGCCCTCGTCACCCTGGAAGTTGGCGATGACGATGTCCGTGACCTCGAAGACGCTGTCCTCGGGCACCGGATACGTGCCCGGCTTGGTCTGTCCGCGGGTCGACTGGACGTCGATGGTCTGCGAGATCTGTCCGTCGCCGACCCCGGTGCCGTTGCCGACCGACGTGCCGTCGCCGCCCGCCCCGCCCGGACCGCCCGTGCCCTGGCCCCCCGAACCGGCGCCGGGTGCCGTCCCCTTGCCCGTACCCGTACCCGTGCCCGTACCGGGAGCGGTGCCCGGGGTCTGCCCGTCCGCGCCCTGTTCCCCGGCGGGCGTGGGCCGCGGCTGGACCGCCTCGGTGGCCGCTTCCTTGGCGGCACTGCGCACCGCCGGGCGGACCAGCATGAACCAGGCCAGCAACAGCGCGAGCAGCGCCGCGAGCAGGGCGAGCAGCCACTTGGGGAAGATCGGGATCTGGACGAACTCGGCGTCCAGCGGCGTCCGTACGGCGGGCTCGTCCGGCCGGGGCGCGTCCTGCTCGCCGGTCTCGGCGGCGTCCACGGTGAACGGCCACACCACCGGGGCGCCGAACCACACCGGCTTGCCGGTACGGACCCGCAGGCCGATCTCCGCCGACTCGCCGGGCTCCAGCGGGTGTTCCGCCGGGGTGAAGGCGAACGCCAGCTCCTCGCCAGCCTGTCCGGCGGTGAAGCCGACCCGCACGGGGGTGTTGCCCTGGTTGCGCACCGCCAGCCGGTACCGTCCGCGCAGCCAGCCGCGCCGCCTGCGCGGGGCCAGCTCGCTGTGCAGCTCGTGGAACGCCCCGATGCGCACGGTGGTTTCCAGCACCCGCACCGACTCGGGGTGCTCGGCGGGCAGCACCCGTACCCCGAGGGGCACCTCGCCGGCCCGGACCTCCGGGGACCGCGGGGGCTCCAGCCGCAGCGTCACCGTCTCGGACGTGCCCGGATACAGGGAGACCCGCGCGGGCTCCACGGTGGTCCAGGCGGCGCAGTCCCCGACGATCTCCAGGCTGTACGCCTCGACGATGTCGCTGTCGTTGCGCACGGTCACGGTGGTCGTGGCGATGTCCCCCGGCGCCACGACCACTTCCGGAATGTCGAGTCCGGGAGCGCCGGGGCTGGAAGAGGCTGCAGAAGGCGTCACGCCAGCACGGTAGACCGGGCCCGGGCGCCCCACGAGAAGCGCGAGGGCAATGCCCGGGCAGTCGTGGTGCCCCTGCGGTCACCCATCAACTCCCCGAGGGTGGCGGACCGTTGACCGGCCGCTGTCCCGGGTGCGCCGTCCCCCGGCGCTCGTCCCCGCCCACGCACCACCCCGACCAGCACTCATCAGACAGGTACCCCTCATGTCCAGCTTCGAACAAGGCGGTTCGGCCGTGCCCGACGCCACCTCCGCCGGGCCGGCCCCGGCCTGGGCCTCACACCGGACCCCTTCCGCCGACCGTCCCGAACGGGTCACCGTGGCCGTGTACACCGCCGACCCGGTGCTGCGCCTGGGCGTCGTCCAGCAGCTGCGCCAGCGCCCCGAGATCGACCTGCTCGCCGACGCCGACGCCGAGCGGGCCGAGGTGTCGCTGGTGGTGGTGGACCAGGTCGACGACGACGTGGCCGCGCTGCTGCACCGGCTGCGGCACAACACCGCCACCCGTACCGGCCTGGTGGTCGCCACCCTCGGCTCCGGCTCGCTGCAACGCGTCATCGAGTGCGGGGTCGCGGCGGTGCTGCGGCGCGCCGAGGCCGACCAGGACCAGCTGCTGCGGCTCGTCCTCGCCATAGCCAACGGCGAGGGCGTCCTGCCCGGTGACCTGCTCGGCAAGCTCCTCAGTCACGTGGGCAGCCTCCAGCGGTCGGCGCTCGATCCACGGGGGCTGTCCCTGTCCACGCTGACCACCCGGGAGGCGGACATGCTGCGGATGGTGTCGGAGGGCCTGGACACCGCGGAGATCGCCCGCAAGACGTCGTACTCCGAACGGACCGTCAAGAACATCCTCCACGAGGTGATCACCCGGCTCCAGCTGCGCAACCGGGCCCACGCGGTCGGCTACGCGCTGCGCAACGGGCTGATCTGACCGGGCGGCCCGACCGCACAACCGCTGATACGACCGGACGGCCCGACCGCACAACGGGCTGATCCGGCGCGACGGTCCGCCCGGGCAACGCGCGCTGCCCGAAAGCGCACCGCATGTTTCCCCCGGGTATGGCCCCGCCGCCCTCCCGCTCTCGCGCGCGCCCGGGACAGGGTGGCGGGGGCACACCCGGATTGCCGCACCAGACTGCGAGGGGGACCTTGATGGGAACCGCTGGCCCCGGCGGGCGGTACCGCCTGGGGCGGCTCGGCGCGACGGCGCTGTTGCTGATCCCCCTGCTCGGCGCGACCGCGGCCTCCGGCGAGAACCGCACCGCCGACGCCTCGCCACGGGTGGCCACCACGGCCCCGGAGACCCGGATCGCGTTCGCCGGCACCCGGCACCGCAGTCTCGGCGTGCCCACCTCCGCCACGAAGAGCGGCCCGCTGTTCGACGACGACGGCCCGGTCCACAACGACATCCAGCCGTCCGCCCTGGGCGACCAGATGGTCTTCGCCAGCCGCCGCGACGAGAAGGACCCGCAGATCTATCTGCGGTCCGCCAGTGGTTCCGTGCGCCGTCTCACCTTCGGCATGGACGCGGCTCACCCCCGGCTGACGCCGGACGGCGCCGTGGTCTTCGACGCGGCCGCGCCCGGCCCGGACGGCAAGAGCCAGCGCGATCTGTGGCGGGTGGGCACCGACGGCTCCGGGTTGAAACAGCTCACCAAAACCTCCGCCGACGAGACCTACCCGACGGTCTCCCCGGACGGGAAGCACCTCGCGTACTCCAGCAACGAGGACACGGCGGACGGCGCACAGATCTACGTACGGTCGCTGGACGGGCAGGGCATCCCCACCAAGGACACCCCCACCCGGGTCACCGATGCCAGGAACGGCACGGCCACCGAACCGATCTGGAACCCGGTGAACGACGACACCCACCGCAACCTCATCGCGTACACCGCGACCAAGGACGACGGCGTGTCCCAGCTGAGGGAGACGAACGGCACCGGCACCACCGACGGACCGCTGCTCGGCGGGGACCGGGAGGAGTGGCGGGCGCACGCCCCGGCCTGGATGCCGGGCGGGGACGAGGTGCTGTTCCTCAGCCCCGAGATCACCTGCCAGTGCGAGGGCAACTACGACCACGTGTTCCGCGCCAAGCGGCACGACGCCGGGACGCCCGGGCTGGTGCTGGACGAGGACCGGGAGATCGGCTCGCCCACCTGGCTCGGCCCGCTCGACGGCGGCCGGGCGGTGGTGGAGCACCTCACGGCCGAGGGCCCGCACACGGTGACGCTCCAGGACATCCGGGCGGACGGGGCCGACCCCCGCGACCTGAACCTGACGATCCTGAACGAGGACCCGGAGGCCGACACCAACACCGACGCGGGCAAGGACCCGCTCTTCCAGCCCCGGCCCGGCTACGACCCGTGGACCGAGCGGCAGAGCTACACACCGGACGGCCGCCGGATCGTGGTGACCCGTTTCCTGGGCGACCCCGGCAGCCGCGTCGAGGAGATCTGGCTGGCGGACGCCGACGGCACGCACCCGGAGGCGCTGAAGCTCGACGGACGCGGACCGGGCGTCCGGGACACCGACCCGGCGTTCTCCCCGGACGGCAAGTACCTCGCCTTCACCCGGATCACGCCGGGCACCGACGGGGCCGCGCCCACCAGCAAGGTGCTCATCGCGGACGTCGCCGACGGCAGGATCACCGGCGAGATCGTCCCGCCCGACGAAGAGCTCCCGGGCCAGGACGCCCAGCCCGCCTGGTCGTCCGACGGCACGATGCTGGCCTTCACCCGCAACAAGCTGGTCTACGGCGTCGGCGGCAACAAGCACATCTGGACCGTGCCCGTGAAGGACCTGGGCCGGCAGGAAGACCTGAGCGAGAAGATCTGCCCGGGCACCTGCGAGGTCATCGACGACAGCCCCGCGTTCTCCCCCGACGGACTCAGCATCGCCTTCAACCGGAAGAACGGCGGCGGTGTGGTCGACACCGGCGAGCACAACGGCATCATCGTGACCTCCGTGAAAGGCGACAACTGCAAGGTGCTCCTGCCCGGCTCCGCCCGCGACGTGCCGAACGCCTGCCGTCGCGAACTGCCGGAGAACCCCGGGCCGTTCCAGCCCCGGGACGCCGCCTGGACGCCCGACGGCACCTCCCTGGTGCTCAGCTCCCGTCCCGGCCAGCGGGTCAACAGCCCGGAGAAGCTCAAGGTGCTGAACGTCGTGACCGGCGAGCTGACCAAGCTCACCAACGACCTGCCGGGCCGGCACAAGGAGCCCACCGTCCAGCAGTCCGTCGACCTCGCCGTCCGGGCGCCCGGCACCGTCCCGGACGTGACCGTCGGCGACTCCACCACGGTCCGCGTCGAGGTGGTGAACAACGGCCCGGCCGCCTCTCCCGGCACCCGGCTGACCATCGCCCCGCCCGCCGGGGTCACCGTCACCCGGATCATCCGCCCCGACGGCAGTTGCGTCCCCGCGTCTCTCCAGTGCGACCTGGGCGTGGTGCGGCCCGGTGAGACGGTCCCGGTGGACGTCACCCTCACCGGGGTCACCCCGGGGGACGCGCCGGTCGGCTGGTCGGTCACCGGTACGGTCCTCGACCCGCGGCCCACCGACAACGCGGGCCAGACGGTGGTGCCGGTGCGCACGCCCCCGGCACCCACCCCGACCCCGACCCCTACGCCCACTCCCACCCCGACCCCGACCCCGACCCCGACCGTGCCCCCGGCACCCACCCCGACGCCGACACCGCCGCCCACCGTGCCGCCGGTGCCGCCGCAGCCGCCGGCGCCGAAGGCCGGTCCCGGCGTGCGCGTCACGGCCCAGCCGAACCCCGGCTACGTCGGCGGACGGGTCGTGGTGACGTACACCGTCCGCAACGGCCGCAACGCGCTGGCCACCGGGCTGCGGCTGCGCATCGGACTGCCCGCCGGCATCCCCGACAGCGGACCGCCGCCGGGCTGCGACACCTCCTGGCTGTGCGCGCTGCCGGACCTCCAGCCGGGCGCGAGCACCGTCGTACGCGTCGTCCTCAGCCCCAAGAAGGCGATGACCGGCCAGGTCACCGGCGTGCTCACCACCACCGGCACGGACGCCGACCGGAGCGACAACACCGCCCGGCAGCGGCTGCGCATCCTCCAGCCGCGCATCATCGCCGTACCGGACATCGGCAAGCCCGGCTTCGTCACCTCCGTGCGCGGCAAGGACTTCCCGCCCGGAGTGCCGGTGCGGTTCACCTGGAAGCCGGGGATCACCGCGGCGGCGGCGCCGACCGTGCCGGGGCCCGACGGCACGTTCATCGGCCAGCTGCTCATCCTCGCCAAGGACCAGACCGGGCCGCGCCTGATCTTCGCCAAGGGCCCCGGATTCTCCCCGGTGCATACCGACTTCCTGGTGGTCAGCGGCAGCATCCAGCCGCCCGACGAGGTGACCCGCCGGTGATCCACGAGGTCGACGAGGGGCTGCGCCGGCTGCTCACCGAGTCCGGCCTGGAGGCGTCGGGCGTCGAGGTCGTCTTCGACGCCCCCACCCGGGACTGGGCCGCGCGCCGCAGCGCGCCCACGGTCTGCGCCTTCCTGTACGACATCCGGGAGGACGCCACCCGGCGAGGCAGCGGCGCGGGGGAGGTGTACGACGCGGACGGACAGCTCGTGGCGCGGCGCACCCCGCCCCGCTGGTTCGATCTGACGTACTTGGTCACGGCGTGGGCGAGCCGCCCGCAGGACGAACACCGGCTGCTGTCACAGGTGCTCTCCAGCCTGGTCTCCTTCGACACGCTGCCCCCGCGGCTGCTCACCGGCACGCTCGCCGAACTGGGCCTGACGGTGGGCCTGGACGTCGCCGGGGCCGCCGCCGACGTACCGGCCGCCGCCGATGTGTGGTCGGCGCTCGGCGGCGAACTGAAGGCGTCGCTGGGGGTACGGGTACGGGCGCCGCTCGCCGGTGCGGTCACGGCCGTCGCGCCGCCGGTGACCGAGGGACTCGTCGTACGGTCCGCCGCCCGGCGCGCGGACGGGCAGGCGGACTCCGGGCGCCGGCTGCGCTACACGGAGGTGAGCGACCCGGGCCCGCAGGGCTTCGCCGGCCCCCGCGAACGGGGCCCGGCTCCCGCCCGCCGCCGCCACCGGGGAGACCGCCAGCCGTGACCCGCACAACGCGCACCACCCGCACGACCGGGACCACCGAGACGATCGACACCACTGAAACACCCGACATCCTGGAAAGCGCTGGGACGACCGGGACCACCGGGACTTCTGTGACGGACCGCGTCGCCGCCGGGCCGGCCGCGGAGCCGGACACCCGGGTGGACGCTCTGTGGGAGCGGCTGCGGGTCGTCGAGGAGCGGGTGCGGTGGGCGGTGGAGGCGCGGCGGGCCGGGGACCCCGATCCCGACGACCCGTACCGGGGGCAGTACCTCACCCCCGAGGCCGCGGCGCGCATCCTGGACGAGCCGGGCGGGCTCGGCGTACCCGGCCCGGACCCCTGGCAGCCGCCGGCCGATTCCGTCCTCGCCCCTCTCGCCGCGCGGTTCGGGCTGTCACCGCTGGACCTGGACCTGCTCCTGGTCGCGGTGGCGCCCGATCTCGACGCGCGGTTCGAGCGGCTCTACGGCTACCTCAACGACGACCTGACCCGCCGCCGCCCCACCGTCGGACTCGCCCTGGAACTGTGCGGGCTCGCCGGGGCGGCACCCGCACGGTTCCGGCTCGCCCCCGGCGCCCCGCTGGTCGCGGGCGGCCTGGTGGAGGTCACCGAGCCGGAACGGCCGCCGCTGTCCCGCGTCCTGGTGGTCCCCGATCGGGTCACCGCCCATCTCCTCGGCAACGCGTGGCCCGACGCCCGGCTGGCCGGCGTGCTCGACGAGGCCCGTGAGGACCCGACCGCCGAGCCCGAGACGGTGCGCCGCACGGCGGCGGCCGCCCGGACCGGCACCGGCCTGGTCCAACTGCGCGGCCGGGGCGACACCGGCGGCCTGGCCGTCGCCGCGCTCGGCGCGGCGGGCCGCGCCCCCTGGTGCTGGACGCGGCGGCGCTCGCCCGGCGCTCCGCCGACGTCCCGGAGCTGGCACGGGTGGCCGCCCTCGAAGCCCGGCTGACCGGCGCCGGGGTGGTCCTCGGCCCGCTGGAGGCCCTGCCCGACGAACCCGCCGAACGGGCCCGCACGCTCCGGACGCTGTGCACGGCGCTGCGCGGCATCCCCCTGGTGATCCACGGCACCCCCGGCTGGGACCCGGCCTGGGCCGCCGACACCCCCGTCGTCCTGACCGTGCCGGCGCCCTCGCCCGAGCGGCAGGCAGCACGCTGGCGGCACGCCCTGGAGCGGGCCGCCGGTGACGGCTCCGTACCCGGTGACGCCGAGGAGCTGGCCCGGGCGGTGGCCGCGCACCGTCTGGACTCCGGGCAGGTGCGCCGCGCCGCCGACGTGGCCGTGCGCACCGCCGCCCTCGCGGGCCGCCCCGTCCACCCCGACGACCTGCGCGCCGCCGTACGCGCCCAGAACGGCGCGGGCCTGGACCGGCTGGCCCGCCGGGTGGAGCCCACGGTCGGCTGGGACGACCTGGTGCTGCCGCCGCTCACCCACCGGCGGCTGCGCGAACTCGCGCTGCGCGCCCGCCACCGCGAGCAGGTCCTCGGACAGTGGGGAATGCGGCCCGGCGGCGGCCGCGGCCGCGGGGTGATCGCGCTGTTCGCGGGCGAGTCGGGCACCGGCAAGACCATGTCCGCCGAGGTCGTCGCGGCGGACCTGGGCATGGACCTGTACGTGGTGGACCTGTCCACGGTCGTCGACAAGTACGTGGGCGAGACCGAGAAGAACCTGGAGCGGATCTTCACCGAGGCGTCGGCGGTCAACGCCGTGCTGCTCTTCGACGAGGCCGACGCGATCTTCGGCAAGCGCTCGGAGGTGAAGGACGCACACGACCGGCACGCCAACATCGAGTCGGCGTACCTGCTCCAGCGCATGGAGTCGTTCGACGGGATCGCGGTGCTGACCACCAACCTGCGGGCCAACCTGGACGAGGCGTTCACCCGGCGGCTCGACGTGATAGCCGACTTCCCGGTGCCCGACCCCACCCAGCGGCTCGCCCTGTGGGAACGCTGCCTGGGCGACCGCCTGCCCCGGGCCGGCGACCTGGACCTCGGTTTCTGCGCCGACCGCTTCGAACTGGCCGGCGGCTCGATCCGGGCCTGCGCGGTGACCGCGGCCTACCTCGCGGCGGAGTCCGGGGCGCCGCTCACCATGAGCCAGGTGGTGACGGCGATCGCCCAGGAGTACCGCAAGCTGGGCCGCCTGGTCCTGGAGACCGAGTTCGGCCCGTACATGTCGGAGGCCGTACGCGCCTGAGGGGTGCAAGCGGTGGGTTCCGGGGCCCTTTCTCACGCGGGCCACCGCAACTCCCCAGGGGCGCGGGGAACCGCGCGCCCGGCCCGGACGCACCGGCACCCGGCAGCGCACCGGCACCCCTGCGGCGAGACCCGCGTCAGCGGCCCGTCGGCGACCCAGTGCACCGCCCGCGTGTCCGGCGTGTCCAGGGGCGTAGGGGCAGAGCCGGGGCAACGGCGGAGGGCGGGTGGGCGGTCGGGGCGGGATGGGAAAGGCAGCGGTCCTGCCCCCGGTCCGGTCCGCACGTCCCTGTCCCCCCGGCACGTCTGCCCCGCAGACTCGGCCTGGACACAGGTGACCCACCCGCAAGGACCCCGAAGGAGCGAGCATGCCGACGTACCTCACCCCGGGCGTGTACGTGGAGGAGGTGCAGTCCGGTGCCCGACCGATCGAAGGGGTCGGCACCGCCGTCGCCGCGTTCGTCGGGTTCGCCGAGACCGGCCCGTTCCACACCCCGACGCTGGTCACCAGCTGGGACCAGTACACCCAGCTGTTCGGCGGCTTCACCGAGGGCACCTACCTGGCCCACTCGGTCTACGGCTACTTCGCCAACGGCGGCGGCGCCGCCTACGTGGTGCGCATCGGCGGCTCCGCCCAGGACGCCTCCGCCCCGGCTGCCGAGGCCGGCGGGCGGCGCGAGGCCCGGGCGGCCCAGCCCGTGGAGCTGGGCGGCTTCCTGATCGCGGCCCGGCCGGGCGCCGGCGGTGTGTCGGTGGAGATCGCCGACGCCGACGGCGAGAACCCGCCGGAGGACCGCTTCAAGCTGCTGGTCCGCCAGGGCGACCAGGTCGCGGAGACGTACGAGGCCTCCACCCGGAAGAACGTCAAGGGATACCTGGTCACCCAGGCCCGCGGCTCCCGGCTGATCGAGGTCACCGAGCAGCAGGGCGCCACCCAGACCCGCCCCGCCAACCAGACCGTGCCGCTCGCCGAGGCCCCGGCCGCGCCCGCCCCGGCCGGCTCCGGCACGGTGGCCCGCCTCGACCCGGCCGAGTACGTCGGCGACGCGGCGGCCCGCACCGGGTTCGGCGGCCTGGAGAGCATCGACGAGATCACCATGGTCGCGGTGCCGGACCTGATGAGCGCCTACCAGCGCGGCGACATCGACGCCGAGGGCGTGCGCACCGTGCAGCTCGCCGTGATCTCGCACTGCGAGCAGATGGGCGACCGGGTCGCGGTCCTGGACACCCCGCCCGGGCTCAACGCCCAGCAGGTGCGCACCTGGCGCAACGACGAGGCGGGCTACGACTCCCGGTACGCCACCCTCTACTACCCGTGGGTGCGGGTCTTCGACCCGGCCGCCGGACGCAACACCACGGTCCCGCCGAGCGGTCACATCGCCGGTGTGTGGGCGCGCAGTGACGCCGAGCGCGGCGTGCACAAGGCGCCCGCCAACGAGGTGATCCGCGGCGCGGTCGACCTGGAGCTGCGGCTCAGCAAGGGCGAGCAGGACCTGCTCAACCCGATCGGCGTGAACTGCGTGCGCGCCTTCCCCGGCCGGGGCATCCGGATCTGGGGCGCCCGCACCCTCTCCTCCGACCCGGCCTGGCGCTACCTGAACGTGCGCCGGCTCTTCAACTACCTGGAGGAGTCGATCCTCCTGGGCACCCAGTGGGTGGTCTTCGAGCCGAACGACGACCGGCTGTGGTCGAGCATCCGGCGCAACGTCACCGCGTTCCTCACCGAGGAGTGGCGCCGGGGCGCGCTGTTCGGCCGCACCGCCGAAGAGGCGTTCTACGTCAAGTGCGACCGCGACAACAACCCGCAGGAGTCCATCGACCAGGGCCGGGTCGTCTGCGAGATCGGCGTCTCGCCGGTCAAGCCCGCGGAGTTCGTGGTGTTCCGGCTGGCCCAGTTCTCCGACAGCACCAGTCTCATCGACGAGTGAGACGAGCCAGACCAGTGACCCGCGGGTCCAGCAACGGAAGGTGACAGACAGTCATGGCAACGGGCGATGCTCTTTCCACCCACGTCTTCGGCGTGCAGCTCGGTGGCTACCTGGTCGAATCGATCCAGGAGATCAGCGGGCTGACCGTCGAGGAGGACGTCGTCGAGGTCAAGCAGGTCACCGCGGAGGGCAAGCAGATCATCCGCAAGCAGCCCGGCGGCCGGCAGGCGGGCGAGATCACGATCACCCGGGGACTCGACCAGAGCAGTGAGTTCACCAACTGGATCAAGGAGACCCTGAACAACGGGGCCGTGAACACCGCCCGGCAGAACCTCACCATCGAGATCAAGGACAGCGAGGGCAACACGGTCCGCCGTATCCAGCTGATGCAGGGCTGGGCCTCCAAGTGGGAGGGCCCCTCCCTCAAGGCCGGCGAGTCCGCCGCGGCCACCGAGTCCGTCACCATCGTGTTCGAGGAGATCATCGTCGAATGAGGCGTCGTACCGTGACGGCGGGCAACCTGGAGGAGATCCTCCAGCTGACGACGCCCGCCCCGGCGGCCGAGCAGGCGGCGGCGCCCCCCGCCGCCGCTCCGGCCCCGCCGCCGCGCGAGGAACCGCACGGGCTGCGCACCGAGTTCGAGTTCGTGCTGCCGCGCGGCTACGTCGACGAGGCGGGCACGGTGCACCGCGAGGGCGCGATGCGCCTGGCCACGGCCCGGGACGAGCTGCGGCCGCAGATCGACCTGCGGGTCAAGGAGAACCCGGCGTACCTGAGCGTGGTGCTGCTGAGCCAGGTGATCACCCGGCTCGGCACCATCACCGATGTGCACGCCGGGATCGTGGAACGGATGTATGCCACCGACGTCGCCTTCCTCCAGGACTTCTACCGCCGCGTGAACAGCGAGGGCCACACCCGGGCGGCGGTGACCTGTCCGCACTGCGAGGGCGGCTTCGAGGTCGACCTCTCGGGTGGGCGCCTGGGGGAATCGTGACGTACGCCCTTCCCCGGCTCCGGGAGGAGGTCGCGTACATCGCCTATCACTTCCACTGGTCGAGGGAGGAAGTCCTCGACCTGACGCATGACGAACGACGGCAGTGGGTGGCCGAGATCGCCCGTATCAACACCCGCGTGAACGAAGGCGGTTGAGCACATGGCATGGCGGGACAGGCTGCGCCGCCGGTCCGCCGGGACGGGGGGCGCCCGGCGCGGGGAGCGTGACGGTGCCCCGGCTGCCGCCGTGCCCGGTGCTCCGGCCGCCGCCGCGCCGGACGCTCCGGCCGCCTCCGTGCCCGCCGACTGGGACGGCGGCTGGCGCCGTACCGCGCCGCCGGAGCTGACCGTCTCCCGGGCGCCGCTCGGCGTCAGCGACGGACTCGCCTTCCGGTCCGGCCTCGCCGCCTGGCAGAACCCGTCGTTCGACTCCGGCCTCGCCCACGCGCTGCTGCCCACGGCCCCGACGGGCCTGGTCCACGGCGTCACCCAGCGCCCGGCCAGCCCTCGGGCCGCCCGCACCGAAGGGGGCCCGCTGCTGCTGCGGGCGCTGCGGCGGGAGGGCGACCGGGAGACTCCGGACGGACCGGCGCCGGTGCCGGCCGATTCGGCTTCCTCGGGCTCGGCTTCCTCGGGTTCGACTTCTTCCCGTCCGGCTGCTCCGGTCGTGGGGGCCGGGCCTTCCCGAGCTTCCCGTGGCGGGGCCGCGGGGGAGGGGCGTACGGGTGACGCCTCGCCGAGTCGTGGCCTCGCGTCCGCCGGTTCCCCCGCCGTGCTGTCCTCGTCGTCTCCCGCCGTCCAGCGGTCGGTCGAGCCCGGCGCCGGTCCGGTGGTGACTCCGGCCGGCCCCGGCCACCGGCCCACCGCACCGGAGATCCCGGTGGTGCGGCGGGTGACGGCGGTCCCGGGCGCGGCGGCGTCGGGCGGGACCGTCTCCCAAGCACCGTCCGGCTCCGGAGGAGGCGCGCGGGCCCAGGCATCCAGGGCTCCCGGATCCGACGGGTCCGACGTGCCCCGTCCGGCCGTCCGGCCCCGCCCGACGAGCCCCTCCCTGACCGTGGCCCGCCGCCCGGCCGGTGCCGTGCGCCGCGTGCCCGCACTGCGCCCGCCGGCTCCGACTTCGACTCCGGCCTCGGCCCCGGCTCCGGCTCCGGACAAGGGCGCCCAGGCACCGGCCCGCCCCGCCACCGGCAAGGCCCCCGAGGGGCCCGGCGGCCACTCCGCCGCGACCGCCGACACCGGGACGAGGTCCCGCCCGGCCGATCCCGCGCAGGGTACGGCGACCCGTGCACCCCTCGGTGCCCCACTCACCGAACTCCCGTCCACCGCGAGGCCGTTGACGGACAACACCCCGGTCCAGCGGGCCCGGTCCGGCACCGCTCCGGCGCCCGGTCCGGCGCTCCCCGTCGTCCAGCGCCAGGCCGAGGGCGCGTCCGGCACCCCGGGCTCGTCCGACAACGGGTCGAAGGACACGGCCCAGCGCACCCCGGACGGTTCCGCCGGTACCCCGAACGGGCCCGCCGCCCGCAGTGGGGCGCGCGCACGCGGCGGCCTGGGCGCGCCGCTGCCCGAGCTGCCGCCGACCGCCGACATCCCGGGCGGCCGGGGTGACCGGCGTGCTCGGGTACGACAGGACCGGGCACCCGGAGCCACGCCCGACCAGGGACGTACGCCCGCCGACGCCGCGTCGCCCGCGACCGGAGGAACCGGCACGGACGCCCCGTCGCCGGGCCCCGCCACCGTGCAGCGCCGCCCGTCGGCGGACCCCGCCGACGGAAGCGGGCCGGGGGCCGGTACCCCGGCGCACCCCGGAAGCGGCCCGGACGTGCCGCTGCTGGGCGAGGGCGCGGTGCGGCGCGGTCTGGCGGCGGACTCCGCCGGCGGGGGCACCCCGGAAGCCGGTGCCCACCTCGGAGACGGCCTGGCCGCACCGCTGTTGGGCAAGCCCACCGTGCAGCGGAGTGCGGCGGCGGACCCGGTGCCCGGTACCCGTGCCGGAAGCGGCCTCGACGCGCCCTTGGTGGAGAAGCCCAGCGTGCAGCGAAGCGCGGGGTCGGACACCGGCGCCCGGCCGTCGGGCTCGGGCGGCGCTCAGGACGCGCCGTCGGCCGGGAAGAGTGTCGTACAGCGTCGTCCGGCGGGGGATTCCGCCGAGGGGCGTGCTGCTGGGACCGGTACGCCGTCGCGCCCGGGCGGCGCTCAGGACGCGCCGTCGGCCGGGAGGGGCGTCGTGCAGCGTCGTCCGGCGGAGGGTCCCGGCGAGGGGCGTGCTCCCGGGGTCGGTACGCCGTCGCACTCCGGCGGCGGTCCGGACACGCCGCTGCTGGGCAAGGACGTGGTGCAGCGCGCTCTGGCGGCGGACTCCGCCGGCGGGCGCGCCCCCGAGACGGTCACCCACTCCGCGGACGGCCCCGCCACGCCGCTGGTGACACCACCCCAGGTCCAGGCCGGCGCCTCCCAGGCTCCCGTCATGGGCGGCGCCCCTGCCACGCCTCCGGGCCGGGCCCCCGGTACGACCCCCGGTGCCCGGCGCGGCTCCGCCGCCGAGACCCCGGTCGTCGTCGCGCGGGCCGTGGCCGACGGCACGTCCGGTGGACCGGGTGCCCGGCGTCCGGGAGCGGCCGGGCAGTTCCCGCTGACCGTGGCCCGCTCGGCCCCGGCGGCACCCCGTACCCTCTCGCTGCTCGCCGCGCGTCCGCTCACCCTGAACACCCGGCCCGCGGCGGGAGCGGCGGCGCCCGCCGCCCCGCGCCCCACCGGCCGTCCCGTGGTTCCGGTCCGGTGGCCCGGCACCCCGGACCACCGAGGTCCGGCCGCCCCCACGGCGCCCAGCGTCCAGCGGGCCCCGGCCGCGCCAACGCCCGGGCCCGCGGCTGTCGTTCAGCGTGCCCCCGGCCCGGCGGCCGTACGGGCCTCCGCCCCCGTGCGCCCCGGCCCGCAGCCCTCGGCCACGGTCCAGCGCGTCCCCGTCGTCCGCCCGGCCCCGCCCCGCGCGGAGTCGTCCGGGCCGGGCGCCTCCCCCTCGTCCGCCCCGGCCGCGCCCCCCGTACCCGCGCGGGCCCTTCCGGTGACCGCCCCGCAGGCGCCGCCGCTCGCGGAGCGCCCGCCGACGGCGGAGGCCCAGGCACCGGCGGCGCCCGTACCCGTGGTCCGGTGGCAGAACCCCGCGCGGGCCGGTGCCACCGGGGGAAAGGCGCCCGTGGTGCAGCGCGCCGGTGACGACGCGTCCCCGGCCGGGCCGACGCGCGGCCGCCGGCGGTCGGCCACCGTGTCCGGTACGTCGTCCGATACGTCTTCCGGCTCGTCGTCCGGTACCTCGTCCCGCTCGTCGTCCGCCGGCAGGAACGCGACCCGGCGGACCCCCGAGACCCCGCCCGACCCCGGTCACGACCTGGACGAGCTGGCGCGCCGGCTGATCGACCCGGTGGCCCGGCTGCTCCGTGCCGAACTGCGGCGCGGCCGGGAGCGCACCGGACGTCCGCACGACGGGCGCCGCTGAGACCACGGACAGGGATGAGGCGACCCGATGAACGACGCCACGCCAACGAAAGCAGGCCTGCCCGAGGCCACGGAACGGATGACGGACCAATGACGGACAACATCTTCGCGACGAGCGTGTTCTTCCGGCTCGCGATCGGCGGCGACGACCTGGGCGCCTTCCACACCTGCTCCGGCATGGGCGCCGAGGTGGAGATCGAGACCTACGCCGAGGGCGGCAACAACGGCTTCACCTGGCAGCTGCCCGGCCGCGTGAACTGGACGAACATCACGCTCACCCGGCCGGTCACCGCCGACACGCTGAAGATCGGCCGCTGGCTGGACGAGACGCTGAAGCGGGTGGAGCGCAAGGACGGCGAGATCGTCGCGCTGCGGCCGGACCTGAGCCCGATCATCAGCTGGCAGGTGTTCGGGATCGTCCCGGTGCGCTGGCAGGGGCCGTCCTTCGACCCCAGCAGCTCCGAACCGGCCGTGGAGACCCTGGAGATCGCCCACGAGGGACTGCGCCCGTCCTGACCCGCCCCGCCCGTCCCGACCCGCCCCGCCGCGCCTGTTGAGCCGTACCCGCCCGCGCCCGTGAGAAAGGAAGTCCCGGCATGTCACCAGCGTCCCGTTCCAGCCGGGCCAGGGCCCAGCTGACCCTGATGGAACCCCCGGCCTCGGTCGGCGCCAAGCCCGGCGGCACGATCGCGCGGCTGAACCTCCAGTTCAACCCCTCCACCCTGGAGCTGCGCAAGACCACCGAGTGGCGGCGCACCCCCTCCCGGATGGCGGGGCAGTCGGCGCTGCCCGAGTTCGTCGGCAGCGGCCCGCGCGAGCTGAGCCTGGAGGTGTTCCTGGACGCCACCGCCACCCACGACAACTCCGTGGAGCAGGCGGTGGAGAAGCTGATGAAGGGGTGTGTGCCGACCCCGGCCAGCCTGGGCCGGAAGAAGCCGGCCAGCCCCTGGGTGCGGTTCGAGTGGGGCACCGCGCGGACCACCTCGTTCGACGGGGTGCTCTCCAGCCTGTCGGTGACGTACACCCTCTTCGACGTGGACGGCAGGCCGCTCAGGGCCACCTGCGCGCTGTCGATCGAGGAGGCGAGCGTCGACCCGGCGGGCCAGAACCCGACCTCCGGCGCGCGCACCGCCCGCAGTACGCACACGGTGGTGGCGGGCGACAGTCTGGCGATGCTGGCCTGGCGGGAGTACGGCGACGCGACGGCCTGGCGGGTCATCGCGGAGGCGAACGGAATCGACGACCCGATGGCGCTCGTGCCCGGCACCGAACTGGTGGTGCCGGGCCTGCGGGACGCCGGCGGTGAGGAGGAGCGGTGACCACACCCGAGGCGCGGGGCGGCCGGTCGTTCGCGGCGGACCCCGTCATCGAGACGCCCGGCGAGCTGCCGCAGGTCTGGGCCGCCCAGCTGGTGAGCTGTGTGGTGGACGAGAACGTGGGCCTGCCGGACGCGGCACAGCTCACCTTCCGCGACCCCGACCACGAGTTCCTGCGGGCGGTCGGCATCACCATCGGCACACCCTTGCGGGTGTCGGTGGTGACGGTCAACGGGCAGGCCCGCGAGCGGCTGTTCGACGGTGAGGTCACCGCCCTGGAGGTGGACCGGGACCGTACCGGCTCGTTCACGGTGGTGCGCGCCTACTCCAAGGCGCACCGCCTTCAGCGCGGCCGGAAGGTGGTGGCGTACCGGAACATGACGGCGGCCGCGATCGTCCGCAAGGTGGCCGCCGGGGCCGGGCTGGCCTGCGGCACCGTGGAGGCCGCGCCGGTCACGTACAAGCAGCTGTCCCAGGCGAACGTGTCCGACTGGGACTTCCTGCAGTACCTCGCGGCCGAGAGCGGCGCGCAGGTCCGCGTGGACGACAAGGGCGTGCTCCAGTTCACCAAGCCGAAGCAGGCGTCCGGGGCGCCCGCGCCGGACACGCCGGCCACCCGGAACCCGATGGTGCTGGAGTACGGGCGGAACCTGCTGGCGCTGCGGGCCTCGCTGTCGGCGGCGGACGGCGCCGCGCAGGTGGAGGTGCGCGGCTGGGACGTCACCACGAAACGCCCGCTGGTGGCGCGGCAGCCGTCGGTGGAGAGCGACACGGTGGTGCCGGGACTGAGCCCGGCGTTCGCCGCCCGGTTCGGCAGGCAGTCCAAGCTGACCGTCACCGACACCCCGTACCGCACCCAGGCCGAGACGACCGCCGTCGCCGACGCCGTCGCCGGTCAGGTGAGCGCCGGCTTCGCGGACCTGGAGGCCCTGGTCGAGGGCAACCCGCGGCTGCGGGCGGGCAAGCCGGTCGCGCTCGGCAACGTCGGCCCGGCGTTCTCCGGCAAGTACACGGCGACGGCCGTGCAGCACGTCCTGGAGCCGCACGGCGGCTACCGGACCACGGTGTGGGTGAGCGCCAGCCCCGACCGCTCCCTGACCGGCCTGGTGACCGGCGCCAACGCGCCGAGCCGCGGCCCGCGCATGCCGGGGCTGGCGATCGGCGTGGTCACGGACGTGCGGGAGCCGGGCGGCGCCGAGAGCGGCGCGGTGAAGCTGCGGTTCCCCTGGCTGGACGACACGTACACCACCGACTGGGTGCGCACCGTGCAGTGGGGCGGCAAGGGCGGCGGAGGCGTGGTGAGCCCCGAGGTCAACGACGAGGTCCTGGTCGGCTTCGAACAGGGCCTGCTGGACAGCCCGTACGTCATCGGCGGGCTGTACAACGGCGTCGACAAGCCCTCCCCGCACGACGTCCCGCTGATCGACGGCACCACCGGCAAGGTCAACCGGCGCTCCCTCGTCTCCCGCTCCGGGCACCGGGTGGAGCTGCTGGACGCCAGGGCCCCGGGCCCGTCCGGGCTGCGCCTGCGGACCGCCGACGAACGCCTCGAGGTGTTCCTGGACGACCGGCGCGACCGGATCGAGCTGACGGTGTACGCCAGGGGCCGGCAGCCCCTCACCTCCGTCGTGCTCGACGCCAAGGGCATCACCCTGGACGCGGGCCGGGGCGATGTGAGCGTGTCGGGCCGGAACGTGGACATCCAGGGCCGGGTCGGCGTGAAGGTCGGCGGCCGGTCGGTGAGCGTCACCGGCAGCTCGGACGTCACCGTCGACGGCGGCCTGCTCGGCGTCCTGAAGGCCAAGCTCATCCGCATCAACTGACCCGTCACCCCCAGCAGTCAACCGAACCTTCCGAGGAGCAACGCATGCCGGCCGCAGCCCGTACCGGTGACCCCACCAGTCACGGCGGTGTGATCACCACCCCGCCGCCCGGCACCGCCGCGACCGTGGCCCGCGTGCTGATCGGCGGCCGGCCCGCCGCCGTCGTCGGCAGCCAGCACACCTGCGCGATGCCGCCGCACGCGGTCATGGGCCCGGCCAACGTGATCATGCCCAACCCGCTCGCGGCCACCGTCCTGATCGGCGGGCTGCCGGCCGCGCGGGCCCGCGACAAGACCTCGTGCGGCGCCACGATCGTGACCGGTGCCCTCAACGTCCTGATCGGGGGCCTGTGATGAGCGAGCGGTTCATCGGCCGCGGCTGGGCGTTCCCGCTGCGGGTCGGCCCGACCGGCGGCATCGCCCTGGTCGAACGGGAGCGGGAGATCGAGGAGGCGATCCGCCTGGTGCTCGGTACCGCGCCCGGCGAGCGCCCCATGCGCCCCGAGTTCGGCTGCGGCATCCACGACTACGTCTTCGCCCCCGGTGACGGCGCCACCGCCGGACGCATCGCGCAGCAGGTGCGCGAGGCCCTGGAACGCTGGGAGCCGCGCATCTCGGTGGACGACGTGGTCGTCGCCTTCGACGCCGTCGAGGACGGCACCCTCTACATCGACGTGCACTACACCGTGCGCTCCACCAACGACCGGCGCAACCTGGTCTTTCCCTTCTACACCATCCCCTCCGAGGAGGGGGCCGAGGACAGGGGCACGGACTGATGGCACTGCCCTCCCCGAACCTGGACGACCGGCGGTTCCAGCAACTCGTCGACGAGGCCAAGCGGTACGTGCAGCAGCGCGCGCCGGAGTGGACCGACCACAACGTCTCCGACCCGGGCGTCACCCTGATCGAGACGTTCGCCTACCTGGTGGACCAGCTGCTGTACCGGCTGAACCGGGTCCCGGACAAGAACTACACCGCCTTCCTCGACCTGCTCGGCATCCGGCTGTTCCCGCCGGCCGCCGCCGTCGCCGAGGTCGACTTCTGGCTGTCGGCACCGCAGCCCGACACCGTCGAGCTGCCCACCGGCACGGAGGTGACCACCGCGCGCGGCGAGAGCGACGACTCCGTGGTCTTCACCACCACGGACCACCTGGACATCCTGCCCAGCGAGCTGACGCGCCTGGTGACCGCGCACCGCACCGGCGAGCAGACCGACCGGACCGGGACGCTCTCCGAGGGCCGCGACATCCCCTGCTTCCAGGCCGCGCCCGAGCCGGGCGACGCCCTGCTGTTCGGCCTGCCGACGGCCGTGCCCCGGTGCATCGTCGCCGTACGCCTGGACAGCCGGGTGGAGGGCGTCGGCGTGGACCCGCGCCAGCCCCCGCTGGTGTGGGAGGCGTGGGACGGCGGCGGCTGGCGGGTGTGCGAGACCGGCGCGGACACCACCGGCGGACTCAACCGGCCCGGCGAGGTCATCGTGTACGTCCCGGCCGGGCACACCGCCTCCGTGATCGGCGGCACCCGGGCCGGCTGGCTGCGCTGCCGGGTCACCGAGCCGGAGCCGGGCCAGCCGTTCTACTCCGAGTCCCCGACCGTGCGCGAGGCCGCGGTGTTCACCGTGGGCGGCACCATGACCGTGGAGCACGCCGAGACCGTCACCGACGTGCCGCTCGGCACCTCCGAGGGGGTGCCCGGGCAGACGTTCCGGCTGGGCCGCCCGCCGGTCCTGCTCGACCGCGAACCCCCGGTCGTGGAGGTGTCCACCGCCGACGGCTGGCAGCGCTGGGAGGTGGTCGAGCACTTCGGCCGCTCCGGGCCCGCCGACCGGCACGTGAGGGTCGACGCCACCACCGGCGAGTTCGGCTTCCCGCCCGCGCTGCGCGAGCCGGACGGCACGCTGCGCCAGTGCGGCGCCGTGCCGCCCAAGGGCGCGCGGATCAGGGTGGCCCGCTACCGCACCGGCGGCGGCCCGGCCGGCAACGTCGCCCGCGGCGCGATCTCCGTGCTGCGCAGCTCCGTGCCGTACGTCGCCCGGATCACCAACCGGGAGGCGGCGCGCGGCGGGGTCGCCGGGGAGACCATCGAGAACGCCAAGCTGCGCGCCCCGCAGGCACTGCGCATGCAGGAGCGCGCGGTGACCGCCGAGGACTACGAGATCATCAGCCGCCAGGCGGCGCCCTCGGTGCGCCGGGTGCGCTGTCTGCCCGCGGCTCAGGGCGCGGGCGCGGTACGGGTCCTGGTGGTGCCGGACGCGGTCGCCGACGAGGGCGACGACCGGCTCCGCTTCGAGCAGCTGATCCCCTCCGACCAGGTACTCCAGGCGATCACCGCGTCCCTGGACGAGCGGCGCCTGATCGGCACCCGTCTGGTGGTGGAGCCGCCGGTCTACCAGGGCGTCACCGTGGTCACCCGGCTCGCCGCGGCCCCGGGCGACACCGACCGGGTGCGCGACGCGGCGCTCGCCGCGCTGTACCGGCACCTGAACCCGCTGCACGGCGGCCTCGACGGCACCGGCTGGCCGTTCGGGCGGCCGGTGCAGTACGGCGAGCTGTTCGGTGTGCTGCAACGCGCCATCGGCACCGCGCTGGTGGAGGAGATCCGCCTCTTCCCCGCCGACCCGATCACCGGCCGGCGCGGCGCCCCGACGGACCGCATCGACCTGGCCCAGGGCGCGCTGGTCTTCTCGTACCAGCACCAGGTGGTCGTCACGGCCGTGGACCCGGAGGGCGGACGATGAGCCGCGCCGCCGTCCCCGGCCTGCCGAGCCGTCACCCGATCGGCGAACAGCTGCCGGCCCTGTACGCCGACGACGACTTCGCCCAGCGCTTCACCGCCGGCCTGGACACCGTCCTGGCCCCCGTCTTCCTGACCCTGGACACCCTGCCCGCCTACCTCGACCCCCGGGTGGCCCCGGCCGACTTCCTGACCTGGCTCGGGTCCTGGGTGGGCGCCACCGACGACCCCCACTGGCCCGAGGAACAGCGGCGCGAGGCCGTCACCCGCGCCATGGAGCTGCACCGCTGGCGCGGCACCGTCCGGGGCCTGACCGAGGCGCTGCGGCTCGCCCTGGGCGTCCGCGCGGAGGTGACCGGCGCGGGCGCGGCGATCTGGTCGGCGACGCCGGACACGGACCTGCCGCCGGAGTCCGGGGCGGGGCCCGTGGTGCGGGTGTGGCCGGCGGAGGGGGCCGCCGACGGGCCGGGAGTGGACCCGGCCCGGGTCCGCGAGATCGTCCGGGTGATGTGCCCGGTGCACACCGACTGCCGGGTGGAGATCCTGTCCGGTCCGCCCACCGACGAAGGGAGGTGACGCCATGCGCGCGTGTCCCTCGTGCGGGGCGTCGAACGGCCCCACGGACGACTTCTGCGGCAACTGCGGTACGTATCTGGGCTGGTCGGACACCAGTGCGGCGTCGAGCACACCCGCGCGTCCCACCCCCTCGGACCCCGACCCGGACCCGGCCCCGGAGCCCCCGGCCGCCGACCCCGCACCGGACCCCGCCCCGGCGGACGAGCCGGCGCGTCCCGCGCCGTCGCCCCGCGGCTCGTCGCTGCGCTCCCGCCTGACGGGCCGGGCGCGCGGCGAGACGAAGCCGGAGGAGTCGCGGCAGGAGGGGGCTGGGCAGGACGGGGCAAGGGGGGAGGAACCGAGGCCGGCCGGGAGCACCCGCCCCGGGAACGAGCCTCCGGCCGCCACCCCTGACCGGGCTGAACCCGCGAGTACGCCGTCGGGGGAGGCCGGAGCCACGTCCCGCACGGCGCCGTCCGGTTCGGGGGCGACGGACACGGAGTCGTCTGCCGACGCGCGCCGTCCGACAGCGGCGTCCGGCGATTCCCCGGCGGGCGTGCGGGGTTCGGCTGCCTCGCCTGCCGAGTCCCCGTCCGCCGCCCGTGGTTCGTCGGCCGGGCCCACCGACTCCGGACCGGGCTCGCGGGGTTCGTCGGTCGCGCACACCGACTCCTCGGCCGGCACCCGAGGTGCGTCGGCCGCGCCCGCCGGCCCACCGGCCGAGGCGCAGGGTTCATCGAGCGCATCCGCCAACGCTCCGTCCGTGCCGCGCCGTTCGGCAGCCACACCCACCGAGCCCCCCGCACCCGCGCCCGCCGACGTCCCCCGCCGCCCCGACCGCACCACCCCCGCCACCGCGGCCACACCCCCGGCCCAGCCCCGGCACCCGAAGCCCGCGGCGGCAGCGCAGCCCCCCGTAGGGCCGCGTGTCCCGTCGGCGCCGGACGCACCGGGTCCGCGCTCCCCGGCCGCGCCCGCCCCGGAGGGGCCGGGACCGGACGCCGTGCTGCCCGTACGCCCGGCGAAGCCGGTGGCCCCGCGCCCCGTCGTACGGCCCGTGGAGACGCCGGAGGAGGTGGCGGGCAGGCCGTGCCCGTCCTGCGGTACGCCCAACCCGCCGGGCCGCCGTTTCTGCCGCCGCTGCGCGGCCGAGCTGACCCCGGCGGTGAAGCCGGCCCCGCTGCCGTGGTGGCGGACGGTGTGGCCGCTGCGCCGCAAGGTGCGGGCCGGCTCGGGCCGAGGGGTGCGGCTGCTGGTGATCCTGGGACTGCTGGTGGCGCTGTGCGCGGCCGGTCTCTTCCTGCTGCCGGCCGGACGTGCCCTGTTCGAGGACACCCGGGACAAGCTGGGCAAGCCCAAGGCCGTGACCCCGGTGGGCATCAAGGCGAGCGCCGAGCTGTCCGGACACCCGGCGAGGAACACCACGGACGGGGTGAGCAACCACTACTGGGGCGCACCCGCGCCGGGCGCGTCGGTGACGTACACCTTCGGTGAGCCGTTCCGGCTGGTCGACGTGATCATCACCAACGGCGCGTCCAAGTCCCCCGAGGCCTACGCCGACGAGGCGCGCGCGCTCCGGATGGACATGGAGATCACCACGCGCGACGGCGAGGTGCACCGCAAGCGGATCACCCTCGCCGACAAGCCGGGACCGCAGACGATCCCCACCGGATTCAGCGATGTCACCACGGTACGCCTGGTGCTGAACTCCCCGGCGGGCCTGTCCCAGGGCCGTCACCTGGCCTTGGCGGAGGTGGAGTTCTTCGCCCGGAGCTGACACGGGCGCCCCGCCCGGAGGCCGCGCAAGGGAGTTGCAAGGACCCTGCAAGGAAAGTGCCTTCCGGGCCGGGAAGTCCCCTGTCGACCGCTGAACGCGGCGACGAGCGATGGGGGATCGCATGTCCGTCAGCACCACGAAACCAGCACTGATCGAGCAGGGGCACTGGCTGACCGTACGAGACTGCAAAAGGGTATTGGTGGTCGTCCACACCGTGACGTTCGCCCAACGCCTCCAGGAAGTCTTCGGTCTGCTGGAGTCCGACCTGCGCGTCCAGCTGGTGTTCACCGCCGCCCCGCACGCCTTCGGCAGCGGGGTCACGCAGTACCTGCACGAACTGGGCATCACCACGGTGCCCTGGGAGGAGGCCCTACGCACGGAGTTCGACCTGGCACTGGCCGCGGGGTCCCGCGGTGTGCACGAACTGCGCGCTCCGGTCCTGCGCGTCTCGCACGGGGCGGGGCACATCAAACTGCTCACCGACGTCAGCGCGCTCGCCCCGGGGGAGCCGAGGACACCGGGGATGCTGAGCAGGCAGCATCTGCTGCACGAAGGCCGCCTGGTCCCGGCGGCGATCGCCTACGCCCACGAACGGGACGTGGCGGAACTGGCGCGGTCGTGCCCGGAGGCGCTTCCGGTCGCGCACGTGGTGGGTGACCCGTGCGTGGACCGGATCACGGCGGGCCTGCCACTGCGCGAGGACTACCGCCGTGCCCTGGGCATCGAGAGCGGTCAGCGTCTCGTGGTCGTCACCTCCACCTGGGGTCCGGCCTCGACGTTCGGGCGGCTCGACGCCCTGCTGCCGCAGCTGCTCGCCGGGCTGCCGGACGACGGCTACCGCGTCGCGCTGCTGGTCCACCCCAACGTGTTCGCGGGCCACGGCACGTGGCAGGTGCGCGGTTGGCTGGCCGGCTGCCGTGACCGGGGCGTCGCGCTGGTGCCCCCGGAGGCCGACTGGCAGTCCCTGCTGATCGCGGCCGACTGGATCGTCGGCGACCACGGATCGCTGACCGTGTACGGCGCGCTGACGCGGGCCACGCTGCTGCTCACGCCCGGTCCCCGCCGGGAGGTGTCCGCCTACTCCCCGACCGCGCTGCTGACCGCCGTCGCGCCCGTGATCGCCCCGGGGTATCCGCTGGCCGAACAGCTGGAGTACGCGGCACAGATGCGCCGTCGGGGGCAGTACGACGACGTGACCGCCTCGCTGTCGTCGGCGCCGGGCGAGTTCCACCGGCGGATGCGCGCGGTCGTCTACCGGCTGCTGGGGCTGGGGGAACCCGCCCTTCCGCCGCTCGTCTCCCCGCCCCCGCCGCCGCCTTCGCTGCGGCAGTGGGAGATTCCGGCCGGACGGGGAGCGGCGCGGTGATCCGCCGGTCGCCGATCGCCCGGGCGGACGCGTCGGCCGCCCGCCCCGCGGCCGTCCGGGACGCGGAGCCGGGGGCCGCGTGGGCCACCGTCTGTTTCCGTCCGCCGCACACCGGTGCCCCGCCCCGGGAGGCCGGCTTCCGGGGCGGGCCGGCCTGCGTCGTCTGGCGTACGCGGGCGGCGCACGGCCCGGCCCTCGTCCGGTTCGACGCGCTGCCCGTCACGGAGCGGGGGTGTGCGTACCGGCATCCCTCCCCGTGTCTCCATCCGCCCGGCCGGCTGCCGTGTGACACGCATCTGTGGGCGGACGCGGACGGGCCGGAGGCTCTGAGGGTCCACGCCGACGTGCTGGTGAGCCGGGTGCCCAGGGCGGTCACGGAGGCCCGGCGGCGGGTGCGGGTCCTGCTCGCGGAGCATCCGGGGTGTCTTGCCGCCGTCGTGCCCGGCTTCGGCGCGGGCTGCGTGGTCGGTGTGCGGCGGGCGGCGGGTGACCCGTGGTGCGCCCGGCTGGAGCGGGGCGGGCCCCGGGCCCCGGCCTCGCCCCAGGCGGTTGCCTCGGTGCTGCACGCCTGGGTGGCCGCCGGGGGTGTGCCGGGCGCGCTGCGCGCCGTCGTGCCGGCGTTCCCCGGCTGACGCGGGGCCGGCCGGACGGGCCGGCCGCGGCGGTGATCACAGCTGCCGCAGCCGGTCGTCCAGGCGGTCGGCGTCGGCCGGGCTCAGCCGCCGGAAGAGGTCGCGGGCCGCCGCGTAATGGCCGCCCGCTTCCTCCCGGTGGCCCCACGACTCGGCGGCCTGCCCCAGCCACTCCAGGCAGCGCGCCTCCCAGTGCTCCGAGCGGGCGCTGCCCGCGCGGAAGCGGGGCAGCGCCTCCCGTAACAGCCAGGTGCCTTCCCCGAAGTCCCCGGCACGGACCAGGACGTGCCCGAGGAGGGCCAGCACCCGGGTGGCTTCGTAGGTTTCCCCCAGGGCGTCCAGGTCCGCCCGCGCCCGCCGCAGGTGGGCGGCGGCCGTGGCCGGGTCGCCGGCGGCCAGCTCGGTCTCGCCGAGGCGCCGCCGGGTGAGCGCCGCCCCGCGCCGGTAGCCGATCGACTCCCTGAGCCGCAGGGCCCGCTCGAAGTGGCCGCGTGCCTCGTCGGGCCCGTCGGTCAGCAGGGCGATGTGCCCGAGTCCGCTGAGGGCCTGGGCCTGTTGCCGTACATCCCCGTCCGCGGTGGCCATCTCCAGTGCCTGCCGGTACCAGTCGGCCGCCTCCGCGTACTGCCCGGCGTTGCGCAGGCCGATCGCGCCGGAGGTGAGCATGCGGCCCTCCCCGGCCCGGGAACCGCTCTCCCGGGCCGCCCGGAGACCGAGGCGGTGGGCCTCGATCCACATCTCCGTGGGGCGGAGCCGTACGAAGAGGGGCCAGATGAGGTCCGTCAGCCGCCAGCAGGAGGTGTGCCAGCCGGCCCGCGCGCAGTGCCGGACGGCGCCCATCAGCCCGTTGCGGTGGGTGTCCAGCCAGGCCAGCGCCTCGTCGGGGCCGTCGAGCGGGGTGGGCGGAACCGACGCGCCGGGCAGCAGGTCGTGGCCGGGCAGCCGGTGGCTCGGGGTGAGGATGTGCTCCGCCGACGCCGCGGTGGACAGACACCAGCCGACGAACCGGCGCAGTACGTCCGTGCGCCGGGCGGGGTCCTCGCGCTCCTCGCCGAGCCGGCGGGCGTGCGGCTGGACGAGGTCGTGGAGCCGGTAGACGCCCGGCCCCGTCTCCTCCACCAGGTTTGCCTCCACGAGGGCCTGGACGGCGATGTCGGTGTCGTGTTCCGCCTCCCGCGGTGGCGTGTCGTCGGCCGCGACGGCGGTCAGCATCCGCAGGTCGTGGCGGTCCGTGGGCAGCACTCCCATCCGGCGGTACAGCCTGGCGCTCGCCTCCGGCAGCACGTCGTACGCCATGTCCAGCGCGGTACGCATCACGGCCTCCCCGTCGATACGCAGCAGATCGACCGCCCCCTGCCCCCGGGACAGGCGGTCGGCCAGGGCGGACACGGAATGGTGCGGGCGGATCGCGAGCTGCGCGGAGGCGAGGCCGACGGTCAGCGGCAGGCCGCCGCACAGCCGGACCACCTCGTGCGCGGCGGCCGGCTCCCGGGCCACCCGCGCCCCGCCGCCGACGGCCAGCAGCTGTACGGCCGACTCGGCGGGCAGCCCCTCCAGCCGGTGCACGGACGCCCCGTCGACCCGCAGCCCGGTCAGGTTGTTCCTGCTGGTGACCAAGGTGATCCCGGTCGGCGAACCGGACAGCAGCGGACGTACCTGGGCGGCGGTGAAGGCGTTGTCCAGCAGCACGGCCAGCCGCAGCCCCGAGGTCAGCGAACGCCACAGCGCGCTGCGCTGCGCGGTGCCGGCCGGTGGTGAGGACACGCCGAGCGCGATCAGGAAGGCCTCCAGGACGGTGGTGGGCGAGGCCGGCCCGCTCTCCCCGTCGGCGGCCCCTCCGGCCAGGTCGGCGTACAGCTGGCCGTCGGGGAAGCTGTCGGCGTGCGCGTGCAGCCAGTGGCAGGCGAACGTGGTCTTCCCGACGCCCGCGAGCCCGCTGACCACCACCACCTGGGCCGCGTGCGCGGGGTGCTGGGCGCGCAGCGCGTCCAGGGCCCTGCGGTCCGCTTCCCGGTCCATGAACCGTGCCGTCACGGGCGGGAGCTGGCGGGGGACCGGGGGCCGGGGGCGGGGCGCTTCGGCGGGCGGGTGGAAGTGGATGCCTCCGTGGATGTCACGGGCCTGCACGCTGGGGCCGTGGAGCACCGCGTTCCCGCCGATGGCGTTGGCGGTCGAGCCCGGCGCCGGACCGGGTGCCGGACGCGGTGGGGTCGGGGGCGGCGGTGGGGACGGGGTGTGCCGCCGTAACCAGTCGGTGAGCGCGCTCCGCGTCGCCGGGTCCCGCAGGGCGACGGCGGCCAGCTCCCGCGCGAACTCCTGCCAGGGGGGTGCCTCCGGCCGGTACGGGCCCGCCGTGTCGGGAGGCCAGAGCCGGGCCGGCGTCGCGTCCGCACGCGCCGCGGTGTCCACGACCCGGGCCAGCTCGCGCCAGGCGGGGCCTTCCGGGTCGGCACCGATGGCGGCCAGGGCCGCCAGCAGCGCCTGCTGCGTGTCCGAAGGAGAAGCTCCCACGAGTGACTCCTTTCGACTCCTGGAGGAATCACTCCCCGCTCCGGGAGGGAAGGGAACGAAACCGCGGGAACGGTGGGAGCGGAAGAGATTATTTATCGGTCAATTTTGGGCTCCTCGGTTCCGGTTATGGCCTGTGGGAGCGCCTCCATGACACTCTCGAAAACCCGGAGCAGGCCCTACCGGCGGGAGGACGCTGGTGGAGTTCGAGATTCGGCTCTCAGGAGCGGTCGAGGTACGAGCGGCCGGCCGGCGCGGTGATCTCCGCTCGACGAAGACCCGGCTCACCCTGGCCGCCCTGGCGTGGGACGCGGGCCGCACCGTGAGCGTGGACACCCTGATCCACCGGGTCTGGGACGACCATCCGCCCGGCAAGGCCCGGGAAGCGCTGCACGCGCACGTCTCCCGGATCCGCGCCTCCCTGCGGATCGCCGGCAGCGACGCACCCCCGATCACCAGCCGCACCAACTCCTACGTCCTGCAGGTCGACCCGGACCGGGTGGACCTGCGCTGCTACCAGAGCTGTGTCCACCAGGCACGTGCCCTCAGGGAGAGCGACGACCAGGAGGCCGCCCTGCGCCTGCTGGACCGGGCGGACGGGCTGTGGCGCGGCGAACCGCTGGCCGGGATCGCCGGTTCCTGGGCGGAGCACCTGCGGACCGCCGTCGGCGAGACCAGCCTCGCGGCCGCGATGACCCGTACCGAGATCCTGTTGGGCGACGGCAAGTTCGCCGACGCCGTGCCCGTGCTGCTGCCCCTGGCGGAGGAGCATCCGGTGGACGAGGCACTGGCCGAGCGGCTGGCCATCGCCCTGTACGGCTGCGACCGCACGGCCGAGGCCACCAGGCTGCTCCAGCGGACCCGGCAGCGCGTCGTGCGCGACATCGGCCTCGACGCCGGACGCGGCCTGCACCGCGTCCACCAGGGCATCCTGTCCGGCACCCCGGCCGCGGCCCTGCTGAGGCGCACCGGTGCCGACGAGAAGAAACCCGCGCGGCCCGCCCACCGGGTCCCGGACAACCTCCCGAGGGACGTGCCGTGGGTCGGCCGGCGCGAGGAACTGCGCCGGCTCACCTCGGCGCTCTGCGAGGGCCAGGGCAGTCCGGGCGTGGTCGTCACGGTGGAGGCGATCGACGGGATGGGCGGCGTCGGCAAGACGGCGCTCGCCGTCCATCTGGGACACCGATTACGGGACCGCTTCCCCGACGGGCGGATCTTCCTGCACCTGGGCGGGGCCCACCCCGACCGCACGGTCACCACACCGGCCCGGGCCCTCACCGAACTGCTGCGGCTCATCGGCCTGGACGCCAAGGAACTCCCCCACGACACGGACGAGTTGGTCGCCCTGTGGCGGGCGACGGCCCGGGACCGCCGCATGCTGGTGATCCTGGACGACGCCGCCGGATCCGAGCAGGTCCGCCCGCTGCTCCCGGGAGCCTCCCCGGCGGCGGTCGTCGTGACCAGCCGCCGCCGGCTCCCCGGGCTTCCCGGGGTACGGCCCGTCTCCCTCGACGTGCTGCCGCCCGAGGACGCGATCGCGCTGTTCGCCAGGCGGCTGGGGCTGCGGCCCGGCACCGACGAGTCGGACGTCGCCGAGATCGTCCGGATGTGCGGCTACCTGCCCCTGGCCATCGAGATCGCCGCGAGCCGGCTGCTCGCCCGGCCCTCGTGGGGCACCGCCGACCTGCTGTGCCAACTGCGCACCGGCGGCACGCACCTGGCCCAACTGCAGGACGGGGAACGGGCGATGGTGCGGGTCTTCGACCTGTCCTACCGTGCGCTGAGCGCGGAGCAGCAACTGGTCTTCCGGCGCATCGGGCTGCATGTCGGCACGGAATTCACGCCGCACGCGGTGGCGGCGCTGACCGGGTTGTCCGTCCCGGTGGCCGGGCGTGTGCTGGAAGAACTCCTGGCGCATCACCTGGTCTCCGAAAAGTCTCCGTACCGGTTCGCCATCCACGATCTTTTGCGCGACTACGCCCGCTCGTTGATGGAAGCCGGTGACGTGGAGTCCGAGGACGACTGCCGACGGGCGGTGCGTGCCCTGGTCGATCACTACGTCACCACTGCGGACCGCGCTGACCGGCTGGCTTATCCGTTCCGGTTGCGGATCGCCGACTTTACAGATCCTCCCGTTGTGTCATGTCCGGAACTCGCCGACGCGCAGGCGGCCGAGCAATGGCTGATCTCCGAGGGCGGAAATCTGCTCGACATCCTGGACTGGCTCGCGCATCACGGAAACGAGCGTCAACTGGCCATTGCCGTACATGTGTTGGCCGGGTTCCTGGACATGGAGGGGCACGTCCTCACGGCCGAGCCGCTGCTTCGGCGAGCCGTCGCCCACTGGGAATCCGCAGGTGACAGCGCGGCCAGGGCCCGCGCCCTGCTCGACCTCGGCGCCGTCTACACCCACAGCTCCCGCTACGCGGAGGCGATCGCGGCCGCGAGCGAGGCCCTGGAGGCAGCGCGCTCCCTCGGGGAATGGGAGCTGCAGAGCGAGTGCGTCCACCAATTGACGATTCCGCTGTGGCAGACGGGGCAGTACGCTCGGGCGCAGGAACTTCAAAAGGAATCGCTGCATTTCCTGTTGCGAACGGACAACAAGCGGAATATTGCGCGCAGCAGGAACTTGCTGGGTATTACCCACCTCCACCTTTCGGAAAATCGTGAGGCATTGCAGTGTTTCACTTCGGCGCTGGCCGGCTTCACGGAAATCGGGGATGGGCGGGGTCGTTACAGCACGCTGAACAACATCGCGAAACTGTGCCAGCGAACGGGGGATCTGAAGGCCGCCGAGGACGCTTATCGCGAGGCGATCGGCATAGCGGAGGGAATGGGAAACAAAAGGGACCGGGCCACGATGCAGATGAATCTGGCGAGCGTCCTGGACACGCTCGGCAGGACCGGTGAGGCCCTCGCCCTGTACGACAGGGTCCTGGAGATGATGCGAGCCGTGGGCGACCAGCGCGGCGAGGCCCTCACCCTCAACGGGATCGGCCGGGCCCACCGCGCGGCCGGCCGCGGTGAGCAGGCCCTTTCCCTGCACGTCGCCGCTCTCGCGGTGATCCGCCGGATCCAGGCGGCAGGCGAGGAGGCCGATGTGCTCTACGACCTCGCGCTGGCGGAGCGTGAGACGGGGCGCACGGCTCAGGCCGTGGCACACCTGGAGCAGAGCCTTGGGGTCAGCCAGCGGCTCGGGGCCCGGGCCGAGGAGGACCGCGCCGCCCGCGCTTTGGTGGAGTTGCGCGGCACGCTCGATGAGCCTGGGCGGTAAGGAAGGCCGCTCCGGCTTTCGATGCGGATAAGTTCCCCGCTCCCCCTTTGGCGCGCGAAAGTCGAGGCGCGGCCGGGGCTAAGATAACCATCTGAAGCGCTGCCGCCGCATTCCGTGGTGGAGCTGTGCTCGGCCTGCGCCCCCAGTGTGTCCTTCGTGCCCAGGGAGAACTGTGAAATTTAGGTTCGTAATGTTGGCCGCCGTCACCTTGTCCTGTATCGCGTATTTTTCGCCGCACGGTGGCTACCTCTCCGAGCGCGGGCATATGACAGAGGCAAATTCCGACATTGCATCGTAACCGCGCGCACCGGCCCCTCCCGCCCCGAGAGAAGGGGCCGGTCGCCTTCTCCCCACGGGACGCGCGTTCTGGGACCATGGCGCTCATGGACTCGATCTCGGCGGAACTCCTGGTGACGATGGCGACCGGGGCGGCCGGTGAGGCCGGGCGGCAGTTGTGGGCGGCGCTGAGCGGGCTGGTGCGGCGAAGGCCCGACGGGGGAGAGGCGCCGGAGCCGGTGGCCGGAGAGGCGGAACTGGTCTCCCTGGCCGAGGCTCCCCACGATGTCGCGCGGGCGCGGGCGCTGAGCGAGGTCCTCGGACTGCGCGCGGAGCAGGACCCGTGGTTTCTGGCCGGCCTGACGCGCTGGCACGAGGAGGCGCGGAGGCTGGAGACCGGCCAGGGGGACACCAGCAACACGATCAGCGGCGGGACGCAGAACGGGCCGGTCCTCCAGGGGCGTGACTTCTCCGGGATCACGTTCAACGACCCCGGGCCGGGCGGCTCCCGCTGACCCGCCCGGCCGGGACGGGGGTCACACGGTCACCGGCACCCCGATCCTGTGCAGGAAGCCGGTCGCCTTGTGCAGCACCCGGGCGTGCGCGGCCTGTCGTGCCGGGTGGTCCAGGAGCCGTTTGCGCAGCACGAGCCCGTCGGCCAGGCCCGCGTCACGGTAGGCGGCCGGACTGTAGAAGGACGCCATGGTCGCGCGGAGGTACTCCGACAGACAGCGGCCGGCGGTCCGGCGCCCGTCTTCGTCCAGCCCGGACTCCGTCAGCCGCTCCCACAGCAGCCGGGCCAGCCGCACCCCGAACGCGATGTGCCGTCTCTCGTCCTGGTGGTGGATCCGGTTGAGCTGCCGGATGGCCGGGTGCAGCCGGGTGTCCGCCGCCAGCCGTACGTTGTAGTGGCCGACGATCTGCTCGAAGAGCAGGATCCGGGCGAAGACGAGGAAGTTCTCCAGCGCCGGGTCCTGGCCGGCGGAGGGCGGCCGGAGCTTCTCGTCCGGGTAGATCCGGCCGCCGTACCTGAGGCAGAAGCCGGCGAAGAGCCACATGTGCTCGTTCTCCTCACCGACGAAGTGGTGGAAGGACTCGGGCGGCACCTCGAAGCCGGGCGTGTGGACGCGCCGCATCACCTCGATGAGCAGTTCCCGGATGCCGTGGATGTTCAGGCTGTAGAAGTTGACGCTCTCCCAGCGGCTGAGGGCGCACAGCTGCTCGTCGCTCAGCTCGTCGGCGTACTCCGTACCGTGCACGGACAGCAGCTCCGGCGAGAACCAGTACTCGTCCCCGGGCAGTGCGGGCGGCCAGGCGAACGTGGTGCACGGGTTGTGGTAATCACTGCTCGACTTGGCGGACAGCCGGCCGAGCAGTTCCCGGAAGTCGCGGTCGTCGGGCACGGCGCCTCCTGAGTGCCCCCGCGGGCGGCCCCGCCGAGTGCTTGTCAGACCAGCCTGGTTTGCCGGGGCTTCACGCTAACTCGCGTTCCGAAGCCCGTGGAACAGCGCCTTTTCGCCGTTCAAGGGGGTGCGTCCGGCGTGACGGGAAGCGGCTGCCGGGACGTCTGCGGACGAAGGGAGGACAGAGGCGGAGGCGGAGGCCGCGACAGGGCCAGCGCCGCGCGTCCGGGGTCCAGTCGGGGGCGAGGAGTCCGAGCAGCACCTCGTCCAGGAACTCGCCCATCACCCACGCCGCGGAGCGCAGCACGCCCTCGCGGACGAAGCCGTTGCGCTCGGCGGCGCGCGGCATCGCGGTGTTGTCCGCCAGTGTCTCGATCTGCAGCCGGTGCAGGCCGCGCACCACGAAGCCGTAGTGGCACAGCACCGCGACCACGTCGGTGGCGCAGCCCTTGCCGCGGGCGGACGGCAGCAGCCCCAGCCCGACGTGCGCGGACCGGTGGTGGGTGTCGATTCCCCACAGCACCGCGGAGCCGGCCAGCGCGCCGGTGTCCAGCTCCACCACGGAGAACTGGGCGTTGCCCTGGTCTGTGTCGTCCACCGTGAACGGCGCGCGCCCGGCGCCGGGCGTGACCGGCCGCCACGGCCGGCCCTCGGCCCGCGAGTGGGTGACCACGTCGTCGTAGGGTTCCGCCCGCAGCACCGGTATGTCGTCCTCGTGCCGGGCCCTGAGCCCGACCTTCCCGCCCTTCAGCATGCGAGCTTCCTGTCCGGCGGCGCCGACGGCGGCAACCGGATAAGCGTGGGCACACGGGGTCCGGGCTACGGTGCCTTCTCGCAGACCTCGCCGGGTTCCAGGCTCGCTACGGCCGACCAGGGCACCGACACCTTGCCGTTCGTGCCGGAGCGGATCTCCACGTGGTGCCGGTCGGCGCGCACGAGTTCGCCGCACAGCACGCCAGTGCCGGTCTTCACGATCACCGGCCGCCCGGCGGAACCGGGCGTCGTCACCCAGGCGACGAACAGCGCTCCGACGACCAGGACCACTCCCAGGACGCAGCACAAGCGGGCCCAGACCAGGGCCCGGGTCACCCGTGCCACCTCCCGTTCGGTCCAGCGGCGCAGCGCCTGCCCGCCCAGGAGGATCTCGCGCTCCACGGTCCCGTGCGCCGCCCGTACGGCCAGCAGGGACCCCGCGACCAGCAGCACGAAAGCGGTGAACAGCAGCCCGGTGGCGGCCGCGCGGGCCGCCTCGGGCAGGTCGGCGAGGTCGTCCCGCCCCTTCAGCAGCACGAGGACCGCGAACAGGGCCGTCAGGCCGGTGAGGCCGGTGCGCCACCCTTCCGCCTGCCGGCGCAGCTCCGGGAGCCTGGTGAACTCCAGTTCGCGGGCGAGTTCGGCCCAGCGGCGGTCGGAACGCGTGCTCACCGTCGTATCCGCCAGCTCGCGCCGCATCCGATGTACTGCGTGTCCGGGGGGCACTGGGGGTGGGCGTGGCCGCACTCGCACAGGTGCACTTCCGCGAGCAGCGGCTCCGGCCCGTCCTCCGCCCTGCTCGTCGTCCCCCTCCCGAAGAGCCGCCCCAGCCCGCCCTTCGACCCGGTGCCCGGCCGGGCCCACGGGAACAGCGTCCGGGTGGTGCCGTGACAGCGTGGGCACCTCCCCGAGACGATCACTCCGCGTCCGTCCGGGGCGGGCTCCTGGGTGAACAGGGCGGCGTCGACGTCACCGGCGTCCACCTCGGCGTACGGCACGCCGTGATCGTGCCGACCGGCCCGCGTCACGCTGTCTCCTCCCGTTCCCCGGCCTGCTCTCCGGGGGCGTCGGCGGGCTCGAACCGGAGCCCGAACATCTCCGCGTACACCTCCAGCCGCCCGCGCACCCACTCGGGCGTCTCGTCCACGGCCCGGGCACACCGCTCGATCCGGTCCCGGCCGACCGGCCCGGCCGCCTGCGGGAGCCGGCCGTCGAGGTGTGCGGAGAGGATCGCCAGGTCCTGCCAGCGGGGTACGACATCGGGGACACCGGTGATCGACGGCGGCTCCTCCTCCAGGGAGAGGTAGGGGGTGATGCGCCGCTGCCAGGTGTGCCGTACGGACTCGCCGAGCCGGCCGGCGATGCCGACCAGGTCGAGCGGCAGCAGCGGGGACCCGGGCGGGGAGACGCGGTACTCCGGGTCGACGGCGACCGCGTCGTGGGCGGTGGGCACGTCGTCCGGCAGAGCGGCCTGGTCCTCCTCGGACAGTTCCGGTACGAGCGCGCCGACGGCCCGCAAGGGAGCCAGTGCCCGGTACGCCGCCCGCGCACCGAGGGTGCGGCTGCGGGCGTAGTCCACGAGCCCCTTCGCGGTGAGCGGGGCCCAGCGAGGGGTCTCCCACCACTCGTAGTCGTGGTCCTCGTCCGGGCCGGTGTCGATCAGCACCGCCGTCTCGTCCCAGGTCGGGGTGAACTCCCCCAGTTCCCCGGGCGGGCGCGGGGCGACGAGGCCGGCGCCCAGCCCGAGCTTCCGGGCCTCCCGGTGCGCGGTGTCCCACAGCATCGACAGCTTCTGCCGGAGCCGCTGGCTGCCGGTGAACAGCACGGCCGAGGTCGCCGGCACGGGATAGTCGGCGCCCACCCAGCTGGGGTCCTCCCCGGAGAACGCGTACCTGCTGGGCGTCGGCAGGTCGTCCCAGGCGCGCAGCAGGCTTCCCGCGTCGGGCAGCCGTACCCCGGCCTCCCGCAACTCGTCCGCGTACCAGGACAGTTCCTCCCACGACGTCTCGTGGGAGCGGACGAACGCCAGGTCCCGCAGCGAGACGCCGTCCTCCAGCCGGACGCCCGCGTCGTGCAGCCACCGTACGAGGTTGCCCGTGTCGGGGGAGGGCTCCACGTCCCGGCCGGGCGAGCGCCTGGTGTAGCGCCGGCGGTGGACGACCCCGAGGGCCTCCGTCTCGCGGGCCAGGAGGCGTTCGGCCTCCCATACGGTGAGTTCGCACTCCGCGGCCAGCTCCACCGTGGCGGCCCAGGGCAGCACGGGGCGGCCCGCGCCGTCGTGGCCGATGTAGTGACGCAGGACCGGGAACACCTCCGGTGACACGGCGTCCCATCGGTCGGCCAGGACCGGATCGGGCGCGGGGCGGCCCAGCCACGCGAACTCGGCCATCCGCCGCGTCACCTCGGCCGTGCCGAGGCCGGTCGCGGCGGCCACCACCGGTACGTCCCAGGGGTGGATCGCGGGCCGCGCCCGGTGCTTGTCCTCCTTCAGGTACAGAAGCCTTAGCTCGGCCTGCGAGCAGACGTGGTCGCGGTGCCGGGCCGGGACGTCACCGAGCGGCCGGCCCACGAAGGGCGCGTACCGGGCGCATGCCTCGGCCAGCTCCCCGAGGGGCGTGTCGAAGCGGGCGGAGGCGCGGACGATCCCGGAGAGATCGTCCGGGGCGTGCCGGTAGTACATCTCGTCGGCGACCCGTCGCTTCCGGGGCACGGACTGCCCCCAGACGCTGACCCGGAGCCTGTCCAGCGCATCGGGCTCGCTGCCCAGGAGCCCCTGCATGACGCACCAGTCGGTGAAGCCCGGTTTCCAGTCCAGGTCACCGTCGCGGCCAACGGCCGGTCCGGCCAGGCGTGGATGTGCGAGGCGCAGGCCACGCGTCACGCGGAGCACCTCCGCCAGAGTCATGTCCTGTTCATGAGCGGCCAGCACCGCGGAACGCCAGTCGCCGCCGACGTCCGCCGCGATGCCCGACCAGCCCGGACGCGGAACGGGGTGGCCCTCCAGGGACAGCGGGACCGCCTGGTTCCGGGTACGGAACTCGGGGCCGAGAGCGGCCAGCCGCCAGGGCCGGACCGCCTGCGAGAGTTTCTTGTCCTTGTGTTCCAGGCGCTCGGCGTCGAGGGACTTGTCCAGCCTGAACCAGCCGACCTCGTCGAGGTCCATCCGCCGGCCGAACTCGTCCGTCACCGGGACGTGACGCCCGTGCAGGGCCTTCCACAGCACCCGGGCGATCGAGGGCTCCCGGGATTCCAGCTCCCACAGCCACTTCAGGCTGAGGGTGGCTCCCGTGGCGAGTGCGTGGGCGCCCCGCGCGAACTGTTCGTGGGCCCACAGGACGTCGTACTTCTCCAGCTTCTTGCGGTTGACGCTCAGCTCGCCCGCGTGCGGGCCCGACAGGTTGAGCACGTACCCGAAGGGCCGCTGGTCCGTGGCGATGCCGTCGCTCACGATCGCCCCGTTGCCCGAGACCCACCACAGCGTGCCGGGCACGGCCTCGACGACGAACCGGGTGGAGAACTCGCCGGGCCCGTCGCCCGTCTTGAGGCGGCCCGGCCGCCAGGTCTCCCCGGTGCCGTCCTGGTCGCGCACCTCCAGGCGGAACTCGCTGAGCAGGACCAGGGAGCGCAGCACCGCCACGGCGGAGTCGTCGGGCAGCGCGCTCGAGCGCCGCAGGTACAGCCGTACGCGGGTGCCGCCCTCGGGCAGCATCGCCCCGTCCTGCTCGTCGTCCTCCCGGACCCGGAAGAGGCTGCCGCTGACCGGGATCTCGACGCGCCAGGCCGTCCGGGCGGGGCGGCCGTCCGTGCCGACCGGGCGGGTCACGATCGACATCTCGTCGGCGAGCATGAAGTAGCTGAACACGCCGATGCCGAACCGGCTGTTGGGGTACAGTCGCAGCGCGCTGTCGTGACGCAGCCAGGCAGCCTGCTCCCGGCGGAAGGCATGGGACTGGTCGAAGCGGCGGCCGGCCCGGGTGAACGTGTTCTTGAGCTGGTCGACGGTCATGCCGACGCCGTTGTCCACGCACTCGACGTAGCGTCCGCGGCCGTCCTCGCCGGTCTCGATCCGGATCCGGCCCGCCCACGCGGCCGGTTCCCTGCCGAGCGAGCGCAGGTACCTGAACCGCATCTCCCGGTAACGGCAGGCGTCCATGGCGTTCTGGTACAGCTCCCGCAGCGCGAGCGCGGGCTGGCCGTCGTACAGCTTCTCGCCCATCAGCAGCCGGCGGATCTCGGTCTGTGCCAGGGAGAACCGCGCGAGCGGCACGTCGTACGCGTCCGTGCCACGGGTGCGGTCCGGGCGGAGCCGGTGGTCGGACAGCCGCGCGGGCAGGGCCCGGAGCAGCGCGGACTCCTCCCTCGGGAGGTGGCGGGCCGACTCCCGCAGCTGATGGCCGAGGTCGTCGGCGTCCTCGACGACCGAGGCGAGCGCGGCGTGTATCGCCGGGTGCGGGCAGACCGCGTCCAGATGCAGGGAGGCCGGGGTGTCCCCGTCCTGGTCGAGGTCCCAGAAGGCGTCCCGGAGCACGCTGATCACCTCGCCCGGCACCACCGCGTCGGAGACGGCGAGATGCTCGGCGAGGACCTCCGGCAGGCACCGGGTGTCGAAGGCGATCAGGCCCGCGAGGCGGAGCAGCGCGGCGAGCGGGCGCACGCGCAGGCGCCACGGTGTCCTGCGGACGACGTGGCGGTCCGGTGGCAGCCGCTCGTCGTCCGGCGGCGCCCCGGCGGTGAGCCCGGCGGCGACCGCGCGCAGCGCCGTGGACAGCGCTCCGGCCCGGCCGCCGAGCCGCTCGCCCGCCGCCGGCGGGGTGCCGTCCAGCAGCCGGGCCACGAACTCGTCGGCCAGTACGGCGGGTACGGGCTCCTCGTCGGTCACGAACCGCTCGCCGATCCAGCGGTGGACCAGCCACAGCGTGACGGCGTGCCGGTCGTCCCCGGGGTCCGCCAGCCACGAGTACGCGCCCGTGAGTTTCTCGCTGATCTGCGGGTACTGCTCGGTGATCTGCTCGTAGTGCCGCCGCTGACCGTCGGCGTCCCGGTGGCGGCGCACCAGCTGCGGAAGCAGTTCGGCGGCCTGGCTCAGCCGGTCGGCCCAGGCCGTCTCGTGCAGCAGGACGCCGGCGATCAGCGCGGTGACCTCCAGGGCGGACAGCTCGGCGCCCTTGGGCAGCAGCTGGGGGAGGCGTTCGGTCAGCAGCCGCACCGGATACTCGTCGTCGGCCCAGGGGTCCGGCAGCCGTTCCTGGGCGCGGTGCACATGGCGTGCGGCCTGGGCGGCGAGGCGGGACAGACAGTCCTGGAGATGGGCCACGGCTTCCGCGTCGCCCTCCGGCACCCGCTCCCAGAGGGCGGACGTGCGGACGACGTCCTGCCAGGGTTCGAGCAGCCGCCGGCCCTCGGCGATCTCCAGGGCCCTGGTCCGCTCCGCCAGGTCGACGCCGTAGTAGATGCCGACCTTCTGCGGCGGGCGCTGTGCCCGTAAGGAGAGCGCGTGGGTCGCGCGCTCGGCCGCCTGGTACACCTGCTCCACCGTCGTGGCCTCGGTCAGCGGGTCGAGGGCGCGGGCGAGCGACGCGGTGAAGAAGCTGCCCGTCTCCGCGAAGCCGCTGGGCTCGCCGGGGCCGCAGCTCGTCATCATGGCGAAGCCGCTGTGCGGGGGGCCTTTGACCATGTTGCTGCCGAAGGCGGCGCCCTGTTCGCCCACGCCCCAGCGGCAGGCGTCGATGACCCACAGCACGGTGCCGGCCGAGCAGTCGGCCAGATAACGGCTGATGTCGGCTTCCAGGAGCGACTCCCGTACGTGGGGCTGCTCCCACCCGGCCGCGTCGTCGCCGGCGGGGGCACGGGCGTCGGCCGGGACCAGGTAGTCGGTCGTGCCGATCCGGACGCCGTGTCCGGTGAAGTAGAGAAGCACCGTGCTGTCCGGGGGCGCGCCGCCGGAGAATTCGGCGATGCCCGCCGTGATCTCGTTCCGGGTGGGATTCAGCAGGGTCCGCACCTCGTACCCGCTGCCGCGCAGGGAGGTGCCCAGGGCCTCCAGGTCCGCGGTGACCGTCGCCGCCAGGGACGGAAGAAGGTGCTCCGCCCCCGGGTTCGCGCCCACGCCGATGAGCAGGGCCACGCGCCCCTTGTCTTCCACTCGCCCCCCTGAACTCCGCACAGCTGCCCCCATGTTGACATCCGAACCGGCCGGGACGGGGGCGGACCGGGGAACCCGGAGCGGGTGACGAGGGCCTTCTCCTCCGCCGGGGTCTCAGCGGGTGGCTGGATCACGCCTGAGCGAGTCATTGCACATGTGTTCGTTTAACTTTCTTTTCCATTTCTTCTCATTGGATGAATCCAGCCAGTGGGGTAAGAATGAGCCGTGTCCCGGTTCGGGAGCGCGGGTGTTCGGGGGGTCCTGTGTTCTGTCGTCCACGCACGTCCGGGAACGTGCTGCCACCCTTCCTGCCGCGGCCGTCGCTGTGACGGCGCCCTTGGTCGGTCTCAACGGAACGGGTGGGACAGCCTTGCAGCGCGACATCGAAGTGAAGCTTCTGCGTACCCTGCTGGCCGTCGTCGACGAAGGCGGGTTCGCCCGCGCCGCCCAGTCCCTCCACGTCACCCAGCCGACCGTCAGCCAGCAGGTGCAGCGGCTGGAATCGATCGTCCGGACACCGGTGTTCCACCGCACCAAGCGCCCGCTGCGGCTGACCCCGGCCGGCCGGGAACTGGTGGCCCACGCCCGGTACGTGATCAGGCTCAACAACGACGTGCTCAACCGGGTGTCGGCCCTGTGCAGCCACGCCACGCTGAGCATGGGCTGCTCCATCCACTTCGCGGACGGGCTGGGCCCGATGTTCTCCCGGCTGGACGCCGAGATGCCGCACGTGCGGTGCGCGATGGTCACCGACCTCAGCGCCCCGCTGGCCGACCGGGTCGCCGCTGCCGACATCGACGCGGCCCTGCTGCTCGGCATCCAGACGCCCCGCGCGGAGATGCTGGGGCGGCTGCGGCTCGACTGGTTCGGCGGGCCGCCGCCCACACCCGGGCGCGGGGTGCCCGTCGCCCTGCTCGGCGGCAGTTCGGCGCTGAGCCGGCACATCGCCGAGACGCTCGACCGCAACGGCGTCGCCTGGTACTCGGTGCCCTGGTGCACCGATCCGCACACCGTGCGGGCGTCCGTCCAGGCCGGTCTGGCCTGCACGGCACTGTGCGAGAACTCCCACCAGCGGCACCCCGGGATCCGCCCCGCCCGGCCCGGAGTCCTCGGCCCCGCCCCGTCGCCCCTCCCCGTCTACCTGGCCCTCTCGCCCGCCTTGCGCGAGGGCGCCGCGGACGTCGCGCGGGCCGTGGCCCGGATGGTCGTGGCGGGCATGCCGATCGCTCCGCCGTGACCCACCGCAGGGACGTTTCTTCACCGGGTGCGGGCGCCCGCGCGGGAGACCGGCGTCGGCGGGTGGGAAGACGGGCGCCGGCTTGCGGCGCGTGAGCGGCAGGGGCGCGGCGCCGGGCCGGTGGGGGCCGGCAGAGGCGGCGGCGCGGGCGACGCCGGGACGGGTGGTGCACGGCGGTGCCGGGGCGATGCGGGAGACCGGCGTGGGGCGGGTGGGGAGACATGTCCTGGCCGGTGGCGCGTGATCGGCGGGGGATCGACAGCGGCCGTGGCGCCGGGTCGGCGGGGGACCGGGAGTGGGCGACGGCGGCGGACCGGCGCGGGAGCGGGTGGCGCACGGCTGTGCCGGTGGGGAGGCCGTGCCGGCCGGTGATGGGCCGCCGGGCGGGGAGAACCTCCGACGGCGGTCGTGCCGTCCCGCCGGCCCGGGGGAACAGCCGGCCGGGCACGGTCGCCGTCGGAGGTGACGGGGTGGCCGCTCAGTACGAGCCGCGGCCGGCTCCCCGTGCCGTCAGCTTCGGACCGTACGGCGCGGAGTCCAGCCACTCGCCCGCCCTGCGGCCGGCCGCGGCCACCGCCGCGGCGGCGCGCTGGCGCAGCCAGAGGGAGGGACGGTGGGCCAGCATGTGTTCGAGCGCGGCGCTGGCGCAGGCGCGGTTGTAGGTGGCCGCCTCCTTGCGGTCCTGGGCGAACCGCGCGATCGCCGCCCCGGCCGCGGCCGGGTCCCGCCCGCTGTCCAGGGCCTGGGTGATCGCCTCCACCGCCCGGATGGCGTCCGGGACGCTGGAGTTCATGCCGCGCGCGCCGAACGGCGCGAACAGATGGGCCGCCTCGCCGGTCAGCAGGACCCGGCGGTGCTGGTCGGTGAACCGCTGCGCGACCTGCTGCGCGAAGCGGTACGTCGACACCCAGCGGACCCGGTCGCCGTACGCCTCGGGCAGGATCCGCGGGATCCAGCGGCGCAGGCCCTCCGGGGAGACGAACCGCTCCGGGTCGTCGTTCACCAGCAGGTTGAGGTCGACCCGCCAGCCGCCCGCGAACGGCACCGTCAGCACGTTGCGGCCGCCGACGTTCGGATGGCGGTAGTGGAAGACGCGCTCCATCGGCAGCGGATTGTGCTCCGGGTCGTCGTCGAGGTCGACGACCACGAAGGTGTTCCGCGACCGCGGCCCCTCCAGGGGGCTGTCGATCGCCGAGCGCAGCGCGGAACGGGAGCCGTCGGCCGCGACCACGTAGTCGGCCTGCCACTCGCGCCCGGTGGAGTCCTTGAGCAGGACGCCCTCGGGGGTGCTCAGCGCCGAGGCGATCTCCACCCCCCAGTGGAACTCCACGCCCCGCTTGCGGCAGGCCGCCGCCATCAGGTCCTCGGTGATCACCTGCGGCAGGCTGGTGAAGTGCGGCAGGCCCTCGCGGGTGCTCGGCGGGTAGGTTCGGGTGTAGACCTCCTGACCGGCCCAGTACGAGCGTTTCGTCGCCCACATCACACCGCGGCCCGCTATCTCGTGACCGAGGCCGGGGCTCAGCCGCTCCAGTTCGCGCAGCGAGGCGCCGTGCAGATAGGCGGCCCGGCTGCCGGGCCGTACGGTGCTCTCCGTACGGCGTTCCAGGACCACCGCGGGCAGGCCGGCGGCGCGCAGGGCCAGGGCCGCGCTGAGGCCGGCCGGTCCGGCGCCCACGACGAGGACCGGGTGACGGGGGGTGGGTCCGGTGCTCGTGCTCACGCCTGCTCCTTGGCGAGGTGGAGGATGTCGGAGGTGAAGCGGACGATACGGCCGTCCAGGCCGCCGGTGAGGGCGGCGTGCCACACGGCGGTGCGGATCGCGGACTCGTCGCGGCGCAGCACGGCCTCGTCGGCGTCGGTGCTCAGTTCGAGGTAGTCGCCGGCCCGGCGGGCGGTCAGCCCGGCCGCCTCGGCGGCGCGGGCCACGGGCTGGAACTCGGGCACGTCGAGCACGTACAGGGCGAGGCTCACAGGCCGGCTCCTTCCGTGTCCTTGCGGATCAGTTCCGCCTTGCGCCGCCACAGCGCCTCCACCGTCGGCCGCGGCGACTCGGCGACGTCGGCGAGCGCCCGGACCGTCAGCTCGGCGTCCCGCGCGTCGACCGGGGACATGGGGCGCAGCGGCCGGGTGATCTCCAGCTGGATGCCGTTGGGGTCGTCGAAGTAGATGGACTCGATCAGTTCGTGGGCGAGCGGCCGGGTGACCCGGATGCCGTGGCCCTTCAGCCGCTCGCGCCAGGCCAGGAGCTCCTCCTCGGTGTCGACGTGGAAGGCCAGGTGCCGCGAGCGGTGCATCAGGTCGCTCGGGGCGTCCTCCTCGGGCAGTCCGAAGTAGTAGAAGAAGGCGATGCGGTTGCCCGCGCCCATGTCGAAGAAGAAGTGCACGAAGTCCGGGTAGTCCTCCGTGACCCAGCCGGTGGCGGTGATGGCGTGCACCAGGGGCATGCCGAGGGCCTGGGTGTAGAACTCGACGGTGGCGCGGGGTTTCCAGGTGACGAAGGCGAGGTGGTCGACCCCGTCCACGCGCAGGACCGGCGGACCGGCCGGGGGACGGGCGGACGGTGATGCGGTTGCCAATGCTCCTCCAGTGGTTGGGGCAGGGGCGCTGCACGTGGGGCCGGGGTCGGTTCAGCTCGCGGTGCGCCCCCGCAGGCCCGTCACGGTGATCAGCGCCCCGGCCAGCAGGGTCAGTCCGCCGACGACGAGCGCCCACTTGGTGCCGCCGGCGTTGGTCGAGGACAGGTTGAGCACCACACCGAGGACGGCGACGCCGAGCAGGGCGCCGGCCTGGCGGGCGGAGTTGAGCGCGCCGGCCCCGATGCCGGCCAGCTCGGGCGGTACGGAGCTCGCCATGCCCGCCACCAGCGCGGGCAGGGCGAAGGAGACGCCGAAGCCGAAGGCGAGCAGACCGACCACGGTGGCGGTCAGCGCCAGGGCGGAGTCCCCGGTGAACGGCGCTTGGAGCAGCGCGCCGACGCCCATCAGGACGAACCCGGTGGTGGCGGGGCGGCGCGGGCCGATGCGGCCGACGAGACGCCCGGTGTAGATCGGGTTGAAGGCGGTGGGCAGGGTCAGCGGCAGGAAGGCCAGGCCGGCGCTGAAGGAGGAGTAGCCGCGGCTCTCCTGGAAGAACAGCGACAGCACGAACAGCAGCCCGGACAGGCCGAAGTTGGCGAGCAGACCGGAGGCGAGCGCGGCGGAGAAGCCACGGCTGCGGAACATGCGCAGCGGCAGCATCGCCGCGTCCCCGGCCCGCGACTCGGCGGTGACGAACACCGCCGCGGCCACGGCGGCCAGCACGAAGGCGGCGACGACCAGCCCCGCCCCCCAGCCCTTGGCCGGACCCTCGATCAGCGCGTACGACAGGGCGCCGAGCGCGACGACCGCGCTGATCTGGCCGGTGACGTCGAGGCCGCTGCGCTGCTTGATGGCGGTCTCCGGGGCCAGGCGCAGGGTGATCACAAAGCTGACCAGCGCCAGCGGCACGTTGATGACGAAGATCGCGCGCCAGCCGACGGTGTCGGTGAGCGCGCCACCGACCAGGGGACCGGCGGCCAGGGCGAGCCCGGTGATCGCGGCCCAGTTGCCGACGGCACGGGCGCGGTCGGCGGGGTTGCTGTAGGCGTTGGTGATCACCGCGAGGGAGGCGGGCAGCAGCAGCGCGCCCGCCACACCGAGCGCCAGGCGCAGGGCGACCAGGGCACCGAGGGTGTTCGCGGCGGCGGAGATGCCGGAGAGGATGCCGAAGGCCGCCAGACCCCACAGGAAGACCCGGCGCCCGCCGAGCCGGTCGGACAGCCAGCCGGCCGTCAGCAGCAGGGCGGCGAAGGTGATGGTGTAGCCGTTGGTGACCCACTGCAGACCGCTCAGCCCGACGTGGAGGCTGGTGGAGATGGCGGGCAGTGCCACCGAGACGATCGTCATGTCCAGCAGGACCATGAAGTAGCCGAGCGAGAGCCCGACCAGCAGGGTCCGCGAGGGCTTGTCGGTTCGTGCCGGTGCGACGGAAGCCCGCTGCGGTTCCGCCTGCGTCGACATGTAATTCTCCTTCGTTCGATTGCGTGAATTACCGCCATAGAAGAGGAAGTTGCGGGGGGCGGCACAAACCATTCAAGCGGACCGGAAAGGCGAATTGCCGCTGGTGACGACGGGAATGCCCTATGGGTAACATCGGCTGAGCCGATGGGTCGAGCAAGGGGGAGCCAGGACGTGGAGCTACGACATCTTCGGACCTTCGAGACGGTCGCCCGGACGCTCAGCGTCACCCAGGCGGCCAGGGAACTGCACTACGCCCAGTCCAGCGTCAGCGACCAGATCCAGGCCCTGGAGCGCGAGCTGGGCGTTGACCTGCTCGACCGGTCCCAGCGGCGGGTACGGCTGACCCCGCAGGGCGTGGCCCTGTCGGAGTACACCGGGCGGATCCTCAAGCTGCTGGAAGAGGCACGCTGGGCGGTGTCCCGGCCCGACGCCGAGGTGGCGGTCGGCGCGCTGGAGACGGTGGGCCTGCATCTGCTGCCCGCCGTGCTGGCGCGCTACCGCTCGCTGTACCCGGAGGCACGGGTCCGCGTCACCCAGGGCAACCGGGGGGAGCTGTACAAGGCGGTGCGCCGCGGCGACGTCGACGTCTGCCTGACCTTCGGCGCCCCGCCGGCGGACGCGGGGCTGCGGGCCGAGACGCTCGCCGAGGAACCGCTCGTGGTGATCGCCCCGCCGGACCATCCGCTGGCCGAGCGCGGCCGGGCACCGCTCGCCGACCTTGTCAAGGAGCCGTTTCTGGCCACCGAACGAGGGTGCGGCTTCCGGGAGATGTACGACGGCGCCTTCTCCGGCGCCGTCGCCAAGGAACCGGTCGCGGAGGTGTCCAGCATCGGCACCCTCGGCGCGTGCGTGGCCGCGGGGATGGGCTGCGCCCTGCTGCCGCACGTCGCGGTGCGGGCCCAGGCGGACCGGCGCGAGGTCGCGGTGATCGAGGTGGAGGACGCCCGGTTGCGTACGGCGGTCACCATGACCTGGCTGGACCGCAACTCGGCCAACCCCAACCTGGTGGGCCTGCAGACGGTACTGCGCAGACAACTGGCGGCCTGACGGGGGGTGTTGGGCGTCCACTGGTCGTGGGCCGCCGGTCACGCTCCCGCCTCCGCGCGGCTCGCGGGAGCCACGGGGGTGCGCCGGGGCGGCTGTGCGGGCAGTGGGGGCAGGGCGAGCGTCCGCAGCCGGGCGCGGGCGATCTTGCCGGTCACGGTGGTGGGCAGCCGGTCCACCACGACCAGTTGCTCGGGCAGTTTGTAGGTGGCCAGTCCCTTGCCGGACAGATGCCCGGTGACGTCCTCCAGGGTGAGGCGCGTACCCGCGCGCAGCGCGACGACCAGGCTGGCGCGCTGGCCGAGGCGTGGGTCGGGGCGGGCGACGACGGCGTGCTGGGCCAACTGCGGCAGGTCGTTGAGGAGTTCCTCCACCTCCAGCGCGCTGAACTTCAGCCCGCCCCGGTTGATCAGCTCGTCCGCCCGGCCGCGGTAGACGACCGAGCCGTCCGGGCGCAGGGCGGCCAGGTCGCCGGTGCGCAGCCAGCCGTCCGGGGTGAACGCGGCCCGGGTCGGCTCGGGGGCGCGGTGGTAGCCGGAGAACATCCACGGGCTGCGGTACTGGAGTTCACCGGTCTCACCGGGCGCGGCGGGCCCGCCGTCCCGCTGGACGCGGACGGCCGCGCCGAGGGCGGGCCGGCCGATGGTGCCGACCGCCTCGGGCGGATCCCCGGGGCGGGTGTACGTACCGGCGCCGATCTCCGTCATCCCCCACTGCACGATCAGCCGCGCGCCCAGCACCCGCCGTACGCCGTCGGCCAGTTCGCGCGGCACGGGGGCGCCGCCGGTGCGCACCTCCCGCAGACCGGGCGGGGCGTCCGCGGCCCCGGGGGCCGGGAGGGCGAGCAGGTCGCGCAGCTGGGCGGGGACGGCGAAGGCGGCGGTGGCGCCGCAGGCGCGCAGGGCGGCGGCGAACGCGCGGGGTTCCCAGGCGCCGAACAGGCCCACCGCTCCGCCGGTCACCAGGGCGAGATGCACGGAGAGCAGCCCGAAGGCATGGCTGAGCGGGCTCGCGGAGACGATGGTGTCCCGCGCGCCGAACCCGCCGTCCGTCGCCACGGCCGCCGCGTTGCCGAGGAGCCCGGCGTGGCTGTGCACGCACAGCTTCGGCCGCCGGGAGGTCGTACCGGAGGACGCCAGCAGCACCAGGGGGGCCGTGGGATCGGCGGGCGGGGGCGGCAGCCGTACGGCGGGGTCCGCCGCCGCCTCCGTCAGGCTCGCCAGGTCCGGCAGCCCGCCGGTGGAGGCTTGGTCACCGGGGCCGGCGGTCCCGCGTCCCGCGCCGGCGGACACCCAGACGTGCCGCAGCCCGGGGCAGTCCTCGCGCAGGGCGCGGATCTCGCCCAGGCGGTCGTGTCCGGGCCGGCCTGCGGCGGCCACCAGCGCGACCGCGCCGGACTGCTCGATCAGCGACCGCGTCTCACGGCTTCCGTAGGCGGAGTGCAGGGGCAGCAGCAGCACCCCGAGCCGGGCGGTGGCCGCGTGCAGCACCACCAGTTCCCAGGAGTTGGGCAGCCGGGCCGCCAGCACATCGCCGGCCACGAGCCCGTGCCGGTGCAGGGCGGCCGCGGTGTGTTCGGCCTGGCGGAGGCAGTCCCGCCAGGTCCGCCAGCGGCCGCCGTCCCATACGGCGGGCTCCCGGCGGCGGGCGGCCGCGCGTACCAGTGCGTCGGTGAAGGTGCGGGACGGGGTCAGGAAATCCGTGGGTGGAGCGTTCACGAGGAAACCTCCGTTGCGGCAGAACGAAACAAGCACTGCCTTGCGAGAGGGGATTCTGCGGGCCGTCCGATCGCCTGGTCCAGCTTTCACCCGATAAGAATTCCCGATCCTGTGCACACGGCCGGAGTCGATAAGAAAGCTCAATGAAGGGCGCGGAGGAACGCATCGTACCGGGACATCGTTCGGTGCCGCCGATGACCGTCATCGGACAGGCCGAACCGTGGATTCCCTGACGGTAAGAAACATCAATAGAGAACGCGGCTATTCCGCTTGCCCGGGGGCCCGGAAAAAGGCGGGTGCGCACCGATCGACGCCCCCGATATGGGTCATCTACAAGACCGAATCATCGCGTTCTTGCAGGTCAGAGCGGGTGGTTGGCCGGTAGACCGGCAGCCGGCGGCGCCTGGTTCACAGATCGCCCTTGCCCGGAAAACGAAGACCTGCACAGAATTCCGGCGGCCCTGAGGCAGGAGGTATCAATGGCCTTCGTTCAATCCTCCGGCACCACCCACCCCTCATTCCGGCAGGCCGCCGATCCGGCCGCCGACGGCGCGTTCCGCACGGCCGACCTGCGCCGCCTCGACATGGTTGTCCGCGACGCCCGGCACGCCAGTACCGCACCGGCGTCCGAACTTCTCGCACCCCTGCGGCCGGGCGGCACGGCGGCCGTGCTGACCGAGCGGGAGTGCACGTTCGACCACTGCGCCGTCCTGTTGTTCCCCGCCACCCTCGACGCGGGCCTGCGCGACCTCGGGGAGCGGGGACTGGCGCCCCTTCCCGCCGTGCCCAGCACCGTGGTGCGGGCCCGGCTCAGCGCCCGCCACCGGCTGGACCCGGCCCGCTGCGACGTCCACATCACCCGCCTGCGGCTCACCCTGCCGGACGGGCGGCGGCACCCCGCCGTGGAGGTCTTCCTCTTCCCGCGCGACAGCGAGGCGTTCGACGAGCGCATCGCGGCCGCGGAGTCCGCGTACGGCTTCGAGAACCACACCGCGTTCGTCGTCGGCCGCCCCTCCGGCCCCCTGCTGCGCCGGCTCGTCACCGCCTGGCACAGCGAGGCCGGACTGCTGTGGGAGGGCGGCGGCCACAACCCGCACGAGGGCGGACCGGAGGGATCCACCGTGACGTACTTCGTGCGCGACCACCGGCGCCCCGCCCGCCGGCGCCGCTTCGAACTGCACTGCGCCGGCGACCTGCGCGGCGCCACCGACGGTCTGCCCCGCCCGGCCGAGGCGGTCCGCCAGGCATACCAGGCATGGCCGGCCGCCCCGGAGCACCCGGACGCCTGAGCCGGGACCCACGGGGTTCCCCGTGCGCACCGTCCCGTCGCCCCACCCTGCGTACCCATCCCTAGACCACCGGGAGTACCCGTGCTGCGGAACGAAACGCTCAGGAACATCGCGCTCACCCCCGAACTCCACGACTACCTGCTCGTCCAGGGCCGGATGCTCCCCGACCCGCTGCTGGCGGAGCTGGCCGAGCGGACCCGGGAGGCGATCCCGGACCAGGCGCACATGGTGGTCGCCCCCGAGGAGGCCGCCCTGCTGACCTTCCTGGTGCGGCTGCTCGGCGCCCGCACCATCGTGGAGGTCGGCACCTTCACCGGCTCGTCCTCGCTCTGCCTGGCCCGCGGGCTGGCCCCCGGCGGCTCCCTGATCACCTGTGACGTCTCCGCCGAATGGACCGCGCTGGCCCGGGAGTTCTGGACCCGCGCCGGGGTCGCCGACCGCATCGAGCTGCGCCTCGGCCCGGCCGTGTCGACCCTGCGCGCCCTGCCCGCCGAGCCGCACGTCGATCTCGCCTTCATCGACGCCGACAAGCCCGGCTACATCGACTACTGGGAGGAGCTGGTCCCCCGGATGCGTCCGGGCGGGCTGATCCTCGTGGACAACACCCTGTTCAGCGGCCAGGTGATCGACGAGTTCCCCGGGGTCAAGGCCGCCGCCGTGCACGCGTTCAACGAGCACGCCCGCAAGGACGAGCGCGTCGAGCTGGTCCTGCTGCCGGTCGCCGACGGCCTGACGCTGGCGCGCCGGCTGCCCGCCGAGGCGACGTCGTTCTGATGACGCCCGCCACCGCGCCGTACGCGCTCACGCCGACCCCTGGAGGACGACCGTGACCGGGCTGACCCGCCCCGGATATCCGCTGCACCCGCTCGCCGTCGAGGTCCCCCTCGACGATCTCGACGAGGACTTCCCGCGCGACCTCGGCGCGGCCCCGCAGCAGCCGTCCTGGCACGACCCCGTCCAGGCCGCGGCGGCCCGCGCCGAACTCGCGCAGCTGCCGGGGCTGGTGACCTGGGAGGAGGTCCGGCTGCTGCGCACCCTGCTGGCCGAGGCGGCGACCGGCCACTACCTGGTCATCCAGGCGGGCGACTGCGCGGAGGACCCCGCCGAGTGCGCCCCGGCTGCGGTCATGCGCAAGGCGGGCCTGCTGGACGCGCTGGCCGGGGTGATGGTGGCGGCCACCGGGCGTCCGGTGGTGCGCGTCGGCCGGATCGCCGGACAGTTCGCCAAGCCGCGCAGCGCGCCCACCGAGCTGGTCGACGGCACCGAACTCCCGGTGTACCGGGGCCACTTGGTCAACGCGCCGGAGCCCACCGCGGCGGCCCGCCGCGCCGACCCGCGCCGCATGCTGGAGTGCTACTACGCCGCCCACCGCGCCGTGACGTATCTGCGGCAGCGCACCAGCGACTGGGCGCTGCCCACCGGCGCCCCGGTGTGGACCAGCCACGAGGCGCTGGTCCTCGACTACGAGCTGCCGCTGCTGCGCCGCACCACGGCCGGACACGTCCTGCTGTCCTCCACCCACCTGCCCTGGATCGGCGAGCGCACCCGGCACCCGGACGGCCCGCACGCCCGGATGCTGGCGCAGGTGACCAACCCGGTGGCCTGCAAGGTCGGCCCGGCGACCAGCCCGGCGGAGCTGCTCGCCCTGTGCGCCCGGCTGGACCCGGACCGCGAGCCGGGCCGGCTGACCCTGATCTCCCGGATGGGCGTGTCCGCGGTACGCACCGCGCTGCCGCCGCTGGTCGCCGCCGTCCGCGAGGCCGGGCACCGGGTGGCGTGGCTGTGCGACCCGATGCACGGCAACACCGTCAAGGCGCCGTCCGGGGCGAAGGTCCGGGTGGTGCGGACGGTGGTGGAGGAGGTCCGCGCCTTCCTGGAGGTGGTCACCGAGGCCGGCGGCACACCCGCGGGCCTGCACCTGGAGACCACCCAGCACGACGTCGCCGAGTGCGTCCGGTCCGATCCGGCCGAACTCGGCGCCACCCGGGCCGGGACCGGGCCCGCCACTCTGTGCGACCCCCGGCTCAACCCCGAGCAGGCGCTGGAGGTGGCCCGCGCCTGGGCGGCCCCGCCCGCCTGATCCACGCCACCGCCCCATCACCGATGTCATGCCGACGATGAGAGGAAACGTCATGTCAGAGACGGTCATCCGGGAGAACGACGGCACCTACGCCATGATCAACGTCTTCGACGTGGAACCGGAGAAGCAGCAGGAGCTGGCCGAGGTGCTCAGCGAGGGCGCCGAGAAGTTCATCCGGCACCGGCCCGGCTGCATTTCCGTGAACATCCTGACCAGCCTCGACGGCAAGCGCCTGGTCTACTACGCCCAGTGGGTCAGCAAGGCCGACATCAAGGCCACCATGGGCGACCCGGACGTGCAGGTGTACCGGGACCGGGCCGCCGCCCTGGCCAAGCCCGACCCGCACGCGTACACGGTGTTCGCCGTCCACCACCCGGAGAACTGACCACCACCCGCCCGGGCCGTCCGGCCCGGCGGGTCCAGTCGGCCCGGCGGGTCCAGTCGGCCCGGCCGATGATGCGGATTCGGCCCGTCCAGCCGGTCCGGCGGCCCCTGCGGGTCCGGACGGTCCGGTTCATCCGGCCGGTCGGCCGGTCCGGCCTGTCCGTCCGGTCCGGCCGGTCCGGCCTGTCCGTCCGGTCCGGCCCGTGCGTCCGGTCCGGCCCGTCCGGGTCCGGCGGGTCCAGTCGGTCCGGCTGGTCCGGTGGGTCTAGCCGATCTGGTCGAGCCGGTCTATCCGGCCGGTCCGGCGGCCCCTGCGGCCCCTTGCGGCCCCTGCGGGTCCGGTCGGTCCGGTTCATCTGGTCCGTCCGGTTCATCCGGCCGGTCGGCCGGTCCGGCCCGTCGGACCGGTTCGGCCCGTCCGGGTCCGGCGGGTCCAGTCGGTCCGGCTGGTCCGGTGGGTCTAGCCGATCTGGTCGAGCCGGTCTATCCGGCCGGTCCGGCGGCCCCTGCGGCCCCTTGCGGCCCCTGCGGGTCCGGTCGGTCCGGTTCATCTGGTCCGTCCGGTTCATCCGGCCGGTCGGCCGGTCCGGCCCGTCGGACCGGTTCGGCCCGTCCGGGTCCGGCGGGTCCAGTCGGTCCGGCTGGTCCGGTGGGTCTAGCCGATCTGGTCGAGCCGGTCTATCCGGCCGGTCCGGCGGCCCCTGCGGCCCCCTGCGGCCCCCTGCGGGTCCGGTCGGTCCGGCTCATCCGGCCCGTACGGCCGACCTGGCCGGTCGAGTGGTTCCGGCCCGTCCATCCGGTCCGGCCCGTCCGTCCGGTCCGGCCCGTCCGGCGGGTCCAGTCGGTCCGGCGGGTCTAGCCGGTCAGGCTGAGCCGGTCCATCCGGGTCGGTTCCGCGGCCCCAGCGGGTCCAGTTGGTCCGGCTCATCCGGCCCGTACGGCCGACCCCGCCGGCCCGGCGGGTCCAGTCGGTCCAGCGGGTCTAGCCGATCAGGCCGCAGGCCGAGCCGGTCCATCCGGCCGGTCCAGCGGTCCCAGCCGGTCCGGCTCATCCAGCCAGTACAGCCGACCCGGCCGGTCAAGCGATTCGGCCCGTCCGGCGGGTCCAGCCGGTTCAGCCGGTCGTGCCTGTCCAGCGGGCCCAGCCGGTTCCGGCCGATTACGCCCGTCCGGCCGGTCACGTCCGCCCGGCCGGTCACGTCCGCCCGGCCGGTCACGCCCGTCCGGCGGGTCCAGCCGGTTCCGGCCGGTCACGCCCGTCCGGCCGGTCCGACCAGTCACGCCCCTCCGGCCGGTCCGGCCGGTCATGTCCGTTCAACCCGTCCGGCTTCGCGCCGTCCCGGCCCCCCGGGGTGGTGCGAAGCCGGTGTCCCGCCGCCCCCCTTCCCGGGTAAGGAGACGCCCGCAGATGTCCCGTCGCCTGTTCACCTCGGAGTCCGTGACCGAGGGCCACCCCGACAAGATCGCCGACCAGATCAGCGACGCCGTCCTCGACGCGCTGCTCGCCCAGGACCCCTCCGCCCGGGTCGCCGTGGAGACCCTGATCACCACCGGCCAGGTGCACGTGGCCGGCGAGGTCACCACCACCGCCTACGCGGACATCGCGACCCTCGTCCGCGAGACGATCCTCCGGATCGGCTACGACTCCTCCAAGAAGGGCTTCGACGGCGCCTCGTGCGGGGTGTCGGTGTCGATCGGCGCGCAGTCCCCGGACATCGCGCAGGGCGTCGACACCGGAGGCGCGGGCGACCAGGGCCTGATGTTCGGCTACGCCACCGACGAGACCCCCGAGCTGATGCCCCTGCCGATCCGCCTCGCCCACCGCCTGTCCCACCGGCTCTCCGAGGTCCGCAAGAACGGCGCCGTCCCCTACCTGCGCCCGGACGGCAAGACGCAGGTCACCATCGAGTACGACGGCGACAAGGCCGTACGCCTGGACACGGTGGTGGTCTCCTCCCAGCACGCCTCCGACATCGACCTGGAGACCCTGCTCACCCCCGACGTCCGCGAGTTCGTCGTGGAGCCGGAGCTGAAGGCCCTGCTGGCGGAGGACATCAAGCTCGACGTCGAGGGGTACCGCCTGCTGGTCAACCCGACGGGCCGGTTCGAGATCGGCGGTCCGATGGGTGACGCGGGCCTGACCGGCCGGAAGATCATCATCGACACCTACGGCGGCATGGCCCGGCACGGCGGCGGCGCCTTCTCCGGCAAGGACCCGTCCAAGGTGGACCGCTCGGCGGCGTACGCGATGCGCTGGGTCGCCAAGAACGTCGTGGCGGCCGGCCTGGCCTCCCGCTGCGAGGTCCAGGTCGCCTACGCCATCGGCAAGGCCGAACCCGTCGGCCTGTTCGTGGAGACCTTCGGCACCGCACGCGTCCCGCAGGCCGTCCTGGAGAAGGCCATCGGCGACGTCTTCGACCTCTCCCCGAAGGGCATCATCCGCGACCTGGACCTGCTCCGCCCGATCTACGGCCGGACCGCCGCGTACGGGCACTTCGGCCGCGAACTGCCCGACTTCACCTGGGAACGCACCGACCGGGTGGACGCGCTGCGCGCCGCGGCGGGAGTCTGAGATGCGCATCGCCGTCACCGGGTCCATCGCCACCGACCATCTGATGACGTTCCCGGCCCGCATCACCGACCAGCTGCTGGCCGACCGCCTGGACCGGGTGTCGCTGTCGTTCCTCGTGGACACCCTGGAGATCCGCCAGGGCGGGGTCGCCGCCAACATCAGCTACGGGCTGGCCCTGCTGGGCCACCGCCCGCTGCTGGTGGGGGCGGTGGGCGCCGACTTCGCGGAGTACGGCGCCCGGCTGTCCGCACTCGGCGTGGACACCGGCGCCGTCCTCGTCTCCGCCACCCGTCACACGGCCCGCTTCCTGTGCACCACGGACCCGGACGGCAACCAGATCGCGTCCTTCTACCCGGGCGCGATGACGGAGGCGGCGCACATCGACCTCGCCGAGGTCGCCGCCGGCGCGGACGTCGTCCTGATCGGCGCGGACGACCCGGCGGCCATGCTGCGCCACACCCGCGCCTGCCGGGCGCTGGGCATCCGCTTCATGGCCGACCCGTCCCAGCAGCTGGCCCGGCTGGACGGCGGTGACATCCGCGCCCTCGTCGACGGCGCGGACCACCTGTTCACCAACGAGTACGAACACGAACTGCTCCTGCGCAAGACCGGCTGGACCACGGACGAGGTCCTGGACCGGGTCGGCACGTGGGTGACGACGCTCGGCGCGAAGGGCAGCCGTATCGACCGGGCCGGAGAAACAGCGGTGGAGGTGGCGGCGGCCCCGGCGACCGAGGTCACCGATCCGACGGGCGTCGGCGACGCGTTCCGCGCGGGCTACCTCGCCGCCCTGGCGACCGGCGGCACCGCGCCCGAAGCCGCCCGCACCGGCTCGGTCCTGGCCTCCCTGGCCCTGGCAACGGTGGGCACCCAGACCTACCGGGCCACCCCCGCGATCCTCCCGCCCCTCCTCAGAGCCGCCTACGGCCCTGCCACCCCACCTTCCGGCTGAACCCCGAGGCTTTCCTCGCCGGGGAAGAGGGGCTGGGGCACGTGGGGGGTGCCGACGCATCCGGCCCACCGGGTCGTCGTAGGGCGCGCGCCGGGCAGCGCATCGCGGCCGGGCGTCTGACCTGGGGGTTTCTCACAGTGCACGGGGCGCGGGGCGGGGGCCGAAGCCGTTCCCGCGTCGGGAGGCGCCGTCGCGCGGCCCCGGCGGGGTGGGTTCACTTGGCGCCGGTGCTGCCCGCCGATTCGCCGGCGGCACGACGGTACTCGGCGTTGATGCGCTGCGCTTCCTCGAGCTGGTCCTCGAGGATGACGATGCGGCACGCGGCCTCGATCGGGGTCCCTCTGTCGACGAGTTCGCGGGCGCGGGCGGCGATCCGCAGTTGGTAGCGGGAGTACCGGCGGTGTCCTCCTTCCGAGCGGAGCGGAGTGATCAGCCGGGCCTCGCCGATGGCCCGCAGGAAGGCCGGGGTGGTACCGAGCATCTCGGCTGCCCGGCCCATCGTGTACGCGGGGTAGTCGTCGTCGTCCAGACGATCATTCAGAGGGTTGTCCGATGTCATGTCACCTCGCTGTGCAACGCGTCGAGGGGCCCTGATGCCGTACGGCACCAGGGCCCCGAAGGAAATTCAACACCATCTGTCGGCCCTACTGCTGTGCCGACCTTCTGTTTCCGCTACCCGGCCCGGCAGGGCGGAGCGGGGGATCGCAGCTGCGTGACCGGGGACCACCATCCATTCCGGGGTCTTGCGGTACCCGGGCCGAGTGCCTCTCGGACCGGGCGATCCTGATGGCGTCAGCTCCTCCGTTCCTCTCGGACCAATCCACTGAACGAACCTGTACTGCTGTCGGCGGCCTCTCCACCTGCGTCCGGGACGCTACGGCCGCCACCCGCCAGTTCGTGTCTGGCGGGTCTCGCCGGACCATGTCTACGAGAGAAACCGTACCCCTGTCAGCGACAAAAATCTACTGTGACAAGACTAGATTTCACTCGTTCGGTGGCAGACGAATCCTGCCGTGATCGCATCCTCACCAGTGGGCCGGGAGCCGCCTCCGGCCGCCCGTGCGACCACTTACTGCCCCGCGGGCGGTGCGGGGGCGGCCGGGCCGCATAAGCTCTGCTGTCATGTCGAACCCTGATGAGCTGCTCGTCGCCATCTCCGCCGCGGTGGAGTCCGAGCGAAGCAATCAGATGTCGCTGACCGTGGTCGTCGGCGGCGCCGTGATCACCGGCCGGTTGGCTCCCGAGGCCGTATGGCGGGAGCGGGTGGCGGAGGTCCTGAAGGACTCCGACCGGCTCGGCCCCTTCGCGGGCGTCTTCTCCCGTGACCAACGCGGGTCCCGGCCCGGCCGTGACGAGGCGCCCACGCATCTGCACTTCCACCTCGCCCGCATCCTCCAGGGCAGCCTCGGCATCCCGGAGACGGGAGGCATGTACCGAGTCGCCATCAAGGACGTCAGCGCCTGGTCCGTGGGCGACCTCAGCTACTCCGACCGGTGACACAGCGATGGGGGCCCTTCCGACATCTGTCGGAAGGGCCCCCACCGGGATCCTGAGGACGGTTTCCCGCCCGTCGTCATACGGCCACGGAACCGGGCCCGCCGAGCAGTGCCGACGCGGTCCGGAGCGCGTCGGGTCCGGCCACGCCCGCGTCCGCGGGTGCGGCCCCGGGCGCGTCGTGGCAGGTGAAGCCGAGGCGCGTCATGGCTTGGGTGACCTCACCGGCACTGAAGTCACGCGGGTCCTGCCGGGTGAGGACCCGGCCGACCTGCTTGACGGGGTAGCGACGGCGTCCGATGGTCACGGACGCGCCCGTCACGGCCTCGGGCTTGACGCCCTTCATCGACTCCAGCACCCCGATTCTGGTCAGGTCGAACGGGTACCGGGCGATGACACAGCGCATGATGCCTCACAGGGGAGAAGTCGGGGGAGAGAAGGGCGCGTCCGGCCGGGCGGATCAGCGCGAGAGGGCGAGTACGCCCGGAGTCCGGCCGTACTCACCGACGTCACCGGAGCGGGCGCAGGGCTGCTCGGGCAGCGATCCGTCGAGGACGTCCCGCAGCCGGATCCGGTCGGTGTACGCGGAACTGTCGCGGAGCACGGCGAGCCGGACCCGGGTGATCAGGCCCGTGCTCCGGTCGTCCTCGTCGCACACGGTCAGGTACTCGACCCGGGCGCCCGCCATGACGGCCAGAGCCACCTCGACGGTCATGTCGTCCCACACCCGGGGCCCGTGCCCTTCGACGTCCCGGTCCGCGGTCACGGGGGCGGGGTCCGGCATGCGGTGCTGCGTCCGTGCTGGCGTCAAAGGTGTCTCCTTCGGTGGCGGCGGGACGGCCCGGGGGCCTGGTGGCCCCCGGAGACCGAGAGGACTTCCGGGGCGTGCCGGGCTAGGCGGCCGACTCGTTGCCGGGACGCCGCTGTGCCCTGCGGCGCGTTCCCGCGCCGGCGGGCCGGCCCTGGCCGCCGCCGCCCCTGCGGTTCCGGGACGGCGACGACGTGCGGCGGGGGCGTTCCACGACCGGCGCGGTGATGACCACCGGGACGCCGGAGGGGGCCTGGGCGCCGGTGATGCGGGTCAGCTCCGCCTCGCCCGAGCGGACCGGGGTGATCTGCGGGGTGATGCCGGCCGAGGCCATCAGCCGGGTCATGCCGCGGCGCTGGCCGGGGGTCACCAGGGTGACGACGCTGCCGGACTCGCCGGCGCGGGCCGTACGGCCGCCGCGGTGCAGGTAGTCCTTGTGGTCGCTGGGCGGATCCACGTTGACGACCAGGTCGAGGCTGTCGACGTGGATGCCGCGGGCCGCGACGTTGGTGGCCACCAGCACGGTGACGTGACCGTCCTTGAACTGGGCCAGGGTCCGGGTGCGCTGCGGCTGGGAGCGGCCGCCGTGCAGGGCCGCGGCGCGGACACCGCTGTTCAGCAGGTGCTTGGTCAGCCGGTCCACCGCGTGCTTGGTGTCCAGGAACATGATCACCCGGCCGTCGCGGGCCGCGATCTCGGTGGTGGTGCGGTGCTTGTCCGTCTCGTGCACGTGGAGCACGTGGTGCTCCATCGTGGTGACGGCACCGGCCGACGGGTCGACGGAGTGCACCACCGGGTCGGTCAGATAGCGGCGGACGAGCAGATCGACGTTGCGGTCCAGGGTGGCCGAGAACAGCAGCCGCTGGCCGTCGGGGCGGACCTGGTCGAGCAGGGCGGTGACCTGGGGCATGAAGCCCATGTCGGTCATCTGGTCGGCCTCGTCGAGGACGGTCACGGCGACGTCGTCCAGCCGGCAGTCGCCCCGGTCGATGAGGTCCTTGAGCCGGCCGGGCGTCGCGACGACCACTTCCGCGCCGGTGCGCAGCGCACCGGCCTGCCGGCCGATGGACATCCCGCCGACGACGGTGGCGAGCCGCAGGCTCACGGAGCGGGCGTAGGGTGCGAGCGCGTCGGTGACCTGCTGGGCCAGCTCCCGGGTGGGGACCAGGACCAGCGCCAGCGGCCGGCGCGGCTCGGCCCGCCGGCCCGCCGTACGGGCCAGTGCCGCGAGGCCGAAGGCGAGGGTCTTGCCCGAGCCGGTACGGCCACGACCGAGCACGTCACGGCCGGCCAGGGAGTTCGGCAGGGTCGCCGCCTGGATCGGGAACGGTACGGTCACGCCTTCCTTGGCGAGCGTGGCCAGCAGCGGCGCCGGCATGGCGAGATCGGCGAACGCCTCGACGGCGGGCAGCGCCGGTGTGACCGTCTTCGGCGGTGCGAACTCGCCCTGCGCGGGCCGCCGGTTTCCCTGACCGCCGGAGCGGCGCGGGCCGCCGGAGCGGCCGGCGTTGCCACTCCCGCCGAAGCGGTCGTAGCCACGGCCGGTACCGGTGGTGCGGGTGCGGGTGGGACGGGTGCGGTTCATGCGGAACCTTCCTCGATGCGGGCGCGTATCAAGGAATTTCCGCGGCAGTACGAGCGGCGCAGAGAATCGCGAGAACGGGCCGAAAATGACAGGGTCGAATCACCCTGGTAATAAAGCGAGCCGGGGCCCGCACCCCAAGGTGCGGGCCCCAGCTGTGAAGTACGCGTCAGTCCCGAGGGTCAGGCGGGAATGATGTTCTCGGCCGTCGGGCCCTTCTGGCCCTGCGCGATGTCGAAGGACACCTTCTGGCCTTCCAGCAGCTCGCGGAAGCCCTGGGTGGCGATGTTCGAGTAGTGGGCGAAGACGTCGGGGCCGCCGCCGTCCTGCTCGATGAAGCCGAAGCCCTTTTCCGCGTTGAACCACTTCACGGTGCCAGTAGCCATTTTGTTTCTCCTTCGGAGACGGTGTCGGGAATACGCCCTGTGCGTATTCCGTGTCGCCGTGATGATCAACCGTCGGAAAAACCTTCTGGCAACCACACCTGCAACTGATGACGACACTAGCACGTCGGCGCAGGTCATGGGCTGTACGTAATTCCGTCCCGCCCGTGGCCGGGGGAATATTTGTCGCGCGCCGCGTCGATTTCTTACGTTGCCGGAACAGATATTGGTTCGCAGCGGCGCGGTATTACCCCCGGCCGCTTCCGCCCCCAGCGCTGTGACCTCCTGCGACGGGCCCGTGCGCGGCCCCTGCCGTCACCCGCGGCCGGAACCCCGTCGGGCCCGCCGGGGCCCGTGAGGGAGACGAAGCCCACATACACCGTTCCGGGTGATGCCGAGTGGTCGGCCGGCGTCCGCCGACGGCACCGGGGTACGCGTGGCTGACCTGTCCGGCGAGCGTGAAGGGGTGTGGGTGTTGCGACGGCAACTGATGGGGATGCTGGTCGCGCGAGGCTCGGTGGCCTTGCTGTTCGGCGTGGTGGCGCTGGTGTGGCCGGGGGTGACCGCGCTGGCCCTGGCCCTGCTGTTCGGTCTCTACGCGCTCGGGGACGGCCTCGCCCTGCTGACCGGCTCCTGCCGCCGGGAGGGGGACGCGGCGCATCGTGCGGCGCACGCGGCCGGGGGCGTCCTGGGCATCGCGGCCGGCCTGGTCGCCATCGCCTGGCCCGGGGTCACCGCCCTCGCGCTCGGCACGCTGATCGGCGCGTGGGCCGTGACGACCGGCGTGGCGGAGATCTGGGCGGCGGTCCGCTTCCGGCGCGAACTGCGCCACGAGTGGGCGCTGTTCCTGACCGGCGCCGCCTCGGTCGTCGCCGGTGTGCTCCTGTGGGCCCGGCCGGACGTCGGCACGACCGTGGTCGCCCAGGTCATCGGCGGGTACGCCCTCCTCACCGGTGCGCTGGTGCTGTCGGCGGCCCACCGGCTGCGCGGCGAGGACCCCGCGGCACGGCCGGCCCACCGCGCCCCCCACGCCCGGCACGCCCATCACGCCCGTCGCGTCTGACCCGCGTACCCGCGTGCCCGGCACCGGCCCCTCGGGGCCCCGGCCCGGCGGCAAGGGCACAGCATGTTCACACGAGCGCCCCGTAGCCGCCTCCCGTGTGGGCACCCGTCCAGGGCTGTCTGCCGGGAAGGAGCCCGAGCATGGCCATCGTCGCGTGCCTGTTGCTGCCGGTCGTGGGACTGCTGCTGTACGGCATGGACCGGGTCGAGGACTGGCTGACGCGCCCGCCGCGGCCCCCACGTCACGGCGCCGCCCGCCATGGTGCCGCCCGGCACCTGCGCCTGATCCGGGGAGGCGGGCAGGCGGCCGGCGCCCGGGCACGTACCGCCCGGCGGTCGGCCGACGCGGCCTGACACGGGAAGGAACCGGAACACCGGGCCGCATCGCGGGTTTCGCGGTTTCCCGCGATGGCTCCGGACATGCGTCGTACCCCTCTTTCGGAGACATGGCGCACAACCACCGGCAGAACCGGCCCTCACGGGGTATCAGCGTCGTGGAAAGGGCTGTCAGACGCACTGTTGCCGTTTGACAACAATAGCCGTGAGGCAACAAAGTAACCGTGTCGGACGTGCGCGGGGAAGGACCTGGAATGCTCCGGTGGAGGGAGGTCGCTCCGTGCGCCGGCCGCCGTCGCCGAGAGGCAACGGTGGCACCGGTGCCGCGAACGATGGGTCAGGCGGTCCGGCTGCCCGAGTCCGGGGCGTCGTCGAGTATCTGTGTGGCCGCCGTGGCGCAGAACGCTTCCAGCCCCTCCAGCAGCGCGATCCGCTTGGCCGCGGGCATATCCGCCAGTACCTTCCGCAACTCCCCCTCCCTGCGGGACCGCAGATCGGCGAGGAAGGCACGCCCCCGGCCGCTGAGGTGCAGCCGCACCTCGCGCCTGTCCTCCGGGCTCGCCACCCGCTCGACGAAACCGGCGGCCTGGAGCCGGTCGCACAGCCTGCTGGTGGACGGCGGGGTGGACGCCAGGGACTCGGCGAGCGTACGCAGGTTGATGCCGTCGTGGTGCTCCAGGACGTGCAGCACGCGCAGTTGGGACGCGGAGGTGGGCGCGGTCGACGCGCGGCCCCACACGACTTCCAGCAGCTCGACGGCCGTGGTGGTCACACGCGCGACCTCGTCGGGCTCTGGACGGCGGCGGAAGGCAGTCACGGTCACACTCTCGCAGGCACTGGGGCGCCTCTCAGCGTACTAGGCACGTGCGCCCGCCCCAGGTGGCCCGAGCGGCCCGAAGCGGCCCGCGCGGAAGACCGGCCTCGTGGGTGAGACACGTACCTTGTCCGGCGAAAGATTGGTGAATACTCCCTCATGAACAGATTTGTGACCGCTGAACGCGCCCTGCGTACAGCGGCCCCCCACGCGTTGCTCGACGCCACCCGTGCCGTACTGGTGGAGCAGTACGGCGCGGAGGACGTCGAGCTGTTCATGGCCGACTACGGCCTGAGCGTGCTCCAGCCGGTATCGGTCCTGCCGCACACCCTGGAGCCGGTGTCGGTGCACAACAGCCCGGCCGGCCGCGCCTTCGGTTCCCAGCGGCCGTACTGCGAGGACGGGCGCGACGGGCGCGCACGCCTGCACCTGCCGGTCAGTGTGCGCGGCGACCGGCTCGGGGTGCTGTCCGTGACCCTGCCCGGCGGCGAGACCGTCCGCCGCTTCGAGGCGGAACTGGCCGACCTCGCCGACGTGCTGGCGCACGAGGTGATCGTGGCGGAGCGCGACACCGACCTGTATCTCCAGGCGCGCCGCAAGGACCGGCTCACGCTGGCCGCCGAGATGCAGTGGCAGCTGCTGCCCGGCCGCTCCTGCTCCCGCCCCGAGTACGAGCTGGGGGCCCAACTGGAGCCGGCGTACGCCATTTTCGGCGACAACTTCGACTGGTCCGCCACCGCCGACCACCTGATGCTGTACGTCACCAACGGCATGGGCGAGGGCATAGAGGCGTCGCTGCTGACGAACCTGGCCATCAACGCGCTGCGCAACGCCCGGCGCGCCGGCATCTCCATCGCCGACCAGGCGGCGCTCGCGGACCAGGCCGTCTACGCCCACTACCAGGGCCGCTGCTATCTGTCCGTGCTGATGTTCGACTTCGACCTGGCCACCGGCCGGGCCAGTGTCGTCGACGCGGGCTCGCCCCGGCTGCTGCGGCTGCGGGACGGCACCGTGGAGCACGTCACCTTCGACGCGCAGCTGCCGTTGGGCATGTTCGAGGAGACCGACTACGTGGCCCAGGACTTCCAGGTGCGGCCCGGTGACCGGCTCGTCTTCGCCAGCGACGGAGTGCACGCCGTGGCCTCCCCGAAGGGGGAGGCGTACGGGGACGCGGCCCTGGCCCGGGCGATCCAGTCCACCCGGCTGCTGCCCGCCGCGGAGGTGCCGCGCGCGATCCTGCGAGAGCTGACCGGCCACCGCGGCGAGTCCGTACCCGATGACGACGCGCTGGTCGTGTGCCTGGACTGGCACGGCAGGCCGGCCGGTTCGTGAGCGGCGGGCCCGCCCGATTGTGACGATCGCGTGTTGGCCTCCGTACACCTTCCCCCTGATGCTTGCCGCGTGGCAATAATTGTCGGATGGCTCGCCGTCGGCCGGTCGGGGACGCGCACAGCAGGGAGACGATGAAGTGGCGCAGTACGACACGACACCCGAGGTGGCGCGGGAGCTGGGCGCCTTCCTGGAACGGCGCCGCGAGCAGATCGCCCAGCGGTGGGCGGACACCGCGCTGTTCCGCACGGTCTTCACCGTCTCCCGGGACGAGGCGGTCGAGGCGGGCAAAGCCGTGCTGGACGCCCTGGCCGAAGTGGCCCGCACCGGGCGGCTGGAGGACACCGGCGCCCCGGGCTTCGCCGCCGTCAGGGAACAGCTCGGCCGCATGGCCGCCGCCCGCTCCCGGGCGGGACTCGGCGCGTCCCGGATCGCGGGCGAGGTGGCCGGGCTGCGCGAACCGGCCGTCGCACTGCTGCGGGCCGACTCCGAGGACCCCGCCGACGAACGCACGCACGCGTGCGCGCTCGCGCTGACGCTCCTGATGGGCACGCTCCGGCTGGTGGTCATGGAGACCACCGTCGGCGCCGGCGGGGAACTGATCGCCCGGCAGCGGCAGCAGCTGCTGGAGGTGGCCACCCCCGTCATCAAACTGTGGGAGGGCGTCGTCGCCGTACCACTGATCGGCACCCTGGACAGCGCCCGCACCCAGGTCGTGATGGAGTCGCTGCTGGAGGCGATCGTGGACCAGCGGGCCCGGTACGCCATCCTCGACATCACCGGCGTGCCGACCGTCGACACGTTCGTGGCCCAGCACCTGATGAAGACGGTCGCCGCGGCCCGGCTGATGGGCGCGGAGTGCATCGTCTCCGGCATCCGCCCGGCCATCGCGCAGACCATCGTCCACCTCGGCATCGACCTCGGGACGATCATCACCCGGGCCGGCCTCGCCGACGCCCTGGCGTACGCGCTCACCCGGCAGGGCATGGTCGTCTCCCCACCTCCGCGCGCGGGAGCGGGCCCGCGGTGACGGGGCTGTCCGCCGTCCGTCAGGGTCCGGCGCCGGCCTCGGTGCCGGGCAAGGCCCTGGTGGTCACCTTGCGGGGGGAACCGTACGACGGGGCGGCCGAACACCTTCAGCACGACAACGCCGGGCGTGCCGCCGGCTCCTTCCCCGGCGGAGTCCCGGCCGGGGGCGTCGACTCGTTCCCCGATCGGGCCCTGGCCGGGACCATCGGCCTCTTTCCCTGGCGCGTCCCGGACGAGACCATCGATTTCATGCCCGGTCGCGTCCTGGCCGAGATCGCCGACTCCCCGCCCGGCCGTGTCCTGTCCGGGACCGCCGGTCCCGCGCGCCTGCCGGCCACCCGTAACGTCCCGGACACCGGTGACGCACCGGCCACCCGTACCGTCCTGGCCGGGACGCGCCCCGCACCGGACACCGTCAGCGCCCGGTCCCTGCCGGACCGCGGCCCCTCGGCCATCCCATCCGCTCACCCGGAAGAGGGTGCGTGATGCACGCCCCACCCGTCTCGGCCACCCACCTGCCCATCGGCTCGGACGCGGATCTGGCCCAGGTGCGTCAGCACGTGCGCCGGATCGCGGCCGACCTCGGATTCGGTCTCGTACAACAGACGAAGCTGGTGACCGCCGTCAGCGAACTCGCCCGCAACACCCTCGTCCACGGCGGCGGCGGGCACATGGAGATCATCAGGCTGGAGGAGTGCGGCGTCCGGCGCGGCCTGCGGCTGTCCTTCGTCGACGCCGGCCCCGGCATCCGCGACATCGACCTGGCGATGACCGACGGCTACACCTCGGGCGACGGCCTCGGTCTGGGCCTGAGCGGCGCCAGACGGCTCGTCCAGGAATTCGCCCTTGACAGCCACCCCGGCCGGGGCACCACCGTCACCATCACCGACTGGGTCTCCGGCGTGCCGTCGCCCCGTACGGGAACGCCATGAGCGTGGTCCGGCACAACTCCGTTCCCAGGGGCCAGGGTCAACCCGGGGCGTCGGCGCCGTCACGGAGTCGGACAACCACTCCGCGGCGGTCCCCGCTCTGACGGCCACCGGGCCCCGAATCGGTCAAGGACACCACGGTCAGGGGAGCGGCCCGTCGGTCTGCGCGCCCGTACCGCCCCGAGCGGACAGGAAGGCCCGCATGCCCCGGCTCAGCGCCTCCCGCGCGGCGGGGTCCATGCCGGCGAGGACCGCGGCGAGCGCCTGCGATCTGCGCTCGGCCACCTCGCTCAGCACCTGGCGGCCGCGCCCCGTGAGGACGAGCTGCACCTCACGCCGCCTGTGCGGATGCAGCAACCGTTCCAGCAGGCCCGCCGCCTCCAGCCGGTCGCACAGCCGGCTGGCGGTCGGCGGACCTATCTCCATGCCCTCGGCCAGCGCGGTGAGATTGAGCCCCGGCTCGGCCTCCAGGATCCGCAGGGCCCGCAACTGGTGCGGCGACAACCGCAGACTCGCGCCCTGGGCGGCCACCGCCCACAGGTTCGCCAGAGCGTCCACGGCATCGGCGATCTCCCGCGCGACGGCCAGGAGATCGTCCCCCGGTCCGTTCGGCCGGTCGTCCCCGATGCCGCCGAGACGAGTCACGAACACATCGCTTTCAGTAATGGCCTGCCCATACCGATACCACCCTCATCCACAGGCGGTACCCGGCGAGCCGCCGTACAACCACCTCCGCTGGGGCATCGTGGGGACTCGGGCAGAACCGCCCGTTTCCCACGGGCGGGGAGCGTGACCAGGGAGCGGCGGTACGCGAATGCGGCGGTCGGCCGTGATGCGAGCGCGCGGCGGCGGACCGGCGGGTACGACGGCCGGCAGATCCTCGAACGCGCCAAGTCCCGGCCGGACAGGGGTCAGTTCATCGCCGCGATCCGGGAGATCGACGTGAGTCGTTCCTGACGGTGGTACGCCGGCCGACGCGGAGGCGAGGCAGGCTCACCCGGTGGCGAGCATCCCCGAGCGCAGTCGCGCCACGATGCGGGAGATGAGCCGGGAGACGTGCATCTGCGAGACGCCCAGTTCCTTGCCGATCTCCGCCTGGGTCCGCTCCTCCACGAACCTCAGGTGCAGGATCCTCCGCTCCCGCTCGTCCAGCCCGGCGACGAGCGGGGCGAGGGCGTGGAAGTCCTCGACGAGTTCCAGCGCGGTGTCCTCCTCGCCGATGAACTCGGAGAGGGCCGCCTCGCCCTCCTCGGAGTCGCCGGTGATCGCGGCGTCCAGGGAGGCGGAGTTGTAGCCGTTCGCCGCGATCTGGACCTCGACGACCTCCTCCTCCGTGAGGTTCATCAGGGCGGCCAGCTCCGAGACCTTGGGCGCCCGCCCCAGCCGGCTGCGCAGCTCCTCGCTCGCCTTGGCGAGTTCGGTACGGGCCTCCTGCAGTCTCCGCGGCACGTGGACGGACCAGGAGGTGTCCCGGAAGAACCGCTTGATCTCACCGACGATGTACGGCACCGCGAAGCTGGTGAACTGCACCTCACGGGAGATCTCGAACCGGTCGATCGCCTTGATCAGGCCGATCGTGCCGACCTGGACGACGTCCTCCATGTCCTGGCCGCTGTTGCGGAACCGGCGGGCGGCGAAGCGCACCAGCGACATGTTCATCTCGATGAGCGTGTTGCGCGCGTACTGGTACTCGGGCGTGCCCTCCTCGAGCACGGCGAGCCGGTCCAGGAACGTCTTGGTCAGCTCACGGGCGTCCTGGGGTGCGATCTTCTGCGGATCCGCGATCTCGGGCAGCTCCGTACCGGAGTCGGTCGCCGTCCCGACGAGTGCCGTCGTCATCCCAGGCCCTCCCTGCCATCCACGCCCGCCCCCGGTGGGCCGGCCCTCAGCAGCGCGCCTACCCGCTAACAACCACCTCATGTCACCCATGTTCCAAATCACCACCGGACGGCCGGACGCGGCGGTCACCGCGGTCCGGACACGCGACCGGCCGGCCGGTGATCACCGGTGGAGGGGCTGGTCAGGAGAAGACGACGGAGCGCAGCAGCAGACGATCGGACGCACCTCCGCCGGGACGCAGGGTGTAGTAGGTGTCGCCTTCGCAGTCGGCGTCAAGGAAGACGGTGGCGGTGGAGTTCGTGAGGTTCTTCGGCGCCCGCGACACCGCGCCGGGTCCGGCGGCGGGCGTGGGCAGGGTGACGCACTTGCCGCTGGCGGGGTTGTTCAGGAAGCCGACGGCTTCGTATCCCTCGTCGGTGGTGTAGGTGTAGCGGAACTGGCCGGTCGCGGCGGAGGCCGAGCCCGGGGCGGTCAGCAGCAGGACGAGGGCACTGCAGGCGGCACCGACGGCCGCCGTGACGGAACGAAGAGACACGGGTTTCCTTCTGTGGGGTAACCGGAACGGTCAGTCCCAGCGATGCCCAGGAAAAGGCGGGTCAGCCGCTTTGTCCCTCGAACGGGGCTGCCTCAAGCTCCGCACCGGTACGGATGTTGACCCATCGCCCCGACGGTCTCCGGCTCGCGGCAACCTTTGCGGCGCCTGTGACCACCTGAAGGCGGAGCCCGGCCGGTCCCCCCCCGGCCAGGGTTCCGTGTTTCGCAGGTGAACGGCACGCAAGGAGAACACCCCCCATGAACAACCCCACGCACGGCCGGCGTCGCGGGCGCCACCGCCGTGGCTGGACCGCCACCGGTCTGCTGCTCGGTGTGCCCGCCGTCCTCGTGCCGTACCTCCTGTTCACGCAGGAGGACTCGCAGGCCGCGACGGTCGACAGCGGTGCCTACTACCGGCTGGTGTCCGTGCGGAGCGGCAAGGTGATGGACGTCGACGGCTTCTCCACCGCCGACGGCACCCGTATCCGGCAGTGGGCCGACCAGAACACCGCCAACCAGCAGTGGAGGCTGAAGCCCACCGGGGACGGCTACTACGAGCTGGTGAACCGCAACAGCGGCAAGGTGCTGGGCATAGCGGGCGGTTCGACCGCCGAGGGCGCCGTCGCCGAGCAGCAGACCGACAGCTCCTCCAAGGCGCAGGAGTGGAAGATCGAGGAGGCGGGCGGCTCCGGCGCCGTCACCTTCACCTCCCGCCGGAGCGGGCAGGTCCTGGACGTCGCCGGGGGCTCCAGGGCCGACGGCGCGGAAATCGTCCAGCACCGGGGCCGGGACGGCGCCGGCCGGCAGTGGAAGCTGGTGAAGACGGCCGGGACGGGGACGACGGGGGCCGGCGGCGCGCGGACCACGGCGGCGGCCGGACCGTATGTGTGGCGGAACGCCGAGGTGGTGGGCGGCGGTTACGTCACCGGCCTGGTGTTCAACCCGCGGGAGAAGGGCCTGTTGTACGCGCGCACCGACATGGGCGGCGCCTACCGCTGGGACACCGGCGCCGAGCAGTGGATCCCGCTGACCGACTGGCTCGGCGAGAAGGACTGGAACCTGCTGGGCATCGACTCGGTGGCCACCGACCCCGTCGACCCCGGGCGGCTCTACCTCGCGGCGGGCACCTACACCAACGAGTGGGCGGGCAACGGCGCGCTCCTGCGCTCCACCGACCGGGGCCGCACCTTCCGGCGCACCGCTCTGCCGTTCAAGCTGGGCGGCAACGAGGACGGCCGAGGGGCGGGCGAGCGGCTCGCGATCGACCCCGCGGACCCCGCCACCCTGCTGCTGGGCACCCGCAGGAACGGCCTGTGGCGCAGCACCGACCACGGCGTGACCTGGCGGCAGGTCTCCTCGTTCCCGGTCAAGGACGGGGCGGGCAGCGGCGCGGGCATCTCCTTCGTGACGTACGGCCCGGCCGGCAGCGGGACGGTGTACGTCGGTGTCGCCGACAGGTCCACCTCCCTGTACCGCTCCACCGACGGCGGCGGCACCTGGCAGGCCGTCCCCGGGCAGCCCACCGGCCGGCTGCCGCAGCACGGCGTGCTCTCCGGTGACGGCTCGCTGTACCTGACGTACACCGACAACCTCGGACCCAACGGTGTGACGGGGGGTTCGGTGTGGAAGTACCGCCCGGCGGGCGGGGGCTGGAAGAACGTCTCCCCGTCCACCGGCTCCTACGGGTTCTCCGGTCTGGCCGTCGACCCGCGCAAGCCGTCCACGGTGATGGTCACCACCCTCGGCCGCTGGTGGCCCGAGGACGAGATCTACCGCAGCACCGACGGCGGCACCACATGGAAGGCACTGGCGGGCAAGTCGGTGCGCAACGCATCGTCCGCGCCTTACGTCGGCACCCACACCGGGCACTGGATGACCGCCCTGGCCATCGACCCCTTCGACTCGGGGCACGTGCTGTACGGCACCGGCAACGGCATCTGGCGCAGCGAGGACGCCACCGCCACCGACAGCGGCGGTACGAGCCACTGGACCGCGGGGGCCCGGGGGCTGGAGGAGACCTCGCTGATGGACGCGGTGGCCCCGCCCGGCGGCGCCACCGTCGTCACCGCCATGGGCGACCAGGGCGGGTTCCGTCACGGCTCGCTGACCAAGGTGCCCGCCGGGCGGCTGAAGAACCCCATGATGACCAACAGCACCGACATCGACTTCGCGCAGGCCAAGCCCACGATGATGGTCCGTGTCGGCCGGGGCGGCGCGCAGGACGGCGCCTACTCCACCGACGGCGGCGGCACCTGGACCGGCTTCCGGGCGGAGCCGGTGCCCGGTGCCCAGGACGGCCATGTCGCGGTGGCGGCGGACGGCTCCGCCATCGTATGGACCGAGGAGGGCCAGGCCCCGTACCGCTCGACCGACAAGGGCGCGAGCTGGCAGAAGGTCGGCGGCCTCGGGGCCGGCGCCGTCGTCGTCGCCGACCGCTCCTCGGCCAGGACGTTCTACTCGCTGTCCGGTGGCACCCTCTACGCCGCCACCGACGGCGGCGCGACCTTCACCGCCCGCGCCACCGGCCTGCCCGACGGCCGCCTCACGGCCGTCCCCGGTGCCGCCGGAGACCTGTGGATCGCCGGCGGTGCCAAGGGGCTGCTGCACTCCACCGACGGCGGCCGCACCTTCACCACGCTCACCACGGTGAGGTCCGCCTCGGCCCTCGGCTTCGGCAAGCCCGCACCCGGTGCCTCCTATCAGGCCCTGTACCTGATCGGCACCGTCAAGAACGTCACCGGCGTCTTCCGCTCCACCGACAAGGGCGCCACCTGGCTCCGCGTCAACGACGACGCCCACCAGTGGGGCGGCATCGGCTCCGTCGGTGTCATCACCGGCGACCCCGACACCTTCGGCCGTGTCTACATCGGCACCAACGGCCGCGGCCTCCAGTACGGCGACCCGGCCCGTCCCTGAGGTGGCCGGGGCGCGGACGTGCCCCCGAGGGCCCGCGCAAGGAGCTGACCCCCCAACCGCCCGCCAGGCCGTCACCGCCGGCCTGGCGGGCTCAGCTCGGGGCTCCCCCGAGTGGAGTACGTGCGGTCGTGTGGACGTACAGGCCGCGTGAGGGTGGTTACGGCCGCGGCCGCTCGTGTCGTCCGCGAGGGGACCGACATGACGCAGACCGCCGATGCCAAGCCCGCCGAGCGCCGGGTCGCGGAGGCCAACGCCGAGCCTGTGGCGGCAGAGCCGGCTCCGGGTCGACGGCCCGCGCAGCTGGGACGCGGACGTCACCGTGCGCTGGAACCCGGCCGGCGGCGAGCCGGTCACGCAGCGGCTGCGCAACGGCGTCCTCACCCACGTCAGGGGGTACTAGCCCGGACGCGGCCGCACCGGACACGGAGATCACCCTCACCGAGAGCGACCTGCGGGCCGTCCTGCTCGGCACCCTCACCCCGGAGGAACTGGCGGCCCGGGACAGCGTCACGGTCACCGGGGACATCGGCCGGCTGACCGACCTGCTCGGCCATCTCGCCGCCCCCGGCCCGGACTTCGCCATCGTCACGCCCTGAGCCGGGGACGGGCCGACGAGGTGAAGGGCCGGACGCCCAGGCGGCGACTGCTCCCCGCCCCGGGAAAGCCGAAGCCGTCGGACGTGGGCGCGGGGCTGGTCACGGGGCTGTTCTCGATCCCGGAGGGCATGGCGTACGCGTCCATCGCCGGGTTCGACCCGGTCGCGGGCCTGTACGCGGGCAGCGTCCCCGCGATCGTCGGCTCGCTCACCGCCCGTACGGTCCTCATGGTCACCACTTCCAGGCGCCACCCCGCCCGTCGGCATGACCGAGACCGGGGGATCCCGCAACCCGGGAGCCCGGTTCCGTCCGCCATCCGCAGGACCCGGCAGGGCGGGCACCACCCGTACGGCGGCGCGGATGTGCGGCCGGTCACCATGACCGGAAGCCTAGAATCCGTCACCGGACCGCACTGAATATCCGTCTTGTTCGTTTATGGGCTGGTCCTTCCACGATCCAAGGAGACGGGATGTCGCATCACGCCGGCCGGACCCGTTGGCGGCGCTTCGCGGTGCTCATGGTCCCCAGCGTCGCCATCAGCGCGGCCCTCGGCATCGCCATGGCGCAGGGCGCCCTGGCCGCCTCGTTCCTGGTCTCCGGCCAGCGGTTCCACATCACCGCGGACACCCTGACCGCCCGCGGGATCGGCATGTACGGCATGGTGGACGTCTCCAAGGACGGCGAGCACGTACCCGTGCTGGTCACCGGGGCCCGGCACGTGACGATCGACCGGCTGTGCCAGTCCGTGCCGATCGACATCCCGGGACTGGGCACGTACACGCTGAAACTCACCGGCGGGCAGGAACGCCCGGTCGAGGCGTCGCACATGTTCCTCGACGCGACCTTCGAAGCCGCGGGCCAGGCGGACTTCGAGGACCTCGACATCGGCATCGCACAGGGCGAGATCAGCAAGGGTCCGATCAACCCGGACGACAGGAGTTCGCGCTTCTTCGACCCCAGTGGCTTCGGACAGCAGGCCGAATCGGTCCGTATGACCGACGTGCGGGTCACCGCGGCCGCCGTCTCCGCCGGAACCTTCAACGTCCCCGGGATGCGCGTACGGATCGAAGAAGGCCACCACGACTGCGGCTGACCACCGGCAAGAAGGCCCACGGCCCCGCCCCCCCTCCGCGATCCCCGTCGTACGCCACACCGCTGATCAGGACGGCACGTGCTCAACCTCATCCCCGGCAGACCACTCCTGCCGCGCGGCGAAGCCGCCGGCGCCCGGCACGGATTCGGCGCCTGGCGAGGCGAACGCCCCTTCTGGGCGGGCCTGTTCACCATGGCGGCCGGCGTGCCCATCCTGTACTGGCCCTACGCGAACCTGGACATGGACGGGGTGCCCCTGGCCCTCGCCACCACCTCCGGCAGCGGCTCCCTGATCATCGGCGTCCTGCTCATCGCCCTGGGCCTCGCCCTCTGGTACCGCCCCCGTCAACGGGTGTTCGCCGGGCTCGCCACCCTCCTGCTCGCCCTCGTCTCCTTTCCCGTCGCGAACCTCGGCGGTCTCTTCCTCGGCCTGGCCGCGGGCCTGGTCGGCGGCTGCCTGGCCTGCTCCTGGGCACCGCCCGACCCCACCGAACCACCAGCACCATCCCCGGCACCGACCACCGCCGGATCCGTACCCCTTCCCACCGGAGACAGCCGACGTGGCGACTGACCACTCCACGCCCCCCACCGGGACGCGACCACGTACCCGCACGTCCCAACCGGCCCTGTGCGCACTGGCCGCGGTCACCCTCCCCCTGGCCCTGCACTTCCCCACCCCTTGGACGACGAGCCCGTCCCCCGTTCCCGGTGCCACAGTGAGCCCCACGTCGGACGAGAGCGCGTCACCGACCCCCGCGCACACCGCATCGACACCCCAGTCCGGTGTGCCGTCTCCCGGCACCACCCCGCACCACTCCACCAGCCCCACGCCGACGGCCTCCGGCCCCGCGGCGACACCCGCACCCACCACCCGGGCGCCCCGGAAAGGCCCACGACCAACCACGACACCCCCGCCCAAGAGCTCCGCCGCACCGCTCGACCGCCCCCCGGCGCGGCCCGCGCGCACCCCCTGGACCCTGCACGCCGACCGGCTCGTCCTGCGCGCCGTCACCTTCCACGGCACGGTCACCGTGCCCACCGCGGCCGGAGCCCGGCGGGCACTGAAGTTCACCGTACGGTCGCTGGAGGCCCTCGGCCTCGGCCTCACGGCGGGGAAAGGAGACACGGCGATGCGGCTGCGGACCGGACCCACGACCACATCGACGCTCAAGGGGGACGGCGGCAAGGGCGCGGTGACCCTCTACGTCAGCGCGTTGTCCGGCACGGTCACGGCCCTCGACGGCACACCGCTCCCGGGGAACCGGCCCGTCACCCTCACTCCGGACGCCGTGCCCGCCTGGCTGACCCCCGCCGGCCCCGCACACACGATCACCTTCACCGACGCCACGGTCTCCCCCCTCGCCCAGTACGGGGGCAACCTGGCCCTCACGGGGCTGCGCCTGGATTCGTAGATCCCCCCGACGGCTCCCTGCCGGTACGAGCCCACCTCACCCGAACGCCTCACCCGAACGGCTCAGCCCTCGTGGCCGGAAGCCGCTGTGGAGCGGAAGGTCGAAGCACGTGAGGCGGGCCGCCCGGACGTGGCCCGCCACGGGAGAACGGAGTGCGACCATGACCGCACAGCCTCACCCGGGAACGCCGTCCGGCGGTCACACCCCGCCCCCCACCGGACACAGCGCCCTGGCCGCCGGCGGCGCCACCTTCGCCGGCGTCCTGCTGCTCCTCAACGGCATTCTGGCGATCTTCCAGGGCATCTCCGCGATCGCCAAGGACGACGTCTACGCCCGCGTCGGCGACTACGTCTACAAGGTCAACCTCACCGGCTGGGGCTGGATCCTGCTGATCCTCGGCGTCATCGCGGCCGTCGCGGGCGGGGGCATCCTCTCCCGCGCCGCTTGGGCCCGCGCCGTCGGCATCGCGCTGGCGTCGCTGAGCCTGATCGCGCAGTTCCTGTTCCTGCCGTACCAGCCGCTGTGGTCGATCATCGTCATGGCCATCGACGTCTTCGTGATCTGGGCCCTCGCCTCCCACCAGCCGGAGACCGCCCGGCGATGACACGCCGGCCCCGCCGGTCCGCCACCGCGCCCGTCCTCACCTGGCCGCGACGGCCATCAGCCGCGCGACCGACCCACACCACCGGCTCCCCGGCCCGGACGCCCGGCACGCGGCCGGGCGGGGGCAGCCGTGAGGACGGCGGAGTGTGTTGCCGGGCGGTGGGTCAGAGGTAGGGGGAGGGTGCGGTGCCGCCGAGTCGCAGGTCGCCGACGGCGTCGAGGATCTTCTCCGAGGACGCGATATGGCGGCTCGCGGTGATGAGGTCGCGCAGGCACCGGTCGAGCGGGGTGCGCTCGGTGTAGACCGCGGCCGTCCCCACGGCGTCGTACAGCAGCTGGGCCGCCTCCCGGCAGGCGCGGTGCGCGAAATGGCGGGCCAGTGCGGCCGTGCCGCGTTCGGGCGTCAGGCCCGCCGCCTGTGCGGCCCACGCCTTCTCCAGCGTGGAGTACACATAGGCGTCCGCCGCACCGATCAGCGACTCGGCGTGCGCGAGGTCGGCGGGGACGCCCGGCCAGGGCAGCGCCGTACGCCGGGCGGCCAGGATCTCCCTGGCCGCCTTCAGCGCGGCCCTGCCGGTGCCCAGCGGCACGCCCGCCATCTTGAGGGCGAGGTTGTCGGCGCGCAGATGGAGTGGCTCCTGCCGGGTACCGGACGGTACGAGACGGAAGGTGTGCCGTTCCGGGACGAACAGGTCGGCGACCTCGAAGTCGTGGGAGCCGGTGCCGCGCAGCCCGGTGGTGTGCCAGGTGTCGAGCACCCGGGTGTGCGCGGCGTCGAAGACGGCGATCGCCGGGGTGCCGTCCGGGGTCTGGAACCCGGCCATCACCCGGTCGGCGTGGGTGATCCCGCTGGCGTGGGTCCAGCGGCCCGACAGGAGGTAGCCGCCGTCCTGCCGGATCGCCCGCCCCGTCGGCGGCAGCACCGTCGCGGTGATCAGATCCGGATCCGGGAACAGCTCGGCGCACACCTCCGCGGGCAGCGAGACCCGGGCCAGCGCGGCGTTCAGCGCGACGGCCGCGCACCAGGCGACCGAGGCGTCCCCCTCCGCCAGCAGATCGACCGCCCTCGTGAGTTCCGGCACGGTCATCTCGACACCGCCCAGGGCCGGCGGCAGGGCGGCACGCAGCAGCCCGGTGGCCTTCAGGCCGTCGAGGACGTCACCGGGTATCCGGCCCGTGCGCTCGATCTCCGGCGCGCTCGCCGGGAGGCCCGCGGCGTACGCCCGTACCCGGGCCAGGACCGATGCGGCGGTGAGGTCCGTCCCGGCCCGGGTCGGCAGTTCGATGGTGGTCATCCGGTCCTCCTGGTACGGCTGGTGCTCCCGGCCCGGCGGGTTCGGCGGGCCGGGCGGGTCGGGCGGGTCGGGCGGGTCCGGGTCACAGGTCCTCCAGGGCCTTGCCGAGTTCGGCCGCCAGCGTCCGGAGGTTCGGGGAGCGCATGACGCTGTAGTGGTCGCCGGGCACGTCGATGCTCTCCGCCTGGTCACCGAGGAGGTCCAGCCACTGCCGGGTGGTCGCGGTGGTGGCCCCGTCCATGGCCCGCAGCAGCCGGACCCGGCCCCGGTACGGGGCGGGCTCGTGGCCGGCCAGTGCGCGGCTGAGGCGCAGGAACCGGTTCGCGAGCCGTTCCAGGGTGGCGGCGTCGATCTCGGCCGGCAGGACGGCGGCCCGCCGGGCCCGCGTCAGCAACTCCTCGACCGGGGACCGGTCGTGCGCGGGCTCGAACTCGGCCGGCCCGGGGTTCCAGTCGCTTCCCGCCAGCCCGGCCAGGTCACGGGCGAACCGGGCCAGCAGTGCCGCGTCGGAGGCGGGTTCGGCGCGGCCGGGCGGTTCGAGCAGGTCCACCGCCGCGACCAGCTCGACGGTCCTGCCCCGCCCGGTGAGCAGGCGGGCGGTCTCCAGGGCGATCACGCCGCCCATGGACCAGCCGCCGAGCCGGTACGGGCCGTCCGGGAACCGTTCGGTGAGCGCGTCGGCGTAGTGCGCGGCCAGGCCGGCCACGGTCGGCGGTGCCGGTTCGACGTCGGGGTACTGGAGGGCGTACAGCGGTTGGTCGTCGTCCAGGAGGGCGCCGAGCCCGGCGTAGCAGAGCACGTCGCCGCCGACCGGGTGGACCAGGACCAGGGGCGGCCGGGTCCCGGTGTCCCGGAGAGTGACCAGGGCCGGCCGGCCCTCGTCGCCGGACCGCTCGCGCAGCACCTCGGCGAGCGAGGCGAGGGTCGGCCGGGTGAGCAGCGTGGCCACCGGCAGGGACCGGCCGGTGGCCTGCCGGATGCGGGCCATCATCCGCACCGCGAGCATCGAGTCGCCGCCCAGGTCGAAGAAGTTCGCGGTGACGTCGGCCGGTGTGCCGGCGGGCCCGAAGAACTCGGCCCAGATCCCGGCCAGGAGCCGTTCGGCCGCGTCGCGCGGTGCGACCGCCGCACCGGAGCGCGGGGCCGTCTCCCCGGGCGACGGCAGCAGCCGGCGGTTCACCTTGCCGTTGCCGGTCAGCGGCAGCTCGTCCAGGAGGACGATGCGGGCGGGCACCATATAGCCGGGCAGCTCCCGGCGGAGGGCCTCGCGCAGCTCCTCCTCCGAGGCGTCCGACACGGCGTACCCGACGAGCCGTCGGGGGCCGCCCCGTTCGCCCTCGGCCACCGCGGCCGCCGCGCGGACGTCCGGCCGGCGCAGCAGTGCCGCCTCGACCTCGCCCAGCTCGATCCGGTGCCCCTGGATCTTCACCTGGGAGTCGACGCGCCCCAGGAACTCGATGGTGCCGTCCGGCAGGTACCGGCCGAGGTCACCGGTCCGGTAGAGCCGTTCGCCCGTCACCGGGTGGCGCAGGAACGCCGCGCGCGTCTTCGCCTCGTCGCCGAGGTAGCCGCGGGCCAGGCCGGCACCGGCGATGTACAGGTCGCCGGGGACCCAGGCCGGGCGCGGGCGCAACGCCCCGTCCAGCACATGGAAGCGCTGGTTCCGCAGCGGTGTGCCGTACGGGACGCTCGTCCAGTCCGGGTCCACATGGGTGATCGGGTACTGGATCGACCAGATGGACGCCTCGGTCGCGCCGCCCAGGCTGAACACCCGGGCGTCCGGCAGCAGCGAGGCGATGGCCCCGGGGAGGGTGACGGGGATCCAGTCGCCGCTCATCATCACCACGCGCAGCGACGGCGGACCGCCGAGCGCCCGCGCATGCGCGACGAACATGTCCATCAGCGCGGGGACGCTGTTCCAGATCGTCACGCGGTGCCGGTTCGCCAGTTCCAGCCAGGCGGCCGGTTCGCGCTGCGCCGCCGCGTCCGGCAGGACCACGGCCCCGCCGGCCGCGAGCAGGCCGAACACGTCGTACACCGAGAGGTCGAAGTGCAGGGCGGACAGGGCCAGGACGCGGTCGCGGGCGGTCACCCCGAACCGGTCGTTGATGTCCTGGATCGTGTTGACCGCGCCGGTGTGCTCGATCATCACGCCCTTGGGCACCCCGGTGGAGCCCGAGGTGAAGATGACGTACGCGAGGTCGTCGGGACGGGCCGGGGAAGGCGGCAGGGGGCCGCTCGCCCCGGTGTCCTCCGGCTCGGTGTCGACGTGCAGCGAGCGGATGCCGTCCGGCAGGTCGAGCGCGTCCGCGACCGCCGACCGGGTCAGCACCAGACCGATACCGGCGGTCTCCAGGATCGTCCGGAGCCGACGGCCGGGCGTGGCGGCGTCGACCGGTACGTAGGCGGCCCCGGCCTTGAGGATGCCCAGCGCCGCGACGACCTGCTCCCAGCTTTTGTCCATCACGATGCCGACGAGCACGCCCGGGCCCGCGCTGCGGTCGATCAGCCACCGGGCGATCCGGTCGGAGCGGCGGTCCACCTCGCCGTAGTCGAGGGTCCGGCCGGCGGTGATGACGGCGGGCGCGTCCGGCCGGCTCGCCGCCTGCCGCAGGAACCCGTCGTGCAGCAGCCCGGTGGGGACGGGGGCGTCCGTGGCGTTGACGGCCCTGCGCAGCTCCAGGTCGGCCACCGGCGCGAGCACGGACGGCGGACGGTGCCACGCCCCCTCGCCGCACAGGTCCCGCACCAGGTCCAGGTAGGCGTCCCACATCCCGTCGACGACGCCGTCGGGGAACATCTCCTCCACCACGTCCCAGTTGAGGACGAGTTCCCCGGCCTCCTCCAGAGCCTGGTGGTCGAGCCACACCTGTGGTGTCCGGACCGAGCTGGACGCCGGCCTGCCGGAGGTGCCCAGCGTGGTCAGCGCCGTGAGCGCGCCGCGCTCGCCGTCGCCCTGCCCCGAGAAGCCGATCGTGCTGGTGAAGACCACGGGCATGCCGGCCAGGCCGGTCCCGCCCCGGGTGCGGTTGATCTCCCGCAGCACCTCGACGCCGCTGACGTGCCCGTGTTCGAGGTCGGTCAGCAGCTGTTCCTGCAGCCGCGTGGCACCCGAGGCGAAGGTTTCGACGGGAGTGGTGTCGACTTCCAGCAGGGTGGTCGCGCTGAGGTTTCCGACGATCCTGCCGACGTCGTCGTGCAGCGGCCGCCGGTTGAACGCCAGCAGGTTGAGCGTGAAACGCGGTGAGGCGCTCCAGGCGCCCAGCACCTGTGCGTACGCGGTGCACAGGGCGGCCGAGGGCGAGATGCCCGCCGAGGCGGCGTGGTCCTTGAAGCGTTGCCAGGCCTCGGGCGCGATCCGGTCCGTGCGGTGGGTGAACACCGGCCGCCGTGGCGCGGGTCCCGGGCGCAGTGGCAGGGCGGGCGCGGGCGGGAGGGAGGCGACGCGTGCCCGCCAGTAGGCGAGCGACTTCTCCCGCCGCGCGGTGTCCGCCTTGGCGGCGGCGAGCACGTAGTCGCGGTAGGTGAGGCGCGGGGCGGGGGTCGCGGGTGCGCCGTGGCGGTAGGTCTGCGCCCACTCCTGGAACAGCAGCCCGGAACTGCGGCCGTCCACGATCAGCGCGTCGAAGTTGAGGTGCAGCCGGGTGGTGCGGGCGTCGAGCAGGGTGGCCCGGATGTCGAACAGCGGCCAGACCTCGGTGTCGAAGACCTGGTGCCGCATCTCCTCGTGGATCTCCGCCAGGCGGCGGGCCCGTTCGGCGTCGTCGCACGCGCGCAGGTCGACCGTGGTGATCCGGTAGTCGGGGACCTCGGCGAGCACCCGCTGGTGCCCGTCCCTGGAGACGACCGCCCGGAGCATGTCGTGCCGGTGGACGAGGTGCCGGAAGGAGGCGGCGAGCCGGTCGAGGTCGGTTTCCTCCAGGTCGATCTCGACCAGGAAGGAGGTGGAGACGTTGCCGAGTTCGAAGGCGTCGGTCCGGCCGACCAGATAGGCCTGCTGGAGGTCGGTGAGCGGGAACGGCTCGTGGCGGCCCGCCGGGTCGGCGACCAGCGGCGTCGCGGGCTCGCCGGTGTGGTCCCGGGCCGGTGTCGTCGCGGGCTCGCCGGTGCGGTCCGCGCCCTCGCGGGCCGCCTGGACGGTCTGCGCGATCTCGGCGACGCTCCGGCCGTCCAGCAGCTCGGGCAGCGGAACGTCGACGCCGAGCCGCCGGGCGAGGGTCTGCCGGATGTCCATCGCGATCAGCGAGTCGATGCCCAGGCTCCGCAGCGGCAGGTGCAGTTCGTCACCGGTGACGGCCGCGCCGCGCGCCCGGCCGACGATGCCGGCCACCGGCTCCGCGGTGCTCCCGGTCCCTGCCGCGGGCGGCTCTTCCCCGCCGGGTGCGGCCGGTCGTCCCGTTCCGGGCGCGGGGGCCCCGGCGGCGTCGGGCACCGCTTCCAGGCGTACGCCGTCGGCGAGCGCCACGGGCGTGCCGTCGGCGCCGACGAGCCGTACCTGGGCGACCAGCGGTCCGTCGTGAGCCGGAACCCGCGGTGTGCGCGTGGCTCCCGTCCACAGCCAGTACCGTTCGCGCTGGAACGGGTAGCCGGGCAGTGCGGCGGGCGGCCCGGCGGGCTCGCCGTGCACGCGCGTCCAGTCGATCCGGACGCCTCGGGTGTAGAGCGCGCCGAGGCTGTCGAGGAGCGTGCGCCGGGCGTCCTCCCCCTCGCCCAGCGACGGCAGGAACACGGTGTCCTCGGTCGCCCGGACCCGGTCGGGGAGCGGCGAGGCCGGCCCGATCCGCAGGAAGGTGCGGTGTCCGTCCCGCAGCAGAGCGGCCACCTCGTCGGCGAACCGGTCCGGTCCGGTGGCGTCCGCCGGAGTCCGGGCCGCCGCCCGCAGCGCGTCCTGCAGGCTCATCGTGCCCGCGACGCACGCGGCCACCAGCTCGCCGATGCCGTGGCCGAGAACGGCGGCGGGCTCCACGCCCCAGGACCGCCACAGCTCGGCGAGCGCGTACGCGACGGCGAACGGCTCCGGCCGGGTCCCGGCCGGCACGGCGGACGCCTCGGCGCACCGGTTCAGGGCGGCGCGGAACACCGGCTCGGTCTCGGACAGCGCGGCGGTGACCTCGGCGTACCGTGCGTCCGGGCCGCCGTCGAACAGGAACACCGGGCCGCGGCCGGTCTCCGGGGTCCGCCGGCCGACGCGGACACCGGGCGGCGGCGCCCCGCCCGTGCGGGTCCGGATGAGGAGGTCCCGCAGCTCGGCACGGGAGGACGCGACGGCCGTGAGCCGGTGTGTGAAGTGGGCCCGCCCGAGGCTCGTGGTCCGGCAGACCGAGGCGAGCGGATCGCCGTCGGCGCCGTCGGCGAGCAGGTCGGCGTAGCGCGCGGTGAGTTCGGCGAGGGCGGCCGGGGTCTTCGCCGACAGGGTCAGCAGGTGCGGCCCGTCCTGCTCGGCGGGCGCGACCCGCTCTCCGGCCCGCGCGGCGGGCGGCGCCTCTTCGAGGATCACGTGGGCGTTGGTGCCGCTGATGCCCTGCGAGGACACCGCGGCGCGTCTCGGCCCCGCCGTCTGCGGCCAAGCGGTCTCCTCGGCGACGAGTTCGACCGCGCCCGACGACCAGTCGACGTGCGGGGTGGGCTCGTCCAGGTGGAGAGTGACGGGGAGCCTGCCGTGCCGCATCGACAGCACCGTCTTGATGACACCGGCGACACCCGCGGCCGCCTGCGAGTGCCCGATGTTGGACTTCAGCGAGCCGAGCCGCAGCGGCCGGTCCCGGTCCCGCCCGTAGGCGGCGAGCAGGGCGCGCGCCTCGATCGGGTCGCCGAGCGGGGTGCCGGTGCTGCTCGCCTCCACCACCTGGACGTCCCCGGGCGTCAGCCCCGCGTCCCGCAACGCCTGCCGGATGACCCGTTGTTGTGCGGACCCGCTCGGCGCGGTGAAGCCGTTGCTGGTGCCGTCCTGGTTCACCGCGCTGCCCCGCACCACGGCCAGCACGCGATGGCCGAGCCGCCTCGCGTCCGACAGCCGCTCCACCAGCAGGACGCCCACGCCCTCGGAGAACCCGCTGCCCGCGGCGGCGGCCGAGAACGGGCGGCACCGGCCGTCCGGCGACAGGCCCTGCATGCGGGTGAACTCGGTGAACAGCCGCGGGGTCGCCATGATCGTCGCACCGCCCGCCAGCGCCATCGTGCACTCGCCGCGGCGCAGCGACTGGACGGCCAGGTGCAGCGCGACCAGCGAGGACGAACAGGCCGTCTCCACGGTGAGCGCCGGGCCGCGCAGGCCGAGCGTGTAGGAGATCCGGCCGGACGCCACGCCGCCGGCCGTCCCGGTCGCCAGGAAGCCCTCGGCCTCCTCGGGCACGTCGCCGCGCCCCAGTGCGTAGTCGTCGCAGGACAGCCCGGTGAACACGCCGACCTCGGTGTCGCGCACCGAGTCCGGGTCGATCCCGGCGTCCTCGAAGGCCCGCCAGGTGGTCTCCAGCAGCAGCCGTTGCTGCGGGTCCATGGCCAGGGCCTCGCGCGGGCTGATGCCGAAGAAGCCGGCGTCGAAGTCGGCCGCGTCGTAGAGGAAGCCGCCGGAGCCCGTCAGGCTGCGGCCGCCGTTCTCGGGGTCGTACAGGCCGTCGTCCCAGCCCCGGTCCCGGGGGAACGGGCCGACGGTCTCCCCGCCCGAGGCCAGCAGCCGCCACAGGGCGTCCGGCGAGTCGACGCCGCCCGGATACCGGCACGCCATGCCGACGATCGCGATCGGCTCGCGGTCACCCTCCTCCAGCTCGCGCAGGCGCTCGCGTGCCTGGTGCAGGTCGAGGGTGAGGCGCTTGAGGTATCCGAGCAGCTTCTCGTTCGTTTCTGATCCCATGACGGATCGGTCCTCCGTGGGCCGGTCAGGAGCCGGAGAGCTCGCGGTCGATGAAGTCGAGCAGTTCCTCGGCGGTCGCGGCTTCGACGAGCGCCGTCACGTCTGCTTCGGCGAGCGCCGCCACGTCCGCCCCGGGGTCCCCGGAGTCGTCCTCCGGTGCGGCCGGTGTCTCCTCGGCAGGTACGAGTTCGCCGTCCAGGACGGCGACGAGTTCGGGCAGCGTCGGCGCCTCGAACAGCACGGTGAGGGGGAGGGTGAGGTCCGTCGCCGCGTTCAGGCGGTTGCGGAACTCCACCGAGGTGAGCGAGTCGAACCCGAGGTCGCCGAACGGCCTGTCGTCCGGGATCGCCTCGGGCCGGGACCCCAGGACGGCGGCCATGTGTCCGCGGATCACCTCGGCGAGGACCTCGGCGCGTTCCGCGCCGGTCAGGGCGGCCAGCTCCTCCCGCAGCGGCCGCTGCCGCCGGTGTCCGGGGTGGTTCCCGGGCCGGCCCGCTCCGGCCGCCGCCACCACCGAGCGCAGCACCGGCGGAAGGTCCGGTCCGAGGTCGCGCAGGGCCTCGCGGTCGAGCCGGGCGGGCGCCAGGACGGCGTGCGGTGACGGCAGCGCCGCCTCCAGCAGGGCCAGGCCGTGTCCGGGAGCCATCGGCACCAGTCCGGCCCGGGCGAAGCGGGCCCGGTCGGCGGCGGTGAGGGCGCCGATCATGCCGTCCGGGTCGTCCCACAGACCCCAGGTCAGCGCGAGGGCGGGCAGTCCCTGCGCGCGGCGGTGCCGGGCGAGTGCGTCGAGGAACGCGTTGGCGGCGGTGTAGCCGCCCTGCCCGGCGCCGCCGAGCGTCCCCATGATCGAGGAGACCAGGACGAACGCGGTGAGCGGGTGGCCCGCGGTCAGCTCGTGCAGATGCCAGGCACCGTCGGCCTTGACGCGCATCACCCGGTCGATCTGCCCGGCGGTGAGCGAGGTGACCGGCGCGTCGTCCACCACGCCCGCGGCGTGGACCACGGCGGTCAGCGGGTGCCGGCCGGGCACGGCCTCGATCATCGCGGCGACGGCGTCCCGGTCGGCGACGTCCACGGCCGCGAACCGCACCTCGGCACCGAGCGCCTCCAGGGCGGACGCCAGCTCGGCCGCTCCTGGTGCGTCACCGCCGCGGCGTCCGGCCAGCAGGAGCCTTCGTGCGCCGTGTTCGGTGACCAGGTGCCGTGCGACGGCCCGGCCGACGGCGCCGGTCCCGCCGGTGATCAGGACGGTGCCGTCGGGGTCGAGGACCGGCGGGACGGTGAGCACCACCTTGCCGACGTGGGTGCCCCGGCGCAGCAGCCCGAAGGCCTCGGGTGCGCGCCGGACGTCCAGGTCGGTGACGGCGGGCCAGGTGAACGCGCCCTCGGCGAACAGCTCGACCACGCGGTTCAGGAGGCGGGCGAGGTGCTCGGGCGGCAACCCCAGGAGGTTGGAGGTCTGGTAGCGCGCTCCGGGGTGCGCGGCGGCCACCTCGGCCGGGTCGCGCGGATCGGTCCGGCCCAGTTCGACCAGGAGCCCGCCGGGACGCAGCAGCCTGAGCGACTCGTCGACCAGCTCGCCGGTCAGCGAGTTCAGGACGACCGCCATGCGCCGGCCGCCCGCGCCGAAGCGCTCGCCGAACCCGGGCTCACGGGACGAGGCCAGGTGGTCGCCGGCCACGCCGAGGGCACGCAGCGCGGGCCACTTGGCGGGAGACGCGGTCGCGTAGACCTCCGCGCCCAGGTGCCGGGCCAGCTGGACGGCGGCCATGCCGACGCCGCCCGCCCCGGCATGGATCAGCACGGGGTCGCCCGGGCGTACGCCGCCCAGTTCGACGAGCGCGTGCAGGGCGGTCATATGGGCGACCGGTACGGCGGCGGCCCGGGTGTACGACCAGCCTTCCGGGATCTTGACGAGGGTGCGGTGGTCGGCGTGGGCGACCGAGCCGAACGCGCCGGAGAACAGGCCCATCACCCGGTCGCCGGGGGCCAGGCCGGTGACGCCGGGCCCGGTCGCGGTGACTACGCCCGCGCCTTCCAGGCCGAGCGGGCCCGGGTCGCCGGGGTGCATGCCGAGCGCGCCGAGGACGTCGTGGAAGTTGAGCCCGGCGGCGCGTACCGCGAGCCGGACCCGGCCGGGGCCGGGTTCGGCGGCGGCCTCGGGGCAGGGCCGCAGCTCCAGGGCGGTGAGGGTGCCGCGTTCGGGCATGTCGAGGCGCCACTCGGGCGCGTCGCCGGGGAGCGGGAGCGCGGGGTCACCGGCCGCGGGCGCGAACCGGGGCACCAGGACGGCTCCGTCCCGGACCGCCACCTGGTTCTCGTCCGGTACCAGTGCCGCGGCCGGCACCTCGACGGCGTCGGGGGCGAGGTCGACCAGGGCGAACCGGCCCGGGTGCTCGACCTGTGCCGTCCGCACCAGACCCCAGACCGCCGCCTGCGCGAGGTCCCGGACGGTCTCGCCGGGCCGGACGGCGACGGCCCCACGGGTCACCAGCACCAGCCGGGACCCGGCGAGCCGTTCCTCGGCGAGCCACCGGCCGAGCAGATCCCGCGTCCGGCGGGCCGCGTGCCGTGCCGCCGTCGCCGGATCGGTTCCGGGCTCACCGGCCGGGCAGGCCACGACGGCGTGCCCGGCCGGTTCGGCGGCCAGGGCGTCCGGCGAGAAGGCGTCCCACGGGACCGGCACCGGCCCGGCCGGCGGGACGGCCGCCGGCGCGGGCAGCGGTTCCCAGCCCAGCGCGAACAGGGAGCCGCGCGCCAGGGCCGCGGGATCGGCCGGGCGGCCCGCCGTGACCGGGCACAGCTCCAGCGACTCGACCAGACCGGCCGGCTTCCCCGAGCCGTCGAACAGGGTCAGGGCGACGCCCCCGGTCACGGAGGGGGCCGCGTGCACCCGCAGGGAGGTGCGGTCGCCCGTACCGAAGAGGGTCATCCCGCGCCAGCGCAGCGGCTGCACGAGCTGCCCCTCGGGGGCCGGGGCGTCGGCGATCAGGCCGTGCAAGGACGCGTCGAGCAGGGCGGGGTGCAGGTGGTAGGTCCCGGCGTGCGCGGCCTCCGGCTCGGGCAGGACGGCCTCGGCGAACTGCTCGCCGTCGCGTCGCCAGGCGGCGCGCAGCCCCTGGAACACCGGCCCGTGCTCCTGGCCCCGCAGGACCAGATCCTCGTACAGGCGGGCCGGCGGTACCGGTGCCGCGCCGGCCGGCGGCCAGTCCACGGGGGCCGGTGCCGTGGCCGGGGCGGGGCCGAGGGTGCCGGTGGCGTACTCGGTCCACTCCCCGCCGGTCGCCCGGCCGGATATCCGGCAGGCCCGCAGCCCGTCGGCGTCCTCGGCCGCCACCCGCACACGGAGGTCGACGGCGCCGTCCTCCGGGAGTTCCACGAGCGCGGAGACCGTCAGCTCCTCGATCCGCGGCGTGCCGGCGCGCGTGCCGGCGTGCAGGGCCGTCTCCAGGAACACGGCGGGCGGTACGACGATCGTGCCGGACAGGGTGTGGTCGGCCAGCCAGGGATGGGAGCGGGTGGTGAGCCGCCCGGTGAACACCGTCTCGCCGTCCCCGAGCTCGACGGCCGCGCCGAGCAGGGGATGACCGGCCGGGGCCTGGCCCAGTTCGGCCGTGCCGGACGGCCCGGAGGTCCCGGTGAGCCAGTAGCGCCGCCGCTGGAAGGGGTACGTGGGCAGCTCGACGTGGCCGGCGGCCGTTCCGGTGAGCCGCTCCCACGCCAGGGGCAGACCCTGGACCCAGGTCTCCGCGGCGGAGGTGAGGAACCGGCGCAGGCCCCCGTCGTCGCGGCGCAGCGAGCCGGTGACGATCCCGTCGGCCCCGGCCTCCTCCAGGATCTGGCCGATGCTGCCGGTCAGCACCGGGTGCGGGCCGACCTCGACGAACGTGGTGTGGCCGGAGGCGATGAGCGCCTCGACCGCCTCCTGGAAGCGCACGGTGTGCCGCAGGTTCCGGTACCAGTAGGACGCGTCGAGCGCGCCGCCCTCCTGCCAGGCGGCGGTGACCGAGGACATCAGCGGGATCTCGCCGGTGCGCGGCGCCAGCGGGGCCAGCTCGGCCAGGATCCGCTCGCGGATCGGCTCGACCGCAGGGCAGTGCGAGGCGAAGGCCGCCGGGATCACCCGGGCGTTGACGCCCTCGGCCTGGTAGGCGTCGACGAGGGCGGCGATCGCGTCCGCGGCTCCGGCCACGGCGGTGGTGGCCGGTCCGCTGACCGCGGCGACGGCGAGCGTGCCGAGCCGTTGCCGTACCCGCTCCACGGGCAGCGGGACCACGGCCATCGCGCCCGTGCCCATCAGGTCGACGGCCACGGCGCTGCGCAGGGCGATGGCGCGGGCGCCGTCGTCCAGGGAGAGCGCCCCGGCCACGACGGCGGCGGCGATCTCGCCCTGGGAGTGGCCGACCACGGCGTCCGGTACGACCCCGGCCGACCGCCACAGCTCGGCCAGCGACACCATCACGGCCCACAGCGCGGGCTGTACGACGTCGATCCGGTCGAGCAGTGGCGCCCCGGCCAGGGCGTCGGCCAGCGACCAGTCGACGTAGGGCGCGAGCGCGCGCTCGCACTCGGCGAGGCGGGCGGCGAAGACGGGGCTCTCGGCGGCGAGTTCCGCAGCCATGCCCCGCCACTGGCCGCCCTGTCCGGGGAAGACCAGAACGGTCCGGCCGGGCTCGCCCGCGCGGCCGGTGACGACACCGGGGGGCTCCTCGCCGCGGGCCAGAGCCGCCAGGCCCCGGCCGGCCTCCTGCCGGTCACCGGCGATCACCACGGCACGCTCGCCGAGGGCGGCCCTGGCGGTCAGGGCCGGTGCCGCGGCGACCGCGTCGAGCGGTTCGGCGGCCAGCCTCCGGGCCTGCTCCCGCAGCGCCTCCGGGGTACGGGCGGACAGCACGAGCGGCACCACCGGCGGCCGTACCGGTTCTTCGGCGGGGCCGGCCTGGGCCGGCGGCTCCGCCAGGATCACGTGCGCGTTGGTGCCGCTGATCCCGAACGAGGAGACGCCGCAGCGACGGGGTTCACCGGTGTCCGGCCAGGGCCGGGCCCGGTCGAGCAGGGCCACCGACCCGGACGTCCAGTCCACGTGCGGGGACGGCTCGTCGGCGTGCAGTGTGGCGGGCAGGGTCGCGTGCCGGAGGGCCTGGACCATCTTGATGACGCCGCCGACGCCCGCCGCCGCCTGCGCGTGTCCGATGTTGGACTTGAGGGACCCCAGCCACAGCGGCCGGTCCCGGTCCCGCCCGTAGGCGGCCAGCAGGGCGCTCGCCTCGATCGGGTCGCCGAGGGCGGTGCCGGTCCCGTGCGCCTCCACGGCGTCGACCTGCCGCGGCGCGAGCCCGGCGTCGGCGAGCGCGTCCGCGATGACGCGCTGCTGGGCGACGCCGCTCGGCGCGGACAGCCCGTTGGAGGCGCCGTCGGAGTTCACGGCGCTGCCGGCGACGACCGCCAGCACGGGGTGGCCCTGGCGGCGGGCGTCCGAGAGCCGCTCGATCACGAGCATGCCCGCGCCCTCGCCCCACCCGGTGCCGTCCGCCTGGGCGGAGAAGGCCTTGCAGCGGCCGTCGGCGGCCAGCACCCGCTGGCGGGACAGTTCCACGAACATGCCGGGGGTCGCCATGACCGTGACCCCGCCGGCCAGGGCGAGCGAGCATTCCCCGGCGCGCACCGCCCGCACCGCCTGGTGCAGCGCGACCAGCGACGCCGAGCACGCGGTGTCCACGGTCAGCGCGGGCCCGTTCAGGCCGAGGACATAGGCGATCCGCCCGGAGATCACGCTCGCGCTGGTGCCGGTCAGCAGGTGTCCCGCGACGCCGTGCCCGGCCGCCTCCATGCCCGGCCCGTAGCCGGAGTGCATCGCCCCGGCGAACACGCCGGTCCGGCTGCCCTTCAGCGCCGTCGGGTCGATCCCGGCGCGCTCCAGCGCCTCCCACGCGACCTCCAGGAGGAGCCGCTGCTGCGGGTCCATGGCGAGGGCCTCGCGCGGGCTGATCCCGAAGAACTCCGCGTCGAAGTCCGTCGCGTCCCGTACGAAGCCGCCCTGGCGGACGTAGGAGGCCCCGATCCGTTCGGGGTCCGGGTGGTGGAGTGCCGCCAGGTCCCAGCCGCGGTCGTCGGGGAAGTCGCCGATGGCATCGGTGCCCGTGTCGACCAGGTGCCACAGGTCCTCGGGCGAGTGCACCCCGCCGGGGAACCGGCAGGCCATGCCGACGATGACCACGGGGTCGTCGTCGGCCCGCTCCGGCGCGGCCGCCGGGGCGCCACCGGTGGGCGCGCCCGTCCTGAGCCCGTCGACGGCGGCGGCCAGGGCGGCCGGGCTCGGATGGTCGTACAGGACGGTGCTGTCCAGCCTCAGCCCGGTCGCGGCCGACAGCCGGTCGCGCAGTTCGAGCGTCATGACCGAGTCCAGGCCCAGTTCCCGGAACGACCGGCCGGGGCGGACGTCGGCGGCCGACGCGGCGCCCAGTACGACCGCCGTCAGGCTCCGGACCAGCTCCAGCAGCGCTGGGCCGTCCCCGCCGACGGCCGGCGCCGGGGCCCGGACTCCGGTCGCGTCGGGCGCCTGCCCGGCGACTTCGGGCAGTCCGGCCGGCCGGCAGGGGACGCGCTGGAACGGGTAGGCCGGCAGGTCGGTCAGCGGCGGGGAGCCCGGCAGCAGCGCGGTCCAGTCCACCGCGACGCCGCGCACGAAGGCCTCGGCCGCCGCCGTGAGGAACCGGTGCCGGCCGCCGTCGCCGCGCCGGAGTGTGGACAGCGCCGCGCCGTCCCCGCCGTGCAGGTCGATCGTCTGCCGGACGCCCGTCGTCAGCACCGGGTGCGGGCTGATCTCCAGGAACGTCGAGTGGCCCGCGTCCAGCAGCTTCTCGACGGCCGGACCGAACCGCACCGGCTCACGCATGTTGCGGAACCAGTACCCGGCGTCCAGCTCGGCGGTGTCGACCGGTGCGGCGGTGACGGCCGAGTAGAACGGCACGGTCACGGAGCGCGGGGTGATCCCGGCGAAGGCGGTGAGCAGGTCCTCCCGCAGTTCCTCGACATCCGCGCTGTGCGAGGCGTAGTCGACCGGCAGCCGCCGGGTCCGTACCCGGTCCCCGTAGTGCGCGGCCAGCGCGTCGAGCGCGGCGCCCGGGCCCGCGACCACCGTCTGTGCGGGGCCGTTGACCGCCGCGACCGACAGCGAGGCCGCCACCGCCGCGAGGTCCCGCCGCACCTGTCCGGCCGGCAGTTCCACCGACAGCATCCCGCCGCGGCCCGCGATCCGGTTCAGTGCCCGGCCGCGCAGGGCCACGATCCGCGCGCCGTCCCGCAGGGACAGGGCGCCCACGGCGGTGGCGGCGGCGATCTCGCCCTGCGAGTGGGCCACCACGGCGGCGGGCTCCACCCCGGCCGAGCGCCACAGCGCGGCCAGCGACACCATCACCGCCCACAGGACGGGCTGGATCACCTCGTCGCCCTCCAGCGGCGGCGCACCGGGAACACCGCGCAGGACGTCGAGCGGCGACCAGTCCAGGTAAGGGCGCAGGGCCTCGGCGCACGCGCCGATCCGGTCGGCGAAGACCGGGGACGTGTCGAGCAGCTCCGCCGCCATGCCGGCCCACTGCGAGCCCTGGCCGGGAAAGACGAACACCGGCCGGACCGGCGGCCCGTCGTGCCGGCCCTCCACCACGGCCGCCGCCGGCTGCCCGGCCGACCCGGCCCGGAGTCCGGCGAGGAAGCGGTCCCGGTCGTCCGCGACGACGACGGCGCGGTGTTCGAACGTGGTGCGGGTGACGGCCAGCGACCGGGCCACCGAGGCCACGCCCAGTTCCGGCCGCTCCTCCACATGGGCGCGCAACCGGGCGGCCTGCTCACGCAGCGCGGCTTCGTCGCGTGCCGACAGGACCCATGCCAGCGCCCCGGCGCCGTCGGGTCCGGTCAGGAGCGAGGAGGGTGCCCCGGTGCCCTCGTCGGGTCCGGACCGGGCCGAGGGAAACGCCCCGGTGCCGGTTCCGCCGCCGGCGGGCTCCATGCCCTGCGGGTCCGCGATGATCACGTGGCAGTTGGTGCCGCCGATCCCGAACGAGCTGACGCCCGCGAGCAGCGGCTCCTTCGGCGCCGGCCAGGGCCGGGTCTCGGTGTTCACCCGCAGCCGCAGCGCGTCGAGCGGGATCCGCTCACCGGGCCCGGAGTAATTCAGGCTGGGCACGAGTTCGCGCTCGCTGACGCACAGGACGGCCTTGATGAACCCGGCGATCCCGGCCGCGCCCTCCAGATGGCCGATGTTCGTCTTCACCGACCCGACCAGCAGCGGGGCGTCATCGGTGCGGGCCGAACCCAGGGTCGCACCGAGCGCGGCGGCCTCGACCGGGTCGCCGGCCCGCGTTCCCGACCCGTGCAGCTCGACGTACCCGATCTCGCCCGGCTCGACGCCCGCGTCGGCACAGGCGGCGAGGAGCACCCGCTCCTGCGACGCACGGCCCGGCGTCGGCAGCGTCTCGGTCGCACCGTCGTTGTTCAGGGCGCTGCCGCGGATCACGGCGAGGACGCGGTCGCCGTCGCGGACGGCGGCGTCCAGCAGCTTGAGGACGACGATCCCGCCGCCCTCACCCCGGACGTAGCCGTCGGCGCGGGCGTCGAAGGTGTAGCAGCGCCCGTCCGCCGACAGCGTCCCGGCCCGCTCCAGGGCCAGGGTGCTCTCCGGCGCGAGGAGCAGGTTCACCCCGCCGGCCAGGGCCAGGTCGGACTCGCCGTCCCGCAGGCTCGCGCACGCCAGGTGCACGGCGGTCAGCGACGAGGACTGCCCCGTGTCGACCACCAGACTCGGACCGGTCAGGCCCAGCGTGTAGGAGATCCGGTTGGCGATCACTCCCCGCTGCAGTCCGGTCAGCGTGTGCCCGGTCACCGCGTCGGGACCCAGGCCGTGCAGCAGGGTCGCGAAGTCGTCGCCGATCGCCCCGAGGAAGACGCCCGTCCGGCTGTTCCTGAGGTCGCCCGGCAGGGTCCTGGCGTGCTCCATGGCCTCCCAGGCCAGTTCCAGGGCCAGCCGCTGCCGCGGGTCCATGACCGCGGCCTCGCGCTGCGAGATGCCGAAGAACCCGGGATCGAACGCGTCGACCCGGTCGAGGAACCCGCCGCGCTCCGGGCCCCGGCCGTCCCGTCGGCCGGTGATGGCGTCACCGCCGCCGCGCAGCAGCCGCCAGAACGCCTCCGGCCCGTCCGCCTGCGGGAACCGGCAACCGATCCCTACGACCGCGACCGCGCGTGAGTGGCGCTCACGCATGTCGTGACCAGCGCTTCCCATGGTTGATGCACCCCAGTGTCTCTGCCGAATCGGCGGGTGATGTGACGGCGCACGGAGCCGCCCGCGCAGGCGGCCCGGTCCTCGTCGCCCTGACGTCTGCTACTGCGCCCTGCTCACCGGAGTGCTCGGGTGCACCTCGCGTTCGACGCGCGGCAGGAGTTCGGGGATGTAGATCTTCTGGATGGCGTCGCCGGAGTCGTGCGCCTCCCAGTGGGCGCGGCTCGCCCATCGCTCGACGAGGACGAAACGGCCGGGATCGTCCTGCGACTGGTACGCCTCCCAGGCGACGCAGCCGTCCTCGGCGAGACACAGCGGCCGCATCCGGGCCAGGGCGTCGGCCACCGCCGGGATCTCGTCGGACTCGGGCACGCGGACGATGACGAGGAGGTCGAACATCACTGCTCCTTGGAGTGGGAAAGGCCGGCCGGGCCGGCGAGGGCGTCACGGGCGACCGTGGGGAGCCACTGGGCGATCGGGGTGAAGGGGTGGCCGAGGGCCGCGGCGCGGTCGCTCGCCATGCCGAAGTCGGACAGGCACGAGAACGGGGACAGACCGGGATCGCCGGAGGGGTCCTCCTTCTCGATCACCTCGGCCGCCAGTCCCGTGGCGCTCTCCACCGCGGCGCAGACGTCGTAGACGTCCGCGGTGTCCGGAGAGGCGACGTTGACCGCTCCGGTGGCGTCGGCGAGGGCCGCCCAGGCGAGGAAGCCGGCGGCCTCCTCGGCCCGTACCAGTGACGTCCGGCCGGGCGCCGTGTGGGCGACGATGGGCTGTCCGGCCCGGACCCGGTCGAGGTGGAACCGGAGCCGTCCGGTGAAGTCGCCCTCGGCGGCGAGCACATGGGCGACCCGGGCCAGCAGCACCGGCACCTTCGCGCGGCGCGTCAGCGCGGCCTCGGCCTGGCGCTTGCCCTCGCCGTAGTGGGCGTCCAGGTAGCCCGGGGCGTCCCAGGGCAGGGTGGTGTCGAAGTCGTAGTCCGCCGGGTCGAGTTCCTCCTCCCGGGCGCGCGCACCGAACGGCGGGGCCGGGAACCGCCCGCGGAAGGTGTCCTTGTTGTACACCTCGATGGTGCTGGTCATGACGATCTTCCCGGCCCGCTCACCGAACGCCTCGCACACCTCGACGGCGGCGTTGGGCGTGTAGCACATCTGGTGGATCACGGCGTCGAACCGTTCCCCGGCCACCGCGGCGGTCAGCTCGCCGGGGACGTTGACGTCGGCGCGCAGCCGCCGCACCGCGTCACCGAACGGGTCGGGGGTCTGCCCGCGGTTGACGAGGGTGACCCGGTGCCCGTCCGCCAACAGCTTGTGCACCAGCAACTTCCCGAAGAACCGGGTGCCCCCGATGACGCAGATGTCAGACATTTTCTCTCACTGTTCCTTCATTCTCCGTGACTTCGGCGTCCTCGGTCCGCCGGCTGCCGTCGGCCGCGCCGGAGTGCCGGCCGCTCAGGCAGACCAGTGCGCAGCCCGCCGCCAGCAGGGCGGCGACGTACCAGTTGCCGCCCGCCACGCCGAGGGAGCGCGACAGGTCGAACAGGATGCCCGCGGCCAGGGAGCCGGCCATGTTCCCCGCGCTGCGGAAGAAGTGCATCGCGCCCATGGCCTTGGCCAGCCGGTCCTCGGGCACCCGGCGGGAGATCCAGAGGTCGAACGACGGCACGAAGAGGATCTCTCCGAGCACGACCGTCAGACAGCCGACCACCACCCAGGGGGCGGTGCGGCCGGCCCCGAACGCGACGAACGCGACGGTCATTCCCGTCAGTCCGACGGCCATGACCGTCCCCGGGCTGAACCGCTTGCTGAACAGCTGGAACAGCGGGTACTGGAGCACCAGGACGCTCAGGCCGGTGATCCAGAACGGCGCGGACGGGGCCCACCCCGGGACGTACTCCTCCATGTGCAGCGGGATGCCGACCACGAAGCCCAGGGACAGGGACCAGAAGGCGGCGGACAGCAGGAAGTAGCGGGTGGCGCCGCGTACCTCGATGCCCTTGAACGCGGCCAGGCTGAACAGCGGGACGCGCCCGCCCGCGGTGTCCGGCGTCCGCCCGGAGCCGTCCCGGGGGAGCAGCGCCAAGGTGATCAGGCAGAAGCCGGCGAAGAACACGAACACCACCGTGAACAGGGTCCGCAGCTCCACCTCGGCCAGGACGGCGCCCGACAGCGCGCCGCCGAAGAGGCCGACCTGCCCCGCCATCTGGAACGCGGAGAACGCCTTGGGCCGTTCGTCCTCGGGGAAGGAGACCAGGACGTTCTTCAGGCCCGGGAAGGACGTCCCCGAACCGAAGCCGATGAAGAACGCCAGCACGCTGTACGCGAGCACGCCGTCGACGAACCCCATCAGCCCGAGTGCCACGGCTTCCAGCGCGGTGCCGAGGAACACGGCCGTGCGGACACCGGAGCGCGCCGCGATCCCCTCGTAGCAGAAGGTGGCGAGCAGCCGGCCGACGTACGTCATACACATGACCACGCCCGCCCAGAACCCGCTGTCGGACCCGCCGAGGGTGGCGACGAGCACGGGGAACCAGATGTAACTCCCGGTGTTCGCCAGGAGGATGCCGCCGACCACCCCGACGAGCGCGCGCCTGCGCTCCCTGGTCACCGCTCCTCCTTCCGGCCCGCGCCCGCGGCACGCAGCTCGGCGATGGTGCGGGCGACGGCCTGCCGGTCGACGGGCACACCCCGGACGACCGTGCGCAGCGGGAGGGCGGACAGCGGCCGGCCCTGAGCGTGCAGGTTGTAGGTGGCGGCCTCGCCGACGCTCAGCGGGTGGACGCCGCGCTTGTCGCCGCTCAGCTCGTCGAAGTAGCGGCGGCCCCCGACCGTCGCCTGGTGGCGCAGCCGTTCGTCGAGCGAGGCGTCGTCGCCGCGCAGCAGGCCGAGTTCGCTCAGGAAGGAGTAGCCGTGGTACGCGCCCGTGTTGCCGGAGTCGGTACCGATCAGCAGCCTGCCCTGCTCCAGGGTGGCCAGGGCGTTGCGGCGCATGTCGGCCAGCGCCGCCGTACGGGTCTCCTGGCAGCCGAACTCGATGCCGTAGGGCTTCTCGATGGTCCGGGCGAACTCCAGGTTGCGGAGGTCCTGGGTCTCGGCGAAGCCCTCGCGCCCGTACTCCGCCGCGAACTCCTCGCCCGTCATGACCATGGGGCGCAGACCGGCCAGGGTGGAGACGAAACGGGCCCCCTCGAACTCCTTCCAGTCGGCCGCGTCGAGCGTGCGGTCGCGCACGCTGTGGGCGAAGAGGCGGAAGCCGCACTCGTAGGCCCAGCGGGTCTCCTGGAGGGTGTTGCAGTCGATGACCGCGGTGAGGCCCCGGGTGGCGGCGATCCGGGCGGTGAACTCCAGCACCCGGCGGGACAGCCGGGAGAACTTCACCGGGCTGTCCGGCTGTTCGGTGCCGTCCGTGAACATCACCTTGAGGAAGGTGCCGCCGCGTTCGACATTGGACCGTATCGCGTGTTCCAGGTCGGCCTCGGTGGCGATCATGTACACCGGGGCCGGGAACTCCACGCCGTGGCCCGTGAGACCGGCGGCGTTCGTCGTCGCGGTGACCGCGTAACCGCAGTGGACGATCTCGGGGTACGGCACCGCGGAAGCCGCGCGGCCGGCCGCCCAGGCGTCGGCCACCAGCGGGAAGCCGAACATGTCCACCACATGGGTGACGCCGTGGTAGACGTACTGCAGTGCGACGATCCGCGGGTCGTCGGCGGTGTCGTCCCAGTTGGCGGGCAGCGACACATGGGCGTGGGTCTCGGTGTAGCCGGGCCACAACTCGTCCTCGTGTCCGCGGCGGGCTCCGGTGGGCTCGATGCGGGCGAACACGCCGTCCTCGACGGTGACGTCGAAGACGGTGCCGGCGTCGAGGCTGGGAATCGCTACGCCGGAAAGCTCCTCACGGCTCATCGGGCGACCTCGACCTTCATCCCGAGGTCGATCAGGTCCAGCGCCTCCTCGCACCGCTTGTTGACCTCGGTGCGGTCGGCGCCGGTGAAGATGACGTGCCCGATCCAGTCGAAGTTGCTGGTGGACAGGCGGGTGACCGGGGTGCCGGGCTTCTTGTAGGCGAGGGCGTCGTGGAATCCGGGCAGGTCCTTCAGCGCGTCGAAGCCGATGTGCTCGACCGTGCCGGCGACCGGGGCGCCGAACCAGTGGCCGCCGGCCGTGGTCTCGCCGGGGAAGGGCAGCTCGGGACGCTCGCCGAGGGCCTGCCGGATGACCTCCAGGTACGGGTCGACACCGGAGCTGAGCTGCATCAGCGTCGGCACGATCCCGCCGATGAGACGGCCGTTGACCTCGCACAGCACCGGGCCGTCCGGGCCGAGCAGGAACTCGGTGTGGATGAACCCGAAGTCCACGCCGAGCTCGTTCAGCACACGGGTGGTCATGGCGAACAGCTCGTCCTGCAGCGGGTGTCCGCTGAAGTACGTGGCACCCATCTCGATGAAGTACGGGAAGCCACTGAGCGGACGGTCGGTCAGACCGAGGTTGACCACCTCGCCCTTGCCGAGGACGCAGGACTCGACCGAGATCAGCTCGCCGGTGACGAACTCCTCGATGAGCACGTCCGGGATGCGCCGCACACCGCGCCCGTAGTCGGTGACATCCGCGAGGTCGGCGAGGTAGGCGCGCAGGTCATCCTCGTCCTTCAGGTGGAGCACGTGCAGACTTGCCGTGCCGTCGGAGGGCTTGACCACGCAGGGGAAGCCGATCTCGCGGACGGCGGCCTCGACGGCGGCGGGGTCGTCGGCATCCGCGACGTGCGCGAAGCGCGGCTGGCGGACCCCGGTGCCGTCCAGGGTGAGGCGGGTGAGGTGCTTGTGCCGGGCGTTGCGGGCGCCCTCGACGCTCATGCCGGGCAGGCCGAGCGCCTCGGCGACGGCGGCCGTGTGAACGGTGTGGTACTCGCTGTAGGTGGTCACTCCGTGGATGGGGTTCTCCGCGTGCAGCCGGCGCGCCAGCGCCGTCAGCTCCTCGATGGAGAAGGCCTGCTCGCTCTTGACCACCTGGCAGTTCGGGTGGGCGTAGGCGGCTTCGGCCAGCGGGGAGACGCCGAGGTAGAAGTCGGGGTCCACCGACACCAGCGTGACGTCGTGGCCCAGCTCCAGGGCGTTGGCGATGCCGGCGATGCCGTTGGGGTTGCATTCGATCATCAGGATGTGCATGTTCAGCGCTCCGTAGGTTCCGGGGGTGGGAGGGGGAGACGGTCCGGGACGGCGGACTCAGCGGACGCAGGCGCGGACGGATCCGCCGGCGGCCGCCGCCGGTCGCCCGTGGCGTGCCCTCGCCACGGCCGCGAGCACGGCGGGCAGATCGAGGCCGAGCGACGCCATGACCTCCTGGTGGTCGCCGCCGGCCGAGGGCCATCCCTGACCGGCCGCCACCGAGGTGACCTCGCGCCCGGGCAGCAGCAGCGCCAGCGCTTCGGCCACCCCGCCCTGGCTGCGGTGCTCCTCGACGACGACGAATCGGGTGTGCCGGACCGCCAGTTCCGCGGCCGACTCGGCCAGGTGCTCGTGGTCCGCGTACACCAGGTGGGCGTGGGAGACCCCGGTGGCGGCGCGGGCGGCCAGCGCCAGCCGGGTGCCCTCCTCGCCCACCGACACCAGACAGACGTCGCCGGGGTCGCCCTCGGACTCCCAGTTGACCGGCGGCAGTTCCGTACCGGACACGGGCAGCGACTCGTACGCGGCGTTGCGGCCCGTGCGGATGTAGTGCGGTCTGCCGTCGCGGGCCGCGGACCTGATCACGGCGCGCATCTCGGCCTCGCCGTAGGGGGCCGCGATGGTCACGCCGGGCACGCTGCGGAGCACCGCGAGGTCCTCCAGGCAGTGGTGCGTGGTACCGAACCAGGCACCGGACACGCCGGCGTACGGTGCCACGACGGTGACCCCGGCGTTCAGGTAGCCCAGCGTCAGCTTCAGGCTCTCCGCGGCCCGCAGCGCCGCGAAGGGGGCGAAGGTGCTGACGAAGGGCTTGTAGCCGCCGGCGGCCAGCCCCGCGGCCATGTCGATCATGGCCGCCTCGGCGATCCCCACGTTGAAGAACCGGTCCGGGTGCGCGGTCTGGAAGGGGTGGTTCTTGCCGCCCAGGTCGGCCTCCAGGCAGACGATGGACGGGTCCTCGGCGGCGAGGGCGGTCAGCTCCTCACGGTAGGCGTCACGGCCGGAGAGGGTCATCGGATCGCTCGCTTCCACTTCGCGGCGCGGGTGGCGTCGATGGTCACGTAGTGGGAACCCGCCCTGCCCTCCACGGCCGGTACGCCCTTGCCCTTGACGGTGTGGGCGACGACGGCGAGCGGGCGGCGGGCGGCCGACCGGTCCCCGGCGAACAGCTCGGTCAGCGCCGCCAGGTCGTGTCCGTCGGTCTCCGCGACCTCGAACCCGAAGGCGGCGAACCGCTCGGTGAGGGCGGGCAGCGGCGAGATGTCCGCGACGAGTCCGTCGTTCTGCCCGCCGTTGCGGTCCACGACGAGGACGAAGTTGCCCAGCTCCTGTGCCGCCGCCACCTGGCAGGTCTCCCAGACCAGCCCTTCCTGCAGCTCGCCGTCGCCCGCGACGGCGATGCCCAGGCCGCTTCGCCCGCCGAGCCGGCGGGCCAGGGCCCAGCCCGCCGCGTACGGCACGCCGTGCCCGAGGCTCCCGGTCGGGAACCGCACACCGGGCACCTTGGGGCCCGGATGGCCGGTGTAGGGCTGGCCCGCCCGGCCGTACAGCGGCGCCGGGTTCTCCGGCAGCACGCCGCTGACGTACAGCGCGGCGTACAGGCCCGCGGCGGCGTGGCCCTTGCTCAGCACGACCTCCGTGCCGTCCCCGGCGGAGGCCCGGTGCAGGGCGGCGACCAGGATGTCGAGCACCGACAGGCTGCCGCCCAGGTGGCAGCCGCGCTCGGACGCCGCCATGTCGACGATCAGCCGCCGGGCGTGCAGGGACCGCTCCGCCAGGACGGACACGTCCGTCCCGGCGGCCGTGGGCGTGTCGAGTACGGCGGTCATCGGCGGCTTCCTTCCGGAAGGGCGAACCAGCGGTCCACCGCGGCGGCGAGCAGCGCGCGGGCGGCCCGGTACTCCTCGCCGCCGATGCGCTCCTCGTCGGTGTGGTCGAGGGCGGAGTCGCCCGGCCCGTACGCCACCATCGGCACGTCGTGCCAGGTGGTCGCCAGGGTGTTCATGTCCGACGTGCCCTTCTTCACCACGAAGCGGGGCTTGACCCCGGCCGCGGCGAAAGCCCGGGTGAACGCCTTGGCCAGCGGCCCCGAACGGCCGCCCTGGTGGCCCGGGGTGGCACGCAGCACCTCGATGCCGACGCCGTCACCGGCGTGCCCGAGCGCGGCGGTGCGCAGCGCGTCGAGATCGGCCCCCGGCGGCACCCGGAAGTTGAGGATGCCGTGCGCCCGGTCGCGCTCGCGTCCGCGCTCGCACCGGATGTCGATGACCGCGCTGAGCGCCTCGGGCGCCTGGGCGAGCACCGACGCGCGGATCTCACCGAGGACCCGGGTCAGGCGGTCCGGGGCCGACACGGCGTCCAGGCCGGCCGAGTGGCCGGTGGGCACGGAGGCGGTCACCGCCAGTTTGAAGAGCCCGAAGTAGCCGAGGGTCAGCTTCTGCGAGCCGCTGGGCTCGCCGATGACGACCGCGTCGGCCGGGTAGTGGTCCCGTACGTGGAACGCGCCCTTCGAGGAGGAGATCTCCTCCTCGACCGCGCCGACCACGACCAGCCTGCCGTCCTCGGGTACGTCCGCGTCCGCCAGCACCTCCAGGAAGGCGGCGAGACTGCCCTTGGCGTCGACGCTGCCGCGCCCCCACAGCTCACCGTCGCGCCACTCGGCGGGCCAGCGGTGCGGGACCGTGTCGAGGTGGCCCAGGAGCAGCAGCCGGCGGGAACCGGTGCCCCGGGACGCGACGAGGTTGCCCGCCGCGTCGATCCGGGCCTCGATGCCCCGGCTCCGGCACCATTCGGCGAGGCAGGAGGCGAGTTCCGCCTCGTCGCCGGAGACCGACGGCACGGAGACCGCGCGGGTGAGCAGGTCGAGGTCGTCGGCGGGCCCCCGGGTGCGCCAGAACCGGGTCCAGCCCGAGGGCTCGCTCATGGTGTGCGGGCCGGTGATGGCCACGTCGGCGCTGCTGCCCTCCAGGGCGATCTCGGCCGCGCGCACCTTCTGGCGCATGCGTCCGCCGGCGTACCGCGCTCCGTCGCCCGGGTAGGCGTCGGTCAGCGTGGAGTCCGGGTCGGCCGGGTCGGTCAGCAGTCCGGCGGTGCCGGTGACCAGCCGCAGGTGGTCGGCGTCCAGGGCGACCGCGAGCACCGCGGCCAGCACGTCGGCGTCCACGTTCAGCGCGGCGCCGCCGTCCCGGTCGGCGACCGGCGGGGACAGGCAGACCACGTCGTACGCGTCGAGCAGGGCGTTCAGCGCCTCGGTGTCGGCCTCGGCCGGTACGCCCGCCCGGTGGTCACGGACCACGATCGGGCGGCCCTCGGCCGACAGCGCCTTCAGCGGACGGTTGGCCCGGCCGACGACCAGGCCGTTGCGGGCGGCGACGGCCGTGAACGCCTTCAGGCCCAGGGCCCGCAGGCCGTGCGCCACGGCGGGCAGGGTCACCCGCTCGTAGGCGTCGACCAGGTGGTCCATCTCCTCGGGCGGGCAGTAGCGCACCACGTCGCCGTTGGCCAGCCGGAGCGTGGGGACCGGGCGGCCGATGGCCGTGTAGTGGCGTTCGATGCCCGTGGCCCCGCCGGCCACCAGAAGCACACGGGCCCCGCGGGCGACGACGTCGGCGATCTCCTTGTGGATGGCCTCGCGGTCGAGCGTGGCGCTGCCGACCTTGATGACATACAGCGGCCGGGTCATGGCGACACCGCCGTGATCGGCAGACCGGCCGTCTCGTCGAAGCCGTGGATGAGGTTCATGGCCTGGATGGCCTGGCCCGCCGCGCCCTTGATCAGATTGTCCAGGGCGGCCACCGTGACGCACTGACCGTCGCGGACGGCAACCGCCACCTCGGCGACGTTGGAGCCGGTGACGGCCTTGAGCATCGGGAAGTCCTGCGGCGCCTTGGGCGCCGGGCGCACCCGTACGAACGGCTTGCCGACGTACGCCTTGGCGTAGGCGCGCTTGACGTCGAGGGCGCTGACCCCGGGTCGCAGCTCGGAGTAGGCGGTCACCATGATGCCGCGCGCCACGTCCAGGCTGTGTGTGGAGAACCGCAGGTCGACGGCGGCGCCCGTGAAGTCGGCGAGGGCCTGCTGCACCTCCGGCGCGTGCCGGTGGCCGTGCAGCTTGTGCACCCGGAAGTTGCCGCTGCGCTCGGCCGGCTGCTCACCGCCGCCGCGGCCGCCGCCGGTGGACCCGGTCTTGGCGTCGACCACCACTCGGTCGGCGACCAGCGGCTCGGCGCCGGCGAACAGCGGGTACAGGGCGTAGATCGTGGTGACGGCCATGCACCCGGGCAGGCTGACGAACCGGCTGTCGGGTACGCCGGCGCTCAACTCCGGTACGTAGTACGCGAAGTCCTCCAGCGGCGGGTGGGCTGCGGTCCCCGGGTAGTGCTTGCCGATCTGCTTCTCGTCGCGCAGCCGGAAGTCGCCACCCAGGTTCAGCACGCGCTTGGCCCGGTCGGCGACCAGCGGCAGACGCTCGGGCAGGGCACCGGTGGGCAGGCAGCCGAAGGCGACATCGACGGTGTCCGTGTCCGCGAGCTCGGCCAGCGGCCGGAACGTCAGGCCGGCCGCCTTGGGGTGGTTGCGCAGCCAGGGGTGACTGCTGCCCACCGCGGTGCCCGCGGCGCGCTCCGCCGAGAGGAACGCGAGTTCCACCCGAGGGTGCTCCAGGAGCAGCCGGATCACCTCGCCGCCGGTGTAGCCGCTGGCTCCGAGGACGGCGACGCGTATCTTCTCGTGCGCTGCGTCAGCCAAGGCGGGCCGCCTTGTCGTAGGGACGACGGTAGTCGCGGGTCTCGACCAGCTTGCGGATGGCGTCCGGACGGCGGGCGACCTTGCGGAAGGCGTCGGCGTAGCGCAGGATCCGCTCGTACTCCACCGGCGAGCGCAGCTCGCGGCAGAGGACGAGGGTGCTGTCGAGCATGCCGAGGGTGACCGGGAAGTCCTCGGGCCGGTGGTCGCGCACGGCACCGGGATTGAGGGTGAACGGGTAACCGTTGCCGAAGCCGTCCCGGTGCTGGAAGGGCAGGTGGCACGGGATCGGGGTGTTCTGCCATTCGCGGGCCGGGACGCCCTCGGCGACCAGCAGCTCGTGCACGGCCTCCTTGACCGCGAACACCGGGATGTCGTCCAGGCCCACGGCCTCGGGGTGCAGGGTGACGCGGTACATGTTGTACGCGTGGACGTGCCCGTCGGGTACGTGCGGCGGGGTGAACAGGCCGGTCCCGCGCAGGGCGTCGGCGAGCAGCGCGGCGTTGCGGGCGCGGATCTCGTCGTAGTACGGCAGCCGCTTGAGCTGGCTGGCGCCGAAGGCCGCCGCGACCCACGACATGCCGTAGTCGATGCCGTGCCGCTCCAGGTAGGCGCGGGCCCGGTCGTAGCTCTCCTCGGTGGCGAAGAACGCGATGCCGCCCTCGCCGCCGAGCGGGAAGTTCTTGTCGGCCATCAGGCTCTGACCGGCGGCGTCCCCGAAGGAACCGGCCACCTGCTCGCCGATCTTCGCGGAGTGGGCGTGCGAGGCGTCCTCGACCAGGGCGATGCCGTGCCGGTCGGCGAGGGCGCGCAGGGCGGACACGTCGGCGGGCAGCCCGTGCACGTGGACCGGCATCAGCGCGCGGGTGCGGTCGGTGATCGCGGCGGCCGCGGCCTTGGGGTCCATGCAGTAGGTGGCCGGGTCGATGTCCACGAACACGGGGACCGCGTGCGCGGCGACGACGGCCTGCGCGGTCGCGATGAAGGTGAACGCCGGCACGATGACCTCGTCACCGGGCTGTACACCGGCGCCCACCAGCGCCATGTGCAGGCTGGAGGTGCCGCTGGCGGTGGGCAGCGCGTGCGCCGCGCCGACGTAGGAGCGGTACGCCTCGGCGAAGTCGGCGACGACCTTCTCGGGCGCCTGCCGCTGGGCCAGCATCAGGTTGAAGACGTCTTCCTTGGTGATGACCGGGAAGAGGGTGCGGCGCGAGGCCTTGGGGATCATGGCCCCACCGCCGAGGGCGGCGAGTTCGGAGTCGACCTCGGCGGGGTCGGGCAGGGGCAGCGGGGTTGCCGGGAAGTCAGTGATCACGAGCGCGCTCCGGTGGGAGTGGCGGGACGTGCCGCCTGGGTCAGGGCCATCCGCACGCAGGCGGCCACGAGGGGGCTGAGCCGGTAGTTGAACTGGACCCCGGGCACCAGGGAGGCGTCGGCCTCCTCCTGCGTCCACATCGTCCGCAGGTCGTACGCGCCGAAGATCTTCAGTCGCTCGGCCCGGGCCCAGACCCGGTCGTCGTCGGTGAGGACGGCGGCGGCCGGCCCGAAGCCGAGACCGGTGAGGTCCACGACGAGGGCGGGGGCGGTGGAGGTCCGGGTCAGCTCGGCCGCCCGGTCGGCGTTGGCGGAGTCCAGCGACACGTAGTCGTACGCGGCCGGGCCCCGGTCCGCGACGCTGACGCCGAGCCAGTCGAGGAAACGGCCGGTGGCCGCGTCCGGCTCGGGGACGGCGACGGTGTCACCGTGCCCGATGCCCTGGCCGGCGAGCGCCGCGTGGATCGCGGCGGTACGGCTGTTGACGAGGACGGCCCGGGTACGTCCGGTCTGCTTGGTCAGCAGTCGTTCGAGGCCGGGCAGTTCCCGGTCGCTCTTCTCGATGCTCATGACCACGCCGGTGGTGAGGACGCGGGCGAGCACCGTTGCGGTGTCGAACAGTTCCATGGATCTTCTCCGTGTCACACGGCTGAGGCCGTGAGGGTCTCGGCGACGTAGGCGGCGAGGTGGCCGGCCACGTTCACTCCGTGCCGGGCGGAGGAACGGGCGAATTCCGGGTTGGCGTTCACTTCGAGCACGAGCAGTTCGCCCGTGGACCGGTCCTCGACCAGGTCCACCCCGTAGAAGCCGGGGCCGAGGGCGTCGACGACCTGGCCGCAGAGCTTCTCCATCACCGCGGTGACCTCGACGCGCCGGACCTCGGCGCCCAGGTGGGTGTTGGTGCGCCAGTCGTCCGACACCCGCTGGATGGCCACCACCGGGGTCCGCCCGACGACCACCACCCGCAGATCGTGGCCGGGCTTGTCGATGTACTCCTGTACGACGACGGGGAACTGCTTGCCCGTGGCGTCGACGGACTCCCGGCCCGCGGCCCACGCCTCCACGCAGTCGGCGTGGGTCATCTTGCCGACCCCCCGGCCCCAGGAGCCGCTGACCGGTTTGACCACGGCGGGCATGCCCAGGTCGGCGACGGTCTTGCGGACCTGGTCGAAGCTGAAGGCGTGCCGGGTGACGGGGTGCGGGATGCCGTGCCGCGCGAAGAGCAGCGCCTGCAGACCCTTGTCGTTGCAGGTCTCGATCGTCGCCGCGCGGTTGAGGGTGGTGACGCCGGCGTGTTCCAGGCGACGGGAGACGTTGATCGCGTCCCGGTGCGAGAGGTTCCTGATCAGGGCGAGAGCGGGCGGGCCGGTGTGGCCCGCCACGATCTCGGCCAGATCCTCCATGAGCAGCGGTCGCGCCGTCAGACCCTGGTCACGCAACGCGGAGAGGAGCAGCTTCTCCTCCGGGCGCAGCATCGTGACCGAGAGCAGGACCTGGTCGGAGGCTGTCACTCGCCCCAGTCCTCTTCCACCTCGGGGGCGAGGTCGAGGCGTACGCCGGCCGGGGTCTTCTCGACGACCTCGTGCTCCTGGCCGCAGGCCGCGCACTCGGTGATCTCGCCCTTCTCCCAGTCGTCGCGCACCTCGAACTCGGTGTCGCACACGAGACAGCTGGCGACAGCGGTCGCAAGTGTCATGCTGATGACTCCTTCACGTGGAAATGGCGTCGCACGATGTGCCGGCGCCGTTGCTCGCGCACGGATCCCGTCCGCGCGCATTCCGGGTCCGCCGTCCCTCCGGCACCTGTGGATGCCTCGGGAGGCACGGAGAGCGCCACTCTCGGTGGCGGAAAGGAGCCTGCCGGGCGGTGATACCACTCACCTACCGCTCCGGTACCGCTTGCCACGGTGGTCACCTAAGCTTGGTCACCGTAAGTGTTTGACCTGGTACTTTCCAGGCACCGCCGCGGGGGGCACGCATTGGGGCAGGCGCACAGTGACAGGTAGCGAGGACCGAGGGCTGCGGTTCAACGTTCTCGGATCCCTGGAGTGCCTGGCCGACGGGCACCGGATCAGGCTCGGCGGGCCGCTTCAGGAGCGCATCCTGACGTCCCTGCTGCTGGAGCCCGGGCGGACGGTGCCCATCGAGCGCCTCATCGAGACGGCCTGGGGCGAGACCGCTCCCGACACCGCCAAGCAGCAGGTCCGCAAAGCCATCGCCGACCTCCGGCGGCGCCTGCCCGGCGGTCCGGCGCTGATCGTGACCGAGGACGCCGGGTACCGCGGGGCCGTGGAGCCGCTCCGGATCGACCTGCACCTCTTCTCACAGCACGTGCAGAAGGCCGCGTCCGACCGCGCCGAGGGTGAACTCGGCGCGGCGGCCGGGGAACTGCGCAAGGCCCTGGAGCTGTGGCGCGGCCCGGTGCTGAACGGGACGGGCGGCCCGGTGCTCGACGCGGCGTCCACCGTCCTGGAGGAACGACGCCTGGCCGCGGTGGAGGAGCTGTTCGCGCTCAGGCTCCAGCTGGGCGAGGACAGCAACCTCGTCGGCGAGATACGCGAGTTCGCCGACGCCCACCCGCTGCGCGAGGGGTTGCGCGCCCAGCTGATGCTCGCCCTGTACCGCGCCGGCCGGCAGGCGGAGGCGCTCCACGAGTACGCCGCCGTGCGGGACCTGCTGGCGGAGGAGCTCGGGATCAGCCCCTGCCCCGAACTGGCCGGCCTGTTCGAGAAGATACTCCGGGCCAGCCCCGAACTGGACACGCCCGCACCGGCGCACCCGGCCCCCTCACCCCGGCCGTCCGACGGGCCGCGAGCCGTCGAGAACGCCCCGTGCACCCTGCCGTACGACCTGCCGGACTTCACCGGGCGGCACCTGGAACTCAGGCATCTGCTCGACCGGGGACAGCCGGGCGAAGGAGTGCGGATCGTCGCCGTCGACGGCATGGGCGGGGTCGGCAAGACCACCCTCATCGTGCGTGCGGCCCACCGCCTGGCCGCCTCGTACCCGGACGGCCAGCTCTACCTCGACCTGCGCGGCTTCACCCCGGGGGAACGGCCCCTCGCCCCCGAGGAGGCGACGCGCATCCTGCTGCGCGCCCTGGGGACACCCGACAACGCCATCCCCGACGACGCCGGGAGCCGGCTCGCGATGTGGCAGGCCGCCTCGGCCTCGCGGCGGCTGCTCCTGGTCCTCGACAACGCGGCCGACGCCTGTCAGATACGCCCGCTCCTGCCCGCCGCTTCCCAGTGCCTGGTCCTGGTGGTCAGCCGCTGCCGGCTGCTCGACCTCGACGGGGCGCACTGGATATCGCTCGGGACACTGGCACCGCAGGACAGCGCGACACTGCTCACCAGGACGCTCGGCGAGGAACGCGTGGCCGCCGACCCCGAGGCCGCCAAGTCACTGGCCACGCTCTGCGGGCACCTGCCGCTCGCCCTGCGCATCGCCACCGCCAGGCTCCACAACCGCCCCCGCTGGTCGCTGCAGTACTTCGTCGACCGGCTGCGCGAGGAGGACGCCCTGCTCACGGAGCTGCGCTCCACCGAACGCAGCGTCGCCACCACCATCCAGCTCTCCTACGAGTCCCTGGGGGAGGAGCACCGCCGGGCGTTCCGGCTCCTCGGGGTGCATCCCGGGCCGAACTTCGACCCGCACGCGGCCGCGGCTCTCATGGCCATGACACCCAAGGACGCGGAGCAGATGCTGGAAGACCTGCTCGACTCCCAGCTGCTGCAACAGCACGAGGCAGGGCGGTACTCCTTCCACGACCTCATCCGCAGCTTCGCCCTCAGCCTCTGGGACGACTCCGTGCGGCACGAGAAGGACACCGCGGTCGGCCGGTTGATGAACTACTACCTGCGGGCGACCAACGAGGCGTGCCGGATCCTGTTCCCGGGACTGCGCCAGTACGCGTCCGCGCCGCCCGGCAACGCGCCGGGGCTGCCCGCGTTCCGCGACGCGCAGGCCGCCCGCCGGTGGTACGACCGGGAGAGCAGGGGCCTGCAGGCCACCGTCCGGCTGGGACAGCGGCACGACTTCCACCGCCTGGCCAGCTACCTGGCCAGGAACACGGTGCTCCACCTGCACGCGCAGGGAGCCATCCGGGACTTCCGGGAGCTGGCGGAGGTCGCGGTGACCGCGGCCCGCCGGGCGGCGGACACCCAGGCCCTGTGCCTGAGCCTGGCCAACCTGGCCTCGGCGCACCAGATACTCGGAGAGTTCAGGTCGGCGACGGAGGCCGCGGAGGAAGGGCTGCGGGTGGCCCGGTCGCACGGGGACACCATCAGTGAGGCGGCCTTCCTGGACCTGCTCGGCTGGGCACACATCGTGCTCGGCAGCCTGTCCGAGGGATATGACCTCCTGCTGCGGGGCATCGGGCTGCACCGCGAGTTCGGCAACCTCAGGCGGGAATCCATCGCGCTGTGCAACCTGAGCACCCTGCACCTGTGGCAGGGCCGGAGCGCGGAGGCGATCGCCGCCGCCGAACGGGCCGTCATGCTCTGTCAGAAGGTCGGAGAGCGGGAGCACGAGGTGGCCGCCCTCAACGACCTGGTCATCGCCCACCTGGACGGGGGCGACGACGTGTCGGCGCAGCGGCACCTCGACCGGGCCCTGGCCCTCGGCGAGGACTCCGCGATGCCCAGGAACCGGGCCATGTCGCTGGCGCTGCGCGCCGTCCTGCACCAGCGGAACGGACCGGGCGAGGAGGTGATGACGTACGTCGACCAGGCACTCGCGCTCGTCGGCCCGCTCGGTACGGTGACATGGCAGTGCGAGGTCGAGAACATCGCGGGGCTGGTCCACCAGCGCGGCGGAAACCACGAGAAGGCCCTCGGCCTGCACCGGAGCGCCCATCAAAGGGCGCTGGGCATCGGATACCGCATGGGCATGGCACAGGGACTGCACGGCATGGCGAAAGCCGAGCAGTCGCTGGGAAACCATGAAGCCGCCCGGGATCACCTGCGCGGCGCCGAGGAACTGTTCGCTGCCATGAACATCCCCCGAGCCATCCTGGGCTCCTCCGACCGCGCGCCTGTGTCCTGCACGCTTGGTTCTGTCTGCTGCGGCACACAGGCGCGGGACATGGGTCGGTAGCCCGTTCTCGTCACCGGGGGCTGGTGCCCGGCCCCTCATTGGTGGCCAGAATGCGCACGCTCTTCCCGGCCGTGGCGGCCTCGGAGTCGTGCACCGCCACCGCGGTGCCGAAGACAACGGCCAAGGTGACGATGCCGATCAGGCCGGCGAACCTGCTCCCCATGTTTCCCCCTCAGTGCGGAAGTTCCTTCGAACACAACCGATCCTCAATCAAGCACAGACCGTTACGGTTCCGAACCGATACCTTCACAGCACTGCGGGAGCAGAACCCCTCCGCGGAGACGCTCGTGGGAAGGCGACGTCGTCGTCATCGACAGCGAGGCCGTGTCCGTGGCGGAGAAGCGGTGCGCCGGCCTGGCCGGCGCACGTTTGGCCCCGGGGCCCCGGACCTGTCCGTCAGGACGGGCGGGCCCGCCGGGATCGTGCGGCTGTTCCCCGGCTCCCGCACCGAGCCGGGACCGACCGGGCCGGCGCCGAAGGCGCCTGTCCGCTGCCCCCAGCCCCGGACGCTTCGGCCCGCTCCCCGCGCGACGCCCCGAGTCGGACCGGAGGGTGGCACCGGCAGGCTGAGCCGCCTCGCACCAGGATGGCGTGGCATGCCGGTCCGAGGGCCGTACGCCAAACCTCGGCTCACTCGTACGAGTGTGTTCGGTTCCACCCCGGGCCGGGTGTGCAGCAGGCTTGCCGCGCCCACATCCGTGAGGCATCGAAGCAGAACCTCGGAGGCCGGCATGGCGAACACCCCGACCGATCGTCTGTACAGCAAGGACCACGAGTGGGCCGGGATCGAGGGCGACCTGGTACGGATCGGGCTGACGGATCACGCGCAGCGGCAACTCGGTGACGTCGTCTTTGTCGAGCTTCCTTCGGTGGGTGACCGGTTCGAGTCCGGTGAGCCGTTCGGCAGCGTCGAGTCGGTGAAGGCCGTGTCCGAGGTCTACGTGCCCGTGACCGGCGAGGTCGCCGAGGTGAACCCGGCCCTGAACGACAGCCCGGAGCTGGTCAACGAAGACCCCTACGCCGATGGCTGGATGATCCGGCTCCGCACCGACGGCCCGCCGAACACCGACGGCCTCCTCAGTGCCGACGAGTACGCCGAGTACCTCAAGGCGGACTCGGACTGACCTTCGGCGATCGACGGTTCGCGTGACGACGCGCTGTTGTCTCAGGTCCAACCGAGGCGTCATCACACACGCGTCCGTCCCACCAGCGAAGCTGGAAAGCGAGTCGGGCATGACGGCCGTGTGGGGTCAGGGCTATGCCGGAGCCGGTATCGGTGAACTGGGCGGCAAAGGCGGAGGCGACGGCGGCCGGGGGTCCGACGTCTCAGCCGAGGACGGCGACAACGACGCGGACGGCACCGCCGGAACGAACGGCGGCCATGGGGCCGTAGTCACCACGTACTGACAAACCATCCCGGACTACCGGCAAGTCCCAGGGGGGGCGTCATCTGGTGGCGCCCCCTATCGCCTGCCGGTGCCTGCCGGCCGTGCCGACTACGGCGTCCGGCGACCTCTACTGCTACGAGATCATGCATGAACGGCATCGCGCGAACGCATATTGGCAGTGCTCTGCGCCTCGGCTTCAAGCATGCGACTTCACGCACTCAGCGAGGCTGTGCGACGCAGATCATGTCGCAATGCGTCTCGCCTTCCAAGACGCTTCGGCGTTACGCCGGCCCAACGGCCTCGTCGCTCCTTCGACCTGCCCTCAGGTCTCGATTTAAGGCACACGAAGGGCATGCCGCCCCTGAACTGGCCTAGACAACGAACACCAAGTACCTGACCTGGGGGTTTTCATGGAGCGGGTGACGAGAATCGAACTCGCGTTCTCAGCTTGGGAAGCGACGGCGCTTGGACAACCGCGTCCCTGTTGACCTGCGGTTATGCGATTCTGTGGCGGTCCTGGGAGGGTGCGTTCGCACCGCTGCTGACGGTTGTTGTCCGCTCTCAAGGGCACGCTGTGGGCACGGCGCCGTAGTGCCATGTCGGCGTCAGCCGGGTAGACCCTCCCGGTCCCGGGTGACCTCGGCTCGCATGTCAAGCACCTCAGCAGAGCCCCGCCTCTCATGACATCTGCTTCAGACCGCGCAGAGCGTCGACGACTCGTACGTGGAGGCTGCCGGTTCGCGCACCCGCTCCGACGCGGAGGCTGGCCTCGACGTCGTTGGTCTGCATGGCCACATGTCCGAACCGGGCCGAGAACCTGACCAGACCGGGCGAGGTTTCCGCATGTACGCCGGGCACCTCTACGGTCAGCTTCACCTCACAGCCCACGCCGTCGGCGTGGGCCGCAAGGATCTCCTCCACGTCACGAACGATCGGCGACAGCGCCTCATCCAGTAGACCATTCGGTATGCCGATCGACCGCCGGGCAATCTCGACGCCACTGCCACGCAGAGTGGTCAGAGTCAGACAGACGCTCCTGGCGCTGTAAATACCGTGATGGTGCAACACGTACACGGCCGTCAGCGCTGCCTGCACGGCTCCGACAACGGGACCGACGGCCGCCGCCGACTTCAAGTCCCAGGCATGCGCGATTTCGCGAAGCCTGCGCGGAGCCAGCCCGGTGATCATGTTCTCGATGCCTTCGAGCGCACAGTCCCCCATGTGCCAGGAGCCACCGAGCCCGAAAGAGAGAAGTTGTCCCTCTTCACCCACAGCAAGCACGGAGTCGTTTTCGGTCACACCGACCGGGAACAAAGCCACGCGGAGCCCGGCGGACAGGTGGTCCAACTTGATGAGCTGGAACCTGGCCTTCTCCGGATCGATGGAAAACCCGATAGAGGCCACCTCCCGGCCCGGTTCCACCGGCCGGTGATCGAGGCCGTAGAACTCACTCAGAAAGGCTTTCGCGGCAGGAAACAGCGACAGAGACATTCCGTAGCTCTCCGCCATCGCTGCAAGCCGCAGCGCTGCCTGCATCGCCTCTTGCTCGACGTTCCTCCCTGCGGTCCAACCGATCCTCTCCGCAGCCCGGTGGTGCTGAGTCACTCGTCCACCACTTCGATGCCGAGACGCTCCAGCAGAGCTGTGCAAGATCGGCACGGTTTCGCATGACGTCCGTGCTCCGGATCTCCTTCGGGGCGAATCTTTCTCGTCACTATGGCCGACCCCGAAAAATGCCCCGTCGCATCGTCGAGGGTCGTTCTCCCCCCGCTCGGAAGCTGCTCGTCCAAGCCCCACAACTGATCGGAGATAAGTGCGGTCTCCGCGCAGTAACCCATGAACGGTTCCCGCTGCGCGGCAGGAAGCTGCTGAAAAAACTCGGAAACCGCAGGATGTAGATCCGGGTCCGAATCCGCGTCGAGGTCGGTCTGGCTGAAGATCTTGCCGTTCACCAGCAGGGACGCGGCGGTCATCGGAATATGCTCAGGCATAGTAGTCCTCCGCGTGTTCGAGCGGATAGCCACGCGAGTAATTCATGAACGCCGAGTACTTGTCATTTCCGAGGAAGTACTCGCCGCTGTGATGCAGGTAGAAGAACCGCCCCGCTTCGTCCATGAGGATCGTGCCGCCGTCGTACGTGTCGTGCGCGACGGGGAAGACCTTTTTCCCCAGTCCGTCGGCGAGTTCTTGAACGTCTTCCGCTGCGCCCCGGTACATGAGGGCCGGAAGGAACATCACAGTGTCTTCGGGAGAGTCGTGCAGGGGTGCCACAAGGCCGACATGCTCACGCAGAAAATCGAGAGCGGGCTGGATGACGTCAAGACTGCCGCCGTCCCTGCGGAATGATGCCTGACAGTCCTCGATCTCGGTGGCGGCAAGGTCGTCACACCTACGGCCCGGGTGCCATCCGGCCCTCGCCAGCCAGGCGTCAACTGCCTCGGGCGACTTCAATGCGGACACAGTTTTTATCCTTTTCCAGGTCAAACAGCGGTGACGCCGATCAGCGGAAGCATGCGCGCGCAGGAGGCGCAGGGCGGCTTGTACTCCCCGTGGCTCAAGAATCCAGGCTTGTCCGGTTTCATGTCGCCGATCTGCCGCGTATGCACCTGTGCTCCCTCCATCACCCTTCTGATCCCTCAGGCCACGTGATTCGACCGCCTCCCTACCGGGTCACCGAGCTCACCAGGTACGGGCCCACCTGTCACGATCCGTCGGGGAGGAGCAATCCCCGGAGATGCGACCATGCGCCACCGAGGCATCTACGGGCCGCCGAACGGACCCATCGCATGCCACCATCCGTATCGCCACTGGCGAGGGGCATCGTCGGCATGCCGGAGGGCTCCCGGTTCTACGACCTTCACCACACCGGGCACGCGCTCTCGACCCGACCCGGCGCCACGCTCAAGGACACGATGGTCCGTGCCGGGCATTCCTCCGAGAATGCCGCGCTGATCCAGCGGCACTCTGACGACGAGCGGCAAGAAGAGGTCGCCGGCGGCCTCGATCGCCGCACACAACAACAAGGCCCAGGTCTCTGACCTGGGTCTTCATCATGGAGCGGGTGACGAGAATCGAACTCGCGCTCTCAGCTTGGGAAGCGACGGCGCTTGGGAAACCGGGTGGCTTTGACCTGGGCAAACGTCCTCTGGTGCCGAGCCCGGAGGGAGAAACCGCACCGTTCGTGACCTTGGTTGGCCCGTCTTACGGGCACGCTATGGGCACGCCGACGCCCTGGAGGCGCGGGGTCCCGTCCCGACGACTGACGGCCGCTCCGGGCGGGAAATCGAGTGCTGGTCTGAAGGGTGCCCTTGCAGGAGGACATGGAGAAGAGGTGCACGAGGGGCCGTTTCCCACCGGCTCAGGACCGTTCCTCTCCGGCACGGACTAGGCCGGTCTCATAGGCGATGACGACGAGTTGGGCGCGGTCCCGGGCGCCGAGTTTGGCCATGGCGCGGTTCGCGTGGGTCTTGACGGTGACCGGGGTGACGAAGAGGCGTTCGGCGATCTCGTCGTTGGACAGACCGGTGGCGACCAGTGTCATGACTTCCCGCTCCCGCGGGGTGAGAGTGGAGAGCCGTTCGCCGCCGGCCAGGTTGCCGGGGGAGGGCTGGGCGAGGAAGCGCGCGATCAATCCCTTGGTGGCCGCGGGGGAGAGCAGGGCCTCGTCGGCTGCGACGAGGCGGATGGCGTCGAGGAGCTGGGCCGGTTCGACGCCTTTGCCGAGGAAGCCGCTCGCTCCCGCGCGCAGTGCCTGGACGACGAACTCGTCCATCTCGAAGGTGGTGAGGACGAGCACCTTCACCCCGGCCAGATCCTCGTCCTGGCCGATGAGCCTGATGGCCTCGATGCCGTCGACCTCCGGCATGCGGATGTCCATCACCACGACATCGGCCCGCTGCGACCGGGCCAGTTCCAGGGCCTCACGGCCGTTGGACGCCTCGGCGACGACTTCCATGTCCGGCTGGGTGTCGATGAGCAGCCGGAAGGTGCCGCGCAGCAGGGCCTGGTCGTCGGCGAGCAGGACGCGAATGGTCATCGGGAGCCTTTCTAGGGCGGTTCATGGGCGCGGGGTGAGTACGAGGGGCAGCTCCGCGTGCACCCGGAAGCCGCCCTCCGGCCGGGGGCCGGCGATGACCGTCCCGCCGATGGCGGCGGCGCGTTCGCGCATGCCGATCAGGCCGTGACCCGTGCCGGGACCACGGGCGGTGCCGGAGTCCTGGGCGGTCCCGGGGAGTCCGTCGTCGGTGACGGTGATCCGCAAGGTGTCGGTTCCGTAGTCCAGAGTGACCTTCACATGGTTGGCCGAGGCGTGTTTGTGGGTGTTGGTGAGGGCCTCCTGGACGATGCGGTAGGCCGTCAGCTCGGTGGTGGGTGCCGCGGACCGGGGCAGGCCCGTGCGTTCCAGTTCCACGGGCAGGCCGCCCGCTCGGAGATTGGTGATCAGGGAGTCGAGGTCGGCCAGTCCGGGAATGGGCACCCGGGAGTCCGGCGCGTCGTCGGGCTGACGCAGCAGACCCACGGTGGCGCGGAGTTCGTCGAGCGCGGTGCGGCTGTTGTCCTTGATGTGGGCGAGTGCCTGGTAGGCGATCTCCGGGTCGGTGCGCAGCAGGTGGTGGGCCACCCCGGCCTGGGCGTTGACCAGGGTCATGTGGTGGGCGACGACGTCGTGGAGTTCACGGGCGATGCGGACACGCTCCTCGGTGACCCGGCGGCGGGCCTCCGCCTCGCGGGTCCGTTCGGCGCGTTCCGCGCGTGCCTCGGCCCGGTCCAGGCGGAGACGACGACTGCGGCTGGCGATGCCCAGCGCCGTGGCAGCGATCGCGAGGTCGAAGCGGAGGAGGGTGTCACCCGAGACCGGTGACTGGGAGTGGGTGACGGCGAACACCGCTGTGATCACGAGCGTGGCGGTTACGCCGACGGCCCATGCGATTCGTCGGCTGCTGCGGGTGGCGAGCGTGTAGAGAGCGACCAGGCTCGCCGCCGGAGAAAGCGAGAAGTCCGGCGTACGGGCCATGTGTACGAGGTCCACGGCCAACGTGACGAGTACGACGGGCAGTGGCCACCGGGTACGGACGACGAGGGGCGCGCAGGCCAGCGCCGTCCAGGTGACGCCGCCCAACCGCGGCGCATGCCATCCGGAGCCTCCCGTTCCGACGGCACCCGCCGCCACCGCCACGAGGACGACCAGCACGCCGGGCAGCGCGTCGCGCAGCCGCGCGTGACGGGCCAACCACTGCTGGACCACGGCTGTCACCTGCATTCCTTCACTATGCGGCAGCACACGGACCGCGCGGCACGGGCCGGTCGGGGTGGTGTGCCTCCCGCGGCCCGGCGCGTGCGCTCGGCGGATGACGTCAGCGGCCGGTCCCGGCCGTCTCCGGCTCACGGCCGGGACCGGCCCGCCGCGCCGGCTCTTCCACCGGTCCTTCCACCGACACCCGGGGGAGCGCCCGGTCGAGTGAGCGGGGCAGCCACCAGTTGGCGCGTCCGCACAGGTGCATGAGCGCTGGTACGAGGACCATGCGGACCAGCAGGGCGTCGAGCGCGACGGCCACCGCCAGGCTCACGCCGAACTCCGATATCACCCGCATGCCGCCGAAGACGAACGAGCCGAAGACGCAGACCATGATGGTGGCCGCCACGGCGATCACCTTGCCGGTCTCGGTCTGGCCGACCCGGACGGCGCGCTGGTTGTCCCCGGTGTGTGCCCACTCCTCGCGCATCCGGCTGACCAGGAACACCTGGTAGTCCATGGAAAGACCGAACATGATGCCGACGACGAGGATGGGCACGAACGACTCGATGGGCCCGGCGGCGCCGAGGCCGAGGAGCGAGGCGCCGAATCCGTACTGGAAGACGACGACGATCGCGCCGAACGCCACACCGATGCTGAGGACGTTCAGCAGGGCGCCGACGGCCGGGATGAGAAGGCTGCGGAAGGCGACGGTCAGCAGCAGGAAGCCGAGCGCGGCAATCACCAGCACGAACAGCGGCAGCTTGCCCATCAGCACGGAGGCGAAGTCGTCATTGCCGGCGGTGGGGCCGCCGACGTAGACCTTCATCGAGGTGCCCTGCTCGGCCGCCGGGATGACGTCGGAGCGCAGGTGGTCGATCAGGTCGGATGTTTCCGCCGACTGCGGGGAGGTCGTCGGGACGACGGAGATCACACCGACGTCCTGCCCCTTCTGCATGGGGACGGCGCTGACGTCGGCGACGCCGTCGACCTGCTCGATCGCCCTCGCCAGCCTGGCCTCGGCCGCCTGGTCGGCGGCGGTGGGCGCCTCGGCGGCGAGGACGAGCGGACCGTTGAAACCGGGCCCGAAACCCTTCGCGATCATGTCGTACGCCTGCCGGTTGGTCGAGGTCGTGGGCAGGTTGCCGTCGTCGGACGCGCCCAGGCGCAGGGTGAGCGTCGGCAGAGCGAGGACCGCCAGAACGACGAGGGCGACCACACCGAACGTCTTCGGCCGGGTTTGGACGCGCTCGGCCCACCGGCCCCACGGACTCGGCCCCGCCTCGGGTACGACCTGTGTGCGCCGGCCGGCCAGAGCCCGCCGCTGACGGCGGTTGAGGACCCGCGGGCCGATCAGGCCGAGCAGCGCCGGCAGCAGGGTGATGGCGGCCAGTACGGTCAGGATCACGGTGACGGCGGCGCCGATGGCCATGCCGTTGATGATGCCGACGTTCAGGGTGAGCATGCCGAGCAGGGCGACGACGACGGTGAGCCCGGCGAAGACCACCGCACGGCCGGAGGTGTTGAGGGACTTGGCGATCGACTCGCCGACACCCATGCCCGCCATCAGGTGGGAGCGGTGCCGGTTGACGATGAACAGGGCGTAGTCGATGCCCACGCCCAGACCGATCAGCGAACCGAGGGTCAGCGTGGTGTCGGACAGGGTGATCACGTGGCTGAGCAGCATCACCGTGACCGCGGAGGTGCCCACGCCCGCGATGGCCGTGATGATGGGCAGCGCGGCCACCCACACCGCCCGGAAAACGAAGAGCAGCACGACGAAGGCGAGGGCGATGCCCATGGCGTCGGCGACCGCGTTGGGCTCGGGATTGACGGTGAACGCCTGCCCGTTCAGCGCGATGTGCAGCGTTGCCGACTCCGGGGCGGTGGCGAGCTGTTTCACCCGCGCGATCCGGGCGTCGCTGACGCCTTGCTCGAATGACACGGTCGCGTAGGCCGTCGTACCGTCCCTGCTGATCTGCCGGGCCCCGGCCGCCGTGAACGGGCTGCTCACGGAGGCGACACCGGGAGCGGCCCCGATCTTCCTCACGGCGTCGGCCATCGGCTGTTCGGCGGCGGAGTCGGTCACCTTCCCGCCCTTGACCTGCCAGACGACCCGGCCGCTCTTGCCCGCCGCGCTGCTGGCGCCCTTCTGCAGCAGGGCCGTGGCCCTGGCGGAGTCGGTGTTCTGCGAGGTCGGGCTGTTGCCGAAGTCGCTGCCGACCATGCCGACCGCGGCGCCGAGACCGATCAGCAGGCCCACCCAGGCCAGGACGACGGTGAGCCGATGCCTATGGCACCAACGGGCGAGAGGGGACATCGACGGGCCTTTCCAGAGGTACGCCACACGAGCCGGACCAGCAGACCCGGCCCACCCTCACGCTCGCATTCCACCGGTCTCTCGTCGTTGCCCGGACGCAGACACTCGCGTCTACCGCGATCGCAGTAGACGGTTCAGGATGAGGACCCAGACCGGGGTGTGGAGGCGACCGCCCAGTACGTCCGGCCCCGTACGACTCCGACTCCTCCGCCCAGGCATCGCGCCATCCGGTGCCCCACCGGCGCGGAGACATACCACCTCGTCATCCGTGTCCCTCGCGCCGAACCTGAGGGGATCAACGTCCAGCGCGCTCCGGGCCGGACCAAGTCCGACGCGGGCGCCCGAGCCGTCGTATCCACGGCCTTCCTGCGCGAGGAGTTGAGACAGCACCTCGCCTCGTTCGCCGAGATGAGCCTGACGGCTTGGTCTTCTTCGGCGAGAAGGGGGCACCGTTCCGAAGCACATCCTCCGGACGGAAGCGGCGCCGTGCCCGAGTCGCCGTCGAGCTCCCAGACGACCTTTCGTTTCTACGACTTTCGTCACACCGGACACACGCTCTCGACCCGTTCCAGGCCACTCTCAAGGACACGGTGGTCCGCGCCGGACAGTCCTCCGGGAAGGCCGCGCTGATCTACCAGCACTCCGACGAGGAGCGGCAAGAGGAGGTCGCCGCCGGCCTCGACGCCACCGTGCGGAAGGCTCGGGCGGAGGCGGCCAAGAAGACGGCCGACAAGCCTTCTGGCACGGATCTGGCACGCGGCGACTGATCGCCGGACACAACAACAAGGCCCAGGTCTCTGACCTGGGCCTTCAGCATGGAGCGGGTGACGAGAATCGAACTCGCGCTCTCAGCTTGGGAAGCTGATGTTCTACCATTAAACTACACCCGCGTATGTACGGACATGGGGTTCGGGGAATCCCTTGTCCGGACGCTCGCTCACTCTACATCATCTCGGGAGCCGAGTGTTCCCAGGGCGTGGGATCCGGCTGCGGGGGGCGTGAGTTGGGGCGTACCGTGGGGGCCGGAGTGCCGCCTGGAGAGTCGTCTCTTTGATCCCGTAATGTGGCTTTTGGCGTCCGGGCAGAACGCCGGACGCGGCTCTTGGGGAAGGGACTTGAGGGACTTGATGCAACGCACCGTCGTCCGCTGCGCGGACGGGCACGTCTTCAGCACCGCTTCGTTCCCGATGCAGCAGGCCGAGCGGCTCGGCCCCGGCCGGCTCGTGCGGTGTCCGCGATGCGCCCGGCTGCGGAGCGCGGTGCCTGTCGTGTTGGAGAAGCGGTAGGCGGAGAGTAGTGCAGTACCCGCCGTAGTCGGGGCGTGACCGGGAGCGCGCGGCGCCGTCGTGATTGCGATGGTTCCGCGCGCCTTGCGTATCCTCGCTACGTGCTTCTCTCAGACAAGGACATCCGGGCCGAGATCGACGCCGGGCGGGTACGGATCGATCCCTATGACGAATCCATGGTGCAGCCGTCGAGCATCGACGTGCGGCTGGACCGGTACTTCCGGGTGTTCGAGAACCACCGCTACCCGCACATCGACCCCTCCGTCGAGCAGGCGGACCTGACGCGGCTGGTGGAGCCGGACGGGGACGAGCCGTTCATCCTGCATCCCGGGGAGTTCGTGCTCGCCTCCACCTACGAGGTCATCACGCTGCCCGACGACCTCGCCTCGCGACTCGAGGGGAAGAGTTCGCTCGGGCGGCTCGGGCTGGTCACGCACTCCACCGCCGGGTTCATCGACCCCGGCTTCAGCGGGCACGTCACCCTCGAGCTGTCCAACCTCGCCACGCTCCCCATCAAGCTGTGGCCGGGCATGAAGATCGGGCAGCTGTGCATGTTCCGGCTGACCTCGCCCGCCGAGTCCCCGTACGGCAGTGAGCGCTACGGCTCGCGGTACCAGGGGCAGCGCGGGCCGACCGCCTCGCGGTCCTTCCTCAATTTCCATCGGACCCAGGTGTGAGGGCGACTACAGCATGAGCAGCGCAGATGTGCGGGAGAATCTGACCTACGAGCGGTTCGGCACCGCTATCCGGGAGCTGGCGCAGACCATCGCCGACGACGGGTACGAGCCCGACATCGTGCTGAGCATCGCCCGGGGCGGTGTCTTCGTCGCGGGCGGGCTCGCCTACGCCCTCGACTGCAAGAACATCCACCTGGTCAACGTGGAGTTCTACACCGGTGTGGGGACCACCCTGGAAATGCCGGTCATGCTCGCCCCCGTTCCCAATGTGATCGACTTCTCCGACAAGAAGGTCCTGATCACCGACGACGTCGCCGACACCGGCAAGACGCTCAAGCTCGTCCGCGACTTCTGTCTGGACACCGTCGCCGAGGTGCGCTCCGCGGTGGTCTACGAGAAGTCCCACTCGCTCGTGAAGTGCGAGTACGTGTGGAAGCGGACCGACGACTGGATCAACTTCCCCTGGAGCGTCGAGCCGCCCGTCGTGAAGCGGGCCGGGCAGATTCTCGACGCCTAGCCCCCCGGCGCGCAGACATAGGAGACACAGGAAAGGGGCCCCGTGCAGGGGCCCCTTTCCTGTGCACCGGTATCCAGCCGGTACCTAGAACGTGCCGAGCTTCACGATCGACAGCAGCGCGATCAGCTGGATCGCCGACGCGCCCAGCGCCCTCGGCCAGGGCAGGTCGTGGGAGCGGGAGACCATCAGGGTCAGCAGGGCGCCGGCGCCGAGCCAGGTGGCCCAGCCGAGGATCTGGACGAAGCCGGCGTCGCCGCCGAAGAACATGGCGACGATCAGCCGGGGCGCATCGGTGAGGGCCGTGATCAGCATGGACAGGCCCACCGTGGGCTGCCAGGCGCCGTCGCCGCCGAGCTGGCGGGCCAGGGTGTGGGTGACCGCGCCGAGGACGAACAGGCCCAGCACCATCACGATCGCCGTCACCAGCACGATCGGCACCGCGTTGGACAGGGTCGCGCTGATCGCGTCCTCGCGGGCGCCGTCGAAGCCGAAGACGGCGAGCAGGCCGTAGAGGAAGGTCACGATGAGGGCGGGGATCCACATCGTGTAGTCCCGCATGCGCAGGAACGTCTCGTTCGGGGCGAGCACGATCCCCTTCAGCAGGTCCTTCCAGTGCAGCGGCGGGCCGATCGGGGCGGCCGGCGCGGGGGCCGAGCCGGCCTGGTAGGTCGCCCCCTGCGTGTAGCTCGCGGCTTCGTCGACCGAGAAGGCCTGGGTGTGACCCGGCTGGTTCGCCGCGTAGGGGTCGTGCCCGGCGTGGCCGCCGCCCTGGTGGCCGCCGTCACCGAAGTACTCGGGGCCGTCGTCCGCGGGTCCCGGGTAGCCGTAGGGCTGTCCCTGATGCGGGTACGGCGGCTGTGGTGCCGACGGGTAGCCGTACGAGGGGCCCGCGGGTCCCGAGGGGCCCGGGCGGCCGTACGGCGGCTGCCCGTACGCCGGTCCCCCGGGCTGTGCGGGGCCGTGCCCGTGTCCGTACGCCGGTCCCTGGGGCGCCTGCTGTCCTTGGGGGGTACGGTCGTCCCTGCCCCCGCGTCCGATCCTGAATCCAGCCACGTCATCGAACGTACCTGGTCCGGCGGGCCCGCGTGACGGGGCCTGTGGCCTTCGCCCGGCTTTGCGGCCGACCTGTGACATCCCCTAAGGGACCGTCAGCCACCGCACCCCGAATTCCCTCGGGGTTCCACGCCGTTCGGCGGGGCCTCATGGTCCAGGATGGGTCCATGAGCGTAGTGAAGATCAACGTGCTGACCGTTCCCGCCGAGCAGCGGGAGGTGCTGGAGAAGCGGTTCGCCTCGCGGGCCCACGCGGTGGAGAACTCCGACGGCTTCGAGTGGTTCGAGCTGCTGCGGCCCGTGGAGGGCACCGACCAGTACCTCGTCTACACCCGCTGGCGGGACGAGGAGTCCTTCCAGGCCTGGATGGAGGGGCCGATGAAGGCCGCGCACCAGGGCGGCGGCGAGGGTGGCGGCGCGGGCGGTGAGCGTCCCAAGCCGGCCGCCTCCGGCTCGACCCTGTGGTCCTTCGACGTGGTCCAGCAGGCCGGCCCCAAGGGCGCCTGAGCCGGGCCGACAGCGGATACCGGTCCCCAACGGTGCCTGAGCCGGGTCGACAGCGGATACCGGTCCCCAACGGTGCCTGAGCCGGGTCGACAGCGGATACCGGTCCCAACGGCGCCTGAGCCGGGCGATCCCGTGGAGCCCCCGCCGAGAACACGACGGCGCCCCCTGCCTGTGCGAAGCAGGGGGCGCCGTACGCCGGGGGGGGAGCGGAGCTACTTCACCGGCTCCGGCTCCGGCGCGCTCTCGGTCTCCGCGTCACCCGCCGGGTCGACCGGCGTCTTGACGGACTCCAGGAGCAGCTGGGCGACGTCGACCACCTGGATCGACTCCTTCGCCTTGCCGTCGTTCTTCTTGCCGTTCACCGAGTCGGTGAGCATGACCAGGCAGAACGGGCAGGCGGTGGAGACGATGTCCGGGTTGAGGGACAGGGCCTCGTCGACGCGCTCGTTGTTGATGCGCTTGCCGATCCGCTCCTCCATCCACATCCGGGCACCGCCGGCGCCGCAGCAGAAGCCGCGCTCCTTGTGGCGGTGCATCTCCTCGTTCCTGAGGCCCGGGACCTTGCCGATGATCTCGCGCGGGGGCGTGTAGATCTTGTTGTGGCGGCCCAGGTAGCAGGGGTCGTGGTAGGTGATGATGCCCTCGACCGGGGTGACGGGGATCAGCTTGCCCTCGTCCACCAGGTGCTGGAGCAGCTGGGTGTGGTGGATGACCTCGTAGTCGCCGCCGAGCTGCGGGTACTCGTTGCCGAGCGTGTTCAGGCAGTGCGGGCAGGTCGCGACGATCTTCTTCGCGGACTTCGGCTTCTTCGTGGCCGGGTCCTCGTCGTCCTCGCCGAAGGCCATGTTCAGCGCGGCGACGTTCTCCATGCCGAGCTGCTGGAACAGCGGTTCGTTGCCCAGGCGGCGGGCGGAGTCACCGGTGCACTTCTCGTCGCCGCCCATGATCGCGAACTTCACGCCCGCGATGTGCAGCAGCTCGGCGAAGGCCTTGGTGGTCTTCTTGGCGCGGTCCTCCAGGGCACCGGCGCAGCCGACCCAGTACAGGTACTCGACCTCGGTGAGGTCCTCGATGTCCTTGCCGACGACCGGGACCTCGAAGTCGACCTCCTTGGTCCACTCCAGGCGCTGCTTCTTCGCCAGGCCCCAGGGGTTGCCCTTCTTCTCCAGGTTCTTGAGCATCGTGCCCGCCTCGGAGGGGAAGGCGCTCTCGATCATCACCTGGTAGCGGCGCATGTCCACGATGTGGTCGACGTGCTCGATGTCCACCGGGCACTGCTCGACGCAGGCGCCGCAGGTGGTGCAGGACCACAGCACGTCCGGGTCGATGACGCCGTTCTCCTCGGCGGTGCCGATCAGCGGGCGTTCGGCCTCGGCCAGCGCGGCCGCGGGAACGTCCTTGAGCTGCTCCTCGGTCGCCTTCTCCTCGCCCTCCATGGTCTTGCCGCCGCCCGCGAGCAGGTACGGCGCCTTGGCGTGCGCGTGGTCCCGCAGGGACATGATCAGCAGCTTCGGCGAGAGCGGCTTGCCGGTGTTCCAGGCGGGGCACTGCGACTGGCAGCGGCCGCACTCGGTGCAGGTGGAGAAGTCCAGCAGGCCCTTCCAGGAGAACTGCTCGACCTGGGAGACGCCGAAGACGTCGTCCTCGCCCGGGTCCTCGAAGTCGATCGGCTTGCCGCCCGAGGTCATGGGCTGGAGCGCGCCGAGCGCGGTGGAGCCGTCGGCGTTGCGCTTGAACCAGATGTTCGGGAAGGCCAGGAAGCGGTGCCAGGCCACACCCATGTCGGTCTTCAGCGAGACCGTGATCATCCAGATGAAGCTGGTCGCGATCTTCAGGCCGGCGAAGAAGTAGGTGAGGTTCTGGAGCGTGGAGAGGTCCATCTCGCGCAGCCAGGCGACGACCGGGTACGAGATGAAGAACGAGGCCTCGTAGCCGTCGACGTGGTGCTGGGCGCCTTCGAGGGCGTGCAGCATGAAGATGCAGACGCCGACGATGAGGATGACGGTCTCGACGAAGTACGCCTGGCCGAAGTTGGAGCCGGCGAAGCGGGACTTGCGGCCCGGGTCGCGGGGGTGGCTCAGCTGGCGGATCGCGATCAGCACGAGGATGCCGATCACGGTCATCGTGCCGATGAACTCGACGTAGACGTTGTACGGTGCCCAGTCACCGAGGACCGGCAGGATCCAGTCCGCCTTGAACAGCTGCCCGAACGCGTTGACGATCGTCAGCAGCAGGGTGAAGAAGCCGACGGCGACGAACCAGTGCGCCACGCCGACGATGCCCCAGCGGTTCATCCGGGTGTGGCCGAGGAACTCCCGGACCACGGTCAGGGTGCGCTGTGTGGGATCGTTGGTCCGCGTGCCGGCCGGTACCGGCTGGCCCAGCCGCATGTGGTTGTAGATCTGGAGGAGGGCGCGGCCGAACAGTGCCACGCCGACCACGATCAGGACCAGCGACACGATGATCGCGGCGAGTTGCATTGGGGCTCCTGAAGCGGCCTCGGTCGGAACGAGCTGTCTGGGCTGACGAACATTACTAAGCGGTAACTTATGTAGTCCGTCTGAGACTACCCCCATCTTCCGTCGGGATGCAGCAGAGCGCGGGGTGATCTGGATCGCCGCCAGGCAATCGGATCGTGTTATTCGTACCGAATTGATACTTTCGCCCCTACCTTAGAGCCGTGCTCTACGGGATCGCCGCCGCTACCGCCGCCCTCCTCCTGACCGCCGTGCTCGCCGCGGCGCTCCGGGCGCCCGCCCTGCGGGCCGGGATCCTCGACCGGCGCCGGCAGCGTCCCCTCCCGCTGCTCGGCGGGCTCGCCGTGGTGGCCGTCACCTGCCTGGTCGCCGGCATGGGGCAGTGGAGCCGGGTGGCCCCGCTCGGGGAGGGTGTCGGGGAACTGCTGACGGCCGCCGCCGCGATCGCCGCCCTCGGCCTGGTGGCCGACGTGTGGCGGCTGCGTGCCCGGGTGCTCGCCGCCGGGACGGCCGTGGCGGCGGTCTGGGTGGTGCCCTACGACGACACCGGTCTGCCCGGCGGGCTGCTGGCCGTCGGCTGGATCGTGCTCACCACCCTCGCCTTCCGGGGGCTCGACCACGCCGACGGGCTGGCCGGGACGGTCGGGGTGATCACCGCCTTCGGGGTGGGTGCCTGCGCCGCCGCCGAGGTGATGGACGGCCTCGCCGTACTGCTGAGCGTGGTCGCCGCCGCCCTCACCGGCTTCCTGATGCACAACTGGCATCCCGCGCGGATCGGCCTCGGCGCGTGCGGCTCGTTGTTCACCGGGTTCGTGCTGTCCTCCGCCGTCGTCTTCACGCGCGCGGGGTACGCGCTCGGGCCGAGCGCGGCGGTGGTCTTCTGCCTGGGTGCCGTCGCCGTCGCCGACGCCCTGCTCGTGGTGCTCGCCCGGACCACCGCCCGGCGCCCGCTGCTGCGGCGCGGCCCGGACCACCTCGCGCACCGGCTGCGCCGGCTCGGGCTCACCCCGCCGGGGTCGGTCGTGCTGCTGGGGGCGGCCTCGTTCTCCTCGGTGCTGGTGGGGGTACTGGTGCACGCGGGGTGGACGGGGGAGGGTGCCGCCCTCTGGGTCGGCGGCGCGGTCGTCGTCGCCGTGGTCGCCCTCGTACTCCTTCGGATGCCTGTCCAGCAACCTCCTCGTACGGCGTCTACGCAGGTCAGCGGGCACTTGCGTGTAAGGAGCGGATAAGAGTTGAGTCCGATTGACTCAGGTCTGTTGACCCCGCGGGTCTCCTCGGGCACACTTGAGCCTGTTCCACTCAAGTCAGCTGGAGGAATCAACCATGGCACGTGCGGTCGGCATCGACCTGGGCACGACTAACTCCGTCGTCAGCGTTCTGGAGGGCGGCGAGCCCACCGTCATCACCAACGCCGAGGGTGCCAGGACCACGCCGTCCGTCGTCGCCTTCGCCAAGAACGGCGAGGTGCTCGTCGGCGAGGTGGCCAAGCGCCAGGCGGTCACCAACGTCGACCGGACCATCCGGTCCGTGAAGCGGCACATGGGCACCGACTGGAAGATCGGGCTGGACGGGAAGGACTTCAACCCGCAGCAGATCTCCGCGTTCATCCTGCAGAAGCTGAAGCGGGACGCCGAGGCATACCTGGGCGAGAAGGTCACGGACGCGGTCATCACCGTCCCGGCCTACTTCAACGACTCCGAGCGCCAGGCGACGAAGGAGGCCGGCGAGATCGCCGGTCTGAACGTCCTGCGGATCGTCAACGAGCCGACCGCCGCGGCGCTCGCCTACGGCCTCGACAAGGACGACCAGACGATCCTCGTCTTCGACCTCGGCGGCGGCACCTTCGACGTGTCGCTGCTGGAGATCGGTGACGGCGTCGTCGAGGTGAAGGCCACCAACGGCGACAACCACCTCGGTGGTGACGACTGGGACCAGCGCGTCGTCGACTACCTGGTCAAGCAGTTCCAGTCCGGCCACGGCGTGGACCTGTCCAAGGACAAGATGGCCCTCCAGCGCCTCCGCGAGGCCGCCGAGAAGGCCAAGATCGAGCTGTCCTCCTCCACCGAGACCTCGATCAACCTGCCGTACATCACGGCGTCCGCCGAGGGCCCGCTGCACCTGGACGAGAAGCTCACCCGCGCCCAGTTCCAGCAGCTGACGGCCGACCTGCTGGAGCGCTGCAAGACGCCGTTCCACAACGTCATCAAGGACGCCGGCATCTCCATCAACGACATCGACCACGTCGTGCTCGTCGGTGGCTCCACCCGTATGCCCGCCGTCGCCGAGCTCGTCAAGGAGCTGACCGGCGGCAAGGAGGCCAACAAGGGTGTGAACCCGGACGAGGTCGTCGCCATCGGCGCCTCGCTCCAGGCCGGTGTCCTCAAGGGCGAGGTCAAGGACGTCCTGCTGCTCGACGTCACCCCGCTGTCCCTCGGCATCGAGACCAAGGGCGGCATCATGACCAAGCTGATCGAGCGCAACACCACGATCCCGACCAAGCGCTCGGAGATCTTCACCACGGCCGAGGACAACCAGCCGTCGGTGCAGATCCAGGTCTACCAGGGCGAGCGCGAGATCGCGGCGTACAACAAGAAGCTCGGCATGTTCGAGCTGACCGGTCTGCCGCCGGCGCCGCGCGGCGTCCCGCAGATCGAGGTCTCCTTCGACATCGACGCCAACGGCATCATGCACGTCACGGCGAAGGACCTCGGCACCGGCAAGGAGCAGAAGATGACCGTCACCGGCGGCTCCTCGCTCCCGAAGGAAGAGGTCGACCGCATGCGCGAGGAGGCCGAGCGCTACGCGGAGGAGGACCACAAGCGCCGCGAGGCCGCCGAGACCCGCAACCAGGGCGAGCAGCTCGTCTACCAGACCGAGAAGTTCCTCAAGGACAACGAGGACAAGGTCCCCGGCGAGGTCAAGACCGAGGTGGAGTCCGCCGTCGCCGAGCTGAAGGAGAAGCTCAAGGGCGAGGACACCGCCGAGATCCGCACCGCCACCGAGAAGGTCGCGGCCGTCTCGCAGAAGCTGGGCCAGGCCCTGTACGCCGACGCCCAGGGCGCCCAGGCCGCCGGCGGCGCCACCGCCGGTGACGCCAAGGACGACGACGTCGTGGACGCCGAGATCGTGGACGACGAGCGCAAGGACGGTGCCGCGTGACGGAGGAGACCCCGGGCTTCGAGGAGAAGCCCGACGTCCCCTCCGGCGCCACCTCCGACGACGCCGAGCCGAAGGCCGCCTCCGAGGAGGGGGCGGCCCCGGCCGGGGACGGGAACGCAGAGAACGCCGGCCTGGTCGCCCAGCTGGACCAGGTGCGCACGGCGCTCGGCGAGCGCACGGCGGACCTCCAGCGCCTCCAGGCCGAGTACCAGAACTACCGCCGCCGCGTCGAGCGCGACCGGGCCGCGGTCAAGGAGATCGCCGTGGCGAACCTCCTGACCGAGCTGCTCCCGGTGCTCGACGACATCGGCCGGGCCCGGGAACACGGCGAACTGGTCGGCGGCTTCAAGTCGGTGGCCGAGTCGCTGGAGACCGTCGCGGCCAAGATGGGCCTGCAGCAGTTCGGCAAGGAGGGCGAGCCCTTCGACCCGACGATCCACGAGGCCCTGATGCACAGCTACGCGCCGGACGTCACGGAGACGACCTGCGTGGCGATCCTCCAGCCGGGGTATCGCATCGGCGAGCGCACCATCCGCCCCGCGCGGGTGGCCGTGGCCGAGCCGCAGCCCGGCGCGCAGACCGTCAAGGCGGACCAGGCGGAGGACGCCGCCGAGGAGAACACCGCGGCGGACGGCGACAAGGAGAACGGTGGCCCGGACGAGGGCTGACGTGACAACGCAGGGGAAGGAGGGACGTCGGGGATGAGCACCAAGGACTTCATCGAGAAGGACTACTACAAGGTCCTCGGCGTCCCCAAGGACGCCACCGAGGCCGAGATCAAGAAGGCGTACCGGAAGCTCGCCCGCGAGTTCCACCCGGACGCCAACAAGGGCAACGCCAAGGCCGAGGAGCGCTTCAAGGAGATCTCCGAGGCGAACGACGTCCTCGGTGACCCCAAGAAGCGCAAGGAGTACGACGACGCGCGCGCGCTGTTCGGCAACGGCGGCTTCCGCCCCGGACCGGGCGCGGGCGGCGGCTCCTTCAACTTCGACCTGGGCGACCTGTTCGGTGGTGCCGCCCAGGGCGGAGGCTTCGGCGGCGGCATCGGTGACGTCTTCGGGGGCTTGTTCAACCGGGGCGGCGCCGCGGGTCCGCGGACCCAGCCCCGGCGCGGCCAGGACGTCGAGTCCGAGGTGACGCTGAGCTTCACGGAGGCCATCGAGGGCGCCACGGTGCCGCTGCGGATGTCCTCCCAGGCGCCCTGCAAGGCCTGTTCGGGCACCGGCGACAAGAACGGCACACCGCGCGTGTGCCCGACCTGCGTCGGCACCGGGCAGGTCGCACGGGGCTCCGGCGGCGGCTTCTCGCTCACCGACCCCTGCCCCGACTGCAAGGGCCGCGGTCTGATCGCCGAGCACCCCTGCGAGGAGTGCAAGGGCAGCGGACGCGCCAAGTCGTCGCGGACGATGCAGGTCCGCATCCCCGCGGGGGTGACCGACGGCCAGCGCATCCGGCTGCGCGGCAAGGGCGCGCCCGGCGAGCGGGGCGGCCCGGCCGGCGATCTGTACGTGGTCGTCCACGTCGGGGAGCACCCGGTGTTCGGGCGCAAGGGCGACAACCTCACCGTCACCGTGCCGGTGACGTATCCCGAGGCGGCCCTCGGCGGGGAGGTGCGGGTGCCGACCCTCGGCGGCCCGCCCGTCACTCTGAAACTGCCCCCCGGCACCCCGAACGGCCGTACGATGCGGGCCCGGGGCAAGGGCGCGGTCCGCAAGGACGGCACCCGCGGCGATCTGCTGGTCACCGTGGAGGTGCGTGTTCCCAAGGACCTGTCGGGGAAGGCTCGTGACGCGCTGGAGGCGTATCGCGAGGCGACCGCGGGCGAGGACCCGCGGGCGGAGCTGTTCGAGGCCGCGAAGGGAGCTTGAGAGAGATGGATGGCCGTCGACCCCGCCAGCGCGGGGGTTTCTCACCGTACGAACTGACCGATGAGACCCCGGTCTACGTCATCTCGGTGGCGGCCCAGCTCTCCGGACTCCACCCGCAGACGCTGCGCCAGTACGACCGTCTGGGCCTGGTCTCCCCCGACCGCACCGCCGGCCGGGGGCGGCGCTACTCGGCCCGTGACATCGAACTGCTCCGCCAGGTCCAGCAGTTGTCGCAGGACGAGGGCATCAACCTGGCCGGCATCAAGCGGATCATCGAGCTGGAGAACCAGGTCGCCGCGCTCCAGTCCCGGGTCGCGGAGCTGGAGGCGGCCCTGGACGGCGCGGCGGCGGCGATGCGGCAGCGCGAGGCCGCGGTGCACGCTTCTTACCGGCGTGACCTGGTGCCGTACCAGGAGGTCCAGCAGACCAGCGCGCTGGTGGTGTGGCGGCCCAAGCGGCAGCAGCAGGACTGAGAGGCGCCTGCAGGCGCGTGCAGAGGGGCCCGGGACGATCCGGGCCCCTCTCGCGTTGTCCGGGGGTCCGCCGGGACGCCGTGGCGGTAGTTTCGCCTCTGGCTGGATTTATTCGTTGCTCCGGCCGAGTCACAGCGCGGCCCCGGACCGTCCGCGATCACGACTCGTGGCGAACCGGGCCGGTTGTGCGGATCTGGTCCGCCCGGTGAACTTCCTTGAAATGGAGGGTGGGTAAAGACCCCTTGCAGGTGGTTTCGCGTGACCTTCACAGAGGCAGCTGAGCGTGGTGTTGCGCACTCGTTAAGTGATTTTTCTTGACGCCGGGTGGGCGCTCCGCGTTGTCTTTTCAGACATCTGGTCGTAGCGCAGTACCCCTCCGTACCACACCTGAAGTGAGCCCCCGAATGCGTCGTATCGCCATATCCGTGGCCGCCTCCACGATGACCCTCTCGCTCGCCGGCTGCGGCGTGCTGAACGCGACGGAGGACGGGGCGAGCGCGAGCCCGACCAAGGGCGACGACGTCACCGTGGGCCTGTTGCTGCCGGAGAAGGCCAACGCCCGCTACGACAAGTTCGACTACCCCATCATCAAGCGCAAGGTCGCCGAACTCACCAGGAACAAGGGCAAGGTCGAGTACGCCAACGCCGAGGCGAGCGCCGCCCGCCAGGCCGAGCAGCTGCGGAACATGATCGACGCCAAGGCCGACGTCATCCTGCTGGACGCGGTGGACGCGCACGCCATCGCCGGCGAGGTGCAGAAGGCCAAGGACGCGGGCATCCCGGTCATCGCCTACGACCGCCTGGCCGAGGGACCGATCGACGCCTACGTCTCCTTCGACAACGAGCTGGTCGGCGAGGTGCAGGGCCGGACCCTGCTGGAGGCGCTGGGCTCGACCGCCGACATCTCCGACAAGATCGTGATGATGAACGGCTCGCCCACCGACCCCAACGCCAAGCAGTTCAAGGAGGGCGCGCTCTCCGAGCTGAACGGCAAGGTGACGATCGCCGACAGCTACGACACCACGGACTGGAAGCCGGAGAACGCCGAGGCGAACATGGCCAAGGCGATCGCCAAGCTCGGCAAGGCGAACATCGCCGGTGTCTACTCCGCCAACGACGGCATGGCGGGCGGTGTCATCAAGGCCCTGAAGGCGGCCGGCGTCACCAGTCTGCCCCCGGTCACCGGCCAGGACGCCGACCTGGACGCGGTGCAGCGGGTCGTGGCCGGCGAGCAGTACATGAGCGTCTACAAGTCCTACCCGGACGAGGCCGAGGCCGCCGCGCAGATGGCCGTCATGCGGATCCAGGGCAAGGACATCCAGTTCGACGCCCTCACCCAGGACCGGGTGGACAGCCCCACCACCAAGGACATCCCGGCGCGGCTGCTCCAGGTGAGCGCGCTGACCAGGAGCACCGTCAAGGACACGGTCATCGCGGACGGTATCTACTCGGCCGAAGACATCTGCACCGCCAAGTACAAGACCGCCTGCGCGGCGATCGGGCTGAGGTGACCGGTCCGACGGTGCGCCGGTCCGGTGCCTGACCGGCGCTGCCGGAGCCGCCGGTGCGCCGCCACCCCCGCCCTGGTGTGATGTGAAGGCCGAGCGCCACGCAAACCCGGGCGGAACGGGACCACTTGGGCGGTGCCGTCGGAGTACCCGTGTTGCGGACCCGGTCGGCGCCGCGCATAGTTGCGCTGCGGAAGTGGCAGCACACCGGGGGTGAAATGGGCGATGGCCGGGCGCGGGGCGGAGGAGCATCCTCACGGTGCCGACCGGCTGTGTGAGGCCGGGGATCGGGTGTACTCCCGTGCCGTGCGCCGGGGGCGGGTGCCGCGCTCGGACGCCGAGCCCGTGCCCTGCCTGCTGGACTTGGCGCTGCTGCACCCCGATCCCGACGACATGGACTGGCTGGTGCCGACCTCCCCGCAGGAGGTCATGACGCGGCTGCTGCGCGGGGTCTACGACGAGGTCAGCGCGAGCCAGCGGCGGGTGGGCTCGGCGGTGGCCGCGTTCGAGTGGTACGCGGGCCTGGGCCGGCAGCGGGACGCCCTGGCGGCACCGGCCGAGGGCAGCGCCATCCGGGTCCTGGACGGGCTGGCCCGCATCCAGGCCGCGATGGACGAGGCGACCGAGGCCTGCACCACCGAGGTGCTCACCGTGCAGCCCGGCGGCATCCGGCGGGAGGCGGAACTCACCGAGGGCCTGCACCGGGCGCTGGCGCTGCGCGGCCGGGGCGTGCGGATGCGCGACCTGTACACGCACGTGGCGCGGCACGGGCAGGGGCTGCTGAACTACCTGGAGCTGATGGGCGACACGGTGGAGGCCCGGACCCTGGACGAGGTCATCGACCGGCTGATCCTCTTCGACCGCACGGTGGCCTTCATCCCCGCCAACGCCGACCGCACGATGGCCCTGGAGCTGCGCCACCCGGCGCTGGTGGAGTATCTGGTGACGGTCTTCGAGCGGCTGTGGCGGCTGGCCATCCCGCTGACGGCGCCGCTGCCGGACACCGGTATCGAGGGAATCTCGCACCGGGAGCAGTCCATCGCCGCGCTGCTGGCGGAGGGTCACCAGGACGCGGTGATCGCCGAGCGGCTGGGCATCAGCGTGCGTACCTGCCGGGCGCACATCGCCCGGCTGTCGGAGACCCTGGGCGCGGCCAGCCGTACGCAACTCGGTGTGCGCATCGCGCAGGTGGGGCTGGACGGCCACCGACCGCCCCGGCCGGCCGGGGCGATGGCCGGCGCGGATCCGGAACCCCCGGCGGGCTGAACCGGGCGGGCCGGCTCAGTGGTCGCGGTCCAGGATGCCGGACTGGGCGATGAGATAGCCGAGCTGGGCGCGGCTGCCGCTGCCGAGGGCGTGGGCCAGCTTGGCGATGTGGGCCCGGCAGGTGCGTACGTTCATGCCGAGGCGGCGGGCGATGGCCTCGTCCACGTGCCCCTCGACCAGGAGCTTGGCTATGGAGTGCTGGACCTCGGTGATGCCGTCGGAGGCGGTCTCGTAGGGGGCGCCGGCGCTCAGCGGGACCGCGCGGGCCCACATGAACTCGAAGACCTTGATCAGATAGCGGACGAGCCCGGGGTGGCGCAGTTCGAGCGCGATCTCCCCGTCGTCCCGGGTGGGGATGAAGGCCACCGTCTCGTCGCAGATGATCAGCCGCTCGGCCAGTTCGTCGATCGTCCGGTACTCCACCTTGCCGTCGGCGAACTGGGCCACGTAGGCCAGCGTCTCGGGGCTGTAGCGGGCGGGGTGCTGGTAGAGGGTGCGGATGCGGCAGCCGCGCTCGATCAGCGGGCGGTCGCGCTCCAGGGCCTTGGCGAGGGTGTGTTCGAGCCGTCGGCGGCTCGGCTGGACCGTGAGCATCTCGCTCTGGCACTGGGAGGTGGCCAGATCCAGCGCCGCGTTGATCCGGTCAAGCCCTTCCAGCACGGTGATGGAGTGGGTGGTCGCCGTGGGCTGGGCGCTGATGTGCATGAACGGCTCGAAAGCGTCGGCGAGTTCGATGGACTCCCGGCGGCGCTGGCTGATCTCCTGCTCGATCGGGTTGAGCCGCTGGGCCAGGGCGATCGCCGGGGGCACCGGGCGCAGCCAGTTGGGGTCGTCGGGGTCGGGGTGGAGGAGGGCGTATTCCATCAGGCAGGGAGCGGTCTCCACGTCGGCGCGGGCTATGCGGCCCGTCCGGAGAGCGTTCCCGTACAGACGGCTCCCTTCCTCGCACAGGTCGGTCAGACCGTGGGGATGTGTCCGTTTAATCTCGTTTATCGCCAAATCTCCACCCCCCAGGGTCATGAACGTGCAGGAACATGATGCATCGTTTGTGTGGCCATGACGTGCCGGAATGGGCCATCGTCGTATCCGGACGGGGGAGAGGTGACCTTCACATGAGGACGAAGCCGACTATGCATAAGACAATGCTTCGCTCGGCGCTTGTCGCCGCCTTCTCCGCCGCCTTGGCCTTCGGCGTACTGACCGGTCATGCGGGGACGAAGGATGCTGTCGCTCAGGACAGCAGTTGGCGCGTACAGGCCGCTGCTGGCGCCGGCGCCGGTGACAGCAGCTGGGTGATCGTGGCGTCCGATGTCCCGGGCGACAGCTCGTGGGTCCCCCCGGCGGACAGCAGTTGGGCCGTGGAGTCATGACAACTCCACCCGACGACCGGTCCTTCCGTCGCGAAATGGCCACCGCCTACCGGTCCGGCTGGCATTTCATCGACCTGGTCACCGCCATCCCCCACAGCGGTGACTCGCTGATGGTGACCGTGTTCGGTGAGCCGGTCGTCGTCACCCGGGACGAGGACGGGGACGTGCGGGCGTACCGGTGCCTGCGCAGGCCGCGTGGCGCCCCGCAGCCGGTACGGTGTGCCATCCGGTACGGAATGATCTTTGTGAACCTGGACCAGCGGGACCACCGGCTCTCCGAGCCGACGGACTCCGACCTGAGGACCATCTCGGCCACCCCCCGCAGTGCCTGACGCGATTCCCCCGTCGTAAAAGATCGCTCAGGCGCTTCCCCCCGCAGCGGCGTCACCGTGACCTGAACACGGTGACGCCGCTGCCGTTTGCGGGGATATATCGAGGTATGCAGACATTTCCATGCTGGCCGAAAATCGCCGTTCATCAGGCGTTGCCGAGCATCCGGGAGACCTCGATCTCGATCACCACGCGCGCCGGATTCGGCCGGGGTGCGCGCTGATAGCGCTCGGCGTAGCGCCGCTCCGCCTCGGCCACCCGCTCCGGCTCGGTCCGCACCCGCGCCCGCCCCTCCAGCGTCGCCCAGCGCCGGCCGTCCACCTGGCACACCGCGACCCGGGCGCCCGCCTCGCCGGCCGCCGCCACGTACCGGGCCTTCGCGCTGGTCCCGCTGGTGATCACCCGGGCCAGCCGGGCCCCGGCATCGTAGGTCACCCCCACCGGGACCACGTGCGGGCTGCCGTCCGGGCGCAGGGTCGTCAGGGTGCACAGATGCCGTTCGCGCCAGAAGGCGAGGTACGACTCGTCGGGGGCGGACGGATCCGCGGAGTTCCTCGTCATGCGCGCAACCTAGCCGGTAGGCACTCCCGTTCGAAGCTTGAGTGGAATAGACTCAACTTTGTGTACGCTGGTTAAGTCAGCACTGGGAAGCGGTCGAGGAGGAGAACGCAGACGTGGACGCCGAGCTGACCAACAGGAGCCGGGACGCGATCAACGCCGCGAGCAATCGCGCCGTCACCGGGGGGCACCCGGACCTCACCCCCGCCCACCTGCTGCTGGCTCTGCTCCAGGGGCGGGACAACGAGAACATCACCGACCTGCTGGCCGCGGTCGACGCCGACCAGGCCGCCGTACGCTCCGGCGCCGAGCGGATCCTGGCCGGGCTGCCCAGCGTGACCGGGTCCACCGTGGCGCCGCCGCAGCCCAACCGCGAGCTGCTGGCCGTGATCGCCGACGCCGGCGAGCGGGCCAGGGAGCTGGGTGACGAGTACCTGTCCACCGAGCACCTGCTGATCGGCCTCGCCGCGCAGGGCGGTGCCGCGGGCGAACTGCTCACCCGGCAGGGCGCCGACGCCAAGAAGCTGCTGGAGGCCTTCAAGAAGGCCAGGGGAGGACGCCGCGTGACCACCGCCGACCCCGAGGGCCAGTACAAGGCCCTGGAGAAGTTCGGCACCGACTTCACCGCCGCCGCCCGCGAGGGCCGGCTGGACCCGGTCATCGGACGGGACCAGGAGATCCGGCGGGTCGTCCAGGTGCTCAGCCGCCGTACGAAGAACAACCCGGTCCTCATCGGCGAGCCCGGCGTCGGCAAGACCGCCGTCGTGGAGGGGCTCGCCCAGCGGATCGTCAAGGGCGACGTGCCCGAGTCGCTGAAGGACAAGCGGCTGGTCGCGCTCGACCTCGGCGCGATGGTGGCCGGCGCCAAGTACCGCGGCGAGTTCGAGGAGCGGCTGAAGGCCGTCCTCGCCGAGATCAAGGACTCCGACGGCCAGATCATCACCTTCATCGACGAGCTGCACACCGTCGTGGGCGCCGGCGCCGGCGGCGACTCGGCCATGGACGCGGGCAACATGCTCAAGCCCATGCTCGCCCGCGGCGAGCTGCGCATGGTCGGCGCCACCACCCTGGACGAGTACCGGGAGCGGATCGAGAAGGACCCCGCGCTGGAACGCCGCTTCCAGCAGGTCCTGGTCGCCGAGCCCTCCGTCGAGGACACCATCGCCATCCTGCGCGGGCTGAAGGGCCGCTACGAGGCCCATCACAAGGTGCAGATCGCCGACAGCGCGCTGGTGTCCGCCGCGACCCTGTCCGACCGGTACATCACCTCCCGCTTCCTGCCGGACAAGGCCATCGACCTGGTGGACGAGGCCGCCTCCCGGCTGCGCATGGAGATCGACTCCTCCCCGGTGGAGATCGACGAGCTCCAGCGCGCCGTCGACCGGCTGAGGATGGAGGAGCTGGCGATCGGCAAGGAGACCGACCCGGCCTCCCGCGAACGGCTGGAGAAGCTGCGCCGCGACCTCGCCGACAAGGAGGAGGAGCTGCGCGGCCTCACCGCCCGCTGGGAGAAGGAGAAGCAGTCCCTCAACCGGGTCGGCGAGCTGAAGGAGAAGCTGGACGACCTGCGCGGACAGGCCGAACGGGCCCAGCGCGACGGCGACTTCGACACCGCGGCCAAGCTGCTGTACGGCGAGATCCCGCAGCTGGAGAAGGAGCTCGAGGCCGCCTCCGCCGCCGAGGAGCAGGCCGCCCGGGACACCATGGTCAAGGAGGAGGTCGGCGCCGACGACATCGCCGACGTGGTCGCCGCCTGGACCGGCATCCCGGCCGGCCGGCTGATGGAGGGCGAGACGCAGAAGCTGCTGCGCATGGAGGAGGAGATCGGCAAGCGGCTGATCGGCCAGGGCGAGGCCGTACGCGCCGTGTCGGACGCCGTGCGCCGTTCCCGCGCCGGCATCGCCGACCCCGACCGCCCCACCGGCTCCTTCCTCTTCCTCGGCCCGACCGGCGTCGGCAAGACCGAACTGGCCAAGGCGCTCGCGGACTTCCTCTTCGACGACGAGCGGGCCATGGTCCGCATCGACATGTCGGAGTACGGCGAGAAGCACAGCGTGGCCCGGCTGGTCGGCGCGCCCCCCGGCTACGTCGGCTACGAGGAGGGCGGCCAGCTCACCGAGGCCGTCCGGCGGCGCCCGTACAGCGTGGTGCTGCTGGACGAGGTGGAGAAGGCCCACCCGGAGGTCTTCGACGTCCTGCTCCAGGTGCTGGACGACGGCCGGCTCACCGACGGCCAGGGCCGCACGGTCGACTTCCGCAACACGATCCTGGTGCTCACCTCCAACCTGGGCAGCCAGTTCCTGATGGACCCGCTGACCAGCGAGGAGCAGAAGCGGGAGCAGGTGCTGGAGGTGGTGCGGGCCTCGTTCAAGCCCGAGTTCCTCAACCGGCTGGACGACCTGGTGGTCTTCTCGGCGCTGACCAAGCCCGAGCTGGAGCGGATCGCCCGGCTCCAGATCGACCGGCTCGCCCGGCGGCTGGCCGAGCGGCGGCTCACCCTGGACGTCAGTCCCGAGGCACTGGCGTGGCTCGCGGAGGAGGGCCTGGACCCGGCCTACGGCGCCCGCCCGCTGCGCCGCCTGGTGCAGAGCGCCATCGGCGACCGGCTGGCCAAGGAGATCCTGTCCGGCGAGGTCAAGGACGGCGACACGGTCCGCGTGGACCGCTTCGGCGAGGGCCTGCTGGTGGGGCCGGCCACCGGGAAGACGCTCTGACGCGCCCTTCGGCCCCGGGCCGGGGGACCCGGCCCGGGGCCGGGCGCTCTGACACGGCCCTTCAGCTCAGGGCTGAGCGGTGGGTCGGGGCTTGCCACCCCCCTCCCCGCATGGGGGAGGATGGCGGCATCCGCATGAAGGGAAAAACACGGTGAGCATCGACCCGTCCTCGATTCCGAACTTCGGGGGCCAGCCCGAACCGCAGCCCCAAGGACCGGCGGGCCCCGTCCTCCCGGATCAGGACCTGGTGAAGCAGCTTCTCGACCAGATGGAGCTGAAGTACGTCGTCGACGAGGAGGGTGACCTCGTCGCGCCGTGGGAGCAGTTCCGCACCTACTTCATGTTCCGCGGGGACGAGCCCGAACAGGCGATCTTCTCGGTGCGGACCTTCTTCGACCGCCCGCACGCCATCGAGGACAAGCCGCGGCTGCTGGAGACCGTGGACGAGTGGAACCGCCGCACCCTGTGGCCCAAGGTGTACACCCACACCCACGAGGACGGCACCGTCCGGCTGATCGGCGAGGCCCAGATGCTGATCGGCACGGGCGTCGACATCAACCACTTCGTCTCCTCCACGGTCAGCTGGGTGCGGGCCGCGATCGAGTTCGACAAGTGGCTGGTGGAGCAGCTCGGCCTGGACCCGGAGGGCGGCGAGGGCGAGACGCCCGAGGGCGACGCCGAGTAAGACGGCCCCCCGCTCCGGCCGGGGGCCGTGCCCCCGGCCGGACGCGGCACCGCGCTCACATGGAGCGCAGCCGCTCCGCGGCCTCCCGCAGCACCTCCTCGCGCTTGCAGAACGCGAACCGTACGAACGGCGCCCCCGCCTCCCGGTCGTCGTAGAAGACCGCGTTCGGGATGGCCACCACGCCCGCCCGCTCCGGCAGGGCCCGGCAGAAGGCGAAGCCGTCCTTCTCGCCTAGCGGCCGGATGTCGGTGGTGATGAAGTAGGTGCCGGCCGGGCGGAACACCTCGAACCCGGCTGCCGTGAGCCCCTCGGCGAGGATCTCCCGGCGGGCCAGCATGCCCCGGCGGAACTCCTCGTAGTAGGAGTCGGGCAGCGCGAGTGCCTCGGCGACCGCGTACTGGAAGGGGCCGGAGGCCACGTAGGTCAGGAACTGCTTGGCCGAGCGGACCGCGCGGACCAGCTCCGGCGCGGCCGTCACCCAGCCGACCTTCCAGCCCGTGAACGAATAGGTCTTGCCCGCCGAACCGATGCTCACCGTGCGCTCGCGCATCCCCGGGAACGTGGCGAGCGGCAGGTGCTCGGCGTCGTCGAAGACCAGGTGCTCGTAGACCTCGTCGGTCACCACCAGCAGGTCCCGCTCGACCGCCAGCTCGGCGACGGCGGCCAGCTCGGCGCGGGTGAGGACGGTGCCGGTCGGGTTGTGCGGGGTGTTGACCAGCAGCAGCCGGGTGCGGTCGGTGACGGCCGCGCGCAGCTCGTCCAGGTCCAGCCGGAAGCGGCCCTCGTGCGGCCGCAGGGTCACCGGCACCCGCCGCCCGCCCGCCATCGCGATGCTCGCCGCGTACGAGTCGTAGTACGGCTCCAGCGCCACCACCTCGTCCCCCGGCTCGACCAGCGCCAGCAGCGCGGCGGCGATCGCCTCCGTCGCGCCCGCCGTGACCAGCACCTCGGTGTCGGGGTCGTAGGACAGGCGGTAGCGGCGCAGCTGGTGCGCGGCGATCGCGGTGCGCAGCTCGGGGACGCCGGGGCCCGGCGGGTACTGGTTGCCGCGCCCGTCGCGCAGCGCCCGTACGGCGGCTTCCCGGATCTCCTCGGGGCCGTCGGTGTCCGGGAAGCCCTGGCCCAGGTTGATCGACCCGGTCGCCACGGCGAGCGCCGACATCTCGGCGAAGATCGTGGTCCCGAACTCGGCGAGCCGGCGGTTGAGATGAGGGCGTGCGCTGGAGGTCATGCCCGTCATCCTGCGCTCAAGCTCTGGAGTTCCTCAACTCTGCTTTGGCCGCCGGCACGGCCGGGCAATTCCCCGGCACCGCGCGAGAGCGCGGTGACGGACGAGGCGCCCACGGGGGGCCGCTTCGGGGGAACGGAAGGAGGGTGGCGCCATGATCCTGGGCATCATCCTGGCGGTGATCGTCGTGGCGTTCATCGCGCTGGGCGGGAGGCGCGGAAACCGGCGGACGAGGCCGGTGTCCGGCAGGGGCCGCGGACGTGGCGGGGCGTACCGCAGGTCGTCCTCGTCGTCCTCGTCGGCCGCGGTCTACGGCGGCTCGGCGTCGGACAGCTGGTGGACCGGCGGTGACTCCGGCTCGTCCGGGCACCACGGCGGGCACCACGGGGGGCACGGGCACGGGGGGCACTCCTGCGGCGGGGGCTCGTCCTGCGGCGGCGGTTCGTCGTGCGGCGGGGGCTCGTCGTGCGGCGGTGGCGGGGGCGGATGCGGGGGAGGCGGCTGACACGGGGCAGCCGGCTTCCCGGAGATGAGGGGGGAACCGCATCCGGGCCGCACCGCGCCGGGCGTCCGCCGGACAGAGATCCGGCAGGCGCCCGGCGTGTCTTATTCACGACCGGCGCACGCCGTAGTTGAACACGTGAGCTGTGAGCCCCCCGAGGGATGGAAACCCAACGAAGTTGCGTAAAAACCCTGTGGCGGCAGCCTTGTTCATGGTTCCCTCTAAACGCCAACGCAGCCCCTCGAACGCCCCCTGACTCCGCATTCCGGCCGGGCCGGCTGGGCTGAAATTGGCTGATTTCCCCCCAATGCGTGTTAGCGGAGCCGATCCATGCTCACGACCCTGAACACCTCCTATACCGATACGCGCGCTGCCGACCTCGCCTGGGCCCTGGGCCGTGAACCGCTGCCCGCCCTGGCCACCCTCGACCTCGAACTCACCGGTGCCAGACTCCAGTTGCGGCTGCTCGGCGCCTCCCACCAGGTGCTCCTGGAGGAGGAGCGCGGCAACTGCTCGGAGACGGTCGCGTGCATCCCGGGCTCCAGCACCCCGCTGCCGCTGGGCGTCGCCAAACGGGTCGGCGACTGGGAGTACGAGTTCGCCGCCCGGGTCGAGGTGCTCACCCCCGGCTCGTTCGCGGGCCGCGCCCAGGAACTACTGGCCCTCGTCTCCGACCATCCGCACGGCCTCGCCGGAGTCTTCCCGGGCAGCCCGCACGCCTTCACCGCGATGCTGGCCCAGCGGCACGAGGGCCAGGTGCACTGGCGCACCTGGCACGCCTATCCGCAGGACGGACAGCTGGTGGCCACCCGGACCCGGGTCGGCGAGCGGGCGCGGGTGGCCCAGCCGGACTGAGCGGGTCTACGCCTTTTCCGGCGACATAAACCCGCAATGCGTCAACCGCCCCCAGATCCACACGTGTGGGTGACGAAGCGTGCCCGGAACGTGACGTAACGTCGCAGCGTGATCGAACCGCACGCCCCCGCGCCCCCAGGCGCCCCGCCCTCCTGGACGAGCCCCGCACGGCTGCCCGTCCGGCCCGGCACCGGGCGGTTCCTGGTCCTCGCGTGCGTCTTCGTCTGCGCGGCCTGCGGACTCGTGTACGAACTCGAACTCGTCGCGTTCGCCTCGTACTTGATGGGCGACTCGGTCACCCAGGCGTCCGTGGTGCTGTCCGTGATGGTGTTCGCCATGGGTATCGGCTCCCTCGGCGCCAAGCGGCTGCGCCACCACGCGGCGGCCGGCTTCGTCGCGGTGGAGGCGGCCCTCGCCCTGGTCGGCGGATGCAGCGCCATGGCGCTGTACGCCGTGTTCGCCTGGACCGCCGGCTGGGGCGGGCTCTGGGCCGCCGGACCGCGCTGCCTGCTCGTCGCCTTCTCCCTGGCCATCGGCCTGCTCATCGGCGCCGAGGTGCCGCTGCTGATGGAGCTGATCCAGCGCATCCGGCGGCAGGACGCGGGCGGCGCGGTGGCCGACCTGTTCGCCGCGGACTACGTCGGCGCCCTGGTCGGCGGCCTCGCCTTTCCCTTCCTGCTCCTGCCGTTCCTCGGCCAGCTGACCGGCGCGCTGCTGACCGGCACGGTCAACGTGGTCGCGGGCGGCGCCCTGGTCCTCGGCCTGTTCCGGCGCGACCTCGGCCGCCGCGCCCGCCGGCTGCTGCTGCTCACCGGCCTCGCCGTCCTCGGCGTCCTCGCCTGCGCCGCCGCCCTCGCGGGCGACTTCGAGCGGGCCGCCCGGCACGCCGTGTACGGCGGGGACGTCCGGGTGGCCGTGCGGACCGGTGTGCAGGAGATCGTCCTGGCCGGCGGCACCCACGGCCGGCCCCTCGACCTCTTCCTGGACGGCCGGCTCCGCGTCGGCGGCCGCGACGAGCGCCGCTACCACGAGGCCCTGGTCCACCCGGCGCTGACCGGCCCGCACGCGCGCGTGCTGATCCTCGGCGGCGGCGACGGACTGGCCGCCCGCGAGGTGCTGCGCCACCGCGACGTGCACCGCCTCGACCTCGTCGAACTGGACCCGGGCCTGGTGGAGCTGGCCCGCCGCGACCCCGGCCTCGCCGCCCTCAACGCGCACGCCCTCGCCGACCCGCGCGTCCACGTCACCACCGCCGACGCGCTCGCCTGGCTGCGGGGGGCGCGCGGCCGGGCGTACGACGTCGTGATCGCCGACCTGCCCGATCCCGGCATCACCGCCAGCGCCAAGCTGTACTCCCAGGAGTTCTACGGCCTGGCCCGCCGGGTGCTGGCCCCGCACGGCCGCCTGGTGGTGCACGCCGGTCCCGTCGCCGCCCGGCCGCGCGCCTACTGGACCGTCGCCGCGTCCCTCCGTGCGGCCGGCTTCGCCGTCTCCCCGTACCGGGTGCCGGGCCACGACAGCGGCTTCGCGGCCGGCCCCGACCGCTCGCCGGGCGCCACCCGGGCCCCGCACGACAGCGGCTTCGCGGCCGGCCCCGACCGCTCGCCGGGCGCCACCCGGGCCCCGCACGACTGGGGCTTCCTGCTGGCGGCCCCGGGCCCCGCCCCGCCGCCCCTGCGGCTGGGCACCTGGCGGCCGGACACGCTGACCCAGGCGCGGCTGACGGCGGACGCGCGCGCCGCCGACCGCACCCGGATCGACGGGCTGCCGGCATCCACGCTGGTGCGACCCCGTTACTGAGACGCCCTGCCAGGAGGGCGGTGGGCGCGTGGGCCAACGGGGGGCCGGACGCGGAGCGGTCAGCATGCCCGGGTGAGTTCCGGCCGCGAGTGGGTAGGCTCCCGGACCATGGAGCACCAGGTCTTCGTCCAGGCTTCCACCGACCGGCTCGGCGCCGCCCTGGCCGACCCCGCTCGCGTCGCCCGCGCCGTCCCCGGGCTGACCCAGGACGCCGGTGCCGAACCGCTCACCGGCCGGCTGAAACTCCGCGTCGGCGGGCACTCCGTGACCTACCGGGGCACGGCCCGGGTGACCCCGCGCGCCGACGGCACGTACGGTGTCGAGGCCGACGCCGCCGAGGCCCGCGGCACCGGCTCGGTCAAGCTGTCCCTGACCCTGCGCCTCACGCCCGCCGAGGACGGCTGCACGGTCACGGCCGAGGGCACGGCGACCGCGACCGGCCGGATCACGGAACTCCCGGCGGAGACGGTGACGTCGGCGACGACGAGGCTGCTGAGCCGGTTCCTGGAGTCGCTGGCGACGGACGAGGAGCCGGCGGGGGAGGAGTCGGCGGCGGACGACGAGCCGGTGCCGGACGAGTCCGCGGTGGCGGGCGAACCCCGTCCCTCCGTCTTCGACACCGAGGTCCCGCCGCCCTCCCTGGACCGCGACGCGGACGACGCGGACGACGAGGACGACGCGGACGACGAGGACGACGCGGACGACGACACCGCAGAGGCCGAGGGCACCGAAGACACCGGCCCCGTCCACCCCGAGGTGCTCGCCGAGGACTTCGCCGACACCGGGGAGCCGCCCGCCGAGGCCGCGCACGCGCGGCGGACGATGATCGGGCGCAGCGCCGAGGAGGTCGACCACGCCCCGCCGCGCGGCCGGTACGCCCCCGTGCCCGCCCCCCAGACCGTCGTCGGCAACCCGGCCCTGCGCTGGGCGGCGCCCGCCGCGGCCCTCGCGCTGGCCTCGGCGATCGTGGTCACCCGCGCCCTGCGCAGACGACGCTGACCGGCGCCCGCACACCCGCCGCGCACCCCAGTAGTGTCGTCCCGTGAGCAACGAAGACATCACGCTGACCGCAGGCGAAGCGGAAGTGCGCGTCAGCCCCGCGAACGGCGGCCGGATCAGCGGGCTCAAGGTCGGCTCCCTGGAGCTGCTGCGGCAGGGCCCGCGCTACGGCTGCTTCCCGATGGTGCCCTGGTGCGGCCGGATCCGCGACGGCCGCTTCCTGGACGGCGGCACCGTCCGCCGGATGCCGCTCAACTCCCCGCCGCACGCCATCCACGGCACCGCGCGCGACGGCGCCTGGCGCACCGCGCGCGTCTCGGCGGACGAGGCGGTGATCACGTACGAGCTGACCGACCCCTGGCCGCACCCCGGGCGCGTCACCCAGGTCGTCGCGCTCACCGAGGACGGCCTGACCCTGACCATGTCCGTGGAGGCGTACGACGACTCCTTCCCGGCGCAGCTCGGCTGGCACCCGTGGTTCAACCGGAACCTCGACGGCGCGGACGTACGGCTGGACTTCGCGCCCGCCTGGCAGGAGGAGCGCGGCGCCGACCACCTGCCCACCGGCAACCGGACCGACCCCCGGCCCGGCCCCTGGGACGACTGCTTCGGCATGCCCGGCGGGGTCGACGTCACCCTCACCTGGCCGGACCGGCTGGAGCTGAAGGTGGCCTCCCGCGAGGAGTGGGTGGTGGTCTACGACGAGCAGGCCGAGGCCGTCTGCGTGGAACCGCAGACCGGCCCGCCCAACGGTCTGAACACCCTTCCGCGCCTGGTCACCCCGCTGGAGCCGCTGGAGGCGAGTACGACCTGGAGCTGGCGCCGGCTCTAAGCTGGTCGGCATGACGGACGACGTGCGCGGCGCGCTGCTGCAGCAGATCAAGGACAAGGCCGTGGTACACGGCAAGGTGACCCTCTCCTCCGGTCTGGAGGCCGACTACTACGTCGACCTGCGCCGCATCACCCTCGACGGCGAGGCCGCCCCGCTGGTCGGCCAGGTGCTGCTGGACCTGACCGCGGACCTGGAGTTCGACGCGGTCGGCGGGCTCACCATGGGCGCCGACCCGGTGGCCGCCGCCATGCTGCACGCCGCCGCCGCGCGCGGCCGTCGCCTGGACGCGTTCGTGGTCCGCAAGGCGGCGAAGGCGCACGGGCTCCAGCGGCGCGTCGAGGGTCCGGACATCGCGGGCCGCCGGGTCCTGGTGGTCGAGGACACCTCCACCACCGGCGGTTCCCCGCTGACCGCCGTCGAGGCCGTGCGGGAGGCCGGCGCGGAGGTCGTCGCCGTCGCGACGATCGTGGACCGGGCGACGGGAGCCGCAGAGAAGATCGAAGCGGGCGCTGGTGTTCCCTACCGCTTCGCCTTCTCGAAGGACGAACTGGGGCTGGACTGACGATCCGGACGTTCCGGTCTTGACCGGCGCCTGGACCATGGGGTCATGTCTGGGAAGATGGGGCCGACGATGATGTCGCCCCCCAGGTCTAGGTCAGGGCCGTAACGCAGAACCCCTACCCGCAACACAAGGAGCGGACAGATGCCCATCGCAACCCCCGAGGTCTACAACGAGATGCTCGACCGGGCGAAGGCAGGCAAGTTCGCCTACCCGGCCATCAACGTGACCTCCACGCAGACCCTGAACGCGGCGCTGCGCGGCTTCGCGGAGGCCGAGAGCGACGGCATCGTCCAGATCTCGACCGGCGGCGCGGAGTTCCTCGGCGGCCAGTACAGCAAGGACATGGTGACCGGCGCGGTCGCGCTCGCCGAGTTCGCGCACGTCATCGCCGAGAAGTACCCGGTCAACATCGCCCTGCACACGGACCACTGCCCGAAGGACAAGCTCGACGGGTACGTGCGTCCGCTGATCGCGCTGTCCAAGAAGCGCGTCGACGCCGGTCTCACCCCGCTGTTCCAGTCGCACATGTGGGACGGCTCCGCCGAGACCCTCGCCGACAACCTGGAGATCGCGCAGGAGCTGCTGGAGCAGGCCCGCGCCGCCAAGATCATCCTCGAGGTGGAGATCACCCCCACCGGCGGTGAGGAGGACGGCGTCACCCACGAGATCAACGACGAGCTGTACACCACCGTCGACGACGCCATCCGCACCGCCGAGGCCCTCGGCCTGGGCGAGAAGGGCCGCTACCTGCTGGCCGCGTCCTTCGGCAACGTGCACGGCGTGTACAAGCCGGGCAACGTCGTGCTGCGTCCCGAGCTGCTGAAGGAGCTGAACGAGGGCGTCGCCGCCCGGTTCGGCAAGGAGTCCCCGTTCGACTTCGTCTTCCACGGCGGCTCCGGCTCCACCGAGCAGGAGATCCTGACCGCGCTGGAGAACGGTGTCGTGAAGATGAACATCGACACGGACACCCAGTACGCCTTCACCCGCCCGGTCGCCGCCCACATGTTCCAGAACTACGACGGCGTCCTGAAGGTCGACGGCGAGGTCGGCAACAAGAAGGCCTACGACCCGCGTACCTGGGGCAAGCTGGCCGAGGCGAGCATGGCCGCGCGTGTCGTGCAGGCCACGCAGCACCTGCGCTCGGCGGGCAACAAGATCAAGTAAGCGGTGTCCCACGGTGGGCCCGGCGGCTGTCCCTGCCGCCGGGCCCGCTGTATACCTGGGGCATGCCCGACGTCCGGCTGGCCTCGCCCCGGGGCAGGTGGCTGCTGTTCACCACCGTCCTCGGCTCCGCCATGGCGATGCTCGACTCCACCGTCGTCAACGTCGCCCTGCCGCGCATCGGCCGCGACCTGGACACGGGCCTCGCCGCCCTCCAGTGGACCGTCAACGCCTACCTGGTCACACTGGCCGGCCTGATCCTGCTCGGCGGCTCGCTCGGGGACCGGTACGGCCGCCGCCGCGTCTTCGTCCTCGGCGTGGTGTGGTTCGCCCTCGCCTCCCTGCTGTGCGGCCTGGCCCCGACACCCGGGGTGCTCATCGCCGCGCGGGCCCTGCAAGGCGTCGGCGGCGCCCTGCTCACGCCCGGCTCGCTCGCGCTCATCCAGGCCTCCTTCCACCCCGACGACCGGGGCCGGGCGGTCGGCCTGTGGTCCGGGTTCGGCGGGATCGGCGCGGCCGTCGGCCCGTTCCTCGGCGGCTGGCTGGTGGCCGGGCCCGGCTGGCGCTGGGTGTTCCTGCTCAATGTGCCGCTGGCGGCGCTGTGCGTGCCGGTCGCGCTGCGGCACGTCCCGGAGTCCTCCGGCGGCCCCGCCCGCGGCCGCTTCGACGTCCTCGGCGCCACCCTGGGCGCGCTGGCCCTCGCCCTGCTGACGTACGCGCTGATCGAGGCGCCGTCGGGTTCCCCGGCGGTGCTCCCGGCCGCGGCGGCGGGCCTCGCGGTGGCGGTCGCCTTCGGGTACGTCGAGCGCCGCCGCCCCGACCCGATGCTCCCGCCGGACATCTTCGCCTCCCGCCAGTTCACGGCGGTCAACCTGGTCACCCTGTGCGTGTACGCGGCCTTCGGCGGCTTCTTCTTCCTCGTCGCGCTCCAGCTCCAGGTGGTGGTCGGCTACTCGCCGCTCGCCGCCGGTACGGCCCTGCTGCCCACCACGGCCCTGATGCTGCTGTTCTCCTCCCGCTCCGGCGCCCTGGCCGACCGTACGGGCCCGCGCCTGCCGCTGACCGTGGGTCCGCTGCTGTGCACGGCGGCGCTGCTGCTGATGCCACGGGTGGGCGAGGGGGCCGACTACGCGACCGACGTGCTGCCCCCGCTGCTGGTGCTGGGCGCCGGCATGGTCACCCTGGTCGCGCCCCTGACCGCCACGGTGCTCGCCTCCGTCGACACCGCCCGGTCGGGCCTGGCCAGCGGTGTCAACAACGCGGCGGCCCGCGCGGCCGGGCTGGTGGCGGTGGCGGCGCTGCCGCTGGTGGCGGGGATGGGGCCGGAGACGTACCGGGTGCCCGCGGCGTTCGACGCGGCCTTCGACCGGGCGATGCTCCTCTGCGCGGGGACGCTGGTGCTGGGCGCGGTCCTGGCCTTCACCCTGGTCCGCCGCCCGGTCCCGGACTGCCCCCACCCGGAATGCCGGACCCACGGCAATGTGACGGCTCCGCCGTTGGAGGGGGGTCGGCGGGAGGGGTAGGCCGGGAGGGGCAGACCGGGAGGCGTGGGGACGGTCGGGAGGGGCAGACCGGGAGGTGCGGGGACGGTCGGGACAGGTAGGCCGGGAGTGTGGGGTCGGCCGCTTCCCGTACCCCCCTGCCGCCCACCCCCCGTACGCCCCCGTGCGACACACTGAACCCATGACGATTCACCAGAACCTTCTCGGCGGACCGCCCCCGACCCACCTCCCCGACGACCCGGAGCCCCGCGAGGCCCTCGCCGCCGGTACCGCGCCGGCGGAGGTCGCCGCCCAGCACCCCACCTCGTCCCTCGCCTGGGCCCAGCTGGCCGACGACGCGTTCGAGCGGGGCTCGGTCGTGGAGTCGTACGCCTACGCCCGTACCGGCTACCACCGCGGCCTGGACGCCCTGCGCCGCAACGGCTGGAAGGGCCACGGCCCGGTCCCGTGGGAGCACGAGCCGAACCGCGGCTTCCTGCGCGCGCTGCACGCCCTCGCCCGCGCCGCCCAGGCGATCGGCGAGCAGGAGGAGTACGAGCGCTGCTCCCAGTTCCTGAAGGACTCCTCGCCCACGGCGGCCCAGACCCTGGGCTGACCGGCGCGGCGCGCGTCACCGGTGTGGCCCGTCTGGCGGCAGGCGGGCCTTGCCGTCCTCCGGGGCATTGCGGAGGATGGCGGGGTGGGGACCGGGGCCCCCGTGCCGGCATCGGCAGGGGCGGACCGCTACCCGGAGTAACACAGGAGACAGCGATGTCCCAACAGGCTCACCACCCTCACCAGGCCGCTGAGCCCGAGACCCCGAACCTGGATTTCGCGGGGACGACGCCGTACGAGGACTACGTCAAGGCCGACGTCCTCACCCACCTCCAGCACACCCTCTCCGACGACCCCGGCGAAATGGTCTTCCTGGTGACCACCCAGGTCATGGAGCTGTGGTTCACCGTGATCGTGCACGAGTGGGAGACGGCCGCCCATGCGCTCCGTTCGGACGACGTACCGACCGCGCTCGCCGCGCTGAAACGTTCCGTGCGGGAGCTGGAGGCCCTGAACGCCTCCTGGAAGCCGCTCGGCCAGCTGACCCCGGCGCAGTTCAACGCCTACCGCGGCGCGCTCGGCGAGGGCTCCGGCTTCCAGTCGGCGATGTACCGGCGCCTGGAGTTCCTGCTCGGCGAGAAGTCCGCCTCCATGCTCGTACCGCACCAGGGCGTCCCGCGCGTCCACGCGGAACTGGAGAAGGCCCTGCACGAGCCCAGCCTGTACGACGAGGCGCTACGGCTCCTCGCGCGCCGCGGCCACCCGATCCCGGACTCCGTGCTGCACCGGGACGTCTCCGCCCGGTACGAGCCCTCGGACGCCGTGGAGGCCGCCTGGACCGCGGTCTACGCGGGCGACGAGAGCGACGAACTCGCCCGGCTCGGCGAGGCGTTGACCGACGTGGCCGAGCTGGTGTGGCGCTGGCGCAACGACCACCTGGTGGCCACCCGGCGCGCGATGGGCGCCAAGCCCGGCACGGGCGGCTCCGCCGGAGTGGCCTGGCTGGAGAAGCGCGCCCGCAAGAACGTGTTCCCCGAGCTGTGGACGGCGAGGTCCCATGTCTGAGTTGACCCTGCACGCGGAGAAGCTGGACGCGGAGGACGAACTCGCTTCCCTGCGCGACCGGTTCGTCCTCGACGACGCCGTCTACCTGGACGGCAACTCCCTGGGCGCCCTGCCCGCGCACGTCCCCGGCCGGCTGGCCGACGTCGTCCGCCGCGAGTGGGGCGAACTGCGCATCCGCTCCTGGGAGGAGAGCGGCTGGTGGACGGCGCCCGAGCGGGTCGGCGACCGGATCGCCCCGCTGGTGGGCGCGGCGCCCGGCCAGATCGTCGTGGGCGACTCGACCAGCGTCAACGTCTTCAAGGCGCTGGTCGCGGCGGTCCGCATGGCGGGCGACGACCGTGACGAACTCCTCGTGGACGCCACGACGTTCCCCACGGACGGCTACATCGCCGCCTCGGCGGCCCGGCTGACCGGCCGCACCCTGCGCCCGGTCACCCCGGCCGAGGTGCCCGGCGCGCTGTCCCGCCGTACGGCCGCGGTACTGCTCAACCACGTCGACTACCGCACCGGCCGGCTGCACGACCTGCCGGCGCTCACCGCCGCGGCCCACGCCTCAGGCGCCCTCGCGATGTGGGACCTGTGCCACAGCGCGGGCGCGCTTCCGGTGGGCCTGGACGAGCACGGCGTGGACCTCGCGGTCGGCTGCACCTACAAGTACCTGAACGGAGGCCCGGGTTCACCGGCGTACCTGTATGTCCGCGAGGAGTTGCAGGACCGCTTCGACTCCCCGCTGCCCGGCTGGAACTCCCACGCCGAGCCGTTCGGGATGAGCCCCGACTACGCCCCGGCGCCGGGCGCCGTGCGGGGGCGGGTCGGCACGCCGGACATCCTGTCCCTGCTGGCGCTGGAGGCCGCGCTCGACGTGTGGGACGGGGTGTCCGTCACCGCCGTGCGCGCCAAGTCCCTGGCGCTGACGGACTTCTTCCTGCGGTGCGTGGCCGCGTACACCGAGCCCGGCCGGGTGGAGTGCGTGACTCCGGAGCGGCACGCGGAGCGGGGCAGCCAGATCGCCCTGCGCTGCCCGGACGCGGGCCAGGTGATGAAGCGCCTGATCGCCCGGGGCGTCGTGGGCGACTTCCGGCACCCGGACATCCTCCGCTTCGGCTTCACCCCGCTGTATGTGGGCTTCCGCGATGTGGAGCGGGCGGCGCGGGTGCTGGGGGAGGAGTTGGTTTAGGGGGTGCCGAGGGGGGCGGGGTGACAGGTCCGGGGTCCCGGGTGCGGGGCGCGAGCCGGTTCCCCCGCTTCCCTCCCGGCGTGCGTGAAATGCCCGTGTCCCCGCACGTCACCGGCCTGATACCGTCCCGGCCAACGGCCGTTTCCCACCTGGTCCGCCACCCCGTTCCGTAGCTGAGAGGTTGGAGCATGCCGGACGACGCCGCAGCAGCCCGCGCCGCCGCCGAAGAGGAGTCGGCCTTCTCGCACCCGCAGGTCGATCCCGACATCACCGCCGCGTACGGCGACCACCCCGACCAGGTGATCGACTTCTACGTCCCCCGTCCCGGCCAGGCCGCCGCCCCCACAGCCCTCGCCCCGCTGGTCGTCGTCCTGCACGGCGGCGCGTGGCGAGCGCGCTACGACCGTCGTCATGTCACGCCGTTCGCGGCCTACTTGGCGCGCAGGGGGTTCGTGGTGGCCAATGTGGAGTACCGCAGGGGCGGCGAGGAAGGCGGGGGTGGTGCCGGCGGAGAGGGCGGTGTCGGCGGTGCGGGCGGTGCCGGTGGTGAGGGGAGTGTGCCTCCCGCCGGCCGCTGGCCCGACACGTTCGACGATGTCGCGGCGGCCCTGGACGCCCTGCCCGCGCTGGCCGGCGAGGTGGTTCCGCAGGCGGACGCCGGACGTACGGTGCTGACCGGGCACTCGGCGGGCGGCCACCTGGCGCTGTGGGCGGCGGCCCGGCATGTGCTCCCGGCGGACGCGCCGTGGCGTACCGACGGTCCGGCACCGCTGCGCGGTGTCGTCGCGCTCGCGCCGATCGCTGACTTCGAGGTGGCGGAGAAGCTGGAGGTCTGCGACCACGCGACGCGACAACTCCTGGGCGGGCAGGCGGTGTTCGCGGAACGCTCCCGGTATGCGGATCCGGCGCGGCTGCTGCCGACGGGTATCGCCACGACGCTGGTGCAGGGGCGGGCCGATGTCACGGTGCCGCATCAGGTGGCCGAGTCGTACGCGGAGGCGGCGGCGAAGGCGGGGGAGATGGTCGGGCTGACGCTGCTGGAGGACGTGGGCCACTTTCCGCTGATCGACCCGGCGGCGGACGCCTGCGCGGTGGTGGCGGAGGAGATCGCCCAACTGGCCTGGTGATACCCGTAGTACCTGAGAGCTACGCCCCACAACAGCTCCCTGGCGGGACGCCGGCGACACCCCCCGATCCGTAATTTCCTTCCCAGTCAAGCCCGATCGCCGGGCGACCGGAAAGGAAGCCGCCATGGGGACCGGCCCGCGACCCACTACACCTCAGCAGCAGCCGACGCTGACAGGGCCCGACGGGGGCGTTCCGTGCCTGTCACGGATCCCCGCCCGCCAGGCGCGAGCGGAGGGTAAGCCCGTGACGTCGCCGCAGACGCCGGTGGTGGGGCCGCGCAGAGGCGTTCCGCGCTTGGTGAGGATCGCCGCAGGGTCGGTGCGGACGGAGGGCAAGCCCGCGAGATTGCCGCAGACGCCGGTGGTGGTGGGGGCCTACGGGGGCGTTCTGCATCCGGTGGCGGTCCCCACAGGGTTGGCGCGACCGGAAGGCAATCCCGCGGCGGTTCTGCGGTTGCTGATGGCGGAGGTTGGCCACGGGGGCGACCCGCGCCTGACGCCGATTGACGCACGGCCGGTCCGATCGGAGGGCAATCCCGCGACGCACCCGCAGTCGCCGACGGCGAACGCCCCCCACGGGGGCCACCCGCACCCGACGACGAAACCCGCACGGGTGGTGCGGGTGGGAAACACCCCCACAACGCACCCGCACCGGAACCCGCACAGCAATCCCCACCCCTATCCCCTCCTCCTCCTCCGCCGCCTCCTGCTCCCCACCCTCCTGACCGCCGCCATAGTCCTCCCCCTCATAGGCGCGGCCCGCCCCACCATCCCCGCCCCACCCCCCGCGACCCTCACCACCCCCCTCACCCCCGCGACCCTCCCCGCCGCCTACGAAGCGAACCGGAAGAACGCCATCGAAGCCGCCCGCATGGCCGCCGCCCACGGCGACACCCACCGCGCCGAGGCCGACCGCGCCCTCGCCGCCCCCTCCCGCCACCTCCTCGCCTTCGACGGCCGGGGAAGCGGCCAAGCCACGGAGGTCATAGGGGACTTGGCCCACGCCCGGCACATCGCCGTACTGGTCCCCGGCTCGGACACCACCCTCGACACCTACCCCCGCTTCCACCGCGCCGCCGCGTCCCTGTACACGGCCCTCACCCACCACCCCGCCGAAAGCCGTACGGCCGGAAACACCGTCGCCGTCATAGCCTGGCTCGGCTACGAGACCCCGGCCACGGTCAGCACCACCGTCACCACGACCACCCGCGCCGACGAGGCCGCCCCACGCCTCCGCGCCTTCGCCCGCGACCTGCGCACCACGGCACCCGCCGGCGCCCACCTCACCCTCATCTGCCACTCCTACGGTTCCGTGGTCTGCGGCCGGGCCGCCCCCGGCCTCGCCGCGGACGACATCGCCCTGATCGGCAGCCCCGGCACCGGCGCCGACTCGGCCACCACCCTGCACACCCGTGCCCGCGTCTGGGCGGCCCGCGGCGCCGCCGACTGGGTGGCGCACGTCCCGCACGTCCGGGCCGGCCTGTTCGGCACCGGCGCCACCGTCGGCTTCGGCACCGACCCCGTCTCCGCCGCCTTCGGCGCCCGGGTCTTCGACGCGGCCGGTGCCGACCACAGCGGCTACTTCACCCCGGGCTCGGCCTCTCTCGCCAATCTGGCCCGGATCACCCTCGGCGAGACCTCGGAGGTGACCCGTGCCTGAGCAGGCCCCCCGGGCCCACGCCCCCCGCCACCCCTTGCACGCCCTCCGCCTGGGCGCCCGGCGTCTGGACGCCGCCACCCCCGCTTCCCGGGACCGCGCGGTCGACGCGCTGCGGGCCCTCGCGATACTCGGTGTCGTCCTCGGCCACTGGCTGGTGACCGCCCTGGTCGCACAGGACGGCGCCCTGCACACCGAGAGCCCGCTGGGCCACCAGTCCTGGCTGACCCCGGTCTCCTGGCTGTTCCAGACCCTGGCCGTGTTCTTCCTGGTCGGCGGCCATGTGGCGACCCGCAGCCTGGCGACCGCCCAGACCCGGGGCGACTCCTACGGCCACTGGCTGCGCGCCCGCATGGCCCGGCTGCTCCGCCCGGTCACCGCCCTGCTGGCCCTGTGGACGGTGACCGCCGCCGCCCTGCTGCTCGGCGGCACGCCCCTGGCCACCGTCCACAGCCTGGTGAAACTCGCGCTGTCCCCGCTGTGGTTCCTGCTGGTGTTCGCCGCGCTGACGGCCGCCACCCCGCTCGTCGCCCGGCTCAACCCCCTCTGGCCGCTCGCCGTGGTCCTGCACGTGGACCTGCTCCGGTTCGGTCTGCACGTCGGCCCGTCCTGGCTCGGCTGGACCAACCTGGCCGCCGGCTGGCTGGTGCCCTACACCCTGGGCGCGGCCTGGGCCCGGGGCGAGTTGCGCAGCCGCCGGTCGGCCCGGGCCCTGCTGTTCGGCGGTACGGCGGCCACGGTGCTCCTCGTCGGCTGCGCGGGCTACCCGGCGTCCATGGTCGGCGTCCCCGGCGCCGCGGTCTCCAATCTCAACCCGCCGACCCTGGCGGCCGTCACCTTCGGCCTGGCCCAGTGCGGTCTGGCGCTGTCGTTGCGCGACCGGCTGCGCCGGGCGGCGGCGCGCCCCCTGGTCTGGGCGGCGGTGGCCCTGGTCAACCTCTCGGCGATGACGGTCTTCCTGTGGCACCAGACGGCGATGATGGCCGCCACCGCCACCGGACTCGTGGCCGGCCGTCTGCCCGGCCTGCACACCGCGCCCGACTCCCTGCTCTGGGTGGCGTACCGGCTGGCCTGGCTGCCCGTGTTCGCCGTGGCGCTGGCCCTGTGCCTGGCGGCCTTCCGCCACCGAGAACGGGGTCCACGCCGCACGCGCCGCGGTTCGTCCCGGGTGGTCCACCGCCATCTGCCGCCGAGCAAGTCCCCGCGCCATGCCTAAGGTTGACCCCGTGCAGCCCGAGGACCCGACCACCACCCGCGCCGAGGGCCCTCGTACCCCGCCCCGTACCACCGCCCGCCTGCGGGTCTGGCTGGGCGAGGCCCCCGTCCGTCACTCGCCCCCGTACTCCCGGTACCGCTGGGCCCGTCTGCTCACCTACTTCCTGCTCGGCTGGATCGCGCTGATCATCGCCGTGGGCGGCGGTGCAGAGGTCTCCGAGTCCTACGGCATCGCCTTCCCCGTCGCCCTCGCCACCACCGCCCTCCAGGCCGTCGCCCTCCTCCTGGCCGGCTGGCGCCCCGTCCCCGCCTGGGCGTTGTCGCTGACCGCCGCCACCGTCACCGCCCTGCTGGCCCGCCCTCACCTGGCCGTCCTCCCGCCCGACGGTCCCGGCCCCAACTGGCCCTGGACCACGCCCACGCTGATCGCGCACATAGCGGTCTTGCTGCTGCTCGCCCTGCGGGTCCGGCTGGGCGGCGTGGTGGCCGCGCTCGCCGTGACCACGGCGGTGACCTGGGGTGTCCAGGGCGGCCTGGCGGCGGGCCACTACTCCGGCACCGGCACGCTGACGGTGGCCCTGTGCACCGTCATGGCCGTCACCGGCGCCGCCCTGCGCAGCCGCCAGGAGGCCCGTAGCGAGCTGGTCCAGCAGACGACGATCACCGTCGAGGAGCGGGCCCGCCGCACCCTGCTGGAGGAGCGCAGCCGGATCGCCCGGGAGCTGCACGACGTGGTCGCCCACCACATGTCGGTGATCTCCATCCAGGCCCAGGTCGCCCCGCACCTGGTGGAGAACCCCTCCCCGGAGCTGCTGGAGAACCTCTCCGGCATCCGCGCCAACGCGCTGGAGGCGCTGACCGAGCTGCGCCGGGTGCTCGGGGTGCTGCGGTCCGAGCACCCGGAGAACCCCGAGGACCCCTACGGCCTGGGCGCCCCCGGCTCCGGAGCGGCCCCGGACGCCCCCCAGCCCACGCTGGACCGGCTCGGCGCGCTGATCGAGAATACCCGTGCGGCGGGACTGGACGTGACCGCCGAGGTCACGGGCGGGATACGGCCCTACGCACCGGGCGTGGAGCTGTCGGCGTACCGGATCGTGCAGGAGGCGCTGAGCAACGCCCTGCGGCACGCGCCCGGGTCCCGGGTGCGGGTCGAGGTCGGGCATCTCCCGGACGGTCTGCGGCTGAGGGTGGACAACTCCCCGCCGCGGCACCCCGTACCGCCGTCCCCGGGCGCCGGTCACGGGCTGCTCGGCATGCGCGAGCGCGTGGCCATGCTCGGCGGCCGTCTCGTGGCGGGCGGCACCGAGGGCGGCGGCTTCAGCGTCACGGCCTTCCTCCCCGGGGACGTCCCGGACCCGCCCGACCAGCGCCCGACAGGAGAACAGACCCCATGACGAGTGGTACCGGCAGCATCCGTGTCCTGATCGCCGACGACCAGCAGATGGTCCGGCAGGGCTTCACCGTGCTGCTGAACGCCCAGAGCGACATCGAGGTGATCGGGCAGGCGGTGGACGGCCGGGACGCGATCGCCCGGACCGCCGAACTGGCCCCGGACGTGGTGCTGATGGACATCCGGATGCCGGAACTGGGCGGCATCGAGGCGACCCGCCGCATCACCGAGGACCACCCCGCCGTGAGGGTGCTGGTGCTGACGACGTTCGACCTGGACGAGTACGTGTACGACGCGCTGCGGGCGGGCGCCTCCGGCTTCCTGCTCAAGGACGCCTCCGCGGACCAGCTGGCCGAGGCGGTCCGGGTCGTGGCCGCGGGCGACGCCCTGCTGGCCCCCGGCATCACCCGGCGGCTCATCGCGGAGTTCTCCCGCCTGGACGGCGGCGGCCGGGCCCCGCTCAGACGGCGCGCCGGCGAGCTGACCGAGCGGGAGACGGAGGTGCTGGCGCTGATCGCGCGGGGCCTGTCGAACGCGGAGATCGCCGAGCGGCTGGTCGTGGCCGAGCAGACCGTGAAGACGCATGTGGGCCGGATCCTGGTGAAGCTGGGCCTGCGCGACCGTACGCAGGCCGCGGTCTACGCCTACGAGTCCGGAGTGGTCCGCCCCGGCGCCCGCTGACGGCGGGCCGGGCCCGGGCGGAGGCCGGCCACGTGGGCCGGGCCGGGCTAGCGTCCGTCCATGGCAGCTGCTGCGGACCACATCTTCGACCCCTGGGACCCGGCGTTCGTCGCCGACCCCTACCCGGCCTACGCCGAGCTGCGCGCCCGCGGCCGGGTGATCCGGTACGAACCGAGCGACCAGTGGCTGGTGCCGCACCATGCGGACGTCTCGGCGCTGCTGCGGGACCGCCGGCTCGGCCGGACCTATCTGCACCGGTTCACGCACGAGGAGTTCGGCCGTACCCCGCCGCCGCCCGAGCACGAGCCCTTCCACACCCTCAACGACCACGGAATGCTGGACCTGGAGCCGCCGGACCACACCCGGATCCGGCGCCTGGTGGCGAAGGCGTTCACCCCGCGCACGGTGGAGCGGCTGGTGCCGTATGTGCGGGGGCTGGCCGAGGAGCTGGTGGACACCCTGGTCGGCGACGGCGGCGGCGATCTGCTGACGGACCTGGCCGAACCGCTGCCGGTCGCGGTGATCGCCGAGCTGCTCGGCATCCCCGAGGCGGACCGGCCGCTGCTGCGGCCCTGGTCGGCGGACATCTGCGGGATGTACGAGCTGAACCCGTCCGAGGAGACGGCGGCCCGGGCGGTGCGGGCGTCGGTGGAGTTCTCCGGCTACCTCCGGGAGCTGATCGCGGCCCGCCGCGCCGAGCCCGGCGAGGACCTGGTCTCCGCCCTGATCGCGGCCCACGATGAGGGCGACCGCCTCACCGGGCAGGAACTGGTCTCCACGGTGGTGCTGCTCCTCAACGCCGGCCACGAGGCCACCGTCAACGCCACGGTGAACGGCTGGTACGCCCTGTTCCGCCACCCAGGGCAGCTCGCGGCCCTGCGCGCCGACCACTCCCTGGTGCCGTCCGCGACCGAGGAGCTGCTGCGCTACGACACCCCGCTCCAGCTCTTCGAACGCTGGGTGCTGGACGACATCGAGATCGGCGGCACCACGATCCCGAGGGGCGCCGAGGTCGCCCTGCTCTTCGGCTCCGCCAACCACGACCCGGCCGTCTTCGCCGACCCCGGCCGCCTGGACCTCGCCCGCGCGGAGAACCCGCACATCTCCTTCGGCGCCGGCATCCACTACTGCGTCGGCGCGCCCCTGGCCCGTATCGAGCTGGCCGCCTCCCTGACGGCCCTGCTGGAGCGGGCGCCCACGCTCACCCTCGCGGCCGAGCCGGAACGCCGCCCGAACTTCGTGATGAGGGGACTGCGGGGGCTGCGCGTGGAGCTGCGCTGAGCCGGGCGAGCCGTCCCCCGCGGGATTCAGTGGCCGGCGGGCAGGACGAGGCCCCAGGCGCCCTCCACCACCCGCCAGGTCCGCCGGCGCACCGGCCCGGACACCGCCGCGTCCGCGCGGTAGCGGAACTCCGCCCCGGTGACCGTCACCGTGTGCCCGGAGGCCAGCAGCGGGGTCGCCTCCGCGCCCACCGACAGCGGCCGGACCTCCACCGAGGCCACCCCGGCCGCGCCCGGCGTCACCGACACCGCCTCCACCGGCTGGTCCGTGTCGACCACCGGCCGTCCGTCGACCTCCACCCGCAGCCGGGCCGCGTGCGGGGCGGGCACGGCGGACAGCCGGGCCGGGCGGGCGGCGAGCGTGCGGACCAGCGAGCGGTACCAGGGCCGGCCCGAGGAGAGCGGCACCGGGGAGGCGGCGCCCGCCCGCACCGGCACCGGCGGGATGCGCAGCGCGCCCAGGACCACGCCGTCCCCGTCGTCGACCAGCAGGTCCAGCCGCCGCTCCACGCCGTCCAGGACCGCCCGTGCCGCCGCCACCGCGCCGCCGGGCACCCCGAGCGACTCGGCGAGCGCCGTGTCCCCGACCGGCACCACGGACAGCGCGCATCCGCCCAGCTCACCCCGCCGGTGCAGCAGGGTGACGGCCCGGGTCAGCGCCCGGCCGTCCCCCACCACGACCGGCCGCCGCGACCCCCTGCGGGCCAGGGCGCGGGCGAATTCCTCCGGGCCGTCCGGCAGGCACAGCTTGGCCGGCGCACCCGCGCTGAGCACGTCTTTCGCGATCCGTACGGACTCCCCGTCCGCCTGTCGTGCCGCCGGATCGATGATCACCAGCAGCTGATCGGACGTCGCGGAAGTCGCCACCTCGGTCCTGCCTCGCTTCCTCGGGTAGCATCTTTGTGCAAGAGCCCCTTGCGCTATTGCGCCAGGGGCTTCGTCTATTCCGGGGCATCCGGTCCGACGGTTGTGCGACCAACGACGGTCGCGGTGGTACGCGGCGGTGAACGTTACGCCCATGCCCCCGACCTTGGACATGCCCCGCCCGGAAGGGGTGTACGCGCGTGCCCGCACTTGTGCTGCTCGGTGCTCAGTGGGGTGACGAAGGCAAGGGAAAGGCGACGGATCTCCTCGGTGGTTCCGTCGATTACGTGGTGCGTTACCAGGGTGGCAACAACGCCGGCCACACGGTCGTCGTGGGCGACCAGAAGTACGCACTGCACCTCCTCCCTTCCGGAATCCTGTCGCCCGGCTGTACGCCGGTCATCGGCAACGGTGTCGTCGTCGACCCGTCGGTCCTGCTCTCCGAGCTGAGCGGTCTGAACGAGCGTGGCGTCGACACGTCCAAGCTCCTGATCAGCGGTAACGCGCACATCATCACGCCGTACAACGTGACCGTCGACAAGGTGACGGAACGCTTCCTCGGCAAGCGCAAGATCGGTACGACCGGCCGCGGCATCGGCCCGACCTACGCCGACAAGATCAACCGCGTGGGCATCCGGGTCCAGGACCTGTACGACGAGTCGATCCTCCAGCAGAAGGTGGAGGCGGCCCTCGACGTCAAGAACCAGATCCTGACGAAGCTGTACAACCGGCGCGCGATCGCCGCGGACCAGGTGGTCGAGGAGCTGCTGGGCTACGCCGAGCAGATCCGGCCGTACGTCGCCGACACGGTGCTGATCCTGAACCAGGCCCTGGAGGACGACAAGGTCGTGCTCTTCGAGGGCGGCCAGGGCACGCTGCTGGACATCGACCACGGCACGTACCCCTTCGTCACCTCCTCGAACCCGACCGCGGGCGGCGCCTGCACGGGCGCGGGCGTGGGCCCGACGAAGATCAGCCGGGTGATCGGCATCCTGAAGGCCTACACGACCCGTGTCGGCGCGGGCCCGTTCCCGACGGAGCTGTTCGACGAGGACGGCGAGGCGCTGCGCCGCATCGGCGGCGAGCGGGGCGTCACCACCGGCCGGGACCGCCGCTGCGGCTGGTTCGACGCGGTCATCGCCCGCTACGCCACCCGCGTCAACGGCCTGACCGACTTCTTCCTCACCAAGCTGGACGTGCTCACCGGCTGGGAGCAGATCCCGGTCTGCGTCGCCTACGAGATCGACGGCAAGCGGGTCGAGGAGCTGCCCTACTCCCAGACCGACTTCCACCACGCGAAGCCCGTCTACGAGATGCTGCCGGGCTGGTCCGAGGACATCAGCAAGGCCAAGACCTTCTCCGACCTGCCGAAGAACGCCCAGGCGTACGTCAAGGCACTGGAGGAGATGTCGGGCGCCCCGATCTCCGCGATCGGCGTGGGCCCGGGCCGCGACGAGACGATCGAGATCAACTCGTTCCTGTAGAACGAGCCCCCCCTCAGGGGACGCCCTGCCGGTCCGGCCGGCAGGGTGTCTTTCTTTTCCGGGCTCTTCCCTGCGGCTCAGCTGAACACGATCATCGAGCCCTGCGCCAGGGAGCGGGTCGCCGCTGTGTGGAGGCCCAGCCAGACGTGGCGTTCGCGGGCGAAGGGGCTGGGGTCGTAGGGGGCCGGGACCGCCGGTTCCTCCAGTTCCGTGGGGGCCGGGGGCGGGGCGGGGGCGGCCGGGGGGTTGGCCGGGTCGATGCCGATCACGGGGGCCACGTACTGGAGTTCCCGCAGCAGGGTCTGGGAGGAACCCAAGGGGCCGCCACCCGCGAGGAGTTCGTCGTTGGAGAGCGGGTGCGGGAAGTCCACGGGGACGTAGGCGCCCGCGTGGTCGTAGTGCCAGACCAGGTGTGACTGCTGGGCCGTCGACTCGAACATCTCCAGCAACTGCTCGTAGTCGCCGCCCAGTTCGTCCACCGGCGTCACCGGCAGGCCGCAGACCTGGAGCAGGTAGGCCCGGCGCAGGAAGTGCAGGGCGTCGTAGTCGAAACCGGCGACCGGGGCGACGTCGCCGGACAGGCCGGGCATGTACTGGTACACCGGCACCGGCGGCAGACCGGCCTCGGCCAGCGCCTTGTCGTACTGCGCGAGTTCCTCGGCGAAGGGGTTGTCCGGGGTGTGGCACAACACGTCCACGAGTGGTACCAGCCACAGGTCACAGGCCAAAGAGGGCTCCTCGCATCGGCGGGCGCGCCGTCACGCGCGGCGGCGGGTGGTCAGGGAAGGGTAGTCGCTGAGGCCCGGGGACGCTCCCCCGTGGGGCCCGTATCGGTCGTCTACCCGCCCGCCAGGTGTTCCAGCAGTGCCAGCGAGTGCGCGCTCGCGTCGGCGACGATCGCGCGGGCCGTCTCCGCCTCGCGCCGGGCCAGCGCGTCGACCAGTTCGGTGTGCCGGTCCCAGAGCCGGCCGCGCAGCTCGGGCAGGCGCAGCAGGTACTGCACCGCGCACACCCAGGACTGCACGCGCAGCCGGTGCAGGAAGTCCCCGAGGTAGGGATTGCCGAACAGGGCGCTCAACTCGCGCCAGAAGCGCAGGTCGTAGCCGATGAGAACGGTCAGGTCGCCCGCCGTGGCCGCCCGCTGGGCCTCCTCGCCGCGGCGCCGCACGGTGGCCAGGGCCGCGCCCGTGCGGGGGTCCTCCGGCGGGGTGCGGAAGGCGGGGTGGTCCGCGGTGAGCGCCCGGAACATGCCGTCGGTGACCAGGCCGCGGGCCTCGACCATGTGCCGGTAGTCGCCGACCGAGTACTCGGGCACCCGGAAGCCGCGGTGCTGGTCGGCCTCCAGGATGCCCTGCGCGGACAGGTCGACCAGCGCCTCGCGGACCGGTGTCGCGGAGACGCCGTACTGGTCGGCTATCTCCTTGACGGTGAACGCCCGGCCCGGGCGCAGCCGTCCCGCCAGCACCTCGTCACGGAGCGCGTCCGCGATCTGCTGGCGCAGGGTGCTGCGCGTCACGGGGCCGTTGCCGGGCATGCTCCGTGCCTCTCCTCACACGTCCGGATGCGGTGCTCGTACGGACCCGCGAAAGCCGCGGGTCCCTCTTCCTTACGAGCACGTCACCTTACGCGTTCGAACAGGTGTCGCGGCAGTTGTGATCACACGGTGTGTTCGTCGGCGGCGGTCAGCGCGGCGTCGAGCGCGGCCAGCCCCTCCTTCAGTTCGGCCTCGGTCGCGGTGCACGGCGGGGCGATGTGGGTGCGGTTCATGTTCACGAACGGCCACAGGCCGTGCCGCTTGGCGGCGGCGGTGAAGGCGGCCATGGGGGCGTTCGCCTCGCCGGTCGCGTTGTACGGCACCAGCGGCTCGCGGGTCTCCCGGCTGCGCACCAGCTCCAGCGCCCAGAACATGCCCACGCCGCGCACCTCGCCGACGCTCGGGTGGCGGGCGGCCAGCTCGGCGAGGCCGGGGCCGACGACGCTCTCGCCGAGCCGCTTGGCGTTCTCCACGATGCCCTCCTCCGCCATCACGCCGATCGTGGCGACGGCGGCGGCGCAGGCCAGCGGGTGACCGGAGTAGGTGAGGCCGCCGGGGTAGGGGCGCTTGCCGAAGGTCGCGGCGATCTCCTGGGAGATGGCGACACCGCCGAGGGGCACGTAACCGGAGTTCACCCCCTTGGCGAAGGTCATCAGGTCGGGGACGACACCGAACAGGTCGGCCGCGAACCACTCGCCGGTCCGGCCGAAGCCGGCCATGACCTCGTCCAGGATGAAGACGATCCCGTACTTGTCGCACAGCTCGCGCACGCCGGCCAGGTAGCCGGGCGGCGGCACCATGATCCCGGCGGTGCCCGGGATGGTCTCCAGGATGATCGCGGCGATGGTCCCCGGGCCCTCGAAGGCGATCGTCGTCTCCAGGTGCTCCAGCGCCCGGGCGCACTCCTGCTCCTCGGTCTCGGCGTAGAAGCGGGAGCGGTAGAGGAACGGCGCCCAGAACCGGGCGACCCCGTTCGAGCCGCTGTCGTTCGCCCAGCGGCGCGGGTCACCGGTGATGTTCACCGCCTGCTGGGTGCCGCCGTGGTACGAGCGGTACGCCGAGAGCACCTTCGGGCGGCCGGTGTGCAGCCGGGCCATGCGCACCGCGTGCTCCACGGCGTCCGCGCCGCCGTTGGTGAAGAAGATCTTGTCCAGGTCGCCGGGGGTCCGCTCGGCGATCAGCCGGGCCGCCTCCGAGCGGGCCTCGACGGCGAACGCGGGCGCGAACGTGGTCAGCTTCGCGGCCTGCTCCTGGATCGCCGCGACGACCTTGGGGTGCTGGTAGCCGATGTTGGTGAAGACGAGCCCGCTGGTGAAGTCCAGGTAGCGCGTGCCGTCGTAGTCCCAGAAGTACGACCCCTCGGCGCCGGCGACGGCGAGCGGGTCGATGAGGTCCTGCGCGGACCAGGAGTGGAAGACGTGCGCGCGGTCGGCGGCCTTCACTGCGGCGCCGGCTTCGGGGCTGGGCTGAGGGGTCATGCCGGTGAGCGTAAATGTCCGCGATGCGGAAGGCATATCGGCGTCTTGTTCCGTGGACGGGGGGAATCCGCGACAGGTTGTCGACGGGCGGGGGTCGAGGGAGCGGATGGCGTGTTTCCGGTGGCGTCCGGTGTGGCCGGTTTCCGGTGCCGCCGGCCCCTGTTACGGAACCGTGGAATCCGTACCGGACCCGGTGCCGTACCGGCGCACTATTGTCGGGGCGTTGCAGACCTATGGGGGGAAGGCGGCGCGGGGATGGAGAAGCTGGGGCCGGGGGATCCGCCGGCGATCGGGGCCTACCGGCTGCTGGCACGGCTCGGCGCGGGCGGCATGGGGCAGGTGTACCTGGCCCGGTCGGACCGGGGCCGGACCGTCGCCGTGAAGCTGGTCCGCGCGGAACTGGCCGAGCGGGAGGAATTCCGGGCGCGGTTCCGGCAGGAGGTGCACGCCGCGCGCCGGGTCGGCGGGTACTGGACCGCGCCGGTGCTGGACGCGGACACCGAGGCAGCGGTGCCGTGGGTGGCGACCGGGTACGTGGCCGGGCCGAGCCTGCAACAGGTCGTCGGGCACGACCACGGGGCGCTGCCCGAGCGGTCGGTACGGATCCTGGCGGCGGGGCTCGCGCAGGCGCTGGCGGACATCCACGCGGCCGGGCTCGTGCACCGCGATCTCAAGCCGTCCAACGTGCTGGTCACCATCGACGGGCCGCGCGTGATCGACTTCGGGATCGCGCGGGCGCTGGAGACGGCGGCGCCGGGCGAGGAGGGCCTCACCCGCACCGGGGCGCTGGTCGGCTCGCCCGGCTTCATGGCGCCCGAGCAGGTGCGCGGGGACCGGATCACGCCCGCGTGCGACGTGTTCTGCCTCGGCTCGGTGCTCGCCTTCGCGGCCACCGGGTCGCTGCCCTTCGGGACCGCCGACAGCGGGGTCCACGCGCTGATGTTCCGCATCGCCCAGGAGGAGCCGGACCTGAGCGGGGTGCCGGAGGGGATCGCCGACCTCGTACGGGACTGCCTGCGCAAGGACCCGGCGAGCCGCCCCTCGCCGGCGGAGATCCTGGAGCGCACCGGGATGGAGGACACGGTGACCGGGGGCCGCTCCCGCGACCCCTGGCTGCCCAGCGCCCTGGTGGCCCAGCTCGGCCGGCACGCCGTACGGCTGCTGGAGGCGGAGCATCCGGAGGACGGCGGGGGAGCGCCGACGGCGGGGACGGCCGCGCACGCGAACGGAACCGGGACGCCGGCGGACGCCGACGCGCTCGGCGGAGCGGCTACGTCCCACGGGTCGTCCGGTGCCTCACAGGAGTCCGGGGCGCACGGGTCCTATGGGGCTCACGGCGCCGGTGTCTCACGCGAGTCCGTCGCGCCCCACGGGGCCGGTGTCTCCTTCATGGCGGCCAACGGGTCCCCCGAGCACGCCCCTGTCTCCGACGGCGGAGCCCCCGCGCCCGTCGACCACCTGCCCGGCGCCCTGTCTCCGCACGTTCCGCCGCCGCCCGCCGCACCCCCGGCACCGCACGGCTTCGGCCCGGCGTACGGCACCCCGCCACCGGAGCCGTATCCGGGGTCGTACCCGCAGCCACAGCCGCACCCCACCGGCTACGGCTATCCGCAGCAGACCGGCGCCGGCACCGGCGCCTGGGGCGGGGTGCGGCAGCCGTACGGTCCGTATGCCGGCGGACCCGGGGCCACACCGCCGTACGGTCCCCCGGACCCCGGCGGGCCGGAGGAGCCGGAGCGGCGCAGCGGCCGGTCCACCGCGCTGCTCGTCGTCATCGCGCTGGTCGTGGCGGTGGGCGCGGGCGGCTCGGTGTACGCGCTGATGAAGAACGGCAGTACCGGGGAGAGGGCCGGCGGCACCGCCGGTACGGCCCCCGCGCACCGCTCCGCGCCCCCGGACGGCTCGGCGGCGCCCCCCACCTCCGCCGCGCCCACCCCGACCGCCTCCAAGACGTCGGCCGCCGGGGCGATACCCGACGCCTACCTGGGCACCTGGCGTGCCGCCATCAGCAGCGAGAGCGGCACGGGCACCCGCGAACTGACCATCCGGCAGGGCGAGGTGGGGGACACCGTGCTGACCCTGGTCGCGGACGGGCCGACCGAGGGCGGCGGGTCGTACCACTGTGTCTTCGAGGCCGAGCTGACCGGAGCACCCGGCGGGGACGGGCCGCTGGAGATCGGGCCGTCCACCGTCACCACCGGGGAACCGGCCTCCTCCTGCACCCCGGGCGAGGCCACCGAGGTCACCCTGCTGCCGGACGGCAGGCTCGAGCGGACCAAGGCGAGCGGCGGGGAGAGCCTGACCTACAGCAAGGACTGACCGTCAGCGGGGTTCCGGGGGGCGCTGTCTCGGCATGTTCGGGCGGTTTCCGTTCGCCGGGGGCAGCGGGAAACGCGCCCCGCCCGCGGCGCCCGCCTCCTGCCGGGGCACCGTGGCCGACGCCGTCTGGATGCCCAGCGGGGCCGGGCCCGTGCGGAACTGCACCATCCAGTCGGTGGTCTCCGTGCGCACCAGCTCCGCGATGTCCTCGCAGAAGCGCCGCAGCACCGTCAGGCACCGTTCGGCCGCCTCGCTCGCGGTGCCCTCCGCCGGGCCCAGCACCTCCCGGACGCTCTCCGACGCCCAGTCGAACTGCAGGACCTGGAGCCGCCGCTGCACCGCCTGGGCCGTGGCCACGTCCCGCATCCAGCCGGACGTGCACCCGAAGAACCGGTCGACGCCGACGCCGGCGCCCGCGAGCAGCAGCGCCAGACAGCCCCAGGGCGCCACCCCGGCGGCCACCCCGGTGAGGTCCAGCAGCGGCAGCGCCGCCCCGGCCACCGCCCCGGCCGCCACCGTGATCCGCAGCGCGCGCGCCCCGCGCCGCTTCCAGAGCCGGTCCCGCAGATACCAGTCGGCCGTCTCCAGCCCCCGGCGCTCCACCCACCGGTACAGCTCGTCCAGCCGCTCGGCCGGTTCGCCCCAGTCCCCGAGCGGAAACGTCCGCCCGGTCAGATCGCCCGGCCGCAGCCCGGCCGCACCCTCGCCCCGCCCGTCCTGAGGCGGACCCTCGGGCTGCATCTCCGGCTGACCCACCCGGCACTCCCTACTGATCACGACCGGTCGCGTTGCGTGACATTCCATGCCGACGCGCGGCCACCTTCCTACCGCCCAACGGATGACGGAGAGGGAGGTTTCCCCGTTTTTCCGCTCGGAAGAGGGCCTTGATCAGGTATAGGACAGCCGCCTTTCTCACCCGAAAGAGTGGCAGGGCAGGGACCGCGTGGACCACGTAGGCTCATTGACGACTGAGAAAAACGTCGGAGACGACAACGAAGACGGCGAGGAGCTGATCGTGATCCCCGGTGGCCAGCCCAACATGCAGCAGTTGCTCCAGCAGGCCCAGAAGATGCAGCAGGACCTGGCGCGCGCGCAGGAGGAACTGGCGAACACCGAGGTCGACGGGCAGGCGGGCGGCGGCCTGGTGAAGGCCACCGTCACCGGCGCCGGCGAGCTGCGCGCGCTGAAGATCGACCCGAAGGCGGTGGACCCGGAGGACACCGAGACCCTCGCCGACCTGATCGTGGCGGCCGTCCAGGCGGCCAACCAGAACGCGCAGACGCTCCAGCAGCAGAAGCTCGGCCCGCTGGCCCAGGGGCTGGGCGGCGGCAGCGGCATCCCGGGCCTGCCGTTCTGACCCGCTTCCCCGCACCGCCTTCCGGGCGGAGGAGGAAGCCGACTACCGTACGTACCGAAAGGTCTCCAGGAAGGGCAGTCCGTTGTACGAAGGCGTGGTCCAGGACCTCATCGACGAACTGGGGCGGCTGCCCGGCGTCGGTCCCAAGAGCGCGCAGCGGATCGCCTTCCACATCCTCCAGGCGGAGCCGGCCGACGTGAAGCGGCTCGCGCACGCCCTGATGGAGGTCAAGGCGAAGGTCCGCTTCTGCGCGACCTGCGGCAACGTGGCGCAGGAGGAACTGTGCGGCATCTGCCGCGACCCGCGCCGCGACCCCGCCGTCATCTGTGTGGTGGAGGAGCCCAAGGACGTCGTCGCGATCGAGCGCACCCGCGAGTTCCGGGGCCGCTACCACGTACTCGGCGGCGCGATCAGCCCCATCGAGGGCGTCGGACCCGACGACCTGCGTATACGGGAACTTCTCGCGCGGTTGGCCGATGGGACGGTCACGGAGCTGATCCTGGCGACGGACCCGAATCTGGAGGGCGAGGCGACGGCCACGTACCTCGCCCGCATGATCAAGCCCATGGGCCTGAAGGTCACCCGCCTGGCCAGCGGCCTCCCGGTGGGTGGCGACCTGGAGTACGCGGACGAGGTGACCCTCGGCCGCGCCTTCGAGGGGAGACGATTGCTGGATGTCTGACGCCACGCTGCATGCCACGACGCAGAACCCGGACGACTTCGCGGTGCAGATCGCGGACCAGGTGGAGAGCTTCCTGGTGGCCGTCACGGAGGTGGCCAGGGGCGACGAGCCGGGCTCGGCGGTCCCCTTCCTCCTCCTGGAGGTCTCCCAGCTGCTGCTCGCCGGCGGCCGGCTGGGCGCCCACGAGGACTTCGTCCCCGACGAGCGCTACGAGCCCGACCCGGGCCCCGAGCCGGACGTGGACGGGCTGCGCGAGAACTTCGCCCGGCTGCTGGACCCGGTCGACGTCTACTCGGAGGTCTTCGACCCGTACGAGCCCCGCAAGGCGCCCGTGCCGGCCCGGATCTCCGACGACCTCGCCGACATCATCACCGACCTCAGGCACGGCATGGCCCACTACCGCGCGGGCCGCGCCACCGAGGCGCTGTGGTGGTGGCAGTTCTCGTACTTCTCCAACTGGGGGGCGACGGCCTCGGCGGTGCTGCGCGCGCTGCAGTCCGTCCTCATCCACGTCCGGCTGAACCAGCCGCTGGAGGAGCTGGACGGCCTGGACACCGACCAGGCCGACATCGGCGACGAGACGCTGGAGTTCGAGGCGGGCCGGGTCATGGCCGAGGAGATCGGCGCGCCGCTGGGCATCCGCCCGGCGAAGTAGCGGACCGGGCGGCTGCCCTGTGAGCCAGGGCACTTTCGGAGTGCTGCGCGGCCCGCTGGGCAGGGTCGGACCTGGGCGGACGATGTCTCACCATGCGGGAGCAGGTGGGTGGAATTCGGACGCTCGATAGACTGAGCCGACATAAACGAACCGAGCGAGGAGCGCACGTGGGCCTTGTCGTGCAGAAGTACGGAGGCTCCTCCGTAGCCGATGCCGAGGGCATCAAGCGCGTCGCCAAGCGGATCGTGGAAGCGAAGAAGAACGGCAACCAGGTTGTCGTCGTCGTTTCCGCGATGGGCGACACGACGGACGAGCTGATCGATCTCGCCGAGCAGGTGTCTCCGATGCCTGCCGGGCGGGAGTTCGACATGCTGCTGACCGCCGGAGAGCGGATCTCCATGGCCCTGCTGGCGATGGCGATCAAAAACCTGGGCCACGAGGCCCAGTCGTTCACGGGCAGCCAGGCGGGCGTGATCACCGACTCGGTCCACAACAAAGCCCGGATCATCGACGTCACGCCGGGCCGGATCCGCACCGCGCTGGACGAGGGCAACATCGCGATCGTCGCCGGGTTCCAGGGCGTCAGCCAGGACAAGAAGGACATCACCACGCTGGGGCGCGGCGGGTCCGACACGACGGCCGTGGCGCTCGCCGCCGCGCTCGACGCCGAGGTCTGCGAGATCTACACCGACGTCGACGGCGTGTTCACCGCCGACCCGCGGGTGGTGAAGAAGGCCCGCAAGATCGACTGGATCTCCTTCGAGGACATGCTGGAGCTGGCCTCGTCCGGTTCCAAGGTGCTGCTCCACCGCTGTGTGGAGTACGCCCGCCGTTACAACATCCCGATCCATGTCCGGTCCTCGTTCAGCGGACTGCAGGGCACGTGGGTCAGCAGTGAGCCGATTGGGGACAAGAAGGTGGAGCAGGCCATCATCTCCGGTGTCGCGCACGACACCTCCGAGGCCAAGATCACGGTCGTCGGTGTGCCGGACAAGCCGGGTGAGGCCGCCGCGATCTTCCGGACCATCGCCGATGCCGAGGTCAACATCGACATGGTCGTGCAGAACGTGTCCGCCGCCTCCACGGGGCTGACGGACATCTCCTTCACCCTGCCGAAGACCGAGGGCCGCAAGGCCATCGACGCGCTGGAGAAGAACCGTCCCGGCATCGGCTTCGAGTCGCTGCGCTACGACGACCAGATCGGCAAGATCTCCCTGGTCGGCGCCGGTATGAAGACCAACCCGGGCGTCACCGCCGCGTTCTTCGAGGCGCTGAGCAACGCGGGTGTGAACATCGAGCTGATCTCGACCTCCGAGATCCGTATCTCGGTCGTCACGCGCGCCGACGACGTGCCCGAGGCCGTCCGTGCCGTGCACACCGCCTTCGGGCTCGACTCCGACTCCGACGAGGCCGTCGTCTACGGAGGCACCGGCCGATGAGCCGGAGCACGGCCCGATGAGCCGGGGGCCGGCCCGATGACCGGCAGGCCGACGCTCGCGGTCGTGGGAGCGACCGGGGCCGTCGGCACGGTCATGCTCCGGATCCTGTCCGAGCGCGCGGACATCTGGGGCGAGATCCGGCTGATCGCCTCCGCGCGCTCGGCCGGCCGCAAGCTGACCGTGCGCGGGGCCCAGGTCGAGGTGACGGCCCTGTCGGAGGACGCCTTCGACGGGGCCGACATCGCGTTGTTCGGCGTTCCCGGGGAGGTCGCCGCCGCCTGGGCGCCGGTCGCCGCCGCGCGCGGCGCGGTCGTCGTCGACGGCTCCGGTGCCTTCCTGGCCGACGCGGATGTGCCGCTCGTGGTGCCCGAGGTCAATCCGCACGCGCTGCGCTCCCGCCCGCGCGGGATCGTCGCGAGCCCCGGCAGCGCCACCCTGACGATGATCGTCGCCCTGGGCGCGCTGCACGCCGAGTACGGCCTGCGCGAGCTGGTGGTGTCGTCGTACGAGGCGGCGAGCGGGGCCGGGCGGGCCGGGGTGGACACCCTGCGGGCCCAGCTGGCCCTGGTGGCCGGGACCGAGCTGGGCACACAGCCGGGCGACCTCAGGCGGGCCGTCGGGGACGCCACCGGGCCGTTCCCGGAGCCGGTCGCGCTGAACGTCGTACCGTGGGCCGGGCCGCCGCGGGCGGACGGCTGGTCGGCGCGGGAGCTGGCGGTGCGCGAGGAGACCCGCAAGGTCCTCGGCCTGGCCGCGCTGCCGGTCGCCGTGACCTGCGTCCAGGTGCCGGTGGTCACCACGCACTCGCTGACCGTGCACGCCCGCTTCCAGCGCGAGGTCGCGGTCGACGGCGCCCGGGAGATCCTCGCGACCGCGCCGGGCGTGGTGCTGTGCGACGACCCGGCCGCCGGCGAGTTCCCCACCCCGGCCGACGTGGTGGGCACCGATCCGACCTGGGTCGGGCGGCTGCGCCGGGCCCTGGACGATCCGGCCGCGCTGGAGTTCTTCGTGTGCGGCGACAACCTGCGCAAGGGCGCCGCCCTGAACTGTGTGCAGATCGCGGAGTTGCTCGCCGGGCCGGCCGGCGGGGAACCGGCCGGGGCGGACCGGCCCGGTGTGACCGGTTTGTAGGAGCCGCGTAAGAAGTGTGGCCGGGAGCATGGTCCAATTCCCTTGAACCGTCCCTCTTGGCAGCAGAGGATTTCTCTCCCCGCCTTCCGCAACCGTACGGAGGGCGGGGAGCGTCTTTGCGGTCACCCTTGCGGGGCCTGGGGGCGTGATGATCCTGGCGTGGGGACGCCGTGATCGGGGCGTGGGGACGCCCGTTCAAATGGGACATAAGGGAAGAGCGGGACGCATGACGGCACTTGAGGCACGGCCGGTTGTCGCACATGTGACGCCCGGCACGTACAACCCCCGAGGGGGGAGACGTGTCCAACTGGCGTGGCAGAGGTACTCGAACTCAGTGTGGCCCCCGGCGGCGCGGCCCTGCGGCCGCGTCCGGCGCTCCGGCCCCGCACGTCCGGCGGCATGCCGGTGATCGCGCCCATGCCCGCAGCGCGGCCCGCCCGCATACCCAGTCAGCGTGACGGCGCCGAGGAGACTCCGGGTGCCGCGACGGCCGAGGCCGTCGGGACCACCGTCGACCACCTCACCGAGACCTACCGGGCGCACTACCGCTCGCTGCTGGGTCTCGCCGCGCTCCTCCTCGACGACACCGCCTCCTGCGAGGACGTCGTCCAGGAGGCGTTCATCCGTGTCCACTCGGCCCGCAGACGCGTCCGCGACCCCGAGAAGACCCTCGCCTATCTGCGGCAGACGGTCGTCAACCTCTCCCGGTCCACGCTGCGCCGCCGCATCCTCGGCCTGAAGCTGCTCTCCAAGCCGATGCCCGACATGGCGAGCGCGGAGGAGGGCGCCTACGACCAGCTGGAGCGCCGGGAGCTCATCAAGGCGATGAAGGGCCTCCAGCGCCGCCAGCGCGAGGTGCTCGTGCTGCGGTACTTCGCGGACATGACCGAGGCCCAGGTCGCCGAGACGCTCGGCATATCCCTCGGCTCGGTGAAGGCGTACGGCTCGCGGGGCATCGCCGCGCTGCGGGTGGCCATGAGGACACCGGCATGAGCGGCCGCGCCGAAGGGGGCGACCCCCATGAACGTCACGAGCCCTACGCCTGGCACGAGCCGGCACACCGCGACGGGCAACCGCACACGCCAACGCACGCTGGGAACGGAACTGTGAACCACGGCCCCGACGGCACGGGCCCCGAGCGGCCCGGCCCGGTCACCGACGCACCGGACGGCCTCGACGCGGACGAGCCGGACCTGCGCCGCCTGCTGCACTCGGCGGTGGAGGACATCGAGCCGCGCGGGGACAGCCTGGAGCACCTGCGCCGGGCGATCCCCGCCCGCCGCGCCCGCAAGCGCCAGGCGGCGGTCGGCATGGCGGCGGCGGCCCTGTTCATCGGCACCGCGATCCCCGCCCTGGTGCACGTCTCGAACTCCGGCGGCTCCGACCCCAACACCGCCATGGCCGGCCAGACCTCCCAGGCCCAGGGCGGCACCGGCCAGGGCAAGGACAAGGGCACCGTCGGCAAGGCCGGCGAGAAGGACACCGGGAGCGCGAAGCCCAAGCCCGGCAAGGAGCCGGACAAGGGCGCCGGGAAGGACCGGAAGGACGGCCACCGCGCCGGCTCCCCCGGCGGCGCCGGGCCCTCGGCCAGTGCGGCCGCCGGCATCCCGGCGTGCTCACCGGGCCGGCTGGGCTCCGCGAGCGGCACCGTGAACGCCCCCGACTCCGCGGGCGTGGTCTCCGGCACCTTCCGCGTCGTCAACGTCTCCGGCACGGCCTGTACGGTGTCCGGCCCGGGCAGCGTCACCACCGCGGCCCAGGGCGCGGCGGACCCGGCCAAGGTCGTCGCCGTACGGCACACCGCGGGGGACCAGGCGGCCACGGCCCTGCCCGACCCCTCCCTGGAGGTCGCCTCGCTGGTCCTCGAGCCCGGAGCGGCCTACGAGGAGAGGTTCGCCTTCGTGCCCTCCGAGACCTGCCCCGTCACCGGCGGCGAGGGCACCGACGGCGGCTCCGGCACGGGCGGTCCGTCACCGGACCCGTCGCCCACCCAGGAGGCGGGCGCCACCGGCAGCCCGACCGACACCGGCACCGGGTCGCCGGGCGTCACGGCACAGCTGGTCACCGAGGGCGGCACGGCCGAGGGCAGCGTCGCGGTCACCCACACGGCGCAGGACGGCGCACCGTCGGCGACCGCGGTGGTACCGGGGGCGTGCGCGGGGACGGTGTACTACACGGGGCTGCTGGCGGGCCAGTAGGCCCGGTGGCCGGCGCGGGTCCTGCCGGGCCTTCAGGGGTTCTTCCGGCCGGCGCCGGCCCAGGTCGGCCGCGCCGGCCCGGGTCAGCCGCTCGGGACCGGTGTCCGCTCCGCGTCCTCCGGGACCAGGCCCAGCGCCGCGTCCCGCTGGAACTCCAGCTCCCGCCGCAGCAGCCGGAACCACATGAACACCACGAACCCGGCGAACACGAACCACTCGCCGGTGTAGCCGAGGTTCTGGAACGCCTTCAGGTCCAGCCCCGTACCGCTCGGCGCGCTCGCGGGCACGGCCTTCATCCCGGCGTCGGCCTTGTCCAGCGTCACCCACGCGTCGTACAGCCGGTCCGGCACCAGGTTGACCAGCGACGCCGAGCTGATCGCCGCCGTCTGCCCGGCCGGCAGCCCGCCCTGCGCGGTGACCCCGTTGTCCCCCGGGGTCTCGGATGCCTGGAGCGCGCCGGTGACGGTGACCTCGCCGGCGGGCGGGGCGGGAGCCTTCGCGGGGTCCGCCGTGCCCGGCAGCCAGCCCCGGACCACGGGCAGCGCCTTGCCGGAGTCGGTGCGCAGCAGGGTGAGGACGTAGAAGCCGCGCTTGCCGTCCAGCTCCCGGCCGGGCACCAGCAGCTGCTTGCCGTAGTGTCCGCGGGCCGTGACCCGCCGGCCCGAGGTGCTCTTGTCGACGGGAAGCATGGCGTCCAGCGGGCGCGCGGCCTCGGTCCGGTCGGACGTGGCCTGCTCGGTCGCGGCGCGGTGGTCCTGCACCCGCCCCTCGAACCGGCTCAGCTGCCACGACCCCATGAAGACGCAGAACGGGATGGCGAGCAGCACGAAGACGTTGATGCCCCACCAGCGGGGTGTCAGCAGAAACCGGTACACGCCCTCCACGGTACGGCGCCCGGCCCGGTGCCCCGGCCCCGGGTCAGCTCTTGCTCGCCTTCAGGGAGTAGATCAGCGGGACGCGCGGATGGCCCGCGGGGAAGCGGTGGTAGCCGTCGCGGACCTCGAAGTTCGCGAAGCGCGGGAAGAGCGAGACGTCGTGCTCGTGCAGGAACTCCACGCGCAGCCCGGCGGCGGCGAGCGCGGAGACGACGTCCCCGAGGGTGTGCTGCCACTCCACGCTGCGGTTGTGGACGGTGGCGGCGTCCGGGTCGGCGTAGGTGCCTGGTTCGTTCCACACCTGTGCGTCGCGGGCGAAGTAGTCCCGCACGATCCGGGTGCCGGTCTCGTCGTCCAGGGACTCGGTGAGCGGGTGGAACTCGGCGAGGTACAGGAAGCCGCCGGGCGCGACGAGGGAGGCCGCCGTCTCCGCCCAGCGCCGGATGTCCGGCAGCCAGCACAGGGCACCGAGCCCGGTGTAGACGATGTCGTACGACGGCTCGGGCACGGCGCCGGGAGCGTCGTACACGTCGCCGGCGACGAAGGCCGCCCGCTCGGGGCCGTAGCCGAGGTCGGCCGCGAGGGCGCGGGCCGCCTCCACCGCGGGCACGGAGAAGTCCAGGCCGACGACGCGGGCGGCGCCCCGGTGCGCCCAGGAGAGGGTGTCGGTGCCGATGTGGCACTGCAGGTGCAGGAGCGTCCTGCCGGTGACGTCGCCGACCTCTGCCGTCTCGAAGTCGCGCAGGTCGTCGCGGCGGGTGCGGAAGCCGGCGAGGTCGTAGAAGGGACTGGCGACGTGGAGGGGCACCCGCTCGTCCCACATGGCCCGGTTGTCCTCCCGCCAGCCGTCGGGGGTGCGGCTTTCGGGGATGCCTTCGGGTGTGCGGCCTTCGAGGCGGGACGGGGAGGGACCTTCGATACCGGATCCGTCGGATATGGGCGAGGAGGCGGCGGAAACGCTCATGCCCGGAAGTTATCCACAGGCTGCGCACACCCGCCACCCAATTGTCGGCGCGGCCAGGCAGTATGGGCGCATGACTGGGGCCATGAGTGAGAGCAGGACGCCGGACACTACGGACATGCCGGACTGGGAGCGGCGTTTCAGGGCGCCGCGGGTCTCGCTGCCCGACTGGGCGGAGGACGCGCCGGACCGCGCCCTGTTCGTGTCGAACGCGACGGGGACGTACGAGCTGTACGCGTGGGACCGCGCGACGGGCGAGCGGCGGCAGGTGACGGACCGGCCGAACGGCACGACGGACGGCGTGCTCTCCCCGGACGGCGCGTGGATCTGGTGGTTCGACGACAAGGACGGCGACGAGTTCGGCATCTGGCGCCGCCAGCCCTTCACGGGCGGCCCGGACGAGCCGGCCGTCCCCGGCCTCGCCCCGTCCTACCCGGCCGGCCTGGCCCTGTCCCGCGACGGCCGCACGGCGGTCGTGGGCCGCTCCACGGACGACGACGGCACGACGATCCACCTGGCGCGCGAGGGCGCGGAGACGGTGGAGATCTACCGGCACCGCGAGTCCGCGGGCGTCGGCGACCTCTCGTACGACGGCTCGCTGATCGCGATCGAGCACACCGAGCACGGCGACGCCATGCACGCCGCCCTGCGGGTGCTGCGCCCGGACGGCACGACGGTCGCCGAGCTGGACGACACCAAGGGCGGTGTCGAGGAACTGGGCCTGGAGGTGCTGGGCTTCGCCCCGGTCGACGGCGACACCCGGCTGCTCATCGGCCATCAGCGCCGGGGCCGCTGGGAGCCGATGGTGTGGGACGTGGCGACGGGCGAGGAGACGGACCTGGCGCTGGACCTGCCGGGCGACCTCGGCGCCGAGTGGTACCCGGACGGCTCGGCCCTGCTCGTCGTGCACGGCTTCGAGGCCCGCAGCGAGCTGTTCCGGTACGACCTGGCGGCCCGCGAACTGACCCGCATCCCGACCCCGCCCGGCACGGTCTCCGGTGCGACGGCCCGTCCCGACGGCAGCGTGGAGTTCCTGTGGTCGTCGGCCGCCGAGCCCCCGGCGGTGCGGTCCACGGCCGGTGGTGTGGTGCTGGACTCCCCGGGCATGGCGTGCCCTCCGTCGGTGCCGGTGGAGGACGTGTGGGTGGAAGGGCCCGGCGGCCGTATCCACGCCCTCGTCCAGAAGCCGGCGGGCGCCACGGGCCCCCTCCCCACCGTCTTCGACCTGCACGGCGGCCCGACCTGGCACGACAGCGACTCCTTCGCGGCGGGCCCGGCGGCCTGGGTCGACCACGGCTACGCGGTGGTCCGCGTCAACTACCGCGGCTCCACCGGCTACGGCCGCGCCTGGACCGACGCGCTCAAGCACCGGGTGGGCCTGATCGAGCTGGAGGACGTGGCCGCGGTCCGGGAGTGGGCGGTCTCCTCGGGCCTCGCCGACCCCGCGCGCCTGATCCTCACCGGCGCGTCCTGGGGCGGCTACCTCACCCTGCTCGGCATCGGCACCCAGCCGGACGCCTGGGCGCTGGGCATCGCGGTGGTGCCGGTCGCGGACTACGTGACGGCGTACCACGACGAGATGGAGTCCCTGAAGGCCATGGACCGCACGCTGCTGGGCGGCACCCCCGAGGAGGTCCCGGACCGCTTCGCCGCGTCCTCCCCGCTCACCTACGTCGACCAGGTCAAGGCCCCGGTCTACATCTCGGCGGGCGTCAACGACCCCCGCTGCCCGATCCGCCAGATCGACAACTACGTCAAGAGACTCGAAGCCCGCGGCGCGACCCACGAGGTCTACCGCTACGACGCGGGCCACGGCTCCCTGGTGGTCGACGAACGCATCAAGCAGGTGAGACTGGAACTGGACTTCGCGGCACGGCATTTGCCGTCCTGACCCGGGCCCGCCTCGCCGGCTTCCCGGCACGGGCGTCGGGGAACGTCACGTCGACGCCCGCCGGATGGCACTCACGTCCGGCGGGAAGCCGCTGGGTGCTTCCGTACGCGGAAGCGGAGCATCGTGACGGCGCCCGACCGGGTGGTGCTGAAGGGCTCCAGGTCGATCCTGCCGAGGGTCGGGGGCGAGAAGCGGACACCGTCGCCGAGCAGCACCGGTAGGACATACACCAGGATCTCGTCGACGAGCCCGCGCCGCAGGCACTGGGCGGCCACGTCGGCACCAAGGATCTCCAGGTTCTTGCCGCCCGCGGCGCCGCGTGCCGTGGCAACGGCTTCCTCGATGCCACAGGTGAGGAACGTGACGGCGGGGTCCGGCTCGTCGGGAGGCTCATGGGTGAGGACGAACTGTGCTCCCCCGTCGTAGACGGTGTCCTGGTCGGCCATACGCTTGGCCACCTCGTACGTACCCCGGCCGACGAGCATGGCGCCCGTGGCCGCCATGACCTCCGGGAACGCGTCCGCGGTCAGGTACTCGAAGATCCAGTCCATCGCGTGGCCAGGACCGGCGATGAACCCGTCCAGCGACATCGCCCTGTTCACGACCACTTTGCCGGTGCCGCTGCTCACATCACTCATGCGCCTTGTCCAAGAGTCCTGGAGGCCGGGGGGGGGCGAATCATAGTCCGGCCGACGGGAAGGCGACGGCAGGAGTCGCACGCGTATCTGCGGTGGCCCGACGCGAACAACCGGCATCCGGATGCGCTGGTCGCACGGCGTCGGGAACGTGCCTGGGTGCGGAGTGAACGACATGCGGGGTCGTCCCCAGTCCCGGGCCGCTGACCAACCCGCTGATCGTTTGTGGTCACCGCCGGTAGATCGCCAACAGCGAGAGCAGAGCGAGCCCGACCGACATGGCTACCAGACACATCGTCATGCGGCCGACACCGATGCCGATCACTGCGGAGCCTCCGCGGCCGCCCGAAGCTCGAACCAGACGGCTTTCGACCGTGGCGAGAGACCACCGAAGAAGGTGATCCCCCAGCGAGCGGCGTGTGCCTCGACCAGGGCGAGACCACGTCCGTGCTCGAACTCCTCGTGCCGGGGTTGTTTGGGCGCGGGCAAAGGGCACGGTCTGTTGTCGTGCACCCGGACGAGGACTCTCTCGTCGCCGATCGAGACGTCGATGGCGAGCCGCGGCGACCGAGTGTGCCGGATGGCGTTGGTGACTACCTCGGACATACAGAGAGTTCCCGGCTCGACCAGTGAGGGGTGCTGCACGCCGATGAGGGTCACGAGGAAGTCGCGCGCGATCTTCGGCGCGCGCGGGGTGTGGGGGGTACTGAGCCGGTAGCGCTCGGCGTGAGGGCCGAGAAACGGTACGGACGGGGTTAAGGCGGAGGCATGGGGCATGTCTCGTCTCCCAACGCGGTGTGGTTGCCGCGCCTTGCGCCACCGTGGCCCGTCCGTTCCCCCGGGCACCCGCGTACGGGCGTGCAGAACGGCTGCGCTGCGGATTTACCGGCGCGCTGCGCGATGCACCCGAGCGTAGGGGCCATGTATGCCCCGGAGCAAGGTTGCTCCATAAGTATGGTGATAGGCGATGGACCGGTAGCACGGATGCGCGGAACACTGGGCGCGGACAGGGGAAGGGACGCATGCCGCCGAGGGACAACCCAACGGCCCGCCAAGTACGTCTTGGCGCCGAGTTGCGAAAGCTGCGTGAGCGTGCAGGCAGGACTGCTCGCGAGGCGGCAGCGCTCATCTCGACCGATCAGGCCAAGATCTCGCACATCGAAGCGGGCCGGGTCGGCGTCAGCGAGGAGCGGATCCGTCGCCTCGCCGTCTTCTACAACTGCAACGATGACGCCCTGATCGAGGCACTTTGTGCCATCGCTTCCGAGCGTCGCGGCCAGCACTGGTGGGACGACTACCGCGGCATCCTCGCTCCCGGCTTCCTGGACATCGCCGAACTCGAACACCACGCCACGTACCTGCGGTTCCTGCAACCGGTCACGTTCCCCGGGGTGTTGCAGATCGAGGAGTACGCTCGGGCGTTGTTCGCCGGCGTCGTTCCGAGACTTCCCAACGAGGAGATCGAGGCTCGGGTCGAGCATCGTATGCGGCGAGGGCGACTGTTCGAGCGAGAGAACCCGACGCGCGTCGAGGCCATCGTGCACGAGGCCGCCCTGCGTATGCGGGTGGGAGGCCGCAAGGTGGCCCGTGACCAACTCGCCTACGCGCTGGAAGCGTCCGCCGCGCCGTGGCTGACGCTGCGGGTAATTCCCTTCGCATCCGAGGATTTCATCGAGGTCACGCAAACCGTGATGTATGCGGGCGGTACGGTCCCGCAACTGGACACGGTGCACATCGACACGCCCTTCGGTGGTCGCCTTCTGGACGCGTCCGCAGACCTCGACCGGTACCGAACCCTGCTCGACTTCGCACGGCAGGCATCGCTGACACCAGAAGAGTCGCGAAACTTCATTCACCACATCGCTAGAGAACTGTGAGAACTCCAGAAATGGCCGACGGCATCAAGTGGCAGAAGTCAAGTTTCTCCGGGGGCGGCGGCGAACAGTGCCTGGAGACCGCGGAGAACAACGGGCAGATCCTCTTCCGGGAGAGCGACAACCCGGACCTGATCATCACGACCAGCCGGGAGAAGCTCGCCGCGTTCATCCTCGGGGTGAAGGCGGGCGAGTTCGATCACTTCGTGAACTGAGCCGACCAATAAGCAGCATCAGTGCCCTTGTCCATCCGGCCGGGGGTACTGCTGTGTGGTCAGTAGGTGGTAGCGGTTCCGAGTGACCCTCGCCCGCGGCTGGTTCAGGCCGAGGTCGTTCCCGGCGCGCTCCGGGCCCTTGACGATGCTCGTAGTGGTCGGAAACGTCACACGTAAGAACACGCAACCGGTTTGACCCGGGAGGGCAGCATGGACCTGCGGTTCATCGGTATGGACCCGAACACGGGGGGCGAGGGATCGCCGACCGTGTGGGTGGAAGAGGGAACGGCTGACCTGGTACTCCAGGGCGTCAAAGCCGAGGAGATGCTGGAAGCGCTGATCAGTGGTACGGAGTGGGTCGCCGGTCACGCGGTGGGGATCCCCGCCCACGAGACGGTGATCCGCATTTCGGCCCGCATGGTGCCGATCCTGAGGGAGGCGTGCGATGTCGCAGAACGGCGTGCCGAGCTTCGCTGAGCTGCTGGCCGGTACGCGCCGCAGTGCGGTGCATTTGGAGATGCGGGACGTGTACGGCGTTGGTGACGAGGCCGAGGAGTTCGAGCAGTTCAAGCTCACCGGCCACGTCGATCTCGATCCGACGGCGCGGTGGTGGCCCGGCTGGTTGGGCATGGTGCGGGACGCTGTGGGCCGTGGTGTGGTGATGCGTCGGGCCAGGATCGTTTCCGAGCCCGTGACGGACTACATCCGATGGGAACACGCGACCACCCCACTGAACGTCGACGCCGGTGAACTCGTGCGCTGGCTGCCCCGTCGGCGAGCCGTGGACATCGCCTTGCCAGGAGCCGACTTCTGGTTGTTCGACGACCGCTTGGTGCAGTTCAACATCTTCACCGGGAACGGTGACTGGGCGGATCCGGCGAAGGAGTTGAGCGAGGACCCCGCCGTCGTGAAGCTGTGCTCAGAGGCGTTCGAGGCCGTGTGGGAGCGTGCGGTCGACCACGAGAAGTTCACTGTCTGACCCCAGCCTCATCCCATGCCCGCTTCTCCTTCGTCCAGTGCCCAAGCGGCCCGTGAAGCGCTCGCTGTGCGTCTCACGCATCTTCGCCAGGACGCCGGCCTCACCGGGAAGGAACTGTCCGCCCGGTGCGGTTGGCATCCCGCGAAGACCACCCGTATCCAGAAAGCGGAAGTACAGCCGACCGACGCGGACATCCGTGCCTGGTGCACGGCTTGTGACGCCGACGACCAGGCAGACGACCTGATCGCCACGGCCCGCGCGGTCGACTCGATGTACGTGGAGTGGCGCAGGAGCCACCGAACGGGCATGCGCAAGACCCAAGAGGACTTCTACGGCCTCTACGCGCAGACCGGCGTCACCCGCGCCTACGTCTCCAACGTCATGCCCGGCTTCTTCCAGACCCCCGCCTACGCCACGGCCCTCATGGAGGCCATCACCGACTTCCAGGGCACCCCCAACGACGTCTCCGAGGCAGTCGCCGCCCGCGTCGCCCGCAGTCGGTTCCTGTACGAGGGTGGTCACCGGTTCGTCGTGCTCATGGAGGAGTGCGTCCTGCGCTACCGAGTCGGCGACGCCGAGACGATGGCCGGGCAGCTGAGCCACCTGCTGACCGTGATGACACTCCCCTCCGTCTCCCTTGGCATCATCCCCTTCACCGCTCAACGGACCGTGTGGCCGCTGGAGGCGTTCTATCTCCATGACGGCACGCGTAGCGTGGTCGAGACCCTCACGGCCGTGGTCAATGTGGTGCAGCCGCGCGAACTCGCCGACTATCGGCGGGCATTCGGAGAGCTGGCGAAGATCGCTGTTCACGGTGATGCCGCCCGCGCCCTGATCAACTCGGCGATCGCCTCAATCGGTTGATGTTCCGCAATTCCCCGCAATTTCATTGAGGCGCGGCTCGCACGCCTCGTACGGTTCTGTCCGATTCCGTTGCTGCGGACCTGTGCGGAACCGCGTTCGCGACACGACGTTCGCGCCTATCACCCGGAGACTCGCATGACGCTGCGTGCTGCCCTGCCCCAGAGCCCCGCATCAACCTTCGTCGCCGTCGACGAAGCGGGCATCACCAGGGCCGTCTATGTGACCGACGGCAGCGGCCCTCTGACGCGGGCCGTGCGTCGCCAGATGGTGCTTCAGCGGTTGGCCGAAGGCGATCGGCGCGGGCGGGTTGCCCCCGGACAGTCCTGACCGTGCCGAACGTCGCCCGGAGAAAGGAGGCCGTTGTATGGGAAAACACCCTCCGTCATCACCCCCGCCCGAACCTCCCAAGCCATCCAGCCCCCGGCCGGTGGACCGGGCCGTCGACCTAACCACGACACACAAACACCAAGGAGATTCCCATGGGATGGGGAACCGGTAAGGGCGGATCCGGCGGAGACGGCAAGCATGCCGGGGGCAAGGACCCGGGTACGTCGAAGCCGTCGCCGGACACCGCTCAGCCGAAGCCCGAGCCCAAGCACAAGAAGGGCTGAGCCTCGGCATGTACGCCATGAGCAATGAGGAGCAGGCCGCCGCGTGCGGTCTGCTCCGCCTTCTCACCGAAGAACCGGGAACCCTGGGCCCGGAGTTGGTAGCCGCCTTCCGCCGTGTCCCTCGACATGTGTTCCTGCCCCGCAAGGTCTGGCTGGACGAAGAGGGCGACTGGGTGCCCTGTGACCGTGATGCGGAGCCCGCGCGATGGCTCGCCGCCGCGTACGCTGACGCGCCGGTCGTCACGCAAGTGAATGACGGTCGGGAGCCGCGAGACGGTGATGTCTGGCCGTCGTCGTCCGCGTCCGCGCCGTCGATCGTGTTCCGCATGCTGCGGATGCTCGGCCCGCGTCCTGGCCACAGGGTCTTGGAGATCGGCACCGGCACGGGGTGGAACGCCGGTCTCCTCGCCGCTCTGCTCGGGGACGGGAACGTGACGAGCGTCGACGTGGATCCGGCGCTCACCGAGGCCGCCGTCCGCTCCCTGAAGGCGCTGGGTCTTCACCCGGCGGTGGCAGCGGCGGACGGTGCGGGAGGCTTCCCGTCCTCGGCGCCGTACGACCGGATCATCGCCACCTGTTCCGTGCGTCGCCTGCCCTACGCGTGGGTGGAGCAGACCAGGCCCGGCGGGATCGTCCTCACACCCTGGGAGACACCCTGGTTCTGTTACGGGCTGCTGCGTCTACACGTGGGCGGTGACGGGATCGCCTCCGGTCGCTTCGCTCCGTACTCGGCGTTCATGCTGATGCGCGGGCAGCGCACGGACCTGCGGATCTACCGCGATGTGGTGCGGGACGAGCACATCCCCGAGGAGTCCGCGACCGGTCTGGATCCGTGGCTTGTCGCCGGCGCGGATGCCGACGCCCGCTTCGCCGTCGGGCTGCGGCTGCCGGACGTGTGGCACGCCTGGCACCACCGTCCGGACGTTTCGGGCGTGGCGACGCGGCTGTGGCTGGCGACCGCGGATGCCACCTCGTGGGCCGCCGTGGACTGGGACGGCACCCCGGATGCCCGTGAGTACACCGTGTGGCAGTACGGGGACCGCCGGCTGTGGGACGAGGTGGAGGCCACCTATGCGTGGTGGGCGGAACAGGGGCGTCCCCCGGTCGACCGGTTCGGGCTCACCGTCACCCCCGACGGCGGGCGGGCTTGGCTGGACGACCCCTCCGTGAGCTGGTCCCTCTGATGAGTCACCGCAGTTCCGCCAGCCCCCTGCGAGTCGCCGCCACGACCACGCGGTTCCCCTTCTGCCCCGCGCAGGGTGCGGCCCTCGAGTTGAAGGTGGCCGTCGACGTCGATGGCTGCGAAGAGCAGTACGCGCCGTCCGACCGCGATCGCGCCCAGGACCTTTCGGCCGAGCATCGCCCCGCACGGCCCCGGGATGAGCGGCCGTCCGCCTGGATCGGGTTCTACAGTCGGGCCGGGTGGGATGGATCGAGGAGTCGCGCCGATGGATCTGAAGTGGTACGCGCATGCCGACGCACCGGACGTCCGCTCCCTGCTCCTGGACATTCACGACGAGGTGTACGCGAACGATCCTGACCCTTTCCACTCGCGCGAAAGATTCTCGTACTTCGTCGACCTGTGGTCAGGGCGCGAGGACTGGCGTTGCGTCTCGGGCTGGGAGGACGGAGGCCCAGTCGGGTACGCGTACGGTTCGACGTTCAAACCGGGCGGCTGGTGGAAGGGAATGGTCCGGCCCAGGGGCGTGCGCGGCCGGATCTTCGCCCTGTCCGAGCTGATGGTGGTGCCCCAGTGGCAGGGCACCGGCCGGGCACGGCAGATCCATGACGCTCTGATCCATTCGGTCGACGTCGACTTCGTGACACTCCTCGTCGATTCCACGCACCCCAAGGTGCAAGCCCTGTACGAGAAGTGGGGCTACGAGAAGCGGGACGAGGCGAAGCCCTCCCACGACTCTCCTGTGTACGCGGTGATGGTGCGCACGCTGCGGACCGACTGACCAGAGGCGACGAGCCCCCTGAACGGCTCCGCGTCAGCGCAGTTCCGCCAGCCCCCTCCGGGTCGCCGCCACGACCACGCGGTCGCCCTTCTGCAGTACGTGGCCGGAGGAGGTGTCCGGGTGGCCCAGGCGGGCCAGGGCGCGCCAGGAGCCGGTGTGGAAGGCCTCGCGGAGGGTGCGGCCCTCCAGTTGTGGGTGGCCGTCGACGTCGACCGCGGCGAAGAGCAGCACCCGCCGTTCCACCGCGATCGCGCCCAGGACCTGCCGGCCGAGCATCGCCCCGGCGAACGCGGGCGCGGCCAGATGGGTGACGCTGCGGCTGCGGGTCAGGGCGTTCGGGTGGGCGGCGCGCAGGGTGCGGTAGACGGCGGTGGCGAAGTCGTCGTCGTACAGCCGCAGCACCACGCGGAGGTCGGGGCGGACCGTGCGGGCGTAGAGCACGGCCTCCAGGTTGGTGGTGTCGGCGCTGGTCACCGCGAGCAGCGTGCGCGCCCGGTGGATCTGGGCCGCCTCCAGGACGCCCTCCTGGGTGACGTCCCCGAGGACCACCGGCACCCGCAGCCGGCGGGCGGTGGCCAGGCCGCGCGCCTCGGGGTCGGACTCGACGCACACCACGGGGACGTTCAGCTCGCGCAGCCGGGTCAGTACCCGGGTGCCGATCTTGCCGAGGCCCAGCAGCACCACGTGACCACTCAGCCCGCGCGGCGGCCGGCGCAGGGTGGAGGCGGTGCGGAAGGTGCCGAACGCCTCCAGCGCGGCGGCCAGCAGCACCGGCAGCAGGAGCAGTCCGACGAGCGCGGACAGGAGCTGGAGAACCTGACGGCCGAGGGGCTCCTTGAACGCCGGGTCGTCGATGGCGAACAGGTCCAGGAGGGTGATGTAGCAGGCGCGCAGCGGATCGATGCCGGTGACCAGCCACAGGGTGACGGCCAGGGCGATCACGCAGCCGACCAGTCCGGCCAGCGACCAGCGCAGCCGCCGGGAGAACAGCGAGGCGAGCGGCATGACGCCGGTCAGCCGGCGGGCGGGCGTGGCGGACTCCGCGTCCGTGGGGGAGGAGACGTGTTCCAGCACCACGGCCTGCCGGCCGGCGGCCCGCCGTACCTCCTCGTCGCCGGGGAGCAATTCCGGTGGCTGCTCGCCGGCGGACAGCAGGGCGAGGGTGGACAGCCCGGCCCCGTCCTCCCCGGACAGCGGGCGTTCCACGGCCCGCAGCAGCAGGCCCTCGGTCTGTACGATCCTGCTGGTGCCGACGACGGCGGTGGCCGCGAGCACGGGCGCGGCGGTGTCGGCGTCCGACAGTACGGTCGTGGAGGCATCGAGACCGGCGTCCGGGCCGGCCTCCCCGTCCCCGGCGGCCAACGCGGCGGCCTGGTCGAGGAGTTCCTCGATGTGCTGGCCCAGCCGCCGGTTGTAGAGCCGGAGGACCAGCCGCAGCCGGGGGTTGAGCCGGCGGGCGGTCAGCGCGGCGCGGATGTTGGTCTCGTCGTCGTCGTACACCAGGGCCAGCGCGGCGGCCCGCGCCACCCCGGCCTCCGCGAGCACCGCCTCGGTCGGCTCGGCGGCCTCCAACACCGCCTCGCTGTCCGCGCGTTGGCCGGCGGCCGGGCCGGTGGGCTGCCCCGCCGGGCCCGCCCGGCCGACCGTCCCCACCGCGGCGCTGACCATCCGGTCGAACAGCGCCGCCGACGCGGCCCGGGCCCGGCCGACCACCGGGGGCCGCGCGGTGCGCCGGTCCGGCGGTACGACGAGGGTGACCTGTTCGTCGTAGACCCCGCGCAACTCGGCGGCCAGCCGGTGCGCGAGGCCGTCGTCACCGCACACCACCATGTGTGCCCGCGGGACCCCCGGTCCCCCCTGATACGGAACGCTCGCCACGAGGGAAAGAGTGTCCGAAGCCGGGGCCCGGTTCCAGGCGGCTAGCGGGCCGCGGCCGCCGCCGCCTCGAAGTCGAAGCGGGCCAGGTCGCGCAGCCACGACTCCGCGTTGCCGTCCGAGGGGGCGCGCCAGTCGCCGCGCGGGGAGAGCGAGCCGCCGGCCGAGACCTTGGGCCCGTTCGGCATCGCCGAGCGCTTGAACTGCGAGAACGCGAAGAAGCGGCGGCAGAACACCTCCAGCCAGTGCCGGATCTCGGTCAGGTCGTACGCCACCCGCTTGGCCTCGGGGAAGCCGGGCGGCCAGGCGCCGGCCTCCGCGTCGTGCCAGGCGTGCCAGGCCAGGAAGGCGACCTTCGAGGGCCGGAAGCCGTAGCGCAGCACCTGGAAGAGGGTGAAGTCGTGCAGCGCGTACGGGCCGATCTTGGACTCGGTGGACTGCATCTCCTCGCCCGGCACCAGCTCGGGGCTGATCTCGGTGTCCAGGATCGCGGACAGCACCTTGCCGGTCTCGTCGTCGAACTGTTCGCTGGCGACGACCCAGCGGATCAGGTGCTGGATGAAGGTCTTCGGCACCCCGGAGTTGACGTTGTAGTGGCTCATCTGGTCGCCGACGCCGTACGTGGACCAGCCGAGCGCCAGCTCGGAGAGGTCGCCGGTGCCGAGCACGATGCCGCCGCGCTGGTTGGCCAGCCGGAACAGGTAGTCGGTGCGCAGGCCCGCCTGGACGTTCTCGAAGGTGACGTCGTAGACCGGCTCGCCGGCGGCGAAGGGGTGGCCGATCTCCTTCAGCATCAGCCGGGCGGTCGGCGTGATGTCCAGCTCGGCGGCGGTGACACCGAGGGCGCGCATCAGCTTGTGCGCGTTGTCCTTGGTGTGGTCGCTGGTGGCGAAGCCGGGCAGGGTGAAGGCCAGGATGTCGCTGCGGGGGCGGCCCGCGCGGTCCATCGCCCGGGCGGCGACGATCAGCGCGTGCGTGGAGTCCAGGCCGCCGGAGACGCCGATGACGACCTTGGGCCCGCCGATCGCCGCGAGCCGCTGCTGGAGCCCGGCGACCTGGATGTTGTACGCCTCGTAGCAGTCCAGGGCGAGCCGGTCGGGGTCGGCGGGCACGAACGGGAACCGCTCGACGCGGCGGCGCAGCCCGAGGTCGGTGCGCGGCGGGTCCAGCTCGAAGGAGACGGTCCGGAAGTCCCCGGTGCGCGCGGCGTGGGCACGGCGGTTGTCGTCGAAGGTGCCCATCCGGTGGCGTTCCTGCCGCAGCAGGTCGAGATCGACGTCGGCGACGGTGTACTGGTCGCCGAGCGGGAAGCGGTCGGACTCGGCGAGCAGCACCCCGTTCTCGTAGATCATGGTCTGTCCGTCCCAGGACAGGTCGGTGGTGGACTCGCCGAGGCCGGCCGCGGCGTAGACGTAGGCGGCCAGGCAGCGGGAGGACGCCGAGCGGCACAGCAGCGCGCGGTCCTCGGCCCGGCCGACGGTGATGGGGCTGCCGGAGAGGTTGACCAGCACGGTCGCCCCGGCGAGGGCGGCCTCGGCGCTGGGCGGCACCGGCACCCACATGTCCTCGCAGATCTCGGTGTGCAGCACCAGCCCGGGCACGTCCTCGGCGGCGAACAGCAGGTCCACCCCGAACGGCACCTCGGCGCCGGCGACGCGGAGGGTGCCGCCCCGCTCGTCGTGGCCGTCGGCGATCTGCCGGCGTTCGTAGAACTCGCGGTAGTTCGGCGGGTACGACTTCGGTACGACGCCGAGGACGCGGCCCCGGTGGATGACCACCGCGCAGTTGTAGATCCGGTGGCGGTGGCGCAGCGGGGCGCCGACGACCAGGACGGGCAGCAGCTCGGCCGAGCCGGCGACGACCGTGTGGAGCGCCGCCTCGACCTGGTCGAGCAGCGCGTCCTGGAGGAGCAGGTCCTCGATGGAGTAGCCGGTCAGGCCCAGCTCGGGGAAGACGGCGACGGCGACGCCCTCGTCCGCGCACCGGCGGGCCTGGCGCAGGACCGCCTCGGCGTTGGCGTGCGGGTCGGCGATGACGGTGTGGCCCGTGCACGCGGCGATGCGCGCGAAGCCGTGGCTGTACAGCGACCAGAAGTTCAACGGGGCTTCCTTCATGATTCAACAGACCGCACTGACGAAGCGAATCTCCTCCTGAGGGAAGCCTAGATCCCGGCCGCGGGAAGCCCGGGACCCGGCCACGTACTCGGGCACGTACTCGGATCCGGCTGAGTAGGCGCGCTCTGTGCGCGGGCGGCGCGCGGCGCGACGGTGGAGGTATGCGAAAAGGAGCAGGGAAACCCACGCGCATCGCCCTCGGGGTGCTGCCGGTCCTCGCGCCCGCCGTGGTCGCGCCCCTGGCGTGGGCCGGCTGGCTGGGCTGGGACCAGCAGCGGGACGTCCACGCCGACGGCACGACGACCGGCCCGTACCAGGTCTGGCAGGTGATCGGGCTGGTCCTGACCCAGCTGGCGCCGGTGTACTGGGCCACCGCCCGCCGCCACCCCCTCGCCGCCGTCCTCGGCACCTCGGCCGGCCTGACCGCCGTCGCGTACCACGACTGGTCCGACGACGCCAGCGGCCTGTTCGTGATCGGCGTGGGCCTGGTGACCCTCGGCAGCCTCGCCGCGACCGCCGCCGCGACGGCAGCGATCACCTTCGTACGACGCGCCCTCACCGGAGGCGAGCCACCCAGGGTCGGGCACCTGACGTAGGCGGGCTGCCGGCGGTACGGAAAAAAGACGCCGGGGCGAACGGCCGGGCTCGGTACGCTGGGGCGCATGGCTGGTGACCCGGTTCGTGTGCGTTTCGCCCCGTCTCCGACCGGCATGTTCCATGTCGGCGGGGCGCGGTCCGCTCTCTACAACTGGGCGGTGGCGCGACAGTCCGGCGGTCGGTTCGTGCTGCGGATCGAGGACACGGACGCGGCCCGGAACAAGCCGGAGTGGATCGACGGCATCATCAGCGCGCTGGCGGCGATCGGCATCCATGACGAGGATCCGGCTTTCGAGGGGCCGTACTTCCAGTCGCACAACGCCGGCCGGCACCGGGAGGCGGCCGAGGGGCTGTTCGCGGCGGGGCGGGCGTACTACTGCGACTGCACCCGGGAGCAGCTGAAGGAGCGCACGGGGTCGGAGCACCTGGGGTACGACGGGTTCTGCCGGGAGCGGGGGCTCGGGTACGCGGCCGGGCGGGCGCTGCGGTTCCGGACGCCGGACGAGGGGGAGACCGTCGTCGCCGACCTGGTGCGCGGCGAGCCGGCGTTCCCGAACAGCGCGATCGAGGACTTCGTGATCGCCCGCGGTGACGGCTCTCCGGTCTTCCTGCTCGCCAACGTCGTGGACGACCTGGACGAGGGCATCACGCAGGTCATCCGGGGCGAGGAGCATCTGTCGAACACACCGAAGCAGCAGCTGCTGTGGGAGGCGCTCGGTGCCGGGCCGCCGGTGTGGGCGCATCTGCCGGTCATCGTGAACGAGAAGCGGCAGAAGCTGTCCAAGCGCCGGGACAAGGTCGCGCTGGAGGACTACCTCGGCGAGGGCTTCCTGCCCGAGGCGCTGGTGAACTACCTGATGCTGCTCGGCTGGGGCCCGGGCGGCGACCGGGAGATCATGCCGTACGAGGAGCTGGAGCGGCTCTTCCGGATCGAGGACGTCAACACCGCCCCGGCCTTCTTCGACGTGAAGAAGCTGACGGCCTTCAACGGCGAGTACCTCCGCGCCCTGGCGCCCGCGCAGTTCGCCGCGGCCTGTGTGCCGTGGCTCGTCGCGCCGTACGCCCCGTGGCGGCCGGAGGCGTTCGACAAGGACGTCTTCGAGGCGGCGGCTCCGCTGGCCCGGACCCGGTTGACGCGGCTCTCCGAGATCACCGGCTACGTGGACTTCCTGTTCCTCGATGAGCCGGTGGACGACGAGGTGTCGTGGCACAAGGCGATGAAGGAGGGGGCCGCGGACATCCTCACGGACGTCCGCGCCGGACTGGCCGCCGTCACCGGCTGGACGGCGGAGGAGCTGAAGGGCGTCCTGCTCGCCGTGGGGGAGCAGCACGGGCTGAAGCTGGGCAAGGCCCAGGCCCCGGTCCGGGTCGCGGTCACCGGGCGCACGGTCGGGCTCCCGCTGTTCGAGTCCCTGGAACTGCTCGGCCGGGAGCGGGTGCTGGCCCGGCTGGACACCGCGATCCGGAGACTGGCGGGGCGGGGCGCGCCGGGGTAGGACGGGTCAGTCCTGCTCGCCGAGTTCGGCGAGGCGGGCGCGCAGGCGGGCGTTCTCCTGTTCCAGGGCGTCCATGCGGGCGCGGACGGGCCGGAGGGCGGTCTCCAGCTCCTCCTCGGTGTAGCGCGGGGTGATGTGCTGGTGGCAGTTCCAGTTGAAGCCCTCGACCTCGACGATCATCAGGCGCTCCACCTTGCCGTCGGTGCGCGGCTGGTCGAGCCGTTCGGTGAGCGCGGGGTCCTCGTCGAGTCCCTGGGTGCGGGCCCGGCCCAGCAGTTTCAGGCGGGCCTGCCGGGCGTAGTCCATGAAGAACAGCGCGACCCGGCCGTCGGTCCGCAGGTTCCCGGTGGTGATGTACTGCCGGTTGCCGCGCACCTCCGCCCAGGCCAGCCGCCGCTCGTCCAGGACGTGTACGAAGCCGGCGGGGCCGCCGCGGAACTGGATGTAGGGCCAGCCGGTCTCGCCCGTGCTGGCCAGGTAGAACCCGTCCCGGGTGGTGAGGAACGCGGCCTCGTCGGGGCCGAGTTCGTCCGGTCCGGTGTCGGGCTGGGCGAGGGCGCGCACCCCTAACAGGCCGCTGCCCTGCTCCTCCTGGACGCGGCGCACGCTGTCCGTGTAGGCGAGGTGTGCGAACCGTCCCATCTAGCGTTCCCCCTCCTCGTCGCTCGCGGCCGTGCCCGCTTGCGCGGCCGGCGTGGCACCCAGGACGGAGGCGAGCAGTCCGGGGAAGCGCCGTTCCAGCTCCTCGCGGCGGATCCGGCTGACCCGGGTGTTGCCCCGCAGATGCGTCTCGACGAGGCCGCTCTCGCGCAGGGTGCGCAGGTGGTGGGAGACGGTGGAGCGCCCGACCGGAAGCTCCAGCGCGCCGCAGGGCGCCTCGCCGACGGTGTCGAGCAACCGCACGATCTGCAGCCGTACCGGGTCCGCGAGGGCTTGCAGCACGGTGCCGATCTCCACCGTGGCGAGGTCCGGCTGCGGCAGCCGGGTCTCCTCCGTCGTTCGCATCCTGCCTCCAGGCTCTTCCCGCCTCGCGCGGCCCGGCGGCACCGGTGCGGGGGAGGCGAGGTCGCGCGACTATGGCGATGTCGCTCGACATCTACGATACACATCGAACCTCTATTACGATCGACATCGACATACCCGACGTCCATCGAAACTCAGGTGCTTCCATGACCCCTCCCGCCGCACAGCAGGGGCGCGCCTGGCGGACCCACGCCTGTGTGCTCGCACTCGGCACGTTCGCCGTCGGCACCGACGCCTTCGTCATCGCCGGCCTGCTCCCCGACATCAGTGACTCGCTCGACATCTCCGTGGGCGCGGCGGGCCAGCTCGTCAGCGTCTTCTCGCTGGCCTACGCCCTGCTCTCCCCGGTGCTCGCCGCGTTCACCGCCCGCTGGTCACGCCGTACGGTGCTGATCACGGGGCTCGGCGTGTTCGCCGTCGGCAACGTGGTCACCGCCCTCGCCCCCGACTACGCGCTCGTCCTGGCGGCCCGGGTGATCGCCGCGGCCGGCGCCGCGATGTTCACCCCCAACGCGGGCGCGACCGCGGCGACCCTGGCCGGACCCGAGCACCGGGGCCGGGCGATCGCCATCGTCACCGTGGGGCTGACCGCCTCGCTCGCGCTGGGCGCGCCGCTCGGCACCGTCATCGGCGAGGCGCTGGGCTGGCAGGCCACCATGTGGTTCGTCACCGCGCTCGCCCTGGTCGTGGCCCCGGTCATCGCCCTGCGGCTGCCCGACGTCACCCTGGGCGGCCCGACCCAGCTGCGGCGGCGCCTCGCCCCGCTCGCCGACCGCAAGGTCGCCGGGGTACTGGCCGGCACGCTGGTCGCGTTCATCGGCATCTACCTGCCCTACACCTACATCAGCGCCGTCTTCGAGCCCGCCACCGGCGGGGACGGTGACAAGGTGGCCGTACTGCTGCTGGTCTTCGGCCTGGCGGGGACGGCCGGCAACCTCACCGCGGGCCGGCTCGCCGACCGCAAGGGGCCGCGCACGGTCGTCATCGGCGCGACGCTGCTGCTGACGGTGGTGTTCGCGGTCATGGCCGGCGTCCGCTCCTCCTACCCGGCCGCCGTCGCGCTGACGGCGGTGTGCGGCGTCGCCTCCTGGTCGGTGACCGCGCCGCAGCAGCAGCGCGTCATGGCGCTGGCCAGCCCCGGCAGCGAGCCCCTGGCCGTCTCCCTCAACGCCGCCGTGATGTACCTGGCGATCTCGCTGTCCAGCGCGCTGGGCGCCGGGATCCTCGGTGCGACGGGTGCCGTGTGGATCGCCTGGGCGGGCGCCGCCTTCGCCGTGGCCGCGGCGCTGGTCACGGCCGCCGCCGCCCGCACCGAGCGGGCCGGCGCCGGGTCCGCGGAGCCGGAGCGGGAGCCGGCCGGGGCGCAGGAGGCGTCCGCCGGTTAGCGGTATCCGGTGCCGACCGACGGTGGATCAGCGGCGCGAGCTGCGGTCTTACGTCGGAAGACCTAGAACTAAACAGGCGTTGATATTTCTCCTGGGCGGGCGTAGCGTCGTCAACGCCCCTTGTTGGAGAGGGAGTCGGCGAGTGCCCCGGCCGTGCGCAGGTACGACACGCCCTGCGCGACCCCCGTCGGCCGGGGCTCACCCGCCCCCTGACGAAAGGCTGAGGGATGATCCTGGTGACCGGTGCGACCGGCAACGTCGGCCGGAACCTGGTGCGCGAACTGCTGGAAGCGGGAGCGCGGGTACGCGCGCTCACCCGTGACCCGCGCCGCGCCGGCCTGCCGGACGGAGTCGACGTGGCCCAGGGAGACCTGACCGATGCCGAGTCCCTCGCCTCCGCGCTGCGCGGCGTGGAGCGGGCGTTCCTCTTCCCCGTGCACGGCCGGCTGGGCGCGTTCCTGGACGCCGCGACGCGGGCGGGGCTGAAGCAGGTGGTGCTGCTGTCCTCGCAGTCGGTGGTGGACGAACACCTGAGCCGGGAGCGGATGGGCAGGCTCAACGCGGCCGACGAGCAGGCCGTCATCGCCTCCGGTGTGCCGTGGACGTTCCTGCGCCCCGGCCCGTTCATGGTCAACGACCTGCCGTGGGCGTGGGGCGTCAAGGCGGAGGGCGTGGTCCGCGCGGCATACGGCGACGCCGCCACCGCGCCCGTCGACGAGCGGGACATCGCCGCCGTGGCCGCCCGCGCCCTGCTGGACGACGACCACGTGGGACGGGCCTACGAGCTGACCGGCCCCCAGTCGCTGACCCAGGCCGAGCGCGTACGCATCCTCGGCGAGGTGCTCGGCAGGGAACTGCGCTTCGAGGAACTGTCGCCCGAGGCGGCCCGGGAGCGGATGACCCGGCACCTGGAGGCGGAGACGGTCGACTCCCTGCTGCGCATGTTCGCCCGCCAGTCCGGCACGACGGTGCCGGTGTCCACGGCGGTGCGGGACGTCACCGGCCGCCCGGCGCACACCTACGCCGAGTGGGCGGCCCACCACGCCGGTGACTTCAGGTGACCGGAAGCCGTACGCAGGCGGGCGCGGAACCGGAGCGCAAGGGCGAGCGCACCCGCCGGCGGATCATGGAGGCCGCGCGCCGCAAGTTCGCCGAGGTCGGCTACGAACGCGCCACGATCCGGGCCATCGCCGCCGAGGCGGGAGTCGACAAGGCGTCCGTCATCCAGTACTTCGGCACCAAGCAGGAACTCTTCCGCGAGGCGGTCCGCTGGCACGTCCCGATCGAGGAGCTGACGACCCCGGACCCGGCGCGCACGGTCGACAACTACCTCCGCGCCATGCTGAGCAGCTGGGCGGCCGACCCGGACAGCCCCATGGCGGTGCTGCTGCGCACCAGCATGACCAGCGAGGAGGCCGCGGAGCTGCTGCGCCGGCATGTGACCAAGGAGACCGTCGAGCGGGTGGCGGCGAACGTCGACGCCCCGGACGCGCGGCTGCGCGCCGCGCTGTCCGGGGCGATGATGTTCGGCATCGCGACCCAGCGGTACCTGCTGCGCATGCCCGACCTGGCCGAGGCCGACCTGGACGACGTACTGCGCCTGGCGGCACCGCTGTTCCGCACCCTGATCGCCCCCGGCTCGGAGCCGGGGACGGAGCCGGGGGCGGCACCCGGGACGGATCCGGAGACGGTGCCCGGGTCCTGACCGCGAGCGGTCGTCAGCCGAGGGCCTCGGACCGGTCGGCGACGATGGCGATGAGTTCGTCCAGGTCGTACTGGGCGCGCCGGGGGCTGCCGTAGCGGGTGATCTTGCCGCGGCTGGCCCACTTGCGGATGGTGGCCTCCGTCACCCCGGCCGCGAGCGCGGCGAGTTCCGTGGGCACGAAGCGCCGCCGTGGCGTACGGCTCATCGGGCGGCCTCCTCGCGGACACCGGCCCGGTCACCGTCGTGGCGCCGGGTGACGCGCTCGCCGCGCGAGGCGGTCCGCCGCATGCGGTGCGCGACCAGCAGCCACTGCTGCGGCGGCAGCGCGTGCCCGGCGTCGCACGCCACCTGCCCCGGTGTCGCGTCGTCCCCGTCGTGCACCACGGCACGCAGCGTGCCCGCACAGCCGGACCGCAGGCAGCGCCCCAGGTCGACGCGGTGGGCGGGGCCGGGGCCCGCGATACGGCGGGCGGACCTCACGAGCGCGGCGATCTCCTCGGCGAAGTCACCGGCCGCCGGATGCGCGGCCAGCCATCCGGAATGGCGGATGAGGAAGGACACCAGGGGAGGAATCCCCTCCCGGGACGGACCGGCCGTGCCGCACTCGTCCACCACCAGGCGCGCCCAGGAACCGAGCGTGTTCTGGGTCTCCGTCCGTATCGCCATGGCCTTCTCGTTGAGAGAAATTCCGGTGGCGCGGCTTCCGGTGACACGCTGGCGCAGGCTGTGCGGAGTATGCGCTAACATCCGCCCGCATTCCTCGTAAAGCTCCGCGAGGGTACGCAGAGTTGGGATCAGCGCGTCCGCGCTGGGTTTCTCCTCCGACGTTTCTGACAATTGCAGAACTTGGCGCATTCCGTTTCCCCGTTTTTTGAACTGGAATTGCTGTTTGTCGGACCCGTCGTTGGGTCGTGGCTGGCCGGACATGGTTTCGGCCGGGCGCGGATGCCTGCTGCGGCGCAGGAGGGCGCCGCGCGGCGGAATGGCGCGACGCGCGCTGAACGATGGTTTCGAGAGTGCCGGACACGTGCGGTGAAATTGCGGTTTATCAGTGTGTACTGCCCCCGTGCAACCGAATGAATTCTGGCCTGTGGGCCCCCGGCTCGCAGTCACAGTCTGCGTAGGCGGCGAAGGCTTCGTCAAGCAAAGAAAGGGGAAAGTGGAAGTCGGCGATCATTTCTCGCGGGGCGGGAAAACGGGGGATGGATGTCCGGGGTTGCGCCTTACGTCCCATGTATGTGACGGCGATTTCCCTGGAAGGCTTCACCTTTTTGCGTCGTATGTCCGCAGATGTCCGTAAATCCGGCTTGTTCCTTGTTCGGGGGGCCGGGCCGGCCCCCGCCCGACCGCTGCTGTTGACGGATTGTCACCAGGCCGTCTGGTTAGGATGGCCGGGATCGTGCGTGGTGGAGAGACGGGGGTCGCCATGGACATGCACGCGGTTTCGGCCGACGGACGGACCGGCGAGCGCGTCCGTGCGGGCGGCACCACGCACGCGGAGCGCGTGTTCCGGGTCCAGCAGGCGTTCCTCAAGCTGCGCGGCCGGACGCACGGCCCCGGAGAGCTGGCCGAGGCGGCCGGACTCGACGACTCCGCCGTCCACCGCATCCTGCAATCCGGCATCTACGAGGGCGTCTTCGACCGCGTCGGCCGCGGCATGTACCAACTCGGCACCACGGCGGCCCTGGTGGGCATGCAGGCCATGGCGCACACCCTCGACCGCCACACCGCCCGGTCGATCCTGCTCAGGCTGCGCGCCGCCACCGGGGGCGGGCTCGCCTTCCTCTACACGCTCGCCCCGTTCGGCGGCGCCCAGCGGCAGTGTGTCGACATGGCCGTCGGCGACTCCGACCTCTCCGAACTCGGCATGACACCCCGCGAGGTGCTGACCGTCACCCGCTCGCTGCGCGTCGGCGCGTCCGGCCGCGCCATCCTCGCCTACCTCCCGCGCCCCCTCCAGGAACGGGTGGCCGCCGAGCCCGCCGTGACCGAGGCGGGCCCCGGCGTGCTGGTGGACGACGACGCGCTGTGGGACTCACTGCGCGACATACGCGACCAGGGCTACGCCATCGGCCTGGAGGAGTGCATCGCCGGCTGGAACTCCTGCGCCGCCCCCGTGATGTGGGACGGCTGGGTCTTCGGCGCGGTCCTCGTGCTCCTGCCGGACTCCGAGCCCGTCCGCCCGGACGTGATCGACGCGACGACCACCGCCGCGACCCAGCTCAGTCTGTCGCTGGGCCCCCACCACCGCGTCATGTGAACGAGCCGTTCCCGCCCGCTGCCGTGAACAAGTTGTCCGCGCACGGCGATTGACATCCTCCGACCGACCTGTCACGCTGATCGGGCGGCACACGTGTGCCCTCAGGTCGGTGTTCGCTCCGCCTCGCGCCAGTCGCCGGGGCGTGCAGAGCCACCTCGCCGACGCTTCAACCGGCCTCACCGTCTGTGCCCGCGACCCTCGGCGGCCGTACCGCCGCACGTATCCCTCACCCTCACCTTCCCTTTCGTCTGTCGCCTCCGCCCGCCCGGAACCACGTACCCCCGGCGGGCGGCGACATGACGTGCCCTCAGCCACCTCACCGGCGTCTCCCCGTCCCGGGACGTACGCAACAGGAAAGGAGGCGCGGATGGACGCTGCCCTCGTCGACGTTCCCGTGGTCATCGTGGGAGCAGGCCCCACGGGGCTGATGCTCGCCGGTGAACTGCGCCTCGCCGGAGTCGAGATCGTCGTCATCGACCGCCTTCCCCGGCCCAGCGGAGAGTCCCGCGGGCTCGGTTTCACCCCTCGCACCATGGAGGTCTTCGACCAGCGCGGACTGCTGCCCCGCTTCGGCGAGATCGTCACCAGCAAGCTCGGCCACTTCGGCGGCACCCCCGTCGACTTCGGCGTGCTCGACGGCGCCCACTTCAGCGTCAAGGACGTGCCCCAGCACCGTACGGAGGCGGTGCTCGGCGCATGGCTCGCCGAACTCGGCGTCCAGGTGCGGCGCGGCCGCGAACTCGTCGCCCTCACGGCCGGCGAGGACGGCGTCCGCATCGACATCGAGGGCCCCGACGGCCCCGAACGGCTGCGCGCCGGCTACCTGGTGGGCTGCGACGGCGGCCGCAGCACGGTCCGCAGACTCGCCGGGTTCGACTTCCCCGGCACCGCCGCGACCATGGAGATGTACCTCGCCGACATCACCGACTGCGAGGTGCGGCCCCGCCCCATCGGCGAGTCCGTGCCCGGCGGGATGGCCATGTCGGTGCCCATCGGCGACGGCGTCCACCGCATCATCGTCTGCGAGCGCGACAACCCCCCGCGCGAACGCACCGGACCGCCGCCCTTCGCGGAGGTCGCCGCCGCCTGGCAGCGCCTGACCCACCAGGACATCAGCGGCGCCACCCCGGTGTGGGTCAGCGCCTTCGGCAACGCCGCCCGCCAGGTCACCGAGTACCGCCGCGGACGCGTCCTGCTGGCCGGCGACGCGGCGCACATCCACCTGCCCGCCGGCGGCCAGGGCATGAACACCGGCATCCAGGACGCCGTCAACCTGGGCTGGAAGCTCGCCGCCGTCGTACGCGGCACGGCCCCCGAGGCGCTGCTCGACACCTACCACGCCGAGCGCCACCCGGTCGGCCGCCGGCTGCTGACCAACACGCAGGCCCAGGGCCTGCTCTACCTCAGCGGCAGCGAGATGCAGCCGCTGCGCGACGTGCTCGCCGAGCTGATCGCGTACGAGGACGTCAGCCGCCACCTCGCCGGAATGATCAGCGGCCTGGACATCCGCTACGACGTCGGCGCGACCGATCACCCGCTGCCCGGCCGCCGCATGCCGCACCTGGAACTCGTGACCGCCGACGGCGGCAAGACCAGCACCACCGCCCTGCTGCACAGCGCGCGCGGCTTGCTGCTCGACCTCGCCGACGACCCCGGGACCCGGCGCGCCGCCGCCGGCTGGGCGGACCGCGTGGACACCGTCACCGCGACCCCGCACGACACCGCCCAGGACCGGCCGCCGCACGGCGCCACCGCCGTACTGGTGCGCCCCGACGGCCATGTGGCCTGGGCCGCGCCCGGCGGTCCCGGGGAGCTGACCGCCGCCCTGGAGCGCTGGTTCGGCCCGTCCCGCTGACGGCCCCGCCCGCCCCCTCACCACCCCATCTCTTGCGTCACCCGCCCGAGCAACTCCGGCCGCGCCCGGCCGCGTCCGGTCGCGAACCGTCGTGAGGAGACACCCACCATGAAGCACAGCACGTTGATCGTGGCCCGGATGGAGCCGCACGCCAGTGACGACGTCGCGGCCCTCTTCGGCGCCTTCGACGAGACCGAGATGCCCCACCGCATGGGCACCCGCCGCCGTCAGCTGTTCAAGTACCGGGGCCTGTACTTCCACCTCCAGGACTTCGACACCGACAACGGCGGCGAGCTGATCGAGGAGGCCAAGACCGACCCGCGCTTCATCCGGATCAGCGAGGACCTCAAGCCGTTCATCGAGGCGTACGACCCGCAGACGTGGCGCTCGCCCAAGGACGCGATGGCCACGCGCTTCTACCACTGGGAGGCCTCCGCATGACGCCCCGGCGCGTCGTCATCACCGGCATCGGCGTGCTCGCGCCGGGCGGCATCGGTGTGAAGAACTTCTGGAGCCTGCTGAGCGAGGGCCGCACCGCGACCCGCGGCATCACCTTCTTCGACCCCGCCCAGTTCCGCTCGCGGGTCGCCGCCGAGATCGACTTCGATCCGGAGGAACACGGGCTGAACCCGCAGGAGACACGGCGCATGGACCGCGCCGCCCAGCTCGCCGTCGTGGCCACCCGCGAGGCGGTCGCCGACAGCGGCATCGAGCTGACCGGCATCGACCCGTACCGCGTCGGCGTCACCGTGGGCAGCGCGGTCGGCGCGACCATGGGGCTGGACCAGGAGTACCGGGTCGTCAGCAACGGCGGCCTGCTCGACCTGGTCGACCACACGTACGCGGTCCCGCACCTGTACAACCACATGGTCCCCAGCTCCTTCGCCGCCGAGGTCGCCTGGCAGGTGGGCGCGGAGGGCCCCAGCACGGTGGTCTCCACCGGCTGCACCTCCGGCCTGGACTCGGTCGGCCACGCGGTGGAGCTGATCCGCGAGGGCTCGGCGGACGTCATGATCGCCGGCTCGTCGGACGCGCCGATCTCGCCTATCACCATGGCGTGCTTCGACGCGATCAAGGCGACGACCCCGCGCAACGACGACCCCGAGCACGCCTCCCGCCCCTTCGACGGCACCCGCAACGGCTTCGTGCTCGGCGAGGGCTCCGCCTTCTTCGTACTGGAGGAGCTGGAGAGCGCCCGCGCGCGCGGCGCCCACGTCTACGCCGAGATCGCCGGCTACGCCACCCGCTCCAACGCGTACCACATGACCGGGCTGCGCCCCGACGGCGCCGAGATGGCCGAGGCCATCCGCGTCGCGCTCGACGAGGCCCGGATCAACGGCGACGAGATCGACTACATCAACGCGCACGGCTCCGGCACCAAGCAGAACGACCGGCACGAGACGGCCGCGTTCAAGAAGAGCCTCGGCGACCACGCGTACCGCACCCCGGTCTCCTCCATCAAGTCGATGGTGGGCCACTCGCTGGGCGCGATCGGCTCCATCGAGATCGCCGCGTCCGCCCTGGCCATGGAGCACAACGTCGTGCCCCCGACGGCCAACCTGCACACCCCCGACCCGGAGTGCGACCTGGACTACGTGCCGCTCACCGCCCGCGAGCACCGCACGGACACCGTCCTGACGGTCGGCAGCGGATTCGGCGGATTCCAGAGCGCCATGGTGCTCGCCCGGCCCGAGAGGAGCGTGGCATGACCGGCACGGCCACGAAGGTGGTGGTCACCGGACTGGGCGTCGCGGCCCCCAACGGCCTGGGCACCCAGGACTACTGGGCGGCGACCCGGACCGGCAAGGGCGGCATCGGCCGCATCACCCGCTTCGACCCCTCGCAGTACCCCTCCCGGCTGGCCGGCGAGGTCCCCGGCTTCGAGGCCCGCGACCACCTGCCCAGCCGGCTGCTGCCGCAGACCGACCACATGACGCGGCTCGCGCTCGTGGCCGCCGACTGGGCGCTCGCCGACGCCGGGGTCAAGCCGCAGGAGCTGCCCGAGTTCGACATGGGCGTGGTCACCGCCAGCTCCTCGGGCGGCTTCGAGTTCGGCCAGCGCGAACTCCAGGCGCTGTGGAGCAAGGGCGGCCAGCACGTCAGCGCCTACCAGTCCTTCGCCTGGTTCTACGCGGTCAACTCCGGCCAGATCTCGATCCGCAACGGCATGAAGGGGCCCAGCGGCGTCGTCGTCAGCGAGCAGGCGGGCGGCCTCGACGCGCTCGCCCAGGCCCGCCGGCAGATCCGCAAGGGCACCCGGCTGATCGTCTCCGGCGGCATGGACGCGTCCGTGTGCACCTGGGGGTGGGTCGCCCAGCTGGCCGGCAAGCGGCTGAGCACCAGCGACGACCCCGAGCGCGCCTACCTGCCGTTCGACGCCGGGGCGCGCGGGCACGTCCCGGGCGAGGGCGGCGCGATCCTCATCCTGGAGAACGCCGAGGCCGCCCGGTCCCGGGGCGCCCGGACCTACGGCGAGATCGCGGGCTACGGCTCCACGTTCGACCCCAAGCCGGGCAGCGGCCGCCCGCCGGGCCTGCGCAAGGCGATCGAGCTGGCCCTCGCGGACGCGGGCGCGGCCCCGGACGAGGTGGACGTGGTGTTCGCCGACGCCGCCGCCGTCCCGGAGCTGGACCGCATCGAGGCCGAGGCGCTCACCGCCGTCTTCGGCGCCCGCGGCGTCCCGGTCACCGCGCCCAAGACCATGACCGGCCGCCTGTACTCCGGCGCCGCCCCGCTGGACGTGGCCACCGCGCTGCTCGCCATCGAGGAGGGGCTGATCCCGCCCACCACGAACGTCGAGCCGGCCGACGGCTACGACCTGGACCTGGTCACCGGCGAGGCCCGCCCGGCCGAGGTGCGCACGGCGCTCGTGCTGGCCCGCGGCTTCAACGGGTTCAACTCCGCGCTCGTGGTCCGCGCCACCCACTGACCATCCCTCGGCGGGGCCTTCCCGCTTGTTCGAACAAGCGCGGGCGCCGTCCCGCTCGTACACGGAAGAAGGAAATCCCCATGGCCACCAAGGAATTCACCGTCGACGACCTCAAGCGCATCCTCCTCGAAGGCGCCGGCGCCGACGAGAGCGTCGACCTCGACAGCGCCGACTTCCTCGACTCCGAGTTCGAGGCGCTGGGCTACGAGTCCCTGGCGCTGCTGGAGACCGGCGGCCGCATCGAGCGCGAGTTCGGCATCACGCTGGACGACACCGCGCTGACCGACGCCACCACCCCGCGTGCCCTCATCGAGGTCGTCAACGCGCACATCGGTCAGCCCACCGCGGTCTGACCCGGGCGCCGTCGCCCGACACCGGTCGCGAACGACCCTCGCGGCCCCGCCGCCGGACCGGCCGGGAACCACCCCCGGTCCGGCGGCGGCCCTTTTCCGCATCGAGATCCGCAGGAGGAAACAATGGCGCAGGACAAGCGGGTCGCCCTGGTGACCGGGGCGACCAGCGGCATCGGTCTGGCCGTGGCCCGGCTGCTGGCCGAGCAGGGGCACCGGGTGTTCCTGGGCGCGCGCAGCGCCGAGAACGTGGCCGCGACCGTGAAGGAACTGCAGAGCGCCGGCCTGGAGGCGGACGGCGCCACGCTGGACGTCCGCTCCGACGCCGACGTCCACGCCTTCGTGCGGGCGGCCGTGGACCGGTTCGGCACGGTGGACGTGCTGGTGAACAACGCCGGCCGCAGCGGTGGCGGAGTGACCGCGGACATCGCCGACGAGCTGTGGCACGACGTGATCGACACGAACCTCAACAGCGTGTTCCGGCTGACCCGCGAGGTGCTGAACACCGGTGGCCTCAGGCACAAGAGCTGGGGCCGGATCATCAACATCGCCTCCACCGCGGGCAAGCAGGGCGTCGTCCTGGGCGCCCCGTACTCGGCGTCCAAGCACGGCGTGGTCGGCTTCACCAAGGCCCTCGGCAACGAGCTGGCCCCGACCGGGATCACCGTCAACGCGGTCTGCCCGGGCTACGTCGAGACGCCGATGGCCCAGCGGGTGCGCCAGGGCTACGCCGCCGCCTACGACACCACCGAGGACGCGATCCTGGAGAAGTTCCAGTCCAAGATCCCGCTCGGCCGCTACTCCACCCCCGAGGAGGTCGCCGGGCTGGTCGGCTACCTGGCCTCCGACACCGCCGCCTCCATCACCGCCCAGGCGCTCAACGTCTGCGGCGGCCTCGGCAACTTCTGATCCCCCGCCTTCCTAGGAGCTACCGCGATGACCACCCGTGAGGTCGAGCACGAGATCACCATCGCCGCCCCGGCCGAGGCGGTGTACCGGCTGCTGGCCGACGTGGAGAACTGGCCGCGCATCTTCCCGCCCACCATCTTCGCCGACCGCCTGGAGGGCGGGGAGACCGAGGAGCGGATCCGGATCTGGGCCACCGCCAACGGCGAGGCCAAGAACTGGACGTCCCGCCGCACCCTGGAACCGCGGGGCCTTGTGATCACCTTCCGCCAGGAGGTGTCCGCCCCGCCGGTCGCGGCCATGGGCGGCACCTGGATCATCGAGCCGGCCGGCGAGTCCGCGGCCCGGGTGCGGCTGCTGCACGACTACCGCGCCGTCGACGACGACCCGGCCGGCCTGGCCTGGATCGACGAGGCCGTCGACCGCAACTCCCGCACCGAGCTGGCCTCGCTGAAGACCAACGTGGAGTTCGCGCACGCCGCGCGGGAGATCACCTTCTCCTTCGAGGACACCGTCCGCATCGACGGGTCGGCCAAGGACGTGTACGACTTCATCAACGACGCCCACCTGTGGTCCGAGCGGCTGCCGCACGTGGCCAGCGTGCGCTGCGAGGAGGAGTACCCGGGCCTGCAGACCCTGGAGATGGACACCCGGGCCAAGGACGGCTCGACCCACACCACCAAGTCGTACCGGGTCTGCTTCCCGCACCGGAAGATCGCCTACAAGCAGGTCACGCTGCCCGCGCTGATGAACCTGCACACCGGCTACTGGACCTTCACCGAGGACGCGGACGGGGTGTCGGCCTCCTCCCAGCACACCGTCGTCCTCAACACCGACAACATCACGCGGATCCTCGGCCCCGACGCCGGCATCCCCGAGGCCCGCGCCTACGTGCAGAGCGCGCTGAGCACCAACAGCCGCGCCACCCTCGGCCACGCCAAGGACTACGCCGAAGCACGGCGGAACCATGCGGACTGACGTCCTCGTCGTCGGCGCGGGCCCGGTCGGGCTGATGCTCGCCGGTGAACTGCGCCTCGGCGGCGCCGAGGTGGTCGTGCTGGATCGGCTGCCCCGGCCCACCACCGAGTCCCGCGCGACGACCCTGCACGCCCGCACCATGGAGATCCTCGCCGCGCGCGGCCTGCTCGAGGCGCTCGGCACCCCGCCGAACGACGTGATGGGCCACTTCGGCGGCGTCCCGCTGGACCTCACCCTGCCCACGCCGTACCCCGGCCAGTGGAAGGTCCCGCAGACCCGCACCGAGGAACTGCTCCAGGCCTGGGCGCTCTCCCTCGGCGCCACCGTCCGCCGCGGCCACGAACTGCGCGCGCTGACCGTCACGGACACCGGTGCCGAGGCCGAGGCCACCGGCCCCGACGGCCGGCCCGTCCGGGTGAGCGCCCGCTACGTCGTCGGCTGCGACGGCGAGCGCAGCACCGTGCGCGAGCTGACCGGGGCCGACTTCCCCGGGCAGGACGCCACCCGCGAGCTGATCCGCGCCGACGTCGCCGGCATCGACATCCCCGACCGGCGCTTCCAGCGGCTCCAGCGGGGCCTGGCCATCGCCGCCCGCCGGCCCGACGGCGTCACCCGGGTGATGGTGCACGAGTTCGGCCGCGCGGCCCGGCCGCGCACCGGCGCCCCCGCCTTCGCCGAGGTCGTCGACGTGTGGAAGCGCGTGACCGGCGAGGACATCGGCGGCGGCACCCCGCTGTGGCTCAACGCCTTCGGTGACGCCTCCCGGCAGGTGGCGCGCTACCGCGACGGCCGCGTGCTGTTCGCCGGGGACGCCGCGCACGTCCAGATGCCCGTGGGCGGACAGGCCCTCAACCTCGGTCTCCAGGACGCGGTCAACCTCGGCTGGAAGCTCGCCGCCGAGATCCGGGGCCGGGCCCCGGACGGCCTGCTGGACACGTACCACTCCGAGCGGCACGCCGTCGGCGAGCGGGTGCTGAGCACCATCCGCGCCCAGTCGACGTTCCTGCTCGGCGGCCCGGACGTCGAGGCGCTGCGCGAGGTCTTCCGCGAGTTGATCGACCCCGCGCACACCCGTCACACCCGCGCCCACCTGGCCGGCCTGATCAGCGGCCTGGACATCCGGTACGACGTCGGCCCGGGCGACCATCCGCTGCTGGGCGCCCGTATGCCCTACGGCGAGCTGGACCAGGCCCCCGACGCGGCCTGCCGCAAGGCGCGCGGGGTGCTGCTGGACCTCGCGCCCGGCAGCCCGTCCGCGGCGGAGCTGCACGCCGTCGCCGCCGGCTGGGCGGACCGGGTGGACGTCGTCACGGCCGGGTTCCGTACCGCCGACGGACCTTCCGCTCTCTCGGGGGCGCGTGCCGTCCTGGTGCGGCCCGACGGCCACGTGGTCTGGACCGATTCCGGCGCGGGACGGCCGGAGACGGCCCTGCGCCGCTGGTTCGGCGCACCGGTGTCTTGAGTTCGAGGGAGTGACCGACATGTCGAAGTCCGCACCGCGGCCCCCGGCGGGCCCCCGCACGGCGACCGGCCCCGAGGTCCTGGTCGTCGGGGCGGGCCCCACCGGCCTGCTGCTGGCGGGAGACCTCGCCGCCGCCGGCACCCGGGTCACCGTCCTGGAGAAGCGCGGCCGGAAACTGAGCAACCTGACCCGCTCGTTCACCGTGCACGCGCGCACCCTGGAGCAGCTTCAGGCGCGCGGCGTCGCCGAGGACATCATCGCCACCGGCACCAAGCTGCCCACCCTGCCGCTCTTCGGCGACCTGGACATCCACTTCGCGCACCTGCGCACCCGCTACCCGTACGTGCTGATCACCCCGCAGTTTCACGTGGAACAAGTGCTGGAGCGACGGGCCGTCTCCCTCGGGGTGGAGTTCCGCCACGACACCGAGGTGACCGGGCTGCGCCAGGACGCGCACGGGGTCGAGCTGGACGCCGTCACCGCCGACGGCACCCGGGAGACCCACCGTGCGGCCTACGCGGTCGGCACCGACGGGGTGCGCAGCACCGTGCGGCGGCTGCTGGACATCCCCTTCCCCGGCGACTCCGTGCTGCGCTCGGTGATCCTCGCCGACGTGCTGATGAAGGAGGCGCCCGCCGACCTGCTCACCGTGGACGCCAACGAGCACGGGTTCGCCTTCGTCGCCCCCTTCGGCGACGGCTACTACCGCGTGCTCGCCTGGAACCGGCACACCGACAGCTCGGCGGACGAGTCCGTGGACTTCGAGGAGCTGCGCCGGCTGTGCCGGGCCATTCTCGGCCGGGACTTCGGCATGCACGAGCCGCGCTGGGTCTCGCGCTTCCACAGCGACGAGCGCCAGGCCACCCGGTACCGCGAGGGCCGCTTCTTCCTGGCCGGCGACGCCGCGCACGTCCACTCGCCGGCCGGCGGCATGGGCATGAACACCGGCCTGCAGGACGCGATGAACCTCGCCTGGAAGCTGGCGGCGGCGGTGCGCGGCCACGGCGACGACGCCCTGCTCGACACCTACGAGGCGGAGACCCATCCGGTCGGCGAGGAGGTGCTGCGCACCTCGGGCTCCCTGGTCCGCGCGGCCATCCGGCAGAGCGGACGCACCCGGCTCGCCCAGCAGGCGATGGTCTGGTTCGCCGGACACCTCGGCCCGCTCGGCGAGGCACTGGGCCGCCGGGAGGGCCTGGCCGTCTCCGGCACCGGTATCACCTACGGCCGGCAGCGCGGCGACCACCGGCTCGTCGGCCGGTTCTTCCACGGGCGGCTGACCGGCGGACGGCTCGACGGCGCCCTGGGCACCGGCCGGTTCGTGCTGCTCAGCCCCGACGAGGCCGTGCGCACGGCGGTGGCGGACTGGTCCGACCGCGTCGTGACCGCCCCCGCGGACGTCCGCACCACGCTGCTCATCCGGCCGGACGGGTACGTCGCCTGGGCGGCCGACGGCCCCGGCCCGGCGGCGGTCCGCGACGCCCTGAACCGCTGGGCGGGCCCGGCGGAACCCCGGATCCGGCTTGCGTACGCGGGCTGAGGAACGCTGGGCGGTACCGGTACCGGACGCCGTACCGGTACCGGAAACGCTCCCGGTGCCGGACGGCCGGCGCGTGGACCTGTGGCTGCTGCGCTGCCCCGGACCGGGCACCCCGCCCGGCCCTCACGTACGGGCCGGTCCTCACGTACGGGCCGACACCCGCGTACGCCCCGACCCGGACGTACGCCCCGCCCCGGACCCTCTCGCCGACCCGGGCGTCCTCGACGTACTCGACGCGGCGGAGCGGAAGCGGGCGGCCTCCCTGCGCCGGCCCGCCGACCGGGCCCTCTACGTCGCCTCGCACCTCGCCCTGCGCACCCTGCTCGGCGCCTACCTGCGCGTCCCCGCGCGGGAGGTGGTCCTCGTCCGCGAGCCGTGCCCGGGGTGCGGCGGCCCGCACGGCCGCCCGGCGGTCCCGGGCACCCCGCCCCCGCTGCACTTCTCCCTCTCGCACAGCCACGGCCTGGCCCTGATCGGGGTGGCGGCGGTCCCCGTCGGCGTCGATGTGCAGCGGGTGCCGGGTCCCGGCACCGTCGACGCCTGCGCCCCTTCGCTGCACCCGGCCGAACGCGCCGAACTGGAGCGGCTGCCGCCCGGCGCACGCCCCGGCGCGTTCGCCCAGCTGTGGGCGCGCAAGGAGGCGTACCTCAAGGGCATCGGCACCGGCCTGAGCCGCCCCGCGTCCGCCGACTACCTCGGCGCCGACACCCGGTCCCGGCCGCACGGCTGGACGGTCACCGACCTGCCCCGCGCCGACGGCCACACCGCGGCGGTCGCCGTCCTCGGCACGGCGCCCCCGGCCCCGGCCGTGCGCCGGCTGCCCGTGCGCCTCACCTCACCTCACCGACTGACGACCATGCACCAGGCCGCCAACGACCACGAGCCCACCGACCAGTTGGCAAGGCAACCGGAGGGTACCCATGAGGAAACAGCTTGACGAGCTGCTCGACATCAAGGAGTCGGCCCGGGGCGGCCCGGATCCGGACGCGACGCGCCGCCAGCACGACAAGGGCAAGCTCACCGCCCGCGAACGCATCGAGCTGCTGCTCGACAAGGACTCCTTCCAGGAGATCGAGCAGCTGCGCCGGCACCGCGCGACCGGCTTCGGCCTGGAGGCGAAGAAGCCGTACACCGACGGCGTGATCACCGGCTGGGGCACGGTCCACGGCCGGACCGTCTTCGTCTACGCGCACGACTTCCGCATCTTCGGCGGCGCGCTCGGCGAGGCCCACGCCCAGAAGATCCACAAGCTGATGGACATGGCGATCGCGGCCGGTGCGCCGCTGGTGTCGCTCAACGACGGCGCCGGCGCCCGCATCCAGGAGGGTGTCACCGCGCTCGCCGGCTACGGCGGCATCTTCCAGCGCAACACCCGCGCCTCCGGTGTCATCCCGCAGATCAGCGTCATGCTCGGCCCGTGCGCGGGCGGCGCCGCCTACAGCCCGGCGCTGACGGACTTCGTCTTCATGGTGCGCGGCACCTCGCAGATGTTCATCACCGGCCCCGACGTGGTCCGCGCGGTGACCGGCGAGGAGATCGGCCAGGAGGGGCTGGGCGGCGCGGACGTCCACTCCCGGACCTCGGGCGTCGCGCACTTCGCGTACGACGACGAGGAGACCTGCCTGGAGGAGGTCCGCTTCCTGCTGTCGATGCTGCCCGCCAACAACCGCGAGAGCGCCCCGGCCGTGCCCTGCGACGACCCGGCGGACCGGCGCGGCCAGGCCCTGTACGACCTGGTCCCGGCCGACGGCAACCGGCCGTACGACATGCGGGCCGTCATCGAGGAGATCGTCGACGACGGCACCCACCTGGAGGTCCACGAACGCTGGGCCACCAACGTCATCTGCACGCTGGCCCGCCTCGACGGCAAGGTGGTCGGCATCGTCGCCAACCAGCCGCAGTCCCTGGCGGGCGTGCTGGACATCGCCGCGTCCGAGAAGGCCGCGAGCTTCGTGCAGACCTGCGACTCCTTCAACATCCCCCTCGTGACCCTGCTGGACGTGCCCGGCTTCCTGCCCGGCGTGGACCAGGAGCACAACGGCATCATCCGGCACGGCGCCAAGCTGCTGTACGCGTACTGCAACGCGACCGTGCCCCGGATCTCCCTGGTGCTGCGCAAGGCGTACGGCGGCGCCTACATCGTCATGGACTCCCGCTCCATCGGCGCCGACCTGGCGCTGGCCTGGCCCACCAACGAGATCGCGGTGATGGGCGCCGAGGGCGCGGCGGGCGTCATCTTCCGGCGGGACATCAACGCCGCCGACGACCCCGAGGCCGTGCGCCGGCAGCGCGTCGAGGAGTACAAGGCCGAGCTGATGCACCCCTACTACGCCGCCGAACGCGGCCTGGTGGACGACGTGATCGACCCGGCCGACACCCGCGAGGTGCTGATCCGCGGCCTGGCGATGCTGCGCACCAAGCACGCCGACCTGCCGATGCGCAAGCACGGCAACCCGCCCCAGTGACATCGGCAACGGAGGTCCTGTGTCCATGAGCACCACTGAGCCCCTCTTCCGGATCGTCCGGGGACAGGCCGACGCCGAGGAACTCGCCGCCCTGACGGCCGTACTGACCGTGCTCGCGCAGCGGGCGGGCGCCTCGGCGGAACCGGCCGCCCCGCGTCCGGCGGCCGCGCGCTGGTTCCGGCTGGAGCGCAACGCCGGATTCCTGGCCTCGCACAGCTGGCAGACCGCCTCGTAGCCGGCCCGTCCGGCACGCACGTACCACCGCGGACCACGACAGAACCACGGAGCAGCACGTGTCCTCTCCCCACGCGCCCCACGAGGTGGCGGCACCGCGCGCCCGCCTCGGCGCACGCATCGACCAGACGGACCACACCGACACCGGTTCCGGTGTCCTGCCGGGCCACGGGGTACGGCCGCACGCCGCGAGCCCCTTGCCGGCACACCGGTCTCCGCGACGGGGGCACCGGATGGGCGACATCGGGGCGGGCGCCAGGGTGGTACGCATGGGGAGCGGGTGGCAGTCCATGTTGGCGCCGGTGCGGTGCGCCGGGGAAGGGATCTCGAAATGAGTCTGCGCAAGGTGCTCATCGCCAACCGTGGCGAAATCGCTGTCCGCGTGGCCCGGGCCTGCCGGGACGCCGGGATCGCGAGCGTGGCCGTCTACGCCGACCCGGACCGCGACGCTGTGCACGTACGGGCCGCCGACGAGGCGTTCGCGCTGGGGGGTGACACCCCGGCCACCAGCTACCTGGACATCGAGAAGGTGCTGCTGGCCGCCAAGCAGTCCGGTGCGGACGCGATCCACCCCGGCTACGGCTTCCTGTCCGAGAACGCCGAGTTCGCCCAGGCCGTTCTCGACGCGGGCCTGATCTGGATCGGCCCGCCGCCGCAGGCGATCCGGGACCTGGGTGACAAGGTCGCCGCCCGTCACATCGCCCAGCGCGCCGGCGCCCCGCTGGTGGCGGGTACGCCGGACCCGGTGAGTGGTGCGGAGGAGGTCGTGGCTTTCGCCGAGGAGCACGGTCTGCCGATCGCGATCAAGGCCGCGTTCGGCGGCGGCGGGCGCGGTCTGAAGGTCGCCCGCACCCTCGAAGAGGTCCCCGAGCTGTACGAGTCCGCCGTGCGTGAGGCCGTCGCCGCGTTCGGCCGTGGCGAGTGCTTCGTCGAGCGCTACCTCGACCGGCCGCGGCATGTGGAGACGCAGTGCCTGGCCGACAAGCACGGCAACGTCGTCGTGGTCTCCACCCGCGACTGCTCCCTGCAGCGCCGTCACCAGAAACTGGTCGAGGAGGCTCCCGCACCGTTCCTGTCCGAGGAGCAGATGGCGGAGCTGTACCGGGCGTCGAAGGCCATCCTGAAGGAGGCCGGGTACGAGGGCGCGGGCACGTGTGAGTTCCTGGTCGGGCAGGACGGCACGATCTCCTTCCTGGAGGTCAACACCCGCCTGCAGGTCGAGCACCCGGTCACCGAGGAAGTCGCCGGCATCGACCTGGTCCGGGAGATGTTCCGCATCGCCGACGGCGAACCCCTCGGCTACGACGACCCGGTGCTGCGCGGTCACTCCTTCGAGTTCCGTATCAACGGTGAGGACCCGGGCCGTAACTTCCTGCCCGCCCCCGGCACCGTCACCACCTTCGAAGCCCCCTCCGGCCCGGGCGTGCGTCTGGACGCGGGCGTGGAGGCCGGCAGTGTGATCGGCCCGGCGTGGGACTCCCTGCTGGCCAAGCTGATCGTCACCGGCCGCACCCGCAAGGAAGCCCTCCAGCGGGCCGCCCGCGCGCTGGAGGAGTTCCGTGTCGAGGGCATGGCCACCGCCATCCCCTTCCACCGCAAGGTCGTCACCGACCCCGCCTTCGCCCCCGAACTCACCGGCTCCAGCGAGCCGTTCACGGTCCACACCCGGTGGATCGAGACCGAGTTCGTCAACGACATCAAGCCCTTCACCGCCCCCGCCGACGCCGAGGCCGACGAGGATGCGGCGCGTGAGACGGTCGTGGTCGAGGTCGGCGGCAAGCGCCTGGAGGTCTCCCTGCCCTCCAGCCTGGGCATGAGCCTGGCCCGCACCGGGCTCGCGGCCGGGGCCAAGCCCAAGCGGCGCGCGGCGAAGAAGTCCGGGCCCGTCGCCTCCGGCGACACCCTGACCTCCCCCATGCAGGGCACCATCGTCAAGATCGCCGTCGAGGAAGGCCAGCAGGTCAAGGAGGGCGACCTGGTCGTCGTCCTGGAGGCCATGAAGATGGAACAGCCCCTCAACGCCCACAAGGCGGGCACCATCAAGGGCCTGACCGCCGAGGTCGGCGCCTCCCTCACCTCCGGCGCCGCCATCTGCGAGATCACGGACTGACGGGACCGAGGACGCGGCGAGGGGGAGCGGTCAGGTGCGGACCGCTCCCTCCAGGTCGATCAGAAGCGTGCGCAGATCGTCGTTGAGCCGCCGCTGGGTGTCGAGGTCGAGGGCGGACAGCACCCGCGCCTCCGTCTCCGTCTTGGTGGCGAAGACCTCGAGCGCCCGCTGCTCCCCTTCGTCCGTGAGGCAGACCAGTACCTGGCGGCGATCGCCGGCGTCGACCTCCCGGCGCACCCACCCCTTCTTCTCCAGGGCGGCCACGCGCTTGGTGACGGCGCCGGTGGTCAGCTGCATGATGTCCTGGAGCGAACCGGCGGTCACCTGGTGGGGCGGCCCGACCCGGCGCAGGGAGGCGAGCAGCTCGATCTCCCAGGGTTCGATGCCGAAGACGGCCAGTTCACGGCGGAGCCGGGTCTCCAGATGGTGGGCGACGCGCTGAATCCGCTGGCAGAGTTCCTTGGACGTCAGGTCGGGCGCCGTCGAGACCTGCGCGACCTGCTTCATGATCACGTCGACGCGATCGACGGCTTGCTGGCGATCACCCATGGGTCTACCCTAGCTGCTGGCCATTATCTTCCTGGTCGTTTAATTACCAGGAAGCGACGCAGTCGAATAGAGGTGCCTTGCCGATGACTCGTAGCGTCTCCGCATCCGGCCCGCTTCAGGGCAGGATCGCGCTGGTGACAGGCGGTAGCCGGGGGATCGGGGCCGCGACGGCCACCACCCTCGCCGGGCTCGGGGCCGACGTCGTGCTCACATACCGAAGCTCGCTGGACGAGGCCAAGGCCGTGGCGGCCGCGTGCGAGGAAAAAGGTGTAAAGGCCACGGTGCTCAGGGCCGACCTGGACGCGGCCGACGGCGCCGAGGAACTGGTCACCGCCGTGCGGGAACGGGTGGACCACCTCGACGTCGTCGTCAGCAACGCCTGCGCCTCGTACCCGCGCGTGCCGCTGGCCGGCATGGACCCGACCGCGCTCGGCGACAAGGTCCGCAACGACGTCGTCCTGCTGCACCGGCTCACCACCGCCTTCGTGCCCGCGATGCGGGAGCGGGGGTACGGCCGGCTCGTCGTCATCTCCAGCGGCTCGTCCTGGGGCCCGACCGCGCCCGGCCTCGCCGCGCACGGAGTGACGAAGGCCGCGCTGGAGGGCTACGTCCGGTACGCGGCCGACGAGTTCGGCGCCGGTGGCGTGACCGTCAACGGCCTCGCCCTGGGCTTCGTCCTCACCGACGCCTCCTCGGTGGTCCCGCAGCCGGCGCGCGACGCGCTGGCCAACGCCACGCCGGCCGGGCGGCTCGGCACCCCGCAGGACATCGCCGACGCCGTGTCCCTGCTGGCGCGCCCCGAGTCGGAGTGGATCAACGGGGCGACCCTCCCCGTGACCGGCGGCCTCAACTACCCGCTGAACCTGTCCCGCGTCCGCGGCCACTGACACCGGCGGCTTCGGCGACTTCTGCGGCTTCGGCGGCGCGGAGCGGGCGTCCGTTCGCGGGGCGCGCGGTGGGCGTTCGCGGGGGCGGGGAGGGAGCGTACGTACTCCCGCCCGCGCGCCCCTGCCACCCGCGCCCCTCCCATTCGCGCGCCGCTCGAGCCCGTACGTGCGTGACACCTCCGCGCCGCGTGCCCTGGGCGCGCGTCTCTCTCCCCCCACCCGTCAGCCCGTACCCGCACCGGAATCCGTGATGCAGCGATCCTCCTCAGAAGCCGCGGCGCAGGCCGTGCCCCCCACCTCCGACTCGGGCGGATCCGGTCCCCGGGACTTACGGCGTCCCGGCCCGGCCGGTGACCGGCCACCCGCCCGCTGGGCGCACCGGCCGGTGATCGCCTTCCGGATCGTCTCCGTGCTGTTCACCGTCAACACCCTCGTCCAGGCCGCGCTGGCCGGGCTGTTCGTCAACGGCGACGTGGGACTGCTCACCGCCCACGACGTCAACGCGCACGTTCTCACGATGATGCTCGTGGCGGAGACGGCAGCCGCCACCGTCGCCTGGAGGGCGCGCGCGAACCGGGTCTGGCCCACGGTCCTCGGCGCCGCCCTCCTCGTGCTGATCGTCGTTCAGCAGATCGCCGGGTACTCGCGGAACCTGCTGCTGCACATCCCGCTCGGTGTCGCCCTGTTCGGCGGCGCGTGCACGATGACGGTCTGGGCGTTCACCCTCACCCTGCCCGTCCGGACGCTCAAGGCGCTGCACCGATGACCGCGCCCGTCCCTGCCCCGGTACCCGCTCCCTCTCGCCGCGGCTTCCTTCGCCTGGCGGCGGGCGGCGCCGGCGCGGTCGCGCTCGGCGGGCTGGCCGGCTGCGGCACGGACCGCCCCTCGACCGGCGTCCTGCTCGCCAGCGACCCCGAGGTGGAACTGCCGCGCCCGTTCACGCTGCCGCTGACCGTGCCCGCCGTGGCGAAGCCCACGCACGGCACGGACGTACCCGGCACGGACGTGTACGAGGTGACCCAGCGGCGCGCCTCCGTGGAGATCCTCCCCGGCACCCGCACCGAGATCTGGTCGTACGACGGCACCTTCCCCGGCCCGACCTTCCGCGCCCGCTCCGGCCGCCCGGTCCGGCTCCGGCTGACCAACACCCTGCCCACGCCAACCGCGACCCATCTGCACGGCGGCGTCACCCCGCCCGGCTCCGACGGCTACCCCACCGACCTGCTGCACCCGGCGGGGCACCGCGAGGACCCCGCGCACCCCATGCGGGGGATGGCGGGCACGCACGGCGGCACGATGTCCGGGGACGGGTCCGTCACCGGCACGCGCACGTACACGTACCCGCTCCGGCAGCGGGCCGCCACCCTCTGGTACCACGACCACCGCATGGACTTCAGCGGCCCGCAGGTCTGGCGCGGGCTCGCCGGGTTCTTCCTCGTGGACGACGACGAGGAGGACGCGCTGCCGCTGCCGAAGGGCGACCGCGACATCCCGCTGATGCTCTGCGACCGCTCCTTCGACGCCGACGGCGCCTTCCGCTACCCGTCGCTCGACCCCACCCTCACCCGCACCCCCGGCGTCCGGTCCGGCTACATGGACGGCGTGCTCGGCGACGTACAACTGGTCAACGGCCGCCCCTGGCCGTACCTGGAAGTGAGCGCGGCCCGCTACCGGCTGCGGCTGCTGAACGCCGCCAACGCGCGCCGCTACCGGCTGGCGCTCACCACCTCCGACGGCCGCCGCCTGCCCTTCGTCCAGGTCGGCAGCGACCAGGGACTGCTGGCCCGCCCGCAGACCCTCCCCACGCTCACCATGGCCCCGGCCGAGCGCTACGACGTCGTCCTCGACCTCTCCGCCTGCGCGCCGGACACCACCGTCACCCTCGTCAACACCCTGGCGGACGGGGCGATGCGCGACGTCATGCGGTTCCACGTCACCGGCCGGGGAAGGGGCCGCGACGACAGCAGGATCCCCACCCGCCTGTCACGGCCCGGGACGCTGCGCGCCGAACAGGCGGTGACCACCCGTCACTTCGACTTCCGGCTCGGCCGGGACGACATGTGGACCGTCAACGGCCACCCCTTCGACCCGGCGCGCACCTGGGCGACACCCCGCCTGGGCACCGTCGAGCGATGGCGGCTGACCAGCGACTTCCACCACCCCGTCCATCTGCACCTGGCGCACTTCCAGGTGCTGTCACGGGCCGGCGGGGCCCCCGGCGCGGGCGACCGCGGCTGGAAGGACACGGTCGACCTGCGCCCGTACGAGGTCGTGGAGATCCTCGCGCGGTTCGACGGATACCGGGGGCGCTACATGCTCCACTGCCACAACCTCGAACACGAGGACATGGCGATGATGGCCAATTTCCGCGTGGTGTAAGGGAAAACGATCCGAAAGGACGTACGCAATGCCGAAGAAGCAGAGCACCACCGGCGGACCGATCGCGCGCCGCGCCGTGGGCGTGGCCCTGGCCGCCGGGTTCCTGACGCTGGCCGTGGCCGCACCGCAGCCCGCGCTCGCCCTGACCGCCGAACCGACCGCGACACCGGCGAAGACCGCGACGGCCACGGCACCCGGGACGGCCACCACGGCCACCACGGCGACGGCCACGACCGTGCCCTCCCCGGTGGGCACCTGGTCGGTGACGACCCAGGAGTCCGACCACCCGGCCTCGACGGGCACCCTCTTCTTCTACGCCGACCACACCCTGCGGCTGGAGGCGCACCCCGGCCCCGACGGCAAGCCGGTGTTCATCGGCACCGGCGCGTGGCAGAGCGGCTACGGCGGCACGCTCCACTACGCGTTCACCCATCCGCTGCCGGGCACGCGCACCGGAACGGCGTACGTCGCACTGGACGGCGCCCTCACCTCGCCGACCGCCTTCTCCGCCCGCGGCCTGACCAAGCGCGTCTATGACGACGGCGGGACCGAGACGGTGACCATCGTCATGACGGGCACCAAGACCGCCTGACGGGCACCGCGAGGGGAGGCCGAGGGGCGCCGGAGCCGCTCGGCGCCCCTCGGACCGCGGAAGCCGGCGTCGGCGGGACGCGACACCGGCGGCGCCGGCCAGGGAGGAGCCGGGCGCTGTTCACGCCGTCCATCGAAGCCGTCCCGCACACCCCGGGCAAGCCGGAACCGGGACTCCTGACGTGACCCTGACGCGCGCCCACGACTCTTCGACGCTCGGCCGGACCGGCGGGCAAACGGTTTCGGGGCGGCGCACGCCGGCGTGGTGCCGGACGTACACCGCCCCGGAGCGGGACGCGTCAGCGGGGACGGCCGTTACTTCGGTTCGCGGGCGAAGAGCGAGGTGGACCAGACGTAGCCGAGCACCGCCAGCCCGACGCACCAGACGACGGCCAGCCACCCGTTGTGACCGATCTCGGTGCCGAGCAGCAGCCCGCGCAGGGTCTCGATGGCCGGGGTGAACGGCTGGTGCTCGGCGATCGGCTGGAACCAGCCCGGCATCGCGTCGACCGGCACGAACGCGCTGGACAGCAGCGGCAGCACCATCAGCGGCAGGGCGTTGTTGCTGGCCGCCTCGGCGTTCGGGCTGGACAGGCCCATGCCGACCGCGATCCAGGTGAGCGCCACGGAGACGAGGGTGAGCAGCCCGACGGCCAGGAGCCAGTCCAGGGCGGTGGCGTCCGTGGCCCGGAATCCGATGGCCACCGCGACGGCCCCCACGAGCACCACGCTCATCACGCACTGGAGCACGCTGCCGACGACGTGCCCGACGAGCACCGACCCGCGGTGGATCGCCATCGTACGGAAGCGGGCGATGATGCCCTCGGTCATGTCCGTGGCCACGGACACCGCGCTGCCGATCGTGGTGCTGCCGATGGTCATCAGCAGGACGCCGGGGACGAGATAGGCGAGGTACGCGGACCGGTCCGCCCCGCCGTTGCCGATGCCCGCGCTCATCACGTCACCGAAGATGTAGACGAAGAGCAGCAGCAGGACGACCGGCGAGAGCAGCAGGTTCAGCGTCAGCGACGGGTAGCGGCGGGCGTGCAGCAGATTGCGGCGCAGCATCGTCGAGGAGTCGCGCACGGCGAGGGAGAGGGAGCTCATCGGACATCCTCCGGGGACAGGGCCGGCTGGTCGGCGCCGGCGGTGAGGGCGAAGAACACGTCGTCGAGGTCGGGGGTGTGCACGGTCAGCTCGTCCGCCTCGATGCCGGTGGCCTCCAGCCAGTCGAGCAGGGAGCGCAGTTCGCGCTGGCTGCCGTCGCTGGGGACGCGCAGCGCCAGCGACTCGTCGTCCGGTGTGGCCTCGCGCAGCGCGGAGGCGGCGGACCGGTACGCGGACGGGTCGGTGAAGCGGAGCCGCACATGTCCGCCGGGGACGAGGCGCTTGAGCTGGTCGGCGGTGCCCTCGGCGGCGATCCGCCCGCCGTTGAGCACGGCGATGCGGTCGGCGAGCTGGTCGGCCTCCTCCAGGTACTGCGTGGTGAGGAAGACGGTGACGCCGTCCGCGACCAGCTCGCGGACGATCTGCCACATGGTGTGCCGGGAGCGCGGGTCGAGGCCGGTGGTCGGCTCGTCGAGGAAGATGATCCGCGGGTCGCCGACGAGGGTCATGGCGATGTCCAGACGGCGCTTCATGCCGCCGGAGTAGCTCTGGGCGGGCTTCCTGGCGGCCTCGGCCAGCCCGAACCGCTCCAGCAGTTCGGTGGCGACCCGCCGCCCCTCGCGCTTGGGCAGATGGTGCAGAGCCGCCATGAGGAGCATGTTCTCCTCGCCGGTGATCAGCCCGTCGACGGCGGAGAACTGACCGGTGACCCCGATCGCGGCGCGTACGGCCTGGGGTGCGGTGGCGAGATCGTGACCCGCGACCCGGGCCTGCCCGCCGTCGGGGGTGACGAGCGTGGAGAGGATCTTCACGGTGGTGGTCTTGCCGGCGCCGTTCGGTCCGAGCAGCGCGAACACGGAGCCGGCGGGGATGTGCAGGTCGATGCCGTCCAGGACGGTCTTGTCGCCGTACGACTTGCGGAGTCCGGTGGCGGAGATGGCGGCGGCCGACCGCTCCGTGTTGGACGTGGGCATGACAGACATGTCGATGGAGCCCTCCCGTTCGAGCCGAGGAAGTAGAAGGAAGCAGAAGGAAGCAGAGCCGGCGGAGGAAGCCGAAGAAGCGGAGGAAGCGGGCGGGGAGGCCGGCGGGCCCGTGGCCCGGTGCTCAGCTCCGGGCGCGGCGGATGTCGATGTTGCCGTAGCGGGTGCGGGCGCGGACCTGGACGGTGTCCTCGGCCGTGTCCGGGGCGCCGGAGGCGGTGAGCCCGTTGCGCACCTGCCCGGCCCCGGAGCTGACGTCGAGCCAGGCGGCCGTGCCCTCGCGGATGCCGAGGTCGATGGCGCCGTAGGAGGTCTCCAGCTGGACGGTGCCGCGGGCGACGTCCCCCACGCGCACGGTGCCGTGGGCGGTGGTGGCGGTGACCGAGTCCTCGGCGCGCCGCACCTCGATGTCACCGTTGGCGTTGCTCACCCGCAGCGCGCCGGTCGCGACGTCGACGCTCGTGCCACCGTGCGAGTTCTTCAGCACGGCCGGGCCGTCGAGGAGGCCGACACGCAGGCTGCCGGTGCTGGTGCTGATCTCGGCCCGGCCCTCGACCCGCTCCACGGTGATCGAGCCGTGCGAGGCGGTCAGCTCCAGCGGGCCGGTCGCGTCCAGGCGGACATCGCCGGACGAGGTCTTCACCCGTACCTCACCGAGCCGGCCCTCGCCGAGCACCTGGGTCCAGGCCCCGGTCATGTCGACGCGGGAGCCGGCGGGCAGTTCGACCGTCACGTCCACCACGCCGGTGCGGCCGAACAGGTTGGACTTGGGCGTCCGGACGGTCAGCGCGCCGCTCGCGCAGGAGACCTCGGTCTGGTCGGCCGTCCGTACGTCCAGGTCCTTCTTCGGGTTGCGGGGCCGCACCTCCACCACGGTGTCGAGGCGGTCGCTCGCGGTGAACTGGATGGAACCGGCGTCCACCCGCGCGGTGACCGAGATCGGTTCGGGAGTGTCGAAAGAAGGCATGGCTGTCCCGTCCTCGTGAGTCTTGGGAACGTCCCCGCAGGTGGGACGTGGTGTGAGTGAAGTGGAGCGGGCGGGCTGCGGCTAGCGCACCCAGCCCGTGAAGCGCTGTCCGACGGTCTGGCTCTTCTCCGGCGTGCGGGGCCGGGAGCCGCCGTCGACCGCGGCCGACACGGCCCGTACGAGCCAGGCGTTGACCGAGAGCCCCTCGCGGCTCGCGGCCTCCTCGGCCCGGGCCTTGAGCTGGGCGGGCAGCCGCAGATTGACGCGGGCGGTCCCGCCCTCGTCCGCCTCGGCCGGCGCCTTGAAAGCCTCGACGGGCGCGGCCGCCTCCGCGGGGCCCCCGGCTTCGACGGCCGGCAGTGCCACCACGAATTCCGGGTCGAGCCCGCGCAGCCGCACGTCCACCGACCCCGGGGCAAGCTCCCGGGTGACTTCGTCCATGGCGGCGGACAGCACGTTCAGCATGGTCAGCCGAGCCGCCGACTCCAGCGGAGCGGTCAGCCTCTCGGCCAGCTCCCGGGCATCCTCCCCACCGGCTTCAGCGGCCACCGCGAGTTCGCGGCGGAGGGTTTCGACATAGGGCGTGAGGTCCATGACGCCATCATGGCACCATCGTGGCGCCATAGGCAACCCCGTGGTGCCACGGATGGGGCCACGGGTGATGCAGCCACCTGGTATTCCCAGGTCAGAACTGGTGCGAGGCTCCCGGGAAGCCCTACTGATCGACGTCAGGGGAGCCTGCGGGCCGGAAAGACGCCCGCGTATGACGCCAAGGTGACACCGCATGGCGCCACGGTGGCGTCAGGCGTGCGTGGCGGAGAGGACCCTGCCGCGAGTCGGGCAGACTTCCACAGTCGCGGGGGATCAGGGCTCTGGAAAGGGCGGACATGGAGTACGTCACGGCCGTCTGGGACGACGGCGGTTTCCAGGTGGACGCGAGTGCGTACCTGGCCGAGCTGCCGCGGCTGCGCGCCGGCCTGCCCCCGGGCGCCCGGGCTTTCGCCACCGACCCCGGCCACTACGACATCGCGGGCGCCACCCGCTGCGTGAAGGACCTGGAGCTGGCCGGGGTCCGCCTCGCCACCGACAAGAGCGGCGGACTGGTCCTGGAGTTCGCGCCGAACAAGTTCAAGCACGACTCCGGCCTGCGCATCGGTTACTCGGGCGTGCGGCACTTCGCCATCAACTACGCCCACTCGATCGACTGGATGAGCGCCGACACCGTGCTCCTCGACGAGATCCTCCCCGACGAGGACGGCGGCTGCCGGCACGAGATCGCGCTCACCGACGCGTCGATCACCGTCCGGTGCGAGGATCTGCGGGCCGTCTGGACAGAGGAGCCCCGGCCGACGCGCGGCTGGGGCTCCTGAAGCCGGTGACCGGGCGGCGGGTCAGCGCCGCAGGGTGAGCACGGCCGGCCGCCAGGGCAACTGGTTGTAGGGCATGCCCGGGGTGACGGAGGCGGGGTCAAGGCCCTGGTAGAGGAACTGGAGGTTGCAGGGGTCGATGGTCATGGTCTGGTCGGGGTTGTCGCGGACCAGGTCGCCGTGGCTGATGTCGTTGGTCCAGGTGGCACCGCTGTTGGCCTTGCCCGCGAAGGGGTTGCTCTCGGTGGCGGCCTGCGGGGTCCACGACCCGCCGAGGCTGGAGGCCGTGAAGGAGCGGAAGTAGCGCCCGTTCGCCCCCATGGCCTCGACGATCATGAGGTACTGGTTCTGGCCCTTGACCTTGTAGACCTGCACCGCCTCGAACAGGTTGGCCGTGGTGTCGCTCATGATCGTGGTGTACGAGGAGCCGAAGTTGCCCGGGAAGTTCCCGATCGGCATGCTCGCCCGGTAGATCTTGCCGTTGTCACCGGCGAAGAACAGGTACATGTTCTGGTCGTCGGCGATCAGCGTCTGGTCGAGCGGGGCGCCGTCGGGGAGGCTGCCGGTGAACAGCGGCTGCGGGGCGGACCAGCCGTTGGGGTTGGTCGGGTCACTCGACGTGCGGTAGATGAAGGGCGAGGCCCCCCACTGGGAGGCCAGTACCCAGATGTTCTTGGGCGCGAAGTAGAACAGCGTGGGCGCCACCGCGGACTGGCTCATCCCGGTCTGGCCGGCCGACGCCATCTCCGACCAGTTCGTGAACGGACTGAACGCCATCGAGCCGTACGACGTCCCGCCCGACACGTTCGAGCCGTAGACCAGGTGCCTGCCGTTGTACGTCACGGTGCTGAAGTCCTTCAGCGAGGTCCACCCGTGGGCCGGCTGCGCCAGCGCATTGGTCGACGTCCACCGGTAGGCCGACGGAAGCGCGCACGTGCCGCCACCCGGCGCGGTCAGGCCGGTCCACTTCTGGTTGCTGCCACCGTTGCACGTACCGATCTGCACCGCCGTGCCGTTGGCCGTACCGGCGCCCGCGGTCTCCAGACACAGTCCGGACTCCGTGCCGACGACCGTGCCGTCGGCGTTCACCCGCCACTGCTGGTTCGCACCGCCGTTGCAGGACCAGATCACCGGCCGCGTACCGGCCGTGGTGGCGTGCCCCGGAACGTCCAGGCACTTGTCGCCGTACACGGTCAGCTGATTGTTGTCCGTCAGCGTCCACTGCTGGTTGGCCCCGCCGTGGCAGTCCCAGATCAGCAGGTCCGTGCCGTTGGCCTGGCCGGCATTCGCCACATCGAGGCACCGGCCGGAACCGACGCCGCGCAAGGTGCCACTGGTGGCCGCCTCGGCCGGGCCGGCGCCGAGCAGCGCCGCCAAAGAGGCCAGGACCGCGATTGCGGCGGCGAACACCGCGGACAGACGCCTGCGGCTGAACTTTTCCACGTGCATGGGGACCTCGTCATCCTTGAGCCGACGATTCCGGCGCGTTCGCAATACCGAACAAAGGTCGAAGTGCCGAGCAAACTGGATGATGGGAGACCCGCTGAACACCGTCAATACTTCTCACTGAATTCACGAACCGAAACGACTCACAACGCGCCCGGCTACATGTCCCCTTGAAGCTCTTCGACGACCCGCTCGGCCATGCGCCGAGCAGGCTCCAATCGAGGGTCATCGGGATGGGCGTACGGCCCGAGGATCTTCGAGCAGACGAACAACGTCATGAGCTTGCCGTCCCGCGTCCCGAAGTCCCGCCGCCGCTCGTGCCGCACACGATCCGCCAGAGCCGGAACGGCAAGCGAACTCGCCCACAACGAGGCGGAGTCCAGCCCCTGCGGGGCGTTCCCCCAGTCCTCCCAGTCGAAGAGACTGAAAACAGGGGCCGTGACGTTGGCCCAGTTCAGATCGCCATGTGCGGGCACCCAACACCGAACGGCCGTATCGAAACCGCCGGAGAAGACGGCCCGGAGGGACCGGGTGACCGACACCTGGGTGATGCTCTCGCCGTCGGGCGTGGCGACCCTCCCCGTCCGCTGCGCCGCCAGCGCGTCCAGAGAGGCGTTCAACCCCTCCCACCACTCGTCCGAAAGCGCGGGATCCTCACTCAGAACAGCGTTCCCGACAGGAGCCCCCGGCAGGAGATCAGTCTCATCGGCCCGCCACATCACCGCTTCGTCCGAGTCCCGCCACACCACACATCCCTGCCATGCCGGCTGGACGACACCATGCAGGCGAGCGGCACACTCCGCACCGTTCCACCCCTGACCGGTGATCTTGCCGAGCGGACGCCGCTCGACGCGGACCCACGTCCCGCGATCCGTCCGGGCCCCCACGGTCCGACGCTTGCGCACCACCGTATCCCCGAGAAACCGCACCCCCAGAGACCGCGCGACACGATCCAAAACCTCACCAACGGGCTGCACCCGTAGGTCGACAGCCTGACCAGTGGAGACCGGGAGCGGCATGCACGCGACCGTAGCAGCGGGGGGGCGGGAAATGGTCCAACACCGCTCCGTCCGGCTGAAACCGGTCAGGTGCCGGCTCAGGCGTAATGATTCTCCGCGTATTCGAGTGGATACCCCCGCGCATAACTCATCAATGCCGAGTGCTTGTCACAGCCGAGGAAATACTCGCCGCTGTGGTGCAGATAGAAGAACCGCCCGATCTCGTCCATGAGGACCGTCCCGCCGTCGAACGTGTCGTGCGCGACCGGGAAGACCTTCTTCCCCAGCCCGTCGGCGAGTTCTTGCACGTCCTCTGCCGCGCCCCGGTACATGAGACGCGGATAGAACTCCACCCTGTCTCCGGTGGAAGCGTGCCGGGTTGCCACAAGACCGACATGCTCGCGCAGGAATGCGAAAGCGGGCGCGATGACATCAAGACTGCCGCCGTCACCACGGAAATCCTGCAGAACGCGCGCCACCTCGGCAGCGGCGAGTTCGTCACACCGGCGCCCCGGATACCACCCGGCATTCGACAGCCAGGCATCCACCGCCTCGGGTGAATGCAGAACGGTCACGGCTCTCATCCTCTTCCGGTCAAATGGCAGTGACGCCGACGATCGACAGCACGCGCTCCCAGGGGGGCAGAGCTGACCCGTCCCGACCCTTCGCCCGGCCGAATGCGTTCTTCACTTTGCCCAGGTGCCCATGGGCGCTGCGGCCGAGGTCCACGCCGTGGAGGGACAGCTTGACGGCGCCGTCCTCGAACTCGGCATGGTCGAGAGGAACGCATTTCTGCCAGGTCGAGCACCGCGTCGGCGATAAGTTCCCCAACTCCGCCGTGACCGGCTCCGCGGGCTTGGCGGTGATCTCGGCGCTCCAGAGGGCGGGGGGGTGCGCCGACGACCTGTCGGCGGCATGCGTCGCAGATGAAGGCCGGGCAGTGTGGTCGCTTCGGGCGGGTTCGCGCTGTGAAAGCTGCCTGTTGGCCGGACAACGCCCAGACCAGTAGGCCCAGGGCCGTGTAGGGCAAGGACACGCAATCTGTTCCGCCGCCGGTCGAACAATGCCGGGATCGCCGCTGACGGTCCCGCCTCCGGCATGCTTCGGTGCACGCGGGAATGGCAGAGGTCCCCAGCCGGTACCGGAGAAAGTTCTGTCATCTGGGTGGGCTCAGGAGCCCAAGGCTCGCCAGGCCTGCTCGGTGACCACTTTCAGCTCTGCCTGAAGTCACGGGCCAGGAGCTTCATCTCCTCACCCCAGATGGTCACGTTGTCGCCTTTGCGGCCGAACTCCTCTCGGGCCAGTCGGTAGAACCCCGCACCAGGCTCCCCCTTCTCCTTCAGCACCACCATGGCGGAGAGCATCGCCCTTGTGCCGTCCGGGCTCTCCTGGTGGGAGACGTCGGCCAAGAGATGATCCATCTCCACGCTGTGTGCCGGGACGTTGTGGCCCGCATCCTCCAGGAGCTTGCTCAGCTCCCCGTACCGGATCGGCCAGTCCCCGTTACGGGCCCGCTCCAGCAGGATCTCCGCCATGGCCTCCTGGGCCGACTCGTACTCCGATGTCCCTCGCCTCACGGCCTCCCCCTCCACATCGACAGGAGCGCCAGAGTAGCGAGCTCGAGCCGGCAAGACGGTTCGACTGCAGCTCCTGGCACGCAGTGTCGATGCCCTAGCAGTTCGAGGACCAGGGCCGGGATCGGCTCCGTGCCCTCCACCAGGCGCTGAAGGGAATCGCCGGGAGGAGGTATGGACACGCCAAAAGCCAGAGGGCCCTCACCGAATCGGTAAGGGCCCTCTGACCTGTTACTTGGCTGTCGGGGTGGCGGGATTTGAACCCACGACCTCTTCGTCCCGAAGCAACTGGAGTGGGCGTCTGACCTTGGCGTGGTGGGCCTCTCACCAGCGCTGATGGTCCACGGACGTCCGCGCTTGTCCGCCGCTGTTCGCGGGCGTTGTCACGCACTTAGACACTCACTGGCTGGGGCGCTCGACGCTCTACCCTGCTCACGAGCGGACCCGGTACATGCTCGTGCCCCAGCGGACAGCGGCTGCCCTGTCAAAGTGCTCGGCTGAGTTGCGGCATGACTGCGGGACCTTGCCTGACTGGGATGACGGACCGTGTCCGCGGTGGGTCGCGACCTACCCAATAACGGCATTCAGTCCCGTAAGTGCGCGGGTGGCGCGGTCTCTCTCCGCCTGGACTCGCGCCTCGGCCGCAAGCCGGCCCTCCCGCTCAACCAGCAACTGCGCGCGCAGGGCCCGGCACCCATCGCACGCAAGTTCCTCCTCGCTCGGCAATTCGGCCTGCTGTGCAGGGAGGGGGCGCTGGGCCTTGAGCCGTTGCACCTTAAGACGTTCTACGTCGGCACGCGCGAAGAGGTTCGTCCCGTGGTGGCCCTTACCCACCACAGTCAGGTGACCCTCGGCCTTCATCGCGTGGACGGTATCCGTACGCACGCCGAGCAGTTTCGCTGTCTGCGTGGTCGTCAGCTTCTCATCGGGTTGGTTCATGCCTTGCAAACGACCCCTGACACCAAGGAGCCACCACCCCGTTCCGGAGTTCGCCCACTTCAGTGAGTCGTCGATCAGTGGCATGACGAAGATACGCGCCCGCCCATGCCGGACAGCTTCAGACGGCCCGTCTGGTGAATCCACCGTGCCGGCCCACCACCACGGAGCTACGACGACCATCACCCCACCCGCCGCCACCCTCCGGCAACTCAACAGTTCCCGATCTTGTTGACCGTGGCTGGCCACCGCACTGGGCACGGTGGTGGCAGGTACCTCAGCCGACGACAGTCAGCCACGATGGCGGGTGCGCCGGTCAACCAGGCGCGCGTGTGCCTCCCTACCCCTCCTGGCCTCCGCCACCCTGTCGCTGCCGTCGACCAGAGCAAGCCACGACGGCCGTCCCGTAACGACGCTGCCTGAGCTATCAGCTTGGGAAGCTGCGATCGCTTTTGGGTGAACCCAGGGCTGACCTGCGCGAACAGCTCAGGTGTAGCGTTGTCGAGCTCGGGTTCCTTCACCGTGGTTCCCCGCCCTATCTGGTGCGCTTGTGGTGCGAGGTGGAAGCGGTGTGTTGACGGGGCCGCCGTTGTCGCCGAGGGGGTGTCAGCGTCCACGGCTAAGGGCTCGTTGCTTCCCCCGCTTTGGTTGGGGGCAGCCCGGGAGCACTCCTAACCGACAGTTGCGCTTCGTCGGTGGTCAAGGTGAGTCCTGCCAGTGCCGGCCGTGCGTGAACACCCCTGTCCGCTGGCTTGACAGCAGTGGATGTCAGGTCTGGTCACCCGAACACCGACTCTTCCTCCCCTGGCCAAGCCAGCGTCACACCGACTCGCTGGCACAAGTCAACCCACCTGGGCTCGGACGGCTCGCGCTCCACCCAGAGAACAGCCGATACTTGTGGTGCTCGCTCACGTAGTTGATCTTGATAGTCGAGGACCTGGCCGAGACCAGCGCGCAACTGGCGGGCCTCGTTTGCTGGCGTCAGAGATTTGACCTCGCACACGGTTAGACGGCCCGCAGTATCCCGCCACGCGAGATCGAAGTCTGGGTCGGACACATCCGGGGACAGTGCGACGTACCCTCGCTGCTGCGCCTCCGCGGCTAGCAGGTTCTGCAGCCTGCGATGTGTTGACAGATTGCGCCCCATTAGGTCGGGGTCTGGTGCGCTGGGCGTAACGGGAACCGGAGCGACAGTCTCATCAGGGGCTACATAGTCCGTTCCGATCTCCACTTCGGGTGCCGTGATGGTGGTTTGAACCGGCACCATGTGAAAACGGATGACCTTACGCAGCTCACCACCGCCGGTGGCTGGTGCCTCGCCCTCCGTGTACGGTTGGTCTTGGTCTAGCGTCCACTCTCCGAGGTAGCGCACTGTTCCCCGTGCCCCGTCAAATAGGCGCAGCCGCTTACCAGTTTGGGCATGCTCCAGGATGGCCTTGTTGCCCCGGGTCATCTTTTGATCACCAGTTTGGCCTTCACCGGTGTAGTGGAAGGTTCCGTCCTCATTCCAGGTGTCGTAGTAGCCATGCTGATGACCTGAGCTCGGCGCAGTGAAGATCAGGATGTTATTGCTGTCGCCACAAGGAGAGATGCCGTTCTGGGTGCTGCCCCCATATTTGGCGTGGAGATCAACTCTACGGATCTCGTCACCGGGAGTGAGCTGCCATTCTGGATCGGTACCCTCTGACACTTCAATGGCCTCGCGTACGGCTTGCCACTCGTCATCGGTCAACCGGTGAGGACTACCGGCAAACGGCTGCCGAAGGATCGTGGCATCGCTCATGCGGGGGTCGTCAACGAGTTGCTGCTTCGGCACCCGGAGATCCAACCACTTGTCCACGACCAACGGCACGTAGTGCCTGGGGCCCGGGTCCTCGGCCCAGTAGCTCAAGTCGGGCTGGCCGTACTCCGCGGCTCCCGTGAAGTGGCCGTACGCGACTACCCCGGCGTTCCTGCCGGCCACCCACAACACAAATTGGTCGCCGGCTGCGACTTCGTTGACGTAGCGGACAACGGTCCATGAGCTCAGGACGTTGCCGGCACGACGATGCCCCTCAAGGTCGAACTTCTTCGGGTTGCAACTCAGAAGCCAGGTAGACACGCGCCCCCCAGGGTGACTCGGTTGGTGGGTGCACTCTAAAGCGCGGCACTGACACGGGCGGCCGGCGGAGCTTCGCAGGCTCCTCTTCCCCTTGACGTCCACGACCCCACCAGAGGGGTTGCTGTCAGTCGTAGGGCGTATCTTGCCCCACCAGGGTCTCAACTCAGTGGCGGTGCGGGGGCAGTGCTAGAAGACTCTTGCGCGGTGGGAGGCGGGCGTCTGCCTGGGAGAGCTAGTCCGACGGACGGGGAGACCGTGGTGAGGGGACTGATCGCCGAAAGGGTCCCCAACCAGATCATCGGCGATTACAGTAGGTATCGATTCGTTGCTGGTGGTGCTGGGGGGACAGTCCATGGAGGGCACTCGTTGATTCCGCCGTTGACCCCTGGGGGGATGCTGCCTGTGGGGCGTCATCCAGCGACTCTGGAGGAGATCCATGACGTGTTCGTCGCCAACGCCCCTCACGCCGGTCACAGACAACGTCTCTACTCCGCGCTTGAACTCTACGTGGGGTTGGTGCGTGACTTGCTTCCCCGGGCCACACTGTGGGTAGACGGAGGATTCTGCACCCACAAGCCGACGCCGCCCAAGGACATCGATCTTGTCCTGTTCGCGTCGAGGAGACTGGTGCAGCACTTCGATCAGGAGGAGTGGACGCGCATGAGCCAGTTGCTGACGCTCCAGAACCTCACCGCACAAGCGCCACCGACCATGGCAGGTCGCATCCAGCCGATGGGGGGCCTCATCGATGCTTTCCTAGCGGAGGAAGGTAATCCGGACGACGTCGCGCTGTGGGATCACAACTGGTCGTTGGTTAGAGGCGACGATGGGAAGATTGTTGAAGGCGAGCGCAAGGGTTACTTGGAGGTGGCGTTGTGAGCACTCACCTTCATGCCTTGTGGCTAAGGGCGATTGAATCCGCCCAGGGCGATAACCCATTTGATCACCTCCGGCGCGCTTCACTGCAAGCGGCGGCGGAGGATTTTGGGCTTTTTGATGAAATTCAAGAAGTTCCCACTGTGACAGTAAGAGAGCCTGTCGCTATCCAAGTGTGGCTTTCTGACTCTCGCGCACGAAATGGCGAAGTTGCTGCCCTTGAAGCTGGTGACTTCTTGAAGCGAATCCAACGTGCGGTGGCGCGACTAGCGAAAGCCCGCCGCGCCAGGCTCGCTGATGTAGTGCGGTTGAGTCAAGTTGACTTCGACGTAGCACGCCTTAACGTGGCATCCGCTTCGGTGGGTTCCTGGGTGGTCGATCTAAAATACCCAGAGATCGACGAAAATTCTCGCCTTCCTGACGCCTCAACATTGTGGGCCGAGATTGGAGTCGTTGAGCTCGTCAGAGCTCTTCCGGAAGATGACACAGATGAGCGGTCGATTGATTCAATCAACGCTGCTTCACCTGTAATTAGGCGTGCCGTGGCGGACCTGATCTCAGATCGCCCCGAGATGCAACCTGGCCTTAGCATTTCTGTGCGCAGAAGGTCGGGGGAGGTCCTGAAATCTACAATAACTCCGCAGCAAGCCTCCTCCTTGAGAGAAAAACTAGCTGTGGTGCGCGAAGAACGAGGCGTCGTGAGATTTCATGGACGCCTGGATGGACTGCGGACTCGGAGGCAGATTTTTTACCTGGAACTCGAGGGCGGGCGCGAGATTCACGGCTACGTGGATGAATCGCTTATGCCTGCCGTGAAGAATAACCTAGACCGAGAGGTTGAGGTGGAACTAGAAACGTTCGTTCTTCGCGCCAGGTCGGGCAAATCATCGCAAAGACAATACCGTCTTATCAGAGTCGGTGAAGAGCAGACACAGCTTCCGGTTGGTATTGAGCTAACCGAATAGCCGGCTTTTGGCGCATGCGTTCTTGGTGCTCAACGGCCGACGACTGCAACCCATCACCCACCCCAGCTCCCATCCCGTACGCCGTCGACCCACACACCGTGGAGCAGGCGTGGTTCCTGGCGTCCAGGTGGAGCGCGCCACTGTACGAACGACCTGGACGCCAGGGGCCGCGTCTGCTCGGCTCTGCCTGGGTCGATGGCGTACGGGATGGGAGCCCCTTCGCCTGCCGCGACGAACCCGCAGTCGGCGACGGCGCCCTCTCCATCCCGGTGCCGGCCGATCCCCCGCCGGAGGCTCTGCTCTGACAGTGACCTGCGCTCGACGGGTGATCGACTCATGGCCACCGGCCCTCCACCAGTGGGCGCGCGTCGGCGTAGCGTGCGCGGAGCGAGCCGAAGGCAGGAGCGCAGCGCGCAGCGGAGCCGGGAGCGCGCCCGGCGGAGCGGAGCGGAGCCGGGGCTTGAACCAGTAGAGAAAGTTTGAATCACGCTCGGCTGGTGGTCGCTGTGTCCGGTCGTACCAGTGCCTGCTGGCTCGTGGTGTAGAACCCTGGACATGGGGAGTGAGCGGCGGGAGCGGATGAAGGCGCTGGGTGCGCGTCTTCGTGTGCTTCGTGGAGAGTCGGGTCTGACGGGTGCCGTGCTGGCGCAACGGGCCGGCGTAGGTCAGCCGACCGTGTCCAAGATCGAGACCGGGCGCATGGTTCCGAGTCGGGATGTGCTCGACCGGCTCCTGGGCGCCCTCGGCGTGGATGAGTCGGTCTCTCGTGAGGTGCGGGAGCTGCTGGCGGGTGTCGTTGCCGCCGAGGACGCCGAGCCGACCGCCGTTGACGTCGCCGAGGGTACGACCGTTGACGAAGAGGTGCGGGCCGCTCAGTCGGTCCGCTCGTTCCAGTGCGTCGTTCTGCCGGCCATGTTGCAGAGCGCGGAGTACGCCCGGCACGTCTTCCAGAGCGCCCCTCGCTCGACGCCCGAGGCTGTCGGTCGGGCCGTCGCTGCCCGTGTGGATCGGCAGAGCGTGTTGTACGAGCCGGGGCGGGAGTCGGTGTTCGTGGTCACCGAGGCCGTGTTGCGGACCTGGCCGGGGAGTCCGGCGCTGATGCTGGCGCAGTTCGACCGGTTGCTGGCGGTGGAGAGTCTGAGCACGGTACGGCTCGGGGTGATTCCCTGGCGCCGGCCGGTGCCGGTGCTGCCGCGGCACGGCTTCACCTTGTGCGACCAGCGGGCGGTCGTGATCGAGACCTTCGACAACGAACGGGTGTCTACCGCCGCCGCTGAAGTGGCCGCCTACGAGGAGACCTTCGAGCGCTTCGAGCGTGCTGCCGTCTTCGGTGATGAGGTGCGGGAGCTGCTGTTGCGGGTGATGAAGGAGTTCCGCGACCTGGGGGACACCCTCATCCCTTAGAGGAATAATTCCTCGGCATGCCTAGAATGCTGCTTGCTGCTGGGAATACTCTGCCGTCACGCTGTCTAGCCCCCTAGACGAACGGAGAGGTTCCCATGCTGACCAAGTGGTGCCGCGTCTTCCCCGGCCTGCCGGAAGAGGTGTCCAATGCCCGTCACTTCGTGGCCTCCCTGCTCGGGGACCGTGGCCCGGTCGATGACGCCGTCCTTGTCGTGAGCGAGCTGGCGACCAACGCCCTGCGGCATACGCGGAGTGGCATGCCTGGTGGGTGGTTCTTGGTGGTCGTCGGCCTTGGCGACGATCTCGTGCGCATCAAGGTGGTCGACCAGGGCGGCGACCGCGTGCCTCACCTGTGCCCCGTCACCAGCCGTGAAGAGGGAGGTCGTGGGCTACGGCTGATCGATGCCTTGGCGAAGAACTGGGGCTACACGATCTTGCCTGACGGGCGCTTCGTCTGGGCCGACCTGGTGCGGGCGAGCGTATGAGGGCACGGAAAGCGGTGCGCTCGCGGGTTCGCATAGTTGGCGGTGAGGTGTGAGCCCGAGAGGTGTCCCCCGGAGGAGATCGCGCTTCTACGTGATCGGTGTGCGTACCGGGCGGCGGCTGCCTCCCATTCCGTCTAGGGCCCTAGACTCCTGGGTACTGCTAGGAGGTGAGGTCATGTCGGACGAGCTCCAACGGATCATGACGATCGATGATCCGTACCTGCTGCTGCGCGAGGTGACGACTCGCTTGGCGGACGCGCAGCAAGAAGTTACCGAGCTGGCCCGCCTTCGTCGCCGAGTGGTGCAGGACCTGCACGCGCAAGGGCTGTCGTACGCGCAGATCGCCGCGAAGGCCGGCCTGAGCCGCGGGCGGATCCACCAGATCCGGCACACCGGCCCGGCGCCCGAAGGGGCCTTCCTCGGCCGGGGCGCTGTCACCGTCGCCACACCGTTGCGGCGGGACGACGAACGCGGCCGGACCGTCGTCGCCGTGGACGACGTCAGTTCCGGCAAGAGGCTCGAAGACCTGGCACGGTCGTACGGGCTCGACGTCGCCTCGGAGCATGTGCCGGTGACCGGCGAGATCGACCTCAACCGGGACGGCCTGATCGTGGTCTGCGGCCCCCGCATGTCCCAGGCCATGTGGGACACCTACGCCCAGGACCCAGTTCTCCACTGGGAGCGTGCGGAAGACGGGCCCTGGACCGTGGTGGACCGGCAGACCGGCACCGTGTACCGCTCGGGGCAGGACAGCGACCCGGCCCGGCCGTACGACGTCGGCTACCTCGGCCGGCTGCCACGACCGGACGGCAACGGATCGCTGCTCGCGATCGCCGGTATCCACACGCAAGGCTCCCTAGGTGTCGTGCAGCTCCTCGCCAACGACCTGAACGTGATGTGGGGCCAGGTCGGCGACCGCCGGTTCTCCACCCTGGTGGGTGTCGAGTACGACCCCGAGACCAGCGAACCGCAGTCCGTGGAACTGCTCTGCCCCCTGTACCGACACGACGAGGAGACGGCGGCGTGAGGGTCGACCTCGCCACGCTCCCCGCCGACCCGGAACGAGAGAACGAGGACTTCGCCGCCGCCGCTCCCGGCGCGGCCGTGCTCCTCGACGGCGCCGGCGTCGGTGGTGCCGAGACCGGGTGCACACACGGTGTCGCCTGGTTCTCCGGGACGCTGGGCGGCCTGCTGCTCCAAGCCATCACCGCGTCCCCCGCCCGGCCGCTCACCGAGTGCCTGGCCGACTCGATCGGCCGCGTCCGCTCGCTGCACGGCGACAGCTGTGACCTGACGTACCGGGCCAGTCCCACCAGTACGGTCGTCGCCGCACGGATCAACGGGGAAAGGCTGGAGTACCTCGTCCTCGGCGATTCCTCGTTGCTCCTGGAGGCGAAGGACGGTAGTGCGACCGTCGTCACCGACCGGCGCCTGGACGAAGTCGGCAAGCGACTGCGCGGGCCGATTGACGCGCTGCCTACCGGCTCGCCCGAGCATTCCGCTGCGCTCGCCGACTACCGGGAGGCTCTGACCGGTCTGCGCAACCGGCCGGGAGGCTTCTGGATCGCCGGCCCCGACCCGCAGGCGGCCGAATATGCGCTGACCGGCACGGTGGCGCTTGACTCGCTGTCCACCGTGACGCTTTTGAGTGACGGTGCGACCCGGCTCGTCGATCGCTTCCAACGCGCCGACTGGGCGCAGTACTTGGAGGTGCTCGCTTGCTCCGGTCCGGACGAACTGATCCGCCGTGTCCGAGAGACCGAGAAGAGCGACCCCGACGGCCGGCGCTGGCCGCGAGGTAAGGCGCACGACGACGCGACCGTCCTCCACTGGGCCGTTCGGTAGCCCTCTCGCGCGGTTTCGCGGCCACCCCGTATACCCCCCTAGACAGTTGATGGGTCGTCGGCTACCTTCACTGTCAACCCCCCTAGACAGTTGGGGCGGTCGCCCCCGTTGCTGTCTAGGGGGCTATTCAAGCTGCTCGGCGCCGATCTCAGGGCGCCCGAAGACCCCGTGAGGTACTGACAGTGCGTGTGATCCCCGTAGACACCTCCGCCGCGACGCTGCTCGTCACCAAGCTCCCTGAGGTCAAGGTCAGGGACCGTCAGACCGGCGAGGTCGCCGTGGACCCGGTGACCAACCAGCGGCTCATGACGCTGGAGCTGGTGTTCATCGCGGCCGGCGGCTCGGACATGATCAAGGTGACCATTCCCGAAGAGGGGATCGGAGACGGCCTGGTCATGGGCGCGCCGGTCATCCTGTCGGGTCTGGTCGCCCGGCCGTGGGAGAGCGAGTTCGGCGGGCGTAGCCGTCACGGCATCGCCTACCGGGCCGACGCGGTCATGGTCAACGCTCCGGTCGCGGCACAGGGTTGATCGCCATGACTGACGTCGCCTGGGTGCTGCTGCTGGTCCTGCTCCTCGCGGTCGCGCTGCTGGTGGTCCGTCGGCGGATGCCGGTGGTGTTCTGGTGGCTGGTCGGGTATCCGGTCGTCGCGTTGCGGGTGCTGCTGTCGTACCGGGCGACGATGGACGCGTGCGGCCTGACGGTCCCGGCTTCCGCTGTCCGGGTCGCCACGGCCCGGGTGATCGGGCGGCAGGCGGCACCCGTGCCGCCACGGCGGTCCTTCCCCCGGCCCAACGCATCCGGACTCGTCATGCGGCTGCGCATGGCGACCGGGCAGGCGCCCGAGGACTTCACCGCCTCCGCCGACCGACTGCGCCATGCCTGGGGCGCCCACGCCGTCCACGTACGCCCCACGAAACCGGGCTGGCTCGAACTGCGGCTGGTCGGCTGGGACGTGCTCGCCGACGTACGGCCTGCCCGGCGTCAGGCCTCGGCCGAACCGCTTTGCCTGCCGCTGGCGCTGCGAGAGGACGGCGACTGGCACGTACGCGACTTCCGCACCGTGCCGCACGAACTGATCCTCGGCGCCACGCAGTCCGGCAAGTCTGTCTACCTGCGCAACCTGCTGTGCGGCCTGGCCCGGCAACGGGTCGTCCTCGTCGGGATCGACTGCAAGTGGGGTGTAGAACTCGCGCCGTTCGCGCCCCGGTTGTCAGCGCTGGCCGACGACCCGGATCGGGCGCACGACCTCCTCGACGCGCTGCTGGAAGAGATGGAGGACCGGTTTCGGCTGATCGGGCTCAGTGGTGCCGATCCGGACGCTGTTCTCACCTCGGATGTCTGGGGGCTGCCGGACGCCGTACGGCCAGTCCCGGTAGTGCTGGTCGTTGATGAGGTGGCGGAACTCTTCCTAGCCGCGAACAGGGACGACGAGAAGCGGCGTGACGCGATGGTCACCAAGCTCATCCGCCTCGCCCAGCTCGGCCGCGCGGCCGGCATCTACCTCGAAGTCTGCGGGCAGCGCTTCGGCTCGGAACTCGGCAAGGGAGCCACCATGCTGCGGGCCCAACTGACCGGCCGCGTCTGCCACCGCGTCAACGACGAAGCCTCGGCGAACATGGCCCTGGCCGACATCTCTCCCGAAGCAGCGCTGGCCGCCACATCCATTCCTGCCGACCGGCCCGGCGTCGCGGTCGTCGGCGACTCGTCCGGCGGCTGGTCCCGCGTCCGCTCTCCTCTTCTCTCGCTCGAAGATGCGGCGGCCATCTGCCGCGGCACCTCGGCGCTGGTCCCTGAACTGCCCCGGCTGGACCGCTTCCGGCCCGCCGTCGCCGTCGCATCGGCCGGGCCGTCCCCCTCGACCGGCGCCACGCCCACCGCGCGCCCGGTGACCGAGTAGCCCCCTCCCTTCCCTACGGCCGGCGTGACCGCCTCACGCCATCTCCCTACCCCTCCCATGCCCGAAACAGGAAGGAACCGGAGCTGATGCGTGCCCACCTGGCCCGCGTGGACGCCGTCGTTGTCCAGGCCGTCATCGCGGGCGCCCTGTCCTTCTCCCACTTGCACGACCTCGCCGCAGCGGCCGGACAGGGCGGATGGAAGGCGTGGGCCTATCCCGTCAGCGTCGACCTGTTGCTGGTCGCCTCCTGGCGCCGGATGCGCCAGTTGCAGCGAACGGGGCAGGCGGCGGGTAGTCCGCGGCTGTGGTTCCTGGTGGCCCTTGCCGCCTCCCTCGGTGCCAACGTCGCCACCGCCGGACTCCTCGACCTGGACCACGTTCCCGCCTCGCTCCGCGTGGTGGTCGCAGGCTGGCCCGCCGTCGCCTTCTTCGGCGGCACTCTGCTGGCCCACACACCGCCCGGCCGGGAATCTCCGGGGCTCCCAGACTCGCCGACGGCTACTCCGCACGAGCAATGGGACCCTGCTCCGGCTGCTGTCGACGGTCTGGAGCCGGAAGAACTGCCGGCCCCAACCCCCGCTCCCACCCCCGCTGAACCGGAAGCCGTCCCGGCTCCGCCTCCGCCCGGTCCCGCCGTCGCCCTCCCACCCGCCCTTATCCAGCGCGCCCGGGCACTGGCCGACGAACAGCGCTCGACCACCGGCCGCCCCGCCGACCCCGACGCCGTCCGCGCCCGGCTCGGCCTTCCCCCGTCCATGACCGCCTCCGTCGCCGCCCACCTGTGAGAGGAGCACCGCCATGAACCGCCGCTTCCGCAACGTCCGCCGTATCGGCCCCGTGAACGTCGCCTCCTACATCGACCGCGGCAGGCATCGCCACCTGGCTGCCTGCACCGCACCCCGCTGCGACTTCTCGGCCGAGTACGACTCCCGCGCCGCCGCCGAACTCGCCGCCCGCACCCACCGCTGCTCGGCCTGACAGGAGATCACCGCATGCGCGTCCCGCTCTGGCTCGCCCTGCTCTGCGTCGCGGTCCTGGGCGTCAAGCTCATCCGCCCGCCCTGGTGGCTCGTCGCCGTGCTCCTCCTCGGCGGCTACCTGCTGACCGACAGCCTGCTGGCCCCCGTCATCGACTCCCTCCTCAAGTGACCCGTAAGGAGCCCTGCTCATGATCCGGCCGAAGATCCCCACCATGCCGCAACCGACCGTCCCGGTCGCCGCGCCCGCCACTGTCGTGGAGCCGACCGCAGTCACTCCGGCCAAGCCGTCGACGTCCGTTCCTCCGGTGCCGGCCCGCCCGACCATCCAGTTGACGCCCGGCACGGCGCTCGCCCTCGTCGGTGGTGGGACCGCCGTGGTCCTGGTCGTGGGTGCCGTCCTCGTCTCCATGCTGCTCGCCGTCACCGTGACCGCGACATCGGTCGCCGTGTGCGCCGTCGTTCTCCGCTCTCTCCTCACCCGCCGCTGAACCAACGACTCCTTTCGTCTGCCCTGGCTGTCTAGTCCCCTAGACAGTCAGGGCGGCGCCCAACACCCGCACCTCAAGGAGGAACCTGCACATGCGCCCACCGGCTCCCCTTGGAGCCATCCGTCACCTGGCCGCCCTCGCCCGGCACGGCGACCTCGGCTCCTACGCCCGGCAGATCCAGCGCCTCGGCGGCTGCGAGCGGCCCGTACGAATGGAGGGTCACCGGCTCGACGTCCACGCGACCACCGGTGAAATCGTCCGGGAGATCACCGACCGCGACCTTCCGGCCGGGCAGCTCCTCATCCGCTGCAACAACCGTCGCGCCACCCGGTGTGCCACCTGCGCGGAGACGTACCGCAAAGACACCTTCCACCTCGTCACGGCCGGTCTGAACGGCGGCAAGGGCATCGGTCCGGCGGTCGCCCGGCACCCCCGCGTCTTCGCCACCTTCACCGCGCCGTCCTTTGGTCCGGTCCACAACCGCCCGGCCGGCGGCCGGTGCCGCTGCGGACGTACGCACACCGAGGACGACCCCGCTCTGGGCACGCCGCTCGACCCGGAGCGCTACGACTACCGGGCGGCCGTCCTTTGGAACGCACACGCCGGTGCCCTCTGGGGCCGGTTCACCACGTACCTGCGCCAGCAGATCGCCTCCCGCGCGGGCCTCACCCGCTCCGCGTCGCGTGACTGCGTCCGGGTCTCGTACGCCAAGGTCGCCGAGTACCAGCGGCGCGGCGCCGTCCACTTCCACGCCGTCATCCGCTTCGACGGCCCGGGAGGCGCGGAGGACGACCCGCCGGCCTGGGCCACGACCGAACTCCTCACCGACGCGATCCGCTCCGCCGCCCACCTCGCCGAGACACCCGGCCCGGTCATCGACGGCCGCGCCTTCGCCTTCCGCTTCGGCGACCAGCTCGACATCCGCCCCATCCGCTCGGCGGACTTCGCGGGCACCTCGGAGCTGTCCAGCCGGGCCGTCGCCGCCTACATCGCCAAGTACGCCACCAAGGGAGCCGAAACGGCCGGCACGCTCGACCGCCCCGTCCGCAACCCCATCACCGACCTGATCGGCTCCGGCGTCACCGACCACGCCCGCCGGATGATCCTCACCTGCTGGCACCTCGGCGCGCTCCCCGCACTCGAAGCGCTGCGCCTGCGCAAGTGGGCCCACATGCTCGGCTTCCGCGGCCACTTCTCCACCAAGTCCCGCACCTACTCCGTCACCCTCGGCGCCCTCCGCCAGGAACGCGCCGACCACAACGAAGCCTTGGCCCGCGCCCGTGCGGCAGAAGCGGGTCACCCCTTGCCCGACCCGGACACCGTCCTGGTCATCACCCACTGGCGCTTCGCCGGCACGGGTCTCACCGCTGCCGAATCCCTCTTCGCGTCCTCGCGCTCCACTGCCCTCGCCATGCAAGGAGAACCCGACCATGCGTGATGACGAACTGCTCACCGTCACCGAGGTGATGGCCCGCCTCAGGGTCGGCCGGTCCACGGTGTACGACCTGATCCGTACGCGGCGACTGCCCTCGGTCACCATCGGCCGATGCCGACGCATCCCTGCATCGGCCCTGGGCGACTTCATCGCCGGACAGATGGAGCGTGCGGCCTGATGACCAAGCGTCGGAGCCGTGGTGACGGCGGCCTGCACTGGGACGAGAAGCGGCAACGGTGGATCGCCACGGCGAGCCTGGGCTTCGATCCGAGCGGCAAGCGGATCGTCAAGCGGGGGAGTGGCAAGACGAAGACCGAGGCGAAGAACAAGCTCAAGGAGGTGTTGCGGGACCACGAGGACGGTCTGGCTATCGCGCCCACCAACTACACGGTCAAGGACGCGGTCACGGACTGGCTCGCGTACGGCCTGGTGGGCGTCGACACCAGTACGGCCAAGACCTGCGCGATCCTGTGCCGCACCCACGTCATCCCGTCGCTCGGCGCGCGCAAGCTCCGCGACCTGAGCGCGGAGGACGTGGACCGCTGGCTGGCCGCCAAAGCGAAGGCGCTGAGCACGCGCACCCTCCAGTCGATCCACTCGTGCCTGAACCGCTCGGTCAAGCGGGCCATGGCCCGGGACAAGGTGAAGCGGAACGTCGTCGAGCTCTGCTCGGTCCCGCAGGGGCAGGAAGGGCGCCCCTCCAAGGCGCTCACCTTCGCCCAGGCCGAGGCCGTGCTCAAGGGTGCCGAGGGGACCTCGATGTACGCGTACATCGTCGTCGCCCTGCTGACCGGCGCACGCACCGAGGAACTGCGGGCCCTCACCTGGGACCACGTCTTCCTGAAGGGCAAGCCGGACGCCGACCCGCCACAGCCTCCGCACATCGCGGTATGGCGCTCCGTCCGGCGGGGCGGGGACACCAAGACCCGGAAGTCCCGGCGCACCCTCGCTCTGCCGGCGCGCTGCGTCGATGCCCTCTGGCAGCAGTTCGAGGACCAGGGCTGGGACCGGCTCGCCGCCGGCGACAAGTGGGAGGAACACGGCCTCGTCTTCTCCTCGGCCGTGGGCAAGCCGCTCGACGCTGCCAACGTCCGCCGCGCCTTCCGCCAGGCGCTGAAGGGCATCGACGGGATCGACCCCGACGAGTGGACCCCGAGGGAACTGCGGCACAGCTTCGTGTCCCTGCTCTCCGACCAGGGCGTGCCGCTGGAGGAGATCTCCCGGCTCGTCGGGCACTCGGGCACGGCCGTGACCGAGGAGGTCTACCGGAAGCAGATCCGGCCCGTGATCCAGACCGGCGCCGTGGTCATGGACGGGATCTTCGGCACCGACCCGCGACGCTCGTAGACACTCGGAAATCGATAGTCACGCAGATAGACACGCAGCAAAGTCAGAGGGCCCTCACCGAATCGGTAAGGGCCCTCTGACCTGTTACTTGGCTGTCGGGGTGGCGGGATTTGAACCCACGACCTCTTCGTCCCGAACGAAGGTCCCGCAGGCTGCCTACCTGCAAGCGATGACGTTTGCGCAGGTCAGCGCGTCGGTCTCGGCCGGTTTAGGAGGGTCCGGCAGGGGCTCTGGGAGAACATCTTCTCCCAGATTTCTCCCAACGTGCCGAGCTGTCGTGGTGCCGTGGCGCTGGCGTTGTGTTTTACGGAAGCACATTCGCGCCACGGTGGCTCAGGAACTGAGGCTCCTGCGGCGGACACGGAACGTGTACGTGGTGCCGTTCGCGTCCGTGTGGTGTCCCCAGCCGCCGGTGACCGCCAGGTCCCACCCGCGTTGCTCTCGCATCTGCGCGGCGAAGGTGCGACGGTCCTTGACGGAACATCCGCAGGCGAGGCGTAGGTCAATGCTCACGTACTGGCTGCGGGGATTTTGCTCCCGGTCCGCCATGCTCCAGACGACGTCGTGGGTGTGGTCGGCAAGGCCGGACCGCTCCTCGTCGTGGATGATGCCGTGGGCCCGCGCGAACTCGTCCAGGTCGTCGATGGCGAAGAGGTCGCTTCGCCACTGTCCGGGCCAGACGGCGAAGAGGCGTGACTTTCCGGCGACGGCCCGTTGATAGGCATCGAGCCCTGCGCCCTGCGTGACCCGGCCGTCCTCGTGGACTTCGATGTAGCACGTGGTGTCCAGCGTGTACGGGAAATCTTTCCCGGCGGCGGCAGCACTTCTTGGTTCCATGGCCCCCCATCCCGCGGTGATCGTGAGGCCACGCTAGGGCATGGCCCGGCACGGCGCTGCAGTCTCCCCGAGTTTTTCCCAGCGGGTGGCAACCCGCTAGACGGCGCACATCTACTGTCGGTCTTGATGGCCGCACGAGCAGGCAGCGCACCCACAGGATGTCCAAGGTGTGCCCACGCCTGGCCGCACCATGCTGCGGCCAGGCGTGGGCACACCTTGGACATGCACCCGGAGAGAGACGCAGTCGTGCGCGCGCGTGATGTGGGAGCCGTGATCGGGCTGGGCGCCCGCCTGCAGGAGAGGCGCCGTCGCAAGCGCGCACGTGTGAGGTCGTCAGGAGGTGAGGTTCTTACGGCAAGGGGTGGTCGGCCAATCGGCTCGTGCGGTGACGAGCTTGCTGTGCATGACTCGCAGCTTGTCCAGGCCGCCTGACAGCGTCTCGATGAGTTCAGCCAGTTCATCCGGTCCGAGCGGATCGGTCCAGATGTCCTCCGCGAACTCGACTACGACGTGTGGCATGCGGCGCTTCTCCGAAATGTCCGATTCTGGGATCACGGCCAACTGCGGCTCCAACACTCGCCAAGGTGTGGCTGGCTCATTGCTGTCGGACAGGGGGACGTGCACTCCGACGCCGTGGTCCTGATGCCAGATGTCCGCCGGGTGGGTCGGCGACAGGATCTCGCTGCTGTGGTCGTTTCGGCAGAAGGTGGGGCAGGTGACGGTGCGCTGAGCGCCGTCGACCCGGTTGATGTACGTCCACGTTCGACCGTGCTGGACAATCGGGCTGCGGTTGGCGACATGCCTGCGGGCACAGTCGAGGATGTGGTTTGAGGACGCTTCTGCTGGGACGAGGATGTGCATGTCGTTGCCCAGTCGGCAGACTTCGATGTGGCGGCGGTCGGTCTCACGGATGAGACGGAGGCCGTGCTCGGCCAGGTATGCGGCCAGTCCCTCGTCGATCAGCGCCGGTTCCAGCACTCCGGCCGACGGGGGAGGGGCACTGCTGTCAGACCGGGCGGACCGTCCAGCCGAGCGATTGGCCACACGCTCGGGGATGGCTTCGCGGACGTAGGTGAGGATTTCAGGCAGCTCAGCCCCAGGCGGAAGGAGAAGGGTGTCGCCGCCACCCTGACTGAGTTCCATGAGGAGGGGACTATCCAGCCAGGCGGCGTTTGGTCCGTTAGCGACGAGCACCGAGATATTGTGCTCGGCCAGTAGCCTGCCTAGATCAGTTGCCGGATCGCTCGCGGCCTGGCGGAGACGTTCGTTTTGCAGGGCAACGAGTTGATCGGCCAGTTGGCCAAGGTGCTCGGTGAACCGTGACAGCCGGGAGCGGACTTCACGTACGGCGGCCGGCGACTTCAACTCAAGCAGCTCAGCACCGAGATCCACGATGACTTCGTCTTCGGCCGGGTGACCAGGCTCGCTGTCCCAGCGAGTGAGGCGGGCGGCGAGTTCGATGCGGTCCCCCGACCGGTCGGAGAGGATGAGTGGCTCCGGTCCGGCACGGTGCACACCGGAATCATGACTAGCGGGATCGCATTCCAGTCCGATAGCGCTGAAGGCGTCGCAGGCGATGGGGTGGGTGGGCACGAGTACCAGCGCGGCTTGAACACTGGGCGACACGCAGGTCGTGCGCGTCTTGGTGTCGGCGTCCGGTCGTGCAGGAGCTACCGGGAGGGGGGTGGTTGCGCGGGCGCTCATGGTCCAACTCCTTGCAGGGGAAGTGGCGATCCGTGACTGTCCGGGAGTCTGGAGCTCTGCTCGACTCTCTGTGTTCGGTGGGACGACGGCGACAACGTCCGTGGATTAGGCCATAAAGGTGATTTCGGGCCGCGGGTTGATGCGTGGTAATGCCCGACATGCTGGAGCGGCCGGAGGGTGCGGGCGTGGACGTGCCGCCCTAGTCGCGTCGTGGTTGCAAGAGAGCTAGTCGAAGGAGTGCCTGGGCGTACTGCTCGGCGGACATGTTGGCGACCGTTGCGCTTTTCGTCAGGATGTGGTGCTCCGTCGGGTCCAAGCGGATGAGAATGCTGCGGGCTGGGCCGATCCCAAGAAGGCTGGGCGTGTACGGGCGGTTCAGGTGGACCGTGAGCAGGTCGGCGAGGAGTTCTGGGATGGGTGGGCGTGGCTTCTCGCCTCGCCGTATCCATCGGCTGACCCGTGACCGATCAGCAGCGACGCCATGGTGGCCCCGTTCCTGGGCCAAGGCGTTGATCCGTCGGGCGGTCTCGCTGTTGTTCCAGCCCGCCTCGGCGAGGGCCAGCGCGAGCGCGTAGTTCGGGGCCCTCATCTGGTGCTCTCCGAACACCACGGTCCTGCGTGAGCCCGGGGGCCGTGTTGCGAACGCATCCGCAACGTCGCAGGTCGTAGACGGTCCGAGGGGCCTGGCGGGACTGTTGCCGTGCGCCCGGCAACGCGGGCGCGCTGGTTGTCAGAGGCGGCGGTCGTCGCCTCGGAGGAGGCTGTTTCATGGCAGAAACCGCAGTCCCCACGATCACACCGGATCTGTCGGCCGGCGGGCCGGTCGACCTGAGCCGGGTGCACTTCATCGGCGTCGGAGGCACCGGCATGCTCCCGGTGGCACGGGTGTGCGCCGAGCGGGGGTTCACCGTGTCGGGCAGCGATGTCCGGGTCACGGAGGCCCTGAAGGCGCTGGCTCGTCTCAACGTGCGGGTGCACACGGGCCACGCGGCCGAGCACGTCCCGGCTGACGCGACCGCGGTCGTGTTCACGCACGCGATCGGACCGGACAACCCGGAGATCCGTGCGGCGCGAGCGCTCGGCGTGCCGGTCGTGCACCGGTCGACGGTCCTGAACGCGTTGATGGCCGCACAGCCCAAGAAGGTCGCCGTGATGGGGACGCACGGCAAGTCGAGCACCGCGGGCATGCTCGCCTTCGCCCTCGCGCGCCTCGGGCAGGAACCGTCGTACGCGGTCGGAGCGGACCTCGACGTGCCGGGCAGCGGCGGTCACGCCGGGCAGGGCTCTTTCTTCGTCGCGGAGGTCGACGAGTCGGACCGCTCGCACGTCGGTATGAACATGGACGTGGCCGTGATCACTAACATCGGCTACGACCATCCCGAGGTCTACGACGACGAGGAGCAGGTCGTCGACGTCTTCGAGAGCGGCCTCGCGCTGGGTCTGCGCGAAGGCGGCACGGCTGTGGTCGGCATCGATTCGTCGGGCGGTCTGGGACTCGCCTCCCGCCTGACCGCGGCCGAGAACGGACCGGGGGTGGTGACGTTCGGCTTCTCTACGTCTGCGGACTGGCGGCTGACCGAGGTGTCCACCAAGGGCCGGGGCAGCAGTGCGGTGCTCGTCGGACCGGGAGGGGCGGAGTACGCGCTCGACCTGCGCACCGTAGGCGGGCACCAACTGCTGAACGCCGCTGCCGCCGTCATCACGCTGCACGTGCTGGGCCAGGACTGCGGCCAGGCGGTGGAGCAGCTGCGGTACTTCGACGGTGTGGTGCGTCGCATGACGCCTGCTTTCGAGGCGGGCGGCGTCCGGGTGTACGACTCCTACGCCCACCACCCTGACGAGGTGCGCGCGGACCTCGCCGCCGCGCGTTCGGTGGCCAGGGAGCAGGGGCGGGTGATCACGGTGTTCCAGCCGTCCGGTCCCACCCGGCTGACGGTCTTCGGCCGGAGGTTCGGGGAGGCCCTGGCGGACAGTGACGAAGTGGTGGTCACTGGCAGCGCCCAGCGTTTCGCCGTGGCCGGGCTGGAGACGCTGTCCACCTGCATCGACGCCGCGGGTGGCACGTGCCGGCACGTGGAGCCCGACCGGGCCGAGGCCGCCGTCCTCGCGGCGTCGCTGGCCCGGCCCGGTGACGTGGTCGTGCTGATGGGGCCTGGTGACATCGCCGAGGCGGGCCAGGTACTGCGGTCCGCGCTCGGCGACACCGTCGGTACGGCTGTCTGAGCGCCCCGGGGTCAGGGGTTCAGTTGTAGCAGCGCGTCGGCGAGCTGCTGCAGCTGGACCCCGCGACTCGCCTTGACCAGGACGACGTCCCCGGCGCGGAGGATCCTGTGGAGCAGTTCGAGGGCAGCGTCCTGGTCGGGCAGGTGCACGGCCCTTCCACCGACGCCGCCGGCACCCTGCTGCATCCATCCGGCTTCGTCTCCTCCCACCAGGATGATGTGATCGAGCCCCAGCCCGGCCGCGTACCGGCCGATCTCCTCGTGCGCGCTGCGGGCGTCGTCGCCCAGCTCGTTCATCCGGCCGAGTACGGCGACGGAACGCTGGTCCTGGCCGCGGGTCATGGCTGCCAGGGCGTCCAGGGAGTGGCGCATCGAGTGCGGGTTGGCGTTGTAGGCGTCGTTGATGATCGTGACTCCGTCCGGCCTGGTGGTGGTCTCCATCCGCCAGCGGGAACGGGGCAGGGCTTCGGACAGACGGGCGGCGGTCTGCTCTACGTCGAGGCGGGCTTCCCGGGCGACGGCGGCGGCAGCGAGGCTGTTGTGGACCTGAACGTCGCCGACAAACTGGAGCCGTACGCCGGCTCGTCCTTCCGGGGTGACGAGGGTGTAGGAGGCGCGGCCCTGGCCGTCGATCTCGACGCCGGTGGCACGGATGGTCGCGTCCTCGGCGAGGCCGTAGGTGACGACGCGGGCCTGGGTGCGATTGCGCATCACGTCCACGAAGTCGTCGTCGGCATTGAGAACGGCGAGCCCGCCCGGCTGGACCGCTTCCACGATCTCCCCCTTGGCCTCCGCGATGTTCTCGCGGCCCCCGAACTCGCCGACATGAGCGGTACCGACGTTCGTGACGACGCTGATGTCCGGCGGTGCGATCCGGGTGAGGTCGCGGATGTCGCCGATGTGGCGTGCGCCCATCTCCAGTACGAGGTAGTCGGTGTGCCTGTCGGCCATGGTGATGGTCAGCGGGAGGCCGATCTCGTTGTTGAAGGACTGCGGAGTGGATACGACGTTGCCCGGCAGCACTTGAGCGATCAGGTCCTTCGTGCTGGTCTTGCCGGCCGAGCCGGTGATGGCCACCACCTTTGCCGCGGCGAGCCCGTCGTGCAGCAGGAAGTGCCCGAGTCGGCCGAGCGCCCGCAGGACGTCGTCCACGACGATCGCGGGGACACCGACCGGCCGGGTGACGAGCGCGGCGGTGGCCCCCTTGTTGATGGCGGCCTCGGCGTAGGCGTGGCCGTCGGTGTGCTCTCCCTCAAGGGCGAGGAACAGTGACCCGGTGGTGGCCTCACGTGAGTCGAACACCGCGGGCTGGGTGACCTGGGCTTCGGGATCGAGGACGTCGGCGAGGCGACCACCGACGACGTTGGCGATCCTGTTCAGAGGCATGGGTTGCAACGTGTTCTCCCTGCTCAGGTGGTGGATTGTGACGCTACCGGGTGGGCGGTAGCGGTCGGTGTAACGCCGCGATGGACGCGGCGGCGCGGAACGGAGCGAGATACCTCGGCCGCCGAAGGAGTCCCTGAAGCGACCCGTCGGCGGCGCGTGCTTCGGAGGTGCGGCTGGGTTTGCCTGCCGAAGCGCGCCAGTGCGAGTGTCCGGCTATCAGGGCCTCCACCACGCCCGCCACGGCCGAGTGATGATCTCCCGGTAGGTGTGGTGTGAGGGATTACGGCCACCGTGCTCGAACACCCAGCCCTGCGGTTCGGCGAAGTCGGTACTGGTCGGAGAGCTCTCGTCGCAGACCCCGCACTGCATCGCGTAGGTGATGGGCGCGGCGTCCGGCTCCCGGTCGGGCTGGAGGGTCCACTCCTTGTGGCACACGACCGCTCGGGGACTCACCGGTACACCTTCCTCACGGCTGCGCTGACGTACGGGTGCCGCAGCGCGGCCCGGAGGGCGTCGGCATCGGTGAGGGTGTCGTCGTAGGGCAGCTCGTACCAGCCGCCGAACCAGTCGTCGATCTGTTCCAGGCTGGGCGCGACGAGCCACGTGTCGCTGGAGAGATGCCGTACCGGCAGACCCTCCCAGGTGTCGGCGGTGCCGGTTCCGATCGCGTAGTAGAGGCGATCGTTGGGGCCGTCGTACAGCACCGGTCCGATCTTCACCCCGCTGGTCCGCAGGTGTGCCAGGGCCGGCAGCCCGATGTCTGCCGGGGTACGCAGCACGTCCCAGCCATCGCCGACCCGCAGCAGCCGCAGGGCGGGCACGTCGGCGACCATGGGAGCGTACCTCAGGGCGTCGCGTACGGACATCAGGCGCCTCCTGGGTGATGATGCGGCTTTGCGTGTCCGGAACGCGTCGGGAGCGCCGACATCCCGGTGGAGCGGATCACGATCAGGCGGGTGCCCTTCTCCGCTATCTGCCGCATCCGTTCGGGGACGAGCCGCTTCGGGCCGAGGTGGCTGAGGGCCGGGACCACGGCGCTGTAGGTGTCGGGCAGTTCGAGCGCGTCCAGCAAGCCGACGAAGGCGGGGGAGTGGGCGGCCATCGCCGCTTGGCGGTCTGTGAAGACGCCGCACAGTGTCAGTTCGTGCTGTCGGCAGTATTCGGCGAGGCAGTCGACGAGAGCGGCGTGGCGGGCCGGGCCGCCGGCCGCGTAGCGCAGGTAGCCGAAGACCTTCGGGAAGGCGACGGGGCGTTGTTCCGTGATGACTTCGTCGTCCATGGTCACAGCGTCGGCTTCCGCGAACGGCCGCGAAATGACCTGCTGTTGCACTTCCGTTGCACTTTGCGCCCCTTGCGGTCACAGAGAGTGCTTCCATACATGACGGAGGGAGGTCATCCGTGGTCAGTGTGCAGCAGTGGACCGGCCGGGAAGCGAGTGCCCTGCGCGCCGCGCTGCGCATGAGCACGCGCGCCTTCGCCGAGCATCTAGGTGTCGCGCTGCGTACGGTCGCCAAGTGGGAGAGCCTCGGAACGGAGACCCAGCCCCGACCGGACACGCAGGCCATTCTGGACACCGCGCTCGCCCGTGCGGACGCCGCCGCCCAGGCCCGGTTCGAGAACTTCCTCTATCCCGACCGCAAGAGCACGCGGCCGGCGGACTACGAGACGTGGACCGAGGACATCGAGCGCGCCGTCGTCTGCATCAGCCGCCAGAACTTCCCCTTCGCCACCACCCTCTTGAACCGTTGGCTGGGACGCCTTGACCCACACCAGCTCGATCACAAGGGCCTCTACCTCTACGGCCGTTCCCTCGTGCTGCTGGGTGATGTGCAGCGCGACCAGGGAGCGATCCTCGGCCCGCTGTCCGCCCGGCACTCCTACCTGACCGCCCGAGGAATGTTCACGGAGCTGGACATCCCGCGCCGCGTCGCCCAGATCGAGCTTTCGCTCGCGGTCGTCCAGGAAATGTCGGGCCGGCTTCAGCCCTCCGCCCGTCAGTACGAAGTCCTCGCCGATGACGAGCGTCTCAGCCTCCGCGACCGGGCCAGGGCCCGGCTCTGGGTGGGTACGGCCCTCAGCAAGGACGGCGACAACGAGTACGCGACCCGGGTCATGACGGCCGCGACCCGCGCCTTCGAGGACCTGGGCGAGCCGGAGGACTGGTCGGTCGCCCACCAGAAGCTGGCCCTGGCCCACCGCGGAGCCGGTGACCTGACCCAGGCCCTGCACCACATCGACATCGCACGCACCACCGGCACGGTCGACTCCCCGATGCAGCGCGTACGGCTGGACACCGCCTACGGGCACATCCTTCTGTCCGACGCGGCGACCCGGAATGATGGGCTGTCCGTCCTCGATCAGGCGGCGCAGGTGGCCCGGCAGTACGGGCTGAGCCACCAGCTGCGCAGCATCGAGGGCATCCGGAAGGGCCAGCAGGGATGAGTCAGGGAGTGCCAGTGCCGCAGCACGAGCAGCGCCAGATCACCGACGAGCAGTTCCACGACGCGACGCTGATCTGGAACTACCACCAGATGGGCCACGAACAGCGGCCCTGCTCGGCGGCGATCGGCCTGGGAAGCCACGATCTCGGAGTGGCGACCACGGCCGTCGATCTCTACCGCGCCGGCCTGTTCCCGGTCCTGGTCTTCAGCGGCGGCAACAGCCCCACGACCCGTGCCCGCTTCCCACGCGGCGAAGCCGTCCACTACCGCGAGCACGCGCTGAACCTGGGTGTGCCGGACGAGGCGATCCTGGTCGAGCCGAAGGCCGCGAACACCGGGCAGAACATCACCTTCTCGCGGGAGCTGCTGGCCGAGGCCGGCATCGCGGTCGAGTCGCTGCTGCTGATCTCCAAGCCGTACATGGAGCGGCGCTCGTACGCCACCTGCCGCAAGCTCTGGCCCGAGGTGGAGGTCGTGTGCGCTTCCGAGCCGCTGGAGCTGGACGACTACATCAAGTCCATCGGTGACGAGAAGCTGGTTGTGGACATGCTTGTCGGCGATCTGCAACGGGTGATCGAGTACCCGAAGCTCGGCTTCGCCGTCGAGCAGGAGGTACCGGGGGATGTGTATGACGCCTACGAACGCCTCCTCGGCGCCGGCTTCGACAGCCGCCTCATCAGTACCTGAACTGCTGGGTGTCGGCGCGTCGGGCGGGCGCTGCGCGATCCACCAGCCGAACTTGTTCCCCCGGCTGGCCACGCTGGCGAAGCTCTTCGCCGCCGACCGGTGGATCGTTCTCGACGACGTACAGTTCGCCCGCCGCGACTACCAGCACCGCGCCCGCCTCGCCGCCCTGGACGACCCCGCTCGTCAGCAGTGGCTCTCGCTGCCGACGCATCTGCCCCGCGGGCGGCCGACGCTGATCAGCGAGGCCCGGCTCGTGGATCGGCACCGTTCCCGCCGGTCGATCGAGCTTCTTGTGCGCCAGTACTACCGCCGCAGCCGCCACTGGTCTGCCGTACGTGATGTCCTCGGAGCGGTACTGGACAGCCTCGATACGACCGACCGGGTGGGCGGCATCGCCCAGGCATCCACGGTCGCCCTATTGACCGCCCTGGGCTGGAACGGCGAAGTACTCGTCAGCAGAGGGATACCGTGCCGCCAAGGCCGCTCCGAGCGCCTCGCCGACCTCGCGGCCGCCACCGGCAGCACCCACTACGTGTGCGGCACCGGAGGCATGCGCTACCTCGATCACGCGCCCTTCGATGCCCACGGCATCCCCGTTGTTCCCTTCCACACCCCTGTAGACCCGGATGACCCGCTCTGGCAGACGGCACGGCACGCCAGCAGCTTGTGGGCTCTGAGCACGCTGGGGCCTCGGGCGCTGGCGAGTCGGTTGGCTGACCAGGTAGGTCCAGGGGCGGGTAGGGCAGCGATGCCGGCGGCTCGGTAGAGGGAGACTCGCGCCGCACTGGTCTGAAGGTGCCGTGACGAGCTTGAGCTGCTGGATGGAGTGCGTCCAACAGGGTCGGGAGGTGCCCCTGGAGGGCTCAGCAGTTCGCGCTGTAGCGGACGCATCCGGGTGGTGGGGCGTGGCTGCGGTCCCAGTCGTGCTGCGTGGCCATGAGCGCTCCGCCTGCCAGGAGGGCGACCAGCAGATGTGCGATCACGGTCCATCGGGCGCGGGAGACCGCCGCGAGAACCGCCAGGACGAGCACGGTGATCAGCAGTGTCCGTAATCGTCCCATGTACGCGAGACTGGCCGCGTCGATTTCCCATTGCTCGCCTTGCGCCGCCCATACGTCGAGGCCGTAGCCGTATACCGCGTCCAGCGCGAGCCACCCGGCCTCCAGCAGGAACAACGGGATGGCGAAGGCGAGGTCCACGCCCAGGCGGGTCCGGTGCGACCAGGGGCGTCGCCGTCCCTGGGCCGGGATGTCGGTCATGGATGCACGGTGCCGCGAGTGGTGCCGGCGCGCATGAGTACCTGGTACCTGTACCAACCGTGAGCGCCGCGGCCAGCTCCCCGTCTGCGGCACGCTGCCCGAGAACGCTCGCGAAGGCGTTGCCTGCGGTCCCGATCCTGGGCTGGTCCGCCGCGCAACGACCTTCACCCCTTGCACACCATGGGCTTGAGGTAATGGGTCTGCAGCTAGGGTCGGCCCAGCCGGATTCCGGACCGGCCCTGTGTGTGCTGCGCCGCTGGGTTGGCCGGGCGTCCCGCCGTGTGGCTGCCAGCGTCCGCGTGGTTGATGTCGGCGGGTAGGCCGGCGGTGCGGCGTAGACGCCATACCAGTACGTCGCTGACGGACTGCGCCGTGTCGAGTTCCCGTCGTTCTGCGGCGGCGGTCAGGAGGGCTGCGGGGTCGTGGCCGGCGGCCTCGGCGTCGGTGATGGTGGCGGCGAGCGCGTACCAGCCGGGTTCGCTGAGGATCTGCTCGGCCAGCTCCGGTACGGCTTTGCGCAGCATGGCCGTGTGCCGTTGGAGGAGTGGTCGGCCCAGGCGCCGGCCGCGCTGGTAGAGGGTGCCGAGGGGGTGGGCGGCGGCGGCCTGGTATGCGGCGTGCAGGTGTTCGGCCGCCTGGCGGGCGGCGGCTGCCTGCTGGGCGTGGCCCTTCTTCGCGTGCCAGTGGGTGGCGGCGGTGACGAGGAAGAACAGCATGTCGATCACCATGGCGGTGGTAGCTCCGTCCTCCCCGCGGCCGAGGGCAGGGCCGCTGCGGACGAGGTCGCGGGCGGCCTGCCGTAGTGCCTGGTCATGCCCGTGCTGCGAGCGGATGTGGGAGCGTGTGGCGCGCTCGAACGCGAAGGCGGCTTCACGTAGTTCGCGTCGGGTGTGGGCGGCCGAGGTGGCTGCGAGCGCGTCCAGGACCTCGCCCGCGGCAGCGATGTGCGCGGCCACCGTCGCCTCTTCGTCCTGATCGATGACCAGGATCGTCTGCCATGCCGCAGTGGCCGCCCGACGCCGTGCCGTCGCTGGGTCACTGAGCGTCGTGGTCGTGGCCGGCTCCGACGGCTTGTCGCTGTTCCGGTCTGTGGTGGGGCCGGACCAGCGTTTGCGGATGCGGGGCAGAGACAGATCGGGAGCCAGACGCGAGCCGGAGTAGAACACGGGCTCGCCGTCTTTGTTGCGGTCGAAGGGCAGGGCGACCTTGTAGCCGAGGAGATCGCCCGACGGCGCGATGCGCTTGTGGACGATCAGGCCGGCGGCGGCCAGCCGGTCGAAGAACTCCTCCTCGCCGACGGTGCCGGCCACCGCCCGCCGTACGGTCTCGCGTAGTTCCTCCCGGACGGTGCGCTCGCGGCCCTGCCGGTCGGCCTTGTGGCGTTCGGCGCTGGTGGGCCGCTGGGCGGCGGTGCCGTCGCCCTTGTTGAGGCGGCGCAGGCCAAGCTCCACCTCCAGGGTGCGGGCTTGGGTCTGGACGCGGGCGGCGTCGTGGCCGAGGTCGGGTTTGTAGCCGTCCTCGCGGACGAGGGTGGCGACGATGTGGATGTGGTCGTCGGCATGCCGGACGGCCACCCATCGGCAGCCCGCGTCCTGGTCGGGGTCGTCGATGCCGGCGGCGGCGACCATCCGGCGGGCCACCTCGCCCCACTCCTCGTCGGTCAGGAGCCGGTCCTCGGCGGCGTTGCGGACGGACAGGTGCCACACGTGCTTTTTCGGCCGCTGGTCCTGGTCGAGGTTGTCGACGGGCTGGTCCAGGAGCTGCTGGAGCTGTTTGAGGGTGGCGGAGGGGTCGCGGCCGGGGTCGGGTGCGTTGTGGTCCCAGGAGGCGACCAGGTACGGGTCGTCGTGTTCTTCGTGTTTGCCGGGGCCGTACAGGTAGGCCAGGAGGCCGATGGTGCGCTGCCCGCGCTTCTGTATCCGGGGGATCATTTGGTGTCCGAGATGGTTGCTGGGGCTGGTGGGGGTGGGCGTCGTCCGGGTGCCGGGTCAGTGCTGTTCCAGTAGTCGGTCGGTGGCTGCTTGTACGCGGCTCACGGCGCGCTGGACCGCGGTGATGACCGCGTCGAGTTCGGTGGGGTGAGTACCGGTGTTGAGGGCGCGGGCGATCTGGTTGAGGTTGTTGCCGACCTGCCCGAGGTGCCGGCGCGCGGCGAACAGTTCGGTGACCAGCTCACGGTGGCCGGCGATGGCGGCGGCGGTGTTGTCGAGGTCCTGGGCGGCGGCGAGGCCGCTGCGGGCGAGGAAGGCGGGCAGGCTCGTACGGGTCGCGCGAGCGGCGGCGGCGAGCTGGGTCTTCTCGTCGTCGTTCAGGCGGACGCTGCATACGTAGTCGCGCTTGTGCGCGGTCGGTTTCGGCGAGCGCTTGCGCGAGGTCTTCTTCGTGGCGCGGGGCGTGCGCGGTGACGGCTTCTCCTCCGGCTGCGATCCGCCCTCGGTCGCTGCCTGGCGGACCGGCACCTCCTGGTGCCGGCCCGCTCCCGCCACCCCCGGGGCGGGCTCCGGCCAGGACGCCTTCCCCGGCGAGGAAGAGTGTCTTGGCCGATAACTTGCTCCGCCTGGGGCCGGGGTGGTGGTGTCCCGGCGGGGGCTGGGGGTCGATTCGTGGTTTGCCTGGTGCACGGAAGTCTCTCTCGGCCAGCTGAGGCATGGCCTGTGGTGTGGTGTGGTGTGACTCGTGGGGAGGGAGGGCCCGGACGGCTCTCAGGTGGGGGTGGGGCTGTTCTCGGACCGAGCCGAGAGTGGGGACCGGTCCCCACTTCTTCTGGGCGCTGACGTTCGGGGACCGGGCATGGGTCATCGGCGGATGCCGGTCCCGAAAGTGCGGGGACCGGCGGTCTCGGTCCCCGCATCCGATGAGCCCGTTGGGGACCGGTCCTCGGGTTCGGTCCCCGGTCCCATGGGGTCGGTCCCCGGTCCCCTACGGTCGGTCCCCGATTCCCGGTCCCCAGACTCCATCGCGACGCTGACGTCGGTCCCCGTCCAGGTGACGTCGGTCCCCGCCGCACTCCACTTTTCACGCGGCCATAGGCCGCGTGACCTGCTGCTTCGCCGGGACCGGTCCCCGGGACCGATGGGTGCGCTGGGGACCGGACCCCGGTCCCCGATCGAATTCCGGTCCCCGGTCCCCAAATTCGGTCCCCGAGTCGGGCCTCGGCCCCCGACGGGTTGTCGCTGCGTTGGTCCCCGGATGGTCCCCGCACCTTGGGGACCGGTCCCCGCGCTCGGTCCCCGGTCCCCGCGCTCGGTCCCCGGTCCCCGCGCTCGGTCTCCGCCCTCGGTCCCGGTCCCTGCCCTCGGTCCCGGTCCCCGGAGTCGGCCGTCTGCCCCCGCGGTCGGTCCCGGCACCACTGCGGTCCCCGGATGAAAATCCCTCGGAGGTCCGCCCCCGTGGCCGGCGGACCGCTGCCCGGTCAGGTGGGCCGGTGGCGTCGTCGGTCGGGGCCGTCGAGGATGACGCGTTCGGTCATCTCGGCGAGGCGGGAGGCGACGCGGTCGCCGAGGGTGGTGCGGAGTTCGGCGGTGGGGAGGTTGGTGGTGATGAGGGTGGGGAGCATGTGCTCGTACCGGTGGTTGATGAGCCGGTAGGTCAGCTCCTCGGTCCATTCGCTGGTCCTGGCCGCGCCGAGGTCGTCCAGGAGCAGCAGCGGGCTGCGTGCCAGGGTCTGCAGGTCGCGTTCGGTGTCGTGGCCGGCGCGGGGGCGCAGGCGGGCGTGGAGGTCGGCGGTGGTGGTGGCTTCCCAGCGCAGGCGGACCCCGCGGGCGAGGAGGGTGCGGATGGCGCCGTATGCCTGGTGGGTCTTGCCGGTGCCGGTGGGACCGGCGATCAGTAGCGACGGGCCTTCGGCGATACCGGGTCCGCCGGGGCCGGGGCGTCCGGCGCGGGCGATCGCGTCGGCCCAGGCGGTGATCTGCGGGTGGCCGGCCAGGGCGCGGCGGTAGCGGGCGGGGATACGGGCGTCGGCCAGTTCCAGGGCGGTGACCGGCTCGGCCGGGGACTCCCCGGCAGCCGCTGCGGCGGGGTCGATGCCACGCCTGGCCAGGATGCCGTTGAGGCGGGCGGCGATGGGCCCGACCTGCTGGGGTTCGCGGGTGAGGGTGGCGGTCAGAGCTGGTCTCCATAGGCGGCGGCGACATCGGCGGGGTTCGTCCACGACCTGTGGACAACCTGCCTGGCGGGGGTGGCGTTCATGGCCTCGTGCACGAGGCTCGGCAGGATGCGGGGGTGCAGGCCCTTGGCGCGGTGCAGCGCGAGGCCGGCCCGGACGTGTGCGGGGTCGATGCCCTCGTCGAGCAGCTTGCGTACCTCGCGACCGAGATGGTCCAGGACGTCCTTGGGCGGACGGTGTGCGCAAGCGGCGGTGTACTCGGCGATGAGGTGCTTGGCCGAGACGGTGTCGGGCGCGGGGGCGCTTGCGCCCCCCGAAGGGGTACTTCCTAGATCCATGTTCCTAGGTCCTAGATCCGGACCCTGAGGACTCACTGACTGCTCCGTGAGCGGGTCGTGCGCCTTCACGGAGGGCTCCGTGAAACCGTTCTGACCTGCGGTTTCGCTGTCGTCTCCGCGATTCACGGCCGTCTCCTGCTGCTGGCGGGAGCCCTCAAGGAGGGTTCCGTGAGGCGGCGGTGCGGCCTCGGTGAGGCAGGCTCGTGCGGTGCCGCCGACGGTGTCGTGGTGGGGGCATGCGGGGAGCCGGCTCTTGCTGGGCCGGTTGATCTTCTGGTGCTGGTGCCAGGTGACGACGTGCAGGTAACGCTTGTCGTCCGGGCCGGTGTAGCGGCAGATGAGGCCGGCGTCGGCGAGCTGGGCGAGGTCCTTCTCGACATCGGCGGGGGTGTGTTCGGGGCGCAGGACCCACAGCTGTCCGGCGATGATCGCGGCGTGGTCGCGGTGACGGCCCTGGTCGTCGGCCTGGGTGAGCAGGCCGAAGAAGGTGCGCTCGGCGGTCAGGGAGACGGCGGCCAGGGACTCGGAGACGAAGGCTTCGGGCTTGATGGTGCGGATTCGTGCCAAGAGCGGGGCGGTCCTCACTCGGTGGCCAGGGGGCGGGCACCCATGGCTCACCGTCGACGGGGGCGGTGGGGGCGTCAGGTGTGGGGGAGTTACCGGCCGGCTGCCGCGCGGCTCGCTGAGCCGCTCGCGGATTTTCCGGGGCTGTCGTCAACATAGCCACACCCAGTGCGGACAAGTCCAGCCCCAAACGGCCAGATCTCTGACGGCAGAAAGGCGGTCGGAAATCAGGTCGGAGGGGGAGGTGGGAAAACGGTAGGGCACGATCGGCCGCTGACCAAATAGTTGCCCAGGAACCCGAGCCAGAAGGATCACATCGGCAAACCGTTGACGTCTGCGGGCGGCGAAGCTACAACACAACACCCCACGTCAGACACGCTGTCGACGGTGCTCGACGCGCGGGCTGACGAGAGGGGCGTAGCCCCGCGTGCCGTGTGCGCGGGGCGCAACATAGCCGACGATCGCCGGTTAACCAAACCGGCGAGTGCACGCTACAACGGAGCCATGGCAGCACGTTCACTGGAAATCGGCCCAGCCGGAATAAGGGCCGCCCGAAACATCGAAATTCTCCGCACCGAGCGCGGCCTCCCGCAGCGGGAGCTTGCCGCTCGTGTCACCGCTCTCAGCTGGCCGATGTCCAACACGATGCTGTCCCGCATCGAACGCGCCCAGCGACGCTGCGACATCGACGATCTCGCCGCGATAGCCGAAGCCCTGCACGTCTCCCCACTCGCTCTGCTACAGGACTCACACAGCACCTGAGGCCACCTCGCAGCAAGGACGACCGAGCATCCCCCCGTAAGGGCACACCCTTCTTGCCTCCACTCTCGATCCCCCCTGCCCTCGTGGGCCTTCCACACCGAACAGAAGGCGAAGCCTCCCTGCCCCGCCTCTACCGTCCCGAAGAGATCGCCAAGACGCTCGGCTGCTCGGCTTGGTGGGTCAAGGACCGAGCGCGTCGGCGCTTGATACCACACACACGAGTCGGCCGCGCCTACCGCTTCACCGCCGAACACCTTGCCGAGATCATCCGAATGCACGAGGAACCAGCCCCTCTGCGACCCGACCGGCCATCAACGCAGTCCCCTCCGTCCAGCCCGGTCGGTAGGCCGGCACCTGCCATTTCACGGGCAGGGCTCACAACCTCGCCCGCACCACGTCTTCGGGCCCGACCGCCCCGCAGGTCCCAGTACGGCACTGCCGTCTGACAACACCCGGTACACCACAGACAGGAGGTAACCCGAGGCGTGGGCTACGCCGAGAAGCGCGGCAGCTACTGGCGCGGCAGATACAAGATCAGCAAGGGCGAGTACGGCACGGTCGCCGACCCGACGGGCGCGGTGATCAAGTTCGCGACCAAGCGGGAAGCCAAACAGGCCGCGGATGAGGAAGAGGCCAAGATCCGGCGCGGCACCTGGCGCGACCCGTCGGCCGGCCAGGAGACATTCGGGGAGTACGCCAACCGTTGGTACGAGGCCCAGGATCTGGCCGCTTCGACCATGCAGAACTACCGGCGTCACATCGAGCAGCATCTGCTCCCCGTATTCGCGGACAAGGCCCTCGCCGGCATCCTTCGCTCGGATATCGACACCTGGGAGAAGCAGGAGAAGGCCGCGTACGCGGCATCCAGCGTCAAGACGTGGCGCTCGACGCTCCACCTCATCCTGGAAGACGCCGTGGATGAGGGCCTCATCGCCTCCAACCCCGCCGCAAAGCGGCGCGGGCGTGGCAAACGCGCCGGCCGCTCGCGCGACCGTGGCCCCGAAAAGGTCATCACCGATCCGCTGGGCCTGCTGCTCATCGCAGAGCGGGCGGCGCTGCTGTCCGGCCGTGACGACGAGTTCGTCGCCGTCGTCCTCAAGGGCTACACGGGGATGCGGTGAGGCGAGATCGTCGGACTGGAGACCCGGTACGCCCGGCCTGGAGCCATACGCGTGGAGCGCCAGTTGTACGAGCTGGACTCGGGCGAACTGGTCCGTTGCCCGCCCAAGGACGACAGCTACCGCACCATCGACGCGATGGACTGGCTGTCGGCCCTGGTCGCCGACCACATCGCCCGTACGAAGCCCACACCGTGTCCGTGCCACGGCAAGCGGTACGTCTTCCGGGGGCAGGGTACTGCCCGTACCGGTGGCCACCAGGGCGCCAAGCTCGTTGACGTCGCCCGGCTGGCCGGGGTCTCCACAGGGACGGTGTCTAATGTCCTCAACCATCCTGACCGCGTAGTGGAAGCCACACGGGTGCGGGTTGAGAAGGCGATCGTCGACCTCGGGTTCGTGCGGGGCGGTGCGGTGTCGGAGCACGCGGCTCACTGGCGCAGGAACGGTTTTGCGACCTGGCTGTTCACACCAGCATCCTCCGGCTGGTACCCGAAGAAGGCCCCGCAGGAGGCGCGACCCGTGCCCATCCGCGGCGAGCCATGGCCCGGTGTTCCGGCCCGAGGGCGGGGCGCCACCGATCGCGCCGATGCCTGCTGGCTCCCGATCGCCAAGGGCCTCACACCCCACGGTCTCCGCCACACCCACCGGACGATGATGGAGGACCTGGGGACGGAGAAGGTCCTCATGGACGAGCGCATGGGCCACATCGACGGCTCGGTCTCCGCGCGCTACGCCCACGTCACCCCAGGCATGCGTCGGCGTCTCATGCTCGGTCTAACTCGGCAGTGGGAGGCGGCGCTCGACGCCCGCCTGGTCCTGCGCCCGACGTCGCCGGTGCGCGTCCTCAGCGACCTTCTGCGTGCACGCGCTGCCGTTCTCTGATAGCGGCACGGTGCCCCGTAACAATGTTGCGGGGCACCGCCGTCTTCCTGCGAGGGCGGTGAACCGACGCTCACAGGAATGCAACATTAGAGCGATTATCAGGATGGGTCGGGGTAAATTGGGCATAGATGACGCGGCAGCACCGTCGGCAGATGTGTATGACCCGATATCCGACACGCGAGGAGGCTCCTCGTGGCGACCCTGACAGTCCCTGACGGGTACACCAAGACCGGGTGGGAGAAGATCGTCCGCCGCGGGCGGAAACTGATGAAGGAGAAGTCTGGGATCCAGTGGGCTCTCGGAGATCTCGTCATTGAGGCGCTTGATGGGCACAGCCGTGGACACGGCGAGGTGAACCAGGTGATCAAGATGCTGGCGCATCAGATCGGCGCAAATCCGGAGACGCTGCGCTTTTACTACGGGGTCGCCGGGCAGTGGCCGAAGGCGAAGCGCCGGAAGGATGTGAGCTTCACGGTGCACGCAACTTTGGCCTACGTTCCGAGCCGGTACGTCTTGATCCGTAAGGACCCCTACGACCCATTCACAAAGGAACACCGCTGGACGGTGAACGAGGCTCAGAAGGTCGCGAACCGCGCCGTCCACACGCCGACTAACCAGGAAGAGCGTCTCGCTCACACCCGGCGCCTGCTCCACACGGATGAGGACGCAGCCAAGGCGGTCACCGAGATGCTCGGGCGCCCGGACGTCCGGGCCCGCCTCGCATCCGACCAGCACGCCCGGCACCTGATGCGCCAGGCGCAGTACGAGCACTGGCGCGAAGTCGACGAGGCAGCGGAAGCCGAAGCTGAGCTGGCTTCGGCGGACGACGCTGCAGAAGTGGAGGAGGAGTTCGAAGAAGAAGCCGCTCCCCTCGGCGTCCGATACAGCGAGGCCCCGATGGAGATCCTGCGATTGATCGGGGCGTTCGCTTCCTTCTCCGTCTCGCTCCAGCGGATCATCCCCGAGGTCCACAGCCAGGACTACACCGAGGAAACCAAGCAGGCGGTCCTCGACAACGTGCACAAGGCGCGCATGCTGCTCGACTGGTGCGAGACCGCCATCACGACCGGAAGGACTGACCCGGACAAGGCGCTCGCGCGCCTGATGGAGGACGAAGAAGGCGAGTAATCATGACGACGACGCGCCGCCAAGCGGCGCACGACAGCGGAGAGGACATCTGGGGGCGGGTGGCTAAGGCCGGGGAGGACGGCCTCCCTCCGGAACGGGCCATCGGCCGGAACACCAGGAGCCAGTTCGAGCGAGGTAAGACCTGGATCCGAGACGTCAAGTGCGCAGCTGAGAAGAAGAGCTTCGTCCGGTACCGCGGTCACTACGCGGTCACCCTTGACCCCGACAAGTGCACAGCCTACGCGGCCGAGCGCCTGCAATCCCTGTACAGGCAGGCCGTGCGCATCTACAAGTCCTCGCTGAAGGAGCTGCCACCGGAATCACAAGAACTCCTCACGGTGACGCTGCTGACCAAGCAGTTGCAGTCTATCTTCGACGCGATGGACATCCTCAAGGCCGCCGGCTTCTCTCCCGAGACCGCAGCGGCAAAGGCCGGGGCAACAACCTCCGCGAAGAGGTCTTCGGCATCGTCCAGGGGCCGGAAGACCTGACCGCAGTCCACTAAGGGACGGGGTGGGCCCACATCCAGGGTGGACCCACCCCGCCGGTTCGAGGATCGCTTCACCCGGACCGGCCAGCAAGCCGTGCGTGTCCACTTGGATGCCAGAGCCCGAGGGCAAGGCTGGTGGCCAGGTCCACGAGCCCAGGCCGAATTTGCGGACGTGCACTATGGAGAGGTCTGGATGGGGCGAGCCTGGGCGAAAGCTGTCGACCAGCCTGGGAGAAGCCGACCAAGATCTTCTCCTAGATTTCTCCCGAACGATCTCCGGAAACCACTCAGGGGCCTGATCCACTAAGTGGATCAGGCCCCTGACCTGGTACTACGGCGTCGGGGTGGCGGGATTTGAACCCACGACCTCTTCGTCCCGAACGAAGCGCGCTGCCAAGCTGCGCTACACCCCGGTGTCGCTGCTTGTCGCGGCGACGTCGTTTACTTTAGCCCACTGGGGGCTGTAGACGAAATCCGGTTCAGAGGCGGTGGCGGGTCGGGGACGGGCGGGTGTGGTCCAGGGCCACCAGGAGGACCGAGAGGGCGTAGATCCCGAGGCCCAGGAGGAGGGCGTTCGCCAGGGTGCCGCGGTAGCCGTGGGACGTCACGTCCAGGAAGGGATAGAGGTGGCGCGACGGGTCGGACGGGGGGAGGAGGGCGGCTCGGATGAAGGTGAAGGCCAGGTAGGCCAGGGGGTACAGGAGCCAGGCCGCGGTCTGGCGGAGGCGTAGGCGGGGCGCGGGTGTGAGCAGGAGCCAGTCCAGTACGGCCGCCGCCGGGACCAGTACGTGGAGTATCTGGAGCGCCGTCCACTGGGCGTGCCAGCGTTCCGGAGCCGTCGTCGCGCCGGTCATGGAGAACGGCGGCGTCGTGTGGGCCAGGAGCAGGTGGTAGACCAAGGCGCTGATCACGACGTAGAGGAGCGCGGCGCCGGTCACCGCCGACGGGAGCGGGCGGCGGGCCCGCCAGGCCCTCGTCGCCGACAGGAACGTGATCACGGCCAGCAGCGCGGTGGCTTGGACGCTGAAGTGGCTCAGCATGCGGCCCGGGCTGCCCAGCAGCAGTTCCAGCGCGACCCCGCCCGCGGCCGTCACCGAGATCAGGAGGCGGAACACCGCGGCCGTCGGGCGGCGCGCCGGGGCCACCACCGCCGTGGCCGGGACCGGGGCGGGCAGCAGGACGGGCGGGCCCGGGACCGCGGGCAGGTCCGGGATGTCCCTGGGTATCGGGGCGGTCATGCCCTCACGCTAGGAGCGGGGGAGGGGGGCGGCCAGGCGGATTGGGCCGGGTGGGTTACCGCACGACGGCCAGCATCCCGGCCCTCCGTCACCCCGGCCCTCCGTCACCCCGGCCTTCCGTCACCGTGCGTCGGTCGAGTGGAGTGCCGGGGTCCCCCTCCGGCCTGTCACCCCTTCTTCTCCACCAGCGTCAGCAACGTCGCCTCCGGCGGGCACGCGAAGCGGACCGGGGTGTAGCGGTTGGTGCCGCAGCCCGCCGAGACGTGGAGGTAGGACGTACGGCCCTCCACGGTGTGCGTGGACAGGCCCTTCACGCGGTCCGTGTCCAGGTCGCAGTTGGTGACCAGGGCGCCGTAGAAGGGGATGCACAGCTGGCCGCCGTGGGTGTGGCCGGCCAGGATCAGGGGGTAGTCGTCCGCCGTGAACGCGTCCAGTACCCGCAGGTACGGCGCGTGGACCACGCCCATCGAGAAGTCGTACGCCCCCGAGGGCCCGCCGGCCACCCGGGCGTAGCGGTCCCGCTTGATGTGCGGGTCGTCCAGGCCGGTCAGCTCGACGGAGACGCCCTCGACCTTCAGCACACCCCGCGTGTTGGTCAGGTTCAGCCAGCCCGCCGCGTCGAAGCCGTCCCGCAGGTCCTCCCACGGGTTGTGGACCGCACCCACCGCCGGCGCGTTGCCGTTCAGCCCGTGACGTCCGCTCGCCTTCTCCAGCAGGTAGCGGGCCGGGTTGCGCAGCTTGGGGCCGTAGTAGTCGTTGGAGCCGAAGACGTACGCGCCCGGGAACTCCATCAGCGGGCCCAGCGCGTCCAGCACCTCCGGGACGCCCTCGGGGTCGGACAGGTTGTCCCCGGTGTTGATCACGAAGTCGGGGCGCAGCCCGGCCAGCGACTGCAGCCAGCGCTGCTTCTTGCGCTGGCCGCCGACCATGTGGATGTCGGAGACCTGGAGCACACGCAGCGGGCGCATGCCCGGGGGCAGGACGGGGACGGTGACCCGTCGGAGGCGGAAGGAGCGGGCCTCGAAGCCCGCCGCATAGACCAGGCCGGCGGTGCCGGCCGCCACGATTCCCAAGGGGATTCCGTATCGCGCGCGCATCTGTCCATCGTGTCAGACGGGTTGGGCGCGCCGGGACCGGCCGTCGCTGGTCGAGCGGTCGGGCGGACGCGGTCGGGCGGACGTCGGCGGTTATTCAGGGGCGGGCGCGGGTGGCCGCGCGCCCGTGGCCGTGCCCGCCGCTAAATGGGCGGGCGCGGGTGTCCGCGTACCTGCGACAATCGGGCCATGACCACCACGCTCAAGTCGAAGCTGCAGGACGACCTCAACGCCGCGATCAAGGGGCGCGACGAGCTCCGCTCCTCGACGCTCCGGCTGACCCTCGCCGCGATCACCAAGGAGGAGGTCGCAGGCAAGGAGAAGCGGGAGCTGTCCGACGACGAGGTCCTCAAGGTGATCACCCGCGAGGCGAAGAAGCGCCGTGAGGCGGCCGAGGCGTTCGCGCAGGGCGGCCGTGCCGAGCAGGCCGAGCGGGAGAAGGCGGAGGGCGAGGTGCTCGCCGACTACCTGCCCAAGCAGCTGTCCGACGAGGAGCTGGACGCGATCGTCGTCCAGGCGGTGGCCGAGGCGAAGGCGGCCGGTGCCGAGGGGCCGCGGGCCATGGGCGCCGTCATGAAGATCGTGAACCCGAAGGTGGCCGGGCAGGCCGAGGGCGGCCGGGTCGCCGCCGCGGTGAAGAAGCACCTCCAGGGCTGAGCCCCCGGGCCGGCCTCCTGAGCCGGCCCTCTCCTGGGCCGACCTCCCGGGCCGGCCTGCTGGGCTGGTGTCCTCCCGGGCTGACACCCAGGGCGCCGGCCTCCTCCAGCGCCGGCCTCCTCCAGCGCCGGCCTCCTGGGCCGGCCCCTGGCTGACACCGCCCCGGCCCATCCTCCGAGTGCCGTCGCCAACGGCCCCGGCAGGCGCGCCCCCGCGCCCGGCCTCCGTTCCCCGCCCCTACGGCGTCGCCTCTACGGCGTCGCCTCTACGGCGTCGTCCCTACGGCCTCGCCGCTACGGCATCGTCTCCACGACGCGCTACGGCATCGTCTCCACGACGCCTCCACAACCACGGGGCCGCACCCCTCCCCAGAGGTGCGGCCCCGCTCATCCGGCTCCGAACATGATCGGCCGGCCCGTCCTAATGCCGCCGGCCCCCGTGGCCGTTCCCGCCGGTGCCTCCGTTTCCGCCGATCCCGCCGATACCGCCGTCCCCCTGCCCCTGGATGACGTTCTCCGGGAGGGAGAACGTCGGCGTCGGGAACGAGCCGCCGAGGGCGCCCGCGGTGGGGCCGCCGTCAGCGGTTCCGCCGTTCGTCAGGCCGCCGATCAGTCCCCCGGTCGCCCGTCCCGGCGTGTCCCCGTTGTGGTCGTCCGTCGCCCCCCGGTCGCCTTTTTTCTGGTCGTCCTCGTCGTGGCTGTCGTCGGGGAGGTCGACCAGATGGAAGTCGGGGGCGGGCCTGCCCTCCAGCGCGCCGGACATCATGTCGCGCCAGATCGGACCCGGGACCTCGCCGCCGTAGACCTTGTCGTGCGGGACGCCGCCGATGGTGATGTTGGTCATCTTCCGCTTGTGCTGCGGGTCGCCGACCCAGACCGCGCCCGCCATGTTCGGGGTGTAGCCGACGAACCAGGCCGCGAAGCGCTCGTCCGTCGTACCCGTCTTGCCCGCGCTCGGGCGGCTGCCGAGACCGGCCTCCTGGCCCGTGCCGTCCTCGACCACGCCCTTGAGGAGCGTGCTGATCGTGTCCGCGGTTTTCTCCGACATCGCCCGTGAGCAGGTCGACTTCGGGACCGGAAGGGACTTCTGCCGGCTGCCGGCCTTCTGGGTGACCGACTCGATGGCGACCGGGGTGCAGTACGTGCCGCGCGAGGCGAAGGCGGCGTACGCGCTCGCCATCGTCAGCGGGGACATCTCCTGGGTGCCGAGCGCGATGGAGGGCGCCTGGACGATCTTGCGGCCGTCCGCGCGCGCCACGCCCATCTTCTTGGCCATGTCGACGACCGGGCAGATGCCGATGTCGCTGATCAGCTGCACGTAGTAGGTGTTGACCGACTTCGCGGTGGCCTCCGCCATGCCGTACGGGCCGCGCTCGGAGTCGTTCTCGTTCTTCAGCTTCTCCGGCCGCCTCGGGTCGTTGCGCCACACCTTGCCGTCGCACGCGGTCACCGGGCTCGGGTACGCCATCTCGTACGGCGAGGAGTACTCCTGCGCCGGGGACTTGCCGCCCTCGACGGCCGCCGCGGCGACGATCGGCTTGAACGTCGAACCGGGCTGGTAGCCGGCGCCGCCGCCCATGTCCTGGTCCACGGAGAGGTTGATCGTCGTCTCGCCGTTGTTGACGTTGACGCCGTACGGACGGGACTGGCCCATGGCGAGGATCTTGCCGGTGCCGGGTTCGACGATGGTCGCGGCGGTCGCCACGGCGTCGCTGCGGTAGACGTGGTCCTTGACGGAGTCCTGTACCGACTCCTGCGCCTGCGGGTCGAGCGTCGTACGGACCGTCAGGCCGCCCCGGTTCCAGAGCTTGGCCCGCGCCTCCTTCGTCTTGCCGAACACCGGGTCGGTGAGGATGACCTGGCGGACGTAGTCACAGAAGAAGCCGGCGCCCCTGACCGCGGTGATGCAGCCGTTCTTGGGGCGGCTGGTGTGCAGGCCGAGCGGTGCGCGCTTCGCCCGGTCGGCCTCCTGCTGGGAGATGTCGCCCAGCTCCGCCATCCGCTGGAGCACGATGTTGCGCCGCTTGGTGGCCTCCGCCTCGTCGTTGACCGGGTCGTACCGGCTCGGGGACTGCACGATGCCGGCCAGCAGCGCCGACTCCTGGAGGTTCAGGTCCTTCGCGTGCTTGGAGAAGTAACGCTGGGAGGCGGCCTCGACGCCGTAGGCCTGCTCGCCGAAGAATGTGATGTTCAGATAGTTCTCGAGGATCTTCTTCTTGCCGAGCTTGTCCTCGATCTGGATGGCGTACTTCAGCTCGCGGATCTTGCGGCCCAGGGTCTGCTGGGTGGCCTCGGCGACCTTCGTCGGGTCGTCGCCGGCCTCCTCGATGAAGTAGTTCTTCACCAACTGCTGGGTGAGCGTGGAGGCGCCCTGGGCGACGCCGCCCTCCTGCGCGTTCTTGTTGAGGGCGCGCAGCACGCCCTTGAGGTCGACGGCGCCGTGCTTGTAGAAGCGCGAGTCCTCGATCGCGACGATCGCCTTCTGCATGTACGGCGAGATGTCCTTGAGGTCCACCACCGTACGGTCGCGGGAGTAGACGGTCGCGATCTGCTTGCCCTGGCTGTCCAGGATGGTGGTGCGCTGGCTCAGCTGGGGGCTCTTCAAGTCGGCCGGGATCTCGTCGAAGCCCTTGACCGAGCCCTTGGCCGCGAGGCCCAGCGCTCCGGCCGCGGGCAGCGCGATGCCCGCCATGACGGCTCCGGCGAGCACACTGACACCGAGGAACTTGGCGGCCTGCTGCATGGGCGACAGACCACCGCCCGAGCGCTTCTTTGGCATGGGGGCAGCCTAATCCGTACTGTTGAGCGTTCCGAGGGAGCGACCGCTTCTCGGGATGTTCCGAGTGCCGATCGTGACGTGGCCCCGAGGGCTCGCCGGGGCGCCGGCCTCCGTCAGGGCCCCGCAAAGAGGGGATGTCCGCGTTCCCATTCGCCGGACACGCGCACAGGCATTGGCCTAAGCTGCTCTCGACTGTCACAACCGTGCGGTCACCCCTTCCTACGTCCGATTGCCCCGAATCGTTCCGGACACGGCCGGGAATTCCCGGGAAACGGCCCTGTTTCCCCGCCGGGGACGGGCTCGAGCCCCGCCCCGAGTGCCGTCCGGAGCCCGGTGACGCCCACCGCGACTGCCCCGGTTTGCCGGGATGATCACGCATGTCGCCAGCTCACTCCCGTGGGTGATCTGCCGCTTACCCATAGTCCGTTCGGGCCATTCAAGATTGGGCCCGAAGGGGGTGTTGCACTGTCCCCACCTTCCGTAACGTCCTCAACTGGCGGCGGTGAATATGCCGCTGCCGCCGTGGGGGAGCCTCGATTCGGGAGAGGACGGCGCCGGTATGGGCTGGGTAACCGACTGGAGTGCGCAGGCCGCCTGCCGCACTACCGATCCGGATGAACTGTTCGTTCAGGGAGCAGCGCAGAACAGGGCCAAGGCGGTGTGCACCGGATGCCCGGTACGCACCGAGTGCTTGGCCGACGCGCTGGACAACCGCGTGGAGTTCGGCGTGTGGGGAGGCATGACGGAGCGTGAGCGCCGTGCGCTGCTGCGCAGGCGGCCCACCGTGACCTCCTGGCGCAGACTCCTGGAAACCGCCCGCTCGGAGTACGAGCGGGGAGCGGGGATCGTGTCCCTCGACAACGACGAGGTGTACGAGAACTACGCCGCGGTGAGCTGAGGGCTTCCCCGCTCAGGCTCACCACGTCATCACGTTGTGCCCACACACACGGGTACGCGCCGTACGCTCGCCTGTTCGCGTGACGCAAGCCGCGACGTCAGCCGTCTGCTTGCCCGTCCGTGCCGATGTGAGCCGTAGCGCGGTGCCTATATGTGCTCCGTCCGTTCAGGCCGTTGGGCCGCCAGTAGGTTTCCGATGTCGCGCAGGCCCGCGAGGTCGTGGACATCACCGGGCAGCGCGGGTACCTCGACCACCGCCACATCGGGGTGCCGGGCGGTGAAGCGGTCGCGTGTGCGCCGCTCGCGGGCGAGCAGCCGCATGCGCTCGGCGTGCAACCTCAGCAGGCCCGCGGTGAGCCGGTCGACCGAGCGCTCCGTGTCGGCGGGGGAGCCTTCCTCGGGAGCAGGGGCTGCGGTCTCCGGTGCGGAAGATTGTGAACTGCCTTGCGTGTCGGAAGAGTTACGAAGTCCAGCTTTCCCGCCCCCCTGATCCACAATGCGGGGGTCCTCAAGATTTTCCGCGGCCGCGAGCGCCCGCTCGGCCGACAGCCGGCCGGCACCGCTGTCATGGACGCGGTTCAGCACCAGGCCCACCAGCGGCATGCTCTCCGCGGCCAGCCGCTCCACGAAGTACGCGGCCTCGCGCAGCGCGTCCCGCTCCGGCGCCGCCACCACCAGGAACGCCGTACCGGGCGCCTGGAGAAGCTTGTAGGTGGCGTCCGCGCGGGTGCGGAAGCCGCCGAACGTGGTGTCCATCGCGGCCACGAACGTCTGCACGTCCTTCAGCAGCTGACCGCCCAGCAGCTTGCCGAGCGTGCCCGTCATCATCGACATGCCGACGTTGAGGAAGGCCATCCCGGCCCGGCCGCCGAGCTTCGCCGGAGCGGTCAGCAGACGGATGAGCCGGCCGTCCAGGAAGGAACCGAGCCGCTTGGGGGCGTCCAGGAAGTCCAGTGCCGAGCGGGACGGCGGGGTGTCGACCACGATCAGGTCCCACTCGTCCCGCGCCCGCAGCTGGCCCAGCTTCTCCATCGCCATGTACTCCTGCGTGCCCGCGAAGCCCGCCGAGAGCGACTGGTAGAAGGGGTTCGCCAGGATCGCGGCGGCCCGCGCCGGGTCCGCGTGCGCCTCCACGACCTCGTCGAAGGTGCGCTTCATGTCGAGCATCATGGCGTGCAGCTCGCCGTCGCCCTCGGTGCCCTTCACCCGGCGGGGCACGTTGTCGAGGGAGTCGATCCCCATCGACTGGGCCAGCCGCTTGGCCGGGTCGATGGTCAGCACGACCACCTTGCGGCCCCGCTCGGCGGCCCTGAGCCCGAGCGCCGCCGCGGTCGTCGTCTTGCCGACCCCGCCCGAGCCGCAGCACACCACGATCCGGGTCCTGGGGTCGTCCAGCAGCGGATCCACGTCCAGCACGCGCGCGGAAGAAAGGCGGCGGCCCTGCTCGGGCTCCTGTGCCGTCTCGGATGCCTCGGCCGGGTCCGGACTCATGACAACCCCTGCTTCCGCAGCTCGGTGGCGAGTTCGTACAGGCCCGCCAGGTCCATGCCCTCGGCGAGCAGCGGGAGTTCGTGCAGATGCAGGCCCAGCTCGGTGAGGACCGCGCGCTGCTCCTGCTCCAGCGTGTACCGCTCGGCGTACTCCGCGGCCTGCTCCAGCAGCGGGTCCACCAGTTTCTCGGCGTTCCCGCCGCGCCGGACCCCGCCCAGGCCGGCCGCCGAGAGCGCCTGTGCGACGGAGGAACGCTCCACGGTCCGTACGAGTTCCAGGTCGGCCGCGTCCAACACCTGCGGCCGGACCATGTTCACGATGACCCGGCCCACCGGCAACCGGGCCGCGCGGAGTTCGGCGAGGCCGTCGGCGGTCTCCTGGACCGGCATCTCCTCCAGGAGCGTCACCAGGTGCACCGCCGTCTCCGGCGACTTCAGCACCCGCATCACGGCCTGCGCCTGATTGTGTATCGGGCCGATCTTCGCCAGGCCCGCCACCTCGTCGTTCACGTTCAGGAAGCGGGTGATACGGCCGGTCGGCGGGGCGTCCATGACCACGTAGTCGTACGCGAACCGCCCCGAGCGGTCCTTGCGGCGCACCGCCTCGCACGCCTTGCCGGTCAGCAGGACGTCCCTCAGGCCGGGCGCGATGGTGGTGGCGAAGTCGATCGCGCCGAGCTTCTTCAGGGCCCGGCCCGCGCCCCCGAGCTTGTAGAACATCTGGAGGTAGTCCAGGAGGGCCAGTTCGGGGTCGATGGCGAGGGCGTACACCTCCCCGCCGCCCGGAGCGACCGCGATCTTCCGCTCTTCATAGGGCAACGCCTCCGTCTCGAAGAGTTGTGCGATGCCCTGCCGGCCCTCGACCTCCACGAGAAGCGTCCGCTTCCCCTCGGTCGCGAGGGCCAGCGCGAGTGCGGCGGCGACCGTCGTCTTTCCGGTCCCGCCCTTGCCGCTGACGACCTGGAGCCTGCTCACGTCTTCGAGACTAACCAGTCCGGCCGACGGTCACGCGCGAGGCTGTGGATAACGCAGGTCACCGTCCCCGTGGCCGCAGCGGCTACAGTCGGCCCATGACCAAGTGGGAATACGCAACCGTGCCGCTGCTCGTCCATGCCACGAAGCAGATTCTGGACAACTGGGGCGAGGACGGCTGGGAACTCGTCCAGGTCGTGCCCGGGCCGAACCCGGAGCAGCTGGTGGCCTACCTGAAGCGGGAGAAGCAGGCGTGAGCGCGGTCGAGGCCAGGCTGGCCGAGCTGGGCCTGACCCTGCCGGAGGTGGTACCGCCGCTGGCCTCCTACCAGCCGGCCGTGCGGTCCGGGGCGTACGTGTACACCGCCGGGCAGCTGCCGATGGTCGAGGGCAAGCTGCCGGTCACCGGCAAGGTGGGCGCCGAGGTCACGCCGGAGGAGGCCAAGGAGCTGGCCCGCGTCTGCGCGCTGAACGCTCTGGCCGCCGTGAAGTCCGTCGCCGGCGACCTGGACCGCATCGCGCGCGTGGTGAAGGTCGTCGGCTTCGTCGCCTCGGCGTCCGACTTCACCGGGCAGCCCGGTGTCGTCAACGGCGCCAGCGAGCTGCTCGGCGAGGTCCTGGGCGAGAAGGGCGTGCACGCCCGCAGCGCGGTCGGCGTCGCGGTGCTGCCGCTGGACGCGCCGGTCGAGGTCGAGATCCAGGTGGAGCTGGCGCAGTAGACCGCCGTCCTCCCCGCCGGCCCCGGGCACCTCTCGAACAATCGCCCGGCACGGGATAGCCTCCGGCCATGGCGAACGGTCAGTGGTATCCCCCGGAGTGGCCGGACCGCATCCGCGCGCTCGCGGACGGCTCGCTCACCCCGGTGGCCCCCAGGCGCGCGGCCACGGTGCTGCTCCTCAAGGACACCCCGGACGGCCCCGTCGTCCACATGCTGCGCAGACGCGCCTCCATGGCCTTCGCCGGAGGCGCGTACGCGTATCCCGGCGGCGGTGTCGACCCACGCGACGACGACCGCCAGATCCGCTGGGCGGGCCCCACGCGCGCGTGGTGGGCGGACCGGCTCGGCGTCGACGCCGCGGCCGCCCAGGCGATCGTGTGTGCGGCCGTACGGGAGACCTACGAGGAGGCCGGCGTGCTGCTCGCCGGCCCCGACCCGGACTCGGTCGTCAGCGACACCACGGGGGACGACTGGGAAGCCGACCGCGCCGCCCTGGTCGCGCGTGAGCTGTCCTTCGCGGAGTTCCTCGACCGGCGCGGCCTGGTGCTGCGCTCGGACCTGCTGGGCGCCTGGGCCCGCTGGATCACCCCGGAGTTCGAGGCCCGCCGCTACGACACGTGGTTCTTCGTGGCCGCCCTGCCCGAGGGGCAGCGCACCCGCAACGCCTCCACGGAGGCCGACCGCACGGTGTGGATCCGCCCCGCCGAGGCCGCCGCCGGGTACGACAGGGGCGAGCTGCTGATGATGCCGCCCACCATCGCCACCCTGCGCCGGCTGCTGCCCTACGGCACCGCCGCCGAGGCACTGGCCGCCGCGCCCGCGTGCGAGATGACGCCGGTCCTGGCGACCGCCCGCCTCCAGGGCGACGAGATCATCCTCTCCTGGCCGGGGCACGAGGAGTTCACCAAGCACGTCCCGACGGCCTCCTCCACGACCACCGCCTCGCCCGCCCCTTCGACCACCGGTGGAGGTTCCGCATGACCGACGCGAGCGCGCTGCCGGGCCAGCCCCGGGGCGGAACGCTGTCCGGGCCGGCCACCGCACGGGCGGTCAACGTCCTCGCGCCCAACGCCTCCGCGATGACCCTGGACGGCACCAACACCTGGATCGTCGCCGAGCCCGACTCCGACCTGGCCGTGGTGATCGATCCCGGCCCGCTCGACGACGGCCACCTGCGCAACGTCGTGGACACGGCGGAGAAGGCCGGCAAACGCATAGCCCTGACCCTGCTGACCCATGGTCATCCCGACCACGCCGAGGGCGCCGCCCGGTTCGCCGAGCTGACCGGCACGCGCGTGCGCGCGCTGGACCCGGCCCTGCGGCTCGGCGACGAGGGGCTGGCCGCCGGGGACGTGGTCACCGTCGGCGGCCTGGAGCTGCGGGTCGTACCCACCCCCGGGCACACCGCGGACTCGCTGTCCTTCCATCTCCCGGCCGACCGGGCGGTGCTGACCGGCGACACCATCCTCGGGCGCGGTACGACGGTCGTGGCCCACCCGGACGGCAGGCTCGGGGACTATCTGGACTCCCTGCGGCGGCTGCGGTCCCTGACGGTGGACGACGGCGTGCACACCGTCCTGCCGGGCCACGGACCGGTCCTGGAAGACGCCCAGGGCGCCGTGGAGTTCTACCTCGCCCACCGCGCCCACCGGCTCGCCCAGGTGGAGACCGCGGTCGAGGACGGCCACCGCACCCCGGCCGAGGTCGTCGCCCACGTCTACGCCGACGTGGACCGCTCGCTGTGGCCGGCGGCGGAACTGTCGGTCCGGGCCCAGCTGGACTACCTCAGCGAGCACGGGCTGATCTAGCCCGGGCACGGCAACGGGGCCCGGCTCGTGCGAGCGGGGCCCCGTGGGCGTACGGCCGAGGCCGGCGTCAGCGCGACCGCTTGGCCAGCCGCTCCACGTCCAGCAGGATCACGGCGCGCGCCTCCAGGCGGAGCCAGCCGCGCTGGGCGAAGTCGGCGAGGGCCTTGTTCACGGTCTCGCGGGAGGCGCCGACCAGCTGGGCCAGCTCCTCCTGGGTCAGGTCGTGGACGACGTGGATGCCCTCCTCCGACTGCACGCCGAAGCGGCGCGAGAGGTCCAGCAGGGCGCGGGCCACCCGGCCGGGGACGTCGGAGAAGACCAGGTCGGACATGGCGTCGTTGGTCTTGCGCAGACGGCGGGCGACGGCCCGCAGCAGGGCGCCGGCCACCTCGGGGCGGGCGTTCAGCCAGGGCTGGAGGTCACCGTGGCCGAGACCGAGCAGCTTGACCTCGGTCAGCGCGGTCGCGGTGGCGGTGCGGGGGCCCGGGTCGAACAGCGACAGTTCGCCGATGAGTTCGCCGGGGCCGACGACGGCGAGCATGTTCTCCCGGCCGTCGGGGGAAGTGCGGTGCAGCTTGACCTTGCCTTCGGTGACGACGTACAGCCGGTCCCCGGGGTCGCCCTCGTGGAACAGGGAATCGCCGCGTGCGAGGGTCACCTCACTCATGGAGGCGCGAAGCTCCGCGGCCTGCTCGTCGTCGAGAGCCGCGAAGAGCGGGTTGCGCCGCAGAACGTCGTCCACGAGTTCTCTCCTTGTCGACCTGCTCAGGGGATCTTGCTCCCCCGTGTGCCAGGGGACCGTGTTCCCCATTTTGCCGGACGGTCCAAACAGTGTGATCTGTCACAAGGATGCCGCACCCGTCTCCCGGGGTAAGCGTCAGGGGTCCGATCGGGGGCCGCTTCGCCGGGTCCGGGGCGGATGTCGGTGCCGGGCTTTAGGCTGGCCGGGTGTCCAAATCGCCGGTGACAGCACAGGACAAGGGGGCTGGGCGGGTGGTTGTACGTCGCGATTCCGCTGTGGGCGAACGCGCGCCCGATGGAAGTAGTAAAACGGGCAAATCGGCTAAAAAGGCTGTCGGTGCGGAGGGGGAGACCTCGCCCGCGGAGAAAGCCACGGGGAAGGCCGCGAAGAAGGTCACGAAGCGGGCCGGGAAGCCCGCCGAGAAGAAGGCGGCATCGGCGGCCAAGGAGACGGCTCCCGCCAAGAAGACGGCGGCCGCGAAGAAGGCCGCGCCCTCCAAGACCGCCGCCAAGAAGAGCACGCCGGCCAAGAAGACCGCCCCGGCCAGAAAAACCACCTCCGCCAGGAAAGCCGCGGTCGCCAAGAAGGTGAAGCCGGCCGACGTGGTCCTCCCCGCCGAAGCCGCCGTCGAGAAGGCCGCGCCCGTCAAGAAGATCGCCGTCCGGCCGCCGGGCGGCGAGTCCCCCACCGCCCTGGTCCGCCGTGCCCGTCGCATCAACCGCGAGCTGGCCGAGGTGTACCCCTACGCGCACCCCGAGCTGGACTTCGAGAACCCCTTCCAGCTGCTGGTCGCCACCGTGCTGTCGGCCCAGACCACCGACCTGCGCGTCAACCAGACCACCCCGGCGCTCTTCGCCCGGTACCCCGCCCCCGAGGACCTCGCCGCCGCCAACCCGGAGGAGGTCGAGCAGATCCTGCGCCCCTGCGGCTTCTTCCGGGCGAAGACGAGGTCGGTCATAGGGCTCTCCAAGTCGCTCGTCGAGAACTTCGGCGGCGAGGTGCCCGGACGGCTGGAGGACCTGGTCACCCTGCCCGGCGTGGGCCGCAAGACGGCCTTCGTCGTCCTCGGCAACGCCTACGGCCGTCCCGGGATCACCGTCGACACCCACTTCCAGCGGCTCGTGCGGCGCTGGCAGTGGACCGACGAGACCGACCCCGACAAGATCGAGGCCGCCGTCGGCGCGCTCTTCCCGAAGAGCGAGTGGACCGACCTGTCCCACCACGTCATCTGGCACGGCCGGCGCATCTGCCACGCCCGCAAGCCCGCCTGCGGCGCCTGCCCCATCGCCCCGCTGTGCCCCGCGTACGGCGAGGGCGAGACCGACCCGGAGAAGGCGAAGAAGCTGCTCAAGTACGAGAAGGGCGGCTTCCCGGGCCAGCGCCTGAACCCGCCGCAGGCCTATCTGGACGCCGGTGGCAAACCGGCGCCGCCCCTGGGGGCCGCGTGACGGAACGATCTCGGTGCCCTCGGGCGTTGGAGAGGGCAGGACGACGGGGGTGGCGATGACGAGGACGAGCGGTACGCAGGACGGTCCGCTGACGCTCAGCGGCGCGGGGCTGCCGGACTGGCTGGCGCCGGTCCTGCGCGTCGCGGAGACGGTCGAGCCGACGCAGCTGAGCCGCTTCCTGCCGCCGGAGAACGGCTCGGGGCGGCAGTCGGCCGTGCTGATCCTGTTCGGCGAGGGCGAGCGCGGCCCGGAGCTGCTGCTCATGGAGCGCGCGGGTTCCCTGCGCTCGCACCCCGGCCAGCCGTCCTTCCCGGGCGGCGCGCTGGATCCGGAGGACGGCGATCCGCAGGGCGACGGTCCGCTGCGGGCCGCGCTGCGCGAGGCGCGGGAGGAGACCGGGCTGGACCCGGCGGGCGTGCAGCTCTTCGGCGTGCTGCCCCGGCTGTACATCCCGGTCAGCCGTTTCGTCGTCACGCCCGTGCTGGGCTGGTGGCGCGAGCCCAGCCCGGTCGGCGTGGTCGACCCGAACGAGACGGCCCGGGTCTTCACCGTGCCCGTGGCGGATCTCACGGACCCCGCCAACCGCGCCACCGCCGTCCACCACAGCGGCCACAGCGGCCCGGCGTTCCTGGTCGAATCAGCCCTGGTGTGGGGCTTCACGGCCGGGGTGATCGACCGCCTGCTGCACTACGCGGGCTGGGAGCGCCCCTGGGACCGGGGAAAGCAGGTCCCGCTCGACTGGCGCGCGTGACAGGGTGATCCCCGTGCTGAATCCCCGGGGGGCGGCCCCGGGGCCCGGCCGAGCTGCTGGGAGCGGAGTGAGTAGGCGAGGCCTGAAGCAGTGAACGTGCTGGACATCCTGTTGCTCGTCGCGGCCGTGTGGTTCGCGGTGGTGGGTTACCGCCAGGGCTTCGTCGTCGGCATCCTGTCGGTGACCGGGTTCCTCGGCGGCGGTCTGCTCGCCGTGTACACGCTGCCCGTGATCTGGGACGCCACGACCGGCAAGGAGGAGGTCGGCACCACCGCCGCCGTCGTGGCCGTGGTCGTCGTGATCGTCTGCGCCTCCGTGGGCCAGGCCCTGACCACCCACCTGGGCAACAAGCTGCGCCGGCACATCACCTGGTCCCCGGCCCGCGCCCTGGACGCCACCGGCGGCGCCCTGGTCAACGTCGTCGCGATGCTCCTGGTGGCCTGGCTGATCGGGTCCGCCCTGGCCGGTACGACCCTGCCCACGCTCGGCAAGGAGGTCCGGGGCTCCAAGGTGCTGCTCGGCGTCTCCCGGGCGCTGCCCGAGCAGGCCGACACCTGGTTCGCGGACTTCTCCTCCGTACTCGCGCAGAACGGCTTCCCGCAGGTCTTCAGCCCGTTCGCCGACGAGCCGATCAAGGACGTGCGGCCGCCCGACCCGGCCCTCGCGGGCAGCCCGGTCGCCCAGCGCGCCCGGAACTCCATCGTCAAGGTCACCGGCACCGCCCAGAGCTGCGGCAAGGTCCTGGAAGGCACCGGTTTCGTGTTCGCCGACCGGCGCGTGATGACCAACGCGCACGTGGTCGGCGGCGTCGACGAGCCGCGGGTGCAGATAGGAGGCGAGGGCCGCAAGTACGACGCCCGGGTGGTGCTGTACGACTGGGAGCGTGACATCGCCGTACTCGACGTGCCCGACCTGCGGGCGACCGCGCTGCGGTTCACCCGTGAGGACGCGTCCGGAGGGGACGGCGCGATCGTCGCCGGCTTCCCGGAGAACGGCGCGTACGACGTGCGCGCCGCGCGCGTGCGCGGGCGCATCACGGCCAGCGGCGCGGACATCTACCACCGCGGCACGGTCCGCCGCGATGTCTACTCCCTGTACGCCGTCGTCCGGCAGGGCAACTCCGGCGGCCCGCTGCTCACTCCGGACGGGGAGGTGTACGGCGTGGTGTTCGCCAAGTCGCTCGACGACGCGGACACGGGGTACGCGCTGACGGCGGATGAGATCCGGGCCGACATCGAGCGGGGGCGTACGGCGAACGAGCAGGTGGGTACGGACAGCTGCGCCCTGTAGGGCGGCGCGGTGGCGGTCAGCCCCGCGGGTGACGCAGACGCACCGAGACCCAGCGGGCCCGGCGGCGCAGGATGCGCGGGATCCCCACCCTGGGGTCGGCTACCGCGAGTTGCGGCGTGACCCGCTGGGGCGTGCCCGGGCCTGTGGCCGAGCGGCGGTTGCGGGGTGCGTCACTGATGTCGTGCGTCCAGCCCATACCCCGACGTGTGCCCCCGCCCGAAGGTCGATAACCTCCCGCGCGCCCCCTAATTGGCCTATGCGCAAGGCATGTGGCGGTTCGGGGGACACGGGTGGTGAGCCGGATGCCGAACGCACCGGAATCCGCCCCGAACGGTCACCGGTCCGGCTCGGGATCCTTCAGCCAGTTGACCAGTTCCGCGGAGAACGCGGCCGGATCTTCCTCGTGCGGGAAGTGACCGAGACCGTCGAACAGGCGCCAGCGGTACGGTGCTTCGACGTACTCCCCGGAACCGGCCGCGCTGCGGGTCCGGGTCACCGGGTCCAGCGAGCCGTGCAGATGCAGCGTCGGCACTCGTACGGGCCGCTTCATCCTGCGGTAGAACTGCACACCGTCGGGGCGGGCCAGGGAGCGCACCAGCCAGCGGTACGGCTCGATCGAGCAGTGCGCCGTGGAGGGGATGCACATGGCCCGCTGGTACGCCTCCACGTCCGCGTCCTCCGGCGGCCGCGGCCCGGACCACTCCCGGATCAGCCGGCCCACCAGCGCGCCCCCGTCGGCGGTCAGTCGGCGCTCGGGCAGCCACGGCCGCTGGAATCCCCAGATGTAGGAGTTGGCGGCCGTCTGCCGGGCGTCCCGCAGCATCGCCGCGCGCCAGCGCCGCGGGTGCGGCATGGACACCACCGCCAGGCGCCGGACCAGCTTGGGCCGCATGGCCGCCGCCGTCCACGCCAGATAGCCGCCGAGGTCGTGGCCGACCAGCGCGGCGTCCGGCTCGCCGAGCGAGCGGATCACCCCGGTGACGTCGAGCGCCAGGTTGGCGGGGTCGTACCCGCGGGGCGTGCGGTCGCTGCCGCCCACGCCCCGCAGGTCCATCGCCACCGCCCGGTAGCCCGCGTCGGCGAGCGCGGTCAGCTGGTGCCGCCACGTCCACCAGAACTGCGGGAAGCCGTGCAGGAGCAGCACCAGGGGCCCGTCGCCCAGCTCCGCGATGTGGAAGCGGGCGCCGTTGGCGGCGACATCCCGGTGCGTGACCCGGGTCCCGTCCGGGAGGTCGATCCGCACGGGCGAGGGGGCGGCTGGGTCCGTCATGACGACGAGCGTGCCACAGCCTCGATGGCGGCGGGAGCCGGTTCGCCGGGCAGTTCCGGGCGCGGGTGCGGCTTGGCGTTCTGCAGGACGCCCGCCGACTCCTTCATCGAGGCGGCCACCTTCTGCGGGCCCTTGCCCTTCTTGGCCTTCTTCGCGAACACCACGCCGATGAGCCCGAGCAGACCGGCCACCAGTACGTTGGCCGCGAAGGACAGCACGAAGCAGATCGCCAGGTTCCAGTGGCTCCAGGTGCGGATGCCGTACGCCAGGGCGAAGTTGAGCATCGGCAGGGAGAACACCAGGACCGCGCCCGCCATCGAGAAGGCGCCGCCGCTCACCGCGCCACGCTTCACGTCCTGCTTGAGCTGGGCCTTGGCCAGCGCGATCTCGTCGTGCACCAGCGCCGACAATTCGGTCGTCGCCGAGGCGAACAGCTGGCCGATACTGCGTTCGGCGCCGACCGGGCTGCCGTCGGGTGCGCTCATCGCGTTCTCCCTCAGAGGTCTCGTGCCGCACATGTGCTGTGGGGACGGCCGTGGTGCTCGTACGGCCGTCCGGGTAGCCGTCGCGCGCGTGCGGCCGTCTTGTTTTGTACCGTCTCGTCAGATCATGCCGGACGGTCGCCCTCCTCGCCTGCCCCGCCCGGCACTTCCGCAAGCCCGCGGCGTGCCTCGGCGGCCAGCCGCCGGTGTTCGGCGGCCTTGCGCTCGTGGATCTCGGCCATCCGGAGGTGGTACGCCGGGTCGCCCTGTTCGTAGACGTCCGGGATGCCGTCGAGGTCCTCGTCGCGCTCCTCTTCCTCGCACAGCCTGCGGTAGCGGTTGTCGCGCAGCTTCAGCAGCATCGTCGCGCACACCGCCGCGATCAGCGATCCGATGAGGACGGCTGCCTTCACCTCGCCGGTCAGGACGGTGTCACTCCCGAAGGCCAGCTCGCCGATCAGCAGCGACACCGTGAAGCCGATCCCGGCGAGCGAGGACATCGCGAAGACGTCGGCCCATGCCAGTTCCTCGCTGAGCCGCGCCCGGGTGAAGCGGACGGTCAGCCAGGTGCCGCCGAAGATCCCGACCGTCTTGCCCACGACCAGGCCGAGGACGACACCGAGCGTCTCGGGCCTGGCGAACACGTCCCCGAGCGCCCCGCCGGATATCGACACACCGGCGCTGAACAGGGCGAACAGCGGTACGGCGAGCCCGGCCGACAGGGGCCGCACCAGATGCTCGATGTGCTCGCCCGGCGAGTGCTGCTCACCCTCCCGGGTGGTGCAGCGCAGCATCAGGCCCATCGCCACGCCGGCGATGGTGGCGTGCACGCCGCTGTTGTACATCAGCGCCCAGATGACGAGGGCGAGCGGTACGTACACGTACCAGCCGCGTACGCCCTTGCGCAGCAGCAGCCAGAAGACGGCGAGCCCGGCGGCGGCCCCGCCGAGGGCGGCGAGGTTCAGCCGGTCGGTGAAGAAGATCGCGATGATCAGTATCGCGAAGAGGTCGTCGACGACGGCCAGGGTGAGCAGGAAGGCGCGCAGGGCGCTGGGCAGGGAGGTGCCGATGACCGCGAGCACGGCGAGCGCGAAGGCGATGTCGGTGGCGGTGGGCACGGCCCAGCCCTGGAGGGAGCCGTTCCCGGCGAGGTTGGTGAGGGCGTAGACGAGCGCGGGTGCGGCCATCCCGCACAGGGCCGCCACCACGGGCAGCACGGCCGCCTTGGGGTCGCGCAGGTCCCCGGCGACCAGCTCGCGCTTGAGTTCGATGCCGGCGACGAAGAAGAACAGCGCGAGCAGTCCGTCGGCGGCCCAGTGGGCGACGGACAGGTGCAGGCCCAGCGCGCCGGGGCCGAGGTGGAAGTGGCTGACCGTCTCGTAGCTGTGGTGCAGTCCCGGGATGTTCGCCCAGAGCAGCGCGGCCACGGCGGCCAGGAGCAGCAGGACACCGCCGACGGTCTCGGTGCGCAGCGCGTCCGCGATGAAGGTCCGCTCGGGCAGGGACAGGCGCCCGAGGGCCTTGCGGACGGTGGTGGGGGTGCGGGGCGCGGTCACGGGAGACCTCCGGAGGCAGGCAGGCGGAATCACATGCCGACCAGACTTCCCGGCGCACCTGAGGTGTCACATGCTGCGACACTTTCCTTAGTTTACCTAAAGTAGCGCGCGCCGGTCCGATGATCTTCACCGTAGCCGTCCCCGGGGCACCCGGCACGTTCACCGGCCGAGTGCCCCGCAGGACGCCGTTCGACTCCTCCCGGGCCGCTCAGTCCTCGCTGGACGTGGCGGGCAGCTTGGCCTGGATCAGGTCCATGACGGTGCTGTCGGTCAGGGTGGTCACGTCGCCGAGCTGGCGGTTCTCGGCGACATCCCGCAGCAGGCGGCGCATGATCTTGCCCGAGCGGGTCTTCGGCAGCTCGGCCACCGGCAGGATCCGCTTGGGCTTGGCGATCGGGCCGAGGGTGGCGCCGACGTGGTTGCGCAGCTCGCCGATGAGCGTCTCGGTCTCCGACGCCGAGCCGCGCAGGATGACGAAGGCGACGATGGCCTGGCCGGTGGTCTCGTCCGCGGCGCCCACGACGGCGGCCTCGGCGACCGCCGGGTGCGAGACCAGCGCCGACTCCACCTCGGTGGTGGAGATGTTGTGCCCGGAGACGAGCATCACGTCGTCCACCCGGCCCAGCAGCCAGATGTCCCCGTCCTGGTCCTTCTTCGCGCCGTCGCCGGCGAAGTACTTGCCCTCGAAGCGGGACCAGTAGGTGTCGATGAACCGCTGGTCGTCACCCCAGATGGTGCGCAGCATCGACGGCCACGGCTCGGTCAGCACCAGGTAGCCGCCGCCACCGTCGGGCACCTCGTTGGCCTCGTCGTCGACGACCGTCGCGCTGATGCCGGGCAGCGGGCGCTGCGCCGAACCGGGCTTGGCCTCGGTGACGCCGGGCAACGGCGAGATCATCATCGCGCCGGTCTCGGTCTGCCACCAGGTGTCCACCACGGGCGTGCGGTCGGCGCCGATGTGCTTGCGGTACCAGATCCACGCCTCGGGGTTGATGGGCTCGCCCACCGAGCCGAGGACCCGCAGGGAGGACAGGTCGTACTTGGCGGGGATGTCGTCGCCCCACTTCATGAACGTCCGGATCGCGGTCGGCGCGGTGTAGAGGATCGTGACCTTGTACTTCTGCACGATCTCCCAGAACCGGCCCTGGTGCGGGGTGTCCGGCGTGCCCTCGTACATCACCTGGGTCGCGCCGTTGGCCAGCGGGCCGTACACGATGTACGAGTGGCCGGTCACCCAGCCGACGTCGGCCGTGCACCAGTACACGTCCGTCTCCGGCTTGAGGTCGAAGACCGCCCAGTGGGTGTAGGCCGCCTGGGTGAGGTAGCCGCCGGAGGTGTGCAGGATGCCCTTCGGCTTCCCCGTCGTACCGGAGGTGTAGAGGATGAACAACGGGTGCTCCGCCTCGAACGCCTCCGGGGTGTGCTCGGCGGACTGCCGGCCCACCACGTCGTGCCACCACAGGTCGCGACCCTCGGTCCAGGCGACCTCCTGGCCGGTACGGCGCACCACCAGCACATGCTCGACCTGGTCGGCCTTGCCGAGCGCCTCGTCCACGGCCGGCTTGAGCGCGGACGGCTTGCCGCGCCGGTAGCCGCCGTCCGCGGTGATGACGACCTTGGCGTCGGCGTCCTGGATGCGGGTCGCGAGCGCGTCCGCCGAGAAGCCGCCGAAGACGACCGAGTGGGCCGCGCCGATCCGGGCCGAGGCCAGCATCGCGATCGCGGTCTCCGGGATCATCGGCATGTAGATGGCGACCCGGTCACCCTTGCGCACGCCAAGCTCCAGCAGGGCGTTGGCGGCCTTGGAGACCTCGTCCTTCAGCTCCGCGTAGGTGATCGCGCGGCTGTCCCCGGGCTCGCCCTCGAAGTGGATGGCGACGCGGTCGCCGTGGCCGGCCTCCACATGGCGGTCCACGCAGTTGTAGGCGACGTTCAGCTCGCCGTCCTTGAACCACTTCGCGAACGGCGGGTTGGACCAGTCCAGCGTCTCGGTCGGTTCCTTGGCCCAGGTCAGCCGGCGGGCCTGCTCGGCCCAGAAGCCGAGCCTGTCAGCCTTGGCCTGCTCATACGCCTCCGCGGTGACATTGGCGTGTGCGGCCAGGTCGGCGGGGGGCGCGAACCTGCGTTCTTCCTTCAGCAGGTTGGCCAGGCTCTCATTGCTCACGACATCTCCCATTCCAAGGGTGTCCGTTGTGTCCCAGGCCACAGCTCATCAGACCCGGGGGGCCGATGACAAGGGTCGCCGGAAAAATTGGTTTAGACCTGTCGGAGGGGCGTTGTCTGTCACCTCCGGCCTCTGGAGCGGCAGTTGGGCCGGACCGCGCCCGGCCGCGCGGGTTCGGTAAAGGAATCGTAATGCCACGTAAAGGTGCGGAATAGATTTTCGACGTAAATGGAGGAAAGGATCCCCTCTGGGAGTGAATTAATCATTTGATCGGCTTGTCATCCTTATCCCTTCTCGACCCCGTGCGACCTTGGCCGCGCCGCCGGGACAACCCCGGCACATCACCAGAAACGGTCCAAGTCAGCGTGTGCCTGAGAGAAGGAAGAAGGTGGGCGGAACATGGCCGCCACCCAGAGGATCGCCGTCGGTGCCATGGTCGCCGCGGCCTGCGCGGCTTCACTCGCCGGCTGCGCGGGAGACGCCACCGTCGTCAAACCCGGGGCGCCCGGCCCGGAGCAGGGCGCCCCGGCGCCGGGCAGCGTGTTCCGGCCGATCGGCGACGGATCCACCGCGTACACCGGAGCCCAGCCGCATCTGCCCACGCCGGAGCGGCTGAGCCCTGGTCAGAAGCCCCCGCAGTTCGTCGTGTTCTCCTGGGACGGCGCGGGCGAGGACAGCCAGAAACTGTTCTCGCACTTCCGTGAGGTCGCCAAGGAGAACAACGCGACCATGACGTACTTCCTCAGCGGGGTGTACCTGCTGCCGGAGGAGAAACGCGACCTCTACAAGCCGCCGCAGCACTCCCCGGGCCGCTCCGACATCGGGTTCAACGACGAGCGGGGCATCGCCGACACCCTCGAGCAGCTGCGGCTGGCCTGGCTGGAGGGCAACGAGATCGGCACCCACTTCAACGGCCACTTCTGCGGGCCCGACAGCGGGGTGGGCACCTGGTCGGTGGACGAGTGGAAGAGCGAGATCGCCCAGGCCAGAAGTTTCGTGAAGTCCTGGCGGTCCAATACCGGCATGCGGGCGGAGGAGCCGCTGCCCTTCGACTACGACAAGGAGCTGATCGGCGCCCGCACCCCCTGCCTGGAGGGGCGGAAGAACTTCGTGAAGGCCGCCCGCGACCTCGGCTTCCGCTACGACTCCAGCGGGGTCAACGACCAGGTCTGGCCCAAGAAGAAGGAGGGACTGTGGGACCTGTCGATGCAGCTGGTGCCCTTCCCCGGCCACACCTATGAGCAGCTGACCATGGACTACAACTTCATGGTCGGCCAGTCCGGCACCCAGACCCAGGGTGATCCCGACAAGTTCGACTACTGGGGCGACCAGATGCGCGACGGCCTCCTCAAGGGCTTCTACCGCGCCTACGACGGCAACCGCGCGCCTCTGGTCATCGGCAACCACTTCGAGTCCTGGAACGGCGGCACCTATATGCGCGCCGTGGAAGAAGTGGTGAAGGAGGTGTGCACCAAGCCCGAGGTGCGCTGCGTCTCCTTCCGGCAACTGGTCGACTGGCTCGACGCCCAGGACCCGCGGACGCTGGCGCGGCTGCGCTCCCTGGAGGTCGGCGAGGCACCCCGGCAGGGTTGGGCGTCCTTCCTGTCCGGCAGTCCGGCCCCGGCGCCCAAGGGAGTGCCCGGGGCGCCGGCGGACCAGCGGTAGCCGTCAGGCGGGGGTCGCCACACTCTCGCCGAGCACGAAGCCGGGGTCGACCTGCGCCGCCAGGTCGGCCCCGGTGCGCTCGTTCCCCCAGGACTCGGCGTTCTTCAGGTGGAAGTGCACCATCTGACGGGTGTAGCGCTCCCAGTCGCGCCGCTCGTAGGTGGCGTCCACGGCGGCCCGGAGGGTCTCCAGCGCACGGGCGGTGGCCTCCTCCAGGAGGTCGAACCGGGGCGGGCGGCCCTTCTCCATGGCGCGCACCCAGTCCGAGCGCCCGACCGTGACGAGCAGGTCGTCCCCGACCTCCTCGCGCAGGAAGTCGATGTCGTCCGGCTCCTGGATCTTGTTGCCGACGACCTTCAGGGCCACGCCGAAGTCCCGGGCGTACTCCTTGTACTGGCGGTAGACGGAGACGCCCTTCCGGGTCGGCTCGGCGACGAGGAACGTCATGTCGAAGCGGGTGAACAAGCCGGAGGCGAAGGAGTCCGAGCCGGCCGTCATGTCGACCACCACGTACTCGTCGGGGCCGTCGACGAGGTGGTTCAGATACAGCTCCACCGCTCCCGTCTTGGAGTGGTAGCAGGAGACCCCCAGGTCGGCGTCCGTGAAGGGTCCCGTGACCATCAGACGGACGGCGCCGCCGTCGAGTTCCACCGGACGCGCGCAGGCGTCGTAGACCGGGTTGGGCTCGCGCACCCGGACCAGCCGCGATCCCTCGCCGGGCGGGGTCGTCTTGATCATCGTCGCGGCCGAGGCGATGCGCGGGTTGGTGCCGCGCAGATAGTCCTTGATCAGCGGGAGCCGTTCGCCCATGGCGGGCAGTGCCGCCGCCTCGTCCTCGCCGAGGCCGAGGGCGGGACCGAGGTGCTGGTTGATGTCCGCGTCGATCGCGACCACCGGGGCGCCGGCGGCGGTGAGATGGCGGATGAAGAGGGAGGAGAGCGTCGTCTTGCCACTCCCGCCCTTCCCGACGAAAGCAATTTTCATGTTCACCAAGGGTAGCCGGACGATAGCTGTAGGTGTCACGCTGACGTGAAGAAGACCACTCCTTCGTGGGGCGGGCCGCCAGGGTGCGTACTGTCGTACCCATGAGTACGACAGGCGCGACCGCCGACCCGCTCTCCGCCTTGGGCTCGCTGCCCGGTGTGGCCGAATCCGTGGAGTCCGTACGCAAGGCCGTGGACCGGGTCTACGGCCACCGTGTCATGCGGCGCCGCAGCAACGAGATCACCTCCGAGGCCGCCCTGCGCGGCGCCCGTGGCTCGGCGGCGCTGTCCGGGGCGGACTGGGCCCTCGAGGAGGTCCGGCGGCGCAGCGACTTCGGCGTCGACGCCGAGGCCCGTGTGATGGGCGCGGCCCTGCGGCTCACCGCCGAGGCGGGGCAGCTGCTGTCCATCTGGCGCCAGTCGCCGCTGCGGGTGCTGGCCCGGCTGCACCTGGTGGCCGCGGCGGACGGCGCCGAGCAGGTGGGCAGGCCGCGTCAGGCCGGCGAGCCGGTGGACGAGCCGTTGATCGAACTGCCGCTGCCCGACGCCGGGGAGGTCTCCGGCCGGCTGGAGGGACTGGCGGACCTGATCATCGCCGGCACCTCGGCCCCGGCCCTGGTGACGGCCGCCGTCGTGCACGGCGAACTGCTGGCGCTGCGCCCCTTCGTGTCGCACAACGGCCTGGTCGCGCGCGCGGCCGAGCGGATCGTGCTGATCGGCAGCGGTCTGGACCCGAAGGCCGTCTGCCCGGCCGAGGTCGGCCACGCCGAACTGGGCCGCGCCTCCTATCTGGCCGCCCTGGAGGGCTATGTCTCCGGCACGCCCGAGGGCATGGCGGCGTGGATCGCCCACTGCGGACGGGCGGTCGAGCTGGGCGTGCGCGAGTCGACGGCGGTCTGCGAGGCGCTCCAGCGCGGCGCGGCCTGAGCGAAGAACCGGGACGAAGAGATGCGGCGGTACGAATTCTCGTACCGCCGCTGGCATGCTCACCGGGTTACCAAGCGTCCTCGATATGTCGCCCATCAGGTCGGGGTGCTTTGCCCGTCCTGGTGCGGCTGGCCCGTAATCGACGGGTCGACGTCGCGTGGGTGCCCGGTGTTCATGCGAGGTCCGTGGGCCAAGTGCGTAGACAGGGAATCCTCCCGGATGTCCTTTTGGTCTCGCGGGCCTACGTTCTTTGTACCGCGAGCCGGGAGGAAGCGGAACCCCTGCCCGCACTTCTTTACTTTCACCTTCAAACAGGGTGAAAGGGGCGTGGTTCAGGCCGTGGCACGGCGCCGGCTGGCGTACCAGACGAGCCCGGCGGTCGCCGCCGCCGCGCCTATGGCCGCCGCCGCGACCAGCGCGGGGCGGGGCGGTACCGAGAACGCCGGCAGCCGCTTCTTGAGCGGGACCGGGCGGCGGAACTCCAGGACCGGCCAGCCGTGCGCGAGGGCCTCGCGGCGCAGCGCGCGGTCCGGGTTCACGGCGTGCGGGTGCCCGACGGTGCGCAGCATCGGCAGGTCGGTCGCCGAGTCGCTGTAGGCGTAGCAGCGGTCGAGGTCGTAGCCCTCGGACGCGGCCAGCTCCCGGATGGCCTCGGCCTTGGTCGGGCCGTAGGCGTAGTACTCCACCTCTCCGGTGAAGCAGCCGTCCTCGCCCACGACCATGCGGGTCGCGACCACCCGGTCCGCCCCCAGCAGTTCGCCGATCGGCTCGACCACCTCCGCGCCCGAGGTGGACACGATCACCACGTCCCGGCCGGCCGCGTGGTGCTCCTCGATGAGGGAGGCGGCCTCGTCGTAGATGATCGGGTCGATCAGGTCGTGCAGGGTCTCGGCCACGATCTCCCGTACCTGCTGGACGTTCCAGCCGCGGCACAGCGCGGAGAGATACTCGCGCATCCGCTCCATCTGGTCGTGGTCCAGACCGCCGGCCAGGAAGACGAACTGGGCATATGCGGTACGCAAGGCGGCCCTGCGGTTGATCAGGCCGCCTTGGTAGAAGGACTTGCTGAAGGTGAGCGTGCTCGACTTCGCAATGACCGTCTTGTCCAGGTCAAAGAAGGCCGCGGCGCGGGGCAAGGAGTGGTTTTCCACACCCTTGAGCATAGGGGCCCACCATTCGGCGTAAGGTGGGGCGCGTGGGTTTGCCTGAGAGGGCTCTCGGGTACACCATGGAAGTCACGGATCGTTCGCGACCGTGCTAACCCGGTCCGACTCCTCCCCCCCCGAGTCGGCCGTGGGGACGACCCCCGCTCTCCCCCCCGGCGGGGGTCGTCGCATGTCCGGGCGGGTTTTCTCGCTCTTCCCCGTTCTTCACGCGGTCGTACGGCCGGCGTCACGCCGCCGTTGCCGCGCCTTCGGCATGCCCGTGATCGGTTACCGAGGGTAATCATCGGACTGCTCTGTGGAAGTCGCCCACTGATCGGTGCAGGGGTCACCGGTATGGGTGACGAAGTTATTCACAGGGTCTGGGTTGTCCACAGTTTTCCACCAAGATCCACATTATTTCGCGGCTCGCGCCACCGTGTTTCCAGCGCGCTCCGGCCGCGGCGAGTTCTTGGCCGGTTCCGATTGCCCGCAGCGCGTATGGCCGGTTTCCGCCGGCCGTTCACAGGGGGCCGCTCGCCGGTTCTTCACACCTTTGGGAATCGCGTGGCCGAGGAAGCCATGCGGCCCGCACAGCGAAGGGGGAACACCCGTGACCGGAACCGTCACCCACGACCCGCCACCCGGCCCCGCGGACCGGCCCGGACGGCCGCTCATCATCACCGAGGACGCCGTCCTCCTGGACGATCTGCTGCGCCTGTGCGCGGCGGCGGGCGCCACCCCGGAGGTCCGCCACGACGTGCCGGATTCCGGCGACGGCTGGACGGCGGCCCCGCTCGTGCTCGTCGGCGACGACGCCGCCCGCCGGGTGAGCGGGGCCGCGCGCCGGCCCGGCGTGGTGCTGGTCGGCCGCGACCAGGACGACTCCGACGTGTGGAAACGCGCCGTCCTGATCGGCGCCGACCACGTCCTGATGCTCCCCGACGGCGAGGCCTGGCTGGTCGACCGCATCGCCGACGTCGCCGAGGGCACCGGCCGTCCGGCCCTCACCGTCGGGGTCATCGGCGGCCGGGGCGGCGCCGGGGCGTCCACACTCGCGTGCGCGCTCGCCGTCACCTCCGCGCGCGAGGGACTGCGCACCCTCCTGGTCGACGCCGATCCGCTCGGCGGCGGACTCGACGTGCTCCTCGGCGGCGAGAGCGCCGACGGGCTGCGCTGGCCCGCCTTCGCCGCCTCCCGCGGCCGGGTCGGCGGCGGCGCCCTGGAGGAGTCCCTGCCCGAACTGCACTCCCTGCGCGTGCTCAGCTGGGACCGCGGGGACTGCGTCGCCGTGCCCCCGCCCGCGGTGCGGGCGGTGCTGGCGGCCGCCCGGCGGCGCGGCGGCACGGTCGTGGTCGACCTGCCCCGCCGTCTCGACGACGGGGTGGCCGAAGCCCTCGCCCAACTGGACCTGGTCCTGCTCGTCGTCCCGGCCGAACTGCGGGCGGTCGCCGCGGCCGGCCGGGTCGCGTCCGCCGTCGGCATGGTCGTCCGCGATCTCCGCGTGGCGGTCCGCGGACCCTACGCACCCGGGCTGGACGACCACGAGGTGGCCCGGCTGCTCGGCCTGCCACTGGCCGGTCAACTGCCCGTCGAACCGGTGTTGCTCCGCCCGCAGGCGAGCGCCAAGGCCCCCGGCGCGACCGGGCGCGGCCCGCTCGCCCGGTTCTGCGCGCACTTCTGGGAGCGCGTGCTGGTCGAGTCGGGAGGCACCCGATGAGCCTGCCCGGACTCGACCGGGCCGACGGCGCGGCCCTGCTCGACGGTGTCCGCCGCTGGCTCGCCGAGAGCGGCGCCGAACCCACTCCCGCGCGCGTGGCCCAGGCGCTGCGCGAACAGGGCCGGGTGCTCGGTGACGCCGAGGTGCTCGGCACGGCCGAACGCCTGCGGTCCGAACTCGTGGGCAGCGGCCCCCTGGAGCCACTGCTCGCCGACCCGGACGTCACCGACGTGCTGGTCTCCGCCCCCGACCGGGTGTGGGTGGACCGCGGTGGCGGCCTGGAGCTGACCGCGGTCACCTTCCCCGACGCGGCGGCCGTACGGCGTCTCGCGCAGCGCCTGGCCGCGGTGGCCGGACGCCGGCTGGACGACGCCCGGCCCTGGGCGGACGCCCGGCTGCCCGACGGCACCCGGCTGCACGCGGTACTGCCCCCGGTCGCCGTCGGCTGCACCTGCCTCGCCCTGCGCGTCGTGCGGCCCCGGGCGTTCACCGTCGGGGAACTCGTCGCGGCGGGCACGGTGCCGCCCGGCGGCGACCGGATCCTGGAAGCCCTGATCGAGGCCCGGCTCTCGTTCCTCGTCAGCGGCGGCACCGGCTGCGGCAAGACCACCCTGCTCAGCGCCCTGCTGGGGCTGGTCGGACCGGGCGAGCGGATCGTGCTCGCCGAGGACTCGGCCGAGCTGAGGCCGGACCACCCGCACGTGGTCCGGCTGGAGACCCGGCCCGCCAACCAGGAGGGGGCCGGCCTGGTCACCCTCGAGGACCTCGTACGGCAGGCGCTGCGGATGCGGCCGGACCGGCTGGTCGTCGGCGAGGTGCGCGGCGCCGAGGTCGTGCATCTGCTCGCGGCCCTCAACACCGGTCACGGCGGCTGCTGCACGGTCCACGCCAACGCCGCCGCCGACGTACCGGCCCGGCTGGAGGCGCTGGCCACGGCCGCCGGGCTGGACCGGGCCGCGCTGCACAGCCAGCTGGCGGCCGCCCTCTCGGTGGTGGTGCACCTCGTGCGGGACCGGTCCGGGCGGCGCCGGATCGACGAGGTCCACGTCCTGGAGCGGGACTCCACCGGGCTGGTGCGGACGGTACCGGCCCTGCGCTGGGGCGAGCGGGCGTTCGTCCGGGAGCGGGGGTGGGGGCGGTTCCGGGAACTGCTGGGGCCTTATGCGGAGGCCGGGGGCGAGTGAGGAGCGGTGGAGGAGGGCTGGGGCGAACGAGGTCCCGCGCGGTGAGGGCTGAGCACGGACGCCGTCCGGGAGGGACGTGCTCCGAGGTCGGGCGGGGTCCGTCGGGTGGTCGTGCCGGAAGCGAGGGGAGAGGCGATGGAAGTGATCGGCCGGATGGTGATGGAAGTGATCGGTGAGGTGTCGACGGGGGCCGCGGTGCTCTGCCTCGGCGCGCTGGCCTGGCTGCTGGGCGGCCGGCACTACGGGGTCCGGCGGGCCCGGCTGCTGCTGGCCGGCGGCCCGGTGGTGGCGACCGGACCGCCCGCCTGGCCGCAGGCCCTCCTGGACCCGCGGCGATGGCGCGGCCGGTGGGGTGCCGAGTGGGCGGCCCTCGGCGCCGGGCTGGTGATCGCCCTGTGGGGCGCCTCGGTGATCCCGGTCGTCGTGGGGGCGGCCGGAGTGCCGGTGCTGCGCCGGGTGCGGCTGGCCCGGCAGGCCCGGGACGCCCGGGAACGGCGGGCCGACGCGGTGATCGCCCTGTGCGGGGTGCTCGCCGGGGAGGTCCGGGCCGGACGGCAGCCGGGAGCGGCGCTGTCGCGGGCCGCGCGGGAATCCGCCGGGCTCGGTGACGCCCAGGCCGCGGTGGTGGCGGCGGCGCGGTTCGGCGGAGACGTGCCGGGCGCGCTCGCCGCGGCGGCCCGGCAGCCGGGTGCCGAGGGACTGCTCGGACTGGCCGCGTGCTGGCGGGTGGCCGTGGACCAGGGCGCCGGACTCGCCGCGGGCCTGGACCGGCTGGACGGTGCCCTGCGCGCCGAGCGGGACGGCCGGGCCGACCTGCGCGCCCAGTTGGCGGGCGCCCGGGCCACCGCGGTGCTGCTCGCCGTGCTGCCCGTCCTCGGGTTGCTGCTCGGCACGGCCATGGGCGCGGACCCCCTGCGCGTACTGCTGCACACCGGGGCGGGCCTGGGCTGCCTGACGGCCGGGGCGGTGTTCGAGGCGGCCGGGATGTGGTGGGCGACGCGGATCGTGCGAGGGGCGGAGGCGGTGTGAGAGCGGTTCGGCGGGCTGCGGGAAAGCGGCCGGTCCGCGAGGCCGGACGGGCCGGGCGGCCCGGGATGCGTGGGATGCGAAAGGGGTGGGCCGGGTGAGCGGGGACGTTGTCCACAGGCTGGGGATGGCCGGGGCCGCCGTGCTGGTGCTCGGCTGGGGTGCCCGGCGGCTGGAACTGGCGCGTCGGCGGCACCGGGCGCGGCGCCGGGTGGCCGGGTTGCTGGGGCGCGAAGTGCCGTCGGGACGGGTGGGTGCGGTGCCGTTCGCGATGCCGCGCGGCGTACGGCGGTCGCTGGCACCGGCCGGTGCGGCGTGCGGGGCGTGGGTGCTGGTCGGCGGGGCCGCCGGAGTGGTGCTGGGGCTGGGCGTCGGTGTCGCGCTCTGGCGGTGGCGGGACCGGCAGGCGGCGGCCGGGCGGTCCGAGGCGGTCGACACCGCCGGGGCCGCGCGCCGGCTCCCGCTCGCGGCCGACCGGCTGGCCGCCTGCATCGCCGCAGGCGCCGCCCCGGCGATCGCCGCCCAGGCCGTGGGAGAGGCTCTCGGCGGGCCCGTCGGGCAGGCGTTGGCGCGCGGCGCCGCGGAGGTCCGGCTCGGCGGCACACCGGCGGACGCCTGGCGGGGCCTCGCCCTGCTGCCCGGCGCCGGTGCCCTGGCGCGACTGCTGGAACGGGCCGACGACTCCGGGCTCGCCGCGGCCGGTCCGGTCGCCCGTCTCGCGTCGGACGCGCGCGCGGAGTGGGCCCGTACCGCGACGGCCCGGGCACGGCGGGCGGCCGTCCTCGTCTCCGCGCCGGTCGGACTGTGCTTCCTGCCCGCGTTCGTCGCGGTCGGGGTGGTGCCCGTCGTGGTCGGTCTGGCGGGCGGGGTGACGGGAGGGAGGTGAGAGCGAGGCGGACGAGAACGGACGAGAAGAAAGCCGTCAGGCAAGCACGGAGAACGACTACAGACCGGAAAGACCGCAAACCTTATGGGGGTTGAGATGTTCGGAAAGATCAGGAAAGCGGTGGCGAGGCTGCGCGTGACGTGCCGGCAGGACACCGGAATGGTGACCTCCGAGTACGCCATGGGAATCATCGCGGCCGTCGGGTTCGCGGTGCTGCTCTACCAGGTCGTGACCAGCGGCCAGGTCCAGGCGGAACTCCAGGCCATCGTGAAGAAGGCCCTCAGTGCCCGGATGTGAGGAAGGAGGGGAGCGGGGCGGGGACCACGGGTTCGTGACCGTGGAGGCGGCCATGGCGCTGTCCGTGCTGGTGGCGTTCACGATGGCGCTGGTCTCGGGGCTGCTCATGGTGGCGGCGCGGATCGAGTGCGTGGACGCGGCCCGCGCGGGCGCTCGGGCCGCCGCCCGGCAGGACCCGCCCGACGCGGTGGTGCGGGTGACGCGGGAAACCGCTCCGCGAGGAGCGCGGGTGACCGTCGCGCACGAGGGCGACCGGGTCCGGGTCACGGTGGTGGCCCGGCCCCCGCTCCTGAGCGGACTGCCCATCGAACTGCGCGAGGAGGCGGTGGCACTCGCCGAGGACACCGTGCGCACGGGGGAGGCGGACCGGTGAAGCGCGAGTACGAGCCGCCCGGCGGACAGCGGCCCGCCGACGGCGTACGGCAATACACGAGGGCGCCCGGGGGTGGGCGCGGCCGGCTGGGCCGGTGGATCTGCGTGGAGGCGGGGCGGGCGGTGTCTCGGTGGCCGTGCTTCGGCCGGGGGCGTCGTGCGCTGGTGCCGGGCCGCGTGCGCGCGGGTGTGGCGCGGCGGTGGGGGGCCGACCGGGGGTCGGCCACCGTATGGAGCCTCGGGGCGATGGCCTTGCTGTGCGCGGTGTTCGGCGCGGTGCTCTTCTACGGGCAGGCCGTCGCCGTGCGGCACCGTGCGGCCGGCGGCGCGGACCTGGCGGCGCTCGCGGCGGCGGACCACTGGGCCGAGGGCGGCACGGCGGCCTGCGCCCGCGCCGGGCGGCTGGCGGCGGACCAGGGGGTACGGCTGGTGCGGTGCGCGATCGTGGGCGACACCTCGGATGTGACGGCGGCCGTGGGGAGAGGGCCGTTCGCGGCCGAGGTCAGGTCGAGAGCGGGCCCGCCGGGGCCTGTGCCGCAAGGCATCCCGGACGGGTTCCGGGCCGTACCGCCTCCGGCACCGGCCCCGCTGGGACCGGTGTCGCCCGGGAGCCCGGACGGCATCCGGAGCGTACCGCCCGCTGATCCCGGACCACCGGGGCGCGTGGCGCCTGGTATCCCGGCCGTGTTGCCCGCCGAATCTGGAGCGCCGGGGCGCGTGCCGCCTGGTACCCCGGACGGCCCCCGGGCCGTGCCGCCTGCCGAATCGGGAGCATCGGGGCCTGTGCCGCCCGGGATTCCGGACGGACTCCAGGCCGTACCGCCCGCCGAACCGAGAGCGCGCCCGGACCCGCCCAGCCCCCGTGCCCCCAGCCCCTGACCAGCCAGCCCCCGTTCCTATCACCTAACCAGCGTCTGCCCCCTCCGCCGGCTTCTCCGCCGCTCCCCGCAGCAGCACCGTGAGGAGCCGTACCGCGCCCCTCTTGTGCAGCGGGTCGTTGCCGTTGCCGCACTTGGGGGACTGGATGCAGGACGGGCAGCCGGCCTCGCACTCGCAGGAGGCGATGGCCTCGCGGGTGGCGGACAGCCAGGTGCGGGCGGTGTGGAAGGCGCGCTCGGCGAAGCCCGCGCCGCCGGGGTGACCGTCGTAGACGAAGACCGTGGGCAGGAGGGTGTCGGGGTGCAGCGGCACGGACACCCCGCCGATGTCCCAGCGGTCGCAGGTCGCGAAGAGGGGCAGCATGCCGATGGAGGCGTGCTCGGCGGCGTGCAGGGAGCCGCCGAGGATCTCCGGGGTGATCCGGGCCTCGTCCAGCTGGTCCTCGGTGACCGTCCACCACACCGCGCGGGTGCGCAGCGTACGAGGAGGGAGGTCGAGTTTCGTCTCGCCCAGCACCTCGCCGGTGATGAGGCGCCGGCGCAGATAGGAGACCACCTGGTTGGTGACCTCCACCGAGCCGAAGCACAGGCGGCCGGAGCCCCACGGGATCTCGGTGTCCGTCTCCAGGATGGAGATCGACGTGGTGTCGCGGGCGACGGTCGAGTACGGCGGGTCGGCCTGCTCGACCAGGGCGACGGAGTCCTCCAGGTCCAGGGAGCGCACCAGGTAGGTGCGGCCCTGGTGCAGGTGGACGGCGCCCTCGTGGACCGTGGAGTGCGCGGCGCCCGCGTCGACCGTGCCGAGCAGCCGGCCCGTGCCGGACTCCACGATCTGCACCGGGCGCCCCCCGGCGCCGCGGATGTCGGTGAGGTCGGCGGCCCGCTCCCGGCGGGTCCAGTGCCAGGCCCGGGTGCGGCGGCGCAGCAGCTTCGCGGCCTCCAGCTGCGGCAGCACGTCCGCGCAGCCGGGACCGAAGAGCTCCAGGTCCTCCTCGGTCAGCGGCAGCTCCGCGGCGGCGGCGCACAGGTGCGGGGCGAGGACATAGGGGTTGTCGGGGTCGAGGACCGTCGATTCCACCGGTTGGTCGAACAGGGCCTCGGGGTGATGGACGAGGAAGGTGTCCAGCGGGTCGTCGCGGGCGACGAGGACCGCGAGGGCGCCCTGGCCGGAGCGGCCCGCGCGGCCCGCCTGCTGCCACAGGGACGCGCGCGTGCCCGGGTAGCCGGCGATCACCACCGCGTCCAGGCCGGAGACGTCCACGCCCAGCTCCAGGGCCGTCGTCGCGGCGAGGCCGAGGAGTTCGCCGGAGTGCAGCGCGCGTTCCAGGGCGCGGCGTTCTTCGGGGAGGTAGCCGCCGCGGTAGGCCGCGACACGCCGGACCAGGGAGCGGTCGACCTCGGCGAGCCGCTCCTGGGCGATGACCGAGATCAGCTCGGCGCCGCGCCGGGAGCGGACGAAGGCGACCGAGCGCACGCCCTGCACGGTCAGGTCGGTCAGCAGATCGGCGGTCTCGGCGGTGGCGGTACGCCGTACGGGGGCGCCCTTCTCGCCCTGCAACTCGGTGAGCGGGGGCTCCCAGAGGGCGAAGACCAGCTCCCCGCGCGGGGAGGCGTCGTCGGCGACCTCCACCACCGGCAGACCGGTCAGCCGGCGGGCGGAGGCCGCGGGCTCGGCGGAGGTCGCCGAGGCCAGCAGGAACACGGGGGAGGAGCCGTAGCGGGCGCACAGGCGGCGCAGCCGGCGCAGCACCTGGGCGACGTGCGAGCCGAACACGCCGCGGTAGGTGTGGCACTCGTCGATGACGACGTACCGGAGCGACTTCAGGAAGGAGGACCAGCGCGGGTGGGAGGGAAGTATCCCGCGGTGCAGCATGTCCGGGTTGGTGAGGACGTAGTTGGCGTACTGGCGGATCCACTCCCGTTCCTCGAACGGGGTGTCGCCGTCGTACACGGCCGGGCGTACCGAGGTGCCGAGAGGTTGTGAAAGTTCCTTCACCGACCGGCACTGGTCCGCCGCGAGCGCCTTGGTGGGCGCCAGGTACAGGGCGGTGGTGCCGCGTCCGTTCGGTGCCTCGGCCCCGTCCAGCAGGGTGGACAGGACGGGTACGAGATAGGCGAGGGACTTGCCGGAGGCGGTGCCGGTGGCGACGACCACCGAGTCGCCGTCCAGGGCGTGTTCGGCCGCCTGTGCCTGGTGTGCCCAGGGATGCTCGATTCCGCACGCCTGGACGGCCGCGATCACTTCGGGGCGAATCCGGTCAGGCCAGACGGCATGGCGACCCGCGCGCGGGGGCAAGTGCTCCGTATGAGTGATGCGCGCAGCCCGGCTCGGCCCGGAGGCGAGCCGGTCCAGGACCGCGCCCGGAGACGGTCGGGACGCCGGGACCGCCGGGGTTCGATCGGATCGGTGATTCTTGGCCATCGGCACCGAGTGTGTCACTGGTGTGACGGACAATGGAGTCAAGGCGTCGTGCACGCCTGCCGGTAAGTGATTGAATGCCATCGCGGCTGGCGAAGCGTCCCGGGGGCCGCAAGCCGAGGTGCCCGAGGGACAAACGCTCGATAGCAAGGTGCTGGAGGATCCGTGGACCTGTCCCTGTCGACCGAGACCGTCGGCGATCGTACGGTCGTCCGAGTCGGTGGCGAAATCGACGTGTATACCGCGCCCAAGCTGCGCGAGCAGCTGGTCGAGCTGGTGAATGACGGGAGTTTCCACCTCGTCGTCGACATGGAGGGCGTGGACTTCCTCGACTCCACCGGGCTCGGCGTGCTGGTCGGCGGTCTGAAGCGGGTGCGTGCCCATGAGGGCTCGCTGCGCCTGGTCTGCAACCAGGAGCGCATTCTCAAGATCTTCCGTATCACCGGCCTCACCAAGGTGTTCCCGATCCACACCACGGTCGAGGAAGCGGTGGCGGCCACCGACTGATCGGCCGCAGGCCGATCCCGGGACCGTTCGCCGGCGCCGGGCTCCTGCTGGGGCCCGGTCGTCGGCCGGTCCCGTCCTGGGCCGCGCCCGACGACGCGGATGACGCAGACCAGACGCTGCGGACAGGGCGGCCCGGGGTAGAGAAGGACACCAGGGGGTGCGGTCGCCCGGCGGCGGCCCCGTCCCCGACCGCACGCCCGTAGTCGCGAGGGGGATGCATGGCCACCGTCGAACTCCGCTTCAGCGCGCTGCCCGAACACGTCCGGACCGCCCGGCTGGTGGCGGCAGCGGTGGCACGCAGGGCGGGAGTGGACGAGGCCGTCCTGGACGAGGTGCGCCTGGCCGTGGGGGAGGCATGCTCCCGCGCGGTCGGACTGCACCAGAGCAGTGGTGTCACGGCACCGGTGAAGGTGGCGCTGATCGAAGAGGAGAAACAGTTCTCCATCGAGGTCGGCGACGAGGCGCCACACGCCGTCGCGGGCGGCGACACGCCCGGCACCGCGCAGGACGGCGAGACCGAGGTTGAGGAGGACGAGATGGGCCTGGCGGTCATCAGCGGCCTCGTCGACGACGTGGAGGTCACCACCGGACCGAACGGCGGACTGATCCGCATGACCTGGCCGACCACACCGCCGGTCACGACGCTCGTCTGACCGACGCCGTAGCCGCACCCGCGAGGGCCCTGCTCAGCAGGGCCCTCGTCGTATTTTCGGGGCGCCGGGGAATTCGTGAAGGAATTCACGATCAATAGCCCGATAATTTGATCAAGCGCCAATGCGGTCGTCAATGCCCTGAGGGCATTACTTCTTTCGGGTTCCATGTCGTTCTCTCGATCATTTGCTGAAGAGCGAGAGCAGGCCGAATCCGTTTACCGTCCCCTGTTTAGATCACCCCGCGGTACCTACAATCCGTCCACATCTTGAGCTCAGCCCAAGCGTCAAGGAGGACGAATGGCGGGGCTTTCTACCCCTCATCTGGGTCATCCCACTTCTCTCGCAGCAGCGGTTCTGACCGACGACAATCGGATCATCGTCGCCGTTATCGCGGCCGTCGCCCTGGCCGCGCTGGTGGTCGCGGGGATCCTGGTCCGGCAGGTACTCGCGGCGGGCGAGGGAACCGACAGCATGAAACGGATCGCCGAGGCGGTCCAGGAAGGTGCCAAGGCCTATCTCGCCCGGCAGCTGCGCACGCTCGGCGTATTCGCCGTCGTCGTGTTCTTCCTGCTCATGCTGCTGCCCGCGGACGACTGGAATCAGCGGGCCGGCCGCTCGGTGTTCTTCCTGATCGGAGCGGCGTTCTCGGCGGCCACCGGCTATATCGGCATGTGGCTCGCCGTGCGCAGCAACGTGCGGGTCGCCGCGGCGGCCCGGGAAGCGACTCCCGCGGAAGGCGAACCCCGAAAGGATCTCACCACCGTCTCGCACACCGCGATGAAGATCGCATTTCGCACCGGTGGCGTCGTCGGCATGTTCACGGTGGGGCTCGGCCTGCTGGGCGCCTCCTGCGTGGTGCTGGTGTACGCCGCCGACGCGCCGAAGGTGCTGGAGGGCTTCGGTCTCGGCGCCGCCCTGATCGCCATGTTCATGCGGGTGGGCGGCGGCATCTTCACCAAGGCCGCCGACGTCGGCGCCGACCTGGTCGGCAAGGTCGAGCAGGGCATTCCGGAGGACGACCCGCGCAATGCCGCGACCATCGCCGACAACGTGGGCGACAACGTCGGCGACTGCGCGGGCATGGCGGCCGACCTCTTCGAGTCGTACGCCGTGACCCTGGTGGCCGCGCTGATCCTCGGCAAGACCGCCTTCGGCGACTTCGGACTGGCCTTCCCGCTGCTGGTGCCCGCCATCGGTGTGATCACGGCGATGATCGGCATCTTCGCGGTCGCCCCGCGCCGTGCCGACCGCAGCGGCATGAGCGCGATCAACCGCGGCTTCTTCATCTCCGCGGTGATCTCGCTGGCGCTGGTCGCGGTGGCCGTCTACGTCTACCTGCCGGGAAGCTACGCCGGCCTGGACGGCGTCACCGACGCGGCGATCAAGGGCAAGGACGGCGACCCGCGCGTCCTCGCGCTGGTCGCGGTCGCCATCGGCATCCTGCTCGCCGCCGTCATCCAGCAGCTGACCGGCTACTTCACCGAGACCAACCGCCGCCCGGTGCGGGACATCGGCAAGACCTCCCTGACCGGGCCGGCCACCGTCGTCCTGTCCGGCATCTCGGTCGGTCTGGAATCGGCCGTGTACACCGCCCTGCTCATCGGGCTCGGTGTGTACGGCGCGTTCCTGCTCGGCGGTACCTCGATCATGCTGGCGCTGTTCGCGGTGGCCCTGGCCGGCACCGGCCTGCTCACCACGGTCGGTGTGATCGTCGCCATGGACACCTTCGGGCCGGTCTCCGACAACGCGCAGGGCATCGCCGAGATGTCCGGCGACGTCGAGGGCGCGGGCGCGCAGGTGCTCACCAACCTGGACGCGGTCGGCAACACCACCAAGGCCATCACCAAGGGCATCGCCATCGCCACCGCCGTCCTGGCCGCGGCGGCGCTGTTCGGGTCGTACCGCGACGCGATCACCACCAACGTGCAGGACGTCGGGGCCAAGCTGACCGGGCCGGGCTCGCCGCTGAGCCTGTCGCTGGACATCTCGCAGCCCAACAACCTGGTCGGACTGATCGCGGGCGCCGCGGTCGTCTTCCTGTTCTCCGGGCTGGCCATCAACGCCGTGTCGCGCTCGGCCGGCTCGGTGGTGTTCGAGGTGCGGCGGCAGTTCCGCGAGAAGCCCGGGATCATGGACTTCACCGAGAAGCCCGAGTACGGCAAGGTCGTCGACATCTGCACCAAGGACGCCCTGCGCGAGCTGGCCACGCCCGGTCTGCTCGCCGTCATGGCGCCGATCTTCATCGGGTTCACCCTCGGTGTCGGCGCGCTCGGCTCCTACCTCGCCGGTGCCATCGGCGCGGGCACGCTGATGGCGGTGTTCCTCGCCAATTCCGGCGGCGCCTGGGACAACGCCAAGAAGCTGGTGGAGGACGGCCACCACGGCGGGAAGGGCAGCGAGGCGCACGCGGCCACGGTGATCGGGGACACGGTCGGCGACCCCTTCAAGGACACCGCCGGACCCGCGATCAACCCGCTGCTGAAGGTCATGAATCTGGTCGCGCTGCTCATCGCGCCGGCCGTGATCAAGTTCTCCTACGGCGACGACAAGAACCTCGGCGTACGGATCGGTATCGCGGTCTTCGCGCTCCTGGTGATCGTTGTCGCCGTGTACGTCTCCAAGCGGCGCGGCATCGCCGTCGGTGACGAGGACAACGCCGAGCGGGTCACCAACTCGCCCGACGCGGCGGTGGTCTCCTAGCCCGGATCGGCAGGACCCGGGTGACGGACGGGCGGGCGGCGCGTGCTGACGCGCCGCCCGCCCGTCTCGCCGTGTGGGCCCGGCCACGTCGTGAGCCTTCTCTCTCATGGCACAAAAGGTCATAAAAGCTGACCGATCTCTTGCCCGGTAGCGGGGGCGAGGCCGTCCGCCGTGTAGATTCCGGGGGCCGAGAGCCATGGAAGGGACCAATCCGGTGAACAAGAAGCTCGCGGCCGCACTGTCCAGCGGTGCGGTACTGGCAGTCGCGGTGACGGGGTGTGGCGGCGGCGGCGACAAGGGGCCCGACCCCAAGCTGGTGTCCTGGGCCAAGACGGTGTGCGACGCCGTGCCCGCCCAGAGCGCCAAGATCAAGTCGGCCAACGCGTCGATCGCGTCCATCGCCACGGACGGCAACCTTCCGCCGAAGGACGCCCAGAAGACGTACGTCGAGGCCTTCCAGAACCTCGCTGATGGCTACAAGGCCCTCGCGGGCGCCCTCGACAGCGCCGGCGCGCCCCCCGGCATCGACGGCGGAGCCAAGCTCCAGAAGGACGCCGCCAAGAACCTGGCCGGCCTGTCCACGTCGTACACCGAGCTGAAGAAGACGGTCGAGGGGCTCGACACCAAGGACCAGGGCAAGTTCGCCAAGGGCCTCAAGACGGTCGCCGGGCAGACCAAGGAGGTCGGCGAGCAGGGCGACGACGGCACGGAGGCGCTGAAGCGGCTGGAGCAGGGCGAGGTCAAGGAAGCCATGGCCGAGCAGCCCAGCTGCAAGGTCGCCGCGTCCGCCGCGGCACAGTCCACGGCCCCGACGACGACCGGCTGACGTCGGCGAACGGCCCGCGCGGAGTCCGCCCCGGCGGGCCGGCGCGGGCCACAATGGGGGCGTGACTGACACCGGACCCGCTTCCCTGCCCGCCGCCGACCGGCCCGACATCGCCGCGCGCCTGAGGGACGCGCTGCTGGCCGCCTCCTTCACCGCCGACGGACTGCTCGACCTGCTCGGCGCGCCCGCGTACGCGGCCCTGGCCCGCAGCGAGACCGTGCCCGCCCTGCGGGCGACCCGTGGCGACACGCCGCTGGAGACGCTCGTACGACTGTTCCTGCTCCAGCAGCCGGTGCCGCACGCGCGCGTGGCGGCCGTGCTGCCGGTCCAGGAGGCGCTGGAGGCCGGCTGGCTGCGGCGCGTGGGCGGCGACGAGGTGGCCGCGACCGTGGACGTGCGGCCCTACGGCGGTCCCGGCGGCGAGGACTGGTTCATCGTCTCCGACCTCGGCTGCGCGGTCGGCGGGGCCGGCGGCATCGGGCAGCACGAGGAGGGCGTCGTCCTGGGCGTCGGCGGCGCCTCCACCACCCTCGCGGGCATCACCGTGCGCACCCCCGTCGCCTCCGCCCTGGACCTCGGCACCGGCTCCGGCATCCAGGCACTGCACGCCGCCCAGCACGCCACGCGCGTGACGGCGACCGACCTCAACCCCCGCGCGCTGCACATCACGGCGCTCACGCTGGCGCTGTCCGGGGCGCCCGCCGCCGATCTGCGCGAGGGCTCGCTCTTCGAGCCGGTCCGCGACGACGAGACGTTCGACCTGATCGTCTCCAACCCGCCGTTCGTGATCTCCCCGGGTGCCCGGCTGACGTACCGGGACGGTGGCATGGGCGGGGACGATCTGTGCCGCTCGCTCGTCCAGCAGGCGGGGGAACGGCTGACCGAGGGCGGGTTCGCGCAGTTCCTCGCGAACTGGCAGCACGTGGCGGGGGAGGACTGGCAGGACAGACTCAGGTCGTGGGTGCCGCGCGGCTGCGACGCCTGGATCGTGCAGCGCGAGGTGCAGGACGTCACACAGTACGCCGAGCTGTGGCTGAGGGACGCCGGTGACCACCGCGGGGACCCGGCGGAGTACCAGGCGCGCTACGACGCCTGGCTCGACGAGTTCGAGGCGCGCAAGGTCAAGGCGGTCGGCTTCGGCTGGATCACCCTGCGCAGGACCGGCTCCGCCGAGCCGGTCGTCACCGTGGAGGAGTGGCCGCACCCGGTCGAGCAGCCGCTCGGGGAGACGGTCCGGGCGCACTTCGACCGGCTCGACTATCTCCGGGGCCACGACGACGCGGCGCTGCTGGACAGCCGCTTCAAGCTCGCCCCCGAAGTGGTCCAGGAGCAGGTCGGGCTGCCCGGCGCCGAGGACCCCGAGCACGTCGTGCTGCGCCAGCACCGCGGGATGCGGCGGGCGACGAAGGTGGACACGGTCGGCGCCGGGTTCGCGGGCGTGTGCGACGGCACGCTGAGCGCGGGCCGCATCCTGGACGCCATCGCCCAGCTCGTCGGCGAGGACCCGGTACTGCTCCGCGACCGCACCCCCGCCCAGATCCGGCTGCTGGTGGAGCAGGGCTTCCTGGAGCCGGCGGCGGACTGAACGGCCGCGCGCACCCGTCGTACGCGGTCCCACCCCGCTCCGGGGTCCCGAAAGGGTCCCGGAGCCGCGGGGCGCACCGCTCTTCGGAAAACGGCCGGAAAAATATGGCCGGGGGTTTCGGAGGGTGTTTACCCGCTCGCACGTTCGATTAGGTGTCGACCTTCCGTTCACCCCCGTGTCGCTCGCCGGTTCCCCGTGCGTGCCACTCTCCCCACGCCGGGTGCAGCCGGCGGCCGAAAAGGGGTGGGCGGGCGATGGAGAGTGGGCCGGCGATCTTCGCGGGAGCGGTGTTCGCCCTGTTCGGAGCCGGTCTGCTGGTGTGGACCGGGACGCGGCTGTGGCGCCGGGAACCGGTGGGTCTCGGTGTGAGCCGGATCGCATCCAGCGCCCTCGCGGGCATGGCCGGAGCCGTCGCCCTGACCCTGGGCGGGTACTGCCTGACCCGGCTCTGAGGCCATGGAACGCCGCTCCGGCGGGTAAGGGGAGCGTTACGCTCCGGACAGGGGTACCGGGGCGGCCGGGCGGTCCGGGCGGCAGGAATGCCGGTAGTCGGGTTACCGTTCGAGTGGCCGTTGTGGGCTTTTCCCGTTTGACACGGGGGCGGGATGTAGCGTCACACTCCGCAGCGTCACACGAGCCAGCAGTACGCCGCGACCCCGGGACCAAGGCCTGGGGAGGCCCCAGCGTCGACCGGAGAGAAGAGCGAAGTTGTCCCCGACCAGCGAGACCGCACACGGCGGTCGCCGACTCGTCATCGTCGAGTCGCCTGCCAAGGCGAAGACGATCAAGGGCTACCTCGGCCCCGGTTACATCGTCGAGGCGAGCGTCGGGCACATCCGCGACCTTCCCAACGGTGCCGCCGAGGTGCCCGAGAAGTACACCGGTGAGGTCCGCCGCCTCGGTGTGGACGTAGAACACGACTTCCAGCCGATCTATGTCGTCAACGCGGACAAGAAGGCCCAGGTAAAGAAGCTCAAGGACCTGCTGAAGGAATCCGACGAGCTGTTCCTCGCCACCGATGAGGACCGGGAGGGCGAGGCGATCGCCTGGCACCTCCAGGAGGTCCTGAAGCCGAAGATCCCGGTCAAGCGGATGGTGTTCCACGAGATCACCAAGGACGCGATCCGCGCGGCCGTCGCCAACCCGCGCCAGCTCAACCAGAAGCTGGTCGACGCCCAGGAGACCCGCCGGATCCTCGACCGCCTCTACGGCTACGAGGTCTCCCCGGTGCTGTGGAAGAAGGTCATGCCCCGGCTGTCGGCCGGCCGCGTGCAGTCCGTCGCCACGCGACTCGTCGTGGAGCGGGAACGCGAGCGCATCGCCTTCCGTTCCGCCGAGTACTGGGACCTGACGGGCACCTTCGGCACCGGCCGCGCCGGAGACCCGTCGGATCCGTCGTCGCTGGTCGCGCGGCTTCAGACCGTCGACGGCAGGCGGGTCGCGCAGGGCCGCGACTTCGACTCCGTGGGACAGCTCAAGAGCGCGGGCATCCTCCACCTCGACGAGGCGACCGCCCGTGGCCTCGCCGCCGCCCTGGAGAACGCCAGCTTCTCCGTGCGCTCCGTCGAGTCCAAGCCGTACCGCCGCTCGCCGTACGCCCCGTTCCGTACGACGACGCTCCAGCAGGAGGCCAGCCGCAAGCTCGGCTTCGGCGCCAAGGCGACGATGCAGATCGCGCAGAAGCTGTACGAGAACGGCTTCATCACGTACATGCGTACGGACTCCACGACCCTGAGCGACACCGCGATCTCCGCGGCCCGCGCCCAGGTCACGCAGCTGTACGGCGCCGACTACCTGCCGCCGCAGCCGCGCACGTACGCCGCCAAGGTCAAGAACGCGCAGGAGGCCCACGAGGCCATCCGTCCGTCGGGTGATCGTTTCCGCACGCCCGCGGAGACCGGCCTGACCGGCGACCAGTTCAGGCTCTACGAACTGATCTGGAAGCGGACCGTCGCCTCCCAGATGAAGGACGCGACCGGGAACAGCGTCACGGTGAAGATCGGCGGCACGTCCGCCGACGGCCGGGACGTCGAGTTCAGCGCGTCCGGCAAGACGATCACCTTCCACGGCTTCCTGAAGGCCTACGTCGAGGGCGCCGACGACCCGAACGCCGAGCTCGACGACCGCGAGCGCCGGCTGCCGCAGGTCGCCGAGGGCGACGCGCTGTCCGCCGAGCGGATCACGGCCGACGGCCACGCCACCAAGCCCCCGGCCCGCTACACCGAGGCCAGCCTGGTCAAGGAGCTGGAAGAGCGCGAGATCGGCCGCCCGTCCACGTACGCGTCGATCATCGGCACGATCCTGGACCGCGGCTACGTCTTCAAGAAGGGCACGGCCCTGGTGCCGTCCTTCCTGTCCTTCGCCGTGGTCAACCTGCTGGAGAAGCACTTCGGGCGGCTCGTCGACTACGACTTCACCGCCAAGATGGAGGACGACCTCGACCGGATCGCCGCCGGTGAGGCGCAGGCCGTGCCGTGGCTGAAGCGCTTCTACTTCGGCGAGGGCCGGGGCGGCGTCGGCAGCGCGGCCGAGGCGGGCAACGGCGACGGCGACCACCTCGGCGGCCTCAAGGAGCTGGTGACCGACCTGGGCGCGATCGACGCCCGCGAGGTCTCCTCGTTCCCGGTGGGCAACGGCATCGTGCTCCGCGTCGGCCGCTACGGCCCGTACATCGAGCGCGGCGAGAAGGACACCGAGGAGCACCAGCGCGCCGACATCCCGGACGACCTGGCGCCGGACGAGCTGACCGTCGAGCTGGCCGAGGAACTGCTCGCCAAGCCGAGCGGCGACTTCGAGCTGGGCACCGACCCGGAGACGGGCCACCAGATCGTCGCCAAGGCCGGCCGCTACGGCCCGTACGTCACGGAGGTGCTGCCCGAGGGCACCCCCAAGACCGGCAAGAACGCGGTCAAGCCGCGGACGGCCTCGCTGTTCAAGTCCATGTCTCTCGACACGGTGACGCTCGAGGACGCGCTGAAGCTGATGTCGCTGCCGCGCGTCGTCGGCACGGACGCCGATGGCGTGGAGATCACCGCGCAGAACGGCCGCTACGGCCCCTACCTGAAGAAGGGCACGGACTCGCGTTCGCTGCAGTCCGAGGACCAGATCTTCACGATCACGCTGGAAGAGGCCCAGGCGATCTACGCCCAGCCCAAGCAGCGGGGGCGGGCCGCCGCCAAGCCGCCGCTGAAGGAGCTGGGCGAGGACCCGGTCTCCGGAAAGCCGGTCGTGGTCAAGGACGGCCGCTTCGGTCCGTACGTCACCGACGGCGAGACCAACGCGACCCTGCGCTCCGGCGACAGCGTCGAGACGATCACTCCTGAGCGTGGTTTCGAGCTGCTCGCCGAGAAGAGGGCGAAGGGGCCGGCCAAGAAGACCGCGAAGAAGGCTGCGGCCAAGAAGACCGCCCCGGCGAAGAAGACCGCCGCCAAGAAGACGGCCGCCAAGAAGACGACGGCCGCCGTGAAGAAGACGACCGCCAAGAAGACGGCCGCGAAGAAGACCACGGCGTCCAAGGCGTCGGGTTCCGGCGCGGAGGACTGACAGCGGACCCGGGGACGGCGGCCGGCTGAGGCTCCCCGGCCGTCCCTGGCCTCCCCCGGGGGCGTGCGGTGCGGGCTTCTTCGGGGGCGGCCGGTGTCAGGCCCTCTGCGGGGGCGTCCGCGCACGCGGCCCCGGCTGCCGCCGCCCCGCTTCGCACTCGGCTTCGCGAAACGAACGCCCGCCCCGGTGCCCGCGCGGTGCCGGGGCGGGCGTACGTCCGGACACGCGAGGTGTGGTGTCGGCGGCTGCGGATAGGCTGAACGCATGACGCGAGCCGAGCAGCCAACGGCCCACCCCACAGCCCCGGACGACGCCCTGGTCGCGGACTCCCGCGAGCGCGCCGTCCGTTCCCTGCTGCGCCGACCGCAGCTGAGGCGCCTGTGGAGCGCGCAGCTGGTGAGCGGTGTCGGCGACACCCTGTCCCTCCTCGTCCTCGTCGTGCTGGTCCTCCAGGCGTCGGTCGCCGAGGGCGCCTTCGGCGGTGGCTACCGAGGCGTGGCGTTCGCAGTGGCGACGGTCTTCGCCGCCCGCATCCTCGCCACGCTGGTCTTCGGCGCCGTCCTCCTCGGCCCGCTGACCTCGCTCACCTCCGAGGAGGGCCCGCTCGACCGCCGCTGGACCATGGTCGGCGCCGACGGCCTGCGCGCCGCGCTGCTGATCGTCGCGCCCCTGTGGATCGACTGGGTCCCGGGTGACGCGCTCACCGTCCTGCTGGTCACCGCCTTCGTCACCGGCGTCGCCGAGCGGCTGTGGACGGTGTGCCGGGAGAGCGCCGCCCCCGCCCTGCTGCCGGCCCCGCCCCCGGAGGGCGCGACCGTGCGCCCGCTGCCGGACCATCTGGACGCCCTGCGCCGCCTGACCCTGCGCACCACCTTCCTCGCGGTCCCGCTGGCCGCCGCGGCCCTGATCGTCGCCGCCCTGCTGAACAACCTGCTGGGCACCGGCGTGGCCTGGTTCGACCAGCACCAGGCGGCCCTCGGGTCGTATGTCGCGGCGGGCCTGTTCGCCGCCTCCCTGTCCGTGCTGACGTCCCTGGAGGTGCCCGGCACGCGCACCCCGCGCGCGCGGTCCCCGCTGGAGGGCCTGCGCCGGCCGCGCACCGGCACCGGTGTCGACAAGGGCCGTACGGGCGTCGCCCCGCTGCTGGTCCTGGCCTGTGCCGGGGTCGCCGGCGCGATCGCCGCGGCCGTCTCGGTGTGCGTGCTGCACGCCCGGGACCTGGGCGGCGGCCCGGTCCTCTACGGCCTGCTGGTGCTGGGCCTGACCGGCGGTGTCGCCGTCGGCATCCGGACCGCCCCCGCGCTGCTGCCCTCCCTGTCCCGCCGCCGCCTGCTGGCCCTGGCGATCGCCGTCACCGGCATCGCGCTGCTGGCCGCCGGGCTGGTCCCGGACGTCACCACGGTCCTGCTGATCGTCACGCTGGCCGGTGCCGCCGCGGGCGTCGCCGCGAACACCGGGCACACCCTGCTCGACCAGGAGACCGAGGACTACCGCCGGGTCCGCACCACCGAGCACCTGCACGCCGTGGTCCGCGTCTTCATAGCGCTCGGCGTCCTGATCGCACCGCTGTTCGCCGCGCTGATCGGCCCGCACCGGCTGGAGAACGGCAAGTTCGTCTTCGCGCACGGCGGCGCCGCCTTCACGCTCATGCTCGTCGGCGCGCTGCTGCTGCCGGTGGCCGCGCTGGTGCTCGCCAAGGTCGACGACCGCTCCGGCGTGCCGCTGCGCCAGGATCTGAGGGACGCGCTGCTCGGCGGCGACGACCCGGTCACGGCACCGGCGGCCAGCGGCTTCTTCATCGCCCTGGAGGGCGGTGACGGCGCCGGCAAGTCCACCCAGGCCGAGGCCCTCGCCGAGTGGATCCGCGCCAAGGGCCACGAGGTCGTGGTCACCCGCGAACCCGGCGCCACCCCGGTCGGCAAGCGGCTGCGCTCCATCCTGCTGGACGTGTCCTCGGCGGGGCTGTCGCACCGCGCGGAGGCGCTGCTGTACGCCGCCGACCGCGCCGAGCACGTCGACACCGTCGTACGGCCCGCCCTGGAGCGCGGCGCGGTGGTCATCTCCGACCGTTACATCGACTCCTCCGTCGCCTACCAGGGCGCCGGCCGGGACCTGTCCCCGACCGAGGTCGCCCGCATCAACCGCTGGGCCACCAACGGCCTGGTCCCGCACCTCACCGTCCTGCTGGACGTCTCCCCGGAGACCGCCCGCGAGCGGTTCACCGAGGCACCGGACCGGCTGGAGTCGGAGCCGGCGGAGTTCCACGCGCGCGTGCGGGCCGGTTTCCTCACGCTGGCCGCGTCCGACCCCGGCCGCTACCTGGTGGTGGACGCCGGACAGGAACCCGAGGCCGTCACCACCGTGATCCGGCACCGGCTGGACACCGTGCTGCCGCTGTCCGAGGCCGAGATCAAGGTCCAGGAGGAAGCCCGGCGCAAGGCCGAGGAGGAGGCCCGCCGCAAGGCGGAGGAAGAGGCCGCCCGCAAGGCCGAGGAAGAGCGTCTGGAGCGCGAGCGCCAGGAGCAGCTCGCCCGGCTGCGTGCCGAGGAGGAGGAGCGCAAGCGGCGCGAGCTGGAAGAGGCGCAGCGGCGCGAGGCCGAGCGGCAGGCGGAGGAGGCCCGGCAGCGGGCCGAGGAGGCGCGCCGGCGCGCGGAGGAGGAGCGGCAGCGGCTGCTCGCCGAGGAGAAGGCGCGCGCGGAGGCGGAGGCCCGCCGCAAGGCCGAGGAGGAGCAGCGCCGCAAGCAGGCCGAGGAAGAGGCCCGGTTGCGCGCCGAGGAAGAGGCCAGGCAGGCGAAGCTGCGTGCCGAGGAGGAGGCCCGGCAGGCGAAGCTGCGTGCCGAGGAGGAGGCGCGGCGTCTGGAGGCGCAGCGCAAGGCCGAGGAGGCGCTGCTGCGTGCCGAGGAGGCCCGGCGGCAGGCCGCCGAGGCCGCGGCGGCGGCCGACGCGGCGGCCCGCAGGCCCAGCGCGCCGCTTCCCGCGGCGCCGGGCGTGGCCCCGGACGACGCCACGGTCTCCACGCCGGTGGTGGCCCCGGGCACGGCCCGTGGTGCCCAGGGCGTCGAGCAGACCGAGGAGACCGTCCCGACACCGGCGGTGTCGCCGGACGCGCGGACAGCGCAGACACCGGGTGCGTCGGGCACGACGGGCACGACGGGACGGCGTACGGACGGACCGGCCACGGACGACACGACGGTGCTGCGACCGGTGCGCGAGGAGCGCGACCGGACCGCCGAGGGTCCCCGGGACACCTACCCCGACCCCGAGGTGACCGCCGAGCTGCCGCAGCCGCCGGCGCCGACCGGACCGGGGGAGGAGACGGCGGTGCTGCCGCAGGTGACCCCGGGCGCGGCGGACGAGACGGCCGTGCTGCCGCCCGTACGGAGTGACGACCCGGCGGACCGGGTGCCGCCCGGCTACTTCCGCGACGAGCGCCCCGCGGCGAGCCCCGACGGTTCCGAGGCCCGCACGCGCGAGATGCCCCAGCTCGACGCCGACGGCACGCCCCGCCGCCGTCCGCGCCCCGACTGGGCCGAGGAGACCCCGCTGGACGACCTGCCGTCGCTGGCCGACGAACTGCTCGGGTCGTACGACGAGGGGGAGTACGGCGACGGGGGCGCGAGCGAGGAGCAGGGCGGCCGGGGCCGAGGCCGGGGCCGGGGCCGACGGGGCTGACCAGGCGTCCCGGGGCCTTCGGCCGGTGCTCCGTTGCCCCTGGCAGGCGCCGCGTGGCCCTCGGGCGGCAGCTCGTGGCCTGCGGCCGGCAGCTCGTGGTCCTCGGCCGGCGGCCCGTCGTCCTCGGGTGGCGGCCCGTTGTCAGTGCCCACCCGCACAATGGATTCCGGAACGCGGAATGTGACGGAAGGGCGGCGTGACCCATGACCGTGTGGGACGACCTCGTCGGGCAGGAGAAGGTGAGCGCGGTGCTCGATGCGGCCGCGCGGGACGCCGACGCCCTCGTCACGGCGGTCTCGGCGGAGCAGCCGCTGCCCGAGGCGTCGAAGATGACCCACGCCTGGCTGTTCACGGGCCCGCCCGGCGCGGGCCGGAACCAGGCGGCCAGGGCCTTCGCCGCGGCCCTGCAGTGCGTGAGCCCCGACCGTGCGCTCGGCGGCGCCCCCGGCTGCGGCTTCTGCGACGGCTGTCACACGGCGCTGCTCGGCACCCACGCGGACGTCACGACGGTCGCCGCGGTCGGCGCCGAGATCCTGGTCAAGGACATGCGGGACACGGTTCGCAAGTCGTTCACCGCCCCGGCGAACGGCCGCTGGCAGATCATCCTGGTCGAGGACGCCGAGCGGCTGAACGAGAAGTCGGCCAACGCCGTCCTGAAGGCCGTGGAGGAGCCCGCCCCGCGTACGGTCTGGCTGCTGTGCGCCCCCTCCATCGAGGACGTCCTGCCCACCATCCGCTCCCGCTGCCGCCACCTGAACCTGCGCACGCCGTCCGTCGACGCGGTCGCCGACATGCTCGTACGGCGCGACGGCATCGAGCCGGAGGTCGCCGCGTCCGTCGCCCGCGCCACCCAGGGCCATGTCGACCGGGCCCGCCGGCTGGCCACCGACCCGGCGGCCCGCGAGCGCCGCGCCGCCGTGCTGCGGCTGCCGTTGCGGCTGGACGAGGTGGGGGCCTGCCTCAAGGCCGCCCAGGAGCTGGTCGACGCGGCGGCGGAGGACGCCAAGCAGCTCGCCGAGGAGATGGACGGCAAGGAGACCGAGGAGCTGAAGGCGGCGCTCGGCGCGGCCCAGGGCGGCCGGCTGCCGCGCGGGACGGCGGGGGTGATGAAGGACCTGGAGGACATGCAGAAGCGCCGCAGAACCCGCACGCAGCGCGACAGCCTGGACGTGGCCCTCGGCGACCTCACCGCCTTCTACCGCGATGTCCTCGCCCTCCAGCTCGGCACGCGCGTGGCGATCGCCAACGCCGACGCCGGGGACGCCCTGGAGCGGCTGGCGAACGGCAGCACCCCCGAGTCCACGCTCCGCCGCATCGAGGCGATCTCCGCGTGCCGCGAGGCCCTGGACCGCAATGTGGCCCCGCTGCTGGCGGTGGAGGCGATGACGATGGCACTGCGGGCGGGCTGAGACGAAGAGCCGGGCTGATGCGCTCAGGGGGAGTACCAACCGGTCCGGAGCGGGGGGCGTATCCCCCGTAGGAGGCACAATGCCCACGCACCGCACCTGATGCATCGCGGAGCGTTACGCTCGCCTGATGCGAACCAGGCCATCTCCCCGTACCCGCGGTTCCCGCCGAGCCCACCGGATCCGAGGCACCCGTCCCCGGGCGACGGCCCGTCTCACCGCCACACTCCTCGGGGCCGCCGCACTGCTGGTGTCCGCCTGCTCCCCGGGGAACCCGGCGGCGCCGTCCGGCGGAACGGTGCAGGCGGCGCTCGCCGCGCTGCCGCGGACGACGCCGGCGGCGCTGACGCCGTACTACAGCCAGCGGCTGCGCTGGCGGGAGTGCGGGGTCCCCGGATTCGAGTGCGCGACGATGAGGGCCCCGCTGGACTACGCGAGCCCCGACGCGGGCACCGTCCGGCTCGCCGTCGCCCGCAAGAAGGCCACCGGTACGGCAGGGCGGCTGGGCTCGTTGCTGGTCAACCCGGGTGGCCCGGGCGGCTCGGCGGTGGACTACCTCCAGCAGTACGCGGCCCTCGGCTACCCGGCGCGGATCCGCGCCCGCTACGACATGGTGGCGATGGACCCGAGGGGCGTCGCCCGCAGCGAGCCGGTGAAGTGCCTCGACGGGCGGCAGATGGACGCGTACACGCAGACGGACACGACGCCCGACGACCAGCGGGAGCGGGACGCGCTGGTCGCGGCGGACCGGAGGTTCGCGGAGAGCTGCGGGGCCCACTCGGCGCGGCTGCTGCGGCATGTCTCCACGGTGGAGGCGGCCCGGGACATGGACATCCTGCGGTCGGTGCTCGGGGACCGGAGGCTGAACTACGTAGGGGCGTCGTACGGCACGTTCCTCGGGGCGACGTACGCGGGGCTGTTCCCCGAGCGGGTCGGCCGGATGGTGCTGGACGGCGCGATGGACCCGTCCCTGGACGCCCGCAGGATGAACCTGGACCAGACGGCGGGCTTCGAGACGGCGTTCCAGGCGTTCGCGAGGGACTGCGTGCGGCGGTCCGACTGCCCGCTCGGCGGCAGGGGCGCGCCGCCCGCGCGGGTCGGCGACCGCCTGCGGGCGTTCTTCCGCGAGCTGGACGCCCGCCCGCTGCCGTCGGGTGACGCGGACGGCCGCCGGCTGGGGGAGTCGCTGGCCACGACCGGGGTGATCGCGTCGATGTACGACGAGGGGACCTGGCCGCAGTTGCGCGAGGCGCTCACCTCGGCGATCAAGGAGCACAACGGCGCGGGCCTGCTCTCCCTCGCGGACACCTACTACGAGCGGGACGCCGACGGCCACTACAGCAATCTGATGATGGCCAACGCGGCCGTGAACTGCCTGGACCTGCCGTCGGCGTTCTCGGGCCCCGAGGAGGTCGAGAAGGCGCTGCCCGCGTTCGAGAAGGCGTCCCCGGTCTTCGGGCCGGGCCTGGCCTGGGCCTCGCTGAACTGCGCGTACTGGCCGGTGCGGGCCACGGGGGAGCCGCACCGCATCGAGGCGAAGGGGGCGGCGCCGATCGTGGTGGTCGGCACGCTCCGCGACCCGGCGACGCCCTACCGCTGGGCCCGGTCCCTGGCCGGGCAGCTCTCCTCGGCCCGCCTGCTGACCTACGCCGGCGACGGCCACACGGCGTACGGGCGGGGCAGCGGCTGCATCGACACGGCGATCGACACCTACCTCCTCCGAGGCACCCCGCCGTCCCCCGGAAAGCGCTGCTCCTGACCCCTCCCACCCACCCCGGAACCCCCTGCTCCGGGGTGGGTACGAAGCACCCCCGGAAACTGTGTAGACTTACCGACGTTGCCGATCGCACCATGGTGCGAGCAGCACGCCGCTTTAGCTCAGATGGCCAGAGCAACGCACTCGTAATGCGTAGGTCTCGGGTTCGAATCCCGAAAGCGGCTCCACTGGAACCCCAGGTCACATTGCCCGTGACCTGGGGTTTTCTGTTGCCGGTCAGCGGCCTGTCGCGACGAAGCGCAGGTATCGGCGCAGGCCGAAGGCGCGGCGGTGTTCCGCGCGCGCCGTGGCGAGCCGGGTGGTCAGACGGCCGTGCGTGGTGGTGGCGTCGGCGAGTTGGGTCTGACGCTGAAGCAGCACCGCGCGCTGCTGCTGGGTGGCCGCCCGGTGCTGCTGCTTCTCCTTGTTGACCTGCTGCAGACGGGTGGTGATGCGCTGCTGGAGCTGGTCACGCTTGTCTCGGGCCGTGCTCTCGGCCCGCGTGATCTCCGCTTCGTAACTCTTCTTCCGCGCGGCGAACCGCTGTCGGATCGCGGCCCGTTCCTGGGCGCCTACGCTGGTGGGAGCCGACTTCCGGGCCCGCTGCTCCAGCGAGGCCCGCCAGCTTTCGAGCGCCGCCGCCCGGACCTCGCCGACGCCTGGGACCTTGACCTTGTATCCGTTGGCGCGGACGAGGTACGCGTCGCGACTGCCGTTTCTGCTGCCCTGTACGTACCGGACCCCCGTGAAATCGGCGGCTGTGTGGATACCTGCGGCGATCAGGGTCGTGACCGTTCCGCTGCCCATGTTGGAGAGCTTCTTGACATCCTGGATGGGCGTCCGGCGGAGTTTGTCCTGGATGTGCGTCCTTATCGCCGCCGCCAGCGCGGTGTCCAGCTGCTGCTGCTCCTGGGTTGCGAGACCGCTCAGCTTGGTCCGGAGATCGCCGGTCTCCTTGTTGAGCTTGGCGGTGATCCGCGACTGCTCGTCGCGCAGCTCGGTCTGCAGGCCCTTGATCTGCCGGCTGATCTGTGCGTCCCGGCTCGCGCCGGCCGCGTTCAGGGATTCGATCTCCTGGTGGATCTTCTGCGCCGCTGCAACGGATTCGGCCAACGCGTCCACCTGCTGCTGGAGCACCAGTATCCGGGCCTTCGAAGCCCGGGCTTCGGGGCGGGAGCGTCGGGTGGCGTGGAGGGCGCCGCCGGACAGGAGCAGAGCTCCCAGCTGAGCGGCGGCCATGTAGCCGGCCGGCAGGGTGCTGATGGCCGTCAGTGTGGCCGGTGCTGCCGATCCGGTCAGCGCGAACACGCCGGCGAGGACGTCTCCGGGGCGCCGGCGCGCGAAGCCTGTACCGGCGGCCGTACCCGTACCCGTACCCGTGCCGCTTGCCGCGGGCGTGCTCCGGGGCTGCGGAATGTGCCCTGCCAGCCAGGCGGGGGATCCGCCCCGCTGGTTCGCCGCAGGGGCCGGACGAGGGGGCGGGATCACCGCTGCCGTGGTCAGCGGGGGAACTGCCTGGGCGGCCGCCGTGAGGTGCCCGTGGGTCTGCGCGGCCAGTGCCCGGAGGTCCGGGTCCGCATGGGTCAGCAGCAGGCTCCAGGCCGGTGAGGAGCGCGGCTCCTTGAAGTCGTCCTCCTTCAGGATCAGGAACTCGCCCTGATCATCGTGCAGTTGGTCCCAGACGGCGGGGTCGGTGGCGATCGCGACGAGGCTGAGGTAGATGACCCAGGCCGAGAAACGGTCCATGGCGGGGCCGAAGTCCGCGCTCGTACGCGTCGGGGACTGGTAGTTGCGGTGACCGTTCTCCGTGGCGCCCTGCCCCTTCAGCGCGGGCACGTACATCCCGTCGTAGTCGACAAGACGGAGCGTGTTGTCGGCGGCGACCAGGAGATTGCCGTGCTGGAGGTCGCCGTGGGCGACGCCGAGCCGCTCCAGGTCGGCGACCAGTGCGGCGAAGCGTTCGGCCATCCTGCGAACGGCCGCCGTGTCCCGGGCGTTCCGCTCGATCCACGTGATCAGGCCGGTGCCCTCCACCCAGGCCATCTTCAGGGCCGGGTACCACTCGCCGGCGACGAGGACGCCCCTCGGCAGGTATTCGATGGTGACCGGCCAGGGCTGGGACAGTTCGGCGGGCTCGAGGCCGGCGAGCTGCCCGCTGATGGCCTGGTAGCGGGCCTCCAGCGTGCTGCTGTCGCGGGTGAAGCACTTCAAGGCGTACCGCTGTCCGCCCGGGGCGGTGATGGAGAAGACGCTCGCGAAATTTCCCGAGATCGCCTTCGGACCGAGTACGGGGCTCTGCTGGACCGTCCCGTGTTTGAGGTCCGGGTCCTCGAAGCACAGTGTGGGGTTCTGCAGGGCTTCCACGTAGTTCGCGCCGGTCGGGAATTTCCGAGCGGCGGCAGGTCCGCCGGTGCGGGAGACCGCCATTACCCCTCCGTCTTCACCCGCATGCGAATGAGGGCCACGTCGTCGTTGCGCATCCGGGACTTGTCGCGCTCGCTCAGGACCCACTCGGTGAAGGTCTCTTCGCCCAGATCGGCGAGCTTCCCGAGCTGCTTGCCGGTTCCGCCCGAAGCGAGTTCGGGGTGGGAGAGCAGCCATGCGGCCAGCGCATCGGTCGCCAGCAGAAGCTCGTCGTCCGCGCGCAGTTCACCGGTCGCGGTCGACGCGCGGTCGGTGATCAGGGCGGCATCCCGGTTGCGGCTGCCGAGCAGCTGTGGGGTGATGCCGAAGCCCTCGCCGTCGGCGATGGGGAACGAGGCGATCAGCCGGCCTTCGCGGAGATGGAAGAGGCAGCTGTCGCCGAGCGCGAAGGCGTGCCAGCTCCAGGGCCGCGGGGCCGCGGGGTCTTCCGGGGCCGCTGCCGCCGCCCGGAGGTGGACGGCCACCAGTGTGGCGAAAGCCCCTTTGTCCAGCCCCGGCTGCTCGTACCAGGTGATGGGCCGGCCGCGGGCCGCCCGCTCGGCCTGGTACTCCGCGATGTAGCCGTCCCACTGGTCGACGGTGCGGGCCAGGAGATCCTCGACGAAGGACCCGGCCCCGCTGTTCTCCCTGTCGTCCCGCCGGTCGTCGGCAGCCGCCATCGAGGCAACGGCACCTCGTACGAGCTTCCTGGCCCAGGCCCCGGAGAGCAGACTCTCGGACGCCCCGTCGGACACGGCGGCGAAGACGGAATGCCCGTCGGGTGACGACGTGAGGTGTGTGGCGTCCTCACATTCCTCGCGGAGGCTGCCTGCCTTGGGCACCAGGAAGCACTGGGAGTCGATGGGCGTCGGGTGTGCGCCCATGGTGATCAGCGCAGTTCCGTGGCGCGCGTACCGATGTCGAGGAACTCGACGATGGAGGTGATGTCGGCGTTGTAGACGAAACCGCGTGTGGCCTCGCTGACCCGGTGCCCCTGCGAAGCAGCGTAGGAGCGCATGTGGCTGGGCAGCACGCTCGACATGTGGAAGAGCAGCCGGGAGTAGGCGTCCGGGAGTTCGGCCTCGCTGTCGGGGAAGGTGACGGGAGTCCCGCTGGTCCCGGACACGTGCAGGTTGAAGAGGAGCACCGATCCGTCGGCGGTGGCGTGCGAGGCGAGCCCGATGGCCGCGCTCGTGGGATCACCGTCGGTGGACTCACCGTCGGTCAGGTTGAGAACGATGGGCGGGAAACCGCCCGGGTGCTCGTCGACCCAGCGGGCCACCAGGGAGTCGGCGTAGCCGAGGGCGCGGGTCATGGGGGTGCCGCCGTTGGTGACCGGGTCCATCCAGACAGGGAACTGAACGGTTGTCTCGACGAGGCCGCCGGCGCCGTCCGGCACCTTCTTCGTACGGCTCTCCAGACGGGCGGGGTTGTTCGCGATCTCGCTCAGCGGTACGAGGTCCCGGCCGGCGAGCGCGCCGGTGAAGGCAGAACCGACCTGGTTGTGGCCGTAGCCGATCACCGCGACATGGAAGTAGTCGCGGACGCCCTCTTCCTTCGCGCACTTGACGGAGAGTTCGGTCAGCAGCCGGTTGATGGCGTCCGACACGACCTGGGCGCGCTGCTGCACCGCTTCACCGCTGCCGATGGGATCGCTCATCGACGCCGACTGGTCCACGAGGAAGATGAAGCAACCGGGGTTGGTCCGGCTGATCTCGGCGGTGTACGGCATCTCGGCGGCCAGCTCCTCTGCGCGACAGGGGCTGAGCGCCACGGCATAGGACGCGCGCGGAAACCTGACCCCCCAGGGAGGCTGATGCTAGCGGATGCGGTGCGGCCGTGCGGCCGGACCGGCGGGAGACCGGAGGCGGGCTCGTCCTCACCCAGGGGGCGGCTCCTGGGGTACGCCCGGGCAAGGTCACCGACCTCTTCGAGTGGCCCGTGGCATTCCGGCCGTGGTGAGGGGCGGGACGGGGCCCCGGTCGTTCACCTCCGCCGGCCGGGGCCCTTGTCGTCCCCGGATCCAGCCTGCGGCGACACTCCCCCGAGTTACGCGACATACGCGCGCGCCGTCGAGCCAGATCCGATGGAATGATCACATCAGGATTCGCCAACGGATCGCTAACATGTGGCCAACGGTTCGTCAGAGGGTCACTGAACGGCTGGCTCGAACTCGCCCGTCAGGAGCGGGAACAGCCCCTCGAACGAGGGAGGTTCCGCAGGCCGTTCGGTGGGCAGGAAGTGGCGGGAAACCGTTGTGGACAGGGCGGGTTTCCGCCAGACATCGGCGGGCAGGCGCCCGCTGCGCAGTGCGGTCGGCCCGGCCGCGCGGGAAGGCTGTGGAGCGGCGTGATGCGGCGGTGCGAGCTGCGCTTCGGACTGCTGGGACCGCCGGTCCTCTACGACCGACCGTCGTACGAAGTCTCGTACGAGCCCTCGTCCGGGGCCTCGGGTGATGCCTCGTCCGGGGTCTCCGGTCCTGGGGCTTCCCGTTGTGTCGCCGAGGAGACCGGTGAGCCCGCGGGCGACGTCCCCGGCCTTCACGTCCGGTCCATCGGCAGCCCCAAGGTCCGTGCCCTGCTCGCCGCGCTGCTGCTGGAGCCCGGCCGCGTCGTCTCCGTCGAGGTGCTGAAGGACGCGCTGTGGGGCGGCGCGCCGCCCGTCTCCGCGCGGGCTTCCCTGCACAACCACGTCACCCGGCTGCGCCGGCTCCTGGACGACCCCGAGCGGCTCAGGGCCGTACCGCCGGGCTACGTGCTGCGCGTCGACCACGGCGAACTCGACGTGCACGTCTTCGACACCCGGGCCGCCGAGGCGCGGGCCGCGCACGTCCGGCGCGACTGGCCGGGCGTGCTGCGGGCCTGCGCCGGCGCGCTCGCGCTGTGGCGCGGCACCCCGCTCAGCGGGCTCCCCGCCGACATCGGCGGCTACGCCTTCGTGCAGCGCCTGGAGCAGGCCCGGCTGCTGCTGCTGGAGTGGCGGTACGACGCCGAACTCGCCCTCGGCGGCGCCCGCTTGGCCGCGCTCGTGCCCGAACTGACGGCCCTGGTCGCCGACCATCCGCTGCGCGAGGCGTACCACCGTCAGCTGATGCTCGCGCTGCACCGCACCGGGCGCCAGGCCGAGGCCCTCGCCGTCCACCGCGACCTGCGCGCCCGTCTGGTGGAGGAACTCGGTATCGAACCCGGCCCGGCGGTCCGCGAGGCGCATGTCGAGGTGCTGCGCGGCCGTTGCGAGCAGGCACGTGATGACTCCCGGTCAGAGCCCTGGCCGGGGGAGGAGCCGCGGGGTGACGCCACCGGCGGCCCGATCGCTGCCGGGAGTGCCGGTACCGACGACGGCACCGGCTCCGGCGGTACCGGTGAGGCTGGTGCCGGCCTCGAGGGCGCCGTCGACGAACCTGCCTCCGCCTCGTCTTCCGGCGCCTTCCCCGCACCCCCGGCCCCGGGGACCGACACCGGCCCCCCCGCCCCTGGCCCCACGGCCTCCGGTTCCCCGCAGACCCCGCGTCCGGCCCAGCTGCCCGCGCCGCCGGCCCACTTCACCGGGCGGACGGACGTACGACGCGAGTTGCGCCAGGCGCTGACCGGGCCGCCCGCCTCCGTCCCCGCCGTCGCGGTGATCAGCGGCATGGCCGGGGTCGGCAAAAGCGCTCTGGCCCTGCACGTGGCCCATGAGCTGCGGGAGCTTTTCACCGACGGTCAGCTCTACGTCAATCTGCACGGCGCCACCCCCGGCATGACTCCGCTCACCGCCGCCCAGGCACTGACCGCGCTGCTGCGCGACCTCGGTGTGGGCCCGCGGAACATCCCCGAACACCCCGACGCCGCCGCCGCGTTGCTCCGCTCGCTGCTCGCCCCCGCCCGCCTTCTGCTGGTGCTGGACGACGCGGCGAACGCGGCCCAGGTCCGGCCACTGCTGCCGGCCGGGCCCGGCTGCGCGGTGATCGTTACCAGCCGTTCGCCGCTCACCGCCCTCGACGGCGCCCGACGCTTCCCGCTCGCCCCGCTGACCGGCGAGGACAGCGCGGCCCTGCTGCGCGCGGTCAGCGGGCGCGCGGGGCTGGACGAGGGCCACCCGCTGGTCGAGCTGACCGGCCGGCTCCCGCTGGCGCTGCGCGTGGTCGCCGCCCGGCTCGTCGCCCGCCGCGCCCTCACTCCGGACGTCCTGGCCGGTCAGCTGGCCGACACCGGCAGCCGGCTGCACCACCTGGAGTACGACGATCTGAGCGTCCGCCGCTCCCTGGCCGTCGCCCACGACGCGCTCGCGGCCGCCGAGCGCGAGGCCGACCGGGACGCGGCCCTCGCCCTGCGCCGTATCGGCGCGCTGGACCTGCCGACGTACGGTGCCTCGCTGATCGCCCGCCTCACCGGTACCGACGAGCGGCGCGCCGAGGCCGCCCTGGACCGGCTGGTCGACGTGGCCCTGCTGGAGGAGACGGCGTACGGCCGTTACGCACCCCACGACCTGGTCCGCGACTTCGCCCGCGAACTGGCGGAGGCCGACGCACGGGCCACCAGCCGGGCCGCCACCCCTGCGGAGACCGCCGCCCACCCACGGGCCGTCGACGCCGAGGCCACCCCCGCGCGGACCGCTCGGACGCGGGCCGCCACCGGGGACGCGTTCCCGGGGCCGGACGAGCCCGGCACCACCGCCCTCCACGCCTGCGCCGACCTCGTCGCCCTGCGCTGGTACGCCGCCGTGTCCGAGCGGGTGCTGGAGGCGATCGTGGAGCCGGGCATCGACCAGGACGACCGGCGGCGGCCGACCGCGGCGCAGCCGGCCGAGCACGCCACGGACGTGGCCGCGCTCGCGTCCTTCGAGTCGGCCGAGGAGGCGTTCGGCTGGGGCGAGACGGAGCTGGAGAACATCGTCGCGCTGGTGGCGCGGAACGCGGACACCGACGATCCGCGCACGGCCGCCCACCTCTCCGTGCTCACGCGGCTGCTCTCCCCGTACGTGCAGCGCAGCGGCCGGGTCGCCGAGATGGAGGTGCTGGGCCGGGCCGGGCTGGCGGTGGCGCGCCGGCTGGGGGACCCGGCGGCCGAGGGGTACGCGCTGTGCGACCTCGCCGCGCTGCACTTCCTGACCGGCCGGCAGAACGACTCCCTCGCCCTCACCGACCAGGCCCTGGAGATCTGGGGGCGGCTGGGCATGGTCTCCCGGATCCGGCGCTGTCTGAACAACCGGGGGCTGCTGCTGGAGGGCCTCGGGCGGTTCACGGAGTCGGGTGAGGCACTGCGCCGGAGCCTCGCCTACTCGCGGCTGCTGAACGACCCCTACGGCGAGGCCGTCACCCGCAGCCACCTCGGCAACCTCTACGAGCACACCGACCCGCGTGCCGCCATCGAGCAGCACCGGCGCTCGCTGGCGATCGGGGACAGGATCGGCGCGGTCATCGTGCGGCACTCGGCGCACTGCAACATCGGCTACGCCCATCTGACCCTCGGCGAACCGGAGTCCGCCGCCCGGCACTTCGAGGAGAGCCTGCGCATCCTGGGCGGCCACGGCGACTGGCACGGCGAGGCCCAGACCCGGCTCGGTCTGGTCCGCGCGCTGCGGCAGCTGGGGAGGACCGAGCGGGCGGCCGAGGAGTGCGCCGAGCTGCTGCGCCGGGCCGACGCCCGCGCCGACCGCTACATGGGCGGGCTGGCCCTGCACCAGCACGGGCTGCTGCTGCGCGAGCGGGGGCTGCGGACGGAGGCGTACGACGCCTGGCGCGCGGCACACACGGCACTGGACGGCACGGACGAGCAGGCTGTCCTGGCGGAGCTGCGGGAGCTGCTGGGCGACGGCTCCGACGCGTCCGACGCCGCGGACCTTGCTGACGCCGCGGGTCTCACTGACTCCGCTGACTCCGCTGACGTCGCTGTCCGAGCGGGGCCGTCGGGCGGAGGCCCGGGCGCGGGCAGCGGACGGGACGGTGCGCCGGACGGCGGGGGCCTTGGCGCTTCCGGAGAACCGGATCCGCCGAGCGAGAACCCGGAGACCGGCTGAACGGGACCTGCCGACCACCCGGCTGACCGCCCACCCAGCGGTCCGTTGAACCCGCACCCACCAACGGGCGCCCCCGCCTTCCGGTGGACCTCGGCCGCCCGCCGCACCCCCTCACTTGGCATCGGCATAGCACTCCACCACCGCCGTCGTGAACGGGAACCGCACCGGGGTCTCGCCGAAGGTCAGCCGGCCGGCCAGGGCGGCGGAGTCGCGGATGGCCCGGACGACCGCCTCGGCCTCCTCGGCGGGGCAGTGCACGATCACCTCGTCGTGCTGGAAGAAGACCAGCTCGGCCGCCATGTCCCACAGCGCCCGGCGCAGCGCGGCGAGCAGCAGCAGGGCCCAGTCGGCGGCGCTGCCCTGGACGACGAAGTTGCGCGCGAAGCGGCCCCGCGCGCGGGAATCGGCCGAGGCGTATCCGGGGACCCAGCCGGACCGGCCCTCGCTCTCCTCCTCGCCGCCCGGGATGCCCGCCTCCTCCGCCGTGTCCTCGCCCGAACCGGCGGCCGGCGGGCAGGTGCGGCCCAGCCACGTGCGCACCAGCCGGCCCTCCTCGCCCGCGCGGGCGGCCTCGTCGACGTAGGCGACTGCCTTCGGGAAGCGGCGGCGGAGCGCGGCGAGGTTCTTCAGGCCGTCGCCGGAGGTCTGGCCGTAGACCGCGCCGAGCACGGCGAGTTTGGCCTGCTCGCGGTCGCCGGAGAAGGCGCGGTCGGAGACGGACTGGTAGAGGTCGCTGTCGCGGCCGGCCACTTCCATCAGACCGGGGTCGCGGGAGATCGCGGCCAGTACGCGCGGCTCCATCTGGTCGGCGTCGGCCACCACCAGCCGCCAGCCGGGGTCGGCGACCACGGCCCGCCGGATCACCTTGGGGATCTGCAGACCGCCCCCGCCGTTCGTCACCCAGCGGCCGGTGACCGTGCCGCCGGCGAGGAACTCGGGGCGGAAGCGGCCGTCACGCACCCAGTCCTGGAGCCAGGACCAGCCGTGTGCGACCCAGATGCGGTACAGCTTCTTGTACTCCAGCAGGGGGGCGACGGCCGGGTGGTCGACGGACCGGATCTCCCAGCGGCGGGTGGACTTCACCTTGATCCCGGCCTGCGCGAAGGCCTTGACCACATCGGCGGGCAGGTCCGGCCGCACCCGGCGGCCGAAGGCCGCGGACACCTCGTCGGCCAGTTCGGCGAGGCGGCGCGGCTCGCCGCCGCCCGCGTACCGCTCGCCGAGCAGTTCGTGCAGCAGTGCGCGGTGCACCTCGGCGCTCCACGGCAGGCCGGAGCGGTTCATCTCGGCGGCCACCAGCATCCCGGCCGACTCGGCGGCGGTCAGCAGCCGCATCCGGTCGGGGTGGGTGGTTTTTTGGTGGCGGTGCTGCTGTTCGGCGTAGACCGCGAGCAGGTCGGGCAGGGGCAGATGGTCGCCGGCGGGTTCGAACAGCGGGGACTGGGCGCCCGGTTCGGCCGCGCGCTGCGGCGGGTCGGGCGGGACGGGGCCACCGCGGAGGCGGGCCAGGGCGGCGGCGGCCGAGCGTGGCTCGCCGTACCGGCCCTCGTGGCCCAGCAGGAGTGTCTCGGCGTCCTCGATGTCGTAGCACCGCTCCACTCGCACCCCCGTGGCGAGCAGACGCGGATAGACCTCGGCGGTCGACCGCCACACCCAGCGCGTCACCTCCGGGCGGCTCCGCACCGCCCCGGCGAGATCGTTCTCCCGCCGCACCGGTCCGGCGGGCAGCCCGTCCGGGCCGAGGGGGGCGACGTCCACGCCTCCGTCCTCGGCCGGTGCGAGCGCCCACCGGTCCGTCATGTCCGCGAGTGTGGCAGGTGGGTCTGACAATCGGCCGTGGCCTCGGGCGGAACCTGTGGATCTACGCCTGCGAGCCGCCCGGGGCGGGGGTGGTGTTCTCCATCAGCAGCGCCAGCATCTTGCGCAGTTCCTCCTCGGTGGCCGGCTTGGTGACGCCGAGGCCGCTGAGGACGCCCTGGCCGTTCTCGTGCTCCAGCAGGGCCAGCAGGATGTGCTCGGTGCCGATGTAGTTGTGGCCGAGCCGGAGGGCCTCGCGGAAGGTGAGTTCCAGGACCTTCTTGGCGTCGGGGGCGTAGGGGACGAGGTCGGGGACGTCGTCGGCGGCCGGCGGCAGCGTGGCGGTCACGGCCTGGCGTACGGCGTCCAGGAGCACGCCCTGCGTGGTGATCGCCTTGGCGGCCAGGCTTTTGGGCTCGGACAGCAGGCCGAGGACGAGGTGCTCGGGGCGGACCTCGGTGTTGCGGGCGGCCAGCGCCTCGTTGTGCGCGGCCATGACCACGTTCTGCGCGCGCTGGGTGTAGCGGCTGAAGCCCTGGCTGGGGTCGAGGTCGGCGGACTCCTTGGGCACGAACCGCTTCTGTGCCGCCTGCCGGGTCACGCCCATGCTGCGGCCGATCTCGGTCCAGGACGCGCCCGAGCGGCGGGCCTGGTCGACGAAGTGCCCGATCAGGTGGTCCGCCACGTCACCGAGGTGGTCGGCGGCGATCACCGCGTCCTGGAGCTGGTCGAGGGGTTCGGGATGGACCTTCTTGATGGCCTCGATGAGGTCGTCGAGGCGCACGGAAGCCGTGAAGTTCGGGTTGGTCGCCATAGTGTCAACCGTAGGTTGCGCCCCTAGGGGTGTCAACCAACGGTTGTCAGTTGGTCCGGTGCGCCTCCGCCAGGGTTGTCCACAGCCTGTGGACGACCGCCCCCGCTTGTCGGTGGCGCGTGGCACGATCGGGGCTGTGACCAGTACTGCCAGCACCGTCGAGCGGGCCTTCAGGGCCGCTCTCTACGACGACACCGACACCGGGCTCGACACGGGTGCCTCCCTGCTCGCCGCCGATCCGGGGGCCGACGCCGAACTCGGGCGGCGCGGTGTGGAGTTCGTCGCGGCGGCCTGGAGACGCGGCTGGCAGCCCGCCGACGTCGTACGACTGGTGCGGCGCGAGCTGGAGGACCCGCACGTCCACCTGGCCGCCGCGCTGATCCGGGCGCAGGCCGGGCGGGACCGTCCGCGCGGGCGCCGCTGGGCCGACCAGCTGGCCGCGCTGCCGACCGGTGCCGACCGCGCCACGGACCGCTTCTCGCACGCCACCACCGTCCTGGAGCTGTACCGCCTGCTGCTGCGCCTGCCAGCCCTGGAGCCGCTGGACGACGAGCCCCGGCGCGCCCCCGGCCCGGCCGCCTCCCGCATGCTCACCCGCATCCGCGCGCTGCTCGCCAAGGCCGAGGCCACCGGTTATCCGGAGGAGGCGGAGGCACTCAGCGCCAAGGCGCAGGAACTGATGGCCCGGCACAGCGTCGACGAGGCACTGCTCGCCGCCGAGGCGCCCGCGCCGGATGCGCCCGGCGCCTGCCGGATCGGGGTCGAGCCGCCGTACGAACAGGCCAAGGCGGTCCTGCTGGACGCGGTGGCCACGGCCAACCACTGCCGCGCGGTGTGGAACGAACCGCTCGGCTTCTCCACGGTCGTCGGCTTCGAGGCGGACCTGGAGGCCGTCGAGCTGCTCTACACCTCGCTGCTGGTGCAGGCCACGCACGCCATGACCAGGGCCGAGGCGGCCCAGCGGGCCGGCGGGCGCAAGCGGACCAAGACCTTCCGGCAGTCGTTCCTCGCGGCCTACGCGCACCGCGTGGGCGACCGGCTCGCGGCTGCCGCCGAGACCCAGGTGACCCAGGACCTGCTGCCGGTGCTGGCCACGCGCGCGATAGCCGTCACCGGGCGGCTGGAAACCATGTTCCCGCAGACCACGACGACCCGGCTGCGGGGCGTCAGCGACGCGGCCGGCTGGACCGAGGGCGCCCGCGCGGCGGACCAGGCCCAGGTCAGGGCCCGTCCGCGGCTGGAGTGAGCCTCGGTGCCGGAGTGCGCCTCACCGGTCCTGTAGCTCAGTCGCCGACCTGCTGGAAGGCGCTCACCGAGGCGTCCGGCCCGCTCCCGTCGGCCTTCCCGGCGACCGGGCCGTACTTCCACGGGAAGCTCCGGCCGGTGTCCGTACCGGGCAGGGTGATCTTCACGGTCTTCGCCGCGAGGGTGTTCTCGGCGCCGTCCTTGCCGCGTACGTAAGTGAGCGAGAAGGACGCGGAGTCGCCCTTGGCCAGCTTCAGCTTCTGGGCCTTCGCGCCCTTGAGCGTGGGCACGGTGACGTCGTTGCCGCCGCCGCTCAGCACGACGTCCGGGAAGTGGTCCAGGGTGCAGGGCGCGCTCTGATTGGTGAGGCTCACCGGGATCTCGCCGGTGTCCCCGGCGGCCGGAGCGACGCTCGCGGAGCCGATCTGCACGGAGACCCCGCCGATCTCGCAGGCCGAGTCGGCGTTGTTCCCGCTCTTCCCGCCACCGTCGTCGCAGGCGGTCAGCAGCAGGGCGGCGGCGAGAGCGGTGACGGTGAGCGGAATGGCGCGCATGGGCGGGTCCCTGTCCTGGTGGTGACGGTGCCCTTGCATCATGGCGCCTGCCCCCGAGCCCCGTACGCCCGCCCCTCCGGAACCCGGCCCCCGGACCCTCGAACCCCCGCGCGGCCGGGCCCCTTTCAGGGATCTCGCGCCACCCTCCGGGACGGCAGCGCCCCGGCCCGGTCGCCCGGTGGCCGGCCGGAGGGCCCGGGATCCGGTCCGGTCGCCCAGTGGTCGCGAAGGCGGCGGCCTGCGCTCCGGCCCGGTCGCCCGACGGTTGCCAGGCGGCCCGCGACCATGCCCGGTCGCCCGGAGGGCCCGGGATCCGGCCTGGCCGCCCGGTGGTTGCCAAGACGGCCCGTGGCCCGGCTTCATCCCGGCGGTTGTGAAGGCGGCGGCCCGGGATCCGGCATGGTCCCCCGGTGGTCGCCAAGGCGGCGGCCCGCGACCAGACCCGGTCGCCCGGTGGCCGCCAGGATGGCTCCCGCCCGGTCCGGTCGCCCGGCGGCTACCGCGCTGGCCTGCGCCCATGTCCGGTCGCCGGGCGGCTGCCAGGACGGCTCCTGCCCGGCCCGGTCGCCTGGCGGTTACCGCGCTGGCCTGCGCCCATGTCCGGTCGCCCGGTGGCTGCCAGGACGGCTCCTGCCCGGCCCGGTCGCCCGGCGGTTACCGCGCTGGCCTGCGCCCATGTCCGGTCGCCCGGCGGCTGCCAGGACGGCTCGCGCCCGGTCCGGTCGCCCGGCGGCTGCCAGGACGGCTCGCGCCCGGTCCGGTCGCCCGGCGGCTGCCAGAGCGGCCCGCGATCCGGCCGGGGCGTCCAGCGGTCAGTCGGCCGGCCCGCCCCCCCGCCCCCGTCACCCGCATCGAGCGGTGCGGGCCCTCACCAGGACGACTTGCGGACCCCGGGCAGGAATCCCTGGTGTGCCAGCGTCCGCAGGTTCACCCGGGACAACCCGAAGGCGCGCAGGTGGCCGCGCGGGCGGCCGTCGATCTGGTCGCGGTTGCGGACGCGCGTGGCGCTGGCGTCCCTCGGCTGTGCGCGCAGTTCCCGCTGGGCGGCGAGCCGTTCGGCCTCGGGCGTGGAAGGCCGGCGGATGATCTCCTTCAGCTCGGCGCGGCGCTCGGCGTACCGGGCGACGATCTCCCTGCGCCGTTCGTTCTTCGCGATCTTGCTCTTCTTCGCCATCAGACCCGTACCCCCCGGGCGCGGATGCGGGCGACGGCCGCCTCCACACCGATCGCGTCCACCGTCTTGACCGCCTTCGCGCTCAGCCGCAGCCGGACGTACCGGCCCTCGCCGGGCAGCCAGTAGCGCTTGGTCTGGATGTTGGGGTCGAAGCGGCGGGAGGTGCGCCGGTGGGAGTGGGAGACGCGGTTGCCGAAGCCCGGCCGGGCCCCGGTGAGCATGCAGTGCGCGGACATGGTGACGTAGCTCTCCTCGCAGCGAGTCAGCAAATGGAATTCATTTTCAGTAAGGTAGCAGCATGCCACGCAACGAGCTGCGCCCGGTCATCAAGCTCCGGTCCACCGCCGGGACCGGCTACACCTACGTGACCCGCAAGAACCGCCGCAACGACCCGGACCGCCTGACGCTGCGCAAGTACGACCCCGTCGCCGGCCGGCACGTCGATTTCCGAGAGGAGCGCTGAACTCCGCCATGCGCAAGGGAATCCACCCCGCCTACGGACCGGTCGTCTTCCGCGACCGCGCCGCCGGGCACGCCTTCCTCACCCGGTCGACCATGACGAGCGACAAGACGGTGGAGTGGGAGGACGGCAACACCTACCCGGTCGTGGACGTCGAGATCTCGAACGTCAGCCACCCCTTCTACACCGGCACCGCGCGCGTCCTGGACACCGCCGGACGCGTCGAGCGCTTCGAGCGCCGGTTCGGGAAGCGGGGCGGGAAGTGAGCCTGGCCGTGGCCGTCGTCGGCGGGCTGCACGCCGCGGCCCGCACGGCGGCCGTCGACCGGCTGCTCGCCGACGTACCCGGGAGCGTCGTCCTGCACCACGACCTGTCCACGGCCTCCGCCGGCCGGGTCGCGCGCACCGTCAGGGACCGCGACGGCATCGTGTCGCGCGGCGAGACGCCCCTGGTCAACGACTGTGCCTGCTGCGCGCTGCGCGAGGACCTGGTGCCCGAACTGCGGCGGCTGGCCGACGCGGGGAGCACCCGGCTGGCGATCGTCGAACTGTGGGACTCCGTCGAGCCGAAGGCGATGGCCGAGGTGATCACCTCCGGCGGCCTGACCGTCACGTCCGTGATCACGGCCGTGGACCCGGCGCTGGTGCTGCCCTACCTGGGCAACGGCGACGACCTCGCCGAGGCCGGGCTCGCCGCGGCGGCCACCGACCGGCGCACGGTCGCCGACACCTTCGCCCGGCAGCTGGAGTACGCGCCCGTGCTCGCCGTGGCCGACTCCCCGGAGGCCGACGACGAGGACATGGAGCTGCTGGCCCAGCTGCACCCGACGGCCCGCCGGGTGCCGATCGGCGCGGGCACCGGGGACGGTGAGCCGCCGACGCCGCCGACGCCGCCGACGCCGCCGGGGTCGACGGCCCGGCCGGTCCCGGGCGGTGCGGACGCCGGGGCCCAAGGGCCGCTCGCCCGGGCCGCCCTCGCCGGCTTCGACGTGGAGGCCGCCGCCGCCGCCCAGCACCCGGCCTGCGCGCTGCTGCCCCAGGAGGCCGACGACCACGGCGTCTCCACCCTGGTCTGGCACCGCCGCCGGCCCTTCCACCCGGAGCGGCTGTACGCGGCGCTGGAGGACCTGACCTGCGCCGCCGCCCGCAGCCGGGGCCGGTTCTGGCTCGCCGACAAGCCGGACGCGCTGCTGCACTGGGACGCGGCGGGCGGGGCACTGTGCGTGGAGAGCGCGGGGCCCTGGCTCGCCGCGCTGCCGGACGCGGCCTGGGAACTGGTGCCGCCGGTGCGCCGCGCCGCCGCCGCGCTGGACTGGCACCCCGAGCACGGCGACCGCTGCAACCACCTGGTGTTCACCTCGCCCGGCCTCGACCGCGAGGGACTGACCAGGCTGCTGGAGTCCTGCCTGCTCACCGACGCCGAGTACGCCGCCGGGCGGGACTCGTGGCGCCGGCTCCCGCCCGCCTTCGACACCCTGCTGGAGGTCTGATGCCCCGCAAGAGCGACCGCTCCTCCGTCCGCAACCGCCCCAACCCGCTGGACGAGGCCGGCGTCACCTACATCGACTACAAGGACACCGACCTGCTGCGGAAGTTCATCTCCGACCGCGGCAAGATCCGCAGCCGCCGCGTCACCCGGGTCACCGTCCGCCAGCAGCGGCAGCTCGCGCGGGCCGTCAAGAACGCCCGCGAGATGGCGCTGCTGCCGTACGCCGGCCGCTGAGCCCCCTCGCGCAGGCAGGCGCCGCCCTACGCTCCCCCGTAGGGCGGCGCCTGCCTCTTGCCGTACCCCCCGGTGGCCGCCCCGGAGCGCTACGCCGACCGGTACCGGATGATCTCCGTCACGTGTCCCGGTGCCCGCGTCCTCCTGTCGTAGCGGCGGATCGGCGGGTCTACGCCACCGGGCGGAGGCCGTCCCTCCGGTGGGCGGACGCCGTTCCGGCCAGTCCGCCGGGCCGATCGGTCGCCGGACAGGGGAACATGAGCGGTGCGGTACGCGTCTCTTCCCGTGCGGGGCGGGGCATGTCCTGCCTGCTCCGGGGCAGACGCCGGAGCGGCTCTGGTAAAGCACACGTCAAAGGTGTAATCACGGGAACACCGCTCGTGCACGTGCATCTGCTCATGCATCTGCACGTGAACAGAGTTATGATCCGGGTCAGTTGACCACAGCACCTATGGCCACACCAGCCAGTGCACCACCGGGGAGCGACCTGTGGACCGCGACGTTGACGGCGTGTACGGGGGGTACGACGTGTACAACGGCATGGCTGCCACGCAGCTGGACGGAGTGGCCTGGCAGAAGAGCAGGCACAGCAACTCGCAGGGTTCCTGCGTGGAGTTCGCGCGGCTGCCGGGCGGTGATGTCGCCGTGCGCAACTCGCGCTTCCCGGACGGGCCGGCGCTCGTCTACACGCGCGCGGAGATCGAGGCCATGCTCCTCGGGGTCAAGGACGGCGAGTTCGACCACCTGATCGCGAGCTGACACCCGGTTCGTCGACAGGGCACGACCCGCGTCACAACAGCGCGCGTACGCACCGGCGAGCCGCGGGTGTACGCGCGTAGAAACCGGGCGTGCGCCCGCGCCGTACGGGGTCAGCCCGCCGGGTGCATCCGGAACAGCGCCCAGACCACCTTGCCCTCGAGGGTGCCCGCGAGCGGGTGCCAGCCCCAGCTGTCGGCGAAGGAGTCGACGAGGAAGAGGCCGCGGCCCGACTCGGCCGAGAAGTCGTCCGAGTCCCTGGGGGCCGGCGTCTCGTGGCTCGGGTCGCGCACCGCGCACACCAGCCGCTCGCTCCAGCGCATCAGGTGCAGCCGCACGGACGGGAGGCCGTCGGTGGGACAGGGGTCCCCCGGCACCGCGTGGCGCAGGGCGTTGGTGACGAGTTCGGAGACGACGAGGCACACATCGTCGAAGCGGTCGCCGACGTCCCACCGGCCCAGGGTGTCGCGGGTGAAGCGCCGGGCCTCGCGCACCGCCTCGTAACGGGCGGGGAGGGCGCAGGAGGCGGCATCGGACACGGCCGCGGGATCCAGCGGCGGAAGGCCCTGCCGTAACGGCTTGAGCATGGTCGATCCATTCGTCCCCATGCGAGGCACTCCCGGGAATTCGCGGTCGTTGCGATGCAGCGGTGGCGCGGCACCCATGGTTTCGGAAGCGCAGAGCAGATGCAAGGGCAGATGCACGTGCACGCGGCCGAAATGGCACATCCCGTACCGCTTCTTGGCCATTTTTTCCGCCGACTTCGCCCAGGAAGCCGCCAGAGGTCCGGACCTCCTGCCCGGTCCGGGAAGGGTGGAAACGGCCGAGCTCTTTCCGTTTGCGTAACCGGGCGAGTACTGCTCGGAGTGTTTTAGTGGCAGACTTCGGCCCCTGGGAGACGGTTGGGGAGGCTGGCGAAAGTGAGCGCGGGAGAGCCCGGATCGGTGGTGCGGCGGATGCTGCTCGGCTCGCAACTCAGGCGACTGCGGGAAGCGCGGGGGATCACGCGCGAGGCGGCGGGATACTCGATCCGCGCCTCCGAGTCGAAGATCAGCCGCATGGAGCTGGGCCGGGTGAGCTTCAAGACCAGAGACGTCGAGGACCTGCTGACGCTCTACGGCATCACCGACGAAGCGGAGCGCGAGTCGCTGCTGTCCCTCGCCCGGGAGGCCAACGTGGCGGGCTGGTGGCACAGTTACACCGACGTCCTGCCCAGCTGGTTCCCCACCTATGTGGGCCTGGAGGGCGCCGCCTCGCTGATCCGGGTCTACGAGGTGCAGTTCGTGCACGGCCTGCTCCAGACCGAGGAGTACGCCCGCGAGGTGGTCCGGCGCGGCATGAAGGGGGCGAGCGCCGCCGACATCGAGCGCCGGGTCGCCCTGCGCCTGGAGCGGCAGCGGCACCTGCTCTCCGACAACGCCCCGGAGCTGCACATCGTCCTGGACGAGGCCGCCCTGCGCCGCCCCTACGGCGACCGGGACGTGATGCGCGGCCAGCTCCAGCACCTGATCGACATCTCCGGGCGGCCCAACGTGCGGCTCCAGGTCATGCCGTTCAGCTTCGGCGGGCACTCCGGGGAGAGCGGCGCCTTCACCATCCTCAGCTTCCCCGAGTCCGACCTGTCCGACGTGGTCTACCTGGAGCAGCTGACCAGCGCCCTCTACCTGGACAAGCGCGAGGACGTCGCCCAGTACGAGCAGGCCCTGAAGGAGCTCCAGCAGGACAGCCCCGGCCCGGACGAGAGCCGGGACCTGCTCCGCGGCCTCCTGCAACTCTCCTGACCCTGGAGGGCTCTCAACTCGCGGTACTCACCAGTACGATGACGTCCTGTCAGACACGGCGTAGATCTGGTGTCCGCTAGCGATTGAGGGATCACATGTCGTCCTACTTCAGCGACCTGGCCCAGCAGTACATCGACGGCGAGTGGCGCCCGGGCACGGGCTCCTGGGACGTCATCGACTTCGACCCCTACAACGACGAGAAGCTGGCCTCGATCACCGTGGCCACCGTCGAGGAGGTGGACCTGGCCTACCGGGCCGCCGCCCGTGCCCAGAAGGAGTGGGCGGAGACCAACCCCTACGCCCGGCGGGCCGTGTTCGAGCGCGCGCTGCGGCTGGTGGAGGACCGCGAGCAGGAGATAGCCGACCTGATCATCGCGGAACTGGGCGGCACGCGCGTGAAGGCCGCCTTCGAACTCCACCTCGCCAAGGAGTTCCTGCGCGAGTCGGTCCACCTCGCGCTGCGCCCCGAGGGCAAGATCCTGCCCTCCCCGGTCGACGGCAAGGAGAACCGCGTCTACCGCGTGCCGGTCGGCGTGGTCGGTGTGATCAGCCCGTTCAACTTCCCCTTCCTGCTGTCGCTGAAGTCGGTCGCCCCGGCCCTCGCGCTCGGCAACGGCGTGGTGCTCAAGCCGCACCAGAACACCCCGATCGCCGGCGGCACCCTGATCGCGAAGATCTTCGAGGACGCCGGGCTGCCCGGGGGCCTGCTGAACGTCCTGGTGACCGACATCGCCGAGATCGGTGACGCGTTCCTCGAGCACCCCGTCCCGAAGGTGATCTCCTTCACCGGCTCCGACAAGGTCGGCCGGCACGTCGCCACCGTCTGCGCCAAGCACTTCAAGCGCTCGGTCCTCGAACTCGGCGGCAACAGCGCGCTGGTGGTGCTGGACGACGCCGACATCGACTACGCGGTGGACGCGGCGGTCTTCAGCCGGTTCGTGCACCAGGGCCAGGTCTGCATGGCCGCCAACCGGGTCCTGGTGGACCGCTCCGTCCACGAGGAGTTCACCGAGAAGTTCGTCGCCAAGGTCAAGAGCCTGAAGGTCGGCGACCCGCGCGATCCGCAGACCGTGATCGGCCCGGTGATCAACTCCGCGCAGGCCGCCGCGATCTCCGGCACCGTCGAGCAGGCGCTCGCCGAGGGCGCCACCGCCCTGGTGCGCGGCGGCACGACCGACAACCTGGTCGAGCCGAGCGTGCTGACCGGCGTGCCGGCCGAGTCCCCGCTGCTCCAGCAGGAGGTGTTCGGCCCGGTCGTCTTCCTCATCCCGTTCGACGGCGAGGAGGACGCGGTACGGATCGTCAACGGCTCGCCGTACGGCCTGAGCGGCGCCGTGCACACCGGGGACATCGAGCGCGGTGTGGCCTTCGCCAAGCGGATCGACACCGGCATGTTCCACGTGAACGACGGCACCGTCCACGACGAGCCGATCGTGCCCTTCGGCGGGGAGAAGCACTCCGGCGTCGGCCGCCTCAACGGCGAGACCACGCTGGAGGCGTTCACCACCGTCAAGTGGATCTCGATCCAGCACGGCCGCAGCGGATTCCCGTTCTAACCGCGTCGGCTTTCCGCCCGGGGCCATTGCGGTCAGGATCTGACCGCAATGGCCCCTAGCGTCTTTCCCGTCGGGGCGAACGCCCCGGCGGACGGCCAGACGAGAGGCGGCGGGCCATGGTCATGCACGTGCCGGCGGAGGACAAGGGCGACGAGCGGGGAGCGCTGCTCGCGTTCATCGAGGAACAGCGCGGCGGGATCCGCAGGGCCCTGCTCGGACTGACCGAGGAGCAGGCCCGCAGCCGCCCGAGCGCGAGCGAGCTGTCCCTGGGCGGCCTGCTCAAGCACGTCGTCGAGGTGGAGCAGGGCTGGGTGGCCCGGGCCAGGCAGGAGCCGCCCGCCGTACAGCGGGACGCGTCGAACTGGCACGAGACGTTCCGGCTGACGGACGGCGAGACGGTCGCCGGGCAGCTGGCGTACTGGGAGCGGGTGGCCGGCGAGACCGAGGAGCTGATCCGCTCCGCGACCAGCCTGGACGACACCTTCCCGCTGCCGCCCGACCCGTGGTTCCCGCCCGAGGGCCGCGTCTCGCTGCGCTGGCTGTGCCTGCACCTGATCCGCGAGACGGCCCGGCACGCCGGCCACGCCGACATCATCCGCGAGTCGCTGGACGGCAGGACCGCGTTCGAGCTGGTGGCCCAGGCGCAGGGCGGCTCCCCGGCCTGATCGCGGGTCCTAACCTGGTCCCCATGTCAGCGATCCGTCTCCTCGTGCTGGGCGCGGTCCGTCAGCACGGCCGGGCCCACGGCTACCAGGTGCGCAACGACCTGGAGTACTGGGGCGCGCACGAGTGGTCCAACGCCAAGCCCGGCTCGGTCTACCACGCCCTGAAGCAGATGGCCCGGCAGGGACTGCTGCACGCGCACGAGACGGCGCCGTCCACGGCCGGCGGACCGCCGCGCACCGAGTACGAGATCACCGGCCGCGGCGAGGAGGAGTTCTTCCGGCTGCTGCGCGAGTCCCTGGTGTCCTACGACCAGAAGCCCGACGTCCGGTCGGCGGCCATCGGCTTCCTGGTCGAGCTGACCCGCGCCGAGGCCCTGGAGCTGCTGCGGGAGCGGATCCGCCGGATCGGGCGGTGGCGGGACTCCGTCACCGGGGAGTACCTCCCCGAGGGCGGCCCGCAGCAGCTCGGTCACATCGGCGAGATCATGCGCATGTGGCTGCACACGGCCGACTCCGACGCGGCCTGGACCCAGGGACTGATCGACCGTCTGGAGGCGGGCGCGTACACCTTCGCGGGGGAGGGCGAGCCGTTCGTCGGCGTCCTCGCCGAGGGTCAGGAGAACCCGTACGCGACGGGGGAGCGGCACCCGGAGGACGACCGCTGAGCGGCCCCGCCCCCGTGGCCGCCCGCGACCGGCTTGCACCTCACGCGACGTGAGGCCGCAGGGTGGACGGCGTACCGACCGAAGGAGCGGAAGAAGTGAGCCACCCCGTGGGACACCACAGGACCGTGGGGCACGACAGGACCGTGGGGCACCACAGGTCCGTGGGGCAGGACTGGCCCGCGGGAGAGGACCGGTCACCGGACCGGGTCTACTCCGTGGGGCAGGTCGCCGGGTTCGCCGGGATCACGGTGCGCACCCTGCACCACTACGACGAGATCGGACTGCTCGTGCCCGGCGCGCGCACCCACGCCGGGCACCGGCGCTACACCGACGCCGATCTCGACCGGCTCCAGCAGATCCTGTTCTACCGGGAGCTCGGCTTCCCGCTCGACGAGGTCGCGGCCCTGCTCGACGACCCGGACACGGACCCGCGCGCGCACCTGCGCCGCCAGCACGAGTTGCTGACCGCCCGGATCGAGAAGCTGCAGAAGATGGCCGCGGCCGTGGAGCACGCCATGGAGGCACGCAAGATGGGCGTCAACCTGACACCGGAGGAGAAGTTCGAGGTCTTCGGCGACTTCGACCCGGACGAGCACGCGGACGAGGTGGAGCGGCGCTGGGGCCACACCGAGGCATACCGGCAGTCGCAGCGCCGGACCGCCGGCTACACCAAGGAGGACTGGAAGCGGATCAACGCCGAGCTGGACGCGATCCACGGCCGGATGGCCGGCCTGCTCGCCGAGGGCGTGCCCGCGGACACGGAGCCGGCCATGGAGGTCGCCGAGGAGCACCGCCGGTTCATCACGGGCGCGTACTACGACTGCGGGCCCGAGCTGCACGCGTGCCTCGGCGAGATGTACGTCACCGACGAGCGGTTCACCGCCACGTACGAGGCCATCCGTCCCGGTCTGGCCCGTTACATGCGGGACGCGATCGTGGCGAACGCGGCCCGGCACAGCGCGTCCTGAGCGTCCCCGGCCCGGGAGCGCACGGGGTTCGCTCCCGGGCCGGAACCCCGCGAGTCCCCTGAGTCACACCTTTCTCAGGGGCCTCGCACAGGGCATCCTGGAGCCACCGGTGGAACCTGGGGCGGTCACCTCGCGTTGATAGCTTTGTGCGGCCGTACTTGGACGCCGTAGCCGCCCTCACCCCTTCAGGAGCCCGGACCCGTGATGACACTCGCCCTAGGCCCGAGCTGGCTCGATCCCAACTACCTGCTCGACACCTACAGCATCTGGGGCCTGCTGCTCATCGTCTTCGCCGAGTCCGGCCTGCTCATCGGCTTCTTCCTGCCGGGTGACTCGCTGCTGTTCACCTGCGGCCTGCTGATCACCTCCGGCGATCTGGACTTCCCGCTGTGGGGGGCGATCGCCCTGATCTGCCTCGCCGCGATCCTGGGCGACCAGGCGGGCTACATGTTCGGCAAGAAGGTCGGTCCGTCCCTGTTCAACCGCCCGGACTCCCGCCTGTTCAAGCAGGAGAACGTCACCAAGGCGCACGAGTTCTTCGAGAAGTACGGCCCGAAGTCCCTGGTCCTGGCCCGGTTCGTGCCGATCGTGCGTACGTTCACGCCGATCATCGCGGGCGTCAGCGGCATGCGGTACCGCTCGTTCCTGGTCTTCAACATCATCGGTGGCGTCCTGTGGGGGGCCGGCGTCACCCTGCTCGGCTCCTGGCTCGGCAACATCGCGTTCGTCAAGACCAACATCGAGGCGATCCTCATCCTGATCGTCCTCGTCTCCGTGATCCCGATCGCGATCGAGTTCCTGCGTGCCCGCGGCAAGGAGAAGAAGGCCGCCCAGGCCCGGCCGCAGCCCCAGCCGGTGCCGGCGCAGCAGCCCGCCTACCAGCGGCCCCAGCCGTCGTACGGGCAGCAGCCCCCGGTCATGGACGACGCCACGACCCAGTTGCGGCGCGTCCAGCCGGAGCAGCCGCACCACGAGGAGCAGCGGTACGAGCAGCCCGGCTACCAGCAGCAGCCGCAGCAGCAGGACTGGAACCGGCAGCAGGGCTACGACCAGTACTACGACGGGCAGCAGCAGTACCAGCAGCCGTACGACCAGCAGCAGTACCCGCAGCAGCAGAACTGGGACCAGCACCAGGGGTACGGGCAACAGCAGGGTTACGGGCAGCAGCAGGGCTACGACCAGCAGCAGTACGACGAGAACGGCTACCCGTACGACCAGCGCCGCCAGTAGCCCCGGGGCCCGGGCGTACGGCGCTCAGAATCCCCTGGTGCGCTTCGCTGCCCGGCGCTTCCCGGCGGAGCCGATGCGCAGGAACAGCCGGGAGATCTCCGACCCCAGGTTGACCCCGATGGCGATGGCCATGGCCAGTGACACGGCCTTGGCCAGCGACACCAGCCCCTTGTCGATGTCGTTCTGCGCTATGGACAGCAGCCCGAAGTAGGTCGCGGAACCGGGCAGCAGCGGCCCGATCGCGGCCGTGGTGTACGGCAGCGCGGAGGCGAACCGGTACCGGGCGAGCAGCTGCCCGAACAGGCCCACCAGGCCCGCCGCGACCGCCGTGGAGGCCACCGGTGAGATGTCGCCGGCGTAGCGCATCGCGCCGTACACCGACCAGGCGACGCCTCCGTTCAGGGTCACCCAGAGCACGGTGGAACGTTCCTGCTGGAGCAGGACGGCGAAGGTCAGGGACAGCAGCATCGAGGCCGCGATCTGGAGCAGCGGCTGTTCCGAGACCCGCAGCGCGGCCTCCGGGTCCAGCTCGCCGCCGATCTTCACGCCGAAGTACAGGACGGTCAGCACCCCGGTGACGATGCCGACGAAGAAGTACATGACCTCCAGCAGCCGCGCGGAGGCGGTGATGTAGAAGCCCGTCAGCCCGTCCTGCACCCCCGCGACCAGAGCCCGCCCCGGCAGCAGCGCGAACAGCCCACCGGTGATCACCGCCGAGCCCTGCACGTTCACATGGGCCAGGGTCAGCGCCACCCCGATCGCCGCGGGCGGCATCGCGGCCACCGTGAACTGGTAGAACTCCGGCAGCCCGCGCCCCGCGCACAGCCACGCCAGCCGGTCGCCGAGCATCGCGCCGACGGCCGCCGCGAGGAACACCACCGGGTCGCCCCGGCCCGCCACCAGCAGGGAGGCCGCACCGGCCAGCAGTCCGCCGGACAGGGTCAGCACCCAGCCGGGGTAGGGGTGCCGGTTGCGGCGGATCTCCGCCAGGCGCCGGTAGGCCTCCTCCAGGGAGACCTCGGTCTCCGGGTCGCTGAGGTCGTCCACGAGATGGAAGACGGCCGCCAGCCGGGTGTAGTCGGTGCCCCGCCGCCGCACCGTCCTGGACGCCGTCACCGGGTCCTCCACCAGCGACGGCTGGTGCGAGATCGACAGCAGCGTGAAGGTGACGTTCGGCTCGCACCGGTCCAGGCCGTAGGACCGGCACACCGCGAACATCGCGGCCTCCACGTCCTCCGCGCCCTCACCGCCGGCCAGCAGCAGCTCGCCGATGCGCAGGGACAGGTCCAGTACGCGCGGGACGGCCGGGCCGCCCTCCTCCTCGCGCTGCACCGGCTCCGGGGCCGGCCGCTCGGTCACCGGCATGCGCAGCATCGTGCGCATCCGGTCCTGCCAGGGCGCGTCCTTGATCAGGCTGACCAGCGGCACCCCGGTCGCCGGCGTGAACGCGGCCGGCGCCTCCTTGGCGCTGTAGGTGCGCGGCGGCGTGAACGCCGAGCCCTCCGGCTCGGCACCGGGCGGCTGCGGCGTCTGCAGCCCCTCCGGCACCGCGAACTCGGAGGTCGTCTCGCTCTCTCCGCCGGTCTTCGGGACATCGAGACCCTGGGGGATGGCGAACTCGGAGGTGATCTCCGGGTCGTACCGAGCCTCGTCCGACCGGGGCTTGCGGTCCTCCGCCTCCGTCACTTCGCACCGCTCCCTGCACCACACCTCGCGTAGCCCTCAGTATGCGCACACGTACCCCGAAGGGGCGCACGCGTGCACACACGCGAACGGGCCGCACGCCTGCGCGTGCGGCCCGTCCACCGAGCGGGGGTCAGTGACCGCCCTGCTCCTTGAAGCGCTTGTAGGACCGCTCGATCTCCGCCTCGGCGTCCGTCCGGCCCACCCAGTTGGCGCCCTCGACCGACTTGCCGGGCTCCAGGTCCTTGTACACCTCGAAGAAGTGCTGGATCTCCAGGCGGTCGAACTCCGACACGTGGTGGATGTCACGCAGGTGCTCCACACGCGGGTCGGTGGCCGGAACGCACAGCAGCTTGTCGTCGCCGCCCGCCTCGTCCGTCATCCGGAACATGCCGATCGCACGGCAGCGGATCAGGCAGCCCGGGAAGGTCGGCTCGTCCAGGATGACCAGCGCGTCCAGCGGGTCGCCGTCCTCGCCGAGGGTGTTCTCGACGAAGCCGTAGTCGGTCGGGTAGGCGGTCGAGGTGAAGAGACGACGGTCCAGGCGGATCCGGCCGGTCTCGTGGTCCACCTCGTACTTGTTCCGCGAACCCTTCGGGATCTCGATCGTGACGTCGAACTCCACCGGTGGCTCCTCCATGATCAGCACATAGTTCTGGTGGTTAAGTGTCCCTCACGCAGGTGTGTGATCGCGAAAGGGGCTGGTGGTCGTGCCAGAGCTGGGGCCTTGGCGAGCCGCGGGACCGCGGGTGGCGCGGCTCGCGAACGCCGTCCGACCGAGTCTCGCGCGCGCCGTGACGGCCGTGAAGCCGCGGCTCGCGCGGCTGCGGGCCGTGCGGACCGGCCCTGTGCACCTCCCCCGTCTCCCCCGTCCGCGCACCGTCCGGACCTGGCAGTACACCGCGGGCGCCGCCACCGCCGGCCTGGCGCTGGCCGCCGGTGCGGTGACCGTGGCCGGACCCTGGGACGCCTCGGGTCAGCGTACGGCCGAGCGGGACCGCGCCGCCGCCCTGGAGCGGACGGGTGGCGCAGATCACGGCCGGCCCGGTACGGCATCCCGGCCCGCGCCGAGCGCCGGACCCGTCCTGACCGGCCTGGGCGGCGTCACGGGCGCCGTGGGCACCAAACGGTCCGCGCCGGACGCTCAGGCCGTCTCCGACGCCCTGAAGCCCTTCCTGGACGCCCCCGAGCTCGGCGACAGCCACGCGGCGGCCGTCGTCGACGTCACGACCGGCGAACGCCTGTACGACGCCGACGGCGGCAAGGCCCTCGTCCCGGCCTCCACCACCAAGATCGCCACCGCCGTCGCCGCCCTGTCCGCCCTCGGCCCGGACCACCGCCTCACCACCCGCACCGCCCTGGAACCCGGCACCCGGAAACTCGTCCTGGTCGGCGGCGGCGACCCCACCCTCACCGCGCGCGCCCGCAGCGGCGGCTGGGCGAGCCTGCGGACGCTGGCCGCGGACACCGCGAAGGCCCTGCGCGAGCGCGGCATCGACAAGATCACCCTGTCCTACGACACCACCCTGTTCACCGGCCCCGCCCTGCACCCCATCGGCGTCAACGACAACCTCGCCCCGGTCAGCGCCCTGACCGCCGACGAGGGCCGCACCGACGACTCCGTCAGCGGCCCGGTGACCCGCGTCGGCGACCCGGCGGCGGACGCGGCGGCCCGGTTCGCCGGCTTCCTGAAGGAGGCCGGCATCACGACCACGCCCCCCGGCCCGTCCAAGGCCGGCACGCGCGCGCAGACCCTCGCCCGGGTCTCCTCGCCCCCGCTGTCCGCCCTGGTCGAGCGGATGCTGACCAACAGCGACAACGACATCGCGGAGGCCCTGGCCCGGCACACGGCCCTGGCCGGCGGACGTCCGGCGAGCTTCGCCGGCGGCGCCGAGGCCATCGCCACGCAGCTGCGGGGGCTGGGCCTGCCGACGGCGGGCGCCGTCTTCCGCGACGGCAGCGGCCTGGACCGCGCCGACCGGCTCACCGCCGACCTGCTGACCGGCCTCCTGGTCCGGGCGGCCGACCCGGACCGCCCCGGCCTGCGCCCGGTCCTCACCGGCCTGCCGGTGGCCGGCTTCACCGGCACCCTGAGCAATCGTTTCGCCGACGGCGCGTCCGGCGTCGTACGCGCCAAGACCGGCACCCTGACCGGCGTGAACACCCTCGCCGGCACGGTCGTGGACGACACCGGCCACCTGCTGGCCTTCGCCTTCCTGGCCTCCGGCACCACCGACCCCACACAGGCCCAGTCGGCCCTGGACGAGGCGGCGACGGCACTGGCGAGGTGACCGGGGCCGTCCGCCCCGGGCCCGCCGCACCACCGGGCGCCGGGGCGACCCCCTCGGCCCCTGCCGGCCCGCCACGGCCTGCCCCAAGCGGCAACGAGCACGTACGGTTGACAACATGACTGGCTTCGGTGGCACCGCATCTCCCGGGATGGTCGACTGGAACCTCGCGGTGGCGACCGCGACACGGCTCGTACGGCCCGGCCCCGACGTCAGCCGTGACGAGGCCAGGGCCGTCGTCGCGGAGCTGCGCCGGCACGCGAGGGCCTCGGAGGAACACGTCCGGGGCTTCACCCGCATGGGCACGGAGGAGACCCACGACACCCCCGTCCTCGTGGTCGACCGCCCCGGCTGGGTCCGCGCCAACGTCGCGGGCTTCCGGGAGATCCTCAAACCGCTGCTGGAGAAGATGCAGGAACGGCGCGGCGGCGGCCCGGGCGGCGCGGTCCTGGGCGCCGTCGGCGGCAAGGTCACCGGCGTGGAACTGGGCATGCTCCTGTCGTTCCTGTCCTCCCGGGTCCTCGGCCAGTACGAGACCTTCGCCCCCGCCGGCCGCGATCTGCCGGCCGGCCAGAACGGCGGCGGCCGGCTGCTGCTGGTGGCGCCCAACATCGTCCACGTGGAGCGCGAACTCGACGTCGAGCCGCACGACTTCCGCCTGTGGGTGTGCCTGCACGAGGAGACCCACCGCACCCAGTTCACCGCCGTGCCGTGGCTGCGCGACCACCTCGAGGGCGAGATCCAGTCGTTCCTCGCGGAGACCGACGTCGACCCGATGACCTTCCTGGAGCGCATCCGGGACGCCGCCCAGTCCCTGGCCGGCGGCCGCCCCGAGGGCGAGGAGGAGGACGGCGGGCGCTCCTTCGTGGAGCTGGTGCAGACCCCGGCCCAGCGGGAGATCCTCGGCCGGCTCACCGCCGTGATGTCGCTGCTGGAGGGCCACGCCGACTACGTCATGGACGGCGTCGGCCCCAGCGTCGTGCCGAGCGTCGCCGAGATCCGCGAGAAGTTCCAGCAGCGCCGCGCCAAGGGCGCCTCCCGCCTGGACGCGGCCCTGCGCAAGCTGCTGGGGCTGGATGCCAAACTGAGGCAGTACCGCGACGGCGAACGGTTCGTGCGAGCGGTCGTGGAACAGGTGGGCACCGACGGCTTCAACCGCGTGTGGACCTCGCCCAACACCCTTCCCACCAAGGCGGAGATCGCCAAACCGGCGGACTGGGTCGCGCGGGTGCACGGCAGGGCCGAGGGGTGAACGGCAGGGCGGAGTCGTGAAGGGAATCCGGCCGACGGCAGGCGAACGCCCCTCCAATCACCCGTCCGAGGGACCGTATGCCATGCGTAGGCGTGCGATGCTCGGGGAACGCCCCGGTTCTGTCACCATCTACACACTCTGAGTGACCGTCCCGGGCTCACCCCCCGGAAAACTTCATGAAGGGAACCGGACATGGGTCCCCATCCTGCGGTCGCGGCGATACGCCTGGCGGTCCGCCGCGTCCTCCACGACATCCTGAACGACCAGACCTCCCGCGCCCCCGCGGGCCGGACGGCCGAGCGGCTCCCCTCCCCGCTCGTCCTCGTCGCGTGCTCCGGCGGCGCCGACTCCATGGCCCTCGCCTCCGCCCTCGCCTTCGAGGCCCCCAAGCTCGGCGTCCGCGCCGGCGGGGTCACCGTCGACCACGGCCTCCAGCCCGGCTCCGACCTCCGCGCCGAAGAGGTCGTCGTGCGGCTGCGCGAGCTGCGCCTCGACCCGGTCGAGTCCGTCGCGGTGACCGTAGGCCGCGAGGGCGGCCCCGAGGCCGCCGCCCGGGACGCCCGCTACGCCGCCCTGGACGCCGCCGCCGAACGCCACGGCGCCACCGCGATCCTGCTCGGCCACACCCGCGACGACCAGGCCGAAACCGTCCTGCTCGGGCTCGCCCGCGGCTCCGGCATCCGCTCCCTGTCCGGCATGGCCGCGGTCTCGGGGGCCGGCGGCCGTTACCGGCGGCCCTTCCTGCACCTGGACCGCCAGACCGCCCGCAAGGCCTGCATGGTCCAGTCCCTGCCGGTCTGGGACGACCCGCACAACGCCGACCCGGCCTACACCCGCTCCCGCCTCAGGCACGAGGGGCTGCCCGCCCTGGAGAAGGCCCTCGGCAAGGGCGTGGTGGAGGCGCTGGCCCGCACCGCCCAGCTCTCCCGCGACGACGCCGACGCCCTGGACACCTGGGCCAGGCAGGCCGAGACCTCCGTACGGGACGCGGCCGGCCTGCTGGAGTGCGCCAAGCTGTACGCCCTGCCGCCCGCCGTGCGCCGCCGGATCCTGCGCCGCGCGGCCATCGAGGCCGGAGCCCCGGCCGGTGCGCTGTTCGCCCGCCACATCGAGGAAGTCGACCGCCTGATCACCGGCTGGCGCGGCCAGGGAGCCATCAATCTCCCGGGCCGAGTCGTCGCCCAGCGGCAGGGTGGCAGACTGGTGATTCGGCAAGGCTGACGACCGGCCCCCACGGAGTGCCCGCATCCGGTGCCCTCCGGCGGGCCGGGCGGCCCCCGGGGCCGTACACGCGGCCGGAGCCGGTGGCCGCACACGCGGCCGTAAGTGCGGGACGACCGAAAGTGATGCGGGTGGACGCGAAAGACATGGGTGCCGACCTCCAGCGGGTGCTCATCACCAAGGAAGAGATCGACGCGAAGCTGGCCGAGCTGGCCGCGAAGATCGACGCGGAGTACGCGGGCAAGGACCTGCTGATCGTCGGCGTCCTCAAGGGCGCGGTGATGGTCATGGCGGACCTCGCCCGGGCGCTGTCCACCCCCGTCACCATGGACTGGATGGCCGTGTCCTCCTACGGCGCGGGCACCCAGTCCTCCGGTGTGGTCCGCATCCTCAAGGACCTCGACACCGACATCAAGGGCCGGCACGTCCTGATCGTCGAGGACATCATCGACTCCGGCCTGACCCTGTCCTGGCTGATCAACAACCTCGGCTCGCGCGAGCCCGCCTCCCTGAAGGTGTGCACGCTGCTGCGCAAGCCGGATGCCGCCAAGGTCGCCATCGACGTCGAGTGGGTCGGCTTCGACATCCCGAACGAGTTCGTCGTCGGCTACGGCCTCGACTACGCCGAGAAGTACCGCAACCTGCCGTTCGTGGGTACGCTCGCGCCTCACGTCTACGGCGGCTGAGCCACTCGGCCCAAGCCCTGTAGGACGATCGGGAACCCCAGCGGGTTCCGCGCCGTTGAAGCAAGCGGAGACGGGTTTTCCCAGCCGTCGAATCGGCTCCGTGCGGCTTCGGGCAACAATGCTGGGGTACCGTCAGAAGAACTGTCTTATCAAACTCACTATGGCAGGAGGGACGGGGCGGCACCGCTCCGTATGGATGGACGTGAAGCGATACTTCCGTGGGCCGGTCATGTGGATCGTGCTGGCCGTCCTTGCCGTGGTCGTGTTGATGCAGGTCGTCGGCTCGTCCGGCGGCTACAAGACGGTGGACACCGGCCAGGTCGTGGCGGCGATCAACGCGAACAAGGTCGAGTCGGCCAAGCTCACCACCGGTGACGAGCAGAGCATCAAGGTCACGCTGAAGGACGGCTACAAGGTCGAGGGCAGCTCGAAGATCCAGGCGAGCTACATCGGCGACCAGGGTGTGCAGCTCGCCGGCACGCTGCAGACCAAGTACCAGGAAAAGCAGATCACGGACGGCTACACGGTCTCGCCGTCCAAGCAGAACCCGTTCGTCGGCGTCCTGCTGTCCCTGCTCCCCTTCGTCCTGATCGTGGTCGTCTTCCTGTTCCTGATGAATCAGATGCAGGGCGGCGGCTCCCGGGTCATGAACTTCGGCAAGTCCAAGGCGAAGCTCATCACCAAGGACACCCCGAAGACGACCTTCTCCGACGTCGCCGGCTGTGACGAGGCCGTCGAGGAGCTCCAGGAGATCAAGGAGTTCCTCCAGGAGCCGGCCAAGTTCCAGGCCGTCGGCGCCAAGATCCCCAAGGGCGTGCTGCTCTACGGCCGCCCGGGTACCGGCAAGACCCTGCTCGCGCGCGCCGTGGCGGGCGAGGCGGGCGTCCCGTTCTACTCGATCTCCGGTTCCGACTTCGTCGAGATGTTCGTCGGTGTCGGTGCCTCCCGGGTGCGTGACCTGTTCGAGCAGGCCAAGGCGAACGCCCCGGCGATCGTCTTCGTGGACGAGATCGACGCGGTCGGCCGCCACCGCGGCGCCGGCCTCGGCGGCGGTCACGACGAGCGCGAGCAGACCCTGAACCAGCTGCTGGTCGAGATGGACGGCTTCGACGTCAAGGGCGGCGTCATCCTGATCGCCGCCACCAACCGGCCGGACATCCTCGACCCGGCGCTGCTGCGCCCGGGCCGCTTCGACCGGCAGATCGCGGTCGACCCGCCGGACCTCCAGGGCCGTCTGGAGATCCTCAAGGTCCACCAGAAGGGCAAGCCGGTCGCGCCGGACGTCGACCTGTCCGCCGTGGCCCGCCGCACCCCGGGCATGACCGGTGCCGACCTCGCCAACGTGCTGAACGAGGCCGCGCTGCTCACCGCCCGCGGCGACCAGAAGCTGATCGACAACAAGGCGCTGGACGAGGCGATCGACCGCGTGGTCGCGGGCCCGCAGAAGCGGACCCGGATCATGTCGGACAAGGAGAAGAAGATCACCGCGTACCACGAGGGCGGTCACGCCCTGGTCGCGGCGGCCTCGCCGAACTCCGACCCGGTCCACAAGATCACGATCCTGTCCCGCGGCCGTGCCCTCGGTTACACGATGGTCCTGCCCGACGAGGACAAGTACTCGACCACCCGCAACGAGATGCTCGACCAGCTCGCCTACATGCTGGGCGGCCGGGCGGCCGAGGAACTGGTCTTCCACGACCCGACCACCGGTGCCGCGAACGACATCGAGAAGGCCACCAACCTGGCCCGCGCGATGGTCACGCAGTACGGCATGACCGAGCGTCTCGGCGCGATCAAGTTCGGCGGCGACAACAGCGAGCCGTTCCTCGGCCGTGAGATGGCGCACCAGCGGGACTACTCGGAAGAGGTCGCCGCGCTGGTCGACGAAGAGGTCAAGAAGCTCATCGAGACCGCGCACAACGAGGCCTGGGAAATCCTGGTCGAGAACCGCGACGTGCTCGACAACCTCGTTCTCCAGCTGCTGGAGAAGGAGACCCTGGGCAAGGAGGAGATCGCCGAGATCTTCGCCCCCATCGTCAAGCGCCCGCCGCGGCCCGCCTGGACCGGCTCCTCGCGCCGCACCCCGTCCACCCGTCCGCCGGTGCTCTCCCCGAAGGAGCTGGCACTGACCAACGGCGCGAACGGCGCGACGGCGTCGATCAGCACCGCGAAGTCGACGGCGGCGGAGTCCGCCCCGGTGACGGACCAGTCCCCGGAGGACCGCTCCGACGGCTGATCGGCCCGCGGACGCACGGCCCGGAATGAATGCCGCGACCCCCAGGTTCTAGCCTGGGGGTCGCGGCATTTCGCATGTCCGCAGTTTCGGCAAGGCGAGACAGACGCGCGTCATGGCGCGGGAACGAGGAACCACATGACCGACCCGGTGACGCTGGACGGCGAGGGCCGCATCGGCGAATTCGACGAGAAGCGCGCCGAGAACGCCGTGCGGGAGCTGCTGCTCGCGGTCGGGGAGGACCCGGACCGCGAGGGGCTCAAGGAGACGCCGGCCCGGGTCGCGCGAGCCTACCGGGAGATCTTCGCCGGCCTGTGGCAGCGGCCGGAGGACGTGCTGACGACGACGTTCGACCTCGGGCACGACGAGATGGTCCTCGTGAAGGACATCGAGGTGTACTCGACCTGCGAGCACCACCTGGTGCCGTTCCGGGGCGTCGCCCACGTCGGCTACATCCCGTCCGAGACCGGCAAGATCACCGGGTTGTCCAAGCTGGCCCGTCTCGTCGACGTCTACGCCCGCCGGCCGCAGGTGCAGGAGCGCCTGACCACGCAGATCGCGGACTCCCTGATGGAGATCCTGGAGCCGCGGGGTGTCATCGTCGTCGTCGAGTGCGAGCACATGTGCATGTCGATGCGCGGCATCCGCAAGCCGGGCGCGAAGACCATAACGTCCGCCGTGCGCGGTCAGCTGCGCGATGTCGCCACGCGCAACGAGGCCATGAGCCTCATCATGGCGCGCTGAGCCGCCCGCCGGGCGCGGCGGGCGGTCAGGCCGCCGGCTGCGCCCCCGGAGGGTTCTGGTCGTCGTCCTCGGGGAGCCGGCACACCCGCTCCAGGAACAGGGCGGCCGCTATCACGCCGAAGCCGGCCAGGGCCGAGAATCCGGCGTAGATCGCCTGGTCGCGGCGGGCCGGGAAGTCCAGCAGCTCCAGCAGGAAGACGCCCGTGCCGCCGTACATGCCGGCGACGAGGGCCGCGACCAGGGCGCTGGCCTGGCCGAAGACGACCGCCCGGGCGGCCATCAGCGGATCGACGCCCTTGGCGCCGGGCCGGCGCTCACGCTGGGCCTTCAGCCGGGCGCGCAGCGAGAGCGCCGTGGAGAGCAGCACCACCGCGATCAGCGCGAGGACCACGGGGGCGGCCAGGGGGACGCTCGGGAGGGTCCCGATCGAGTTCCAGAGGCGGGCGCCCGCCCAGGACAGGACGCCGGCCACGACGAACACGCCCGCCAGCACCCTGATGCGCAGCTCTCTCACGGTGTCCCTTCAGTTGTTCCCCCGGACCGTCCCGGACGGTGGTCGTTCTTCGGTCCCGACCCGCCTCGACCTTAACGACTACTCGGGCAGCCGGAGTTCCAGGTCCTTCCGGTGCGCCACACCCTCACGGGTGATCGCGGACAGCAGTTCGGCGACCGTGCCACGGCCGGGGAGCTGGGCCTGGGGGTCCACGTCGTGCCAGGGCGCCAGCACGAAGGCGCGCTCGTGGGCGCGCGGATGGGGCAGGGTGAGCTGCGGGTCGTCCGAGGTGACGTCGGCGTACGCCACGATGTCGACGTCCAGTGTGCGCGGGCCCCAGCGCTCGTCCCGCACGCGGTGGAAGGCCTCTTCGACGGCGTGCGCCCGCTCCAGCAGGGAGGCGGGGGGCAGGGTCGTCTTCAGCACCACGACCGCGTTGAAGTACGACGGCTGGCTGCCGGGCTCCACGCCCCACGGCTCGGTCTCGTACACCGGCGAGACGGCCTTCACCCGCACGCCCGGGGTGTCCTCCAGGGCGTCCACGGCCCCCTGGAGGGTCTCCAGGCGGTTGCCGAGGTTGGAGCCGAGGGAGATCACGGCCCACTGGGGGTTGTGCAGGGTGGTGTCGGCGGCGTCCACCTTCTCGACGACCGAGACGGGTACCGGCTGGACGGTCGGGTCGCTGTGACCCTGGCGGAAAGGTCGGGTCATACTCGGCTCCGGGTGATGGTGACGGTCACGTCGTCGAAGGGGACGGTGATCGGCGCGTCCGGCTTGTGGACGCACACCTCGACCTCCTGAACCCCTTCGTGCTTCAGGCAGGTCCGGGCGATCCGCTCGGCGAGGGTCTCGATGAGGTTCACCGGCTCGCCCTCGACCACGGCCACGACCTCCTCGGCCACGATGCCGTAGTGCACGGTCTTCGTCAGGTCGTCGTCGGCCGCGGCCGGCCGGGTGTCCAGACCGAGGACGAGGTCCACGATGAAGGTCTGGCCGTCCTCGCGCTCCTTGGGGAACACCCCGTGGTGCCCACGGGCCTTGAGGCCGCGCAGCGCGACACGATCCACGCGAATCACTCCTGCAGTCGTCGGGAAGGACCGGCCCGTGCCGCGTGCGGGCGGCACACCGGTCTGGAGACGAATCTACCTGCGGGCACCGACAGCGCCCGGCCGCGGGGGCGCGGGTGCGGGCCGGAACCCGGAGGGTTCACCGCGGGTTTCCCCTGGGGAACCCGGCCGTGTCAGGGGCCGGTAGCCGCTTCTACCCGGGGGTAGGTGATTCCAACCACGTGTCCGTCTCCCGGACGGTCCGCCGCCCGGGGCCGGGTGGGGCGGCCGGTCAGGCGAGGGGGCCGTCGTCCGGGTGCGGGCCGTTCGCACCGGTGTCGTCGTCGTCCTCGGCGGTCTCGGCCAGGACGGGGGAGGCGTGGTGCGACCACAGCTTCCAGCCCGAGGGGGTGCGCCGGAACACGTTCGTGGCGACGACGAGCTGGCCGAGCAGCGGCCCCAGCTCCGCGCCCTCCTCCGGTGCGGGTCCGCCGCTGAGGATGTTCTCGGTGCAGGTCACCAGCGCGGTGTCGCCGGTCACGGAGACGTGCACATCGGTGAGGAAGAACTGGATGTAGTCGGTGTTGGCCATGATCAGGGCGTACGACCTGAGGACCTCGCCGCGGCCGGTCAGCACCGGCCAGCCGGGGTGCACGCAGGAGATCACGCCGGTGTCCGCGGGGTCGTGGTACGTCTCGTCCACGCCCAGTTCCGCGGGCGTCAGCCAGAGCGCGGAGACCTCTTCGAAGTCGCCGCGTTCCAGTGCCTCGTAGAAGGCGGTGTTGGCGGCTTCCACCTGCTCGACGTCGGTGTGGGGGGCGCTCACCGGGCTCCTTCCGGCCCGCGCTCGCCGTCCGCGCCGTGCGTGCGCTTCGTGCCGCGCGCCTCGTCCACGGCCCGGGCGACCCGTACCGCGTCCGCCGTGGCGCGTACCTCGTGGACGCGCACCGCCCACGCGCCGGCGTGCGCGGCGAGTGCGGAGACGGCGGCCGTGGCCGCGTCCCGTTCCCGGGCCGGCGGGGGCGGGCCCTCCGGTCCGGCCAGCACCCGGCCGAGGAACCGCTTGCGGGAGGCGGCGACCAGCAGCGGGTGACCGAGGCCGCGCAGCCGGTCCAGGTGGGCGAGGAGGGCGAGGTCGTGCTCGGCCTCCTTGGAGAAGCCCAGGCCCGGGTCGACGACGACGCGGTCCGGGGCGACGCCGCCGGCCAGCACGGCCTCCACGCGCGCGTGCAGCTCCTGGACGACTTCGGCGACCACGTCCGTGTAGACGCCCTTGACGTTGCCGCCCTGGAGGAAGCCGCGCCAGTGCATGACGACGAAGGGGGCGCCCGCGGCGGCCACCACCGGGATCATCGCGGGGTCGGCCAGGCCGCCGCTGACGTCGTTGACGAGGGCGGCACCGGCCGCGAGGGACTGTTCGGCGACGGAGGCGCGCATGGTGTCGACGGAGACGACGACCCCCTCGGAGGCCAGGCCGCGCACCACGGGCACCACCCGGCGCAGCTCCTCGGCCTCGTCCACGCGGGTGGCGCCGGGCCGGGTGGACTCGCCGCCCACGTCGACCAGGTCCGCGCCCTGGGCGACCAGGTCCAGGCCGTGCTTGACGGCGACGGTGGTGTCGAACCAGCGGCCGCCGTCGGAGAAGGAGTCGGGGGTGACGTTCACGACCCCCATGACCGCGCACCGGTCCCATGCCGGAAGGCCGGCCACCCGGCCGCGCCCGCTGATGCTGTTCATACGTTCAGCGTAGGCCCAGGCCGGTGCCGGGAACGCGCTGCGGCCCCCTCGGCGAGGGGGCCGCCGGCGGGCCGGGGCGTCCGGTGCGCGGTGCTCAGGCGGCCCGGACGTCCCGCTCGCCCACGTGCCCGCACGGGCGTCCGGGCGCGGGGCGGCGCCGGCGCAGGAAGCGCGGCAGCGGCACGGCGAGGTCGACGAAGCCCTCGGCCTGCATGGCGGCGAAGCCGATGCGGGGCAGGTCGGCGGGGGCCCGGTAGACCACGAACCGCGGCTCCCAGCGCGGCTGGAACTTGGCGTTGAACTTGTACAGCGACTCGATCTGGAACCAGCGCGAGAGGAACACCAGCAGCCCGCGCCAGGCGCGCAGCACCGGACCGGCGCCGATCTTCTCCCCGCGCGCGAGGGCCGAGCGGAACATCGCGAAGTTCAGCGAGACCCGGGTGATGCCGAACTTGGGAGCGGCCTGGAGGGCGGCGACGATCAGCAGCTCGTTCATGCCCGGGTCGGCGGCGCGGTCGCGGCGCATCAGGTCCAGCGAGACGCCGTCCTTGCCCCACGGTACGAAGTGCAGGATCGCCTTCAGATCGCCGTACTCGCCCGGCTCGTCGTCCTGCTTGTGCGCGGTGGCGATCAGACAGTCGCCGTCGGCCGGGTCGCCGATGCGGCCGAGCGCCATGGAGAAGCCGCGCTCGGTGTCCGTGCCGCGCCAGTCCTCCGCAGCCCGGCGGATCCGCTCCAGCTCGGCCTCGCCGAGGTCACGGATGCGCCGCACCCGGGTTTCGTAGCCGGCCCGCTCGATGCGCTTGACCATCTGGCGCACATTGCGCATCGCGCGTCCGGCGAGCGAGAAATCCGCCACGTCCACCACCGCCTCGTCGCCCAGTTCCAGGGCGTCCAGGCCGGTCTCGCGGGTCCACACCTCGCCGCCGGTCTCCGAGCAGCCCATGACGGCGGGCGTCCAGGAGTGGGCCCGGGCCTCGTCCATGAAGCGCTCGATGGCGCCCGGCCAGGCCTCGACGTCCCCGATGGGGTCGCCGCTGGCGAGCATCACCCCGGAGACGACCCGGTAGGTGACCGCGGCCTTGCCGCTCGGCGAGAACACCACCGCCTTGTCGCGGCGCAGCGCGAAGTGGCCGAGCGAGTCGCGCCCGCCGTGCCTGGCCAGCAGGGCGCGCAGCTTCTCCTCGTCCTCCTCGGTGAGGCGGGCGGCCGGGTGCTCCGGGCGGAAGGCCAGGTAGATGGTGGTCACGGCGGTGATCCAGCCGAGCGCGCCGAGGGAGAAGGCGACCGTCCAGGACGTGTTGCCCTGGTAGTCGACCGGGCCCTCGAAACCGAACAGGCCGTAGATGACGTGCGTCAGCCGGTCGGCCAGGCTCGGGTCGCCGATCGTCCGGCCCGGATGGACGCTGACGATGACGAGCCCGAGGAGGACCGAACCGGCGCTCATCAGAACGAAGTTGGCGAGGGCGCGCCACCGGCTGCGCGGATCGGGCAGGGCGGCGAACTGGTCCCGGTGGCGCAGCAGCGGCACCAGCAGGGCGACCGCGATGAGCGCGCCGACGAGCGAGTGCCGGTACGCGAACTGTGCCGCCGCGCCCGCCGGGAGCAGCGCCACCGCGGCCCGCCAGGCCCGGCGCTTGCGCCGCTTGAGCCCGTGCGCGAGCAGCAGCAACAGCACGCCCGCGCTGAGCGAGAGCGCCGCCGCGAACGGCCCGAACGAGCCGGGCAGCACCTCGGCCAGGGCGTGCATACGGCTGTGCCGGAAGCGCGGGAAGACACCCGCGGCGATGTCCAGGAGGCCCACGAGCGTGGCCGCCCGGCCGACCAGAACGGGAACGGCCTCGGGGCGCGGCCCGCGCAGCAGGCGCCGCCCGCGGCTGGACCGACTCGGAACCCCGCCCGACACTTCCCCATCTATCCTGACAGACATCGCATCCCGTAGTTCAGCGAGAGACCTTGAATCCGGTGCCATCGGGGCATCCGGCGACATTGCGCCCTCTAGGACGGTGTCTGGGGGAGGGAGGTTCACTCCCCTCCGGAAAGTCGGGTCAAAGGCCAAGGAAAGCCCCGGGCAAGCGCGCGCACCAGGCGTGGGTACGGCACGGGCGGAAAGCGCGGACAGGAAACAGCCCATGGGTCTCACGAGCAACAAAGTGCTGTGGCTGGCGATAGTGATCGCCGCCGTGCTGTTCATCGGCACGGTGTGGCTGTGGCCGCGCCTGGCCCGGCAGCACTGGCGGTCCGTCAGCGGGCGGGTCGGTCTGCTGCTGGCCACCCAGGTGGCGCTCTTCGCCTCCGTCGGCCTCGCCGCCAACCAGGCCTTCGGCTTCTACGCCAGCTGGGCCGACCTGTTCGGCACGGAGACCGGGCAGGGCGTGGTGGTCGACCACTCGGCGCACGGCGGCGACGGCGGCCCGCTCCAGGTGGTCTCCACCTCCGAGGTGCCCGGCGTGCACTCCTCCCGGCCGGAGCGGGGCGGACAGATCCAGAAGGTGGACATCGTCGGCCGTACGACGCACATCGCGACACCGGCGTACGTGTACCTGCCGCCGGAGTACTTCCAGCCGCAGTACCGCACGCGCACGTTCCCGACGACGGTCGTGCTGACCGGCTACCCGGGCACCGCGCGGTCGCTGGTGGACAAGCTGAACTACCCGAGCACCGCGCAGCGGCTGGCCAGGGACGGGCGCGTACAGCCGATGATCCTGGTGATGCTGCGGCCGACCGTGGCGCCGCCGCGCGACACCGAGTGCGTGGACATCCCGGGCGGGCCGCGGACGGAGACGTTCTTCGCCAAGGATCTGCCGGACGCCGTCCTCGGTCACTACCGGGCCGGCAAGCGGCCGGGCGGCTGGGGCATCGTCGGCGACTCCACCGGCGGCTACTGCGCGCTCAAGCTCGCCATGCACCACCCGCGCGTGTACGCGGCCGGCGCGGGCCTGTCGCCGTACTACAACGCGCCGATCGACCCCACTACCGGCGACCTCTTCCACGGCGACGCCAAGCTGCGCAACCGAGCCGACCTGTTCTGGCTGCTGCGGCACGAGCCCGCGCCGGACACCTCGCTGCTCGTCACCAGCAGCAAGGTGGGCGAGCACAACTACAAGTCCACGATGGACTTCATCCAGCGGGTGCGGGCCACCGACCGGACCCGGATCTCGTCGATCATCCTCGACAGCGGCGGTCACAACTTCAACACCTGGCGGCGCGAGATCCCGCCGACGCTCCAGTGGATCAGCGGACGGCTGGCCGACCACTGAGCCGGCGTACGGTCTGACGCCTCGTGAGGCCCCTGGTGTGGCCGTGTTTTTACGGGCCGGGGCCCACGATCCACCTACGCGCGGTAAGTTTCTGGCCATGCCACGTGGACGCCACCGCCATTCCTCCCCTCTGCACCGGCTGTTGCCTCCCTCGGCGATCGCCGGCGTCTCCGTCGTCTGCGCGTCGGCTCCCTGGGTGTTCTCCGAGGCCACGGTGTTGCGCGCGCTGGCCGCCGCGGCAGCGGCGACAGCGGTCGTCGGCGCGTTCGTGATGCGCCGCTGGGACGTGCAGGCGGGCCGGCGAGTCGCCGAGCTGACGCGCGCGCGTGCCGGTGACGAGTGGCGCTTCGAGGAACGGGTCGCCGAACTGGAGACCGACCTGGAGGAGTCCCGCGAACTGCGCGCGAAGCTGGAGCAGCGGCTGCGCGCCAAGCGCGCCGAGCTGGCCGGCCTGCGCAACGAGCACGCGGCCCTGCTGCGCCGGTACGCCACCGCCGAGACCGAGCGGGCCAGCGCCCTGGAGGGCCGCCGGCTGCTGGAACTCGAAGCGACGGTGCCGGAGCCGGCCCCCGCGCGCCCGACGGCCCCCGCGCTGCCGCCCGCCCGCTCCGCCGAGGCCGCCCCGACGGCACCCGCGGTGTTCTCCCCCGAGGGCGCCCGGCTGTACCGGCGGGCCCTCACGGCACTGGCCCGCTTCGAAGGGCGGGCTCCGGGCGAACCCGGGGACGGGCCGGAGGGCCGGCTGGGCACGGCCACCGAGACGGCTTCGGAGGGGGATGAGCCCGGGGCCACCGGGGCCGGTTCGAGAGGGACTGGGTCCCGGGAGGCCGTGAGCGGGGAGGCCGTGACCGGGGAGGCCGGGGCGGCGGGGTCCTTGGCCGGGAAGCCTGCGGTGGTGGAAACCGGGGCTGGGATGCCTGGTGCGGTGGAACCCGGGGCGGGGGCGCCTGGTGCGGCGACGCCGGTGGCCGGCCCGGCGCGGGTTCCTGGGCAGGGGGGTTCCGGTGGTGAGGTCCCGGGTGGGGCCGCTACGGTCGCGGGGTCCGCTGCCGCTTCGGGGTCTGCTCCCGTTCCGGGGTCTGCTGCCGCTTCGGGGTCTGCTCCCGTTCCGGGGTCTGCTCCCGCTCCGGTTGCCGGGGCCGTGTCCGGGGCTGCCTCCGCTTCCGGGGTGCCCTCCGTGGCCGTCGGCCCCGTCCCCGAGGCCCCGGCCCCCGCCTCCGGTGCCCTGACCGCTCCGGCCTCCCCGGCCGCTCCCGACTCCCAGCCCGCTCCCGCCGGCCCGGCGCAGGGGGTCGCGGACCGTCCGGGCGGTGCCGTCGACGCCGTAGCGCCGGCCGGTGGGCCCGTGGTGCCGGCCGCCGGGAACTTCGGTGTGCCGCCCGCCGTGGCCGTCGTGCCGGCCGCGCCCGCGCGGCGGCCGGTGACCGAGGGCGGGTTCGACTTCTTCGGCACGCAGAAGGAGAAGAGCACCCCGAAGGCCGCGCTGGACTCCGTGCAGAACGAGGACCTGGCCGACGTGGTGGGCCCCGAGGCGCTCGCCGTGCACAAGGCCGAGGCCGAGGCCGGGTTCAAGCCCGCCGACGAGCGGTCCCGGGGGATCGGTCAGATCATCGACCTGACGGCGCACGACGAGACCGAGCAGATCGACGTCCAGGGGCTGCGCAGCGCGGCCTCCTGAGCCACCGACGACAGCACCGCGACGGGCCCGGCTCCCCCGAGGGAGCCGGGCCCGAGGCGTGTCGGCCCGCGGATCGCGCGCCGGTCAGCGCGCCGTCATCCAGCGGTCCGGCGGGGCGTCCCTGCGGCCCGTGCGGGACCTCTCCGCCTGCTCGGCGAGGAGCCGCGCGGCCTCCCCGGCGTCGCGCAGCCGGGCCGTGACGGTCTTGTCGGCGCCGGTGTCCACGTGTACGTCGGCGAGCCCCCAGCGCCGCTCCCAGGGCCCCTGGGTGAGCCGTACGCTCTGCACCTTGGCGTGCGGCACCAGCGAGAGCCGGCGGCACAGCAGGCCGCTGCGGGCGGCGAACACCGGGCCGGTGACCGCGAGCCGGTGCCCGCGCCACCACACCGGCACGCACCAGCGGGCCCGGCGCGGTACGGGCGACAGCCCGGCCGGCACCGACGCCCCGGGCAGCACGCGCGCGAGGACCGCCTCGGCGACCGCGCGCGGGGCGACCGGCACCAGCACGGAGTTGTCGGATCCGGCCACATCGAGTTCGACCCGGACCCAGCCGCGCCACCGCCACAGCAGCGGTTCCACGATCCGTACCGTCTGCACCCGGCCGGGCGGCACCGTCTCGTGGGCACGGTCCAGCAGCCCGCGGTCGATGCGCAGCCCGTCCGGCGACTCGCTCACCGTCCAGTCGAACTCGGTGACGAACCGGCCCACGCTGCTCGCCCCGGCCGTGCCGAGCAGCGGCAGGGCGGTGACGAGGACCGTCCACACGTTCTCCGTGAAGAGCCACAGCAGGGTGGGGACGACCAGCGCGGCGCACAGCGAGCCCCAGGTGGCGCCCGTCAGCACCAGGGAGCGCGCCAGCTCGCGTGGGGGCACGCGCAGCAGGACGTGCGCCGGTGCCTCTCCGACCTCGCGCGCCGTCTCGGGCGCGAAACCGGCCGCGCGCGCGAGCAGCTCCGCGCGCAGGGCGCGCGCCTCGCGCTCGCTCAGAAAGGCCAGTTCGTCCTTGTCGTCGGTGCCCACGACGTCGATGCGCAGCTTGGCGACGCCCGCCACGCGCGCGAGGAGCGGTCGGGAGACGTCCACGGCCTGGACGCGCTCCAGCCGGATGTGCGCGGTGCGCCGGAACAGCAGTCCGGTGCGTATGCGCAGCTCGGTGTCGGTGACCGCGTAGTGCGTGAACCACCAGGACAGGAAGCCGTAGAGGCCGGCCGCCGGCACCAGCACCGCGATACCCAGCAGGAGCATGGTGTCCGTGAGCCGTGCGAGCTGCTCCTGCGCGGCGTTCGGGTCGTGCACCGCCCAGCCGGCCAGCACCGCGAGCGGCGCCCACGCCCGGCGCAGGGGTGTGACCGGGTGCAGCCGGCGCTCGATGACGGGCGCCCGCCCGGGCACACCGGCGTCCGCGCCCTCGCCCCGCTCCGGCACACCGGTGTCCGCGCGCTCGCTCTGCTCCGGCACACGGGTGTCCGCGCGCTCGCCCTGCCCGGATGTGCTGCCGCCCGTGCCTTCGGCCCGCCCGGGTATGCCGCCGCCCGTGCCCTCGGCCCGCTCCCGGGACGTCACAGGCCCGCCGATCGTGCCTCGCCCAGCTCGGTGAGCCGGTCGCGCAGCCGTTCCGCCTCGGCCGGGTCGAGGCCGGGGATGGTCGCGTCGGTCGCGGCGGCGGCCGTGTGCAGCTGTACGGTGGCCAGCCCGAAGCGCCGCTCCAGGGGCCCGGAGGTCACCTCCACCAGCTGCATCCGCCCGTACGGCACCACCGTCTCCTCGCGCCACAGGACACCGCGGCTGATCAGCAGGTCGTCGGCGCGCTCGGCGTACCGCCAGGAGCGCCAGTTGCGCTCCAGCAGCCGCCAGCACAAGGCGGCGCACGCCGGCGGCAGCAGCGCGCACGCGGCCCACGCCGGGCCCGCGAAGAGTCCCGGCAGCAGCCCGGCCGCCACCGCGAGCACCCCCGCCCACACCGCCAGCAGCAGCCGCCGCACCCGCAGCAGCCCCGGCTCCAGCCGCCGCCACACCGGCTGGTCCGCCGGCTCTCCGGTCCCGTCCAGGCTCCCCGTTTCCATGTGCCCAGCGTACGTAGGGGAAACTGGGCCCATGACTCCTACGACGGAGACCACGGTCGGCATCGGCGGTGCGGCGGAGAGCACCGACATGGTGCTCAACATCGGGCCCCAGCACCCGTCCACGCACGGTGTGCTGCGGCTCAGGCTCGTACTGGACGGGGAGCGCATCGTGCGCGCGGAGCCGGTGATCGGATACATGCACCGGGGCGCCGAGAAGCTCTTCGAGGCGCGCGACTACCGGCAGATCATCGTGCTCGCCAACCGCCACGACTGGCTGTCGGCGTTCTCCAACGAGCTGGGCGTGGTCCTCGCCGTGGAGCGGATGCTCGGCATGGAGGTCCCCGAGCGGGCGGTGTGGACGCGCACCCTGCTCGCCGAGCTGAACCGGGTGCTGAACCACCTGATGTTCCTCGGCTCCTACCCGCTGGAGCTGGGCGGGATCACGCCGGTGTTCTACGCGTTCCGGGAGCGCGAGGTGCTCCAGAACGTGATGGAGGAGGTCTCCGGCGGGCGGATGCACTACATGTTCAACCGCGTCGGCGGCCTCAAGGAGGACCTGCCGGCGGGCTGGACGGCACGCGCGCGTGCGGCCGTCGCCGCGGTGCGCTCGCGCATGGACGTCTTCGACGACCTGGTGCTCGGCAACGAGATCTTCCGGGGGCGCACGCGCGGGGTGGGGCAGCTCTCGCCGGAGGCGGTGCACGCCTACGGCGTGAGCGGGCCCATCGCGCGCGCCTCGGGCGTCGACTTCGACCTGCGCCGCGACGAGCCGTACCTGGCCTACGGCGATCTCCAGGACGTGCTGAAGGTGGTGACCCGCGCCGAGGGCGACTGCCTCGCCCGCTTCGAGGTGCTGCTGGCGCAGACCCACAACGCCCTGGACCTCGCCGACGCCTGCCTGGACCGGCTCGCCGGGCTGCCGCCCGGGCCGATCAACCAGCGGCTGCCGAAGGTGCTGAAGGCGCCCGAGGGACACACGTACGCGTGGACCGAGAACCCGCTCGGCATCAACGGCTACTACCTGGTGAGCAAGGGCGAGAAGACCCCGTACCGGCTGAAGCTGCGCTCGGCCTCGTACAACAACATCCAGGCGCTGACCGAGCTGCTGCCGGGAACGCTGGTGGCGGACATGGTCGCGATCCTGGGCTCGATGTTCTTCGTGGTCGGCGACATCGACAAGTAGGCCGCGCCGGGCCCGCCACGGGGCCTACGCGTCCGCTTCCAGGGGGTCCGGGATGCCGGCCGGCTGGAGCAGCCAGCCGAAGTCGCCGAGGCCGCCCGCCGCCGTGAGTTCGGCGGCCTCCCCGGCGCTCGCGAGGGCGCGTACGTAGCCGGCGGGGTCCGTGGAGGCCAGCGTGAGCGGGGGGCGTGCGCCGGTGATGTCCAGGGCGCGCAAGGCAGCGCGTTGCGTGAGCAGGCGCGGTCGGGGCAGTTCGCGCGCTGTTCCGGGAGTCCCGTGCGCCGCCTCGGAGGACGCCTGCGCCGGAGCCGACGGCGAGTGCGGCGGGTACGGCCTGCCCGCCGGGTGCGGCGTGCCCGGTGCCGCCGCGCACGCGTCCAGCGCGACGTGCGCCGTGATGTCGCACGAGCCGTCCGGCACGGGCGCCGTCTCGCGTCCCTCCCGGAAGCCGGTGAGCGTCCCGAAGGGCGGGCGCGTGTCCACGGTGTGCGCGTAGTCCACGGCCACCGCGAGCCCCCGCGCCAGCCGCGCCACGGCCGACGCCCAGGCCTCGTCCCGGGGCAGTCCGATCTCCGCCCGCAGCCCCTCCTCGGCCGGCAGCGGCCACCAGCGCGCGAGCCAGTCGGCCGCCGCCCCCGTCACCGGTTCCCCGAGCCGCTCGGAGCCGTCCCGCGCCACGAGCACCAGCCGGGGCACGCCGGCCGCGTCCACCTCGACGACGTCCACGGGGACGTTGTCCAGCCACTCGTTGGCGAACAGCAGCCCGGTGACCTCCTCCGGGATCTCGTCGCGCCAGAGGATCCGTTCGTCCAGGCCGGCCGGGCGGCCGGCGATCTCGACGGCGTACGCGCGCGTGCGCGCGGCCACCTCGGCCGGCAGCGCGGCGAGGACCCCGCGGGCCAGCTCGCCCCGTCCGGCGGCCATGTCGACGAAGTCCAGCACGGCGGGCTGGCCGAGCGCCGCGTCGACCCGGCACAGCAGCCGGGCCACGGCCCGCGCGAACAGCGGGGAGGCGTGCACGGAGGTGCGGAAGTGACCGGCCGGCCCCTCCGGGCGCCGGTAGAAGCCACCCGGCCCGTACAGCGCCGCCCCGGCCGCCGCGCGCCAGCCGCGCGGGCCCGGGTCTCCGGGAGGTGCCCCGCCCGGGTCCCCGGGGGGTGCCCCCGTCGTCTCATCCGTCACGGAGCCAGACTAGGCGCACAGGTGATCACGGCATCCACCTTGCGGAGTACGCGCGCCGGGCGCGGATCGGCCCTTCGGTTGACCCCTACACGCACTCGGTTTCCCTACGCTGGGTTACGTGCAGCGCCTCTATGACTTCCTCCGTCGCCACCCGACCTGGGTCGACACCTTCTGGGCCGTCGTCCTGTTCGGGATGTCCGGGCTGAGCGAGGTCAGCATGGACGGGTCGCCGGACCACCACGGGTCGCTGCCCGCCGGTCTGGCCGTGTCCACAGTCCTGTCCGTGGTCGTGGCGCTGCGCCGCCGGTTCCCGGAGCCGATGCTGCTGGTCGCCCTGGTGACCGGGCTGGCCCAGCTGGTCCTGGACGTCGAGACGACCGTCGCCGACTTCGCCATGCTGGTGATCACGTACACCGTCGCGGCGGTCGGAGCGCGCTGGGCCTCCCGGCTGGCGCTCGCCGTCAGCTTCTGTGCGGCGGCCGCGGCCCAGATCCGCTGGCCGCAGGAGCAGGCCGGCTTCGCCGGGCAGGTCGCCATCGCGGTCTTCCAGACGGTGCCCTTCGCCCTCGCCTGGGTGCTCGGTGACTCCATGCGCACCCGGCGCGCCTACTTCGCCCAGCTGGAGGAGCGCGCGGCCCGCCTGGAGAAGGAGCGCGAGGCGCAGGCGAAGGTCGCGGTCGCCGCCGAGCGCGCCCGGATCGCGCGCGAGCTGCACGACGTGGTCGCGCACAACGTGTCGGTGATGGTGGTGCAGGCCGACGGCGCCAACTACGTGATGGACACCGCGCCCGACCAGGCGAAGAAGGCCCTGGAGACGATCTCCTCCACCGGCCGCCAGGCCCTGGCCGAGATGCGCCGTCTGCTGGGCGTGCTGCGCACCGGTGAGCACCAGGAGACCGGAGAGTACGTCCCGCAGCCCGACGTCGAGCAGATCGACGACCTGATCGAGCAGTGCCGCAGCTCCGGCCTGCCGGTCGACTTCAAGGTCGAGGGCACTCCGCGCCCGCTGCCCAGCGGGGTGGAGCTGACGGCGTACCGGATCGTGCAGGAGGCGCTCACCAACACCCGCAAGCACGGCGGGCCGGGCGCGGGCGCGAGCGTACGGCTGGTCTACTTCGACGACGGCCTGGGCCTGCTGGTCGAGGACGACGGCAAGGGCGCCCCGCACGAGCTGTACGAGGAGGGCGGCGCCGACGGCCGGGGACACGGCCTGATCGGCATGCGCGAGCGCGTCGGCATGGTCGGCGGCACGCTGGACGCGGGACCGCGTCCCGGCGGAGGATTCCGCATCAGCGCCCTGCTGCCGCTCAAGCCGGCGCACTGACCCCGTCGCGCGCCCCCGCGCGCCCCACCGCACCGCCAAGACGGCAACCGACAAGACACGGAAGAGGACCCATGACGATCCGCGTGATGCTCGTCGACGACCAGGTGCTGCTGCGCACCGGGTTCCGGATGGTGCTCGCCGCCCAGCCGGACATGGAGGTCGTCGCGGAGGCGGGCGACGGCGTGGAGGCCCTCCAGGTGCTGCGGTCCGCCGCCGTCGACGTGATCCTGATGGACGTCCGGATGCCGAAGCTGGACGGCGTGGAGGCCACCCGGCGGATCTGCTCCGAGCCCGACCCGCCGAAGGTGCTCATCCTGACCACGTTCGACCTGGACGAGTACGCCTTCTCCGGGCTGAAGGCGGGCGCCTCCGGCTTCATGCTCAAGGACGTGCCGCCCGGCGACCTGCTGGCCGCGATCCGTGCCGTGCACAGCGGTGACGCGGTCGTCGCTCCCTCCACCACCCGGCGGCTGCTGGACCGCTTCGCGCCGATGCTGCCCGCGACCGGCAAGGAGCCCCGGCACAAGGAGCTGGAACGGCTCACGGAGCGCGAGCGCGAGGTCATGGTGCTGGTCGCGCAGGGCCTGTCCAACGGCGAGATCGCGGCCCGGCTGGTGCTGAGCGAGGCGACGGTGAAGACCCACGTGGGCCGCATCCTGACCAAGCTCGGCCTCAGGGACCGGGTGCAGGTGGTCGTATTGGCGTACGAGACGGGACTCGTGCGCGCGGGCGGTCACGGCTGACGGCGACGACCGACTCCGGGCGGCGGCTCGGCGCGCGCCCCCTCAGCGCAGTACGCCCTCGATGAAGTCGCTGCCCAGCCGGGCCACCGCGGTCAGGTCCAGCTGGTGCTGGACGTACCGGCCGCGACGACAGTCGGTGATCAGGCCCGCCTTCTTCAGCACCGACAGGTGCCGGGATATCTCGGGCGCGGTCATGCCGTGCGCCTCGGCCAGCTCGCTGGTGGTGTGCGGGGAGCGCGCCAGGTGCCGGCACAGCCGCATCCGCACCGGGTGCGCCAGCGCGTCCAGCCGGCGCGTGAGCTGCTCCACGGACGGGGCCTGCGGCCGGGGACCGCTCGCCGGATAGGTGATCGTCGGCTGCCAGCCGTACCGGTGCAGGACCATCACGTGCGGCCAGCCGAGGCTGGTCGGCACCAGCACCAGGCCGCCGTCGCCGGTGGCGGTGCGGCCCACCAGCAGCTTGTCGACCGTGATCACCCGGCCCTCCTCGTCCAGCGAGACCGCCCCGGACAGGGAGGCGAGGGCCTCCCCGAGCCCCTTGCGGCGCAGCAGCTCGGTCTTGTGCCGGGCGTCCGCGGCCAGCTGGGGCTGGATACGGGCCCAGGTGTCGGCGAAGAACGCGTCGTCGCAGTCGAGCATCAGCTGCCGGAACCAGGCGCGCACGGCCGGCGGATCCGACAGCAGGCGGTGGGTGAACCGCTCCTGCACGGACCCGCGCGCGGCGGCCAGCTCCAGGGAGCGCCGGCGCAGCTCCGGATCGTCCAGCGGACCGGCCTCCTGGACGTCGTAGCGCAACTGGCAGGTGAACTCCAGCGCCGCGTGGACGAACTGCTCGTCCGTCAGTTTGTCCAGCAGGTCCAGCTCTTCGGCGAGCGTGGCCCCGGGCATCGCGCGTCCGCCCGGGATGCCGGCGAACGGCGCGAAGACGTCCGAGAACGTCGAACGCCACAGGAAGTCCGCCTCGCACAGCCGGTCGGCCAGGCAGGGCTCCAGCCGGGAGGAGACGGCGGTCGCCCAGCCCCGCAGGTCGGGATGGTGGCCGGGCTCGCTCAGCGCGTGCAGCGCCATCCCCAGCTCCGCCAGCGGAGACGGCACGACGGTGACCCGCTCCAGGGGCAGTCCGGTGATGTCGATGGTCACGCTCATGCACCCATCGTGCACCCGCCCACTGACAACGTCCCCGTCGATTGACGGCTGGCGTCAATCGACGGGACAACCGCACGGGACGGACAGCAGGCTGAAGGCACCGGGGCAGCCGCGGAGCCCGATCAGTCACCCGATCAGCCAACGTCCCGAGAAGGCGATCCGCCATGAGCATCACCCAGCAGTACCTCCTCGACAGTTACCGCGCCCGCCTGCACGGCGAGCCCGAACCGCCCGCGCCGGGCCGGCACGACCTGGCCGCGCTGCGTGAGGTGCGCGAGTACCGGCACTTCAGCGCCGTCGTCGCCGAGCGCCCGGCCCGCGGCCGGCTGCGGTACGCCCTGCGCCGCTGGCTGAGCCCCAGAGCGCTGTGACGACCCGCGCGGTCCGTGATCGCGGCGGCCGCGCCACCGGCGACCGCGCCGCCGCCCGCCGCCGTGATGCCGTGGTGCCGTGGTGCGCCACGGCTCCGGCACGCGGGTGCCGTAGCGCTCCCGGCCCCCGCGTGCGGCCCCTTCCGCGCGCCGGTCAGGCTCCGGGCAGCCGGCGGGCGAAGTCGGCGACGGCCGCCCGCACGTCGTCCGCCGTCCACTCCAGGCCCTGCGCGCGCACCGAGACCTCGGTGAACGCCAGCCCCGGGCCGCCCCGGTCCCAGGCGTCGGCGAAGAGGAACGTGCCCGTCTCCTCGGCCTGGGACACGGCGGCCTCCATCAGCACGTCGGCGTCGTACGGCAGCCAGACCCGGAACTCGTTGGTGTGCGGTTCCTCGGGGTGCACGCGGGACCACGGCACCTCGGCCGCCGCGAGACCCTCGCGCAGCGCGGCGGCGACCACGCGCGCGTGCCGCACATAATCAGGCAGCCGGGGCAGCTCGCGCTCCAGCCCGACGAGCGCGGACAGCACGGTGGGGAACTGCTGGTAGACCGCGCCGCCGTACCGGTGCCGCCAGGTCCTGGCCTCCTCCACCAGCGTCCTCGGGCCGGCCAGCGCGGCCCCGCCGAAGCCGTCGAGGGACTTGTAGAACGACACGTAGACGCTGTCGGCCAGGCCCGCGATCTCCGACAGGGACCGGCCGAAGTGGGGCGTGCACTCCCACAGGCGCGCGCCGTCGAAGTGCACCACCGCGTCCCGCTCCCGCGCGGCCTCGACGACCTCGGTCAGCTCCTCCCAGGTGGGCAGCACGAAACCGGCGTCCCTGAGGGGCAGTTCCAGCATCAGCGTCCCGAAGGGCTCGGGGAAGTCGCGTATCTCGGCCGCCGTGGGCAGCCGGGGCTCCCCGGTCACGCGTACCGGCCGCAACCCGCTGACCTGGCTGAACGCATGCCGTTCGTGCACCTCGGGGTGGGCCAGGGCGTGCAGGGCCACCGTGGGACTCCCGGTGCGGCCCGCCCAGCAGCGCAAGGCCACCTGCTGGGCCATCGTGCCGGTCGGGAAGAACGCGGCGGCCTCCGTGCCGAGCAGGGCCGCGACCCGCTGCTCCAGGTCCTCCACGATCCCGTCGCCGTAGACGTCCGCGTACCCGTCCAGGTCGTACACCTCGGACGCCGCGTCCAGGACCGCCAGCCGCTCGCGGACCGTGCGCCGGAAGCCCGGCCGCCACAGCACCCGTTCCGCCTTCGCGAAGGCGGCCCGGCGCCGCTCCCGCATCCGCTCGGCCGCCGTGGGCTCCGCGCCCGCCCGCCGGTCGTCGTCCTCGTGCCCGTCCGGCACCACCGCATCAGTCATGGACGGATCATGCCGCCCCACGCGCGGGCGGGCAGTCGGTTTTCCTGCCGGAGCGTGTGGACAAACCCACAGCCTGTGGACAACCGGCCGCCGCCCCACCCGATAGCGTTAACATGACGAGAAATCGTCCGGTACCCAGAGCGGACTGGAACGGGAAGGCCGCCGTCGCGTGAGTACAGTCCACCAGCCAGACCTCAAGGACCGCCCCGCGCGGCTCACCGTCGGTGTCGTCGGCGCCGGCCGCGTGGGCCCCGCGCTGGCCGCGTCCCTCCAGCTCGCCGGGCACCGCCCGGTGGCCGTCTCCGGAGTCTCCGACGCCTCCCGCAGGCGCGCCGAGGCCATGCTCCCGGACGTCCCCCTGGTGCCGCCCGCCGAGGTCCTCCAGCGCGCCGACCTGGTGCTGCTCACCGTCCCCGACGACGCCCTGCCCGGCCTGGTAGCCGGTCTCGCCGAGACCGGCGCGGTACGGCCGGGCCAGCTGCTGGTGCACACCTCCGGCCGGTACGGCGCGAAGGTCCTGGACCCCGCCCTGCGCGCGGGCGCGCTACCGCTGGCCCTGCACCCGGCGATGACCTTCACCGGCACCCCCGTGGACGTACAGCGTCTGGCGGGCTGCTCCTTCGGCGTCACCGCGCCCGAGGAGCTGCGGCTGGCCGCCGAGGCCCTGGTGATCGAGATGGGCGGCGAGCCGGAGTGGATCAGCGAGGAGAATCGTCCGCTGTACCACGCGGCCCTCGCCCTCGGCTCCAACCACCTGGTCACCCTGGTCGCCCAGGCGATGGAGCTGCTGCGCACGGCCGGCGTCGGCGCGCCCGACCGGATGCTCGGCCCGCTGCTCGGTGCCTCCCTGGACAACGCGCTGCGCTCCGGCGACGCCGCCCTGACCGGCCCGGTCGCGCGCGGGGACGCCGGCACGGTCGCCGCGCACATCACCGAGCTGCGCAGGCACGCCCCGCAGACCGTGGCCGGCTATCTCGCCATGGCCCGCGCGACCGCCGACCGCGCGCTGGCGGCCGGTCTGCTGAAGGCGGAACTCGCCGAGGACCTCCTGGGGGTACTCGCCGACGGGGGCCGACCGGACCAGGGAGACGACGGCACGACCGGCACCGAGGGGAACGACCGATGACCACCGCCCTGCTGAGCACCGCCGAAGAGCTGCACGCGCGCGTGCGCCACGGCCGCCGTGCCGTCGTGATGACCATGGGCGCCCTGCACGAGGGCCACGCGACCCTGATCCGCTCCGCGCGCGAGATCGCGGGCCCGGACGGCGAGGTCGTCGTCACCGTCTTCGTCAACCCGCTCCAGTTCGGCGCCGGCGAGGACCTGGACCGCTACCCGCGCACCCTGGACGCCGACCTGGAACTCGCCGGGCGGGCCGGCGCCGACGCCGTGTTCGCGCCCTCCGTGGACGAGGTGTACCCCGGCGGCGAGCCCCAGGTGCGGGTGTCCGCCGGGCCCATGGGAGAGCGCCTGGAGGGTGCCTCGCGGCCCGGCCACTTCGACGGCATGCTCACCGTCGTCGCCAAGCTGCTGCACCTCACCCGCCCCGACATCGCCCTGTTCGGGCAGAAGGACGCCCAGCAGCTGGCCCTGATCCGGCGCATGGTGCGGGACCTGAACTTCGGCGTCGAGATCGTCGCCGTGCCGACCGTGCGCGAGGAGGACGGGCTCGCCCTGTCCAGCCGCAACCGCTACCTGTCGCCGGACGAGCGCCGGACCGCGCTCGCGCTGTCCCGCGCGCTGTTCGCCGGCCGGGACCGGCACGCGGCCCAGGAGGCGCTGCGCGCGCGGGCCCGGGAAGTGCCCTCCACGCACGCGCGTGCCGAGGCGCTGAGCGCCATAGGCGAGTCCCGCGCGGCGGCCGACGCGCACGCCGTGGCCACCGCCGCGCCCGGCGGCCCGGCGGCCGTGCGCGCCGCCGCCCGCCAGGTGCTGGACGAGGCCGCCCGCCTCGACCCGCCGCTGCGGCTGGACTACCTGGCGCTGGTCGACCCCGCCGACTTCACCGAGATCGGCGACGACTTCACCGGCGAGGCCGTCCTCGCCGTCGCCGCCCGGGTCGGCGCGACCCGGCTGATCGACAACATTCCCCTCACCTTCGGAGCCGCCTCGTGACCAGCACAGGCATACGACTGCACGCGCCCGCCCCCGGCTGGGCCATCTCCGCGGACGTGGTCGTCGTCGGCTCCGGTGTGGCCGGCCTGACCGCGGCCCTGCGCTGCCAGGCCGCCGGCCTGACCACCGTTGTGGTCACCAAGGCCCGGCTGGACGACGGCTCCACGCGCTGGGCGCAGGGCGGCATCGCGGCCGCGCTCGGCGAGGGCGACACACCCGAACAGCACCTCGAGGACACCCTCGTGGCCGGCGCGGGCCTGTGCGACGAGGAGGCCGTGCGGATCCTCGTCACCGAGGGCCCCGACGCGGTCCGGCGGCTGATCTCCACCGGCGCCCACTTCGACACCGACGACGAGGGCGACATCCACCTCACCCGCGAGGGCGGCCACCACCGGCGCCGCATCGCGCACGCCGGCGGCGACGCCACCGGCGCGGAGGTCTCCCGCGCCCTCGTGGCGGCGGTACGCGCGCGGGGGCTGCACACCATCGAGAACGCGCTGGTCCTGGACCTGCTGACGGACGCCGACGGCCGTACGGCCGGTGTCACCCTGCACGTGATGGGCGAGGGCCAGCACGACGGCGTGGGCGCCGTGCACGCCCCCGCGGTGGTCCTCGCGACCGGCGGCATGGGCCAGGTGTACTCCGCGACCACCAACCCGTCGGTGTCGACCGGCGACGGCGTGGCGCTGGCACTGCGCGCGGGCGCCGAGGTCTCCGACCTGGAGTTCGTGCAGTTCCACCCGACCGTGCTGTTCCTCGGCGCGGACGCCGAGGGCCAGCAGCCGCTGGTCTCCGAGGCGGTGCGCGGCGAGGGCGCCCACCTGGTCGACGGCGACGGCGTGCGCTTCATGCTGGGCCGGCACGAACTGGCCGAGCTGGCACCCCGCGACATCGTCGCCAAGGGCATCCTGCGGCGGATGCTGGAGCAGGACGCCGAGCACATGTACCTGGACGCCCGGCACTTCGGCGCCCGGATGTGGGAGCAGCGCTTCCCGACCATCCTGGCCGCCTGCCGCGCCAACGGCATCGACCCGGTCACCGAGCCCATCCCGATCGCCCCGGCCGCGCACTACGCCTCCGGGGGCGTGCGGACCGACGCCCACGGCCGCACCACCGTGCCCGGCCTGTACGCGTGCGGCGAGGTGGCCTGCACCGGCGTGCACGGCGCCAACCGGCTCGCCTCCAACTCCCTGCTCGAAGGGCTCGTCTACGCCGAGCGGATCGCCGCCGACATCGCCGCGGAGCGGGCGGACGACGGCCTCCACGCGCGCGTGCCCGTGCCGGTCCCGCAGCCGGACCAGCCGGCCCACCCGCTGCTCGCCGCCGAGACCCGGTTCGCCATCCAGCGGATCATGACCGAGGGCGCGGGCGTGCTGCGCTCCGAGGAGTCCCTCGCCCGGGCCGCAGGCAGGCTCCAGCGGCTGCACGCCGAGGCCCGGGAGGCGCTGGAGGAGAACGGCAAGACCGCCGAGCCCGGCGTGGACACCTGGGAGGCCACCAACCTCCTGTGCGTGGCCCGGGCCCTGGTCGCCGCCGCCCGGCTGCGCGAGGAGACCCGCGGCTGCCACTGGCGCGAGGACCGCGCCGACCGCGACGACGCCCACTGGCGGCGCCACATCGTCGTACGGCTCAACCCCGACCGGTCGCTGGCCGTACGCACCACCGACACCGCAGACTTCCCCCCGACCCGGCAGACCCAGCGCCCCCAGGAGCAGTGACAGACGTGAGCACCGACGACCTTCCTCTCGCCCCGACCGGCGGCTGCGGCGACGGCTGCGGCTGCGGCGCCGAGGGTGACGAGGAGTACCTGGAGTGCGGGCTGGACCCCGCGCTCGCCGAGCTGCTGGCCGCCGCCGGGCTCGACCCCGTCGAGGTCGAGGACATCGCCACCGTCGCCATCCAGGAGGACCTGGCCGGCGGCGTGGACGTGACCACGGTGGCGACCATCCCCGAGGACGCGGTGGCCACCGGCGACTTCACCGCGCGCGAGGCGGGCGTCGTGGCCGGCCTCCGGGTCGCCGAGGCCGTGCTCTCCGTGGTCTGCACGGACGAGTTCGAGGTCGAGCGGCACGTGGAGGACGGCGACCGCGTCGAGGCCGGGCAGAAGCTGCTGTCGGTCACCACGCGCACCCGTGACCTGCTCACCGCCGAGCGCAGCGCCCTGAACCTGCTGTGCCGGCTGTCCGGCATCGCGACCGCCACGCGCGCGTGGGCGGACGCGCTGGAGGGCACCAAGGCGCGCGTGCGCGACACCCGCAAGACGACCCCGGGCCTGCGCGCGCTGGAGAAGTTCGCCGTCCGCTGCGGCGGCGGCGTCAACCACCGCATGTCGCTGTCCGACGCGGCCCTGGTGAAGGACAACCACGTGGTCGCCGCCGGTGGCGTCGCACCGGCCTTCAAGGCCGTACGGGAGGCCTTCCCGGACGTGCCGATCGAGGTCGAGGTCGACACCCTGCACCAGCTGCGCGAGGTGGTGGACGCGGGCGCCGACCTGATCCTGCTGGACAACTTCACGCCCGGCGAGTGCGAGGAGGCCGTCGGCATCGTCGGCGGCCGGGCGCTGCTGGAGGCCTCCGGCCGGCTGACGCTCGCCAACGCGCGCGCGTACGCGGACACGGGTGTGGACTTCCTGGCCGTCGGCGCGCTCACCCACTCCTCGCCGATCCTGGACATCGGCCTGGATCTGCGCGAAGCGGAGTAACGCCCATGCTGCTCACCATCGACGTCGGCAACACGCACACCGTCCTCGGCCTGTTCGACGGCGAGGACATCGTCGAGCACTGGCGCATCTCCACGGACGCGCGCCGCACGGCGGACGAGCTCGCGGTGCTGCTCCAGGGCCTGATGGGCATGCACCCGCTGCTCGGTGAGGAACTGGGCGACGGCATCGACGGCATCGCGATCTGCGCGACCGTGCCGTCGGTGCTGCACGAACTGCGCGAGGTCACCCGGCGGTACTACGGCGACGTACCCGCCGTCCTGGTCGAGCCGGGCGTGAAGACGGGCGTGCCGATCCTCACCGACAACCCCAAGGAGGTCGGCGCCGACCGGATCATCAACGCGGTCGCGGCCGTCGAGCTGTACGGCGGCCCGGCGATCGTCGTCGACTTCGGCACGGCGACCACGTTCGACGCGGTCTCCGCGCGCGGGGAGTACGTCGGCGGGGTGATCGCGCCCGGCATCGAGATCTCCGTGGAGGCGCTGGGCGTCAAGGGCGCGCAGCTGCGGAAGATCGAGGTGGCCCGGCCGCGCAGCGTGATCGGCAAGAACACGGTCGAGGCCATGCAGGCGGGCATCGTGTACGGGTTCGCCGGCCAGGTCGACGGGGTGGTGGACCGGATGGCCCGGGAGCTGGCCGACGACCCGGACGACGTGACGGTGATCGCCACGGGCGGGCTCGCGCCGATGGTGCTGGGGGAGTCCTCGGTGATCGACGAGCACCAGCCGTGGCTGACGCTGATCGGGCTGCGCCTGGTCTACGAGCGGAACGTCTCCCGGCTCTGAGGAGCGCCGGCGCCCCCCGCGCGGGCGCCGGCCCGATCCGGGGCGCCCGGCGGTCTCGCCGGTGGCCCCGGACGGGGGAACCACGCAACGACACGCGACCAAGAAACATCCCTTTCTGTCACTTTTGTCCGATTAGCGATAGCGTCGCCGCATGCCCACGCCATACGGATCCCGCGGCGGCATGGCGTTCGGCGCGGAGGAGCTGCGTGTGCTCCGCCGTGCCCTCGCCCTCGCCCTCCACCCCGGCCACGCCTCCGCCGAGGACGTGCAGGACTGCCTCCGGCTCGCCGAATCGCTGGACGAGGCGCTGAGCGAGGGCGCCAGACTGCGCGCCTTCCTGGTGGCCGACCTGGGCCGGTACCGGGCCGCTCTGCCGGGTACGGCCGCCGGTTATCTCACCCTGCTGGAGGAGGCCCTCGGGGCCGGGCACCGCCCGACGCCGGACGATCTCGCCGCGCTGCGGGCGCTGCGCGGGAACAGGGTGGCGGCGGCGCTGCTGGACCGCTGCCGGGCGCTGGCCGAACAGGACGTACGAGCGCGGTTCGCCCAAGGCGCGCGCAGGGTGCCGGCGCCCGCCGTGCCGCCCGCGCGGACGCGTCTGCTGGCCCTCGCGGGCGGCGCGGGGGAGTCCGGGGCGCGACGGGAGGACGGGGCGGCCGAGGAGCCGCCGGTGCCCCCGGCGGAGCGGCCGGGTCCGGAACCGGGGAAGCGGAAGCCGGGGGAGCCGAAGCGGCCCATTCCCACGCCGGGGGAGGTCTTTCCGCGGCGCAAGCCGACACCGCCGCCCGCTCCGCAGCAGCTGGCCGCGGTCTGACCCGCCCTCCGGCCGGGCTCGTCGTTCCCACCCGCACCACCCGTGCGGCTTTCACGGCCGGGTGATGCGGGTGGCTCTGTGTGCGGGGGCCCTGAAACACGCGGCGGGGGGTTCGTACACCCCGCCCCTTTCGCCCGTTCCCCCGTGGCTACTCTGGAGGGCATGGACTACGTCTCCGCGCTCGTGCCCCCGGTCGTCATGGCCGTGTTCTTCATCGGTGTGGTCAGGGTGATCGTGAAGACCCAGGGTGGGGCCGCCAAGACCAAGGAGGACGCGGCCGTCGACGCCGCGCTCGCCCGCGCGGACGCCGCGCCCGAGAGCCCCGCCGCCGGCGCCTGAGCGAAATCCCGGCCGGACGGAACTCCGGCTGAGCCCCACCCCGGCAACGGGCCCGCGACGCGGACGGCCCGGCCGTGGGTTCCGTCTGCGCTCGGCCGCCCGCGTACCGCCAGTCGTACCGGCGTGCCCACCGTCACCCGGGCCGCTCTTTCCGGCCACGCGCCCTTTTTGCTCGGGTTTGTGGTCATAGCGCACGTCCGGCACGCCATTGGGCGGATCTCCCACTATTGTTCTGAGCTGTGCCTCGCCCATTGGGAGAACTCGAAGACGCGGTCATGACGCGGGTGTGGAAGTGGAACCGCCCGGTGACCGTTCGAGAAGTCCTGGAAGACCTCCAGCAGGAACGGTCGATCGCGTACACCACCGTGATGACCGTTTTGGACAATCTCCATCAGAAGGGCTGGGTGCGCCGTGAGGCGGAAGGCCGGGCCTATCGATATGAGGCCGTGTCGACACGTGCCGCGTACGCCGCGGCCCTGATGAACGACGCCTGGTCCCAGAGTGACAACCCGGCCGCCGCTCTCGTCGCCTTCTTCGGCATGATGAGCGAGGAACAGCGCCAGGCCCTCAGAGACGCCGTACGCATCGTCCAGGGCCCGGAAGAAACCCGGGAAGCCCCGGAAGCCCGGCAACCGGAAGCCGCCGAAGCCCGGCAAGAGGAGAACCCCGGCTCGGCAGAGGACGCCGACGGGCGATAGCGTCCGCTCATGTCAGCAGAGCGTCCCGAAGTCTCCGCAAAAGCCATCACCGTCCGGCGGGCCCGGACCAGCGATGTCCCGGCCGTGCGCCGCCTCCTCGACGCCTACGTCCGCGACCGCATCCTGCTCGACAAAGCGACCGTCACGCTTTACGAGGACATCCAGGAGTTCTGGGTCGCCGAACGCGATGACAACGCCGAGGTGGTCGGCTGCGGTGCGCTGCACGTCATGTGGGAGGACCTGGCGGAAGTGCGGACTCTGGCGGTGAAGCCCGGCCTCAAGGGCGCCGGCGTGGGCCATCAGTTGCTGGAGAAGTTGCTGGAGACCGCACGCTGGCTCGGCGTTCGCCGGGTTTTCTGCCTGACCTTCGAAGTGGACTTCTTCGGGAAGCACGGCTTCGTGGAGATCGGCGAGACGCCGGTCGACACCGATGTCTACGCGGAGCTGTTGCGTTCCTATGACGAGGGCGTCGCGGAGTTCCTCGGTCTCGAACGAGTGAAGCCGAACACCTTGGGCAACAGCCGGATGCTTCTGCATCTGTGATCGCCAATGCCCTGGTGCCCTATGTCCGAAACGCGCATGTTTCCGGGCGGGGTCGGGGTGCGGAGTCGCCGCCGAGGGTTTGTGTTTTTCCGGCAAAAGCGGTTTGCTTTCCGACGTACTGCAGTACTGCATATAACAGGGGCGGCGAAACGGCGGACGCCGCACACCCCCTGGTCCTCAACGTTATCGATGAAAGGAAATGCGGTGGCACAGAAGGTTCAGGTCCTTCTTGTCGACGACCTCGACGGCGGCGAGGCGGACGAGACCGTGACGTTCGCGCTGGACGGCAAGACGTACGAGATCGATCTCACGACCGCCAACGCGGACAAGCTGCGCGGTCTTCTGGAGCCCTATGTGAAGGGCGGGCGCCGTACCGGTGGCCGTGCTTCCGGCGGGCGTGGAAAGGCGCGTGCCGCTTCCGGCGGCAACCAGGACACCGCGGCCATCCGCGCCTGGGCCAAGGAGAACGGTTACGAGGTCAACGACCGCGGCCGTGTTCCCGCGTCGATCCGTGAGGCCTACGAGAAGGCCAACGGCTGATCCCGCCGATCGGCGGGGCGCCCGGCGCACCCGCGTCGCAGCCGGACCCGGTGACAGTGCGCTGCCACCGTGTCCACCAGCCGCACCAGATCGGGGGCGCTCCCCTCGCGCCCCAGGGCCGGAGCGGCCGTCGTACCCGGCATGCCCGGCATGCCCGGCATGGCCGGCAGCGAGGCCTCGACGTCCTCGCGTCCCGGCCCGGGGGGCCGCAGCCACACAGCGGCCCCCTGCGCTGACGCCGCCCGCCCGGACGCGGCCCACGCGGGGCCGGCCGGCGCCGGAGCCTCCAGCGTGCCGCCGGGCCCCAGGGCCCGCAGGTCCAGGGACACCGGGGCCCACTCCAGCCACTCCAGCAGTCCCGGCAGCTCCTCCGCGCCGCCCGGCGCCACCAGCAGCTCCATGCGGTCGCCCCGGAGGATCACCGGGGAGCCCGGCGCGAGATGCCGGAGCGCTTGGGCGCCCGCCTCGGCCGGCACCTCCAGCACGTCGAACCGCACCCCCGTGACCAGCCGCAACGGCCGTCCGGGCACGGTCGGCCAGCCCAGTCCGCTCTCGTACCAGTGCCGGGCCCCGGCGTCCGGGCCGACGTCGGCGCCGGGGCCGCCGGCCGCCGATGGGTCCGGGACGACGGGCTGTCGGGGGAGGGGAATCGCGGGTGTCACGGGGACCGGTCCAGCCATGCCAAGTGCAACCGCCGCAACGGCATCCGGGTTACGCTGGGTGCCCCGACGGCTGCGCTCAGTGCCGGAGGAGGGGATGTGTGGGGGTCCGGGGAGGCGCAAGGTTGTTCGCCCATAGCGGAGGGAACCGGTGCGCGCGGCATGGAGTGTCAGTCCCTGCGGGTAAGACATCCCTAGTGGGAGGGGGCGACACGCAGGACAGGCCGTCTCACGTTCGCCAACGGCGTACTGGCGAGTGGGGTAACTGCCTGGCCTGCGGGAACATCGTCTCGCACCATCGGGTTGGAGCAGATGTCGGCGCACACGGTCAGGAGGCCATCGACGGTGTCGGCAGTTGGAATGAGCGGTCCCCGCTTGCGGGACTAAGCTGCGGAAGGACAGGGAGGGGAAGTTCCCCCCCACTGCCTGACCGCTCTGAGGAGCGATTAACGATGTTCGAGAGGTTCACCGACCGCGCGCGGCGGGTTGTCGTCCTGGCTCAGGAAGAAGCCCGGATGCTCAACCACAACTACATCGGCACCGAGCACATCCTCCTGGGTCTCATCCACGAGGGCGAAGGTGTCGCCGCTAAGGCCCTGGAGAGCCTCGGCATTTCGCTTGAGGCGGTCCGCCAGCAGGTGGAGGAGATCATCGGTCAGGGCCAGCAGGCCCCGTCCGGCCACATTCCCTTCACCCCCCGTGCCAAGAAGGTCCTGGAGCTTTCGCTCCGCGAGGCCCTTCAGCTGGGCCACAACTACATCGGCACGGAGCACATCCTGCTCGGCCTGATCCGCGAGGGCGAGGGCGTCGCCGCCCAGGTCCTGGTCAAGCTGGGCGCAGACCTCAACCGGGTGCGGCAGCAGGTCATCCAGCTGCTCTCCGGTTACCAGGGCAAGGAGACCGCCACCGCGGGCGGCCCGGCCGAGGGCACCCCCTCGACCTCTCTCGTCCTGGACCAGTTCGGCCGGAACCTCACCCAGGCCGCTCGTGAGTCCAAGCTCGACCCGGTCATCGGGCGCGAGAAGGAGATCGAGCGGGTCATGCAGGTGCTGTCCCGCCGTACGAAGAACAACCCGGTCCTGATCGGTGAGCCCGGCGTCGGCAAGACCGCCGTCGTCGAGGGCCTCGCCCAGGCCATCGTCAAGGGCGAGGTGCCCGAGACCCTCAAGGACAAGCACCTCTACACGCTGGACCTCGGCGCCCTGGTCGCCGGCTCCCGCTACCGCGGTGACTTCGAGGAGCGCCTGAAGAAGGTCCTCAAGGAGATCCGCACCCGCGGCGACATCATCCTGTTCATCGACGAGCTGCACACGCTGGTCGGTGCGGGTGCCGCCGAGGGCGCCATCGACGCCGCGAGCATCCTCAAGCCGATGCTGGCCCGCGGTGAGCTCCAGACCATCGGTGCGACCACGCTGGACGAGTACCGCAAGCACCTGGAGAAGGACGCGGCCCTGGAGCGCCGCTTCCAGCCCATCCAGGTCGCCGAGCCGTCCCTGCCGCACACGATCGAGATCCTCAAGGGCCTGCGCGACCGGTACGAGGCGCACCACCGCGTCTCCATCACCGACGAGGCCCTGGTCCAGGCGGCCACCCTGGCCGACCGCTACATCTCGGACCGCTTCCTGCCGGACAAGGCGATCGACCTGATCGACGAGGCCGGCTCCCGGATGCGCATCCGCCGGATGACCGCTCCGCCGGACCTGCGCGAGTTCGACGAGAAGATCGCCGCCGTCCGCCGGGACAAGGAGTCCGCGATCGACTCGCAGGACTTCGAGAAGGCCGCCTCCCTGCGCGACAAGGAGAAGCAGCTCCTGGCCGCCAAGGCGAAGCGGGAGAAGGAGTGGAAGGCCGGCGACATGGACGTCGTCGCCGAGGTCGACGGCGAGCTGATCGCCGAGGTCCTCGCCACGGCCACCGGCATCCCGGTCTTCAAGCTGACCGAGGAGGAGTCCAGCCGCCTGCTCCGCATGGAGGAGGAGCTGCACAAGCGGGTCATCGGCCAGAACGACGCCGTCAAGGCGCTGTCGAAGGCGATCCGCCGTACGCGCGCGGGTCTGAAGGACCCGAAGCGTCCGGGTGGTTCGTTTATCTTCGCCGGCCCGTCCGGTGTCGGTAAGACCGAGCTGTCCAAGGCGCTCGCCGAGTTCCTCTTCGGTGACGAGGACGCGCTGATCTCCCTCGACATGTCGGAGTTCAGCGAGAAGCACACGGTCTCGCGCCTCTTCGGTTCGCCCCCCGGCTACGTGGGCTACGAGGAGGGCGGCCAGCTGACGGAGAAGGTCCGCCGCAAGCCGTTCTCGGTCGTCCTGTTCGACGAGGTCGAGAAGGCCCACCCGGACATCTTCAACTCGCTGCTGCAGATCCTGGAGGACGGTCGGCTGACCGACTCCCAGGGCCGGGTCGTGGACTTCAAGAACACGGTCATCATCATGACGACCAACCTCGGCACCCGGGACATCTCCAAGGGCTTCAACCTCGGCTTCGCCGCCGCGGGTGACACGAAGACCAACTACGAGCGCATGAAGAACAAGGTGTCGGACGAGCTGAAGCAGCACTTCCGCCCCGAGTTCCTCAACCGCGTCGACGACGTGGTCGTCTTCCCGCAGCTCACGCAGGAGGACATCCTGCGGATCGTCGACCTCATGGTCGGCAAGGTGGACGAGCGCCTGAAGGACCGGGACATGGGCATCGAACTGTCCCAGTCCGCCAAGGAGCTGCTGTCCAAGAAGGGTTACGACCCGGTGCTGGGCGCCCGGCCGCTGCGCCGCACGATCCAGCGCGAGATCGAGGACACGCTCTCGGAGAAGATCCTCTTCGGCGAGCTGCGCCCCGGTCACATCGTGGTCGTGGACACCGAGGGCGAGGGCGACGCCGCCACCTTCACCTTCCGCGGTGAGGAGAAGTCGGCCCTGCCGGACGTCCCGCCGATCGAGCAGGCCGCGGGTGGGGCTGGTCCCAACCTGAGCAAGGACGCGTAAGCCTCCGGCGGTTCAGCCGGGTGAAGGGGCCGGTGCCTTTGGGCGCCGGCCCCTTCAGCGTTGTTCCAGGGTGACTTCGGCGTAGGGGAAGAGATGGGCGACGTGGGAGACGGGGAAGGAATGGCCGGGACGGGTCACCAGGACCACCGAGCGCAGGCCCGGCAGCCTGGAGGCCAGGACGGACAGCTCTTCCACGTCGAATGACGAGGAAATGCGCACCTCTTGAATGCCAGGGAGTTCCGGCATGTGGTGCAGGCCCCGGCAGGAGTTCCCCTGCAGATGGAGCCGGACGAGCCCGGGCAGTTCGGTGACACGTCTCCAGTCGTCGGCCGTCAGCTCCGCGGTCAGCAGCCCGAGACTCAGCGTGCGCAATCCCGCCAAGCGCTCCAGTCCGCGCAGTCCTGTGCTCTCGGTGCTGTCCCCACCGAGATGGAGGAACCGCAGTGGAGCGTCGACCGGCAAGATTTGGCCGAGATCGGTGCCCGGCAGCCGCTGGGTCACGGCGAGTCTGGCGAGTGATCGCAGGGTACGCAGTTGCGTCGGATCGGCGATGCCCGAGCAGTCGAACTGAACGAGCGGCAGCTCGGCGAGGCGGTCCACACCATGTGCCGGGGGGCAGCCGTACACCGACAGAGCCCGCAGGGAGCGGAACCGCGTCAGGGCGCACAGACAGGTGAGATACGGATTGCCCGACAGGGTGAGCGCCAGCACCGTCTCGGGTGCCGGCACCGCGGCGACGATGTCCTCGATCCGGTGCGGGCCCAGGAAGTGCAGGCGTTGCCAGGGACGCATCCGGGCCACTTCCGCGCGCTTTTCGGCCGTCTCGCAGGTCAGGATGAGATCCGTGCGGTCCAGGTGGTCCAGCACCTCGGCCGCGTAGACACCGGCGTCGAAGCGCCCCCACGTGCCCACGAGCTGCCGCCGCACATCAAGGTCCGGGTGGTCCCGGAACCGTCGCAGTACCGTCAGTGCCCCCTCCGGCTCCTCCTCCCCGAGCAGGGAGGCGGTGACCGTGACCCCGTGTGCCTCCTCGGCCGTCAGTCCCTCCGGCCCCGGCAGCAGTTCCAGTACCAGCGGGCCCGCCTCCGCCAGGGCGTGAGCGTCCTCCGTCGTCCTGGGCGGTATCAGCGCGCCCGCCCGTTGCTCGACCTCCGCCCGCACGGCCGGGTCCAGGGCCGTCGCGTGTTCCAGGCAGGCCAGGGCCAGCAGGGTCAGGCGTGGGGTGTCGCGGGCCAGCAACTGCCGGAGGACCGACGCCCGTTCGCGTGGCCGGGCGTGGGCCACCGCCATGCGGATGACGTCCTCCCACTGGGTGTCGTCGGCGTGGCTGACGAGGACGTCCAGGTGGCCCTCCTCCACCGCGTAGCGCGCGCCCAGGTAGTCCTGGAAGGTGCGGTGGACGAAGTGGACCACGCCCTGCGCCGGCTGTCGCAGCAGGCCGCTGCGCAGGAGCAGCGCCCGCAGTACCGTCGCCGCGTCCCCGGACGCCGACGCGATCGTGGGCAGGCAGCGCTCCACGATTCCCTCGGCCGTATCGAGGTCCATCTCCGTACGGCCGCTCAGCACCAGCGCGTACGCCAGCCGCTGGAGCAGTTCCAGCTGGGCCTCCTCGCCCAGCTCGGCACCCATGCCCCGCTCCCGGTCCCGGCGGGCGAGGAGCATGGTGAGGGCCGCGTCGTACAACTCCTTGCGACCGGTGGGGAGATAACCCCGCCGCTCGCGGTGCAGGGCGCAGATCAGGCCGCACATCAGGGGGTTGGTGGCCAGCCGGGCCAAGTCGCGCTTGGTGCGCAGGGAGTCCAGGAGCGGCTGTTCGTACTCCGGTGCCCGCGCGGCCTCGTGCCAGCGGTGCACGAACGTGGCCACCTCGGCGCGACGCATCGGGGCCAGGGTCAGTTCCCGGAAGCCCTCGTCGGCGAGCCAGTCGGGGCGTACGGCGGTCGGGCGGGAGGTCAGGAGGACGGCGTTGCCGGGGTAGGCCGCGAGCAGGGAGCGCAGCCAGTCGCGGGTGCGGTGGCGGTCGGCGGCCGGGATCTCGTCCAGGCCGTCGACCAGGATCAGGCCCCGGCCCGCGGCCAGGACGCGCTCGGCCCAGCCCTGGGGCGGGGTCAGCGGGCAGCCCACCGCCGCCAGGAAGCCGTCCGGCGCGGGCAGAGGGCCGGTGCGGATCAGGGTGCGCAGCGGCAGGACGTACGGGATCCGGCCGGCGTCACGGGCCGCGGTGACCGCCAGCCACTGCACCAGCGTCGTCTTGCCGGAGCCGGCGTCCCCGCGCAGCAGCACCCGGGAGCCGCCGGCCAGCGCCTCCTCGGCGGGCAGCCGGCCGGGCGCGGCGGGCGGGTGCCCATGGGGCTCCAGGTCGGACGGCCGCTCCTCCTCGGTGGTCGCCTCCAGGCTCAGATAGGCGACTTGGAGCGGCCAGCGGTCGGGGGAGTCGCGCAGGTCGATGCCGTAGATGGTGATGTGGTCGTGGCGGTCGGCGAGGTAGGGGAGGTAGCGGCGTTCGAAGGCCGCGTCGCGGGCGTCGGGGCGCGGGGTGCGGGCGATCAGCTCGTCCACCTTCGCTATGAGCTCCGCCTGCGCCCGGCTCTGCTCGACCAGGGTGCGGGCCACGAAGGTGGACCGCCGGGTGAAGAACTCCAGGATGTGCAGGCAGGCCCACTCGGTGGCGGAGTCGAGGAAGGCGTGGGCGTCGGCGGACAGGCCGTCCGGCGGCGGGGCGTGGCGCAGCAGCAGCCGGGCGAGTTCCGCGCTGCCCAGCCGTACGGCCTGTACGTCGTCCATCTCCAGGTCGCCGAGGGCGAGCAGGCGGCGGGCGAGCGCGTCGGCGACCGCCGTCTGCTCGTCGGCGGGGAACGGGGGCTCGCCCGGTGACTCCACCGCCTGGGTCACGATCCGTTCGGCGAGCCGGTGGACCTCCTTCTCGCCCAGTGTCCGCTTCTCGCCCCGGAACGACACCAGTGCCGACAGCCGTACCGGCCGGTCGACCAGGCCCGCGCCCGGGCCGTCCTGGACGAACAGCTTCCTCACCAGCGGGCCGATCAAGCCGGAGACCAGCTTGCCGCCCAGTACGACCGGCTCCATCCGTCACCCCCGTGTGCGTACCGCGTACGGAGGGAGCCTAGCCAAGGGTGCGCGGTGGGGGTTACGACAACTGGCCGTCGTAGTCGGGCAGCTTGAAGGTCTTCTCGGCGTGGCCGCCGGAGAGGTCCGTGGCGTTGTTGCCGATGTTGGCGATGATCGTGTAGCCGTCGTTCTCGATGCCGACGCGCTGGGCGGTCTTGTAGGCGGCGACGTCCTTGAAGAGGTCGCTCAGGCCGCGGACGTACAGGCCGGAGACCTCGTAGCCGTCGTGTTCGAGGTTGTACTCGGTGGGCCAGTACAGGACGCCGGGGCGGGCGGTGACGAAGAAGAGGGAGACGCCGTGCTCCTGGGCGTAGCGGGCGGCGTCCAGGACGGGCCGGTTGGCGGGCTGGGGGTAGCTGAAGCCGAAGTCGGTCTCCAGCGTGGTGTTGTCTATGTCGAAGACGATCGCCTGCTTCTCGCCGGGCCGGGCGGCGGCGATGCGCTGCTTCAGGTAGGGCAGGGCCTGGTCCATGACGGCCTGGCAGTCCTTCTGCCAGGTGGCGTAGTCGACCTTCGCGGAGGCGGCGGTGGCGGTGGCGGTGGCCACGGAGCGGGCCGGGGCCGGCGGCGTGCCGTCCGCCGCCTGTACGGCCGGGGCGGTCCCTACGGCCAGGGCGGCCAGCGCGGCGATGGAGACGGCGGTCACGGAGCTTCGGCGCGCCCAGGGGCGTCTGGTCATCGGTGGGGGTCCTCTCACGTCCGGACGCGCGTCCGTACGCGTCCTGAATGTCAGGGGCATGATCTGAGCCGAGGGTGGCGCGAGAGGAACCGTAGGGTTACCGGACGGTAGGTGAATAGAGGTCTGCGTCACAATTCCGCCCCTGCCCGTTTATCCGGCCGGTGATGTGCCGCACAGGACGTAAGTCACCTACTAAGGCGCCCGGTAGATGGAAATAGGCGGATAAAACGGACTTTTAGTGCGGAAGTTGCGGCGGAAGGCAGAGAAAAGCCCGACGTCAGGCGCGGTGCCTGCCGGGTGGGGAAAGTGCCGGAATCGCCGTTTTAGTAGGGCATCTACTACTCACCGCCGTAGTTGGGCCCTTTGTCAGGCTTCGGGGTGCTCGGTTACCAAGTAATGGCCGCTTCGGTGGATGTCCTCGTGGACGTTCGCGCACCGGGTGGCCGACCAGTCCCCGAACTCACGAGGTCACGATGTTCCGACGCTTCACGTCCCGCTCCGCCCGTACGTCCTCGCTCCGCACCCGCGTGGCCGTCCTGGCCGCCGGTTTCGGCGCCACGGCCGTGCTGGGCACCGGGGTCGCGAGCGCCGCCACCGCGTCCGCCACGTCCTGGGTCGACCCGGTGAAGCACTACACGCTCTCCGCCGGCTACATGCAGGCCGGCAGCCACTGGGTCGCCAAGCACAGCGGCCAGGACTTCGCCGTGCCGACCGGCACCGAGGTCGTCGCCGTGCACGGCGGCACCGTCGTCAAGGCCGGCCCCAACGGCGCCGGTGACGGCCCGGCGTACGGCAACGCCATCGTCATCAAGCACGGCAACGGCACCTACTCGCAGTACGCGCACCTGTCCCGCATCGATGTGCGGATCGGCCAGGTCGTGGCGACCGGCCAGCACATCGCGCTGTCGGGCTCCACCGGCAACTCCACCGGTCCCCACCTGCACTTCGAGATCCGCACCACCCCGAACTACGGCTCCGCCGTCAACCCGGCCGCCTTCCTGCGCGCCCACGGTGTGACGGTCTGACCCAGGCCCTGTCGTTCGGCGACGGGACCTAGTCCCCCTTGTGGCGGGCGTGTTCGTGCGCCTGCCGGATCATGTCCAGGGCGACTTCGAGAACGGCCTCGCGCCTCTTCTCGGGGTCGTCTTCGACGTCCTGGAGCACGAACATCCCGGCGTGCAGCGTGAACATCGCGCTGACCGAGCGGACCTGGTCCACCAGCTCCGCCTCGGGCGTGATGAGGATGTCCCGCAGCCCGCGCATCCGGTCCTTGAAGGTGTCACCGATGCGCAGCTCACGGACCGTCGCCTGGTTCTCCTGCATGAAGCGGAAGAGCGGTTCCGCGCCCGCGAGCGCCTCGCTGTAGCGGCGGATGATCTCCTCTTTGGTCTCCAGGGTGCCCGGCTGCCGTCTGCCCCACTCGATCAGGTCCTCGATCGGTTTCGTCAGATCCTCGAAGAGGCTGACGATGATCTCTTCCTTCGTCTTGAAGTGGTAGTACAGCGCCGCCTTGGTGACGTCGAGGCGCTCGGCGATCTCCCGCAGGGAGGTCTTCTCGTACCCCTGCTCCGCGAAGAGCTCGAGGGCAACGTCCTGGATGCGCTGGCGGGTGTTGCCGCGGCGCTGCTGCTTGGTGCCGTCCATGGTGCCGCCCATCCTCGTACTCCTCGGGCCCCCACGGAAACTTACTTGACGCCCGGCTAGTAATCCCTCTACCGTCCCAGTGTACTGAGAACTAGCCGGGCGGCAAGTAAGTATCGCCCCGTGGGGGAAACGGAAAGACGATGGCGGACACGGCAGAAGACGTTATAGCGGGCAAACGCCCCCGAAGCGTGCGAGTGGTGTTGCTCGCGCTCATGATCGCGATGATGCTCGCGATGCTCGACAACATGATCGTCGGCACGGCGATGCCCACGATCGTGGGTGACCTGGGCGGTCTGGAGCACCTCTCCTGGGTCGTCACCGGTTACACCCTCGCCACCGCGGCCTCCACGCCGGTCTGGGGCAAGGTCGGCGACATGTACGGGCGCAAGGGCGCCTTCCTCGGCTCCATCGTGATCTTCCTCATCGGCTCGGCGCTGAGCGGCATGGCCCAGGACATGGGCCAGCTGATCGGCTTCCGGGCCGTGCAGGGGCTCGGCGCCGGCGGCCTCATGGTCGGCGTCATGGCGATCATCGGCGACCTGGTGCCGCCCCGGGAGCGGGGCAAGTACCAGGGCATGATGGCCGGCGTCATGGCGCTGGCCATGATCGGCGGTCCGCTGGTCGGCGGCACCATCACCGACAACTGGGGATGGCGCTGGGCCTTCTACATCAACCTGCCGCTGGGCGCGGTCGCCCTCGCGCTGGTCACCGTCGTGCTCCAGCTGCCGAAGAAGCGGTCCAAGGCGGGCATCGACTACCTGGGTGTCGTCCTGCTGACCGTCGGCATCACCGCGATCGTGCTGGTCACCACCTGGGGCGGCACCGAGTACGCCTGGACCTCCGCGCGGATCATGGAGCTGACCGGCATCGGCGTGGCCGCGCTGATCGGGTTCGTGTTCTGGCAGACCAAGGCCGCCGAGCCGGTGGTGCCGCTGCACATCTTCAAGAGCCGCAACTTCACCCTGATGGCCGTCATCGGCTTCATCACCGGCTTCGTGATGTTCGGCGCCACCCTCTTCCTGCCGCTGTACCAGCAGGCCGTGCAGGGCGCGTCCGCGACCAACTCCGGTCTGCTGCTCCTGCCGATGCTCGGCGCGATGCTCCTGACCTCGATGGTCGCCGGACGGATCACCACCAACAGCGGCCGGTACAAGATGTTCCCGATCGCCGGCGGCGCCCTGATGATCGTCGGCCTGTACCTGCTGTCGACGATGGACACCGGCACGAGCCGGTTCACCTCTGGCGTCTACATGGCCGTGGTCGGCGCGGGCATGGGCTGCCTGATGCAGATCACCATGCTGGTCGCGCAGAACAGCGTGCAGATGAAGGACATGGGCGTGGCCTCCTCCTCGGCCACCCTGTTCCGCACGCTCGGCTCCTCCTTCGGCGTCGCCATCATGGGCGCGCTGTTCAACCACCGCGTCCAGGACGTCATGGCCGAGCGGGCCGGCACGGTCGGCGCGAAGATGACCGCCAAGTCGGCGCAGCTGGACGCGGACAGCCTGGCCAAACTGCCGGCGGCGGCCCGCGAGGCATATCAGCACGCGGTGTCCTCCGGAACGCACTCCGCGTTCCTGCTCGGCGCCGTGATCGCGGTGCCGGTGCTGATCGCGGCCCTGTTCGTCAAGGAGGTGCCGCTGAAGGGCGGTCCGAAGGCGGCCGGCGAGGGCGCGGAGGCGGCACCGCAGCCGATGGTGGAGGCCGTCTGATCCTCCCGGCCCGGAAGGCTCCGGCGGGCGCGTGTCCGCCCGAGCCGGCCCGGTCTCCCCGGTCTCCGAGGCCCTGGTCCAGGAGGCTCGGTCCCGAAGGCCCCGGTGCGTGTCCGCCACCGGGGCCTTCGGCCGTCTCCAAGGGGCCTTCCAGCGCCCGGCGCCCGGCCCCGCCTACGGTGACGAGCCGGCGCTGCCGACCGAGGCCCCCGGGGTGCCGGTCAGCGCAGTGTGTAGCCGCCGTCGGGGTACAGCGTCGAGCCGGTGGTGAAGCCGTTGGTGAACAGGAACACCACGGCCTGCGCGATCTCGTCCTCCGTGGCGAGCCGGTGCAGCAGCGTGTCCCTGCGGTACTGCGCGAACGCGGCCTCCCGGTCCGCGGCGGGACGGCCCGCCCACAGGTTGCCGTCGACGGTGCCGGGCGAGACGACGTTGACCCGGACCGGCGCCAGCTCGACCGCCAGACCGCGCCCCAGCCCCTCGATCGCGGCGTTGCAGGCCGCGTAGGCGGGCGCGGGCGCCGGCGGGCGGGCACCGGCCGCGCCGGACATCAGGACCACCGAGCCGTCGGCGGCCAGCTTCGGCGCGGCCTGCCGGACGGCGTGGTACTGCCCCCAGAACTTGGAGACGAACGGGCTCTCGGCGTCCTCGTCGCTGAGGCCGAGCATCGGGCCCACCCGGTAGGAGGCGGCGGAGGTGAACAGGTGGTCCACCCGCTCCAGCGGTGCGAAGAAAGCGGCCAGCGACGCCCGGTCGGTGGTGTCCACGGTCCGCCAGGAGGCCGCCGGTCCCAGTTCCCGCGCGGCGGCGGCCAGCCGGGCCGGTGTCCGCCCGCCGAGCACCACCTCCGCACCCGCCGCCACGGCCTGGTGCGCCACCCGCAGCCCGATGCCCGATCCCCCGCCGATCAGGACCACGGTGCGTCCCCGCAGCGCCGGGGTGCCCGGTCCGGGGTCGGTGGAGGGGGTGCGGCTGCTCATCGGCGCTCCGTACGGTCCGTGGGCGGACAGGGTCGACCGTGATCAACTGGCCTGCTCCCAGCGGTATTCCGGGTCCCCCAGTCTCTAACCCGCCCCGGACACCGGAAGCACCGGATAGCTGCCCGTGTTGGTCGGGGCGTGCTCCGGCAGCCACAGGACGGCCACCGCGCCCTCCGCGGGCGTGCCGGCGGGCGTGCCGGCGGGGCGTACGTTGCGGAAGGTCAGCCGGGCGCCGAGCACCCGGGCCTGGCCGGCCGCGATGGTCAGGCCCAGCCCGTGGCCCTGACCGGCGCGGTCCTTGCTGCCGGTGCGGAACCGGCTCGGCCCCTCGGCCAGCAGCTCCTCGGGGAAGCCGGGGCCGTGATCGCGGACCCGGATGACCCGGCCCTCCACGCTGACCTCGACCGGCGGCCGGCCGTGCCGGGCCGCGTTGGCGAGCAGATTGAACAGCACCCGCTCCAGGCGCCGCGGATCGGTGGTGACCTCCGACTCGTGCACCACCCGTACGGCCACGTCCGGGTCCTTGGCCGCCACCCGGCGCGCCACGAACTCGCCCAGCATGATGTCCTGGAGTTCCGCCCGCTCCGAGGCGCTGTCCAGCCGGGCCACCTCCAGCACGTCCTCGACCAGCGTGCGCATCGCCTTGGCCCGGTCCAGGACCAGCTCCGTGGGCCGGCCGGGCGGCAGCAGCTCGGCCGCCGTCAGCAGTCCGGTCACCGGGGTGCGCAGCTCGTGCGCGATGTCGGCCGTGACCCGCCGCTCGGCCTCCAGCCGCTGCCGCAGCGCGTCCGCCATGGCGTCCACCGCGCGCGCCAGATCGTCGGTCTCGTCGCGTACGACCCCGCCGATGGCCTCCCGCACCCGTACGTCGGTCTCGCCCTTGGCGACCCGGTTCGCCGCCGCCGCGGCCTTCCGCAGCCGGCGCGACAGCTGGCCGCCGATCAGCACGCCGAGCGCGCTGCCGCCGAGCACCACCGCGACCGAGCCGATGACCAGGGCCTGGTCCAGATCCCTGAGCATGTCGACGCTGCGGTCGGGCAGGTGCATGTGCACGGACAGCACATGCCCGCCCTTGACCGGCACGGCCGCCCAGATGTCCGGGTCCTCGCCGTGCCGGGAGACATCGCTGGCCCGCCGGCTGCGCCCGACGCTCTCGCGCAGCGCGTCCGGCAGCTCGGGGTCGTCCACCTTGACGTAGGGGAAGACCGGTCCCCGGTTCAGCTCGTAGTTGCGCTGGGCCAGCACCAAGCGGTCGTTGGCCAGCTCGCGCGCGTTGTCCAGCATCGAGACCCGGGCCGCGTTGTGCACGACCAGGCTGAGCACGACCGCCACCAGACCGGCCACCAGCGCGATCGCCGCGCTCAGCTTCCATCTGAGCCCCGTGCGCAGTCCCGCGCGCTCCATGCGCCGGACCGGGTTCCGCAGGATCCCCCGCATACCGCCCCGCTCAGGCCTTCAGCTTGTAGCCGAAGCCACGGACCGTCTCGATCCGGTCCTGGCCGATCTTCTGCCGCAGCCGCTGGACATGCACGTCCACGACCCGGGTGTCCCCGCCCCAGCCGTAGTCCCACACGCGTTCCAGCAGCTTGTCGCGGGAGAGCACGGTGCCCGGCGCGGAGGAGAACTCCAGCAGCAGCCGCATCTCGGTCGGGGTGAGCGCCACCGGCCGCCCGGCCCGCCGTACCTCCATGCCGTCGGTGTCGATCTCCAGGTCCCCGAAGGTCAGCGTGCCGGTGACCGCGTCCCCGGACTCCTGCGCCCGCTCCCCGCCGGCGTGCCCGAAGCGGCGCAGCACGGCGCGGATCCGGGCGACCAGCACGGCACCGTCGAACGGCTTGGTCACGTAGTCGTCGGCGCCCGCCTCCAGGCCGAGGACGACGTCGATGGAGTCGGCGCGCGCCGACAGCATGATCACCGGCACGGTGGACTCGTCCCGGATCCGCCGGCACAGGCTGACCCCGTCCAGGCCCGGCACCATGACGTCCAGCAGGGCGATGTCGGGACGGTTCGCCCGGAACGCCTCCAGGCCCGACAGGCCGTCGGGCATCGCGGTGACCGCGAAGCCGTCCCGCTCCAGGGCGAGCTGGGTGGCCTCGCGGATGACGTCGTCGTCCTCGACGAACAGGACGTGGGTCTGGTCTGCCATCCCGGTGCTCTCAGTCCTCGTGGTGTGCGTGTGGGGGATCAGGTGGCCGGCACGGGCCGCGGGGACCCGTCGGCGGACTTGCCGTACTCGTTGCGGGTGGGCTTGCCCGGGACGAACCGGCCGGCCTTCCAGGTGTAGGGGGTCACGACGTCCCCGGACGGGCTGGAGATCGGATCGTCCTGCTCGTAATACTGCCTGGTCACCGACAGGGTGCCGCGGTCGATCTCCGCGTAGACCGGGGACTCCTCGCTCTTGAAGACGTTCTTGAACACCCCGTTGTCGTCCCGGTACACGTACGAGCCGATGCCGACCCAGTCCGCGCAGGTCATCACGTTGATGACGACGTCGTCCACCGGGGCGTCGGTGAGATCGCCGTACGAGACGTCCACCTGGTAGTCGTCGCCGTCGCACGGCTTCAGCTCCCGCTTGACCGCCGGTGACACCTGGGGGTCGCGTTTGAGCAGCGCCACGGCGTCCACCCGCCGGAACTTGCCGAAGGCGCTCGCGGAGGGGGAGGCGCCGGCCACCGCCGCGGCCGAGGCGTGCGCCGGGCCCTCGTCCCGGGCGCCGGTGCCCCCGCTGCCACAGGCGGCGAGGAAAAGGGCGAGGGCGGCGAGCGCGGTCCCCACCGCGATCACCGCCTGTGAACTCCTTCGGACCCCTTCGGGTCCGGCCCCGGTCAGGCCGCGCAACGCTCCCGCTCCTCACGCTCCAGCGCGCGTGCGTCCAGATCGCGGGCCTCCAGCTCCTCCCGGAGCCGGGCGAGCGCCCGGTGCAGCGTGCTCTTGACCGTACCGGCCGACATGCCGAGGGCCGCGGCCGTCTCCTCTGTGGACATCTGCTCCCAGTGTCGCAGCACCACGACACTGCGCTGCTTCGGTGCGAGCACCTTCAAGACGTCCATCAGCAGGGCCCGGTCGGCGTGCTGCTCGGTGGAGTCGTCCACGGAGGCGTCCGGCAGCTGCTCGGTCGGCACCTCCTCAAGCTTGCGCGCCCGCCACCACTCGGTCCGGGTGTTGATCATGACCCGGCGCAGATAGGCGTCGGCGAGCCGCTTGTCGGCTATGCCCTCCCAGCGGCCGTACGTCCGCACCAGCGCGGTCTGCAGCAGGTCCTGGGCGTCGACCGGGTCCGGAACCAGCCGGCGGGCGCTGCGCAGCAGCGCGTCCTGCCGGGTGCGGACGTACTCCTCGAATTCGAGCACCTCGCCCTGCGCCATGATCAACCGCCTCCGTTCCCCGTCGCGTCTCCGGCTCGTGCCGGAAGTCCCGCTGTTCCCGCGCCCGGTGGTCCGCCGGGCACGGAGAAGAAGCTACGGAGCGGTTGTCACGGGGCTGTGCGGACCAGCCTGCGGCCGGCAATCGGCTATCCGTCGGTTGTGTAACGGAAGCCGCGACGGGGTAGAGCGCGCGGGAGTTACGTCCCGTTATGGGAGGCTTTGCCGCCTCTGATCCTTCGTAACGGACACCGTGGGACTGTGACCTGGCTGTGCGTCAGCCCAGCGGCAGCCGGTACAGACCGCCGGGCAGCGGCTCCACCAGACCGTCCGCGACCAGCCCGTCCAGCGCGCGGGCCCGCTGCACCGGCTCGTGCCACACCCGGTCCAGCACCGCCTGCGGCACCGGCGCGTGCGCCTCCCGCAGCACGGCCAGCAGCTTGCCGCGCACCTGCCGGTCCGTGCCGGCGTACGTCTGCCCGCGCCGCGGCGGCCCGGAGTGCTCCGGCTTGCCCGCCAGCCGCCAGGCGCACTGCCCGGCGATCGGGCACCGCCCGCACCCCTCGTTCTTCGCCGTGCACACCAGCGCGCCCAGCTCCATGGAGGCGGCGGCCCAGCGCGCGGCGGTCCGCTCGTCCTCGGGCAGCAGCTCCCGCGCCAGGCGGCGCTCGGCGGCCGTGGTCGCGTTCGGCGGGTACTGCACCCCGGTCACCGCCCGCGCGATCACCCGCCGCACATTGGTGTCCAGCACCGGGTGCCGCTGCCCGTACGCGAACGAGGCGACGGCCGCCGCCGTGTACTCGCCGATCCCGGGCAGCGCCAGCAGCTGCGCGTGGTCCGTCGGCACGTCCCCGCCGTGCCGCTCCGTTATGGCGACCGCGGCGCCGTGCAGCCGCAGGGCCCGGCGCGGGTAGCCGAGCCGGCCCCAGGCGCGCACCGCCTCGCCCGGCGCCTCCTTCGCCAGGTCGGCGGGGCGCGGCCAGCGGGCCAGCCATTCCTCGTAGACGGGCAGGACCCGGTTCACCGGGGTCTGCTGGAGCATGAACTCGCTGACCATCACGCCCCACGGGCCCGCCTCCGGGCGGCGCCAGGGGAGGTCACGGGCATGGGCGTCGAACCAGGCGATCACGGGGGCGTGGAGCTTCTCAGTCATGGCCCTTCGATCCTGCCACGGGTGGCCGGGCGTCGTGCGTGAGGGCGCGGTCACCGAGCGTGGCGAAATATGAAGAACCGTGCCGCCCAACGCAGTTACCGGAATGATGATCCGGAAAAGTTAGCTGCGGCACGGCGGGTGAAGCGAGCAAGCGCGGTGATCTCTCGTACAGTTTGCGCGTGGGATCTCTGCGCAATCCGGTCGGGCCGCTTCCCTCCTCCATCTACTGGCGTCGGAGGGTCGTACTGCTGTCCGTGGTCGCTCTGTTGGCGCTCGTGATCACGTTGATCGTCACCACCGGCGGCGGGGGCGGCAAGAAGAACACCTCCGGGTCCGACGGCAAGAACCCCACGCACGTCATCACCCCGGGACCGAGCCAGTCCGGCCCCGCGATCAGCCAACACCCGGGCGGACGCGACGAGTCGGGCGGCGACGACACCGGCGGCGGCGCGGACTCCGGGAGCTCCGGCGGCGGCGCGACGGGGTCGGCCGGCGGCTCCGGCGGCTCGTCCGGTGCCGGTGGCTCCTCCGGCTCGGCCGGTTCCTCCGGCACGGGTCCGGGTTCCGGTGCCGCCGTCGCCGCGGGCGACGCGCTCCCCGGCTCCTCCGCACTGCCCGACTGCCCGTCCTCAGCAGTGGAGTTGGGCCTGCGCAGCGTGCGCAACTCCTACTCGCCGGACCAGACCCCGACCTTCGAACTCACCGCGAAGAACGGCTCGTCGGCGGACTGCAAGGTCGATCTCGGTCCGAGCCACACGGTGTTGACGATCACCCCGGCGGACGGCGACGACGCCTTCTGGTCCTCGGACGACTGCCCCAAGGGCCCGGGCAGCCTGGCCTTCCGGGTGCCGGCCGGCCAGAGCGTCACCTACACCGTCAAGTGGGACCGCAAGCCGAGCGCCGCCCACTGCGGCACCCCGTCCGGCGGCCCGGCCAAGCCCGGCACCTACCTGCTGGAGGCCAAGGCTCCGGGCCTGGCCGAGGTACAGGCGTCGTTCGTCCTGTCGGCGGACTGAAAAGAGCGCCCCGAAGGGGCGCGGGGCCGTAGCAATATGCGGCTCCGCCGCGTGGGCGCGAGCAACCACGACGAATCCGCACACGCCGTACGACACAAGGACCCGAGCTGTCAGGCGCCCGGCCGAATTTCTAGACGTACCGCTCCAGGATCGACGACTCCGCCAGCCGCGACAGCCCCTCCCGTACGCTGCGCGCCCGCGCCTCGCCCACGCCGTCCACGGTCTGCAGGTCGTCCACGCTCGCGGCCAGCAGCTTCTGCAGGCCCCCGAAGTGCTCCACCAGCCGGTCGATGATCGCGCCCGGCAGCCGCGGCACCTTCGCCAGCAGCCGGAAGCCGCGCGGCGAGACCGCCGAGTCCAGCGACTCGGGCGACGCGGTGTAGCCCAGCGCACGCGCCACCGTGCCCAGTTCCAGCAGTTCCGCGTGGGTCAGCGCGTCCAGCTCGGCCAGCGCCTCCTCGACCGTGCGGGACCGCTTCGCCGTCGGCTCGGGCACATAGTCGCGGACGACCAGCTCGCGGTCCGGCTCGACCCCCGCGATCAGCTCCTCCAGCTGGAGCGCGAGAAGCCGGCCGTCGGTGCCCAGCTCGACCACGTACTCGGCGATCTCGGTGGCGATCCGGCGGACCATCTCCAGCCGCTGCGCGACCGCCGAGACGTCCCGGACCGTCACCAGGTCCTCGATCTCCAGCGCCGACAGCGTGCCCGCGACCTCGTCCAGCCGCAGCTTGTACCGCTCCAGCGTCGCCAGCGCCTGGTTCGCGCGGGACAGGATCGCCGCCGAGTCCTCCAGGACGCGCCGCTGACCGTCCACGTACAGGGCGATCAGCCGCATCGACTGGGAGACCGAGACCACCGGGAAGCCGACCTGCTTGCTCACCCGGTCCGCCGTGCGGTGCCGCGTGCCCGTCTCCTCCGTGGGGATCGTCGGGTCCGGCACCAGCTGGACGCCCGCGCGCAGGATCTTCGACAGGTCCGACGACAGCACGATGCCGCCGTCCAGCTTGCACAGCTCCCGCAGCCGGGTGGCCGTGAACTCGACGTCCAGCACGAACCCGCCCGTGCACATCGCCTCGACCGTCTTGTCCGAGCCGAGGACGATGAGACCGCCGGTGTTGCCGCGCAGAACCCGTTCCAGGCCGTCGCGCAGGGGCGTGCCCGGCGCCACGGCGCTCAGCGAGGCGCGCATCAGACCGTCGGAACCGGCACTCCCACCGGACTTGCCGGGAGCCGCTGCCCGGTCGTTGGCTGCCACTGCACTCCTCCGGTCGCAGGTTCTGACGCGGCCCCCGCACCCGCACTCGGTTCGTACGGACGGGCGAGACCAGGGCAAAGTCTACCGGCGCTCCTCCGCCTCCCGTGGGGCCTCTCGGCGACGGGAGCGCGGCAGAACCCGCAGCGCGTCCCCTATGTCGGCGACCTCCAGCACCTTCATGCCGGGCGGCACCTTCCCCGGGTCGGACGGTACGAGGGCGTGCGTGAAGCCCAGCCGGTGCGCCTCGGCGAGCCTGCGCTGCACCCCCGTGACCCGTCTGACCTCGCCGGCCAGGCCCACCTCGCCGATCGCCACCAGGTTCTTCGGCAGCGGGGTGTCGCTGGCGGCGGAGGCCAGGGCGAGGGCGACGGCGAGGTCGGCGGCGGGCTCCGACAGCTTCACCCCGCCGACCGTCGCGGAGTAGATGTCCCGCTTGCCGAGCGCGCTGATCCGGCCGCGCTGCTCCAGGACGGCGAGCATCATCGACACCCGCGAGGTCTCCAGGCCGGACGTCGTACGCCGGGGAGAGGGGATCTGCGAGTCCACGGTCAGCGCCTGCACCTCGGCCACCAGCGGGCGGCGGCCCTCCAGGGTGACGGTCAGGCAGGTGCCCGGCACCGGCTCGGCGCGGCGGGTCAGGAACAGGCCGCTGGGGTCGGCGAGGCCCGTGATGCCCTCGTCGTGCAGCTCGAAGCAGCCGACCTCGTCCGTCGCCCCGTACCGGTTCTTCACGCCCCGCACCAGGCGCAGGCGCGCGTGCCGGTCGCCCTCGAAGTGCAGGACGACGTCCACCAGGTGCTCCAGGAGGCGGGGGCCGGCGATCGCGCCGTCCTTGGTGACGTGGCCGACCAGCAGCGTGGACATGCCGCGCTCCTTGGAGGCGCGGATCAGGGCGCCGGCCACTTCCCGGACCTGCGCCATGCCGCCGGGCGCGCCGTCGATCTCGGGCGAGGCGACCGTCTGCACCGAGTCGAGGATCAGCAGGGACGGCTTGACCTCGTCCAGATGGCCGAGGACGGCGGCCAGGTCGGTCTCCGCGGCCAGGTACAGATGGTCGTCCAGGGCGCCGATGCGGTCGGCGCGCAGCCGCACCTGGCTCGCGGACTCCTCGCCGGTGACATAGAGGGTGCGGTGCTCGGCGCTCGCCGACTTGGCGGCCACGTCCAGCAGCAGGGTGGACTTGCCGACGCCCGGCTCGCCCGCGAGCAGGACCACCGCGCCCGGCACGAGACCGCCGCCGAGCACCCGGTCCAGCTCGGGCACGCCGGTGGTGCGGGCGGTGGCCTGCCGGCCGTCGACCTGGCCGATGGGCAGCGCGGAGGTGCTCACCCGGCCCGGCGCCGTCGTGCGGACCGCGGGCGCGCCGTACTCCTCGACCGTGCCCCACGCCTGGCATTCGGGGCAGCGGCCGAGCCACTTGGCCGTCTGCCAGCCGCACTCCGTGCAGCGGTACGACGGGCGGTCCTTGGTGGTCTTGGTACGGGCAGCCATGCGCAAACCGTAGCCCGCGGCACTGACAACGCGGCGGGAGCGACCGCTTCCCGGCCGCTGCTTACCGGGTCCGAAGGTGGAACAAAGCCTTCCTGTCCCCTTATGAGGGATCGTTTCACCCGTATGGATTAAAACTGCTCAAGGTTCCGGAACGGGCACTCCACTGACGCCTACGGTCGCACGGGTGATGAGCAGCAGCCCGGAGACCACCACCCGCACGACGGGGGCGCGCCAGGCGCACAGCGAGGCGTGTGACGCACGACGAGAGGCCCGTGAGGCTGGAGAAGCGCGCGAGGCCCATGAGGCTCGACCAGCACATGAGGCCCGTGAAGCCCGCGAGGCGCGGGAAGTCCGTGAGGCGCGCGACCGCGCCGCCGCGCGTGCCATCGCCCAGCGCACGCCGGCTCGCTACGAGCCGTATCTGGACGGCCTGTTCACCTACTGTCTGTCGGTGCTGTGCGACCACGACGCGGCCACCGCCGCCCTCGCCGACGCCCTCACGGTGGCCGAGCGGCGCGGCCACCGCCTTCCCGACTCCGCCGACGACCTCAGAGCCTGGCTGTACGCCCTGTCCCGCTGGGCGTGCCTGCGCAGACTGGCCGAGCCGAAGCCGAAACGCCAGGGAGCGCACGCGGCGGGACGGGCCGGAGCGGAGAGGGGCGCGGGGAGAGGGGCCGGGGCCGGTTTCGGGGCCGGTGTCGGCAGGAGCGGCGGAAGAAGCGCCGGCAGGGGGGTGGGGAAAGGGCCCGGGAGCGGCGTCCCGGAGGCGGCGGCTCCCGCGCCGGAGGCCGAGGATCGGCGGCGCCGTGAACTCGCCCTGCTGGCCTGGCCGGAGGCGGCCGGTACCACTCCGGAGCAGCGCGAGGCCCTGGAACTCGCCGTCCGTCACCACCTCACCGCCCACGAGGTCGCCGCCGTCCTCGGCATGCAGCCGCCCGCCGCGCGCGACCTGCTCGCCTCCGCCGCCTGCGAGGTCGAGCGCACCCGCGCGGCCCTCGCCGTCGTGGAGGCGGGCGGCTGTCCCGGCGTGGCCCACCTCACCGGCGACGGCCGGCTGGTCCTGGGCACCGCCCTGCGCCGCGAGCTGGTCCGGCACGTGGACGACTGTCCGCGCTGCCGTCGTACCGCCGAGCGCGCCGTTCCCGGCCGCTGGCCCGGCGCCATGGTCACCCCCGCCGAACTGCCCGTCCTCCAGGCCCCGCGCACGGCCCTCCACATGACCCTGGCGCACCAGCCACGCGCGCGTGGCGCGGCCGTACCCCGTTTCGACCGGCGCGGCTTCCCGATGGGACCCAAGGACCGGGCGGCCCGCCGGGAGCGGCTGCGGGCGCGGGCCGTCACGACGACGGTGGTCGCCACGGTCGTCGCCGCGCCGGTCCTGGCACTGTGGGCCGCGTACCGGGGCGGGCCGGCCGGGGAGGGCGACGGCCCGTCCGCGACCGCGCGCGAGGCACCGGGCCCCGACGCGCTCGGCGACGGCCCGGCCGGGACCTACGAGAACGCCGGGAACGCCAGTACCAAGGCGGGCCCGCGCCTGCGCGGCGACGGGAAGGCGGATGTCTCCGTGCAGGTCGTCAGCGTCGGTGGAACGGGGCGCGGGGACGCGGCCCGGCTGACGGTCGGCGCGGCGAACGACGGCGACACCACGCTGATCACCCTCACGGCGTCCTCGGGGTCGTCCGACATCCGCTGGTCGGTCTCCACGTCGGCCCCGTGGCTGTACTTCAGCCGGTCCTCGGGGACCCTCGCCCCCGGCCGGACCCTGACGATCAAGGTGTACGTCGACCACCTGCGCGAGCCGTCCGGCCCCTGGCACGCGCGCGTGGCCGTGGCCCCGGCGGGCGCGGTGGTCTCCATCGACGGCTACGGCACGGCACCGTCGCGCCCGGCCCCGCGCCCGTCGTCCGCACCGCCCTCTCCGGCCCCGTCCACGCCGGCCACCACCCCGCCGACGAGTTCCTCTCCGCCCCCGGACCCGACCCCGCCCCCGTCGAGCCCGCCCCCGTCCACCCCGGAAACCCCGGCCCCGACCCCGCCCGAAACGCAGACGCCGAGCCCTGCGGGGAGTTAGAGGGGGCGAGGGGCAACGACTCACCCGGCCCGCGCGACGACCCCGGGGTCAGCCCACCGGATCCGCGGGGTGCGGTGCCACCAGGGGCAGCTGGGAGGCCAGGCGCTGCTCGCACAGTTCCACGAGGCGGTCGTAGCCGGCCTTGCCCATCAGTTCCGTCAGTTCGGCGCGGTAGGAGACGTAGACCGGTTCGCCCGCACCGTGGGCCGAGGTCGCCGAGGTGCACCACCAGTGCAGGTCGTGGCCGCCGGGACCCCAGCCCCGGCGGTCGTACTCGCCGATGGACACCTGGAGCACGCGCGTGTCGTCCGGGCGGTCGATCCAGTCGTAGGTCCGCCGGATCGGCAGCTGCCAGCACACGTCCGGCTTGGTCTCCAGCGGCTCCCGGCCCTCCTTGAGGGCCAGGATGTGCAGCGAGCAGCCCGCGCCGCCCGCGAACCCGGGCCGGTTCTGGAAGATGCAGGAGCCCTGGAACGGCCGCGTCTGCCGGGAGCCCTCCTCGTCCTCGGAGATCCAGCCGCCGCGCGTGCCCTCGTCGTGGTGCTGCCAGATCTCCGGGGTGAGCCGCGCCACGTGCTCGGCGACCCGCTTCTCGTCGTCCTCGTCGGAGAAGTGCGCACCCAGCGAGCAGCACCCGTCGTCGGCACGGCCCGCCTGGATGCCCTGACAGCCGCTGCCGAAGATGCAGTTCCAGCGGGAGGTCAGCCAGGTCAGATCGCACCGGAAGACCTGTTCCTCGTCCGCCGGGTCCGGGAACTCCACCCAGGCGCGGGCGAAGTCGAGACCCTTCTCGTCGCTCACCCTCGCCTCCTCGGGAGCCATGACGGACTTGCGCTTCTTGTCCGTCTTGTCGACCTTGCCAGCCTTGTCGGCCTTGTCGAGATTGGCCTTTTTCGTCTTTGGCACCCGTCCAGGGTAAGTGGCCGGGGACCACCGGGGACACCGAGGACGGCCACTGTGGCAGTAGCGTTCCGTACATGAGACTCGGTGTCCTGGATGTGGGTTCGAACACGGTGCATCTGCTGGTGGTGGACGCCCACCCCGGCGCGCGCCCGCTGCCCGCGCACTCCCACAAGGTCGAACTCCGGCTCGCCCAGCTCCTCGACGACAGCGGTGCCATAGGCGAGGACGGCATAGACAAGCTGATCGACGTCGTACAGGACGCGCTCCAGGCCGCCGAGGACAAGGGCGTCGAGGACCTGCTGCCGTTCGCGACCTCCGCCGTCCGCGAGGCCGGAAACGCCGACGACGTCCTGGGGCGCGTGGCCGACAAGACCGGCGTACGGCTCCAGGTCCTCAGCGGCGCCGAGGAGGCCCGGCTCACCTTCCTCGCCGTACGCCGCTGGTTCGGCTGGTCCGCCGGAAAGCTGCTGGTCCTGGACATCGGCGGCGGCTCCCTGGAGATCGCCTACGGCATGGACGAGGAGCCGGACGCGGCGGTCTCCCTGCCGCTCGGCGCCGGCCGCCTCACCGCCGGCTGGCTGCCCGGCGACCCGCCCGCCCCGGAGGACGTCCGCGCCCTGCGCCGCCACGTCCGCACCGAGATCGCCCGCACCGTCGGCGAGTTCGTCCGCTTCGGCGCCCCCGACCACGTGGTGGCCACCTCCAAGACCTTCAAGCAGCTCGCGCGCATCGCCGGCGCCGCCCGCAGCACCGACGGCCTCTATGTCCAGCGGGAACTCAAACGCCAGTCCCTGGAGGCGTGGGTCCCGAAACTCGCGGGCATGACCGCCGCCCAGCGCGCCGGACTCCCCGGGGTGTCCGAGGGCAGGGCCGGCCAGCTGCTCGCGGGCGCCCTGGTGGCCGAGGGCGCGATGGACCTCTTCGGCGTGGAGAAACTCGAGATCTGCCCGTGGGCCCTGCGCGAGGGCGTGATCCTGCGGCGCCTCGACCACATGGGCTCCGCCTAGCGCACCCGCCCCCGCAGCCGCGCAAATGGCGAACGTCACAACGGTGAACAGGCACACAGCGCCCGGGCCTTCCCACGCCGTAAGGTGACGAGCGTGGCTGAACCAACGGACGTGCGCATCGCGCTCTCGACCGCCTCCGTCTACCCGGAGTCCACGGCGACGGCCTTCGAGATCGCCGCGCGCCTCGGTTACGACGGTGTCGAGGTCATGGTGTGGACCGACCCGGTGAGCCAGGACATCGAGGCGCTGCGCCGCCTGTCGGACTACCACGGCGTCCCCATCCTGGCCGTCCACGCCCCCTGTCTGCTGATCACCCAGCGGGTGTGGACCACCGACCCCTGGACGAAGCTCCGCCGGGCCCGGGCGGCGGCGGAGAAGCTCGGTGCCTCCACCGTCGTCGTCCACCCGCCGTTCCGCTGGCAGCGCCAGTACGCCCGGGGCTTCGTCGAGGGCATCTGGCGGATGGCGGACGAGACGGACGTGCGGTTCGCCGTCGAGAACATGTACCCGTGGCGCTACCGCGACCGCGAGATGCTCGCCTACGCCCCCGACTGGGACGTCACCCACAACGACTACCGGCACTTCACGATCGACCTCAGCCACACGGCGACGGCCCGCACCGACGCCCTGGACATGGTCGACCGCATGGGCGACCGGCTCGGGCACGTCCACCTCGCCGACGGCCGCGGCTCGGCCAAGGACGAGCACCTGGTGCCCGGCCGCGGCACCCAGCCCTGCGCCGAGCTGCTGGAACGCCTGGTGCGCACCGGCTTCGACGGTCATGTGGTGATCGAGGTCAACACCCGGCGCGCGATGTCCGGCGCCGAGCGCGAGGCCGACCTCGCCGAGGCCCTGGCCTTCACCCGCACCCACCTGAGCGCGGCCGTACGGGTACCCCGCCGATGACCGCGCCCCGCCCCCCGGCCACGGACGGCGCCGCCCCCCGGCCTCCCGCCCGCCGCCGGGGCCGCCCCCCGCGCACCGAGTCCGCCGGCACCCGGGACCGTATCCTCGCCGCCGCCCGCGAGGAGTTCTCCGCGCGCGGGTACGAGAAGACGTCCGTACGCGGCATCGCCAAGGCCGCCGGGGTGGACTCCGCGCTGGTGCACCACTACTTCGGCACCAAGGAGCAGGTCTTCGAGGCGGCGATCGAGGTCGCCTTCGCCCCCGCGCTGGCCGCGCCGGACGCGATCGCCGAGGGTCCGGCGGACGGGGTCGGCGAGCGGCTGACCCGGTTCGTGCTCGGCATCTGGGAGGACCCCGCCACCCGGGCCCCGCTGCTGGCGATCGTGCGCTCGGCCGTCGACAACGACACGGCCGCCGCCGTCCTGCGCCGTCTGGTCGCCGCCCAGCTGATGCGCCGCATCGCCGCCCGGCTCCAGCTGCCGGACGCGGAGCTGCGCGCCGAACTGGCCGCCGCCCAGCTGGTGGGCTGTGCCATGCTGCGGTACGTGATCAGGCTGGAGCCGCTGGCGTCGGCGGACTTGGAGCAGATCATCGTCCGTGTCGCACCCGTCGTGCAGATCCATCTGACGGCCCCCTGAAAAGCCGCCCGCCGGGAGTCGTCCCGGGCCTCCGATGGAACAGACGTCCCGGTATTCGGACACCTTGTCCCGCCAGCTGGATGAGCGGCGTACGCTCGACAACAGGCACACCCGTCTGAAGGAGCGAGCGACGATGCCCGAGCTGAGGTCCCGCACAGTCACCCACGGCCGCAACATGGCGGGCGCCCGCGCCCTTATGCGCGCCTCCGGTGTACCCGGTGCGGACATCGGCCGGAAGCCGATCATCGCCGTCGCGAACTCCTTCACCGAGTTCGTGCCCGGCCACACCCACCTCCAGCCGGTCGGCCGGATCGTCAGCGAGGCGATCAAGGAGGCCGGCGGCATCCCGCGCGAGTTCAACACCATCGCGGTCGACGACGGCATCGCCATGGGCCACGGCGGCATGCTGTACTCCCTGCCGTCCCGCGACCTGATCGCGGACTCGGTCGAGTACATGGTCGAGGCCCACTGCGCCGACGCCCTGGTCTGCATCTCCAACTGCGACAAGATCACCCCGGGCATGCTGATGGCGGCCCTGCGCCTGAACATCCCGACGGTGTTCGTCTCCGGCGGCCCCATGGAGTCCGGCCGCGCCACCCTGGTCGACGGCACGGTCCGCACGCTCGACCTGGTCGACGCGATCTCCGACGCCGTCAACGACAAGGTCTCCGACGAGGACATCCTCCGCATCGAGGAGAACGCCTGCCCGACCTGCGGCAGCTGTTCCGGCATGTTCACCGCCAACTCGATGAACTGCCTGACCGAGGCCATCGGCCTGTCCCTGCCCGGCAACGGCTCGGTCCTCGCCACCCACACCGCCCGCCGCGCCCTGTACGAGAACGCGGCCCGCACGGTCATGGACCTCACCCGCCGCTACTACGAGCAGGACGACGACACCGTCCTGCCCCGCAACATCGCCACCTTCCAGGCCTTCGAGAACGCCATGGCCCTGGACATCGCGATGGGCGGCTCCACCAACACGATCCTGCACCTGCTGGCCGCCGCCCAGGAAGCGGGCGTCCCGTTCGGCCTGAACGAGATCGACGCCGTCTCCCGCCGCGTGCCCTGCCTGGCGAAGGTCGCCCCGAACGTCGCCAAGGACCGCACGTACTACATGGAGGACGTGCACCGCGCCGGCGGCATCCCGGCCCTGCTGGGCGAGCTGCACCGGGCCGGCCTGCTCAACGAGGACGTGCACGCCGTGCACAGCCCGTCCCTGGCCGACTGGCTGAAGACCTGGGACATCCGCGGCGGCTCGCCCTCGCCCGAGGCGGTCGAGCTGTGGCACGCGGCGCCCGGCTGCGTCCGCTCCGCCGAGGCATTCTCCCAGTCCGAGCGCTGGGAGGCCCTGGACGAGGACGCCGAGAACGGCTGCATCCGCTCCGCGGAGCACGCCTACTCCAAGGACGGCGGCCTGGCCGTGCTGCGCGGCAACCTCGCGGTCGACGGCTGCGTGGTGAAGACGGCCGGCGTGGACGAGTCGATCTGGACCTTCGAGGGCCCGGCGGTCGTCTGCGAGTCCCAGGAGGAGGCCGTCCAGCGGATCCTCACCCAGGAGGTCAAGGACGGCGACGTCGTCGTCATCCGCTACGAGGGCCCCAAGGGCGGCCCCGGCATGCAGGAGATGCTGTACCCGACCTCGTACCTGAAGGGCCGCGGCCTGGGCAAGACCTGCGCCCTGATCACCGACGGCCGCTTCTCCGGCGGCACCTCGGGCCTGTCCATCGGCCACGCCTCCCCCGAGGCGGCCTCCGGCGGCACCATCGCCCTGGTCCAGGACGGCGACCGGATCCGCATCGACATCCCGAACCGCACGATCGAGCTGCTGGTCGACGACGCCGAGCTGGCCCGCCGCGAGCAGGCCCTGAACGGCGTCTACGCCCCGAAGAACCGCGACCGCAAGGTCTCCGCCGCCCTGCGTGCCTACGCCGCGATGGCCACGAGCGCCGACAAGGGCGCGGTGCGCGACGTGTCCCGCCTCGGCTGACCGCTGACCGACAAGGGCCGCCCTCCCGATGGGGGCGGCCCTTTCGTCGTCCACGGCACCGGTGTCACCAGGCGCCCGGCGCGCGGCCGTCCACGGTGAACACCGTGCCGTCCGGCGCGGTCGCGCAGACCCGGGCGCCGACCGGCACCGGAGCGGGCGGTGTGCTCATGACCCGCGCCGAGTCGGCGCCCAGCCGCGCGGGCGTCTGCCCCACCAGCCGCCCCTTCGCCGCGTCCACGGCGAGCAGCCGGCCGTCGCCCGAGGTCAGATACACCCGCCCGTCCCGCGCGACCGGCAGCGAACCACGGCTCACCGACGTCTCCAGATGCCACAGCCGCCTGCCCGCCGCCACGTCCACGGCGTCCAGGGAACCGCCGGTGGCCAGCACGTAGACGACGTCCCCGCGCACGGTGGCGTGCGCGCCGTCGAGCACGGCGGGCAGCGCCACCCGCCGGGTCGCACCCGTCGCGGGGGTGTAGCGGACGACCTCCCGGGCGCCGTAGCCGCTGTCCATCGCCAGGAAGAACACCGACCCGTCGGCCGCCCGCGCGCCGACCGGCTTGAGCCAGCCGCGCAGCCGCACGTCCCACCGCACCCGGCCGCTCGCCGGATCCACGGCGGTCACCCGGGTGTGCCCGCCGTCGGCGGACGTACGGGTCGCATAGGCCGAGGGCCCGCCGGGGAACGCGACGAAGGACGGCGCGCCCTGCCCGGGCACGGCCCCGTGCCAGCGGGTACGGCCGGTCGCGCCGTCCACGCCGGTGACCGTGCCGTCGGCGGCGGTGAGCAGGGCCGTGTCACCGGCGTACCGCACCGTCGTGCCCACGGGCAGCCGGCGCCGCCACACCTCCTCGCCCGTGGCCGGGTCCAGCCCGGCGAGCCGGGAGCCGCCGTCGGTGTACGGCTGCACCAGGCCGCCGGAGACGACCGGCGGACCGCTCGTGGCCCGGGTGTCCACCGCCTGCCGCCACAGCAGCCGGCCGTCGGCCGCGCCGAGCGCGTACACGACCCCCGGCCGCGCGCAGAACAGCTTCCCGGTGTCGTACGAACACTGCGGCATGCCCTCGCCGCCGACCGCAGGCCGGGCCGTCCAGCCGCCGGAGGCCGCCGTCAGGGCCGGCGCGGCCGGGGGAGCCTGATCGTTTCTCCCGGTCGCCCACACCGCGGCGAGCCCTCCGGCCAGCGCCAGCCCGACCACCCCGGCCACCAGCGCCGCCGACCGCCCGCGACCGAGCCGCCACTTCGGGCGCCCCCCGGCACCGGCGGCCACCGGCTCCGACACCCGACCGCGACCGGGCCGCCACTTCGGGCGCCGCCCGGGACGCGGGGACTCGGACACCGGTGCGGGAGCGTCCCCGCCCGTCCGCTGCGCCGGTATGAACGCCTGGGTGTCGTACGAGGCCGCCACCGAGCGCAGCTCCCGCATCAGCTCGTCCGGCGTGGGCCGGTCCTCCGGCTCCTTGGCCAGACACCGCCGCACCAGCGGCGCGAGCCCCAGCGGCACCCCGGTCAGATCGGGCTCGTCGTGCACGACCTGGTAGGCGACGATGTAGGGACTGTCGGAGTCGAACGGGCCGCGCCCGGTGGCCGCGTGCACGATCACCGAGCCCAGCGCGAAGACATCGGCGGCCGGCCCGACCTCGCGGGGCCGCCGGAACTGCTCCGGCGCCATGAACGGCGGGGTGCCGATCAGCTTTCCCGTCTCGGTGCGCAGCTCGCTGTCCTTGGGCCGGGAGATCCCGAAGTCGATGACCTTCGGCCCGTCCTCGGCGAGCAGCACGTTGCCGGGCTTCAGATCCCGGTGCACCACCCCGACCCGGTGGATGTCGCGCAGCGCCTCGGCCAGCCCCGCCATCAGCCGGCGCAACTGCTCCGGAGTCATGGGGCCGTTCCGCTTCACGTGCTCCGAGAGGGTCGGCCCGGGGATGTACAGGGTGGCCATCCAGGGCCGCTCGGCCTCCGGATCGGCATCGACGACGGGCGCGGTGAAGGCGCCGCTGACCCGGCGGGCGGCGGCCACCTCCTGCCGGAAACGCCCCCTGAACTCGGGATCCCGGGCGAACTCCGCGTGGACGACCTTCACCGCGAGCTTCATCCCCGAGGTGCTCCGGGCGAGATGGACGACCCCCATGCCGCCGGAGCCCAGAGAGGACTCCAGCCGGTAGTGGCCGGCGTATTCCGGAAGCTCCGCTTCCGCGTTCGCCCCGGCATTGCGCTGTGGCGCCATGGACCACCCCCGTGCTGTTCGTCCGCGCGCGCGACGCACGGAGCCTAGTCGATGACTCGTACGGGACTAAGGCGGCTTGCTAGCGTCTGCCCCCGAGTCGCGCACACGTTCCGCGCCGGCTCGCACCGAGTTCGCAAGCGACGGGGGAGGACCACTTTCATGTCTGTCGACACACAAGAGGCCGGGGGCGTGGACGAGGGCCGGGTCGGCCTGACCACGCAGGCGGCCGCGGCCGTACGCACCTACGCCGTCGCCCCGGGCGTCCGGCTGAACGTCCGCAGCGGCCCGGGCACCCAGTACAACCTGGTCCGCGTGCTCCCGGAGGGCGTCCGCCTGCCGATCTACTGCCAGACCCCCGGCACCACGGTCTCCGGCCCCTACGGCACGACCAACATCTGGGACCTCATCGACAACGGCGAGTACGTCTCGGACGCCTACGTCCACACCGGCAGCGACGGCTACATCGCCCCCCGCTGCGGCTGACCGCACGCACCAGGCCGGGCCCCGGCCGGGAGACCGTCCCCGGCCGGGGCGATAATCGTGCCGTGAGCGACGAAACCGGCACCCAGGACAGCGCGGCCGGCCCCATCGGCGACACGGAGCGGGACGGCGGCCCCCGCCCCGAGCCCCTGCGGTTCTTCGGCACCTCCTGGGTCGGCCACGACAACGGCTACGCGGCCCGCCGCGCCGGCGTCGCCGTCGGCTCCCTCGCCGCCGCGGCCGTCTCCTGCCTGGTGCTCCGCCTCGCCTACGAAGGCATCCGGATCGCCGACACCGGTCCCTTCGTGAGCGTCCTCATCGTGGTGATGTTCGCGATCTGCAGCGCCTTCGCCTTCCGCAACACCTGGGAGGGCTTCGGCAAGCGGCACGACCCGCAGCGCCAGGCCTCCCTGCGCGGCATGCTCGCCATCGGCTTCGTCGGCTCCCTCCTCGCCTACTTCGTCCGCTCCCTCGTCGAGGCGCCGGGCGAGAAACTGCACCGCGAGGAGTACGAGAAGGCCCGCGAGGCCCACGCCCGCCGCACCACCCGCCGCACCGGCAACCCCTCCCGCAAGAAGCGCCGCCGCTGAACCGCCGCGCGGGGTTCCCGCACCTCACCGGGATGCCGTAGACCTGAGCACATGACAGCCGCCCCGCCGCCCGCCGACCCGCACGCCGCCCGCGCCGGATCCTTCAACGCCGTCGCCGCCCGGTACGCCGCGAACCGGCCCTCCTATCCGCCCGCCCTCCTCGACGCCGTCGAGGAACTGGCCGGCCGCCCCCTGTCCGGCGCCAAGGCCGTGGACGTCGGCGCGGGCACCGGGATCGCCAGCACCCTGCTGCACGCCCGCGGCGCCGACGTCCTCGCCGTCGAACCCGGAGCGGGCATGGCCGCCGAGTTCCGCCGCGCCCTGCCGCACATCCCGCTCGTCCGGGGCGACGGCAACGCCCTGCCCCTCGCCGACGCCGGCGCCGACCTGATCACCTACGCCCAGTCCTGGCACTGGACCGACCCGGCGCGCTCGGTGCCGGAGGCGCTCCGCGTCCTGCGCCCGGGCGGCGCGCTGGCCCTGTGGTGGAACACCAACGCCCAGGACGTCGACTGGATCGCCGAGGCCGCCGGCCGGGCCGGCCGCTCCCTCGGCATCGACGTCGCCGCCGAGCAGCGCAAGGCCGGCGAACGCGTCGAACAGGCCGACCCCAGCGGACGCCTGGACTTCACCCGCCGCACGATCCGCTGGAGCCGCCGGGTACCGATCGACACCCACCTCGCCAATGTCGCCACCCACTCCGCCCTCCTCGTCGTCCCCGAGGAGCGGGCGGCGGCCTTCCTGGAACAGGAGCGCGCCCACCTCCTGGAGGTCTTCCCGGACGGCGTGGTCGAGGAGACCTACGACGTCCTCCTCGTCGTCGCCCGCACTCCCTGACCCGCCGCCGTTCCGCCCACCGGACAACCGGCCCGCACCGCGCACCCCGGTGCCAGACTGATCCGCATGAGCCAGAAAGTCGCAGTCCTCGGCACCGGCAAGATCGGCGAAGCCCTGCTCAGCGGAATGATCCGGGCCGGCTGGGCCCCCGCCGACCTCCTGGTCACCGCCCGCCGCCCCGAACGCGCCGAAGAACTCCGCGCCCGTTACGGCGTCAACCCGGTCACCAACAGCGAGGCCGCCAAGACCGCCGACACCCTGATCCTCACGGTCAAGCCGCAGGACATGGGCACCCTCCTGGACGAACTCGCCCCGCACCTGCCCGCCGACCGCCTCGTCATCAGCGGAGCGGCCGGCATCCCCACCTCCTTCTTCGAGGAGCGCCTGGCGCCGGGCACCCCCGTCGTCCGGGTCATGACCAACACGCCCGCCCTCGTGGACGAGGCCATGTCGGTCATCTCCGCCGGCAGCCACGCCACCGAGCAGCACCTCGCGCACGCCGAGGAGATCTTCGGCGGTGTCGGCAAGACCCTGCGCGTCCCCGAGTCCCAGCAGGACGCCTGCACCGCGCTGTCCGGCTCCGGCCCGGCCTACTTCTTCTACCTGGTCGAAGCCATGACCGACGCCGGCATCCTGCTCGGCCTGCCCCGCGACAAGGCCCACGAGCTGATCGTCCAGTCCGCGATCGGCGCCGCCGTGATGCTCCGCGACAGCGGCGAGCACCCCGTCAAGCTCCGGGAGAACGTCACCTCCCCGGCCGGCACCACCATCAACGCCATCCGCGAGCTGGAGAACCACGGCGTACGGGCCGCGCTCATCGCCGCCCTCGAAGCCGCCCGCGACCGCAGCCGCGAACTCGCCTCCGGCAAGAAGGACTGACGGCCCCGGCCCCCGCGGGCGGCGGCCACCGCCGCCCGCGAGAACCTGTTCCGCGAGAACCTGTCTACGGAGCGGCGCTCAGCGAGGGCTCCGCCACGGGCGGCAGCAGCCCGATCGCCCGGTAGGCCGTATCGACCGTCGGCCGGGCCAGCTCCCGCGCCTTCCGCGCGCCCTCGCGCAGCACCCCCTCCACATACGCCGGATCGGCGCACAGCTCCCGGTGCCGGTCCCGCACCGGCCGCAGCACCTCCACCACGGCCTCCGCGGTGTCCTTCTTCAAGGAGCCGTACGAGTCGTAACCGGCCGCCAGCGACTCGGGGCTCCCGCCCGTGCACGCCGCGAGGATGTCCAGCAGATTGGCGAGGCCCGGCCGCGCCGCCCGGTCGTGGACGACCTCCCGCCCGCTGTCCGTCACGGCCCGCAGCACCTTCTTGCGCACCACGTCCGGCTCGTCCAGCAGATAGACGACCCCGGTCCCCGACTCGTCCGACTTCCCCATCTTCCGCGTCGGGTCCTGGAGGTTCATCACCCGCGCGGCCACCGGCGGCAGCGTCGTGCGCGGCACCACGAACGTGTGCCCGTAGCGCTGGTTGAACCGCACCGCCACATCCCGGGCCAGCTCCACGTGCTGCGTCTGGTCCTCGCCGACCGGCACCTCGTCCGCGCCGTACGCCAGGATGTCCGCCGCCATCAGCACCGGGTACGTCAGCAGTGACAGCCGCAGGCTCCCGCCGCGCTCCCGCTGTTTCGCGGCCTTCTCCTTGTACTGGATCATCCGCCGCATCTCGCCGTCGGTCGCCACGCACTCCAGCAGGTACGACAGCCGGGTGTGCTCGTCCACGTGGCTCTGCAGGAAGAGGGTGCACACCTCGGGATCGAGCCCGGCCGCCAGCAGCAGCGTCGCCGTCTGCCGGCTGAGCCTGCGCAACCGCGCCGGGTCGTGGTCCACGGTCAGCGCGTGCAGGTCCACCACGCAGAACAGCGAATCGGCCCGGTGCTGGTCCACCTCGGCCCAGCGCCGCATGGCCCCCAGGTAGTTGCCGAGGGTCAGGTGCCCGGTCGGCTGGATCCCGCTGAAAACCCGGGTCATGTCCACTCCACCTTCTGGTCGGGACCGCCGCCCCTGCGGCCGGCCCCCTCAGACCCGGAGGGAGAGACGAGAACGGCCGCCGAAGCGGCGGCCGTTGAGTGCATACGTGAGTACGGCCGCCGTCAGGCGGCCCACCAGAGCTGGGTGCACGTACGCGTCATCACGTCGTCCACAGTACGCCTCAGGGGTGCTCCACGGCAGCGGGTTGACACGCCTCCCGCCGATCCGTAGTGTTCTCCGAGTTGTCCGACGTGAGCGCCGACTCCGGTCGGTCCCCGGACAGCCATTCCGCAAGCACCACCCACTCATCGACGCTCCGGCGCCGACTGCTTTGGCGTGCGTATTTGCGAAATGAGGAATCCGCGTTCGAAAGGACGCCGGCCCCCGATTAGCTCGGGAGCCAGGAATCCGCTAAAGTCTCACTCGTCGGAACGGCCCAACAGCCGCGAAGACAAACCCCGCTGACCGGGGATCAGACGCCGAAAGGATCTGATAGAGTCGGAACCGCCGGAAAGGGAAACGCGAGAGCGGGAACCTGGAAAGCACCGAGGAAATCGGATCGAAAAAAGATCTGATAGAGTCGGAAACGCAAGACCGAAGGGAAGCGCCCGGAGGAAAGCCCGAGAGGGTGAGTACAAAGGAAGCGACCGTTCCTTGAGAACTCAACAGCGTGCCAAAAGTCAACGCCAGATATGTTGATACCCCGTCTCCAGCATCAGC
>NZ_CP050504.1:5045000-9195693 GCF_011820545.1 Streptomyces sp. DSM 40868
AGTACCGCGGGAGCGGAGTGAAATAGTACCTGAAACCGTGTGCCTACAAGCCGTGGGAGCGTCGGAACGAGGCTTGCCTTGTTCTCGTGACTGCGTGCCTTTTGAAGAATGAGCCTGCGAGTTTGCGGTGTGTTGCGAGGTTAACCCGGGTGGGGAAGCCGTAGCGAAAGCGAGTCCGAATAGGGCGATTTTAGTAGCACGCTCAAGACCCGAAGCGGAGTGATCTAGCCATGGGCAGGTTGAAGCGGAGGTAAGACTTCGTGGAGGACCGAACCCACCAGGGTTGAAAACCTGGGGGATGACCTGTGGTTAGGGGTGAAAGGCCAATCAAACTCCGTGATAGCTGGTTCTCCCCGAAATGCATTTAGGTGCAGCGTCGTGTGTTTCTTGCCGGAGGTAGAGCACTGGATAGGCGATGGGCCCTACCGGGTTACTGACCTTAGCCAAACTCCGAATGCCGGTAAGTGAGAGCGCGGCAGTGAGACTGTGGGGGATAAGCTCCATGGTCGAGAGGGAAACAGCCCAGAGCATCGACTAAGGCCCCTAAGCGTACGCTAAGTGGGAAAGGATGTGGAGTCGCAGAGACAACCAGGAGGTTGGCTTAGAAGCAGCCACCCTTGAAAGAGTGCGTAATAGCTCACTGGTCTAGTGATTCCGCGCCGACAATGTAGCGGGGCTCAAGCGTACCGCCGAAGTCGTGTCATTGCAGCATGTACTCCCAACGGAGGCTGTGATGGGTAGGGGAGCGTCGTCTGCCGGGTGAAGCGGCACTGGAAGGTAGTCGTGGACGGTTGACGAGTGAGAATGCAGGCATGAGTAGCGATACAAACGTGAGAAACGTTTGCGCCGATTGACTAAGGGTTCCTGGGTCAAGCTGATCTGCCCAGGGTAAGTCGGGACCTAAGGCGAGGCCGACAGGCGTAGTCGATGGATAACCGGTTGATATTCCGGTACCCGCTGTGAAGCGTCAAACATCGAGCATCGTGATGCTAAGGCCGTGAAGCCGTTCCGGACCCTTCGGGGAATGGAAAGTGGTGGAGCCGCCGGACCAAGCGGTTAGTAGGTGAGTGATGGGGTGACGCAGGAAGGTAGTCCATCCCGGGCGGTGGTTGTCCCGGGGTAAGGGTGTAGGACGCAAGGTAGGCAAATCCGCCTTGCACATAGTCTGAGACCTGATGCCGAGCCGATTGTGGTGAAGTGGATGATCCTATGCTGTCGAGAAAAGCCTCTAGCGAGTTTCATGGCGGCCCGTACCCTAAACCGACTCAGGTGGTCAGGTAGAGAATACCGAGGCGTTCGGGTGAACTATGGTTAAGGAACTCGGCAAAATGCCCCCGTAACTTCGGGAGAAGGGGGGCCACACCTGGTGATGAGCTTTACGCTCTGAGCTGGGGGTGGCCGCAGAGACCAGCGAGAAGCGACTGTTTACTAAAAACACAGGTCCGTGCGAAGCCGTAAGGCGATGTATACGGACTGACGCCTGCCCGGTGCTGGAACGTTAAGGGGACCGGTTAGCTCACTTTCGGGTGGGCGAAGCTGAGAACTTAAGCGCCAGTAAACGGCGGTGGTAACTATAACCATCCTAAGGTAGCGAAATTCCTTGTCGGGTAAGTTCCGACCTGCACGAATGGCGTAACGACTTCTCGACTGTCTCAACCATAGGCCCGGTGAAATTGCACTACGAGTAAAGATGCTCGTTTCGCGCAGCAGGACGGAAAGACCCCGGGACCTTTACTACAGTTTGATATTGGTGTTCGGTTCGGCTTGTGTAGGATAGCTGGGAGACTGTGAAGCTCGCACGCCAGTGTGGGTGGAGTCGTCGTTGAAATACCAGTCTGGTCGTGCTGGATGTCTAACCTGGGTCCGTGATCCGGATCAGGGACAGTGTCTGATGGGTAGTTTAACTGGGGCGGTTGCCTCCTAAAGGGTAACGGAGGCGCCCAAAGGTTCCCTCAGCCTGGTTGGCAATCAGGTGTTGAGTGTAAGTGCACAAGGGAGCTTGACTGTGAGACCGACGGGTCGAGCAGGGACGAAAGTCGGGACTAGTGATCCGGCGGTGGCTTGTGGAAGCGCCGTCGCTCAACGGATAAAAGGTACCCCGGGGATAACAGGCTGATCTTCCCCAAGAGTCCATATCGACGGGATGGTTTGGCACCTCGATGTCGGCTCGTCGCATCCTGGGGCTGGAGTCGGTCCCAAGGGTTGGGCTGTTCGCCCATTAAAGCGGTACGCGAGCTGGGTTTAGAACGTCGTGAGACAGTTCGGTCCCTATCCGCTGTGCGCGTAGGAGTCTTGAGAAGGGCTGTCCCTAGTACGAGAGGACCGGGACGGACGAACCTCTGGTGTGCCAGTTGTTCTGCCAAGGGCATGGCTGGTTGGCTACGTTCGGGAGGGATAACCGCTGAAAGCATCTAAGCGGGAAGCCTGCTTCGAGATGAGGACTCCCACCCACTTGATGGGGTAAGGCTCCCAGTAGACGACTGGGTTGATAGGCCGGATCTGGAAGCACGGTAACGTGTGGAGGTGACCGGTACTAATAGGCCGAGGGCTTGTCCTCAGTTGCTCGCGTCCACTGTGTTGGTTCTGAAACCACGAACAGCCCCGCTTTTTAAGCGGTCTGGTTGATTGTTTCATAGTGTTTCGGTGGTCATAGCGTGAGGGAAACGCCCGGTTACATTCCGAACCCGGAAGCTAAGCCTCACAGCGCCGATGGTACTGCAGGGGGGACCCTGTGGGAGAGTAGGACGCCGCCGAACAATTTTTGGGAAAACCCCCGCACCTCACGGTGCGGGGGTTTTCTGCGTTATGGGCCTGTTCACGACGGGTCCATTAGGGTCGACGGCATGCGCTATGACCTCGTCATCTTCGACAACGACGGTGTCCTCGTGGACAGCGAGCCCATGTCCAACCGGCTCCTGGCCAGCTATCTCACCGAGCTCGGGCACCCGACGTCGTACGAGGACTCCGTCCGCGACTACATGGGCTCGGCGATGCACCGTGTCCACGACCTGGTGCTGGAGCGCACGGGCCGGCGGCTGCCGGAGGACTTCGACGAGGTCTTCCACGCGCGGGTGTTCGCCGCGTTCGAGCGGGAGTTGCGGGCCGTGCCCGGGGTGACGGACGTACTGGAGAAGCTGGCCGCGGACGGGGTGCCGTACTGCGTGGCCTCCTCCGGGAGCCACGAGCGGATACGGGTGGGGCACCGCACGACCGGGCTCGACCGGTGGTTCACCGACGAGCGGATCTTCAGCTCCGAGGACGTCGGGCGGGGCAAGCCGGCGCCGGACCTGTTCCTGTACGCGGCCGAGCGGATGGGAGTGGCCCCCGGGCGGTGCGTGGTCGTGGAGGACTCCCCGCTGGGCGTCCAGGCGGCCGTGGCGGCCGGGATGGACGTGTACGGGTTCACCGCGATGACACCGCCGGAGCGGCTCGAGGGCGCCGGTCGACTCTTCGCGGACATGAGCGAGTTGGCCGGCCTGCTGGTGTGACCCGGGACCGGGGCCCGGGCTGACATTTGTCATGCGGAGCCGCGGACGATCGTTTCTACTGCCGGACCCCGCCCGAAGGCGATGCTGAGGGCATGACGAAGACCACGGGGAACCAGGACGGCACGCCGAGCGCGTTGGACCACTTCAAGCCACTGCTCATCGACGTGGCGGTGCCGCTCGGCTCGTACTACCTCTTCAAGGAAGCCTTCGGGATGAGCACCTTCGCGGCGCTCGCCTGGAGCAGCGTGGTACCGGCCGTGCGGACCGTGTGGGCCCTGGTGAACGAACGCCGTACCAATGCGCTGGCCGTCCTGATCCTCGCCGTCAACGTCGTCTCGCTGTTGCTGAGTTTCGTCTCCGGCGACCCGCGGCTGATGCTCGCCAAGGACAGCGGGGTCAGCAGCACGGTGGCCATCGGCATCCTGGTCTCCGTCGGGCTGGGGAAGCCGATGATGACCGAGGCCATGAAGCCCTTCCTCGTGAAGGGCGACCCGGCCAGGGAAGCCGCCTTCCGGCGACTGGTGTCCGGGGCCGCGGCCGGGTCCGCCGCCTTCCGGCGCAAGGAGCGGGTGTTCTCCGTGGTGTGGGGGCTGGTCCTGCTGATCGAGTGCGTGGTGCGAGCAGTGGGCGCCTACACCGTGCCGGTGGACACCATGGTGTGGCTGGGCCCGGTCCTCCTGGTCGCGGCCATGGCGATCGGCTTCCTGCTCAGCGGCGGCCTGGCCGCCGGACCGATGGAGGACATGCTCACGGCCGAGGTGGAGGCCGGCCGGGTCGAGCGTCCGGCGGTGGCCGCCGCAGCCTGACTCCACCGCGGAACCGGTGGAGCTGAGGGAAATTCACCTTTGGCTGGATCTACCCACGGATACCCAGGGGCCCTACCCTCGCCGCCATGACCGATGTGCTGCGGCGCGGCCGGGCCTCGCTGGCGTTCGCCTTCTTCGCGCAGGGCGCCGCCTTCGCCCTGCTGGTCACGCGCATCCCGGCCGTCCAGGACCGGTACGGCGTCTCCGACGCGCTGCTCCCCGTCTTCCTGGCCGCCGTACCGGTCCTCGCCGGGGCCGGCAGCGTGGCCACCGAGCGGCTGGTGAAGCGGGTCCGGCCGAGCCGGGTGCTGCGCTGGTCCCAGCCGGTGGTGCTGCTGGCCCTGCTCGGGGCCGGTGCGGGCGGATCCGGGCAGGTGGCCGTGCTGGCGGTGGCACTGGGCGTCTTCGGCCTGGCGGTGGGCGCGCTGGACGCGTCCATGAACATGCTCGGGGTCAGCCTCCAGCGGTCGTACGGGCGCAGCATCATGCTGGGTTTCCACGCCGTGTACAGCCTGGGCGGGATCGTGGGGGCCTCGCTGGCCTGGGTCGGGGCGCACTGGCAGCTCGCGCTGTGGGTGTCGTACCTGCCGGTGGTGGCCGTGCTGCTGCCGGCGGTGCTGCTGGGGAGCCGGTGGTACGTCGACGGGGAGCCGGCGCCGGAGGGTGAGGCCCGGGGAGCCGGCGGTGGGGTCGGCTTCAAGTTGCTGTTGCCGCTGTGTCTGGTGATGACCTTCGCCTACATCGGGGACTCCACCGTCTCCAACTGGAGCGCGAAGTACCTGAAGGACGTGCTGGGCGGCTCGGAGCAGCTCGCGACCGTGCCGTACAACGTGTACATGGTGACCACGCTGGCCGGGCGGGCCGTCGGGGACCTCGGGGTGCGGCGGTTCGGGGCGGTGGCGGTCGTCCGGCTCGGGTCGCTGGTCGCGGCCGGCGGGTTCGCGGTGGTGGCGCTGGCGTCCGGCCCGTGGGTGGGGATGCTCGGGTTCACGCTGCTGGGCCTGGGGCTGTGCGTGCTCGTGCCGCAGACCTTCGCGGCGGCCGGGCGGCGCGCTTTCGAGCAGCACGGTCCGGGGGCCTCGGACGCGGCGATCGCGCGGCTGAACATCTTCAACTACGTGGGTTTCCTGATCGGTTCGCCGTTGGTGGGCGCCCTGGGGGACGCCTGGAGCTACCGGGGCGCGATGCTCGTACCGATGGTGTTGGTGCTGGTGACCCTGGGGTACGCCAGGTCGTTCGCGGCTCAACCGGACCGATACGGTGGCGGGCATGAGCGGCCGCGCACAGCTGATGTGGGACGAGGCAGTAACGGGCTATGACTTCGGTCCGAGCCATCCGATGGATCCGGTCCGGCTGGAGCTGACCCGCCGGCTGGTCGGCGCCTTCGGGCTCGACCGGGAACTGGCGGTCGTCGCGGCCAAACCGGCCGGCGAGTCGACGCTGAAGCTGGTCCACCGGGAGGACTACATCGACGCGGTGAAGACCGCGTCGGCGGACCCGGCGGGGGCCGACGGGTCGTACGGGCTCGGCACGCTCGACGATCCGGCGTTCGCCGGGATGCACGAGGTGTCCGCGCTGATCGCGGGCCAGTCCGTGGGGGCCGCCGAGGCGGTGTGGCGGGGGGACGCCGAGCACGCGGTGAACTTCGCGGGCGGGCTGCACCACGCGATGCCGGGCGGCGCGTCGGGGTTCTGCGTGTACAACGACGCGGCGCTCGCGATCGCGCGGCTGCTGGAGCTGGGCGCCGAGCGGGTCGCCTACGTGGACGTCGACGTGCACCACGGGGACGGGGTGCAGGCCGCGTTCTGGGAGGACCCGCGGGTGCTGACGATCTCGCTGCACGAGCACCCCGGCACGCTGTTCCCGGGGACCGGGTGGCCGCAGGAGACGGGCGCGGGCGCGGGGGAGGGCGCCGCGGTGAACGTGGCGCTGCCCGCCGGCACGGGCGACGCGGGGTGGCTGCGGGCGTTCCACGCCGTGGTGCCGGAACTGCTCGCCGGCTTCCGGCCGCAGGTCCTGGTCTCCCAGCACGGCGCCGACACCCACTTCGAGGACCCGCTCGCGCACCTGGCGGTCTCGCTGGACGCGCAGCGGGCGGTGCAGCTGGCGTGCCACGAGCTGGCGCACGCGCACGCGGACGGCAAGTGGGTCGCGCTCGGCGGGGGCGGATACGCGGTCGTCGACGTCGTACCGCGCTCGTGGACGCACCTGGTCGGGATCGTGGCGGGCCGGCCGGTCGCGCCGGAGACGGAGATCCCCGAGGGCTGGCGGCAGGACGTGTTCGCCCGGACCCGGCAGCTCGGGCCGCGGCGGATGACGGACGGACGGTGGCCGGTGGAGTACGGCGACTGGGAGGCGGGATACGACCCCGCCGACCGGCTCGACCAGGCCGTACTGGCCACCCGCCGGGCGGCGTTCCCACTGCGGGGCCTGCTGCCGTAGCACCGCCTGCCCCGGCCCGGCCGGCCGACGGTGCCACCCGCCGCCCGCCGGTCGTCGCTCGCCGCCTGTCGCTCGTTGTCTGCCGTCTGCCGTCTGCCGTCTGCCGTCTGCCGCTCGCCGTCCGCTGCTCACTGTCCCCGCTCGCTGTCTGCCGTCCCCGCTCGCCGCCCGTCCTCCGCCGCTGGGCGCTCGTCGTCCGCCGCCCGGCGGCCAAGCCCCGGCGGCGTGAGACTGCCCGCGGCCACGCAGGCTGCCGTAAGACCGTCGGCGCGCACAGGCAGCCCGTAAGACGGCCTCCGCCCTCGCCCGCGGACGGGCCGTTAGGCCATCCGCGCGAATCCCGCTGTTTCCGCCCCGCCGTCGGCCCCGATGGGCCACCATCGCATCCGTGTCCTCCCCCGCCCGGCTCCGCGCCCACCTGGTGGCCGCCGGGCTGGCCGGGGTGGTGGCGACCTCGCGGGAGGAAAGCCTGCGCAGTTACCGGCTGTTCGCGGCCCGGGATCCGCGCGTGCTGATCGGGATCGATCCCGAGGGCGCCTGGGAGTTCCCCGACCTGCTCGCGCTGATGGCGCGCACGTGCGGGGTCTCGGCCGACCCGTGCCACACGAGTGGGCCGGACGTGATCGATCCGGAGCGGACGCTCGCCGCGCTGGACGCCTTCGCCGGGCGGATCCGTCAGGCGGCCCGGCGCGGCGCGCCCGTGCTGCTGGGCACCGGGCACCCGCGGCGGCTGCTCGGTTTCTACGCCGGTCTGGCGGACGCGCTGTCAACGGCGGGATGTGAGGTCCTCACTCCGGCGCAGGGTCGTTGTGTCGACATATTGACCCGGTTCGGTCTACGTCCGCATCGCCTCGACTACGTACGAGGGGTTGCCCTGATGCGGGAACCGGCGAGCGGGCGCCCCGGTTGTGAGCCGGGTGCCCACAGCCACTCACCGCTGCCGGTTCGGGTCGCGCTGGAGGCCGCCGCACAGGCCGGCGGGCCGCTCCCCGAGCTGGTGATCGGAGATCACGGATGGGTCTGCGGCGCAGGTCAGCTGGGGTTCGAGGCCATCGGGCTGGCCGACACCGACGACCCGGCGCCGTTCGTCGGCGAGGCCGAGGGGAGGGTGGCCGTCGTCGTTCCGGTTGATGACGCAGTCCGGTCTGGTCACTACCGGCCGCTGGCCCGCTACGTGCTCAATCGGGCCTGTCTGTCACAGTAGCCGCTGATGGGTGCACCTCTTCCCCACTCGCATCACCCGCCCCTAGTCTGGGGAGTGAGCACGCAACGACGAAGAGTCACCGGAAGGGGAAGCCGGTGGCCGTCGAGTGCGGAAGGTTCAGGTGTGTCATGGCTGCAGCTGGCGAGAGGCCTCTGAACGAGGTTCAGTTCCTTACCGTGGCGGAAGTCGCCTCGGTGATGCGAGTGTCCAAGATGACCGTGTACCGCCTGGTGCACAGCGGTCATCTGCCCGCGATCCGGGTGGGGCGGTCCTTCCGCGTCCCGGAGCAAGCGGTACACGAGTACCTCCGCGACAGCTATGTGGGGGTGGAGACGGCCTGACGGCGACCCCCGGGTGACCGGGGGAGACCCCCTCGATTACGACCTCGGCGCTCGGTTGGGTAGGCTAGCCCCTCGTAGGTCGTGTGGGCCCATGGCGCCCAAACAACCGAGTGATGAGAAGTGAGCGAGGGTAGTCGTGGGCTCTGTTATCAAGAAGCGGCGCAAGCGGATGGCCAAGAAGAAGCACCGCAAGCTGCTCAAGCGCACGCGCGTTCAGCGTCGCAACAAGAAGTAAGCGGTTCCCCGCGCAAGCGGGTGTCCGTGAGCGACGCCGCGAGAGCGTGACGTCTGTGGCCCCCCACCAGCAGTGGTGGGGGGCCACAGGCATGTTCCGGGCATGTGCCGGACGGGGAAATTCCGTCCCCCCGCGCACCTGGGGTCCTGCCACCGCACCGCCGACCGGCTAGGTTGGCCGTGCAGGGGAAGGCGGGACACCGGATACGCGGGAGGGAGGCGGCGATCGTGGGAAGGGTCGTGCTCGTCACCGGGGTGGCCCGGCAGCTGGGCGGCCGGTTCGTGCGGCGGATCCAGCGGGACCCGGAGGTGGACCGGGTGATCGCCGTGGACGCCGTGCCGCCCGAGCACCATCTGGGCGGCGCCGACTTCGTCCAGACCGACATCCGGCAGCCGACCATCGCCCGCGTGCTCGCCGAGACCGGCGCCGACACGGTGGTCCACCTGGACGTGACCGGCACCGCGCTGGGCGGCGGCAGCCGGGCCACGGTCAAGGAGACCAATGTCATCGGCACCATGCAGCTGCTCGGCGCCTGCCAGAAGGCACCGGCCGTGCGCCGGCTGGTGGTGAAGTCCAGCACGAACGTCTACGGCTCGGCGCCGCGCGACCCGGCCGTGTTCACCGAGACGACCCCGCCCAAGTCGCTTCCGAGCGGCGGTTTCGCCAAGGACACCGTCGAGGTGGAGGGGTATGTGCGCGGGTTCGCGCGGCGGCGGCCGGACGTCGCCGTGTGCGTGCTGCGGTTCGCCAACATCCTCGGCCCCACCGTGGACACCCCGCTCGCCTCCTACTTCTCGCTGCCCGTCCTGCCGACCGTGTTCGGCTACGACCCGCGGCTGCAGTTCGTGCACGAGGACGACGTCGTCGAGGTGCTGCGGATCGCCTCGCACGAGCCGCGCCGGTCCACCCTCAACAGCGGCACCTTCAACATCGCCGGGGACGGCGTGCTGTTGCTGTCGCAGTGCTCCCGGCGGCTGGGCCGGCCCACCGTGCCGCTGCTGCTGCCCGCGGTCACCTGGGCCGGGTCCCTGGTGCGTACGCTCGGTATGACGGACTTCTCACCGGAGCAGATCCGGCTGCTCACCCACGGGCGGGTGGTGGACACCGGCCAGATGCGCGAGACGCTGGGCTTCACCCCCCGCTACACGACGGCCGAGACGTTCGCGGACTTCGCGCACGCGCTGGGCCCGGGGCTGCTGCCGCCTCAGGCCCTCGCCGGGGCCGTCGACCGGGTCGCCGCGCTGTCCGCGAGGGCGGTCGGCCACCCCCAGACGCACAGCGCCAACTGAGGAGCGGCAACTATGGCGGACGCCAAGGTCATTCCGTTCGACGACGACCGGTCCCGGGGGAGCGCCGCACAGCGCCAGGCGCGCCGCCGCGGCGGGGGCGGCCGGCGTGGCGCGCTCGGGGAACCGGGCGAGATGGGCGCGGTCCAGCCGCTGCCGGGCCGCGAGTGGGCAGGGGAGGACGAGCCGGTGGAGCCGCCGAGGACCGACGGGCAGGACGACGGGCGGGGCGGCGGCCTGGAGCGGCGGGTGGCGGCCGGGCTGGCCTTCCTGCGGCGCCGGCTCACCGGGGACTACGAGGTCGACGACTTCGGCTACGACGAGGAGCTGACCGACCAGGTCCTGATGTCGCTGCTGCGGCCGGTGTACGAGAAGTACTTCCGGGTCGAGGTGAAGGGCATCGAGAACATCCCGGCCGAGGGCGGGGCGCTGATCGTCGCCAACCACTCCGGGACACTGCCGCTGGACGGCCTGATGATGCAGGTCGCGGTGCACGACCACCATCCCGCCGGCCGGCACCTGCGGCTGCTGGCGGCCGACCTGGTCTTCGTGCTGCCGGTGGTCAACGAGCTGGCCCGCAAGCTGGGCCACACCCTCGCCTGCGCGGAGGACGCGGAGCGGCTGCTGGGCCAGGGCGAGCTGGTCGGGGTGATGCCGGAGGGCTTCAAGGGCATCGGGAAGCCTTTCGGCGAGCGCTACAAGCTCCAGCGGTTCGGCCGGGGCGGCTTCGTCTCCACGGCGCTGCGCCAAGGGGTGCCGATCATCCCGTGCTCGATCGTCGGGGCGGAGGAGATCTACCCGATGATCGGCAATGCCAAGACGGTGGCCCGGGTGCTGGGCATCCCGTACTTCCCGCTGACGCCGACGTTTCCCTGGCTGGGGCCGCTGGGGGCGATCCCGCTGCCGACGAAGTGGACGATCCAGTTCGGCGAGCCGATCCCGACGGACGGCTATCCGCCGGAGGCCGCCGAGGACCCGATGCTGATGTTCAACCTGACCGACCAGGTGCGCGAGCAGATCCAGCACACGCTGTACAAGCTGCTGGTGCAGCGGCGGTCGGTGTTCTTCTGAGCGTTCTCCCGCGCGCTGCGCCGGGGGGTGTATGGCCGTGGGGGCGCCCCTGCTCGGAAAGAGGCGCCCCCACGGCCGTGGCCGTACCGGGCTAGTCCGCGTCCTGGCCGTCGATGCCGAGGTCGGGGAGCAGGTCCGGGATGAGCGGCGGGATGGTGACGTCCGGCTGGGCCGACGGCGACTTGCCGGCGGACGGGGAGCTGCCGGTGGTGCCGCTCTTCGGCGGGTCGAGCAGGCCGCCGGTGTCGCCGCCGAGGAGGCCCTCGCCGCCGCTGCCGGTGGCCGGGTCGCTCGGCGTGTCGGTGCCGGAGTGCCGGCCGGGGGACGGGGTGTGGTGGCCGGTGGAGCCGGGCGGGGCCGACCGGTCGGTGCCGGAGGAGCCGGGGGACGCCGGTCCGGAGCCGCCCCGGTGCCTGCCCTCGCCGGGCCGGGCCGGCTGCTGCGGGAGCAGCGACTGGAGCGGGGCGACCTCTTCGTCTATGGCGTCGAAGACCGAGGACACCTCCTGTTTGACGTCGCCGAGCTGGACGGGGAGCTTGTCGCTGAGCGTGCTCCACGCCTGGCGGTGGGACCGGGAGAAGGCGTCCAGCGCCTGGATGGGGCCCAGGGAGTCAGGGTCGGCCTGGTAGGCCGCGTGCAGCAGCCGGTGGCCCTCGGTGACGTCGTGCCGCATTCCGGACAGGGTGCGGCGGATCTCGCCGATGGACTCGTGGTCCAGGTGGCCGCCCCGGCCGCGCTCCAGCAGCCGGCGGACCTCGCCGAGCCGGGTGGATGCCTGGTCGAGGTAGGTCTGGCCGCGCTGGTCGTCGCCGTCGGTCAGGTAGTTGAGCTTGAAATCCTCGATGCCGCGCTTCAGCCCGTACAGCGAGTCGCCGGGCAGGGCGTCGGAGCTGGCGGCGGCGACCCCGCCGAAGGCCCCGGCGGCCACGCCGACGCTGAGCCCGCCGGCCGCGAGGCCCTTGGTCAGCCTGGTGCGCGGGCGGAACTTGCCGAGCGGGCTCGCCCGGTGCTCGCCCCTCGCCCGGTGGGAACGCTGTTCCGGTACCGACGTGTCCGCCGCCCCGGTCCCCTCCTGGAGCATGGCCTCCATCGCGGCCACCAGCTGGGCCCGCTGGACGGCCTTGACCTCCGGGTCGAGCTGCGGCCTGGGCAGTGCGCCGAGACCCGCCGCCAGGGCCAGCAGCTCGCCCTGTCCGGTCGGTTCCTCGGCGGTCGGCGGGGAACCCGCCGGGTCTTCGGACTGCTCGGCCGCCGTGTCCCGGTCGGACTGCTCCTCCAGGGCCTGGGCGAAGGCGTTCGCCCGCCGGTGCGCCGATACGTTCGCGATCACTGGCGGCACCTCCTCTCGTCATGACGGTCGACTCCCCAGGGGGTCCTGAGGGTTGCACGCCCACGGCCGGGCCCCGGATCGGGTGATCAGGGAGGGCCGGGACGTGACCACAGGGAGCCTGTATCCCGCACAACGACTGGCGCGGCACTTGGGTTACGGACGGCGGGCGGGCGGTTCGGAAAGGCAACACGCCTTTACGGAGGGTGAGTTGGGTGTAGCGGACCGTCGCCCCGCTTCAGCGGGCGTCGTCGGGCAGCAGCCGGGCGAGGGTCCGCACGGCGCGGTACTGGAGGGTCTTGATGGCGCCCTCGTTCTTGCCCATGACACGGGCGGTCTCGGCGACGGAGAGGCCCTGGAGGAAGCGGAGCGTCACGCACTCCTGCTGCTGCGGGTTGAGCCGCCGTACGGCGTCCAGCAGGGCGGCGTTGGACAGGGATTCCAGGACGGAGTCCTCGGGGGAGCGCTCGACCTCGTTGGCGTCGAGCATCTCGCCGGTGGTGACCTCCAGGCGGAAGCGGCTGGACTTGAAGTGGTCGGCGACCAGGTTCCGGGCGATGGTGACCAGCCAGGCGCCGAAGTCGCGGCCCTGCCAGGTGAAGGTGCCGATCCTGCGCAGTGCCCGCAGAAAGGTCTCGCTGGTGAGGTCCTCGGCGGTGGCCCGGCCGCCGACGCGGTAGTAGATGTACCGGTAGACGGTGTCGCTGTACTGGTCGTAGAGGCGCCCGAAGGCCTCGGCCTCGCCGGACTGGGCGCGTTCGACGAGGTCCATCATGCGGGCGCTGTCGCTGTCGGCGGCCGGCCGGCGGGCGGTGGCCGCGCCGGTGGCGCGGCCCCGTCTGCCGACGGCGGCGCCGCCGTCGGCCAGTGCGTAGCACGGGCCAGCGGGCGCGGCGGCTGCGAAGGCGGGGACGGCGTACGCGGTGGGGACGAAGCCGCGCAGTGTTTCCTTGACCGTCGCGACCGTTGCGCGCAGCGTAGCCAGGCCCGAGGCGTCAACCCCGACGTGTGGGTACACGGGACTCCCAGAGGCAGAGCTTCCATCACGTGCAGTGCGGGACCGTTCACCCGTCGTAGCGACGGAGGGGTTCCGGTTTGCGTCTGAGGAGAATAACGCTTCGTACAGGCACCGCTACACCGAGTTGCTCAAATCGTCGTTTGCGTCGCTTCTGTTGCCGTTTGATGCCCGATCAAGTTCATGAATTTGATCGGTTGTTGAACGAAAAGAGACGTGTTTCGGTGAAGTACGAGACGTGTTGAAATGAGCGCGGCACAATCGTGCGCGCGGACGGGAGCTGTGCGGATGGGAGCTGTGCGGCCGGGAACTGTGCGGCCGGTCCGCGGCTACCGGCGGCGCCGGCTCAGGGCGATCGCGGCCGCGGTGCCGCCGGCGACCGCGCCGACGCCCGCGGCGGCCGGGATGCCGACCTTCGCCGCCTTGCGCCCGGTGCGGTAGTCCCGCAGCCGCCAGTCCTGCTCGCGGGCGTGCCGGCGCAGCTTCGCGTCCGGGTTGATGGCGTAGGGGTGGCCGACCAGGGAGAGCATCGGGATGTCGTTGTGGCTGTCGCTGTAGGCCGCGCAGCGGGAGAGGTCCAGCCCCTCGGCGGCGGCCAGCGCGCGCACCGCCTCCGCCTTGGCCGGCCCGTGCAGGGGCTCGCCGACCAGCCGTCCGGTGTAGACGCCGTCGACCGACTCGGCCACCGTGCCGAGGGCGCCGGTCAGGCCGAGGCGGCGCGCGATCACCTGGGCGATCTCCACCGGGGCGGCGGTGACCAGCCACACCTTCTGGCCCGCGTCCAGGTGGGCCTGGGCCAGGGCGCGGGTGCCGGGCCAGATGCGGTCGGCCATGTACTCGTCGTAGATCTCCTCGCCGATCGACTCCAGCTCGGCGACCCGGTGGCCCTTGACGATCGACAGCGCCGAGTCGCGGGCGTCCTGCATGTGCTCGGGGTCCTCGACGCCGGCCAGCCGGAACCACGCCTGCTGCCAGGCGAACCGGGCCAGGTCGCGGGTCTCGAAGAACTTCCGCTTGTACAGCCCGCGGCCGAAGTGGAAGAGCGCGGCGCCCTGCATCACCGTGTTGTCCAGGTCGAAGAAGGCGGCGGCCTTGTCGTCGCCGATCACCGGGAATTCCGGTTCCTCGGGCGTGGCGGTCTCCTGCGAGGACTTGCGGGCGGCCTCCGCCGAAGCCTCGCCTGCCAACACGCTCCGCGCCGTGGCGGAGCGCCTACGGGGAGTGAGCCATCCGAGAGCGGCCATGACGCGAGCATAGCCACTGTGTCCGAAGGTTCCGGAGTCGAGAGGTTGGCGTGGTGTGAACGCCGGGCGAAGGGGGAGCCGGGGCGCGCGAGAATGGCCGGTATGAGTCCGCTCTTCCGACGCAAGGCAGAGCCGCGAGCGCGGCTGGTGACCCTCATCCGCAAGCCCGGCTGTCATCTGTGCGACGACGCGCAGGTGGTGGTCGAGAAGGTGTGCGGCGACCTCGGAGTGCCATGGGAGGCCGAGGACATCACCCAGGACCGGGAACTCCACGACCGCTACTGGGAGCAGATCCCCGTGGTCCTGGTCGACGGTGAGCAGCACACCTTCTGGCGCGTGAACGAGGAGCGGCTGCGCCGGGCACTGACCGACTAGTCCAAAGCGACCGGAAAGTCGCTTAGGATCGACGGCGGTTTGGTCTCGGGGGCGGGATTCGTGAGGAGTGTGTGCGGTTTTGCCCCCAGTAACGAAGGAACGGCGGCGCGTGTGCGCTGGTTCCCGCTCCGGGCGTGAAAATGGCGTGACCCCGGTCACTTCTGCCGGGCAAATCGGACACCATCTTTGTGCACGCGTTCACAAAGACATAGCCTGCTGTCGACGGGGCGGTCTGGGGACGTGTGACCGCCTACAGCCCCGCTCTACCCGCAGGAGCACCGTGGCAACTGGCCGAACACACCGACCGGCGACCCGTAGCCGAGGGATTCCCGAGGCCACCGTCGCCCGGCTTCCGCTGTACCTCCGAGCGCTGACCGCACTGTCGGAGCGCTCGGTACCCACGGTCTCCTCCGAGGAGCTGGCCGCGGCGGCGGGGGTCAACTCCGCCAAGCTGCGCAAGGATTTCTCGTACCTGGGCTCCTACGGAACGCGTGGCGTCGGCTACGACGTGGAGTATCTCGTCTACCAGATCTCCCGCGAACTCGGCCTGACCCAGGACTGGCCGGTTGTGATCGTCGGCATCGGCAATCTCGGCGCCGCCCTGGCCAACTACGGCGGCTTCGCCTCCCGTGGCTTCCGGGTCGCCGCGCTGATCGACGCCGACCCGGCCATGGCCGGCAAGCCGGTCGCGGGCATCCCGGTGCGGCACACCGACGACCTCGAGAAGATCATCAAGGACAACGGGGTCTCCATCGGTGTGATCGCCACCCCGGCGGGCGCCGCCCAGCAGGTCTGCGACCGGCTCGTGGCCGCCGGCGTGACCTCCATCCTGAACTTCGCGCCGACCGTGCTGTCCGTCCCGGACGGCGTGGACGTGCGCAAGGTCGACCTCTCCATCGAGCTGCAGATCCTCGCCTTCCACGAGCAGCGCAAGGCCGGCGAGGAGACCCCCGCGGGCGACGGCGCCCTGCCCGCCGCCACCCCCCGCGCGGCCTCCGCCGACCAGGGACCCGACGGGGACGTCCCCGCCGTGATGCCGGCATGAGCCTCCTCGTCGTAGGTCTCAGCCACCGCAGTGCCCCGGTCAGCGTGCTGGAGCGGGCCGCGCTGAGCGCGGACGCCCAGACCAAGCTGCTCCAGGACACGGTCGCCGCCGAGCCCGCCACCGAGGCCGCGGTGCTCGCCACCTGCAACCGCATCGAGCTGTACGCCGACGTGGACAAGTTCCACGCCGGTGTCGCCGAGCTGTCCACGCTGCTCGCCCAGCACAGCGGGGTCGGCCTCGAGGAACTGACGCCGTACCTCTACGTGCACTACGAGGACCGGGCCGTCCACCACCTGTTCTCGGTGGCCTGCGGACTGGACTCGATGGTCGTCGGCGAGGGCCAGATCCTCGGTCAGATCAAGGACTCCCTGGCCCGCGCCCAGGAGCTGCAGACCGCCGGCAAGCTGCTGAACGAGCTGTTCCAGCAGGCCCTGCGGGTCGGCAAGCGCGCCCACTCCGAGACCGGCATCGACCGCGCCGGCCAGTCCCTGGTCACCTTCGGCCTGGAGCAGCTGGCCGTGGGCGCGGCCGTGCCCGACTGGGCCCGTGGCAAGAAGGCCCTGGTCATCGGTGCCGGATCGATGTCGTCGCTGGCCGCCGCCACGCTGGCGCGCGCCGGGGTCGCCGAGGTCGTCGTCGCCAACCGCACCTTCGAGCGCGCCGAGCGGCTCGCCCGGATCCTGCTGGAGGCCGACGACAACACGGTCACCGCCCGCGCGGTGCCCATGGACGCGGTCGCCGACGAGCTGACCCGTGCCGACGTCGTCGTCTCCTGTACCGGGGCGACGGGCCTGGTGCTCACGGCGGAGGCGGTCGCGCACGCGGTCGAGGGCCGCACCGGGCACCCCGTCGCCGAGACCGGCTTCACGGCCGTGAAACCGGCGGCCCCGCAGCGCCCCACCGGCCTCGGCGCCGACGACAACTGCCCGCTGGACCTGGCCGCCGTACAGCCCGGCTTCTCCGTCATGGGCGAGGCCGCCGTGGCCGGCATGGACGCGGCCACCCTGGAGCAGCACGCGGCCTGGGTCGCCGGCGGCAGCACGGTCGACCGCCGCGAGCGGCGCAGCCCCGAGGCGGACGCCGAGCTGATCACCGCGCTCGCCGCGACCGCCGCCACCGTCGGCCGGATCCCCGAGCGGCGCAAGCCGGAGCCGGTGGCCGAGCGCCCCGCGCCCTTCTTCTTCCTGCTCGACCTGGCCATGCCCCGCGACATCGACGCGGCCGTGCACCGGCTGGCCGGGGTCCGCCTGGTGGACATCGAGTCGCTCGCGGAGGCCTCCGCCGACGCGCCGATGGCCGCCGACGTGGACCAGGTCCGGCGCATCGTCGCCGACGAGGTCGCGGCCTTCGGCGCGGCCCTGCGCGCGGCGCACATCACCCCGACCGTGGTCGCGCTGCGCACCATGGCCGCCGACGTGGTCGCCAGCGAGCTGGCCCGCCTCCACGGCCGTCTGCCCGACCTGGACGAGCGCCAGCGCGGCGAGATCCGGCAGACCGTGCACCGGGTCGTCGACAAGCTGCTGCACGCGCCGACCGTACGGGTCAAGCAGCTCGCGGCCGAGCCCGGCGGCGCCGGGTACGCGGACGCGCTGCGCACCCTGTTCGACCTCGACCCCGAGACGGCTGCCGTCGTGTCCGGAGCCGGGGACAGCACGCGGAACAAGAACCGAGGGCCAGCATGAGTGAGAAGGCACTGCGGCTGGGGACCAGGCGGAGCAAGCTCGCCATGGCCCAGTCCGGTCAGGTGGCCGAGACCGTCCGCGAGGTGACCGGCCGGCCCGTCGAGCTGGTCGAGATCACCACGTACGGCGATGTGTCCCGGGAGGCGCTGGCGCAGATCGGCGGCACCGGTGTGTTCGTCACCGCGCTGCGGGACGCGCTGCTCAAGGGCGAGGTCGACTTCGCGGTTCATTCGCTCAAGGACCTCCCGACCGCGCAGCCCGAGGAACTGGTCCTGGCGGCCGTACCGGAGCGCGAGGACCCGCGGGACGTCATCGTGGCGCGCGACGCGCTGAAGTTCACCGACCTGCCGCGCGGCGCGCGCATCGGCACCGGCGCGCCGCGCCGCATGGCGCAGCTGAACGCGTACGCCCGCGCGCACGGACTGGACATAGAGACGGTCCCGATACGCGGCAACGTCGACACCCGCATCGGGTACGTCCGCGACGGCGAGCTGGACGCGGTCGTACTGGCCGCCGCCGGCCTCAACCGGATCGGCCGCGTCGGCGAGGTGACCGACTTCCTGTCGGTCGACACGGTTCTGCCCGCCCCCGGCCAGGGGGCCCTGGCGATCGAGTGTGCCGCGGACAACGCGGAACTGATCGCCGCGCTCGGTGAGCTGGACGACCCGTTCACGCGGGCCGCCGTCACCGCCGAGCGGTCACTGCTCGCCGCCCTGGAGGCCGGTTGCAGCGCACCCGTGGGAGCGCTGGCCGACCTTCTGGCCGACGGGCAGATTGTCAAGGAAATGCGCCTGCGCGGCGTCGTCGGCACGACCGACGGCACCCGCATGGTGCAGCTGTCCACCACCGGTCCCGTGCCCCAGACGCACGACCAGGCGTGGGCACTCGGTCGCGAACTCGCCACCGAGATGCTCGCCCAGGGCGCGGCCGGTCTGATGGGGGAGCGAGCACATTGAGCCCCACCGCCCTTCCTGCCGCCGGTCCGGAACACGGGCACGTCACCTTCCTAGGTGCCGGACCCGGGGATCCGGGACTGCTGACTCTGCGCGCCGTGGAGGCGCTGTCGAACGCGGACGTCCTGGTCGCCGAGCACGAGGTGCTCGACGTCATCCGGACGCACGCCCGACAGGGCGTCTCCGTCGTGCAGACGGACGCCGATGCCTCTTCGGTCTCGCCGCCGGGCACGGGCACGCCCCAGCTGACGGTAGTTGACGGCACGTCAACACCCGCCGCTGTCCCGGGCGGTGCCCCGGATGCCGCTCATCTTGTCATGGAGGCCGCGCGGGGCGGCAGGCGGGTCGTCCGTGCGGTGTCCGGGGATCCGGGACTGGACACGTGCGCGGCGGAGGAGATGCTCGCGTGCGCCGCGGCCGGGGTGCCCTTCGAGGTCGTCCCCGGGGTCGCGGCGGCGGTCGGCGTGCCCGCGTACGCCGGTGTGCCGCTGCGGGACGCCGACGGCGCGGACGTCCGCTTCGTGGACGCCCGGACCGCCTCCGACCGCTGCTGGTCCGAGGTCGGCACCTCCGACAGCACGGTGGTCGTCTCCACGACGCTGGACTCCGTGGCCGGCGCGGCGGCCGAGCTGGTCTCGGCGGGCCGCAAGCCGGACACCCCGCTGTCGGTGACGATCGCCGGTACGACGACCCGCCAGCGCACCTGGACGGCGACGCTCGGCACGATCGCGCAGACGCTGAAGCAGGCCAAGGTGCTGCCGTCGCCGGACGGCGGCCGGCCGGTGATAGCCGTGGTCGGCGAGCGTTCCGCCGCGGCCCGCCGCGACCAGCTGTCGTGGTTCGAGTCCAAGCCGCTGTTCGGCTGGAAGGTGCTCGTGCCGCGGACCAAGGAGCAGGCGGCCTCGCTCTCCGACCAGCTGCGCTCCTACGGCGCGGTGCCGCACGAGGTCCCGACGATCGCGGTGGAGCCGCCGCGCACCCCGCAGCAGATGGAGCGGGCGGTCAAGGGCCTGGTCACCGGCCGGTACGAGTGGATCGCGTTCACGTCGGTCAACGCGGTCAAGGCGGTCCGGGAGAAGTTCGAGGAGTACGGCCTCGACGCGCGTGCCTTCGCGGGCATCAAGGTGGCCGCGGTGGGCGAGCAGACCGCCAAGGCGCTGGTCGCCTTCGGCGTGAAGCCGGACCTGGTGCCGAGCGGTGAGCAGTCGGCGGCCGGCCTCCTGGAGGACTGGCCTCCCTACGACCCGGTGTTCGACCCGATCGACCGCGTCTTCCTGCCGCGCGCCGACATCGCCACCGAGACCCTGGTGGCCGGGCTGATCGACCTGGGCTGGGAGGTGGACGACGTCACGGCCTACCGCACCGTGCGCGCCTCGCCGCCGCCGGCGGAGACCCGTGAGGCGATCAAGGGCGGCGGCTTCGACGCGGTCCTGTTCACCTCCTCCTCCACGGTCCGCAACCTGGTCGGCATCGCGGGCAAGCCGCACAACGTGACGGTGATCGCCTGCATCGGACCGGCCACGGCCAAGACCGCCGAGGAACACGGCCTGCGCGTCGACGTCATGGCCCCCGAGCCGTCCGTCCACAAGCTGGCGGAGGCCCTGGCCGACTTCGGCATGAAGCGGCGCGCCGCCGCGCTGGAGGCGGGCGACCCGGTCACCCGCCCGAGCGAACGCCGCCCGGGCGCACGCAGGCGCCGGTCGACGACCTGAGACAAGCACGGCCGGGGGCCGGCGGGCACGTCCCGCCGGCCCCCGGCCGTCTCGTTTCCGGGCCGACTCGGCGTCGGCAAAGGCATGGGTGGGGCGGGCGTAGCGTAGATGGCATGACGAAGTACGGATCCTTTCCCGGTACGCGTCCCCGGCGGCTGCGGACCTCGCCCGTCATGCGGCGGATGGTCGCCGAGACACGGCTGCACCCCGCCGACCTCATCCTCCCGGCGTTCGTCCGGGAGGGCGTGAGCGAGCCGGTGCCGATCGGCTCCATGCCCGGGGTCGTGCAGCACACCCGGGACAGCCTGAAGAAGGCCGCGCTGGAGGCGGTGGAGGCCGGGATCTCCGGGATCATGCTGTTCGGCGTGCCGGAGGAGTCGAAGAAGGACGCCCGGGGCACCGTCGGCACCGACCCGGACGGGATCCTCCAGGTCGCCCTCAGGGACGTGCGCGCCGAGGTCGGCGACGACCTGCTCGTGATGTCCGACCTGTGCCTGGACGAGTTCACCGACCACGGACACTGCGGGGTGCTGGACGCCGAGGGCCGGGTCGACAACGACGCCACCCTGGAGCGGTACGCCGAGATGGCGCAGGTCCAGGCAGACGCCGGCGCCCATGTCGTGGGCCCCAGCGGGATGATGGACGGCCAGATCGGCGTCATCCGCGACGCGCTCGACCAGATCGGCCGCGAGGACGTGGCGATCCTCGCCTACACCGCCAAGTACTCCTCGGCGTTCTACGGCCCCTTCCGCGAGGCCGTCGCCTCGTCGTTGCAGGGCGACCGCAAGACCTATCAGCAGGACCCGGCCAACTGGCGGGAGTCCCTGCGCGAGCTGGAGCTGGACCTCGCCGAGGGCGCCGACATGGTGATGGTCAAGCCGGCCGGCCCCTACCTCGACATCCTCGCCCGGGTCGCGGACGCCGTGGACGTGCCGGTGGCCGCGTACCAGATCTCCGGCGAGTACGCGATGATCGAGGCCGCCGCCGAGAAGGGCTGGGTGGAGCGGGACCGGGCCATCTTCGAGACCCTGACCGGCATCAAGCGGGCCGGCGCCCGGAACATCCTCACCTACTGGGCCACCGAGGTGGCCCAGAAGCTCCGCTAGTTCCGTGACCCCGTGGGTTCGCCGCGCCGGCGGGCCGGCGAACCCACGGGGGGCTCGGTCGCGGTCTAGGCGTCGGTCAGGGTGATGTGGTCACCCAGTACGGCCCAGCGCTGTCCGGGTTCGGTGGCGGACACCCTGGTGCGGACCTCCGGTGTCCCCCAGGTGTTGGAGAGGGAGTAGTTGGGGTCGGCGGCCAGCAAGAAGTGGTCGCCGACGAGCTTCCACCGCTGTCCGGGTTCGTCGGCGCACACCCTGGTGCGGACCTCGGGCGTCCCCCACGTGTTGGACAGGCAGTAGTGGGGGTCGGCGGCCAGCACGACGTGGTCGCCGACGATCCTCCAGCGTTGTCCGGGTTCGTCGGCGCACACCCTGGTGCGGACTTCCGGTGTCCCCCAGGTGTTGGACAGGCAGTAGTTGCCGATCGCGGAGGTGCTGGAGCCCGGCGCGGCGGCCGTGGCGGCGGCCGACGGGAGGGCGGCTGCCGCCAGCGCGAGAGCGAGGACGCCGAGGGACTTGCGGAACGCGAAAGCCATGAAGGGGTCGCCTTTCATCCAGCGGGTTGCGGAGACCGGGGCCGTGGCGCCGTGCGACGCCGGCGGCCGAGGCTCTCCGGGGGCATGCGCCGGGAGCCTTTCCCGGGCCATGCCCCCGAATGCGGCAAACCGCCCTTAGAGGTGATATGTGGATGAAGGCGTTGCCGTTCACCAGTTGGAGATGGCGTCCAGGTCCGACCGCCAGTACGTCACCTTGAGCGTGCTGTCGTAGTAGACGCCCTTGGCGGGCAGGGCCGGCGTCGCGGACGGGCCGCCGTCGCTGTTCGGGGTCATCCCCTGGAAGCCCACCGTCAGCTTGTGCGCGGCCATCCCGCCGGTGCCGCTGCCGTCGGCGGCCGACAGCAGCACACCCGCGTACGCCGACTGGCCGGGTGCCAGCGACACCACGGACTGCGGCTGGGTGCTCTCGTCGGCCTGCGGCACCCACTGCATCTGGTCGAAGCGCAGGACCGGGTAGTACGGCAGGTCGCAGGTCTTGCCGCCGGTGTTCTTCACCGTCAGCAGCATGTGGTTCAGGGGCCGGCTGAGCAGCTGGGCGGTGACGGACGTGTTCGTGCCGTTGCACAGCACCACGGACCGTGTGGCGCTCTGCCCCTTCCGGCCGGCGGAAGCGGCGGGCTTGGAGCCGGGCGCGTCGGTACGGGACACGGGGGATGCCTCGGTGGCGCCGCTGTCGGTGTCGGTGCCGGTGCCGGTGGTGTCCTTCGCCGGGGTGCTGCTCTCAGGCGACTTCGAGACGTTCGTCTCCGCCGCCGCCACCGTCGCCTTCGGGCGGGCGGCGCCCTCGTCCTCGGTGCCCGTGCCGTTGTCGCACGCGGTGAGGGCGAGGGCGGCCACGGCGGTTCCGGTAGCGGCGATCAGACGAATGTGGCGCATACGCATGGCAAGTCCTCTTTCGGGCTGGGCCGGTTGTCGTGCTTGGATGACCAACAGCCTGTGGGCGGACTCGTCCCGACGGCCAGCGTTGGCCGTCAATCCGGGATGCTGGAACGCCGGAACCGGCTTTGACCTGCGGAAACAACACCTCCCTGGAACGCCGGGGTGGGACGAGGGGGACTGGAGGAACGGTGTCGGAGGGCATCCCCGAAAGCGGTTTCGCCGAGCTGCTGCGGGAATTGAAGAACCGCTCCGGGCACAGCTACGGCACGCTCGCGAAGCGGCTCCACATGAGTACGTCGACGCTCCACCGCTACTGCAACGGGGACGCCGTGCCGACGGACTACGCCCCCGTGGAGCGGCTCGCCCGGCTCTGCAAGGCCACGCCCGGGGAACTGGTGGAGCTGCACCGCCGGTGGGTCCTGGCGGACGCGGGCCGGGGACGGAAGGGAGCGGAGCCGGTCGTAGTACCGGCGGCGGAGCAGGTACCGGAGGCGGCCCCGGAACCGGTGGCTGAGGCGGCCCCGGAGGTGGTGGCTCAGGCGGTTCCGGAACCGGTGGCTCAGGCGGCCCCGAAGGTGGTGGCTCAGGCGGTTTCGGAACCGGTGGCTCAGGCGGCCCAGGAGCCGGAGGCGGCTGCCGGACCGGACCCGGCCCCGGACCCAGCTCCGGCTCCGGCTTCGGCGGCACCGGTGGCGGCACCCGAACCCCCACAGGCCGGCCGGTGGCGTCGGGGCCGGTCCCTGATCGCCGGCGGTCGCCGCACGGCCCTCCTGGCGGCCGTCACGGTCACCGCGCTGATCGTCGGCGGCACGGTGTTCGCCCTGAACCGGCCGTCGGACGAGGGCAAGGGGCGGGACGACGCGAAGGCCACGACGGCCAGTGCCGGTTCCGCGCTCGTCCAGGGCAGCACCACCTATCGGCCGCCGAAGTCCGGGAGCCCGAGCCCTTCGGCCACCCGTTCGGCTTCCACCTCCCCCTCCGCCTCTGCCTCCGCCGAGGCGCGGGACCTGGCCCCCGACACCACCGACGGGAAGCCCACGGGGAAGCCGTCGGCCACCGCACGCCAAGAGGCGTCACAAGCCGTGCCGTTGACGGTCAACACCAACCCCTACAGCTGGCTGAGTCCCTGCTCGCAGCACTACCTGATCGACCGGCCGCCGACCGCCGTGGGCCCGCCGCCGACGGAGCCGCAGGCGCCCGCGTGGGTAGCCGTCAACAAGGCGGTGTCGGCGGGGGAGCAGTTCATCACCTTCACCGTGCAGGGCACCGGAAGCCAGACGGTCGTCCTGGAGCGGCTGTCGGTCCGCGTGGCGGGCAAGCGTTCGCCGCTCGCCTGGAACGACTACGCCATGGGCTATCCGGGGGTCGGTTGCGGCGGTGGCGTGCCGACGCATTCCTTCACGGTCTCCCTGGACGCGATGCGCCCGTCACCCGTACCGGAGGCCGGGGGCGACAACTTCCCCTTCAAGGTGAGCCAGTCGGACCCGGAGGTCTTCTACGTCATGGCGGACGCGTCGGCGTACGACGTCAGCTGGTACCTGGAGTTGACGTGGTCCAGCGGTGGCCGCCACGGCACGCTGCTGATCGATGACGCCGGCCACCCGTTCCGCACCAGCGGGAACAACAGCCGGCCGGCGTACGCGTTCCCGCTGGGCGGTCAGAAGTGGAAGCCGGCGTCGGAGTTCGAGTGACTCAGTCCCACCAGAAGGCCCAGCTGGTGGCGCCGAGCAGCGTTTCGGCGTACGCCCGCACGCTTCCCGGACCACTCTGGACGACGGCGTGCGGGCACAGGGCGTAGTGCTCGGCGGCGAGGACCTCGGCGTCGGCGAGCGTGCCGGGCGGGGCGGCGACGGACACCACGAGGGCGTCCAGCCCGAGCGCCACGATCCGGATGCCGAACCGGTCCTCCCAGGACCGCAGGACGGCGCAGACGCGGGCCACGTCGTGGTCGTAGTTCAGGGCACCGGTCCAGCCGATGGCGGCGGGTATGTCGGCGGACCGGCGGGCCGGGACGAGGGCCAGGTGCGGTTCCTCTATCCACTCCGACCATCGCGCCGGATCCCGGTGCAGGGCGTCGGCGACCGTGGCGGCGCGGGTGTCGGGATCGGCGTTCGGCACGCCGGGGGAGGCGAGCCCCGGCCACTCGGCACCGAACGGCTCGATCTCACCGCTGTCCTGCCCGTCGGTCTCCTCCTCCCAGTACTCCGAGAGCACGTCCTCGACGAGGTGATCCCCCGGGTACGAGGCGTCGCCCGGCAGCAGCCCCCAGTCGTCGACGCCGACCCGGCAGCCGGCCAGGTCCACGAGGACGGGCAGCAGCCCCGTACGGGCCGCCGGCGCGCCCAGGGCCTTCCAGGTGCCGGGCGAGGAGGGCTTTTCCGCGTGCCACAGCAGGGGTTGGTGCCAAGGCCCGTCGTCCGTCGCGTCGACCAGCCTGCCGGGCGGCAGTTGGAGCCCCAGGGAACGCCCACTGGGGTCGGTGGCCAGTTTGGGCAGCGGGTTGGGAAGAGTCGCCATGCCGCTGACTGTAGGGGCAGGCACTGACAACGGCGTTGAGCTGGGCCGGGGTTGTCACGGTTGCCGTGGGGCCGCCCGCTTCTCGGTGAGTGTCGTGCTTCCGTGAGCTGAGTCAAGGGCGCTTGCGCGTCGGCTGCGCCGATGGGCCTGCGGCCCACCCTTGACACACCTCACTCCAGCACGGGGGAGAAGCGAGCGGGCGGCCCGGAGAAAGTGGCCGGCTGGACCTGGTTGGGCCCTGCGGTGGGCTGCGTTCGCATCGTGGGTCGGGGATGCGCGCTGGCGTCTCGCCTGCACGCCGGGTGGGCTTAGCGGCTTGCGGCCCGGTGGGAGGCGGGGGGCGCCGGAACGTGGGGAGGTTTGTTTTGGAATGAGTGGTGCAGAAGGAGGGGTGGCAGGGGGAGCCAGGATCACCCGCAGGCCGCCGGACCGGCCCGGCGTGCTGGCGAGACGTGGGTGCGCCCCTCACCGACGGGGCCTGGTCGGCTCGCCTGGGGCCCGGTGCCGGGCTGGGCCACTGTCCTTCCGGGCCGCTCGCTCGCTTCTACCTCGTGCTGGAGCGGGCCGGGTCAAGGGTGGGCCGCAGGCCCATCGGCGCAGCCGACGCGCAGCGCCCTTGAGGCGGCCCGTGGAAGCACGACACTGACCAAGAAGCGAGCGGCCCAACGGTCACTTGAGGGAGGAGGTGAAGGCGTCCCACGTGCCAGGGCTGATGCACAGGGTTCGGTCCTGGGAGGGGGCTTCCTTGGAGTCCCTGATGTGCACGGCGCCAGGAGACACGGCCACTTCAAGGCACTCGCCGCCGTTGCTTCCGCTGTAACTGGACTTCTGCCAGGAAACGGCGGCCTCCAGACAAGCACCGCCCTCGCTGCTGCTGTAGCTCGACTTGAACCACTGAAGGACTTCGGCGCTCATCGCTACTCCTAGTAGACGTCGGTCACTTGAGAGAAGAGGTGAAGGCATTCCAAGTGACAGGGCTGATGCGGAGGGTACGGTCCTGGGAGGGGTTTTCCTTGGAGTCCCGGATGTGCACCGCCCCGGGAGACACGGCCACTTCGAGGCAGGCGCCGCCTTCGCTGCCGCTGTAGCTCGACTTGTGCCACGTGAGGGCGACTTCGAGGCACTGGCCGCCCTCGCTGCCGCTGTAGGTCGACTTGAACCACTGAAGGGCTTCGGCGCTCATTGCTCTCCTAGCAGGCTGTCGAGCAGGTCCATCGAACGATGAGTGGTCAGGGCCTGTGTCCGCAGCATCGCATACTTGCGCGCCAGGCGGGAAACCTCCTCCGGGTCAGAAACCCATTGGCTGCCGCGTTGCGATTCGGTGTAGGCGAGGTGCTGATGATCCGGAGTTTCGAACAGCGCGAACGGCCCGTCCAAGCCAGCATGGTCGGGACTGTCCAGCGACAGCACTTGGAGTGAGACACAGGGGAGTTCGGCTGCCTCGCGCAAGAAGCGCAACTGGTCCTTGTGAACCTCACGGGTACCGACGTTGACCAGTAGCGCCGGCTCCCACACCACAAAGCTCAGCGTCGGCGGGTTCTTGCGGTGCAGGATCTCCTGACGGTCGAGCCGCAGTCGTAGGGCCTTCTCCAGCTCCTCGTCCTCGTACGCCGGGACTCGGTTCCGCAGGACGGCGCGAGCGTACGCTTCACTCTGGAGCAGACCCGGGATGACGGCGTTGTCGTACCAGGACAGCGAGATGGCGACCTTCTCCTGATCCATGTACTCCTCCGCCCACAACGGAAACTGATCCACCTCCGGCAGGTTGGCCACCCCCGCCGCCAGCATCCCCTTGGTCTCCAGGAACTCGTCGAACAGCTCGGCCATGTCCAGCTTCAGCACCCGTCGGCCCTGCTCGATGCTGGCCACCGTCTCCTCGTGGATGTTGAGCGCCGCGGCCAGACCAGGCTGACTCAACCCCTTCGCGCGTCGAGCCGCGGCCAGTTGACGGCCCAGCATCTTCATGGCCGACTGGTTCTTCCTCCGTGTAGGCGTCATGCCTGCTGAACTCCCCACGCCGACCGGTGCACCACCCCGCAGCAACCCGTACAAAAACCTTGTACGGGACTACGCGCTGAACCAGAGTCGTTACGCTGCGCCACATTCGTCCCGTGAACGAGCACATTGAACTCCCCTGCCACCGCGACCAGTTCTACGTCCGCAGTCGCCGCTCGGTCCCGGCGGCCAGGCAGCTCACCGAGCGGTCGCTGAAGTGGTGGGGGCTGGATTCCTGGGACCGGTCCCACGACCTGTCGCTGTGCGTGAGCGAGCTGGCCACGAACGCCCTGCTGCACGGCGTACCGAGGGGCCGGGGCTTCCTGCTCCGCCTGCGGTACGACGGCGAGCTGATCCGCGCGGAGGTGCACGACAGCGGCCCCGGCATCCCTCGCGTCCCGGACGAGCCGGGCGGGCCGGAGAGCGAGGGAGGCAGGGGCCTGCTGCTGGTGGCGGCGCTCAGCGACAAGTGGGGCGTCGGGGAGCGCACGCCGGGAAAGATCGTGTGGTGCGAGTTCGCCGTGCCGTGAGGAGGGCGCGGCGTCAGGCCAGGGTCGTGATGCAGAACGGGTGCCCGGCGGGGTCGAGAAGGACCCGCCACCGTTCCGGCTGAGGTTGGTCGTCCGGCTTGACCGCGCCCCGGGTGAGGAGGTGCGCCTCGGCGGTGTCCAGGTCGTCGACGCCCACTTCGATGTGGGCCTGCTTCCCCTGGGCGGGGTCGGGCCAGGTGGGGCGGCGGTAGTCGGGGACGCGGGTGAAGCCGAGGCCGGGCGTGCCGTTGTCACCGCCGAGGTAGACGAAGTCGTCGGTGGAGAAGGTGACGGCGAGGCCGAACATGTCGCCGTAGAAGCGGGCGAGTTCGGCGGGGTCGGCGCAGTCGAAGGTGACGGCGACGCAGCGGAAGGCGGGTGCGGACGTGGTTTCCGTGCTCATGGGGAGGACGGTAGGGCGTGACCCGGACAGGTTCGGTCCTGGTTGGGGCGGGCGGTATGAAAAACTTCCGCCCGTGCTGAGCGCGTCCGCCCGTCTGCTGCGTCTGCTGTCGTTGCTCGCCGCCCGGCCCTCGTGGACGTGCGGCGAGCTGGCCGAGCGGATGGGGGTCACGGACCGCACGGTGCGGCGGGACGTCGCGAAGCTGCGGGAGCTGGGGTACAGCGTCGATTCCGAGGTCGGGCCGTGGGGTGGTTACCGGTTGCGGGCCGGCTCCCGGGTGCCGCCGCTGATCCTGGACGACGAGGAGGCGCTGGCCGTGGCGGTCGGCCTGCGGGAGGTGGCGTTCGGCGGGGTCCTCGGCGGGGACCAGGCCGCGCTGTCGGCGCTGCTGAAGCTGCGGCAGGTGCTTCCGGCGGGGGTGGCCGGGCGGCTGGGGGAGTGGGACCAGGCGCTCGTACGGCTGCCGTGGCCGGAGGAGGCGCGGTTGCGGCCGGGGATGCTGCTGGAGCTGGCGGCGGCGTGCCGGCGCGGGGAGCGGGTGCGGCTGTCGTACCGCGACGGGAAGGGCAGGGGCACGGTCCGGGACGTCGACCCGTACCGGCTGGTGCACACCGGCAGGCGCTGGTACTTCGTGGCGCGGGACGTGGTCCGGGGGTGGCGGACGTTCCGGGCGGACCGGGTGGAGCACGTGAACCCAACCGGGGAGCAGGTTGAGATCACGGACCCCCCGGACCCGGCGCAGTTGGTGTCCCACAACACAGCGAACGGCCCGTACCCCCTGTCGGCGAGGATCCGCCTCCCGCTCCCCCTGCGGGAGGCTCAACGCCTGATCCCCCCGACCATCGGCACCCACTACCCCGACGGCGGGGAAGCGACCGTGGTCGAGATAGGAGGCCCGACCCCGGAGGGCCTGGCCCACTACCTCCTCGGCCTGGCCACGCCCCTACAGGTCCTGTCCCCCGACTCGGTCCGCGAGGCCCTCATCCACCGGACCCGCGAGCTCTTGAGATCCGTCGGCCAGGACACGTCCGCCTAGGTGAAGACGCCGCCTTCGAGGTTGTCGAACAGTTCCACCCATTCGCTGTGTTCGTGGGCGAAGGGAAGGGGATCGATCCGGCGGATCCCGTCCAGCAACGCGGCGACTTCACGCTTCCGGCGGGCGTACTCCTCGTCCTCGTCCTCGTGCTCGCCCCGGCTGTAGGACGAGATGTATCCGAGGAAGGAGACCATGGTCTTCACCAATGAGGAGACGTCACCATGGATCGGGATCGCCTGTCGGGTGGCGTCGGTGTACTGGTACACGATCCCGGTGTCCGGGTCCACCACGACCGCGTTGACCGGCAGATTCCCGATCTTCACGACCCTCCGCACTCCACCCGGCAAGGCGCAGTCCCAGACGAACCTCGCGTCGAACTCGGCGGGCAGGCCGAACGAGAACTCGAAGTCCTCGGCGCTCGGGATTCCGGTGCGGACGAGGAAGTCGAGAGTCTCGCCGGCGAAGCCGTATCGTGCCGCCGTCGATTCGGGCAGCAGGGACACCTCGGCCTCGCCGACCAGCTTCTCGTGATCGATGTCGAAGAGCATGCCCTCAGGGTCTCCCCCGGACCCCGAGGGCCGGGCGTCAGAGCTTCTCGGGGGTGCGGATGCCCATCAGGGTCATGCCCTGGTGGAGGGTGCGGGCCGTGAGGTCGGAGAGGAAGAGGCGGTTCTCCACCTGCTCCGGCGTCTCGGCGCGCAGCACCGGGCACTTGTCGTAGAACGTCGTGAACAGCGAGGCCAGCTGGTACAGGTACGCCGCCAGCTTGTGCGGGGCGTACTCCGCGGCCGCCTCGCGGACCGTCTCCGCGAAGGAGTCCAGGTGCAGGCCGAGGGCGCGCTCCGCGTCCGCCAGGGGCAGCTCGGGGTGGGGCGCCGGGCGGACCTCGCCGGCCTTGCGGAGGATGGACTGGATACGGGCGTAGGCGTACTGGAGGTAGACGGACGTGTCGCCGTTCAGCGAGACCATCTGGTCCAGGTCGAACTTGTAGTCCCGGTTCGCCGACGTCGACAGGTCCGCGTACTTCACCGCGCCGATGCCCACCTGGGCGCCCCGCTCGGCGATCTCCTCCTCGGACAGGTCCTGTGCCTTCTCCCGGACCACGGCCGACGCCCGGTCGATCGCCTCGTCCAGCAGGTCGACCAGGCGGACCGTCTCGCCCGCACGGGTCTTGAACGGCTTGCCGTCCTTGCCGAGGACCGTGCCGAAGGCGAGCTGGACCGCCGTGACGTCGTCGCCCAGCCAGCCGGCCCGGCGCGCGGTCTCGAAGACCATCCGGAAGTGCAGGGCCTGCCGGGCGTCCACCACGTACAGCAGGGTGTTCGCCTTGAGGTTGAAGACGCGGTCGCGGATCGCGGACAGGTCGGTGGCCGCGTAGCCGTAGCCGCCGTCCGACTTCTGCACGATCAGCGGGACCGGGTTGCCGTCCGGGCCCTTGATGTCGTCGAAGAACACGCAGAGCGCGCCCTCGGAGCGGACCGCGACGCCCGACTCCTCCAGCAGGCGGCAGGTCTCCGCGAGCATGTCGTTGTAACCGGACTCGCCGACGATGTCCGCGTCCCGGATCTCCATGTCCAGCTTCTCGAAGACGGAGAAGAAGTAGATCTTCGACTCGTCCACGAACTTCTGCCACATGGCGAGCGTGTGCGGGTCGCCGGCTTGGAGGTCCACCACCCGGCGGCGGGCGCGCGTCTTGAACTCCTCGTCGGAGTCGAACAGCTTGCGCGCGGCCTTGTAGAGGCGGTCGAGGTTCGACATCGCCTCCTCGCCGGTCACCCGGTCGGCCTCGTGGTCCAGCTCGTGCGGGTGCTCGTCCAGGTACTGGATGAGCATGCCGAACTGGGTGCCCCAGTCGCCGATGTGGTGGCGGCGGATCACGTTCTCGCCGGTGAACTCCAGCAGCTGGACGACCGAGTCGCCGATCACCGCGGAGCGCAGGTGGCCGACGTGCATCTCCTTCGCCACGTTCGGCTGGGCGTAGTCGATCACCGTCGTGCCGGGGTCGGCGGCGGTGGGCACGCCGAGGCGGCCCGTGTCGTCCGCGTACCGCGCGGCCAGGTTCTCGGTGATCGCCTTGTCCGCGAGCGTGATGTTGAGGAAGCCGGGGCCGGAGACCTCGACGTCCTTGATCACGTCACCCGTCACCACCCGGCCGACGACCTCGGTCGCCAGCTCCCGGGGGTTCGCCTTCGCCTTCTTGGCCAGGGCCAGGATGCCGTTGGCCTGGAAGTCGGCCCGGTCGCTTCGTCGCAGCAGCGGGTCCGCGCCGGCGGCCTCGGGCAGGGTGGCCGCGAGGGCGGACGCGAGGTGCTGCTGGACGTTGTCGCTGAGGGACGTGACCGAGGCCATGGGTGTGGGTGCCGTTCTCCTCGTGGATGGATAGACCCACCCAGTATCCCATGGGGGGTAAAGCCGTTTTCCCGGTCGACGGGCGGTCTGTGAGAATGGAGGCTCACCCCGTTCAGAAAGAAGGACGTGCCGATCGTGGCTCAGAGCACCGAGACCACCGACTGGGTCTCCCGTTTCGCGGATGAGGTCATCGAGGAGTCGGAGCGTCGGGCCCCGGGCAAACCGGTCGTCGTCGCGTCCGGACTCTCCCCCTCGGGTCCGATCCACCTCGGCAACCTCCGCGAGGTCATGACCCCGCACCTGGTCGCCGACGAGATCCGCCGCCGTGGCCGCGAGGTCCGGCACCTGATCTCCTGGGACGACTACGACCGCTACCGCAAGGTCCCGGCCGGTGTCCCCGGTGTGGACGAGAGCTGGGCGGAGCACATCGGCAAGCCGCTGACCTCGGTCCCGGCGCCGAAGGGCTCGTCGTACCCGAACTGGGCCGAGCACTTCAAGGCCGCCATGGTCGAGGCGCTGGCCCAGCTCGGCGTGGAGTTCGACGGGATCAGCCAGACCGAGCAGTACACCTCCGGCGCCTACCGCGAGCAGATCCTGCACGCCATGAGGCACCGGCACGACATCGACGCGATCCTCGCCCAGTACCGGACGAAGAAGGCGCCGAAGAAGCAGCAGCAGAAGGCGGTGGACGAGGCCGAGCTGGAGGCCGAGGAGGGCTCCGGCGCCGCGTCCGAGGACGACGGCAGCTCCGGCTCCGCCGGGTACTTCCCGTACAAGCCGTACTGCGGCGGCTGTGGCAAGGACCTGACGACGGTCACCTCCTACGACGACGACACCACCGAGCTGTCGTACACCTGCACCGCCTGCGGCTTCGCCGAGACGGTCCGGCTCAGCGAGTTCGACCGGGGCAAGCTGGTGTGGAAGGTCGACTGGCCGATGCGCTGGGCGTACGAGGGCGTGATCTTCGAGCCCAGCGGTGTGGACCACTCCTCGCCCGGCTCCAGCTTCCAGGTCGGCGGGCAGATCGTGCCGATCTTCGGTGGCGAGCAGCCGATCGGGCCCATGTACGCGTTCGTGGGCATCTCCGGCATGGCGAAGATGTCGTCCTCGCGCGGTGGCGTGCCCACCCCGTCGGACGCGCTGAAGATCATGGAGCCGCAGCTGCTGCGCTGGCTGTACGCCCGCCGCAAGCCGAACCAGTCCTTCAAGATCGCCTTCGACCAGGAGATCCAGCGGCTCTACGACGAGTGGGACAAGCTGGCCGCGAAGGTCGCCGACGGCTCCGCGCTGCCGGCCGACGTCGCCGCCTACACCCGCGCCGTCGGCACCGCCGCCGGTGAGCTGCCGAAGACGCCCCGCCCGCTGCCGTACCGCACGCTGGCGTCCGTTGCGGACATCACCGCCGGTCACGCGGACCAGGCGCTGCGGATCCTGTCCGAGCTGGACCCGGAGCAGCCGCTGGCCTCGCTGGACGAGGCGCGCCCGCGCTACGACCGGGCCGAGGCGTGGATCAACACGTACGTGCCCGCCGACCAGCGGACCATCGTGCGCGAGGAGCCCGACGCCGAGCTGCTGAAGTCCCTGGACGAGGCGTCCCGGCAGTCCGTGCGGCTGCTGCTGGACGGGCTCGCCGACCACTGGTCCCTCGACGGGCTGACCCACCTCGTGTACGGCGTGCCGAAGGTGCAGGCCGGGTTCTCCGCCGACGCCACGCCGAAGGAGCTGCCGCCGGAGATCAAGACGGCCCAGCGGACGTTCTTCGCCCTGCTGTACCACCTGCTCGTCGGCCGCGACACCGGCCCCCGCCTGCCCACCCTGCTGCTGGCCGTGGGGCAGGAGCGGGTGCGGACGCTGCTCGGGGAGTAAGCCGTACGGGAAAAGGGGCCCTCTTCCGGGAGAAGAGGGCCCCTTTTCCGTCACGCGATGTGGTCCTCTTTCCGTTCCGCGTTGAGGCGGTCGGTGAAGCGGTTGGCCATGCGCTCCGCGTCGCGTGGGGTGAGCGCGATGCCGTACGTCGCCTCGACCGCCTCGGCGAACTGGGGCAGGGCGGCGGGGACGTCGCCGCTCAACTTGCGGAAGAGCTCGTAGAGGTCCTCCTCCGTCGGGTTCGACTCCGGGCTGCCGCCGCGCTCGCCGGGTTCGCGGGTGCGGGCCGGCGGGATCGGGAAGCTGCCCGTCTCCTCCGGGGAGGGCTGCTGGAAGTCCTCCGGGGCCTGCTCCTCGTACCAGCCCTCGTACTGCTCCTCGGGGGCGTACTGGGGTTCCTGGAGCATCGGGTCGTAGGTGGGGTCGTAGCCGCCGTGGTACTCGACCTCGCGCGGGGCCTGGAACCAGGGGCTCTGCTCGTCCACCGGGGGCACCTCGGCGGGCGGCTGCCCGGCGGCGGGGGCCGGCTGCCGCTGGGCCGGGACGGTGGCGGGCGAGCGGTCGGCCTCGGCGGGGGCGAGGGCCTGCGGCTGCGGGGCCGGCGGGAGCAGGACCGGGTCGATGCCCGCCGCGGCCAGGCCCGCCGGGGCCGTCTCCGCGAGCGGGACGCCGTAGCGGGCCAGGCGCAGCGGCATCAGGGACTCCACCGGGGCCTTGCGGCGCCAGGCGCGGCCGAAGCGGGAACGCAGCCGGGCCTGGTAGACGAGACGTTCCTGCTCCAGCTTGATGACCTGCTCGTAGGAGCGCAGCTCCCACAGCTTCATGCGGCGCCACAGCAGGAACGTCGGCAGCGGGGAGAGCAGCCAGCGGGTGAGGCGGACGCCCTCCATGTGCTTGTCCGCCGTGATGTCGGCGATGCGGCCGACCGCGTGCCGGGCCGCCTCGACCGACACCACGAACAGCACCGGGATCACCGCGTGCATGCCCACGCCCAGCGGGTCCGGCCAGGCGGCGGCGCCGTTGAACGCGATCGTCGCCGCCGTCAGCAGCCACGCCGTCTGGCGCAGCAGCGGGAACGGGATCCGGATCCAGGTCAGCAGCAGGTCGAGGGCGAGGAGGACACAGATGCCCGCGTCGATGCCCACCGGGAACACATAGGAGAAGTTCCCGAAGCCCTTCTTGACGGCCAGCTCACGGACGGCCGCGTACGAACCGGCGAAGCCGATGCCGGCGATGATCAGCGCACCGGCCACGACCACGCCGATGAGAACGCGGTGCATCCGAGTCAGCTGCGGTGACGCGGCCACTCGTACTCCCCTCCCGTTGCGTGTTGTTGCGCGCAACAGCGTGGCACACGTGTTCGGCGAACGCGGTACCGGTCACCCGCTACGCCCGTACGGTCAGGCCTTCTTCGCCGCCGCCTCGGACGCGGACGCGCTCGGCGAGGCCGACTGCGAGGGGGTCCCGGACGCGGAGTCCGACGGCTGCGAACCCGGGTCCGCCGACGCGCCGTTGGCCTTCGACACCGACGCCACGGCTTCCTTCAGCGCCTTCTCCGCGTCCTTCGTCAGGTCATCGGCGTCCGGCGTCTTCTCGCCCGCGAGACCGGCGCCGTTGTAGTCCAGGGTGACCACGACGTTCTCCACCCGGGCGACGACCGTCTGCTGCTTGAAGAGGCCCTCCTTCTTCTTCAGCTCGTAGCGCACCGTCGCCGCCTCCGCGCCGGTCCCGGACAGCGGCACCATCTTGGTGTCCTTCGCGCCGTCCACCGACTGGGCGTCCTTCACCTGCCGGCTGAAGTACGCGTGCGCCTGCTCGTCGGCGGCGCCCCGCGTGACGTCCGAGTCGAAGCGCAGCAGGGAGACGTTCAGCCAGCGGAACTGCGAGCCCTTCACGCCGTTGTTGGCCAGGCTGTCCCAGGCGCAGGAGGCACGCGACGACGGCTCGTCGGTGCCGCCCTTCTTGCCCGACGTCGACGCCTCGGGGACCAGGTCGCCCAGGGTCTTCTCCGACAGCACGGTGCAGGGGTCGGGCAGCTTGGCGTACGCGGCGGGCCGCACGGTCGGCGACGCGCTCGCGGACGGCTTGGTGCTGCCGCTCGCCGTCCGGCCGGCGCTCTCGCCGGCCTTGGCCTTGGAGTCGCCGGAGTCCGAGGAGCAGCCGGCGGTGATCAGGACCGCGGGAACGGCTGCCGCGCAGACAAGCGCGCGGCGCAGGCGCTTGGCTCGCTGGTGTCGCTGGGCACGGTCGTCTCGCTGGGCTGCTCGCTGCATGGTTCCTTCACTCATGACGCTCGGTGTTCGTGCGGGTTCCTGCGGGGCCACGGTACGCGGTGCGGAAGCCGTGCGGTTTCCGTCCGCGCGCCGGGCGGCGGGGCCGGCCGGGCGGTCAGCCGCCGAGCGCGTCGTCCAGCCGGGCGGCCAGATCACGGGCCCTGTCCTGCATTTCCTTGCTGTCCGGGACCGTTCCGATGGCCGTCGGCTGCTCCTCGTACTGGAGCGTGACGACGACGTTGGACGTGCGGAACACCACAGTCACCGTGCGCTGTTCGACGGTCGGACCGGAGGTGCTCAGCTGGTCGTCCAGGTACGCCTCGTCACCGAGGTCGGACAGGGTGCGGGGCTGGAGCTCGGCGGAGGCGTCGGCGGAGCCGGACGGCGTGGCCGGGGCGGAGCCGGAAGCGGCCGACGACGACGGGGAGTTGGCGGACGGGCTTTTCGCGGACGCGGACGGGGACGCGCTGCCGCTCGGGGAGCCCTTCGCGGACGCCGTCGGCGTGGGCGTCGTAGGCGGTGCCGTGACACCGCTCGGCGCGGGCAGGTCGGCGGCGGCCTGCTTCTCCTGGAACAGCCGCTGCGCCTGGTCGTCGTCGCTGACCGTGTTGTCGTACGACACCACGCGCTCGAAGTCGACGGAGAGCCGGTCGGTGACGTCGGCCGAGTCGACCTTCCAGCGGCAGCCCACCTTGCGGTCGGTGTCGTAGGTCAGCGCGGCCTCGCCCTGGTAGGCCCGGTCCCGCTGGACGGGGTCGGTGATCCGCTGGATGCCGGGCAGCAGCGTGTCCAGGGCGTCGTGGCCGACCGCGCCGCAGGGCTCGGGGAGCGTGCGGTACTTGCCGGGCTGCGCGGCGGCGGTCGGCCGGCCGGTGTCGCCCGGGTTGGCGTCGTCCGTGGGGCCGGCGTCCCCGGAGCCGCTCGTGCAGCCGGCCAGCAGCGCCGCGAGGAGGGCGGCGGTGCCGGTTGCGTAGGCCTTCCGCTGCACGGTCGGGCTCCTCTCGACGGTGTGTGCGCACTTGCTGCTCCAGTGTCCCCGCCGGTTATTCGCTTGCCGCGGCGGGGCGCCCCCTGCAGACAATGTGTATCGCACGCACTGCCGTGGCCGCCGGTCCCTTGTCCCTTTGGCCGACCTTGGCGCCTCTTTTGCGTTTTGCTGCTCTTAAGCCTTTTGTTGCCATTTTCCGGGGGAAAGAGGAAGACATGTCGTACGTGGAGATACCGGGCGCGAAGGTGCCGATCCGGATGTGGACGGACCCGGCGACGGTCGAGGACGTGGCCCTGCGCCAGCTCCAGAACGTGGCGACCCTCCCGTGGATCGAGGGCCTGGCCGTCATGCCGGACGTGCACTACGGCAAGGGCGCGACGGTCGGCTCGGTCATCGCGATGCGGGACGCGGTGTGCCCGGCGGCGGTGGGCGTGGACATCGGCTGCGGGATGTCGGCGGTCAAGACCTCCCTGACCGCGAACGACCTGCCCGGGGACCTGTCCCGGCTGCGGTCGAGGATCGAGCAGACGATCCCGGTGGGCCGCGGGATGCACGACGACCCGGTCGAGCCCCGGGGCTTCCACGGACTGGCCACGGCCGGCTGGGAGGACTTCTGGAAGCGGTTCGGCGGGGTCGCGGAAGCGGTGAGGTTCCGGCAGGAACGGGCCGTCGCGCAGATGGGCACCCTGGGCGGGGGAAACCACTTCATCGAGGTGTGCACCGACACGGACGGTTCCGTGTGGCTGATGCTCCACTCCGGCTCCCGCAACATCGGCAAGGAACTCGCCGAGCACCACATCGGCGTCGCCCAGAAGCTCCCGCACAACCAGGGCCTGGTCGACCGCGACCTCGCCGTCTTCGTGGCGGACACCCCGCAGATGGCGGCCTACCGCAACGACCTGTTCTGGGCGCAGGAGTACGCCAAGTACAACCGCATGCTCATGATGGCGCTCCTGAAGGACGTGATCCGCAAGGAGTTCAAGAAGGCCAAGCCGGTCTTCGAGCAGGAGATCTCCTGCCACCACAACTACGTGGCTGAGGAGCGGTACGACGGCATGGACCTGCTCGTCACCCGCAAGGGCGCGATCCGGGCCGGCTCCGGCGAGTACGGCATCATCCCCGGCTCCATGGGTACGGGCTCGTACATCGTGCGCGGCCTCGGCAACGAGCTGGCGTTCAACTCGGCCTCGCACGGCGCCGGCCGCCGGATGAGCCGGAACGCGGCCAAGCGGCGCTTCTCCACGAAGGACCTGGAGGAGCAGACCCGGGGCGTGGAGTGCCGCAAGGACTCCGGTGTCGTGGACGAGATCCCGGGCGCCTACAAGTCGATCGACCAGGTCATCGACCAGCAGCAGGACCTCGTACAGGTGGTGGCCAAGCTGAAGCAGGTCGTCTGCGTCAAGGGCTGACGCCGGGACCGGCCGGGAGCGAGTCCAGCCAGTGCAGCAGGCGGGTGGCCTCGCGGGTCGTGACGGACGGGTCGCGCAGGGCGTGGGTCAGGGCGGACATGCCCTGGTGGGCGGAGACCAGGGTGAGGGCGTGGCCCTCGGGGTCGGGAACGCCCCAGGCGCGGAACTGGGCGGCGGTCCAGTCCAGCAGGCGGCGGAGCACCGCGCCGGCCTCGGCGGCCGGCGTGCCGTCCGCGCGCTTGCCGAGCTCTGCGGCCAGGGTGCCGGTGGGACAGCCGAACCGGGCGGTGGTCTCGCGCTCGGCCACCCAGGTCTCGACCAGGGCCTTGAGACGGTCGCGCGGGGCCGGGAGCCGGTCCAGCCCGGCGGTCAGCTCGTCCAGCCGGTCGCGGTGCTCGCCGAGCGCGGCCCGGACCAGCTCGTCCTTGGTCTTGAAGTAGTAGTAGACGTTCCCGGCCGGGACGCCGGCCTCGCGCGCGATGTCGGCGAGGGTGGTGCGCTCGACGCCCTGCTCGTGCAGGACCCGGGCCGCGGCCGCCGCGAGCCGCCGGCGCTTCTGTGCCGCCTGCGTCCGACGGTCAACCGAGTTCGTCATCCGACCGACTATAGGCGGCAGTGTCCGGTTCCTACTTCGCGTGCCGTACGGCGTAGATCATGACGAACGCGACGAAGTGGATGCCGAAGAGGAAGTAGGCCAGGAAGTACCAGACCTGCCGTTCGTCCTTCGTCTCCTGGGCCAGCCGGCGCCGCTCCAGGGACCTCGCCGCGTCGTCCGCCGGGGGCGCGCCCTCGGTCACCCCTGCTCCCGGTGCACCTTGGTGTTGGACGCCTGGGCGCGCGGGCGCACCACCAGCAGGTCGATGTTGACGTGGCTGGGGCGGGTCACCGCCCAGGTGATCGTCTCGGCCACGTCGTCGGCGGTGAGGGGCTCGGCGACGCCCTCGTACACCTTGGCCGCCTTGTCCGCGTCGCCGCCGAAGCGGGTCAGCGCGAACTCCTCCGTGCGGACCATGCCGGGCGCGATCTCGACGACCCGGACCGGCCGGCCGACGATCTCCAGGCGGAGGGTCTCGGCGAGCACGTGCTCGCCGTGCTTGGCGGCGACATAGCCGGCGCCGCCCTCGTAGGTGCCGTGGCCGGCGGTGGAGGAGACGACCACGACCACGCCGTCGCCGCTCGCCTCCAGCTTCGGCAGCAGCGCCTGCGTCACGTTCAGCGTGCCGATGACGTTCGTCTCGTACATCGCGCGCCAGTCCGCCGGGTCGCCGGTGGCCACGGGGTCCGCGCCGAGGGCGCCGCCCGCGTTGTTCACCAGGACGCCGATCGTCTTGAAGGCGGAGGCGAACTCGTCCACGGCCGCGCGGTCGGTCACGTCGAGCTGGTAGGCCAGCGCCGAGTGCCCGGCCTTCGTCAGCTCTTCGGCGAGGGCCTCGATGCGGTCCTTGCGGCGGGCGGTGAGGACGACGCGGTAACCGGCCGTGGCGAGCCGGCGGGCCGTGGCGGCGCCGATGCCACTGCTCGCGCCGGTGACGACGGCGATGCGGGAGGCGGCGGACGGGGCGGCGGTGGCCATGGCGGCTCCTGTGCTTGCGTCGGGACGGTTCCGTCCAGCGTAAGTGAGTGATCAGCCGCCGTTCCGGGGTGCCCACATGATGATCGCCATCCCGGCCAGGCAGACCAGCGCGCCGGCGAGGTCCCAGCGGTCGGGCCGGTAGCCGTCGGCGACCACGCCCCACAGGATCGAGCCGGCCACGAAGATCCCGCCGTAGGCGGCGAGGATGCGGCCGAAGTGGGCGTCGGGCTGGAAGGTGGCGACGAAGCCGTACGCGCCGAGCGCGAGGACGCCCCCGGTGATCCACAGCGGGCCCCGGTGCTCCCGTACGCCCTGCCAGACCAGCCAGGCGCCGCCGATCTCGAACAGCGCGGCGACGGCGAACAGGGCGGCGGAGCGGAGGATCGGCATACGGGCAGCCTCGCACGCGGTGTCCGAGTGATGCGTACGCCCACCGCGGCCGGGGAGGAATACGCGGGCCCCGGCTACAGTTGGAGGGGTGTAGTTGAACGGTCAACCAAATGGAGGCGGTCATGCAGTTCGGGATCTTCAGCGTCGGGGACGTGACCACCGACCCGACCACCGGACGGACCCCGACCGAGGGCGAGCGGATCAAGGCGATGGTCGCCATCGCGCAGAAGGCGGAGGAGGTCGGGCTGGACGTCTTCGCCACCGGTGAGCACCACAACCCGCCGTTCGTGCCGTCCTCCCCGACCACGATGCTCGGCTACATAGCCGCCCGCACCGAGAAGCTGATCCTGTCCACCTCCACCACCCTGATCACCACCAACGACCCGGTGAAGATCGCGGAGGACTTCGCGATGCTCCAGCACCTGGCCGACGGCCGGGTGGACCTGATGATGGGCCGGGGCAACACCGGCCCGGTCTACCCGTGGTTCGGCCAGGACATCCGGCAGGGCATCAACCTCGCCGTCGAGAACTACGCCCTGCTGCGCCGGCTGTGGCGCGAGGACGTCGTCGACTGGGAGGGCAGGTTCCGCACCGCGCTGCAGGGCTTCACGTCCACGCCCCGCCCGCTGGACGGCGTCCCGCCGTTCGTCTGGCACGGCTCCATCCGCTCCCCGGAGATCGCCGAGCAGGCCGCGTACTACGGCGACGGCTTCTTCCACAACAACATCTTCTGGCCCGCCGACCACACCAAGCGGATGATCGAGCTGTACCGCACGCGCTACGCCCACCACGGGCACGGCACCCCCGAGCAGGCGATCGTCGGCCTGGGCGGCCAGGTGTTCATGCGGAAGAACTCCCAGGACGCGGTACGGGAGTTCCGCCCGTACTTCGACAACGCCCCGGTCTACGGCCACGGGCCCTCCCTGGAGGACTTCACCGAGCAGACCCCGCTCACCGTCGGCTCCCCGCAGCAGGTGATCGACAAGACGCTCTCCTTCCGCGAGTACGCCGGCGACTACCAGCGCCAGCTGTTCCTGATGGACCACGCGGGACTGCCGCTGAAGACCGTCCTGGAACAGCTCGACCTGCTCGGCGAGGAGGTCGTCCCCGTACTGCGCGAGGAGTTCGCCAAGAACCGTCCGGCGGACGTGCCGGACGCCCCCACCCACCAGTCCCTGACCGCCGCCGCGCGGACGAAGGAGGCCGTCGCATGAAGCTCGTCGTCATCTCGGCGGGGCTGAGCGTCCCGTCCTCCACCCGGCTGCTGGCCGACCGGCTGGCCGCCGCCGTCCACGGGCACACCCCGGTGGACGTCCGGGTGGTCGAGGTGCGCGACCTCGCCGTCGAGATCGCGCACCAGTTCACCAGCGGATTCCCGGGCAAGGCGCTCGCCGCCGCGCAGGACGCGGTGGCGGAGGCCGACGGGCTGATCGTGGTCACTCCGGTGTTCAGCGCGTCGTACAGCGGACTGTTCAAGTCCTTCTTCGACGTACTGGACAAGGACGCGCTGGCGGGCAAGCCGGTGCTGATCGCGGCGGCCGGCGGCTCGGCACGGCACTCGCTGGTGCTGGAGCACGCCCTGCGGCCGCTGTTCGCCTACCTGCGGGCCGTGGTCGTACCCACCGCCGTCTACGCCGCCTCCGAGGACTGGGGCGCCGAGGGGCTGCCCGAGCGGATCGAGCGGGCGGCGGGGGAACTGGCCGCGCTGATGCCGGGGACGGCGGCCCGGCGCGCGGCGGACGACGACGTGGTGCCGTTCACCGAGCGGCTGGCGGCGCTGGGGCGGTGACGGACCACGGGCCGCCGTCGCCCGCCCGGCCGGCGGGGAGGCACGTCGGCCGGGCGGGCGACGGGGAGGTACGCGGGCGGCTCGGTACCGGGGGCCCCGTGGGTCGGGCGGGTGGCGGATTGAGTGGTCCGGCGGGGCGGGCGGCCGGTCCGGCGGGCCCGTTCGGTCCGCGCGGGTCCGTCCGGGCTCCCCGGGACGGTGAGGGGCCGGCGGGCCTCGGTGGGCGGGTGGCGGGTTCGGTGAGAGGGCGGTGGCCGGTGAGAGGGCGGTAAAAAGCGTGCTGGGGGGCCATCGTGTCCCGCCGGGCCGCCGGAGGCCTTGGCAGACTGGGGGCGTGCCCCAGACTGTGCTGCTCGCCGAAGACGACCGTGCCATCCGCCATGCCCTGGAGCGTGCCCTGACGCTGGAGGGGTACGAGGTCACGGCGGTCGCCGACGGTGTGGAAGCGCTGGCGCAGGCCCACACCAACCCGCCGGACGTGCTCGTCCTCGACGTGATGATGCCCGGCATCGACGGCCTCCAGGTGTGCCGCGTGCTGCGCGCCGAGGGCGACCGCACCCCGATCCTGATGCTCACCGCCCTGGTGGAGACCGCCGACCGCATCGCGGGCCTGGACGCCGGCGCCGACGACTACGTGGTCAAGCCGTTCGACGTCGAGGAGGTCTTCGCGCGGCTGCGCGCGCTGCTGCGCCGCACCAGCCCCGCCCCGGTCGCCCCCGCCGGCCCCCCGGAGGGCCCGGCGCGGGAGGCGGCGCAGGCCGGGAGTCGCCAGCTGGAGGCCGCCGGCCTGCGCATGGACCTCCAGGCCCGCCGGGCCTGGCGCGGCCGGCGCGAGCTGGAACTGACCCGCACCGAGTTCGAGCTGCTGGAGCTGCTGGTGCGCAACGCGGGCATCGTCCTGGACCACTCCACCATCTACGACCGGATCTGGGGCTACGACTTCGGCCCCGGCTCCAAGAACCTCGCCGTCTACGTCGGCTATCTGCGCCGCAAGCTGGACGAGCCCGGCGCCCCGCAGCTGATCCACACCGTGCGGGGCGTGGGTTACGTGCTGCGGGAGGACTAGATGGGCCCGCGTCGGCGGCTGCCGGAGCGGCCCCGGCCCCGGCTGGTATCCCTGCGCACCACCTTCGCGGTCTCCTTCGCCGCCGTCACCGCCGCCGTCACGGTCCTCGTCGGCATCCTGTCGTACAACTCCGCCGCGCGGCTCGTCCGGGTCGACCAGCAGTCGGTGTTCACCCAGGTCGTGCAGGACGTCCGGGACGAGGTCCGGCAGCAGCCGATGGGCCCCGAGGACTTCTCCTCCTCCCGTCCCGGGCACGACCTGGTCCGCCCCGCCCGCACCGACGTCCAGGTGCTCGGCGCGTGGGGGCAGATCGTGGACGACGGCTCTCCGGTGCTGCCCGTCACCTCCCGGGACCGGGCGGTGGCCGTCGCCCGGCGGGCCGGGGAGGTCGTCGAGCACAAGGACGTACGGGTGGACGCGGACCTGTTCCGCATCGCCACGGTCTCGCTCGGCGACGGGCGGGGCGCGGTGCAGGTCGCGCAGGAGTTCAGCGACACCGAGGACCTCCTGCGGGCTCTCCAGCAGCGGACACTGATCCTGATGGTGGCGGTCGTGGTGGCGGCCGGGCTGTTCGGCTGGTGGCTGGCCCGGCGCATCACCCGCCGGCTGGTGGTGCTGACCTCCGCCGCCGAGGACGTGGCCCGCACCCGGCGGCTGGGCATCCAGGTGCCGGTGACCGGGCTGGACGAGGTGGGGCGGCTGGGCCGCGCCTTCGACCGGATGCTGGGGCGGCTCGCACAGTCGGAGGAGGACCAGCGCCGGCTGGTGCAGGACGCCGGGCACGAGCTGCGCACCCCGCTCACCTCCCTGCGCACCAACATCTCGCTGCTGCGGCGCATCGACGAACTGCCGCCCGCGTCCCGGGAGGAGCTGGTCGCCGACCTCACCCAGGAGGCCCGGGAACTGACCGACCTGGTCAACGAGCTGGTCGACCTCGCCGCCGGGCAGTCCGACGCCGAGCCGCCGCAGCGGGTGGACCTCGCCGACCTCGCCGAGGACGTGGCCGGGCTGGCCCGGCGCCGCACCGGGCGGCGGGTCGTGCTGCACGCGAGCGGCGAGACGACGACGTACGGGCGGTCCGGCATGCTCCAGCGGGCCATCTCCAACCTGGTCGAGAACGCGGCCAAGTTCGACCGGGACGGCACCGCGCCGATCGAGGTGAGCGTCACCGGGCCGGCCCGGCCGGGCACGGTACGGGTGGAGGTGCTGGACCGGGGGCCCGGGATCGCCGACGGCGACCTCGTGCGCATCTTCGACCGCTTCTACCGTGCCGCCGACGCCCGCTCGCTGCCCGGCTCGGGGCTCGGCCTGTCCATCGTCCGCGAGGTCGCCCTGGCCCATGGCGGAGCGCCGTTCGCCTACCGGCGCGAGGGCGGCGGCTCGGTCATCGGCTTCACCGTGGGCGGCGGTCCGGTGGGGGACGGCGGGGGTGGCGGCTGAGCCGGGTGCGTGCCGGGAGCGGTGGCCGGGTACGGGGATCTGCCCCGGGGGCTGAGTACGGGTACCTATCCGGAGCGGGTAGCCGTGCCCATCCCCGGGCTGTCCGGGGCGCCGTAGCGTCGCCGTATGCCCGACGAGACCACACCGGCCGCGACCACTCCCACCAGCACCGATACCGCCACCGGCACCGGGCGGGGGCCGGTCGCCGGCTGCCTGGGCTGCGGGGGGCTGCTCGTCGCCCTCGTCCTCGCGCTGGTCGCCGTGCTCGCCTGGAACGCCGGGGCCGGGACGGACCTGCCCCGGGTCGCGCCCCAGGACAGGGCGGACCGCGCCTTCGGGTACTCCCGGGAGGCGTACGGCGTCCTGGGCTTCACCCGCGCCCTGCCGCCGGGCACCGGCAGCCGCGCGCGGAACGAGTTCGGCGCGGAGTACTGCCACGACGGTGGGCTGCTCGGCATGGAGGACAAGACCGTCGACGGCGCCTACCGGCTCTACCACGAGTGGGCGCTGGACGACGTCCCCGCCGACCAGGCCGTCCCCGGTCTGCGGCGGCTGCACCGGCGGCTGGCGGACGAGGGCTGGAGGGTCACCTCGTACACCGAGGGCGGGACGGGCAAGGACTGGTCGCTGTACGTCCAGCGGGACCGCCGGGCCGAGTGGATGACGTTCACCTGGGACCCGGAGCAGCGGTACTTCACGGGCGGCGCGGGCGTGCCCTGCGCCTACGACCCCGCCTGGACGCACAGCGACAGCGACACGTACGCCGTTGACACCTACGACCCGGACACCGCCGCCGAGGCCGTGACACCGCCCGTGCTCGGCCCGAGCGGCCGGTGAGCGTCAGCCGCCGTCGCCCGCGTCCCGCTCGCGCCGCCGGTCCGCCGTCAGCAGCCAGGCCAGGTTGCCCACCGCGGCTCCGGCGGCCACCGCGGCGGCGATCACCCCGCCGGTCGCCAGGCCGTCGCTGAACAGGTGCGGGCGCCGGTCCAGGCTGTGCAGCCCGAAGCCGCACAGCTCGTACACGCCGACGGCGGCGATGGCCAGGCTGACGACCAGCACGGTGACCGTCGGCGCGAGACTGTGCGCACAGACCTCCGTGCCGGGCTCCGACTCGGTCGTGTCCTGCATGCGTCCCCCGTTGAACAGGCGTGTGAACGGCCCGGTAGTTGCTGGCGGTTGGGAACCTACAATACGTAGGGTCGGAGCCGTGCGGATCTACATCAGCGCGGACATGGAGGGCGTCACCGGGCTCGTCGACGCGGACGACGTCCAGCCGGGCGGCCGGGACTACGAGCGGGGCCGCGCCAAGATGGCCGAGGACGTGAACGCCGCCGTACGGGGCGCGCTGGCGGCCGGCGCCGTCCACGTCCTGGTCAACGACGCCCACGGCCCCATGCGCAACCTCCTCCCGGAGGCCCTGCACCCGGCGGCCCGCCTGGTGCGCGGCAGGCCCAAGCAGCTCGGCATGCTGGAGGGGCTGACCGGGGAGTACGACGCCGTGCTGTGCGTCGGCTACCACTCCCGGGCCGGTGCGCCGGGCGTGCTCAGCCACAGCTTCATGGGGCACGAGATCGAGGACATGTGGCTGGACGGCCGCCCCGTCGGCGAGATCGGGCTCGCCCAGGCCACGGCGGCGGCCCTCGGCGTGCCCGTCGTGGCCCTCACGGGTGACGACGCTGCGTGCGCGGAGATGACGGAGTGGGACGCCTCGGTCGCCACCGTCCCGGTGAAGTACGCCCGCGACCGGTTCTCGGCCGAGCTGCGGCCCGAGGCGGAGGCGCGCGAGGCGATCGAGGAGACGGTGGCCGCCGCGCTGACCCCGGCCCCGCGCCGGCCCGCCCCGTCCGCCGCCGAGGCCACCCTCGCGGTCCGCTGGCAGTCCGCCTCCGTCGCCGCGACCCTGCTCGGCATCCCCGGGGTGACGGCCGACGACCCCCGGACGGTCCGGGCGACCGGCCCGCTGCCCGCGTTGTACCGGCAGTTCGGGGTGTGGATGCGGGTGGCGTCCTCGCTCACCGACCAGCCTCCGTACTGCTGACGGGTACCGACCAGCCGCCGTACCGCTGACGGAAAGACGGCACCACCCGCGCCGCTCGCCCGGTGGGCCGGGCGTGGCACGGGTGGTGGCGGTCGCCGGTGGGCCTGCCGCGTCCGGGCCGGACCGTCCGTCACCGGCGGCGGGGCTTGCGCAGGAACACCGCGCTGCCGACGGTGCCGGCGAGGGCGAGGGCCGCGTTCAGCGCGATCGCGGTCTTCAGCCCGCCGAGGACGGCCAGGGTGCCCGTACCGGTCATGGCGGCGGTGGCGACGGCGCTCATCACCGGCGTGCCCATGGTGATGCCGATCTGCTGGGTCATCGTCGCGAGCCCGGTGGCCAGGCCCTGTTCGTCGTCGGCGAGACCGGACGTGGCGGACACCATGAACCCGACGATGACCAGCATGTTGCCCACCCCGCCCGCGAAGGTCGCGGCCAGCAGCAGCCACAGCGAGGCGTGCCCGGTGCCGAGCCCCAGCAGGGCCGCCGTGAACAGCGCCTGGGTCAGACCGCCGGCCAGCAGCGTCCGGGTCGCGCCGAAGCGGCCGATCAGCCGCGGGGCGAGCGCGCCGCCGGCCACGGTCCCCGCGCCCAGCACGCCGAACGACAGCCCGGCCGCCAGCGGGGAGAAGCCCAGCACCTCCTGGAGGTAGAGGGTCAGCAGGAACACCAGGGACGTCTCGGTGAGGAACGCGGTCAGCCCGGCGAGGTTGCCCCACGCCACCGACCGCCGGCCCAGCACCCGGGGCGGCACCAGCGGCGCGGACACCCGGCGCTCCACGGCCGCGAACACCCCGAGCAGCACCACCCCGGCCGCGAGCGGCAGCAGTGTGGCCGGTGCGCCCCAGCCGTGCTCACCGGCCTGGGTCAGCCCGAGGATGACCGCCAGCAGACCGAGGGTGACCGTGACGGCACCCGGTACGTCCAGCTTCGGCCGCTCGGCGGGCCGGGACTCGGCGATGACGGCGGGCGCGACGAGGAGCACGGCGAGGGCCACGGGAACGTTGATGAAGAACGCCCAGCGCCACGACAGCAGGTCGGTCAGCAGGCCGCCGAGGATCGCGCCCGTGGTGAAACCGGCCGACATCAGCGCCCCGTTGAGACCGAGCGCCTTCTCCCGCAGCGGGCCCTCCGGGAAGGACGTCGTCAGCAGGGACAGCCCGGCCGGGGTGACCGCCGCGGTGGCCAGCCCCTGGAACACCCGGGCCGTGAGCAGTACCTCCGGGCTCTGCGCCAGCCCGCCGGCCAGCGAGGCAGCGCCGAGGACGACGAGCCCGCCGAGGAACAGCCGGCGGCGGCCGAAGAGATCGGCGACCCGCCCGAACAGCAGGGTGAACCCGGCCGCGCACAGGGCGAACGCGGTGCCGATCCACTGGAGGTGGTCGAGGGAGAAGCCGAGGCCCGCGCCGATCACCGGCAGGGCCACGTTCAGGATGGAGAAGTCCACGGCCAGCATGAACTGGGCCGCGAGCAGCAGCACCAGCACCAGGCGCAGCCGCGGGGTCAGCACGGCGGGCGCGGTGTCGGCCGGCCGTGTCGCTGTGACGGACATGACGGGTCCCTTCTGTACGGCGGGGCCGCCGGGTCTACGGCGGATCGGGGCGGTGGGGCGTACGGCGAACTCATCGGAGTCGCATCGGAGTTGCCGTGCAGAAGACTCGTCCGCCGCGTCCGGCCCAGCCAGCACCGCCGTGGGACCGGTCGCCGTGAGGGTGGTCATCGCGTGACCACCCTCGGGCATCCCGTTCGCGCCGCCGGGCGGGCAGGATGGACGACGACCGCCGTACCCGTCGTACCGGCAGTACCTGCGGTACCCGTCGTATCGCCGTACCTGCCGTATCCGCCGTACTCGCCGTAGGAGTACGCCGTACACCCCGGAGGCATCCATGGACGCGTCGTCCGAGCTCGGAGAGTTCCTGAAGTCACGCCGTGCCGCGCTGCGGCCTCAGGACGTCGGGATCGCGACCGCGCCGGCCCGCCGCCGGGTCGCCGGGCTGCGCCGCGAGGAGCTGGCCCTGCTCGCGGGCGTCAGCATCACCCACTACACCCGCCTCGAACAGGGCCGCGCGGCCGGGGTGTCCGACTCAGTGCTGGAGGCGATCGCCCGCACCCTGCGGCTCACCGAGGACGAGACCGCCCATCTGAAGGACCTGGCCCGCCCCGCCGCCCCGCGCCGCCCGGCCGCGCCCCGCGCCGAGCACGCCTCCGCCTCGGCCCGCCGGCTGCTCGCCGCCATGACGGACGTACCCGCGCTCCTCCTGGACCGGCGGGGCGACGTGCTGGCCTGGAACCGGCTCGGTCACGCCCTGCTCGCCGCGCACCTGCCGTGGGAGGGCCCGGAGACCGCCGGCGGCCGGCCCAACCTGGTGCGGATGCTGTTCCTGGACGAGGAGTACCGGGCGAGGTACACCGACTGGAAGGAGGAGGCCCACCTCGCGGTCGCCTCCCTGCGCCTGGTCGCCGGCCGGCACCCCGACGACCGGGCGCTGGCCGAGCTGGTCGGCCAACTGTCCATACAGAGCGAGGAGTTCACCACGCTGTGGGCCCGGCACCCGGTCCGCACCTGTGTCTCCGGCACCAAGTCCCTGCGCCACCCGGCCGTCGGCACCCTGGAGCTGGGCTTCGAGAACCTGTGCCTGCCGGGCACCGCCGGCCAGCGCGTGATCACCTACACCGCCGAGCCCGGCTCCCCGTCCGACGCGGCCCTGCGCCTGCTGGCCGCCACGGCGGTACCGGCCGCGCGGGAGGACCTGCCCGCGCCGGCCGCGCGCCGGACCGTCTGACGCCGCCCTGAGGCGTGCGGTCGCGTCAGGTCCGCGGTCCGGCCCCGAGGACGTCGAGCATGGCCCGGGTCGCCGGGCTCGGCGGGAAGCGGCTCCAGGCCAGGTACTCCACCCGGTGCGGCCCGTCGGCCACCGGGACCAGCGCCAGCCCGGGGTCGGCGGCGGCCAGCGGCCGGACGAACGCCGAGGGCAGCAGCGCGACACCGAGCCCGCGCCCGATCAGCCCGGTGATCAGCTCCACCACCCCCGCCTCGTAGGCGACCTCGCGGACCAGGCCCGCCGCGGCGAACGCCTGGTCCGACTGGGCCCGGGCGGGCGTCCCGGCCACGAAGTCCACGAACGCCTCCCCGGCGATGTCCCGCAGCGTGACGCGCTTTGCCCCGGCCAGCCGGTGCCCGGCCGCCACCACCAGCACATGCTCGTCGTGGTCGAGCGCCACGCACTCCACCCCCGTGGGCCGCTCGCCCTCCGGCAGCCCGAGGAAGGCGATGTCCAGCTCGCCGCGGCGGATCGCCGCCGCCAGCTCGTCACTGCGCCCGGACCGCAGCAGCACCCGCACCTCCGGGTGCCGGGCACGGTAGCGCTGCAACAGCTCCGGTACGTCCACGGCGGCGGTGGTCACGATCACGCCGACGGCGAGCCGGCCGCGCACCACGCCGGTCGCGGCGGCGGCGTCGGCCACCGCGCGGTCGGCGGCGGCCAGTGCCTCGCGCGCCCGGGCCACGAACGCCTCGCCCGCGCCGGTGAGTTCGACCCGGCGGCTTGAGCGGGCGAACAGCCGTACCCCCAACTCCCGCTCCAGGCCGGCGATCCGGTGGCTGAGCGAGGACTGCGTCACGTAACACCGCTCTGCGGCACGGGTGAAGTTACGGGTCTCGGCGACGGCGACGGCGTACCGCATCTGCTGGAGGTCCACCCGGCCATGGTTTCCGTACATGGCTGCGATGGCAACCATGTCTTGGACGCATGACGGAGGGGCGGCCGAGACTCCTCGCATGTCCTCGTCCGCCCAGCCGCCGGCCACCGCGGTGCCCGCCACCGCCGGGCCGGCCGCCCACCGGTCGGCCACCGTCCTGCTGACCGCCCTCGCCCCCGCCGCCTGGGGCACCACCTACGTCGTCACCACCGAACTCCTCCCGCCCGGGCACCCGTTGTTCGCGGGCCTCATGCGCGCCCTGCCCGCCGGGCTGGTGGGCCTGGCGCTCACCCGGGTGCTGCCGCGCGGGGACTGGTGGTGGAAGGCCGTCGTCCTCGGCCTGCTGAACATCGGCGGCATGCCCCTGCTGTTCGTGGCCGCCGAACGGCTCCCCGGCGGGGTCGCCGCCACCCTCGGCGCGGCCCAGCCGCTGCTGGTCGCCGCCCTGGCCGCCGTTGTCCTGCGCGACCGGCCGACGCCCTGGCGGCTGGCCTGGGGCGTGCTCGGCGTGGCCGGCGTCGGGCTCATGGTCCTCGGCCCCGGCGCCCGGCTGGACGCCGTGGGCCTGCTCGCCGGCCTCGGCCATACGGCGACCATGGCGGGCGGGGTCGTCCTGACCAGGCGCTGGGGCCGGCCGGCGGGGGTCGGTCCGCTGGCCCTGGCCGGCTGGCAGCTCACGGTCGGCGGGCTGCTCCTGCTCCCGCTGACCCTCGCCTTCGAAGGCGTGCCGGAGCGGATCGACGCCGGCGCGGCGGGCGGCTACCTGTGGCTGGGCAGCATGGGCGGCCTGATCGCGTACACGCTGTGGTTCCGCGGCATAGCCACCCTCCCGGTGGGCGCCATCGCGCCCCTGGTCCTGCTGTCCCCCCTGGTCGCCACGGCCATCGGCGTGACCCGGAGCGAATCCCTGAGCCCGTCCCAGACCTGCGGCTTCGCCCTGTCCCTGGCGGCGCTGCTCGCCGCGCAACTGAACCCACCCCACCGCAGAAGGAGCACCTCCCCGATGACTTCCGCCCTGACGATCGCGGTCCTCGGCGCCACCGGAATGGTCGGCAGCCGGATCACCGCCGAGGCCACCGCACGCGGGCACCGGGTGCTGGCGCTCGCCCGCAAGCCGGTGAGCGGGCACCCGTCCGTGACCGCGGTCCCGCTGGACGCGGCGGACCCGGACGCCGTACGCCGGGCGCTGACGGACTCGGGCGCGCACGCGGTGGTGCTGACCCTGCGGACCTACCCGGCGGACGAGGACTTCCTGGTCGGCGCCACCCGGGCCGTCCTGGACACCGCCGCCGGCCTCGGCATCCGGGTCCTGGTGATCGGCGGCGCCGGCGCCCTGCGCACCCCCGGCAGCCCGGACCTGCTCCTGGCCGACAACCCGGCCTACGTCCCCGCGGAGCTGCGCCCGGTCGCCGCGGCCGGAGTGGCCCAACTGGACGCCTGCCGCGCCCACGCCCACCCCGACTGGACCTACCTCAGCCCCCCGGTCCTCCTCGAGCCCGGCGCCCGTACCGCCCGCTACCGCCGTGGCACGGACACCCTGCTCACCGCACCCGACGGCCGCTCCCGGATCAGCGCGGAGGACCTCGCGGCGGCGGCCGTGGACGAACTCGAACATCCGGGCGCGGAACGGCACTTCACGGTCGTACAGGCCTGACGGAAAAGATCCCGTCGGCCCCGCGGGGCACGTAGGCTCGGGGCGTGCGGCCGGCCGCGGGCGCGCCGGGCCGGTGCCCGAGGGGTTGGACGAAGGGAGCGTCCCGCTGTGACGCATGCGCACGAGGAAGAAGTCCTGGCCCGGATCGCCAAGGGGCTGGTCTACACGGAGTCGGAAGCCGCCTTCCAGGCCCCTCGGCGGCGCACCGAGCAGATCTTCGCGTACAACCACACCCCGCCGGGCGAAACGGAGAAGCGTCGCTCGCTGCTCGTCGAGATCTTCGGCTCGGTCGGCGAACGCACGGTGCTGCTGCCGCCGTTCCACGCCGGGTTCGGCAGCAACGTGCACATCGGCGACGACTTCTTCGGGAACGTGAACCTCACGTTCGTCGACGACGTGGACATCCGCATAGGCGACGGCGTCATGATCGCGCCCAGCGTGACCCTGACGACGACGGGCCACCCGGTGCATCCCGACCGCCGCGCCGACTTCGGACGCTTCTCCGAGCCGATCGTCATCGAGGACAAGGTCTGGATCGGCAGCAACGCGGTCGTCCTGCCCGGCGTCCGCATCGGCTACGGCTCGGTCATCGGCGCCGGCAGCGTCGTCAGCCGCGACATCCCCCCGATGACGGTGGCGCTCGGCACCCCGTGCCGCCCGGTCCGCGCGATCACGGAGCGGGATCTCATTACGCGCACGGCCGGGGACTAGCCCCCGGCGGGGGCCGCGGCGGGGCGGGGCTCCCCGCGGAAGACCTGCCGGGTGTGCCAGTCGCGGTGCGCGGCGGCGATCCGGCGGGTACCGGGCTGGGGGCCGGTGAGCGGCCGGCCGGCGAGGGCCGTGACGTGCTGCCGGGCGGCGGCGCTGTGCCCGACGAAGCGCCGGCTGACCAGGACGCGGTGATCGTCCCCCACCCCGAGGACCCCCTTGTCGAAGAGCTTGTGGTGCAGCGAGCACAGGCACAGCCCGTTGTCGATGTCGTCGGGGCCGCCGAACGCCCACCAGCGCACATGGGCGGCCTCCAGCCCGACCGGAACGGTTCCGATCCTGCCGTCGTATCCGCAGAAGGCGCACCGGTACTCGTAGGCGGTCAGCACCAGTTCCCGCATCCGCGGGTCCCGCTGCCTGCGCGCCGGCACGAGCCGGCCGGACTCGGCCGGCTCCAGCTCCAGCCCGACGGCCTCGCACAGCTCACCGTGGAGGGAGGGCGGGAAGTGCAGGTCGAGCAGTAGCCGGGCGATCCTGCCGAGCAGATCCGGTTCACGCCGCAACGCCGCCCGCAACTCCGGCGCGAGCCGCCCGGTCGCCCCCGTCTGCCGCAACTCCCGCACCCCACTCCCGGGACTGCCGTCCCCCCGGTCGGTACGCACCTCCCACACCCCGTCACTGACCAGGTGGTGGAAGGGATAGGCGGGCGTCGTCTTGTGGGGCGGCCCGTACTCGGCGAGCAGGCTCTGCAGGTCCTGCTCCACGGCGGTGTACCGCAGCCCGCCGTCGGCATCCTCCTGAAACCGCGCGAGGGCGTACAGCAGCAGCAACGGCTTGTGCGGAGCCCGAGTCCCGTTCCTGGCCCACTGACGCAGGGCGGCTATGCGGTCCAACCAGTTCATGGGGGGTGATCGTAGGGGGGCGGCATGAGACGGGGTGGTACTCCCAGCCCGGCCCCTGCTCAAGCGGTCGTCTTCTCGGCGGTAGGCCGGAGTTGGGGGAAGACTTACGGCTGGTACCAGTCGTCGTCGCCGGTTCGGAGCGCACGGCTGAGGTAGTCCCGCAGGTTGTTGGCCACCCAGCGGCGGCTGTCGCTCTCGTGCTCCCAGACGAAGATGTCGGGACGCTCTGGCTTCTGGACGAAGGCGAACTGGTCGCCGCCTCCGTTGTCCCCGAAGAAGAGGAGGGCGTCGAACGGCATGTACAACCGGGCGAACGTCTCGTCGGACCAGAAGAGGAGGTTCTTCTCGACGATCTGGTCGAGGGACCAGACGGTGTCCACGAGATAGTGTCCGATCACCCCGTTGCTTTCGAGGAGCAACTGCCGCAGCTCGGCCGGCAAACTTCGCCTGAGCCGCGTCTCCGCCGCGACGAGGTCGGATGGCATTGCCGGTTCCCGGAAGCCGGCGCCAGGGAAGACCTCTGTCACTGCCTCTCTCCACATGATCTAGAGCCTAGTCAATCGCCTGACGGCACCACTTCAGCCGCCAACTGGGAGTCGCCGCATGACCGAACCGACCACCCCGGACAAGAAGCCCTTCCTGTACGTCGTCGTGTGTGCGGCGGGTGTTGCCCGAGATGTCGGCAAGCTGATCACGGCTGCCCAGGAGGCGAACTGGGATGTCGGTGCCGTCGCCACGCCGCAGGGGCTCGGCTTCATCGATGCCGAGACGGTCGAGGCGCAGACCGGCTACCCGATCCGCTCCGCCTGGCGTTCGCCGGGGGATCCGCGGCCCCTGCCTCCGGCGGACGCGATCGCGGTGGCTCCGGCCACGTTCAACACGGTCAACAAGTGGGCCGCCGGGATCTCGGACACCCTGGCCCTGGGCATCCTGTGCGAGGCGTACGGCATGGGTGTCCCGACCGTCGCCCTGCCCTACCTGAACTCCGCCCAGGCCGCCCATCCCGCTTACCGGCAGAGCCTTGACCGGTTGCGGGGGATGGGGGTCCTGATCGGCTCGGGTGAACCGCACCGGCCGAGGGCCGGCGGTGCCTCGGAACGTTTCCGCTGGGAGGAGGCACTGGAACTGCTGGTGCCTTTGGTGGGCAGGGTGCGGTGATGCCGTTCGTCGCCCGGTGAGAGTGGACGGCGTCGAGGGGCCGGCCGGGCTCAGCGGCCGCGGAGCGCGGCGAGCGTCGCGTCCAGGTCCGCCGGGCGGGGCCGGTTGTGCGGCAGCTTGCCGAGTACGGCCGCCATGCCGCAGGTGTCGGTGAGGGCGGAGAAGACGAGGCCGCCCGCGATGCCGGCGGAGAGCAGCTGGAACGCCGGGTGCGCGAGCAGGCCGAGGAGCAGCCCCAGGAGCACCACCGCTCCGGCGGTGAAGCGGACCTGCCGTTCCATGCTCCAGCCCGCCCGGGTGTCGCACGCGGCGGGCCGGTGCAGGTCATGGCCCCGCGCGGCCCACCCGTTGGTGCCGCCCGCGAGGCCGGCGGCCGGGATGCCCTGTTCGGCCAGGATCTCGCAGGCGTTCTGCGAGCGGGCACCGGAGGCGCACACCACGAGCACGTCCCCGTGGCCGGCCGCGTGCCGGAGTTCGGGCAGTGCGCGGCGGATGTGGTCCAGGGGGATGTTGAGGGCGCCCGGAAGGTGACCGGTGGCGTATTCGCCGGGGGTGCGGACGTCGATGACGGTGAGTTCGTGGAGCCGTTCCCGGACCTGGTCGGTGCCGAGCGTGGTGGGAGCGAGGGGGCTGGTCATGACAGTGGTGAACCTTGTCGTCGCTTGGTGATCGTCTGGGCGTCCGATCGACCCCGTCCGCGACCCGGGGACGTACAGTACCCCTAGGGGTATAGGCGGAGGAGTGATCGTGGAACTGGAGCTCGAGGGCGCGTCCCTGAAGGCCGTGCTGAACCGGCTGCGCAGGGCGCAGGGGCAGATCTCCGGGGTGATCCGGATGATCGAGGAGGGGCGGGACTGCGAGGAGGTCGTCACCCAGCTGGCCGCGGCCTCGCGGGCGCTGGACCGGGCGGGTTTCGCGATCATCGCCACCGGGCTGCAGCAGTGCGTCGCGGACATCGAGTCGGGCAGGAAGAACGGGGAGGACGCGGAGGCGATGCGCGCGCGGATGGAGAAGCTGTTCCTCTCCCTGGCGTGACGGCGGCCGTCACGCCACCGCGTCCAGCAGCATGAAGCCGGCCACCGCGAGCAGGACGACGGCGAAGACGCGTCGCAGGGTGTCCCCGGGCACCTTGGCCGACAGGCGTTTGCCGTCCCAGGCGCCGAGGATGGCCGCTCCGGCGAAGGGGCCGATGACGGACCAGTCCAGGCCGCTCGCCGTTCCGGCGCGCACGGCCAGCGCCGCGAGCGAGTTGAGGGTGATGACCAGCAGGCTGGTGCCCACCGCCGCCCGCATGCGCATGCCGAGGACGTTGACCAGTGCCGGTACGGCGAGGAAGCCGCCGCCCACGCCGAGCACGCCGGTGACCGCGCCGAGCCCGGCGCCCGCGGCCGCCGTCCTGAGGGGCCGCACCGGTGCGGCGGTTCCCGGTGCCGGACGGTGCCGCAGCATGCGTATCGCGGCGGCCGCGGCGACCACGGCGAAGGACACGGCCAGCACGGCTGCCGGCAGACGGCCGGCGAGCGCCCCGCCCAGCATCGCCGGGCCGGTTCCCGCCGCCGCGAACAGCAGCCCCGTACGCCAGCGGACCCGGCCGTCGCGGGCGTGCGCGGTCAGCGCGGTGGCGGAGGTGACGGTGACGATGACCAGGCTCGCGGTGGTCGCCGCGACCGGGGTGAAACCCAGTAGGTAGATCAGGGCGGGGACGGCGAGCACGCTGCCGCCGCCCCCGAGCGCGCCGAGGGCCAGGCCGATGACGGCGCCGGCGATCAGCGCGAGTATCACGGCGCTCATGCGACGGTCCCGTCCCCGCCGTGCGCGTCCGCCGCCGGCGGACCGGCGACGGCCCGGTCCCGGATGCCACCGGTCACGCCGTCGGCCTGCACGCCGTCGGCGAGTGTCGCCAGGGGCATGCGCATGGCGTGGGACGGGTGCCCGGCCTGCCGCTCGTGGGGTTCGCGTACGCCGAGCAGCGGTGCGTGACCGCCCCGTCCACCGGTGCGGAGCGCGGCGCCCCGCACCGTCACCCGTCCCGGGCCGCTTCCGCCGCGCCCGAAGAGGCTCGTTCTCACTGCTGTTCTCTCCCGGTTCCCGGTCCCCGGTCAGGAGGTGCGGACGGTGAGTCCGGCCGTCTCGGCCGCGTCGAAGGAGTCGTCCACGGCCACCACCTCCCGGCCGGCCGCGTCCAGCAGGGACGCGGCGATGGCGGCGCGCATACCGCCCGCGCAGTGCACCCAGACCTGACCTGCCGGGACCTCGTCGAGACGACGGCGCAGGGCATGGAGCGGGAGGTGGACGGAGCCCCGGAGGAAGCCGGCGGCCCGCTCGGAGTCCCGGCGGACGTCCAGCACGACGACGCCGTCCCCGGGGGCCGCCGCGAGGTCGGCGAAGGTGGCGCGCGGGAAGGAGGCGAGGGCTTCGCCGTCCCTCACCCAGCCGGCGGGTGCGCCGGTGGCGGCGGCTGCCGGGCGGTCGATGCCGACCCGGACCAGTTCGCGCTGGGCGGCGGCGAGCTGCTCGGGGGACTCCGCGAGCAGGGTCACGGGCTTGCCCCAGGGGATCAGCCAGGCCAGGTAGGTGGCGAGCTGCCCCTCGGCCTCGAAGTTGAGGGAGCCCGCCAGGTGGCTCTCGGCGAAGGCGACACGGTTGCGCAGGTCGACCACCCACTCGCCGGCGGCCAGCCGGGCGCCGATCTCCTCGGCGTCGGCGACGGGGGGCGGGGTGAGGTCGACCGGAGCGGGGCCGGCGGCGTTGGCCGGTGCCATGTGGGCGTAGTAGGCGGGGGTGTCGTCCAGGCCGGCCAGCAGGTCGGCGACGAAGGTGTCCACGTCCCGGGTGAGCGCCTCGTTGACCGCCTTCTCCGTGCCGATCGTGGTGGCACCGTCCCGCGCCCGGGAGGAGGAGCAGAAGCTGCCGAAGCCGTGGGTGGGCAGCACGGCCGCGTCGTCCGGCAGTTCGGCGGCCAGCCGGTGCGCGGAGGCGTGCTGGGCGCGGGCGAGGTCCTCCGTCAGCCGCGGCTCGACCAGGTCGGGCCGGCCGACGGTGCCGATCAGCAGCGAGCCGCCGGTGAACACGGCGACCGCCGTGCCGTTCTCCTCCAGGACGTAGGAGGTGTGGTGCGGGGTGTGGCCGGGGGTGGCGAGCGCCCGCAGGGCCAGTCCGGCGGTGGGCTCGATCTCCCAGCGGTCGCCGTCGTGCACGGGTACGCGTGCGTAGGAGACGCGTGCGGCGGCGGGTACGAGATAGGCGGCGCCCGTCACCCGGGCCAGCTCCAGGCCGCCGGTGACGTAGTCGTTGTGGAGGTGCGTCTCCACCACGTGGGATATCCGCACCCCGCGCCGCGCCGCGGCCCTGATCACCTGCTCGACGTCGCGCGGCGGATCGACCGCCACCGCGCCCCGCTCACCGCCCGCCAGATAGCCGCGGTTGCCGAGCCCGGCGATCTCAAGGGTGTCGATGAAGAACATGAGCTGCTCCACTCCAGTGGCGAATTACCCCCCGGGGTATACGTCGACGGTAGCACGGGTACCCCGGGGGGTATTTCAGGGGTCATGGAAAGGCCCTTCGGCCACATGAAGAAGGGCGGGGTCCGAAGACCCCGCCCGCAGCTCAATAAACCCGCCTCACGGCCACACCAGGCAATAAGGCTGATGCCCCGCCTCATGCAGCCGTACCGAAAAGTCCTGCCACTCGTGCAGCAGCTGGTACACGTTGAACGCGTCCCGGGGGCCGCCGCGGTCCGGGACCGTGGACCAGATGAAGGCCGCCGCGCCGACCGCCTCCTCGCCGACGCCGCGCAGGGGGTCGACGACCGTCATGGGGAGCTTGACGACGGCGTAGTCGGGGTGCAGGACGACGAGTTCGAGGGGCGGCACCTTGTGCAAGGGGACGCCCTGGATGCCGGTCAGGACCATCGCGGCCATCGTCTCCGGCTTGATCTTCGTGAACATGCCGTTCATGCCCAGCTCGTCGCCGCCGAGTTCCTCGGGGCGCATCGAGATCGGGACACGGGCCGCGGTCGCTCCGTCCGGCGCGCCGAAGTACTTGTACGTCACCCCCACCCGACCACCGCTCCTGCTCCCCGCGCGGAGGGGCTGCCGGTCGTACCGCTCGGGCTCACCCGGTCCACCCTGTGTCCGACGTGTCTCGGCCGTTTCCTCCGCGTCGCGCCGGTGCCTTCCCCGCCGGGCACGTCGAGGACCCAGGTCATCAGTCCCCTCGCCCAGTCCGCCACCGCGATGCATATCTCCACCCGACTGCTTTTCTAGGACGCGTGGCCCCCGCCGCGCAACCCGATCATCGTGTCAGTGACCTCCCCCGCGTCCGCCTGCCGAAACGTACGGTGGAACGGCGATCCGCGCGGAAGATTCCCGGCTCTGATCATTACGTGCGTACGAGCCGTGTGTATCAGGTCTCAGTCTCGCAGACGAGGGATGGCACCGCTTAGGTCCCGAGGGTGAGGGCGGCCTCGCCGGGGCGCGGCCTACCCTGAGGAGGTCACCCCGCAACCGGAGCCGAGAAGCCGGAGAAGCCGCACGTCATGAGTGCCATGAGCGAAACGCCCTATCCCTACGACGCGCCCGTCTCGCAGGCGCTCTTCGACCGCGCCTCCGCCGTGACACCGGGCGGAGTGAACTCCCCGGTGCGCGCCTTCCGCGCCGTCGGCGGCACGCCCCGCTTCATGGTGTCGGGCCAAGGGCCCTACCTCACCGACGCCGACGGGCGCGAGTACGTCGACCTGGTCTGTTCCTGGGGGCCGATGATCCTCGGGCACTCCCACCCCGAGGTCATCGCCGCCGTACAGGAGGCCGTCGCCCGCGGTACGTCCTTCGGCACGCCCGGTCAGGGCGAGGTGGAGCTGGCCGAGGAGATCGTCGCCCGGGTCGAGCCCGTGGAGCAGGTGCGGCTGGTCAGCAGCGGCACCGAGGCCACCATGTCGGCCATCCGGCTCGCCCGCGGCTTCACCCGGCGCTCGAAGGTGATCAAGTTCGCCGGGTGCTACCACGGGCACGTCGACTCGCTGCTCGCCGCCGCCGGCAGTGGCGTGGCCACGTTCGCGCTGCCCGACACGCCCGGTGTCACCGGGGCCCAGGCCGGTGACACGATCGTGCTGCCGTACAACGACCTGGAGGCCGTCCAGGAGGCCTTCCACCGGTACCCGGGCGAGATCGCCTGTGTGATCACGGAGGCATCGCCGGGCAACATGGGCGTGGTGCCGCCGGACCCCGGGTTCAACCAGGGCCTGAAGGACGCCTGCGGCAAGAACGGCGCCCTGTTCATCTCCGACGAGGTCATGACCGGCTTCCGTACCAGCCGCGCCGGCTGGTACGGCGTGGAGGGCGTCAAGCCCGACCTGATGACCTTCGGCAAGGTCATGGGCGGCGGGTTCCCGGCCGCCGCGTTCGGCGGGCGGGCCGATGTGATGGCCCACCTGGCGCCCGCCGGTCCCGTCTACCAGGCCGGCACCCTCTCCGGCAACCCGGTCGCCACGGCCGCCGGTCTCGCCCAGCTGCGGCTGCTCGACGACGCGGCGTACGCCAAGGTCGACGCCGTCTCCGAGCAGATCCGGACGCTGGTGAGCGAGGCGCTGACCAAGGAGGGCGTCGCGCACCGGGTGCAGACCGCCTCCAACATGTTCTCGGTGTTCTTCACGGACCGGCGGGTACGGGACTACGAGGACGCCAAGCGGCAGGAGTCGTACCGCTTCACCGCGTTCTTCCACTCGATGCTGGCGAACGGCGTCTATCTGCCGCCGTCGTCCTTCGAGTCCTGGTTCGTGTCCACGGCCCACGACGAGCGGGCCGTGCAGAAGATCGCCGACGCCCTCCCGGCGGCGGCCCGGGCGGCTGCGGAGGCCACGGCGGAATGAGCTCCCCCGAGACCAACAGCGCGGGCACGGCCGGAAACGGCGCCAAGGACATCACCGTCGTCCACCTGATGCGGCACGGCGAGGTGGAGAACCCGGAAGGGATCCTGTACGGCCGGCTGCCCGGCTACCACCTGTCCGAGCTGGGCCGGAAGATGGCCGAGCGGGTCGCCGAGCACCTCTCCTCCCGGGACGTGTCGTACGTCTGCGCCTCGCCGCTGGAGCGGGCGCAGGAGACCGCCACCCCGATCGCCAAGGCGCACGGGCTGGACCTGGCCACCGACGCGCGGCTGATCGAGGCCGACAACGTCTTCCAGGGCAAGACCTTCGGCGTCGGCGACGGCGCGCTCCAGCGGCCGGAGAACTGGAAGCACCTGGTCAACCCGTTCCGGCCGTCCTGGGGCGAGCCGTACATCGACCAGGTCGTGCGGATGATGGGCGCGCTGGACGCGGCCAGGGACCGGGCGCGCGGCCACGAGGCGGTGCTGGTCAGCCACCAGCTGCCGATCTGGATCGTGCGGTCGTACGTCGAGCGGCGGCGGCTGTGGCACGACCCGCGCAAGCGGCAGTGCACGCTGGCCTCCCTGACCTCGTTCACCTACCAGGGCGACAGGATCGTGTCCGTCGGGTACAGCGAGCCCGCCATCGATCTCGTCCCGGTGCACCTGCGGGCCGGTGCCAAGCCGCAGAAGGGCAAGGGCACGGCTCAGGGGAAGGCCTTCGGCGCCTGAGCCCGACCCGGCCGACGGGCGCCGGTGGTCACTGTGCGTCCGTTTGGCGTGGCTTAGCGCACTGTTGCGCACATAATTGCGAAAAGCATAGGAATTAGCGGAACCTCCCCGATCTTCCTGTCCTCTGACTGGGTGACCAGCAGGCAGTGATGATCGGGGATTCCCATGCGCACCATCTCCCGGACCCTTTCCCGGCGGGGAGCACTCGGCCTCGGCGCGGGCGCGGCCGCCGCCGTGTCGCTCGCCGGGTGCGGCGGCTCCACGTCCTCGGACGACGCCGGGCGCCCGGGCGGTTCCCGGACCCAGGGGAGCAGGGGGGAGGCGCGCCCGGCGCGGCCCATCGGCGACGGCTCCACCTCCTTCACCGGCAGCCAGCCGCACCAGCCGGCCAAGCCCGAGCCGCTGGAGCCGGGGCAGACCCCGCCGCAGTTCGTGGTCTTCTCCTGGGACGGCGCCGGCGAGGTCGGCAACGGCCTCTTCCCGCGCTTCCTGGACCTCGCCAAGGAGCACGGCGCGTCCATGACCTTCTTCCTCTCGGGGCTGTATCTGCTGCCCGAGTCGAAGAAGCGGATGTACGAGCCCCCGAACAACCCGCGCGGCGCCTCCGACATCGGCTACCTCACCGACGAGCACATCAAGGCCACCCTCGCCAATGTGCGCCGGGCCTGGCTGGAGGGGCACGAGATCGGCACCCACTTCAACGGGCACTTCTGCGCGGGCGGCGGCACGGTCGCGCACTGGACCCCGAAGCAGTGGGCCGACGAGATCCGGCAGGCCAAGGCGTTCGTGAAGGAGTGGCGGACCAACACCGGCTGGACCGATCTGCCGTCGCTGCCGTTCGACTACGACAAGGAGCTGACCGGCGGCCGTACGCCCTGCCTGCTCGGCCAGGACAACCTGCTGCCCACCGCCCGTGAGCTGGGCTGGCGCTACGACGCCTCCTCGCCGGGCGGCCGTCAGGTGTGGCCGGTCAAGCGTCAGGGCCTGTGGGACCTGCCCCTTCAGCAGATACCTTTCCCCGGACGTGCGTTCGAGGTCCTGTCCATGGACTACAACATGCTCGCCAACCAGTCGGTCAACTCCACCAAGGCGCCCGCGTACAACTACCCGGGCTGGCGCAAGCAGTCCGCCCAGGCGTACATCCAGGGGTTCCGGCGGGCCTACGAGACGAACCGGGCGCCGTTCTTCATCGGCAACCACTTCGAGCAGTGGAACGGCGGCATCTACATGGACTCCGTCGAGGAGGCCTTCAAGCACATCGCGCGCGAGAAGGAGAAGGGGGCCGACGTGCGCCTGGTCTCCTTCCGGCAGTTCGTGGACTGGATCGACGTGCAGAAGCCCGAGGTGCTCGCCAAGCTGCGCACGCTGGGTGTCGGGCAGCGGCCCGCCGGGGGCTGGAAGGAGTTCCTGCGGGAGACCAAGGGGGCCGCTGCCAACGCCGCCTGATGCCCGGAATGTCCCGTGTAAATACGCCCTGAAATGCGGTTTTCCGCCCGGCAGGGGGGCGCGCGAAATCCCCGGGACGGTCATGCGAAACTTTTCACATGAGTACCCGTAGCCGCGCCGTCCTGCTCACCGCCGCGGCCGCAGCGGCGGCCCTGACCCTGTCCGCGTGTGGCAAGGGCGGTATCTCCGGCGGCGGTGGCGACACCCACTTCGTCACCGGCAGCAACGGCATCGACACCGTCGCGGCGGGCAAGCGCGCCACGGCTCCGGACCTGTCCGGCAAGACCATCGACGGCAAGACCCTGGACGTCGCCGACTACAAGGGCAAGGTCGTCGTCATCAACGTCTGGGGCTCGTGGTGCGGACCGTGCCGCAACGAGGCGAAGTACTTCGCCAAGGTCTCCAAGGACTACGCGGACAAGGGTGTGCAGTTCGTCGGCATCAACACCCGGGACACCAGCACCACCCCGGCCGTGAACTTCGAGAAGGAGCACGGCGTCGAGTACCCGAGCCTGTACGACCCCACGGGCAAGCTGATGCTGCGCTTCAAGAAGGGCACGCTCAACCCGCAGATCGTCCCCTCCACGCTCGTCATCGACCGGCACGGGAAGGTCGCCGCACGGGCCCTGGAGGCGCTCGACGACACCGGCCTGGTGGAGATGATCAAGCCGGTCCTCGCGGAGAAGTGACGTGAGCGCACTGCTGACGCTGGCCGCGGAGACCGGCCGGAACCAGACGGTGATGCACGGCGCCCTGCTGGTCGCCCTGCCGATCGCCCTGTTCGCCGGTCTCGTGTCGTTCTTCTCGCCCTGTGTACTGCCGCTGGTCCCCGGCTACCTCTCCTATGTGACCGGCGTCGCGGGCACCGACCTGGCCGAGGCCAGACGGGGCCGGATGGTGGCCGGCGCCTCCCTGTTCGTGCTCGGCTTCAGCGCCGTGTTCGTCTCCAGCGGGGCCCTGTTCGGCTACTTCGGCTCCAACCTGCTGAGCTACCAGAGCGTCCTGTCCAAGGTGCTCGGCGCGCTCATGATCGTCATGGGTGTGTTCTTCATGGGCCTGACGCCCTGGTTCGCCATGCGCGAGTTCCGCTTCCACAAGCGGCCGACGGGCGGTCTGGCCGGGGCGCCGGTGCTCGGCGCGCTCTTCGGCGTCGGCTGGACGCCCTGCATGGGACCGACGCTGTCCTCGGTGAACTTCCTCTCCCTCCACGAGTCGAGCGCGGCGCGCGGCTCCCTGCTGATGGTGGTCTACTGCCTCGGCCTCGGCGTCCCGTTCGTCATCACCGCGATCGCCTTCCGCAAGGCGCTCGGGGCCTTCGCCTGGGTCAAGCGTCACTATGTCTGGGTGACGCGCATCGGCGGCTCGATGATGATCGTGACCGGTGTGCTGCTGCTGACCGGCGCCTGGGGCGAGCTGGTGCAGCAGATGCAGACCTGGACCAACGGCTTCGATGTGGGGATCTGACCGATGAGCAAGACCGACACCGGCACCGGCCGGGACCGGGAGGAGCTGGGCGCGGCCGGCTCCCGGCTGTCCACCGCCCCGCAGGAGGAGGCGGTGAGCCTGCCGGGCCTCGGTGTCATCGGCTGGGTCCGCTGGTTCTGGCGGCAGCTGACCTCCATGCGGGTCGCGCTGCTGCTGCTCCTGCTGCTCTCGCTCGGCGCGATCCCCGGCTCGCTGATCCCGCAGACCGGCGCGGACGCCACCAAGGTCGAGGACTTCCGCGCCGCGCACAAGACGCTGGCGCCGGTCTACGACAAGCTCGGCCTGTTCCACGTCTACAGCTCGGTGTGGTTCTCCGCGATCTACATCCTGCTGTTCGTCTCCCTCATCGGCTGCATCATCCCCCGCACCTGGCAGTTCGTCGGCCAGCTGCGCGGGCGGCCGCCGGGCGCCCCCAAGCGGCTGGACCGGCTGCCCGCCTACACCACCTGGACCACCACCGCGGACCCCGAGCAGGTCCGCGCGGCCGCGCTCGGCCTGCTGAAGAAGCGCCGCTTCCGCGCCCACGCCGTCGGTGACGCCGTCGCCGCCGAGAAGGGCTATGTGCGCGAGCTGGGCAACCTGGCCTTCCACATCGCCCTGATCGTGCTGCTGATCGCCTTCGCCTCCGGCCAGCTGTTCAAGTCGGACGGCACCAAGCTGATGGTGGAGGGCGACGGCTTCTCCAACGCGCTGCCGATGTACGACGACTTCAAGTCCGGCAGCCTCTTCGAGCCGGACGACCTGGTCCCGTTCAGCTTCGACCTGGAGGACTTCAAGGGGACCTACGAGCTGACCGGGCCCAACCGGGGCACTCCGCGCACCTTCCAGGCGAAGATCCGCTACAGCGAGGGCGCCTACGGCAAGCAGACCGAGACCACCGTCAAGGTCAACGAGCCGCTGGAGATCGACGGCTCCAAGGTCTACCTGGTCAGCCACGGCTACGCACCCGTGATCACCGTCCGGGACGGCAAGGGCAAGGTGGTCTACCGCGACGCCGTGCCGCTGCTGCCGCTCGACGGCAACGTCACCTCGCAGGGTGTCGTCAAGGTCATGGACGGCTACCGCGATGCCAAGGGCAAGAAGGAACAGCTCGGCATCAAGGCCTTCTTCCTGCCGACCTACGGCGGGGCCGGCATGGAGATCGCCTCGGCCTTCCCCGCGCTGCTGAACCCGGTGCTGAACCTGGAGCCGTACCACGGTGACCTGGGCGTCGACTCGGGCCTGCCGCAGAGCGTGTACCAGCTCGACAAGACCCACATGAAGGACTACAAGGACGCCAAGGGCGCGCAGCTGAGGGTCAACCTCAAGCCCGGCGAGTCCATGAAGCTGCCGAACGGCGCCGGTACCGTCACCTTCGAGAAGGACGTCAAGGAATGGGCCGGCTTCGAGATCGTGCAGGAGCCGGGCGGCGGCTGGGCGCTCGGCGGCGCCGTCGCCGCGATCCTCGGTCTGGCCGGGTCCCTGTTCATCCAGCGCCGCCGCGTGTGGGTGCGTGCGGTGCGCGGCGACGACGGCGTCACGGTGGTCGAGATGGCCGGACTCGGCCGCAGCGAGTCGGCGAAGGTGCCCGAGGAACTGGGCGTGCTCGCCGGACACCTCTACGAGCGGGCGCCGGGCGCACCGGCACCCGACGACGAACACTCCGCACCCACAACAGACCGCCACGCCGTACCTGCCGAAGGGGCTGAGAAGTGACTCTCGCCGCCGCGACCAACGAACATCTCGCGAGCGTCAGCAACACGCTGATCTACTCGTCGATGGCCGTCTACACCCTGGCCTTCTTCGCCTACATCGCCGAGTGGCTGTTCGGCAGCCGCAGCAAGGTCGCCCGGACGGCCGCCGCGCTCACCGCCGACGGCGCGCGGACGGCGGCCGGCCCCGCCGTCGCGGTCCGCAAGGGCGGCGGCACCGCCGTGCTGGAGCGGCCCAAGGTCGTCGTCCGCTCGGCCTCCGGCGCGCGGGACGTGCCGGACGGTCCCGGCGCGCACGGCGGCGACGAGCAGGGCGACCTGTACGGCCGGATCGCCATCTCGCTGACCGTGCTCGCCTTCCTGGTGGAGCTGGCCGGTGTCATCGCCCGCGCGGCGTCCGTGGAGCGGGCGCCGTGGGGCAACATGTACGAGTTCAACATCACCATCTCCACGGTGGCCGTCGGCGTGTACCTGGTGCTGCTGGCGCTGAAGAAGAACGTGCGCTGGCTCGGGCTGTTCCTCATCACCACGGTCCTGCTCGACCTGGGTCTCGCGGTCACCGTGCTGTACACGGCCAGCGACCAGCTGGTGCCGGCCCTGCACTCGTACTGGCTGTACATCCACGTCTCCACCGCGATCTTCTGCGGCGCGGTGTTCTACGTCGGCGCGGTCGCCACGATCCTGTACCTGTTCAAGGACTCGTACGAGAACAAGCTCCAGACCGGCGGCAAGCCCGGCGCCTTCGCCCGCTCGGTGCTGGAGCGGCTGCCCGCCTCCGCGTCCCTGGACAAGTTCGCCTACCGGATCAACGCGGCCGTCTTCCCGCTGTGGACGTTCACGATCATCGCGGGCGCGATCTGGGCGGGCGACGCCTGGGGCCGGTACTGGAACTGGGACCCGAAGGAGACGTGGTCCTTCATCACCTGGATCGCCTACGCCTGCTACCTGCACGCGCGGGCCACGGCCGGCTGGAAGGGCCGCAAGGCCGCCTACCTGGCGCTGATCGCGTTCGGCTGCTGGCTGTTCAACTACTACGGCGTCAACATCTTCGTCACCGGCAAGCACTCCTACGCGGGCGTGTGAGCCCCCCTTCCGGCACGAGGCCGGTCTCCGTGGCGCGGGTCACGGGGGCCGGCCTTTCGCCGTCGCGGGCAGGCGTGCGGGAACCCGGGGCCGGGGGCAGGCTGGAGTCATGAGCGGTTCCATCGCACAGGGTTCCAGCCAGACCCACGGGAACACGCACATCCTGCACTTCGTCGTGCGGCTCCCGCGGCGCATGGAGGACGTCTGGCCCGCGGTGTCCACGCCCGAGGGGCTGGCCGGCTGGTGGACCCCCGCCGAGGTGCTCGAACCCCGGCTCGGCGGCGCGGTCACCCTGGGCGGGCTGGGCAGCGGGCACGTCACCGCGTGGGACGTGGACCGGGTGGCGGAGTACACGGTCGAGGGCGGTGGCCGGATCCGGTTCCACCTGGAACGCGAGGGCGAGGACGGCAGCGCGCTCCGCTTCACCCACGAGTTCCAGGGCGAGGAGGAGACGGAACGGCGCTGGCGGGACCGATTCGAACGATTGATCGAACTCCTGGGGCCGGACCGGTCCGTGCCCGGTACGGACCCGTGGTGACCTACGACACCGCAGACAGGCTGCCGTCGGCCACCGAGGCGATCCGGTCCCGCAGCCGTTCCACGTACAGCCGCATGTTCTTCGCCGCGACGTCCGTGTCCGGGTACCGGCTCGCCAGCCACAGCCCCTCGGGCAGCCGGTTGACCCACACGCACACCTGGTCGCCGTAGGACACCCGCAGCAGCCCGTACGCCTTCTGCTCGGCCCACCGCCCGGCGCCCGGCAGACCGCGGGTGTCGACGTAGGACACGATCGAGTACAGGTCGGGGGAGACCGGCCGGAAGTCGGCGCCGAGGAGGCGCAGCACCCGGGCCAGCGGCATCCGGGCCAGCGCACGGTTGGCCCGCAGCTCCGCCCGTACCGCCCGCAGGGCCTCCGGGAAGCCACGGGTGCGGCCGACGGGCACCTCGATGGGGGCGCCGCCCACGTACCAGCCCACCGACTCGCTCCAGCGGGAGGCGACCCGGGTGTGGAAGGGCACCACGGTCCGGTACACCGGCTGCCCGCCGAGTTCGTGCACGATCAGCCCGGTCGCGGCCAGCAGCCCGGTCATGCTGCCGCCGTAGGGCCGGCAGTACGCCTCGAACGCGGCGGCCGTGTCCGCGTCGGCCAGCGGCTCGGCCAGCATCCGCTGCCGGGGCAGCGGGTCTCCCGGCACCAGGCCGAGGTCGACCGGGAAGCCCGGCAGGGTGCCGTCGCAGCGGCGGATGAACTCCCGCCAGCGCTCCACGATCGTGTGCCGGCCGTCGACACCGTCGGCGTGCGACCGCTCGATCTCGCAGAAGTCGACGTAACTGGCGGCCGTCGGGCCGGCGCCGGACCCGGCCGCGACCGTGCCCGCCGTGTACAGCTCGTGGATCTCGGCGGGCATCCGCTGCAGCGAGTAGGCGTCGACGTTGCTGTGGTCGAAGGCCAGGTAGACGCTCGCGCCGTCGTCCCGGACGACCGCCGTGTAGACGAGGTTCGGCCAGCGCAGCGCGTCCGCGACCGTGTCGAAGCGGTCCTGGAGGTGCCGGACGAGACCGTCGGCGTCGGGGAAGTGACCCGCCTCCCGACGGGTCAGGGACACGTCGGCCGCGTCCAGGGTGAACCGGCGCAGCTCGTCGCCGGCCCAGCGGAAGCCGCTGCGCAGCGTCTCGTGCCGGACGGTCCAGGCGTGCAGGGCCCGCTCCAGCGCGTCCAGGTCGACCGGGCCGGGCAGGTCGAAGGCGGTGCCGAGCCAGGTCGGCACGAACAGACCGTCCTCCCTCAGCGACCGGGCCGTCCTGATGTGCGACTCCTGGATGTAGGCGGGCGGCCGGGAGTCCTCGGGGAGTGCCGCCGCCGCCGCGACGGTCGCCGGGCTCAGCGTCCACTCCACGAGCCGTCCCGGCCGTACCTCGCAGCGCTGGATGTCAGTGATTCGCACGCGTCTCCCATCGAAGAAGGGGCCCCTGGATGCGGGCCCCCTCCAAGGCAATGCCGTGGGGCGCGGCCGGGACATGCCCGTTTGGTCCATTTCAACGGAACGGGTGGCGGGCCGAACGCGGAAGTGATTAACGGTCGGTGACCGTCCGGCCCCGGCCGCAGGGCCGTCTGGACCCCTGTGACCTGACGGTTCGAGGTTTCCCGCGAGGTTCGTCCCAGGACGGCCCGCCAGGGTGGGTGGTGTGGTCCCGGCCGTCGGCCGGTGGACGGCCCACGGGGGCCAAGGGGAGCGGCAGACCGTCGTACGCTTCGGCGGCCGCCCGCTGGCCGAACGCACGGTCACCGTGCGCGGCCCCGCCGACCTCAAGGCACTGGCCGGCTTCGTCGCCGAGGACGGCTACGACGGCTCCACCGCCGTCTGGTCCGCCCTGGACCACGGCTACCGCACCGCCGAACGCGCCCTGCGCGCGGACCCCGGCCGGCTGGTGTCCATCGTGCTCATGACGGACGACGAGAACAACGCGGGCATCGGCCCGGCCGCCTTCGCCGCCCGCCACCGCTCCCGCCCCGCCGACGTCCGCGCCGTACGCACCTACCCCGTCGGCTTCGGCGACGCCGACGCCGACGCGCTGCGCCGGGCCGCCGAACTGACCGGCGGGCGCCTCGTCGACGTCCGCACCTCCTCCCTGTCCACCGCGTTCAAGGAGATCCGGCTGTTCTTGACGGCACCTGGTGGAGCGCCTGGTGGGGCCCGATGACCTGGTGGCTGCTGGCCCTCGCCGGCCTGCTCGTGCTGGCCGGGCGGGCGCTGCGGCGCGGACTGGCCCGGCTCGGCAGGACCGCCGCCGACCCCGCCTACCTGCCCCTGTACCTCGACAACGACGCGGTCATGGGCCTGTTCAAGATGCAGCGAGCCCATCTCCGTGATCGGCCTGCTGCTGTCCGTGCTGCGCCGGGGCGACGCCCTGGTGGAGGTCCGGCTGCGGCCCGACTCCGGGACGAGGGCCAGTTCCAGGCGCACTGCCTGGGCAAGGTCACCAGCTGGGACCCCGACGCCGGGGAGGTCGTCCTCCAGTACCCGATCGCCGTCTTCCGCTGACCCGGCCCCACTCCGGAACCGGGGGGGTGGGCACCGGGACAAAGCGGCACGTCGGCGATACTGGGGCACATGGCTTACGACGATCTTCGCTCCCTGCTCCGGGCGCTGGAGCGCGAGGGCGACCTCAAGCGCATCAAGGCCGAGGTCGACCCGTATCTGGAGGTCGGGGAGATCGTCGACCGGGTGCAGAAGGCCGGCGGCCCGGCGCTGCTCTTCGAGAACGTGCGCGGCTCCGACCTGCCCCTCGCCATGAACGTGTACGGCACCGACCGCCGGCTGCTGAAGGCGCTGGGCCTGAAGTCGTACGAGGAGATCTCCGACAAGATCGGCGGGCTGCTGCGGCCCGAGCTGCCGCACGGCTTCGTCGGCGTGCGCGAGGCCTTCGGGAAGCTCGGCGCCATGGCCCACGTCCCGCCGCGCAAGGTCAAGGAGGCGCCGGTGCAGGAGGTCGTCCTGCACGGTGACGACGTGGACCTGGAGCGGCTCCCGGCGCTGTTCACCTGGCCCGAGGACGGCGGCTCCTTCTTCAACCTCGGCCTGACCCACACCAAGGACCCCGAGACCGGCATCCGGAACCTGGGCCTGTACCGCCTCCAGCGCCACGACAAGCGCACCATCGGCATGCACTGGCAGATCCACAAGGACAGCCGGAACCACTACCAGGTGGCCGCGCGCCGGGGCGAGCGCCTCCCGGTGGCCATCGCCTTCGGCTGCCCGCCCGCCGTGACCTACGCCTCCACGGCGCCCCTCCCCGGCGACATCGACGAGTACCTCTTCGCCGGCTTCCTCGCGGGCAAGCGGATCGAGATGACCGACTGCAAGACGGTCCCGCTCCAGGTGCCCGCCCACGCCGAGGTGGTCCTGGAGGGCTGGCTGGAGCCCGGCGAGATGCTGCCCGAGGGCCCCTTCGGCGACCACACCGGCTTCTACACCCCGCAGGAGCCGTTCCCGGCCCTGAGGATCGACTGCGTGACCATGCGCCGGCGCCCGCTGCTCCAGTCGATCGTCGTGGGCCGCCCCCCGACGGAGGACGGCCCCCTCGGCCGGGCCACGGAACGTTTCTTCCTGCCCCTGCTGAAGATCATCATCCCGGACATCGTGGACTACCACCTGCCCGAGGCCGGCGGCTTCCACAACTGCGCGATCGTCTCGATCGACAAGAAGTACCCCAAGCACGCGCAGAAGGTGATGCACGCCATCTGGGGGGCGCACATGATGTCCCTCACCAAGCTGATCGTGGTCGTGGACGCCGACTGTGACGTCCACGACCTGCACGAGGTCGCCTGGCGGGCCCTCGGCAACACCGACTACGCCCGTGACCTCACGGTCGTGGAAGGCCCCGTCGACCACCTCGACCACGCCTCCTACCAGCAGTTCTGGGGCGGCAAGGCGGGCATCGACGCCACGCGGAAGTGGCCGGAGGAGGGCTACACCCGCGACGGCGGGTGGCCGGAGATGGTCCTGTCGGACCCGGATACGGCCGAACGGGTGACCCGGCGCTGGAAGGAGTACGGACTGTGAAAGGCACCGACGTGATGGTGCGGGGCAGCGCGGAGACGGGGTTTCCCCGCCGCCGCGGGGATGATCCGGAGTACGGACTGTGACGTCAGCCTCCGCCGCCATCGCCCAGCCGGGCCGGACCAAGGCGTTCCTCCGCCTGGTGATGATCGAGCACTCGGTCTTCGCGCTCCCCTTCGCCTACATCGCCGCCCTGACGGCGATGTACGAGTGGGACGAGAACATCCACTGGGGCCGGCTGCTCCTGGTCACCGTCTGCATGGTGGGCCTGCGCACGTTCGCGATGGCGGTCAACCGGATCATCGACCGCGAGATCGACGCCCGCAACCCGCGCACCGCGCACCGGGAACTGGTGACGGGCGCGATGTCGGTCCGGCACGCCTGGACGGGCGCGCTGATCGCCCTCGCGGTCTTCCTGGGCGCGGCGGCCCTGCTCAACCCGCTGTGCCTGGCCCTGGCGCCGGTGGCGGTGGTGCCGATGGTGGTCTACCCCTACGGCAAGCGGTTCACCAACTTCCCGCAGGCCATCCTCGGTCTCGCCCAGGCCATGGGCCCGGTCGGCGGCTGGCTGGCGATCAGCGGGGAGTGGTCGTGGAACGCGGTGATCCTCGGCCTGGCCGTCGGCATCTGGATCGGCGGGTTCGACCTGATCTACGCCTGCCAGGACGTGGAGACCGACCGCGAGATCGGCGTGAAGTCGGTCCCGGCCCGCTTCGGCATCCCGGCCGCGATCTGGGGCGCCCGCGCCTGCCACACGGTCACCACGGCCCTGTTCGTCTGGTACGCCCTGGCCACCGACGCGGGCGCGTTCTTCTGGCTCGGCCTGGTGATCGTCGCGGCGGCCTTCGTCTACGAGCACACGATCGTCCGCCCGCACGACCTGACCCGCCTGAACAGGGCGTTCTTCTCGGTCAACGGGTTCATCGGCATCGCACTCTTCGTGTGCGCCCTGCTGGATCTCCTGGTACGGGGGCTCACCGTCTAGCCCGTTCCCGCCGTTTCCGGGGCCTTCGGCCGGGCGGCCGGAACCCCCACCGGTCCTGAGCCCCTTGGCGTCCGCCGGTACGCTCAAGGTGTGAACGCAGGAGAAACGCAGCGCGTGCCTTGGATCGTGGGGGTGTCCGGAGCTTCCGGGACGCCGTACGCGGCGGCCGTGCTGCGGGCGCTGCTGGCGGCCGGGGAAGCGGTGGACCTGGTGGTCAGCCGGGCCTCGCGGCTGACGCTGCTGGACGAGACGGGCCTGCCCTTCCGGGACGCCCACTGGCAGGACGACCTCGCGGAATGGCTGGCCCGCGGCGCCGACGGCAAGCCCGGGACCTTCGACGTGGACATCAGCGGCGTCCGCTACTGGAAGGCCGGCGACCTCGCGGCCGGGCCGTCCTCCGGCTCGTACCCGGCCCGCGGCATGCTCATCGTGCCCGCCTCCACCGCCTGCGTGGCCGGCGTGGCGCTCGGCCTGTCCAAGGACCTCCTCCAGCGCGCGGCGAGCGTCACGCTGAAGGAGCGCCGCCCGCTGGTGGTGTCCGTACGGGAAGCCCCCCTGAACGGCCAGACGCTGCGCCACCTCGTCGCCCTGGACGACGCCGGCGCCTCGGTCGTCCCGGCCTCGCCCGCCTTCTACGCGGGCGCCACGCACATCCAGGACCTGGTGGACTTCGTGGCCGGCCGGGTGCTGGACGCGGCGGGCGTCGCCCACGGCCTGTACCGGCGCTGGCGAGGAGACCTGGGCGGCGGCCAGGCGGACGGCACCCGGGGCGATTAGCAGTACGTACCTCTCATCACTTCAGGAACTTTCACCGGAAGGCTTCGATCGCATGGACGCGGTGGACAGGCAGCTCATCCAGGCCCTGAGGGAGAACGGCCGGGCCTCGTACGCGGAGCTGGGGCGCCTGGTCGGCCTGTCGGGCCCCAGCGTCACCGACCGCATCAACCGGCTGGAGGCGGCCGGTGTCATCACCGGCTACCGGGCCACGGTGAACGCGGCCTCGCTCGGCCTCGGTGTCACCGCCCTGATCGGCATCTCCCTCTCCGACGCGGCCGACCACGAGGACGTCGCCCAGCGGCTGCGGGACCTGCCGGAGATCGAGGACTGCTGGTTCATCGCGGGCGACGACTCGTACATGCTCAAGGTCCGGGCGTCGGACGTGGACGGGCTGGAGCGGACCATCCGCCGGCTCAGCGGCACCAAGGGCGTCTCCCGGACCCGCACCACGATCGTGCTGTCCACGAAGTGGGAGAACCGGGTCGGGGAACTGCCCGAAGAGGTGTAGGGATACCGTTGGTCGGGCTGTCGTAGAAAGGTGTTGCCATGGACGTCGGGCTCAAGCGCGAGCTGGAGGAGAAGGTCCGCTCCGGGGAGCGGCTGACCCGCGAGGACGGCATCGCGCTGTACGCGTCGGACGACCTGGCCTGGCTCGGCGGCCTCGCCCACGAGGTGCGGACCCGCAAGAACGGTGACGTGGTCCACTTCAACGTCAACCGTCACCTCAACATGACGAACGTGTGCACCGCGTCCTGCGCCTACTGCTCGTTCCAGCGCAAGCCGGGCGAGAAGGACGCGTACACGATGCGCATCGAGGAGGCCGTCAAGCTCGCCAAGGCGATGGAGTCGGAGAACCTCACCGAGCTGCACATCGTCAACGGTCTGCACCCGAACCTGCCGTGGCGGTACTACCCGCGGTCGCTGCGGGAGCTGAAGAAGGCGCTGCCGAACGTCTCGCTGAAGGCGTTCACGGCGACCGAGATCCACCACTTCGAGACGATCAGCGGGCTGTCCGCCTCGGAGATCCTGGACGAGCTGATCGACGCGGGCCTGGAGTCGCTGACCGGTGGCGGCGCGGAGATCTTCGACTGGGAGGTCCGGCAGCACATCGTGGACCACCGCACCCACTGGGAGGACTGGTCCCGCATCCACCGGCTGGCGCACGAGAAGGGTCTGAAGACCCCGTGCACCATGCTGTACGGCCACATCGAGGAGCCGCGGCACCGCGTCGACCACGTGCTGCGGCTGCGTGAGCTGCAGGACGAGACGAACGGCTTCCAGGTCTTCATCCCGCTGCGCTACCAGCACGACTTCGTGGACATGAAGGACGGCAAGGTACGCAACACGCTCCAGGCGCGGACCACGATGGCGACCGGCGCGGAGGCGCTGAAGACCTTCGCGGTGTCCCGGCTGCTGTTCGACAACGTGCCGCACGTGAAGGTCTTCTGGGTGATGCACGGCGTGCAGACCGCCCAGCTGGCCCTCCAGCACGGCGCGGACGACATGGACGGCTCGGTCGTCGAGTACAAGATCACGCACGACGCGGACAACTACGGCACGCCGAACAAGCTGACCCGGGAGGACCTCCTGGAGCTGATCCGCGACGCCGGCTTCCGCCCCGTGGAACGCAACACCCGCTACGAGATCATCCGCGAGTACGAGGGCCCGGACCCGTCCCGCCGGGACGAGCCCCAGCCGATGCGCGTCTGACGCACCGGCCACCTTTGACGCGAGGCCCCGGCGCCCCCACCCAAGGGGCGCGGGGCTGTGTCCATATGCGGCTCCGCCGCGCGGGCGCGACCAGCCACGACGCGCCCGCAGCCGGGCGACGGCCTGGACCAACCCCTCGCTTCTCCGCCGCAAAGAGGGGTACTCGCCCGGCATGCCAGCAGCGAAGGCACCCGAGGACGCGTACACCGCGGCACCCTTCGTCCCCGAGGGCGCTGACCTGCCCGCCCTCCGCCAAGCCGCCGGAGGCTGTCGCGGTTGCCCCCTCCACCGCGCCGCCACCCAGACGGTCTTCGGCGCCGGAAGCACCGACGCCCGCGTGATGCTCGTGGGGGAGCAGCCCGGTGACCAGGAGGACCGTCAGGGGAAACCGTTCGTCGGCCCGGCGGGCAAGCTGCTCGACCGGGCGCTCGAAGAGGCCGGTATCGATCCCGCCGGGGCCTATGTGACGAACGCGGTGAAGCACTTCAAGTTCACCCGGGCCGAGCCCCGCAAGCGCCGCATCCACAAGGCGCCGACCCTGAGGGAGATGACGGCCTGCGGCCCCTGGCTGGCGGCGGAGCTGGCGCTGGTGGAGCCGGAGCTGATCGTGGTGCTCGGCGCCACGGCCGGCAAGGCCCTGCTGGGCTCGGCGTTCCGGGTGGGCGAGGTACGCGGCACGGTGCTGGAGCGGGAGATCCACGGCCGCCCCGAACGCCTCGTGCCGACCGTGCACCCCTCCTCGGTGCTGCGGGCGCGGGACGACGACCGCAGGGCCGCGTTCCAGGGTCTGGTGGCCGATCTGGAGGTCGCCGCACACGCCCTCGGGTAATGGATACACTCCGCTGGTGCCTCTTACCTTCACCTTGGACCCAGCGATCACCCCCGCCCTCCGCGACGGCATCCTCGACCTGTGGACGGACGTCTCGAACGCGGGCGGTTCCGTCGGCTTCGTACCCCCGGTGACCCCCGACGAGATACGGCCCGAGCTGGTGCGCCACTTCGTGGCGATGGCCGAGGGCCGCACCCGGCTGCTCGTCGGCCACGACGAGGCCGGCCGGGTGGCCGCGACCGCCTTCCTCGCCCGCAACACCCACCGGCTGATGACGCACTGGCTGTGGCTGTACACGGTGATGGTCCACCCCCGCCACCAGGGCCGCGGCTACGGCCGTGACCTGCTGGCCGCCGCCGAGGAGGCGGCCCGTGGCCTCGGGGGCATCGAGGGGATCCGGCTGACCTGCCGGGGCGGGCACGGCCTGGAGCGGTTCTACGCCTCCTGCGGCTACAAGGAGGTCGGCCGGGTCCCGGACGCCATCCGGGTCGGGCCCGGTGACGACCGCGACGAGATCGTCATGCTGCTGCCGCTGCGCTGACCCGGGGCCCGGCGCCCGTACCTCCCTTGCGCGACCCCCTTGCATGATCGCCACCGGGTCGTGCTTCACTGGGCGATGACCCTATTTGGAATCGGACGAGTGGATTGAGATGCTCCGCTACACGCTGATGCGCCTCGGTATCTTCGCGGGCTGCCTCGTGATCGTCTGGGGAGCCGTCTACTCGGGCATCTTCCCGCGCGGCTTCGGTGACTCCAACTTCCTGTGGGTGCTGCTGCTCTCCCTGGTCCTGTCGGCGCCGATCAGCTGGGTGGTGCTGCGCAAGGAGCGGGACCGGGCCTCGGTGCGGATCGTGAAGAAGGTCGACCGGATGAAGGCCAACCTGGAGGCCAACCGCAGCCAGGAGGACCTCGCCGACGACGTCGCGCGGGCGCAGGGCGGGGCCACCGCGTCCAGCTAGCGCGTGCCCGGGTCGGCGGGCCGTTCCCGGCCGGCACGTTCCCGGCCGGGTACGGCACCCGGCCGAACTAGTCTTGCCCCATGGGTGCCGTGAAGACCAAGCGGATGCCGCGGGCGGTGCGCGAGCGGCAGATGCTCGACGCCGCCGTGCGGATCTTCGGGCAGCGCGGGTACACGGCCGCGTCGATGGACGAGATCGCCGAACTCGCGGGCGTGTCCAAGCCGTTGGTCTATCTGTACCTGAACTCGAAGGAAGACCTCTTCACCGCCTGCATCCGCCGGGAGGCCGCCGCGCTCACCGCGGCCGTGCGCGCCGGGGTCCGCCAGGACCTGCCCGTCGAGCAGCAGTTGTGGGAGGGCCTGCGGGCGTTCTTCGCGCACACCGCCGAGCATCCGGACGGCTGGTCGGTGCTGTACCTCCAGGCCTGCAGGCACGGTGAGCCGTTCGTGTCCGAGGCGGCGGCGATGCGCGCGGAGATCGTCGCGTTCGTGACGCGGCTGGTGGCGGTGGCGGCGCGGGAGGCGCACCGGGATCCGGGCCTGCCGGAGCGCGAGGTGGCCGGGCTCGCCGAGGCGCTGGTCGGCGCGGCGGAGTCGCTCGCCGCGTGGGCCAACACCACACCGGAGGTGTCGGCGCACCAGGCCGCGTCCACCCTGATGAACTTCGCCTGGTCGGGCCTGGGCAGCCTCATGGGGGGCAAGGTCTGGAGCCCGCCGCCGGAGCGGGATCACGGCGACCGGCCGCCGGCGCCCCTCAGCTCCCCCTGACCGTCCCCTCCAGGCACAACCTCCCGCCCTCGCCCCGCAGTTCGAACCGCCCCGCGCCGTCCGCCCCGTACGCCACCGTCCCGGGCAGCGGCACGGGCGCGCGGAACCGGGCCCGTACGACGGCCGAGGCCGGGGTGCCGTGGGCGGCGAGGCAGCGGGCGAGGGTCCACATGCCGTGGGCGATGGGCCGGGGGAAGCCGAAGAGGCGGGCGGTGAGCGGGTGGAGGTGGATGGGGTTGCGGTCCCCGGACACGGCCCCGTACCGCCGCCCCACGTCCGCGCCGAGCCGCCATTCGGCGAGGGCGGGCAGCCGCTCCGTGGAGGCCGCCGGACCACGGCGTCCGGTCCCCCCGGTCCGGGCCAGGTATCCGCTGCGGGACGACCACACCAGCTCGCCCCGTGACCGTACGGCCGTCGCCACCACCGCTTCCGTTCCGCGCCCGCGCGCCGCCAGCTCCTCCACCCACACGGAGAGCTCGTACTCCCCGTCGGCGGGCAGCGCGGCACTCCGCTCGATCTCGACGGACGTGTGGACCAGCCCCAGCAGCGGCAGCGGGAAGTCCCGGCCGCTCATCAGCCGCATGGCCAGCGGGAAGCCGAGGACGTGCGGGTAGGTGAGGGGGAGGGCGGACTCGCCGGTGGGGAAGCCGCAGACCCGCTCGTAGGCGGCCAGGCGCGCGAGGTCGACGCGTACGCCGGGCAGTACCAGCCGGGTGCGGGGGACGGGCGCGTCGGGGGAGGGGCGTCTGAAGGGGGAGCGCAGGGCGCCCCGGGCCAGCAGGGGGCCGAGCGCGGGCGGCGCGGCGAGGGTCACGGTGTGCATCGGGTCACGCCCCAGCGGTCTCTCCGGATTGCCTACTCTGAAGTAACGTTACCGGAGGTAAGCCGGGAGGGCGGCCACCCCCCGAGGCTGCACATCCCCGACCCCGGACCCTCCCGGAACCCGCACAACCCCCTCACAGCGGAGCCGTACGATCACCAGGCCTGACCAGCGGTAACCCCGCCCGCACCGGGGCCCGCCGCCGGTGCACGCACGCAGGAGGAGCCGCCCGTGTCCACGTCGTACCCGAACGCCCCCGCCTCCTCCGGAGCCCCCGTCTCCGCCGTCGACTACGACGGCCGGCCGGTCCTCGTGCAGCCCGACGTACGGCGGCTGGACGGCGCGGTGCGGGAGGTGTCGGTGCCGCCGTTCGCGCCCCCCGTCACCCACGGCTCCCTCGCCGACCTGCCGTACGACAACGCGGAGGCGGCCCCCGACGCGGTCGTGATCGGCCGCAAGCTGCCCGGCGGCCGCTGGACGGACCTGACGGCCGCGCGGTTCGCCGCGGAGGTGCAGGCGGTGGCGAAGGGGCTGATCGCCGAGGGCCTGGTGCCCGGCGACCGGATCGCGATCATGGCCCGTACGACCTACGAGTGGACCCTGCTGGACTTCGCCGCGTGGGCGGCCGGGCTGGTCACCGTGCCGGTGTACCCGACCTCGTCCGCCTACCAGACCCGCTGGATCCTGCACGACTCCGGCGCGGTCGCCCTGATCACGGAGACCGCCGCCCAGGCCGCCGCGATCGGCCCCGAACTCCCGCACCTGCCCGACCTGCGCCATGTGTGGGTGATGGAGAAGGAGCACGTGGCCCGGCTCGCCGACGCGGGCGCGGCGGTGCCGGACGGGGAGGTGGGCGTACGCCGGGGCATGCTCGTTCCCGACACGCTCGCCACCCTGATCTACACCTCCGGGACCACCGGCCGCCCCAAGGGCTGCGCCCTGACGCACGGCAACTTCTTCGCCGAGGTGGACAACGCCGTCGAACTCCTCCACCCGGTGTTCAAGGCGCGCGACCACGATCCGTCGGTGCTGCTCTTCCTGCCCATGTCCCATGTCTTCGGCCGGATGGTGGCCATCGCCTGCGTCCGCGCCCGGGTCCGCCTCGGCCACGCCCCCAGCCTGGCCCCGGACGACCTGCTGCCGGACCTCGCCGCCTTCCGGCCCACCGCGCTCCTGACGATCCCCTACATGCTGGAGAAGGTGTACAACTCCGCGCGGGCCAACGCGGAAGCCGGCGGCCGGACGGCGGTGTTCGACCGGGCGGCGGCCGTGGCCCGGCGCTACGGCGAGGCGCTGGAGGCCCGCCAGACCGGCACCGGCACCGGCCCGAGCCGCGCCCTGAAGACCCAGCGCGCCTTCTACGACCCGCTGGTCTACCGCCGCATCCGCACCGCCCTGGGCGGCCGCGTCCGGTACGCGATCTGCGGCGGCTCCCCGCTCGGCCGGCGCCTCGCCGCGTTCTACGCGGGCGCGGGCATCGAGATCTTCGAGGGCTACGGCCTGACCGAGACCACCGGCGCGACCACGGTCACCCCGCCGCTCAAGCCCCGGCTGGGCACGGTGGGCTGGCCGCTGCCCGGGACCCGGGTGCGGATCGCGGCGGACGGCGAGATCCTCGTCGCCGGCGACCACGTACTGCGCGGCTACTGGGACGCCCAGGCGGGCGGGGTGGTCCCCGCGACCCGCGACGGCTGGCTACCGACCGGGGACCTCGGCACGCTGGACGACGAGGGGTACCTGACCATCACCGGCCGCAAGAAGGAACTGCTGATCACGGCGGGCGGCAAGTCGGTGGCCCCGGCCCCGCTGGAGAACTGGCTGCGCCAGCACCCGCTCATCTCCCAGGTCATGCTGGTGGGCGACGGCCGCCCCTACGTCGGCGCGCTCATCACCCTCGACGCCGACGGCATCACCCACTGGCGCCAGATGCTCGGCAAGCACCCGGTCCCGCCGGAACTCCTGATCGGGGACGAGGAGTTGACGGCGGTTCTCCAGCGCGCGGTGGACGAGGCGAACAAGCTGGTCTCCCGCCCCGAGTCCATCCGCCGCTTCGCCGTCCTGCCGACGGACTTCACCGAGGCGGCCGGCCACCTGACCCCGTCGATGAAACTCCGCCGGGACCGTGTCCTGGAGGACTTCGCGGAGCAGGTGGAAAGCCTGTACGAGCGCTCGGAATAGCGCTGTACGAGCGCCCGGGACAGGCCGTACCCTGCCGGAACGCAGATACATCGGGGGAGTGCATGAACGACACTAACGGCCTCGGCGCGCCACCGCCCGGACGCCCGCCCGGGCCACCGCCCGCCCCGCCGTCCGCGCCACCGCCTCAGCCCTCCGCGCCGCCCTCCGGGCAGACGGGCGGTGCACTCGTCCTCCGGGTCAGCCGCCGCATGCTGTGGGCGGGGTCGGCGGCCTTCCCGTTGCACAACATCACGATGGTCGAGGCCTTCATGTACCGGCCGAGCCGGCTCGCGGCGCTCGTCCGGTGCCTGAAGTGGCTGGTAGGCGCCCTCCTGGTCTACCTGGCCTACGTCGCGCTCAACGCCATGGACAACGGGGGCGGCGGGGACGCCGACAACCCCGCGCTCCTGGTCGTCCTGTGCATCGCGGCGCTGGCCGTCCCCGTCAAGGACCTGTTCGCGCCGCCCAAGCCGGTGCTGTCCGTCCAGGTGTCCAGCGGCACGGCGCTGGTGGTGACCCTGCCGAGCCTGGAGGAGCTGCGCCAGATCGCGGACCGGATCGCGTACGCGATCGACCACCCGGAGGCCGAGTTCACCGCGGTCGTGCACCAGTACAACACCAACAACTACGGGCCGGTCGCCAACCTCAACGGCGGCCAGGGGAACACGGGGTTCAAGCTGTGAGCGACACGACGAACTACTACGGCCCGGTCGCCAACGTCAACGGCGGTCAGGGCAACGTGGGCTTCAACTACGGCACGGTCGGCGCTCCGGCCGGAGATCCCGAACTCCGGGCCGCTGTGGCGGAACTGACCCGCGGCCTCGCCGACCTGCGCCGGCACCTCACCCCGGAGCAGGACCGGACCGTCGAGGAGGCCCTGCCCGCGCTGACCCCCGACCGGGCCGCCCTGCGCGAGCGCGGCCTGGTCCTGGCGTCCATCGCCCAGATCGCCGCCACCGTCGGCGCGGTCGGCGAGCCCGTCGCGAACGCGGTGGGGCGCCTGCTCGCACTGCTGGGCCAGGGCTGACCGAGGGGTCGGCACCCGCTCCCCGCGCCTCCCGCGTCGTCCGGACTCGGCGGGGCGGGGAGCGGGTTGCCGCCTGGGTCGGTCGCGGCCCGCACACGATCCTCGTACGACGCCAACACCCAGTCAATCCTGGGGTTTTCTTCCCTGGCCCAAGCATTACCTTGGGTCCCATGACTCTGGACGACCTCCGTGTGTTCGTGGCCGTGTGCCGCGCGGGCAGCCTCAGTTCGGTCGCCCGGGACCTGGGCTGCACCCAGTCCGCCGTCAGCCAGCACGTGAAGCGGCTGGAGCGGGAGACCGGCGTCGCCCTGCTGGAGCGCCGCCCGCGCGGGGTCGTCCCGACGCAGGCCGGCCGGATCCTGGAGACGGCGGCCGCCGAGGGCATCAACGGCCTCGACCTGGCCGTACGACAGCTCCGCGACCTCCTCGACGGCCACAGCGGACACGTCCGCGTCGCCACGGGCGCGACGACCGTACGGCACTTCATGTCCGAGGCGGTCGTGACCTTCCGCCGCAGCCACCCCGAGGTCAACCTGGAGTTCCGCACGGTCAGTTCGGGCCGGGGCAGCTTCGACGCCCTCGCCGACGGCACCCTCGACCTGGCGTGGATCACCATCGGCCCCCCGGTCCGCGGGATCGAGCAGCGGACCGTCGTGGAACTGCCCTGGCTCCTCGCCGTACCGGCCGACGACCCCCTGTCCGACCGCCCCCACCTCGACCCCGCCGAACTGACCGACACCCGGCTCATCCGGCTCCCGCCCAACTCCGCCTCCGCCGCCCACCTGGAGGCGGCCTGCGCGGAACGGGGAGTCCGGTTCGCCTACGAGCCGAGCGTGGCCGACTGGGACACCGCCCTGCTCCTCGCCGAACTCGGCGTCGGCAGGGCGGTCGTGCCCGCCGTGCCCGGTCTGCCCGTCCCGGGCGACGGCCCCCTCCGGCTGATCCCCCTGCCCGGCCTGCGCCCCCTCCCCGTCGGCTGGGCCGTACGCCGCTGGGACGCGCTCAGCCCGCCGGCCCGCGCCTTCGCGGACACGGTCGCCGCCGTGCGCTGAGCGACGACTCGGCCCACACGCTCTTGCCGGCGTCCCGAACCGTCACCGCGCGGACCTGGTCAGCCTTCCTTCTGGGCGAGAAGCAACGCCTGCGGGGCCGACTCGCCGTGCTCGGCCACCCGCTCCCGCACCGTGCTGGAGCGGACGGCGAAACCGGCGCCCGTCAGCAGCTCGGCCATCCGCTCGGGGCGGCGCCGGTGGAAGTCCAGGGAGACCGGGTGGCCCCAGGGCTGGTCCAGGTGGAGCGGTTCGTCGCCGGTCTGGAAGGCGAGCAGGAGCCGGCCGCCGGGGGACAGGACCCGGTGGAACTCGGCGAACAGGGCGGGGAGTTCGTCCACAGGTGTGTGGATGCTGGAGTACCAGGAGACCACCCCGGCCAGCGAACCGTCGGCCAGGGAAAGGTCCCGCATCGAGCCCCGCTCGAACCGCAGCGTGGGGTACCTGCGGCGGGCGACCGTGATCATCGACTCGGACAGGTCGAGGCCGAACACGGACAGACCGAGCCCGTCGAGGTGCGCGGTGATCTCACCGGGACCACAGCCGAGGTCGGCCACCAGGCCCGAGGTCCCCACCTGTTCGGCGTACGCGGCGAGCAGGGCCCGCTCCAGCGGCCGGTGCGCGAGCTGGTCGCGGAAGTGGACGGCGTAGTCCTCGGCGATGGTGTCGTAGAAGGCGCGGGTGTCGGTCATGGGGAGGGACCCTAGCGGGCCGCACCCGTAACCCTCGTACCTCCCAACCCCCGTACCCTGATGGCCGTTGGCCGGAACATGACGCGGGGGGTTACGGGCCGATGGACCAGACGACGGAGGTCTTCCGGCCGCTCCAGGCCGACGACCCGGTGGCGGTGGCCGGATACCGGCTGGCGGCCCGACTCGGCGCGGGGGGCATGGGCCGGGTGTACCTGTCGCACACCCGGGGCGGACGCCCCGTCGCGCTGAAGGTCGTACGGCCCGAGCTGGCGGACGACCCGGACTTCCGGCGGCGGTTCCGGCGGGAGGTCACGGCGGCCCGGCGGGTGCGCGGCGCGTACACCGCCGAGCTGATCGACGCGGACCCGGACGCCACCCCGCCCTGGCTGGCCACCCTGTACGTGCCGGGGCCGTCGCTGGCCGACGCGGTGGCCCGGCGCGGTCCGCTGCCGGACGCGGCGGTGCTGTGGCTGATGGCCGGCGTCGCCGAGGCGTTGCAGGCGATCCACGCCGAGGGCGTCGTGCACCGGGACCTGAAGCCGTCGAACGTACTGCTCGCCGCCGACGGGCCCCGGGTGATCGACTTCGGTATCGCGCTGGCGGCGGACGGCACGTCGTACACGGCGACCGGCAGCACCATCGGCACGCCCGCGTTCATGGCGCCCGAGCAGGCGACCGGCGGCGAGGTGACGGCGGCGACGGATGTGTTCGCGCTCGGGCAGACCGCCGCGTTCGCGGCGCTCGGCCGGCCGCTGTACGGGGAGGGGCCCGGCGTGAACGTGCTGTACCGCATCGTGCACTCCGAGCCCGACCTGTCCCTGCTGCCCGAGCCGCTGCGCCCGCTGTTCGCCCGGTGCCTGGCCGCCGACCCGGCGGAGCGGGCCACCCCGGCGGAGATCGTGGAGTGGTGCCGGCGGCGGCTGGGCGCGGAGGACGGCGCGGGTGGTGGACCGGCTGTGTGGCGGGAGATCACCGGGCCGCAGGCAGCGGTCCCGGCGCCGGTGCCCGAGCCCACCGCCGTCGCCCCGCGGCCACTGGTCGGTTACCCGCCGCCCGGATGGCTGCGGCCGACGGCTCAGGAGCGGCGGACCCGCAGGCGGCGCGCCGCGCTGATGTCGGTGGCCGTGGCGGTCGGCGCGGTGCTCGCGGTGATCCTGGCCACGTCGGTGATGGACGCCAAGGGCCGGCCCGGTGCGCGGCACACGGCGGGCGGGGTCACGACGTCCGGCTCTCCCGGCTCCGGTGGCCCGCGGTCGTCGGCGTCCGCGTCCGGCTCCGGCTCCGGTTCGGCGGGGTCCTCGGACACGGAAGGGGTGCCCGGGGCGGCGCGGACCCCTTCGGCCTCGCCCGCGCAGCCGCGCGCGGAGGACTACGGCGGGAGCTACCTCAACGCGTCGACGCCGCTGAGCATCGAGCACCCGTACGGCGGGGGGAAGGACGACAAGGGCGCCCTCCGCCTCGGCTGCCGGACGATCGGGTGTGAACTGGACGCCGGTGACAGCACCATCGTTCAGATGTACGGCGCCCACGGCACCACCCTCGACGAGTGCCGGCTGATCCTCAAGGACGCCACCAAGCACCGCTGGACGCTGACCGGGGCGGCGGCCGGCAGCGAGTTCTGCGTCCGGCACCCCTCGGGGGACGTCGCGCTGTTCGTCCTCCGGATCAAGTCGACCGCGATGCCGGAGGCCGCCTTCCTGGAAGGAGACCTGACCGTCTGGCGGAACGCGTCCGAGGACGCGGCCTAGCCGGTCCCCGCCAGCCGCAGCAGCGCCGTCGTAGCGGCGGCGGCCAGCACCACCGTGGCGAACGGGGCCCGGCGCCAGGCCAGTACGGCGCCGACCAGGACCCCGGCCGGGCGGGCCCAGCCGGCGAACCGCCCGGACTCGGTCAGCGTGCCCGTGGCCAGCAGGGCGACCAGTATGACCACCGCGCCCGCCGACGCCAGCTCCTGCACCCGCGGCGGCACGGTGACCCGGCCGTGCAGGGCCGGGCCGACCAGCCGGAAGGCGTACGTGCCTACGGCCAGGGCGACGATCACGGTGACGGTCGCGTTCACAAGGCGGCTCCGGAGACCACGCGGTGTCGGTGCGCGAACAGGCCGGCCAGCGCGAGCAGCACCGGCACCCCGGCCGGGACGGCGGGCGTGACCGCCAGGGCGAGCGCGGCGCCGAGCAGGGCACAGCGCCGTACCGTCGCGTCCGTGCGCAGGGCGGGCAGCACCAGGGCGGCCAGGACGGCGGGGAAGGCGGCGTCCAGGCCGTAGCGCCCCGTGTCGCCGAGGGCGCCGCCCGCGAGCGCGCCGGCCAGGACGCCCAGGTTCCACACCGCGTACAGGCCGAGCCCGACGATCCAGAAGGCCCGGCGCCGCCGGGCCGGGTCCGGCTCGGCGAGCGCGAAGGCGACCGTCTCGTCCGTGACCAGGTGGGCGCCGAGGAAGCGGCTCACGCGGCCGGTGCCGATGATCTCGGCCACGGCCAGACTGAAGGCGGCCGTCCGGGTGTTGAGCAGCAGCCCGGCGGCCACGGCGGCGGCCGGGCCGCCCCCGGCGAACAGCACGCCGACCGCGCTGAACTGGGCCGCCCCCGCGTACACCACCACGGACATCAGGACCGGTACCCACAGCGGCAGCCCGCCCCCGACGGCCACGGCGCCGAAGGACAGGCCCACGATGCCGCCGGCCAGCCAGACGAGCGCGCTGTCCCGGACGAGGGCACGGTCGTCGGCGCTGTCAGTGGGCCCCGGGCCCGTTCGCTGTGCCGAACGCATGTTTTCTACGATGAACGCTGAGCACATTGTCCGTCAAGACACACGTTCGTGTGATGGAGTGAACGACATGTCCGAGGCCACCCCCGTCCGACTCCCCCTGGAATGGATCGCCGCCGCCCTGAAGCGGGAGCGCGGCCGTGCCGGGCTGTCCCTGTCCGAGCTGGCCAGGCGGGCCGGCGTCGCCAAGTCGACGCTGTCCCAGCTGGAGGCGGCGAGCGGGAATCCGAGCCTGGAGACCGTCTGGGCGCTCGCGGTGGCGCTGGGCGTGCCCTTCAGCGCGCTGGTCGAGCCGCCCGCGTGGCAGGTGCGGGTGATCCGGGCCGGACAGGGGCCGGCGGTCCGCTCCGAGGAGTCCGGCTACGTGGCCTCCCTGCTCTCCGCCTGCCCGCCGGGCGCCCGCAGGGACCTGTATTCCGTGTGGCTGGAGCCGGGCGCCGTGCGGGAATCGGAGCCCCATATTCCGGGGAGCGTGGAACACCTGGTGGTCAGTGAGGGCGCGGTGAAAGCGGGGCCGCGCGGGGAGACCGTGGAACTGGGGCCCGGGGACTACATGTCATACCGGGCGGATGTGCCTCACTCGTATGAGGCGCTCGCGGCCGGGGCGAAGCTCGTGCTCGTCATGCAGCACATGTGAGACGCCGCGGGCCCATGGGGGCGGTGTGGTTTGTGAACGGGAAATGAACGGGAAAAGGCAGGAGCCCCGTCGCCGGAAGGCGTGGGGCTCCTTGGGTACTGCTCTCAGGTTCTGCGATCAGGCAGGGAATCAGGCGGGGGTGACGTTCTCCGCCTGCGGGCCCTTCGGGCCCTGCGTGACGTCGAAGGTCACCGCCTGGTTCTCCTCAAGGGAGCGGAAGCCGGTGGCGTTGATCGCGGAGTAGTGAACGAAGACGTCGGGGCCGCCGCCCTCCTGGGCGATGAAGCCAAAGCCCTTTTCGGCGTTGAACCACTTAACGGTTCCGGTAGCCATAAGCCCTCCTTGGGCTCAAAAGGGTTGCCCTGCTCCAGAACCTGCAAGTGTGAAACGGTGCCGCATCACTGCATACTTCTGAAAACGACGAGAGCCTGCGGTTACATGCTCCGCAGGCTCTGTACTGCAAGGGAAACCAAACTGCAACTTGCGGCGAGCCTAGCACGGGGGCGCCGGAAAGCAATAGAGGTCAAGATCACTTCACCCGGATGTTTGAACGCTCGTTAGGCCGTTCGGGGGCGGGTTGGTCCAAGAGCCGTACCGTACGGGGGCTAGTCTCGCGATGTGGACAATTCTCGCACCCGGCCGCGTGTCGGCCACATCCAGTTCCTGAACTGCCTGCCCCTGTACTGGGGGCTCGCGAGAACCGGCACGCTTCTCGACTTCGAGCTGACCAAGGACACCCCGGAGAAGCTCAGCGAGCGGCTGGTGCGCGGCGAGCTGGACATCGGCCCCGTCACCCTCGTCGAATTCCTCCGCAACGCCGACGACCTCGTCGCCTTCCCGGACATCGCCGTCGGCTGCGACGGGCCGGTGATGTCCTGCGTCATCGTCTCCCAGGTGCCGCTCGACCGGCTGGACGGCGCCCGGGTCGCCCTCGGCTCGACCTCGCGCACCTCGGTCCGGCTCGCCCAGCTCCTGCTCGCCGAGCGGTACGGGGTGCGGCCCGACTACTACACCTGCCCGCCCGACCTCAGCCTGATGATGCAGGAGGCCGAGGCCGCCGTCCTCATCGGCGACGCGGCCCTGCGCGCCAACCTCGTGGACGGGCCCCGCTACGGCCTCCAGGTGCACGACCTCGGCGCGCTCTGGAAGGAGTGGACCGGGCTGCCGTTCGTCTTCGCGGTCTGGGCGGCCCGCCGGGACTACGCCGAGCGCGAGCCGGACATCACCCACCGGGTCCACGAGGCCTTCCTCGCCTCCCGCAACCTCTCCCTGGAGGAAGTCGCCAAGGTCGCCGAACAGGCCGCCCGCTGGGAGGCGTTCGACGAGGCCACCCTGGAGCGGTACTTCACCACCCTCGACTTCAGCTTCGGCGCCCCCCAACTCGAGGCGGTCGCCGAGTTCGCCCGCCGGGTGGGGCCGACGACCGGTTTCCCGGCCGACGTACGGGTGGAACTGCTCCAGCGGTAGGAGGGGGAGGGCGTGTGGGTGAGCTGACCACGGGGTTACTGGCGCTCGCGGCCGCGGTGTGGGGCGCGCTGACCGGGCTGCTGCTGCCCCGGGCCGCGTACCGCTTCTCCGTCCCGCCCGGCGAGCCCTGGCGCGACCGGTGCCCGGCCGGCGCCCACCCGGTCCGCGGCTGGCTGGGCGGAACCCGGTGCGGGGCGTGCGGGAGCGATCGGGGGAGCGTGGAGCCCGAGGGGGGCGCGCAGAGCGGTGAGACGCGCTCCGGAGCCGGCGGGCATGGGGTGTGTTCCGCGCTGCTCCTCGCCGGTGTCACCGCGCTCGTCTGCGCCGCCCTCGCCGCCGCCACCGGGACCCGGCCCGAGCTGGGGGTCTGGCTGCTGCTCGCGCCCGTCGGGGTGCTGCTGGCCACCGTGGACCTGCGGGTGCGCCGGCTGCCCGACCCGCTGACCCTGCCGCTCGCCGCCGCCGCCCTCCTCCTGCTCGGCGTCACCGCCCTGCTCCCCGAGCACACCGGCCACTGGCCCACCGCCCTCTGGGCCGCCCTCGCCCTCGCCGCCGGCCACTTCGCGCTGCACGTCCTCAACCCGGACGGCATGGGCTTCGGTGACGTCAAACTGGCCGCCGGGACGGGCGCCGTGCTCGGCTGGTACGGCTGGCCCACCGTGCTGCTCGGCACCTTCGCCGCGTTCCTGCTCGGCGCCCTGTACGGGGGCGCCCTCGTCCTCGCCCGGCGCGCCGGGCGCAAGACCGGCGTGCCGTTCGGCCCGTTCCTGCTCGCCGGCACCCTCGCCGGGCTGCTGACCGGGGCCTTCGCGGCCTGACGTCGGCCCCCGGAACCGCCTGGCGTAGTCTGGCGTACGTCCGTCCACAACCCCTTACGAAACCTTGCGAAAGGGACGCCGGTGACCGAGAAGGCCGACCTCCAGTCCGTCCTCGACCGCGCCGCGGCGGGCGGACGCATCACCCCCGAGGAAGCGCTCGCCCTCTACCGTGACGCCCCTCTGCACGCCCTCGGCTCCGCCGCCGACGCCGTGCGCCGCCGCATGTACGCGGGCACCGAGCACATCGCCACGTACATCATCGAGCGGAACATCAACTACACGAACGTGTGTGTCACGGCGTGCAAGTTCTGCGCCTTCTACGCGGCCCCCAAGGACACCGAGAAGGGCTGGACCCGCGACCTCGACGACATCCTGCGCCGCTGCGCGGAGACCGTCGAACTCGGCGGCACCCAGATCATGTTCCAGGGCGGCCACCACCCGGACTACGGCGTCGAGTACTACGAGAAGCACTTCAAGGCCATCAAGGACGCCTTCCCGCAGCTGGTGATCCACTCCCTCGGCGCGTCCGAGGTCGAGCACATGGCCCGGATCAGCGGCGTCTCGGTCGAGGAGGCCATCACCCGGATCCACGAGGCGGGCCTGGACTCCTTCGCCGGCGCCGGTGCCGAGCTGCTGCCGGAGCGGCCGCGAAAGGCCATCGCCCCGCTGAAGGAGAGCGGCGAGCGCTGGCTGGAGATCATGGAGACCGCGCACCGGCTGGGCGTGGAGTCCACGTCGACCATGCTCATGGGCACCGGCGAGACCAACGCCGAACGCATCGAGCACCTGCGGATGATCCGGGACGTACAGGACCGCACGGGCGGCTTCCGCGCCTTCATCCCGTACACCTACCAGCCCGAGAACAACCACCTGAAGGGCCGCACCCAGGCGACCCTGTTCGAGTACCTGCGGATGATCGCGATCGCCCGCCTCTTCCTGGACAACGTCCGGCACATCCAGGGCTCCTGGCTCACCACGGGCAAGGAGGTCGGCCAGCTGTCCCTGCACTACGGCGCGGACGACCTCGGGTCGATCATGCTGGAGGAGAACGTCGTCTCCTCGGCCGGCGCCAGGCACCGCTCCAACCGCCTGGAGATCATCGACCTGATCCGCAAGGCGGGCCGCGTCCCGGCGCAGCGCTCGACCACCTACGAGCACCTCGTCGTGCACGACGACCCGGCGAACGACCCCGTGGACGACCGGGTGGTCTCCCACATCTCCTCCACGGCCATCGAGGGCGGCACCGCCCACCCCGAGCTGAAGCTGCTCGCGTCGAACTAGCCGAGCCGGGAGAGACCAGGACCGCCGTGCTGACGCTGCACACGGACTCCAGGGGCCACGCCCACCTCGTCCAGGGCGAACGGATCGAGGCCGTGGGGCCCCTGGAGGAACTGGCCGCCGCGCACCCGCACGCGCGCGTGCGCCGCTGGCCGGGCATCCTCACGCCCGGGTACGTCAACCCCCACGGCAACGAACTGCTGGAGCGGACGTACCACCCGGACCCGCGGGAGGCCGACGTCCTCGGCACCGAGCCGCTGACCGGCGCCGCGCTCGCCGCGCTCCCCATGGACGACGCCCGCTGGGGCGCGAGCGCCCGGCGCGGAGTCCAGCGCATGCTGGCGTACGGCACGGTCGCCGTGGCCTGCGAGCCGCTGCGCCTGCGCGCGGTCCAGGACGCCGTACGCCGCGCCGGCATCGCCGTCGTGCCCCGCCCGGCCCCCGCCGCCGGCGCCCCGTCCCTGGACCCCTTCGCCCACCACCCCGAGGCGGCCCCGCCCCGCCGGCCGGGCTCCGCCGCCGACTTCGCCGTCTTCGACGTCGAGGACGAGACGGAACTGGCCGCACGAGGGGCCGTGACGTGCGTGGCGACGGTCCTCTCGGGCCGCCTGGTCTTCCGCCGCCGCTAGCCACCCGCACCCGGCAAGCCGCCGCCCGGGCCGTGTGGCCCGGCTGCAACAATGGGCGGGTGACCCGCGCTTCCCTGAACAAGCAGCCGCACGAAGTCGCCTCGATGTTCGACGACGTGGCGGAACGGTACGACCTGACGAACGACGTGCTGTCACTCGGCCAGGACCGCCGCTGGCGCAGGGAGGTGGCGAGGGCCGTCGACGCCCGCCCCGCGCAGAAGGTCCTGGACCTCGCCGCCGGCACGGCCACCTCCTCCCTCCCCTTCACCCGGACGGGCGCGTACGTCGTCCCCTGCGACTTCTCCCTGGGCATGCTCCAGGTCGGCAAGAAGAAGCACACCTGGCTGCCGTTCACCGCGGGCGACGCGACGCGGCTGCCGTTCAAGGACGACACCTTCGACGCGGTGACGATCTCCTTCGGGCTGCGCAACGTCCAGGACACGGACGCGGCCCTGCGCGAGATGTACCGCGTCACCCGCCCCGGCGGACGCGTGGTGATCTGCGAGTTCTCCCACCCGACCTGGGCGCCGTTCCGCACCGTCTACACCGAGTACCTGATGCGCGCGCTGCCGCCGGTCGCCCGCGCGGTCTCCTCGAACCCGGACGCGTACGTCTACCTCGCCGAGTCCATCCGGGCCTGGCCCGACCAGCCGGGCCTCGCCGAGCGCCTGCGCAAGGCGGGCTGGTCGAAGGTCGCCTGGCGCAACCTCACCGGCGGCGTGGTGGCGCTGCACCGGGGCTTCAAGGAGGACCCGGGCCTCAGGGAGAGCTGATCCCGGCCACCTCGTACGGGTCGTGCGGCGGGTCCAGCTCCCGCCGCAGCCCCCCGCGCGGCGGTCCCGGCACGCGCGGCTCGCGCACGCCCCCGCCGCCCTCTCCGTCCGCGAAGTCGAACCACACGTACACCATCGAGTCCCGCGGCACCTCGGTCCCGGGCTGCGGATGCTGGCGTACGACGTAGTCCACGACGGCGAGGTGGAAGTCCGGGCGGTCCGGTGCGTTCAGGGACAGGCCCCGTGCCCGGGCGGTCTCGCGCGCGTCCACGGCCATCAGACCGACCAGACGCGGGACGCGCACTTCGGGTGTCTTGGGTGGTATGTGCACAGATGTCACCCCCAGCGGTACTGGCAGGGTAACTCCGGGCCGTGTCACCCGGAAGGCACCGATGTCTTTCCGTGACAGACGGATACGGAGAGTAGCAATTACTGGGGTGGCCCTTCGGCCGGGCGGCCAACTGCGCTGAATAGACTGCCTATGTCCCGTGCCGGCCGGCACACACCATTCGACCTTGGGGAGATCCCGCCGTGACCGTCGTGACCGAGCCGCTCTCCGAGAACACCGCCGACGTGATCGTCGTGGGCGCGGGGCCGGCCGGCTCCACGACCGCGTACCACCTCGCCAAGGCCGGACTCGACGTGCTGCTCCTGGAGAAGACCGAGTTCCCGCGCGAGAAGGTGTGCGGCGACGGCCTCACCCCGCGCGCGGTCAAGCAGCTCGTCGCCATGGGGATCGACATCTCCGAGGAGGCCGGCTGGCTGCGCAACAAGGGGCTGCGCATCATCGGCGGCGGCGTCCGCCTCCAGCTTGACTGGCCGGACCTCGCCTCCTTCCCGGACTACGGCCTGGTCCGCAAGCGCGACGACTTCGACGAGCAGCTCGCCCGCAACGCCCAGAAGGCGGGGGCGCGGCTGTACGAGCGCTGCAACGTGAGCGGCCCGATCGTGGACGACCGCACCGGCCGCATCACCGGTGTCACCGCCAAGCTCGGCGAGGACAAGCGCGAGGTCGCCTTCCACGCGCCGCTGGTCGTCGCCGCCGACGGCAACTCCACCCGGCTGTCCCTCGCCATGGGCCTGCACCGCCGCGAGGACCGCCCGATGGGCGTCGCGGTCCGGACCTACTTCGAGAGCCCCCGCCACGACGACGACTACCTGGAGTCCTGGCTGGAGCTGTGGGACCGCCGCGGCCCCCAGGACCGGCTGCTGCCCGGCTACGGCTGGATCTTCGGCATGGGCGACGGCACCTCGAACGTGGGTCTCGGCGTGCTGAACACCTCCGCCTCCTTCAAGGAGCTGGACTGGCGGGAGATCCTCAAGGCGTGGTGCGCCTCCATGCCGGAGGACTGGGGCTACACGCCCGAGAACATGACCGGTCCCATCCGCGGCGCCGCCCTCCCCATGGCCTTCAACCGCCAGCCGCACTACACGCGCGGCCTGCTGCTCGTCGGCGACGCCGGCGGCCTGGTGAACCCCTTCAACGGCGAGGGCATCGCCTACGCCATGGAGTCCGGCCAGCTCGCCGCCGACGTCATCGTGCAGGCCCACGCGCGCGCCACGCCCGCCCAGCGCGAGACCGCCCTCCAGCGCTACCCGCGCGTCCTCAAGGACACCTACGGCGGTTACTACACCCTCGGCCGCGCCTTCGTGAAGCTCATCGGCAACCCGAAGGTCATGCAGATCGCCGCCCAGCGCGGTCTGACCCACCCGATGCTGATGAAGTTCACCCTCAAGCTCCTCGCCAACCTCACCGACCCCACGGGCGGCGACGCGATGGACCGCATCATCAACGGCCTGACCCGGGTGACCCCGAAGGCCTGACGACACATCGGGCCGTGCCCCGCCGGGAGACCGGCGCCGGGGGCGGTGGGCGTCCTCGCGCGCGGGGCGCGGTCGGCGGCCGATCGGGGCGGCCCCGGGCCGAGGTGCGCGGGGGCGCGGTCGGCAGTCGGCCTGGTGGTGCCGTGTGCGACGGGGTCAGGCCCAGCCGGGCGGGTGCGGGGGCCGGACGCACCGGGTGCCGTTGGGCGTCCGGGGTGGCCCGGAGCCGGCCGGGGGCGGGTCGGGAATGCCTCGGGCGCCGGGATGCGGTCGGCGGTCGCTTCGCGGAACCGTTCCCTGACCCCGTGGGACCCGGGCGGCGCCGGGAGCCCGCCGAGGGCGTCCGGCGCCACCGTGGGCCGCAGGAGGTCAGGCGCCGCCGAAAGCGGTCTCCTTGGCGGCGCGGCGGGCGTACACCTCGTCCCGGCGGTCCGTCATCTGCCGCAGCGCGTCCTTCCGTTCCCGCTTGGACAGCCGGTCCAGGTAGAGGCGGCCGTCGGTGTGGTCGGTCTCGTGGGCGAGGCAGCGGGCGAAGTACCCGGTGCCCTCGATGACGACCGGCCGGCCGTTCCGGTCCTGCCCGCGCACGACGGCCCGGTCCGGCCGGGGTACGGCCATCACGGCGCCGGGCACCGACAGGCAGCCCTCACCCTCGTCCAGCAGCCGTCGCTCACCGGTGGGCGTTTCGAGCACAGGGTTGACGATGTGTCCGACATGCCGGACACCGTCGTCGTCCGGGCAGTCGTACACGAACAGCCTCAAGTCCACACCGACCTGATTCGCCGCCAGCCCCGCGCCCTCGGCGACGTACATCGTGCGGAACATGTCGTCGATGAGCGCGGCGAGGTCGGGCCCGAACTCCGTGACGTCCCGGCACGGCTTGTGCAGCACCTCCTCGCCGACCTCGGTGATGCGCCGCACCGCGCCACGCCCGGCCTCGGGGGCGTAGCGCGGGTAGTAGCCGACGGGATTTCCCTGTACGAACACGCGTGGCATCGCGTGGACTCCTTCGCTCGGACGCGGACCACCGGACGGCGGCCCGAGCAGAGCATGTCAGGGAACGCGTGAGGGCCGCTGCCCGGGGGCAGCGGCCCTGTTGTGCGCGCAAGAGGCGCGGAGTGCGCTCAGAGCACCCGTACGGCGCCGGTGGGCGGGTCGTAGGACAGCGGGCGCTCCACCACACCGGTGGAGGAGTTCTGCGCGCCGACGAACATGCCGCCGCCGACGTACACCGCCACGTGGTACGCGCTGCCCGCGCTGCCCCAGTACAGGATGTCGCCCGGCTGGAGGTTGCTCAGCGAGACCTGGGTGCCGGCGGTCGACTGGTCCTGCGACACGCGCGGCAGGCTGACGTTGATCTGCCGGAAGGCCGTCTGCACCAGGCCGGAGCAGTCGTAGGCGGACGGGCCGGTGGCGCCGGGGACGTACGCCTTGCCGACCTGGGACTTGACGAAGTTGACGATCGTCGCGGCCGATCCGGTGGCCGTGGACGTGCCGGTGTCGGTGCTGGTGCCGGCCTCCGTGCCGGTGCCGCCGCCGAGGGTGGTGGTGCCGGTGTCGGCCGACGTGGTGGAGAGCGTGGTCCGCGCCGCGGTGCGCGACGCGCGGGCGGCGGCCTCCTTGCGGGCTTCCTCCTCGGCCTTCTTCTTGGCCTCGGCCGCCTTCTTCTTGGCCTCGGCGAGGTCCGCCTCGGCCTTCTTGGCGGCCTTGGCGGCGGCCGCGTCACGCTCCGCCTGCAGCTGGTAGTTCGCGGCGGCCTGCTCGGTCGCGTCCGCGGACTGGGCCGCCTGAGCGGCCAGGTCGGCCGTCAGGGTGGGCAGTTCGAGGGTCTGCGTCACCGGCTCGGCCGCGTTCGCCGACCCGGACGCCCCGGCGACTGCCAGGGTGCTGAGGACGCCACCGGCAACTCCGGCCCGCACGGCGAGGGTCGACGCGCTGCGGCGGGGCTTCCGGTGGCTGCGTATGTGAGCGGTGTGGGACATGGGAACAACCGGTACCAGGGGCTCCTTCATATCTTCAAGAAACGTGTCGTGCGCCACAGTTGCTCAATCGATACCTGGAAACCCGGGCGTGTCGCCCTTTATTGACGCCGTAACGGACATTGCGGACCGTCGTGATCAAGCCCTTGATCACGGTCTTTGATCATTACGTCCGAATTGCCCCACGCCTACCACTGGTTGGGGTCGTTGGCCAAGCCCGGTTCTCATCGCCCTCTCATGAACGTGACGGAGGTCACGGAACGGCCGGTGGAACTCCGGCGTCCGGCGCGTGCGGACTTCGTGAACGCGTGCACGCGCCGGGGTCCGCGTTCACATCCGCTCCGGGGTCCGCTCCGGGGTGTGAACGGGCTCCACTACCAGATAGCTGCGCCCGGCACCAATTTGCATGCAGGCGAACTCTCTTGATATTGAGACGACCCCTCTCGCCTGCGCTGATAAGTAGGAATGTCACTTCTGGTGATCAACTGAACGCTTCCGGTGTGTAGATCACCCATCATCCGACTTCATGATCCTTCGTCAGGTGGTGGAGATCACAAAGCTTGTGCAATACCCCGTGTCGCAGATCACAGAGCGACAGGCATAAGATGCGAGGCAATCGGGCTTGTGACCTGCTTCACATGTTCTCGATCTTCGCCCGGGACGAGCGGGGTTCGTGGGACCGGTGAGGCGCGTGAGCCCAGTGATCCGCCAGCAGTCAGTGCCGACTGAGAGGAGCGAGGAGCGGTGAACGCGTATGCGCCCATCCTCGTACTGGGAGCCCTCGGGGCAGGCTTTGCGATCTTCTCCGTGGTCATGGCCACGCTGATCGGTCCGAAGCGGTACAACCGCGCCAAACTCGAAGCCTACGAGTGCGGCATCGAGCCGACCCCCACGCCGGCCGGCGGCGGGCGCTTCCCCATCAAGTACTACCTGACGGCGATGCTCTTCATCGTCTTCGACATCGAGATCGTCTTCCTCTACCCCTGGGCCGTCACCTTCGACGCCCTGGGGATTTTCGGGCTCGTGGAGATGCTGCTCTTCGTGCTCACCGTCTTCGTCGCGTACGCGTACGTATGGCGGCGCGGCGGCCTGGAATGGGACTGAGGGGCCTTTAGACATGGGACTCGAAGAAAAGCTGCCGAGCGGCTTCCTGCTCACCACCGTCGAGCAGGCCGCGGGCTGGGTGCGCAAGGCGTCCGTCTTCCCGGCCACCTTCGGCCTGGCCTGCTGCGCCATCGAGATGATGACCACCGGCGCCGGCCGCTACGACCTCGCCCGCTTCGGCATGGAGGTCTTCCGCGGCTCGCCGCGCCAGGCCGACCTGATGATCGTCGCCGGCCGGGTCAGCCAGAAGATGGCGCCCGTCCTGCGGCAGGTCTACGACCAGATGCCCAACCCCAAGTGGGTGATCTCCATGGGCGTCTGCGCCTCCTCGGGCGGCATGTTCAACAACTACGCGATCGTCCAGGGCGTCGACCACATCGTCCCGGTCGACATCTACCTCCCCGGCTGTCCGCCCCGGCCCGAGATGCTCATGGACGCGATCCTCAAGCTCCACCAGAAGATCCAGTCGTCCAAGCTCGGCGTGAACGCCGAGGAAGCGGCCCGGGAGGCGGAGGAAGCGGCACTGAAGGCCCTGCCCACGATCGAGATGAAGGGGCTGCTGCGGTGAGCGACGCGAAGAACGGCACCCAGGGCGCGAACGGGTCCGCGCACGCCAACGGGTCCGCGAACGGTTCCGGGAACGGGGTGAATCCCGAGAAGGACCTCGCCGCGGCCAACCTCCCCGGGATGCGCGGCCAGGGCGGCGAGGAGATCCGCGTCCAGCGCGGCATGTTCGGCGCCGACAACGGCGGCGACACCTCCGGCTACGGCGGCCTCGTGCGCTCGGTCCGGCTCCCGGGACCGGCGACCCGCCCCTACGGCGGCTGGTTCGACGAGGTCGCCGACGAACTCGAAGGCGCGCTGGAGGAACAGGGCCTGCTGCCCGAGAACGCCATCGAGAAGACGGTCGTCGACCGCGACGAACTGACCTTCCACATCGAACGCGAGCACCTGGTCCGCGTCGCCCGCGTCCTGCGCGACGACCCGGCGCTGCGCTTCGAGCTGTGCACCGGCGTCAGCGGCGTCCACTACCCGAACGACAAGGGCCGCGAGCTGCATGCCGTCTACCACCTGCGCTCGATCACCCACAACCGGCTGATCCGCCTGGAAGTCAGCGCCCCCGACAGCGACCCGCGCATCCCGTCCCTGGTCTCCGTCTACCCGACCAACGACTGGCACGAGCGCGAGACCTACGACTTCTTCGGGATCGTCTTCGACGGCCACCCGGCCCTGACGCGGATCATGATGCCGGACGACTGGCAGGGCCACCCGCAGCGCAAGGACTACCCCCTCGGCGGCATCCCCGTCGAGTACAAGGGCGCCCAGATCCCGGCTCCGGACCAGCGGAGGTCGTACTCGTGAGCAGCACCCAGTCAGCAGCCGCCCGGGAAACCACCGAGGGCACCGTCTACACGGTCACCGGTGGCGACTGGGACGAGGTCGTCCGGTCCGCGGCCCGCGCCGACGACGAACGCATCGTCGTCAACATGGGCCCCCAGCACCCGTCCACCCACGGAGTGCTCCGCCTCATCCTGGAGATCGAGGGCGAGACGGTCACCGAGGCCCGCTGCGGCATCGGCTACCTCCACACGGGCATCGAGAAGAACCTCGAATACCGCACGTGGACGCAGGGCACCACGTTCGTGACGCGCATGGACTACCTGACGTCCTTCTTCAACGAGACCGCCTACTGTCTCGCCGTCGAGAAACTCCTCGGCATCGAGGACCAGGTCACCGAGCGCGCCGAGATCATCCGGGTGCTCCTGATGGAGCTCAACCGGATGTCCTCCCACCTGGTGTGCATCGCCACCGGCGGCATGGAGCTGGGGGCCACCACGATCATGATCTACGGATTCCGTGATCGTGAAATGATTCTCGACCTCTACGAGCTCATCACGGGCCTGCGCATGAACCACGCGTACATCCGGCCCGGCGGACTCGCCCAGGACCTGCCGCCCGGCGCGGTGGACCAGATCCGCGAGTTCGTGAAGAAGATGAAGCGGAACCTCCCGGAGTACGACAAGCTCGCCACCGGGAACCCCATCTTCAAGGCCCGCATGCAGGACATCGGCTACCTCGACCTGGCCGGCTGCATGGCCCTCGGCGCCACCGGCCCGATCCTGCGCTCCACCGGCCTCCCGCACGACCTGCGCAAGACCCAGCCGTACTGCGGCTACGAGAACTACGAGTTCGACGTCCCGACCGCCGACTCCTGCGACGCCTACGGCCGCTTCCTCGTCCGCCTGGAGGAGATGCGCCAGTCGCTCAGGATCATCGAGCAGTGCCTGGACCGGCTCCAGCCCGGCCCGGTCATGGTCGCGGACAAGAAGATCGCCTGGCCCGCCCAGCTCGCCCTCGGACCGGACGGACTCGGCAACTCCCTCGACCACATCAAGAAGATCATGGGCACCTCCATGGAGGCCCTGATCCACCACTTCAAGCTGGTCACCGAGGGCTTCCGGGTCCCGCCGGGGCAGGCGTACGCGGCCGTGGAGTCGCCCAAGGGCGAACTCGGGGTGCACGCCGTCTCCGACGGCGGCACCCGCCCCTACCGGGTCCACTTCCGCGACCCGTCCTTCACCAACCTTCAGGCGATGGCGGCGATGTGCGAGGGCGGCCAGGTCGCCGACGTCATCGTCGCCGTCGCGTCCATCGACCCCGTGATGGGAGGCGTCGACCGGTGACCACCTCTTCTTCGGAGCGGGGCATCAGCCTGGGCATGCCCGAACTGCCCGCACCGGCCTACCCGGACGACGTCCGGGCCCGGCTGGAGGCGGACGCCCGCGAAGTGATCGCGCGCTACCCCGACTCCCGGTCCGCCCTGCTGCCGCTGCTCCACCTCGTGCAGTCCGAGGAGGGCCACGTCACCCGCACCGGGATGCGGTTCTGCGCGGAGATGCTCGGCCTGACCACGGCCGAGGTCACCGCGGTCGCCACCTTCTACTCCATGTACCGGCGCCGGCCCTCCGGTGACTACCAGGTCGGCGTGTGCACCAACACGCTGTGCGCGGTCATGGGCGGCGACGCCATCTTCGAGACCCTCCAGGAGCACCTGGGCGTCGGCAACGGCGAGACCACCGGCGACGGCAAGGTCACCCTGGAGCACATCGAGTGCAACGCGGCCTGCGACTACGCGCCGGTCGTGATGGTCAACTGGGAGTTCTTCGACAACCAGACCCCCGCGAGCGCCAAGCGCCTGGTCGACGACCTGCGCGCCGGGCGCCCCGTACAGCCCACGCGCGGGGCGCGCCTGTGCACCTTCAAGGAGACCGCGCGGATCCTGGCCGGCTTCCCCGACGAGCGGCCCGGGGCCGTCGAGGAGGGCGGCAGCGCCGGACCCGCCTCACTGGTGGGCCTGCGCCTGGCCAAGGGAGAGGACGCGACCGCGCGCGTGGTCCACCCGCGGGTCCAGGAGTCCCCGGACGCCCCGTCGGCGGGCCAGGCCGAAGAGGAGGGGGAGTGATGACCGTGGTATCCGAGGTCAAGGACCCGAGCCCCGAGAAGCTGCTCGCACCCGTGCTGTCGGCCTTCTGGGACGAGGACCGGTCCTGGACTCTGGACGTCTACCGGAGGCACGAAGGGTACGAAGGGCTCCGCAAGGCCCTCGCCATGTCGCCGGACGACCTGATCGCGTACGTCAAGGAATCCGGGCTGCGAGGCCGCGGCGGCGCGGGGTTCCCGACCGGGATGAAGTGGCAGTTCATCCCCCAGGGCGATGGAAAACCGCACTATCTCGTTGTCAACGCCGACGAGTCGGAACCCGGGACGTGCAAGGACATCCCGCTCCTCTTCGCGAACCCGCACAGCCTCATCGAGGGCATCGTCATCGCGTGCTACGCCATCAGGTCGTCGCACGCCTTCATCTATCTGCGGGGTGAGGTCGTCCCCGTACTGCGGCGGTTGCACGAGGCCGTGCGCGAGGCCGAGGCGGCGGGCTACCTCGGCGAGAACATCCTGGGCAGCGGGCTCGACGTGAAGCTCACCGTGCACGCCGGCGCCGGCGCGTACATCTGCGGTGAGGAGACCGCACTGCTCGACTCGCTCGAAGGCCGCCGTGGTCAACCGCGACTGCGTCCCCCCTTCCCCGCCGTGGAAGGCCTCTACGCCTGTCCCACTGTGGTGAACAACGTCGAGTCGATCGCGTCGGTTCCCGCCATCCTGAAAAACGGCAAGGACTGGTTCAGGTCGATGGGCAGCGAGAAGTCCCCGGGCTTCACGCTCTACTCGCTCAGCGGCCACGTCGCCAGCCCCGGACAGTACGAGGCCCCGCTCGGCATCACCCTGCGCCAGCTCCTCGACATGAGCGGCGGCATGCGCCCCGGCCACCGGCTGAAGTTCTGGACACCGGGCGGCTCCTCCACACCGATGTTCACCGACGAACACCTCGACGTCCCCCTCGACTACGAGGGCGTCGGCGCCGCCGGCTCCATGCTCGGCACCAAGGCCCTGCAGTGCTTCGACGAGACGACCTGCGTGGTGCGGGCCGTCACCCGCTGGACCGAGTTCTACGCCCACGAGTCCTGCGGCAAGTGCACCCCCTGCCGGGAAGGGACGTACTGGCTGGTGCAGCTGCTGCGGGACATCGAGGCGGGCAAGGGCGCCATGTCCGACCTCGACAAGCTCGCCGACATCGCCGACAACATCAACGGCAAGTCCTTCTGCGCCCTCGGCGACGGCGCCGCGTCCCCGATCTTCTCCTCGCTGAAGTACTTCCGCGAGGAGTACGAACAGCACATCACGGGCCGGGGCTGCCCCTTCGACCCGGCCAAGTCCACGGCCTGGGCGGACCGCCCGGAGGTGAACGCATGACCGTGACCACGAGCGCCCCCGCCGGCGGGGGCGAGGCGGCGGTCCCGCCGGAAGACCTCGTCACGCTGACCATCGACGGCATCGAGATCAGCGTGCCCAAGGGCACCCTGGTCATCCGCGCCGCCGAACAGCTCGGCATCGAGATCCCCCGGTTCTGCGACCATCCCCTCCTGGACCCGGCCGGCGCCTGCCGCCAGTGCATCGTCGAGGTCGAGGGCCAGCGCAAGCCGATGGCGTCCTGCACGATCACCTGCACCGACGGCATGGTCGTCAAGACCCACCTCACCTCCCCGGTCGCCGAGAAGGCCCAGCACGGTGTGATGGAGCTGCTGCTCATCAACCACCCGCTGGACTGCCCGGTCTGCGACAAGGGCGGCGAGTGCCCGTTGCAGAACCAGGCGGTCTCGCACGGCAACGCCGAGTCCCGCTTCGAGGGCCGCAAGCGGACCTACGAGAAGCCCGTCGCGATCTCCACCCAGGTGCTGCTCGACCGCGAGCGGTGCGTGCTGTGCGCCCGCTGCACCCGCTTCTCCAACCAGATCGCGGGCGACCCCATGATCGAGCTGATCGAGCGGGGCGCGCTCCAGCAGGTCGGCACCGGCGAGGGCGACCCCTTCGAGTCGTACTTCTCCGGCAACACCATCCAGATCTGCCCGGTCGGCGCGCTCACCTCGGCCGCGTACCGCTTCCGCTCCCGCCCCTTCGACCTCGTCTCCTCGCCGTCGGTGTGCGAACACTGCGCCGGCGGCTGCGCCACCCGCACCGACCACCGGCGCGGCAAGGTCATGCGGCGGCTCGCCGCCAACGACCCCGAGGTCAACGAGGAGTGGCTCTGCGACAAGGGACGCTTCGCGTTCCGCTACGCGCAGCAGCGCGACCGCCTCGAGACCCCGCTGGTCCGGAACGCCGACGGGGTGCTGGAGCCCGCCTCCTGGCCCGAGGCGCTCCAGGCGGCGGCCGAGGGCCTTGCCGCCGCGCGTTCCCGGGCCGGCGTCCTCATCGGCGGCCGGCTGACCGTCGAGGACGCCTACGCCTACAGCAAGTTCGCCCGCGTGGCGCTCGACACCAACGACATCGACTTCCGCGCGCGCGTGCACAGCGGTGAGGAGGCCGACTTCCTCGCCGCCCGGGTCGCCGGCCGCGGCCGTGACCTGGACGGTACGGGCGTCACGTACACCTCCCTGGAGAAGGCGCCCGCCGTGCTGCTGGCCGGCTTCGAGTCGGAGGAGGAGGCCCCCGGCGTCTTCCTGCGGCTGCGCAAGGCCTGGCGCAAGCACAAGCAGCAGGTGTTCGCGCTGGCCACGCACGCCACCCGGGGCCTGGAGAAGACCGGCGGCACGCTGCTGCCGGCCGCCCCCGGCACCGAGACCGAGTGGCTGGACGCCCTCGCGAGCGGCGTCGGCCTCGAGGAACCCGGCACGCGCGCCGCCGAGGCGCTGCGCGCCGACGGCGCCGTCATCGTCGTGGGCGAGCGGCTGGCCGCGGTCCCGGGCGGCCTCACCGCCGCCGTGCGCACCGCCGCCGCGACCGGCGCCGAGCTGGTGTGGATCCCCCGCCGGGCCGGTGAGCGCGGCGCCGTGGAGGCGGGCGCGCTGCCCTCCCTGCTGCCGGGCGGCCGGCCCGCGACCGACCCGCGCGCGCGGGAGGAGGTCGCCGCCGTCTGGGGGCTCGCCGAACTCCCCGCGGGCTACGGCCGCGACACCCACCAGATCCTGGCGGCCGCCGCGGCCGGGGAACTGTCCGCGCTGTTGGTCGCCGGGGTGGAGGTCGCCGACCTGCCCGACCCGGCACGCGCGCGTGAGGCACTGGAGAGCGTCGGCTTCCTGGTGTCGCTGGAGCTGCGGCCCAGCGAGGTCACCGCGCACGCCGACGTCGTCCTGCCGGTCGCCGCGGTCGCCGAGAAGGCCGGCTCCTTCCTCAACTGGGAAGGCCGTGTGCGCTCCTTCGAGGCCGCGCTCAAGCCCGACCAGATGACCCGCCGGCTCGCCCCGGCCGACACCCGCGTGCTGCACATGCTCGCCGACGCCATGGACGCCCACCTGGGCCTGCCGGACCTGCGCACCACCCGCGCGGAGATCGACCGGCTCGGCCTCTGGGACGGCCCCCGCGCCCTGCCGCCGATGGAGACCGCGGGCGCCCTGCCCCGCCCGGCGGCCGGCGAGGCCGTACTGGCCGGGCACCGGCTCCTGCTCGACCAGGGCCTCCTGCAGGAGGGCGACGAGGCGCTCGCCGGAACCCGGCACGCCGCGCTCGCCCGCCTCTCCGCGGCCACGGCCGCCGAGGCGGGCGTCGCGGACGGCGACACGCTGGCCGTCACCGGCCCCGCCGGCACGACCGAACTGCCTCTCCGGATCACCGAGATGCCCGACCGGGTGGTCTGGCTCCCGCTGAACTCCGCCGGTGGCGGCGTCGCCTCCGACACCGGGGCGCGGCCCGGCTCCCTCGTCCGCATCGGCCCGGCGGCCACCGCCGAGACGGCCCCCAAGGAGGTGGAGGCATGACCGCGTACCTCGCCGTCGAAGACCTCTCGATGTTCGGCCGCGACCCCTGGTGGCTGGTCGTCGTCAAGGCCGTCTTCTGCTTCGCCTTCCTGATGGTGACCGTGCTGTTCTCCATCGTCTGGGAACGCAAGGTCGTCGCCTGGATGCAGCTGCGCATCGGCCCCAACCGGCACGGCCCCTGGGGCATGCTCCAGTCGCTCGCCGACGGCATCAAGCTGATGCTGAAGGAGGACCTCGTCGTCAAACGCGCGGACAAGGTGGTCTACGTCCTCGCGCCGATCGTCGCGGCCATCCCCGCCTTCATGGCGATCGCGGTGATCCCCTTCGGCCCGGCCGGCAACGAGATCTCGATCTTCGGCCACCGCACCACGATGCAGCTCACCGACCTGCCGATCGCGATGCTCTACATCCTCGCGGTCGCCTCCGTCGGCATCTACGGCATCGTGCTGGCGGGCTGGAGCTCCGGCTCCACCTATCCGCTGCTGGGCGGTCTGCGCTCCTGCGCGCAGATGATCTCCTACGAGATCGCCATGGGTGCCGCGTTCGCCTCCGTGTTCCTCTACTCGGGGTCGATGTCGACGTCCAGGATCGTGGAGGCGCAGGCCGACCGCTGGTACATCCTGCTGCTGCCGGTCTCCTTCATCCTGTACATCGTCACGATGGTCGGCGAGACCAACCGCGCCCCCTTCGACATGCCGGAGTCCGAGGGCGACCTGGTCGGCGGCTTCAACACCGAGTACTCGTCGATCAAGTTCGCGATGTTCATGCTCGCGGAGTACGTCAACATGGTGACGGTCTCGGCCGTCTCCGCCACCCTCTTCCTCGGCGGCTGGCGCGCGCCCTGGCCGATCAGCACCTTCTGGGAGGGCGCCAACCACGGCTGGTGGCCGCTGCTCTGGTTCGTCGTCAAGGTCCAGCTGCTGCTGTTCTTCTTCATCTGGCTGCGCGGCACCCTCCCGCGCGTGCGCTACGACCAGCTGATGAAGCTCGGCTGGAAGGTCCTCATCCCGGTCTCGGTGACCTGGCTGATGCTCGTCGCGACCGTCCGCGCGCTGCGCAACGAGAACTACGACTTCGCCGACATCGCCCTCTACGTCGGCGGCGGTGTCCTCGCCCTGCTGCTCGTCTCCTTCGTCGCCGACATGTTCCGCGAGAAGGGCAGGACCGCCGGGCCGCCCGCCGCCCGGGAGCCGGTCTTCGATGCCATGGCGGGCGGATTCCCCGTACCGCCGCTGCCCGGACAGCAGCTGCCGCCGGTGCCCAGGCGCCGCCCGCGCCGGGAGCGGGAGCTGATTGTCAGTGGCGGGGCGGACACTGTCAGTGACGGAACTTCGGATGGAAAGGAGGCGTCCGATGGCTGAGGAGCCTCAGGAGTCCGGGCAGATCAAGCCCGGCTTCCAGAACCCCGTGGCCGGCTTCGGCGTGACCTTCAAGGCCATGTTCAAGAAGCGGCTGACCGAGCAGTACCCGGAGCAGAAGAAGACCACGGCTCCGCGGTTCCACGGACGGCACCAGCTCAACCGCCATCCGGACGGCCTGGAGAAGTGCGTCGGCTGCGAGCTGTGCGCCTGGGCCTGCCCCGCCGACGCCATCTATGTGGAGGGCGCCGACAACACCGACGAGGAACGCTACTCGCCGGGCGAGCGCTACGGCCGCGTCTACCAGATCAACTACGCCCGCTGCATCCTGTGCGGCCTGTGCATCGAGGCGTGCCCCACGCGCGCGCTGACGATGACCAACGAGTTCGAACTGGCCGACTCCAGCCGCGCCAACCTCATCTACACCAAGGAGCAGCTGCTCGCCGGTCTCGAAGAGGGCATGGTCGACACCCCGCACGCCATCTTCCCGGGGACGGACGAGCAGGACTACTACCGCGGCCTGGTCACCCACGCAGCGCCCGGCACCGTCCGGCAGACCGCCGTCTCCAAGGGCGAGAGTCCGCAGGAGGCCGCCGACACCTTCGGCGAGGACGAGCCGGCCTCGCAGGAGGTGATCGGCCGATGAGCGCGCACACCCTGGCCGCCTACACCACCTCCACCGGTGAGGCCTTCCAGTTCTGGGTCCTCGGCACCGTCGCGGTGATCGGCGCCCTGTGCACCGTCTTCATGAAGAAGGCCGTGCACAGCGCGCTCTGCCTCGCCGGCACGATGATCGTCCTGGCGGTGTTCTACCTCGCCAACGGCGCCTACTTCCTCGGCATCGTGCAGATCGTCGTCTACACCGGCGCGATCATGATGCTGTTCCTGTTCGTGGTGATGCTCGTCGGCGTCACGGCCGCGGACTCCCTGAAGGAGACCATCAAGGGCCAGCGCTGGCTGGCCCTGCTGTGCGGGACCGGCTTCGGCGTCCTGCTGCTCGCCGGCATCGGCAACGCCTCCCTGAAGGAGTTCAACGGCACCGGCCGGGCCAACGCCAACGGCAATGTCGAGGGCCTGGCGTCGCTGATCTTCACCAAGTACGTCTTCGCCTTCGAGATCACCGGCGCGCTGCTCATCACGGCCGCCGTCGGCGCCATGGTGCTCACCCACCGGGAGCGCACGGAGCGCGCCAAGACCCAGCGCGAGCTGTCCGAACAGCGCGTCCGCGAGGGCACGTACATCCCGCCGCTGCCCGCCCCCGGCGTCTACGCCCGGCACAACGCGGTCGACATCGCGGGCCTGCTGCCCGACGGCACCCCGTCCGAGCTGACCGTCAACAAGACGCTGCGCGCCCGCGGCCAGATCCGGGACGTGTCCACCGAGGCCCTCAACGACCTGCGGGCGCTGGAGCAGCGCGCGGAGGAACGCCTGGAGCGCCGGGCGATCGAACCGGAGACGTTCAAGCGGCCCGAGGAGGCGTCGAAGTGAACCCGGTCAACTACCTCTACCTCGCCGCCCTGCTGTTCACGATCGGCGCGACCGGCGTCCTCATCCGGCGCAACGCCATCGTGGTCTTCATGTGCGTCGAGCTGATGCTGAACGCCTGCAACCTCGCGTTCGTCGCCTTCTCCCGGATGCACGGCAACCTCGACGGCCAGATCATCGCCTTCTTCACGATGGTCGTCGCCGCCGCGGAGGTCGTGGTGGGCCTCGCGATCATCGTGTCGCTGTTCCGTACCCGCCACTCGGCCTCGGTCGACGACGCCAGCCTGATGAAGCTGTAAGGGGTCGGAAGAATCGTGGAGAACCTGATCGCGCCGCTCGTCGCGGCACCCCTGCTCGGAGCGGCCGTCCTCCTGGTCGGCGGCCGGCGCCTGGACCGCGCCGGCCACTGGATCGGCGTCCTGCTGTCGTTCGTCTCCTTCGCCCTCGGGCTCGTCCTCTTCGCGGATCTGCTCGGCGAGGACGCCGGACACCGCACGCTGACCCAGCACCTGTTCAGCTGGATCCCGGTGGCCGGCTTCCAGGCGGACATCACCTTCCGCCTGGACCAGCTGTCGATGACGTTCGTCCTGCTCATCACGGGCGTCGGCTCGCTGATCCACCTGTACTCGGTCGGGTACATGGCGCACGACGAGCGCCGCCGCCGCTTCTTCGGCTACCTGAACCTGTTCCTCGCGGCGATGCTGCTGCTCGTCCTCGCCGACAACTACCTGCTGCTGTACGTCGGCTGGGAGGGCGTCGGCCTCGCCTCGTACCTGCTGATCGGCTTCTGGCAGCACAAGCCCAGCGCCGCCACGGCCGCGAAGAAGGCATTCCTGGTCAACCGCGTCGGCGACATGGGCCTGTCGATCGCGATCATGCTGATGTTCACCACCTTCGGCAGCTTCGCCTTCGGCCCGGTCCTCGGCACGCACGAGGAGCCGGGTTACGTCGGCGACGCCTCCGAGGGCAGGCTCACCGCGATCGCCCTGATGCTGCTGCTCGCCGCCTGCGGCAAGTCCGCCCAGGTGCCGCTGCAGTCCTGGCTCGGGGACGCCATGGAGGGCCCGACCCCGGTCTCCGCCCTCATCCACGCGGCGACCATGGTGACCGCGGGCGTCTATCTGATCGTCCGCTCCGGCGCGATCTTCAACGCGGCGCCCGACGCCCAGCTGGCCGTCACCGTCGTCGGTGCGGTCACGCTCCTGTTCGGTGCGATCGTCGGTTGCGCCAAGGACGACATCAAGAAGGCGCTGGCCGGCTCGACCATGTCGCAGATCGGCTACATGGTCCTCGCCGCCGGTCTCGGCCCCATCGGCTACGTCTTCGCGATCATGCACCTGGTGACGCACGGCTTCTTCAAGGCCGGGCTGTTCCTCGGCGCCGGTTCGGTGATGCACGGCATGAACGACGAGGTCGACATGCGCCGCTACGGCGGCCTGCGCAAGTACATGCCGGTCACCTTCATCACCTTCGGCCTCGGCTACCTCGCCATCATCGGCTTCCCGGGCCTGTCCGGCTTCTTCTCCAAGGACAAGATCATCGAGGCGGCGTTCGCCAAGGGCGGCACCGAGGGCTGGATCCTCGGCGGCGCGGCCCTGCTGGGCGCGGCCATCACCGCCTTCTACATGACGCGCGTGATGCTGATGACGTTCTTCGGAGAGGAACGGTGGCGCAACGCCCCGACCCCGTCCCCGGCCGAGCCCGGCGTGGAGCCCGCCGCCGAGACCGGGGGTGAGCACACCCAGCCGCACCCGCACGAGTCCCCGAAGGTCATGACGGTCCCGATGATCGTCCTCGCCGTCGGCTCGGTCTTCGGCGGTGCCTTCTTCAGCATCGGCGACCGCTTCCTGAACTGGCTGGAGCCGGTCACCGGGCACGACCACGGCGACGCGCCGCTCAGCGCGGGGGTGATCACCGGGGCCACCATGGTGTGCCTGGTCGTCGGCGTCGCCATCGCCTGGGCCCAGTACGGCCGGGGGCCCGTCCCCGCGGTCGCCCCGCGCGGCTCGCTGCTCACCCGCGCGGCCCGTCGCGACCTGCTCCAGGACGACTTCAACCACGTGGTCCTGGTGCGGGGCGGTGAGCACCTGACGCGCTCCCTGGTCTACCTCGACCACTCCCTGGTGGACGGCGTCGTCAACGGCACGGCGGCCGGCTTCGGCGGCCTGTCCGGACGGCTGCGCCGGCTCCAGAACGGCTTCGCCCGCTCCTACGCGGTCTCGATGTTCGGCGGCGCGGCACTCCTGGTCGCCGCGACCCTGCTGATGAGGGCGGTCTGATACCGATGTCCTTTCCCCTGCTGACAGCGACGGCGGCGCTCCCGGCCCTCGGGGCCGTCGCCACGGCCGCCGTACCGGCCGCCCAGCGCACCGCCGCCAAGTGGCTGGCGCTGCTCGTCTCGCTCGCCACGCTCGCCCTGGCCGTCACCGTCCTGGTCCGCTTCGACCCGGACGGCGAGCGCTACCAGCTCACCGAGAACCACGCCTGGATCAGGGACTTCGGGGTCAGGTACGAACTGGGCGTCGACGGCATCGCGGTGGCGCTGGTCGCGCTGACCGCCCTGCTGATCCCGTTCATCATCCTCGCCGGCTGGCACGACGCCGATCCGCTGGAGACCGGCAGCCGCCGCTGGCGGCCCACCCAGGGCTTCTTCGCGCTGATCCTGGCGGTGGAGGCGATGGTGGTCATCTCGTTCGAGGCCACGGACGTCTTCGTCTTCTACATCTTCTTCGAAGCCATGCTCATTCCGATGTACTTCCTCATCGGCGGCTTCGGGGACCGCGCCCACGCGCACGGCGAGGAGACGGCCGCCACCCAGCGCTCGTACGCGGCGGTGAAGTTCCTCCTCTACAACCTGGCCGGCGGTCTGATCATGCTGGCCGCGGTGATCGGGCTCTACGTGGTCTCCGGGACGTTCTCGCTCACCGAGATCGCCGACGCCCGCGCGAACGGCAGGCTGCACATGGCGACGAGCACCGAACGCTGGCTGTTCCTCGGCTTCTTCTTCGCCTTCGCGGTGAAGGCGCCGCTGTGGCCGCTGCACACCTGGCTGCCCAACGCCATGCAGGAGGCCACCGCGCCCGTCGCCGTCCTCATCACCGCGGTCGTCGACAAGGTGGGCACGTTCGCGATGCTCCGCTTCTGCCTCCAGCTGTTCCCGGAGGCCAGCAAGTGGGCGACGCCGGTCGTCCTCGTCCTGGCCGTGATCAGCATCATCTACGGCGCGCTGCTCGCCGTCGGCCAGCGGGACATCAAACGCCTGGTGGCCTACGCGTCGATCTCGCACTTCGGCTTCATCATCATGGGCGTCTTCGCGATGACCAGCCAGGGTCAGTCCGGGGCCACGCTGTACATGGTCAACCACGGCATCTCCACCGCCGCGCTGATGCTCGTCGCCGGTTTCCTCATCTCCCGGCGCGGCTCGCGGCTCATCGCCGACTACGGAGGCGTGCAGAAGGTCGCCCCGGTGCTCGCCGGCACCTTCCTGATCGGCGGCCTCGCCACGCTGTCGCTGCCCGGCCTCGCCCCGTTCGTGAGCGAGTTCCTGGTGCTGGTCGGCACGTTCACGCGCTACCCGGTGATCGGGATCATCGCCACCTTCGGCATCGTCCTCGCCGCCCTGTACACCCTGGTGCTCTACCAGCGGACGATGACGGGCCCGGTGAAGCCGGAGGTCTCGGCGATGCCCGACCTGCGCGCGCGTGAGGTGCTGGTCGTGGCCCCGCTGATCGTGCTGCTGATCTTCCTGGGCGTCTACCCGAAGCCGGTCACGGACATCGTCGACCCGGCGGTCAAACAGACCCTGTCCGACGTACACAAGAAGGACCCCCGGCCCGAGGTGGAGGCGGCCAAGTGAGTGCAACAGCCGTCCACAGCCTGTGGACAACCGCGGCCGAACCGATCACGAAGATCGACGCGCCGAAGATCGAGTACGGACAATTGTCCCCGACGCTGATCGTCGTCGGCGCGGCGCTGGTGGGGGTGCTGATCGAGGCGTTCGTGCCGCGCCGGTCCCGCTACTACGCGCAGGTGTTCGTGTCCGTCGTCGCCCTGTGCGCCGCGTTCGCGGCGGTCGTCGCGCTCGCGGCCGACGGGTACGGCACCACGAAGGCGCACATCGCGGCCATGGGCGCGATCGCGGTCGACGGTCCGGCCCTCTTCCTCCAGGGCACCATCCTGCTGGCCGGCCTGGTCGGCCTGTTCACCTTCGCTGAACGGCGCCTGGACCCGGTGGCGCACGGCAACCGGGTCGACTCCTTCGCCGCGCAGGCCGCGTCCGTGCCCGGCAGCGACAGCGAGAAGGCCGCGGTGCGGGCGGGCTTCACCACCACCGAGGTCTTCCCGCTGCTCCTGTTCGCGATCGGCGGCATGCTGATCTTCCCGGCGGCCAACGACCTGCTGACCCTGTTCGTGGCCCTGGAGGTCCTCTCCCTGCCGCTGTACCTGCTGTGCGCGCTGGCCCGGCGCAAGCGGCTGATGTCGCAGGAGGCCGCGGTCAAGTACTTCCTGCTGGGCGCGTTCGCCTCGGCCTTCACCCTGTTCGGCATCGCGCTGCTGTACGGCTACGCGGGCTCGGTGTCGTACGCCCGCATCGCCCAGGTGGTCGACGGCACCGTCACCGACGTCGACCCCGCGCTCGCCGACACGATGGGCAACGACGCGCTGCTGCTGATCGGCGGCGCCCTGCTCGTCATGGGCCTGCTGTTCAAGGTGGGCGCGGTGCCGTTCCACATGTGGACGCCCGACGTCTACCAGGGCGCGCCCACCCCCGTGACCGGGTTCATGGCGGCGGCGACGAAGGTGGCCGCGTTCGGCGCGCTGCTGCGCCTGCTCTACGTCGTCCTGCCCGGCCTGCGCTGGGACTGGCGGCCGGTGATGTGGGCGGTGGCGATCATCACCATGCTGGGCGGTGCGGTCGTCGCCATCACCCAGACCGACATCAAGCGCCTGCTGGCGTACTCGTCCATCGCGCACGCCGGGTTCATCCTCGCGGGTGTCATCGCCACGTCCAAGGACGGCGTGTCCTCGGTCCTCTTCTACCTGGCGGGCTACTCCTTCGTGACGATCGGCGCGTTCGCCGTGGTCACGCTGGTGCGGGACGCGGGCGGCGAGGCGACCCACCTGTCCAAGTGGGCCGGGCTCGGCCGCCGCTCGCCGCTGGTGGCGGCGGTCTTCGCGATCTTCCTGCTGGCCTTCGCCGGCATCCCGCTGACCTCCGGGTTCGCGGGGAAGTTCGCCGTGTTCAAGGCGGCGGCGGACGGCGGAGCGGTCCCGCTGGTCATCGTGGGTGTGATCTCCTCGGCGATCGCCGCGTTCTTCTACATCCGGGTGATCGTGCTGATGTTCTTCAGCGAGCCGAAGCCGGAGGGCCCGACCGTGGCCGTTCCGTCCCCGCTGACCATGCTGGCCATCGGCATGGGCGTGGCCACCACCCTGGTCCTCGGCATCGCCCCCCAGTACTTCCTGGACCTGGCCGGCCAGGCGGGAGTCTTCGTCCGCTGACGCCCACCTCTTGCGCGCCACTGCCCGGCACCCCGTTCGGGGGCCGGGCAGCGGCATTCGGTGGGCTCACTGATTCCTGTCGCGGCGCGTCTTGATCTGGGTGAGGTCCAGGTCCATCGAAAACGGCACGTCCAGCTTCATCCGCTCGCGGAAGATGCCGGTGCTCGTGTAGGTGCCGGTCGTCGGCTCCAGCTCGAAGACGTGCACGGCGGCCCGGCCGTTCTCGTTCTCGACCCGCCAGTAGTGGGGGATCTTGGCGCGGGCGTATTTCAGGGGCTTGGTCTCGCGGTCGCGGGAGACCGAGTCCTCGGAGACGACCTCGATGGCCAGGACGACGGACTCCGCTGGGAAGCGGGTCTGGCGCGAGTCCTCGACCACGTCCGCCATTACCACCACGACATCCGGCTCGGGCCTGTTCTGGCGGTCGATGTCAATAGTGAACTCGCGGATGACCTCGAATTCCTCCGGCGCCAGCGACTGGAGCTGCCAGTTGAAGAAGTCGACAGCCCGTACATGAAACATCGTCTGCGGACTCACGAAGACCAGGCTCCCGTCGATCAATTCCGTGTGCGGAGGAAGATTCGGGAGGCGGTCCAGGTCGTCGGCGGTCCAGCCGCCCTTCGGCGGGGTCGGCCAGCTGGACGCGGACGCCTTCGGTGCGACGCTCATCAGTGCTCCCATGGGACGGAGTCTCGCCGGTGAGTTCAGACTATCGGCGGGAAACGGGCAGGTCTCCCGCGAACGTGTGAACGACACTCGCGTGCTTGACGTGAGATATATCGGCCGGCCTGTGGATAACTCCGAGGCTGTCGGTGCGGGCCCCTATCGTTGAGGGAGCGGTCGAGGGACGGCACACGGGGGACCGACGGGGGACAAGGCGATGGGCGTGATGGGCGGGATCAGCGAGATGGCACAGGTGACCGAGGGGCCGGGCGCGGCCGGCAGCGAGGCGTTGGCCACGCTGCACCGGGTCTTCGGATTCGACGCCTTCCGGGGCGAGCAGCAGGCGATCATCGAGCATGTGGTGGCGGGCGGCGACGCCGTCGTGCTCATGCCGACCGGCGGCGGAAAGTCGCTGTGCTACCAGATCCCGGCCCTGGTCAGACCGGGTACGGGCGTGGTGGTCTCCCCGCTGATCGCGCTGATGCAGGACCAGGTGGACGCCCTGCGCGCCCTCGGCGTCCGGGCCGGCTTCATGAACTCCACGCAGGACTTCGACGAGCGGCGCGTGGTCGAGGCCGAGTTCCTGGCGGGCGAACTGGACCTGCTCTATCTGGCACCGGAGCGGCTGCGCCTGGACGCCACGCTGGACCTGCTCTCCCGCGGCAAGATCTCCGTCTTCGCGATCGACGAGGCGCACTGCGTGTCCCAGTGGGGCCACGACTTCCGCCCCGACTATCTCGCCCTGTCCCTGCTCGGCGAGCGCTGGCCGGACGTCCCGCGGATCGCCCTCACCGCCACGGCGACCCGCGCCACGCACGAGGAGATCACCCAGCGGCTGAACCTGCCGACGGCCCGGCACTTCGTCGCCAGCTTCGACCGGCCCAACATCCAGTACCGGATCGTGCCCAAGGCCGACCCCAAGAAGCAGCTCCTCGCCTTCCTGAGGGAGGAGCACCCGGGTGACGCCGGCATTGTCTACTGCCTGTCGCGGAACTCGGTCGAGCGCACGGCGGAGTTCCTGACAGCGAACGGCATCCAGGCGGTGCCGTACCACGCGGGCCTGGACGCCTCCGTGCGCGCGGCGCACCAGTCCCGGTTCCTGCGCGAGGACGGCCTGGTCGTGGTCGCGACCATCGCCTTCGGCATGGGCATCGACAAGCCGGACGTGCGCTTCGTCGCCCACCTGGACCTGCCCAAGTCGATCGAGGGCTACTACCAGGAGACCGGCCGCGCGGGCCGTGACGGCCTGCCGTCCACGGCGTGGATGGCGTACGGCCTGAACGACGTCATACAGCAGCGCAAGCTGATCCAGTCCGGCGAGGGCGACGAGGCGTTCCGCCGCCGGGCCGCCTCCCACCTCGACGCCATGCTCGCGCTGTGCGAGACCGCCCGGTGCCGCCGCGGCCAGCTGCTCGCCTACTTCGGCCAGGACGCCGACGCGGAAGCCTGCGGCAACTGCGACACCTGCCTCACCCCGCCGGAGACCTGGGACGGCACGGTCGCCGCGCAGAAGGTGCTGTCCACGGTGGTGCGGTTGCAGCGGGAGCGCGGGCAGAAGTTCGGCGCGGTGCAGATCGTGGACATCCTGCTCGGCAAGCGCACCGCCAAGGTGATCCAGTTCGACCACGACCAGCTGTCCGTCTTCGGCATCGGCCAGGACCTCACCGAGGGCGAGTGGCGGGGCGTCATCCGGCAGCTGCTGGCGCAGGGGCTCCTCGCGGTCGAGGGCGAGTACGGCACGCTGGTGCTCACCGAGGCGAGCGGCGCGGTGCTGCGCAGGGAGCGGGAGGTGCCGCTGCGCAAGGAGCCGAAGAAGCCGGCCGCCTCCCGGTCCCGGTCCGCCGGCGGCTCCGGTGCCTCCGGCGCCGGCAAGGCCAAGGCCGCCGCGGCCGAGCTGCCCGAGGCGCTGCTCCCCGCCTTCGAGGCCCTGCGGGCCTGGCGCGCCGAGCAGGCCCGGGAACAGGGCGTCCCGGCGTACGTCATCTTCCACGACGCCACCCTCCGGGAGATCGTGACCCGTTGGCCCGGCTCGGTCCGGGAGCTGGGCACGGTGAACGGCGTCGGCGAGAAGAAGCTGGCGACGTACGGCGAAGGCGTGCTCGAGGTGCTGGCCTCCCTGGACGGCGCCGCGGTGCCCGCCCCCGCCGGCGCACCGGACGACGCGGACTGGCCCGAGCCGGCCGACGAGCCCGAGCCCGAACCGGAGCCCGACTGGACGTAGCCCGCCCCGGCCCGCCGGCGCGCCCGGTGCACCGTCGTCAGGACAGCGCCGTCAGCCCGGGTGCGAAGGTGATCAGCAGCGGCACCAGCGGCACCAGCGCGGCCACCGTCGTGGTCAGCGCCCGGTGCCGGCGCAGCAGCCGCGGCGGCGGCTCCAGCAGCCGGTCCACGCGCTCGCCCAGCAGCCGGCGGCTGGAGGCGCAGGAGAGCACGCCCCGGTGCTGGTTCAGCTCGATCAGGGCGAGCGCCGTGGTGAGGTGCCCGCAGCGCCGGGAGGCCGCGTCGTCGGCGGCCAGCTCGACCAGGCGGTGCGTCTGGTCGCAGAAGTGGGCGCAGAGCGGCACGCGCGGGAAGCCCGTGGCGAGCGCGGCGGACAGGTGCAGCAGCCAGTCGTGGTGGGCGCGGGCGTGTCCGCGCTCGTGGGTGAGGACGGCGTCGAGCTGGAGGTCGGTGAGGCGGTGCAGCGCTCCTGTGGTGACGACCAGCTGTGGCGGGTGCCCCGGCATCCACCACGCGTCGGGGTACTCGTCCTCCAGCACCAGCATCGGCCCGCGCGGCGCCCGCAGCCCCGGCGGCAGTTCGGGGGCGCGTTCGCGCAGCTGCGCCCGGGCCTGGCCCCGGCTGCGGCGGGCCTCGAACAGCTCCCGGGCCAGCATGGCCGTCGTCCAGGCGGCCCCGCAGGCCAGCAGCAGGGTGAGGGCGGTGGTCCACACCGGGGTGGCGGACAGGTCGTAGGCGGCGGTGACGGCGGGCGGTGCGGGGGCGAACACATGGTCGCGGACGGTGTGGAAGACGGCCGCCGCGCCCAGGACCAGTGCGGTCAGGCAGCACAGCAGGACGGTGGCGACCAGACACTGCCACACCCACAGCGCGACCACGGGTTCCCGTTCGGGCCAGGCCGCCCGGGTCAGCGCGCGCGGCGCCGGTACGGCGGCCGTCAGGGCGACGGCGCTCAGCAGGAGCAGGCAGACGGTCATGCCGGGGCTCCGGTTCCTGGTCGGAAAGGTGTGCGGGTGCTGGGTGGTGCGGGGCACGCAGCGCACGGCCGCGCGGGGTGCGGATGCGTGTCCCCGCCAGTATGGCGAAGAAGGGCGGTGTGAGTCAGGTGTCGGCGGCGATCCGACCGGGAAAGGCAGCGAAATCCCGGGTGGGGGAGGCGAGTTCGGCGGGGCCGGAACAGGGTCCCGGCCCGTCGGCGCGCCGGCCGCCGTACCGCGGCTCAGTCCGCCACGACGCGGCCCGTGACCTCGCCCAGCCCCACCCGGCGGCCGTCCGGGCCGGGAGCCCAGGCGGACAGGGTCACCACGTCCCCGTCCATCAGGAACGCCCGCTTGCCGTCGGGGAGTTCGAGGGGGTCGCGGCCGTTCCAGGTCAGCTCCAGCAGCGAACCGCGCTGGTCTTCGGCCGGGCCGCTCACCGTGCCCGAGCCGTACAGGTCGCCGGTGCGCAGCGAGGCGCCGTTCACCGTCATGTGGGCGAGCTGCTGGGCGGCGGTCCAGTACATGGTGGAGAACGGCGGCTCGGAGACCACATGGCCGTTGACCGCGACGGAGATGCGGAGGTCGTAGCCGCCGGATTCCACGCTGGGGGCCGTGTCGTCCAGGTAGGGGAGCAGCGGGTGGGTGCGCTCGGGGGGCGCCACGCGCGCGTGCTCCAGCGCCTCCAGCGGGGTGATCCACGCCGAGACCGAGGTCGCGAAGGACTTGCCGAGGAACGGGCCGAGCGGGACGTACTCCCAGGCCTGGATGTCCCGTGCGGACCAGTCGTTGAGCAGGCACAGTCCGAAGACGTGCTCGCGGAAGTCGCCGAGCGCCACCGGGCGGCCCTGCCGCGACGGCACGCCCACCACGAAGCCGACCTCGGCCTCGATGTCCAGCCGGATCGACGGCCCGAAGACGGGGGCGGGGTCGGCGGGGCCCTTGCGCTGCCCGGCGGGCCGTACGACGTCCGTGCCGGAGACGACGACCGTGCCGGCGCGGCCGTGGTAGCCGATCGGGAGGTGCTTCCAGTTGGGGGTGAGGCTGTCCTCGGCGTCCGGGCGGAAGATCCGGCCGACGTTGCGGGCGTGGTGTTCCGAGGCGTAGAAGTCGACGTAGTCCGCCACCTCGAAGGGCAGGTGCAGGGTCACCTCGGACAGGGGGTGGAACAGCGGCTCGACGGTCGGGCGGTGCGCCGGGTCGGTGACCCAGGAGGTGACGGCGCGCCGTATCTCCGACCAGGTGGCGCGGCCGGCGGCCAGCAGCGGGTTGAGGGTGGGGGCGGCGAGCAGCGCCTGGTGGGGCGAGCCGACCGCCGCCGCCGTGGCGCCCGCGTCGAGGACGTGGTTCCCGAGCCGGACGCCGATCCTCCGCTCCGTGCTGCCGTGGGGCGAGAACACGCCATAGGGGAGGTTGTGCGGGCCGAAGGGGTCGCCCTCGGGGACGTCGAAGGGGGGCATGGGTGCTGCCTCACTCTCATCCGTGCCATGCATGGCGAAGCGTTCCATGTGGTCGGGCCACACGTTACGGCCGACACGCGTGTCATGGGCAGTGGTCCTTGTGGCTCGGGGATTGCTCGAAAGAGTGCTCGCACGGGCCCACGACAGTTCGGCGGGCGTGCCTCACGCGGCAGCGCCCGTACGGCAGTTGGGGACGGGCGGTACGGCGGGAGCGGGGAACGGGGGATGAGTCGGTGGGGCCCGGGGTCCGTATTCTCTGGGCATGGCATCCACCCCGGCATATGCCCTCATCGCCACTGACCTGGACGGAACGCTGCTGCGCGGCGACGACACCGTCTCCGACCGGTCGCTCGCCGCGCTCGCGCGGGTGGCGCGGGCCGGGGCCCGGCATCTGGTGGTCACCGGCCGCCCGGCGCCGCGGGTACGGCCCCTGCTCGCGCGCCTCGGCGGCACCGGGCTGGCGGTGTGCGGGCAGGGCGCGCAGGTCTACGACGCCCGGGCCGGCCGGCTGCTGTGGTCGGTGCGGCTGGACCGGGAGCTGGCGGAGACCGCGCTCGGCAAGGTCGAGGCGGAGGTGGGGCAGGTGTTCGCGGCGGTCGACCAGGACGGCGAGGACGGGCTCACGCTCATCGAGCCCGGCTACCGGATGCCGCACCCGACGCTGCCCGCGGTGCGGGTCGGCCGGCGCGCCGATCTGTGGGCCGAGCCCATCAGCAAGGTGCTGCTGCGGCACGCCGAGCTGTCGGACGACGAGTTGGCGGCCGTGGCGCGTTCGGCGGTGGGCTCGCTGGCGACCGTCACCATGTCGGGGCCGGGCACCGTGGAGCTCCAGCCGAGCGGGGTGACGAAGGCGACCGGTCTGGCACTGGCCGCCGAGCGGCTGGGGATCGGCCCCGAACGGGCCCTCGCCTTCGGTGACATGCCCAACGACATCCCCATGTTCCGCTGGGCGGCGCGCGGTGTCGCCATGGCCGGCGCGCACCCCGAGCTGAAGGCGGTGGCCGACGAGGTCACGGTGTCGAACGAGGACGACGGTGTCGCCGTCGTCCTCGAAAGACTGTTCCCGGCCGCCTGACCGTGGGAAGGGCCGGGCGGCCGGGCCGGTCAGTAGGCGCCGAAGACGTTGTCGATCGACCCGTACCGGTCCGCCGCGTAGTTGCAGGCGGCGGTGATGTTCGCGACCGGGTCGTAGATGTCGAAGGACGTCCCGGCGACGTGGTACGCGTTGAAGGTGGGGTCGATGACCTGGAGCAGGCCCTTGGACGGGATGCCCTTGGCCGCGTTGGAGTCCCAGAGGTTGATGGCCGCCGGGTTGCCGGAGGACTCGCGGATGATGTTGCGGTGGATGCCGTTGTAGGTGCCCGGGATGTTCTTCTCGGCCATGATCGCGAGCGATTCGCGGATCCAGCCGTCGAGGTTGTCCGGGTATCCGGCGGGGGTGGTGCCCACCGTCGGGGCCGCGGTGGTGGCGGCGGACGCGGCGGTCGCGCCGACGAGCGGCAGGGCGAGGACTGCGGCGCCGGTGCAGGCGGCGGCGAGGGCGCGGACGAGGCGGGTGTTCCGGGTACGGCGGTGCTGAGCGGCAGCAGGCATCGAAAGGTTCCTCTCCGGCGCCTGCGAGGTGAGCTGTCGGGTTCGGGCGGGGAGGCGCCCGGCCGTGCCCGGGAGGAGGCACGGCTTCACCCCAAGCCGTTCCGGCGCGGCGGATGCCGTCCGGCGCGGCGACTTACCTGGGTCCCCCGCTCCTGCCGTACGAATGAGTTCGTGAATGGGTTACGCGGGCGGCGGCAGGATTCGGCGTCCGCCCGACGGCCCGGAACGTATGCGAGAGCACATGTCGGGAACAAGTGCCGGATTCATACAACGCGCCATTTGACCTTGATCGATGCCGTATGGGGTGCTTGATCCTTTGCGGTTGCCAATCCTCAACTCGCCGACGGCGCAAGGAGGGCGGGAGGAGCGGCGGGTGGCGCGGATGGGCCGGGCGAGTGACCCAATTCACGAAATAGCAAAAGACTTCAAATCAGACATGGGGGATTAGGGGGATTCAGGTCTGAAGTCCGAGTCGTGGTGGAACCCGGGGTATGGCGCGCGTCGTTGTCGTAGGGGCCGGCCGAGGGAGGTGGGGGAGAGGAAGGTGTGGAGAGGTCGCGACACGGCATCCGGATTACTGTTAAGTCGATATATGTCCCCTTATTACCGTGTGATCAAAACCATGCCGGTCATGCTCCGATACCACCCAGGCTGGACCGGTGGGCGCTATCGGTGATCGAAACAGGACCGGATACGCTGACTTGAGTGATGGCAGCGACCTATCGACAAACCGTGTAATCGCCAGCAGACACCAGCAGACAGGAGACCCCTCGTGACCGTCGTCGGGCCGTTCGGGCTGAGCGTGCGGGACCAGGCTCTGGAAGCCGATGTCCAGGCCGGATTGGCGGCTGTCGAGGAAGGCTTGCTCGAGGCCACCAAGAGCGAGGTCCCGTTCATCACCGAGGCCGCGCAGCACCTCGTGCGGGCCGGCGGGAAACGATTCCGGCCACTGCTCGTGATGCTCGCCGCCCAGTTCGGCGACCCGTACGCGCCGGGCGTCGTGCCGTCGGCCGTGGTCGTGGAGCTCACCCACCTGGCCACGCTGTACCACGACGACGTCATGGACGAGGCGGCCGTACGACGCGGGGTGGACAGCGCCAACACCCGCTGGGGCAACTCCGTCGCGGTCCTCACCGGCGACTTCCTCTTCGCCCGCGCCTCCCAGATCCTCGCCGACCTCGGTCCGGAGGCGGTCCGGGTGCAGGCCCTGGCGTTCGAACGGCTGGTCACCGGGCAGATCCTGGAGACCGCGGGCCCCTCGGACGGCCGCGACCCGGTCGAGCACTACCTGGACGTGCTGGCCGGCAAGACCGGCTCCCTGGTGGCGGTGTCCTGCCGGTTCGGCGCGATGATGTCCGGCGCCGGCGAGCGGGTCGTGGACGTGCTCACCCAGTACGGCGAACGGCTCGGCGTCGCCTTCCAGCTGGCGGACGACGTCCTGGACATCGCCTCCGACTCCCACGAGTCCGGCAAGACCCCGGGCACCGACCTGCGCGAGGGCATCCCGACGCTGCCGGTGCTCCGGCTGCGCGAGCGGGCCGCCCGGCTCGGGCTGGCCGAGGACATCGCGCTGTGCGAACTGCTGGACTCCGACCTCAGCGACGACACCCGGCACGCCCGGGCGCTGGCCGCGCTGCGCGCCCACCCCGCGCTGGAGCAGGCCCGCCGGGACACGGTCCGGTACGCGGAGGAGGCGCGGGCCGCGCTGGCCCCGCTGCCGGAGTGCGACGCCAAGGCCGCGCTGACGGAACTGTGCGACGCGGTGGTCCACCGCGCCGGCTGACCCGGCCCGGCCCACTCGGGCCGACCGCCGTACCTCCCCGGCTCGACCGGCGTGACCTTCCCGGCTCGACCGGCGTACGGCCGTACGACTGTACGGCCGCGTACGACCCGCTGACGGACCCCGCACGGCCCCTGCCGGGCCCCGGTGTCCCCGCCGTGGCCTGATCTCGATGTCCCTCACATGGGCGCGGTCTCCCTGGCGACCCCTACGGGTCGCGGGGTGACGCGGTCGCCGGGTGTCATACCGCAGGCGTAGGCGCAGTTGGCTCCGAGGGCTGACGCTTCCTGACGGCGGATTTGGTCATATGGAAACCGCACGCATCACCACTCCTCACCGATTCGGGTGAGAATGGCGGCTCAGGGTTGACCAGCGTGAGAACAGCCGCCGCCGACGACGGAGGTAAGGCACACATGGCACCGTACGAATCCGACGACGCAGTGGGCGCCGCGCACGAGGGGGCCGCGCGGGACGGGGCCCCGCGCCCCGGCCGGCGCAAGGCCGCCCGGTACGCCGTTCCGGTCGCGGTGGTGGGGGTGGCGGCGGCCACGATCGGGCTCGTCCCGGCGCTCGCCGACTCCGGCGACCCCGACCTGCCGAAGATCACCGCCCAGCAGCTCATCGACAAGATGGCCACGTCGGACGTGCAGCAGCTGTCCGGCACCGTGAAGATCACCACCGATCTCGGCCTGCCCGACCTCGGCGGCCTGGAGGACGGCCTGCTCTCCGGCTCCGGCCACGACGGCTCCGGCGACGGCTCCGGCGACGGCTCCTCCGCCGACCCGCGGTCCAGGCTCACCGAGCTGGCGACCGGCATGCACACCCTGCGGGTCGCCGCCGACGGCCCGGACCGGCAGAAGGTGTCGCTGCTGGAGCGCGGCGCCGAGTACAGCCTGATCCACGACGGCAAGGACGTCTGGGGCTACGACAGCAAGAGCAACGAGGTCTACCACTCCACCGCGGCCGGGTCCGGCAAGGAGCGCCGGGCCGAGTCCCCGGCCACGCCCGGGGACTTCGCCGACGAGGCGCTGAAGGCGGTGGACGACACCACGTCCGTCACCGTCGACGGCACCGCGCAGGTGGCCGGCCGCGACGCCTACAAGCTGCTGATCCGGCCCCGGCAGTCCGGCACCACGGTCGGCGCGATCAGCATCGCCGTGGACGCGAAGACCTGGACGCCGCTGAAGTTCACGCTCACCCCGAGGAGCGGCGGGGCCGCCGTGGTCGACGCCGGCTTCACCCAGGTCTCGTTCGCCCGGCCGGCCGCCTCCACCTTCGACTTCACCCCGCCGAAGGGCGCGAAGGTCACCGAGGAGAAGGACGCGGCGGCCAGGACCCCGGCGCCCGAGCACGACGAGGACCTCGCCGGGGGCCTCGGCGGGCTGGACGTCCTCGGCGAGGGCTGGACGTCCGTCGCCACCGTCGACACCGGCGCCAAGGGCGGCCTGCCCACCGGTTCCCAGGGCGGTGACCTCGGCGGCTTCCTCGGCTCGCTCGGCGACCCGGTCTCCGGGAAGTTCGGCAAGGGCACGGTCTTCTCCACCCGCCTGGTCAACGCCCTGATCACCGATGACGGCAAGGTGTACGCCGGCCTGGTGACGAAGGAGACCCTGGTGAAGGCGGCCGACGCGGGGAAGTGACCCCAGGGGACCGAGGGAACGAGGGGAAGCCGATGGACGAACGCGAGCGCGGCGGCCCGCCGGACGGTGATCCGGCGAGCGTGATCGACACGCGCGGGCTCACCAAGCGCTACCGCGGCGGACAGCTCGCCGTGGACGGTCTCGACCTGACCGTCCCGGAGGGCAGCGTCTTCGGCTTCCTCGGCCCGAACGGCTCCGGCAAGACCACCACCATCCGGATGCTGATGGGCCTGATCGAACCGACCGCGGGCACGGTCCGGCTGCTCGGCCGCCCCATGCCGCGGGCGGCCCGTACGGTCCTTCCGCAGGTCGGGGCCCTCATCGAGGGCCCCGCGCTGTACGGCTTCCTCTCCGGCCGGGACAACCTGGTGCGCTACGACTCCGCCGACCCCACCGCCGACCCGCGCACCCGGCACGCGCGCGTGGCCGCCGCGCTGGACCGGGTCGGCCTGACGGCGGCCGCCGGCAAGAAGGCGAAGGCGTACTCGCTCGGCATGAAACAGCGCCTGGGCCTGGCCGCCGCGCTGCTCCAGCCGCGCCGGCTGCTCGTGCTGGACGAGCCCACCAACGGCCTCGACCCGCAGGGCATGCGCGAGATCCGCACCCTGATCAGGGAGCTGGCCGCCGACGGTACGACCGTGTTCCTCTCCTCGCACCTGCTGGACGAGATCGAGCAGGTGTGCACCCACGCGGCGGTCATGGCGCAGGGCCGGCTCGTCACCCAGGGCGAGGTGGCCGACCTGGCGGCCGGGGCGCGCGGCCGGCTGGTCGTGACCACCCCGGACCCCGCCGAGGCGGCCCGGGTGCTGAAGGAACTGGGCGTCGGGGACGTGACCGCCGACGGCGACCGGGTCACCGGCGAACCACCCGGGCGGGACCTCGCCGAGGTGACCGCGGCCCTGGTCACCGCCGGGGTCCGGGTCCGGGGCCTGACCGTCGAGCGCGCCTCGCTGGAGGACGCGTTCGTGGCACTGACCGGGGAGGGCTTCGATGTCGCGGGCTGAGTACCCGACCGGGGCCGCCGCCGTGCGCCGGCCGAACCCGCTGTGGGCCCTCGGGCTGCTGCGCAGCGAGCTGGTCACCACCGTCCGGCGGTGGCGCACGCTCGCCCTGCTCGGGGTGCTGGCCGCGGTGCCGGTGCTGGTCGGGGTCGCGGTGCGGATCGAGACCCGGGGTGGCGGGCAGGTGGGCGGCGGGGGCGGCGAGGGCCCGGCCTTCATCGCGCAGATCACCAACAACGGGCTGTTCCTGGTGTTCACCGCGCTGGCCGCGACCCTGCCGTTCTTCCTGCCGATGGCGGTCGGTGTCGTGGCCGGCGACGCGATCGCCGGGGAGGCGGGCGCGGGCACCCTGCGCTATCTGCTGGTGGCCCCGGCCGGCCGCACCCGGCTGCTGTTCACCAAGTACGCGACCGTGCTGGCCTTCTGCCTGCTGGCCACGCTGGTGGTCGCGGTCTCGGCGCTGGCCGTGGGGGCGCTGCTGTTCCCGTTCGGCGAGCTGACGACGATCTCCGGCACCCGGATCGGCCTCGGCGAGGGGCTGGCCCGCGCGCTGCTGATCGCCCTGGTCGTCGCGGCCTCCCTGGTGGGGGTGGCGGCCCTCGGCCTGTTCGTGTCGACCCTCACCAACAGCGGCATCGCGGCGATGGCGACCACGGTCGGCCTGCTCATCACCGTGCAGATCGTGGACCAGATACCCCAGCTGCACGCGGTGCAGCCGTACCTCTTCTCGCACTACTGGCTGTCGTTCGCCGACCTGATGCGCGACCCCGTCTACTGGGACGACCTGCTGCGCGACCTCGGCCTCCAGGCGCTGTACGCGGCCGTGTTCGGCTCGGCGGCCTGGGCCCGGTTCACGGCGAAGGACATCACCGCCTAGGCGCCGGGCGGCCGGTGCCGGGGGTTCAGGCGGCGTCGGCCGTCTCGTACGGGAAGCGCGCGAGGGGCGCGTCCTGCGCGAAGAAGGTCTTGGCGCGGGTCAGCGCCCCGGTGTCGTTCAGGACGTCGCCCGGCTTGCTGCCGTTGCCCAGCAGTACGCCGCCGAACCGCATCCCCATGTACGCGGCCGAGTAGCGCAGGGTGCCGGCGTACGGGTCGGCCACGGACAGCTCCTCGTGGGCGAGCGCGGCGACGCCCCAGAGGGTGCGGCCCGCCATCCTCGCCTTGAAGTCGAGGCCCGGGATGCGCAGCCAGCCGGACCAGTGGTCCAGGTAGCGCTTGGTCTGGGCGGAGACCGAGTACCAGTACACCGGCGAGGCGATCACGATGTCCGTGGCCTCCAGCGTGGCGTCCAGCAGCAGCCCGAGCGGGGTGTCGGACGGCGGTCGTACGTGGTCGCTGTCGTGCCGCAGGTCCTCGAAGTCGGGCAGCGGCTGCCCGGAGAGGTCGATCCAGCGCTGTCCGACGTCGTCGGGGAGCTGTTCGGCGGCCCGCCGGGCCAGCAGCTCGGTGTTGCCTTCGGCGCGGGCACTGCCCAGGACGAAGAGAAAGCGGCGGCTCATGAGGTCTCCCAGGTGCGGCAGGTCGTACCAACGAACAAGGTGCACACGCATCTTATGCACACGCATCCAATTGGCGCCAGGGGGTTCTCGGCGTCGGGTTCACGGCGCCAGGGGGCGCTGGTGCGAGGCTGTGACGTCGCGGTGACCCGGTAGCCGTGGGCAGCCGACACACTGGTGGTCAGGATGCGTAGGACCGGATCGCGACGCCGGGGGAGTGGAGGGACACCGATGGCTGGACTCAGCTTCGAGAAGAAGCGGGCGCCGCGGACCGTGGGGTACCCGGCGGCGGTGCCCGTCCGGGTGTACGGCCCGGAGAGCGCCTCCGTGGACGGGGTACCGGTCGCCGCGGCGCCCGGCGAGGAGATCCAGCAGGCCGTCCTGAACCGCCTCCAGAGCCTGGCCATCAGCGTCGGGGCGCCCATACACGCCACGGTCCACGACGACCTCGCGGGCTGTGTGGTCCCCCTGGAGGTCTCGGCCGACGGCTCCAGCCGGGTGACCGGCGAACCGGTCCGGCTGACCGCCCCCCGGACACCGGACCCGGCGCCTACGGCGCACACCGCACCGGGCGGCACACCGGGCACCCCGCAGGCACCGGCCGGCCCGTTCGGCCCCCCGCCGGCGGCCGACGCGCGGCCCGTGACCGCCGCCACGCGGGACGCGGGCGCGCGTGCGGGTACGGCCTTGGGGATGGGGCTGCCCTACGACGAGCCCGCGCCCGCCCAGACCCCGGCCCGCGGCTTCGACGCGGTCGCCGAGGAGGTGCTCGGGGACGGGCCGCTGACCGAGACCGCCGAGGGTGCGGAGCTGCTCGCCGAGCCGATGGGCCGGATCAACGAGGCCGTGCGCGCGGGCCGTATCGACACGGCGGCGGAACTGGCCGAACGGACGCTCGCCGAGGCCTCCGCCGTGTTCGGCCCGCACCACGCCGAGGTGCTGCACGTGCGCGAGCTGTCCGCCTACATCGCCTACCTGGGGGACGAGCCCGTGCGCGCCTGCCGGCTGTCGCTGGAGCTGGCCCGGCTGCGCCGCCAGGCCCGGGACGGGGAGGCGGCCTACGGCAACCTGCAGAGCGCGGCGACCGCGTGGCGTGCGGTGCGCGACCCCGAGGAGGGCCTGCGGCTGGGCCATGAGCTGATCGGCCTGTGGACGGACCTCTCCGCCGAGCCGGGACCCGCCGCCGACGACCTTCGCCCGCTGGAGGCCGCCCGCGCCCGCATGGTCCGTCTGACCGACCGCGCGGCGAAGGCGGCACGAGCCTGACCGGCCCGGCGGCCCGCCCGTAGTACCCGCGCAGTACGGGCCCCGTAGTACCCGTACTGCCCGTAGTACCCGTAGTACCCGTAGTACTCGCGTCCCGGTCAGGCGTCCGCGGGTGCCGACGAGGGTGTCTCGGTGGTGCGGGGCGCCGGTTCGGGGAGTCGGCGCGGGCGCCGGGAGAAGCGCAGCGCGTCGACCGTGAGCAGTACCAGCGCCAGCCAGACCAGCGCGAACCCGGCCCACCGTTCGGCCGGCATGGCCTCGTGGAAGTAGAGGATGCCGAGCAGGAACTGGAAGACCGGGGCCAGGTACTGCAACAGGCCCAGCGTGGACAGGGGCACGCGGATCGCCGCCGCGCCGAAGCAGACCAGCGGCACGGCGGTGACCAGGCCGGTGGAGGCGAGCAGGGCGGCGTGTCCGGCACCCTCGGCCGCGAACGTGGCGTCCCCCTGCGCGGCCAGCCAGATCAGATAGCCCAGCGCCGGCAGGAACTGGATCGCGGTCTCGGCGGCCAGCGACTCCACCCCGCCGAGGTCGACCTTCTTCTTGACCAGCCCGTAGGTGGCGAAGGAGAAGGCGAGGCAGAGGGAGATCCACGGCGGACGGCCGTAGCCGACGGTGAGGACGACGACGGCGGCGAGGCCGACCGCGACCGCCGCCCACTGCGCGGGCCGCAGCCGCTCCTTGAGGAGCAGCACGCCCATCGCGATGGTGACCAGCGGGTTGATGAAGTAGCCCAGCGAGGCCTCCACGACGTGGCCCGCGTTGACCGCCCAGATGTACACGCCCCAGTTGACGGTGATGACGGCGGCCGCCACGGCGATCAGACCGAGCCGCCGGGGCTGGCGCAGCAGCTGTCCGGCCCAGGCCCAGCGGCGCACGAAGAGCAGCGCGACCGCGACCACCGCCAGGGACCACACCATGCGGTGGGCGAGGATCTCCGCGGCCCCGGCCGGTTTCAGCAGGGGCCAGAACAGGGGCACCAGGCCCCACATCCCGTAGGCGGCGAAGCCGTTCAGCAGGCCTATGCGGTGTTCACCCTCGGATTTCCCGGCCACCGGCCCCTCCCTCTCGCTCGCGCGCCCGGTGCGGACGCGCGAGCACGAAGGTAGCGCCGGACGGCCTCCGGTGTCATGTTCGTTTCGTCATACGGTCATGACAGGGCAGGGATCGGCTCAACTCTTCAGCGCGGCCGTGACGGCCTCGGCCAGCGGGGTGGTGGGGCGGCCGATCAGCCGGGACAGGTCGCCGGAGGAGATGACCAGCTCGCCCTCGGCGATCGAGGCGTCCACGCCGGCGAGGATCCCGGCCAGCGGCGCGGGCAGCCCGGCGCCGGTCAGGATGCCGGTGAGGTCCGCCACCGAGACCTGCCGGTACGCGATCTCCCGGCCGGTCTGCCGGCTCAGCTCGGCCGCGTACTCGGTGAAGCTCCACGCCTCGTCGCCGCCCAGCTCGTACGTGGCGTTCTCGTGGCCCTCGCCGGTCAGCACCGCGACCGCGGCGGCGGCGTAGTCGGCGCGGGCGGCCGAGGAGACCCGGCCGTCACCGGCGGCCTGCACGACCGCGCCGTGCTCCAGCACCGGCGCCAGGTGCTCGGTGTAGTTCTCGTGGTACCAGCCGTTGCGCAGCAGGGTGTACGGCAGGCCGGAGGCGAGCAGCACCTTCTCGGTCGCCCGGTGGGCGTCCGCCAGCGCGGCGGTCAGGGTGCCCGGGGCGCTGGTGTAGGCGAGCAGCGCCACGCCAGCCGCCTTCGCCGCGTCGATGACGGCCGTGTGCTGCGCCACCCGGTCCTTGTCGACCTCGCTGCCGGAGATCAGCAGGACCTTGTCGCCGGCCGCGAACAGGCCGTCCAGGGTCTCGGGCGCGTTGTAGTCGGCGACGGCCAGCCGCACGCCCCGCGCGGCGAGGTCGGCGCCCTTCGCCGCGTCCCGGACGACGGCGGTGATCCGCTCCGCCGGGACCTTCTCCAGCAACTGCGCCACGACATGACGGCCGAGCTGTCCGGTGGCTCCGGTGACGACGATGCTCATGTTGTCCGACTCCTTGGGATCGATGTCCTGATGACACCGACCGTACGGGAAGCGCTGTGGATGAGAAAGTACCTACTTTGAAGTAAGGTACTGGCATGCCGGTAAGTAAGAGTGGGGCGGACGCGGAGGCGCTGTGCCCCCACCGCCTGGTCCTGGAGCACGTCACCAGCCGCTGGGGCGTCCTCGTCCTGATCGAGCTGCTGGAGCGGTCGTACCGGTTCAGCGAGCTGCGCCGGGCGGTCGGCGGCTCCGGCGGCCGGACCGTCAGCGAGAAGATGCTCACCCAGACCTTGCAGACCCTGGAGCGCGACGGCCTGGTGCACCGGGACGCCAAGCCGGTGATCCCGCCCCGCGTCGACTACTCGCTCACCGACCTCGGCCGCGAGGCGGCGGAGCAGGTACGGGCCCTCGCCCGGTGGACCCACGACCGCATGGACCGGGTGGAGGCGGCCCGCCGGGCATACGACGAGGCCCGGGACGTCCGGTCCCGGGCCTCGTGAATCGGAGGGAAGGTCAGCCGACGACGGTCCAGGTGTCGCCGCCCGCGAGCAGGGCGGCGAGGTCGCCCTTGCCGCGTTGTTCGACGGCGGTGTCGAGTTGGTCGGCCATGAGGGTGTCGTAGACCGGTCGGTCGACGGAGCGGAAGACGCCGATGGGGGTGTGGTGGAGGGTGTCGGGGTCGGCGAGGCGGGAGAGGGCGAAGGCGGTGGTCGGGGACGCGGCGTGCGCGTCGTGGACCAGGATGTCCGCCTCGTTCTCCGCCGTCACCGTGACGACCTTCAGGTCACCGGTGGCCCGGTCGCGTACGACCCCTCGCGAGCCGTCGGCGCCGAACCGGATCGGCTGCCCGTGCTCCAGCCGGATCAGCGCTTCCTCGGCCTGCTGCTTGTCCTTGAGGGAGTCGAAGGCGCCGTCGTTGAAGATGTTGCAGTTCTGGTAGATCTCGATGAGCGCGGTGCCCGGGTGGGCGGCGGCCTCTCGCAGGACCTGGGTGAGGTGTTTGCGGTCGGAGTCGATGGTGCGGGCGACGAAGGACGCCTCCGCGCCGAGCGCGAGCGACACCGGATTGAACGGGGCGTCGAGCGAACCCATCGGGGTCGACTTGGTGATCTTGCCGATTTCGGAGGTGGGGGAGTACTGGCCTTTGGTCAGGCCGTAGATCCGGTTGTTGAACAGCAGGATCTTGAGGTTGACGTTGCGGCGCAGGGCGTGGATGAGGTGGTTGCCGCCGATGGAGAGGGCGTCGCCGTCGCCGGTGACGACCCAGACGCTCAGGTCGCGGCGGGAGGTGGCCAGGCCGGTGGCGATGGCGGGGGCGCGGCCGTGGATGGAGTGCATCCCGTAGGTGTTCATGTAGTACGGGAAGCGGGAGGAACAGCCGATGCCGGAGACGAAGACGATGTTCTCGCGGGCCAGGCCGAGTTCGGGCATGAAGCCCTGGACGGCGGCGAGGATGGCGTAGTCACCGCAGCCGGGGCACCAGCGCACTTCCTGGTCGGACTTGAAGTCCTTCATCGACTGCTTGGCCTCGGCCTTGGGGACCAGCTGGAGCAGTGCGTTGGCGGTGTCAGTCATCGATGGCCTCCTTCAGCGCCTTGGCGAGCTGTTCCGCCTTGAACGGCATGCCGTTGACCTGGTTGTAGGAGTGGGCGTCGACCAGGTAGGTGGCCCGGATCAGGGTGGCGAGCTGGCCGAGGTTCATCTCGGGGATGACCACCTTGTCGTAGTTCTTGAGGACCGTGCCGAGGTTGGCGGGGAAGGGGTTGAGGTGGCGCAGGTGGGCCTGGGCGATCGACTCGCCGGCCGCCCGCAGCCGCCGTACCGCCGCAGTGATCGGCCCGTAGGTGGAACCCCAGCCCAGAACGAGGGTCCTCGCGCCGTGCGGGTCGTCGACCTCGATGTCGGGGACGTCGATACCGTCGATCTTGGCCTGGCGGGTACGGACCATGAAGTCGTGGTTGGCCGGGTCGTAGGAGATGTTGCCCGTGCCGTCCTGCTTCTCGATCCCGCCGATACGGTGCTCCAGACCCGGCGTGCCCGGAATCGCCCAGGGGCGGGCCAGGGTCTGCGGGTCGCGTTTGTAGGGCCAGAAGACTTCGGTGCCGTCGTCCAGGGTGTGATTCGGGCCGGAGGCGAAGCGGACCGTGAGGTCGGGCAGTTCCTCCAGTTCGGGGATGCGCCAGGGTTCGGAGCCGTTGGCCAGGTAGCCGTCGGACAGCAGCATCACCGGGGTGCGGTAGGTCAGCGCGATCCGCGCCGCTTCCAGGGCCGCGTCGAAGCAGTCCGCCGGGGTGCGCGGGGCCACCACCGGTACCGGGGCCTCGCCGTTGCGCCCGTACATCGCCTGCAGCAGATCCGCCTGCTCCGTCTTCGTCGGCAGACCCGTGGAGGGACCGCCGCGCTGGATGTCCACCACCAGCAGCGGCAGCTCCAGGGAGACGGCCAGGCCGATGGTCTCGCTCTTGAGGGCGACGCCGGGCCCGGAGGTGGTCGTCACGGCCAGGGAGCCGCCGAAGGCCGCGCCGAGTGCGGCGCCGATGCCGGCGATCTCGTCCTCGGCCTGGAAGGTGCGTACCCCGAAGTTCTTGTGCCTGGACAGTTCGTGGAGGATGTCCGAGGCGGGGGTGATGGGGTAGGAGCCCAGGAACAGGGGCAGGTCGGCCTGGCGGGAGGCGGCGATCAGGCCGTAGGCCAGGGCGAGGTTGCCGGAGATGTTGCGGTAGGTGCCCACGGGGAAGGCCGTGGCGGCCGGCGCGACCTCGTAGGAGACCGCGAAGTCCTCCGTGGTCTCACCGAAGTTCCAGCCCGCCCGGAAGGCCGCGATGTTCGCCGCCATGATCTCGGGCTTCTTGGCGAACTTCGTCTTCAGGAACTTCTCGGTGCCCTCGGTCGGGCGGTGGTACATCCACGACAGCAGGCCCAGCGCGAACATGTTCTTGCTGCGCTCGGCCTCCTTGCGGGTCAGGTCGAACTCTTTGAGGGCTTCGACGGTCAGGGTGGTGAGGGGCACGGGGTGGAGGTGGTAGCCGTCGAGTGAGCCGTCGTGGAGGGGGTCGCTGTCGTAGCCGACTTTTTGCAGGGCGCGTTTGGTGAACTCGTCGGTGTTGACGATGATCTCCGCGCCGCGTGGCAGGTCGCCGATGTTGGCTTTGAGGGCGGCGGGGTTCATCGCGACGAGGACGTTGGGTGCGTCGCCGGGGGTGAGGATGTCGTGGTCGGCGAAGTGGAGCTGGAAGGACGACACCCCGGGCAGGGTGCCGGCGGGGGCGCGGATCTCGGCGGGGAAGTTCGGGAGCGTGGAGAGGTCGTTGCCGAAAGAAGCGGTCTCCGAGGTGAACCGGTCACCGGTGAGCTGCATACCGTCACCCGAGTCCCCCGCGAACCGGATGATCACCCGGTCCAGGCGCCGTACGTCCTTCGCGTCGCCCGGTTTGCGCTGCTCTCCCACGACGGTTCCGTCGGCCTGTTCCGCTGGGCTGCTGACCTGGCTGGTCACTGAACTGGACCTCCTTCGAGGCGGCTGTCCGGGGCCGGTCGTCCCACGGACCATCCCAGGATCAACCCTACGTCGGTCAGGGTCGCCTTCCCGAGGCCATCCGCGGATTGGATGACATTTCGAGAGGGCCTGTCGCGCTGGCTTCCCATCATGTCCCGCATCGCGGAAGCGCCGCTCACAGCGCATCCGCGCGTCTCTCGCGGAAGCGCCGCTCACAGAGCTTCCGCGCGTCTGAGGAATCTCTGCCGCAGTGGGCCGTCTCAGGAGTTCAGGTAGGTGAGCACGGCCAGCACCCGCCGGTGGTCGCCGTCGCTCGGGGCCAGTCCGAGCTTCAGGAAGATGTTGCTGACGTGCTTCTCCACGGCGCCGTCGCTGACCACCAGCTGCCGGGCGATCGCCGAGTTCGTCCGCCCCTCCGCCATCAGCCCGAGCACCTCGCGCTCCCGGGGGGTCAGCCCGGCCAGCACGTCCTGCTTGCGGCTGCGGCCCAGCAACTGCGCGACCACCTCCGGGTCCAGCGCCGTACCGCCCTCGGCCACCCGCACCACCGCGTCGACGAACTCCCGCACGTCCGCGACCCGGTCCTTGAGCAGATAGCCCACGCCCCGGCTGGAACCGGCCAGCAGCTCGGTGGCGTAACGCTCCTCCACGTACTGCGACAGCACGAGCACCCCGAGCCCCGGGTGGACCCCGCGCAGCGTCACGGCCGCCCGGACGCCCTCGTCGGTGTGCGTCGGCGGCATCCGTACGTCCGCCACGACCACGTCGGGCAGCTCGCCCCGGCCGTCCAGGTCGGCGATGGTCTTCACCAGTGCGTCCGCGTCGCCGACGCCGGCCACGACGTCGTGCCCGCGGTCGGTCAGCAGCCGGGTCAGGCCCTCTCTGAGCAGCACCGAGTCCTCGGCGATGACCACCCGCACCCTGTCCTCCACGATCTTTTGGTCCCCCCAGCACGATCCGTCACGGCGGCGTCCGCCGTCCTACGGAACACCAGCATTCCAGGGATCGGGCCGCGGCGCCGCCGTACCAGGGGAAAGATCGGGGATCTCGGGCAGCCACGCCGGAACGGTTCAGCCGCGCCAGGGCAGTTCCGCCGTCACCCGGGTGGGGCCGCCGGACGGGGAGTCCACCACGAGGACGCCGTCCACCGCGCCCAGCCGGGCCGCGAGACTCGCCAGACCGGAGCCCCGGGCGGGGTCGGCGCCGCCCCGGCCGTCGTCGCTCACCTGGAGCAGCAGCCGGTCGTCCGCCCGCCACACGTCGACCGAGGCGGTCCGGGCCCCGCTGTGCTCACTGACGTTGCGCAGCAGCTCGGAGACGGTGAAGTAGGCGATGCCCTCGATGGCCGGGGCCGGCCGGGCCGGCAGGTCGACCTCCACCCGGACCGGCACCGCGCAGCGGGAGGCGACCGCCGACAGCGCCGCGTCCAGACCTCGGTCGGTGAGCACGGCCGGGTGGATGCCCCGGGCCAGGTCGCGCAGCTCCTGCAGGGCCGTCTTCACCTCGCCGTGCGCCTCCTCCACCAGCCGCGCCGCCGTCGTCGGGTCGTCCCGCAGCTTCTCCTTCGCCAGCCCCAGGTCCATGGCGAGACCGGCCAGCCGGGCCTGGGCGCCGTCGTGCAGGGCCCGCTCGATGCGGCGCAGATCGGCGGCGGCCGCGTCGACCACGACCCCCCGGTCCGACTCCAGCTCCACCACCCGCGCCGACAGCGGCGACGGCCCGAGCAGCCCGCGCACCAACAGCCCGTCCACGGTCGTCAGGGCCCGCACCAGCCACGGGCCGACCAGCGTGAACGCCAGCCCGACCAGCGCGGCCAGCCCGATCTCGAAGGGGTTGTCCAGGTAGACGCTGTGGTGGCTGTCGCCGTACAGCTGGAGACCGCCCTGGCCGCCGTACACCGGGAACACCCAGAACCACAGCGGGTACGTCAGCAGCGACCAGCCGATGCTCCAGAAGGTCACCACCACCGAGAACGAGAACACCGCCCACGGGAACTGCACCAGCGTGTACAGCGCCTGCCGCCAGGAGGAGCCGCTCTTCAGCACCGCCCCCGTCCAGGCCACCGGGCCCGGCTTGGCCGGACGCAGCGGCTCCGGGTCGGCCACCCGCAGGCCCAGCAGCGCCCGCGCCCGCGCCCGCTCCAGCACCCCGAAGCCCCGGCAGCCGGCCAGCGCCGCCGCCAGCACCGGGATGCCGAGGAAGGTCACCAGCAGGCCCGCGCCGAGGGAGACCATCGTCACCGTCCAGCAGAACAGCACGATCGCGACCGGCAGGCTCAGCAGCACATACCCGAACTCCCGCCAGCTGCGCGCCTCGAACGGCGCCCGCAGCCCGGCCGGCAGCCGGTGCGGCCGCTCGCTGCGGTAGGCGTATCCGTGTCCGTACTCCGTCGCCATCGGTGTCGTCCCGTTCTCCTCGTCCACGCGGCGGTTCAGCCGTACGTCCAGGGTGGTCCGCCGCGCCTTCCGGGGACATGGAGGCCGTCGGCGTCTTCGGCGGGGGGTTTTCCCCACCCCGCGCCCGCGGCCGGTCCGTGGTGGCCGCGCCCGGCCTACTCCTGCCGGTCGCGCCAGGGCAGTTCCGCGGTGATCACCGTCGGGCCGCCGGGCGGGGAGTCGACCACGAACAGGCCGTCCACCGCGCCCAGCCGCTCCGCCAGGCCCCGCATGCCGCTGCCCCCGTCGAGCCGGGCGCCGCCCCGGCCGTCGTCCCGTACCTGGAGCATCAGCCGGTCGTCCGCCCGCCAGGCGTCGACGGAGGCGGTCCGGGCCCCGCTGTGCTTGCTGACGTTCTGCAGCAGCTCGGAGACGGTGAAGTAGGCGATGCCCTCGATGGCCGCCGCCGGCCGGGCCGGCAGGTCCACGCTCACCTTCACCGGCACCGTGCAACGGGAGGCGACCGCCGACAGGGCCGCGTCCAGACCTCGGTCGGTGAGGACCGCCGGGTGGATGCCCCGGGCCAGGTCGCGCAGCTCCTGGAGGGCCAGCTTCACCTCGCCGTGCGCCTCGTCCACCATCGCCGCCGCCGCGTCCGGGTCCTCCAGCAGCTTCTCCTTGGCCAGGCCCAGCCCCATGGCCAGGTTGACCAGCCGCGCCTGGGCGCCGTCGTGCAGGTCCCGCTCGATCCGGCGCAGGTCCGCCGCCGCCGTGTCCACCACGATCCCCCGGTCGGACTCCAGTTCGGCGATCCGGCGCTCCAGCTCGTCCGAGGGCGACAGCAGCCCGCGCACCATCGCCCGGTCCAGGTTCGCCATCAGCCGCGCCAGGTACGGCAGCACCGGCCACAGCACGAACAGCGAGGTCAGCGTGGTGACGAAGGTGAGAATGCCCCACGGCAGCCGGATCACGTCGTACAGCAGGGTGCGCCAGCCCACCGGGTCCTTCAGCGCCATCCACACCCGGTGCACCGGCCCCCCGCTCCGGGCGAGCGGCAGCGGCGACGGCTCCTCCACCCGCACCCCGAGCAGCGCCCGGGCCCGCGCCCGCTCGACCTTGCCCAGCTGCCGGGCGACCAGCAGGCACACCGCGAGCAGCGGAAGCCCGATCACGGTGAGGGTGAGGGCGCCGCCGACCACCACCACGGTGAACGCGTACGTGAAACCGATCACCGCCACCGGCAGGTTCAGCAGCAGGTGCGCGATCTCCTTCCAGGTGTGCGCGTCGTAGGCCGGCCGGGGCGGAGGCAGCCGGTGCGAGCCGGAGGGTCCGTCGTCTGCGTCGGTGCCGCCGTTCGGGGCGGCGGTGGGGCGGAGAGCGGTCATGCTGGTCAGCCTGCCGTGCCGGGCACCGTTCCCGCCATGCGGTATGCCGCCCTGCGCCGCCGGGGGAAAACCCCACCCCGGGCCCGCCCCGGGCTCACATCGGGGCCGCCCCGGCCCGCCCGGGCCGTCCCACGGCGTGACGGGCCGCTTACCCGCTCTTTATCAGGGCCTAGACTCGCGTGCGTACAGATCCTCGAACCACGAGGCATCACCCAGTGCACTAATTCACCACGGTCACGAGGTCAGGGAGCGAGGGACGGACGGTGCGGGAGACGTTGGGGGACTCGGCGGTCGCCGCGGGGCACGTCGTCGCGGCCGGCTACTTCCGGTCCTACTCGGTGGTCGGGCTGCTCGCCGTCGTCGGCGTGCTGTTCGTCGCGGTCGCCTTCGGCGCCGGCCGCCTGCTGCGCCCGGTCGTGCCGACCCCCGAGAAGCTGCTGACCTACGAGTGCGGTGTCGACCCCGTCGGCGAGGGCTGGGCCCACACCCAGGTCCGCTACTACGTCTACGCCTTCCTGTACGTGATCTTCGCCGTCGACTCGATCTTCCTGTTCCCCTGGGCCACGGTCTTCGCCGCCCCCGGATACGGCGCGGCGACCCTGGTGGAGATGTTCGTCTTCCTCGGGTTCCTCGCCGTGGGCCTGCTGTACGCATACAAGAAGGGCGTCCTGGCATGGACGTGAACCCGGACCCCGTTCTCCTGCCCGAGCCCAAGCGGCTGGGAGCGCTGGCGCGGCTGGCGCCCGAGCCGATGAAGGTGGTCCTGAACTGGGGCCGCCGCTACTCGCTCTGGGTGTTCAACTTCGGCCTCGCCTGCTGCGCGATCGAGTTCATCGCCGCGTCGATGGCCCGGCACGACTTCATCCGGCTCGGCGTCATCCCCTTCGCGCCGGGCCCCCGCCAGGCCGACCTGATGGTGGTCTCGGGCACCGTGACGGACAAGATGGCCCCGGCCGTCAAGCGCCTGTACGAGCAGATGCCCGAGCCGAAGTACGTCATCTCCTTCGGCGCGTGCTCCAACTGCGGCGGCCCCTACTGGGACTCCTACTCCGTCACCAAGGGCGTCGACCAGATCATCCCGGTGGACGTCTACGTCCCCGGCTGCCCGCCGCGCCCCGAGGCGCTGCTCCAGGGCATCCTCAAGCTCCAGGAGAAGATCGCCCGCGAGTCGCTCGGCGAGCGGTACGGCGACGGGCCCGCCGCCCGGCCGTCGACCGCGGCCCTCCAGAGCGGCCTGGTACGGCCCCCGGCGCCGGCCGGCGAGGAGGGCCCGCGATGAGCACCGCCGCCGGCTGGCTGCCCGCCCCCGCCGAGGAACTCTTCGGCCCGGACGCCACGGCGGAGGAGTCGTACGACCTCCTGACCGTGGACGTACCGCCGTCCGCCTGGCTCACCGCCCTGGAGACGGCCCGTACGACCCTGGGCTGCACCTACTTCGACTGGCTGAGCGCGGTCGACGAACCGGGCACGGGCTTCCGGGTCGCCGCGCACGTCGTCGCCCTGCACCCGGTCCGCCGACTCCTCGTCCGTACGACGGTCCCGCACGAGGCCCCCGCCCTGCCCTCCGCCACCGGCGTCTACGCGGGCGCGGCCTGGCACGAGCGCGAGACCCACGAGATGTTCGGCGTCGACTTCGAGGGCCACCCGGGCCTGGAGCACCTGCTCCTCCCCGAGAACTTCGAGGGTCACCCCCTCCGCAAGGACTTCGTCCTCGCCGCCCGGGTCGCCAAGGCGTGGCCCGGCGCCAAGGAGCCGGGCGAGTCCGAGCACGGCGGCCCCAAGCGCCGCCAGATGCTGCCGCCGGGCGTCCCCGACCCCAACGAATGGGGCCCACTGAAGGGCCAGCTCCCCCCGGCCCCGGCCCGCCCGGCCAGGGCGGCGGCGCCCCGCGCGGCGGGCGACCGCCCGGTACGCCGCACCCGCTCGGCATCAGAGGGCTCGACCAGCCAGGCGGCCCAGCCGAGCGCTGCCGCGCCGGGTACGGATCCGGGCGCTCCCGCGCGGCCGCGCCGGATGCGGAGCGCGAGCGAGGGTTCGGCGAGCCAGGTGGCCGAGTCGGGGGCTGCGTCTGGGGAGGCTGCCGCTTCGGGTGCGGTGCCGGGTGCGGGTGCTCCCGCGCGGCCGCGGCGGACGCGGAGCGTGAGCGAGGGTTCGGCGAGCCAGCAGGCGGCCCGGGCCGAGGACGCGGCGCCGCGCAAGGAGGCCGCGGCCGAGGGCGATGCCACGGCTGCGGCGGCACAGGGACCGGCGGAAGGCCCGGCCGCCGAGGCCTCGGTGGCCTACGAGCCCGGTCCCACGCCCACCCCGACGCGCCGTGCCCGCAGTGCCTCGGAGGGCTCGGCCTCCCAGCGCGCCCGTGCCCCGCGCAGCTCGGACGCCCCCTGGCACCACGCCCGCCCGGCCTTCGAAGAGCCGCGACCGGCCCCGGAACCGGAGCCCCGAAAGGCGACCGAACCGGAGGGGACCGAGCCGGGGCAGACCGAACCGGAGGGGACCGGGAGGCCGGAGAGCACCGGGGAGCCGGAGCGCGCCGGAAAGCCGGAGCGCACTGGCGAGCCGGAGCCTGAGCGGGCTTCGCAGCCGGAGCGGGCTTCGGAGCCGGAGTCGAAGGGTGAACCGCAACCGGCACCTGAGCGGCAGTCGGCACCGCGGTCTCAGCCGGGGACGCGGCCTGAGCCGGAGTCGCAGCGTGAGCCGGACTCACGGCCTGAGCCGGAGTCGCAGCGTGAGCCGGGCTCGCGGCCTGAGCCGGAAACGCGGCCCGCGCCGGGCTCGCGGCGCACCGCGGCGGCGCAGCCGGCACCGGGCGAGGCCCAGTCGGCCGAGCCCGGCCCTGGCGCCGGCCCCGGCCACCCCCACACTCCCCGCACCCCGGCCACCCCCGCCGACCCCGACGCCGATCCCGACACCGACCCCACAGGAGGCCCGCAGTGAACGGCGTGCTGGACGTCGCGCTGCGACTCCTCGTCGTGTTCGCCGTCTTCCTCACCTTCCCGCTGATCGTCGGTCAGACCGAGCACAAGGTGATGGCCCACATGCAGGGCCGCCTCGGCCCGATGTACGCGGGCGGATTCCACGGCTGGGCCCAGCTGATCGCCGACGGCGTGAAGTTCGCGCAGAAGGAGGACGTGGTCCCGGCGGGCGCCGACCGCCGTGTCTTCCAGCTCGCCCCCGCCGTGGCCCTGCTGCCGTACCTCCTCGTCCTGCTCGCCATCCCGATCGGCCCGGGCGAGGGCGCCGTCGGCCAGGTCCTCGACGCCGGCGTGTTCTTCGTCCTCGCGGTGATGGGCGTCGGCGTGCTCGGCTCGCTGATGGCCGGCTGGGCCAGCGCCAACAAGTTCTCCCTGCTCGGCGGCCTGCGCACGGCCGCCCAGCTGCTCTCCTACGAACTGCCGATGCTGCTGGCGGCGGCCTCCGTCGCGATGGCGGCCGGCACCGTCTCCCTGCCCGGCATCGTGCACGCCTTCCACTGGTGGTGGCTGCCGTGGCAGATCGTCGGCGCGGTCGTCTTCTTCGTCGCCGGACTCGCCGAACTGCAACGCCCGCCGTTCGACATGCCGGTCGCCGACTCCGAGATCATCTTCGGCGCGTACACCGAGTACACCGGTCTGCGCTTCGCCCTGTTCCTGCTCGCCGAGTACGCCGGCATCGTCGTCCTGTGCGGCCTGACCACCGTCCTCTTCCTCGGCGGCTGGCACGGCCCGTGGGGCGCCGACGGCCTCGGCTGGGTGTGGACCCTGCTGAAGACCGCGATCCTCGCCTTCCTCGTGATCTGGCTCCGCGTGACCTACCCGCGGCTGCGCGAGGACCAGCTCCAGAAGCTGTCCTGGACCCTCCTCGTCCCCCTCTCCCTCGCCCAGATCGCCCTCACCGGCATCGTCAAGGTGGTGATCTCCTAAATGGCCCCCATCCCCGGCTCCGGCCTCGCCAAGGGCCTGGCCGTCACCCTGCGCACGATGACGAGGAAGACCGTCACCGAGCAGTACCCGGACGCCCTGCCCGAGCTGCCGCCCCGCACCCGCGGGGTGATCGGGCTGTTCGAGGAGAACTGCACGGTCTGCATGCTGTGCGCCCGCGAGTGCCCGGACTGGTGCATCTACATCGACTCCCACAAGGAGACCGTCCCGCCCGCCGCCCCCGGCGGCCGGGAGCGCAGCCGGAACGTCCTCGACCGGTTCGCGATCGACTTCTCCCTGTGCATGTACTGCGGTATCTGCATCGAGGTCTGTCCTTTCGACGCGCTGTTCTGGTCCCCGGAGTTCGAGTACGCCGAGACCGACATCCGCGACCTCACCCACGAGCGGGACAAGCTCCGCGAGTGGATGTGGACCGTGCCGGCCCCGCCCGCCCTGGACCCCGGCGCCGAGGAACCCAAGGAGATCGCCGCGGCCCGCAAGACCGCCGAGAAGCTGGCCGCCGCGCAGGCGCAGGCGCAGCCGGGGGAGGGCACGTCATGACGCTCGCCCAGGCCCCGCACGGCTTCCTGTCCCCGACCGGCGTCGAGATCGCCTTCCTGCTGGTCGGCCTGGTCACGCTGGGCGCCGCGCTGGTCACCGTCACCACCCGGCAGCTGGTGCACGCCGCCCTGTGGCTGGTGGTCGCGCTCGGCGGCCTCGCCGTGGAGTACCTGCTGCTGACGGCCGAGTTCATCGCCTGGGTGCAGGTGCTGATCTACGTCGGCTCCGTCGTCGTCCTCCTGCTGTTCGGTCTGATGCTCACCAAGGCGCCCATCGGCCGCTCCCCTGATGCCGACTCCGGCAACCGCTGGGCCGCCCTGACCGTCGCGGTGGCCTCCGCGGTCGCCCTGGTCTGGGTGGTCGCGGACGCTTTCCGCACCACCTGGATCGACCTGGACGGCCCGGCCGCCGGCACCACCGAGGTCACCGGCGCGAGCCTGTTCCGGCACTGGGTGCTGCCGTTCGAGGCCCTGTCCGTGCTGCTCCTCGCGGCACTGGTCGGCGCGATCGTGCTGTCCCGCAAGGCCAAGGCCGGCGACCAGGCCGGCGACCTGCCCGCGGCCCCCGGGAAGGAAGGCGCCCGCTGATGCACCTGGCCTATCCCGCCGTACTCTCCGCCCTCCTGTTCTGCACCGGCCTGTACGGCGTCCTCGCCCGCCGCAACGCGATCCTGGTCCTGATGTCGGTCGAGCTGATGCTCAACGCCGTCAACCTCAACCTGGTCGCCTTCGACGTGTGGCTCAGCCGGACCGCGCGGGAGACCCTGCACTCCGGCCAGGCACTGACCCTGTTCACCATCGCCATCGCCGCCGCCGAGATCGGCATCGGCCTGGCGATCGTGCTCGCGGTGTACCGCAACCGCGGCACCTCCGACATCGACAAGCTCCGCGACACCGCCGAGGGCCCCGACGCGGAAGGCCCCGACGGCGACCACCCCGCGGCCGAGAAGGCTGAGGCCACCGCGTGACCACGACCACCCTCGCCGTCCTCGTCCCCCTCCTGCCGTTCCTGGGCGCCGCGGCCGGCCTGCTGCTCGGCCGCACCGCCCCCGGGTTCGTCCGTCCGCTCGCCGTGCTCCCGCCGCTGGCCTCGCTGGTCCTGGCCGCGCTGGTCGCCGTGCGCCAGGGCGGCGGCACGACCGTGGACGCCCACACCGAGCTGACGCCCACCGGGTCCGTGCCCATCGAGCTGGCCCTGCACATCGACGGTTTCGCCGCGCTCGTCGCCGTCCTGGTCACCTGCGTCGCGGCCTGCGTGCAGATCTACTCCACCGGCTATCTGCGCGACGACCCGCGCTACCCGTCGTACGCCGCGCTCGTCTCCCTGTTCACCTCCGCGATGCTCCTGGTCGTCTACTCCGGCGACCTGATCGTGCTGCTGGTCGGCTGGGAAGTGATGGGCATCTGCTCCTACTTCCTGGTCGGCCACTACTGGGAGACCCCCGAGGCCCGCGCCGCCTCCCTGAAGGCCTTCCTGGTCACCAAGCTCGGCGACGTGCCGTTCCTGATCGGCCTGTTCGCGCTGGCCGGCGACGCCGGGTCGTTCCGGCTCACCCGGATCCTCGGCGCCGTCACGAGCGGCGGCATCGACCACCCGACGCTGGTGGCGCTGCTGCTGCTCGCGGGCGTCGCGGGCAAGTCGGCGCAGTTCCCGCTGCACACCTGGCTCCCGGACGCGATGGCGGGCCCGACGCCCGTCTCCGCGCTGATCCACGCCGCGACCATGGTCGCCGCCGGTGTCTACTTCATCGCCCGCCTCCTTCCGCTGTTCGAGGCCTCCCGGGCCGCGATGGTGGTCCTCGCCGTCATGGCCGCCGTCACGATGGCCGGCTCCGCCCTCGCCGCGCTCGCCCAGGACGACATCAAGCGCGTCCTCGCCTACTCGACCGTGGGCCAGCTCGGCTACATGACCGGCGCCCTCGCCGTCGGCGACCGCGGTGCCGCCGTCTTCCACCTCCTTGCGCACGGCGCCTTCAAGGCGCTGCTGTTCCTCGCGGCCGGCGTGGTCATCCACGCCGCCGGCACCAACTCGCTGGCCGCCATGTCCCGCATGCGGGGCCTCAGGGACCGCGTCCCGGACGCCTACTGGACGATGACCGTGGCGCTGCTCGCGCTCGCCGCGATCCCGCCGTTCAGCGGCTTCTTCTCCAAGGAGTCCGTCCTCGGCGCCGCCGAACACGTCACCCGGGGCCACACCGGGCACACCCCCGGCGCGGCCGGCTGGATCGTCCTGGTCTCCGGCCTGCTCACGGCCCTGCTGACCGCCGCCTACGCGACCCGGCTGTGGCTGCTCGCCTTCCGGGGCCGGGGCGCCGAGGCCCCGGACCACGGCCGTCAGCCGCTGTCGATGACCGTGGTGCTCTGGGTGCTCGCGATCCCCTCCCTCGCCCTCGGCGGGCTCGCCTACCGCGTCCTGCCCGACTGGTTCGACGGCCGCGACCTGACCCCGTCCCTGCTCACCTCCATCCTCGGCACGGGCCTCGCCCTGGTCGGCGGGCTCCTCACCTACGGCGCCTGGCAGCGCGGCACCGCGCTCGCCGCCCGCTCCCCGCTGGGCGCGGTCGCCGCCCATCCGGAGGCCGACGCCGGCCTGGTCGAGGCCGAGGCCATCGCCACCCACCGGCCGGCCTACGGCGACGTCGCCTCCGCGCCCGACCCGGCGGACCCCGGACGGCTGCTGCTCGGCCCGCTGCACCGGCCCGCCGCGGCGGGCTTCCACCTGGACGCCCTGTACGAGGCGCTGTTCGTGCGCCCGGTGCGGGCCGGGGCGAGCCTCGTGCGGTTCCTGGACCGCGAGGTCGTCGACACCTACGTGCGCGGCGCCGCCGCCCTGCCCCGGCTGCTCGGGGCCGCCGTCCGGCGTGCGCAGACCGGCAATGTGCAGACCTATGTGAGCGCGCTGCTCGCCGGCACCGTCGTCCTGGCGGTCGCCGTCCTCCTCGTCGCCACGGGAGCGTGAGCAGGCGTGATCGATATCAACGAGTCCGTGATGCAGTTCCTTCTGGCATTCGTCGTCGTCGGCCCGCTCCTCGGCGCCGTCGCCGCGCTCCTCCCGGCCCCGCCCGGACTGAAGGGGAAGTCGCCGGGGCAGGCCGTGCTGCGGCACGGCGTGACCGTCACCGGCGCGATCCTTCTCGCCGCGATCGTCCTCGCGCTCGGCTTCGACCACGACCATCCGTCGAAGATGCAGGCCACGACCGACATCAGCTGGATCCCCGCGCTCGACGTGCGGATCCACCTCGGCATCGACGGCATCTCCCTCCCCCTCCTGGTTCTGACCGCGCTGCTGACCTTCCTCTGCGCGCTCTACTCCTACTTCAAGCCGCCGGCGGGCCCGGCCCCGAAGGCGTTCGTCGCACTCCTGCTCCTGCTGGAGTCCGGCACCCTCGCCACCTTCGCCGTGCTCGACCTGCTGCTGTTCTTCCTCGCGTTCGAGATGGTGCTCATCCCGATGTACTTCCTCATCGCCCGCTGGGGCGGTGCGGGCCGGACCCGGGCCGCGTGGAAGTTCATCCTGTTCACGCTGCTCGGTTCCGTGGTCATGCTGCTCGGCCTGCTCCTGATCGGGATCAAGGCGGGCACGTTCGACATGGTGGCACTCGCCACTGACAACGGCCGGTCGCTGACCGCGTCCGTGCAGGTCATCGCCGTTCTGGCGATCGGGATCGGGCTCGCGGTGAAGACGCCGATGTGGCCGCTGCACAGCTGGCTGCCCGACGCCCACACCGCCGCGCCGACCGTCGGCTCGGTCCTGCTGGCGGGCGTCCTGCTGAAGATGGGTACGTACGGTTTCGTCCGGATCGTCCTGCCGGTCGCGCCGGACGGCTTCCACACCTTCGCGCCGTACCTCGCCGCGCTCGCCGTCGTCGGGATCGTCTACGGATCCCTGGCCTGCCTCGCCCTCGCCCGGCAGGGCGCCAAGGGCGACCTCAAGCGGCTGATCGCCTACTCCTCCGTCGGCCACATGGGCTTCGTCCTGCTCGGCATCGCCAGCACCACCCCGACCGGCGTGAACGGCGCCCTGTTCGCCAACATCGCCCACGGCCTCATCACCGGCCTGCTGTTCTTCCTGGTCGGCGCGCTGAAGGACCGCACCGGCAGCACCGACCTCGACACCCTGGCCGAGGAGACGGGCGCCGCCCTCTACGGCAGGGCCCCGCGCCTCGGCGGCCTGCTCGCCTTCGGCGCGGTCGCCTCCCTCGGCCTGCCCGGACTCGCCGGGTTCTGGGGCGAGATGCTCGCCCTGTTCGGCTCCTTCCGGCCCGCCGCCGGCCTCAGCCGCCCGGCCTTCCTCACCTTCATGGCGATCGGCGCGTTCGGCACCCTGCTCACGGCCGCGTACATGCTGATCGTGGTCCGCCGCGTCTGCATGGGCGGCGCGGACCGCGAGACGGCGAAGCTCGCCGACGTCCACGGCTACGAGTTCGCCGCCTGGACCCCGCTGGTCGCCCTCACCGTCCTCGCCGGACTGTGGCCGAAGGCCCTGCTCGGCCTGACCGACCCGGCCGTGCAGCAGCTCCTCGCAGGAGGCACCCGATGAGCGCCCAGCCGCTTGCCGAGTCGCTGGTCCAGTCCGTCGACTGGCTCGCGATCGCCCCGCCCACCCTCGCGGCCGTCGTCGCGCTCGCCGTCCTCGTCGCCGACCTGTTCGTGCCCGAGCCCCGAAAGGCCGTGCTCGGCTGGGTCTCGGTCGCCGGACTCGCCGCGGCGACCGCGCTGCTGCTGCCCCTCCTGGACGGCGACCGCGCCACCTTCTGCACCGACGCGCCCGCCCGCGCGTGCAGCTACACCGCCGACCACTTCACCCTCGTCATCCAGTTCCTGGTGCTCGGCGGCGCCCTGCTCGCGGCCCTGCTGTCCGTCACCCACCTGGACGACGAGCGGCGGCGCGTCCCGGCGGGCGAGTTCTGGTTCCTGCTGCTGTCCTCCGCGGCCGGCGCCGCCCTGCTGCCCGCCTCCCGCGACCTGGCCACGCTGATCGTCGCCCTGGAGGTCGCCTCCCTGCCCGCGTTCGCCCTCGTCGGCATCCGGCACGGCGACAAGCGGTCCTCGGAGGCCGCGCTGAAGTTCTTCCTGTCCTCGGTCACCGCCACCGCGGTCAGCCTGATGGGCATCAGCTTCGTCTACGCCTCCACCGGCACGCTCTACCTCACCCAGGTCGCCCAGCGCCTGACGCACGTCGACGGGCAGCTGCACACCCTCGTCCAGGCCGGTGTCGTGCTGACCCTCGTCGGCTTCGCCTTCAAGACGGCCGCCGCGCCGTTCCACTTCTGGGTGCCCGACACCTACGTGGGCGCGCCCCTGCCCGTCGCCGCCTATCTGTCGGTCGTCGGCAAGGCGGTCGGCTTCTCCGGCCTGATCCTCGTCACCGTCGTCGCCTTCCCGTCGTACGCCGACGTCTGGGGGCCCGCGCTCGCCGTCCTGGCCGCCCTGACCATGACCGCGGGCAACGTCGCCGCCCTGCGCCAGCGGGCCACGCGCGCGTACAGCGCCGTACGGCTGCTCGCCTGGTCCTCCGTCGGCCAGGCCGGCTATCTGCTGGTGCCGATCGCCGCCGCCGGATACACCAAGGACGCCGAGCGGGCGATCGGCTCCACCGTCGCGTACGCCCTGATGTACGCCGCCGTGAACCTCGGCGCCTTCGCCGTGGCCGCCCTGGTGGGCCGCGGCCGGACACTGAACCGGATCGCCGACTACCGGGGCCTGTACGCCACCAACCCGCTCAGCGCGCTGCTGCTGGCCTTCTTCCTGCTGTGCCTGGCCGGGCTGCCGCCGGGCGTCATCGGCCTGTTCGCCAAGGTCACCGTGTTCTCGGCGGCCGTCGACGCGGGCCTGGGCTGGCTCGCCGTCGTCATGGCCGTCAACGTCGTGATCGCCCTCTTCTACTACCTCCAGTGGACGGCCCTGCTGTTCCGCGCCCCCGAGGGCGAGCCCGTCCGGCACCGGGTCCCGGCCCCCCTCACGGCCGCGCTCGCCCTCACCGGAATCCTCGGCGTCGCCCTGTCCGGAGCGCCCCAGCTGGTCCTCCGTTTCGCGGCCGGCGGACTGTTCTAGGAATCGGCACGCGCGCGCGGGGCACCCGTCGCGCCCCGCGCGCGTGCGCCCGTAAGGGCACGTCACCCGCCCCGGCCGGGGCGGGGGGCCGCGGGCACGCGGGAACTCGTGGGCCCCGCCCCGCGTTGTCGGAAGCGGGAGGGTCCACTGGATCGGAGTGATCCCCAGCAGCACGACTTGGAGGGCGCACCGTGCACCGCCGGCACAACGGGCTCAGGACGGCCGTACTCCTCGGAGGGCTGTCCGCGCTCATCATCGTCATCGGAGGCTTCTTCGGCCGCACCGGGCTGATCGTCGCCGTCCTGGTCGCCCTGGGCACGAACGCGTACGCGTACTGGAACAGCGACAAGCTAGCGCTCCGCGCGATGCGTGCCCGCCCGGTCAGCGAGTTCGAGGCCCCGGCGCTGTACCGGATGGTGCGGGAGCTGTCCACGCAGGCCCGCCAGCCCATGCCCCGGCTGTACATCTCGCCGACGGAGGCCCCGAACGCCTTCGCCACCGGCCGCAACCCGCGCAACGCAGCCGTGTGCTGCACCGAGGGCATCCTGCGCCTGCTGGACGAGCGCGAGCTGCGCGGTGTCATCGGCCACGAGCTGAGCCACGTCTACAACCGGGACATCCTCATCTCCTCGGTCGCCGGCGCGCTCGCCTCCGTGATCATGTTCCTGGTCAACTTCGCCTGGCTGATCCCGGTCGGCCGCTCGGACGACGACGAGGGGCCCGGCCTGTTCGGCATGCTGCTGATCATGATCCTGGGCCCGCTCGCCGCCTCCCTGATCCAGCTGGCCATCAGCCGCTCCCGGGAGTACGAGGCGGACGCCTCCGGCGCCCACCTCACCGGCGACCCGCTCGCCCTCGCCAGCGCCCTGCGCAAGCTGGAGACGGGCACCAAGCAGCTTCCGCTGCCCCCCGAGCCCCGGATCGAGACGGCGAGCCACATGATGATCGCCAACCCCTTCCGGCCGGGCCAGGGGATGTCCAAGATGTTCTCCACGCACCCGCCGATGGCGGAGCGCATCGCCCGCCTCGAAAGGATGGCAGGACAACAGTGAAGACCATCCTGAACGTCATCTGGCTCGTCCTGTCCGGCTTCTGGCTGTTCCTCGGGTACCTCTTCGCCGGCGTCCTGCTGTGCGTCACGGTCATCGGCATCCCCTTCGGGATCGCCGCCTTCCGCATCGGCGCCTACGCCCTGTGGCCCTTCGGGCACACCACGGTCGAGCGGCGCGACGCGGGCGCGCCCTCCTGCGTGGGCAACGCGCTGTGGCTGATCCTGGCCGGCTGGTGGCTGGCGCTCGCCCACATCGTCACCGGCGTCCTGCTGTGCGTCACGGTCATCGGCATCCCGTTCGGCATCGCCAACTTCAAGCTGATACCGGTCTCCCTGCTGCCGCTGGGCCGCGAGATCGTCCCCACCGACCGGCCGTTCGCCGCCCGCTGAGCCGACCGCGGGGCGCCCCGAAGAGGCATCAGGCCCCGCTCCGGCCCGCCCACCACCGCCGTACGCCGTAGACCGCCACGCCCAGCGCGAGCACGCCCGCGCCGACGGCCACCGAGACCGGCGGCAGTGCGAACGCCAGCGCGGCGCAGCCCAGCAGGCCCACGGCGGGCACCACGCGGGCACGCGGGGCCGCGCTCAGCGTCCAGGCCGAGGCGTTGGCGACGGCGTAGTAGGCGAGCACACCGAAGGACGAGAAACCGATCGCGCCGCGCACGTCCACCGTCGCGGCCAGCACGGCGACCACCGTGCCCACCGCCGCCTCCGCCCGGTGCGGCACCCGGAACCGCGGGTGCACGGCCGCCAGCGCGCCCGGCAGATGCCCGTCGCGGGCCATGGCGAGCGTCGTACGGGACACCCCGAGGATCAGCGCCAGCAGCGAGCCCAGCGCCGCCACCGCCGCCCCCGCCCGCACCACGGGCACCAGCCCCGGTGCCCCCGCCGCCCGCACCGCGTCGGCCAGCGGCGCCGCCGCGTGCCCGAGCCGGTCCGCGCCGAGCACACCGAGCACCGAGGCGGCCACGGCCGCGTACACCACCAGGGCGATGCCCAGCGCCAGCGGAACGGCCCTCGGGATCGTGCGCGCCGGATCGCGCACCTCCTCCCCGAGGGTGGCGATCCGCGCGTACCCGGCGAACGCGAAGAACAGCAGCCCGGCCGCCTGGAGCACCCCGCCCGGCCCCGCCGACGGGCCGCCGCCCAGCCGCCCCGCGTCCGCCCGGCCCGATGCCAGGCACACCACGACCACGGCGGCGAGCACGGCGAGGACGACGGCCACGATGCCCCGCGTCAGCCACGCCGACTTCTGGATCCCGCCGTAGTTCACGGCGGTCAGCGCCAGCACGGCGGCGACCGCCACCGCGTGCGCCTGCCCCGGCCACACGTACGTGCCCACGGTGAGCGCCATGGCCGCGCAGGAGGCCGTCTTGCCGACGACGAAGGCCCAGCCGGCCAGATACCCCCAGAAGGCGCCCAGCCGCTCCCTGCCGTACACGTAGGTGCCGCCGGAGGCCGGATAGCGGGCGGCCAGCCGGGCGGAGGACAGCGCGTTGCAGTAGGCGACCACGGCGGCGAGGGCGAGCCCGTGGAGCAGCCCGGACCCGGCCGCCCGCGCGGCGGGGCCCGGCGCGGCGAACACCCCGGCGCCGATCATCGACCCCAGGCCCACGACCACGGCGTCCCGCACGCCCAGACCACGGCGCAGACCGGCATCCGTACGTGTCATGCGCCGCACCCTACTGAGCGCGGCAACCAGCGGATGGACCGCCGGCGTCTTCTTTCTCGACACGGCACGAACACGCGCGCGTGCCGGGCACCGGGCCCACGGCGGAGAACCGGGGTACGGACAGCGCGGACACCGCGCGGGAGGGCAGGTTCACGGCATGGGCATCATCAGCTGGATCATCCTGGGGCTGCTGGCCGGAGCCATCGCCAAGCTCCTGCTGCCGGGCCGCGACCCCGGCGGCTTCATCGGGACGACCCTCATCGGCATCGCGGGCGCGTTCCTCGGCGGCTGGATCTCGGCGCGCTGGCTGGACCACCCGGTCAGCAAGCACTTCTACGACGGCGCGACCTGGGCGGCGGCCATCGGCGGCTCCCTGGTGCTGCTGATCGTCTACCGCATCCTGTTCGGCAACTCACGCGACTGATCCGGCGACTTGCGCGACCGAGCGCGGCCGGAGGCGGTCCGGGCGGCACGGAAGGGCGGGTGCCCCACGGCACCCGCCCTTTCCGCGTTCCGTGCGCCTAGCGGTAGTTCACGAACTGCAGCGCGAAGTCGAAGTCCTTGCCCTTCAGGAGGGCGATCACGGCCTGGAGGTCGTCGCGGCTCTTGGAGCTGACGCGCAGCTCGTCACCCTGGACCTGCGCCTTGACGCCCTTGGGGCCCTCGTCGCGGATGATCTTCGCCACCTTCTTGGCGTTCTCCTGGGAGATGCCCTCCTGGATCGACGCGAAGATCTTGTACTCCTTGCCGGAGAGCTGCGGCTCGCCCGCCTCCAGCGCCTTCAGCGAGATGCCGCGCTTGATGAGCTTGGACTCGAAGACGTCGAGGACGGCCTTCACCCGGTCCTCGGAGTTCGCCTCCATGAGGATCTTCTCGCCGGACCACGAGATCGAAGCCCCCACGCCCTTGAAGTCGTAGCGCTGAGAGATCTCCTTGGCGGCCTGGTTGAGGGCGTTGTCGACCTCCTGCCGCTCGACCTTCGAGACGATGTCGAAACTGGAGTCGGCCATGTCCTGTGGCTCCTTGTATCGGGGTGCGTATGGGGTGGGTGCCGGCGCGCGGCGGCGACCGCCGGGCCCGGTGGAGCACCGGGCCGCATCCGCACCAGCCTAGCCACCCCGCGCCCCCGGATGCGGAGATCAACCGGGTGGCGAAGCACCCCCGTGCATCGGGTATTGTTTACGTCGTTGCCGGGGAACACCGCCGAAAGGCGGGGTTCGAACGGCAGCGATACCCGGCGGTGTGCCCGAGCGGCCAAAGGGAGCAGACTGTAAATCTGCCGGCTCAGCCTTCCCAGGTTCGAATCCTGGCGCCGCCACACGGGAACGATGGCCCCGTGACCTGCGATACGCAGGTCACGGGGCCATCGTCGTACGTGGGTCAGGCCGGTGGACCGGGGCGGAGGGCGAGCAGGGCTATGTCGTCGGTCGTGTCGCGGCCGAATCTGAGGATCAGTTCGTCGCAGAAGACGTCCAGCGGGGCCCGCGCCAGGGCGGCGGTGGAGCGGCGGAGCCTGCTCATGGCCTCGTCCAGCGACTCACCGCGGCGTTCGATGAGGCCGTCCGTGAAGAACAGCAGCGTGGAGTGGGGCGGCAGCAGCTCCCAGGCGGACCGGCGGGGCAGCTGCGGGTCCATCCCGATCAGCAGGCCCCGGCCCGCGTCCAGGTACCGCGTCCCGCCCTCCTCGGTGGTCAGCAGGGGCGGCAGGTGGCCGGCCGAGGAGTAGTGCAGGTACGTCGTGTGCGCGTCGCTCTTGACCAGGCCGTACACGCAGGTGGCGGTGAACTGCGGGTTCAGGGTCTGGCTCGCCAGGTCCAGGCGGCGCAGGACCTCCTCGGGCGGTTCCTGCCGGTCGACGGCGATACCGCGCAGCATGTTCCGCAGGGTGCTCATGGCGACCGCGGCCTGGAGGTCGTGACCGGACACGTCCCCGATGACCAGCACGATGTCACCGCCCGGCAGCGTGAAGGCGTCGTACCAGTCGCCGCCGACCTCGGCGGTGGTGCTGGACGGCACATAGCGGGCGGCCAGCTCCAGACGGTCGGCGCGGGGCAGTTCGGGCAGCAGCGCGCGCTGGAGGTGCTCGGCGTTGGAGCGGGCGTGCTGGTGCAGACGGGCGTTGTCCACGCCGAGCGCGACGGCGCGGACCAGCTCCGCGATCAAGGGAACGTCTTCCTTGGCGAACGGGCGCCCGGCATCGGTACGGACCATGGTCAGGGCCCCGAACACCGCGCTCTCGGCCCGCAGCGGAGCGACGACCGCGCTGCTCGCGCCCAGCTGCCGCACGAGGTCCCGCTGCCGGGCGTCCAAGGGGCTCTGCGGGTCGTCGGGCGGGGAGATGTCGGTCACCAGCAGCGGGCCGGCGCCGCGCACCACCCTGAGCAGCGAACTCTGCGTGGCCCCGGACGCCGGCGGCAGCGTGCCGAGGTGGGCCTCGGACACCGGCGCGTGGGGGTCGCGGTGCACGACACAGACCCGCTCCAGCCGCCCCTGCTCGTCGACGAGGTCCGCCGCACACCAGTCGGCCAGGTTCCGGGTCAGGACATGGCACACCCGTCGTAGCCGCTCCTCCGGATCGAGGGTGCTGGTCAGCGCCATGCCGGTGTCGGCGAACAGGGACAGCCACTCCGGCGCCGCCGTCTCCGTGCTCAGCGTCTTCGCCTTCTTGGTGGTGGTCGGCAGGTGCACCGGTCCCGGCACCGGCCGGGTGGCGGGGCGGACGTCCCCGGGGGTGTCCGGCGGGGCGGGGGGAGCCGTCGTCATGGTGAGCTGGGCGACGAACACGGTCCGCCCGTCGATCGCCTCCTGCGTCTGGATGGTGAGGCGGATCGGGACCACCCGGCCGTCCCGGTGCAGCGCGGGCACCGGGATCGGACGGCCCAGGATGCGGGACTCGCCGGTGAGCAGCAGCGAGGTGAAGGCCGTCACATGGCGTCGGCGGAGGTGTTCGGGCATGAGCACGGTCAGCGGCCGGCCGACGAGATCGTGCGCAGGCCAGCCCAGCAGGCCCGACGCGGCGTCGTTCACCGCGACGATCCGGTTGGTGTCGTCGGCCGCGACGGTCGGCACGAGGGCCGCCTCCACCTCGCTCGCGTCCCAGGGCGCCAGATCCGTCGGGTTGGCGCCCGGGGCGCCGGTGACCTGCGTCCACGAGGTGGGCTGTCCGCCGAGCAGCTGGCCGGTGATCTGGTCGAGCAGCCAGTGCCGGAAGGCCCGGATGTGCGGCAGGGGCGGCAGGGCCAGCAGGCTTTCCTGCTGTGCCGCGGTGTCGGCGGCGTCGAGGACCCGGCGCAGCGTCGCGATGCGGGGCGCCGCGTCCGCCGCGAACGCCACCCGCAGGGAGAGCGTCGAACTGTCGGGGGTCTCCTGCTCCACCGCCGCCGTCATGGACGCGCAGATCATCCCGCTCGTGTCCTGGGCGACGGCGTGGTCCTCGGGGGACACCCCGGTCCAGGAGGTGCCGGGCCGGGCGAGGAGCAGTTCGCGCAGCAGCCCCTCCCACTGCTGCTGGGCCGCCCAGTAGAGGGCGTACGGTACGTCGTTCAGCGTCACGGTGACGGTCCGGCCGGGCGGCGCCACGGTCTCCCACGCGGACGGAGGCGGCGCCGGTGCCTCGGGCCACACCTCGAACCAGACCGTCTTGCGGTCCTCCCCGCTGTGGACGCCATGGCTGGTGGCCAGCTCCTCGACCAGGGCCAGGCCCCTGCCGGTGCTGGCGTACAGGTGACGGACGTGCGGTACCAGCCCGTGGTCCGGGCGGTGATCGCTGACCCGCACATGGGCCTGGCCCTCGACGGTCCAGGCCTCGACCTCGATCCCGGTGCGCGCGTGGACGACCGCGTTGGTCACCAGCTCGCCCGTCAGCAGCTCGGCGGTCTCCACCACGTCCGGCGCCAGACCGTCCAGCACCGACCGTACGAACCTCCGGGCCGCCACGACGTTCTCCGGCGCCGGAGCCAGGCGCCGCGCCGACGCTCCCGGAGGAATCGGGCTGCCCATACCGGCTGGGTGCCCAGAACCCCGTACCTGAACTCCGCCCGCCCGGGAAAACCGGTCGTCGGCCGCGCCCGGCGCCGCGTACGTTCGTCCGCATGGCCGACGACTGCTTCGCGCACCCACGTCTCGCCGCGGTCTACGACCCGCTCCACTCCGGCCGGGCGGACCTCGACGCGTATCTGGGCATGGCGGAGGAGTTCGGGGCGCGCCGCGTGCTGGACATCGGCTGCGGGACCGGGGTGTTCGCCCTCCTCCTGGCCGGTCGCGGCATCGAGGTCGTCGGCGTCGACCCCGCCCGGGCCTCCCTGGACGTCGCCCGGGCCAAACCGGGTGGCGAGCGCGTCCGCTGGATCCACGGTGACGCGACCGGCCTTCCGCCGCTCCGGGCGGACCTGGCGACGATGACGGGGAACGTCGCCCAGGCCGTCGTCGATCCGCACGCGTGGCGGGAGACGCTGCGGGGAGCCCGGGAAGCGCTGCGGCCCGGCGGACGGCTGGTCTTCGAGACACGTGATCCGGCCCGGCGCGGCTGGGCGGAGTGGACCCGTGAGCAGTCGTACTTCGTGACGGAGGTCCCCGGTGCCGGAACGGTCGAGTACTGGGTCGAGGTGACCGAGGTGAGCGGCCCGCTGGTGACCTTCCGCCAGAGCTACGCCTTCGCGGCGGACGGACAGGTGCTCACCTCGGACTCCACGCTGCGCTTCCGGGAGCGCGCCGAGGTCGAGCGGGACCTGCTCGCGCACGGCTACGTGGTCGAGGAGGTCCGTGACGCCCCCGACAGACCGGGACGGGAGCTCGTCTTCGTGGCCCGTCGCCCATGAACTCCGTGGCCCGCCGCCCATGACTCCGGAACGCTCCCAGGACCCTGGTCCCAGCCGGTCGGATGACCGGCCCGGGTGCGGGGCCGGGCGGTCCGGACGATGCTGGAGCCATGGCCGGGAAACGCCCCATCATCGTGCACCTGCCGTCCCCGACCGGCGGCCGCCGGGTGCGGGTCGACGGCGAGATCCTCGGACTCGCGCACAACGTGCGGGACCTCGTGGAGTTCCTGCGCCGGGCGGGGCTGGAGATCGAACCTGAGGAGGTCGCCGACTCCCCGCTGATCGACTGGCGCGGAGTGGGCCCCGACCGGTGGGAGGCGGAGACCCGGACCTGACCACGCCATCACGCCCGCCCGTACGCGCATCTGACGGCCGGTCGGTGTCCCGGCACGCCGGCGGGCACACTGGCGGTATGTCCTCCCGACGCAGAACCTGTCCCGTGTGCCACCGCGACATCGCCGTCGTAGCGGGCCGTTTCGCGCGCCACGACCCGCCCGGGGCGCGGGCGAACGGCGACCTCGTCTCCTGCGCCGGATCCCGGCGGCACGCGCAACTCGGCGCCGCCCAGCCCTCCTTGGACGGCTATGTCCTGCCGGAGTTTCCCGGTCAGCTGCCCTTGTTCTGAGTCCGCTCAGTTCCCGGCCACCGACTTGACCGCGACCGACACCGGCGTGGAACCGCTGATCAGCTCCAGCGTGAGACCGGCCGTCGCGGGCGTGTCCACCAGCTCCGCGAGGACGGCCGCGACATCGTCCCGGGGGACGGAGCCGCGCCCGGTGTGCGCCTCCATGCGGACCAGTCCGGTGCCCGGCTCGTCCGTCAGCGCGCCGGGGCGCAGGATCGTCCAGTCCAGCGCCTCCTGCCGGGTGACGTACGCGTCGGCCTCGCCCTTGGCGCGCAGATACGCGTCGAAGACCTCGTCCCCCTGGTGCGCGGGGTCCGCGCCCATCGAGGACACCACCAGGAAGCGCCGTACGCGCGCGCGTACGGCCGCGTCCGCGAACAGCACCGCCGCGCCCCTGTCCACCGTGTCCTTGCGGACCGCGCCGCTGCCCGGGCCCGCGCCCGCCGCGAAGACCGCCGCGTCGGCGCCCTGGAGGTGTGCCGCGACCTCCTCCAGCAGGGCCGACTCCAGGTCGAGCAGGACCGGTTCGGCGCCGGCCGCCCGCAGGTCGTCGCCCTGCTCCGGCGTGCGGATGATCCCCGCGACCTCGTCACCGCGCGCGGAGAGCAGGCGCTCCAGCCGCAACGCGATCTGACCATGACCACCAGCGATGACAATGCGCATGATTCCGACCGTACGCCCGCAGGGCCACGCCCGCCGCACGAGTCGACCGGCATGACACCGGCCCCGCGTACGAGCGCGGCCACGCGCGCGTGCACCCCTGCCGGACCCCGCCCGGCGGCCCGCTCAGGACAGCTCTCCGCGGCCCTGCCGGGGCAGCCCCGGTTCCTCCGCGCCGGTCGCGTGGCAGTACTCGCGTACCGCGCTCGTACGGGCCACCACGCGGCCCCGGTGCACCACGATCCGGCTGTAGGCCAGGGAGAGCGCCCCGGCCAGCCGGTCGCCGCGTACGGCCAGCAACTCGGCCGGGAAGCCCGCCTCCACCCGTACCTCCGGCAGGCCCAGCGCCGCCCGGGCCGAGGCGGACACCGCGTCGTAGGCGTCCTCGGGGCGCAGTCCGTGGACGGACGCGAGGAGGTACGCCGCCTCCAAGGGGTCGCCGCGGCCCACGGGGTTGGAGACATCGCGCAGCGCCCCGCCGCCGGCCGTCACCCGTACCCCGGCCGCCCGCAGCAGCCGTACCGGTGCCGTGCCGCGCCGGGACGTGCCGCCGCAGCCGCCCTGGGGCAGGCAGACCACCGTCACGCCGGCCGCCGCGAGTTGGTCGGCGGCGCGCGAGGCGAGCTGGGCGGGCAGGCGCGCGAGACCGGCGCACGGTCCGATCGTCACGCCGGGGCGCAGGCCCCCGGCCATGGCCGCGAGCCGGGCCAGCCGGGCCGGGTCGGCGGCGTCGGTGTGCAGGTCCACCGGGCAGCCGTGTTCGGAGGCCACCTCCAGAACCGCCTCGACATAGCCGGCGGGGTCCGGGTCGAGGTCCGGGCAGCCGCCCACCACCGAGGCGCCCATCCTCACCGCGTCCCGCAGCATCGCCAGCCCGTCGGCCCCGGCCACCCCGGTCAGCAGCCGGGGCATCGCCACCGTCGTCAGTTCCGCCAGCCCCCGCAGCGACCGCCGGGCCCGCAGCACCGCGCCGAGCGCGCCGAGGCCCCGGACGTCGCCCACGCGCACGTGCGCGCGCACCGCCGTCGCGCCGAGCCCGAGGTGCAGCAGCGCCGCCTGGGTCGCCCGCCGCTGGACGTCCTCGGGGGCGTACGACACCGGCCCCGGGTGCTCGGCGGACAGCGCGGTGTCCCCGTGGGCGTGCGCTTCGGCCGGGGCCGGCAGCAGCAGGTAGCCGCTCAGGTCCACGCGGGCGAGGCCCGTGCGGGCCGGGCCCGGCGCGAGGCTGCCGACCGTGCCCACCGCCTCGATGCGCCCGCCGCCGAGCCGTACGTCCACGGTCCGGCCGTCGGTCAGCCGCGCCCCGCACAGCAGCAGGGCGGCCGGGCCGGACGGTCCCGGGGTTCCGGGCGGGCGCGGCGGGTTCGACGGCGGTTGCGGCTGCGGCTGGCTGTCGGGCATCGCGCTCCAGGTCGGGCGGGAGGGCTCGGGCGGGCCGGCGTGGGGCAGGGGCGCGTGGTCGCCCCAAGATCACGCAGGGCGAGTCGAGCCTAGGCTCGGGAGCCGCGCGGATCCCGCAGGAGCGCAATAGTCGTACCGGCGTGGTCCGCCCTCTCCCGGCACCCCGCGGAGGGCTCCCGGTGGGGCGGCGGGATACGGATTTGGGTGAACGGCGGCGGACCGTGTAATGTCTTCATCGCTCGCCCCAATAGCTCAGTCGGCAGAGCGTCTCCATGGTAAGGAGAAGGTCAACGGTTCGATTCCGTTTTGGGGCTCTGATGTGAGAGGTTCCCGTCGCAAGGCGGGAGCTGATCTCATCAAAGCGGTGTAGCTCAGTCGGTAGAGCAAGCGGCTCATAATCGCTGTGTCACCGGTTCAAGTCCGGTCACCGCTACTGACAGTAGCCGATTGCGGGGTCGGTCCTTCGATCGGCTACTCTTTCTTGCGTTGAACCAGTCCATCCGTTCGTCTTAGGAGCACTCACGTGGCTGCCACCGACGTCCGCCCGAAGATCACGCTGGCCTGCGTGGAGTGCAAGGAGCGGAACTACATCACCAAGAAGAACCGGCGTAACAACCCGGACCGTCTTGAGATGAAGAAGCACTGCCCGCGTTGCAACGCGCACACCGCGCACCGCGAAACGCGATAAATCAGGCTCGTCCGTGAGGCCGTCCCCTTCCGAGGGGGCGGCCTCACGGCGTTTCCACGGCCCGTCCCGCATCGAGGCCCCCACCGGCCCCCCGCGCATTCCGCGACCGGTTTCCGGCTAATTTGGGGCCATCACAGCAGAGATCAGGAGGTGCCGGGCCATGGCGCTCGACCAGTCCTTCGTGGGACGGACCTACCCGCCCACCGCGCCCTATGAGGTGGGCCGGGAGAAGATCCGCGAGTTCGCCGAGGCGGTGGGCGAGACCAACCCGGTGTACACCGATCCCGAGGCCGCCAAGGAATTCGGCTACCCCGATGTGATCGCCCCGCCGACCTTCGTGTTCTCCATCACCTTCCGGGCCGCCGGACAGGTCGTCCAGGACCCGCAGCTCGGCCTGGACTACAGCCGCGTGGTGCACGGCGACCAGAAGTTCGCCTACGCCCGCCCGGTGCGCGCCGGCGACCGGCTCACGGTCACCTCCACCATCGAGGCGATCAAGTCCCTCGCGGGCAACGACATCCTGGACATCCGCGGTGAGGTCCACGACGAGTCCGGCGAGCTCGTCGTGACCGCCTGGACCAAGCTCGTGGCCCGCGCGGCCGAGGAGGCGTGAGGATCCGATGACGGCGAAGATCGCGTACGACGAGGTCGAGGTCGGCACCGAGCTGCCGGCGCGGAGCTTCCCGGTGACGCGCGCCACGCTGGTGCGCTACGCCGGTGCCTCCGGGGACTTCAACCCGATCCACTGGAACGAGAAGTTCGCCAAGGAGGTGGGCCTGCCGGACGTCATCGCGCACGGCATGTTCACCATGGCCGAGGCGATCCGCGTGGTCACGGACTGGACCGGGGACCCGGGCGCGGTCGTGGAGTACGGCGTCCGCTTCACCCGGCCCGTCGTCGTCCCGAACGACGACCAGGGCGCCCTGATCGAGGTCAGCGGCAAGGTCGCGGCCAAGCTGGACGACCACACCGTCCGCGTGGACCTGACGGCGACGAGCGCCGGCCAAAAGGTGCTGGGCATGTCCCGGGCGGTCGTACGCCTGGCCTGACGGAGCCGGAGCCGGTGTAAGGGGCGACCTCCTTGGAGGGGCGCCCCTTACGCGTCCGAGGCTCTGCCCGGCGTTCCCGGAGGCGGGTGCTCCCCGCCTGCCCGGCCCCCTCGGTGACGTCTCGTACGCTTGGCCCCGTGCAGGTACTCCACGACGCCCCCCTTGCCCCGCTGACCACCTTCCGGCTGGGCGGCCCCGCGACCCGGCTGGTCACGGCCGGCACCGACGCCGAGGTGATCGCCGCCGTACGCGAGGCCGACGACAGCGGTACGCCGCTGCTGGTCATCGGCGGCGGTTCGAACCTCGTCATCGGCGACAAGGGATTCGACGGCACCGCGCTGCGCATCGCCACGCGCGGCTTCGAACTGCGCGGCAACACGCTGGAGCTGGCGGCCGGCGAGGTGTGGAGCGACGCCGTCGCCCGCACCGTGGAGGCCGGGCTCGCCGGGATCGAGTGCCTGGCCGGCATCCCCGGCTCCGCGGGCGCCACGCCGATCCAGAACGTGGGCGCCTACGGCCAGGAGGTCTCCTCGACGATCACGGAGGTGATCGCGTACGACCGCCGGGCCGGCCGGACCGTCACCCTGACGAACGAGGAGTGCGCCTTCTCGTACCGCCACAGCCGCTTCAAGGCCGATCCGGACCGCTATGTCGTGCTCCGGGTCCGTTTCGGACTGGAGGACGCGGACGGGCTGTCCGCGCCGCTGAAGTACGCCGAGACCGCCCGCGCGCTCGGTGTGGCGACCGGCGACCGGGTGCCGCTCGCCGACGCCCGCGAGACCGTGCTGAAGCTGCGCGCCGGGAAGGGCATGGTGCTGGACCCGGAGGACCACGACACCTGGTCCGCCGGTTCCTTCTTCACCAACCCGATCCTCACCGACGAACAGTTCGCCGCCTTCCACGCGCGCGTGCGCGAGCGCCTGGGCGAGGGCGTCGAACCGCCCGCCTACCCGGCGGGGGAGGGCCGTACGAAGACGTCCGCGGCCTGGCTGATCGACAAGGCGGGCTTCACCAAGGGCTACGGCACCGGTCCCGCCCGCATCTCCACCAAGCACACCCTCGCCCTGACCAACCGGGGCGAGGCCACCACGGAGGACCTGCTCGCCCTGGCCCGCGAGGTGGTCGACGGGGTCCGCGCGGCCTTCGGAGTGACGCTCGTCAACGAGCCGGTGACCGTCGGCGTGAGCCTGTAGGGACGGGGCCGGCTCAGTAGGCCACTCCCACGCCCTGCCGCACGGTCTCCTTGGCGTCGATCATCGACAGCATCGCGTGCGCGACGTCCGCGCGCGCGAGGAAGCGGCCCCTGGCCGGGGTGCCGCCGACGACCGTGCGGTAGCGGCCGGTGAGCGGCTTGTCCTGGAGCCGCGGCGGCCGTACGCACGTCCAGTCGGTGTCGCTGCGGGCCAGGCCGGCCTCCATCTCGCGCAGATCGGCGTAGACGTCCTTCAGGACCGCCGACACGATCCCCCGCACCGCGCGGTCCAGGGGGCCGTCGCCCTCGGGGGCCGGGCCGACCGGGCTGGCACTGACCACCAGCAGCCGGCGCACCCCCTCCGCCTCCATGGCGCCGGTGATCGCCCGGGTCAGCCGGGCGGTCACCCCGTCGGCCTTGCGGCCGCGCGGCCCCAGGCCGGACAGGACGGCGTAGCGGCCCCGGACGGCGGCGCGCAGCTCCTCCGGGTCCTCCAGGCCGTTGCGGACGATCTCCAGGCGGTCCCCGGACACCGGGAGCCGGGCAGGATCCCGCACGACCGCCGTGACGTCGTGACCGGCGTCCAGGGCCTGGCGGACCAGTTCACGGCCGGTCCCCCCGGTGGCGCCGAAAACAGTGAGCTTCATGGTGATCTTCCCCGATTCCCGTGCGCGTCCATGGTGGGTGAGTGCTCACTCACCCACGTGCCTCCTAGAGTGAGTAATCACTTACTGATGCGTCAAGGCCGATTAGGAGTTCCATGGAGCCCGTGGAGACGAAGCCCGCGCGTGTGCGCATCCTCGAGGCCGCCCACGAGCTGATGCTCACCGTCGGACTCGCCCGCGCCACCACCAAGGAGATCGCCCGCGCGGCCGGCTGCTCCGAAGCGGCCCTCTACAAGTACTTCGACAGCAAGGAAGAGCTGTTCGTACGGGTACTCACCGAGCGGCTGCCCCGGCTCACCCCGCTGCTCGACAGCCTCTCCGCCGCGCCGGGACGGGCCACCCTGGAGGAGAACCTCACCGAGATCGCCCGCCAGGCCGCGCTCTTCTACGAGCAGAGCTTCCCGATCGCCGCGTCCCTGTACGCCGAGACCCAGCTCAAACGGCGCCACGACGACACCCTGCGCGCCCTCGGCTCCGGCCCGCACATGCCCATCCAGGGGGTGGACGCCTACCTCCGCGCCGAACAGGCCGCCGGCCGGGTCCGCGCCGACGCCGACACCTACGCCGCCGCCTCACTCCTCATGGGCGCCTGCGCCCAGCGGGCCTTCGCCTACGACGCCACCGAGACCGGGCGGCGGCCCCCGGTGGACGAGTTCGCCGCCCGCCTCGCCCGGACCCTCCTCGGCGGCATCCAGGCCCCGCACGAGCCGGTCAGGTGACCCCAGGGCCCCGCCGGGCGGTCTAGGCCCTGTCGTCAAACTCCCGCCTGTCGCGCGACGCCATGCACGCACTCTCGCCGCACCGGGCCCAGACCCAAGTACGTCCAGTACGAGGGTCAGGGCCCGGCACGCCGAGAGCACGCACCTGACGCCGCGCGACCCGCCCTTCGGGCGGACGGCGGGAGTTTGACGACAGGACCTAGGCGGCCGGACGGGCCAGCCAGTCGTCCACGCCCGCCAGCAGCCGCGCCTTGACCTCCTCCGGCGCGGCCGAGCCCCGCACCGACTGCCGGGCCAGCTCCGCGAGCTCCGCGTCCGAGAAGCCGTGGGCGTGCCGGGCGATCTCGTACTGCGCGGCCAGCCGCGAGCCGAACAGCAGCGGGTCGTCCGCGCCCAGCGCCATCGGCACGCCCGCTTCGAAGAGGGTGCGCAGCGGGACGTCCTGCGGCTTCTCGTACACGCCGAGCGCCACGTTCGAGGCCGGGCACACCTCGCAGGTCACGCCCCGGTCGGCCAGCCGCTTCAGCAGCCGCGGGTCCTCCGCGGCCCGCACCCCGTGCCCGATCCGGGAGGCGTGCAGATCGTCCAGGCAGTCCCGGACCGACGCCGGGCCGGCCAGCTCGCCGCCGTGCGGAGCCGACAGCAGCCCCGCCTCGCGGGCGATGTGGAAGGCCCGGTCGAAGTCCCGCGCCAGGCCCCGCCGCTCGTCGTTGGAGAGCCCGAAGCCGACCACGCCCCGGTCCGCGTAGCGCACCGCCAGCCGGGCCAGCGTGCGCGCGTCCAGGGGGTGTTTGATGCGGTTCGCGGCGACCAGGACGCGCATGCCGAGGCCGGTGTCCCGGGAGGCCGTGTCGACCGCGTCCAGGATGACCTCCAGCGCCGGGATCAGACCGCCCAGCCGGGGCGCGTACGACGTCGGGTCCACCTGGATCTCCAGCCAGCCCGAGCCGTCCCTCAGGTCCTCCTCCGCGGCCTCCCGGACCAGGCGCTGGATGTCCTCCGGGGTGCGCAGGCAGGAGCGGGCCGCGTCGTACAGCCGCTGGAAACGGAACCAGCCCCGCTCGTCCGTGGCGCGCAGCCGGGGCGGATCCCCGCTGACGAGGGAGTCCCGCAGCGTGTCGGGCAGCCGTACGCCGTACTTGTCGGCCAGCTCCAGCACGGTCCCTGGTCGCATCGACCCGGTGAAGTGCAGGTGCAGATGGGCTTTCGGCAGCTCAGAGAGATCACGTACACGCTCCATTCCCAGATCCTGCCGTACGTCACCGTCTTCCCGGTAGCCGTTTCACCGTAGGTGGGCCGGCCCGTACACACGAACGGGCCGCCTCCCCGGGGGGAGACGGCCCGCACGCGGGCGTGGCGGCCGGGAACTAGTCCCGCGCCTCCGCCAGCAGCTTCTGGATGCGGCTCACGCCCTCGACGAGGTCCTCGTCGCCGAGCGCGTACGACAGCCGCAGGTAGCCCGGCGTGCCGAACGCCTCGCCCGGGACGACCGCTACCTCGGCCTCCTCCAGGATCAGCGCGGCCAGCTCGACGGTGTCCTGCGGGCGCTTGCCGCGGATCTCCTTGCCGAGCAGCGCCTTGACCGAGGGGTAGGCGTAGAACGCGCCCTCGGGCTCCGGGCAGACCACGCCGTCGATCTCGTTGAGCATCCGCACGATGGTCTTGCGGCGCCGGTCGAACGCCTCGCGCATCTTCGCCACGGCCTCCAGGTCGCCCGAGACGGCGGCCAGGGCGGCCGCCTGGGCCACGTTGGAGACGTTGGAGGTGGCGTGCGACTGGAGGTTCGTCGCGGCCTTGACGACGTCCTTCGGGCCGATGACCCAGCCCACGCGCCAGCCGGTCATGGCGTACGTCTTCGCCACGCCGTTGACCACGATGCACTTGTCGCGCAGCTCGGGCAGGAGGGCCGGCAGGGACACCGCGGCGGCGTCGCCGTAGACCAGGTGCTCGTAGATCTCGTCGGTGAGCACCCACAGGCCGTGCTCGAGGGCCCAGCGGCCGATCGCCTCGGTCTCGGCCTCGGAGTACACCGCGCCGGTCGGGTTGGACGGGGAGACGAAGAGGACGACCTTCGTCCGCTCCGTGCGCGCCGCCTCCAGCTGCTCCACCGAGACCCGGTAGCCGGTGGTCTCGTCCGCGACGACCTCCACCGGGACACCGCCGGCCAGGCGGATGGACTCCGGGTACGTCGTCCAGTACGGCGCCGGGACGATGACCTCGTCGCCCGGGTCGAGGATCGCGGCGAAGGCCTCGTAGATGGCCTGCTTGCCGCCGTTGGTGACCAGGATCTGGGAGACGTCGGGCTCCCAGCCGGAGTCGCGCAGCGTCTTGGCGGCGAGCGCGGCCTTCAGCTCGGGCAGGCCGCCGGCCGGGGTGTAGCGGTGGAACTTGGGGTTCTTGCAGGCCTCGACGGCCGCCTCGACGATGTAGTCCGGGGTCGGGAAGTCGGGCTCACCGGCGCCGAAGCCGATCACCGGACGCCCGGCGGCCTTCAGGGCCTTGGCCTTGGCGTCCACGGCGAGGGTGGCGGACTCGGAGATCGCGCCGACTCGGGCGGAGACCCGGCGCTCGGTGGGAGGGATTGCAGCGCTCATGCGGCCCATCGTTCCAGACCGGAAATGTCCCCGGCACACGGGTTTCACAGACTGGGCAGCCAGTGGCCGAGGGGTGAACAGGGGTCCGAATCCGGCCCCCGGCCAGGACGATCTTCCCTTCCGGGATCCCGACGAGCACTTTCTGTTCGACGCCGGGCCCCGGAACACGTACACTCTCACCTCGTTGGCCTCTCGACGGCCGCCGCCTGGCCGGTGCACAACGGGCACCCGGTCGGATGCGGTACGTTGGGGGACACACAAAGGGTCGTAGCTCAATTGGTAGAGCACCGGTCTCCAAAACCGGCGGTTGGGGGTTCAAGTCCCTCCGGCCCTGCTACACACACCGCCAGGATGTGTGCGCATGTACGTACAGCAATGCACCGCCGTGCGGCTCAGAAACCGGGCGCGGCACGGCCACGACCCGGGATCAGGTGAGGACTATGACGGACGCCGTAGGCTCCATCGACACGCCTGATGCCCAGGACGAGGTGCCCGAGTCCAAGAAGGCCCGCAAGGGCGGAAAGCGCGCCAAGAAGGGCCCGCTGAAGCGCCTCGCCACCTTCTACCGCCAGATCATCGCGGAGCTCCGCAAGGTCGTCTGGCCGACGCGCAATCAGCTGACTTCGTACACCACCGTGGTGATCTTCTTCGTCGTCATCATGATCGCTCTGGTGACCGTGATTGACTATGGGCTCGACCACGCGGCCAAGTACGTCTTCGGCTGAGCCAAAAGCGAAGGGCGCCGTGGTACCGGCGCCCCTTTTCGCATGTTCCACCCCTATGTATCCAGGAAGAAGCAGCCATCGTGTCTGACCCGAACCTGAACGACGACGCCACTGAGCCCCGCGGGGTGGCTGCCGAGACGGTGGACGACGAGCTCGACATCGTCGAGGGCGCGGACGACCAGGACGAGTTCGAGGCTGCCGAGGCCGAGGCGGGGGAGCCGGCCGAGGAGGCCGCCGTGCACGCCGAGGACGCCGAGGACGAGGACGACTCCGAGGACGAGGGCGACGAGGCCGCCGAGGAAGCCGTCGAGGAGACCGCGGAGGCCGAGCCTGCCGCCCCGGTCGACCCGGTCGAGGCCCTGCGCGAGGAACTGCGCACCCTGCCCGGCGAGTGGTACGTCATCCACACCTACGCCGGTTACGAGAACCGCGTGAAGACCAACCTGGAGCAGCGCGCCGTCTCGCTGAACGTCGAGGACTACATCTTCCAGGCCGAGGTGCCGCAGGAGGAGGTCGTCCAGATCAAGAACGGCGACCGCAAGACGATCAAGCAGAACAAGCTGCCGGGTTACGTCCTGGTCCGCATGGACCTGACCAACGAGTCCTGGGGCGTCGTCCGCAACACCCCGGGCGTCACCGGCTTCGTCGGCAACGCCTACGACCCCTACCCGCTGACCCTGGACGAGATCGTCAAGATGCTCGCCCCGGAGGCCGAGGACAAGGCCGCCCGCGAGGCCGCCGAGGCCGCGGGCAAGCCCGCCCCGCAGCGCAAGGTCGAGGTCCAGGTGCTGGACTTCGAGGTCGGCGACTCGGTCACCGTCACCGACGGCCCGTTCGCCACGCTCCAGGCGACCATCAACGAGATCAACCCCGACTCCAAGAAGGTCAAGGGCCTGGTCGAGATCTTCGGCCGGGAGACCCCGGTCGAGCTGTCCTTCGACCAGATCCAGAAGAACTGAGCACACACCCCGGAAGCGCCCCGCCGGTGAACACCGGCCCGGGGCGCTTCCGCCGTGTCCGGCCCGCCCTCGTCGCCGTGGCCGTGCTGGTGCCGCTGGTCCTGCTGTACGCCGTCTGCGTGCCGGCGGCCTGGCAGCGCACCGGACTGCGCGGCGCCGAGCCGGTCGCGGCCACCTTCCACGACGGGGCCTGCCTCCTCGGCCGCTGCACGGTGACGTACTCCCTCGCGGGGGAGCGGGTGACCGCCGGCCTGCCGGTCGGTACGCGCGCGGGGGGCCACGCCGAGGGCGACACGGTGTCCGTGCGCGCCGCGCCCGGCGAGCCGCAGCGGGTGGCGCTCGCCGCCGACACCGGGCGCGGGACGGTCGCCGCGCTGCTCGCCGTGCCCGTGGGCGCGAGCCTGCTCGCGCTGCTCGCCGCGGCCGTGCACGTGCTGCGCGACCGGCGTCCCGAGGACCTCGTACAGGACCCCTGACCTGGGGGATTTCTTGACTCGTGGGGAAAGCGGCTATCGTTGTGCGGTATGCCATCTGCGGGATCGTGCAACGGCATGGATCCGTTAGTCGCAGGCGGCCATCAACCTCTCAGTAAGGACCCGGAGAGAGCATGCCTCCCAAGAAGAAGAAGGTCACGGGGCTCATCAAGCTCCAGATCCAGGCCGGCGCCGCCAACCCGGCCCCGCCGGTCGGCCCGGCGCTGGGCCAGCACGGCGTCAACATCATGGAGTTCTGCAAGGCCTACAACGCCGCGACCGAGTCGCAGCGCGGTTGGGTCATCCCGGTGGAGATCACGGTCTACGAGGACCGTTCCTTCACCTTCGTCACCAAGACGCCGCCGGCCGCGAAGATGATCCTCAAGGCCGCGGGCATCGAGAAGGGCTCCGGCGAGCCGCACAAGACCAAGGTCGCCAAGATCACCCAGGCGCAGGTCCGCGAGATCGCCCAGACCAAGATGCCCGACCTGAACGCGAACGACCTGGACGCCGCCGCGAAGATCATCGCCGGTACCGCGCGTTCCATGGGCGTCACGGTCGAGGGCTGAACCCCACCTTCGTAGCAGTCATGCGGCTGCCCGCATTTCGCGGCCGCACGTGGCAGGGCCTGCTCGGCCCAGGGACCACGACTCCTTTCAGAACACACAGGAGCAAGTTGTGAGCAAGCGCAGCAAGGCTCTCCGCGCTGCGGACGCCAAGGTCGACCGGGAGAAGCTGTACGCCCCGCTCGAGGCCGTCCGTCTCGCCAAGGAGACCTCCACGACCAAGTTCGACGCCACCGTCGAGGTCGCCTTCCGTCTGGGTGTCGACCCGCGCAAGGCCGACCAGATGGTCCGTGGCACCGTGAACCTTCCGCACGGCACCGGTAAGACCGCCCGGGTCCTGGTCTTCGCGACCGGCGACCGTGCCGAGGCCGCGCGTGCCGCGGGCGCCGACATCGTCGGTGCCGACGAGCTGATCGACGAGGTGGCGAAGGGCCGTCTGGACTTCGACGCCGTCGTCGCCACCCCGGACCTCATGGGCAAGGTCGGCCGCCTCGGCCGTGTCCTCGGCCCGCGTGGTCTGATGCCGAACCCGAAGACCGGCACCGTCACCCCTGACGTGGCCAAGGCCGTCACCGACATCAAGGGCGGCAAGATCGAGTTCCGCGTCGACAAGCACTCGAACCTGCACTTCATCATCGGCAAGGCGTCCTTCGACGACGACAAGCTGGTGGAGAACTACGGCGCCGCGCTGGAGGAGATCCTCCGTCTGAAGCCGTCCGCCGCCAAGGGTCGCTACATCAAGAAGGCCGCCATCACCACCACGATGGGCCCCGGCATTCCGGTCGACCCGAACCGCACCCGCAACCTCCTCGTCGAGGAGGACCCGGCCGCCGTCTGAGCCCCGGCTCAGCGCGGTAGCCGCGTCAGGGACGCGTAAACAAAAAGGGCGGGCCCTGGAACCTCTCCGGTTCCGGGCCCGTCCTTTCTGTGTACGTCCTTTCGAACGAGTGTCAGTGGCCTGGGCTACGGTGCAGGCACAGGACACTCAACAGGGGTGGGAGCAGATGAAGAGCACGACCGTGCGCCGGGCGACCCTTTCCATCGCGGTGGTGGCCGCGCTGACCGGAGTGGCCGCCTGCGGCTCCTCCGACTCGGACAAGGGCGGTGACAAGGGCGGTGACAAGGCGGCCGGCAAGGGCGCGATACACCTCAGCCCGATCGCCGCGCTGCGGTCCGTGGAGAAGTCCACCGACCAGGCCGACTCGGCGAAGGTGCGCTCCACGACGTCCCTCGGCGACCTCATGTCGATGACCGCGAACGGCGCCCTCACCTGGAACGACGGTCTCAAGGGCAACCTGACCATCACCTACACCGGCGGCAAGATGGCCGAGCTGATGAAGAAGGCCGGCACCCAGTCGATGGAGGCCCGGTATCTGCCGGACGCCTACTACGCGCACATGAGCGAGACGTACGCCCAGCAGGCGGGCGGCGGCAAGCACTGGATCAAGTACTCCTACGACGACCTCGCCAAGCTCGGCGGCGCGTCCGGGTCGTACATGAAGGACCAGCTGCAGAACGCCACGCCGAACCAGTCCGTGAAGATGCTGCTGGCCTCCGGTGACGTGAAGAAGGTCGGCGAGGAGAAGGTCTCCGGCGTCCAGACCACGCACTACTCCGGCAAGGTCGACGTCGCCACCCTCGCCGACAAGACCAGCAACCTCGGCGCCGACCAGATGGCGGCCCTGAAGAAGCAGCTCAGCCAGGCCGGCATCACCACCGAGACCATCGACATCTGGGTCAACGACCAGGACCTCCTGATCAAGAAGACCGAGAAGGCCGACACCGCCAACGGCACCCTGAACAACACGACGTTCTACTCGGACTACGGCGTGAAGGTCACCGCCGAGGCCCCGCCGGCCGGCGACACCAAGGACTTCGCGGAGATGATGAAGTCCGGCGGCATGGCCACGGGCGGCACGGGCACGGGCACCGCCTCCTGACCCAACCGACGCCGCCGGCCCCCTGAGCCTGCTCCCGGTCGCACAGCGCCCCGCGCACGCCCCCGACCCCGCCGGCAGGCCCCGGGGTCCGGCCGGCCTGCGGGTGGCTCTTGCGGGTCGGGGCGCGGGCCCGGGCCTGTAGCCGGCCCCGGCCGGGCGTCGGGTACGCCCCACGGCCCCGCCTTGGAGCGCCAGGGGAGCCCCCGGCCCGTCACGGGTCCTCAGGGCTGATTCCCCGCTCGTGTGGCGTGTCCGCCGTACCGTGAAGGTACCTGTGCGGACCCGCCCGCCGTACCGCTGGCCCTGGCCCCGCCGGCGCCTCGGCCGTGCGTCGGTTCGCCGCAGCACCGGCCGCCTCCCGGGCACGGCTCGCCGTAGTACCGCGGCCACGTCCCCGGGCCCGCCGGTTCCCTCTTGCGCCGCGTGCGGACCCGCCGCCGTACCGCCGGAAGCGGCCCGGCCGGCGTCCCTGTCCGGGCCTCCGAGCATGCCCCGGATCACCGCGGTACGGGCCGCCCCCCCGGCCCGGGCCCTCCGCCGTATCCCCGCCCCCGCCTGGGCCCCGGTCCGGCTCCGGTCCCCGCTCGCGTCGTGGCTCCGGCGTGCCGTCGGTCCGTCGCCCTATCCCCACCGCATCCCCGCCGTAAACGGTCCGATTTGCTCTGTGGGGAGACGGTCCCGTACTCTCTGGGAGAAGCCAAAGACCGCTGGTCGTTGCCGTGCGCTCTCATGAGGGTGCGGTGGCCGAAGGATCCGCTGAAAAGTGGGCGACCCGCGCAGGTGACTGTGGAAGTACTCCCGGAGTGCACGCGCCGAGCGTGTGCAAGGCCGGTCGAGTCCGCCCCGTGCGCCTGCGCCGGGGCGTTTCTTTTTCCCAGTCCTCCTTCGGGTCCGCGCGGTCCGAATCACCCGGAAGGAGGCCGAGGCTCTATGGCGAGGCCCGACAAGGCTGCCGCGGTTGCGGAGCTGACGGACAAGTTCCGCAGCTCCAACGCCGCCGTGCTGACCGAGTACCGCGGTCTCACCGTGGCGCAGCTCAAGACGCTGCGCCGGTCGCTCGGTGAGAACGCCCAGTACGCCGTGGTGAAGAACACGCTGACCAAGATTGCGGCCAAGGAGGCCGGGATCACGCTGGAGGACCAGCTCTTCGCTGGCCCGACGGCCGTCGCCTTCGTCACCGGTGACCCGGTGGAGTCGGCGAAGGGTCTGCGTGACTTCGCCAAGGAGAACCCGAATCTCGTCATCAAGGGCGGTGTCCTTGACGGCAAGGCGCTGTCCGCCGACGAGATCAAGAAGCTTGCGGACCTCGAGTCCCGCGAGGTTCTGCTCAGCAAGCTGGCCGGTGCCTTCAAGGCGAAGCAGTCCCAGGCTGCCTCCGTCTTCCAGGCGCTGCCGTCGAAGCTCGTCCGCACCGTGGACGCGCTGCGCGCCAAGCAGGCCGAGCAGGGCGGTGCCGAGTAATTCGGCTCGCATCATGACCGCAGCCGTCAGGCAGCGGTCGTAGCGGGCCGAACGTACGCCCGCCATTCATGTACATCCGGCACCAGCCGATTTAGTGGAAGGAAAGCCATCATGGCTCTCACCCAGGACGAACTGCTCGCCGAGTTCGAGGGCATGACCCTGATCCAGCTCTCCGAGTTCGTGAAGGCGTTCGAGGAGAAGTTCGACGTCACCGCTGCCGCTGCCGCCCCGGTCGTCGTGGCCGGCGGTGCCGCCGGTGGTGCCGCCGCCGAGGCCGAGGAGGAGAAGGACGAGTTCGACGTCATCCTCACCGGCGCCGGCGACAAGAAGATCCAGGTCATCAAGGTCGTGCGTGAGCTGACCTCCCTGGGTCTGAAGGAGGCCAAGGACCTCGTCGACGGCACCCCGAAGCCGGTCCTCGAGAAGGTCAACAAGGAGGCCGCTGACAAGGCCGCCGAGGCCCTCAAGGGCGCCGGTGCCTCCGTCGAGGTCAAGTAAGACCTTCGCGACCGCCACAGCGGCCCGCTAGGGCTGTAACGCGAACGCACCGAAGGGCGATCATCCATCTGGGTGGTCGCCCTTCGGCGTTCCCCGGAGCCTGGCGAGGGCTGCCTTGCACCTGTGTTCGTGCGGGGTAAGGTGATCTTCGTCGTGTCTCCGGACGCCCCGGTTCCGGCAAGGAACCCTTGACGAACCGCACGCAGCGCGCAATTCTCAGGACGCGTCGTCACAAGGATCCGAATCCGAGGCATGGATCGACGACGAAGAGGGCAGTATCAACGTGCGTTGAGGGCAGGATGCCGAGGGCGTTGAGAGAGGCGTTGAGCACAACGAGGGTCTTCGAAAACCCGCGCTGGACATCAGTGTGCCAAGTGGCTACACTGACCCTTTGCGCTGCCTGTTAGCTGTCCCCTGCCCGTCACCAGGGGTCTGCCCTCACTTGAGCACAGTCGACCGATGCCCCCCGACCTGGGGTTTCCGTCCCTGTGTACAGGAGAGGGACCGGTACGCGCGTAGTGAGTCCGAGCCCTCGGAAGGACCCCCTCTTGGCCGCCTCGCGCACTGCCTCGACCGCGAATACGAACAACGGCGCCAGCACCGCCCCGCTGCGCATCTCCTTTGCAAAGATCAAGGAGCCCCTCGAGGTTCCGAACCTGCTCGCGCTGCAGACCGAGAGCTTTGACTGGCTGCTCGGCAACACCGCCTGGCAGACTCGGGTCGAGGAGGCTCTGGAGAACGGTCAGGACGTCCCCACCAAGTCCGGTCTGGAGGAGATCTTCGAGGAGATCTCCCCGATCGAGGACTTCTCCGGGTCGATGTCGCTGACGTTCCGGGACCACCGCTTCGAGCCGCCGAAGAACTCCATCGACGAGTGCAAGGAGCGCGACTTCACGTACGCCGCCCCGCTCTTCGTCACCGCCGAGTTCACCAACAACGAGACCGGTGAGATCAAGTCCCAGACGGTCTTCATGGGCGACTTCCCGCTCATGACGAACAAGGGCACTTTCGTCATCAACGGCACCGAGCGTGTCGTGGTGTCGCAGCTGGTCCGTTCCCCCGGTGTCTACTTCGACTCCAGCATCGACAAGACGTCCGACAAGGACATCTTCTCCGCCAAGATCATCCCGTCCCGGGGTGCCTGGCTGGAGATGGAGATCGACAAGCGCGACATGGTCGGTGTCCGCATCGACCGCAAGCGCAAGCAGTCGGTCACCGTACTGCTGAAGGCGCTCGGCTGGACCACCGAGCAGATCCTTGAGGAGTTCGGCGACTACGAGTCGATGCGCGCCACCCTGGAGAAGGACCACACCCAGGGCCAGGACGACGCGCTGCTCGACATCTACCGCAAGCTGCGCCCGGGCGAGCCCCCCACGCGCGAGGCCGCGCAGACGCTGCTGGAGAACCTCTACTTCAACCCCAAGCGCTACGACCTCGCCAAGGTCGGCCGCTACAAGGTCAACAAGAAGCTGGGTACGGACACCCCGCTGGACGCGGGCATCCTGACCGTCGAGGACATCATCGCGACGATCAAGTACCTGGTGAAGCTGCACGCCGGCGAGACCGAGACCACCGGTGACAACGGCGAGACGGTCGTCGTCGAGACCGACGACATCGACCACTTCGGCAACCGCCGCCTGCGCAGCGTCGGCGAGCTGATCCAGAACCAGGTCCGTACGGGTCTGGCCCGTATGGAGCGCGTCGTGCGCGAGCGCATGACGACCCAGGACGTCGAGGCGATCACGCCGCAGACCCTGATCAACATCCGGCCGGTCGTCGCCTCCATCAAGGAGTTCTTCGGCACCAGCCAGCTGTCGCAGTTCATGGACCAGAACAACCCGCTGTCTGGTCTGACGCACAAGCGCCGTCTGTCGGCGCTCGGCCCCGGTGGTCTGTCCCGTGAGCGGGCCGGCTTCGAGGTCCGTGACGTGCACCCCTCGCACTACGGCCGCATGTGCCCGATCGAGACGCCCGAAGGCCCGAACATCGGTCTGATCGGCTCGCTCGCCTCCTACGGCCGGGTCAACGCGTTCGGTTTCGTCGAGACCCCGTACCGCAAGGTCATCGACGGCCAGGTCACCGACGAGGTCGACTACCTGACCGCCGACGAGGAGGACCGCTTCGTCATCGCGCAGGCCAACGCGCCGCTGACCAGCGACCTCCGCTTCGAGGAGAGCCGCGTCCTGGTCCGCCGCCGTGGCGGCGAGGTCGACTACGTCGGCCCCGAGGACGTGGACTACATGGACGTCTCGCCGCGCCAGATGGTGTCGGTCGCGACCGCCATGATCCCGTTCCTCGAGCACGACGACGCCAACCGTGCCCTCATGGGCGCGAACATGATGCGCCAGGCCGTTCCGCTGATTAAGTCGGAGGCCCCGCTCGTCGGTACCGGCATGGAGTACCGCTCCGCCGTCGACGCCGGCGACGTCGTCAAGGCCGAGAAGGCCGGTGTGGTCCAGGAGGTCTCCGCGGACTACATCACCACCGCCAACGACGACGGCACGTACATCACGTACCGCCTGGCCAAGTTCGCCCGCTCCAACCAGGGCACCTCGGTCAACCAGAAGGTCATCGTCAACGAGGGCGACCGCGTCATCGAGGGCCAGGTCCTCGCCGACGGTCCGGCCACCCAGAACGGCGAGATGGCCCTCGGCAAGAACCTGCTCGTGGCGTTCATGCCGTGGGAGGGTCACAACTACGAGGACGCGATCATCCTGTCGCAGCGCCTCGTGCAGGACGACGTCCTCTCCTCGATCCACATCGAGGAGCACGAGGTCGACGCCCGTGACACCAAGCTGGGCCCCGAGGAGATCACCCGGGACATCCCGAACGTCTCCGAGGAGGTCCTCGCCGACCTCGACGAGCGCGGCATCATCCGCATCGGTGCCGAGGTCATCGCCGGTGACATCCTCGTCGGCAAGGTCACCCCGAAGGGTGAGACCGAGCTGACCCCCGAGGAGCGCCTGCTGCGCGCGATCTTCGGTGAGAAGGCCCGTGAGGTCCGTGACACCTCGCTGAAGGTGCCGCACGGTGAGACCGGCAAGGTCATCGGCGTGCGCGTCTTCGACCGCGAGGAGGGCGACGAGCTGCCGCCGGGCGTGAACCAGCTGGTCCGCGTCTACGTCGCGCAGAAGCGCAAGATCACCGACGGTGACAAGCTCGCCGGCCGTCACGGCAACAAGGGTGTCATTTCCAAGATCCTGCCGATCGAGGACATGCCGTTCCTGGAGGACGGCACCCCGGTCGACATCATCCTCAACCCGCTGGGTGTGCCGTCCCGAATGAACCCGGGACAGGTCCTGGAGATCCACCTCGGCTGGCTCGCCAGCCGCGGCTGGGACGTCTCCGGCCTCGCGGACGAGTGGGCGCAGCGTCTGCAGGCCATCGGTGCCGACAAGGTCGCCCCGCGCACCAACGTCGCCACCCCGGTCTTCGACGGTGCCCGCGAGGACGAGCTGGCGGGTCTGCTGCAGCACACCATCCCGAACCGCGACGGCGAGCGCATGGTGCTCCCGTCCGGCAAGGCGCGGCTGTTCGACGGCCGTAGCGGTGAGCCGTTCCCGGACCCGATCTCGGTCGGCTACATGTACATCCTGAAGCTGCACCACCTGGTCGACGACAAGCTGCACGCCCGTTCGACCGGCCCGTACTCGATGATCACCCAGCAGCCGCTGGGTGGTAAGGCCCAGTTCGGTGGCCAGCGGTTCGGTGAGATGGAGGTGTGGGCACTCGAGGCCTACGGCGCCGCTTACGCGCTGCAGGAGCTGCTGACCATCAAGTCCGACGACGTCACCGGCCGCGTGAAGGTCTACGAGGCCATCGTCAAGGGCGAGAACATCCCCGAGCCCGGCATCCCCGAGTCCTTCAAGGTGCTCATCAAGGAGATGCAGTCGCTCTGCCTGAACGTGGAGGTGCTGTCCAGCGACGGTATGTCCATCGAGATGCGCGACACCGACGAGGACGTCTTCCGCGCTGCGGAGGAGCTCGGTATCGACCTGTCCCGGCGCGAGCCGAGCAGCGTCGAAGAGGTCTGACGGGAGCCGGCGGGGCCCCTGACCGACCAGGGGCCCCGCCGACCCCCAGGCCCCCGTACAGACCACAGACTTACGACCCTGAGAGGGATTGACGCATAGTGCTCGACGTCAACTTCTTCGACGAGCTCCGGATCGGCCTGGCCACCGCTGACGACATCCGTCAGTGGAGCCACGGCGAGGTCAAGAAGCCCGAGACCATCAACTACCGCACCCTCAAGCCCGAAAAGGACGGACTCTTCTGCGAGAAGATCTTCGGTCCGACCCGGGACTGGGAGTGCTACTGCGGCAAGTACAAGCGCGTCCGCTTCAAGGGCATCATCTGCGAGCGCTGTGGCGTCGAGGTCACGCGCGCCAAGGTGCGCCGTGAGCGGATGGGCCACATCGAGCTGGCCGCTCCCGTCACCCACATCTGGTACTTCAAGGGTGTCCCCTCGCGCCTCGGCTACCTGCTGGACCTGGCGCCGAAGGACCTCGAGAAGGTCATCTACTTCGCGGCGTACATGATCACGTACGTCGACGAGGAGCGCCGTCAGCGCGACCTGCCCTCCCTGGAGGCGCACGTCTCGGTCGAGCGTCAGCAGATCGAGAACCGCCGCGACGCCGACCTCGAGGCCCGCGCCAAGAAGCTCGAGACCGACCTGGCCGAGCTGGAGGCCGAGGGCGCCAAGGCCGACGTGCGCCGCAAGGTGCGCGAGGGTGCCGAGCGCGAGATGAAGCAGCTGCGCGACCGCGCGCAGCGCGAGATCGACCGCCTCGACGAGGTGTGGAACCGGTTCAAGAACCTCAAGGTCCAGGACCTCGAGGGCGACGAGCTGCTCTACCGCGAGCTGCGCGACCGCTTCGGCACCTACTTCGACGGCTCGATGGGCGCCGCCGCGCTGCAGAAGCGCCTGGAGTCCTTCGACCTCGAGGAGGAGGCCGAGAAGCTCCGCGAGATCATCCGCACCGGCAAGGGCCAGAAGAAGACCCGCGCCCTGAAGCGGCTGAAGGTCGTCTCCGCGTTCCTGCAGACCTCCAACAGCCCCAAGGGCATGGTCCTGGACTGCGTCCCGGTCATCCCGCCGGACCTGCGTCCGATGGTGCAGCTGGACGGTGGCCGCTTCGCGACCTCCGACCTGAACGACCTGTACCGCCGTGTCATCAACCGCAACAACCGCCTGAAGCGGCTTCTCGACCTCGGCGCGCCCGAGATCATCGTGAACAACGAGAAGCGCATGCTCCAGGAGGCCGTCGACGCGCTCTTCGACAACGGCCGTCGTGGTCGCCCGGTCACGGGCCCCGGCAACCGTCCGCTGAAGTCCCTCAGCGACATGCTGAAGGGTAAGCAGGGTCGATTCCGTCAGAACCTGCTCGGCAAGCGTGTCGACTACTCGGCGCGTTCCGTCATCGTCGTCGGCCCGCAGCTGAAGCTGCACCAGTGCGGTCTGCCCAAGGCGATGGCGCTGGAGCTGTTCAAGCCGTTCGTGATGAAGCGCCTGGTCGACCTGAACCACGCGCAGAACATCAAGAGCGCCAAGCGCATGGTGGAGCGCGGCCGCACGGTCGTGTACGACGTCCTCGAAGAGGTCATCGCCGAGCACCCGGTGCTGCTGAACCGTGCTCCCACCCTGCACCGCCTCGGCATCCAGGCCTTCGAGCCGCAGCTGGTCGAGGGCAAGGCCATCCAGATCCACCCGCTCGTGTGCACCGCGTTTAACGCGGACTTCGACGGTGACCAGATGGCCGTGCACCTGCCGCTGTCCGCGGAGGCGCAGGCCGAGGCCCGCATCCTGATGCTGTCCTCGAACAACATCCTCAAGCCGGCCGACGGCCGTCCGGTGACGATGCCGACCCAGGACATGGTCCTCGGTCTGTTCTTCCTCACCACCGACGGCGAGCTGCGTGACACCAAGGGCGAGGGCCGCGCGTTCGGCTCCACGGCCGAGGCGATCATGGCGTTCGACGCCGGTGAGCTGGCGCTGCAGTCGCAGATCGACATCCGCTTCCCGGTGGGCACCATCCCGCCGCGGGGCTGGACGCCGCCGGCCCGCGAGGAGGGCGAGCCCGAGTGGCAGCAGGGTGACTCGTTCCGCCTGCGCACCACCCTGGGCCGCGCGCTCTTCAACGAGCTGCTGCCCGAGGACTACCCGTTCGTCGACTACTCGGTGGGCAAGAAGCAGCTCTCCGAGATCGTCAACGACCTGGCCGAGCGCTACCCCAAGGTGATCGTGGCGGCGACGCTCGACAACCTGAAGGCGGCCGGCTTCTACTGGGCCACCCGTTCCGGTGTCACCGTGGCCATCTCCGACGTCGTCGTTCCCGAGGCGAAGAAGGAGATCGTCCGCGGCTACGAGGCGCAGGACGAGAAGGTCCAGAAGCAGTACGAGCGCGGTCTGATCACCAAGGAAGAGCGCACTCAGGAGCTCATCGCGATCTGGACCAAGGCGACCAACGAGGTCGCCGAGGCGATGAACGAGAACTTCCCCAAGACGAACCCCATCTTCATGATGGTTGACTCGGGTGCCCGAGGAAACATGATGCAGATGCGGCAGATCGCCGGTATGCGTGGTCTGGTGTCGAACGCCAAGAACGAGACGATCCCGCGTCCGATCAAGGCGTCCTTCCGTGAGGGTCTGTCCGTGCTGGAGTACTTCATCTCCACGCACGGTGCCCGTAAGGGTCTGGCGGACACCGCTCTGCGTACCGCCGACTCGGGTTACCTCACCCGTCGTCTGGTGGACGTCTCGCAGGACGTCATCATCCGCGAGGAGGACTGCGGCACCGAGCGCGGTCTGAGGCTGCGGATCGCCGAGCGCGGCGCCGACGGCGTGCTGCGCAAGGCGGAGAACGTCGAGACGTCCGTGTACGCGCGCTGCCTCGCCGAGGACATCGTGGTCGACGGCCAGGTGCTGGCCCCGGCCGGCACCGACCTGGGTGACGTCCTCATCGAGGAACTGGTCTCCCGTGGCGTCGAGGAGGTCAAGACCCGCTCGGTCCTGACCTGCGAGTCCGCCGTCGGTACCTGCGCGATGTGCTACGGCCGTTCGCTCGCCACCGGCAAGCTGGTCGACATCGGTGAGGCGGTCGGCATCATCGCCGCCCAGTCCATCGGTGAGCCCGGTACCCAGCTGACGATGCGTACCTTCCACACCGGTGGTGTGGCCGGTGACGACATCACCCAGGGTCTGCCGCGTGTCGTCGAGCTCTTCGAGGCCCGTACCCCGAAGGGTGTCGCCCCGATCTCCGAGGCGTCCGGTCGCGTCCGCATCGAGGAGACCGAGAAGACCAAGAAGATCGTCGTCACCCCGGACGACGGCAGCGACGAGACGGCGTACCCGATCTCGAAGCGTGCCAAGGTCCTGGTCCGCGAGGGCGACCACGTCGAGGTGGGCCAGCAGCTCACCGTGGGTGCCACCAACCCGCACGACGTGCTGCGCATCCTGGGCCAGCGTGCCGTCCAGGTCCACCTGGTCGGCGAGGTCCAGAAGGTCTACAACTCGCAGGGTGTGTCGATCCACGACAAGCACATCGAGATCATCATCCGGCAGATGCTGCGCCGCGTGACGATCATCGAGTCCGGCGACGCCGAGCTGCTGCCCGGCGAGCTGGTCGAGCGCTCCCGCTTCGAGCAGGAGAACCGTCGTGTGGTCCAGGAGGGCGGTCACCCGGCCTCCGGTCGTCCGCAGCTGATGGGTATCACCAAGGCCTCGCTGGCGACGGAATCCTGGCTGTCGGCCGCCTCCTTCCAGGAGACGACCCGAGTCCTGACGGACGCGGCGATCAACGCCAAGTCCGACAGCCTCATCGGCCTCAAGGAGAACGTCATCATCGGTAAGCTCATCCCGGCCGGTACGGGTCTGTCCCGCTACCGCAACATCCGGGTCGAGCCGACCGAGGAGGCCAAGGCCGCGATGTACTCGGCCGTCGGCTACGACGACATCGACTACTCGCCGTTCGGCACCGGCTCCGGCCAGGCCGTCCCGCTGGAGGACTACGACTACGGTCCGTACAACCAGTAAGCGAGCAGCATGAAGGGCGGCCACTCCGTTACGGGGTGGCCGCCCTTCGCTTTTCACCGCCGGTTCTCCATCCGCTTCCGCAGGTGGTGCAGGCGGGTGTGGACATCCGGGTGTTCGGCGAGCAGCCGTGTGAAGATGGATTCGTTCACTGGCAGGGTGCCGGGCTTCGCGCGAGCGGGCTGCCGTCTGTCGGCCCACTCGTGTTCCTCGCTGAGCACGGCCACGAGCTCCGTCTCGAAACCGAGCCCGGCGGCATGCGCATCAGCCCGCAGCTCCGAGCGCCGGGAGACGGCGGCAGCCAGGTAGGGCGTGGCCAGGGGCAGGAAGATGAGCCCGTAGGTCGCGGTGGCCAGAGCCACGAGAGCGACGCAGAGGAGTCCGCCCGTGAGAATGGCCGCGCCCGTCGGGAGACGTTCGACGCGTGTGGCCAGCCGGCGCAGCAGCCGCCAGACGAGTCGGCCGGGCAACGCGTACCAGAAGGCCAGCAGAGAGGCCCATGTGTGGCCCCGGGCGTGATGGCCCAGCTCATGGGCGAGCACGCCGGCGAGGCGGGCCGGTGTGAGGGCACGTAGGGCATGGCTCGTCACACCGACGATGTGGCCGGCCGTCGTCATGGCGTTGATGTCATGGCTGTCCTCCACCCACAGGTCGTAAGCGCTACCGTCGATTCCGGCCCGGACTGCGACCTCCCGCCACACGGCTCGCAGCGTCTCGGCCTCCTGCGGTGCCGGATGGCGCAGGCCGAACACCCGACGAGCCAGAATCCGCTCGCAGGGGCGGTGGAAGACGAGGGCCCCGCTGACCGTCCAGCAGCCGACCGGGACCCACCACGGCGGGCCGCTCAGCACGTCGACGATGTACGAGGCGGCGAAGACCACAGCGAGGCTGGCGAGGGCGTGGGGAACGTAGAGGACGAGGCAGGCCAGGGCTGTGAGGTCCGCACCGCGCTGACGAGCGGTGATATGGACGCGGCCGGTGTGATACCGAAGGTCGTCACGTGCGGAGCCGAAGCCGGTGTCCGCAGGACGGTCGAAGGACGTGGCCGCGGGCTTCTCCGCCTCATGGGGGCTGGACAAGGTGCTCCTTTCCGGGGGCTGACGGGCAGGGGGCGAGCACGGTTCAGACGAGGAGCAGGGAGCCGGACAGCAGTGACGCGGCGGCGGCGAAAGCGATCAGACCTCTACGGATCCACAAGTGTTTGCAGGCGGCGATACGGCTGGCCTCGGTGAGGGCGAGGAGCACGGCCGTCAACGGGTCCCGGCCGGTCTCCGCCAGCGCCGCGTGCAGCTCGCCGGTCCGCGCCGCCCGGTGGATGTCCCCGAAGTAGGTCAGTGGCCGGCCGGACTCCCAACGGGTGGAACCGCCCCGTGGGACGACGGCCAGGAGCAGGGAGAGGAGCGCGATGACGAGGCAGACCGCGCCCGCCCACCACAAGACGGCGGCGACAGGCGGTGCGTGCTGTGCGTGCCCGGACGGGAGCACGGCGAGGGCACCGTTTGCCAGGCTCAGCACGCCGGCCAGGACGGCGGCCTTGGCATCCGCGCGTGCGATCTCGGCACGCAGATCGGCGAGGAGCCGTGTGCCTGTCTGTACCGAGGGGCCGTCCCAGGTCGAGCGCGTCGGCGTCATGGTCCCGTCTCCGGTCGCTTTTCGACCAGTGACGGCCGCGGGGTCTTCGCGGATGCCTGCGGGGCCTGGTGGGAAAGGGACGTGGCGCGTAGGAGTGCAGTCATCCGGGTGGCGATCTCCTGGTGAGGGCCCGCCATCAGGTAGTCCTCCAGCCGGCTGTTCTCCAGGACGTTGCTGATCAGGCCAAGCTGGTGTTCCACCAGCCTGGCCTGCTCCTCGCTGAGGTGGTTCAGGACCAGAGGGGTGTCGTTGGGGTGCGCGGCCAGATGCAGGGCGAGCGTGGCGATGCCGCCCTTGGCCAGTTGGTCTTCGTAGAAGGCGATCCTCTCGGCCCGGCGCTCGCCTTCGAGCCGTTCACGGCGGGAGGCGGCCTCGTGCTCCGACCCCACGGCCTCGGCTTCGTGCCGGGCGGAGCGCAGTCTTGCCTGGTGAGACCGTTCGGCGGCATCCCGGCGCAACCGGACGGCGCAGTCGACGCGCAGTCCCTGATGACTGCCGATCCAGGACGAGGCTTCGTCCACCGCCTGCCGGACGGTCTGTTCGGCCGCGGCGCTGTCCTCGATCCGGTGCCTCCGTGAGGCGTCCCGCATCGGTGGCAACAGCTTCCGGGACACGAGGCCCGGTACGTCTCGTTCCTGGCTCCTGACGAACCGCTCCGGGGAAGCCACGTGCCATCTGACATCGATGGTGGCCTCGAACTCGAAGCTGTCCACGCGGCTGGGCAGCGGGACCTTCAGCCGGAAGCTGTTCGGGCCGGTGTCCACCTCGTACAGAGCTGTGTAGCGCCGCATCGACGTGGGCCGGTCGGGCGGGAGGAAGGTCTCGTACGATCCCTGCCGGGTGACACAGACCAAGGCGTGGTCGATTCGCCCGGTGAAACGTCGGCCGCCGAGCCGGAAGCGGGGCAGCTGCCAGACCGTACGGACCGGGTCGGCGACCACCAGCGCGGGATCGGGCCGTTCGGGTTGCTGGCGGAACCAGTCGAGCGTGGCCTCCGACGGCCCGGCCGGAGCGGGGCCCGCGGGCTCGGTGGACGTGTTCATGATTCGTCTCCTTCAGCTGTGCGTCGTCAGCGTCCCGATACGTGGTCCAGCAGGCGGCCGGCGGCCGGTGAGGGGGACACCCGTGAGTCACGGAGCGTTCGCAGGAGATGGCCGACGCGGCGCTCGTTGGGCGGCTCGGTGGTGATGTGCCGCAGCAGTGCGGCAAGAGCCGACTCGCTCTCCGGGCTCGCGTCGGCCTGACGCACCCAGGAGCGGAGGACGTCCAGTGCTTCCTCGCCGGACGTACGGTCGCCCATCAACGTCTGCCAGAAGGCCACCAGGTGCCCTGCGGTGGTCCCCTCATCGGCGGTGACGGCGTCCGCGTACCAGTGCAGGACCAGCGGGCGATCACCGGGCTGTTCGGTCTGCTTGCACGCCTGCAAGAAGGCAAGGGCCGCATAGGCGCGGACGGTGTGGCCACTGTCCAGGCGGTCGGCGAGCGCGCTCAGCACCGGTTCGCGCACCGCGAGCAGCAGCAGTTCGAGGGCGTCGGCGAACTGCTGCGCGCCCTCGGCGAGCTCCCCGTCCTCGTCCCTCTCCGGGAGGGGTTGACCCTGGATCGCGTTCAGCAGGACGTCCAGGGTCTCGTCCGGTACCACCGGACCGAGCAGGCTGTATGCGCGAATGGCCGTCCAACGGCGTCGGTCGGCATCTCCGGTGCACCATTTCCGCAGGACGGGGAGGACGGTGTCGACCTCCAGCAGGTGGGCCAGAGTGAGCGCGTTGGCCGCGGTCAGCCAGGAGTCGGGGTCCGGCGCGTCCGCCCAGGGCTCGACGAGGTGCGCCATGGCGGAGGAGAAGTCGGCCTTGGCCAACAGGGCGGTCGCCGTCGCGGCCCGGGTGCGCACGAGGGGGCGGCCGTCCTCGGCGAGGTGCCTGATCCACTCGACGAGAGGAAGCCGGGCGGAGGGATGGAGGTTCCACACGGCCTCCAGCAGCGCGTTGGCCGTGGGATCCGCACGGAACTCGGCGATGAACTGGCCCACCACGCCCCACTCGGTGACCTCCGTGCCGACGTAGCCGCGCGCGTGGGCCAGGCTGAGCCGCTCCTCCCGGGAACTGTCGAACAACGGGATGACCGGCGACTGGTGGGGGTCGGCCGTGTGTTGCAGTCGTACGTAAAGGACGTCGGCCAGTTCGGCGGCCACCGCGTACGGGGCCTTGTCGAAGACGGCCAGCGAGACGAGGAACGCCTTGTCGCGCAGCTTGCGCTGGTCATCGGTGAGCCAGCGGGCGATTTGCGCCTCCACGGCCTGCTCGCTGAAGTCGGCCAGCACTTGCTCCTCGGCCTCACCACGGTGCACGGCGACGAGTCGTCCGGCGAACGTCTCGACCGTGGCTGGGGGATGCTGCCGGGCGAGGAAGTCCTTCACCGGGGTGATCCCGCGCAGTTCCTGCCATGCCGTCTCGCCGACGCGCGGGCTGACGTGCGCCTGCAGCATGTCCTCCGCCGGCGGTGGTTCCCACCGGACGAACGGAACGTCGTCCAGGGCCGCCGAGGGTTCCACCGTGATCACCAGGTGGCCTCCGGACCGTTCCAGCCGGTCTCGCAGGCCGATCAGGTGTGACTCCCGCAGGGGGTTGCTCCTGGGAGCCGCGAAGTCCAGCAGCAGATATCCGTCGGCGCTGTCCAGACGCGCGAGCAGCGCGGCAGGCGAAGCGGGCTGGACGAGATGGCGCACACTTCCGTCCGTCACGCGGTGCAGCAGCATCAGCGCGGCGGACCGACGGCCCGAGTCCCGGCCGCCGGACAGGATGACGACCTTGTCGGTACGGAGCCGAGCGAGCGCCTGCTCGAAGCTGGGGCAGCCGCAGAAGACGTCCGCCAGCTCGGCGAGCCGCTCCGGGGGCTCCACGCCCGCGAAGTGCTCGGCGGGTTCGGCGGGGCCGCCGAAGTAGTTGTTCACGTTGCCGTTGACCGTGCCACCGCTGACGCCGAACTGGTCGCGGCCCACCTGGGTGGCGGAGGCGGTGCGGTCAAGGGACATGACGTACGACGGACCGTGCTGGATCAGCGCCTTGCGCGCGACCCACGCCTCCTGCCGCTGCCTCTCCGGTGCCCCCGACCGGTCCTCCTGCTTCTCCTCGGCCTCCTGCGGGGACTGGTCCTCGGCCGGCTCGGTGGGGGCGGTCTTCTCCTGGCTCATCCGCGATCTCCCCGGCCGGGGCGGTCGAAGCGCAGATCACCGTTCACGGTGCCACCGGTGACGCCGTATTGGTCGCCGGCGATGCTGGTGTGGGCCGGGGCGTCGGCGACGGTGCCGGGGGGAGCGGCGCCGAGCACAGGCCGAGCGGCGTCCCGGACGGGAGCGCCGTGCAGCCAGGCCACCGTCGGCCCTTCCTTCGTGTCCACAGTGACGCGGTGGAAGTCGTCGGGGCGGACGCCCAGGGGACCATGCCGGACGACGCCTTCGTAGACCCCGTTGGACACGCACAGCACGCAGTCGTCGGCGCGTCGCTTGAGCGCGGTCCGCAGGATGTCCGCGTTCAGGAGCCGTACCGCGTGGTTCAGATCCGAGCCGACCCAGCCGTTCAGCTCGTCGACAGCCACGTACCCTGAGGACAGGACGATGCGCAGGCGCATCCGGGCGTGGGCGGCGAGCAGGCGGTTCTTGCTGTGGAGCTGGGAGGGCGTCTCGGTCAAGAGGGTCTTCACGAGGGCGGGGACGGAGACCTGGGTGTCGATCAGCTCCATCACGGAGTCACCGCGGTCGGCGCGCAGGGCCGCGGTCTCCTCGACACCGGCGGTGACCAGGGTGGCGTCCACGACGTCGTACAGGATCCGGCGCAGATAGGCCTGCTCGACGTCGTCGCGCGAGCCGAACTGCTCGATGTCGAACAGCAGGATGGTGCGGTACACGGGATCGGTCATCTTTTCCCCTCGTGCTCGTGTGTGTACCGGCACGATGGCGGTGCGCGGCCGTGTGGCGGAGGGGCGGATGACGCGGACGAAGTGTGACCGCGTGCACAGACAGAACGTGCCGGGTGTGCGTCAGGCAGCACCTTCGCCGGCGATGCGGCGCAGTACGTCGGGGCGGAGCACGACGATGCGCCGCCGGCGTGTGACGAGCACTTGGCGGGTTCTCAGTTCCTTGAGGAGACGGGCCACCGCTTCTCTGGAGGAACCGACCGAGCCGGCGAACTCCTGCTGGCTCAGGCCGATGGTGAGCGAGATGCCCTCGTCGGTCCGGGTGCCATGCGTGCGGACCAGCTCGAGCAGCAGGACGGCCAGCCGCTCGCGCACGCTCAGGGCGGCCCACTGGAGCCGGCGTCGGTCGGTCGATCGCTGCCGGTCGGTGGCCAGACTCAGCAGCTGAAGCGTCGCTCGCGGGTTGTCCGCCAGGAAGGCGGTGAAGCGGCTCTGGTCGACGACCACCGCCTCCACCGGTTCGAGGGCCGTCACCGTCGCGGCACGGTGCCGCCCGCTCAGCGCAGCACCCTCGCCGAGGATGTCACCGGGCCCGCGCAGAGCGAGCAGGGCCTCGTAGCCGTTGGCCGCGGTGGCTGTGACCTTGGTCCAGCCGTGCAGCACCAGTACGACGTGGGCGGAGGGCTCGGCCTGGTGCATGAGCACCGTCCGGGCGCGGTAACGCAGGGGCCGGCCGGTAGCCAGCAGGGCCACCCGGTCCTGCTTCTCCAGCCGTGCGAGAAAGGGGACGGCGTCGTCGAAGCCGTCGTCGTCCCACGCGCGCGTCCGCCCCCCGGCCATGGCGCCCCTCCTGTGCTCGCCGAGTCGCCGCATAGAAGCGACCAGCCAACGTACTTCCCGTGCCGGTGGGGGAAACATGCGACAACCGGACGCTTTGGCCGAAGAGGTGCCGCTCACCAGTCCGGACGGCGGTTTCGAAGATCGCTTACAGTACTCGGGCTTGACAGTGCCCGCACTCGGAGGCGGCCGGGTCCCATTTGTTTTGACCGCAGCGAATGAGGTAGGTACGCTCAGACCTTGTGCCTGGGGTGTGCCCTGGCTCCTGTGCGTGCCTCCAAACCGTGCGGCGAGTCACGAGCGGCCACCGTAATTCGCGCCTTTTCCGTCTTGCGGCGGGAGTTCGGCGGATTCGACACACCCGACCGCGTGGGTCGGCGACGTTCCAGGTTAGCTGTACCCATCGGCACACAGAAACCGGAGAAGTAGTGCCTACGATCCAGCAGCTGGTCCGCAAGGGCCGGCAGGACAAGGTCGAAAAGAACAAGACGCCCGCACTCGAGGGTTCGCCCCAGCGTCGCGGCGTCTGCACGCGTGTGTTCACGACCACCCCGAAGAAGCCGAACTCGGCCCTCCGCAAGGTCGCGCGTGTGCGTCTGACCAGCGGCATCGAGGTCACCGCTTACATTCCGGGTGAGGGACACAACCTGCAGGAGCACTCCATCGTGCTCGTGCGCGGCGGCCGTGTGAAGGACCTGCCGGGTGTTCGCTACAAGATCATCCGCGGTTCGCTCGACACCCAGGGTGTCAAGAACCGCAAGCAGGCTCGCAGCCGTTACGGCGCCAAGAAGGAGAAGTAAGAATGCCTCGTAAGGGCCCCGCCCCGAAGCGCCCGGTCATCATCGACCCGGTCTACGGCTCTCCTCTGGTGACCTCCCTGATCAACAAGGTGCTGCTGAACGGCAAGCGCTCCACCGCCGAGCGCATCGTCTACGGCGCCATGGAGGGCCTGCGCGAGAAGACCGGCAACGACCCGGTCATCACGCTCAAGCGCGCTCTCGAGAACATCAAGCCGACCCTCGAGGTCAAGTCCCGCCGTGTCGGTGGCGCCACCTACCAGGTGCCGGTCGAGGTCAAGCCCGGCCGCGCCAACACCCTGGCGCTGCGCTGGCTGGTCGGTTACTCCCGCGCCCGTCGCGAGAAGACCATGACCGAGCGTCTCCTCAACGAGCTTCTCGATGCCTCCAACGGCCTCGGTGCGGCCGTGAAGAAGCGCGAGGACACCCACAAGATGGCCGAGTCCAACAAGGCCTTCGCGCACTACCGCTGGTAGTCGCTACCCACATCGAGACCGAGAGAAGACTGAAGCCTTATGGCTACCACTTCACTTGACCTGGCCAGGGTCCGCAACATCGGGATCATGGCCCACATCGACGCGGGCAAGACGACCACCACCGAGCGGATCCTGTTCTACACCGGTGTGTCTTACAAGATCGGTGAGGTCCACGACGGCGCTGCCACCATGGACTGGATGGAGCAGGAGCAGGAGCGTGGCATCACGATCACCTCTGCTGCCACCACCTGCCACTGGCCGCTGGAGAACGTCGACCACACCATCAACATCATCGACACCCCGGGTCACGTCGACTTCACCGTCGAGGTGGAGCGCTCCCTGCGCGTGCTCGACGGTGCCGTGACGGTGTTCGACGGTGTCGCCGGCGTTGAGCCGCAGTCCGAGACCGTGTGGCGTCAGGCGGACCGCTACGGCGTGCCGCGTATCTGCTTCGTCAACAAGCTCGACCGCACCGGTGCCGAGTTCCACCGCTGTGTCGACATGATCTCCGACCGTCTGGGCGCGCAGCCGCTGGTCATGCAGCTGCCGATCGGCGCCGAGGCGGACTTCAAGGGTGTCGTCGACCTGGTGACGATGAAGGCCTTCGTGTGGTCCGCCGAGGCCACCAAGGGCGAGATGTACGACATCGTCGACATCCCGGACACCCACACCGAGGCTGCCGAGGAATGGCGCGGCAAGCTGCTCGAGGCCGTGGCCGAGAACGACGAAGAGATCATGGAGCTGTACCTGGAGGGCGAGGAGCCTTCCGTGGAGCAGCTGTACGCCGCGATCCGTCGTATCACCATCGCCTCCGGCAAGGGCACCGGCACCACGGTGACCCCGGTGTTCTGCGGTACCGCGTTCAAGAACAAGGGTGTCCAGCCCCTGCTCGACGCGGTCGTGCGCTACCTGCCGTCTCCGGTTGACATCGAGGCCATCGAGGGCCACGCGGTCAACAACGCGGAGGAGGTCGTCAAGCGCAAGCCGTCCGACGACGAGCCGCTGTCGGCGCTGGCGTTCAAGATCATGAGCGACCCGCACCTCGGCAAGCTCACCTTCGTCCGCGTGTACTCCGGCCGCCTGGAGTCCGGCACCGCCGTGCTGAACTCCGTCAAGGGCCGCAAGGAGCGCATCGGCAAGATCTACCGCATGCACGCCAACAAGCGTGAGGAGATCGAGTCGGTGGGCGCCGGTGACATCGTCGCCGTCATGGGCCTGAAGCAGACCACCACCGGTGAGACGCTCTGCGACGAGAAGAACCCGGTGATCCTGGAGTCCATGGACTTCCCGGCGCCGGTCATCGAGGTCGCGATCGAGCCCAAGTCCAAGGGTGACCAGGAGAAGCTGGGTGTCGCCATCCAGCGTCTCGCGGAGGAGGACCCCTCCTTCCAGGTGCACACCAACGAGGAGACCGGCCAGACCGTCATCGGCGGTATGGGCGAGCTTCACCTCGAGGTCCTCGTGGACCGCATGAAGCGCGAGTTCAAGGTCGAGGCCAACGTCGGCAAGCCGCAGGTGGCCTACCGCGAGACGATCCGCAAGGCCGTCGAGCGCGTCGACTACACCCACAAGAAGCAGACCGGTGGTACCGGTCAGTTCGCGAAGGTGCAGATCGGCATCGAGCCGCTCGAGGGTGGCGACACCTCGTACGAGTTCGTGAACAAGGTGACCGGTGGTCGTATCCCGAAGGAGTACATCCCTTCGGTGGACGCCGGCTGCCAGGAGGCCATGCAGTTCGGCATCCTCGCGGGCTACGAGATGACCGGTGTCCGTGTCATCCTCCACGACGGTGCCTACCACGAGGTCGACTCCTCCGAGCTCGCCTTCAAGATCGCCGGTTCGCAGGCCTTCAAGGAGGCCGCGCGCAAGGCCAGCCCCGTGCTGCTCGAGCCGATGATGGCCGTCGAGGTCACCACGCCCGAGGACTACATGGGTGAGGTCATCGGCGACATCAACTCCCGCCGTGGCCAGATCCAGGCCATGGAGGAGCGGGCCGGTGCCCGCGTCGTCAAGGGCCTCGTGCCCCTGTCGGAGATGTTCGGCTACGTCGGCGACCTCCGCAGCAAGACGTCGGGTCGCGCAAGCTACTCGATGCAGTTCGACTCCTACGCCGAGGTTCCGCGGAACGTCGCCGAGGAGATCATCGCGAAGGCCAAGGGCGAGTAACGCACCGCGTAAACACGCCGTAGGCTTGACTCCGGAGCCTCCAGGGGCAAACGTCCGCAATCGCTGGTGTTTGCCCCGGGTTCCGGGCCTTTACAGCAAAGATCACCTGGCGCCGATGAAGTAAGGCGTACAGAACCACTCCACAGGAGGACCCCAGTGGCGAAGGCGAAGTTCGAGCGGACTAAGCCGCACGTCAACATCGGCACCATCGGTCACATCGACCACGGTAAGACGACCCTCACGGCCGCCATTACCAAGGTGCTGCACGACGCGTACCCGGACCTGAACGAGGCCACCCCGTTCGACAACATCGACAAGGCGCCCGAGGAGCGTCAGCGCGGTATCACCATCTCCATCGCGCACGTCGAGTACCAGACCGAGGCGCGTCACTACGCCCACGTCGACTGCCCGGGTCACGCGGACTACATCAAGAACATGATCACGGGTGCGGCGCAGATGGACGGCGCCATCCTCGTGGTCGCCGCCACCGACGGCCCGATGCCGCAGACCAAGGAGCACGTGCTCCTGGCCCGCCAGGTCGGCGTTCCGTACATCGTCGTCGCCCTGAACAAGGCCGACATGGTGGACGACGAGGAGATCCTGGAGCTCGTCGAGCTCGAGGTCCGTGAGCTCCTCTCCGAGTACGAGTTCCCCGGCGACGACGTTCCGGTCGTCAAGGTCTCCGCGCTCAAGGCCCTCGAGGGCGAGCAGGAGTGGGTGGACTCCGTCCTCAACCTGATGAAGGCCGTCGACGAGTCGATCCCGCAGCCGGAGCGCGACGTCGACAAGCCGTTCCTCATGCCGATCGAGGACGTCTTCACCATCACCGGTCGCGGTACGGTCGTCACCGGCCGTATCGAGCGTGGTGTCCTCAAGGTCAACGAGAACGTCGACATCATCGGCATCAAGCCGGAGAAGACCTCCACCACGGTCACCGGCATCGAGATGTTCCGCAAGCTGCTCGACGAGGGTCAGGCCGGTGAGAACGTCGGTCTGCTCCTCCGTGGCATCAAGCGCGAGGACGTCGAGCGCGGCCAGGTCATCATCAAGCCGGGCTCGGTCACCCCGCACACCGAGTTCGAGGCGCAGGCCTACATCCTGTCCAAGGACGAGGGTGGCCGCCACACGCCGTTCTTCAACAACTACCGTCCGCAGTTCTACTTCCGGACGACGGACGTGACCGGCGTGGTGACCCTCCCCGAGGGCACCGAGATGGTCATGCCGGGTGACAACACCGAGATGAAGGTGGAGCTCATCCAGCCCGTCGCCATGGAAGAGGGCCTGAAGTTCGCCATCCGTGAGGGTGGCCGCACCGTGGGCGCCGGCCAGGTCACCAAGATCGTCAAGTAAGTTCCGCTTGCTTGAGGGTCAGCACCTGACCTAAGGGGAGGCCCGTACGACTCCGGTCGTACGGGCCTCTTCTGCTTTTTCCGGGCCTCCGCTTTTTCCGGGCATCACTGCATGTTCGTCAGGGGCGGGTGGTCGTACGACGCCTCGCACCCGTAGATCTGCAGGGAGTACCCGCGGCCGAAGTTCAGCTCGGTCTGCCCGGACGGTCCCTGGAACATCGGCCCGGTGTACCCGGCGTCCTCCAGCGGGCGCCAGCTCCCGCTGCCGCCGTCCCACTTGGCGCTGTCGAAGGTGAGCAGGGGCCGCACCGGCGATCCGCACTCGGGGCAGGCCATCGGGAACGGGTCGGAGAAGCTCCAGGGCGCGTGCCCGCCCAGCTTGGTGCCCGGGGCCACGGCGAGGTCGTACTGGTAGCAGAGCCCGGTGTCCTCCTCCTGGGCGTCCTCCCATGCCTCGATCCGGGCGGCCAGTTCCTCGGGCAGCTCGTGCGGGGCCGGGTACTCCGTGACGGTCTCCGGGTGCAGCACGCAGGGCTCGGGCAGATAGTCGCGGTTGCCGATGACGGCCGGTCGCGGGGGCGCGCCGAGCGGGGCGGTGACGGCGGCGGAGTCGCGCCAGCGCAGCTCGACGTGGGGCAGGTATCCGGGGTCGTGGTCGAACGGGCACCACAGGACCTGGAGCAGATCGGTTCCGTCGGGGCGGGGCAGCGCGGGCACGTCGGCGGCGTACAGCTGGAGCGCCGGCACCAGCGGAAGCGGCCCGTCCACGGGTATGCGCACCCGCTCCCGCCCCGGGTCCACGACGGCCCTCTCCTCCTCGGTCAGCAGCGCGGCGCCTTCCGCGCGGGGCCGGGCCCACGCCTCCCGCAGCACGCGCCGGGCCCGTCGTACGTCGTCCGGGGCAGTGCCCCGGTGCCAAGGTCCGGCATGCTCCGGGCACCCCGGCCACGGCTCTCCCGCCGGCCACAGCAGCGGTCCGCCGAGCGAGCTGTCCGCCGGGGTGGGCGCACCGGCCCGGGGGTGCAGCCGTACGGCGGTGCGGGCGAGCGGGGCCAGCTCGGGGAAGGGGACGGTGATGTCCAGGGGGCGTGGGGGAGTCGTACGGGTCATGCCCGGAGGCTAGCGGCCCCCGCCGACACCGCTCCCGGCCTCTCAGGGTGCCCCTTACGGGTCTCGAAACTATTCGGTGCGTACGACCCGTTCCCCGGTGCCGTGGCCTCGCCCACTATTTGTCATGCCGCTGAGCAAATAGCGAGGCACGTGGGACTGGAGGAATCCTGTATGTCGTCTGCGCACGTCAGCCGTAGGACGGTCCTGGGCGGGACGGTTCTGGGCGCCGGGCTGGCCGCCGTGTCGGCACCGGCGGAGGCCGCGTCGGGGGCCGGGGCCGTGTCCGGGGCCGGGGAGGGGCTGCGGGTGACGGACCCGGGGTCGTACATCTCGTTCACCGGTGGGGTGTTCTCCCTGGTGGGCGCGCCGGTGGTGGTCAGCCAAAAGGATCACCCCGGAGTCGTACGGGTCGCGGGGGATCTGCGGGACGACCTCGCGCGGGTGACCGGGGTCCGTCCGGGTACGACGATCGGCCGCTTCCCGGTGCTGGTCGGCACGATCGGCCGCAGCCCGCTGATCGACGGCCTGATCCGGTCCGGCAAGCTCGACGTGACGGGCGTGCGCGGCAAGTGGGAGACCTCGCTCCAGACCGTCGTGGACCACCCGATGCCCGGCGTGGAGCGGGCGTTCGTCATCGCGGGCAGCGATCCGCGGGGCACGATCTTCGGGGCGTACGACGTCTCGTACGGCATCGGTGTGTCGCCCTGGCACTGGTGGGACGACGTACCGCCGACCCGGCGCAAGCACGTATGGGTGAAGCCCGGCCGGTTCACCCAGGGGACCCCGGCGGTGAAGTACCGGGGTGTCTTCATCAACGACGAGAACCCGGCGCTCGGCACCTGGGCCCTGGCCTACTTCGGCTCCGGAAAGGCACCGGGGTTCCCCAACGGCTTCAACGCCGACTTCTACGCGAAGGTGTTCGAAGTCCTGCTGCGCCTGAAGGGGAACTACCTCTGGCCGGCGGTCTGGGGCCGGGCGTTCGCCGAGGACGACCCGGAGAACCACCGCAGGGCCGCCCAGTACGGGATCGTCATGGGCACCTCCCACGAGGCGCCGATGATGCGCGGCATCGAGGAGTGGAACCGGCACGCGGGCTCGGGGTCCGACCCCTACGGGGGCACGGGTGAGTGGTCGTACCGCCGCAACGCGGACGCGATCCGCGCGTACTGGCGCGCGGGCATCCAGCGCATGGTCGACGAGGGCTTCGAGGGCGTCGTCACCCTCGGCATGCGCGGCAACGGCGACACCAGCCTGCCCGACGGCGACGGCATCGAACTGATGCAGCAGATCATCGCCGACCAGCGGAAGATCATCGAGGAGGTGACCGGGAAACCGGCCGCCGAGACCCCCCAGGTGTGGACCCTCTACAAGGAGGTGCAGCGCTACTGGGACCGGGGTCTGCGCGCCCCCGACGACGTCACCGTGGTCCTCACGGACGACAACTGGGGCAACATCCGCAAACACCCGGACGGCCCCCGCGCCGGCGGCTTCGGCCTGTACTACCACTTCGACTACGTCGGTGCCGGCCGCAACTACAAGTGGGTCGACACCGCGAACCTCCGCAATGTCTGGGACCAGCTCCACCAGGCGCACGCCTACGGCAACCACGGCCTGTGGGTGGTCAACGTCGGCGACCTGAAGGGCAACGAGCTGCCGACGGAGTTCTTCCTCACCTACGCCTGGGACCCGGACCGCCTGCCGCTGGAGCGCCTCGGCGAGTGGGAGGAACGGTACGCCCGGCAGAACTTCGGCGAGGCGCAGGCCAAGGAGATCGCGGCCCTGCTGGCGGAGTACGGCCGGCTCCAGGCCCGCCGCAAGCCGGAGCTGCTGAACCGCCGGATCACCCTCTCCGGCGACCGGATCGTCTACGACGACCAGCGGACCCCGTACTACTTCGCGCACCGGGAGCTGGAGCGGGTCACCGAGGAGTGGCGCGAGCTGGGCCGCCGCGCGGAACGGGTGGAGCGCCGGCTGCCGGAGCGGCTGCGGGACGCGTGGTACGAACTGGCCGGCTACGAGGTGACGGCGACCGCCAACCTGTACGAGCTGCGGCAGGCGGAGTTCACCAACCTGCTCTACGCGGCGCAGGGCCGGGCCGCGACGAACGACCGCGCGGCGCAGGCGGAGGCGGGCCTGGCCCGGGACTTCGCTCTCGCCGACCGCTTCAACTCCCGCGTTGCGGACGGCAAATGGCAGGGCTTCCAGACCCAGCCGCACATCGACTACGGCGATGTGGAGCGCTACGGCCCCAACGCGCCCTGGCAGCAGCCGGAGAAGGACAACGTGGCCATACCCGACGTGCTCTTCCCGGCGGTGCGCCGCATCGAGGTGCCGGAGGCGGCGGAGCTGGGCGTGTCGGTGGACGGAGCGGAGGACAAGGGCGAGTGGTGGCCCGGAGGTTCGTCCGGGACGGCGGCCCTCCCGACCTTCAGCCCGTACCAGACCCGTCCCCGCCAGTACGTGGAGATCTTCAACCGGGGCCGTACTCCCTTCCCCTACGAGGTCTCGGTCTCGGCGCCCTGGCTGCGGGTGGACCGGCCGCGCGGACGGGTGGAGAAGCAGGTCCGCCTGGAGGTGGAGGTCGACTGGTCCCGGGCCCCCAAGGGGCGCGCGGAGGCGACCCTGACGGTGCACGGCGCGGGCGCGTCCGTCCCGGTCCGCTGTGTGGCGGAACGTCCGTCGGGCGGGCGGCCGCGGGGCTTCGTGGAGGCCGGCGGTTACGTTGCGATCGACGCCGAGCACTATGACCGCGCGGTCGGCCAGTGGCGCCGCATCGACGGCATCGGCCGTACGAGTGCGGGCATGACGCCGTGGCCGGTGACGTCCCCGAGCCGCACTCCGGGTGGCGCCTCCCCCCGCCTGGAGTACGAGGTGACGCTGCTGTCCGCCCCCGGTGAGGTGACGGTGTGGGCGTACCTGTCCCCCCGCAACCCGGCGCTGCCCGGCGTCTCCGGCCTGCGCTACGGCGTCTCCCTGGACGACGGCCCGATCCGCACGGTGGATATCACCGAGGGCGCGGACGACGGCGCGCTGAACACGGTGTGGGCCCGCAACACGTCGGACAACATCAACCGCACGGCCACCCGCCACACGGTGACCTCACCCGGCGTCCACCGCCTGAAGTTCTGGATGGTCGACCCGACGGTGGTGGTCCAGCGCCTGCTGATCGACACGGGCGGGCTGCCGGAGCTGTACCTGGGGCCGCTGGAGAGCCGGCGGTTGTGACGACTGCGTAGAGCTGCGTCGGATCCTCCCGGGGTACGACACGGTCCGTCCCCGGGAGACCGGCTCCCCGAACCCTTGGGGGAGTCCCCCTCTCCTTACTCCTGCCCGATGTCGTGCGGTATCCCGGCCAGGGGCCCGGCGCCCAGCGGCACGTCCTCCCGGCGCTCCAGCAGCCCCGAGATGGACACTTCCAGGATCTGGCGTACGACGCCGGCGAAGTCGACGTGCATGGCCGCCACCACCGGATCGTCCGGGTACTCCGCCGTCAGGGCCTGTGACGGCTGGATGTAGGGCCAGGCCGCACTGGCCGCCAGCGAGATGAAGCCCGTCAGCCGGAAGGCGTCCTCCGGGCCGAGTTCGGGAAGGCAGCGGCGGGCCAGCCCGGCCAGGGCGCGGAAGCTGCGCAGCGTCGCGTACTTGTGCTCGATGGCCACCTGGGCCGAGACGTTGCGTTCAAGGACGGCGGCCTGGGCGCTGATGAGGTCGCACAGCACCGGTCGCTCGGCCAGGGACTCGGCCAGCACCCGGGCAAGCCGGTCTCCGCGCTCGCGGGGCGTTCCCTGGACGGGGGTGAGCGCTTCCTCCAGCTCGGTGAGCCAGTCCCGCAGCTCGGCGTCCAGCAGCTGGAGCAGGATCGCCTCGCGTGATTCGAAGTACCGCAGCACGTTCGCCTTGGCCAGGCCCACACGCCGGCTCAGCTCGTTCAGGCTCAGCTGCGCGACCGGCATCTCGGTAAGCATCCCGGCCGTCACCTCGAGGATGTGCCGCCGTCTCTGGGCGCGCTGTTCGTCGCTGCGGGCGCGTTGGAAGTCCACGGGAGCAGCGTACAGACCACCGGTCCGTTGATAAGTGACCGGCGGTTCGTTACGGTGGGGACCAAGACAAGATACCGGCGGTACCTAATCGGGGGAGTCGGTCTGTGCGGGAAGGGAGGCCCTCCCGCGCGCCCCTGGCGGTGCCCTCCCGAAAAGAACTGATATGTACGTATACGAGTACTTCTTCATCGAGGGCCAGTGGCAGAAGCCGGCCGGTGCCTTGATGACCGACGTGATGTCCCCCTCCACCCAGGAGGTGGTGGGCCGGGCGCCGCTGGGCGTCACCGACGACATCGACCTGGCCGTCGGAGCGGCGCGCCGGGCGTTCGACCAGGGCCCGTGGCCGCGGATGTCGCCGAGCGAGCGGGGCGTGATCCTGCGCCGGCTGGCGGAGAACCTGACCGCATCCGGAGAGGCGATCGCCGATGTGATGACCGACGAGGTCGGCACCACGCGCGCCAACAACCTGTGGATCGGCCAGGCGGGCGCCGGCCTGCTCCAGTACTACGCCGACATGGCCGAGAGGGACGGCGTCGAGGAGGTGCGGACCGGTCTGACCGGAACCGAGTTCACCGTGCGCCACGAGCCGGTCGGTGTGGTCGCAGCGATCGTGCCGTGGAACAGCCCGCTGTTCCTGTTGCTGGCCAAGGTCGCTCCGGCGCTGGCGGCCGGCTGCACGGTCGTCGCCAAGGCGCCGGAGGAGACACCGCTGGAGTTCTACTTCCTGGCCGAAGCGGCGCGGGCGGCCGGCCTGCCGCCCGGTGTGCTGAACATCGTGGCCGCCGACCGCCGGGTCAGCGAGTACCTGGTGCGCCATTCCGGCATCGACAAGGTGTCCTTCACCGGCAGCACGCGCGCGGGGCGCACGATCGGCTCCATCTGCGGCAACGATCTCAAGCGCGTGAGCCTGGAACTGGGCGGGAAATCCGCGGCCGTCGTCCTGGACGACGCGGATTTGGACACGGTGGTCCACTACGCGCTGGCGGGTGGCATCGTGCCCAACAACGGCCAGGCGTGCATGGCACTCACCCGCATCCTGCTGCCGCGCGCCCGTTACGAGGAGTTCGCCCAGGCCATCACCTCCGCCGTCAAGACGCTGAAGGTCGGCGACCCGTGGGACGAGGACACCCGGATCGGCCCGCTGATCTCCGAGCGGCAGCGGGACCGCGTCGAGGGCTACATCGCCGCCGGTCTCGCCGAGGGCGCGCGCATCACCACCGGCGGCGGCCGCCCGGAGGGACTGGAGCGCGGCTGGTACGTGGAACCGACCGTCTTCACCGGCGTCGACAACGGCATGACGATCGCCCAGGAGGAGATCTTCGGCCCGGTTCTGGCGCTGATCCCGCACGACGGTGACGACGACGCCGTCCGCCTGGCCGACGACTCGGCCTACGGTCTGGGCGGAGCGGTCTTCAGCGAGGACGCGGAGCGGGCCTTCGCGGTCGCCCGGGCGGTGCGCACCGGCACCATGGGCATCAACGGCTACGCGCCGGACTTCGGTGCGCCGGGCGGCGGCTTCAAGGCGTCGGGCATCGGCCGCGAGATGGGCAAAGAGGGCATGGACGCCTACCGCGAGACCAAGACCATCTACGGGGTGGCCCCGGCCCGCGACTGAGCACCGCGTGCACCGAACGCAGGCGGCCGTGGGCGGGCGCCCGTGAGGGAAGCGTCAGAGCCGCATATCAGCACATCAGTGCGACACGCCGCTTGTTAGTGTGACGAGGGCACGCCAGAGGGGCGGACGAGGGGTGGGTGGCATGGCGGGCAGTGACACGGGGGTGGGCGGGGGGCGGCCGGACCTCGCCTCGTCTCCCGCCGAGAAGACGGCCGCGGCGAACAAGCTTCAGAGCGAGATCGGGCCGCGCACCGAGGCGGCGGGCCAGTGGGCGGACGAGGAGACGCACGCCGCGGTGAAGGCGTTCGACGCGAAGGACGGGTACGGCTGGCTCACGTCCGGTGCCCTGAAGAAGGCGCACGCCACCTGGGGCGAGCAGGTCAAGAACCTGCTGAACCGGCTGGCGGGGGACGAGTCGGCCCTTCGCGACAACGCCAAGGCGCTGAGCGGGACGGACCTGCTGGTGGGCGGTACGGCGCGCCAGGTGTCGGTGTTCGACACCTACACGCCGCCGACGGGCGGCTGAGCCTTCTCACACCGGTACGAGAAACAACGGGGACCCATGCCGACCTATCACGAGATCCTGACGACCGACCTGTCCACGCTCACCACGGCCGCCGAACGCTGGGACGGCATGGCGAAGGAGCTGCACAAGCAGGAGACGGCTTACCGGGACGACGTACACGGGATCACCCTGCGCCCGACGTTCCTGGGGGAGAGCCGGCAGGCCGCCAACGCGCGCTTCGGCGTCAGGATCGCCGAGTACCAGAGCGCCCAGACGGAGGCCAAGGCGGTCGCCTCGCTCCTCCGTGACGCGCACGCCCAGTTCACGGACCTGCGCAAGCGGCTGGAGTCGGCGCGGGACGACGCGATCGCCGCCGGCATGAAGGTGTCGGACCAGGGTGTCGTTTCGCTGGACGAGGGCAAACTCAGCGCCCGGGACCGCCAGTTGCTCGGGACGGACACGGACTACGCGGGCCGGGTCCGCAAGTCCGTCGAATCCTGGCAGGCTCACATCGACCAGTGCGTGAAGGACGTGGACGACGCCGACAAGGGCGTCGAGGTGGCCCTCGCCGCCGTCGTGAAAGGCCCCGACATGGGCGACGGCGCGGTCCCCGGGTTCAACGGCAAGGCGCAGGGCGACATCGAGAAGTACGTGGCCGAGGCGGCCAAGGACACTCACACGAAGACCGACGGATGGCAGTCCGAGGGCAAGGCCGAGGTCACCGGACCCGGTGCCGGCTTTTCCGTCACCGGTCCCAAGTACGGCAAGGAGGGTTCCCTCAAGGCCTACGGCGACCTCTTCCATGCGACTGCGGAAGGCACCCTGACCAACGGGAACTTGAGACTCGCGGGGATAGCCGACGGCTATGGCGGAGCCAGGGCCACCGCGAACTACGGGTTCAACAAAAAGGGTGTCGTGGGCAAGGCCGAGGTGTCCGCCGGGGTGCGGGCACTCACTGAAGGACGTGCCGAGTACGGCCCCTACGCCGGTGGCTACCTTCGGGGCGAAGGGTTCGCCGGTGCTGAGGCGGGAGTCAATGCGAAGCTGACCAAGGAAGAGGTCACTGTCGGGGCGAAGGCGTTCGCGGGGGCGAAAGGAACCGTAGCCGGGGGCGGTGAAGTCGCGGGCATCGGTGTCGGCGTTACGGGCGAGGGCTGGGCCGGCCCCGGAGCGGAGGCTTGGTGGGGCTACAAGAAGGATGATGACGGCATATACCATCTCGGCGGCAAAGCCGGAGCTTCCCCGGTCTTCGGCGGGGCGGTGGGCGTGGAGATCACCGTTGACCCGGACAAGCTGACGAAGACCGCAGGCGCCGCGGCCGACGCGCTGGGCGATGTGGCTGACACGGTCGGAGACGGCCTCGGCTCCGCCAAGGACGCCGTCACCAGTTGGTTCTGATTCGCTTTGCCTGGAAGGAGGGCCGAGATGCCCGCCACACTACCGACGCCCATCGAGTTCCGGTTGCCGGAGGGCTGGCTTCCGGCCGGCCCGGACAGTCCCGATGCGGAGCACGCGGCCTTCGTGGCGGTGCACCCGCGGCCGGACGCCGGCTTCACCGCGACCATCGCCATCGACGGCGAGAGGCTGCCGGACGGGGCGACGCCGGCTCACCTCGCGGACGAGTCGGTGGAGCGTCTGCGTGAGCTGGACGTATCGGTGGACGTGACCGACCGCCGAGAGGTGGGGACCGCCGAGGCACCCGCCCTGACGCAGCGGCTGGCCTTCTCCGCGGTCGTGGACGGCGCACTTCGTGATCTCGTCCAGTCCCAGGTGTACCTGTTCGTGTCGGATGTCGAAGACGCGCGTAAGAAGGCGGTGATCCGGTTGATCCTCACCGCCTCCGTCGCCCAGCACGACACGGCCCTGCGGGACTTCCAGGAGTTCGTTCGCACGGTCCGTCCGGACACGGGGGCGGGGGTCTAGCCATGGGGCGTCTGTGGGACAAGTTGGCCGGCACGAAGCGTCCTGATGCCGGTGTCGCCCCGCTGTCGGCCGAGGAGGTCCGGACGGCTCTCTTCGGGCTCAACGGGCCGGACGTGCCGTACCAGGTGCGCAATGCCTCGCCTGACGAGAAGGCCGACGTGGTGGCGGAGTGCAGGATTCCGAGAGTGGGTGTGGTCCTCAAGGCACGGATGCGACTCGTCCCGGAGAAGCGGGAGGTGCGCGTTCTGGAGGAGCGGTGGGAGAACCGTTCGTCCGACCAGGCCGACGCGCAGTACGGACGCGGGCACGCGCCCGCGGTGTACCGGCAGTGGGAGACGAAACAGGGTCCTGACGGCCGCAAGCACAAGGTCGAGGTGTTCCGCTTCGACACCCGGGAGATGACCGACCCCCTGCGAGACACGGTCCTCGGCGCGGGCTGGGTCTGGCGGGGCGTGTACAAGCTCTGACCGGGCATGGGTCATGTCGTCCGCCCGTAGAGCGGCAGGCCCTGGGTCGGGATCGTCCACTCGGCGATCGTCACGTTCTCGCCGTAGACGAAGTCCTTTCGGGTGGCGTAGCGAGGGCCGGCCGGGGTGGGATGGATGTCGGTGAAGACGGCGCCGGTGCCGGTGCGTGGATCGAAGACCGCGTAGACGGGGATGCCCATCAGGGCGTAGTCGCGGACCTTCCCCACCCAGTCGTTGTCCGGGTTCGAGCGGGAGACGATCTCGATGGCGGCGAGGACGGTACGGGGGTCGATGGAGCCTTCGGTATCGAGGTCTTCCCAGGCGATCACCATGACGTCGGGGTGCCGCAGGATGGCCTCGGGCTCGTCCTCCATGTCCGAGGTGCCGCTGTGGGCCAGCAGCTCGTCCGGCATGACCTTTTCCAGGTGTCTCCGGAGAAGCGCCCGCGTCAGCTCGTGGCGGCCGTTGGGCGAGACCGGGTCGTGGACGATTCCCTCCCAGGTGATCTCGAACGTGCCGGAGAGGGTGTCGCCCATCGAGTGGAGGGCATCACGCAGGGCTCGGTAGCGGTTGGGTGGCACCTTACGCGGCCTCCCGCACGGCGGTCCGGCAGTCGCGGCAGTGGCCCGGTTCCGGGGAGCGGAAGGCTCGGTCGCAGGTTTCGCAGGTCTGGAGGGGGTGGCGGACCGGTGGGGGTGGCTCGGGGGTGCGGTAGGGGGGAAGTGGGGGGAGGCCCGTCGTCAGGCGGTGGGCCAGGAGGGCGGCCGGGCGGCTCAGGGGGGCCGGTGGGAGGTTGGTGGTCAGGGCCTCGTGTACCGCCGTGGGGGGCACGTCGCGTTCCAGCCAGGCCGCGACCCCGGGCGCCAGGTGTTCGGCCTCGGTGGCGGAGAGGAGCAGGCGGGGATCCCTGCGGCGTAGGCCGGCCAGGACGTCCGTGGCCGAGCGGAGTAGCTCCGGGGAGGGGTACGCGGGCTTCGGTACTGCCGGGAGGGCCGTACGGCGGGGTTGTTGCCGATGCCGGGGTGCGGGTGGTTCCTCGGCGCGGCGGCCGGGCTGGTTGCAGGAGATCGTGCGGGTGATGATCCGGCCGCCGGGGACGCGGGTGCGTTCGCGGCGCAGGTAGCCGTGGGTCTCCAGCTCCCGCAGGGCCGCCGCGATGCGGATCGCGCCCTCGGGGAAGCGCGCGGCCAGGGTCTTGATGTCGACTCGGGCGCCCGGTGGCAGCGACTGGATGTGGCACGCCAGGCCGATCGCCAGGAGCGACAACTCCGCGTGCTGGACGAGGTGGTTGCCGATCACCGTGAAGCGGGTGGTGTGGCGGGTGTGGTCGTGGACGAGTCCGCCGGTGTGATGGCCCCGGTTCGGGTGGTTGTTGGCGGTAACTCGGGTCTGGGTGCGCGCGGGCGCGCTAGGGTCTTCGATATCCATCGGGAAGTTGGAGCCTTCCTCGGTGGTCAGGCCCTCGCATTGGGAACGCTACTCCCGGCGAGGGCCGACTCATGTCTGCGGTGGTGTTGCGCCGAGCGTAGGGCAGACAACCAGCCCCAAATCCAGCCAAGTTGGCGATGTTCACCCTCCTGAGTGAGTTTGCTCCGTGGGCGGGAGGGGTGGGGCTTGGCGGGGTTCTTTCACCCGGGTGTTCCTTGGGAAATTGCCGCCCGTGTCACCGGAGCACGGTCCGCCGGGTCCCGGTGGGGGAGGGTCACCTCGGCCCACACCGTCTTGCGCGGGCGACGGCCCACGGCTACGCCCCACTTGTCGGCCAGCGCCTCCACGAGGAGCAGTCCGCGCCCGGCTTCGCCGTCCTCGCTCGGGGGGCGCAGCCGGGGGAACCGGTCGTCCCGGGTGTCGGTGACCTCGATACGGAGCGTGTGGCCGACGACGTAGATCAGGAGCTGGAAGTCCCGGCCGGGGACGCGACCGTGCGTGACGGCGTTCGCTGCCAGCTCGGCGACGATCTGCGTCACCTGCTCCACCGGCAGTCCCCACGACCGCAGATGCTGTTCGGCGAGCAGCCGGGCGAGTCGAGCACCGCGGGGTGTGGGGGACAGCCGGATGTCGAAGGTGGGGATGTGGCCGGTGAGGTGGTTTTCAGGGGCACCCATTTCTTGGTTCACATCACAGAGCGTGGCGAAGCCTGCTTCCTTAAGGGAGTGACAACGCCTGTACGTACAGTCACTGTCTCCCGATTTGTCTCGGCTGTCTCGGCTGTCTCGGGCGTTGTACGGGTAAAGCTGCGCGCCGAAGGAGGAAGTCATGGGTGAGGGTGTCGATGACGCAGGGTGGGACGTCGAGCCGGGCGACGACATCGAGCCGGTGGTCCAGGCGGTGGGCCGACTGCTCAAGGTCTGTCGGCAGTCGGCGGGGGTGAGCATCACCGAGCTGGCGGAGGCCGTGGGCTACGGCGAGGACATGATCCGCAAGATCGAACGCGGGGTACGCATCCCCAGGCCGGAGTTCCTGGACAGCGCCGACACGTTCCTGAAGGCACAGGGGCATCTACGGGCGTTCCGGGAGGACATGAGGAAGGCGCGGTATCCGAAGAAGGTGCGTGAACTGGCTGAGCTGGAGGGGCGGGCGGTCGAATTGCTCTTCTACAGCAACCACAACATCCACGGCCTACTGCAGACGCCGGAGTACGCCCGGGCGCTGTTGGAGATGAGGCAGCCCGTCCGCAGTCAAAACATGGTGGAGCGGGGAATCGCCGCGCGCATGGCTCGGAAGGCCGTCTTCGAGCGTGAACCCACCCCCACCCTCAGTTTCGTCCTGGAGCAAGTGACGCTCGAACGCCCCTACGGTGGCAGGATGGTGTTGCGTAAACAACTCGAACACCTTCTGGAGGTGGGAAAGTTGAGGCACGTAACGCTTCAGATCATGCCGACCGACTGTGAGGAGAACCCCGGAGCTTCTGGGCTGGTCGAGGTGCTGAAGTTCGCGGATGGGACGGCGATCGGACGCTCCGACGGTGCGTTCAACGGCCGCCCGGTCTCGAACCCCAAAGACCTCCGGATCCTCGAACTGCGCTATGGCATGATCCGGTCGCAGGCTCTCCCGCCGGGGAAGTCACGGGACTTCATCGAGAAAGCGTTGGGAAGACTATGAGCACCGTGGAACTGCACTGGTTCAAGAGCAGTTACAGCAGCAGCGCCGAGGTCGATGACTGCGTGGAGGCGGCTCTCACCTGGTCCAAGAGCAGCTACAGCGACAGCAGTAACGGCCATGACTGCCTCGAAGTCGCCCCCACCCCCTCCACCATCCACATCCGCGACTCCAAGAACACCGAGGGCCCCTGCCTCACCGTCGCCCCGGCCGCCTGGGCCGACTTCGTGACCTTCGCTTCGCGCGGCTGAACCGGGGCAAACGCCGAGAGACGGGCCTCGGTCAGTCGATGCCTTCGACTATGCGGAAGTCGCGCTCGACGCCGTCGGCGAGGGCGGCCAGCGCCTCTTGGTAGGCCGCGCTCTCGCGCGTCGCGACGGCCTGCTCGAAGCTGTCGAACTCGACCAGGACGGTGCGTTCGGCGATCCCGGCATCATACGCCGCGACCCGGCCGCCGAGGACGAAGGTCCGACCACCCCCGGCCTCGACGGCCAGGCGGGCGAGCTTGTTGTAGGCGGCCAGCTTCTCGGGGTCCGAAATGGTGCGGTAGACGCTGACCCAGTAGCCCTTGGGCATGGAACCTCCAGTGTCGGGGGGTGAACTCACGGGTTGGTCTCGGACGAGCGTCGGCGGGCGAGAACGAGGCTTGTCAGCGTCGTGATCGCCATGGCGCCGATGCCGGCCAGCGCCGCGGTGGTGTAGGCGCTGTCGTCGGGGAAGAGGCGGCCGGGGCCGGTGCCCGCGGCGAGGATCAGGCCGCCGATGGCGCTGCCCAGGGAGTACCCGACGCTGCGGACGACGTAGTTGAAGCTCATGGCGCTCGACGTCTCGCTCCTGGGGGTGACGGCCAGGATGACGCCGGGCATCGCGGCCGAGAAGCCGCCGACGCCGAAGCCGAGCACGCCCATCGCCGTGAACAGTTCGGCCAGGTCCGACCGGGCCGCCGCGAACAGGGCGAACCCGCCGCCGACCACGACGGCGCTGCCCGCCAGGAGCAGGGGGCCGGGGATCCGCGTCCGGAGCCGCGGCGTGAGCTTGCCGGCGACGAACCCCAGCACCGAGAACGGGACGAGGACCAGCCCGGCGACGAAGGTCGTCAGCCCGAAGCCGTAGCCGGCGCCGTGCGGCGTCTGCGCGTACCGGGTGATGAGCGTCAGCAGGAGGTACATGCCGATCCCGCCGACGAACATGGCGAGGTTCGCCCCGGCGACCGCCGGGTGCCGCACCGCCCGGACACCGACCAGGGGCGTCTTGCCGCGCAGCTCGATGACGGTCCAGACGCAGAGCAGCACCACCGCGACGACGGCGAGGCCCGCCGCCACGGCGAAGTGCCGGATCCACAGGCTCCGTTCGCCGGCGAGGAGCAGCACCAGGAGCAGGGCGGCGGCCAGGACGACCGCGCCGGCCACGTCCACGTGGGCGGAGCGGCCTTCGGGGGCTTCGGGCACGGAGCGCCACGCGGTCAGGAGGGCGGCGGCGGTGACGGCCAGGCCGAGGCCGTAGGCGGCCCGTACCCCGCCGAACTCGGCGAGCAGCGCGGCCAGCGGGTAGCCGACGCCGGCCCCGATGACCGAGACCACCGAGAGCAGGGCGATCACGGCCGCGCCGCGTTCCTCGGGGAGGTGGTCCCGGGCCACGCCCATCATCAGTGCCGTCAGCCCGAGTCCGACGCCCTGGGCCGCCCGGCCGGCCAGCAGCCACGCGAAGGGCAGCGGCAGCACGGTGAGCGCGCTGCCGGCGACGACGACCACCAGCGTGGCGAGGATCGCGGCCCGCCGGTGCGGACCGGCTCCGAGCCGGCCGAGGACCGGCGTGGCGACGGCGCCGCTGAGCAGTGCGACGGTCAGCGTCCACTGCGCGCTGCCGAGCGAGACGTGGAACGACGTCGCCACGCTGGTGATGAGCGGCGTGCCGAGGCTGCCGACCGCGGCCACGACCAGGGCGATGAACATCAGGGCGGGGACCAGCGGCCGTGCCTCGGAACGCGCCACCGGTAACGCCTTCGCCGCGCCCTCGCCGGGCGGCTGCCCGGTCACCGCTTCGGCCCTTCGCGGTCCTGGCTCTCGAGCTCTGCCAGATGCTCCAGCGCCGGAAGGGCCGCCACCAGCGCCTCGACCTCGTCGCCGGTGAGCTTGCCGATCAACCGCTCGAACGCCTGGACGCCCGCTTGGCGCCGCGCCCGGACATAGGAGGCGCCGGCCTCGGTCAGGCACACCAGCTTGACCCGCTTGTCGGACGCGTCGTCCCGCCGTTCGACCAGGCCGGACTCCTCCAGCACCCGGACCAGGGCGGTCATCGCGGGCTGGGTGACGCCCTCGACCACGGCCAGATCGGTGACGCGCCGCGGGCCGGTCCGTTCCAGGGTGGCCAGGGTGGCGGCGGACGTCAGGCTCATGTCCCGGGGCAGGCGTCTCGCGGCCCTGGTGGCCAGGCCGTAGAGGGCCGCCCCGATGGCGGCGGACGCGCCAGGAGCGGTGTCTTGACGACTCATGGCCGAAGCATAGCGCTTTTATATTTATAGCTTATGTAAATCTTCGTCACCCAGGCGCCGTCTGGGTCGGCACGACCCGACAGAATGAGCACGATGCAGACGAAATCCGGACTCCGGCCCAGGCACGCCGGGTGGTACGCGGGAGCCCTCCTGCTGGTCCTGGCACTTCTGGGGCTCGTCCTCTACGGCACCGGGGTCATCGGCTCGGGAGGCGACGACGACTCCGTGGACCGGGCGTGCGACGGCTCGCTGGCACAGGGCGGGCTCAGCGCGGCGCTGCACTCGTCGCGGCTGAGCGCGGAGGACCTGGACGACGGCGACTACCTGGCCTCCTGCCGCGTCCGCACCGAGGCATCCGGGGCGGAGCGCGGTGCGCTGGAAGTGAAGCTGCGCTGGAGCACCTCGAAAGCCCCCGCGTCGACCCTCGTCTGGTACAACGCGAACTACAACGGCGTCCGGGACCGGGCGGCGCCCCTGGGGCACGGCTGGCCGGGCGTCCTCCGCCACGAGAGCGGCACCTACCAGGTCATGGTCGCGCTCGACTGCGTGAACCAGCGGAACAAGGCCCTGGTCGCCTACGGTGACCTGCTCGGGGCGGCGAACAGTACGACCCTGACCGGTCTCGGGCAGGTGACCACCGAGACCGCCCGCGAGGCCGCGGAGAAGCACGGCTGCCAGGTCGAAGCCGGCCAGCGGATCACCGGCCTGTCCCCGGGCCTCCTGGGCCGGTCCGGCGCGGCCGAGCCGCTGCTGCGGCAGGCCGACGGCTCGTGCGCGGCGCTGCGCGACACGGAGGCGGCACGCAACGGCACCCCGGACGTCCTGGAGTACCCGGCGGACCCCGACACGCCGCAGGTCAACTGCTACCTGGTCACGAAGGCCGGAAAGCCGGGCTACGGCCTGTACGCCTACTACGGCGCGTCGGCCAAGGACTTCCTGGCCAGTGAGGAAGCGGCACTGAAGGCGGCGACCGGGCCCTACGGCGAGCACGACTACACCTGGGCCACCTCGACGTGCCGGTCGGCCCAGCCCGCCGTGTTCGCGCTGTACCGCCTCTACGACGAGGACACCGGCGGCTACCCGGTCCCGCACTACTCCGACTCCTTCGCCCGCTCGGCCCTGACGGCCTTCGCCGCCCACGAGGCGAAGCAGCGCGGCTGCGGCAGCGTGCGGACGGCCGCCCAGCCCTGACCCCGCGGGGCGTCGTGCGGTCAGAACACCGGTAGTGCCGTGAGCGTGCCGCCGTCCACCAGGAACACGCGGTTGGCGTCGGCCGTCAGCCAGTAGTCGTCGGGGTTCTTGATGACGCGGAAACTCCAGGTCGTCTTGTTCAGCATGGAGTCGGGGTCCCTGGAGAGGCTGCCGCCGTCCGGTCCGTCGGCCACGTTGAGGACGTTGACCGCGCCCTCCTTCGTGTTGACGGCGACCGACCAGAAGCCGTGGCCCTGGACCACCAGCGGGCTGTACGGGTCGCACAGCTGCTGGAGGTCGTAGGGCCAGCCGCTCTGCTTGCCGTCCTTCATGTCGAAACGGAGCGGCGCCCCGAGCGCCGCCGCGAAGACGTAGGGGCCGTGGACCGCCGCGGGGCCCCAGAACACCTTGGTGCCGTCCGCCCGTCTCAGGTCGGGGCGCCACAGCTGCTTGCCGTCGGTGATGCGACGGGCGGTGAAGTACGGGCTGCCGCTCACGAAGAGGGTCCCGCCCGACGCCGTGATCGCCGGTCTGTCGTCGTCCTGGTCGCGCAGCAGCCACCGCTGCCGGCCGGTGCGCGTGTCGACGGCGAGCACGTGCCCCGCCTCCGTCGCGACGGCCAGGACGCCCCGGGCCGCGACGCCCCGCGCCGTGCCCGCCGCACCGAGGTCCGTACCGGGCTTCGCGGTCCAGCGGATCCGCGCGTCGGAGCGGCCCACCGCGCGAAGCCGGCCGTCCCGGGTGACGACGTACACCGCCTCCGCGTCGGCCGCGAGGACACTGGCGGCCTCGGCGGGCGCCGTCCACTTGGGGGCGCCGGTGGACGCGACGAAGGTCCGCAGCGTGCCCTCGCCGTCCACGGCGGCTATCAGGCGGTCGGAGAGCGAGACGAAACGGCCTTTCGCCCTCGCTTCGGGGGCGGACCAGCGGGGTTTGCCGTCCACCACGCCGTGCGCCGTGATGCCGCCCTTGGGATCGCCGACGACCAGGACGTCCCGTACGGGCAGCGGGGCAGGGGAGCCGGAGCCGATGGCGGAGGGGCGGCTCCACAGCGGGGCGGGTGCCTGACCGAGGACGTAATCCCCCTTTTCCGCCGACAGCAGGCGTGCCTTCGGTGTCGCGGCGGCGGGCGGGATGTCGAAGGGGTCCTCGCCGCTGCCGCGCAGGAACCACCACGTCGCCGCACCCCCGCCGGCGAGGGCGACCGGGCCGCCGACCGCGAGGGCCGTCAGCACGCGGCGCCGCGAGGCCCCGCGCGGGGTGACGCCCGTTCCCGGCAGGGTGGTCAGCTCGTGCAGGGCGCGTTCCCGGCGCCGTACCTCCTCGGCCAGCGCGCCGGAGCGCCACACGCGGTCGGCGCCGGGCGGCGGGGCGAAGGCATGCGCGATCGCCTCCGGGGCGGGCCGGTGCGCGGGATCCTTGGCCAGGCACGGGCCGATGAGCGGCTGGAGGACGGGCGGGACCCCGTCCATGCGCGGTGCGCCGTGGACGACCTCGTACTGCACCGCGGCGACGTGCGAGCCGGTGAACGCCCGTCGCCCGCTCGCCGCGTACACCAGCAGGGCACCAAGCGAGAAGACGTCGGCGGCCGGGCCCACACGCTGCCCCAGAGCCTGTTCCGGCGCCCCGTACCCGGGGGTGACCGGCACCTGCCCGGTGGTGGTGAGGGTCAGGCCGTGCTCGGGGCGGGCTATGCCGAAGTCGATGACGCGCGGGCCCCCCGAGGTGAGCACCACGTTGGCCGGCTTCAGATCGCGGTGCACCAGACCGGCGGCGTGGATGTCCCGCAGCGTGAGCGCGAGTGCCGCCGCGAGCGCGCGCACCCCGTTCTCGTCCAGCGGGCCGTACGCGCGGATCACGTCTTCGAGGTCCGGGCCGCTGAGGAACTCGGTCGCGATCCACGGGCGCCCGCCCTCGGTCTGTGCGTCCAGGACCCTGGCCACTCCCGGGCTGCCGACCGCCTGGGCCATCCGGGCCTCGCGCACGAAGCGCTGACCGAGGTGCGGATCGTCCGCCAGATGGCGGTGCAGGACCTTCACCGCGGCCGACCGCCCGTCACTGTCCTGTCCCACGTACACCTTGCCCATGCCGCCCTCGCCGAGCACGCCGAGGACGCGGTACGGGCCCAGGCGGAGCGGGTCTCCGGTACCCAGTGGCTTCATCTTTCCCGACCTTGCATCTCAGAGGAGCGGATAACCGGCGGCATAGCCCTCGCCCAGGGCGATCAGGCGCCTGGAGGCGGGGTGGGCGAAGTAGCGGGCCGTCGCGGGGGCGTCCACAGGACGGGACGTGGCACCGTCGGCCAGGGCGACCGCCCTCAGCCGCGAGGACGCCCTGCGGTACACATGCGTGACGCCGACGACGGGCGGCTCCGCGAGGTCGGCGGTGGTCGCACCGCCGCCCTTCTCCGCCCAGCGGGATTCGCCGCCGCCCGCGTCGAGCGCGACGACGCCGCGGCCCGGCTCCACCGCGTACACCACCCCGTCGTGGACGGCGGGCGGGCTGTAGGCGGTGCCCTTGCCGCGCCGCCAGACGACCTTCCCGTCGTCCAGGCCGAGCGCGAGCAGCCCGTCCGCCGCCGGGTACACGTGCCGGTCGTCCACGGCCGGACGGGTCCGGCCGGAGGACGGCGACGCGCTGTCGAGGGGACGGTCCCACAGCAGGCGCCCGGTGCCGGTGTCCCGTACGACGAGCCGGGTGGCGCCGTCGGCCGACTGCTGGACGAGCACCAGGCGTTCCCCCGACACCTGGGCCGACAGGAAGTGCAGCCGCGTGCTGCCGTCGGGGCGCGCCGGAAGCGGGACCTCCCACCGCTTCCGGCGGGCGTGGACGTCCAGGGCGACCAGGTGCCAGGACTGGCCCGCGCGAAAGGTGTCGTTGCGCGACGAGTCGATGGGCCGCGAACTACGGCCGCCGACCACGTAGACGGCGTTGCCCGAGGCGCACAGCAACTGGGTGCCGTGGAGACCGCCGTGGAAGTCCTTCAGCTCCAGATACGGATCCCCGACCCGGCCGTCGGCCAGGCCGACCGGGCACAGGGACAGCGGATCGGCCTTGTCCAAGGTGTAGTCCAGCGTGTGGATCCGCGCGCCGTCGGTGACCGTGCGATGCCCGAAGTACACCTCGGGGTCGGCCCACAGCGTCTTTCCCGTCCGCGGGTCCACCCCCTTGAGATCGGTTCCGCCCACGACCACCAGGCGGTCGAGCAGCAGCGGGAACGGCGGCACGGGCGGATCGGTGAAATCGGCCGACACCTGCCAGAGCAGACCCCACGCCGGCTTTGCCGAGACGGTCGGCGGAGCCGGCCGCGCCGGTTCGGATCCGCCGCGCCGCCCGAACCAGACCCAGGTGCCCGCGCCCGCCGCGGCGACACCGAGGGCCGCACCCCCGCCGACGGACAACAGCCGGCGGCGGGACATCCCGGCCCGGGTGCCGACGGACGCGTCGCCGCGGTCTTCCCCGGCTTCCCCGGCCGGGGGCGGCAACCGGTGCGGCGTGACCCGCCAGACGTCGGCGGCCCGCCGGGCGATGTCCGCGAGGACGGGCTCCGGCAGGCAGTCCGCGAAGTCCTGTTCCCCGCCGCCCAGCAGGGCACACAGCCGGTCGGTCGTGGGCCGTTGCCGCGGGTCCTTGGCGAAGCACGGAAGCAGTACGGGGAGGAGGCCGGCCGGCACCCCGGTCAGGTCCGGTTCCGCGTACCGCACGCGGTACAGCAGGTCCGCCGCCTGTCCGGTACCGAACGGCCCCCGGCCCGTGGCGGCGTGGACCAGTACCCCGGCCAGGGCGAACACGTCACCGGCCGGGGTGTGCTCCTCGCCCGCCGCCTGCTCGGGCGACATGAAGGCGGGGGTGCCCGCCGCGGATCCGGCCCGGGTGAGGCGGTCGTCGCCGAGGGCCCGCGCGATCCCGAAGTCGATGACCTTGGGACCGTCGGCCGTCACCATGATGTTGGACGGCTTCAGGTCCCGGTGGACCACCTCCGAGTCGTGCAGCCGGGCGAGCGCGGCGCACAGGCGGGCGCCGACGGCCCGGACCGTTCGCTCCGGCAGGGGACCGTTCAGCCGGACGGCTTCGTCGAGGGGCGGCCCGATCAGGTACTCGGTGGCCAGCCAGGGCGTCTCGTGGGCGAGGTCGGCGTCGAACACCCGGGCCCCGTACTCGCCGCCGATGACCCGGGCCGCGTCCGTCTCCAGCCGGAACCGGGTCCGCAGCACGGGATCCGCGGCGGAGCGGGCGTGCATCGTCTTCAAGGCGACGGTCCGCCCGGAGTCCGAGCGGGCCAGGTAGACCGTGCCCATGCCGCCGCTGCCGAGGCGGGCCGTCAAGTGGTAGGAGCCGAGCCGGGCGGGATCGTGGTGGGTGAGAGGGGTGAACATCAGGGCTGTCCCGCCTTCCGGGCGTGCGCGGGCGGAAGGGCCACGAGGACGTCCGCCGACTGACGGGCGAGGGCCGCGACGATCCTGCCCGGGAGGGGGAAGCGGCGGACGTCGACCACTGTGGGGACGGGGGCCGGCGGCTGTGTCGTGCCGGGCGCCGCCAGCAGGGCCGCGAGACCGGCTGCCGACGGCCGGTGAGCGGCGTCACGGGACAGGCAGGCGGTGACCAGGTCCCGCAGCGACTCCGGAAGCTCCTCCCGCTCCGGCACGGTGTGCCCGGTGCTCGCGTAGGCGAGCACGGCGCCGAGGCCGTACACGTCACCGAGCGGCCGGGGCCGGCCGCCCTGCGCCTGCTCCGGTGCCAGGCACCCCGGGTCGAGCGCGGGGCTGCCCAGCCGCCGCTCACCGTCCGGCGCCACGGCGCGCACGGCGCCGAAACAGGCCAGCGACGGACCGTCCACGCCGAGCAGTACGGCCGCCGGGGACACACCCGCGTGGGTCACGCTCTGCGCGTGGGCCGACGCCAGCGCCCCGGCGAGGGTCGCCCCGAGCGCCCGTACGACGGGTTCCGGCAGGGGACCGCCATGGGCGGCCAGCACCGCGGGCAGGGGGAGTACAGGGGTGTAGGGGGTGACGTACCAGGGCGGGACAGCCGTCCCGGTCACCTCGGTCACGGGTGCGAAGCCCGGCACGGACAGCCGTCGGGCGGCCTCGGCCTCGGCGGCCCAGCGGGCGGGATCGATGCCGGGATGCGGCAGGTGGACCAGGACCGTGCGCCGTCCGTCCGCACTCCGGGCGATGTACCGGCGCTCGGGTGCCCGCCGCCGTTCCTGCTCCTCGTCCAGCCCGCCCAGCACCGCGTACGGTCCGATCAGCGGCGGGTCGTCCTGACGCAGCCGCTCCATGCGCGCGTTCCCCCCGATTGCCGGCACAGGCCGATGATCTTACCGGCCGTGTCGGAAGCACCCCGGGCGACGGCCTTCGCCGCGCGCGAGGCGGAGCAGGATGATCACATGAGCCTTCTCGACCGCTTCACCGGCACCAAATATCCCGACCCCGCCATCCCGCCCCGCCCCACCTCGGAGATCCGCGCCGCCCTGCTCGCCGTCGGCGGGCCGGACGTGCCGTACGTCGTGCGGGAAGGGGCCGGCGGCGGTGCCGATCTGGTGGCGGAGTGGCGTATCCGGGAGCCCGCCTGGCACGGCTTCTTCGCGCGGGCCAAGGTGAGCCGGTCCCTGGAGACCCGGATGCGGCTGGTCCCGGAGAAGCGGGAGGTGCGCGCGCTCGACCGGGAGTGGGAGGTCACCTGGGTCGGCGACAGGCCCAGGCTGGTCCTGTCGGCGGAGTACTCCCGGGGGCAGGTCAGGTCCGTGTCCCGGAGCTGGACGGTCGATCGGGGGCCCGACGGGAAGATCCGGTTCACGGAGGACTACCGCTTCGACACCGCCGAGATGAAGACGCCCTTGCAGGAGGCGGTTCTCGGTGCCGGGTGGACCTGGCGCGGGGCGCTGTTCAGGCTCTGAACCGTCGTTCGCGGACCCAGGTGCGCAGGAGCGCCAGCGCGTAGGCGACCCGGACGTCCAGGCGCCGGGGGTCGTGGCGGTAGGTCCTGCTCAGGCCCCGGTAGTCCAGGACCGTGCCGGTGCCGGGGGCGCGCCAGCGGGTGCGGGCGGGGCGGCCGAAGGTGAAGTCGTCCGGGCTGCCGTCGAAGAAGGAGTACACCGTCGCACAGAGCACCCACAGCAGCCAGGCCGGGGCGGTGACCACGTAGAGCAGCCAGGCGTACCAGGTGCCCGCCTTGCCCGTGATCCGCTGGGACGGGTAGACGACCTGCGCGGTCCAGCGGGTCCGGCGGGGCCAGGGGAGCAGGCGGCCGGGGCGGCGGGTGACGCGGGCCAGGGGAGTGCCGTCGGACGCGTGGAGGTCGTAGGTGTCCGGGCCCGCGGGGGTGACCGAGCAGAGCGGGCGGTCGTCGGGGGCGGAGTGGATCCAGAACGGTTGTCCGGGCGTACGGGAGGCGTGGACCCGGGCCAGCGGTGCGTTCCCGGAGCGGTGGGAGACCGTCGAGACCAGCTCCGCGTCGGAAGCGGGCAGCGGTACCGGGTTGTCCGCCGAGATCCGGAAGGCGTACGGGGTGGTGTCGTGCACCACGTCATCTTCGGCGCCGGTGATCTCGTACCGGAAGCCGCGGTGCGCCGCACCGGCACTCCGGTTTGACCTACGTCACCTTCGGGGTAATCTCTTCGGCCCGATTGGCACAGCGCCTGCCCCGTATGGCAGACTGTCGGAGTTGCTCGGTCGAGTGTTGATGCTGCGCGCCTCCCGCCGGGAGGACCGGAAGCGAGTCCCACAGTACTCGTCGTCCTAACTGCCCTCGGGCAGCGCTGGGGCGGACGTACGGGAATCTTCCGGGAAGTGTGAGCGCGATACCGGCCAGGCGCCCGGTGGGCCCGAGGTCCCCGGTCCGCGGTTCCGGAAGGGCCGTGTCAATCCCGCAGGGATGTTCGGACAAGGGACATTCATGTCAGCGGGAGCGCGACACGCCCGACCGCGTGGGTCGGAGGAGCAAAGGTCACCCAGAAGCAACACCGGGTTCCAGAGCGTTAGAGAGACAGGACTACTGAGTAGCCATGGCGGGACAGAAGATCCGCATCCGGCTCAAGGCCTACGACCACGAGGTCATCGACTCTTCGGCGAAGAAGATCGTCGAGACGGTGACTCGCACTGGTGCGTCGGTCGCGGGCCCGGTGCCGCTGCCCACTGAGAAGAACGTGTACTGCGTCATCAAGTCGCCGCACAAGTACAAGGACTCGCGCGAGCACTTCGAGATGCGCACGCACAAGCGCCTGATCGACATCCTCGACCCGACCCCCAAGACCGTTGACTCTCTGATGCGACTCGACCTGCCGGCCGGTGTCGACATCGAGATCAAGCTCTGAGGCTGGTGGGCTGAGAATGGCTAAGCAGATCAAGGGCATCCTGGGCGAGAAGCTCGGCATGACGCAGGTGTGGGACGAGAACAACCGTGTTGTTCCGGTCACCGTCGTCAAGGCCGGCCCCAACGTCGTGACCCAGGTTCGTACCAACGACGTCGACGGCTACGAGTCGGTCCAGATCGCCTTCGGCGAGATCGACCCGCGCAAGGTGAACAAGCCCCTCAAGGGTCACTTCGCCAAGGCCGACGTCACCCCCCGTCGCCACCTCGTCGAGATCCGCACCGCGGACGCCTCCGAGTACACGCTGGGCCAGGAGATCACCGCTGCGGTGTTCGAGGCCGGCGTGAAGGTCGACGTCACCGGCAAGAGCAAGGGCAAGGGCTTCGCCGGTGTCATGAAGCGTCACAACTTCGGTGGCCTCGGCGCCGGTCACGGCACCCAGCGCAAGCACCGCTCGCCCGGTTCCATCGGTGGCTGCGCCACCCCGGGCCGTGTGTTCAAGGGCCTCCGCATGGCGGGTCGCATGGGCAACGAGCGGGTCACCACCCAGAACCTGACCGTCCACGCCGTTGACGCGGAGAAGGGTCTGCTGCTCATCAAGGGCGCGGTTCCCGGTCCGAACGGCGGCCTCGTCCTGGTCCGCACCGCGGCCAAGGGGGCCTGAGGTAACCGATGAGCACTGTTGACATCCTTTCGCCGGCGGGCGAGAAGGCCGGTTCCGTCGAGCTCCCCGCGGAGATCTTCGACGCCAAGGTCAGCGTCCCGCTGATCCACCAGGTCGTCGTCGCGCAGCTGGCCGCTGCCCGCCAGGGCACGCACAAGACCAAGACCCGCGGTGAAGTCCGTGGTGGCGGCAAGAAGCCGTACCGCCAGAAGGGCACCGGCCGCGCCCGTCAGGGCTCGACCCGCGCGCCGCAGTTCGCCGGTGGTGGCGTCGTGCACGGTCCCGTGCCGCGTGACTACTCGCAGCGGACCCCGAAGAAGATGAAGGCCGCCGCCCTGCGCGGTGCCCTCACCGACCGGGCGCGTCACAACCGCATCCACGTCGTCTCCGGCGTGGTCGAGGGCCAGGTCTCCACGAAGGCCGCGAAGAGCCTGTTCGGCAAGATCTCGGAGCGCAAGAACCTGCTCCTGGTCGCCGAGCGCTCCGACGAGGCCGCGTGGCTGTCCGCCCGCAACCTGCCCCAGGTCCACATCCTGGAGCCGGGCCAGCTGAACACGTACGACGTTCTCGTCTCGGACGACGTGGTCTTCACCCAGGCCGCTTTCGAGTCCTTCGTCGCCGGCCCGAAGGCCAACGACACCGAAGGGAGCGAGGTCTGATGGCCATCCGTCACCCCGCTATCGCCTCGAAGGCCGCCAAGGCCGCCAAGGCCGCGCGCGTCGCCAAGGCGCGTCGCCACGCCACCGAGGGCAAGAACACCGTCGAGACCCCGCTGAGCAAGTCGTACACGGACCCCCGTGACGTCCTGCTGAAGCCGGTCGTCTCCGAGAAGAGCTACGCGCTCCTCGACGAGAACAAGTACACGTTCATCGTCGACCCGAACGCCAACAAGACCCAGATCAAGCAGGCCGTCCAGGCGGTCTTCGACGTCAAGGTCACCGGGGTCAACACGATCAACCGCGCCGGCAAGCGCAAGCGGACCCGCACCGGGTTCGGCCAGCGTGCCGCCACCAAGCGCGCGATCGTGACCCTCGCCGAGGGCGACCGTATCGACATCTTCGGCGGTCCGACCGCCTAAGGGCGGTCCGGATCGTCCGATATCGGACGAGGACTGAGAAATGGGAATCCGCAAGTACAAGCCGACTACGCCGGGCCGTCGTGGCGCCAGCGTTGCCGACTTCGTCGAGGTCACGCGGTCCACGCCGGAGAAGTCGCTGGTTCGCCCGCTGCACAGCAAGGGCGGCCGTAACAACGCCGGTCGTGTGACCGTTCGCCACCAGGGTGGCGGACACAAGCGCGCCTACCGCGTGATCGACTTCCGTCGTCACGACAAGGACGGCGTGCCGGCGAAGGTCGCGCACATCGAGTACGACCCCAACCGCACCGCGCGCATCGCGCTGCTGCACTACGCCGACGGCGAGAAGCGCTACATCCTCGCCCCGCGCAACCTGCAGCAGGGCGACACCGTGGAGAACGGTCCCGGGGCCGACATCAAGCCGGGCAACAACCTGGCCCTCCGCAACATCCCGGTCGGTACCACGATCCACGCGATCGAGCTCCGTCCCGGTGGCGGTGCCAAGTTCGCCCGCTCCGCCGGTGCCTCCGTGCAGCTGCTCGCGAAGGAGGGCGCCTACGCCCACCTGCGCATGCCGTCCGGTGAGATCCGTCTGGTCGACGTGCGCTGCCGCGCCACCGTCGGCGAGGTCGGCAACGCCGAGCAGAGCAACATCAACTGGGGCAAGGCGGGCCGCAAGCGGTGGCTGGGCGTTCGCCCGACCGTCCGTGGTGTGGTCATGAACCCGGTTGACCACCCGCACGGTGGTGGTGAGGGCCGGACCTCCGGTGGTCGCCACCCCGTGTCCCCGTGGGGCAAGAAGGAAGGCCGTACTCGTTCGCCCAAGAAGGCGTCGAACAAGTACATCGTCCGCCGCCGCAAGACGAACAAGAAGCGCTAAGGACGGGTTGAGATGCCTCGTAGCTTGAAGAAGGGGCCCTTCGTCGACGACCACCTGATCAAGAAGGTGGACGCCCAGAACGAAGCGGGCACCAAGAACGTCATCAAGACCTGGTCCCGTCGCTCGATGATCGTCCCGGCCATGCTCGGCCACACGATCGCGGTGCACAACGGCAAGACCCACATCCCGGTGTTCGTCACCGAGTCGATGGTCGGCCACAAGCTCGGCGAGTTCTCGCCGACGCGCACCTTCCGGGGCCACGTCAAGGAAGACCGGAAGTCGAAGCGCCGCTAGTAGCGGATCGCATTCAGACACGTAAGTAACTGAAGGGACAACCATGGAAGCCAGGGCCCAGGCGCGGTACATCCGCGTCACGCCCATGAAGGCCCGCCGCGTGGTGGACCTCATCCGTGGCATGGACGCCACGGAGGCCCAGGCCGTCCTGCGATTCGCTCCGCAGGCCGCCTCGGTGCCGGTGGGCAAGGTGCTGGACAGCGCCATCGCCAACGCCGCGCACAACTACGACCACACCGATGTCGACAGCCTCTTCGTTTCCGAGGCCTACGTCGACGAGGGCCCGACCCTGAAGCGGTTCCGGCCGCGCGCCCAGGGCCGTGCCTACCGGATCCGCAAGCGGACCAGCCACATCACCGTGGTCGTCAGCAGCAAGGAAGGAACCCGGTAATGGGCCAGAAGGTAAACCCGCACGGGTTCCGGCTCGGTGTCACGACCGACTTCAAGTCGCGTTGGTACGCCGACAAGCTGTACAAGGACTACGTCAAGGAAGACGTCGCCATCCGTCGGATGATGACGTCCGGCATGGAGCGCGCCGGCATCTCCAAGGTCGAGATCGAGCGCACCCGTGACCGCGTCCGCGTGGACATCCACACCGCTCGCCCGGGCATCGTCATCGGCCGCCGCGGCGCCGAGGCCGACCGCATCCGCGGTGACCTGGAGAAGCTGACCGGCAAGCAGGTCCAGCTCAACATCCTCGAGGTCAAGAACCCGGAGACGGACGCTCAGCTGGTGGCCCAGGCCGTCGCCGAGCAGCTGTCCTCCCGCGTCTCCTTCCGTCGGGCCATGCGCAAGAGCATGCAGTCCGCCATGAAGGCCGGCGCCAAGGGCATCAAGATCCAGTGCGGTGGCCGCCTCGGCGGCGCCGAGATGTCCCGCTCGGAGTTCTACCGCGAGGGCCGTGTGCCCCTGCACACGCTCCGCGCGAACGTGGACTACGGCTTCTTCGAGGCCAAGACGACCTTCGGCCGCATCGGCGTGAAGGTCTGGATCTACAAGGGCGACGTCAAGAACATCGCCGAGGTCCGCGCCGAGAACGCTGCCGCCCGTGCGGGTAACCGCCCGGCCCGCGGTGGCGCCGACCGCCCGGCCCGTGGTGGCCGCGGTGGCGAGCGGCGCGGTCGCAAGCCGCAGCAGGCTGCTGGTGCCGAGGCCCCCAAGGCCGAGGCCCCCGCGGCTGCCGCTCCGGCTGAGAGCACCGGAACGGAGGCCTGACCGAAATGCTGATCCCCCGTAGGGTCAAGCACCGCAAGCAGCACCACCCGAAGCGCAACGGTATGTCCAAGGGTGGGACGCAGGTTGCGTTCGGCGAGTACGGCATCCAGGCGCTGACCCCGGCCTACGTCACGAACCGCCAGATCGAGGCGGCCCGTATCGCGATGACCCGCCACATCAAGCGTGGCGGCAAGGTCTGGATCAACATCTACCCGGACCGTCCCCTCACCAAGAAGCCCGCCGAGACCCGCATGGGTTCCGGTAAGGGTTCTCCGGAGTGGTGGATCGCGAACGTCAAGCCCGGACGTGTGATGTTCGAGCTGTCGTACCCCAACGAAAAGATCGCCCGTGAGGCGCTGACCCGTGCGGCCCACAAGCTGCCGATGAAGTGCCGGATCGTCAAGCGCGAGGCAGGTGAAGCGTGATGTCGGCCGGTACCAAGGCGTCCGAGCTGCGCGAGCTGGGCAACGAGGAGCTTCTGGGCAAGCTCCGCGAGGCCAAGGAAGAGCTGTTCAACCTCCGCTTCCAGGCGGCCACGGGTCAGCTCGAAAACCACGGCCGGCTGAAGGCCGTCCGTAAGGACATCGCGCGGATCTACACCCTGATGCGCGAGCGCGAGCTGGGCATCGAAACGGTGGAGAACGCATGAGCGAGAACAACGTGACTGAGCAGAACACCGAGGCGCGCGGCTTCCGCAAGACCCGTGAGGGCCTCGTCGTCAGCGACAAGATGGACAAGACCGTCGTCGTCGCCGTCGAGGACCGCGTCAAGCACGCGCTGTACGGCAAGGTCATCCGCCGTACGAACAAGCTCAAGGCGCACGACGAGCAGAACGCCGCGGGTGTCGGCGACCGCGTCCTCCTCATGGAGACCCGGCCGCTGTCCGCGACGAAGCGCTGGCGCGTCGTCGAGATCCTCGAGAAGGCCAAGTAATTCCTGCGGGGCTAACCCCGCAGGTCAGTTCCGCCAGGCTCGGCAGGGGTCCTCGTAACTGAGGCCCCTGCCGGGAACCGGCAGACGATCAGGAGATAGACGTGATCCAGCAGGAGTCGCGACTGCGTGTCGCCGACAACACTGGTGCGAAGGAGATCCTTTGCATCCGTGTGCTCGGTGGCTCCGGTCGCCGCTACGCGGGCATCGGTGACGTCATCGTCGCCACCGTCAAGGACGCGATCCCCGGTGGCAACGTGAAGAAGGGTGACGTCGTCAAGGCGGTCATCGTTCGCACCGTCAAGGAGCGCCGCCGTCCGGACGGCTCGTACATCCGCTTCGACGAGAACGCCGCCGTCATTCTGAAGAACGACGGCGACCCTCGCGGCACCCGCATCTTCGGCCCGGTCGGCCGTGAGCTGCGCGAGAAGAAGTTCATGAAGATCATCTCGCTCGCGCCGGAGGTGCTGTAAGCATGAAGATCAAGAAGGGCGACCTGGTCCAGGTCATCACCGGCAAGGACAAGGGCAAGCAGGGCAAGGTCATTGCCGCTTACCCGCGCGAGGAGCGCGTCCTGGTCGAGGGTGTCAACCGGGTCAAGAAGCACACCAAGGCCGGTCCGACCGCCAGCGGTTCCCAGGCCGGCGGCATCGTGACCACCGAGGCGCCGATCCACGTCTCCAACGTCCAGCTGGTCGTGGAGAAGGACGGCAAGAAGGTCGTCACGCGTGTCGGCTACCGCTTCGACGAAGAGGGCAACAAGATCCGCGTTGCCAAGCGGACGGGTGAGGACATCTGATGGCTACCACCACCACTCCGCGTCTGAAGCAGAAGTACCGCGAGGAGATCGCGGGCAAGCTGCGTGACGAGTTCAAGTACGAGAACGTCATGCAGGTTCCCGGCCTCGTCAAGATCGTGGTCAACATGGGTGTCGGCGACGCCGCCCGTGACTCGAAGCTGATCGAGGGCGCGATCCGCGACCTGACCACCATCACCGGTCAGAAGCCGGCCGTCACCAAGGCCCGCAAGTCCATCGCGCAGTTCAAGCTGCGTGAGGGTCAGCCGATCGGTGCCCACGTCACGCTCCGTGGCGACCGCATGTGGGAGTTCCTGGACCGCACCCTGTCGCTCGCGCTGCCGCGCATCCGCGACTTCCGCGGCCTGTCCCCCAAGCAGTTCGACGGCCGTGGCAACTACACCTTCGGTCTCACGGAGCAGGTCATGTTCCACGAGATCGACCAGGACAAGATCGACCGCGTCCGGGGTATGGACATCACCGTGGTGACCACGGCGACCAACGACGAAGAGGGCCGTGCCCTTCTCCGTCACCTCGGCTTCCCGTTCAAGGAGGCGTGAGCGAGATGGCGAAGAAGGCTCTCATCGCGAAGGCTGCTCGCAAGCCCAAGTTCGGTGTGCGTGGCTACACCCGCTGCCAGCGCTGCGGTCGTCCGCACTCCGTCTACCGCAAGTTCGGCCTGTGCCGCGTGTGCCTCCGTGAGATGGCTCACCGTGGCGAGCTGCCGGGCGTGACCAAGAGCTCCTGGTAATCCCCTCATTTAGGGATTCTGGGACCTCTCGGTAAGCAACCGGGACGGCAGGGCCCGAACCACCGATGCCGTAGGCTGGTGGGGTTGGGCTCTGCCGCCCTGAACGACTTACTACGCCGTAGGTCCCCGCGCCGCACCCGTCCCGTCTGCAGAAGTACGGGGAGAGGGATGGCGCATATAGGAAACCCCGGCGAGAAAGGCCACAGGCCAATTCATGACCATGACTGATCCGATCGCAGACATGCTGACGCGTCTGCGGAACGCGAACTCGGCGTACCACGACTCGGTGTCGATGCCGCACTCCAAGATCAAGTCGCACATCGCGGAGATCCTCCAGCAGGAGGGCTTCATCACGGGCTGGAAGGTCGAGGACGCCGAGGTCGGCAAGAACCTCGTCCTGGAGCTGAAGTTCGGCCCCAACCGTGAGCGCTCCATCGCGGGCATCAAGCGGATCTCCAAGCCCGGTCTCCGGGTCTACGCGAAGTCCACCAACCTGCCGAAGGTGCTGGGCGGCCTCGGCGTGGCGATCATCTCCACGTCGCACGGGCTCCTCACCGACAAGCAGGCCGGCAAGAAGGGCGTGGGTGGGGAAGTCCTCGCCTACGTCTGGTAGCAGAAGGGAACGGAGGAAACAGCTATGTCGCGCATCGGCAAGCTCCCCATCGCGGTTCCCGCCGGCGTGGACGTCACCATCGACGGCCGTACGGTGAAGGTCAAGGGCCCCAAGGGCGAACTGACCCACACCATTGCGGCTCCGATCGACATCGCTAAGGGCGAGGACGGCACCCTCCAGGTGCTGCGCCCGAACGACGAGCGTCAGAGCAAGGCCCTGCACGGCCTCTCCCGCACGCTGGTGGCGAACATGATCACCGGCGTGACCCAGGGTTACGTGAAGAAGCTCGAGATCAGCGGTGTCGGTTACCGAGTGACCGCCAAGGGTTCCAACCTGGAGTTCGCTCTCGGTTACAGCCACCCGATCGTGGTCGAGGCCCCCGAGGGCATCACCTTCAAGGTGGAGACCCCGACCCGTTTCTCGGTCGAGGGCATCGACAAGCAGAAGGTCGGCGAGGTTGCGGCCAACATCCGCAAGCTGCGCAAGCCCGACCCGTACAAGGCCAAGGGTGTCAAGTACGAGGGCGAAGTCATCCGCCGCAAGGTCGGAAAGGCGGGTAAGTAAGCCATGGCATACGGGCAGAAGATCCTCAAGGGCGACGCCTACAAGCGCGCCGCGATCAAGCGCCGTCACATCCGGATCCGCAAGCGGATCGCCGGTACGGCGGAGCGCCCCCGTCTGGTCGTGACCCGCTCCAACCGCCACATCGTGGCGCAGGTGATCGACGACCTGAAGGGCCACACCCTGGCGTCGGCGTCCACCCTGGACGCGTCGATCCGCGGTGCCGAGGGCGACAAGTCCGCGCAGGCCAAGCAGGTCGGCGCCCTGGTCGCCGAGCGCGCCAAGGCCGCCGGTGTCGAGGCCGTCGTGTTCGACCGTGGTGGCAACCAGTACGCCGGCCGCATCGCGGCCCTGGCGGACGCCGCCCGCGAAGCCGGGCTCAAGTTCTGAGCCGCTTGTAGCTAGCGGAAAGAGAGAGGTAATCCAATGGCTGGACCCCAGCGCCGCGGAAGCGGTGCCGGTGGCGGCGAGCGGCGGGACCGGAAGGGCCGTGACGGCGGCGCTGCTGCCGCCGAGAAGACCGCGTACGTTGAGCGCGTCGTCGCGATCAACCGCGTCGCCAAGGTTGTGAAGGGTGGTCGTCGCTTCAGCTTCACCGCGCTGGTCGTGGTGGGCGACGGTGACGGCACCGTGGGTGTCGGTTACGGCAAGGCCAAGGAGGTGCCGGCCGCCATCGCCAAGGGCGTTGAGGAGGCCAAGAAGCACTTCTTCAAGGTCCCCCGTATCCAGGGCACCATCCCGCACCCGATCCAGGGTGAGAAGGCCGCCGGCGTCGTGCTGCTCAAGCCCGCGTCCCCCGGTACCGGTGTTATCGCCGGTGGTCCGGTGCGCGCCGTGCTCGAGTGCGCCGGTATCCACGACGTGCTGTCGAAGTCGCTCGGCTCCGACAACGCCATCAACATCGTGCACGCGACCGTGGAGGCCCTGAAGGGCCTGCAGCGTCCCGAGGAGATCGCGGCCCGCCGTGGTCTGCCGCTCGAGGACGTCGCTCCCGCGGCTCTGCTGCGTGCGCGTGCCGGGGCGGGTGCGTAATCATGGCGCAGCTCAAGATCACGCAGGTCAAGTCCTACATCGGCAGCAAGCAGAACCACCGTGACACCCTTCGGTCGCTTGGTCTCAAGGGGATCAACACCGTGGTCGTCAAGGAGGACCGCCCCGAGTTCCGCGGCATGGTGCACACCGTCCGCCACCTCGTGACGGTCGAGGAGGTCGACTGATCATGGCGGAGAACAACCCGCTGAAGATCCACAACCTCCGTCCGGCCCCCGGCGCCAAGACCGCCAAGACCCGTGTCGGTCGTGGTGAGGCGTCGAAGGGTAAGACGGCCGGTCGTGGTACCAAGGGCACCAAGGCCCGTTACCAGGTTCCGGAGCGCTTCGAGGGTGGCCAGATGCCGCTCCACATGCGCCTCCCGAAGCTGAAGGGCTTCAAGAACCCGTTCAAGACCGAGTACCAGGTCGTGAACCTCGACAAGCTGGCCGCGCTCTACCCCGAGGGTGGCGAGGTCACCGTCGAGTCGCTGGTGGCCAAGGGCGCCGTTCGCAAGAACAGCCTCGTCAAGGTCCTCGGCCAGGGCGAGATCTCCGTGGCGCTGCAGGTGACGGTCGACGCCGTCTCCGGCTCCGCCAAGGAGAAGATCACCGCCGCCGGCGGCACGGTCACCGAGCTCGTCTGAGTCCCTCGGACGCAGCGTCGATGACGTAAACGATCCCGACCGGGGATACCTCACAATGAGGTATCCCCGGTTGGTCGTTCCTAGGGGGGCATGGTCGCCGGTAAGGTGGCCTGCACTGTTCTCTTTCGTATTCGTCGAACCTCAGACCGTCACCCTTGACGCAGTTGCGCGGGGGTCGCAGGAGGCACCGTGCTCACCGCGTTCGCCCGGGCGTTCAGGACGCCCGACCTGCGCAAGAAGCTGCTCTTCACGCTGGGCATCATCGTGGTCTACCGGGTCGGTACCCACATCCCCATCCCCGGCGTCAACTACCAGGCCGTCCAGCAGTGCGTGAAGGAGGCCGGCGCCAACCAGGGCCTGTTCGGCCTCGTCAACATGTTCAGCGGCGGCGCGCTGCTCCAGATCACGGTCTTCGCGCTCGGCATCATGCCGTACATCACCGCCAGCATCATCCTTCAGCTGCTGACCGTGGTGATCCCGCGCCTGGAAGCCCTGAAGAAGGAGGGCCAGGCCGGCACGGCGAAGATCACCCAGTACACCCGTTACCTCACGGTGGCGCTGGCCATCCTCCAGGGCACCGGCCTGGTCGCGACCGCCCGCAGCGGCGCGCTCTTCAACGGCTGCTCGGTCGCCACCAGCATCGTCCCGGACCAGGCGATCTTCACGACCATCACGATGGTCATCTGCATGACCGCCGGCACCGCCCTGGTGATGTGGCTCGGTGAGCTGATCACCGACCGCGGCATCGGCAACGGCATGTCGATCCTGATGTTCATCTCGATCGCCGCGACCTTCCCGTCCGCGCTGTGGGCCATCAAGAAGCAGGGCTCGCTGGCCGGCGGCTGGATCGAGTTCGGCACCGTCATCGCGGTCGGCCTGGTCATGGTCGCGCTCGTCGTCTTCGTCGAGCAGGCCCAGCGCCGCATCCCGGTGCAGTACGCGAAGCGGATGATCGGACGCCGTTCCTACGGCGGTACGTCCACGTACATCCCGCTCAAGGTGAACCAGGCGGGCGTGATCCCCGTCATCTTCGCCTCGTCGCTGCTCTACATCCCGGCGCTGGTCGCGCAGTTCGCGGGGGGCAACTCGGGCTGGAAGACCTGGATCGAGCGGAATCTCACCCAAGGCGACCACCCGATTTACATCACTTCGTACTTCTTGCTCATCGTTTTCTTCGCGTTCTTCTACGTCGCTATCTCCTTCAACCCCGAGGAAGTAGCCGACAACATGAAGAAGTATGGTGGCTTCATCCCGGGCATCCGGGCTGGCCGACCGACCGCTGAGTACCTGAGCTACGTGCTCAACCGGATCACCTGGCCGGGTTCGCTGTATCTGGGTCTGATCGCCCTCGTACCGACAATGGCGTTGGTGGGCTTCCAAGCAAGCCAGAACTTCCCCTTCGGTGGGACCAGCATCCTCATCATCGTGGGTGTCGGCCTCGAGACGGTGAAGCAGATCGAGAGCCAGCTCCAGCAGCGCAATTACGAAGGGTTCCTCCGCTGATGCGTATCGTCCTCGTCGGGCCGCCGGGTGCCGGTAAGGGAACGCAGGCCGTCCGGCTCGCAGAGAAGCTGGGCATCCCGCACATCTCCACGGGCGACCTGTTCCGCGCCAACATCAGCCGGCAGACGGAGCTGGGCCGGCTCGCCAAGTCCTACATGGACGCCGGCAACCTCGTCCCCGACGAGGTGACCATCGCGATGGCGAAGGACCGCATGGAGCAGCCGGACGCGGAGAAGGGCTTCCTGCTGGACGGCTTCCCGCGCAACGTCTCGCAGGCGGAGGCGCTGGACCAGCTGCTCCAGGACGAGCACATGACCCTGGACGCCGTCCTCGACCTGGAGGTCCCCGAGGAGGAGGTCGTCAAGCGGATCGCCGGCCGGCGCATCTGCCGCAACGACTCCTCGCACGTCTTCCACGTCACCTACAGCCCGCCCAAGCAGGAGGGCGTCTGCGACGTCTGCGGCGGTGAGCTGTACCAGCGCGACGACGACTCCGAGGACACCGTCCGCAAGCGGCTCGAGGTCTACCACACGCAGACCGAGCCGATCATCGACTACTACAAGGCGCAGGAGCTGGTCGTGACGATCTCCTCCCTGGGCCCGGTGGACGAGATCACGCAGCGGGCGCTGGAGGCCCTCAAGCGCGAGAAGGCCGAGAAGTAGATCCCGGCCCTTCCGGCCGCGGTGCCCTCCCCGGGCGCCGCGGCCGTACTGTTGTACAGGTACCCCAGTCGATGTGAGTGACGGAGAGCGCAGGCCCCCCATGGTGCAGATCAAGACCCCCGAGCAGATCGCGAAGATGCGGGCGGCGGGCCTGGTCGTAGCCGCCATCCACGCGGCCACGCGCGAGGCCGCGGTGCCCGGCGCGACCACCCGGGACCTGGACGAGGTGGCCCGCAAGGTCCTCGCCGAGCACGGCGCCAAGTCGAACTTCCTCGGCTACGGCGGCTTCCCGGCCACCATCTGCACCTCCGTGAACGACGTGGTCGTGCACGGCATCCCCTCCGACGACGTCGTCCTGAAGGACGGCGACATCATCTCCATCGACTGCGGCGCCATCGTCGACGGCTGGCACGGTGACGCGGCCTACACGGCCTTCGTCGGCTCCGGTCACTCCCCGGAGCTGATCGAGCTGTCCCGGGTGACCGAGGAGTCGATGTGGGCCGGCATCGCGGCGATGAAGCAGGGCAACCGCCTGGTCGACATCTCCCGGGCGATCGAGACCTACATCCGCCGCCAGCCCAAGCCCGGCGGCGGCCGCTACGGCATCATCGAGGACTACGGCGGCCACGGCATCGGCACCGAGATGCACATGGACCCGCACCTGCTGAACTACGTCGACCGGCGCCGCGGCAAGGGCCCCAAGCTGGTCCCCGGCTTCTGCCTGGCCATCGAGCCGATGGTCTCCCTCGGCACCCCGAAGACCGAGGTCCTGTCCGACGACTGGACGGTCATCACGACCGACGGCACCTGGTCCTCCCACTGGGAGCACTCCGTCGCCCTGACCGAGCAGGGGCCCCTGGTCCTCACGGCGCCCGACGGCGGCAAGGCGAAGCTGGCCGAGTATGGTGTGGTGGCGGCGCCGGACCCCTTGGCCTGAAGCGGGGCCGAGCCGCGACCGCCGGTCGGAGACCGGCGCAGCCGCTCGAAGCTTGTGAGGCGCCCCGGGCGCCGAGCCCGCGAGATCGGCATCCGGACATCGGGTCCGAGGTCCTGTCCGACGACCGGACGGTCATCACGACCGACGGCACCTGGTCCTCCCACTGGGAGCACTCCGTCGCCCTGACCGAGCAGGGGCCCCGGTCCTCACCGCTCCCGACGGCGGCAAGGCGAGGCTCGCCGAGTTCGGCATCACGACGGCACCCGACCCGCTCGCGTAAGGATCACCCCGATGGGGCAGACTTCCCCGATTCGCCTTTCCGGGTGCGCCGACGTAGACTGACTCGTCGGCTCTTGTGCACCCGCATGCCTGCATGCTCACAATCGGTGCACGGCGGAGTCGATCAAGGTAGTCGATTCGAAGGGCGAAGCGTGGCCAAGAAGCAAGGTGCCATCGAGATCGAGGGCACTGTCGTCGAGTCTCTGCCGAACGCCATGTTCAAGGTCGAGCTCCAGAACGGCCACCAGGTCCTGGCACACATCAGCGGCAAGATGCGTATGCACTACATCCGCATCCTCCCTGACGACCGGGTCGTGGTGGAGCTGTCTCCGTACGACCTGACGCGTGGCCGGATCGTCTACCGGTACAAGTAGATCTTGCCCGCGCCCCGGGCCCGCCCGGTGCGATGGCACTGACCCGGAGAACCTCACCCCATGAAGGTCAAGCCGAGCGTCAAGAAGATCTGCGACAAGTGCAGGGTGATCCGCCGTCACGGCCGGGTCATGGTCATCTGCGAGAACCCGCGCCACAAGCAGCGCCAGGGCTGACGCACGACCGTTTCCCTCTGCACCTCTATCGCAGAGTTTCGCGCGACGCGAGCTGAATATGTTCATACGCAGGACCCGAGCCATCCAGCTCGATACCCCCGGTTCGGAGGCCGGGGACCCGGTTCGTACCTGGTACGGCGGCCGGGAGCCGGTTCTGCGGAAGACCTCCGAAGAATCACCAGGAGCCATTGAATGGCACGCGTTTCCGGTGTTGACATCCCGCGCGAAAAGCGCGTGGAGGTCGCCCTCACCTACGTGTTCGGCATCGGCCGGACCCTCTCCAAGGAGACGCTGGCTGCGACCGGCGTCGACCCGAACACCCGCGTCCGCGACCTGACGGAAGAGCAGCTCGTCGCGATCCGCGAGTACGTCGACAACAACATCAAGACCGAGGGTGACCTCCGTCGCGAGATCCAGGCCGACATCCGCCGCAAGGTCGAGATCGGCTGCTACCAGGGTCTCCGTCACCGTCGCGGTCTGCCCGTCCGCGGTCAGCGCACCAGCACCAACGCCCGTACCCGCAAGGGCCCGCGTCGCGCCATCGCCGGCAAGAAGAAGCCGGGCAAGAAGTAGTCCGCAGCGGACGCCTGTCCACGGTCTTCGCTGTAGGACCGACCACCTCCCGTAGGAGTTATTAGATGCCCCCCAAGGGTCGTCAGGGCGCTGCCAAGAAGGTGCGCCGCAAGGAAAAGAAGAACGTCGCTCACGGCCACGCGCACATCAAGAGCACGTTCAACAACACGATCGTCTCGATCACGGACCCGTCCGGCAACGTGATCTCCTGGGCCTCCGCCGGCCACGTCGGCTTCAAGGGCTCCCGGAAGTCCACGCCGTTCGCCGCGCAGATGGCCGCCGAGTCGGCCGCCCGCCGCGCCCAGGAGCACGGCATGCGCAAGGTCGACGTGTTCGTGAAGGGCCCGGGCTCCGGTCGCGAGACCGCGATCCGTTCCCTCCAGGCCACGGGTCTCGAGGTCGGCTCCATCCAGGACGTCACCCCGACCCCGCACAACGGCTGCCGCCCGCCGAAGCGCCGCCGCGTCTGACGCACGCGCTTCGACTGGCTGGGTTCCGGGCGGTACGGCTCTTCGGGGACGTGCCGCCCGTACCCTTGCAGTACCCGCGCTTTTCCCGGGCGCGGTTTCCGTCGGACGTCAAATAGCGGGCGTCCACGAAAGAAGGATCTGATCCACACATGCTGATCGCTCAGCGTCCCTCGTTGACCGAAGAGGTCGTCGACGAGTTCCGCTCCCGGTTCGTGATCGAGCCGCTGGAGCCGGGCTTCGGCTACACCCTCGGCAACTCCCTGCGCCGTACGCTCCTCTCCTCGATCCCGGGTGCCGCCGTCACCTCGATCCGGATCGACGGTGTCCTGCACGAGTTCACCACCGTGCCGGGCGTCAAGGAGGACGTCACCGACCTGATCCTCAACATCAAGCAGCTGGTCGTCTCCTCGGAGCACGACGAGCCGGTCGTAATGTACCTGCGCAAGCAGGGTCCGGGTCTGGTCACCGCCGCCGACATCGCGCCCCCGGCCGGTGTCGAGGTGCACAACCCCGACCTCGTCCTCGCCACGCTCAACGGCAAGGGCAAGCTGGAGATGGAGCTGACCGTCGAGCGCGGTCGCGGCTACGTCTCCGCCGTGCAGAACAAGCAGGTGGGCCAGGAGATCGGCCGTATCCCGGTCGACTCCATCTACTCGCCGGTGCTGAAGGTCACGTACAAGGTCGAGGCCACGCGTGTCGAGCAGCGCACCGACTTCGACAAGCTGATCGTCGACGTCGAGACCAAGCAGGCGATGCGTCCGCGTGACGCCATGGCCTCCGCCGGCAAGACCCTGGTCGAGCTGTTCGGTCTCGCCCGCGAGCTGAACATCGACGCCGAGGGCATCGACATGGGCCCGTCCCCGACGGACGCCGCCCTGGCCGCGGACCTGGCGCTGCCGATCGAGGAGCTGGAGCTCACCGTTCGGTCGTACAACTGCCTCAAGCGCGAGGGCATCCACTCCGTGGGTGAGCTGGTCGCGCGCAGCGAGGCCGACCTGCTGGACATCCGCAACTTCGGTGCGAAGTCCATCGACGAGGTCAAGGCGAAGCTGGCCGGCATGGGCCTGGCCCTGAAGGACAGCCCGCCCGGATTCGACCCCACGGCCGCCGCGGACGCCTTCGGCGCGGACGACGACGCGGACGCGGGTTTCGTGGAGACCGAGCAGTACTAAGCGCTCCGCGGGGAGGCCGTACTGCGTCTGCGGGCCGGTTGTGGCTGGTCGCGCAGTTCCCCGCGCCCCTTCCAGGCCCCTTCGGGGGCCTGGATCTCCGACGGGCAACCGCTCGCTCGGATACTGACCCCGGTACCTGATACGGCCGGGGCAGAGATACAGGAGATGGAACATGCCGAAGCCCACCAAGGGTGCCCGTCTGGGCGGCAGCGCCGCGCACGAGAAGCTGCTCCTCGCGAACCTCGCGAAGAGCCTCTTCGAGCACGGCAAGATCACCACCACCGAGGCGAAGGCGCGCCGCCTGCGCCCGTACGCCGAGCGTCTGATCACCAAGGCGAAGAAGGGTGACCTTCACAACCGCCGCCAGGTGCTTCAGGTGATCACGGACAAGAGCGTCGTCCACACGCTCTTCACCGAGATCGGCCCGCGCTACGAGAACCGTCCCGGTGGTTACACCCGCATCACCAAGATCGGCAACCGCCGTGGCGACAACGCGCCCATGGCCGTCATCGAGCTGGTCGAGGCGCTGACGGTGCAGCAGAACGCCGTGGGCGAGGCCGAGGCCGCGACCAAGCGCGCGGTCAAGGAGGCCGAGGAGGCCAAGGCCGAGGAGACGAAGGCCGAGGAGACCGAGGCTCCGGCCGAGGAGTCCAAGGACGCCTGAGGCTCTGCCTGAACGCGGTAAGCGGGTCCGCCCTTCAAGGGCGGGCCCGCTTTCGCGTTTTTTCCCACGGCACCGCCCTGAGAGGATTCCCCCGTGAGTGACGAAGTACAGCCCGGTTACGTCCGTGTCCGTCTCGATCTGTCCTACGACGGCTCCGCCTTCCACGGCTGGGCCAAGCAGGCCGGAGGCCGGCGGACCGTGCAGGGGGAGATCGAGGACGCCCTGCGGACGGTCACGCGGTCCAAGGAGACGTACGAGCTGACCGTGGCCGGGCGGACCGATGCCGGGGTGCACGCCCGGGGCCAGGTGGCGCATGTCGATCTGCCCGAGGAGCTGTGGCGCGAGCACCACCAGAAGCTGCTGAAGCGGCTGGCCGGGCGGCTGCCGAAGGACGTCCGGGTGTGGGCGCTGCGCGAGGCGCCGAGCGGGTTCGACGCGCGGTTCTCGGCGGTGTGGCGGCGCTACGCCTACCGGGTCACCGACAATCCCGGGGGAGTGGACCCGCTGCTGCGGGGCCACGTGCTGTGGCACGACTGGCCGCTCGACGTGGACGCCATGAACGAGGCCGCGCGGGCGCTGCTCGGGGAGCACGACTTCGCCGCCTACTGCAAGAAGCGCGAGGGCGCGACCACGATCCGTACCCTCCAGGAGCTGAGCCTGGTGCGGGGCGAGGACGGGATCATCACCGCGACCGTGCGGGCGGACGCCTTCTGCCACAACATGGTGCGCTCGCTGATCGGCGCGCTGCTGTTCGTCGGGGACGGGCACCGGGGGCCGGAGTGGCCGGGGAAGGTGCTGGCGGCGGGCGTACGGGACTCCGCGGTGCATGTCGTACGGCCGCACGGGCTGACGCTGGAGGAGGTCGGCTACCCGGCCGACGAGCTGCTGGCGGCCCGGAGCAAGGAGGCTCGGAACAAGCGGTCGCTTCCCGGACTTCCGGGATGCGAAACCTGTTAGTTACGTCGCATTTCACGCCTCTTACGCCCCATATCCGGACTTGCGGGGCGTATTAACCCTTACCGACTCTTACGCGTTTCATACCTCTCGGATACAGTTGCGCGACCCGGCCACACGTTCGATGGAGAGGCCGGGATTGGCTGGGGGGTCGACGGGTCGGTAAGGCCCGGGGTGGGACAACGGAATGACTTCAGTGGATTCCGTGCGGGCCGGGGGGCGTCGCGCGGCACGGCAGAGCGGTGGGCGGCGACGGGCCGGGCGGGGCGGAACGGCCGCGCTGGGACTGCTGCCGCTCCCGCCGACGGACAAGGAGAAGTACTCCTACGCGCGACGGCACCTGTGGATCCTGACGATCAGCTCGCTGATCAGCTTCTGCTGCCTGGTGCTGAGCCAGTTCAAGCTGGCGGCGTCCACGCCGGTGCTGTGGATCTACACGCCGCTGCTCGCCTTCACGGTGATCTACTACCTGGTGTCGTTGCGGGTGAACGGCTTCACCCGGGACTTCGACATAGCCCACCACCGGCGGCTGGTGCAGAACTGGCGGCCCGAGGTGTACCCGACCGTGGATGTGTTCCTGCCGGTGTGCGGTGAGCCCATCGAGGTGCTGCACAACACCTGGCGGCATGTGCGGGCGATGGCCGACCGGTACCCCGGGGTCTGTGTGCCGTTCGTGCTGGACGACGGTGCGAGCCCCGAACTGGCGGCGATGGCCCGGGACTTCGGCTTCCGCTACGGCACCCGGGAGAACCGGGGCTGGTTCAAGAAGGCCGGCAACCTGCACTTCGGCTTCGCCCAGTCCGACGGTGAGTACATCCTCATCCTGGACGCCGACTTCACCCCGCGCGCCGATCTGCTGGAGGAACTGCTGCCGTACATGGACGACGATCCGCGGATCGGCATCGTCCAGTCCCCGCAGTACTTCCGGGTGCTCGACTCGCAGAACTGGATCGAGCGCGGCGCGGGCGCGGTGCAGGAACTGTTCTACCGCTCCGTGCAGGTCTCCCGGCAGGGCAGCGACGGCGCCATCTGCGTCGGCTCCTGCGCGATCTACCGGCGGGCGGCGCTGGAGACCAACGGCGGCACCACGCTGATCGAGCACTCCGAGGACGTGCACACCGGGTTCGATCTCCGCGGGCTCGGCTGGGACCTCAGGTACGTGCCGGTCGCGGTGTCCACCGGGGTCTGCCCGGACAGCGCGGGCGCCTTCTTCAACCAGCAGTACCGCTGGTGCTCGGGCTCGATGAGCCTGCTCGGCAGCCGCAAGTTCTGGCAGGCGAGGATCAAGCTGTCCAGCCGGCTGTGCTACATGTCCGGCTTCTTCTACTACATCCACACCGCGCTGTTCACCTTCGCGGCCCCGGTCATCCCGATCGTGCTGCTGCTGGTCATGCCGGACAAGCTCAAGGTCGAGCATCTGCTGCTGGTGCTGCCCAGCATCCTCTACACCACGATCGTCTTCCCGATGTGGCACCGGGCGCCCTACCGCCTGGAGGCCTGGGCGACCCGGATGATGTACGGCTGGGCGCACGTCTTCGCCATCTGGGACATCCTGCGCAAGAACCGCATGGGCTGGCAGCCGACCGGCTCCTCAGGCGCCAAGAAGAACAAGACGCGGCGGTTCTGGATCGGCATGTGGGCGTGGAGCGGCGGCACGGCGCTGGTGTGGGTCACCGCGGCGGTGTACCGGACGTTCACCATGAACGCCCCGGACTTCGCCCTGATCCTGTCCTCGGGGCTGTTCTACGCGCTGGTCGTCGGCCGTGTGCTGGTGCAGCCGCGGTCCGGGGCGGAGGCCGCCTGATGCGACTGAGGGAACGATTCCGCATGACCGGTGCGGCCCTGGCCTGCGCCATGGCCGGCGTCCTCGCGCTCGGCGGCTGCTCACTGCTCGGCGACGACTCCGGGGGCTCCCCGGAGTCCGGCGGGTCCGCCCCGCGCTCCTCGGCGAGCACCCAGGACATCCCCTACGACGTCACCCCCCTGATCAAGCCGGCGAAGAAGTACTACGGGGCCGCCGTGCCGGGCGCGCCGATCTCCATGAAGAACATCGACGCGTACACGGCGAGGACCGGCAAGCAGCCCAACCTCATCGAGTACTACGCCGCCTGGGGTGACGGCTTCGACGCCACCGGTGTGCGCAACGCCTGGGCCGAGGGCGCCCTGACGCTGATGTCCTGGGAGCCCTTCGACACGTCCCTCGCCGACATCGCGGCGGGCAGGTCGGACGCGTACATCAAGGAGTACGCGACCGCCGTGCGCAAGCTGAACCTGCCCGTGGTGATGGACTTCGCGGACGAGTTCAACGGCCACTGGGAGAAGTGGGGTACGCACGACGTGACCCCGGCCCAGTACGTGGCCGCCTGGCGCCACATCCACCAGACCTTCGTCGACGTCGGCGCCACCAACGTCATCTGGACCTGGGCGCCCAACATCGTCAACCCGGTGAAGAACGTACGGCTGAAGCCGTACTACCCGGGTGACGCCTATGTGGACTGGATCGGTCTGGTCGGTTACTTCACGATCGGCCAGGACAACGCCTTCGACAGCGTCTTCGGGCCGACCCGCGACGAGATCCGCACCTTCACCAGGAAACCGATGCTGCTGCTGGAGACCGCGGCCATGCCCGGCGAGCGGCGGCGGGCCGATGTCCGCAACCTGTTCGCGGGCGTCGCGGCGGACGACGACATGCTCGGTTTCATCTGGTTCGACTACAAAAAGCGCGCCGACTGGCGGCTGGAGGCGAGCCCGCTGGCGCTGACGGAGTTCAAGCGCCTGGCCGCCGACGACCGTTTCGGCTTCGACGTACGGAAGCCGTCATGACCTCTCGTCCCGAGTACTACACCCCGCAGCCCTACGACCCGTACGCCGAGGAGGAGCAGGGCGGCTGGTTCAACTCCGACGGCTACCTCCCGCACCGGCCGCAGGGCCACGAGGTCCCGCAGGGCTACCGCCAGGTCCCCCAGCAGGTCCCCCAGGGGTACGACACCCCGCAGGACTACGGGGTCGCACAGGGGCACCCGGTCCCTCAGGAGTACGACACCGCGCAGGGCTACCACCAGGTCCCCCAGGGGTATGACACCGCGCAGGGCTACCACCAGGTCCCCCAGGGGTACGACACCGCGCAGGGCCACCAGCAGGTCCCCCGGGAGTACGGCATACCCGAGGGGTACGGGTACGACCTCGGGGCCCACGCCTACCAGCAGCCCGCCGGTCAGCCGGCGTACCCCGGGCAGACCGCCGAGGAGGAGCCGGCCGCGCCCGCCGAGCCCGGGTACCACGTGCCCGAGACGCCCGAGGTCGGCTGGGACATGGCCGCCAGCCGACGGCGTGCCTGGGTCAGCCGGGCCGTGCTGCTGTGCGTGCTGGCCGTCCAGGCCGTGCTCTCGCTGCGCCTGGCCAACACCGCGTTCCAGGACGAGGCCCTCTACCTCGCCGCCGGCCACGCCGAGCTCCAGCACCTGCTGCACGGCACCCCGCTGCCCATCGACTACGCGGCCTACTTCTCCGGCTCGCCGCAGCTGTACCCGGTGCTCGCCGCCGCCGTGGACGACGTCCTCGGGCTCACCGGGGCGCGCCTGCTGAGCCTGGCGTTCATGCTGGGCACCACCGGGCTGCTGTACTCCTTCACCCGGCGGCTGTTCAACGAGCGGGCCGCGCTGGCCGGCGCCGCCCTGTTCGCCGTGGTGCAGTCCACGGTCGTCATGGGCTACTTCGCCACCTACGACGCCGCCGCGGTGTTCCTGCTGGCCCTCGCCACCTGGATCGTCGTACGCACAGCCCGGGCACCGGCGGCCGCCGTACTGCTCGCCGTCCCCGTCGCCGTCCTCGCCGTCGGTGTGAAGTACGCCTCCGGCCTGTACCTGCCGACCATCGTCGTGCTCGCGCTGCTCACCGGCTGGCCGCACCAGGGGCGCAAGGCGTTCCTGCGGATGCTGCTGCTCGCGCTCGGCATCGGCGCGCTGCTGGCGATCGGCATGTACGGCACCGACCTGATGGCCGGAGTGCGGCAGACCACGACCAACCGGGACCACGGCTCCGACAGCACCGCCTTCCTGCTCCAGCGGTCCGGCGAGTGGGGCGGGCTGATGTTCCTCACCGCCGTCGGCGGCGCGGTCTCCTATGTCCGGCGCAGCCGGATGAACGAGTCCCCGGTCGCCCAGCGGCTCGGCAACCCCGGATGGCGCTGGCGGGCGCTGCTCGGCCTGGTGCTGTGCGGCACCGCGCTGCTCGCGCCCGCCTACCAGGTCCACCTGGGCACCGTCGTCTCGCTGTTCAAGCACGTCGGCTTCGGCCTGCTGTTCGCCGCGCCGATGGCCGGAGTGGGCGTCACCCGGCTGATCGGCGCCCACTTCCGCTACCCCCAGCTCGGCATCATGCTGTGGACCGCGACGCTCTGCCTCGGCATCTCGCAGGCGGACTGGCGCTTCGGCGTCTGGCCCGACTCCTCGAAGATGATCCGGGTCATCGACTCCCACGTGGACCGCGAGGGCCACTACCTCGCCTCCACCCCCGAGGTGCCCGTCTACTACCTGCGGGACAAGACCACCCACCGGCAGTGGCAGGGCGTGTTCGCCCTGGAGTACACGGACAAGAAGGGCACGTACCACCAGGGTGACGAGGCCTACCGGGCGGCGCTGCGCGAGGGCGAGTTCGACCTGATCGTCCTGGACGGCCTCACCAACCCCCGGGTGGACGCCGTGGTCGCGGACGCGGTCAAGGGCAACCCGCACTACCGGCTCCTGGCCGACCTGCCCTTCCGCAACTCCAGCGGCACCGGTCACTACCGCATCTGGACCAAGACCTCCTGACCGCAGGTCCAAGCGAGAAAGGCCGTCCTCATGCGGCTCACCGTCATCGGCACCGGCTATCTCGGTGCCACCCACGCCGCCTGCATGGCCGAACTGGGCCACGAGGTGCTCGGCGTCGACGCCGACCCGGAGAAGGTCGCCGCGCTCGGCGCCGGGCGGGTGCCCTTCCACGAGCCGGGCCTGCCCGAGCTGATCGCGCGGCACACCGCGAGCGGCCGGCTGCGGTTCACCAGCTCCTTCGCCGAGGCCGGGGCCTTCGGCGAGGTCCACTTCGTCTGCGTGGGCACTCCGCAGCGCGCCGACTCCGGCGCCGCCGACCTGAGCCAGGTGGACGCGGCCTTCGCCGCCCTGGCCGCGCACGCCGCGCCGGACGCGCTGCTCGTCGGCAAGTCGACCGTGCCGGTCGGCACGGCCGAGCGGCTGGCCCGGACGTACGACGCGGAGATCGCCTGGAACCCGGAGTTCCTGCGCGAGGGTTTCGCCGTCCAGGACACGCTGCGCCCGGACCGGCTGGTGTTCGGCGTCGCGTCGCCGCGCGCCGAGGCCGTGCTGCGCGCCGTGTACGCGCCGGTCCTCGCCGCCGGCACTCCGCTGGTCACCGCCGACTTTCCGACCACCGAGCTGGTCAAGACGGCCGCCAACGCCTTTCTCGCCACCAAGATCTCCTTCATCAACGCGATGGCCGAGGTCTGCGAGGCGGCCGGCGGCGATGTGCGCACGCTCGCCGAGGCCCTCGGCCACGACGACCGGATCGGGCCGGAGTTCCTGCGCGCCGGGCTCGGCTTCGGCGGCGGCTGTCTGCCCAAGGACATCCGCGCCTTCGCGCACCGGGCCGGCGAGCTGGGCGTCCCGCTGAGGCTGCTGCGCGAGGTGGACGCGATCAACATGCGGCGCCGGGACCGGGTGGTGGAGCTGGCCCGCGAGCAGTGCGGGGGAGCGGTGCTCGGCGCCCGGATCACCGTCCTCGGCGCCGCCTTCAAGCCCGGCTTGGACGACATCCGCGACTCGCCCGCGCTGGCCGTGGCCGCCCGGCTGCGGCTGGAGGGCGCCGACGTCACCGTGTACGACCCGCAGGCCGCGGACAACGCGCGCAAGGCGTTCCCGCTGCTGGGATACGCGGGGACCGTCGAGGACGCGCTGCGCGGGGCCGACCTGGTCCTGCATCTGACCGAGTGGCCGCAGTTCCGGGAGATCGACCCGGAGCGGGCGGCGACGCTGGTGGCCCGGCCGCGGATCGTGGACGGGCGAGGGGGGCTCGACGCGGACCGCTGGACCGCGGCGGGCTGGCGGTTCCGGGCACCGGGCAGGCCGGTGCCCGCAGGGGAGGGACAGTGATGGCACAGAGCGAGGCCCGGGTCACCGTGGTCATGCCGACGTACAACGAGGCGGCGAATCTGCCGGGCATGGCCGAGGCCGTGCTCGGGCTGCCGTTGGACGGGCTCCAGTTGAAGATCGTCGACGACTCCAGCCCGGACGGCACCGGGCGGATCGCCGAGGAGCTGGCCGAGAAGTACAACGGCGCCGGCCGCACCCGGATGAGCGTGCTGCACCGCACCGAGAAGGACGGGCTGGGCCGGGCGTACACCGCCGGGATGTCCGCCGCGCTGGACGAGGGCGCCGAGTACGTCGTCCAGATGGACGCCGACGGCAGCCACCCGGTGGAGGCGGTGCCCCGCATGCTCCAGGCGGCCCTGGACTCCGGTGCCGGGCTGGTCGTCGGCAGCCGGTACGTCGAGGGCGGCTCGCTGGACGAGGAGTGGGGCGCGCACCGGGTGCTGCTGTCCCGGTTCGCCAACCGGTACGCGCGCGCCATCCTCGGCACCGACATCCAGGACATCACAGCCGGGTTCAACCTGTGGTCGGCGCGGACCCTGCGGGACGTCGGCCTGACGTCCCTGGACAGCGCCGGCTACAGCTTCCAGGTGGAGCTGAAGTACCGGGCCGTCCGGGCCGGGCACACGGCCGTGGAGATCCCCATCCGGTTCACCGAGCGCACCGAGGGCGAGTCCAAGATGACACTGCGCACCCAGCTGGAGTCGGCCGTGCTGCCGCTCCGGCTGCGGATGAAGCGCTACTAGCGGCCGGGGCGGCTGCCGGCCGGTGCGGCGACCGGCCGGTGCGGCCGCCGGGCGGGCCGGCTACCGGGCGGCGGCCTCGGCCTGCTCCTGGCCGCGGCGGTGGATCTGGTTCACGGTGAACTGGGCCAGGCCGTTGCCGGCGCCGAAGACGTCGGTGTCCTTCTTCGTGACGTCCTTGCCGGTGGTGAAGCCGGAGATCGTGAAGTAGGCGTAGCGGCCGTAGGCATTGCGCGTGGAGCGGCAGAACGCCCCGTCGCAGAAGGGCTTGACGCCGCCCTTGCCGAACAGTGAGCGGACGATGGACCGGTCGTCGGTCTGCGCCTTGGCCCGGCCGGCCTGCGCCGCGTTGTCGAAGACGGCGACGCCCACGGTGACCGCGATGTCGCCGTGGGTGTAGGTGGCGCGCAGCAGACGGGTGCAGCCGTTGTTCGTGAGGATGCCCGGCAGGGTGCCGCCGGCGACCGAGGCGCAGCCGGAGGTGTCGTCCGTGGCGCCCTTCGTGTACACGGTGTCGCCGAGCGTGAGCTGCTTGCCGGGGAAGAGCGTGTCGGGGCCGAGCGGAGCGGTGTCCTTCTTGGCGCTGGATATGAAGTCCGCCGGGTTCAGCGGCGGTGGCGCGCTGGTCGGCTCGAAGGACGGCGTCGCGGTGGCCGTGCCGGGTATCGAGGCGGTGGCGGGCAGGTTGCTCGGGCCGGCCTCGGGGTCACCGCCGTTCGCGGAGACCACGGCCACGGCGACCGCGGTGCCTATCGCGACCGCGGCCAGCGCACCGCCGGCTATGAACAGCAGCTTGCGGCGCTTGTTCCGGGTCTCGGAGGCCTCGGCGAGCGCGGCCCAGTCGGGCGTCCCGTCGTCTTCTCCGCTGTTCCACGGCTGCTGGGAATGCGGTTTCCAGGGATCCCACTGAGACTGGGGTCCCCCCTGCCCGTAACTCATGGGGCGCATCTTAGACGGGGGCCCGGTGACACGGGGGCCGTGCGGCGGACCGCCTCGTTTTGACCCGCCCGGGGGCCAGCCGGTAACCTGCTTCTTCGTTGTGTATTGGCTTGCTCATTCTCACGGGACGGGCCCTTACACCGGTCCACCGGGCCGATGACCAGCGACCCCACGCACGCGGTTTGCGTCGCCGCCGTGGGTCAAGGCTGTCGTGATCGTTTCGGTGACCTTGTTTAGGACCATTCACTCGAAGCGAAGGCTACGAACCGTGCGTACGTACAGCCCCAAGCCCGGCGATGTGACGCGCCAGTGGCACGTCATCGACGCTCAGGACGTTGTCCTGGGCCGTCTCGCCACCACTGCTGCGACCCTCCTCCGGGGCAAGCACAAGCCGATCTACGCGCCGCACGTCGACGCTGGTGACTTCGTCATCATCATCAACGCCGACAAGGTGCACCTGTCCGGCAACAAGCGGACCCAGAAGATGGCCTACCGCCACTCCGGCTACCCGGGTGGTCTGCGCTCCGTCCGTTACGACGAGCTGCTGGACAAGAACCCGGAGAAGGCCATCGAGAAGGCCGTCAAGGGCATGCTCCCCAAGAACTCCCTGGGCCGTCAGATGCTCTCGAAGCTGAAGGTCTACAAGGGTGACCAGCACCCGCACGCGGCCCAGCAGCCGGTGCCGTTCGAGATCACCCAGGTCGCGCAGTAAGTCCGGCCACCCCCTAAGACTGAACAGAATCTGAGGAGAATCGTGGCCGAGACCACTGCCGAGCAGCCGCTCGAAGAGCTTGACATCGACAGCTACACCACCGAGTCCGAGGTCCCCGTCGAGGGCGAGTACACCTCGGAGTCCCTGGCCTCCCGCTTCGGCGAGCCGCAGCCGGCCGCCGGCCTGGGCCGCCGCAAGAACGCCATCGCCCGCGTCCGGATCGTCCCGGGCACCGGCAAGTGGAAGATCAACGGTCGCACCCTCGAGGACTACTTCCCGAACAAGGTGCACCAGCAGGAAGTCAACGAGCCGTTCAAGGTGCTGGAGCTCGACGGTCGTTACGACGTCATCGCCCGCATCGCCGGTGGCGGTGTCTCCGGCCAGGCCGGTGCGCTGCGTCTCGGTGTCGCCCGCGCGCTGAACGAGGCCGACGTCGACAACAACCGCGGCCCGCTGAAGAAGGCCGGCTTCCTCAAGCGCGACGACCGTGCGGTCGAGCGCAAGAAGGCCGGTCTGAAGAAGGCCCGCAAGGCTCCGCAGTACAGCAAGCGCTAAGCTTCGCTGCCTGCTCGTACGTGGTACGGGCTTCGGCCCCGCGTACTCCGAACGCCCCGGCGGCACGCCACATGTGCCCCGGGGCGTTCGCTTATCCCAGCCAAGGGCGTATAACGGCACAAGACGCTCAAAGGCTTGTGTGATCGGATATCGGGTCGCCTGCCACCCCGACGCGGCGCGGTCCGCTTCCGACAACGATGCTTCCTCAGGAGGACAAGTGGGACGACTCTTCGGCACGGACGGCGTGCGCGGTGTCGCCAACGCGGATCTGACGGCCGAGCTGGCGCTGGGCCTCTCCGTCGCCGCGGCGCATGTGCTGGCCGAGGCGGGCACCTTCGAGGGCCACAAGCCGACGGCGGTGGTCGGACGGGACCCGCGCGCGTCCGGGGAGTTCCTGGAGGCCGCGGTGGTGGCCGGGCTGGCCAGCGCGGGCGTCGACGTCCTGCGGGTCGGCGTGCTGCCGACGCCCGCGGTGGCGCACCTCACCGGCGCGCTCGGCGCCGACCTCGGCGTGATGCTCTCCGCCAGCCACAACGCCATGCCGGACAACGGCATCAAGTTCTTCGCCCGCGGCGGCCACAAACTCGCCGACGAGCTGGAGGACCGGATCGAGGCGGTCTACGACTCCCACCGGCACGGCGAGCCCTGGGAGCGGCCGACGGGCGCCGGCGTCGGCCGCGTACGGTCGTACGACGAGGGCTTCGAGCAGTACATCGCCCATCTGCTGGCGGTGCTGCCCAACCGGCTCGACGGCCTGAAGATCGTCCTGGACGAAGCACACGGCGCGGCCTCGGGGGTCTCGCCGGAGGTGTTCGCCCGGGCGGGCGCCCAGGTCGTCACGATCGGCGCCGAGCCGGACGGGCTCAACATCAACGACGGCTGCGGCTCGACCCACCTGGACCTGCTCAAGGCCGCGGTCCTCGAGCACGGCGCGGACCTCGGCATCGCGCACGACGGTGACGCCGACCGCTGCCTGGCCGTGGACCACACCGGCGAGGAGGTGGACGGGGACCAGATCCTCGCCGTGCTCGCGCTGGCGCTGCGGGAGCGGTCCGCGCTGCCGTCCGACACGGTGGTGGCCACCGTGATGTCCAACCTCGGCTTCAAGCTGGCGATGGAACGCGAGGGCATCCGGCTCGTGCAGACGGCCGTGGGCGACCGGTACGTCCTGGAGGAGATGAAGGAGCACGGCTACGCCCTCGGCGGCGAGCAGTCCGGGCACGTCATCATCCTCGACCACGCCACCACCGGCGACGGCACGCTGACCGGCCTGCTGCTGGCCGCGCGGGTCGCGCAGACCGGCCGTACGCTGCGGGAGCTGGCCTCCGTCATGGAGCGGCTGCCGCAGGTCCTCATCAACGTGCCGGACGTGGACAAGTCGCGGGTGAAGACGTCCGCCGACCTCGCCGCCGCGGTCGCCGAGGCGGAGCGGGAACTCGGCGAGACCGGGCGGGTGCTGCTGCGGCCGTCGGGCACGGAGCCGCTGGTGCGGGTGATGGTGGAGGCCGCCGACATCGAGCAGGCCCGGGCGGTCGCGGGACGGCTGGCCGACGCGGTGAAGGCGGCGCTGGGTTAGCAGCGGGACCGGGCGGGGCCGGGGCCTTCAAGGGCGTTGTCGCCGACGCTCCCAGAAATGCTTCTGAGCGAGCAGGGTGACGGTCCCCGCCAGCACGATGCCCAGCAGGTTCAGCAGGAGCTGGACGGACGAGCCGCTGGTCTGTGACGTGTCGCCGTAGGCCAGCGCCACCGCCGCGTTGGCCGCGGCCGGGACCGTGGTCACCGAGATGGCCACGCCCACCAGGGCGCCCGACTTGGCGGAGGTCAGGGACAGGATCCCGGCGATGCCGGCGAGCACCGCCACGACGAACGAGAACCAGTCGGGCGCGTAGATGAACCCGGTGTTCGGCCGGGCGCCCTCCAGCTGGTCCTCGCTGAACAGCCCGGTCGCGTCCATCAGCAGGCTGAAGGCGGACGTCAGGGCCATGGCCACCGCGAAGCCCACCAGCAGGGCGAGCACCGAGCGCCAGGCCAGGCGCGGCCGGCGCCGTACCAGCGCCGCGCTGATGCCGGCCAGCGGTCCGAACTCCGGGCCGACCGCCATCGCGCCCACGATCAGGATCGCGTTGTCCAGCACCACACCGCAGGCGGCGATCATCGTGGCCAGGGTGATGAACGCGAGGTAGGTGACCGAGAGCGTCGACTCCTCGTGGGTGGCCTCGATCAGGCCCTCCCACAGCACCGCGTCCGCGCCCTCGCCGGGCGCCTCCCTCTCGGCCTCCTCGGCCCGCCGGGACAGCGACAGGCCGATGTCCTCCACGGCGATGGAACCGGTGTCCTCCAGGCCCAGCCGCCGTAGTCCGGCGATGAGTTCGTCGCCCGCCTCGCGCGCCACGTCGCACAGGACGAGGTCGCCGACGGGGTCGCGGGCGGTGCCCGGCAGGACGACTAGGTGGGTGGTGCCGACCGTCCGCTCGATCAGCCGCACCACCTCCTCCGTCTGCCCGGCCGGGGTGATCAGGCGCAGATGCAGCATGCGCCCATCCAACCGGACCGGCTACAGCTTGCGCAGCCGCAGCCGCTGCACCTTGTGGTCCGGGCCCTTGCGCAAAATGAGGCCGGCCCGGCCGCGGGTCGGGGCGATGTTCTCCACCAGGTTCGGCTTGTTGATGGTCCGCCAGAGCATGCGCGCGTAGTCCAGGGCCTCCTCCTCGGAGACCTGGGTGTACTTGCGGAAGTACGACGACGGGTTCTGGAAGGCGGTCTGCCGCAGCTTCCGGAAGCGGCTGAGGTACCAGCGCTCGATGTCCTCGGTGCTCGCGTCGACGTACACGCTGAAGTCGAAGTAGTCGGCGAGACCGACCCGGGTACGGCCGTCCTTGCCGGGCAGGGCGGGCTGGAGGACGTTCAGGCCCTCCACGATGAGGATGTCCGGCCGGCGGACGACGAGGCGTTCGCCCGGCACGATGTCGTAGATCAGGTGGGAGTAGACCGGCGCGGACACCTCGTCCTTGCCGGCCTTGATGTCGGCGACGAAACGGGTCAGGGCCCGGCGGTCGTAGGACTCGGGGAAACCTTTCCGCGACATCAGGCCGCGGGCCTCCAGCTCCCGGGTGGGCAGCAGGAAGCCGTCCGTCGTGACCAGTTCCACGCGGGGGTGCTCGGGCCAGCGGGAGAGCAGGGCCTGGAGCAGGCGGGCGACGGTGGACTTGCCGACGGCCACGGAGCCGGCGACCCCTATCACGAACGGGGTGCCGGACTGGGAGCCCTTCTCCCCGAGGAAGGTGTTCAGCGCGCCGCGCAGACCGTCCGTGGCGCCGACGTAGAGGTTGAGGAGCCTGGAGAGCGGGAGGTAGATGTCCCGCACCTCGTCCAGGTCGATGACGTCACCGAGACCGCGGAGCTTCTCCACCTCCTCGGCGCTGAGCGGCAACGGCGTCTTGTCGCGCAGCGCGCTCCACTCGGCGCGGGTGAGATCGACGTAGGGAGTCGCCTCCGGCCTGTGCCGGTGGGCGCTCCGGGGCATCGAGGAGACCGGTGAGATCACAGTCCATTGTTAACGGAGTTTGAACGGGGTGGTGGGGTGGGGTGCGTCACGTGGCCTGCGGCGGTAGACCGGACGGTGTTCCTCCCCGAGCTGCCGGGGAGGAACACCGTCCGTGCCGCTACGGCCGTTCGACCAGGTACTTCACGGAGTCCACGACGAACTCGCCGTACTGGAGAGCCGATCCGACGGCCTCCAGCCGCTGGTACTGATCCGGGGACAGTGAGGCGTCCGGCGCGCATCTCATCGTTCTGAGCAGCACCCGGAACGCCAGGTCCGGGGTGCAGCGGCGCGCGCAGTCGGTGAGCGCCGCTCGGACCTCGGGGTCCAGGAACCGTGCCGCGTCGATCTCGGCGAGGACCGCGTCGAGGCAGGCGGCGCCGTCCTCCGCGTCCGCGCCTGTGAACGGGTCTGCCTCCGCGCCCGTGGACAGCCGTGCCTCACACAGCTCGACGACCGTCCGCGTCCACTCGGCTGCCCCTCCCAAGGGCTGGAGGTCAGGCATGTACTGCGTGCCGGCGTACCAGAGCACCTCCAGCGCCGGAGAAGGGAGGTTGCCGAGAACCCGGGCATCCCGGTGTACCGCCAGCACCTCCTTGCCCCCCGAGGCCGCGAAGTACTTGGCGACGACTTCGGCGGCCGAGCCCCCGTCGTGACTCCAGTCCTGATGGAACAGACCCATCACCCGGGGCACACCGAAGTCGAAGTCCGTGAAACGCGACATCCTGCCCTCCACCTTGCTGCCGCGGAGCTCCCACTGCTGCGCCGGCGAGCCGTTGCACGTGTAGACCTGGACCGGCGTACCGTTCTGGTCCTCACCGCCCTGGACATCAAGGCATTTGCCCTGTGCGGCGTGTACCTCGATGACGGTCGGACTGGTGCCCACCCAGCCGACGCGCCCAATACTGCCGGTCGGCGAGGGCATGCAGCTTGTCGGCGGGCTGGTTCAGGCCGTCCTGGGCGGTCGCGGCCATCGACGTGCCACCCAGCCGCAGGACGTCGCTCATCAGACACTGATCCTGCCGCAGTTGTTCCGCCGCGGTGTCCTCGAACCACCCGTAGGTTCCTGCCGGTTCGGCGGACAGTCGTACCGAACCAGGTTGCACCGCGACGGCCAGTGCGGCAACGCAGGTCACGGCAGGGGTCAAGCCGCGTGATCTCCGTCTTCTGGGTGGGCGTGAATATGGTTTCAGGCGCACGGAGAAGCGGTGGCGCTGGCAAAGTCGTGTGACTCCTGTGCGCGGCCGTGGCCGCCGAGGTGCCCGTCTACCAGCCCTTGATGTGTGGAAGCTGTGTGTTTTCTGTTCGGGCGCGGTGTCGCCTGCGTGGTGGTCTTCTGATGTTGACCGGCTTTCCCCCCGTGTCGGTGCCGAGCGTATGCCCCTGGCCCTTCGTACGACGGTGGGAATTTCTGATTCCGGGCAGGGTTCGGCCGTTTCTGATCGGTTGTGGCGCTTAGGCTGCCGCTCATGTGCGGAATCGTGGGATACGTAGGGTCACAGTCGGCGCTGGATGTCGTGATGGCCGGGCTGAAGCGGCTGGAGTACCGGGGCTACGACTCGGCGGGGGTCGCCGTGCTCGCGGACGGCGGGCTGGCCGCCGCGAAGAAGGCCGGGAAGCTGGTCAACCTGGAGAAGGAGCTGGTCGAGCGGCCACTGCCGACCGGTTCGACCGGTATCGGGCACACCCGCTGGGCCACCCACGGCGGGCCCACGGACGCCAACGCGCACCCGCACCTGGACAACGCCGGCCGGGTCGCCGTGGTGCACAACGGCATCATCGAGAACTTCGCCGTACTGCGCTCCGAACTCGCCGAGCGCGGGCATGAGTTGACCTCCGAGACGGACACCGAGGTCGTCGCCCACCTGCTCGCCGAGGAGTTCTCGGTCACCGCCGACCTCGCCGAGGCGATGCGGCTGGTGTGCCGCCGGCTGGAAGGCGCGTTCACCCTGGTCGCGGTGCACGCCGACGCACCGGACGTGGTGGTCGGCGCCCGCCGCAACTCCCCGCTGGTGGTGGGCGTCGGCGAGGGCGAGGCGTTCCTGGCCTCCGACGTCGCCGCGTTCATCGCCCACACCCGCTCCGCGATCGAGCTGGGCCAGGACCAGGTGGTCGAACTGCGCCGGGACGGCGTCACGGTGACCGGCTTCGACGGCCGCCCGGCCGACATCCGCTCCTACCACGTGGACTGGGACGCCTCCGCCGCCGAGAAGGGCGGCTACGACTACTTCATGCTCAAGGAGATCGCCGAGCAGCCCAAGGCCGTCGCCGACACCCTGCTCGGCCGTATCGACCCCAGCGGCTCGCTGACCCTGGACGAGGTGCGCATCAGCCCCTCCGAACTGCGCGAGGTCGACAAGGTCGTCATCGTCGCCTGCGGTACGGCCTTCCACGCCGGCCTGATCGCCAAGTACGCCATCGAGCACTGGACCCGCATCCCCTGCGAGGTCGAGCTGGCCAGCGAGTTCCGCTACCGCGACCCGATCCTGGACGGCCGCTCCCTGGTGATCGCCATCTCCCAGTCCGGCGAGACCATGGACACCCTGATGGCGCTGCGGCACGCCCGCGAACAGGGCTCCAAGGTGCTCGCGATCTGCAACACCAACGGCTCGACCATTCCCCGCGAGTCCGACGCCGTGCTGTACACGCACGCCGGCCCCGAGGTCGCCGTCGCCTCGACCAAGGCCTTCCTCACCCAGCTCGTCGCCTGCTACCTGGTCGCCCTGTACCTCGGCCAGGTGCGCGGCACCAAGTGGGGCGACGAGGTCCACGCGGTCATCAAGGACCTGTCCCGGATCTCGCACGAGGTGGAACGGGTCCTGGAGACCATGGAGCCGGTCCGGGCGCTGGCCCGCACCCTGGCCACGAAGAACACCGTCCTCTTCCTCGGCCGGCACGTCGGCTACCCGGTGGCCCTCGAAGGCGCGCTGAAGCTCAAGGAACTCGCCTACATGCACGCCGAGGGCTTCGCCGCCGGCGAGCTGAAGCACGGCCCGATCGCGCTGATCGAGGAGGACCTGCCGGTGGTGGTGGTCGTGCCGTCCCCGCGCGGCCGGTCCCTCCTGCACGACAAGATCGTGTCGAACATCCAGGAGATCCGCGCGCGCGGCGCCCGCACCATCGTCATCGCGGAGGAGGGCGACGAGACGGTGGTCCCCTACGCCGACCACCTGATCCGCATCCCGGTCACGCCGACGCTGCTCCAGCCGCTGGTGGCCACCGTGCCGCTGCAGGTCTTCGCCTGCGAGCTGGCCACGGCCCGGGGCAACGAGGTGGACCAGCCCCGGAACCTGGCGAAGTCCGTCACCGTGGAGTGAGACGTCCACGCCCGCTCAGTGGACGGAGAAACCGCCGTCCACGTGGATCGACTGGCCGGTGACATAGGCGGAGGCACCGCTCGCGAGAAACACGGCCGCGCCCGCGAAGTCCTCGGCCAGGCCGTTGCGGCCGGTCATCGTGCGCGCGGCCAGGGCCGCCACCCGCTCCGGGTCGGCCGACAGCCGCGCGTTGAGCGGGGTCATCACAAAGCCCGGGACCAGGGTGTTGCAGGTGACCCCGTACGGCGACCACGCCTCGGCCTGGGAGCGGGCCAGCGACTCCAGCCCGCCCTTCGACACGCCGTAGGCACCGCTCTGCACGAACGCCCGGTGCGCCTGCTGGGAGCTGATGTGGATGATCCGGCCGAAGCCCCGCTCGGCCATCCGCGGCCCGAACCGCTGCCCCAGCAGGAACGGCGCCTCCAGGTTCACCGCCATGGTGGCGTCCCACACGTCCTCGCCCAGCTCGCCCAGCGGCGGACGCAGATTGATCCCGGCGGAGTTGACGAGGATGTCGGGTTCCCCGAACACGGCCACCGCGTCCTCGGCGGCCGCGCGCACCCCGTCCCGGCTGCCCAGATCGCCGCTCACCCAGGCCGCCCGGCAGCCGTCGGCCGTCAACTCCGCGACCGTGTCGGCGAGTTCCCTCTCCCGCCGGGCCACGACCACGACGCTCGCCCCGGCCCGCGCCAGCGCCCCGGCGACGGCCCGCCCGATGCCCGAGCTGCCCCCGGTCACCAGCGCGACACGGCCGTCCAGCGCGAACAGGCCGGAGAGATAAGCGTTCGATGAGGTCATGTCCGCAGCGTAGGTGACGTGGTGTCGCCGGTACGCCGTCGGCCCGGGTCGTAGGGTGCTCGGCATGAGCATCATCGGGGTGGGCATCGACGTCGCCGAGATCGACCGGTTCCGGGCGTCCCTGGAGCGGACGCCGGGGCTGGCCGACCGGCTGTTCGTCGAGCACGAACTGCTGCTGCCCAGTGGGGAACGGCGCGGCATCGCCTCGCTCGCGGCCCGGTTCGCCGCCAAGGAGGCGCTGGCCAAGGCGCTGGGGGCACCGCCGGGACTGCACTGGACCGACGCCGAGGTGTACGTGGAGGACAGCGGCCAGCCCCGGCTGCGGGTGAAGGGCACGGTGGCCGCGCGCGCGGCCGAGCTGGGCGTACGGGCCTGGCACGTGTCGCTCAGTCACGACGCCGGTGTGGCCTCGGCCGTGGTGATCGCCGAGGGCTGACCGGACCGGCCCCGCGGGTGTGGACGGCCCGGGTTCGGGGGCAGACTCGGTGCCATGCGAACTGCGTACAGCGTGGAGACGGTAAGGGCGGCCGAACGGGCCCTGATGGCACGGCTGCCGGAGGGCGCGCTGATGCAGCGGGCCGCCGCCGGGCTGGCCGCCGCCTGCGCCGGACTGCTCGGGTGGGTGTCCGGCAGCCGGGTGGTGCTGCTGGTGGGCAGCGGGGACAACGGCGGGGACGCCCTGTACGCGGGGGCCCGGCTGGCCCGGCGCGGCGCCGGGGTGACCGCCGTCCTGCTCGCGCCCGGACGGACCCACGCCGCCGGGCTCGCCGCGCTGCGCCGGGCGGGCGGCCGGACCGTCACGGCGGATCGGGGCGAGGAGGCGATCGCGCGGGCCCGCCTGGTCGTGGACGGGATCGTCGGCATCGGCGGCAAGGGCGGGCTGCGGCCGGACAGCCGCACGGCTCGCCGAGGCGGTCGCGCGGTCCGGGGCCGCCGTCGTCGCCGTGGACCTGCCCAGCGGCGTCGACGCGGACACCGGGGAGGTGCGGGGGGCCGCGCTGCGCGCCGACCTCACCGTCACCTTCGGCGCGTACAAGCCCGGGCTGCTGGTGGATCCCGCGCGGGAGTACGCCGGAGTGGTCCGGTTCGTCGGCATCGGCATCGAACCGCCGCCCGCCGACGCCGTACTGCAGGCCCTGCAACACGCGGACGTGGCACGGCTGTTGCCGACTCCGGAGGCGGAGAGCGACAAGTACCGGCGCGGGGTGGTCGGCATCGCGGCGGGCTCGGCCCGGTACCCGGGCGCGGCCGTGCTGGCGGTGTCCGGGGCGCTGCGCGGCGGGGCCGGGGCCGTACGGTACGTCGGCCCGGCCGGGGACGCGGTCCTCGCGCGCTTCCCGGAGACCCTCGTCTCCGACGCCGGACCCGCCAAGGCCGGCCGGGTGCAGGCGTGGGTGACCGGGCCGGGCGCCGGGGACGACGCGGCGACCGTGGCCGAGGTGCTGGCGACGGACGTGCCCGTACTGCTCGACGCGGACGGGCTGCGGCTGGCCGACCGGGACACCGTACGGGGGCGCGGCGCGCCGACGCTGATGACCCCGCACGCGGGCGAGGCCGCCGCGCTGCTGGGGGTGCGGCGCGAGGAGGTCGAGGCCGCCCGGCTGGCCGCGGTGCGCGAACTGGCCGCGGCCTACCGGGCGACGGTCCTGCTGAAGGGCTCCACCACCCTGGTCGCCGGCCCCGGCGGCGGACCGGTACGGGTCAACCCCACCGGCACCCCCTGGCTGGCCACGGCCGGCAGCGGCGACGTGCTCTCCGGCCTCGCCGGCTCCCTGCTGGCGGCCGGCCTGGACCCGCTGGACGCCGGGAGCGTGGCCGCGTACCTGCACGGCCTGGCGGGCCGCTTCGCCGCGCAGGGAGCGCCGACGGGGGCCCACGACGTGGCGGACCGGATCCCCGAGGCTTGGCGGAACGTACGGGGGTGAGCCGCCGGGATGCGGCGCCTGGGTGGGCTGCGGGCGTCGGGGGCGAGCCCGATGTGCCGCGGGTGCCGGGTCGTTGGGCGGGGTGGACGTGCTGCGGGGCCGGGCCGAGCCGTCGTCGGTGGCCGCGAGGTCCGGGGCGCGGGGAGCGTGGCCGCTTGGCGCCTGGCGTCCGGCTCCCGGGCCCCCGACTGTCGGCTCCCAAGCCCGGCCTCCCGGCTGCCGGCTCCGGAGCTTGCCTCCTGACCCCCGGCTCCCGGCCCCTGGCTGCCGGCTCCAAAGCTTGTCTCCTGACCGCCGGCTCCCGGCTCCGGGTTCCGCCCCTGGCTGCCAGCTCCTGCAGCTTGTCTCCCGACCCCCGGCTCCCGGCCCGCAGCTCCCGGGCCCGCTCCCTGCTCCCGGCGTCCCTGGCTACTGGGCCCCGGAGCTTGGCGCCCGGCCCAAGCCCCCGGCCCCCGGCCCCCGGGGGCCCTCGGTGGCCTCTGAGAGACTGGGGCGCGATGACTGAGACAGCAGCTGAGCCGACCGCCGCCCTGCGCGCCCGCGCCGAGATCGATCTGGGCGCCCTGCGCGCCAATGTGCGTGCCCTGCGCGCCCGGGCGAAGAGCGCCGCCGTGATGGCCGTCGTCAAGTCCGACGCGTACGGCCACGGCGCGGTGCCGTGCGCCCGCGCCGCCCTCGCGGCCGGTGCCACCTGGCTCGGCACGGCCACCGCCGAGGAGGCCCTCGCGCTGCGGGCCGCCGGGCTGCCCGGCCGTCTGCTGTGCTGGCTGTGGGTGCCGGGCGGCCCCTGGCGGGAGGCCGTCGAGGCCGACATCGACGTGTCGCTGAGCGGCATGTGGGCGCTGCGCGAGGTCACCGCCGCCGCCCGCGCGGCGGGCCGGCCCGCGCGCGTGCAGCTCAAGGCCGACACCGGGCTCGGCCGCAACGGCTGCCAGCCCGGCGCCGACTGGGCCGAACTGGTCGGCGAGGCGCTGCGCGCCGAGGCCGAGGGGCTGGTCCGGATCACCGGACTGTGGTCGCACTTCGCGTGCGCCGACGAGCCGGGGCACCCGTCCATCGCCGCCCAGCTCACCCGGTTCCGGGAGATGGTGGCCTACGCCGAGGAGCGGGGCGTACGGCCCGAGGTGCGGCACATCGCCAACTCGCCGGCCACCCTCACCCTGCCCGAGACCCACTTCGACCTGGTCCGCACCGGCATCGCGATGTACGGCATCTCGCCCAGCCCGGAACTGGGCACCCCGGCGGACTTCGGGCTGCGCCCGGTGATGACGCTCAGCGCCTCGCTGGCCTTGGTCAAGCAGGCGCCGGGCGGCCACGGCGTCAGCTACGGCCACCACTACGTCACCCCCGGCGAGACCACCCTCGGCCTGGTGCCGGTCGGCTACGCGGACGGCATCCCGCGGCACGCCTCGGGCACCGGCCCGGTGCTGGTCGGCGGCAAGTGGCGGACGGTCGCCGGACGGGTCGCCATGGACCAGTTCGTGGTGGACCTCGGCGGCGACGAGCCCCCGGTGGGGACCGAGGCGGTGCTCTTCGGACCGGGCGACCGGGGCGAGCCCACCGCCGAGGACTGGGCGCAGGCCTGCGGCACGATCGCGTACGAGATCGTCACCCGCATCGGCACCCGGGTCCCGCGCGTCCATGTGAACGAGCGGGAAGCCGGGTAACCCGTCCCGGAGCGACGCCCCGGGCCACCGGCGTCACCCGATGGCTCCGGCCACCCGTCGGCGCCATCCGTTTCGCCCGTCCAGGCGAACTCCAGCAGGGGAAGAGGAGCGGTACGTGAGCGAGAGCAGCGCGCAGACCGTGGCGGACGTCGTCGCCTCGGCCGCCTCCGCCTCCGCCGCGGGGGCGGCCGGGAGCTGGCGCAGGGCGACCGGCATCGCCGGTGCGGCGCTGGGCGTGCTCGCCGGCGGGCGCGGCGGCCGGCGTCGCCGTGGAGCGGATGACGGTGGGGCGCGAGGTGCGCCGCAAGGCCCGGCTGGCGCTGGACGCGGCCGGCCCGTACGGCACCCTGCGCGGCACTCCCGGAACGGCGTACGCCGACGACGGCACCGAGCTGTACTACGAGGTCGACGAGGCCGAGCCCGACCCGGGACCGGACGTCTCCCCGCGCCGGCGCCGGCTCTTCGGCCGCAAGGCGCCCGCCCCGGTCACCGTCGTCTTCTGCCACGGCTACTGCCTCGGCCAGGACTCCTGGCACTTCCAGCGGGCCGCCCTGCGCGGGGTCGTGCGGAGCGTGTACTGGGACCAGCGCAGCCACGGCCGGTCCGGGCGGGGCGTGGCCCAGACCCGGGACCGGGTGCCGGTCACCATCGACCAGCTCGGCCGGGACCTGAAGGCCGTGCTGGACGCCGCCGTACCCGACGGCCCGGTGGTGCTGGTCGGGCACTCGATGGGCGGGATGACGGTGATGGCGCTGGCCGCCCAGTACCCCGAGCTGATCCGGGACCGGGTGGTCGCCACCGCCTTCGTCGGCTCGTCGTCCGGACGGCTCGGCGAGGTCAACTTCGGGCTCCCGGTGGCCGGCGTCAACGTGGTGCGCCGGATCCTGCCCGGGGTGCTGCGGGCGCTCGGCCGGCAGGCGGAGCTGGTGGAGAAGGGGCGCCGGGCCACCGCGGACCTGTTCGCCGGCATCATCAAGCGGTACTCGTTCGCGGGCCGGGAGGTCGACCCGTCGGTGGAGCGGTTCGCCGAGCGGATGATCGAGTCCACGCCGATCGACGTCGTCGCCGAGTTCTACCCGGCCTTCACCGACCACGACAAGACCGAGGCGCTCGCCTGCTTCCGGGACCTGCCGGTGCTGGTGCTGGCCGGCGTGCAGGACCTGGTCACGCCCAGTGAGCACAGCGAGGCCATCGCCGGCCTGCTGCCCGACGCCGAGCTGGTGCTCGTACCGGACGCCGGGCACCTGGTGATGCTGGAGCATCCCGAGGTCGTCACCGACCGGCTCGCCGACCTGCTCACCCGCGCGGGAGCGGTGCCCGCAGGGGCTACCGTAAGTGGCTATGGAACGACCAGCAGCACCAGCAGCGCACGAGGCCGCTGAGATCCGGCTGACGATCACCTCCCCCGAGCAGATGCGGGAGCTGGGCCGGCGGCTGGCCAAGCTGTTGCGCGCGGGCGACCTGGTGATGCTCAGCGGAGAGCTCGGCGCAGGCAAGACCACCCTGACCCGGGGTCTCGGCGAGGGGCTCGGGGTGCGCGGCGCGGTCACCTCGCCGACCTTCGTCATCGCCCGGGTGCACCCGTCCCTCGGCGACGGCCCGCCCCTCGTGCACGTGGACGCCTACCGCCTGGCCGGCGGCCTGGACGAGATGGAGGACCTGGACCTCGACGTCTCGCTGCCCGACTCGGTGATCGTCGTGGAGTGGGGCGAGGGCAAGGTCGAGGAGCTGACCGAGGACCGCCTCCAGGTCGTCATCCACCGCGCGGTCGGCGACACGACGGACGAGGTCCGGCACGTGACGCTGACCGGGCTGGGGGAGCGGTGGGCCGAGGCGGGCCTGGAGACGCTGACGGGCTGAGCGCCCGCGGCCGGCCGGCGGCGCGGCGCCTTACCGGATCACCACCACGGGCACCCCGATGGTGGCGAACTGCCACAGCGCGTCGCCGTCCGCCCGGCTCTCCCGGATCCCGCCCGTCCTCACGTTCGGGTCGGCCGCCGGGGCCGCCCCGCCGTGCACGGCCGCGCTGAACCCGATCACCACCCCGTCCACGCTGGTGAACCGCACCACGTGTTCGACGGGCAGGCCGTCGGTGCCGGTGGCCGTGTTGGAGCGGGAGGTGACCCAGTACGTGCCCGGCGCCGGGTCGACGCTGCCCGGGCGCACGGTGAAGGTGCGCCGTACCCGGTTGCCGGGGGCGACCAGCCAGACCCGGTCGTCGTCCACCGAGTACACCACCCGTTCACCCGTCCCGGAGCCGTCCGGCAGGGCGGCCGGGTGCCGGCGGTCCCGGGGCGCCTTGGCCTTCGCCGTCGCCGACGCGCTCGCCGCCGCCCCGTCGCGCAGCGCGGCCGGCACCGTCGCCTCGGCTCGCAGCGCCAGGAAACCGACCGTTCCCAGGGCCGCCGCGGTGAGGCCGGCCACGATCGCCGAGCTGGTCCCTGCCACCTGCGCCCACCTCTGCTTCGCGTCCGCTTCCAGCCTGGTTTGAGGCATATGTCGTATTCGTGGAGACCGTAGCAGCCGGTAGCCGTTCGTCCCGGGCGGCCGTGCGCGAGCCGCGGGCGCCGTAGGCTGTTCGCGTGCTCTTGCTCGCTCTGGATACCGCAACACCCGCCGTCACCGTCGCGCTGCACGACGGCACGGACGTCATCGCCTCGTCGAGCCAGGTGGACGCGCGCCGGCACGGAGAGCTGCTGCTGCCGGCCGTCGACCGGGTCCTCGCCGAGGCCGGACTGAAGCTGGAGTCCGTCACCGGCGTCGTCGTCGGCACCGGGCCCGGCCCCTACACCGGCCTGCGCGTCGGCCTGATGACCGCGGACACCTTCGGCCTCGCGCTCGGTGTCCCGGTGTACGGCGTGTGCACGCTGGACGGCCTCGCCTACGCCGCCGACATCGAGAAGGGCCCCTTCGTCGTGGCGACCGACGCCCGGCGCAAGGAGGTCTACTGGGCGACGTACGCCGACTCCCGCACCCGGCTGACCGATCCGGCCGTGGACCGCCCCGCCGACATCGCCGAGCGGGTCGCGGGCCTGCCCGCGGTCGGCGCGGGCGCGCTGCTCTACCCGGACACGTTCCCGAGCGCCCACGAGCCCGAGCACGTCTCCGCCGCCGCGCTCGCCTCGCTCGCGGCGGAGCGGCTGGCCGCGGGCGAGGAACTGCCCGCGCCCCGGCCGCTGTACCTGCGCCGCCCGGACGCCCAGGTCCCCAAGAACTACAAGGTGGTCACCCCCAAGTGACACAGCCGGCACCTCCCCGACTGCGCGAGATGCGCTGGTGGGACATCGATCCGGTCCTGGAGCTGGAGCGGGACCTGTTCCCCGAGGACGCCTGGTCCCGCGGGATGTTCTGGTCCGAGCTGGCCCACGCCCGGGGCCACGGGTCCACCCGGTGCTATCTCGTCGCCGAGTCCGCCGACGGCCGGATCGTCGGGTACGGGGGCCTGGCCGCGGCCGGTGACGTGGCCGACGTCCAGACCATCGCCGTCGCCCGCGACCACCAGGGCACCGGCCTCGGCGCCCGCCTGCTGGCGGAACTGCTGCGCGCGGCGACCGCGTTCGAGTGCCCCGACGTGATGCTCGAGTGCCGGGTCGACAACGTCCGCGCCCAGAAGCTCTACGAACGCTTCGGCTTCGTCCCCGTCGGTTTCCGGCGCGGCTACTACCAGCCCGGCAACGTGGACGCCCTGGTGATGCGCCTGACCACGGGATCCGACAGCGGCACCGCCGCCGGGTCCGACCCAGTACAAGGAACCGAGATCAATGACTGACGAACCTCTCGTCCTCGGCATCGAGACCTCCTGCGACGAGACCGGCGTCGGCATCGTCCGCGGCACCACCCTGCTGGCGGACGCCGTCGCCTCCAGCGTCGACGAGCACGCCCGCTTCGGCGGTGTCGTACCGGAGGTGGCGTCCCGGGCCCACCTGGAGGCGATGGTCCCCACCATCGACCGCGCGCTGAAGGAGGCGGGGGTCAGCGCCAAGGACCTGGACGGCATCGCGGTCACCGCGGGCCCCGGCCTCGCGGGCGCCCTGCTCGTCGGGGTCTCGGCGGCCAAGGCGTACGCCTACGCCCTCGGCAAGCCCCTGTACGGCGTCAACCACCTCGCCTCGCACATCTGCGTGGACCAGCTGGAGCACGGCCCGCTGCCCGAGCCGACGATGGCCCTGCTGGTCTCCGGCGGCCACTCCTCGCTGCTGCTGTCCACGGACATCACCTCCGACGTGCGGCCGATGGGCGCGACCATCGACGACGCGGCCGGCGAGGCCTTCGACAAGATCGCCCGCGTGCTGAACCTGGGCTTCCCCGGCGGTCCCGTCATCGACCGCTACGCCAAGGAGGGCGACCCGGACGCCATCGCCTTCCCGCGCGGCCTGACCGGCCCCCGCGACCCGGCGTACGACTTCTCCTTCTCCGGCCTGAAGACCGCCGTGGCCCGGTGGATCGAGGCCAGGCGCGCGGCCGGCGAGGAGGTCCCGGTCCGTGACGTCGCCGCCTCCTTCCAGGAGGCCGTGGTCGACGTGCTGACCCGCAAGGCCGTCCGCGCCTGCAAGGACGAGGGCGTGGACCACCTGATGATCGGCGGCGGTGTCGCGGCCAACTCCCGGCTGCGCGCCCTCGCCCAGGAGCGCTGCGAGGCGGCCGGCATCCGGCTGCGCGTGCCGCGCCCCAAGCTGTGCACGGACAACGGCGCGATGGTGGCCGCGCTGGGCGCCGAGATGGTCGCCCGCAACCGGGCCGCCTCCAGCTGGGACCTGTCGGCCGACTCCTCCCTGCCGGTGACCGACCCGCACGTCCCCGGGCACGGTCATGACCACGACCATGTGCACGAGGTCAGCAAGGAGAACCTGTACTCGTGACCGTCGCACTGATGTGGGAGGCGCGGGCCGTCGAGGGGCGGGGCGCCGACCTGCTCGCCTGGGCCCGCGCCCAGCGCCTGGCCGGGGAGCCGCTGCGCCGCGAGACCTTCCGCGCGCCGCAGGACCGGGTGCTCGTCGTCACCTGGTGGGACGCGCCGTACGACGCCCCGCTCCCGGAGCTGCCCGAGCCGGACCCGGAGCTGGTGACGCGGGCCGTGCACCGGTGGCGGTTCGAAGCGGTGGCGGACGACTGACGCCAGGGGGCGCGTGGAGCTGTTGAGGCTCCTGTGACTGGAGTTGCGGAGGCACCCCCTTCCTGCGCTATGATCATCACACAGCGAACGGCCGGAACACCGGCCCGGAGCCAGTGCGTTGGTGGTCCAAGGAAAGACGCCCCGCTTCCTGCGGGGAGATGCAGGTGCAAGGCCTGCCCGGCGCTCCACTCGACACCCCGCCCCCGGGACACCGGAGGCGGGGTGTTCGCGTTGTGCCCGAGGTGCACGGAGAGCGAAAGTTTCGGACGTTTTTCGGACTCGTTTCCGAAACTTTCGAAGCGTTATACGGTGCACGGTTCTTCGTCGTACGCTTCCGCGCCGCTACGATCACTGCTATGAAGCCTCCGAAGCCCGCAGCAGCACAGACGGCGACGCTCGCCGAGATCGCCCGGGAGGCCGGGGTCTCCGCCCCGACTGTTTCGAAGGTCCTCAACGGCCGTGCCGACGTCGCCCCGGCGACGCGCACCCGGGTCGAGGAGCTGCTGCGCGCCTACGGCTACCGGCGCCGGCGTGCCGAGGCGTCCCGCTCGCCGCTGCTCGACCTCGTCTTCCACGAACTGGAGAGCGCCTGGGCGCTGGAGGTCATCCGGGGCGTGGAGAATGTGGCCAGGGACGCCGGGCTGAGCGTGGTGCTGTCCGAGTCGGCCGGCCGGCTCACCCCCGGCCGCACCTGGGCCGACCAGGTCGCCGCCCGCCGCCCGCACGGCGTGGTGCTGGTGCTCTCGGACCTCGACGAGTCCCAGCGGGCCCTGCTGACCAGCCGTTCCGTCCCGTTCGTGGTGATGGACCCGGCCGGCGACCCGGGCCCGGACGTGCCCTCCATCGGCGCCACCAACTGGCAGGGCGGGCTCGCCGCCACCCGGCACCTGGTGGAACTCGGCCACACCCGGATCGGCGCCATCAGCGGCCCGTCCCGCATGATGGGCAGCCGTGCCCGGATGGACGGCTACCGGGCGGCGCTGGAGACGGCCGGACTGCCCGTGGACCCCTCCCTGGTGCTGACCGGCGACTTCCACCACGACGCCGGATACCGCCTGGGACTGCAGCTGCTGCGCCGCCCGGACCGGCCCACCGCCGTCTTCGCGGGCAACGACCTCCAGGCCCTCGGCCTGTACGAGGCCGCCCGCGAACTCGGGCTGCGCATACCGGACGACCTCAGCGTGGTCGGCTTCGACGATCTGCCGGTGGCCCGCTGGGTGGGCCCGCCGCTGACCACCGTGCGGCAGCCGCTGACCGAGATGGCCGAGGCCGCGGCGCGGCTGGTGCTCGAGCTGGGGCGGGCCGAGGACGAGCGGGCGACGACCCGGGTCGAGCTGGCCACGAGCCTGGTGGTGCGCTCCAGCACCGCCGCTCCCGCGCCGGCCGCCGGATGAGAATTCCACAAGAAAACCGGCTTACGCCGAAAGCGCTAACATCCCGTTCATCATTCGGACTTATGTTCCTGTCGTGACGCGACACGAGGAGCAGGGCGACGCGGGCAGACGGACGGGCCGGCGGTCCGGGGCACTGAGGATCGCCGGCCTGACCCTGGCGGGCACCCTGGTGCTGGCCGTGGCGGCGGCGGGCTGGGCGTACTGGCATCTGAACCACAACATCACCAGCGTCGACATCGACAGCGCGCTCGGCGACGACCGGCCCGCCCGCGCGATGCTCACCCCGGCCCCGACCGCCCCCGCGGACGCCTCCCCGGTGCCCACCGGCTCGCTGAACATCCTGGTCCTCGGCTCGGACTCGCGCAGCGGCGCGGCCAACCGGGAACTGGGCGGCGGGGACAGCGAGGGCGCCCGGTCCGACACGGCGATGGTCGTGCACCTCGACGCGGGCCGGACGACGGCCACCGTGGTCAGCATCCCGCGCGACACGCTCGTCACCCGCCCGTCCTGCCCGCTCGACTCGGGCCGCACCTCGGCACCGGCGTACGGCGTGATGTTCAACAGCGCCTATGCGGTGGGCGGTCCGGTGTGCGCGGTGAAGACCGTGGAGACCCTCACCGGCGTCCGCATGGACCACTACCTCGAGATCGACTTCTCCGGCTTCGCCCGGCTGGTCGACGCGCTCGGCGGGGTGGACGTCACCACCGGCCAGGACATCGACGACGACCAGAGCCACCTGCACCTCACGGCCGGCACCCACCACCTCGACGGCACCCGGGCCCTGGCCCTCGCCCGCACCCGGCACGGCATAGGCGACGGCAGCGACCTGGGCCGCATAGGGCTTCAGCAGACGCTGGTGAAGGCCCTGCTGGAGCAGGTCTCCGACGCCGGACTGCTGACCGACCCGGCCCGGCTGTACCGGGTCGCCGACGCCGCCACCGCCGGCCTGACCACCGACACCGGACTGGACTCCCTGGGCGAGCTGATGAGTCTCGGCCGGAGCCTGGAGGGCCTGACCGCCGACCGGGTGACGACGGTGACGATGCCGGTCGTCACGGCCCCCTCCGACCCCAACCGGGTGATCCCCGAGGAACCCCGGGCGAGCGAACTCTGGGCGTCCCTGCGCTGAGATTCCGGGGGATTCGGGGCTTTCGCGGCGGCGGACAAAAATTTCCCCGGATTTTTTCGGGGCGCGTGTCGATCCGGGCGTCTCCCGTTCGACGTACAGGTGAGCGGCGGGGAACGGCCCCGCCGCCCGACCGAGGGAGACACCATGCCCCGCTACCTGTCGCTCGTGCGCATCGACGAGTCCACCGCGCCCGCCGGGGGCCCCAGCCCGGAGCTGATGCGGCGGATGGGCGAGCTGATCGAGGAGATGACCAAGGCCGGCGTCCTGCTCGACACCTCCGGGCTCACCCCGGCCGCGCAGGCCGTCCGGGTGGCCTGGGACGGCGAGCGGACCTCCGTGACCGACGGGCCGTTCGCCGAGTCCAAGGAGGTCGTCGGCGGCTACGCGTTCATGCAGTGCAAGGACCGCGCCGAGGCCCTGGAATGGACCCGGCGCTTCCTGAGCATCCACGGCCCGGAGTGGAACCTCGCCTGCGAGCTGCGGGAGATCGTCGAGTACTGAGTACTGAGTCGAGTACTGAGTACTGAGCCATTTGGCCGAAGATCACACACGGTGTTGCATGTGGGCTGTGGAACCACAGCCCACGGCAGACCGGCCGACCCCCGCCCAGGCCATCGAGACCGTTTTCCGGCTTCAGGCGCCGCGAGTGATCGCCGGCGTCACGCGGATCGTGCGGGACGTCGGGATCGCCGAGGAACTGGCGCAGGACGCGCTGGTCGCCGCGCTGGAGCAGTGGCCCCGGGACGGGGTGCCCGACAACCCCGGCGCCTGGCTGACGGCCACCGCCCGGCGCCGCGCCGTCGACCTGGTCCGGCGCCGCGAGGTCTACGCCCGCAAACTTGCCGAGATCGGCCGGGACCTGGAGACCACCGCGCCGCCCGAGGAGACCGCCGACCCCGACGGCATCGACGACGACCTGCTCCGGCTGGTCTTCACCGCCTGCCACCCGGTGCTGCCCCCGCAGGCCCGCACCGCGCTCACGCTGCGCCTGCTCGGCGGACTGACCACGGCCGAGATCGCCCGCGCCTTCCTGGTGCCGGAGCCGACGGTCGCCCAGCGGATCGTGCGCGCCAAACGCACCCTGGCGGCGAAGAACGTCGCCTTCGAGGTGCCGTACGGGCCCGACCGCGAGGCCCGCCTCGGCTCCGTCCTGGACGTCGTCTACCTGATCTTCAACGAGGGGTACGCGGCCACCGCCGGCGACGACTGGCTGCGCCCCGGCCTGTGCGAGGACGCCCTGCGGCTGGCCCGGGTGCTGTCCGGGCTGATGCCCGGGGAGCCCGAGGTGCACGGTCTGACCGCGCTGCTGGAGTTCCAGGCGTCCCGCACCCCCGCCCGCACCGCCCCCGACGGCACTCCGGTGCTGTTGAAGGACCAGGACCGGAGCCGCTGGAACCGCATGCTCATCGCGCGCGGGACGCACGCCCTGGAGCGCGCCGGAGCCACCGCGGCGGGACCGCCGGGACCGTACGCCCTCCAGGCGGCCATCGCCGCCTGCCACGCGCGCGCGTACACCTACGAGGAGACCGACTGGCGGGCCATCGCCACCCTCTACGGCCTGCTGGCCGCCCGCGCGCCCTCCCCGGTGGTCGAGCTGAACCGCGCGGTCGCCGTGTCGATGGCCGAAGGCCCGCAGCGGGGGCTGGAGCTGGTGGACGCCCTGGCCGCCGGGCCCGCACTGCGCGACTACCACCTGCTGCCCAGCGTCCGCGGCGACCTGCTGTCCCGGCTCGGACGCGCCGCCGAGGCCCGCGAGGAGTTCCTCCGGGCGGCGGAGCTGACCCGCAACGAACGGGAACGCGCGCTGCTGCTGCGCCGGGCCGATCAGGCCAGCGGCTGACCGATCAGCATCGTCGGCGCCCCCGCCACCCGGGTGAGGAAGACGGTGGCCGCGTTCGGCCCCTGCGGCCGTACCTTGCGGCGCAGCTCCTCCGGCTCGACGGCCGAGCCGCGCTTCTTCACGGTCAGCGTGCCGACCCCGCGCTCGCGCAGCAGGGCCTTGAGCCGCTTGACGTTGAAGGGCAACTGGTCGGTGATCTCGTAGCCGGTGGCGTACGGCGTGGGCCGGAGCTCGTCGGCGGTGACGTAGGCGATGGTCGCGTCCAGCAGTCCGCCGCCGACCTCCTCGGCCACCTCCGCGACCAGGTGCGCGCGGATGACCGCGCCGTCCGGCTCGTACAGGTACCGCCCCACCGGCCGCACCGCCGGGTCGGGCAGCCCCCGGCCGAGCAGCGTGCGCGGTCCCGGCAGCAGGGTGGCCCGTACGGCGCCCGGCGCCCCGGTGCCGAACCACAGCACGGCCTCCTTCACGTCCCCGCCGTCCGAGATCCACTCGGCCTCGGCCTCGGGCGGAACGATGTCGTGCGGGATGCCGGGGGCGATCTTCAGCGCCGCGCGGGGCGCCCGGCGGGCCGTCTCCACCGCCCAGGACAGCGGCGGCGAGTACGCCTCCGGGTCGAACACCCGGCCGCGCCCGCCGCGCCGGGCCGGGTCCACGAACACCGCGTCGTACCCGGCGGTCTCCACCTCCGTCACATCGGCCTCGCGCACCTCGATCAGCTCCGTCAGGCCCAGCGCCTCGGCGTTGGCGCGGGCCGCCGCCGCGGTCAGCGGGTCGCGGTCCACGGCCAGCACCCGGATCCCGGCCCGCGCCAGCGCGATGGCGTCCCCGCCGATGCCGCAGCACAGGTCGGCCACCGAGGTCACGCCCAGCTCTGTCAGCCGCCGCGCCCGGTACGCCGCCACGCTCGACCGGGTGGACTGCTCGACCCCGTTCGGGGTGAAGAACATCCGGCCGGCGTCCTCGGCCCCGAACTTCGCCACCGCCCGCTGCCGCAGCCGGGCCTGGCCCAGCGCGGCCGAGACCAGTTCGGCGGGGTGGTCGCGGCGCAGCCGGGTGGCCACCGCCAGTTCCCGCGCGGGCTCGGTGTCGCGCACCTCGTCGAGGAGGGCGCGGCCTTCGGGGGTGAGGAGCAGAGCGAGGTCGTTCACCGGCTCATTGTGGGCCAGTCGGTGGATGGTGCGCCCGCGGCGGCGGTGTCGGCCCGGGGCGCGGGCCGGGGCCTGGGAGGATCCGGCACCATGCGAGCAGTAGTACAAAATGACAAAAGTCGGGCATGGATCGCGAAGGCGGATGGCAGAAGCCGGGCGCGGGCCGCGAAGACGGCCGCGGCCACCACCGCCCTCGCACTGGCCGCCCTCCTGACCGGCTGCGCCGGCGACCCCGCCCCGGCCCCGGCCCAGGGCGGCCCCGCCCGCCCCCTGGACCCCCGCGCCCGCCAGGCCGCCGAACACGCCCGGCTGGCCGCCGCCGCCCGGCGCTGGGGACTGGAGCGGGCCCCGCTCACCCCTCCGGCCCCGCCCGCCGAGAAACCCCGGATCACCCCCCGGGACGGCTTCGAGGTGGACGGCCAGGAGGAGGAGAACCTTCCCCCGGTCTTCACCACCGTCCCCACCCGGCAGAAGGTCGTCTTCCTCACCATCGACGACGGCGCCGAGAAGGACCCGGCCTTCCTGCGCATGATGAGCGAGCTGAAGGTGCCGTACACCGCGTTCCTCAGCAACTACGTCATCGAGGACGACTACGGCTACTTCCGCCGGATGCAGGCCCAGGGCGTCACCCTGAACAACCACACCCTCACCCACCCCTACCTGCCCGGCCTGTCCTACGAGGAGCAGCGCGACGAGATCTGCGGCATGCAGACCGTCATGAAGAAGCAGTTCGGCAAGGCGCCCACCGTCTTCCGGCCGCCGTACGGCAACTACAACGGCGACACCCTGCGCGCCGCCAAGGAGTGCGGCATCAAGTACGCCCCGATCTGGGACGAGGAGGTCTTCGTCGACCACTGGGAGTACCGCGACTGGGACCGCCGGCTGCACCCCGGCGACATCGTCCTCACCCACTTCCGCGGCCGGGACGACTGGAACGGCACGATGGTGGACGACATGCGGCGCTTCCTGGACAAGGTCACCCGCGAGGGCTACGCCGTCGCCCGCCTGGAGGACTACCTGTGAGGCGCCTGCGGGGCCCCGCCGCGGTCCTCGCCTCGGCCCTGCTCCTGACGGGCTGCGCCCAGTCCGTCGACCCCATCGAACGCCTCGGCAAGAAGGCCGCCGAAGGGGTGCGCCCGCACGCCACCGCCCCCGGCCGGGACTACCGGCACTGGGGGCTGCCCCGCCCGCTCGCCCGCCCCCCGGCCCACCCGGCCCGCCCGCTGTCCCGCTCCCCGGCCCGGCCGCTCGCCGGACACCCGGCGGCCCCCGCCCCGCCCCCGGTGATCGACCACGTCCCCACCCGCGACCCGGTCGTCTTCCTCACCTACGACGACGGCGCCGAACGCGACCCCCGCTTCGTCGACATGGTCCGCGAACTGCGCCTGCCGGTCACCCTGTTCCTCACCGACTCCATCGCCGCCCCCGGCTACCGCCACTTCGCCCGCCTGCGCGCGCTCGGCGCCGGCATCGGGAACCACACCCTCGACCACCGGGCCCCGGCCGGGCTGCCGTACGCCGGCCAGCGCGCCGAGATCTGCGGCCAGCAGGACCGCCTCCGCGCCCGCCTGGGCGTCCGCCCCCGCCTGTTCCGCCCGCCGTACGGCTCCTACGACCCCGCCACCCTGCGCGCCGCGGCCGACTGCGGCATCTCCGCGGTCGTACTGTGGCGCACCGCCCTCACCCCGGCCGGCCTCACCCGCCGCCTCGCCCCCGGCGACATCGTCCTCGTGGACCCCGACGAGTCGACGGAGCTGCCCCTGCGCGAGCGCACGGCACGGGTCCTCAGGGCGGCCCAGGAACGGGGGCTGACCGTGGCCCGCCTGGAGGACTACCTCTAGGCCCTGTCGCCGGGAGGGCCGGCTCCTCGGGCCCGCCGGTCAACGCCAGGACGGCCGATTCACCGCCGACGCGCCGCACGGCATTGGCACTCCGCTTGACCGAGTGCTAACCCCGGTCATAGTCTCGGGTCTGGCACTCCGCAGGTGAGAGTGCCAACAAACGCGACGGGCAGGTCCGGCACCCGCGACGACGGATCGACCTGGTCGCCACCTCAGACAGTTAACCCCGTGAGATCTCCGAAGGGGGAGGTCGGATCGTGACGACCGCCAGCTCCAAGGTTGCCATCAAGCCGCTCGAGGACCGCATCGTGGTCCAGCCGCTGGACGCCGAGCAGACCACGGCCTCTGGCCTGGTCATCCCGGACACCGCGAAGGAGAAGCCCCAGGAGGGCGCCGTCCTCGCCGTGGGCCCGGGCCGGTTCGAGAACGGCGAGCGCCTTCCGCTCGACGTCAAGGTCGGCGACGTCGTCCTCTACAGCAAGTACGGCGGCACCGAGGTGAAGTACAACGGCGACGAGTACCTCGTCCTCTCGGCTCGCGACGTGCTCGCGATCATCGAGAAGTAATCACCTCAAGCGACTCTCTGCTTGAAGCTGCGCCCCTGGCCCCCGCGAATCGATAAGAAGCCGGGCGCCCGGGGCGCGGCGTTTTTCACCCACAGATTTCCGAGAGGGCTCCCGCTGCCATGGCGAAGATCCTGAAGTTCGACGAGGACGCCCGTCGCGCCCTTGAGCGCGGCGTCAACAAGCTTGCCGACACGGTCAAGGTGACGATCGGCCCCCGCGGCCGCAACGTCGTCATCGACAAGAAGTTCGGCGCCCCGACCATCACCAACGACGGTGTCACGATCGCCCGCGAGGTCGAGATCGAGGACCCGTACGAGAACCTCGGCGCCCAGCTGGTGAAGGAGGTGGCGACCAAGACCAACGACATCGCTGGTGACGGCACCACCACCGCCACCGTGCTCGCCCAGGCGCTGGTCCGCGAGGGCCTGAAGAACGTCGCCGCCGGTGCCTCCCCGGCCGCCCTGAAGAAGGGCATCGACGCCGCCGTCAAGGCCGTCTCCGAGGACCTGCTCGCCACCGCGCGCCCGATCGACGAGAAGTCCGACATCGCCGCCGTCGCCGCGCTGTCCGCCCAGGACCAGCAGGTCGGCGAGCTGATCGCCGAGGCGATGGACAAGGTCGGCAAGGACGGTGTCATCACCGTCGAGGAGTCCAACACCTTCGGTCTGGAGCTGGACTTCACCGAGGGCATGGCCTTCGACAAGGGCTACCTGTCGCCGTACTTCGTGACGGACCAGGAGCGCATGGAGGCCGTCCTGGAGGACCCGTACATCCTCATCAACCAGGGCAAGATCTCCGCCATCGCGGACCTCCTGCCGCTGCTGGAGAAGGTCATCCAGGCCGGCTCCTCCAAGCCGCTGCTGATCATCGCCGAGGACGTCGAGGGCGAGGCCCTGTCGACCCTGGTCGTCAACAAGATCCGCGGCACCTTCAACGCCGTCGCGGTGAAGGCCCCCGGCTTCGGCGACCGCCGCAAGGCGATGCTCCAGGACATGGCCGTCCTCACCGGCGCCACCGTCATCTCCGAGGAGGTCGGTCTCAAGATCGACCAGGTCGGCCTCGACGTGCTCGGCTCCGCCCGCCGCGTCACCGTCACCAAGGACGACACCACGATCGTCGACGGCGCCGGCAAGTCCGAGGACGTGCAGGGCCGCGTCGCCCAGATCAAGGCCGAGATCGAGAACACCGACTCCGACTGGGACCGCGAGAAGCTCCAGGAGCGCCTCGCGAAGCTGGCCGGCGGCGTGTGCGTGATCAAGGTCGGCGCCGCCACCGAGGTGGAGCTGAAGGAGAAGAAGCACCGTCTGGAGGACGCCATCTCCGCGACCCGCGCCGCGGTCGAGGAGGGCATCGTCTCCGGTGGTGGCTCCGCTCTGGTCCACGCCTCCAAGGTCCTCGAGGGCAACCTCGACAAGACCGGCGACGAGGCCACCGGTGTCGCCGTGGTCCGCAACGCCGTGGTCGAGCCGCTGCGCTGGATCGGCGAGAACGCCGGCCAGGAGGGCTACGTCATCGTGTCCAAGGTCAAGGACCTGGACAAGGGCCAGGGCTACAACGCCGCCACCGGCGAGTACGGCGACCTGATCAAGGCCGGCGTCATCGACCCGGTCAAGGTCACCCGCTCCGCCCTGGAGAACGCCGCCTCCATCGCCTCCCTGCTGCTCACGACCGAGACCCTGGTCGTCGAGAAGAAGGAAGAGGAAGAGCCGGCCGCCGCGGGCCACAGCCACGGCCACGCCCACTGAGGCCGCAACCCGTGAGTGAAGGCCCGGTACCCGCCGAGGGTGCCGGGCCTTCGCCCTGTCCGCCTACCGCTCCAGCTCGTCCAGCGCCCCCAGCTGCTGCATCAGGCCCAGCTGGTCGTGCTGCCACCACAGCTCGGTGATCTTTCCGGTGGGGCCGAACCGGAACAGGGTCATCCCGGTCATGGCGACCTGCCGGCCGGTGGGTGTGATCCCCAGGAAGTCGCCCCGGTGCGTGCCGCGCCAGGACCAGCGGGCGCAGGCCCGGTCGCCCTCGGCGAGCACGTCCTCGACCGTGAACGCGAAGTCGAAGGCGCCGCGCCACATCCGGAACTCGGCGCGCGCGTTGTCCAGCCCGATGGTGTCCTGCGGATTCATCGGATCCCGGCTGTGGACGTCCTCGTCCAGCAGGTCGTTCAGCGGCGGCAGCTCGCCCGCCGTGCCCAGTGCCCGGAAGAACCGGCGCACGGCACGCTCCGCCGGCCGCTCGTCCCGTACGACGTCCAGACCGGTGAACGTCGGCCGCTCCTCGCACAGCTCGGCCAGCTCCCGGACGATCCGCTCCGCCTCCGGGAGGCCGGTGTCCCGCCGCGCCTCCTCGTACGAGGGGTACTCCACGACCTCCACCACGTGCGACGCGTCCGAGCGGTCCCGGCCCACCACCGCGTGCGTCGCCGTCCGTCTGCCGTGGGTCCGCTGGAGCCACTCGTCCATCAGCCGGTTCATCTCGTCCAGCCGGCTCGTCCTGCACTCGATGAGCTGTACGAAGGTCATGACGCCGCCTCCGGCCCCCCTGGCCCGGTAACCGTCCCGCCCATTTTCCCACCGGGACGGCGGCGCCACCCGCGCGCCGGTCAGCCCGTCACCGCGGCCCGTACTTGCGCCCCGTACGGGAGCTGATCCCGCCCAGCAGCCCGCGCGGCGTGACCTTCACCAGCCCCATCAGCGCCTTGTACCGGGGATCCGGGATGGACACCGTCCTGCCCCGGGCCAGGTCGGCCAGGGCCGCCGCCACCAGCTTGTCGGCGTCCAGCCACAGCCAGCCGGGGATGTTGTCCGTGCCCATCCCGGCCCGCTGGTGGAACTCGGTGCGCACGAACCCCGGACACAGCGCCATCAGCCGGACCCCGCTGCCCGCCAGGTCCCGCGCCGCGCCCTGGGTGAACTGCACGACCCAAGCCTTCGACGCGCCGTAGGTGCCGCGCGGCACGAAGGCGGCCACCGAGGCGACGTTCACCACCCCGCCCCGGCCGCGCTCGCGCATCGCCCCGGCCGCCGCCGAGGTCAGCCGCAGCACCGCCTCGCAGTGCACCTTCAGCATCCGCAGCTCGTCCGCCATCGAGACGTCCAGATAGCGGCCCTTGTTGCCGAAGCCGGCGTTGTTGATCAGCAGGTCGACCGGGTTCTTCCGGTCGCCGAGCCGGGCGGCCACCGCCTCGATGCCCTCGTCCAGGGAGAGATCGGCGGGCAGCACCTCCACCTCGACGCCGTGCCGGTCGTGCAGTTCCGTCGCCTGCTCGCGCAGCCGCCCGGTGTCCCGGGCCACCAGCACCAGGTCCTGCCCGTCCGCCGCCAGCCGCCGCGCGAACGCGGCACCGATCCCCGCGGTCGATCCCGTAATCAGAGCCGTTGTCATGGCCCAAGCGTAGTGACCCGGACCGACAGCCTCCGCTGACCGCGCGAGGCCGTCCCGCGCCGGCCGACGGCCGGTCAGGCCTGCTGCCCCGCCACGTACTTCCGGGCCTGCGCCAGGGTCTCCGAGTGCAGCGCCTCGCCCGCCGCGAGCAGCCGGGGCAGCAGCTCGCGCTCGGTGGTGACCGCGCGGAACTGCATCGCCGCCGTCACCCCGTGGTCCGGCCGGTACAGGATCTCCACCGGGTCGCCCGAGCGGATCTCACCCGGCTCGATCACCCGGAGGTAGGCACCCGTCGCGGCCTTCCGGGTGAACCTCTTGACCCAGCCGCGTTCGCCCATGTGGCCCTGGAACGTGGCGCACGGGATGCGGCCCGCGGTCACCTCCAGCACCACCTGCGGGCCGATCCGCCAGCGCTCGCCGATCAGCGCCCCGGAGACGTCCAGACCGTCCGTCGTCAGGTTCTCGCCGAAGCAGCCGTTGGCCAGGGGCCGGCCCAGTTCCCGTTCCCACGCGTCGAGGTCCTCGCGGGCGTACGCGTACACCGCCTGGTCGTCCCCGCCGTGATGGCGCGTGTCGCACACCGCGTCCCCGGCCAGCCCACTCGCGCCGACCCCCTTCGGACCGGGCGCCGCCACCCGCACCGGCCCCTCGGCGGGCTGCTTGTCGATGCCGGTCACACCGTCCGGCTGGCTCGTGTAGGGCACCGGCCGCGGACGGCCCACATTGACGGAAAGAAGCTTCATCCCAGCACGCTAAGCGATCGAGGCCCAAAGCGGCGACGCGTTATCGGGCGCACCGCCCAAAGGCTGCCTTATGCTCGAAAGGTGATCGAGGCTCGTCATCTCCGCGTCCTGCGCGCCGTCGCCACCACCGGCTCCTTCTCGGCGGCCGGGCGCGAACTGGGCTGCACCCAGCCCGCCGTCAGCCAGCAGATGAAGGCCCTGGAGGCATCGGTCGGCACCCCGCTGCTGGTCCGCAACGGACGCGAGATGCGCCTCACCCAGGCCGGCGAGGCCCTCGTCCGGCACGCCTCCGGGATCCTCGCCGGGCTCACCGCTGCCGAGGAGGAGGTCGCCGCCATCGCCGGGCTGCGCGCGGGCCGGGTCCGGCTGGTCTCCTTCCCCAGCGGCAGCTCCACGCTGGTCCCGACGGCCCTGGCCGCCCTGCGCGCCGCCCACCCCGGCACCCGGGTCTCGCTGGAGGAGGCCGAGCCGCCGAAGTCCGTGACCCTGCTGCGGGAGGGCGACTGCGACCTCGCCCTGGCCTTCCGCTACGAGGGCGCCGCGGTCGCCGAGGACTGGGACGACCTCGTGGTACGCCCCCTGCTGACGGACCGCCTGGTCGCCCTGGTGCCCGAACGGCACCGGCTCGCGCGCGCGGAGAGTGTCGCCATCGGCGAGCTGGCCCAGGAACCGTGGATCGCGGGCTGCCCGCGCTGCCGCGGCCAGCTGGTCGAGGTGTGCGAGGGGGCCGGGTTCACCCCGCGCATCGACTTCGCCACCGACGACTATCCCGCCGTGGTCGGGCTGGTCGGCGCGAGTCTCGGGGTCGCCGTGCTGCCCCGGCTGGCCGTGGAGTCGGTACGGCCGCGAGGCGTGCGCGCGGTGCGGCTGGAACCGGCGGTACGACGCGAGATCGTCGCCCTGACCCTGCCCGACCTGGCCCAGGTGCCGGCCGTGGCGGCGACGCTGGAGCAACTGGCCCGGGCGGCCGGGCGGATGTAGCGGCGGCCGGGCGCGTACGGCGGTCTGGGCGCGCGGAGGGGCACGGCGCCGTCGGCACGGGCGCGCGCCCCTGCGCGGGACGGGGGGACGCACCCGGTCGGCGAACCCTGCCTAAAGAAACGTTCCTTCAGTGATCCTGAGCGGTGTCCCCGCTGGTGGTGGAGGCCGTCACCAGCCGGTTGCGCGCCCGCCCCATCAACTCCTCGCGCTCGTCCTCGGTCAGGCCGCCCCAGACGCCGTACGGCTCGCGCACCGCCAGCGCGTGCGCCGCGCACTCCGCGCGGACCGGGCACCTCATGCAGACCTCTTTGGCCGAGTTCTCGCGAGCGCTCCGAGCCGCCCCGCGCTCGCCCTCCGGGTGGAAGAAGAGCGAGCTGTCCACGCCGCGGCAGGCAGCCAGCAGCTGCCAGTCCCACAGGTCCGCGTTCGGTCCGGGAAGGCGGGAGAAATCTGCCATTACGTGACCCCTTGTCGCCGATCTGGGCGGGTACGGTGCCAACGACCGTACATCTCCGGTCTAAGGAGATGAAAATATGACTCATTGCGAATCTAGCCCCGGACACTGCGAAACGGGAAGAAAAGGGGCCAAATGGGTCATAGGTTGTGATGAAAAGTTGAGAGTCCGACGAGCATGTCTGCACCGTGTCCGTCCCCTCACATAGAGTGCCGAAGACGGCACGCGGGCCCGTAACTCTTTCGAGTGACCGTCGTTGAGAGTGCGGAGGCGGTTGAAAGAACAAGCGCTCGGGCAGGCGTCCGAGACGGTCGACCGCACAGGTGACGATTCCGTACCAGCCTGGAGGCTCAAGGTGACGCGCATCAGCTGCGGAGGGCGGTCATGACATCCGTCCTCGTCTGCGACGACTCCCCGCTTGCCCGAGAAGCGCTCCGCCGCGCGGTCGCGACCGTGCCCGGTGTCGAGCGTGTGACGACGGCGGCCAACGGCGAGGAAGTCCTCCGCCGCTGGGGCGCCGACCGCTCCGACCTCATCCTGATGGACGTGCGCATGCCCGGTCTGGGCGGTGTCGAGACCGTGCGCCGGCTGCTCTCCGCCGACCCGGGCGCGCGCATCATCATGCTCACCGTTGCCGAGGACCTGGACGGCGTGGCCCTCGCGGTCGCCGCCGGCGCCCGTGGCTACCTGCACAAGGACGCCTCGCGCGCGGAGCTGCGGGCCACCGTGACCCAGGCGCTCGCCGACCCGACCTGGCGGCTCGCCCCGCGCCGGCTGCGCTCGGCGGAGATGGGCGCGGCGCCCACGCTCACCGCGCGCGAGATCCAGGTCCTGGAAGGCATGAGCCACGGCCGCTCCAACGCCGAGATCGGCCGCGAGCTGTTCCTCTCCGAGGACACGGTCAAGACGCACGCCCGCCGGCTGTTCAAGAAACTGGGCGCCTCCGACCGCGCCCACGCGGTGGCCCTCGGGTTCCGCTGGGGCCTGGTCCGCTGACCCGCCGGGGCCGGCGCTCCGGGTGACGGGCCGGGGCCGACGCCCGGGTGGCGGGCCGGGGCCCGGCCACCCCGGCCGGGGCGGCGGCCCGGGCTGCCCGTCCGTCGTGCGGGTCGCGGGTATGCGCGGCCGGGGCGTCCGAGCGGGTCGCGCCCTGCGGGGCTCCGGTCGGGTCAGGCCCGGACCCGCATGGTCCTGTTTCGGCGCCCGGCCAGCCGGCCTGCCGTCGCCGCACCGGTGGCGGCCGTGTCCGAGTTCACGCCGGTGCACGACCCCGCCGTACGGATCGCCGCCGTACGTGCCGTCGTTCACCCCGGCGGGCGGGCGCGCGTTCCGGCGCGCGGCGCCCAAAGGTGGTGCTCCGGCGCAGGTGGGCGCCCCCGGTGCGGGGTGTGCGGCCGATCGGCGTACGCTCTGCCGGGCCCACGGAAGGGCGCGCGCAAGGCGGCCCGCCGGACGCGCGATGCTCGTTTCGGCGCGGATGCCGCATCCTTGAGATGTGGAGTCTCTCGGGGACGAGTCGGTCGAGCGGAAGGGGAGGGCGCAGGGGATGAGTGCCGGCGCACCTGCTCATAACGCTTCGGTGCACAACCACGAGCACGATGCGACGGACCGCGCGGCCACAGGGCACCATGGACCGATGCGCGACGACGAGGCGGGCACGGCCCCTGGGGCGATCGGTGCGCTCGTGCACCGTGCCGTCGACGGGGACGCGCAGGCCACGCACGACCTGCTGGCCCGGGTGCATCCGCTGGCGCTGCGCTACTGCCGTACGCGGCTGTCCCGGCTCCCCGGCGACGCCCGTCACTTCGTGGAGGACCTCGCCCAGGAGGTCTGCGTCGCCGTCCTGCTCGCGCTGCCGCGCTACCGCGACACCGGCCGGCCCTTCGAGGCGTTCGTCTTCGCCATCGCCTCCCACAAGGTCGCCGACCTCCAGCGCGCCGCCATGCGGCACCCGGGGTCGACGGCGGTGCCGTCCGACGAGATGCCCGAGCGGCCCGACGACTCCCTCGGCCCGGAGGAGCGCGCCCTGCTCAGCAGCGATGCCGAGTGGGCCAAGAAACTGCTGGCCAACCTCCCGGAGAACCAGCGGGAACTGCTTCTGTTGCGCATCGCCGTGGGCTTGACCGCGGAGGAGACCGGGCAGATGTTGGGAATGTCACCCGGGGCGGTCCGCGTGGCCCAGCACCGGGCGCTGAGCCGTCTCAGGGCGCTCGCCGAGCAGTAATCCCCCTGGACGGAGCCGCCGTAGCTCCGTCCCCGCGTATGCGCACCGACGGTTTCGTACGAAGATACGAAGCCTGAAGCGAGCCGTTACCGTGGAATTTGCTAGCGATGCTTCCCGTTAGCATGGACATCCGCACCGATCAAGGCCATTTGGGGAAGGTGTCATGACTGCCAACGTCGACGGAGTGCCCGGTAAATTCGCGACACTCGGGCTGACCTACGACGACGTGCTGTTGCTGCCGGGCCCGTCGGACATGGCGCCCGACGAGATCGACACCACCTCGTACGTCTCCCGCAATGTGCGGGTCAACATCCCGCTGCTGTCCGCCGCCATGGACAAGGTGACCGAGTCCCGCATGGCGATCGCGATGGCCCGCCAGGGCGGTGTCGGCGTCCTGCACCGCAACCTCTCCATCGAGGACCAGGCCAACCAGGTCGACCTGGTGAAGCGCTCCGAGTCCGGCATGGTGACCGACCCGATCACCATCCACCCGGAGGCCACGCTCGCCGAGGCCGACGCGCTGTGCGCCAAGTTCCGCATCAGCGGTGTCCCGGTGACCGACGGCGACAAGCGGCTCCTCGGCATCGTCACCAACCGTGACATGGCCTTCGAGAGCGACCGCAGCCGCCGCGTGCACGAGGTCATGACCCCGATGCCGCTGGTCACCGGCAAGGTCGGCATCTCCGGCCCGGAGGCCATGGAGCTGCTGCGCAAGCACAAGATCGAGAAGCTGCCGCTGGTCGACGACGAGGGCATCCTCAAGGGCCTGATCACCGTCAAGGACTTCGTCAAGGCGGAGCAGTACCCGAACGCCGCCAAGGACGCCGAGGGCCGTCTGCTGGTCGGCGCGGCGGTCGGTGTGGCCGGTGACGCCTTCGAGCGCGCCCAGGCCCTGATCGAGGCCGGTGTCGACTTCATCGTCGTGGACACCGCGCACGGCCACTCCCGGCTGGTCGGCGACATGATCGCCAAGATCAAGTCGAACTCCTCCGGCGTCGACGTCATCGGCGGCAACGTCGCCACCCGCGACGGCGCCCAGGCCCTGGTCGACGCGGGCGCCGACGGCATCAAGGTCGGTGTCGGTCCCGGCTCCATCTGCACCACCCGCGTCGTCGCCGGCGTCGGCGTGCCGCAGGTCACCGCGATCTACGAGGCCGCGCTCGCCGCCAAGGACGCCGGTGTCCCGGTGATCGGTGACGGCGGTCTGCAGTACTCCGGCGACATCGCCAAGGCCCTGGTCGCGGGCGCCGACACGGTGATGCTCGGCTCGCTGCTCGCGGGCTGCGAGGAGTCCCCGGGCGAGCTGCTGTTCATCAACGGCAAGCAGTTCAAGTCGTACCGCGGCATGGGCTCCCTCGGCGCCATGCAGTCCCGTGGCGACCGCCGCTCCTTCTCCAAGGACCGCTACTTCCAGGAGGGCGTCGCCTCCGACGAGCAGCTGATCCCCGAGGGCATCGAGGGCCAGGTGCCCTACCGGGGCCCGCTGTCCTCCGTCGTCCACCAGCTGGTCGGCGGCCTGCGCCAGTCGATGTTCTACGTCGGCGGCAGGACCGTGCCCGAGCTGCAGGCCAACGGCCGGTTCGTCCGGATCACGTCGGCGGGCCTGAAGGAGAGCCACCCCCACGACATCCAGATGACGGTCGAGGCACCGAACTACAGCGGCAAGAAGTGACGCGCGCACACGCGTGAGGCTCTTCGAGGGCGGCTCCGGACGGCTCCGGGGCCGCCCTCGCCGTATAGGTGGGGGGTCGCCGGCACAGCCGTCGGCGATACTGGAAGACGCTGAAACGCATCAGGGAAAGGCCAAGACGTGACTGAGATCGAGATCGGGCGCGGCAAGCGCGGCCGCCGGGCGTACGCCTTCGACGACATCGCCGTCGTCCCCAGCCGCCGTACGCGGGACCCGAAGGAGGTCTCGATCGCCTGGCAGATCGACGCCTACCGCTTCGAGCTGCCGTTCCTGGCCGCCCCCATGGACTCCGTGGTCTCCCCGGCCACCGCGATCCGCATCGGTGAGCTGGGCGGCCTCGGCGTGCTGAACCTCGAGGGCCTGTGGACCCGGTACGAGGACCCGCAGCCGCTGCTGGACGAGATCGCCGAGCTGCCCGCCGAGCAGGCGACCCGCCGCCTCCAGGAGATCTACGCGGCGCCGATCAAGGAGGAGCTGATCGGCGCCCGCATCAAGGAGGTGCGCGACGCCGGTGTGGTCACCGCCGCCGCGCTCTCCCCGCAGCGCACCGCCCAGTTCTCCAAGGCGGTGGTGGACGCGGGCGTGGACATCTTCGTGATCCGGGGCACCACGGTGTCGGCGGAGCACGTGTCGTCCTCGCACGAGCCGCTGAACCTCAAGCAGTTCATCTACGAGCTGGACGTGCCGGTGATCGTCGGCGGCTGCGCCACGTACACCGCCGCGCTGCACCTGATGCGCACCGGTGCGGCCGGTGTGCTGGTCGGCTTCGGCGGTGGCGCCGCGCACACCACGCGCAACGTCCTCGGCATCCAGGTCCCGATGGCGACGGCCGTCGCCGACGTGGCCGCGGCCCGCCGGGACTACATGGACGAGTCCGGCGGCCGGTACGTGCACGTGATCGCGGACGGCGGTGTCGGCTGGTCCGGCGACCTGCCCAAGGCGATCGCCTGCGGCGCCGACGCCGTCATGATGGGCTCCCCGCTGGCCCGTGCGACGGACGCGCCCGGCAAGGGCCACCACTGGGGCATGGAGGCGGTCAACGAGGAACTGCCCCGCGGCAAGAAGGTGGGCCTCGGCACGGTCGGCACGATCGAGGAGATCCTCACCGGTCCGTCGCACACCCCGGACGGCTCGATGAACTTCTTCGGTGCACTGCGCCGCGCCATGGCCACCACCGGCTACAGCGAGCTGAAGGAGTTCCAGCGGGTCGAGGTGACGGTGGCGGACAGCCAGCACCGGCGGTAGTCGCCGGGCGGTCCCCGCGACGCCCCGAGGGCCGGTCGTCCCGAGCGGACGGCCGGCCCTTTCGCATGCCCGGGCGCTCGTGCCCGGGGGCGCACTGCGCGAAAGGGGGCGCACGGTTGTGTTCGGGGCGAATGTGGGCCGAACGGGCGTAGCGGGCCGGTGATGTCCGTGACCGGCGACCCGAGCTCTCTGGGCCGCCCCCTTCCAAGGATCTGGACCGGGCTCCCGCCCTCGGGGCCCGGCCCGAATTCCAGACGGACCGCCTACCGGGTCTCTGGGCGGCATCGTGGAAGGGGGCGCCCATGGGACGCCACCGCAAGCCCGACCGCTGGGACCGCACTCGCCTTTGGCTGGTGAAGTTCCGGAGGAGGTGGATCTTGCGGATCTTCGGATGGTGAGCGGCCACCCCTATGAGAACTAGGGGTGGACACTCCGTGATCCATCCAGGAGCCCGCCGTAGTTACCCGCTGCGGTGGGCTCCGTCTGTCCCCAAGGTACCGGCGGGGAATTTCCGACGCCACCAGTCCCCGGCCCCCACACCCCCGCGCGCCCCCTTTCACAACCGGTGCGCCGCCCCCGTGGGTGTGGCGCCCCGGGTGTCGAGCAGCAGCTGGGCCTTCACCGACAGGCCCTGCAAGTCGTACGTGCGGTGGTGCTGGAGCAGGATCGTGAGGTCGGCGTCGGCTGCGGCCTCGTAGAGGGAGTCGGCGCGCGGGACCGGGCGGTCCAGGACGTTCCAGGCGGGCACGTACGGGTCGTGGTAGCTCACGGACGCGCCGAACTCCATCAGCCGGACGGCGATCTCGCGCGCGGGCGTGCCCTGGAGGTCGGCGAGGTCGGGCTTGTAGGTGACGCCGAGCAACAGCACCCTGGCCCCGCGCGCGGACTTGCCGTGCTCGTTCAGGAGCGTGGCGGCGCGCTGGACGACGTACCGGGGCATCCGGCTGTTGACCTGCTGGGCCAGCTCGACCATGCGCAGGGTGCGGGTCGCGTGCCCGGTCAGGTCCTGTGCGGCGCCGTGCCCGCCGACGCCCGGGCCCGGCCGGAACGCCTGGAAGCCGAAGGGCTTGGTCTCCGCGCACCGGATGACGTCCCACAGGTCCACGCCCAGCTCGTGGCAGAGCACGGCCATCTCGTTGACCAGCGCGATGTTCACGTGCCGGTAGTTGGTCTCCAGCAACTGCACGGTCTCCGCCTCGCGCAGCCCGCGTGCGCGGACCACCTTGTCGGTGAGCCGGCCGTAGAACGCGGCGGCGGACTCGGTGCAGGCGGGGGTGAGACCGCCGATGACCCTCGGGGTGCAGGCCGGCGTGTGGGCTCGGCTGCCGGGGTCGACGCGGCTGGGGGAGTAGGCGAGGTGGAAGTCGCGGCCGGCCCGCAGACCCGAGCCGTCCTCCAGCAGCGGGCGCAGGAACTCCTCCGTGGTCCCGGGCAGTACGGGGGACTCCAGGATGACCGTGGTGTGCGGGCGCAGGTGTGCGGCCAGGGTGCGGGCGGCGGCCTCGACCTGGCCGAGGTCCAGGCCGCCGTCGGCGCCGCGCGGGGTGGGCGCGCAGATCACCGCGGTGCGCACCCGGCCGAGCTGGGCCGGGTCGGTGGCGAGCCGGAAGCCGGCGGAGTGCATCCGGCGCAGCTCGGCGGCGCTGAGCGGGCCCGTCTCGGGGCCGGTGGAGTAGCCGGCGGTGCGGACGCCGGCGGCGACGGCGGCCTGGGCGAGCGGCAGTCCGTAGGGGCCGAGTCCGATGACGGCGAGGTCTGCGGGCATGCGTGGGCCGTCCTTCCCAGTAGCCGAAGCGGGACAGGTGCGCAACCGCTGTGGACAGCAAGAGCGAGCGCACTGACAGACTAGGTACACATATGACCGTTATGTGTGATTGTGTTTGTGTGTCTTGCCGTGGTTGTGCGCGAGTTGTCCACAGGTGGGAGGCCCGTGGTGGCTGAAGCGGCGCATCGCGGTCATCATTTGGGCATGAGGAGGGCATGACGGGGCTACGCCCACCGGGTGCGGCCGACGCGAGCGAGTCAGCGACAGCGGGAGGCAGCGGTGAGGACAGCGACACTGGGGCCGGCGCAGCGCGCCGAGGCACTGGCGGCGATGGCGGAACGCGAGCTGGACGTGCTGGTGGTCGGCGGCGGCGTGGTCGGCGCCGGCACCGCGCTGGACGCGGTCACCCGCGGCCTGTCGACGGGCCTGGTCGAGGCCCGGGACTGGGCGTCCGGCACCTCCAGCCGGTCCAGCAAGCTCATCCACGGCGGCCTGCGCTATCTGGAAATGCTGGACTTCGCCCTGGTCCGCGAGGCCCTCAAGGAACGCGGCCTGCTGCTCGAACGCCTCGCCCCGCACCTGGTCAAACCGGTGCCGTTCCTCTACCCGCTCCAGCACAAGGGCTGGGAGCGGCTGTACGCGGGCTCGGGCGTCGCGCTGTACGACGCGATGTCGATGGCCCGCGGTCACGGCCGAGGGCTGCCCATGCACCGCCACCTGACCCGTCGTCACGCCCTGCGCGTGGCCCCCTGCCTGAAGAAGGACGCGCTCGTCGGCGCCCTCCAGTACTACGACGCCCAGATGGACGACGCCCGCTTCGTGGCCACCCTGGTGCGCACGGCGGCGTCGTACGGCGCGAAGGTGGCCAACCGCGCGCGCGTGACCGGGTTCCTGCGCGAGGGCGAGCGGGTCGTGGGCGCCCGGGTGCGGGACGTGGAGGGCGGCGGGGAGTACGAGATCCGCGCCCAGCAGGTCGTCAACGCCACCGGCGTGTGGACCGACGACACCCAGGCCATGGTGGGCGAGCGCGGGCAGTTCCACGTCCGCGCCTCCAAGGGCATCCACCTGGTCGTGCCCAAGGACCGCATCCATTCCACCACCGGCCTGATCCTGCGCACCGAGAAGTCCGTCCTGTTCGTCATCCCCTGGGGCCGGCACTGGATCATCGGCACCACCGACACCGACTGGGACCTGGACAAGGCCCACCCCGCCGCGTCCAGCGCCGACATCGACTACCTGCTGGAACACGTCAACTCGGTGCTGGCCGTCCCGCTCGCCCGCGACGACGTGCAGGGGGTGTACGCCGGGCTGCGCCCGCTGCTGGCCGGCGAGTCCGACGCCACCAGCAAGCTGTCCCGCGAGCACACGGTCGCCCATCCGGCGCCGGGGCTGGTGGTCGTGGCGGGCGGCAAGTACACGACCTACCGGGTGATGGCCAAGGACGCCGTCGACGAGGCGGTGCACGGCCTGGACATGCGCGTCGCCGACTGCGTCACCGAGGAGATCCCGCTGCTCGGCGCGGAGGGCTACCAGGCGCTGTGGAACGCGCGGGCACGCATCGCCGCCCGCACCGGACTGCACGTGGTCCGCGTGGAACACCTGCTCAACCGCTACGGCTCGCTGGCCGAGGAACTCCTGGAACTCATCGCCGCCGACCCCGCGCTCGGCGAACCGTTGCACGCCGCCGACGACTATCTGCGCGCCGAGGTGGTGTACGCCGCCTCGCACGAGGGCGCCCGGCACCTGGACGACGTCCTCACCCGCCGTACCCGCATCTCCATCGAGACCTTCGACCGGGGCACGCGCAGCGCCCGGGAGGCGGCCGAGCTGATGGCGCCGGTCCTCGGCTGGGACGCGGACCGGATAGCGCGCGAGGTCGAGCACTACGAGAAGCGGGTGGAGGCCGAGCGCGAGTCCCAGCTCCAGCCCGACGACCAGACGGCGGACGCGGCCCGGCTGGGGGCACCGGACATCGTGCCGCTGTAGGGCCCGCGGTCGCGGGGGCGGAACCGTGACCGAGTGCTGGTCAGGAGTGGCTTCCCGGGGGCTTTCGGAGGTCTGCTGACGTGCCGCCGGGGCGAGGGGCGGCGCCGGGAACACCGGTATGGACAGGACTGTCCGAAGCGTCGGCAGACCGGTTCCTCCGCTCTTACGACCCCTCATCCCGATAAGCGGAACGCCCGCTTCAAGAGGGCTTCCGCAGCGGAGAAGGCGGGGCCCGGCCAGGGGCACCCTGGGCGCCGGGCACTTGCCGGGTGAGAGACAATGGAGGCTCTGTCAGGGCGGGTTGTATGAGGGGACGCATGTCGGAGGCGGAGCGGGCGGGTACATCTCGTCAGGAGACTCGTCAGGACAAGAGCGAACGGCGTCTCCTCGCGGGGCGGTACCGGCTGGGGGACGTGCTGGGCCGCGGCGGTATGGGCACGGTCTGGCGCGCCGAGGACGAGACCCTCGGCCGGACGGTCGCCGTCAAGGAACTACGGTTCCCGTCGAACATCGACGAGGAGGAGAAGCGGCGCCTGATCACGCGTACCCTGCGCGAGGCCAAGGCGATCGCCCGGATCCGCAACAACAGCGCGGTGACGGTCTTCGACGTGGTCGACGAGGACGACCGGCCCTGGATCGTCATGGAGCTGGTCGAGGGCAAGTCCCTGGCCGAGGTCATCCGCGAGGACGGGGTGCTGACGCCGAGGCGCGCCGCCGAGGTCGGCCTCGCCATCCTGGACGTGCTGCGCTCCGCGCACCGGCAGGGAATCCTGCACCGGGACGTGAAGCCGTCCAACGTGCTCATCGCCGAGGACGGCCGGGTCGTGCTCACCGACTTCGGCATCGCGCAGGTCGAGGGCGACCCGTCCATCACCTCCACCGGCATGCTCGTCGGCGCCCCCTCCTACATCTCCCCGGAGCGCGCCCGCGGCCACAAGCCGGGACCGGCGGCCGACCTGTGGTCGCTCGGCGGTCTGCTGTACGCGGCGGTCGAGGGCACGCCCCCCTACGACAAGGGCTCGGCGATCGCCACGCTCACCGCGGTGATGACCGAGCCGCTGGAGGAGCCCAAGAACGCGGGGCCGCTGCGGGACGTCCTCTACGGCCTGCTGACCAAGGACCCGGCCAAGCGGCTCGACGACGCCGGGGCCCGGGCCATGCTCAACGCGGTGATCCACGCGCCCGAGCCGGAGCCGATGGACGCCACCCGGGTGGTTCCGCTGCCGGTCCAGCCCGGCGGGCCGGACGGCAAGCGGGGCGAGGAGGCCGGGGAGAAGCTGCGCGGCGCGCTGCGCTCGGTGCGCAAGGCGGCGGGCGCGGCCACCGGCGCCGCCACCACGCGGACCAGGAGCGGGAGCGCGCCGTCCGCGCCGCCCGCTCCCCGCCCGCCGCAGGCTCCCGGCGCGCTGCCGGGCGCCGGGAGTGCCGTCGCAGGCTCCCGGCCCGGTGCCGGAGGTTCCCCCGGCGGGGCGCGGCCCGGTTCCCCCGGTGGGGCGCGGGCGGGTGCCGTAGGGGGGCCCGGTGGCATCGCCGGGCCGAACTCCAGCGCGAACAAGCCGGCTTCCGGCTGGCCCGTCGTACCGCCGCCGGACCTGGACCTGCCGCCGCGGCCGGTGCCGAAGGCCCCGCTGACCGATGTGGTGCCCAAGCGCACGCTGGTGGTCATCGTCGCCGTGGTCGTGCTCGCGGTGCTCGGGACCGTGCTGGCCTTCGCCCTGAGCGACAGCGGCGACGACGGCAAGGGCAGCGGGGCCAAGCCCGCGGCCGGTGCCGGCGCGTCCGCCGAACAGGACAAGGACGCCGCCAAGGACCCGGACGGCGGGGCGCGGACGGACGGCGCCTCCTCGGCGTCCACCGCCACCGGTGCCGCCGCGGACACCGGCGCGAGCCCGGCCGCCGGCGACCCGGACGGCTCCGGCGACTCCGCCGCGCCCGCCGGCGAGGACGGCGGGAGCGCGCCGGTCGAGAGCACCCGCAAGGGCGGCCAGGGCTACTCGATCGGGCTGCCCAAGGGATGGAAGTACCAGACCACCGGCCGGTCCGGGGACCGCTACACCGGTCCGCAGGGGCAGAAGCTGCTCGTCGCCTGGACCGGTACGCCCAAGGACGACCCGGTGGCGGACTGGCGGAACCAGGAGCGGTACATGGTGCGCCCCCAGTACCACAAGGTCCGTATAGAGAAGGTGGGTTACCGCGGCTGGAACACGGCCGACTGGGAGTTCACCTACGTCGACGACGGCACCAGACTCCGCACGATCGACCGGGGTTTCGTGGTGAACGACCACCTCGGTTACGCGCTGATGTACACCGCGCGGGACGCCGACTGGCACGGTGACCTGCGCAAGGACACCTGGAAGACGCTGACGAAGTCCTTCCGGCCCAAGTCGTAGACACCCCGCGTCGGTTCGGCGCAGGAGAACACTCCGGTTCGGTGCCTGAGAATCCGTCATCCGGACCGTGCGGGTTGCCTCTGGCACGTATCGTGAAGGGTCGCGGACCGTACGCAGCCGCGGGTGTGTGCGCAACGGGTCGTATGACGAACGGACATGACCAGCCGGGCGGCCGAGGGAGGCACAGTGGACGACTACGCGGGCCGGGTGCTCGCCGACCGCTACCGCCTGCCGTTGCCGCCGTCCGACGCGTACGAGTTCACCGAGAACCGCGCCTTCGACACCTACAGCGGCCAGGAAGTCCTTGTCCGGCAGGTGCCGTTGCCGGAGGTCGTCGAGGCCGAGGTGCTCGACGCCGAAGGGCTGCCCGAGGGGTTCACCGCACGTCAGCGCCCGTCCCGCCGGCCGGCGGAGGCCAGGGGCGCCACCCGGCAGCCCGCCGACCCGGCGGTACGGCGCGCCGTCGAGGCCGCGCAGGCCGCGGCCCGCGTGCCCGACCACCCGCGCCTGGACCAGGTCTTCGACGTGTTCGCCGAGGGCGGGTCCCTGTGGATCGTCAGCGAACTGGTGGCCGCGCGTCCGCTGGCCGCGCTGCTCACCGAGCGGCCGCTGACGCCGTACCGGGCGGCCGAGGTCGCCTCCGACGTGCTCATGGCCCTCCGGGTGCTGCACGCCCACGGCTGGGTGCACCGCAACATCACCGTCCGCACGGTTCTGGTCTGTGACGACGGCCGGGTGGTGCTGAGCGGTCTCGCGGCGGGCGCGGCGGAGGAGGCGCTCTGCGGGTACGACCCGGTGCCGCCCACCGAGGACCCGGCGGGCGGCGGGGGCACGGGGGAGGCTCTCGGCACCGGCCCGGCCGGGTATGCGGGCTGGGCGGAGGCGGAGGGCGCGGAGGGCGCGGAGAACGCCGGGGTCCCTGCTGGTTCCGGTGGTCCTGACGGTTCTTTCGGTGCCGGCGGCTCCGGGGGTCCCGGCAGTTTCGGTGGTGCCGGCGTCTCCGGTGGTGTGGCGGACGTCGATCCCGAGGCCGCGCGGCGGGCCGCCATCCAGGCCCGGGCCGCCGGAGCGCTGCCCGCGCCCGGCGGGGACGGGGTCTCCGGCGCGGCGGGGCAGCCCGCTCTGGAGACCGGTTCCGACGTCCGGGCCGCGCGGGCCGGGGCCATCGCCGCCTACCGCGCGGGCGCCCGGGCCGCCGCCCGGGTGCACGAGGCGGAGCACGGCCGGCGCCCCGCCCTGCCCGGCGCCCGCCCCCCGGCCGACGCGGCCGCCGACTCCGGCCGGACCGACGACCCGGCAGAACCCTCGTACCCCCCGGAGCCCGGCGGCGCGGTGCCGCCCGGCCGCATAGCCGACCCGTACGGTGTGCGCGGCGCCCCCTGGCACGGTGCCGCGCCGCGCCCCGGATCCGGCGGCACCTCCCAGGACAGCGGTACGCCCCAGGCCCTGGACGGCGGCACCCGGCGACTGGGCCTGCCCCCGGCACAGCCGCGACCCGGCCGTGTCCCGCCCCAGGCCCGCGACAGGCAGCGCCCCCCGGCCGACGGCCCCGGCGGGCTGCCGGCATCCGGCTCCGGTCCTGCGGCGCCGGCTCCCGCCAACCCCGCAGGGCTGCCGGCACCCGGCCCCGGCCACACGTCTGCGGCCCCGACCGGCCCCGGCACGTCCGCGTCCGGCTCAGGCCGCCCCTTCGACCCCTACGGCCCCTCGGAGTCCGGGCCCGTTCCCGGCCACCCCTCCGAGCCGTACGGCTCCTCGGAGTCCGGCCTCGCTCCCGTCCGCCGTCACGACCCCGGCCGGCCCTCGGATGCGGCCCCCGCCCCCGGTTGGGACGCCCCCGGTGCCGTACGCCGAGGTCCCCGCAGTGCGCTTGCCGCCGAGCGGGCGCGGCAGGTGCGGATGGCCGTGGTGGGGCCGGTGACGGAGCGGTGGGCGCCGGAGCAGGCCGGGCCCGTGCACGAGAACTGGCAGCTGGCCGCGCCCATCGGTCCCGCCACCGACCTGTGGGCGCTGGGGGCGCTGCTGTTCCGCGCCGTACAGGGACACGCGCCGTACCCGGAGGAGTCCACGGCCGAACTGGTGCAGCTGGTGTGCGCCGAGCCGCCCGCCTTCGCCGAGGAGTGCGGACCGCTGCGCCCGGTCGTGGAGTCGCTGCTGCGTCAGGACCCCACCGAGCGGCCGGACATGGAGGAACTGAGCGGCTGGCTGCGCTCCCTGGTGCGGTCCGCGCCCGAGCCGGAGGCCGGTACCCGGGTCGTCCCCGTGCCGCCCGCCGACCCGAGCCGGCTGCCGATCGTGCGGCGCCGGGGTGAACTGGTGCGCCGCCGCCGTCGTTCCGGCGCGGTCGCGGCGGGCCCGCACGGCCGGCACAAGCGGGCCCCCGGGGGCGCCCGTTCGCCGCGCAGCCTCGGCCGGACCCTGCTCCTGCTGATACTGCTCCTGCTGGCGGGCGGGATCGCCTACGCGATGCTCTTCATGCCCAAGCAGGAGACCGGCGGGGACCGTACCGGCAGCGCCGGGCGGACGGGTCCGCTGCCCGCGCAGACCCGGCAGCCCTCCGCCGGGCAGAGCACCCCGGACGAGGGCACCTCCGCGCCTGCGACCGAGACCCAGACCGGCGGGGACCCCGCCGTGCCCGACGGGTTCACCCTGCGCAAGGACCCCGACGGCTTCCGGGTCGCCGTCGCCGAGGGCTGGGACCGCAGCCCCAGGAACGGCAGCGGCCAGGTGGTCTACGCCCACGGGGACTTCGAGCTGATCGTCGTACCGGGCCGGGACGGCGCGTCCGCCTACGGCAGCGACCCGATGGCCTACCAGCGGGACAAGGAGCGGGAACTCCAGCCGTACCGCGACTCCAGCTGGTCCACGGCGAGCGGTCTGCGGACCACCGAGGTGGGCGGACGGACCATGGCCGAGGGGCAGTTCACGTGGACCGACGGGCAGGGACGGGACCGGTACGTGCGGAACATGGCGCTGCTGCTGAACGGCCGCTACCACATCGTGCAGGTACGCGGCCCGGAAGCCGAGCGGGACCAGGTGACCCGGCTGTACGAGCAGGCCGTGGCGACGTATCGCTACACGGGTTGAGCTGCGCGTACACAGGGACCACGGTTCCCCCCTCTCGCGCGGAAACGACCATCGTCACAGTGCGGTCACCGGTGTACCCCGCTGGTTCCCTGGGGGGAGGCCGGTCCTTAGTCTGGCCCTGTCAAGAGCATTGCGGGGCAACGTGAATCAGAAGCAGGGTCTGCTCGTAGCAGGCCGCTACCGGCTCGCCGATTCCATCGGCAGCGGCGGCATGGGCCGGGTGTGGCGCGCCCACGACGAGGTGCTGCACCGGATGGTCGCCGTCAAGGAGCTGACCGCCGCGCTCTACGCCTCCGACGGCGACCGGGCCGTGCTGCTCGCCCGGACCCGTGCCGAGGCGCGGGCCGCCGCGCGCATCAACCACTCCGCGGTCGTCACCGTGCACGATGTGCTCGAACACGACGGCCGGCCGTGGATCGTGATGGAACTGGTCGAGGGCGACTCGCTGGCCGACGTGGTCCGGGAGCGGGGCCGCGTGGAGCCGGCGGAGGCCGCCTGGATAGGGCTGTGGGTGCTGCGGGCGCTGCGCGCCGCGCACGCCGCCGGTGTGCTGCACCGGGACGTCAAGCCCGGCAACGTCCTGCTCGGCAAGGACCGTCGGGTGCTGCTGACGGACTTCGGCATCGCCCAGATAGAGGGCGACTCCACCATCACCCGCACCGGTGAGGTCGTCGGCTCCGTCGACTACCTGGCCCCCGAGCGGGTGCGCGGGCACGACCCCGGCCCGGCCTCCGACCTGTGGGCGCTCGGCGCCACGCTGTACACGGCGGTCGAGGGCCGCTCGCCGTTCCGGCGGACCTCGCCGCTGAGCACCATGCAGGCGATCGTCGAGGAGGACACGGACGCCCCGCGCCACGCCGGTCCGCTCGCTCCGGTCATCGCCGCCCTGCTGTGCAAGGACCCGGCCGGGCGGCCCGGCGTCGAGGAGGCGGAGCGGATGCTCGCCGAGGCGGCGGAGGGGCGCACGCCGCGCACCGCGCGGGACGCGCGGGAGTTCCCGCCGGCCCGGGGCGCGGGCGGGCACACCCCCGGGGCGGCCGATCCGGGCCATCGCCCGCACGGTTACCCGACGGGCGGCACCCTTCCCGGAGCCATGGGCGCGACCGGTGCCGGCACCGGTCCGACGGCCGTGGCACCCGTACCGTCCGGCCCGGCCGGCGTCCCGGCCCGGCCCCGCCGCCGGCTGCGCACCCTCGCGCTCGTCGTGGCCCTCGCGGCCGTGCTCGGCGCCGGCGCCGCGGTGGCCGTGCAGAAGTGGAGCACCACCGGGGACGGCGGCGCCCCGAACGGAGGCCCGGCCACGCCGTCCACCTCCGTGAGCGGCAGCGCCACGCCCGGCACCGACGGCACGATCCCGGCCTCCTGGCGCCGCTACGACGACGAGTGGGGCTTCGGTCTCTACCTGCCCGAGGGCTGGTCGCGCAGGGTCGTCGGGGTGCCCGGCGACCTCCGGCAGGTCGACTACACGCCCGACGGCGGCGAGCACTTCGTCCGCATCGCCATCGACACCTCGCCCGACTTCAAGGACGCCTACTCCCACCAGCTCGACCTGGACGGCCAGCTCTCCCGGCGGCTGGCCGACTACCAGCGGGTCCGGCTGGAGAAGAACGTCTACCGCGACCTCGGCGGCTCCGTCTGGGAGTACACCTGGACCGCGCTGGCGAAGGACAGCGCCTTCCCGGGGCCGCGGCGCGCCGCGGAGGAGACGTACATCTCGCGCGACGGCACCGAGTACGTGATCTACATATCCTCGCCCGCCGCGGACTGGGACCGGACCAGCAAGCAGTTCAAGGCGGTGCTCCAGGGCTGGCAGGAGCCGCGCTGAACCCAGCGCCCCGGACTGCGCCGTCCGCGCCGGGAACGGCTGTCCGACCGGTGATCCGCATGCCCCCGGACCGCGACCGGATTTCGAGGACACGGGCGCCCGCTGCGGCATGATGGGGCGCATGGGGACCGAGGGAGCCGGCGGCTTCCGGCTGATCGCGGGCCGTTACCGCCTGGAGGAACGCGTCGGACGCGGCGGCATGGGCGTCGTGTGGCGGGCGAGCGACGAGGTGCTGGGCCGTCGGGTGGCGGTCAAGGAGTTCCTTCCGGACGACTCGCTCCCGGACGACGACGCGCGCCGCCGCCGCGACCGTACCTTCCGCGAGGCCCGCGCGGTCTGCCAGTTACGGCATCCGCACATCATCGTCGTCCACGACGTGGTGGAGCACGACGGCCGGCCGTATCTCGTGATGGAACTGGTCGACGGCCCGTCACTCGCCGAACGGATCGCCCGGGACGGCCCGGTCGGCCCCGCCGAGGCCGCGCGGATCGGCATCGCCCTGCTGAGCGCGGTGCACACCGCCCACGAGGCGGGCGTGCTGCACCGGGACATCAAGCCCGCGAACGTCCTGATCGAGTCCGGCACCGACCGGGTCGTGCTCACCGATTTCGGCATCGCCCAGGTCGAGGGCGCCACCACGCTCACCGAGACCGGCTCCTTCGTGGGCTCGCCCGAATACACCGCGCCGGAGCGGATGTCCGGGCTGCGCACCGGGCCGGAGTCCGACCTGTGGTCGCTGGGCGCGCTGCTGTGCACGGCGCTCAGCGGTGAATCGCCGTTCCGGCGCGACTCGCTGGGCGGCATCCTGCACGCTGTCGTCTCCGCCGAGATCCGTCCGCCGGCCCAGGCCGAGCCGCTGCTGCCCGTCGTCCTGGGGCTGCTGGAGCGCGATCCCGACCGGCGGCTGGGCGCGGCGGACGCCGAGTGGATGCTGCGGACGTACCTGGAGACCGGCCGGACCCCGGCCGCGCCGGGCGGCCACCGTCCGGCGGGGGCGCACGGCGTCGGGCGCCTGCACCGGATCGGCGGCGGCCGCACCCACAAGTCCCCGGTGGCCTACTCGCCGACCCGCCCGGACCTGCCCCACGGGCCGCCGCCGCTCGGTCCCGCCCACCCGAATGCACAGCCGCCCCCGGCCCGCCCGGCCCCGCGCGGGGCGCTGGTGGCGGCGCTGCTCGTCGCCGCGCTGGCCGGTGCGGGCGTGTCGGCCGCCACGCTGCTGTTGCACCAGAGCGGGGGCACCGGCGGCGGCACCCCGGGCGGCACGGCCACCACCCCGGCGACCGGCACCACGGGTACGGCACCCACCCCGACGCCGGCCACTCCCTCCGGGCGCACCAGCCCGCCCGGCACCGGCGCGCACACCGCGCCCTCCGGTTACCGCACGGCCCACGACCCGGCCGGCTTCTCCCTCGCCGTCCCGGAGGACTTCGTCCGCAGCCCGCGCGGCGAACGCGTCTACTACCTCTCGCCGGGGCAGACCTTCCGCCTCGGGGTCAAGGTCACCGGCCCGCAGCCCGGCGGCCCCCGGGGCGTGCTGGAGCGGTCCGCCGCCGCCGGCCCCGAGAACAACCCCGGTTACCACGACGGCCGGGTCACCCCCACCACGCACGCCGGACACCGGGCCGCCTTCTGGGAGTTCACCTGGAACGGCTTCAGCCCGGCGGAGGGCCCGCGCCACACCTACGACCTGTGCTGGGAGGAGAACGGCAGGCTGTACGACGTGTGGGTGTCCGCGCCGGTCGGCAAGGTCCGCGAGGCGCGGGAGTACTTCGACGTGGCCGTGGACACCTTTTCGGCCGGCGGATGAGGGCCGCCGTACGAGGGCTGCCCCGTTGCGACGGCGGCGCCGGGCACGCTCGTCCCGCTCCGCCGCCGTACCCCGGGGCCCCTCGCCCCGGCGCCGGCGAAAAAACCCGGAGCCGGCTGATCGTCCCCCGCCAACGCCCTGATCAGCGCATTCTCTGCCAGTGATCACTGGCAGGATGTGAGCGGTCGGTGAATCCGCGTTACCGACGGGTACACAAAGGCCGTGCCGCGGCATACCCTGCGCGTCATGACGGACACGCAGGCCCCGGACATCGCCGGTACCAACCCGCTCGCGCCCGCTCCCGACGGCGCCCGTACCGCCGCCGACGTGGTCACCCCGCAGCTGCTGGCCCGGCTCACCAAGGGCGTCACAGGCTCCGGCCGTACCGCCAGTCACGCCCCCTTCACCGGTGAGAAGCTGGCCGACCTGCCCGAGTCCACCCCGGACGACGTCCGGGACGCCTTCGCGGCGGCCCGCGCCGCGCAGACCGTGTGGGCGGCGACCCCGGTACGGCAGCGCGCCGCCGTGCTGCTGCGCTTCCACGACCTGGTGCTGGAGCGGCAGGCCGAAGTACTGGACCTGATCCAGCTGGAGACCGGCAAGGCCCGCCTGCACGCGCACGAGGAGGTACAGGCCGTCGCCGTCGCCGCCCGGCACTACGGCCGCCGCGCCGCCGCCTATCTGCGGCCCAGGCGGCACACCGGCGCCGTCCCGGTCCTGACGAAGGTCACCGAACTGCGCCATCCGCGCGGGGTGGTGGGCCAGATCGCCCCCTGGAACTACCCGCTGGAGCTGTCCGTCGGCGACGCCCTGCCCGCCTTCGTCGCGGGCAACGCCGTGGTGATGAAGCCGGACACCGAGACCTGCCTCACCGCGCTGTGGGCGCGGGACCTGCTGATCGAGGCCGGGCTGCCCGACGGCGTCTTCCAGGTCGTCCTCGGCGAGGGCCCGGTCGTCGGCCCCGAGCTGGTCAGGCACGCCGACTACGTCTCCTTCACCGGCTCCACCCGCACCGGCCGCGAGGTCGCCGTGGGCGCCGCCGCCCGCCTGGTCGGCGTCTCCCTCGAACTCGGCGGCAAGAACGCCATGCTGGTGCTGGACGACGCCGACATCGAGAAGGCCGCCGCCGGTGCCGTCCGGGCCTGCTTCTCCTCCGCCGGCCAGCTGTGCATCTCCATCGAGCGGCTCTACGTCCACGAGTCCGTCGCCGACACCTTCCTGGACCGGTTCGCCGCCCGCACCAAGGCCATGCGGCTCGGCAACTTCCTCGCCTACGGCGCCGACATGGGCTCGCTGGTCGGCGAACGCCAGCTGAAGACCGTCCAGCGGCACGTCGAGGAGGCCGTCGCCAAGGGCGCCGAGGTGATCGCGGGCGGTGTGGCCCGCCCCGACATCGGCCCGTACTTCTTCGAGCCCACCATCCTCGACGGCGTCGAGCCCGCCATGGCCGTCTGCGAGGAGGAGACCTTCGGCCCGGTCGTCTCCGTCTACCGCTTCCGGACCGACGACGAGGCGGTGGAGCGCGCCAACGCCACGCCGTACGGCCTGAACGCGTCCGTGTGGACGACGAACGCCCGCCGCGGCCGGGACATCGCCGCCCGTCTGCGCACCGGCACCGTCAACGTCAACGAGGGCTACGCGCCCGCCTACGGCAGCGCCCAGTCCCCGATGGGCGGCATGAAGGACTCCGGCCTCGGCCGCCGCCACGGCTCCGAGGGCATCCTCAAGTACACCGAGGCCCAGACCGTCGCCCAGCAGCGGCTGCTGCCCATGGCGCCCTCGCTGGGCATGGACGACGAGGCGTACGCCCGGTTCATGAGCACGAGCCTGCGTCTGATGAAGGCCTTCCGGTTCAGGTAACCGACCCCAGGGGCGCGGGGAACCGCGCGCGCAACCACAGACGGCCCGCACGCACCACTCAACGAGGAGAACACGTGCCCCAGGACGCCTACGATTACGACGTCATCATCGTCGGCTCCGGCTTCGGCGGCTCGGTGTCCGCCCTGCGCCTGACGGAAAAGGGCTACAAAGTCGGTGTACTGGAAGCGGGCCGCCGCTTCACCCGCGCCACCCTCCCGAAGAACTCCTGGGACCTGAAGAACTACCTCTGGGCGCCCCGGCTCGGCATGTACGGCATCCAGCGCATCCACCTGCTGGGCAACGTCATGGTGCTGGCCGGCGCGGGCGTCGGCGGCGGCTCGCTCAACTACGCCAACACCCTCTACGTACCGCCGAAGGCGTTCTTCGACGACCCCCAGTGGCGGCACATCACCGACTGGCAGGAGGAGTTGAAGCCGTACTACGACCAGGCCCGGCGCATGCTCGGGGTGCGGCTCAACCCCACCATGACCCCCTCCGACGTCCATCTGAAGGCGGCGGCCGGGCGGATGGGCGTCGGCGACACCTTCCATGCCGCCCCGGTGGGCGTGTTCTTCGGGGACGGCCAGGACGCCGACGGCAAGGCGACGGCCCGGCCCGGCGAGCGGGTGCCCGACCCGTACTTCGGCGGGGCCGGGCCCGACCGGCGGGCCTGCACCGAGTGCGGCGAGTGCATGACCGGCTGCCGGCACGGCGCGAAGAACACCCTCAACGAGAACTACCTCCACCTCGCCGAGAAGGCGGGCGCGGTCGTCCACCCCATGACCACGGTCGTGTCCGTCACCGACGACTCGCGCGGCGGCTACGCGGTCGCGACCCTGCCCACGGACCGGAAACGGAAGGCCGACGGCCGGATCCTCACCGCCCGCAGGGTCGTCCTCGCGGCCGGCACCTACGGCACCCAGACCCTGCTGCACCGCATGAAGGCGGGCCGCCAGCTGCCGTACCTGTCCCCCCGGCTCGGCGACCTGACCCGCACCAACTCCGAGGCGCTGGTGGGCGCGCAGACCGACGACCGCCGCTACCGCCGGGCGACCGGCGCGCCGAGGGCCGACTTCACCCGGGGCGTCGCCATCACCTCCTCGATCCACCCCGACGAGAACACCCACATCGAGCCGGTCCGCTACGGCAAGGGCTCCAACGCGATGGGCAGCCTGTCCATCCTCCAGGTGCCGTACACGGAAGGGTCCTCGCGCGTGCTGGCCTGGCTGGCGAACGCGGCCCGGCACCCGGTCCAGGTCGCCCGCTCGCTGTCCAACCGGCGCTGGTCGGAGCGGACCATCATCGGCCTGGTCATGCAGTCCCTGGACAACTCGCTGACCACGTACCTGAAGCCCGCCGGGCCCGGCAGGGGCCTGCTCACCGCCCGGCAGGGGCACGGCGCGCCCAACCCCAAGCAGATCAGGGCCGCGACCGAGGCCGCCTCCGCGCTCGCCGCCGAGATCAACGGCTTCGCCGGCAGCAACATCGGCGAGCTGATGGGCACCCCGCTCACCGCGCACTTCCTCGGCGGCTGCCCCATCGGCGACTCCCCGGAGACCGGTGTGATCGACCCCTACCACCGGCTCTACGGCCACCCCGGCATCTCGGTCGTGGACGGCGCCGCGGTCTCGGCGAACCTGGGCGTCAACCCGTCGCTGACGATCACCGCGCAGGCGGAGCGGGCGATGTCGTTCTGGCCGAACAAGGGCGAGGAGGATCCGCGTCCGGCGCAGGGAGCGGCGTACGAGCGGCTGGCGCCGGTGGAGCCCAAGGCGCCGGTGGTCCCGGCGGACGCGTTCGGCGCGCTGCGGCTGCCGTTCCTGGGAGTGCCGGCGGTGCCGCCGAAGAAGTGACCGGCACGAGGGACGGGACCTGCATCCCCCTCCGAAAGCAGGTCCCGGCCACCGCTTCTTGATCCGGCAGGTTTGATCAACCGAGAGCTGGAAGGGTTGCTCGCCAAGGCCGCACTTTGTGTGTGATCTAAGTCACAGTACGTGGGTGTGGTCGGGCGGGCAGGGCGAAGGGCCCCGCGGGACGGAGGGGCCGCGGGGCCCTTGCTCGAATCGGCGCCGATGCCCGGGACCGGCGCCGCGCCACGTACTGTCTGCGGTTTTCCGCCGGCCGGCCCCGGGCGTCCCCGGAGCCGGCCGTTCTCTTCGATGACCGGGCAGCTGTCCCCTGCCGTCCGGTCACGTCGCGGAGCGAGGTCCCACGGTGTACGGCACGACCCGTACACCTCATCGCTCCGGTGAGCCACGCGTGGTTCTGTCGCCCGCCCCTGGCTGGCACGGACACACCCCCCTCAACGAAGCGGCACGCGGGCCGGTCACGGTGTCGTACGGGTGAGAGCGGGACGGAACTCAGACGCGACCCCGGCACAGCTCCAGCAGGGTCATGGCGAGGCCGGTGCCGGGCTTGCCGAGGGCGTCCCGGTAGCGGGCGAGGATCTCCATCTCGCGGGACAGGTGCACCCGCCGCCCGCCGGAGGCGATCCGGGTCTGCTGGACGACGGCGGAGACGGCCATCCGCTCCTGGATCAGGCCGATGATCCGGTCGTCGAGCGCGTCGATGCGCTCACGGGCGTCGGCGATGGCCGCTTCTGGGGTGGTGGTGGTCATCCGGTGCTCCTCGAAGGGGGTGGCGGAAGCCCTGGGACGACAGAACCCGGTGATACGACAGGCGCCCCGGGCCTTGTCGGCCCGGGGCGCCTGGGAAGTCGCTTGGCGGTTGGCTCAAGCAGCACGACCATGGCAGCCGGCGGGCCGGGTGCCATAGGTAAAGACGAAGGTCGAGTGCTTGCGCATGCGGTCAGTATGCCACGGCGGCTTGTCTCGGAGGTCCGGCGGCCACCCCGTTAGAATCGGAAGCACAGACCCCCGCCCGACCACCAGAAGGCACCCCGTGTCATCAGCGACCCAGTCTGCCGCCACCCCCGACACCGTCCTGGTCGTCGACTTCGGCGCGCAGTACGCCCAGCTCATCGCCCGTCGCGTCCGCGAGGCGCGGGTCTACAGCGAGATCGTGCCGAGCACCATGCCGGTCAGCGAGATGCTCGCCAAGAAGCCCGCGGCGATCATCCTCTCCGGCGGCCCCTCGTCGGTGTACGAGGAGGGCGCGCCCCGCCTCGACCGCGAGATCTTCGAGTCCGGCGTCCCCGTCTTCGGCATGTGCTACGGCTTCCAGCTGATGGCGCAGGTCCTCGGCGGCACCGTCGACAACACCGGCGCCCGCGAGTACGGCCGTACCGACCTGCACGTCTCCAGGTCGTCCTCCACCCTCTTCGAGGGCACCCCGGAGGAGCAGCACGTGTGGATGTCCCACGGTGACGCCTGCTCCGCCGCCCCGGAGGGCTTCACGGTCACCGCGTCCACGGACGTCGTCCCGGTCGCCGCGTTCGAGAACGACGACAAGAAGCTCTACGGCGTCCAGTACCACCCCGAGGTCATGCACTCCACGCACGGCCAGCAGGTGCTGGAGCACTTCCTCTACCGCGGTGCCGGGCTGAAGCCGGACTGGACCACCGGCAACGTCATCGAGGAGCAGGTCCAGGCCATCCGCGAGCTGGTCGGCGACAAGCGCGCGATCTGCGGGCTGTCCGGCGGGGTGGACTCCGCCGTCGCCGCCGCCCTCGTACAGAAGGCCATCGGCTCCCAGCTGACCTGCGTCTACGTCGACCACGGCCTGATGCGCAAGGGCGAGACCGAGCAGGTCGAGAAGGACTTCGTCGCGGCCACCGGCGTCCAGCTGAAGGTCGTCGACGCCGAGGAGCGCTTCCTGAAGGCGCTCGCCGGGGTGACCGACCCCGAGGAGAAGCGCAAGATCATCGGCCGGGAGTTCATCCGCGTCTTCGAGCAGGCGCAGGCCGAGATCATCGCCGACGAGGGCCCGGCCGTGGAGTTCCTGGTCCAGGGCACCCTCTACCCGGACGTGGTGGAGTCCGGCGGCGGCACCGGCACCGCGAACATCAAGTCGCACCACAACGTCGGCGGCCTGCCCGAGGACCTCGAGTTCAAGCTGATCGAGCCGCTGCGCAAGCTGTTCAAGGACGAGGTCCGCATGGTCGGCAAGGAGCTGGGGCTGCCGGAGGAGATCGTCCAGCGCCAGCCCTTCCCCGGCCCCGGCCTCGGCATCCGGATCGTCGGCGAGGTCACCAAGGAGCGGCTGGACCTGCTGCGTGAGGCCGACGCGATCGCCCGCGAGGAGCTGACCGCGGCCGGCCTGGACCGCGACATCTGGCAGTGCCCGGTGGTCCTGCTCGCCGACGTCCGCAGCGTGGGCGTCCAGGGCGACGGCCGCACCTACGGTCACCCGATCGTGCTGCGCCCGGTCTCCTCCGAGGACGCCATGACCGCCGACTGGTCCCGGCTGCCCTACGACGTCCTCGCCCGCATCTCGACCCGGATCACCAACGAGGTCCGTGACGTCAACCGGGTCGTCCTCGACGTGACGAGCAAGCCGCCGGGGACGATCGAGTGGGAGTAGGCCCTAGGCACGCTTGAGCGTGCGCAGGGGCTCACCGGGCTGCCAGACCTGGACGACCAGATACCTGTCGTCCTCGACGTAGGTGCGGACGACCTCCGTCAGCTCGGTGCGGAAGAGGTGGAACGGCTGCGGCGGTTCCACCTCTTTCACATAGGCGGCCTTGGCCGCGCCCTCCCCGACCTCGTACGCCCGCCCGCTGATCCGGACGTCGCCGCCGCCCAGGTCCGTGCCGTCGCCGGGGTTGGCCTGGAGGGTGAAACGCGGGTCGCGGAGCAGGTCCAGGGCCTTCAGGGAACGCGGCATCATGCCGAGCCACAGCTCCCCGTCCAGGAACCTGACCTCCAGACCGGAGGTGCGGGGCGAGCCGTCCCTGCGGAGGGTCGCGAGGACGTGATGCCGGTACGCGCCGAAGCGCTCCTCGGTGACCGCCGCCAGCTCGGGCACGGCGGTACGGAAGCCTTTCCAGTTCATACGCGCCAGCCTGCCGCCCCATCCCGACATCTCCTGTCGGGTTTTCATCGCGCACGTCATCTTCACCGGACGGCTCTGCCCTTTCGCACCGGCCGGCGGTACTTTCCGGCCGTACGGCAAGCGCCCGCTGGAGGATCCACACGGGCCCACCCCGCCCCTGCCGCTGCCCACCGACCGGCCGCGCGCCGCCGACCTGCCCTGGGGCCTGGGTGTGATCGTCCTGATCTCGGCGGCGACCTATCTGGCCGGCAAGTACGCCGAGGGCGGCCGGCCGGTGATCCACTCGGTGGTCCGCGCCCGGGAGCCCGGCGACCTCGACGGCCCGGTCCGCACCGGTGACGACTCCGAGTTCCGGGGCAGCGGCTTCGTCCCGCCCGGCGCCCAGAGCGCCGACCGGCTCTCCCGGACGGTCCTCCGCATCGGCGCGGTCGACGTCCACGTCCCCCTGATCCCCGTCACCGGAGGCTTCCGCAATCCCACGGACACCACCCTGACCGTGCCCGTACCCGCGGACGTGGAGCCCGGAGCGGTGGACGTCCAGGTGGTGACGGCCGCCGGGGTGGCGACGAACCGGTACCCGCTCCAGGTGACGGAGTGAGGGGCGGGCTCGCCGCGGAGGGCCGAAATCCGGAAAATCATCCAGGACAGGATTGAACGGGCTCCCTTCGTCATACGTATCGTCACATCAGGGGGCTCAGCGGGTGAAAGGCGGCTTGTAGCGATGACTCAAGGCATGCGGACGGATACGCGCATTCCCCGGCTGAACGAACCCCGCGGCCTCCGGGACACCGCCACCCACTACGCCCTGCTGCCGCTGCGCCTCTTCCTGGGTGCCACCTTCGTCTACGCCGGCCTGGACAAGCTCACCGACAGCGCCTTCATGCACTCCGCCGGCGTCGGCTCGATCGGTGACACCATGCGCGCCGCCCGCGGTTCCGCCGCGATCCCCGCCCTGATCGACCTGGCCCTGAAGAGCCCGGTCGGCTTCGGCTACGCCATCGCGCTCGGGGAGCTGGCCGTCGGCATCGCCACCCTGCTCGGTCTCCTCGGCCGCCTCGCCGCGCTCGGCGGCGCGCTGATCTCGCTCAGCCTCTGGCTGACGGTGAGCTGGGCCACCACCCCCTACTACTACGGCAACGACCTCGCCTACCTCATGGCCTGGCTCCCCCTGATCCTCGCCGGCGCGCCCTACTTCTCCGTGGACGCCGCCTGGCGGGCCCGGCGGTGGCCCGGCGGCTACCGCTGACTTTCCTCGGCGCCGCCCCGCCCGCGTATCGCCCGGGCCAGCACGGCCGTGGCGCCGGCCAGACACAGGCCGCCCACCACCAGCGGAACCACCAGGAACCACGGGGTGTCCCACAGGCCGCCCGCGTCCCCCGCGTAGACCACGGCGGTGGCGGTCAGGAAGAGCCCGGCGACCAGCTTCCCGGGCTGGAACTCATGACGCAGCACGGCTGACCTCCACCTGTCCCACTCCCACGCCGAGCGTGAGATCCAGCGCGCCCGGCGTCCGGGACACTCCGCCCGTGCCCTTGGCCGGTGCCAGCGTCACGTTCCGATGTCTGCCGGGCAGCACGTCCACGTCCTCTCCACGGTCCCCGGGCAACCGGATGTCGCCCACCCCCACATCCAGGTCCATCCGCACGGTCACATCCGCCGGCACGATCACCTTCAGGTTTCCCGCACCCACCCGGGCGTCCGTGGCGACCGTCTGCCCGGGGGCCGGGTGCACCCGGGTCAGGTCCAGCGTGCCCCGCCCCGTGCCGAGGTCGTACTCGGACCGCACCTGGGCCACCGCGTCCGGCTTCCAGGTCGCCTCCTTCCAGTCGGCGGTGATGTCCCGGGGCAGCGCCGCCGCCCCGGCGAGCAGGGCCGCCGTGACCAGCGCCCAGAACACCGTCCCGGCCCCCGTCCGGCCCAGGAACGCGCTGAACGCCATGCCCAGTCCGAACACCGCCAGCGCGCAGGACAGACCGGCCTGCAGATTGGTGCCGAGCGGGTGCGTGTGCCAGCCGGACCAGGTGCCCAGGCCGCCCGCCAGCAGGGCGAGCAGGAACACCCAGCCGCCGATCCAGCGCGGGCCGCGCGGTCTCGGGGGCTCGGCCGCCGGCGGGGGTATCGCCCCGGGGTGTGTCCAGGGGGTGGCGATGCCGACGTCCAGGACCGAGGTGAGGTCCCGTCCGCGGACGTCACCGGGACCCCACAGATAGCCGGTGCCGCCGACATGGGTGCCGTCCTTGACGATCGGATCACGCCACCAGGAGGGATAGAAGGTGACGACCGGCGGCGCCTGGGCCTCCGGCGGCGCGTCGGCGGCGGCCTGCGCCGCCAGCGGATCGTGATCGGCGGCACCACGGCGTCTCGACCAGTACCCCGCGCCCGCGAGCAGCAGCGAGAGCACCGTGGCGAACGCCAGCACCCCGCCGTTTCTCAGCATCGTCAGGAAGATCCCGCAGCCGACCAGCGCGAACAGGACCGCGGCCAGCGCCTGGCCGTCGACCCGGCCCGTGAACAGCTTGCGGACCTCGTTCTCCTCCTCGTCCTCGTACGGCACCAGCAGCCAGGCGAAGCCGTAGAAGATGAGACCCAGGCCGCCCGTCGCGGACAGCACGGCCAGTGTGATCCGGAAGATCACCGGGTCCATGTCGGTCTGCCGCCCCAGCCCCGCGCACACGCCCGCGATCATCTTGTGCCTGCGGTCACGCCGGAACCGCTCGGGAAGCCGGGGGCGCTCCTGCCGCTCCGGCTCCTGCGCGGCGGAAGCGGCGCCGCCTCGGGAACGGGGGCGGAAGCCGGGGTGGGCGGGGGAGCCGGGGCCGGCCGCTCCGCTCTCTCCCGTCGCGGCGGGCGCGGCATCCGTCGGCCCGGTGCCCGGGGCCGGGCGCGGGCCGGGGCCGGGTCCCGGACCCGTCGCGGCGTGCTCGTGATCGGTCATGCGTCCATGGTGACCGCCCGGCCGCCCCGGCGGCAGTCGGGACGACCCTGGGCCAACCCTGAAATCGTCCCTGAGGCGGGGCGGGGAAGCGTTCGAGCGGCACGGACCGCCGGGCAACCCCGCACGAGCCGCCCACCCGGACCGGCCCCGACGGAAGATCAGGGGCGTCTCCGGGGCCGACCCTGATGCTCCGCCCCGCCGCCCGTGTGACCATCGTTGGCATGCCGGAAGCCGCAAGCCTGCCACTCGACGACCCGCGGCCCCCGCGCAAGCTCTACCGCAGCAGCGACGGACGCTGGCTCGGCGGAGTGGCGCGAGGGCTCGCCGGGCATCTCGGGCTGCCCGTCGTCTGGGTGCGGCTCGTCTTCGCCGGCCTGCTCATGGCCGACGGCCTCGGAGCGCTGCTCTACGCCGCGTTCTGGTTCTTCGTCCCGCTCGGCATCGGTGGCGTCGGCGACCAGAAGCCCTCGCTGGTGGGAGCGGAGACCACACCGGACGGCCGGCGCAGACTGATGGCCCGCAGACCGGACCGGGGACAGATCGCCGCCCTGCTCCTCATGGTCATCGTCTCCATGATCTTCGTGCGCAGCGTCAATCTCGGCAGCGCGACCAAGGCGTATCTGGTGCCCGCCGTGCTCGTCGCGGCCGGTGTCGCCCTCGTCTGGCGCCAGGCGGACAACGCCCGCCGGGCCCGCTGGGTCGAAGCCGGCCGGCGGCGCCGCACCCTCACCCTGCTGCGCGCGGCCGGTGGCGTCCTGCTCGTCACGGCCGGGGTCACGGCCGTCTTCGTCCTCCAGGGATCGACCGCTCATCTGGGCGCGGTCCTGCAGGCCGCGCTCGCCGTGCTCGTCGGCATCACCCTTCTCGCCGGTCCCTACCTGGTCCGCATGACCCAGGACCTCTCCGAGGAGCGCCTGATGCGCATCCGCGCCCAGGAACGCGCCGAGGTGGCCGCCCACGTCCACGACTCCGTGCTGCACACCCTCACCCTGATCCAGCGCAACGCCGAGAACGCGAGCGAGGTGCGCCGCCTCGCCCGCGCCCAGGAACGCGACCTGCGCACCTGGCTCTACAAGCCGGAGGGCACCGGCAAGGACGAGGACGACGAGCCGGGCACGGTCGCCGAGGCGGTGCGGCGCAACGCCGCGGAGGTGGAGGACAAGCACGGCGTGCCCATCGAGGTCGTCATCGTCGGCGACTGCCCGCTGGACGAGAGGACCGGAGCGCAGATGCAGGCCGCGCGCGAGGCCATGGTGAACGCCGCCAAGTACGGTGGCGAGGGCGGTGCCGTACAGGTCTACGCCGAAGTCGAGGGGAAATCGGTCTTCGTGTCCGTGCGGGACCGCGGTCCCGGCTTCGACCTCGACGCGATACCCGCCGACCGCATGGGTGTCAGAGAATCGATCATCGGCCGCATGGAGCGCCACGGCGGCACGGCCCGGCTGCGGGCGGTGCCCGACGGCGGCACCGAGGTCGAGCTGGAGACGGAGAGGGCGGAGAAGACGTCATGAGCGACGCGACCGAGGCGAACGGCACGGTGGGGGCGGCGGAGGGCCGGCCAGGTGCCGGCGCGGACGGGCGGCATGTGCGGGTGGTGCTTGTGGACGACCACCGGATGTTCCGCACCGGCGTCCAGGCCGAGATCGGCCAGACCGCCGAGACCGGCGTCGAGGTGGTCGGCGAGGCAGCGGACGTCGACCAGGCGGTCGCGGTCATCACCGCCACCCGGCCCGAGGTGGTCCTCCTCGACGTGCACCTCCCGGGCGGCGGCGGGGTCGAGGTGCTGCGCCGGTGCGCGGCGCTGACGGCCGACGCCGAGCGGCCCGTCCGCTTCCTCGCGCTGTCCGTGTCGGACGCCGCCGAGGACGTGATCGGGGTGATCCGCGGCGGCGCCCGCGGCTATGTCACCAAGACCATTACGGGGGCCGACCTGATCGACTCGATCTTCCGCGTCCAGGAGGGCGACGCCGTCTTCTCCCCGCGGCTGGCCGGGTTCGTCCTGGACGCCTTCGCCTCCACCGACGCCCCGCCCGTGGACGAGGATCTGGACCGCCTCACCCAGCGGGAACGCGAGGTGCTGCGCCTGATCGCCCGGGGCTACGCCTACAAGGAGATCGCCAAGCAGCTGTTCATCTCGGTGAAGACCGTCGAGTCCCATGTCTCGGCGGTCCTGCGCAAGCTCCAGCTGTCCAACCGGCACGAGCTGACCCGCTGGGCGACCGCGCGCCGGCTGGTCTGACCCCCAAGGGCCCGCCCGTCCCCGTCCATCAGGCCACCCTGGTCGCCCCCGCGAACGGCATCTGGCCGATCGGGTCCAGGCGGACCGGAGCCGACGGGTTCGGGGCGTGGATCATCCGGCCGCCGCCCACGTAGATGCCGACGTGGCTGATGCCCGGGTAGAAGAACACCAGGTCGCCCGGGCGCAGCTCCGAGCGGGAGATCCGCCGGCCCGCGTCGATCTGGGCGTAGGAGGTGCGCGGCAGGGAGAGACCGGCGGCGCGGTAGGCGGCCTGGACCAGGCCAGAGCAGTCGAAGGCGTTCGGACCGGTGGCACCCCACACATAGGGGCTGCCGAGCTTGCCGTAGGCGTAGGCGACGGCCGCCGCCGCGCGCCCGCTGGAGGCCGGGACGGATTCGGCCCGCTCCAGCGGCTCCCGCGGATCGGCGGCCGACCGGGAGACACGTTCCGCCGGGGCGTCGGCGCCGGTGATCGCGTCGCGTTGGCGTGGAGACAGCCGGGCGAGCAGCCGCCGGGCCTCCTCCAGCTTGCCGGTGACGGTCTTCTTGTGGCGGCGCAGCTCGGCCTGCCGGGACCGCAGCGACTTCACCTCGACGCGTGCGGCGCCGCGCAGCCGCTCGATCTCCCGCAACTGCCGGCGGACCCCTGACACCGCGGCGGCCTGCCGGTCGCCGGCCCGCTCGGCGAGGGCGGCACCGTCCAGGTACCGGTCGGGGTCGCTGGAGAGGGCCAGTTGCCAGGCCGGGGCGATCGCGCCGTCCCGGTACTGCGCCGCCGCGATCGAGCCCAGGGCGTTCCGGACCGTGTTCAGCCTCTGCTGCCTGCGGGCGGTCTCGTCCTGCAGCGCGCCCAGCCGCCGCTGGGCCGCGTCCGCCTCCTCCTTCGCCCCGTTGTACTTCTCGGTCGCGGCCTCGGCCTCCCGGTACAACGCCGCCACCCGGGCCTTCACCTGGGACGGAGTCGGCTGGGGCGCGGCGTGTCCCGTGCCGTCGAAGCAGGTCGCGGCGGCCGCGCCCGCCAGGGCGAGAGTGGCGGCCGTCCGGACCGTATGGCCGGTGAGCGGGCGTTGCGGGGGCTTGCGGTGGGCTGCCACCTGGAACCGTCACGTCCTTCCTACGACTCGTACCACCGAGCGATCGGTACGTGCCCCGCGGCGGCCCGTACAGGGGGAGTGGCCGCCGCCGGGCCTTTCTCGGCGGTGGTGGCCGGTTGCCGCGGGCGGCGATGGGGAGCCGGTCACCTGGGGGAGGACGCTAAAACGGATGGTGACGGGTGGGTAACGCGGTGTACGGAACTGGTTCCCGTCGGTCGATGTGTGACCGTATGGGATCACCTGGTTGTTCCGGAGTCGTCGCCTTCACGGAGCGTGGTGATCAAAGAGAGGAAATGGTTACTGGCGGGGGTGGTGGGGTGCTATGGGGCGCATTTATGCATGATCGCTACGGGGTTCGGGAGGTGGGGAGCAGGGGGTCGCCGGGGCCGTCAGCAGGGTCGTTCCTGGAGGTGGGGGGTGGCGGCGGGGGTCGGTGGCGGGACGGTGGGTGGGCGCTCGTTAGGCTCCGGCTCATGGACGTACTCATCCATCTCTTCGTCGGCCTGCACATCATCGGCATCGCCGCGCTGCTCGGCGGTTTCCTCACCCAGATGAAGGCGATGGGCCAGGGCACGGCCCGGTTCGTGCCCGGGATGCTGCACGGCGCGCTCACCATGCTGGTCACCGGTGTGGTTCTGGTCGGGCTCAACCAGGCCGACGACCACCACCTCAACAACATCAAGCTCGGGGTGAAGCTGGCCCTGCTGATCGTGATCCTGGGCCTCGTCTACGTGAAGCGCGACGAGGAGCGGATCGACAAGGGCGTCTTCGGACTGGTCGGCCTGCTGACCATGGCCAACATCTTCATCGCCGTCCTGTGGACCTGATCCCCGGCGCGCCCCGTCGCGGTTCCGGCATCGGGCGGGGCCGTGGGCTGCTCAGGTGTCCAGGAGGCCGCGGACGTCTTTGACGAGGGCGGGGATGTCGAGGGGCCGGCTGGTGTCGATGGTCAGCAGTGGGCCGCCCAGGCGTAGGGGGCCTGGGTAGGTGGCGCGGATGGTGGCGACGCGCTCCGCGACTTGCCCGGGGGTGAGCCGCGGGTCGAGGTGGCCCGGGTGACGGGTGCGTCGCAGGAAGCGCTCCGCGGCGAGGGCCGGGTCGCAGTCGCAGAAGATCTCGATCAGGCGGGCATCGAGCTGACGCAGGCGTTCGGGTGCGGTGTCGTGGTGCCACCAGTTGTCGAGAACGGCGTGCGTGGCCCGGGCGGCGATGGTGAAGAGGATGTCGTCGCCGGCGCGGCTGAGCCGGTGCCGCCAGGTGTGGTCGCCGACGCCGAGGGAGTCGAAGAGGGTTTCGAGGATCGCGTCCTTGTCGATGACGGGCCATCCCAGTCCATCGGCGAGGCGGTAGGAGAGGGTGCTCTTTCCGCTGGCGGGCAGGCCGGACACGATCACGAAGACGTTGTCGGTCACGGGGTCGGTGCGGCGTGAGGCCCCGTCCGGTCGGTTCTGGGCTGTGGGGGGAGTCATGGCGTCTGATGTCGGATCCGCGTCGGCGTCAGCCCGGCCGCACCACGCTGTGGACGGCCGCCTCGCCGAGGACTGAGACCGGTTCCTCGCGGACGTACGCACCCGGCCTCGGCGCGTGGATCATCATGCCGTCGCCCGTGCAGAGTCCTACGTGGCCGGCGTCGTCGTGGAAGAAGACCAGGTCACCGGGGCGCGCCTCGGCCGGCGGTACCGGGATGCCGACGCCGGCCTGCTCGGGCGCCGTGCGCGGGAGGGTCACACCGGCGGACTTCCAGGCGGCCTGGGTGAGCCCGGCGCAGTCGTAGGAGCCGGGGCCGGAGGCGCCCCACACGCACGGTTTGCCGAGCTGGGCACGGGCGAAGGCGACGGCCTCGCCGGCCTTGGTCGCGTACGTTCCCGGGGGTGTGCCGGGGGCCTGGGCGATCCGCTGGGACAGCAGCACGCGCGCGTGGGTGAGCTTTTCCCTGGTGACCACCTTGGCGGCCTTCGGCCCGCTGAAGGGGGTGTCCGGACGGCTGACGGTGGTGACCGGCCGACGTGCGAGGGACTCCGGACGGCTGCCCGGCGGTACCGCCACGCCGACGGGTTCCTGGGCGGCGGCCGGCGGGGCCTGCATGGCTTGACGCGGCGCCGCGGCTCGGAGAGGCGGGGTGACGGTCGCCGGGCTCCCGGTGGGCGTGGCGGCGCGTTCGGCTTCGCCGGTACTGCGGCTGGCATGGCCGGTACTGCGGCTGACCTGGTAGGTCCCGAGCGGAGCGTGGTCGGTGCCGCGGGGGACCTGGACGGTGTCGAGCCTGGCGTTGCCGGTCCCGAGCGTGGCCTGCACGGTGTTGTGCTTGGCGTGGCTGGTCCCAAGTGCGGTGGGGCCGCCGGCACCGTGCCAGGGGTGATCGGTACCGCGCCGGGGCTCATCGACGCCCGGCGCGCTGTGCCCGGTGTGGTGGACACCACGCCCGGTCTGGTCCATGCGCCGCTCTGCCTGCCCCGCGCCGGGCCCGGTCCGGCCGATGCCCGGCTCGGCCTGTGTGGTGCCGGGCCCGGCCTGGCTCATGCCCGGCCCGGACTGCCCAGTGCCCCGCTGAGCCGGGATCTTGCCTCGCGCGCCGGGCAGAGGGCGCTGCCGGGCCCGCCGAGCGACCTCGTCACGGAGCCGCTGAAGGCTGCCGTCAGCGACACGTGGGGCCTCGGCACGCTCGGCCGGCACGGCCCACCCGGCCGGTTCCGGACGCCCCTTCCACCCGGCATCCCCGCCCTGTCCGGCGCTTGCGGCCCGTGGCCCGCCCCCGGCCGCGTCCGCGCGCCAGGCGCGCTCACCCCGCCCTCTGCCGTCGGCCCGTCCGTCCCGTTCCCCGCGTGCTCGCCACTCCCCGCGCCCGTCCCGTTCCCCGGGCCCGGCCGCGTCGGCAAGCCGGGCCCGCTCAACGTCTCCACTGCCCTCGGTCGTGCGTGCCCCCCGCTTCCCGCGACCGGCCCCGTCGGTGACGCGCGCCCGCGCATCCTCGCTCCACCCGTCCCGGTCCCCACGCCCCTCCCGCGCCGCACGCGCTCCCCGCTGCTCCCCGCGCCCCCACCGCCCCCTGGCGCCGCCGCCCTCGGCGGAAGCCTCCAGTGCCGACTCCGCCTGGCGGTAGAAGTCGTCGATCTTGCGGGCTACCTCCTCCGGGGTCGGGACGCCCCGGCCGGTCGCGAGGGCGGCTTCGGCGGGCTGGGAGAACACCGTCATGGAGGTCAGGGCGGCGGCGGCCAGGGTCGGGGTGTGGACGCCTGCCGGCTGGCTGCCGCCGGGGCGCGGCTTGCGGTGCGACGCCAAGGGGGCCACTCCTTCCGTGCTGCCGCCTGCCGGTGGGCTCGGGCGGGTGCCGGCAAGGGGCGCCCCACGGCTTCGTCCCGGGCGGGAGTCGGCCGATTCGGCCCAGGATCGGTGGGTCCCCGGCTCCGGGCACCGCGCGGGGCGTGCCGGACTCGGCGGAGGCCGTACGGCCCGGCGACGTTCGCCGGAGGGTGGTCGTGCGGCCTGACGGCAACCTAGCCAACTCGTGAGTCTTCTGTGAAGGTTGGCGCACGCCATGTCCGATACATTTCCGTGCCCCGGGGGTCGGGGCGCCCGCTGGTGACCAGGCGTTTCCGCTGGGTGACGCGGCGCGCGGAGAAGATCAACCGCCCCGGAAACGGGCCATGTTCCGGGGACGGCGACCGGTTGTCGGTGGGGCGCCCTAGACTCGGAGAGCGATGAGCAGCCTCTTTGACGACAGCTTCCTGGCGGACCTCCAGGCCCCTCGCGGGCACGAGGAGGAGCCCCCGCCGCCCGAGGACGATCACCTCCCGGAGCCGATTCCGGACGATCTGTTCGGCGGGAAGTTCGACATGCCGCCGGACCGGGACACCCACTACCGCGACGGCGCCCCGCGCCCCGCGCTGGACCCGGCGGCCCTCCTGGAGGGACTGAACGAGAACCAGCGCGCCGCTGTCGTGCACGCCGGCTCCCCGCTGCTCATCGTCGCCGGCGCCGGCTCCGGCAAGACCCGGGTGCTCACCCACCGCATCGCCCACCTGCTGGCCGAGCGGAACGTCCACCCGGGCCAGATCCTCGCGATCACCTTTACGAACAAGGCCGCGGGCGAGATGAAGGAGCGCGTCGAGCAGCTCGTCGGCCCGCGCGCGAACGCGATGTGGGTGATGACCTTCCACAGCGCGTGCGTGCGCATCCTGCGCCGGGAGAGCAAGAAGCTCGGCTTCACCTCGTCGTTCTCGATCTACGACGCCGCCGACAGCAAGCGCCTGATGGCCCTGGTCTGCCGCGACCTGGACCTCGACCCCAAGCGCTTCCCGCCCAAGTCCTTCAGCGCGAAGATCAGCAATCTGAAGAACGAGCTGATCGACGAGGAGGACTTCGCCGCCCAGGCCACCGACGGCTTCGAGAAGACCCTGGCGCAGGCGTACGCGCTCTACCAGTCGCGGCTGCGCGAGGCCAACGCGCTGGACTTCGACGACCTGATCATGACGACGGTCAACCTGCTGCGCGCCTTCCCGGACGTCGCCGAGCACTACCGCCGCCGCTTCCGGCACGTCCTGGTCGACGAGTACCAGGACACCAACCACGCCCAGTACGCCCTCGTGCGGGAACTCGTGGGCACGGGGGAGCCCGCCGCCGACGGGACGGACGCCCCGACGGGCGAGCACGACGTCCCGCCGGCCGAGCTGTGCGTCGTAGGTGACGCGGACCAGTCGATCTACGCCTTCCGGGGCGCGACGATCCGCAACATCCTCCAGTTCGAGGAGGACTACCCGGACGCGACGACGATCCTGCTGGAGCAGAACTACCGCTCCACGCAGACCATCCTGTCCGCCGCCAACGCGGTCATCGAGCGCAACGAGTCCCGCCGCCCGAAGAACCTGTGGACCAACGCCGGCCAGGGCTCCCGGATCGTCGGTTACGTCGCCGACACCGAGCACGACGAGGCCCAGTTCGTCGCCGACGAGATAGACCGCCTGGTCGACGCGGGCGAGGCACGCGCCTCGGACGTCGCCGTCTTCTACCGCACCAACGCCCAGTCCCGCGTCTTCGAAGAGGTCTTCATCCGCGTCGGCCTGCCCTACAAGGTCGTCGGCGGCGTCCGCTTCTACGAGCGCAAGGAGGTCCGGGACGTCCTCGCCTACCTGCGCGTCCTCGCCAACCCCGAGGACTCGGTGCCGCTGCGCCGCATCCTCAACGTGCCCAAGCGGGGCATCGGCGAGCGCGCGGAGGCGATGGTCGACGCCCTCGCCCAGCGCGAGAAGATCAGCTTCCCGCAGGCCCTGAAGCGGGTGGACGAGGCGTACGGCATGGCCGCGCGTTCCACCAACGCGGTCAAGCGGTTCAACGCGCTGATGGAGGAACTGCGCACGATCGTCGAGTCCGGCGCCGGACCGGCCACCGTCCTCGAGGCGGTCCTGGAGCGCACCGGATATCTGGCCGAACTCCAGTCCTCCACCGACCCGCAGGACGAGACCCGGATCGAGAACCTCCAGGAACTCGCGGCCGTCGCCCTGGAGTTCGAGCAGGAACGCGGGGAGGGCGAGCAGGGGACACTGGCCGACTTCCTGGAGCAGGTCGCCCTGGTCGCCGACTCCGACCAGATCCCCGACGAGGAGGACGGCGACGGCGTCATCACGCTGATGACCCTGCACACCGCCAAGGGCCTGGAATTCCCGGTGGTGTTCCTGACCGGCATGGAGGACGGCGTCTTCCCGCACATGCGGGCCCTCGGCCAGACCAAGGAGCTGGAGGAGGAGCGGCGCCTGGCGTACGTCGGCATCACGCGCGCGCGGGAGCGGCTGTACCTCACGCGCGCGGCGCTGCGCAGCGCCTGGGGCCAGCCGTCGTACAACCCGCCCTCCCGCTTCCTCGAGGAGATCCCGCCCACCCATGTGGAGTGGAAGCGGACCGGGGCCACGGCGCCGGCGTCCGGGGTCGCGGCCTCGCTGTCCTCGTCCCGGTCGCGTTCCTCGGCTTCGGGGGCGTCCGGATTCGCCACCCGGCGCACGGCGGAGAAGCCGGTGGTCGCGCTGGCCGTCGGGGACCGGGTCACCCACGATCAGTTCGGGCTCGGCACGGTCGTCGCGGTGAAGGGCACGGGCGCCAACGCGGAGGCGACGATCGACTTCGGTGACGCCAAGCCGAAGCGGCTGCTGCTGCGGTACGCGCCGGTGGAGAAGCTGTAGCCCGCGAAAAGGGCCCCGCTCGCAAGCGGGGCCCCGTGGGCTAGGTGGGATCCAGGCCGTGGCTGCGCAGCCACGGCAGTGGGTCTATGGCCGATCCGCCCGCCGGCCGTACCTCGAAGTGCAGGTGCGGGCCGGTGGAGTTGCCCGAGTTGCCGGAGTAGGCGATGGGCTCGCCGGCCTTGACGGTCGTACCGGAGGCGACGCGGTAGCTGGACAGGTGGCAGTACCAGGTCTCCGTGCCGTCCTTCGCCGTCACGATCATCATGTTGCCGTAGGCGCTGTTCCACTTGGTGGTGACGGTGCCGTCGGTGGCGGCCAGTACCGGGGTGCCGTAGGAGACCGGGAAGTCGATGCCGGTGTGCACCGACATCCAGTTGATGCCGGCCTGGCCGTAGTAGGCGCTGAGCCCGTGCTGTGCGACCGGCAGCGCGAACTTGGGGCGCAGCCGCTCCTTGAGCGCGGCCTCCGCCGCCGCCCTCTTCTTCTCCAGTTCCTGCTGCGCCTTGAGGTCGATCCGCTCCTGGGTGCGGCTCGCCCGGTCGGCGAAGTCGTCGGCACCGGCGGAGAGGGTCTGGAGCTGGGAGTCCAGCTTGCTGTTGGCGACCGCGGGCTTGACCGGCTGCGCGTCCGCGACGGTGGTGGAGGTGTCCTTGGAGTCGTCGCCGAGCGCGCTGACCGAGGCGGCGGCGATCCCCGCGACCCCCATCACACAGGCCGAGGGCACGGCGACGGTCAGCAGCGCCGAGCGCTTGGCGGGCGTACGGCGCCGGGAGCGGGCCGCGCCGCGTGAGCCCGTGCGGGCCGCCGGCACCGGGGCGATCTCCTCCTGGCCGTCCAGCAGACCGGCCACGGCGGGCAGTTCGCCGGTGGCGTCCGCTTCGTCGGAGGCGGACGGCGGCTCGGTGAGCCCGGTGTCGCCGTACGGCTCCTGCTCGTAGGCCGTGGGCGTGGCCGGTCCGCCCGGGGTGTGGGCGCCGACCGCCTCGAACGTCGCGGTGGCCTGCCGGTCGAACGGTTCCCCGTCCTGCTCGGGTTCGGCCGGCGCGGGCTGTCCGGCGGAGTTCCACTGTGTGGCGTCGTACGCGCCCGTGTCGAAGGTCTGGGTGCCCCATGTCCACTGCTGGGTGGTGTCCGCGGTGTCCGAGGGGCCGGGCTGCTGCCAGGTGCTCGTGTCCCACTGGCCGCTGACATCGTTTCCGGTGGCCTGCGCGGGGACGGTCCAGGCGGTGCTGTCGTAGACACCGGAGTCGTAGGCGCCGGCATGTCCGGCCGCGTACGCGTCGTAGGCCGGGAACTGGCCGGTGCCGGTCTGCCACTGGGCGGTGCCGTACGCGCCGGTGGTCGGCTCGCTGCCCGGAAGGCTGCCGAAGAGGGGGTCCGCGTGGAAGGCCGTGCCGCCGGAACCGTCGGTAAAACCGGTGGCGTCATAGCCGTCGTACGTGGTGAGGTCGTCGTAGGAGGCTTCCTGTGCTCCGTACGGCGGGTAGTGCCCGGTGGAGGCGTCGGAAGCCGGGGCCGGGGTGGTCATCGTCCCCGACGGGTGACGGTCGTTCACCAACTTCTCTTTCGCCTCGACAACAGGGGCTGCCAGAGCAGTGCGGCGACTGTACCCGGCAGTACCTGGGCGCGACAATCTTCGGACGGTTTCGCGTGGGCCGGAAACGGGCATTCGGCCGTGTTTCGGGGGCTCCCAACGCGACTTTGGCCTTGCGTTCGAAGAATGTTCGACGTCGAGTGGCGATTTGTGCCGACTGTGTACGTCCTGTGAGGCGCCCGTGCGCTTCTCGGCGCGGCCTGTCCCGGGCCGCCGTCAGGCCACCGTCAGGCCGCCGGTGATCCGGTCCCCGGGGTGCGGGGCGTCGAGCGCCTCGCGTATGACGGCGGCCACGGCCGGGTGCACGGGCAGGGCGAGATGACCGATGCCGCTCACCCGGACGTTGTGCGCGTCCAGATCGGGATGCTCCAGGCAGGCCGTCTCCAGCGGAACCATGAGGGAGTCCAGGTCGCTCCAGAAGCTCACGAACCGGGTCCGGCAGCCGGGCGCGGGCCCGGCCAGCTCCTCGATCACCGCCGAGCCCGGCCGCATCTGCCGCACGATCGGATGCGCGTCCGCCAGCGGTGCCACCCGGGTCCCGGAGTGCGGGGTGCCCAGCGTGACCAGCGTGCGCACCCGCAGGTCACCGCCGAGGCACTGGACGTAATAGCGCGCGATCAGGCCGCCGAGGCTGTGCCCCACGATGTCCACCCGGGCGCTGCCGGTGCGCTCGCAGATCTCCTCGATGTGCCGGCCGAGCAGCTCCGCGGCGGTGCGGATGTCACAGGTGAGCGGTGAGTAGTTCAGCGATTCCACGCGCTGCCGGCCGTGCTGGGCGAGGGCGCGGCGCAGCAGGACGAACACCGAGCGGTTGTCGATGAAGCCGTGCAGCAGCACGACCGGCGGGGCCGGCCGGACCGGCAGCCGGGCGGTGCCGTCGTCGGGGGCGGGCAGGGCGGCGGGGTGGCGCTCCCGGATCAGGCCGGTCGGATAGAGCAGGAGGTGGCCCGCCAGGATCGCGGCCTCCAGGGCCGTGGCCCGGAGCAGCGTCACGGACAGTCCGGCCAGTCTGCCGGGCCACAGGCGGCGGCAGGACGGGAAAAAGAGCGGCAGTACCCCGGTGACCTTCATTGGCCGACCTCCTGTCGGCACGCGAGGGGCGTCCTCGTCCCCCGTGTGCCTCATGTCCCACCATGTGATTTCCCCCTCGCCGCGCACCGTAAAACTGCCCGGTGCGGGATGCTGGAGATAACGTTCGTTCACTTCGACGATGGCGGGACGCGCCAAAAGTGCGGTACTTGTCGGTACGAACGGAAGCGATCGCTTCCGTGGTCGCTTGATGGAGGCAGTGATGGGTGTGGCAGCCGGTCCGATCCGCGTGGTGGTCGCCAAGCCGGGACTCGACGGTCACGATCGCGGGGCCAAGGTCATCGCGCGGGCTCTGCGCGACGCCGGTATGGAGGTCATCTACACCGGGCTCCACCAGACGCCGGAGCAGATCGTCGACACCGCCATCCAGGAGGACGCCGACGCGATCGGCCTGTCCATCCTCTCCGGCGCCCACAACACGCTGTTCGCCGCGGTCATCGACCTGCTCAAGGAGCGCGACGCCGAGGACATCCTCGTCTTCGGCGGCGGCATCATCCCGGAGGAGGACATCGCGCCGCTGAAGGAGAAGGGTGTCGCGGAGATCTTCACCCCCGGCGCGACGACCTCCGCGATCGTGGAGTGGGTCCGGGCGAACGTCCGTCAGCCGGCCGCGTCCGGCGGCTGAGCGCCCTCCTCCCTCGGCTGAGCACCCTCCTCCCGCGGCCCGGCGGGCGCCAGGAGTTCCTGCGTCATCTCCGCCCGCAGCCGCAGCGTGGTGACCAGCCGCTGGAACGCCTCCGCCCAGTACCCGCCGGCGCCCGGCGCGGCGTCCGCCGGCTCGTCGGGTATCGCCAGCAGCGTCTCCAGCCGCCTGGCCTCGGCCGGGTCCAGGCAGCGCTCCGCCAGGCCCATCACCCCGCTGAAGCTCCACGGGTAACTGCCCGCGTCGCGGGCGATGTCGAGGGCGTCCACCACCGCGCGGCCCAGCGGCGGCGCCCACGGCACCGCGCACACCCCGAGCAGCTGGAACGCCTCCGACAGGCCATGCGTGGCGATGAACCCGGCCACCCACACGGCCCGTTCGTCCGGACCCAGCGCGGCCAGCAGCTTCGCCCGCTCCGCCAGGGAGACCGCGCCCGGTCCGCCCGCCTCAGGTGCCGACGGCGAGCCGAGCAGCGCCCGCGACCACGCGGCGTCCCGCTGCCGGACCGCCGCCCGGCACCAGGCCGCGTGCAGTTCGCCCTGCCAGCCGTCCGTCACCGGCAGCGCCACGATCTCCTCGGGCGTCCGCCCGCCCAGCCGCCGCGGCCAGGTGCCGAGCGGAGCGGACTCCACCAACTGCCCCAGCCACCACGACCGTTCCCCCCGGCCCGCCGGGGGCGTGGCCACCACACCGTCGCGTTCCATGCCCGCGTCGCATTCGAGCGGCGCCTCCACCACGATCGCTGGCCCGTCCCCGGTACGGTCCAGGGCCACACACGCCGTGGCGCGTACGGCCATCCGCGCGGCGAGCGCCGAGCCCGGCAGCGCCGACAGCAGATCCGCCGCCGTGGCCCGGACATTGCGGCTGCGGTCGCCCAACGCCTGCTCCAGGAACGGCTCGTCCGCGTCCGACAGGCCCGTGCGCAGCGAGTCCAGGAACATCAGCCGGTCCTCCGCCCGCTCCGTCGCCCAAGTCGACGCCAGCAACTCCCGCCCCCGCTCGGGCGTACGGGCGCGCAGCGCGCCGAGCAGTGCCGCCCGCTCCGCGAACAGCCCCTCCTGCCACAGCCGGCGCACCGCCTCCGCGTCCTCGGTGTCCGGCAGCGCCGCCCCGCCGCCGGGGGCCGCGCGCAGGGCGAACCGCCAGTCCGGGTTCAGCCGGGCCAGCCACAGGGCGCGCGGGCCCGCGAACGCCAGCGCCGCCGGACGCAGGTCGGTGCGGCCACGGGCCGCGTCCAGCAGGGCGGGCAGCGCCTGCGGGGGCGCCGCGTACCCGTGCGCGTTGGCCGCCGCGAGCCACTGCGGAAGCAGCTCGATCAGGTCCGGGGAGCTGCCCCGCCGGCCGCCGCCCGCGCCGCCGGACCGGTCCGCCAGCAGGGTGGTGAGCCGGCGTGCCGCCGGTGCGGGCAGCGGCGGGCGCGGATCGGCGGGCGCGCGCTCGGGCCGGCGCGCCGCCCGTCCGGGGCGCAGCCCGGCCCGCCGCCGTACGGTGGCCACGGCCGCCGCGTCGAGCAGCGCCGCCGGTGCCGTACGGCCGGGCGGGACGTGCGCCGGGGCGCGCCGGTCGGTGCCGAGGAGCGCGGTGGTGACCAGCTCCTCCCAGGTCCCGTCCGGTATCGCCGTGTCCCTGCCGCTCGGTGCCCCGTTCATCGCGTTCCCTCCCCTTCGCCTGCCTGCCCTCGTGTCCCGGTACCGCCGGTCAGCACAGCGGCACCGCCTCGCCCGTCCCCTCCGGCCAGGCCGTGAGCGGGGTGAACCCGCGGTGGCCGCACTCCCCGAACACGGTGACGGGGGCGCCGCCGGACAGCGCGACCAGTCGCCACAGGCCGGGCCGGGAGCGGGCCGACCCGGTCAGCGGCAGGGCCGTGTCCGTGTCCGCGTCGGCCAGCTGCCACCGGTCGCCGTCCGGGACCGGTATCACCCGGTCCAAGGTCACCGGCACCGACTCCAGCCAGGGATCGTCGCGCAGCGCCTCTCCGTAGCGGGCCGCCGCCCCGGCGGTGGTCGTCCCCGGCGGGCGGAACGCGGCCGGCGCCGGCGCGGTGAACCGCTCGCCCAGGGCGGCCCGGGCCCGGCCCCCGCCCGGATACGCCGTCAGCTCCGCCTCCAGCGCCAGCCCGACCGGCAGGGACAGCTCCGGAGCCCGGCCCGCCGCGCCGTAGGACAGCAGCTGCCGGGTCCGGCCGGAGCGGGCGCCGTGCAGCCATACCCGGCGGGTCGTCAGTTTCGGGTCCACCACGTCGTACTGCGCGAGGACCAGCCAGCGGTCGCGCAGCGGCGGACCGTCCGGCGCCGCGGGCAGGCCGACCCGGGAGCGGACCGTGGCCGCGAGGGCGTCCGGCAGCCCGGCCCGGCGCAGCCAGCCCTGGTCGAGCAGGTGCAGCAGCGCGCACTCCTCCAGCAGCCGCGCAGGCCAGCCCGCGCCGGACGCCGGGACGGCCCCCAGCTCCCGGACGTGTGCGGCCAGGCCCGGCGCCTGGGCGTCGACCATGCGGGCCGCCGCCTCGTCCCACCAGCCGTACCCCGCCTGTTCGGCCGCGGCCAGGCCGCCGCGCAGCAGGTCCGCCAGGCGCTGCTCCAGCTCGGTCACGCCCGCCGTGACCCGCTCGGCCCGGCGCTCGGCCCGCCGCCGGGCCGCCTCCGGATCGGCCGGACCACCGGCCGAACCCCCCTCGTGCCGGGCCTTCTTGGCCTGCTCCCGGCCCCGCCGGTCCGCGAGCCACTGCCCGGCCCAGTCCGGCGGACGCTCGCCGGCCGGCACCGCGTCCTCGTCGCCCGCCCACAGCAGGAGCAGGCCGAGCGCGTGCTTGCACGGGAACTTACGGCTCGGACAACTGCACTTGTATCCCGGGCCGGCCGCGCCGGTCAGGTCCACCACCGTCTGGTACGGCCTGCTGCCGCTGCCCTTGCACAGCCCCCACACCGTCCCCTCTCCGCTCCCGGTCCCGGACCACGGCCCGGCCACCCCGAGCTTGCTCCCCGCCTTGCGTGACGCGGCGTCAGGCGCCAGTGCCAGCACCTGCTCCGCGGTCCAGCGCACCCCCTGCTCAGTCATGCCACCGACGGTAGGCCCCACCACTGACAATCGCCCCGGCGAGCGCGTTTGCGCAGGTCACAGCGATTGTCAGTGGCGTGGTGCACGGTGGATGCCAGAACCGAACCGGCCGAGCTGGAGGGGGCCTCAGCCATGACTGTGTCCGTGGAACCGACGACCGCCACACCCCACCGCGACCAGACCGAGCAGGCGCTGCGACCGCACGCCGAGCAGGCCTTCGCGGCCGAACTCGCGGCGCTCGCCGCGCAGGACGACCGCCCGCGCCCGGCCCGCTGGAAGCTGTCGCCGTGGGCGGTGGCGACCTATCTGCTCGGCGGCACCCTGCCGGACGGCACGGTGATCACACCGAAGTACGTGGGCCCGCGCCGCATCGTCGAGGTCGCCGTCACCACGCTCGCCACCGACCGCGCCCTGCTCCTGCTCGGCGTCCCCGGCACCGCCAAGACCTGGGTGTCCGAGCACCTGGCCGCCGCCGTCAGCGGGGACTCGACGCTGCTGGTGCAGGGCACCGCCGGCACCCCGGAGGAGGCCATCCGCTACGGCTGGAACTACGCGCGGCTCCTCGCCCACGGCCCGAGCCGTGACGCCCTCGTGCCCAGCCCCGTCATGCGGGCCATGGCCGAGGGCATGACGGCCCGGGTGGAGGAGCTGACCCGGATCCCGGCCGACGTGCAGGACACGCTGATCACGATCCTGTCCGAGAAGACCCTGCCCATCCCCGAACTCGGCGAGGAGGTCCAGGCGGTCCGCGGCTTCAACCTCATCGCCACCGCCAACGACCGCGACCGCGGGGTCAACGACCTCTCCAGCGCCCTGCGCCGCCGCTTCAACACCGTCGTGCTGCCGCTGCCCGAGAGCGCCGACGCCGAGGTGGACATCGTCACCCGCCGGGTCGAACAGCTCGGCCGCTCCCTGGACCTGCCGGCCGCACCCGACGGCATCGAGGAGATCCGCCGGGTCGTCACCGTCTTCCGTGAGCTGCGCGACGGCGTCACCGCCGACGGCCGCACAAAACTCAAGTCCCCCAGCGGCACGCTGTCCACGGCGGAGGCCATCTCCGTCGTCACCAACGGCCTCGCCCTCGCCACCCACTTCGGTGACGGCGTGCTGCGCGCGGGCGATGTCGCCGCCGGCATCCTCGGCGCCGTCGTCCGCGACCCGGCGGCCGACCGGGTCGTCTGGCAGGAGTACCTGGAGACGGTCGTGCGCGAGCGCGAGGGCTGGACCGACTTCTACCGCGCCTGCCGGGAGGTGAGCGCGTGACCGGCGCCCGGGAGAGCACGGCCTACGACGCCGGGCCGCTGCTGCTGGGCGTACGGCACCACGGGCCCGGTTCCGCGCGCGCGGTGCGGGCCGCGCTCGAGGCCGCCCGGCCCGCCGTCGTCCTCATCGAGGGCCCGCCCGAGGCCGACCCGCTGATCCCGCTGGCCGCCGACCCCGGTCTGCGGCCCCCGGTCGCCCTGCTCGCGCACGCCGTGGACGAGCCCGGCCGCTCGGCGTTCTGGCCGTTCGCCGAGTTCAGCCCCGAGTGGGTGGCCATCCGCTGGGCCCTGGACCACGACGTCCCGGCCCACTTCATCGACCTGCCGGCCACGCACACGCTGGCGTGGGCGAGGGAAGAGGGGGAATCCGGGGCCGGCGGGCATGAGGGGGGTGACGGCGACCACGCGCCCGGTGCCGACGACCACCCAACCGGCGCCGGCGACCACGTGTCCGGCCCTGACGACCACGTGTCGGGCCCTGACGACCAGGTCTCCGGTCCCGGCGGCCGTCGGTCCGGTCCCGACGACGCCGGGGAAGTCCGTGTCGATCCGCTCGCCGTGCTCGCCGAGGCGGCCGGGTACGACGATCCGGAGCGCTGGTGGGAAGACGTCGTCGAGCACCGGGGGCCGGGCGCCGACGACCCCTTCGCACCGTTCACCGCGGTGGGCGAGGCCATGACGGCACTGCGCGAGAGGTACGGCGCCGGCGGGCACCGGGACCTCGTCCGCGAGGCGCACATGCGGCTGCGGCTGCGGGCGGCGCGCAAGGAGTTCGGGCACGCCGTGGCCGTGGTGTGCGGGGCCTGGCACGTACCCGCGCTGCGTGAGAAGACCACCGTCACCGCCGACCGGGCCCTGCTCCGGGGCCTGCCCAAGGTGAAGACCGACGTGACCTGGGTGCCGTGGACGCACCGCAGGCTGGCCCGGTCCGGCGGGTACGGCGCGGGCATCGACTCGCCCGGCTGGTACGGGCACCTCTTCCAGGTCCCCGACCGGCCGGTGGAGCGGTGGCTGACCAAGGTGGCGGGACTGCTGCGCGAGGAGGACCGGATCGTGTCCTCCGCGCACGTCATCGAGGCCGTCAGGCTCGCGGAGACGCTGGCCGCGCTGCGCGGCCGCCCGCTGCCCGGCCTCGGCGAGACCACCGACGCCGTGCGCGCGGTGCTGTGCGAAGGCTCGGACGTGCCGCTGGCGCTGGTCCACGACCGGCTGGTGGTCGGGGACGCGCTGGGGGAGGTGCCCGAGTCGGCGCCCGCGGTGCCGTTGCAGCGCGACCTGGCCCGGCAGCAGCGCTCGCTGCGGCTCAAGCCCGAGGCGCTGGAGCGCGACCTGGAGCTGGACCTGCGCGGTGACACCGACGCCGGGCGCAGCAGGCTGCTGCACCGGCTGCGGCTGCTCGGCGTCGACTGGGGCGAGCCGGCCCGGTCCCGGGGCGGCACGGGCACCTTCCGGGAGACCTGGCGGCTGCGGTGGGAACCGGAGCTGTCGGTGCGGGTCGCCGAGGCGGGCGTGTGGGGGACGACCGTACAGGCGGCGGCCCGGGCCAAGGCCGAGGCGGACGCGGCGGCGGCGCGCGCCCTGGCCGACGTCACCGCGCTCGCCGAGCAGTGCCTGCTGGCGGGGCTGCCGGAGGCGCTGCCCGTGGTGATGCGGGTGCTCGCCGACCGGGCCGCCCTGGACACGGACGTCGGTCACCTGGCCCAGGCCCTGCCCGCCCTGGTCCGCTCGCTGCGCTACGGCGACGTGCGCGGCACCGACACCGGGGCGCTGGCCGAGGTCGCCGCGGGGCTCGCCGAGCGCGTCTTCGTCGGTCTGCCCCCGGCCTGCGGCGCCCTCGACGCGGACGCCGCGGAGGAGATGCGGGCCCATGTGGACGCCGTACACACGGCGGTGGGCCTGCTGACGGAGAGCCTGGCCACGACGAGCGGGGAGGCCGACGGCGCATCCACGGGAGCCGGGCAGGCCGACGGCGCATCCGCCGGCGCCGGAGAGGCTGGTGGCGTAGTCGCCGGGGACCGGCCCGGAGACGGATCCGGTGGCGAAGAAGGCGCCGGTCAGGAGGGAGACGGCCAGGCCCGCGGCGGGGACGGCCGGGGCGCTGGCGGGGACGATCGGGTCCCTGGTGGGGATGACCGGGCTCCTGGTGGGGAGGACCGGGTCCCTGGTGAGGCCGGCCGGGCCCCTGGCGGGGACGGCGGGGTCGTTGGCAAGGACGGCCAGGCACCCGGCAAGGACGGCCAGGCACCCGGCAAGGACGGCCAGGCTTTCGGCGAGGACGGCCAAGCCAGCCACAGCGAGGCCCCCGGCGAGGACCGTCGGACCCTCCACGGGGACGACCAGGCTCCCGGTAAGGGCGGCGCGCTTTCCGGGGGCGGAGCGGGGCGTGTGGTCGGTGGGGGTCTGCGGGAGCGCTGGCGGGGGGTGTTGCGGGCGTTGTCGCTGCGGGACACCGCGCCCGGTGTCATCCGGGGGCGGGCCGTGCGGCTGTTGCTGGACGACGGCGCGTTGCGGCCCGAGGAGGCGGCCCGGCTGATGGGGCTCGCGCTGTCACCGGGCACGCCGCCCGCCGCTGCCGCCGCCTGGATCGAGGGCTTCGCCGGCGGCGGGGGCGGATTGCTGCTGGTCCACGACGAGCGGCTGCTCGGCCTGCTCGACACCTGGCTGACCGGGGTGCCGGCGGACGCCTTCACGGACGTCCTGCCACTGCTGCGGCGCACCTTCGCCGCGTACGAGCCGGGGGTGCGCAGAACCCTCGGCGAACTGGTCCGGCGCGGCCCCGGCGACCGTCCGGGCGGTGCCGCCCAGGCCGCCGCGGTCCCCGGGTTCGCCGCCGAACCGGACACCGCGCGCGCCGACGCCGTACTGCCCGTGCTCCGGCTGCTGCTCGGCCTGACGGCGGACGACGGCACGGACACGACGGACACGACGGGCACGACGGAGACGACAGACCACGAGAGCCTCGCGGGGGTGGGCACATGACGGACACGACGGCCGGACAGTCACCGGCACCAGTACAGGCATCGGCACAGGCATCGGTACAGGCGGCCGACCCGGCGCGGGAGCGGCTGCGGCGCTGGCGCCTGGTGCTCGGCGGGGACCAGGCCGACGGCACCGGATGCACGCTGTCCGGCCGGGACGCGGCGATGGACGGCGCACTGGCCGCGCTCTACGGCAGGGGGGACAAGGCGCAGACGGGGCGGGACCGTTCGGCCGGGCTCGGCGCGTCGGCACCGTCCGTGGCGCGCTGGCTCGGGGACATCCGCGACTACTTCCCGTCCTCCGTCGTCCAGGTCATGCAGCGCGACGCCATCGACCGGCTCGGCCTGGCCTCCCTGCTGCTGGAGCCGGAGATGCTCCAGGCGGTGGAGCCCGACGTGCACCTGGTCGGCACGCTGCTCTCGCTGCACAAGGCGATGCCCGAGACGACCCGGGAGACGGCCCGCGCGGTGGTGCGCAAGGTGGTCGAGGAACTGGAGAAGCGGCTCGCCACCCGCACCCGGGCCACCCTCACCGGCGCCCTGGACCGCAGCGCGCGCGTCCAGCGCCCACGCCACCACGACATCGACTGGAACCGCACCATCGCGGCCAACCTCAAGCACTACCTTCCGGAGTACCGCACGATCGTGCCCGAGCGGCTGATCGGCTACGGGCGGGCCGCGCGGTCGGTGAAGAAGGAGGTCGTGCTCTGCATCGACCAGTCCGGGTCGATGGCGGCGTCCGTGGTCTACGCGTCGGTGTTCGGCGCGGTCCTCGCCTCCATGCGGTCGATCAGCACCCGGCTCGTCGTCTTCGACACGGCGGTCGTCGACCTCACCGACCAGCTGGACGACCCCGTCGACGTGCTCTTCGGCACCCAGCTCGGCGGCGGCACGGACATCAACCGGGCGCTCGCCTACTGCCAGGAGCGGATCACCCGGCCGGCCGAGACCGTCGTCGTGCTGATCAGCGACCTGTACGAGGGCGGCATCCGCGACGAGATGCTCAAGCGGGTCGCCGCGATGAAGGCGTCCGGGGTGCAGTTCGTGGCGCTGCTCGCGCTGTCGGACGAGGGTGCGCCCGCGTACGACCGGGAACACGCGGCGGCGCTCGCCGCGCTGGGCGCCCCGGCCTTCGCCTGCACCCCCGACCTGTTCCCCGAGGTGATGGCGGCGGCCCTGGAGAAGCGCCCGCTGCCCGTACCCGACCCGGCCTGACCTCCGCGCGTCTCACCGGGACCGTCCCGGCCCGGTGAGACCGCGCAGACCGTGTAGACCGCGCAGAATGCGCGTGGGCACGCAACCGCACCCATACGACGGCACCCCGTGCCAGGGAACGCGGCATCATGTGACAGGTATCACCGCTCGTGTGTGACCCTCGATTTAGGGAGCCCCCTCAAGCGGCGATAACCTGCGAGACGGACATGCCGCGCGCTCGGACACCGTGTGCGCCTCCCTTGTGACAAGCGGACGTCACGTTGCCCTTCGCGGCACGCCCACGCATCCAACGAACCGCGAGATCACTGATAGGGACGGAAGCGCGTGGACCTGTTCGAGTACCAGGCGAGGGACCTCTTCGCCAAGCACGATGTACCGGTGCTGGCCGGTGAAGTCATCGACACGCCTGAGGCGGCGCGCGAGATCACCGAGCGGCTCGGCGGCAAGTCCGTCGTCAAGGCGCAGGTGAAGGTCGGTGGCCGCGGTAAGGCCGGTGGCGTGAAGCTGGCCGCCACCCCGGACGAGGCCGTCGCCCGTGCGACGGACATCCTCGGCATGGACATCAAGGGCCACACGGTCCACAAGGTCATGATCGCCGAGACCGCGCCGGAGATCCTCGAGGAGTACTACGTCTCCTTCCTCCTCGACCGCGCCAACCGCACCTTCCTCTCCATCGCCTCCGTCGAGGGCGGCATGGAGATCGAGGAGGTGGCGGCCACCCGCCCCGAGGCCGTCGCCAAGATCGCGATCGACGCCATCGACGGTGTGGACGAGGCCAAGGCCCGCGAGATCGTCGAGGCCGCCAAGTTCCCGGCCGAGGTCGCGGACAAGGTCGCGAACGTCCTGGTCAAGCTGTGGGACACCTTCATCAAGTCGGACGCCCTCCTGGTCGAGGTCAACCCGCTGGCCAAGGTCGCCTCCGGTGAGGTCATCGCCCTCGACGGCAAGGTGTCGCTGGACGACAACGCCGAGTTCCGCCACGACTGGGACGAGCTCCACGACAAGGCCGCCGCCAACCCGCTCGAGGCGGCCGCCAAGGAGAAGGGCCTCAACTACGTCAAGCTGGACGGCGAGGTCGGCATCATCGGCAACGGCGCCGGTCTCGTCATGAGCACCCTGGACGTCGTCGCGTACGCCGGTGAGAAGCACGGCGGCGTCAAGCCCGCCAACTTCCTGGACATCGGTGGCGGCGCCTCCGCCCAGGTCATGGCGAACGGCCTGGAGATCATCCTGGGCGACCCGGACGTGAAGTCCGTCTTCGTGAACGTCTTCGGTGGCATCACCGCCTGCGACGAGGTCGCCAACGGCATCGTGCAGGCCCTGAAGCTCCTTGAGGACCGCGGCGAGAAGGTCGAGAAGCCGCTCGTCGTCCGCCTCGACGGCAACAACGCCGAGCTGGGCCGGAAGATCCTCACGGACGCCAACCACCCGCTGGTGCAGCGCGTCGACACCATGGACGGCGCGGCCGACAAGGCCGCCGAGCTGGCCGCCGCCAAGTAAGTACGAGGACGAGGACTCAAACCACCATGGCTATCTGGCTCAACAAGGACAGCAAGGTCATCGTCCAGGGCATGACCGGCGCCACCGGCATGAAGCACACCAAGCTCATGCTCGGTGACGGCACGAACGTCGTGGGCGGCGTGAACCCGCGCAAGGCGGGTCAGACCGTGGACTTCGACGGCACCGAGGTACCCGTCTTCGGCACCGTCAAGGAGGCCATCGAGGCCACCGGCGCCAACGTCTCCGTCATCTTCGTGCCGGAGAAGTTCACGAAGGACGCGGTCGTCGAGGCCATCGACGCCGAGATCCCGCTGGCCGTCGTCATCACCGAGGGCATCGCCGTGCACGACACGGCCGCGTTCTGGGCGTACGCCGGCAAGAAGGGCAACAAGACCCGCATCATCGGCCCGAACTGCCCCGGCATCATCACCCCGGGCCAGTCGAACGTCGGCATCATCCCGGGCGACATCACCAAGCCGGGCCGCATCGGCCTGGTGTCGAAGTCCGGCACGCTGACCTACCAGATGATGTACGAGCTGCGGGACATCGGCTTCACCACCGCCGTCGGCATCGGTGGTGACCCGATCATCGGCACCACCCACATCGACGCCCTGGCCGCGTTCCAGGACGACCCCGAGACCGACCTCATCGTGATGATCGGTGAGATCGGCGGTGACGCCGAGGAGCGTGCCGCGGCGTTCATCAAGGAGAACGTGACGAAGCCGGTCGTCGGTTACGTCGCGGGCTTCACCGCGCCGGAGGGCAAGACCATGGGTCACGCCGGCGCCATCGTCTCCGGCTCCTCCGGCACCGCACAGGCCAAGAAGGAGGCCCTGGAGGCCGCCGGCGTCAAGGTCGGCAAGACCCCGACCGAGACGGCGAAGCTGGCCCGGGAGATCCTCTCGGCCTGACCGGCCCCGGCCCGTCATCGGCAGGCCCGCCCCGTCGTCCGGGGCGGGCCTGCCGACGTCTCGCGGACGCGCCGAAGGGGACGCCCGGGCCCGACAGCCGGACACCCCCCAGCACGACCAGGCGGTTGCAGCCCGGCCAGGCGGCTCGGCGGACCTTGTCCACCGCGGTTCACCGTGCCTCCGGAAACACCCTCTCCGGGCCGCTGGTCTCCGCCTTCCTCAGCTTCTCGCGCAGTTCCCGGTCCTCCCGCGACAGCGGGCCCATCCCGCCCACCGCCGGTACTCCCCGCACGGCCTGCGCCGGAGCGATCGGCGGTTCGTAGCGCGTCGGTGCCGTCCGCAGCGTGAGCGTCGTCGCGCCGACGATCGTCACCGTGAAGGCGATGGCCGCCCGGGTCCAGAAGACGTTCCGGCGCTCGGAGCCGGTGCGCACATGGGTCGGCCGGGCCGCGCCCAGCCGCTCGGCCGAGGCCAGTTCGAGCAGCCGGCGGTGGAGCGCGGCGGGATCGGCCAGCTCCGGCAGCCGCGCGGCCACCGCCTCGCGCGCATGGGTCAGCCGGCTGGCGGCGGCCGGGGTGCTCGCCTCCGTCTCCGCCGCCGTCTCCGGCAGGTCGAGCCCCACACCGTCGTACAGGACGAGCGTGCGCCGGTACGCCGGGGGCAGCGTGAGCAGCGCGTGCAGCAGCTCCCGGTCGGCCGGGTCGGCGGGCGGAGGCTCCGGGGACCGGTGCCGGGGGCGGAAGCGGTGCCAGGGGGAGAGCGCGCAGTCGTACGCCACCGCGCGCACCCATCCGGCCGGATCCCGGTCCCGGGCCACGTCCGGCCAGCGCTGCCAGGCCAGCTGGAAGGCGCGTTCCACCGCCTCGCGGGCCAGCTCCCGGCGCCCGGTGAGCAGATAGGTCTGGCGTACGAGGGCGGGGGCGCAGAAGGCGTAGAGGGCGTCGAAGGCTTGAGCGGGCGTCAACTGCCGCGGCTGGTCGGACGGGACATCGGGCAGGCCGGCCCGTGGCTCCGGTTCCGTGTCCGCGGGGCCGGGAGCCGTCCGTCCGGCGGGCTCCTGAACCGGCGTCAGCGGCCGGGACCGGCGCAGGCGTCGGCGGTTGCCCGACGGTGGCGGGCCGGCAGGGGTCTGCGTCGTCACCATGCACCCTTTCGTACGAAAAAGAACATAAACATATATTGGGCGACACATCGGGGGTTCGCCCGTTACACCGGGAAAGCGCGTGTCGTTGGGAGCATGGCGTGCGTGATCCGGATGACCGTGCGCCCCTCGTCGTCACCCGCCCTCTCCCGGCTGCGCGACCGCTCGCCCGGACTCGCCGCGAGCCTGCTGGGCGGAGCCGTCGCGGCCGGTCTGGGCCTCGGCGCCATGGCGGTCCTCGTCATGGCGCTGTGGGTCAGCTCGCCGTACCCCGACAACGGACCGGCCGGCGCGCTGCACGTCACCGCCGCCCTGTGGCTGCTGGGACACGGCGTCGAACTGGTCCGCACCGACACGCTCTCCGGCACCCCCATGCCCGTCGGCGTCACCCCGCTGCTGCTGCTCGTCCTGCCGGTGTGGCTGCTGTACCGGGCGGCGCGGGACGCCACCGACGCGCCCGCCGAACCGGACGGCCCGCCACCGGTGCCCGCGCGCACGGCGTGGACCGGCGTGGTCCTCGGCTATCTGGGTGTCGGCGTCGCCGCGGCGCTGTACTGCTCCGGCGGTGAACTGCGACCCCACTGGGGCTGGCTGACGGTGTGTCTGCCGACCGTGGTGGCGAGCGCGGCCGGTGCCGGGGTGTGGGCGGGCCACGGCTGCCCGGCCGAGCCCCTGCTGCGCGTGCTCGCGGTGCTGCCGGAACGGGTGCGGCGGCCGGTGTTCGGCACGGACGAGCGGGCCCGCCTGGGCGCGGCGGCACGGGCCGCCGGTGCCGCCACCGCCGTGCTGCTCGGCGGGGGCGCCCTGCTGGTCGGGGTGTCGCTGGTGTGGCACGGCGCGGCGGCGCGGGCGTCCTTCCTCCAGCTGACGGAGGGCTGGACGGGCCGGTTCGCCGTGCTGCTGCTCGGCGTCGCGCTGATCCCCAACGCCGCGCTGTGGGCCGCCTCCTACGCCCTCGGCCCCGGGTTCGCCCTGGGGGCCGGACACCTGGTCGACCCGTTCGCGTCCGACCCCGCCCCGCTGCTGCCGCCGTTCCCGCTGCTGGCCGCGGTGCCGGAACCGGGCGCCGGTACGCCGCAGCACTGGGTGGTGGGGCTGGTGCCGGCGGTGGCCGGGATGACGGCGGGGTGGTTCGTGGCGCGGGCGGCGGTGCCGCCACCGGGACCCGGGGAGCCGGCCCGGGCCCGCTGGTCGGCCGGCCGGACCGCCGGGGTGGTGCTGCTGACGGCGGCGGTCTGCGCGGTGGCCGTCGCCCTGCTCACCGCGCTGGCCGGCGGCCCCCTGGGCGTGGCCGCGCTGTCCCGCCTCGGCCCGCTGTGGCCGCGCGCCGGGGGAGCGGCCGGGCTCTGGACGGCGGTGTTCGCGCTGCCGGTGGCCCTGATCGGCCGCGCCTGGCGGCTGCTGCGCGGCCGGCGCCCGCGCTCCGGCGAGGGACCGGCGCAGGGGGCGGGGAGTACGGCGCAGAAGGGGGCGGGGAGTACGGCGCAGAAGGGGGCGCGAGAGGAGAACGGCGGCGGCAGGACGGTGGCCGTCGCGCCCACCGGCCCGGCGAGGCCGGGGGCGACCGACGAGACACCGGACCCTGACGGGACGGCGGACCCGGACCCTGGCCGGGCGACGGAGTCGGGTACGGGACGGGTGGCGGAGGCGGGCGCGGGCGGCCCCGGGGCTCCCGCTCGGGACGGCGCGGTGCCAGGGCCGGGCGGCCGTGCGGGAGGCACCGGGGCCGGGCGGTGGGGCTGGGGCAGACGGAAGGTTCCCGCGCAGGCGGAGCCCGCGGCCGAGGCCGCCGAGGAGGACCTCTACGACTTCCTTCCCGCCGAGGACCCGTTCCCCACGCCGTTCACCGAGTCCCGCGCCGGGGACTGGCACGACGACGTGACCCGCACCTCGCGCTGGGCGGCCCTGAGGCAGGCCGCGTCCGGCCCCGCCGTCACACCGGCCACCGACCTGCCCCTCGCCGGGCAGCCCGCCACCGAGCCGTCACCCGCCGGGCAGCCCGCCACCGAGCCGTCACCCGCCGGGCAGTCGGCCACCGAGCCGTCACCCGCCGGACAGCCGTCCGCAGTCCCGGAACCACCGGAAGCACCAGCTGCACCGGAGCCCCGTCCCGGCTCCTCCGGATGAGCGGCCCCGGGTGAGCGGTGATGTCAGTTCTGGTCGCCCAGTACGCCCCGCAGCTCGCGCGGCAGCAGGGTCTCGCAGGACTGCTTGGCCTCATGGGTGAGGGCGTCGCCGACACAGGTGTAGTAGTCGCGGTAGACCAGCTGCACGGTGAACGTGGAGGCCACCAGGACCAGCGCCAGGGACGCCGTGATCAGGCCGCCGACGGCCGCCGTCGTCTGCGGCCGGCCGGGCGGGGCCGCCGGGGCGTCCGGCGCCTGGGAGCGCGGCTTGGCGCGCAGCGCGCTGCTGCCCCAGTACAGGGACAGCGCGCCCAGCAGCAGCGCCACGTACGGCCAGCTGAACAGGACGAAGAAGACGGCCCACATGCCGGACAGCAGGGCGTACCGCGCGCGGCGCTGGGCCGGGTCCCTCGGGTCCCAGCGCATGCCGGGGCCGGTCGGTCCGCCGGGCCCCTGCGGCCCGCCGCCCGGCCGCTGGCCGAAGCCGTCGGGGGAGCGGCCGGGCTGCCGGTCACTCCACTGACTGCCCCAGGGCGCCCCGCCCCCGGGCCCCTGACCCTGACCCTCGCCCTGACCGGGGCCCTGCCCCGCACCGGCCCTCGGCCACGGGGCGTACCCATGACCCTGCCCCTGCTGGCCTTGCTGCCCCGTGCCAGGACCCTGCCCCGGCCCGTACCCGGGGCCGCCCGCGCCCCCCGGATCTCCCTGATGTCCCGGAGTCCGGGGCCGCCAGGGCCGGTCCGGAGCGCCCTCCGGCGGCGGCGCGAACGGATTGTCGTCCTGCCGCTCACCACCCTGCCCGGAGCCACCGTGTCCCGAGCCGCCGTGCCCGCCCTGACCGGAGCCACCGTGCCCCGAGCCGTCGTACCCGCCCTGACCCGAGCCACCGGAGCCGCCCTGTCCGAAACCGCCCCGCCCGGAGCCGTCGCCCCCGCCTCCCGGGGTGTGGGCCGGCGGCGAGGAGGGGCGCTCGCGCAGCAGTGCGGCGCCCCACTCGCCTCCCTGGGCCGGGCGCGGCGGGAACGTGAGGTGTCGCAGGCTGCGATCGGGCATCAAAAGAGCGTCTTCCCCTAGGTGACTACGGCAGTTCCGTCGTGAGCTTCCTCTCGGTGAACGCACCGCACGACGACCGCGTTCCCGAGGTTGCTCTCTCGTGATTCCCCGCGAACGCTACCGTCCGGCCGGAGACCCGTCCCGGGGGGCCCGTCCGGAGTGCCGGTATCGTTGCTGACGGCCGGCCGCTTCGTAGACTTCCCCGTATCCGGGGGCGTGAAGCATTCGTACGACCGTACAAACCGGCCGAACACGGATCGCAACCCGAGAAAGGGCCCCATCGTGGCCGCCACCTCCGCCGGCCCGGCAGTCAAGCGCCTCGTCGTGCTGGTCTCCGGCTCCGGCACCAACTTGCAGGCGCTGCTGGACGAGATCGCCGCCGTCGGCCCCGAGGCGTACGGCGCCCGGGTCGTGGCCGTGGGCGCCGACCGTGAAGGCATCGAGGGGCTGGCCCGGGCCGAGCGCGCCGGCATCGCCACCTTCGTGCGAAAGGTCAAGGACTACGGCACCCGCGAGGAGTGGGACGCCGCCCTCGCCGAGGCCGTCGCCGCCCACGAGCCCGACCTCGTGGTCTCCGCCGGGTTCATGAAGATCGTCGGCAAGGAGTTCCTGGCCCGGTTCGGCGGACGCTTCGTCAACACCCACCCCGCCCTGCTCCCCAGTTTTCCCGGCGCCCACGGCGTCCGCGACGCGCTCGCGTACGGCGCCAAGGTGACCGGCTGCACCGTCCACTTCGTCGACGACGGCGTCGACACCGGGCCGATCATCGCCCAGGGCGTGGTCGAGATCCGCGACGAGGACGACGAGAGCGCGCTGCACGAGCGCATCAAGGAAGTCGAGCGAAGGCTGCTCGTAGAGGTCGTGGGACGGCTCGCCCGCCACGGCTATCGCATTGAGGGACGAAAGGTAGTTATCCAGTGAGCGCCGAGAGCAACGCCAAGCGGGCCATCCGCCGTGCGCTTGTCAGCGTCTATGACAAGACCGGGCTCGAAGAGCTGGCCCGCGGGCTGCACGAGGCCGGTGTGGAGCTGGTCTCCACCGGCTCCACGGCCGGCCGGATCGCCGCCGCCGGCGTCCCCGTCACCAAGGTCGAGGAGCTGACCGGCTTCCCCGAGTGCCTGGACGGCCGGGTGAAGACCCTGCACCCCAAGGTGCACGCGGGCATCCTCGCCGACCTGCGCCTGGACAGCCACCGTGAGCAGCTCGCCGAGCTGGGTGTGGAGCCGTTCGACCTGGTCGTGGTGAACCTCTACCCGTTCCGCGAGACCGTCGACTCCGGCGCGTCGCCCGACGAGTGCGTGGAGCAGATCGACATCGGCGGTCCCTCGATGGTCCGCGCCGCCGCCAAGAACCACCCGTCCGTGGCCGTGGTCACCAGCCCGGAGCGGTACGCCGACGTCCTCGCCGCGGTCAAGGACGGCGGCTTCGACCTCGCCACGCGCAAGCGGCTGGCCGCCGAGGCGTTCCGGCACACCGCGGAGTACGACCTCGCCGTCGCCTCCTGGTTCGCCGCGGCCTACGCCCCCGCCGACGAGTCCCGCTTCCCGGACTTCACGGGCACCACCTACACGCGCAAGGCCACCCTGCGCTACGGCGAGAACCCGCACCAGGACGCCGCCCTGTACGTGGACGGCGCCGGCGGTCTCGCCGAGGCCGAGCAGCTGCACGGCAAGGAGATGTCGTACAACAACTACACGGACACGGACGCCGCCCGCCGTGCCGCGTACGACCACGACGAGCCCTGCGTCGCGATCATCAAGCACGCCAACCCCTGCGGCATCGCGGTCGGCGCGGACGTCGCCGAGGCGCACCGCAAGGCGCACGCCTGCGACCCGCTGTCCGCGTTCGGCGGTGTGATCGCCGTGAACCGGCCGGTCAGCAAGGAGATGGCCGAGCAGGTCGCCGAGATCTTCACCGAGGTCATCGTGGCCCCGGACTACGAGGAGGGCGCGCTGGAGGCCCTCGCGAAGAAGAAGAACATCCGCGTGCTGAAGGCCCCCGGCGCCCCGGCGAACGCGGGCGAGGCCAAGCACATCGACGGCGGTGTGCTGCTCCAGATCACCGACCGGCTCCAGGCCGACGGCGACGACCCCGCCAACTGGACGCTGGCCAGCGGCGAGGCGCTGTCCGAGGCGGAGCTGAAGGAACTCGCCTTCGCCTGGAGGGCGTGCCGGGCGGTGAAGTCCAACGCGATCCTGCTCGCCAAGGACGGCGCCTCGGTCGGCGTCGGCATGGGCCAGGTCAACCGCGTCGACTCCTGCAAGCTGGCCGTCGAGCGGGCCGGCGCGGAGCGGGCCCGGGGCGCCTACGCGGCCTCCGACGCCTTCTTCCCCTTCCCCGACGGCCCGCAGATCCTGATCGACGCCGGCGTCCGGGCGATCGTCCAGCCGGGCGGCTCCATCCGCGACGAGCAGGTCGTGGAGGCCGCCAAGAAGGCGGGCGTGACCATGTACTTCACGGGCACGCGCCACTTCTTCCACTGAGCCCCGCACCTGAGCGTGCTCCCGCCTCGCCGGTCTGCGGGCGGGAGTACGCGCGGAAGCCGTGCACCTCGAGAGTGCACGGCTTCCGTGGGCGCGTACGGTCAGTTCTGGACGACCATGGTGCTCGCGGCCTTGTCGTGCCAGCCCTGCTGGCGGCCGGACTTGTCCCAGAACGGGGACAGGTAGACGACCAACTGGCCGATTCCGCAGGCGAAGCTGCCCACGATGGGGATGATCCAGCGCAGGAACGACTTGCCCAGGCCCGGCTTCTGGCCGTTCTCGACCTTGACCACGCGGATACCGACGGCCAGCTTGCCGAGGGTCGCGCCGAACAGACCGGTCATCAGCCACTCGTAGACCAGGCCGATCACCGCCATGACACCGATGGCCGCGGCCAGACCGCCGGCGATGCCCGAGCCGGCGTTGTCCATGCAGGTCTCGTAGCCGATCGACGACGGGTCGCACTTCTCGGCCTCGCCGACCATGCCGGCGACACCGACCACGATCAGGATGCCGTAGATCACGCCGAAGACGACGGCGTCGATCAGACGGGCACCGAAGCGGCGGCCCATCGAGGCCACGCGCGGGGCCGGGCCACCCGGGAAGCCCGGTGCCTGCGGGTAGCCGTAACCGCCGTAACCACCGTCCTGAGGCGGGAGGCCGGGTGCCTGCGGGTAGCCGTAACCGGGCTGGCCCTGCTGCGGGTAGCCGTAGGGCTGCTGGGGGTCCTGGGGCGGACCGTAGCCGGGGTTGGGCGAGCCGTAACTCATGACGGATTTCCTCTGTTAACACTTCGGGGACGGCGCGGAAGGCACGGAGGAACGTCAGGAACTGAGCGGTTTGCCCCCCACCAGACCGCGGTACTGCGCCGATCATCGTCCTGGCAAGAGTCGACATTTGTCCAGCCGGTGACCTCAGACGTTGTGCAAGTGCAACATCAACGGCCAAGCCGGGGCACCCGGATTGGAACCGGGGACGGGTCATCCGCGAGGATGGGGACATGACCGCCCAGATTCTCGATGGCAAGGCCACCGCAGCCGAGATCAAGTCCGATCTGACCGCCCGCGTGGCGGCGCTGAAGGAGAAGGGCGTCACGCCCGGCCTCGGCACGATCCTGGTCGGGGACGACCCCGGCAGCCAGAAGTACGTCGCCGGCAAGCACCGCGACTGCGCCCAGGTGGGCATCGCCTCCATCCAGCGCGAGCTGCCCGCCACGGCCACCCAGGAGGAGATCGAGGCGGTCGTCCGCGAGTTGAACGACGACCCGGCCTGCACCGGCTACATCGTCCAGCTGCCGCTGCCCCGGGGCATCGACGAGAACCGCGTCCTGGAGCTGATGGACCCGGCCAAGGACGCCGACGGCCTGCACCCGATGAACCTCGGCCGGCTGGTCCTGAACGAGCCCGCCCCGCTGCCCTGCACCCCCAACGGCATCCTCACCCTGCTGCGCCGCCACGGCGTGGAGATCAAGGGCGCCGAGGTCGTGGTCGTCGGCCGCGGTGTCACCATCGGCCGCCCGATGCCGCTGCTGCTCACCCGGCGCAGCGAGAACGCCACCGTCACCCAGTGCCACACCGGCACCCGTGACCTGTCCGCCCACCTCAAGCGCGCCGACATCATCATCGCGGCGGCCGGCTCCCCGCACCTGATCCGCGCCGAGGACGTCAAGCCCGGCGCGGCCGTCCTGGACGTCGGCGTCTCCCGCAACGCCGAGGGCAAGATCGTCGGCGACGTCCACCCGGACGTGACCGAGGTGGCCGGCTGGATCTCCCCGAACCCCGGCGGTGTCGGCCCGATGACCCGGGCCCAGCTGCTGGTCAACGTGGTCGAGGCGGCGGAGCGCAGTGCCGGCTGAGAACGCCCGCGGGCACGCGGAACCGACCCTGCGGGAAAGGGGCGCCACGCCGGCCGGACCGGCCCGCGGGCGCCGCTTCCCGCGCGGCGGCGCCGGGCGGATACCGCCCAGGAGATGGCGCAAGAAGGACACCGCCCGGCCCGAGGGCGGCGGCCGTGCCGCGCCCGGTGACGCCCCGGCGCCCGCCCGGCAGTGGCCGCTGCTCACCGTCGTCGGCCTGGTCGCGCTCGGCCTGCTGGTGACCGCGCTGGACGCGTTCCGCGCGGGCACGCTGATCATCGGTCTCGCGCTGCTGGGCGGCGCGGTGCTGCGCTGGCTGCTGCCCGACGTCGGCATGCTCGCCGTACGTTCCCGCTTCACGGACATCGCCACGTACGGCGTCCTGGGCCTGGCGATCGTCCTGCTGGCGCTGATGATCCAGCCCGACCCGCTGCTGAAGCTGCCTTTCCTGAAGGACATCCTGCACTTCACGCTCACCAAGTAGCGCCCGCGGTACGCCTGGTGGCCCGCGTCTCCCGCCCGGGGGCGCGGGCCGCCCGCCGTATCTCCCCGTTCCCGCGCGGCCGCCGGCCTTCGCCGGTGTGCGCCCGGCTCCGGGAACTGGGATCCTTGGTCAACGCATCCCTGTGGGTGGCCGGGGTGCGTGAGTTCGACAGCACGACCGGGGGAAGAGGGGGAACCCATGCCTCGATGGAAAGCCTTGCCGGACGATCTGGATCCGCAGATCAGGGAGTTCACCGACGAACTGCGGCAACTCGTGGACCGCGGCGGTCTGGGCGTCGCGGCACTGGCCGACCGGACGGGCTACGGCACGACGTCCTGGGAGCGGTACCTGGACGGCCGGCTGCTGGCGCCCAAGGGCGCGGTCATCGCCCTCGCCGAGGTCACCGGCACCCCTACGGGACCGCTGACCACCCTGTGGGAACTGGCCGAACGCGCGTGGAGCCGGGCGGAGTTGCGGGACGGCAGCACGTTGCAGGCGCTGCGGATCGCGGAGGGGGAGAGCGACCGCAGGAGCGCCGGCGAGGGCGTCGGTCCGAGCCTCGGCAAGAGCGCCGGTCCGGATCTCGGCAAGGGCGTGGGCCAGGCTGCCGGGAAGGGGGCCGCCGTCAGCGCCGGACAGGGCGTCGGCAAGGGGCTCGGCAAGGGCTCGGGGAAGGGTTTCGGGAAGGGCGGTGCCGGTACCGCCGTGGCGTCGGGGAGCGCCGGCCCCGGCTGGGCCACGCCGGCCGTCCCGGCCCAGCCGTCGGCCCGGGACGCCGGCACCGGCGTCCGTGACGGTGGGACGGACGGGGGCGCGGCCGGCGGTGACGCGGGCACGGCCGCCCGGGACGGCTCCGGCTCCGGCGCGGTGAGCGGCTCCGGCGGGGCGAGCGGGAAGAGCGGGGGCACGGCCGGCGACAGCGGCTCCCGTGCGGACACGCCCGTCAAGAACTCCTGGGGCGTGGCCGGTTACCGAGGCCCCTCCCCGGCGAGCGCCCGGCCGGGTGCCCGGTCCTCGGTCCGGCCGAACGCGGCCGCGGCCGCCACCCCGCCCGCTGCCGCCGGCACCCCGGCCGGACTCGACGCCACCCGCCCCCTCGGCACCCCGCCCGTCGGTACCCCGGCCGTCGGGACCCCGGTCACCGGCGCCGTGCCCGGCACCGCCCGTGCTCCCGAGGGGCGCCCCGCGCCGGGAGAGCGGTGGTCCGCGCGCCGTCAGCAGGTGGTGATGTTCTTCGCGGGGCTGGTCGGCGTGCTCGCCCTCATCGGCGGGGTCTTCTACCTCACCCACCGCGACGGCGACGGCACGGCCGACGCGGCCAAGCCCTCCCCGAAGGCCTCCGCCCCGGCCACCCCGCCGCCCGGCGTCAAGTGCGCCGGATCCGCCTGCACCGGCAAGGACGCCGAGGCCATGGGGTGCGGCGGCGACCTGGTGTCCACCGCCAAGACCGCCACCGTCGGCACCACCACCCTGGAGGTCCGCTACAGCAAGGTCTGCGGCACGGTCTGGGGCCGGATCACCAGCGGCGCGCCGGGCGACACGGTGCGGGTCACCGCGGGCAAGGACCGGCAGACGGGCGACATCACCGCCGTAGGGGACACCATCGGGTACACCCCGATGGTCGCCGTACGGGACCCGGCCCAGGCCAGGGCGTGCGCCACGCTCGCGTCGGGCCAGACCGGCTGCACGGAGTGAGAAATTCCGGTAGGCGCGCATAGCCGGCCGGATCCCGGGCACGCGGACCGTACCCCCACGGGAGTCCGGAACTCCGGCCCCCACCGGCGGCCGTCGTCGTCCCACCTCTCCCGGACGGCCGACGGCCGCCGTTCGTTCTCCCGTCCGCGCCGCCGGCCAGGCGTTACGCCCCACTGGTCCCCTTGTGGGGTGAGCCACACGGCCCCGGGGGTCTCACATGCCGGATGCGCGATAGCCTGACCGCTGATCTCTCTTGATACCAAGAGATCGATCATCCGCCCGGGGCAGGGACGCCCCACCGCCAGCTGTCATACGGAGAACGCCATGACCCGCACTCCCGTGAACGTCACCGTCACCGGCGCGGCCGGCCAGATCGGTTACGCCCTGCTCTTCCGCATCGCCTCCGGCCAGCTGCTCGGCGCGGACGTGCCGGTCAAGCTGCGCCTCCTGGAGATCACCCCCGCGCTGAAGGCCGCCGAGGGCACGGCCATGGAGCTGGACGACTGCGCCTTCCCGCTGCTCCAGGGCATCGACATCACCGACGACCCGAACGTGGCGTTCGACGGCGCCAACGTGGCCCTGCTGGTGGGCGCCCGCCCGCGCACCAAGGGCATGGAGCGCGGTGACCTGCTGGAGGCCAACGGCGGCATCTTCAAGCCGCAGGGCAAGGCCATCAACGACCACGCGGCGGACGACATCAAGGTGCTCGTCGTCGGCAACCCGGCCAACACCAACGCGCTCATCGCGCAGGCCGCCGCGCCGGACGTCCCGGCCGAGCGCTTCACCGCGATGACCCGCCTGGACCACAACCGCGCGCTGACCCAGCTCGCGAAGAAGACGGGCACCTCGGTCGCCGACATCAAGCGGCTGACCATCTGGGGCAACCACTCCGCCACCCAGTACCCGGACATCTTCCACGCCACCGTCGCCGGCAAGAACGCCGCCGAGGTCGTGAACGACGAGAAGTGGCTGGCCGAGGACTTCATCCCGACCGTCGCCAAGCGCGGCGCCGCGATCATCGAGGCCCGTGGCGCCTCGTCGGCCGCCTCCGCCGCCAACGCCGCCATCGACCACGTGCACACCTGGGTCAACGGCACCGCCGAGGGCGACTGGACCTCCATGGGCATCCCGTCGGACGGCTCCTACGGCGTCCCGGAGGGCCTGATCTCCTCCTTCCCGGTCACCTGCAAGGACGGCAAGTACGAGATCGTCCAGGGCCTGGAGATCAACGAGTTCTCCCGCGCCCGCATCGACGCCTCCGTCCAGGAGCTGGCGGAGGAGCGCGAGGCGGTCCGCGGCCTCGGCCTCATCTGAGCGTCCGGATGTGACTCCGGTGGCCGGTGTGGTCTATAGTTGATCACACACCGGCCACCGGAACTCCCGGAAGCCGACTGTGCGTTGGTGGTCCAAGGAAAGACGCCCCGCTTCCTGCGGGGAGATGCAGGTGCAAGGCCTGCCCGGCGCTCCACACACGAGGTCCCCTTCCGCTACGGCGGGAGGGGACCTCGCCGTTTCCGGCCCCGCTGTCCTCGGCCCGGCCCTACGCCCGCCGCAGCAGCGCGATCCCGGCCCGGTCGGTGTCGTCCGGCCGCCCGTTCAGCCGGTGCACCACGGCCCACCGCCCGTCCGTCATCGCCCCCGCGAACACGGACGCGTCCCGGGTCGCGCCGTTGTGCCAGGACAGCGGCCCCGCCGACTGCCACCCCGGGCCCGGCTCGCCCAGCCGCCGTTCCACCAGCAGTGCCACGACGAGCGCGGCGACCGCGCGCGGTGTCGCCCACAGGCCGCCCGCCGGGAGGATCGCCCCGTCCATCGTCCAGGGCCTGCGCCGCGTTCCCGGCAGCAGGCCGGGTGCCGTCAGCCGCCGCGCGGGAGCCGGGCGGACGGTCACCTCGGTGACGCCCGCCGGCCGCAGGACGTACTCCTCCAGCAGGTCCTCGTACGACGCCCCGCCCGCGGCGGCCAGGGCGGCACCGAGGACGGCGTACCCGAGGTTGGAGTACTCCTCGTCCCCCGGCGGGCGCACGGTGACGGTGTCCAGGTCGCGGACCAGCCGTTCCAACTCCGCGTGGCCGAAAGTCGCGTACGGGTCCCGGCGGCCGAGGCCGGGCGGCAGCCGGGGGAGTCCCGAGGTGTGCCGGGCCAGGTGCAGCAGGGTGATCCCGGTGCCGGGCGGGGCGGGGAGCCACCGGTCGACCGGGTCGTCGGGTGCGACCACGCCCGCCTCCGCCATGCGGGCCAGCAAGGTGCCGGTCAGCGCCTTGGTGAGGGAACCGATCTGCACGAAGCGGTCCGGCGCGTGCCCGTCGCTCGCCCGGGGCGGGGCCGCGTCGGTCAGCACACAGGTCGGGATACGGCGCACGGCGGGTCCTCTCGGTCGGGACCCGCATTGTGTGCCGCGGACCGGGGCCCCACGTACGTTTCAGGCCACCGGCGCCCGCCACCCGGAGCGGACGAGACCGTCCGGGGTCGGCCGGAGTCTTCTCAGGCCACCGGCTCCCGTGCCGCGGGGGCCGCCGGAGCCGGGCGGGGCGGGTGGCCGGAGGCCCGGTGGCCGAGGACGACCAGGGCCGTCGCCGCCAGGACCGTCAGTCCCACCACCCGCAGCGCCGGGCCCATGCCGCTCGCGAAGTCGGCGTGGCCCGCCAGGGCGGTCCCGGCGACGGCGACGCCGAGGGCGGCGCCGATCTCGCGGGCCGAGGTGCCGAGGCCGGAGCCGAGGCCCGCCTGGTGTGCGGGCAGGGACACCACCACGCCCAGGGTGAGCGCCGGCATGGCCAGGCCCGTGCCCGCCGAGATCACCAGCAGCCAGCAGGCGTACAGCGGGTAGGGGGTGTGGGCGTCCGCCGTGGACGCGGCCAGCAGGCCGAGGCCGATCAGCGCCAGCCCCGTGCCGACCACCGGACGCGGACGCGCCGACCAGCGGGCCGCGAACCTCGGGACCAGGGCCATGCCGACGATCAGCGGCACGATCGCGACCCCGGTCACGGCCGGGCCGTAGCCCTTGACCTGCTGCAAGTACTGCGAGTTGACGAAGAACAGCGCGAACAGGCCGAAGAATCCGGTCGCCAGGCCCAGCGTGGTCGCCCGCAGTCCGGCGGAGCGGAACACCCGCGGGTCGAACAGCGGGGCGCGCGAGCGCAGGGCGTGCCCGGTGAACGCGGCCAGCAGCAGGGCGCCCGCCGTGAACGCGGTCAGGATGCGCGCCGAGGCCCAGCCGTGGCCGGGCCCCTCGATGATGCCGAACAGCACCGCGATCAGCCCCGCGGTGAGCAGCAGGGTGCCGGCCGGGTCCGGGCTGCCCTGCGCCGAGCGGGCGGTGCGCGGGGTGGTCAGCGCCACCGCGACGGCGAGCACGGCCGCCAGCGGCACCATCACGGCGAACAGCGCCCGCCAGGACAGGTACTGGCCGGCCAGCCCGCCGCCCAGGTTGCCCGCCATGCCGCCCAGCCCGATGGCCAGCGTCCAGGACGCCATCGCCCGGGCGCGGTGCTCCGGCCCGGCCAGGTGCACCAGGATCGACATGGTCGCCGGGGTGATCAGCGCGGCCCCGGCCCCGGACAGGCCCCGGCCCGCGATCAGCAGCGCCGGGCCGGGGGCCAGCGCGCTGGTCGCGGCACCCGCGGCGAACAGGGCGAGGCCCGCGAGCAGCGCGCCCTTGCGGCCGTGCCGGTCGCCGAGCGCGCCGGCCGGGATGAGCAGGCCCGCGAAGACGATGACGTAGGCGTCGACCGTCCACAGGACCTCGGTGTGCGAGGGGTGCAGGGCGGACGAACTCAGTTGCGGTATCAGCAGGTTGATCGCCGCGACCATGCTCTGCGCGACCAGGACACAGGCGCACAGCGTGAGCAGGACGGGACGGGTCAGGGCGTGCGCGGGCACGGCTCCTCCCGGGAGCTGGTGGGTGGTGTGGGATGCGTCCTCACCGTAGGCTCGCCACTGTCATTACTTCCAGTGCAACCTTCGCAAGGAATACCTGCACATGACGCAATCCACCGGCCTGGACCTGAATCTGCTGGTCGCGCTGGACGTGCTGCTGGAGGAGGAGAGCGTGCAGGGCGCCGCCCGCCGGCTGCACCTGTCCGAACCGGCCATGAGTCGCACCCTCGGCCGGATCCGCAAGGCGCTCGGCGACCCGGTGCTGGTCCGCGCCGGCCGCCGGATGGTGCCGACACCGCACGCGCTCGCGGTACGCGCCGAGGTCGGCGCGGTGGTCGAGCGGGCCCGCGCCCTGTTCGCGCCGGGCCGGGACACCGACCTGCGCACGGTGACCCGCACCTTCACCGTCCTCGGCCACGACATGATCGCCGCCACCCACGGCGCCGTCCTCCTCGCCCGCGCCGCCCGCGAGGCCCCCGGCATCCGCCTGCGCTTCCTGAGCGAGAGCCACACCGACGCCCCGTACCTGCGGCAGGGCATCGCCGACCTGGAGGTCGGGGTGATCGACTCGGCCGCGCCGGAGGTGCATGTGGAGACCGTGCGCGAGGACCGCATGCTCGGCGTCGTACGCGCCGGACACCCGCTGCTGGAGGGCGAGGTGACGCCCGAGCGGTTCGCCGGGGCGGCGGGGCACCTCATCGTCTCCCGGCGCGGCAGACAGCGCGGGCCCGTCGACGACGCCCTGGCCGGACTCGGCCTCGAGCGCCGGGTCGTGGGCAGCGTCGGCAGCTATCCGGCCTCCCTGTTCGTGCTGCGCGACACCGACCTCATCGGGCTGATCACCGAGTGGGGCCGCCCGCTGGCCGACGCCCTCGGACTGGTCGCCTTCGAGATCCCGCTGCCGCTGCCCACGATCACGGTGGGGTTCGCCTGGCACCCGCGCCATGACGCCGACCCGGCCCACGCCTGGCTGCGCGGCTGCGTACGGGAGCTGCTGACGCCGGGGCCGACGGGCGGCTGACCAGGGCCGGCCTTCCGTTTTCCCCCGTTATCACCCCCGTTTTCCGTGACCCCGAGCACGTTCGGCCGCGGATTCCGCATGCCGGGCCGGGGCCCTGGGCAGGCGGCGACGGTCCCCGAGCGTGACACGCGTGTGACACAGGGGTACCGAACAGGAACGGAAGGCAACACCGATCATGGCGGACAGAACGGAACGACAGCCCCAGGCGACCATCCACGCGGACGGCGCGTGGCTGGCAGCGGTCTCCGGCGCGACCCGGGAGATCCTCGACCCCGCGGACGCCCGGCCGTTCGCCGTGGTCGCCGAGGGGGACGAGAAGGACGCCGACCGCGCGGTGGCCGCCGCCCGGCAGGCCTTCGACCACGGCCCCTGGCCCGGCACCCCGGTCGCCGAACGCGCCGCGCTGCTGCGCCGCGTCGCCGCCCTCCTCGTGCGCGACCGCGAGGAACTCGGCCTGCTGGAGAGCCGGGACGCGGGCAAGACCGTCGAGGAGGGCCGCGTCGACATCGACTGTGTCGCCGACGCCTTCCGGTACTTCGCCGACCTGGTCGCCGCCGAGGCCCCCGGCCGGGTGGTCGACGCGGGCTCGCCCGACATCCACAGCGTGGTCGTCCACGAACCGGTCGGCGTCTGCGCGCTGATCACCCCCTGGAACTACCCGCTCCTCCAGGCCAGTTGGAAGATCGCCCCGGCGCTCGCGGCCGGCAACACCTTCGTGATCAAGCCCAGCGAGATCACCCCGATGACCACCATCGCGCTGATCGAGCTGCTCACCGAGGCCGGCCTGCCCGCCGGAGTGGCCAACCTCGTCACCGGCCCCGGACACACCGTCGGCGCCCGGCTCGCCGAGCACCCCGACGTCGACCTGGTCTCCTTCACCGGCGGCCTGGCCAGCGGCGTCAAGGTCGCCCAGGCCGCCGCGCCGACCGTCAAGAAGGTCGCCCTCGAACTCGGCGGCAAGAACCCCAACGTGGTCTTCGCCGACGCCTGCGCCACCGAGGAGGGCTTCGACACCGCCGTGGACCAGGCCCTCAACGCGGCCTTCATCCACAGCGGCCAGGTCTGCTCGGCCGGCGCCCGGCTCATCGTCGAGGAGTCCGTCCGCGAGCGCTTCGTCACCGAACTCGCCCGCCGCGCCCAGAAGATCAGGCTCGGCCGGGGCACGGCGGACGGTGTCGAGTGCGGCCCCCTCGTCTCCGAGCAGCAGCGCGCCAAGGTCGAGGCGTACGTCGCCTCCGCCCTCGAAGAGGGTGCCGTCCTGCGCTGCGGCGGCAAGCGGCCCGAACCGTCACCCGAGCGGCCCGCGACGGGCTGGTTCTACGAGCCCACCGTCCTCGACGCCTGCCACCGCGAGATGCGCGTCGTCCGCGAGGAGGTCTTCGGCCCGGTCCTCACCGTCGAGACCTTCCGCACCGAGGAGGAGGCCGTCCGCCTCGCCAACGACACCGAGTACGGCCTGGCCGGCGCGGTCTGGAGCGCGGACACCGCGAAGGCCCGCCGGGTGGCGTCCCGGCTGCGGCACGGCACCGTCTGGATCAACGACTTCCACCCCTATCTGCCGCAGGCGGAGTGGGGCGGCTTCGGCAGGAGCGGCACCGGCCGCGAGCTGGGCCCCGCCGGGCTCGCCGAGTACCGCGAGACCAAGCACGTCTACCAGAACCTCGCGCCGAAGCCGGTGCGCTGGTTCGCCGGCTGACCCCCGCCCACCGGCCGACCTCCCCTTCAGCCCGCGGGCCGATCCCCTCGGCTCACCGGCCGGCCCTCCCTCAGCTCCCCCGTACCGAGTACGAGTCCCTGGAGTAGTACCCCCATGTCCGACAGCACCCCCCACGTCTACGACTACGTCGTCATCGGCGGCGGCACGGCAGGCTCCGTCATCGCCTCCCGCCTCACCGAGAACCCGGACGTCACCGTCGCCGTCATCGAGGGCGGCCCGAGCGACGTCGGCCGCGACGACGTCCTCACCCTGCGCCGCTGGATGGGCCTGCTCGGCGGCGAACTCGACTACGACTACCCGACGGTGGAGCAGCCCCGCGGCAACTCCCACATCCGGCACAGCCGCGCCCGCGTCCTCGGCGGCTGCTCCTCGCACAACACCCTCATCTCCTTCAAGCCCCTGCCCTCCGACTGGGACGAGTGGGAGGCCGCCGGCGCCAAGGGCTGGGGCGCCGTCCCCATGGAGGCGTACTTCGCCCGCCTGAAGAACAACATCGTCTCCGTCGACGAGAAGGACCGGAACGCCATCGCCCGCGACTTCGTCGACGCCGCCCGGTCGGCGCTCGGGGTACCCCGCGTCGAGGGCTTCAACCGCGCGCCGTTCACCGAGGGCGTCGGCTTCTTCGACCTCGCCTACCACCCCGAGAACAACAAGCGGTCCTCGGCGTCGGTGGCGTACCTCCACCCGGTGATGGACGAGCGGCCCAACCTGACGATCCTGCTGGAGACCTGGGCGTACAAGCTCGAGCTGGACGGCACCCGCGCCGAGGGCGTGCACGTGCGCACCAAGGACGGCACGGAGCTGCTGATCCGGGCCCGCCAGGAAGTCGTGCTGTGCGCGGGCGCCGTCGACTCCCCGCGCCTGCTGCTCCACTCCGGCATCGGCCCCCGCGCCGACCTCGAGGCGCTCGGCATCCCCGTCGTGCACGACCTGCCGGGCGTCGGCGAGAACCTGCTCGACCACCCCGAGTCGGTCATCGTCTGGGAGACCCACGGTCCGATCCCGGAGAACTCGGCGATGGACTCCGACGCGGGCCTGTTCGTGCGCCGCGACCCGCAGCACGCCGGACCGGACCTGATGTTCCACTTCTACCAGATCCCGTTCACCGACAACCCGGAGCGCCTCGGCTACGAGCGGCCGGAGTTCGGCGTCTCGATGACCCCCAACATCCCCAAGCCGAAGAGCCGCGGCCGGCTGTACCTGACCAGCGCGGACCCCGCCGTCAAGCCGGCCCTGGACTTCCGCTACTTCACCGACGAGGACGACTACGACGCCCGGACCCTGGTCGACGGCATCCGCATCGCCCGCGAGGTCGCCAGGACCGAGCCGCTGGCCGGCTGGCTCAAGCGCGAGGTGTGCCCCGGCCCGGAGATCACCGGCGACGCCGAGCTGAGCGAGTACGCCCGCAAGGCCGCCCACACCGTCTACCACCCGGCCGGCACCTGCAAGATGGGCGCCGCCGACGACGAACTCGCCGTCGTGGACACCGAGCTGCGCATCCGGGGACTCGACGGCATCCGCATCGCCGACGCGTCCGTCTTCCCGACCATGCCCGCCGTCAACCCGATGATCGGGGTGCTCATGGTCGGGGAGAAGGCCGTCGACCTGATCGGAGGTGACCTGCGATGACCCTCACCGTCCCCACCCGCAAGCCGCCCACCACCGCCGAGCCCGTCTTCTCGGTGTCCGGCCTGTGGAAGGTCTTCGGCCCGAAGCCCGAGCGCGTCCCCGCCGACCCCGAACTCAGCGCCCTCCCCGCGGGAGAACTCCGCTCCCGCACCGGCTGCACGGCCGCCGTCCGGGACGTCTCCTTCGACGTCCGCAAGGGCGAGGTCTTCGTCGTCATGGGCCTGTCCGGCTCCGGCAAGTCCACCCTGGTCCGCTGTCTGACCCGGCTGATCGAGCCGACGGCGGGCACCATCGCCATCGACGGCGAGGACGTCCGCGCGATGGACCGGGCCCGGCTGCGCGAACTGCGCCGGCACCGGGCCGCGATGGTCTTCCAGCACTTCGGGCTGCTCCCGCACCGCACCGTCCTCGACAACGTCGCCTACGGCCTGGAGATCCAGGGCGTCGGCCGCTCCGAACGCCGGGAGCGCGCCGCCGAGTTCGTCGCCAAGGTCGGCCTGGCCGGCATGGAGAAGCGGCGTCCCGGCCAGCTGTCCGGCGGCCAGCGCCAGCGGGTGGGCCTGGCCCGGGCCCTGGCCGTCGACCCCGAGGTGCTGCTCTTCGACGAGCCGTTCAGCGCCCTGGACCCCCTGATCCGCCGGGACATGCAGGACGAGGTGACCCGGCTGCACCGGGAGGAGGGCCGCACGATGGTCTTCATCACCCACGACCTGAGCGAGGCCCTGAAACTCGGCGACCGGATCGCCCTGATGCGCGACGGCCGCGTGGTGCAGCTCGGCACCCCCGAGGAGATCGTCGGCGCCCCGGCCGACGACTACGTCCGCGAGTTCGTCCGGGACGTCCCCCGCGAACAGGTGCTGACCTGCCGTACCGCCATGCGCCCGGCGTCCGCCGAGGACGCCGCGCACGGCCCGGCCCTGCGCCCCGAGGCCACGGTCGCCGAGGCCATCGAGGCGGTGGCCCGGGCGGGCACCCCGGCCCGGGTGATGGACGAGGGCCGCTGCCTGGGCGTGGTCGACCACGACCGGCTGCTGGGCGTCGTGGCGGGCGTCACCCCCGAAACCCCGGCCGGAACCACCACGACCCCCACCCCAGCGGCGGGCGACGCTCCCGCCCCGGCCGCGGGCACTCGTACCGCCGGGAACGCGCCCGCCCCGGCCGCTGAAACCGCCCCCGCCCCCGCCCCGCGCGAAACCGCACCCGGCGAGCACCGGCCCGCACCCGGCGAGCGCCGCCCCGCGTCCGAGGTCCCGGTGAGCGGCACCCGGGAGGCCGTCTGATGGCAACGCTCAGTCTCCCGACCGCCCGGACCAAGGCCCCCCGCCTGCTCAGGAACCGGGCCGCCGCCAAACTCCTCCTCCTCGCCCTGCTCACCGCCGTCCTCCTGCCCGTGCTGAGCCGCTGGGGCAACGGCACCTGGCCGCACTCCCTGACCGTCAGCCTGGACAAGCCCCTCGCCTCCGCCAGCGACTGGGTCATCGACAACCGGGACAGCCACCCCCTGTTCCTGTACTTCCTCGGCCACCTCAGCAACGCGGTCGTCATCGCCGTACGCGCCGTCTACCTCACCCTCCTCGCGGCGGGCTGGGCCGGCGTCACGGCCTTCGGCGCCCTGCTCGCCTGGCGCCTCGCCGGTCCCCGCCTGGCCGCCGGCACGGCCCTCGCCTTCCTGGCCTGCGGAGCCCTCGGCATGTGGGTGCCGACCATGCAGACCCTCGCCCTGATGGTCGTGGCGGTCCTCGCCTCCGTCGTCGTCGGCACGCTGCTCGGCCTCGCCGCGGGCCTCTCCGACCGGCTCGACCGCGCCCTGCGCCCGGTCCTGGACACCATGCAGGTGCTCCCGGCCTTCGCCTACCTCCTCCCCGTCGTCCTGGTCTTCGGCATCGGCGTGCCCGCGGCCGTCCTCGCCACCGTCGTCTACGCCGCCCCGCCGATGGCCCGCCTCACCGCGCTCGGCCTGCGCGGAGCCGACCGCGAAGTCCTGGAGGCCGTGGAGTCGCTCGGCGCCACCCGCCGCCAGCGGCTGCTGACCGCCCGCCTCCCGCTGGCCCGCCAGGAGCTGCTGCTCGGCCTCAACCAGACGATCATGATGGCGCTGTCCATGGCCGTCATCGCCGCCGTCATCGGCGCCGGCGGCCTCGGCGACCGCGTCTACCAGGCGCTCGCCTCGGTCGACGTCGGCGCGGCCCTCGCCGCCGGCATCCCCCTCGTGCTGCTCGCGATCGTGCTGGACCGGCTCACCGGAGCGGCGGGCGACGGCACCGCCCACCCGGAGACCGGCGGCCGGCCGCGGCTGATCGCCTGGGCCCTCACCCTGGCCGGCACCGTCGCCGCCGCCCTCGCCGCCCGGCTGCTCGGCGCGACCGACTGGCCCGCCGGCTGGACCCTGGACATCGCCGGACCGGTCAACCGGGCCGTCGACTGGATGACCGACCACCTCTACTCCGGCGTCCCCGTCGTCGGCGGCACCGCCGACTGGGCGGGGCACTTCACCACCTGGGTCCTGGACCCGGTCCGCGCCGGACTGCAAGGGATGCCCTGGTGGTCGGTGCTGCTCGTGGTCGCCGCCCTGGCCTGGCCGATCGGCACCTGGCGCACCGCGCTGACCGCCGTCCTCGCCATGGCCGCGATCGGTGTGCTCGGCGTGTGGGAGCCGTCGCTCGACACCCTCTCCCAGGTGCTGGCCGCCGTCGCCGTCACCCTCGTCCTGGGCCTGGCCACCGGTATCGCCGCGGCCCGCAGCGCCCGCGTCGACCGCGTCCTGCGCCCGGTCCTGGACGTCTTCCAGACCATGCCGCAGTTCGTGTACCTGATCCCGGTCGTCGCCCTGTTCGGCGTCGGCCGCGCCCCCGCCGTCGCCGCGGCCGTCGTCTACGCCCTCCCGGCCGTCGTCCGGATCACCGCGCAGGGCCTGCGCCAGGTCGACCAGGCCGCGCTGGAGTCGGCGCGCTCGCTCGGCGCGACCGGACGGCAGCAGCTGTGGCAGGTGCAGCTCCCGCTCGCCCGGCGCGCGCTGCTGCTCGCCGTCAACCAGGGCGTGGTCCTGGTCCTCGCCGTCGTCATCATCGGCGGCCTGGTCGGCGGCGGCGCCCTCGGCTACGACGTCGCCTTCGGCCTCGCCCAGGGCGACCTGGCCACCGGCCTGGTGGCGGGCGCCGCCATCGTCTGCCTGGGCCTGATGCTCGACCGGGTGACCCAGCCGGCCCGGCGCGACGCGGGGAAGGGAGCCTGACATGCGTCGTACCGCGATCACGGCCGCCGTGGCCGCCCTGGCCCTGACCACCGGCTGCGGCGCCGCCGACATGACCAAGCAGGCCAGCCCGTTCGCCAACGCCCGGGGCGCGAAGACGGTCACCCTGTCCGTGCAGTCCTGGGTGGGCGCGCAGGCCGACGCGGCCGTCGCCCAGTACATCCTGGAGCACAAGCTCGGCTACCGCGTCGACACCGTCCAGGTCGACGAGGTGCCCGCCTGGGACGCGCTCAGCCAGGGCCGGGTCGACGCCCTGCTGGAGGACTGGGGCCACCCGGAGCAGGAGAAACGGTACGTCCGGGAGAAGGGGACGGTGGCGCCCGGCGGCGGCCTCGGGGTGACCGGCCACATCGGCTGGTTCGTGCCGACGTACCTCGCCAAGCAGCACCCGGACATCACCGACTGGCGGAACCTGGACAAGTACGCCCACCTGTTCCGCACCGCGGAGAGCGGCGGCAAGGGACAGCTGATGGACGGCTCCCCGTCCTACGTCACCAACGACAAGGCCCTGGTGAAGAACCTGAAGCTGGACTACCAGGTCGTCTTCGCCGGCTCCGAGGCCGCCCAGATCACCCAGATCAAACGGTTCGCCAAGGAGAAGAAGCCCTTCCTGACGTACTGGTACGCGCCCCAGTGGCTGTTCCGGAAGGTCCCGATGACGGAGGTGAAGCTGCCGCCGCACAAGGAGGGCTGCGACGCCGACCCGGACAAGGTCGCCTGCGGCTATCCGCACACCCCGCTGAAGAAGTACCTCAACGCGGGCTTCGCGAAGTCCGGCGGCGAGGCGGCGGCCTTCCTGAAGAAGTTCCGGTGGACCACCGAGGACCAGAACGAGGTGTCGCTGATGATCGCCGAGCAGAAGCTCTCCCCGGCCGAGGCGGCGAAGAAGTGGGTGGACAGCCACCCGTCCGTGTGGAAGAAGTGGCTGCCCTGACCGGGCGCCCCCGGCCTACGGCAGCAGCCCGGCCGCGATCTCCCGCAGCGCGGCCGTCGCCCGCCGCTGGAGGCCCGGCCCGAACGTGACCCGGGTGGCCCCGAGTTCGCCGAGCGCGGCGGGCGCGGGGCCGTCCGGACGGGCCAGCAGGTTCAGCGGGCCCTCGATCCCCGACCGCAGCAGCGGCACCAGCTCCGCCGGGGCGAGGATCGGGTACACGCAGTCGGCGCCCGCCGCGCGGTACAGCGCGGCCCGCTCGATGGCCCGCTCCGGGTCGCCGTCGCCGTGCACGAACACATCGACGCGGGCGTTGACGAACAGGCGGTCGGCGGCGGCCTGGCGCACCCCGGCGAGGAACTCGGCGTGCGCGTGCGGGTCCTTGAGGACACCCCCGTCCGAGTCCTCGAGGTTGCAGCCCACGACACCGGCCTCCAGCAGCCGTTCGACCAGTTCCTCGGGTGCGAGCCCGTAGCCGCCCTCCACGTCCGCCGAGACCGGCACGTCCACCGCCCGCGCGATCCGGGCGACGGCCGCGAACATCTCGTCGGCCGGGGTGGCCCCGTCCTCGTACCCGAGGGAGGCGGCCACCCCGGCGCTCGGCGTGGCCAGCGCCGGGAACCCGGCCTCCGCGAAGACCCGCGCGGCGGCGGCGTCCCACGGCCCGGGCAGCACCAGCGGGTCGCCCGGGGCGCGCCCCCGGTGCAGGGCGCGGAACTCTTCGGCCTTGCTCATGGCTGCCGGCCTCCCGGGGGCACACGGCGGCTGACCATCAGGCGGTTCCAGCCGTTGATGACGGTGATCAGGGCGATGAGGTGGGCGAGCGCCGCCTCGTCGAAGTGCTTGGCGGCGGCCTCGTACACCTCGTCGGGCACGAAGCCCTCGGTCAGCACGGTGACCGCCTCGGTCAGCGCCAGCGCGGCCCGCTCCCGCTCGCTGTAGAGGTCCTCGGTCTCCTCCCAGGCGCCGAGGAAGTGGATGCGGTCCTCGGACTCCCCGTGCTTCCTGGCCAGGCCCAGGTGCATGTCGAGGCAGAACGCGCAGTGGTTGATCTGCGAGGCGCGGATCATCACCAGTTCGGCCAGGCCCGGGTCGCCGAGCCCCTTCTTGGCCGCCGCGCTGACCGCGGCCATCGCCCGGAAGACCTCCGGGTCCAGCAACTGGGTGCGGTTCACTTGTGCTGCCCCGGGTGGTAGTGGCCCGCGGGCGACCGGGTGGACACGCCGAACCGGTTCCAGGCGTTGATCACGGCGATGGCGGCGATCAGCTGGGAGAGCTCGGCCTCGTCGAAGTGCTTGGCGGCCCGCTCGTAGACCTCGTCCGGCACGAAGCCGTCCGTCAGGACGGTGATCGCGTCGGTCAGCTCCAGCGCCGCCAGCTCCTTCTCGGTGTAGAAGTGCCGGGACTCCTCCCACGCGCCGAGCTGGATGATCCGCTCCACGCTCTCGCCGGCCGCGAGGGCGTCCTTGGAGTGCATGTCGAGGCAGCGCGCGCAGTGGTTGACCTGGGAGGCGCGGATCTTGACCAGCTCGCGCAGCCGGGGGTCCAGGCCCTGGTTGGCGACGGCGTCCAGCTGGATCATCGCCTTGTAGACCTCGGGCGCGTGCTGGGCCCAGCGCAGCCGCGCCGGCTCCTCGGGGGCGTAGGGGACGGGTTCCTCGTGAGTGCTCATGTCCTCGACCCTAGAAGCGAGGCAGCCCAGGGGTATGGTCCATTCCCATGGCGGAATCCTGGGCCACTTTGGGCGTCGACCTGCATCTCGAACCGGCTCTCGCGGGCGGCCTGCGCCGGGGTCTGACCGACGCCCTGCGGGACGCGGTGCGCACCGGCCGGCTCGCCCCCGGCACCCGGCTGCCGTCCTCCCGGACCCTCGCCGCCGACCTCGGCATCGCCCGCAACACCGTCGCAGAGGCCTACGCCGACCTGGTCGCCGAGGGCTGGCTCACCGCCCGGCAGGGCTCCGGCACCCGGGTCGCCGACCGGGTGGTGACCCCGCCGCCCGCCCCGTCCGGGCCGGGCCGCCGGGAGCCGGGCCGCCCCGCGTACAGCCTGGTCCCCGGCACCCCCGACCTCGCCGCCTTCCCGCGCGCCGAGTGGCTCAAGGCCGCCCGCAGGGCGCTGGCCACCGCCCCCTTCGACGCCCTCGGCTACGGCGACCCGCGCGGCCGGCGCGAACTGCGCACCGCCCTCGCCGGATACCTCGCCCGGGTCCGGGGCGTGCGCGCCACCCCGGACACCGTCGTGATCACCGCCGGCACCTCGCACGCCCTGCGCGTCCTCGGCACCATGCTGCGGGCGCGCGGGGCGGACACGGTGGCGGTGGAGTCCTACGGCCTCGACGTCCACTGGCGGCTGCTGCGCGCGGCGGGCCTGGCCACCCCCGCACTGCCCCACGACGCGCTCGGCACCGACCCGCGCCCGCCGGACGGCGCCTCGGCGGTCCTCCTCACCCCGGCCCACCAGTTCCCGACGGGCACCCCGCTGCACCCCGACCGGCGGGCCGCCGTCGTGGACTGGGCGCGGCGCACCGGCTCACTGGTGCTGGAGGACGACTACGACGGCGAGTTCCGTTACGACCGGCAGCCCGTCGGCGCCCTCCAGGGCCTGGACCCCGACCGGGTGGTCTACCTGGGCACCGCCAGCAAGTCCCTCGCGCCCGGGCTGCGGCTGGGCTGGATGGTGCTGCCGCCGGCCCTGGCGGAGGAGGCGGTGGCGGCCAAGGGGCACACCGACACCTGCGGATCGCTGGACCAGCTGACGCTGGCCGAGTTCCTCACCTCCGGTGCCTACGACCGGCACGTCCGCTCCGCCCGTCTGCGTTACCGGCGCCGCCGGGACGCCCTCGCCGAGGCCGTGGCGGGCCGGGCGCCGTCGGTGCGGGTGACGGGCATCGCGGCCGGGCTGCATGCGGTGCTGCGCCTCCCGCCGGGCCTGGAACAGCCGGTGGTCCAGGCTGCGGACCTCCAGGGCCTGGCCCTGCACGGCCTGTCCTACTATCGCCACCCCGACGCGCCGGCCGACCCCTCGGACGCCCTGGTGGTCGGCTACGGCACCCCTCCGGACAGCGCGTGGACGGGCGCCCTGGAGGCACTGTGCCGGGTGCTGCCGTAAGGCGGCCGCGGGCACCCGGGAGTCACCCCCGGTTGGGCGTGGGGGCGTCCCGTCTCTAGGCTGACCGCCGAACACCCATCCGACGGGGGAGTGACACCATGGCGCACAACCGGAAGCAACTCCGCTCCGGCACGGTCGTCCTGGGCGGGGTGGGCCTGCTGGCCGCCGCGCTCACGGCCTGCTCGTCCGACCCGGACAAACGCTGTGTGGACCGGGACAGTTACGACGTGTCCAAGGGGTACAAGGTCGTCTCCGACAAGGACTGCAAGACGACGGGCGGCACCGGCGTCTCCTCCTCGGGCCGGAAGAAGCCCGTCAAGAAGGGCGCCAAACGGCCGGTCGACGCCGCCTGGTACTACGAGGGCAAGGAGAAGAACGGCTGGGTCGACGGCGGCTCCTTCACCAAGCCCGGCGGATCCGGCGGAAGTTCGGGCGGCTCGTCGTACAACGACGGGAACAGCGGCGGAAGTAACGGCGGGGTCAGCCGCGGCGGCTTCGGCGGCGGCTCGGGCAGCTCCGGCGGCTGAGCGGAGGACGCGCATGGAACGCCGTACGACGACCCCCCGCCCCGGCTGGCAGCAGACCGTCGAGGCCCAGGGCCTGATCTACCCCCTCACCCGTCACCCCGACGACTCCCTGCGGCCGTACTGGGACGAGAGCGCCTACTACGTCTTCTCCCTGGAGGAGGTCGAGGCGCTGGAGGACACCGTCGCGGAACTGCACCGCATGTGCCTCGCGGCGGCGGACCACATCGTGGCCGAGGACCGGCTGGCCGACCTCGGCATCACCGACGCCCGGGTGGCCGCCGCGGTCACCGAGTCCTGGCACCGCCGGGACGAACTGCCGTCCCTCTACGGCCGTTTCGACCTGCGCTACGACGGCACCGGCCCGGCGAAGCTGCTGGAGTACAACGCCGACACGCCCACCTCGCTGGTGGAGGCGGCCTCCCCGCAGTGGTTCTGGATGGAGGAACGTTTTCCCGGCGCCGACCAGTGGAACTCCCTGCACGAACGCCTGGTGGAGGCATGGCGCGCCCAGGCCGCGCTGCTGCCGCCCGGCGCCCCCCTGCACTTCGCGCACTCCGCCGCCGACGAACTCGGCGAGGACCTGATGACGGTCGCCTATCTGAAGGAGACGGCGGAGCAGGCCGGCCTGACCACCGACTGGCTCGCCATGGAGGAGATCGGCTGGGACTCCCTCTCCGGTCGCTTCGTCGACAACCGGCTCCGTTTCATCCGGGGCATCTTCAAGCTGTACCCCTGGGAGTGGCTCACCGCCGACGCCTTCGGCCCGCACGTCCTGGACACCCTGGACAACGGCGGCGGCACCGGCAGCACCCTGTGGATCGAGCCGGCCTGGAAGATGCTGCTGAGCAACAAGGCCCTGCTGGCGATCCTCTGGGAGCTGTACCCCGGCCACCCCAGCCTCCTGCCCGCCTACCTCGACGGCCCCCGCGACCTGGCCGCCACCACCGGGTACGTGGCCAAGCCCCTGCTGGGCCGCGAGGGCGCCGGCATCACCGTCCACGAGCCCGGCACCCCGCCGGCCCCCCGCGAGGACCCCTGCTGCTGCCAGCAGCTGGCCCCCCTCCCCGCCTTCGACGGCAACCACGTCGTCCTCGGCACCTGGGTCGTCGCCGGCGAACCGGCGGGCCTCGGCATCCGCGAATCCACCGGCCTGATCACCGACGAGTACGCCCGCTTCCTGCCGCACGTGATCCTCTAGGCGGCCGCGCCGGCGAGCAACGCCTCCACCGCCTCCCGTGCGTGCCCGGCCGCGGACGGGTCGCCCGTGATGCCCGCCGTGACGATGGCCCCCTCGGCCAGCAGGTACACGGGTTCGGTGAGCGGGAGTCCCGTGGCCCGGACCCAGCCCGACAACTGGTCGTGGAAGGCGCGTTTGTGGGCGCGGACCTCGGTCAGGACCGCCTCCGAGGTCGCGCCCAGCTCCCCGTGGGCGTTGATCCAGGCGCAGCCGCGGAAGCCGGGTTCGGCGAACCACGCGGCGAGCCAGTCGAAGACCGCCAGCACCCTCTCGCGCGGGTCGGCGACGCGCTCCACGTGCGCGGCCAGGCTCTCCCGCCAGCGCCGGTCGCGCCGCCGGAGCACGGCGACGACCAGGTCCTCCTTGGTGGCGAACAGCCGGTAGATCCGCTTCAGGGGCAGCCCGGACGCCTCCCGGACCCGGTCCATGCCGACCGCCTGGATGCCGTGCGCGTAGAAGAGCGCCTCGGCGGTCTCCAGCAGGGTCTCGCGGTCCAGGCGGTCGCGTTCCTCGGTGGCGGGGGCGGGCATCCGGGCTCCTCGTGGCTCCTTGACGTCGAGAACGGTCGTTCTCTACCTTAGCCGCAGCGATGGAGAACGATCGTTCTCGACCCGCCCCGGCCCGAGGAGACCGCCGTGCCCGAAGCCCGCCCGCCCTACCCGCCGTTCACCCTGGAGACCGCCCGGCAGAAGGTCCAGGCGGCCGAGGACGCCTGGAACACCCGCGACCCCCACCGGGTGGCCCTCGCCTACACCGAGGACTCCGTCTGGCGCAACCGCGACCGGTTCCTCACCGGCCGGGAGGAGATCGTCGCCTTCCTCACCGACAAGTGGCGCCGCGAACTGGACTACGCGCTGCGCAAGAGCCTGTGGAGCTTCCACGACAACCGCATCGCCGTCCGCTTCCAGTACGAGAGCCGCGACCCCGACGGGCAGTGGTGGCGCTCCTACGGCAACGAACTGTGGGAGTTCGACGAGTACGGACTGATGCGCCGCCGCGAGGCGAGCATCAACGACGTGGCCATCGAGGAATCCGGCCGGCGCATCCTCGGACCCCGGCCCGCGGACGAGCACGGCACCGACTTCCCCCTGCGCTGATCAGGCGCCGAGCAGCACCGCCCGCAACTGCTCCACGCCCCAGTCGAGATCGTCCTCGCCGATCACCAGCGGCGGCGCGATGCGGATCGTCGCCCCGTGGGTCTCCTTGACCAGGACCCCACGGGCCAGCAGCCGCTCGGCGACCTCCCGCCCGGTGCCCACCGCGGGAGCGATGTCCACCCCGGCCCACAGCCCCCGCCCGCGCACCGCCGTCACCCGGCCCGTCCCGGCCAGCTCGCCCAGCCGCCGGTGCAGCCGCTCGCCCAGCCGCGCCGCCCGCTCCTGGTACTCCCCGGTCCGCAGCATCGCGATCACCTCCAGCGCCACCGCGCAGGCCAGCGGATTCCCGCCGAACGTCGACCCGTGCTCACCCGGCCGGAACACCCCGAGCACCGCCGCGCTCGACACCACCGCCGACACCGGCACGATCCCGCCGCCCAGCGCCTTGCCCAGCACGTACACATCCGGCACGACCCCCTCGTTCTCGCACGCGAAGGTCCGCCCGGTCCGGCCCAGCCCCGACTGGACCTCGTCGGCGACGAAGAGCACGTTCCGCTCCCGGGACAGCTCCCGCACCCCCGCGAGATAACCGGCCGGCGGCACGATCACCCCCGACTCGCCCTGCACCGGCTCCAGCAGCACCGCCACCGTGTTCTCCGTCAGCGCCCCCCGCAGCGCGGTCAGGTCGCCGTACGGCACGATCTCGAACCCCGGCGTGTACGGCCCGAAGTCCGCCCGCGCCTCCGGATCCGTGGAGAAGCTGATGACGGTCGTCGTACGGCCGTGGAAGTTGCCTCCCGCCACGACGATCTTCGCCATCTCCGCGGGCACCCCCTTCACCCGGTAGCCCCACTTCCGGGCCGTCTTGATCGCGCCCTCCACCGCCTCCGCGCCGGTGTTCGCCGGCAGCACCATCTCCATCCCGCACAACTCCGCCAGCTCGGCGCAGAACGCCGCGAACCGGTCGTGGTGGAAGGCGCGGGAGGTCAGCGTCAGCCGCTCGAGCTGCCGCCGGGCCGCCTCGACCAGCCGGGGATGGCCGTGCCCGAAGTTCAGCGCCGAGTAACCGGCCAGCAGGTCCAGGTACCGCCGCCCCGCCACATCCGTCAGCCACGCCCCCTCACCGGTGGCGAGCACGACCGGCAGCGGATCGTAGGTGGGCGCGCAGTGCGCGTCGGCGAGGGCGATGAGGTCTTCTGCGGCAGCGGTCACGGACACTCCCGGATCGGCCCGGATACGACGATGACCTCCTTCTTAACCCCGCTCGCATGGTGGACGCGGGATCTTCCCCGCGCGGCGCGCCCGGTAGGCTGGCACCCGGGCCGTGACTGGCGCGCTGGGATGGGACGGACCATCAGGGAGCGGCCCGAGCGGTATGAGTGCCGTGCGCCTGGGCCGAACGTGAACGCTGTACGCACACCGTCCGGAGGTCCCCGATGCCCGAGAACGCCGCCCCCCTCTCCACCGAGTCCACCGCCTTCCGCGCCGCCCTCGACGTCATCCGCGCCGTCGAGCCGCGCGTCGCCGACGCCATCGGCCAGGAGGTCGCCGACCAGCGCGGGATGCTCAAGCTGATCGCGTCCGAGAACTACGCCTCCCCGGCGACCCTGCTCGCGATGGGCAACTGGTTCAGCGACAAGTACGCCGAGGGCACCGTCGGCCGCCGCTTCTACGCCGGCTGCCGCAACGTCGACACCGTCGAGGCCCTCGCCGCCGAACACGCCCGCGAACTCTTCGGCGCCCGCCACGCCTACGTCCAGCCGCACTCCGGCATCGACGCCAACCTCGTCGCCTTCTGGGCCGTCCTCGCCGACCGCGTCGAGGCGCCCTTCCTGGAGAAGGCCGGCGCCCGCCAGATCAACGACCTCACCGACGCCGACTGGGCCGAACTGCGCCAGGCCTTCGGCAACCAGCGCATGCTCGGCATGTCCCTGGACGCCGGCGGCCACCTCACCCACGGCTTCCGCCCGAACATCTCCGGCAAGATGTTCGACCAGCGCTCCTACGGCACCGACCCGGCCACCGGCCTGATCGACTACGACGCCCTGCGCGCCCAGGCCCGCGAGTTCAAGCCGCTGATCATCGTCGCGGGCTACTCCGCGTACCCCCGGCTGGTGAACTTCCGGATCATGCGCGAGATCGCCGACGAGGTCGGCGCCACCCTCATGGTCGACATGGCGCACTTCGCCGGACTGGTCGCCGGCAAGGTGCTCACCGGCGACTTCGACCCGGTCCCGCACGCCCAGATCGTCACCACCACCACCCACAAGTCGCTGCGCGGCCCGCGCGGCGGCATGGTGCTGTGCGACGACTCCCTCAAGGACCAGGTGGACCGCGGCTGCCCGATGGTCCTCGGCGGCCCGCTCCCGCACGTCATGGCCGCCAAGGCCGTCGCCCTCGCCGAGGCCCGGCAGCCCGCCTTCCAGGACTACGCCCAGCGCATCGTCGACAACTCCCGCGCCCTCGCCGAGGGCCTGATGCGCCGCGGCGCCACCCTGGTCACCGGCGGCACCGACAACCACCTCAACCTGATCGACGTCGCCACCTCCTACGGCCTCACCGGCCGCCAGGCCGAGGCCGCCCTGCTCGACTCGGGCATCGTCACCAACCGCAACGCCATCCCGGCCGACCCGAACGGCGCCTGGTACACCTCCGGCATCCGCGTCGGCACCCCGGCGCTGACCACCCGCGGCCTCGGCACGGCGGAGATGGACGAGGTCGCGGCCCTGATCGACCGCGTCCTGACCGCCACCGAGCCGGGCACCACCAAGTCCGGCGCCCCGTCCAAGGCGAGCCACGTCCTGGACGAGAAGACCGCCGACGAGATCGCCCACCGCGCCACGGACCTGGTGGCGGGCTTCCCCCTCTACCCGGAAGTAGACCTCGGCTGAACCGCCCCTGAAAGGGGCGCGGGGAACTGCGCGACCGGCCCCCACCGGCCCGCAGTTCCCCACACACCGAACCACCCCGTCTCTCTGCGACAATGAGGGGTATGGCTTCAGACCGACCTCGCGTGCTCTCCGGTATTCAGCCCACCGCTGGCTCGTTCCACCTCGGCAACTACCTCGGCGCCGTCCGCCAGTGGGTGGCCCTCCAGGAGTCCCACGACGCCTTCTACATGGTGGTCGACCTGCACGCGATCACGGTCCCGCAGGACCCGGCGGAACTGCGCGCCAACACCCGCCTGGCCGCGGCCCAGCTGCTGGCCGCGGGCCTGGACCCCGACCGCTGCACCCTCTTCGTGCAGAGCCACGTCCCCGAGCACGCCCAGCTCGCCTGGGTCATGAACTGCCTCACCGGCTTCGGCGAGGCGTCCCGCATGACCCAGTTCAAGGACAAGTCCGCCAAGCAGGGCGCCGACCGGGCCTCCGTCGGCCTGTTCACCTACCCGATCCTCCAGGTCGCGGACATCCTGCTGTACCAGGCCCACGAGGTGCCGGTCGGCGAGGACCAGCGCCAGCACATCGAGCTGACCCGGGACCTCGCCGAGCGCTTCAACGGCCGCTTCGGCGACACCTTCACGATCCCGAAGCCGTACATCCTCAAGGAGACGGCGAAGATCTACGACCTCCAGGACCCGACGGTCAAGATGAGCAAGTCGGCGTCCACGCCGAAGGGCCTGATCAACCTCCTGGACGAGCCGAAGACCACGGCCAAGAAGGTGAAGAGCGCCGTCACCGACACCGACACGGTGATCCGCTACGACACCGAGAACAAGCCGGGCGTCTCCAACCTCCTCACCATCTACTCCACGCTCACCGGCAAGACCGTCGCCGAGCTGGAGCGGGAGTACGAGGGCAAGATGTACGGCGCGCTCAAGACCGACCTGGCCGAGGTCATGGTCGACTTCGTCACCCCGTTCCGCGAGCGCACCCACCAGTACCTGGACGACGCCGAGACGCTGGACTCGATCCTCGCCAAGGGCGCCGAGAAGGCGCGGACCGTCGCCGCCGAGACCCTCGCGCAGGCGTACGACCGCGTGGGCTTCCTCCCGGCCAAGCACTGAGGCGTACGACCGCACGGGCCCGCGCGGGCAGAGCGCTGCACATCACTTCCGCTGCGCCTGCCCACGGGGCACCCGTGGCCGTACAGTCGATGCCAACGGCCGGGCCCAGTCGGCCGAGACGACGACAGACGCGACGACAGGAGACGACGTGGGGACCGTAACGATCGGCGTGTCGATCGCGGTCCCGGAGCCTCACGGCAGCCTGCTCCAGGAGCGGCGCGCGGGCTTCGGCGACGCCGCGGCTCATGGCATCCCCACCCACGTCACACTGCTGCCGCCGACCGAGGTGGACGAGGCCGACCTGCCCGCGGTCGACGCGCACCTGACCGAGGTCGCCGCGGCGGGCCGGCCGTTCCCGATGCGGCTGTCCGGCACCGGCACCTTCCGCCCGCTGTCACCGGTGGTCTACGTCCGCGTGGTGGCGGGTGCCGAGGCGTGCACCCGGCTCCAGCAGCGGATCCGGGACGCGTCCGGGCCGATGGCGCGCGAACTGCTCTTCCCGTACCACCCGCACGTCACCGTCGCGCACGGCATCGAGGAGGCGGCGATGGACCGCGCCTTCGAGGAGCTGGCCGACTACGAGGCCGAGTGGTCGTGCACCGGCTTCGCGCTGTACGAACAGGGCGCCGACGCCGTCTGGCGCAAGCTGCGCGAGTACACGTTCGGGGGGCCGGTCGTACCGGTCCAGCCGGGGCACGCGGAGGTGTGCGCGCCGCGCGTCGCGCAGTGAGCCGCCGTGGCTCTACAGCGGAAGCCGCCTGAACAGCGCCCGGGGCGCGTGCCGCAGGGCCGCCGTCAGCAGGCGGAGCGCACCCGGCACCCACACCGTCTCCGCGCCCCGGCGCAGGCCCAGTTCGACGGCCGTGGCCACCGCCTCCGGGGTGGTGGCGAGCGGGCTGCGCGGGCGGCCCGCCGTGGAACGGGTGCGCACGAAGCCGGGGCGTACGACCATGACCCGCGCGCCCGTCCCGTACAGGGCGTCCCCGAGACCCTGGGCGAACGCGTCCAGGCCCGCCTTGCTGGAGCCGTAGATGAAGTCGGCGCGGCGGGCGCGTTCGGCGGCGGCGGAGGACAGCACGACGAGCCACCCGTGCCCCTGGGTCTGGAGGGCGCGGCCCGCGACCAGACCCGCCGAGACGGCCCCGGTGTAGTTGGTCTGGGCGACCCGGACCGCGCGGACCGGGTCCCGTTCGTCGTGCGCCTGGTCGCCGAGGATGCCGAAGGCGAGCAGCACCATGTCGACCGGTCCCTCGGCGAACACCTTGCCGAGGACGGCCTCGTGGGACTCGGGGGCGAGGGCGTCGAAGGCGACGGTGTGGACGTCCGCGCCCAGCGCCCGCAGGCTCCCGGCCGCGTTCTCCAGTGCGAGGGAGGGGCGGCCCGCCAGCCACACCGTGCGGGTGCGGCGGGCGATCAGCCGGCGCGCGGTGGCCAGCGCGATCTCGGACGTGCCGCCGAGGACGAGCAGGGACCGGGGCAGTTCGGTGGCATCCTTCATGACAGATGACCGTATCGCCCCCATATGAACCTTCCGGCGGCGAAACGCGGTGTTGGCATTCCCGCGCAGCGGGCAGAGTCGGATCATGGACTGGCTGAAGAGGCTGCCCGGCATCGGGCCGATCGTCACCCGCCTGACGATCACCCACGCGTGGCGGTGTTACGAACGGCTGGACCGGGTCAAGTGGGCCCGGCTGGCCGCCGCCATGACGTTCGTCAGCTTCGTGGCGCTGTTCCCGCTGCTGACCGTGGCCGCCGCGGTCACCGCCGCCACCCTCAGCCCGGCCCGCCAGAAGATCGTGGAGCAGCGGATCGCCGACCAGTTCCCGGGCCTGTCCGACCAGTTGGACCTCACCTCCCTGGTGCAGAACGCGGGCACCGTCGGGGTCATCGCGGGCGCGGTGCTGCTGTTCACGGGCATCGGCTGGGTCGGCCAGGTGCGGGACTGCCTGCGCGCGGTGTGGGAACTGCCGGACCAGGGGGAGAACCCGGTGCTGGCCAAGGTGAAGGACACCGTGATCCTGCTCGGCCTCGGCGGCGCCCTGCTGATCACGCTCGCCGCCTCCACCCTCGCCTCGGCCGCCGTCGGCCTGGTGTCGCGGCAGTTCGGCCTGGACGAGCACGGCTGGGGCACCGCGCTGCTGCAGGTCGCCGCGTTCGCCGTCGCCGTGCTCGCCGACTTCCTGGTCCTGCTCTACGTCCTGACCCTGCTGCCCGGGGTCGAGCCGCCGCGCCGCCGTCTGCTGGTCGCCGCCCTGCTCGGCGCGGTCGGCTTCGAACTGCTGAAACTGCTGCTCAGCGGCTATGTCCAGGGGGTTGCCGCGAAGAGTGTGTACGGCGCGTTCGGGGTGCCCGTGGCCCTGCTGCTGTGGATCAACTTCACGGCGAAACTCGTGCTGTTCTGTGCCGCCTGGACGGCGACGGGCAGCAAGGAGACCGAGGTCGCCGAGGCCGTCGAGGTCAGGGACGGGACCGGCGGCGCATCAGGTCCGGCAGCGGCCACCGACGGTTGACCAGGTACGCCCCGCCGCCGAGCAGCACCAGCAGCCCGCCCGCGATGGCCAGGGCGGTCCCGACGCCGCTGGAGCCGGAAGCGGCGGGGGCGCTCGCCGCCGCCTTCGCTCCCGCCCCGCCGCCCGTGCCGGGCGTCTGCCGGGGGCTCGCCGAGGAGGTGGACCCGGCCGGCACGGCGCTCCTCGGCGGCACCAGCTCGCCCACCGGGTTCACCTTGCCGTCCGCCTGGAAGCCCCAGTCGAACAGCTTCGCGGTCTCCTTGTAGACCTCGTTGTGGTCGTGCTTCTCCGGGTTCATCACCGTGACCAGCAGCACCTTGCCGCCGCGCTCGGCCACCCCGGTGAAGGTGGCGCCCGCGTGCGTGGTGTTGCCGTTCTTCACGCCCGCGATGCCCTGGTAGACCGGCACATCGCTGTCCCCGCTCAGCAGCCGGTTGGTGTTGCGGATCTCGGTCGCGCCGAACTTGGCGCTGACCGTCGAGCAGTAGTCGCGGAAGTCCTTCTTCTGCAGGCCCGAGCGGGCGATCAGCGTCAGGTCGTACGCCGAGGAGACCTGCTCCGGCGCGTCGTAGCCGTCGGGCGAGACGACCTGGGTGTCCAGCGCCTGGAGTTCCTCGGCGTGCTTCTGCATGTCCTCGACGGTCCGCCGCACCCCGCCGTTCATCGCGGACAGCACGTGCACCGCGTCGTTGCCCGACTTCAGGAACACCCCGAGCCACAGGTCGCGCACGGAGTAGGTGGCGCCCTCCTTCACCCCGACCACACTGGAGCCGTCGCCCACCCCCTCGAGGTCGGCCGGGGCCACCTTGTAGCGGGTGTCCTTGGGGAACCGGGGCAGCACGGTGTCCGCGAAGAGCATCTTCAGCGTGCTGGCCGGGGGCAGCCGCCAGTGCGCGTTGTGCGCGGCCAGGACCTGGCCCGACTCGGCGTCGGCGACGATCCACGAGCGGGCGGTCAGCCCCTTGGGCAGCACCGGTACCCCGGGCGCGAGGTTGACCTGCGTACCGGGCATCCCGAGCCGGGCGCCACCGAGGGTGGACATCTGCGCCGGAGGCGTGACCGTCGGGCTCGTGGTGGGGGACGGGGCGGCGAGGGCGGCGGGCGCGGTGACGGCCAGGGAGAAGAGCGTGGCGGAGGCGACCAGCAGGGACCCGCGCGCACCCCGGGCACGGACCCGGGCCCCGGACGGCGATACTGGACTCATGAAGCTCAGCCGCCCTGTCTCCTGGTTCCTGCTCGCCTTCGGGGTGTGGAGCTGGGTCATCTGGGTCACTTTCGTCAAGAATCTCGTCAAGGACAGCAGCGGTCTGGCCTTCGACGACGGTCACCCGACGGCGTACTTCTGGGTGCACCTGCTGCTGGCGGTCGTTTCCTTCGTATTGGGGACGGTCATCGGCGTCATCGGGTTGCGCGGAGTGCGCGCACTGCGCCGAAACTCATAGCGAACATACGGAAACCCCCGTGCCCGGGAGGGCGCGGGGGTGTTCGGGCTGGGGTGGGGTCCGCTCAGTCGGACTTCTTCTGACCGGCCTTGATGATCTGTTCCACGTCGAGGGCGACGTCGGCACCGACCGAGTCGGGCAGCGTCACCGTCTCGCCGGGGGCGTGCACGCGGTGGCTGGTGTACTCACTGCCGTCGGGTTCGGTGAGCACGTGGAGACGCTGGTGCTTGCGGTCGACCACCATGTACACGGGCACCTTGGCCTCGGCGTACGCGCCGACCTTGGTCTTCAGGTCGTCCCGCCAGTTGCTGGAGGTGACCTCCAGGACGAGGCGGAAGCAGACCGGGTCGTAGGCGTTGTTCTCGATGAGGTGGTCGTCGATGTCGGCGTCCACGACCACGAGATCGGGGATGCAGTAGTCCTCGGCGCCGGTAGGGAGCTTGATCGCGACGTTCTGCAGCACCTCGGTCTGCTCGCCGCATGGCTCGGAGGTGAGGAAGAGACGCATGAGGTCGGTCAGAATGCCGGCGTGGCGGGCATCCCGTGTCGGGCTCACGAGGAGATGTCCTCCGATGATTTCGACGCGGTAGCCCGGATGCCGCTCCACGATCTCGTCGGCAATCGCTGTGAGGATGAACGGGCCGTCGGTGTCCATGGGTTGTTCGATGGACGCAGCGGGCATCGCGTGTCTCCCGGAAGTTTGCCGTCGAGTACATAGTCGTGGACAGACGCCCAGCCCTGTATCTCTTCTCCGCGCCTTCACCCGAAAGTGATCACCCGCTCTCCCGCTCCCCGTGCCCCGGGTCCGGCAGGACCCTCGTCATGCCCGGCAGGAAGTCCGTGAACAGCTCGTGGACCTCCATGACCAGCGGGCGCAGCACCCGGAAGCGGGCCAGGGCCACCCCGCGCGCGGTCAGCCGGGCCCCGCGCCGGGCCAGCCGGTAGCTGCGCTCGCGGTTCTCCGTGCGGTCGAAGATCCAGTACAGCACCAGGCCCATCTGCGACAGCCACATCAGCTCCGGCAGGACGTCCCGCAGTTCCGGGGCCACCTTGGCCTTGGAGCCGGCCAGCACCTCCCGGTGCACGCTGATGGCCTGCTCACGGGCGTGCTCGCTCTCCGGGGAGAAGGGGCTGAGCGGGCTGTCGGGGTCGGCGGCGTTCTTGAAGAACTGCACCGCGAACTCGTGGTACGGCCGGGCGATGTCCAGCCACGCGGTCAGCACCCCCGCGAGCCGCGCCTCCAGGTCGGTCTCCCGCTCCAGCACCGACCGGACCGCCGCCTGGTGCTCGGCGGCGATCCGGTCGTAGAAGCCCTGGATCAGGTGTTCCTTGCCCTCGAAGTAGTAGTAGGCGTTGCCGACGGAGACCCCGGCCTCCTTGGCGATGGCCCGCATGGTCGTCTTGTCGTAGCCGCGCTCCTGGAACATCCGCATCGCGGTCTCCAGGATCAGCGCGCGGGTCTGCTCGGACTTGCTGCTGTGGGGGCCGGCCGCCTCGGGGCCGTCGTTCTTCGCGGGCACGGTAGAAGAGCCTAACGAGTGGCCGGGCCGGTTCCCGCCCGGGACGGCGGTGCGCAGGTCCAGCCCGTGACCGGGTGGTAGGACCAGCCGTCGGCCCGCTGGTACACCCGCCCGCCCCACTGGGCGCCGGGCTGCCGCGGACCCCGCCATTTCGCCGCGGTGAGGACGGCGCCGCGGGCCGCCCTGGCGCCGGACGGGTCGGCGAGCCGGTGGGCGAGCGGGCGGTGCTCGCGCAGGGCCCACAGCAGGACGATCCAGGCGCGCGAGCCCCGGTAGACCTGTCCGGAGTCGCCGACCACGGTGATCTCGTCGAGGGGGTCGCCGGGGCCGAGTCCGGGGAAGCGGGCGCGGGCCGCGGCCGAACCGGCGGGCAGCGGCTCCAGCGGCACCAGCCGGGGTTGCCGTGGCAGCCAGCCGCACAGGTGCAGGCCCACGGCGGTCCGGTCGTCGTACAGGACGGTCAGCCCGCGGACCGGGACCCCGGCGGGGTCCCGGTCCGGTGCGGTGGTCGTGGCGGTCACGCCGGTCACGCCCCGACCCTCGGCGCGATCCACTCCTGCGGGCGGACCGGGGGGACCTGTTCCCGCTCCAGCATCCCGCGCCGGCGGATCCGGTTGAGGACGTACACGTTGCCCAGGTGCATCGCGCCGAGGACGAGAAGCACCACGCCCAGCTTGGTGGACAGGGCCTCGAAGATGCCGCGGGTGTCCTGGACCGTGTCGTCATCGCTCAGGTACAGCGCCACGAAGCCGAGGTTGACGAGGTAGAAGCCGACGACCAGGAGGTGGTTCACGGCGTCCGCGAGCCTCTCGTCGCCGCGCAGGACGTCGGCCAGGAAGATCCGTCCGTTGCGGCTGAGCGTGCGGGCCACCCAGACGGTCAGCGCGATGCTGACGACCAGGTAGATGACGTAGGCGATGACGGTGCGGTCCATGCCCCACCCCTTCTTGAACGCGTTCAAAACGCTGACAGGGATGACTCTAGACCTGTTTTTGAACGCGTTCAACCGAGGGGTCGGGGACTCAGTGGCTACGGGCCAGGGACGGGCGCTTGGTGTAGTCCGTGAAGCCCAGGAGATTGCCCCAGGGGTCGGCGATCTCCACCGTCCAGCCGGTGACGCCCTGGGTGATCTCGTCCAGCGGCGGGATCCCGGCGGCGGCCAGCTCCCGCGCCGCCGCCCGCGCGTCCGGCACCTCCAGCCACACCCGCGGCGAGGGCCAGTGCGGCGGCCGCCGGCCCAGCCCCTCCTCGGCGCGCAGCAGGATGCCGGGCGTCTCCGCGCCTACCTTCAGCAGCGCGATACCGGCCTCGTCCAGCCGGAAGCCCACGGTGAACCCGGCCCGCTCGTAGAAGGCGACGGCCTCGCCGAGGTCGCCGACGGGGAGCAGCACGTTGTCGAAGCCGAGCAGTTCGTACGACTCTTCGTCTGACATGTCGTCACATTAGGATCCCGGCCCCCGGGAAGCGAGGAGCCCCACCGCAGGGGACTTCGGCGGGGGGACGGCGTGCGGACATGCGCGAGGGCCCCGCTCCATGGCGGAGCGGGGCCCTCGGTGGTGCTTCGGCAGGTCAGTAGCGGCGCGTGATGAGGGCGCGCTTGACTTCCTGGATGGCCTTCGTGACCTCGATACCGCGCGGGCAGGCGTCCGTGCAGTTGAAGGTCGTACGGCAGCGCCACACACCGTCGCGGTCGTTGAGGATCTCCAGGCGCTGTTCGCCCGCCTCGTCACGGCTGTCGAAGATGAAGCGGTGGGCGTTCACGATCGCGGCCGGACCGAAGTACTGGCCGTCGTTCCAGAACACCGGGCAGGAGGAGGTGCAGGCCGCGCAGAGGATGCACTTCGTCGTGTCGTCGAAGCGCTCGCGGTCCTCCGGGGACTGGTAGCGCTCCCGGGTGGGCTCGTTCGTCTCCTTGACGACCAGGAACGGCATGACGTCCCGGTACGCCTGGAAGAACGGCTCCATGTCCACGACCAGGTCCTTCAGGACCGTCAGGCCCTTGATGGGCTCGACCGTGATCGGCTTCTCGGGGTTGATGTCCTTGATCAGCGTCTTGCAGGCAAGGCGGTTCTTGCCGTTGATCCGCATCGCGTCCGAGCCGCAGATGCCGTGCGCGCACGACCGGCGGAAGGTGAGGGAGCCGTCGATGTCCCACTTGATCTTGTGCAGACCGTCGAGGACCCGCTCCTTGGGGTCGATCTCCAGCTGGAAGTCTTCCCAGGTCGCCTCGGCCGAGACCTCCGGGTTGAACCGGCGGACGCGGAACGTGACCGTGATGTAGGGGGAGTCGGCGAAACCGGGCTCGGGCCGGCCGGCCGCGTCCGCCTTGTCCAGAACAGGGGTAGCCATCAGTACTTACGCTCCATCGGCTGGTAGCGGGTCTGGACGACCGGCTTGTAGTCGAGACGGACGGTTTCCGAGCCGTCGGCGCCGACCTCGCGGTACGCCATGGTGTGGCGCATGAAGTTGACGTCGTCGCGGTTCGGGTAGTCCTCGCGGTAGTGACCGCCGCGGGACTCCTTGCGGGCGAGGGCCGAGACGGCCATGACCTCGGCCAGGTCGAGCAGGTTGCCCAGCTCGATCGCCTCAAGGAGGTCCGTGTTGAAACGCTTGCCCTTGTCCTGGATCGCCACGTTCTTGTAGCGCTCCTTGAGCTCGGCGATCTTCTCGACCGCCGTCTTGATCGTCTGCTCGGTGCGGAACACCATGACGTTGGCGTCCATGGTCTCCTGCAGCTCGCGGCGCAGGGTCGCCACCCGCTCGTTGCCGGTGGAGGTGCGCAGCCGCTCGATCTGCTCGACGACGAAGGACTCCGGGTCCTCCGGCAGCTCCACGTAGTCGGCCTTGGCCGAGTACTCGGCGGCGGCGATGCCCGCGCGGCGGCCGAAGACGTTGATGTCCAGCAGCGAGTTGGTGCCGAGACGGTTGGCGCCGTGCACGGAGACACAGGCGACCTCGCCGGCCGCGTACAGACCCGGCACGACCGTGGTGTTGTCCGCCAGGACCTCACCCTCGACGTTCGTCGGGATGCCGCCCATCGCGTAGTGCGCGGTCGGCTGGATCGGGATCGGGTCCGTGTACGGCTCGATACCCAGGTAGGTCCGCGCGAACTCGGTGATGTCCGGCAGCTTGGCGTCCAGCTGCTCCGGCGGCAGGTGGGTCAGGTCCAGGTACACGTGGTCGCCCTCGGGACCGCAGCCGCGGCCCTCGCGGATCTCCGTGTAGATGGAGCGGGACACGACGTCACGGGACGCCAGGTCCTTCATGACGGGAGCGTACTTCTCCATGAAGCGCTCGCCGTCCTTGTTGCGCAGGATGCCGCCCTCGCCGCGGGCGCCCTCGGTGAGCAGGATGCCCATGCGCCAGATGCCGGTCGGGTGGAACTGGAAGAACTCCATGTCCTCCAGCGGGAGCCCGCGCCGGTAGACCGCCGCCTGGCCGTCACCCGTCAGGGTGTGGGCGTTCGACGTCACCTTGAAGAACTTGCCGCAGCCGCCGGAGGCGTAGATGACGGCCTTCGCCTGGAAGACGTGGATCTCGCCGGTGGCCAGCTCGTACGCGACGACACCGGCGGACTTCTTGACGCCGTCGACCTCGGTGATCAGCTGGTCCAGGACGTAGAACTCGTTGAAGAACTCCACGCCCTCCTTGACGCAGTTCTGGTACAGCGTCTGGAGGATCATGTGGCCGGTGCGGTCCGCGGCGTAGCAGGACCGGCGGACCGGGGCCTCGCCGTGGTTGCGGGAGTGACCGCCGAAGCGGCGCTGGTCGATGGTGCCGTCCGGGGTCCGGTTGAACGGCAGGCCCATCTTCTCCAGGTCGAGGACGGCGTCGATGGCCTCCTTCGCCAGGATCTCGGCGGCGTCCTGGTCGACCAGGTAGTCACCGCCCTTGACCGTGTCGAAGGTGTGCCACTCCCAGTTGTCCTCCTCCACGTTGGCGAGCGCGGCGGCCATGCCGCCCTGCGCGGCGCCCGTGTGGGAGCGGGTGGGGTAGAGCTTGGTCAGGACCGCGGTGCGGCTGCGCTTCGTCGCCTCGATGGCGGCGCGCATGCCCGCGCCGCCGGCGCCGACGATGACGGTGTCGTACTTGTGGATCTTCATGATTCTCGCAGCCCCGTGCCTAGCGGATGTTCGGGTCGAAGGTGAAGATCACCAGCGTGCCCAGCAGGATGGTGAACACCGTGGCGGTGTAGAGCAGTGCCTTCAGCCACAACCGGCTGGTCGGCCGCTCGGCGTAGTCGTTGATGACCGTGCGCAGGCCGTTGGCGCCGTGCAGCATCGCCAGCCACAGCATCACCAGGTCCCAGACCTGCCAGAAGGGGGAGGCCCAGCGGCCGGCCACGAAGGCGAAGCCGATCTTGGAGACACCGCCGTCCAGTACCAGCTGGATCAGCAGGTGGCCGAGGACGAGGACGACCAGCACGATGCCGGACAGGCGCATGAACAGCCACGCCGCCAGCTCGAAGTTGCCCCGGGTCGACTTCGGGGTCTTCTTGGTGCGCTTGCGCGGGGCCTCGATCAGCGGGGCCGGGTGGTCGACGGTGTAGACGGGGGCGCCCTCCACGGGGCCGACTCCGGAAGCGGGGGTTTCAGTCGTGGACATCGGCGTCAGCTCCCAAAGAGTGCGCGGTACGCGTGGCCGAGGACCGGGTAGATCGCGCCGCCCATCAGGACGATCCAGACACCCATCACGGTCCAGAACATCTGCTTCTGGTAGCGCGGGCCCTTCGACCAGAAGTCGACGGCGATGACCCGCAGGCCATTGAGCGCGTGGAAGAGGATGGCGGCGACGAGGCCGTACTCCAGCAGCGCGACGATCGGCGTCTTGTACGTGGCTACGACCTTGTCGTAGTCCTCGGGGGAGACACGCACGAGAGCGGTGTCCAGCACGTGAACGAACAGGAAGAAGAAAATGAGGACGCCGGTGACTCGGTGAGCCACCCAGGACCACATTCCTTCCCGGCCGCGGTACAGCGTTCCAGCCGGCACGGAAGAACCCTCCGGGTGCGGGGACTAGGGCCGCGCCGGCTTCTCTGTCGGTCGGGCCCGGCCGGGTACGGTCCACCGGCCCCCAGCATCGTAGCGAGGCGATGAGCTGTGCCTTACGGGGGGCCTACCGGTGTGATCAAAGTGGCACGCGGTTGGGCTAGCCCGGTGCGGTGTGTCCGGTTATCTGCCGGGTGCGGGTGCGTTGGTGCTGGTCGCGCGGTTCCTGGTGCCTCTGAGAAATGCCGCGATTCTCCCTTTCGCGAGGCGCCGGAGCTGTTCTGCCGCCACCACCCGCTCGTCCTCCGGATCGTTCGCCAATCGTGATCGGATCGCCTGGAGGATGTGGTCGATGACCTCGTCCGCGGGGATGTCGCCCAGGTAGATGATGAACGTGTGGCCGAACCGGGCCTCGTAGGCGGCGTGGGCGGCACCGAGGGCCGTGTGCGCCGCCGAGTACGTGTCCTCGGGCAGCTCGGGAAGGCGCTCGCCGGCCAGGGCCTCGGCGAGGTCGGCGGGGGAGAGGTCGTACGTCGCCTCGTCCGCCGCGGCCAGCAGGGAGTCCAGGTCGGGGTAGGGGCGGTGCGCGGCGATCCGGTCGGACCAGCGCGGGCTGCGCAGACAGTGCAGCAGAAGGGTGCGCGCCTCGTCGGCGGACGCCGTGTTGAAGGCGTCGAGCGGCTTGGGGAGATACGGCAGAGGGTGGGCGGGCAGCGTCGGTCCTCGCGTCACTTGTGGTGCGGAAGGGGTTTGTGTGAAGGATGTGAGTGTCGTCAGGTTATCGAGAGTGGTCATACGGTGTCCGAGCGATAACGGAATTTCACTCGAACGGCAGAGTTTCGCTTCGTCCGGCTGACCGCTGAACCGGGGAACGGTCGTACGTTGGCAGGGTGACCCAGCACAGGCGCGAGCGCCGGGGACCGGCGCGACAGGTGGTACGGAAGCGGGCGGTGATGGCCGCGGCGTTCGCCGGGACGGTCGCGCTCGGCACGGGCGTCGGCCTGTGGGCCGCGGCGGACGACGGCGGCGCACCGCCGGGGAACGGCACGCGCCAGTCGGCCTCCGGCCGGGTGACCGGCACCGGACCCGGTACCGGCACCGGTGAAGCGCCCACGGCGCCGGGCACCCCGTCGGCGGCGCCGAGCCCGAGCCGGTCGTACCCGCTGTCGAAGGCGCCGCGCACGATACCCGCGGTCCGCTCGCACACCCCGGAGCGCGGCCCCGGCTGGCGGCCCCGGCCGGGCGCGCGGGTGGTGGTGGCCGATCCGGCGCTGGCCGACGAGGGACGGCTGATAGCCGGGGAGCTGGGGCTGGCGTACGCCGGGGAGAAGAACGACGCGCGGGCCGGCGACGTACGGCTCGCGCTCGGCGGTGGGGGCGGGAACCGGGAGTCGTACACGCTGACCGTCCGGGGCGGGCGGGTCGACATCACCGGGCCCGGTGAGGCCGGGGTCTTCTACGGCACCCGCACCCTGAAGCAGGAGGTCCGCGGCGGCGGCACGGCACCGGAGGGCGTCGTGCGCGACCAGCCGGCCAAGCCGGTGCGCGGGTTCATGCTGGACATCGCGCGCAAACCGTTCACCGCGTCCTGGATCGAGGACCGGATACGCGAGCTGGGGGACCTGAAGTTCAACGAGCTGGGCCTGCACTTCTCCGACGACCAGGCCTTCCGGATCGAGTCCGACAGCCACCCCGAGATCGTCTCCCCGGACCACCTGACGAAGGCGCAGGTGAAGGAGATCGTGGCGCTGGCGGCCGCCCGGCACATCACCGTCGTCCCCGAGATCGACTCTCCGGGACACCTGGGCGCGGTCCTCGCCGCCCATCCCGACCTGCGGCTGCGCAAGGCGAACGGGGTGGTGCTCCGCGGTGCGATCGACATCTCCAAGGACGCCTCGGCCCGGCTCGTGGACGACCTGCTCGGCGAGTACGCCGGCCTGTTCCCCGGCGGCCAGTGGCACCTGGGCGGCGACGAGTACCAGGCGCTGATGGCGCGCGACCCGCAGACGTCGTACCCGCAGCTGGCCGCCGCCGCGAAGCGCAAGTACGGCCCCGGCGGCACGGTCGCCGACCTCACCACCGGCTGGCTGGACGACCGCGCCGCCACCGTCCGCGCCCACGGCAGGACCGTACGGGCCTGGAACGACGGCTTCTTCCGGGGCACCTCCGTACAGGCCGACCCCTCGCTCCAGGTCGCCTACTGGACCGGCAAGGAGATCGGCGCCCGCCCGCCGGCCGAGTACCTGGGCGCGGGCCGCCGGATGCTCAACTACAACGACGAGTTCCTCTACTACGTGCTCGGCCAGCCGCAGACCTTCGTCTACCCGACCGGGCAGCGCATCTACGAGCAGTGGAACCCGAGGGTGGTGCGCGGTACGACCGCCGTGCCCGCGCGCTACGACGGGCAGATCCTCGGCGGGTCGTTCGCCGTGTGGTGCGACTTCCCGAACGCGCAGACACAGGCGCAGGTCGCCGCCGGGATCCGGATGCCGCTGCGGGCCACCGTGCAGAAGCTGTGGGACCCGGGCCGGCCCGCGCTGTCCTGGGCGGACTTCCGGAAACTGGCGGACCGGCTGGGCTGAGCCCCGCGCGGCGGACGGGCGGGGGCGTCCGGCCGTATGCCGGTGTCCGCGCACGCTGAGCCCCGCGCCGCGGACCGGGCGGGCGCCGGAACCCGGTGGACGCGCGGGGGCGTCCGGCCGTATGTTCCGGTGTCCGCGCACGTCGGCGACGTACGTGCCGGTGCCGCCGGCGGCGTTGTGGTTCGGGGAGGACCAGGCGCCGTCCCACCGCTCTTTCATCTCGGGGGAACCTCGTCATGACCTCGCCCATGCCCGTGCCGCCGTACCCGCACCCGGCCCCGCCCGGCGCCTGGCCGCGCTCACCGGCCGCGCTCGCCCGGGCCACCGCCGTACTGCTCGGCCTGGTCGTCGCCACCGACCTGTTCGCCTGCTACGCGGACCTGCTGGAGATGGACGTCACCAAGGACCTCGTCGACGGCGTCGTGGGCGATGACGTGATCGACCGGGCCGACCACGCGGACGACCTCTACGGCCTCTCCGGCATCCTCCAGGGCGTGGCCCTGGTGGCCACGATGGTCGTCTATCTGTGCTGGCTGTGGCGGGTGCGGGTGAACGCCGGGGTGTTCGACGCCTCCCGGCACCGCATGCGGCTCGGCTGGACGATCGGCGGCTGGTTCTGCCCGGTGGTGAACCTGTGGTTCCCGCGCCGGATCGTCGCGGACACCTGGGACGCCAGCGGGCCCTGGGGTGCGCGGTCCGGGCACGCGCTGGTCAACGCCTGGTGGGCGCTGTGGCTCGCCGACCTCTTCCTGGGCCAGCTCGCCGACACGCGTTCCCGGCGCGCCGAGACGGCGGAGGAGCTGTACGAGGCCGCCAGGGCGATGCTGCTCTCCGACGCGCTCGACATCGTGGCCGCGGTGTTCGCCGTCCTGGTGGTCGTCCGGCTGAGCCGGTTGCAGGAGCGGAAGCTGCGCTCGGAGGAGATGCCGTTCCCGGCGCCGCCCCCGGCCCCGGCGCTTGGCTGAAAACCGACCACTGTGACACTCCCGCACCGTCGCACGCAGTAAGGGGGAGTGCGGGCTCCGTACCGGTCGGTGCCCTGGTGAGGGAGGCTTTCCATGAGCCTGGTGGAACTGATCGCACGGGCCGACGAACGCGGACTGGCCGTCGGCGGACTGGCTTGTCTTGATCGGTGCCTTCCGCTGCTCGGCGGCGACGACGAGGTACTGCGGCCCCTGTGGGCGAGCCTCGCCGACGGCTCCGGCTGGGCCGGGGACCTCGCCCGGGCCCGTGACCTCCTCGGCGCCGGGCGGCTCCCCGGCGACGAGGCCGCGCTGCTGGCCCACCGCATGCTGGAGTCGGCCCCGGCCGAGCGCACCACCGACGCGCTGCGGCCCTGGGCCGAGGCCTGTTCCACCGCCTCACTCCGGGTCCACCGGTTGCTGGACCCGGCTGTGGCGACGGGGGCCGGACCGGACGCGGGGGACACCGCCGGCCCGTCGCCGCTCGTCGCCGCCGAGCTGCGCCGGCAGACCATGGTGCTGGAACTCCTCGCGGACCACGGCGCACAGGGGCTGCGCCCGGCGCTGGAGGTGACGGTGGAGGGCCGCCGGGTGTTGCGCGCGGTGGTCTCGCGCCGGGCGCGCAACACGGCGGAAGCGGGGGCGCGGGCGGGCCTGTGACCCTCGTGCGGTGGTCGTGGGGTGGTCCTGCGACGGTTGCCGAAACGTTTGGCGAAGCAGGGCGAAACCCCGTGACGCAACCCCGCCCCGGACCGCTGTCCCCTACGTGACAGCCCACACGACAGCCGAAGCGACAGCCCATGTGACCGCCCACGCCACCGGCCCGGTGCCGGTCGGAGCGACAGCCCGTCCGCCGGCCCCCTACGGGCCGGCCCGGCAGGAGACCAGGCCGCGCGCCGCGGCGAAACCCGCGCGCTGGGCGGCGGACGCGGTGGCGACGATGCGCGAGGGCGCCCGGGTGCGGCTCGACTACTCGGCGCAGAGCCTGTGGCGGGTGGACCGGATGATCGAGGAGATACGCCGGGAGCGGGCGCCGTACGCGGCCGTCCGCAGCGTCCTGCGCGGCTTCGGCGCCTACGCCGGCGAGGTCATCGTCCGCCGGACCGGCGCCGAGTGGTGGGCGACGGGCGGCGAGCACTGGGTACGCACCCCCGACGGCCGGCTGTGGGACCCCATCGACGAGGCCCGCCGCTGCTACGGCGGCCACGGCTCCCTCCGCCTGCTGTGCCGGGACGCGACCGCCGAGGCGTGAGGCGGCTGCGGGGACCTCGGCTGACAGCCGGGATTCGAGGTGACCGCCGAGACCTCACGTATGACTGCCGAGGACCGAGGTGACTGCCGCGGCCTGAGGCGGGCCGGCCGGTCACGGGGCCGATCGGAACTCGCTCCCGGACCGGCCGGCGGCCGTGCCCAGGCCGGTCGGGGGTTGTGCTCGGGTTGGTGGGGGCCGTTTCCGGGCCGGTCGGGGGACCGTTTCCGGGCCGGTCGGGGGCTGTGGCCGGGTTGGCCGGGGACTGTTCCCGGGCTGATCGGAGGTCGTGCCCGGACCGGTCCGGAGCCGTCCCGGGGCGGTCGGGGGCCGTGCCCCAGCCGATCGTGGGCCGCCCCCGGCCGTTCTCCCGGCCGTCCCCGGCCGCCGTCCGGCTGTGACACTTCCGTCGGGGCCGACGCTGATGATCGTGGAGGGCGACCGACACGGCCGGAGCGTGTCGCAACCGTGAGGTCAGGCGCCACGCAGTGGCCAGGAACTCGGCACGAACGAGGACGGTCTTGGGCCAGGGAGTTCAACCCCGCCGCCCGCAGCCGCGGGACGGGGAGCTGGGCGCGGCCGTGGCGCGGGCCCAGGACGGCGACGAGACCGCCTTCGCGGTGGCCTACCGGATCGTGCACCCCGGACTGCTGGGCTATCTGCGCGGTTTGGTCGGCGAGGAGGCCGAGGACGTCGCCTCGGAGGCCTGGCTGGAGATCGCCCGGGACCTCGGCCGGTTCCGGGGCGACGGGGCCGGCTTCCGCGGCTGGACCGCGGCCATCGCCCGGCACCGCGCGCTGGACCACCTGCGCCGGCAGCGCACCCGGCCCCGGCCCGTGCCGCTGGACCAGGACGCCCTGGAACTGCCCGGCCGGCACAGCACCGACGACCAGGCCCTGGAGTCGCTGTCCACCGAGCGGGCGCTGGAGCTGGTGCGCGCGCTGCCGCGGGACCAGGCCGAGGCGGTGCTGCTGCGGGTGGTCGTCGGCCTCGACGGCCCGTCCGCCGCCCGCGTCCTCGGCAAACGCCCCGGCGCCGTCCGCACGGCCGCCTACCGGGGCCTGCGCCGCCTGGCCCGCCACCTCGCCGCGGACGGGAACGGGGAGGACGGGCGCGGCGGTGGCTGACCGGCTGTCCGCGGATCGTCCACGGTCAGAGCGCCGGTGACACGGCAACGACCGGGGCCGCCACCCCCCACAGGAGAGGCCCCGGCCGTCGCGCGTACGGGTCGCGTGCGGCCCGTACTCTCTTCAGCGCCGTGTGTGCCGTTTCTGTCACACCCGGCCACACCGGGTCCTCACCCTGCGCACATCCGCACCCGGTCACGAGTTAGTTGCATCTTCTATGGACATGGACGCGCGGCCCTTTCACGCCGTAACGTGCCTTTCGCGCCGACCGGAGGACAGGCGTAAAGGGAGTACGGTGCTGGGGGACGACGCGGAGCTGACCGCCGCGGTGCGCGCGGCCCAGGGCGGGGACGAGACCGCGTTCCGCACGGTGTACCGCGCGGTGCACCCCCGGCTGCTCGGATATGTCCGCACCCTCGTCGGCGATCCGGACGCCGAGGACGTCGCCTCCGAAGCCTGGCTTCAGATCGCCCGTGACCTGGACCGCTTCAGCGGTGACGCCGACCGGTTCCGCGGCTGGGCCGCCCGGATAGCCCGCAACCGCGCCCTGGACCACATCCGCATGCGCGGCCGGCGCCCCGCCATAGGCGGTGACGAGACCGAGCTGACCGGCCGGCCCGCCGAGTCCGACACGGCCGGCGAGGCCATCGAGGCCCTGGCCACCGACAGCACCCTGTCCCTGATCGCCCGGCTCCCGCAGGACCAGGCCGAGGCCGTCGTCCTGCGCGTGGTCGTGGGTCTGGACGCCAAGACCGCCGCCGAGACGCTCGGCAAACGCGCGGGCGCCGTCCGCACCGCCGCGCACCGCGGTCTGAAACGGCTCGCGGAGCTGATCGGCGCGGATCCGGAATCCGCGGGCGGACTCGACGCCCTCCCGCCACAGAGAGAACCGCGCCGCCGCGCGGTGACGTCCGCAACTGTGACGCATACGCGTACGCGGACGCAGAAGGACATGTGATGGCCGACGAGCAGGACAAGTGGCTGGACCGTGGGACGGCGGAACGTCTGCTGCGCGGCGAGTCGCTGGAAGCCGTCGACCCCTCTGCCCGTGACCAGGCCGAACGCCTCTCCCGGGCGCTCGGCGCGCTGTCCGCCGAGGCGGCCCCGGCCACCGGTGAACTCCCCGGCGAGCAGGCCGCGCTGGCCGCGTTCCGCAAGGCCCGCGAGGCCGCCGAGGCGGAGCGCACCGCCGCCGCGCACGCCCCCTCCGCCGCCCGCGCACCGGCGCCGGGCGCCGACGCGGACCTGATCCGCACCACCGCGCCGGCCCGTACCGGAATCCTGGCCCGGCGCCGCCGGCGGGTCCGCCCGGCGCGGCTGGCGCTCGCCGCCGCGCTGGCCGCCGGCACGCTCGGCGGGGTGGCCGTGGCCGCGGGCAGCGGAGCGCTCCCGACGCCGTTCGGCGACGCCGGGCCCCGCCCCGCCGCCACCGCCGGTACGACCAGCGGACGGTCGCTGGCCTCCCCGTCCCCGCGGGCCGTACCGGACGCCGGGAACGGGACCGGTGCCCCCGCCACGAAGGGCACTCCGGACGACCGGGCCGAGGGGAGCCGTGACACCGGCCCCGGCGGGATCCGCGGGCAGGACTCCGGCCCCGGCCGCGACACCGCGTCCGGCACCGGCACCCCCTCCGCGACCCCCGGCACCGGATGGCTCCGTGACGCCGACGCCTGCCGTGCCCTGCGGAACGGCGAGGGCCTCGACGCCGGCCGCCGGCGCGCCCTGGAGCACCTGGCCGGCGGGGCCGCCCGGGTGAGCCGGTACTGCGAGGTCCTGCTGTCCGCCGGCGACCGCGCCACCGGCACCGGGCGCGGGGAGGACGGGAACGGCGGTAAGAACAAGAGGGCTGAAGACGGTAAAGAGGGCAAAGAAGGTAACGGGGGGCAGGGGCGGGGGCAGGGGAGTGGCGGCCGGCCCGTTCGTCCGGACCCCGGTCACGGCGGCGGGCGCCACGGCGGTGTCGCGCCCGCCCCCTCCGTCGTCGCCCCGCACACCGGCGGACCGGACCGCGCGCAACCGGACCACGGGCAGTCGGACCGCGCGCAGTCGGACCACGGGCAGTCGGGCCGCGAGCGGCCGGACCTCGTGCCGGGCCCGGCGCGCTCCGCCCGTTCCGCACGCTGACTGTCCCGCCCGAAACCCCTGTGACCTGCGGTTTCACCAGGGCGAGAAAATTTTTCCGCGCCAGGTGTGACGTTTTTGAAGCCCGTGACGCAGTACTGAGTGAGCCGACTGGTCATCGGCCGTCGCACGGAGCCGGGGTTCCCCCCGTACCCAAGGCACGTGCACCTGGCGCGGGCGGGACACGTTCCCCCGGTCCCGCCCGCGCCCCGCAGCCTCACCGGGAGACGACGACCTTGTCGCCGACCTTCACCTGGGCGAACAGCCGCGCGATAGCCGCCTCGTCCCGCACGTTGACGCAGCCGTGCGAACCGCCCGCGTACCCGCGCGCCGCGAAGTCGGCCGAGTAGTGCACCGCCTGACCGCCGCTGAAGAACATCGCGTACGGCATCGGGGAGTGGTAGAGCGTCGACACATGGTGCCGTGACTTCCAGTAGACCTTGAACACACCTTCACGGGTGGGCGTGTACTGGGTGCCGAACCGGACGGACAGCGTGTCGACCGTGCGCCCGTCGATCATCCAGCGCAGTGTCCGGCTGGTCTTGTCGATGCACAGCACCCGGCCGGTCATGCAGCGCGCGTCGGGCGCGGCGGCCGGCTGGCCGCCCATCGGGTACAGCTCCCACCGCGTCGGCCGGTGCGTCATGGCGAGCAGCCGCTGCCAGGTGACGGTGTCCAGCCTGCCGGTCGCCGGCAGCCCGCGCTTGGCCTGGAAGCCGAGGACGGCCCGCACGGTCCGCGGGCCGTACGTCCCCGTCGGCGTGGCGGACAGCCAGCCCACCTGGCGCAGCCGCGCCTGGAGTTCCCGTACCCCCGGCCCGCTGCTTCCGTGCGCCCACAGCACCCGGGGCGGGGGCGCGGGAGGTGCGGCCGGTGTGGGCGTGGTGGCCCGCGGGGGTGGTGTGGTCGGTGTGGTCCCCGCCATCCCGGTGGGCGCGGCAGCGGGGCTGGAGGGTAACTGGATGTGGACCGGCAGGCCGTGCTTGCCGTCGGTGCCCTGCGGCTGCACGGTGCAGCCGGCCAGGGCGGCCAGCGCGGAAACCGCGGCGGCCGACGCGAGCAGGGCGGCGGGTCTCCCCGTAATCCTCATGCCGGGGATGCTTCCCCGCGTGGCCGCCGCCGACTCCGTTGGCCGGGTGCCTGCCGCCGGGTGACCGGCGCCGTGTGACAGGGCACGGTCGAGGGGTACGCGTCCTACGGGTCATAGCGTCGTACGCGTCCTACGGGTCGTACGCCTCGTACCGCGGAGGCAGCCATGGCACGGGAGTCGGAATCGGGTCTGCCCATCGAGCCGGTCTACGGTCCGGCCGACCTGGCCGGCTGGGACCCGGAGCGGAAACTGGGCGAGCCGGGGGCGTACCCGTTCACCCGGGGCGTGTACCCCACCATGTACACCGGCCGCCCCTGGACCGTGCGCCAGTACGCCGGTTTCGGCACGGCTGCCGAGTCCAACGCCCGCTTCCGGCGGCTGATCGCCCACGGCACCACCGGCCTGTCCGTGGCCTTCGACCTGCCCACCCAGATGGGCCACGACTCCGACGCCCCCCTGGCGCACGGCGAGGTCGGCAGGGTGGGCGTGGCCGTCGACTCGCTGGAGGACATGCGGGCGCTGTTCGACGGCATCCCGCTGGACCGGGTCTCCACCTCCATGACGATCAACGCCCCGGCGGCCGTGCTGCTGCTCCTGTACCAACTGGTCGCCGAGGAGCAGGGCGTCGACGCATCCCGGCTCGCCGGCACCATCCAGAACGACGTGCTCAAGGAGTACATCGCGCGCGGCACGTACATCTTCCCGCCCAGGCCGTCCCTGCGGCTGACGGCGGACATCTTCCGCTACTGCACCGCTCGGACCCCGAGGTGGAACACGATCTCGATCTCCGGCTACCACATGGCCGAGGCGGGCGCGTCCCCCGCGCAGGAGGTCGCCTTCACCCTCGCCGACGGCATCGAGTACGTCCGTACGGCGATCGCGGCCGGCCTGGACGTGGACGACTTCGCGCCCCGCCTGTCCTTCTTCTTCGTGGCCCGTACGACGCTGCTGGAGGAGGTCGCCAAGTTCCGCGCGGCACGCCGGATCTGGGCGCGGGTGATGCGGGAGGAGTTCGGCGCGCGCGACCCCAGGTCGTGGATGCTGCGCTTCCACAGCCAGACGGCCGGCGTCCAGCTGACGGCCCAGCAGCCGGAGGTGAACCTGGTCCGGGTCGCCGTGCAGGCCCTGGCGGCCGTCCTCGGCGGCACCCAGTCCCTGCACACCAACTCCTTCGACGAGGCGATGGCGCTGCCCACGGAGAAGAGCGCGCGGCTGGCGCTGCGCACCCAGCAGGTGCTGGCCCACGAGACGGACGTGCCGGCGACGGTGGACCCGTTCGCGGGTTCCTACGCGGTCGAGCGGATGACGGACGGCCTGGAGGAGGCCGCGCTGGACCTGATGCGGAGGGTCGAGGAGAGGGGCGGGGCGGTCGCGGCGATCGAACGGGGCTTCCAGAAGGCCGAGATCGAGCGGAACGCGTACCGGATCGCGCGGGAGACCGAGTCCGGTGACCGGGTGGTCGTCGGCGTCAACCGGTTCCGGCTCGAGGAGGAGGAACCGTACGCGCCCCTGCGGGTGGACCCGGCGATCGAGGCCCGGCAGTGCGAGCGTCTGGCCCGGCTGCGGGCCGGCCGGGACCGGCGGGCGGTGGAGGCGGCGCTGGACGCGCTGCGGACGGCCGCCCAGGGGGAGGACAACGTGCTGTACCCGATGAAGGAGGCGCTGCGGGCCCGGGCGACGGTGGGGGAGGTGTGCGGGGCCCTGCGGGAGGTCTGGGGGAGCCACGTCCCGTCGGACGCGTTCTGAGCCGGGTGCCGCGCGCCCGGGACACCGTACGGTCACCTCCTGGCCGGTGTGCCCCGCGTCCGGACCCGTGCGGTCGCGTCCTGGCCGGCGTGCCGCGCGTACCGTCCTTCGGACCGTCCGGGTGCGTTGTCGTATCCGCGTGCGACACTCCCCGCATGTTCGGTGTCATCGACCTCCCCACGTACCTCGCGGGCCTGATCCTGATCGTTCTGCTGCCCGGCCCCAACTCCCTCTACGTCCTGTCCGTCGCCGCCCGCCGTGGCGTACGGGCGGGGTACACCGCGGCGGCGGGCGTGTGGTGCGGGGACACCGTGCTGATGACCCTGTCCGCAGCCGGGGTGGCCTCCCTGCTCCAGGCCAACGCCGTGCTGTTCGGCATCGTGAAGTACGCCGGCGCCGGATATCTGACCTGGCTGGCGATAGGCATGCTGCGGGCGGCCCGGCAGCTGTGGCTGAACCGCCGCGCACCGGCCGCCGAGGACGCGGCGCCCGCGAAGGCCGCCGACGAGCGCCCCTTCCGCCGTGCCTTCGTCGTCAGCCTCTTCAACCCCAAGGCGATCCTGTTCTTCGTCGCCTTCTTCGTCCAGTTCGTGGACCCGGACTACGCCTACCCGGCCCTCTCCTTCGTCGTCCTCGGCACCCTCGCCCAGGTCGCGAGCTGCCTCTACCTCAGCGCCCTGATATTCGGCGGCACCCGCCTCGCCGCCGCCTTCCGCCGCCGCAGGCGCCTGTCGGCGACGGCCACGTCGGCGGCGGGCGCGCTGTTCCTGGGCTTCGCGGTGAAGCTGTCGCTGGCGAGCGCGTGACGCTACGGCGCCGTCAGGCCGCCCACGCGTGAGGCGTACTCCGTCAGGCCCCGGGTCGTCTCGCCGGCCCAGCCCACGTACCCGTCCGGCCTGATCAGGAAGATGCCCGGGCCGTAGGACTCCGGGGCCGACGGGAGGGACCGGACGCCCGGCAGCGACGCGCCGAGCAGGGTCCAGTGCGGCCCGCGGAACACGTCGAAGAGCCGGGCGCCGCCCACCCGTCCGTCCGGGGCCCGGTCGCCCGCCCGCGGCCCCGCCGGGTCCGTGCGGCCCTCCACGCTGAGCGACGACTCCCGGTAGCCCAGGCCCAGCTGCACCGTCGCCGCGCCGCGCCGCACCTGACCGCGGTGCACCGCCGTGGACAGGCCGAGCACGCCGGCCGCGGTGGCCCGGCGCTCCTCCTCGTAGGTGTCCAGCAGTTCCCGCGGTGCCCCGCCGCGCAGCACCGCGCCCAGCTTCCACCCCAGGTTGTAGGCGTCCTGGACGCTGGTGTTCAGGCCCTGGCCGCCGGCCGGCGAGTGCACGTGCGCCGCGTCGCCGGCGAGGAGGACCCGGCCCACCCGGAACCGGTCCGCCAGCCCGGTGCGCGACCGGAAACCGGAGATCCACCGCAGCCCGGTCACGCTGTCGGCCTCCAGGTGGGTGAAGGCGTCCACCAGCGACCGGACGCCGTCCAGGGTGGGCTCCGGCTCCGTGCCCTCCGGCAGGCGCGCCTGCAACTGGAAGTCGTCCGTCCCGGCCAGCGGGCACAGCGCGAGGCCGATCTCCCCGGCTGCCCGGAACATGTGCCAGTGGTCGCGGTCCAGGCCCTTGACCTGGACGTCCGCCACCAGGAACGAGGCCGGGTCCACCGTCTCCCCGGCCATCCCCACGCCGAGCGCGCGCCGTATCGTCGAGCGTCCGCCGTCGGCGGCGACCACGTACGCCGCGCTGAGCGCCGTACCGTCCGCGAGCCGCACGGTCACGCCGTCCGCGTCCTGCCGCAGACCGGTCACCTCGTGGCCGAAGGCGACCTTGCCGCCCAGTGCGGTCAGCCGGGCGTGCAGGATCTCCTGCGTCCGCCACTGCGGGATCATCAACGGCTCGGTGTAGGGCGTGCCCTCGTCCCCCGGGACCGGGTCGAACATGGGCTCCGCGCCGAGGGGTTCGCCGTCCTGCCAGATGAGCCGGGGCGGGTAGGGGCCGCCGGCCGCGCGGGCCTCGGCCAGGACGCCGAGGTCGTCGAAGAGTTCCTGGGTGCGGGGCTGGACCGCCTTGCCGCGGGAGCCGGGGAACAGCCCGTCCGCCCGCTCCACTATCAGCGCGTCGACCCCGCGTCGGGCGAGGTCGACGCCGAGGGTCAGACCCGTCGGACCCGCCCCCACGATCAGGACATCCATCCCACATCTCCTTAACAGCGTTAAGTGGTGTCGTCCGTGAGCATGTCCTTAACGGCGTTAAGCTGTCAAGTGTGAAGCCGGAGAAACGCGCACCCCTGGACCGTGGACGAGTCGCCGACACGGCGCTGCGGCTGCTGAACGAGGTCGGCCTGGAGGGCCTGACCCTGCGGGCCATCGCGCGCGAGCTGGACGTGAAGGCGCCCGCGCTGTACTGGCACTTCAAGGACAAACAGGCGCTGCTGGACGAGATGGCCACCGAGATGTACCGGCGGATGACCGCCGAGGCCGCGCTCGACCCCGCCGACACCTGGCGGGAGCGGCTGCTGAAGATCAACCGGGGACTGCGCGGCGCGCTGCTCGGCTACCGCGACGGCGCCCGCGTCTTCAGCGGCTCACGCTTCACCGGCGCGGACCACGGCCCCGAACTGGAGGCCAACCTGCGGCTGCTCACGGAGTCCGGCTTCACCCTCGCCCAGGCCGTGCACGCGGGCCGCACCACGCACCTGTACACCCTCGGCTTCGTCACCGAGGAACAGGGGGTACGGCCGTACCCGGACGAGCGCCGCGAGGGCTATGACCTCGCGGAACGCGCCCGGCGCCTGGCCGGGTACCCGCTGGCCGCCGAGGCCGGGAAGCTGCTCTTCGACGACTGGGACCAGCAGTTCGAGGAGGGCCTGGAGCTGCTCATCGCGGGGATCGCGGCGCGGTACGGGGCCGGCTGAGCCCGGCTGCACGCGGACAGCCGCCACCTCGCGTTCACCCGGTGTTCCGACGGAAGTCGCCCCCCGGCGTCGAGCGCTTTCTACGGTCGCTCCGACCCGCCCCTGAGAGAGCCCAGGTGTCCGTGTGACCAACCGTTCCCCGCGACTGTCGGTGATCATCCCCTGCTTCAATGTCGAGGGCTATATCCCGGAGACCGTCGCCAGCTGCGTCCACAACGCCCGCAGTGACTTCGAGTTCCTGTTCGTCGAGGACCGCTCGACCAAGGACCACACGTACGAGGCGCTGCTGGAACTGACGAAGCGGCTGCCGAACAGCAGAGTGATCCGGCACGAGCGGAACGGCGGGCTGGCCACCGCGCGCAACACCGGCATCGACGCCGCGGAAGGCCGCTACCTCACCTTCCTCGACGGCGACGACTGGCTCGCCCCCGGCTACCTGGCCGGCCTGGTGGAGTGGATCGAACGGCTCGACGTCGACTTCGTGCGCACCGACCACGTCCAGGTGACCGGCGTCAACCGCATGGTCCACCGGGCCCCGGAGGGCCGCCGGCACATCCCGCTCGACCCCCGCACCTCCATCCTCCCGGTGGACGACACCACGATGGTCGACTACCCCTACGCCTGGGCCGGCGTCTACCACCGCCGCCTCCTGGACCGCGGGATGCTCCGCTTCCACGACGGGCTGCGCACCGCCGAGGACCGGCCCTGGATCTGGGAGCTGCACCGCAGGGCCGAGTCCTACGCCGTCGCCAGCCTGCGCGGCGTCTTCTACCGCAGGGGCGTGGCGAGTTCGCTGACCCAGATCGGTGACGTGCGCCAGCTGGACTTCTTCCGCTCCTTCGACCTGGTCCTCGGCGAACTCGCCGACGACCCGGAGGCGCACCGGCTGCGCAAGAAGGCGCTGCGCAACTACTGCGTCGTCATCGCCCACCAGCTCCTGCAGCGCGACCGGTTCGAGCGGAGCGTCGCCGCCGAGCTGCGGCGGCGGGCCGGCGAGGTGCTGGGCCGGATGACGGAGGAGGAGCTGAACGAGGCCCTCCTCGGCATGGGCGAGGAGCGGGTCGACGTCCTGCGCCGCATACGCGGCGGAATGAAGGGAGTCGCGGCATGAGCGGCACCACCCAGATCTTCTTCTCGGCCACCCAGTACGCGGCCGCCACCGTCACCGCCGCCCTGCGCGCCGGACTCTTCGGCCCCCGCTCCGAGCACCGCCGGATCCTCGTCGTCAGCAACACCGCGGCCGTGCCCGAGGTCGGCACCCCGCTGGACCGGATGGCCGGATTCGAGCAGATACGCCCGGAGTTCGACGAGGTCCGCTCCTGGAACGAGTTCATAGCGCCGCACCACCCGGCGGGCTGGTCACCGCGCGGCCAGGACCTGGTGATGTGGGAGAAGGCCGTACGCCTCGCCTGGAACCTCGGTGACGAGCCGGTCGAGATCGCCTGCGAGTCCATCCAGGCCAACCCCTCCCGCGCGGTCGCCGACATCTTCGCCGACAGCCCGATCCATGTGTACGCCGACGGCCTGATGAGCTACGGCCCCACCCGCAACCGCATCCCGCACGGCATGAGCAGCCGCATCGCCCGGGTGCTGCACCTCGACCTGATACCCGGGCTGCGCCCGATGCTCCTGGCCGAGTACGGGGTCCGGCCCGAACCCGTGCCGAACGAGGCCATCGTGGACGTGCTCGCCCGGATCGGGGAGGAGGGCGCCGCGATCCTCGCCGACCGTCTCCCCGCCGAGGGCCGCCCCACCGCCGTGCTGCTCGGCCAGTACCTCTCGGCCATCAACCTGATCACCCAGGACGAGGAGGAGGAACTCCACGTCCGCATGGTGCGCGCCGCCGCCCGCGCCGGGCACCGCGCCGTGCTCTTCAAGCCCCACCCCAGCGCACCCGCCGTGTACAACACCTCGCTGGAGGAAGCGGCGAGGGACCTCGGGATCCGGCTGACCGTCCTGAACGAACCCGTGCTCGCCGAGACGGTCTTCGCCCATCTGAAGCCGGAACTGGTCATCGGCTGCTTCTCCACCGCGCTGATGACGGCCGCCGCCTTCTACGGCATCCCGGTCGCCCGGGTCGGCACCGAGCTGCTCCTGGAACGCATCACGCCGTACGAGAACAGCAACCGCATCCCGCTCACCCTCATCGACGCCGCCCTGCCCGACGCCGAACGCGACACGATCGGGACCCCGCTGCCGCTGGACACGCTGGGCGAGGAACTGGGCCCGCTGGTGCGCACCGTCGGCTACTGCATGCAGTCCCGCAAGCACCCGGGGCTGCGCGAGGAGGCGGCCGCCTGGCTCGCCGCCCACCTCGCCGGGCACCAGCGCTACTTCAAGAAGCGCCGCCTGACCAGCCTGCGCCTGCCCGGCGGCAGCCCCGTACGGGCCGAGGCACTGCGCCGCCACCCCGCCGTGCGCAAGGCCGTGAAGCAGATCCGCGCACGCCGCCGGTAGGCCGGGGAGGGACACCGGTACGGGCCCTGGCCGACGGCGCGGAAAGCGCCCGCTTCAGCCACGGGCCCACCGGGCGTTCCACGAACCGGTGCAGCAGCCAGGCCAGCCCCAGCAGCCCGGCCACCGTCACACCGAGCGTCGGCCACGGGCCCAACCCCAGGTCCTGGCGCACCACCCGGATGACGAACCAGCCCAGGTGTTCGTGGATCAGATAGAAGGGGTACGTCAGCGCCCCCGCCACTGTCAGCCAGCGCCGGTCCGCCCACCGTGGCCGGCCCAGCGCCACCACGGCCACGGCCGCGAAGGCGAGCGTGACGACCGCCTGGATGACGTACGGGTCCCGGTGGAAGTCGCCGCCCTGGGCGCCGGGGTGCCACAGGCCCGTCACGCAGGAGCGCTGGCCGAGCAGCCAGGAGACCGCGACGATCCCCCACAGCAGCGGGTCGCCGCCGTGGCGGTGGACGAGGTACAGCGCCAGACCGCCGATGAAGAAGGGGGCGTGCTCGGGCATCACCAGCTCGTCCACCAGGGGATCACGGGCGACCCGGGCCAGCACGCCGGCCAGGGTCCACAGGCCGCAGAACAGCACCACCCTGCGGTAGGTGACCCCGCGCCGGACCACGCACAGGGCGAACAGCACGTAGAAGCGCGCCTCGGCCCACAGCGTCCAGCACACGCCCAGCACCCGGGGCGCGCCCAGGGGCTGTTGCAGCATCGTCAGGTTGACCAGGAACTCGTCCGGCCGCGGCGGGCGCACGACGGCCGGCAGCAGCAGACAGGCGCCGGTGACCAGCAGCAGCGCGGCCCAGTACGCCGGGTACAGCCGGGCGACCCGGGAGCGGAAGAACTGGCCGGGGGTCCGTCCCCAGCTGCTCATGCAGATCACGAAGCCGCTGATGACGAAGAAGAACTGCACGCCCAGACAGCCGTAGACGGCGGCCCGGGAGAGCACGGGGAAGAGCCGGCCGGGGGACTCCTGCCAGGCGCCGGCCACCGGACCGCCGCGCCCGGCGAAGTGGTAGAGGCAGACCATCAGGGCGGCGAGCAGCCGCAGACCGTCGAGCGCCCGCAGCCGGGAGGCGGGCCGCTGCGGCCCGGCGGCGGGAGCGGGGTCCTTCGGGCCGGCGGGCAGGGCGAGGTCGGACGCGTGCATCGCGGGACCCTCCGCGTGGGGGACGGACGGGGCCTCGTACCGCGCGGGTACGTGGGCGCCGGACGTCTACCCGGGTACGCGCGGTGCCTCCCGCCGGCCGCACACCTGTCGCCGGGATGACGTAACGCGTTGGAGGTGACGAGGGAACGGAAACCCCCGCCCCCGGTGGGGCGGGGGGGGGGCTCGGCTCAGCGTCTGGGGCGCGGGGTGAGCGCGCGGGCCCGGCGGGCGAGCCTGCGCACGGTCGCGTTGCGCGGGATGAACGCCAGCTGCGCGGGCACCGCACCCGGCAGGGCCAGCGCGGTCAGCCGGCGGCGCTTGAAGTAACGCCAGGTGTCCGCGTCCAGGTGCCGGGCGAGGTAGCTCTCGGCGGCACCCCGCAGCCCCGGGTAGATCTTGGGCTGCATGGCGAAGCCCACCGCCCCGAGCAGCGCGGCCAGTTCGTCCACCCGTTCCCGCGAGGGCGCGTGCCAGCCGGACACGGCGGCGGCGTCGCCGAGGTCGGGCAGCAGCGCGTCGGCGATGGTGACCGGGACCCGGTTGCTGTTCTGGTACGGCGCGAGCCGGGCCAGGACGGTGTCCGTGCCCACCCGGGCGACGGGCAGGCCGTAGAACGTGGCCGCCGTGAACAGCGCGGTGGAGAAGCAGCCGACGACCAGCGCGGGACGCAGCCGCTGGAAGGCCACCTCGGCGAGCACCGGCACGTCCAGCACGGTCAGTTCGGCGCCGAGCCGCTCCGCCTCCTGCTGGAGCATCCGGGACCAGCGGGCGGGCGCCACCGGGTGCGGCTTGAAGACCAGCCCGCGGTGGCCGAGCGCGACCGCGCCGCGCACCATCCTCAGGTGCAGCTCCTCCTCCTCGGCGGCGCTGAGGATGTCCAGCGCGGAGAGGTACTGGCCGAGGAGCAGGGCGGGCCGCGGCTCCCCGGTGTCCGGCAACTCGGTGTCGTCCTCGGCGAGTTCGCCCAGCACCTTCAGGAAGGCCTCGGCGGGCACCAGCTCCGGGCGCACCCCGAACTCGGTCAGCAGCAGCGGGGTCAGCCCGGGGACCAGGTCGAGGTGGAGCAGGCGCTCGATGCGCGTACCGACCAACGGGTCGATCTTGTCGCGCGTGGGGCCATAGCTTATGAGGCCGTCGGCGTAGACGTCGACGGGGGCGCCGGTGAACAACTGGCACAACGCGAGCGCCGGGTTGACCTGCACCGACTCCACGGCGAGCCGGACCTGGTCGTCGCCGAGCCCCCACAGCAGCCGTACGTACCGCTCCCACATGGGGATGTCGTTGGCGCGCGGACCCCAGCCGCTGGGGTGCAGGGGAGAGATGGTCTCGTTCCAGGAGAGCACCCCGTCGAAGCGCTCGGCGATGCGGGTGAAGCCCGGCATCCGGTCCACGGACGGCGTGGTCTCGGGATTGGCCGCGTTGTTGGTGACCAGCAGCAGCCGGCGGTCGGCCGGCCCGAACAGACCGGCGTCGAGGGCGGCGGCCAGGGTGGCCGCGCCGTACAGCGTCGACGCGCAGAAGATGTGGGTGGTACGGGGCATCAGACGGTCACCGTCCGGGCGGCCGTGGGCCGGCGCCGCAGCCGCCGCAGCCGGCCCGCGCGCTGGGCGTCCATCGAGTCCATGACCTGCGCCAGCACGTCCTGCGGGAGTCTCTTCAGCGCGGCTGCGCTCAGCGAACGCAATTGTCGGGCCACGGCGGGTTCGAACCTCTCGATCGATCCGAGGTGATGGGCCATGATCGCGCAATAGGTGCGCACGGCCTTCGGCATCAGCTTATCGGCCTCGGGATCGCGCGCCGTTTCCTCGATCACCTGGTCGAACGCGCGAATGAAATCCAATTGCCGGACGTCACCGATCTGGGTGAGCGACGAGGCGACGCCGCGCCGGTAGTACACGCCGAGCAGGCCGAGCGCGGCGAAGGATTCCGCCTCGCGGTGCAGTTTCCAGATCCACGGCCGGTCCTCGGCCGTGCGCAGCCCGTGGGTGAAGTGCAGCAGGCCCCGGTCGACCAGCCGGCGGTGGTAGATGCCCGCCCAGGCGTAGGCGTAGTCGACGGAGGTGGAGCGGTCGGCGGGCAGGATCGCCTCCCGCGGGTCGAGCACCACACCGCGGCGGCCTTGCGGCACCCGGTGGATGGCGCGGGCCCGGCCGGTGCACTGGACGTGGTCGGTGCGGATGAAGTCGCAACCCAACTCGTCCATGGCCGCGACCAGTTGGGGGTAGTAGCCGGGGGCGAGCCAGTCGTCGCCGTCGAGGAATGTCAGGTACTCCCCGCGGGCCCGGTCGATACCGGTGTTGCGCGCGGTGGCCAGCCCTCCGTTCTGCTCGTGTCTGACCAGGACCGCGCCGGGCAGTTCGCGCTCCGCGCGGGCGAGGATCTCCGGTGTCTCGTCGCGCGAACAGTCGTCGACGAGAATGAATTCGAAATCCTCACGTGTGTTCGCACGCAGGCTCTTCAGCGTGTCTGGCGCGTAGTGCTGGACGTTGTAGAAGGGCACGATGACCGAGAGCTTCACCACGTGGACGACGGTAGAGGGAAGCCCGGCCCGCATTCTGGCCGACTGCTTGATTTCCGGTGAACTACGCGTGGCAATGCGGTGAACCACGCTGTTTTTTCACCCGAACGCGCGCCGGTTCGCCTTACGGCGATGTGCTGTTAACCGTTTGTTGTATTCCGGTTGGGCGGTTCCTCTCCCACGCTTCCTAGCGTCTTCGACGTGCCAGTAAGTGCTACGAAGTCCCTGCGGGTCGCCGTCCTCGCGGACTCCGACACCCGGTGGAAGTGGGGCGCGCTCACCGCGCGCCGGCTCACTCCCCCGGCTGCCGAGGTCCGGCTCGACGGCTACCTCCTGCGCGGACGCGCCACCCCGACCGCCCGCCAGCTGGAGGAGGTCGGCGTCCGCGCGGACTCCCTGCGCGAGGTCACCGGCGTCGAATTCCTGCGCGAGATGGGCGAGGCGGCGCCCGACGTCCTCGTCCTCGCCCTGGTCGGCGGCGGCGTCCAGGCGATGCTGCACGGGCTGCGCGCCGCCTGGGGCTCCGGGAAGCGGCCCGTGGTCGTCACCGGCTACGTCGGCGTCGTCTACGAAAAGCTCGCCGACGGACTGCTGCTGCGGCACGGCGCGGACCTCGTCCTCGCCAACTCCCGCCACGACGCCGACCGGTTCCGGGCCGTGTACGAGGGCGTGGGCGCCGACGCCTCCGCGGTCACCGAGGTCGCGCTGCCCTTCCTCGGCGGGGCCCCGTACACCGGCGAACACGACCCGTACACCGTGGTGTTCGCCGCGCAGCCCTCCGTACCGGACAACCGCCGCGACCGCACCTACCTGCTGGACCGCCTCATAGACCACGCCCGCCGCCACCCCGAGCGGGACGTGCTGCTCAAGCTGCGCTCCAAGCCCGGCGAACACACCACCCACATCGAGGAACTGCCGTACCAGAAGCTGGCCCAGGGCAAGGACCTGCCCGCCAACTTCCGCCTGGTCTACGGCCACATGGGCGAGGTGCTCGACCGCACCGACCTGCTGGTCACGGTCAGCTCCACCGCCGCCCTGGAAGCGCTGCACCGCCGTATCCCCACCGCCGTCCTCACCGACCTCGGGGTGCGCGAGGTGCTCGGCAACCACCACTTCACCGGCTCCGGCTGCCTCGCCTCCTGGGACCAGCTGGACGCCGGGCACCGGCCGGTGCCCGACGAGGAGTGGGTGGCCCGGCAGGGCGTCGCCGCCGACGGCTCCTACGCCACCGCCTTCGACGCGGCCCGCGAACGCATCGCGAAGCTCCTCGTCCGGCCCGGCGGACTGCCGCCCCTCGCCCCCTACTACACCCCCGAGACCGCGCCCGGCTATCTGCCCGGCATCCTCGCCCGCCACCACCTCGGCCCCGACGGCGTCCCGCTGCCCGGCGCGCCCGCCGCCGACAGGTCGCCCGGCCCCGTCCGGCAGATCGTGCGCCGCGCCGCCCGCGGCGCCTACCGGCACGGCGTCCAGCGGGTCGCCCCCGTGATCCGGCGGATGGGCGAGCTGTGACCTCATCGCAAGGAGTAGAGCCCATGTCCCACTCGGAAGCGGACCCGGGCGCCTCGGTCCGCCGGGTGCTCGCCGTCATCCCCGCGCGCGGCGGCTCCAAGGGCGTACCCGCGAAGAACCTCGCCCCCGTCGGCGGTGTCCCGCTGGTGGCCCGCGCGGTCCGCGAGTGCCGGGCCGCCCGGCTGGTCACCGACGTCGTCGTGTCCACCGACGACCAGGCCATCGCCGCCGCCGCCCGGGAGGCCGGCGCCGAGGTGGTGCTGCGGCCCGTCGCGATCGCCGGGGACACCGCCACCTCGGAGGCCGCGGTCCGGCACGCCATGGACACCCACGAGGCACTGCACGGCGCGGCCGTCGACGCGGTCCTGCTCGTGCAGTGCACCAGCCCCTTCCTGCTGAGGGAGGACATCGACGGGGTGGCCGCCGCGGTCGTCGAGCACGGCGCCGACACCGCCGTGACCGTCGCCCCCTTCCACGGCTTCGTCTGGCGCGAGGGCGACACCGAGGCCGAGGGCGGGACGGGCGTCAACCACGACAAGTCCTACCGGCCGCGCCGCCAGGACCGCCCCCAGGACTTCCTGGAGACCGGCGCCGCCTACGCCATGGACGCGGCCGGCTTCCGCACGCACGGCCACCGCTTCTTCGGCCGCACCGAACTGGTCCGCACCGACCCCGCGCGGGTGCTGGAGATCGACGACCCGCACGACCTCGCCCGGGCCCGGGCCCTCGCGCCGCTGTTCGACGCGGGCCGCCCCGGCGCACTGCCGACCGCCGCCGACGTGGACGCGGTCGTACTCGACTTCGACGGCACCCAGACCGACGACCGGGTGCTGATCGACTCCGAGGGACGGGAGTTCGTCGCCGTGCACCGCGGCGACGGCCTCGGCGTCGCGGCCCTCCGCAGGAGCGGCCTGAAGCTGCTGATCCTGTCCACGGAACAGAACCCGGTCGTCGCCGCCCGCGCACGCAAGCTGAAGATCCCCGTGCTGCACGGCATCGACCGCAAGGACCTCGCGCTGAAGCAGTGGTGCGAGGAGCAGGGCATCGCGCCGGAGCGCGTGCTCTACGTCGGCAACGACGTCAACGACCTGCCCTGCTTCGCCCTCGTGGGCTGGCCCGTGGCGGTCGCGAGCGCTCACGACGTCGTACGCGGCGCCGCACGCGCGGTCACCACCGTCCCCGGCGGTGACGGCGCGATCCGGGAGATCGCCAGCTGGATCCTCGGCCCCTCTCTCGATTCCCTCCCCAAGTAAGGACACCCCCTGATGAGCACCCACTCCCGTCTGCGCACCTTCGGTACGCGCGAGGTCGGCCCCGGCAAGCCCGTCTACATCTGCGGCGAGATCGGCATCAACCACAACGGTGAGCTGGAGAACGCCTTCAAGCTGATCGACGTGGCCGCCGAGGCCGGCTGCGACGCCGTGAAGTTCCAGAAGCGCACCCCCGAGATCTGCACCCCCCGCGACCAGTGGGACATCGAGCGCGACACCCCCTGGGGCCGGATGACCTACATCGACTACCGCCACCGGGTGGAGTTCGGCGAGGACGAGTACCGGCAGATCGACGCGTACTGCAAGGAGAAGGGGATCGACTGGTTCGCCTCCCCGTGGGACACCGAGGCCGTCGCCTTCCTGGAGAAGTTCGACCTGCCCGCCCACAAGGTGGCGTCCGCCTCCCTGACCGACGACGAGCTGCTGCGCGCCCTGCGCGCCACCGGCCGCACGGTCATCCTCTCCACCGGCATGTCCACCCCCAAGCAGATCCGCCACGCGGTGGAGGTCCTCGGCAGCGACAACATCCTGCTCTGCCACGCCACCTCCACCTACCCGGCCAAGGCCGAGGAGCTGAACCTCCGCGTGATCAACACGCTGGAGAAGGAGTACCCGAACGTCCCGATCGGCTACTCCGGCCACGAGACCGGCCTGCAGACCACCCTCGCCGCGGTCGCGCTCGGGGCGACCTTCGTCGAGCGCCACATCACCCTGGACCGCGCCATGTGGGGCTCCGACCAGGCCGCCTCCGTGGAGCCGCAGGGCCTTCAGCGCCTGGTCCGCGACATCCGCACCATCGAGGCCTCCCTCGGTGACGGAGTCAAGAAGGTCTACGACTCCGAGCTGGGCCCGATGAAGAAGCTGCGCCGGGTCCCCGGTGTCGTCGCGGACGCCGAGATCGCCGCGGCGGCCGGCGAGCCGGTCACGGTGTGAATCCAGGTCACTGACGACGGGACGGTCGTACGCCGATGAGCCCCCGCGCCGGTCAGGCCGGCCACCCCGCCCGCACGCTCGCCTTCGTGGAGAGCCCGGTGCAGCTGCTGAACGTACTGGAGTGGGCCCACCTGCACGCCGCCCGGACACCGGTCGGCACGCGAGCAGAGGAGGGAGCGGACCACGCCGCGCCACCGGGCACCGGCGGCGCGGGACGGCCGATAGCGGCCGGGGCGAGCGGCACCGACCCGGCCACGGCGGCCGGAGCGGGCGGTGTGGACGCGGCGGCGGGTCCGGACGCGGCGGGCCGTCCCGTCGGCACGGATCCGGACACGGCGGACCGTCCCACCGGCACCGACCCGGACACGGCGGGCCGTCCCGTCGGCACCGATCCGGACACGGCCGCCTGGCCGGGCGGTGTCGATCCGGCCACGGCCCTGATGCCGGGGCAGGCCGCCCCCGCCCCCGTACCGGCCCTGCCCGCATCCGCCGCGCTCGGCGCGGTGCCCGCGCAGTCCCGGCGGGCCGCGGGCCGGCCGGCGCTGGGCCGGCGGACGGCGGGGGACCGGGCGCCGGCGGCCGGCGCGGACCTCACCGTCGTCGTGCTGGCGCCGACCGACCCCATGACCCGGGGCCAGCTGCGCCGCATGGCCGACCTGGCCCGGGAGGAGGGGTACCGGGTGCGCTGGGAGGAGGCGCGGGGCGGCACGACCGCGCCCTTCCACACCATCGGCGGGCTGGCGGGCGTACTGCGCCGGGCCGGCCGCATCGTCATGGGGGACCCGTTCTCCCGCTACGTACAACTGCTGCTGACGATCACCCGGGCCAAGGACCTGGTCGTGGTCGACGACGGCACCGCGACGATGGAGTTCGTCGCCCAGCTGGCCCGCGGCGAACGCCTGGTCCGCTGGCACCGCAAGGGCGGCCGGCCCGGCGCCCGCGACCTGCTCTTCGCGCCGGTCTCCTCCTCCGCCCGGCGCCGCCTCACCCCGAGCGCCCGGCGGCGCGTCGAGGTGTTCTCCTCCATGCCGGTGTCCGAGATCCCGGACGGCGTCACGGTCACCGCCAACGACTTCGCCTGGACCCGCGCCCGCTTCGGCCCGCCCGCCGTCACCGCCGGCGCCGACATGGTCGGGACCTCGCTGGTGGAGACCGGGGTGGTGGACGGCGAGCGCTATCTGGAGGCCGTCCGCACCCTGGCCAAGGCGCACGGCGCCACCCGCTACTTCGCCCACCGCCGCGAGCACCCCGACAAGCTGCGCCGGCTGGCCGCCGAGACCGGCCTGGAGATAGTGCGCCCGGAACTCCCGCTGGAGCTGATCGCCCGGCGCGGACCCGTCGGCCGGACGATCCTCAGCTTCCCCTCCACGGTCGTCCACACCCTCCCGCTGGCCCTGGCCGGCACGGGGGTGCGCGTGGCGGTGTGCGACATCGACCCCGCCTGGCTCACGGACACCGCCTCCCCACGCGCCCAGGGCTTCCTGTCAGGGGTCACCGGAACGGCCCGGGACGTGCACCGGCTGGCGGCGGTGAGCCCCGCCTAGCCGGAGCCCCCGGACGGCGGGCCGCACAGGGTCGAGCACCTCCGGCGGCCCTGGCCCGGGCAGGACCTGCCGGGACCCGGCCCGTCGTGATCCGGTTCGTGGACACGGCGCGCGTGATCCCGTCGAGGCGTGGTATGCGTGGAGGAGGAAAACAAGGGTTTTACCCATCACAGTCCGACGCCATGCGTCCGCCGGTCAGATTTACGTCCCCTAACGGACTGAACTTTCGTCATTCCGGGGGTAGTTGATCAGTGGGCGTCCTACCCTTCAGAGGGTGAAGCAATTGATGTCCCAAGAGTCCGAGTCCGGCCTTTCGGGGGATGTGCTCCCCGGCGTGCTGAGCGAGTCCCTGCACGCCGAACTCGTCGCCTTCCGGCGCGACTTGCACATGCACCCCGAGCTGGGCAACCAGGAGTTCCGTACGACCGCCGCCATCAAGGAACGGCTGGAGCGGGCCGGGCTCAGGCCCCGGGTGCTCGCGTCCGGGACCGGACTCGTCTGTGACATCGGGCTCGCGGACGGGGAGCGGCCGGAGGAGCCGCTGCTCGCGCTGCGCGCCGACATCGACGCGCTGCCCATCCCGGACACCAAGGACGGCTGCGCGTACCGCTCGACCGTGCCGGACCGGGCGCACGCCTGCGGTCACGACGTGCACACCACCGTGGTCCTCGGCGCCGGGCTGGTCCTCGCCGACCTGCACGCCAAGGGCCTGCTGCCGCGCCCGGTACGGCTGGTCTTCCAGCCCGCCGAGGAGGTGCTGCCCGGCGGTGCCCTGTCCTCCATCGCCGACGGTGTGCTGACCGACGTCGGCCGGATCCTCGCCGTGCACTGCGACCCGAGGGTGGAGGCCGGGAAGATCGGGCTGCGGCACGGGGCGATCACCAGCGCCTGCGACTGCCTGGAGGTCGCGCTCGACGGCCCCGGCGGCCACACCGCCCGCCCGCACCTGACCACCGACCTCGTCACCGCCGCCGCCCGGGTCGCCGTCGACGTGCCCGCGCTGATCGCCCGCCGGGTCGACACCCGCGTCGGCCTCGCCCTCACCTGGGGCCGGATCGAGTCCGGGCACGCGCCGAACGTGGTCCCGCAGCACGCGGAGCTGTCCGGGACCGTGCGCTGTCTGGACCTGGAGACCTGGCGGCAGGCCCCCGACATCGTGCACGCGGCCATCGACGAGGTCGCCACCCTGCACCGGGCCAAGTCCGAGATCACCTACGTGCGCGGGGTGCCGCCGGTCGTCAACGACCGGCAGTCCACCGAGCTGCTGCACCGGGCCATGGTCGCCCGGCGCGGCACCAAGTCGGTGGAGACCACCCAGCAGAGCCTCGGCGGCGAGGACTTCTCCTGGTACCTGGAGCACGTGCCGGGCGCGCTGGCCCGGCTCGGCGTGCGGCGCCCCGGCGAGCACCGGGTCCGCGACCTCCACCAGGGCGACTTCGACGCCGACGAGCACGCCATCAAGGTGGGCGTGGAGATGTTCACCGCCGCCGCCTTCCTGGACGCGGCCACGGCGGAGAGGTGACGGGAGGCCCCCCGACGGACAGGCCGGACGGTCGGTGCCGGGGTGGCCGGGCGGCCCCCCGGAGCCGTTCCTCCCTCCGGCGCAACACGGACGCAAGCCATTCGCACACGCACGGCGACCCGGCTCGTATACGACCCGGAGCCCGAGTTCAGACGGTGTTTGCCTCGAATCGATAACGGCTTCGCGAGAGGGTTTTTTGCGACATCTACGCGCGTTACGATGCCGCGAAGCCGACGCCGAAGGGGCGACTCGGCCGGAGCACTGACATGGTGCTCCCATCAAGCGCCGACATGGCGCTCAGGTCAGGTGAAGGAGCCTTCCCGTGCGCCGGGTAGCCAAGCTTTCTGCTGCGTGTATCGCGTCCGCAGCTCTCGCCGTGACTGCCACTGCCTGTGGCAGCACCTCCTCCGAGAAGGAGACCTCCTCGTCCTCCGGTGGCGGCAAGGGGGTCAAGGTCGGCCTCGCCTTCGACGTCGGCGGCCGTGGCGACCGCTCCTTCAACGACTCCGCCGCGCGCGGCGCCGACAAGGCGAAGGCCGAGTTCGGCGGCGAGATCAAGGAGCTGACCGCCAAGACCTCGGACACCGAGGCCGACCGCGAGCAGCGCCTGTCGGACCTCGCGGAGGCCGGCTACAACCCGATCGTCGGCATCGGCTACGCCTACGCCGCCTCCATGACCAAGGTCGCCGCGAAGTACCCGAAGACCAGCTTCGGCATCGTCGACTCGGTGGTGGACGGCAAGAACGTCAACAGCATCACCTTCACCGAGGAGCAGGGCTCCTACCTGGCCGGTGTCGCCGCCGCGCTGAAGAGCAAGTCGAAGCACGTCGGCTTCATCGGTGGTGTCGACGTCCCGCTGATCAAGAAGTTCGAGGCGGGCTACATCCAGGGCGTCAAGGACACCGACCCGAAGATCAAGGTCGACACCCAGTACCTGTCGCACGGCTCGGACACCTCCGGCTTCGCCAGCCCCGACAAGGGCAAGGAGGCCGCGCAGGGCATGCTGGACAACGGCGCCGACGTCGTCTACACGGCGGCCGGCTCCTCCGGCAACGGCGCCATCGAGGCCGTCGCGGGCAAGAAGGGCGCCTGGGCGATCGGCGTGGACTCGGACCAGTACAACGTCCCGGGTCTGGCCAAGTACAAGAACTCGATCCTGACCTCGATGGTCAAGAACGTCGACCTCGGCGTGTACGACTTCGTCAAGTCGATCCACGACGGCAAGCCGCTGAGCGGCACCCACACCTACGCGCTCGCCCAGGACGGCGTGAAGCTGTCCCCGAGCGGCGGCTTCATCGACGACATCCAGGCCAAGCTGGACGAGGCGAAGAAGAAGATCGTCGACGGCTCCATCAAGGTCAAGACCACCCCGTGACCTGACGGGTCCGCTCGGACCCCGGCTCGGCGGGGGGCCTCCCCAGCCCCCCGCCGAGCCATAACAATGTGTCAACTCTACGCGTGTAGCGCGGAGTTGCCGCGCTAGCGTCGCCGACGCCTGCCCCCTCCCCGCAGCCTCTTTCCCCGAGGAGAGTGCGCCATCAACGCGTCCAGCCCGCCCGCTGCCGTCGAACTGCGCGGCATCACCAAGCGTTTCCCCGGCGTCGTCGCCAACCGCGACATCGACATCACCGTACGCACGGGCACCGTCCACGCCCTGTGCGGTGAGAACGGTGCCGGCAAGTCCACCCTGATGAAGATCCTCTACGGCATGCAGCAGCCGGACGAGGGCACCATCACGGTCAACGGCGAGCAGGTCGTCCTGCACAACCCCGGCGACGCCATCGCCCGCGGCATCGGCATGGTGCACCAGCACTTCATGCTCGCCGACAACCTCACCGTGCTGGAGAACGTCGTCCTCGGCGCGGAGAAGCTGCACGGCATCGGGGGCCGGGCCCGCGCCCGGATCAAGGAGATCTCGGACGCGTACAGCCTGAACGTCCGGCCCGACGTCCTCGTGGAGGAACTGGGTGTCGCCGACCGCCAGCGCGTGGAGATCCTCAAGGTCCTCTACCGCGGCGCCCGCACCCTCATCCTCGACGAGCCGACCGCCGTGCTCGTGCCGCAGGAGGTCGACGCGCTCTTCGACAACCTGCGCGAGCTGAAGGCCGAGGGCCTCACCGTCATCTTCATCTCCCACAAGCTGGGCGAGGTGCTGTCGGTCGCCGACGAGATCACCGTCATCCGGCGCGGCACCACCGTCGGCACCGCCGACCCGCGCACCACCACCCCCAAGCAGCTGGCCGAGCTGATGGTCGGCAGCGAGCTGCCCAGCCCGGACACCGAGGAGTCCACCGTCACGGACGTCCCGATGCTTCAGCTGGCGGGCCTGCACCTGACGCAGACCGGCCTCGACGGCATCGAGCGGGTCATCCTCGACGAGATCTCCTTCACCATCCACAAGGGCGAGGTCCTCGGCATCGCCGGCGTGGAGGGCAACGGCCAGTCCGAGCTGGTCGAGGCGATCATGGGCATGCGGCAGCCCGACGCCGGCGTCATCACGCTCGACGGCACCGACATCTCGGGCGCCGCCACCCGCGACCGCCGCCTGGCCGGCATCGGCTACATCCCCGAGGACCGCCACCGCCACGGCCTGCTGCTGGAAGCCCCGCTGTGGGAGAACCGCATCCTCGGCCACGTCAGCGAGAAGCCCAACTCGCGCGGCGCGCTGCTCGACATCAAGGCGGCCCGCGCCGACACCGAGCGGATCGTCGAGTCGTACGACGTCCGCACCCCCGGCATCGACGTGACCGCGGCCTCGCTGTCCGGCGGCAACCAGCAGAAGCTGATCGTCGGCCGCGAGATGAGCCACAACCCCAAGCTGCTGATCGCCGCCCACCCCACCCGTGGTGTGGACGTCGGCGCCCAGGCGGCCATCTGGGACTACATCCGCGAGGCCCGCCGCGAGGGCCTGGCCGTACTGCTGATCTCCGCCGACCTGGACGAGCTGATCGGCCTGTCCGACACCCTGCGGGTGATGTACCGGGGCCGTCTGGTCGCCGACGCCGACCCCGCCACCATCACCCCCGAAGAGCTGGGCTCCGCCATGACGGGTGCGGCCACCGGCCACCTGGAGCACACAGAGGACGACGAGCGATGAACAAGCTGACCTCACGCATCGACAAGGAGCGGCTGGCCCTCGGCATCGCCGCGCCGCTGCTGGCGGTCGTCGCCGCGCTCGTCGTCACCGCCCTGGTGATCCTCGCGACCGGCAAGAACCCCGGCGCCGCGTTCAGCGACATGATGAGCTACGGCTTCGCCAGCGACAGCCAGGTCTACATCCTGAACAAGGCCACCACGTACTACCTCGCCGGTATCGCGGTCGCCGTCGGCTTCCGGATGAACCTGTTCAACATCGGTGTCGACGGCCAGTACCGGCTCGCCGCGTTCATCGCCGCCGTCCTCGGCGGCGCGCTGGCCGTGCCCGGCTGGATCGCCATCCCGCTGATCATGATCTGCGCCATGGCGACCGGCGCCCTGTGGGCGGCCATCGCCGGTGTGCTGAAGGTGACCCGGGGCGTCAGCGAGGTCATCGCGACCATCATGCTGAACTCCATCGCCACCGCCGTCATCGGCTATCTGCTCCAGCCCGAGCGGCTCGGCGAACTCCAGCAGGGCGGCACCCTGGTCTCCACCGAGCCGCTGCCGTCGTCCTCGTTCTTCTTCAGCATCGACACCGGCCCGGCCGGTGTGCTGGACGGCTTCATCGTCGTCGCCGTGATCGTCGGCCTCGCCTACTGGTTCGTGCTCGGCCGCACCCGGTTCGGCTTCGACCTGCGCACCGTCGGCCAGTCCGAGAGCGCCGCCGCCGCGAGCGGTGTGTCGGTGAAGCGGATGGTCGCCACCAGCATGATCATCTCGGGTGCGGTGGCCGGTCTGATCGGCATGCCCACGCTGCTGAACGAGAGCCACCAGTACGACAACAGCTTCCCCACCGGGATCGGCTTCACCGGCATCGCCATCGCGCTGCTCGGCCGCAACAACCCGATCGGCATCGCGCTCGGCGCCCTGCTCTGGGGCTTCCTGGAGCGCACCACCAACCACCTGGAGTTCCAGGGCTACGACAAGGAGATCCTCGGCGTGATCCAGGGCGTCATCGTCCTGTGCGTCGTGATCGCCTACGAGGTCGTCCGGCGCTACGGCCTCAAGCGCCAGCAGCAGCGGGTCGGCGCGGAACTCGCCGCCCAGGCCGCCGCCCCGACGAAGAAGCAGGAGGTGGCGTGATGACTGCCACGATGACCGACACGCCGCCGCCCGCGGCGCCCAAGGCACCCGGCGCCCCCCAGCGCTCGGGCCGCTCCCTCGGCCAGGTCCTCATGATCGTCGCCGGCGCCCTGCTGCTCCTCGCGGCCGTCCGGATGATCACCGACTCCAACCAGCTGGACTCCTCCGGCCAGGTCGCCGCCGCGCTCGGCCTCGCCGTGCCGATCGGCCTCGCCGGACTGGCGGGCCTGTGGTCGGAGCGGGCCGGCGTGGTCAACATCGGCCTCGAAGGCATGATGATCCTCGGCACCTTCGGCGCCGGCTGGGTCGGCTGGCAGTCCAGCCCCTGGCTCGGCCTGCTGTGCGGCGTCGGCTTCGGCGTCCTCGGCGGCCTGGTGCACGCCGTCGCCACCATCACCTTCGGCGTCGACCACATCGTCTCCGGTGTCGCCGTCAACCTGCTCGCGCTCGGTGCCACCCAGTACCTCGCCAAGCTGTTCTTCGCCGACGGCACGGCGGCGCAGGAGGGCGGCAACCCCAAGCAGTCCCCGCCCGCGGACTCGCTGCCCGACGTCACCGTCCCCGGCCTGTCCGACGGCCTCGCCTCCCTCGAGAAGCACCACTGGTTCCTGGTCTCCGACCTCGCCGGCATCGTCGGCGGCCTGGTCACCAACCTGTCCGTGATCACGATCGTGGCCGTGCTGCTGTTCGTCGGCAGCTGGTGGCTGCTGTGGCGCACCCCGTTCGGGCTGCGGCTGCGCTCCTGCGGTGAGAACCCGGTCGCCGCGGAGTCCCTCGGCGTCAACGTCTACCGGTACAAGTACGCGGCCGTCGCCGTCTCCGGCGGTCTGGCCGGCCTCGGCGGCGCCTTCCTCGCGCTGGTCACCTCGCACACCTACCTGGAGGGCCAGACCGCGGGCCGCGGCTACATCGGTCTCGCCGCCATGATCTTCGGCAACTGGCGGCCCGGCGGGCTGGCCATGGGCGCGGGCCTGTTCGGCTACTCCGACGCCCTCCAGCTGCGCAACGGCGGCGTCACCGTGCACGCGCTGCTGCTGCTCCTGGTCGTCCTGCTCGCGCTGCTGGCCGGCTGGAAGCTGTACAAGAAGGCCGTGGTCCAGGGCGTGGTCAGCGCCGTCATGGCCGTGCTGGTGCTGGTCTGGTACCTGCTCACCGACGAGGTCCCGAGCGACTTCGTGGGCGCCACCCCGTACGTCGTCACGCTCCTGGTGCTCTCGCTGTCCGCGCAGCGGCTGCGGATGCCCAAGGCGGACGGCATGCGCTACCGGAAGGGGCAGGGCAAGTGACCCGGCACGACGGCACCTTCGACTGGGAGCCGCTGCGCGCCCGGGCGCGTGAGGCCATGTCCCACGCCTACGCCCCCTACTCGGGCTACCCGGTCGGGGTCGCGGCCCTGGTCGACGACGGCCGCACGGTCACCGGCTGCAACGTGGAGAACGCCTCCTACGGCGTCGGCCTGTGCGCCGAGTGCGGCCTGGTCTCCGAGCTGCAGCGCACCGGCGGCGGCCGGCTGACGCACTTCACCTGCGTCGACGGCGCCGGCGCCCTGCTGGTCCCGTGCGGCCGCTGCCGGCAGCTGCTGTACGAGTTCGGCGGCCCGGACCTGCTGCTGGACACCCCCGCGGGCGTCCTGACGCTCGCCGAGATGCTGCCCCAGGCCTTCGGCCCGGACCATCTCACCCAGTAACGCCGTACGGCCCCCCTGCCCCGTCCGCAGGGGGGCCGCACATTTCGCACCTCCCGGAAGGAAGCCCCAGCCATGGCCATGGACGCCATCTCCGTCATCCGTACCAAGCGGGACCGCGGCGAGCTGACCGACCAGCAGATCGACTGGGTCATCGACGCGTACACCCGCGGCGAGGTCGCCGACGAGCAGATGTCCGCGCTCGCCATGGCGATCCTGCTGAACGGCATGAACCGCCGTGAGATCGCCCGCTGGACGGCGGCCATGATCGCCTCCGGCGAGCGCATGGACTTCTCCTCGCTGTCCCGCCCGACGGCCGACAAGCACTCCACGGGCGGCGTCGGCGACAAGATCACCCTGCCGCTGGCCCCGCTCGTCGCGGCCTGCGGGGCGGCCGTGCCCCAGCTCTCCGGCCGGGGTCTCGGCCACACCGGCGGCACCCTGGACAAGCTGGAGTCCATTCCCGGCTGGCGCGCCCTGCTCTCCAACGAGGAGATGCTGAACGTCCTCGACACCACCGGCGCGGTGATCTGCGCGGCCGGTGACGGCCTGGCCCCCGCCGACAAGAAGCTCTACGCGCTGCGGGACGTGACCGGCACGGTCGAGGCCATCCCGCTGATCGCCTCCTCGATCATGTCCAAGAAGATCGCCGAGGGCACCGGCTCGCTGGTGCTGGACGTCAAGGTGGGCTCCGGCGCCTTCATGAAGACCCTCGAGGACGCCCGCGAACTGGCGTCCACGATGGTGGGCCTCGGCACCGACCACGGTGTGAAGACGGTCGCGCTGCTCACGGACATGTCCACCCCGCTGGGCCTGACGGCGGGCAACGCGCTGGAGGTCCGCGAGTCCGTGGAGGTCCTGGCGGGCGGTGGCCCGGCGGACGTCGTGGAACTGACGCTCGCGCTGGCCCGGGAGATGCTGGACGCCGCCGGGCTGAAGGACGCCGACCCGGCGAAGGCGCTGGCCGACGGCTCGGCGATGGACGTCTGGCGCCGGATGATCGCGGCCCAGGGCGGCGACCCGGACGCCCCGCTGCCCACGTCGAAGGAACAGCACGTGGTGAAGGCCCCCGCCACCGGCGTCCTGACCCGCCTCGACGCCTACGACATCGGCATCGCCGCCTGGCGCCTGGGCGCCGGTCGCGCCCGCAAGGAGGACCCGGTGCAGGCGGCGGCGGGCGTCGAACTCCACGCCAAGCCCGGCGACCGGGTGACCGAGGGCCAGCCCCTCCTCACCCTCCACACCGACACCCCGGACCGCTTCGAGTACGCCCTCCAGGCCGTGGCGGGCTCCTACGACATCGCTGCCCCGGGCACCACCTTCCAGCCCACCCCGGTGGTCCTGGAACGCATCGCCTGACCTGCGGTTTCCCCATTCGGGTGAACGGGACCGGTGGACCTGCACCGGTCCCGTTCGGCATGCTGGGATCGGTGACGCACCGATAGGAGACCGCCATGAGCGCACTCACCGTGAGCCACGACGCCGAGCAGAGCTGGGACGACCTTGTCCGGTTCTGGGAGGAGATGGAATGGCCGGAGGGCAGCAAGGTGGAGATCATCGAGGGGATCGTCACCGTGTCACCTTCTCCAGCGCCACGTCACAACGTGATCGCGGAACAAATCCAGCGTCGCCTCTACCCCACGATTCCCGACGATTTGGGCATCTACCAGACCGTGGCCATCGCCGTGCCCTCGCGGCTGGGCATGCTCATCCCGGACCTGTTGGTGGTGCCGGTGCAGGCTTGCCGGGATGCGGATTCCCACGTTCCCGCCGCCCTCGCCGAACTCGTCGTAGAGGTCACCTCCAGGTCCAACGCCCGCCACGACCGCGTCAGCAAGCCGGCCGCCTACGCCACCGCGGGCATCCCGCTCTACCTCCTCGTCGACCGGTGGGCCCCCGGAGGCCCCACCGCGACGCTGTACGGAGAGCCGAAGGGCGAGGTCTACCGGGTGCTGTCCGCCGTGAAGTTCGGCGATCCGATCAAGCTGCCTGAGCCGTTCGGGATCACCATCGACACCGGCGAGTTCCCCGTGGACTGACGTCCTTCACCCGGGGCGGCGATGAGTTCCGGCCGCCCCGGCGGTCTATTCGCACGTGGATGCCAAGACACCCGCCCCCGTGCTCGTGCTGACCGGTCCCGTCCGTCCCGGCGAGGTGGCGGGGTGGTGTGCCCGCGTGCGGGAAGCGCTCGCGGGCCGCGCGGGCGGGGTGGTCGTGTGTGACGTGGGCGGGCTCGGGCAGCCGGGGCTGGCGGCCGTCGATCTCCTCGCCCGGTTGGAGCTGACCGCCCGCCGGGCCGGCGGGCGGATACGGCTGCGGGACGCCTCTCCCGCGCTAGTCGCCCTGCTGGACCTGCTCGGCCTCCGCTTCCAGACGGAGGGGCAGACCGAAGAGCGGGAACCACCGCTGGGTGTCGAGGAAGCAGTGGAAACCGGTGATCCGGCCGGCTGAGATCTCCAGCACCTGCACCGCCCACGGCGTGAACCCGCCGTTCTCCGGGTCCGGCTTGTAGTGCGCGAACGCCGGCAGGCCGTTGGCCTGGACCGGCACCAGCCGGGACCCGGCGCAGGAGGCGCCGATGGTGGTCATGAAGCCGGTGATGTCGGCCGTGCCGCGCAGCCACAGGTCGAACGGCGGCATCGTCATGATGGCGTCCTCGTGCAGCAGCGCCGTCAGCGCCGTCATGTCGTAGCCCTCGAACGCCTTGACGTACCGCTCCAGCAGCCTCTGCTGCTCCTCGTCCAGCGGATCGGACACCGCCCCCTCGAGCCCCGCGTCCGCCCGCTCCGCGAGCGTGGCCCGGGCCCGCTGCAACGCGCTGTTCACCGAGGCCACCGAGGTCTCCAGCAGCTCGGCCACCTCGCTCGCCTTCCACGCGAGCACCTCGCGCAGGATCAGCACCGCCCGCTGCTTGGGCGGCAGTTGCTGGAGCGCCGCCATGAAGGCGAGCCGCACCGACTCCTTGGCGACCGCCGCCTCCGCCGGGTCCGCCACGGCCGGCAGCACCCGCGCGTCCGGCATCGGCTCCAGCCAGGTGTGGTCCGGGCGCGGGTTGAGCGCCGCCTGCGCGAGCGGGGTGGCCTCGGACAGATCCATCGGCCGGGCCCGCTTGTTGCCCGCCGACAGCATGTCCAGGCAGACGTTCGTCGCGATCCGGTACAGCCACGACCTGAGTGAGGAACGGCCCTCGAACTTCTCGTGGTTCCGCCAGGCCCGGACCAGGGTGTCCTGCACCGCGTCCTCGGCCTCGAAGGAGGAGCCGAGCATCCGGTAGCAGTACCCGGTCAGCTCGGTCCGGTGCTTCTCCAGTGCGACATCGAGGTCCGTCGTCGCCGTTCCGTTGCCCATCGTCCACCCGCCCCTGTGGCCGTCCCAGTGGCGCTCCGTCGCGCCCCAGCACCTCGGAAGCTACCGCAGCCCACTGACATTGACCGCCGGAGTCGGAAAATGCCCGCCGCGTGAAGGCGCCGTGGAGGCCGCTCGGTGCCCGGAGGCCACCGTGCGGGGCGGTCTCAGTGCGCCGTGGCCCGTACGGAGGCCCGCGCGGGGTTCGCCACCGACCGCCGTGCCGCCACGGAACCGAGCACGGTGATCGCCACCACGCCCAGCACCGCCAGCAGGCCGACGCCGACCGTGCCCGCCCAGCCGCCCGTGCGGAAGGCCAGCGCGCCGACCGTGCTGCCCACGCTGGAGCCGATGTAGTACGCCGACTGGTACAGCGCCGAGGCCTGGGCGCGGCCGTGCGTGGCCGTCTTGCCGACCGCCGAGGAAGCCACCGCGTGCCCGGCGAAGAAGCCCGCCGTGATCAGCACCAGGCCCAGCAGGACCAGCGGCAGCGACGCGGCCAGCGACAGCAGCAGCCCCGCCGCCGTCGTACCGCCCGCCAGGTACAGCGCGCCCCGGCGGCCGAACCGGCCCACCAGCCGGCCCGCGGCCGAGGCCGACACCGTGCCCACCAGGTACACCAGGAAGATCGAGCCCACGATGCCCTGCGGCAGCCCGAACGGCGCCGCCGTCAGCCGGTAGCCGATCACCGTGTAGACCCCGCCGAACACCGTCATGAACAGCGCGCCGATCGCGTACAGCCGGCGCAGCAGCGGGTCGGCGAGGTGGCCGCGGACCGTGCCGTACAGGACCCGGGGCCGCAGCGAGCCCGGCGTGAAGTGGCGCGGGGCGGGCAGCAGCAGCCGGAACGCCACCGCGCACGCGACCGCGAGGGCGCCGATGACGCCGACCGAGACCCGCCAGCCCCACTCCTGCGCGACCCAGCCGGTGATCACCCGGCCGCTCATGCCGCCGACACTGTTGCCCGCCACGAACAGCCCGATGGCGGTGACCAGCGCCTTCGGCCGGACCTCCTCGGCCAGGTAGGCCGTGGCCGAGGCCGGCAGACCCGCCAGCGCCGCACCCTGCACGCCCCGCAGCACCACCAGCGCGCCGATCGACGGCGCGAAGGGCACCAGCAGACCGACGGCGACGGCGACGGCCAGCGAGGCCGTCATCACCGTACGGCGGCCGAACCGCTCCGACAGGGCGCTCATCGGCAGCACGAACAGGGCCAGCCCGCCGGTCGCCGCCGCCACCGTCCAGCTCGCCTCGCTCGCCGCGACCCCGAACTCCCCGGAGATCAGCGGCAGCAGCGCCTGGGTGGAGTACAGCAGGGCGAAGGTCGCGACCCCGGCGAGGAAGAGGGCGAGGCTCATCCGGCGGTAGCCGGGGCCGCCCGGAGTCATACGGGAGTCGGAGCCGATGGCGTCGGAGCCGGAGGAGCCGGGAACGGGAACGGACGGTACGGCGCCCACGCTGGTGGACGCCCCGGTACTGGCGGGAGACATGCCTCGACGGTAAGGACGACGCGGCTCATGCGTCCAATGCATGGAACGGTCATAATCGTTCCCATGGCGCATCAGCAAAGCTCACAGGCCCGGCTGTCACCGTTCAGTGACACAGAAGACATGGCGCTGTTGCTGGCGCCGCGCCTCGCCTACTTCGCCGGGGTGGCCCGCACCGAGCACGTCACCCGGGCCGCGCAGGAGCTGAACGTCCCCCAGTCCACCCTCTCGCGCGCGATGGCCCGCCTGGAACGGGACCTGGGCGTCGAGCTGTTCGCCCGGCACGGCCGCACGGTCTCCCTGACCACCGCCGGCCGCACCTTCCTCGCCTCCGTCGAGCGGGCCCTCGCCGAGGTCGAACGGGCCGCCGAGGAGGTCCGCGCGGACGCCGACCCGGCCACCGGCAAGGTCGCCTTCGGCTTCCTGCACACCATGGGCGCGGAGACCGTACCCGGCCTGCTGCACGCCTTCCGCGCCGACCACCCGCGCGTCCGCTTCAGCCTGGTCCAGAACTACGGCGAGGCGATGCTGGAGCGGCTGCGCGCCGGCGAGCTGGACCTGTGCCTCACCTCGCCGGTGCCCGACGCCCCCGACCTGGTCGCCCGCCGCCTGGACGAGCAGAAGCTGCGCCTGGTCGTCCCCGCGGACCACCGGCTGGCCGCCCGCCGCCGCATCCGCCTGGCCGAGGCGGCCGAGGAAACCTTCGTCACCCTGGAGCCCGGCTACGGCCTGCGCCGCATCACGGACGACCTGTGCCGCCAGGCGGGCTTCCGGCCGAGGGTCGCGTTCGAGGGTGAGGAGGCCGAGACCCTGCGGGGCCTGGTCGCGGCCGGTCTCGGCGTGGCCCTGCTGCCCCCGCCGACGGTGCCCCGCCCCGGCGTGGTCGAGCTGACGGTGACGGCCCCGCGAGCGGCCCGGGAGATCGGCGTGGCGTGGCTCGCCGACCGCCCGGACACCCCGCCGGTGGCGGCGTTCAAGAAGTTCCTGCTGTCGAGAAGGGGCAACCTGCTGCCCTGAGGACCCCCAGGGCCCTGGGAGTCCTCAAGGTCTTGAGCGGCTTTCCCGGTCGCGGGGACCGAAGGGGAAACCCGGTGGCCGCCGCGCGCCGGCTGTCGGTACCGTCGGCCCCGGCAGGCCGCACGACCGGCCGCCGTGACGAGGAGCGCTGCCGATGACCAGCCCGCGAGCGACGACGACCCTGTGGCGCCCCACCGGCCCCAGGGAACTGGAGCTGGTGCGCGAGCTGGACTGGCGTGCCTGGCCGCCCCGGCTTCCCGAGCAGCCGATCTTCTACCCGGTGCTCCACGAGGAGTACGCCGTGAAGATCGCGCGCGACTGGAACGTCAAGCACGACGGCGCCGGCTTCGTCACCCGCTTCGACGTCGACTCCGGCTTTCTGCGCAGGTACCCGGTCCGGCAGGCCGGCGGACGCACGATCCTCGAACTGTGGGTCCCGGCCGAGGAGCTGGACGAGTTCAACGCCCACATCGTCGGCCGGATCCGGCTGGTGCACGAGTTCCGCTGAGCCCCGCCCGGCGCTACCGCCGCAACGACCGCCCGAACCCCGCCGCCAACGGCATCCGCAGACCGATCGGCGGGGGAGCCGCCAGGGCGTCCTCCACCGGCCGGGAGACGGGGTGCCCGAACAGGGCGCCCAGGACGAAGTCGGCGGTCAGGGCGATGACTTCGGAGCGGTGGCCGTGCAGTGCGTGGCCGTCGGAGTGCACCTCGAAGCGGCACACCTCGCGGTTCGCCTTCTTCGCCCGCGCCGCGTAGCGGAAGGACAGCTCCGGGTCGGTACGTTCGTCGTTCGTGCCGTGGGCGATCAGGACCCGGCGGCCCACCAGGTGCTTCACCGGTTCGGCGGGAGCGGCCATGTCCTCCTCGGGGAGCCACGGAGCCAGCGCCACCACGGAGTTGACGGCCTCGTGACCGCCGGAGCGCAGCGCCGCCCGGCCGCCCATGTCGACGCCGACCAGGCACACGGGGACATCGCCGTAGCGGCGTACGACCTCCTCGGCGGCCCACTCGGCGTCCGCCGCCAGATGCGCGTCGCCGCCGTTCCAGCCCCGGTAGCGGTAGCGGACGAGGTGCACCGCCAGCCCCTCGGCGCGGCCCGCGCGGGCGAGGGCGCGGCCCAGGGAACGGATCAGGGAGAGAGGCCGTACGGGGGATGGCCGGCGGGTGGAGACCTCCTGGCCGTCGGGGAGCAGCAGCACCGCTCCGCACACCGGTGTCGGCGCCGGGCCGACCGCCTTTCCCAGCCTGGCCGTTCGTACCGGCGTCGCTTGCTGTCCCATGACAGAACAGTGTCAGAAGGGGCGGTATACGAAACCCGTACGGCGGGTCACCATTGCGTATCGGCGGAAAAGCGCCGGAGACAATGCCGTACACCGGGCGCTCTACGCGCGTAGGAGTTAGAGTGCGGAAATGACGAGCCAGACCGCACCGAAGGGGGCCGTCCCGGCGGCCGTTCCGGCCCGCGTTCCCACGCCGGACCAGATCCGCCGGGAACCCAAGGTACTGCTGCACGATCATCTCGACGGCGGCCTGCGCCCCCGTACCGTGGTCGAACTCGCCCGGGAACGCGGTTATGCCGGGCTGCCCGAGACCGACCCGGACCGGCTGGGCGGCTGGTTCCGGCAGGCCGCCGACTCCGGGTCCCTGGAGCGGTATCTGGAGACCTTCCGGCACACCGCCGCGGTGATGCAGACCCGGCAGGCCCTGGTCCGGGTCGCCCGGGAGTGCGCCGAGGACCTGGCCGCGGACGGGGTCGTCTACGCCGAGGTGCGCTACGCGCCCGAACAGCACCTGGACGCGGGACTGACCCTTCAGGAGGTGGTCGAGGCCGTCGACGAGGGGTTCCGGCAGGGCGAGCGGCTGGCCCGGGAGGCAGGGCACCGCATCCGGATCGGTGCCCTGCTGACCGCCATGCGGCACGCGGCCCGCTCCCTGGAGATCGCCGAACTCGCCAACCGCTACCGGGACTCGGGCGTGGTCGGCTTCGACATCGCCGGTGCCGAGGCCGGTCATCCGCCCACCCGGCACCTGGATGCCTTCGAGTATCTGAAGCGGGAGAACAACCACTTCACCATTCACGCCGGTGAGGCCTTCGGGCTGCCCTCCATCTGGCAGGCGATCCAGTGGTGCGGGGCCGACCGGCTCGGGCACGGGGTGCGGATCGTGGACGACATCGACGTCCACGAGGACGGCTCGGTCACGCTCGGCCGGCTCGCCTCCTACGTGCGGGACAAGCGCATCCCGCTGGAGCTGTGCCCCACCTCCAACCTCCAGACCGGCGCGGCCGCCTCCTATGCCGAGCACCCGATCGGGCTGCTGCGCCGGCTGCACTTCCGGGTCACCGTGAACACCGACAACCGGCTGATGTCGCACACCGGCCTGAGCCGGGAATTCGAGCACCTCGTCAACGCGTTCGGTTACACGCTGGACGACCTCCAATGGTTCTCCGTCAATGCGATGAAATCGGCGTTCATTCCTTTCGATGAAAGATTGGCGATGATCAACGAGGTCATCAAGCCCGGATATGCCGAGCTGAAATCCGAATGGCTGTTCCGGCAGACCGCGTCCACCAGCGGTTCCGGCCGTGCGGAGGGCGGACCGCCGTAGGCCGGACGGGTGGGGAACACGGGTGCGTTTTCCCGCGGTGTCCGTATTTCGGTGTTTGCGGTGGGTGGTGCCCGGTGTTTACGGTCGTGGACCGCTCAGATCGTTTGTGATCCCCCGTCTCCGCACGCAAGGACGCATGCACCATGAAGCAGTCTGCTGCCAAGACCCTCGGTGTCGCCGCCCTGGGCGCCGCCGTCGCCGCCATCGGCGCGGGCGCGGCCAACGCGGCCCCGGCCGCCCCGGACGCCGCCCGCACCCTGGACACCGTCACGAAGCTGCTGCCGCCCGCGCAGGTCGTGGACGCGCTGCCCGACAGCGGAGCGGTGAAGACGCTCAAGCCCCTGGCGAAGCGCGGTGTCGCCGCCGCGGTGCCGGCCGCCCGCAAGGGGCTGGTCGCCGCGCAGCCCGTCGCCGAGCGCGCCGTGGCCGAGGGGCCGACCAAGCCGGTCGCCGGCCTGCTCGGCGGACTGCCGGTCAAGGGCCTGCCCACGAAGGGCACGCCGCTCAACGGGATTCCGCTCGGCTGACCCCGGCCGCCGCAGGACACGCGGGGCGCTCCGGCACGTCCGGACGCGCCCCCGTGGTGTGCTCCGACCCCGCGCCGCTCACCGGGCGGGCCCGCGCGTCACCAGGCGGTGCGGGCCTTGTCCTCGGACGGCAGCAGCAGCCACAGCGCTATGTACAGCAGGAACTGCGGGCCCGGCAGCAGGCAGGACACCAGGAAGATCACCCGCATCGTCGTGGCCGACGTACCGAAGCGGCGGGCCAGTCCGGCGCAGACTCCGCCGATCACGCGGCCGTGGGTGGGGCGGGAAAGGGCGGTCATGTCGGCTCCTCCGTCGTCGTCGGCTCGCTCCCGAGCCGGTGGCGGGACCCGGGACCGGGCCCCTCAACTGCCATCAACGGTAGGCGGACGAAGAGGACGAAGCATCACTCTAAGGGGCGATACCGACCCTGGGAATCGTCGGGGTACGTCCCTGAGACAGCTCCTCCGCGATGCCGACCGCCGGCCCGGCCGCGGCCACGGGCTCCCGCTCCGCCCGCCGGCGCAGCCAGGAGCGGCCCGCCGGTACGACGGCCAGGTGGGCCAGCACGACCCCCGCCGTGTTCAGCAGCAACGAGTCGACGTCCACCACCCGGCCCGGCACCCCGGTCTGCAACAGGGCGATGCCCAGGGAGATCAGCGCGCCGGCCGCGGCCGTCCTGAGCAGCGAGACGAGCGGGGAGACGGTGAGTCTGCCGTGCGCCGCCGGCAGCAGCACGCCCAGCGGGGCGAGCAGTCCGAGACCCTCGCCGAGCGGCCGGGCGGCCCCGGGCCAGCCCAGTGCCAGATCGGCCCGGATGCCGGCCAGCGGACGCAGATTCGGGGGCATCACCCAGGGGACGTCCAGGGGGCGCAGCATCAGCCAGGCGACGAGGGCGAGGTGCGTGGCGAGGAGGACACCCCCCGTCACACGGATGCGGTTCGCGGCGCTGCCGCCGATGGAGCCTTGACGCTGCACGCCCCCCTAGACGCGGCCACGGTGCGGAACGGTTCCGGGGTGAAAACGTTTCGCCTCCGCCGCGCCGGCGTTCCGGCCCGGCACACCCGCGGTCACCGGCGTGACCACCACCGTCGGGGAAGACCCGTAGGGGGCCGGGAGGGCACCCGGAGGAGCCGGACAGCCCCGGGGAGGCCGGGCGGACCGCCCCCGCCCGCCCGTGACCTCGCCGGACGACGGCTACCCCGTGACCTCGCTGGCCGGGGGCCGGGTGCCGGCCGGGTGGTCACGGACCTCGTCCGTGCACGCGTACCGCCGCAGCGGACCCGCGTCCGGGCCGCCCAGGATGACCGAGCCGTCGCCCTCCGTGGCCGCCGAGTCGGACAGCGTGCACACCAGCTGGGCCAGGGCCTGGTAGCTCAGGCGCGAGGGCGCCGTGCTCAGCCGGAGCGCGTCCTCGGGGTCCTTCGGGCCGGGCCCGCGCACACCGAGTCCGCCCGGGACGTACGTCGTATAGCCCGCGGAGCGCTCCGCGGCCGACGGGGACGCGGCGAGCTGGTCCAGCAGGCCCTGCGCCACGATCACCCGGCGCCGGGCGTCCGGGGTGCCCTCCGGGACCGGCACCGTGCGGTCCACCGCGACCAGGGACGCCCCGCACAGCAGGAAGACCTGCACCGGCACCCCGCGCGAGGACTGCGTGGACCGGTCCGGCCCGGTCAGCGAGCACGGCACCCGGGACGGCGCCGCCCCGAAGTCGGTCGGCACCTCCGTGGCCCGGATGCCGCAACCGGTGAGCAGCGCGGCGAGGAGGGGCGGTGCCAGCAGGCGTCGTATGTTCATGACCCCTCCTTCCCCGCGCTGTCCCGCTCGGCCTTCGCGTCCTTGCCGCCCGCGCCTTCCTTGCCGTTTCCGCCGTCCCCGCCGTTGCCGTCGTCCTGCTCGGTCAGCGCCGAGGCGTCCCGGGGCAGCCGGAGCGTGAACACCGCGCCGCCCTCGGCGGAGTTGGCGGCGGTGATCTCGCCGCCGTGGATGTGCGCGTTCTCCAGGGCGATGGACAGGCCGAGCCCGCTGCCCTCGGAGCGCGGCCGGGAGGCACTCGCCTTGTAGAAGCGGTCGAAGACGTGCGGCAGGACGTCCTCGGGGATGCCCGGCCCGTGGTCGCGGACCCGGATCTCGACCGACTCCTCCGCCTCCCGCACCGACACCCGCACCGGCGACCCGCCGTGCTTGAGCGCGTTGCCGATCAGATTGGCGAGGATCACGTCCAGCCGGCGCGGGTCCAGCCGGGCGTGGATGCCGCGCTCGGCGTCCAGCTCGACCGCGTCCAGCCAGGCCCGGGCGTCGATGCAGGCGGTGATCTGGTCGGCGACGTCGACGTCGTCCAGGACCAGCCGGGCGGTGCCCGCGTCGAAGCGGGTGACCTCCATCAGGTTCTCGACCAGGTCGTTCAGCCGCCGGGTCTCGCTGACCACCAGACGGACCGCGGGCTCGATCATCGGGTCCATGCTGCCGGTCTCCGCCTCCAGCTCCTCCTCCAGCACCTCCGTGACGGCGGTGATGGCGGTGAGCGGGGTGCGCAGCTCGTGCGACATGTCGGCGACGAACCGGCGGGACGCCTCGTCCCGCGCGGCCATCTCCGCGACCCGCTTCTCCAGCGCCTCGGCCGCGTTGTTGAACGTCCGCGACAGATCGGCGAGTTCGTCGGTGCCGGAGACCCGCAGCCGGGTGTCCAGCCTGCCCTCGCCGAGCCGCCGAGCGGCCACCCCCAGCCGGTGCACCGGCTTCAGCACGGTCGTGGCGGCGGCCTGCGCGAGCAGCGCGGCGCCGATCAGCGCGAGCCCGGTGGCGATGCCCAGCGACCAGGCCAGCGAGTTGAGGTCCTTGGCCTCCGGCTCCAGCGACTTCGCCATGTAGCCGGTCGGACCACCGCCGATGACGCGCGTCCCGGCCACCAGGAACGGCGTGCCGTGGTCCACCACCCGCTGCCAGTACAGGTGGTACGGCTCCTTGTTCTGGTCGGTCACCGGCTGCCGCTCGGTCACGGCCGCGCGCAGCGACGACGGGACGTCCTCCAGCGCGAAGCCGTTGATGCCGCCCGAATTGCCGTACACCGTCTTGCCGTCGGTGTCCGTGGCGACCAGCAGCACGCTGAAGCGCTGGCTGCTGGCCGCCATCTGGCCCGCCGCGCGCTGCAGTTGGTCCTGGCTCGGGTGCTCGGGCAGCGCGCCCGCGCGGTTCTGCATCTCCTGCCGGAAGTCGCGCAGCACCGCGTCCTGGGCGCGGGTGAGCACCGCCTCCCGGTTGAGCCAGTAGGCGATGCCCGACGCCGACACCGCGGCGGTGAGCGCGACCAGCGCGAACACCACCACCAGGCGCAGCCGCAGACTGGTGAACCGCAGCCGCGACAGACTTCCGCCACGCCCCGCGGCCCAGCCGCGCAGCCTCCCTCGCGTACCGGTCACTGAGGGGCGTCCAGGCGGTAGCCGACACCACGGACGGTACGGATCAGCGTCGGGGACGACGGCACGTCCTCGACCTTGGCGCGCAGCCGCTGCACGCACGCGTCGACCAGGCGCGAGTCGCCCAGGTAGTCGTGCTCCCACACCAGCCGCAGCAACTGCTGCCGGGACAGCGCCTGACCGGGCCGCCGGCTCAGCTCCAGCAGCAGCCGCAGCTCGGTCGGGGTCAGCTGGAGGTCCTCGCCGTTCTTCGTGACCGTCATCGCCGAACGGTCGATGACGAGGTTGCCGAAGGTCGCCGAGTCGCTGGACTCGCGCTCGCCGCGCCGCAGCACGGCCCGGATCCGGGCGTCCAGCACCCGGCCCTGCACCGGCTTGACGACGTAGTCGTCGGCGCCCGACTCCAGGCCGACCACCACGTCGATGTCGTCGCTGCGCGCGGTCAGCAGGATGATCGGGAGCTGGTCGGTGCGCCGGATGCGGCGGCAGACCTCGAACCCGTCGATGCCGGGCAGCATCACGTCCAGCACGATCAGGTCCGGCCGCTGCTCGCGCAGCAGCTTCAGACCGTCCTCGCCGCTGGCAGCGGTGGCCACCCGGTGTCCCTGGCGCGTCAGGGAGAGCTCCAGGGCCGTACGGATGGCGTCGTCGTCCTCGATCAGCAACAGGGAAGGCACGGCCTCATTCTGGCCCATGGACGGGGTGTCGTACGACCGGCCCGTACCACTCCTCGCGCACCGCCACGCACAGTGCGCGACAGGTGACCGGCCCGGCCGGGCCCCGCCGGACCCCTGTGACAGGTCTGTGACAGTCGGCGGACACGGCCATGAAGTCGCCCCGGCAGGCTTTTCGTCACGGGCCGGACGGCGAGCCGAGCCGGTCCGGCAAGACCGATTCACCGGAAGTCCACGACGGGGAGCGCGAGATGAACACGCTGCACAGCATCAGCACCAGCGCAGTGGTCACGCGTCTGCACGACGTGCACCGGGGGTCCGAGAAGTCCGGTGCCGTGAGCGGGCGGGGGTGCGCTCGCGGCACCGGGCGTCAGCATCCGGCCTACATGTCGGTGGTTGACGCGCACACGGGGGAGACGCACGGGGGAACCGCGTACGGGGAGGTCCCGGGGGAGCGCCGTTCGCTGTCGGAGGCGGAGTTCACCGCCTACGTCCAGGAGCGCCGCGCCTCCCTGTACGCCACCGCCTACCACCTCACCGGCGACCGGCACGAGGCCGAGGACCTGCTGCAGAGCGCGCTGTTCTCGACCTACCGGGCGTGGGACCGGATCAGCGACAAGGCCGCGGTCGGCGGCTACCTGCGCCGCACCATGACGAACCTGCACATCAGCGCCTGGCGGCGGCGCAAGCTCAACGAGTACCCGACCGAGGAACTGCCGGAGACGCCCGGCGAGACGGACGCGATGCGCGGCACCGAGCTGCGCGCGGTCCTGTGGCAGGCGCTGGCCCGGCTGCCCGAACTGCAGCGCACCATGCTGGTCCTGCGCTACTACGAGGGCCGCACGGACCCGGAGATCGCCGACATCCTCGGCATCAGCGTCGGCACGGTGAAGTCCAGCATCTGGCGCTCGCTGCGCCGCCTGCGCGACGACGAGGTCCTCAGCTTCGGCCGGGACGAAGAGACTGCCTTCGGCGAACTGGTCGCCTGAAGGCAGGGCCACCCGGGGAGTGGCCCGAGGGGGGAACACGGGGGAACGCCGGGGACCACTGGGGGGTGGCCCGCGGAGAACACGGGGGAACACGGGGAGAAACAGGAACGGGACTGGCGGACCGGGGGGACCGGCCAGTCCCGTTTCCCATGCCCGCCACCCGGCGCCTCCGCGCATCCGGTACGACGCTCAGGCCGGCGTCTGCTGCCGCACCTGGCGGCCCGCCGCCGCTGCCGCCAGCCGGCCCAGCGCCTCGTCCCGGTCGCAGCGGTGCGCGCCGAGGGAGACCTGACGGGTGATGATCGACCGCTCCGCGCGCATCAGCCGCCAGCCGCGGCGCAGCAGGAACGGCACCGACTTGCGGCCCTCCTTCAGATCGCGCAGGAAACGCCGCCGGAAGGTGGTGAACGGCCCGCGCGACAGGCACAGCGCGTCCGCCAGCACCCCCAGCTCCCGGCAGCGACCGATGATCTCCGCGGCGAAGATGCCCTCCGCGATGAACAGCGGGGTACGGCCGATGTGCAGCGTCTCCCCGCCGGTACGGGCGCTCAGCGCGATGTCGTACACCGGCACCGGCGTCGACCCCGTGGCGCACAGCCGGGTGATGGCCTCGACCGCGACGTCCGCGTCCCAGGACCGGGGGTGGTCCCAGTCGATGTCCGAACTCCCCTCCACCAGCGGCAGAGTCGGGTCGTCGCCCTCCTTGTAGAAGTCGTCCAGGCGCAGCACGGGAAGCCCGGAACGGGCGGCGACGAGGGATTTGCCCGAGCCCGAGGGGCCGCACAGCAGCACGACACGGGCGGGAGACGGGGGATGAATGCTCACGGAACACCAGTTTGACGCATGCCGGACCGCCTGCCGACCCCTGCGGGTCGGCTTTTGAGCGTGAGCCCCGCCTCAACTACCCTTCGTGCCGACACGATCACCCAGTGCAGCAGAAGGTGGCACCAGCGATGGCCCGACACGCTTCCCCCCAGCACTCCGCCGCCCAGCGCGCCCTGGTCGTCCTCGCCGCCGCCGGGGCGGCCGTGGGCGCGGGGGCGGCCACGGCGTCCGCCGAGACGGTCTCCGGCTCGGGCGTGACCTACCGCGCGCCCGACGCCGGCAGCATCGACCCCGAGGCCGGCCTGCGCGCCCTGACGGGCATCGTCGGCTACGTCACCGGCCCGGTCGCCGGTCTCAAGCCCAACCCGCTGGCGGGCACGGGCGTCGACCCGCTGGACAACGGCGTGGGCACCCAGGTGGCCGACTTCCAGCCGGTCGGCACCCAGGCGCTGACACGCCCGCTGGCCCAGGCCCGGTCCCTGGGCAGCGTGCCCCTGGCCGGCCCGGTCCTCGCGTCTTTGGGGCGCTGAACGCGCCCCGGGACCTCAGTAGGAAGACCCTCCGGCACCCAGCGACCCCGTCGGGTGCCACACCGTCTTCGTCTCCAGGAACGCCGTCATCCGGTCGATGCCGGGCGTCTCGAAGTAGTCCACAGGCTGTGGACGCAGCACCCGCTTGAGGTTGTCGGCCGCCGCGATCTCCAGCTCCTTCGCCAGCGCCTCGTCGGCCCCCGCGAGGTCGATCGCGTTGACGTCCTGGTGCGCGGCCAGGGGCGCCGCGAGTTCCGCCGTACGGCCGGACAGGACGTTGACCACACCGCCCGGGACGTCGGACGTGGCGAGCACCTCGCCCAGGGACAGGGCCGGCAGGGGGGCCTTCTCGGAGGCGATCACGACCGCCGTGTTGCCGGTGGCGATCACCGGGGCCACGACCGACACCAGCCCGAGGAAGGACGACTCCTGCGGCGCCACGACGGCGACCACACCGGTCGGCTCCGGGGAGGACAGGTTGAAGTACGGGCCCGCGACCGGGTTGGCGCCGCCGGTCACCTGGGCGATCTTGTCGGTCCAGCCCGCGTACCAGACCCAGCGGTCGATCGTCGCGTCCACGACGGCCGCCGCCTTCGACTTCGACAGGCCCTCCGCGTCGGCCACCTCGCGCGCGAACTGCTCGCGCCGGCCCTCCAGCATCTCCGCGACGCGGTACAGGACCTGGCCGCGGTTGTAGGCGGTCGCGCCGGACCAGCCGCCGAACGCCTTGCGCGCGGCGACCACCGCGTCCCGGGCGTCCTTGCGGGAGGAAAGGGGGGCGTTGGCCAGCCAGTTGTTCTTCGAGTCCGTCACCTCGTACACCCGGCCGCTCTCGGAACGCGGGAACTTCCCGCCGACGTACAGCTTGTAGGTCTTGAAGACACTCAAACGGTCAGACATCGAGGTACGCCTCCAGGCCGTGGCGGCCGCCCTCGCGGCCGAAGCCCGACTCCTTGTAACCGCCGAACGGCGAGGTCGGGTCGAACTTGTTGAACGTGTTGGACCAGACGACACCGGCGCGCAGCTTGTTCGCGACGGCCAGGATGCGCGAGCCCTTCTCGGACCAGATGCCGGCCGACAGGCCGTACTGGGTGTTGTTGGCCTTGGCGACGGCCTCGTCGGGCGTACGGAAGGTGAGGACCGACAGCACCGGGCCGAAGATCTCCTCGCGGGCGATGGTGTGCGCCTGGGTGACGTTCGTGAACAGCGTCGGGGCGAACCAGTAGCCGGAGGCGGGCAGTTCACAGGCCGGGGACCAGCGCTCGGCGCCCTCCGCCTCGCCCCGCTCGGCCAGCGCGGTGATCCGGGCCAGCTGCTCGGCGGAGTTGATCGCGCCGATGTCGGTGTTCTTGTCCAGCGGATCGCCGAGGCGGAGCGTGGACAGCCGGCGCTTGAGGGCGTCCAGCAGCTCCTCCTGGACCGACTCCTGCACCAGCAGGCGGGAGCCCGCGCAGCAGACCTGGCCCTGGTTGAAGAAGATGCCGTTCACGATGCCCTCGACGGCCTGGTCCAGCGGCGCGTCGTCGAAGACGATGTTGGCGCCCTTGCCGCCCAGTTCGAGCGTCAGCTTCTTCGCCGTGCCGGCGACCGTGCGGGCGATCTCCTTGCCGACGGCCGTGGAACCGGTGAACGCCACCTTGTTCACGTCCGGGTGGGCGACCAGCGCGGCGCCCGTCCGGCCGTCACCGGTCACGATGTTGACCACACCCTTGGGCAGGCCGGCCTGGCGGCAGATGTCCGCGAAGAACAGGGCCGACAGCGGGGTGGTCTCGGCCGGCTTCAGGACGACCGTGTTGCCGGTCGCCAGCGCCGGGGCGATCTTCCACGCCAGCATCAGGAGGGGGAAGTTCCAGGGGATGACCTGGCCCGCGACGCCCAGCGGCCGCGGGTCGGCGCCGAAGCCGGCGTGGTCGAGCTTGTCGGCCCAGCCCGCGTAGTAGAAGAAGTGCGCGGCGACCAGCGGGAGGTCCGCGTCGCGGGTCTCCTTGATCGGCTTGCCGTTGTCCAGCGTCTCCAGGACGGCCAGCTCGCGGCTGCGCTCCTGGATGATGCGGGCGATGCGGAACAGGTACTTGGCGCGCTCGGAGCCGGGCAGCGCCGACCACTTCTCGAACGCCTTGCGGGCGGCCTTGACCGCGCGGTCTACGTCCTCGGCACCGGCCTGGGCGACCTCGGAGAGGACCTCCTCCGTCGAGGGGGAGACCGACTTGAAGACCTTGCCGTCGGCGGCCTCGGTGAACTCGCCGTCGATGAACAGGCCGTACGAGGGAGCGATGTCGACGACCGAGCGGGACTCGGGCGCGGGCGCGTACTCGAATGCGGATGCCATGTTTCAGTCCACCGTTACGTAGTCGGGGCCGGAGTAGCGGCCCGTGGCCAGCTTCTGGCGCTGCATCAGCAGGTCGTTGAGGAGCGAGGAGGCGCCGAAGCGGAACCAGTGGTTGTCCAGCCAGTCCGCGCCCGCGGTCTCGTTGACCAGCACCAGGAACTTGATCGCGTCCTTGCTGGTGCGGATGCCGCCGGCCGGCTTCACACCGACCTGGACGCCGGTCTGCGCCCGGAAGTCGCGCACCGCCTCCAGCATGAGCAGGGTGTTCGCGGGGGTGGCGTTGACGGCCACCTTGCCGGTGGAGGTCTTGATGAAGTCGGCGCCGGCCAGCATGCCGAGCCAGGAGGCGCGGCGGATGTTGTCGTACGTCGACAGCTCGCCGGTCTCGAAGATGACCTTCAGCCGGGCGCTCGTCCCGCAGGCCTCCTTCACGGCGACGATCTCGTCGTACACCTTCAGGTACCGGCCGGCCAGGAAGGCGCCCCGGTCGATGACCATGTCGATCTCGTCGGCGCCGGCGGCGACGGCCTCGCGCACGTCGGCCAGCTTCACGTCGAGCGCGGCCCGGCCGGCCGGGAAGGCGGTGGCCACCGAGGCGACCTTCACGCCGGAGCCGGCGACGGCCTCCTTGGCGACGGCCACCATGTCGGGATAGACGCAGACCGCGGCCGTCGTGGGGGTCGTACGGTCCGTGGGGTCGGGGTGGACCGCCTTGGCGCCGAGCGCCCGGACCTTGCCCGGGGTGTCCGCGCCTTCCAGCGTCGTCAGGTCGACCATCGAGATGGCGAGGTCGATGGCGTACGCCTTCGCGGTGGTCTTGATGGAGCGGGTGCCGAGGGACGCGGCGCGCGCCTCCAGGCCGACCGCGTCGACGCCGGGGAGCCCGTGCAGGAAGCGGCGCAGCGTGCTGTCGGACGCGGCGACGTCCGAGAGAACGTGGGCTGAGGATGCGGTAGTGGGCATGGTCACCAGACGAGCATATCTACGCGCGTAGCGGATGTATAGCCCCGGGACGGCGGACAGGGGGGGCGGGGCTGCCGCACGCGGGAGCGGCGGCTGTCACATGGGGACAGCGGAGCCTGCTGCACGGACACGGCGGAGCCTGCCGTACGGGTGACGGCGAGGGCCGGACCGGTCGCGTGAGGTGCGGGGCGTGCGGTTCCCGGCGGGTCGGGCCCGGTGGGCGGGCCGGTGGTGTCCGGGTGGGGGCTGGGGCCCGCCGTGGGCGTGGGGCAGAATCGGCCCATGACCACCCCGGACCACCCGTCACCCGCGTCACAGCCTCCGGTGCCCGCCGGCAAGGACCGGATCTACCGCTCACCCCTGGGGCTGGCGGGGGGCGCGCTGCTGCTCCTGGTCGTGCTCTGGCTGGGCTTCGACGCGCTGTTCAAGGGCGACGGCCGCACCCCCTGGCTGGCGCTGGCCGGCCTGATCCTGGTCGTGCCGCTGATCCTCGCCTTCACGCTCCGCCCGGCGGTCTTCGCCAACGAGGAGCGGCTGCGCGTACGCAACCCGTTCCGGGTGATCAGCCTGCCCTGGGGCGAGGTCGCCGGCCTGCGCTCCGGCTACACCAACGAGGTCCTCGCCAAGTCCGGCGGCAAGTACCAGCTGTGGGCGATCCCGGTCTCGCTGCGCGCCCGCAAGAAGGCGGCCCGCCGGCAGCAGCGGGCGGCGGACGCGGCCCGGGGCGGGACGCCGGGCGGCCGGGGCGGGCTCGGGCCGAGCGGCCTGGGCCTCGGCGGGTTCGCGCTGCGCGGCCCGGACACCGGGCCGGCCCGCGCCGACACCGACAAGGTGATGGACGACCTGCGCGAACTCCTGGACCAGCACGGCACGGCCGAGCCCGCCCAGGGTGAGGTCGGCGTGCGGTGGGCCTACGAGGTGGTGGCGCCGGCGCTGGCGGGGGCGGTACTGCTGGCGATCCTGCTGGCGACCGGCTGAGCGAACCGGTTCGGCCGCACTTCCCGTTCCGGTCCACCGGGACACGACTGAGGGCGCCCATGGTCGGCAGACAGGGGCGCCCTCAGGTGTGCGGGGCTCAGATGCCGGCGGCCGCCGACAGGTCACGCTTGACCGCTGCCAGCAGTTCGGCCGCGCGGGTGCGGGCGGCCGGCAGGGCGGACGGGGCGGAGACCGGGACGACGACCTCCAGGTAGCACTTCAGCTTCGGCTCGGTGCCGCTGGGGCGGACGACGACCCGGGCGCCGTCCAGGGTGTAGCGCAGGCCGTCGGTGGGCGGGAGCTCGGCGGTGCCCCGCGTCAGGTCCTCGGCGTTCGTGATGGGGAGGCCGGCCAGTGCGGTCGGGGGATGCTCGCGCAGCCGGCGCATCGCGTCCGCGATCAGCGACAGGTCCTGGACCCGCACCGACAGCTGGTCGGTGGCGTGCAGGCCGTGCTCCACGGCGAGGTCGTCGAGGAGGTCGAGGAGGGTGCGGCCCTCCTCCTTCAGCACCGACGCCAGCTCGGTGATCAGCAGCGCGGCGGTGATGCCGTCCTTGTCGCGCACGCCCTCGGGGTCCACGCAGTAGCCGAGGGCCTCCTCGTAGCCGTAGCGCAGGCCGTCGACGCGGGCGATCCACTTGAAGCCGGTCAGGGTCTCCTCGTACGGCAGCCCCGCCTTGCCGGCGATCCGGCCGAGCAGGGAGGAGGAGACGATCGACTCCGCGAACGTGCCGGTCACGCCGCGGCGGACCAGGTGGGCGGCGAGCAGGGCGCCGACCTCGTCGCCGCGCAGCATCCGCCAGTCGGTGCCGTCCTTGACGGCCACCGCGCAGCGGTCGGCGTCGGGGTCGTTGGCGATGACCAGGTCCGGGTCGGTGTCCCGGGCCCGGGCGAACGCCAGGTCCATCGCGCCCGGCTCCTCCGGGTTCGGGAAGGCGACCGTCGGGAAGTCCGGGTCCGGCTCGGCCTGCTCGGCGACCAGCACCGGCTCGGGGAACCCGGCCCGGGCGAAGGCGGCCAGCAGCACGTCCTTGCCGACACCGTGCATGGCCGTGTAGACCGTGCGGGCGGTACGCGGTGAGCCCGCCGCGAGGACGGCGTCCGTACGGGCCAGATAGGCGTCCAGGACCGAGTCGTCCAGGATCTCCCAGCCGGCGTCCGGGCGCGGTACGTCGTGCAGGGAGGCGATGGCGTCGATCTCGGCGGCGATCTCCGCGTCCGCGGGCGGCACGATCTGGGAGCCGTCGCCCAGGTAGACCTTGTAGCCGTTGTCCCGGGGCGGGTTGTGGCTGGCGGTGACCTCCACGCCGGCCACCGCGCCGAGGTGGCGGATCGCGAAGGCCAGCACGGGGGTGGGCAGCGGGCGGGGGAGTACGGCGGCACGCAGACCGGCGCCGGTCATCACGGCCGCGGTGTCCCGGGCGAAGTCGGCCGACTTGTGCCGGGCGTCGTAGCCGATGACCACGAGGCCGTCGCCCTGCCCCTGCTTCCTCAGGTACGCGGCGAGGCCGGCGGCGGCGCGGATGACGACGCTGCGGTTCATGCGCATGGGGCCGGCGCCGAGTTCGCCGCGCAGACCCGCCGTGCCGAACTGGAGCGTGCCGCCGAAGCGGTCCGACAGCTCCGCCGTGTCACCGGCGTCGATCAGCTTGGCCAGTTCGTCGCGGGTCTCCGTGTCCGGGTCCTCGGCGAGCCATGCCTTGGCCCGGGCGATGAGATCGTCGTGCACCTTGGGATCAACCTCTCCTAGTCGTCGCTGGGGGCTGTGCCCCCGAACCCCCGTTCGCCCGCCTGTCCGGAACCGCCGGACGGGAGGCGGGCGCGACGAGGGCCCCGTCACCGGCGCCGTGGCGCCCGCGTCCGCTTACAGCTTGCCCAGCACCTGGGCCAGCAGCGAGCCCATCCGGGCCGCCGAGTCACGGCCGGCCTGGAGGACCTCCTCGTGGTTGAGGGGCTCGCCGGTCATGCCCGCGGCCAGGTTGGTGACCAGGGAGATGCCCAGCACCTCGGCGCCCGCCTCGCGCGCGGCGATGGCCTCCAGGACGGTGGACATGCCGACCAGGTCCGCGCCGATGACGCGGGCCATGCGGATCTCGGCCGGGGTCTCGTAGTGCGGGCCGGGGAACTGGGCGTAGACGCCCTCCTCCAGCGTGGGGTCGATCTCCTTGCACAGGGCGCGCAGGCGCGGCGAGTACAGGTCCGTCAGGTCGACGAAGTTCGCGCCGACGATCGGGGACGTCGCCGTGAGGTTGATGTGGTCGCTGATCAGCACCGGCTGGCCGGGGCGCATGCCCTCGCGCAGACCGCCGCAGCCGTTGGTGAGCACCACGGTCTTGCAGCCGGCCGCGACCGCCGTGCGCACGCCGTGCGCGACCGCCGCGACGCCACGGCCCTCGTAGTAGTGGGTGCGGCCCAGGAAGACCAGGGCGCGCTTGTCACCGAAGGAGTACGAGCGGATCTTGCCGCCGTGCCCCTCGACGGCCGGCGGCGGGAAGCCGGGCAGCTCGGTGACCTGGAACTCGGCGTCGGGGGCGCCCAGCGCGTCGACGGCCGGAGCCCAGCCGGAGCCCATCACGAGGGCGACGTCGTGGGTCTCGGCGCCGGTGAGGGCGCGCAGGCGCGCGGCGGCGGCGTCGGCGGCGGCGTAGGGGTCGCCCTGGATGTCGTCCGGAAGAAGAGATGCGTTCACGCCGACGAGGGTAGCCGCTCTTCGCCTACGCGCGTAGATGACAGAGCACACGGGATTGCGTTCGTTGCCTTGTCGTTTTCCACAAAGAGCGGGCGAAACGGGAGGTAAGGGGCGGATTGCCGGTCTCAGCAGGGGCGCTTGCGGAGTTCCATCACATAGTCGTGCGGGGCGCCCGCCGACTCCGCCGCGTCGGCGATCTCGCCCAGATAGCGCGCCGACGGCAGCCCGCCCTCGTAGCCGTTGAGGACGTACGCCCAGGCCGGCTCCTCACCGTCGAGGGTGTGCGCGCGCACCCGGACCCGGCGGTACAGGTCCAGCCCCACCCCTTCCCACCGGTCGAGCGACTCCTCGTCCATCGGCGCGATGTCGTACAGGCCGACGAACACCTGGGCCAGCGGGTCCTCGACGATCGTCGCCAGCGCGCCCTCCCAGCCGAGCTGCTCGCCGCCGAAGGTCAGCCGCCAGCCGTTCAGCCAGCCGGTGGCGCGCAGCGGGGAGTGCGGGGCGCGGCGGGACATCAGACGCGCGTCGAGGTTGCCGGCGTAGGCGGCATAGAGCGACATGGGGAGAGGGTACGGCAGACGTCCCGGGCGCCCCGCGCGTCACAGGAGCGACCCGGCGGCGCCCCCGGGCAGTAGCACCTTGAAGCGTGCGGGACAATGGAGTACGTGACTCGGATCGTGATCATCGGTGGCGGACCCGGCGGATACGAGGCGGCCTTGGTGGCCGCCCAGCTCGGCGCGGAGGTGACCGTCGTCGACTGCGACGGTCTGGGCGGAGCGTCGGTGCTGACCGACTGCGTGCCGTCGAAGACCCTTATCGCTACGGCCGAGGTGATGACCACCTTCGACTCCTCCTACGAGGAGCTGGGGATCATCGTGGCCGACGACACCCCGCCGCTGGAGCGGTCGGCCCGGGTGGTCGGGGTGGACCTCGGCAAGGTCAACCGCCGGGTGAAGCGCCTCGCGCTCGCCCAGTCCCACGACATCACCGCGTCCGTCACGCGCGCCGGCGCCCGGGTCATGCGCGGGCGCGGCCGGCTGGAGGGCATGCAGGCCCTGGACGGGTCCCGCAAGGTCGTCGTCACCGCCGCCGACGGCACCGAGGAGACCCTCACCGCCGACGCCGTCCTCATCGCCACCGGCGGCCACCCCCGCGAGCTGCCCGACGCCCGCCCCGACGGCGAGCGCATCCTGAACTGGACCCAGGTCTACGACCTCACCGAGCTGCCGGAAGAGCTGATCGTGGTCGGCTCCGGCGTCACCGGCGCCGAGTTCGCCGGCGCCTACCAGGCCCTCGGCTCCAAGGTCACCCTGGTCTCCTCCCGCGACCGCGTGCTGCCCGGCGAGGACCCGGACGCCGCCGCCGTGCTGGAGGACGTCTTCCGGCGCCGCGGCATGAACGTCATGGCCCGCTCCCGCGCGCAGTCCGCCAAGCGCGTCGGCGACCGGGTCGAGGTGGCGCTGGCCGACGGCCGGGTCATCACCGGCACGCACTGCCTGATGGCCGTCGGTGCCATCCCGAACAGCGCGGGCCTGGGCCTGGAGGAGGCCGGCGTCAAACTGCGCGAGTCCGGGCACATCTGGACCGACAAGGTCTCGCGCACCACCGCCCCCGGCGTCTACGCGGCCGGCGACGTGACCGGCGTCTTCGCCCTCGCCTCCGTGGCCGCCATGCAGGGACGGATCGCCATGTACCACTTCCTGGGCGACGCGGTGGCCCCGCTGGACCTGAAGTCGGTCTCCTCCAACGTCTTCACGGACCCCGAGATCGCGACCGTCGGCTACACGCAGGCGGACGTGGACGCGGGCAAGATCGACGCGCGCGTGGTCAAGCTGCCGCTGCTGCGCAACCCGCGCGCCAAGATGCAGGGCATCCGGGACGGCTTCGTGAAGATCTTCTCCCGGCCGGGCACGGGGATCGTCGTCGGCGGTGTCGTGGTGGCGCCGCGCGCCTCGGAACTGATCCACCCCATCTCGATCGCCGTCGACAACAATATGACGGTCGAACAGATCGCGAACGCCTTCACCGTGTATCCCTCCCTTTCGGGGTCGATCGCGGAGGTCGCCCGGCAGCTGCACACCCGCAGGGCGAGCGCGGAGGGCTGACGGCTCCAGCCGGATTCCCGCTGGTCACGCGGGCCTGGGGCGCCGACGGGTGGCGAAACCGCCCCGATCGGCGCCCTATACCACTTCGCGTCCCACACTGCGAACAACTTCTGCTATTCGCCGCAAACTGCTGAAACCAGACGGTCGCTGGGGTTACTGTCAGTTTCGTGTTCGCTGCTGAACGTCGCCAATTGATCCTCGAAATGGTGCGAGCGAACGGTGCCGTGTCGCTCCGTGAGCTCGCCCGCGTCGTCCAGACCTCCGAAGTGACCGTACGGCGGGACGTGCGCGCGCTGGAGGCAGAAGGACTCCTCGACCGCCGCCACGGCGGTGCGGTACTGCCGGGCGGGTTCACGCGGGAGTCCGGCTTCCCGCAGAAGTCGCACCTCGCGACGGCCGAGAAGACGGCCATCGCCGACCTCGCCGCGAGCCTCGTCGACGAGGGCGAGGCCATCGTGGTCGGAGCGGGTACGACCACGCAGGAACTGGCCCGCCGCCTCGCGCGCGTGCCGGGCCTGACGGTCGTCACCAACTCCCTCCTGGTGGCCCAGGCCCTCGCCCACGCCAACCGGGTGGAGGTCGTGATGACCGGGGGCACCCTGCGCGGCTCCAACTACGCCCTCGTCGGCTCCGGCGCCGAGCAGTCCCTCCAAGGCCTGCGCGTCTCCAAGGCCTTCCTCTCCGGAAGCGGTCTGACCGCCGAACGGGGCCTGTCCACCTCCAACATGCTCTCGGCATCCGTCGACCGGGCCCTCGTCCAGGCCGCCGCGGAGGTCGTGGTCCTCGCCGACCACACCAAGCTGGGCACGGACACGATGTTCCAGACCGTGCCGACGGACCTGATCACCCGCCTGGTCACCGACGAGCCCCCGCCCCACGACGACCGCTCGGTCACCGAACTGCAGGCCCTCGCCGACCAGGGCGTCCAGATCGCCGTTGCGGGGGCGAGCGGAAACCCGGGGGGTGACCAGGTCCCGGCGGGCCGCCGCACCTCCCTGCCGGGACCCCGCAGAAGCCACGTACCGGGCGCCTCCCCCCTCCGCTCCGCCACGGCCCTGCCCGAACCGACCCCCGCCGAACGCGGACGCGTGGCGGATCTACGGCGACGCTGACCGGTAGGCCGAAGCGCCCGGCCCGTACGGTACGGACGGCGAAGAGCCCCGGAACGCGGCCGGCCCCCGGCGACGTGCGCCAGGGGCCGACTCACTTCACTGCCGTACGGCTGCGGTTCAGTCCTTGATCTCGCAGATGGCGGCGCCGGAGGTGAGGGAGGCGCCGACCTCGGCGGTCAGGCCCTTGATGGTGCCCGCCTTGTGGGCGTTGAGGGGCTGTTCCATCTTCATGGCCTCCAGGACGACGACCAGGTCGCCCTCCTTGACCTGCTGGCCTTCCTCGACGGCGATCTTGACGATGGTGCCCTGCATGGGGGAGGTCAGGGTGTCGCCGGAGGCGACGGGCCCGGACTTCTTCGCCACGCGCCGCTTGGGCTTGGCCCCGGCCGCGAGCCCGGTGCGGGCCAGGCTCATGCCCAGGCTGGAGGGCAGGGAGACCTCCAGGCGCTTGCCGCCGACCTCGACCACGACCGTCTCACGGGCCGCATCCTCGTCGGCCTCGGCGTCGGCGGGGGCGGTGAAGGGCTTGATGTCGTTGACGAACTCGGTCTCGATCCACCGGGTGTGGACCGTGAACGGTTCGTTGGAGCCGGTGAGTTCGGGGGCGAAGGCGGGGTCGGTGACGACCTTGCGGTGGAAGGGGATCGCGGTGGCCATGCCCTCGACGCGGAACTCCTCCAGGGCGCGGGCGGCCCGCTGGAGGGCTTCCTTGCGGGTGCGGCCGGTGACGATCAGCTTGGCCAGCAGGGAGTCCCAGGCCGGGCCGATCACACTGCCGGCCTCCACGCCCGCGTCCAGGCGGACGCCGGGGCCGGAGGGGGCTTCGAAGGTGGTGACGGTGCCGGGGGCGGGCAGGAAGTTACGGCCCGGGTCCTCACCGTTGATACGGAACTCGAAGGAGTGACCGCGCAGCACCGGGTCGTCGTAGCCGAGGGGTTCGCCGTCGGCGATGCGGAACATCTCCCGGACCAGGTCGATGCCGGCGACTTCCTCGGTGACCGGGTGCTCGACCTGCAGGCGGGTGTTGACCTCCAGGAAGGAGATCGTGCCGTCCTGCCCGACCAGGAACTCACACGTGCCCGCGCCCTCGTACCCGGCCTCCTTCAGGATGGCCTTCGACGCCCGGTACAGCTCCGCCATCTGCTCCTCGGACAGGAACGGTGCGGGAGCCTCCTCGACCAGTTTCTGGTGACGGCGCTGCAGGGAGCAGTCGCGGGTGGAGACCACGACGACGTTGCCGTGCTTGTCGGCCAGGCACTGCGTCTCCACATGCCGCGGCCGGTCGAGGTAGCGCTCGACGAAGCACTCGCCACGGCCGAACGCGGCGACGGCCTCACGCACGGCGGACTCGTACAGCTCGGGGACCTCTTCGAGGGTGCGGGCGACCTTCAGACCGCGCCCGCCGCCGCCGAACGCGGCCTTGATCGCGATCGGCAGACCGTGCTCCTCGGCGAAAGCCACGACCTCCTCCGCACCACTCACCGGGTCCGGCGTACCCGCCACCAGCGGGGCGCCGGCGCGCTGGGCGATGTGGCGGGCGGCGACCTTGTCACCCAGGTCCCGGATCGCCTGCGGCGGCGGGCCGATCCAGATCAGGCCCGCGTCGAGAACGGCCTGGGCGAACTCGGCGTTCTCGGACAGGAAGCCGTAGCCGGGGTGGATCGCGTCCGCGCCGGACTCGCGGGCGGCGTTCAGGATCTTGTCGATGACGAGATAGCTGGTGGCCGGGGTGTCACCGCCCAGGGCGAACGCCTCATCCGCGGCGCGGACATGCAGAGCGTCCCGGTCCGGGTCGGCGTAGACGGCCACGCTCGCGATCCCGGCGTCCCGGCAGGCCCGGGCCACGCGGACAGCGATTTCGCCACGGTTGGCGATGAGCACCTTGCGCACGATTGAGGCTCCCTCCTTGAAACAAGCCGAGTTTAGGGACTGCCGACACGGCACTTCGACCCGTCCCCAATGGTGAGCTTGCCCACACGGAGCGTGATCCGAGGCGCGCTCGACCAGAGAAAGCCCATGTCGCACCGGGGTACGCAGGACTCCTGGGGAAAACCCTAGCCCCGCCGTGTGGTCAAGGTCTCTGTGCGGGCGTGCTGCGGCCCACTCTGTTTCTTTGTCGAGTCCCTACGAATGGCCCAATGATTCTTTGCTTCCGTCGCAACCCTTGTCCCCTGGTTTACCCGTTAGTAGCGTTCCCGGTGTCTCGGACGTACCTGGGGTAACAGGCTGTCGGCGTGAGAGTGGGTGGGGCCCGGTGGTGCGCAGACCGGTGGCGTGGGTCGTGGCGGTCGTCCTCCTCGTGGAGGCGCTGGGCGTCGTGGCGGTGAACTGGCTGCTCGGCGTCGTCGTCGACCGGCAGAAGATGTCCCTGGCCGGTCTCGACCCCGATGTCATGGCGACGTCTTCGAAGATCGGCGGAGTCGTCTTCGGGCTCTACTTCGCGCTGTGCGCGCTGGTGGCCGTGCTCGTCGCGGTACGCGACCGCGCCCCGGCCGGATTCGGCCGAGTGGTGCTGATCAGCGCGGCCGTGGTGCACGCCCTGCTCGGCGCGTTCGCCTGGGGACTGTTCGGCGTGGCGGCGTTCGTGTTCATGGTCGCCGTCCTCGGGCTGATCGTGCTGCTCCTGATGACGTACGACCGCGCGGCCGGCCCGCAGGGCGCGGTCCCCGGCGGCACGCCCGGGCAGGGGGCCGGGCCGGCGGCGGGGCCGGAGCCGGGTGCGGAACCCGTCGACGGGGACGCGCCGACGGGCCGTACGGGCGAACCCCGGGACGGTGACGAGGAACCCCGGGACTCCGTGCCGTCCCAGGGCTCCGCGCACGCCCGGGTCAGTGCTCCGGTGCCCACAACTCCGTGATGCCGACGCCCAGTTCCGCCAGGAGCCGGCGGACCAGGGGCAGGCTGAGACCGATCACGTTGCCGTGGTCGCCGTCGATGCCCTCGATGAACGGCGCCGAACGGCCGTCCAGGGTGAAGGCGCCGGCCACGTGGAGGGGCTCACCGGAGGCCACGTAGGCGGCGATCTCGGCGTCGCTGGGTTCACCGAACCGGACGACGGTGGAGGCGGTCGCCGACACGTACCGCTTGGCCTCCGTGTCCCACACGCAGTGCCCCGTCTGGAGCACCCCCGCCCGTCCGCGCATGTCCTTCCAGCGGGCGGTGGCCTCCTCGGCGTCGGCCGGCTTGCCGAGCGCCCTGCCGTCCAGCTCCAGCACCGAGTCGCAGCCGATCACCAGGGCACCCTGCACCTCGGGGCGTGCCGCGACCACCGACGCCTTCGCCTCGGCCAGGGCGAGCGCCAGCTCCGCCGGGGTGGGCGCGGTGACGGCGTCCTCGTCGACGCCGCTCACGATGACCTCGGGGTCGAATCCGGCCTGCCGGAGCAGGCCCAGCCGGGCGGGGGACTGGGAGGCGAGCACGAGTCGCCTGCGGCGATTGGCAGTCATGCGGTCAGGTTAGCCACGGCGTGCCGGGCGGCTCACCTCAGGCCGATCACGATCATCGCCAGGACCATGGCCAGCGCCATGAGGAGACCGAGCCGCCGGAGCATGTTCTGCGCCTCGCGCAGTTCCTCGGGCGGCTCGTTCTCCGGATCTGACCACAGCATGTCCCCAGCGTGCGGCCGGACCGGGTGCCGGTGCCTGAGTAGGCGTACTCAATTCGGCACCCGGGGTTCCGGTCGGCGGGCGGTCAGCTCCGGCCCGGCCAGTAGGTGCGGGACCACGACGCCGGGCCCGGCGCCGGGACGTGCCGGGCGGCGAGACGGGCCGGGTCGGACCACGCGTCCCTCGGGCCTCCCGCGCCGGACGGCGCGGTGGCCGCCGCCGCGGCGCGGGCGCGGACCACCGCCAGGGCGGCGGCCAGTTCCTCCGGGGTCGGGTTGCCTCGTACGACCTTGATGTTCATGACCGCTCCCAGGGTCGGCGGGGCCTACAGGGGGATGTTGCCGTGCTTCTTCGGAGGGAGGGATTCCCGCTTGGTGCGCAGTTGACGCAGGCCGCGGACGATGTGCGCGCGGGTGTCGGACGGCATGATCACCGCGTCGACGTAACCGCGCTCGGCCGCGACGTAGGGGTTGAGGAGGGTGTCCTCGTACTCCTGGATCAGACGGGCCCGGGTGGCCTCGGCGTCGTCCGCCTCGGCGATGGTGCGGCGGTGCAGGATGTTGACCGCGCCCTGGGCGCCCATGACGGCGATCTGGGCGGTGGGCCACGCCAGGTTGAGGTCGGCGCCCAGGTGCTTGGAGCCCATGACGTCGTAGGCGCCGCCGAAGGCCTTGCGGGTGATGACGGTGATCAGCGGGACGGTGGCCTCGGCGTAGGCGTAGATCAGCTTGGCGCCGCGCCGGATGATGCCCTCGTGTTCCTGGCCGACACCGGGCAGGAAGCCGGGGACGTCCACGAAGGTCAGCACCGGGATGTTGAAGGCGTCGCAGGTGCGTACGAAGCGGGCGGCCTTCTCGGAGGCGGCGATGTCCAGGCAGCCGGCGAACTGCATCGGCTGGTTGGCGACGACGCCGACCGGGTGGCCCTCGACCCGGCCGAACCCGGTGAGGATGTTCGGCGCGAACAGGGCCTGGGTCTCGAAGAACTCGCCGTCGTCCAGGACGTGCTCGATCACCGTGTGCATGTCGTAGGGCTGGTTGGCGCTGTCGGGGACGAGCGCATCCAGCTCGCGGTCCTCGTCGGTGACGGCGAGGTCCGCCTCCTCGGGGAAGACCGGGGGCTCGGAGAGGTTGTTGGACGGCAGGTACGACAGCAGCTGCTTGACGTACTCGACGGCGTCCTTCTCGTCGCCGGCCATGTGGTGGGCCACGCCCGAGGCGGTGTTGTGGGTGCGGGCGCCGCCCAGCTCCTCGAAGCCGACGTCCTCGCCGGTGACGGTCTTGATGACGTCCGGGCCGGTGATGAACATGTGCGAGGTCTGGTCGACCATGACGGTGAAGTCCGTGATGGCCGGGGAGTAGACCGCGCCGCCCGCGCAGGGGCCGACGACCAGGCTGATCTGCGGGATGACACCGGAGGCGTGGGTGTTGCGGCGGAAGATCTCGCCGTACGCGCCGAGGGAGGCGACGCCTTCCTGGATGCGGGCGCCGCCGGAGTCGTTGATGCCGATGACGGGGCAGCCGGTCTTCAGGGCGAAGTCCATCACCTTGACGATCTTCTGGCCGTAGACCTCGCCGAGGGCGCCGCCGAAGACCGTGAAGTCCTGGGAGAAGACGGCGACCGGGCGGCCGTCGACCGTGCCGTAGCCGGTGACCACGCCGTCGCCGTAGGGGCGGTTGCGGTCCAGGCCGAAGTTCGTGGAGCGGTGCCGGGCGAACTCGTCCAGCTCGACGAACGAGCCCTCGTCCAGCAGCAGCTCGATCCGCTCACGGGCCGTCAGCTTGCCCTTCGCGTGCTGCTTTTCCACGGCGCGTTCCGAACCGGCGTGCGTCGCCTCGTGGATGCGCCGCTGGAGATCCGCGAGCTTCCCCGCGGTCGTGTGAATGTCGATCCCTTGGATCTCGTGACGCTCTTCCGGCTCGGACATCGGGATGCGGCTCCCTGCCTGCTCAAAAGGGGGGACGGTTACTCATTCGTAGAGTAGTGGTGGCGCTACCGATCAGCAGTGCGTCGTTTACCACACCTAGGGTGGCTTGCATGACGCCGCAGAATCCATCAGACGACAGCCGCTGGTCCGACCTCGAACGCCCGCCCCTGAACGCCACCGCGCTGCGACGCGGGCTGGTCCGGGACGGGGGCCTGTACCGCGACATCGAGGTGGTGCCGCGGACCGGCTCCACCAACTCCGACCTCGTGGCGCGGGCCGCCGCCGGGGGCATCGAGGAGGGGGCGGTGCTCGTCGCGGAGGAGCAGACGGCCGCCCGGGGGCGGCTGGACCGGCGGTGGAGCGCGCCGCCGCGGTCCGGGCTGTTCTTCTCCGTGCTGCTCAAGCCCCGTGAGGTGCCGGTGGCACGGTGGGGATGGCTGCCGCTGCTGACCGGGGTCGCGGTGGCGACGGGGCTGGCGCGGGCGGCGGGCGTCGACACGGCGCTCAAATGGCCGAACGACCTGCTGGTCACCGTCGGCGGGGAGGAGCGCAAGGCCGGGGGGATCCTCGCGGAGCGGGCCGGGGACGACGGGGTCGTCATCGGCGTCGGCATCAACGTCAGCCTGCGGGCCGACGAGCTGCCGGTTCCGCAGGCGGGGTCGCTGGCGCTGGCCGGGGCGGCGGGGACGGACCGGGATCCGCTGCTGCGGGCGGTGCTGCGGGCGCTGGAGGACTGGTACGGGCGGTGGCGGGCGGCGGGGGGTGATCCCTCGGTGTGCGGGTTGCAGGAGACGTACACGGCGGGGTGCGCCACGCTCGGCCGGACGGTGCGGGCGGAGTTGCCCGGGGACCGTTCGGTGGTGGGGGAGGCCGTGGCGCTGGACGGGGACGGGCGGTTGGTCATCGCCACGGGGGAAGGGGTGCAGAAGCCGGTGGGGGCGGGGGACATCGTTCATCTGCGCCCCGCGTGACCCCTGCGGGGGGGGGGCTTGGCCGGGGGGCTTGGTGGTGGTGTGGCGCGGTGGCAGGGTGCGGGTTGTGTGTGGGATGCCTGCGGCGCCATGCCTGCGGCGCCATGCCTGCGGCGCCTGTGCCGGTGCGTTGTGGTCCCCTCGCGTGGTGCCTCGGGTGCGGGTGGGGGGCGGATGCCTGCGGCGCCATGCCTGCGGCGCCTGTGCCGGTGCGTTGTGGTCCCCTCGGGTGCGGGTGCGGGTGCGGGTGCGGGTGCGGGTGCCTGCGGCGCCTGTGCGGGTGTGTGGGGGTGCGCGTCGCGCCCAGGGTGCGTGGGGGAGTCGGGGCCGCGCCGGGGGGTGTCCGTCCTCGGAACGGCGCGGAATCGGTTGGCCGTAGAAGTTCTCGTGTTGACGCGCCAACCGCTGCGGGCGGACACCCCCCGACACGTCCCCTTCCCGCCGTGTGCGGCCGCCCCGCCGTCTCACCTCTCGACCAACGGCAACCCTGGTGCCCCAGGGGTGTCGGGGCGTGGCCCCCGCGGTCTCGGCACTGGTGCCGGCTGGTGTGACCGGTGCCGGGGAGGGTCCCCACGGCCCAACCCGACGGAGTGAGCTGGCGCACACCTGCCGTAGAGTTGAGGCCGGTCGATACCTGACCGCGGCAGATCGGAAGGGCAGCAGGCGTGACCGTCGACGACACGGGCTCCGGCGCTGGCGGGGACGGCCGGGTGGATCCCCACGCCCCCGACAACGGCGAGGACCCGCTGGCCCTGCGGCTCGAGCAGCTCATCCTGGGTGCCGAGCGCCGTTACACCCCGTTCCAGGCGGCCCGTAGCGCCGGTGTCTCCATGGAGCTGGCGTCCCGGTTCTGGCGGGCCATGGGGTTCGCGGACATAGGGCAGGCCAAGGCCCTCACCGAGGCCGATGTGCTGGCCCTGCGGCGGCTCGCCGGTCTGGTGGAGGCGGGGCTGCTCAGCGAGGCCATGGCGGTGCAGGTGGCCCGGTCCACCGGGCAGACCACGGCCCGGCTGGCCGAGTGGCAGATCGACTCGTTCCTGGAGGGGCTGACCGAGCCCCCGGAGCCGGGCATGACCCGCACCGAGGTGACGTACCCGCTGGTCGAGCTGCTGCTGCCGGAGCTGGAGGAGTTCCTGGTCTACGTCTGGCGCCGCCAGCTCGCCGCCGCGACCGGCCGGGTCGTGCAGGCCGCCGACGACGAGGAGATGGTCGACCGCCGGCTCGCCGTCGGCTTCGCCGACCTCGTCGGTTTCACCCGGCTCACCCGCCGGATGGAGGAAGAGGAGCTGGGCGAGCTGGTCGAGGCCTTCGAGACCACCGCCGCCGACCTGGTGGCCGCCCGCGGCGGCCGGCTGATCAAGACCCTCGGTGACGAGGTGCTGTACGCGGCGGACGACGCCGGTGTGGCCGCGGACATCGCGCTGCGCCTGGTGGAGACGCTGGCGAACGACGAGACGATGCCCGAGCTGCGGGTCGGCATGGCCTTCGGCACGGTGACCACCCGGATGGGTGATGTGTTCGGTACGACGGTCAACCTCGCCTCCCGGCTGACCTCGATAGCGCCCCGGGACGCCGTCCTGGTGGACAGCGCCTTCGCCGAGGAACTGATCCGCACCGGCGAGGCGCCCGTCTCCGAGGCAGAGGCCGCGGCGGCCGAGAAGGAGGGCGAGGAGACGCCGTCGTACCGCTTCGCCCTCCAGCCGATGTGGCAGCGGCCGGTGCGCGGGCTCGGCGTCGTCGAGCCGTGGCTGCTCACCCGTCGCGACGGTCAGTCCTCCTAGCCGCGCTCACCGGTCACCCATCCAGTACGTCCACAGGCGTATCCCGGTCGGGCCGGGCGGGATGTCACTCGAACGGGCGTTGCCTCCCCGGTCTTTTCCCGGGTCGGGTACGGCTGCGATGATCGAACCCACAGTGTGTTAACCCACGTTAACCGGAGGGTGTCATGAGCGAGGAGCGGTACGGGGAGTTCGTGCTGGTGCGGCGGCACGGGCACGTCGCGGAGCTGGTGCTGGACCGGCCCAAGGCGATGAACGCCGTCTCCACGGAGATGGCCCGCTCCCTCGCGGGCGCGTGCGCCGCGCTCGCCGGTGACCCCGCCGCCCGGGTGGTCGTGCTGACCTCCTCGCACGAACGGGCGTTCTGTGTCGGGGCGGATCTGAAGGAGCGGAACTCCTTCACCGACGCCGACCTGGTCAGGCAGCGGCCGGTGGCGCGGGCGGCGTACACCGGGGTGCTGGAGCTGCCGATGCCGACGATCGCCGCGGTGCACGGCTTCGCGCTGGGCGGCGGTTTCGAACTGGCCCTCTCCTGCGATCTGATCGTGGCCGACCGTACGGCCGTGGTGGGGCTGCCGGAGGTGTCCGTGGGTGTCATCCCGGGCGGCGGCGGTACGCAGCTGCTGCCCCGGCGGGTCGGGGCCGCGCGGGCCGCCGAGCTGATCTTCTCGGCCCGGCGGGTGGCGGCGGAGGAGGCCCTTCGGCTGGGGCTGGTGGACCAGCTGGCGGAGGAGGGCCGGGACCGCGAGGAGGCGCTGGCGCTCGGGGAGCGGATCGCCGGGAACTCGCCGGTGGGGCTGCGGGCCGCCAAGCGGGCGCTGCGGCTCGGGCACGGGCTGGATCTGCGGGCCGGCCTGGAGGTCGAGGACGCGGCATGGCGCTCGGTGGCCTTCTCGGGCGACCGCGCGGAGGGCGTGGCCGCCTTCAACGAGAAGCGCAAGCCGGAGTGGCCGGGGGAGTAAGGGGGGCGGGCGGCGGTGGTCCGGGTGGGCTTCGGCCGGCTCATTGCCGGGCAGTGGTGGTCCGGGTGCGCGCCCGGCCGGCTCGTCGTCGGCCACCTGATCGCCGCATCGATGTCCCTTGTGTCCGTATTACTCCCTAACCTGGAGTAATGGGTGAGGACAAGCGGCTCGCCGCGGTCGTGGCGCTGGCTCAGGGCATGGCGGCGGCGCACACCCCTCGCGAGTGCTGGCAGGCCGCCGCCCTCGGCGCCTGTCACGCGCTGGACGGCAACTTCGCCGCGCTGTCGGTCTGGGAGCGCGAGCTGGGCCGGCTCCGGGTCCTCGTGAACGTGGGGGACCGGGCCGCGGACGAGGAGGAGTTCCCGGAGGCCGAGACCTATCCGGTGCACCAGTTCCCGGAGATCACCGAGTTCCTGCACGAGCGGTGGGCCGGTGGCGGAGGGCCCAACGCCTGGGTGGAGACCGTCGGGGGCGCCGCCGAGGGCAGCGCCGGGTACCTCCACCAGCGGGTCTCGGCCCTGCGCCGGCGGGGGCGCGGGTGCTGTGTCGTCGCCCCCGTCGTGCTGCACGGCCGGGCCTGGGGCGAGCTGTATGTGGCCCGCGCGGCCGGCGCGCCCGTGTTCGCGCGGGCCGACTCCGACTTCGCCACCGTGCTCGCCGCCGTCGTGGCCGCCGGTATCGCGCAGACCGAGCGGCTGGAGGAGGCCCGCCGGCTCGCGTTCACCGACGCCCTCACCGGCCTGGCCAACCGCCGGGCCGTGGACGTGTGCCTGGAGGAGGCCGTCGAGCGGCACCGCGCGGAGGGTGCGGTGGTCAGCCTGGTCGTCTGTGACCTCAACGGGCTCAAGCGGGTCAACGACACCCTCGGGCACGCCGTCGGCGACCGGCTCCTGGAGCGTTTCGGCTCGGTGCTGTCGCTGTGCGGGGCGATGGTGCCGGGCGCGCTGGTCGCGCGGCTCGGCGGGGACGAGTTCTGTCTGGTCGCGGTGGGGCCGTCCGCCGACGACGTGGTGAAGGCGGCGGACGAGCTGTGCCGCCGGGCCGGGGAGCTGGAGCCGGGGGAGGGGGTGGCGTGCGGGGTCGCCTCGACCGCGGAGGCGATCGGTGAGGTGCGCGACGCCCGGCGGCTGTTCCGGCTCGCGGACGCCGCCCAGTACCGGGCCAAGGCGCTGCGCCTGGACCGGCCGGTGGTGGCCGGCCGGGAGGGGCCCGGCGATCCGGTCGTCCGGCTGGCCGACGAGCCGCCGCCCTCGCGCGCCGAGCGGCGCCGGTTCCGTGGGCGCCGGCCGTGACCGAGCACCACTGGTGAGGCGAAACCCACACGCTGAGGTAAGGGGTGACTCCGGTGCCCACTAGTGACACCATCGCATTCAATGCGTACGCTCCTGAATATGGATATGCACACTGTGGTGGTGGGGACGTCCGGGGTCACGGCGTCCGACGTTCTCGCCGTGGCGCGCGGCGGTGCCCGCATCGAGCTGTCGGCGGAGGCGGTGGCGGCCCTCGCGGCGGCCCGGGAGATCGTGGACGCGCTGGCGGCCAAGCCCGACCCGGTCTACGGCGTCTCCACCGGCTTCGGCGCCCTGGCGACCCGGCACATCAGCCCGGAGCTGCGCGCCCAGTTGCAGCGCAACATCGTCCGCTCGCACGCCGCCGGCATGGGCCCCCGGGTGGAGCGTGAGGTCGTACGGGCCCTGATGTTCCTGCGGCTGAAGACCGTCTGCTCCGGGCACACCGGGGTGCGGCCCGAGGTCGCGCAGACCATGGCCGACGTGCTGAACGCCGGGATCACCCCGGTCGTGCACGAGTACGGCTCCCTGGGCTGCTCCGGCGACCTGGCCCCGCTGTCCCACTGCGCGCTCACCCTCATGGGCGAAGGCGAGGCGGAGGGCCCCGACGGGCGCGTCCGGCCCGCGGGCGAGCTGCTCGCCGAGCACGGGATCCGGCCCGTCGAGCTGCGCGAGAAGGAGGGCCTCGCCCTGCTCAACGGCACCGACGGCATGCTCGGCATGCTGATCATGGCCCTCGCCGACCTGGACACCCTCTACAAGTCCGCCGACGTCACCGCCGCCCTCACCCTGGAGGCACTGCTCGGCAGCGACAAGGTCCTCGCACCCGAGCTGCACGCCATCCGCCCGCACCCCGGGCAGGGCGCCAGCGCCGCCAACATGCTCGCCGTGCTGAAGGGCTCGGGGCTCACCGGGCACCACCAGGACGACGCCCCGCGCGTCCAGGACGCCTACTCCGTGCGCTGCGCCCCGCAGGTCGCCGGCGCCGGACGCGACACGATGGCGCACGCCCGCCTGGTCGCCGACCGGGAGCTGGCCTCGGCCGTGGACAACCCGGTGGTGCTGCCCGACGGCCGCGTGGAGTCCAACGGCAACTTCCACGGCGCGCCCGTGGCCTATGTGCTGGACTTCCTCGCCATCGCCGCCGCCGACCTCGGCTCCATCGCCGAGCGCCGCACCGACCGGCTGCTGGACAAGAACCGCAGCCACGGCCTGCCGCCGTTCCTCGCCGACGACGCCGGCGTGGACTCCGGGCTGATGATCGCCCAGTACACGCAGGCCGCGCTGGTCAGCGAGCTGAAGCGGCTCGCCGTACCGGCCTCGGCGGACTCCATCCCGTCCTCCGCCATGCAGGAGGACCACGTCTCCATGGGCTGGTCGGCCGCGCGCAAGCTGCGCACCGCCGTGGACAACCTCACCCGGGTCATCGCCATCGAGCTGTACGCGGCCACCCGCGCCATCGAACTGCGCGAGGGACTCACCCCGGCGCCCGCCACGCAGGCCGTGATCGACGCCGTGCGCGCCGCGGGCGTGGAAGGGCCGGGCCCGGACCGGTTCCTGGCGCCCGACCTGGCCGCCGCCGACGCCTTCGTGCGCGGCGGCGAGCTGCTGGCGGCCGTGGAGAAGGTCACCGGCCCGCTCCAGTGACCGGCGGCGGGGCCCCGGCCGGGGCCCCGCCACATGGGTGACGTTCCGTCACGTGAGCTTGGCGGCCTGCGCCTTCACGACCGGAGCGGAGACCGTGTAGGGCTTCTTGTTCATCATCGCGCCGATGTTGACCGTGGTGTACACCGCGAGGGTCCTGCCGTGCCGCACCACCTCGGAGTGCAGCGGCAGGGCGCCGTCCTCGCCGTCCTCGTCGGTCGCGGTGAAGGCGACCGACGCGTCACCCGTGCCGGAGGACTTCTCCTCGGCGACCTTGGTGAACTTGCCCTTCTCACCGTCCTGTTCGCCGGAGAACCCGCCCGCGCACGCCTTGACCGCGTCCTGGAGCGAGGCCAGGGCCCGCTCGGCGCCGTCCCCGTCGTACGAGGCCAGGGTGACCACGGTGACGTCCAGGTCCATGGCCTTGCTGAACTCGTCCTTGAGGGCGCCCTCGGTCAGGTCCTCCGGGGAGCTGGGCTTGGCCGTGGGGGCCTTGTTCTCCTGCGTGGCCATGCGGCTGGTGTTCGCCGCCGGGGCGCCCGGCGCGATGCCGGTGAAGGCATGGAGCACCGGCTCGCACTTGGCGTCGGCGGCATTGACCTTGGAGCGGTCCGGGACGCCGCCCTCGACCGGCCCGACCTCGTGCCCGGGCACGTCACCCTTGGTGATGATCAGCTTCTGCAGTTCCGCCGCGCTCAGCGTCTTCGCGGCCGGCTTCGCGGCGTCCTTGCCCGAGGTGTTCCCCGAGCCCTTCGACTTGTCGTCGCCACAACCCGTGACGAGGGCGAGCGACAGCACGCTCACAGCTGCGGTGGCGCACAGCCGCACGCCCGGTGATCTCTTCATGGGCGAACTATGTGCGTGCTGTCAAGACTTAGTCAAGACACATCAAAAACCCATGCGCTCGCGACGCACCGAATACACCACGAAACCGGCGCCCACCGCGAGGAACAGGCTCCCGCCGATGACGTACGGGGTGGTGTCGAAGCCACCGGTGTCGGCCAGTTCGGCCTCCTCGGCCGCCCGGCCCGTGCCCGTGGCCGGCGCCGACACCGTTCTGACCTGCGCGACCTGTGTGACCTCTGTGACCCGGGTGGGCGTCGAGGAGGTCGCCGTCTCTCTCGCCGGGGCGTTCTGCGAGGCGTTCGCGGACGGGACGAACCACAGTGCGCACAGGAGGGTGCCCGCGGCGGTGGCGGTCAGCAACGGGCGGCGAGCGTAGGACACGGAATATCGATCCCCTTGTGACGCTGGCGAATTGGCCGTGTGGGGCGATGTTAGTGAAAGGCGCGGGTCACAGGAAAGTCACGGGAGGTTTCGGCCGTACGCTCCCGTCATGAGCACAGAAGAGACATCACGGTTTGTGCGGCTTCGGGTGGAGCTGGTGCTGGAGGTGCGCGACGAGGACGAGGTGGCCAAGGCCGCGCTGCGCCGCCTCGCCGGGGACACCGGGCTGCCGGAGGCGGAGCGGGCGCACGCCGAGTCCGCTGTGACGGAAGACACCGCGGAGGCCCTGGCCTATCTCGTGGATCCGTTCGACCTGGTCAGCGAGGTGCCCGGGGTGGAACTCCAACAGGCGTCCTGGTCCAGCGAGCGCGTCGACTACGACCCCGATTCGCCCGAGTGGGACCTGGACGAGGATGATGGGGAGGACGACGAGGAAGAGGACGGCATCGGCTGAGCGTCCCGGGGCACCCAGGGCCCCGGACGGCACCCGCCGTCCGGGGCTTTCGTCGTCCAGGGGACGTACGGACCGGTGTCCGGCCCCACCCGTGACGAAGGAGCGCGCCACGGACGTGGGATGCCCCACAGATCCACGGGGCGGGAACGGGACGAACCGGCCGTAGCGTTGATGGTTCTTGACGGGGGACTCTCGGGGTTTACGCGACTCGGCAATGATGGAGAAGCTTGTGATGACGGACAGTAAGCGGCGCGGACGCCTGGCGGCCGCTTCCGCTCTGCTCGGCGGTGTGCTCGTGCTCACGGCGTGTTCCGGCGGCGACGCCGACGCCTCCGGCAGCGGCAACGGCGACACCTCGCAGGCCAGCGTCGACGAGGCGGCGGCCAAGAAGTCCTCCGAGGCGCAGATCACGATCACGCCGAAGGACGGCTCCGCCAACGCGTCGATCAACAACTCCGCCGCCGTCACGGTGAGCAAGGGCACGCTCACCGGCGTCACCATGACCACCCAGGACGGCAAGCCCGTCGCCGGGCAGCTGTCCGCCGACAACAAGAGCTGGAAGCCCAGCACCCCGCTGGAGCGCTCCACCACCTACAAGGTCGCCGCGGAGGCCAAGGACTCCGAGGGCCGCATAGCCCACGAGAACGCCTCCTTCACCACGGTCTCCCCGGCCAACAGCTTCATCGGCACCTTCACCCCGGACAACGGCTCCACGGTCGGCGTGGGCATGCCCGTGTCGATCAACTTCGACAAGGCGATCACCGACAAGGCGGCCGTGCAGAAGGGCATCACGGTCAGCTCCAGCAGCGGCCAGGAGGTCGCCTGTCACTGGTTCAACGCCAACCGCATGGACTGCCGGCCCGAGGACTACTGGAAGGAAGGCTCCACCGTCACCCTGAAGCTGGCGCTCGACGGCGTCCAGGGCGCGAGCGGTGTCTACGGCGTCCAGCAGAAGACGGTCACCTTCCACATCGGCCGCAACCAGGTCTCCTACGTCGACGCGCAGACCAAGCAGATGAAGGTCACGCAGGACGGCAAGGTCGTCAAGACCATCCCGATCTCCGCCGGCTCCCCCGACAACAAGACGTACGAGGGGCAGATGGTGGTCTCGGAGAAGTTCAAGCAGACCCGCATGAACGGCGCCACGGTCGGCTTCACCGACGACGACGGCAAGGGCGAGTACGACATCAAGGACGTGCCGCACGCCATGCGCCTGACCACCTCGGGCACCTTCATCCACGGCAACTACTGGGGCGCGCCGTCGGTGTTCGGCAGCGCGAACACCAGCCACGGCTGTGTCGGTCTGCGGGACGCGAAGGGCGCCAACGACCCGAGCACGCCGGCGGCCTGGTTCTACAACAACACGCTGATCGGTGACGTCGTGGTCGTCCAGAACACCGGCGACAAGACGGTCTCGCCGGACAACGGCCTCAACGGCTGGAACATGGACTGGGCGCAGTGGAAGGCCGGTTCGGCCGTCTGACGCTCCGTCATCACCTCGTGCGATGCCGCCCCTCCGGGGGCGGCATCGTTCGTTGGCGGCGCATAACACCCTTTGGTTCCAAGGGACTTCGCGGTTGTGTAACGGTGTCCCGGACGGCACGTAACAGTTTCCTGTCGTGCTTTCTCACCGTTCTCTCATCTATTGAGTGCCTGATCGCCTCCCGGAATACTTCGATGCCCGGGAGGCCGACGCGCACCTGTGCGAGTCCGCCCCCGGCCGGGTGAACGGGGAATTCGCCCGGTACCTCATCTCCAGGGGGAGAACTTGCGCGTACAAGTGAAGAGAGCGGCTGCGGCCACCGTGGCAACGGCCGCAGCGGTCGCCCTCGCAGCGGGAATGACCAGCCCCGCGTCGGCGAAGCCCGCCCGCCCCTCCGCGGGCGCCTCCGCGCTCACCGCCAGACACCACGTCACCCTGATCACCGGTGACCGCGTCGCCCTCGACGCCAAGGGCCGGGTCGTCGGCCTGGAGCGGGCCAAGGGCCGCGAGCACATACCCTTCAAGGTCCGCAGGGCCGCCGGGCGCACCCTGGTGATCCCCGCGGACGCGGCCCGCCTGGTGGCCTCCGGCACGCTGGACCAGCGACTGTTCGACGTCACCGAGCTGGACAAGGCCGCCACCCGCAAGGCCCAGAAGAACGGCCTGAAGGTCATCGTCGGCTACCGCGGCAGCGCGGGCGCCGCCAAGGCCGGGGTCCGCGACGCGGGCACCCTGCGCCGCAGCCTGACCGCCCTCAACGCGGACGCCGTGCAGATCCCGGCCGGGGACACCGCCGGGCTGTGGGACGCCGTCACCGACGGCGACAAGACGGCCTCCGGCATCGCGCACGTCTGGCTCGACGGCGTCCGCGAGGCCAGCCTCGACAAGTCCGTGCCGCAGATCGGCGCCCCCACCGCGTGGAAGGCCGGTTACACCGGCAAGGGCGTCAAGGTCGCCGTCCTGGACACCGGCGTGGACACCCGGCACGTGGACCTGAAGGACCAGGTGATCGCCTCCCGGAACTTCACCACCGCCGCCGACGCCACCGACCACTTCGGCCACGGCACGCACGTCGCCTCCATCGTGGCGGGCACCGGCGCCAAGTCGGGCGGCAAGTACAAGGGTGTGGCCCCGGACGCCAAGCTCCTCAACGGCAAGGTCCTGGACGACAGCGGCTTCGGCGACGACTCCGGCATCCTCGCCGGCATGGAGTGGGCGGCCGGCCAGGGCGCCGACGTCGTCAACCTCAGCCTCGGCGGCTACGACACCCCCGGGATCGACCCGCTCGAGGCCGAGGTCAACAAGCTCTCCGCCGAGAAGGGCGTCCTGTTCGCGATCGCCGCGGGCAACGACGGCCCCCAGTCGGTCGGTTCGCCGGGCAGCGCGGACGCCGCGCTCACCGTCGGCGCCGTCGACGACAAGGACCGGCTGGCGGACTTCTCCTCCACCGGCCCGCGCGTCGGTGACGGCGCCATCAAGCCGGACGTCACCGCGCCGGGCGTCGACATCACCGCCGCCGCGGCCGCCGGCAGCGTCATCGACGAGGAGGTCGGCCAGAAGCCCGAGGGCTACCTCACGATCTCCGGCACCTCCATGGCCACCCCGCATGTCGCGGGTGCCGCGGCCATCCTGAAGCAGCGGCACCCCGACTGGGGCTACGCCGAGCTGAAGGGCGCCCTGACCGGCTCCACCAAGGGCGGCAAGTACACCGCCTTCGAGCAGGGCTCGGGCCGTATCCAGGTCGACAAGGCCCTCGACCAGTCGGTCGTCGCCGAACCGGTCTCGCTGAACTTCGGTGTGCAGCAGTGGCCGCACACCGACGACACCCCCGTCACCAAGAAGCTGACGTACCGCAACCTCGGCGACAAGGACGTCACGCTCACCCTGGCGAGCACCGCCACCGGCCCCAAGGGCGCGGCGGCCCCGGCCGGCTTCTTCACGCTCGGCGCGAACCAGGTCACCGTCCCGGCGCACGGCACGGCCGCGGTCGACCTCACCGTGGACACCAAGCTCGGCGGCACCGTCGACGGCGCCTACTCCGCGTACGTCACGGCGACGGGCGACGGCCAGACCGTCCGCACGGCCGCCGCGGTGCAGCGCGAGGTGGAGACCTACGACGTCACGCTGAAGTTCATCGGCCGTGACGGCAAGCCGGCCCCGTACTACGAGGCCGACCTCACCGGTGTGGCGGGCCTGGCGGTCGGCACCTGGGTGAACCCGTACGACAAGTCCGGCACGGTGAAGGTGCGCGCGCCCAAGGGCACGTACATCCTCGACACCGCCGTCTACGGCGACCCGGAGAAGCCCGCCAAGGGCATCGACTGGCTCGTGCAGCCGAAGCTGACCGTCGACAAGAAGCAGACGATCACCCTCGACGCGCGCAAGGCCAAGCCGGTGGACATCACCGTCCCCGGCTCGGGTCTGAAGCCCGCGTTCGCCGCGCCGGGCTTCGGCATCACGGTCGGTGACAGCGAGTACCTCTACACGAGGTTCCTGGGCTCGTACAAGAACTTCCGCTCCGCCCACCTCGGCCCGCAGCTGCCCGCCGGCTCGCTGACCCAGCAGTGGGACGCCCACTGGACCAAGGGCGCGACCGAGGAGTACGACGTCACCTCAGGCGGCCCGGTCAAGCAGCTCGCCACCGGCTACACCCGGCACTACAAGGCCGGCGACCTCGCCACGGTGAAGGTCCGGATGGGCGCGGCGGCCCGTGGCAAGACGGGCACCGTCGACGCCCTCGGCTGGCTGCCCGGCAGCTCCGGCGCCACCACCATGAGCGTCCCGCAGAACCTGCCCGGCACCCGCACCCTGCACCTGTCCACCACGGGCGGTGTGCGCTGGGGGCTGGAGTTCGGCCAGCACAGCGGGGACGACTACGACGCCGGCTACTCGCTCGGCGAGTCCGCCTTCAAGGGCGGCAAGACCTACACCAAGACGGTCAACACCGCCGTCTTCGGCCCGCACCTGACCAAGGACACGGGTCTCTTCCGGGAGGGCGACGAGATCTTCGGCGCGCTGCCGCTGTTCGCCGACTCGGCCGGGCACGCCGGGTACTCGAGCTTCGCCTCGGCGACCACCACCCTGTACCGCAACGGCACCAAGGTCGGCACCAACAAGGACCCGCTGTTCGGCGGCGAGACCTTCAAGGTCCCGGCTGGTGACGCGGCGTACCGGCTGACCACCTCGGTCACGCGGAAGGCCACGGTGTCCGAGGCCTCCACCCGGATCGACGCGGCCTGGACCTTCCGCTCCAAGAAGCCGTCCGGCGACATGGTCCAGCTGCCCGCCTCCACCCTGCGCTTCGGTGCCACCACCGGCCTGGACAGCCGGGTCGCGGCGGGCAAGAAGGTCACCTTCCCGGTCACCGTGGAGGGCGCCGCCGCCGGCCGCAACCTGAAGTCCCTCGCCGTCTACGTCTCCTACGACGGCAAGAACTTCAAGAAGACCGACGTCAGGAACGGCAAGATCACCGTGAAGAACCCGGCCAGGAACAAGGCCGTCTCGTTCCGCGCCAAGATCACCGACAAGAAGGGCAACACGTCGGAGATCACGATCTACAACGCGTACTTCGGCAAGTGATCCCTCGCTAGCCGACCGTCCGCACGAGCGGCCCGCAGCGGGTACCCACCCGCTGCGGGCCGCTCGCCCGTTCCCGGGCTCACGCCGAGGGAACCGCCCGGGTGGCGTCCGTGCCCCAGCTCGCCAGCAGGCGCAGGGACTCGGCGGTGGGGGAGCCGGGCTCGGCGTGATAGGTGACCAGGGACTGCTCCGAGCCGTCCGTCAGGCGGAAGCTCTCGAAGTTCAGCGCGAGGTCGCCCACCAAGGGGTGGTGCAGGTGCTTGACGCCATGGCTCTTCTCCTTGACGTCGTGCGTGGCCCACAGCTGGCGGAACTCCTCGCTCTTCACCGACAACTCGCCCACCAGCGCCGACAGCTTCGGATCGTCCGGATGGCAGCCCGCGTCCATGCGCAGGGCGCACACGATGTCGATCGCCTTCTGCTCCCAGTCGACGAACAGCTCCCGGTACTCGGGGCGCAGGAACACCAGCCGCGCCCAGTTCCGCTCGGCCGGCGGCACCTCGGCCCAGTCGCCGAAGAGGGCCGCCGCCATCCGGTTCCAGGCGAGGATCTCCGCGCGCCGGCCGACGACGTACGCCGGCACGGACTCCATGGTCTGCAACAGCTGCCGCAGCGCCGGGCGTACCTGCTGCTGGCGCGCCACCTGCTTCTTCTTCAGCGCCTTCGGCTTGGCCAGATGCGTCAGATGGGCGTGCTCGGCGTCCGTCAGCCTGAGGGCCCGCGCGATCGCGTCCAGCACCTCCGCCGACACATTCCGTCCGTTGCCCTGCTCGAGCCGGGTGTAGTACGCCACCGACACTCCGGCCAGCTGCGCCAGCTCCTCCCGGCGCAGCCCCGGCACCCGGCGGTGCCGCCCGAAGCCGGACAGTCCCACGTCCTCCGGCTTCAGCCGGGCCCGTCGGCTGCGCAGGAACTCGCTCAGCTCCGCCCGCCGGTCCAGGGCCCCGCCGGTGCTGTTCGTGGTCTCCGGCTGCTCGTCCCTGCTGTCCATACGTCCAGTATTCCTGGTCGTATGCCCGTGAGCCTGACCTCGCTGGTGGTAGGCACAGCGGTCGTACGCAAAGGCGTGGTCTGGGTACCCCGCCGGTCCTGCGGCAGGCTGGACGCCGTGCCCGGTACCAGGACCGGGCGCGAGAACGACCGCTAGGAGAACCCCCGGCATGACCACTGTTGCCGCATACGCCGCCCCCGCCGCGAAGGCTCCGCTGGAGCGCACGACCATCGAGCGACGCGCGGTCGGCGAGGCCGACGTCCTGATCGACATCAAGTTCGCCGGTATCTGCCACTCCGACATCCACCAGGCCCGGGAGGGCTGGGGCGAGGCGATCTTCCCGATGGTCCCCGGCCACGAGATAGCCGGCGTCGTGTCGGAGGTCGGCCCCGGTGTGACCAAGTTCAAGGTCGGCGACCGGGTGGGCGTCGGCTGCCTGGTCGACTCCTGCCGTGAGTGCGAGAACTGCCGGGCCGGGCAGGAGCAGTACTGCCTGAACGGCAGCTTCGGCCCCACGTACAACGCCATCGGCCGGGACGGCACGCCCAACTACGGCGGCTACTCGCAGAAGATCGTCGTCGACGAGAACTACGTCGTCCGCATCCCCGACGGGCTCTCGCTGGACGTGGCCGCGCCGCTGCTGTGCGCCGGCATCACCACGTACTCCCCGCTGAAGCGCTGGAACGCCGGCCCCGGCAAGAAGGTCGCGATCCTCGGCATGGGCGGCCTCGGCCACATGGGTGTCAAGATCGCGCACGCGCTCGGCGCCGAGGTGACCGTGCTGTCGCAGTCCCTGCGCAAGAAGGACGACGGCCTCAAGCTGGGCGCCGACCACTACTACGCCACCAGCGACCCGAAGACCTTCGAGGAGCTGCGGGGCACGTTCGACCTGATCGTGTCCACGGTGTCGGCCCCGCTGGACTTCAACGCCTACCTGTCGCTGCTGAAGACGGAGGGCGCGCTGGTGAACGTGGGCGCCCCCGAGGAGCCGGTCTCCCTCAACCTCTTCTCGGTGATCGGCGGCGGCAAGACCCTCGCGGGCTCCATGATCGGCGGCATCCGCGAGACCCAGGAGATGCTGGACTTCTGCGCGGAGCACGGCATCGGCGCGGAGATAGAGCTGATCGCCGCGTCCGAGATCAACGAGGCGTACGAGCGGGTGCTGGCCAGCGATGTCCGGTACCGCTTCGTGATCGACACCGCCACGATCTGACCTGCGGTCCGCCTGGCCGTAGTCCTGGCCGGCCGTCAGTCCTCGCCGGCCGTAGTCCTTGCCGGGCTGCGGCCGGCGGCGGGGCGTGTGCCTGCCCAGGGTTGTCTGCCGGCCGCGGGTCCGTTGTGGCTGGTCGCGCAGTTCCCCGCGCCCCTTCGGGGCACTGCCCTTCCCCCTACTGGAGGGCGAAGCCCTCGCCGGCGCTGTACGCCCGTACCGTCACGCTTCCGTCCGGGGCGGGGTGTACCACGTGTACCCGGCCGGTGCCGGACACCCGGGCCTCGCCGGCGTGGACGCCGAGCAGCGTGTTCTCGTCCACGGCGACCCCGTACGGCGCCTGCCGCCGGCCGACCGCCGCGACCAGCCGGGCCAGCGTCCCCCACTGGGCGGCGTGCACGTCCACCGCGAACGGCACCAGCCCGAGCCCAGCCCGGACCTCGACCTCCGCCAGATCCTCCCCGGTCTCCTCCGGGCACACCGGCACGCCGTCCACCAGCCATCCGCCGACCACGGCCCGCCGCGCGGCCACGGCGGCACCGGCGGAGAAGCCCGCGTACGGCAGCCCACGCTCGGCCAGCAGCCCCGGCAGCCGCTCCAGGCACTCCGCGAGCGCCTCCTGGTACGCGGGCGTGAGCCCCCCGCACACCAGCAGCCCGTCGATCCCGTCCAGCGCGGTCTCCGGCTCGAACCGGCCGCCGAGCGGGACGAGCAGCGGCACCGGCACGCACGCCGGCCCGGCCTTGCCCAGCGCCCCCGCGTACCGCTCGAACTGCGCCTTCCCGTCGCCCTCGTCGACGATCAGACACCCGATCCGCCGGGCGCCGCGCACCTGGCGCAGGAACGGTTCGTACACCTCGGCGCGGTCCCAGCCGCCACCGATCAGAAACACCGGACTGCCCATGCCCTCCCCTTCAACAGACGCAAGGGGCGAATGTACGGGCCGCGAGCCGGAGCCGTCGCGCGATTTACCGCCCCCGGCCGCCGCCGGTGCGCGTCGAAGCCGCCCGGAAGCCGTCAGCTCCCGGTGCGGGCGATGCCGACCGGGCAGGACACGCCGGTGCCGCCCAGGCCGCAGTAACCCGCCGGGTTCTTGTCCAGGTACTGCTGGTGGTACGCCTCGGCCGGGTGGAAGGCGCGGCCCTCGGCCGGAAGGATCTCCGTGGTGATCATGCCGTAGCCGGAGGAGGTCAGGACCTTCTGGTAGGCGTCGCGGGAGGCCTCCGCCGCCGCGGCCTGCTCCGGGGTGTGCGTGTAGATCGCCGAACGGTACTGCGTCCCCACGTCGTTGCCCTGCCGGAAGCCCTGCGTCGGGTCGTGCGACTCCCAGAAGGTCTTCAGCAGGCCGTCGTACGAGATCTGGCGCGGGTCGTACACCACCCGGACCACCTCCGTGTGACCGGTCAGGCCCGAGCAGACCTCCTCGTACGTCGGGTTCTCCGTGTAACCGCCCTGGTAACCGACCAAGGTCGTGAACACGCCCGCCGGGAGCTGCCAGAACTTGCGCTCGGCGCCCCAGAAGCAGCCCAGGCCGAAGTCGGCGATCTCCAGGCCCTCGGGGTAGGGGCCGAGCAGCGGCGTGCCGAGGACCGTGTGGCGTTCCGGGACCGTGTAGGCCGGCTCGGGGCGGCCCTTGAGCGCCTGCTCGGGGGTGGGCAGCTGGGGTGTGCGGCCGAAGAGCATCGGGTCTCCCTGTCGGTCGGGGCTGGGTGCCGCCCGCCTCGGCGGCGACGGCACCCGTACAACGCCCCGCGCGCCCCCCGCATTCCGGTCAGACGCCCGCCGTCGCCGCCTCCTCCGCCAGGGCGACCGTCGTGTTCCGCACCCGGCAGTAGTAGCCGGCCATGTCGCTGTCGTGGCGCCACGGCAGCGCGTTCACATGCCCGTCGACCAGCCGGAACTGCTCCAGCGCCGCCTCGTTGCGGCCCTGGAGGTGCAGGTAGTACGCCAGCAGGTGACGCAGTTCCGGCAGCCTCGGGTGGGACGGGTCGGCCGCCGCCGCGTCCGCGAGCGCCGCCTCGACCCGGGCCCGCATCTCCGGCGTGTTGTCGGCCTCGGTGTCGTCCGACTCGTCGTGCTCGAAGTGCGCGATCAGCGGCAGCACGGTCAGCAGGCTGCCCAGCGGCGCGCCGGCCGCCGCCCGCTCGGCGAACTCGCGGGCGAGCCGCTCGGAGCCGCGCCACTTCGCGCACCAGTACTGCAGCGCCGAGAAGTGCGCCTCGTAGTGGTGCGGGGCACGCGAGGTGATCTCCGTCCACAGTTCGTCCATCCGCGCGTTCGGGTAGCCGAGGCCCAGCGCCACCCAGATCTCCGCGACGAACGGGGTCGGGTCGTCGGGGTTCAGCGCCGCCGCCCGCGCGACATCCGCGCGCGCGGAGGTCAGCGTGCGGTGGAAGCCCTCGGCCTGCTCCCGGGTCGTGTACTTCGCCGCCTTCGCGCCCCGGATCTTCCAGGCCAGGATCACCGTGCTGCGCGCGCGGACCACGGCCGCGTCGGGGTCGTCGGGCCGGGCCGCCTCCCAGGCCAGCAGCCACGCGTCCTCCTCGGCCGCGCGGTCGGCCAGCAGATAGGCGAGCGCCGAGCGGCGGTCCCAGTCCCGGCCCACCGCCGCGAGCAGGTCGGCGGCGGGCTGCCAGTCACCGCCGCGCACGGCGGCCAGCGCGGCCGTCCACTGCTCCGGCAGCGGCGCGGCGAGCTCGGTGTTCTGCCGCTCGGCGGGCAGCAGACCGAGCTTCGCTGCGGCCTTGGCGGCCTGCGCGGCCTCGGCGTCCCCGTCGTCGGGGCTCGGCGAGAAGAGTTCCTTCAGGAACACCCAGAGCAGCCACAGCAGGAAGATCGCCGTGGGGACGGCCAGAATGCCGAGGATCCAGAAGAGGACGGTCATGCGGGTCGGTCCGTTCGTGTCGAATGAGGCCGGCGGGTGGAAAGGAGCCCGCGGCCGGGCGGGGTCGGCGGATCAGGGGGGGCCGGCGGGCCAGGCGGAGTCGACGGGTCAGGCGTTCTGGACCGCCGGCGGCAGCAGCGCGCGCAGCCGGGCGGTGTCGGGGCGGTCGGCGACCGCCGCCTCCAGGGCCGCGTCCAGCTCGGCCTCGGGGTTGTCGTCCCCGGCGCCCGCCGCCCAACCGGGCAGCCGTACCGTCGCCGGGCTGGTCCAGGAGAACTCCCAGCTCAGCAGCGAACAGGCGCTGAACTCGGCCAGCACCATCGTGCGCAACGAACCCAGCAGCGCCGGCCGTACGAACTCGCGGAACGCCCGCCCCTTCGCGGCCGCCGCCTGCTCCGACAGCGGCAGCCGCTCCGCCAGCCGCCACAGCCGGCCGTCGTCGATGACGTCCAGCAGCGCGGGCAGCGTGGCCGGCTGCCCGGTGTAGGCGGTCAGCGCCCGGTGCAGCGGGGTCTGCGTGGCGGACAGGCCCGCGGTCATCGAGGCGTTCAGCAGCTCCTCCCAGCCGGCGGCGCGCGGGCAGACGAGCAGCTCGTCCAGGAGGACGGCGTCCTCCAGCGCGCCCAGGGTGCGCTCCGGGTCGGTCAGCAGCGTCAGCGCGGCGCCCCGGCCCTCGTCGGTGCGCCCGTCGGCGGGCAGCGCCTCGATCCGCCGTACCCGGTCGGCGATCGGCGGGTGGGAGTCGTACGGTCCCACCGGCATCTCCGGCAGCTCCGCGCGCAGCCCCGCCAGCTCCGGCTCCCGGGCGGTCAGCAGCCGGCCGAAGCCGCCGAAGAACTCGCCGCGCGGCGGCAGCAGCCGGACGTGCAGACCCAGCGTGGCGTAGGAGTCCAGGTAGAAGTCGTGGGAGGCGGACAGGGCCGGGATCTCGCGCAGCGCCGACGCGGTCGCGTCCCGCCCGGCGATCCGGGCGGCGGTCAGGTCGGCGGCGTACTCCTGACCGCGCGCGGTGGACAAGGAGGCGCGCAGATAGAGCTTGCCGTAGGCGGTGTAGATCCGCGCCATCGTCCGGTACGTCGCCCCGACACCGGTGGTGTCGATCTCCTTGGCCTTGCGGCCCTTGGCGACCCGCTTGGCGGACGCCCGCTCCTGCCGGGCCCGGTCGGCGGCCACCTTGCCGTCCGCCTTGGCGTGGAACTGCCCGATGACCCGGCCGATCTGCACGCGTCCGCGCACCACCAGCGCGGACAGCCGGGTGTCGCCGCCGGCGAAGTGACCGAACTCGTGGGCGAGCACGGACCGCAGCTGGGCCTCGGTCAGGCCGATCAGCAGCGGCACGCCGAGCGTGAGGCGGCGCGGGCCGGGCAGCAGGCCGAGCAGTCGCGGGTCCTCGCTGACGGAGGCGTTGACCTCGCCGGTGAGCAGGACGCGGTCGGGGGCGCGGGTGCCGGCCGCCGCGGCCAGCTCGCGCACCAGCGCCCACAGCCGGGGTTCATCGGTGTCGGTGACCGGGAGGCCGGGCGGGTCCTCGCCCTTCGGGGTGCGCAGCATCAGCATGCCGCGGACCACGGGGATGGCCAGCAGCACCGTGACGAAGCCGACCTTCGCGGTGAGCGGGCCGTGTCCCCAGCTGTACACGAGGACGTCGACGCCGGCCAGCGCGGCGAGCAGGACGATGCTCAGCAGATAGAAGCCGAGCAGCAGAACGAGAGCGCGCAGTGCGCGCAGCGTTGCGCCCATCGGGCAGATCCCCCCACAGGATCCCGGAAAAGGGACATGACGAAGCGGCGGAAAAGGACAGGAAGGACGCACCGGGCCGATGGCCGGTCGGTGCGGGTGATGCTGTGGTGCCAGTGGTACCGGCGGGATGGTGCTGGTGGTGCTTGTGAGACTGGTGATGCGATGTGTGTGGGGGGATGCGGAGTATGCCCTACCGCAGGTCAGGAGGGCAATGTGAGGGGCGCGTAAAGGCGGGCGGGGTGCGGTTGCGGAGCCTGTTCGCCCGCTCGGGAGCACCCGGTGTCCGCTCGCCCGGGCGGACCGGCGTTCCCACGCCCGGGCAGTCCCCGCGCTTCCTCAGCCGGGCAGGGTCGCTCTCAGCCGGGCAGGGTCGCCGGGCTACCGCCGTTGGCCTCGTAGCCCGCGACCGCCAGTGCGCGGTGGAGGGCGAACGCGGCGGCCGGGTCCTCGGACAGGGTCCACGGCAGCGCGCCCACATGCCCGTCGACGTGTATGAGCTGGTCCATGGCCTCCGCCCAGCGTTCGGCGCGGACCAGGAAGAAGACCAGCAGGTGCCGGACGTGGGGGAGGGTCGGGTCGTCGGGGCCGGCCGAGTGCACCGCGTGCAGCGCGCCGTGGATCGCCTTGGCGACGACCTCGCTCTGGTAGAAGCTCGCGACCAGGTTCACCTCCGGGAGGTGCTCGAACACCGCGAACAGCGGCAGCGCGGCGAGCAGCGAGCCCTCCGGGGCGCGGGCCGCCGCGCTCTGCGCGAAGGAGTACGCCTGCTCACGGGAGCCGTGCCACTTCTCGCACCAGTAGTGCAGCGCGGCCATATGCGCGCCCATGTGATACGGGGCCCGGTCGAGGATCTTGGCCCACAGCTGCTCGAACTCGGCGTGCGGATAGGCCAGCCCGCGCGCGACGGACAGCTCTATGACGTACGGCACCGGGTCCCCGGGGGCCAGCAGGGCGGCCTCCGCGCAGGTCTTGCGGGCCTCCTCCATGATGATCCGGAACTCGTCCGTGCCCGGCGTCGCCGTCCGCCAGGCCTGCTGCACCAGGAACTCCGCGTGCACGGCGGCACCGCCCGCGTCCTTGGGCTTCTCGGCCCGCCACACGCGCAGCCACTGGCCGCCCGGCGTCTCGTGCACTCCGCCCGGCCGCTGCCGCAGCTCCAGCGCGGCGGCGCCGGCGAAGGCCTGCACCCGTTGCCAGCGCAGCTCGCCCCCGGCCTCGGTGCCGGCCAGCAACTGGGCGGCGGCCCGGTAGTCCTGCGTGCGCTGCACCAGCTCCAGGGTCTCCAGCAGGTCCTGGTCCGGGCCGGGCAGGCGCACGTCCAGCTCCTCCTCGCGCAGGAAGCCGTAGGCCGCCGGGTCGGCGGCGTCCGGGTGTCCCGCCGGAACCCGCTGGATCCCGCCGCGCCCGCGCCGCAGAACCGGGAGCAGGACGAGGCTCAGCACGAGCAGCGCCATCAGCAGCCAGAGAATCGCCATGTCCCAAGCGAACCAGACCCCGCCGACAATTGGCGAACCCCGCCGCGATCCTGTGGAAAACTCTCGATCAGAGCATGACAGCAACTCCGGTCACAGCGTGACAGCAACGTTGCAGAACCTGGCGAACACCTCTCGCCGGGCGTCAGGAACCGGCCGGGCGCATTACGCTCGATGCACATGAGCGACAGGCACATCAGCGACCACTTCGAGACCCTCGCAATCCACGCGGGCAACACCGCGGATCCCCTCACCGGCGCGGTCGTCCCGCCGATCTACCAGGTTTCGACCTACAAGCAGGACGGCGTCGGCGGGCTGCGGGGCGGCTACGAGTACAGCCGCAGCGCCAACCCGACCCGGACCGCCCTGGAGGAGAACCTCGCCGCGCTGGACGGCGGTCGCCGCGGCCTCGCCTTCGCGTCCGGTCTGGCGGCCGAGGACACGCTGCTGCGTACTCTCCTCGGCCCCGGTGACCACGTGGTGATCCCGGACGACGCCTACGGCGGCACCTTCCGGCTCTTCGCCAAGGTCGCCACCCGCTGGGGCGTGGAGTGGTCCGTCGCCGACACCGCCGACCCGGCCGCCGTACGGGCCGCGATCACGCCGAAGACGAAGGCCGTCTGGGTGGAGACCCCCTCCAACCCGCTGCTCGGCATCACCGACATCGCCGCCGTCGCCCAGGTCGCCCACGACGCGGGCGTGAAGCTCGTCGTCGACAACACCTTCGCCACCCCCTACCTCCAGCAGCCGCTGGCCCTCGGCGCGGACGTCGTCGTGTACTCGCTCACGAAGTACATGGGCGGCCACTCGGACGTGGTCGGCGGTGCGCTGGTCGTCGCCGACCAGGCGCTGGGCGAGGAGCTGGCCTACCACCAGAACGCGATGGGCGCCGTGGCCGGCCCCTTCGACTCCTGGCTGGTGCTGCGCGGCACCAAGACCCTCGCGGTGCGCATGGACCGGCACGGCGAGAACGCCACGAAGGTCGCCGACATGCTGACCCGGCACCCGCGCGTGACGCAGGTGTACTACCCGGGCCTGCCCGACCACCCCGGCCACGAGGTCGCCGCCAAGCAGATGAGGTCGTTCGGCGGCATGGTGTCGTTCCGCGTCGCGGGCGGCGAGGAGGCCGCGCTGGAGGTGTGCGCCCGTACCGAGGTGTTCACCCTCGGCGAGTCCCTCGGCGGTGTCGAGTCCCTGATCGAGCACCCCGGCCGGATGACGCACGCCTCCGTGGCCGGCTCCCAGCTGGAGGTCCCCGCCGACCTGGTGCGCCTGTCCGTCGGCATCGAGAACGTCGACGACCTGCTGGAGGACCTCAAGCAGGCCCTCGGCTAGCGACCGGCGTCACCGGCCGGTGACCGGCGGACTCGTCCGCGAGGACGACTCCGCCCACGGGCGGGCCTCGGCCGCCCACACGGTGAACGCGAGGACCGCCGCGCACGCCAGCAGCCACAGCGCCCGCCGCGCGAGCCGCCGGCGCCGCAGCAGACGGTCCCCGCGGAGCACCGCGTCCGCGCACAGCTCCGGGCGGCACCGGCGCGACGGCCCGCTCCATGACCGCGCGCACGGCGGCCTCCCGCTCCCCCCGCCTCACCAGGGCCTCCGGCACCGGCCGGGCGGGTACGACGGCGCTACCGCCCCGTCCGCCGGCCCCGACGGCCGTACGGCACCGTCCGTGGGGCCGGGTGGCGGTACGGCGGCGCCATCTGTCGGGCCGGGTGGCGGTACTACGGCACCGTCCGCGTCCCTCCCCGCGCTCACGCACGCGCGCGTAGGGCGACGCGTCCGCTCCGCCGCGCGTTTCGCACCACACGCGGCAGCGCATTCCCCCACCGGCCTGAGCAAGCCCCCGGCGGCGCCGGTCATGACGGGGCCGCCTTCGCGGGCGCCCGGACCGCCGAAGCCGTCCGGGCGGGATGTAGCACGGTCGCCGTCGCGCGTTCGCAGATGGTGTGGACGCGTTCCGCGGGCAGACCGAGCAGCGCCGCCGTCTGTTCCTCGGCCACCCCCTCGTAGATCCGCAGGACCAGCACCAGCCGCTCCCGCGGGGTGAGCCCGGCGAGCGGCCCGCGCGGACCGGTCCGGGCGTGGCCGAAGGCGCCGTGGGGGTGCCAGGTGGTGTGCGCGAAGCGGGTGGCGAGGTACTGGCGGGCACAGTCGTACGGGTCCTCGCCGCGCAGCCGGTCCCAGCGGGCGTAGGTGTGGGCCAGGGCGAGCGTCAGCAGGCGCCGCGCGCGTGGGTTGGCGTCCGGTGCCTCCGCGGTGAGCAGCGTGGCCGCGTGCAGCAGGCGCCCCGCCGCGCCCGCCACGAACGCCTCGAACTCCAGGGCCCGGCGCTCACCGCGGGCCGGCTGCCGATCACGCACCGCGCCTCCCCCCGACGGGGCCCGTCCGGACCCGGTCTCATATCAAGCCAGGGGCGGCCCGGGGTCAAGACGTCGGACCCGTCCGGTGCGACGCGTGGCTCAGGAGGCCGAGGGCTGCTCCGCCGCCGGAACGCCCTGCATCGCCATCCGCGCGGAGAGCGCGTGATTGAAGCGGGTCAGGAGCGTGCAGAACTGCTCGCGCTCCTCCGGCGCCCAGTCGTGTGTCAGCTCGGCCATGAGCTGACGCCGGGACGAGCGCACCTCCTCCAGCCGGGCGGCGCCGCGCGGCGACAGCTGGAGCACCACCGCCCGCCCGTCCTCCGGGTGCGAGGTGCGCTTGACCAGGCCGGTGTCGACCAGGGGCGCCACCTGCCGGGTGACCGTGGAGGAGTCGATGCCCATGCTCGCCGCGAGCGCCTTGACCCCCATCGGGCCTTCCCTGTCGAGGCGGTTGAGCAGCAGATACGCGGCACGGTCCATGGAGTTGCGCACCTGGCCCAAGCCGCCGAGCCGTGTCTGCTCGGCACGGCGGGCGAACAGCGCCACCTCGTGCTGAAGGGTGTCGAGAAGACCGGTGTCACCGACGGTCGTCATGTCCATCGACATTTCTGGTGTTGTGGGCATGGCCGGAGGCTCACTTCATGAGGGCTGCTGGGTTGGGGGACAGGGTACGCGGCCGGGAGCGGCGCCGTACCGGCGCTGTGCGAACCGGTCTCGCAGCTTGGTCACATCCGGCGTGCGCAAATGTGAACTGCGATGCTGGTGATATGAGCTACCGCACGGCCGAATCCTTGCGTTCCGTCACCCTCGACGATGTGCGCGGTGCCCGGAAGATGCTGTCGGGCGTGGCCCGGGTGACCGCGCTGGAGGGCAGCCGGTACCTGTCCCGGCTGGTCGGCGCGCCGGTGCACCTGAAGTGCGAGAACCTTCAGCGGACCGGCTCGTTCAAGTTGCGCGGCGCCTATGTGCGGATCGCCGGGCTGCTGCCGGAGGAGCGGGCCGCCGGTGTGGTGGCCGCGAGCGCCGGCAACCACGCGCAGGGCGTGGCGCTGGCCTCCTCGCTGCTGGGCGTGCACGCCACGGTGTTCATGCCGCAGGGCGCGCCGCTGCCCAAGGTGAGCGCGACCCGGGACTACGGCGCAGAGGTGCGCCTGCACGGTCACGTGGTCGACGAGACGCTGGCCGCCGCCGAGGAGTACGCGGCCCGGACCGGCGCCGTGTTCATCCATCCCTTCGACCACCCGGACGTGATCGCCGGGCAGGGCACGGTCGGCCTGGAGATCCTGGAGCAGTGCCCCGAGGCGCGCACGATAGTCGTCGGCATGGGCGGCGGCGGGCTCGCGGCCGGGATCGCGGTGGCGGTCAAGGCGCTGCGGCCGGACGTCCGGGTCGTCGGCGTGCAGGCGGAGGGCGCCGCCTGCTACCCGCCCTCGCTGGCCGCCGGGCGTCCGGTGTCGCTGCGGAACCCGGCGACGATGGCCGACGGCATCAGGGTGGGACGGCCCGGCGTGGTGCCGTTCGGGATCGTCGACGAGCTGGTCGACGAGGTGCGCACGGTGAGCGAGGACGAGTTGTCGGCGGCGCTGCTGCTCTGCCTGGAGAGGGCCAAGCTGGTCGTGGAGCCGGCCGGGGCGAGCCCGGTCGCCGCGTTGCTGGCCGCGCCGGAGACCTTCGAGGGACCGGTCGTCGCGGTGCTCTCCGGCGGCAACGTCGATCCGGTGCTGATGCAGCGCGTGCTGCGGCACGGCATGGCCGCGCAGGGCCGTTACCTGGCCGTGCGGCTACGGCTGACGGACCGGCCGGGCGCGCTCGCCACGCTCCTCGGGGTGCTGTCGGCGGCCGACGCCAACGTCCTCGACGTGAGCCACGTCCGCACAGACCCGCGCCTCGGGCTCACCGAGGCGGAGGTGGAGCTGCACCTGGAGACCAAGGGCCCGGCGCACTGCGCGGAGCTCGGCCGGGCCCTGCGGGACGCCGGCTACACGGTCATCGCCTGACCCCGACGGCCAACCACCCTTTTGGGTGAAGCCTCTTGAGAGACGCGATACATCGCGTTACGGTATCTCGTGTGGTCGCCGGGCTGCCTGTCGGCACCCGTGTGAGACGTTGCCCGCGCCGGTGCGGAAAAAAGGGGGCGCGGCCGGGCGAATACACCTAGCTTTTGCGAAGAGTCCGTCCCGAAAATCCCGACGAGGTGGAGACAGACATGCCAGGGGCCATCTATGCCGAAGGTCTGGTGAAGACCTTCGGCGACGTAAGGGCACTGGACGGCGTCGACCTGGACGTGCCCGAAGGCACCGTCCTCGGCCTGCTCGGGCCGAACGGCGCCGGCAAGACGACGACGGTCCGCTGCCTGACGACGCTGCTGCGCCCCGACAGCGGCAAGGCGGTCGTCGCGGGCGTGGACGTGCTGCGCCACCCCGACGCCGTGCGCCGCTCCATAGGCCTGTCCGGCCAGTTCGCGGCGGTGGACGAGTATCTGACCGGCCGGGAGAACCTGCAGATGGTCGGACAGCTCTACCAGATGAGGGCGAAGGCGGCCAAGGCCCGCGCGGCGGAGCTGCTGGAGCAGTTCCATCTCGCGGACGCCGCTGACCGCCCCGCCAAGACCTACTCCGGAGGCATGCGCCGCCGGCTGGACCTCGCCGCCGCCCTCGTGGTCTCCCCGCCGGTGATGTTCATGGACGAACCGACGACGGGTCTCGACCCGCGCAACCGCCAGCAGCTGTGGGAGGTCATCAAGCAGCTGGTCTCCGGGGGTACGACACTGCTGCTCACCACGCAGTATCTGGAGGAGGCCGACCACCTGGCCCATGACATCGCGGTCGTCGACCACGGCCGGGTCATCGCCCAGGGCACCTCCGACCAGCTCAAGGCCCGCACCGGCGGCGAGCGCGTCGAGGTCGTGGTGCAGGACCGGGAGCACATCGCGACCGCGGCGGAGGTGCTGCGCAACCTCGGCAAGGGGGAGACCGCGGTCGAGGAGCACACCCGTCGGCTGACGGTGCCCGTCAGCGGCGGTGCCAAGCTGCTCGCCGAGATCATCCGCGAGCTGGACACCCGCGGGATCGGGATCGACGACATCGGGCTGCGCCGCCCCACCCTCGACGACGTCTTCCTGTCCCTGACGGGACACGCGGCCGAGAGCACCGACCAGGACCGGTCGGACGCGCCGCACCAGCAGAAGGAACGGAACGGCAAGGAGGCCGTGAAATGAGCGCCGTCACCGACGCCGCGCCCGCGCCCGCACCCGGCACCGCCGTCGGCCGGTCCGTCCGGGACTCGCTGATCGTTGCCCGGCGTAACTTGATTCGCATGTCCAGGATCCCCGAAATGTTAATTTTCGGGCTGATCCAGCCGATCATGTTCGTGGTGCTGTTCACCTATGTGTTCGGCGGCTCCATGAAGATCGGCGCCAGCACCAGCGCGCTCGACTACAAGAACTTCCTGATGGCCGGCATCTTCGCGCAGACCGTCACCTTCGCCACCGCGGGCGCCGGTGCGGGCATCGCCGACGACATGCACAAGGGGCTCATCGACCGCTTCCGCTCCCTGCCCATGGCGCGCGGCGCGGTGCTGACCGGCCGCACCCTCGCCGACCTGGTGCAGACCGCGCTCACCGTGCTGGTCCTCGCGATCGTCGCACTGCTGGTCGGCTGGCGGACCGGCTCCGACGGCGACACGAACCCCGGCCGAGTCCTCGCCGCGTTCGGGCTGCTGCTCCTGCTCGGCTACGCGTTCACCTGGATCGGCGCGCTGATCGGCCTGAGCGTGCGCACCCCGGAGGCGGCCACCTCCGGCGGGCTCGTGTGGCTCTTCCCGGTCACCTTCCTCTCCAACGCGTTCGTGGACACCGCCAACATGACGCCCTGGCTGCGCCACATAGCCGAGTGGAACCCGTTCAGCGCCACCGTCCAGGCGGCCCGCGTGCTGTTCGCCAACCCCGGGCAGTCCGCCTCGGGCGCCTGGCCGATGCAGCACCCGGTGTGGGCCTCGCTGATCTACTCGGTCCTGATCGTCGTCGTCTTCCGCACCCTCGCGGTGCGCAAGTACCGCTCCGCGACCGCCTGACCACCGGACCGACGGGCGGCCACGGGCCCGCTCCCCGGGTCCGCACATGACAAAGCCCCCGGCCGCCCCGAAGGGGGCCGGGGGCCCGAAGCGGACAGTGGCCCGGGTCAGCCGGTGTAGGGCTCGGCCTTCAGGATCCGCACGGAGGCCTTCTTGCCGTTGGGCAGCTCGTACTCCGCGTCCTCACCGACCTTGTGGCCGATGACGCCCGCGCCCAGCGGGGACTGCGGGGAGTAGGTCTCGATGTCGGCGCTCGCGTACTCGCGGGAGGCGAGCAGGAACGTCAGCGTGTCGTCCTCGTCACCGTCGAAGGCGATCGTGACGACCATGCCCGGGGCGACGGCACCGTTCGCGGCCGGCGGCTCGCCGACCTTGGCGTTCTCGAGGAGCTGGGTCAGCTGGCGCACGCGCAGCTCCTGCTTGCCCTGCTCCTCCTTGGCCGCGTGGTACCCGCCGTTCTCACGCAGGTCGCCCTCCTCACGCGCAGCCGCGATCTTGGCGGCGATCTCCGTGCGCGCAGGACCAGTAAGGTACTCAAGCTCGTCCTTGAGCTTGTTGTACGCCTCCTGGGTCAGCCAGGTGACGTTCTCGCTGGTCTGGGTCACAGGGTGCTCCTCGTCGGTACTGGGAATACAAAGCATCGCCCTACCCAGAAGAATGTTCCCTCATGGATGGGCGAAACCACGAGCCTAACAATTCATGGGCGAAAGGGGGAGGACATAAGCCGTGTAAATCTCATCAACGCAGGTCAGGAGCCGCGTATTCCGGGTGGCGCCGGGGAGTGTCCGCCGGCCGGCCGTCAGTCGGCGTGGCAGCCCAGCAGCTCGGCCGTCGTCCCCCGCGCGGTCGTACGGAGCGTGACGACCTTGTCGATGCGCGTGTCCGACCCGGAGAACCGGAAGTCCGCCCGGCCCACCTCGGTGCCGTCGTCCGACTGGGACCGCACGGTGCAGTAGCCGGAGGTGCCGGAGTCCTTGTGGACCTCCAGATGGACCTTCACCGTGTCGTCGGACGCCTGGAAGGTGATGACCTGGGCGCTGATCTCGCTCCGCGCCACGTAGTGGTAGGCGAAGTAGCCGACCAGGGCCAGCAGGGCCGCCCCCAGTACCGAGGCGGCGATCCTGAGCTTGCGGTCGGCGCGCTCGTCCGAGGAGCGGCCGTAGCGGCCCTCGGGCAGCCGCGTGCTCGCGGTACTCATGATCGTCCTCTCCGCGGAATTATTCGCCCCCCGATTGAGTCACTATAGAAGCCGCCGACTGCGCCCGGAGCCACGGGGGCGCCGAGTTACCGAGGATTGAGTCTTGACTGACCAGTTGCGACTGATGGCCGTTCACGCGCACCCCGACGACGAGTCGAGCAAGGGCGCGGCCACCATGGCGAAGTACGTGTCCGAGGGGGTGGACGTGCTGGTGGTGACGTGCACCGGCGGAGAGCGCGGTTCCATCCTCAACCCCAAGCTGCAGGGTGACGCGTACATCGAGGAGCACATCCACGAGGTGCGCAAGAAGGAGATGGACGAGGCCCGCGAGATCCTCGGCGTCAAGCAGGAGTGGCTGGGCTTCGTGGACTCCGGGCTGCCGGAGGGCGACCCGCTGCCGCCGCTGCCCGAGGGCTGCTTCGCCCTGGAGGACGTCGACAAGGCGGCCGGTGAGCTGGTGCGGAAGATCCGTTCCTTCCGCCCGCAGGTGATCACCACCTACGACGAGAACGGCGGCTACCCGCACCCCGACCACATCATGACCCACAAGATCTCCATGGTGGCGTTCGAGGGCGCGGCGGACACCGGGAAGTACCCCGAGGACGAGTACGGGCCCGCCTACCAGCCGCTGAAGCTGTACTACAACCAGGGCTTCAACCGCCCCCGCACCGAGGCCCTGCACCAGGCCATGCTCGACCGCGGCCTGGAGTCGCCGTACGGGGACTGGCTCAAGCGCTGGGACGAGATGGAGCGCACCGAGCGCACGCTCACCACGCACGTTCCGTGCGCGGACTTCTTCGAGATCCGCGACAAGGCGCTGATCGCCCACGCCACGCAGATCGACCCGGACGGCGGCTGGTTCAAGGTGCCGCTGGAGCTCCAGAAGGAGGTCTGGCCCACCGAGGAGTACGAGCTCGCGAAGTCTCTGGTCGATACCTCCCTCCCCGAGGACGACCTCTTCGCGGGCATCCGGGACAATGCCTGACATGAGCGCAAGCGTGAGCCTCGCAATGACGCACCTGGTCCCCCTCGCCAAGGAGGTGGACCAGAACAAGGTCACCCCCGGCGTCCTCGGTTTCATCGTCTTCGCGGTGATGGCCGTGGCCGTCTGGGGCCTGATGAAGTCGATGAGCAAGCACATGCAGAAGGTCGACTTCAAGGAGGCCCCGGAAACCGGGGCGGAGCCGGCCGGGAAGCAGGCCGGCTCCCCGGCGCAGTAGGGCCCCGCGCCGTAGGGCCCCCGGGCTCACCACCACACCGGCACCGCCACGCCCGTCACCTCGCGGCCGTGGCGGTCCGGTCCCTGCCGCGCGCCGGTCGCCGTGGGCCCTACGCGGCGCCGGAGCCCGTGGGAGAGTGGAACGGTGAACCGACTGGCCCATGAGACGTCCCCGTATCTGCTCCAGCACGCCGACAACCCCGTCGACTGGTGGCCATGGTCGGCCGAGGCCTTCGCCGAGGCCCGCCGCACGAACAAACCCGTCCTGCTGAGCGTCGGGTACAGCAGCTGTCACTGGTGCCACGTCATGGCCCACGAGTCCTTCGAGGACCAGGGCACCGCCGACTACCTCAACGAGCACTTCGTCAGCGTCAAGGTCGACCGCGAGGAGCGGCCGGACGTGGACGCCGTGTACATGGAGGCGGTCCAGGCGGCCACCGGGCACGGCGGCTGGCCCATGACCGTGTTCCTCACGCCCGACGCCGAACCCTTCTACTTCGGCACGTACTACCCGCCCGCCCCGCGCCACGGCATGCCCTCCTTCCGGCAGGTGCTGGAGGGCGTCCAGCAGGCCTGGACCACCCGGCGGGAGGAGGTCGGCGAGGTCGCCGGGAAGATCGTCCGGGATCTCGCCCAGCGGGAGATCGTCCGGCAGGCCGCCGAGGCGCCCGGCGAGCAGGAGCTCGCCCAGGCCCTGCTCGGCCTCACCCGCGAGTACGACCCGCAGCGCGGAGGATTCGGCGGGGCGCCCAAGTTCCCGCCGTCCATGGTGCTGGAGTTCCTGCTGCGCCACCACGCCCGCACGGGCGCCGAGGGCGCGTTGCAGATGGCCGTGGACACCTGTGAGCGGATGGCGCGGGGCGGGATCTACGACCAGCTCGGCGGCGGGTTCGCCCGGTACTCCGTCGACCGGGACTGGACGGTGCCCCATTTTGAGAAGATGTTGTACGATAACGCCCTTTTGTGCCGGGTGTACGCGCATCTGTGGCGGGCCACCGGTTCGGACCTCGCCCGGCGGGTGGCGCTGGAGACCGCCGACTTCCTCGTCCGCGAACTGCGCACCCCCGAGGGCGGGTTCGCCTCCGCCCTCGACGCCGACAGCGACGACGGCACCGGACGGCACGTGGAGGGGGCGTACTACGTGTGGACGCCCGCGCAGCTGCGCGAGGTCCTCGGGGACGACGCGGGACTCGCCGCCCAGTACTTCGGCGTGACCGAGGAGGGCACCTTCGAGCACGGGCAGTCGGTGCTGCGACTGCCGCAGACGGAGGGCGTGTTCGACGCCGAGAAGATCGCGTCCGTGCGGCGCCGGCTGTTCGACGCCCGTGCCCGGCGGCCCGCCCCCGGCCGGGACGACAAGGTCGTCGCCGCCTGGAACGGGCTCGCCGTCGCCGCGCTCGCCGAGACCGGCGCCTACTTCGGCCGGCCGGACCTGGTCGAGGCCGCGCTCGGCGCCGCCGATCTGCTCGTCCGCGTCCACCTGGACGAACACGCCCGGCTCGCGCGCACCAGCAAGGACGGCCGGGTCGGCCCCAACGCGGGCGTGCTGGAGGACTACGGCGATGTGGCCGAGGGCTTCCTGGCGCTCGCGTCGGTCACCGGCGAGGGCGTCTGGCTGGACTTCGCCGGACTGCTGCTCGACCAGGTCCTGGTCCGGTTCACCGACCCGGCCACCGGCGCCCTGTTCGACACCGCCTCCGACGCCGAGCGGCTGATCCGCCGGCCCCAGGACCCCACCGACAACGCCGCCCCCTCCGGCTGGACCGCCGCGGCCGGGGCCCTGCTGGGCTACGCCGCGCACACCGGTTCCGAGGCCCACCGGGTGGCCGCCGAGCGGGCGCTGGGGGTCGTGAAGACCCTCGGGCCGCGGGTGCCGCGGTTCATCGGGTGGGGGCTGGCCGTCGCCGAGGCGCTGCTCGACGGGCCGCGCGAGGTGGCCGTCGTGGGACCCGGCCCGGACGACGAGCGGACGGCCGCCCTGCACCGTACGGCCCTGCTGGGCGCGGCCCCGGGTGCCGTCGTCGCCTGCGGCACCCCGGACGGCGACGAGTTCCCGCTGCTGGCCGGCCGCACCCTCATCGACGGCGCCCCGGCCGCGTACGTCTGCCGGGGCTTCGTCTGCGACCTGCCGGTGACGGACCCGGAGGCGCTGCGGGCGAAGCTGACCTGACGCCCAGCGGGTGAGCGGGCGTCAGCGCCGTACCGCGCCGCGCCGGTTCAGGGCGCGTTCCACGATCGCTTCCAGTTGATCGTGGTGCGCGCCCTTCCAGTACGCGCGACCGCAGTCCGCGCACTGGGCGAACGCGTCGTACGTGCGCCGGGTGCCGCCCTCGAGCTGGTCGGCGATCTCCTCCTTGGCGGCTTCCCGCAGCAGGCCGTTGCACGCGGTGCAGCGGCTCCAGGGCCGCAGCTCGGGGTCGAAGCGGTCCAGGATGTCGTCGAGCTGGTCGTCGGGGCGGGTGCTGTAGACGAACGCGCCGGCCCACAGCTCCCGGCGGCGCAGCAGGCCCCGGTCACGGCTGAGCATCACCCGCTTCTCGGCCGCCGAGCGGGCGGCGAGCGCCGGGTCGCCGATGTCCGTGGACTCGTACGCCGTGTCCACGCCGAGCAGCCGCAGCCGGCGGGCGAGCGTGCCGAGATGGACGTCGAGGAGGAAGCGCAGCGGCGCGCCGGGCACCCGCTGGGGGCGCTCCACCGGGCGTACGACGACCCGCTCGGCGGCGCCCGGGATGTGCCCGGGCGGGACCGGGCGGCCGTCCACGACCAGGGTGCCGACCTCGGTGAGCGGGATGCCGAGGGACTCGATGACGTGGCCGAGCGTCGAGACGCCGTCGGTGGCCAGCGCCGTGGCCCCGTGCCGGCGGGCGGCCGGCACGAACAGATGGAGCGCGGGGTCGACTTCGACGTGGATCTCGGTTGCGTTCACCCGGCCAGCATCGCACGGGACCCCGCGCGGACCTCGGCGTTTTTTCTCCGGGGGCGGCTTACGCGTGCTGGTAGGCGACCAGCGAGATGCCGACGTAGTGCACGACGAACGCGGCGAGGGTGAAGGAGTGGAAGACCTCGTGGAAGCCGAACCAGCGCGGTGACGGGTTCGGGCGCTTGATGCCGTAGATCACGCCGCCGACGCTGTACAGCAGACCGCCGACCACGACCAGGACCAGGACGGCGATGCCGCCGGCGCGCAGGAAGTCGGGCAGGAAGAACACGGCCGCCCAGCCCATCGCGATGTAGCAGGGCGTGTACAGCCAGCGAGGGGCGCCGACCCAGAAGACGCGGAAGACGATGCCGGCCGCCGCGGCGGCCCAGATGCCCCACAGCAGCCAGCGGCCCTTCGAGTCGGGCAGGAGCAGCAGGGTCAGCGGGGTGTAGGTGCCCGCGATGATCAGGAAGATGTTGGCGTGATCCAGTCGGCGCAGCACGCCGTCCATGCGGGGGCTCCAGTTGCCCCGGTGGTACAGGGCGCTGACGCCGAAGAGCAGACACGCCGTCAGGACGTAGATGCCGCAGGCTATGCGGCCTCTGGTCGAGTCGGCGAGGGCGGTGAGTACGAGGCCCGCGATGAGTACGGCCGGGAACATGCCGAGGTGCAGCCACCCGCGGAGTCGGGGCTTGACCGGATGCGGCAGGGAAAGCGCGACGGGACCGCGGCCGGCGGCCGGCGTGTCCGTGGGCGCGTCGGGGACGGACGCAGTCATGCGGGGCATGGTACCGACGGCTTCGTAAATCAAACGTCAATGCGTACGCATCCAGGTCACTCCCGCGTGGTTGGCAAAAAGTCCTTCAGCTGAACCCAACGTGGACGCAAAACAACCTGGACACCGTGGGATTCCTCACGCCGCTCACCTGTGATGCCCTCTGGACAGATGGGCACTAGACTCGGATGATCAAATGAGTGCGGTCGGCACCGGATGAGCGGCTACGAAGCATCCGGGTCGCGGCCCCCACGGGGCGAACACACCCGAAAACCCTCACTTAGGAGCAATCGTGGCGCGCGACAACGCGGCTCCCACCGTCGTCCCCACCAACCACCGGGAACTGATCTCGTGGGTCAACGAGATCGCCGAACTGACGCAGCCGGACAGGGTGGTCTGGTGCGACGGCTCCGAGGCCGAGTACGAGCGGCTGTGCGAGGAGCTGGTCGCCAAGGGAACGTTCAAGAAGCTCGACCCGGTCAAGCGCCCGCACTCCTACTACGCCGCCTCGGACCCGACCGATGTCGCGCGCGTGGAGGACCGCACCTTCATCTGCTCCGAGAAGGAGGAGGACGCGGGCCCGACCAACCACTGGAAGGCCCCCGCCGAGATGCGGGAGATCTTCACCGGCGACCAGGGCCTGTTCCGCGGTTCGATGCGGGGCCGCACGATGTACGTCGTGCCGTTCTGCATGGGCCCGCTCGGCTCCCCGCTGTCCGCGCTGGGCGTGGAGATCACCGACTCCGCGTACGTGGCCGTCTCCATGCGCACGATGACGCGCATGGGCCAGGCCGTCCTGGACGAGCTGGGCGAGGAGGGCTTCTTCGTCAAGGCCGTTCACACGCTGGGCGCCCCGCTGGAGCCGGGCCAGGAGGACGTCCCCTGGCCGTGCAACCAGACCAAGTACATCTCGCACTTCCCCGAGACCCGCGAGATCTGGTCCTACGGCTCCGGCTACGGCGGCAACGCCCTGCTCGGCAAGAAGTGCTACGCGCTGCGTATCGCCTCGGTCATGGCGCGTGACGAGGGCTGGCTGGCCGAGCACATGCTGATCCTGAAGCTCACCCCGCCGCAGGGCGAGGCCAAGTACGTCGCCGCCGCCTTCCCCTCCGCCTGCGGCAAGACCAACCTCGCCATGCTGGAGCCCACGATCTCCGGCTGGACGGTGGAGACCGTCGGCGACGACATCGCCTGGATGCGGTTCGGCGAGGACGGCCGGCTGTACGCGATCAACCCCGAGGCCGGCTTCTTCGGCGTCGCGCCCGGCACCGGCGAGCACACCAACGCCAACGCGATGAAGACCCTGTGGGGCAACGCGGTCTTCACCAACGTCGCGCTCACCGACGACGGCGACGTGTGGTGGGAGGGCATGACCGAGGAGCCCCCGGCCCACCTGACCGACTGGAAGGGCAACGACTGGACGCCCGGGTCCGGCACCCCGGCCGCTCACCCCAACGCCCGCTTCACCGTGCCGGCCTCGCAGTGCCCGATCATCGCGCCCGAGTGGGAGGACCCCAAGGGCGTGCCGATCTCGGCGATCCTGTTCGGCGGCCGCCGGGCCACGGCCGTGCCGCTGGTGACGGAGTCCTTCGACTGGAACCACGGTGTCTTCCTCGGCGCCAACGTGGCCTCCGAGAAGACCGCGGCGGCCGAGGGCAAGGTCGGCGAGCTGCGCCGCGACCCGTTCGCCATGCTCCCGTTCTGCGGCTACAACATGGGCGACTACATGGCCCACTGGATCGACGTGGCCAAGGACAAGGACCAGTCCAAGCTGCCGAAGATCTACTACGTCAACTGGTTCCGCAAGGACGACGAGGGCCGGTTCGTCTGGCCGGGCTTCGGCGAGAACTCCCGTGTCCTGAAGTGGATCGTGGAGCGGCTGGAGGGCAGGGCCGAGGGTGTCGAGACCCCGATCGGCATCCTGCCGGCCAAGGGCGCGCTGGACACCGACGGGCTCGAACTGCCCGAGGCCGACCTGGACTTCCTGCTCACCGTGGACAAGGAGGTCTGGCGCGAGGAGGCCGCCCTGGTCCCCGAGCACCTGAACACCTTCGGCGACCACACCCCGAAGGAGCTGTGGGACCAGTACCACGCGCTGCTGGAGCGCCTGGGCTGAGCCCCGTACCCGAAAGACTCCGCGGCCGGTCCGGATGTGCCCTGACCAGCGATCGTCACGACCGGCCGCGGTGACCACCCGCCCGGGGCCCCGCACAACGGCGTGCGGGGCCCCGGGCTTTGGGCGGCGGGGCCGGCGGGATGGATGGCGCCCGGTCCGCGCGTCGCTGCGGGTGCGCGCGGACCGGGGCCGACTGGGGGACCCCTCGGCGGGGTCAGTGGGCCGGGCTGAGCGTCTTCGGGTCGGTGCCGGCGGCGTGGGCGTCCATCCGCTCGGCCGCGAGGATCGCCACCGCGGTGTCCGCGCGGGAGGCGGCGACCACGAGGGCGCGTCCGGCGAGGGTGTGCGCCCGCCGGTGCAGTGCGGCCGGGTCGCCCGCCACGGCCGGTGCCGCGCGCAGCGGCGCCCGGCCGCCGCGCAGCCGGGCCACCTGGGCCGCGAGGCGTTCCGCGGCGGTGTCCAGGTCGGCGGACGGGGTCAGGGCGCGCAGTTCGTCGGTGACCGCGAGCAGTGCGGCGAGGTGTCCGGCGAGCTGGATGTCCAGCTCCTCCTCGCGCGACCGGTGGGGGAAGTCGCAGGCGCCGGCCATCGTGCTGTGGACCGACTTGGAGCGGATCGGTTCGTACATGGGGATGGCCTCCTGTGCTCTGACAGGAAACCATCCTACATTGGATTTCGTCTAAAGTTGAGTCGAGTCACGGAACGCGGTCCGCCGGCTACGGCTGGCCGTATCCGTCCAGGAAGGTGCCGATGCGGGTGACGGCGTCCCGGAGATCACCGACCGCCGGCAGGGTCACCACCCGGAAGTGATCGGGCTCCGGCCAGTTGAAGCCGGTGCCGTGGACGACCATGATCTTCTCCTGCCGCAGCAGGTCCAGGACCAGCTGCCGGTCGTCCTTGACCTTGAAGACCTTCGGGTCCAGCCGGGGGAAGAGGTACAGCGCGCCCTTGGGCCGTACGCAGCTGACGCCCGGGATCGCGGTGAGCAGGTCGTAGGCGACGTCCATCTGCTCCTTCAGCCGCCCGCCCGGCAGTACCAGGTCGTTGATCGACTGACGTCCGCCGAGCGCGGCGACCACCCCGTGCTGCCCCGGCATGTTGGCGCACAGCCGCATGTTCGCCAGGATCGTCAGGCCCTCGATGTAGGAGTCGGCGTGGGCGCGCGGGCCGGAGACCGACATCCAGCCGACGCGGTAACCGGCCACCCGGTACGCCTTCGACATGCCGTTGAAGGTGAGGGTGAGCAGATCGGGGGCGACCTTCGCGGTCGGGGTGTGCGTGGTGCCGTCGTAGAGGATCTTGTCGTAGATCTCGTCCGAGCAGACCAGCAGGTTGTGCCGGCGGGCGATGTCCGTCAGCCCCTTGAGCACCTCCTCGTCGTACACCGCGCCCGTGGGGTTGTTCGGGTTGATGACGACGATCGCCTTGGTGCGGTCGGTGACCTTGCGCTCGATGTCGGCGAGGTCGGGCATCCAGTCGGACTGCTCGTCGCAGCGGTAGTGCACCGCCGTCCCCCCGGACAGGGAGACGGCCGCCGTCCACAGCGGATAGTCCGGGGCCGGCACCAGGACCTCGTCGCCGTCGTCCAGCAGGGCCTGCATCGCCATCACGATCAGCTCGGAGACGCCGTTGCCGATGAAGACGTGCTCGACGTCCGTCTCGATGCCGATGGTCTGGTTGTGCATCACGACCGCGCGGCGGGCGGCGAGCAGGCCCTTGGCGTCGCCGTAGCCGTGCGCCGTGGAGACGTTGCGGAGGATGTCCTCCAGGATCTCCGGGGGGCACTCGAAGCCGAAGGCGGCCGGGTTGCCGGTGTTGAGCTTGAGGATGCGGTGGCCCGCCGCCTCCAGCCGCATGGCCTCCTCGAGAACCGGGCCCCGGATCTCGTAACAGACGTTGGCGAGCTTGGTCGACTGGATCACCTGCATGTCCGTGAGCTTACGGCCCCCTCGTGCCGCATGGGCGGTGTTTTCCACCACCCGGGACACCAGGTTGCCCGGAAAGCGCCGCCGAATGTCTTCCGGGCGCCTTGCGTCCCTAGAATCCGCTGACATGTCCACGGAACGGGAGTACGAAGCGGCGGCGCACGTGCCGCAGGGGGCGGGCGGCCCGCCCGGCCTCCGGCCGAACGTGTACCACCCGCTGCCGGCTCCGGCCCCCGCGTACGAGGAGTACGCCGACCCGGCCGCCGCGCACGGCTGGCAGAACGACTACGACGCGACGCGCGAGCTGCCCCCGGTGACCGGGGCGTCCGACGGACCGGCCGAGCCCGCGCCGCCGGAGCTTTCCGGGGCCGGGGCGGGGCGAGCCGGATCGCGCCGGGCCGGGCGCGGGCGGGCACGGCGGCGCGCGGGCGGACGCCGGCGCTCGGTGGTCGCCGGCGGCGCCCTCGCGGCGGTGGCCGGCACCGTCGCGGTGATCGCCGCGCTGTCCGGCGCCGGCTCCCCGGACGGGTCCCGCCCCGCCGACGGCGGCCGGACCGCCGACGCCCCCACGACGCGCGGCGACGGCACGGACGGCAGGAACGAGGGGGAGGACACGGGCGGCGAGGGCGCCGGTGACGCCACGCCCACCACCGTGCCGCCCGCGTCGGCCCCGGCCACCGCGACCCGTCCCGCCGCGGCCGCGCCGTCGAGCACGCCCACCCGCCCCGCCGCCCCGCGCCCGAACACCACCGCGAGCGGCCCGGACGGCGGCCGGCCGACCACCACCGAGTCCCCTGCCGGCCGGTCCGCCGCCCCCACGGCCACGACCTCCCCCACCGCCTCGCCGACCTACCGCCCGGGCGGCCCCCACCGCGGGCACGGCGGCCCGAGGTGGCCTCGCTGACGGAGTGGGCGGGGGTGGCTCCGGGGGCCTCCGGGTCCGTGTACGGCGTACGGTGTCCGCCCCGCGCTCCCGACACGCCCAACCGCTGCCCCTGCCAAGGGGGTTGTCCGTCAGGGCAGGGTGACTCCATGGGTGAACGGACGTACGACACCGACCGTGGACGGCAGGCGGAACCCGGTCACGACGTGCTCGTCTCCGAGGAGGAGCGGGAGCGGGTCGTCGAGCGTGGGCGGGACGCCGTGGCGGACGGCCGGCTGCCGCTGGACGAGCTGGGCGGCCGGCTCGACCGGATCCACGCCGCCCGGACCCGGGGCGAACTGCGGGCGGCCGGGAGTGGACTGCCCGCTCCCGGGCCGAGGGGCGCGCGGGTGGTGGACGGCGCACCCACGTCCCGGTTCGCGCTCGGTGTCTTCGGCGCCCCGCGTGTCGTCGTCAAGGGTCTCGCCCTGTTCGGAGCCGTCGTCACCAAGTCGCCCCGGAAGTGGACCGGTTGCCGTGCCCCGCGGAACCTCCGGCGCACGGCTGAGCGAAACCCCCGCCAGGCGACCGAAGTGATCCTCCGTCACACGGCCGGGGCAAACCTCTCGCGCGCGGTCCGAGGGAAACCCCTATGACCTGTCGTGGCTTCTTGTCCCCGCCCCTCCGCGCTGTCGACAATGCGCATGACAACAGTGTGGGCGACCGGAAAACCTCCGGTCGCCCCCGTCGTAAGAGGGGACCCCCACGTGAACAAGCCTCTCCTGGCCGCGCTCTCGGCCGTGGCCACCATCGGTCTGGGCGCCACCCCGGCGCTGGCCGCCCCGCACAGCCCCGCCCCGCAGGCCACCGCCCCGCACTCCGCCAAGGCCGCCAAGGCCGCCGCGGTCACCGTCGACTTCGCCGGCACCGTCTCGCTCAGCAACTGTTCCGGCTCCGTCATCCGCTTCCCGGGCTCCGCCGACACCGACCCGGCGCTCGTGCTGACCAACGGCCACTGCCTGGAGACCGGTATGCCGAGCGCCGGCCAGGTCATCACCGGCCAGTCCTCCAGCCGTACCTTCGGCCTGCTGAACTCCGCCGGCACCAAGATCGCCACCCTCCGGGCCAACCAGGTCGTCTACTCGACGATGACCGACACGGACGTCACGATCTACCGCACCACCACCACGTACGCGGCGATCAAGAGCTCGTACGGCATCAGCCCGCTCACCGTGCAGGACACCCACCCGGTGGCCGGCACCGCCATCAAGGTGGTCTCCGGCTACTGGAAGCGGATCTACAGCTGCAACATCGACGGGTTCGTGTACCGGCTGAAGGAGGGTGACTGGACCTTCAAGGACTCGGTCCGCTACACCTCCGCCTGCAACACCATCGGCGGCACCTCGGGGTCCCCGGTCATAGACGCCACCACCGGCAAGGTGGTCGCCGTCAACAACACCGGCAACGAGGACGGCGAGCGGTGCACGGTGAACAACCCGTGCGAGGTCGACGCGAGCGGCAACGTCACCGTCCGCCAGGGCATCAACTACGCCCAGGAGACCTACAACATCCCGGCCTGCTTCACCACCGGCAACAAGCTCAACCTGAGCGCGGCCGGTTGCACGCTGCCCAAGCCGTAGACACGGTTCACAGCGGTGTCCGGCGGACGGACCGGCCCGGCAGGGCATCCGTCCGCCGGCCGTCCTCGATGACGAACCGCCCGTCGACCAGCACGTACGGGATCCCGGTCGGCAGCCGGCGCGGCTCGGCGAAGGTGGCGCCGGGCGCGACCGTCCGCGGGTCGAACAGCACCAGGTCGGCCCGGTACCCCTCGCGCACCAGTCCGCGGTCCGGCAGCCGCAGCCGCGCCGCCGGCCGGGAGGTGAGGTGGGCCACGCACTCCTCCAGCGTCAGCACGCCCAACTCCCGCACGTAGTGGCCGAGGTAGCGCGGGAACGTGCCGTACGCCCGCGGGTGCGGCTTGCTGCCGCGCAGGATGCCGTCGGAGCCGCCGGTGTGCGCGCGGTGCCGCATGATCGCGCGGACGTTCTCCTCGTGGCCCACGTGCTGGAGGATCGTCGTGCCGAGCCGGTCCCGCACCAGCAGCCGGCGGGCCGTGTCCCAGGGGGCCTCGCCGCGCAGGTCCGCCGCCTCCTGGACGGTACGGCCCACGAAGTCGCCGAGGGCCGGGTCGGCCACCCCGGAGATCTCGATCGTCTCCCACTCCACCGGCACGCCGTGGCAGCCGTCCGAGCCGGTGACCTCCAGGTCGTGCCGGATCCGTCCGGCCGTCGCCGGGTCGGTGAGCCGGGCCAGGATCTCCTCCGGGCCGCCCTCGCTCGCCCAGCTCGGCAGCAGCGCGGCGAGGGTGGTGCAGCCGGGGGTGTAGGGATAGGTGTCCAGGGTGATGTCGGCGCCCGCCTCCAAGGCCCGGTCCAGCAGCGCCAGCAGCTCGGGTGCCCGGCCCTTGTTCACCCCGAAGTTCATCGTCGCGTGCGCGAGGTGCAGCGGACAGCCCGCCTCCCGGGTGAGGGCGACCATCTCGGCGTACGCCTCCAGCGCGCCGGCGCCGTAGGAGCGGTGGTGCGGGCAGTAGTAGCCGCCGTAGGAGCCCACCACCCGGCACAGCTCGGTCAGTTCGGCGTCGCGCGCGTACATGCCCGGGGTGTACGTCAGCCCCGACGACAGGCCCACCGCGCCCTGCTCCAGTCCTTCCGCGACCAACTGCCGCATCCGGTCCAGTTCCGCCGGGGTGGCCGCGCGGTCCTCCCAGCCGACCACGAGCGCCCGGACCGTGCCCTGGGGGATCAGGTAGGCCGCGTTCACGGCGATGCCACGGTCCAGCCGGTCCAGGTACCCGCCCACCGACCGCCAGTCGAAGTCGATGTCGTCGCCGTACCCGTTCCACCCGGTGATCGCCCGCCGCACCTCCTCCAGCGTGCGGTCGTCCACCGGGGCGTACGACAGCCCGTCCTGGCCGAGGACCTCCAGCGTGACCCCCTGCGCGGCCTTCGCGCTGTGGTCGGGGTCGCGCAGCAGGGCGAGGTCGGAGTGGGCGTGCATGTCGATGAAGCCGGGGGAGAGGACCAGGCCCTCCGCGTCGATCTCCCGCGTGGCGCGCGGCCGCTGGCAGCCCGCGGCGGCGGCCTCCTTGACGATCGAGACGATGCGGCCCGCGTCGATCACGACATCGGCGCGGTACGCGTCCGCCCCGCTGCCGTCGACGACGTCGGCGTCCCGGATGACCAGGTCCTCCACGCGGGCCTCCTAGAAGAACGTACGGATGTAGTCCACGACCGTGCCGTCCGCCTCGGCCACCGGGATCAGCTGCCACTTGTCGAACGACGTGCACGGGTGGGACAGGCCGAAGCCGATCCAGTCGCCCACCTCGACGTCCGCCTCCGGGCCGGTGCGCAGCCAGGTGTGCTGGTCGGACAGTCCGGTGACGGTGATGCCGGCGGCCGGGCGCTCCTCGCCGTCCCGGCGTACCACCTGGGCGGTCGGCAGGTCCAGGTCGTAGGCCGCGTCGCGCTTGCCCGCGTTGGCGAAGGCCTGCTCCGGGGTCGGCCGGGAGACGACCTGCGCCCACAGCCGGAACGCGGGCTCCAGCGCGCCCTCCTCGGGGACCCGGCCGAACGGGGTGAGCCGGTGGTAGTGCCCGTCGTCGTGCGAGACGTACGCGCCGGAGCGCAGCAGCTTCAGCACCGGCCTGGACAGCGCGGGGATCCCGGCGAAGACGTCGGCGACCGCGTCGAACCAGGCGCTGCCGCCCGCGCTCACCACGATCTCGTCGGCCTCGCCGAACCGGCCGGCACCGTCCAGCCCGGCGGCCAGCGCGACCAGCCGCCGCAGATACGACCGCACCCGCTCGGGGTCGGCCTTCGGCACCTCGCCCTCGTACCCCGCCACGCCGACCAGGCGCAGGGTCGGTACGGCGGCCACGGCGGCGGCGACCTCTCCGGCCTCCGCCTCCGTACGCACCCCCGTGCGCGCCGCCTCGCCCGCGCCCAGCTCGATCACGACGTCCACCGGGCGGGCCGCGCCGGCGAGGGCAGCGTCCATCAGCTCCACCCCGCGCACCGAGTCGACGTAGGCGATGAACCGGAACTCCGGATCGGCGGCCAGCTCGGCGGCGAGCCAGCGCAGGGCGGAGGCGTCCACCAGCTCGTTGGCGAGGAAGACCCGCCGGATGCCGAACGCCCGGGCGACGCGCACCTGGTGGGGCAGCGCGAGCGTGATCCCCCAGGCGCCGTGCTCGAGCTGGCGGTGGAAGAGCTGCGGGGCCATGGAGGTCTTGCCGTGCGGGGCGAAGGCCAGGCCGTGCCGGGCGGTGTACGTCTCCATCAGCGCGAGGTTGTGCGCCAGGCGCTCGGCGGACAGCGCGAGGACCGGGGTGGTGAAGCCGCCGCCGTCCCGGCCGCCGTCGTGGAAGAGATTGCGGCGCTGGGCGGCCAGCTCGGCGACGGTCAGACCGTAGGCGTCCGGCGGGAGGCCCTTGAAGCGGTGGTCGATGTGTTCCTCGGCGAGGCGGGTGAGCGCTTCGGTGCCCATGAAGCCCCTCTCAGGCGTTGCGCATTCTGCAACGACCATTGCGTCTAGTGCTTACTGGTGTCTAGCATCTCGCCGAACACCGGGTCAACGGATCCGCCGCCCTGGCGATCGACAGGAGTCATCATCAACGACGCTGCTTACGCCCCGGCCGTCGCGCCCCCGCGGCCCGTCACGGACGTGGACGTGGCGGCGCTCGGCGAGTCCATGGTCACCTTCCTGCCCAGCCGCCCCGGCCGCCTCGCCGACGTCCCCTCCTTCCAGCGGGCCGTCGGCGGTGCCGAGTCCAACGTGGTCTGCGCCCTGGCCGCCTTCGGGCACACGGCCCGCTGGGTCAGCCGGGTCGGCGCGGACGGCTTCGGCGACCACCTGGTGGAACGGATCGCCGGGTACGGAGTCGACGTCACCGCCGTCCGCCGGGACCCCGGCCGGCCCACCGGCGTGTACTTCCGCACCGCCGGGGACCGCGGGACGGGCGCGCACGAGGTGGCGTACTACCGGGCCGGATCCGCCGCCTCCGCGATGTCCGTGGGGAACGTGGACCTGGCGGCGGCCCGCGCGGCCCGGGTGCTGCACCTGTCCGGGATCACGGCCGCGCTGTCGGCGGAGTGCCGGGAACTGCTGTACGAGCTGACGGCCCCTGGTCCGGGACGTCCGCTGGTGTCCTTCGACGTCAACCACCGGCCCGGGCTCTGGCGGGACGGCGAGGGCGCCGACGTCCTGCTGGAACTGGCCCGGCGCGCGGACATCGTGTTCGTGGGCGCCGACGAGGCCCGCGACGCATGGGGGCTGCACGGCGGAGCCGCCATCGTCCGCGCGCTGCCCCAGCCGGAACTCGTCGTCGTCAAACAGGGCGGGGGAGGCGCGACCGTCTTCGGCAAGAACACGGACGGCACGGCGGACGCCGACGGGAGCGCGACCCACGTCCGCGCGCCGAAGGTGGACGTCGTCGCCCACGTCGGCGCCGGAGACGCCTTCGCCGCCGGCTTCCTCTCCGCCACCCTGCGCGGACTGTCCGTCGAGGCCCGCCTGAAGTACGGCCACCTCTTCGCCGCCGCCGCCCTCACCACCCCCGGTGACCTGGCCGCACCCCCCGACCGCGACCACGCCGACCGCCTCGCCGCCCTGGACGACGGCGCATGGGAGAGACTTCGACTCGGCCCCGGCTGGACACGAGCCGAGCAGGCCGAGGAGGAGGCGAACATCCCATGAGTCAGACCGTCGACCGCGCCCTGAGCATCCTGCCGCTGCTCGCCGAGGGCCCCGCCGACCTGGGGCAGGTCGCCGACCGCCTCGGCGTGCACAAGTCCACCGCCCTGCGCCTGCTGCGCACCCTGCACGAACACGGCCTGGTCTACCGCCAGTCCGACCAGCGCTACCGCCTCGGCGCCCGGCTCTTCGCCCTCGCCCAGGAGGCGATGGAGAACCTCGACATCCGCGAGATCGCCCACCCCCACCTCGTACGGCTCAACGAACAGTGCGGACACACCGTCCACCTCGCCGTGTACGAGGAGAACGAGGTGCTGTACATCGACAAGGTGGAGAGCCGCTACCCGGTCCGCATGTACTCCCGGATCGGCAAGCCGGTGGCCATCACCGTCGCCGCCGTCGCCAAGCTGCTCCTCGCCGACCTGCCCGAACCAGAGCGCCGCGCCCTCGCCGAGCAGCTCGACTACCCGATGTACACGGCCCGTTCGACCCCCCACGCCGAAGCCTTCCTGAAGGAACTGGCCACGGTGCGCGAACAGGGCTGGGCCACCGACCTCGGTGGCCACGAGGAGTCCATCAACTGCGTCGCCGCCCCCGTGCGCGGCGCCGACGGGCGGGTGGTCGCCGCCATGTCGGTCTCCGCGCCGAACGTGGTCGTCACCGCCGAGGAACTCCTCAGCCTGCTCCCGCTGGTCCGCCGCACGGCGGACGCCATCAGCGGCGAGTACTCCGGAAGAACGCCAGTGAAGGGCACCCCCGCATGACGGACAAGATCGCGCTCACCCCGAAGACCCACACCACCCCGCCCGCGAAGTTCTCGCACGGCGTGAAGAAGGGCAACATCCTCCAGGTCGCCGGCCAGGTCGGCTTCCTGCCCGCCGAGGAGGGCAAGCCCCCGACGCCGGCCGGCCCCACCCTGCGCGAGCAGACCCTCCAGACCCTCGCCAACGTCAAGGCGATCCTGGAGGAGGGCGGCGCCACCTGGGACGACGTGATGATGATCCGCGTCTACCTCACGGACGTGGACCACTTCGCCGAGATGAACGACATCTACAACGCCTACTTCGAGGAACAGGGCCTCACCCAGCCGCCCGCCGCCCGCACGACGGTCTACGTCGGTCTGCCGGCCGGCCTCCTCATCGAGATCGACGCGCTCGCCGTACTGGGCTGACCCGCGCCGGCTTCCCCTTCCCGCACGTACGTCCGCACGGCACGGCACTCCCCGGGGTGCCGTGCCGCGCTCCTCCCTGCCCGAAAGCAGCATGCATTTACGAAGAGGACCCCCGTATGTCCTTCCCGCTCGCCGCCCCCACGCCCACCGCGCCACCCCACACCGGGGGCCTGCTCCTCCTGATCGACGGCACGCCCGGCCTGCTCACGGTCGCCGCCCTCGGCATGGCCCTCCTGCTCTTCCTGATCATCAAGGTCCGGCTCCAGCCCTTCGTGGCCCTCCTCGCCGTCTCCATAGCCGTCGGCCTGCTGGCCGGCCTCTCGGTCACCGAACTCTTCGGCACCGTCCAGCGCTCCGACGCCGTCTCCACCATCGAGTCCGGCATGGGCGGCATCCTCGGCCACGTCGCCATCATCATCGGCCTCGGCACGATGCTCGGCGCGATCCTCGAAGTGAGCGGCGGCGCGGAGGTACTGGCCGCACGCCTGCTGGCCCTGTTCGGCGAGAAGCGGGCCCCGCTCGCCATGGGCCTCACCGGCCTGCTGTTCGGCATCCCGGTCTTCTTCGACGTGGGCATCTTCGTCCTCGCGCCCATCGTCTACGCGGCAGCGAAACGATCCGGCAAGTCGGTGCTGCTCTACTGCCTCCCGCTGCTCGCCGGCCTGTCCATGACCCACGCCTTCCTGCCGCCGCACCCCGGCCCGGTCGCCGCCGCCGGACTGCTGCACGTCCAGCTCGGCTGGGTCATCCTCATGGGCGCCGTCTGCGGCCTGCCCGCCGTACTGGCCGCCTGGGCGTACGCCGCCTGGGCCGGAAAGCGGATCTTCGTCCCCGTACCGCAGGACATGGCGGAGGCGGCGGAGGAGGCGAAGCGGGCGGTGGCGGCCGAGCAGCGCGCGCAGGGCGTGACACCGAGGGAGACCCCGGTCCCCCTCGCCACGGTCCTGGCCATCATCGGCACCCCCCTGCTGCTGATCCTGGCGGCCACGTTCTCCTCGATCGCCCTGGACCCCTCCCCGGCCCGCTCGGTCCTGGAGTTCTTCGGCAACCCCTTCGTGGCGCTCACCCTCGCGCTGCTCCTCGCCTACTACCTCCTCGGCATCCGGCGCGGCTGGTCGCGCAAGTCGCTGGAGACGGTGTCGACCGCCTCCCTGAAGCCGGTCGGCAACATCCTGCTGGTGGTCGGCGCGGGCGGCATCTTCGGCGCCGTACTGAAGGCCGGGGGCGTCGCCCAGGCCCTGTCGGACACCTTCCACGGCGTCGGCCTGCCGGTGATCGTCCTGTCGTACCTGATCGCGCTCGTGCTGCGGGTGGCCCAGGGCTCGGCGACGGTGGCGATCGTGACGACGGCGGGCATCGTGGCCCCGTTGCTGGCGGAGGGCCGGCACTCCCAGGCGTTCGCCGCGCTCGTCATCATGGCCATCTCGGCGGGCTCCATCTTCGCCTCGCACGTCAACGACGGCGGCTTCTGGATGGTGGCCAAGTACTTCGGCATCAGCGAACGCGACACGCTGCGCAGCTGGACGGTGCTGGAGTCGGTGTTGTCGCTGGCCGGGTTCGTGGTGGCGGTGGTGGCCGGGGTGTTCGTGAGCTAACCGGTCCGCGGCGTGTTCGTGAGCTGACTGGTTACGGCACAGGGAAGTCGTCCATACTGCCGCCGTGGAGCAGCGCATAGGATCGAGCAGCAAGCCGACCGGGGCCGCGGAGCCGTTGAAGACGGAGCCGGTGAAGGCCGAACCGTTGACGGGCGAGCCGTTGCCGGACGGGCCGTTGAAGGCCGAGCCGGTGTTGGGTGCCGGTTTCGACCCGGCCTTCGTCCCGGGGATCACGGGTCCGACGCCGACGCAGGCGGGACCGGTGTCCAAGGAGCCTTCGGGGCCGCAGGACGAGGTGGCGCCGGCGGACCCCGAGGAAGTCCTCGAGGAGGCCCCCGAGGACTCCGCCGGAGAACCTGCCGAGGAGCCCGCCGAGGAACCTGCCGGTGAATCGGCGGCCGACGGGCCGGTCTTCGAGGCGGCGGACCGCCGGGCACGGATCGTGGCCGACCGCAGGGGCGTCCGCCTCAGCCTGGACGAGGAGGCGTGCGAGTTCCGCTGGGACGAGATCGCCGCGGTGGAGACGGAGACGCCCCGCTTCGGCAAGCGGTACACCGTCACCGTGCACACCCCTGACCGCCGCTGGTTCCCGATCGAGATCGAGGCGACGGCCAGGGCGCGCTTCAAGGAGTGGGACGAGCAGCTGGACGCGGTGCTCGACGCCTACTTCGAGGAGGCGTAGCCGCTAGGAGCAGTACTGGGCGGCCTTGCCGATCGACCGGTACATACAGTCGGCGTTCTCCAGCAGCTGCAACACGGCGTCCTTGTTCCGGGAGGTCTCCCGCTCGATGACTTCGTCGGGCGGGTAGAACCCGCCCCCGGACGACGACGCCGGGTACATCTCGAAGGTGTAGCTGAAGATCTTCTGCGTACCCCACAGATAGTCGTCGATCGTCCCGTCCGTGATGTACAGGTCGCTGGACTGCTCGGCGGTGTAGCCGTTGCTGGCGGCCATCTTCCGCCCGACGGCCTGGAACGCGGCGGCGTCGTCCGCGGTCATCCCGGTGGCGGTGTCCGCGTAGGTCCAGCCGAACGGCCACAACACCAGCTCGCTGTAGGTGTGGAAGTCGATCCCGGCCGTGATCTGCTGCTTTCCGCCGACGACCCGGCCGCGTACGAAGTCGGCGACGACCTTGACCTCGGGCGCGGACTCGGCGGCGGGCCCGCGGTAGGTCTCGGAGGACGTGGACCCCGAGGACCCGCCGCAGCAGCCCCACTTGTAGTTCCAGTTCCGGTTGAGGTCGGTCCCGACGTACGAGGACCCGGAGTTGGGCTGCCGGTTCTTCCGCCACGACCGGTACGACCCGCTGGCGATGTCGTACTCGCCGCCGTCCGGGTTCAGATCGGGCACGATCCAGATCTCACGGTTGTTGACCATGTTCGTGATGCGGGAGTCGGACCCGTACCCCGCGCCGAGTTCGCGCAGCAGATAGAGGGCCATCTCCACGGTGAGGTGCTCCCGGGCGTGCTGGTGCGCGGTGAACAGCACCTCGGGCTCGTTCTCGTCGGTGCCGACGTTGTCGCTGACCTTGATGGCGACGATGTCCCGCCCCTGGTACGACTTCCCGATCACCCGCTTGTTCATGATGCCCGGGTAGGCGGCGAGCCGCTGATCGATCTCGGCGTTCGCCTCGGCGTAGTTGTGGTACTTCGCGTCGGCGCTGGGGAAGTCGTAGAGCCGCGCCTGCCCGCGCTGGGGAGCGGCCCCCATGGGCTGCACGTCGTACCCCATCCGGCGCAGCTTCTCGACCTGCTCCGCCCGCCCGGAGACGACGACGCTCTCCTCGTCGGCCTCGTCGACGGTCACACCGGCGGACTGGATGGCCGTACGGGTCACGGGTGTGGTGCGCTGATGGATCTCGTACTGCCGAATGTCGTCGTCGGCCGCTCGGACCCTGCGCACGCTCTCGGCGCCGGCCTGGTCGAGCCCAGCGGACACCGGCGCGGCGAGCGCGAGGGCCAGCAGCGCACCGAGCGCGCCGGTCCGTCTGCGAAGTCGCATGAACGCTCCCTGTGGGGGTTGGAGTGGGTGTTCCCGTGCGACGTGCGATCACGAACCTCCGGGGGCCGTTCGTGGGACTCCCTGTGGGCTCGCTGTGCGGGTTGGCGCTCATGGTGGGGGTCGGGCATGCACAGGTCAAGTACCCGGACGGGTGCGTGACGGAATCCGGCCGGGGCTTCTCAGTCCCTGGAGGCGCGGACCTTCAGGGACTCGATGAAGCGGACGAAGGCGGTGGCCGGGACAGTCAGGGTGGCTCGGGTGGGGGCTTTGGAATCGCGGATGGATATGTGGGGGTGGGTGTGGGCGACTTCGACGCAGGCATCCCCTTGGCCGCCGCCGGAGAAGGACGACTTCTGCCAGGTGTCGGGGGTCAGCATGCTCACAGCTCCTTCGCCAGCCTGTGGATGAAGTCACGCGACCGGTCGGGTTCGAGTGACACCGCTTCTACCCTATGAAAAAGCTTGCGGTAGCGGCTGAGCTGAGCTTCGGCATCGATGAAGACAGGGCCGCCCGGGCCGTCACGAACGACGGTGTCCAACTTGGGCACCGGGCCGCCCGCGTACACCATGGCGCTGCCGGCCCCACCGAAGCCGTCCAGATCGAACGGGATGACGCGCACGGTCACGTGATCGGCCTCGGAAAGTTCGAGCACGCGGATGAGCTGTGCCTTCGCGTCGCCGAGGCCGCCCACTCTGATACGCAACGCCGCTTCGTGGATCACGGCCTCATAGGGAACCGGATCAGCCCGCTCGATGATGACCCTGCGCTTCATCCGGTGCTCCACCCAGCGTTCCACCTCACTGTCCGGGAACTCCGGGTTGACGTAGGCGAAGAGCGCGCGAGCGTACTCCGGTGTCTGCAGAAGACCCGGGATGTGCAGGAACTCCACGTCCCAGCGGTAGCCGGCGTGATGCTCCAGTTCCGGCAGGTCCATGAACGGTGTCGGCAGCAGGCCCCGGTACTCCTCCCACCAGCCGTGCGTCCTGTCCGTGGCCATCGCGACCAGGGCCTCGATCAACTCCGCGTCCGTGCACGAGTACTGCGCCGCGAGCCGCCGTACCCGCTCCGCGCTCACTCCGGCGGTGCCGGCCTCGATCTGACTCATCTGTGCCGAGTCCGTCCCGAGCAGCGCGGCGGCTTCACGCCCTTTCAGTCCCGCCGCCTCACGCAGCTTGCGCAGTTCGGCGCCGAGGCGCGCCTGCCGTGCGGTGGGCTGCTGTCTGCGCGGCATGACTTCCTCCCTGAAGCGGTGCCTCGTTCGGGGGCACATTACGGCAGCCGCTTGCCGTGTCCCAAATTGTGGCCCTACTGTCGGTAAGGCAACGGATACGTACCGGAAGTGCACCGCGCCGTCCTGCCATGACGCCTGCGGCAAAGCCACCGGACGCGATTTCCCCTTCTCCCTGCTGGAGTTGATGAGGCATGCCCGAAACCGAGACGTGGGACTACACGCTCTACATCCCCAACGACCTCAGAGCCGTGACCGTGTGCCGCCGGACCCTGCGGGTGATCCTGGCGATGCACGAGTTGACGGCGCTCGCGGACACGGCGGAGCTGCTGGCGACGGAGTTGGTGTCGAACGCGGTGCGGCACACGAAGGGACCGGCGGCGTTGCGGGTGCGGAGGTCGGCGGAGGGGCTGGTGTGGATCGGGGCGTGGGACACGGACCCGGAGCCGCCCGAGCCGCCGGTGCCGTTGGGGCGGGCGCTGGAGGCGGAGGAGGGGCGGGGCCTGGGGCTGGTCGTGGCGTGCGCGGAGTACTGGGGGTGGCAGCCGTCGGCCAGGTTCGGGGACCGGGGGAAGTACGTGTGGTGTGAGTTGCCCGCGTGCTGAACGGATGACCGTCAGCGGAACGGGATCGTGAGCCAGGGGCTGCCGGGGTCGGACATCAGGATGCGATGCGCCTCGACCATGTTCTGGTACCAGTCCCCGAACTCCTCGTCATCGAAGTGCAGGCAGCGGCCCAGGATGTAGCCGGCGGAGAAGTCCTGCCAGGACTTGTAGGACAGGGCGGCGGCCCGGCCGGCCTGGAGGACGGCGGCCTCGGCCTCTTTGAGCGTGCCGAGGCGCGCGCCTAGCCCCCACCGGGCCATTTTCGAAGCGCGGCCGAGATCCCAGGCGTCGACGGACGAGACGTACTGGTTGCCGTCGAGCACGCCGTCGGCGCGCATCCGGGCCTCGTAGCGGGTGATGCGCCCGATGAGCCGCTGAACGCCCTCGATGTGGGCCTCGACCTCGGACTCGGGCCGGGGTTCGGTCTTGGTGACACCGTCCTCACCGACCACGACCGACCCCTCGGACCTGGCGCGGATGACGTTGGCGGCGGCCTGGCGCCAGTAGCCCACGTCGACGTGCCCGCCGAAGTCACGGGCGATGGTGCGGCGCAGGCTGAGGGCGAAGTCCCAGACGGAGCTGTGTTGTTCGCAGGCGAGGAGGTCACGGAGGTAGTACTGCCACTGCTCGCGGGTGGTGATGCCCCACCACTCGTTGAGCCGTTTCCGCTCGTCCGGGTAGCCGGTGCCGTGCCAGGCCATGGCGTTCCAGAAGGAGCCGTTGTTGACGCAGAGGAGGGCACCGCAGGCGAGTCCGTGGGCGACGGGGCCGTGCAGGGGCCCGCCGACGCGGAGGGTCCGCAGCCGCATCGACTGGTCCCGAGGCGGGGCTTGTTCCCCGTACTGTGCCCAGGCCGCCGAGTGCGGCGGGGCGGACGGCAGGAACGCCTCGCACGGGCTCCCCGGATTGACGACGATCATCGGCGGATCGGTCGGCTGCCAGACCTTGGCGAACCACTCCAGACGGTTCCAGTCGAACACCCTGTGGGGCTCCGGGGCGGGCAGCATGCCCTCGGTGTACACGGCCCAGATCCGTCCTCCGGCGACGCGCGGGTCATACCCGAACACGGCGTACGTAGCCCTGGGCGTGGCATCCGCCCCGCCCTTCTCTATCTCGAAGAACAACCGAGCCTGAGCAAGCACCCCGAAGTACGCGGCCCAGTCCCCCCGCCCCTTGGCTTCATACAGAGCCTGCTCGATCTCCGAGGGAGGAGTCCAGGCGGGAGCGGCCACAGGAGGAAAACCAGCAGGTGGCGGCCCGAACGACATGAAACCCTTCCGCTCCTCGTTCCAGCTGTGGCGAGTCCCGACCGACGAGGTGCCCGTCTCTGTCAGGAGCCGCCAGGGAGGAACTCCTCCTCCAGGATCCAGTATTCACTCCCTTCTCTGCTCACTGCACACACCCGATGGCCGCTGAAGCTCCGTGCAATGAAAAGGAGGTCTCCGTCCGGCTGTTCCAAGGCGAAGATATTGGCCGCACTGGTTAGTCTAAGCCGAAGCCATCCGTAATCTAGGCTGCCGATCGCAAGGAAAGAGCCGTCCCCTGTCAGTACTCCGGAATTTCTTGCGCGTGTAACCCAAGCTTTATTTACTTTGTCGACGGCGTCGAGTTCATCGCATGGAATCTTATCGATGGGCTTTGCTGCTACATTCATAACTCGGTTGAAAGCCTTGGTGGCACTCGGCTCCGACGCGGGGAATCTTCCAAATACCTCGAATCCTGCATCCTGGAAGGGCTGTTCGATTTCGTTGTCGCTCAGTGTCATTCTGCTAACCTACTCTTCGTAGAAGAAATGGTGGTCTCCGCCGGGTTTGTTCAGTGCGCGATATCGCGCCATCGTTGTGTAACCGTCTTTGGTGTTGTCCCACCCAAAGTTTACCCAGTTCCTAGTGCGTTCCTCGGTGGTGTAGCCTTTCGGGGCTCCAGCATGGAAATGTGGCCCGGCTGGGTCATGCGTATGCTCGACAATGACCCTGGAGCCGTTCTCTGTTTCAAACTGGCGAAAATGCCCCCAGTGTGTCGGATCCGGGGCATAGACCAGTCCGGGGTTGTGTTTGAGCTCCTTCTTTCCCATGACAGTCCACTCTGCGTCGGGTGTTGTGCCATAGGGTACGCCCGCGGCCTCAAAGGCCGCCCGTTCCGCGTCTTCACGCTTATTAAAGGGGTTGCTTTTTTCACCCTTTGGAGGGCAGTCCGGTGCTAGTCCCAGGTGATCCGACCAGGAAAGTGGGTTGGAGACGTAGCTGGCTGGGTTGAAAGCTGGGGCTAGACCGAGAGGGTCAGGAGTGAGGTACCGGGCGGTTTCGGGGTCGTAGTGGCGGAAGTAGTTGTAGTGGAGGCCGGTTTCGGGGTCGTAGTACTGGCCTGGGAAGCGTAGGGGGGTGTAGGTCGTGCTGTTTGTCGACCACGCCGTTGTGCCCCAGAGAGTGCTTCGGGTGTGCCAGGCGATCTCGCCCTGGTCGTCCAGCAGCTCTGTTGGGGTGCCGACGAGGTCGGTGATGATGGCGAAGAAGCGGGAGTCGATTTCCTCTTGGGGTGCATCGGCCGTCGTGATGCGTTCTGTTTGGGCGAGGGGGCGGAGGCCCTGGTGGTCCCAGGTCAGGGTGATCGGGTGGGTGAAAGCCTCAGACCTTGTCGTTTGTTCGCAGAGCGTCGTGCCGTCCCAGGTGAAGTCCACCCGTTCCATGACCGTTTCGCCGTCTTCGGCCAGGCGGAGTTTGGCTGTGCGGCGGCCCAGGGGGTCGTAGGTGTAGCGCCAGCGGGTGCCGTCCGGTGTCACCACCGAGGTCAGGCGGTCTTCGGCGTCCCATTCGTAGTGCCAGGTGTCCGGCTTCCTCGACAGGCGGGTCTTCTGGCGGAGGGTGATGCGGCCGAGGGCGTCGTGTTCGTAGCGGACGTTGCCGGCCCGGGTGATGCGGGTGCCCGTGTAGGTGCGGGGGCCCGTCGACTCCGCTCCCGGGTGGGTCGTCGGCCATGACGCCTGGGTTTGGTTGCCTGCCTCGTCGTAGGCGTAGCGTTCCGTCCAGCCTGCCGCGTGGACCGCCGTCACCCTGCCTGTCGCGTCGAGGTCGAAGCGGCGGGTGCCGGACAGGTGGTCCTCGATGGCGGTCAGGTTGCCGTCGGCCCGGTAGGTGAACGTCCGGTGCTGGACTCTGTGGCCTCCTGCGCCGGTGACCGATTGGGTCGTCAGGCGGCCCATCGTGTCGTAGGCGTGTTGCAGGGTGATCGTGTCGCCGACCAAGCGCTTCAGTTCGTGCCCGGCCTCGTCGTAGGTGAAGTCGATCGTGCGGCCGGATGCCGTCATGCCGGTGCGGCGGCCCGCCGCGTCGTAGCTCCAGGTGGTGACCGCTCCTGTCGGTGTCGTGCGGCCGGTACGGCGGCCCAGGGCGTCGTACGTGTACGTCACCGTGCGGCCGTCGACCGTTTCCGAGCGCAGGCGGCCGTGGCGGTCGCGGAGCAGGGTGAGGGTGGTGCCGTCCGGGCCGGTCGCGTGGGCGAGTTGGTCGGTCAGGTCGTAGGCGTAGGTCGTGGTTCCGTCGGGTGTGGTCTTGCTAAGTACCTGGCCGAGGGCGTTGCGGTCGTACGTCGTTTCCTCGCCGAGAACGTTGCGGCGGGCGGTCAAGCGGCCTGCCGCGTCGTACTCGTACGTCAGGGTGCGGTCATCGAAGTCCGTCTCCCGGATCAGGTGGCCTGCGGGGTCGTAGGTGTACTCCCACGTCAGACCCTGCGGGTTGGTGACCTTGGTCAGACGTAACTCGGTGTCGTGAGCGAACTCGTAGCGGACGCCGTCCGGGCCCGTGCGGGCCGACAGCAGGTCGAAGTGGGTGTACTCGAAGCGGGTGACGCCGCCGAGAGGGTCGGTGTGGGTGGTGCAGTTGCCCTCGCCGTCGTACGTCCACGTCTCCGTGGTGCCGTCGGGGGCCGTGCGGCGGGTCAGCCGTCCTTCGACCGACCACTCCAGACGGGAGACACCGCCGAGTGGGTCCGTGATCGCTGTCGGGAGGCCGAGGGCGTTGCGTTCGTAGCTGGTGGTCGCGCCCAGGGGGTCCGTCACCCGCACGGGGAGGCCCGTGCGGTCGCAGACGACCGTGGTGGTGTTGCCCAACGGGTCCGTCACCGAGGTCAGGTGGCCCGCCTCCGTGTAGGTGAAGCGGGTCGTCTGGCCGGCCGGGTCCGTCACCGAGGTGCGGTTGCCCCGGTCGTCGTAGGTCTGGTGGATCACCGTGCCGTCCGGGTTCACCACCTTCACCGGCAGGCCCAGAGCGTTGTACTCCGCCCTCGTCTCGCGGCCGTCCGGGCGGACCATCCGGGTGAGGTTGCCCGTCTCGTCGTACTCGAACGCCGTGGTGTGGCCCAGCGGGTCCGTCGTGGTCAGCAGGCGGTGGTGGCGGTCCCGGCGGTAGTGGGTGGTCGCGCCCAGCGGGTCGGTCTCCGCGACCACCTGCCAGGCGTCGTTGACCAGGTAGCGGCGGGTGTGGCCCTCGGCTGTCGTCACTGTCGTCGTCCGCAGGCCCGTCTCCGGGTCGGGGTCGCCGTAGTTCAGGCGCAGGGCCATGTGACCCGCCTCGCCGGCCTCCGCGACGCAGCGGTCCTGGTCGTCGTACTCGTAGGTGTAGCCGCGGTCGTTCGTGTCCGTCCAGGACGTCACCCGGCCCCGGTCGTCGTAGCCGAAACGCAGTGCCAGGCCGGACGAGTTCACGACCTCCGTGAGGTCGCCGTCCGTGTAGCCGAAGCGCTTCAGTTCCTCGCCGGTCGCGGTCAGGTGGTACGCCGTGACGCGGTTCGAGGCGGTGGTGATGCGGACGCCTTGGCCGGCGCTCGTGTAGACGCCGAGCGGGGTGCCCTCGGTGTCGTGCTCGAAGGTGATCCAGTTGCCGTTGCGGTCGTCGATCTGTTCCAGGACCGCCAGGTCAGGGCCGCGTTCGGTGAAGTGGCGCACTCGGCCGGTGTGCGGGTCCGTGATCGTGTAGCCGTCGTCCACCCGGTCCAGGGGCAGGCGGGGGCCGTGGCTCGCCAGGGTGGGCAGGCCGGGGGCCGGGTGGGGGTACGAGAGGAGGAGGCCGTCCTCCGTGACGTAGACGACGCCCTCCGCGTCGATCTCCAGTCGCTCGTCCAGGGTGGAGGACCACGAGGGGCCGAACCAGCGGCCCAGGCGGTAACCGGACTCCACCCGGCGGGTCAGCAGCAGGGGGAGTGCCCCGGGGAGGGCGACGTCCGTCTGTGACAGGTACATCTTGCCGGTGGCCACATTGACCGGGTCGCCGCAGCCCTTGGTGCTGTTCTGGTCGTGTGAGTGCTTCGGAGGGTCGTTCTCGACGGTGCCCCGTGCCGAGTTCCCGGCCGCGTTCTCCGCCCCGGCCCGGGTCTCCCGGGTCGCCGTCTGCGCGGCCTTCCGTGTCAGCCCCGCTTGCGCAGCCGCCTCTCTGGCCAGCCCCGCTTCCGCGCCGAGGCCCTTGGTCCCGAAGAGTTCCGGTACGAACCGCCCGCCGGACTCGGAGGGGTCCTTGCGGAACTCGTCCCACATGGTCTTCGCGGCGCGTTCGGGGTGGGCGGCGGTGGAGACCAGGCCGGACAGCGTCATGCTGACGTTCTGCATGTAGGCGGCCGGGTGGTTGAGGTTGTAGGGGTCGATGGGGTTCAGGCCCCGGACGAAGGTGCCCAGGCCGGCCGTGCCCTTGACGACGCCCCCGGCGAAGTGGGTGAGTTCGATGCCGGCGGACAGGGCACCGTCGGACAGGTCGTTCTTGATGCGCTCCAGCGGCGGGGGCTCGGCGGGAGCGTGGGCGAGGGCCGTCCTGACCTTGCCCTGGGCCTCGGTGGCGGCGGTGTTGCGCTGCTCGCGGGCCTGGGACAGCTTGTGGAGCGCGGCCTGCACATCGGCCTTGCCGGGGTCCTGGAACTCACCGGGCCGGGGACCGGGGTCCTCACCCGCCTCCGCCTTCGCGCGGTAGGCGGCGACCTTCTCCTCATGGGCCTCGAACGCCTCCTTGGACGCCTTCACGCCCTTCCTGTACAGGCGCACGGCCTCCTCGGCCTGCCCCTGCGCCCACTTCACCGTGTCGGCGTACGACTCCAGCGCGGCCGCCGCCGTCTCGCACGCCTCGGCAGCCTGCGCCCACTTGACCGGGTGCACGCTGAACTTCTCCCGGAACGCGTCCCCGCCCTCGCCCCTCCACCCGGAGGAGTCGACCTTCTTCAAGCCCTGGCCGACCTTGTCGAACGCATTGTGGAAGTCCCGCAGGTGCTTCGCGCTCTGCCGGATCTTCGCCGGATCACCGTGGACGAGCTCGTTCGCCTCCTCACTCTCACCGAGCTGCTGCTCACCCGGCGTCGCCCCCAGATCGGAGGCGACCCCGTCGCCCCAGTCCTCCACCACATCGGCCCACTTGTGCGCCCCGACGTAGTCCAGACCGTCACCGATCTTGTCCGTCGTGTAGTCGACACCCTTGCCGACGAGCTTCTTGCCCCGGTCGACCAGATGCTCCCCGCCGCTGAGGAGCTTGTTGGTCACATCCCCGATGCCCATCAGCCCTCCCCGCCCTGCTGCCCGGCCGCTTCGGCGCGGGCCTCGGGAGAGGGACCGAAAGCCTCGTCCAGCATCTGGTCGTAACGCTCCCGCGAGACACCCACGGCATCCGCCACGTCGGCCGGTCCCACGCCCGGAAGAACCGAGGAGCGCGAGGTCAGCGCGTCACGGGCCGCGTCCTTCCAGCCCTGCTCACTGTTCGCCCACGCCTCGCGGAACGACTCCCCGCTGTAATCCGTGCCCCCGCCCGACGCGGCGATCTCACCCAGACTCATCTTCTGCACCTCCTCCTCGGAGGCGTACGGATCACCGACGGACGCGTTCACGACGACCTTGAAGGCACCCTTCACATACTGGTCCGTCTCGTAGTACGTGCCCGCCGCCAGCCCCGCCTTCTCCGCGAAGGCGTTGCCCTCGGCGACCAGCGCCCGCACCCCCCACTCCCACCGCTCACAAAACGACGTGAACTCGCCCGTCAACCCGTCATGACCCAGCTCCAGACCGGACAACGCGATATCACCGAAACCACGACCGGCCCCCGCCTGGCCGGCCATACCCAGCTCCCTCAACTCCCCCAACGCCTCGGTCAGACCCTTCGCGATCAGATCCAGACCCCGCGTCGCCAGGTCCTTGCCCCCGCCACCGCTCACCGCACGTCCCCCGTCCCGCCGTCGACGTCCACCGCCACCGCGTCCGGCACGATCTCCCGCACCGGAGGAAAGAGCATCCCGTCCTCCCCGTCCGCACAGTCCAGCGCCACCCCGCACGGCACCCCCACCGCCGGCACCGCCCCATCCAGCAACCGCGCCCCCAGCCACCGCTGAAACGCCCACTCCCGCGCGCCCTCACCCCGCGCCACCGCGAAACGCGCCAACGCACCCTCATCCGAGAAGGCGTAGATCCAGCGCACCCCACCGAAATCGGCGGCCAGCGGACTCCCGGTCACCGGATCGAGCGGCACGAGCACCGCCGTACGCCGGAACGCACCCAGCAGAACCGCGAACTCGCGCCTGCCGCGCACAACGCGGTCGGCAGTCCCTTGCCGGCCGGGCTCGTGCGCGTCCACGTAGTCGTACAACCGTGACCTGCGCGCCCGCCCCACCGAGTCGGTCTTTCCCCCGTGTTCGGCCATGGCCCGGATCATCACACCCCCCTGTCGGCGGATCCAACGCGATACCCGGCCGGGGGTTCGAGTCCGGCCAACCCGGGGCGTATACGACGGCGCCCGGACCGTGGGGTGGTCCGGGCGCCGGGGGAGGGGACGGGGTCGGTTACGGGAGGGCGTGGACGTGGGCTCCCACGCTGTTGGACCAGGCGTTGCCCGAGGCCGCGTCCCAGTTGGTGGACCAGGTCATCGCGCCGCGCAGGTCGGGGTAGGTCTTGGACGGCTTGAAGGTGCCGCAGTTGGCGGCCTTCGTCAGGCAGTCCAGGGCGTTGTTGACGACCGTCGGGGAGACGTAGCCGCCGCCCGCCGCACGGGTGGAGGCGGGGAGGCCGAGGCCGACCTGGGACGGGGACAGGCCGCCTTCCAGCTGGATGCAGGCCAGCGCGGTGAGGAAGTCGACCGTGCCCTGGCTGTAGACCTTGCCGTCACAGCCCAGCATCGAACCGCTGTTGTAGTACTGCATGTTGACGACCGTCAGGATGTCCTTGACGTTCAGGGCCGTCCGGAAGTACGAGTTCGACGTCGACTGCATGTCGATCGTCTGCGGGGCCATCGTGATGATCAGCGAGGGGCCCGCCTTCGCCGACAGGGAGCGCAGGGCCTGCGTCATGTACGTCGCGTTCAGTCCGTTCTCCAGGTCGATGTCGACGCCGTCGAAGCCGTACGTCTGCATCAGGGAGTACACGGAGTTCGCGAAGTTCGTCGCCGAGTTCGCGTCGCTGACCGACACCGAGCCCTTCTCGCCGCCGACCGAGATGATGACCTTCTTGCCAGCCGCCTGCTTGGCCTTGATGTCCGCCTTGAACTGGTCGACCGTGTAGCCGCCGAGGCCGGCCGAGTCCAGGTTGAAGGTCACCGCTCCCGGCGTGGACGTGGCGTCCGCGAAGGACACCGCGATGATGTCGTAGGCCGACGGGACGTCCGACAGCTTCTGGACCGTGGCCCCGTTGTTGAAGTTCTGCCAGTAGCCGGTCACCGCGTGCTTGGGCAGGGAACCGCCGCCCCCGCCGCCCGAGCCGGCGGTCGTCGTGCCGGTCACCGTGGCCGACTTCGCCGACTCGCCCGCCGCGTTGGTGGCCGTCACCTGGAATGAGTACGACGTCGAGGCCGCGAGGCCGGTGACCGTCGCCGAGGTGCCCGACACCGCCGTGACCTTCGTGCCGTCGCGGTAGACGTTGTAGCCCGTCGCACCGGACACCGCCGACCAGGACAGGGAGACCGAGGAGGACGTCGAGGACGACACGGCGAGTCCGGACGGGGCCGCCGGGATCGTCGGGTTCGGGTTGCCGCTCCCGCCGCCGTCGGGGCCGTAGACGGAGAGGTCGTCGGCGTAGTAGGCCGCCTGCCCGTACCAGCCGTGGGTGTAGACCGTGACCGAGGTGGTGGAGGAACCGGTGGTGAACGTCGTCTGGAGCTGCTTCCAGGACGGGGTGTCGGGGGTCCAGGTGGAGACGTCCGTGGTGCCCGTGCCCGTCACGCCCAGGTAGGTGTAGCCGCCCTGGACCCACGCGCTCAGCGTGTACGTCGAGTTGGGCTTGACGGCGACCGTCTGGGAGCACTTGGCGGTGTCCTGGCCGGCCGGGGTCGCCTTCAGGGCGCCGGTGCCGCCGTGCACGGGGGACGTGACCGTCGCGCCGCTGCCGGCGGTACACGTCCAGTCGGCGAGGCCCGACTCGAAGCCCGCGTTCCGCACGTTGTTCACGTCCGCCGCCGAGGCGGGGGAGGCCGCGGCGAGGCCCGCGACCGTGAGGGCCAGGGCGGTGGCGGCCGACCATGCCGCGAGGCGCCGTCCGGTGGGTCTGGGTATGCCTGGTGCGCGGTCCACTGAAGCCTCCGGTGGGGAGTCGGACGGGGAGAGAAGGGGAGAGAGGACGGTGGCCACCGCTCGCCCTACAAGTTGGTCCAGACCAATCGAGGGTGTCAAGAGGTCCAGACCGGAAACGTTTCGAGGCGACGGCTCAACCTGTCCTGGTTTGGCGGGGCTTGCGGCGGGAGAGTTCCCCACCGGCTTGCCTCACGCTGTTCTCCCGGTCATACGGCCGTGGATACAGTGCTCGGGTAGTCACGCAATGAAGTCGTCCCGGCGCACCGGAGTGACCCCGGTGGGCCGACGGATGTGAAGAGCGGAGAGCTGCGCGTGCCAACAGCCATTGCCGTGACCAGCGCCGACATGGCGCTGCCGGCGCAGGACGAGCGGACCGTGCCCGCCGTCGTGCTGACCGGACTCGACCGCGGGCCGCTGGACGAGGGCCTCGCCGGACTCCACCGGCTCACCGAGCAGCACGGATACGTGGTCGTCGTCTGTTCCGAGGCCACCCCGGAGCCGGTCGTCCGGCGGCTGCACACCCTGCGCGCGCTGCTGGAGAGCGACCGCATCGCCCTGTTCCGGCCCGCCCTGCCCCCGCTCGGCGTCGCCGTCCTGGCCCGGCAGCTGCGCCAGCTCGCCTCCTGCGATCTGAGCCCGGGCGTGCTCGCCTCCGCCGGACGGCTGCTCACCCACTACATCCACGCGGGCGCCGTCCTCGGCTCGGTCGCCCGGCTGGACCGGGTCCCGGTCGGGCTGAAGGCGCACGCCAGGTCATGGGTGCCCGGCAGCCAGTTCGCCGTCCTCGCCCACCCCGAACCGCAGGTGGTCCGCGTCGGCCCCGAAGCCGACCTGAAGGGTCCGGAGTTCGGCACCTGGATGCTGGTCGCCAAGGGGCAGGCGCACAGCGACTGGGTCGCCGGCCTCGGCACCCGGTGGGGGGTGCACGGACTGCGCGAGGCCCCGCTGCCCGCCGAGTCCCCGGCGTGGTGGGGGACCGGCCGCCTGGTCGAGTTCTGCGGCTACCTCGCCGACCTGTCCGTCCTCTACCAACTGGTCACCTCCGTACGGCAGAGCCGCTGTCACTGGTGCGGCCTCGACGTCATCGGCGACCGCTGCGTCTTCTGCCGCGCCACCTCCGCAGTTCCCGCCCCACCCCGCGCCCTGGAATCGCGAACGCCCGCCTGACCTGCGCGAACCGACCCGTCCCGCTCGACCGATTCCCCCAATGAGGTTGCACGGTCCATGAACTCCCGTCAGCGCCGCGGCGTCTTACTGCTGATCCTGTCGGCCCTGTGCGCTCTGGGCGCGTTCGCCGGCGTGCTCTCCTTCGTACACGACGTGAACACCAAGGTCGGGCCCGAGACCACCGCCTACCGGGTCAGGTCCGAGGTGAAGCCGTACACCACCCTGGACGCGGACCAGTTCGAGAAGGTCGAGATGCCCAGGCGGTGGCTGTCCGGCAACGCCGTCACCGACCTGGCGCAGATCCGCGGCAAGATCGCCGTGACCACCCTGCGCGCGGGCTCCCTGCTCCAGACCGACATGATCGTGGACCGGCCCGCCCTCCAGCCCGGCCAGCAGGAGGTCGCCATCCTGATCGACGCGGCGACCGGCGTGGCCGGGAAGATCACCCCGGGCTCGCGCGTCAACGTCTACGCCACCTTCGAGGGACGCAAGGAGGGCGACCCCGACCAGTCGAAGATCATCGTCACCAACGCCCGGGTCCTCGACGTCGGCCGGATCACCGTCCTCGACCCCGACGACGACGGCCGCCGCCGGCCCACCGACGCCGTCCCCATCACCTTCGCGCTGTCCACCCTCGACGCCCAGCGCCTCACCTACGCCGAGTCCTTCGCCCAGCGCGTCCGGCTCGCGCTCGTGGCCCCCGGCAGCGAGACCAGCGTCCCCGACCAGGACCGCACCTACGAACTCGCGACGGACAAGTGAGAGGCGGCCATGCCCACCAGGATCCTCCCGGCCGGCGCGGACCCGGACGCCGTCCGCTCCCTCACCACGCTGCTCAGCCAGCTCCCCGACGCCGAACCGCAGCCCCCGGTCACCGACTCCACCCAGCTGGTGGACACCCTCGCCCGGCTGGCCGCCGAGTCGGTCGAGGAACTGCCCGAGGTCGTCGTCGTCCACGAACGCATCGGGCCCGTACCGGCCCTGGAACTGATCCGCGAGGTGGCCCTGCGCTTCCCGGCCGCCGGTGTCGTCCTCGTCACCAGCGACGCGAGCCCCGGCCTGTTCGCCGCCGCCATGGACTCCGGCGCCCGCGGCCTGGTCGGGCTCCCGCTGTCGTACGAGGAATTGGCCGGCCGGGTGCAGGCCGTCGCCCAGTGGTCGGCGGGGGTACGACGCCACCTCGGGCACGGGGCCGAGACGCCCGCCGGGCCCGGGGGCACCGTCGTCACGGTCAGCGGCGCCAAGGGCGGTGTCGGCGCCACGCTGACCGCCGTCCAGCTGGCCCTCGCCGCCCAGGCCTCCGGCCGCGCCACCGCGCTGGTCGACCTGGACCTGCAGAGCGGTGACGTCGCCTCCTACCTGGACGTCCAGTTCCGCCGCTCGGTGGCCGACCTCGCCGCCATCACCGACATCTCGCCGCGCGTCCTGGCCGACGCCGTCTTCCGCCACGACACCGGGCTCGCCCTGCTCCTCGCGCCCGCCGAGGGCGAACGCGGCGAGGAGGTCACCGAGCGGGCCGCCCGGCAGCTGGTCGGCGCCCTGCGCTCGCGCTACGAGGCCGTCGTCGTGGACTGCGGCGCCCAGCTGAGCGGGGCCGGCGCGGCGGCCGTCGAGACCGCCGACACCGCGCTGCTGGTCACCACCCCGGACGTGATCGCCGTACGCGCCGCCAAACGCACCGTACGGATGTGGGACCGGCTCCAGATCCGCAAGGCCGAGGAGACCGCGGTCGTCGTCAACCGGCACACGCGCGGTACGGAGATCCAGCCCGCGCTGGTGCAGCGCATCACCGGCACCGCGCTCGCCCGGACCGCCGTACCCGCGGCCTACAAGGAGCTGCAAGGCGTCGTGGACGCCGGACGGCTGCACGAACTCGACGGCAGGAGCACGGTGAGGCAGGCGCTGTGGGCGCTCGCGGCGGAGCTGGGGCTGGCCGAGGAGGGACAGCAGCCCTCCCACCGGGGAACCGGCCGGGTGGCGGTGGGCTTCAGGCGGCGGAAGGAATGAGCGGCGCCATGGGACGACCGGACGGGGACCGGGGACAGGTCAGCGTCGAGTTGCTCGGCATGACCCCGCTGATCCTGCTGACGCTGGTGCTGATGTGGCAGGCCGTGCTGGTGGGTTACACCTTCACGCTCGCCGGGAACGCCGCCGACGAGGCGGTGCGGGCCGCCACGGCGGCGCCCCGGGGCGGCGTCCGGCAGGCCGCCTGCGCCGAGGCCGGGCTCAGGCACCTGTCGGGGGCGTGGCGCGGGGACGCGTCGGTGCGGTGCAACACCTCCGGCTACGTCACGGCCGATGTCTCCGTGAAGGTCCCGGTCCTCTTCCCGGGCGTGATCTCCTTCCCCGCCACCGTGCACGGCCACGCCGGGGCCGTGGAGGAGGTGACACGCTGAGATGCCGTACCGCCGAGCGCGCGACCGGGATCGAGACCGGGGGCAAGACCGGGGGCAAGACCGGGGGCAAGTCGCCCTCGAATACCTCGGGTTCATCCCCGTCCTGCTGATCGTCGCCCTGGCCGGCCTCCAGCTCGGTGCCGTCGCCTACGCCGCCGAACAGGCCGGTACGGCGGCCCGGGCCGGGGCCCGGGCCGCGTCCCTGGACCGGTCCTACACCCAGGCCTGCGCCGACGCGGTGAGCGGCGTGCTGGACGTGTCCTGTTCGGCCGCCGAAGGCGACGACACGGTGACCGTCACCGCCACCGTCCACATCCCCGACCTCGTGTGGGACCTGGGCGACGCCACCAAGTCCGCGACCATGCCGCTCGACCACTGACAAAAGGAGGCGACAGACCCATGAGCCTGCGGGCCCGCATCAGCGCTCCGGAGGAGCACGGCAGCCGGGGCGAGGACGGACGCCTGGTCGCCTCCTACCGGGCCAAACTGCTGGAGGAGATCGACCTCGCGGAGATGAGCGCGCTGGCCGCCGCCGAACGCCGGGCGCGCCTGGAGCGGGTGCTCGGGCACATCATCAGCCGCGAGGGGCCGGTCCTGTCCACCGTCGAACGCGCCCAGCTGATCCGCCGCGTGGTGGACGAGGCGCTGGGCCTCGGCATCCTGGAACCCCTCCTGGAGGACGCGTCCATCACCGAGATCATGGTCAACGGCCCCGACGCGATCTTCGTGGAGCGCGGCGGCCGGGTGGAACAACTGCCGCTGCGGTTCGTCTCCGCCGACCAGCTGATGCAGACCATCGAGCGGATCGTGTCGACCGTCAACCGCCGCGTGGACGAGTCCAACCCGATGGTGGACGCCCGGCTGCCCTCCGGCGAGCGGGTCAACGTCATCATCCCGCCGCTGTCCCTGACCGGCCCGGTGCTCACCATCCGCCGCTTCCCGCGCTCCTTCACCCTCCAGGAGCTGATCGACTTCGGCTCGCTGGACGAGCACATGGTGTACCTGCTGGCCGGCCTGGTGCAGGCCAAGTTCAACATCATCGTCTCGGGCGCCACCGGCACCGGCAAGACCACCCTGCTGAACGCCCTGTCCGGGCTGATCCCGCCGCACGAACGCATCATCACCATCGAGGACTCCGCCGAACTCCAGCTCCAGCAGACCCATGTGGTCCGCCTGGAGTCCCGCCCGCCGAACGTGGAGGGCAAGGGCGAGGTCACCATCCGCGACCTGGTCCGCAACTCGCTGCGCATGCGGCCCGACCGGATCGTGGTCGGCGAGGTCCGCGGCGGCGAGTCCCTCGACATGCTCCAGGCCATGTCCACCGGCCACGACGGCTCGCTGGCCACCGTGCACGCCAACAGCGCCGAGGACGCCCTCACCCGGCTCCAGACCCTCGCCTCCATGTCCGACGTCGAGGTCCCCTTCGTCGCCCTGCACGACCAGATCAACAGCGCCGTCGACGTCATCGTCCAGCTCACCCGGTTCGCCGACGGCGCCCGCCGCATCACCGAGATCGCACTGCTCGACAGCCACGGCGGGGAGCCGTACCGGCTGGCCACCGTCGCCCGCTTCGACGCCCGGCCGATGACCCCGGACGGCCGGGTCCACGGCGCCTTCCGGCACTTCCCGCTCCCGCGCCGCACCGCCGACCGCCTCTACATGGCGAGCCAGCCCGTCCCGCAGGCCTTCGGCGTGGCCCGCTCCGCCGACCAGCTCGCCACCCGAGAAGCCAGGTAGGACCCCCACCATGTCACCGAGCACCCTCGCCCAGCTCATCACCGGCGCGACCCTGCTGGCCTGCGTCCTGGCCGTGGCCGGCGTGCACGCCTACGCCATGGGCCGGGCCCGGCGCGCCGCCCTCGTCGACCGGCTCGCGCACACCGGTGCGCCCCCCGCGACCGGCCGCGCACGCCGCTTCGTCGCCCTGGACCGGCGGCTGCGCCGCACCCGCTTCGGCCGCTGGCTGGAGCGGCGCCTGGCGGCGACCGGGCTGAACGTCACCCCCGGCGAGTTCTTCGCCGCCATGCTCGCCGCCGTCGCCGCGCTGTGGCTGATCGGCCAGGCCACCCTGGCGCCGTTCTTCGGCCCGCTCGCCGGACTCCTCGGCGTCGGGGCGGCCCTGCAGTTCCTCAACTGGCAGCGGCAGAAGCGGATCGAACGCTTCATCGGCCAACTCCCGGAACTGGCCCGCATCCTGGCCAACGCCACCCAGGCCGGCCTCGCCCTGCGCACCGCGATCGGCATGGCCGCGGAGGAGCTGGAGGCCCCGGCCGGCGAGGAACTGGGCAAGGTCGCCGACCAGTTGGCCATCGGCCATTCCCTGGACGACGCCCTCGGCGAGCTGGCCGACCGGCTGCCCTCCCGGGAACTCGTCGTCCTGGTCACCACGCTGGTGCTGTCCAACCGGGCGGGCGGGCAGGTGGTCTCGGCGCTGCGCAACCTGACCGAGACGCTGGAGGAGCGCAAGGAGACCCGGCGCGAGATCCGCACCCAGCTGTCCCAGGTGATCATGACCTCGTACGCCGTACCCGTTCTCGGGGTCGGCGCGTTGTTCCTGATGAACGGCGTCAAGGACGGCGCGCTCGACCGCATGACCGGCTCCCCCGTGGGCCAGGCGTGCGTGCTCGTCGCGTTCGTCATGTACGCCGTCGGCTTCGTCCTGATCCGCCGGCTCAGCCGGATCGACGTCTGAGGGAGGTGACCCGTGGAGTTCCTGCTCGCCCTGCTGACGGGCGCCGGCGTCTGGGGCGTCTTCGCCGGCCTGCGCATGTACCGCGCGGACGCCCGGCTCCCCGCCGACCTCGCCGTCGCCCTGGAGGTCGGCGCCACCCGCACCGGCGTGGTCGGCTCGGTCGTCGACCGCCTCGGCATGCGCTGGGCCCCGCTGGTGCTGCGTCTGATGGGCCCCCGGCTGGTCGCCCGCTACCGCCGCAGGATCGACCTCGCCGGCAACCCCGGCGGCCTGACCATCGACCGCTACGCGGCCCGCCGCGCGGTCTACGGCGCGCTGGGCGCCGTCGGCTTCCTGGTCTTCCTGCTGCGCGGCCAGTGGTTCGTGGCGCTGCTCCTGCTGGCCTTCGGGGCACTGTGGACCGAGGTCGGCCTCTGGTCGGCGATCCGGGTCCGCAGACAGGTCATCGAGCGCACCCTGCCCGACTTCCTGGACGTGCTGGCCGTGGTGGTCAGCGCGGGCCTCGGCTTCCGGCAGGCCCTGGACCGGGTCGCCGCCCGCTACGAGGGCCCCTGGGCCGACGAACTGCGCATCACCCTGCGCCAGATGGACCTCGGCATGAGCCGCCGCCAGGCCTTCGCGGAGCTGCGCCGGCGCAACGACTCCGAGCAGGTGGCGATGTTCGTGACCGCGTTGCAGCAGGGCGAGGAGCTGGGCGCGCCCATCGTGGACACCCTGGTCTCCCTGGCCAAGGACATGCGCCGCACCGACGCCCAGAACGCCCGCCGCAAGGCCGCGCGGGCGGTGCCCAAGGCCACGCTGATGATCACCACGTTCATGGTCCCGGCGACGATGCTGCTGCTGGGCGCGGGCCTGCTGCTCGGCTCCGGCGTCGACTTCGGCACGCTCACCGGGAAGTGAGGACGGACGTGACGGTGATGGAGGTGGCGGGCAGGGGGGCGCGCTTACTGGAGCGGTTACGCAGGACGGGCGGCGGCCACCGCTGGGCAGGACCGGGGTGCCCCGGTGCCGGTGGCCCCGGGGCGCGGCCGGGGGGTGTTGGCGGGGAGGGACCCGGACTGCGGCCGGGGCGTTCCGGTGGGGAGGAGTCCGGGGCGTGGCCGGAGCGGGAGGGTGCCCAAGGCCCCGGTGGGCTGCCGGGCCGGGCGGGTGCCGAAGGCTTCCGGGCGTGGGTGCGCGGCGTGGGCGGCGGACCGCGCCGGGCGTGGCCGGGGCGTCTCCGCGCCGGACGGCGCCGGGCGCTGCCGGGGCGTCTCGGTGACGAACACCTCTCGGCGCGGCCGGGCCGGGCGGTTCACGATACCGGCCTGTCGGCCGAGTCCGGCCTGTCGGCCGAGTCCGGCCTGTCGGCCGAGTCCGGCCTGTCGGCCGAGTCCGGCCTGTCGGCCGAGTCCGGCCTGTCGGCCGAGCCCTCCGAGAGGCTCCAGGTCAGTGCCCTTCAGGCGATGTGCCGGCAGGTCTTCGGGTTCCGGCTGGCCATGATCGTCGTATCGGCGCCCGCCGCCCTGCTCAACGCGGCCCCCGGCCTGGGGGTCCGCCTGGCCGGCACGGCCGTGGTCGTCACCGTCATGGTGTCCTACGTCCTCTTCCGCGACTGGGAGCGGTTCGGTCCCCTGCTGCTGCGCCACCCCAGCCTGCTGGCCGCCGACACCCTCTTCGGTTCCTTCCTGCTGGTCTCGGCAGGCCCGGACACCACCCTCGCCTATGTCAGCGTCTGCACCCCGCTGCTGGCCGGGCTGGTCTACAGCTGGCGCGGCGCGGCCTGCTTCGCCTCGCTGCAAGCCCTGATCCTGCTGCTGGTCCACACCACCCTGAAGGCCGGCCGGCCCGAGCCCGTCGCCGAGGCCCTGCTGCTGCCCGGCCTGTGCGTCATCGCGGGCGCCATGGGCTCGACCCTGCGCAACCTGATGCTCCGCTTCGGCGCCGCCACCGAGGCCCTGACCACGGCACGGACCCGGCTCGCGGCGGCGGAGGCGGTCAGCGCCGAACGCGCCCGGCTGGCCAGGGAGATGCACGACTCCGTGGCCAAGACCCTGTACGGCGTGGCCCTCGCCGCCGACGGACTGGCGGCGACCGCGTCGGCCGGCGCCCCGGACCCCGCCCGCATCCGGCAGCAGGCGGAGCTGGTCTCCCGCTCGGCGCGCCGGGCGGCGGCGGAGTCCCGGGAACTGCTGGCCGACCTGCGCCGGGACCCGGCGCGGGCGCCGGAGGACATCCCGTTCTGGCAACTCCTGGCCTACCGGGCCCAGGAGTTCACCCGGCGCACCGGTCTGGAGGTCACCTGCCACTGGCCGGCGGACCACCGCACCCCCCTCCCGCCCCTGCCCGCGCCCGTGGCCCGGCATCTCCTCGCCATCGCCACCGAGGCCCTGGAGAACGCCCACCGCCACGCGTCCGCCGGCCGGGTGGACGTACGGGCGACGCTCGACGGAGACCTGCTCGGGCTCGCGATTCAGGACGACGGCACCGGCCTGCCACCCGGCACCACGCTGGAACGGCTGCGCGAGCGGGGCCACTTCGGGCTGCTCGGCATGGTCGAGCGGGCCGCGCAGGCGGGCGCCCGCATCCGGATCGGCAGGGGCGCGCACGACCGGGGCACGGAGGTACGCCTGGACATCCCCCTGCCCCGGCCCGCGCCCCAGGCCCCCGTCAACCCCTGAGAGGAGGCACCATGCGGTCCTTGCCCGGCACGTCCCGGCCCGGCTTCCCGCCGCCGGCCCCGGCCGCCCCGCCGCTGCGGCTGCTGATCGCCGACGACAACCCGGTGGTCCGGGCCGGTCTCACGGCCCTGCTCTCGGACGGCGCCGGGACCACGGTGGTGGCCGAGGCGCGCGACGGCCGGGAGGCGTACGAGGCGGCGCTGCGGCACCGGCCGGACGTCATCCTGCTCGACGTCCGCATGCCCGGCGTGGACGGCATCTCGGCGCTGCCCCATCTGGTGCCGCTGGCCCCCGTCATGATGCTCACCTACAGCCACGAGACGGAGACCGTACGGGAGGCGCTGCGGCTCGGGGCGGGGGGCTACCTGGTGCACGGCGAGTTCACGACGGAACAGCTGGTGCGGGCGGTACGGGACGTACGGGAGGGGCGCCCGCAGGTGACACCCGGGGCGACCAGGGCGTTGCTGACGGCGCTCCGGTCCGATGCGTCTGCACACTCCGACTCCAACTTCCTTGATGCGTCGGCCATTTCCGAACCCTCGACTCTTTCGCGATTGCAATCACCTATGGGACAGTCGTTCCGCTCGCGGTTCCGGCTGAGCGAAAGGGAGGCGGAGATCATGGACCTCATCGCGTCCGGCATGACCAACCAGCAGATCGCCGCCGCCTGCTTCATCACCGAGAAGACGGTCAAGAACCACATCAACCGCATCTTCGCCAAGCTCCACAGCACCACCCGGTCCCAGGCGACCGCGAAGTGGCTGGGGGTGGCGTGAGATGACGGAGCGGCGGAGCGAATGGGTCCGCGGTTGGGCCCTGGGGCCCTTCGGGGGCGGCAGCGGCCGGCCGTACGGTGCCCGGACCGGAGGCGAAGCTGGAGGGGAAGACCGTGAGCAAATGGTTCCGCACCACCGCCGCGTATCTGCAGTCCCGGGCCGCGCGCGGCGACCGGGGACAGACCGCGGTGGAGTACCTCGGCATCATCGCGGTGGTCGTCGCGATCGTCCTGGCGATCACCGGCACGAGCATCGGCCAGTCGATCTACGACGCGATCACCAACAAGATCGCCGAGGTCACCGGCGGCTGACTCGCGCACGGCACGACACGGGGCAGGCCTTCCCCATCTACCTCACGGTGGTGGCGGGCCTGCTCTTTCTCGCGTTGGCGTACCTCGCGGTCGGCCAGGCGGCCGTCAACCGCGGCGGCGCCCAGACGGCGGCGGACGCGGCGGCCCTGGCGGCGGCGCAGGAGACCCGCGACCAGCTGGCGGACCTGTGGCGGGAGAACCTGGACGACCCGGCGAGCTGGGGGGCCATCTTCGAGGGGGCGGGCGCCGGCGATTCCTGCTGGCGCGCCGATCAGCTCGCCGCGCTGAACGACGCGGCGGTGCGCTGCGCGTTCGACGCGCCGCTCAGCTATGTGGTCGACGCCCGGACGGACAAGTCCGTGGGCGACTCCATCGTCCCCGGCACCGAGAACGTGCACGCGACGGCGCACGCCAGGGCCGTCATAGAACCGCTCTGCACGCCGCCCGAGACGCTGCCGGAGCCGCCCGGGCCTTCCGGGCCTTCCGAGGAGCCGACGGCGCCCCCCGCAGAGGGCTCCGCGCCACCCGGAGACGGCTCCGCGCCGCCCGGTGACGGGCAGCGGCCCCCCGAGCCCCACGACCCCCCGCTGCCCCCGCTCACCTGCGAGGACAAGGTCTGGCATCCCGAGCCGGACGACACCACCGAGCTGCCGGGGCCCGAGGACCTCTTCGACGTCCACCTGGCCGACTCCCCGGCGAACGACCGATGACGAAGGAAGCGACAGTGATGAGCATGCGGTTCGCTGCGAAGGCCCGCAGAGGGCTGGTCGCCTTGACCGTTGCGGCCGGTGTGGCCGTCGGGGTGAGCGGCTGCGGGGGAGGAGGGAGCGGGGAGGACAAGCCGAGCGGACCGGCGTCCGCCTCCTCCGCCGGCGACCCGGGCCCCAGCACCCAGGACGACGACTCCGAACAGCCGCTGGCCGAACTGCGCGGGTCGGACGGCCTGCTCCTGCGGATCACCTCCGCCCAGCGCGACTCGGGCGGCTTCGTGACGGTCAACGGCACACTGAAGAACGACGGGGCCCGGACCGCCGTCATCCCCTCCGCGCTGAGCGGCAACGAGACCGAGATCATCAAGAACGGCAGATCGCTCGGCGGGGCCACGCTGGTCGACCCGAAGGGCAAGAAGCGGTACTACGTGCTGCGGGACACCGAGGGCCGGCCGCTGACGACCACCGGCTTCACCACCCTGAAGTCCGGCGCCACCCTGGCCGTCTTCATGCAGTTCCCGGCGCCCCCGGCCGGCGTGACCGAAGTGGACTTCCAGCTGCCGACGTTCACCTCCGCCGGCATCAAGGTCTCCGGGTGAGGCACACGTGACCACCACACCCCGCCTCGCCCTCGCCGGCGCCCTGCTGCTGTGCGTCCTGAACCTGCCCGCCGCCCCGGCCGCCGCCGACGGCACCGGCCCCGGCGAGCCGCCCCTGACCGAACCCACCGCCGCCGCCCCCGTCGACCCCGACCCCACCGACCCCGACCTCAAGCTCCCCGAAGGCGCCACGCTCGCCGAGGCCAAGGTGCTGGACATCAAGCTGGTCGTGGAGGAGCAGAGCGGGGACGAGCGGCGCGAGGACACCAACGCCGACGTGACCTTCGCCCTCCAGTCCGAGGTGCTGTTCGGCAAGGACAGCGCCAGTGTCGGCGAGGAGGCCAGGACCCGCCTCGCCGTCATCGCCGAGGAGATCAGGAAACAGCGCGCCACCCGGGTCCGCGTCTTCGGCTTCACCGACAGCCTCGGCACCACCACCCACGGCGTCGCCCTGTCCAAGCGGCGCGCCAACGCCGTCCAGGCCGTGCTGGACCAGGACCTGAACACCCCGTCCATCACCTTCGACGTCCGCGGCTACGGCGAGCAGTACCCGATCGCCGACAACGCCACCGAGGCCGGCCGGAAGAAGAACCGCCGCGTCGAGGTGTCGTTCCCCCGCACCGGCCGGTGACCGGACCGGCGGCCACCGGTCACCCCTCTGCCTCCACCTCCACTTCCACCCGTACGCCCGCCCGTACCCCCCACCCCGCCATCGCCCCGGCGGCCGCCTCCAGCACGTGCCGGGCGCGCGGGCGGGGCAGGCCCAGGCGGCCCGGCGGCATCGTGCGCACGGCGATGACGGTGAGGCGGCGGTCCAGGTAGGCCACGTCGATCGGGATCCGCATCCCGAACGTGTGCACCCCGCTCGCCGGTGACAGCAGCATCGCCCCGGCCACCGCGTCCCGGCCCAGCAGACCCCTGGTACGGGCCCGGTAGGAGGCCGCGATCTCCAGGGGGACGGAGGCGGCCGGCACCTCCCCGGTGTCCGACCGCACGGTCAGCAGCCCCCGCCCGTCCCGCCAGCGCCCCATGACCCGCCCTCCGCTCTCGTGGCCGCCAACTTCCCGCACCCGTAAATGCGTTGTCCTTTCCCGTCCTCCCCACTAGGAAGGGCGCTATGACAGGACTCGGTGCCGTATTCCGCCCCCAGCTTCCTCCCGAGCGACTCAGGGCCGTCGCCCGCGTCGCGGACGAGACGGGGCTCGACGAACTGTGGCTGTGGGAGGACTGCTTCCTGGAGGGCGGCGTGTCCACGGCCGCCGCCGCGCTCGCCTGGACCGAACGGGTGCGGGTCGGCATCGGGCTGCTGCCCGTGCCGCTGCGGAACGTGGCCGTCACCGCGATGGAGGCGGCCTCGCTGGAACGCATGTTCCCCGGGCGGGCCGTCCTGACCGTGGGGCACGGCGTGCAGGACTGGATGGGCCAGGTCGGCGCCCGGGCCGCCTCGCCGCTCGGCCTCCTCGGCGAACACCTCGACGCCCTGCGCGCCCTGCTGCGCGGGGAGCGGCTCAGCGTGCACGGGCGGTACGTCCGGCTGGACGACGTCGCCCTCGACTGGCCGCCGCCGCACCCGGTGGACGTCCTCGCGGGCGCCACCGGACCCCGTACGCTCCGGCTCAGCGGCGAGAAGGCCGACGGCACCCTCCTCACCTCCGCCACGCCGCCGGACGGCGTACGGCGGGCCCGGGAGCTGATCGAGGAGGGACGCCGGTCGGCCGGCCGTACCGGCGCGCACCGGATCGTCGTCTACCTCCTGGCCGCCACGGGCGCCGACGCCGAGTCCCGGCTGCGCGCCGAACTCGCCGCCCAGGGCCTGGCGTCGGTGCCGGACCTGGGCGTCGCCGGGGACGCGAAGGCGGTGGCCGACGCGGTACGGCGCCTCGCCGAGGCCGGCGCGGACACCGTCGTCCTCCAGCCGACGGCCGACGAACCCGACCCGGAGGGCTTCGTGCGCTTCGCGGCGGAGCAGGTCGCACCGCTGATCCGCTGATCCGCTGATCCACTGACCGGGCCGGAGCCGTCGCCGCAGAGCGGAGCCGGCTGTCAGTGGCACCTGCCACAGTGCCCCCGCATGACCGACGGGACGAGCGGGGCACCGGCTCCCCGGCCGCGCCCCGCAGCGACGCTCCCGACCGGCTGCCGCCACCCCGGGCGGCCCCGATGGGCCGGCTGTCCGCGTGCGGGACCCGCCGGTCGCCGCCACCCCGGGTCGCCCCGTCGGGTCGGCTGCCGCGTGCGGGGTCCGCCAGCCGCCCCACGGGGTGGTTGCCCGCGTGCGGGGCCTGCCAGTCGCTGTCGCCTCGGGTGACCCCGTCGGGGTGGTTGCCCGCGTGCGGGGCCCGCCGGTCGCCGCCACCCCGAGTCACCCCGACGCACCGGCTGCCGCGCGCGGGACCCGCCGCCCGGTCCACGCCCCGCGCACGGCCCGCCGACCCGTCCGGGCCCCCGCAGGATCCGCCGCCCGGCCCCCCCGGAGATTCTCCGACGCCGGAAATCCGCAGGCCCCCGCCCCGCTTCCCTGGGATCATGGCCGTATGACTGCTGAACGTTCCTTCGAGGACCTCGTGGCCGAGGGAGTCGCCGTGCCCACCGAGGGGTGGGACTTCTCGTGGTTCGAGGGGCGGGCCAGTGAGGCGCGGCCGTCGTGGGGGTACGCCCGGTCGGCGGGGGAGCGGCTGGCGGGGGCCGAGGCGGCGCTGGACATCCAGACCGGTGGCGGGGAGGTGCTGGACTTCGCGCTCGGGCGGGCGGAGCCGGCCCGGCCGGTGCTGGTGGCGGCGACCGAGGGCTGGCCGCCGAATGTGGCCAAGGCCACCGCCCTGCTGCGGCCCCGCGGCGTCGTCGTGGTCGCCGCCCCGGACGACGCGCCGCTGCCCTTCGCCGACGAGGCGTTCGACCTGGTGCTCAGCCGGCAACCGGTGCGTCCGCACTGGGCGGAGATCGCCCGGGTGCTGCGGCCCGGCGGAACGTACTTCGCCCAGCACGTGGGGCCCGCCAGCGTCTTCGAGCTGGTCGAGTACTTCCTCGGACCCCAGCCGGAGGAGGTGCGCCGCGCCCGTGACCCCGAGCGGGAGCGGGCCGACGCCGAGGCGGCGGGGCTGGAGGTGGCCGGCCTGCGGGCGGAGCGGCTGCGGATGGAGTTCCACGACATCGCCGCCGTCGTCCACTTCCTGCGCAAGGTCGTCTGGATGGTCCCGGGCTTCACGGTCGAGGCCCACGCGTCACGGCTGAGGGCACTGCACGAGCGGATCCGGAACGAGGGGCCGTTCGTCGCGCACAGCACCCGGCATCTCTTCGACGTACGGAAGCCGTAACACTCAGGGAACCGGGTTTCCACATTGTTATCGCCCCGGGTTCACATGCGCCCCACAGGTCACGTAAGTTCAGACCAAGGTAATTCGCGTCGGCAAAGCCGCGCGGTCGGCACCGCGCGGTGGAGGGGGCCGCGCGGTGCCGTGAAGCCACCTGGGGGCGCCGCCGGGGGACCGGCCTCCGGCCCCGGCGCCGTAGCGGAACGGTCAAGTCCGCCCCGTGTCGGCGGGGTCGCCCGTCGGGGGGACCCGGGCGACATCCCGCTGATTCCCCCAGGACGGCCTAATCCTTGCGAATCCGTTTGCATCCGGCCGTATTTTCCTGCGAATCCACTGTGAACCGCCCCAGGGACACCCCTGAATCCCACATTCCGTAACCGCCCCCGCGTCGTCGTGCGATTCCGGAGAGTAGTTGTTGGGCGTCGCTGCACCCATCAGCCCTTACGAAGGGTTATGGTGGAAACCCCCCCTCGGGCCGGTCCGTCTCCCCCCCACGGACCGGCCCGTTTTTTCATGGCAGAGGACGACCGCGTTCCGGAACCGCCCGGCCCCGGCCCGGCGTCCCCCCGAAGGGGCGCGGCCCCGGCGGCGTACGACACCGCCGCATGGCCAAACCCCGGACCGGACCGGGCCTCCGGCAGCGGTAGGCTCAACGACTCCGGCTCCCCCTACGGCTCCGGCACCCCCTACCCCGCGCCCAACCCCCGGAGGGTCACGTGAACCTGCGCGACAAGCTGCGCGGTCTGCTCGTCAGGCTCTACGCACGCCGGGTGGAAGGTCACCTGGATCACGCTCAGGTGCCCAAGCACATCGGCGTCATCATGGACGGCAACCGCCGCTGGGCGAAGGCGTCCGGCTCCAGCACCGTCCACGGGCACCGGGCCGGCGCCGAGAAGATCGAGGAGTTCCTCGGCTGGTGCTCCGAGACCGACGTCGAGGTGGTCACGCTGTGGCTGCTGTCCACCGACAACTTCGACCGCCCGCGGGAGGAACTGGTCCCCCTGCTCGGCATCATCGAGGACGTCGTGCGCACCCTCGCCGCCGACGGCCGCTGGCGGGTGCACCACGTCGGCACGATGGACCTGCTGCCCGCCGGCATGCAGCGCACGCTGAAGGAGGCCGAGGAGGCCACCGCCCACAACGACGGCATACTCGTCAACGTGGCCATCGGTTACGGCGGCCGGCAGGAGATCGCCGACGCCGTGCGCTCCATGCTGCACGAGGCGCAGGACCGGGGCCTGTCGATGGAGGACCTCGCCGAGTCCGTCGACATCGACATGATCGGCCGTCACCTCTACACCGGCGACCAGCCCGATCCGGACCTGGTCATCCGCACCAGCGGCGAGCAGCGGTTGTCCGGATTCATGCTCTGGCAGACCGCGCACTCCGAGTACTACTTCTGCGAGGTCTTCTGGCCGGCCTTCCGGAAGGTCGACTTCCTGCGCGCCCTGCGCGACTACGCCGCACGTCACCGCCGTTACGGCGGCTGACCGGCCCCGCACCGCCCCGTCGCCGCCCGGTGACGGGGCGTCGTCGTGTCCGCCGATTGGCGCGGACGTAACAAGGAGTTCACCGGTCCGCCGATGGCCGCATTTGCATGGCCGCGCCTGTTCGAGGGCATAAACCCAACAGGTCGACACCCGAACCACGGGCGTCGGTTCTCAGCGGGCGGCTCGGGGCCGTCCGCCCGGGAGGCCCTTTGCACCAGCCCGACCGTGCGGTCACGGCACGGAATCAGCCGCGGAGGGCCGGTTCACGGCCCGCCGTGCGCGGGGGCCAGACACCGGTCCAGCAACTCCTCGTCGCTCCCCGACCACATCCGAGGGGGTACGTCCTTCCGTGGTGACCAGCACAAAGCGCCACAAGCCCGACCGGCGCACCTATGTTCTCGACACCAGCGTCCTGCTGGCCGACCCGAACGCCCTGACCCGCTTCGAGGAACACGAGGTCGTGCTCCCCGTCGTGGTGGTCACGGAGTTGGAGGCCAAGCGGCACCACCCCGAACTCGGCTACTTCGCCCGGCAGGCCCTGCGCCTGCTGGACGACTACCGGGTCCGGCACGGCCGCCTCGACGCCCCCATCCCGACCGGGGACCTCGGCGGAACGCTCCGGGTCGAGCTCAACCACTCGGACCCCAGCGTCCTGCCCACGGGCTACCGACTGGGCGACAACGACTCCCGCATCCTCGCGGTGGCCCGCAACCTCCAGGCCGAGGGGTACGACGTCACCGTCGTGTCGAAGGACCTGCCGCTGAGGATCAAGGCGTCCTCCGTCGGGCTCCTCGCCGAGGAGTACCGGGCCGAACTCGCCATCACGGAGAACTCCGGCTGGACGGGGATGTCGGAACTCACCCTGCCCGGCGAACAGGTGGACATCCTCTTCGAGGAAGGACACGTGTACGTCCCGGAGGCGGCCGGGCTGCCCGTGCACACCGGCCTGACCATCCAGTCCGAGCGCGGCAAGGCGCTCGGCCGGGTCACCGCCGAGGGCAACGTCCGCCTGGTCCGCGGCGACCGGGAGGCGTTCGGCATCAAGGGCCGCAGCGCCGAGCAGCGCATCGCCCTCGACCTGCTGCTGGACCCGGACATCGGGATCGTCTCGATGGGCGGCCGGGCCGGCACCGGCAAGTCGGCGCTGGCGCTGTGCGCGGGCCTGGAGGCGGTGCTGGAACGCCGTCAGCACCAGAAGGTGATGGTCTTCCGGCCGTTGTACGCCGTCGGCGGGCAAGACCTGGGCTATCTGCCGGGCACCGAGGCGGAGAAGATGAGCCCGTGGGCGCAGGCCGTCTTCGACACCCTCTCCGCGGTCACCAGCCGCGAGGTCATCGAGGAGGTCACCGCGCGCGGGATGCTGGAGGTGCTCCCGCTGACCCACATCCGTGGCCGCTCGCTGCACGACGCGTTCGTGATCGTGGACGAGGCGCAGTCGCTGGAGAAGAACGTCCTGCTGACCGTCCTGTCCCGGATCGGCGCGGGCTCACGGGTGGTCCTCACCCATGACGTGGCCCAGCGGGACAACCTGCGCGTGGGCCGCTACGACGGAGTGGTCGCCGTGGTGGAGAAGCTGAAGGGGCATCCGCTCTTCGCCCATGTCACGCTGACCAGGTCCGAGCGGTCCCAGATCGCCGCGCTCGTGACCGAGATGCTGGAGGACGGCCACATCTGATCCGGCCCCGCCCTCGATTGGCGCCGTCCGGCAAAGGCTCAAGAGCCTAGCCGGGCGGCGCCGTCGTGCGTGGGACTTTCCTGAAATCCCCAGGGCCAAACGGGATGTGAGCTTTCACACGCAACACAGAATTGCCACACGGCGTCCGGTTACGGCAGAGTCTCGTTCCTGTCAGGCCCCGCATACGACACAGTCGTGCCCCCAGCGGCACGGCGCCCCGCAGGCCCCACCAACTCCATAGAGTCGTCGTATGCCGCCCGCGCACCACGCGGCGCTCCCCGCAGGGGAGTTGCCCACCGGGCCCGCGCCTCCCGTGACCCCGCAGTTGGGAGGCCTGTGTCAGGGGCACGATCGCGTCCGCCAGGGTCACCGAAGCGGGCGATGCTGGAAGGAAACCGTGTGAGCCGGATTTCGGTCCGGGGATTCGCAGTGGCCTCGGCCACCGCGGTCACCGCTGTCGGAAGCGTCGTCGGCGTTGCCTCGGGCAGCACCGCGCAGACCAACGACGCCGCCGAGGCGACGGCAGCCGACACCACGCTCCTCGCGGACATACCCGCGGGTCAGCAGGCGCAGGTGCAGACCGCGTCCCTGACGCAGCAGGCCGACGCACAGGCCATCGCCGCGGACGCGAGCGCCAAGAAGGACGCCGAGGAGGCGGCCCGCAAGGCGGCCGCCGACACCGCGATCGCGAAGAAGAAGGCCGCCGAGGAGAAGGCGGCCCAGGCCGCCAAGGAAGCCAAGGAGCGCCTCGAGGCCAAGGCCGCGGCCAGCCGTGGCGGGACCGATGTCCGCGACTCCTCCAGCTTCCCGGTCCAGGGCAGCTACAGCGTGGGGCAGATCCAGGCGATGGCGCGCCAGATGGTGCCCGGTGGCCAGTTCCAGTGCTTCAGCAACATCGTGAATCACGAGTCCAGCTGGAACTACCAGGCGGTCAACGCCTCCTCCGGTGCCTACGGTCTCTTCCAGGCCCTGCCCGCCGGCAAGTACGCCTCGGCCGGCGCCGACTGGCGGACCAACCCGGCGACCCAGATCAAGTGGGGTCTCAACTACATGAACGAGCGGTACGGCAGCCCCTGCCAGGCCTGGACGTTCTGGCAGGCCAACCACTGGTACTAGGCCACCCGCCGGCCCGGCCGGCCCCGGCTCGTCCTTGCGAAGCCCTTCCCCGTCCCCTGGGGAGGGGCTTTCGCCCTGTACGGTCTTACGCGGACGACTCCACGGGGGAGTGGTGGCGAGCACGCGGGGACGCGGGGGAAGAGGACGGAGCATGGCGCGAGTGCCACGATGGCTGGGCCGGATCGGACGTGGTCTGGCCGAGATGAGCGAGCGGCTGGACGAGCGGCGCGCGGAGGTCGAGAAGGAGCGGGACGAGCCCGGTCCCGGACCGGCGGCCGAGGCGCCCGCCGCCGAGCCGGCGACCCCGCCCGCCCGCCGGTCCGCGACACCCGCCCGCGGGACCACGCCCGGCCGCCGGCCGGATCCCGCCGAGGCCGTGCCCTGGGGTGTCAGGGTCGCCGCCGAGGCGGGCTGGCGGCTGCTGGTGCTGGCCGGCACCCTGTGGGTGCTGATGCGGGTCATCAGCGCGGTGCAGCTGGTGGTGTTCGCCTTCGTCATCGCCCTGCTGGTCACCGCCCTGCTCCAGCCGACGGTCGCCCGGCTCACCCGGCGCGGGGTGCCGCGCGGCCCGGCCACCGCGCTCACCGCCATCAGCGGTTTCGTCGTCATCGGCCTCATGGGCTGGTTCGTGACCTGGCAGGTCATGGAGAACATCGACACGCTCTCCAACCAGATCCAGTCCGGCATCGACGACCTGCGCAACTGGCTGCTGAAGAGCCCCTTCCACGTCACCGACAAGCAGATCAACCAGATCGCCAAGAACCTCCGCGAGGCGATCGGCGCCAACGCCGACCAGATAACGTCCGCGGGCCTGGAGGGCGTCCAGGTCATCGTGGAGGCACTCACCGGCATACTGCTGGTGTTCTTCTCGACGCTCTTCCTGCTCTACGACGGCAAGCGCATCTGGGAGTGGTTCCTGAAGCTGGTGCCCGCCGCCGCCCGCCCGGGCGTGGCCGGGGCCGGCCCGCGGGCCTGGCGCACGCTGACCGCCTATGTGCGCGGCACGGTGCTGGTCGCCCTCATCGACGCGATCTTCATCGGCATCGGCATCTACTTCCTGGACGTGCCGATGGCCGTCCCGCTGGCCGTGTTCATCTTCCTGTTCTCGTTCATCCCGCTGGTCGGCGCGGTCGCCTCCGGCGCGCTCGCGGTGATCGTCGCACTGGTCACCCAGGGCGTGTTCACGGCCCTGATGACGCTGGTGGTGGTGCTCGCGGTGCAGCAGATCGAGGGCCATGTGCTCCAGCCGTTCATCCTCGGCCGCGCGGTCCGGGTGCATCCGCTGGCGGTGGTCCTGACCGTGGCCGCCGGCGGCATGGTGGCCGGCATCGGCGGCGCCGTGGTGGCCGTACCGCTGGTCGCGGTGACGAACACGGTGGTGGGCTATCTGCGGACGTACGCGCAACAGCAGTCCGGTGCGGCCGTGGAGGACGGGGCCGACGGGGCCGCCGGGGAGGAAGCGGATGCTCCGGCCCCCGGCGAGGGGCCCGGGAAGTCCATCGGAGAGGGCGCCAAGGGCGCCAAGGGCGCCAAGGACGACAAGGACGCCAAGGACACCGAGGACTCCGAGAGCGTCGAGGGCAAGGGCGCAGGGGACGACGAAGACCCCGCCCACAAGGAGTGAGCGGGGTCTTCGGGAGGGGTCCTACTCGGCCAGGACGGCCTCGGCGTCCACGGTGACGGCGATCGCCTGCACCACGGAGGCGATCTTGAACGCCTCCTGGACGGTCTCGCGCTCCACGCCGGCCTTGCGCAGCACCTGCTCGTGCGAGTCCAGGCACATGCCACAGCCGTTGATCGCGGAGACCGCGAACGACCACAGCTCGAAGTCGACCTTTTCCACGCCCGGGTTGCCGATGACGTTCATCCGCAGGCCCGCGCGCAGGGTGCCGTACTCGTGGTCGGACAGCAGGTGCCGGGTGCGGTAGAAGACGTTGTTCATCGCCATGATGGCGGCGGCCGACTTGGCGGCCTGGTACGCCTCCGGCGAGAGGTTCGCCTTCGCCTCCGGCTCCAGCTCACGCAGCACGATCGGGGAGCGGGAGGCGATCGCGGTCGCCAGCACCGTGCCCCACAGCTGCTGCGCGGGCAGATCCGAGTTGCCGATGACCGAGCCCAGGTTGAGCTTCAGGTCCTTGGCGTAGTCCGGGATACGGGACTTCAGGGAGTCGAGCGACACGGGTCACTCACCAGCCAGCAGCGCGACCGGGTCGAGGGTCTCGTCGCCCTTGGACCAGTTGCACGGGCACAGCTCGTCGGTCTGCAGGGCGTCCAGCACCCGCAGGACCTCCTTGGGGTTACGGCCCACGGAACCGGCGGTCACCATCGTGAACTGGATCTCGTGGTTCGGGTCGACCACGAAGACGGCGCGCTGGGCGTAGCCGTCCTCGCCCTCGATGCCGAGGTCGCGCATCAGCTCGTGCTTCGGGTCCGCCATCATCGGGAACGGCAGGTCGGTCAGGTCCGGGTGGTCCTTGCGCCAGGCGTGGTGCACGAACTCGGAGTCACCGGAGAAGCCGAGGATCTGGGCGTCGCGGTCGGCGAACTCGTCGTTCAGCTTCCCGAACGCGGCGATCTCGGTCGGGCACACGAACGTGAAGTCCTTGGGCCAGGCGAAGACCACGAGCCACTTGCCCTCGTAGGACTTGTGGTTGATCTGCTCGAACTCCTTGCCCTTCTCGAGCGAGACGCAGGCGGTCAGATCGAACTCGGGGAACTTGTCACCGACAGTGAGCACAGGCTCTCCTTGCAGCGAAGAAACTTCCCTTTTGGGGCGTTTCCCATGGGGTTGGACTTTGTCGATGGTGGCACAGGGTGCATTGATTAGGGAAATAGCTACACTCGGTCGTGTTGATTGGAGGTGCTTATCAGTGACGATGGGCAACGGGAAGCGACGGCAGCCGACCCTGTCGCAGCTGCGGGCGTTCGTCGCCGTCGCCGAGCATCTGCACTTCCGGGACGCGGCGGCGGCCATCGGGATGAGCCAGCCCGCCCTGTCCGGCGCCGTCTCCGCGCTGGAGGAGACCCTCGGGGTGACCCTCCTCGAGCGTACGACGCGCAAAGTACTGCTCTCGCCCGCGGGGGAGCGGCTGGCCGTGCGGGCCAAGGCGGTGCTGGACGAGGTCGGCGCGCTGATGGAGGAGGCCGAGGCGGTCCGGGCGCCGTTCACGGGCGCGCTGCGCCTCGGGGTGATCCCGACCGTCGCACCGTATCTGCTGCCCGCCGTGCTCCGGCTGGTGCACGAGCGCTACCCGCAGCTCGACCTCCAGGTGCACGAGGAGCAGACCGCCAGCCTGCTCGACGGCCTGCTCTCCGGCCGGCTCGACCTGCTGCTGCTCGCGGTGCCGCTCGGTGTCCCCGGCGTGGTCGAACTCCCCCTCTTCGACGAGGACTTCGTGCTCGTCACGCCGCTCGACCACTGGCTCGGCGGCCGCGAGGGCATACCCAGGGAGGCCCTCAAGGAACTGCACCTGCTGCTCCTGGACGAGGGGCACTGCCTGCGCGACCAGGCCCTCGACATCTGCCGGGAGGCGGGCCGCGAGGACGCGCCGGTCACCACCACGGCCGCCGGGCTGTCCACGCTGGTCCAGCTGGTGGCGGGCGGCCTCGGCTGCACGCTGCTGCCGCGCACCGCGCTGAAGCTGGAGACCTCCCGCAGCAGCCAGCTGCTCACCGGCTACTTCGCCGAACCCGCCCCGAGCCGCCGGGTCGCCTTCGCCATGCGCGCGGGCGCGGCCCGCGCCGCGGAGTACGAGGAACTGGCGGCGGCGCTACGGGGCGCGCTGCGGGCTTTGCCGGTACGCGTGCTGGACGGTTCCGACTAGCAGACCCGCGCCCCGGCAGGGGCGCGGGTCCGTATCGACATGCGGCTCCGCCGCGCGGGCGCGACCAGCCACAACGGAGCCGCACCCGACAGACGGCAGACTCACTCCGTACGCAGCCCCTCCGGCCGCATCATGCGAAGCAGCGGCGGCAGGCTGAGCAAGGTGACCACCAGGACCACTCCCGCGCCCGCGCCGGCCATCGACAGCACGCTCGCCCAGTCCACGGACACCGCGGTGTCCGTCATCTTCAGCAGCACCGAGCCGAGGGCCAGGCCCACCGACGAGGCCAGCAGCAGCCCGAGCGAGACGGGTACCGCCGTCTGCCACAGCACCGACAGCCCCAGCGTGCGGCGCCGGGTGCCGAAGGCGACCAGCGACGACAGCAGCTTGCGCCGCTCGCGCAACTGCTCCAGCTGGGAGACCAGCAGGCTCGCCCCGATCAGCACGAGCACGCAGACCGCGCCGACGAACAGGCCGGTGCGCAGGGAGGTGTACTTCCGGGACTCGGTGGTCGCCGCCCAGTGCCAGACGGACGCCAGCCGGTCCACTCGTGCCGCCGTGTTGCGCACGTACTGGTCCGCTTCCGGCACCGACATGTCGAGGCGGACGTAGACCTGGTGGTACAGCGTCGACGCGGCCCCGGACGGCAGCGCGGAGGGGGTGACCATCAGGCCGCTGACGTTCGACTGGAGCGCGTCCTTGCGAACGGTCACCCGGCGCGTTCCGGCCGGTACCGTCCAGGGGATCTCGCGCCCGCGCACGCCCTCCGAGTAGGTGGCGTCGAAGAAGCCGTGCCGACCCGGCCGCATGAGGGCCAGCTCGTCGGCGGACTCGTACGCGCCCGGGACGGCGAACACGTCACCGTCCCGGCAGGACGGCAGCCGGGCCAGTTCGCGCAGCGCGGCGCAGTCGCCGACGGTGACGCTCACCGTGGTGCCGGGGTCGTAACGCCGGTCGCCCATCGAGCCGGAGGAGATCGCCACCGCCGCCCGGACGCCCTTGGTGCGCGGGAACTCGCGGGCAGCCGCCGGCAGCGCGGACCCGTCCGAGAGGTCGACCTGCACCGACGCCCGTTCGGGGTCCTGGCCGGTGTCCTTGGTGTACTGGTCCTGCACGCCCGTGAAGAGCATCTGCAGCGCGATCGCCCCGGCCACCGCCACGGCGATGCCGTTGACCATGCGGGCGGCCGTACCGCTGCTCAGCTGAAGCCTGCGCACGGCCAGTTGCCAGGAGACCGGACCCGAGCCGAGCCGGGCCACGACCGCCTCCACCAGCCAGGGCAGCAGCGCGCTGACACCGACCAGGAGCAGCAGGACACCGCCGACGACCAGGTACTCGTTGAAGTCGCCGTGCGAGCGGCCGTTGCCGACCATGGGCAGCAGCATCGCGAGGCCCGCCGCCGGCAGCAGCAGCCGCCACCACAGGCGCCGCCGGGCCGGCTTGGCCGTGCGCACCACGCCGAGCGGTTCGACGGCCACCCCGCGCATCGCGAACAGTGTCACCGCCACCGCGGCGGCCGGGACCGCCACCGCGACCAGGACGACCAGTGCGAGGGAGGGGTCGAGATAGCTCGGGAAGATACTCACGCCGAGCACCTCGACCGAGCCCGCCGCCTGCCGCCCGATCAGGAAGAACACGGTGCCGACGGCGAGGCCGAGCAGGGCTCCGGCCAGCGCCTCGCCCGCCGCGATCCGGCGGGTCATCCGGCGGTCGGAGCCGACCAGCCGCAGCGCGGCCAGCCGGCGGTCGCGCCGCTCGCCGCCGAACCGCACGGCCGCGGCGATGAACACGGCGACCGGCGTGAGCAGGGCGACGAACACCACCAGCGTCATCATGATGAGCACCGGGTCGGCCCGTTCGGGGGTCGCACGCCGGTCCCCGAAGGCGGTCAGCCGCACCACGCGGGCGCTGCCGGGCTTCGGCTCCAGGTGGTCGGCGCCCGCGTAGAAGGCCAGTTCGTGCGAGCCGATCAGCCCCGGCTCGCCGATCGTGCCGGTGACCCTCTCCGGCAGCCGCTCCCGCAGCAGCCGGCCTTCGCCGGAGGTGAGCAGCTTCTTCAGCGCGGGGGAGACCACCATCTCGCCCGGCGCGGGGAAGCGGTCCACGCCCGGCGGCAGCGGCGCCCGCGGGCCCTCGGGCTTCAGGAAGCGGCCCCGGACCTCCTTGTCGTGCCACTTGGTGTCACCCAGGCCGACCAGTACGGTGTTCTCGCCCTTCGGCGGCACCTTCTCGCTGTAGGTGAGGTCCGTCCGGGCCTCCTCGCGCTGGTGCCGTGCCGTCAGCACGTTCGGCAGCGCGGTCGTCAGCAGCAGCAGCGTCACGCCCAGGCCGACGCCGACCGCCGTCAGCACCATCCGGACCCAGCCCTCGCGTCCGCCGGTGACGGCGAACCGGACGCCCATGCCCAGGTCCCTGGACCACTGCCGGAGGTTCATATGGCGCGCTCCATGTCCCGGGACCTGCCGTCGCGTACGACGATCTCCCGGTCGGAGTACGCGGCCACCCGGGCCTCGTGGGTGACCAGCACGACGGCCGCGTTGGTGGAGCGGGCCGCGTCGGTGAGCAGTTCCATGACCCGTTCGCCGTTGAGGGAGTCGAGCGCGCCGGTCGGCTCGTCGGCGAACACCACCCGGGGCCCGGTGACCAGCGCCCGCGCCACCGCGACCCGTTGGCCCTGGCCGCCGGAGACCTCGCCGGGCCGCTTGCCCTTGAGGTCGTCCACCTCCAGGCGTTCCATCCAGGTGAGCGCGGCCCGCTCGGCCTCCTTGCGGGGGCTGCCGTTCAGCCGCAGCGGCAGGGCCACGTTCTCCGCACAGGTCAGCTCCGGGACCAGCTGGCCGAACTGGAAGACGAACCCGAAGTCGCGGCGGCGCAGCGCGCTGCGCTCGGTGTCGCTCAGGCCGGCGAGTTCGCGGCCGTCGTAGGTGATGGAGCCGGAGTCGGGCGGCACGATGCCGGCCAGGCAGTGCAGCAGCGTCGACTTGCCGGAGCCGGAGGGGCCCATGACGGCGACGACCTCGCCGGGGTGGATGGAGAAGTCGGCGCCGTCGAGCGCGACGGTGGGGCCGAAGCTCTTGCGCAGGTTCTCGGCGGCGAGCAGGGAGCCGGGGGGAGGGGTCATCGGGTCACCGCCGCACGGAGCTTGTCGAGGCGCGCGGCGGTGAGTTCCAGCCAGCGCAGGTCGGCCTCCAGGTGGAACAGGGCGTGGTCGCAGATCAGCTGGTCGGCGAGGTCGCCCTTGCGCTTGCGGTCGGTGAGGATGCGCATGCTGCGCAGGTGCTCGGACCGCTGGGTGTCGAGGATGTCGGCGGCGTCGCGGTGGGTGAGGAGGGCGAGGACGACCTTGGTGTAGAGGGTCGACTGGAGGTACTCCTCCGGCTTCTCCGGGGTGGCGAGCCAGCGTTCGACGTCGGTGATGCCGGCGTCGGTGATGGCGTACCGCTTGCGCTCGGGGCCGCCACCGGCCTCGATCCCGTCGACTTCCACGAGACCGTTCTTCAGCAGCCGGGACATCGTGGAGTAGACCTGGCCGTAGTGCAGCGGCCGGTCGTGACCGAACTTCTCGTCGAAGGCGCGCTTGAGGTCGTAGCCGTGGCGCGGGCCGGACTCCAGGAGTCCGAGGAGGGTGTGACCGATGGACATGGCGGCACTCTACACAGCGTGTATACCCACCATGTATACACCTGGTGCACAGTGGCCTCGCGGGAGTGGGTCGGCGCAGGTGAGGCGCCATTGTCAGAGTTTCGTAACAGCCGGAGGAGCCGATACGTGGTCACGGCCGCAGGTGCCGGGTACGACGACGGCCGGGCCCCTGGAGGGGAGCCCGGCTCAGGCCGGCGGGGGCGGGGTGCCGGGGGCGGAGTCGCCGGGCGGCCGGCCCCGGCGGGGCAGCGGGCCCGCGTCCCCCGGCAGCCGCCCCGCCTCCGCGAGGGCACGCCGCAGCAGGAACTCGATCTGCGCGTTCGCCGACCGCAGCTCGTCCCCGGCCCACCGGGCCAGCGCCTCGTACACCGCCGGGTCCAGCCGCAGCAGCACCTGCTTGCGCTGCCGCGGCCGGTTCCCGGGTGTCCGTTCCGGGTCGGTCACTGGTAGAGGGTTCCGGTGTTCAGGACCGGCTGCGGGGCACGGTCCCCGCACAGCACCACCATCAGGTTCGACACCATCGCCGCCTTCCGCTCCTCGTCCAGGTCCACGATGTCCGCCTCCGCGATCCGGGCCAGCGCCGCCTCCACCATGCCCACGGCGCCGTCGACGATCTGCCGCCGGGCCGCGACGACCGCGCCCGCCTGCTGCCGCTGGAGCATCGCCGAGGCGATCTCGGGAGCGTACGCGAGATGCGTGAACCGCGACTCGACGATCTCCACTCCGGCCGTCTCCACCCGGGCCTGGAGCTCGCGGGCCAGCTTCTCGGTGATCTCCTCGGCGTTGCCGCGCAGCGAGAGGCCGTCCTCGTCGTGGGAGTCGTAGGGGTACTCGATGGCGATGTGCCGCACGGCCGTCTCGGTCTGCGTGGCGACGAACTCGGCGAAGTCGTCCACCTCGAAGGTGGCCTGGGCGGTGTCGCGCACCTTCCACACCACGACCGCGGCCAGCTCGATCGGGTTGCCGTACGCGTCGTTGACCTTCAGCACGGCGGTCTCGTGGTTGCGCACCCGGGTGGAGATCCGGGTCCGGGAGGTGAAGGGGTTCACCCAGCGCAGGCCGTCCTGCCGGATCGTGCCCCGGTAGCGCCCGAAGAGCTGGACCACCCGGGCCTCGCCCGGGGCCACCGTGTTCAGGCCGCGCATCGCGATGAGGGCCGCGAGCAGTACGACGGCACCGGCGGCGACGAGCCCGCCCCGGACGCCGGCCGAGGAGACGGCCCCGGCGGTCCCGAAGAGGGCGGCGGCGGCGCCGAGCCCGAGCAGGCCGAGCAGCAGCGCGAGCCCGCCGCCGATGCTGTGGGCCTGGAACTCGCGCACACGCGGGGCGGGCATCTCGGGTATGTCGGACATGAGTGATCCCCGTTCGTTGGAGCGTCTAGCGTTGGTCTAGCTAAGTGATATCACTTTTCCCGGCAGAGGCAACCCTGAACTACCGCCGAACGTCGGTTCCTTGGGGATGGGTGCTGATTGTCACGTCCGTAAAAGACCGGATCGGTCGCCCTTTGTCATATAGGCGGGTGTTAGCTTTCGGAGCTGACCCCGAGACGGAAGCGAGCGTAGGGACCCATGGGACGAGCGGAAGAGAGACGAGCGCGACAGCGTGGTCACCGCGCGGCGTCCAAGCGCCGCCGCTCCGAACCCGCGGCGGCCGGCAAACCCGCCAAGAGCCTCCTGCGCCGGATGTTCACCTGGAAGAAGATCCTCGGCACCGTCTTCGGAGTGTGCCTGCTCGCCATCCTCGGCTTCATCGGCCTGTACATGTACGTCGACATCCCCGAGGGCAACGCCGCCGCCCGGCAGCAGAGCAATGTCTACAAGTTCAGCGACGGGACGCTGCTGGCCCGCAGCGGCAAGGTCAACCGCGAGATCGTCGACCTGTCCAAGGTGCCCCGCAAGGTCCAGCTGACCTTCGTCGCCGCCGAGAACAAGAGCTTCTACAGCGACTCCGGCGTCGACTTCAAGGGCACCGCCCGCGGCCTGCTCAACACCCTGCGCGGCCGGGGCAAGCAGGGCGGTTCCACGATCACCCAGCAGTACGTCAAGAACTACTACCTCAACCAGGACCAGACCGTCACGCGCAAGCTGAAGGAGCTGGTCATCTCGTTGAAGGTGGACCGCGAGAAGTCCAAGGACGACATCCTCGCCGGCTACATCAACACCAGCTACTACGGCCGCAACGCCTACGGCATCCAGGCCGCCGCCCAGGCCTACTTCGGCATCGACGCCGAGGACCTCTCGGTCGAGCAGGGCGCCTATCTCGCCGCGCTGCTCCAGGCGCCGAGCCAGTACGACTGGGCGGTGGCGACCGACACCGGCAAGCGGCTGGTCACCCAGCGCTGGAACTACGTCCTGGACAACATGGTCGAGGAGGGCTGGCTCACCAAGGACCGGCGCACGGCCATGCGCTTCCCCAAGATCAAGGAGCCCAAGGGCGCCCCCGGCCTCGACGGGCAGAAGGGCTATCTGGTCGAGCTGGCCAACCAGCAGCTCGAACAGCAGCTCATGGCGCAGGAGGGCCTGACCCAGTCGCAGGCGGAGAACGCGGTCGTGGAGAAGGGCTGGACCATCACCCTCAACATCGACCGCAAGAAGCAGGCCGCGCTGGAGCGGGCCGTCCGCAGCGAGCTGACCAGCAAGCTCGACAAGACCAAGCGCAAGGTCGACGGCGACATCCAGCCCGGCGCCGTCTCCGTGGACCCCGAGACCGGCAAGATCGTCGCGCTCTACGGCGGCCAGAACTACTACGAGCACTACTACAGCAACGCCACCCGCAGGGACTACCAGCCGGCCTCCACCTTCAAGCCGGTCATCCTCGCCGCCGCGCTGGAGCGCGAGGCCACCACGCAGGACGGCAAGCCCATCACCGCCAACACCGTCTACGACGGCGGCAACCGGCGCCCGGTGGTGGACCACGGCCGCCCGGTCGGCTTCGCCCCGCCCAACGAGGACGAGGCCGACTACGACGAGATCACCGTCCAGGAGGCGATGAACAAGTCCGTCAACTCCGTCTTCGCGCAGATGGGCGTGGACGTCGGCATGGACAACGTCATGAGCACCGCGAGCAGCCTCGGCATGGACACCAAGGGCATGCCCGCGGTGCCCGCCCAGACGCTCGGCTCGATGGGCGCGAGCCCCCTGGAGATGGCCGGGATCTACGCCACCTTCGCCAACCACGGCCACAAGGTGACCCCGACCATCATCAAGTCGGCGGAACAGAAGGGCCGCTCGGTGGACATGCCGGACCCCGTCGGCGGTACGGTGCTCAGCCGCACGGCCGCCGACACGGTCACCTCGGTGCTCACCGGCGTGGTGGACGACGGTACGGCCAAGACGTCCGTGGCCGCCAACCCGCTGCGCGACGGCCAGCAGGTGGCCGGCAAGACCGGTACCTCCGACGAGAACAAGTCCGCCTGGTTCACCGGCTACACCCCCGACCTGGTCACCTCCGTCGGCCTGTTCGGCGAGGACCCGAAGACCCACGGCCATGTGTCCATGGAGGGCGCGACCGGACTGCTTCCGGGGCGCGGCCGGATCAACGGCGGCGGCTACCCGGCGGAGATCTGGGCCGCCTACACCTTCGGCGTCACCGACCGGTCCACGTTCGACCTGGACACCACCCAGGGCGCCGCCGTCGCGCCGCCCCCGCCGCCCACCAGCAGCGCGCCGCCGACCCCGTCCACGACGCCCTCGCAGACCCCGTCCGAGACGCCGAGCCAGACGCCGTCCCGCACGCCCTCGCAGACCCCGTCCGGGACACCGAGCCAGACGCCGTCCCGCACGCCCTCGCAGACGCCGTCCGGGACACCCACCACCGGGCTGCCGACGGAACCCACCACCGAGGAGTCGCCCGACCCGGACGACGACGGCGGCGGCTTCCACTTCCGCCCGTAGGGCCCGCACACGCCGAAGGGGCGCCCGGAGGAAACTCCGGGCGCCCCTTCGCGCCGTAGCACTGGACGGCTCAGCGGTTCAGCTCGAACCAGACCACCTTGCCGGTGCTCAGCCGGGTCGCGCCCCAGCGCCGGGCCAGCTTGTTGACCAGGTACAGGCCGCGCCCGCCCTCGTCGGTGGCCCGGGCCTGCCGCAGGCGCGGCAGCTGCGGCACGTCGTCGCCGACCTCGCAGCGCAGCACGTCCGTGCGCAGCAGCCGCAGCGTCACCGGCCGCGACGCGTACCGCACCGCGTTCGTCACCACCTCGCTGACCAGCAGCTCCACCGAGTCCGACAGGTCCTCCAGGTCCCACCGGGCGAGCGCCCGGCGGGCCAGCCGGCGGGCCTGGCCGGGGGCGGTGCGCTCCGGCTCCAGCGTCCAGTACGCGACATCGCTCGGCGCGATCCCGTCGAACCGGGCCGCCAGCAGCGCGATGTCGTCGTCCCGGTCGCCCGGGCCGAGCATGTCCAGCACCTCGTCGCACAGCGCTTCCAGCGGCGGCGGATGGTCCGGCCCGGTCAGCTGCGCGGTCGCGGCCAGCCGCTCGCGCAGCTGCTCTATGCCGGTCCACACGTCCCGCAGCCGCGACTCCACCAGCCCGTCGGTGTACAGCAGCAGGGTCGCCCCGGCGGGCGCGTCCAGCTCCACCGCCTCGAAGTCCACCCCGCCGACCCCGATCGGCGCGCCCGGCGGCACCCGCAGCACCTCCGCCCGGCCGCCCAGGTGCAGCAGCACGGGCGGCGGATGGCCGGCGTTGGCGATCGTGATGCGGTGCGTCACCGGGTCGTAGACCGCGTACAGGCAGGTCGCCATGCGGTCGGTGCCCAGGCGCTGCGCCTGCTCGTCCAGGTGGTGCAGCACCTCCTGCGGCGGCAGGTCGAGCCCGGCCAGCGTCTGCGCGGTGGTGCGCAGCTGGCCCATGATCGCCGCCGAGGTCATCGAGTGGCCCATCACATCGCCGACGACCAGGGCGACCCGGCTGCCCGGCAGCGGGATCGCGTCGTACCAGTCGCCACCGACCCGCGCGGTCTCCGCCGCCGGCAGATACCGCGAGGCCAGCCGGACACCGGTGGGCCGGGGCAGGGTCTCGGGCAGCATGGTGCGCTGCAACTCGTCGGCGATGTACGCCTCCCGGCCGTACAGCACCGCCTTGTCGATGCCCAGCGCGCTGTGCGTGGCCAGTTGCGCGGCCACCAGCAGATCGTCCGCCTCGAACGCGGGCTGGTCCGGACGGCGCAGGAACAGCGCCGCGCCGATCACCCGGCGCCGGCCGCGCAGCGGCGCGAGGATCGCGTGCTGCCCGCCCGGTACGACGCCCTCCCCGCGCTCGCCGAGCAGTTCGGGCAGCGCGGCCCGGGCGGCGGGCGCGTCGGCGAACACCGGGCGCACCCCGCGCAGCACCTCGTTCAGCGCACCGCCCGGCCGTACCTCGCACAGCTCGGTGGTCAGCGCCGACAGGTCCGCCAGCACCGACGGCTCCGGCTCCGGCTCGAACGCGGCCGGCAGCAGCACCCCGTCGGTGTCCCGTTCGTCCGGTATCCGGTCGGTGCGGCGCAGCCGCAGCACCACCGGACCGGTGGGCCGCTCGTCGCCGACCGGCAGCGGATCGCGCAGATAGACCAGGATCGCGTCGGAGAACGTCGGCACGGTGGCCCGGCACAGGCCCATCACGATCTCGTCCAGGTCGAGCCCGCGGGCGATGCGCCGGGTGGCCGCGCCCACGAACCTGAGCCGGTCGCCGTCCCGCCGCATCGGCATCGGCCGCCCCGAGGGCACCGCCCGGCCGGTACGGCGCTCCGGACCGCCCGGCGCGCGCTCCGGGTCGCTACCGGGCTGTGCCGGGATGCCGTCCGGCGCGGGCCGCGGGCGCAGCGCGTCGGGTTCGGTGATGGCGGGCTGGGAGTGTTCGGGGCCGCCCACCGGGTGCTCCTTCCCCATGCCGTCCTTTCCCTTGCCACGGGGCGTGGCCGTGCCCGGGCCGGCGGGCGTGGTGTCGGCACGGGCCTGCGCGGGTAAGGCCGGCTCGACGGGTTGCCGCGCGGACTGCTCCGGGGCACACAGGAACGCCCCGCGGGGCTCCGCGGGGTCGGCGCCCGGCTGGGGGCGCTCGATGGAGGTGGGCTGCTCCGTCACGCGTGTCGCATCCGTCCGTCCGGGGCTGCGCGCCGGATGCGCCGGGCGCGCAGTTGGTCCCGCCGAAGTCCCGATACCCGCAATACGTGCCCAGGGAACGGGATTCCCGCGGGGCCGGCTTTCGTGGTGGTGCCCTGGTACCCCTCGCTCACGTCCTGCCGTCCCTCGGTGACGATCGGTCAGCCCCGGCGCATGCTCCGGTAGTTGCGTTCACGCGCCCTTGCGGAGGACGATCCTACGTTTCTCGCCCGGGGGCGCATCAAGGGTCTCATGAGGACACATGCGCGGGCGTGCGGTCCCAGTCCTCGGGTAGAGAAGGTACCCCCCAGGAGGGATCCGGGCGCCAGTTCTGCCAGCCGTCCGGGAACGGCGGCCCCCACGCGCGGATCACGTCGACCGCCTCCCGGCCCGCCGCCCGCACCCGTTCGGCGGTCGCCGGGTCCATCAGCCCGTCCCGCTGGGCCTGCGCGAACTCGTCCTCGTCCCGCCAGCGCCAACTGCGGTCCGGGCCCACGGTGATGTCCAGGAAGTGGTCCTCGGAGTCCACCCCGCCCGCCCAACGCGCGAGCGGCTGCTCCAGGTTGACGTACCAGTTCTTGAACCGCCAGCCGGGCTCCCAGAACAGCCACACCGACCAGGGCCGGCCGGGCTGGGCCAGCTTCAGCACGCCGGTGCCGAACCAGCGGTCCCGCTGCACCGTGCGCGGCTTGGTGTAGCGGGTCTCCAGCGGCTCCAGGTGCACGGGCGTGCCGTCGGCCAGGACCGGTCTCACGCACTCGGTGCCGGGGGCCAGCCACACCGCCAGCAGGTCGGCGTCGTCACGTACGACGGTGACGGGCCGGGCGATGTGGAACTGCTCGCCCCCGTTCTCCCGGTAGCGCCACAGGATGTGCGTCCCCGGGCTCCAGTGCGCCGCCGCTCCCGCCGTCACTCGTGCCATCGCTCCGTCGTCCGTCATGGACAGATTTTAGGTGCCGCCGGCATACGACGCTGCGGTGCGCGTCACGGCCGCCCCGGGTGGCCGGAAACGTTCGCCGCGGTCACGGGCGGGTCATCCGCAGGACGTCCAGCGCCTCGTCGAGCTGTTCGAGCGTCAGGTCGCCGCGCTCCACGTACCCGCTCTCCAGGACGACTTCGCGGATCGTCCTGCGTTCGGCGAGGGACTTCTTGGCGACCTTCGCGGCCTCCTCGTAACCGATGTACTTGTTCAGCGGGGTGACGACGGACGGGGACGACTCGGCGTACTCCCGGGCGCGTTCACGGTCGGCGGTGATGCCGTCGATCGTCCGGTCGGCCAGCAGCCGGGAGACGTTGGCGAGCAGCCGGATCGACTCCAGGACGTTCTTGGCGAGGACCGGGAGCATCACGTTCAGCTCGAAGTTGCCGGCGGCACCGGCGGTGGTGATGGTGGCGTCGTTGCCGATGACCTGCGCGGCGACCATCAGCACGGCCTCGGGGACGACCGGGTTGACCTTGCCCGGCATGATCGAGGAGCCGGGCTGGAGGTCGGGCAGCCGGATCTCGGCCAGACCGGTGCGCGGGCCGGAGGACATCCAGCGCAGATCGTTGGCGATCTTCGTCAGGCCGACCGCGATGGTCCGCAGCTGCCCGCTGGTCTCCACGATGCCGTCGCGGGCGCCCTGGGCCTCGAAGTGGTCGCGGGCCTCGGTGAGCGGCAGCCCGGTGACCCGGGCGACCTCCTCGATGACGGCGGCGGAGAAGCCGGGCGGGGTGTTGATGCCGGTGCCCACCGCCGTGCCGCCCAGCGGGAGTTCGGCCAGGCGGGGCAGGGACGCGTGCAGGCGCTCGACGCCGTGGCGGACCTGGGCCGCGTACCCGCCGAACTCCTGGCCGAGGGTGACCGGGGTGGCGTCCATCAGGTGGGTGCGCCCGGACTTCACCACGTCCGCGAACTCGGCGGACTTGCGCTCCAGGGCCGCGGCCAGGTGCTCCAGGGCCGGGATCAGATCGTGGGTGACGGCCGCGGTGGCCGCGATGTGGATCGAGGACGGGAAGACGTCGTTGGACGACTGCGAGGCGTTGACGTGGTCGTTGGGGTGCACGTCACGGCCGAGCCGCTCGGTGGCCAGCGTCGCGATGACCTCGTTGGTGTTCATGTTGGACGAGGTGCCCGAGCCGGTCTGGAAGACGTCCACCGGGAAGTGCTCGTCCCAGCGGCCGGCGGCGACCTCCGCGGCCGCCTCCTGGATCGCCCCCGCGATGTCCTCGTCCAGCACCCCGAGCCCGGCGTTGATCTTGGCCGCCGCCGCCTTGATGCGGGCCAGGGCCTCGATGTGGGCCCGTTCGAGGCGCTGTCCGGAGACGGGGAAGTTCTCGACGGCGCGCTGGGTCTGCGCGCGCCACTTGGCATGGGCCGGGACCCGGACCTCGCCCATCGAGTCGTGCTCGATCCGGTACTGCGGCTCTTCGGTCGTCATCGTCGTACCTCCGAAAACATGAGCACGTTTCACGTCACGCGTATTCCCTATCTGACTACCCGCCAGTAAATACCGGGGGTAACACCTGCTTCGGGGAGGCGTCATGAAACGCGTCGGATCCATCGGGTCCAGGATCAGAGGTACGGCCGCCGCTGTCGCGACGGCCGCCACCGTGTTCGCGGGCCTCGCGGCCCCCACCGCCCACGCGGCCCCCGCCGCCGCGGCGGCCACCCCGCTCCCGCCCGACCTCGAGCGCATCCGGGCCGCCGAGTCCACCGCCCTCTACGGCGACCCGGCCGAGCGGCCCCTCGCCGACCGCAAGACCTCGCTCATCTCCCTGGGTGACAGCGAGATATCCGGCGAGGGAGTCGGCTCCTACGAACCGGGCACCAACGGCCCGGACAACTGGTGCCACCGCTCGCCCCAGGCCGCCATCCACCGCACCGGCATCCCGGCCGACGTCACCTACAACGTCGCCTGCTCGGGCGCCTACACCGGCAACATCCGCGTCGGCGGCGCCAGGCAGTACGCCGACGAGCTCGTCCAGAGCGACAGCCTCGCCGTCAAGGCCCGCACCACCCGGATCAAGATGATCGTCCTCGTCGCCGGCGCCAACGACGATCTCCAGTTCGGGCCCGTCATGACCGACTGCGTCACCCGCTACCTCACCCTCCAGGGGGCCTGCGAGTCGAAGTACGCGCCCGGCTGGCAGGCCCGGGTGGACGCCCTCGTGCCCAAGGTGGAGGCCACCGTCGCCGACCTGAGGACGGTGATGCGGGACGCGGGCTACGCCGACGGCGACTACAAGCTGGTCCTCATGGGCTACCCGAGCCCCATCGGCCCCGACATCCACGACAACCCCGACTTCCCGGGCAAGCTCCCGGGCGGCTGCACCGGGTACGACTCCGACAGCGCCTGGGGCCGGAACAGCGCCGTCCCGCTCTTCGAACGCGGCATGCGCGAGGCGGCCCGCAGGAGCGGCGCCTCCTACCTGGACAACTCCCGGCTCTTCCACGGCCACGAGGTCTGCATGGAGGACACCTGGGCGCGGGGCCTGTACGTCGACCTCGCCAACCCCTTCCCGCCGGACGCCAACTCGGTCCGGCAGTCCTTCCACCCCAACGCCCGCGGCCACGCCGCCTTCGCCGCGTGCCTGACCCGGTTCTACGGCTCCGGGCTGCGCGAGGCGGGCTGCGCCGACCCGGCGAGCACCGGCACGCCCGAGCTGTACCCGGGCGCCTGGGACGACGCCTTCCGCCCGCTGACCGGCCAGGCCACCGGCGCCTGCCTCGACGCCTCGGGCGGGGCGAGCGCCGACGGCACCGAGGTCATCGGCTGGGACTGCCACGGGGGCCGCAACCAGGGCTGGTGGTACGACACCGGGCGGGGCGCGCTGCACCTGGAGCTGACCCACGACCGCTGCCTGGACGTGCCGGACGGCTCCTACACCGCCGGCACCGGCCTGGTCCTGTGGAACTGCCACGGCGGCGCCAACCAGCGGTTCGTCCGCCAGTCGGGCACCCTCCGCCCGGCGGCGGCACCGGGCCTGTGCCTGACCCTGACCGCGGCGAAGGAGCGGGTCAGGCTCCGGACCTGCGACGGCTCGGCGGCCCAGCGCTTCAGCTGACCGCCGGCCCGGGGCGGGCACCTTCGTACGACGCCCGCCCCGGGTTCCGCGTGCGGGTCAGGCCAGCCCGGGACCCCGTACCGGAATGGTGGTGAACGTCGGCTGCGGGGCCGGGTCCTGGAAGAAGTCGTTGCCCTTGTCGTCCACCACGATGAACGCCGGGAAGTCCTCGACCTCGATCTTCCAGACGGCCTCCATGCCCAGCTCCTCGTACTCCAGGACCTCCACCTTCTTGATGCAGTCCTGGGCCAGGCGGGCGGCCGGACCGCCGATGGAGCCGAGGTAGAAGCCGCCGTGCGCCGCGCACGCGTCGGTGACCTGCTTGCTGCGGTTGCCCTTGGCGAGCATCACCTTCGAGCCGCCCGCCGCCTGGAACTGCTCCACGTAGGAGTCCATGCGGCCGGCCGTGGTCGGGCCGAAGGAACCGGAGGCGTACCCCTCGGGGGTCTTGGCCGGGCCGGCGTAGTACACCGGGTGGTCCTTCAGGTACTGCGGCATCTCCTCGCCCGCGTCCAGCCGCTCCTTGATCTTGGCGTGCGCGATGTCACGGGCCACGACCAGCGGACCGGTCAGCGACAGCCGGGTCTTGACCGGGTACTTGGTCAGCTCGGCGAGGATCGTGTCCATCGGCTGGTTCAGGTCGATCCTCACCACGTCGGACGACTCGTCCAGGTGCTCGTCCGTGGTGTCCGGCAGGAAGCGCGCCGGGTCGGTCTCCAGCTGCTCCAGGAAGACGCCCTCGGCGGTGATCTTCGCGACGGCCTGGCGGTCGGCGGAGCAGGACACGGCGATGGCGACCGGGCAGGACGCGCCGTGCCGGGGCAGCCGGACCACACGGACGTCGTGGCAGAAGTACTTGCCGCCGAACTGCGCGCCGATGCCGATCTTCTGCGTCAGCTCGAAGACCTTCTCCTCCAGCTCCTTGTCCCGGAAGCCGTGGCCGAGGGGCGAGCCCTCGGCCGGCATGTTGTCCAGGTAGTGCGCGGAGGCGTACTTCGCGGTCTTCAGCGCGTACTCCGCGCTGGTGCCGCCGACGACGATCGCCAGGTGGTACGGCGGGCAGGCGGCCGTACCGAGCGAACGGATCTTCTCCTCCAGGAACTTCATCATGGAGGACTCGTTCAGGACGGCCTTGGTCTCCTGGTACAGGAAGGACTTGTTCGCCGAGCCGCCGCCCTTGGCCATGAACAGGAACTTGTAGGCGCCGCCGTCGGTCGCGTACAGCTCGATCTGGGCCGGCAGGTTGGAGCCGGTGTTCTTCTCCTCCCACATGGTGAGCGGAGCCATCTGCGAGTAGCGCAGGTTCAGCTTGGTGTAGGCGTCGAAGATGCCGTGCGAGAGGTGCTTCTCGTCCTCGCCGGCCGTCAGCACGTTCTGGCCGCGCTTGCCCATGACGATCGCCGTGCCGGTGTCCTGGCACATGGGCAGCACACCGGCCGCCGCGATGTTCGCGTTCTTCAGCAGGTCGAGCGCCACGAACTTGTCGTTCGCCGACGCCTCGGGGTCGTCGATGATCCGGCGCAGCTGCGCCAGGTGGGCCGGGCGCAGGTAGTGCTGGATGTCGTGGATGGCCTCCTCGGCCAGCTTGCGCAGCGCCTCCGGCTCCACCTTGAGGAACGTCCGGCCGTCCGGGCCCTCCACGGTGGACACGCCTTCGGAGGTCACCAGCCGGTACGGGGTGGTGTCCTCGCCCTGGGGGAGCAGATCGGTGTACGCGAACGCTGGGCGGGTGGGGGGGGAAGTACGCGGCATCTCAGCCCATTCCTCACTCTGACGGACGGCGGCCCGCCGACGCTGGCGAGCCTCCCCAGCGTAGAACCTGCCGCCGGCCGCGAACCTGTGAGGTGGCGCTCAGTCAGGGCTGTCGCGATCTATCGTGTTTCGGTACGCTGCCGTCGTGGACCTTCACAAACAGAGCGCACCCACACCCGCGGCCGAGCTGCGCGCCTCGGACGCCGACCGCGACCGGGTCGCCGACATACTCCGCGAGGCTCTGGCCGAGGGCCGGCTGACCGCCGACGAGCACGCCGAGCGCGTGGACGGGGCGCTGCACGCCAAGACGGTGGGCGAGCTGGAGGGCTTCATCCGGGACCTGCCCGCCGCCTACCAGCCGCCCACGGCTCCCGCTCCGCCCCGCCCCGAGCCGGGCGCGATCCCGGCGGCGGCCGACGCCAACGTGGTGGCGGTGTTCAGCAGCGCCGTGCGCCGGGGCCGCTGGCGCGCCGGGCGCCGGCTGCACGCGTACGCGGTCTTCGGCAGCGTGGAGATCGACCTCAGCGAGGCGATCTTCGAGTACCAGCACGTGGTCATCAAGGCCGTCTCCGTCTTCGGCGAGGTGCGGATCCGGGTCCCGGAGAACATCTCGCTGCGCGGCACCGGGGGCGGGGTGCTCGGCAAGTTCGAGGTGAGCCCGCTGGACTCCGCCGACTCCGCGGCGCCGGTCGTCTACGTCGACGGCTGGGCGGTCCTCGGCGCCGTGGAGGCACGGCCCCGGCGCGGCCGGACCGTCTCGGACATCCTCGAGCGCGTCCAGGACAAGGTCGACCGGAAGCTGAGCAAGCACTTCGGCCGCTGACGGCCGCGCATCCGCGGGCTCTCGACGGTCGCGAATCCGCCGGTGACCGGAACGTTCCGGTCCGTCGGCGACGCCGGCGCGGGGGCGGGAACGAGCCGCCGGCCGCTTGCCGGGGCCAACGCTGTGCATAGGCGCGCGCACAGCGGGTAGGCCTTGCTGCATCGTCTCTCGCTCGCGAAGCCGTCGTCAGGAGTAGACCGTGCTGCAACCGCCGCATTCGTCCCTGCAGGTAGCTGGCGTTCCGGCCCAGCGGGTGCCGGCGCGAGACAGGGACCAAGACGCACCCTGGCACACCGAGGCGGTGTGCCGGCGCGACGAGGCCGGGCTGTTCTTCGCCCCGTCGAAGGAGCCGACCGCCGCCCGGCTGTCCCGCGAGGAGGCGGCCAAGCGGGTCTGCGCCCGCTGTCCGGTCATGGTCGAGTGCCGCGAGCACGCCCTGCTCCAGCCCGAGCCCTACGGCGTCTGGGGCGGCCTGACGGCGGCCGAGCGCCGGGTGGTCCTGGCGCGCCGGCGCCGCCGCGAGGTGGAGCTGAAGAAGACGGCGCGGGCGGCGGCGAACCGCATGGCGGGCTGAGACGGCGGCAGAAGGGGCACCCTCCGAGCGGAGGGTGCCCCTTCTGACGGGCTCCCGGGTTCTCCCGGCCCTGTTGCCCGGCCGCCGTCCGGCCGCTACTTGGCCCGGTCGAAGTCGATCGCGCTGTAGGCCCGCAGCTTCCTCAGCCGGTGCTCGGAGTCGATCCGGCGGACCGTCCCCGACTTCGACCGCATGACGATGGACTCGGTCAGCGCCGTCTCCGAGCGGTACCGGACCCCGCGCAGCAGCTCCCCGTCGGTGATGCCGGTCGCCACGAAGAAGACGTTCTCCCCGGCGACCAGGTCGTCCGTGGTGAGCACCCGGTCCAGATCGTGCCCCGCGTCGATCGCCCGCTGCCGCTCCTCGTCGTCCTTCGGCCACAGCTTGCCCTGGATGGTCCCGCCCAGGCACTTCACGGCACAGGCCGAGATGATGCCCTCGGGGGTGCCGCCGACGCCGAGCAGCAGGTCGACGCCGGTGCCCTCGCGCAGCGCGTACACCGAACCGGCCACATCGCCGTCGGAGATCAGCTTGATGCGCGCGCCGGCCTCCCTGACCTCCCGGATCAGACCCTCGTGCCGGGGCCGGTCGAGGATGACGACGGTGACGTCCTCCGGCGTGGACCGCTTGGCCTTGGCGATCCGGCGGATGTTCACCTCGACGGGCGCGTTGATGTCGACGAAGTCGGCCGCCTCGGGGCCGGTGACCAGCTTGTCCATGTAGAACACGGCGGACGGGTCGAACATCGCGCCGCGCTCGGCGGCGGCGAGGACGGCGATCGCGTTCGGCATGCCCTTGGCGGTCAGCGTGGTGCCGTCGATCGGGTCGACGGCGATGTCCACCTCGGGGCCGGTGCCGTCGCCCACGTGCTCGCCGTTGAAGAGCATCGGGGCCTCGTCCTTCTCGCCCTCGCCGATGACGACCACGCCGTTCATCGACACGGTGGAGACGAGGGTCCGCATGGCGCGCACCGCGGCACCGTCGGCGCCGTTCTTGTCGCCGCGCCCCACCCAACGGCCCGCGGCCATGGCGGCGGCCTCGGTCACCCGGACCAGCTCCAGGGCGAGGTTGCGGTCGGGAGCCTCCGAGGGAACATCGAGCTCGGACGGCAGGTGATGGTGTTCGGTCATCGGAGCGCACCTTTCTGATACGACGACGGCCGGATGAGGGTCTTGGACCCGACTCTATCGTTAGGCATACAAAATGAGCAGGGGACCCCACGGATGAGCGCTTGGGACACCTGCGACGATAGGGGACGTGGCAGGTTCGAACCGCAAGCAGAAGACGGCCCGGGACATGGTTCTCTCCCTGGCCCTGATCGTCATCGCGTCGCTGGTCGTGTACTTCTTCACCATCCCGCACGACGATCACGCTCCCGAGATCCAGCGGGCCGACTACCGGGTCGAGCTGCTCACGGCCCGCCGCGCGGCGAGCTACCCGGTGGCGGCGCCCGAGGGCCTGCCGAGTACCTGGAAGCCGACCTCCGTACGCTCCGAGGGCAAGGAGGTGAACCGCTGGCACCTCGGCTTCCAGACCCCGGACGGCCAGTACGCGCAGGTCGAGCAGTCCACGCGCAAGCGCACCGACTTCATCGAGGAGGCCACCCAGGGCAGCTCGGCCACCGAGCGGACCGAGCGGATCGCCGGCCGCACCTGGACCCGCTACACCGGCGGCCGGTACGACGCCCTGGTCCTGGAGAACACCCCCGGCTCCACCACGGTGGTGGCCGGCACCACCTCCTTCGAGAACCTGAAGACACTGGCGGCGGCACTCAAGGCGGAGTGACGACACGCCCGTGGCGGCGTGGGAGGGGGCAGGCCGTGTCCGATGAGGTGACGCGTTGGCTGGCCCGGGCAGCTCTACCGCTGAGCGGTCTGACCGCAGGCGGGTCCACTGCCGACCTCCAGCCGTTGAAGAGCATCCTCGACGGCGTGCGGATCGTGGGCATGGGGGAGGCCACCCATGGGACGAGCGAGTTCTTCCGGCTCAAGCACCGCCTGCTGGAGTTCCTCGTCGAAGAGATGGGATTCTCGGTCCTGGCCATGGAGGCCGCCGCTTCGGCCGCCCCGGCGGTGGACGCCTACGTCCGCCACGGTGCCGGTGACGCCGAGGGAGTGCTTGCCGGACTGGGGTTCTGGACCTGGCGCACCCGTGAGGTGCTCGGGTTGATCGAGTGGATGCGCGAGTACAACCGGGGGCGCCCGGAAGACCGAAAGGTGCGTTTCGTGGGTATCGACCCACAACAGTGCGGCGCATCCCTTGCCGCACTCGGCTCCTTTCTGCGCAAGGTGGCCCCGGATCGCGAGGCCGGCGTTCTCTCCCCGCTCCGCGTGCTTGCCACGGCATATCCGGGAGCGCACCCTGATCCCGAGCGACGCCTGGTGCGCGATGCGGAAGAACTGGTGGGGTTCCTCCGTGGACACGGTCCCGGAGCGGCCGACGCTCTCGGGCACGCCCGCATTCTGGTGCGGGCCGCCGACCTGGTGACACGGCCCAGGCAGCACACGGACCCCGGGCAGACCGTGTTCGCCGCCCGCGACCGGTACATGGCCGAGGCCGTCGGGGAACTCCTCACCGATCCCTCCACCAAGATCGCCCTCTGGGCTCACAACGGGCACATCACCAAAACCCGTTACGGTGGCGCGGTTCCGGCGATGGGGCAGCACCTGCGTGCACGGTTCGGCGACGCGTACTACGCACTCGGGTTTCTGTTCGGCAGCGGCTCCTTCCGTGCCCGTCGGACGTGGCCCGGCCCTTGGTCCCGTCCCGGAGCCGGCGCCGTCGTCACCCACCGGCTCGGCCCCGCCGGCCCGGACACCCTGGAAGCCCGGCTCGCCACCGCCTACCCGGGCGACCACCTCGTGGACCTGCGCGACACGGCCAACGCGCCGGCGGCGGTACGGGAGTGGCTCAACGGGCGGCATCACATGCGGAGTTTCGGCGCCGTGGTGCCGCGCTGGACGTATCGCCTCCACTTCAGCCCCGTCTCCCCGGCCGAGGAGTACGACGGACTGGCCTACGTCGCGGTGTCGACCGGCTCCCGGCCTCTCCCGGCCTCCTAGACGTCACCGTTCCCGGCCGGAGCACGCTCGAGAGCAGTCCGCGCACCGCGGGCGGCCACGGCCCGGACACAACGTCGGCCTCCACGACCGCAGCGGGTCGTGAAGGCCGACGTCACGCTCGCCCCGGGACGCGCCGGCAGTGTCGCTTCAGTGCCGGGGCCCCTCATGCGTACGGGAGTGTCAGACGGTGGTGACGACGTCCTCGTAGGCCAGGCGCGGGGAGCGGGGGAACCAGGCGTCCGGGCCCGGCTTGCCGATGTTGACGACCATCAGCGGGGTGTGGTCGTCGTCCAGGAACTCCTTGCGGACGCCCTCGAAGTCGAGGCCGGTCATCGGGCCGGCGGCCAGGCCGGCGGCGCGGACGCCGATGATGAAGTACGCGGCCTGGAGGGTGGCGTTCATCGCGGCGGCGCTCTCCCGGACCTGGCGCTCGCTGAAGAACGCGTCCTTGGCCTGCGGGAAGTGCGGGAAGAGGGCCGGCAGCTCCTCGTGGAACTCGTTGTCCGCGGAGAGGATCGCGACCAGCGGGGCGGCGGCGGTCTTGGGCTGGTTGCCCTCGGCCATGAGCGCGACCAGGCGCTCCCGGGCCTCGGGGGAGCGGACCAGGGTGATGCGCAGCGGGCTCTGGTTGAAGGCGGTGGGACCGTACTTGACCAGGTCGTAGATCGCCTGCACCTGCTCCTCGGTCACCGGCTCGTCGGTGAAGGTGTTGGCGGTGCGGGCCTCGCGGAACAGCAGGTCCTGGGCGGCGGGGTCAAGAACGAGAGACATGCGTGTACTTCCTGGGGTGCGCGTCCGGCCCGACGGGATGCCGGACCGGCTGACGCGGTCGACCCTACGCCAGTGAGGTTTAACGTTCAACTAAGAGGGGGGTGCGGTGAGCCGCCTCACAGCCGGGGTGACCGTAACGGCGCGCACTGACAGCCAGGGCGGCCCGTACCGGCCGGACGGCAGCCCGCGTGACCCGTGCCGTCCGCTCGTCCTACTCGTCCGAGCCCCCGTCGCCCTCCTCTTCCTCGGCCAGGGCCGCGTCCAGCCGGGCCCGGGCCCCCTCCAGCCAGCGCCGGCACACCTTGGCCAGTTCCTCGCCGCGCTCCCACAGCGCCAGGGACTCCTCCAGCGTCGTACCGCCCGCCTCCAGCCGCCGTACGACCTCGATCAGCTCGTCCCGGGCCTGCTCGTAGGAGAGCGCCTCGTCCACCTTGCTCGTCATCCGTCCACCTTCACAGTCAGTTCACCGTCGGCGACGCGGGCCCGCAGCGCCTCGCCCGCCGTCACCTCGGCCGGATCGCGCACCACGTGCCCGTCCGCCCGTTGCAGCACCGCGTAGCCGCGCCGCAGCGTCGCCGCCGGGGAGAGAGCCACCACGCGCGCGTGCGTGTGCGTCAGCTCCGAGTCCGCGCGGTCCAGCAGATGCCCCAGGGTCCGCCGGCCGCGCTCCAGCAGGGACAGCACGTGGTCGGCGCGCTCGTCGAGCATCCGGTGCGGATCCTGTATCGCCGGCCGGGCCAGGGCGTGCGCCAGCCCGCGCTCCTCCCGCTCCACGAACGCCGCCGCGCACCGCCGGGCCCGGTCCCGCAGCATCCGCACCCGCTCCAGCTCCTCGCCGACGTCGGGCACGACCTTCTTGGCCGCGTCCGTCGGCGTGGAGGCGCGCAGGTCGGCGACGTAGTCCAGCAACGGGGTGTCCGGCTCGTGCCCGATCGCCGACACCACGGGCGTACGGCAGCCGGCCACCGCCCGCACCAGCTGCTCGTCGGAGAACGGCAGCAGATCCTCCACGCTGCCGCCGCCGCGCGCGACGATGATCACGTCCACCTCGTCCATAGCGTCGAGTTCCTTGACGGCCTGCACGACCTGCGGGACGGCGTGCACGCCCTGCACGGGGACGTTGCGCACCTCGAAGCGGACGGCGGGCCAGCGGTGCCGGGCGTTCTCCAGCACGTCCCGCTCCGCGGCGGAGGCCCGGCCGCACACCAGCCCGATCAGCTGCGGCAGAAACGGCAGCGCCGTCTTCCGCTCCGGCGCGAAGAGCCCCTCCGCCGCCAGGGACTTCTTCAGCTGCTCCAGCCGGGCCAGCAGCTCACCGACGCCGACGGGCCTTATCTCGGCGGCGCGCAGGGACAGCTGGCCGCGGGGCGCGTACCACTCGGGCTTCGCCAGGACGACGACCCGGGCGCCCTCGCCGACGACGTCCGCGACCGCGTCGAAGACCTGGCGGTAGCAGGTCACGCTGACGGAGATGTCGTGCGACGGGTCGCGCAGCGTGAGGAACACGACACCGGCGCCGGGGCGGCGCGACAACTGCGTGATCTGCCCTTCGACCCACACCGCGCCGAGCCGGTCGATCCAGCCCCCGATCAGCCGCGACACCTCGCCTACGGGCAGGGGGGACTCCGGGGACGTGTTCACAGCCATGCGGTCGAGAGTAACGGCCGGTACTGACAAGGGGGCGGCCGTGCGGCTGTGCGCCGTGGGGGCGGGGGCGCGCGTTGCCGGGTGCGGGTCCGTCGTGGTCGCCCGCGCGGCTCCCCGCGCCCCTTCCGGGCGCACACAGGCCGGCTATCCGGGAATTCGGCCCCGCTGGCCCACCAGCACCCCCAGACCGATCACCAGCCACACCGCCCCCACCACCTGGGCCGCCCCGGACGCCGCCACGACCACGGCCACCGTGATGCCGGCCCCGACCACCGGCACCAGCACATGCCGCCACCAGCTCGCCTGCCCCCGGCGTCGTACGAAATACCCCACCACGCTCGCGTGCAGCAGCGTGAACGCCGACAGCGCGCCGATGTCGACCACCGAGACCAGCTTGTCCAGCCCGTCGTCCCGCCGGGCCGCCCACCCCGCCGCGACCAGCGTGACCACCGCCGAGCACAGCAGCGCGACCCGCGGTACACCCCCGTCCGTCCGGGACAGCGCGCGCGGCAACCGCCGGTCGCGGCCCATCGCGAACAGCAGCCGCCCGGCCGCCGCCTGCCCCGCCAGCGCCGCGAACGCCGCTCCGACCGCCTTGCTCGCGGCCACCAGATCATGCAGCCACGTGCCCACCGAGGAGTCCACCGCGTCGTAGAAGGCCGATCCCTGCCGCCCCGGATCGCGCGCGAGCCCCGCGGAGGACACCGGCTCCAGCAGTGCCACCAGATACGTCTGCGCCACGAACAGCACCCCCGCCAGCGCCAGGCAGAACAGCAGCGCCCGCGCCACCCGCGCCGAGCCTCCGGTGACCTCCTCGGCGAATGTCGCGATGGCGTCGAAACCCAGGTACGACAGGACCGCCACGGACACCGCGCCGAGCACCGCGGCCACCGCGAAACCACCCTGCGTACCGTCCCCCGTCAGCGGCGACAGCGGCCCCCGCTCCGCCCCGTCGCGCGCCAGCACCACGACGGCCGAGACCACGAACACCAGCAGGACCACGATCTCCAGGGCCAGCACGGCGAAGCCCACGCGCGCGGCGGCCCGTACGCCCCACAGGTTCAGCAGGGTCGTGAGCGCCACGGCCAGCGCCGTCCACACCCACCGGGACACCTCCGGGACCAGCGCGTTCATCGCGATCCCGGAGAAGAGATAGGCCACCGCGGGGATGAGGACGTAGTCCAGCATCGCCATCCAGCCGGCGACGAACCCGGCCCCCTCGCCGAGCCCCGCGCGCGCGTAGGCGTACACCGACCCCGCCCGCGGGACGACCCGCACCATCTGCGCGTAGCTGAACGCCGTGAACCCCATGGCGACCGTCGCCACCGCGTACACCAGCGCCACCGCGCCGTGCGATCTGGCGTCCAGCGCCCCGAACACCCCGACCGGCGCCATCGGGGCGATGAACAGCAGCCCGTAGACCACGAGGTCCCGCAAGCCCAGGCTGCGCCGGAGGCGATGGCCCTCGTCGGCCCCGGAGGTCGTCGTTCCGGTGTTGGACATACACACAAGTCTTCCCCGCGGGGTGTGGGGAAGCGATCTCTGCGCTTGTGAACGCGGCCTTACGATGGGACGCATGACCGCTTCGTCTGGCCGCCGTGTCCTGCTCGCCGCCCCCCGGGGCTACTGCGCCGGCGTGGACCGCGCCGTGATCGCCGTCGAGAAAGCCCTGGAACAGTACGGGGCCCCGATCTACGTCCGGCACGAGATCGTCCACAACAAGTACGTGGTGCAGACCCTGGAGAAGAAGGGCGCCATCTTCGTAGAGCGCACGGAGGAAGTGCCGCCCGGCAACATCGTCATGTTCTCGGCGCACGGCGTCGCGCCCGTGGTGCACGAGGAGGCCCGCCAGGGCCGGCTCGCCACCATCGACGCCACCTGCCCCCTGGTCACCAAGGTCCACAAGGAGGCCGTCCGGTACGCCAGTGAGGACTACGACATCCTCCTGATCGGACACGAGGGCCACGAGGAGGTCATCGGCACCTCCGGCGAGGCCCCCGACCACATCCAGCTGGTCGACGGCCCCGACGACGTCGACAAGGTGGAGGTCCGCGACCCCTCCAAGGTCGTCTGGCTCTCCCAGACCACCCTCTCCGTCGACGAGACCATGGAGACCGTCGACGCCCTGAAGACGAAGTTCCCGGGCCTCGTCTCCCCGCCCAGCGACGACATCTGCTACGCCACCCAGAACCGCCAGCTCGCGGTGAAGCAGATGGGCGCCGAGGCCGAGCTGGTCATCGTCGTCGGCTCGCGCAACTCCTCCAACTCCAAGCGGCTGGTCGAGGTCGCCAAGCTGGCCGGCGCCCGCGACGCCCACCTGGTCGACTTCGCCGACGAGATCGACGAGTCCTGGCTGGAGGGCGTGACGACCGTCGGCGTCACCTCCGGCGCCTCCGTGCCCGAGGTGCTGGTCGAGCAGGTCCTGGAGTGGCTCGCCGAGCGCGGCTACGGCGATGTGGAGCTGGTCAGGGCGGCCGAGGAGACCATCACCTTCTCGCTGCCCAAGGAACTGCGCCGCGACCTGCGCGAGGAGGCGGCGGCACTGGTGGCCGAGCGCGGCGGGAGCGGCACACCCGCGGCGTGACTGTCAGTGGTCCGTCGTAACGTGGAGCCATGCAGATCTTCGGCGTGGACATCGGCGGATCCGGGATCAAGGGCGCTCCCGTGGATCTCGAGCGGGGCGACCTGGCCCAGGAGCGCCACAAGGTGCTCACCCCGCACCCGGCGACGCCCGACACCGTCGCCGACGGGGTCAAGCAGGTGGTGGACCACTTCGGGTGGACCGGGCCGGTCGGCCTGACCTTCCCCGGAGTGGTCACCGGCGGCGCCACGGTCCGTACGGCGGCGAACGTGGACCCGGGCTGGATCGACACGGACGCGCGCGCGTTGTTCGCCGACCGGCTCGGCGGCCTGCCGGTGACCGTGGTGAACGACGCGGACGCGGCGGGCGTCGCCGAGATGGAGTTCGGCGCCGGCCGGGGCCGCCGGGGCACGGTCATCCTGCTCACCTTCGGCACCGGCATCGGCAGCGCCGTCTTCGTGGACGGCGTCCTGCTCCCCAACACGGAACTGGGCCACCTGGAGCTGAACGGCCACGATGCCGAGAAGCGCGCCTCCAGCAAGGCCAAGGAGGACCACGACCTCAGCTGGGAGCGATGGGCGCGCCGCGTCCAGCGCTATCTCCGGCACGTGGAGATGCTGTTCTCCCCGGAGCTGTTCATCATCGGCGGCGGGGTCAGCCGCAAGGCGGACAAGTTCCTGCACCTCATCGAGGACGTCAAGGCCGAGATCGTCCCGGCGCGACTCCAGAACAACGCGGGAATCGTGGGAGCGGCGATGCGAGCGGCGCAGTCGGGCTGAGGGGGGCGCAGTAGTCCCGGTCACCGGTTTGGGCGGGGCTTCGGTGCGGGCTCCAGTGGGGCTCCAGTGGGGCTTCCGTGGAGCTCCGGCGGGAGTGACCCGCCCGGCCGACCGGTGAATCCGAGCCCGGGGGGCGTCAGCCGCGCCGCTGTCGCCCCCGTACCCACCGCACCCGGCGGACGAGCACGATCGCCGCGGCCAGCAGCGTCCCCCCGTACAGCCAGCCGGCCTGGGTGGCGAGCCCGGTGACCAGGCCCATCAGCCGGCCGAGCAGCCCCCCGCCGCCCTCCGCGACCGGCAGCAGCCCCACCGCGAACGCGATCGGCAGCACCACGGGCGCGCTCAGCACGTCCCCGACCCGCACCCACAGCGCGGTCAGCACGCACACCGGCAGGAACAGCACGCCGTAGACCGCCGGGGAGGCGCCGAACAGCAGCTGGTCCAGACAGCCGAGCAGAAACATGGCCACGGCGCAGAACAGACCGCTGCCGAGCCCGGTCAGCCGGGGATTGGGCAGCCGGGATCCCGGGGGCGCGGTCGCGGACGCCCCCCGGGTCCGCCGGCCGCTCCGACCGGCACCGGCCCCACCACCGCTGCCCCCACGGGCGCCACCCGGGCGTCGTCGGCCCTGGGAGGGCATCGGGGAGGGAGAAGCCGCGGGAGACACGGGACGCATGGGAGTTTCCGAAGCCCTCGGAGCCTCCGCAGCCCTGGAACCCGGCGACGCCCCATGGGCAGGCGACGCGCCCGGGACCGGTGACGCCCCGGGAGCCGACGACGGCGGGGGCTGCCGCTGGCCTCTGGGGCGCTGGGGCGGCATGCCGCGTCGCGGTCCGTCGTTCGGGGGTCGCTGCCTGTGTTGCTCCACAGGGACCAACCTAGGTCTGTTTATGTGCTGAATCAGCCCCCAGACACGCCGGGCGGGGGAGCTTGGCCGGGCGTCCGACGCTCTCGTGAGGCGGACGCGCGGGACGCCGTAAACTGGTGGATCGGCCAGTGTCGGTCTCTGGCCCCTGGCAGCCCCTGGCCCACTCAACTACGGGAAGTCGCAACGTGTCGCTCACGATCGGAATCGTCGGCCTGCCCAACGTCGGCAAGTCGACCCTGTTCAACGCCCTGACCAAGAACGACGTGCTGGCGGCCAACTACCCGTTCGCCACGATCGAGCCGAACGTCGGCGTGGTCGGCGTGCCCGACGCCCGCCTCGCCCAGCTGGCCTCGATCTTCAAGTCGGAGCGCATCCTTCCGGCCACGGTCGACTTCGTCGACATCGCCGGCATCGTGCGCGGCGCCTCCGAGGGTGAGGGGCTGGGCAACAAGTTCCTGGCGAACATCCGCGAGTCCGACGCGATCTGCCAGGTCATCCGCGCCTTCAAGGACGAGAACGTCGTCCACGTCGACGGCAAGGTCTCGCCGAAGGACGACATCGAGACGATCAACACCGAGCTGATCCTCGCCGACCTCCAGACCATCGAGAAGGTCCTGCCCCGCCTCCAGAAGGAGTCGCGGATCAAGAAGGACGTCGCGCCCAAGGTCAAGGCCGTCGAGGAGGCCAAGGAGATCCTGGAGAAGGGCGAGACGCTCTTCGCCCACGGCATCGTCCAGGGCAGCGAGCGCGCGGAGCTCCTCCACGACCTGCACCTGCTGACGACGAAGCCCTTCCTCTACGTCTTCAACGTCGACGAGGACGAGCTGGTGGACGAGGACTTCAAGAACGAGCAGCGCGCGCTGGTCGCTCCCGCGGAAGCGATCTTCCTCAACGCCAAGCTGGAGGCGGACCTCGCCGAGCTGGACGAGGAGGAGGCCCTGGAGCTCCTCCAGTCCGTCGGCCAGGACGAGCCGGGCCTCGCGACCCTGGCCCGCGTCGGCTTCGACACCCTCGGCCTCCAGACGTACCTGACGGCAGGCCCCAAGGAGTCCCGCGCCTGGACCATCAAGAAGGGCGCCACGGCCCCCGAGGCGGCCGGTGTCATCCACACCGACTTCCAGAAGGGCTTCATCAAGGCCGAGGTCATCTCCTTCGACGACCTGGTGGAAGCCGGCTCCGTCACCGAGGCCCGAGCCAAGGGCAAGGCCCGCATGGAGGGCAAGGACTACGTGATGCAGGACGGGGATGTGGTGGAGTTCCGCTTCAATGTGTAGCGGGTGACGTACCGCTACATCGCTGATCTGGCAAATGTGCGGGTCAGATGGGGTCCGGCTCTTCGGGGTCGGACCCCTGGTTTTCCCCTGTGTCGGGGTGCCGGTGCAGTTCCCGTGCTCATTACCGGGTCGCGACTCCGCAAGAGGCTCGGGTACCGCCGAGCAGCTTGCGCTCACACTTCCTTCACGGCTCCGAAGACCCTCGCGGAAACGAGCCCGCACCTGCCCGTCGTTGTCGATCTCCGGATCGAGGAGGGGACCGAGGCCCAGTCGCCCGTCACCCAGGCGATCGGGAGGGGGGAGGCAAGAGCCCGCAGGATTATCGCGCGGGCCCAGTTCTCCCTTGGTCGCGAAACCACGGCTGTCAGGGACTTTCGCCGCCCGGCATCGGTCCGCATTCGAGGTCCAGGACTTGGGCAGGTAAAGCTCCCGGTCCGCCAAGCCCCTTCCTTTGGAGGAGGCATACGCGGCGAAAACCCCGATCTGGCAGTACTCGGTGCGGCCGGCGGTGCCCGAGTACTGCCGCTGCACGCCGGCAGAGGCGGTGCCCTTCTTCAGGAAGCCGGTGTCGCCGACGATCAGAACCTCGTCCGGGGTGCGGCAGCTGCCAGCCGTTCCTCCGCTCCACCGGAGCCGGCAGACCACGCACGTAGTCCCGCATCCGCCACCGCGGATCCACCCGCGAGAACCGGCCCGCCACACGGGCGAACCCCGACGCCGACTCGCCAGCCGCCCAGGTCGGCCTCGTCCATCCCCACGATGACTGGAACAACGAGGTCGACCAGCTCAGACAACGATTACTGACTGGAGCACTAGGCGTGGGTCGGGGGTACGTCGTAGCGGCTGACGGCCAGGTACGTCTCCGGCGTCGCTGCTTCGAGGAGACCCTCGTCACCCTCCAGATCGAGCTTCGGTTCCTCGGGACGGCGCAACAGGTGGCTCCAGTTGCTCGTCGCGCCCCGTTCGTAGGCTTCACGGAGCAGGGGGCGCAGCCGGGGGCGGGCTTCCTCCTGTTGCTCGCGGAAGATCTGTCGCCGGGTGAGTCGCTGTTCTTCCTGGGCGTCCTCGCTGAGCCCCGAGTCGTCGGCGAGCTGGTCCTCGGCGCGCAGCCCCGGGGTACTCCGGGCGATGGCGAGGTCTTCCTCGTGGAGGCGCTCGCAGGCGGCGAACAGCTTCCGGGACATGCCGAGGTGGACCTCGGTACCGGGGATGCGACAGGTGAGGAAGTCGTCGAGCCCCATGGAGCGGATCCCGGCACGCAGGGTGTGCTCCTCGACGTGGGGCGCCACTCCGCGGGCGTCGGCCCGCAGAGCGAGCGTGAGAGTGTCGTTTTCCAAGGGAGTGGTCAGACCCGAGCGCCGGTGACGGGACGCACGGTCGGCCGGCACAGGCACCGTGCGCAGCTGAGACGCGGGAGCGGACCGCAGCGCCAGGTAGGTGAGCATTTGGGCGCGGGCCGCGCCGATGAGCGCGTCGTCGCTGTCGCCGAGGCGGTCTTCAAGATTCCCCGGACCCGCGGCTGCCTGGTCATCGGTGTCGTATCCACCTGGGATGAGCGGCGGCTGGCCGGGGTGCAGGTCGTGGTCGATGGTGAGGAAGAGGTCGTCTCCGGGCCGCACGGAGGCACCGACCAGCACGGTACGGTGCGCGTACGCGCCGAGGATCTTGCTGCCGGCCTCCAGTTGCGCCCACCCCTTGCGGAGCGTGCCTACGCCGACGGCACCGCCCTTGGCCTCGATCAGCCAGTACATCTTCTCCGTCTCGTGCCGTCCCCACAGGTCGGGCAGTTTCTTCTTCGGATCCTTGAAGGTGTTGCTCAGGGCGGGGATGGGGCCGCCGAGTTCGAGGTGTTCGGTCTGCCCGAGGCCGAGCAGCGAGCGGCAGGCCCACTCGGTCATCGTCATGCCCAACCGGTAGGCGGCGGCGTTCTTCGCGGTGCGCTCGGTTCCGTGCGCGTAGACCGGGTTCAGGGTCAGGCGCCGGCCCTTGGCCCCCGGTACGGGGTGCCGGGGCTCGACGGGGTGCGCACCGAGGTAGGCGTACAGCGGGGCGACCCGGGCGACGAGTTCACCGTGCGCGTACTGCGGCTGGTTCTGCAGGTGCGGGGTGACGTCGCGGCCGACCTCGGTGGCGGCCTTGATGATCTCGCGCCACGTGGTCGTCGGGGCGTACCAGCCATCCGCTGCCGGGAACCCGTCCGACCCGGTCCACTCCTTGTGCTCGGCCGTCCGCCACTGCCTCTTGGGCTTGTCCGCGGGCCCGTTACGAAACAGGACCGGTATGTCGAAGCTGTCGGCGTAGGTGAGCGGCGCCTCGTCGGGGACGCGTGCGGGGATCATGGGGTCCATGGGGATAACCCTGGCACGGGCTTGGGCTCTCCCCGGGGCCGGGCGGCGGGCTGCCGATCTGCATGGCTCCTGCCGACATGGCGCGGTCGAGGTCACGGCCCATGGCGACTTGTGTTGTGGCCCGCCACCCGTCTCCGCGCGTTCTACTGCTCACGGTCGGTCGGGCCAGAAGATCGATGAGGGGAGCCGGACGGAGGGCAGGTGCACCGCCTGGATCGGTCCCAGAGCGGCGGCAGCAGCACGAAGGGCTTCGTCGTAGGTGCCGGAGCCAAGGACCTCAGCAGAGCAGGCAGGACAGTCTCCGGGGCGGCGGGCGTGACCGGCGCTGCGCTCCCTGGAGCCTCGGACGTGCGCATAGGCGTCGTCTGGAAAATCGGCCCGCACGGCATGCCAGACCCCGCCCCGTTCGGCGTCGGGCAGTCCGGCCGCCACCGCCGGCCGCATCGGCGGCAGCAGGCGGCCGTGGTCCTGGATGAGGAACACCCGGTCGGTGAAGTCGACGCTGTCGCCCTCGGGGCGCTCCTGTTCCAGCCACGCCCGGGCCTCCTCTCGGGTGCCCGGCCCCCACAGGTAATCCGTCGGGAACCGTGTGGTGTCGTAGCGGGTGTCGAACTCCGCCCAGTGAGCGTCATTCCAGCGACTGCCCGGGATGAAGGGGATGGCCCGCACCACGACGTACTGGTACTCGTCGTTCTCGTCATCTTCCATGGGGTCGGGAGCGGTGAGCGCGTCGGCGGGTTCCATCCGCGCCTGCCCGGAACCGTTCCAGCTCAGCACGGTGATCTCCCGGTGCAGGGGTGCCGGGTACAGGCGCCCGTCGGGGGTGGCCTGCCCCCACAGCTGGTTGATCAACTCCGCCAGGTCCCGCACCGTTCGGGCCGCCCCGACAGGAGTATCGACATGGTGGCCGGAGGGATGGGCAACGTAGTTACGCAGCTTGGCCAGTGCGTCTTCGACCGCTCGGCTGCGCCGCCCGCGGAGCAGACCCGCCGTACGTGCCCACAGGCGGAGCCCGTGCAGCATTCCGTTGAACTCGATGGCGTGGGTGTCGACGACCAGCTTCGCGCGTTGCCGCGTCATCCTGTCCGCGCGCTTCTTGACGTCGTCGTACGACGTGACGGTGTAGGAGACGTCCGGGGCCTGGGGGAGACGGAAGGTGATGGTGCCGGAGCACCACTCCATGAAGCGGTCGCGCAACGCCTGCTCGTAGATCAGGAGCGCCTGGTCGCCGACCATGGTGTACACGTCGTAGCACAGCACGCCGTAGGCGAAGACGGTGCGCAGCCGCTCGAAGGAGTCGCGTGTTCCTGCCGCGACGCCCTCCGCCAGGTCACAGTCGGCGATCTGCCGCTGCTGGAACTCCGCGGCGTCTTCGGGCTTCATGCGGCGGCCGAGCCCGTAGGGGGTGAACGCCAGAGACAGATCGTCCGCAGCGCGCAGCTCCTCAAGCGGCCGGATCTCCATGTACTTCTCCTCACGACGGGAAACGGATCAGCTTGCACCTCCGGGCCTCTGGTCGGCCACCCCTTTCCCTTCAGGTGACTTTGGAGATCGACGCGAAATGGGATCGCGGGATCTCGAAGCCCAAGACATACCGACCTTCTGTGACCTGCTGGTTCTCTGTTGTCTCACCGTGACCTCACCCAGGGTCAGTCTCAGATCGACGTCATTTCTCCGGCGGAGTGATGAGACCGCGGTTGATTCGCCGAGCACGAGGACCAGCCGCGGGCTCGGATCGCGGACCGATGGGTCTTCCGTGCGCGCCGGTCCGCGCGCAGGCTGGCACCATGCGGAAACTGATCTACGGCATGAACCTGAGCCTGGACGGCTACATCGCCGCGCCCGGCGACGACATCGGCTGGAGCGTGCCGAGCGACGAGCTGTTCCAGTTCTGGTCCGACCGGTTGCGGGCGACCGACCTGACGCTGTATGGGCGCAAGCTGTGGCAGACGATGAGTTCCTACTGGCCGACCGGAGACCAGCGGCCCGACGCCACCCCGGCTGAGATCGAGTACGCGCGCCGCTGGCGGGACATGTCGAAGGTGGTGTTCTCCTCGACGATCGACAAGGTCGACTGGAACACCCGCCTGGTCACCGGCGACGCGGTCGCCGAGATCACCCGGCTCAAGGCCGAGGACGGCGGCCCGATGGACATCGGCGGCGCGACGCTTGCGGGGGCGGCCATGCGAGCCGGGCTGGTCGACGAGTACGTGCTGGCCACCGCGCCGGTCCTGGTGGGCGGTGGCACGCCGTTCTTCACGGCCCTGGACAACTGGGTGAACCTGAACCTGGTGGAGACGCGGACCTTTCCCTGCGGTGTGCTCCTGACCAGGTACGAGACGAGGCGCTGAGCACCCGTCACACGACTGATGCGGGCCGGGCACCGACGCGCTCAGCGGGCCGGAACCGCCCGAAGGGGTGAGAACCCCGACCAGCGAGTCGTACGAAGGCGGCACAACCGCCGGCGGGCGGGAGGGCGTCCGACCGAGGGCGGGCCGGCTCGCCCGGGTCCGTCTCGTCCTGGCCGCGCCCGGAACGAGGCGGCGGGGGATGTGGCACCAGCGGTCGGGCGCCGGGCCGTGCTTCGAGGAACGCGAGGGTCCTGGCGAGTTCGGGGTGGCGCAGGCGTGCGGCGAGGTCGAGGGTGTTCTCGCCCGGCACCATCCGGTCGCTCTCGCCGTTGGCCACCATGGCCGGCTGGCGGATGCCGCACAGGTCGGCCGGCGGCTGGAGGCCCCACCGGTGGATGGCCTTCGAGCCCTTCAGGATGGCCCGGAGGGTGAGTGCGGTGCCCTTGTCGATGCCCCGGCCTGCGGCGCGGCCGGCACCCGCGAGGACGAGCCTGCGCACCAGCTGCGGTTCCTCGGCCGCGCTGAGCTGGGCGATGAAGCCGCCCATCGACAGGCCGGGCAGGCCGGCCTGCCCGAAGCCCGGGGCTCGGGTGAACAGCACCGCGTCGCGGGCCATCGCTTCGATGGTGTCGGGGGCGGAGCCGCCCGACGCGCCGACCCCGCGGTCGCCGAAGGCGATCACCTGGCGCCGGGCGGTGAGTCCGTCGATGACGCGGGGTCCCGGTCGTCCAGGACGGCGGTCAGGTGGTGGAGCAGGATCAGCGGTGCGCCGCCCTTCTCCGGGCCGGGACGCCGGTAGACGAAGTCGACACCGCACACGGACACCGAACGGGTCGGCACGTCCTCGTACGACGACGCGGTGGGCGTGGGGGAACTGCTCGGTGCGCTCATGCCCGGCTCCTGCCGGATGCGAAAGGCAGGGGTGGTGGAGAGGCGGGATCCCCTCGCTGACCGGGACCCGTCGGCGGTGTGGCGAGTGCCGGCCCTCACGCCATCGCGATGACGACCTTGCCGGCCTTGGCGCGGCCCTTCTCGGCATACTCCATGGCTTCGCGGGTCTGCTCGAAGGGGAAGACACGGTCGACGACGGGGCGGATCGCTCCGGCGTCCACGAGCCGGGTGAGTTCGCGCAACTGGTCGCCGTCGGCCTTCATGAACAGGAAGGAATAGGTCACGCCCCGGCGCTTGGCGTGGCGTCGGGTCTTGGAACCCAGCGCGTTCATCACCTGCCGCAGGAACGGGTTCGCGCCGAGCTGGCGGGCGAAGTCCGCGTCGGGCGGCCCGGCGATGCTGATGACCTTCCCGCCTGGCTTGAGGACCCGCAGCGACTTCTCCAGGGTCTTGCCGCCGAGGGTGTCCAGGACGACGTCGTAGCCCTCCACGAGCTCCTCGAAGTCCTGGGCGCGGTAGTCGATGACGATGTCCGCGCCGAGTTCCTGGACCAGGGCGGCGTTGGCCGCGCTCGCGGTGGTGGCCACGTGTGCGCCCAAGTACCTGGCCAGTTGGAGGGCGATGGTGCCCACTCCACCGGATCCCGCGTGGATCAGGACCTTCTGGCCCGGCTGGACCTGTGCCCTCTCGACCAGCGCCTGCCATGAGGTGAGGGCTACCAGGGGGAGGGAGGCGGCCTCCGCCATGGTGAGGGTGGCCGGCTTGTGGGCCAGGTCGTTCTGGTGGACGGCGATGAGTTCGGCGAAGGTTCCGATGCGGTCCTTGCCGGGCCGGGCGTAGACCTCGTCACCCACCGAGAACCGGGTGACGGCCGAGCCGACCCGGACCACCACTCCGGCGAGGTCGTTGCCCAGCACGAGGGGGAGGCGGTACGGGAGGATCAGCTTGAAGTCGCCGTCGCGGATCCTGAAGTCCAGCGGGTTGACGCTCGCCGCATGGATCTTGACCAGCACCTCGTCTGCGCCCGGCTCCGGATCGGGTATCTCGGCGGCGCGCACCGCGGACTGGTCACCGTACTTCTGGATCAGGTAGGCCTTCATCGCCGTCTTCCTGTCTCGTCCGCACAGGGATGGGATCTCCGCCCGCTTCGTGCGGCCCCGGTGCGAGGTGTTTCCTGGTGTTCACCGCTTGTTCATGACGCCCACGCCGCTGCGGCGGGCGCGCCTCACGCCGCGTTCGGCGATGCGGCCAGGCTCTGCTTCACCCGCCGCGTGGTCTCGTCGGCGAGGACCTCGGGCAGACCCCGCTCGATGCCGGACAGGGCCTGGGCGGCGACCTCGGCGGGGTCGGTCTTCTGGCCGGCGGGAACGTCGGCGGCCATGTCGGTGTCCATGTATCCGACGTGCAGGGCCGTGACGGTGATGCCGCGGGGCGCCAGCTCCTCCCGGGCCGCGTCGGTCAGCGCCCATGCCGCGGCCTTAGCCGCGGCGTAGGCGCCGAGGTCGGCGGGATGCAGCCAGGACAGGACCGACAGCACGTTGAGAACGGCGCCGCCGTCGTTGGACTCGATGACCGGGGCGAAAGCCCGCGTCACGGCGAGCGGGCCGAAGAAGTTCACCTCCATCTCCAGGCGCACCGCGTCCGGGCTGCCCGCCACCAGGGGCGTCCCGGTGGAAATGCCCGCGTTGTTGACCAGCAGCGTCGCGTCGGAGGCGGTGCGAGCCGCCGCTCGGATCGACTCCGCGTCCGCCAGGTCGAGCCGCAGCGGGATGACACCCGCAAGGTCTACCCCTTCAGGGCGACGAGCCGCTGCGTACACCTTGGCTCCGCGTTCCACGAGCTGTGCGGCCAGATGCCGCCCGAGCCCCCGGTTGGCTCCGGTGACCACTGCTACCGCGTCCTTCAGTTCCATGCCCGCTCCCGGTGTCACGGCCGCCGTCAAGCGGCCCGCGCCATTTAGATTACGACGCCAATCTAACCACTGGTCTACGATAGATGCCAGTCGACATCCAATCGGGAGGTGGCGGATGGGCCGCGTATCGCAGGCGCAGGCGCTGGAGAACCGCCGACGGGTCGTGGAAACCGCGTCCCGCCTGTTCCGGGAACGGGGGACCCACGTCAGCGTCGCCGACCTCATGAAGGCGGCAGGTATGACCCACGGCGGCTTCTACAAGCAGTTCGCCTCCAAAGAGGCACTCATCGACGAAGCCACCGCCCATGCGTTCGGCGAACTCGCCCGGCACCACACGGACGGGCTCGATCAGCACGCCGGGCAGCGCGACGCCGCCCAGCGGGCGCTGATCGACGCCTACCTCTCCGCCGAGCACCGCGACAGCGCGGCAGACGGGTGCCCCGTCGCCGCACTCGCCACCGACATGGCCCGTGACGGCGGGGAAAGCGAGGCCCGCCGCGTCTACACCCAGGGAGTGGGCGACTTCGCCGACTGGCTCGGCACCAAGGACCAGGACGGCATCACCCGGCTGTGCACCATGCTCGGCGCACTCGTTCTCTCCCGGGCCACCAAAGGCTCCCCGCTCTCCGATGAGATCCTCAGCGCCGCACGCCAGGCACTGACGGCCACCGACTGACCGGAACCACCTCGTGATGCGGCACGCCGCAGGAAAGACGCGCCTCTCGCTTCCGCGCGTCCGGCCATGTCGGGCGTGACCGGTGACTCCGGCGCCGGGGCCGGCACGTCGGCGGCGTGGTCGGGAGGGAGGCCGGCGACAGCCGTGCGGATCGCGCCACGGCCGGCGCCGTGGTCGCGGGGGGTGCGGCGATGGACCGGATGCCAGTGAGTGTCACGCGGCCTCTTGGCCGCCGACGGGTGTTCTCCGCGCCGATGGACACCGGCAAGGCCGACTGGGCCGAAGCGCTTCTGCCTCCGTCCGCCGCCGTGATCTGCGGCCGTGGCCGGGCAAGCCACGGCGGCGTGCTGTGATGTCGCGCAGGTCCCGCGTCACGGATGCGCGCGTGCTTCAGCCGGGGCACCGTCGCAGCGCTTCGAGCGGCACCGGCCTGACAGTGACGATGTTCGCGATGAACCGTTCACGGCGCCTTGCCCGATGGGCAGCCCGGATCATGTCGCGTTCAGCGGGGCCGGCTCCGAACGCAGTTTCCTGATCCCGGCCTCGGCGACCTCATAGGCGCTCGGCACGCCCGGAACCGGATCGTCCTCCCCGGGGATCCAGAACTTCCGCCGCGTCAGCCGCAACGAAGCGTGGAACTCCGGGATGGCGTTGAAGACTTCGATGAGCAGCGGGCCGTCGTACACGGGCAGGATGGGCTCGAGGAACGCGCGCCAGGGGATCCAGCTGTCCGCGACCTCGCCGCGGTCCGGCGGGGACACCTGCACGTAGTGCAGGCGCCGCTGACCGGCGGCATCCCGGATGTCGCGGAGGTACGCCTCCGGGCCGCTGCTGCCGAGGACGACGTGGGAGCTGTCCACGCACACGCCGATCTGCGGACTGCGCAGGCCGGCGAGGAAGTCGAGCACGTCGCGCACCATGTTCGGAGCCGGTGTCTCCCAGTGGTCGACGGGTTCGATGGCGACCTGGACGCCCTTCTCCGCCGCGTGTTCGGCGAGCCGCTCGAAGAGCGGCTGCGCGATCTCGTACCGGGGCCGCAACCAGTCCTGCAGCGCGTCACTCCACAGCGGTTCGCCGTTGAGGGTGGGAAACACGTTGTAGGGGAACAGGACGGGGCCCGCCATGATGGTGCCGCGCAGGGCCGCTGTGATGTCCACCCTGGACTTGAGGTAGGCCAGGGCCGCCTCGCGTTCCTCGGCTTTCAGCGATGTGGGGTTGTAGGCCGGTGTCGTGGCCACGTTGGTGGTCAGACCTACGTTGTCCAAGCCGGCTGCGTCGAGAGCCTTCCTGAGCTTTTCGTAGCGGGGTACGTCCGCTTGGGGGTCGCCCGTACCGTTCGGGAAAACGGGGAGGTCGAAGCCCGCGTACCCGATTTCCTGCAGTTTCTTCATGTGCCCGACGATGACCTCGGTGTACTTGGGATCATCCGGGTGCAGGTTGACGGTGAACATGAAGAAGCTGAGATAGATGTCGCGTGTGCTCATCGTCACCATCCCAGGACTTCGGTGAGGTAACGACGGGCCATCTTGGCGTAGGTCAGCGGGTGTGCCTTCGCCGGGTGCTGTTCGGCCTCGACGACCAGCCATCCCTCGTAGCCGGCATTGTCCAGCGTCGAGAGGATGGGCTTGAAGTCGATCGCGCCTTCCGGGTCTCCGGGCACGGTGAAGACGCCTTCCAGGATTCCCTCCTGGAAGGACAGGCGGTCGCTCTCCACCTTGTCGACCACGGGCTGGCGGACGTTCTTGAGATGAACGTGCTTGATCCGCTGCTTGTGTTTTTCCGCGGTCGTGAGCGGGTCGTCGCCCGCGAACCGGAGATGCCCGGTGTCGAGCAGCAGATGCACGAGGTTCGAGTCGGTGCCCTCCATCAACCTGTCGATGTCCTCGGCCGTCTGCACGCCAGTGCCCATGTGATGGTGGTAACACAGCCGCAGGTTCTTGTTCGCGGCCAGCTCACCGATTTTATTGAGCCCGCTGGTGAGGAGCCCCCATTCTTTGTCGGTGAACTCGGGGCGGTGATCGAAAACCGGGATGGGCTGCAGGTGCGACGACAGTCCGAATTCTGCGACCACGATGTCCTTGCCGCCCACTTTCTCGAGGAACTCCAGTTGCCTCTTGAGGTTTTCGACGGTCCGTTCTTCTTCACCGATGGTGAAGTAGGTGCTCACCCAGGGCTCGGACACCCTCAGACCGCGCAGGTCGAGTTCTTCCTTGAGCACGTCGGGGTCGGCCGGGTACTTGTGACCGATGCTGCAGCCCTGGAATCCCGCGAGCGCCATCTCGCTCACGCATTGCTCGAACGGGATCCCGATGTCGATCAGTGGGAAGTCGTCGTTCCACCACAGTGTCGGCGTCACGCCGAGTGACACCCTGTCGGGACCCAGGTTCGAGACCGTGCTGGTCATGACACTTGCTCCTCTTGTCAGTCCTCGAATACGGGCGGATTGACCCACGATCCGTAGCCCGGTGCCTTCGCGCCGGACGGGTGGGCGCCGATCGCCCGCCACAACAGGCCCTCGGTGTAGGCGTCGGGGGAGACGACGAACAGCGGTTTGCGCTCGTTTCCGCCGTGCGCGGGATCTTCCCCGGCCCGGTGTTGTCCGGACATGACCCAGGCCCGGCTTCCCTCGGGCCGGCTGTCATCCGGAACGGCGGGCTTCGCTCCGCTCCGCCCGGGCGCCGTCCAGGCCGCCACGTCCATGCGTCCCACCAGTTCCGGGCCGTACCAGACGCCGACGTACCAGAGCTTGATGATGCTGTTCACCACTGGATCGGAGGGGACGGCGGAGGGATCGGAAGCAATCACCTTCCGGATCGCGTCCGGCCCTTCTTGATTCACCACCGTCTTGTAGTACTCCTCCGCCTGACCGGTTCCCCAGAGGTCGAACTCGCTGAACCCGGTCACAGCGGCTGAGAACTTCACGAAATCGCGCAGATTCTTTTCCGTGTCCGTTGTTTGCGTCATGATCCCGCCTCCTTCGACGGCCTTAGATCTCGAATGTCGGGCCGGCGTTCTTCCCTGGATGTCCGGTGAGCGGGTTGCGGATGAGCCGGTTCATGCTGTCTCGCACGCGGAACATCTCCCAAACCGCCTTGAGCAGAAGGTCGGGCTGACCGTTGTAGGCCAGATTGATGTTGGTCAGGAAGGTGGCGTAGAACTGGTTGAATTCCTCGGCCGCCGCCCGGACTTCCGGGTCTCTCGAGAGGTCCGTCAGCTTGATGTCCGGCTTCACCGGATAGGCGGCATCCCAGTCGACGTGCAGAAGCGGGCCGGTAGGGTCGTTCGGCTTATCGCCCTTCTGGTAGTACCTCCCCTTCTCCAGCTGCTGGAACCTGTAGTAGTGGGCGAGTTCGTCCTGGCTGTCGTAGATGCCGCCGTGCAGCCCTTCGCCCTGCTCCGCGACGAGGGTGAGCGCCGCGACCGCGGTGTCGCGGCCGGTCACCTCGATCACATCGCCGCCACCGGAGTAGAAGTACTCGGGAGTCACCTGGCGGGCGGGATCACCGGTGAAAATCGTCGTCCCCGCCTGACGGGCCTGGTCCTCCAGGTGATTGATGCCCCGGATGATCTCCTCGTAGAACTCGCCGATGCTCGAGAAACGCCTGGTGGGATCTCCGGGGACGAGGCCGAAGACGGTCCCGGACTCCTCGAGTTCCGCCATTTTCTCCGGAGGCGGCGGCGCGCCGTCGGACGTCAGTCCAAGGGCCGCCCAGTCCATCGGTACGAACCTGTCTTCCTCGGCAGCCGGCTCCGGGGGCTTCTCGATCTTCAGGAACGTGTCGAGAGCCTCGCGCGAGAACGGCCGGAGGTGGACGTCGAAGTAATCGGGACCGCACGGCAGGCGCGTCGGGTAATTCGGCACGAATCCCGGCTTGGTGAGGTCCGGCTTCCCGCCCACGGCGTTCAGGACGTTCGCGACCAGGGTGAGGTGCAGCATCTCCTCGACGGCCACGACCCTGATGACATGCCGGGCATCCGAGTTCGTCCCCGGACGTAGCGAGTAGAGCGCGGTCAGGTAGGGCGGGAGCGTCGCATGCTCCAGCTGGAGCCCCTTGTAGAGGTAGTCGTACAGCTCCTCGATGGTCTTGATCTCGGGGTCCGGAGCGGGCTCTGATTCCGAAACGGACATGTTCCCCCAATCGTGGGCGGTGGACGGTGGGCGGTGTCGCGTTCAACCGGCCGGTCTGTGAGCCGTCTAGCTGCGGACGACGGCCGGCGCCTTCGCGGTGCGCAGGTACTTGACGATGTGGGCCGCACTGCGGAAGGCGAGCGCCGCCATGGTCAGGCTGATGTTGGACGTCCCGATCGAGGGCATGCTGCCGGGCCCGACAAGGTAGAGGTTGTCGTGGTCCCACGAGTGCTGGGTGTGGTCGACCACGGAGTTCGCCGGGTCGGTCCCCATGATGTGAGTGCCCGCCAGGTGGTTGCCGCCCACGATGTTGTACAACTGGCCGTCGTACTCGACGGCGCTGTAGCTGTTCTTGTCGTACGTGGTCCTGTCCTCGGCGCCGAGCTTCTCGAAGATGTCGGTCGCGAGCTTGCGGGCGAACGCGGCGCCCCGCATCGTGTAGGACGGGATCTTGAACGACACGACCGGCTTCAAGTTGCCGAGGGCATCCTTGTATCGCTCGTCCACGGTGACCGTGTTGTTCCTGTCGGGCAGCAGGTCGATCATGAAGGCCAGCAGGAGTTGCCGGGAGATCCGGTTCCCGAGTGTCCTCCGCAAGTCCTGCCCGCGCAGGCCCTGCTTGTCCACGAGTTCGACCAGGTCGGTATAGGGCGAGCCGGTCGCCCACCCCCAGCCGTCGTTGTGGATGTCCACGCCGAATCCGGCCTGGGTCGCACGGAATCGCCCGCCGCGCAGGTCGGTGATCCCGCCCGTGCAGGTCGTGCCTCGCATCGTGCCGGCCGGCTCGGGCAGCAGGCCCCAGGTCAGCAGGTACGCGTGGTCCATCAGGTTGCGGCCGATCAGCTTGCTGCGGCTCAGGCGCTGCATGTCGGAGGCCAGCATGAGCCGGGCGTTCTCGATGGCGTGCGCGCAGAGGATGTAGACGGTGCCCTTCACCGTGTACTCCTCGTACTTCTCCGAGTTGAGCGATTCATATTTCTTGACGGTGATCCCGGCCACCCGTCGGTCGAACTCGTTGATCTCGACCTTGGATGCGACGGCTTGCGTCACGATCTTGACGTTGCCCTTGCTGAGCGCCTTGGCAAGCGTCTTTCCCGAGTGGTATTTGGCCTGCACGGGGCAGAGCGGGACGCAGTTGGTGTTGCCCTGACAGCGTTCGCCCTCTTCCACCTGGCTCGTGCTCACCGCGCCGACCGGGACGAAGCCCTTGCCGCCGTCGTACGCGGCGTTCGGCACGCCGTTACGGGCCTGCGGAAAGCTCCGTACCTGGAGGGTGTATTCGTCGTCCGCCAGGTTGACCCGCATGCCGTTCACACCCCGGGCGACCGTCTGGTCGAGATAGGACAGCGGCATGCGGTGCATCGGGAACACGTATCCCTTGGGGAAATGCATTCCCAGGTACGCCTGGTCCTCGACTTCGGCGGCTACGCCCAGTTCGGCCTCGGCCTTGCGGTAGTAGGGTTCCAGGTCGTCATAGCTGAGAGGCCAGTTCAGGCCCTGGTTGTACTTGGTTCGCAGGTCGAAGTCCTCGGGAAGCATGCGCAGCGCTTTCCCCTCCCAATGCATGGAGGTGCCGCCGAGGACCCGGGTGAAGGTGGTGTCCGTGCAGTACTTGTCCTCTTGCACGAGGTAGAAGTCGTCTCGGGGTGTCTCCGGACGCACCGGCATCGTGTCGGTGCTCCTGGGCATCCGGGCATTCGGGTTGAACGGGTACGGAGACTGGTTGTCCTTGACGATCGCGCCGTAGAACCGCGACAGGTACGACTCGTACTCGGCGATGTCCAGGTCCTTGCCGGGGCCGGCTTCGAGAATCACCACCTTGTAACCTGCCTGGCCCAATTGCTCGGCGACGATGGAACCTGCCATGCCGCCACCGACGACAACGGCATCCCACTCGCCTTGCGCGGCCTCCGCGGCACTGGTCTGCGTCGCGGCACCGGCTGGAAAGATCACCGGGTCTGTATCGTCGTAAGACATCATTGATGCCCCTTGTCATGTCTGGGGGTGACCTCACCCCGGTTACGGGCAGAGCAGCCCGATGGCAGATCCGACCAGCCGTCAGAACGGATGGTGATGGAATGACTGTCGAAGGCCTCCTCGGCCACTGGCGAAGAGAACCGGCTCAGAATCCGAGTTCGAGCTGGAGAACCACGGCAAGCAATCTGACGCCGCTCGCTGATCCGCTGGGGATCGCGGCAAGGTTTTCGGTAGGAGGCTTGCATATGACACTGTCATTCGGCTCCACCGCAGCGGTGATCTTGCCGGTGAATCCACCGTTCGGGCGTAACCAGTGGTCAGACGTAGTAGGCGCCCAGTGCCGCGTTGGTGGTGCCGCCGTCGGCCCGTAGCACTTCCGAGCGGCCGGTGAAGTAGTTGTGGACGGCGAGCGCGGCCGCCGCTCCTTCACCCGCGGCCATCGCGATACGGCGCACGCCGCGGTACCGCACGTCTCCGGCGGCGAAGACCCCCGGCACGCTGGTGGCGTACGCGGGCCTGGCCGCGCCGGAGACATCGGTGCCCGTGACCACGTACTTCTTCTTCAGCTCCACTCCGACGCCCTCGAGCCATGAGGTGTCCGGGTCGGCGCCGATCAGCACGTAAACGGCGTTCACCGGCAGCGTGTCCGTGCCCTGCCCCGTTTTCACCCGCACCGCGGTGAGGCGCCCGTCGGTCCCCACGTACTCGGTGATCTCGGTGTGCGAGCGCACGCGGATGGCCGACCGCTTGATGTCCCTGACCAGACTGGGCAGCATCGGGGAGTCCTCCAGGGTCCTGCGGACGAGCAAGGTGACCTTGGCGGCCTTCGCCGCGAACATCAGCGCGGCACGTCCCGCGGTGTCACCGGCGCCGACGACAACGATCTCGTCGTCTTGGGAGACCTGCTCGGCGTCTGCCGGCAGGGCCATGTAGTACACGCCCCGGTTCTCGTAGGCGGTCTCGTGCTTGCCGCCCTGACGGCGGGCGGCCGCTCCGCAGGCCACCACCACGGCGGCAGCGTTCACCTCGACCTTCTGATCGTCATCAGTGCGCGCTGTCAGACGCAGTCGCCTCAGCGGTGGCTGTCCGTCACCCGCGGCGCGATCCTCCAGCGTCGACAGTTCCTGCGCCCGGGCCGCGGGCAACCACTGCACCTTCTTGTGCAGGGCCTGCTGCAACCCTCGCTGGGCCAGCTCACCCGCCACGATGCCGTAGGGAAAACCGAAGTGGTTGTCGATGACGTTGACCGCGGTACCGGCCGCACCCCCAGGTGCCTCGTTCTCGATGATGAGGACCTTGTGGCCGAACAGGCCGGCGTGGTTGATCGCCGCGGTCAGTCCCGCGGGGCCGCCGCCGACCACGACCACGTCGAAGTCGCTTTCTCCGCTGTACCGCGTCAGCTCCAGCGCCTTGGCCAGTGTGATCAGATGCGGATTCGGCAGTCGCTGGCCGTCGATTTCCACGACGACCTCCACCTCTTCCTGTGGCAGGCCCTCCACCGCGAACGTGACGTGGTTGAGCAGCAGGAAGCGCACCACCCGGTACACAGCGGCGGTACGGCGGTCCCCATGGACCACAACCCTTCGCTCCCCTCGAGGGGTCGTGTCGTAGAGCATCCGCTCCAGCCGCGGCCACAGGTCGTCCTCGTCCGGACGGGCGGGCAGTACCTGGATGCCGGTCCGGCCCTCACCGCCGGCCCGGGCACCGCTGTCGGACAGCAGCAGGCGCCCGGCCGGCGGAACAGCGCCGGTCTCCCGCAGCAGTTCCAGGCCCGATCCGTCCGACAGGTCCTCCGCCGCCACCACGGCCGCGACACGCCGTCCGGCCGACGCGGCGCCCTCCAGCACCTGCTCGGCCTCACCACGTGTAGCCGCGCTCAGCACCTCGTAGGCGTCGGCGAAATAACGCCCGATCCGTTCGGCCAGGTCCTGCGCCGACCAGCGGTCCGCGCCCGCCACCACGATGGTGGCGCGTCGGTCGGTGGTGCCGGGCATCACAGCTCCTTCGTCATCGCGGTCAGGGCACCGCGGCCCGCCAGTGCGGGCGCGTATCGAGGACGGGCGACGGCGGGGTGTCAGGGCACCGTCACGCCGCCGGTGCGGCCACCGGAAGCGAGCGACCTCGACCCAAGATCACTGTCCGTGGCGCGACCGGCACGGAGGCGCGCGGATCCTCCCCCGATCAGCGGACGGCGCACCCAGAGGGGCGCGACTGCTGCCCGGCCTCGTCGCCCGTCCCCACCGTGCGCAGTGTCTTGGGCACCGGAGGCGGTCCGCCGGCTGTTCTCGACCATCTAGCCGCTGGTTGACGTTGCGAGGCGAGCGCGGACAGCGCGGTCACGGCGGCTTCGGCGCTCGGTCGGCTCCTCCTCCTCCTGCTCTGGCTCCCGGCCTGCGCACTGCGGCCCCCGCCGAGGAAGAAGGGCGCGGCGGGCTGCACCGTGGTGGGCGGTGACGTGGCCGACACGAACGGTGCGGGAGAGGCCAGGAGGAACGAGTCGCCGGCACGGAGCGGACGGGATCGTGTCCCGCGACGGTGACTGCCAGTGGTTGCCCGGGCGTGCTCCGACGCCACGTACGTGATCACGCCGGCCGCCTCGTGGGGCCGGACGGGCCGGCTTACCGGAAACGCCTCGCCGGACCGCGGCTACCGGGCCGCGTGGAGCGTGCGGGGGCGGGTCAGAGGGGTCAGGGCGGCCATGAGGATGAGGGCTGCCAGGGGGAGCAGGTCGAGGTTGACGGTGATCAGGAGGAAGAACGCGAAGACCAGGGCCGGGCTCCAGACCGGGAGCTGCCTGGGGCGGGTGGTCACCAGCATGATCAGGAGGGTGAGCAGGCCCAGTTGGAAGGCCAGGGGGCCGGCCAGTTCCAGGGGGGCGGGGAGCGGGGCCGTGTCGGAGAGGGCGGGGAACAGGTCGCCCAGGATCACCCACACGAAGCAGGCCGCGCCGAACAGGCCCGCGGTCGTCGCGGCGCCGGCCGCGGTTCTCATCCGGGCCGTGGACGCGGGGACCAGGGCGCGTAGTTCCCTCACCAGGGCACCCAGCAGGAGGAACGCGGCCAGGAAGCATAAGTGGCCGGCGTTCCAGGCCGGTCCCGGACCGTGGTGGCCGTCCATGCCGTCGATCAGGCGCAGCACGCCGTACGACAGCAGGAGGAGGGGGATGAGGGCGCAGCACAGTCGGGACAGCCGGGACGCGGGGGGTGTCGAGGTCATGCTTCCACGGTCCCGGTCCGGGGCGGGGAGGGGTATCCGGACCATCCCCCAGCGGTCCCGGGCAGGTCCCCTAGGGGTTGAGTGTGTGGGGCACCGGGGATCTCGGGGGCGCGCGGGCACCGGGACGGTGTGCGCCCCTCCGGTGCGTGTTCTCCTCGGTGGTCGAGGGCGTGCGTCCCCTCCGGTGGGTGCGCTTTTCGCGTGCCGGCACCCGCTTCGCCTCCCGCTCCGTGAAATCTTCACGTGGCGGCTGTGAGGGGAAAGGTGTCTGCCGCACCTGGCGGAGGCCCACAATCAAGTGCCCGGTGGACGCGGCGGGGGCGTTCGCACGTGAAGGTGGCGACGAGGAGGTTTGTCATGCCGGACGAGGCCGGCGGACCCACTGTCGACCTCTGGTCGCTCGCCGAGGACGTGGTGGTCGAGCCGGGGGACCTGGAGGGCGAGCTGGTGCTCAGCGGCCGCTGGGGCACCGAGCGGGTCACCGCGCCGCGACCGGTGGTCGAAGAGGCCCTGCGCCGCATGGAGCTGGGGCCGGTCCTGCTGGCCAACCTCGCACCCCGGGCGGACGACGCGGCGGGCCGGGACGACTGGTACTGCCTGTCGCTCCACCTGGAGCGGCTCTCCCACCTGATCGTCCGTACGCTCGGCATCGACGACCTGGCCGGCCCGTTGCTGTCGGCCATGCCGGTGTCGCCCGTCGCGCGCTTCGCCCTCGCGAGGCTGCCCGGCCGGCGGCCCGTGCGGCTGCCCAGCGGGGCCTCGCTGACCGTCGGGCGGGACGGGGTCAGCGTGCAGTCGCCCGGCTCCTCGTACCGTGTGCTCGTGCACCGTCCGGAGGCCGTCTGGGTGCTGGGGCGGCTGGCCTGGCCGGTCACCCCGGACCAGGTGTCGGCCGCGCTGGCCCTGCCCGCCGGGGTCGCCGAGCGGATCATGGACTATCTCGCCGCGGCGGGCATGACCGCCGCCGTGGAGGAGGAGCGGGTGCCGTCGTCCGTCTTCCGGCGGGGTGACGCCGGGAGCGGTGGGGGGCGGTTGACGGCGGCCCGGGAGACGCCCACCGAGGCCGGCCGGCCCGGCGCGGTCACGGCAGCCAGCCCGCCTCCCGGGCGATGCGGATCGCGTCCACCCGGTTGCGGGCCAGGAGCTTCGTCACCACCGTCGTGAGGTAGTTGCGCACGGTCCCGGGCGCCAGGCGCAGGCGGTCGGCGATCTCGCCGGCCTCCAGGCCCTCCGCGGCCAGCCGCAGCACCTCCGTCTCCCGTTCCGTCAAGGGGGTCTCCGCGGTGCCCCAGACGGACAGCGCGAGCTGGGGGTCGATGACGCGCTGCCCGGCCGCGACCCGGCGCACCGCGTTGGCGAGTTCGCGCGGCGGGGCGTCCTTGAGCAGGTAGCCGTTGACCTGGGCGCCGAGCGCGCGGCGCAGGGTGCCGGGCCGGCCCAGGCTGGTGAGGATCAGGGAGCGGCACTCGGGCAGCTTCTCCCTGAGCCGGGCCGCGGCGGTCAGGCCGTCGATGCCGGGCAGGTCGATGTCGATGATCGCGACATCGGGCCGGCAGGCCAGCGCGGCGTCCACGATCTCGTCACCGCGCTCCAGTTCCGCGACCACCTCCAGGTCGTCCTCCAGGCCGAGCAGCGCCACCAGCGCGCCGCGCACCATGTTCATGTCCTCTGCCAGCAGCAGGCGAATGGCCACCGACCGTTCTCCTTTCCGGCTCAGGCCGCCGGTTTCCGGGTCGTCGGCACCGCCGTGTCGGCACCGGACCAGGGTCGTTCGGGAAAGGCCGGGGCCTCGGCGACGAGCCGGAAGGTGTCGGCCGGGCCCCGGTCGGTGCTCAGCTCGCCGGAGATCTCGCGCATCCTGGTGGCGAGGTTGCCGAGGCCGCTGCCGCTGTGCGCGGACGGGTCCCGGTAGTCGGGGTCCACGCCGTTGTTCTCCACGAGCAGCCGGACCCGGCCCTCGTGCTGTACCGCCTCGATCACGCAGCTGTCGGCCTTGGAGTGCCGCAGCAGGTTGGTGACGGCCTCGCGCAGTACGGCCGCGAGCACGGTGTTGACCTGCTGGCTCATCGTCCCCGGCCGGAGGGTGACGCGGATGTCCACCTCCGCCGCGGTCAGCAGTCCCTCGGCCGTGGTGATCTCCTCCGCCAGGGACATGTCGCGCAGTCCGCTGGCGACCGTACGCACATCGGCCAGTGACTGCCGGGAGATGGCGAGCACATCGCGTATCTCCGCCAGGGCGCGCTGCGGATGGGCCGGGACCAGGCGGTGGATCAGCTCGCTCTTGAGCGTGATGGCGGAGAGGCTGTAGCCGAGCAGGTCGTGCAAGTCCCGTGCGAACCGCAGCCGTTCCTTGGTGACGGCCATCCGCGCGAGCTGGCCCCGGGTGTCGTGCAGTACGTGCACCAGGTCGGCCAGCCGGGTCAGGCCGAACACGATCAGGCCGGTCAGCAGCGTCGACTGGCACAGATAGACGCTGTCGAGCACCGAGCGGCCCTCCAGCGCCGGCGGCAGCAGCATCGACAGGCCCACCACGGCGTACAGCGGCCAGGCCAGGCGCGGTGGCAGCAGGAGCAGCAGCGAACCGGCGAAGAACCCGGCCATTCCGCCCCATTCGGCCTGGAAGACCAGCAGGGGAAGGTACGTCAGAAGTGCCTGGACCCCCAGGGCGGCCGCTTTCCACCGCCAGGGGGCCCGGTGCGCCTTGGGACGCGAATGTCTGAGCTGGAGCGTGAAGATGGCGGCCAGGCAGGCCAGCGCCACCAGGTTCATGCCGGTGCCCAGGCCCTCGCTGAGCACGTTGAGCATCGTGATGAGCAGGAAGCTGAGCAGCGCGGCCATGAGGATGACGCGCGCGAGGCGCGGCGCGGGAGCGTCGGGCAGCCCCGACTCCGTTTCCCCGTCGGCCGGTTCCGTGCCGTCCGCCACTTCGGCGGCCGAATGACGTAAACCGTTGTGTGGCGACATCGTCCTACCGGCCCCCTCCGCTAGCCCGCGGCCACGCGCACTGAGAGGGATAATAGGTGAAGCCGGTCGCCGCCCAGAAGTTGCCGGGCTACACGAACATCGGCACGGGATTGAGGTCGGCGTAGGGCGTCGGCTCGGTCAGCCGGCCCAGGGCCACCGGGACGTCGAAGAGCCGTCCGGGGGCGAATCTCGGCCAGAAGTGACGCATGCCGGGAACTATCACCTTCACCACGGGCAGTTGCAGGTCCGGGCGGGTCTGATCGAGGACGAGCAGCTCCATCCCGCGCTCGCGGACCAGCTCGGTGACCGCCGTGACGTCGTCGCGCAGATCGGTGCGCGGCCGGTAGCCGCGACCGTGGGCCGGGGCCGGCGGGGCGGCCGGATCCGGCGCCAGATAGGGCTGGTTGGCGAGGGTGGCGGTGCGCCACCAGCGCACCGGGTCCGGGTCGGCGATGGCGTAGCCGGTGCCGCCGGGGCCGGGCGCGGCCGCGGGCAGCAGCTGTCCCATCTCCGTCAGCGCCCGCCGCAGCGCGATCCGCGGGTCGAAGTGCGCGCCGAAGCCGAACACGATGTCCTCGGTGGGCCGGCCGGTGCGCCGGGAGAGCGCCGCCACCACCGGGATGCCGAAGTCCGAGGTGAGGTCGAGCGCCCACAGCTCGCGGCCGGCCCGCCGGCAGCCGGTGCGGAACCGTTCGACGTACGGCTCGTCCGCGCTGTCGAGGTCCACGGCGGGCCGGCGGAGGCGGTTGTACCACCACAGCGCCACGGCGTCGCGTTCCACGAGTTCCAGGAAGCCCTGCAGAAGGGCGTCCTCCGGGCTGCTGCCGGCGGCGTTGCCGTTGGAGTCGGCGCACAGGCCGTCGGCGGCGGGTTCCTGGCCGAAGTAGAGCATGGACGTGGGCAGCAGCCGCTGGGTGCGGGCGGTCAGCGACCACACCGGCGTCCACTCCGTCGGGCGGTCCTCGGCGAACGGTCCGGGTACGTGGGTGAGCCAGGAGCCGCCGGCGTTCCATGCTCGCCGGTCGCGCAGCTGGCGGTCGTCGTAGAGCTGGCACGCGCGGGGGTGGACGGCCGCCGGACCGAGCGCGGCGTACGTGTCCCGCAGTACCGGCTCGTCGCCGTGCCGGGTGCCGCTGTAGCGCTCCACCGCCTCGCACAGGGCGCTGGTCCTCGCCTCGGTCTCGGTGACGCCCTTGCCGCCGCTGAGCGCGCGCAGTCCGGCCCGCAGCCCGGCCAGGGACGCGGCGCCCATGGCCAGGTTCTGACCGGAGAGGAAGGACTCCACGAAGTCCGGGCAGTGCCCGGCCCGGCTGATCTCCTTGATGATGCCGGTGACCGGGTCGACCAGATGACCGTAGCGGTCGAGCATCTGCCGTGGGGTGAGCGCCCGGTGGCCGCCCGAGTCCTGGTCGGCCTTGGGCCGGGCCACCGGGACGAACGGGGCGCGCACCCGCCGGGCGACCAGCTGCGGGTCGCCGCACGAGGGGCACTGCGGCAGCCGGGACACCGGGTGCGTGGCGGAGCTGAGGCGCAGGGTGTCCAGGATGTGTACGGCGCCCTGGCCGGGGTGCCGGATGCCGGCCAGCCACTTCGCGGTCTCCAGGGCGGCGAGCTGGGCCGCCGCCGACTCGCAGGCGGGCAGCCCGGTCGTCGGCCGGTCCGCGGGGCCGGTGAGTCCGAGGTGGTGCTGGAGCGGCAGTTCCGAGCGGCGGTGCCCGCGCAGCCGGGCGGCCAGGCAGGACCAGCAGGGCCCGGCGCCGGGCCGGAACACCGGCCCCACCCACGGGTCGGCGCCGCCGGTGCGGGCCAGCAGCCAGGGTGTGCCCCGGCCGCGCAGGGCCGCGTCGACGTCCGCCAGGGCCGGGTCCAGGTAGTCGGCGCAGAGCACGAGCGCGAACCCGGCGTCCTCGCCGGCGGCCGCGGTCCGGATGCCGGACTCCCGCAGCGCCGCGTGCGGCCGGGCCGGGTCGGTGCCGGGCAGCGCAACGAGCCGGACCCGGGCGCTGGCCACGTCGCGGGCGGCCCGCCCGCCGTCCAGCCCGGCGAGGTCCCAGTAGGCCTCGGCCGCGGCGGCGGACGGGTTCGCCGGGGCGGCGGGGGCGGTGTGCAGCCTGAGCAGGCCGGCGGCCTCCAGCGTGGCGAGCGCCGACCGGGCCGCCTCCGGGCCGAGGGACCGGGCGGCGTCGTGGATCACCGTCTCCCGGTCGCGGGTGCCGTCCAGCAGCGGGACCAGCACCTCGGCCGGCCGCCCCCGCAGCGCGGTGACCCCGCGCTGCGAGAGCAGGTAGGCGGCCTCTCCGGGAACGACGGCGGCCCGCAGGTGGCGCTTGAAGCCGAGGAGGCCGGCGGTGCCGCGGTGTGTCCCGGGGGCGGTCATGCGGCGGGTCTCCCCGACGCCGGGGCGATGTGCGTGTACGTCACGGTGAACAGCGCGCCGCACTGTTCGGCCGGGACGTCCAGATCCTCGATCACCAGCGGGCCGGACGGAGCGGCGGCCGGGTTGTGCCTGACGGTGCCCGGATGCGGGGCGTGCGGTGTCATCGCGATCGATTCCCTTCGCAGTGGGCTTGCTCGGTGGCTACGGGAACGATTCTGCGAAGCGCGGGGGAGCGCACCCAGTGTCGGTCTCATCACCGGGGGGTGAACTTTTCACACGGCACCGTCCCACGCCTCCGGGGCCGGCCCGAGACCGTGATTTCTTCATGATCCAGCACCTGAGGAATACACCCCGGTCCCGGTACGACGGCACTGTGCCGCCACCGCGCCGGATGGCACCGTTGACAAACACCGGGCCCCGGCCCGCCGGTTCAGGCGAATCGACCTGGAGTTGCCATGGAGATCAGTGTGCTGGGCCCGCTCGACGCGAGCCGGCCGGCGTCCGGATCCCCCCGTCCGCGGCCGAACAGCGGCAGCTGCTCGCCCACCTCCCCCCACACGGACAGCCGCCAGAGCTGACCGGCACCTCGCTCCGCGACCGCAGGGGGAGGTCGCCAAGGAGATCCCGTCCGGCGAATCAGCGAGCCACAGGCGGGAGTTGTCGTCGTGTACGCACAGGGAGACACAGATGGGAGCTGACTGACGGTCATGCTAGAGTTCCGCGTTCTCGGGCCCGTCGGACTGTGGTCCGACGGTGTGGAGGCTCCACTGGGCGGTTGCAAGCAACGCACCATACTGGCCGCCCTGCTGCTCGCCGACGGCTGGGTCGTCTCCGACTCCGACCTCGGCGGGGTGCTGTGGGAACGGCGTCCTCCCGCCACGTATCAGGCACAGATCTACACCTACGCCTCGCGGCTGAGGGGTCACTTCCACGGCGGCGCGACGATCACGCGCTGCGGCCGTGGTTACCGCGTCGAGAGAGGGGACACCCGCTTCGACCTGGACGAGTTCTACCGACTGGCCAAAGAGGGCCAGACGCTGATGCGTTCGGGACGCACCGGCGACGCGGCGGCCCGGTTCCGGGCGGCGCTCGACCTGTGGAGCGGCCCCACCCTGACCGGGGTGACGGACGCGCTGGTCGACAACGAGCGGTCCCGGATCGAGATGGCCCGGATGGAAGTGCTGGAGAGCCGGATCGACGCCGACCTCCACCTGGGCCGGCACCGGCAACTCGTCGGTGAACTCACGCAGTTGGTGGGAGCGCATCCACTGCGGGAGACGTTCCGGGCGAAGCTGATGATCGCCCTGCACCGCAGCGACCGGCAGGCCGAGGCCTTCGAGACGTTCCACGCGGGCTGCGGCCTGCTGCGGGAACAGCTCGGGGTCGATCCCGGGCCGACGCTGCGCAGCGCCCACCAGGCCATCCTGGCGGACGACTTCGCACCGGCACGCCCCGGCCGGGGCGATCTGGTGGCCGGTCCGACCGGGTGACGGGGGCTCCAGCTGGTGCGCAGTTCCACGGCACTGCGCACAAGCTGGAGAGCGGAGGAAAGGCGCGAGGGCCCGGGCGGCCCGCCGGAGTGACGCGCGGCGGGCCGCCCGGCCGGAACGGGGCCACCGGAGAAGCGGTGGCGGGCGACCGCCGAGGGTACGGCGGCGGAAGGCGGCGGGGATCCGGTCGTACGGGCCGCCGGAGGGACGGTCGTTCCGGGCAGGGGTGGCCGGGCCGGGGTGACCGTACCGGGCGCGGGAGAAGCGGTGGTGTTGCGGCGTCGGAGCGGTCGGGCAGGGGGAAAGGGAGGGGCGGATCGCCTCCAGCGCCGCCGGGGTCCGCAGGGCCACCTCGATCGCGGGCAGCCCGCCGGCCACCGGCACCCGTGCCGGCGGTATGGCGTCGGCGAGCACCACCACGGGCGGAGGGGCCGGCGGAGCGGGGCAGCGGCGAGGTCATGCCCTCACCGTCGGCGCCGGCGCGTCCGGGCACGGAGAAGCCGTCGGGCTACGGCGTCGGTGGGGTCGTGGGGTGAAGGACCAGCGGGCCCGGGCGGGCGTACTCGCGGGCCAGTGCGGCCGAGCGGCCGGGGCCCAGGATGAGGTCCTCGACCGTCCAACCGCCCGGGGAACCGGGCTCCTTGTGGTCGACCCGGACCGGGCCGTGCGCGCCGGTGAGGGCGTCCAGACGGCGCAGGTCGGCGACGATGCCGACCCCCACGGCCTTGAGGACCGCTTCCTTCCGGGTCCAGGCCCGCAGGAAGACCTCCTCGTACTCCCGCTCGCTCCCGGCCCGGCCCAGGACGCCGAGTTCGCCGTCCGACAGGGCGATCCGGGGCGCGTCCCCGAAGCCGCGCCCGGTGTGCTGCTCGATGTCGACGCCCACCTGCCCGGCGGCGGTGACGGCGAGCAGCCAGTACGGCCCGGAGTGCGACAGGCTGAAGTCCAGCCGGGTGGCGGGTGCCACGATCCTGGGCCGCCCGTGCAGCGGGTCACCGCACCTCGGGCACGGATGCCGGCCGAACCGGATCGCGGCCGGCGGGCCGCCGAGATAGTGGTCGGCGAGGATACGGCGCACCGCGGCGTGCGCTCCGGCGTAGCGGGCGGCGAACGGCGCGCCACGGCGCCGGAACGTGCTCAGTTCCGTGACGTCCAGCACGGCCAGGTCGGCCGGGTCGGGGAGGTCCCCGGCCCGGCCGTGCCACACGTGGACGGCGTTGCCGCGGCCGAAGCGGGCGGTGCCGTCGCGCACCGACGGCGAGCGGCCGCGGCCGACCGGCCGGGCGGCGCCTCGGCCGGGGGCGTCGGCGGCGGGCGGGGTTCGGGGCATGACGTGCCTCTCTGCGAGGAGCCGGCGGCGCCGGAATGAGGGAAGGGCCAGGGCCGGCCGGGGGATGTACCGGCCCTGGCCCCGCTTCGGTGGCGGGGGCTCCCGGCCGGTCAGTCCGGCAGGAAGCCCTCCACCCGCATGCCGAGCCCCTGGGCCCGGGCGGCGGTCAGGACGTGGTCGGCCAGGGCGATGTCGAGGACACCGAGGCCGAACGGGGCGTAGACGACCGTCCGGCCCGGCTCGGGGACGTACCCCTGCCCCGCGTCCTCGTCCAGGAGCAGCCGGCCGATCGTCGGGGCGATGAAGTCGCGGTGGCCCGCCGCCCGGACGGCGAGGTCGAGGGAGGTGCGTTCGCGCAGCGCGTGCTCGGTGTCGTCCACGACGTTGTACGCGTCGAGCAGCGACTCGGGCAGCAGGTCCCGCAGCGAGATGTGCAGCACGACCGTGCCCGGTTCGGCCGCCCCCAGGTCCAGGTGCGGTTCGACGGCCGAGGTGGCGATGGTGACGAGGCCGTGCGCGGCCAGCGCCTTCTCGGCGCTGTCGAGCACGAGCACCCGCGCCCCGGGCACCACCGAGGCCGCCTGGGCGGCGAACTCGGCGGCGCGTTCGGGCGAACTGTCGTACACCGCAAGCGAGGTGAGGCCGGGCAGGACGGCGTGCGCGTGGCGCAGGATCTCCAGGTTGATCACCCCGCAGCCGATCAGGGACAGGCCGTCGGGGCGGCGGTCGCGGGTGAGCAGCTCCGCGGCGAGGGCCGCGCTCGCCGCGGTGCGCTTGGCGGAGATCAGCGATCCCTCGATCAGGGCCTCGGGACGGCCCGTCTCCAGGGAGTTGAGGATGATCGCCGCGCTGGCCCGCTGGATCCCGCGCCCGATGTTGGCGGGGAAGGAGGCGATCCACTTCATGCCGGCGGCCGGCCGCTGCCCGCCGCGGTAGGCGGGCAGCCCGATGATCCGGTCACGCGGCTGCCCGGGGAACCGCAGGAACGTCGAGTGCGGCACCGCGGTGTCGCCCCGCTCGTGCAGGCGGTAGGCATCCGCGACGACCGACATGGTGTCGGGTTCGCGGCCGTCGAGAAGCCGCGCGACCTCGCTGTGGCGCAGGATGAGCATGACGTCGGTCCGTTCCTTCCAAGGGGTGAGCGGTGCCGGTCAGCGGGTGGCTTTGAGGGTGCCCAGATAGGGGTGCCACAGGTGGTCGGGGTTGGCCTCCACCGCGGCCACCGCCTCGCGCATGGCGACCAGGGCCTTGGGCTCCTCGTCGTCGTACACGTCGCCCTGGAGCATCTTCAGTACGTCCGTCCGGTACCGGGGGTCCTGGACGAACGCGGTGAACAGGACGTTGAGCCGGTAGTAGATGGAGATGAACTCGTACCAGTAGCGCACCGCCCTGCGGAGCTTGGTCTCGTAGGCGGCGAACCGCTCCTTGCCGTAGTCGCCGGCCGCGTGCGCCGCGATGATGTCCCGGGAGGCGATACGGGCGCTGTTCAGGGCGACGCTGACGCCGCTGGAGAAGATCGGGTCCACGAAGCGGGCGGCGTCGCCGATCAGGACGTAGCGGTCGCCGGTGATCTCCTTGACCGAGTAGCTGTAGTCGCCCTCCGCCTTCAGCGGGCGGACCTGGCGGCAGCCCTTGAGCGCGTCGTGCAGTTCGGGGCGGCTGCCGACGAAGTCCCAGAAGAACTCGTCCAGGTCGCCGCTGCCCTCGGCGAACCGCTTCTTCTGGGTCACCACACCGATGCTCGTGATCGTGTCGGTGATCGGGATCTGCCACACCCAGGAGTCCTTGATGGGCAGGAAGTGCACGTAGATGTGCTCGGCCTGGGCCGCCGAGGTGGACAGCGCCTCCCGGTCCAGCCCCTCGAACCAGGCGTGCACCGCGTACTGGTCGAAGACCGGGTCGGGCACCTTCGTCCTCAGCTGCCGGCCCAGCATCGTCTGCCGGCCGGAGGCGTCCACGACCATGCCGGCCGTGTAGTCCACCCGCTTGCCCGCGATCCGGGTGCGGACCGTCACCTCCGGGTCGCCGAAGTCGACGCCGAGGACCCGGGCCCCGTTGAGGACGGTCGCGCCCTGTTCCTCGGCGTGCCGCAGCAGGATCGCGTCGAAGCGGGAACGGTCCACGTGGTACGTGTAGTCGCGGTCCACCCCCTGCTGGTCGCGCTCCACGAACTGGATGTCCGCGGTCCAGTCGTGCTGGAGGCCGCTGAAGCCCAGCCGGGGGATGTCACGCGACTCGGCGGAGGTCCAGGAGGCGCCGTACTTGCGCGGGAAGCCCGCCTCGTCGATCTTGTCGAGGGCGCCGATCTCCAGCAGCACCGGTGTGGTGGCCGGGACCAGGGACTCGCCCACGTGCGGCCGGGGGAAGGTCTCGCTCTCGAAGACGATCACGGAGAGCCCGGCGCGGGCCAGGTAGGAGGCGGCGGTGGAGCCGGCGGGCCCGCCGCCGATCACGGCGATGTCGAAGTCGGTGGTCATCGGACGGTCTCCTGCTCCAGCTCGCAGATCATGGCGGCGATCGAGGCGGCGTTCTTGAAGTTCTTCGCGTCGATCCGGGCGGTGGGCACGGAGACGTCCCACTCGTTGAGGATGAAGGCCTGCAGCAGCGCGATCCGGAGCGAGTCGATGATGCCCCACTCCAGCAGCGGGGTGGCCGCGTCGATCGCGCGGTCCTCGTCGGACCAGAGGAACTCGGTGCGGATGAAGTCCAGCACGCGGGCGGTCACGGCGTCGGTGTTCATGAGCGTCCTTTCGAAAGGGTCAGGTGCCGCCGGACCAGCGCCGGACGGTCGATCTTTCCGTTGCGGGTGCGCGGCAGGTCGTCGAGCAGATGGACGTGGTCGGTGATCATGTAGCTGGGCAGCCGCTCGGCCAGGTGCCGGCGCAGCGCCAGCGCGCCGGGCCGGGCGCCGGGCACGGGGACGACGAAGGCGACCAGCCGGGCGTCCATGCCCTCGCCGGCCACGACGACGGCCGCGGTCTCGACCTCCTCGTGGGCGTCGCAGGTGGTCTCGATCTCGCCGAGTTCGATGCGGTGGCCGCGGACCTTCACCGCGTGGTCGCGGCGGCCCACGTAGTCGAAGGAGCCGTCGGGCAGCACGGTGACGATGTCGCCGGTGGCGTACTCGCCGGAGCCGGGCGCGGCGCCCCAGTAACCGAGCATCACCGACGGCCCGCTGACGACGAGTTCGCCCTGTTCGCCCGGCCCGGCGACGGCGCCGGCGTCGGTGCGGGCCCACACCTCGTCGCCGCTCGCGGCCCTGCCGATCGGCACCGGCCGGTCGCGCTCCAGGTCGGCCGGGACGACCTCGTGCCAGGTGCACACATTGGTCTCGGTCGGGCCGTACAGGTTGAGCAGCCGGGCCTTCGTCCACGCGGCCAGGCGGCGGACGTGGGCGATGGGGAACGGCTCCCCGGCGAACAGCACCGCCCGCAGTCCGGCGGGGGCGGGCCGGTCGAGCAGGCCGCCGCCGCGGATCATCAGGATCAGCGCCGACGGCACCGAGTACCAGACCGTGATCCGCTCCCGGTGCAGGAACTCCACCAGCTCGCCGGGCGCGTAGGCCAGCGCGGCCGGGACCAGGCGGACCGAGGCGCCGGCCGCGAAGGCGGCGTACAGGTCCAGCACCGACAGGTCGAAGACGAGCGGCGCGTGGTTGGCGAACCGGTCCCCGGGGCCCGCGCCGAGCAGGTCCACGGCCCAGTCGACGAAGGCGCGGGCGTTGCGGTGGCTGATGCTCACGCCCTTCGGCGTCCCGGTGGAGCCGGAGGTGTACAGGATGAACGCCGGGTCGTCCGGCTTCACCTCCGTGTCGACCGGGGGCACCGCCTCGTCGTCACCGGGCGGGGCCGCCGCCAGATCCAGCACGGTTACGCGGCTTGGCACGGCGTCGAGCCGCGCGGTGCCGCCGTGTTCCGCGGGGAGGCCGAGCGCCGGGCGGATCCGTGTCAGACGGGCGCCCGTCGCGCACACCACCCGGGCGGCGCAGTCGCGGGCCACGGTGGCGACCCTGCCGACCGGTGCCGTCCCGTCCTGGGGGACGTAGACGGCGCCCAGGCGCAGCACCGCCTGCATCGCCACCACGACCTCGGGCGACTTGTCGCCCCACAGGACGACCCGGTCCCCGCGGCCGACCCCGGCCCGGGCGAGCAGGAGGGCGTAGGCGTCGGCCGCGCGGTCGAGTGCGCGGTAGGTCAGCTCGCGCCCCTCTCCCGCCACCGCCGGCCGCAGCGGGTACCGCCGGGCGGAACGTATGACCAGCTCGTGGAGGTTCACAGTCCTCTCTCCCTCGCGATGACGCTCCGGTGGATCTCGGTGGTGCCGGAGAAGAGCGTGCTGGGCACGGCGTCGCGCAGCTGCTGCTCGATGCCGGTCGAGGCGAGGTAGCCGATGCCGCCGAAGACCTGCACCGCGTCCCGGGCGTTGGCGACGGCGGCCTCGGAGACCGCGACCTTGGCCAGCGACACGGCTCCGGCGTCGGCGGTGCCCTGGTCGGTGAGCCAGCAGGCGCGGTACAGCAGCAGCCGCGCCCCCTCCAGCCGCTCCGACATCACCGAGATCTTGTGCGACACGGCCTGGAAGTCGGCCAGCCTGCGGCGGAACTGCTTGCGCGAACGGACGTGGGCGACGCACCGCTGGAGCTGGTACGTCATCACTCCCAGGTAGATCGCGAACAGGCAGGCCCGTTCCCAGCCCATCGAGTGCTGGAAGACCGCCCGGCCCTGGCCCTCCACGCCCAGCAGGAAGCGGGCGGGCACCCGGACCCCGTCGAAGGTGATCCGGCCGGCCGGGCAGCCGTGCAGGCCCATCTTCTCCAGGGGCGGGCCGACGCTCAGCCCCGGCAGACCGCGCGGGACCACGAACCCGCTGGTGCCGAGGAACCCGGCAGCGGGCTCGGTGACCGCGTAGGTGACGATCACGTCGGCCAGCGGGGCGTTGCTCGCGAACGACTTCACGCCGTCGAGCACGTAGACGTCGCCGTCGCGGCGGGCGGTCATCTCCAGCCGGGCCGTGTCGGAGCCCGCCGCGTCCTCGGTGATCGCGTTGGAGGCGATCAGCGAGCCGGTGGACAGGCCCTTCAGCAGCTCCTCCCGCAGCTCCGGGCCTGCGAAGTCCCGTACCGGCACCGCGCAGGCCAGCAGATGGGCGGCGACCCCGAAGGCCAGCCCGGTGTCCAGGCAGCCCTGCCCGAACGCCTCCAGGCACAGCGCGGTGTCCAGGGCGCCGAGCCCGCCGCCGCCCGACTCCTCGGGCAGGCAGAGCCCGGTCAGCCCGAGGGCCGCCGCCCTCGCCCAGTCCTCCCGGTCGAAGTGGTCCGCCGGGTCGGTGCGCCGGCGCCCCGGCATGTCCTCCCTGATCGCGGCCAGCAACCGCTCACGACGTCGCTGCTGCTCGGTCGTCAAGGCGAAGTCCATCGACGTCCTCCTTTCCGTAGGCGTGGAGCTCGGCGTCGGACATCGCGTCGAGCTCGGAACGGACCAAGTCCTCGATCAGGGCCGCCAGTTCGGCGACGGTCGGGCCCTCGAAGACGGCCCGGATCGGCAGGTCCACGTCGAAGGCGTCCTGGAGCGCGGCGACCAGCCGGATCGCGAGGATCGAGTTGCCGCCGGCCCGGAAGAAGCCGGTGTGCGCGCCCACCGGGGCCGCGAGCAGACCGGTGAAGATCTCCGCGACGCGTTCCTCGACGATCCCGCGCGGCGCCACCGGCTGTTGCTCGTCGGACGCGGGCGCGGGCAGTGCGCCGTGGTCGACCTTGCCGTTGGCGTTCAGCGGCATCGCGGCCAGCGCGGTGAACACGGCCGGCTGCATGTACGCGGGCAGCCGGGCGGCGCACAGGGCCGTGAGCGACCGCGGGGAGGGCGCGGTGCCGTCCGGGACGTAGGCGACCCGGATCAGCCCGTCGTGCGCGGTGGCCACGGCCTGCCGCACTTGCGGGTGCTCGGCGACCACCGCGGCGATCTCGGCGAGTTCGACGCGGTAGCCACGGATCTTGACCTGGGTGTCGGCGCGGCCGAGGAACTCCACCTCGCCGCCGTCCAGCACCCGGGCCAGGTCCCCGGTCCGGTACAGCCGGTCGCCCGGCGCCCCGAACGGGTCGGGGACGAACCGCTCCGCGGTCTGCTCCGGCCGCCCGGTGTAGCCGCGTCCGACGCCCGCGCCGCCGACGCACAGTTCGCCGACCGCGCCGACCGGGACCGGCCGCAGCCAGGAGTCCAGCACGTGCGTGCGCACGCCGGGCAGGGGCCGTCCGATCGGCACGCCGTCCCGGCCGGATCCCGCCGTGACCGGGTGCACGGTGGCGCCGACGCAGGTCTCGGTGGGGCCGTACTCGTTGATCAGCCGGCCCGGGCCGAGGAGGGACGCCCAGCGCTCGGCCAGGGCGGCCGGCAGCGCCTCGCCCGCGACGACGATCCGGGCCGCGAGGCCGGCGATCCGCTCCTCGGGCAGCCCGGACAGGATCTCCAGGTGGCCGGGCGTGAGCTTGAGGAAGGCCAGCGGGGCGGCGGCGACCAGCCGGTCACCCAGTTCGGTGAGGTCCAGGTCCTGCGGCAGCAGCGTGGTCGGCCGGCCGGCCAGCAGTCCCGCCCACAGGTTGGGGACGCCGAGGTCGAAGGCGACCGAGGTGAACACCGCCGCGCCGCCCGGCGCCGGCAGCGCCAGCTCGTCCACCGCCCACCGCAGATGGCCCGCGAGAGCGGCGTGGGTGATCTCGACGCCCTTGGGCCTGCCCGTCGAACCGGAGGTGTAGATGACGTACGCCAGCCGCTGCGGGTCGGCGGAGCGGGCGGGCCGGGACTCCTCGGCGCCCTCCGCGCCCGGCGACACGGTCCGGGCGCCCTCGACGGTGGTGCCGGAGACCAGCAGCCGGGCCCCGGCGTCGGCCAGCATGTACCGGACCCGCTCGGCCGGGGTGCCCGGCTCGATCGGCAGATAGGCCGCGCCCGCCTTCCACACGCCGAGCAGGGAGGCGATCAGGTCGGCGCCGCGGTCGACCAGGACGCCGACCACCGAGTCCGCGCCCGCGCCGAGGCCGAGCAGCCGGTGGGCGATGCGATTGGCCCGCCGGTCCAGTTCGGCGAAGGTGACCTCGCCGGTCTCGGTGCGCAGGGCGACCGCGTCGGGGGAGGCGTCGGCCCGCCGCTCGAAGAGGCCGGGGGCGTCGGTGGTGTACGCCGGGGCGGGGGTGCCGCTCCAGCGCAGCAGCGCCCCGCGCTCGGCGTCCGGCAGCAGATCGAGTGCGTCCAGGCGGGTGCCGGGGCTCGCCGAGGCCCGCTGGAGCAGCAGCGCGAACTGCTCCGCCAGGCGCGCGACGGTGTCCCGCTCGAACAGGGCGGTCGCGTACTCCAGGCCCCCGGACATCCCCCCGTCGGGGCGGCGGCGCAGATAGAGGGTGAGGTCGGTCTTGGCGATCCGGGAGACCTCCACCAGGGTCGCGAGGTCCGCCGCGTCGGCGGCCGATCCGGTCAGCTCCTCGTCGTGGAGGTCGAAGGCGACCTGGTAGAGCGGGGTGCGCGAGGAGTCCCGCTCGGGGGCGAGGTCGGCCACGAGCTGCTCGAAGGGCAGCTCCTGGTGGGCGAAGGCCGCCCGGCACGCGTCCCTGACCCGCCGGATGCCCGCGTCGAAGGTCATCCGGCCGGACAGGCCCAGGCGCAGCACCAGGCTGTTGAGGAAGAAGCCGACCACGCCCTCGGTCCCGGGCCGGTCGCGGCCGGCCACCGGGGTGCCGAGCACGACGTCCCACTGTCCGGTCCGGCGGGCGAGCAGCGTGCCGAACCCGGTCAGCAGCATCATGAACGGGGTGGCCCCATGGCTTCGGCCCAGCTCGGTGAGGGCCTCGGTGACCTCGGGCGACAGCTCCAGCGGCACCATCGCGCCCCGGCCGTCGCGCACCCGGGGCCGGGGGTGGTCGGGTCTCGGCTCCAGCGGGGCCGCGCCGTCCAGCGCCGTACGCCAGTGGGCGAGTTCCCGCTCCACCGTCTCGGGCGTGATGCGCTCCCGCTGCCAGACGGCGAAGTCGGCGTACTGGACCGGCAGCGCGGGCAGCTCCGGCGCCCGGCCGGCGCGCAGCGCGGCGAGGACCGTGGCGAACTCCCGTTCCAGTACGGAGGAGGACCAGCCGTCGCAGACGATGTGGTGCACCGAGAGCACCAGCACCTGCCGGCCGCCGGGCGCGGGGTCGCGGGCCAGCAGGGCGCGGGCGAGCGGGCCGCCCGCCAGGTCGAAGCCGCGGTCCAGCTCGCGGTCCAGCACGGCGGGCAGCTCCCCGGGCGTGACCTCGGCCGTCGTCAGTTCCAGCGGGGCCGGCGGCCGGATCAGCTGCATCGGCTCGCCGTCCTGGACGACGAACGCCGTGCGCAGCGCCTCGTGCCGCTCGACCAGCCGGTCCAGCGCGGCGGCGACCAGGTCCGTGCCGGTGCCGTCCGGCACCGGCAGGAACAGCGCGGACACCCATTCGCGGCTGCGCGGCTTCATCCGGTCCAGCACCCACAGCCGGCGCTGACCGAAGGACAGGGGGAGCGGTCCGGTACGGGGCAGCGGCACGGGGCCGCTGGGTCCGTCGGGGCGGTTGAGGGGGGTGACCCCGTCGGTCTCGTCGGCTTGGTCGGCCTGGTCGGCCTGGTCGGTCGGCGGTACCGGGGCGTTCCCGTCGCCCGGGCCGTTGCCTTCGTCCCGGCCGGCGAGCAGGCGGGCCTGGCCGGCGATCGTGGTCTCGGTCAGCAGGTCCGCGAGGGCCAGGTCGCGGCCGGTCGCCTTGCGCAGCCGGTTGACCAGCCGGGTGAACTGGAGGGACGTACCGCCGAGTTGGTAGAAATCGGCGTCGGGGTCGATGCCGTCGCTCTTGAACAGGTCGCGCCAGACCCGGGCCACCGTCTCCTCGGCCGCCGGCCTCTGCCGGACGGCCTGCGCCGCGAGGGACGGCGCGGGCAGCGCCGCGCGGTCCAGCTTGCCGCTGGAGGTGGCCGGGAACCGGTCGACCGCGATCAGCACCGACGGCACATGGCTGCCCGGCAGCCGCTCGGCGAGGAAGTCGCGCAGCCCGTCCGGCACCTTCGGCGCCCGGACATAGGCGGCCAGGGCCGTTCCGCCGCCCGGCGCCTCGACCGGGACGACGGCGGCGCCGCCGACCGCGGGGTGGCTCTCCAGGGCGGCCTCGATCTCGCCCGGCTCGATCCGGACGCCGCTGACCTTGACCTGGCGGTCGATGCGCCCGAGGTACTCCAGGGCCCCGTCCGGGCGCACCCGGACCCGGTCGCCGGTGCGGTACAGCCGCGCCCCGGCGGGCCCGTACGGGTCGGGCACGAACCGCTCGGCCGTCAGATCGGCCCGCCCGAGGTACCCGCGGGCGACCCCCACCCCGCCCGCGAACAGCTCGCCCGTGTCCGCCGGTTCGCCGCTGTCGTCCAGCACCAGCACACGCATCCCGGTGATCGGCCGGCCGATCGGCACGGGCCCGGTGCGCTGCGCGGGGTCGAAGCGGTGGGCGGTGATGTCGACGGAGCACTCGGTCGGCCCGTAGGTGTTCCACACCGTGACACCGGAAGGGGCCAGCGCGAGCACCCGCTGGACCACCTCCGCGTGCAGCGGCTCACCGGCGCACGCCAGCACGCGCAGCGCTCCGCAGCGGTCCCAGCCGTCCTCCTCGGCCAGCGCCCGCAGCACGGACGGCACGACCTGGAGCACGCTCGCGCCGGTGTCGGCGACGGCCCGCAGCAGGGCCGCCGGGTCCCGCTCGGCACCCTCCGGCGCGAGGACGACCGTGCCGCCGACGGCGAGCGGCGCGAAGATCTCCCAGCCGGCCGCGTCGAAGGTCACCGGCGTCTTCTGCAGCACCCGGTCCGAGGCGTCCAGGCCGAGCGCGCCGATCGCCCAGCGGACGCGGTTGGCGAGGCCCGCGTGGTCGATCACCACGCCTTTCGGGCGGCCGGTCGAGCCGGAGGTGTGCATCACGTACGCGGCTCCGCCGGGCTCTGCGGCGGCCCGCGCGATCCCCTCGCCCGGGAGGGTCCCGCCGGCCGGGGCGGGAGCGTCGGCGCGCACCGCGGTGGCGCCGGCCGCGGTGACCCGGGCGTGCCCGGCGCGGTCGGTGACGACCAGGGTGAGGCCGGTCTGCCCGACCAGGCCGGACAGCCGGCCGGACGGGTGGCCGGGGTCCAGGGGCAGGTAGGCGGCTCCCGCCCGCCAGACGGCGAGCAGGGTCACGACGAGGTCGGGGCCGCGCGGCAGCAGGACGCCGACCGGGCGGTCCGGTGCCGCGCCGTGGGCGACGAGGGCGTGGGCCAGGGCGTCGGCCCGGGCGTCCAGCTCGGCGTAGGTCAGCTGCCTGCCGGCCGCGGCCACCGCCGGCCGGTCCGGGGTCAGCGCGATCTGCCGGGCCACCAGCTCGGGGACGGGCGTCGGGGCGGTCATGACAGGGTCTCCTTCGGTGTGCCGGGAGTACGGGGTGTGCCAGGAGTTCGGTGTGCCGGTGGTTCGGGCCTGCCGGGACTACGGCGTGCTGGGAGTACGAGGCGCGCCGGGAGTACGGGTTGTCCCGGGGTGCGGTTGCGCCAGGAGTTCGGGCGTATCGGGAGCTCGCGTGCTGGGAGTGCGGGAGGCGCCGGAAGTACGGGTGCGCCGGGAGTGCTGGAGGCGCCGGTAGTTCGGGCGTGCTGGGAGTGCGGTAGCGCAGGCAGCTCGTACGCGCCGGGAAGCCGGGTGCGCCCGGGGCCGGGAGCGGGTCAGGAGGTGAACTGCGGGACGCCGTAGCGGGCGAACCGTTCGGCGACGGCCGCGGGATCGCGGGTCGTGGCGAGCGTGAGCAGCAGCAGGATCCGGGCCTTCTGCGGCAGCAGGTCCTCGGCGGGCAGGACACCGGGTGCGTGGGCGTCGTACACGGCGCCGCCGCCGGTCCGGGCCGCGGCCACGACCGTCACGCCCTTGCCGAGCACCCCGCGCAGCGCGCCGGCCTCGCCGGGCGAGGGGTCGCCCGCGACGACGACGCCCTTGACGCCCGCGTCGGCGAACGCGGTGATCGCCTCGCCGCCGGCGTCCGGGTAGGAGGCGACGATCTCGGTGCGGGGCAGCTCCTCCCGCCGGATCCGGTCCAGGTCGAACGGTGTGCGCCAGCTGTCCTCTCCGCACCGCTGGACCCGGGCGGGCGCCCGCAGCAGCCGGATCCGGTCGCCGTCGACGGTGCCGAGCACCCCCGCCTGTCCGGCCTGGAAGGCGCCGGGCCTGAGGGTGGTGGTCTTGGTGGCCTCGCGGGCGGCGAGGATCTCGTTGCCGAACGCGACGACCGTGCCGAAGCACCGGGTGCGCGCGCTCGCGGCCAGCACCACGGCGTCGTAGAGGTTGGCGGGGCCGTCCGCGCCGAACACGTTGGACGGCCGCATGGATCCGGTCACGACCACCGGCTTGGGGCTGCGCACGGTCAGGTCGAGGAAGTACGCCAGTTCCTCAAGCGACTTGGTGCCCGCCGTGACCACGACCGCGTCCGCCGTGCGCAGCGCCCGGTCGACCTGCCGGGCCAGGTCGTAGTAGTCGGTCATCGCGGTCCGCTCCGGCCCTTCCCGGGTGGTGACCCGTGCCACCTCGTCCAGCTCCGGGCGCAGACCGGAGACGATGTCCGCGATGGGCAGCGCGCTGCCGTCGTAGTCCTCGAAGCCGGCCCGGTCCTCGGCGACGCCGGTGATGGTGCCGCCGGTGCCGATCACGACCACCTCGGGCCCGGCGGCCCGCCGCGGCCCGGCCTCCTTCGCGGCGACGGCCGGCACCGAGGAGACCAGCCCCACCAGCAACAGGGCCGTGACGGCCGGCACGAGCCGTCTCACGACAGCACCTGCCCGTTGTCGGCGCGCAGGGCGCGGGACCTGCGGTGGTCGAGGTGGATGAAGGTCCGGTGCAGCCAGCGGTCCTCGCCGTCGTAGCGCGGGGTGAAGTGGGTCCTGCCGTGCAGGGTGACCCGGTTGTCCACGATCGCGAGGTCACCCGGGCGCAGGTAGACGGCGCGGGTGACGGTGTCCAGGGCGGCCCGCAGGACCGTCATCGCCTCGGCGGCCTGCTCGTCCTCGGGGTGGGTGGCGTGGAAGTCCACCCGGACGTCGGGGTCGTCGAAGTCGCCGTACAGCACCGGGTGCGGCGGGGCCTGGCCGCCGGGGCCGCCGAAGGACGGCGGGACCTCGGTGCGGAACCGTTCCTCGCCGAGCACCTTGCGCACGTCGTGCGGCAGCAGCGCGACCGCCCGGCGGATCGAGGCGACCCGCAGACCGGCGCCGCCGTCGTGGTCGGGGCGCAGGCACAGCAGCGCGACCATGTCCGGCCGGTACGGGTGGAAGGCGTTCTCCACGTGCAGTTCCAGCGGGACCGAACCGGCGTTGCTCTGCTGCTCCTCGCGCCCGGCCACGGGGACGACGTTCTGCACCAGGGCGCCGCTCTTCTCGTCCCGGTAGGCGATGACCTCGCCGAGCTGCGAGGAGACCAGGGCGATGGTCCCGGCGGCCGGGGTGGCCGCGCGCTCGACCGACTCCTGGACGGTCGGGGTGGGGGCGAGCGCCGGCGCCGACGGCAGGTTGCGGACCAGCAGCATGCCGTCCGCCCGCGGGTCGTGCCGGAACGCCCGCAGTCTGCGGCGCAGCCGCTCCGGGAGTTCCTCGGACATCCCGCGGCAGGCGTCCAGCCAGCTCCGGTCGTCGACCAGGCGCGGTTCCACCTCGGCGAGCGCATCGGCGACGGCCCCGGTCCGCTCCCTCTCCGCCTCGGTGAGGGTGAATACGTGGTCCTCGGTCATGACGTTCCTTCCTGAACGGGTTCGGACAGATCACGGACCAGCGGGTCCCGGCCGAGCGCGACCGCTTCGAGCACCCGGGCGCAGCGCGCGGCCAGCCGCCGCGCCTCACCCGGGGTGAAGGCGTCGGGGCGGTGCCCGAGCCGCAGCGACAGCCGCTCGCCCGGGACGACCGCCAGCCGGAGCGGGAAGTGGGTGTCGTCCGCGGCCGTGAACGCGCGCATCCGCAGCCGCCCGCCGAGGGCCGCCGCCCACGCGGACGGGTCCATCGGGTAGTTCACGAACAGCGTCGTGGTGTCGAACAGGGTGCGCAGGCCGGCCGCCCGCTGGATCTCGGCCAGGCCCAGGTGGTCGTGCGGTTGCAGCGCGGCCTGCTCCCGCTGGAGGCGGTGCAGCGCGCCGAGGAACGGCTCGTCCGGGGCCAGCCGTACCCGCACCGGGACGGTGTTGGTGAACAGCCCGACCATGCCCTCGACACCGGGCAGTTCGGGCGGCCGGCCGGACACCGAGGACCCGAAGACCACGTCGTGGCCGCCGGTCAGCCCGCCCAGCACCACGGCCCAGGCGCCCTGGACGACGGTGTTCAGCGTCAGCCCGTGCGCCGCGGTACGCGCCGTCAGTGCCCGGGTGGTGGCCTCGTCCAGCTCGCGCACGACGAGTTCGTGCGGCACCTCGGTACGGCCCGTGGCGCCGACGAGGGTCGGACCGGGCAGGCCGGCCAGCGCCTCGCGCCAGGCCTCCTCCGCCGCGTCCCGGTCCCGGCCGGCGAGCCAGGCCGCGTACCGCCCGTACGGCGTGACGGGCGCGAGCCGGCTCCCCGCGTACAGGGCGAACAGTTCCCGCACGAGCACCGAGGTGGACCAGCCGTCCCACAGGATGTGGTGGACGGTCAGCACCAGCCGGTACCGCCGGGTGCCGAGCCGGAGCAGGAGGAACCGCAGCAGTGGCGGCTTCGCCGGGTCGAACCGGGCGCGGCGGTCCGCGGCGGCCAGCCGTGCGGCCTGGGCCTCCGGGTCGGGGCCGCCGGTCAGGTCCGTCTCCCGCCAGGGCAGTGCGACCCGGGCCGGCAGGACCTGGACCGGCTCGTCCAGGTCGCCGTAGTGGAAGGCGGCGCGCAGGTTGGCGTGCCGGTCCAGGACGGCCTCGGCGGCGGCCCTCATCCGCGCGGCGTCGAGGGCTCCTTCGAGGTCGACGGCGAGCTGGGCCGCGTAGACGTCGAGCGTGTGCTCCGTCCGCATGCTGTGGACGAGGAAACCTTCTTGCAGCGGGGAGAGCGGCAGCAGGTCGGCGAGCGGCCCGTACTGCCCGGCCAGCTCGTCGATCTCGTCCTGGGACAGCTCGACCAGCGGCACGTCGGACGGGGTGAGCCCGCCCGCCCCGGCACCCCGGCCGTGCCGGGCCAGGCCCTCCAGGGCCGTGCGCAACAGGGCGGTCAGCTCGGTGATCCGCTCGTCCGGGAAGAGCCGTCGCGGCCAGTGGACGGTGAGGGTCAGCTCCGGGCCGGACGGGCCGTCGAAGGTGGCCGCGAGGATCTCCAGCTCGTGCGCGAACGGCATCCGCGGGTCGGCGTCGGCGTGGAGACCCCCGTCGGTCAGCTCCCAGTCGGCGCCCTGTCCCGAGGAGAAGCGGCCCAGGTAGTTGAAGCCGAGCCGGGGCGTGGGCAGCGCCGACAGCCGGGCCCGGGACGGCTCGTGGAGGTGGCGCAGCATGCCGTAGCCGAGGCCGTGGTCGGGCAGCGCGCGCATCTGCTCCTTGACCCGCTTGAGCGCGTCGCCCACTGCCGGGCCCGCCGCGGCCACCTCCGGCCAGGCGACCTCGCCCGGGTCCAGGCGGGCCGGGTACATGCTGGTGAACCAGCCGACGGTGCGGTCCAGCCGGACGCCGGGGAAGACGTCCTCCCTGCCGTGCCCCTCCAGCTCGCACAGCACCGCGCCGTCCGCGCCGCGCCAGCGGCGGTAGGCCAGCGCCAGCCCGGTCAGCAGCACGTCGGTGACTCCGGCGCGGAACGCGGCGGGCACCTCGGTGAGCAGCGCCCGGGTCGTCCCGGGGGAGAGGGTCACCGTCACACTGCGGGCGGTGGCGAACAGGTCGGCGGCCGGGTCCAGGGCGCCGGCTCCGGCCCCCGGGTCGGCGGTGCGCGCGATCCCCTCCCACATCGCGAGCTCGCCGGCCCGCTCCGGGGCGGCGGCGGTGAGCCGGTGGGCCCAGGTGCGCAGCGAGGTGCCCACCGCGGGCAGCGGGGCGCCGGTCATCGCCGAGGCGAGGTCCTGGAGCAGCACCCGCCAGGACACGCCGTCCACGGCCAGGTGATGCAGGGTCAGCTGGAGCAGACCGGGCGCGCCGGGCCCGCCGGGACACCAGACGGCCTGGTGCAGGACCCCCTGCGCCGGGTCGAGCCGGTCCCGGGCACCCGAACGCCAGATGTCTTCCCGTCCAGGCTCGGGTACGACGGTCGGTTCCGGTACGACGGTTGCTTCGGTGAGGTCGGTCGGTTCGGGTATGCCGACCGGTGTGGGGACGCCGGTCGGCCCGGGTGCGACGGCCCGCCCCGGCGCGACGGATGGTTCGGTGACGCCGGTCGGTCCCGGCGCGACGGCTGGTTCGGCGGCGCCGGCCGGTGCCGGTACGACGGCCGGTGCGGGTACGACGGCCCGCCCCGGTACGCCGACTGGTTCGGCCACGCCGGTCGTTTCCGTTACGACGGTCAGCTCGGGGGCGACCGTGCCCGGCGGTCTCACCTCCAGGCGTCCTGTCTCGCGCAGCCGCAGGCGCAGTGCGTCGTGGTGGTCGATGAGGGTGCGCAGGCCGTCGGACAGGGCGTCGGACGTGGTGCCCGCCGGTGTCCGGACCGTCACCGACTGGCTGAAGCGCGAGTTGGGGGTGTCCTGTCCGGCGAGCCAGGCCACGATCGGGGTGAGCGGCACCTCGCCGCTGCCCGCGCCGTCGGGCTCGGCGGCCCCTTCGTCGGCCAACGGCCTTGCGATGCCCGCCAGTCCGGCGGCCGTCGGGTGCAGGAACACCTCGCGCGAGGTGAGTTCCAGCCCGGCCTTGCGGGCGCGGCTGACCAACTGCAGCGCCATGATGCTGTCGCCGCCCCGGTCGAAGAAGGAGGCATGGGCGCCCACCCGGTCCAGCCCCAGGACCTCGGCGAAGAGCGCGCGGAGCGTCTCCTCGGCCGGGGAGCCGGGCAGGTCCGTGTCGTCCGCGCGCCCCTCGGGCGGGGCGGGCAGCGCGCGGCGGTCGAGCTTGCCGTGCGGGGTCAGGGGAAGGGCGTCGAGCACGACGAGCGCGGCGGGCACCATGGCCTCGGGCAGGATCCGCCGGGCCACCTCCCGGACCTCGGCGGGGTCGAGCGGCCCGGCCGGGACCAGATAGCCGACCAGGCGCCGGGCGCCGGGACGGTCCTCCCGGACGGCCACGGCCGCCGCGCGGACGCCGGGGTGCCGGCTCAGCGCGGCCTCGACCTCGCCCGCCTCGATCCGCAGCCCGCGCAGCTTGAACTGCCCGTCCCCGCGGCCGAGATACTCCAGCTGCCCGTCCGGCCGCCACCGGACGCGGTCCCCGGTCCGGTACATGCGGTCGCCGTCCGGGCCGTACGGGCAGGGCAGGAAACGGTCCGCGGTCAGCTCCGGGCGGCCGTGGTAGCCGCGCGCCACTCCGGCGCCCGCGATGTACAGCTCGCCGGGGCAGCCGGCGGGGACCGGCTCGAGCCGCTCGTCCAGCACGTAGACCCGCGCCCCGGCGATGGGGCGGCCGATCGGCGGCCGGCCCTCGCCGCCCAGCGGGCCGCTGCCGGTCGCCGCCACGGTCGCCTCGGTCGGCCCGTACATGTTGAACATGCGGCGGCCCGGCGCCCAGCGGGCCACGAGCGCCTCGTCCACGGCCTCCCCGCCGACGATCAGCACGTCCAGGTCGGGCAGTTCCCGGGCGGGCAGACCGGCCAGGACGGCGGTGGGCAGCGCCAGATGGGTGATACGGGCGTCCCGCAGCAGCTCCGCGAGGTCGTCCGGTGCCAGGGCCGAGGTGTCCGGCGCGAGCACCAGCGTGGCACCGGAGATCAGGGCGGGCCAGATGTCGCCCACCGCGGCGTCGAAACCGGGCGAGAGGTACTGGAGCACCCGGCTGCCCGGCCCGAGCCCGAACCGTCCGGCGTGGTCGAGGGCGAGGTTGGCGAGCGCGCCGTGCGGGACGACCACGCCCTTGGGCAGGCCGGTCGAGCCCGAGGTGTAGACGAGGTACGCGGCCGAGTCCGGGTCGGGCCGGCCGAACCCGCCCCCCGGTAACCCGGTGGGGCCCTCCTCGGTGAGGACGCACACCGGGGCGGCGTCCGCCAGCAGGTGGTCGATCCGCTCCCGCGGGTATCCGGGGTCGACCGGCACATAGGCGGCACCGGCCCGCAGGCAGGCGAGCATCGCCACGACCAGGCCGGCCGTGCGCGGCATCAGCAGCGCGACCGTCGTGCCCTCCCGCGCCCCCCGCTCGCGCAGCCGGGCGGCCAGCGCGTCGGCCCGCGCGTTGAGTTCGCCGTAGGTCAGCGTGGTGTCCCCGTACTCCAGGGCCGGCGCCCCGGCCGGGCGGCCGGCGACGAGCCCGGGCACGTCACCCCCGTACGCCGGGGAGGGCGCCCGGACCGGCAGCAGGGCCGTCCGCTCGTCCGGGGTGAGCAGGTCCAGCTCGCCGATCGGCGTGCGCACCGAGTCCGCCGCCCGCAGGACGAACGCGGTCAGCCGCGCCGCGTGCGCGGCCAGCCCGGTGGCGTCGTGCAGGCCGGGGTCGGCGTCGAAGAGCAGCGCGCCCGGCGAGCCGTCCGAACGGCCGCTGACCGCCACGGTCAGGTCCGGGGCCGGGCCGGAGGCCAGGTTCGTCACCCGGCCGGTGGCGCCGCCGAAGTCCAGGTCGCGCTCGTACGGCATGAAGTTGACCAGGGTCCCGAGCAGGCCGCCCTCCCGCCCGGTGACGCCCAGTTCGCGGCACAGGTCCTCGTGCCGGTAGCGCTCGTGCCGCAGCGCGGTGCCGATCTCGGCCGCCACCACGGGCACCAGATCGGCGAGGCTCGCCTCCAGCGGGACGTCGAAGCGCAGCGCGACCGTGCCCGTGGCCATCCCGGGCACCCGGCGCGTGCCGGGGCTCCGCCGGCCGGAGACCGGCAGGCCGAGGATCACGTCGGTGCGCCCGGTCAGTCGCCGCACGTACGCGGCGGTCGCGGCGACGAGGAGGGTCTGCCAGGTGGTGCCGGTCTCCTGCGCGGCCCGGTCCAGCACGGCGCGTCCGGCCTCGGGCAGCGGATCCTCCCGGCGCAGGCGCGGCGGCCGGTCGCCGGTGGGGGCGGCGCCCGGCAGCAGCACGGGGTCCGGGCGGTCGGCGAAGCGGGCGGTCCAGTAGGCGCGGTCGGCCTCGAACCGGGGCGAGGCGCGGTAGCCCGCCTCCTCCTCGGCGAGCGTGTGCAACGGCTCGAAGCCGGCCGGGCCGGGCCGCGCGCCGCACAGTTCGCCGAGCCGGCGGCGCAGCAGATGCACTCCGTAGGCGTCCACGAGAATGTGGTGAATTCTGTAGTAGAACAGCAGCCGTGCCGGACCGAGCAGGAAAACGGCCGCGTGCGACAACGGCCCTTTCTCCAGATCCACGGACGTCGCCAGATCGGCGTCCATCCATTTCCGGGCGGCCTCCTCCGGGTCGGCGCTGTCGCGCAGATCGACCAGGGGAGGCGTTTTCGGCGGGGCCGCGGACACGTATTGCCGCAGCCCCTCGCCGTCCTCGCCGACCGAGGTCACCCGCAGCACCTCGGCCTCGGAACACAACCGCGCCCAGGCCCGCCGGAGCGCCTCGGGGTCCAGGTCACCGCGGATGTCGATGCACTCACCGCAGTTGTAGCGCCGGCCCGAAGGGTCCAGCTGATGGGCGAACCAGACGCCCTGCTGCGCCATGGAGAGCGGAAGCCGCCGTTGGTATTCCATGCCGAAGAGCCTGCGCGGCCCGGCTATCAGCGGCCTATAGCAAAACGACCCCCGGTCAAAAGATCGGACGGGTATAGCGGCAATATGGGCGCCTTATCGGATCCGATTCGACGCTCGGCCCCATGGTGATAGCACTCGGCCCCATGGTGACAGCCGCGAATCCGGTGGTGCCGCTTCCGGCGGACCGGCTGCTGACGTTTCTGCTCCAGGCGGGCCTGCTGCTGGGCACCGCGCTGGTGCTCGGCAGGCTGGCCCGGCGGGTGAACCTGCCCGCGATCGCCGGTGAGCTGTGCGCCGGGGTGCTGCTCGGCCCGTCGGTGCTCGGCGCCCTCGGCGTCTGGCACGGGCCCGGCACCGAGCAGATGCACCTGCTCGACGCCACCGGCCAGTTCGGTGTCCTGCTGCTGGTCGGCCTCTCCGGCGCCGAGCTGGACCTGCGGCTGGTGCGCACCCGCGGGGCGACCGCGGCGAAGATCAGCCTCGGCGGGCTGCTCGTGCCGCTCGCCTTCGGGGTGGCGGCGGGCTTCGTGCTGCCGCTGTCGCTGCTGTCGGGCGGCGCGGACCGGACGGTCGTCGCGCTGTTCCTCGGCGTGGCGATGTGCGTGAGCGCGATCCCCGTCATCGCCAAGACGCTGCTGGACATGAACCTGCTGCACCGCAACGTGGGCCAGCTGACCCTGACCGCGGCCGTCATCGACGACGTCTTCGGCTGGCTGATGCTCTCGGTGGTCTCCGCGATGGCCACGACCGGGCTCGGCGCCAGGACGGTGGTGGGCTCGGTGGCCGAGATCGCCGCCGTGCTGCTGGTCGCCGCGTTCGTGCTCCGGCCGGCCGCCCGCGTCGTGCTGCGGCGCGGTCCGGCGATCGCACCGGTGGTGGTCATCGTCCTGCTGGGCGGCGCGGCCACCCAGGCCCTCGGCATCGAGGCCGTGTTCGGCGCGTTCGTCTGCGGGGTCGTGATCGCGTCGGTCAACCCCCGCCCGGAGGCCCTGGCCCCGCTGCGCACGGTCACCCTGACCGTCCTCGCGCCGCTGTTCTTCGCCCTGGCCGGCCTGCGCATGGACCTGACCGCGCTGGCCGACCCCGGGGTCGCCGCGGTGGCCGCCGGCATCCTGCTGCTGGCCGTCGCCGGCAAGTTCCTCGGCGCCTGGATGGGCGCCGCCGCCAGCGGCCTCGGCACCGCGGAGGCACTGGCCTGCGGCGCCGGCATGAACGCCCGCGGTGTCATCGAGGTCATCGTCGCGATGACCGGGCTACGGCTCGGCGTCCTCAACGCCACCGCCTACACCACGATCGTGCTCGTCGCGATCGTCACCTCCCTCATGGCCCCGCCCCTGCTGCGCAGGGCGATGGACCGCGTCGAGCACACCGCCGAGGAGCAGATGCGGCTCACCTGGCCGTCCGTCCCGAAGAAATCGGAGATCCCATGAGCGACCTGCTGCCCCACCTCGTGGAGGGCGGACCCGGCGCCCCGCCGCTGCCGGAGTTCACCGCGCTCCACCGCGACGAGCTGCGGGCCCGGCTGACCCGCCACGGCGCCGTGCTGCTGCGGGGCTTCTCCACCGGCCCCGACCAGCTGCGCGGCGTCGACGACGTGGTCCGCGCCTTCTCCGGCCCGCCGCTGGAGTACGCCGAGCAGTCGTCCCCGCGGACCGCCCTGCACGGCAACATCTACACCTCCACGGACTATCCGCCCGAGGAGGAGATCTTCCTGCACAACGAGAACTCCTACCAGGCGTCCTGGCCGGGCGTGCTGTTCTTCACCTGCGTCGAGCCGCCCCTCACCCGGGGGGCGACCCCGCTCGCCGACACCCGGGAGATATACCGCTCGATCGATCCGGCGGTCCGGGCGGAGTTCGAGGAGCGCGGCTGGATGGTCGTGCGCACCTACCGGCCGCGCTTCGGCGTCGACTGGCGGATCTCCTTCGGCACCGGGGACCGCGACGAGATCGCCCGCCTGTGCGCGGCCCGCGACCTGCGCTGCTCCTGGGCGGACGGCGACGTGCTGCGCACCGAGGGCGTTCGCGGGGCCGTCCACCGGCATCCGGTCACGGGGGAGTCCGTCTGGTTCAACCACATCACCTTCTTCCACAACAGCACCCTCCCGCCGGACGTCCGGGAGGGCCTGCTGGAGCTGTTCGGGGACGACGGCCTGCCGGCCAACAGCTACTACGGCGACGGCGGCACCATCCCCGACGATGTCATCGCCCACCTGCGCGACCGCTACCGCACGGCCTCCCGCAGGTTCGACTGGCGGCGCGGGGACGTGCTCCTGGTCGACAACATGCTGGCGGCGCACGGCCGGGAGCCCTTCACCGGCCCGCGCCGGATAGCCGTGGCCATGGCCGAGCCCGTCGTCCCGGCGGCCGTACGGTGAGCTGGTTCCGTACGTTCCACGCCCGGCCCGAGGCCCGTGTCCGCCTGGTCTGCCTTCCCTACGCAGGCGGCGGCGCGGGCCTCTACCGTGCGCTGGCACAGCAGCTCCCGCCCGGGATCGAGGTCGTGGCCGTGCAGTACCCGGGCCGCCAGGACCGGCGTGCCGAGGCCCCGGTCGAGGACCTGGAGGCGCTGGCCGACCGGATCGCGACCGAGCTGACCGCCCTGGACGGCCCTCCCGTCGCGCTGTTCGGGCACAGCCTGGGCGCCACGGTCGGCTTCGAGGTGGCCCGCCGGATGCTCCCCAGGTTCCCGTCCCCGGTCGTCCGGCTGTTCGTCTCCGCCCGCAAGGCGCCCGCCGACCACCGGCCGGGCGGGCGGGAATTCCGGGCGGACGCCGTGCTGCGGGCCTGGGCCGAGCGCTCGGGCGGGGCGGCCCGGCAGGCCGCGGCCGACCCCGAGCTGTGGCAGCTGGCGGCTCCCTCGCTGGCCGCGGACCTGACGATGTCGGAGACCTACGCGCCCCGCCCCGGCGCCAAGGTGACCTGCCCGGTCACCGCCATCGCCGGCGCCGCCGACCACGGGTGCGGGGTGGCGGAGATGGGCCGCTGGGCGGCGCACACCATCGGCGGCTTCGAGGCCGTCGAGGTGGCGGGCGACCACTACTTCATCGACGATCCGGCCGCCGACCTGTGCGGGATCCTGGCGGGACTCGTCCGCGAGGTCCGGGTCTGAGGAAGCGGACTTCGCGCATCAGCGGGCCGGTTCAGGGCCGGGAAGGCCACGGCAGGCGGAAGGGGCGGGATCCCTGAAGGATCCCGCCCCTTCGACGCGCGGCCCTACTCTCCCTTGCCGGCCAGGTCCAGCAGCCTGCCCCGCAGGAAGAAGCGGGTGGCGACGACCGCGACCGTCACCGCGACGGCCGCGCAGGCGGCGCCCACGGCGATGACGGCCCCCCACGGCACGCTGAACGCGAACCCGCCGGCCAGCTTGGTCAGCGCGGCCCGCTGGCCGGCCACCACCAGCCCGGCCGCGACCGCGCCGAGGATCCCCCCGGCCACCGCCGCGACCGCCGTCTCCGCCGCGACGTACTTCAGCGTGTCGCCGCGGGTGGCGCCGGTCAGGTTGAGGGCCGCCAGCTCCCGGCGCCGGCCGGGGGCCGCCATCACGAGGGTGTTGGCGATCGCGAGCAGCGCGTAGCCCAGCGCGAGCGCGAACACGATCAGGGTCGCGAGCCGGGCCTGCTCCTGCTGGTCGTCACGCACCTCGTCCAGGAACTCGGCCATCGGCGCGACCTCGACCGGCTGGTCGCGCGCCGCCTCGCGCAGCGCCGCGGCGACCGCGGCCCGGTCGCCGCCCCGGCCGACCTCGACGTCGATCCGGGTCGGCTCGCCACCGGCCGCGTGGGCGGCGGAGACATAGCCGGTCTCGCCGAGCACCGAGGGGCCCGTCAGCGCCGCGACCGTCAGGTTCACCGCCGTACCGTCGGGCAGCCCGGCCTTCACCTCGTCCCCGGCCTTGATGCCGAACTCGGCCGCGGTGTCCTCGTCGAGCACCAGCTGCCGGTCGCCGAACCGGTCCAGCGAACCCTCGGTGATCTTCAGGTCCTGGGTGGCGGCCAGCGCCTTCGGATCCACCGCCCAGCTGGACAGGGTGCCGATGTAGCGGTCCTTCGCCCCGGACAGGCGCAGCTCGCCGGGGGTCAGCGCGGCGGCCCGGACACCGGGCAGGGCGAGCACCTTCTCCCGGGTGGCGGCGCCGATGGTCGCGCCGTCGTCGGCGACCATGGTGAAGTCCGCCCTCGCCTGGGCCCGCAGCCCCGCGGCACCGGCGTCACCCGCGGCGACCGGCGCGGTGAGCAGCGCGCCGCCGAGGCCGAGCGCCAGCACGACCGGCGCCGCGACCGAGGCGGTGCGGCGGCCCGCGAACAGCGCGCCCTCCCGCACGATCATGGCGCCGGCGCCCAGCCTGCCCAGCGGCCAGGAGGCGAGGAACAGCACCGGGCGCAGCAGCAGCGGGGTCAGCAGCGCGCAGCCGCCCACGATCAGCACGGGCACCGGGAAGTAGTTCTGCATGCTCATCGCGGTGAGCGGGCTGTCCACCGCCGAGACGCTCCGGTACAGGCCGAGTCCCAGCAGGGCGACGCCGAGCACCAGGCGGACGGGGGTCAGCGCCCGGCGGCTCCCGGTGGCCTCGCGCAGTGCCTCGGCGGGTTTGACCCGGCCCGCCTTCCAGGACACGGCGGCGGTGCCGAGCATCGCGGACAGCAGGCCGGCCGCGAAGGCGATGAGCAGGGGCGGCCAGACGACGTCGATCTCGTACCAGGCCGGGGCGATGTCCTTGTCGACCATGAAGTCCCGCAGCAGCGCGGCGAACCGGGCGCCCACCAGACAGCCCAGCGCGGAGGCGACGGAGGCCAGCAGCAGCGCCTCCAGCAGCACCATCCGCCGCACCTGCCAGGGGGTCGCCCCGATGGTGCGGAACAGGGCGAGTTCACGACGGCGCTGGTCGACCACGAAGGCGAAGGTGGCGATCACCACGAAGACCGCGACGAAGGCCACGATCATCAGCGAGGTGCCCGCCATGCCCTCGGCGTCCCTCAGCTGGTCCCGGCCGCCCTCCTGGTCGGCCTCGGCGAGCAGCCGGGCGTCCCCGGTCAGCACGCTCGCCGGGCCGGCCGCCGAGCGCACCCGGTCGAGCGGGCCGTAGGCCACCACGGCCCGGACACCGGGCGCGAGCCTCCTGGCCTCGGCGTCGGTGAAGAACACGGCATCCTCGAACCAGACCAGATCCGTGACCCCCACGACCCGGTAGCCGGCGAAGGTGCCGCCCACGGCGACCTCGACCCGCTTGCCGACCAGGGCGGCGTCGCCGCCACCGACCACGATCTCGTCGGCGGCCCGCGGCGCCCGGCCGGAAGCGAGCCGGTACGGGGTGAAGGCGGCCGTCGACCACGGATGGCCGACCTGGTCGCCGGGTCCGCCGGGCAGCCGGGCGGAGAACGAACGGTCCTCGACCGTCCGGCCGGTGGCGGCCAGCGCGCTCACGGTCCGCGCGGGCAGGTCGCCCGGGCGGGCGATCGGGAACTCCCGGGGATCGCCGTCGTCGTCGGTCAGCTTGTAGGTGACGGGCTGGGTCACGACGGCGGGGGCCGCGGCATACCGCTGCGGCCCCGACAGATCGGTGGTCCCCACGGCCCACAGGGCGAGGGTCATCATCGCGATGATGCCGACCCCCAGCGCCAGCGCGAGGAACGCGCCCGCGAACGAGACGGCACGGGCTCGCACGGTCGCGAGCGCAAGCCTCACCATGACTGCTCCAGTTTCGTGATCCGCGCCGCGGCCAGTTCGGGGGTGGGGGATTCCAGCACGCCCGCCGGGCGGCCGTCGGCCAGGAAGACGATCTGGTCGGCGTAGGAGGCGGCGACCGGGTCATGGGTGACCATGATGATGGTCTGCCCGGTGGTGTCGACCAGTTCGCGCAGCAACTGCATCACCTGCCGGGAGGACTTGGAGTCCAGCGCCCCGGTCGGCTCGTCGGCGAACAGCACCTTCGGCCCGGTCAGCAGCGCCCGCGCGAGCGCGACCCGCTGCTGCTGGCCGCCGGACAGTTCGCCGGGGCGGTGCTGCTTGCGCTCGCCCAGCCCCAGCCGGTCCAGCGCGGCGTCCACCGCCTTGCGGGCGGGTTTCTTCCCCGCGAGCATCAGCGGCAGCGCCACGTTCTGCCGCGCGGTCAGCGACGGAATGAGGTTGAACGTCTGGAAGACGAAGCCCACATGCTGTCGTCTCAGCCTGGTCAGCGCGGCCTCGCCCAGCCCGCGCAGCCGGGTGCCGGCCAGCGTGACCTCCCCGGAGTCGACCCGGTCGATGCCGGCCGCGCACTGCAACATGGTCGACTTGCCGGAGCCCGAGGGTCCCATCACCGCGGTGAAGACCCCTTCGGGAAAGTCCAGCGTCACCTCGTCGAGGGCGATGACCCGGTTGTCCCGCTTGCCGAATCCTCTGCTCACGGACTCAAGCCGCACCATCGCCGTTCCCGTATCCATGTCCGGAACGGTAGGGGCGCCATCTATATCCGTCCCATACGTGCGGACCGGTCGGCCGGATCCGGCCGACCGCACCGCCGCGGCCTCGGTGTATCTGGCGAATATGGCTCGGCTATGGCCGGTTCCCGAAGCTCGGGAGGGTCCGTGTCTGCACGGGTCCCTTGTTCACCGGAGGTGGGAAATGCACGCTGAGGAAGCCGACGACCGCCGCTATCTCGTGGTGCTCAACGACGAGGAGCAGTACTCGATCTGGTGGGCCGACCGGGCTCTGCCGGCCGGCTGGCACCCGGAGGGCACCGAGGGCGGCAAGGACGAATGCCTGGCCCACATCGGAAAGATCTGGACCGACCTGCGGCCGGCGAGCCTGCGCCGCCGGATGGCCGCGGCCCGATGAGCGGCGCCCGCAGGCTGGTGTCGCTGGAGGACCTCGGCGACGGTGACCTGGAGCGGATCGTGCGCCGGGGCGTCTCCCACTCCGCGGGCACCTCCGTCCACCACGAGCCGCTGGCCGGCCAGGTGGTCGGCATCTACTTCGGGATGACCTCGACCAGGACCAGGACCGCGTTCTGGTCCTCGGCGCTCCGGCTCGGCGCCCACGTCATCACCTTCGGCCCGTCGGACCTCCAGACCAACACCGGCGAGGCGTCCTCGGACACCGGGCGGGTGCTGTCGGGCATGCTCGACCTGCTCGTCGCCCGCACCGGCCGGCCCACCGGGGAACTGGCGGACTGGGCCGGGCAGCACCGGATGCCGGTGGTCAACGCCATGACCGAGGAGGAACACCCGACCCAGGCGCTCGCCGACCTCACCACCCTGCGGCGCCACTTCGGCTCCCTCGAGGGACTGCGGGTGCTCTACGTCGGCGAGGGCAACAACACCGCCTCGGCGCTGGCGCTCGCCCTGGGCCGCACCCCCGGCGTGGAACTCCAGCTGCGCACCCCGCCCGGCTACGGGCTCGACCCGCGCCTGCTGGAACTCGCCCAGGGACACGCCCGGCGGTGCGGGGCCCATGTCGCCGAGAGCCACCGGATGGAGCCCGCGCCCCGCGGCTTCGACGTCGTCTACACCACGCGCTGGCAGACCACCGGCACCACCAAGCCCGACCCGGACTGGCGGCGGACCTTCCAACCGTTCCAGGTCACCCGGGAGCTGTGGCGGGGCAGCCCGGAGGCGGTGTTCATGCACGACCTGCCCGCCCACCGGGGCGAGGAGGTCACCGCGGACGTGCTGGACGGCCCGATGAGCATCGCCTTCCAGCAGGCCGAGAACAAGATGCACAGCGCCATGGCGGTCCTGGAATGGTGCCACGGCGCCCCCATGGAGGACCGGGTGGCGGGCGCGGCCCTCGGGGAGGGCCGTACCGGGAGCGAAAAGGCATCCCTGTGGTGACCGGGATCAGTCCCAGCGGCGCGTCGGCCAAGGCCGGCGCGCCGCCGCCGTTGCGGCGCAACCGGGACTTCCTGCTGCTGTGGACCGGTGCGGGCGCCACCCAGCTCGGCGCCCGCACCGGGGTCATCGCCTACCCGCTGCTCGTGCTGTGGGGCGACGGCACGGCCGCCGACGCCGGGCTGGTCGCGTTCGCCGGCCTGCTGCCCATGCTGGTGCTCCAGCTGCCAGCCGGGGTGCTGGTCGACCGCTGGGACCGGCGCCGCCTGATGCTGGTCTGCAACGTGATCGGTCTGGCGGCGATGGCCAGTGTGGTGGCCGTGGTCCTGGCCGGCCGGGTCTGGCTGCCGCACATCCTCGCGGTCGCCTTCGTGGACGGCGCGGCGACGATCTTCTACCAGCTGGCCGAGCGCACCGCGGTCCGCAATGTGGTGCACCCCGACCGGCTGTCCTCCGCGCTCGCCCAGAACGAGGCGCGGGGACGGGCGGCGGGCCTGCTCGGGCAGCCGGTCGGCGGTGCCGCGTTCTCGGTCGCGGGCTGGCTGCCGTTCGGGGTGGTCGCGGCCGGGCACCTGCTGTCCCTCGTCAACCTCAGCCTGGTCAGGGCGCCCTTCCAGGAGGAACGCGGGCCGGGCGAGCGGGACTGGAAGGCGGAGGTGCGCCAGGGCCTGTCGTGGCTGTGGGGCCAGCGGTTCCTGCGCGCGGCGATCTGCGTGGTCGCGGTCACCAACCTGCTGTTCCAGATCGTCAACATGGCCCCGCTCGTGGTCATCCGGGACCACGGCGGCTCGGCGGCCCAGGTCGGGCTGATCGGGCTGGTCTCCGGGCTCGGCGGGGTGGCCGGCGCGCTCTCGGCCGGCAAGCTGCTGACCGGGATCCGGCTGCCGAACATCCTGCTCGGCACCCTGCTGAGCTGGACGGTCCTGGTCCCCGCGGTGGCCCTGACCACGCAGTACGGGGCCCTGCTGGCGCTGTACGCGGCGATGTCCTTCACGGGCGCGGCGCTCAACGTCGGCGCCGGCGCGTACATGGCGCACCTGGTCCCCGACGAGATCCACGGCAAGGCGATGAGCGCGGTCATGCTGGCCTCCTGGGGCGCCAACTCCCTGGGCGCGCTGGCCGCGGGCTTCCTGCTGGCCGCCTTCGGCACCACCACCGTCCTGCTCGGCGTCGCCGCGGCCATGCTCGTGTGCACCGTCACGGCCGCCGCCAGCCCGGCGATCCGCAACCCCTGAGCGAAGCCGCACCACCCCACCGACGAGGCTCCCCACCCGGCGACCGGGCGGGGAGCCTCGACTGTCGGCCACCTGCACGAGCCACCCGGACCCCGCCTGTACGGGAACCCGGCCAGCCACTCCCGCACGCGAGAAGCCCCAACAGCCGAAGCCCACCCACGAGAACCCACCGCTCGCGGCTCGCGCATGGGAGTCCGCCGGTTGTGGCCCGCGCGCGGGGTCTGTCGGTTGTGGTCGGCGCATGGGATTCGCCGGTTGCGGCTCGCGCACGGGGGTCCGCCGGTTGTGGTCTGCGCGCGGGGTTTGTTGGTTGTGGTCGGCGCATGGGATTCGCCGGTTGCGGCTCGCGCATGGGAGTCCGCCGGTTGTGGTCTGCGCGCGGGGTCTGTCGGTTGCGGCCGGCGCATGAGAACTCGTCGGTTGTGGTCTGCGCGCGGGGTTTGTTGGTCGTGGTCGGCGCATGGGACCCGCCGGTCGCGGCTCGCGCACGGGGGTCCACCGGTTGTGGCCCGCACGGGGGGCTGTTGGTGGCGGCCCGCGCGCGGGGTCTGTCGGTTGCGGCCGGCGCATGAGAACCCGCCGGTCGCGGCCCGCGCTCGGCAGTTGTCGGCGCAGCCCGTACACGGTTCCGTCAGTTGCGGCCGGCGCATGAGACCCCGTCGGTCGCGGCACGCGCACAAGAACCCCCGGTCGCGGCCCCCACGCGGGAGTCCGCCGGTCGCTGCCCTCACCCGGTGCGTCAACGCATGGGAACCCTCCGGTCGCCGCCCGAACGCGCGGCTCCGTCGGACCGGTCCCCGCTCACGGTGAAGGCTCTCCTCCCCGGCCGGGGAGGAGAGCCTTCACCGTGGAACCCGCGCGCCCCGCGGAGCGGTTACGCGAGTGCGGTGCTCAGGCGTGCCGCCGTCCGGTGTTCGAACACCTCGCGGACCGAGACGCGTACGCCCGCGCGGCGCAGTTCCTCGGTTGCCCGGAAGGCCCGGACGGAGTCGCCGCCGAGGTCGAAGAAGTCGTCCTCGACCCCGACCTCGTCCACCGGGAGCACCGACCGCCAGACGGCCACGACCCGTTCCTCCAGCGGGGTCCGGGGCGCGACCGGCGCGGCCCGGACGTACGCCTCGGGCCCCGGCAGGGGCAGCCCGCGCGGGTCGGTCTTGCCGGCGACCGTGCGGGGAAGCGCGTCCAGCAGCACGTACGCGACCGGGATCATCGGCTCGGGCAGCACCCGGGCCAGCGCCCCGCGCAGCCCGGCCGGTCCGGTGCCGGCTCCCACCGCGTAGGCCACCAGCCCGCCACCGGCCACCGTCACGGCCGCGTCGGTGACCAGCCCGGTGGCCAGCAGGGCGGCGCGGACCTCGCCGGGCTCCACCCGGTGGCCGCGGATCTTCACCTGGTCGTCGAGCCGGCCCAGGAACTCCAGGGAGCCGTCGGCCAGCCGGCGGACCCGGTCGCCGGTGCGGAACCGGCGGGCCCCGGGCCCGCCCGCCGGGTCGGGCACGAACCGCGCGGCCGTGCCCCCGGGATCACCCAGGTAGCCGAGGGCCACACCCGCACCGCCGATGTACAGCTCGCCCGGGACCCCGTCCGGGACCGGGTGCCCCGCCGCATCCAGCGGCTCGGCGTGCACGCCCGGCAGGGGCCGGCCGATCACGCTCCGGCCGGTACGGGCGAGGTCGTCGGCGGTGATCCGGTGCGCCGTCGCGTAGATGGCGGTCTCCGTCGGGCCGTACATGTTGACGAGGGCCGTACGTCCCAGCCGCGCCGCCCACGGGGCGAGTTCCGCGAAGCGCACCTTCTCCCCGGCCAGCACCACCGCCCGCAGCCCGGGGTCGGCGCCCCGCGCGACCAGCTCGGTCAGCCCCCGGAAGGCCGTCGGCGTCTGGCAGAGCACGGTCACACCGTGCCCGTCGATCAGGCCGAGCAGTTCGCGCGGTGAGCGGGCGGTCTCCCGGTCCGGGACGACCAGCGTGCCGCCCGAGAGCAGGGCGCCGAAGATCTCGAAGACCGACACGTCGAACGCCGGGGAGTGGGTCAGCGCCCACACCTCGCCCTCGGCCACGCCGATCCGCTCCAGCGCGGCCAGGACGACGGAGGCCGCCTGCGTGTGGGTCACCGCTACACCCCTGGGCCGTCCCGTCGAACCGGAGGTGTGGATCACGTACGCCAGGTCGCCGGCCGGTTCCGGGACGGCCGGCGGACGCCCGCTGCCCTCGGGTGAGGGGGAAACGGAGTCGAGTCCCGGCAGGGCGAGCCCCGGCCCGGTCACCGCGATCCGGGCGCCCGCGTCGGCCGCGTACCCGGCGAGCCGCGCGGCCGGCAGGGCGGGGTCGAGCGGCAGGTAGGCGGCGCCCGACCTGAGCACGCCCAGCAGCGCCACGACGAGGTCGGCGGAGCGCTCGACGTGCACGCCGACCCGGTCGCCGGGGCGGACCCCGCGCCCGGCCAGCCGCGCGGCCAGGTCGTCCGCGCGCCGGTCCAGCTCCGCGTACGACAGGGTGACCGGGCCGGACACCACCGCGGGCCGGTCCGGCATGCGGGCCGCCCGGTGCCGGACCAGTTCGTGCAGCCGGCCCCGGACCGGGACGGCCGGTTCGCGCCCGGCGGCCGGGCCGGGCAGGACCGGGCCGCGGGCATCGCCCTCCGGGTCGCGGGCCATGGCCTCCAGCACGGTGCGCAGCATCCGCCCGACGCGTTCGGCCTCGGCCCGGGACACGGCACGCGGGTCGTGACTCAGCCCCAGCCGGTCCGGCCGGGCGATCACATTGAGCCCGAACTCGGTGCGCAGACTGCCGCCCAGCCCGGCCGCGACATCGACCAGTCCGGTGTCCACCTGGTGGAAGTCCACGAAGTTGAAGATGGTGTCGATCAGCCGGCCGGCGCTCCAGCCGCGCTGGAGGGCCGACATCGGGTAGCGGCGGTGCGGCCAGAGCTCCACCTCGCGCCGGAACACCGACCGCACCAGGTCCCGCCAGGTCGCCGCCGCCCGGTCCACCGGGAACGGCACCGTGTTCAGGTACATGCCGTGCACCCGGTCGGCGCCGATCCGCTCCGGCCGGGTGTCGCACACCAGCCCCACATGGACGTCGCGTTCGTCGGTGAGCGCCCCCATGACCTTGACGAACGCGGCCAGCAGCACGCTCTTCACGGAGGCCTCGGCGCGCGCGGCGAGCTCCCGCAGCGCGGGCTGGAGGTCCGTGAGTTCCACGACCACGTCGGCCGTGTCCGCCGGTTCGGCGCCGCCGCCTCCCCAGCTGTCGGGGAAGGCGAAGGGGACCCGGCCCGCCAGGACGCCCGCCCAGTAGGCGCGGTCCTCCGCCGAGGCGAGCGAGGCCAGTTCCTCGGCGACGAAGTCGGCGAACCGGACGGCCGGCGGCCGGTGCGGTTCCGGCTCCAGCCCGTCCCTGAGCCGGCGGTAGCAGCCGAGCAGCTCCATCAGCAGCTGGTGGTAGGTCCATCCCTCGGTGATCAGGTGCGCCTGGGTGAAGACGACCGTCCAGTGGCCGTCCGGTTCCAGCAGCACGGTCATCCGCATCAGCGGCGCCCGCGCCAGGTCGAACAGGTCACCCTGTCCGGCCATCGCGCGGACGGCGGCCCGTACGTCGGCCGGGGTGCCGTCCCTGAGGTCGCGGACCTCGACCGGGATGCGCGCGCTGTCGTGGACGAGCTGCATCGGCACGGAGTACCCGGTCAGCCGCACCGAGGTCCGCAGCATCTCGTGCCGTGCCGTCAGCGCGTCCACGGCCCGGCGGAACGCCCCGGCGTCGAAGGGCGGTTCGTCCTTGATCCGGAAGGAGGTGACGTCGTGATAGCTGTCGCGGCCGTCGCCGGACAGCATCTCCACGGCCATGCCGATCTGGTTCTGCGCCAGCGGATAGGCGTCGGCGAGCCCGTCGGGCAGCAGCGGCCGGTCCTCCTCGGGCACCAGCGCGAACGGCGCCACGACCCGCTGGGCGGCGGCGTCCAGCAGCGGCCGGCGCTCCAGTTCCGCGCAGAGCGCGGCGACGGTGCGCAGCTGGAAGATGTCCCGCACGGTCACGTCCAGGCCCTCGGCGCGCAGCACGCCCGCCACGGTGACGGCCCGGATGGAGTCGCCACCGAGGTCGAAGAAGGCGTTGTCCACCCCCACCCGGTCCACCGGCAGCGCGTCGAGCCAGGCCGCGGCCACCCGCCGCTCCAGGGCGGTGCGGGGCTCCACGTGGGCGGCCCGGGCGAACGCCGACGACCCCGGATCGGGCAGAGCCTTGCGGTCCACCTTCCCGTTCGGGGTGAGCGGGATCCGCTCCAGCGCGACGAACGCGGCCGGGATCATGTAGTCGGGCAGGGTGGGGGCCAGCGCGGCCCGCAGCGCCGCCGGGTCGGCCTCCCCGGCCTCCCCGGCCACCACGTATCCCACCGGCTGCCCGCCCCGGACGGCCACGACGGCCTGCCGGACCAGCCCGGTCGCGGTGAGCGCGGCCTCGATCTCGCCCAGCTCCACCCGGTGCCCGCGGATCTTCACCTGGTCGTCGGCCCGGCCGAGGTACTCCAGGCTGCCGTCCGCCCGCCAGCGGGCCAGGTCACCGGTGCGGTAGAGCCGGTCGCCGGGCCGCCCGCCGAACGGGTCGGGGACGAAGCGCTCGGCGGTCAGCGCGGGCCGGCCGCCGTAGCCCCGGGCGACCCCGGCGCCGCCCGCGTACAGCTCGCCCGTGACCCCGGCCGGGAGCAGCCGCAGCTCCTCGTCGAGGACGTACAGCTCGGTGTTGCGGACCACCGTGCCGATGGGCACCCGCTGGGCCGGAGCGCTGTCGGGCGTGAGGATCGCGTGGGTGATGTCGTCGGAGCACTCGGTGGGGCCGTAGGCGTTCACCAGCGGGATGCCGGGGAAGCGCCGGAACCAGCGCGCGCACAGCTCGGGCGGCAGTTCCTCACCGGTGACCACCAGCCACCGGAGAGTCTCCAGCCGGGGCGCGCCGGTGCCCAGGTCCCACAGGTCGAGGGCGGCGCGCAGCAGGGACGGGACGACCTCCAGCACGGTCACGGACTCGGCGTCCACCAGGCCGAACAGCGCCTTCGGGTCGAGCGCCACCGAGCGGCCGGCCACCCGGGTGCGGCCCCCGGTGACCAGGCCCGCGAGCATCTGCCACACGGAGATGTCGAAGCCCTGCGAGGCGTTCTGCACGATCGTGTCGGCGGCGGTCAGACCGAGGTCCTCCACCTTGGCGAGCAGGTGGTTGCCCATGCCGCGCCGGTGCACCAGCACGCCTTTGGGCAGTCCGGTGGAGCCGGAGGTGTAGATGACGTAGGCCAGGTTCTCCGGGTCCGCCGGGCGGTCGGCCGGCGCGCCGGGTGCCGCTTCGGGGCCGTCCGGGCCCAGCACGGTGCCGGCGCGCAGGCCGTCCGGGGCGCCGGGGCCGGTCACCAGCAGACGGGCACCGGCGTCGCAGAGCATGTAGGCGAGGCGGTCCGCCGGCAGCTCCGGGTCGAGCGGCAGATAGGCCGCGCCCGCCCGGAGCACCGCCAGCACCGCGACGACCAGCTCGGCGGAGCGGTCCATGCACAGGCCCACGACGGCGTCCGGGCCCGCGCCCTCGGCGGTCAGCCGACGGGCCAGCCGGCCCGAACGCTCCTGGAGCTCCCGGTAGGTGAGCGTGCCCGTGGCATCGGTCAGGGCGGGCGCGTCCGGTGTCTCGCGCGCGATCGCGGCGACCGCCCCGGGCACGTCCAGGGTGAGCGGGGTGCGGGCGTTCGCGGTCCACGCGGCCAGCTGCTCGCGCTCGCCCTCGGGCAGCCGGACGGCCCGCGCGTCGCCGTCCGGACCGGCGGCCATCGACTCCAGCACCGCGCGGAACATCCCGGCGACCCGGTCGGCGTTGCGCTCGTCCACGAAGCGGGGGTCGGCGGTCACCCAGATGTGGCCGGCCCGGGAGGAGACGGTCAGCGGGAACTCGGTCGGGCTGTCGTCGGTCCCGGCCATGTCGATCAGATCGGTGTCGACCTGCCGGAAGTCCTGGTAGTTGAAGTACACGTGGACCAGGCGCTGCCGTCCGGGCACGTCCCGCTGGATCTCCGCGAGCGGGAACCGGCGGTGCGGCCACAGCTCCACCTCGCGCTCGAAGGTACGGCGGACCAGGTCCCGCCAGGTCGCCGCGGACCGGTCGACGGGGAACGGGAGCGTGTTGAGGTACATGCCGTAGACCCGGTCGGCGCCTGCCGTCTCCGGGCGGGCGTCGCAGATCAGCCCGGTGTGGAAGGCCGCCTCGTCGGTGAGCTGGCTCATCACCTTGGTGTAGGCGGCGACCATCACGCTCTTGAGCGAGGCGTCGGCCGCCGAGGCGAGCGCGCGCAGCCCGTCCTCCAGGTGGGACCAGGGCGTACGGCGGACCAGGTACCGCGAGCCGGTGGGCAGCGCCGGGTCGCCCCAGCCGGCGGGCACCCGCATCGGCGCGTGACCGCTGGTGATCCCCTTCCAGTAGGCGCGGTCCGCGGCCGAGTCCACGGAGGCCAGTTCGGCCGCGACGAAGTCGGCGAACCGGACGGCCGGCCGCTCGAACGGCTCGGGTACGAGACCGTCCCGGAGCCGGTCGTACAGCCCGAGCAGCTCCATGATCAGGGTGTGGTGGCCCCAGCCCTCCAGGATCGGGTGGCATTCGGTGACGGACAGCCAGTAGCCGCCGTCACCGGTCACATGGACGAAGACCCGCATCAGGGTGGGCGTGCCCAGGTCGAACAGGTCGGCGCGGTCCCGCGCCGCGTACTCGGCGAGGACCCGCTGCACCTCCTCGTCCGGGAGCGGGCCCAGCTCCTCCATGCCGACCGGCATCACCGCCTCGGCGTGCACGACCTGCATCGGCGCCGAGTAGCCGGACAGGTGCAGCGAGGTGCGCAGGATCTCGTGCCGCGCCACCGCGATCCGGGCCGCCTCCCGCCAGGCCGGGAGCGAGAACGGCTTCGGGTCCTTGATCCGGAAGGAGGTGACGTTGTGGTAGCTGTTCTGCTCGTCGGCGAGCATCTCCACCAGCATGCCGATCTGGTTCTGCGACAGCGGATAGGCGTCGACGGCGCCTTCGGGCAGCCGCGCCCGGTCCTCCCCGGTGATCAGCGCGAACGGGGCGACGCCCGGCTCCTGTCCGGCCAGCACCGGGCGGGCGGCCACCAGTTCGCACAGTGTGGCGACGGTGTGGTGGGCGAACACGTCCCGGACCGACACGTCCAGACCCGCCTCCCGCAACGCGCCGACCAGCGCGACCGCCCGGATGGAGTCCCCGCCGAGGTCGAAGAAGCTGTCGTGCACGCCGACCGCCCCGCCCGGCAGGACCCGCGCCCAGACCGCGGCGACCCGCTCCTCCAGCGGGGTGCGCGGGGCCGTCCCGGCCGCCTCCCGCGCCGGACCGGGGGCGGGCAGGGCCGCGACGTCCAGCTTGCCGACCGGGGTGAGCGGGATCCGCTCCAGCGCCGTGAACGTGCCGGGGATCATGTGCTCGGGCAGGGTCAGCGACAGCCGGTCGCGCAGCGCGCCCGGGTCCGGGGCGTCCCCCTCGGGCACGTAGTACGCGGCGAGCCTGCCGTCCACGGCCAGCACCCGCGCCTCGGTGACCGACGGGTGCCCGGCCAGCGCGGCCTCCACCTCGGCCGGTTCGACCCGGTACCCGCGGATCTTCAGCTGCCGGTCGGCGCGGCCGGCGAACTCCACGGTGCCGTCCGCGAGGACCCGGCCGAGGTCGCCGGTGCGGTACAGACGGGAGCCGGGCTCCCCGAAGGGGTCGGGCAGGAACTTCCCGGCGGTCGCCGCCGGCCGTCCCGCGTAGCCCCGGGCCACGCCCGCGCCGCCGACGCAGACCTCCCCGACGACCCCGGGCGGGACCGGGCGGAGGGTCTCGTCGAGCACGTACATGGTGGTGCCCGGGATGGGCAGCCCGATCGGGACGACCTCCCGCTGCGCGCCGGCCACCGGATGCGCGGAGTTGCCGACGGTGATCTCGGTGGGACCGTACTCGTTGATCAGACGGCCCGCGCCCAGCAGGGCGTCCCAGCGTTCCGCGGTCGGGCCGAGCAGGGCGTCCCCGCCGGTGACGACGGTACGGGCGAGACCGTCGACGGCGTCGTCGGCGAGCTGGTGGCCGAGCAGTTCCAGATGGCCCGGGGTGAGCTTGACGAACGCGTACGGCGCGCCCCGGGCCAGCAGGGCGCCCAGGTCGGCGAGGTCGAGGTCCTGCGGGAGCATGTGCACCGGCAGCCCGGCGAGCAGCGGGCCGAACAGCACCGGGACGACGACGTCGGAGGCGACCGTGGAGAACAGCGGGGCACCGCCCGCCCGGGCGTCTCCGATGTACTCGGCCAGCACCCAGTCGAGGTGCACGGCCAGCGACGCGTGCGAGATCTGCACGCCCTTGGGGCGGCCGGTGGAGCCCGAGGTGTGGATGATGTACGCCAGCGCGTCCGGGTCGGGCAGCACACGGGGGCCGGGGGCGTCCTCGGGATCGGCCTCGTCCACGACGACGATCTCCCCGGGGAAGACCTCGGCGAGGCGGCCGGCCCGGGCCCGGTCGGTGAGGACGGTCCCGGCGCCCGCGTCGGCGAGCAGCGCCGCCCAGCGCTCCGCGGGGAACTCCGGGTCCAGCGGGACGTAGCCGCCGCCCGCCCGCCAGGTGCCGAGCAGGGCGGCGAGCAGGTCGGGGCCGCGGTCCAGCAGCACGCCGACGACCGACTCCACCGCCACACCGCGCCGGGCCAGACGGCCGGCGAGGATCCCGGCGCGCTCGTCCAGGGCCCGGAAGGACACGGTGCCGCCCGCGCCGGTGACGGCGGGGGCGTCCGGGCCGGCCGCGACCCGCTCGGCGAACCGTTCCGGCACGGACCGGTACGGGGCGGCGGGCGCGCCCCGGCCCGCGGCGAGGAACCGGTCCCGCTCGGCGTCGTCCAGGATCTCCACGGCGGACAGCGGGCGTCCGGGGGCGGAGGTGAGCCCGTCCAGCAGCCGTACGAGGTGGCGGCCCATCCGGGCGACGGTGTCGTGGTCGAACAGGTCGGTGGCGTAGATCAGCCGGCCGGTGAGGCCGCCCGCGCGGGAGTCGCGCACCTGCAGTTCGAGGTCGCAGCGGGCCACGCCGCCGTCGGCGAGGAAGGGCTCGACCGCGACGCCGGGCAGCTCGAACCGGGCGCCGCCGCCCTCGTGCAGGGTGAACACCGCCTGGTAGAGCGGGGTACGGGACAGGTCCCGCTCGGGCTCCACCTCGGCGACGACCCTGGCGAAGGGAACGGCCTGGTGGTCGTACGCGTCCAGGCTGGTGCGCTTCACCCGGTCGACCAGACCGGCGAAGGAGTCGTCGGCGGCCCAGTCCGTCCTCAGCACCAGGGTGTTGACGCCGTAGCCGAGCATGCCCTGCAACTCCGGCCGGCTCCGCCCGGAGACGACGGTGCCGACCGCCACGTCCCGGCGGCCGGTGTAGCGGCCGAGCAGCACCTGGTAGGCGGCGAGCAGCACGGTGAAGACCGTGGTGTCCCGCTCGTCGGCGACGGACCTGACCCGCTCGGCCAGTCCCTCCGGGAAGTCCAGGGCGACCTCGGCGCCCCCGTGGCCGCGCACCGCCGGACGCGGCCGGTCGAAGGGCAGCTCCAGCGGCTCCACGCCGGTCAGCCGGGACTTCCAGTGGGCGAGCTGCCGGGCGAACCGGTCACCGGAGGCCTGCCCCCGCTGCCAGGCGGCGAAGTCGGCGTACTGGAGCGCGGGCGCGGGCAGCGGCAGCTCCCGGCCCTCGGCGAAGGCCGCGTAGGCGGTCGCCAGCTCGCCGACCAGGATGCCGGTCGACCAGGCGTCGCAGGCTATGTGGTGGGAGACCAGCAGCAGCACGTGGTCGTCGTCCGCGATCCGGACCAGCAGGGCCCGCGTCGGCCAGTCGCGCGCCAGGTCGAAGGCGCGCGCGCACGCGTCCTCCACCACCTCCCGGGCCCGCTCCTCGCCGTCCGCCCCGGCGACGGCGAGCGTGCCCGCCCGGGGCGGGTCGACGACCTGCTCGGGCTCGGTGCCGTCCAGTACGTGCCGGGTGCGCAGGATCTCGTGCCGCTCGGTCATCGCGTCCCAGGCCCGCCCGAGCGCACCCGCGTCGAGCGGCCCGCGCAGCCGGAACGAGACCGGGACCAGATACTCGGTGCTGCCCGGATCGAGCCGGCTGAGGAACCACATCTGCTCCTGGCCGAACGAGAGCGGCAGCGCGCCCGAGCGATCGGCCGGCTCGATGACCGCCCGCGCGCGCCGCCCCCCTCCGGCCAGCCGCTGCCGCAGCAGCTCGGCGCGCACCTCGTCGGCGGGCGGCGCCATCACGGATTCTCTCGGGGTCATCTCGGCCTCTTCCAGTCATGGATGACTATCAGCCTTCCGATGCTGGCGACGGCCGCCATACCCACTCCATATTCGGGCATTCGGGCATGCGGGCACCGGCACATCCGGCCGCGGGGCCCGCGCGGGGCGCGCAGGGTGCCGGTGAAGGCGTGACAGATCCGGTTGCGAAGTCGGGGTGGAGCGGCGGGCCGCGCGGGCCGCCGGCCGGCCGGAAGGCCGGCGGCGGGACCCGGCGGCGGGCCGCCGGAGGAACGGGCGTACTGACGGACCGCCCGGCGGCCGCTCAGGAGGAGGGGACGGGGAGTTCCGGCTTCCACAGCTGCGAGACCTCGCCGAACCGCTCGCTCACCCAGAGGTCGTCATAGACGGTGTCGAGATAGCGGTCGCCCCGGTCGGGGAAGACCAGCACACAGGTGGCGCCGTCCGGGATCTCGTCACGGATCTGCTGGAGCGCCGCGACCACCGCCCCGGACGAGCCGCCGGCCAGCACCGCCTCGCTGCCGACCAGCCGCCGGCAGCCCACGACACAGTCCAGATCGGTCACGTGCACCACCCGGTCGGCGGCCGACGGATCGAACAGGGCCGGCCGGACCGACGCGCCGTGCCCGGGGATGAGGCGCCGTACCGGCCCCCCGTCACCGAAGAGCACGCTGCCGACGGCGTCGACCGCGACCAGGGTGGTCCCCAGGCCGTTGGCCCGGGCGTAGCGGGCGCAGCCCTGGAGGGTGCCGGTGGTGCTGGTGGCGCAGAACAGGTAGTCGACCCGGCCGTCCAGGGCCCGCGCGATCTCCCGCATCGTGTGTTCGTGCGCGGCGGGGTTGAGCGGATTGGCGTACTGGTTGGGCCAGAAGGCGTGGGGGATGGTCGCCACCAGCCGGCGGACCCGCTCCAGCCGGCGCTCCAGGAACTCGCCGGTGCGCGGGTCCGGTTCGGTCACCTCCTCGATCTCGGCGCCGTACGCCCGCAGGATCGCCAGGTTCTGCCGCGAGGTCTTCGCGTCGACCACGCAGATGAACCGGATTCCGTGGTAACGGCACAACTGGGCGATTCCCACGGCGAGATTGCCCGAGCTGGATTCGACCACCACCGAGCGGGCCGGGTCGATTTCCCCGCTGTGGATCCGGTCGAGGACCATGCTCACCGCGGTCCGGTCTTTTATGCTGCCCCCCGGATTGAAACCTTCGATCTTGGCGAATACCCTTCCGCCGAAGCCGGGCAGAAGCCGGTGCAGCTCCACCAAGGGCGTGCCCCCGACCGTTCCGAGGATGCTGCCCGCAGCCGTTCTGTCCATAGCCACTCCTCCTCGAAGTACCTCCCGCAACCGTTGGCCCAGGCGCTATAAGAGCCCTATACGAAAACGGATAGGGCCGGAGTGTGGAAATGGGCCGCGGAACTCGGAAATCCGAACGGCGGCCCGGCGAGAACTCGGCGGCGCGCACGGAAAGCCCGGCTCCCTGATCGCGGAGCCGGGTTTTCCGTGCGCCGTCCGGGAGTTCAGCCGGACATCGCCACCAGGACGCGGCGCGGCCCCGAGTAGGGCCTGCGGCCGTGCGCCACCAGCACGTTGTCCACGACCAGGAGGTCCCCCGCCCGCCAGTCCACGTCCACCGCGGCGGCCAGGCCCCGGTCGCGGATCGCCAGGACGTACGCGGGGTCGATCGGCGACCCGTCCGCGAAGGTGACGTGCTGCGGCAGGTCTTCCTCCGGCATGATCCGGGCCAGCGCGGCGGCGGTCTCGTCGCCGAGCGCCGCGTGATGCCACTGGTCGGCCTGGTTGAACCAGACCTCCGTGCCGGTGACCGGGTGGGTGACGGTCGCCGGGCGCACCTGGGTGATCCGCAGGCCCCCGTCCCGCTTCCACTCCCAGGTCGTGCCGGGCATCCCCGTCAGATGCCGTTCCACCTCCGCCCGGCCGGCGGCCTCGAACGTCTCCTGCCAGCTCTTGCCGAAGCCGTGCCCGTCATGGAGGTTCTGGGTGTAGCGCACACCCCCGGCGAACGCGGCCCGCAGCCCGGGCGGGAGCGCGGCCAGCCAGGCCGCGCCGGACACGACCGGCGTGGCACCGCCCGAACCCGGCGCGGTCTCGCAGTAGAAGGCCAGCCGGGCCGGCCAGCGCGCCGAGTACGACAGCTCGTTGTGCATCGAGATCGTGTGCTCGGCCGGGTACTCCGTGGACGTGTACACGCGGTCGCCCACATGACTGCGCGGCGAATTCCCGTGCACGTACGCGAGCCGGTCGCGCAGCACGCGGTCCAGTACGCCGTCCAGGGCGGCAGGCGTGATCCCGAAACCGCGGAACACCACGGCACCGGCGCTCAGCAGCAGCTCGTCGAGGCGCCCGGCCAGCAGACCGGGCAGCGGGCCGTCCGAGGGAGTGATCTCCGCGGGGGCCCAGGTCATGGTCTCCGTCATGACCACGAGCGTCCCGCCGCGGGCTATACCGGCCCGATATCCCGCCGGTGCCGCGCGGGCGGCGGAAGCGGTGGAAACGACGGTGCGGGCGAGCCCGGCCCCCGCCGGATCCGGCCACCCGCCGGTTCCCGGAGCGCTGGCTCGTCCGCCCTGGTCTGGAGCGCCGGCTCGTCCGCCGGATCGCGGAGTGCCGGTTCGTCCGCCCCGGCCCGGAGCGTCGGCTCGCCTGCCGGATCGCGGAGCGCGGGTTCGCCCCCCGGCCGGAGCGCCGGTTCGTCCGCGGGATGGCGGAGTGCCGGTTCGTCCGCCCCGGCTCGGCGCCCGGCTTGCCCACCGGGCCCCGGAGCGCCGGTTCGTCCGCCGGATCGCGGAGCGCCGATTCGTCCGCCGGATCGCGGAGTGCCAGTTCGTCCGCCCCGGCCCGGAGCGTCGGCTCGCCTGCCGGATCGCGGAGCGCGGGTTCGTCCCCCCGGCCGGAGCGCCGGTTCGTCCGCGGGATGGCGGAGCACCGGCTCGGCCGCCCCGGCTCGGCGCCCGGCTTGCCCACCGGGCCCCGGAGCGCCGGTTCGTCCGCCCGGTCCCGGAGCACCGGCTCACCGGTCGGCTCGCGGCGCCCCGGCTCGTCCGCCCCGGCCCGGCGCCCCGGCTCGCCCGCCGGGCCCCGGCACACCAGCCCTCCGGCCGCTCCGCCGGGTCCCGGCCCTCCGGTCGCGCTCAGAGCGTCGGCGCGATGCCCGGTCCCGGTCCCAGGTCCCCGGCCGGGTACGGGGCCGGGTCCGTGACCCAGCCCGCGGCCAGGACCAGGCGGGAGTCGCGGTCGGCGGCGAGGAAGCCGAAGGGGCGGTCGAAGGCGACCCGGACGACCGTGGTCTCGTAGCGGAACTCCGGAAGCCCGCCCGCCGCCATCGGCACCGCCGTGACCGCCGCCGCCCGGAAGCCCAGCGCGCCGAACTGGGCCACCGCCGACTGCCGGGCCTCGCCGACGGCCAGCGGGCGGTCGCTCACCCCAGGGAAGTGCCCGGTCCTGGCGTCCATCGCCGTGGTGAGCCCGAACAGGCCGGACAGGGCGAGCAGATCGTGGTCGGCCCGGACCTCGTACGCCACCGTCCGCACGTCCAGCGTCCTGGGCTCCGGTGTGACGGCCGGCTCCTGCTCCACATGCAGGCCAGGGCCGACGTGCCCGTGCGGCAGGGCACCGCCCGCGGTCAGCGGCAGACCGCGCTCCACGATGCCGACCCCGGCCGCCAGCACCTGTCCCGGCGCCATCCGCTCCTCGCCGAGGACCAGATGGACGTCGACGCCGTTGTCCCCGGGAACCGTCAGCGCGGTGACGAAGCCGTCCGGGGTGCCCGTCACCCCCACCCGGTCCGGCCGCACACTGCGCCGGTGCAGTCCGCGCAGGGTACGTCCCTGCCAGGGCCCGGTGTCCGGCAGCAGCGGCAGTTCCGTGAAGGGCTGGCGCCACCGGGTCCGCAGCGCCAGCGCGCCGGCCAGCACCATCCGGGAGTCGCGGGTCAGTGTGACCGGCATCCGCTCGACCAGGCCGCCGGTCCGCTCGGCCGCCCACGCGTCCAGCCGCTCCTGCGCGGTGACCAGGTCGTCCCCGAACCGGCCGTGGGCGCCGGCGGGCAGCCCGGCCCGCCACTCCTCGCGCAGCACCAGCCCGTGGTGAGTCCACAGGCCGAGCGCCGCGTCCAGCCCGGACACCGACGCGAGCCCCGCCAGCAACTCCCGCGCGGCCCCGGCCGCCTGATCGGCCGGTACTCCCAGGGCACCGGCCAGCTCCGCGCGCGCCGGGCCCGCCGCGCCGTCGGCCAGGAAGGCCAGCAGGGGCCACACACCCGGCGCCGAGAACACCGTTCCCCCGGTCAGGGTCTGCGCCCAGCGGGCCGTCAGTCCGTTGACCCGCCGGACCGTCTCCTCGGCCACCCCGCTCACTCGTGCCCCTCCCGGTCCGTCCTGCTCATTCCCACCCGACCCCCCCCGGTCGTCCCGTGCCCGTCCGGGGCCGTGTTCCGCCCCCGCCCGGGCCCCGCTTACCATGCGGCCAGTCGTACGTCAGTCCAGCCGCCGGCCGGTCGCCGGTCCTGTGCTGCCGCCGCCCGACCCAGGAGCACGGTACCGGTGTCCATACCCCCGCCTTCCGGCCCCCACCAGCCAGAAGGGTCCGTTCCGCCGCACCGGGGGCCGTACGGCCCGCCGGCTCATCCCCGCCCCCCGGGCCCGGGGTTGCCCGGGTACCGGCCGTGGACCCAGGGCTACCGCCCGCACAACGCCCCGGCGCCGGTCAACGGCCTCGCCATCGCCTCCCTGGTGCTCGGGGTGCTGTGTTTCGTGCCCGGCGTGGGTCTGGTGCTCGGGCTGACCGGGCTGCGGCAGATCCGCCGGCGCGGCGAGCGCGGCACCGGTCTGGCCGTGGGCGGCGCGGTGCTGTCCGGGGTGGGACTGCTGCTGTGGGCGCTGCTGTTCGCCACGGGCGGTGTCTCGGCCCTGTGGCACGGAATCAGAGAGGGCGCACGCGACGGCGCCTCCGTCTCGCTGACGGAAGGCCAGTGCTTCAACGCGCCGGGCGGTGCGCTCACCGGTGTGACCTACGACGTGGACACGGTGCCGTGCACCGGGGTGCACGACGGTGAGGCCTTCGCGTCCTTCCGGCTGCCCGGCCGCGGCCCGTACCCGGGGGACGACGTGGTCACGGACACCGCCGACGAGCGCTGCCAGGCCCTGCGGGACGGTTACGCGATGGACGGCTGGGCCGTCCCGGCGTACGTCGAGGTGTACTTCCTGACGCCGACCGAGGACAGCTGGGCGGCCGGGGACCGCGAGGTCACCTGCGTGTTCGGCCACACCGACGAGGGCGGCGAGCTGACCGGGTCGCTGCGCAACGACGAGACCGACCTGGACGCCGACCAGGTCGCCTATCTGAAGGCCGCTCACGTGCTCAACGCGGCGCTGGAGACCGCCCCCGGCGAGGAGTACGCGGAGGACGACCTGGCGGGCCACAAGGCGTGGGCCGGCCGGGTGGCGGCCGCGCTCGGCGAGCAGGCCCGGATGCTGCGCGCGCACTCCTGGCCGGACGAGACCGCCGGGCCGGTCGCCGCGCTCGCCGCCGACCTGGACAAGGCGCGCGCGGAATGGGCGAAGGCGGCCGGGGCCGGGGACGCGGACGGCTTCACCGCGCACTACGAGAACGGCCTGGACCTGATCGATCCGGTCCGCACGGTGATCGTCCGGTCGGTCCTGGGGCTGGCCACCACCCCGCCCACGGCAGGGGACGCCGGAGGAAGCGGCAGCCGCATGCAGGTGTGAGCCGGTGCGGACCGAGGGCACCTATACGGCAGGAAAAGTGCCTGCGTAAAGGCGTACCCGCCACCACGTCATCACATCGGGTGATTCTCTGGCCTCTGCTTGCACCGCTGAACCCACGGTTGCCAGGCTGTTGCTGTCTGTACAACCTGAGGGGAGTGGCCAGTGGCTTTCGGTGAGCAGCCGGCGTATCTGCGTGTCGCGGGTGATCTCCGCAAGAAGATCGTCGACGGCTTGCTGCCGCCCCACACCCGGCTGCCCTCGCAGGCCCGCATCCGCGAGGAGTACGGCGTCTCGGACACGGTCGCGCTGGAGGCCCGCAAGGTGCTGATGGCCGAGGGGCTGGTCGAGGGCCGCTCCGGCTCGGGCACCTATGTGCGCGAGCGGCCCGTGCCCCGGCGGGTGGCCCGCTCCGGATACCGCCCGGCCGGCGGCGCCACCCCCTTCCGGCAGGAGCAGGCCGACACCTCGGTGCGCGGCACCTGGGAGTCCAGCAGCGAGCAGGCCGAGGCCTGCGCGACCGTCGCCGAGCGGCTCGCGATCCAGGCCGGCGACCGGGTCATGTGCACCCGGTACGTCTTCCGGGAGGCCGGTGAGCCGATGATGCTCTCCACCTCCTGGGAGCCCCTCGCGGTCACCGGCCGCACGCCCGTGATGCTGCCCGAGGAGGGCCCGCTCGGCGGGATGGGCGTGGTCGAGCGGATGCGGGCCATCGACGTCATCGTGGACAACGTCACCGAGGAGGTCGGCGCCCGCCCCGGCCTCGCCGAGGAGCTGCACCTGCTCGGCGGGGTCCCCGGCCATGTGGTGCTGGTCGTCCAGCGCACCTACTTCGCCTCCGGCCGCCCGGTCGAGACCGCCGACGTGGTCATCCCGGCCGACCGCTACCGGGTCGCCTACCACCTGCCCGTGAGGTGACCCCGGTCCCACGGGTCCTGGGGCGGCGCACGCGGAACCCCGTGCTCCGCTCGGCGTGAGCTAGCGCACACCCCCGGGCGCCGCCGGCCCCGCCGACGGCGCCCGCCGGTCGTCGCCGCCCTCTCCGGGTGCCCGGTGATCCGGCCGTCTGCCCAGGTGGGCGCCCGGTGGACCCGGCGGGCCCGCGACCCGGGGCGGTGTCGTCCCCGACGGCGCGTTCGTTCGTGCGCGCCCCCGCCGTTCTGGCTGGTTGCGTACCTCTTTGTGAAAAGCCGTATGCGCAGCGTGAAGGTAGGGCGTACGCTCGGGCATATGCGGAGTGCGGTTTCCTTGTCCGCGGAAGGCGGGTGGAACGGTGCGGGAAGGGGCACGGGCGGTGGGGGCGATGAGTGAGGGGGCGGTCTCCCTGCCCTGGATCGTGATACGGCAGGACGACAACGGCAATCGCTACCGCGTCGCCCGGTACGCGACCCGGGCGGAGGCGCAGAAGACCGCCGACAGCCTCGGCGGCCAAGGCCGCGAGCAGCTGTACTGGGTGGAGCGCATCGGCCAGAACGGGGACGGCACGCAGAACTGACCGGGCGCGCGCTCCCGTAGGCTCCCCTCCATGACGCGCACGACTGCCCAGGTGGAACCGATCGTGGTGGTGGGGGCCGCCCTGCTCGACGGCGGCCGGCTGCTCGCCGCGCGCCGCAGCGCGCCCGCCGACCTGGCCGGGCGCTGGGAGCTGCCCGGCGGCAAGGTCGAGCCCGGTGAGCGGCCCGAGGACGCCCTGGTGCGCGAGCTGCGCGAGGAGCTGGGCGTCGACGCCGAACCGGTCGAACGCGTGCCGGGGCAGTGGCCGCTGCGTACGCCGTACGTCCTGGAGGTGTGGACCGTCCGGCTGCGCCCCGGCTCGCCCGGCCCCCGGCCCCTCCAGGACCACGACGAGTTGCGCTGGCTCACCCCGGACCGCGTCTGGGAGGTGGACTGGCTCGACCAGGACGTCCCGGCGGTGCGCGAGGTCACCACCCACTGGCCCGAGGCCCGCGACCGGCTCTGACAAAGCCGACCCCGGCACGCCCGCCCCGGCCCCCGCGCCCGCCCGGACCTCCCCGACTTCCGGGCCGACCCGGCCCTGGGGGCCTCCGGGGTCCCTGCGCCGACCCGGTCCTGGGGGCCTCCGGGGTCCCTGCGCCGACCCGGTTCCGGGGCTCTGTGACTTCCGCGTCGATTCGGTTCTTCGGGTCATCGGGCTCCGTGTGCCCGTCCGGCTTCCGGGTTTCCGGGCCTTCGTGGCTTCACCGTCGACCCGGCCTTGGGGGTCTTCGGGTCTCTGTGCCGACCCGGTTCCCCGGGCTCCCGAGGCACCGCGACCCCCGCACCCACCCGGGCCCCCGCCCACTGGGACTCCGCCCCCTTTCGATCCCTCGCCGACCCGGCCCCACGTCAAACCGGGCCCCGGCCTCCGCGCATGCACGCCGACCCGGCCCGCCGGGTCGCGGCCCCCGCGACACCTGTACCGACCTGACTCCCCGGGCTTCCCCGGTTCCCCGAGCCGCCGCCTCCGTGCCGACCCGGGCCCCCCGCCTCCACGGCCTCCGTGTCACTCCGGGACGCGGCCTCGGCGAACCGCGCCGATCCCGACCCCGGCGCCCGCCATCTCCGCACCGACCGGCCCCCCGGGCTTCCCGGCGCCCCCGCCCCGGACCCCGTGGAGCACCCCGTACGCCGTTCGTGCCACAGTGCGCCGTCCCGTGCGGTACTGCCTGCCGGATATCGGGTATGTCCCCATTAACCCCACGAAACCGGACATGGTGGGCTCCGCTGGCCTGGGAAGTGATCGGCGTGATCGACACCGATGGCGGCTGCGCCGAGTGGACCTTTCCCGCGGAGCCGGGCGCCGTGCGCTCCGCCCGCGCGGTGGTCCGGGGCCAGTTGCACGGCTGGGACCTGGACTGCGTGGCCGACCTCGCCGCGCTGCTCGTCAGCGAGCTGGTCACCAACTCGCTGCGGCACGCCACCGGCCCCATCGGCGTACGGCTGCTGCGCCCCGCCGCACTGGGCGACACCCTGCGGGTGGAGGTCTCCGACCCGCTCCCCGACCCCCCGCGGGAACGCGTCGCCCACCCCGAGGACGAGAGCGGGCGCGGCCTGCAACTGGTCGCCGGCTCCTCCCGCCGCTGGGGCACCCGCCCCGGGGCGAAGGGAAAGACGGTCTGGTTCGAGCTGGCGGTACCCGGGTAGGCGGGGCACCCACGGGGCACGGGGGTGTACGGCCGTCGACGTGCCGTACGGCGTGCGCGCCGGGGGCGCACACGCTTCGGCGGCGTGTGGTTCGGCGGTGTGTTCCCTGGTTAGAAGAGTGGGAGTGTTGTCACGGACCGGTCCGAAAAACATCTGGACCGACCTGTGATCGTGAACACCGTGTCCTGTGGCGCCGTAGTGCTGGATACTGCGGGCAGCCGCCCCCGGTGACCGGTGCCGGACGCGGTGAGCTGGAGGGGACGGTTCGCGTGAGCGAGATACCAGCGAAGGCCACGGAGTCCGAGGACCCGTCGGACGGCGCGAGGAGTCAGGCCGCACAGGCGGAGGCGGCGGCCGGCGACGCCATGTGGCAGAGCAGTCCGCCCGGTTCCATCTACGACTACATCCGGGTGGCGTCCTTCTCCATCAGTCCCGGCGGTCTCGTCGACCAGTGGAGCCTGCGCGCCGAGCAGCTGTTCGGCATCCCCGCCGACCGTGCCGTCGGCATGGACCCCATAGAGGCCTTCGTCGATCCCGACCTGCGCGAGCGCGGCCAGCGGAAGATGGCCGAAATCCTCGACGGGCGCGAGTGGACCGGAGTGGTGCCGTTCCGGATGCCGGACCGGCCGGACGGCACCCGCGGCGAGGAGGGCCTGGCCGAGGTGTACGTCATGCCGACGCGCACCGCCGAGGGCGAGAAGGCCGCCGTCTGCATCGTCGTGGACGTGCGCACCCTGCGCAGCATCGAGACCGACCTCGCCGCCTCGCAGGCGATATTCGGCCAGTCGCCCTTCGGTTTCCTGCTGATCGACACCGACCTGAGGGTCCGCCGCGCCAACGAGCGCTTCGCCTCCATCTTCGGCGGCACCCCCGACGACCACCGCGGCAAGGGCGTGCACGACTATCTGCCGCGCCCCGAGGCCGAGCGGGTCTCGGCCACCCTGCGGCGGGTGCTGGAGACCGGCGAGTCCATCACCGACATGCACGTCACCGGGTACGTGCCCGACTCCGAGGAACGCCGGCACTGGTCCATCAACCTCTACCGCGTGCACAGCGGCAGCGGCCGGCCCATCGGTGTCGCCTGGCTCGGCACGGACATCACCGCCCGCCGGGCCGCCGCCCGCGAGGCCGCCGCCGCCCGTCGCAACCTCGCGCTGCTCAACGAGGCCGGCGCCCGCATCGGCAACTCCCTCGACCTGGAGACCACCGCCCGGGAACTCCTCGACGTGGTCGTCCCCGGCTTCTGCGACCTGGCCACCGTCGACCTCTACCAGGGCCTGCTGGCCGGCGACGAGACCCCGCCCGGCCACGCCGACGGCAGCGCCGAACTGCGCCGCGTCGCCTTCGCCAGCGCCGTCTCCGGCGCCCCCTTCAGCAGCGCGGGGAAGCCCGTCGACGTCGGCGCGGTCCACCACTTCCCGTTCCACTCGCCCTGCGCGGAGGCCCTGCGCACCGCCCGCCCGCAGCGGGTGCCCGCCGAGGAGGGCGGCCTGGTGCAGTCCACGCTGGCCGTGCCGATGGTCGCCCACGACACCGTCGTCGGACTCGCCCAGTTCGCCCGCACCAAGGGCAGCGAGCCGTTCGGCGACCGGGACCGGGACCTCGCCGTCGAACTGGCCGCGCGCGCCGCGGTCTGCATCGACAACGCGCGCCTGTACCGCCGGGAACACGAACGGGCGCTGATACTGCAACGGTCCCTGCTCCCGCCCGGCGACCCGGAGGCGTCCGGCCTGGACATCGCCTGCCGCTATCTGCCCGGCAACGCGGCGACCGAGGTGGGCGGCGACTGGTTCGACGTCATCGAACTGCCCGGCCACCGCACGGCACTGGTCGTCGGCGACGTGATGGGCCGGGGCCTGCGCGCGGCCGTCGCGATGGGCGAACTGCGCACCGCCGTACGCACCCTGGCGCTGCTGGACCTGGAACCGGCGGAGGTGCTCTCCGCGCTGGACGAGATCGCCCGCGGCCTCGGCACGCCGGGCGGGGTCCAGCAGGCCACCCGCACGGCCCGGCAGCCCAGGGACGCCGACCTGTCCGAGGTGTACCTCGCGACCTGCGTCTACGCCGTCTACGACTCCGTCACCAGACGATGTACGTTCGCCAACGCGGGCCATCTGCCGCCGGTGCTGGTCGAGCCCGGCGAGCCGGCGCTGATGCTCGACGTGCCGCCGGGCATGCCGCTCGGCGTGGGCGGCGAGCCGTTCGAGGAGGTCGAGCTCGAACTGCCGGAGGGCGCGCTGCTCGCCCTGTACACGGACGGCCTGGTCGAGTCCCGGGACCATCCGCTGGACGAGGGCCTCCAGGCGTTCATCGGGGCGCTCACGGACCCCTGCCGGCCGCTGGAGGACGTCTGCGACCACGTCCTCAGCACCCTCGACACCCACCACGGCGAGGACGACATCGCCCTGCTGATGGCCCGGGTGCAGGGGCTGCCCGCGGACTCCGTCGGGGACTGGACGCTGCCCCGCGAGCCGCGGAGCGTGGGCCGGGCCCGCGAGTACGCCCGCGACCGGCTGCGGTCCTGGGACCTGGAGCCGCTGATCGACACGACCGAGCTGCTGGTCAGCGAGCTGGTGACGAACGCGCTGCGGTACGGCGAGGGGGAGATCCGGCTACGGCTGCTGCTGGACCGCACGCTGGTGTGCGAGGTCTGGGACTCCGGCCTGGTCCAGCCGCGCCGGCGACGGGCCCGGGACACCGACGAGGGCGGACGGGGACTGCAACTGGTCGGGCTGCTCAGCGCGGCGTGGGGCTCCCGGCGGACACCGCGCGGCAAGACGGTGTGGTTCGAGCTGCCGCTGCCCGGCGGAGAAGGCGCCCTCACCGACCCGGCGGAGGCCCTGCTGAGCCTGTTCTGACACGTCCTCCGCCCACCCGCCCCGGCGCGTCCGGGGCGGGGAGTCACGCGCGGTGGCGGGATCTCGTGCGCGGGCCGCCGTAGGACGCCGGGGGGCCCGCGTCCGCGTCCTCGGCGAGGAGGATGCCGCCCAGGACCGCGCCCGCCAGTCCCGCCGTGTCCCCCTCCGCGTCGGCGTACGGCGTGCCGTGGGTCCGCACGTCCAGCCCGGCCAGTTCCCGCGCCTCCCCGGCCACCGCGTCGGCCCGCCCGGCGTGCCCCGCGCCCAGCTCCCGTACCGCCTCCGCCAGCCGGGCCCGGGCCGCCGTGCCCACCGCCGCCCGGTGCACCGCCACGTACTCCTCCGCGCCCTCCACGGAGCACCGCGCCACCAGCAGCGCCGCGCGCTCCAGCGCCCCGGGTCCCGCCCCCGCCCCCGGCACCGGCTCGACGGCCCGGGTGATCCGGCGCAGCAGGTCCAGCGGGTCACCGGTCCCGGCGGTCCACTCCTCCCGCGCCGCCGCCAGCACCCGCTCCGCAGGGGCCCGCCCCGCCCCACCCTGCCGGGCCGCCATCGCCTCCGTCTCCGCGGCCGCCAGCGCGTCCGGCACCAGCATGGCCGCCTCCGCCAGCCGCGCCGCGAGCCGCTCCACCCCGCCCACCAGCACCCCGGCCTGGGCCACCGCGCCCTCGCCCGCCCGCAGCCGGCACACGGCCCGGTCGGTGTCGCCCGCGTCGACGGCCTGACGCGCCCCGTTGAGCCGGGCGGTGGCGAACAGCAGCCGGTCCCCGGCCTGTTCGGCATACCCGGCGACGGACTCGGAGGCCGAGGCCGGGTACCGCGCACGGAGTTCCGCCAGCGTCTCCCGAGCGGCCACCACCCGTGCCGTCAGCTCCCTGAACCGCCGCTCGGCCACCTCCAGCCCGGCCGGGTCCGGCCCCCGCTCCCCGAACCCCCGCAGCCGGTCCAGCGCCTCCGCCTCCGCGTCCAGCCGCCGGCCCGCCTCCGCGCACCGGCCGATCACCCCGGCCAGTGCCTGGCGCCGGGCGCCCGCGTCCCGCGGGGCCCCCTGCTCGTACCGCCGCCAGATCGCGAACGCCGCCGCCGACTCGGTCTCGGCGGCCCGCAGCGCCCGCTCGAACCGCTCGGTCCGCTCCGTCCCGAACCGCTCCCGGACGAAGGTCAGTTCCTCCCTGCTGGTGCGTACGCAGTCGTCGGTCAGCCGCAGCGCCGCCCGGGCCTGCCGTTCGGCGTCCTCGGGGGAGGAGGCGGACGGGCGCGCCGGGACGGTCCCCGGAGTCGTCCGGGTGCGGGCCCGCCGGGCGCGCCGCAGCCGGCCGTACCCGGCCAGGGCCACGGCCGCGACCCCGGCGAGGAGCGGCAGTACGAGGTCGGCGGTCGACGTCCCCTCCGGCCGCGGCGGGGCGGAGCGCGTCGTGGTGCCGGCGCGAGCCGTGGGAACCGGATCGGGGACCCCGACCGTCATGAGCGGCAACACCAGCCACACGGTCCCCGTCACGACGCCCAGCAGGGCATGCGCCACCCGTACCCGTATGTGCGCCGTGGCACGCCGGGGCCGGCCCCGGATCAGGAAGGACGTCACCTTTCGGAGCGTATGGGCGGGTTGACGGCTCCGCTAGCGGGGCGGATACGGGTGGGGGACCAGCCACAGAGGGGGCGGAATGAGCCAGAGACGGATGGACGGGACCCGGGGCGACGACGGCCACGGGGACGAGAACCCGGCCGTGCAGAACCCGGCGCCCGCCCCGCAGGCACCCGAAAGCCGGCCGGCCGAAACGGACACGGACCGCACCGGCGCGGCCACACCGGCCCTGGCCCAGAGCCCGAACCCGTCCCCACAGCCGAAGCCCGCCCCGGCCCCCGACCTTGCCCCGGGCCCCGCTCCTGACCCGGCCCCGGACACGGCCCGCGCCCCTGACCCGTCCCCGCAGCCGGAGTCCGCCCCGGACACTGCCCCCGGCCCGACCGCCACCCCGGACCCGTCCCCGCAGCCGGAGCCCGCCCCGGACACCGCCCCCGGCCCGACCGCCACCCCGACCGCCTCCCCCTCCCGCCCCCGCAAGCGCCGGATCATCCGCCTCCTCGGGGCCCTGCTCGCCCTCCTCCTGCTCCCGTTGCTCACCGCCGAGACCGCGTTGCGGATCAACTACACCGGTGACCCGGCGCCCGGCACCCGCACCCGGCACCGGGACGCGCTCTGGCTGGGGCATGCCTGGGTGGACGGGCGGAAGACCGACCGGGACGTCGAGGCCCTCGCCCGGCGGCTGCGCGACACCGGCATCCGGGACCTCTACGTCCACTCGGGCCCCCTGGAACACGACGGCACCCTGCCCCCGTCGGCGTACAAGAAGGCCCGCTGGTTCACCGACGCCGTGCACCGGGAACTCCCCGGCGTCCGGGTGCAGGCCTGGCTCGGCGACGTGCTGGCCACCGAGACCCCCGACGGGCTGCGCCTGGAACGCGCGGCCACCCGGACCGCGATCCTCGCCTCCACCCGGGCCGTCCTCGACGCCGGATTCCAGGGCGCGCACTTCGACCTGGAGCCCCTGCACTCCGGCGACCGGAACTACCTCGCCCTCCTCGACGACCTGCGCGACCTCACCCACGCCCGGGGCGCGGTGCTGTCCGTCGCCGCCCACCAGATCGACCCGCTGCCCGCCTTCCACTCCTTCTGGGGCACGACCACCGGCCACCCCAAGTGGTGGTCGCAGGCGTACTTCGGGCAGGTGGCCCGCCGGGTGGACCAGATCGCCGTCATGTCGTACGACACCATGCAGCCGACGCAGGGCCTGTACGGCGGTTACGTCGCCCAGCAGACCAGCCTCGCCCTGGAGGTCACCCCGGACGGCACCGACCTGCTGATGGGCCTGCCCTTCTACCACGAGAACCGGTTCGGCCACTGGGCGCACGCCGAGACCGTCCCGGCCGCCGTGCGCGGGGTCCGGCTCGGCCTGAGCCGCACCGACGCCGGCCGCGCCCGCTTCGGCGTCGCCCTGTACGTCGACTTCGCGGCCACCGAGGCGGACTGGCGGGCGTACCGGGACGGCTGGGCGGCTACGTCCCCGACCGCCTCCTGATCTTCGAACCCAGCCACACCAGCGGGTCGTACTTGCGGTCCACGGCCCGTTCCTTCAGCGGGATCAGCGCGTTGTCGGTGATCTTGATGCCCTCGGGGCACACCTCCGTGCAGCACTTGGTGATGTTGCAGTAGCCCAGGCCGTGTTCGTCCTGCGCGGCGCGGGAGCGGTCCAGGCCGGCCCCGGCCGCCGCGTCCAGCGGGTGCATGTCGAGTTCGGCGACGCGCATCAGGAAGCGCGGCCCGGCGAAGGCCCGCTTGTTCTCCTCGTGGTCGCGCACCACATGGCAGGTGTCCTGGCACAGGAAGCACTCGATGCACTTGCGGAACTCCTGCGAGCGGTTCACGTCCTCCTGGAACATGCGGTACTCGCCCGGCCCGAGCCCGGCCGGCGGCACGAAGGCAGGCACCTCCCGCGCCTTCTCGTAGTTGAAGCCGACGTCCGTCACCAGATCGCGGATCACCGGGAAGGCGCGCAGCGGGGTGATGGTGATCGTCTCGGCGCGGTCGAAGACCGACATCCGGGTCATGCACATCAGCCGGGGGCGGCCGTTGATCTCCGCCGAGCAGGAACCGCACTTGCCCGCCTTGCAGTTCCAGCGCACGGCCAGGTCGGGCGCCTGGGTGGCCTGGAGGCGGTGGACGATGTCCAGCACCACCTCGCCGTCGTTGACCTCGACGGTGAAGTCCTCCAGGCCGCCGCCCCCGGCGTCGCCCCGCCACACCTTGAAACGGGCCTCGTAACCGCTCACTCGTACAGCTCCTCTTCGGCGAGGTACTTGACCAGCTCCTCCTTCTCGAAGAGGGCGAGCAGGTCCGGGCGGATGGGTTCGGTTCGCTCGCGGGTGAGCCGGATCTGCGCCCGCGCGGGGTCGGCCGCCGCGAGGCCGCCGGTGGGGTCGGCGAGGGAGCACAGCAGGTTCACGTTGCGCCAGGCGCGGTCCATCGCCGGGTGGTCCTCGCGGGTGTGCCCGCCGCGCGACTCGGTGCGCTCCAGCGCGGCCCGGGCCACGCACTCGCTGACCAGCAGCATGTTCCTCAGGTCCAGGGCGAGGTGCCAGCCCGGGTTGAACTGGCGGTGGCCCTCCACCCCGGCCCGCCGGGCCCGTACCCGCAGCTCGGCCAGCCCGCGCAGGGCCTGCTCCATCTCGCCCTCCCGGCGGATGATGCCGACCAGGTCGTTCATGGTCTGCTGGAGCTCCTGGTGCAGGGTGTACGGGTTCTCCGGGGGACCGGCCTCACCCCCGGCTCCGGCCGTGAACGGGCGCAGTGCCTCCTCCGCCGCCGTGTCCACCTGGGCCTCGTCCACCGGCGGGCGCCGGTCCGCGAGCCCGTGCGCGTACCCGGCCGCGTACCGGCCCGCGCGACGGCCGAACACCAGCAGGTCGGACAGCGAGTTGCCGCCCAGCCGGTTGGAGCCGTGCATGCCGCCCGCCACCTCGCCGGCCGCGTACAGCCCCGGCACCCCGCGCGCCGCCGCCGTGTCGGAGTCGACCGCGACCCCGCCCATCACGTAGTGGCAGGTCGGCCCGACCTCCATCGGCTCCGCCGTGATGTCGACGTCCGCCAGCTCCTTGAACTGGTGGTACATCGACGGCAGCCGGCGCCGGACCACCTCGGCGGGCATCCGGGTGGAGACGTCGAGGAACACCCCGCCGTGCGGGGAGCCCCGGCCCGCCTTCACCTCGGCGTTGATCGCGCGGGCCACCTCGTCGCGGGGGAGCAGCTCCGGCGGGCGGCGGTTGTGGTCCGGGTCCTCGTACCACCGGTCGGCCTCCTCCTCCGACTCGGCGTACTTGTCCTTGAACACGTCCGGGACGTAGTCGAACATGAACCGCTTGCCCTCGGAGTTCCTGAGCACCCCGCCGTCCCCGCGCACCGACTCGGTGACCAGAATGCCCTTCACCGACGGCGGCCAGACCATGCCGGTCGGGTGGAACTGCACGAACTCCATGTTCACCAGGGGAGCGCCCGCCAGCAGCGCCAGCGCGTGCCCGTCCCCGGTGTACTCCCAGGAATTGGAGGTGACCTTGAAGGACTTGCCGATGCCGCCGGTCGCGAGGATCACGGCCGGCGCCTCCAGGACCAGGAAGCGGCCGGTCTCCCGCTCGTAGCCGAAGACCCCCGAGACGCGCCCGCCGTCCTTGAGCACGCGGGTGACCGTGCACTCCTGGAAGACCTTCAGCCGGGACTCGTGGTCACCGGTTGCCCGGTGGTCCTCCTGCTGGAGCGCGACGACCTTCTGCTGGAGGGTGCGGATCAGCTCCAGCCCGGTGCGGTCGCCGACGTGCGCGAGCCGCGGGTACTCGTGGCCGCCGAAATTGCGCTGGGAGATCCGGCCGTCCGCCGTCCGGTCGAACAGCGCCCCCCAGGTCTCCAGCTCCCACACCCTCTCCGGGGCCTCCCGGGCGTGCAGCTCGGCCATCCGCCACTGGTTCAGGAACTTTCCGCCGCGCATGGTGTCGCGGAAGTGGACCTGCCAGGTGTCGTTCTCGTTGGCGTTGGCCATCGCCGCCGCGATGCCGCCCTCGGCCATCACCGTGTGCGCCTTGCCGAACAGCGACTTGCAGATCACGGCCGTACGGGCACCCCGCTCGCGGGCCTCGATCGCGGCCCGCAGCCCGGCGCCGCCGGCACCGACGACCACGACGTCCCACTGCTGCCGTTCCACCGCTGCCATCAGAAGAACCTCGGATCGTCGAAGACACCGGACGCGACCAGATACACGTAGAGGTCGGCGAGCGCCACGCTCAGCAGCGAGGCCCAGGCCAGCTGCATGTGGCGGGCGTTGAGCCGGCCGACGAACTGCCAGGCCCGGTAGCGCACCGGGTGCCTGGAGAAGTGCTTGAGCTTGCCGCCGACGATGTGCCGGCAGGAGTGGCAGGAGAGGGTGTACGCCCAGATCAGCACGATGTTGGCCAGGAACACCAGGGTGCCCAGGCCCATGTGCCCCCACCGGTAGTGCTCGTCCCGGAAGGCCAGCACGGTGTCGTAGGTGAGCACCCCGGCCACCAGCAGGGCGGCGTAGAAGAAGTACCGGTGGACGTTCTGCAGGATCAGCGGGAAGCGGCTCTCGCCGGTGTACGACCGGTGCGGCTCGGCCACCGCGCAGGCGGGCGGGGACGCCCAGAAGGCGCGGTAGTACGCCTTGCGGTAGTAGTAGCAGGTCAGGCGGAAGCCGAGCGGGAAGATCAGGATGATGATCGCGGGTGAGATGCCCCACCAGCCGCCGAACAGATCGGCGTTGGGGCCGGCGCGCATGGCGTCGCAGTTCTCCGCCAGGCACGGCGAGTAGAACGGCGAGACGTACGGCGCCGCGTAGTAGTCGGCGTTCGCGAAGGCCCGCCAGGTCGAGTAGACGACGAAGGCGAGCAGACCGGCCGCGGTGCAGGCGGGCGCCAGCCACCAGCGGTCGGTCCGCAGATGCGGGGCGGTGATCGCGGCGCGCGTACCGGTGCGTACGCCGCCGCGCTGCCGGGGGGATTCCGTACCAGTGGCCAAGTCGGGACTCCGGTCGGTAGCGGGTTCAGGGGGCGCGGCGGTCGCGGGCGCCCAGGCCCTCGTCGTCCGAGTCCGTCCACAGACTGATGTCGTAGGGCGTGTCGGAGATGGTGACGAGGTCGGGCCGGGGGAGCGCGACCGGGGCGGTGGCGGTCTCCCGCAGCAGGGCCACGCTCTCGCGCAGGTGCTCGGCGTCCAGCCGGACCCGCCGTATCTCCAGACCGCCGCGGCCCAGCTGGTGCTCCAGGCGGCTCAGCGACCGGTTGAGGTCGTCCAGACAGCGCTGGACGGCGGTGATGTCGTCGTGCACGGACATGACTTGCCCTCACTTCCACGGGACCGGCGGGCCATGGGCGGCAACGTTCATGCGCCTTGGAGTGTTGCGCCTCGGCCTGCCTGTGTGAAGGGATGTGCGGCGATTGGCCGGGGCGTACGGGTGCATCGTCCGGGCGGTGTGCGCCGCATGGGTGGGCTTACCGGCTGTCGCCGCCGTGTCGCCCGCCGTTGCCGGATCCTTTCCTCTTCAGTGGCGGCATAGATCTGATCAGCTCCATATACCGCCAAATGCGAGCATAAGGCCCGTGGCTCCCCGGAGGTAGCAGAGATGTCCTACGACGGCGACGCCCCCCACGCGGTCGCGGCGGGGCAGCGCCCCACCGGCGCGCGGCCGGCCACGACCCGCCCGCCGCACCCCACCGCGTCCCGGCCCCTCCGCCGGAGCGCCCTGCGGTCGGCCGCCTTCCTCACCGCCGGCGCCCTCGCCGTGCCGCTGCTCGCCGGCTGCGGTGAGGACGAGAAGCCCCCCGCCCCCCTCGCCGGGCAGGACATCGCCCCGGCCGCCCGGAGCCTGGTCGCCGACGGCTCCACCCTGAAGTGGGCCGTGGACGCCCTGCCGGAGACCCTCAACACCTTCCAGGCCGACGCCGACGCCGGCACCGGCAGGGTCGCCCAGGCCGTGCTGCCCTCGATGTTCCGGCTCGACGCGAACGGCCGCCCGGTGGCCAACCCGGCCTACCTGGAATCGGCCGAGATCATCGAGACCGAGCCGCGCCAGGTGGTGCTGTACAAGCTGAACCAGCAGGCCGTGTGGAGCGACGGCCGGGAGATCGGCGCCGCGGACTTCGTCGCCCAGTGGCGCGCCCTGTCCGGCCGCAACAGCGCCTACTGGACCGCCCGCAACGCCGGCTACGACCGCATCGCCAAGATCGAGCGCGGCGACAGCGACCTCCAGGTCCGGGTCACCTTCTCCCGCCCCTACGCCGACTGGAAGTCGCTGTTCTCCCCGCTGTACCCGAAGGACGTCACCGGCACCCCGGACGCCTTCAACGACGGCGCCCGCCGCAAGCTGAAGGTCACCGCCGGCCCGTTCCGGGTGGAGAAGGTCGACACCGCGAACAAGGACGTGGTGCTCACCCGCAACCCCCGCTGGTGGGGCAGACCGGCCAAGCTGGAGAAGATCGTGCTGCACGCCGTACCCCGCGACCAGCGGGCCGCCGCGCTCGCCGACGGCAGCGTGGACCTGGCCGAGGTCGACGCCGCCGACGCCCAGCGAATCGGGCTCGCGCACCGCGCGGGCGGCACCGGCACCCCGCTCCAGGGCGGCGGCCGTACCTCCGTGAAGAAACTGGGGCAGCAGGCACTGCGGGACGTGGAGATCCGCAAGTCGCTGGAGCCCGCCTACACCCAGCTCGCCCTCAACGGCGCCGGTGGCCCCCTGGCCGACGAACGGGTGCGCCGGGCCGTCGCCCGCGCCCTGGACCGCGTGGAGCTGGCCCGGCTGGTGCTCACCCCGCTGGGGCTGCCCGCCGTACCCGTCGGCAGCCATCTGGCGCTGTCCGGGCAGGCCGCCTACGCCGACAACAGCGGCGCGCTCGGCGCCCAGGACGCCAAGGAGGCCCAGGCGCTGCTCGCCGACGCCGGCTGGGTGCGCGGCGGCCCGCTGAAGGAGCAGCACAAGACCCAGAAGGCGGCGGGCTCCGAGCAGCACGGCGAGGACGTCTCCCAGGGCGGCGAGGACGGCGCGTACATCGTCGGCGAGGACGACAAGGGCAACCGCCACGGGACCGCCGGCGACCAGCACACCGACCCGCACCTGGCCCGGGAGGGCCGGGCCGGCGGCGCCCCCGGCGCCTACGCCCCCAAGGGCACGGCCGCCCCCGCCGCCGCGCCGGCCGGGCCGCTCGCCAAGGACGGCAAGCCGCTCGCGCTGCGCTTCGTGCTGCCCTCCGGCCCCGGCTCGGACACCCTGAACTCGGTCGCCGAGCGGATCTCCGCGATGCTGGAGCAGGTCGGCATCCGCGCGACGATCACCAAGGTCTCGGACGAGAGCTACTTCAGGGACCACATCGCCGCCGGCGACTACGACCTCGCGCTGTACTCATGGCCCGCCACCGCCTTCCCGGCGACCGACGCCCGGCCCGTCTACGCCAAGCCGCTGCCGGCGGCGGACGGCTCGGTGAACGTCGAGCAGAACTACACCCGGGTCGGCACCGACCAGGTGGACCAGCTCTTCGACCAGGCCGCGACCACCCTGGACGAGGACGAGGCGCGGGACCTGATCAAGAAGGCCGACTCCCGGATCTGGGCGGCGGCGGGCTCCATCCCGCTCTACCAGCGCCCGCAGCTGGTGGGGGTGCGCAAGAACGTCGTGAACGCGGGTGCCTTCGGCTTCCAGACGCCGGTCTACGAGGACATGGGCTTCCTGAAGAAGGGGGCGAAGGTCTCGCCGGCCCCGGGCAGGGACAAGGGGTAGGACGGCCCGGGCGAGCCTCTTCGGCGGGGGCCACGTACCATGGGGTGAGGCCGTGGCGTGTCCAGCCCGGCAGGGCCCGCGCGACACGGACGTACGCGCAGGGCAGACCGCACACTCCGGGAGTACGCCACAATATGGCCACGCGCCACGACATCCGCAACGTCGCCATCGTCGCCCACGTCGACCACGGCAAGACCACCATCGTCGACGGCATGCTGAAGCAGGCCGGTGCCTTCGCCGCCCATCAGCTCGACCAGGTCGACGACCGGGTGATGGACTCGAACGACCTGGAGCGTGAGAAGGGCATCACGATCCTCGCCAAGAACACGGCGGTCAAGTACCACCCGAAGGACGGCGGGGACCCGATCACCATCAACATCATCGACACCCCCGGCCACGCCGACTTCGGCGGCGAGGTCGAGCGTGGTCTGTCGATGGTCGACGGTGTCGTCCTGCTCGTCGACGCCTCCGAGGGCCCGCTGCCGCAGACCCGCTTCGTGCTGCGCAAGGCGCTCCAGCAGCGCCTGCCCGTCATCCTGTGCATCAACAAGACGGACCGCCCGGACGCCCGGATCGACGAGGTCGTCAACGAGACCTACGACCTCTTCCTCGACCTGGACGCGGACGAGGAGCAGATCGAGTTCCCGATCGTCTACGCCTGCGGCCGTGACGGCGTCGCCTCGCTGACCAAGCCGGCCGACGGCACCGTCCCGGCCGACAGCGACAGCCTGGAGCCGTTCTTCTCCACGATCCTGGAGCACATCCCGGCCCCCACCTACGACGAGGACGCCCCGCTCCAGGCCCACGTCACCAACCTCGACGCCGACAACTTCCTCGGCCGTATCGCGCTGCTCCGGGTCGAGCAGGGCGAGCTGCGCAAGGGCCAGACCGTGGCCTGGATCAAGCGCGACGGCTCCGTGCAGAACGTGCGGATCTCCGAGCTGATGATGACCGAGGCGCTCACCCGCAAGCCCGCCGAGAAGGCCGGCCCGGGTGACATCTGCGCGGTCGCCGGCATCCCGGACATCATGATCGGCGAGACCCTGGCCGACCCGGAGAACCCGGTCGCGCTGCCGCTGATCACGGTGGACGAGCCGGCCATCTCCATGGTGATCGGCACCAACACCTCGCCGCTGGTCGGCCGGGGTGCCACCGGCAAGGGCGCCGACAACAAGGCGGCCGTCAAGGACCGCAAGGTCACCGCCCGCCAGGTCAAGGACCGCCTGGACCGCGAGCTGATCGGTAACGTCAGCCTCCGGGTGCTCGACACCGAGCGCCCGGACGCCTGGGAGGTCCAGGGCCGTGGTGAGCTGGCGCTCGCCATCCTGGTCGAGACCATGCGCCGGGAGGGCTACGAGCTGACCGTCGGCAAGCCGCAGGTCGTCACCAAGGAGGTCGACGGCAAGGTCTACGAGCCGGTCGAGCGCATGACGATCGACGTGCCCGAGGAGCACATGGGCGCGGTCACGCAGCTCATGGGCGTCCGCAAGGGCCGCATGGACAACATGTCCAACCACGGCTCCGGCTGGGTCCGCATGGAGTTCGTCGTGCCGTCCCGCGGTCTGATCGGCTTCCGTACCGAGTTCCTGACCCAGACCCGCGGCACCGGTATCGCCCACTCCATCCACGAGGGCCACGAGCCCTGGTTCGGCACCCTGCAGACCCGGAACAACGGCTCCCTGGTCGCCGACCGCGCCGGTGCCGTCACCGCGTTCGCGATGACGAACCTCCAGGAGCGCGGCGTGCTCTTCGTGGAGCCGGGCACCGAGGTGTACGAGGGCATGATCGTCGGTGAGAACTCCCGCTCCGACGACATGGACGTCAACATCACCAAGGAGAAGAAGCTCACCAACATGCGGTCCTCGACGGCCGATGTGACCGAGTCGATCGTGCCGCCGCGCAAGCTGTCGCTGGAGCAGTCGCTGGAGTTCTGCCGCGACGACGAGTGCGTCGAGGTGACCCCGGAGGCCGTTCGCATCCGCAAGGTCGTGCTCGACCAGCGTGACCGCGCCCGCGCCGCGAGCCGCGCCAAGCACGGCTGATCTCCCGGCACTTGAGCCCGGGTGCCCCCGCCATGGGGGCACCCGGGCTTTTTGCAACCCGTTTTCGGGGGCCCGATGTCCGACATGCGGTGATCGGTGCCCGATAGCCATGTAACAAGTCCGTTTCGCGCCTTCTTCCGGCGAACAGTTTGTCCAGATTTTGGAAGGTCTACGCGTGAGCTGTGACTGAATTGAGATCTACGAGCGGTGGTCGGTAGTCGACCCATGGCAGATAGTTAGCGGCGTAGCGCTCGGGTCAATGGGTCTCGCACTGTGGGGACAGTGCCCGACTCACGAGCACCAGGGGGTGTCTGACCCTCCGTCAGGGGTGTCGGAGGGTGGACGGAAACCCCCTCCTGTTGGTGAACACGTGAAGTCATGAGGAGGGAACCCCAGTCATCACGCGCGTCCGACCGCGGTCACGCGCGTCCTCGGAGTACCCGGGTATCTCTCACACTCATACCTGTGAAACGGACGAACCGTGACAAGTCCTATCGAAACAGAGGGCGGCGGGGCGTCGGCCGTCGTCTCCGGCGCGTTACCGCCGGCGCCAGGGACCCAGGCCGTCGAACTCGCGGGCCGGTCGCCGGGCCGGCTGATGTGGCTGCGCTTCAGACGCGACCGCACCGGCGTGATCTGCGCCGTGGTGGTGATCGGCTACTTCGTCGTCGCACTGCTCGCGCCGCTGCTGGCGAAGCTGCCCGGCACCGATCCGTACACCCTCTACGGCCAGGATCCCACCTACGCCGACCATCCCGTGCTCGACGAATTCGGGCTTCCGCTCGGCTACTTGGGGGGCGTCTCCGGCGAGCACTGGTTCGGCGTCGAGCCGCAGTACGGCCGTGATCTGTTCGCCATGCTGCTGTACGGAATGCGCACCTCCCTGTACATGGCGCTCGGCATCACCGTGCTCATCATGTTCACCGGGGTCGTGATCGGCCTGGTCGGCGGTTACTTCGGCGGCCGTACGGACTACTGGATCGGCCGCGGCACCGATTTCTTCCTCTCTTTTCCCCAGCAGTTGTTCTTCATCGCGTTCATGCCCGTCGTGACGTCGTTCTTCGTGGACCCGCGCGAGGAGACGCCGACCTACTTCCGCGCCGTGGCGATGCTGATCGTGCTGTGGCTGCTGGGCTGGATGGGCATGGCCCGGCTGGTGCGCTCCACCGTACTCTCCCTGCGGGAGCGGGAGTTCGTGGAGGCGGCCCGGGTCTCGGGCGCCTCGCCCTGGCGGATCGTGCGCAAGGAGATCCTGCCCAACGTCGTCACCCCGATCCTGGTGCAGTTCACGTACCAGCTGCCCAGCACCATCCTCAGCATCGCCTTCCTGTCCTTCGCCGGGGTCGGCTTCGTGGAGCCGACGCCCGACTGGGGACGCCTCTTCGCCGCCGGCGCCCGGTACGCCGAGCAGGACCCGGCGTTCATGTTCTTCCCCGGGGTGGCGCTGGTGATCTTCGTCCTGTGCTTCAACCTCCTCGGGGACTCCGTACGGGACGCGTTCGACCCCAAGTCCGGGCGTTAGCACGTCCGTTGGGTGGGGGGTGGCTGCCGCCCCCGCCGGCCCGCACGGCCGGCGCCCGGCAGATCTCACGGATAACAGACCCGACAGGTAGGTGGACAGCCCACATGATGTCTCAGCGTGCCCGCGCAGCGCGTGCCGTCGTGATCGCCCTCGCGGCCGGCTCCCTCGCACTCACGGCCTGCTCGAAGAACGAGGGCGGTAAATCCGGCACGGACTCCAAGAAGGACCAGAAGGAGGCGGCGGTCCAGTCCCAGCCGGTCGTCTACGCCGACGCCGCGGCATCGACCGGCCCCGCCAAGGACCTGCCCGGCGCCAAGTCCGGCGGCACGATCACCGTCTACCAGGAATCCGGCCTGTCCCACCTGGACCCCGGCCAGATCTACGTCTCCGACTCCCGCCAGGTCGCCTATCTGCTCTTCCGCCGCCTGACCCAGTTCCAGGAGGACGACCGGGGCAACGTCTCGGTGGTCGGCGACCTCGCCACCGACTCCGGCAAGTCCTCCGACGGCGGCAGGACCTGGACCTTCACCCTGAAGGACGGCATCAAGGACGAGCACGGCAACCCGATCACCTCGGCCGACATCCGGCACACCATCGAGCGGCAGTACGCGAAGTTCATCTTCGACGGCCCGACCTACGTGCAGACCTGGCTGAGCGGCGCGGACTACCGCAAGGCGCTGCCCGGTGGCGGCTTCGACGGCAAGCACCTGCCGGCCTCGGTGCTGGACACCCCCGACGACAAGACGGTGGTCTTCCACTTCGGCCAGCCGCGCCCGGACCTGCCGCAGACGCTCGCCATGGCCGGCTACGCCGTCGTCCCCGCCAAGGGCGACACCAAGGAGCGGTACGAGAAGAAGCCGGTGGCCACCGGCCCGTACAAGATCGCCGAGAACAAGGTCGGCAAGACCCTGAAGCTGGTGCGCAACACCCACTGGGACCCGAAGAGCGACTCCGTGCGCCACCAGTACGTCGACGGCTTCACCTTCCAGTTCGGCGTCACCGAGTCCACCCAGACCAAGCGGCTGATCGCCGACGAGGGCGACAACAAGAACGCCATCCAGCTCACCGGCGGCGTCGACGCCACCCAGATCCAGGACGTCATCAAGAACCCGGACGCCAGCAAGCGCACGGTCAAGGGCTACCAGCCGTACGTCATGTCGCTGACCTTCAACCTCGACCGGGTCAAGAACAAGAAGGTCCGAGAGGCCGCCACCTACGCGGTCAACTCCAAGTCCCTCATCGCCGGCGAGGGCGGCGCCTACGGCGGTGACGTCGCGCCCAACCTCTTCGCACCGACGCTGCCCGGTTACGAGCCCGCCTACGACCCCTACGGCCGGCTGAAGACCCCGCAGGGCAACGTCGCCAAGGCCAAGGAGATCCTCAAGGACGTCCCGGCCGCCGAGAAGAAGCTCGTCTTCGCCTACGCCAACAGCGAGCAGGGCCAGCGGCGCAAGGTCGCCGTCGAGGACGCGCTGAGCAAGGCCGGCTTCGACGTCGTCGCCAAGGAGGTCGACTCGGCCAGCTACTACGAGCAGATCGGCAAGCTCGACAACCCCTACGACATGTACATCTCCGGGTGGGGCCAGGACTGGCCGTCCCCGGGCACGGTCGTCACCCCGATCTACGACGGCTCGCAGGTCTTCGACGGCTCCGCGAACTACTCGCACGTGAAGGACCCGAAGGTCGACGCCCTCATCAAGAAGGCGCTCACCCAGGCGCCCGCCGAGGCCGCCAAGACCTGGAAGGAAGCCCACCACTACCTGCTGGAGAACGTCCTCCCGGCGGCCCCGCTGTGGTACACGAAGCAGTTCCAGCTCGCCGGTTCGAACGTGGGCGGCGCCCGCTACAGCACGGAGTCCAGCCTCATCGACATCACCCGGCTGTACCTGAAGTCGTGATCCACGGCCGGTGACGGGGGCGCGCGGCGAAACGGGCGCCCCCGTCACCGGCCGCCCCGGCCCATCCACCGTCTCCGCAGGAGCAGCCAGCCCGCCATGGTCCAGTTCATCATCCGGCGCACGGTCGGCGCCTTCGTCACGCTCGTCCTCATCGGGGCGGCGACGTTCTTCCTCTTCGTGGCCGCCCCCTCCGACTACGCCTCCCTGGCCTGCGGCAAGGACTGCTCGCCCCAGCGGCTGGCGGACATCAGGGAGGCCCTCGGCCTCGATCTGCCCCTGGCCCGGCAGTTCTGGGAGTTCATGTCCGGCATCGTGACGGGCCGGGACTTCCCGACCGGTCACTGCCCGGCCCCCTGCCTCGGGGTGTCGTTCTACTCCGGGGACATGGTCTGGAGCACCATCATGGACCGGTTCCCGCTGACCCTCACCCTGGCCGCCGGCGCCTCCGTGGTCTTCCTCCTCGTCGGGATCGGCGCCGGCATGATCGCCGCCTACCGGCGCGGCACCCTGGTCGACAAGGTCGCCACCGGCACCTCCATGGTGCTCAGCTCCTTCCAGATCTACTTCCTCGGCCCGCTCGTGCTGACCGTCCTCGTCTACAGCACCGGCTGGCTGGAGGACCCCAAGTACGTGCCCCTCACCCGGGACCCGGTCGGCTGGTTCGCCGGCATGGCGATCCCGGTCTGTGTACTGGCCACGATCTTCACCGCGCAGTACACCCGTATGGCGCGCTCGTCGATGATCGAGCAGCTCGCCGAGGACCATGTGCGCACCGCCCGCGCCAAGGGCATGTCCCGCGGGTACGTCTTCCTGCGCTACGCCTGGCGCGGCTCGCTCATCCCCATCGTGACCATCCTCGCCATCGACGTCAGTTCCATGCTGGGCGGTGCCGTCGTCACCGAACTGACCTTCTCCCTCCAGGGCATCGGCCGGCTCGCCGTGGACGGCGCGGTCAACAAGGACCTGCCGCTGACGATGGGAGTGATGCTGTTCGGCGCCTTCTTCATCCTGCTCATCAACATCCTCACCGACATCACCTACGCGTGGATCGACCCGCGCATCCGGCTCTCCTAGGAAGACCAGCCATCGTGACCACAGTGACCAAGGCCGAGGGAGCCCCGGCCCCGGCCGGGCCGGGCGGATTCCTCTCGGTGCGCGATCTCCAGGTGACGTTCTCCACCGAGGACGGCCCGGTGAAGGCCGTCGACGGGCTCTCCTTCGACGTCGACCGCGGCCGGACCCTCGGCATCGTGGGCGAGTCCGGCTCGGGCAAGTCGGTCACCAACCTGACCGTCCTCGGGCTGCACGACCCCCTGTTCACGACGGTCGACGGGGAGATCCTCCTGGACGGCAAGGAGCTGATCACCGCCACCGAGAAGGAACTGGAGAAGCTGCGCGGCAACCGGGTGGCGATGATCTTCCAGGACCCGCTCACCGCGCTGTCGCCCTTCTACACCGTCGGCCGGCAGATCGCCGAGCCGTACATGAAGCACACCGGCGCCTCGAAGAAGGCCGCCTGGGAACGTGCCGTGGAGATGCTCGGCAAGGTCGGCATCCCGAACCCGAAGGAGCGCGCCCGGGACTATCCGCACCAGTTCTCCGGCGGCATGCGCCAGCGCGCGATGATCGCCATGGCGCTGGTGTGCGACCCGGACCTGCTGATCGCCGACGAGCCGACCACGGCCCTCGACGTGACCGTGCAGGCCCAGATCCTGGATCTGCTGAAGGACCTCCAGCGGGAGTTCGGCACCGCGATCGTCTTCATCACCCACGACCTCGGGGTCATCGCCGACATGGCCGACGACATCATGGTCATGTACGCCGGGCGCGCGGTGGAGCGCGGCACGGTCGACGAGGTGCTCCGCACGCCGCGGCACCCGTACACCTGGGGCCTGCTGAACTCCATGCCCCGGCTGGACTCCGACCTCGCCACCCCGCTGGAACCCATTCCCGGGACGCCCCCGTCCCTGCTCACCCCGCCGTCCGGCTGCCGCTTCCATCCCCGGTGCGCCTTCCGGGACCGGGTCGGCGGCGACCGCTGCGTCACCGAGAGCCCCGCCCTGGCACCGGGCCGCTCCTCGGCGTGCCACCTCGACGCCGAACAGAAACGCACCGTCTTCGCCGAAGAGATCAGGCCCCGACTGGGCTAGGAGGACAACATGAAAGAGGACCTGGTCCTCCCCGCCGCCCGCGAGGCCACCGCCGACACGCCGCCGGAACCCCTGCTGGAAGTCTCGGGGCTGGTCAAGCACTTCCCCGTCAAGGGCGGCTTCCCCATCAAGCGGACCGTCGGCGCCGTCCAGGCCGTCGACGGGCTGGACCTGACCGTCCACGCGGGGGAGAGCTTCGGCCTGGTCGGCGAGTCCGGCTGCGGCAAGTCGACCACCGGCCGGCTGATCACCCGCCTGCTGGAGCCGACCGGCGGCAGGATCACCTACCGCGGCCGGGACATCAGCCATGCCACGCGCAAGCAGCTCGCCCCCATCCGCTCCGAGATCCAGATGATCTTCCAGGACCCGTACTCGTCGCTGAACCCGCGGCAGACGGTCGGCAAGATCATCTCCGGGCCGATGGAGATCAACAACATCAACCCGGAAGGCGGCCGGGAGAAGCGGGTCCGCGAACTGCTGGAGATCGTGGGCCTCAACCCGGAGCACTACAACCGGTTCCCGCACGAGTTCTCCGGCGGCCAGCGCCAGCGCATCGGAGTCGCGCGGGCGCTGGCACTGGAGCCGAAGCTGATCGTGGCGGACGAGCCGGTCTCGGCGCTGGACGTCTCCATCCAGGCCCAGGTCGTCAACCTGCTCCAGAAGGTGCAGCGGGAACTCGGCATCGCGTTCCTGTTCATCGCCCACGATCTGGCAGTGGTCCGCCACTTCTCCCAGCGTGTGGCGGTCATGTACCTGGGCAAGATCATCGAGGTGGGCGACCGCGACTCCATCTACACCCGTCCGCGCCACCCCTACACCCACGCCCTGCTCTCCGCCGTCCCCGAGGTGACCCTGACGGAGGGCGAGGCGCCCCGGCGCGAGCGGATCCGGCTGGCCGGTGACGTCCCGTCCCCCATCTCCCCGCCCTCCGGCTGCCGCTTCCGCACCCGCTGCTGGAAAGCACAGGAGAAGTGCGCGACCGAGGAGCCTCCGCTGGTCCGGCTCGACGGCAACCGGGACGGCCACCTCACGGCCTGCCACTTCCCGGAGGAACCGACCACCGGGGCCCGGGCCGAGGACATCGTGCTGGACCCGGCCCTGACGGCGCTGGAGGAGGAACTGGGGGACTGACCGCGGCCCGGACGACCCGCTCAGGCCCGGCGGGCCACCGTGATGATCTCCGGGGCCGTGGGGGTGAGCGGGGACCGGTCCCAGTCGCCGTACCGCGCGGCCACCGTCAGGCCCGCCTCGGCGAGGAAGCCCTCCAGTGCCGTGGCGTCCAGGAAGCGCAGGACGCCGTGCACGGAGCGCGGGGCCGGCCAGTGCGGGCCCGCGTAGGTCTCGGTGAAGCGCACCCGGCCCCGCTCCGGGCCGGTGCCGGGCGTCTCGTGCCAGACCCGCACCGGGGTGCCGTCGGGAGCGGTGATCTCGTGCACCCGGTCCGGGGTCCAGCGCTCCCAGGGGCGGGCGGCGGGGTTGCGGGTCTCGAAGACGAGACGGCCGTCGCCGCGGAGGGCGGCGTGGACGGCGTGCAGGCAGGTCCGGATGTCGTCGTCCGTCAGCAGTTCCTGGAAGGCGTGGCCGGTCATGACGACCAGGTCGAACTCCTGCCGCCAGTGCCGTACCCGGACATCGCCGAGGACCCACTCGACGTCGGGCCGCGCCCGGCGGGCCTGGACGAGCATGGCGGGGGCGGGGTCGAGGCCCATCAGCCGTCCCCGGTGTCCCTCGGCCCGGGCCCGCCGCAGTAACCGTCCGGTGCCGCACCCGATGTCCAGCACGGAGCCGGCCTCCCGCAGCAGCCCGAGGTAGAAGTCGTCACCCGGTCCCCAGGGGTTGAGGCTGTCGTACAGCGCGGCGAGCGAGGGATCGGCAAAGGCTTGGTCCACCACCGCGGCAGTGTGACACACCGCACTGAACGATGGGTCGGGAAGGGCGTACTTGTAATCCCTTCAAAACAACTGGAGTTGGTGTTCGGTGACGCGAACCGGTGGAGCACGGAAGAGGGCCCGCGCCTGGGCAGGCACGGGCCCTCGTCCCCTGGACCGGACGTTCATGGGCTCGGGTCAATGGGCCGGTGAAAGTCCGCTCCGCGAGGGGGCGGCTGACGGAAAGGGGTGTGTCAGGCCGCCGCCTCGGGGTCCTTGGAAAGACGCGGGGCGGGCACGGTGTCCGCCGTCTCCGGGTAGTGGCAGGCCGTGAGGTGACCGTCCCGGTTGCCCTCCACCCGCACCAGCGGCGGCGCCTCCGACGCGCACTTCTCGGTCGCCTTCCAGCAGCGGGTGCGGAAGCGGCAGCCGGAGGGCGGGTTGATCGGCGACGGGACGTCTCCGGTCAGCCGGATGCGCTCGCGCGGCTCCTCCTCCACCGTCGCCTCGGGCACGGCGGACAGCAGGGCCCGGGTGTAGGGGTGGCGCGGGTTGCCGTACAGGTCCTCGCGGTCGGCGATCTCCACGATCTTGCCGAGGTACATCACGGCGACGCGCTGCGAGAAGTGCCGGACGATGGCCAGGTCGTGGGCGATGAACACGAACGCGATGCCGAGTTCCCGCTGCACCTTCTGGAGCAGGTTGACGACCTGGGCCTGGATGGAGACGTCCAGGGCGGAGACCGGTTCGTCGGCGACGATCAGCTTCGGCTCCAGGGCCAGGGCGCGGGCCACGCCGATGCGCTGGCGCTGGCCGCCGGAGAACTCGTGCGGGAATCGGTTGTAGTGCTCCGGGTTCAGACCGACGATCTCCAGGAGTTCGCGGACCCGCTTCTCCCGGCCGCCTTCCGGGTTGATGTTGTTGATCTCCATCGGCCCGGAGATGATCTTGCCGACCGTCTGCCGCGGGTTCAGCGAGGCGTACGGGTCCTGGAAGATCATCTGGATCTCGGAGCGGATCGGCGCCAGGTCCCTGCGGCCGGCGTGCGTGATGTCCTGGCCCTGGTAGGTGATCTTGCCGCTGGTCGGCTCCAGCAGGCGGGTGATCAGCCGGCCGGTGGTCGACTTGCCGCAGCCGGACTCGCCGACCAGGCCCAGGCTCTCGCCCGCGGCGACCTGGAAGTCCAGCCCGTCGACGGCCTGGACGGCGCCGACGGTCCGCTTGATGGGGAAGCCGCCCTTGATCGGGAAGTGCTTGGTGAGCCCGGAGACGTCCAGGAGGGGGGTGGTGCTGCTCATGGTGGTGAAGTCCCGTCTGAAGACCGTCAGTGGGTGCGGGCCGCGGCGTAGTCGGAGAACAACTCGCGCTTCTGCTCCGGCGTCAGATGGCAGGCGGCGGCCCGCCCGTCCACGAACTCCAGCGCGGGCCGCTCACTGGAGCACCGCCCGCCGGCCACCTGGTCGGCGAACGCGCACCGGGGGTGGAAGCGGCAGCCGGACGGCGGGTTGAGCAGGGAGGGCGGCGAGCCGGGGATCGGCGACAGCGGTACGTCGACCGGTCCGTCCAGGCTCGGCATGGAACCGAGCAGCCCCAGCGTGTACGGGTGCTGCGGGGTCTGGAGCACTTCCTTCTTCGTGCCGCGCTCCACGCACCGGCCGCCGTACATCACCAGCACGTCGTCCGCGATGTCCGCGATGACGCCCAGGTCGTGCGTGATGAAGATGATCGCGGTGCCGAACTCCTGCTGGAGGTCCTTCAGCAGGTCCATGATCTGCGCCTGGACCGTCACGTCGAGGGCCGTGGTCGGCTCGTCGGCGATCAGCAGCTCGGGGTCGCACACCAGCGCCATGGCGATCATCGCGCGCTGGCGCATACCGCCGGAGAACTGGTGCGGGTAGTCGTCCACCCGGACGTCGGGCTGCGGGATGCCGACCCGGCGGAGCATCTCGACCGCGCGCTCCCGGGCCTCCTTCTTGGAGCAGCCGGTGTGCTTGCGGTACGTCTCGCCGATCTGCGCGCCGATGGTGTGGTACGGCGACAGCGAGGCCAGCGCGTCCTGGAAGATCATCGACATCTTGTTGCCGCGGAGCTGCTCCAGCTCCTTCTCGGTGGCGGTGACCAGCTCCTTGCCGTCGAGCAGGATCTCGCCGTCGAGGGCGGTGTTGCGCGGGTCGTGCAGGCCCAGGATCGCCATGTTGGTGACTGACTTGCCGGAGCCGGACTCGCCGACGATGCCGAGGGTCTTGCCCTTCTCCAGGTCGAAGGAGAGCCCGTCGACGGCCTTGACGACGCCGTCCTCGGTGGAGAAGTGCACCTTGAGGTCGCGGACGGAGAGGAAGGGGGTGCTCATGGGTCTCTCCTTAGGCGAGGCGCACGCGCGGGTCGATCATGGCGTACACGGCGTCCACGATGATGTTGAACACGATGATCGCGGCGGCGGCGACCATGATGACGCCCAGCAGGATCGGCAGGTCGTTGGTGCCGACCGCCTTCACCGAGAGCATGCCGAGGCCCTGGAGGCTGAAGGTCGACTCGGTGATGATCGCGCCGCCGAGCAGCACACCGAGGTCGAGGCCGAAGATGGTGATGATCGGGCCCATGGCGCCGCGCCAGGCGAACCGGAAGAACACCGTGCGGCGGGACAGGCCCTTGGCGCGGGCGGTGCGCACGTAGTCCTGCGTGAGCGATTCGACCATCTGCGAACGGGTCATACGGGTGTAGTTCGCGGTGAAGATCAGCGACAGCACCAGCCACGGCACCAGCAGGCCGGAGAACCACTTGCCGGGGTTGTCGGTGAACGGCGTGTAGCTGGCCCGGTCCAGCAGGTGCAGCTGGTCGACCAGGAGGTAGGTGGCGAACACGCCGACCACGTAGATCTGCATCGAGGACGCGATCAGCGAGGCCGAGCTGGCGATCTTGTCCAGCGCCTTGCCCTGCTTGACGGCGGCCAGCATGCCGGTGCCGACACCGAAGATCAGGAAGACCACGGCGGCGCCGAGGGACAGGGAGATGGTGGTGGGGAAGCGGTCCAGGATGGTGTCCAGCACCGGCTCACGGCTCTGGAACGAGTAGCCCAGGCAGGGCGCGTCGCAGTGCCCGTACGAGGTGTAGTCCCGCCCCACGAACAGGCCCTTGAGCCATTCCCAGTACTGCATGGGGAGCGGATCGGAGATCCCCAGGTTCTTCTTCACCAACTCCAGGGTCTCCGGGGTGCAGACCTTGCCGCAGGCGATGCGGGCGGGGTCGCGCGGAGCGGCGTAGAACAGGACGAACACCAGGGCGCTGATGATCAGCAGAATCACCGCGGCGCCGAGGATCCGGCGGACGAGGAAGCGGAACATGGCAGTTGGGATTTCCTGACGGATGCCGTAGGGGGGAGAGACGGCGGGGCGGCACCGGGGCCGCCCCGCCTAGGGGGCCGTACGTCAGGCCTTGACGAAGGTCTTGTACAGCAGCGTGGCGGAGAAGTTCGGGTCGAACTGCGCGCCGCCGACCTTGTTTCCGTAGACGTAGAAGCGGCGCTGGTACGTCTCGGGGATGAGCGGGGCGACCTCCTCCATGATCCGCTTGTCGAGCGCGGCCCAGGCCTTGCCGGCCTCGTCCTGGTCCGGGATGACGGCGTTCTTCTTGATGCCCTCGTTGATCCAGTCGACGTTGGTCTGCGAGACGTTGTTCTTGCCGTTGCCGATGGCCTCGCCGTCCAGCAGCGGCTGGATCATCGTGAAGGCGGTCGGCCAGTCGGGGGACCAGCCGCCCCACATCACGTCGTAGCTGTTGTCGACCTGCTGGACCTGGTCGTAGTACGACGTGGAGTCGATCGGCTTGATGACCGGGGTGAAGCCGGCCGCCTTGAGCGCGTTCTCGATGACGACCTTGGTCTTGTTGTAGGTCGGGTCGTTCGGGAAGGCGTAGACGATCTTCTGGCCTTCCTTGCCGGCCTCCTTCAGCAGCTTCTTCGCGGCCTCCGGGTCGCCCTGCGGCTTCTTCAGCTTGCCGTACACATCGGTCTTCTGGTAGCCGATGATGTCGGGGCTGAGGACCGAGGTGGCGAAGTCGCCGGCCGACGGGCCGCCGTAGATCTGCCGGATCTGCTGGAGCGGCCAGGCGTGGATGAGGGCCTGGCGGACCTTCAGGTCGGTGACCCGCTTGGTGTTGATCCAGTAGAAGTAGGTGCCGGTGAGCAGACCGTTGAAGGTGCGCTTCTTCAGGTCCGGGTCGGTGAGGACCTTCTGGATGCGCTCGGCCGGAACGCCCTTGTAGATGGACACGGCGTAGGCGTCGTTGCCCTGGGAGGCGATGAGGCGGTCGACGCCGTCCAGCGTCTCGACACCGAAGCGGAACTCGAAGCCGTCCGGGTAGGCGTTGCGGATCGGGTCGGTCTTCGGGTCCCAGTGCTTGTTGCGGACCAGCACCATCGACTTGTCGGTGGTGTGCGCCTTGACCATGTACGGGCCGGAGGCGACGGGCTTCTTGTCGTACTTCTCCTTGGTGTCCAGCTTGGCCGGCACCGGGGCGTAGGAGTGCATCGCCAGCGTGAAGTTGAAGTCCGGCTTGGCCTCGGCCAGCTTGAACGTGATCGTCCGCTTCGCCTTGTCGGTGACGATCGAGTCGAGGTGCTTGCCCTTGTACGGGCCCTCGTAGCCGTCACGCCACTTGCCGGCCTTGCCGGTCAGCGCCCGCTGGACGTAGTCGGCGCCCTCGGTGATGAACGGCGCCCAGGAGCGCTCGATGCCGTGGCGGACGTCCTCGACGGTCAGCTCGCTGCCGTCCTCCCACTTCAGACCCTCCTTCAGCGTGAAGGTCCAGGTCTTGTTGTCGGCGGAAGGAGTGCCGGTGTCGGTGGCCAGGTCGCCGACCAGCTTCTGCTTGCCGGACGCGTCGATCTTGTAGCCGGTCAGGCAGCGGTGCAGCACGTTCGCGACGGTGGAGTTGTACGCGTAGTAGATGCGCTGCGGGTCCAGGTGCGAGAAGTCGTCCGGGGCCAGGCCGTAGATGGTCCCGCCCGTCTTCGCGCCGGGGATCTCCGGGGCCGGGCCGGTGGAGTCGGCCTGGGTGCCGATGGTGACCTTGGCGCCGGTGTACTCCGTGGCGCCGGCGCTCGGGGTACCGCTGCCGCCCGCGTCACCGCTGCTGCACGCGGACAGCACCGTCGAGCCCGCGGCCGCGACAGAGGTGGCGATCAGGAAGTTTCTGCGGGAAAAGGACATGGCTGGCCTGTTCTGCTGGAGGAACGAAGTGGTGCTGGGACCCCGGCCGGGCCCCGTCGCCGTGGCCGGGGATGGATCAGCGCTTGGTCTTGGGGTCCAGGGCGTCGCGGACCGAGTCGCCGAGGAGGTTGAAGGCGACCACGAAGACCACCATCGACAGGCCCGGGAAGAGCATGAAGGTGATGTCGTCCTGGTACACCTTGGCGCCGTTCTGGATCATCACGCCCCAGTCGGGGGTGGGGTCCGTCAGACCGACGCCGAGGAAGGCGAGGCCCGCCTCCGCCGTGACGTACGCGGGCAGCAGCAGCGTCGACTGGATCAGGATCGGCGTCCAGAGGTTGGGCAGCAGTTCCTTGAAGATGATGCGTGCCGGGGACGCGCCGGTGACCTTGGCCGCCTCCACGAACTCCCGCTCGCGCAGGGCGAGCACCTCGCCGCGCAGCAGTCGGGCGATGGAGGCCCAGCCGAAGGCCGTCATCACGAGGATGAGGCTGGTGACCGTCAGCCAGACCGGGGTGTTCTCCTCCGGCGAGACGAAGATGGCCATCACCACGGGCCAGAAGGCGATGAAGAAGAGGGTCTGCGGGAACGCCAGCAGGATGTCGATGACCCGGCCGACGAAGTAGTCCGTCTTGCCGCCGAGGTAACCGGCGGTGACGCCGACGACGACACCGAGCAGGGTCGTCAGCAGGGCGGCCGCGGTCGCGATGAGCAGCGAGTTGCGGATGCCGTAGAGCAGGAAGGTGAAGACGTCCCGCCCGAGCTGCGGCTCGATGCCGAACCAGAAGTCGGAGCTGATGCCGCCGTTGGGCTTGACCGGGTAGTTGAACTCGTTCAGCAGGCCCGGGATGTTCATGCCGTAGGTGGTGTACGGGTCCTTGCCGTACAGCTTGGCTATGAGCGGGGCGAGGATGCCGACGACGAAGAAGAGGATCACCACGAAGGCGGATATGACGCCCGTCCGGTCCCGCTTGAAGCGGATCCAGGCCAGCCGTCCCGGAGAGCGGCTTTCGGTGCCCTTGGGGGTGGCGGGCTTCGCCGATGCGGCGCTGTCTTCGTCGGTCACCTCGAGCGGGGCGGCCGGGGAAGGGGTTGCGGGGGTCATGATGCTCCGTGCCTTGTGGGTCAAGGCTCCGCAGGGCGCTCCCCTACGGGCTACGCCGGACTTTTTCAACGCAATTCATTCAAGGTCAATAAATTCTCGGCCGCCTTGGTTTTCTCTTTACCTTCTTTACTCTCCCTTGATCATTCCGTAGCTACGCGGGTAGCGCGCCGTAATCAATCTGTGCTTCACATCGGACCAACTGCGCGAAACGGGCAACGAGTTCGATATGCGGACGGTGGAGTGTCGACATGCGTACATCACCCCGTCCCAATCCAACGTTTCGGCATCGTTACGCGAAGATCTATTGCACTGGATGGTCAAGATCATCAGTGGCCGGGCGCCGGGTGCCTGCAATCGGATGACGCGTCCCCCTAAAGGCCGTCTTTTCGGGCGGTACGCGACAGCCGCGCGCGGTATGTCTCCCTCGACCCGTATCCGTTTTCCGGCTCATGAGGAGGCACGCCATGCGGTGCGGCACGCATGCCCGACGGGCCGCCTGCGCGGCGGCCCTGGCGCTCGCCGCCACGGGCTGCGCGGGCGTGGGCGCCGGCGGCAACGGCGGCGCGGTGCTCAGCTCCTCCTGGGCCGACCCGCAGAACCCCCTGGAGCCGGCCAACACCAACGAGGTGCAGGGCGGCAAGGTCCTCGACATGATCTTCCGGGGCCTGAAGCGGTACGACCCGAAAACGGGCAAGGCCCGCGACTTTCTGGCCCGGTCCATCGAGACCCGGGACTCGCGCACCTTCACCGTCCGCCTGAAAGACGGCTGGATCTTCTCCAACGGCGAGAAGGTGACCGCCCGCTCCTTCGTGGACGCCTGGAACTACGGGGCGAGCCTGCGCAACAACCAGAAGAACGCCTACTTCTTCGGCTACATCGACGGCTACGACGAGGTCCACCCCGAAAGCGGCCGGCAGCGCGCCGACACCCTGAGCGGACTGAAGGTGGTGGACGACCACACCTTCACCGTCCGGCTCAACCAGAAGTTCTCCGGCTTCCCCGACACCCTCGGCTACGCGGCCTTCGCCCCGCTGCCCCGCGCCTTCTTCACCGACCACGCGGCCTGGGTGCGCAAGCCGGTCGGCAACGGCCCGTACACCATCGAGTCCTATACAAAGGGCGCGCAGATGTACCTGAAGAGGTGGGACCGCTACCCCGGCCCCGACAAGGCGCGCAACGACGGCGTCACCCTGCTCGTCTACACCGACAGCAACACCGCCTACACCGACCTCCTGGCCGGCAACCTCGACCTCGCCGACGACATCCCCGCCGCCCAGCTGAAGAACGTCGAGAGCGACCTGGGCGAGCGCTACCTCAACACGCCCGCGGGCATCCTCCAGACCCTCGCCTTCCCCTACTACGACAAGGACTGGAGCAGACCCGGCGCGGAGAAGGTCCGCACCGGGCTGTCCATGGCGATCAACCGCCGGCAGATCACCGACACCATCTTCCGCGGGACCCGCACCCCGGCCACCGACTGGACCTCCCCGGTGCTCGGCGCGGCCGGCGGCTACAAGAAGGGCCTGTGCGGCAGGGCGTGCGAGTACGACCCCGGCCGGGCGCGCGAGCTGATCGAGGAGGGCGGCGGCATCCCCGGCGGCCGGCTCACCGTGACCTACAACGCGGACTCCGGCTCGCACCGCCAGTGGGTCGACGCCGTGTGCAACTCCATCAACAACGCGCTCGGCGACGACCGGGCCTGCGTCGGCAACCCGGTCGGCACCTTCGCCGACTTCCGCAACCAGCTCGGCGGGCACCGGATGACCGGCCCGTTCCGGGCGGGCTGGCAGATGGACTACCCGCTCATCCAGAACTTCCTCCAGCCCCTCTACTACACCGGCGCCTCCTCCAATGACGGCGCCTGGTCCGACGAGGAATTCGACCGGCTGGTCGACCGGGCCAACGCCGAGACCGACCCCGCCAGGTCCGTCGCCCTCTTCCAGCGCGCCGAGGAAGTCGTCCGGGACCACATGGCCGCGATCCCGCTGTGGTACCAGAACGGCAACGCCGGCTACTCCGAGCGGCTGTCCCACGTGGCGCTCAACCCGTTCAGCGTGCCCGTGTACAACGAGATCAGGGTCGGCTGAGCCGTGGGACGCCACGTCCTGCGCCGGCTGCTGCAGATGATCCCGGTCTTCGTCGGGGCCACGCTGCTGATCTTCCTGATGGTCAACGTGATGGGCGATCCCGTCGCCGGCCTGTGCGGGGAACGGGCCTGCGACCCGGCGACCGCCGCCCAGCTCAGACGGGAGTTCGGCCTCGACCAGCCGGTGTGGCGGCAGTACCTCACCTACATGGCGAAGGTCTTCACCGGCGACTTCGGCACGGCGTTCAACGGACAGCCGGTCACCGAGCTGATGGCGACGGCGTTCCCGGTCACCGTCCGGCTGACCGTCGTGGCCGTCCTCTTCGAGGTGGTCGTCGGCGTCACCCTGGGCGTGGTGACCGGGCTCAGGCGCGGCCGGCCCGTGGACACCGCGGTGCTGCTGGCCACCCTGGTGGTCATCTCCGTGCCGACCTTCGTCACCGGCCTGCTGCTGCAACTGCTGCTCGGCATCAAGTGGCAGTGGATCAGACCCTCGGTGCGCGCCGGCGGCTTCGACGAGCTGATCGTGCCCGGGCTGGTCCTCGCCTCCGTCTCGCTCGCCTACGTCACCCGGCTGACCCGCACCTCCCTCGCGGAGAACCGGCGCTCCGACTACGTCCGCACCGCCGTCGCCAAGGGCCTGCCCCGCCGCCGGGTCGTCACCCGGCACCTGCTGCGCAACTCGCTCATCCCCGTGGTCACGTTCATCGGCACCGACATCGGCGCGCTGATGGGCGGCGCCATCGTCACCGAGCGGATCTTCAACATCCACGGCGTCGGCTACCAGCTCTACCAGGGCATCCTGCGCCAGAACAGCCAGACCGTCGTCGGCTTCGTGACCGTGCTGGTCCTCGTCTTCCTGGTGGCCAACCTGCTCGTGGACCTGCTGTACGCCGTACTCGATCCGAGGATCCGCCATGCCTGAACAGCCCTACGAGCCCGAAGGCGCGATCGCCGGCACCGGCATGGGCGGTGCGATGGACCTCGGCGCGAGCGAGGCCGTCACGCTGGAGGGGACACCGGGCGGAGCGCCCGGGCAGGGACCGGCCGGCCGGCCCCGGTCGCTGTGGTCCGACGCCTGGCGGGACCTGCGCCGCAACCCCGTCTTCCTGCTGTCGGCCTTGGTCATCTGCTTCCTGGTGCTGATCTCGCTGTGGCCCTCGCTGATCGCCCCCGGCTCCCCGCTCAGCTGCGACCTGGCCAGATCCCAGGACGGCCCGGCCCCGGGCGCCCCCTTCGGCTACGACGGCCAGGGCTGCAACGTCTACACCCGCACCGTCCACGGCGCCCGTACGTCCGTCACGGTCGGCCTGTGCGCCACGCTCGGGGTGGCGCTGCTCGGCTCGGTGCTCGGCGGACTCGCGGGCTACTTCGGCGGCGTCTGGGACGCGCTGCTGTCCCGGCTCACCGACATCTTCTTCGCCATCCCGGTCGTCCTCGGCGGCCTGGTCCTGCTCTCGATGGTCACCTCCACCACGGTCTGGCCGGTCGTCGGCTTCATGGTGCTGCTGGGATGGCCGCAGATCTCCCGGATCGCGCGCGGCTCGGTCCTCACCGTCAAGCAGAACGACTACGTCCAGGCCGCCCGCGCCCTCGGCGCCTCCGACACCCGCATCCTGCTCCGACACATCGCCCCCAACGCGGTGGCGCCCGTCATCGTCGTCGCCACCATCGCGCTCGGCACCTACATCGCCCTGGAGGCGACCCTGTCCTACCTCGGCGTCGGCCTGAGACCGCCCAGCGTCTCCTGGGGCATCGACATCTCCGCCGCCTCCCCCTTCATCCGCAACGCCCCGCACGCCCTGCTGTGGCCCTCGGGCGCCCTGGCCGTGACGGTGCTGGCCTTCATCATGCTCGGCGACGCGGTCCGCGACGCCCTCGACCCGAAGCTGAGGTGACGGCGCCGTGCTGCTCGAAGTGCGGGACCTGCGCGTGGAGTTCCGGACCCGGGACGGTGTCGCCCGGGCCGTCGACGGGGTCGGCTACGCGGTGGACGCGGGGGAGACCCTGGCCGTGCTCGGCGAGTCCGGCTCCGGCAAGTCCGTCACCGCGCAGGCCGTGATGGGCATCCTGGACACCCCGCCCGGCCGGATCACCGGCGGGCGCGTCCTGTTCCAGGGCCGGGACCTGCTCACCCTCAAGGAGCGGGAGCGGCGCCGGATCCGGGGCGCGCAGATGGCGATGATCTTCCAGGACGCGTTGTCGGCGCTCAACCCGGTGCTCACCGTGGGGGACCAGCTCGGGGAGATGTTCGTCGTGCACCGGGGGATGTCCCGCAAGGACGCCCGGGCCCGGGCGGTGGAGCTGATGGAGCGGGTGCGCATCCCGGCGGCGGCCCAGCGGGTGCGGGACTACCCCCACCAGTTCTCCGGCGGCATGCGCCAGCGCATCATGATCGCGATGGCGCTGGCCCTGCGGCCGGCCCTCGTCATCGCCGACGAGCCCACCACCGCCCTGGACGTCACGGTCCAGGCCCAGGTCATGGATCTCCTGGCGGAGCTGCGGCGCGAGTACCGCATGGGGCTGATCCTGATCACCCACGACCTGGGCGTGGTCGCGGACGTCGCCGACCGGATCGCGGTGATGTACGCCGGGAGGATCGTCGAGTCCGCGCCCGTGCACGACCTCTACCGGGCCCCCGCCCACCCCTACACCCGGGGGCTGCTGGACTCGGTGCCCCGGCTGGACCGCAAGGGCCGGGAGCTGTACGCCATCAAGGGCATGCCGCCGAACCTCATGCGCGTCCCGCCCGGCTGCTCCTTCCACCCGCGCTGCCCGATGGCCCAGGATGTGTGCCGCACCGACGAGCCGCCGCTGTACGAGGTGCCCGGCGGCCGGGGCAGCGCCTGCCACTTCTGGAGGGAGTGCCTGCGTGGCTGAGCCGATTCTGGAGGTGACCGGGCTGGTCAAGCACTACCCCCTCACCCGGGGCGTGCTGCTGCGCGGGCAAACCGGCGCGGTGAAGGCGGTCGACGGCGTCGACTTCGCGCTCGGCCGGGGCGAGACCCTGGGCCTGGTCGGCGAGTCGGGCTGCGGCAAGTCGACGGTGGCCCGGCTGCTGTGCCATCTGGAGCGCCCGACGGCCGGCACCATCCGGTTCAAGGGCGAGGACGTCACCGCCCTGTCCGGCCGGGCACTGAAGGCCGTGCGCCGCGCCGTCCAGATGGTCTTCCAGGACCCCTACACCTCGCTCAACCCCCGGATGACGGTCGGGGACATCGTCGGGGAGCCGTACGAGATCCACCCCGAGGCGGCTCCCAAGGGCGACCGGCGGCGCAGGGTGCGGGAGCTGCTGGACGTGGTCGGCCTGGACCCGGAGTACGCGGGCCGCTACCCCCACCAGTTCTCCGGCGGCCAGCGCCAGCGCGTCGGCATCGCCCGGGCGCTGGCGCTGCGTCCCGAGGTCGTGGTCGCCGACGAGCCGGTGTCCGCCCTGGACGTCTCGGTGCAGGCCCAGGTGGTCAACCTGCTGGCCCGGCTCCAGGCGGAGTTCGGCCTGTCGTACGTCTTCATCGCGCACGACCTGTCGGTGGTGCGGCACATCTCGGACCGGGTCGGGGTGATGTACCTGGGCCGGATCGTGGAGAGCGGCCCGGCCGACGCGATCTACGACCATCCGACGCACCCCTATACCCAGGCCCTGCTCTCCGCGGTGCCCGTGCCCGACCCCGGGGCCCGGGACCGGCGCGAGCGGATCATCCTCACCGGGGACGTGCCCTCGCCGGCGGCCGTCCCGTCCGGGTGCCGCTTCCGCACCCGCTGCTGGAAGGCGCGCGAGCGGTGCGCGCGGGAGGTCCCGGAGCTGGCGGTGCCGGCCGTCTTCCGGGACGCCGGCGGCCCCGCGGCCCACCCGTCGGCCTGTCACTTCGCCGAGGAGAGGCCGGCCGTCCCCTCCGGGGAGCCCGGCAACGGGAACGGGCCGGGGTGACATGGCGCACCCCGGCCCGTTTACGGCACCCGCACGGCCGTACGCAGTTCAGGCTGCCTTGTCCGTATATCGGTACCGCTTCCGTGAAGTTGCCTGCGTGTTAACGGAGTTCACGGGCGTTTCACCGGGGGCAGGGAGCGCCGCAGGAAGTCCAGCTGGAGGTGGAGCAGATTCTCCGCGACCGTCTCCTGCGGGGTCATGTGGGTGACCCCGGACAGCGGCAGCACCTCGTGCGGCCGGCCGGCGGCCAGCAGGGCGGAGGACAGCCGCAGCGAGTGGGCGACCACCACGTTGTCGTCAGCGAGCCCGTGGATCACCATCATCGGGCGGTGCGGTTCGGCCGCGTCGACCAGGCCCGCGTCGTCGATCACCGAGTTGCGGCGGTAGACCTCCGGCTGCTCGCCCGGATCGCCGAGGTAGCGCTCCTGATAGTGGGTGTCGTAGAGCCTGAGGTCGGTGACGGGCGCGCCGACCACCGCCGCGTGGAAGACGTCCGGGCGGCGCAGCACCGCCAGCGCCGCCAGATAGCCGCCGAAGGACCAGCCCCGGATCGCCACCCGGTCCAGGTCCAGCGGGTACCGCTCGGCGAGCGCGTGCAGCGCGTCGACCTGGTCCTGGAGCACCACGGCCGCCACGTCGTCCCGGATCGCCTTCTCCCAGCCGGGGGAGCGGCCCGGGGTGCCCCGGCCGTCGGCGACGAGCACCGCGAAACCCTGGTCGGCGAACCACTGGGAGGTGAGGTGGGCGTTGTGCGCGGCCACCACCCGCTGCCCGTGCGGGCCGCCGTAGGGATCCAGCAGGACCGGCAGAGGAGTGTCGCCGGGGTAGTCCCGTGGCATAAGCACGGCGCATGGAATTCGGCGTGCGCCCCCTTCGGTGAGCGTGACCCGCGGACGCAGCCCCGGATCCTCGGCGTACGACCGGATCGTGGCCGCCGGCTTCCCGTCGCACAGCACCCGGGCCCGGGTGCCCGGCCGGTCCAGGGCCGCGGACACCAGGACGGTCACACCCCCGGCGCGCACCGCGGAGTGCACACCGGGCTCGTCCGACACGCGCTCCACACCCAACTCGTTCACTCTGTACACATGAACTTCGCCAATTTCCGGCGCCGCGGCCTCCGGACCGGAAGAGGCGGAAACCAGTACGTCCCGGGAACCCACGTCCAGAACCGCACGAATGTGCAACTGTGCGCTGGTCAACGGCCGTTCCCCGACCGTCAGCACCCGGGCGCCGCCCTCGTCCGCGATGCGGACAAGCCGCCCCGAGGGGCTCCAGCAGGGCACACCAGCGAAAAGTTCCAGCCAATCTGAGTCCTCGTCGGCGTGCACCATCCGGGTGGCCCCGGAATCGGGGTCCACGGCCAGGAACAGCTGGCTGCGCTGGTCCCGCGCCTGCACCAGCAGCAGCGGCGCACCCGCCTCTGACCAGTGCACACGCGCCAGATAGGGATAGCGGGCCCGGTCCCAGACCACCTCCGTGCGACTGCCGTCCAGCCCGAGGACGAACAGGTGTACGTCCGCGTTGGGGGTGCCCGCCGCCGGGTACCGGATGTTGAGTGGCTCACGTTCCGGACGGGCCGGATCCGCGATCCACCACCGCCGCACCGGCGTGTCGTCCACGCGCGCCACCAGCAGCCGGTCCGAGGACGGAGCCCACCAGAAGCCCCGCGAACGCCCCATCTCCTCGGCCGCGACGAACTCCGCGAGCCCGTAGGAGACCTCCGCCGACTCCGGCTCGGCCAGCGCCCGGTCGCCGTCCCCCTCGGCGCCCACCACCCGCAGCGCGCCCCGCGCGACGTAGGCGATGTGCCGCCCGTCGGGGGCCGGACGAGGGTCGATCACCGATCCCGGAACGGGGAGTTCACGTGCCGTCCCGGCCCGTAGCTCCGCCGTGAAAAGCCGCCCTGACAAGGCGAAGGACGCCAGCTCCACGGAATTGTCGGTGGCATAACCGACGATGCCCCCACCCCCCTCCCGGCTCCGCTCGCGGCGGGCCCGCTCCTCGGGCGGCAGCTCTTCCGGGGAGCCCTGGAGCAGCACCCCGGGATCGGCCGCCAGGCGCTCGGTGCCGTCCGGAAGGTCCAGTACCCACAGGGAGTTGGCCCGGTCGGTGCCCGAGCCGGAACGCAGGAACGCCACGCGCGCGCCGTCGGGTGCCACGGTGAAGGAACGCGGCGCGCCGAGCGTGAACCGCTGCGTCCGCGCGTGCCGGCGGGGGAAGGAGTCAGCCTCGGTCGTCATACCCCGACCATATTGGCCATGCGCCCCCTTGTGCGGCTGTGCGCCGAGCGATGCGCGCACACGGATAGTTATGATCACTACCGCTGTGTGGGTATCAACCTGCTGGCGACTGCATGGATTTGCTCAACTGATCTAGAACCCGCGTCCCTGGGATCTTTGGAGGTGAGCCGCCGTGGCACTCTCGATTTCGGCGGTGGTGCTGCTGGCGATCATCGTCTTCCTGTTGATCAAGAAGTCAGGACTGAAGGGCGGCCATGCGGTCGTCTGCATCCTGCTCGGCTTCTATCTCGCCTCCTCGACCATCGCGCCCACGATCAGAGAGCTGACGACCAACGTCGCCGGCATGATCGGCAGCATCAAGTTCTGAGGGCCGGTGTCGCCGGGGGCGGTGCGCGAGACCTCGTAGGGTGGTGCCATGACGGAACTGCCCGCGCGGCGTCTGCTGCTGGTGCACGCGCACCCGGACGACGAGTCGATCAACAACGGCGCGACCATGGCCAGGTACGCGGCCGAGGGTGCCCATGTGACCCTGGTCACCTGCACCCTGGGCGAGCGCGGCGAGGTCATCCCGCCGGAGCTGCGGCATCTGACGGGCCCCGCGCTGGGCACACACCGGCGCGGTGAGCTGGGCGCGGCCCTCGCCGCGCTCGGCGTCACCGACGGCCGGCTGCTCGGCGGCGCCGGGCGCTACGGCGACTCCGGGATGACCGGCACCGCCGACAACGACGACCCCGGCTGCTTCTGGCAGGCCGACGTGGACGAGGCCGCCGGCCACCTCGCCGAGGTGATCCTGGAGGTACGCCCGCAGGTCCTCGTCACCTACGACGACAACGGCGGCTACGGCCACCCCGACCACGTCCAGGCCCACCGCGTCGCCATGCGCGCCGTCGACCTCGCGGCCGAACGCGGCCACCGGATCGCCAAGGTGTACTGGAACCGCGTCCCGCGCTCCGTCGCCGAGGCCGCCTTCGCCCGCCTCCGGGACGAACTGGACACCCTGCCGTTCGACAAGAGCGCGGCCGTGGACGACGTACCGGGCGTGGTCGACGACGAGCGGATCACCACCGCCGTCGACGGCACCGCGCACGCCGCCGCCAAGGCCGCCGCGATGCGCGCCCACGCCACCCAGATCGAGGTGGCCGGGCCGTACTTCGCGCTCTCCAACGCCCTCGCCCAGCCGCTGTTCACCACCGAGTACTACGAGCTGGTGCGCGGCACGGCCGAGCCCGGGGAGACCGACCTCTTCGCGGGTGTCGAGGAGGCGTCATGAGCGGCGGCGGACCGGGCCCGCTGCTCGCCCAGCCGTTGCGCCCGCCCTCTCCCGGCCGGGCCGCCGCCCTCGCCGGCCTGCTCGTGCTCGGCGCGCTCGTGGGCGCGGCCGGCGCCCTGGTGCAGGCCGCCTGGTTCCCCGGCGGGCTGCTGCTCTCCCTCGCCGGCGCCGCCGGGGCCTTCCTCGGCGGCTCCTACGCCACGCGCAGCCGGGGCGGGGCGGTCGCGCCGGCCGCGGGCTGGCTCGTCGCCGTGGTCCTGCTCACCACCACCCGCCCGGAAGGCGACTTCCTGTTCGGCGCGGGCGGCGGCTCCTATCTCTTCCTGCTCGGCGGCATGGTGCTGGCTGTGATCTGTGCCACCGTTGGCGCCGGACGGCAACCCGGCGGCGGCTCCGCCCGACTTGGCAAGTGACGTACCACTTCGCCGTGCGGCGCACGTGCGAGTCCCGTGTGGGTTTCCTCAGCGGTCATGGGATGCGCGCCAGAAGTGGCCAGTATGGTGGTGCGCGCCGCCGAGCCGCCCGAGCAGTCAGGTCGTAAGGGCGGCGGAGCCAACCGGGAGAACCTGCCTTGAGTCGTGAAACTGACACTCCGTCCTCCGGGCCCAACGGGCGCGGCGGAGCCGCATACCCCTCCGGCACACCGCCGTACGGGACCCCCCTGGCTTCCGACGACGGTACGGGCGCGGGCCGTTCGGGCACGCGGCCGGACGAGAAGAAGACCGAGACCACGCTGACGACCCGGATCCGGATCAACATCCCCGGATCCCGGCCCATCCCGCCGGTCGTCGTGCGCAAGCCCGTCGCGGACGGAGAGGGCGGCGGGGACGACACGCCCGCCGCCGAGGAGCGGCCCACGGCGGACCGCGCGCCCGCCGCCGACGGCACCGCCGAGGCCCCGGCCGAGCCCGCCGGGCAGGCGGAGGAGAAGACCAGCGACTGGTTCGCGCCCCGCAAGTCCGGCGCCCCGAAGGGCGGTCCGGGCGGTGGCGGCACCAACGGCGCCGGCATCAAGGGCGGTTCGGCCGCACCGGCTCCCGCCTCCGGCGCGGCGCGCCCCCGCAAGGGTGGTCCGGGTGCGTCCGGCGCGTCCGGTGCCACCGGCGCGCGCTCCGGCGGACGTCCCGGCGGTGTGGTCGGCGCCATGAGCGCGCCGGGCGGCTCCCGCCCCGGCGGCCGCAAGGGCGGTGCCGCGGGCGGCAGGGGCCTGCCCGGCGCCACCGGTGGCCCGGTCGCCCCGGGCCACGGCGGCGGCACCGGCTCCTTCGACGTGACCGAGGCGCTGACCGCGGGCCCGCTGGGCGGCGGCTCCCGCCCCGGCACCCCCGGTTCCGGTGCGCCCGGAGCCGATGACTCCCGCCGCGACGACCTGCCGTACTTCTCGGCCCACGGCGGCCAGGACGGCTACGGCGCCGGTGCGAGCGGACCCGACGGCTACGGCGCCGGTGCCGCTGGATCCGACGGCTACGGCGGTGGCGCGACCGGTGCCCCGCAGCAGGGCGGCGCCGGAGACTTCACCGGACACGGCGGTCTGAACGGACACGGCGGCCCCGGCGGTCCGAACGGACACGGTGGCGCCAGCGGCTTCAACGGGCCCGGCGGAACCGGCGGCCCCGGCGGCCCGCAGGGTCCGGCCGGCCCCACCGGCGGACCGGTCACCGGCGACGGCACCCTCGTGCCGCCGCCCGGCCCCGGCGCGGGCGGCCCCTTCGACGGCCCCTCGGGCGCGGACGCCGGCTACCCCGGCCAGGGCACCCCGCGCAGCGCCCTGACCGACCTCGCGGACCTCGACGGCCCCGGCGCCGGTCCCGCCGGTGCGGGCACCCGCCCGGCCGGCCGCGGTCCCGGCGGCGGGCTCAGCGACGACACCGCGATCCTCACCCCGCAGAAGCCGGCCCCCGAACCGGGCACGCCCGGCTACCGCTCGCCGGCCGCCGGCAACGTCTCCGGGCAGACCGTCACCAGCGGCATCCCGGTCGTGCCCGGCGCGGGCGGCGGCGCCCCGTTCGGCACCCCCGGCGGCGGCCCGGCGGCGCCCGCGGCGCCCGCGCCCAAGCCGGAACCGGCCCCCGCCGCCAAGGCGGCCAAGCCGAAGAAGAAGGGCCGCAGCAAGCTGATGCTGCTCGGTGCCCTCGTGGTCGTCGTCGCGGGCGGTGCCTACGGCGCCGGACTGCTGATGAACCACACCGACGTGCCCAAGGGCACCACCGTGCTCGGTGTCGACATCGGCGGCGGCACCCGCGACGACGCGGTCAAGAAGCTGGACGACGCCTTCGGCAAGCGGGTCGACAAGCCGCTGAAGCTCGCCGTCGGCGGCAAGACCGTCACCCTCACCCCGGAGAACGCGGGCCTCCAGTTCGACTACCAGGCCACCGTCAGCGAGGCCGCGCACAGCGACTACAACCCGGTCCACGTCGTCGGCTCCCTGTTCGGGCAGAAGCGCGTGGTCGCCCCGGTCATGCCGGTGGACGAGGAGAAGCTGCACGCCGCGCTCCAGCAGGCCGGCGGCGGCTCTCAGGCGGGCGCGGGCGTGGCCACCGACGGCACCATCGAGTTCAAGTCCGGCAAGGCCGTGCCCGTCTACGGCAAGGCGGGCAAGGCCGTCGACGCCGAACACTCCGCCCAGGCGGTCGAACAGGCATTCCGGGCGCTGGTGGAGACGGGCGACGCCACCCCGGTCGCCGTGCCGACCACCACCCGGCAGCCGACGGTCTCCGACGCCGAGGTCGACCGGATGATGAAGGAGTTCGCCGAGCCCGCGATGTCGGGCCGGGTGACGGTCCAGGTGGACGCGGCCCACTCGGTGCCGTTCAGCCCGCAGAACTCGCTGTGGAAGTTCCTCCGGGTCACGGCCGTGAACGGCAAGCTGGTCGACAAGCCCGACCTGGCCGCCCTCAAGGAGCTGTACGGCCAGGCCTTCGACGGGGTGCTCATCACCCGGGGCAACGGCAAGAAGACGGCCGTCACCCCCGAGGACGTCTACGCGGCGCTGCGTCCCGCGCTGATGAGCAGGACCAACCGGGTCGGGGTCATCGAGACGAACCCGAGCTAGGCGGTCACCGCACGGGAAGCGGGGGCGTCTCCACGACGGGGGCGCCCCTCGCCGCACCGTCACCCGCCCCGCATGACATCTGTCACCCGGCGGTCAGGACCCACGGCACTGCCGGGCCGCCACCCCCTGCCGCCAGCATGGACACCATGACGACGACAGCGGTACCGGCCACCACCACCCCGGTGGTCGGGTTCGACCAGGTGACCAAGACGTACGGGAGCGTGCGGGCCGTGGACGGCCTCTCGCTGCGGCTGTACCCGGGCGAGACCGTCGCCCTCCTCGGCCCGAACGGGGCCGGCAAGTCCACCACCCTCGATCTGCTCCTCGGGCTGAAGCAGCCCGACAGCGGCTCGGTCGCCCTGTTCGGCACCAGCCCGCGCGAGGCCATCGTGGCCGGCCGGGTCGGTGCCATGCTGCAGAGCGGCGGGCTGACGGACGGGGTCACCGTCGCCGAACTGGTGAAGCTGGCCTGCGCGCTGCACCCGCGGCCCTACCCGGTCGCCGACGTGCTGGCGCGCGCGGGCCTGAGCCAGATCGCCGACCGCAAGGCCGACAAGCTGTCCGGCGGACAGGCCCAGCGGGTCCGGTTCGCCCTCGCCACCGCCGGCGACAGCGACCTGATCGTCCTGGACGAGCCGACCACCGGCATGGACGTCTCCGCCCGCCAGGCCTTCTGGGCCACCATGCGCGAGCAGGCCGACCAGGGCCGTACGGTGCTGTTCGCCACCCACTACCTCGAAGAGGCCGACGCCATCGCCGACCGGGTCCTGGTGCTGCACCGGGGCCGCCTCCTCGCCGACGGCACCGCCGCCGAGATCAAGGCAAAGGCGGGTGTCCGCCGTATCTCCTTCGACCTGGCCGGCGGCATCGACGAAAGCGCCCTCGGCGCCCTGCCGTCCGTCACCCGGATCGACGTCTCGGGCCGGACCGTCCGCATCCAGTCCGTCGACGCCGACGCCACCGTCCACGCCCTGTACGGCCTCGGCCTCTACCCCCGCAACCTCGAGGTCGCCGGCCTCGGCCTGGAGCAGGCATTCGTCGCCATCACCGCCGCCGAGGAGGCCAAGCAGCAGTGAACAGCCTGATCAAGCTCGAACTCGTCCGGGCCCTGCGCAACCGCAAGTTCCTGTTCTTCACCGTGATCTACCCCTCGGCCCTGTTCCTGCTGATCGCGGGCAACGCCGACAGCCACACCGAGGTCGACGGCACGGGGCTGACCCTGCCGACGTACATGATGGTCTCCATGGCCTCCTTCGGCGCCCTGACCGCCACGCTCATGGGCAACAGCGAGCGCATCGCCAAGGAGCGCGAGAGCGGATGGGTACGGCAGCTGCGGCTGACCCCGCTGCCCGGGCGCGGCTACGTCCTCGCCAAGACCGCCGGCGCGGCCGTGGTCAGCCTGCCGTCCATCGTCATCGTGTTCGCGGTAGCCGCCGTGGTGAAGGACGTACGCCTCGACGCCTGGCAGTGGCTCGCGCTGAGCGGCGCCGTCTGGGCCGGCAGCCTGGTCTTCGCCGCGCTCGGCGTCGCCCTCGGCTACCTGGCCACCGGCGACGCGGTCCGCCCGATCACCATGATCATCTACTTCGGGCTGTCCATGCTGGGCGGCCTGTGGATGCCCACCACCACCTTCCCGCAGTGGCTCCAGGACATCGCCCGGTGGCTGCCCACCCACGCGTACGCTGCCCTGGGACGGGCCATCGAACAGAGCCAGGCCCCGCACGCCCAGGACATCGCCGTGCTCGTCGTCTCCTTCGTCCTGTTCGCGGGCGGCGCCGCCTGGCTGTACCGGAAGGACACGCTGAAGGCGTGAGCGGCACGACGACGGAAGACCGGGACACCGCGATGCCGCGGCACACCCCCGTGGGCTGGCCGCCCACCAGCCGGCGCGACCTGATGGTCAAGTCGCTGTGGATCCTGGTCTGGCTGGTCTTCCTCAGCTCACCCGTCGAGGACCTGGCCGGCGGCCACCACTCCACCGCCGCCACCGTGGCGGGCTCCTGCGGCCTCGCCGTCTTCGTCGGGGTCTATCTGACGATGGTCTTCCGCAACATCGGCCGCCCGTTCTCCCGGGGCGTCGTGCTCGGCCTCGGCGGGATCCTCGGCATCCTCGCGCCCGTCCTGGCCTACACCCTCGGCAGCGCCTGGCTGGGCCTGTTCGTCTACCTGGCGGTCGCCTTCGGCGCCACGCTGCCGCTGCGCGCCGCCTACTGGGCCATCCCGGCCTCCGCCCTCGTGATGTACCTGATCGGCATGCGTTCCGCCGAGAAGGAGGCGCGCGGCCTGGTCGTCCTCGTCGTGCTCATCGGGTTCGCGATGACCGGCGTCGGCCAGCTCGTGCGCACCACCATCGAGCTGCGCAAGGCCCGGGCCACCGTCGCCCAGCTCGCCGCCAACGAGGAACGCCTGCGCCTCGCCCGCGACCTGCACGACCTGCTCGGTCACTCGCTCTCCCTGATCACGCTGAAGAGCGAGCTGGCCGGCCGGATGCTGCCCGGCCACCCGGAGCAGGCGGCCCGGCAGGTCGCCGACATCGAACAGGTCAGCCGGCAGGCCCTGGTCGACGTCCGGGAGGCCGTCACCGGCTACCGGCGGCCCCGGCTGGCCGCCGAACTCGCCGGCGCCCAGGCCGCCCTGGCCGCCGCCGGGGTCGTCGCCGAGGTGCCCCACGACCCCGGCCTCACCGGCGTTCCCGAGGAGGCCGAGTCCGCCCTCGCCTGGGCGCTGCGCGAGGCGGTCACCAACGTGGTCCGGCACAGCGGCGCCGACCGCTGCGCGGTACGCCTGTCGCGCCACGAGACCCTGGACGGTCCGGTGCTCGAACTCACCGTCGAGGACAACGGATCCGGCGGCCCCGGCAAGGGCCCCGGCAACGGTCTGACCGGCCTGACCGAGCGGCTCCACAAGGCCGGCGGCACCCTGCGGGCAGGCCGGGTCAGACAGGGATTCCGGCTGGTCGCCCGCGTGCCGGCGGCCCCCCTGACCGACGTAGGATCCGGGGCATGACGAGCACGATCAAGGTCCTGCTGGCCGAGGACCAGTCGATGGTCCGCGAGGCGCTGGCCGCGCTGCTCGGCCTCGAGGACGACATCGAGGTCGTCGCCCAGGCCGCGCGCGGCGACGAGGTGGTCGCCGCCGTCGGCGCGCACGGCGTGGACGTGGCACTGCTCGACATCGAGATGCCCGGCTGCACCGGCATCGAGGCCGCGGCCCGGGTGCGCCGCGCCCACCCGGACGTCAAGCTGGTCGTGCTCACCACGTTCGGGCGGCCCGGCTATCTGCGCAGCGCCATGGAGGCCGGCGCCGACGCCTTCCTCGTCAAGGACGCCCCCGCCGCCCAGCTCGCCGAGGCGATCCGCAAGGTGCTGGCCGGCGAGCGGGTCATCGACCCGACGCTGGCCGCCGCCGCGCTCGCCGAGGGCGCCAATCCGCTCACCGAGCGCGAACGCGAGGTGCTCCGCGCGGCGGCCGACGGCTCCACCAACGCCGAACTGGCCCAGGCCCTGCACCTGTCCCCGGGCACGGTCCGCAACTACCTGTCGACGGCCATCCAGAAACTGGCGGCCCGCAACCGCGCGGAGGCGGTGCTGATCGCCCGCGAGAAGGGGTGGCTGTAGGGCGCCCGGTCAGTTGAGCCGGGCGCGTGCGGTGCCCGCCTCCTGCCGGATCCTGCGCGCCGCCGCCTCGTCCACCACCTCGATCAGGCCGGCGTAGTGCTCCAGTTCCTCGGCGCCCGCCACGAACTGCCCGCACCGCACCAGCAGTTGCCCGCGCTCGTAGCGCAGGCGCGCCGGATGGGAGGGGATGAGCAGCGCCAGCTCCACGGCCCGCAGTCCCACGTCCGACCGCTCCGGCCGGGCCTCCGCCCACGCCCGGATGTTGTTCAGCACCCGCTGCACGACCTCCAGCGGCGGTGCCGGCTCCAGCATCGAGGGGTCCGGCGGCGCGCCCGTGGCGCCCACCACCAGCAGCTCGGCGTCCGTCCCGGTGAGCACCCGCCCGCCCTCGAACGGATCGGCCAGCACCCGGTCCGCCGCCGGTCCGAACCCGACCACGAAGTGCCCCGGCAGCGCGACCCCGTACACCGGCGCCCCGGCCCGGCGCGCGACCTCCAGCCACACCACCGACAGCAGGATGGGCAGCCCGCGCCGCCGCCGGAGCACCTCGTGCAGCAGGGAGGACTCCAGGTGCCGGTAGTCGCCGGGCGTGCCGTGGAAGCCGTGGCGGTCGCCGAGCAGCCGGCGCACCGCCTCCGCCCACGCGCGCGGCCCGCCCGGCCGGTACGGCAGCTCGCCCGCCAGCCGGTCCAGCTCCGCCTGCGCGGCGTCGATACCGGCGTCGTCCAGCGAGCCGTCCAGCTCGGCGCCGATCAGCAGGCACAGCGCCGGCAGATCCGGCCGCTCGGCCCGCGCCTCCTCGGCGAACCGCCGCCGCAGCTCGGCGGAGCGGTCCGGCGGGGGCGGATACGGCGGCGGCAGATACGGCTGACGCATGACAGGCTCAGGCCCTTCCGTGACGGTCGGGGGGCGTGGCGGGGCCGTGCGGTGTGTGCTGCGCGGCCGGTTTTTCCGGCGTGTGGTCGAGGGCGGCGGGTGCGGCTGGTTCTTCCGACGCGACGTCGGACGCGGCCGGTCCCCCCGGCGTGCGATCCGGGGTGGCAGGCGTGGCCGGACCTTCCGGTACGGCGTCGGGCGCGTCCGGTGCGTCCCGTACGGTGTCGGGCGCGGCCGCTTCCTCCGGGGCGCGGTAGTGGTGGTAGGCGTGGTGCGGCAGGAAGCCGAGGGTGCGGTACAGCGCCCTGCCGCCCTCGTTGTCCGTCTCCACCTGGAGCCACGCCGCCGAGGCGCCCTCGTCCAGGGCGCGCCGGGCCAGCGCGGCCATCACCTCGGTGGCCAGCCCCTCCCGGCGCCGGGCGGGGTCCACCTCGACGGCGGCGAACCCGGCCCAGCGGCCGTCCACGACACACCGTCCGATCGCCGCCGGGGGCTCGCCGGCCCCGGCACCGGGCACGGCCGCGAACCACACCGACGGTCCGCCGCGCAGCACCCTCAGGGCCACCTCGCTCACTCCCTTGCGCCGGTACCGGGCGAGCCACGCCTCGTCCGCCGTCCGGGACAGCACCACGCCCTCGCCGCCGGCCCGGTCCGCGACCGGCGCCAGCGCCCCGGTCCACACCTCGGCGCTCACCTCCCGCGCCCAGCCGCGCCGCTCCAGCTCCGCGCACAGCAGCTCCTGCGTGCCCTCGGCGCCGGTCGCGGTCTGCACCCGCGCCGGCAGACCACGCTCGCCGTACCAGCGTCGTACGGCGTCCAGGGCCGCGTCGAGCCCGAGCCCGGGGTCGCCCAGCGGCAGGACGCTGTTGGCGCGCCGGGTGAACCCGGCGGCGGCCCGCAGCTCCCAGTCGCCCAGCGGCTCGCTCTCCACCGGGGGCCAGGCGCGCGCGGCGACGCGCGCCAGTTCCGGGTAGGAGGCGGCGGGACCCCTGCGGCGCGCCGGTGCGGCGGGAATCACTTTGCCCGCGACCAGCGCGGATTCGGGGATTCCGACACTTTCCCCGTCCCGGCGTGTGATCATGAGCACGCCACCGTCCCAGGATGTGAGAACACCCACCGTGTCAGTGAACTTCTCCGGTCCGGCACCGGGTTCGCCCAACCGCCGTACAGAGACCCGTTTCCCCACGTCAGCGGGGGTGATTCGGACCTCCAGGCGTCCTGTCGCCGAGATTTCCACTGGTCAGTTCACCCCTCCTGTTCGGATCATGCTCCGGAACGGAGATACTAGGGGCGGGCATCGACGACGCCGCGCTCCCGCGCGCCAGGCGGCGGGCCTGAGGAGGCCCGCCAGCGCCCTATCGAGGAGGAACGACAGCGTGACCTACGTCATCGCGCAGCCTTGTGTCGACGTCAAGGACAAGGCGTGCATCGAGGAGTGCCCGGTCGACTGCATCTACGAGGGCCAGCGGTCCTTGTACATCCACCCGGACGAATGCGTCGACTGTGGTGCCTGTGAGCCGGTCTGCCCGGTCGAGGCGATCTTCTACGAGGACGACGTCCCGGAGGAGTGGAAGGACTACTACAAGGCGAACGTCGAGTTCTTCGACGAGCTGGGCTCGCCCGGCGGCGCCAGCAAGCTGGGGCTGATCGAGCGCGACCACCCCTTCGTCGCCGAGCTGCCGAAGCAGGGCTGAGAGCCCGCCTGAGCGCCAAGCGGCCGCAACCGCGCCGCCTCGGTCCCGTACGGCCCGATCACCCCGATCAGCGCCGCACGGGACCGAGGCGTTTGCCGCACCGTACGAAAGTGAGCCACTGATCGTGTCCGCAGTCTCCGACCGGCTTCCCGTCTTCCCGTGGGACAAGCTGGAGCCGTACAAGAAGACGGCCGCCGCCCACCCGGACGGCATCGTCGACCTCTCGGTGGGCACCCCGGTCGACCCGGTGCCCGAGCTGATCCGGAAGGCCCTGGTCGACGCGGCCGACTCGCCGGGCTACCCGACCGTCTGGGGCACCCCCGCCCTGCGCGACGCGATCACGGGCTGGCTGGAGCGCCGGCTGGGCGCCCGCGGGATCACCCACCGGCACGTGCTGCCGGTCGTCGGCTCCAAGGAACTGGTGGCCTGGCTGCCCACCCAGCTCGGCCTCGGCCCCGGCGACAAGGTCGCCTACCCGCGCCTGGCCTACCCCACCTACGAGGTCGGCGCCCGCCTCGCCCGCGCCGAGTACGAGGTCTACGACGACCCGCGCGAGCTGGACCCGGCGAACCTGCGGCTGCTCTGGCTGAACTCCCCGTCCAACCCGACGGGCCGGGTCCTGACCAAGCGGGAGCTGACGGACATCGTCGCGTGGGCCCGCGCCCACGACGTCCTGCTCTTCTCCGACGAGTGCTACCTGGAGCTGGGCTGGGAGGCCGACCCGGTCTCGGTCCTGCACCCGGACGTCAACGGCGGCTCCTACGACGGCATCGTCGCCGTGCACTCCCTGTCCAAGCGGTCCAACCTGGCGGGCTACCGCGCGGCCTTCGTCGCCGGTGACCCGGAGGTCCTCGGCCCGCTGCTGCAGATCCGCAAGCACGGCGGCATGATGACCTCCGCGCCGACGCAGGCCGCGGTCGTGGCCGCGCTCGGCGACGACGACCACGTGCGGGAACAGCGCGAGCGCTACGCGGCCCGCCGGGAGGCACTGCGCTCGGCCCTCCTCGCCCACGGCTTCCGCATCGAACACAGCGAGGCGAGCCTCTACCTGTGGGCCACCCGGGACGAGTCCTGCTGGACCACGGTCGCCCACCTGGCCGACCAGGGCATCCTGGTGGCCCCGGGCGACTTCTACGGCGAGGCGGGCGCACGCCACGTACGGGTGGCCTTCACGGCGACGGACGAACGCGTCCAGGCGGCCGTCTCCCGCCTGACCCGCTGACCCTGACCGCCTGACCGGCGCCGCAGGCGCGCGCACAACGGCGAAACGGGGCCCAGGGAACTCCCTGGACCCCGTTCACAGGCGCCGGCGGCCTCAGCCGAGCGGCAGGCCCTGCGTGGGCAGGCCCTGCGTCGGCAGGCCCTTGGTCGGCAGGGAGTCCGTCGGCAGCCCGCCCTTGGTGAGCGAGTCCGTCGGCAGGCCGCCGCCCTTCGTCGCGCCGACCGCGGCGTCCCCGAGGACACCCCCCGCGGCACCGGCCGCGTCGCCCGCGGCCTTCTGCGCCACCGGAGTCGTCCGCTTCACGGCGCTGCCGCCGGTCTTGCCCGCGGCCGGCACCGCCTGCTCGACCGCCTTGCCGCCCGTGTGGCCCGCGACCGAGGTCACCTGCCGTGCGGCACTGTCGACGGCGTCACCGGCGTGCGCCCCGTCCAGCGCGGTCAGCCCGCTCAGGTTGGGGCCGACGTCGGGCAGGTTCGTGGCCGCACCGGCGGAGCCGGCCGCACCGACCCCGGCGGCCGCTCCCGCTGCGACGAGCAGCGCGGCACGGGCGATCCGGCGGGTCAGAGGGAGGGACATGATGCTCCATTCGACGGGAGAGAACGGTGTCTGCGTCCGAGCCCGTCTCCGGCTCGGACGCCGTGACTACCGCTCGAAGCCCGCGAAGGTTGCGGACGCCCCGGGTAAAGAATGGATAACGCATCGCATTATCAGGTGTGGATAAAAACGGGCAAAGAAGGTTCGCCCGCATGCCGCGCAGAAACCTTCCGGTCCCTGATTTCCCAAGGATTTCCGCCCCGGAGGATCAACCGCGCCGACCGTCCCGTCACTCCGGCGGAGCACAACCCGCGGGAGTGACCGGACGTACTGCTGTGCGGCCCGCTGTCGACGGCCTACTGCGCGGCCACGATCCGGACGGCCCCGGCGGACCGCTCCGCCCCGGCGGCCCCCTCGGAGGCGACGGGGCGCCACTCGTCGGAGTCGCTCCCCACGGTCCACTCCCGCCCCGCGTACGTCACCCGCTCGATGCGCAGCGCCGAGGAGTTGGCGACCGCCCAGTGCGCCAGCTGCCAGCCCCGCTCGCGCTCGTCGCGCCCGGTGGCGTCCGTCCTCGCGCCCTCCGGCACCGGAACCGTCACCGTCCGCCCGCGCGCGGTCGCGGTCACGCTCGGCGACGGGGACGGCGACGGCACGGGCGTCCCGCCCACCACGGCGCCGGTCTCCTGGAGCGCGTCGCGCCCGAAGTCCCGTACCAGCGCGGCCCGTACCGCGTCCGGGCCGGTCTCGGGCGCCGTGTGCTGCGGGCGCCCGTCACAGGTCAGCGTGGCCGCCGCGCGCCCGGTCAGGGCCGCCGCCAGCAGCGTGGCGTCCGACTCGTGCTTGGCGTACGCCTCCGGGTAGCCGCTGCGCTGCACCCGCTGCGCGGCCACCGTCAGCGGCAGGTCCGTGTAGTGCGGCACCTTGGCCAGGTGCGCGTAGAAGATGCCCGCCGCGTACGACGGGTCCATGATCTGCCGCTCGCTGCCCCAGCCCTGCGAGGGGCGCTGCTGGAACAGGCCCAGCGAATCCCGGTCGCCGTGCCGGATGTTGCGCAGCCCCGACTCCTGGATGGCGGTGGCCAGCGCGATCGTCACGGCCCGCTGAGGCATCCCGCGCCCGGTGCCCACGGCCGCGATCGTGGCCGCGTTCTCCGCCTGCTCGGGCGTGAACTCGTAGGCGGCCCCGTCACCGGAGGCCGAGACCACTTTGCAGCCGCGCGCTCCGCCGCCTCCGGTGACGTACTGCACCACGAGGTACGCGGCGACACCGCACAGGACCAACAGGGCCGCCGTGAAACGGAAACGGCGGCCACGGCGCTCGGGAGAGGTGGGGGACGGCTCTGGCACGCGTACAAGGTACTGGAGCCCGGCCGGTGCCCCGCGTGGGGTCCGCGCCGTCGGCCCGGCGGTGTTCCGGCAGGTGGCGCGCTAGGGTCGAGGCCATGCCCGACACCTCCCTTGACCTCACGCTGGACGCCGCCACGCTCACCGCGCGGCTCGTGGACTTCCCGTCGGTCAGCGGCACCGAGAAGCCGCTCGCGGACGCGATCGAGACCGCCCTGCGCGCCCTGCCGCACCTGACCGTGGACCGGTACGGCAACAACGTGATCGCCCGGACGGACCTGGGCCGCGCCGAGCGCGTCATCCTGGCCGGCCACATCGACACCGTCCCGATCGCGGACAACGTGCCCTCGCGGCTCGACGACGACGGCGTGCTGTGGGGCTGCGGCACCTGCGACATGAAGTCGGGCGTGGCGGTGCAGTTGCGCATCGCGGCCACGGTCCCCGCCCCCAACCGCGACCTGACCTTCGTGTTCTACGACAACGAGGAGGTCGAGGCCGAGCGCAACGGACTCAGGCACGTCGCCGAGGCCCGTCCGGAGTGGCTCCAGGGCGACTTCGCGGTCCTGCTGGAGCCCTCCGACGGCGAGGTGGAGGGCGGCTGTCAGGGCACGCTGCGGGTGCTGCTGAAGACCACGGGCGAGCGGGCGCACTCGGCGCGCGGCTGGATGGGCTCCAACGCCATCCACGCGGCGGCGCCCATCCTGGCCCGCCTCGCGTCCTACGAGCCGCGCCGGCCGGTCATCGACGGGCTGGAGTACCGCGAGGGCCTGAACGCGGTGCGCATCGGCGGGGGAGTGGCGGGCAACGTCATCCCCGACGAGTGCGTGGTGACGGTCAACTTCCGCTACGCCCCCGACCGCACCGAGGAGGAGGCGATCGCGCACGTCCACGAGGTGTTCGCGGACTGCGGCGTGACGGAGTTCGTCGTCGACGACCACAGCGGGGGCGCGCTGCCGGGTCTGTCCCACCCGGCCGCGGCGGCCTTCATCGAGGCGGTGGGCGGCACCCCGCGGCCCAAGTACGGCTGGACGGATGTCTCCCGGTTCTCCGCGCTCGGCATCCCGGCGGTCAACTACGGCCCCGGCAACCCGCACTTGGCGCACAAGCGGGACGAGCGGGTGGAGACGGCGAAGATCCTCGCTGGCGAGGAGCGGCTGCGGAACTGGCTCACCGCGTAAGGACCGCACGGGTGCCGGTGCCTGCCGGACACGCCGGGGTCCCCCCTCCGTAACCCGTATGGATCTAGGCTGAGAAGGAACTACCGGCAAGCGGAGGGAGCGCACATGCCTACCGGCAACCCCGAGGGGAAGAAGCAGCCGCCGGACGAGCAGCGGCTCGGGCCGGTCCTCCGGCGGCGGGGCCAGGTCACCGCCAGCACGACCGACCAGCGGCTGCTGGACGAGCGCGCTCCCACCGACTGGGTCCACACCGACCCCTGGCGGGTGCTGCGCATCCAGTCGGAGTTCATCGAGGGCTTCGGCACGCTGGCCGAACTCCCGCCCGCCATCAGTGTCTTCGGCTCGGCGCGGACACCGGTGGACTCGCCCGAGTACGACGCGGGGGTGCGGCTCGGCCGGGGGCTGGTGGAGGCCGGCTTCGCGGTCATCACCGGCGGCGGCCCGGGCGCGATGGAGGCGGCCAACAAGGGGGCGTGCGAGGCGGGCGGCATCTCGGTGGGCCTCGGCATCGAGCTGCCCTTCGAGCAGGGCCTCAACCCCTACGTCGACATCGGCCTGAACTTCCGCTACTTCTTCGTCCGCAAGATGATGTTCGTGAAGTACGCGCAAGGGTTCGTGGTCCTCCCCGGCGGCCTCGGCACCCTGGACGAACTCTTCGAGGCCCTCACCCTCGTCCAGACCCAGAAGGTCACCCGCTTCCCCATCGTCCTCTTCGGCAGCGAGTACTGGGGCGGCCTGGTGTCCTGGCTGAGAAACACCCTGGTCGCCCAGGGCAAGGCCGCGGAGAAGGACCTCCTCCTGTTCCACGTCACGGACGAGGTGGAGGAGGCGGTGTCCCTGGTGTCGAAGGAGGCGGGGCGGTAGGTGCCGCTTTGAGCGCATCGGCCGCACCCACGGGTGACCGGCGGCTAGGCCAGGCCCCGCCGGGCCACCGTGGGTGTCCGGTGGCCGGCGATGGCGGTGACCATGTCCAGCACCTGCCGGGTCTCCGCCACCTCGTGCACCCGGTACACCTGGGCGCCGAGCCACGCGGACACGGCCGTCGTGGCCAGCGTGCCGATCAGCCGCTCCTTCACCGGCCGGTCCAGGCTCTCGCCCACGAAGTCCTTGTTGGACAGCGACACCAGCACCGGCCACCCCGTGGCCACCATCTCGTCCAGCCGCCGTGTCGCCTCCAGGCTGTGCCGGGTGTTCTTCCCGAAGTCGTGCCCGGGGTCGATCAGCACCGACTCCCGCGGCACCCCCAGCGAAACCGCCCGCTCGGCCAGCCCGAGGGTCACGTTCAGGATGTCGGCCATGACGTCGTCGTACGTCACCCGGTGCGGCCGGGTCCGCGGCTGCGCCCCGCCCGCGTGCGTGCACACCAGCCCCACCCCGTACCGGGCCGCGACCTCGGCGAGCCCGGGGTCGACGCCGCCCCACGCGTCGTTCAGCAGATCCGCGCCCGCCTCGCACACGGCCTCGCCGACCTCCGCCCGCCAGGTGTCCACACTGATGATCACATCGGGGAACCGGCGCCGGACCTCCGCGACGAAGCCGACCGTCCGGCGCGCCTCCTCCTCGGCCGAGACCTCCTCGCCGGGCCCGGCCTTGACCCCGCCGATGTCCACGATCGCGGCGCCCTCGGCCACCGCCCGCTCCACCCGCGTGAGGGCCGGTTCGTCGCGGAACGTGGCCCCTTGGTCGTAGAAGGAATCCGGCGTCCGGTTCACGATCGCCATGATCACCGGCTCGTGCGGCCCGAATTCCCGCTTGCCCAGCCTGAGCATCCGCCCTGCCCTCTCCTAGTACGTCCCGCTGTACGGCCGCCTGTGACCCTAACTGTCAGACTCGCATGGCACGATCGGTGCCTGACAGATACCGCTGCCGGCAGCGTCCGGTACGAGCGTGGGGACCCTGAGGCGATGGTGATGTTCTTGTTCCTGGTCGTCGCGCTGGCCGTCGTGGTCGCCGCGGTGACCCTGGCCGTGGTCGGCGGCGGGGAGAGCGCCCCGCTGCCGGAGGCGGCGCCGGAGCGGCTCCGGGACCCGCTGCCACCGGACCGCCCGGTGGACCGCGCGGACGTGGAGAGCCTGCGCTTCCCCGTCGCGCCGCGCGGCTACCGCATGGCCGACGTGGACGACGCGCTCGGCCGGCTCGCCGCCGAACTGGCCGAGCGCGACGCCCGCATCGCCGACCTGGAGACCGCGCTGGCCGGCGCCCGGGCCGCCGCGCACGAACAGCGGGCCGAGCACCCGCGGACGGAGCCCGACGAGGGCCGGAAGGAGCAGCGATGACCGGCCGATCCGCCGTCGCCGGGCCGGACGGCGCCCCGCGCTGCCCCTGGGCCCTGTCCACCGACGACTATGTGGCGTACCACGACGAGGAGTGGGGCCGTCCGGTCCACGGCGACGACGCCCTCTTCGAACGGCTCAGCCTGGAGGCCTTCCAGTCGGGCCTGTCCTGGATCACGATCCTGCGCCGCCGCCCCGGCTTCCGCGCCGCCTTCGCCGGCTTCCGCATCGAGAAGGTCGCCGCGTTCACCGACGCCGACCGCGAGCGCCTGCTGGCCGACCCGGGCATCATCCGCAACCGCGCCAAGATCGACGCCACGCTCGCCAACGCTCGCCTGCTCGCCGACTGGGCCGAGGGCGAGCTGGACGAGCTGATCTGGTCCCACGCCCCGGACCCGACGGCCCGCCCGGCCCCCAGGACCCTGGACGACGTCCCGGCGGTGACCCCGGAGTCCACGGCCCTGTCCAAGGCCCTGAAGAAGCGGGGCCTGCGCTTCGTCGGCCCGACGACGGCGTACGCCCTGATGCAGGCGTGCGGCCTGGTCGACGACCACCTGGAGGCCTGCGTGGCCCGCGGCACGCCGTGACGGACGGAGCCGCGGCCCCGCGGCGCGTCACCGTCCCAGGTACTTCGGCTTCTCCTTGTTGACGAACGCCTGGACGGCGATGTGGTGGTCCTCGGACCGCCCGGCCCGGGTCTGCAGCTCGTCCTCCTTCTCCAGCGTCTCCTGAAGGGAGTGCGTCAGCCCGTAGGCCACCGCCTCCTTGATCGCCGCGTACGCCACCGTCGGCCCCTCGGCCAGCGCCCGCGCCACCTTCACGGCCTCGGCGCGCAGCTCGGCCGCCGGTACGACCCGGTTGGCGATGCCCAGCTCCAGGGCGTCCTGGGCGCTGATGCTGCGCGGGAACAGCAGCAGGTCGGCGGCGCGGCCCGGGCCGATCACCCGGGGCAGCGTCCAGGAGATGCCGGAGTCGGCGGTCAGGGCGACGCCCGCGAAGGAGGTGTTGAACGCGGCGGTGTCGGCCACCAGCCGGTAGTCCGCGGCGAGCGCGAAGCCGAACCCGGCGCCGGCCGCGACGCCGTTCACCGCCGCGACCACCGGCTTCGGCGCCCCGGCCAGGGCCCGCACGACCGGGTTGTAGTGCTCCTTGACCGTGCTCATCGTCTGCCCGGCGCCGGTCTCCCGGTCACCGGCCAGCAGCCCGATGTGCTCCTTGAGGTCCTGGCCCACGCAGAAGGCCCGGTCCCCGGCGGCGGTCAGCAGGATCGCCCGTACGGCCGTGTCCCCGGCCGCCGATTCCGCCGCCTCCCGCAGGGCCGCCTTCGTCGCGATGTTCAGCGCGTTCATCGCCTCGGGGCGGTTCAGCGTGATCGTCGCGAGTCCGTCGCTCACCTCGTAGAGCACGGTGTCGGCCATGGCGTGTCCCCTCCGGAGTAGCCGCTGGTGACGTACCGCTCAGTACGTCCCTGTCTGAGGACAGCATGGCGGAGATCCCCGGCCGGCGGCCGGAGCGGACATGTGACCTGCGTCAAAGAAATCCGGGAGGGAGCCGGTCGCAGGAGCCTCGCGGGGTGGCGCAGTATCGCAGGCACATCGCCGAATTGGGTGGTTTTGCTCGCGCGCGTTGCCCAAGCGATGCCGACCGATGTTGGTCATCGGGTCCTGCCATGCGGGATAATGGCCAGGAAGCAATGTGTTCGATGCCGGTGTCGCGTGTCCGTTCCGGATGGCGGGTGCCCCCTGCCCGGGGGTACCGGCAGAGACGATGAGCTGGTTTCAGGAAGGGGAACGAGCATGGCGGCCATGAAGCCGCGGACGGGTGATGGCCCGCTCGAGGTGACCAAGGAGGGGCGGGGCATCGTCATGCGCGTTCCGCTCGAAGGCGGCGGTCGACTCGTCGTCGAGCTGACCCCTGACGAGGCCGAGGCGCTTGGCGACGCCCTCAAGAAGGTCGTCGTCTGACGTCCCGATTCTGTCCTCGCGCCTGCCCCGGCATCGTACGCGGTGCCGGGGCAGCCGCGTCTTCGGGGGCGGCCGGCGCTGCCCCCTCGGCCGGTACCGCGGGCATCCCGCGTACCCCGGGCACCGCCGTCATCGCTTGACGGCGCACAGCAGCCCGTCGCCCACCGGCAGCAACGACGACACCAGCTCCTGGCTCTCCCGCACGGTGCGCAGCAGCTCCCGCAACCGCAGCACCTCGGCGGGCTGGGGCCCCGAGTCGACCGTACGGCCGTCCGCGAAGACGCCCTCGAAGACCACCAGGCCGCCCGGGCGCAGCAGGCGCAACGATTCGGCGAGATAGTCCGGGTACTCCAGCCGGTCCCCGTCGCAGAACACGAGGTCATACCCCGCGTCGGCGAGGCGCGGCAGGACCTCCAGGGCGCGGCCGGGGATGAACCGGGCCCGGTTGCTGGCGAAGCCGCAGCCGCGGAAGGCCTGCCGGGCGAACTGCTGGTGGTCCGGCTCCGGGTCCACCGTCGTGAGTACCCCGTCCGGCCGCATCCCGTGCAGCAGATGAATGCCGGACACCCCGCAGCCGGTGCCGATCTCCGCGACCGCCTTCGCGTCCACGGAGGCGGCGAGCAGTCGCAGCGCGGCGCCCGTGCTGGGCGACACCGAGCGCAGCCCTGCCTCGCGGGCCCGTTCGCGGGCCCAGCGCAGCGCTTCGTCCTCGGCGACAAAGGCGTCGGCGAACGCCCAGCTCGTCTGCCGGTTGGCGGTAATGACCCTCTCCTGTCCCCGTGGTTGCCTGGGCGTGACTGTATCCGTTGGCGGCGGGAACCCGCAGATGAGCCCGTGCGTTTACAGGGATGAGACGGTGGCCGGCGACGCGACGGGGGGCGAGCGGTGAGGCAGGACGCCGAGCAACTGCTGACGCAGCCGGATGAGCCGGATCAGGAAGTATCAAATTCTCGTAAAACCGCTTATCCGGAGCTAACGGGCGAGGTGGCTATGGTAGGGGCTCCACTGGACACCACCAGAGCCGACAGGGGAGGTGCGGCTGCGCCCGGGGATCGGGGTGGAGTGCTGCGGCGCTTCCTCGGGTCGGCGGGCAGGCCGAAATCCGTGACCGACACCGCTGCTGACAGCCACGCCGCCGGGACCGCCGCAGGCGAGCCCCCGACCGCGACCTTCACCACCGACGCGGACGGGCAGGCGTGGACTCCGCCCACGTGGGACGAGATCGTCAGCACGCACAGCGGCCGCGTGTACCGACTGGCCTACCGCCTGACGGGCAACCAGCACGACGCCGAGGACCTCACCCAGGAAGTCTTCGTCCGCGTCTTCCGCTCCCTGTCGACGTACTCGCCGGGCACCTTCGAGGGCTGGCTGCACCGCATCACCACCAACCTCTTCCTGGACATGGTCCGGCGCAAGCAGCGCATCCGCTTCGACGCCCTCGGCGAGGACGCGGCCGAGCGTCTGGCCAGCCGCGAGCCCACCCCGCAACAGCTCTTCAACGACGCGCACTTCGACGCCGACGTGCAGCAGGCCCTGGACACCCTGGCGCCCGAGTTCCGCGCCGCCGTCGTCCTGTGCGACATCGAGGGACTGTCGTACGAGGAGATCGCCGCCACCCTCGGCGTGAAGCTCGGCACCGTCCGCTCCCGTATCCACCGCGGCCGGTCCCAGCTGCGCAAGGCGCTCGCACACCGCTCCCCGGAGGCCCGCGCGGCCGAGCGGCGCTCCTTCCTGGCCCGGGTCCCCGCGCTGGGAGGAGGGGGCGCGACCGCGTGAGTGGATCTCGGTCGAAACCTGCCGAGGAGGCACACCTCGCAGAGCAGCACCTGGGAGACCGGCTCTCCGCCCTGGTGGACGGGGAACTCGGTCATGAGACGCGTGAGCGGGTCCTCGCGCACCTGGCCACCTGCGCCCGGTGCAAGGCCGAGGCGGACGCCCAGCGCGCGCTGAAGAACGTCTTCGCGGAGGCCGCCCCGCCCCCGCCCTCGGCGAGCCTCCTGGCCCGCCTCCAGGGCCTTCCCGGGGGAGATCCGGACGGCGGCGGCACGCCGTCACCCGGGCCCGGACCCGGCGCCTCCGGCGGCCTCGGGCCCTTCGGGGCGCGGCGCGGCGACCGCCTGCCCTTCGGGTACGTCCCGGCCCGCCCGCACGGCCTGCTCCCGACCGGCGCGGACGGCGCCGGCGGACCCCGGGACGACGGCTTCCGTATCCACCCCGTCGGCCGCCCGGACGACGCCCGCACCGCCTCGCGCGGCCGGCGGTTCGCGTTCGCCGCCGCCGGTGCGGTGTCGCTGGCCGCGCTGGCCCTCGGCGGCGTGACCACCGGCTTCCCCGGCGACCCGGCCACGGAGGCCCGCGGCGGCTCCGGCGTCATCCCGGTGCGCTCGGCCGGCACGGGCGGTGGCGCGGCCACCCCGGACAGCCAGCGCCGGCGCCCCGTGGGACCGCTGCTCGCCCAGGGCGGCGCGCTGCTCGGCTCGGCCCCGGTGGCGCCGACCACGCTGTCCGCGCCGCTGCTGCCCGGGGTGCCCGCCCCGGCCTCCGGGCAGGCCCGGGCCGAGGCGGTACGGGCGCTGACCGCTCCGGTGTTCGCCGGTGCGGCAGCCGTCTCCTCGCTGATACGCCCGCTGGACGAAACGGTCGCCCTTCCGCTCACCGACTGGCCCAAGCCCCCCGGGGCCACCGGCTCCGGCCCCCTGCCCGCCCCCGTCCCCGACACCACGCCCTCCTCCGTCACGGCCTCCCCGCACCCCTCGCCCTGACCGTCACTGCGCCACGGCTCGCGCACCTGGTTGAATCCTGGGACGCCGTGCCCGTGGCGCCGACCCGGGGGCGGCAGCCGATGTCCCGTGACCAGCCGTGGGGAGAGCATGAACGAGGGGAACGGCGTGCCGCCGACGGACGGACAGCGGGAAACGCCGGAGGCGACACCGGCCACCCCATCCCCCGAAGACGACGGCGACTTCGAACTGGCCAGGCCGACACCGCCCGCGATCCCCGCAGAGGCCGGGGGAGAGGCTGGGAGAAGGCCCGGGGAGGCCGGCGCGGGGCCCGCGCGGCCCGTGACGGCGGCGAACGGACCCGACGGGGTGGTGGACCCGGTCGTGCGGGGTGACGGGGTGGCGGACTCGGCTGTGCCGACCGTGCGGGGCGACTCGGTGGCGGATCCTGCCGCGCGGGCGGATGAGAGGGCGGAATCCGCCGGGCGGCCCGAGGTGGAGTCACCCGAACCGGGTGCGGTGGCCGAGGTGGCCGCCGGTGGTTCCGGAGGGCGGGATGCGAGCGCCGTCGTACCGGACTCCGGTGAGCGGTCCGGGGCCGACCGGGTCACGCCTCTGCACGATCCCGACCCCTACAGCACCCCGCCGTACGGCCAACCCGGCCCCTGGGCGCCCGCGCCACCGGTGCAGCATCCGGCGGTCACCCAGGCGCACGGTACAGCCGTCCCCGCGCACCTGCCCCCGTCGGCGCCCGCGGCCCCCGGAGCGCCCGTACTCCCCGTGCCACAGGGCGCGCCCGCCCCGCAGCTTCCGGTATCCACCACGGCCCCCCTGCCGCAGATGCCCGCGTCCGGGGCGGCGGTTGGCGCCATGGCGCCCGCGCCTCAGGCACCGGGTTCCGCCACGGTTCCCGGGACGCAGATGTCGGCGCCTGCCATGGCGCCCGCGTCCGGGGTGGCGGTTGGTGCCATGGTGCCCGCGCCTCAGGCACCGGGTTCCGCCACGGCTCCCGCGCCCCAGATGCCGGCGCCTGCCATGGCGCCCGCGTCCGGGGCGGCGGTTGGCGCCATGGCGCCCGCGCCTCAGGCACCGGGTTCCGCCACGGCTCCCGGGACGCAGATGCCCGCTCCCGCCCCGGCACCCGCTTCCCGAGCGGCGGCCCCCGCCACGGCGCCCGCCCCCCAGGCAGCCCGCCCCCCCGCCCCGAACGCCGGCCCCCGCCTCCCAGGCACCGTCCGGCGCCACGCCCCCCACCCCCCGGACACCAACCCCCGCACCTCCCACCGGTCCCGGACTCCCCCCACCCCACGGCACGCCCGCCCCGCAGGGTCTGGAAGCCGCAGCCGCGCCCCTGGCTTCCGTACCCCCTGGCCCGGAGGGCCCGGCGACGTACGGGTCCGCCGCACTCCCTGGCCCGGAGGGCACGTCGGCACCCGGGGCTGCCGTACCCCCCGCCCCGCAGGGCACAGCGACGCCCGGGGCCGCCGTACCCCCTGCCCCGGAGGACGGTGCCGGGCCCTGGGCCGGTTATGACCCCTGGGTCGCGGCTCAGGCGCGGGAGCCGTTGCAGCAGACGGGGGCCAAGGGGCTGACGCGGGCGCAGCGCAGGCGGCGGGCCTGGCGGTGGGTCGTCGGGTGGACCCTCGCCGTGGCCGTCGTCTCCGGCGGCACCGGCGGAGTCGTCGGCGCGTACGTCGAACGCGAAAGACTCGACGGCGTACGGCTGCCGCAGCCCGGGAGCGCGCCGGACAGCATGGCCGGGATCGCCGCCCGGGCCCTGCCCAGCGTGGTCACCCTGCACGTACGGGGCGACGACGAGGCGGGCACCGGCACCGGCTTCGTCCTCGACGCCCAAGGGCACATCCTCACGAACAACCACGTGGTCGAGCCCGCCGGGCCGGACGGCGAGATATCCGTGACGTTCGGCAGCGGCGACACCGCGAAGGCCGAGGTCGTCGGCCGCGACGCCGGCTACGACCTCGCCGTCGTCCGGGTGCGCGGCGTCCACGGGCTCACCCCGCTGCCCCTCGGCGACTCCGACGACGTACAGGTGGGCGACCCCGTCGTGGCCATCGGCGCCCCCTTCGACCTCGCGGGCACGGTCACGTCCGGCATCATCAGCGCCAAGGAGCGGCCCATCACGGCCGGCGGCGAGAAGAGCGACGGAAGCGACCTCAGCTACGTCGACGCGCTCCAGACCGACGCGCCCATCAACCCGGGCAACTCCGGCGGCCCGCTGCTCGACTCCCACGCCCGGGTCATCGGCATCAACTCCGCCATCCGCTCGGCCGGCGGCGGCACCGGCGCCGACGGCGGACAGTCCGGGTCCATCGGGCTCGGCTTCGCCATACCCGTCAACCAGGCCAAGCGGGTCGCCGAGGAGCTGATCGACCACGGCCACGCCACCCACCCCGTGATCGGCGTCACGCTCGACATGGGCTACACCGGTGACGGCGCCCGCATAGGCGACAAGGGCGCGAACGGCGGCCCCGCCGTCACCCGGGGCGGGCCCGGCGACCGGGCCGGACTGAGGGCGGGCGACGTCATCACCGAGGCCGACGGCGCGCGCGTGCGCACCGGCCGGGAGCTGATCGTCAAGATCCGCGCGCACCGGCCCGGCGACCGGCTGCGCCTGACGGTCGAACGCGACGGCACGGAGCGGGAGGTGTCACTCGTGCTGGGCGCGTCCGGCCAGAACTGACAGAAGTCTCACCTCGGGACGGTACCGGTCGGACGGGATGGCCGGGTACCGTTGAGCGACCGAGGACATCGCAAGGAGCGTCAGGTGTTCAATGACATAGGGCCACTGGAGCTGGTGACCATCATCGTGCTCGCCGTGCTCGTCTTCGGTCCGGACAAGCTCCCCAAGGTCATCCAGGACGTCATGCGCACGATCCGGAAGATCCGCGAGTTCTCGGAGAGCGCCAAGCAGGACATCCGCAACGAACTGGGTCCGGAGTTCAAGGACTTCGAGTTCGAGGATCTCAACCCCAAGACCTTCATCCGCAAGCAGCTGGACAACGAGGATCTGGGCCTGAAGGAGATCCGCAACGGCTTCGACCTGAAGAAGGAGATGGCCGAGGTCACGGACGCCGTCCACGGCCGCGACAGCGAGGCGTCGTCCTCGTCCTCCTCCCCGCCCCCGGCCTCCGGCGGACGCGTCGACATGACGAAGAAGCCCGAGGACCCCGGCGACGACCGCCCGCCGTTCGACATGGACGCCACATAAGCCAAGCTTTCTCCGCCCGACACGCAGGCGGGCGTACGCCGCACACGTGACGTGTTTCATAGCGTGCGCCCGTCGCGCACGGCGTGAACAGGCCGTTGGCGCGACCCACGCGTCCAGAGCCTGCCCTGCCGCTCTCCGCGGTGTGGATATGCTGCCGAGTTGTTGTGCGGACTTGACGCGTACGCCCGAAGGGGGGCGGGCCGGCCGGTCCGACGAGAGCGAGGAGGCGTCCGGGCAGATGGAGACGACGAGTCGGGTGGGCGCGCAGGCGCCGGCCGCGGAGGGCGGACAGCAGCTCCCCTCCGCCTGGCGTACGGTCGACGGTTACCTGCGGGCGCCCTTCCCCTGGTACGGGCTCGACGAGGCGTTCACCGGGCCGCGCTGGCTGATGCAGGTCGGCACGACGTCCGACGGTGCCGTGGAGCACGGCTCGACCGGGCACGGGGACGAGCCCTCGCTGCGGGGCGAGAGCGGTTCGGGCGAGCCGCGGGAGAAGTTCGCGGTGGTGGTGACCGTCGCCGCGCAGCCGTCCCGGCGGAGCGCCGACGGCACCGGCCTGCTGGAGGCGACGTCGGTGTCCTCCGCGGCCTGGCTGGCCGGGGTGGGACTGCTGTCGTTCACCTGGCCCGGGCAGATGGACCACAGCCTCCGGGACGACTGGCTGGAACAGCAGACGGAGACGGCGTGGGCCCTGGCCGACGACCTGGACGGCCCGGAGTGGTCCCGTCTCTCCCTGCCGGTCGACGGGGTTGCCGCCTCGTTCCACTACCGGGAGTCCGAGTTCGGGTGGGTGCTCGCCGGTACGACGGGGGCGGGGGTCCATCTCGGCGCGTACGGGCGGGGGATGAGCGCGTACGGACTCGGATTCGCCGCGATCAAGGACATCACGGCGTACGCGTCGTAGCCGACGGGGGGTCGGGGGACCGCTGCGGCCGGGCGGCGGTCCGGGGCCGGCCGGCTAATCGATCAGGTACTCCCAGAGCGTCGCGGCAGCGGCCAGCTGGGCCAGGAACCAGGCGATGTACGCGGCGAAGCCCTGGAGCCGGTAGATGGACATGACGAGCGCGAAACGACTGTGCGTGTACTGCTGGTCCTCGCTGAACGTCGACGCGTCCATGACGATGCTGGTGGCCGTCAGGACGACGGCCATGAACAGGGAGTAGAGGAGCAGGCGCGTGAAGGCCCCGCCGATGAGGAGATTGAGCAGGACGGCCAGGCAGGCGGGCACGGCGTAGGCGAGGACCAGGCTCAGGGCCCGGACCGGGCTCGGACGGCCGGGCAGCAGGCGCCACAGCGCACCCAGGACGAAGCCCGCGGCGGCCCACGCCGCCTGCAACGCGATGAACTTCACGACGATCTCCGGGAGCGCGGTGGGCTCGTATCTGAGCCGCATCTGCTGCAGACGTGGCTGCAGTTCCAGCACAAGCAGCCCTACGGTGCCCGGGATCCCGAACCAGAACGCCACGCGCGCGGCGCGGACCGCGTTGTCCCACCAGTGACCCTCCGGCCCCCAGGCCAGGGCGATGTCCATGACGGACAAGTGGGCGGGCGGCGGCCTGTCGCTGTCGCATCCGGTCAGCAGCCATTGCCGCAAGTCGCGCTGACGGGCTTCCACCTGGTCCAGCGTCATGCTCGCGCTGCCCCCCTTGCCGAGCACACGCGATTCGTTCTCGAGGAAGCGGTGCTCATGGGCCCGGTCCATCAGCTCACGGCGCCACCTCTCGCTTCTCATCCTGCGCAGGCAGAAGGTTTCGCCCACCCGGCCCAGTACCGACCACCGTCGTCCCACCGAGAGGACTCCGAACAGTGAGGCGATGTTCAACAGGAGCCAGATCGGGTACTGAGCGGCGTTCCCGGCGACCGATGCGCCCTGCACACCCGAGGTGAAAGCGAAGATCCCCGCGGTGAGCAGTACGTCGGGTCCTTCCGGCCCCAGCGCCGATCTCTCCCGATTCTCATCGTCCTGCCGCCGCGTCCTGGTGCGGTAGCTCAAGAGGGCCAGGAGCGCGATCCCCGTCAGGACCCAGCTGTCAGAGAAGATCAACGTCAGGTGGGACAACGAGAAGTTCGCCAGGTAATTGGCGACGTTCGCCCCGTGCGTCTGCCCGGCGGTCTGCCCGGCGGGCCAGGAACTCCTCTCCCATTGGTTCTCATTCGCCCAGGAGAGACATCCGAGCAGGCCGCCGGCAACGGCTCCGATCGCCAGGGAGGCCAGGGTGACGCAGAGAACCGGAGCCCTGTTCCATCTGTCCGTCCAGGAGGCGGGGACCATGAGCCCCTCGCGGGCGAAACGCCACGCCCACGCGGTCAGGGCCGCCAGCCACAACCACACGGCCGCCAGACCCATGAGCACATAGCCCACCTTGCCCAGGACGCTCGGTTCGGTCTTCGAGACCAGATGCGGCGGCAGGTAGAACAGGTGGGGCGCGACGACCACCAGCAACCCGGCCGCCGCCACGGAGATGACCGCGGCTCGCACGGCGCGGGCCTGGAGAGGCGTGCCACCGAGCCAGGGACGGGCGACAAGGGTCAGGGCCAGGCCGGCCGAAATGCACATGAGGGCATTCCACGGCGGACTGACGTGTTGGTAGCTGATCACGATCAGCATCACGGCGACCGACCCGCTGAGCGCGGCCCATTGCAGTACGGCCTGGACAACGCTGTCCCTGCGGCCGTCGCTCCCGGCGGAAGGACGCCTCGGCCGCCCGCGCAGCGCGGCCAGCGCGACCACGACCGAAGCGCACACCCACCAGGCCCCGACGCCGATCTTGCTCCAGAACGACCGGCCGTAGGTCAGGACCCACCAGCGCTGCCACGGAAGACCGAGGTCGAAGGTGATCCGGCCGGGCGGGTCCCCTTCCCACATCCACTTACCGTCGTGAGGCGAGGCGGTTTTCGACGTGTCGTCAAATCTCAGGCCCCCGAGGTCCGCCTGCACTTTCCAGTGGGATTTCTGCAGCGTCGTCGGACTGAACTGAACGGTCCATGTGCCGCCCTTCTTCCACTTGATCACCCATGGGCCGAGCTTGATGGGGGCATAATCCCTGATCCATGCGTAGGATTCATATCTCACTCGAATGTCCTGCCCCTGCTCTTTCACCTCCGGGTCGTCGAACCGCCATTCTGACCGCCGGATCGACGTGTCCTTCCCGCGCAGCAGGCACTGCATGGCGTGCCTGTATTCTTCGGAATGCTTGCCGAGAAGCAGCCGGTCGGCCAGAACCCAGTCGGCCATGGGAATCTCGACAGTCATGTCCGAGTGGATTCTGACGGCGTCCTTGTCGTGTTGGTCGAATTGAATCAGGGCGTCCACACGACTGCTCTCGAGCTGGCTTTCCCGGCAGCTGCTGCCATCGTTCTGCAGGGCTTCCGAGGGAGAACACCCCCACCACATCAGGTTCACAAAAATCAATGGCAGTAGCTGCCACCATCGGATCCCCTTCATTGTCCGCCACCTCCTTCCGGAGGAATTTATCGGCGCCGTGCGCGGGATGCCCAGGGACACGCGAAGCGGTTTCGGCAGGCCACCCCATCGGCTGCCGCCCGTGGAATTGCGGGAAAATAGTCCCTGGTCGATACTGGAATCCGATGTGCCGTCAACTGTCCGACGGAGGGGTCATGACCGACATGAACGTTTCCGCTACCCGGGCCCCGCTGCCCCGCTTCGAGGAAGCCGAGGGGCTGGGCCCCGAGGACTCGGAATTCGTCAGGGACATCGTGGCGGTGCTCGCCAAGCACGGCAACCTGGACCGCTTCGGCCTGTGTCTGCTCCACGACCACTTCCCGCTCGCCGCGGACGAGGTCCTCGTGGAGACCAACGACCCCAGGGCCCGCACGCTGAACGTCCACGTGGAGAAGGCGGACAGGACCCGGCATGCCAAGGCGTCGCAGTGGCGGTTCGTCCCGCATGCCGAGCGCGAGCCCGGAGCCGGACCCGAGCCGGGCGCGTACGAGGAGATCCTGCTCTGCACCAAGCTCGACCTCTGCCCGGGGGACGAGGACGAGGGCGACTGAGCTTCACGCGGCATGACGAAGGGGCGCCGTCCAGAAGGACGCGCGCCCCCGTGCCGCGGTGCCTGGGACAGGCCGGCTCAGAACTTGTTCTTCGGCGTCAGACCCAGCGACAGGCCCGACAGACCGCGCTGCCTGCCGCCCAGCTTGCCGGCGATCGCGCGCAGGGCCGAGCCCGCCGGGGAGCCGGGGTCGGTGAGGACCACCGGCTTGCCCTCGTCGCCGCCCTCGCGGAGGCGGACGTCGATGGGGATGCTGCCGAGGACCGGGACCGTCGTGCCCGTGGTGCGGGTCAGGCCGTCGGCGACCAGCTGGCCGCCGCCCGTGCCGAAGACGTCGACCATCTCGCCGCAGTGCGGGCAGGGCAGGCCGGACATGTTCTCGACCACGCCGACGATCTTCTGGTGGGTCTGTACGGCGATGGAACCGGCGCGCTCGGCGACCTCGGCCGCCGCCTGCTGCGGCGTCGTCACGACCAGGATCTCGGCGTTCGGGACCAGCTGGGCCACGGAGATCGCGATGTCACCCGTGCCGGGCGGCAGGTCCAGCAGCAGGACGTCCAGGTCGCCCCAGTAGACATCGGCGAGGAACTGCTGGAGGGCGCGGTGCAGCATCGGGCCGCGCCAGACGACCGGCGCGTTGCCCGGCGTGAACATGCCGATGGAGATGACCTTCACGCCGTTCGCGGACGGCGGCATGATCATGTTCTCGACCTGGGTGGGCCGGCCGTCGGCGCCCAGCATGCGCGGCACGCTGTGACCGTAGATGTCGGCGTCCACGACACCGACCTTCAGGCCGTCGGCCGCCATCGCCGCCGCCAGGTTGACCGTCACCGAGGACTTGCCGACCCCGCCCTTGCCGGAGGCGACCGCGTAGACCCGGGTCAGGTTGCCCGGCTTGGCGAAGGGGACCTCGCGCTCGGCCTGGCCGCCGCGCAGCGCCGCCGCCAGCTCCTTGCGCTGCTCGTCGCTCATCACGTCCAGGGTGACGTCGACCCGGGTGACGCCCTCGACCCGGGAGACCGCCTCGGTGACGCGTTGCGTGATGGTGTCCCGCATCGGGCAGCCGGACACCGTCAGATACACGGTGACCGCGACCGCTCCGTCCGCGCCGATCTCCACGGACTTGACCATCCCGAGTTCGGTGATCGGGCGGTTGATCTCGGGGTCGTTCACCGTCGCCAGTGCCTCGCGCACCGCGTCTTCCGTAGCCATAAGGACGATGGTACGGCCCGCCGAGGGGCCTGAGGGATGCCCTTCAGCGGTCGTCTGTGTCACGTCCCGGCGGGCGTTCTGCCCGTTCCGCCGGGAATACGACCTGACCCGGGTGTCCGTCGTGCCGGCGGTGCTCCTCCAGCTCCTTCAGCAGGTCCTGGAGCTCGGAGCGGATCCAGTCGCGGGTGGCCACCTCGCCCAGCCCGGTGCGCAGCGCGGCCACCTCCCGGGTCAGGTACTCGGTGTCCGCGATGGACCGCTCGTTCTGCTTGCGGTCCTGCTCCAGGTTGACCCGGTCGCGGTCGTCCTGCCTGTTCTGCGCGAGCAGGATCAGCGGGGCCGCGTAGGACGCCTGCAGGGACAGCATCAGGGTGAGGAAGATGAACGGGTACTCGTCGAACCGCAGATGGCGGGGCGCGGCGACGTTCCACAGCACCCACACGATGATGACGACCGTCATCCAGACGATGAAGCGTCCCGTGCCCAGGAACCGGGCGATCTTCTCCGACAGCCGGCCGAAGGCCTCCGGGTCCCACTCGGGCAGGAACCGGCGCCGGGGCGGGCGAGGCTGGTCCAGCCGGGGCATCCGGGGCCGGCCGGCGGCCGTGGCGCCCGCCGGGTGGCGCTCGCGGGACACGGACTCGCGCTCAGGAACCATGCGGGGGCGCCTCCTCTCCCTCGGCCAGGTGGAACTCCGTCTCCCGCCAGTCGTCGGGCAGCATGTGGTCCAGTACGTCGTCCACGGTCACCGCGCCGAGCAGCGACCCCGACTCGTCCACCACGGGCGCCGCCACCATGTCGTAGGCGGCGAAGAACCCGGCGACGACCGGCAGCGCCGCGTCCGGGTCCAGCGGCTGCAGATCGTGGTCGACCAGCGAGCTGACCAGGGTGTACGGCGGGTCGCGCAGCAGCCGCTGGAAGTGCACGGTGCCCAGGTACTTGCCGGTCGGGGTCTCGTCGGGCGGGCGGCAGACGTACACCTGCGCGGCGAGGGCGGGGGAGAGGTCCGGGTTGCGGACCCGGGCGAGCGCGTCGGCGACCGTGGCGTCCGGGCGCAGCACGATCGGCTCGGTCGTCATCAGACCGCCGGCCGTGTGCTCCTCGTACGCCATCAGCCGGCGCATGTCGGCCGCGTCGGCGGGCTCCATCAGGCTCAGCAGCCGCTCCTTGTCCTCCTCGGGCAGCTCGCCCAGCAGGTCGGCCGCGTCGTCCGGGTCCATCGCCTCCAGCACGTCCGCCGCCCGCTCCTCCTTCAGCTTGCCGAGGATCTCGATCTGGTCGTCCTCCGGCAGCTCTTCGAGGACGTCGGCGAGCCGGTCGTCGTCCAGGGCGGCGGCCACCTCGGCGCGCCGCTTGGGGGACAGGTGGTGCAGGACGTTGGCGAGGTCGGCGGGGCGCAGCTGCTCGAAGGTGGCGAGCAGGCTCTCGGCGCCCTGCCCGTGCTCCTCCAGGGAGAACCCGGTGACGGCCGACCACTCGGCGGTCAGCGTCTCCCCCTTCGCCCGCCGGAAGGCGCCGCCCTTGCGCCCCTTGCGCAGGAAGACCCGGTCGACCTCCCAGTCCCGGCGGGCGGGCAGCTGCTGCACGGACACGTCGAGGACGGTGACCTCCTCGCCGGTCTCCACCAGCGTCACCCGCCGGTCCAGCAGCTCGCCGAAGACCAGCCGCTCGGTGGGCCGCTGCTCGAAGCGCCGGACGTTGAGCACGCCGGTGGTGATGACCTGGCCCGACTCGATGCCGGTCACCCGGGTCATGGGCAGGAAGATACGGCGCCGGGTGGACAGCTCCACGACCAGCCCGAGGACCCGTGGGGGCCGCCGTCCGACGCGCAGCATGACGACCACGTCGCGGACGCGGCCCACCTGGTCGCCGGCCGGGTCGAAGACGGACACCCCGGCGAGGTGCGAGACGAAGATCCGGGGGGCGCCGGCTGCCATGACTGTGCTTCCTTTGCGTGAGGATCGTGGGAATTGCTCGGACATGTCCGCACGGGTGCGCTTCAGGCTAGCCCGTCCCGATCGGATACGCCCTGGTGGGCGGTCCGGACGGACCGGCTCCGCCGGGTGGGCGGAGCCCCGGTACCCTGCGGTACGCCGCTCAGGAACCGTCAGAAAGGCAGCTCCCTTGGTGACTGCGATTCCCCGGGGCCGTACCCGCCGCACCGCTTGGGTGACCGCGGCCTGCGCACTGGCCGTGACGGGAGCGCTGGCGCTGTCGGGGTGCGGCGGCGGCGACGATCCCGACGCCGGGACCAACGGGATCGGCAAGCTGTCCCCCGACCGGATCCAGGCCAGGACGCGGGCCGCGGCGGACGCGGCGAGCGCGGTACGGCTGTCCGGGACCGTGGTCACCAGCGGCCGTACGTACCGGCTGGACATGCGGCTCAAGACCGACGGCGGCACCGGGTCGGTGACGGCGCAGGGCACGACGTTCCAGCTGCTGCGGGTCGGCGAGGACCTGTACCTCAAGGCGGGCGCGGACTTCTGGAACCACGCCGACGGCGGCGACGGCGCCTCCGGCAAGCTGGACGGCAAGTATGTGAAGGTGCCGCAGCGGGATCCCGCGTACCGGAAGTTCAGCGGTTTCACGGACAAGGACGTCCTCCTCGACGGTCTGCTGACGCTGCACGGCACGCTGGCGACGGACGGCCGGCACGCCGACGGATCGGGTACCCGCACGATCCGCATCACCGGCGACCAGGGTTCCGGCGGCACGCTGGACGTGTCCCTCCAGGGCACGCCGTACCCGCTGCGCCTGGTCCGGGCCGGGCAGGCGGGGACGCTCCGCTTCTCCGACTGGGGCAGGGACTTCACCGTCGAGGAGCCGGCGAAGTCGGAGACGGTGGACTACGGCAGACAGCTGCCGGCGTCGTAGCGAGCCGGGTTCTCTACTTTCCCTTCCGGCGCTTCACCAGCAGCTTCGGCAGGCCCGCCGGTACCGGTCCGCGCGTGGTGACCGGAGTCGGCACCGGGCGCTCCGCGAGACTGCCGTCCGGCAGCGGGGTCACCGAACCGGCCGGCACCAGCCGCAGCACCCGGCACTCGCGGGCCCAGCGGGCCGGCATCTCCTCGGCGTCGGGGGCGTTCAGCCGCTTGCCCTTCAGCTCGGCGACCGCCGCCTCCCACGCCTCGGACCCGGACGCCAGTTCGCTCACGGTGGCCGGGAACGTCACCAGCCGGCCGCCCTTGTCCTTGCTGCGCACGCTCACCTCGGCGCGGCCCCCGTCGGCCAGCCCCGTCAGCGGCTGCTCGCCCGGCCCGTCGCCGACCACGCACACCGCGCCCTCGTGCCACACGTGCCACAGCGCCCGCGCGGCCGGGGCACCGGCGCCCCTGACCCAGATCAGGCCGGACTTCTTCGCGGCCTCCTCGATGAGGGCCCGGTCGAGCAGCTCGCTTGTCATGGGCCCAGCCTAACCAGGCCGCACCGGCCCGCCGACCGGCCCGCACCGGCCGCTCAGAGCCAGCCGTTTCGCTTCAGCGTGCGGTGGATGCCCAGACAGATCGCGGCGGTGATGCCCATGATCACCGGGTAGCCGTACCGCCAGTGCAGCTCGGGCATGTGCTCGAAGTTCATGCCGTACACCCCGCACACCATCGTCGGTACGGCGATGATGGCCGCCCACGCGGTGATCTTGCGCATGTCCTCGTTCTGCGCGACGGACGCCTGGGCGAGATTGGCCTGGAGGATGGAGTTGAGGAGTTCGTCGAAGCCCATGACCTGCTCCTGGACCCGGGCCAGGTGGTCGGCCACGTCCCGGAAGTACTTCTGGATGTCCGGGTCGATCAGCCGCATCGGCCGCTCGCTCAGCAGCTGCATGGGCCGCAGCAGCGGCGCCACCGCGCGCTTGAACTCCAGCACCTCGCGCTTGAGTTGGTAGATCCGGGCGGAGTCCACACCGCGCGAGACCCCGCCCTTGCGGCCGGGCGAGAAGACCTCGGTCTCCACCTCGTCGATGTCGTCCTGCACCGCGTGGGCGACCGCGATGTAGCCGTCCACCACATGGTCGGCGATGGCGTGCAGCACGGCCGAGGGGCCCTTGGCCAGCAGCTCCGGGTCGTCCTGGAGGCGGTGGCGCAGGGCGCGCAGCGAACCCTGGCCGCCGTGCCGGACGGTGATGAAGAAGTCCCGGCCGGTGAAGCACATGACCTCGCCGGTCTCCACGACCTCGCTGTTGGCGGTCAGCCGGTCGTGCTCGACGTAGTGGATGGTCTTGAAGACCGTGAACAGCGAGTCGTCGTAGCGCTCCAGCTTGGGCCGCTGGTGCGCCTGCACGGCGTCCTCCACGGCCAGCGGGTGCAGCCCGAACTCACCGGCGATACCGGCGAATTCCTCCTCGGTCGGCTCGTGCAGGCCGATCCAGACGAACCCGCCGTCGCGGCGCACCTGCCGCATCGCCTCCTGCGGGCTCAGGGGCCCCGCGCTGGGCACGCGGGCGCCGTCGCGGTAGACGGCGCAGTCGACGACGGCCGAGGGCGTCGCGGGGTCGCGCGTGGTGTCGTACGACGTCGTCCCGGAGTCCTTGCGCAGCGAGACGCGGGACGAGGGGCGGACCACGGCGCGCAGGTCGCGGATCATCGACATGGGCAGGCTCCTTCGCGGGCGGGCGGCGAAAACGCGCGCGGCGACGGGTGGAACTACCCGGAATGGGGACGTCCTGGCTGTGCGTGTGGGGCACGTCCACAAAGCGGGGAGCACCGCACCGTCGCGGTGGCGGCTTCACTGCCGATGCAGAACTGATTCAGATCAGACAGATCAGGCAAAGCGAAACGAGATGCTCTTCCGAACGACGACGCGCAAAGGAAGACGGCGGCCAGCCGGTACCTGGATTCAGCGGCCGGAAGAGCGAGTGGTACTGCACGGTCGACTTCGATCCATGGCAGCCCCACCTCCTCCGGCCGGTCCCTCGTAAGGGAGTCTCAACGGTGTCGGGACTTGACAACGACGCTTCCGCGTGTCGCCCCGAACCCCGGCTCAGAGTACCAGCCGCCGATACTGTCAAGGCGCCGCTTTGCCCGCTACTGACGAGTTCTATGCTCGCCGCATGGCTGATGTTCTTCCTCTGGTCGAGGCCCGGTTGACCACCGCGCTGGGCGAGCCGGACGCGCGCGCCGCCGTCACCTTCCTCGGCACGGACCGCATCGAGGTGCTCCGCTTCCACGAGGGGGACGTCGTCCGGTACGCCACCCTCGGGATGTCCCGGCAGCCCATGACGGACCCGACGGCGGTGCTCGCCGACCCGGTGAAGGGGCCCCGCGCCGAACTGGTGCTGTCCGTCCGCGCGGGCCTCGCCGACACCGACAAGCTGCTCCGCCCGCTCGCCGTCCTGGCCGCGAGCCCGCAGGTGGAGGGCCTGGTGGTGGCACCCGGTGCCTCCCTGGACGTGGGCGAGCCGCTGTGGCCCGGCGCTCCCTTCACCTCGGTGCTGGTGGGCGAGCCCGGCGGACTGGTCGAGGACCTGGAACTGGACGTCCCGCTGGATCCCGTACGGTTCCTGCCGCTGCTGCCGATGACCCCGAACGAGGCCGCCTGGAAGCGGGTGCACGGCGCCCAGGCCCTCCAGGAGCGCTGGCTGGCGAACGGGACGGACCTCAGGGACCCGGCCCGGAAATCCGTCCCGCTGGACTGACCCGCCACGGCCGCCGGGAGTGATCGATCTCACCAACGCAAGGCCGGATCCGGTCAGTTGGCGAAGACCCCGACGCCGTCCTTAGTCGCGTGCCCCGGCTGGAGCTCCTCCGCTTCGTGAACGAGGGCCCGGCGCCGGACGAGGACCACGAGCGCGCCCAGCACCGCCGTGACGGCCGCCACCACGAACGGGATGTGGATGTCGGTCCACTCCTCGATCTTGGGCGCGAAGTAGGGCGCCGCGGCGGCGGCGAACCAGCGCACGAAGTTGTAGCCCGCGCTCGCCACCGGGCGCGGGGCGTCCGACACGCCCAGGGCCAGCTCGGTGTAGACGGTGTTGTTCACGCCGATGAACGCGCCCGACAGGATCGTGCAGACGACGGCCGTGGTGTGGTTGCCGTAGCCGAGCACGAGCACGTCCGCCGCGAGCAGCACCAGCGAGCCGCCGAGCACCCTCAGCGAGCCGAACCGCTCCTGCATGCGCGGGGCCACGATCACCGAGAAGACGGCGAGCAGCAGTCCCCAGGCGAAGAACACCGCGCCCGACCGGTACGGCGTCATGTCCAGCACGAACGGCGTGAAGGCCAGCACGGTGAAGAACGTGTAGTTGTAGAAGAACGCGGAGACCGCCGCCGAGGCCAGACCGCCGTGGCCGAGCGCCTTGAGCGGGTCCAGGACCGAGGTCTTGCGGGCCGGCCTGGGCTGTTCCCTCAGGAACGCGGCGATGCACAGGAAGCCGATCGCCATCAGCGTGGCCGTGCCGAAGAACGGGTACCGCCAGCTGGCGTTGCCGAGGACCGCGCCGAGCAGCGGGCCGCAGGCCATGCCGAGGCCGAGCGCGGACTCGTAGAGCAGGATCGCCGCCGCGCTGCCGCCGGCCGCCGCGCCGACGATGACCGCGAGGGCGGTGGAGACGAACAGCGCGTTGCCGAGGCCCCAGCCGGCCCGGTAGCCCACGAGCTGGCCGACCGAGCCGGAGGTGCCGGCCAGACCGGCGAACACCACCACGAACGCGAGGCCGAGCAGCAGGGTCCGCTTCCCGCCGATCCGGCTGGAGACGAAGCCGGTCAGCAGCATCGCCACGGCCGTGATCAGGAAGTACGAGGTGAAGAGCAGGGACACCTGGCTGGGGGTGGCGTCCAGGCCCCGGGCGATCGACGGCAGGATCGGGTCGACGAGGCCGATGCCCATGAAGGCGACGACGGAGGCGCCGGCCGTGGCCCAGACCGCCTTGGGCTGCCGCAGGATGCCGCCGGCACCCGCGTCTAGGGGGTCCATGTGCTTCTCCCATCCTCACTAGGTAGTTGGGTTATACACATAGTAAGTTAGCGCACCTAATTAATGCAAGATGCACCTATCTCGGCATGGTGAGCCTCACGGTCGGGCATATGGTCGGCTCTTCCGTCCGGACGGGTGATCATCCTTGACGTGGGCGGTCGGGGGTAGGACCGTGGAGCCCTATGAGGGGCGAACCCAGTTGCCCGAGATGCGGTGGCCGGGTCAGGGCTCCCGGACTCTTCGCCGATGCGTGGCAGTGCGATGTGCACGGCACGGTGTATCCGCTGCAGCCCGTGATCCCGCCCAGCGTCGAGGCGCTCAACGTCGTCGTGCACCGCACCCAGGTACCGGTGTGGATGCCGTGGCCGCTGCCGGTCGGCTGGCTGTTCACCGGCGTGGCGTACGCCGGGGACGACCGCAGCGGCGGCCGCGCGACCGCGGTGGCCTGCTCCGGTCCGGGACCGCTCGGCGGCCCCGGCGAGCTGATCCTGATCGCCGAGGAACTGGGCGTCGGCCTCGGCGCGCGCTACGCCGGCATCGACGGCCCGGACCCCGGCTCGTACATGAACGTGGAGAAGCCGCCGCAGACCAAGGTGCTGGCCGCCGGCCGCCCGACCCCGCTCTGGCATGTCTACCGCACCCCCGACGACCGTGCCGTCTTCGCCGGGGAGGCGCTCGGCATGTGGCTGTGGGCGGTGATCTGGCCCGAGCAGTCCGGGCTGCTCATGTACGACGAACTGGTGCTGACGGATCTGCGGGACGCGGGGGCGGAGATAGACCTGGTGCCGTGCGGAGCGTTGTCGCCGCGCTTGCTCCGGCCGTAGCGCCCACCGGGGTGCCGGGTTCTGTTGTGCGGGCGGCTGCGGGGTGTCCGTGGTTTCTCGCGCAGTTCCCGCCCCCCTTTCGGGGCGCTCGCGTAAAGGTTGCTCCGTGGGTTCGGGTGTGACAGGCGAGGGTGGAAACGTCGGTATCCTTAGGTGTCCGTGTCCCTTGCGTCTGTCTGTCTGGAGTCGTCGTGCGCATTGATCTGCACTGCCACTCCACGGCCTCCGACGGTACGGACACCCCGGCCGAGCTGGTGCGGAATGCCGCCGCGGCCGGACTGGACGTCGTCGCGCTGACCGATCACGACACCACCCGGGGCCACGGCGAGGCCCTCGCCGCGCTGCCCGAGGGGCTGACCCTGGTCACCGGTGCCGAGCTGTCCTGCCGGATCGACGGCATCTCGATGCATCTGCTGGCGTACCTCTTCGACCCCGAGGACCCCGCCCTGCTCGCCGAGCGGGAGCTGGTTCGGGACGACCGGGTGCCGCGGGCCAAGGGCATGATCGCCCGCCTCAACATGCTGGGCGTGCCGGTCACCTGGGAGCAGGTCGAGCGGATCGCCGCCGGCGGCTCCGTCGGGCGCCCGCACATCGCCAGCGCCATGGTGGAGCTGGGGGTCGTGCCCACGGTGAGCGACGCGTTCACCGAGGAGTGGCTGGCCGACGGCGGGCGGGCCTTCGTGGAGAAGCACGAGACCGACCCCTTCGAGGCGATCCGGCTGGTCAAGGCCGCGGGCGGGGTCTGTGTGTTCGCCCACCCGGCCGCGGCCAAGCGGGGCCGCACCGTGCCGGACTCCCGCATCGCCCAGCTGGCGGAGGCCGGACTGGACGGCATCGAGGTCGACCACATGGACCACGACGCCGACGCCCGGGCCCGGCTGCGCGGCCTGGCGAAGGAGCTGGGCCTGCTGGTCACGGGCTCCTCGGACTACCACGGCAGCCGCAAGACCGTGACGCTGGGCGCGTACACGACCGACCCCGAGGTGTACGGGGAGATCACCCGGCGGGCGACGGGCGCGTTCCCGGTGCCGGGCGCCGGCGGAGCCTGAGGCCCTCCGGGGCCGGTCCGCCGTACCCCTTCACGCCCGTACTTCCTCTTTCCGCAAGGCCTGCACTTCCCTCATGTTCGACATCGCCGTCTTCGGCTCTCTGTTCCTGACCCTTTTTGTCATCATGGATCCCCCTGGGATCACCCCGATCTTCCTCGCCCTGACCGCCGGACGGCCGGCCAAGGTGCAGAAGCGGATGGCCTTCCAGGCCGTCTGTGTGGCGGGCGGGGTCATCGCCGTCTTCGGCGTCCTGGGCCACCAGATCCTGAACTACCTGCACGTCTCCGTGCCCGCGCTGATGATCGCGGGCGGACTGCTGCTCCTGCTGATCGCACTGGACCTGCTCACCGGCAAGACGGATGAGCCGAAGCAGACCAAGGACGTCAACGTGGCCCTTGTGCCGCTGGGCATGCCGCTGCTGGCGGGGCCCGGCGCGATCGTGTCCGTGATCCTGGCCGTGCAGAAGGCCGACAGCGTGACCACGCAGGTCTCGGTGTGGTCCGCGATCCTCGCGATCCACGTCGTGCTGTGGCTCGTGATGCGCTACTCGCTGCTGATCATCCGGGTCATCAAGGACGGCGGCGTCGTGCTGGTGACGCGGCTCGCGGGCATGATGCTCTCCGCGATCGCCGTCCAGCAGATCATCAACGGTGTCACTCAGGTGATCCGGGGGAGCTGACCCTCGTCGGCTCGGCTCCCCCGGAAAGCTTGAGTGGCTGACGCCCGCGCGCGGGCTACGAGGCCTGGGTCTCGGCCGGGCGGATCCACAGGCGCTGCCCGATGGCGGCGGCCTGCTGAACGATCCGGTTGACGGAGGCGGCGTCCACGACGGTGCTGTCCACGGCGGTGCCGTCGACCTCGTCGAGTCGCATGATTTCGAAGCGCATGGGCTTCTCCCTTCGTCTGGTCATCCTCCTACGGAGAACTACTGGTGTGACTGCCGGTGCTCCCGGTGTCGTACCTAGTCAACGCTCCGTTTGTTACGAACATTCCCTACGCTAAAGAAATTTTTCGAACGACTAATAACTGACCGGTAAGCAGAACGGAAGGGACCGACCGGGACCGGTTGTGTTCGCACTGTGACCACCGGGACAATGAAGACAATGAACGACGACCTGGCCGCCGCCCTCGAGGCCCGCATCGACCGCACGAACGAGCTGCTGGAGCGCATGCTCGCCGAGGTGGCGAAGACGCCCTCGACCCACGCCATCTTCGTGGACGCCGGCTATCTGTACGCCGCCGTCGGCCGGCTGGTCGCCGGAACCGAGGACCGCCGCGCCTTCGACCTGGACGCCGAGGGCCTGATCGAGGCGCTGATCGACCGGGCCCGGATGATCTTCGCGGACAGCCGGCTGCTGCGCGTCTACTGGTACGACGGCGCCCGGCGTCGTATACACACCGCCGAACAGCAGGTCATCGCCGAGCTGCCCGACGTCAAGGTCCGCCTCGGCAACCTCAACGCCAACAACCAGCAGAAGGGCGTCGACTCGCTGATCCGCACGGACCTGGAGTCACTGGCGAGGCACCGCGCGATCAGCGACGCGGCCCTCCTGGGCGGTGACGAGGACCTGGTCTCGGCGGTCGAGGCGGCCCAGGGCTACGGCGCCCGCGTCCACCTCTGGGGCATCGAGGCACCGGAGGGCCGCAACCAGGCCGAACCGCTGCTCTGGGAGGTCGACAGCCAGCGCACCTTCGACCTCGACTTCTTCAAGCCGTACGTCGCCCGGCGCACGGCCGCCGCGTACGACGCCACCGGCACCGCCCGCCCCACCCGCGAGGACGTTCGCTTCGTCGGCGCCCAGATCGCGGCCAAGTGGCTCGTCTCCCGGGGCCGCGAAGCCCTCGTGGAACTGTTCCCCGGCCACCCCTATCTGCCCGGTTCCGTCGACCAGGAGCTGCTGGTCGAGGCCGAGGAACTGCTCCAGTACTCCCTGCGCGGCCAGGCGGAGCTGCGCCGCGCGCTCAGGGACGGGTTCTGGGAACACCTGCGGACCCAGTACTAGGCCGGCGCCGGACAGGCCCTATGCCCGGTTCCGGCGGGCGTCCGCGGTGTCGTCCCAGAAGCCGGCGAGCGCCCGGGCCGTCTCCAGGGGCCGGTCGGTGTTCGGGGAGTGCTCGGCGCCCTCGACGACCGTGCGCCGGGCCCTCAGCCGTACGGCCATGTCGTCCAGGAGCGGCAGCGGCCAGGTGTCGTCCCGCGCGCCCGACAGCACATGGAATGGCAGCGGCACGGCCGCCAGCTCGGCGACCCGGTCCGGTTCCGTGCACAACTGGCGCCCGGTGGCCAGCAGTTGGGCGGGCTTGGTGCCCAGCCAGCGGCGCCGCAGATCGGCCCGGTCGTCCAGCCCGGCGTCGAGCGCCGGCGCCTCCGTCTCCTCCGGCGGCTCCATCGCCTGGAGCGCCTCCCACACCTCGGCCATGCCGAGCACCGCGAGCGCGTCCCGGAGCAGCTTCACGCGCTCCTGCTGGGGCGCCGAGATCTGTGCCGGGCCCGAGGCCATCAGGGTGAGCGACAGAAAGGGCGAGCGGTCCAGCAGCACGGCCGCGCGCGCGATCTGGCCGCCCAGGGAGTGGCCCAGCAGATGTACCGGGCCGCCGATCGCCTCCGCCTGCGCGAGGACGTCCCGCGCCAGCTCCTCCTGCGCGTAGGCCGACTCGTCCGTCACCGGGCCGTCCGACTCGAACTGGCCCCGGCCGTCGACGGCGACGGTCCGGTAGCCGCGCTCGGCCAGCGGCACGTGCAGCGGATTGAAGTCCTCCTTGCTGCCGGTGAATCCCGGCAGCAGCAGTGCGATCCCCTTGGGTTCGACACCGTCGGCCACCGGGGCGTCGACCACGGCGAACTCCCCGCGCGCCGTCCGAAGGGGGTAGGCGCGGGCACCGGGGGGCGGGACGAAGGTGGCGGGCCTGCTCATGGGCAGAGGCTATCGGGAGGCGGCGGGAAGGGCGCGCGTGGGTTCGGGCCGCCAGGCCGCGGGCCCGGGCGCCGGGCTCTGCCGTGAGAAGGGGGCGGGGTGGCCGGCGGGGCCCGGGCTCGGGCGGAGACGCCGATGGCCGGGTCCACTGTCGTGGACCCGGCCATCGGACCGGAGCTGATGCCCTGCCGTCGCCGCGCGTGCGGCGCCGGCTCAGGCCTCGGGAGCCTCCGCGGCAGCCGTGGCCTTACGGGTCCGGCGCGGCTTGGGCGTCGTCGTCCCGGCGCTCTCACCGGCCGCCTCGGCAGCGGGCTCCGCCGCCTTGCGGGTCCGGCGCCGCGGCTTGACCTCCGGCTCCTCGGTGGACTGCGCCGGAATCTCCGGAGCAGCCGCCTCGGCGGCGGTGGCCTTACGGGCCCGCCGCGCCTTCGGAGCGGCTACCGCTTCACCGTCACCGTCACCGGCTTCGGTGGCAGCGGCGGTCTTGCGGGTGCGGCGGGGCTTGGTCTCCGCTTCGGCCTTGGGGGCTTCTGCGGCGACTGCGGCCTTGCGGGTCCGGCGCGGCTTGGCCTCGGCCTCCGCCTCGGCGGCCTCCGGTGCCGCAGCCGCGGTCTTCCGGGTGCGGCGGGGCTTGGTCTCCGCTTCGGCCTCGGGGGCTTCTGCGGCGACTGCGGCCTTGCGGGTCCGGCGCGGCTTGGCCTCGGCCTCCGCCTCGGCGGTTTCCGGTGCCGCAGCCACGGTCTTCCGGGTGCGGCGGGGCTTGGCCTCGGCCTCGGCCTCGGCGGCCTCCGGCGCGGTCGCGGCGGTCTTGCGGGTGCGCTTCGGCTTGACCTCCGCCTCGGCCTCGGCGGTTTCCGGTGCCGTGGTGGCGGCCTTGCGGGTCCGGCGCGGCTTGGCCTCGATCTCGGCCTCGGCGGCTTCCGGTGCCGCGGCCGCGGTCTTCCGGGTCCGGCGCGGCTTCGTCTCCGCTTCGGCCTCGGGGGCCTCTGCGGCAACCGCGGTCTTCCGGGTCCGGCGCGGCTTCGTCTCCGTGCCTTCGGCGGCGTCCGCGGGAGCCTCGGCAGCAGCCGCGGTCTTGCGGGTGCGGCGCGGCTTGGCCTCGGCCTCGGGGGCCTCGGCAGCGGCCGCCGTCTTCCGCGTCCGGCGCGGCTTGGTCTCCGCCTCCGCCTCGGGGGCGTCGGGCGTGGCCGGCTCCGCGGTCTTGCGGGTGCGGCGACGAGGCTTGGGCTCCTCCGTGGCCTCGGCCGCCTCCACCTCGGGGGCCGGCTCGGCCGTCTTCCGCGTGCGGCGGCGCGGCTTGGTCTCCGTCGCCGGCGCGGCCTCGGCCGCCGGAGCGGCAGCGGTCACGGGCTCGGTCACGGGCTCCGTCACCGGGGCGGCCGCGATCACGGGCTCGGCCGCCGGGGCCGTAGCCTCCGCGGTCTCCGTCGTCACCGGCTCGCTCGCCGTCGACTTGCGCGTGCGGCGGCGGCGCGGCTTCTCCGGCGCCTCCTCCACGGCGGCGGGAGCCTCCACCGGGGCCACCGGCTCGACGGCGGGAGCTTCCTCGGCCGTCGTTGCCGTCGTGGTCGCCGTCGCGGCCGTCACCGGCTGCGCGGCCGCTCCGCCGCGCGTGCGGCGACGCCGGCGCGGGGTACGGGTGGCGGCCGGGGCCTCCTCCGTCCCGGCGACCTCGGCGGTCGGGGCCGACGCGGCGGGGGCCGCGTCCACCGGCGCTCCGCCGCGCGTACGGCGGCGCCGGCGCGGCGTACGGGCCGGACGCTCGCGCTCTGCCGACCGGGCACGCTCGGGCTCGGCAGCCTGGGCACGGCCACCGCGGCCACGGCCGCGCGCGCCCCGCCCACCGGTCTCGCCCAGGTCCTCCAGCTCCTCCGCGTCCAGACCGGCACGGGTCCGCTCGGAGCGCGGCAGGATGCCCTTGGTGCCCTCGGGGATGCCCAGGTCGGTGAAGAGGTGCGGGGAGCTGGAGTACGTCTCCACCGGCTCGTGGAAGTCCAGCTCCAGCGCCTTGTTGATCAGCTGCCAGCGCGGGATGTCGTCCCAGTCGACGAACGTGATCGCCGTACCCTTGGCGCCCGCCCGGCCCGTACGGCCGACGCGGTGCAGGTAGGTCTTCTCGTCCTCGGGGGACTGGTAGTTGATGACGTGGGTGACACCCTCGACGTCGATGCCGCGCGCGGCGACGTCGGTGCAGACGAGAACGTCGACCTTGCCGTTGCGGAAGGCGCGCAGCGCCTGCTCGCGGGCGCCCTGGCCGAGGTCGCCGTGGACCGCGCCGGAGGCGAACCCGCGCCGCTGGAGCTGCTCGGCGATGTCGGCGGCCGTCCGCTTGGTGCGGCAGAAGATCATCGCCAGTCCGCGGCCCTCGGCCTGCAGGATGCGGGCGACCATCTCCGGCTTGTCCATGTTGTGCGCGCGGTAGACGAACTGCTTGATGTTCGCGACCGTGGCGCCCTCGTCGTCCGGCGCGGTGGCACGGATGTGCGTGGGCCGGGACATGTAGCGGCGTGCGAGGCCGATGACCGCGCCCGGCATGGTCGCCGAGAACAGCATGGTCTGGCGCTTGGCGGGCAGCATGTCGATGATCTTCTCGACGTCGGGCAGGAAGCCCAGGTCGAGCATCTCGTCGGCCTCGTCGAGGACCAGGCACTTGACGTGCTTGAGGTCCAGCTTCTTCTGGCCCGCGAGGTCCAGCAGCCGGCCCGGGGTGCCGACGACCACGTCGACGCCCTTCTTCAGGGCCTCGACCTGCGGTTCGTACGCCCGGCCGCCGTAGATCGCGAGCACGCGGACGTTACGGGCCTTGCCCGCCGTCAGCAGGTCGTTGGTGACCTGGGTGCACAGCTCGCGCGTGGGGACGACGACGAGGGCCTGCGGGGCGTCGGTGAGGTCTTCGGGGGTGGCGCGCCCGGCCTCGACGTCGGCGGGGACGGTGACGCGCTCGAGGAGCGGAAGGCCGAAGCCCAGCGTCTTGCCGGTGCCGGTCTTGGCCTGGCCGATGACGTCCGTGCCGGACAGGGCTACGGGGAGCGTCATCTCCTGGATGGGGAAGGGGTTGATGATGCCGACGGCTTCCAGCGCTTCGGCGGTCTCGGGAAGGATCCCGAGGTCTCGGAACGTCGTAGTCAGGGTGCTGCCTCTTCTGTGTGTGCGGTGCGAGGCGAGCGCGGGGGGTCATGTCTGACCGTGCCGGGGACGTCGGCTGCCGTACGGACGAACCACTCGGGCAAGCCGTAAGACACGGGACCTCTGCCGACGCTCTAGCGCTCGTACCGCTGAGGGTCTCTCCCGTTGTCGTACGGTCTGAGCCGTACGGTCGTGGAGAGCTGTCGGGTCGGAGCCGATCGGGCCACCGACCGGGCATCCTCATGCGTGCGGCCTGTCGGGACACGTCGAACACCGTCGACGCACTCAGCAGGCGCATTACCACCATACCCCGGATCGACGCACATGCGATGGCCGATTCGGTCACGTAGTGGTCGTCACATCGATCGGCCGTGGTTTCACAGTGATCGGCCGAGGGCTTGAGCGAGCCGCCGAGCGGGCTATTGTGCGCCTCATGACTAGCTCTGACAAGCCTGAGAACGCGTCCGCCGCACCTTCCGGCCCCACCGGTGTCGCCGCCCAGGACTGGGCGCAGGCGTCCGCCGACCCGCAGTACCGCGCCGCCGTCGTGGACCTGCTCGGCGCGCTCGCCTACGGAGAGCTGGCGGCGTTCGAGCGGCTCGCGGAGGACGCCAAGCTGGCGCCGACCCTCGCGGACAAGGCGGAGCTGGCGAAGATGGCCTCGGCCGAGTTCCACCACTTCGAGCGGCTGCGGGACCGGCTGACGGGGATCGGCGAGGAACCGACGGCCGCCATGGACCCGTTCGTGGCCGCGCTCGACGGCTTCCACCGGCAGACCGCGCCCTCGGACTGGCTGGAGGGCCTGGTCAAGGCGTACGTCGGCGACTCGATCGCCAGCGACTTCTACCGGGAGGTCGCCGCGCGCCTCGACTCCGACACGCGTGAGCTGGTGCTCGCCGTGCTGGACGACACCGGGCACGCCGACTTCGCGGTGGAGAAGGTGCGGGCCGCCATCGACGCCGACCCGCGGGTGGGCGGCCGGCTGGCGCTGTGGGCGCGGCGGCTGATGGGCGAGGCCCTGTCGCAGTCGCAGCGGGTGGTCGCCGAGCGGGACGCGCTGTCCACGATGCTCGTGGGGGGCGTGGCCGACGGCTTCGACCTCGCCGAGGTCGGCCGGATGTTCTCCCGGATCACCGAGGCGCACACGAAGCGGATGGCCGCGCTGGGCCTCGCGGCCTGAGCCGAATGAGCCCCGGTAGGGCCCTGGGCCCGTGGCCCGGGCACCGGGGTGCCGGAATCCTCAGGCCGGAGCTGATCGCCGGCGCAGGCGGCCCGCCGGGCGCAGCAGCAGCGACAGCGACGCCACCGAGATGACCGCGGCGCCCAGCAGGCTGAGCAGAGCGGTGCCGGGCCCCAGGGCGGTACGGGTGACGAAGTCGCCGAACAGGGCTCCGGCGACGCCTGTCGAGTACACCAGCGGGCGGGCCGGCAGCCGGTGGGCGAGCCGGTGCGCCCCCGCCCACGCGAGGATCAGACCGAGCACGGCGGAGCCGAGTGCTTCGAAGATCATGTCGGGGTCCCTCCCACGGCCGGTCCGGCTCGACGGTCGTAGCCCGTCATACCCGTGACCTGCGGATTGCAATCCTCGGCTGTGGAGAAGTTGTGCTCCGTATGTGTGTACGGATCCCTGTGCGGATGTGTGTGTACGGACCATGCGAAAGGGCCCGGCGGCACACGGCCGCCGGGCCCTTTCGACTGCTTCGGCGCGGAGCGCGAAGCCTTCCGTTCAGAGCGCGCCGAAACCCACCTTGCGCACGGTCGGCTCGCCGATCTCCACGTACGCCAGCCGGTCCGTCGGCACCAGGACCTTGCGGCCCTTCTCGTCCTGGAGGCTGAGCAGCCCCGTCTTGCCGGCCAGCGCCTCGGCCACGATGGCCTCGACTTCCTCGACGCTCTGACCGCTCTCCAGAACGATCTCGCGGGGCGCGTGCTGCACGCCGATCTTGACCTCCACGGCTATGTCCCTCCGACGGTCAGTGATGTGCGCGATCAACCGCGCCGTACCCAGCACACATTAGCCCGGTGAGGGGATCCGCACGCCGCGGGACGGAACGCCAGGAGCGAACACCGGGCGGGAACAAACCGGGACCGGACCTGGAAGAACCCGGAAGAACCCCGAAGGGGCGCCCTCAGTGGTGCTCGGTGCCGTGCAGCGGGAAGCCGGCGATGCCCCGCCAGGCCAGCGAGGCCAGCAGCTGCACCGCCTGGTCGCGCGGGACGCTGCGGTCGCTGTGCAGCCAGGAGCGGGCGACCACCTGGGCGAGCCCGCCGAGGCCGGAGGCCAGCAGCATGGACTCGGCGCGCGACAGGCCGGTGTCCTCGGCGATCACGTCGCAGATCGCCTCGGCGCACTCGTTGGTGACCTTGTCCACGCGTTCGCGCACCGCGGGCTCGTTGGTCAGGTCGGACTCGAAGACCAGCCGGAAGGCCCCGCCGTCGTCCTCCACATAGGCGAAGTAGGCGTCCATGGTCGCCCGGACGCGCTGCTTGTTGTCGGTGGTCGACGCCAGCGCGCCGCGCACGGCCTGGATCAGCGACTCGCAGTGCTGGTCCAGCAGCGCGAGGTACAGGTCGAGCTTGCCGGGGAAGTGCTGGTAGAGCACCGGCTTGCTCACCCCGGCCCGCTCGGCGATGTCGTCCATCGCCGCCGCGTGGTAGCCCTGCGCGACGAAAACCTCCTGAGCGGCGCCCAGCAGCTGGTTCCGCCGGGCTCGGCGCGGCAGACGGGTGCCGCGCGGGCGTGCCGCCTCAGTTTGCTCGATGGCTGTCACGCCGCCTCCCAAAGTCGTCCACATGCGGTCTCGGCCGCGCGGCCATCGTACTTTTCGGTAATCGTGGTGTGCGCGGTGCGAGCGCAGAATTTCATGTACCGGACGACGGCGAAAGCCGTGCGGCGCTCCGAGGCGGTCGGCCGGGGTCCCGCGAGGTCAGCGGTAGTCGTCCTCGTCGAGCGCGACGACGCGTGCCTGCTCCATGAGGTCGGCCTCGTTCCCACGGTCCGGGTCCAGGCCCGTCAGCGGGTCGTCGCGTTCCGGCGCGATGTCCGTGTGCTGCTCCGCGGCGTCCCCTTCGGGCGCCTCGACGCCGAACTCCGCGGCCGCCTCGGCCTCCAGCTCGTCGATGTCCTCGATCGCGTCGGGCTCTGTGGGGTCATAGGCCATGGTGGGCTCCCTTCCTACGAACGTCCCTGGAAACAGCAGGGGCCACACGCGGGTGCCCTCTGTACGAGCCTAGGAGACTGCTGATCCGGACGCCATGCCGTCAGGCCCGTCCGCTGTCGGTTTTCCGTCCGGATACGATTCAGTCTGTGATGGCGAACACATGAATCCGGACGTGATCACCTCGTAACATTGCCGCATGTCTTCGACCGAGTCGCCGTCCGTGCCGGCCGCCAGTGTTCTTCCCCGAGTGGCGCCCGTCCGGGTCGGTGAGGGCGAGCGACTGCGGTCCGTGGGCCTGCCCGGCGTCACGCTGACGATCCGTTCCCGCCGGGCCGCGCGCGAGGGCCTGCCGCCCGCGCTGTACGTCCACGGGCTCGGCGGTTCCTCGCAGAACTGGTCGTCGCTGATGGCCGAGCTGGCCGACGTTGTGGACGGCGAGGCGGTCGATCTGCCGGGCTTCGGCGATTCCCCGCCCCCGGACGACGGCGACTACTCCGTCACCGGACACGCGCGCGCGGTCATCCGCTATCTCGACGCGGCCGGCCGCGGCCCGGTGCACCTCTTCGGCAACTCGCTCGGCGGTGCGGTCGCCACCCGCGTGGCCGCCGTGCGCCCCGACCTCGTCCGCACGCTCACGCTCGTCTCGCCCGCCCTGCCCGAGCTGCGCATCCAGCGCACTGCGGTGCCGACCGGACTGCTCGGCGTGCCCGGGATCGCCGCCCTGTTCACCCGGCTCACCAAGGAGTGGACCGCCGAGCAGCGGGTGCGCGGGGTCATGGGGCTGTGCTACGGCGACCCCGGCCGGGTGACGCCGGAGGCGTTCCAGCACGCCGTGGAGGAGCTGGAACGGCGGTTGCGACTGCCGTACTTCTGGGACGCGATGGCCCGCTCGGCGCGCGGCATCGTCAACGCCTACACGCTCGGCGGACAGCACGGGCTGTGGCGCCAGGCCGAACGGGTGCTGGCCCCCACCCTGCTGGTCTACGGCGGCCGGGACCAGCTCGTCGGCTTCCGCATGGCCGCCAAGGCCGCCCGTGCCTTCCGCCACTCCCGGCTGGTGACCCTGCCGGACGCCGGGCACGTGGCGATGATGGAGTACCCCGACGTGGTCGCCGGCGCGTTCCGTGAGCTGCTCGCGCAGCCGGCCGGCGCCGACGGCACCGCCCCGGACGCGAGGAGCTGAAGGCCAGGGTGGGACGCCACAGCCGCCGCGGACCGGCCCCCAGGACCGAGACGACGGACATAACACCGGAACGCACCGGCAGACACGGCAACCGTGCCGACGGCGGACAGCACGCCGTCCCCGGGGCACCGGCCGACGGCATGCCCGGGCCGGGGGCTCCGGGGCGGCCCGAGGCCACTCCGGCCACGGGTGCACGCAGGCGTGCGGAGGGCGCGCCCGGGTTCCCTGCCGGTACCCCTGCGCAGGGCGCGCCCGGGTTCTCCGCGGGTGCTTCCGCGCACGGCGCGCCCGGGATCGTCGAGGGCACCCCTGCACGAGGTGTGCCGCGTTTTCCCGAGGACGGTTCCGCGCGGGGCGGGCACCCCGAGCAGCGGGAAGCCGGAGGCGGCTGGGGCGAGTTGGGCGGCCGTCCGGCCGGGGCCGGCGGGCCCGGTGTGGTGCTGCCCCGGCAGCGGCGAGGGGAGTCGCCCGGGGCGCGGCGCGGCTCCGGGGCGGGTCCCCGGCAGGAGTACCTCGAAGCGTTCGACGGCGCCGGCGACGGCCGGGGCGCCGGTCCGAGCGGTGCCGGGACCGAGAACACGGGCGGCTCCGCGTCCGGCACCGGTACCAGTACTGGCAACGGCACCGGTTCCGCGCCCCGTACAACCGGACAGCCGGCCGGGGCGCCGCAGGCGTCCGGTACCGGTGTGCCCGCACCGCGCGGCGGCAAGGGGCGGACCTTCACGGGCATCGCGGCGGCCGCCGTCACCACCGTGCTCGCGGTGATGGTCGCCGGCCAGGTGACCAAGGCGCGGGACGACGGCGACGTACGGTCGCGGTCCGCCACCGACCACGCCCACGACACCCGGACCGCCGGCGACTCGGCGCCCTCCGCCGTGCCGAGCGCGGCGCCGCTGACGTACGACCAGAAGATGAGCCGTACGTATCCGCTCGGCGCCACGCTGAGCGGACCGGGAAAGTTCGATGTCGTGCCCGGGTTCGACAAAGCGCCCGGCACCGGGCAGAAGTACCGCTACCGCGTCGATGTCGAGCAGGGTCTGGGGCTGGACGGCGCGCTGTTCGCCGAGGCCGTGCAGAAGACGCTCAACGACCCGCGCAGCTGGGCCCACGGCGGTGCCCGCACCTTCGAGCGCGTGTCCTCCGGCACGCCCGACTTCGTGATCACGCTGGCCAGCCCCGGCACCACCGCCAAGTGGTGTGCCAAGTCGGGGCTGGACACGACCGAGGACAACGTTTCCTGTGACTCGGCCGCGACCGAACGCGTCATGATCAATGCGTACCGGTGGGCTCAAGGAAGCACGACATACGGTGACCGGATCCATGCGTACCGGCAAATGTTGATCAACCATGAGGTCGGCCACCGGCTCGGCCACGGACACGTCACCTGCCAGAAGGACGGTGAACTGGCGCCGGTGATGCAGCAGCAGACCAAGTTCCTGGACCACGACGGGATCCACTGCCGGGCCAACGCCTGGCCGTATCCGGGGAGTTGACTTGCGGCGCTTATGTCACATTGACATAAGCGCGTATGGTCATCCATATTGCTGCGCATGTGGTCCCGTCATGCCGTCTCCGCTAGCGCCGCCATCGAGCTGGCGCTCATCGGCGTGACCGCACTCTGCGTGGCCGACATCCACTGTCGCTGACGCCGCCTCCCTGGCGTTCGCGTCGCGACTGTTCACCCCTTGTCTCCGTGACCGTGTCACGGATTTTCCGACGACCCGACGCCGGGACCGACGTCTGTCCGCAGTCGTCTCACTCCTCGTCCACATGTCTCACCCGTCGAGAATCCTCGCTTCACCGTCGAGAAAAACGTTGATCAACCCTTGATCGACTCTCGATCACCCCTGGATCAACTCGACCTGGTTCCGACTCGTCATCCCGAGAGGTCGTCATTCCGATGCGTCAACCGTCCGTCAGAGCGCGCCGCGTGGCAGCGGCATCCGTCAGCCTGGTCGTGGCAGCGGGCGTCGCCGCCTGCGGCCCCGAGGACGATGCCAAGAGCTCCGGTGGCGACTCCGCGCCCCACAAGGGCGGCACGCTCACGATCCTGAACTCCCAGCCGCAGAGCGACTTCGACCCCGCGCGCCTGTACACCTCCGGCGGCGGAAACGTCCCCTCACTGGTCTTCCGCACCCTCACCACCCGCAACCGCGAGAACGGCGAGGCCGGCGCGAAGGTCGTCCCGGACCTCGCCACCGACACCGGGCGCCCCAACAAGGACGCGACGGTGTGGACGTACACGTTGAAGGAGGGCCTCAAGTACGAGGACGGCACGCCGATCACCTCGGCCGACATCAAGTACGGCATCGAGCGCTCCTTCGCCCCCGAACTGTCCGGCGGCGCCCCCTATCTGCGGGACTGGCTGGCCGGCGCCGCCGACTACCAGGGGCCGTACAAGGACAAGAAGGGCCTCTCCGCGATCGAGACGCCGGACGAGCGGACCATCGTCTTCCATCTGAACAAGCCCGAGGGCGAGTTCCCGTACCTCGCCACGCAGACGCAGTTCGCCCCGGTGCCCAAGAGCAAGGACACCGGCACCAGGTACGAGTCGCACCCGGTCTCCTCCGGCCCCTACAAGGTGGTCAAGAACGAGAACGACGGCGAGCACCTCGTCCTGGAGCGCAACCCGAACTGGTCGGCGGCGACCGACGCCGAGCGCAAGGCGTACCCGGACACCATCGACGTACGCTCCGGCCTCGACTCCTCGGTGATCAACCAGCGGCTGTCCGCGTCCCAGGGAGCGGACGCCGCCGCCGTCACCACGGACACCAACCTCGGCCCCGCCGAACTCGCCAAGGTGAGCGGCGACAGGAAACTGGCCGCCCGCGTGGGCACCGGCCACTTCGGCTACACCAACTACCTCGCGTTCAACCCGAAGGTGAAGCCGTTCGACGACCCGAAGGTGCGCCAGGCGATCGCGTACGCCGTCGACCGCTCCTCCGTGGTCAACGCGGCCGGCGGCAGCGCCCTCGCCGAGCCCGCCACCACCTTCCTGCCGAACCAGAAGTCCTTCGGCTACACGCCGTACGACCCGTTCCCGGCCGGCGCCTCCGGTAACCCGGCGAAGGCCAAGGAACTGCTCGCGCAGGCCGGATACAAGGACGGCCTCACCCTCACGCTGACCCACTCCAACAGCAAGGACTTCGAGACCAGCCCGGAGATCGCCACCGCCGTCCAGGACGCGCTCAAGAAGGCCGGCATCACGGTCAGGCTCCAGGGCCTGGAGGACAACGACTACAGGGACAAGATCCACAGCGTGAAGTCCGAGCCGGGCCTCTTCCTCGCCCACTGGGGCGCGGACTGGCCGTCCGGTGGTCCCTTCCTCGCGCCCATCTTCGACGGCCGGCAGATCGTCAAGGACGGAGCGAACTTCAACACGGGCCTGCTGGACGACAAGTCGGTCAATGACGAGATTGACGCGATCAACAAGTTGACCGACCTTGACGCGGCCGCCCGCCGCTGGGGTGCACTGGACAAGAAGATCGGCGAGAAGGCCCTCGTCGTGCCGCTGTTCCACCCGGTCTACAAGCGCCTGTACGGCTCGGACGTCAAGAACATCGTCATCAGCGACTGGACCGGTGTCCTGGACGTCTCCCAGGTCGCGGTGAAGTAGCACCGTGAGCGAGGCACTTGCCGCCGTCGGGACCGCCGGGACGGACACCACCGTCCCGGCGGCCCCGGGGGCCCGTCAGTTCTGGCGGCGGCTGCGGGAGCAGCGCGCCGCCCTCGGCGCCGCCGTCGTGGTCGCGCTGCTCGTCCTGGTCGCGCTCGCCGCGCCGCTGCTCACCGCCCTGGAGGGACAGGACCCCACCACCTACCACCCCGACCTGATCGACTCCGCCCGCGGAGGCGTGCCCATCGGCTCCTTCGGCGGCGCGAGCGCCGACCACTGGCTGGGCGTCGAGCCGCAGACCGGACGCGACATGTTCGCCCGGCTGGTCTACGGCGCGCGGGTCTCCCTGGGCGTGTCGCTGGGTGCCACGCTGGTCCAGGTCCTCGTCGGCGTCGCCATGGGCGTGGCCGCCGGGCTGGGCAACCGCTGGATCGACCTGGTCCTGAGCCGGATCACCGACATCTTCCTGTCGCTCCCGCTGATGATCATGGCGCTGGCCCTGCTGGCCGTCGTACCCGACGGCTTCCCCCGGCCGGTCCTGGTCGCGCTCATCCTCGCCCTGGTCGCCGGCTGGTCCACGGCGGCGAAGACGGTGCGCGCGCAGACGCTCGCCCTGAAGAACCTCGACTACGTCTCCGCCTCCCGGCTCAGCGGCTGGAGCACCTGGCGGACCGCCGTGCGCGAACTCCTCCCGGGTCTCGCCGCACCAGTCATCACCTACGCGGCGCTGCTGGTCCCGACGAACATCAGCGCCGAGGCGGCCCTGTCCTTCCTCGGCGTCGGCGTGAAGCCGCCCACCCCCTCCTGGGGCCAGATGCTCACCAGCGCCGACGTCTGGTACCAGGCGGCCCCGCAGTACCTGCTGCTGCCCGCCCTCGCCCTGTTCGTCACCGTGTTCGCGATGACCGTCCTCGGCGACGGCGTCCGCGTCGCCCTCGACCCGCGCGCCGCCTCCCGGCTGCGCGTCGGCACCGGCCGCAAACGGGAGGCCCGCGCCCGGGCGGCCGTACCGGCCACCGCGCCGCGGACCGAGCCGAAGAAGGAGGAGGGGGCGTGAACGGCTTCCCCGGTTTCGTCCTGCGCCGGCTCGCCGGTGCCGTGGTCACCCTGTTCGTGCTCTCGGTGATCATCTACGTCGTCTTCTACGTCACCCCCGGCAACGTCGCCCAGATCACCTGCGGCCCGCGCTGCTCCCCGGCTCAGGTCCACCAGGTGGCCCAGCAGCTCCACCTCGACGACCCGCTGTACGTGCGCTACTGGCACTTCCTCCAGGGCGTCTTCGTGGGCCAGGACTACTCCACGGGCACCTCCGTGGAGCACTGCGCGGCGCCCTGCCTGGGCCAGTCGTACCAGACCGGCCGGGAGGTCACCGACATCATCTGGGCCAAGCTGCCGGTGAGCTTCTCACTGGTGCTCGGCGCGATGGTGATCTGGCTGCTGCTCGGGGTCGGCACCGGCGTGCTGTCCGCCTGGCGGCGCGGCAGGCTCTCCGAGCGCGTGCTGACCGCGGTCACCCTCGCGGGCGTCGCCACCCCCGTCTTCGTCATCGGGCTGGTCCTGATGATCGTCGTCTGCGGCGAACTCCAGCTGCTGCCCTTCCCGCAATACGTGAACTTCACCGACGATCCCGAACAGTGGGCGTGGAACCTGCTGCTGCCCTGGCTGTCCCTGGCCCTCATCGAGGCGGCCGGCTTCGCCCGGCTGACCCGGGCCTCGATGCTGGAGACGCTGGCCGAGGACCACATCCGCACCTTCCGCGCCTACGGCGTCGGCGAACGCGCGGTGATCGTCCGGCACGCGCTGCGCGGCGCGACGGCCTCCGTCATCGCGCTCAACGCGGTCACCGTCGGCTCGGCCGTCGGGGGCGCCGTCCTCACCGAGTCCCTGTTCGGCCTGCCCGGCATCGGCCAGGAACTGGTGCGCGCGGTCAAGGTCGTCGACCTGCCGGTGGTCGTCGGCATGGTCCTGGTGACCGGCTTCTTCGTGGTCCTCGCCAACGCCGTCGCGGACGTCCTGTACGCGGTGGCCGACCGACGGGTGGTGCTCGCATGAGCCTGGTGGAAGTGACGGACCTGACCGTCGAGTTCGGGGCCCTGCGCGCCGTCGACGGACTCTCCTTCAGCCTGGCGGAGGGCGCCGCCCTCGCCCTGGTCGGCGAGTCCGGCTCCGGCAAGTCCACGGTCGCGGGCGCCCTGCTGGGCCTGCACCGGGGCACCGGCGCCCGGGTCGGCGGCTCGGTCCGGGTGGCCGGCACCGACGTCCAGGCGGCCTCCGACGAGGAGCTGCGCCGGCTGCGCGGCGCCAAGGCGGCCATGGTCTTCCAGGACCCGCTGTCCTCGCTCGACCCGTACTACGCGATCGGCGACCAGATCGCCGAGGTCTACCGCGTGCACGCGCGCGTGACGCGCCGCGCCGCACGCGCGCGAGCCGTCGAGGTACTGGACCGCGTCGGCATCCCCGACGCGGCCCGGCGGGCCCGGTCCCGGCCGCACGAGTTCAGCGGCGGCATGCGCCAGCGCGCCCTCATCGCCATGGCCCTGGCCGGCGAGCCGGACCTGCTGATCGCCGACGAGCCGACCACCGCCCTCGACGTCACCGTGCAGGCCCAGATCCTCGACCTGGTGCACGCCCTGCGCGCGGAGACCGGCATGGGCCTGCTGCTCGTCACCCACGACGTGGGCGTGGCCGCCGAGAGCGTGGACGACATCCTCGTCATGCGGCACGGCAGAGCCGTCGAGCGCGGCCCGGTCGGCGCCGTCCTCGCCGCGCCCGCCGAGCCGTACACCCGCGAGCTGCTCGACGCCGTCCCGCGCGTGGACGCCCGCCGGACCGCTTCCCCGGCCACCGGCGAGGTCGTGCTGGAGGCCACCGGGGTGCGGCGCGAATTCGGGGGCAGCAAGCGGGCGTTCGCGGCCGTGGACGACATCTCGGTGACCGTCCGGCGCGGGGAGACCCTCGGCGTGGTCGGCGAGAGCGGCAGCGGCAAGACCACGCTCGGCCGCATGCTGGTCGGGCTGCTGGAGCCGACCGCCGGCGAGATCCGCTACGAGGGACGCCCGCACACCGGGGTGAACCCGGCCGTCCAGATGGTCTTCCAGGACCCCGTCTCCTCCCTCAACCCCCGCCGCAGCGTCGGCGAGTCCATCGCCGACCCCCTCCGCGCGCGGGGCGAACGCGACGAGGAGCGCATCCGGGGGCGCGTGTCGGACCTGCTGGAGCGCGTGGGGCTCGACCGGGCGCACTACGACCGCTACCCGCACGAGTTCAGCGGCGGCCAGCGCCAGCGCGTCGGCATCGCACGCGCGCTCGCCGCCGAGCCGCGCGTCCTCGTCTGCGACGAGCCGGTCTCCGCGCTCGACGTCACCACCCAGGCCCAGGTGATCGCCCTGCTCGGCGAACTCCAGCGGGAACTCGGCCTGGCGCTGGTCTTCATCGCGCACGACCTCGCCGTGGTCCGCCAGGTCAGCGACCGGGTCGCGGTGATGCGGCGGGGCCGGCTCGTCGAGTACGGGCCCGCCGACGAGGTCTACGACAGCCCGCGCGAGCCGTACACCCGGCAGCTCCTGGCCGCCGTACCCGCGCTCGACCCGGAGCTGGCGGCCCGGCGGCGCGCCGCCCGGCGTGAACCGGCGGCGGCCTAGCGCCCGGCTCCGCGCCCGCTTGATTGCCGTGACGTTTCGCGCTCGCACCGTCACCCTGTGACGCATTAGCGCGGACGAACGCGACCCGCACGCGAAAGTTACGAGCGTTCACCCCTTTTGGTGGTGCGACGGACAACCGTCCGTCGCACCACCTCCTCGTCCCCTTACGTTCATCCCGCTGCGAGCCGCCGGCCCGAAGGCGGCTCCCCAGACGGGAGACCGGGGGTGCACACATGCGCATAGGGCTGCTTACCGAAGGTGGCCATCCGTATGTGAGCGGTGACGCCTGGCTCTGGTGCGAACGGCTGGTGCGCGGACTGGAGCAGCACGAGTTCGACGTCTACGCGCTCGGCCACGGCCCGCACCAGGACGCCGACGGCCACCGCGTCCCGCTGCCGCCGCAGGTCCGCCGGGTGCGTACGGCGCCGCTGCGGACGGCCGAGGGGCCCGCGTACGGCCGGCGGGCACGCCGACGCTTCGCCGAGTGCTACGAGGAACTGGCCGGGGCGGTGTGTGCGCGCGCCGGAGCCGCCGGGGGCGTGCCCGGAGCAGAGGAGCCGGGCACGCCCGGGAGCCTGGCGGACCGTTTCGGCAGCGCGCTGTACGGACTCGCCGAACTCGCCCGCGACAAGGGCGGACTGGCCGGCGCCCTGCGCTCGGACATCGCCGTACGCGCCCTGGAGCGAGCCTGCCGCGCGCCCCGCGCGCTGTGCGCGGCGCACGAGGCGCGGGTGTCCGACCTGCTCACCATCGCCGCACACCTCGAACGCGCCCTGCGCCCCCTCTCGCTCGACTGGTACGACGACGACACCCTCGGCGCGGCCGACCTCTGCCACGCCACCACAGGCGGTCCGCCCGCCCTCTGCGGCCTGCTCGCCCGGCACTTCTGCGGGGTGCCGCTGCTCGTCACCGAGTACGCCGTCCACCTGCGCACGCACTACCTGACGTCCGGCCCGCACACCGCCGCCCCCGCCGTACGCGCCGTCCTCGCCGCCTTCCACGGCCGGCTCGCGGCCGAGGTCTACCGCGCGGCCGAACTCCTCACCGCGGGCGACGCGCACGCGCGCCGCTGGCAGGAACGGTGCGGCGCCGACCGCGCCCGGATCCGCACGGTGTACCCCGGCACGGCGGCCGAACGGTTCGCGGAGGCGGCCGAGCCGGCGCTCCGGACCGACCCGGGCACGCTGGTCTGGGCCGGGCAGGTCGACCCCGCCAAGGACCTGGAGACCCTGCTGTACGCCTTCGCCGAGGTCCGCCGGGAGGAGCCCAAGACACGCCTGCGCGTGCTGGGCACGCCGGCCGGCCCCGAGGGCGCCGCCTACCTCGGCCACTGCCGGACGCTGGCCGCGCGGCTCTTCCCGGACGCGGCGGAGGGCGACCAACCCGTCTCCTTCGAGGAGACCGGCGGCCCCGCGAAGCAGACGGGAGTGGCCGACGCGTACGCCGCCTGCGCGGTCGCCGTCCACTCCGGCGGCGCGGAGGGTTTCCCGGCCGGCCTCGTCGAGGCCATGCTCAGCGGCCGGGCCACGGTGTCGACGGACGTGGGAGCGGTCGCGGAGGTCATCGGCGGCACGGGACTGGTCGTACCACCGCACGACCCCAGGGCGCTCGCGGAGGCGTGCGTGGCGTTGCTGCGCGACCCGGAGCGCCGTGCGCGCCTTGGCGCCGCCGCGCGTGCCCGGGCACTGGAACTGTTCACCGTGGAGCGCAACACCATGGCTTTTCACGGCATCTACCTGGAGATCGCCGCACGCTGTCCGGTCCGCCGGGGCGCGCCGGACGAGCCCCGCCCCTTCGCGGCCCCCGCCGAGTCCCTCGTCCCCGGCCACTGGACCGGTCCCGAGGACCACGCCCAGCCCCGCGGTGTCCCCGCGTGGGCTGCGGACAGCACCCAGCCGTCGGTGGAGGAGGCACGATGAGAGACCCGGAGGGCCGGGGGCCCGGCCATGGAGCGGAGGGCCGGGGGCCCGGGTGCGGAGCTGACTCGGGCTCGGGCCTGACCGCCGAGTCCACCGCCGAGCCCCAGGTGAGGCGCGGCGAGCCGGGCACGCCGGCCGGCGCAACGGCGGACGACCCGGGCGACGGTGCTCCGGCGGGGAGAGGCCCCGGGGGGAGAGACCCGGCCCGGGCTGATGCTGTCCGGAGTGGCCTGGTCCGCAGTGATCCGGTCTGGGCGGGTCCGGACGGGGGCGACCTGGGCCGGAGTGAACCGGCCTGGGTGGATCCGGTGGGTTCGGACCGCCCGGGGATGCCGAGTGGCGCGGACCCGTGGGACGCGCGGTCGGGGGAGTGGGTGCCGGCGGGGGAACTGCCGGGGAGCGGACGGTCGTCGGGAGGCGGACGGTCGCCGGGGGAGCGGCTGTCCGAGGGGCCGCTGTCCGCCGGTTTGCTGTCTGCGAGGTCGCTCTCTGCGGAGTCGCTCTCTGCGGGGTCGCCGTCTGCGGGTTCGTTGCCTGCCGCGGGTCCGCTGTCCGCCGGTCGGCAGGGGTTCGGGTCCGCCTTCGGCCCGTTGGCCGGTCCGGCCGGGACGGGTCCTGGGAGCGGTCCCTCACCATCGGCGGGATTCGGCGGGCAGGTGCGGGGCGGGGGCGTTCCGTACGGATCGGGAGACCCGGTGAAAGCGCTGCTGCACCGGCACCGAGAGCTGTGCGAGCGGGCCGTGGACCCGTTGGAGATCGCCGTGGGCCTGGAGGCGCAGGGCGTCACCGACCGAACGGCCGCCCGCTGCCGCCACCGTGACGTCTTCTCGCTGGCCGAGGAACTGCACGCGCGCGTGCCGCGCGACACCGAGCGGCCCTCCCCGGAACCCCAGCCGCTGCCGGTGCCCCGCGTCCGTGCCCGCTGGCTGCTGCTCACCGTCCTGCCCGGAGCACTCGGCGCGGGCACGGTGACCGGACTGCGCCTCACCCAGGGGACCCCCCGCCTGCTGGTGGCGCTCGGCGGCCTCCTCGCCGTCGCCCTCGCCACCCGCGCGGCGCTGCGCCACAGCCCGCTCGCCGGCCCGCCCGCCAGGCGTGCGTGGCGCACCGCCCCCGCCCCCGGCGCTGGCACCGGTGCCGGTGCCGGTGCCAGCAAGGGGCGTACCGTTCCCGACGCACGCCCGGCGCGCACCGCGCAGCCCGATGCGCGCGCCGAGCGCATCGCTCCCGGCACTCACGCGGGGCGCACAACCCTCGGCACGCGCGTCTGGACGCTCTGGCTCCTCGGGTACGCCCTGCTCGGCGACGGCCTCCTGCACGCCGTCCTGACGGGCGGCCCCGACACCCCGCCCGCCGGCTCCCCGGAAGGCCCCTGGCCCACGGCCACCGCGCCCGCCCTGGCCCTTCTGCTGGCCTGCGCCCCCGCGGCCTGGTGTGCCCACCTCCTCGCCGTCGGCGCCCACCGCGGGCTCACCGGCAGCCGGACCCTGAGGCAGTTCACGGCCGCCGTCACACCCCCGCTGCTCGGCGCGTACGCCCTCTTCCTGGCCGCCCTGGCCGCACTGCTCGCGCTGTGCGGCACCGCCCTGCACCAGCCCGCGGCCTACCCGCAGGCCCTCACCCTGGGCGCCCTGCTGCTGTCCGCCCGCCTGCTCACCACGCACCGCCACCGGCGCGTCCCCGCCCGCGCGCTGGGGGCCGCCGTGCTCGCGGAGGCGCTCGCGCTGGCGTTGCCGACGGCCGGCCGGCTGCCCGGCTGCGCCTTCCTGGCGGCCCCCGTACAGACCCTCGTGGACGTCGGGGGCGAGGCCGCCGTACCGGTCCTCGCCTGCGGCACCGCGGCGCTGGCCCTGCTGTGGCACGCCGGCCGCACCCTCACCCGGGCCTCGGCCCACGCTCCCACGGGAGCACCCGAGTAGATCTCCCGCCCGCCGGCCCGACCCACTCGCCGCAGGCATTTCGCACCATCCCTCTGAAGGAGAACACCAGATGACCACCTCCCGACCCGGAGCGTCCGGAGCCACCGGAACCGCCGGAGCGTCCGGAGCAGCCGCACGAGCCGTCGACACGGCCGGTACCACCGGCGCGCACACCCCGGGAGCCGCCCGATGAGGGTCCTGCTGATCGGAGCCAACGGTTTCATCGGCCGCTTCGTCGCCGACCGCCTGCTCGCCGACCCGGCCGTCCAGCTCACCGCGCTCGGGCGCGGCGACGACGCCGACGTCCGCTTCGACCTCGCCACCGGCAGCCCGGGCGCGCTCACCCGCTTCCTGGACGCGGTCCACCCCGGAGTCGTCATCAACTGCGCCGGCGCGACCCGCGGCGGCGCCCGCGAACTCACCCGGCACAACACCGTGGCCGTGGCCACCGTCTGCGAGGCGCTGCGCCGCAGCGGCTGCGGCGCCCGCCTGGTGCAGATCGGCTGCGGCTCCGAGTACGGGCCCAGCCAGCCCGGCTCCTCCACGCCCGAGGACGCCGTACCGCGCCCCGGGGGCCCCTACGGCGTCAGCAAGCTCGCCGCGACCGAACTGGTCCTCGGCTCCGGCCTGGACGCGGTCGTCCTGCGCGTCTTCTCGCCGGCCGGGCCCGGTACCCCGGCCGGCTCCCCGCTCGGCCGGCTCGCCGAGGCCATGCGCCGCGCCATGCAGTCCGGCGACGGCGAGCTCAAACTCGGCGGGCTCGGCGTGCAGCGGGACTTCGTCGACGTACGCGATGTCGCCCGGGCCGTGCACGCCGCCTCGCTCTCCGCCGCGCAGGGCGTGATCAACATCGGCTCCGGCCGCGCCGTCCGCCTCAGGGACGCCGCCGCCGTGCTCGCGCGCGTGGCCGGATACGGCGGTGCCCTCCACGAACTGGACGCCCCGCCCGGGCCGCTGCGCACCGCCCTCGGGCACCCCCGCGCCGAAGCCGACCACGCGCCCCCGGTGGCCTACCCCTATCCCGACGGCTGCGGCAGCTGGCAGCAGGCAGACGTACGCACCGCCCGCGACCGCCTCGGCTGGCGGCCCCGCATCAACCTCGAGGAGTCCCTGGCCGACATCTGGATGGAAGCGGCCTGCCGCATCTGACCACGGCCGGCGCCCCGGCGGACCGGCCCCCGGGGGACGGTGCCCGGCTGCTGGGACGAATCCGTCTCGCGCCTCGGAACGGGTGTCTCGGAATGAAGAAGGGCGTGGCAGTGTTACGGAGAGAACAACTGTAGTGATTGACCGACCAACGGAGTCCCCGTGTCGCTGCCACCCCTGGTCGAGCCGGCTTCCGAGCTCACCGTAGACGAGGTTCGCAGGTACTCCCGCCACCTGATCATCCCCGATGTGGGCATGGACGGGCAGAAGCGGCTGAAGAACGCCAAGGTGCTCTGCGTGGGCGCCGGCGGCCTGGGCTCGCCGGCGCTGATGTACCTGGCCGCCGCGGGCGTGGGCACCCTCGGCATCGTGGAGTTCGACGAGGTCGACGAGTCGAACCTGCAGCGCCAGATCATCCACAGCCAGTCCGACATCGGCCGCTCCAAGGCCGAGTCGGCCCGTGACACCGTCAAGGGCATCAACCCGTACGTGAACGTGATCCTTCACGAGGAGCGGCTCGAAGCCGACAACGTGATGGACATCTTCAGCCAGTACGACCTGATCATCGACGGCACGGACAACTTCGCGACCCGCTACCTGGTCAACGACGCGTGTGTGCTGCTGAACAAGCCGTACGTGTGGGGCTCGATCTACCGTTTCGACGGCCAGGCGTCCGTCTTCTGGTCCGAGCACGGTCCCTGCTACCGCTGCCTGTACCCGGAGCCGCCGCCCCCCGGCATGGTCCCCTCCTGCGCCGAGGGCGGCGTGCTGGGCGTGCTGTGCGCGTCCATCGGCTCCATCCAGGTCAACGAGGCGATCAAGCTCCTCGCCGGCATCGGTGACCCGCTGGTCGGCCGCCTGATGATCTACGACGCCCTGGAGATGCAGTACCGCCAGGTCAAGGTCCGCAAGGACCCGAACTGCGCGGTCTGCGGCGAGAACCCGACCGTCACCGAGCTGATCGACTACGAGGCCTTCTGCGGCGTCGTCTCCGAGGAGGCCCAGGCGGCGGCGATCGACTCCACGATCACTCCCAAGCAGCTCAAGGAGTGGATCGACGACGGCGAGAACATCCAGATCATCGACGTCCGCGAGCCGAACGAGTTCGAGATCGTCTCCATCCCGGGCGCCACGCTGATCCCGAAGAACGAGTTCCTCATGGGCACGGCCCTGGAGCGCCTCCCGCAGGACAAGAAGATCGTCTTGAACTGCAAGACGGGTGTCCGCAGTGCGGAAGTCCTCGCGGTCCTGAAGTCCGCCGGCTTCGCCGACGCGGTCCACGTCGGCGGCGGCGTCATCGGCTGGGTCAACCAGATCGAACCCCACAAGCCGGTCTACTGATCACGGGTCTCGCCCACCAGCGAGGCTGAGGAAGCCCACGGCTCCGAGCTACTCGGAGCCGTGGGCTTCTGCCGTTGCCGGTCGGCGCGGGCCGACCGAGGTCATCGGAACAGCTTCGGGAAGGGGCAGATCTCCAGCGGCTCATCCGGCCGGTCGGCCCAGCGCCACCAGACGTGCTGCCCGACACACCGCCACAACGTCCGGCAGCCCCGCCGGCCACCATCCTCCCGCCCCGAAAGCACGAAGCCACCGAACCGCATGGGCTGACCACACTCGGGACATGCGGGGGTCTCGTCGGTCATGGGGAGCACCGTAACGAAGTGTCTATGTCAGTCACGGGACGACGTACGTCCTGGCCGTACATGACCCCTTTACCGGCCTGACCCGGCACTTCGAGCCCTCTTCCCCGTAGGAGAAAGTGTAGGAATTCATGACGGTGATCGAGCGGCTTTGGCTGACGTATGAACTTCCTGCGGTGGACGGGCTTTATTTCGCCGATGGCAGGGCGTATGAGGTGTCGGCTTCCCGAGCAGAGCGGGTATTGCGTATCAATGAGGCACTCGACGTCGAACAGCTGCTGTCAGAAGAGCCGGACCTCGTGGCTTGTGTCGACGGACTGAGTACTCACGAGCTGGGCGACGGTGACGTTTTGTGGGCAGGGGAAGGCTGTTACGGCTCGGACGGCTTCTTCGGCCGGGTGCGATCCGACCGCGGCCTTGTATGGGCGGTCTTCCTGGAGGAGGCCGATCCGTTCCGCACCATCCAAGTGTCAGGTCGGCAAGCCACCTTCACGTCGACGTCCGGTACGGTCATCACCGTCGACATTGACGATCCGTCGACGACCGGGACCGCGTGAGCCCCCCCCGGCGGGCGGCGGACCATGAGCCGTCTGGAGCGGGTGACGATAATCGAACTCGCGCTCCCAGCTCAGGAGGCCATCCCGGCCTCACTCTCCGGACGTACACGCGTATCGCCCTGGTCCGCGATTCGGGTCACCGTCGGTCAGGCTGGACGAGGCGGTAGTCGGTGCGTATGGCGTTATGAGCAGACCTTGTTGTCCTTCGGCACCGTTCCCTTCAGCAGGTAGGTGTTCACCGTCGCGTCGACGCAAGCGCTGCCGCTGCCGTACGCTCCGTGGCCCTCGCCCTTCCAGGTGAGTTGGATGCCTACTCCGCGGCCCAGTTCGTCGGCCATTCTGCGGGTGCCCTCGTAGGGGGTGGCCGGGTCGCCGGTGTTGCCGATCAGCAGGATGGGGGCCGCGCCCGGGGCGGTGACCTCAGGGGTGTCGTACTGGCCCGGCACCGGCCAGTCGTGGCACCAGCCCGCCGTGTCCCAGCCGAGGTAGGCACCGAACACCGGGGAGATCCGCTCGAACCGGGCCAGCCGGCGCTTCGTCTCGGCGCGGGTCGGCCGCTGCTTGTCGTCCAGGCATGAGATCACCCGCTGGGCGTGGGAGGTGGTGCCGTACCGCCCGGAGGCGTCCCGCTCGTTGTACTCGTCGGCGAGCGCGAGCAGTGGTGAACCGTCGCCCTGCCGCGCCGACTTGAGCGCGCTGGTCAGTCTGGGCCAGCTCGACTCGCTGTACAGCGGGAGGATGATCCCGGTGGTCGCGAGGGTCTGGGTCAGTTTCCGTCCGGACGAGGCCGGCAGCGGCTCGGCGTCGAGCCGCCTCAGCAGGCCGGCTATCTCCCGTGAACCCCGCACCGGGTCCTGGCCGGTGGACTTCAGGTAGTCGTCCAGGGCCCGCTGGAAGCCACGGGCCTGGTTCTCGGCGTGGCCCACCATGTCCGCGGCCGGGTCGACCACCGCGTCCAGCACCAGTCGGCCCACCCGCTCGGGGAACAGGTGGGCGTAGACGCCGCCGAGTTCCGTGCCGTAGGACATGCCGAAGTAGTGGAGTCTGTCGTCGCCGAGGACCTGGCGCATCAGGTCCATGTCGCGTGCCGTGTCGGTGGTGGACACATGGGCCAGCAGCGGGCCGGCGGCCTTCTGGCAGCCCTTGCCGAAGTCGGCGGCGTCCCGGAAGTACGCCTGCTCCTCGGCCGGGGTGTCCGGCGTGGCGTCGACGGCCTCGGCGGCCTGTATCTTTCGGTCGTCGCGGCAGCGCACGCCCGCGCTCGCGCCCACGCCACGCGGATCCCAGCTCACCAGGTCGTAACGCTCGTGGAGTTCGGAGACGGCGGAGGCGAAGTACGGCATCGCCGTCACACCCGAGCCGCCGGGGCCGCCGAAGTTGAACAGCAGCGAGCCGATGCGGTCGCCGCCGGTCGCCCGGGAACGGATGAGGGCGACACCGATCGTCTTGCCGTCCGGGTCGGACCAGTCCAGCGGCACCTTGAGCGTCGCGCACCGCCAGGCGCCACCCGGCGCGGGGGAGTTCCCGGTGGCCTCGCACCGCTGCCAGTCGAGCCGCTGGGAGGTGAGCGAGGCGGGCAGGGCCGTGGCGGACGGCGCGGCCGGGGAACCCGGCGCCGACGGGGCAGCGGATCCCGTCCCCTTGCCCTCGTCGCCCTTGTCGTCCCCGCCGGACGAGCCGCCGCAGCCGGCCAGCAGCAGTCCGGCCGCCACCGCGGCCGTCCACCGTGGAAATCGCGTCATGCGTACCCCCCGCAACAGGCCCGCCGCGTCGTGCCGCGCCGGGCGTCCAAGCCATGGTAGGCGTCTTCGGCCCGGCCCGTGAGGGCCTGTGGATAACTCTCTGACCTGCGGTTTAGCGCCGATTTGCGAGCGTGTCAGGAACAGACCAGGCCTGCTTTCGGCACCTTTCCGTCCAGCAGGTAGCCGTTCACCGCGCGCTGCACGCACTTGTTCTTGCTGTCGTAGGCCCCGTGTCCCTGGCCCTTGTACGTCAGCTCGACGCCGACGCCCTTGCCGAGCGCGTTCACCATCTTCTTCGCGCCCTCGTACGGGGTGGCCGGGTCGCCGGTGTTGCCGACGACGAGGATGGGCGCCGACCCTCGCGCGCTCACGTCGGGATGGTCGGCGGCGCCGGGCACCGCCCAGTCCGTACAGCTGATCATGCCCCAGGCCAGGTAGTCACCGAACAGCTCGGAGGCGGCACGGAACCGCGGGAGCCGCCGCTGGACGTAGTCCACGGTGTACCGCGCCTTGTCGTCGGAGCAGTTGATGGCGGCGTTCGCCGCGGTCAGGTTGCTGTACTCCCCGTTCTCGCTGCGGCCGTTCATCGAGTCGGACAGGAGCATGAGGATCCTGCCGTCGCCGTCGTAGGCCTCCTCCAGCCCCTCGGTCAGGAACTCCCAGAAGTCCTTCGAATACAGGGATTGCGCGATGCCGTTGGTGGCGGCGGTCTGGGTCAGCTCGCGCGGGGAGATGCCCGGGATGGGCTTCTTCTCCAGGTCGGCGAGCAGTTTCGCAATGCGCTCCTTCACCTCCTGCGGGGTGTCGCCGATCGGGCATTCCGTGGTCTTGGAGGTGCAGTCCTTCGCGAAGTTGTCCAGGGCGAGCTGGAAGCCCTTCGCCTGGCCCAGGGCGCCCTGTTCGGCGTTCTGGGTGGGGTCCACGACGGCGTCGAAGACGGCCCGGCCGACGTTCTTGGGGAACAGGTGGGCGTAGACGCCGCCGAGTTCGGTGCCGTAGGAGATGCCGAAGTAGTGCAGTTTCCGGTCGCCGAGGACCTGGCGCATCAGGTCCATGTCGCGGGCCGCTTCGGTGGTGCGTACATGCGGCAGGATCTTGCCGGAGTTCTTCTCGCAGGCCGCGTTGAACTGCCGGGTGCGCCGCAGCAGCTCGGTGCGTTCGGCGCCGTCGTCCGGGGTGGCGTCCTGCTGGAAGAACTCGTCCAGCCGGGCGTCGCTCTCGCACTTGACCGGAGCGCTGCGGCCGACTCCGCGAGGGTCGAAGCTGACCAGGTCGTAGCGGGTGTTCAGGGTCGCGTAGTCGGGGCCGAACGCGGGCAGCGTGGTGACGCCGCTGCCGCCCGGGCCGCCGAAGTTGAACACCAGCGAGCCGATCCGGCGGTCCTCGGGGCCGCCGGCCCGGGCGCGGATCAGGGCGATGCCGATCGTCTTGCCCCCGGGCTCGGACCAGTCCAGCGGCGCCTTCATGGTGGCGCACTCCCACTCGGTGCCGTTCGGCAGTGGCGAGGGGGCGCTGCCGCCGCCCTCCGCCTCGGACGGGGCCGGGCAGTCCTGCCAGTCCAGCCGCTGGTGGGTGAGGTCCCCGTCCTCGGAGTCGCCGCCGCAGCCGGTGAGCGCGGCGAAGAGCAGCACAGCGGAGGTGGTCAGCGCGGTGGCGCGCGGCCGGGAGGGGTTCGCCATGCTCCCCATCGTGAGCGTGCGCACGCAGGCTCGCGCGGGGCGCGGGCCGTCCGGGCTACATCACCGCGCGCTCAGAGCGCTCCCTTGCGGGTGAGGTGGTTGAAGGCCAGCCAGCCCGGCAGCACCGGCAGCCACAGGGTCAGCAGCCGGAACAGCAGGACGGCCGGGGCGGCGACCTCCTTGGGCAGGCCCACGGCGATCAGACCGACCGTCAGGGTCGCCTCGACCGCGCCGACGCCACCGGGGGTGGGCGCCGCGGAACCGAGCGCGTTGCCGGCGAGGAAGACCACGGCCACGCTGGCGATGCTCAGCGACACCGAGCCGTCGCCGAAGGCCCGGATGGAGGCGTCCAGGCACATCACGAAGCAGGCGGTCAGCAGCAGCATGCCGCCGATGCCGGTGATGAGCTTCTGGGGCCGCTGGAGCACGTCGAGCATGCGCGGGACGACACCGGCGAACAGCGACCTCACGCGCGTGACGACGAATTTCCGCAGGAACGGCACCGACGTGACCACGAGGACCAGGACGGCCACGGTCAGCAGGCCCGCGATGACCGTACGGGACGGCGACAGCGACGGCGTCTTCTCGGTACCGGTGAGATAGCCGAAGGACAGCAGCATCAGGATGTGGCAGCCGAGCCCGAACAGCTGCGAGGCGCCGACACTCGCCACCGCGAGCCCCGGGCGCACGCCCGCGCGCTGGAGGAACCGCGTGTTGAGCGCCACCCCGCCGACCGCGGCCGGTGCCACGATCTTCACGAACGATCCGGCGACCTGCGCCGCCACGGTCCGCGGGAACGGCACCCGCTCCGGTACGAACCCCAGCAGCGCCATCGCCGCGGCGACATAACTGAGCGCGGAGAACAGCACCGCGGCGGCCACCCAGCCCCACTGGGCCTGCGCGAACAGCGTGCCGAACTCGATGTGGGTCAGCTGCGTCAGCAGGTAGTACGCGCCGATCGCGCCGGCGATGAAACTGATCAGCGTGCGCGGCCGGATCCGCTCCAGGCGGGCCGGTTCCACGGGTGCCTGCGGCCTGATCCGCAACACCTGGTGCCGGATCTGGGTGAGCAGGTCCTCCTCGCGGGCCTCCTCCAGGGCCTCGTCGATGGCGCGCTTCTCCGCGCGCTGCTCGGCGCGTACGGCCTTCTTGTCGGGCTTTCCGGCGGCGGTCCCGGCCGTGTCGGACGCCTCTTCCATACGGGCCAGCTTGGCCTGACGGGAGGCTTCCAGCACCGCCTCGCGCTCGCGCTGGGCCCGTTCCCGGGCCAGCCGGCGCAGCGTCGCGCGCGTGGAGCGCGTCAGCGCGATCGGCTGGAGCATCGGCAGGCAGTCGGCGACCGCGTCCGGCCCGAGCACGCCGACCGCCGAGGCCACGGCGCGCTCGGCGCCGACCCGCAGGCCGAGCGTGGTGACCAGCTGGGCGACGTCCATGCGCAGCAGCAGTTCCCCGGCCGCGATCTCGCCGCCGCGCAGATCGGTGAGGATCACCCTGCCGGAACGATCCACCAGAATCGCGTCACCGGCCAGCCTGCGGTGCGCGATGCGCCGGGACTGCAGCGCCCGCACCTGGTGCCAGGTGTTGCGCAGCAGCTCGTCGGTGATCTCCTCGTCGGCCAGCGAGTCCAGGGTGCGGCCCCCGGTGTGCTCGTAGACGAGCATCACCGCGTCGGGGCCGAGTTCGGAGGTGGCGATCAGCTTCGGCGCGTTGGCGCCGGCCGCGATCGCCGCGTACGCCAGCAGCGCCTCCTGCTCCAGCGCTTGGCGCAGCGACTGGAGGCTGGAGCGGGTCGCGAAGCCGCGCAGGGTCAGGTTGCGCCAGGCGCGGTAGAAGAATCCCTGTGCCTGCTGTTCCCGGTCGACGACCGTGACGTCCAGCGGCGGGCCGTCCTCCAGGGTGACGAAGTAGCGCCGGCCCCGGTCGCCGCTCTCGGACTCCGAGGTGTCCTCCCGGGAGGCGCTGACGGGGCGGAAACCGACGTGCCTGAGGCCCGCCATCAGGGTCTGGCCGGTGGGGCGGACGTTGGGGGAGCCGACCGCGTAGAGGGTGCCGTAGGCGACGGACCAGCCGATCAGCACGGTGAGGATGATCGAGAAGGGGGTCGTGTAGCCCGTGACCAGCATCGAGAACGCGTCGAGCAGCAGCACGATCCACAGCACCGCGCGCCATCTGGGTCTGCGGGACATGCCGACGGCCGTCATATAGGCGATCACGGGCGCCAGATAGCCGTGCACCGGGTCGGTCAGGGCGTGGATGTCCCCCGGCGAGGGCTGGGTGAGCGCCTCCTGGATCGAGTCGGGGGCGGCCCGGGCGACCCACAGATCGGTGGCGAGTGTCACTCCGTGGGCCAGGACGGCGGCCAGGACGCCGTCGGCGATGCGCAGCCCGTCCCGTTTGATCAGCCGTTCGATGGCGAAGGCGACGGGTACCAGCAGGATCGCGATGCTGGACGCCAGCCCCGCGATCTTGATCAGCAGGTCCGGGGCCTGCCCGGTGCCCTTGTTGATGTCCTGTTCGAAGCCCGAGGTGGTGCCGTGCGCGAACGCGGCGATCGCGAGGAGCACCACGATGGCCAGGACGCCCACCAGGAGCCGCATGAGGTCGGAGGGGCGGTGCACGCGCGCGGGGAGCAGCGGTTCGTCGACCGCCACCCGCTCGGCGTGTGGGTCGTCGTCCGGCAGGGGAGCCGGGGGAGTGTTCTCCGTGCCGGGCGTCCTCTCGGGGGCCGCGTCGTCGTCACGCGCGCGCGTGACGTCGTCATCGCGTGCGTCGTCGTCGCGTGTTCCGTCGTCCTCACGCGCGCCGTGGTCCCCGGACGGACCGGTGTCCTCGGCCGCGCTGTCCCCCTCACGTACGGCGTCGTTCTCGGGCGGACCGGTGTCCTCGCGCCGCGCGCCGGTGCCGGTCTCGCCCGTGCGGGAGGCGTCCGGGTGCGCGGAGGCGTCAGGGGTCCCCGCCGCTCTGTCGGGGTGCGCGCCCTGCTCGTTCATGGTCTCTTCTTGGTCTCGTATCACCAGTCACCGCCCGCACGATGGTGGCATGCCCCACCGACACACCGGGGCATCAGGGTGCGGATGCGCGGGCGCACAGTCTGCCCGAAGCGCCGCCCGGGGGCGAGGGCGCCGGGCGCTCCGCACCCCGCCGGGATGCCGGAGCGGTGCGGCAGGATGGGGTGGATGAGCGAGCAGAGCCCTCCCGAAGAGGCCCGCGCCGGGCACCCGGACGCGCTGCCGGAGTACGCCGAGCGGGTCCTGGAGGTCGCCGAGCGGATCCCGCCGGGCCGGGTCATGACCTACGGCGATGTCGCCGAGTGGCTGGAGGAGGGCGGCCCACGCCAGGTCGGCCGGGTGATGGCCCTCTACGGGGGCGCCGTTCCGTGGTGGCGGGTCGTACGGGCCGACGGCGCACTGCTGCCCGGACACGAGCTGCGCGCGCTGGCGCACTACCGCGCGGAGGGCACCCCGCTGAAGCAGGCGGGCCGGACCGCACAGGGTCATCTGCCGCGGCTCGACATGCGACGGGCCCGCTGGGACGGCGGTGCGGACGCGGAGGGTCACACCTGACAGCTTCCGCCATCGGACGCCGCCAAGGCAGACCCGTGGCCCGTTCGGGTGACATCGGGGACGTCCGTGGCATGCCGTACGTTCGTGAGGGGTGGGATACGCGTGGCCCGAGCGTCCGGCGGGATGACCCGAGCACCCGGCCGGATGCCCCGAGCGCCCGACGGGACGGATCGGAAGCTCTGCTTCCGCCCGGAGCGGCGGCGTAGCGTCGGCGGCACGTGTCCCCCTCACCCCGCGGTCACCGCCTCGCGCGCGTGACCGCCCGCCCGCCAGCACAACCACCAGGACCGGCCGATCACGTGAGCTCCTCTTCGTCCACCAGGCGCCTGTCGCACCCCTCGGCGCGACAGGGGAGACGTGGCGCCTACCGACTGGTCCGTACCCCGCCGCCCGTCGCGGATCCCCCTCGTCTGGACGCGGCGCAGCGCGCCGTGGTTGACCACCGCGGCGGCCCGCTGCTCGTCCTGGCCGGCCCCGGCACCGGCAAGACCACCACCCTCGTGGAGTCCGTGGCCGCCCGGATCGCCCGGGGTGGCGACCCCGCGCGGATCCTGGTGCTCACGTTCAGCCGCAAGGCAGCCGTCGACCTGCGCGACCGCATGGCCCTGCGCATGGGCGCCGCCCGCGCGCCCAGGGCGACCACGTTCCACTCCTACTGCTACGCCCTGGTCCGCGCCCACCAGGACAGCGACCGGTTCACCACGCCGCTGCGCCTGCTGTCCGGCCCCGAGCAGGACGTCACCGTCCGCGAGCTGCTCGCCGGCCAGCCGGAACTGGAACGGCTCGGCCTGACCCATGTGCGCTGGCCGGACGAACTGCGCGCCTGCCTGACCACGCGGGGCTTCGCCGACGAGGTCCGCGCCGTCCTCGCCCGCACCCGCGAGCTGGGCCTCGGCCCGGAGGCCCTGGACGCCTTCGCGGGCCGCATCGGCCGCCCCGACTGGCGGGCCGCCGCCGCGTTCCTCGCCGAGTACCTCGACACCCTCGACCTCCAGGGCGTGATCGACTACGCGGAACTGGTCCACCGCGCGGTCCTGCTCGCCCGGCACCCGGAGACCGCCGCCCGGCTCGCGGCCCAGTACGACGCCGTGTACGTCGACGAGTACCAGGACACCGACCCCGCCCAGGTCCGGCTCCTGCACGCCCTGGCCGGCCAGGGGCGCACCCTGGTCGCCTTCGGCGACCCCGACCAGTCGATCTACGCCTTCCGGGGCGCCGACGTGAACGGCATCCTCGACTTCCCGGCCGCCTTCCCGCGCGCGGACGGCCGTCCCGCCCCCGTCGAGGTACTGCGCACCGCCCGCCGCTCCGGCGCCGCCCTGCTGGCCGCCACCCGCCTGATCACCCGGCGCATGCCGCTGACCCGGCTGCCCGCGGACAAGGTGCGCGCCCACCGCGACCCGGCCCCCGTACGGGAGGGCGGCCGGGTCGAGGTCCACACGTACCCGACGGCCGGCGCCGAACTGGACAACATCGCCGACATCCTGCGCCGCGCGCACCTGGAGGACGGCGTCCCCTGGAGCGACATGGCCGTCCTGGTACGCGCCGGTTCCCGCACCCTGCCGAGCCTCCGCCGCGCCCTCACCGCGGCCGGTGTCCCCGTGGACATCGACGGTGACGACCTGCCGCTGCGGCACGAGCCGGCGGTGGCACCGCTGCTCACGGCCCTGCGCGCGGTCGCCACGGCGGAGGCGCGGCAGCGCACGGAGCGGCCAGCCGGTGGCTCGGAGGCGGGCGGGGGTACCGGGGAGGACGAGCGTACGGACGAGAGCGCGTCATCTGGCCACGGAACCGCGCGTACGGACGAGAGCGCGTCGTCCACCCGGCAAACCGCGCGTACGGGGGAGAGCGCGTCGTCCACCGAGGAGGCCGGACGCACCGCCGGGCAGGGCACCGACGCCGCCGTACCGGCCCCGGACACCCCCTGGCTCGACACCGAGACCGCCCTCACCCTGCTCACCTCCCCGCTCGGCGGCATGGACGCGGCAGATCTGCGCCGCCTCGGCCGGGCCCTGCGCGAGGAGGAGCGCGCCGCCGGGAACCCGCTGCCGCCGCCCTCCGACGAGCTGCTCACGCGGGCGCTCGCCGAGCCCGAGCGGCTGACCGTGCACGACCCGGCGTACGCGCGCGGGGCGCAGCGCCTCGGCGCGCTGCTGCGCAAGGCCCGGGAGCGCCTCGCGGGCGGCGGCACCGCCGAGGAGGCGCTGTGGGACCTGTGGGAGGGCACACCGTGGCCCGGGCGCCTGGAACGGGCCGCCCGGCGCGGCGGCGCGGCCGGCCGGAACGCCGACCGGGACCTGGACGCCGTATGCGCGCTGTTCGCCACCGCCGCGCGCGCGGAGGAGCGCACCGGCGGCCGGGGCGCCCTGAACTTCCTGGCGGAGATCGAGGCCGAGGACATCGCCGCCGACACGCTCACGCGCCGCGCGATACGCCCCGACGCCGTCCGCGTGATGACCGCGCACCGCTCCAAGGGCCTGGAGTGGCGGCTGGTCGTCGTCGCCGGCGTCCAGGAGGGGCTGTGGCCCGACCTGCGGCGCCGCGGCTCGCTGCTGGAAGCCGACCGCATCGGCCGCGACGGCCTCGCCGAGCCGCTGCCCCCGGGCGCGCTGCTCGCCGAGGAACGCCGGCTGTTCTACGTCGCCGCCACGCGCGCGCGTGACCGGCTCGTCGTCACCGCCGTGAAGGCCCCGGCCGACGACGGCGACCAGCCGTCCAGGTTCCTGACCGAGCTGGGCGTCGAGCCCAAGGACGTCACCGGGCGCCCCCGCCGCCCGCTGTCCGTCGCCGCGCTCGTCGCCGAGCTGCGCGCCACCACGGTCGACCCGCGCGTGTCCGCCGCGCTGCGCGAGGCCGCCGCCCGCCGCCTGGCCCGGCTCGCCGCGCTCGCCGACGAGGACGGCCGTCCGCTGGTGCCGTCCGCTCACCCCTACCGCTGGTGGGGCATGTACGAGCCGACCGAGAGCAAGGTGCCGCTGCGCCACCGGGACCAGCCCGTGGTGCTCTCCGGCAGCGCCCTCGACCAGCTCGCCAACACCTGCGCGCTCCAGTGGTTCCTGGGCCGCGAGGTGAAGGCCGACGCCCCCGCCACCACCGCGCAGGGCTTCGGCAATGTCATGCACGTCCTCGCCGACGAGGTCGCCTCCGGCCGTACCCCCGCCGACCTCGACGTCCTCATGGAGCGCCTGGACTCGGTGTGGAACGCGCTCGCCTTCGACGCGCCCTGGAAGTCGCGGCAGGAGAAGGAGAACGCGCGCGTGGCGCTCGAACGCTTCCTGAACTGGCATGTGCTGGACCGGGCCGGCCGTACCCCGGTGGCCAGCGAGCAGGACTTCGACGTCACCCTCGAAGCGGGCGACTACCAGGTCCGCATCCGCGGCCAGATGGACCGCGTGGAGAAGGACGCCGCGGGCCGGGCCTACGTCGTCGACTTCAAGACCGGCAAGCAGGCGCCCACCGCGCGCGAGGTGGAGCGCCACCCCCAGCTCGCCGTGTACCAGCTCGCCATCCGGGAAGGCGCCGTCGACACCGCCTTCGACGGCGCCCGCCCCGAACCGGGCGGTGCCGAACTGGTCCACCTCCGCCAGGGCGCCGCCAAGCGCGACGGGGGCGACAGCCTGCCCAAGGTCCAGACGCAGGAGCCGACGGCGCAGGAGTGGGTCGGCGAGCTGCTGGCCACGGCTGCCGGCAAGGTCCTCGACGAGCGGTTCACCCCCAGCGCCGGCCAGCACTGCGCACACTGCGCCTTCCGCGCCTCGTGCAGCGCGCGTCCGGAGGGCCGGCACGTCGTGGAGTGAGTCCCCGCGGCACGCGTGACGTACCCCACCACCCACGCTGACCTGCGTTTCTTCCATCCCGGGCGACCGATCCGTGCCCGATTGTCAGTGCCCGCCGCTAGCCTCTTTCGACATGTCCGCCCCTCTCACCGACCCCGAGCAGCTCAAGGAGCTCCTCGGCATCCCGTTCACCCCGGAGCAGACGGCCTGCATCACCGCGCCGCCCGCCCCGCAGGTGATCGTGGCCGGCGCCGGGTCGGGCAAGACCACCGTGATGGCGGCCCGCGTGGTCTGGCTGGTCGGCACCGGTCAGGTCGCCCCCGAGCAGGTCCTCGGCCTGACCTTCACCAACAAGGCCGCCGGCGAGCTGGCCGAGCGCGTCCGCAAGGCGCTGATCAAGGCCGGGGTCACCGACGCCGACTCCGTCGACCCCGACAACCCGCCGGGCGAGCCGGTCATCTCGACGTACCACGCCTTCGCCGGCCGGCTGCTCACCGACCACGGCCTGCGCATCGGCCTGGAGCCCAGCTCCCGGCTGCTCGCCGACGCCACCCGCTACCAGCTCGCCGCGCGTGTCCTGCGCGAGGCCCCGGGACCGTACCCGGCGCTGACCCGCTCCTTCGCCGACCTGGTCAGCGACCTGCTCGCCCTCGACTCCGAACTCGCCGAACACCTCGTCGACCCCGAGGAACTGCGCGCCTGGGACGCCGGTCTGCTGCGCACCCTGGAGGGGGCCAAGCTCACCAACGCCGACCTGCGCAAGGTCCCGGAGACGGCCGCCGCCCGCCGGGAACTCGCCGACCTCGTCCAGCGCTACCGAGCCGAGAAGCGACGGCGGGACCTGCTCGACTTCGGCGACCAGATCGCCCTGTCGGCCCGCCTCGCCGGCATCCCCGAGGTGGGCCGCCTGCTGCGCGAGGAGTTCCGCGTGGTCCTCCTGGACGAGTACCAGGACACCTCCGTGGCCCAGCGCGTCCTGCTGGCCGGCCTGTTCGGCGGCGGCACCGGCCACCCGGTGACCGCCGTCGGCGACCCCTGCCAGGCCATCTACGGCTGGCGCGGCGCCTCCGTCGCCAACCTGGACGACTTCCCCGACCACTTCCCGGGCGCCGACGGGCGGCCGGCCGCCCGGCAGGCACTGAGCGAGAACCGCCGCAGCGGCGGGCGCCTGCTCGACCTCGCCAACGGCCTCGCCGCGCCCCTGCGCGCCATGCACGCGGGCGTGGAGGCCCTTCGCCCGGCGCCCGGCGCCGAGTACGACGGCACGGTCCGCTGCGCCCTGCTGCCCACCCACGCCGAGGAGATCGACTGGATCGCCGACTCCCTCGCCCACCTCGTGCGCACCGGCACGCCACCCGGCGAGATCGCCGTCCTGTGCCGGACCGCGACCGACTTCGCCGAGATCCAGGGCGCCCTGGTCGCCCGGGACATCCCCGTCGAGGTGGTCGGCCTGTCCGGGCTGCTGCACCTGCCCGAGATCGCCGACCTCGTCGCCGTCTGCGAGGTCCTCCAGGACCCCGGCGCCAACGCCGCCCTGGTGCGCCTGCTGACCGGACCGCGCTGGCGCATCGGCCCCCGCGATCTCGCCCTGCTGGGCCGCCGGGCCCGCCTGCTGGTCGCCCACGCGCGCGTGGACGCCGCCGACGACCCCGACCGCCGGCTCGCGGCGGCCGTCGAGGGCGTCGACCCGGCCGAGGTGATATCGCTAGCCGACGCCCTGGACACCTTCCTGGAAACGCCGGCCGAGGGCTACGGGGACGACGACGGGCTGCCGTTCTCGGCGGACGCGCGCGTGCGCTTCGCCCATCTCGCCGCCGAGCTGCGCGACCTGCGCCGCTCGCTGTCCGACCCGCTGATGGACGTCCTGCACCGCGTCCTCGCCGTCACCGGCCTCGAAGTGGAGCTGTCGGCGTCACCGCACGCGCTGGCCGCCCGGCGCCGCGAGACCCTGTCCAACTTCCTGGACATCGCCGCGTCCTTCGCCGCCGGCGACGGCGAGGCCACCCTCCTGGCCTTCCTCGGCTTCCTGCGCACCGCCGCCCAGTACGAGAAGGGGCTCGACAACGCGCTGCCCGGCGGCGAGAACACCGTCAAGGTGCTCACCGCGCACAAGTCCAAGGGCCTGGAGTGGGACGTCGTGGCCGTCCCCGGACTCGTCACCGGCACCTTCCCCAGCGCCCAGGGCCGCGAGAAGTGGACCGCCCAGGCCAAGGTGCTGCCGCACGCCCTGCGCGGCGACACCGACACCCTGCCCGACGTCGACAGCTGGGACGCGCGCGGCATGAAGTCCTTCCACGAGGCCATGAAGGACCACCAGCACACCGAGGAGCTGCGCCTCGGCTACGTCACCTTCACCCGCCCCCGCTCGCTCCTGCTCGGCTCCGGCCACTGGTGGGGACCCAGCCAGAAGAAGAAGCGCGGCCCCTCCGACTTCCTGAAGGCCCTGTACGACCACTGCGCCGCCGGGTACGGCGAGATCGAGGCGTGGGCGGAGGAGCCCGCCGAGGACGCGGAGAACCCGGCCCTGCACACGGCCGGCGCCGACCAGGTGTGGCCGCTCCCGCTGGACGCCGGCGCGCTGGCCCGTCGCCGCGCCGCCGCCCGGACCGTCCTCGCCCACCTGGACGCCCTTGCCGCGAGCCCCGGGGGCCCCGGCCCGGCCCTGCACGACCCCGCCGGCGACGAACACCCGGACTGGCCCGCACCACCGGACGACGACCCGTACGAGGACCTGTACGGCGAGGAGCCGTACGACGCCCCGTACGACGAGGAGCCTTACGAAGACTCCTACGGCGACCCGTACGACGGTGATCCGTATGAGCACGCCCCCCACGAGGACGATCTGCCGCCCTACGGCGACGAGCCCGGCGGTGACGAGGAGCAGCCCTACGGCCCAGGAACCGGCGACCCCACCGGTCTGGTCCCGCACCAGGCGTCCGCCCCGCAGGACGGCCCCCGGTCCGCCGCGCCGCGGCCCGGCACCGGCCTCACCCCGGAGGAGGCCCGCACCATCGCCTCCTGGGACCGTGACCTGGACGCGCTCACCGGAGAGCTGCTGCGCGCCCGGCAGGCCGTCACCGAGGTCCCCCTGCCCGCCACGCTCACCGCGTCCCAGCTGCTGCGGCTCGCCGAGGACCCCGACGGGCTCGCGCAGGAACTCGCGCGCCCCATGCCGCGCCCCCCGCAACCGGCCGCGCGCCGGGGCACCCGGTTCCACGCCTGGGTCGAGGCCCGCTTCGAGGAACTGACCCTGCCCCTGCTGGAGCCCGACGAGCTGCCCGGCGGCGACGCCGAGATCGCCGACGAACACGACCTGGAAGCCCTGAAGGAGGCCTTCGAACGCACCGAGTACGCCCGGCGCACGCCCTACCGGGTGGAAGCCCCCTTCCAGATCACCCTGGCCGGCCGCGTCATCCGGGGCCGCATCGACGCCGTCTACAAAAACGGCGACGGCGACGAGGCGACGTACGAGATCCTCGACTGGAAGACCGGCCGCACCCGCACCGCCGACCCGCTCCAGCTCGCCGTGTACCGCCTCGGCTGGGCCGAGCAGCACGGCGTCCCGCCCGAGTCGGTCACGGCCGCCTTCCTGTACGTGCGCACCGGCGAGGTCGTACGCCCCGAGGGCCTGCCGGACCGGGCCGCGCTGGAGCGGCTGCTCACGGGTGAGACGGAGAGCACACGGGAGGCGACCTGAGTGTGACGAACCGCCCGCCGAGGTTGTCGGTGCGGGCCGATAGGCTCGGAGCATGAGCCAGACCCCGGACAGCGCCGTCCGCACGTACATCGAGCAGCACCGCGCCGCCTTCCTCGACGACCTCGCCGCGTGGCTGCGCATCCCCTCCGTGTCGGCCCGGCCCGATCACGCGCCCGACGTACGGCGCAGCGCCGACTGGCTCGCCGGCAAGCTCCAGGACATCGGCTTCCCCACCGTGGAGGTCTGGCAGACCCCGGGCGCCCCCGCCGTCTTCGCCGAGTGGCCCTCGGACGACCCGCATGCCCCGACGGTCCTGGTCTACGGCCACCACGACGTCCAGCCCGCCGCCCGTGAGGACGGCTGGGACAGCGACCCCTTCGAGCCGGTCGTGCGCGACGGCCGCCTTTACGCGCGCGGGGCGGCCGACGACAAGGGCCAGGTGTTCTTCCACACACTCGGCCTCCGCGCCCACCTCGCCGCGACCGGCCGCACCGCGCCGGCCGTCGGCCTCAAGCTGCTGATCGAGGGCGAGGAGGAGTCCGGCTCCCCGCACTTCCGGGCGCTGGTGGAGGAGCGGGCGGGACGGCTCGCCGCCGACGCCGTGATCGTCTCCGACACCGGCATGTGGTCCGAGGACACCCCGACCGTGTGCACCGGCATGCGCGGCCTGGCGGAGTGCGAGATCCGGTTCCACGGACCGGACCAGGACATCCACTCCGGCTCCTTCGGCGGTGCCGTGCCCAACCCGGCCACCGCCGCCGCCCGCCTGGTCGCCGCCCTGCACGACGAGCACGGGCGCGTGGCGGTACCCGGCTTCTACGACGGCATCGTGGAGCTGACCGACCGCGAGCGCGAGCTGTTCGCCGAGCTGCCCTTCGACGAGGAGAGCTGGCTGCGCACGGCCAAGTCGTACGCCACGCACGGCGAGGCCGGTTACACCACCCTGGAGCGCGTCTGGGCCCGGCCCACCGCCGAGGTCAACGGCATAGGCGGCGGTTATCAGGGCCCCGGCAGCAAGACGATCATCCCGTCCACGGCCATGGTGAAGCTGTCGTTCCGACTGGTCGCCGGCCAGGACCGGGACCACATCGAGAAGGCCGTCCGTGCCTGGGCCGCCGAGCAGGTGCCCGCCGGCATCCGGTGCGAGATCCTCTTCGGCTCCGCCACGCGCCCGTGCCTGACCCCGCTCGACCACCCCGCGCTGCGGTCCGTGGCCCGCGCCATGGGCCGCGCCTTCGAGAAACCGGTCCGCTTCACCCGCGAGGGCGGCTCCGGACCCGCCGCCGACCTCCAGGAAGTCCTCGGCGCGCCGGTGCTCTTCCTGGGCATCTCCGTCCCGTCCGACGGCTGGCACGCTCCCAACGAGAAGGTCGAGCTGGACCTCCTCCTCAAGGGCGTCGAGACCAGCGCCTACCTATGGGACGACCTGGCCCGGAACTGGCGCACCGCGCCCTGACCGGTCGGCGCCGTACGGAAGGGCACCGCGCGCGGGGCACACTGGAAGGACCGTCCCGCCCGCCCCGCCCGCGCCCGACCCGGTGCCCTCCCGCCCACGTCCCGCCGAACCGACCGCCGCAAACCGCTGTACTGGGGGAGTTGGAAGCACACGTGACCACCTGGACCGACCACACAGCCGACCGACCCATCTCGCTGACCGCCCCGAGCGGCATCGACCGCGCCGCCCACCACCGGCTGGACGAGGCCTGGCTCGCGGCGGCGTGGAGCCACCCCACGACCCGCTGTTTCGTGGTCTCCGGCGGCCAGGTGCTCATCGACGAGACGCCGGACGGCCGGACCGAACTCGTCATGACGCCGTCGTTCGAGGCGCCGCTCACCGAGGCACACCGCTACTTCCTCGGCATCGACGAGGAGGGCGTCAGCTACTTCGCGCTGCAGAAGGACTCGCTGCCCGGCCGGATCGACCAGTCCGCGCGCCCGGCGGGCCTGCGGGAGGCCGGGCTGCTGCTGTCGCCGCGCGACGCCGGGCTCATGGTGCACGCCGTCGGCCTGGAGAACTGGCAGCGCACCCACCGCTTCTGCTCCCGCTGCGGTGAGCGCACGGTCATCGCGGCGGCCGGCCACATCCGCCGCTGCCAGGCCTGTGGCGCCGAGCACTACCCGCGCACCGACCCGGCCGTGATCATGGCGGTGACGGACGAGGAGGACCGCATCCTGCTCGGCCGGCAGGTCCACTGGCCTGAGGGCCGCTTCTCCACGCTCGCCGGGTTCGTCGAGCCGGGCGAGTCCATCGAGCAGGCGGTGCGCCGTGAGGTGTGCGAGGAGGTCGGCGTCACCGTCGGCCCGGTCGAGTACGTCGCCAGCCAGCCCTGGCCCTTCCCGTCCAGCCTGATGCTGGGCTTCATAGCCCGCGCCACGTCCACCGAGATCGACGTCGACGGCGACGAGATCCACGAGGCGCGCTGGTTCTCCCGGGAGGAGCTGGACGCGGCTTTCGAGTCCGGCGAGGTGCTGCCGCCCTACGGCATCTCCATCGCGGCCCGGCTGATCGAGATGTGGTACGGCAAGCCCCTGCCGACCCGCGGCTTCGTGTGACACGTGAAGGGCGGCCCCGGTCCTGCCGGGGCCGCCCTTCACGTCGGTCGCGGCGCGAACCGCCGAGCGTTATGCGGCGAGCTTCTGCTTCACCTGGGCCAGCGACGGGTTCGTCAGCGTGGTGCCGTCCGGGAAGAGTACGGTCGGGACCGTCTGGTTGCCGCCGTTCGCCTTCTCCACGAAAGCGGCGGACTCGGGGTCCTGCTCGATGTTGATCTCGCTGTACGCGATGCCCTCCCGGTCCAGCTGGCTCTTCAGCCGCCGGCAGTAGCCACACCACGTCGTGCTGTACATCGTCACAGTGCCCTGCATCTCTTTCGCTCTCCTCGCACGGCTCGGAAAATCTCGTCGTGAAGGAGAACGCGGGCGGGCGGAACCTCATTCCCGGGCGGGGTATGACCCCCGGCCCTCGCCGCGCGCGGTCGGTGTGATGCCTGCCGCATCAGTACGACGATCAGCCTGTAATCAGTACGACTGTCAGCCCCCGCCTGTGGACAACTCGCACAGCCGTCCCGGGCGACCTGGCAGCATGGCGGTGTGACAGCAGCAACGCATTCCACCCTCTTCCCGCGGGTACCGGAGTCGCCCGACGCGGTGCTCGAAGGGCTCGACCCCGAGCAGCGCGAGGTGGCCACCGCCCTGCACGGGCCGGTGTGCGTGCTGGCCGGAGCGGGCACGGGCAAGACCCGGGCGATCACCCACCGCATCGCCTACGGGGTTCGCGCCGGCATCCTGCAGCCGTCCAGCGTGCTCGCCGTCACCTTCACCGCCCGCGCCGCCGGAGAGATGCGCGGCCGGCTGCGCCAGCTCGGCGCCCAGGGCGTCCAGGCCCGCACCTTCCACTCCGCCGCCCTGCGCCAGCTCCAGTACTTCTGGCCGAAAGCGATCGGCGGCTCCATGCCCCGGCTGGTGGACCGCAAGATCCAGCTGGTGGCCGACGCGGCCGCCTCCTTGGGCACCCGCCTCGACCGCAACGAGCTGCGGGACGTGACCGCCGAGATCGAATGGTCCAAGGTCACCCAGACCGTCCCCGCCGACTATCCGTACGCGGCTGCGAAGGCCGGCCGGGAGGCCCCGCGCGACCCGGCCGAGATCGCCCACCTCTACGCCGCCTACGAGGACCTCAAGCGCGACCGCGCGGTGATCGACTTCGAGGACGTCCTGCTGCTGACCGTCGCCGTCCTCCAGGACCGGCACGACATCGCCGAACAGGTCCGCGCGCAGTACCAGCACTTCGTCGTGGACGAGTACCAGGACGTCAGCCCCCTCCAGCAGCGGCTGCTGGACCTGTGGCTCGGCGACCGGGACAACCTGTGCGTCGTGGGCGACGCCAGCCAGACGATCTATTCGTTCACCGGAGCAACCCCCGATCATCTGCTCGACTTCCGTGTCCGGCACCCCGGAGCCACGGTCGTGAAGCTGGTCCGTGACTACCGCTCTACCCCTCAGGTGGTGCGCCTCGCCAACGGCCTGCTCGCCCAGGCGAAGGGCCGCGCCGCCGGACACCGGCTGGAACTCGTCTCCCAGCGTCCCCCGGGACCCGAGCCCGTCTACACCGAGTACACCGACGAGCCCGCCGAGGCCGAGGGTGCCGCCCGGCGCATCCGCGAACTGATCGACGCCGGCGTCCCCGCCGCCGAGATCGCCGTGCTGTTCCGCACGAATTCCCAGTCCGAGACCTACGAGCAGGCGCTGGCCGACGCCGGGGTCCCCTACCAGCTGCGCGGAGCCGAGCGCTTCTTCGACCGGCCAGAGGTCCGCAAGGCCGGCGTCGCCCTGCGCGGTGCGGCCCGCTTCGGCGGCAACGACTCCCTGCTGGACGACGCCGTGGACCTGCCCTCGCAGGTGCGGGCGGTGCTGTCCGGCGAGGGCTGGACCACCGAGCCGCCGGCCGGCTCCGGCGCCGTCCGGGAGCGCTGGGAATCCCTGGCCGCCCTGGTCGGTCTCGCCCACGACCTCGCCGCCGCCCGGCCCACGGCCACCCTCGCCGACTTCGTCGCCGAACTGGACGAGCGGGCGAACGCCCAGCACGCCCCGACCGTCCAGGGCGTCACCCTCGCCTCTCTGCACGCCGCCAAGGGCCTGGAGTGGGACGTCGTCTTCCTGGTCGGCGTCGCCGAGGGCATGATGCCCATCACCTACGCCCGCACGGACGAGCAGATCGAGGAGGAGCGCCGGCTGCTCTACGTCGGCGTCACCCGCGCCCGGGAACGCCTCCATGTCTCCTGGGCCCTGTCCCGCTCGCCCGGCGGACGCCCCAACCGCAGACCGAGCCGCTTCCTGGACGGCCTGCGCCCCGGCACCACCCCCACCGTCGGACACACCGGCGCCGGCACGGGCGGCGGAGTCGAGCGCGGGTTCACCGCCGGTGCCGTCGCCGCCCCCCGGCGCACCCAGCGCACCCCCGCCCGCTGCCGGGTCTGCGGCCGCACGCTCACCGACGCGGGCGAGATGAAGCTGATGCGCTGCGCGGACTGCCCCTCGGACATGGACGAAGGGCTCTACGAGCGGCTGCGCGAGTGGCGGGCGGTCCAGGCCGAGCGCAGCGGCCAGCCGGACTTCTGTGTCTTCACGGACCGCACGCTCATGGCCATCGCGGAAGCCTGCCCGGAGACCTCCGCCGAACTCGCCCGCATCCCTGGTGTCCTCAGCCGCAAGCTACGCACCTACGGTGCCGATGTTCTGGCCATCTGTGCAGGTCAGGAGCCTGATGGGGCCGACGGGGACGACTGAGGGGAACTCGTCGAAAAAATAGTTTGCGCATGCCCCGGCAATCCCCATAGGTTCTAGGCACGGAAGCAGCGGCCTTCTCGAAGGCCCCGGTTCCGTGTTGTACTTGCATATCCGAGCGGACTGGTTCACTCCAGTCCCTGAGACGCCGAGAGGAGGCGAGTCCAGTGATCAGCATCAACTTCAGCACCATCAGCACGGCCAAACTGACCGATCGCTCGGCCGTCTCCGCGTGCATGCTCGGCGCCTCGAACCAGGGCACCGGTCTGTCCGGCATCCCTGCCGTGCGTCCGGCGTCCTCCGTCGCCCCCGCGGGCCTTCCCGTCCGCGAGCGCGATGAGCGACCGAGCAAGGCACTGGAAGCGGTAGTGGCACAGGCGCACGCCTATGCCTTTGCGGCGGCCGGTGCCGGATTCCGGAAGCAGACGACGCAGCACCACCTGATGTGGGCCTTCCGTGGGCCAGAACCCTGGAGTGATCCAGCCTGATCGCCGATCAGGCCGGCGCCTTCAGGGCCGCGGAACCCCATCCGGGATCCGCGGCCCTTCTGTTTGTCCCGAACGGGACGGCGGAGCGAAGGGGCCTCGGGACAAGAAAAGAACCCGGTACCAAGCCGACACCCGGTCAACCGGCCGGAACGAACAGACGAGGAAGACCGATCGTGCAACTCGAAGCGCACGCCCCGTCCGTACCGCCTTCGCAAACGATCCCCCCGCCCGGCCTCACGGAGGACTCCACCTTGACCCCCCTCACCGCGCTCACCGCGCTCGACGACGCCATCGAGAACCTCGGCGTAGCCGTACCCTGCCGCTCCTACGACCCGGAGGTCTTCTTCGCCGAGTCGCCCGCGGACGTGGAGTACGCCAAGTCCCTGTGCCGCACCTGCCCGCTGATCGAGGCATGCCTCGCCGGAGCCAAGGAGCGGCGCGAGCCCTGGGGCGTCTGGGGTGGCGAGCTGTTCGTCCAGGGTGTCGTCGTCGCCCGGAAGCGGCCGCGCGGCCGCCCGCGGAAGAACCCGGTCACGGCATGAACACCGCAGGAACAATCGACCGCCCCCTCACGCACGACCCCAAGAAGCAGGCCCCGATGAAGCCGTCCACCAGCGAGCCCGCCGGCTCCGCGATCCCAGACTCCACCAACACCGGCGCGACTGAAGCGCGCCAGAACAGGAACCGTGAGATGCAACTCATGCAAGAAGCCCTGGCTCGCGCGCATATGCACGACCGGCTTCATGACGCCGTACGGGAACGCCGGGCCATGCGCCTGGCGGTCGCCCAGCGGATGCAGCGCCGGGCCGAGCGCGCCTCGCTGCGCGCGCGCCGCGCGCTCGCCATGGCCGTCATGCAGTGATGAACACCTGAGCAGCGGTGGCCTCCCGGACCCGGGAGGCGAAGCTCCCCGCGGGGGCCGGTCCGGCCGAACGGACCGGCCCCCGCGGCGCGTCGCGCCCCGCCGGGAAGCCCGCTCCGAACCCCCGGGCGCGCCGGGTCACGCCCCCGCCGCGGATTCCTCCTCGTCCGGGCCGGCCTCGGCCGCACCGGTCGCGAAGCCCGGCAGCCACTCCTCCAGTTCGTCCCGCAGCCGGACCGTGGCACCCAGCTGGCACAGGACCCCAATGGTGCTGAGGGTCACCCGGTGTATCAGCAGATAGGCCGGCGGCAGATTGAGCCGCTTGCCGAGCTGGTAGGCGGGTGAGCGGGGGTCGGCGATGCGGGCGGCCTGGCCGCGCATCCAGGAACGGGTGAAGGTGAACGCGTCCACCCGGGCCGGCTCGATGATCGGCAGCAGGTAGTCCAGGACCGCCTCCGGGTCCAGCTCGATGGTCTCCTTCACGAACCCCTCCGCGCAGAGCAGTTCGTAGACCGTCTCCGCCTCGCCGTCCAGGGTCATCCGCAGGGAGACGCCGATCGGGGTCGGCAGACCGCCGGGAAGCCGGTCGACCGTGCCGAAGTCCAGCACGCCCAGGCGCCAGTCGTCCTCCCCGCCCGGGCCGCCGGGCAGCAGCCGGAAGTTGCCCGGGTGCGGATCGGCGTGCAGCAGGCCGGTGCGCGCCGGGCCCGAGAAGAGGAAGCGGGCCAGCAGCTGACCGGCCCGGTCGCGCTGTTCCTCGGTGCCGTCCGCGATGATCTCCGACAGCGGGATGCCGTCGATCCACTCGGTCACCAGGACCTGCTCGCACTGGTGCACCACCGCCGGGACGACCACGTCCGGGTCACCGGCGAACTCCCGCGCGTGCACGGCCTGGGCCTCGGCCTCCAGGCCGTAGTCCAGTTCCTCGGAGACCCGGTCCCGCAACTCCGCGATCAGCGGCTTGATGTCCATGCCCGGGATCAGCGGACCCAACAGCCGGGCGAAGCGGCTCAGTTGGCCGAGATCGGACAGGAGCGCCTCACCGGCACCCGGGTACTGCACCTTGACCGCCACCTCGCGGCCGTCGTGCCACACCGCCCGGTGCACCTGGCCGATCGAGGCCGCGGCGGCCGGCTTGTCCTCGAACTCCTCGAACAGCTCCCGCCAGTCCGCGCCCAGCCGCTCCTCGAGCACCGCGTGCACCGTGCGGGTCGGCATCGGCGGGGCGGCCTCCTGGAGCTTGGTCAGGGCCGCCCGGTAGGGGCCGGCGACCTCCTCCGGCAGCGCCGACTCGAAGACGGACAGGGCCTGCCCGAACTTCATCGCACCGCCCTTCAGCTCGCCGAGCACCTTGAACAACTGCTCCGCCGTGCGCTGTTGCAGCTCGCGGCCGACCAGCTCCGCGGACTCGCCCACGATCCGCTTGCCCAGCCCCCAGGTCGCCCGGCCGGCGAAGCCGAGCGGGAGCGCGGCGAGCTTGGCGGTACGGGTGACCGCCTTCCGGGGAAGATCAGACATGCGCCCTCCAGGTCCCAGTCGGCCGTGCCGCGCCTGCTTGGCGTTGTCGCTCCGTCGACGGCCGTTGCACCGCCATTGTCTCGCGCCGCCCGCCGTCGGTTGAGGAGCGCTCCCGTTCACCTCTCCTCGCCGCACCGCAGCCGCACTCCGGATGCGGCCGGACCGGGCGGGCGCGCCAGTCCAGGCCGGGCAGACAGACCTCCCAGCGGGTGCCCGCGCCGGCCGGTGACCGTCCGTCCAGGAAGGCCAGGGCATGGGCCGCGGCGAGACCGGCCACCGTCGTGGCCAGGGCCAGGTCGCAGGCCCCGATCCGGCGGGTCCGGCCGGAGCGCCACTGGGTGACCAGCCGGGGCCAGACCGGATCCCGGTCCCGGCGGCCCAGGTCCAGACATCCGGCGCAGGCCGACTCGCCCGGCAGGACCAGCGGACCGACGACGCCCGTGCCCTCCACCACACCGGCGTACAGATGGGGTGTGCCGGAGGCCAGGAGCGGTTCGGCGGCGCACGGGTCCGGGGCGTGCACGGCGATGTCCTCCCGGGGCGCGAGGATCACCAGGGAGAAGCCCGGGTCGCCGGCGCCCGACCCCGGGCGGTGGGCATGGCGCGGCGGGCGCCCGGGTGCGGAGCGGCGGACGGCGGCCCGCGCCGCCGCGTCCCGGCGGTCGCCGAGCGACTCGGCGGTCAGCCCGCCCGGCGCCAGGTCCCACGGTTCCACGCGGCCCACGTCGTGCACGTCGACCTCGCCCACACCGGCGCCCGCCAGCACCGACGCCAGCAGGGCGCCGACCCGGCCCGCGCCCCGCACCCGGACCCGCAGCGCGCGCCGGGCGGCGAGCCGGGCCGGTGCGCCACCGGGCTCGGGTGTGAGGAGGGACAGCGAGGCCAGGTCGGGGCGCAATCGGTCGAGGACATCCGTCTTCTCCCGCAGCGCGTCCGCGGCCGGACCGCCGCCACGGGCGTCGTCGACGAGACCCGCCCGGGCCAGCCGGGCCACCAGGGTGTCGACCCGGGCGGCCGGCACCCCCGCCCGGCCGCTCTCCGCGCGCAGCGAGGCCAGCCCGCGGGTGCCGTCGAGCAGCTTCAGCAGGCCCTCCGTCGCCGGGTCCACCGGGCCCAGCGTCACCGCGTGCGCCGGGGTCATCCCGAACTGCACGGTGCCGCGGTCGCGCCAGCCGCGCCGCAGCGCGGGCTTCACCATCGGATGCATGCCAGACCCCCGTACCTGTCGAAAAGACCCATGAGCCGAAAGCGGAGAAGAGTGGAAGGGAGACGCGGACCGCGCCTTCGCCGGTGGCCCGGTCCCGATCCGCCGACGCCTGCCAGCATGCCCGGGCCCGCCGCCGGGCGCCGAAAGTTATCCACAGGCGGACGGGTCAGTCGTACAAATCGGGCGTGCCGCCGGGCGGCAGTGGGCTGAACATGGGCAAACAAGATCGGCGGAGCGGTCGTACGAATCAAACACATGGTGGGGGATCGGCGGGGAACCGTCCCGGAGCCGGGACTTTGCCCTCGCCCACCGGGTAACGTCGGGGCGTGCCCGCCGACCCTCTGTACCGCGCCGGTGAACCACAGCGCAGCACGACGACCCAGCCGCCCGGCGGCTCGGGGGCGAGCGCGATCGAGGTCCGCAGGAGCGCCCGGCGCCGTCGGACGGTCTCCGCGTACCGCGAGGGCGACCGCACCGTCGTACTGATCCCCGCCCGGATGTCCAAGGCGGAGGAACAGCGCTGGGTGACCGTCATGCTCGACAAACTCGCCGCCCAGGAGAGCAGGAAGATACTGGGCGACGCCGAGCTGGCCGAGCGCGCCGAGCGGCTGTCGGCCCAGTACTTCGCCGGCCGCGCCCGGCCCGCCTCCGTGCGCTGGGTCACCAACCAGAACACCCGCTGGGGTTCGTGCACCCCCGCCGAGGGCAGCATCCGGCTCTCGCACCGCCTCCAGGGGATGCCGGAGTACGTCGTGGACTACGTGCTCTGCCACGAGCTGGCGCATCTGCTGGTCCCCGGGCACGGCCCCGACTTCTGGCGGCTGCTGGAGGCCTATCCGCGGACCGAGCGGGCCCGCGGCTATCTGGAAGGGGTCGTCGCGGCCGCACGGCTGCCCCATGTGCCCGGCGCGCGCGGCGAACAGAACGCCTGACACCCTGCCCGCCGGCGCCCTTGACGCACCGGCGGCCCAGGTGTGTCCGCGGTCGTATGTGATTGTGTACCGGCTCTGTACCGACCAGGACCCTTCGGCGGCACTGTCGGTCTTTGCCGTTAGCCTGGCGCGACGCACTCACACTCGGGATGGGGGACGGTCGTAACGCATGGCCAGGGAATTCCAACGCGGCCACAAGGCCAGGATCAGTGACCTCACGCTGGGCACGGATCTGTACGTAGGCGTGCAGATCTCGGCTCCCGGTCTGACCTTCGACATCAGCTGCTTCGGCCTGGACGCCGACGAACGGCTCTCGGACGACCGGTACTTCGTCTTCTTCAACCAGCCGAAGTCGCCCGAGGAGTCGATCCAGCTGCTGGGCGCGCAGGCGGGCGACACCGAGTCCTTCCGGGTCACCCTCGACCGGATCCCCTCCCAGATCCGCAAGCTGTCCTTCACGGCGACCATCGACGGCGCCGGCCAGATGTCGCAGATAGCCCCCGGGTACCTGCGCATCGTGGCGGGCGGCGAGGAGGTCGCGCGGTACTCCTTCGACGGCTCCGAGTTCTCCACCGAGCGGGCCGTGATGCTCGGTGACTTCTACTTCAAGGACGGATGGCGGTTCGCCGCGGTCGGACAGGGCTTCGACGGCGGCCTGGAGGCGCTGCTGAAGAACTTCGGCGGCGAGGTGCTGGAGGAGGAGGCCCCCGCCGCCCCGCAGCAGCCACAGCAACCGCAGCCCGGCGCGGTCCCCGGCTTCGCCCCGCCCGCGTTCGCCGCACCGCCGGCCCAGGCGACCCCGCAGCCCGCCCCTGCCCCGGCCCCGCAAGCTGCGCCCGCCCCGGCCCCGCAGCCCGCTCCCGCCCCGCAGGGCTTCGCCCCGCCGCCCGGCCACACTCCGCCCCCGGCCCCGGCTCCCGCGCCGAACGTGCACGTCGCCCCCACGGTCGTCGCCCCCCTGACCCCGCCCGGCGGCACCGTTCCCCCGCCGGCCGCGCCCGTGACCCCCGCCCCCACGGCTCCCGCGCCCTACGGCCAGCCGCCCCAGCAGCCGTCGTACGGCGGCCAGCCGAGCGCGCCGATGCCCCCCGGATACGGCCAGCCGCCCGCTCCCTACGGCGCCGGCCAGCCCGCCCCGCCCATGCCGCCGGGCTACGGACAGGCACCCGGCCGGCCCGCCGCCTACGAAGTGCCGCAGGGCGCACCCCAGGGCGGTGCCGGCGTGACGGCCGCGCTCCAGGCGTTCAAGGAGACGCCGACCGGGCAGCGCTGGACGCAGCAGAACAAGACGCTCGTCCGCGTCGACCTCGGCATCGCAGGGCAGCCGGTGCTGGCCCGGCAGGGCAGCATGGTGCTCTACCAGGGCAAGGTCGACTTCGGCTACAAGGGCGCCGGTTTCATGGGCCGCGTCGTGGGCAACGCCACCGGCCAGGAGATGCAGCTCATGCGCTGTTCCGGGCAGGGCCAGGTCTTCCTCGCCGAGAACTCCGCCCACCTGCACCCCGTCGAGCTCCAGGGCGACGCGATCTGCGTGTCCGCGGAGAACGTCCTCGCCTTCGACGAGAGCCTGAGCTACGAGGTCCGCCGGATCGAGGGCCACGGCATCCCCGGCGGCGCGCTGTTCACTATGCAGTTCCAGGGCACCGGCACCATCGTCGTCAAGACGCACGGCACTCCCGTGGTGCTGCCGGTCACGCCGACCACCTTCGCCGACTGCAACGCCGTCGTCGCCTGGTCGGCCGGCTCCCAGGTGATCGTCTCCAGCCAGGTCCGCATGCGCCGCAACGCCTACCCGGGCGACACCGGCGAGAGCGTCAACCTCCAGTTCCGGGGCGCGCCCGGCAACTTCATCGTCGTCCAGCCGTACGAGGTCTAAAGGGAGCCCGTCATGAACCAGCCGCTCGCGGGCTTCGCCCCCGCACCCGTCACCGCCCGCATGGAGAACCACGGCAACCACATGCTGAAGGTCGCCCTGCAGACCGGCAACGACCTCCTCGCGCGCGTGGGGTCGATGGTCGCCTACGAGGGTTTCATCCAGTACGAGCCCAACCCGCCGGCCGTCCGCCAGATCGCCCGCGACTGGGCCACCGGCGAGGGCGCGCCGCTGATGAAGTGCTCCGGTGACGGCCTGCTCTACCTCGCCGACTACGGCGCCGATGTCGTCGTGATCAACCTCAACGGCGACGGCATCTCCGTCAACGCCACCAACCTCCTCGCCTTCGACGCCCATCTGAGCTGGGGCGTGGAGCGCGTCAAGGGGCTCGCGAAGTTCGCCGGGCAGGGTCTGTGGAACACGCGGATCTCCGGGCAGGGCTGGGTCGCGCTGACCTCCCGGGGCACGCCGATCGTCGTGGACTGCGGGGGCGGTGAGGACGAGACGTACGTCGATCCGGACGCGCTCGTCGCCTGGTCACCGAACCTGAAGGTGAAGGGCAAGCGCAGCTTCAAGGCGCAGTCGCTGATCGGCCGGGGCAGCGGCGAGGCCTACCAGATGGCCTTCTCCGGACAGGGCATCGTCGTCGTCCAGCCCAGCGAGGACAGCACCGACCGCCTCCGGGTCCGGGGCTGAGGGGGAGCCAGAACACCATGCAGAGCCCGCTTTTCGCGCACAACGACCTCCAGACCCAGGAGCGCTGGAGCCTGCAGAACGCGCAGATGCTCCGGATCACCCTGGACGGCCACGACGACCTCCTCGCCCGCAAGGGCACCATGGTCGCCTACCAGGGGATGGTCGAGTTCGACGCCGAGTACCAGGGCAACCGGCAGGCACGCGCGCGTGCGCGCACCGGCGAGGGCCTGGACCTGATGCGCTGCCACGGCCAGGGCACGGTCTACCTCGCCAACCTCGCCCAGCACGTGCACATCATGGACATCGAGCAGGACGGCCTGACCGTCGACAGCTCCTACGTCCTCGCCATGGACTCCTCGCTGCACTACGAGGTCGTCGCCGTCGACAGCCTGTACGGCATCTCCGGCTCCGGGAAGTACCAGCTCAACATCACCGGGCGCGGCAGGGTCGCCCTGATGACCTCGGGCGCCCCGCTGCTGATGCGGGTCACGCCCGACAAGTACGTCAACTGCGACGCCGACGCGATCGTCGCCTGGTCCACCGGGCTGCGGGTGCAGATGCAGGCCCAGACGCACTCCTCCGGGGTGTGGCGCCGGCGCGGCAACACCGGTGAGGGCTGGGAGCTGAGCTTCATGGGCTCCGGGTTCGCGCTCGTCCAGCCCAGCGAGCTGCTGCCGCCGCAGAACGCCGTGATCGGGCAGGGCCTCGCCGCCCAGTTCGGCATGGGCCAGCAGGGGGCGCGCGGCCAGAACCAGGGCAACGTCTGGAGCTGAGCCGGAGACGGGTAAGGGGCGACCGCCGGGCGGACGCCCCTTACAACCCGCCGGACACCCGTCAGAGCCGGGCGCGCGTGGCCTCCAGCAGACGCACGACCGACTCGTCGGCCACCCCGGCCACCTCGTCGTAGCCGAACCAGCGCAGGTCCAGGGACTCCTCGCTGATCTCCTGCACTGCGCCGGGCGGGGCCAGGACCGCGTACTGCACGTCGAAGTGCCAGTTGCAGGGCGCCGGGATCGGATGCCGGTCCAGCCGCACCGGGCCGCCGGGCAGCAGGGTCAGTCCCGCGATCCCGGACTCCTCCGTCGCCTCCCGCAGGGCCGCCGCCTCGAGCGTCGGGTCGCCCGGCTCGCAGTGACCGCCCATCTGGAGCCACATCCGCAGCTTCCGGTGCAGCGTGAGCAGCACCCGGCCGCGCCCGGGGTCGACGACCAGGGCACTGGCCGTGACATGACCGGCGTCACATGCCTTCCACATGCCGTCCGGACGGTCCGCCAGGTGGTCCAGGTACGACTGGCGCAGCTCCTCCTGGCCCTCGTACCCCTTCAGGACCAGGACCGCGTCGTCGTAGAGGCTCACTCGGTGTCGTCGCCCTTGGTCTCGTCGTCGTCCTTCTTGCGCAGGTCGGGCTTGTCGTGACCGCCGCCCGCCGCCTCACCGAGCATTTTGTCCAGCTCGGAGAAGTCCAGCTGCTCGCGGTGCACGAAACCGTCCGGGTCGTCCAGGTCGGTCGCGGTCGGCAGCATGTCCGGGTGGGCCCACAGGCCGTCCCGGCCGTCGACCCCGCGCGCGTCCGTGAGCGAGGCCCACAGCCGGGAGGCGTCGCGCAGCCGGCGCGGACGCAGCTCCAGGCCGATCAGCGTGGCGAACGTCTGCTCCGCCGGGCCGCCGGTCGCGCGCCGGCGGCGCAGCGTCTCGCGCAGCGCGTCGGCGGACCCCAGACGCGGCTTCGCGGCGGCGTGCACCACCGCGTCCACCCAGCCCTCCACGAGCGCCAGAGCGGTCTCCAGACGGGCCAGGGCCGCCTTCTGCTCGGGCGTGTCCTCCGGCTGGAACATGCCCTGCTGGAGCGCGTCCTGCAGCTGCTCGGGGTTCTGCGGGTCGAACTGGCCGACCACGTCCTCCAGCTTGGCCGTGTCGACCTTGATGCCGCGCGCATAGCCGTCGACCGCGCCGAACAGGTGCGAGCGCAGCCACGGCACGTGCGCGAACAGCCGCTGGTGGGCGGCCTCGCGCAGGGCGAGATAGAGCCGCACCTCCTCCTGCGGCACGCCCAGGTCCTTGCCGAACGCCTCCACGTTGGCCGGGAGCAGGGCCGCCTTGCGGGCCGGGCCCAGCGGCAGGCCGATGTCGGTGGAGCCGACGACCTCACCCGCGAGCACGCCCACGGCCTGCCCGATCTGCGTGCCGAACATGGCGCCGCCCATCGACCGCATCATGCCGATCAGCGGGCCCGCCATGGCCTGCATCTCCTCCGGCAGCACGTCGCCCATCGCCGCGCCGACCCGCTCGGCGACCGGGTCGACCAGCTCCCGCCAGGCGGGCAGGGTCGCCTCGACCCACTCCGCCCGCGACCAGGCCACCGCCGAGGCGGAACCCGACGGCAGGGACGTCGCGTCGTCCAGCCACAGGTCGGCCAGGCGGACGGCCTCCTCCACGGCCCGGCGCTCGGCCGCGCCGACGCTGGCGTCCTTCGTGCCGTTCGGCGCGCCCTGGGCGACCGTCTGGCGGGCGATCTGCTTGGCCATGTCCCAGTTCACCGGCCCGCCCTCGTACGAGAGCATCTGCCCGAGCTGCTGGAAGGCCGCGCCCAGGTCGCTGGGGTTCAGGGAACCGAACATGGCAGCGAACGGGTTGTCCGCGCCGGGGCCGCCAAAGCCGCCGGCTCCGGGCAGGCCGCCGAAACCGAACGGATTCGCCGGTCCCTGCCCACCACCGCTCTGCTGGTCCTTCTTCTTGCCCTCGTCGCCGTCCTCCGGCTCCTCCGGCGGAAGGCCGAAACCGAATGGGGTGTCACTCACGGGATTCCTCGGCTGGTAAGGCCACCGGTTCTTCCGGCGGCGCGGCTGCCCGACAACACCACCCAGCGTAGACACCCGGACCCGATCGGGCCTCGGTGCTTCGCCTGCGGAAGGCCTGCGGCAGGATGGATGCACCTGGTACGTACGCGTCACTCGCGCGCGTACTGAAGACAACCGCTGGAGACGCCCGGTGAGTTCCCCAGATCCGCAGGTTCGCGCAGCGCGAAACCGTTCAACCTCTTCCGCCGTGCGCGGACCCGTCGTCGCGGTGACCGGCGCGGCCGGCGGGGTCGGCGCCCTGCTCACCGAGCGGCTCGCCGCCTCCGACGAGATCAAGGAGGTCGTCGCCATCGACGAGCGGCGCGGCGAGTGCGCCGAGGCCCGGTGGCACATCCTCGACGTGCGCGACCCGGCGATCGCGGACAAGCTGCGCGGCACCGACGTGGTCGTCCACCTCGCCCTCGACCTCGATCTGGAGACCGACCCGGCGGCGCGCACGGCCTACAACGTGCGGGGAACCCAGACGGTGCTGACGGCCGCCGCGGCGGCCGGTGTGCGCCGCGTGGTGCTGTGCACCTCGGCGATGGTCTACGGCGCGCTGCCGGACAACGAGCTGCCCCTGTCGGAGGACGCCGAGCTGCGCGCCACCGCCGAGGCGACCGGGGTCGGGGACCTGCTGGAGATCGAGCGGCTGGCGCGGCGCGCCCCGCGCGCGCATCCGGGGCTGAACGTCACGGTGGTCCGGCCGGCCGTCCTGGTCGGCGGCACCGACACCGCGCTGACCAGGTACTTCGAGTCGCCGCGGCTGCTGGTGGTGGCCGGATCGCGGCCCGCGTGGCAGTTCTGCCACGTCGAGGACCTGTGCAGCGCCCTGGAGTACGCCGTGCTGGAGAAGGTCGACGGGGAACTGGCCGTCGGCTGCGACGGGTGGCTGGAGCAGGAGGAGGTCGAGGAGCTCAGCGGGATCCGGCGCATGGAGCTGCCGTCGGCGGTCGCCCTCGGCGCGGCGGCCCGGCTGCACCGGATCGGGCTCACCCCCTCCCCGGCGGGGGACCTGGCCTACACCATGTACCCCTGGGTGGTCAGCGGCAGCCGGCTGCACGACGCCGGCTGGCGGCCGAAGTGGACCAACGAGGAGGTGCTGGCCGAGCTGCTGGAGGAGGTGTCCGGGCGGCGCACGGTCGCCGGGCGGCGGCTGGGCCGCAAGGACGCGACGGCGGCCGGGGCGGCGGGGGCGACCGTCGCCCTGCTGGGCGCGGCGGCCGTCGTACGGCGGGCCCGGAAGGCCCGGCGGCGGGTCTGAGGCGCGGCGGCACGCCCCTGGTCCGCGAGGGCCGGCGGCAAGCCTCTGTAGAAGCCTCCAAACCGTCCACGCGCGCGTGCTGCGGAAAGCCGTATTCCCCGATGTCGGACCCGTGGGGCACGATGGGCGCATGGCACTCACGAACGACCACCCGGGCGAGCGGGCGGCCGAGAACCCCGTCAAGCTGATCGCCGTCCGGGAGACACCGCTCTCCGTGGACGAGGTCTTCCGCGCCGTCGGGGACGCCGCGGCCGGGGGCATCGCGCTGTTCGTGGGCACCGTGCGCGACCACGACGGCGGCGCGGACGTGGACGCCCTCGGCTACTCCTGCCACCCCAGCGCCGAGGCCGAGATGCGGCGGATCGCCGAGAAGGTCGCCGCCGACCATCCCGTGCGGGCGCTGGCCGCCGTCCACCGGGTGGGTGATCTGCGGGTCGGTGACCTCGCCGTGGTCGTCGCCGTGGCCTGCCCGCACCGGGCGGAGGCCTTCGACGCCTGCCGCAAGCTGATCGACGACCTCAAGCACGAGGTGCCCATCTGGAAGCACCAGAAGTTCTCCGACGGAACCGAAGAGTGGGTCGGCGCGTAGCGCCGTCGTTGAGGGGTGGTGGTCGGGCGACGGGAGGGCGGGTCGGTGCCTGTCGATATTCCGGGTCGCGCCCCCCTTCACACCCGACACACCCCCCTCTCCGCTTGCGTAACCGGCACCCTCGCGTGAGCGTTGTCCGTGCGGATGGTTAATCTGCTGATCAGTCAGTTGCGGACGCTCATGGCGTAGGAGGTCGGCATGGGGGTGCTTGTCTGGCTGCTGATTCCGCTGGTGGCCGCGGTCGGTGGCGGACTGTGGGGCAGTTGGGCCAACCGGACCCGCAAGGTGCGCGGCGACGGCCCCGAGCTGGACGGATACGCCCGGTTCCGCGAGGCCATGGAGAAGCCCCGGCCGGGCGCGCGCGGCGCCTGAAGAAGGGTGCCCTGACGGCGTGCCGACAGCGTCGTCCCGTACTGTCGAGGCATGCCACGCCGCACCGTGACGATGCTCGCCTCGACCTTGATGCTGATCGCGCTCCTGTGCGCGGGAGTGCTCATCCCCGTGCCGTACGCGGAGATGTCCCCCGGCCCGACCGTGAACACGCTCGGGAAGCACGACGGCGAGCCGGTGCTGCAGATCTCCGGGCACAAGACGTACCCGGCCGACGGCCATCTGAACATGACCACCGTCCGGGTCACCGGCGCCGACTACCGGATGAACCTCGTCGAGGCCGTCTACGGCTGGCTGGCCCACGACAGCAAGATCGTCCCGCACGACACGCTCTACCCGGACGGCAAGACGGAGGAGCAGTCCAGCCAGGAGAACGCCGAGGAGTTCAGCCAGTCCCAGGAGAGCGCCAAGGTCGCCGCCCTGAAGGAGCTGCACATCCCGGTGAAGTCCTGGGTGATCGTCTCCACGGTCGTCAAGGGCTCCCCGGCCGAGGGCCGGCTGCACGCGGGCGATGTGATCAAGGCCGTCGACGGCACGGCGGTCAAGCAGCCGGCCGACGTCGCCAAGCTGGTGACGAAGCACAAGCCGGGTCAGGACGTCGTCTTCACGATCGTCCCCGCCAAGGACCAGGCGGCCGCCGAGAAGGCCCGCAAGGAGGCGACCGGCACGCGGAACGTCACGATCACGACCCGGGCCGCCGACGACGGCGGTGCCAAGCGGGCGATCGTCGGCATCTCCGCCGGGACCGACCACACCTTCCCGTTCGACATCGACATCAAGCTCGCCGATGTCGGAGGGCCCAGCGCCGGCCTGATGTTCGCGCTCGGCATCTACGACAAGCTCACCCCGGGCAGCCTCACCGGCGGCACGTTCGTCGCGGGCACCGGCACCATCGACGACAACGGCACGGTCGGCCCGATCGGCGGCATCGAGATGAAGACCGTCGGCGCGCGGGACAAGGGCGCCCGGTACTTCCTCACCCCGGCCGACAACTGCGCGGCGGCGGCCAAGGACACCCCGGACGGGCTCACCCTGGTCAAGGTCAAGACCATCGGCGACGCGCTCGACGCCCTCGAGGACATCCGCGGCGGGGACATCGCCGCCCTGCCGAAGTGCACCGCCAAGGGCTGAGCGGCCGTGCCCCGGCCGGGGGCGCCCCAGGGACGGGGCACCCCCGGCGCCGCTGTACCGCGGCGCAGCACCAAGGAGCCGCATCGCCGCATCAAGGCGTCCTGCCGAGGCGCGTCCGTGGTGGACGGATCAGTCCGCGAACGTCGCCGCCAGCGCGTCCGCCAGGCCCGGCACCAGGTCGGGGCCGGTCAGGACCTCCGTCGGGGTGTCCTTCTCGCGCAGCCGCAGCGCCGACTCGCGGCTGCCGTCACGCAGCACGGCCACCGTCATGCGGACCTCCTGGCGCTCGGGGTGCCGGGCGACCCACTCGGCCAGCCGGGCCTCGTCCAGGTCGGAGGGCACCTGGGCCTCGGCGGACGGCGGCAGCATCAGCCGCTCCACGGTGAGGGCGCAGCCGGTGACCGCGTCGGGCCAGGCGATGGTGGCGAGGAACTCGTCCAGCGGCTTGCCGGACGGGACCTCGTCCTGCTCGATCGGGGTGAGACCGGCGGTCTCGGACTCGTCCTCGAGGCCCAGCTGAGCCGCGAGCGAAGGTTCCTGAGCCCGCAGCCGTGCGGTGTCTACAAGGGCGAAAAGGCGAGCGGGCTGGTCCCAGCCGAGGCCGGAGACGTACTCGTCGATCTCGAGTACGGCCCGGGTGAGCGGGCTCGCCGCCATGGGAGTGTTGGACATGGTCACAATCCTGCCTCGTTCCCGGCCGGAATCGGGAACCGAGTAAACGGTGAGTAAGTTGCATAGGTGTGGGCCCGCGGACACGGGGGGCCACGGTGGGCCCGCGAACCCGAGGGCCTGACGGAACGACAGCGAACTTCGAGGGGCGCACCTTGGCTTTCCAGATGCCGGACCGCGGCGGAGGCCCGACGGGGCCACGGATCAGGGCGGGCCGCCCCTCCCGGAAGGTGCGGGCCCTGCTCGTGACCCTGGGGGTCCTCGCCGCCCTGGGCATGGTGTTCACCATGTTCGCGGGCTTCTGGACGGACTGGCTCTGGTACCGGTCGGTGCACTACTCGTCCGTGTTCACCACCACGCTGTCCACGAAGATCGGGCTGTTCTTCGTCTTCGGCCTGCTGATGGCGGCCGCGGTCGGCCTGAACATCTGGCTCGCGCACCGGCTGCGGCCCCCGCTCAGCGCCATGTCCATGGAGCAGCAGAGCCTGGACCGCTACCGCATGGGCATCGCGCCGTACAAGAAGTGGCTGCTGCTCGTCGTCACCTGCCTGGTCGGGCTGATCGCGGGCGCCTCGGCGGCGGGCCAGTGGCGGACCTGGCTGATGTGGGTGAACGGCGTGCCCTTCCACCAGAAGGACCCGCAGTTCCACCTCGACGTCGCCTTCTACGCCTTCGACCTGCCCTGGTACCGGTTCCTGCTGGGCTTCGGCTTCGCCGCCACCATCCTGTGCCTGATCGCGGCCGCGCTCACCCACTACCTGTACGGCGGGCTGCGCGTCACCAGCCCGGGCGCCCGGGCCACCGCCGCCGCGACCGGTCACCTGTCGGTGCTGCTCGGCGTCTTCGTCGCCCTGAAGGCGGTCGCCTACTGGCTCGACCGGTACGGCCTCGCGGTCAAGTCCAGCGACTTCAAGGCCACCGACAACTGGACCGGCCTGCGCTATGTCGACGCCAACGCCTATCTGCCGGCCAAGACCATCCTGTTCTGCATCGCCGTCATCTGCGCGCTGCTGTTCTTCGCCACGCTGTGGCGGCGCACCTGGCAGCTGCCCGTCATCGGCTTCGGCCTGATGGTGCTCTCGGCGATCCTGATCGGCGGCCTGTACCCGGCCATCGTGCAGAAGTTCCAGGTGCAGCCGAACGAGCAGGCCAAGGAGGCGCCGTACGTCCAGAAGAACCTGAAGGCCACCCGCGAGGCGTACGGCATCGACGACACCGAGGTCACCGGGTACGAGGGCGAGTCCAAGACCAAGGACAAGAGCACGCTGCGCGGTGCCGTCGACGACGCGGCGAGCTTCCGGGTGATCGACCCGAACATCGTCTCCCCGACGTTCCAGCAGCGTCAGGAGATGAAGGACTACTACGGCTTCCCGGACAACCTGGACGTCGACCGGTACCCCGGCAAGGACGGCAAGGAACAGGACACCGTCATCGGGCTGCGCGAGCTGGACCTGGCCGGCGTCCCGAAGCACAACTGGATCAACGACCACTTCCGCTACACGCACGGTTTCGGCGTGGTCGCCGCAAAGGGCACCGAGGCCAAGGGCGGCGAGCCGGTGTTCACCGAGTACGACCTGCCGTCCAAGGGCGACCTCGGCGACTACGAGCAGCGGATCTACTACGGCGAGAAGACCACCACCTACTCGATCGTCGGCGGTCCCCAGGAGGAGATCGACTACTCCGACAACGACGGTGAGAAGCCGACCAGGTACCGGGGCGGCAGCGGCGTCAACCTCGACAACCCGGTCAACCGGGCCGCGTACGCGCTGACCCTCAACGAGCCGCAGATCCTGTACTCGGGCGCGATCGGCAAGGGTTCGCGGATCCTGTACAACCGCACCCCCAAGGAGCGCGTGGAGGCGGTCGCCCCCTGGCTGACCATCGACGGCGACGCGTACCCGGCGGTCGTCGGCGGCCGCATCCAGTGGATCGTCGACGCCTACACGACCACCAACGGCTACCCGTACGCCTCCCGTACGACCCTGGGCGATACGACGGCCGACTCGCTGACCGCGACGAACAACTCCCGCGCGGTGGTGGCCCAGCAGAACCAGGTCAACTACATCCGCAACTCGGTGAAGGCGACGGTCGACGCCTACACCGGTGAGGTCGAGCTGTACCAGTGGGACACCCGGGACCCGGTGCTGAAGACCTGGATGAAGGCATTCCCGGACACGGTGCAGCCGAGGAGCGCGATCTCCGACGACCTGATGGACCATCTGCGGTATCCGCAGGACCTGTTCAAGGTGCAGCGCGAACTGCTCACCCGCTACCACGTGACGGACGCCGAGACCTACCTGACCGCCAGCGAGGTGTGGCAGGTGCCCAACGACCCGACCAACAAGTCGGGCGACGCGGTGCCGCCGTACTACCTGAGCATGAAGATGCCGGGCCAGAAGCAGCAGGCGTTCTCCCTGTCGACGACGTTCACGCCCACCGGGCGGGACAACCTGGCCGCGTTCATGACCGTGGACGCGGAGGCCGGCAGCAAGGACTACGGCAAGATCCGGATTCTGAAACTGCCGACCAGGACGACGGTCGACGGCCCCAAACAGGTGCAGAGCGCGTTCAACTCGGACGAGAGGATCGCCTCCACGATCAAGCTCCTGAGGGGCGGCGACTCCGACATCGAGTACGGCAACCTGCTGACCGTGCCGCTGGACGGCGGACTGCTCTACGTGGAGCCCGTCTACGTCCGCGGCGGCGGACTCAAGCTGCCGCTGCTGCGCAAGGTTCTCGTCACCTACGGGAGCGACACCGCGTTCGAGAACACCCTCGACGAGGCGCTCGACAAGATCTTCGGCGCCAAGAGTCCGGCCACCAAGCCGCCGGGGAACGGCACCGGCATCCCGCCCGGCACCAGCGACCCGACGGTCCGGCAGGCGCTCCAGGACGCCCAGAAGGCCTTCGACGCCGGGCAGCGGGCGCTCCAGGACGGTCCGGACTGGGCCGCGTACGCCAAGGCGCAGAAGCAACTCCAGGAGGCGCTGAAGCAGGCGGAGGAGGCCCAGTCCAAGGCTGACGAGAAGGCTGGCGAGAAGACCGGCGAGAAGTCCGACGAGAAGGCCGGCGAGAAAAAGAAGAGCTGATCAGGATGCCCCCCCGCGCCGTGGTACGGTTGACACGCAACGGCGCGGGGTGGAGCAGCTCGGTAGCTCGCTGGGCTCATAACCCAGAGGTCGCAGGTTCAAATCCTGTCCCCGCTACTGCATCGAAGGCCCGGATCCGGGAAAAGGGATCCGGGCCTTCGTGGTGTGCGAACTCATGTGCCGAGGGGAGGGACGGCCGCGCCGCCGTGGGGAGTTGGGGGGTGTGTGTTTGACTTGTCACTCTGTGGGCATGTCGACAAAACGCCGAAGTGACCTCACGGGCTGCTGCGGTATACCGGGTGTACCCAGGTTGCAGGTGGTGCGACGATGGACGTTATGGGGGAGAAGGCAACTCTGTTCGAGTCAGGGCGATTTGCGCAGTCTTCCGGTACGGAGTCGGCCCGCGACGAGTTGGTGGACATGGGGGAGGCCGCCGAGGAGACGCGTCTCGCGCTCGCCGCGCAGAGCGGGGACGCCGAGGCGGCCAGTGTCCTCGGGGCGATGCTGCTGCGCCGCGGCGAGCTGGACGCGGCCGAACCCCATCTGCGCGCCGCCACCGCGGCCGGTGACCGGGCCGCCGCCAACAACCTGGGCGTCCTGCTGCACCAGCGCGGTTATCCCGAGGAGGCGGCCGGCTGGTGGCGGATCGCCGCCGTGGCCGGCTCCGCCGCCGCGGCGCACGCCCTCGGCCGCTACCACCGCGAGCGCGGGGACGAGCCGGCCGCCGAGTACTGGCTGCGCCAGTCCGCCGAGCAGGGCCATGTCCTCGGCGCCTACGCCCTCGCCGACCTGCTGGAGCACCGCGGCGACGTCGGCGCCGAGCACTGGATGCGCTCCGCCGCCGAGCGCGGGCACCGCGAGGCCGCCTACCGGCTGGCCCGGGCGCTCGACCGCGCCGCCGGGCACGGGGAGGAGTGGCCCGGGGAGGGGAACGGCCCGGACCACGGCGCCGCGGAGGCCGAGCAGTGGTACCGGCAGGCCGCCGCGCGCGGGCACCGGAAGGCCGCGCTCCAGCTCGGGGCGATCCTGGAGCGGCGCGGCGAGCTGAAGGAGGCCGGGCGCTGGTACCTGACCTCCGCCAAGGACGGCGAGCCGCGGGCCGCCTGTGCCCTCGGCTTCCTGCTGCGCGACGCCGGTGACACCGAGAGCGCCGCCGTGTGGTGGCTGCGCGCCGCCCAGGAGGGCGACGGCAACGCGGCCAACGCGCTGGGCGCGCTGCACGCCGAGCGCGGCGAGACCCAGACCGCCGAGCGCTGGTACCGGGCCGCGCTGGACGCCGGTGACGACAACGGCGCCTACAACCTCGGGCTGCTCTGTGCCGAGCAGGGCCGCACCGCGCAGGCCGAACAGTGGTACCGGCGGGCCGCCTACGCCGGGCACCGGGAAGCCGCGAACGCGCTGGCCATCCTGCTGCTCCAGGGCGGCGACACGACCGGGGCCGAGCCGTGGTTCTCCAAGGCCGCCGAGGCCGGAAGCGTGGACGCCGCGTTCAACCTCGGCATCCTCTACGCCGGACGCGGCGAGGAGCGGATGGCGCTGCGCTGGTACGAGCGGGCGGCCGCCGCCGGGCACGCCGAGGCCGCCCTCCAGGTCGGGATCGCCCGGCTGCGCGAGGGCGACGAGCGGGAGGCCGAACGCCATCTGCGCTGCGCCGCGGGGGGCGGCAGCGCGGAGGGCGCATACCGGCTGGCCACCCTGCTCGACGCGCGCCGGCCCCCCGAGCCCGCGCACGAACTGGGCGAGATCGTGCACGAGAAGACCGAGTGCGAGGAGTGGTACGAGCGGGCCGCCACCCAGGGGCACCGGCGGGCGCAGGTCCGGGTCGGGATGCTGGCCGCCGCCCGGGGGGACGTGGTCGAGGCGGCGCGGTGGTACCGGACGGCGGCCGAGGCCGGCTCCCGCAACGGCGCCTTCAACCTCGGGCTGCTGCTCGCCCGGGAGGGCAGCGAGCCGGAGGCGGCGGTGTGGTGGGCCCGGGCCGCCGACGCCGGTCACGGGCGGGCCGCCCTGCGGCTGGCCCTGGTCTACGCGCGTCGCGGTGAGCTGGCGGAGGGGCAGCGCTGGGCCGACCGCGCGGTGGAGCTGGGTCCGGCGGAGGTGGCGGAGCGGGCGGGCCGGCTGCGGGACGCGCTGCGCGAGGAGCTGTCGGCGTGACCCCGGCCACTTGGCCGCCAAGGGATTTGCATCCCGGCTCAACAGTCACGTAGTGTCTTATTCATCGACGCGGGGTGGAGCAGCTCGGTAGCTCGCTGGGCTCATAACCCAGAGGTCGCAGGTTCAAATCCTGTCCCCGCTACTGAAGGCCGAGGGCCGGAATCCAGAAATGGGTTCCGGCCCTCGGCCGTTGCGGCGTCCGCTCGGCCCGGGCGGCGAAGGTGAAGGTCCGGACAACGGCAACGGGCAGCAAAAAAAGGGGGCTTCCGCCCCCTTCTGCCGCGTGTCACGCGATCGATGTGCCGCTCAGGTCACGCGCCGGCGCAGTCCGGGCACAGTCCCCGGTAGGTCACCTCGACGTCCGACACCGTGAAGCCGAAGCGCTCGGCGTCGGGGAGGTCGGCGAGCGGGTTGCCGGTGGGGTGGACGTCGCGGATCGCGCCGCAGCGGGCGCACACCAGGTGGTGGTGCGGCCGGTGCGCGTTCGGGTCGTACCGCTTGGCGCGCTTGTCCGTCGTGACTTCCAGCACCTCGCCGAGCGAGACCAGCTCGCCCAGGGTGTTGTAGACGGTCGCCCGGGAGATCTCGGGCAGCTTCGCGACGGCGCGCGCGTGGACCTCGTCGGCGGTCAGATGGACGTGCTCGCCGTTCAGGACCTCGGCCACCACGCGCCGCTGCGCGGTCATCCGCCATCCGCGTCCACGCAGCCGTTCCAGAAGGTCGCTCATGACCACCAGCCTAACAGGAAGGATCCCCAGATCGGGAATAGGTGTGACTTTGGATCATCACTTGACTTAGACAAAGTCCATTGTAGGATCGGTAACGGCTTTGGCCACAGGACAGGACGAGTCAGTGATGACGCAGGAGGCGCACGTGACGCAGGGACCGCTCACCACGGAGGCCGGGGCTCCGGTCGCCGACAACCAGAACAGCGAGACGGCGGGCGTCGGCGGGCCGGTCCTCGTCCAGGACCAGCTGCTGCTGGAGAAGCTGGCCCACTTCAACCGGGAGCGGATCCCGGAGCGGGTCGTGCACGCCCGCGGTGCGGGTGCCTACGGCACCTTCACGGTGACCGCGGACGTCACCCCGTACACGCGTGCCGCCTTCCTCTCCGAGGTCGGCAAGCAGACCGAGGTCTTCCTGCGGTTCTCGACCGTGGCCGGCAACCTCGGCGCGGCGGACGCCGTGCGTGACCCGCGGGGCTTCGCGGTGAAGTTCTACACCGAGGAGGGCAACTACGACCTCGTCGGCAACAACACCCCGGTCTTCTTCATCCGGGACGCGATCAAGTTCCCGGACTTCATCCACACCCAGAAGCGCGACCCGTACACCGGCAGCCAGGAAGCCGACAACGTGTGGGACTTCTGGTCGCTGTCGCCGGAGTCCACGCACCAGGTGACCTGGCTGTTCGGCGACCGCGGCATCCCGGCGTCGTACCGGCACATGGACGGCTTCGGCTCGCACACCTTCCAGTGGAACAACGAGGCCGGCGAGGTCTTCTGGGTCAAGTACCACTTCAAGACCGACCAGGGGATCAAGAACCTCACCGCCGAGGAGGCGGAGATCCTCGCGGGCAAGGACCCCGACTCCCACCAGCGCGACCTGCGCGAGGCGATCGAGCGCGGGGAGTTCCCGAGCTGGACCGTGGGCGTGCAGATCATGCCGGCGGCCGACGCGGCGACCTACCGCTTCAACCCGTTCGACCTGACCAAGGTGTGGCCGCACGCGGACTACCCGGTCATCGAGATCGGCAAGCTGGAGCTGAACCGCAACCCGCGCAACATCTTCGCCGAGGTCGAGCAGTCGATCTTCTCCCCGGCGCACTTCGTGCCCGGCATCGGCCCCTCGCCCGACAAGATGCTCCAGGGCCGGCTGTTCGCCTACGGCGACGCGCACCGCTACCGCGTCGGCATCAACGCCGACCACCTGCCGGTCAACCGCCCGCACGCCACCGAGGCGCGCACCAACTCCCGTGACGGCTTCCTCTACGACGGCCGGCACGGCGGGGAGAAGAACTACGAGCCGAACAGCTTCGGCGGGCCGCAGCAGACCGGCCGCGCGCTGTGGCAGCCGTTCGACGTCAGCGGCGGCACGGGCAACCACCCGACGCCGGTCCACGCCGAGGACAACGACTTCGTCCAGGCGGGCAACCTCTACCGGCTGATGACCGAGGCGGAGAAGGAGCGGCTGGTCGCCAACCTGGCCGGCTTCATCGCCAAGGTCACGCGCCAGGACATCGTCGAGCGCGCGATCGGCAACTTCCGCAACGCCGACGCCGACTTCGGCAAGCGGCTGGAGGCCGCGGTGCAGGAGCTGCGCGGCTGAGCCGGCCGCTCCCGCGGCTGGACGGGCCGGACCCACGGTGCTCTGGGTCCGGCCCGTTCGTGCGTTCAGGACGTGTGGGCGGGCCGCCGGGGCCGGAACCCGGCGGGCCGCCCGTTCGCGCGTTCAGGAGACGGGGGCGGGCCGCTGGGCCGGGACCCAGCGGCGGACGATGTCGCGGACCGAGACGATCCCGGCCACCTCCCCGCGGTCGAGCACGACCAGGTGCCGGAAGCCGCCGTGCGCCATGGCGCGGGCCGCCTCCTCCAGGGTCCAGGTCGGGGCGGCGAAGACGATGTCGGTGGTGGTGTGGGCGTGCAGGGGCTCGGCGTCCGGGTTCTGGCCGAGGCCGACGGAGTCGAGGATGTCGCGTTCGGTGAGGATGCCGATGCCGCCGGCGTCCGGGTCGAGGACCACGGCGGCGCCGACGCGGCGGGACGACATCAGGGTGGCTGCCTGGCGGAGGGTGTGGGCGGGGCCGAGGGTGAGGATCACCGTGCTCATGGCGTCACGGACGAGCATGAAGGGGCCACCTCCTGGGAATCCCGTGGAACCCCGGGATTCACTTGTTCACAAGTGGGGTGGGCCCAGGGTGACAGGCAAAGGAAGGGTCAACAAGGGGGCGCGCGCCGCTCGTCGGCGGCGCGCGCGGGGCAGGCCGGCGCTCAGCGGCGCGGGCCGAGGTACCCGAGCAGCTCGTCGTGCAGCAGGCCGTTGGACGCCGCCGCGTCGCCGCTGTGCGGGCCCGGGCGGCCGTCGAGGCCGGTGAAGGTGCCGCCCGCCTCGGTCACGATGATCGCGTTGGCGGCCATGTCCCACAGGGACAGCTCCGGTTCGGCGCAGAAGTCCACGGCACCCTCCGCGACCATCATGTACGGCCAGAAGTCGCCGTACGCGCGCGTGCGCCACACCTGACGGGTCAGGTCCAGGAAGCCGTCCAGGCGGCCCCGCTCCTCCCAGCCGGAGAGCGAGGAGTAGGCGAAGGAGGCGTCCGCGAGCCTGCCGACGCGGGAGACGTGGATCGGGGTGCCGGCGGCCAGGTCGCGCCCGCTGAAGGCGCCGTGGCCCTTCGCCGCCCACCAGCGGCGGCCCAGGGCGGGGGCGGAGACGACGCCGACGACCGGCTGGTAGCCGTCCTCCGCCTCCTCCATCAGCGCGATGAGGGTGGCCCACACCGGGACGCCGCGGACGTAGTTCTTCGTGCCGTCGATCGGGTCGACCACCCAGCGGCGCGGGCCGGTGCCCTCGACGCCGTACTCCTCGCCGAGGACGGCGTCCTCGGGGCGGGCGCGCTGCAGATGGCCGCGGATCAGTTCTTCCGCCGCCTTGTCCGCTTCGCTCACCGGCGTCATGTCCGGCTTGGTCTCCACCTTCAGGTCGAGGGCCTGGAAGCGGGCCGTGGTGGCGGCGTCGGCCGCGTCCGCGAGGGCGTGGGCGAGGCGCAGGTCGTCGAGGTAGTCGGGCATGTGACGAACGGTATCCGCCGGGCTCGGCGCGGGGCCACAGGGGGCGGCGGGCGGCGGGGTGCGGTCGGGGCGGTACGGCCGCCCCCGGCCCGTGGACCGGCGGTCACCACCCCCGTACTTCACCGCACGCCCCCCACACCCCCCGCGAACCCTTGACAGTGCATACAAGCCCGTCAAATCTGGGCGCTAAGTCACTGTGGCCCAGGGAGGCGCGGATGCCTGCTGCCCGGGAATCGTTGTTGGACGCCGCCTACGCGGCGCTCGCGCGCCGGCCGTGGCCCGCGGTGCGGATGGTCGACGTGGCCGCGCGGGCCGGGGTGTCCCGGCAGACCCTGTACAACGAGTTCGGCAGCAAGGACGGCCTGGCGCGGGCGCTGGTGCGGCGGGAGGCCGACGGCTACCTCGCCGGGGTCGAGCGGGCCCTCGCCGGGCCCGCCGAGGTCTGCGACCGGCTCACCGCGGCCGCCGAGTGGACGGCCGCCGCGGCCCGGGACAACGTGCTGGTGCGGGCCCTGCTCACCGGCTGCTGGACCGAACGGCTGCCGAGCCCGCCGCTCACCGCCGCGCACTCCACCGCCACGGTCCCCGCCCAGCGCCGGGCGGACGGGCCGCTGCCGGCACCCCGCGACTTCGTACGGATCGTCCGTGACCGCGCGGCGAGCGCGCTGGCCGCTCCCGGCACCGCCCCGGCCGAACTGCTGCTCTCCTGCGAACTGGTCGTCCGCCTCGCCCTGTCCTGTGTGGCGGCCCCGCCGGGGGAGGGCGGCATCGCGGAGCTGGTGCGGGCCGTGCTCCCGCGCCACCTGACCGGACCGGCGCGGCCCTCTAGTGCGCCGACCCCGACAGCTGGAGCCCGATCACCCCGACGATGACCAGGCTGATGGAGACGATCTTCAAGGTGGACACCAGATCGCCGAGGAAGACCATGCCGTAGATCGCGGTGCCGGCCGCGCCGATCCCGGTCCACACGGCGTACGCCGGGCCGACGTCCAGCTTCTTCAGGGACAGGGTCAGCAGACCGAAGCTGCCCAGCGCGAACGACGCGAACGCGATCGTCGGCCACAGGCGTGTGAACCCGTGTGAGAGTTTCAGGCACACGGCGAAACCGGTCTCCAATATCCCGGCCACTATGACCAGCAGCCACGCCATGTGCTGTCCTCCCGTTGGATCCGGATCTCCGGCTCGGTGTGATTATGCACTCACCGCATTGATGCTCGGGCAAACAACGCGGGACTCAGTCGCCTTCCCGCCGCTCCCGCGTGGCCAGCAGCCGGCGCAGGGAGTACAGCCGCGCCGGGTCGGCGTGCCCGTCCGCCACCCACGCGTCCAGCGCGCAGTCCGGCTCGTCGTGGCTGCACGCGCGCGGGCAGCCCGCGGTGCCGGATTCGAGGTCCGGGAAGGCGTGGATCACCCGGGACGGGTCGATGTGGGCGAGCCCGAAGGACCGGACGCCCGGGGTGTCGATCACCCAGCCGTCCGCACCGGCCAGCGGCAGCGCGAGCGCGGAGGTGGTGGTGTGCCGGCCCCGGCCCGTCACCGCGTTGACCAGTCCGGTCGTCCGCCGGCGCTCCTCGGGCACCAGCGCGTTGACCAGGGTGGTCTTGCCGACGCCGGAGTGCCCCACGAACGCCGTGATCTTGCCGTTCAGGTGGGTGCGCACCCGGTCCGCCGCGTCGCCGTTCTCCAGTTCCTCCCGGCTGGTGACGACGTAGGGGATGTCCAGGTCGCCGTACAGCTCCAGCAGCTTGTCCGGCGGGGCGAGGTCCGACTTGGTCAGCACCAGCAGCGGCTCCAGGCCGCCGTCGTAGGCCGCGACCAGACAGCGGTCGACGAGGCGGGGCCGGGGCTCGGGGTCGGCCAGGGCGGTGACGATGGCCAGCTGGTCGGCGTTGGCGACGACCACGCGCTCGTAGGGGTCGTCGTCGTCGGCCGTGCGCCGCAGCACCGACGAGCGCTCCTCGATGCGGACGATCCGGGCGAGGGTGTCCTTCTTGCCGGACAGGTCCCCGACCAGGGCCACCCGGTCGCCCACGACGGCCGCCTTGCGGCCCAGCTCGCGGGCCTTCATCGCCAGCACGGGCCGGTCGTCCACCAGGCAGGTCAGCCGGCCCCGGTCGACGGTGAGGACCATGCCCTCGGCGGCGTCCTCGTGCTTGGGCCGGATGTTGGTGCGCGGCCGGTTGCCCTTGCGGTTGGGGCGGCTGCGGATGTCGTCCTCGTCGGTGTGCTTGCCGTAGCGGCGCATGGCGTACGTCCCTACTGCCCGAGCATCCCGGTCCACAGCTCGGGGAAGTCCGGCAGGGTCTTCGCGGTCGTCGCCACGTTCTCGATCCGTACGCCCGGCACCGCCAGGCCGATGATCGCACCGGCGGTGGCCATGCGGTGGTCCTCGTAGGTGTGGAAGGTGCCGCCGTGCAGCGGGCGCGGGCGGATGTGCAGGCCGTCGGCGGTCTCGGTGACATCGCCGCCCAGCTCGTTGATCTCCTTGGTGAGCGCGGCCAGCCGGTCCGTCTCGTGCAGCCGCAGATGGGCCACGCCCCGCAGGGTGGACGGCGAGTCGGCGAGCGCGGCCACCGCCGCGATGCCCGGCGTCAGCTCGCCCACGTCACCCAGGTCCACGTCGATGCCGTGGATCGCCCCCGAGCCGGTGAACACCAGTCCGAACTCGGTGAGTTCGCAGGAACCGCCCATCTCGGTGAAGATCTCCCGCAGCCGGTCACCCGGCTGGGTGGTGCGGGCCGGCCAGTCCGGGATCAGCACCTTGCCGCCGGTCACCAGGGCCGCCGCCAGGAACGGCTGCGCGTTGGACAGGTCCGGCTCGATGGTCAGGTCCCGGCCGAGCAGCGCGCCCGGCGTCACCCGCCACACGTTCGGCTCGCCGCCCGACTCCGGGGTGTCCACCTGGGCGCCGACCGCGCGCAGCATGTCCACCGTCATCCGGATGTGCGGCATCGAGGGCAGGGTCGCGCCGGTGTGGCGGACCTCCACGCCCTGGTTGAAGCGCGGGCCGGACAGCAGCAGCGCCGAGACGAACTGGGAGGACGAGGAGGCGTCGACCGACACCGGGCCGCCGTCCAGGGCCCCGCCGCCGTGCACGGTCAGCGGCAGCGCGCCCCGGCCGTCGTCGTCGATCCGGGCGCCCAGCTGCCGCAGCGCGTCGATCACACCGTTCAGGGGGCGCTCGTACGACCGGGGGTCCCCGTCGAACCGGATCGGGCCGTCGGCCAGCGCGGCCACCGGCGGCAGGAACCGCATCACCGTGCCCGCGTTGCCGACGTCCACCGTGGCGGGGCCGCGCAGCCCCGTGGGCAGCACCCGCCAGGCCTCGCCGGTGCCGTCGGGGCCGACGCCCTCCTCGATCTCCACGCCCATGGCCTGCAGCGCACCGGCCATCAGCAGGGTGTCGCGGGACCGCAGCGGGCGGCGCAGCCAGCCCGGCTCGGAGGCCAGGGCGGCGAGGACCAGGGCGCGGTTGGTGACCGACTTGGACCCCGGCACGTGGACCGTCGCGTCGACGGCTCCGCTCGCGTGCGGGGCGGGCCAGAGGGCGGTGGAGGAGCTGTTCGGGGCCATGAGGCCACTTTATAAGGAGGGCCCGGGGTCAACCTTCCAGCAGCCAGCGGCCGCCGCCGATGAGCGAGCACAGCGACACCGCGTGGAACAGCAGCAGCCACAGGCCCGCCGGTACGTGCGTCAGCCGGGACAACTGGTCGGCGTCCGAGTCGCCCGCTCCGCCCCGGGACCGCCTGGCCTGGAGTTCGAACGCCGGCCGGACCCCGCCCAGCAGCAGGAACCACACCACCGCGTACCCGAACGCCGCCTGCACCTGCGGCGGCGCCAGCCAGGACACCAGCAGGAACGTGCCGCCGGCGAGGACCACGGTGAGCACGCCGTAGGCGTTGCGGATCATCACCAGCATCGCCAGCAGCAGCGCGGTCGCCGCCCACAGCAGGAGGGTGACGCGGTCGGCCGTCAGCAGCGCGGCCCCGCCGAGGCCCAGCAGGGAGGGGGCCGGGTAGCCGGCGGCGGCGGTCAGGATCATGCCGGGCCCGTACGGCTTGCCCCGGCTCACGGTGAGACCGCTGGTGTCGGAGTGCAGCCGGATGCCGGTGAGCTGCCGGCCGGTGAGCAGGGCGAGCAGTCCGTGGCCGCCCTCGTGCGCGATGGTGATCGCGTTGCGGGATATCCGCCACACCGGGTGGGGGACCACGACGGCCAGCGCGGCGACGAGCGTGGCCAGTACCACCCACAGGGCCGGGGCGGGCTGGGTGCCGGTGAGCCGGTCCCAGAGGTCGGGCAGCGCGGTGGCGGCGAGGCTGTCCATGTCCGGTGACGGCTCCCTGTTGTCGTGACGGGTCTGGCAGTGTGGCACTTATGTGCGGACGGTATGCATCGAGTCGTGGGCCCGAGGATCTCGCAGGCGTCTTCGAGGTCGAGAAATGGGAACCCGAGGAGACCCTGGAGCCGGACTACAACGTGGCGCCGACCAAGGAGGTCTACGCCGTCCTGGACCGCCCCTTGAAAGACGCGGAATCCCCGCGTCCGGTTCGCCAGCTGCGCAAGCTCACGTGGGGACTGGTCCCGTCCTGGGCCAAGAGCCCCGAGGGCGGCGCCCGGATGATCAACGCCCGCGCGGAGACCGTGCACGAGAAGCCCGCCTACCGCCGCGCCTTCGCCGCCCGCCGCTGCATCCTGCCCGCCGACGGCTACTACGAGTGGGTCACCGGCGAGCAGGAGCGCGAACTGGAGGTCGAGGGCAGGAAGAAGCGGCCCCGCAAGCAGCCGTACTTCGTGCTGCCCGCCGACGGCTCGGTGTTCGCCATGGCCGGACTGTACGAGTTCTGGCGCGACCGGACCCTGCCCGACGACCACCCCCGCGCCTGGTGGGTCACCTGCTCGGTGATCACCACCGAGGCCGAGCGGACCCCGCTGGGCGTCGCCCCCGCCGAGGGCCCCCGCTCCCTCGCCGACATCCACCCCCGGATGCCGTTGATGCTCACCCCCGACCGCTGGGACGCCTGGCTCGACCCCGCCCGCACCGACCCCGACGCCCTGCGCGACCTGCTCGCCCCGCCCCCGCCCGGCCTGATGCGCGCCTACCCGGTCTCCACGGCCGTCAGCAACGTCCGCAACAACGGCCCGGAGCTGCTGAAGGAGCTGGAGGCCCCGGAAGAGGGCACACTCTTCTGACGTGACGGATGTGACACACGTGACCGACGTGACCACCGAGACGGTCGCTACGGAGGCCGGAGACGCCCGGATCACCTGGCACCCGGCGAGGAAGGCCCGGCTGGTGCTGGCCGTGAGCCATGGCGCGGGCGGCGGCATCGAGGCCCGCGACCTCCAGGCGCTCGCCGGCGCGCTGCCCGCCCACGGCGTGACCGTCGCCCTCGTCGAGCAGCCCTGGCGGGTGGCCGGCAAGAAGGTCGCGCCCGCGCCGAAGACCCTGGACACCGGATGGCGCGGGGTGTGGCCCGCGCTCACCCGGCCCGGCCTGCCGGTGATCTCCGGCGGCCGCAGCGCTGGCGCCCGGGTCGCCTGCCGCACGGCGACCGGGCTGGGCGCGCACGCCGTGCTCGCTCTGAGCTTCCCGCTGCACCCGCCGGGCAAGCCGGAGAAGTCCCGCGCCGAGGAGCTGCTGGGCGCCGGTGTGCCCGCGCTGGTGGTGCAGGGCGGCAACGACCCCTTCGGGAAGCCGGCCGAGTTCCCCGCGGGCGATTTCGACCTGGTCGAGGTGCCCGGGGCCGATCACGGCCTCGCCGTGCCCAAGCGCGCGGCGATCACCGGGGAGAGGGCGCTGGAGATCGTCACCGAAGCGGTGCGGCAGTGGGTCGCGTCACTCGGGTGACCCCGGGAATGCCGGGCGGCGGCCCGCTGTTGCAAGCGTCAGAAGTGCCGACGATTTCGGCACCGACGTCGTAGCACGAGAGGAAGTCCGCCGCATGGGTTCGACGATCTGCCCGGCCCGCAGCAGCCGCTCTGACCTGGACTGGTCGGTGCTGCACGCGGCCAAGACGGCCCCTATTCGAGCGGCGGCGGGTACCGGTCGTGTTCTATCCTCCGAAACGAGTGGGATCGGCTTCGGTCCCGCCCGGGATCTTGAGGAGGTGGGTCCGGTCACTGGGACCGACGCAGGGACCGACAACGGCCAGGCGGAGCTGCCCGAGGGCCAGGGCATCGGCGCGTCCGAGACGAACGCGGAGCGCAGCGCGCGCTTCGAGCGGGACGCGCTCGAGTTCCTCGACCAGATGTACTCGGCCGCGCTGCGCATGACGCGCAACCCGGCCGACGCCGAGGATCTGGTGCAGGAGACCTACGCCAAGGCGTACGCGTCGTTCCACCAGTTCCGCGAGGGAACCAACCTCAAGGCGTGGCTGTACCGGATTCTCACCAACACCTTCATCAACTCGTACCGCAAGAAGCAGCGCGAACCCCAGCGCAGCGCGGCCGAGGAGATCGAGGACTGGCAGCTCGCGCGCGCCGAGTCGCACATGTCGACGGGGCTGCGCTCCGCCGAGTCGCAGGCGCTGGACCACCTGCCCGACTCGGACGTGAAGGAAGCGCTGCAGGCGATCCCCGAGGAGTTCCGCATCGCCGTCTATCTGGCGGATGTGGAGGGCTTTGCCTACAAGGAGATCGCCGACATCATGGGGACACCCATCGGTACGGTGATGTCCCGGCTGCACCGGGGCCGCCGTCAGCTGCGCGGCATGCTGGAGGACTATGCCCGTGAGCGCGGCCTGGTCCCGGCGGGCGCCGGAGAGTCGAACGAAGCGAAAGGCTCGGGCTCATGAGCTGCGGAGAGCCGCACGAGACGGACTGCAGTGAGGTCCTCGACCACCTGTACGAGTTCCTCGACAGCGAGATGCCGGACATCGATCGGGACAAGTTCCAGCACCACTTCGAGGAATGCTCCCCGTGCCTGGAGAAGTACGGGCTGGAGCAGGCCGTGAAGAAGCTGGTCAAGCGGTGCTGCGGGCATGACGACGTGCCGGCCGACCTGCGGGCCAAGGTCATGGGGCGGATCGAGCTGATCCGCTCCGGGCAGACCGTGCCGGAGCACGACGTGACCCGGGCGCCGACCGCGCCCCAGGAGACCTGACACGCCGGGCCAAATCACCCGTACGTGCTAATCCTCAGGTCATAAGCCCCACACCCCCCGATTACCGCCCTAGGCTCCGAGCCCTGGACGGACACGGTCGGGGAGGGCGTGATGGACGCGGTACCGGCGCGGGCACACGGCTATGTGGCCGCCGTCGCCCTGCTGGCCGTCTCCTGCCTGTCCCGGCCGCCGGACACCCCCGGCTCCTGGCTGGCACCGACCCTGCTCGCCGCACTTTACGCGGCCTGTGAGCACGCCGTGCACCGGCGCTTCGGCGGCACCTTCTACCCGGTGCTGCTCGCCGGGGCGTTCCTGCTCCCGCCGTCGGCCGCCGCGCTCGTCCCGGTCCCGGCCGCCCTGCTCTGCCCGGTCGGCCACCGGCCCGCCCTGCCCCGCCGGGTCTGGCGGGCCGCGCGGCCCGCGCTCGCCGTATGGGCCGCCGCCCGGGTGCACGAGGCGCTCGGCGGCCGGGACGCCGTCGCCGGCTCCGACTTCCCGTACGCCCTGCTGCCCGCCGGCGCGGCCGTGCTCGCCTTCTGCCTGGTGCTCACCGCGCTCGACGGCGGCCTGCGCGCGGCGGCCGGACTGGTGCCGCCGTGCCGGACCTGGCGCGGCCTGCTGGCCCGCTCGCTCGCCCCCGTCGCGGTGCACGGACTCGCCGGCCTGATGATGGCCGTGCTGTGGCGCAGCCCCTACGGACCGGTGTCCGCCCTGCTCGTGCTGCTGCCCATGTGCGTCTCCTGGTGGGTGTTCGCCCAGTACCACCGCGAGCGCGCCGCCCACCAGGCCACCATCCGCGCCCTCGTCCAGGCCGTCGACATCAAGGACGGCTACACCCGCGGCCACAGCGAACGCGTCGGCCAGGCCTCGGTGCTGATCGCCCGCGAACTCGGCCTGGACGACGACCGGGTGGAGGTGCTGCGCTTCGCGGGCATCCTGCACGACGTCGGCAAGCTGGGCGTGCCCACCCGGCTGCTGCGCAAGGACGGGCCGCTCACCCCCGAGGAACGGCGGATCATCGAACTGCATCCCGAGTACGGCCACGAGATGGTCCGCGGGATCTCCTTCCTCGGCGAGGCCCGCACCGCCATCCTCCACCACCACGAACGCCTCGACGGCACCGGCTACCCCTACGGCCTGGCCGGCGACCGGATCCCCGAGTGCGCCCGGATCGTCGCCGTCGCGGACGCCTTCGACGCCATGACCTCCACCCGCTGCTACAGCCGGGCCCGCCCGGTCGAGGCCGCCGTCGCCGAGCTGGAGCGCTGCGCCGGGGCGCACTTCGACCCCCGCATGGTCCGCGCGCTGGTCCGCGCCCTGCGCCGCGAGGGCTGGCGCCCGGCGGTCACCGCCGACGAACCGGCGTACGGCACCGCGCCCGCCGAGCGGGCCCCGCGCACCGGGGCCCACCGATGACCGTGCTGCGGGTCATCCACACCGCCGCCGCCCTCGTCGCGGCCGGTTCCGTCGCCGAGACCCTGTGGACCGGCCTGGCCGACCGGGGCGACGCGCTCGCCTTCGGCCTGCTCATCACCGTCGGCGAGCTGACCCGGTGGAGCGACGACCGGGCCCGTCAGGCCGCGCCGCTCGGCGCCGCCGGCTCACTGTCGTACGCCCTGCTGGGCGCCGTCGCCGGCCGGCCCAGCCAGCACGACGCCGCCCAGGTCGTCACCGTCGTACTCGTCGCCGCGCTGCTCGGGGCCGTCCCGCACATCTGGTCCGGCCGCGCCCCCACCACCGACCACCTGGCCCGCCGGGTCCTCACCGTCGGCTTCGCCGCCCTGTGCTTCCAACCCCTCTACAACAAGGGCGTCTTCACCGCCTGGGACGGCCCGGCCTACGCCCTGCTGCTGCTCACCCTGCTCGCCCTGACCTCCCTGTGCGGCACGGCCCTGGCCGCCGCGCTCGCCCACTGCCGCACCGGCTGGCCGTTCGGCCCGCTGCTGCGCGAGGAGGTGCGCGGGCTGCTCGGCATCGGCTCCGCCGTCGTCGCGACCGGCGCGGTGATGGCCCTCGCGGTCGCCGTCGCCGGGCTGTGGGCGCTGCCCGTGTTCTGCCTGCCCCTGCTGCTCGTCCAGCTGTCCGTGCGCCGGTACGCGGCGGTCCGCGCCACCTACCGGCAGACCATCGCCTCCCTGGCCCGCGCCACCGAGATCGCCGGCTGCACCCCCGCCGGACACGCCCGCCGGGTGGCCGCGCTCAGCGTCGCCGTCGGCCGGGACCTCAGGCTGACCGGCCCGGAACTGACCGTGCTGGAGTACGCGGCCCTGATGCACGACATCGGACAGCTCAGCCTGGTCGACCCGGTCCCGGCCGGCGCCACCGCCGCCCTGTCCGTGGCGGAGCAGCGGCGCATCGCCCTGCTCGGCGGGGCCGTCGTCCGGCAGACCGGGGTCGACCCGGCCGTCGCCGAAGTCGTCGAGCGGCAGGCCGACCCCTACCCCGAGCAGCCGCTCGCCGCCCGTATCGTCCGGGCCGTCAACGCCTACGAGGAGAAGAGCCGGGACGCCGGCCCCCGGGGCGCCCGGCGCGCGCTGGAGGAACTGCGGCTCGGCACCGCCGGGGAGTACGCCCCCGAGGTGGTGGAGTCGCTCGCCCGGGTGCTGGCCCAGCCCCAGACGGCGCGCGAACGCGTGCCGGTGAGGCGGCCGGGATGGTCTGATCCCGCGCCGGGCTGGGTAACCCATGGGTAATGAGCGCCTTTCCCGCCGTACGTGGTTGGATGCGAGGGAGAGGGTGTCCGGGGGCACAAGCCAGCCCACTGTGCGGAACTGGAACTGGCAGGCGGGAATCGTGAGGATCTTCGGCAAGGGACGGCACCGGCCCTCCGCCTCCTGGCGGCAGGCCACCGACCGCGCGTTCACACTCATCGGCGACGGCCGGTACGAGGACGCCGGCGAACTGCTGACACGCGCCGCCGATCTGGAACCCTGGCTGTCGGAGTCCTGGTTCAACCTCGCGCTGCTGCACAAGTTCCGGCACGACTGGGAGCAGGCCCGCGCGGCCGGACTGCGCGCGGTCGCCCTGCTCGACAAGGACACCGGGGCGCCCGACTGGTGGAACGTCGGCATCGCCGCCACCGCCCTGCAGGACTGGCCGCTGGCCCGCCGCGCCTGGCAGGCGTACGGACTGAAGGTGCCCGGGGGATCGGCGGCCACCGCCGAACCGCTCGGCATGGAGCTGGGCAGCGCGGCCGTACGGCTCTCCCCGGAGGGCGAGGCCGAGGTGGTCTGGGGCCGCCGGCTGGACCCGGCCCGGCTGGAGGTGCTGTCCATCCCGCTTCCCTCGTCCGGGCGACGCTGGGGCGAGGTCGTGCTGCACGACGGCGTCCCGCACGGCGAGCGCACCACCTCCACCGGGCACTCCTACCCGGTCTTCGACGAGATCGAGTTGTGGGCGCCGTCCCCCGTGCCGACCTGGGTGGTCCTGCTGGAGGCGGCCACCGAGGCCGACCGGGACGCGCTGGAGCAGCTGGCCGCCGACGCGGGATTCGCCGCGGAGGACTGGTCGTCCTCGGTGCGGCTGCTGTGCCGGATGTGCAGCGAGTCCCGGATGCCCTCCGACGAGGGGGAGGGGGTGCACCTGGACCCGCACGACCACAGCGAGCCGGGGCATCCCGGGCCGCTGGGGCACCGGACGGACGGGCAGCTGTGGGTGCCCGAGCGGGAGTGCGGGGTGGCCGCGCCGGCCTCGCTGGTCCGGGGGCTGCTCGACGGCTGGGTCGCCGACAGCCCGGATTCACGTGACTGGCGGGATCTCGAAGAGGTGTGCTGAGGACCGCGTCCGGCCGTGCGGTTCCCCGCGCCCCTTCGGGGAGCGTGCACGTAACCTGTACCAGCAACATCTCCCCCTGTTCTTTGAGGAAGGCGTACGTCGGTCATGGCGCAGCAGGACACCGATCAGCAGCACGCGGGCGTGCTCCCCGTCGACGACGAGGGCTATGTCGTCGACACGGAGAACTGCGAGGAGCGCGAGAATGCCTGGCGTGAGCGCGGCACCTCGCGGCCGATCACGGTCGTCGGCAACCCGGTCCTGCACAAGGAGTGCCAGGACGTCACCGAGTTCGGCGAGGAGCTCCAGCAGCTGGTGGCCGACATGTTCGCCAGCCAGCGCACCGCCGAGGGCGTGGGTCTGGCCGCCAACCAGATCGGTGTCGACCTGAAGGTCTTCGTCTACGACTGCCAGGACGACGAGGGCGTCCGGCACGTCGGCGTGGTGTGCAACCCGAAGCTGGTCGACCTGCCCGCCGACCGGCGCCGGCTCGACGACAGCAACGAGGGCTGCCTGTCCGTCCCCACGGCGTACGCCTCGCTCGCACGCCCCGACTATGCCGAGGTGACCGGCCAGGACGAGCGGGGCAACCCGATCAAGGTCCGGGGCACCGGCTACTTCGCGCGCTGCCTCCAGCACGAGACCGACCACCTCTACGGCTACCTGTACATCGACCGGCTCTCCAAGCGGGACCGCAAGGACGCGCTGCGGCAGATGGCCGAGAACGAGCCGCGCTACCCCGTGGTCGCCAACGACTGATCCGCACGGTCCGATGGGCGCCCGGCCGGGAATCTCCCGGCCGGGCGCCTTCGTGTTGTCACTGTTCAGTCAGGCAAGGGGGCTGTCACGCCACTTTGGGGTAGTGAGTGGAGCAAATCCGTTCCCACGGCGGTCACTTGTGGTGCTGAATGTAAGTACGGGGATACACAACGGTGCACGCCCGCACGAGGGGAGGGTGTGCGCTCCTGGCGGCTGAGAGGGGTTTGTTCTGTGCAAGCTTTCCCACGCAGCACCACGGCGACGGCGACAGCGGTCGTAGTCCCACCGTCACTGGCACTCCCGGTGATCGAGTCCTCCTTTCCACGGCAACTGCACCCGTATTGGCCAAAGCTTCAGGAGAAGACGCGGCTGTGGCTGCTGGAAAAGCGGCTGATGCCGGCGGACAAGGTCGCGGAATATGCCGATGGACTGTGCTACACCGACCTCATGGCGGGCTACTACCTGGGGGCCCCGGACGAGGTCCTGCAGGCCATAGCCGACTACAGCGCCTGGTTCTTCGTCTGGGACGACCGCCACGACCGCGACATCGTCCACGGCCGGGCCGCCGACTGGCAACGGCTGCGGAACCGGCTGCACACGGCCCTGGACGCACCCCGGTCCCATCTGCACCACCCCGACCCCCTCGTGGCGGGCTTCGCCGAGAGCGTGCTGCGGCTGTACGGCTTCCTGCCGCACACCTGGAACCAGCGGTTCGCCCGGCACTTCCACGCCGTGATCGAGGCCTACGACCGGGAGTTCCACAACCGCGCCGAGGGCCGCATCCCCGGCGTCGGGGAATACCTCGCCCTGCGCCGCCTCACCTTCGCCCACTGGATATGGACGGATCTGCTGGAACCCAGCGCCGGATGTGAACTCCCGGACACGGTGAGGAGAAATCCCGCGTACCGCCGGGCGGCGCTGCTCAGCCAGGAATTCGCCGCCTGGTACAACGACCTCTGCTCGCTGCCGAAGGAAATCGCGGGCGACGAGGTGCACAATCTCGGCATCAGCCTCATCACCCATGCCGGGCTCACCCTGGAAGAAGCGGTGGAGGAAATCAGACGGCGCGTCGAGGGATGCGTCAGTGAATTCACCGAGGCCGAGCGCAACGCCCTCGCACTGGCCCGGCAGATCGACGACGGAACGGTACGCGGCCGGGAACTGAGCACCGCGGTCCGTACCTGCGTCGGCAATATGCGCAACTGGTTCAGCTCCGTCTACTGGTTCCACCACGAGTCCGGCCGGTACATGGTCGACAGCTGGGACGACCGCGCCACGCCCCCGTACGTCACGAACGAAGCGGCAGGTGAGAAATGACCGTAGAGTCGGTGCGGCCCCAGAGCCCCGCCACCCCCGGGACGTCCGTACTGCGCGAACCGCCCCTGGCCCAGGGCGCCCTGCCGGTCCTCGGGCACGGCCTGAGACTGGTCCGCGACCCGCTCGCCTTCATGTCCGCGTTGCGCGACCACGGCGACGTCGTGCGTCTGAGGCTCGGCCCCAAGACGGTGTACGCCGTCACCACCCCGGAGCTGACCGGCGCGCTGGCCCTCAACCCGGACTTCACGATCGACGGCCCGCTGTGGGAGTCCCTGGAGGGACTGCTCGGCAAGGAGGGCGTGGCCACCGCGAACGGGCCCCGGCACCGCCGGCAGCGGCGCACCATCCAGCCCGCGTTCCGGCTCGACGCGCTGCCGGGCTACGGCCCCGTCATGGAGGAGGAAGCGCACGCGCTGACCGAGCGCTGGCGGCCCGGCGAGACCATCGACTGCACCTCCGAGTCCTTCCGGGTCGCCGTCCGCATCGCCGCCCGCTGCCTGCTGCGCGGCGACTTCATGGACGAGCGCGCGGAACGGCTCAGCGTCGATCTCGCCACCGTCTTCCGGGGCATGTACCGCCGGATGGTGATCCCGCTCGGGCCGCTGTACCGGCTGCCGTTCCCGGCCAACCGCGAATTCAACCGGGCCCTGGCCGATCTGCATCTGCTGGTGGACGAGATCGTCGCCGAACGCAGGGCATCCGGGCAAAGGCCGGACGATTTGCTGACGGCATTGCTGGAGGCGAAGGACGACAATGGCGACCCCATCGGGGAACAGGAGATCCACGACCAGGTCGTGGCGATACTCACGCCCGGCAGCGAAACAGTGGCCTCCACCGTCATGTGGTTGCTCCAGGTCCTCGCCGAACACCCGGAACACGCGGAGAAGGTACGTACCGAGGTCGAATCCGTGACCGGTGGTCGACCGGTCGGATTCGAGCATGTCCGCTCGCTGACGCACACCAACAATGTCGTCGTCGAGGCCATGCGGCTCCGGCCCGCCGTGTGGATTCTGACGCGGCGCGCGGTGACCGACACCGCACTCGGCGGCTATCGCATTCCGGCCGGTGCGGACATCGTCTACAGCCCGTACGCGATCCAGCGCGACCACCGTTCCTACGACCGCCACCTCGACTTCGACCCCGACCGCTGGCTGCCCGGGCGGGCCGGGAACGTGCCCAAGTACGCCATGAGCCCGTTCAGCGTCGGCAACCGCAAGTGTCCCAGCGACCACTTCTCCATGGCCCAGCTGACCCTGATCACCGCGGCGGTCTCGGCGAAGTACCGCTTCGAACCGGCCGACGGGTCGGACGACAGCACCCGCGTGGGCATCACGCTCCGCCCGCACAACCTGCTGCTGCGCGCGAGGCCCTGGTAGGCCGCCGCTGCCGGCGCGCGCTCAGGCGGCCTGCGGGCCCCGGAACGCGCGCCGGTAGGCGTTCGGGGTGGTACCGAGCGCCCGCAGGAACTGATGACGCAGCGCGGCGGCCGTACCGAACCCGGTGCGCCAGGCGATCACGTCCATCGTCTCGTCCGTGCCCTCCAGCAACTCCTGTGCCAGCAGCACGCGTTGCCGCAGGAGCCAGCGGTAGGGCGTGGTCCCCGTCTCCTGCCGGAAGCGCCGGGCGAAGGTGCGCGGCGCCATATGGGCGCGGGCGGCGAGCTGTTCGACGGTGACCTCCTGGTCGAGGTGGGTCTCCATCCACGCCAGCACCTCCCCGACCGTGTCGGCCGGGGCCTTCGGCAGGGGCCGCTCGATGAACTGCGCCTGTCCGCCGTCCCGGTGCGGCGGCACCACCATGCGGCGGGCCAGCTTGTTGGCCACCTCCGGGCCCTGCTCCTTGCGCACCAGGTGCAGACAGGCGTCGATCCCGGCGGCGGTGCCGGCGGAGGTGATCACCGGGTCCTCGTCCACGTACAGCACGTCCGGCTCGACCTGGAGCCGGGGATAGCGCCGGGCGAGCTGCTCGGCGTGGTGCCAGTGCACCGCGCACCGCCGCCCGTCCAGCAGTCCCGCCGCGGCCAGGACGAACACCCCGGAGCAGACGCTGAGCACCCGGGTGCCCCGGTCGACCGCCCGGCGCAGCGCCGCCAGCAGCTCCGGCGGGAACTCGCGCACGGTGAAGGACTCGCCCGCCGGCACGGCGATCAGATCGGCCTCCTCCAGCCGCTCCAGACCATGCGGCGTGGACACCGTGAACCCGCAGTGGGTGGCCAGGCCGGGTCCCTCCGCCGACACCACGGCGAAGTCGTACACCGGGAGCCCGTCATCGCTGCGGTCCATGCCGAACACCTCGCAGACGACGCCGAGTTCGAAGGGATGCACGCCGTCCAGCAGCACGGCCGCCACGTTCTTCAGCATGCTGCCAGTGTGCCTCGGCGATGGCAGTAATTCGAGGGTTCACGGCAGTCCTGCCCCTGCCGGTCAGGAGTGTCCGGCGCGACAGTGGTGTCCATGAACGAGAACCAGATCGAAGGCATCATCGGAATCGGACTGACCCTCGGGATCCTGGTCCTCCTGACCCTCCCCTCCCTGCTCGGGCACCTGCGCGACAGGCGCATCGACCGGCAGATCAGGGAGGCCCAGGAGGCCCGGGACGGCAGGAGGGATCAGAAGTCCTCGTCCAGGTCGACCGTGCCCTCGACGGCGACCTGATACGCGGAGGGGCGGCGCTCGAAGAAGTTCGTCAGCTCCTGAACGCCCTGGAGCTCCATGAAGGAGAAGGGGTTCTCGGAGCCGTAGACGGGGGCGAAGCCGAGGCGGGTGAGGCGCTGGTCGGCGACGCATTCGAGGTACTGCCGCATCGAGTCGGTGTTCATGCCCGGGAGGCCGTCACCGCACAGGTCGCGCGCGAACTGCAGCTCGGCCTCGACGGCCTCCTTGAGCATGTCGGTGACCTGCTGCTGGAGCTGGTCGTCGAAGAGGTCGGGTTCTTCCTTGCGGACGGTGTCGACGACGTCGAAGGCGAAGCTCATGTGCATGGTCTCGTCGCGGAAGACCCAGTTGGTGCCGGTGGCCAGGCCGTGCAGCAGGCCGCGGCTGCGGAACCAGTAGACGTAGGCGAAGGCGCCGTAGAAGAAGAGTCCTTCGATGCAGGCGGCGAAGCAGATGAGGTTGAGCAGGAAGCGGCGGCGGTCGGCCTTGGTCTCCAGCCGGTCGAGTTTTTCGACCGAGTCCATCCACGTGAAGCAGAACTGTGCCTTCTCGCGGATGGAGGGGATGTTCTCCACGGCGGCGAAGGCGGCGGCCCTGTCGTCGGGGTCGGGGAGGTAGGTGTCCAGCAGCGTCAGGTAGAACTGGACGTGTACGGCCTCCTCGAAGAGCTGACGGGACAGGTACAGGCGTGCTTCGGGGGAGTTGATGTGCTTGTAGAGGGTCAGTACGAGGTTGTTGGCGACGATGGAGTCGCCGGTGGCGAAGAAGGCGACGAGCCGGCCGATGAGGTGCTGTTCCTCGGGGGTGAGTTTGGCCAGGTCGGCGACGTCGGAGTGGAGGTCGACCTCTTCGACGGTCCAGGTGTTCTTGATGGCGTCCCGGTAGCGCTCGTAGAAGTCGGGGTAGCGCATCGGGCGCAGGGTGAGTTCGAAGCCGGGGTCGAGCAGGTTGGTGTTACGGGACATTACTGGCAGGCCTCGCAGGACTCGGGGTTTTCCAGGGAACAGGCGACCGCTTCGGGGTCCGCGGCGGCCTGCGCGGGGAGGACGGGCTGCGCCTGGGCGGCGCGGGCGATCCGCGTCGCGGGGCGCGAACGCAGGTAGTACGTCGTCTTCAGCCCGGACTTCCAGGCGTAGGCGTACATGGAGGAGAGCTTGCCGATGGTCGGCGTCTCCAGGAACAGGTTCAGCGACTGCGCCTGGTCGAGGAAGGGGGTGCGGGCGGCGGCCATGTCGATCAGGCCGCGCTGGGGGATCTCCCAGGCCGTGCGGTACAGGGCGCGGATGTCCTCGGGGATCCACTGGAAGTCCTGCACCGAGCCGTTGGCCTCGCGCAGCGCCTCGCGGGTGCGGGCGTCCCAGACCCCGAGGTCCTTCAGGTCCTGCACCAGGTAGGAGTTGACCTGGAGGAACTCGCCGGACAGGGTCTCGCGCTTGAACAGGTTCGACACCTGCGGCTCGATGCACTCGTACACCCCCGCGATCGACGCGATGGTGGCCGTCGGCGCGATCGCCAGCAGCAGCGAGTTGCGCATGCCCGTCTGCGCGATGCGCTCACGCAGCGCCGCCCAGCGCTCGGGCCAGGTGAACTCGACACCGTAGTGGTCGGGGTGCAGCACACCCTGGGCCGTACGGGTCTTCTCCCAGGCGGGCAGGGGGCCGTTGCGCTCGGCGAGGTCGGCGGACGTCTCGTACGCGGCGAGCATGATCCGCTCGGCGATCCGCGTGGACAGCGCCTTGGCCTCGGCCGAGTCGAACGGCAGCCGCAGCTTGAAGAACACGTCCTGCAGCCCCATCGCGCCCAGCCCGACCGGCCGCCACTTGGCGTTGGAACGCCCCGCCTGTTCGGTGGGGTAGAAGTTGATGTCGACGACGCGGTCGAGGAAGGTGACGGCGGTGCGGACGGTGGCGTCCAGGCGGTCCCAGTCGATGTCGCCGTCGCGGACGAAGGCGCCGAGGTTGACCGAGCCGAGGTTGCAGACGGCCGTCTCGCCGTCGTTGGTGACCTCCAGGATCTCGGTGCAGAGGTTGGAGGAGTGGATGACGTTGCCGGGCTCGGCGGTCTGGTTGGCGGTGCGGTTGGCGGCGTCCTTGAAGGTCATCCAGCCGTTGCCGGTCTGGGCCAGGGTGCGCATCATCCGGCCGTACAGCTCGCGGGCGGGGAGGGTCTTCTTGGCGAGGCCGGCGGCTTCGGCCTCGCGGTAGGCGGCGTCGAAGTCCTCGCCCCACAGGTCGACGAGTTCGGGGACGTCGGCGGGGGAGAACAGGGACCACTGGGCGTCGGCGTTGACGCGGCGCATGAACTCGTCGGGGATCCAGTGCGCGAGGTTGAGGTTGTGGGTGCGGCGGGCGTCCTCGCCGGTGTTGTCCCGGAGTTCGAGGAATTCCTCGATGTCGGAGTGCCAGGTCTCCAGGTAGACGGCGGCGGCGCCCTTGCGACGGCCGCCCTGGTTCACGGCGGCGACCGAGGCGTCCAGGGTCTTCAGGAACGGCACGATCCCGTTTGAGTGCCCGTTCGTCCCCCGGATCAGCGAGCCTCGCGAGCGGATGCGGGAGTACGACAGCCCGATGCCGCCGGCGTGCTTCGACAGCCGGGCGACCTGGTGGTAGCGGCCGTAGATCGAGTCCAGCTCGTCCAGCGGGGAGTCCAGCAGGTAGCAGGACGACATCTGGGGGTGGCGGGTGCCGGAGTTGAACAGGGTGGGGGAGGAGGGCAGGTAGTCCAGTCGGCTCATCAGGCCGTAGAGCGAGGCGACCTCGTCCACGGAGCGGACCGTGTCGTCCTCGGCCAGACCGCTCGCCACGCGCAGCATGAAGTGCTGGGGCGTCTCGATGACCTTGCGGGTGATCGGGTGACGCAGCAGGTAGCGGCTGTGCAGGGTGCGCAGGCCGAAGTAACCGAAGCGGTCGTCGGCGCCGTCGGCCACGGCCGAGTCCACCAGCGCGTCCAGCCGCTCGGCGTGGGTGCGCACGAACTCGGCGGTGCGGTCGGCGACCAGGCCCTCGCGGTGACCGACCTCGATCGACCCGGTGAAGGAGGTCACGCCCTGGGAGGCGGCCTCGTCCCGGATCGCGAGGGTCAGCAGCCGGGCGGCCAGCTTGGAGTAGGCGGGGTCCTCGGCGATCAGGCCGGCGGCGGCCTCCGTGGCCAGCTCGCGCAGCTCCGCCTCGTCGGCCCGCGCGGACCGGCCGCGCAGCGCGGCGGCGGCGACCCGTCCGGGGTCGGCGTCGGGCAGATCGGCCGTCAGCTCGGACAGGGTCCGCAGCAGCGCGGCACCGGGACCGTCGGTCTCGGATCCGCTGACCGGAGCCGGGTCGGCTGGCGCGATGGTCACGTGGGGGTCTCCCTCGCTCGGCACGGGGCCTGGCGGAGGGCAGGGGGCAGCACGAGCGCGCGGGGGCTCTCGCGTCCACCGGCCCACTCCACGAGGCCCGGACGTCGGGCACACCGGCCGGCTGGCCGGGTGCACTGTCGGCAGGTCCTCGGACTGACGCTCGTACGCGGATACGCACAAGTACACCGTTGCGGGACAGTTCCGGATTCGCACCGGATTCCCCTGCGACGACAGCGAGCATGAGCATACATCTTGTGTCGGGCTGCCGTGTCACCCCCAGATGTTGTGTCGGGGTGGTGTCAGAGCGTCAACTCGTAGGTGAGCAGCGTGATGTCGTCCAGCTCCGGCACGGGATTCCAGTCCCGTTCGGGTGTGCGGACGAAGCCCAGGCGTTCGTAGATGCGGTGGGCGGTGTGCATGGTGCGCTGGGTGGACAGGACGACGGCCGTGCAGCCATCCGTGGCCCTCGCGCGCTCGACGCAGGCCCGGACGAGCGCCTCGCCGACGCCCCGGCCGCGGGCCGCGGGGTCCACCGCGAGCATGCGGATCTCCGCCTCGCCGGGACGGGCGATGTCCGCCATGGGGCCGCCGGACGGGACGAAGGTGACGCCGCCGAGCGGCCGGTCGTCCGCGACCGCGACGAGGACCTCGGCGGCGGCCGCGCGTTTCGCGACGTCCCTCAACTCGCCCAGGTACTCGTCGCTCTCGCCGAAGTCCAGGAGGCCGTCCCCGAGGTAGGCCTGGGCGGTGATCTCGCCGAGGGCGGCGTACTCGGACGGGGCGGCGGGCCGGATGATGATGTCCATGGGCCGAGTGTGCGGGACGGCTACGGCAAGGCGCCGTGGGTTTTCCGCGGGGCGCCCCGCCGCGGCGGACCGCTCGTCACCCGCCCGGACCGGCAACGGCAGCGGGCCGCCGACGCGTCTGCTGTCGGCGGCCCGCTGCGGATGTCGCGTGGGTCAGTGCGCGCTGCCCGCGGTGGCCGGCGGAAGCTCCACCTGGACATCGGGGTCGCCGGAGTCCGCCGTGTAGTCGTCCGGCTTGGTCTCGTCGATGCCCTCGGGGGCCTTCACGGCCTTCAGGACGACCGTCAGGACCACGGTGACCAGCACGTTCAGCACGAACGCCGTCAGGCCGATGTAACCGATCTCGCCGATGCCGGGGATCTCCTTCGAGGAGCCGCCGAAGTGCTTCTGCGTCGGCGAGGCCACCCCGTACGCGGCGGCCGTGCCGTAGATCATGCCGACCGCCCAGCCGGCCAGCAGCGCCCAGCGGTGGAACCAGCGGGTGAACAGGCCGCCGACCAGGGACGGGAAGGTCTGCATGATCCAGATGCCGCCCAGCAGCTGGAAGTTGATGGCGACGGTCTTGTCCATGGTGAGGACGAAGACCAGGGCGCCGACCTTCACCAGCAGGGAGACCAGCTTGGAGACCTTGGTCTCCTGCGCGGGCGTCGCGTCCGGCTTGATGAAGTCCTTGTAGATGTTGCGGGTGAAGAGGTTGGCCGCCGCGATGGACATGATCGCCGCCGGGACCAGGGCGCCGATGCCGATCGCCGCGAACGCCACACCCGTGAACCAGTCCGGGAACATGTCCTCGAACAGCTGCGGGATGGCCAGCTGGCCGTTGGACACCTTCACCCCGGCCGCGATCGCCATGAAGCCCAGCAGCGCCAGCAGACCCAGCATCAGCGAGTACAGCGGCAGGATCGTGGTGTTGCGGCGGATCACCTCACGGCTGCGGGACGACAGGGTCGCGGTGATCGAGTGCGGATACATGAACAGCGCGAGCGCCGAGCCGAGCGCCAGCGTGGCGTACGTCCACTGGCCCGCCTCCGGTGGCGTGACCGCCCCGCGCGGCTTGCCGGTGGCCGGGTTGGCCTGGCCGAGCGCCTCGCCCGCCTTGGCGAAGACGTCGTCGAAGCCGCCCAGCTTGATCGGGATGTAGATGATCGCCACCGCGATGACGATGTAGATCAGCGTGTCCTTGACGAACGCGATCAGCGCGGGGGCGCGCAGGCCGGAGGAGTAGGTGTAGGCCGCCAGCACACCGAAGGCGATGAGCAGCGGAAGGTCCTTGACGAACCAGTTGGTGTCCTCGCCGCCGCCGACGCCCATCACGTCCAGCACCGCCTGGATGCCGACCAGCTGGAGCGCGATGTACGGCATCGTCGCCAGGATGCCGGTCACCGCCACCGCCAGCGACAGGCCCTTGGAACCGAACCGGCCGCGCACGAAGTCGGAGGTGGTGACGTACCCGTGGCGGTGCGAGACCGACCACAGGCGGGGCAGGAAGGTGAAGATCAGCGGGTACATCAGGATCGTGTACGGCACCGCGAAGAAACCGGACGCGCCCGCCGCGTAGACCGCCGCCGGTACCGCGACGAAGGTGTACGCCGTGTACAGGTCACCGCCGAGCAGGAACCATGTGATCCAGGTCCCGAAGGACCGCCCGCCCAGGCCCCATTCGTCCAGGGAGTGCTCGTTCTCGGCCTTGCGCCAGCGCGCGGCCAGGAAGCCCAGGACCGTGACGGCCAGGAAGAAGAAGATGAAGACGCCGAGCGCGACGCCGTTGACGCCGTCCTTCACCGCGCCGCACCCCCGCTCGCTGCCTTGCGGGCGCGCTGGTCACGCTGCCAGAGCTTGTACGCCAGCATGGTGAGAGCGGCGGAGATCAGCACCCAGAGCATCTGGTACCAGTAGAAGAACGGGATTCCGATGAGCGTGGGGTCCACCTTGGCGTACGAGCCGACCCACAGCATCGCCACGAAGGGCGCTATGAGACACAAGGCGATGACCACCCTGACCGGTGTCACCACCGGCGGTCTCACTTCAGGCGTTTCGGACATGCCACGGCTCCGTCCCCTCGCTGATCACCTGTGCTGATTGAGCAGGCAATCTAGGTGACTGTGTCATGACAGCGGAAGCCCTCGTCCGCATATCGGTATAGCGATTCGGCGAACGCGTCCAGCCGTTATCCGGCCGTTACTCCACCGGGCGCTTCAGCCGGGCGACGAACTTGTAGCGGTCCCCGCGGTAGACCGAGCGCACCCACTCCACCGGCTTGCCCTCGCGGTCCAGCGAATGGCGGGAGAGCAACAGCATCGGCAGACCCACGTCGGTGCCGAGCAGACCGGCCTCGCGGGGTGTGGCCAGGGAGGTCTCGATGGTCTCCTCGGCCTCGGCGAGGTGGACGTCGTAGACCTCGGCGAGCGCGGTGTACAGCGAGGTGTACTTCACCAGGGAGCGCCGCAGGGCGGGGAAGCGCTTGGCCGACAGATGGGTGGTCTCGATCGCCATCGGCTCGCCGTTGGCCATGCGCAGTCGCTCGATGCGCAGCACCCGGCCGCCGGCGGTGATGTCGAGCAGCTCGGCGAGCCGGTCGTCGGCCGTGATGTACCCGATGTCCAGCAGCTGCGAGGTCGGCTCCAGGCCCTGGGCCCGCATGTCCTCGGTGTAGGAGGTGAGCTGGAGCGCCTGGGAGACCTTGGGCTTGGCCACGAAGGTGCCCTTGCCCTGGATGCGTTCGAGCCGGCCCTCCACGACCAGTTCCTGCAGGGCCTGGCGCACCGTGGTGCGGGACGTGTCGAACTCGGCGGCCAGCGTGCGCTCGGGCGGGACCGGCGTACCCGGCGCCTGCGTCTCCGTCATGTCGAGCAGGTGCTTCTTCAAGCGGTAGTACTTGGGCACGCGCGCGGTACGGGTGGTGCCTGCCTCGTTCTCCGCACTGCTGACGTCGGTGCTCATGCTCTGCCTTCCCGGCTCCGAATGCCGAAAGCGACCGACATCCCATCGGCCACGGCTCACATCGTGGCACGGGTTGCTCTGCCAGCACTCCACCCGCACGCTCCGTGATCCCCTCTGTATACCGCCGCACCCGCTGTTGGTCTAGTCCATCGGGCGGGTGAGCGGGGAGGACACGGGGCCGAGGGCCGGGGCCGGGCGTGGGGGAGGCGACGCGAGCCCCGTCGGCCCGGGTGGCCGCCCCCACCGGCCCCTCGGGCGCCCCGTCTGTGTGGCGCCCCGCCTGCGCGGCGAGTCGCCTGTGCGGCGCCCCCTTGTACGACGAGCCGTCGGCAGCCTGCCGGTGCCGCGGCCTGCTGCGGCCTGCCGGTGTCCAAGCCTGCCGGCGGTGCCGTCGGCGGGCTTCCCTAAAGGCCCTGCCACTCCGGCTTGTTGGCGTAGGTGTGGCGGAAGTAGTCGGCCAGCTTCAGCTTGGACGCGGCGGCCTCGTCGACCACCACCGTGGCGTGGCGGTGGAGCTGGAGCGCGGAGGCGGGGCAGACCGCGGCCACCGGGCCCTCGACCGTCGCGGCGACCGCGTCCGCCTTGCCCTCGCCCGTCGCCAGCAGCACCAGGTGCCGGGCCTCGAGGATGGTCCCGATGCCCTGGGTGATGACGTGGTGCGGGACCTGCTCGATGTCGCCGTCGAAGAAGCGGGCGTTGTCGATCCGGGTCTGCTCGGTCAGCGTCTTGATCCGGGTGCGCGAGGCGAGCGAGGAGCACGGCTCGTTGAACCCGATGTGTCCGTCGGTCCCGATGCCGAGCAGCTGGAGGTCCACCCCGCCGGCCTCGGCGAGCGCCCGGTCGTACGCCTCGCACGCCGCCTGGACGTCCTGCGCCGTGCCGTCCGGACCCATGAACGCGTCCATCCCTATGCCCAGCGGCTCCAGCACCTCACGGCGCAGCACCGAGCGGTAGGACTCGGGGTGGTCCGCGGGCAGCCCCACATACTCGTCGAGCTGCGCGATCCGCGCCCGGGAGGCGTCCACGGCGCCGGAGCGCACCTTGGCGGTCAGTGCCTGGTAGATGGGCAGCGGGGTGGAGCCGGTGGCCACGCCGAGCAGGGCGTCGGGCTTGCGTCGCAGCAGCTGGGCCACGGCCTCGGCGATGAGCTTGCCGCCCGCCGCGGCGTCCGGAACGATGACAACTTCCACGCTGGGCCTGCCGTTCTGAAGTGGGCTCTGTGCGTCTATGTGGTTTAGACCAATCTAACAGAGCCCACGTTCGAGAGCGCGGGAAGAAGCGGGGAAGGGCCGGGAAATTCTCAGGTGAGGGAACCCCCCGTCGCGTCCAGCCAGTGACCGGTCACCCAGCGGCCGTCGTCCGAGGCCAGGAAGGCCACGACATCGGCGACATCGGCCGGCGTTCCCACCCGTCCCAGTGCCGAGAACGCGGCGGCCCGGGCCTGGCCGTCCTCCGTGCCGTGCAGCAACTCCGCGGTGTTGTCGGTGTCGATGATGCCGGGTGCCACCGAGTTGACCGTGATCCCGCGGGGGCCCAGCAGTTTGGACAGGTCCCGGGTGAGGACGTCCAGCGCCGCCTTGGTCATGGAGTAGGCCAGGAGGTCGGGCATCAGGGCGCTCCGCGCCAGGCCGGACGATATGTTCACCACCCGCCCGCCGTCGCGCAGCCGGTCCGCGCCGAGCCGGGTCAGGAAGAACGGCGCCTTCGCGTTCACCGCGAACAGGCGGTCGTACTCCTTCTCCTCGATCTCCCCGAAGGGGCGCGAGGAGCCGATGCCCGCGTTGTTCACCAGGATGTCCACCCCGTCGGCATGACGGTCGAACTCCGCCCACACCCGCTCGGCGTCCCCGGGCGTGCCCAGTTCCACCCCGATCGCGAACGCGGAGCCGCCCGCCGACTCGATCGCGGCCACCGTCTCCCCGGCCGCCTCCTCGTTGGTGCCGTAGTGCACCGCCACGCGGGCGCCGTCGCGCCCCAGCCGCTCGGCGATGCCCCGCCCGATGCCCCGGCTCGCACCCGTCACCAGTGCCGTCTTGCCTGTCAGCGCGCCCATGGCCGCCCTCCCGCATTTGTCTAACGGTCGCTACAAAAAAACCGTACACCACCCCGCCGACAATTTTCTAGGGGTCGCTATAAAATGGTCCGCATGGCCACCGGGCAGGACACACAGGCGAAGAGCGGCGGCGCGGGCCGGACGCGGGGCAGGCCGCGCTCCTTCGACCGCGCCACGGCACTGGAGAAGGCCCTGCTGGCCTTCTGGCAGCACGGGTACGAGGCCACCTCGGTCTCCGACCTCACCCGCGTCATGGGCATCGGCGCCCCCAGCCTGTACGCGGCCTTCGGTGACAAGCGGTCCCTCTTCGACGAGGTCGTCCGCGTCTACAGCGGCACCCACGGCGCCTTCGGCGCGCGCGCCCTGGAAGAGGAACCCACGGCCCGCGAGGGCATCGCCCGCATGCTCCGCGAGGCCGCCGCCGAGTACACCGACCGGTCCCATCCGCAGGGCTGCATGATCATCCACGCCGCCATCAACTGCACCAACCCCGAGGTCGAGGCGTTGCTGCGGGACCGGCGCAACGCCAACATCGCCGCCATCGAGTCCCGGATCCGGGCGGACATCGAGGCCGGTCTGCTGCCCGCCGGCACTGACGCCGCGGCCCTCGCCCGGCACACCGGCGCCGTGATCCAGGGCATGTCCCAGCAGGCCCGCGACGGCGCACGCCGGGAGGAACTGGAAGCACTCGCGGAAATTGCCATGGCCATCTGGCCCCATGACTGACCCGGGCGGGCTAGGCTGCGTGGCATCGCGGGCCGGCGCCTGTCACGGCGCCGACGCTTCCGCACCATGGACACGCCGACGTGGTCTAGTCCAGAATCGAACAACAACAGCCTCCGTCTTCCCCGCACAGGAAGGCGGACCGAGGATCCGGTGCTCTCTGCCCTGACTGCCCGGCTCCTCGACCTTCGGCCGACCGGGACCGCACACCCCACGGCCGTTGATGCTCCGGGCTGCGGTGCCGGGAGGGTTGAGGGTCCCTTCCAGGCGCCGCGGCCCGCGGGTGTTTTTCCGGCCACCTTCAGGCCCCGGGTACGCTCGCACACGTGCCCTCCATGAACGAACTCGTACGCCAGCACACCGCCCTGGACGACTCCGACCTCGAGTGGCTCCACCTGCTGGTCTCGGAGTGGCAGCTGCTCTCCGACCTCTCCTTCGCCGACCTGGTGCTCTGGGTGCCCACCCGGGACGGCACCCGGTACGTGTCGGTCGCCCAGATGCGGCCCAACACCGGCCCGACCTCGTACCAGGACGACATGGTCGGCCACCTGGTCCCGCGCGGCCGGCGGCCGATGCTGGACGCGGCGCTGGACGAGGGCCGGATCGTGCGCGAGGGCGACCCGGAGTGGCGTGAAGAGGTCCCCGTACGGGTCGAGTCCATCCCGGTACGGCGTGAGGGCCGCGTCCTCGGTGTGATCGCCCGGAACACCAATCTGCTCACCGTGCGCACCCCGAGCCGCCTGGAGCTGACCTACCTCCAGAGCGCCTCCGACCTCGCGCAGATGATCGCCGCCGGTTCCTTCCCGTTCCCCGGCCAGCAGGTCGACATGGACGCCTCCCCGCGCGTCGGCGACGGTCTGATCCGGCTGGACGCGGACGGCATCGTCCAGTACGCCTCCCCGAACGCCCTGTCCGCCTACCACCGGCTCGGCCTCGCCGCCGACCTGGTCGGTCACCACCTCGGGCAGACCACCGCCGAACTCGCCCCCACCCGGGGACCGGTGGACGAGGCGCTGGCCAAGGTGGCCAGCGGGTGGGCGCCGCGCGAGTTCGAGATCGAGGCGCACGACGGTGTGATCCAGTTCCGGGCGATCCCGCTCAAGCCCAAGGGCACCCGCATCGGTTCGCTGGTGCTGCTCCGGGACGTGACCGAACTGCGTCGGCGCGAGCGCGAGTTGATCACCAAGGACGCCACCATCCGGGAGATCCACCACCGGGTGAAGAACAACCTCCAGACGGTCGCGGCCCTGCTCCGGCTCCAGGCCCGGCGCATCGAGTCCGAGCGCGGCCGGGAGGCACTGGAGGAGGCGGTCCGCCGGGTCGGCTCCATCGCGATCGTGCACGAGACCCTGTCGCAGAACCTGGACGAGCGGGTCGAGTTCGACGACATCGCCGACCGGGTGCTGGCCATGGTCGCCGAGATCTCGCCGGGCAAGGTCACCGGCCGGCGCACCGGACGGTTCGGCATACTCGACGCCGAGGTGGCCACCCCGCTGTCCATGGTCCTCACCGAGATCCTGCAGAACGCCCTGGAACACGGCTTCCGCGAGGGCGACACCGGCACGGTCGAGGTCTCCGCGGTGCGCGGCGGCACCACCAAGGAGGCCCGGCTGCTGGTCACCGTCCAGGACGACGGCGTCGGTCTGCCCGAGGGCTTCGACCCGCACCGCTCGGGCAACCTCGGTCTGCAGATCGTACGGACGCTGGTGGAGGGCGAGCTGGGCGGAACCTTCGACATGGTGCCGGCGTCCGGGCGCGGGACCCGGGTGATCCTCGACATCCCGGTGCGGGCCCAGAAGTAGGCCCCGGAAGCAGGCGCCTTCCTCGCGGCGGAGCCTTGTGGGGCTGGGGCGGCAACTCCCTCGTCCTTCAAGGTGTTCATCGCAGAAGGCGCCGCCAAGACGCTGCCGGCGATGCGCCGGCGCACAGCAAAAAGCCCCGGACCGCCATTGGTCCGAGGCTGATGCTCGTTGCTGCTCTGCTTTATCGCTAAGCGCTCCGGGGGAACTGCGCGCTGCGGCTCGGGGGCGGGAGATGCGTACGTGCTGTGCGCGCCGCCAAGCTCAGGCTGTCAGCAGGGGTGGGTATGTCAGGCGGAGGCCTGACGGGCCCGGTTGCGGGCGGCGCGGCGCTTCATGGCGCGGCGCTCGTCCTCGCTGAGACCACCCCAGACGCCGGAGTCCTGACCGGACTCGAGCGCCCACTGCAGACACTGCTCGATCACCGGGCAGCGACGGCAGACGGCCTTGGCTTCCTCGATCTGCAGCAGCGCAGGACCGGTGTTGCCGATGGGGAAGAAGAGCTCGGGGTCTTCCTCGCGGCAAACGGCGTTGTGACGCCAGTCCATGGCTGCTACCTCTCCTTGGTATTACGTGCAGGTTGCTTGTGAATGTGAACGCTTTCACGAATCCCTCAACAAGTGAAGGGCCGACTGCCGAGTTCACACCCGGCGTGGTCCTTGGTTTGAAGAGGGGTTCCGGTGATCAGTGGAGGCCGGTGTTGCGGGCCGTCCCGATCGCCACGTAGAGACTCGCAAACCTCGGCGACGGATACAACCCCTTCCGGGAAGTTTTTTTTGATTCCTCGGTGTCGACTAGGTCACAGCCGTACTTCCATGGGGTGGATCCTGGCCTAAACGTTCGAGTGAAAGGACTTTTGCCCGTTCCGCTCACACAATCACACGCAGTGCACGGCGTACGCCTGTGAACGTCACGCTCGTACGCAGCCCGAGATGGTCACCGTCCATCTGGAGGGGCAGCGGCACCTTCGAATGCAAGGTGAACTGATCCAGATCATGCAGGGAGACTGCGTGCTTGCCGTGCGGTCCGCGCTCGGGGGACGAAGTGAGCAACTGGGTGCCATACCGGGCAACCGCGGCCGTCGAGAGACGGCTGAGACCCAGCACGTCGATGCCGGTGTCGAACGACGCCTTGGGCGACGTGTACATGGGGCGATTGCCGAGGTACGTCCACGGGGACGTGTTCGAGACTATGGCGACGACGAGATCCTCCACGGGGTCCGCGCCGGGACGCTCCAGGGTGATCGTGCCGTTGCGGCGGTTCGGCTCGCCCAGGAACTGCCGGACCACCTGCCGGACGTAGAGCGCGTGGGTCGACTTCTTCCCGCGCTCGCGCTGCTGCTCGACCCGGCCCACCACGCCCGCGTCGAAGCCCAGCCCGGCGTTGAAGGTGAACCAGCGGGCCGGCACCGCCTCGTCCTCGGTGCCCGGCGGGCCCGACGTCAGCCCCAGGCCGACGATCCGCTCGGTGCCGTCGCGCAGCGCGTCCAGCAGCGCTCCGGTGGCTTCGACGGGATCGTTGGGCAGGCCCAGCGCCCGGGCGAAGACGTTCGTGGAACCGCCCGGGACGACGGCCAGGCCGGGCAGGTGCTCCGGGTCCGGGCCGGCGTGCAGCAGGCCGTTGACGACCTCGTTGACCGTGCCGTCGCCGCCGAGCGCCACCACCAGGTCGATGTCGTCGCTCTCCGCCGCCTGCCGGCCGAGGTCGCGGGCGTGGCCGCGGTACTCGGTGGTGACCGCCTCCAGCTTCATCTCGCTCGCCAGCGCGTGGATGAGCACATCACGTCTGCGTGCGCTTGTGGTGGTAGCCGCCGGATTGACCACGAGAAGTGCACGCATGCATGGCAGCGTACCTACTGGGGGGTATCGGGCCCAGCCCGAGGTAGGGATCCGGTAAGAGGCGGGGCGTGAGCCTGAACACGCTCCGCCGGGCGCGTCCCCGGGTGCCCGGCCGTCATCGGGGCGCGACGGCTACCCTTCAGGGGTGAGCAGTCAGCAGAACCCCGCCCCCGAGACCGCCGAGACAGCCGCGACCGAGGGACCCCGCCCGCGCCGGCTGACGTACGCGGCGGTGCTGGCCGCGCTGGAGGGCGCCGCGCTGGCGGCCGGCGGCCTGTGGGTGCTCGTCCGCGGGGTCACCGGTGAACCGGACGACCGGCAGCAGGCCGTGACCCTCGGCATCACGCTGATCGTGCTCGCGCTGCTGCCGCTGCTCGCCGCGCGCGGGCTGCTGCTGCGCCGCTCCTGGAGCCGGGGTCCCGCGGTGATCACCCAGCTCATGGCGCTCCCGGTGGCCTACAGCCTGCTCCAGGCCGACAGCATGGCCGTCCCGGCCGGTGTCGCCCTCGCCGCGATCGCCATCGCCGCCCTCGTCCTCCTCGTCAACGGCGAGACGACCCGGGCCCTCGGCATCAAGGGGCCCGGCCGGGCCGAGTAGGGCCCGGCGGGCAGGACGTACGGGGCCGGCGGGTGGGCTACGGCTCACCGGACCGGCCGCACCGGCATCCCGCACCCACCGAGCCGGACCAGGCGGCCGCGTGGCTCACCCGGCGGACCGGCCCGGGCTCACGGCGCCGGGCAGGCGCGCGTCACTCCTCCACGAGGAGCTTCTCCCGCAGCTGGGCCAGGGTGCGGGCCAGCAGCCGGGAGACGTGCATCTGGGAGATGCCGACCTCCTGGGCGATCTGCGACTGGGTCATGTTCCCGAAGAAGCGCAGCAGCAGGATCCGCTTCTCGCGCGGCGGCAGGTCCTCCAGCAGCGGCTTGAGGGACTCGCGGTACTCCACCCCTTCCAGCGCCTCGTCCTCGGCGCCCAGGGTGTCGGCGACCGCCGGCGACTCGTCGTCCGTGTCGGGGACGTCCAGGGACAGCGTGGAGTACGCGTTCGCCGACTCCAGGCCCTCCAGGACCTCCTCCTCCGAGATGGCCAGCTTCTCGGCCAGCTCGTGGACCGTCGGCGACCGGCCGTGCAGCTGGGACAGCTCGGCCGTCGCGGTGGTCAGCGAGAGCCGCAGTTCCTGGAGCCGGCGCGGGACCCGGACCGCCCAGCCCTTGTCGCGGAAGTGCCGCTTGATCTCGCCGACGACGGTCGGCGTGGCGTACGTGGAGAACTCCACCCCGCGCTCGGGGTCGAACCGGTCGACGGACTTGATCAGCCCGATCGTGGCGACCTGGGTGAGGTCGTCCAGCGGCTCGCCGCGGTTGCGGAACCGGCGCGCCAGGTGCTCGACGAGCGGCAGGTGCATGCGGACGAGCTGGTTGCGTAGTTCCGCGTACTGCGGGCTGCCCTGGGGCAGCGAGCGCAGCTCGACGAACATGGCCCGCGCCCCGCTGCGGTCCTGGACGTCGTGCTGTACGGCCTGCGGGGTCTCCGTCTCCGGCGCCTCGTCCTCGGCGTATCGCTCGTGCTCGCTCATCGTCCCGCCCGTAGCCCTTCCCCGAGCCCTGGCCCCCGCGCGGACGGCGGGTGCGGCGCCGTCGCCTGCCGTCGGCGGTGTGCCCTGTCCGGCACCGTCGCCGTCGGCCCGCGCGGAGCCGTCTTCCGGGTGCGGCCTGGCCTGCTCGGGGATGCCGTCGATGCCGTCCGCCATGCGCCGGGAACCGTCCCGGGGGTCCGCCCCGGAGGTCTCGGCGTCACCCGACCAGGGGGCACCCCCGTCCCCGGTCGGCAGCTCCCGTGTGCCGCGCTCTTCGTCCCGCACCGGCCCGTCCCCGTTCCTCAGGCCGGCCCAGGGCCGACACCACGCTGTTTGTAGAGGCTGATCGAGACCGTCTTGTCCTCGTCCACGGCGGACGAGACCTTGCCCGCGAGGGCCGACAGCACGGTCCAGGCGAAGGTGTCCCGCGAGGGGGCGTGGCCGTCCGTCGTCGGCGCGGACACCGTCACTTCCAGCGAGTCGTCGACAAGCCGGAAGACACAGCTGAGCACCGAGCCGGGCACGGCCTGCTGGAGCAGGATCGCGCAGGCCTCGTCCACGGCGATGCGCAGATCCTCGATTTCGTCCAGGGTGAAGTCCAAGCGAGCCGCCAGACCGGCCGTGGCCGTCCGCAGCACCGACAGGTAGGCACCCGCAGCCGGCAGCCGGACTTCCACGAAGTCCTGGTTCGCCGCGGGCTCGCCTGCGATCTGGGACACCCTCACCTCCATGGTGGTACAAGCTTTACGGGGCCGAGGGTCGCCCCCCGGGGTAACGCGTACATGGTTCAAGCGGTGACGCTATCGCGCTCCGAACGTTCCTGTCCCCGGGACCCCAACCCCCTGGCGTCACTCACAGTAAAGCTCCGGATACGCTCCGTGTCTAGGGGGTGGGCGGGCCCAAATGGGAAGAGCGCGCGCCGGATTGACGTACCCAGACGTCAGACGCTCGAACCGTCGTGCGGAAGCCGCCACAAGCAGTGTCACACGAGAACGTGGTCGGACGAGAGGTCCCGCTCGCACGAACGCGGGTCAGACGAGCACATGGTCGACGAAGCACCACCGCCAGTCCTCGCCGGGCTCGAAGGTCCGCATCACCGGGTGCCCCGTCCGCGCGTAGTGCTCCGTCGCGTGCCGTCCCGGCGAGGAGTCGCAGCAGCCGACGTGACCGCAGGTGAGGCAGAGCCGGAGCTGCACCGGGTGCGTACCGTCCCGCAGGCACTCCGGGCAGGTCGCGGCGAGCGGCGCCGGTTCCGGGTGCGGCAGCGCTTCGGAGTGCGTGCACTGTTTCATGATTGCCAGATTACGACGGGTGTGCGGACGACCGCGCGGATCAAGAGGGTGGGCGAGGACCTTGGACGTGATGCCCCTGCTGTTGCTGGTGGCGGGCAGTGCGGCGGTGGCCGCGGCGGCCCGGCGCACTCCCGCGCCGGCCCCGCTGCTGCTGGTCGCCGTGGGCCTGGCGGTCTCCTACATCCCCGGCGTGCCCTCGTACACCCTCGACCCGCACGTGGTCCTGCCGCTGCTGCTGCCCCCGCTGCTGTACACCTCGGCGAGCGACAGCTCCTACCTGGACCTGCGCGCGCAACTGCGGCCGGTGGCGCTGCTGTCGGTCGGGTACGTCCTCTTCGCGACCGTCGTCGTCGGCTGGGCCGCCTACGTGATCGTCCCCGGGCTGCCGCTGCCCGCCGCGCTGGTGCTGGGCGCGGTGGTGGCCCCGCCGGACGCGGTGGCCGCCACGGCGGTCGCGCGCCGGGTCGGCCTGCCCTCCCGGATCACCACCATCCTCCAGGGCGAGTCCCTGCTGAACGACGCCACCGCGATCACCGCCTACAAGGTGGCGCTCGGCGCCGCCGTCGGCGAGGGCGCCACCTGGGCCGGCGGCATCGGCGAGTTCGCGCTCGCCGCGATCGGCGGGGTCGGGGTCGGTCTGATCCTCATGGCACCCCTGCACTGGCTGCGCACCCACCTGAACGAGCCGCTGCTGCAGAACACGCTCTCGCTGCTGATCCCGTTCGTCGCCTACGGGGTCGCCGAGCAGGCGCACGCCTCCGGGGTGCTCGCCGTCGTGGTCGTCGCCCTCTACCTCGGCCACCGCGCGTGGGAGGTCGACTTCGCCACCCGCCTCCAGGAGGAAGCGGTGTGGAAGATGGTCGCCTTCGTGCTGGAGTCCGCGGTGTTCGCCCTGATCGGCCTGCAACTGCCGATCGTCCTCCAGCGGCTCGGCGAGTACGAGGGCGTCTCCGCGGTCTGGTACGCGGTCGCCGTCTTCCTGGTCGTCGTGGTGGCCCGGTTCGTCTGGGTCTACCCGGCCACCTTCCTGCCCCGGCTGCTGTCGAAGCGCATCCGCGCGCGCGAGGAGAACCCCACCTGGCGGGGCGCGATGGTCACCTCGTGGGCCGGCATGCGCGGGGTCGTCTCCCTGGCCATCGCCTTCGCCATCCCGTCGACCATGGCCGACGGCCCGCGCAACCTGATCCTCTTCCTGACCTTCACCACCGTCATCGGCACGCTCGTCGTGCAGGGCGTGACGCTGCCGCCGCTGATCCGGCTGCTGCGCTTCCCCGGCCGCGACCGGCAGGCCGAGACCCTCGCCGAGGCCAACGCCCAGGCGCAGGCCTCGCGGGCCGCCGAGGCCCGGCTGGACGACCTGCTCTCCGACGAGCGCAACGCCCTGCCGCCGCCGCTCGTCGACCGGCTGCACACTGTTCTGGAGCGCCGCCGCAACGCCGTCTGGGAGCGGCTCGGCCAGGTCAACCCGGTCACCGGCGAGTCCGTGGACGACACCTACCGCCGGCTGTCCCGGGAGATGATCAGCGCCGAACGCGAGGTCTTCGTCAGGCTCCGCGACCACCGCTACATCGACGACGAGATGCTGCGCGCCCTGCTCAGGCGCCTGGACCTGGAGGAGGCGGCGGCCTTCAGGGAGGCCGGTTAGCGTTCCGGGACGGCCGCGGGGGGCTCCGGGAACGGCCGCCCGGTGACGACGGCGGCGATCGTGCTCCCGCGCGTGAAGGCGCCCTCCTCCGCGAGGGTGACAAGTCCGTAGAGCAACTTGGCGACATAGAGACGTTCCACCGGCAGTCCGTGCCGCTCCTCGAAGTCGCGTGCGAACGCCTCCAGTTCGGGGTTCGTCCGCGCGTACCCGCCGAAGTGGAAGCGGTCGTCCAGGGACCAGACGCCGGTACGGGCGCCGAAGGCACGTTCCTGCAGGGCCTGTATGTCGGCCTCCAGGAAGCCGCCCTTCAGGACCGGTATGCCGAGCGCCCGCCCGTCCGTCCCGAGCCCGGCGGCCAGTCCGGCGAGGGTGCCACCGGTGCCGCAGGCGACCGCGACGACCTCGGCGTGGCCGCGCAGTTCCGCGCCCAGTGCCCGGCAGCCCCGCACCGCCTCGGCGTTGCTGCCGCCCTCCGGGACGACGTACGCGCCCTCGGCGCCGGCCGCGCAGAGGATCCCGGCCAGGGTCTCCGGCTCGGCCTTGCGGCGGTACGTCGCTCGGTCGACGAAGTGCAGCCGCATGCCGTCGGCCGCGCACCGGGCCAGGGACGGGTTGAGCGGGCGGCCGGCCAGCTCCTGGCCGCGTACCACGCCCGTGGTGGGCAGGCCCAGCAGCCGGCCCGCGGCGGCGGTGGCCCGCAGGTGGTTGGAGTAGGCCCCGCCGAAGGTGACCAGGGGCCGGCCGCCGGCCGCCGCGATGTTCGGCACCAGCTTGCGCCACTTGTTGCCGACGAGGTGGGGGTGGATGAGGTCGTCGCGCTTGAGCAGCAGCCGCAGCCCGTGGCGTTCGAACCGGGGGTCCCGCGCCTCCTGGAGGGGCGAGGGCAGGCGCGGGGCGAGCGGTCCGGTGCTGGTCACGGCTCCATTGTCACCCGGGGCGGGGTGTCCGGGCGGGGCCGCCGGCCGGGCGGGGAGACCGCGACCGGCCCGGGGCTCCGGAGCCGCGTGACCGGCGGCAGCGCGGCGTGCCGCGGCGCTACTCCTTCAGCCGTTCCCGCACCCGCTCCCTCAGGGAGCGCATCGAGACACCCCGCGGATCCACCTTCCCCGGCTGCCACTCCAGGTGGCCGATGACCGACCGCTCCGTCCAGCCGTGCCGGCGGCACAGGGCCGCGGCGGCCCGGACCATCGCCTCCAGCTGCTCGTCCGGCCACGGGTCCTCCCCGTCGCCGAGGTTCTCGCACTCGAAGCCGTAGAAGTGCCGGTTGCCGTCGGTGTTCGCCTCGTTGTCCGGCGGCAGCCCCTTCTCGGCGATCACCGCCCGCAGCACCTCGTCGTCGCCGAGCCCCGCGTGGTTGGCGCGGCCGTAGCCGACCAGGTGGACCCTGCCGTCCTTGGTGATCACGCCGTGGCACAGCGGGCCGGGCAGGTCCGGGTGGCCGTCGCGGCACAGGTCCACCGTCCGCTCGCTGCCCCGGGTCACCGTGTGGTGGATCATCACGCCGTGGACGGGCCCCCAGGGGCCCTTGTGATTGCGGTTGTGGTCCTGCCAGTCGCCGACCTCGACGACCGTGACGCCCTCGGCCCGGAGCGCGTCCAGGAATTCGCTCGCCGACATGGGTGGGGCCATGCCCGACTCCTTCGTGCCGTGCCCGTCCGGCCACGGAACCGGCCGGACGTCCTGCCTGCTTCTACCGAAACCGGACGTCCCGGAACACATCGTTCGTACGGCGTGCGAGCCGATCCGGACAGCGGACGATGCCGTGCCGGCCTGGACAAAGTCCCTGCCTCTGCCCACTAATCCGATGATCCATTCCCGCTCTTTCGGGTAATGGCGCGGGCACACCCCGTGCTGGGAGGCTCGGACGTGAGACCGGTGCCCGGTGCACTGCGGCACCGGGCATACATGGGAGGGCGTTTCTTTATGTCGGTAGGTGAAGAGGTCCGTACCGATCAGAACAGGCCGCAGCAGTCCCTCGGGACGGCGGCGGCGCGGAATTTGGCCACCACCACCAAGTCCGTTCCGCAGATGCAGGAGATCAGCTCCCGCTGGCTGCTGCGCACGCTTCCCTGGGTCGACGTCCAGGGCGGCACCTACCGGGTGAACCGACGGCTGACCTACGCCGTCGGCGACGGCCGTATCACCTTTGTGAAGACCGGTGACCAGGTGGAGGTCATCCCGAACGAACTGGGCGAACTGCCGGCCCTGCGGTCGTACGCGGACGAGGAGGTGCTGGCGGAACTGGCCCGGCGCTGCCGCCAGCGCGAAGTCGCGCCCGGCGAGGTGATCGCCGACTTCGGCCACCGGACCGACGAGGTGTACCTGCTCGCCCACGGCCGGGTGGAGAAGATCGGCACGGGTCCCTACGGCGACGACGCCGTCCTCCAGGTCCTGGCCGACGGCGCCTACTTCGGCGACCAGGCGCTGCTCGACCCGGAGGCGATCTGGGAGTACACCGTCCGCGCGCACACCGCGACCACGCTGCTCGTGCTCAGCCGTCAGGACTTCCAGCAGGTCGCCGAGCGCTCCGACTCGCTGCGCGACCACCTGGAACGGCTGCGCTCGATCCCCCGGCAGCGGACCAACAAGTACGGCGAGAAGGAGGTCGAGCTGGCGGCCGGCCACTCCGGCGAGCCCGACATCCCGCACACCTTCGTGGACTACGAGCCGCGGCCCCGCGAGTACGAACTGAGCATCGCCCAGACCGTCCTGCGCATCCACACGCGCGTGGCCGACCTCTACAACCAGCCGATGAACCAGACCGAGCAGCAGTTGCGGCTCACGGTCGAGGCGTTGAAGGAGCGTCAGGAGCACGAGCTGGTCAACAACCCGGAGTTCGGCCTGCTCAGCAACTGCGAGTACGACCAGCGGATCCAGCCGCACGACGGCGCGCCCAGCCCGGACGACATGGACGAGCTGCTCAGCCGCCGCCGGGGCACCAAGCTCTTCCTGGCTCATCCGCGCGCGATCGCCGCGTTCGGCCGCGAGCTGAACAAGCGGGGCCTGGTCCCGGAGACCATCGACATCGGCGGCAACCGCATCCCCACCTGGCGCGGGGTGCCGATCTACCCCTGCAACAAGATCCCGGTCAGCGAGGCCCGTACGACCTCCATCATCGCCATGCGTACCGGCGAGGCCGAGCAGGGCGTCATCGGTCTGCGGCAGTCCGGCATCCCGGACGAGATCGAGCCGAGCCTGTCCGTGCGGTTCATGGGCATCAACGAGCAGGCCATCATCAAATACCTGGTGACGGCCTACTACTCGGCCGCCGTGCTGGTGCCCGACGCGCTCGGTGTCCTGGAGAACGTCGAGATCGGCCGGTGGGGGTGACGTTTCCGCACGTAGTGGCCGTGTTCCCGGCCACCGGGAGGGGTAGGCCCTCGGGGAACGCGTCCGGGCGGTCCGGTGGCACCGGCTCGCGCGGACCTGGCGAGGGGGAGGCATGGCCGAGTACATGACGGAGACCGACGAGCGTTCCCCCGCGGTGCCGCATTCCGGCACCGCGGGGGAGCCCCGGGAGACCACCGGGACCGCCACCGGTCCGCTCGACGGGCAGGAGGCCCTGGCGCAGCTGGAGCGGACCCGGACCCTGGTCTACCCGGAGCTGCGCGCGGCCGTGGAGTCGCTGCCCGGCGCCATGCGCCGGATCGGGCTCTACCACTTCGGCTGGCAGCACGCCGACGGCACACCGGCGTCGGGCAACCCCGGCAAGGCGATCCGGCCGGCGCTGGTGCTGGCGGCGGCCGCGGCGCTCGGCGGCCCGGCGGCCCGGGCGGCCGCGGTCCGGGCCGCGGCGGCGGTCGAACTGGTCCACAACTTCACGTTGCTGCACGACGACGTGATGGACCGGGACACCACCCGCCGGCACCGGCCGACCGCGTGGACCGTGTTCGGGGACACCGACGCGATCCTCGCCGGGGACGCCCTCCAGGCGCTGGCGCTGCGGCTGCTCGCCGAGGACCCGCACCCCGCCTCCGTCCCGGCCGCGGCCCGGCTCGCGGCCTGCGTGGTGGAGCTGTGCGAGGGGCAGCACGCGGACACCGACCTGGAGCAGCGCGCTCCGGACGCGGTGACGCTGGACGAGGTGCTCGCCATGGCCGAGGCCAAGACCGGCGCGCTGCTGGGCTGCGCGTGCGCGCTCGGCGCGCTGTACGCGGGAGCCGGTGCGGAGGAGGTGGCCGCCCTGGACGGCTTCGGCCGCCAGGCCGGACTCGCCTTCCAGCTGATCGACGACGTGATCGGGATATGGGGAGACCCGCGGCACACCGGCAAGCCGGTCGGCGCGGATCTCGCCGCCCGCAAGAAGTCCCTGCCGGTGGTGGCGGCGCTCACCTCCGGAACGCCGGGGGCGTCCGAACTGGCCGCGCTGTACGGGAAGCCGTACCTCGCCGAGGAGGCGGAGGCCGGGGAGATCGCGCGTACGGCACTGGCGGTGGAGCGGGCCGGCGGCCGGGACTGGGCGCAGGCCGAGGCGGCCGACCGGATGGCCCGGGCCATGCAGGAACTGGCCCGCGCGGTCCCCGACCCGGAGGCGGCGGGCGGTCTGCTGGCGCTCGCCGAGTTCGTCACCCGGCGCAGCAGCTGAGCGCCGCCGGCGGCCGGCGGCCTGGGAGAACCCGGAGGCTCCGGGTCCGTGTGGCTCCTGACCCCGCACGGCCGACGGAGGCTCCGGTCAGGCGCCCCGCACACCCCCACAGTGTGCGGGGCCGCCGCTTTCCGCCCCCGGCCCGGGCGGCGGGATGCGTTGAGGGCGCCTACGCTGAGGGCATGGGCGGCGAGGAATCCGTCTGTCCCGTCTGCGGACAGCCCGTGGAAACGGTCGTCAAGCGGCACAAGACGCTGGGCGCCTGGGTGCCGGTGTGGGGCCGCGGCCCGTGCCGCAACCCCGACTGCGCGGCGTACACCGCCTCCGGCGGCCCGGAAGGCGACCGGCCGACCACCGCAGGCCCCGGCCGTCCCACCGCGCCGGGCCGGTCCACCGAGCCCGTATCCGAACCCGACCCTGGTCGTCCCCGCTCCCGTGCTCCGGGTCGGTCCGTCGGTGTGCGGAACGACGGCGGCCCAGCGCCGGAGCGGCCGGGGACCCCGTGATCGGGTCGGCCGACGGCCGGTGGACGCCGTAGCGTGGGCGGATGCCGAAACCGTCGTACATCCTGCACATCACCGAACGCTCCCTGTGGGAGGCGGCGCGTGAGCGCGGTGCCTACGAGCTGTCCACCCGGGGCCGCACCCTCCAGGAGGAGGGCTTCATCCACTTCTCCAGCCGCGAGCAGCTCCCGCGCGTCGCCGCATTCCTCTACGGCGGCTACGACGGCCCGGACGAGCTGGTCGTCCTGGTCGTGGACCCGGCCCGGGTCGGTGCGCCGGTGCGCTACGAGTCCGCCGAGCCGGGCGGGGAGGAGTTCCCGCACCTGTACGGGCCCCTGCCGGCCGAGGCCGTGGTCGACGTGGAGCCCTGGGGCTGAACCGGGCCGCACCCACCGGCCGGCCCTCAGGTGGCCGGGCGTTCGATGAAACGGAGCTGATTGCCCGCCGGGTCCCGGAAGGCGCAGTCCCGGACCCCGTACGGCTGGTCCATCGGCTCCTGGAGGACATCGGCGCCGGACTCCCGCACCCGCTCGTACAGGGCGTCGCAGTCGGGCGTGGTGAAGATGACCCCGCGCAACAGGCCCTTGGCGAGGAGTTCGTTGAGGGCCTGCTTGTCGGCGGGCGAGGCGTCCGGGCTCGCGTCCGGCGGCTCCAGCACGATCTCCACGTCCGGCTGGAGCGGGGAGCCCACGGTCACCCAGCGCATCCCCTCGAAGCCCACGTCGTTGCGGATCTCCATGCCCAGCACATCGCGGTAGAAGGCGATGGCCTTGTCATGGTCGTCCACCGCGAGGAAACACTGCGCGAGTCTCACGTCCATGGGCTCACCCTAGATCCACTCGGCACCCCGCGCCTCAGTACGGGCGGCGGCGCGGCCGGGTCAGCCCGCGGGCCACGCACGGCGGGATCGCGGCGCTCTCCCGGTGGTCGCGGGCGCGGTAGGCGCTCGGCGTCTCGCCGACCAGCTCGGTGAAGCGGGAACTGAAGGAACCGAGAGAGGTGCAGCCGACGGCGAGGCACACCTCGGTCACGGTGAGGTCGCCCCGGCGCAGCAGGGCCTTGGCCCGCTCGATCCGGCGGGTCATGAGGTAGCCGTACGGGGTCTCGCCGAACGCCTTGCGGAAGCTGCGCTGGAAGTGGCCCGGGGACATCAGGGCGTCGCGGGCCAGCTCGGTCATCTCGAGCGGTTCGGCGTACTCCCGGTCCATGCGGTCACGCACGCGCCGCAGCCGTCGCAGATCCTCCAGGGCGGTCACCCGTCCAGCCTGCCACAGCCGCGCCGGGATCCACCCCGGTGAAAAGGAACCGCACCCGGTCCGCGGGTGCGCCGTGGTGGGCACGGGTCCGCGGGCCGGGTGCGGTCAGGAGGTGCTCAGGCGGTCAGGCCTGCTTGGTCTCCCAGAAGATCTTGGCGATCTGCTCGATGTAGTCCAGAGCCTTCTGGCCCGTCGCCGGGTCGGTGGACGCCTTGGCGGCCGAGAGGGCCTTCAGGGTGTCGTTGACCAGCTGGTGCAGCTCCGGGTACTTCTCGAAGTGCGGCGCCTTGAAGTAGTCGCTCCACAGGACGGAGACGTGGTGCTTCGCGAGCTCCGCGCGCTGCTCCTTGATGACGGTGGCGCGAGCCTGGAAGTGGGGGTCGTCATTGCCGGCCATCTTCTCCTGGACGGCCTTCACCGACTCCGCCTCGATGCGGGCCTGGGCCGGGTCGTACACGCCGCAGGGCAGGTCGCAGTGGGCGCTGACCTTGACCTTGGGGGCAAACAGGCGGGAAAGCATGGAGCATTCCTTCCTCGTGATCGTCTTCTCAGGTGCGACATTACTCCCTGAGGAACGCGATTTCTCGGCTGCCCCCTAGGGCTTAGGACAAAAGTCCAGGGTGAGACTGAGACTGGTGGAGGAACGGACCGGGGAGGTGCCGGGGATGCCGGAACTGTCGCAGGAGACCGAGCGGGGAAGGGGGGCGGCGCCCTTCGGGCTGGCGGAGGTGACCGGCCCGTCCATGGTGCCCACGCTGCACCACGGGGACCAGCTGCTGGTGCGGTACGGGGGTGTGGTGCGGCCCGGTGACGTGGTGGTCCTGCGCCATCCCTTCCAGCAGGACCTGCTGGTGGTCAAGCGGGCGGTGGAGCGGCGCGACGGCGGCTGGTGGGTGCTCGGGGACAACCCGTACGCGGGCGGGGACAGCACGGACTACGGGGTGGTGCCCGAGGAACTGATCCTGGGCAAGGCGCTGTTGCGGTTCCGGCCGGCCGGGGCCGGTCAGCGGTCGCCACTCGCGCTGGTGCGCTGGGCGCTCTCGGCGGTGCGGCCGTTGCTGCCCGACCGGTCGGCCTCCAGGCGTTTGCGGGCCCGGTAGGCGGCCACGTTGGCGCGGGTGGCGCAGCGGTCCGAGCAGTAGCGGCGGGAGCGGTTGGTGGAGGTGTCCAGGTAGGCGTTGCGGCACGGGGGCGCCTGGCACAGGCCGAGGCGGTCGACGCCGTACTCGGTGAGGTGGAAGGCGAGGCCCATCGCCGCGATCGCCGCGTAGCCGGCGGTGGCGTTGGAGGGGTGGTCGGCCAGGTGCATGTGCCACAGCGGCCGGCCGTCGTCGTCCCGGTAGTCGTGCCCGGAGATCTGCGGGCTGACCGGGAACTCCAGCAGCAGTGAGTTCAGCAGGTCCACGGCCAGGGTCTCGTCGCCCTGGTCGGCGGCCTCGAAGACCGCGCGCAGCCGCGCCCGGACCGAGCGGAAGCGGGTCACGTCGGCTTCCGTGGCGCGGCGGGCGGCCGACGCGTTGACGCCGAAGAGGTCGCGGACGGCCTCGACCGTGGTCAGGGTGTCCTTGCCCCGGGCCGGCTCCTCGCTGTTGACGAGACGGACGGCGTAATCCGAGTAATAGGCCAGTTCCACTTGTAGTCCTTACGCGGGCGTCTTATGGTCGGATCTGCGGTCGGGTAAGAGCCGGTCGTGCTTCCAGGGTATTACGCGAGACGAGGGGAGACGGATCTCATGACGACGAGTACCGGAACCGACTGGGCGGCCTGGCAGGAGAGCTGGGACCGGCAGCAGGAGTGGTACATGCCGGACCGCGAGGAACGTTTCCGGATCATGCTCGACATGGTCGAGGCGCTGGTGGGCACGGCACCCCGCGTGCTCGACCTGGCCTGCGGCACCGGCAGCATCACCGCCCGGCTGCTGAGCCGCTTCCCCGACGCCACCAGCACCGGCGTCGACCTGGACCCGGCGCTGCTCGCCATCGCGCACGGCACCTTCGACGGCGACGACCGCGTCCGGCTCGTGACCGCCGACCTCAAGGACCCCGACTGGCCGGCCAGGCTGCCGTACGACTCCTACGACGCGGTGCTCACCGCGACCGCCCTGCACTGGCTGCACGCCGAACCCCTCGCGGCCCTCTACGGCCGGATCGCGGGACTGGTCCGCGACGGCGGTGTCTTCATGAACGCGGACCACATGATCGACGAGACCACGCCCCGGATCAACGCGGCCGAGCGCGCCCAGCGGCACGCCCGCATGGAACAGGCCAAGCGGGACGGCGCCCTGGACTGGGCCGACTGGTGGCAGCTGGCGGCGAAGGACCCGGTCCTCGCCGAGCCGACCGCCCGCCGCTACGAGATCTACGGCGAGCACGCGGACGGGGACATGCCCTCGGTCCAATGGCACGCGCGCGTGCTGCGCGAGAAGGGGTTCGCCGAGGCCAGGCCGGTGTGGTGCTCCCCCTCGGACACGCTGCTGCTCGCGCTGAAGTAGGCGGGCAGGCGTGAGGGGCGGTACGGGTGGCCCGTACCGCCCCTCACGCGCGGGTCACAGGACCTTGGACAGGAACGACTGCGTCCGCTCGTGCCGCGGGTTGGTCAGGACGTCCCGGGGGTGGCCGGATTCGACCACCACGCCGCCGTCCATGAAGACCAGACTGTCGCCCACCTCGCGGGCGAAGCCCATCTCGTGGGTGACGACGACCATGGTCATGCCGGACTCGGCGAGGTCCCGCATGACGTCCAGGACGTCACCGACCAGCTCCGGGTCCAGGGCCGAGGTCGGCTCGTCGAACAGCATCAGCTTCGGCTCCATCGCCAGCGCCCGGGCGATCGCCACCCGCTGCTGCTGGCCGCCGGAGAGCTGGGAGGGGTAGTGCCCGGCCCGGTCGGCCAGGCCCACGCGCTCCAGCAGCCGCATGGCCCGCTCCCGGGCCTCGCCGCGGCTCGCGCCCTTCACCTGGACCGGCGCCTCCATGACGTTCTCCACGGCCGTCATGTGCGGGAACAGGTTGAAGCGCTGGAAGACCATGCCGATGTCGCGCCGCTTCATGGCGACCTCGCGGTCCCGCAGCTCGTACAGCTTGTCGCCCTGCTGGCGGTAGCCGACCAGCTCGCCGTCGACGTACAGCCGCCCGGCGTTGATCTTCTCCAGGTGGTTGATGCAGCGCAGGAACGTCGACTTGCCGGAACCGGAGGGGCCGATCAGGCAGAACACCTCACCCGGCTTCACCTCCAGGTCGATGCCCTTGAGCACCTCGACCTGGCCGAAGGACTTGTGCACGCCCTCCGCCTTGACCATGGGGACGGCGTCCCGCGGCCGGGTGTCCTGCTTCTTGCTCAGCTTGTCGGTCATGCCGTGACCTTCCTGCTGGAGAAGGTCGTCAGATTCTTCTTCACCTTCTGCCACGGGGTCGGGGGGAGGGTGCGGCTGGAGCCGCGGGCGTAGTACCGCTCCAGGTAGTACTGGCCCACGCTCAGCACCGAGGTCATGATCAGGTACCAGGCCGCGGCGAGGAAGTACATCTCCACCGGGGCGCCGGAGTTCTGGCCGATGTCCTGGGCGTAGCGGAAGAGTTCCGAGAACTGGACCTGCGCCACGAGCGAGGTCGTCTTCAGCATGTTGATCACTTCGTTGCCCGTGGGCGGCACGATCACCCGCATCGCCTGCGGGATCACCACCCGGCGCAGGGTCTTGCCGTGGCTCATGCCGAGCGCGTGGGCCGCCTCGGTCTGGCCCTCGTCCACCGCGAGCAGGCCGGCCCGGCAGATCTCGGCCATGTACGCCGCCTCGTTCAGACCCAGGCCGAGCAGCGCCGTCAGCAGCGGCGTCATGAAGCTCGACCAGTAGTCCTTGTAGATCGGCATCAGGTTGATGTACTCGAAGACCAGGCCCAGGTTGAACCAGAGGAACAGCTGGACCAGGACCGGGGTGCCGCGGAAGAACCAGATGTAGAACCAGGCGATCGCCGAGGTCACCGGGTTCTTCGACAGCCGCATCACCGCCAGGATGATGCCGCCGACGATGCCGATCAGCATCGACAGGACCGTCAGCAGGAGGGTCTTGCCGACGCCGGTCATGATCCGGTCGTCGAAGAAGTAGTCGGGTATCGCGTGCCAGTTGATCTTGCCCTGGGCGAACGCGTTGACGATCGCGGCAAGGACCGCGATCGCGATGACGGCGGTGACGTACCGTCCGTAGTGCCGCACCGGGATGGCCTTGATGGCCTCGGCGCCGGCCGGGGGCGTGTCCTTGGGACCCGCCGTCTTGTCGATGTCAGTCACGGGGAGTGCCTCTCGGTGGCCGCTGCTTGCAGGTCGCGGGTCACTTGCCGCCGTTGATGACGGACTGCTTGACGGCGCCGTCCTGGGCGCCCCACTTCTCGAGGATCTTCTGGTACTCGCCGTTCTTGATGAGCGCGTTCATCGCCGCCTGGAGGGCGTCCCGCAGCTGCGTCTCCTCCTTGGAGACCGCGATGCCGTACGGGGCCGCCTCGACCTGGTCGCCGACCAGCTCGAAGTCCTTGCCGCCGCCGGAGGTCTTCACCGCGTACGCGGCGACCGGGAAGTCGGCGGACACGGCGTCCACGCCGCCCGAGCGCAGCCGGGTCTGGGCCTGCTGGTTGTCGTCGAACGCCTCGATGGAGAGCTTCTTGCCCTTCGGACACTTCTTCGCCTGCTGCTTGGCCAGGTCGTCCGACGTGGTGCCGCGCTGCACGGCCAGCTTCTTGCCGCACAGGTCGTCCCAGGTCTTTATGCCCTCGGTGTCTCCCTTGCGGGTGTATATGGAGACACCGGCGGTCAGGTAGTCGACGAAGTCGACGCCCTCGCCGACCTGCTTGCCGGTGTCGGGGTCGACGCCCTCCTGACGGTTCTTGTTGTCCGTCATCGCCGACATCGCGATGTCGTACCGGTCCGAACGCAGACCGGTGAGCAGAGCGTCGAAGGTGCCGTTCTGGAACTCGAACGTCACCCCGAGCTGCTTGCCCAGGGCCTCCGCCAGGTCCGGGTCCAGGCCGACCACCTTGCCGGAGGAGTCCTTGTACTCCACGGGGGCGTACGCGATGTCCGAACCGACCCGGATCTTGCCCTTGCCCCGGATGTCCTGCGGGAGCTTGTCGGCGAGCGGGGCACTGGCGGCGGACGCGCTGCCGGAGTCCTTGTTCTTGTCCTTCGTCTGGTCACCGCAGCCGGTGAGCAGCAGGGCGCCTGCGACCGCGATCGCACCGACCGCGGCAAGACGGGAGCGCGCGGCGGTGGTACGACGGGTGGAGCTTGCGGTCATCGTGGTTCCTCCGGCGGATGGGAAGAGTTGCCGATGGGTCGACGGAAACACACACCTTCGGGTGTCGCGACCTCGTGGGTTTACGGCATCTTGCCATTCGGACTACGCCATTCAGGGGAGTCGCTATGTCAAAATCGGATAACGGGTGACCCCCGAAACGGATCAGGTCGGTACAACCTCGGTCCATAGCCGCAGGACCATCTGCGGTAATCCGCTCCTCCAGCCGGAGAATCTTCGGCGTGTCTCACCATGTGGTCGGCCGGACCCCTCCGCGCTCTGCGCGATTTCCAGCCATTTCGGTCCGTCGGCCGCGCGTCATCCCGGCGTCGCCCGCCCGTTCCGGGATGTGACCTTGGACCTATTGGACTCGTCGCGGGCACCGTCCGTCCGGTAAGAAGGTTCTTTACACCCCTCATCCGGGGCTCAGGGCGCGTGTGCGGCGCGCCCGTCGCGTATGGCCTCGTACGTATCAGCAATCGGGCCGTGCGCGGTGCCCGCCCACCCCTCACCAGGAGTGGACGACCCTCAAACCATGCATACCTAAGGGGTAAGACAAAGTGGCAGCGGAGATCGTCAATCCTCGCAGCGACAACACAACGGACCAGGACGGCGGGGCCGAGCCCCTCGATTCCTTCGATCCGGCGTTCGCGCTGCACCGCGGCGGCAAGATGGCCGTGCAGGCCACCGTGCCGGTCCGCGACAAGGACGACCTTTCCCTCGCGTACACGCCCGGCGTCGCGCGCGTGTGCACCGCGATCGCGGAACAGCCGGAGCTGGTCAACGACTACACGTGGAAATCCAGTGTGGTCGCCGTCGTCACCGACGGTACGGCCGTGCTCGGGCTCGGGGACATCGGTCCCCAGGCATCCCTCCCCGTGATGGAGGGCAAGGCCATCCTGTTCAAGCAGTTCGGCGGCGTGGACGCGGTCCCGATCGCCCTCGACTGCACCGACGTCGACGACATCGTGGAGACCGTCGTCCGGCTCGCTCCCTCCTTCGGCGGAGTGAACCTGGAGGACATCTCGGCCCCCCGGTGCTTCGAGATCGAGCGCCGGCTCCAGGAGCGGCTGGACATCCCGGTCTTCCACGACGACCAGCACGGCACGGCCGTCGTGACGCTCGCGGCGCTGCGCAACGCGGCGCGGCTGAGCGGACGCGAGATCGGGCAGCTGCGGGCCGTCATCTCGGGCGCCGGCGCGGCCGGTGTCGCCATCGCCAAGATGCTGGTCGAGGCCGGCATCGGGGACGTGGCGGTGACGGACCGCAAGGGCGTGGTGTCGGCCGACCGGGACGACCTGACCCCGGTCAAGCGCGAGCTGGCCGGATTCACCAACAAGGCCGGCCTCACCGGTTCGCTGGAGAACGCCCTGGCGGGTGCGGACGTCTTCATCGGCGTCTCCGGCGGTACGGTCCCCGAGGAGGCCGTGGCCTCCATGGCGCAGGGCGCCTTCGTGTTCGCGATGGCCAACCCGAACCCGGAGGTGCACCCCGACGTCGCGCACAAGTACGCGGCGGTCGTCGCCACCGGGCGCTCCGACTTCCCCAACCAGATCAACAACGTGCTGGCCTTCCCCGGCATCTTCGCCGGCGCGCTCCAGGTGCGGGCCACGCGGATCACGGAGGGGATGAAGATCGCCGCCGCGGAGGCGCTGGCCGCGGTGGTCGGTGATGACCTCGCCGCCGACTACGTGATCCCGTCGCCGTTCGACGAGCGGGTCGCTCCCGCCGTCACCGCGGCCGTCGCGGCCGCCGCGCGCGCGGAGGGCGTCGCCCGCCGGTGACCCGACACTGAACGGCCCCGCCCGCTTGGGCGGGGCCGTTTTTCCGTCGGTGGGGGAGTGCCTGCCGAGGGGGTCGGGCGCGGGCGGCGGTGGTCCTGTGCCGCATGGGTGCCGTTGCGCAAGAGGGCATGTGTCACAGGCGGGCCTGGTTCCGCCGGGTGCGCCGCACCCCTATCGTCGGCTGCATGTTCGCTGTCTACGCTGCCCGAATCGACCGCGACCAGCCGCTCACCGGCCTCGAGTTGGGGGAGCGTCCGGCTCCCGAGGCCCGTCCCGGCTGGAGCACGATCACCGTGCGCGCCGCCTCCCTCAACCACCACGACCTCTGGTCCCTGCGGGGCGTCGGCCTCCCGGAGGACCGGCTGCCGATGATCCTCGGCTGCGATGCCGCCGGTGTCGACGAGGACGGCAACGAGGTCGTCCTGCACTCCGTCATCGGCCAGAGCGGCCACGGCGTCGGCCCGCACGAGCCGCGCTCCATCCTCACCGAGCGCTACCAGGGCACCTTCGCCGAACAGGTCGCCGTACCGACCTGGAACGTGCTGCCCAAGCCGAAGGAGCTGTCCTTCGCCGAGGCCGCCTGCCTGCCGACCGCCTGGCTGACGGCGTACCGGATGCTGTTCACCAACGCCGGGGTGCGACCCGGGGACTCGGTCCTCGTGCAGGGCGCGGGCGGCGGTGTCGCCACGGCCGCGATCGTCCTCGGCAAGGCGGCCGGACTGCGGGTCTTCGCCACCAGCCGGGACGAGGCGAAGCGGAAGCGGGCCGTGGAGCTGGGTGCCGTGGAGGCGCTGGAGCCGGGGGCCCGGCTGCCGCAGCGGGTGGACGCCGTCATCGAGACCGTGGGCGCGGCGACCTGGTCCCACTCGGTGAAGTCGCTGCGGCCCGGTGGGGCGCTGGTCATCTCCGGGGCGACCAGCGGGGACCGGCCCTCGCATGCCGAGCTGACTCGGATCTTCTTCCTGGAGCTGAAGGTCGTCGGGTCCACGATGGGCACCAAGGACGAGCTGGAGGACCTGCTCTCCTTCTGCGCCGCGACCGGTGTACGGCCCGTGATCGACGAGGAGCTTCCGCTGGACCGGGCGCGTGAGGGCTTCGAACGGCTCGCGTCGGGGGAGCAGTTCGGCAAGATCGTGCTGACCAACTCCTAGCTTTTTGGGGGAGCTTGACGCCGAAGGCGGGTCCGGGGTGCCGGGCCCGCCTTTTGTGTGGCCCGATTGTCAACCAAGGTTGACGGATGGGGAGTGTCAACCTATGTTGACGGCATGAGTGAGGCAACCAATCTCGCCCAGCGTGCCGGTGACCGTGATCCACGGGTCGGACTGCGGGCCGTGGCCGCGCTGCGCCGGCTGCTGGAGCAGTTGGAGGCGGTACAGGTGCGCAGTGCGCGCGATCAGGGCTGGTCGTGGCAGGAGATCGCAGCGGAGCTGGGTGTCAGCAGGCAGGCCGTGCACAAGAAGTACGGGAGGCGTTGATGTTCGAGCGGTTGACCAAGGACGCGCGGGCGGTGATCGAGGGTGCGGTCGCGCATGCGCGCAGCGGTGGGGCGCGGACCGTCGAGGCCGAGCATGTGCTGCTCGCGGTGCTCGACAGTGAGGGCAGCCGGGCCTCGTTCGCGCTGTCCGCCCTGGGGCTCGGGGAGTCGCGGGACGCGGTGCGCGAGGCGGTGGGGGAGGCGCGGCGTCGGGCGGGGCTGACCCGGGCCGAGGCGGACGCGCTCGCGGGGCTGGGGATTGATGTGAGGGAGGTCGTGGCCCGGGTGGAGGAGGCGCACGGGGTCGGGGCGATGGCCGGGGATTCGGGGAGTCCGGGGTGGTGGGGCGGGGGCCGGCTCAGGTTCGGCCGAGGAGCCAAGGATGTGCTGGAGCGGGCGTTGCGGGTGGCTCTCGGGCGGGGGGAGCGGTTTGTCGGGGGTGAGCATCTGCTGTTGGCGCTCACGGTTCTGCCGGGGGTGGCGGGGGAGGTGTTGGCCGACTTCGGGGTGACGTTCGAGGGGGTGACGAGGGTTTGCCCACCCGCCCACCCGACTCGGTCGGCTGAAAAGTGACCCCCACGGGGCTCCGCCCCGGACCCCGAAGACCTGCCCACCCACCCACCCGATTCGGTTGGCTGGAGGGTGGGCGTCCTCGGTTCGGTCGGCTGGCGGGTGGGCGTCCCCGGCCCATCGGTGGGGGCTCCGGCTGGGGTGGCTGGAGGGTGGGCGCCCTTGGGTCGGTCGGTGGGGGATGCGCGGCCGGGTTGGTGGTGGGGTGGATGACCCCAGCGTGGCTGGCGGGGCAGGCATCGTCGGTTCGGTCGGTGGGGGCCCGGCTGGCGGGACGTGCTTCCCCGGCTCGGTTGGCTGGAGGTGGGCGTCCTGCTGTTGGGCGCGGGTTGCCGGTTCGGTTGGCTGCGGGGCGGGGGCGAGGTGGGGCTTGGGGGGCTTGCCCCCCGGGGCGGGTGTTCGGGTCAGGGCTTGTGGGGGTGGAGGATCGCCGCGATGTGGGCCGCCGCCTTGGTGAGGTGGTGGCGGGTTTCCCGGAGTTGGGCCGGTGTGATGCCGTTGTCGCGGGCCGCGTCGCGGATGTCGTCGCGGAAGCGGTCCAGCAGGCGGTCCAGGTCGCGGGCCGGGTCGCCGGTGGGCGTCTCGTGGGCCCAGGTCGGTTCGTACCCGGCGGGGAAGTCCTCCGAGGCCGGGGTGTAGTGCGGCTCCGAGGACGGAGTGGTGCGGGGCGTCTCCTCCGTGGCGCGGGGGAAGTCCCGGTCCCTCCCCCAGTCCTTGCCCGTGTCCCTGGTCCAGTCCCTGGCGAAGTCCTTGCCGAAGTCGCCGAATTCCTTCGTCAGTTCGGACAGGCCCTCGCGGAGGCCCGTGGGCCAGTCGCCGCGCGTGAAGTGGGCCTGGACGCGTTCCTGGACGCGCCGGGCGATGCGCTGCACCTCTTCCTGCGCCTGGACCCGTGCCCGTGCCTGCGCCTCCTGGGCCTGGCGGCGGGCCCGCTCGGCCTCCTCGCGGGCCCGGCGGCTCTCGTCCTTCGCGCGCCGGGCCTGCTCCTTCCACTCCTGCTTGGCCCGGCGCAACTCCTCCTTGGCGGCCCGCCACGCCTCCTTGTCGCCCAGGTCGCCGTACTCCCCCTGGGCGAAGTCGCCCCCGGACGTCCGTGCGCGGCGGGCCTCGGACGCGGCGGCGCGCACCTCGCGGCGCAGGTCGCCGGCCGCGCCACGCACGTCGGCCCTTATCTCGGCGGCCAGTTCCGCGACCGACTCGCGGATCTCCAGTTCCAGGTCGGCCAGTTCACCGCTGCGGGCGGCCAGTTCGGCGCGGCCCGCGTCCGTGATGGCGTACACCTTGCGGCCGCCCTCGGTGGTGTGCCGGACCAGACCCTCCGCCTCCAGCTTGGCCAGGCGCGGGTAGACCGTGCCCGCCGAGGGGGCGTAGAGGCCCTGGAAGCGCTCTTCCAGGAGCCTGATCACCTCGTAGCCGTGGCGCGGGGCCTCGTCGAGCAGCTTGAGCAGGTACAGGCGGAGGCGGCCGTGGGCGAAGACGGGAGGCATGTCAGAGCACCTTCTTGTCGGTCGTGCCGTCGGCCGGGGCGCCGGTGGCGGCGGCGTCCTGGCCGGAGACGGAATTGTCCCCCGGCGCGGTCGGCGGGTGATCGGCCGGGTGGGGTGCCTGGTGGGGTGCCGTGCGGGCATCCGTCGCGGTCGGGGCCTCCGAGGGGGCGCCGGGGGTCTCCGGGGGTGCGGAGGAGGGCCTCGGCGCGGTGGCGGCTTCGGGGGCCGTGACGGATTCCGGTGCGCCGGGTGCCGCGGGCGCGGTGGGGGATCCGGGGGTGCTGGAGGGCGCCGAGTCGGTGACCGTGACGGTGACGGTCGTGGTGTCGGGCTCCGGCGGGCGTGGCGGGCCGGCTTGCCAGGACGGGTGCTCCTCCTCGTCCCGGGGCGGCCGGCGCAGCAGGGCTATCGAGCCCGAGACCGTGGTGGCCCGCAGACTGCCCGTGCCCGCGCCGAGCCGGCCGGTGATCTTGTGCGCGCCCCACTGGCCGTGCACCCGCAGTCCCTCGAAGGCGTTGGACACCACACCGCTCGTGGTGTTCGCCTCCACCTCGGCGTCCGCCGGGTGCGGCAGGCGGATGGCGATCTCGCCGGAGACGCTGGTCAGGCCGACGTCCGTGGGGCCGTCCGGGTCCAGGTCGACGATCATCGAGCCGCTGACGGTCTCGGCGCGCACGGAGGGGCCGGAGCCCGCGACGACGGTGAGGTCTCCGGAGACCGAGTGGAACGTCAGGTCCCCGGTGACCGCCTGGGCCTCCAGGCTTCCCGAGACGGTCTCCGCGCGGACCGGGCCCGAGACGCCGACCAGGGTGGTGTCGCCGTTCACCCCCTTGATCACCGCGGAGCCGCGGATGCCCGAGACGACCGCGCCGGCGCCCACCACGCCCACCTCCACGCGTGTGCCGGCCGGGACCGCGAGCGAGACCACCGTGCTGCGGCGCCAGGCCCTGCGGTCGAGCCACTTGAGGAAGCCCTTCCAGGGCAGGTCCTCGTAGGCCACGGTCAGCGTGGAGCCGTTCCGGGTGACCACCAGGGGCGGGCCCGCCAGCTCCGAGACCTCCAGCCGCGCCGAGTCCTCCTCCGTGCCGACGACGTTCACCGTGCCGTTGACGATCCGGACCTGGAGATCGCGCACGGGGCTGTCGAAGGTCAGCTTCCGGGGTTCGGTGACGGACCACTGGGACATGGGACCTCCTCGGCCGGGGCGCGGTCGTGACACGCCATATCGCGTCCTCTCGTAAACACGATATATCGCGGCGGAGTGAAGTCAAGACACTCTTTCGAGGAGGGCAACGGCGTGCGGGTGACGGCTGCGCGCGGCCGCCCCGGGCCGGGGCGCGTCCGTGGCGGCATACGCTGGTGGGGAGAGTTGCCGGCTGGATGTTTACGCAGGAGACGTAGCCCCTATGTACTTCACCGACCGCGGTATCGAGGAGCTGGAGAAGCGGCGTGGCGAGGAAGAGGTCACCTTCGAGTGGCTCGCCGAGCAGTTGCGCACGTTCGTGGACCTGAACCCGGACTTCGAGGTGCCCGTGGAGCGGCTGGCCACCTGGCTCGCCCGGCTCGACGACGAGGACGACGAGTAGGGCGGGCGAGAGCGAGGCGCAGGGCCGGGCACGACGCCGGCGAAACCACCTCTGAACAGGCGAAAGGGCCCGGTGCCGAGCGAGAACTCGGTACCGGGCCCTTTTCGGGAGGCTGACGCCTCTAACAGGCCGGCTTACGCCTCGAACACCTCACGCACCAGCTGCTCCTGCTCGGCCTGGTGCCGCTTCGCGGAACCCACCGCCGGGGACGAGGAGTGCGGACGCGAGATGCGCCGCAGCCGCTCGCCGGCCGGGATGTCCGCGCCGACCGCCAGGTCCAGGTGGTCGATCAGGTTGAGCGCGATGAACGGCCAGGCACCCTGGTTCGCCGGCTCCTCCTGCGCCCAGAGGTACTTCTCGGCGTTCGGGTACTTGTTGACCTCCGCCTGGAGCTCGTCACCCGGCAGCGGGTAGAGCCGCTCGATGCGGATGATCGCCGTGTCCGTGACGCCCCGCTTCTGCCGCTCGGCCTCCAGGTCGTAGTAGACCTTGCCGGCGCAGAAGACGACCTTGCGGACCGCGGCCGGGTCGACCGTGCTGTCGCCGATGACCGGCCGGAACTGGCCGCTCGTGAACTCCTCCGCCTTCGACGCGGCGGCCTTCAGGCGCAGCATCGACTTCGGGGTGAAGACGACCAGCGGCTTGTGGTGCGGGTTGTGCACCTGCCACCGCAGGAGGTGGAAGTAGTTCGACGGCAGCGTGGGCATGGCCACGGTCATGTTGTTCTGCGCGCACAGCTGGAGGAACCGCTCGGGGCGCGCGGAGGAGTGGTCCGGGCCCTGGCCCTCGTAGCCGTGCGGGAGCAGCAGGACGACGCCCGAGGTCTGGGCCCACTTCTGCTCGGCCGACGAGATGAACTCGTCGACGACCGTCTGGGCGCCGTTGACGAAGTCGCCGAACTGGGCCTCCCACATCACCAGCGCGTCCGGGCGGGCCAGCGAGTAGCCGTACTCGAAGCCCATCGCCGCGTACTCGGACAGCAGCGAGTTGTAGACGTTCAGCCGCGCCTGGTCCTCGGCGAGGTACTGCAGCGGGGTGTACTCCTCGCCGGTCTCCCGGTCGATCAGCACCGCGTGGCGCTGGCCGAAGGTGCCGCGCTGGGAGTCCTGGCCGGCCAGCCGGACCGGGGTGCCCTCCAGCAGCAGGGAGCCGATGGCGAGGGTCTCGCCCATGCCCCAGTCGATCGTGCCGTCCTCCACCATCGCGGCCCGGCGCTGGAGCTGCGGGAGCAGCCGCGGGTGGACGGTGATGGTGTCCGGGATGTTGACCTGGGACTCGGCGATCCGCTTGACGACCTCGGTGGAGACCGCGGTCGGGACCGCGACCGGGAAGCCGTCCTGGGGCGCCTGGACGTCCCCGGCGGCCGGCTGCGAGGTGGCCTCGCGGACCTCGGTGAAGACCTTCTCCAGCTGGCCCTGGTAGTCCTGGAGGGCCTGCTCGGCCTCCTCCAGGGTGATGTCGCCGCGACCGATCAGGGACTCGGTGTACAGCTTGCGCACCGAGCGCTTCTTGTCGATCAGGTCGTACATCAGCGGCTGGGTGAAGGCCGGGTTGTCCGACTCGTTGTGACCGCGGCGGCGGTAGCAGATGAGGTCGATCACCACGTCCTTGTTGAACGCCTGGCGGAACTCGAAGGCCAGACGCGCGACGCGGACCACGGCCTCCGGGTCGTCGCCGTTCACGTGGAAGATCGGGGCCTCGATCATGCGGGCCACGTCCGTCGCGTACATGGAGGAACGCGAGGACTCGGGGGCCGCGGTGAAGCCGACCTGGTTGTTGATGACGATGTGGACCGTGCCGCCGGTGCGGTAGCCGCGCAGCTGCGACATGTTCAGGGTCTCGGCCACCACGCCCTGGCCCGCGAAGGCCGCGTCGCCGTGGATCGCCACCGGCAGCACCGTGAAGTCGGTGCCGCCCTTGTTGATGATGTCCTGCTTGGCGCGGGCGACGCCCTCCAGGACCGGGTCGACGGCCTCCAGGTGGGAGGGGTTGGCGACCAGCGAGACCTTGATCTGCTCGCCGTCCAGGCCGGTGAAGGTGCCCTCGGCGCCCAGGTGGTACTTCACGTCGCCGGAGCCGTGCATCGACTTCGGGTCGAGGTTGCCCTCGAACTCGCGGAAGATCTGCGCGTACGACTTGCCGACGATGTTGGCCAGCACGTTGAGGCGACCGCGGTGGGCCATGCCGATGACGACCTCGTCCAGGCGGGACTCGGCCGCGGAGTCGATCACCGCGTCCAGCAGCGGGATGACGGACTCGCCGCCCTCCAGGGAGAAGCGCTTCTGGCCGACGTACTTCGTCTGCAGGAAGGTTTCGAACGCCTCGGCGGCGTTCAGCCGGCGCAGGATGCGCAGCTGCTCCTCGCGCTCCATCCTGGAGTGCGGGCGCTCCACCCGGTCCTGGATCCACTTGCGCTGCTTGGGGTCCTGGATGTGCATGAACTCGATGCCGGTGGTGCGGCAGTACGAGTCGCGCAGCACGCCGAGGATGTCGCGCAGCTTCATCATCGACTTGCCGGCGAAGCCGCCGACGGCGAACTCGCGCTCCAGGTCCCACAGGGTGAGGCCGTGCTCGACGATGTCCAGGTCGGGGTGCTTGCGCTGCTTGTACTCCAGCGGGTCGGTGTCGGCCATGACGTGGCCGCGGACCCGGTAGGAGTGGATCAGCTCGAAGACGCGGGCGGCCTTGGTGACGTCGTCGTCGTGGCTGGCGTCGATGTCCTTGAGCCAGCGGACCGGCTCGTAGGGGATGCGCAGCGCCTCGAAGATGTCGTCGTAGAAGCCGTTCTCGCCGAGCAGCAGGTTGGCGACCTGGCGCAGGAACTCGCCGGAGGCGGCGCCCTGGATCACCCGGTGGTCGTAGGTCGACGTGAGCGTCATGACCTTGGAGACACCGAGCTTGTTCAGGGTGTCCTGGCTGGTGCCCTGGAACTCCGCCGGGTAGTCCATGGAGCCGACGCCCATGATCACGGACTGGCCGGGCATCAGGCGCGGCACGGAGTGGACGGTGCCGAGGCCGCCGGGGTTGGTCAGGGAGACCGTGACGCCGGAGAAGTCGTCCATCGTCAGCTTGCCGTCGCGGGCGCGGCGGACGATGTCCTCGTAGGCCTGCCAGAACTCGAAGAAGTTCAGCGTCTCGGCCTTCTTGATGGCGGCCACGACGAGCTGGCGGTCACCGTTGGGCTTGACCAGGTCGATGGCCAGGCCGAGGTTGACGTGGGCCGGCTTGATCAGGGTCGGCTTGCCGTCCTTGACGCCGTAGGACCAGTTCATCGACGGCATGGCCTTGATGGCCTGCACCATCGCGTACCCGATGATGTGCGTGAAGGAGATCTTCCCGCCGCGGGCGCGCTTGAGGTGGTTGTTGATGACGATCCGGTTGTCGAACAGCAGCTTCACCGGGACGGCGCGGACCGAGGTGGCGGTCGGCATCTCCAGCGAGGCGTCCATGTTCTTCGCCACGGCGGCGGACGGGCCGCGCAGCGTGACCAGCTCGGGGCCCTCGGGGGCCTCCTTCGCGGGTTCGGCCTTGGCCTTCGGCTGAGCGGGCGCCTGTGCGGGTTGCGCCGGCTTGGCCGGGGCGGCCTTCGCCGCGGGAGCGGCGGGAGCCGCGGGGGCCGGGGCCTGAGCGGGAGCCGCGGCGGGCTTCGGGGCCGGGGCGGCGGCCTGGGAGGCCGGGGCCGCGGGTGCCTGCGGGGCCGTGGTGGTCTCCGCGGCCCCCGTGGCCGCGGCACCCGCCGGGGCCGGGGTGGCCGGAGCCCCCGGCTTGTAATCGGCGAAGAAGTCCCACCAGGCGCGGTCTACGGAGTTCGGGTCCTGGAGGTACTGCTGATAGATCTCGTCGACGAGCCATTCGTTCGCACCGAACGCGGCTGCGGGGTTCTTCCCGGCTTGGTCGTCGGTGGAGAGACTCGATGAGTTACTGGGGGACTGTGGCGACACGGCGGCAACCGCCCTCTTCCGCTTCACAAGGTGATGGACAGCGGGAATAAAGGCTACGCCTCCCTGGCCGGGAAGGTCAGGTCGAGCATGGTCATCGTCGCGTAAGTCACATCGGAAATCTTGTTTCGGGGCTTGATATGGCGGGAAACAAGCGTGGTTCCGCAGGTGAAAGGGTGCACCGGCGGGGCCCGCCGCCGCCAACGTCAGGCGGGTGCCCGGGCCTGCGCCGATCACACGTGTCCTGCCGCGCGAACCTGCCGGGGACCGTCGTGGATCTTGTGCTTCCGGTTCGGACCCTACGTCAACTCGCGAGGGAAGTCAGTCCCGGAAGAGTGACGATGATCCGGCAGCCACGCTCGGATTCGGCCACCCCGATCCGGCCGCCGTGCAGATCCACCGCCCACCGGGCGATCGCCAGCCCGAGCCCGGTGCCGCCGTCGCTGCCCGGGCCGTGCGGCCGGGTGACCGCACCCCGGTTGAACCGCTCGAACACGCGGTGCCACTCGGACCGGGGGATGCCCGGGCCCTCGTCCTGGACCTCCAGCACCAGCGACTCCGGCTGCGGCCCGCGCCGCGCCTTCACGGTCACCCGGCCGTGCGGCGGGCTGTGCTTGACCGCGTTGTCGATCAGGTTGGCGACGACCTGGTGGATGCGCTCGGGGTCCGCGTGCGCGGTCAGCTCCGGCGGCGAGACGTCGAGATGCAGATGGACGTCGGTGCGGGTGTGGCTGCCCGAGCCGGAGGCGATGCCCGCGCGCACGGAGGCGACCATGTTGGCCTCCTTCAGTACGCCCGAGAGGTACGGCCACACCTCGAACCGGCGCGCCTTCAGCGGCACCACGCCGTTGTCCAGCCGGGACAGGTCCAGCAGGGTCTCCACCAGGCGGCCCAGTCGCTCGGTCTGCTTCAGGGCCGTCCGCATGGTCTCCGGATCGGCCTCGGTGACCCCGTCGACGATGTTCTCCAGCACCGCGCGCAGCCCGGCGATCGGGGTGCGCAGCTCGTGCGAGACGTTCGCCACCAGCTCCTTGCGCTGGTTGTCCTGGGCCTCCAGCTCGTCGGCCATGACGTTGATCGTCTGGGCCAGGTCGCCGAGTTCGTCGCGGCGGTTCTCCCGCACCCGGCGGGTGTAGTCGCCCTGCGAGATGGAGCGGGCCACCGTGTTCATCTCGTCCAGCGGCATGGTCAGCGAGTGCGCCACGAACTGGGTGATGAGCAGGGTGGCGATCATCGAGAAGACCGTGATGAAGCGCAGCTCCGTCTGGGTGTGCACCGCCACGAGCGACAGACCGGTGGTGATGAGCACCGCGATGACGACCAGCGCGCCCAGCTTGGTCTTGATCGAGAACGGGCGTACGCCGCCCCAGGGTTCCTCGCCGAGGGTCCCGGGGCTCCTCCGTGCGGCCTGGCGCCCGCTGCCGCTCACGGGGCCGGTGTCTCCAGCGCGTAGCCCACGCCGTGCACGGTCCGGATCCGCTCGGCGCCGATCTTGCGGCGCAGCGCCTTGATGTGGCTGTCGACCGTGCGGGTGCCGGAGGCGTCCGCCCAGTCCCACACCTCGGCCAGCAGCTGCTCCCGGGAGAGCACCGCGCGCGGGGTGTTCGCCAGGCACACCAGCAGGTCGAACTCGGTCGGCGTCAGGTGGACGTCCTCGGACTTCACCCGCACCCGGCGCTGGGCGTGGTCGATCTCCAGCTCGCCGAGGCGCAGGATGCCGGTGCGGGGCGTGGCGGCGGCCAGCGCGGCCCGTTCCACCCGGCGCAGCAGCACGTGCACCCGGGCCGCCAGCTCACGCATGGAGAACGGCTTGGTCATGTAGTCGTCGGCGCCCACGCCGAGTCCGACCAGCATGTCCGTCTCGTCGTCCCGCGCGGTCAGCATCAGCACCGGCACCGGCCGTTGCGCCTGCACCCGCCGGCACACCTCCAGCCCGTCGAAGCCGGGCAGCATGATGTCGAGGATCAGCAGGTCGGGCTGCCAGGCCTCGGCCGTGTCGACGGCGGCCGGACCGTCGGCCGCCGTCTGCACCAGAAATCCCTCGGCACGGAGCCGGGCCGCGATGGCGTCGACGATCGTGGGGTCGTCCTCGACGACCAGCACCCGGCGCTGTGCGCCCGGGGTGGTCGTCGCCGCGCCGCTCTGGGAGGTGTGTGTCTGCTCCATCGCCCGCCCCTGTTGTGTTGCTTTCCGGAATCCGTGGGGTGATCCCATGTCTGCGTCCGACGCCTGAACGATCCGCTGAATGATCCGCGTCAGGGCAGCACATTACGGGGACTCACCGCGCTGTCGCTATCCAGGTCGGACGGCGAGGTGGACGGCGTCGGGAACGCCCCGGGCAACGGGCACCTCTTCGGTACGCACCTGCTGGAACCCGGCATTCCGCAAGGTTCCTTCAAATTCCGGAGAGGGTTCGGCGGACCACACCGCGAGTACTCCGCCGGGCCTCAACACCCTTGCGCAGGCCGCCAGTCCGGTCGGTGAATAGAGGCTGTCGTTGTCCTCGGTGACGGTCCAGCCGGGCCCGTTGTCGATGTCGAGGCAGAGCGCGTCGAACGTGTCGGATGTCTCATTGACGTACGCGACGAGATCGGCTTGGACGATCGTGGTGCGGGGGTCGGCGAGGGCGCCGGCGGAGATCTCGGCGAGCGGGCCGTCCCGGTGCCAGTCGATGACGGCGGGCTCGCGTTCCACCACGGTGATCCGGCCCCACCTCGGATCGGCGGCGGCGTGTGCGAGCGAGAAACCCACGCCCAGCCCGCCGATCAGCACCGCCGGGGCCGCGCGCCCGTCCAGCGCGTCACGGGCGGCGTCGACCAGCAGCCGCTCCGAGCGGCCGTCGGAGGTGTCCATCAGGAAGCAGCCGTTGGCGATGATCTGCAGGAGCACACCGTGCCTGCGCAGCACCACCTCGCCGTACGGGCCTTCGCGTCGATCCAGGACCACGGGAGTGTCGTACACGGCAGTCATGCCCCCCATCCTGCTCGAACGGGGCCGGTCGGTCATGGGAATTGGACAGGACGCCCACGGACGAGTGGTCCGGGGGCGGGGGCGGGGCGCGGACCGCCGGGGTCTTCGTGACCGGGCCCGCCGCCTGGGTACGTCGCCGGGAGCAGCTGATCGCTCAGAGCGAACAAACCCTCGGGAACAATCAGCGGCGCCAGAACATTGAGTCGGCATAGCTCAAGTTGACTGCCTAAGGGGAGATCATGGCTGCTGAGTCACCGGCGTTCACGCTGACCCTGCCCGTGCTGCCGCTCGACGACGAGGTGGTACTGCCCGGCATGGTGGTTCCGCTGGACCTGAGCGACGCCGAGGTGCGGGCCGCGGTGGAGGCCGCGCAGGCCGCCGCCCGTTCCGAACCCGGCAAGCCCAAGGTGCTGCTGGTGCCGCGGGTCGACGGCACGTACGCCAAGACCGGCGTCCTCGGCACGGTGGAGCAGGTGGGCCGGCTGGCCGACGGTGACCCCGGGGCCCTGATCCGCGGCCGGAGCCGGGTCCGCATCGGCGCCGGCACCACCGGACCGGGTGCCGCGCTCTGGGTCGAGGGCGCCGGCGTCGAGGAGAGCGTGCCGGACCCGCTGCCGGGTCAGGTCGCCGAACTGGTCAAGGAGTACAAGGCGCTCGCCACCAGCTGGCTGCGCAAGCGCGGTGCCTGGCAGGTCGTGGACCGCGTCCAGGCCATCGACGACGTCTCCGCGCTGGCCGACAACTCCGGCTACTCGCCCTTCCTGTCCACCGAGCAGAAGGTCGAACTGCTGGAGACCGCCGACCCGGTGGCCCGCCTCCGCCTCGCCACCCAGCAGCTGCGCGACCACCTCGCCGAGCAGGAGGTGGCCGAGACCATCGCCAAGGACGTCCAGGAAGGTGTCGACAAGCAGCAGCGCGAGTTCCTGCTGCGCCGTCAGCTGGAGGCCGTCCGCAAGGAACTGCGGGAGCTGAACGGGGAGAAGGAGGGCGAGGAGTCCGACGACTACCGCGCCCGCGTGGAGGCCGCCGACCTGCCGGAGAAGGTCCGCGAGGCCGCCCTGAAGGAGGTCGACAAGCTGGAGCGCGCCTCCGACCAGTCGCCCGAGGGCTCCTGGATCCGCACGTGGCTGGACACCGTGCTGGAGATGCCGTGGAACGAGCGGACCGAGGACGCGTACGACATCCGGGGCGCCCGGGACGTGCTCGACGCCGAGCACGCGGGCCTGGACGACGTCAAGGAACGCATCACCGAGTACCTGGCCGTGCGCAAGCGGCGCGCCGACCGGGGCCTGGGCGTCGTCGGCGGGCGGCGCGGCGGCGCCGTACTTGCCCTGGTTGGTCCTCCTGGTGTCGGAAAGACCAGTTTGGGGGAGAGTGTCGCGCACGCCATGGGCCGCAAGTTCGTCCGGGTCGCCCTCGGCGGCGTCCGCGACGAGGCCGAGATCCGCGGCCACCGCCGTACCTACGTCGGCGCGCTGCCCGGCCGGATCGTGCGTGCCATCAAGGAGGCCGGGTCGATGAACCCGGTGGTCCTGCTGGACGAGATCGACAAGGTGGGTTCCGACTTCCGGGGCGACCCGGCCGCCGCCCTGCTCGAAGTCCTCGACCCGGCGCAGAACCACACCTTCCGCGACCACTACCTGGAGGTCGAGCTGGACCTCTCCGACGTGGTCTTCCTCGCCACCGCCAACGTCCTGGAGGCCATCCCGGAGGCCCTCGCCGACCGCATGGAGATCGTCCGCCTGGACGGCTACACCGAGGACGAGAAGGTCGTCATCGCCCGTGACCACCTGCTCCCGCGCCAGCTGGAGCGGGCCGGCCTGGACCGGGACGAGGTCACCCTGGAGGAGGGCGCCCTGCGCAAGCTGGCCGGCGAGTACACGCGCGAGGCGGGCGTGCGCACCCTGGAACGCTCGATCGCGCGGCTGCTCCGCAAGGTCGCCGCCCAGCACGAACTGGGCGAGCGGGAGCTGCCGTTCACCGTCACCGACGGCGATCTGCGCGACCTGATCGGCCGCCCGCACCACGTGCCCGAGTCCGCCCAGGACCCGGCCGAGCGCCGTACGGCGGTGCCCGGCGTGGCGACCGGTCTCGCGGTCACCGGCGCCGGCGGCGACGTGCTCTACGTGGAGGCGTCCCTGGCCGACCCGGAGACGGGCGCGGCGGGCCTGACCCTGACCGGCCAGCTGGGTGACGTGATGAAGGAGTCGGCGCAGATCGCGCTGAGCTTCCTGCGCAGCCACGGCGCCGAACTGGAGCTCCCGGTGGCCGACCTGAAGGACCGGGGCGTGCACATCCACTTCCCGGCGGGCGCGGTGCCCAAGGACGGCCCCAGCGCGGGCATCACGATGACCACGGCCCTCGCCTCGCTGCTGTCCGGCCGACTGGTCCGCACGGACGTGGCGATGACCGGGGAGGTCTCGCTGACCGGCCGGGTCCTGCCCATCGGCGGCGTGAAGCAGAAGCTGCTCGCCGCCCACCGCGCCGGGGTGACCACCGTGATCATCCCCAAGCGCAACGAGCCCGACCTGGACGACGTGCCGGCCGAGGTGCTGGACAAGCTCGACGTCCACACCGTCACCGATGTCCGCCAGGTCCTGGAGCTGGCGCTCGCGCCCGCCGCGAACGGCGCGGAGCCGGCGGTTCCCGTGGCGGCGTGACGGACGCCATGGGAAAGGCGAGGCCCGGGTCCCGTGAGGGAGGCCCGGGCCTCTGCCGCACCCAGGGCCGCCGCACCCCGGGCCCCGCGTCTGCTCCCCGGAGCGGGCTCAGAACGCGGCCAGGATCTGCTCCGCCGGGGTCTGCCCGTCCGGGGTCTGCTCCGCCCACACCGTCTTGCCGGTCCGCTCGTGCCGGGTCCCCCAGCGCTCGGCGAGCTGCGCGACCAGCAGAAGGCCCCGCCCGCCCTCGTCGAAGATCCGGGCCCGCCGCATGTGCGGGGTGCTGCCGCTGGCGTCGTACACCTCGCAGATCAGGCCGGCGCCCGGGCGCAGCAGCCGGAGCCGGACGGGCGGGCGGCCGTAGCGGATGGCGTTGGTGACCAGTTCGCTGACGATCAGCTCGGTGGTGAAGGCGGCCTCCTCCAGGCCCCAGGCGGACAGCTGCTCCTCCACGTACCGGCGGGCCAGGGAGACCACGGTCGGCTCGTGGTCCAGCTCCCAGCAGGCCACCCGGTCCTCGTGCAGAACCCGGGTACGGGCCAGCAGCAGGGAGAGCCGGTCGTCCGGGCGGTGGCCGGCCAGCTCGGTGACGACGCGGTCGCACACCGAGTCCAGCGACGGCGCCGGACGGTCCGGCGCGCCGTACATCCCGTCCAGGGCCCGGCCGATGACCCGGCCGTGGGGTTCGTCCGGTCCGTTCGCGTACAGCGCCAGCAGGCTGCCCTCGGGCAGTTCCGTCTCGACCGCCTCGAAGGGCGGCCCGCCCAGTCCCAGCGGCGGCCCGGCGGGCACGTCGAGGACGCGGACGGCGCCGTCGGGGGTGACCACGGCGGGCGGCGGGTGCCCGGCCCGGGCCGCCGTGCACCGGCGCGAGACGGGGTCGTAGACGGCGTACAGGCAGGTGGTGCCGATGCCGCTGGCGGTCTCGGTGGCCGGGTCCGCGCTGCCCTCGTCGGCGGCCAGCCGCAGCACCAGGTCGTCCAGGTGGGCGAGCAGCTCGTCGGCGGGCAGGTCGACGTCGGCCAGGGTGCGCACCGCCGTGCGCAGCCGGCCCACGGTGGCCGAGGCACGGATGCCGCGGCCCGCCGCGTCGCCCGCGACGAGCGCCACCCGCGCCCCCGACAGCGGGATCACGTCGAACCAGTCGCCGCCCGGACCGGTCCCGCTCGCGGCCGGCAGACAGCGGGTGGTGATCTCCAGGGCGGTCTGGTCGGGCAGCGGGTGCGGCAGCAGGCCGTGCCGCAGCGGCGCGGCGTCGGGGGCCGGGGCCCCGGCGCGGGCCTGTTCGATGCAGGCGGCGGCCTTGGCGGTGAACTCCTCGGCGAGCCGTACGTCCTCCGGCCCGAACCGCTCCCGCCGCCGGGTCCGGCCGAACAGGGCCACGCCGAGCGTGCCGCCCGCGCCGACCAGCGGCACCGCCAGCAGGGACCGGATGTCGGAGGCGCGCAGCCACCCGGCGCACGGGTCCAGCGCCGCCCACTCGGCGATGCCCGGTTCCGCCGTGTCGTACAGCAGCGTGCGGGCCGTCGCCAGGCAGCGGGCGGGCGGCGAGCCGGCCGGGCAGACCACCGCCTCGCCCACGCAGGTGCCACGGGTCCCCTCGCCGTCCGGGACCGCGCGCAGGGCGGCCCGGCGCAGCACGACCGGCCCCGGCTGCGGGCCGCCGGCCCCGCCGGAGCGCGGGCGGTCCAGCAGGTCGACCGCCATGACGTCGGCCAGCCGGGGGACCGTGACCTTGCCGAGTTCCCGGGCGGCGAGGACCTGGTCCGCCGCCGTCACGGCGCCCGGGCCGGTGCCGCCCGCCGGGGGCGGCCCGCCGGCGGCGTCCGGGGCGGGCCGCGACACGGACAGGCAGACGGCCCGTACCCGGCCGTCGGCGTCCTTCAGCGGGGTGAGGACGGCGGTCCGCCCGAAGTCCGGGCCGAGCCGGCCGTGCGCCTCCTGCGGCCGGCCGGACTCCAGCGCCGCCCGCATGGACCGCTCGGCCTCCTCGCTCGCGGCGCCGGGCACGATGTGGGTCAGGCGCAGCCCGCGCATGGCGGCCTCGGGCAGGGCGAGGGCGTGCTCCAGCCGGCGGTTGGCCCGCAGCAGACGCAGGTCCGGGTCGAAGACGGCCAGCGGAAAGGGCGACTGGAGAAAGGTCCACTCCTCCAGGGGATCGCCCCGGGGCGGCTGCGGCCGGGCCGTCACCGCGCTCACCACGAGCCAGTCGGTGCGCCCGGCGGGGGAGGTGCGGCGGTGGGCGAGGACGTCCAGCTCCAGGCGCCGGCCGTCCTGGTGGCGCAGCGGGACGGTGCCGTGCCAGCGGCCGCGGCCGGCCAGGGTCCGGCGGGCGCCGGCGGCGTCGGTGGCGAGCAGCGCGGCGGCGGGCCGGCCGACCACCGCCGGGGAGTCGTAGCCGAGCAGCCGCCGTGCGCCGTCGCTCCAGCCGGTCAGGATGCCCCGCTCATCGATGGTGGCCGTGGCCGTGTACGTCGCTGGTCGCTCCATCGCCGCTCATCTCGCCCTTGCTCGGCAGGCTCTCCTGACCAGCATGATCCCGGGCGGCTCGGAGCACCAACGCAGGCGCGGGCCGGGGTGGAACGCCGGGAGGGACGCGGGGCGCGGGCCGGGGAGAACGGCCCGCGCCCGGGACGCCCGCGTGCCGGTGCCGGGCCCGCTCACGGCACGGCACCGGCCGGCGGCCGACCGGCGTCTCAGCCGTTGGCCAGGGCCTGGACCCGGTCCAGGGCGCCGTTGAACTTGTCGTGGTCCCCGACGGTCGGGCCGGAGGAGGTGTACTGCCACATCGTGTAGAACGACCACCCGGCCGGCAGGGTGCCCGGGTCCGAGGCGTAGCGGGCGATCCACAGCGGGTTGTTCGCCGCGAAGCCGCCGTAGTTGCCGGTGCACTGGGTCCACCAGGTGGTGGCGGTGTAGATCACGGGGTACCGGCCGGTGCGCGCCTTGTAGGTGTTGATGAAGTCGGCGATCCAGCCGACCATCTGGCTCGCGGTCTTGCCGTAGCAGGCGGCGCCGTAGGGGTTCCACTCGATGTCGAGGGCGCCGGGCAGGGTCTTGCCGTCCCGCGACCAGCCGCCGCCGTGGTCGACGAAGTAGTTGGCCTGGGTGGCTCCGCTGGTGGTGTCCGGGGTGGCGAAGTGGTAGGCGCCGCGGATCATGCCCACGTTGTACGAGCCGTTGTACTGCTGGGCGAAGTACGGGTTGGTGTAGTACGTGCCTTCCGTCGCCTTCGTGTACGCCCAGCGCACGCCGCTGTTCCACAGCGTGGACCAGGCGACGTTGCCCTGGTGCCCCGAGACGTCCACGCCCTCGGTCTGGGTGACGTCGCCGGTGGTGGGGGTGCCGCTCCGCCCGTCGTGGGCGAGGACGCCGATGCCCATGTAGGCGGAGCCGCGGGCGGGCGTGTCCGCGGCCCGGGCGGAGGTGAGGGGGAGCGTGAGGGAGAGCGCCGCGAGCAGGGCCGTGACCAGGACGGCGCGAGGGCGCGGGCGGCGCGGGCGGGTACGACGGGTGGGACCGGGTCTGAGCACGGTCATGGCGTGCCTCCGGGATGGGGAGTGGGGGAGCGATGTGGGGATCGTGGGGGGTGACCGCCGGCCCGATGGGCGTGGGCATGCCATTAATGGCGTGGTAAAGAAGCTACGCACGTAGATGACGGCGTGGAAGGGGGTCCGGACGACGCCGTTGGTCTATGCCTGCGAAATACTGACGGAGCTGCGGCAATGACGACGTGTGACAGAAACTTTCAGGACTGCGAAACCGATCAGGGGTGCTGACGTGCACGAGGACAGAAACAGCGGTGGACCGGGCGCCGCCTGCCAGGTGACGCCCAGTGGTGCAGACCAGGAATTCCTGTCGCTGGAACGCGAGTTGACCGTGCTGCTGCGGCGCGCCCGGGCCAACCAGGCCGAGATGGCCCGGGAGGTCCACCCCGATCTGGAGTCCTCCGCCTACGGCCTGCTCATCCGGCTGGACGAACAGGGCGGCCAGCGGGCCACCGAACTCGCCGCCTACATCGGCGTCGGCAAGGCCACCATGTCCCGGCAGCTGCGCGCCCTCGAGGAACTGGGCCTGATCGCCCGCGAACCCGACCCGGCCGACGGCCGCGCCTGGCTGGTCACCCTCACCGAGGAGGGCAGCCGCCGCGTCGGCACCGTCCGCGAGGCCCGCCGCGCCCGCTACGTCCGCGAGCTGGCCCACTGGGACCGCCGCGAGGTCGCCGAGCTGGCCCGGCTGCTGCACGAGCTGAACGACGTCATGGCGAAGTAGCGGCTGACAGCAGCGGGTACCCCACGGCTCACAGCCGCGCGTACACCACCGTCGCGTCGTCGTGCGTCTTGCCCCGCCCCAGGAAGGCCCGCCGCTCCCGGTCCGCCGCCTCCAGCTCCCGCACCCGCTCGACCAGCGACCGGGCGCCCTCCTTGGCGACCACGTCGAACAGGGCCGTCCAGTCCCCCTCGCGGAACATCTCCGTCCACCGGGTCGCGCCGTCCGTCAGCGCGGCCAGCTCCCGCACCTCGCGCCGGGGCAGCACACCGGTGACCGCGCGGGCCGCCACGGCCGGGTCGGCGGCGGCCGTGAAGAACCCGCCCTCCTTGTTGCGCAGGCGGGCGTCGACCAGGGCGTCCGAGACCAGCGCGGAACGGGGGAGCCGGGCGAGCCGGTCGTCCAGCACCGGGGTCACCGTCCCGTCGGGCCCCCGCAGCAGCAGCGCCGCGTCCGACAGCACCAGGTACTCGACCTCGGCGGCGGACCAGCGGGCCAGGGCGACGGTTGCCTGGGGCGTCCGTGGGTGAGAAAGGTCACAGGTGTCCGCGTGCTCCTCGGCGGTGCGCCGGATCGCCCGCTCGAGAATCTCCGGCAGCGTCAGATCTCGGCCGGAAACGGTCAGTTCGGTCAGCGCGCCGCCCAGCCGCGCGGTGAACCAGGGCACGGAGTGCAGGCAGCCCGCCCCGTCCCTCGGCGGCGTCACCCCGTCCAGGACGATCACGCAACCTCCCTGTCCGCAGGCGGGTAGTCCGACACCGGCGAAGTCCTCGTTGGGGCGGGTCGCGTCGCCGGGTTCCGAGACGAGATCAGTACGCACCCGGTCAGTCTGCACGACCCCTTCACACGGAGCGCCCCGGACCGGCAAGCGCCCGGGAATTCCCGCGACCTCGCAGGTCAGGCGCCTGGTTTGGGGTGGAATGAGGCGCTCCGGGAAGACGTGGTGGCGAATATTGCCAAAGCCTGCCGCGCGCGTCCAACCGGCCCGCCGCGTCCGAGCCGGGCACACGCCGGAGGAACTTGCCCGCCAACTCCCCTCCGATGTTCACTCCTTCGGGTGGCGGGTCAGGTGATGCGCGACCACTGCCCACCGGCGCTGGGAGGGTCGGGAACCGTACGAACCGGGTGTACGCACCACTTGGCCCCGAAGTGACGGGGCACCACCCGGGCCCCTGGGTAGACGAGTTCGAGAATGCGAGCACCGGTGCAGAAGAAGCGGCCTCGGCGCACAGGCAGTCAGCCGGCCCCCGCGGGGACCGTCCCGCAGACCCCCGTGGGCACCGGCCGCCCCACCCATGTGCGCACCCGGCTGATCGTCGCCGTCGCGGTGGTGGCCGCCGCCGTGGCCGGGGCCGGCGTGCCCGCGCTGCTCACCGCCTCCCAGGACGTCGGCGACTCCCAGGAGCTGGTGACGCTCGCCGCCCGCACCCAGGACGCGCTCACCCTCGCCCACTCCCTGGCCGACGAACGCGACGAGGTCACCCCTTACGTCGCGGCCGGCCGACCCCGCTCCAAGGCCCCCTCCGAGGACCGCAGCGCCCGGGTGGACCGGCAGGCCGCGGAGTTGCGCGCGGACCCCGACACCCCGGCCCGCCTGCGCACCGCCCTCGACGGCATCGACAAGCTCCGCCGGGCCGCCCTCACCGGCAAGACCGACGCCCTGCGGACCCACCAGGCGTACTCGGCGGCCATCACCGAACTGCACCGGCTCGCCGAGCAACTGGCCGAGCAACTGCCCCCGCGGGCCGGCTCCGGCGCCCACGCCCTCGCCGAACTGGACTCCGCCGTCCAGCAGTCCGCCGCCGCCCGCGGCCTGCTGCTGGCCGCGCTGAACATCCCGGCCTCCACCCGCACGGTCATCGACCCCGTCACCGGCCTGCCCACCACCTCCGCCGCCGGCGGCGACGACACCGACCGCCGGCAGCGCGACGCGCTCACCACCGCCGCCCAGCAGGCCCGGCTGCGCGCCGACGCGGCCCTCGCCGACTTCCGGGCCACCGCCCCCGAGGCGGCCGTCGACTCCTACGACTCCACGGTCACCGGCCCCGAGGTCAACTCGGCCGAGAAGTTCCTCGCCACGCTCACCGACCAGCCGACCCTGGCCGACAGCGAGCTGACCACCAGCACCAAGAAGCTGGACGCGGCCCTGTCCGCCCGTGTGGACCTGATGCGCGGCGCCGAGTCCGCGCTCTACGACCACCGCACCAAGGACCTGGAGAAACTCCGGGACGACGATGTCACCGCCCTGGAGATCCGCGTCGCCGTCCTCGGTGTACTGCTGCTGGTCGCGGTCGGCGTCGCCACCGCCATGGCGCGCAGCCTGACCCGCCCGCTGTCGGTGCTGCGCCGCGGCTCGGCCCGCCTGGCCGAGGCCGAGGACCCGGCGGCCCAGGACCCGATCGCCTTCACCGGCCGCAACGACGAGTTCGCCCAGGTGGTCCGCTCGGTCAACGCCCTGCACGCGCACGCCGTCGCCCTGCACGAGCGGGTGGCCACCCTGGAGACCGACCGCAAGCACCTGGTGGGCCAGCGCCAGAAGATGGCCGACGCCCGCGAGGAACTGCGCGCCGAACTCGCCGACTCCGCCGCCCAGCTGGAGCGGCTGCGCACCAGCATCGGCTCCACCTTCGTCAACCTGGCGCTGCGCACCCTGGGCCTGGTCGAACGCCAGCTGGCGGTCATCGAGGGCCTGGAGGACCGCGAGCAGGACCCCGACCGCCTCGCGACCCTCTTCAAGCTGGACCACTTCGCCACGGTCATGCGCCGGCACAGCGAGAACCTGCTCGTCCTCGCCGGCACCGAGCACGTCCAGCAGCACCCCGGCCCGGTGCCGCTGGTCGACGTGGTCCGGGCGGCGGTCAGCGAGATCGAGCGCTACGAACGCGTCCGCATCGCCTCCCTGCCGCCGCACGCGCACGTGGCCGGTTTCGCCGCCGACGACCTCTCCCACCTGCTGGCCGAACTGATGGAGAACGCCACGTCGTTCTCCCCGCCGGAGCTGCCGGTGGAGGTCTCCGGCTGGCTCCTGGAGTCGGGTGAGGTCATGCTCTCCGTCCAGGACGAGGGCATCGGCGTGGCCAAGGAGCGCCTGCCCCGCCTCAACGCCCGCCTCGCCGACTTCGACCCGCAGTCCCTCTACGACCAGAACGACGCCGACGGCCTCGGCCTCGGCCTCTACGTCGTCGCGCGCCTCGCCCACCGGCACGGTGTCCGGGTCCAGCTGCGCGACCAGAAGCAGGGCGGCACCGCGGCGGTCGTGGTCCTGCCGGCACAGCTCCTCGCCGAGGCCCCGCCGGCCGCCCTCCCGCCGAAGACCGCGTCCGGCAGCACCACGGGTACGTACACCCTGCCGGGCGCCGACGCGGAGGCCAACTCCAACGTCCTGCGGGCCCGCACCAAGGACCCGCTGGTGGCCCTGGCCGAACAGGCCGTACGGGACACCCACGAGCAGGCCACCCCGCCCGCCGACCCCACGGAGACCCGCCCCAAGCCGACGGAAACCCCCGCCGAGACGACGATGGAACTCCTCCTGCCGACACCGCAGGAGGAGCCGGCGGAGGACCTGGCGGAGGACCCGGCGGCCGCCGACGGCGAGCCCGCCCCGCAGGGGCCACCCGCACGCGACGACGAAACCCGCACGGGTGATGCGGAGGGGAACCCGGAAGCCGACGGCGAAGCCGGGGCGAACGCACCGGCCGAGGCGCCGCAGGCAGACGCGCCGCAGGCGGACGAGACGGAGCCGCTCACCAGCAAGGGTCTCCCCAAGCGCACACCCAAGATCACCGCCCCCGCCGCCCCGCCCCGCCAACGCAACACCCGCATCGACGCCGAAGCCCTGCGTCGCAGGCTCGGCGGCTTCCGCAGCGGCGCCGAGGCCGGCTACCGCGACGTGGAGACGGAGATCGCCGAGAAGACGGCCGGCCACCGACGGCCGGCCGGCTACGCACACGCCGAAGAAGCCACGGGGGGCACAGCCGAGGAGGCAAGCAGTTGACCGCGCCCACTACCTACGGACTGAGCAGCGAAGCCCGTAACCTGCACTGGCTGCTGACCAACCTGGTCGAGGAAGTACCCGGCATCCAGTCCGTCGCCGTGGTCTCCTCGGACGGGCTGCTGCTGCTGTCGTCCGACCCGGCCCACACGGAGCAGTCCCGTGCGGCCCGCCCGGCGAAGGGCCCGCGCGGCTCCTCCGCCGACCTCGCCACCATCGTCTCCGGCATCGGCAGCCTCACCGTGGGCGCCGCCCGGCTGCTGGAGTACGGCGGGGTCAAGCACACCATGGTCGCGATGGACGAAGGCAGCCTGTTCGTGATGTCGATCAGCGACGGGTCGCTGCTCGGCGTGCACGGTTCCGCCGAGTGCGACATGAGCGTGGTGGCGTACCACATGGCGCTGTTCGTGGGCCGCGCCGGACACGTCCTGACGCCCGAACTCCGCAGCGAGCTGCGCAAATCCATGGAGGCCGAGTCGACGGGGAGCACCCGGTGAGCGGCCCCGCGAACAAGCCCGGCAAGCAGCGCCTCCCGGTACGCGGCGGCGACCGCAAACCCGCCCGTGTCCGCCCCTACTCGCTCACCGGCGGCCGTACCCGCTTCGGTCACGTCCTCCTCGTGGAGACGTTCGTGGCCGCGCTGGAGGCCCCCGAGGAGCGCAAGGAACTGACGAACGGCTCGCAGGCAGGCCGGGGCATGCCGGAGATGCTGGCCATCGTCGAGTTGTGCCGCCGTATGCGCACGGTGGCCGAGATCGCCGCGCTGCTGAAGATGCCGCTCGGTGTGGTCCGCGTCCTCCTGAGCGATCTCGCGGACCAGGGAAAGATCCGTGTGTACGGCACCGGAACCGGTCACGGCACCGGCCGGCCGGACCGCGCGCTGCTGGAAAGGGTGCTGAGTGGACTCCGCCGTCTCTGACGCCACCGCCGCCTTCGGGGGCGCTCCCCTTCTCGCCTCCCACGGCGAGCCGGACGAGGACCTGAAGTCCTGGCAGACCGACCGGACGCGGGCCCCCATCGCGACGAAGATCGTGGTGGCGGGCGGCTTCGGCGTCGGCAAGACCACCCTGGTCACCTCCGTCTCGGAGATCACGCCCCTGCAGACCGAGGCGCTGATGACCGAGGCCAGCGAGGACACCGACGACCTGTCCGCCACCCCGGGCAAGCTCACCACCACCGTGGCCATGGACTTCGGGCGCATCACGCTCGACGACGACCTGGTGCTCTACCTGTTCGGCACGCCGGGTCAGCAGCGGTTCTGGTTCATGTGGGACGACCTGGTGCGCGGCGCGATCGGCGCCGTCGTCATGGCCGACACCCGCCGCCTGAAGGACTGCTTCCCCGCGCTGGACTACTTCGAGAGCTGCGGACTGCCCTACGTCGTCGCCGTCAACCACTTCGACGGCAGCGAGCGGTTCGAGCCGGAGGACGTGCGGGAGGCGCTGACCATACCCGCGCACATCCCTGTCATGATCATGGACGCGCGGCGGCGGTTCTCGGTCATCGAGACCCTGCTGGCCCTCGTCGGCCACGCGCTGGACGAAACCCCCGAGTAGTCCTGATAGGAGTCCCCACCCGCATGCGGAAGATACTCGTCGTCGGAGCCGGCCAGTCCGGCCTCCAGCTCGCCCTCGGCCTGCAGTCGCACGGCTACGAGGTCACCCTGATGTCGAACCGGACCGCGGACGAGATCCGCTCCGGCCGGGTCATGTCGACGCAGTGCATGTTCCACACGGCACTCCAGCACGAGCGCGACCTGCAGTTGAACTTCTGGGAGTCCCAGGCCCCGAAGATCGAGGGACTCGGCGTCTCGGTCGCCGCGCCGGGCTCGCACGACCCGGGCCCCACCCAGCGGGCCGTGGACTGGGTGGGCAAGCTGGACGGGTACGCGCAGTCGGTCGACCAGCGGGTGAAGATGGCCGGCTGGATGGAGACCTTCGCGCAGCGCGGCGGCCAGCTGGTCATCCACGGCGCGGCCGTCGGCGACCTGGACTACTTCTCCCGCACCTACGACCTCGTGCTGGTCGCCGCCGGCAAGGGCGAGCTGGTGTCGATGTTCGCCCGCGACCCCGAGCGCTCCCCGTACGCCGAGCCGCAGCGGGCGCTGGCGGTGGCCTACGTGCACGGGCTCGGCCCGCGCCCGGAGCACCCGGAGTTCGACGCGGTCCGCTGCAACCTGGTCCCCGGGGTCGGCGAGCTGTTCGTCATGCCGACGCTGACCGTCTCCGGCCGCGCCGACATCCTGTTCTGGGAGGGCATACCCGGCGGTCCGCTCGATGTCTTCCGCGGCGTCAAGGACCCGGCGGAGCACCTCTCCCTGACCCTGGAACTCATGGAGAAGTTCACGCCCTGGGAGTACGCGCGGGCCACCAAGGTCGAACTGACCGACGCGGGCGGCACGCTGGCCGGGCGCTACGCCCCGACCGTGCGCAACCCCGTCGGCCGGCTGCCCTCGGGCGGCCTGGTCCTGGGCGTGGCGGACGTGGTCGTGGCCAACGACCCGATCACCGGGCAGGGTTCCAACTCGGCGTCGAAGTGCGCGGCGGCGTATCTGGCCTCGATCCTGGAGCGCGGCGACCAGCCCTTCGACGAGGAGTGGATGCGGGCCACCTTCGACCGTTACTGGGCCACCGCGCAGCACGTCACCAAGTGGACCAACGCCATGCTGGCGCCGCCGCCGGAGCACGTGCTGAACCTCATCGGCGCGGCGGGGTCGCTCCAGCCCGTGGCGGACCGTTTCGCCAACGGTTTCAACGACCCGGCCGACTTCGAGGACTTCTTCTTCGACCCCGACAAGGCGGCCGCCTACCTGGGATCGTTCACCGGGGCCTGATGGTTTTGCCCCCTTTTGACACCTGATGGCGGCGGGGGGACGCTGGTTCAGGTGTGCAGGGGGGACAAGCCATGGAGGAGTTTCCATGAACGGTCGACGTGTACGCCTCGCGGTTCTGGCGCCCCTGGCCGTGTCGTCGCTCGCGTTGGGGGCGGTGACCTTCTCCGCCCCCACAGCGACGGCGGCATCGCCCACCTGTAGCGTCAGAAACACCGACAACCCCAACAACCTGCTGGTCAGCGGCAAGGACTTCAAGCCGAACAAGTCCGTCGCCGTGGAATCCGCCAACGGGGCCGAGGGCAACGTGAAGGCGGACGCCACCGGTCGCTTCTCCCTGACGGTCACCGATGCGAGCGGCACCATCAGCGCCCAGCAGATCGGCGGCCCGGTGGTCGGGTGCGGCACGGCCGAGGAGGGGGAGCAGAAGAACGCCAAGGAGCAGTACCGGGAGGGCTTCGACCAGGGCTTCGCGTCCGTGAAGAAGAACTGCAATGCCCAGCAGCAAGGGCAGCAACAACAGCAGCAGGGCATCGCGCCCGTGGACGAGAACTTCCAGAGGGGGTTCAAGGACGGCGCGGACGCGGCGGCCAATCGGTTCTGCAAGCGCTAGCCGGGTCCGCCCGCGCCAGGACGCACGGCGCCCAGGATCGGGTGGGCGGCGATCGGTGAGACCGTGACCCGCCTACCCGGTCGGGGCGCCTGGACGACCTTCCCGTCCCCCACGTACATCGCCACGTGCGTCGCCTCGGGGAAGTACACCACCAGGTCCCCGGGGCGCAGCCGGCGCAGCGGCACCTTCCTGAGCCGGTCCCACTGCTCCTGGCTGGTGCGCGGGACCGGGACGCCCGCCTGGGCCCAGGCCCGCGAGGTCAGCCCCGAGCAGTCGTAGGCGTCCGGGCCCGCCGCGCCCCACGCGTACGGCTTGCCGACCTGGTCCAGGGCGTAGCGGACCGCGCGGTCGGCGGCCGGTGCGGCGGGGCCGGCGGCGGGTGGTGCGGACGGGCGGTCGGCGGGCAGGGCGCCCGCGGTGGTGAGTTCGCGCTGGGCCTTCGCGACACCCTGTTCCTCCAGCCGGGCCACGGCCGCGAGCTGGTCCGGGGTGAGGGTGGCCAGCATGCGCTCCACGCCGGCCAGTTTCGTCCGGACGTCGTCGCGCTGCCGCTTCTGCCGGGCGGCCAGGCCGAGCTGGGTGTCCAGGGCCTTGCGGGCCGCGCGCGCCAGGGCGTCCTGGCGGCGCTCCGCGACGGTCAGCCGGGCCACCGCACGGGCCCGCTCGCGCGCCAGCTCGCCGATGACGTGCCCCTCGTCCAGCGCGGCCTGCGGATCGGGGGCGAGCAGGAGGCGGACGTAGGGGCCGAGGCCGCCGCCGCTCTGGTACTGCTGCCGGGCCAGCCGGCCGGCGTCCAGCCGCTGGGCCCGCAGGGCGAGCCGGGCGCGGGCGAGTTCGCCGTCCAGCCGGGCCACCTCGGCGCGCTGCCGCTCCAGCTTCTCCGTGGTGGCGTTGTAGGTCTCGGTGGCCTGCTCGGTCTGCCGGTACAGCCGCTGAAGATCCGTCAACAGCTGGGAGACCGAAGGTTTTTCCGCCGGTGCGGACACGGACGGCCGCGGATCCGGCACGGCCGCGGCGGGTACGGGCGCGAGGACGGCCTGGGCCGCGACCGCGGCCGTACCGGCCAGACGCCGGAGCACTGCTGACACGTCATCACCTCCGGGGCGCGGAGGGCGGGCTCTCCGCCGTCCGTCGCACGGTGATAATCAGACGTGTCGGCACACAATATGCGGGAAGGCTGCGCGGTTCGGCCCACCGCTTTCACCCGTTCGTGTCACCCGGCTTGCCGGATCGCGGGGCGTCGGGCGGGGGAGCGGCCGGGGCGGCCGGCCTGGACCAGGGCCACCTGAGCCGTCCGCCGGTGGTGTCGTCCGGGTCGTACCGGTACTTCCAGCCCTGGACCAGCCCGAGCCGCCGGCTGTGTCCGCGCGGCTCGCGCCGGTAGACCAGCACCGTGGGCGGGCCGCCGTCCGGGTCCGGGACGGGAATGCGGTACGTCTTCGGGGGGTGCCCGGTGGGCCCGAGCAGGACGGGCAGCACCCTGCCGTCCATGGGGCCGCCCTCGAAGGGGGTGTCCTGGCTCTTCACGCGCTCGGGACCGGGGCGTCCGCGGCGAGCGTGGCGACGAGCGCCGCCGTCTGCGGGTCGCGGCCCGCGGTGACCTTGAGGACGGCCACGAACTGCTCCACCAGCCAGTCGCGCAGCTCCGCGGGCGGCGGCTGCTTGTCGTTGTCCAGCCAGATCAGGGAGGCCGCCTCCACGGCCGCGATCCACATCCGCACGGTCATGCGCAGCGGCGCGCCCGGCTCGCTGACCTCCATGTGCTGGTAGATGTGCTCGGCGGCGGACCGGCGCACCCCGTCCACGATGGAGGTGGTGCGCTTGGTCTCCACCACGCTGCCGCCCTGGAGCAGCGCGGCGAAACCGGTGTCGTGCTGGTCGACGAATTCCAGGTAGCGGTCCAGGACGCGGGAGAGGCGGGACAGCGCGGACGTCTCGTTGGGCTCGTCGAAGCACTGGTTCAGCTGCTCGGCGGCCGACCCGAGCGCGGCCTCGTAGAGCTGCTGCTTGCCGCCCGGGAAGTAGCGGTACACCAGGGGACGCGAGACTCCGGCCGCCTCCGCCACGTCATCGAGGGACACGTCCTCGGGCGCGTGGTGCGCGAAGAGCGAGAGCGCGGCGGCGAGGAGCTGGGTCCGTCGCTCCTCGACGCTCAGGCGGCGGTATGCGGGGGTGGCCGACTGGGTCATGCCGGTCAGCCTAACCGCCGACGTGGGGCCGCCATGCGGCGCTCGCGGGCGGCCGGGGCGCACGCGCGCCGCGTCCGCGCCCCCCGGGAGGGGTCGCGAGCCTACGCCAGGAGACCCGACGCCCTCCACAGCCGCCGCCCCACGCCCCGCAGGACACCGATGTCGTCCAGGAAATCGGTCAGGCGCTTCGCACCCGTCTGCATGACTTCCCGACGGTGCCCGCTGGCCTTCACCTGGGCCATCGCCTCCCGCTTGTCCAGCCCCACGTTCGTGTACACCTCCGGGTTGACGAAGGCCACCGAGAACACCCGGGCGAACTCGCCGGAGGTGACCCGGGTGAACTCCTGGGACCACTTCGGGGCGGTCACCATCTGGCGCCGCAACTCCTCACGGGCGTACCGGACGTGCCGGGCCTCCTCCACCACGTGGATCCGCGTGACGCCCCGGATCAGCGGCTGCACCCGCTCGTCCGGGAAGGTCAGCCGCTGCATCCAGTCCAGGACCTCCTCGCCGAGCAGCGTGGCGGTGAACGAACCGGGCGTCGTGGAGATGGTCTTGAACAGGCGGCCGAGGTTCTGGTGGGCCCGGCTCACCGGGTACCAGGGCGTGCCGCCGTGCGTGATCAGCCGCGCGAACATCTTGGAGTGCCGGCACTCGTCCTCGATCTCGGTGAGGGCGTAGCGCACGTGCGCGCTCGTCGCCGCCTTGTCGTAGACGTGCCGGACCAGCAGCTGCATCAGGATGAGCTCGAACCAGATGCCGAGCGAGGCCAGCGCCGCGGCCTCGTGCCGGGAGAGCAGGATGCGCTGCTCCTCGCTCATCCGCCGCCACATCGGGGTGTCGTAGAGCGAGACCAGCTCCGGCGGCCAGAACCACTTGCCCTCCTCGAAGGGCGCGTCCCAGTCCAGCTCCTTGTCCGGGTCGAAGGAGTGTTTGGCGGAAGAGGCGAGCAGCCGTTCGGCCACTTGTTCCCGGTCCTTGAGCAGGCCCAGCGCGTCGCGCAGCCCCTCCAGCGCGTCCGCTTCCGTCAGGGTCGTCATGGCTCCCTCACCTCGTTACCCGGGGGTAGTCGCTTCTGCTCTTATAAGACTCCTTGTCAGTAAGGCCGTCAATCCCTTGCGCAGGACTTGTTGACCCGGCGAGTACCCGTGAGCCTGGGTTCATGGGGACCTACGACCTGTACGCCAACGACCCGGCCGGCCCCCTCTGGCGGGTGCCCGCCACCGGCGCGGCCCGGTTCACCTGGGAGTACGACGACGGCCGCGACCGTCTGCTCGCCCTGTACCAGAAGGGCAAGGACAAGCAGTGGGACGGGCGCACCCGCATCGACTGGGACCTGGAGGTGGACCCGTACGACGCCCTGGGCACGCCCGAGGAGGCCATGTCCCTGTACGGCACCCGCCATTGGGACAAGCTCTCCGACCGGGACAAGGGCGAACTGCGCCGGCACTACGCCTCCTGGCAGTTCAGCCAGTTCCTGCACGGCGAGCAGGGCGCGATGATCTGCGCGGCGCGGATCGTGGAGTCGGCGCCCGACCTGGACGCCAAGTTCTACTCCGCGACCCAGACCATGGACGAGGCGCGGCACGCCGAGATATACGGCCGGTTCCTGCACGAGAAGATGGGCCTGCTCTACCCGGTCAACGACGATCTCCAGGCGCTGCTCGGCGACACCCTGCGCGACAGCCGCTGGGACATGCCCTACCTCGGCATGCAGGTGCTGATCGAGGGCCTGGCGCTGGCCGCGTTCGGCATGATCCGGGACACCACGAACAAGCCGCTGCCGAAACAGATCCTGACCTACGTCATGCAGGACGAGGCCCGGCACGTGGCCTTCGGCCGGATGGCGCTGCGCGACTACTACCGGCAGCTCACCGACGCCGAACTGCGCGAGCGCGAGGAGTTCGTCATCGAGGGCTGCTACCTGATGCGCGACCGGCTGCGCGGGGTGGAGGTGCTGGAGAACTTCGGCATCCCGAGGGCCGAGGCGGAGGAGATCAGCGAACAGTCCGAGTTCCTCCGGCTGTTCCGCAAGCTGCTCTTCAGCCGCATCGTCCCGTGCGTCAAGGACATCGGCCTGTGGGGCGAACGCCTCCAGCGGGCCTACGTCGACATGGGCGTCTTCGAACTCGGCGACTCCGACCTGGACCAGCTCATGGCCCAGGACGAGGAACTGGCCGACCGGTTGGACGCCGAACGCTTCGCCGCGGAGGAGCGGGAGCGGGTGGCGGAGGTGGAGGCGACGATCGAGTCGGGCGCGACGGAGGACTGACGGGCCGCGCCACCGGCGGGCACGGGGTCCCATCGGGGCGCGCCTGGGCGGTGGCGGGGGTGTCGGCGCGGTGCAGTAGCGTGCTGGCGTGTCCATGCCTCCGCCGCAGCAGTCGCCGTACCCGGGTCCCTACGGACAGCAGCCCCCGCAGGCCGCCCCCGGCCCGTACGGCTCGCCGTACCCCCAGCAGGCGCCCTACCCGCAGCAGCAGCCGTACCCGCCGCAGCCGTACCCGGGCGGGCAGCCCCACCCGCCGCAGCAGCCCTACCCCGGCTGGGGCGTGCCGCCCATGGCGCCGCCGCCCAGGAAGCGCCGGGTCGGGCTGGTGCTCGGCATCGTGGGCGGAGTCGTCACGGTCGTCGTCGCCGGTCTCGTGGTGCTCGGCATGCTGGCCGGCAGCGGCTTCCCGGCGGCGGAGCACAAGCTGGTCCTGCCGCACAGCCTGCTCGACGGCGAGTACACCCTCGCCGAGGACCTCTCCGGCACCGAGGGCAGGAAGGTCGAGGACGAGGCCGACGGCGCCTGGGACGTCAGGGACGTCCACGCCACCGTCGGCCGCTACAGCCCGCCCGGCGACGCCTCCCGCTCCATGCTGCTGGTCTCCGGCATGTACGGCCGGTTCAAGAACACCCCCGCGATCCGCCGGGGCCTGCTCAAGGGCGCCGCCGAGGCCGACGGCGTGACCGTGGAGCGGCCCGCGAGGGACGTCACCCCGCCCGGCGCCGCCACCCCCGTCAGCTGCCAGGTGCTCACCCAGGAGAGCGGCTCCACCACCCTGACCTACGGCGTCTGCGCCTGGGCGGACGGCAACACGGCGGCCGCCGTCGGCAAGGTCGACCTCTCCGTGCACGACCCCGACGACGTGGACCTGGAGCAGGCCGCGCGCACCGCCCTGCGGATCCGCTCCGAGCTGCTCCGGCCCGCCGGCTGACCGGCGCTCAGCGGCCGAGCACCGCCCGCATCACCTCCTTGGCGATCGGGGCCGCGGTGCCGCCACCGCTGATCTCGCCCCGGTCAGCCGCCGCGTCCTCCACCACCACCGCGACCGCCACCTGTGGCTCGGGCGCGTCCTCGGACCTCGCCCAGGAGACGAACCAGGCGTACGGCACCCCCGTGTTGCCGACCCCGTGCTGGGCCGTGCCGGTCTTGCCGCCGACCAGCACCCCGGGGATGGCCGCGTTGGTGCCGGTGCCCTCCTCGACCACCCCGGCCATCAGCTCCGCCAGCCGCGCCGCGGTGGCGGGCCGCATCACCTGCCGGCCGGGCCGGGCCCCGCTCCCGGACAGGGGCGCGCCGCCGTGCCGGGTGGTCCGCTCCACCAGGTACGGCGGACGCAGCACCCCGCCGTCCGCGACCGCCGCCGCGACCATCGCCATCTGCAGGGGCGTCGCCCGCGTGTTGTACTGCCCGATCGACGACAGCGCCAGCTGCGCCCGGTCCACGCGGGTGTCGAAGGTGCTGGGCGCCACGGAGAAGGGGATGCGCACCTCGGTGTCGTTGAACCCGAACGCCTGCGCCGTGGCCACCATGTCCCGCACCCCCACGTCCACGCCCAGCTTCGCGAACACCGTGTTGCACGACCACTCGAAGGCGTCCCGCACCGAGGCGTCCGCGCAGCCGTCGCCCTCGTTGGTCAGCCGGGTGGTGGTGCCGGGCAGCCGGTAGGGGTCCGGGGAGTCGGTCCGCTCGTCCAGGTCCGTCACCACGCCCGCGTCCAGCGCCGCCGCCGCGGTGACCACCTTGAACGTCGACCCCGGCGGATACGTCTGCCGCACCGCCCGGTTGAGCATCGGCTTCTCCGGATCGTGGTTGAGCCGGGCCCACGCGGACACCACCGCCTCGCTGTTGCCCGACAGCTCCGACGGGTCGTACGACGGGCTGGTCACCAGCGCCAGGATCCGCCCCGTGGCCGGTTCCACCGCGGCCACCGCGCCCTTGCGCCCGGCCAGCCCCCGGTACGCGGCCTCCTGCGCCCGCCGGTTCAGGGTCGTCACCACGTCACCGCCGCGACCGCGCGCCCGGCTCACATCGCTCCACAGCGGCAGCGGGCGCAGCAGCGGATCGGTGCCGGACAGCACCCCGTCCTCGGTGTGCTCCAGGAACGTGGTGCCGTACTTCTGGGAGGCGAAGCCGGTGACCGGGGCGTACAACGGGCCGTCCGGGTAGGTGCGTTCGTAGCGCAGCTGCTCGCCGGTGTCCACCGAGCCGGTGACCGGACGGCCGTCCACCAGGATGTTCCCGCGCGGCTGCTGGTAACGGGCGATCGTGGCCCGCCGGTTGGCCGGGTTGCCGTCGTACTCCCGGGACTGCACCACCTGCACCCGGGCCGCGTTGGCCAGCAGCGCCGCCAGCAGCAGGGCGCAGAAGGCGCGGGCGTACCGGATGTACCGGGCCATCGGCCGCCCGCCGTCGGGCAGCGGGCCGTACTCGGTCACGGCGCCTCCCGGCCGTCGTACTGGCTGCGCGCCGAGTCGCTCACCCGGACCAGCAGCGCCACGATCGCCCAGTTGGTGACCACCGAGGAGCCGCCCTGGGCGAGGAACGGCATCGCCATGCCGGTCAGCGGGATCAGCCCGGTCACCCCGCCCGCGATCACGAACACCTGGAGCGCCACGATCGACGCCAGCCCGACCGCGAGGAGCCGGCCGAACGGCTCGCGCAGCGCCAGCCCGGCCCGGTAGCCGCGCTCCACCAGCAGCGCGTACAGCAGCACGATCGCCGCCAGCCCGGCGAGGCCCAGCTCCTCCCCGGCCGTCGCCAGGATGAAGTCCGACTTGGTCGCGAAGCCGATCAGGATCGAGTGCCCGAGCCCCAGCCCGGTGCCCAGGATCCCGCCCGCCGCGAAGGCGAACAGCGACTGGGCGAGCTGGTTGGGGCCCTGACCCGCCTCGATGGTGGCGAACGGGTGCAGCCAGTCCTCGATCCGCCCGCCCACATGCGGCTCCAGCCGGCCCACGGCGACGGCGCCGAGCACGGCGAGCAGCAGCCCGACCGCGATCCACCCGGTGCGCCCGGTGGCCACGTACAGCAGCACCACGAACAGCCCGAAGAACAGCAGCGAGGTCCCGAGGTCCCGCTCCAGCACCAGGACGCCGACGCTCACCAGCCAGATCGTCAGGATCGGCCCCAGCACCCGCCCGGTCGGGAACTGCAGCCGCCACAGCCGGCGCCCGGTGTACGCCAGCGCGCTGCGGTTGGCGGCCAGATAGGCGGCGAAGAACACCGCGAGCAGCACCTTCGCGAACTCGCCGGGCTGGATGGAGAACCCGGCGATCCGGATCCAGATCCGGGCCCCGTTGACCGCCGGGAACAGGATCGGCAGCGCCAGCAGCACGAGCGCGGCCACCACGCACACGTACGCGTACCGCTGGAGCACCCGGTGGTCGCGCAGCACCAGCACGACCCCGATGAACAGCCCCACGCCCAGCGTGGACCACACCAGCTGGGTCGGGGCCGCCCGGTCGCCCGGTGTCTCCAGGTCCAGCCGGTAGATCAGGACCAGGCCCAGCCCGTTGAGCAGCACCCCGATGGGCAACGGCAGCGGATCGGCGTACGGCGCCCGGATCCGCACCGCGATGTGCGCGAACAGGGCGAGCACCGCGAGCCCGGCGCCGTACCCGACGGCACCCGGCGGCACGGTCCCGGACCGGGCCAGCCCCACCGCGCAGTAGCCGTACACGGACAGCAGGACGGCCAGCACGAGCAGGGACAGCTCGACGCCCCGGCGCCGGGGAAGGCGCACGGCGCGCACGGGAGCCCCGACCGCCGCCAGAGTGCTTCCGGCCTTCGTCATGCCCGGAACTTACCGAAATGGGACGTCTTGTGCCCGTTGTTGGGGGCCGGGCGCGCCCCGAAGGCGCGAAGCGCCTTCAAGAGGCGCGGGGCCGTATCGATATGCGGCTCCGCCGCGTGAGCGCGAGCAACCACACCCGACGGAAAGCCCGAAAGCCACCCGCCGCCCCGAGCCCTACTCGCCCCCGGGCAACCTCAACACGGCAACCGCGCCCCCGTCGACCGCGTTGCCGAAGCCCAGCGCAGCGCCCAGCACCTCCGCCTGCCCCACCGCGATGGTCAGCCCCAGCCCGTGCCCGGTCGCCCCGCCCTCCGTGCGGAACCGCTGCGGTCCGTGCGCCACCAGGTACTCCGGATACCCGGGCCCGTGATCCCGTACGGTCACCACCGGCCCGTCCACGGTCAGCACCACCGGAGGCGCCCCGTGCCGGTGGGCGTTGGCCACCAGGTTCCCCAGCACCCGCTCCAGCCGCCGCCGGTCGGTCTCCACCCGCACGTCCCGCAGGACACGCACCTCGGTGTCGGTGCCCGAGGCCCGCACCACCCGTTCGGCCAGCGCGCCCAGCGCCTCCGTGCCCAGCTCCAGCCGCTCCCGCCCGGTGTCCAGCCGGGAGATCTCCAGCAGGTCCTCCGTCAGGGTGCGCAGCGCCGCCACCCGGTCCCGTACCAGCTCCGTCGGCCGGCCCGGCGGCAGCAGCTCGGCCGCCGCGTGCAGCCCGGTCAGCGGGGTGCGCAGCTCGTGCGCCACGTCCGCGGTGAACCGCTGCTCGCTCAGCAGCTTGCCCTGCAAGGAGGCGGCCATCGAGTCCAGCGCGGCGGCCACCGCGGCCACCTCGTCCTGCGGCCGGGCCGGGTCCTTCGTACGGGGATCGTTCACCCGGGCGTCCAGGTCGCCGGCGCTGATCCGGCGGGCCACCCGCGCCGTGCCGTGCAGCCGCCGGGTCACCCGGGTCACCGCGAACACCCCGACCAGCACGGTCGCCCCGATCGCCAGGGCCGACGACCACACGATCGACTCGTCCAGGCCGGCGATGGTGCGCGACTGCTGCGAGTAGTCGACCGCCACGCCCAGCGCCCGGTGCCCGGCCACCGGCCCCGCCGCCCACATGGCGGGCCGCCCCCGGTAGGTCGCGACCATCGTGCCGCGCTGCCCGGACACCGCCAGTCTGCGCAGCGACGGGGGCAGCTCCGCGGGGTCCACCCGGGCGCCCGGCAGCAGCCGGTCCCCGGCCTCGTACGCCTCGGTGGCGTCGGCGAGCCGGGACAGCGCCAGGTCACGGGCCTGGCCCACGGTCTGGTCGGTCACCGACACGTGCACCAGCACGCCGAGCAGCGCGGCCAGCGCGCAGCACATCACCGTGATGAACGCGGCGGCCCGGACCGCGAGCGCGCCGGACCAGTGCGGCAGCGTGAGCCTCATCGCGCGCCCGGGGAGGCCGAGGGGGAGGGCGTGCGCCGGCCGTGCGGGCCGTCGCCGACGTGCAGGTACTCGTCGCGGGAGAACACCATCGCGCGCTGGTCCGGGTCCCACACCCAGGTGGTGCGGTACTCGTAGCCGGAGGTGTCGGCCGGGGAGCGTTCGATCAGCGCCCGCCCGGCCAGCTCCACCCCGAGGAGCGCGTCGTTGTCGGCCAGCACCCGTACCAGCCGCCGCCCCTCGACGGTGTAGACCCGTACCGCCGTCTGGTTGGTCGGGTACAGCCTGAAGCCCAGCGTCAGGTCCGCCCGGCCGTCCCCGGTCAGGTCCCGGTGGTACGGCTCGAGCAGCGGGCAGCGGTCCTTCTCGCCGCCCGGCCGGCACTGTCTCATCCGCTCCACGGTCGCGTGGTACGTCCCCTTGGGGCCGTAGTCGGCGGGGTGCGCCGTCAGCTCCGCCTCGACGACCTTCACCGGGTCGACCTCGCGGATGTCGCCGCCGGGGACCGTGACGCCCTTGACGGTCTCCCGGGTCGCCACGTCGTACGGGTAGGCAGGGCTGGACGCGGGCCGGAGGTCGGGCCATAGCCGGGTGGGGCTGACGGCGGTCGTGGTCGGCCCGGCGCCGCGCAGGCCGCCGGTGTCCCCGCAGGCCGTCGCCGTCACCGACAGCAGGGCGACGGCGGCCAGGGCGAGGGCGGTACGGGCGGGTCGACGGGCCGGCATCCCTACATTCTGACCGAAGTCTGCTTTGTACTGCTTCGTGTGCCGTGGGTGAGGGCGCGGCGGGCGGACGCGGGAGGCTACTCGGCCAGCTCCTCCAGCAGCCGTACGGTCGCCAGGCCCGTCCGCAGGTACTCCACGAACAGGTCGTTGTGCAGCGCCCACGCCGAACGCCGGGCCCGGATCAGCTGGATCGCCTGGTCGGCCGTGTCGCCCCGCTGGACCAGCGCGTGCGCGACGACCAGCCCCGAGCGGTTGTACCCGTGGTAGCAGCGCACGAGCACCCGGCGCCCGGCGTCCAGCGCGTCGTTCGCCGCCCGGGCCAGCCGGATCACCCCGGCCAGCTGGGTGCCGTCCAGCGGCCCGTCCGGTATCGGCCACACGTGGTGCTCCACGCCCGCGTCGGGCCCGTACCCGGGCAGCCGCAGCAGCGACTGCACCACGTCGAACTCGTCTCGTACGACGGCGAGCTCCAGTCGCCCGGACCGGTCCCGGAATTCGTGGCCGCCCATCCACAGGCCGGGCACGATCTCGTTCCACGGGCTCCTCGGAGCCGGTACGTCGGGCTGCTTTCCGCGGGTCCGCAACGGTGCCTCCCCAACTCCCCGCACAGGGCCGCCCACCACGGTAACCGGTCTTGCCCCGGGAGCGCCCCGCCTGTTCCCATGGTCGAGGGGTGATGGCATGAGCGGACTGCGCGTGGTGCCGGCCTTCCGGCACGGTCGTGAACGGCTGTACGTCTGCCGCGCGGACGGAGCCGGCGTGGCCTGGTACGACCGTGAGGCGGGCCGGGTCGACCTCCTCGCCGAGGACGAGCGGGACGCCGTCCTCCAGGCGCTGCACCCCTTCCTCACCGGCCCGGTGACCGTGGGCCCGCCCCCGGTCCCCACCCCCGCCGAACTCGCCCGGCTGACCCTGCACCCCGACGACGACCTGGCCCCCAACCGCCCCGGGGAGGCCCTGCTCGTCGCCCTGGACCGCCACCCCGGCCCCGCGCACCGGCTGCGCCCCGACCCGCGGCGGCGCGCCCTGAGCGCCGAGCAGGCCGTGGGACAGGCCCTGGACGGGCTGGAGGGCGCCGGCTGGCACACCCTGCACTCCGTCCCGCTGCCCGGCGGCGACCGCATCCACCACCTGGTGATCGGCCCCGGCGGGCTGTTCGCCGTCCACGCCCTGTACGCCCGCCGTACCCGGGTCCGGGTCGCGGATCCGATGGTCGCCCTGGGCCGCCGCGACGCCGAGCCGCTGCTGCGCCCGCTGCGCTCCGCCGCCGACCGCGCCTCCTACGCGCTCACCGCCGAGGTCCGCCCGCTGCTGGCCCTGGTGGGCCCGGCCGACGTGACCGTGACGGCCGAGCCGCGCGGGGTGCGGATCCTGCGCGACCCGGAGCTGGCGGACCTGGCCCGGCTGGGCGGGGTGCTCAAGCCGGCCGACGTGGAGGCACTGCACGGGATGGCACGGGACCGGAACGTCTGGCTGAGGGTCTGAGGCGGAGGCGGTCGCCGGGGGCGCGTGGCATGGGATGCGGCGGCTCCGGCTCCGGGGTCCGCGTGGGGCAGGGCGGCGGGGTGGCCGGCTCGGGGTCTCGCGCGGCTGGTGTTTGCGGGGTGGTCGGCTTCGGGTTCTGCGTGGGGCAGGGCGGCGGGGTGGTCGGCTCCGGGGTGCGGCGCGGCTGGTGTTTGCGGGGTGGTCGGCTCCGGGTTCTGCGTGGGGCAGGGCGGCGGGGTGGTCGGCTCCGGGGTCCTGCGTGGCTGGCGGCAGCGGGGTGGCCGACTCGGGGTCCTGCGTGGCTGGCGGCAGCGGGGTGGTCGACTCGGGGTCCTGCGTGGGGCAGGGCAGCGGGCCGGCCGGCTGCGGGTCCCGCGCGGCTCACGGCAGCGCGGTGGCCGACTCCGGGTTCAGCAGGGGTGCCATCAGGTCGCCGTGGTCCGCCAGGCGCGGGGCGATGTCGTCGGCCCGGAACTCCAGCTGCGCGGGGCTGCGGCAGTCGGCGACCTCCTGCCAGGTCACCGGCGCGGACACCAGCGGGGCCGGGCGGGCGCGCACGGTGTAGGGGGTGGCCGTGGTCTTGCGGGCCGCGTTCTGGCTCCAGTCGACGAACACCTTCCCCGGCCTGAGGCTCTTCGTCATCCGGTGCACCACCAGCCGGGGCAGCGCCCGCTCGGCCTCCACCGCCAGCGCCTTCGCGTACTCGGACGTCCGCTCGGACGAGCTGCCGCGCACCGCCGCCAGCAGGTGCAGCCCCTTCGACCCGGCGGTCTTCGGGTACGCCTCGATCCCGTCCGCCGCGAGCCGCTCGCGCAGCCACAGGGCGACCTCGCAGCAGTGCACGATGTGCGCGGGCGGCCCCGGGTCGAGGTCGAAGACCAGCCGGTCCGCCTCCTCGGGGCGCTGCACCAGCCACTGGTGGGTGTGGAACTCGGCGACCAGGTTGGCCGCCCAGACCAGGCTCGGCAGGTCCTGGACGAGCACCATCCGGGCCGGGCTGTCCGGGGAGGAGCGGGGGACCTCGGCGGTGGTGACCCACTCGGGCGTACCCGGCGGCACGTTCTTGGTGAAGAACCGCTGGCCCCCGGGGCCGTCCGGGTAACGCAGGAAGGACACCGCCCGGTCGCGCAGGTGGGGCAGCAGGGCGGTGGCGGTGGTCGCGTAGTAGTGCAGCAGCTCCGCTTTGGTGAACCCGGTCTCCGGATAGAGCACCTTCTCCAGGTTGCTGAGCGCGACCCGGCGCCCCTCCACCTCTGTGATAGGCGTCATAGGATGACAATCCCAGACAAACCGGAAAAAACGGCAGTGGAAGGGTGCGGCACGTGCGATCGATATGGAACGGCGCGATCTCCTTCGGCCTGGTCAGCATCCCGATCAAGCTGGTGAACGCCACGGAGAGCCACGCGATCTCCTTCCGCCAGGTCCACACCGAGGACAACGGCCGCATCCGCTACCGCAAGGTGTGCGAACTGGAGGACCGCGAGGTCAGCCAGGCCGAGATCGGCAAGGCGTACGAGGACGCCGACGGCACGATGATCCCGATCAGCGACGAGGACCTCTCCCATCTGCCCATCCCCACCGCCCGCACCATCGAGATCGTGGCCTTCGTGCCGGCCGACCGGATCGACCCGCTCCAGATGGGCGCCGCGTACTACCTCGCGGCCGGCGGGGCCCAGGCCGCCAAGCCGTACACGCTGCTGCGCGAGGCCCTCAAGCGCAGCAACAAGGTCGCCATCGCCAAGTACGCGCTGCGCGGGCGGGAGCGGCTCGGCATGCTGCGGGTGGTCGGCGACGCCATCGCCATGCACGGGCTGCTGTGGCCGGACGAGGTCCGGGCGCCGGAGGGCGTCGCGCCGGACGAGCACGTCACCATCCGCGACAAGGAACTGGACCTCGCGGACGCCCTGATGGACACCCTCGGCGAGGTCGACCTGGAGGACCTGCACGACGAGTACCGGGAGGCGCTGGAGGAGGTCATCGCCGCGAAGGCCTCCGGCGAGGCACCGCCCGAGTCCCCGGCCCCCGCTGCCGGCGGCAAGGTGCTGGACCTGATGGCCGCCCTGGAGAACAGCGTCCGGGCGGCCCGCGAGTCCCGGGGCGCGGAGGAGGAGGCGGAGGTCAGACAGCTGCGCCGCGGCGGATCGACGCCGAAGGAGACGGGCGCCAAGAAGTCCACGTCGACGAAGAAGACCCCGGCCGCGAAGAAGGCCGCCCCCGCCCGCAAGTCGACGTCCAAGGCGGGGGAGGGGGCGGCGAAGAAGACGGCGGCGAAGAGCACGGCGACGGCGAAGAGCACGGCCGGGAAGAAGACGGCGACGAAGAAGACGGCGTCCCGGAAGCGGACGGCGTGAGGGGTGCCGGGCGCACCTGCTCAGGGGCATGGGCGGTACTTGCCCAGGGGCGTCGGCCGCACCTCCTCAGGGGCGCGGGGAGCTGCGCGACCGCCACGACGTGCCTGCGGGCCGCGGACAGGCCCGCACTCCCACGGCGCCCGCATCGGCACGACGACCCCCCACGGCGATCACACCCCGGACTCCGCCGGGCAGCCCCTCACGGCGATCACACCCCCGTACCCCGCCCGGCAGCCCCTCACCCCTCCCCGTCAGGCGGCGGAAGACACCCGCTCCCGCCCGAGCAGCACCACCCCGCCCCCCGCCACGGCCAGCCCCGCCAGCGCCGTGCCGAAGACCGTCGCCCCCGTCGTGAGGCCGACCGTGTCGCTCAGGTATCCCGCGCTGACCGGAAGGAGCCCGGCGGGCAGGTAACCCCCGACGTTCAGCGCCGCGTTGGCCTCGGCGAGCCGCGCCCCCGGTACGGCCGAGTTCAGCAGCGACAGCCCCCCGAGCTGCCCCATCCCCTGCCCGGCCCCCGCCAGCAGCGCCGCCCCGGCCAGCGCGGCGACCGACCCGGTGTGCACGGCCAGGAGGAGCGCGGCCATGCCGAGGGCGGTGGCGCCGGCGCCGTAGGCCAGCACCGTGCGCCGCCCGAGCCCCCGTACCGCGAACTGCACGCCCGTGGCGGACAGGAACATCGCGAACGCCAGCGCCCCGGAGACGATCCGGCTCCCCGTGCCGAGCAGCCCCGCGAGCAACGACGGCCCGAGTGAGAGCACGAAGGACGTGGCGGTGATACCGGGCGCGAACACGGCGATCCCCAGGGCGAGTTGCCATCCGGCTCCGCGCGGCACCCCGGGCACCCGCACCCACCCCCCGGCACCGCGGCCGTCCCCACGGCGCCCCCCGCGACCCCCGTGAGCGCCGCGCACCGGCATCCGGACCACGACCACCACGGCCGACGCCAGCAGCACCGTCTCCACCGCGAACACGGTGACCGTGGGCCCGGGCAGCGTCTCGGACAGCACCCCGGCCAGCAGTGGCCCCAGCCCCGCCCCGAACACCATCGCGCAGGAGGCGAGCAGCGCGGCGAGCCGCCGCCGGGTGGGTCCCGCCACGTCCGTCACCGCGGCCATCCCCGCCGAGACCACGGCGCCGACCGCGATACCGGTGCACAGCCGGGCCGCGATCAGCGCGCCCACGCCGCCCGCGGTCGCGAAGACCAGGCAGGCGACGAGGGCGAGGCCCAGCGCGGGCAGCAGTACCGGCTTGCGCCCGATCCGGTCGGAGACGACGCCGGAGACGAGCAGGGACCCGAGCAGCCCCGCGATGTAACAGGCGAAGACCACGGTCAGCGTGCCCTTGCCGAACCCCATCTCGCGCTGCCAGAGCACGTACAGCGGGGTGGCCGCGTTGGACAGCACGAACACCGCCGTCACGGGCCAGGCGGCGAGCCAGACCCACCGTAGGGGCACCTCACCCCCGCCCACCGCTTCCGGGGCACGCTCACCGGCGGTCGCCGTCGTCATGGCACAGTCCTCCCCTGGACCTCGGTACGAGTCGAGTCGTACTTGTACGAGCGGAGTCGAACTTAGCATGCAGTACGATCGGAGTCGTACAGGAAGTACGCGAGAGGGGAGCCGCAGTTGACCGGGCAGAGGACCGAAGCGAACCGGCCGGCCGTGGGCGTGGAGGAGCGGCCGGAGCCCCCCGGCCTCCCCGACCCGCTGCCCGAACCGGCCGCCGCCGACATCAGGCTGGAAACCGTGCTGGGCGCGCTCAGCGACCCGCTCAGGCTGCGGATCGTCCGCAAACTCCTCCTGGAGTCCGAGGAGTTCGACCACACCTGCGGCTGGTTCGGCCTGGACCGCCCCAAGTCCTCGCTGACCCACCACTTCCGGGCCCTGCGCGAGGCGGGCGTCACCCGGCAGCGCCAGTACGGCCTGGAGCGCCGCAGCCAGGTCCGGGTGGCGGACCTGAACGCCCGCTTCCCCGGCCTGCTGGACCTCGTGGCCGCCTGGACCCCGCCGGACGGCGACTGAGACGTCCCGGGATGCGGACCGCGACCCGGTCCCCGACCATGGAAGTCGTCGCCGGGGGAGGGACAGTCAGGGCCGGACCGACCTCCTGGGAGTGTGACGATGACCGGTGACAGACCCTCCGCGGCGGCCTGGCGCAACCTGGTCATGGCCACCGTCGGCTTCACTCTCACCTTCTGGGCCTGGAACCTGATCGCCCCGCTCGCCGCCGACTTCGACGAACGGCTGCACATGGGCGCCTCGGCCCAGTCCCTCCTGGTCGCGGTCCCGGTCCTCGTCGGATCGCTCGGCCGGGTCCCGGTCGGCGCGCTCACCGACCGCTACGGCGCCCGCCTGATGTTCCCGCTGACCAGCGCCCTGACGATCATCCCGGTACTGCTCCTGATCCCGGCCCGGTCGTCGTACGCCGCCCTGCTCCTGGTGGGCTTCGTCCTCGGTCTCGGCGGCACGACGTTCGCGATCGGTGTGCCGCTGGTCAACTCGTGGTTCCCGCCCGCCCACCGGGGCGCGGCCCTCGGCGTCTTCGGCATGGGCATGGGCGGAGTGGCGCTGTCCGGCTTCCTCACCCCGCGCATGTACCACCGGGGCGAGAACCTTCCGTTCCTGGTCATGGCGGTCGCCCTGGCGGTGTACGCCGTCCTGGCCGCCCTCCTGATCAACGACCGCCCCGGCCGCCCGGTCCCCTCCAGCCCCCTGGCCACGCGCCTCGCCCAGGCCGCCCGCCTCCGCGTCACCTGGGAGTTGTCGGCGCTCTACGCGATCGGCTTCGGCGGCATCGTCGCGTTCGGGGTCTACCTCCCCACCTACCTGCGCACCTGGTACGGCCTCAGCCCCACCGACGCCGGCACCCGGGCGGCCGGCTTCGCCCTGGTCACGGTGGTCTTCCGCCCCCTCGGCGGCTGGCTCGCGGACCGCGTCCACCCGGCGACCGTCACGGCCTGGGCACTGGGCCTGGTGGCGGTCCTGGCGATCATCCAGTCCTTCGACCCGGTCCTGGTCCCCACCGCCACGGTCTGCCTGCTGCTGATGGCGGCGGGCCTCGGCACGGCCAGCGGCTCGGTCTTCGCCCTGGTCTCCCGGGTCACCCCCCAGCCCCAGGTGGGCAGCGTCACCGGCATCGTCGGCGCGACGGGCGGCCTGGGCGGCTTCGTCCCACCCCTGGTCATGGGCGCCGTCTACAGCGCCAAGTCCTCGTACTCCATCGGCTACATGCTCCTGTCCGACCTGGCCCTGGCGGGCTGCGTCTACGCCTACGGCCGCATGCGCACAGCGGGCACGACCCCGGAGGCGACCCCCACCCCGGCCCGCGCACGTCAGGCCCCGACCAGGCCCTGACCCCTGCCGGTCCTATATGACTCCCATCCCGCGCTTGGCGAGGCGCTTGAACTCCTGGGTGTATGTCTCGATGAGGTCCTTGGTGTCCTGATACAGCTCGCGTACGGCCGCCTGCGCTTCGGGGAGCAGCAGCTCGGCCGAGCGGGACTGGTGCAGCCGTATCTCGTCGTCGACGTAGTCGGCCTTGCGGCGCACGATCCCGGGCATCTCCCACAGCCGCAGCGGATCGGTGACCATGGACGTCCAGCGCGGCGCGGCCCGGGACATCTGAGGAGCCAGGTCCCGCCATGGCTCGGCGGGCGTCCGGCCGGTGAGGGCCGGGGACAACTGGACCCTCGCCTCGACGAACGGGGCGCAGAACGCGGTCAGTTCGTCCTGAAAGCCGTCCACCTTCGCGACGAGCGCGGCCTGGACGCTGTGCCGCCCGGTGAGCCGCCCCACCACGACCGTGGCCGCCGCCCCCGCGATCGCACCGCCGAGACCGATCAAGGCCACCGGTATCTCCGACTGAGCCACCCGCCCCCCTCTGCGCGTGCCGCCACAATCAGCATGATTGTCGCGATGGCGCAGCCGCGGAGAAACCTCTGTGCCGTAACACACGAAAAGACCCCGCCACCAGCGAACTCGCTGACGACGGGGTCTTCAGGCACTTCCTGCGAAGTGCCCCCGGCAGGATTCGAACCTGCGCACACGGCTCCGGAGGCCGTTGCTCTATCCCCTGAGCTACGGGGGCGTGTCGGGCGCTGAGCTTCTCGCTCGCGGCGACGGGTAGAACATTAGCAGGTCTGGAGGGGTGATCAGGAACCCGGTTCCTCGGGCGGGGGCGGGCGGGTCCCCTGGAGGGGGTGGAAGTGGGGAAAACCCGGACGCGGTGGCCGGTCCGCACCTACTCTCGACTTGTGCCAGGCGCTCCGGGCCGGGTGCTTGTTGTGGACGACAACAAGGTCATCCGGCAGCTGATCAGGGTCAACCTCGAATTGGAAGGGCTAGAGGTCGTGACCGCGGCCGATGGTGCCGAGTGTCTGGATGTGGTGCATGAGGTGCGGCCCGACGTCGTGACGCTCGACGTCGTCATGCCCCGGCTGGACGGGATCCGCACCGCCGCCCGGCTCCGCGCCGATCCCCGTACGCACCACCTGCCCGTCGCCATCATCAGCGCCTGCACGCAGTACGAGGTCCAGGCCGGCCTCGACCTCGGCGTGGACGCCTTCCTCGCCAAGCCCTTCGAGCCCGCCGAGCTGGTCCGGATCGTGATGGACCTCATCGAGCGGAAGAACAGCAGTGCTGCTTCCGGGGGAGAGGGGCCGGAGCCGGGTGGTGCTCCTGCTGCCGACGTTGCCTGCGGTGCTGGTGGTGACGGTGGGGCAGGCGATCGGGAGGCGGCCGCAGAAGGCACCGACGAAATCGACGGCTTCCCCGGGCACGACGGCCTCCCGAGCCATGACGGCATCCATCCCTAGCCGAGACGACCGCAGACCGGCGAATACATGACCGTAGGCCGGCGAAGGCATAACCGGCTCGCCCTCCCACCCCCCTCCTCCCCTACGCTTGTCCCGTGACCCCCGCCGACCTGTCCCGCACCGTGTTGGACGCGGTGTGCCGTGCTGTCGGTGCGGGGGAGCTGAGCGTGGCCGTGCCCGAGCGGGTCGTGGTGACCGAGCCGGGGCCCGGTGGGTGCGGGGACTTCGCCACCGCCGTCGCGCTACGGCTCGCGCACGCCGCCGGGCAGCCTCCGCGGCACGTCGCCGGGATCCTGCGGGAACGTCTCGTCGGGGCCGACGGGATCGAGGACGTCGTCGTCACCGGGCCGGGGTTCCTCAACTTCCGGCTCGCGGAGCAGGTCGACCCCGTGGCCGCGCTGGTCACGGAGATCCGGGAGAAGGGCGCCCGGTACGGACACGGTGACGCCCTCGCCGGGCAGGTCGTCACGCTCCGGGTGCCGTACGAGGTGCGGGCCGAGGTCGTCGCCGACGCCGTCGTACGGATCGTGGGGACCCAGGGCGGGCGGGCCACCGTGGAGCACGGCGAGCCCGTGAACCTGCGGCCCGTGCCCGCCCCGGAGGACCCCGCGCCGCTCGGGCCCGACGCCGCCCGGTGGGCCCTGCTCCACCCCGCCCCGCACGACCGGCCCCGGATCACCGCCGACCACCTGGTGCAGCGTGAGGTCAATCCGCTGTTCCGGGTGCGGTACGCCCACGCCCGTGTCCGCTCCCTCGGCCGCAACGCCGCCCGCCTGGGCTTCGCCGCCGAACCCGGCCCCCCGCGCACCGGGACCGGTGCCCCCCTGCTCACCCCCCTCGCCGACCACCCCCGCATCCTCACCGCGGCCGCCACCCACCGTGCCCCGGACCGGCTCGCCCGGCATCTCGTCACCGTCGCCGATGCCGTGCTGCCCCTGTTGCCCTCCGTGCTTCCCGTCGGCGAGGAGAAACCCTCGGCCGCCCACCGTGCCCGGCTGGCCCTCGCCGAAGCAGCCGGGACGGTGCTGGCCGGCGGCCTGTCCCTGCTCGGCATCGACGCACCCGAACATCTCTGAGGCGCGTGAGCAGATGCGTCCCGGAGAGAGACAGAGAGCCTGAGAATCACGTCATGAGCCGTTCCGCCCATCCCGCCGGGCCCCGCCACGCCGACGTCCTGCCCGAGGGCCACCACCCCGCGCCGCCCGCCGACCTCAACGCCCTGGACCGGAAGGTGTGGTCGCAGACCGTCACGCGCGGCGACGACGGTGTGGTCGAGGTCGCGGGGATCCCCGTCACCCGGCTCGCCGAGGAGTTCGGCACGCCCGCCTACATCCTGGACGAGGACGACTTCCGCACCCGCGCGCGTGCCTGGCGTACCGCGTTCGGCCCGGACGCCGACGTGTTCTACGCCGGCAAGGCATTCCTCTCCCGGGCCGTCGTGCGGTGGCTGGACGAGGAGGGGCTGAACCTGGACGTGTGCTCCGGCGGCGAACTGGCCACCGCGCTGTCCGCGGGGATGCCCGCCGAGCGCATCGCCTTCCACGGCAACAACAAGTCCGTCGAGGAGATCCGCCGGGCCGTTCAGGCCGGTGTCGGACGGATCGTGCTCGACTCCTTCCAGGAGATCGTCCGGGTCGCCCACACCGCCCAGTCCCTCGGCAAGCGGCAGAAGGTGCAGATCCGGATCACCGTGGGCGTCGAGGCGCACACCCACGAGTTCATCGCCACCGCCCACGAGGACCAGAAGTTCGGCATCCCGCTGGCCGGCGGGCAGGCGGCGGAGGCCGTGCGGCGGGCGCTCCAGCTCGACGGTCTCGAGCTGATCGGGATCCACTCGCACATCGGGTCGCAGATCTTCGACATGTCCGGCTTCGAGGTCGCCGCCCACCGGGTCGTCGGCCTGCTGAGGGACATCCGCGACGAGCACGGCGTGGAACTGCCCGAGATCGACCTCGGCGGCGGCCTCGGCATCGCCTACACCAGCGCCGACGACCCCCGTGAGCCGCACGAGATCGCCAAGGCGCTCACCGAGATCGTCACCCGCGAGTGCGAGGCCGCCCGGCTGCGCACGCCCCGTATCTCCGTCGAGCCGGGGCGGGCCGTCGTGGGCCCCACCGCCTTCACCCTGTACGAGGTCGGCACGGTCAAGCCGCTGGACGGGCTGCGGACCTACGTCTCCGTCGACGGCGGCATGTCGGACAACATCCGCACCGCGCTGTACGACGCGCAGTACAGCGTCGCGCTCGTCTCCCGCGCCTCCGACGCCGAGCCGATGCTCGCCCGGGTCGTCGGCAAGCACTGCGAGAGCGGGGACATCGTGGTCAAGGACGCGTTCCTGCCGGCCGACCTGGCACCGGGCGACCTCGTCGCCGTGCCGGCCACCGGCGCGTACTGCCGGTCCATGGCCAGCAACTACAACCACGTCCTGCGGCCGCCCGTCGTCGCCGTACGGGACGGCGAGGCCCGGGTGATCGTCCGGCGCGAGACGGAGGACGACCTCCTGCGTCTCGACGTCGGGTGACACCCGCCCCGAGAACGACGGGGGCCGGAAGAGCGGAAGATCTGCGGTCTTCCACCCCCGTACAAATGAAATAGATGTCTCACGATCCGGACGAAGGGTAGAAACTCCCGTCCGGTGAGTGAGACTGGTTCAATCTCAGACGGTATGAGGAAACGAGGTCGGATGATGCGTACGCGTCCGCTGAAGGTGGCGCTGCTGGGCTGTGGAGTGGTCGGCTCAGAGGTGGCGCGCATCATGACGACGCACGCCGACGACCTCGCCGCCCGGATCGGGGCCCCCGTCGAGCTCGCCGGCGTGGCCGTACGGCGTACCGGCAAGGCCCGCGAGGGCAACGACCCCGCACTCGTCACCACCGACGCCACCGCCCTGGTCAAACGCGGGGACATCGACGTCGTGGTCGAGGTCATCGGCGGGATCGAGCCGGCCCGGACGCTCATCACCACCGCCTTCGAGCACGGCGCCTCCGTCGTCTCCGCCAACAAGGCCCTGCTCGCCCAGGACGGGGCCGCCCTGCACGCGGCGGCGGAGGCACACGGCAAGGACCTCTACTACGAGGCCGCCGTCGCCGGTGCCATCCCGCTGATCCGGCCGCTGCGCGAGTCGCTCGCCGGCGACAAGGTCAACCGGGTGCTCGGCATCGTCAACGGCACGACCAACTTCATCCTCGACAAGATGGACTCGACCGGCGCCGGCTACCAGGAGGCCCTGGACGAGGCCACCGCCCTGGGGTACGCCGAAGCCGACCCGACCGCCGACGTCGAGGGCTTCGACGCCGCCGCCAAGGCCGCCATCCTCGCCGGTATCGCCTTCCACACGCGCGTCCGCCTGGACGACGTCTACCGCGAGGGCATGACCGAGGTCACCGCCGCCGACTTCCGCTCCGCCAAGGAGATGGGCTGCACCATCAAGCTGCTCGCCATCTGCGAGCGCTCCAAGGACGGCACGTCGGTCACCGCGCGGGTGCATCCCGCCATGATCCCGCTCAGCCACCCGCTGGCCTCCGTGCGCGGCGCGTACAACGCCGTGTTCGTGGAGAGCGACGCCGCCGGGCAGCTGATGTTCTACGGCCCCGGCGCCGGCGGCTCGCCCACCGCCTCCGCCGTCCTCGGCGACCTCGTCGCCGTCTGCCGCAACCGGCTCAGCGGCGCCACCGGCCCCGGCGAGTCGGCCTACGCCGACCTGACCGTCTCCCCGATGGGCGATGTCGTCACCCGGTACCACATCAGCCTCGACGTGGCCGACAAACCGGGCGTGCTCGCCCAGGTGGCGACCGTGTTCGCCGAGCACGGTGTCTCGATCGACACGGTTCGTCAGCAGGGGAAGGACGGCGAGGCGTCCCTCGTCGTCGTCACCCACCGCGCGTCAGACGCCGCCCTGAGCGGGACCGTCGAGGCGCTGCGCAAGCTCGACACCGTGCGCGGTGTCGCCAGCATCATGCGGGTTGAAGGAGAGTAACCAGCAATGACCCACCAGTGGCGCGGAATCATCGAGGAGTACCGGGACCGGCTGCCCGTCTCCGACACCACGCCGGTCGTGACGCTCCGTGAGGGCGGCACGCCCCTCGTGCCCGCGCAGGTGCTCTCCGAGCGCACGGGCTGCGAGGTCCACCTGAAGGTGGAGGGGGCCAACCCCACCGGGTCCTTCAAGGACCGCGGCATGACCATGGCGATCAGCAAGGCCAAGGAGGAGGGGGCGAAGGCCGTCATCTGCGCCTCCACCGGCAACACCTCCGCCTCCGCCGCCGCGTACGCGGTGCGGGCCGGCATGGTCTCGGCCGTCCTGGTGCCGCAGGGCAAGATCGCCCTCGGCAAGATGGGCCAGGCCCTCGTGCACGGCGCGAAGATCCTCCAGGTCGACGGCAACTTCGACGACTGCCTCACCCTTGCCCGCTCGCTCAGCGAGAACTACCCCGTGGCGCTGGTGAATTCGGTCAACCCGGTGCGGATCGAGGGCCAGAAGACGGCCGCCTTCGAGATCGTGGACATGCTCGGCGACGCGCCCGACATCCACGTCCTCCCGGTCGGCAACGCGGGCAACATCACGGCCTACTGGAAGGGCTACAAGGAGTACGCCGCCGACGGCGTCTCCACCCGTACCCCCCGGATGTGGGGCTTCCAGGCCTCCGGCAGCGCCCCGATCGTGCGCGGCGAGGTCGTCAAGGACCCGTCGACCATCGCCACCGCCATCCGCATCGGCAACCCCGCCTCCTGGCACCACGCGCTGGCCGCCCGGGACGAGTCCGGCGGCGCCATCGACGAGGTGACGGACCGTGAGATCCTGCGCGCCTACCGCCTGTTGGCCGCGCAGGAGGGCGTCTTCGTGGAGCCCGCCTCCGCCGCCTCGGTGGCCGGCCTGCTCAAGGCCGCCGAACAGGGCAAGGTCGACCCGGGCCAGCGCATCGTGTGCACGGTCACCGGAAACGGCCTGAAGGACCCGGACTGGGCCGTCGCCGGCGCGCCGCAGCCGGTCACCGTCCCGGTCGACGCCGCCACCGCGGCCGAGCGCCTCGGCCTCGCCTGAGCGCCCCCGAACCGGGAAATCCCTGACAAGGTGCACAGGGGGCTTACGACACGCATCGTGCGCCTCCTGTGCGCCCTATGTCGCCACAGAACCTTCCTTCGATAGGCTGTACCGAACCCGCCCACCGCATATGCCCTCGCGCAGGGCAGGCGCCGCGCCGTCTCCGCGGCCCGACGGGTCTTCGTACGTCAGTCATCGGCAGTCCACCGGGTGACCATCGAATCCATCGAGCGTCATTCGACCGTAAACGCAGCTCAAGGAGAGTCTTCGAGCGATGGCCGGTCCAGCGTTCCGCGCCGCCGCCGTCCGGGTGCGCGTTCCCGCCACCAGCGCCAACCTCGGCCCGGGCTTCGACGCCCTCGGCCTCGCGCTGGGGCTCTACGACGACGTGGTCGTCAGGGTCGCCGACTCCGGGCTGCACATCGACATCGCGGGTGAGGGCAGCGAGACCCTGCCGCGGGACGAGAGCCATCTCCTCGTCCGCTCCCTGCGGACCGCCTTCGACCTGCTGGGCGGCCAGCCCCGCGGTCTGGAGATCGTCTGCGCCAACCGCATTCCGCACGGCCGGGGCCTCGGCTCCTCCTCCGCCGCCATCTGCGCCGGCATCGTGGCCGCCCGCGCCGTGACCATAGGCGGCGAGGCCCGCCTGGACGACGCCGCGCTGCTGGAACTGGCCACCGAGATCGAGGGCCACCCGGACAACGTGGCCGCGTGTCTGCTCGGCGGCTTCACGCTGTCCTGGATGGAGGCCGGCAACGCCCGCGCCATCAGGATGGAGCCGCACGATTCCATCGTTCCGGTGGTTTTCGTGCCCGGAAAGCCGGTACTGACCGAGACCGCCCGCGGCCTGCTCCCGCGCACCGTGCCGCACGTGGACGCCGCCGCCAACGCGGGCCGCGCCGCCCTGCTGGTCGAGGCCCTCACCAGGCGCCCCGAGCTGCTGCTGCCCGCCACCGAGGACCGCCTCCACCAGGAGTACCGGGCCCCGGCCATGCCCGAGAGCGCCGCGCTCGTGGAGCGGCTGCGCGCCGACGGTATCCCGGCCGTCATCTCGGGCGCCGGGCCCACCGTCATGGCCCTCGCCGACGCCGACAGCGCCGACAAGGTCTCCCACCTCGCGGGTGAGGGCTGGGCCGCCAACCGGCTGGACCTGGACGTCCGGGGAGCGAGCGTGCTGCCGCTTGCCACCTGACACACGGTTGCCGGATTTGGAGAGGGGGAATGTTTGTTGGATCCGGTAGTGTTAATCTCAAGTCTGCACCCGACCCCACCATGGCGAGGTGCCTCGTGTCCCCGTCCGGGACAGACATTCTTCCGGGAGCCTCCCGGGCCACTCCGTGTTCCGTGCGCCGTACCTGGGCAGTACGACGTATGCGGACACTGAGCGGGCCGCCGGTAGGGGTACCCCCTCTGGGGGAGCTTCGGAATCGGTGCTACCACGCCACGTGACACTGGATGCCACGGCCCGCGGAAGCGCCATCACCGCACATTTTTCTTCCGCCGCTTTGGCGGACCACCGCCCCGGCACGGTTCACAGAAGACAGGACCGTAGCCGGACAGCACAACCGGTCGCCGAGCCAGACAGGCCGACGTCCGCTCCAGGGAAGGACCCTTCGTGAGCGACACCACCGATCTGATGGGCGCACGTGTCGAGGAGACCGCTGCCGCGCCCGCCACGGACGCCTCCGCGCCTGCCACCGGTGCCGGCTCCCGGCGGCGCCGCGGTACCGGCCTCGAGGGCATGGTGCTGGCCGAGCTGCAGCAGGTCGCCTCGGGCCTCGGGATCAGGGGCACCGCGCGGATGCGCAAGAGCCAGCTGATCGAGGTCATCAAGGAGGCGCAGGCCGCCGGGGGAGCCCCCGCGGCCAAGGCCGACACCGCCACCGAGACCAAGCCGAAGCGCCGGGCCACCTCCCGGGCGCGCACCGGCGAGGAGGCCGCCGAGAAGAAGGCGGCCAAGGCCGCCGAGGCCCCTGCCGAGAAGGCCGCGGCCCAGCAGCAGATCGAGATCCCGGGCCAGCCGGCCGGGGACACCGCCCGCGCGGCCGAGCGCGGGGCGGAGGACAGCGCGCCGACCGAGCGCCGGCGCCGCCGCGCCACGGCCGAGGCGGGCAGCCCGGCCCTGAACGGCGCCGAGAGCGCCGCCGCCGAGGCCCGGACCGAGTCCAAGGCCGAGACGCCCGCGCCCCAGTCCCAGCAGGGCGAGGCCAAGGGCGACGCCGGTGACGGCGAGGGCCGTGGCCGCCGGGACCGCCGCGAGCGCGGCCGGGACCGGGACCGCCGCAACAAGGGCGACGAGCAGCAGGGCGGCCAGCAGCGTCAGCAGCAGGGCCAGCAGCAGGGCGGCAGGCAGGACAGCCGGCAGCAGGACGACGACGACTTCGAGGGCGGCCGCCGTGGCCGTCGCGGCCGCTACCGCGACCGCCGGGGCCGTCGTGGCCGTGACGAGATCGCCGAGCCGCAGCTCGCCGAGGACGACGTCCTGATCCCGGTCGCGGGCATCCTGGACATCCTCGACAACTACGCCTTCATCCGGACCTCCGGCTACCTGCCGGGCCCGAACGACGTCTACGTCTCCCTCGCCCAGGTCCGCAAGAACGGCCTGCGCAAGGGCGACCACGTCACGGGCGCGGTCCGCCAGCCGAAGGAGGGCGAGCGCCGCGAGAAGTTCAACGCGCTGGTCCGCCTGGACTCCGTCAACGGCATGGCGCCCGAACACGGTCGCGGCCGCCCGGAGTTCAACAAGCTGACCCCGCTCTACCCGCAGGACCGGCTCCGCCTGGAGACCGACCCGGGCGTGCTGACCACCCGGATCATCGACCTGGTCTCGCCGATCGGCAAGGGCCAGCGCGGTCTGATCGTGGCCCCGCCGAAGACCGGCAAGACCATGATCATGCAGGCGATCGCCAACGCGATCACGCACAACAACCCCGAGTGCCACCTGATGGTCGTCCTCGTCGACGAGCGTCCGGAAGAGGTCACCGACATGCAGCGGTCGGTCAAGGGCGAGGTCATCTCCTCGACCTTCGACCGTCCGGCCGAGGACCACACCACGGTCGCCGAGCTGGCCATCGAGCGCGCCAAGCGGCTGGTCGAGCTGGGTCACGACGTGGTCGTGCTGCTGGACTCGATCACCCGTCTGGGCCGCGCCTACAACCTGGCGGCGCCGGCCTCCGGCCGCATCCTGTCCGGTGGTGTCGACTCGACCGCGCTCTACCCGCCGAAGCGGTTCTTCGGCGCGGCGCGCAACATCGAGGACGGCGGCTCGCTGACCATCCTCGCCACCGCCCTGGTGGACACCGGGTCCCGCATGGACGAGGTGATCTTCGAGGAGTTCAAGGGCACCGGCAACATGGAGCTGAAGCTCGACCGGAAGCTCGCGGACAAGCGGATCTTCCCGGCGGTGGACGTGGACGCGTCCGGCACCCGCAAGGAGGAGATCCTGCTCGGTGCCGAGGAGCTGGCCGTCGTCTGGAAGCTCCGCCGGGTGCTGCACGCGCTGGACCAGCAGCAGGCGATCGAGCTGCTTCTCGACAAGATGAAGCAGACCAAGTCGAACGTCGAGTTCCTGATGCAGATCCAGAAGACGACGCCGACGCCGGGCAACGGCGACTGAGCGTCAGGGCATCGCTGAAAAGGGCCGCCTCCCGTCCGGGGAGGCGGCCCTTTCCTCTTCCCCCGCTGTACCGGTGGCGAGATCTTTGCCACAGAGCCCGCGGCGGCCACCGGCCTCCCGGCGTACCACCGGTGCCCTCGTATCCGCAGGTGAGCGCCGTCCGCCCCGCCTGACCGACTACACACCGTGTCCATTTCCGTACCCGTCGGGCACTGTGTGTTGTGCAACCCTGTCCCGAGTTTCTCCGTCTGACCAGGCGGAGCGACGATGGAGCGGTGACGACCGCGCCCGACCCTGGCCGCAGGGGGTACCCGACCGCCGAGACCTAGGAGCGATGTGGCCGCCGAGAGCACGCCCGCCATAACCGAGCCGGGCCCGACCGGTCCCCGCCGCCGGGGCAAGGGGCGCCGCCGCAAGGCCCCCAGCACGGCCCGCAAGGCGCTGCGCGCGACGGCCTGGACAGCGGCGGGTGTCGTGGTGCTGGGCGGCGCGGGTGCCGGGTTCGTCTACTTCAAGCTCAACGGCAACCTGCGCAGCGTCGACCTGAACCAGGCCCTCGGCACCGACCGCCCCGACAAGGTCGACAACGGCTCCGAGAACATCCTGGTCCTCGGTTCGGACACCCGGGCCGGCACGAACAAGAAGCTCGGCGGCGGCACGGACGACGGCAGCGCCCGCTCCGACACCGCGATGATCGTCCATGTGTACGAGGGCCACAAACGGGCCAGCGTGGTCTCGATCCCCCGGGACACCCTGGTCGACCGCCCCGAGTGCACCGACACCAAGGGCACCACCCACCCGGCCGCCACCGCCGTGATGTTCAACGAGGCGTACTCCACCGGCGGCGCGGCCTGCGCGGTCAAGACCGTCGAGTCGATCACCGGCATCCGCATGGACCACTACCTGGAGGTCGACTTCCAGGGCTTCCAGCAGCTCATCGACGACCTCGGCGGCGTGCGGATCACCACCACCAAGCCCATCCACGACAAGCAGAGCCACCTCGACCTCGAGGCCGGCCCGCACACCCTGAACGGTGAGCAGGCCCTCGGCCTGGTCCGCACCCGGCACGGCGTGGGCGACGGCTCGGACCTGGGCCGCATCCAGCTCCAGCAGGCGTTCATCAAGGCCCTCATCGACCAGGTCAAGCACGTCGGCGTCTTCACCAACCCCAAGAAGCTCTACGACCTCGCCGACACCGCCACCAAGGCCGTCACGACCGACTCCGACCTCGGCTCGGTCAACTCCCTGATCGACTTCGCGGGCGGCCTGAAGGGCATCGGCTCCTCCGACATGAAGATGGTCACGATGCCGGTCCAGTACGACCCGGCCAACCCCAACCGGGTCCTGCTGGACACCGCCAAGGCCCAGCTGGTCTGGAACGCCCTGCGCAACGACCAGGAGATTCCGAAGGCGGCCACGGAGGGCACGGCGACGGGCGAGGCCAAGGGCGTGGTCAGCGCCCCGTAGGACGCCCCCGCGCACCCCCTGGAATAGAACGACCGCACCCCCGGTTTGGGTGGATGGCACCAGTCCTGGCAGACTGGTACGTCGGCCCCGGTTCACGCCTCCGCATCCCGCGGCAGCGACCCGGCGCCCTCCCGAAACCTAGGAGACACCTTGAAGCGCGACATCCACCCCGCGTACGTCGAGACGCAGGTCAGCTGCACCTGCGGCGCGTCGTTCACCACCCGCAGCACCATCGAGTCCGGCACCATCCGGGCCGAGGTCTGCTCCGAGTGCCACCCGTTCTACACGGGCAAGCAGAAGATCCTCGACACCGGTGGCCGTGTGGCCCGCTTCGAGGCCCGCTTCGGCAAGGCCGCCGGCTCCAAGAAGTAGCGAGCCCCAATTCGCCGGTCCACGGCCACACCCGCTCACCGGCGGGTGTGCCCGGGACCGGCGTTTTTGGTCGCCGCCCTTCCCCTCACCGCAGTACAGGAGCCCAAGATGTTCGAGGCCGTCGAGGAACTCGTCGCCGAGCACGCCGATCTGGAGAAGAAGCTCGCCGACCCGTCGGTCCACTCCGACCAGGCGAACGCGCGCAAGCTGAACAAGCGCTACGCCGAGCTGACCCCGATCGTCGCCACGTACCGCTCCTGGAAGCAGACCGGCGACGACATCGAGACCGCCCGAGAGCTGGCCGCCGACGACCCCGACTTCGCCGCCGAGGTCAAGGACCTGGAGAAGCAGCGCGAGGAGCTCACCGAGAAGCTGCGCCTGCTGCTCGTCCCGCGCGATCCCAGCGACGACAAGGACGTCATCCTCGAGATCAAGGCGGGCGCGGGCGGCGACGAGTCGGCGCTCTTCGCCGGCGACCTGCTGCGGATGTACCTGCGCTACGCCGAGCGCGTCGGCTGGAAGACCGAGATCATCGACGCCACCGAGTCCGAGCTGGGCGGCTACAAGGACGTCCAGGTCGCGGTGAAGGCACGCGGGCAGATCGAGCCCGGCCAGGGCGTCTGGGCCCGGCTGAAGTACGAGGGCGGCGTGCACCGCGTCCAGCGCGTCCCGGCGACCGAGTCCCAGGGCCGCATCCACACCTCCGCGGCCGGTGTGCTCGTCACCCCGGAGGCCGAGGAGGTGGACGTGGAGATCAACCCCAACGACCTCCGCATCGACGTCTACCGGTCCTCCGGTCCCGGCGGCCAGTCCGTGAACACTACCGACTCCGCCGTGCGCATCACGCACCTGCCGACCGGGGTCGTCGCCTCCTGCCAGAACGAGAAGAGCCAGCTGCAGAACAAGGAGCAGGCGCTGCGCATCCTGCGCTCCAGGCTGCTCGCCATGGCCCAGGAGGAGGCGGAGCGGGAGGCCGCCGACGCCCGCCGCAGCCAGGTCCGCACCGTCGACCGCTCCGAGAAGATCCGCACCTACAACTTCCCGGAGAACCGCATCTCGGACCACCGCGTCGGCTTCAAGGCGTACAACCTGGACCAGGTCCTGGACGGCGACCTCGACGCGGTCATCCAGGCCTGCGTCGACGCCGACTCGGCGGCGAAGCTCGCCGCCGCGTAAACCCGTACGCACGAGTACGACACGGAGGAGACGCGTGAACCTGCTGCTCGCCGAGGTGGCCCAGGCCACCCAGCGGCTGGCCGACGCCGGTGTGCCCTCGCCGCGCAACGACGCGGAGGAGCTGGCCGCGTTCGTGCACGGCGTGAAGCGAGGTCAGCTGCACTCCGTGAAGGACGCCGACTTCGACGCCCGGTACTGGGAGGTCATCGCCCGGCGCGAGCAGCGCGAGCCGCTCCAGCACATCACCGGGCGGGCCTACTTCCGCTACCTGGAGCTCCAGGTCGGGCCGGGCGTGTTCGTGCCCCGGCCGGAGACCGAGTCCGTCGTCGGCTGGGCCATAGACGCCGTACGCGCCATGGACGTCGTCGAGCCGTGCATCGTCGACCTGTGCACCGGCTCCGGCGCCATCGCGCTCGCCCTCGCCCAAGAGGTGCCGCGCTCGCGGGTGCACGCCGTGGAGCTGTCCGAGGACGCCCTGGTGTGGACCCGGAAGAACATGGCCGGCTCCCGTGTCGACCTGCGCCAGGGCGACGCGCTGACCGCCTTCCCGGACCTCGACGGCCAGGTGGACCTGGTCATCTCCAACCCGCCGTACATCCCGCTCACCGAATGGGAGTACGTCGCCCCGGAGGCCCGCGATTACGACCCGGAGCTGGCGTTGTTCTCCGGCGAGGACGGACTCGACCTCATCCGGGGCCTGGAACGCACCGCGCACCGCCTGCTGCGCCCCGGCGGGGTGGTCGTGATCGAGCACGCCGACACCCAGGGCGGCCAGGTGCCGTGGATCTTCACCGAGGAGCGGGGCTGGGCCGACGCGGCCGACCACCCCGACCTCAACAACCGGCCGCGCTTCGCCACCGCCCGCAAGGCGCTGCCGTGACCACTGAGACGACTTCCATCCCGCAGTACGTGTACGAGGAGGCCCGCTAGCCATGGCACGGCGATACGACACCAACGACGCGACCGACCGCGTGACGGGTCTGCGCGAGGCCGCGTCCGCCGTCCGCCGCGGCGAGCTGGTGGTGCTGCCGACCGACACGGTCTACGGCATCGGCGCCGACGCGTTCTCCTCGCAGGCGGTCGCCGACCTGCTCGACGCCAAGGGCCGGGGCCGCGGCATGCCCACCCCCGTCCTCATCGGCTCCCCGAACACCCTGCACGGCCTGGTCACGGACTTCTCCGAGCTGGCCTGGGAACTGGTCGACGCGTTCTGGCCGGGCGCGCTGACGCTCGTCGCCAAGCACCAGCCGTCCCTCCAGTGGGACCTCGGCGACACCCGGGGCACGGTCGCCGTGCGCATGCCGCTGCACCCGGTCGCCATCGAACTGCTCACCGACGTCGGACCGATGGCCGTCTCCTCGGCGAACCTCACCGGCCACCCGGCGCCGGAGGACTGCGACGCCGCCCAGGACATGCTCGGCGACTCCGTCTCCGTCTACCTCGACGGCGGCCCCACCCCCGACAACGCGCCCTCGTCCATCGTGGACGTCACCCGCCGGGTGCCGGTGCTGCTGCGCGAGGGCGCGCTCTCCGCGGAGGAGCTGCGCAAGGTCGTACCCGACCTCGAGGTGGCGAATTGACGGCCCCTGGGACGGGGCGCGGCATAGGCGGCGGGAGCTGGAGCGCGGAGGAAACGACGACGTTCGGGTTCCCCCGCGACACCTTCCGCATCCTCCACGTCAGCACCGGCAATGTGTGCCGCTCGCCCATCACCGAACGGCTGACCCGCCACTTCGTCGCGGAGCGGCTCGGCGTGCTCGGCGGCGGGCTGATCGTGGAGAGCGCGGGCACCTGGGGCCACGAGGGCGCGCCCATGGAGTCCCACGCGGAGACCGTGCTGGCCGAGTTCGGCGCGGACGCCTCCGGCTTCGTCGGCCGGGAACTGCTGGACGAGCACGTGATCAGGGCCGACCTGGTGCTGACCGCCACCCGTGACCACCGTGCCCAGGTCATCTCCATGGGCCATTCGGCGGGCCTGCGCACCTTCACCCTGAAGGAGTTCACCCGCCTGGTCCGGGCGATAGATCCGGCCACCCTGCCGCCGCTGGAGGACGGCGTGGTCATGCGGGCCCGGGCGCTGGTGCGGGCCGCGGCGGCGCTGCGCGGCTGGCTGCTCGCCCCGAACGCCGAGGCGGACGAGGTGTACGACCCCTACGGCGCGCCCCTGACGTTCTTCCGCTCCATCGGCGACGAGATACGGGACGCCCTGGACCCGGTGGTGACGGCGCTGACGGGGGTTCCGGCGCGGACGTAGGGCGCGTGCGCGCCCCCTGCGGGGCGACACCGGGCGACCCCCGCGGGACCGGCCTACATTGGACGTACGTCACCGCCGACCGCCCGGGAGCCCGCCATGTCGGTCACCCACACCCTCGAGACCGACGTCCTGCGCCGGCAGGACCCGGCGATGGCCGAACTCCTGCTCGGCGAACTGGCACGGCAGTCCACCACCCTCCAGCTGATCGCCGCCGAGAACTTCTGCTCCCCGGCCGTCCTGGCCGCCCTCGGCTCCGCGTTCGCCAACAAGTACGCCGAGGGCTACCCCGGCGCCCGCCACCACGGCGGCTGCGAGATCGTCGACGTCGCCGAACGCGCCGCCGTCGACCGCGCCAAGGCCCTGTTCGGCGCCGAGCACGCCAACGTCCAGCCGCACTCCGGCTCCTCGGCCGTACTGGCCGCCTACGCGGCCCTGCTGCGCCCCGGCGACACCGTCCTCGCCCTCGGCCTGCCCTACGGCGGCCACCTCACCCACGGCTCGCCGGCCAACTTCTCCGGCCGCTGGTTCGACTTCGTCGGCTACGGCGTCGACGCCGAGACCGGGCTGATCGACCACGACCAGGTGCGCCACCTGGCGCGCAACCACCGGCCCAAGGCCATCGTGTGCGGCTCCATCGCCTACCCCCGCCACCCGGACTACGCCTTCTTCCGGGAGGTCGCCGACGAGGTCGGGGCCTATCTGATCGCGGACGCCGGCCATCCCATCGGGCTGGTAGCCGGGGGAGCGGCGCCGAACCCGGTGCCGTACGCGGACATCGTCTGCGCGACCACCCACAAGGTGCTGCGCGGCCCGCGCGGCGGGATGATCCTGTGCGGGGCCGAGCTGGCCCGGCGGGTGGACCGGGCCGTGTTCCCGTTCACCCAGGGCGGCGCCCAGATGCACACCATCGCCGCGAAGGCGGTCGCGTTCGGCGAGGCGGCGACACCGGAGTTCGCCATGTACGCCCATCGGGTGGTCGCCAACGCGCGGGTGCTGGCCGGTCACCTGGCCGCGGAGGGGCTGGCCGTCACCACCGGCGGCACGGACACCCACCTGATCACCGCGGACCCGGCCCCGCTCGGCGTGGACGGCCGCAGTGCACGGGGCCGGCTGCTCGCGGCCGGGCTGGTGCTGGACTGCTGTGTGCTGCCGCACGGCGACGGCCGCGGCCTGCGCCTGGGCACGGCGGCGGTGACCACCCAGGGCATGGGGGAGCCGGAGATGGTGCGGATCGCGGCGCTGCTGGCGGCCGTGCTGCGTGGGGAGACGGAGCCGGCCCGGGCCCGGGAGGAGGTGCGCGCGCTCACCGGCCGGTTCCCGCCGTATCCCGGCTGAACGGGGGTAGACGGCGTCCCGTACCTCCCGGTGTGGACGGGTCCGGGCCGTGGCGTACGGCACGGTGTGCAACCCTCGTCGCTACCCGGCCGTCCTCATCCATATGCATCCGTCGCTAGGGTGTGAGGCTGTGATGGCCAGCGAGACCTGTGGGGAAGCCCGTGCGTGAATACCTGCTGACGCTCTGCATCACGGCCGCGGTGACGTATCTGCTGACGGGGCCGGTACGGAAGTTCGCGATCGTGGCCGGGGCGATGCCGGAGATCCGGGCCCGGGACGTGCACCGGGAACCCACTCCGCGCCTCGGCGGTATCGCGATGTTCTTCGGACTGTGCGCGGGCCTGCTGGTCGCGGACCACCTGACGAACCTCAACGAGGTCTTCGCCAAGTCCAACGAGCCGCGGGCGCTGCTCTCCGGGGCCGCGCTGATCTGGCTGATCGGCGTCCTGGACGACAAGTTCGAGATCGACGCGCTGATCAAGCTGGGCGGCCAGATGATCGCCGCGGGCGTGATGGTCATGCAGGGTCTGACGATCCTGTGGCTGCCCATCCCGGGCGTCGGGAACGTCGCGCTGACCCAGTGGCAGGGCACGCTGCTGACGGTGGCCCTGGTGGTCATCACGATCAACGCGGTGAACTTCGTGGACGGCCTGGACGGGCTCGCGGCCGGCATGGTGTGCATCGCGGCGGGCTCGTTCTTCCTGTACGCCTACCGGATCTGGTACTCGTACGGCATCGAGGCCGCCGCCCCCGGCACCCTGTTCGCGGCCATCCTGATGGGCATGTGCCTGGGCTTCCTGCCGCACAACATGCACCCGGCGCGGATCTTCATGGGCGACTCGGGTTCGATGCTGATCGGCCTGGTGCTGTCGGCGGGCGCGATCTCGATCACCGGGCAGGTGGACCCGGACGCCCTCGCGCTGTTCACCGGTTCGGAGAAGGCGGCGGTGCACCAGACGGTGCCGGTCTACATCCCGCTGCTGCTCCCGCTGACCATCATCGCCGTACCGGCCGCCGACCTGGTGCTCGCCATCGTCCGGCGCACCTGGCGCGGCCAGTCCCCGTTCGCCGCCGACCGCGGTCATCTGCACCACCGGCTGCTGGAGATCGGCCACTCGCACAGCCGGGCCGTGCTGATCATGTACTTCTGGTCGGCGCTGATCGGCTTCGGGGCGCTGGCGTACTCGGTCAACTCGGCGTCGATGTGGATCGTGCTGGGCGTGGTCTTCCTCAGCGCGGTCGGCCTGGTCCTGCTGCTGCTCCCGCGCTTCACGCCGCGCGTGCCGCTGTGGGCCCAGCGGTTCGTCCCGCCGCGCTACCGCAGGCGCTCCGTCCCCGCGGCCGCCGCGGAGTCCGCCGCCCCGGAGGTCACGGAGAGCGAGGAGCGGTCCCCGGTCACGGCCGGGGTCTCCGGCGTCAACGGAGCGACCGCGATCGGCGCCCGATCGCGTTTCCTCGACCGTCGCTGAGGCGCCCAAGGTAAGAATCTGACTAGAGCATTGCCAACTCGTGGGGGAGCAAAGCGCCCTAATACCAGACAAGTGGGCGGCGTTTTTGCACAGACGGGCAGCTTCACTCTCATGTGTGACAGCAAGCACACCCAACAGGTAAAGACCTCATCAAATAGTTTGTGATACGGTTCACGAGAACCCCGGATAGGACCGAAGGACCTGAGTGCGACGGTCCGTAGGTGTGAGATCTCGATCACTCGGTCCGGGACTACGCTCGTCCATGACGACACCCTGCCCCCTGTGAAAGCGGAGTTGCCGCCATGCCGTCCAATGACGCCCGGATCCTGGCCCAGGCCGCAGTGCCCACGGCTGCCGTCGGTGTGATCGCCGCCGTCGTCAGCGCCGTGGTCGCCGGCGGCAAGGGGGCGATCGGGGCCGTCGTGGGGACGCTGGTGGTGATCGTCTTCATGGGGCTCGGCCTCTACGTGCTCCAGCGCACCGCCAAATCCTTTCCCCAGCTGTTCCAGATGATGGGCCTGATGCTCTACGCGGCCCAACTGCTGCTGCTGGTCATCTTCGTCGCCTTGTTCAAGAACACGACGCTGTTCAACCCGCGTGCCTTCGCCATCACGCTCGTGGTCGCCACCCTCGCGTGGATCGCCGCGCAGACGCGTGCCCACATGAAGGCCAAGATCCTCTACGTCGATCCCGATGCCTCGTCGAAGGGCGACAAGCCCGAGAAGACAGGGCATTCGTCGTGAGAGGTAGGGCCGGGATAAAGGCGCACGAGAGATGCTGCTATCGTCCGGTGCCAACTGCGGCATCGCGGGCGCGGGCATCTGAGCTGACGCCTGCTCGAACGCGAGGCGAGATGCCCCACAGCCGCCCCCACATCCGTAACACCAGTCCCGTGCCGACCCGCGGCCGTGCGCCGCGCCGACACAACGAGGTTGCCGTACCTATGCGCCACGATGAAGGAGCCCGCGGTGAGTGCTGACCCGACGCAGACGCTCGCTTTCGACACGAGCTGCCACCTGTTCGACGGGTGCGGCTTCCCGGCTCCGGGCCTGCACTCGTTCCTGTTCAAGCCGCTCTGGGGCGACGCGGACAGCAACTTGTACTTCAACAAGACGATGCTGCTGGCGCTCCTCGGTTCCATCATCATCGTGGGCTTCTTCTGGGCCGCCTTCGCCAAGCCGAAGGTCGTCCCGGGCAAGCTCCAGATGGTCGCCGAGTCCGGTTACGACTTCATCCGCCGCGGCGTCGTCTACGAGACCATCGGCAAGAAGGAAGGCGAGAAGTACGTCCCGCTGGTCGTCTCGCTGTTCTTCTTCGTCTGGATGATGAACCTCTGGTCGGTCATCCCGGTCGCGCAGTTCCCGGTGACCTCGATCATCTCGTACCCCGCCATCCTGGCCGGCATCGTCTACATCCTCTGGGTCGGGCTGACCTTCAAGCGGCACGGCTTCGTGGGCGCCTTCAAGAACTTCACCGGCTACGACAAGTCCCTCGGCGCGGTCCTCCCGCTGTCGATGACGATCGAGCTGTTCTCGAACCTCCTCGTGCGGCCCTTCACCCACGCCGTCCGACTCTTCGCGAACATGTTCGCCGGCCACACGCTGCTGCTGCTCTTCACGATCGCCAGCTGGTACATGCTGAACGGCATCGGCATCGCCTACTCCGCCGTCTCGTTCGTGATGGTCATCGTGATGACCGCCTTCGAGCTCTTCATCCAGGCTGTCCAGGCGTACGTCTTCGTACTGCTGACCTGCAGCTTCATCCAGGGCGCGCTCGCCGAGCACCACTGAGCGACCCGACCACCCACCCAGACATCCGGTGGCCAACCCCCACCGGTCATTGAAAGAGAAGGAAGAACCGGCATGTCCGCTCTCCAGACCCTTGCCGCCGGCGTCGAGATCAAGGGCAACCTCGGCTCCATCGGTTACGGCCTCGCCGCCATCGGCCCGGGCGTCGGCGTCGGCATCATCTTCGGTAACGGCACCCAGGCCCTCGCCCGCCAGCCCGAGGCGGCCGGTCTGATCCGCGCCAACCAGATCCTCGGCTTCGCCTTCTGTGAGGCGCTCGCCCTGATCGGTCTGGTCATGCCGTTCGTCTACCCGAGCGCCTGATCCGACCGTCGCCCTTTAGACGAAAGGCACTGATATGAGCCCCCTGGTTCAGCTTGCGGCTGAGGAGGCCGAGAACCCCCTCATCCCGCCGATCCCAGAGCTCGTCATCGGCCTGATCGCCTTCGTCATCGTCTTCGGCTTCCTCGCCAAGAAGCTCCTCCCGAACATCAACAAGGTTCTGGAAGAGCGCCGCGAGGCCATCGAGGGCGGTATCGAAAAGGCCGAGGCCGCGCAGACCGAGGCCCAGAGCGTCCTTGAGCAGTACAAGGCCCAGCTCGCCGAGGCCCGGCACGAGGCCGCGCGCCTGCGCCAGGAGGCGCAGGAGCAGGGTGCCGCGCTCATCGCCGAGATGCGGGCCGAGGGCCAGCGCCAGCGCGAGGAGATCGTCGCCGCCGGTCACGCGCAGATCGAGGCCGACCGCAAGGCCGCCGCGTCCGCGCTGCGCCAGGACGTCGGCCGGCTCGCCACCGAACTGGCCGGCAAGCTCGTCGGCGAGTCCCTTGAGGACCACGCCCGTCAGAGCCGTGTGATCGACCGCTTCCTCGACGAGCTCGAGGAGAAGGCCGAGGCCACGCGATGAACGGAGCGAGCCGCGAGGCACTGGCAGCCGCACGGGAGCGTCTGGACGCGCTGACGGACTCCACGTCCGTGGACGCCGCGCAGCTCGCCGACGAGCTGGCGGCCGTCACCGCGCTGCTCGACCGCGAGGCCGGCCTGCGCCGGGTCCTCACCGACCCGGCGCAGCCCGGAGAGGCGAAGGCCCAGCTGGTCCAGCGTCTGATCGGCGGCCAGGTCAGCGGCCCGACCGCCGACCTGCTGTCCGGGCTGGCCCGGTCCCGCTGGTCGCAGCCGCGCGACCTGGTGGACGCGCTGGAGGAACTGGCGGACATCGCCGACCTCACGGCCGCGGAGAAGACGGGCACGCTCGACGACGTCGAGGACGAGCTCTTCCGGTTCGGCCGGATCGTCTCCTCCAGCACCGAGCTGCGCGCCGCGCTCACCGACCGCGCCGCCGGCACCTCGGCCAAGACCGAGCTGCTGCACCGGCTGCTGGGCGGACGGGCCAAGCCGGCCACCGAGCGACTGGTGACGCGCCTGGCCACCGCGCCGCGTGGACGTAGCCTGGAAGCGGGACTGGAGTCCCTGTCCAAGCTCGCCGCCGAGCGCCGGAACCGCGTGGTCGCCGTCGTCACCTCGGCGGTGCCGCTGAGCGACGGGCAGAAGCAGCGCCTCGGCGCCGCCCTGACCAAGCTCTACGGCCGTCGGATGCACCTCAACCTGGACGTCGACCCCGAGGTCGTCGGCGGCATCCGGGTGCAGGTCGGTGACGAGGTCATCAACGGCTCCCTCGCGGACCGGCTCGAAGAGGCCGCCCGCCGCATGGCGAGCTAGCAGCAACTCGATAAATCGGTCTTTCGAGAAAGTCCGAGAGACGCAGTACGTACTTACGGCCCTGGTTGGGCCGTGCAGAGGATTCACCTCCTGTTGGGGGGAGTCCCCATCCCCCCAAAGTGAAACTTCGGGCCCAACAAGGAGAGCAGGGAACCCAGATGGCGGAGCTCACGATCCGGCCGGAGGAGATCCGGGACGCGCTGGAGAACTTCGTCCAGTCGTACAAGCCGGACGCGGCCTCGCGCGAGGAGGTCGGTACGGTCACCCTTGCCGGCGACGGCATCGCGAAGGTCGAGGGTCTTCCCTCGGCCATGGCCAACGAACTGCTGAAGTTCGAGGACGGCACCCTCGGCCTGGCGCTGAACCTGGAAGAGCGCGAGATCGGCGCCATCGTCCTCGGTGAGTTCAGCGGCATCGAGGAGGGTCAGCCGGTCACCCGTACCGGCGAGGTCCTCTCCGTCGCGGTGGGCGAGGGCTACCTCGGCCGTGTCGTCGACCCGCTCGGCAACCCGATCGACGGCCTCGGCGAGATCGAGACCGACGGCCGCCGCGCCCTCGAGCTGCAGGCCCCCACGGTCATGCAGCGCAAGTCGGTGCACGAGCCGATGGAGACGGGCTACAAGGCCGTCGACGCGATGACCCCGATCGGCCGTGGTCAGCGTCAGCTGATCATCGGTGACCGCCAGACCGGCAAGACCGCCCTGGCCGTCGACACGATCATCAACCAGCGCGACAACTGGCGCTCGGGCGACCCCAAGAAGCAGGTCCGCTGCATCTACGTCGCCATCGGCCAGAAGGGCTCCACCATCGCCGGCGTGCGCCGCGCGCTGGAGGAGAACGGCGCCCTGGAGTACACGACCATCGTCGCCGCCCCGGCGTCCGACCCGGCCGGCTTCAAGTACCTGGCGCCGTACACCGGTTCGGCCATCGGCCAGCACTGGATGTACCAGGGCAAGCACGTCCTGATCATCTTCGACGACCTGTCGAAGCAGGCCGACGCCTACCGCGCCGTGTCGCTGCTGCTGCGCCGCCCGCCGGGCCGTGAGGCCTACCCGGGTGACGTCTTCTACCTGCACTCCCGGCTGCTGGAGCGCTGCGCCAAGCTCTCCGACGACATGGGTGCGGGTTCGATGACCGGTCTGCCGATCGTCGAGACCAAGGCCAACGACGTCTCGGCGTTCATCCCGACCAACGTCATCTCCATCACCGACGGCCAGTGCTTCCTGGAGTCGGACCTGTTCAACGCCGGTCAGCGTCCCGCGCTGAACGTCGGTATCTCCGTCTCCCGAGTCGGTGGTTCCGCCCAGCACAAGGCGATGAAGCAGGTCTCCGGCCGCCTCCGCGTCGACCTCGCCCAGTTCCGTGAGCTGGAGGCCTTCGCCGCCTTCGGTTCCGACCTGGACGCCGCCTCCAAGGCCCAGCTGGAGCGCGGTCAGCGCATGGTCGAGCTGCTGAAGCAGGACCAGTACCAGCCGATGTCCACCGAGGACCAGGTCGTCTCCGTCTGGGCCGGCACCACCGGCAAGATGGACGACGTCCCGGTCGCCGACATCCGCCGCTTCGAGAAGGAGCTGCTGGAGTACCTGCACCGCAAGGAGCAGGGCCTCATGACCTCCATCCGCGAGGGCGGCAAGATGTCCGACGACACGCTCACGGCCGTCGCCGACGCGATCGCTGCCTTCAAGAAGCAGTTCGAGACCTCGGACGGCAAGCTGCTCGGCGAGGACACTCCTGCCGCTGCTTCCAAGTGACGTAAGGAAGGGACCTGACTCATGGGAGCCCAGCTCCGGGTCTACAAGCGTCGCATCCGATCCGTCAGCGCGACCAAGAAGATCACCAAGGCGATGGAGATGATCGCCGCCTCGCGCGTCGTCAAGGCGCAGCGCAAGGTGGCGGCCTCCACGCCGTACGCGACCGAGCTGACGCGCGCGGTCACGGCGGTGGGCACGGGTTCGAACACCAAGCACCCGCTCACCACGGAGGCGGAGAACCCGACCCGTGCCGCGGTCCTGCTCCTCACGAGCGACCGCGGTCTGGCCGGCGCCTTCAACTCCAACGCCATCAAGGCCGCGGAGCAGCTGACCGAGCGCCTGGAGCGCGAGGGCAAGCAGGTCGACACGTACATCGTCGGCCGGCGCGGTGTCGCGCACTACAACTTCCGTGAGCGCAAGATCGCGGAGTCGTGGAGCGGCTTCACCGACGAGCCGACGTACGCGGACGCCAAGAAGGTGGCGGCGCCGCTGATCGAGGCCATCCAGAAGGACACGGCCGAGGGCGGTGTGGACGAGCTCCACATGGTCTTCACCGAGTTCGTCTCGATGATGACGCAGACGGCGCTCGACGCCCGGCTGCTGCCGCTGCGCCTCGACGAGGTCGCCGAGGAGGCCGCCCCCCAGGGCGAGATCCTCCCGCTGTACGACTTCGAGCCCTCGGCGGAGGACGTCCTCGACGCCCTGCTGCCGCGCTATGTGGAGAGCCGCGTGTACAACGCGCTGCTCCAGTCGGCCGCTTCGAAGCACGCCGCCACGCGGCGCGCGATGAAGTCGGCCACCGACAACGCGGGCGAGCTGATCAACACGCTCTCCCGTCTTGCCAACGCGGCCCGCCAGGCCGAAATCACCCAGGAAATCAGCGAGATCGTCGGTGGCGCGAGCGCCCTGGCCGACGCGACCGCGGGGAGTGACCGATAAATGACCACCACTGTTGAGACCGCGACGGCTACGGGCCGCGTCGCCCGGGTCATCGGCCCGGTCGTCGACGTGGAGTTCCCCGTCGACGCGATGCCGGAGATCTACAACGCCCTCCACGTCGAGGTCGCCGACCCGGCGAACGAGGGTCAGAAGAAGACCCTGACCCTGGAGGTCGCCCAGCACCTGGGTGACGGCCTGGTCCGCACCATCTCCATGCAGCCGACCGACGGCCTGGTCCGCCAGGCCCCGGTCGTCGACACCGGCGACGGCATCACCGTCCCGGTCGGCGACTTCACCAAGGGCAAGGTGTTCAACACCCTCGGTGAGGTGCTGAACGTCGACGAGCGGTACGAGGGCGAGCGCTGGTCCATCCACCGCAAGGCCCCGAACTTCGACGAGCTCGAGTCGAAGACCGAGATGTTCGAGACCGGCGTCAAGGTCATCGACCTGCTGACCCCGTACGTCAAGGGCGGCAAGATCGGTCTGTTCGGCGGCGCCGGCGTCGGCAAGACGGTGCTCATCCAGGAGATGATCTACCGTGTCGCCAACAACCACGACGGTGTCTCCGTGTTCGCCGGTGTCGGCGAGCGCACCCGTGAGGGCAACGACCTGATCGAGGAGATGTCCGACTCGGGCGTCATCGACAAGACCGCGCTGGTCTTCGGTCAGATGGACGAGCCCCCGGGCACCCGTCTGCGCGTCGCGCTGGCCGGCCTCACCATGGCCGAGTACTTCCGTGACGTCCAGAAGCAGGACGTGCTGTTCTTCATCGACAACATCTTCCGCTTCACGCAGGCCGGTTCCGAGGTCTCCACGCTGCTCGGCCGCATGCCGTCCGCGGTGGGTTACCAGCCGAACCTGGCCGACGAGATGGGCCTCCTCCAGGAGCGCATCACCTCGACCCGCGGTCACTCGATCACCTCGATGCAGGCGATCTACGTCCCCGCCGACGACCTGACCGACCCGGCCCCGGCCACCACCTTCGCCCACCTCGACGCGACGACGGTGCTCTCCCGTCCGATCTCGGAGAAGGGCATCTACCCGGCCGTGGACCCGCTGGACTCCACGTCCCGGATCCTGGACCCGCGCTACATCTCGCAGGACCACTACAACGCGGCCATGCGCGTGAAGACGATCCTGCAGAAGTACAAGGACCTCCAGGACATCATCGCGATCCTCGGTATCGACGAGCTGGGCGAGGAGGACAAGCTGGTCGTCCACCGCGCCCGTCGGGTGGAGCGCTTCCTGTCCCAGAACACCCACGTCGCCAAGCAGTTCACCGGCGTGGACGGCTCGGACGTGCCGCTGGACGAGTCGATCGCCGCGTTCAACGCGATCTGCGACGGCGAGTACGACCACTTCCCCGAGCAGGCATTCTTCATGTGCGGTGGTCTCGACGACCTCAAGAAGAACGCCAAGGAGCTGGGCGTCTCCTGAGCCCCGTGCTCGACCGAGGGGGCGGGCGCGTCCCGCCCCCTCACCCACGCCCACTAGAATTGACCCCAACACCCGGCGCCCCTGCCGGGTGGTGACCCGAGGAGCCACTCTTGGCTGCTGAGCTGCACGTCGAGCTGGTCGCCGCCGACCGCCAGGTCTGGTCCGGCGAGGCCACCCTGGTCGTCGCGCGCACCACGTCCGGCGACATCGGCGTCATGCCCGGTCACCAGCCGCTGCTCGGTGTGCTGGAGTCGGGCCCGGTGACCATCCGTACGAGTGAAGGTGGAACGGTCGTCGCCGCGGTGCACGGCGGTTTCATCTCGTTCGCGGACAACAAGCTGTCCCTGCTGGCCGAGATCGCCGAGCTGTCGGACGAGATCGACGTCCAGCGCACGGAGCGGGAGCTGGAGCGGGCGAAGGCGGAGGGCGACGCCGCCGCCGAGCGCCGCGCGGACGTCCGACTGCGTGCTGCGGCGGCGCGCTGAACCAGCCGCGCGGTACGTTGACGTCACTCAGCCGCGGCCGGCCCGGAGCAATCCGGTGCCGGTCGCGGCTGAGGCAGATGTGGGTGTTTTTTCCGTTTCATTACTCAAATACAGAAGCAGTTCCACCAACTAGGAGACGAGGAGGTCGGTGCCGATGGTCCTCGCTCTGACTGTGTGCGGAATCGTGGTCGCGCTCGTGGTGGTGGGACTGTTCCTGTTCGGGCTGCGGCGCCGGCTCATCCAGCGCTCCGGCGGGACCTTCGACTGCTCGCTGCGCTGGGACATCCCGGAGAAACCCGATGCGGGCGGCAAGGGCTGGTCCTACGGCGTCGCCCGCTACAACGGCGACCGCATCGAGTGGTACCGGGTCTTCTCCTACGCCGTCCGTCCCCGCCGGGTCCTGGAGCGGGCGCAGATCGAGGTGGCCGGGCGCCGGCTGCCCGAGGGCGAGGAGGAGCTGGCGCTGCTGTCCGACGCGGTGGTACTGGCCTGTACGCATCGGGGCACGCGCCTCGAACTCGCCATGAGCGAAGACGCGCTGACCGGATTTCTCGCGTGGCTGGAAGCAGCCCCGCCCGGTCAGCGCGTCAACGTCGCTTGAGAGCTTTTCTTACGGGTCTTACAGGTTGTCGCTGATGGCGCTCACCAGTTCACCATTGGCGGTGTCACCGGTGAAGTCCCAGAAGAACGCGCCGCCGAGGCCCTGGGTGTTGGCCCAGGCCATCTTCGTCTTGATGGTGGCGGGAGTGTCGTAGGACCACCAGTTGGTGCCGCAGTGCGCGTACGCGGTGCCCGCGACGGTACCGGTGACCGGGCAGGACGTCTTGAGGACCTTGTAGTCCTCGATGCCCTGCTCGTAGGTGCCGGCCGCCGGTCCGGTGGCCGTGCCGCCCGGGGCGTCCTGGGTGACGCCGGTCCAGCCGCGGCCGTAGAAGCCGATGCCGATGAGCAGCTTCTTGGCGGGCACACCGATCGCCTTGAACTTGGCCATCGCGTCGGCGGTGGTGAAGCCCTCCTTCGGGATGCCGTTGTAGGAGGTCAGCGGGGAGTGCGGGGCGGTCGGGCCCTTCGCGTCCCAGGCACCGAAGAAGTCGTACGTCATCACGTTGTACCAGTCGAGGTACTGGGCGGCGCCCGCGTAGTCCGCGGCGTCGATCTTGCCGCCGGTCGTGGCGTCGGCGGTGGTCGCGGCGGTGATCAGATAGTTCGGGCCGAACTTGGCGCGCAGCGCGGCCATCAGGTTCTTGTAGGCCGCCGGGCCGCTGGTGTCACAGGTCAGACCGCAGGCGTTCGGGTACTCCCAGTCGATGTCGATGCCGTCGAAGACATCGGCCCAGCGCGGGTCCTCGACCAGGTCGTAGCAGGACTGCGCGAAGGCCGCCGGGTTCTTGGCCGCGTCACCGAAGCCGCCGGACCAGGTCCAGCCGCCGAAGGACCACAGCACCTTGATGTGCGGGTACTTGGCCTTCAGCTGGCGCAGCTGGTTGAAGTTGCCGCGCAGCGGCTGGTCCCAGGTGTCGGCGACGCCGCTGACCGAGTTCTCGGCGGTGAACGCCTTGTCGTAGTCGGCGTAGGAGTCGCCGATCGCGCACTTGCCGCCGGTGACGTTGCCGAAGGCGTAGTTGATGTGCGTGATCTTGGCCGCCGAGCCGGACGTCACCAGGTTCTTGACGTTGTAGTTGCGGCCGTAGATGCCCCACTCGGTGAAGTAGCCCATCTTCACCTTGTCACCGGTGGGCGGGGGAGTGGTGCCGCCGCCGGTGGTGTGGACCTTGACCGCGCCGCTGACCGGGCCGGTCTGGTCGGCGGTGTCGCGGGCCTGCACGCTGTAGGAGTAGTCGGTGCCGGCGGTCAGGCCGGTGTCCGTGTACGAGGTGGTGGTGACGGTGGAGACCTTCTTGCCGTCGCGCAGCACGTCGTAGTTCTTGACGCCCTTGTCGTCGGTGGCCGCGCTCCAGGAGAGCTTCACCGAGGTGTCGGTGACGGAGGAGGCGGTCGGGGTGCCGGGGGCGGACGGGGCGGCGTCGCCGGGCTGTGTGGAGCCGTCGCAGCTGTCGCCGTTCAGCTTGCAGTTGGACGGGGAGCCGGGGCCCGAGCCGTTGAAGCCGAAGGAGACGGAGGCGCCGGGGGCGATGGTGCCGTTCCAGCCGACGTTCTTGGCGGTCCAGTGGTCACCGGAGTTGGTGACGGTGGCGTCCCAGGCCGAGGCCACCTTGGTGCCCGAGGGGAAGTCCCACTCGATGGTCCAGGAGCTGATGCTGCTGGTGCCGGTGTTCTTGACGGTCCACTGGCCGCCGAAGCCGGTGCCCCAGTCGCTGGTCTTGGTGAAGGTGGCCGTGGCGTTGCCCGCGGCCTGGGCGGGGCTCGCGAGGCCGACCGCGCCGGCCAGGGGGAGCAGCAGGGACGCGAACCCTGCCGCGGCTCTGTGTCTGAAGCGCATGGAGCGCCTCCCTCGTCGTAGAGGTGTCAGGGGCATGACTGAGCCTTCATGCCCCACGGTGCTGCGAGAGTAGAAAGGTCTGGACCACAGGTCAATAGGTCTGGACCACTCTGGGAGCCATTCCGGCGGGCGCCCCGCTACAGCCCCAACTCCCTGGCCAGCACCGCGGCTTGCACCCGGCTGCGCAGCCCCAGCTTCGCCAGCAACCGGCTGACGTGCGTCTTCACCGTGCCCTCCGCCATGTCCAGCCGGCCGGCGATCTCCGCGTTCGACAGCCCCTCGCCGACACAGCCGAGCACCTCCCGCTCCCGCCGGGTCAGGTCCTCCAGCACCGCCGGGTCGGCCGCCGTACCCCGGTCCGGGACCGCGCCCGCGGCGAACTCGGCGATCAGCCGCCGGGTCACGGCCGGTGCCACCACCCCCTCGCCGCGCGCCACCGTCCGCACCGCCTCCAGCAGCTCCCGCGCCTCCGCGTGCTTCAGCAGGAACCCCGCCGCCCCGGCCCGCAGCGCCCCGAACACGTACTCGTCCAGGTCGAACGTGGTCAGCACCAGGACGTCGGCGAGCCCTTCGGCCACGATCCGCCGGGTCGCGGACACCCCGTCCAGCACCGGCATCTGCACATCCATCAGCACCACGTCCGGCCGCAGCCGGCGGGCCAGTTCGACCGCCCGCTCCCCGTCCGCAGCCTCCCCGGCCACCTCGATGTCGGGCGCGCTGCCCAGGATCAGCACCAGCCCGGCGCGGACGGCGGACTGGTCCTCGGCGACCAGGACACGGATCATGCGGAGTCTCCTTCGGTGAGCGGAAGCGCGGCCCGTACGGCCCACAGACCGTCCCGGGGCCCGGCCTCGAACGTGCCGCCGAGCAGCGCCGCCCGCTCCCGCATCCCGGTCAGACCGGCACCGGAGCCCGGCGCGCGGGGGGTGTCGCCCGGCTGGTACGGGCTGGTCACCCGGATGTCCAGCAGGCCGCCGTGCTGCCGCAGCACCACGCGTACGCGCCCCTCGGCCGCGTGCTTCAGGGCGTTGGTCAGCGACTCCTGCACGATCCGGTAGGCGGCCAGCTCCACGGGCGCCGGCACCTCGCCGTGCCCGGCGTCGAGCGTGACGTCCAGGCCGTTGGAACGGGCGGTGCCGACCAGCGCGCCGAGGCCCGCCAGGGTGGGGGAGGCGGCGGGCTCCCGGTCCCCGGAGCGGTCCCGCAGGATGCCGATCAGCCGGCGCATCTCGGCCAGCCCCGCCACGCTGTTCTCCCGGATGACGGCCAGCGCCTCCCGGGTGGTCTTCGCGTCGTCCAGGGAGAGGGCCGCCGTGGAGTGGATGGCGATGGCCGACAGGTGGTTGGCGACCATGTCGTGCAACTCACGCGCCACCCGGGCCCGTTCCGCGGTGACCGCCTGGGCCCGGTCCATCTCGGCCAGCAGCGCGGTCTGTTCGGCGCGCAGCCGGGCGGCCTCGGCGGCGTCCCGGTGACCGCGCACCAGCGCGCCGGTCGTGGCCGGAGCGAGCGCCACCACCCCGATGCCCAGCCCGATCAGCAGCCCCTGCGGATCGTGCCAGAGCCCCGCCGGCACCACTCCGCCGAGGACCGTGAGCATCCCGGCGATCCACGGGATGCGGCGGGCCGAGGCCGGGGTGCCGTACAGGACGGCCGCGTACATCAGGTCGGTGTACAGCACGACCGTGACCACGCTGCCCAGGGTCACCGTGTCCAGCACCAGCATCAGGGTGCCGAACAGCAGGCCGGTGCGCGGCCGGACGCGGCGCAGCGGTTCGCACGCGGCGGTCAGCGCCAGCGGGACCAGGGGCGCCCAGGCCGTGTGCCACAGCACCAGGTCGTCCGAGTGGTCCCGGGGGTGGATGCCGAGCGCCCACAGCAGCAGCCCGCCGAGCAGCCCGCCCACGGCGATCCACCAGTCGTCTCGGTGCGGGCGGGGGAACGTGCGGGCCATGCCCCCATCCAACACGGCCGCGGGCCGCCCCGCCTGCTCCCCGGGAAGGGTGCGGGACTGCGACTTTCGCTTACGGCACTCTCCTCAGCGCCGACGACGAAACCGCCCGGCCCGGCCGGGACCCTGGGAGAGGGAAACGAGGGGAGCGAAACGTGATCGTCGGCCTGGTCATCGCCTGCGAGGTGGCGTTCTGGGTGCTGCTGGCGGCCGGACTGGCCTTCCGGTACGCGCTGCGGATGCCGCGCACCGGACTGGCGCTGCTGCTGTGCGAGCCGCTGCTGGAGGTCGTGCTCTTCGTCGCCACGGCGATCGACCTGAGGAACGGCGCGCAGCCCGACTGGCGGCACGGGCTCGCCGCGGTCTACATCGGCTTCACCGTCGGCCTCGGCCACTCCACCATCAAGTGGGTGGACGCCCGGGTGGCCCACCGCTTCGCCGGCGGCCCGCCCCCGGTGAGGCCGCCCAAGTACGGCACCGCCCGCGCCGTCCACGAGTGGAAGGTCGCCGGCCGCTGGATCCTGGCCGCGGTCGTCGCGCTCGCCCTGCTCCAGGGGGCGGTCTGGTACGTAGGCGACGCCGACGGCACCGACTCGCTACGGATGTGGCAGGAGCGCATGCTGTGGCTGATCGGTATCAACGTGCTGATCGCGGGGTGCTACACGGTGTTCCCGAAGCGGGCTCCGCAGGGGGCCGACGACCGGGAACCGGCCGGGCGGCGCTGACGCTCACCGCCCGCGCCCCGTCGCGCGGCGGCTAACGCTCCCCGCCCGGTACCCACAGCACGTCCCCGGTTTCCTGGTTGGCGGTGCGGGCCAGGATGAACAGGAGGTCGGAGAGGCGGTTGAGGTAGGTCGCGGTGAGGGGGTTCATCGTCTCGCCGTGCGTCTCGAGGGCCGCCCAGGTGGAGCGCTCGGCGCGGCGGACGACCGTACATGCCTGGTGCAGCAGGGCCGCGCCCGGGGTGCCGCCCGGCAGGATGAAGGAGCGCAGCTTCTCCAGCCGCTCGTTGAACCGGTCGCAGTCCGCCTCCAGACGGTCGATGTAGAACTGCTCCACCCGCAGCGGCGGGAACCGCGGGTTCTCCACGACCGGCGTCGACAGGTCCGCGCCCACGTCGAACAGGTCGTTCTGGACGCGGGTGAGGACCGTGACGATCTCCTCCGCCAGCCCGCCCATCGCGATGGCCGTGCCGATCGCCGCGTTGGCCTCGTTGGCGTCGGCGTAGGCGGCGATCCTGAGGTCGGTCTTGGGCACCCGGCTCATGTCGCCGAGGCTGGTGGTGCCCTGGTCGCCGGTCCTGGTGTAGATACGCGTCAGATTGACCATGCGGCCAGCGTAGTTAGGACCCGGCCGTCCGGAACACCCGTGTGCCCGCCGTCACGGCCAGCGCGGTGAAGCCCACGGCGACCAGGACGCCGTAGAGCATGTGCGCGCTCGTGTAGTCGCCGACGTAGGCGTCCCGGACCGCGTCCACCAGATAGCGGAACGGGACGAAGTGCGACAGCACGTCCAGCCAGGCGGGCGCCAGGGTCATCGGGAGCATCAGGCCGGACAGCAGCATCGACGGCATCGACACCGCGTTGATCAGCGGGCCGAACTCCTGCGGACTGCGCACCTTCATGCCGAGCGCGTACGACACCGAGGCCAGCGAGACGGTGAGCAGGGCCACGAAGGCGAAGCCGACCAGGACGCCGGCCAGCGGCGCGCGCAGGCCCATCACCAGCGCGGCCAGCACCAGCAGCACCGCCTGGAAGACGAACACGGTGGCGTCTCGCAGCACCCGGCCGAGCAGCAGGGCGAGCCGGCTGACCGGGGTCACCCGCATCCGCTCCACCACCCCCTGCCCCTTCTCGAGGATGACCGTGAACCCGGCGAACAGGGCGCCGAACAGGCCGAGCTGGAGCAGCAGGCCGGGGACCAGCACCTGCCAGGAGCTGCCCTGCCCGCCCAGCGGCAGATCCGTGAGCAGCGGACCGTAGAAGAGCAGGTACAGCAGGGGCGTGAGCACGCCGAAGAGCAGGGCGAAGCGGGAGCGCAGGGACTGGCGCAGATAGCGGCCGTAGACGAGGGCCGTGTCGTGGAGCAGCATCGTTTCCGGATCTCCTGTACGGCTATACGGCGACGGGGGCGGTGTCGGCCGGGGAGGGGCCGCGGCCTGTGATCGCGAGGAAGGTGTCCTGGAGGGTGGCGTCGAGCGAGCCGCCGTGGCGGAGCTTGAGCGCGCCGGGGGTGCCCTCGGCGACGACCGTGCCCCGGTCGACGATCACCAGGCGGTCGGCGAGGGCGTCGGCCTCGTCCAGGTAGTGCGTGGTCAGGAAGACGGTCGTGCCGTGCTCGTCGCGCAGCCGGCGGACCAGTTCCCACAGGTCGGCGCGGCTGCCGGGGTCGAGGCCGGTCGTCGGCTCGTCCAGGAAGAGCACCGTCGGGCGGTGGGTGAGCGCCATCGCGATGTCCAGCCGGCGCCGCTGGCCTCCGGAGAGCGCGCCGGTCTTGCGGTCCAGGAACTCGGTGAGGTCCAGCTCGGCGGCCAGTTCGGCGGCGCGGGCGGCGGCCCGTGCCTTCGGCAGGCGGTACAGCCGGCCCTGGGTGACCAGTTCCTCCCGGACGGTGATCTGCGGGTCGACCCCGCCGGACTGGGCGACGTAGCCGATGACCCGGCGCACCCCGGCGGGATCGGCGACGAGGTCGCGGCCGGCCACGGTGGCCGCGCCGCCGGTCGGCTCCAGCAGGGTGGTGAGCATCCGCAGGGTGGTCGTCTTGCCGGCGCCGTTGGGGCCGAGGAAGCCGAGGATCTCCCCCTCGTGGACGGTGAGGTCGATGCCGCGGACGGCCTCGACGGGTCCGGATTTCGTCGGGAAGGTGCGGGCCAGGCCCGCCGTGCTGATGACTGCTGCCATGTCCCTCAGAAAAACAGAGTCCCTGAAATTTTGCAACGGCCCCAATTTTTCAGTGAGCCCAGTGAAGTTAGGATGAGGGCATGGCTGAGGGGCTCAGGGAGCGGAAGAAGAGGCAGACCAGGCAGTACATCTCCGATGTCGCCACGGGGCTGTTCCTGGAGCGCGGCTTCGAGGCGGTGACCGTCGCGGAGATCGCCGAGGCGGCGAACGTCTCCGTCAACACCGTCTACAACTACTTCCCCGCCAAGGAGGACCTCTTCTTCGACCGCTCGGCCGGCGTGGCCGACCGGCTCGCCCGCTGGGTCCGCGGCCGGGACGTGGGGGAGTCCGCCGCCCGCGCCGTCCTGCGCGAGCTGCGCTCGGAGGTCGAGGCCGTGTCGCCCCGGGTCGGCCTGATGACCGGCTACGACCGCTTCATGCGGGTCATCCACGAGGCGCCGGCGCTGCGTTCGCGGCTGTGGAGCCTCCAGCAGGAGACCCACGACATCCTGGAGGCGACCCTGCGCGAGGAGACCGGCGCCGCCGCCGACGACCCGCTCCCGGATCTGATGGCCGGTCAGATCTGCTGGGTCAACCAGGCCGTCTTCGTCACCATCGGCCGCGAGATGACCGCCGGACGCAAACCGGCCGAAGTGTCACGAGAGGTACTCGTCCTGATGGACGACATCGAGGACCTGTTGAGCGAAAAGGTCCTCAACTACGCCGTCCGAGGCGCCGCCTGACCCCTGCCGGTGTGATGTCCGTCAATTGAGACGTGACGCGCGTTACTTACCGGTCACACGACGCTCCCGGAGCGCTATGGTCCGCCGGAGAGGCAGACGTTCAGCGCGTTCTAAGGGGAGTCGGAGTGGCACGGAAGCTTGCCGTCATCGGGGCCGGGCTCATGGGATCCGGTATCGCTCAGGTCGCCGCGCAGGCGGGCTGGGAGGTCGTGCTGCGAGACGTCACCGACGAGGCGCTGGGGCGCGGCACCGACGGCATCAAGGCCTCGTACGACAAGTTCGTCGGCAAGGGCAAGCTGGCCGCCGAGGACGCCGAGGCCGCCCTCGCGCGCATCACCCCCACCACCGACCTCGACGCCGCCGCCGACGCGGACGTCGTGGTGGAGGCCGTCTTCGAGAAGCTGGAGGTCAAGCACGAGATCTTCCGCGCGCTCGACAAGCTCGTGCGCGAGGACACCGTGCTCGCCTCCAACACCTCCGCCATCCCGATCACCAAGATCGCGGCGGCCACCGAGCACCCCGAACGGGTCGTCGGCGTCCACTTCTTCTCGCCGGTGCCGATGATGCGGCTCGTCGAGCTGGTCCGCGGCTACAAGACCAGCGACGAGACCCTGGCCACCGCCCGGGAGTTCGCCGAGTCCGTCGGCAAGACCTGCATCGTCGTCAACCGGGACGTGGCCGGCTTCGTCACCACCCGGCTGATCTCCGCCCTCGTGGTGGAGGCGGCCAAGCTCTACGAGTCCGGCGTGGCCACCGCCGAGGACATCGACCTCGCCTGCAAGCTGGGCTTCGGCCACGCCATGGGCCCGCTCGCCACCGCCGACCTCACCGGCGTGGACATCCTGCTGCACGCCACGAGCAACATCTACACCGAGTCCCAGGACGAGAAGTTCGCCCCGCCGGAGCTGATGCGCCGGATGGTGGACGCCGGTGACATCGGCCGCAAGAGCGGGCAGGGCTTTTACAGGTACTGAGCCCCACGCCGCCACACAGTCCCCGGGAGGATCACTCCCGGGGGTGAAATCGGTATCGGTTCGCTTACAAGCAGCAACCGCACCGCCACCCGCACAGTCAGACGGGGCACAGCATCCGTCACAGAGGACGCCAACCGCACTCAACGGGGAGCGCATATGCACATCAGGGGCGACCACGCCGAGCTGGTCGTCGGGGGCCGCCTCGACGTCCGCAGCGCGGCGGACGCCCGTACGGCCCTGCACTCGGCCGTCGACACCGGAGTCGGCGACCTGGTGCTCGACCTGTCCGAACTGGATTCCTGGGACGCCACCGGACTCGGCGTGATCATGGGTGCCCACCGGCGGGCCGGCCGCTGCGGGCGCCGGCTGGTGCTGCGGGGCGTGCCCCCGCAGATGCAGCGCCTGCTGGTGGCCACCCGGCTGCACCGCATCCTCGCCATCGAGGGCGGCATCGGCGTGGAGTCGCTGCCCCGGGTGTGAGGCATCCGGGGGCACGACGCGTACCCGGCGGGGCCCGGCCGGACCGGCGCGACCGCCGAACCGTACGACGGGGGCAATCCTCCCGAGACCGTGACGTCTCGGACCGCGGGGCACCCCGCCCTGTCGCCGGGACCCGGTGACGGTTTAGGGTGCGGTCGCCCGCCGTCTCGCGACCCTCGACCGAGCGGGCCCGGACCAGAAGCGACAGCGCGGTGTGCGACGAGGCCGGGAGGGCCACAACACGGGCACACGACGCTTTTGGGGAGCTTGAACCCATGGACCCGATCAACCCGGGACCCGAGGACCACGGCCAGGCGCACCACCGCCGCCCGTCCCGGGACCCCCTCGCCTCCGACCTCGCCCCGGCCACGCCCGCGCCCGCCCGCATGGAGCGGCTGGTCTGCGGCGACCTCCAGTTGACCGTCAACCCGGTCGACGGCAGCGAGATCGAGCCGTGCCCGCCGGCCGAGCGCCCCGGCAGGGCCACCAAGCGCACCGCCGTCGAGCGCGCCGAGGTCGAACTCGCCGCCCGTCCGCCCGCCCCGGCCGGTGCCGCCCCCGCCGCGCCCGAGGTGCCGGAGCGTCAGGAGGAACGCGAGCGCCTGGCCCGGCTGCTGGCGCGCGGGCGCTCCGTCCGCCTCACCGGCCCGGCCGGTTCCGGCCGCACCGCGCTGCTCGACGCGGTCGCCGAGGACTGCCGCGACCTCGCCCCCGACGGCGTGGTCCGGCTGAGCGGCTTCCGCCGGGCGCCCGGCGACCTGCTGCACGACCTGTTCCACGCCGTCCACGACGCCCCCGGCTACCGTCCCGATCCGGACGAACTCCGGGCGCTCGTGGGGGAGATCGGCGCGGTCGTCGTCGTGGACGACCTGGAGTTCGGCGGCGCCGCCCTGGACGAACTGCTCGACGCCACCCCCGAGTGCGCGTTCCTGTTCGCCGTCACGCCCGATGTGCCCGCGCCCTCCGCCGAGACGGACGTGGAGGAGGTCTTCCTCGGCGGTCTCGACCGGGCCGCCGGGCTGGCGATCCTGGAGCGGACCGCCGGCCGGGCGCTCACCGAGGAAGAGGTCAACTGGGCCGGCGACCTGTGGTTCGAGTCCGAGGGGCTGCCGCTGCGGTTCGTGCAGGCCGGTGCCCTGCTCCGGCAGCGCGACCGACTGCGGGCCAGCACCGGCGCGGTGGACGAGTACGGGGTCTTCGAGGACGTACGCCGGCCCGTCGAGCAGCCGGTGGAGCCGGGGGAGGAGGTTCCGCTGCCCTCCCTGGGCGAGGCGGCGGCGCCCGCCCCGCTGCTCGCCTCCCGGCTCACCCCCTCGGCCCGGGCCGCCCTGCGCTTCGCGGTGGCCCTCGGCGGCGAGCTGCCGCACCAGGCGCACCTGCCCGCCCTGGTCGGCGACACCCACGCCGACGCCGCCCTCGGCGAGTTGACGAGCTGCGGCCTGGTCTCCCCGGTCGGCTCCCGCTACCGGCTCGCGGCCGGTGTGCGGACCCAGCTGGAGGCCGCCGGATACGCCGACGACGCGGCCGGGCACGCCCTCACCGCCGCCCGGCACTACACCTGGTGGGCCGGGCATCCCTCGGTCACCCCGGAACGGGTCTGCGCGGAGGCCGACGCGGTGCTGGCCGCGCTGGCCGCCGTCGTCCCGCATGCGTCGTCCGCCGCCGCCGACGACGACGAGGGCGGCGCGGTACGGCTGGCGCGTACGGCGGCGCCCGCCTTCGCCGCGGGGCTGCACTGGAGTGCCTGGGAACGGGCCCTGCGGTCCGGCGCGGAGGCCGCCCGGCTGAGCGGGGAGGTGGCCGAACAAGCCTATTTCCATCACGAGTTGGGCATCCTCGCGCTGTGCTCCGGGCAGTTCGGCCGGGCCCGTGCGGAGCTGGAGGCGTCGAGCGGGCTGCGCGGCGCGCTCGCGGACAAGCGGGGCGCGGTGGCCGGCCGCCGGGCGCTGGCGCTGCTCGCCGACCGCGCCGGCGAGGTGCCGGGGCGGCCGGCTCCGGGGCCTGTGCCCGCACCGCCCGTCCCGGTGCGGGAGGAGCCGGCGGAGGTACGGCCGGAGGAGCCGGCGCCGCTGCCCTACGGCCCCGCGGGCGAGACCCAGGTCACCCGGCAGCTGACCCAGCCCGTGCCCGGGCCGGTGGCCCCGCCGGCGGCGGAACCCGCGACCCGGCCCGTGGCGCGGCCCGCGGCGCGGGGCGGCGGTCTGCGGCGGCTGGCCCGGCGCAACCTGGTGGCGGCCGGTGCCGGGGCCCTGCTCGCGGCCGTGCTCGGTACGGTCGTCACGCTCGGCATGACCTCCTCCGGCAGCGCCGGCCAGGACCCGGGAAGCAAGGTCGACGCCAATCCGTCGGCGGGTCCCGGGGTGGGCGAGGAGGACTCGGGCGTGGGACCGACGGACACCGGGGACACCGGCGCGGTCGGCGGCCGGCCCGCGTCACCGGGCCCGGACGGCACGTACGGCACGGCGGACGACCCCGCACCGCCGCGGGCCACGTACCGCCCCTCGGAGAGCGGCGAGCCGTCCCTGCCCGGCACGTCCTCCGGCTCGCCGTCGGCATCGCAGAGGCCCGGCGGGACGGGCGGTTCGTCCACGGGCGGGACGACGGGGGGCCCGTCCGGCGGCTCGACCGGGAGCGGCGGCGCGGGCTCCACCGGCTCGACGGAGGGTACGCCGACGGGCGGCACCACGACCGGCGGCTCGACGGACGGCTCGGCCACGGGCGGGACGACGGGCGGCACCACCGACACGGGCGGCACCACCGGGACGACGGGGGAGACCACCGGCGGCTCGACGGACGGTTCGTCCACGGGCGGGACGACCGGCGGCACCACCGACACGGGCGGCGCCACGTCCGGCGACACCACCGGCACGACGACCTCCGGCTCCACCGGCTCCACCACGGCCTCGGCGACCTACCCGGCCCCGTCCGCGACGGCCCCGGTGATCTGACCCGCCCCGCCGACGGCACCCGGCACACGCCGCCGCCCCCGATCCCCGCAGCGGGGATCGGGGGCGGCGGCGTGTGTGGCGGTGACGGTCAGAACAGGCGGAGTTTGTCGTCCTCGATGCCTCGGAGGGCGTCGTAGTCCAGGATGTGGCAGTTGATGCCGCGGTCGGTGGCGAGGACGCGGGCCTGGGGCTTGATCTCCTGCGCGGCGAAGACGCCGCGGACCGGCGCCAGATGCGGGTCGCGGTTCAGCAGGTCCAGGTAACGGGTGAGCTGTTCGACACCGTCGATCTCGCCCCGCCGCTTGATCTCGACCGCGACCGTCTGCCCGTCGGCGTCCCGGCACAGGATGTCCACCGGCCCGATCGCGGTCATGTACTCGCGGCGGATCAGGGTGTACCCCTCGCCCAGGGTCTCGATGCGGTCGGCGAGCAGTTCCTGGAGGTGCGCTTCCACGCCGTCCTTGATCAGGCCCGGGTCCACGCCGAGTTCGTGCGAGGAGTCGTGGAGGATCTCCTCCATCGTGATGATCAGTTTCTCGCCCGCCTTGTTGACGACGGTCCACACGCCCGCCTCCTCGCCGGTCCCCTCCTTCAGCGTGCAGGGCGGCGACATCCAGTTGAGCGGCTTGTAGGCCCGGTCGTCGGCGTGGATGGAGACGCTGCCGTCCGCCTTGACCAGGATCAGTCGCGGTGCCGAGGGCAGATGGGCGGTGAGCCGGCCGGCGTAGTCGACCGAGCATCGGGCAATGACGAGACGCATGGTCGGCAACGCTACTCGACGCGCGCCGGTGCACGCGATCCGCCCATCCCGCTCCCTGCGGATCGTCCCGATTGTCCCTGGAACCTCTTGTTCATCCCTGGCCGATAGTGAGCATGAGCCGACCGTTCCATATACGCATTCTGCTGGTGTGGTCACCGACCGTTGCCTACCGTAGGGAACGGGAGGTTGCGGCCCCTGTACCGAGCGTGTCGAAAATCGCGAACTCCCCTATCTGTCCGCCAGCCCCTGCGCTTCGGGGGTGCGAGAGGAGAACCCATGTCGCTCGACGTCTCACCGGCCCTACTCGAACAGGCCGAGCGAGGCGAGGTCGACGAAGCAGCATTCGTCGACTGCGTCCGGACCTCCCTGCCCTACGCATGGGAGATGATCAGCTCCCTGGTGGCCCAGCTGAAGGTGGACGGCGGACCCTTCGCCGACAACCAGACGCCCCCGCCGGACGAGCAGGCGCGCGGTCAGCTGCTGCGCGCGCTCGCGAGTGACGCGATACGCGGCGCGTTGCAGCGGCACTTCGGTGTCCGGCTGGCCTTCCAGAACTGCCACCGTGTGGCGGTGTTCCCGCTGGACGCCTCGGTGGACGAGAGGCTGGCCCGCTTCACGTCGGTGCGCGCCCAGCTGCTGAACCAGTCCCCGGAGCTCCGGGACTGCTGACGCGGCCGCGGCACGGCCGTGACCGAGTCGCCGGAGCCGTCGGCTTGCCGCTCCACCCCGGGGGAGGTGCATGCGTCGTCGGGGCGGCAAGCCCCCGGGCGGACCCGTGCCGGGCACGGCCGGCGGGGCCCGGGAGACCGGGACCGACTGCCGGGAGACCGGCGCGGTCCGGCGCGGTCCGGCGCGGCCGGCGCGGTCAGCTCAGCTGGGGCAGTACCTCCGCGCCGAGCCGCCGTAGGTTCTCCTCGGTGGCCGCGAGCTGGCCCGAACCCTCGGCCATGAGGGCGAAGCGGGAGATCCCGGTGCGCTCCGAGGTGGCCGCGAGCCGGTCGGCGGCGAGCCGTGGGGTGCCCACCGGGTGCAGCCCGCAGAGCAGTTCCGTGTACGCGTGCGGGTCGCGCATCACGCGCTCCCGTCCGTCCACCGTCATATGGGCCCCGAGCCCCTGACGGAGCCAGCCCGGCATCGCCTTCAGCAGGGTTTCGGCCGCGTCACTGCGCCGGTCGGCGAGCTGGCAGACGCCGGCCGAGACATGGGCGGCGCCCGCGATCTCCTCGGCCGGCCGGCCCGCCGCGCGGGCGCAGTCCCGCCACAGGGCGACCATCTCGGCCTTCTCCTCGTCCCCGATGTGCATGCCGAGCAGCATCGGCAGCCCGCGCTCGGCGGCCAGCCGCACGCTCGCCGGCGAGGTGCAGGCCAGCACGACCTCGGGGCCGGGGCTGTCGGTCAGGGCGTCCGACGGGCGCGGTACGACCGGTACCTCGCGGAAGGAGTACCGCTCGCCACTGGCGGCCACCGCCGGTTCGCGCAGCCAGCGCAGCAGCAGATCGAGGGACTCCGGGAACCCGTGTTCGTACGCCTTCAGGCCCCCGCCGAACACCTCCAGGTCCACCCAGGGGCCGCCGCGCCCGACGCCCAGGGTGAACCGTCCGCCGCTGGTGACGTGGAGCAGCGCGGCCTGCTCGCCGAGGGCGACCGGGTGGGCGGTGGGCAGGACGCTGACCGCCGTGCCGACCCGGATCCGCTGGGTGCGGCCCAGCAGCAGCGCGGCCAGGGTGACCGCCGAGGGGCATGTGCCGTAGGGCACGAAGTGGTGCTCGGCCAGCCATACGGCGTCCAGCCCGGCCTGCTCGGCGACCTCCGTCGAGCGGACCGCCCGGTGCAGCGCCTCTCCCGGACCCTGGCCGGGGAACTGGGCGGCCAGCACAAAAGTTCCTACGCGCATCGCATTCCTGCTTCCTTGGCTCCGACCCGGAGCTCCCCCGCCCGGCATAACCGTCTGACACGTGCCAAGGACACGGTCCCGCAGGGAGATTTGCCGATTGTCTGCAGAATGGGTCGCCCTGGAGGGGGACTTGTGGGGGTTGGTTCCGTACCCGTACCCCGCTCGGCGCCGCGTAGGCTGGATGCAGCCCCTGCTTCCTGTATAGCCCCGAGAGGTGTCCCGTGTCCCCGCGTCGCAACCGACCGAAGGCAGCCGGATCGTCGGGCCGGAGCGCCGAGGACGACCCCGCGGGCCGGTACGGCGGCTGGCAGTCCACCGAGAGCTGGCAGGGCGAGGACTGGAGCGTGCGGCACGTCGCCGGGGCGAGCGCGCAGGGCAAGACCTACCGCTGCCCGGGCTGCGACCAGCTGATCCCCTCCGGCGTCCCGCACGTGGTGGCCTGGCCCGAGTACGCGGGCGTCGACGACCGCCGGCACTGGCACAAGTCCTGCTGGAACGCGAAGGACCGCCGCACCACGCGGGTGCAGCGGTCCCGTAACGCGCCGAGGTTCTGAGCCGCACGGCTATGTGCTGTCGTACGGCTCACACGTCGTACGGCTCACACGTCGTACGGCTCACATGTCGTACGGCTCACACGTCCCGGCTCCGCAGCAGCGCGTACGTGCCCGCGTACACCGCCGCCGTCAGGCCCAGCATGATCCACAGCGGGTCCCAGCCGGACGGGCCGGACTCGGTCAGGGAGTTGGAGTAGAAGACGCTCAGCTGGTTCGGGATCGAGTACTCGAACAGCCAGTCGCGCAGCTTCTCCATCGACTGCGCGACCATGAACATCGCGATCACCAGCGGAGCCAGCACCACGCCGATCATGATGGTGATGGCGCCCGCGGAGTGCCGGATGACCGAGCCGATGAGCAGCGAGAGCAGACCGAGCAGCGCGATGTAGAGGCTGATGCCGACGGTGGCCTTGAACCACTCCGAGCCGCTCGGGGTGCGGGCACCGGCGCCCTCCAGCATGGACACCTGGACCATCGCCACGAAGGCGGACGCGACCAGGGTGAACACGAAGGCGACGGTGAAGAACACGATCGACTTGGCGGCGAGCACCCGGGCCCGGCTGGGGCACGCGGTCATCGTCGTGCGGATCATGCCCGTGCCGTACTCCGAGGCCGTGGTCAGCACGCCGAGCGTGATGATGCAGATGGAGCCGAGCAGCAGGCCGAAGAAGCCGAGCGTCAGCGGGTTCTCGCCGTCCATGTCGGCGGAGCTGGAGTTGGCCGAGACCAGCGCGCCGGCGGCGAGACCGATGCCGACGACGAGCAGCACGAACACGCCGAGCGTCCACATCGTGGAGCGCACCGACCTGATCTTCGTCCACTCGGAGGCCAGCGCGTGCCCGAGATGGGTGCGCACGACCGGGATGGGCGAGGTGTAACCGGCGTACGACCCTCCAGGCGCCCGCCACTCGGGCGCGGCGGCCGGGGCCTGCGGCATCGGGGGCTGGGGGGTGCTCATCGGGCGTCCTCGGGCTGGGTCGTCGGGGCGGCGGAGACGGGAGCGGCGGGGGCGTCGGCCGGGCCGGGAGCCGGGGCCGCGCCGGAAGCGGCGGCCGGGCTCGTGGCGGGGGCCGGGGGAGCGGCGGCGGGCGCCTGCTGCGGCGCCGGCGGGGTCGCGGGAGCCTGCGGGGCGGCCGGCGCCTTCTTGGTCAGCAGCGTCGGCTGGTCCTGCGGCACCGGGGCGGCCGAAGGCGCCGGAGCGGCCGGCTGTGCAGGGGCCGCGGGCTGGGCCGGAGGGGCCGGCTGGGCGTACGGATTGGCCGTACCCGGCGCCGCGCCCGCGGCACCGTACCCGTGCGCCGGGGCACCCTGACCGTTGCCCGGTGCGCCGCCGTACGGGCCGCCCGGGGCCATCGCGAAGGGCTGGCCGCCCTGCTGCGGCGGCGGTGGGGCGTACCAGCCGGGCTGGCCCTGGCCGGGCACCGGCACGGGCGGCTGGGCGCCGGGCGGCAGCGGCTGCTGGAGGCCCGCCTTCTGGTCGGCGGTCGAGCGGTAGTCCACGGCGGCCTGGGTCATCCGCATGTACGCCTCCTCCAGCGAGGCCTGGTGCGGGGACAGCTCCCACAGCCGGACGCCCGCGTCGTGCGCGAGGTCGCTGATGCGGGGCAGCGGCAGCCCGGTCACGCGCAGCGCGCCGTCCTGCTCGGGCAGTACGTGTCCGCCCGCCTCGGCGAGCGCGGCGGCGAGCTTCTCCCGCAGCTGCGGCTCGGTGTCGGGGGTGCGCACGCGCGCGAAGTCGGCCGAGTTCGCCGAGATGAAGTCCGTCACGCTCATGTCGGCGAGCAGCTGCCCGCGCCCGATCACGATGAGGTGGTCGGCGGTCAGCGCCATCTCGCTCATCAGATGGGAGGAGACGAAGACCGTACGGCCCTCCGCCGCGAGCGCCTTCATCAGGTTGCGGACCCAGAGGATGCCCTCGGGGTCGAGGCCGTTGACCGGCTCGTCGAAGAGCAGCACCTGCGGATCGCCGAGCAGCGCGGCGGCGATGCCGAGGCGCTGGCCCATACCGAGCGAGAAGCCCTTGGAGCGCTTCTTCGCCACGTCCTGGAGGCCGACCACGCCGAGCACCTCGTCCACGCGGCGGGCCGGGATGCCCGACAGCTGGGCGAGGCTCAGCAGGTGGTTGCGGGCGGACCGGCCGCCGTGCACGGCCTTGGCGTCGAGCAGCGCGCCGACCTGCCGGGGTGCGTTGGGCAGCTTGCGGTACGGATAGCCGCCGATGGTGACCGACCCGGACGTGGGGTTGTCCAGCCCGAGGATCATCCGCATCGTCGTGGACTTGCCCGAGCCGTTCGGCCCGAGGAAGCCGGTCACGGCGCCTGGCCGTACCTGGAAGGAAAGGTTGTACACGGCGGTCTTGTCGCCGTAGCGCTTGGTCAGGCCGACAGCCTCGATCATGCTCCGCACCCATCGAAAAGGTTCAGGAAGGCGGGGCACACGCCCCCGTAAGGGTTAGGAGGATATCCAGGCGCTGACGGTTCCGCCCAAGAGAGAGTAAAGCCGGGGAGGGGGTCGGAAGCCCGGCGATCACCGGGCGTCCCGGCGCCCGAGCAGGCGGACACGGTGAAGGGGCGGCGGAACCGGGCCCCGCCGCCCCTTCACCACGCCGGCGTCGTACGACTACCGGGACTGCTGCGCCGGAACGCTCCGGGAGACCGGCTCGTCGTCGCTGGACGTGCCGGCCGCGGCCACCGCGGCGCCGGTCAGCGTGGCGAGCATCTCGCGGACGTTCGTCAGCTGGGCGTTGATGCTGTCGCGGCGGTTGGTGAGCGCCGCCAGCTCCCGCTCGGACTCCGAACGGATCCGGTCGGCCTTGGCGTTGGCGTCGGCCACGATGTCCTCGGCCTGCCGCTGGGCGGTCTCCACCGTCTGCCGGGCCCGGCGCTCGGCGTCGGTGCGCAGCTTCTCCGCCTCCAGGCGCAGCTGCTCGGCCCGGTGCTCGATCTCGGCGAGCCGCTTCTCCGCCTTCTGCTGACGCGAGGCCAGGTCCCGCTCGGACTGCTCGCGCCGCTTGGCCAGGTTGGTCTCGAAGTCGGCGGCGGCCTGCGCGGCCTTGGCGCGGGTCTCCTCGAAGAGGGCCTCCGCCTCCTCCCGCTTGGACTGCGCGTCCTTCTGCGCCTCGGCACGCAGCTGGGACGCGTCGGCCTTGGCCTTCTCGACGATCCGGACGCCCTCGTCCTCGGCCTTGGCCTTGCGCTCGGCCGCGTACGCCTCGGCGTCGTTGCGGACCTGCTGGGCCGCCGACTCGGCGAGATCGCGGTGCTGCTCGGCCGCCCGCCGGGCCTCCTCACGCAGCTCCTTGGCCTCTTCCTCGGCCAGCCGCAGGATCTTCTCGACCCGCGCGCCGAGACCCGCGTACGACGGCTCGGCGTCGGTGATCTGGGCCTGGGCGTTCTGCGTCTCGAGGTGCAGCTCCTCGATGCGCTTCTCCAGGGCGGTGATCCGGGCGAGAGCGCTGTCACGGTCGGAGACGAGCTTGGAGATGCGTTCGTCCACCTGAGCGCGGTCGTATCCACGCCGCACAAGCTCGAAGCCGTAGGGGGAAGTGTCGCTCATGGGGTTCCTGTCGAATGAGACCGGTGAGTGAGGTGATACAAGAATCCTAGGGGCCACAGCGGTGTGTCATCGAGCGGATACGGTTTTGATCTGGAGAATGGCACCTCTTTCGGGTGGCCGGCCGGGGGGCCGCTTGCCGAGGAGTAGGGCAAAGCACCCAGAAGACACCACAACGCCCCCTGTCCGCTAGCTCTCTGACGTCTTGCCACCCGATCGGGGGGCGCCCACGGTGGCGCCCGCCTTGACCCCGCCGTCCTTCCCGGGCGCGGGCGCCTCGAGGGACCCCAGCGCCTCCAGGACGTCCTGCACCCGGGAGATCTCGGCGTTGATGTCCTCGCGCCGGCGCATCAGGATCTCCAGCTCCCGCTTGCCCTCGTCGACGGTGCGCCGGGCCTCGCGGATCGCCTCCGCCTTGAGCTCCTCGGCCTCCTCCACCGTACGCCGGGCCTCGCGGACCGCCTCGGCCTTCAGCTCCTCGGCCTCCTTGACCAGGCGCGCCTTCTTCTGCTCGGCCTCCTTGAGCAGGCCCTCCGCCTTCTTCACCGCGGCGATCCGCACCTTGCCCGCCTCGGAGTCGGCCTCCGAGACCAGCTCCTTGGCCTTGGCCTCGGCCTTCGCCAACTGCTCCTCGGCGGCCTTGATGAGCGCGTCGCAGCGGTCGCCGGTGGACTTCATCGTCTCGGCCGCCTCGCGGCGGGCCCGCTCGTGCAGCTCCTCGATCTCGGTGGTGATCCGGCTCTGCAGCTCCTCCGCGCGCTCCCTTATCGCGGTGGCGTCCCGGCGCGCGCCGACCAGCAGCTCGTCGGCGTCCGTACGGGCCTTCTCCACCAGCGAGTTGCCCTCGATGGTCGCCTCGGCGACGATCCGCTCGGCCTCGCTGCGGGCCGCGCCCACCATCGTGTCGGCCTGCGACTCGGCGTCCGCTGTGGTCTTCAGGGCCTGCGCCTGCGCCTCGGCGAGCAGCTTGTCGGCCTCCGCCGTGGTCTCCGTGATGAGCTTGTCGACCTGCTCGGCCGCCTCCGAACGCCGCTTGTTGGCGTCCTTGCGCGCCTCGTCCAGGGTCCGCTCGGCCTCCTGCCGCGCGGAGTTGACGAGCCGTTCGGCCTCGGCCTCGGCGTCCGCCTTCGTCCGCTCGGCCTCCGCCCGCACCCGCTCGGCGTGCGCCTGCGCGGAACCGACCGTCTCGGCGGCCTCCGCACGCAGCCGCTCGGCCTCGCCCGTGGCGTCCCCGACCAGCTGCTCGGCGTTCGCGACGGCCTCCGCGCGCACCCGGTCCGCCTCGGCCAGCGCCTCGGTGCGCACCCGCTCCGCCTCGGTGGCGGTCTCGGTCTGGAGGCGTTCGGCCTCCTTGCGGGCCTCGGTGATGAGGGTGTCGGCCTGGGCGGCGGCGTCGGAGCGGATGCGGTTGGCGTCCTCGCGGGCGTCCGCCCGGGTACGGGCCGCCGCCTCGTTGGCCTCGGTGAGCGTCTCCGACGCCTCGGTACGGATCCGCTCCGCCTCGGCCGCGGTCTCGCTCCGCAGCCGCTCGGCCTCCGTGACCGCCTCGGTGCGCACCCGCTCCGCCTCGGTGGCGGTCTCGGTCTGGAGGCGCTCGGCCTCCTTGCGGGCCTCGGTGATGAGGGTGTCGGCCTGGGCGGCGGCGTCGGAGCGGATGCGGTTGGCGTCCTCGCGGGCGTCCGCCCGGGTACGGGCCGCCGCCTGGTCCGCCTCGGCGAGCGCGTCCGACGCCTCGGTACGCACCCGCTGCGCGTACTCGCCCGCGTCCGCGCGCAGCCGCTCGGCCTCGGCGATCGCCTCCGCCGTCGTCCGCTCGGCCAGCGCCTTCGCGGCCTCGGACTCCTCCTGCGCCTCGCGCCGGATCCGGGCGGCGTCCTCGCCGGCCCGCTCCCGCTCGGCGTAGGCGTCGGAACGGACCCGGTCCGCCTCCTCCTCGGCCTCCCGCCGGGTACGGTCCGCCGCGTGCTCGGCGGCCGAGCGCAGCCCGGCGATCTCCTCCTGCGCCTGCTCGTGCAGCCCCGCGACGGAGTCCCGTACCTGCTGGGCGTGCTGCTCGGCGGCGGCGACCATCTCGCCCGCCCGCCGGTCGGCCTCCTCCACCAGCCGGGTCGCCTCGGCCTGCGCCTCCTCGACCCGCTTGCGGGCGGCGGCCAGCAGCTCCTCGCTCTGCTCCCGGGCCCGCTGCCGCTCCTGGCCGGCCTCCTCGCGGGCGGCACCGAGCAGCTCCTCGGCCTCGCGGCGGCGCCGGGCGGCCTCCTCCTGCGCGGCGGCCAGCGTCTCGGACGCCTCGGCGCCCAGCCGCTCGGCGGCGGCCTGCGCCTCCGCGCGCACCCGGTCCGCGGTGTCCTGGGCCTCCGCCTTCAGCCGCTCGGCCTCCGCGGCGGCCTCCGACCGCAGCCGTACGGCGATGGCCTCGCCCTCGGCACGGGACGCGGACGCGTCGGAGGCGGCCTCGGTACGCAGCCGCTCGGCCTCGGCCTCGGCCTGCTCCTGGAGCGCCCGGATCCGCTCGGCGGACTCCGCGCGCAGCCGCTCGGTCTCCTCGGCGGTCTCCCGGCGGACCCGGGCGGCCTCCTCGCGGGCCTCGGTCAGCGCCCGCTCGGCCGACGCCAGCCGCTCCTGCGCCTCGGCCTGCAGCCGGGACAGCTCCTCGGCGGTCTCCGCCCGGCGGGCCTCGACGGCCTTCTCGGTCTCCTCGCGCAGCTCCCGCGCGGCCTTCTCGGCGTCCGTCCGGGCCGCCTCGGCCTGCTCGGCGGCCTCGGCGCGCAGCCGCTCGGCCTCCTCGCGGGCGCGCTCCAGGGCCTCCTCGGCCTGCCGGCGCAGCGCGGTGGCGCGCTCGGCGGCCTCGGCGCGGACCTTCTCGCTGTCCGCCGTCGCGGTCTGCCGCAGCTCCTCGGCGTCCGCCTTGGCCTTGCCCAGCAGCTCCTCGGCGGACCTGGCCGCCTCCTCGATCTTGGCGACGGCCTCCCGGCGGGCCTCGGCACGGATCGACTCGCCCTCGGAGACCGCGTCGGCGCGCAGCTGCTCGGCCTCGCCGCGCAGCCGGCGGGCCTCCTCCTGGAGCTCGACCGTCTTGGCCCGGTACTCCTTGGTGTCGTCCTTGGCCGCGCCCTTGAGCTGCTCGGCGATGTCGTGCGCCTCGGCACGCAGCCGGTCCGCCTCCGCCTCGGCCTCCGAACGGATCCGCTCGGCCTCCTCGGCGGCGGCCCGGGTGGTCTTCCGGGCGTCCTCCGACGCCTTGTTGAGGACGTCCTCGGCGGTCTTGGCCGCCTTGGACAGCTGGGTGGCCGTCTCCTCCGCGGCGATCGTGCGGGCCTTCTCGGCGGCCTCGGCGACGATCTTCTCGGCCTCGGCGCGGGCGTCCGCGACCAGCTGCTCGGCCTCGGACCGGGTGTGCTCGGCCTCCTTGGTGGCCTCCTCGACCAGCCGGGCGACCTGCTCCTTGGCGGTGCGCGTACGCGTCTCGTTGGCGGCCTCGGCGCTCGCCAGCGCCTTGGCGGCGGCCTCCTTCGCCTCGGTGACCACCTTCTCGGCCTCGGCCTGCGCCTTGCGCAGCGCCTCCTCGGCCGCCGCCATCCGCTCCTCGGCGGCCCGGCTCAGCTCGGCGGCCTGCCGGCGGGCCGTGTCCGACTCGGTGACCGTGGCGGTGCGCAGCTGCTCGGCGTGCTCGGTGGCCTCCTGCGCCTGCGTGGAGGCCGCGTTCAGCAGCCGCTCGGCGTCCGCGCGGGCCCGGCGCAGGATCTGGTCGGCCTCGGCGCGGGCGGACTCGGCCTCGTCGCGCAGCCGCTCCCGGGCCTCCCGGGTCAGCCGCTCGGCCTCCGCGCGGGCGGCGGCCATCGCCTGCTCGGCCTCCGCGCGGGACTCCTCCAGCAGCCGGCGGGCCTGCTGCTCGGTGCGGGCGCGCAACTGCTCCGCCCACGCCACGTTCTCGTTGACGTGCGACTCGACGGTGGCGCGGCGCTCGGCCAGCTCCTGGTCGAGCTGCTGGCGCCGGGTCACCGCCTCCTGGTGCAGCTCCGCCTGGAGCCGGGCGGCCTGCTCGGCGTGCTCCTGGAGGATGCGCTGGGTCTGCGCGCGGGCCTGGCTCAGCTCCCGCTCGGCGTCCTGGCGCAGCTGCTCGGCCTGCATCTGGGCGTTACGGAGCAACTGCTCGGCCTGGTAACCGATGTCACCGCCGTCGTAGGCGGGCCGGGTCATGAGGGTGCGGCGCGCCTCGTGCAGCTTGGCGCGCAGCACCTCGACCTGGTAGCCGAGGTCCTCGGCGTGCTGGATCGCCTTCTCCCGCTCGGTCCTCAGCCGCTTCATCTCGGCCTCGAACCGAGAGAGGTGGTCGACGTCAGCCGCCGGCTCTCGCTCCTGGCTCTCGTAGCCCCGCACTGCGCGGTCCCATCCGTCCCCTGGTCAGCTTCTCCAACGAGCTCCGTCCATCCGCCGAACGGGGCCCCCGGGGAAGGGTGTCGGACAGAGGGCGGAGCACGGGCTGCTGCCCCGACGCTCGTCCCCCGAAACCCGGACCCCGGCTCGGTCCCGCCGGCAACGACGGGACCCGGTCGCCCCGGTTGACGGGACGACCGCCCCCAACCCTACCGGCCCTTATGTACGGGGGTCAGTGCTCGGGCGTCTCAACAGGGGCCGAAGTGACCAGTTCTGTGAGGACTCCATGGCAGTCCTTGGGGTGCAGGAAGGTGATCCGCGAGCCCATGGAGCCGCGCCGGGGCTCGTCGTAGAGCACGCGCACGCCCTTGCCCCGGATCTCCTCGGAGTCGGCGTCCACGTCCGCGGTGCCGAAGGCGATGTGGTGGACGCCCTCCCCGTTCTTCGCGAGCCACTTGGCGACGGTGGAGTCCTCGCGGACCGGCTCCAGCAGCTGGAGGTAGGAGGCACCGCCGTCGGAGGTGCCGTTGATCCGGAGCATGGCCTCGCGCACGCCCTGCTCCTCGTTGACCTCGGTGTGGAACACCTCGAAGCCGTACGTGGCCCGGTAGAACTCGACGGTCGCGTCGAGGTCGTGGCAGGCGATCCCGATGTGGTCGATTCGCGTCAGCATGGATTCAGTGCAGCGCTCCCGGGGTGGTTACGCAACGTGCGCGCGATCACACCGACAGGCCGGTGACGACCTGTCCAACCGCTCAGTACATTCGAAGTAAACCCTCGTTCACTCCTCGGCTGTGCGCAGCTGGAAGGGGATCGCACCTCATGTCTTCTGGAACGACCAGCTCGGTGATCGTCGCGGGCGCCCGGACGCCCATGGGGCGGCTGCTGGGCTCCCTGAAGTCCTTCTCCGGAGCCGACCTCGGCGGTTTCGCGATCAAGGCCGCCCTCGACCGCGCGGGGATCGGCGGTGACCAGGTGCAGTACGTGATCATGGGCCAGGTGCTCCAGGCCGGCGCGGGCCAGATCCCGGCCCGCCAGGCCGCCGTCAAGGCCGGCATCCCGATGAACGTCCCGGCCCTCACCGTCAACAAGGTGTGCCTCTCCGGCCTCGACGCCATCGCCCTCGCCGACCAGCTGATCCGCGCCGGCGAGTTCGACATCGTCGTGGCGGGCGGCCAGGAGTCCATGACCAACGCCCCGCACCTGCTGCCGGGCTCCCGCGAGGGCTACAAGTACGGCGCGCTCGAGATGCTCGACGCGATGGCCTACGACGGCCTGACCGACCCCTGGGAGAACATCCCCATGGGCGAGTCCACCGAGAAGCACAACACCCGCCTCGGCATCAAGCGCCCCGAGCAGGACGAGATCGCCGCCCTGTCCCACCAGCGGGCCGCCGCCGCCCAGAAGAACGGCCTGTTCGAGGCCGAGATCACCCCGGTGGAGATCCCGCAGCGCAAGGGCGACCCGGTGCTGTTCAGCAAGGACGAGGGCATCCGCGCCGACACCACCGTGGAGTCCCTGGGCAAGCTGCGCCCGGCCTTCACCAAGGACGGCACGATCACCGCCGGCACCTCCTCGCAGATCTCCGACGGCGCCGCCGCCGTGGTCGTGATGAGCAAGGCCAAGGCCGAGGAGCTGGGCCTCGACTGGCTCGCCGAGATCGGCGCGCACGGCAACGTGGCCGGCCCCGACAACTCCCTTCAGTCGCAGCCGTCCAACGCCATCCGGCACGCGCTGAAGAAGGAGGGCCTGGACGTCTCCGACCTGGACCTCATCGAGATCAACGAGGCGTTCGCCGCGGTCGCCGTGCAGTCAATGAAGGACCTCGGCGTGTCCACGGAAAAGGTGAACGTCAACGGCGGCGCCATCGCGCTCGGCCACCCGATCGGCATGTCCGGCGCCCGCCTCGTGCTGCACCTGGCACTGGAGCTCAAGCGCCGGGGCGGCGGGATCGGCGCCGCCGCGCTGTGCGGCGGCGGCGGCCAGGGCGACGCGCTGATCGTGCGCGTGCCGAAGGCCTGAGCCCCCGTAGGTGACGATTCCGGTACGTCGGTGAAGTGAACGGAGCTGTGATGCAGGACGTCTCCTCTCTGGTGGCCCAGGCCAGGGAAGGCCGGCCGCGGGCCGTGGCCCGGCTGATCTCCCTGGTGGAGGGGGCGTCACCGCAGCTGAGGGAGGTCATGGCGGCCCTGGCGCCGCTGACCGGCAACGCCTATGTGGTGGGCCTGACCGGCTCGCCCGGCGTCGGCAAGTCGACCTCCACCTCCGCGCTGGTCACCGCCTACCGCAAGCAGGGCAGGAGGGTCGGCGTCCTGGCCGTCGACCCGTCCTCCCCGTTCTCCGGCGGCGCCCTGCTCGGCGACCGGGTCCGGATGTCCGACCACGCCTCCGACCCCGGTGTCTACATCCGCTCGATGGCCACCCGCGGCCACCTCGGCGGGCTGGCCTGGGCCGCCCCGCAGGCCATCCGGGTGCTGGACGCGGCGGGCTGCGACGTGATCCTGGTCGAGACGGTCGGCGTCGGCCAGTCGGAGGTCGAGATCGCCTCCCAGGCCGACACCAGCGTGGTGCTGCTCGCCCCGGGCATGGGCGACGGCATCCAGGCGGCCAAGGCCGGGATCCTGGAGATCGGCGACGTGTACGTGGTCAACAAGGCCGACCGGGACGGCGCCGACGCCACCGCCCGCGAGCTGAACCACATGCTGGGACTGGGCGAGGCCCGCGGCCCCGGCGACTGGCGCCCGCCCATCGTCAAGACGGTCGCGGCCCGCGCCGAGGGCGTCGACGAGGTGGTGGAGGCCCTGGAGAAGCACCGCGCCTGGATGGAGGAGCGGGGCGTCCTCGCCGAGCGCCGCACGGCCCGCGCGGCCCGCGAGGTGGAGACCATCGCCGTCACCGCGCTGCGCGAACGCATCGGCGACCTGCACGGCGACCGCCGGCTCGGCGCCCTCGCCGAACGCATCGTCGCCGGCGAGCTGGACCCCTACCGCGCGGCGGACGAACTGGTCGCGGGACTGACCCAGGGCTGAACCCTGGCCGGTCCGGTGATCACCCTGTACCGTGACCGGCATGCTGTTCCTCATCATGGCGTAGGGCCACACCCGGCAGGCGGGGCCGCGCAGACGGCCACCGCGCCCTCAGGTGTCCCCTTCTTCCGCCTCTCCAGAGGAACTTCCGCGTGTCCACGCCCCCGCCGCGGCCCTCGTACGCCGCCGTCCTGCGCGTGCCCCAGGCCCGCCGCACCTTCACCGCCGCCCTGACGGGCCGTCTGTCCTACGCCACGGTCGGCCTGGCGGTACCGCTGTCCGTCACCGCCGCCACCGGCTCCTGGGCCGTCTCCGGCGTCGTACTGTCCCTGTTCGGCGCCACCACGGTCCTGCTGATGCCGCTGCGCGCCGCCCTGGTCGACCGCCACGGGCCGCGCCGCGTCCTGCTGCCCATGTCGCTGCTGTACGGCGCCCTGCTGGCCCTCCTGGCCGCGCTGACCTGGCGTCCTGGCGCACCTGCGGCGGCCGTCGCCGGCACGGCCGCGCTCGCGGGCTGCTGCGCGCCGCCGCTCGGCCCGGCCATGCGCGCCCTGTGGTCCGCGCTGATGCCGGACGAGGGCATGGCCCGGCGCGCCTACAGCCTCGACGCCGTCGCCGAAGAACTGCTGTACGTCTCCGGTCCGGCGCTGGTCGGCGCGCTGCTGGGCGTCGCCCCGGCGGCCGCCGGGATCCTGCTGAGCGCGGCCCTGAACGTGGCTGGCACCTGTGCCTTCGTCACCTCCCCGGCGCTGCCCGGCCCGCGCCCCGCCGCCCGCCGGCGGCCGTCCGTCCCGGTGCGGGGGCTGCTGCCGGCGGTCGTGGTCGCGCTGGGCCTCGGGCTCGCCATCAGTGCCGTGGAACTGCTGGTGCTGGCCTTCGCCGAGGCACGCTCCTACGACACCTCGCTGGTCCCCTGGGTCCTGGGCGCCCTGTCGGCGGGCAGCGCGGTCGGCGGACTCGCGGTCGGGGCGGTGCGCTGGCGTGCGTCCGCCCGCGCCCGGCTGTGCGGGTTCGCCGCGGCCTTCGGACTGGTGCTGGCGGCGGCGGGGCTGGCCCCCGGCCTGTGGACCCTGTCCGGCGTGCTGGCCCTAGCGGGCGCGTTCATCGCCCCGGCGCTGACGACCGCGTATCTGCTGGCCGACGAGACGGCGACGCAGGAGACCCGCATCCAGGCCGGTGCCTGGGTGAACACCGGGGTCAACGCGGGGAGTTCGGCCGGTGCCCTGGCGGCCGGCCTGCTGATCGGCCGCCTGCCGCTGCCCCTGTGCTTCGCCCTGGCGGGCACCGCCGCCCTCGCAACGGCCGCGGCCGCCACCGTCCGCACGGCGAGGCCGGGCCGTACGCCCGCACCGACGCCGTCCCCCGCACCGGCCCCCGGCGACCACGGATGACCGAGCACACCGTCACCACCCGCCCGCCGCCGACGACGGCACCGGCCGGGCGGAGTGGAGCGGCGGCCGTGTGGCATGCGGCTGCCCCCGGCCGGCGCCTGCGACCGCCTGTTGTGAAACCCGCCGGTAGACGTTCTCAGCCGCCGTCGCCCGTGCGGGTGAGCGGCGGACGCCGATCGATGTGCTCGGTGCGCGACCTCGGCTGCCGTCGGACCACTGAGCGCGGTGGAACGGGCTCCCGGTCCGGCACCGGGCGGACGCCCGATGGGCGGGGCCGGGTGGGCTCGCGCGGGCGGATGAACGAAACCGCCGCCACCGCCCGCCCGCCTAGGGCCGCCGATGCGCCCTGCTCCGGTGACGGTGGCCGCCGCCGTGTGGGCCTGGTGGTGCGGGTGGCCGTGTGGGTGCGTGGCGACGCTGGGCGGTGTGCCCCGGGGTGGCCGGGGCCGTCCCTGGCGGGTGCCGGTGAAGGGGGCCGGGCGGCTCACGGGAGGCCGTGAGTGGTGCCGGGTGGGCTCGCGCGGGTGCCGGGTGCGGGGTGCCGGGTGGTTTGCGTGGGCGGCGGGGAGCCGGGGCGCCGCCGCCCGCGCGCGGTGGGCTCAGGGGCGTCCCCGCTGTCCTCTCAGGTGCTCGGCGACCGGCTTGAGCGCCTTGTCCAGTTCCATCAGCGCGTCCGGCGACAGCAGGTCGATGAAGTGCCGGCGCACCGATGCCACGTGGTGCGGGGCGACCTTCCGCATCATCTCCATGCCGTGGTCCGTGAGCACGGCGTACAGTCCCCGCCGGTCGGTGTCACAGTTCTCGCGGCGCACCAGGTTGGCGTTCTCCATGCGCGTGATCTGGTGCGAGAGCCGGCTCTTGGACTGAAGGGTCGCGGAGGCCAGGTCGCTCATCCGCATCCGGACGTCCTCCGACTCGGACAGGTTCACCAGGATCTCGTAGTCGTTCATTGTCAGGCCGAACGGCTGCAGATCCTTTTCGAGCTGGTACGTCAACAGCCTGTTGACCTCCAGGTGGGTGCGCCAGGCGCACTGCTCCGCATCGGTCAGCCAGCGCGTGGCCGTCTCGGTCTCCATGAATGAAGTCTACCTAAGAAGTTGAATGGCGAACTAACTTGGGTGGTGTGACGTGCGCACGCGTTCGACGTCACACTCCGCAGACTACCGCTCACAGCCCGAAGCGACGCTGGAGGTCTCCCAGCTGTCCGGGAAGGCGCGGTGGACCCGACGATTGCGGACCGTGTCCGCCCGGTGTCGTTCCGCCACCTCCCGGCACCCCGGGTTCGGGCGGAACCGCCCCCGTCGCCACCTCGGCCATGAGGGTCTCGGTCGACTGCAGCAGGACCGTCCCCGCGCCGGCGAACTCGAACTGGTGCTCCTCCCCGGAGACCCCGCCCAAGCCCGTCATCGCACGTAGACCGCCCAGTACACCCGTCAGGTACCCATGGTCGTAGTGATGGCACGGGGACGGGCAGTCGGCCCACCCGACGAGCGCCTGCGGGTCCACCCGGATGGGAGGTTCCACGAACACCACCGGACCGTTTGATGCGGCTACGAACTTTCCGGTTCCGATAAGGGTCAGAAAACCCGGGACGATCGACTGTTTGAGCGCGAGACTTGGCTGAAAAGCGAGCAGATTGCCCGCGCGAATGGTCAAGTTCCCGTCGTCCAGGTCGTAGGAGTTGACGTCGAACGCCCGGTCGGCCAGCAGCATCTTCCCCGAGCCCTCCGCCACGACCCAGTCGCTCGCGTGCAGTGGCGAATGAAACGACGTACGGACAAGCCGGTCGAGTCGCCCGTGCCCGATGCCGTTGAACTCGATCGACCCGTAGTAGGCGATCATCTTTCCCTTCTGCAGGAACCACTGCCCGCCCTTCAGCTCCACACAGAAGGTGTACGCGTTGACGTTGTCGTCGGCGGGCAGCGTCAGCGGGTCGTGCACGACCGGTCCGGCGCCCGGGGTTCCGTAGGTGCTCACAGCTTCTCCTCCGACGCCTGGACGTACACCGTGCCGTTGCCGCTCAGCTCCAGCTGGAAGGCCTCGCCGGAGCCGCGGCCCACCATCTCGCGCCAGCCGAGCGCGGTGGACAGCCTGTTGCGGATCTCGCCGTGGTGGGCGACGTACGCCTGCGGGTCGACATGGACCGGGCGCTGCGGGGTGACCGGGACCTCGAAGACGCCGCCGTGCGCCATCACCGCCACCGAGCCGTGCCCCTGGAGCGTGGTCGTGAACAGCCCCTGCCCGGTGACCTGCCCGCGCACCAGACCCATCACCCCGCCCTGGGCGCCCAGGAACATCGTGCCCTGCCGCAGGGTGCCCTCGAAGGCGAGCAGCCGGTCGGCCTCCACGTAGAGCGTGTCACCGGAGAGGGTGATCACCTGGACGTGGTGGCCGCCGTGCCCGAAGAACACCGTGCCGCTGCCCTCGACGGTCATCAGCGGGGTCGCCTCGCCGGCCACCCGGCGCCCGATCATGGACATCAGCCCGCCCTGGCCGCCCTGGAGGTTGGGCGTGAAGGACACGTCCCCGCGGTAGGCGAGCATCGCGCCGCGCTGGCTGAACAGCCGCTGCCCCGGCGTCACGGTCGCCTCCACCATCTTGGAGTTGATCTCCCGGAAGGTCATCACACGTCCCCCGCGATCGTGGTCCGCTCGCTCGGCTGCACGTACACCAGCCCGTCGCCCTCGAAGCGGATCTGGAAGGCCTCGCCGCCGCCCTCCCCGAGGAACGTGCGGAACGTCACACCGGACTGGAAGGACTGCCGGACGTCACCCTGGTGGGCGACGTAGGCGCCCGGGTCGACGGTCAGCGGGTACTGCGGGGTCACCCGGAGGACGACCGCCGGACCGTCGGAGAGGATCGCCGCCTGCCCGTGTCCCTCCACGGTCGTCGTGAACAGGCCGTTGCCCTGGGAGGCGCCGCGCACCCCGGTGAACGTCGTGCCCGTGCGCAGCCCCGCGTCCGTCACCAGCAGATTGCCCGCCTCGACGTAGAGCTTGTCCCCCTGGAGGGAGACCAGGTTGATCTCGGACGCCCGGTCCGCGAACCAGCACGTCCCATGCCCTTTCACCTCCATCACCGTCATCTGCTCGCCGGTGAGCCGCCGGGTCACCATTCCCCGCAGCCCCTCGCCGCCGCCGCTCAGCTTCTTGAAGGCCATCTGCCCGTCGTACGCGACCATCGAGCCGTTCTTCGCCTTCACGGCATCCCCGGTCATGTCGACGGCGAGCACCTTGCTGCCCTGGAGTCGGAACATCGCCACGCTGCGAAACTAGCGGCGGCACGGGTGGACGGAACAGGGCCCACGGGTGGAAACCCACCCTGAGCCGACCCCTAGGGGCGGGGTTTGCCACAATGGGGGAACGCTTGTGCGTGCGTTCACAAACCGGGTTCCGCCGTCGGCCGGCCCGGCACGCATCGGCACGCACAAACCGGCAGTCCGTAACCGGCAGACCGTCGTCGACCCTCCCACCGAAGGTGACCCGTGGACATCAAGACCGCCACCGCCCTCCGCCGCCTCCGCCTGGTCTCGGCCCCCGAGGCCGTGTCCTTCCTGATCCTGCTCGTCTGCTCGGTGCTGAAGCGGACCACGGACTTCGACGCGGTCCCCGTGATGGGAGCGATCCACGGCGTCCTCTTCATCCTGTACGTGATCTTCTGGGCGGACGCCTGGAACCGCACCAAGTGGCCCCTGAAGACGGCCGCCCTCTACTTCGTCCTGTCGGTCCTGCCCACCGGCGGCTTCTTCGCCGAGCGCAAGCTGCGCCGCGAGGCCGAGGACGCCGTCATCGCCGCCCGCGCCCGCCAGGAAGGAGTCGTGAACGCATGATCGTCGCCTTTTCCGTGACGCCCCTCGGTGTCGGTGAGGACGTGGGGGAGTACGTAGCGGACGCCGTGCGCGTGGTCCGCGAGTCGGGCCTGCCCCACCGCACCGACGCCATGTTCACCTCGATCGAGGGCGAGTGGGACGAGGTCATGGACGTCGTCAAGCGCGCCGTCGCCGCCGTGGAGGCCCGCGCCCCGCGCGTGTCGCTCGTCCTCAAGGCCGACATCCGCCCCGGGGTGACCGACGGCCTCACCAGCAAGGTGGAGACCGTCGAGCGGTACCTCGCCCAGTAGGGCGCACCCTTTCCGCGGAAACCCCGGTCCTCTGGGCCGGGGTTTTCCCGTCCCCGACATTTGAGCGATCGCTCAAAGCGGTGTACGTTCGGCGCCAGACGATTTGAGCAGTCGCTCAAACACCGTGCTCACGTGGGGGAACACATGGGTCTCTACATAGAGACGCACATCCGCGCCGACCTCGACGACCTGTGGGCGCGCACCCAGGACCCCGCCCGGCACCAACGCTGGGACCTGCGCTTCACCCAGATCGACCACCTCCCGCGCGCGGAAGGCGAACCCCAGCGCTTCCGCTACGCCACGCGCGTGCTGCCGTTCCTCACCGTCTCCGGCACCGGCGTCGCCGCCGGCGAGAAGGAACGCGCCGACGGCACCCGCACCTCCGCCCTGCGCTTCTCCTCCCCCCACCCCCTCTCCCTCATCGCCGAGGGCAGCGGCTACTGGCGCTACGTGCCCGACGCCCACGGCGTCCGCTTCCTCACCGGCTACGACTACCGCCCGCGCTGGGGCCGCCCCGGCGCCCTCGCCGACCGCCTGCTGTTCCGCCCCCTCATGGGCTGGGCGACCGCCTGGTCCTTCGACCGGCTCCGGCTCTGGCTGGAGCGGGGCATCACCCCGGAGCGGGCCCGCCGCAACTGGCTCGCCGAACTCACCGTCCGGGCCCTGGTCCTCGCCCTCTGCCTGACCGTGCTCGGCCACGGCTCGCCCCCCGGCCTGCCCGGCCCCTTCGCCGACGCGACGGCCTACCTGTGCCCGCTGCTGCTCGTACCCGGCGTCTTCCTCGCCCTGTTCAAAGCACCCCTCGCCGGCACCCCGGCCGCCCGCCGCTGCCTGCGCGCGCCGGCCACCCGCACCAGGGCGCCCCGCCTGCTGAAGACGCTGGAGGAACACGGATGACGAAGCGCCTCCCCGGACCCGCACCGACGACGCCTGCGGACCCGCACCGGCGATACCCCTGGACCAGCACCGACCACGCCCGCGGGCCGAACGCCGAAGACACCCCCGGACCCGCACCGACGACGCCCCTGGAGAAGTGCCGATGACCTCGATCTTCCAGGCCGCGATGGGCCCCGCCTTCGACCGCCTCCACCCCGCCCTGCGCCGCCGCTTCTCGGTCGGCCTGACCAGCGGCGAGGCATGCACCGGCCGGGGCGTGATGGACCGGATCTGGCACGGACCGGCGTTCGTCAAGCCGTTCCTCGCCCTCGGCGGCACCCGCAACATCCTCGTCCCGCGGGCCGGCCGGAACGTCCCCTTCGTGATCGAGAACGTGCCGTACACCGACGGCTTCGGCCGTGAGACGGTGAGCTTCGTGCGCACTTTCGACCTGCCCGGCCGGCCCCGCCGCTTCGACGCGCAGATGGTCCTCGGCCCCCGCGGCGACCGCGTCCTGGACTACCTCGGCACCCACCAGCACCTCGCCACCGACCTGCGCTTCCACGCCGAACCCGACGGCTCCCTGCTCATCCGCTCCGGGACACACCGGTTCCGGGAGGGCCCGGTGGACCTCCGCGTCCCCGACCTCGTCGGCGCCACCGCCGAGGTGCGCGAGTCCTACGACGACACCACCGGCCGTTTCCGCATCCGGGTGCGCGTGGTGAACCGGTACTTCGGGCCGCTCTTCGGCTACGAGGGGTCCTTCACCGCCTCGTACACCGACATCCGCACCCGCGGCGTACGGCCCGGACTGCGCCCGGTGCGGGAGGAGGCGCGCGCATGAGCCCGGAGACCGCGAAGTCCCTGGAGACCAAGACCAGACTGCTGGAGGGCGCCCTGCGCACCCTCACCGAACAGGGCATCGCCAAGACCTCGGCCCGTACGGTGGCCGCGACGGCCGGCGTCAACCAGGCGCTGGTCTTCTACCACTTCGGATCCGTGGACGAACTGCTCGCCGCGGCCTGCCGGTACGGCGCGGAAAAGGCGGTGGCCCGCTACCGGGAGCGGCTCGCCGAGGTGGGCACGCTGTCCGAACTCCTGACCGTCGGCCGCGAGATCCACGAGCGCGAGCGGGCCGGGGGTCATGTCGCCCTGCTCGGCCAGCTGCTGGCCGGCGCCCCGACCCACCCCGGCCTGGGCCCGGCCACCGCCGCCGGGCTCGACCTGTGGATCACCGAGATCGAGCAGGCCCTGCGCCGCGTCCTGGCGGCGACACCGTTCGGCGAGTTCACCGATCCGGCGGGGCTGGCGCGCGCGGTCGCCGCGTCCTTCGTCGGGATCGAGCTGTACGAAGGGGTGGACGAGGCCGGGGCCGGGGCGGCGCTGGACGCGCTGGAGCAGCTGGGGGCCCTGGTCGCCGCGGTGGAGTCCCTGGGCCCGGTCGCCCAGCGCGCCGTACGGCACCGGCTGCGGCGGCGGACCCAGTAGCCGGGGGCGGCGGGTGCCGGTGTGGCATGACGGTTGCCCGCGCCCCTTCCGTCCGGGGGCCGTCACCCTCCCGACGCCAGCGCCACCCCCAGCGGCGTCCGCTCGTACAGCACCTGGTGGCCGTAGCGGCGGGAGGTCGGCAGGCCCGCGTCGCGCAGGATCGTCAGGTGGGACGACACCGAGGACGGCGCGAGGCCCAGCCGGTGGGCGAGGGCACCGGTGGTCGCGGGTTCCGCCAGCGCTACGAGGACGGCGGCGCGGTTGCGGCCCAGCAGCCGTACCAGCGCCTCGGCGTCCCGGGCGCCCGGCTCCGTCCACAGGCCCCCCGGACCGCGGGCCGGATAGACCAGCGTGGGCTGCCACGGGGCCTCGAAATCCGTGACCACGTCCGGCCAGGAGAAGACGCTCGGCATCAGCACCAGACCCCGCCCGCCGAGGTCGCGGGCGTACTCGAGGTGCGGCGCGAGGGCCAGCGTCCGGCCGTTCCAGGACAGCCGGGGGTCCAGCTCCGGCAGCAGCCTGCCGAGCCCCACCTCGGCCGGCCGCCGCGAGTGGAAGACCACGTCCGCCTCCAGCAGGGCCCGCAGCCGCGGCCGGTCCGGCTCCACCAGCACCCGCCACGCCCGCTCCAGGACGTCCGCCAGCTCCCGGACCATCCGCGCCGGATCCGCCAGCCAGGCCCGGCCGTGCCCCGACTCCAGGGCGCCCGGGGTGCAGGCCGGCGACCGGGCGGTGTCCTCGCGGGCCGCCTCGGGATCGGACGCCCGGACGGCCGCGATCTCCTCCTCGAACGTCGCGGCCGGGCCGAGCGGCGGCGGCCCGAGCCGGTCCGGCGCGTGCCCCCACCGGGGCATCGGCAGCCACAGCGGTCTCGCCCTGCGTCCCGGGCTCGCCGGCTCCCTGCTGCTCCTGCTGCTGTCCGGGGCCGGATCGGCGTACACCCTCGGGCTGGACCAGTGGTTCGTGCGGGTGGTGCCCGAGGAACTGCGCGGTCGGGCCATGACCGTGCTGAGCGCCGGGCTGATGACGTTCCAGGGCGCGGGCATGGCGCTGGCCGGGCCGGCCGCGCAGGCGGTGGGGGTGCGGGCCGCCGTCACGGGCGCCGGCGCGCTCGGCACCCTGTGCTGCCGCGTGCTCGCCCTGCGCGCCCGGCGGGAACGGCCGGTGACCGAAAGCCGAGACAGGGCTGACCGGCATATGACCGGCCGGTAGGGTCTGATGACGTGCCCAAGCCTCTCAGCCTTCCGTTCGACCCCATCGCCCGCGCCGACGAGCTGTGGAAGCAGCGATGGGGAAACGTGCCCTCCATGGCCGCGATCACCTCCATCATGCGGGCCCAGCAGATCCTGCTCGCGGAGGTCGACGCGGTGGTCAAGCCGTACGGGCTGACGTTCGCCCGCTACGAGGCGCTCGTCCTGCTCACCTTCTCCAAGGCCGGTGAGCTGCCGATGTCCAAGATCGGTGAGCGGCTGATGGTGCATCCCACGTCCGTGACGAACACCGTGGACCGGCTGGTGAGGTCCGGGCTGGTGGCCAAGCGTCCCAACCCCAACGACGGCCGGGGCACCCTCGCCGTCATCACCGACAAGGGCCGCGAGGTGGTCGACGCGGCCACCCGCGACCTGATGGCCATGGACTTCGGGCTCGGCGTGTACGACGCGGAGGAGTGCCGCGAGATCTTCGCGATGTTCCGCCCGCTGCGGATCGCGGCACACGACTTCACGGAGGAGTGACCCGGGACAAGATCTCCCGGAACGGGTGGTTACGCTCGACTCCATGAAAAAGAGCGTGCTGACCCGCTACCGCGTCCTGGCCTACACCACCGGTGTCCTGCTGGTGCTGCTGTGCCTGAGCATGATCGCGAAGTACGGGCTGGACATGAACGGCGCCGCCGACTTCACGCGGGTCGTCGCCATCGCCCACGGCTGGCTGTACGTGGTCTACCTGATCTTCGCCTTCGACCTGGGTTCCAAGGCGAAGTGGCCGGTCGGCAAGCAGCTGTGGGTGCTGATCGCGGGCACGATCCCCACGGCCGCGTTCTTCGTCGAGCGCAAGATCAGCCGCGAGCTCGAGGCCAAGGCCGCCGGGCAGACCCCGGCCGTCGCCGAGGCGTAGCGACACCGCCGTACGGATACCGTGCGGCGGTCTGCCATCGACATTTACTAGGACGTCCAAGTAAATTCGAGGGTATGGACGCTCACGCCATCGAGGAGGGCCGCCGCCGCTGGCAGGCCCGTTACGACGCCGCGCGCAAGCGGGACGCGGACTTCACCACACTCTCCGGTGACCCCGTGGAACCGGTGTACGGGCCCCGGCCGGGTGACACGTACGAGGGATTCGAGCGGATCGGCTGGCCCGGGGAGTACCCCTTCACGCGCGGGCTCCATCCGACCGGCTACCGGGGGCGCACCTGGACCATCCGCCAGTTCGCCGGCTTCGGCAACGCCGAGCAGACCAACGAGCGGTACAAGATGATCCTCGCGGCGGGCGGCGGAGGGCTGTCCGTCGCCTTCGACATGCCGACGCTCATGGGGCGCGACTCCGACGACCCGCGCTCGCTCGGCGAGGTCGGGCACTGCGGGGTCGCCATCGACTCGGCCGCCGACATGGAGGTGCTGTTCAAGGACATCCCGCTGGGGGATGTGACGACCTCCATGACCATCAGCGGTCCGGCCGTGCCCGTCTTCTGCATGTACCTGGTCGCCGCCGAGCGGCAGGGCGTCGATCCGCGGGTGCTCAACGGGACCCTGCAGACGGACATCTTCAAGGAGTACATCGCGCAGAAGGAGTGGCTGTTCCAGCCGGAGCCCCATCTGCGGCTGATCGGCGACCTGATGGAGTACTGCGCGGCGGGCATCCCCGCGTACAAGCCGCTCTCGGTCTCCGGCTACCACATCCGGGAGGCCGGGGCCACGGCCGCGCAGGAACTGGCGTACACCCTGGCCGACGGGTTCGGGTACGTCGAGCTGGGGCTCAGCCGCGGCCTGGACGTGGACGTCTTCGCGCCGGGGCTGTCCTTCTTCTTCGACGCGCACGTGGACTTCTTCGAGGAGATCGCCAAGTTCCGCGCGGCCCGGCGCATCTGGGCGCGGTGGATGCGGGACGTGTACGGGGCGAAGAGCGACAAGGCGCAGTGGCTCCGGTTCCACACCCAGACGGCCGGTGTGTCGCTGACCGCGCAGCAGCCGTACAACAACGTGGTGCGTACGGCCGTGGAGGCGCTGGCCGCCGTGCTCGGCGGGACGAACTCGCTGCACACCAACGCCCTGGACGAGACCCTCGCGCTGCCCAGTGAGCAGGCGGCGGAGATCGCGCTGCGCACCCAGCAGGTGCTGATGGAGGAGACCGGGGTCGCCAATGTGGCCGACCCGCTGGGCGGTTCCTGGTACGTCGAGCAGCTGACGGACCGGATCGAGGCGGACGCGGAGAAGATATTCGAGCAGATCAAGGAGCGGGGCCTCAGGGCTCACCCGGACGGGCGTCACCCGATCGGGCCCATCACCTCCGGGATTCTGCGCGGTATAGAGGACGGCTGGTTCACCGGCGAGATAGCCGAGTCCGCCTTCCGCTACCAGCAGGCCCTGGAGAAGGGCGACAAGAAGGTGGTGGGCGTCAACGTCCACACCGGGTCGGTGACCGGGGACCTGGAGATCCTGCGGGTCAGCCACGAGGTGGAGCGCGAGCAGGTCCGGGTCCTCGCCGAGCGCAAGGCGGCCCGCGACGAGGCGGCCGTGCGCGCCGCCCTCGACGGCATGCTGGCGGCGGCCCGTTCCGGGGCCAACATGATCGAGCCGATGCTGGACGCCGTACGCGCCGAGGCCACCCTGGGCGAGATCTGCGGGGTGCTGCGGGACGAGTGGGGGGTCTACACCGAGCCGGCCGGCTTCTGACCGGAACCGCCGATGTGCCGCCCGCCGGGAAACGTCCCCGCGGGCGGCACGTCCGTGCGGGCTCCCTAGGGGGTGCGGGCCGCTCCCGCGAGGCCCAGCAGGAGGATCCGGATGAAGCTGTGGACCCATTCCTCGTCGGCCGGTTTGCCGCTGACCAGGGTGCGGTGGACCACCGCGCCCGCGACCATGTCGAAGATCAGGCCGACCGTGCGGGCCGCCTGCTCGGGGTCCGGCTCCGGGGGGAGTTCGCCGCGGTGCTGGGCGCGGGCGCGGCCCTGGAGGACCAGGCGCATCTGCCGGTCCACGATCGAGGCGCGGATGCGTTCGCGCAGCGCGTCGTCGCGGGTGGACTCGGCGACCACCGCCATCAGCCCGCTGCGGGCCTCCGGGCGCGCGAGGATGGCCGCGAACTGCAGGACCACGCCCTCGATGTCGGCGGCGAGGCTGCCGAGGTCGGGGAGTTCCAGCTCGTCGAAGAGTTCCGCGACGGCGTCCACGACCAGTTCGTTCTTGCCTGCCCAGCGGCGGTACAGGGTCGTCTTGGCAACCCCGGCGCGCGTCGCGACGTCCGACAGGGTGAGCTTGGACCAGCCCAGCTCGACCAGAGCCTCCCGGGTCGCGGCCAGGATCGCGGTGTCCGCGGCGGCGCTGCGCGGGCGTCCGGTACGGCTGACGGGGGTGCGGCTCTGCATTCCCCGACCATAACCGGCGGGTCCCGGGGGGCCGTGAGGGAGATCACCGGGGTGCGGTGTCGCGCGATGCCCTCGTGGCATTACGCTACGACTCGTAGCGAAAGCTCGTGAGGGACGTACACGGGCGATGGCCACAAGGCGCGGGTGGGGACCCGGCGCCACACAATGCTTTTTCGTTCAGGCGCCGGCTCGGGGGAGGATAGACGCATGCAGCCACGGAACATGTCCATGAGCGGTGTCGTCGACCTCGCCGCGGTGAAGGCGGCCCAGGAGGCCAAGGCCAAGGCCGAGCAGGCACGCGCCGAAGCCGCCCGCCAGGGCGGGACGGGGGCCGTCTCCCCGGCCGATCTCGTCATCGACGTCGATGAGGCAGGATTCGAGCGGGACGTCCTGCAGCGCTCCGCCGAAGTCCCCGTCGTCATCGACTTCTGGGCCGAGTGGTGTCAGCCCTGCAAGCAGCTGAGCCCGGTCCTGGAGCGGCTGGCCGTCGAGTACAACGGGCGCTTCCTCCTCGCCAAGATCGACGTCGACGCCAACCAGATGCTGATGCAGCAGTTCGGGATCCAGGGCATCCCGGCCGTCTTCGCCGTCGTCGCGGGCCAGGCCCTCCCGCTGTTCCAGGGCGCGGCCGGCGAGGAGCAGATCCGGCAGACCCTGGACCAGCTGGTGGCGGTGGCCGAGCAGCGCTTCGGCCTGACCGGCCTGACCGTCGACCCGGAGGCCGAGCCGGGCGGCGCGCCGGTGGCCGCGCCGGCCGAGGGCCCGTACGACGCGGCGCTGAACGCCGCCGCGCAGGCGCTGGACGCGGGCGACCTGGACGGCGCCGTGCGGGCGTACCAGAACGTGCTGGCCGACGATCCGGCCCACCCGGAGGCCAAGCTGGGCCTGGCGCAGGCCGAGTTGCTCCGGCGCGTGCAGGGCATGGACCCGCAGAAGGTGCGTCAGGAAGCCGCCGACAAGCCCAAGGACGCCGAGGCGCAGATCGCCGCCGCCGACCTGGATCTGGTGGGCGGTCACGTCGAGGACGCGTTCGGCCGGCTGATCGAGACCGTGCAGCGTACGGCGGGTGACGACCGGGACGCCGTACGGCGCCGGCTGCTGGAGCTGTTCGAGGTCGTGGGCCAGGAGGACCCGCGGGTCGTGGCGGCTCGCAGGGCCCTCGCGCGCGCCCTTTTCTGAGGGGCGGTACCCGGCCACGGCTTGTGATGCCGTGGTGAAAGATTCTCCGCCAGGGCGCCACGGCGGTCGCGCTTTACCAAATCTTGGGAAACGCGGCCGCTGTTACTCCGAGTAAATCGAGGCCGTTGGTCTGTCTGGATTCGTCCAGGGATCAACGGCTTTGCTCTGCCCAGCGGTGCGACCGTACGTCGCGCTCCGAGACCGGTAGGTCGTCCTCCGGTTATCTCGCCGTTACTAGCCAGTAACGAACCCCCTTGTGTCCAGGCCGAGAATGCACCACGATCGGCGACGCTCGGTCCATTCCCGTACCCCGGCAGCCGGCCGGGTCACGGGGCAATCTGGGTCCCCACCGAGCGGGGCCGGCGGCAGTGGCGCCGGGTCCAGGGCAGGGGGGTCTTCGCCACCCCGGCGAAGCCTGTCCAGCAAGGTTGTGCGTGATGTGTGTCAGGCGCGACCCAGTGGTTGTCGCTCGGGGGTGATCGCCGGTGATTCGGGCGCGCAGTGCGCCGCCGAGTGCGGGCGCTCTCCTTTCCGAGGACGTAGCACTTCTCCCATCCCTGCCCGGCTGAGCCGCCGAACCGAGGGCGAGCCGGGCCAGGAGATGTACGTCCGAGAAGGAGGAAATATGGAGTCCCAGGTGCGTGGCGGGACCAGATGGAAGCGGTTCGCTGTGGTCATGGTGCCCAGCGTGGCCGCTACAGCCGCGATAGGTGTCGCCCTCGCGCAGGGCGCTCTCGCGGCTTCGTTCAGTGTGTCGGGGCAGGAGTTCAAGGTCCGCGCCGGTCTGCTCGAAGGCACGGGCTTCACCCAGTACGGCGCGATCGACACGGGCAAGTCCCTCGACGGCAAAGAGGACCAGGCGCATCCGGTGGCGATCTCGGCGTTCAAATCGGCCGAGATCACCGACATGTGCCAGTCCGTGGTCACTCCCATTCCGTTGCTGGGCAAGAAGGTCACCCTCAAGCTGACCGCGGGTGACCAGGGCAAGAAGGTCCATGCGGAGCAGCTCTACATCGACGTCGCCAACCTCAAGGCCGAAGAGGCTCTGTTCGGGGAGATGGACATCGGTGTCGCGGCCGGCAGCGCCACCAAGGGCCCCAAGCCCAACCCCGAGGAGTACGCCCAGCAGAAGGCCAGCCCCTTCGGGTTCGCGCAGCAGGCCAAGACGGCCACGCTGACCAACGTGGAGCAGACGGCGTGGGCGACGACCGCCGGCTCGTTCAAGCTGTCCAACCTGCACATGGGTCTGAGCTGGGGCAGCGGCAAGGGAATCGAGTGCTACTAGGCACACGATGACGGGCGGGGGAGCCACCGGTTTCCCCGCCCTCCCCTCACCCCTTGGCCTTCCCAGCCAGTACCACATCACCAGAGCAACGCCGCACCAGGGAGCTGTTGTCCATGAGCGCCGAGACTTCTGCCGCCGCACCCGGTCAGTTCACCCGCCGGAGGCTGCAGTTCCGCGCCTGGCGGGGCCGCCGCCCGTTCTGGGCGGGACTGTACGTCATGCTCGGCGGCTTTCCGATCATGTACTTCCCGTACGCGCACATCAAGTTCGGTCAGCTCACGGTGGCGATGGCGACCACCGCGGGAGCGGGGTCCCTGATCATCGGTGTGCTCCTCGTCGTCCTGGGCCTGACCCTGTGGTTCCAGCAGCACGTGCGGGTCTTCGCCGGCGTCGCCGCGATCCTGCTGGCGCTGGTGTCCCTCCCGGTCTCCAACTTCGGTGGCTTCATCGTCGGGTTCCTGCTCTCGCTGTTCGGCGGTGCCATGGCGGTGGCCTGGGCGCCGGACAAGTCGGCGGGGCGGGCAGCGGCGGCCCCGGCCGGCGACGACGGTGCTCCCGGGGACGCGGGGTCCGGGACGGCCCACGGGGTGCAGGGATCCAACGACCTGTCAGGAACGATCCCGGCCAACGGGGCGAACGGGAGGCACAGTGCCGGCTGACGAGGTGACCCGCGGGAGTGACGTGGACGGGTCCCGCGGGAGAACCGGGCCCCGCCACGCGGCCCCCAGGAAGTCACTGTTCACCAGGTTCCACATGCCGGCCGGCAAGGCCATAGCCTCCGTGGCGATGCCCACGGCCGTGCTCATGGGCATGGGCCTCACGTCCACGCTGGCCCTCGCCGACAACAACGGCAACTCCTCTTCCCCGTCCCCGCACCCGTCCGCGTCCACCTCCGCGTCGGCCAAGGACCTGACGCGTGAGGAGTACGAGGCCTGCGTCAAGGCGCTGGACGAGGAGAAAGGCAAGGACAAGGACCCTTCCCGGTCACCGTCGCCGTCCGCCTCCGAGAACCCGTCGGACGCGCCGTCGAAGGAGACCACTGCGAGCGGCAAGGAGAGCGCGAGCGAGAAGACGCGGGAGAAGGGTGGTGCCTCTTCGCCGGATTCAGGTTCCGACGACAAGGCCACGCCCGCCCCGACCGCGACTTCGGACTCCGCTTCCGCCGGGCCGGACGCGGGCAACTCCGGCTCGTCCGGCACGAGTTCGGACCGCTCCGGACCGGACTCCGGTGCGGCCGACCCGGGTTCGGGCTCCGGCGGTGACACGGACGCGCCGACGCAGACCCGGGACGGGAACCTCCTGGACACCATCGGCGACGCGGTCGGTGACCTCCTCACCGGCGGCCGGGACGACGACACCGGTACCTCCACGGAGGCTTCGGACCCGGCCCCTACGGCGTCCCGGTCGCCGAAGACCGAGGACACCACCGAGCCGGCCGGGGACACGGTCAAGGCGGCCGACGACACCACCGGCACCGGCACGAAGTCCGGCGGGAAGGACACCACCGAGCCGGCCGGGGACGCGACCCCGACCCCGACCCCGACCCCGTCGACCAGTCCTCCGTCCACCCCGTCGTCCACCCCTTCGGACGCCCCGTCGTCCAGCCCTTCGGGCACGCCGAGCCCGTCCGGGAGCGAGTCCGCCGCCCCGGAGGACTGCCCGGTGGCCACGGACGAAGAGGGCGGCGTCGACAACACCGTGGCGGTGGCGGACGACCCCTGGTACCTGGACGCCAGCTCCCTGTACCTCAAGGGCGCCGACTACCAGGGCATCGTGGAGGTGAGGAGGGCGAACGGCACCACGAAGAAGGTGCTGAAGTACGTCATCTCGGGCGGCACCGAGATCGGTGACCTGCACCAGACGGTCAAGGACAAGCAGGCGAACAAGACCTACCACGTCCAGGCCGCCAAGGACTCGACGTCCACCATCACCGGCGGCGACACGGTGATGTACACCGAGAGCATCTCCGGGAACCTCTTCGGGCTGCTCCCGGTGACCTTCAGCCCCGACAGCCCGCCCCCGCTGAACATCCCGCTGATCTACTTCACCCACGTCAAGGTGGTCCAGGCGGCCCAGTTCGGCGGCAACCTGCACATTCCGGGTATGCACATGTACACGACCGACTGAGCGGTCGCACAAGCCGGTCCGGGAGCCGCACAAGGCCGAGGGCGCCCCCTGTCGCAGGGGGCGCCCTCGGTGTGTCACGGGACCGGCCGGGTCAGCTGCTCTGGTTGCCCAGGTGGTGGACGCGGAGCATGTTGGTGGTGCCGGGGACGCCGGGGGGCGAGCCGGCGGTGATGATCACGGTGTCGCCCGCGTCGAACCGGCTCAGCTTGGCGACCTCCTGGTCCACCAGGTCGACCATCTCGTCCGTGGTGTTCACGAACGGCACGACGTAGGACTCGACGCCCCAGCTCAGGGTGAGCTGGTTGCGGGTCGACTCGTCCGTGGTGAAGGCGATGATCGGCTGGGTGGCCCGGTAGCGGGACAGCCGGCGCGCGGTGTCACCGGACTTGGTGAACGCGATCAGGCCCTTGCCGCCGAGGAAGTCGGCGATCTCGCAGGCCGCGCGGGCCACCGAACCGCCCTGGGTGCGCGGCTTCTTGCCCGGCACCAGCGGCTGCAGACCCTTGGACAGCAGCTCCTGCTCGGCCGCGGTGACGATCTTCGACATGGTCTTGACCGTCTCGACCGGGTACGCGCCCACCGAGGACTCGGCCGACAGCATGACCGCGTCGGCGCCGTCCAGGATCGCGTTGGCCACGTCCGAGGCCTCGGCGCGGGTCGGCCGGGAGTTGGTGATCATCGACTCCATCATCTGGGTCGCGACGATCACGGGCTTGGCGTTGCGCCGGCACAGCTCGATCAGGCGCTTCTGCACCATGGGGACCTTTTCGAGCGGGTACTCGACGGCGAGGTCACCACGGGCGACCATCACCGCGTCGAACGCCGCGACGACGTCCTCCATGTTCTCCACCGCCTGCGGCTTCTCCACCTTGGCGATGACGGGGACGCGGCGGCCCTCCTCGTCCATGACGCGGTGCACGTCCTGGATGTCCTTGGCGTCCCGGACGAAGGACAGCGCGACCATGTCGCAGCCCATGCGGAGGGCGAAGCGCAGGTCCTCGACGTCCTTCTCGCTCAGCGCGGGCACGTTCACGGCCGCGCCGGGCAGGTTGATGCCCTTGTGGTCGGAGACGACACCGCCCTCGATGACGATCGTCCGCACCCGCGGGCCCTCGACGTCCAGGACCTTCAGCTCGACGTTGCCGTCGTTGATCAGGACCTGGTCGCCGCGCGAGACATCGCCCGGCAGCCCCTTGTACGTCGTACCGCAGATGTGCTTGTCGCCCGGCACGTCCTCGGTCGTGATGACGAACTCGTCACCGCGCTCCAGCTCGACCGGACCCTCGGCGAAGGTCTCCAGACGGATCTTCGGGCCCTGGAGGTCGGCGAGGACGCCGATGGGGCGGCCGGTCTCCTTGGACGCGGCCCGGACGCGGTCGTACCGCGCCTGGTGCTCGGCGTGGGTGCCGTGGCTGAAGTTGAAGCGGGCTACGTTCATGCCCGCCTCGATCATGGCGACGAGCATCTCGTGGGAGTCGACCGCGGGGCCGAGAGTACAGACGATTTTCGAACGGCGCATGGGGCGATCCTATCGGTTTGTTTCGCTACGGAATATTCCGTCTGGCGGAAGATACAAATGAGTGCCACACCGCTCAGGTGCTATTCAGTTGTTCTTTCCGACCAGTGCGTAGGTCTGCGTCGCGATCTCCAGTTCTTCATCCGTCGGCACCACGGCGACCGCCACCCGGGCGGTGTCCGGCGAAATCAGCCGCGCCCCGCCGCCGCGCACGGCGTTGCGCTCGGGGTCGACGGCCAGGCCCAGGCTCTCCAGGCCCGCGATCGCCGCCTCCCGCACCGGTGCCGCGTTCTCCCCGACCCCGGCCGTGAAGGCCACCGCGTCCACGGTGCCGAGCACCGCGTAATAGGCGCCGATGTACTTCCTGATCCGGTGAATGTAAATGTCGAAGGCGAGCGCGGCCTCTTCGTCGCCCTCGTCGATCCGGCGGCGGATCTCCCGCATGTCGTTGTCCCCGCACAGACCGAACAGGCCGCTCCTCTTGTTGAGAAGAGTGTCGATCTCGTCCATGGACATATCGCCAACCCGGGCCAAATGGAAGATGACGGCCGGATCCAGATCACCGGACCGCGTACCCATCACCAGCCCCTCCAAGGGGGTCAGTCCCATGGAGGTGTCCACACAGCGGCCCTTTTCCACCGCGGAGGCGGAGGCGCCGTTGCCCAGGTGCAGCACGATCACGTTGACCTCGGACGGGTCCTTGCCCAGCAGCCGCGCGGTCTCGCGGGAGACGTAGGCGTGCGAGGTGCCGTGGAAGCCGTAGCGGCGGATCCGGTGGCGGTCGGCGATCTTCGGGTCGATGGCGTAGCGCGCCGCGGACTCCGGCATCGTCGTGTGGAACGCGGTGTCGAAGACGGCGACCTGGGGCAGGTCCGGGCGCAGCGCCTGGGCGGTGCGGATGCCGGTGAGGTTGGCCGGGTTGTGCAGCGGGGCGACCGGGATCAGCCGCTCGATCTCGGTGAGCACCTCGTCGTCGATGACGGTGGGCTCGGTGAAGAACATCCCGCCGTGCACCACCCGGTGCCCGATGGCGGCCAGTTCGGGGGAGTCAAGGCCGAGGCCGTCGCGGCTCAGCTCCTCCCCGACCGCCTTGAGGGCGGCCTCGTGGTCGGCGATGGGGCCGGTGTGCTCGCGGGTGCCGCCGCCGGTGAGGCAGGTGTGCTCGATCCGGGAGGTCTGCTCGCCGATCCGCTCGACCAGGCCCACCGCGAGGCGGCTGCTGTCCCGCATGTCCAGCAGCTGGTACTTCAGCGACGAGGAGCCGGAGTTGAGGACGAGGACACGGGTGGGGGAGGTCACTGCTGGGACGCCTTCTCGGTGGGGGTGGGGGTCTGGGCCTGGATCGCCGTGATGGCGACCGTGTTGACGATGTCCTGGACGAGGGCGCCGCGGGACAGGTCGTTGACCGGCTTGCGCAGGCCCTGCAGGACCGGGCCGACGGCGATCGCGCCGGCCGAGCGCTGCACGGCCTTGTAGGTGTTGTTGCCCGTATTGAGGTCCGGGAAGATCAGAACCGTCGCCTGCCCGGCCACATCCGAGTCGGGCAGCTTGGTCGCCGCGACGGACGGCTCCACGGCCGCGTCGTACTGGATCGGGCCCTCGATCTTCAGGTCCGGCCGGCGCGAGCGGGCCAGCTCGGTGGCCTCGCGCACCTTGTCCACGTCGGCGCCCGAGCCGGAGGTGCCGGTGGAGTACGACAGCATCGCGATCCGCGGCTCCACACCGAACCGGGCCGCGGTGGCCGCCGACTGGATGGCGATGTCCGCGAGCTGCTCGGCGTTCGGGTCCGGGTTGACCGCGCAGTCACCGTAGACCAGCACCTTGTCGGCCAGGCACATGAAGAACACCGACGAGACGATGGAGGCGTCCGGCCGGGTCTTGATGATCTCGAAGGCGGGCCGGATGGTGGCGGCCGTGGAGTGCACCGAGCCGGAGACCATGCCGTCGGCCAGGCCCTCCTGGACCATCAGGGTGCCGAAGTAGTTCACGTCGGAGACGACGTCGTAGGCCAGCTCCACCGTGACGCCCTTGTGGGCGCGCAGGGCCGCGTACTTCTCGGCGAAGGCGTCGCGCAGCCCGGAGGTGGCCGGGTCGATCAGCTGGGTGTCGCCGAGGTCGATGCCGAGGTCCGCGGCCTTCTTGCGGATCCGGTCCTCGGGGCCGAGCAGGGTCAGGTCGCACACGCCCCGGCGCAGCAGCACCTCGGCCGCGTGCAGCACCCGCTCCTCGGTGCCCTCCGGGAGCACCACGCGGCGCTTGTCGGAGCGGGCCTGCTCCAGCAGCTTGTGCTCGAACATCATCGGGGTGACCCGGTCGCTGCTCGGCGCCGAGACCCGGCGGGCCAGCTCGGCGGTGTCGACGTGGCGCTCGAACAGGCCGAGCGCGGTCTCCGCCTTGCGCGGGGTGGCCGCGTTCAGCTTGCCCTCCAGGGAGAACAGCTGCTCGGCGGTGGGGAAGCTGTTGCCGGACACCGACAGCACCGGGGTGCCCGGGGCGAGCCGGGCGGCCAGGGTGAGGATCTCGTCGCGCGGCACCTCGTTGAGCGTCAGCAGCACACCGGCGATCGGCGGGGTGCCGGCGCTGTGCGCGGCCAGCGAGCCCACGACCAGGTCGGCCCGGTCGCCCGGGGTGACCACCAGGCAGCCCGGGGTCAGGGCGCCCAGCAGGTTGGGCAACATGGCGCCGCCGAAGACGAAGTTCATCGCGTCCCGGGCGAGGCCGGAGTCGTCGCCGAGCAGCACCCTGGCGTCCAGGGTCTGGGCGATCTGGGCGACCGTCGGCGCGGAGAGGGCGGGCTCGTCCGGGACCACGTAGCAGGGCACCGGCAGCCGGTCGGCCAGCCGCTCGGCGATCTTGTCGCGGTCCTCTCGGGCCACCCGGTTGGTGACCATGGCCAGCACGTCGCAGCCGAGCCCGTCGTAGGCGCGGTAGGCGTTGCGGGTCTCGGCCAGCACCGCCTCGGCGGTCTGCTTGCGGCCGCCCACCACGGGGATGACCGAGGCGCCGAACTCGTTGGCGAGCCGGGCGTTCAGGGACAGCTCGTCCGGCAGCTGGGTGTCGGCGAAGTCGGTGCCGAGGACCAGGACCACGTCGTAGTCCCGGGCCACCAGGTGGAAGCGGTCGACGAGGGCGGAGACCAGCTCGTCCGTGCCCTGCTCGGCCTGGAGCGCGGACGCCTCCCGGTAGTCCATGCCGTAGACCGTCGCCGGGTCCTGCGCGAGGCGGTACCGGGCCCGCAGCAGCTCGAACAGCCGATCGGGCCCGTCGTGGACGAGCGGACGGAACACGCCCACCCGGTCGACCTGCCGGGTGAGGAGTTCCATGACCCCCAGCTCCACGACCTGGCGGCCGTCACCGCGGTCGATCCCGGTCACGTACACGCTGCGCGTCACGTGTCCACTCCGTTCCTCATGTCGCTTCTGTCGCCTCTTCGGCATAAAAATCGCCCACCGAGGTGAGCCGAACCCTCTTGACAATACCCCTGCTGACGGATAAGGCGCCCGTCAGGACTTCACCGCATCGGCGGACGTGAAAGAATCGGCACTGGCTCACCGGCACACGACAGCGAGCAGGAGACACAGCACGATGCGCATCGGAGTTCTCACCGCAGGCGGCGACTGCCCCGGCCTGAACGCCGTGATCCGCTCGGTCGTGCACCGGGCGGTCGCCCAGTACGGGGACGAGGTCATCGGCTTCGAGGACGGCTACCGCGGCCTGCTCGACCGCCACTACCGGCCCCTCGACCTGGACGCGGTCAGCGGCATCCTGGCCCGCGGCGGCACCATCCTCGGCTCCTCCCGCCTGGAGCGCGACCGGCTGCGCGAGGCCTGCGAGGGCGCGGCGGACATGGTCGAGGAGTTCGGCATCGACGCGCTGATCCCGATCGGCGGCGAGGGCACCCTCACCGCGGCCCGCATGCTCTCCGACGCGGGCCTGCCGGTCGTCGGCGTACCGAAGACCATCGACAACGACATCTCCTCCACCGACCGCACCTTCGGCTTCGACACGGCCGTGGGCGTGGCAACCGAGGCGATGGACCGCCTGAAGACCACCGCCGAGTCCCACCAGCGGGTGATGGTCGTCGAGGTCATGGGCCGGCACGCCGGCTGGATCGCCCTGGAGTCCGGCATGGCCGCCGGCGCCCACGGCATCTGCCTGCCCGAGCGGCCCTTCGACCCCGCCGACCTGGTCAAGATGGTCGAGGAGCGGTTCGCCCGCGGCAAGAAGTTCGCGGTCATCTGCGTCGCCGAGGGCGCCCACCCCGCCGAGGGCACCATGGACTACGGCAAGGGCGAGATCGACCAGTACGGCCATGAGCGCTTCCAGGGCATCGGCACCGCCCTCGCCTACGAGCTGGAGCGGCGCCTCGGCAAGGAGGCCAAGCCGGTCATCCTCGGCCACGTCCAGCGCGGCGGCGTCCCCACCGCCTACGACCGCGTCCTCGCCACCCGCTTCGGCTGGCACGCCGTCGAGGCCGCGCACCGCGGCGAGTTCGGCAGGATGACCGCGCTGCGCGGCACCGACATCGTGATGGTGCCGCTCGCGGAGGCCGTCACCGAGCTGAAGACGGTGCCGAAGGACCGCATGGACGAGGCCGAGTCGGTCTTCTAGGACAACCGGTCGCGGCCGGTCGGGAACCGGCCGCGAGCGCCGTCCGTCAGGCGGTCCGGTCCGTCACGGACCGCCAGAAGGCCTCCACGATGGCGTCCAGGAACCGCTGCCCCGGTTCGCCGGCGCTCCGGCTGCCGCCGCCCCAGCCGAGGGTGGCGGCCATGTGCCCCTGGTAGTCCTGGTGCAGCTCCTGAAGGACCGGCTCCAGGACGTCCCGGTCCAGGGGGACGAGCTTCAGCAGCGGCCGCACATACGCCTGCCAGCGGGTCGTCACCGCGCTGCGCAGCAGCTCCGCCAGCTTCGCCTCGCGGCCGGTGACGGCGACGAAGTCGGGCAGCGCCAGCCGGAGGATCCGTGCGAGCGCGGCCGACTGGCGCTCGTTGCCCCGCCACACCCCGCTCTCCTCCGCCCTCAGGTACGCGCGCAGGTCCATGCCGACGGCATGGGCGACGTCCTCGGGCGCCACGGACCGGGCGACGCGATGCTCGCGCAGGGTCCGCGGCCGGCTGATCAGCTCACCCGGCGAACACCACAACACGCCCGCCAGCGCGGTGAGTTCGGGGTTGCCGGGCGAGACCGTGCCGCGCTCCCAGGCGATCACGAGATCGGCGGTGACGTACGGCAGCCCGTACGAGACGCGCATTCCGTGGGCGACGTGCTCGGGCCCCATGCCGAGGGCGGCGCGGAGCCTGCGGGCGGCCGGGGCGTCGAACGGGAGAGCCGGGGGGTTCGGTTGGGCTGAGGGTGGGCGCACCTCGCACAACGTAGGGGCGCGGAGGGGTCCTGACCACGGTCGGTTCCGCCGAGATCACGGATCGTAGGAACGTACGGGGTGATCGCCGGGCATACCCCGGCACCCGGTGTCACCCCCCGTCGCGGCATCACCCCTTCACCGCCCCGCCCAGCGCGAACCCACCGCCCAGCCGCCGGGCCACCAGCACGTACAGCAGGATCACGGGCGTCGAGTAGAGCACGGAGAACGCGGCGAGCTGGCCGTAGGCCACCATGCCCCGGTTGCCGAAGAAGTCGTTGACGCTCACCGAGGCCGGCATCCGGTCGGGGGTGAGCAGCAGCATGAACGGGACGAAGAAGTTCCCCCACATCATCACGAACGAGAACACCGTCACCACGGCCAGCCCGGGCCCCATCAGCGGCAGCACGATCCGCACCAGCGACTGCGCCGCCGAGGCCCCGTCCGTCCAGGCCGCCTCCTCCAGCTCCCTCGGCACACTGTCCATGAAATTCTTCATCAGCCAGATGGCGAAGGGGAGTTGGGAGGCGGCGAAGAAGAAGACGGTGCCCTGGAGGGTGTCGATCAGGTTCACCCGGACGAACAGGGCGTACACCGGCACCATGATCGCCGTGATGGGCAGGCTGGTCGCGAACAGGATGGTCAGCAGGAACGGCCGGTTCAGCCGGGAGGGGAACCGGGACAGCGGGTACGCGGCGAGGGCCGCGCAGCCGACGGTCAGCGCCGTGCCGCCCCCGCACAGCAGCAGGCTGTTGAGCAGCGGCGTGTAGGTGATGTCGGGGGTGAGGACCGCGCGGAAGTTGTCCAGGGTGAGCCCGTCCGGGACCCGTACCCGCAGGCCGGCGCCCGGGTCCACGGCGGACAGCAGCACCCAGGCCAGCGGCAGCGCGAAGGCGGCGGCCATGGCGAGCAGCGCGAGGTCGGCGGCGAGCCGCCGGGTGGCGCGCCGGCGGAACGGGCCCCGGCGGGAGGCGCGTGGGCGTGGGGCGCGTCGGCGGGGCATCAGACCTCCGTCCGCAGCAGCCGCAGATAGACCACGGAGAACAGGGAGCCGACCAGCAGCAGGAGCAGCGCGACCGCCGTGCCGTACCCGATCATGCTGTTCTGGAACGCCTGTTCGTACATGAACAGCGGCAGGGTCTGGCTGCGGTCGCCGGGCCCGCCCCGCGTCATCACCCAGATCAGCCCGAACACCGAGAGCGTCTGGAGGGTGTTGAGCATCAGGTTGGTGCCGATGGAGCGGCGGATCATCGGCAGCGTGATGTGCCACAGCCGCCGCCATCCGCCGGCCCCGTCCACCTCGGCGGCCTCGGTGATCTCGGCGGGGATCTCGTCCAGCGCGGCGGAGTACACCAGCATCGAGAACGCCGTCCCGCGCCAGACGTTGGCGAAGGACACGGCGAGGATGGGCAGCGTGAACAGCCAGTTCTGCCGGGGCAGCCCCAGCCAGTCCAGGACGGCGTTCAGCGTGCCCTCGCGGCGGAAGAACGCGTACAGCAGGAACCCGGCCACCACCTCCGGCAGCACCCACGCGGTGATCACCACCCCGCCGGTGAGGGTGCGGACGGGTTTCGAGGCGCGCTTCATCAGCGCGGCCAGCGCGAGCCCGAGGGTGTTCTGCCCGACGAGCGAGGACAGCACCGTGAACACCAGGGTCAGCCGTACGGCGTTCACGAACGCGTCGTCCCTCAAGGCCCGGCGGAAGTTGGCGAGGCCGGTGAAGGAGGAGTGGGCCTGGCCGGTGAGCTGGAGGTCGGTGAAGGCGATCCAGACGCAGTAGGCGATCGGCCCGGCGAGGAAGAGCAGCAGCAGGACCAGCGCGGGAAGGAGCGGGAGGGCCCGGACGGCCGGGTGCCCGCGCCTCACCTGCGGACCACTCGGCCGCCGGTGACGTCCTTGACGGTGGCGTCGTAGCCGCTCGCCGCCTCCGCCACCGACAGGTCACCGGTCGTGACGCCCTCCATGGCCTCCTGGATGGCGGTCGACACCTTCGGGTACGCCGGGTACGCGGGCCGGTAGTGCGTGTGGGCCACCAGGCCGGTGAAGAACCGCAGGCCGGGCTGGGCGCCGGTGTACGCGGGGTCGGCGGCGACGTCCTCGCGTACGGCGATGCCGGAGTTGGCGATGTACCACTTGCGGGCGTTGTCCTTCGTCTGGAGCGTCTTGACGAAGTCGAAGGCGAGGCCGGGGTTGGCCGCCTTCGCCGGGATGGCCCAGGTCCAGCCGCCGGACATGCTCACCTTGCCGGGCGCCTGGCCGTGCTGGGTGGGCATGGCGGCGAGCCCCAGCCGCCGGGACCAGTCGGGCCACTCGTGCCCGGAACCCGGCAGCCAGGCCAGCGGCAGCCAGGAGCCGTCGAGGGCGATGCCGAGCTTCCCCTGGGGGAGCAGTTCGCCGTTGACGGTGGTGTTGAAGTTCGGGTCGAGGGCGTCGGAGACGTCGGGGCCGAGTTTCTCCCGGTAGACGGTCTCCACGAACGTCAGCGCGTCCTTGAAGCCCCGGGACCCGACGACCCACTTGCCGGCGGTGTCGTCGTACAGCGGGTCCGAGGAGCCGTCGCCCGTGCCGTACAGGAGCATCTGGAAGCCCTGCATCGTGGCCCGTTCACCCGCCGGTTTGCCGGTGTAGACGTTGAGCGGGACGACGCCGGGGACCTTCCGCTTGATGGTGCGGGCGGCGGTCAGGACGTCCGCCCAGGTCCGCGGCCGCCAGTCCGCCGGCAGGCCCGCCTTCGCGAACACCCGCCTGTCGTACCAGAGTCCGCGGGTGTCCGTGCCGTCCGGCACCCCGTACGTCTTCCCGTCCCGGCCCTTCGCCGCCGCCTTCGCGCTGCCGATGAACTGCTTCCAGTCCGGCCACTTGGCCAGATAGGCGTCGAGCGGTCTCAAGTACCCGCTGGTGATGTCGGAGTTGATGAGGAAGGTGTCCTCGTAGACCAGGTCCGGGGCGGTGCGCGGGGAGCGCAGCATCTGCTGGAGCTTGGTGTAGTACTCCGCGTCCGGTGCCTTGATCGGCACGAACTCCACCTTCTTGCCGGGGTGTTCGCGCTCGAACTGCTTCCTGACATCGGTCAGGTAGGTGTCCGCCACCTTGACGGAGTTGTCGGTGGACTGCTTGTACGACACCTTGACCGTGTCCGGGTCGCGACCGGAACCGCTGCCGCAGGCGGCGAGCGCGGTGACGGAGACGGCGGCGGCGAGGAGGGTGGAGAGGGCGGCGGTGGGGCGCACGGGCATGACCTCCTGAGCGCACGTGGGGGTGGCGCGGAGATGACTGCCGTGTGAAGGTAAGAGCGCTGCTCCGGTCAGGTCAATGCGTCTGCGGGGTGATAGCGCGCGCCGGCCGGGCCGCCCCGGGCACCGCCCGGTCCGCCGTACCCGGGCGGGGGCGGCCGGGGTACGCCCCCGCGCCGTGGCCTTCACCGCCCCTGCGGCACCCACCGGTACACCAGCTCCGGCCGGCCCACCTGCCCGTACAGCGGGCTCCGGGCGGCGCGGCCCGTGTCCACCAGGTGTTCCAGGTAGCGGCGGGCCGTGATGCGGGAGATGCCCACCGCCTCGGCCAGCCCGGTCGCCGTGAGCCCGTCCGGCGCCTCCCGCAGCGCGCCCGTCACCCGTTGCAGCGTCGGTGCGCTCAGGCCCTTCGGCAGGGCCGCCGGCGTGGGGGCGCGCAGGGCCGCCAGGGCCCGGTCGACCTCGTCCTGGCCGCTCGCCTCGCCCGCCGCCGCGTGGAACTCGGCGTAGCGCATCAGCCGGTCCCGGAGCGTCGCGAAGGTGAACGGTTTCAGGACGTACTGGACGACGCCCAGCGAGACGCCCTCCCGCACCACCGCCAGGTCCCGCGCCGAGGTCACCGCGATCACGTCCGCGTGGTGCCCGCCCGCGCGCAGCGACCTGGCCAGCTGCAAGCCGTGCACGTCGGGCAGGTGCAGGTCCAGCAGGAGCAGGTCCACCGGGGTGCGGTCCAGGATCCGCCGGGCCTCCGCGCCCGTGTGCGCCTTCCCGACCGCGACGAACCCCGGCACCCGGCCGACGTACATCACGTGCGCGTCGGCGGCCACCGGGTCGTCCTCGACGACGAGGACGCGGATGGGCTGCCGTTCGTCCGTCATCCGCCGCCGCCCAGGGGTGCGCTTGCGCCGCTGCCCGTGGTCGCGGCTCCGTCGCCCCGGGGCGCGTAGCCGCCGCTGCCCGGAGTCGCGGATCCACCGGCGGGAGACGGATGTCCGCCGCCACCCAGGGACGCGGGTCCGTCGCCCGCGGACGTGCATGCGCCGCCTGGTGACGCGCAGCCGTCGCTGCCCGTGGTCGCCGGTCCGTCGCCTGGGGGCGCGTATCCGCCACCGCGCGCGGACGCGTGCCCGTCGCCTGGGAGTCCGTGTCCGCCACCGCGCGCGGACGCGTACCCGTCGCCTGGGAGCCCGTGTCCACCACCGCCCGAGGGCGCGGCCCCGTTGCCCGTCGACGTGCATGCGCCGCCTGGTGACGCGTACGCGTCGTCGCCTGTAGTCGCGGATCCGCCGCCCGGTGACGCGCCTGCGCCACCGTCCAGGGACGTGCGCAACGGCAACCGCACCTCGAACACCGCTCCGCCCTCGCCGTCCTCGCCGGACCCCGTCACCGTCAGCGTGCCCTCGTGGCGGGTCACCGCCTGCCGGGCCAGGGCCAGCCCGAGTCCCCGCCCGCCCGGCCCGGCCGGCTTGGTGGAGAACCCCCGCTGGAACACCAGGCCGGCGTGCGCCGGGTCGACGCCGGGGCCGGTGTCCGAGACCCGCAGCACCAGCTCGGCGCCCGAAGCGTACGCCGTCACCGTCACCCGCGCCCGGACGCTGCCCTGGGCCGCGTCCACCGCGTTGTCGATCAGGTTGCCGAGGATCGTGACCAGGTCCCGGGCCGGCAGCTCGGCCGGCAGCAGGCCGTCGTCCAGGCGGCTGTCCGGGGAGACCACCAGCTCCACGCCCCGCTCGTGCGCCTGGGCGGTCTTGCCCAGCAGCAGCGCGGCCAGCACCGGCTCGCCGACCGCCGCCACCACCTGGTCGGTGAGGGCCTGGGCCAGCTCCAGCTCGGCCGTGGCGAACTCGACCGCCTCCTCGGCCCGGCCCAGTTCGATCAGCGAGACGACCGTGTGCAGCCGGTTCGCGGCCTCGTGCGCCTGCGAGCGCAGCGCCTGCGTGAAGCCGCGCTCGGAGTCCAGTTCGCCCATCAGGGACTGGAGTTCGGTGACGTCCCGGAGCGTGACGACCGTGCCCCGGCGCTCGCCCCCGGACACCGGGGAGGTGTTCACCACCAGCACCCGGGACGCGGTCAGGTGCACCTCGTCCACCCGGGGCTCGGAGGACAGCAGGGCACCGGTCAGCGGGGCCGGCAGGCCGAGCCCGGCGACCGAGCGGCCGATCAGTTCCGCGTCCGGGGTGCCGCCGAGCCCCAGCAGCTCCCGGCCGCCGTCGTTGACCAGGGCGACGCGGTACTGGCCGTCGAGCATGAGCAGCCCTTCCCGGACCGCGTGCAGCGCCGCCTGGTGGTAGTCGTGCATCCGGCTCAGCTCGGTGGCGTTCATGTTGTGGGTGTGGCGGCGCAGCCGGGCGTTGATCACGTAGGTGCCGACCGCGCCCAGTACCAGCGCCCCGCCGGCCACCCCGAGCAGCGCGGTGACCTGGTCCTGGATCCGGGCGCTGATCGTCTCGACCTTGATGCCGGCGCTCACCAGCCCGGTGATCCGGCCGCCGTCCGTGACCGGGGTCACCGCGCGGACGGACGGGCCGAGCGTGCCGGTGTAGGTCTCGGTGAAGGTACGGCCGTGCCGGGCGGGTTCGATGCTGCCGAGGAAGCGTCTGCCGATCTGCGCGCGGTCCGGGTGGGTCCAGCGGATGCCGGACGGGTCCATGATCGTCACGAAGTCGACGTTGGCGTCCCGGGTGACCTGGAGGGCGTACGGCTCCAGCCGGGCCGTGGGGTCGGGGCCGCGGATCGCCGCGCGGACCGAGGGGGCGTCGGCGACCGACCGGGCCACCGCCGTGGCCTGCCGGGCGGCGGCCTCCTCGGCCTGCCGCCGGTCGCTGACGTAGGTGAAGAGCGCGTACCCGGCCACGACCACCGCGATCAGCACGGCCTGCATGGCGAACAGCTGGCCGGCCAGGCTGCGGGGTCGGGGGAGGGCGGGCAGACGCATGTCAGCAGTGTGCCTCTCCGTCCGATCGTGAACTAAATGAACGGAAGGGTGACCGCCCTCACAGGCCGGGAGATAGTCACGGCGTTCCCAACAACGCCCGGACGTGAGCCGCACGCCGGTTGTTCGCCGACGAAGACGTCAAGGAGGGCAGTCGTGGCCGCCAGCCCCGCCGATACGGCATCTGCCGCACCCCGCGCCCAGCGGGACCGGACCCATTACCTGTACATCGCCGTCATCGCGGCGGTCGCGCTCGGCATCGCCGTGGGCCTGATCTGGCCCGACGCGGCGGTGGAGCTGAAGCCGCTGGGCACCGGCTTTGTGAACCTGATCAAGATGATGATCTCGCCGATCATCTTCTGCACGATCGTGCTCGGTATCGGTTCGGTACGGAAAGCCGCGAAGGTCGGGGCCGTCGGCGGTATCGCCCTCGGCTACTTCCTGGTGATGTCGCTCGTCGCGCTCGCCATCGGTCTCGTGGTCGGCAATGTGCTGCACCCGGGCGACGGGCTGCACCTGACCGACGCGCTCCGCAAGAGCGGGCACGCCCAGGTGGAGAGCGACGCGCTGCCGCCGGTGGACTTCGTGCTGTCGATCATCCCGAACACGTTCGTGTCCGCGTTCACCCAGGGCCAGGTGCTCCAGACGCTGCTGGTGGCGCTGCTCGCCGGGTTCGCTCTCCAGGCCATGGGCCCGGCCGGGCAGCCGGTGCTGCGCGGGATCGAGCACCTCCAGCGGCTCGTCTTCCGCATCCTGTCGATGGTGATGTGGGCGGCGCCGGTCGGCGCGTTCGGCGCGATCGCGGCCGTGGTCGGCTCCGCCGGCGTCGACGCGCTCAAGAGCCTCGCCGTGCTGATGCTCGGCTTCTACGTCACCTGCTTCCTGTTCGTCTTCCTGGTGCTGGGCGCGCTGCTGCGGATCGTCGCGGGGCTGAACGTCTTCTCGCTGTTCAAGTACCTCGCCCGCGAGTTCCTGCTGATCCTGTCCACGTCGTCGTCGGAGTCCGCGCTGCCCCGGCTGATCGCGAAGATGGAGCACCTGGGCGTCAGCCGGCCGGTGGTCGGCATCACCGTGCCGACGGGCTACTCGTTCAACCTCGACGGCACGATGATCTACATGACCATGGCGTCGCTGTACATCGCGGACGCGCTGGGGACGCCGATGTCGGTGGGCGAGCAGATCCCGCTGCTGCTGTTCCTGCTGCTGGCGTCCAAGGGCGCGGCCGGCGTCAGCGGCGCGGGCCTCGCCACGCTGGCCGGCGGCCTGCAGTCGCACAAGCCGGCCCTGGTCGACGGCGTCGGGCTGATCGTCGGCATCGACCGCTTCATGAGCGAGGCGCGGGCCCTGACGAACTTCGCGGGCAACGCGGTGGCGACGGTCCTGGTCGGGACGTGGACCAAGGAGATCGACAAGGACCGGGTGCGCCGGGTGCTGGCCGGCGAGGTGCCGTTCGACGAGACCACGCTGCTGGACGAGGGGCGGTCCTCGGTGAGCGAGACCCCGTCGGCCCGGGAGGAGGGGCTGGTCAAGGCCTGAGCGCCCGCCGCCGTTCTCCGGCCGTCCGGCCCCGCCTGAACCGGGGCCGGACGGCCGGTTTTTCATCGGTCCACGGCATTTCCGCGCCCTTTCCACGAAGCTTCCGAGCCGCTTCTACGCCACCTCGGCCACCAGTTCCATGGCCCGGGAGGCGGGCACGCCCGCCGCGGTCAGGACGGCGACCGTGGCCGAGCGGCCCGCCTGCGCCGCTGCCAGGAGGCCGTCGTTCACCGCCTCCATCAGGGCGAACAGCATCTGCTCGTGGACGTACGCCAGCGCCGGGGCGGGCAGCGGCGACTGGAACACGCCCGTGTCCAGCCCGCGCTGGAGCAGCCGCACCTTCGCCTCGCGCAGGGGGGCGAGGCGGTCGCGGATGCCCTGGACGGTAACCGTCCGCTGGGCCAGCGCGATCAGCAGCCGGTAGCGGTCGGCGGTCTGCCAGACCGCGAGCACCGACCGGGCCACCGCCTCCGCCGGGTCCGTCACCCCCGCCCGGCCCGCCGCGTCGGCGTCCGCCAGCGCCTGCACCGCCTCGTCCACGAGCGTGCTGATCAGCGCCTCGCGGCTCGGGAAGTGGCCGTACACCGTCCGTCGTACGACGCCTGCCGCGCGGGCGATCTGGTCCATGGACGCGTCGGGATCGCGCAGCAGCTCCGCGAGGGCGACGTCGAGGATGCGGCGCCGGTTTGCGTCGGCGCGGCTGGTGTTACCCGTGGTCATGGCGGTCATTGTGCCTTCCCGACCCCCTTCGGACTGGACTTGCACAGTCCTGTGCAACGTCGTACATTGCACATAGTTGTGCAATTGCACGTTACTGTGCAAGTCCGTCGCGTACCCGAGGAAGGCGACCCCTGCCATGCGACTCGTCATGACCGAACCGGTCGAGAGGATGGAGCGCCCCTACGCCCGGCGATGGTGGGCGCTGCTGGTGCTCTGCCTCAGCCTGCTGATCATCGTGATGGCGAACACCGCCCTCACGGTCGCCGCGCCCGACATGACGAAGGACCTCGGGCTCTCCAGCGCCGACCTGCAGTGGGTGATCGACGGCTACACCGTGCCGTACGCGGCGCTGATGCTGCTGCTCGGCGCGATCGGCGACAAGTACAGCCGGCGCGGAGCGCTCGTCCTCGGCCTGGTGGTGTTCGGCGGCGGAGCCGTCTTCGGCTACCTCGCCGACAGCGCGGCGACCGTCATCGCGGCCCGCGCCGTGATGGGCGTCGGCGCGGCGCTGATCATGCCGGCCACGCTGTCACTGCTCGCCGCGACCTTCCCGCGCGCCGAGCGGGCCAAGGCCATCACCCTGTGGACCGCCACCGCCGGGCTCGCCATCGCCGCCGGACCGGTGGTGGCCGGCGCCCTGCTGCGCGACCACGGCTGGTCCTCCACCTTCCTGATCAACGTGCCCGTCGCGGCCGTCGCGCTGATCGCCGCCTTCGTCCTCGTCCCGCCGTCCAAGGCGGGCCATCACGACCGCATCGACTACGTCGGCGGCGTGCTGTCGGTGATCTGGACCGCCGCGCTCGTCTACATGATCATCGAGGGTCCGCACTTCGGCTGGGGCGCCAAGGCCGTCGGCGCGGCCGTCGTCGCCGGCGTGGGCCTGGTCGCCTTCGTGCTGTGGGAGCTGCGCCACCCGCGCCCGATCCTGGACGTGCGCCGCTTCACCGCCCGCCGGTTCGCGGGCTCCAACCTCGCCGTCGCCCTGTTCTTCCTGGCCGTCTTCGGCGCCTTCTACTACCTGACCCAGCACCTGCAGTTCGTCCTCGGCTACGACGCCCTGCAGACCGGTGTGCGCATGCTGCCGCTGGCCGGCGCGGTCTTCGTCGGCTCGGCCCTGACCGCCCTGCTCACCCCGCGCGTCGGCATGAAGTGGACCGTCGGCGCGGGCATGGCCGGCGGCACGATCGCCCTCGCGCTGCTCACCCGGGTCGACGCGGGCTCCACGTACGGCGACTTCGTGGCGCCCCTGATCATCCTGGGCCTTGCGATAGGCCTGGCGCTCTCGCCCTGCACCGACGCCATCATGGGCGCGTTCCCCGAGTCGGAGCTGGGCGTCGGCGGCGCCGTCAACGACACCTCGCTGGAGCTGGGCGGCTCGCTCGGCATCGCCATCCTCGGCTCCCTGCTGGCCACCTCCTACAGCGACCACCTGTCCGACGCCACGAAGGGCAGCAAGCTCCCGGCGAGCGCCCTGGACACCGCGCAGGACTCCGTCGGCGCCGGGTACGCCGTCGCGCAGGGCATCGGCGAGAAGGCGCACCAGGCCGCCGCGCGGGCCCAGCAGGCGACCGACCCGCAGCAGGCCGCGCAGCTCAAGCAGCAGGCCGGCGAGCTGGCCTCCGGCGCCCGGCAGATGGCCGACGCGGTCGGCTCCGCCTTCTCCGACGCGGTCGCCCACACCAGCCTGGTCGGCGCGGTGATCCTGGGCGTCGGCACGGTCCTGGTGGCCGTCCTGCTGCCGCGCCGGGAAGCCGCGACCGCGGAGAAGCAGGACGCGGAGAAGGAGCTGGCGGACAGCAAGACCGCCTGACCCTCCGAGGGGGAGCGCGAGACCGGCCGGGACCGACGTCCCGGCCGGTCTTGCGTTGACGCCGACGTCAACCCGTACCGTCGGGGCATGCGAATCGGCGAGCTGGCCGCACGGGCCGGAACCACGACCCGCACCCTGCGCTACTACGAGTCCCGCGGGCTGCTGCCGGCCCGGCGCGACGCCCAGGGACACCGGACGTACGACGAGGGCGATCTGCGGCTGCTGGCCCAGATCCGCACCCTGCGGGACTTCGGCTTCGACCTGGAGGAGACCCGGCCGTTCGTGGAGTGTCTGCGGGCCGGGCACCCGGAGGGCGATGCCTGCCCGGCCTCGCTGGTGGTCTACCGGCACAAGCTGGCCGAGCTGGACGCGCTCATCGGACAGCTGAGCGCCGTACGGGAGACGGTCGCGGGGCAGCTGGCGCGGGCCGAGCGGGCGCGCGACGAGCTGGCCGCCGAGGCGCTGGTTCCGGGTGGTCCGGAACCGCGGTGCGAACTGGGAGGGCGGCAGTGATGGGCAAAGCGGCGGGTGTGGCGGAAGTGGGGGACGCGGACTTCGCGACCGAGGTCCTGGAAGCGGAACTGCCGGTGCTGGTGGAGTTCACGGCCGACTGGTGCCCGCCGTGCCGGCAGATGGCGCCGGTGCTCAGCCGGCTCGCGGCCGAGGAGGGGGAGCGGCTCAAGGTCGTCCAGCTGGACGTGGACCACAACCCGGACACCACGAACACCTACAAGGTGCTGTCGATGCCGACGTTCATGGTGTTCCGGGGCGGTGAGCCGGTGAAGGCGATGGTGGGCGCGCGCCCCCAGCGGCGGCTGCTGGAGGAGCTGGCCGACGTGCTGTGAAACGCCGCGGCCGGACACCGAAAATCCCCCGGGCAATTGCGTCCGGGGGATTTCTCTGCGTATATTCAGTGGTTCGCGACTTCCAATCGAGAGGCCGCGAAGAAGTTCAGTGACCACAGTATATGCGGGCGGGAGCAGAATTGTCAAACGCGGATCTGTCGAACAGCGAATTTCCCGACGATGAATTGCGCGGCGAGCAGGAATTCATCGACGGACTGTACGCGCGCGTGGACGTCCTGCGCGGCGAGACCGAGACCTCGGTCGCGGACGCGCTCGCCCAGGGCGACAAGCCCATGCAGGCCCGGCTGGAGCGGGACATCCTGGTCGCCGAGCGCTCGGGGCTGCTCGCCGCGCTGAACGCCGTGGACGGCTCGCTGTGCTTCGGCCGGATCGACCTGGCCGACGGCACGACACACCACATCGGCCGGATCGGGCTGCGCGAGGACGACGCCGAGCGCACCCCCGTGCTGATCGACTGGCGGGCCGACGTCGCCCGCCCCTTCTACCTGGCCACCGGCCACACCCCGATGGGCCTGCGGCGCCGCCGGCACATCACCACCGAGGACCGGACGGTCACCTCCCTGCACGACGAGATCCTGGACCTCGGCGACGCCACCCGCACCGGCCACGAGGACCACAACGGCGACGCCGTTCTGCTGGCCGCGCTGAACTCGGCGCGCACCGGACGGATGAGCGACATCGTGCAGACCATCCAGGCCGAGCAGGACCGGATCATCCGGGCGCCGCACCGCGGGGTGCTGGTCGTGGAGGGCGGCCCCGGCACCGGCAAGACCGCGGTGGCCCTGCACCGGGCGGCGTACCTGCTCTACGAGCACCGGGAGCTGCTGGCCCGCCGCGCGGTCCTCATCGTCGGCCCCAACCCCGCCTTCCTCGGCTACATCGGCGAGGTGCTGCCCTCCCTCGGCGAGACCGGGGTGCTGCTGGCCACGGTCGGCGAACTGTTCCCCGGGGTGAAGGCCACCGCGGCCGACACCCCCGAGGCCGCCGCGGTCAAGGGCCGCGCCGACATGGCCGAGGTGCTGGCCGCCGTCGTCCGCGACCGGCAGGCGCTGCCGGACCCGGTGATCGCGATCGAGCACGACCGGGAGGTGCTGATGCTGGACGACGGCCTGGTGAACGTCGCCCGCGAACGCACCCGCGCCGCCAAGCTGCCGCACAACGCGGCCCGCGAGCACTTCGAGGGCTACATCCTCAACACGCTCACCGAGCTGTACGCCGAGCGCGTGGGCACCGACCCCTACGACGGCAGCAGCCTGCTCGACGCCTCCGACATCACCCAGATCCGCGACGAACTCGCCGAGAACCCCGAGGTCTGGGACGCCGTCGACCGGCTGTGGCCGCGGATCACCCCGCAGCGGCTGGTCGCCGACTTTCTCGCCGAGCCCGACGGCTATCTGCCGAAGGAGGACGCCGACGCGATCCGCCGCCCGGTGACCCGCGCCTGGACCGTCGCCGACGTGCCGCTGCTGGACGAGGCGGCCGAACTCCTCGGCGAGGACGACCGGCTGGCCCGCGCCCGCGCCGAACGCGAACGCGAGACCCAGGTGGCCTACGCGCAGGGCGTGCTCGACGTGTCGTACGCCTCCCGGACCTACGAGTTCGAGGACAAGGACGACGAGGAGTCGGAGGTGCTGTCCGCGCACGACATCATCGACGCCGAGCGGTTCGCCGAACGGCACGAGGAGGCCGACCACCGCAGCGCCGCCGAACGGGCCGCCGCCGACCGCACCTGGGCCTTCGGGCACATCATCGTGGACGAGGCACAGGAACTGTCGCCGATGGCCTGGCGGCTGCTGATGCGGCGCAGCCCGACCCGCTCGATGACCCTGGTCGGCGACCCCGCCCAGACCGCCGAGGCGGCCGGCGTCGGCTCCTGGGCGGACATCCTCGCCCCCTACGTCGAGGACCGCTGGGAGCACACCCGGCTGGGCGTCAACTACCGCACCCCGGCCGAGATCATGGACCTGGCGGCGGCCGTGGTCCGCGCCGAGCACCCGGACTTCGAGCCGCCCAGCTCGGTCCGCGCCACCGGCGTACGGCCCTGGGTGCGGCAGGCATCCGGCGACCTGCCCGGCGCGGTCGCCGAGGCGGTCGCCGAACTCACCCCCGAGGAGGGCCGGCTGGCCGTGATCGCCCCCCGCGGGCTGCACCGCGCCCTGGCCGCGCGCCTGGACGGGGTCACGGCCGGCGCGGAACCCGACCTGACCCGCACGGTGGTCCTGCTCGACCCCCGCCAGGCCAAGGGCCTGGAGTTCGACTCGGTCCTGGTGGTGGAACCCGCCGCCTACGGCACGAGCGACCTGTACGTGTCCCTGACCCGCGCCACCCAGCGCCTGGGCGTACTGCACACCGGGTCGCTCCCGGCCGGGCTCACGCCGGCCGCAGCCACACCGTAGCCAGTGGAGGGAGGGTCAGGCGGAGGCTTGCGGGGCGGCCGTGGGCGCCCTGGGGGTCCGGCTTGAGGGGGTCCGGGTGGGTGACGCCGCTGCCGCCGTACCGGGTGGCGTCGGTGTTCAGGACCTCCACCCAGGCCGGGACGTCCTCCGGCACCCCGACGCGGTAGTCGGGGCGGACCACCGGTGCCAGGTGGGAGACCGCGAGCAGCGGGGTGCCGTCGGCGGCGCGGCGCAGGAACGCGAAGACGTTGTCGTCCGCCGCGTCCCCGGCGATCCACTCGAACCCCGCCGGATCGGTGTCCCGCTGCCACAGCGCCGGGGCCGCCCGGTACACCGCGTTCAGGTCCCGGACGAGATCCCGCACGCCCCGGTGGTCCGCCGCCGCGCCGTACTCCGGGTCCAGCAGCCACCAGTCCGGGCCGTGCGCCTCCGACCATTCGGCGCCCTGCGCGAACTCCTGCCCCATGTACAGCAGTTGCTTGCCGGGGTGGGCCCACATGAAGCCCAGGTACGCCCGGTGGTTGGCGCGCCGCTGCCACCAGTCGCCCGGCATCTTCGACACCAGGGACCCCTTGCCGTGCACCACCTCGTCGTGGGAGATCGGCAGGACGTAGTTCTCGCTGTAGGCGTACACCATCGAGAACGTCATCTCGTGGTGGTGGTGCTTGCGGTGCACGGGGTCGTGGCTCATGTACTGGAGCGAGTCGTGCATCCAGCCCATGTTCCACTTCAGGCCGAAGCCGAGCCCGCCGAAGCCGCTCGGGCCCCGGTGGTGGGTGGGGCGGGTGACGCCGTCCCAGGCGGTGGACTCCTCGGCGATGGTCACCACGCCCGGGCAGCGCCGGTAGACGGTGGCGTTCATCTCCTGGAGGAAGGCGACCGCGTCCAGGTTCTCCCGGCCGCCGTGCTGGTTGGGCGTCCACTGCCCGGAGTCGCGTGAGTAGTCCAGGTAGAGCATGGAGGCGACGGCGTCCACCCGCAGCCCGTCGATGTGGAACTCCTCGCACCAGTACACGGCGTTCGCCACCAGGAAGTTGCGCACCTCCCGCCGGCCGAGGTCGAACTCCAGCGTGCCCCAGTCCGGATGGGCGGCCCGCGCCGGGTCCTGGGGCTCGTACAGCGGGCGCCCGTCGAAGGCGGCCAGCGCCCACTCGTCGCGCGGGAAGTGCGCCGGCACCCAGTCCATCAGCACCCCGATGCCGGCCTGGTGCAGCCGGTCCACCAGGTACTTGAAGTCGTCGGGGGTGCCGAGGCGGGCCGTCGGGGCGTAGTACCCGGTGACCTGGTAGCCCCACGAGCCGCCGAAGGGGTGCTCGGCGACCGGCATCAGCTCCACGTGCGTGAAGCCCATCTCCCGTACGTACGCGGGGAGTTCCCCCGCCAGTTCGCGGTACGTCAGTCCCGGCCGCCAGGAGGGCAGGTGGACCTCGTAGACGGAGAAGGGGGCCTCGTGCACCGGTGTGTCCGCGCGGTGCGCCAGCCACTCGGCGTCGCCCCACTCGTGGTGCGAGACGTCCACGACGGACGACGTCGCGGGCGGGACCTCGGTGCGGCGGGCCATCGGGTCGGCGCGCACGGTGCGCGAGCCGTCCGGGCGGGTGATCTCGAACTTGTACAGCTCCCCCTCGCCGACCCCCGGTACGAACAGCTCCCAGACCCCGGTGCCGCCCAGCGAGCGCATCGGGAAGCCCGAACCGTCCCAGAAGTTGAAGCCGCCGCAGACCCGGACGCCCCGCGCGTTCGGCGCCCACACCGCGAACCGGGTGCCGGTGACGCCCTGGTGGGTGAGGACGTGGGCACCGAGCGCCCGCCACAGCTGCTCGTGCCGGCCCTCGCCGATCAGGTGCAGGTCCAGCTCGCCCAGGGTGGGCAGGAAGCGGTACGGGTCCTCGGTCTCCAGGTCCGTGCCGTCGTACGTCACGAGCAGCCGGTAGGCGGGGACCGAGGCGAGCGGGAGCAGGCCGGAGAAGAAGCCGTCGCCGTCGTCGTGCAGCCGTGCGCGCAGCTCGCCGCAGTCCACGGTGACGGCCCGCGCGTACGGGCGGAAGACGCGGAAGGCGACCCCGCCGGGGACCGGGTGGGCGCCGAGGACGGTGTGCGGATCGTGGTGGGTGCCGTGCAGCAGCCGCTCGCGGTCCCCGGGGTCCACGGCGGCGGGGACCGCGGAGACCACGGGGGCGGGCGCGGCCTCCGGCCCGGACGGCGCGGACTGCGCGGGCACCCGGGCGGACCGCGTCCGTGCGGCGTCGGTCCGCGCGGCTCGGGATTGTCCGCCGGTGTTCCCGGCGGCTGGCTTCTTGGACGTCACGAGTGAGTCTCCCGGACGAGGAACGGGTCGGTCAGATCGGGTCGGACGTGGCGAGGCGGCGGATCGCGGACATCGGTACGGGGAGCCAGTCGGGCCGGTGCCGGGCCTCGTAGACGACCTCGTAGACCGCCTTGTCGGTCTCGTAGGCCCGCAGCAGCACCGGATCGGTGCGCGGATCGCGGCCGGAGGCCTCCGCGTACCCGGAGCAGTAGGCGGCCCGGCAGGTGTGCGCCCAGTCCGGGGCGGGCGGGCGGACCGAGTGGGCCGCGTAGTCGAAGGAACGGAGCATTCCCGCGATGTCCCGCACCGTCGGCTGCGGCATGCGCCGTTCCGCCAGCGGCCGGGCCGGCTCCCCCTCGAAGTCGATCAGCGACCAGCCGCCGGCCGGCGCCCGCAGGCACTGCCCCAGGTGCAGATCGCCGTGCACCCGCTGGGCGGTCCAGGTGCGGCCCTCGGCGGCGAGCCCGGCCAGCGCGGTGTAGGCCGAGCGCAGCCCGGGTTCGTACGGCGTCAGGGCCGGCACCGCCCGCACGGCCGCCGCCAGCCGCTCGGTCATGCCGTCCACCAGCAGCTCCAGCTGGGGGCGGCCGAGGGTGACGGTGGGCAGGGCACGGGCGAGCGCGGTGTGCACCTCGGCGGTGGCCCGGCCCAGGGCGTGCGCCTCCGCCGCGAAGTCCTCGCCCTTGGCCAGCTCGCGCAGCGCCAGCTCCCAGCCGTCGCTCGCCCCGCTGACATAGGGCTGGAGCACGGCGAGCACATACGGCTCCCCGCCCGGCTCGGCCCGCAGCCAGCCCGTCGGCGCGGGCACCCGGGGGCAGCCCTCCCGGGCCAGGGCGAGCGGCAGCTCCAGATCGGGGTTGACGCCGGGCACCACTCGGCGCAGCACCTTGAGAATAAACGTATCTCCATAAACGACGGACGAGTTGGACTGCTCGGCGGTCATCAGCCGGGCCACGAGGTTCGGCCGTATCTCCTGGCGTTCGTCGCGGTCGAAGCGCAGCACGCCGACCCGGGTCCGGCCGCGCAGGGCCTCCAGCAGCAGTTCGGCGGGCCGGGGGTCGTACAGCGCGTCGTACACCGTGGACCCGGCGAGCGGACCCTCGGTGACGTGTCCGATCAGCGCGGGCGCCAGCCGGGGCGGCAGCGCCTCGCGCACGCCGACGAGGAGCTGGTAGCAGTCGCCGGGGTGTGTCTCCCCGCCCGGCGCGGACGGCTGATGGACCCGCAGCAGCAGGTGGTACAGGCCCAGCCGGCCGCCGGACGGCAGCAGTTCGGTGACGGTCACCGGGGTGAAGCCGGTGACCGGGCGCCCCTTGCCCGCGAACCAGCGCTGCCGGGGCAGCCAGGTGCGCAGCAGGGGGTCGAGCGAGGCGAGGAGTGAACCTGTGGTGCCGGAGGGGGTGACCGTTTCCGCCATGGCGTCACGTCCTTTCCCCGGGGAGTAGTCGGGGTGTTACTGAGGGGTGCCCCGGGTGGGACGGCGGAAACCGCCCCACCGGGCGCCGGGTTACGCGGCTTCGCGGCGCAGCCGGAACCAGTAGAAGCCGTGTCCCGCGAGGGTGAGCAGGTACGGCAGTTCGCCGATGGCGGGGAACCGCACCCCGCCGAACAGCTCGACGGGATGCCGCCCGCCGAACCGGCTGAGGTCCAGCTCCGTGGGCTGGGCGAAGCGGGAGAAGTTGTGCACGCACAGCACGAGGTCGTCCTCGTACTCCCGCAGGAAGGCGAGCACCGCCGGGTTGGACGACGGCAGTTCGGTGTAGGAGCCGAGTCCGAAGGCGGGGTTCTGTTTGCGGATCTCGATCATCCGGCGGGTCCAGTGCAGCAGCGACGAGGGGGAGGACATGGACGCCTCGACGTTGGTGACCTGGTAGCCGTAGACCGGGTCCATGATCGTGGGCAGGAACAGCCGTCCCGGGTCGCAGGACGAGAAGCCGGCGTTGCGGTCGGGGGTCCACTGCATGGGGGTGCGCACGGCGTCGCGGTCGCCGAGCCAGATGTTGTCGCCCATGCCGATCTCGTCGCCGTAGTAGAGGATCGGCGAGCCGGGCAGGGACAGCAGCAGGGCGGTGAACAGCTCGATCTGGTTGCGGTCGTTGTCGAGCAGGGGGGCGAGGCGGCGGCGGATGCCGATGTTGGCGCGCATGCGGGGGTCTTTGGCGTACTCGGCCCACATGTAGTCGCGTTCCTCGTCGGTGACCATCTCCAGGGTCAGCTCGTCGTGGTTGCGCAGGAAGATGCCCCACTGGCAGCCGGAGGGGATGGCGGGGGTCTTGGCGAGGATCTCGGAGACCGGGTAGCGGGACTCGCGTCGCACGGCCATGAAGATGCGGGGCATGACGGGGAAGTGGAAGGCCATGTGGCACTCGTCGCCGCCGGCGGAGTAGTCGCCGAAGTAGTCGACCACGTCCTCCGGCCACTGATTGGCCTCCGCCAGCAGCACCTTGTCCGGGTACTGGGCGTCGATCTCCCGGCGCACCCGCTTCAGGAAGTCGTGCGTGGCGGGCAGGTTCTCGCAGTTGGTGCCCTCCCGCTGGTACAGGTACGGCACCGCGTCCAGCCGGAACCCGTCGATGCCGAGGTCCAGCCAGAACCGCAGCGCGGAGAGGATCTCCTCCTGGACGGCCGGGTTCTCGTAGTTGAGGTCCGGCTGGTGCGAGAAGAAGCGGTGCCAGTAGTACTGCTTGCGCACCGGGTCGTACGTCCAGTTGGAGACCTCGGTGTCGACGAAGATGATCCGCGCGTCCTGGTACTGCTTGTCGTCGTCGGCCCAGACGTAGTACTCCCCGTACGGCCCGTGCGGATCCCGCCTCGACTCCTGGAACCACGGGTGCTGGTCGCTGGTGTGGTTCATGACGAAGTCGATGATCACCCGCATGCCGCGCTGGTGGGCGGCGTCCACGAACTCCACGAAGTCGGCGAGGTCACCGAACTCCGGCAGCACGGCGGTGTAGTCGGAGACGTCGTAACCGCCGTCCCTGAGGGGTGACTTGAAGAAGGGCGGCAGCCACAGGCAGTCCACGCCGAGCCACTGGAGGTAGTCCAGTTTGGCGGTCAGGCCCTTCAGGTCGCCGACGCCGTCGCCGTTGCTGTCCTGGAAGGAGCGGACCAGGACCTCGTAGAAGACGGCGCGTTTGAACCACTCCGGGTCCCGGTCCTTGGCGGGCGTGTCCTCGAAGGTGTCCGGTACGGGCTCGTTGACGGTCATATCGTGGGTGACCCTCCGATCTGCGGGTTGGACGGTCGCAGGACGGTGAAGACATGCGCGGGCCTGTGACCCGGTTCGAGACGCACGTAGTTGGCCCTGCCCCAGTGGTAGGTCTCGCCGGTGAGCTCGTCGCGCACCGGCACGGACTCGTGCCAGTCCAGCCCGAGTCGCGGCATGTCCAACGAGACCGTGGCCTCCTGGGTGTGGTGCGGGTCGAGGTTGACGACCACGACGACCGTGTCCGTCCCCGTGCGCTTCGAGTAGACGAGCACCGCGTCCTGATCCGCGTCGTGGAAGTGGAGGTTGCGCAGCCGCTGGAGTGCGGGATGGCGGCGGCGGATGGTGTTCAGGCGGGTGATGAGCGGGGCGATGGTCCGGCCCTCGCGTTCGGCGGCCTCCCAGTCGCGGGGCCTGAGCTGGTACTTCTCCGAGTCCAGGTATTCCTCGGCGCCCTCCCGCAGCGGGGTGTTCTCGCACAGTTCGTAGCCGGAGTAGATGCCCCAGGCGGGGGAGAGGGTGGCGGCCAGTACGGCCCGCACCTCGAACGCGGGCCGCCCGCCGTGCTGGAGGTAGGCGTGCAGGATGTCGGGGGTGTTGGCGAAGAGGTTCGGCCGCATGTAGGCCGCCGCCTCACCGGTCAGCTCGCTCAGGTACTCCGTCAGCTCCTGCTTGGTGTTGCGCCAGGTGAAGTACGTGTACGACTGCTGGAAGCCGATCTGGGCCAGGGTGTGCATCATCGCCGGGCGGGTGAACGCCTCCGCCAGGAAGATCACGTCCGGGTCGGTGCGGTTGATCCCGGCGATGACCCGCTCCCAGAAGACGACGGGTTTGGTGTGGGGGTTGTCGACGCGGAAGATGCGCACGCCGTGGGCCATCCAGTGCCGCAGGATCCGCAGGGTCTCGGCGACCAGGCCGTCCATGTCGGCGTCGAAGGCGAGGGGGTAGATGTCCTGGTACTTCTTCGGGGGGTTCTCCGCGTAGGCGATCGAGCCGTCGGGGCGGTGGTGGAACCACTCGGGGTGCTTCTCCACCCAGGGGTGGTCCGGGGAGCACTGGAGGGCGAGGTCGAGGGCGACCTCCAGGCCGAGCCGGCCGGCCTCGGCGACGAAGTGGTCGAAGTCCTCCAGGGTGCCCAGGGCGGGGTGGACGGCGTCGTGGCCGCCCTCGGGGGAGCCGATGGCCCAGGGCACGCCGACGTCGTCGGGGCCGGCGGTCAGGGAGTTGTTGGGGCCTTTGCGGTGGGTGGTGCCGATGGGGTGGATCGGGGGCAGGTAGACGACGTCGAAGCCCATGTCCGCGATCGCCTTCAGCCGGCGCGCGGCGGTCCGGAAGGTGCCGTGAGGCTGTTCGGCGGTGCCCTCGGAGCGGGGGAAGAACTCGTACCAGGAGCCGTACAGGGCGCGCTCGCGCTCCACCAGCAACGGCATCGCGTCGGAAGCGGTGACCAACTCCCGCAGCGGATACCGGTGCAGTACCTGTGTCACCTCCGGGGCCAGCGCCGACGCCAGCCGCCAGGCGGCCGGGCGGTCGCGGTCCCGCAGGGCCGCCACCGCGTCCAGGACGGGCCCGCGCTCCGCCTCCGGCACCCCGGCGGCGGCCCGCTCGTACAACTGCGCGCCCTCCGTCAGGACCAGTTCGGTGTCGATGCCGGCCGGGATCTTGATCCGGGCGTGCTCGCGCCAGGTGGTGAGCGGGTCCGACCACGCCTCCACCGTGTAGGTCCACTGGCCCGTACCGCCCGCCGTGACGGTGGCACCCCAGCGGTCGGTGCCCGGGGCGAGCTCCCGCATCGGCGTCCAGGGCCCGGGCCGGCCCGCCGGGTCCCGCAGCACGACGTTCGCGCCCACGGCGTCGTGGCCCTCCCGGAACACGGTCGCCGTGACCTCGAAGGACTCCCCGGTCACGGCCTTGACCGGCCTGCGACCGTGCTGCACCACGGGGCGTACGTCGAGGATGGGGATACGGCCCAGGGCGGTGCCGGGCCGTTCTCCCGTGGCGGACGGTTCCCCGGTGGCGGGCGCTTCCGCGGTGGCGGGCGTGGTCACCGGGGTGGTTCGTTTCTCGGGGGTGGGCGCATGGGCAGGCGTACCGCCCCTCCCGCCCGTCGGCTTCCTTCCTGCTGCCTTGGCCTTGCTGTTGGTCGGGGGTGGTGACGAGTGGTGCCTGGCGGGCATGACCGCTCCTGTCCGCTGCAACGTGGGTATGGGCGGATGGACGTGGGGAGGTGGGTCCTGCGGTGTGCTGTGGTACGCCTGTGGGGTGGATACCGAAGAGCCTTCCCCCTGGGTTCGGGTGGGCAATCCGGCACTGTGTTAACTACTCATGCGTACGTCCGCACACAAGACCGGTTCCCCTTGTTTCCGGGTGCCCGGTGACCGGCGCCTGACGCACCGACACCCCCGGCCGGTACGTCCCCACCGACCGCGCGGTAACCACTACCGTCGAAGGAGACGACGAGACGCACGGCTGACGTGCGGCTCACCCCGCGACGCGTCCCGAGGTGGAATGTGAAGGCGATCCGTCGGTTCACCGTCCGTCCCGTTCTCCCCGACCCCCTGCGGCCACTGAGCGACCTCGCGCGCAATCTGCGCTGGTCCTGGCATGCGGAGACGCGCGACCTGTTCCAGTCCGCCGACCCCGAGGCATGGGCCGCGGCCGGTGGCGACCCGGTGCGGCTGCTGGGCCGGGTACGCCCGGCCCGGCTGGCCGAACTGGCCGGTGACCGGCGGTTCCTGCGCCGCCTGACCGCCGTCGCCGACGACCTCGACGACTATCTGACCGGTGAACGCTGGTACCAGACACAGGCGGACGGCCTGCCCGCCGCCATCGCGTACTTCTCCCCGGAGTTCGGCATCACGGCCGCCCTCCCGCAGTACTCCGGCGGCCTCGGCATCCTGGCCGGCGACCATCTGAAGGCGGCCAGCGACCTCGGCGTCCCCCTGATCGGGGTCGGACTCCTCTACCGGCACGGCTACTTCCGCCAGACCCTCTCCCGGGACGGCTGGCAGCAGGAGCACTACCCGGTGCTCGACCCCAACGAACTGCCGCTCACCCAGCTGAAGGAGACCGACGGCACCCCCGCGCACGTCCGTCTCGCCCTGCCCGGCGGCAAGGAGCTGCGCGCCCGGATCTGGCTGGCACAGGTCGGCCGGGTGCCGCTGCTGCTGCTCGACTCGGACGTGGAGGAGAACGACCTCGGCGAACGCGGGGTCACCGACCGGCTCTACGGCGGCGGCAGCGAACACCGGCTGCTCCAGGAGATGCTGCTCGGGATAGGAGGGGTGCGGGCGGTGCGGACGTACTGCCGGCTCACCGGGCACCCGGTACCGGAGGTGTTCCACACCAACGAGGGGCACGCCGGATTCCTCGGCCTGGAGCGGATCGCCGAACTGTGCGCGGGCGGGCTGGACTTCGACGCCGCCCTGGAGGCGGTGCGGGCCGGCACGGTGTTCACCACGCACACCCCGGTCCCGGCCGGCATCGACCGCTTCGACCGGGACCTGGTCGGCCGGCACTTCGGCCCCGACGCCGAACTGCCCGGCATCGACGTGCGGCGGGTGCTGGAGCTGGGCCGGGAGACCTACCCGGGAGGCGAGCCGAACCTGTTCAACATGGCGGTGATGGGGCTGCGGCTGGCCCAGCGCGCCAACGGGGTGTCGTTGCTGCACGGCCAGGTCAGCCGGGAGATGTTCGCGGGCCTGTGGCCGGGATTCGACGCCGAGGAGGTGCCGATCACCTCGGTGACCAACGGGGTGCACGCCCCGACCTGGGTGGCGCCGGAGGTGCTGCGCATGGCCACCCGGCAGGTCGGCGCCCAGCGGGCCGAGGACGCGCTGAGCGTCGGCGGCTCCGAACGCTGGGACTCGGTCGAGGACATCCCGGACCAGGACATCTGGGAACTGCGCCGCACCCTGCGGGAACGGCTGGTGCTGGAGGTGCGGGAGCGACTGCGCACGTCCTGGCGGCAACGTGGCGCCGGGGACGCCGAGTTGGGCTGGATCGACGGCGTCCTGGACCCGGACGTGCTCACGATCGGCTTCGCGCGCCGGGTCCCGTCGTACAAGCGGCTGACGCTGATGCTCAGGGACCGCGACCGCCTGACGGAGCTGCTTCTGCACCCCGACCGTCCGGTGCAGATCGTGGTCGCGGGCAAGGCGCACCCGGCGGACGACGGCGGCAAGCGGCTGGTGCAGGAACTGGTCCGGTTCGCCGACGACCCACGGGTGCGCCACCGCATCGTCTTCCTCCCCGATTACGGCATGGCGATGGCGCAGCGGCTCTACCCGGGCTGCGACGTCTGGCTGAACAACCCGCTGCGCCCGCTGGAGGCGTGCGGTACGTCGGGCATGAAGGCGGCCCTGAACGGCTGCCTGAACCTCTCGGTGCTGGACGGCTGGTGGGACGAGTGGTTCCAGCCGGACTTCGGCTGGGCCATCCCGACGGCGGACGGCGCGGGCACCGACCCGGACCACCGTGACGACGTCGAAGCGGCCGCCCTGTACGACCTCCTGGAACAGCGGATCACGCCCCGCTTCTACGAACGCGGACGCGCGGGCCTGCCCGACCGCTGGATCCAGATGGTCCGCCGGACCCTCTCCCTGCTCGGCCCGAAGGTGCTGGCCGGCCGGATGGTCCGCGAGTACGTGGACCGCCTCTACGCCCCCGCCGCCCGGGCCCACCGCGCGCTGACCCCGGACACCGCCCGGGACCTGGCCGGCTGGAAGGCCCGGGTGCGGGCCGCCTGGCCCGGGGTGAGCGTGGACCACGTGGAGACGACGGCGACGACACCCACGGCGGAACTGGGGGCGACGGTGGGCCTGCGGGTCCGGGTGGCCCTCGGCGAGCTGACCCCCGAGGACGTGGAGGTCCAGGCGGTCTCCGGGCGGGTGGACGAACAGGACCGCATCACGGACGCCACGGTCGTCCCGCTGAAGCCGGCCGGCACCGCCGACCTGGAGGGCCGCGTGCTCTACGAGGGCCCCCTGTCCCTGGACCGCACCGGCCCCTACGGCTACACGATCCGCATCCTCCCCGCCCATCCCCTCCTGGCCTCCCCCGCGGAACTGGGCCTGATGACGATCCCGTCGGAGGAGGTGGTGGAGGGGGCGGGGGTGGTGTTGCGGTGAGGTGAGGCGGGGGCGCGCGGCCGCTGGACCGGTGGGGACCCTCGACTCACGCCGTCAGCGGCCGGGTCACGGCTCCGGCTGGTCTTCGCACAGGCGTTTGAGGACTGTTCCGCAGCGGCGGGCGTAGGCGTGCTGGAAGCCTCTGGTGGCCGGGCCGCCCGCCTTCGCGTACCACTTGGCCGGCTTGCTGAAGGCGGACACCGTGAGCCAGACCGTGCCGTCGCCGGTGCGGTCGACGACGAAGGCCTCCTCGCCGCACTCGGGGTGGCCTTCGAGGGTGCCGTAGGCCCAGCCGGCGCGGCGGGTCTCCTCGGTGGTCCATATGATCCGGCAGGGTGCCTTGACGACACCGGCCAGGGTGACCGTGACATCGACGCCGGGGGCCGCGCGGTCGGCGGTGGCGTCGATGCCGACGCCCATCGCGCGGTGCATCTCCCAGGTCAGGACCGCCTCGGCGGCCCGCCGGAACACCGCGTGGCCCTCCCCGAGACGGGTGCGCACGAGCAGGGGACGGAAGCCGGGCGGGCAGAAGGAGGGGTCGTCGCGGGTCGCGCCGACCGGCTCGTAGGTGAAGGGCGCCGAGGACATGGGTCACAAGAGTAGGGCGGCACCCGGGACGCGCTGGTCCCGGGTGCCGCCCTGCTGTGCCGGTCCGGCAGGTGCTAGTTGACGTTGACGGCGGACCAGGCCGCCGCGACCGCCTTGTACTCGGTGCTGGTGGAGCCGTACAGCGCGGACGCCGCGTTCAGGGTCGCCGTGCGGGCGGCCTTGTAGTTGGTCGTCGACGTCATGTACGTGGTCAGCGCCTTGTACCAGATCTGCAGCGCCTTGGCGCGGCCGATGCCGGTGACGGCGGAGCCGTTGTAGGTCGGCGAGTTGTAGGTGACGCCGTTGATCGTCTTCGAACCGCTGCCCTCCGCGAGGAGGTAGAAGAAGTGGTTCGCGACGCCGGACGAGTAGTGGACGTCCTTGTTGCCGACCGTGGAGGACCAGTAGTCCGCCGAGCCGCCGTCCTTGCTGGGCTTGTCCATGTAGCGCAGCGGGGTGCCGTCGCCGTTGATGTCGATCTTCTCGCCGATGAGGTAGTCACCGGGGTCGGACGCGTTGTTGGCGAAGAACTCCACGCCCGTGCCGAAGATGTCACTGGTGGCCTCGTTCAGGCCGCCGGACTCGCCGGAGTAGTTGAGGCCCGCGGTGTTCGAGGTGACGCCGTGGCTCATCTCGTGGCCGGCCACGTCCAGCGAGGTCAGCGGGTCGGCGTTGCCGGAGCCGTCGCCGTAGGTCATGCAGAAGCAGCTGTCGTCCCAGAACGCGTTGACGTACGCGTTGCCGTAGTGCACGCGGGAGTAGGCGCCGACACCGTTGTTCTTGATGCCGTTGCGGCCGAAGGTGCTCTTGTAGAAGTCCCAGGTCACGCCCGCGCCGTAGGCGGCGTCGGCGGCCGCCGTCTGGTCCGAGGAGGAGGTGGAGGCGGTGCCGGTGCCGAAGACGTTGGTCGAGTTGGCGACCAGCGTGCCGGTGCCGGACGTCTTGCGGGCCAGGTTGTAGGTCTTGTGGTTGCCCCGCGCGCTGTCGGTGAGCTGGTACGTCGAGCCCGACTGCACGGAGTTCAGGGTGACCGTGCCGGAGTACAGCGTCTTGCCGGTCGCGTTCTCGATGCCCTGGTACTCGAAGAGCTTCTTGCCGGTGGCCGCGTCGGTGATGACGTGCAGCTGGTTCGGGGTGCCGTCGTCCTGGAAGCCGCCGACGACCGTCTCGTAGGCGAGGACGGGCTTGCCGGAGCCGGCCCAGATCACCTTGCGGGCGCCGTCCGCGGTGGTCTTGGCGGAGCCGAGCGTCTTGGCGGTGGACACCGCCTGCTGCTCGGCCTTGGCGGCGGTGATCTGGGGCGTGAGCGTGGCCGGCTTCAGGGCCGCCGGGTTGGCCTTGGTGACGCCCTGGGTCTTGCCGGACGCGGCCGTGTGGACGATCAGGTCGCCGCCGAGCACCGGCAAGCCCGCGTAGGTGCGCTCGTAGCGGGTGTGCAGGGTGCCGTCGGCGTCCTTGACGACGTCCTTGGCGACCAGCTTCTCCTGGGCGCCGAGGCCTATGTGCCGCGCGGTCTCGGTCGCGTCGGTCTGGGCCTGCTGGATCAGGGAGGTGCGGGCCGCGGCGGACAGCGCGGTCGGGGCGGCGGCCAGGGGCTTGGCGGCGGCTCCGGTCGGGGTCTGCGCGTTCGCACTGGTGGTCAGACCGGTGGAGAGCAGGGCTCCGGCGGCGACAGCGGTGGCGATGGCCAGGGTGGTGCGCTTGTGACGCGCGTAGAGGGGGCTCACGAAAGCTCCTTCTCGTGGGGGAGTCCGGGCAGTGTGGGGTTACTGGCCGGCATGTGTGGCGTTGTGAAGTTGCTGTGCTGCTGCGGCGGGTGGAGAGAGAGTGACATCAAGGGCGCGTACATGTCAGGACCCTGAAGTGATGTTGGCCGAAAATCGACCAACCGATGAACGTTTCGGGGGTGTTAACCGGCGCCGCCCGAGGGGGTCCGACCCCCGGGCAGCGCCGTCAACTCGGGCCTTGAGCCCTACGGTTTACGGGAAGGTCAGCTTCCAGCCGTTGATCGTTCCCGTGTCGTAGGTGGCTTGATCCTGTACCCGCAGCTTCCAGGTGCCGTTGGCCGATTCCGCCGCCGCGTTGACCGTGTAGGTCTCGTTGACGCCGTCCCCCGAGTCCGAGGAACTGTAGTTCTTCAGCCGGTAGGCGGTGCCCGACGGGCCGACGAGGTCGATCACCAGGTCACCCCGCCAGGTGTGCGAGATGTCCACGCTCACCTGGAGGTTGCCCGGCGCGTTCCCGGTCCGGCCGGAGACGGTGATGTCCGACGTGACGGCCGGCCCGTTGTCCGGGATGGCCACCGGCGTGCTGCTCTCGTACGAGGTGCCGCCCCCGCCGCCGCCGTCACCGGAGCGGGCCCCGACCCCGACGCCCGCCCAGGCGTCCTGCACCGCCTTGTACTCGGCGCTGGTGGTTCCGTACAGCTCGCCGGCCGCCGCGAGGGTGCCGGTGCGGGCGCCCGCGTAGTTGGTGGTGGACGTCCACTTGGTGGTCAGCGCCCGGTACCAGATCTGCAGCGCCTTGTCCCGGCCGATGCCGGTGACCGGAAGGCCGTCCGCCGTGGGCGAGTTGTAGCTGACGCCGTTGACGACCTTGGCGCCGCTGCCCTCGCTCAGCAGGTAGAAGAAGTGGTTCGCCGGGCCGGACGAGTAGTGCACGTCCACGCCGCCGATGCCCGAGTACCAGTTGTCCTTGGACGCGCCGTCCTTGCTCGGCTTGTCCATGTAGCGCAGCGGGGTGCCGTTGCCGTTGATGTCGATCTTCTCGCCGACCAGGTAGTCCCCGACGTCGGTCGCGTTGTTCGCGTAGAACTCCACGCCCGCGGCCATGATGTCGCTGGTGGCCTCGTTCAGACCGCCGGACTCACCGCTGTAGTTGAGGTTCGCGGTGGCCGAGGTGACGCCGTGGCTCATCTCGTGGCCGGCGACGTCGATCGAGGTCAGCGGCTTGGCGTTGCCGGAGCCGTCGCCGTAGGTCATGCAGAAGCAGCTGTCGGTCCAGAACGCGTTGACGTACGCGTTGCCGTAGTGGACGCGGGAGTAGGCCCCGACGCCGTTGTTCTTGATGCCCGTACGGCCGAAGGCGGTCTTGTAGAAGTCCCAGGTGAGCGCGGCGCCGTAGTGGGCGTCCGCGCCCGCGGTGGCCGCGTTGGAACTGGTGCCGTTGCCCCAGGTGTCCGAGGACTGCGAGAACAGCGTGCCGGTGCCGGAGGTGCCCCGGTTGAGGTTGTACGTCTTGTGGCCGCCGCGCGCCCCGTCGGTGAGGGTGTACGTGGAGCCCGACTGGGTCGTGGTCAGCGTGACCTGCCCGCTGTACTGGGTGTTGCCCACGCCGTTCTTGACGCCCTGGTACTCGTAGAGCTTCTCGCCGGTGGCCGCGTCGGTGATGACGTGCAGTTCGTTCGGGGTGCCGTCCTCCTGGAGCCCGCCGACCACCGTCTCGTACGCCAGCACCGGCTTGCCGGTCGCGGCCCAGATCACCCGGCGGACGCTGTCCGCGGCCGACTCGGTCCCGCCGAGCGCCTTCGCCCGCCCCACGGCCTGCCGCTCGGCGGCCGCCTTCGACACCGCGGGGGTGAGGCCGGCGACCTTCAGCGTGGCGTTGGTGGCCCGCACGACCTCCATGGTCTTGCCGGCGGAGTCCGTCGCCACGACCAGGTCGCCGCCGAGCACCGGCAGGCCCGCGTAGGTGCGCTCGTAGCGGGTGTGCAGGGTGCCGTCGGCGTCCTTGACCACGTCCTTGACGACCAGCTTCTCCTGGTCGCCCAGGCCGAGCCGGCGGGCGGTGGCGGCCCGGTCCGCGTCGGCGTCGCGGATCAGTTCGGCGCGCTGCGAGGGGGTCAGCTTGACCGCCGTGTGCGCCGGGTTCGGCTGGCCCGGCCGCGGCGCCTGCGGTGCCGCGGTGGCGGCGCCGGCCTGGACGGCGGCGGCGATGAGGGCGGCGACGCCGGCGAGGGCGACGGTTGCGGTGCGGCCGTGCGCCGAGCGGCGCCGTGCTGTGTGGGAGGTGCGTCCGCGAGAGGAACTGCTTCTCAACACTGACTCCTTCTGCGAGACCGCGGGTCGCGCGGCCGGGGGAGACCGGACGGTGGGTTGGGGCGTCCGGGCAGAACAGGGCGTTACGCGGAACCAGGTGCGGGTGCTCGGCCGGCCCACGCGCGTACGGGAGGGCTGTGGGGTCGCTGTGAGTCGGCCTGGGAAGAGTGGCAGGAGATCTCACCGCCTGTCAGGAGCGCATCACAAACTTGGCCGGAAATGGTTCGTTGACCGGTTGTTCATGTTCGGTATGCGAACTGTTGGGGTGCGGTGTTCCGGGGGCGACGCCCTTCTCCGCCCCCGGCCCCAGGGCCGATGTCGCGGTGCGGTACGGCCAAAACTCGATGGGCCTCGGCGGTGGCGGTCCGTACGCTCGCGATGATGCCCATGACACGTACCACCGCCGACCGTTCCGCCGTACGCACCCTGCTGCGCCTGTGGCCGTACGTCCGCCCCGTGCGGGCCCGGCTGTTCACCGCGGCGGCCGTCGCGGTCGTCGCCTCCTGCATCGGGCTGGTGATCCCGCTCGTACTGAAGTGGCTGGTGGACGGGCCGGTCGCCGGCCACGACCCGGCCGGCGTCTGGCTCGGCGCGCTCTGCCTGCTGCTGCTCGGCATCGCCGAGGCGGTCCTGTTCGGCATCCGCCGCTGGCTGGTGGCCCGGCCGCTGTCCCACGTCGAGGCGGAGATGCGGGCGGGCCTGTACCGCCGGCTGCAACGCCTGCCGGTGGCCTTCCACGACCGCTGGGCGTCCGGCCAGCTGCTCTCGCGCGGCACCACCGACCTGATGCTGCTGCGCATGTTCCTCGCCTTTCCGCTGACCTTCCTGCTGGTCAACGGCGTGACGATCCTGGTTGGCGTGATCATCATGCTGGTGCAGGACTGGAGACTGGGCCTGGTCATCCTCGGCCCGGCCGTCCCCGTGATGTGGACCTGCGCGGTCTTCGAACGGCGGTACGCCCAGGTGGCCCGGCGCGCCCAGGACCAGGTCGGGGACCTGACCACGGTGGTCGAGGAGAGCGTGCTCGGCATCCGCGTCGTCAAGGGCTTCGGCCGGCACCGCAGCCAGGCGCGCGCCTTCCGGGAACTCGCCGGCCGGCTGCGGGGCACGGAACTGCGCAAGGCGCGGCTGCTCGCCACCATCTGGGGCGTCATCGTGGCGCTGCCCGAGCTGGCCATCGGGGCGGCCCTGGTCCTCGGCACGGTCCGCGTCGCCGACGGCGAACTGTCCGCGGGCACACTGGTCGCCTTCCTCAGCACGGCGCTCGCGCTGCGCTGGCCCGTCGACTCCATCGGCTTCCTGCTGGCCATGACCCAGGAGGCGGCGACGGCCACGGAACGCTACTTCGAGGTGATGGACGAGGCACCGGAGGACGCGGGGGAGGAGAGCGGCGAGGGCACGGCACCGGGGGCGGGGGTCGTAGGGGCGAGCGGGGCCCATCCCGAGTCCGGAGGCCGTCCCACGCCTGTGCCCGGTTCCGGCCCTGCGGCTGGAGGCCGTCCCGCGCCCGGGTCCCGCCCGGCGGCTGGAGCTCGTCCCGCGCCCGCGCCCGGTTCTCGTCCGGTGGCTGGAGCCCGACCCGCGCCGGTCCTCGGCTCCGGGCCGGTGGCCGGAGCCCGTCCCGTGCCCGTCCCCGAATCCGGGCCGGTGGCCGGAGCCCGTCCCGTGCCCGTCCCCGGATCCCTCCCGGCGCCCCGGGCCGAGGTGTGTGCCGGGGACGGGATCCGGTTCGAGGGGGTGCGGTTCCGGTATCCCGACGCGGCCCCCGGCTCCCCGCCCCTCCTCGACGGCGTCGACCTGCACATACGGGCCGGGGAGTCCATGGCCCTGGTCGGCGCCACCGGCAGCGGGAAGACCACGCTCACCGCCCTCGTCCCACGCCTGTACGAGGTCACCTCCGGCCGGATCACGCTGAACGGCGTGGACATCACCGGGATCCCCCGCGAGGAGCTGCGCTCCAGGGTCGCCGTGGCCTTCGAGGAACCCACCCTGTTCTCGGCGACCGTCGGCGAGAACGTGCTGATGGGCGCCCCGGACGGGGCCGGGAAACCCGAACTGGACCGGGCCCTCGCCATCGCCCGCGCCGACTTCGCGCACGCCCTGCCGCAGGGCACCGACACCCGCGTGGGCGAGCAGGGACTCAGCCTGTCCGGTGGCCAGCGCCAGCGTCTCGCGCTGGCCCGCGCGGTGGTCGGCCGGCCTGAGTTCCTGGTGCTGGACGACCCGCTGTCCGCCCTGGACGTGCACACCGAGGCCGCCGTGGAGGCCGCGCTGCGCCAGGTCCTCGCCGACACCACCGCGCTGATCGTCGCCCACCGCCCGTCCACGGTGCTGCTCGCCGACCGCGTCGCCCTGCTCTCGGGCGGCCGGATCGCGGCCGTCGGCACCCACCGGCAACTGCTGCGCGACAACGCCGAGTATGCCCATCTGATGTCCGGGGAACGGGAGGAGTCCCGATGACCACCACGTCCGCCTCCACCCCCGCCGTCGCCGACGACGACCCCGGCCGCTCCCGGGACCCGGACGGAAGCGGCGGGGCGGGCGGCAAGGACGACGCCTTCGACCGGGACGTCCTGCCCACCCCGCCCGGCGCCACCACCGCGCTGCTGCGCTCGCTGCTCGCGCCCATGAAGGCCCGGGTCGCGGTCACCGCGCTCCTGCTGCTGCTCCAGCAGGCCGCGGTGCAGGCCGGCCCGCTGCTGGTGGCGTACGCCATCGACACCGCCGTACCGGCGTTCCGGCACGACAGCGACGGCCCGCTGGTCGCGGTCGCCGCCGGCTGTCTGCTGTGCGCCCTCGCCTCGGGGGCTTTGCAGTTCGCGTTCATCGAGGTCTCCGCGCGGGTCAGCCAGGACGTGCTGCTGGACCTCAGGGGCCGGATCTTCCGGCACGCGCAGGCGCTCGGCATCGACTTCCACGAGCGGTACACCTCGGGCCGGCTGATCTCCCGGGCCACCACGGACGTCGAGTCGCTGCGCGAACTCCTCGACGAGGGGCTCCAGGAACTGGTGACCATCATCCTGTCCTTCATCTCCGTCGCGGCCCTGCTGCTCTGGCTGGACCTCGGCCTCGGCGCGGTCGCGGTGGCGTCCTTCGGGCCGCTGTACCTGCTCGTCCGGCTCTACCGGCGGCGCGCCGGGCGGGTGTACGGCGCCAAGTCCACGGCGATGGCGGCGGTGATCGTGAAGTTCACGGAGACGATGAACGGCATCCGCCCGGTGCGCGCCTTCCGCCGGGAGGACGCGAACGACGCCGAGTTCGCGATCCTGAACGCCCGGCACGAGCGCACGAACGGGGACGCGCTGCTGGAGATGGCCCGCTATGTGGTCGGCTCCCGGCTGGTGGCCAACACGGCGGTCGCGGCGATCGTGCTGTGGGGCGCCCACCGGGTGGCCTCCGGCTCGCTGGAGCTGGGTGTGCTGGCGGCGGCGGTGCTGTATCTGCGCCGCCTGTACGACCCGATCGACCGGCTCGGCATGTTCCTGAACTCCTACCAGTCGGCCGCCGCCTCCCTGGAGAAGATCGCCGGGCTGCTGGCCCAGGAACCGACCGTGCCGGAACCTGACGAGCCACGCCAACTCCCATCTATTAAGAGCGACTTCCCGGGACGTGAGGTGGTGTTCGACGGGGCCCGGTTCGGCTACCGCGCCGGCGGCGAGGTGCTGCCCCGCTTCGACCTCACCCTGCCCGCCGGACAGACGGTCGCCGTCGTCGGCTCCACCGGCGCGGGCAAGTCCACGCTGGCCAAGCTGCTCGCCCGGTTCTACGACCCCTCCGACGGGCGGGTGCTGCTGGACGGGGTGGACCTGCGCGAGCTGTCCACGGCCGAACTGCGGCGCGGGGTGGTCATGGTGACCCAGGAGGCGTTCCTGTTCTCCGGCACGGTCGCGGACAACATCGCCCTCGGCCGGCCCGACGCCGGCCGGGAGGAGATCGAGCGCGCGGCGAAGGCCATCGGCGCGCACGAGTTCATCAGCGCGCTGCCCGACGGCTACGACACCGACGTCCGCAAGCGCGGCGGCCGCATCTCCGCCGGACAGCGCCAACTGGTCGCGTTCGCCCGGGCGTTGCTCGCCGATCCGGCAGTGCTGATCCTGGACGAGGCGACCAGTTCGCTGGACGTGCCGGGGGAGCGGGCGGTGCAGCGGGCGATGGCGACGGTGCTGCGGGGCCGCACCGCCGTGGTCATCGCCCACCGGCTGTCCACCGTGGAGATCGCGGACCGGGTCCTGGTGATGGAGGGCGGCCGGATCGTCGAGGACGGCACCCCGGACGAACTCGTCGCGGGCACGGGCCGGTTCGCGGACCTCCACCGGGCGTGGCGGGACAGCCTGGCCTGACCGGCAGGCACCGGGAGGCGGGCCTTTCGTGAGCGACGGCCCGCTTCGAATGTCCGCTCACGGTGCGACAAAGCGCGGAGGCATTGAGTGCCCCGATTCGCTACACGCTTCCCCATTCACTACAGGAATGGCAAACCGGGCACAGGGGTCATTAGTTCGCCGAGCCGATTTCGCAAGGTGATGTACGTCACATGCTTTCTGGGTGCATCGATCTTGAAGATCGACTTCGTTTCATGGTCGCCTAATGCTGGCTGACGGAGTGCCGATACCCGGTCACTTGCAGTTAGCCGTCCCAGAGCTGGTCGACCGGCGGAAATGCCGTCGGTCATTTCTGCGAAAGGGAGAGGTTCATGTCCGACAACACCGCTGCGGTTCTGTCCGCCATCGACAGCGACAAGGCCCTGCGCTCGGCTGTCATCCGGCACCTCGCCACGACCCACGCCAACGAGTTCGTCAGCCCGCTGCGCGCCGAGTTCCGCGGGAACGACGACATCGCCCTGGCGTCGGTCAACTCCAACAAGGAGTGGCAGGAGTAACACCAGGTCCGGCCGGGTCCCGACCGGGGTCCGGCCGGTTGCTCCGTAGGACACCCTCGACCGAACGGCGGTAACTCCTTGCGCACCCTTTCCCCCGGCGTGACGCAGAGACTCCTGTTGCGCGACGACAGAGAAGCCCGCACAGAGTTGCTGCTCCGCCTGCTGTACTCGAAAAGCTCCGCGGACTTGGTCGCCGACGCCCTGAAGGACCCTTCCGGGAAAGTGTGCGAAACGACGCTGTCCGTTCTCGCGACCGTGGATTTCCACGCCCTCTCGGTGGAGCGAGCGGCCCGTCTGCGTAATTTGAACCGCCATCTGCAACGCACCTGCCCTCCTCTGTGGGAGTGCCTCGACAAGGAGACCATCACTCCGCTCGTCGATGCCTACGCGGATTCCGATGCGTTCTGGCAGAGCGCCGGCCGCACCCTTTTCGAGAACTTCTGTCTGTTCGCCCACGAGGCGGTGGCGGAACGGTCCCGGCTGCTCGCCGACGTCTTCCATCTGTTCGGCCTCGTGAGCCGCTTCTCCGCCCCCGAACTGATCGCGCCCCCCGAGGACGTCTGCGCCTGCACCACCGGCATCCCCGGCGAGGGCATGGACCTGACGAAGGCCGCCTTCTCGCCCTGGGACGACGGCGGCCTGGTCCCCCCGGACGTCCCGGGCGCCCTCCAGGCCGAGTCGTTCCCCTCGGCATGGCGTCTGGTGGACGACCGCGGAAGGCTGCCGCGATCCCTGGAACCCGACGCCCTCGGCGAACCCGGCGCGTATCAGATCGTGGTCGCCGCCTTCCCCGGCCGCAAGGTTTCCGCCGCGGCCCTTCCGCTCTGAAGCAGGTGCGCATGACGAACGAGAAGACGAACTCCGTGGGCAGGCTCGGCTTCGGACTCGACTGGCAGTACCGGGACAGCTACCCGCAGAAGATGCCCGACCTGTGCGCCAGGTACGCCGGCCGGCTCAGCCATCTGTCCTGTGTCTCCCTGCCCAGCGCCGCCGACGCGCGGACCTTCATGGACGAGTGCGCCGGGGACCTGCCCGTGGTGCACCACCTGCCGGGAGTGGCCCCCGCCGCGCCCGGCGGCCCGAACCTGGAGCTGTTCACCCGCCTCGAAGCGGTGAGCGACGTCCTGGGCGCCGTCTGGACGTGCGAGGACATCGGCCTGTGGTCGATCGGCCCGTACCCGCTGCCGTACTTCACCCCTCCGCTCTTCGAGCGCGAGGTCGCCGACCACGTCGTCGACGGCATACGCCGCATGCGCGAGGTGAGCCGCTACCCGTTCGTGCCGGAGATCCCCTCCTGCACCCTCGCGGCCGGCCGCATGAGCCTCGGCGAGTTCTTCCACCGCGTCACCGACGGCGCCGACTGCGACCTGCTGCTGGACGTCGCCCACGTCTTCTCGTACGCCGTCGCCGTACGGCGGTCCTACGAGGACGTCCTGCGGTCGCTGCCCCTGGAGAGGGTGGTGGAGATCCATGTGGCGGGCGGCTACATCGACCCGACCTTCGACAACCGGTATCTGGACACCCACAGCCACGCCGTGACGCCCGCCGTCATCGACCTGCTCCAGGAAGCGGTCGCGAACGCGCCCCGGCTGCGCGCCGTCACCTACGAGATCGGGGTGGGCCTGGGCGCCGAGGAACTGGACAGCGACTTCGAGCGCATCGAGGGCCTGCTGGCCGAGGCCGACTGGACGCCGACCATCGCCCGCCCCTCCGGCCTGGCCACGGCAGGTACCGCATGACGGACGCGAACCGGCCCGCGACGCCGCCGTGGAACGCGCTGACCCCGGAAGCGGACCGCACCGCCGGACTCGGGGCGGGCGTACGGATACTGGTCGTGTCCGACGGCACCCCCGCGCCCGGTGACGCCCCGGCCGACCCGCACACCGAACGGGTCGCCGAGCTGTGCCGGCAGCTGGCCGGCCGGGCGGAGCTGGGCTACGCCACGGCCGCGCACCTGAAGTCCCGTACCCTCGCCGCCGATCTGCGCGCCATGGTCACGGCGGACGGCGGCTGGGACATCGTGGCCATGCCGTGGTCGTCACCGGAGTCCGACGCCGAACGGCTCGGGGTCCGGCGCGCCTTCGAGGAGGTGGCCCGGGACCCGGCCATGCCGCTGTTCATCGCGGCCGCCGGGCACGACGGGCCGGGACGGCTCAGATTCCCGGCCTCCTGCCCCTCGGTGCTGGCCGTCGGCGTCGGCTCCGGCGACGGCGGACCGGCGGCGTACTGCGGCACCGACGGCGTGGGCCGCAAGCCGCAGCTGCTGGTCCCCGACACCCTGTACGCCACCCGCTCCTCGGCCGGGCCCGACCCGATGCGCGGCACCTCGGCCGCCGTCGGCGTCGTCGCCGGTCTCGCCGCCGGGCTGGCCGGCCTGCTGGGCCGTGACGGGCGCGCTGTCCCCTCGGCGGCGCTGCGCGCCGCGCTGCTGGCCTCCGCCGGACCGGGCGGAACGGTGGCGGACGCGCCGCTGACGCGGCAGCTGACCGCCGGCGGGCCCGGACCGTCCTGCCTTCCCCTGTCCCGGGCGGTCACGCGGCTGCGGGCCCACACCGATGGCACCGCCGTGCGGATCGCGGTCGTCACCGCCGGGGCGGAGGAGACCGTCAGCGGGGACGGCGCGCCGCTGTGGCTGCCGCGTGCCGCCGAAGTGTCGGTGTCCGTGGCGGGCGCCGGCACCAGCCGGCGGGCCACCGGCACCGGATGGCTGGTGCTCGACGTCCCGCCCGGAGCGGAGGGCGAGATGGTGATCACCGTCGAATGCCCCGAAGCGGCCACCGCCTTCGTGTCCGTCGGCGGCGCCGACACCGTCGAGGAGATCGAGGAGTGTGCCGGCGCGGTCGAGGAGACCGAGGGGCGTGCCGACGCCGTCGAGGAGACCGAGGAGCGTGCCGACGAGCCCGCCGGCACCGCCCCGGCGGCCCGGCGCGCCGGGCGGACCCGCACGGGCCGTCCCGTCATCCTCGGCCTGTCGGCCAGCCACGACGCCTCCGCCTGCCTCCTGCGCGACGGCACCCCCCAGGTCGCCGTGCAACAGGAGCGGGTCACCCGCCGCAAACACGACGGCGCCGGCCACCTCGCCTCCCGGGCGGCGGCCGACTACTGCCTCACCTCGGCCGGCCTGCGCGCCGACGACGTGGACGTGTTCGCCTTCAACGCGCAGCCGCTGCTGCCGGGCTACGTGGGACTCTCGGTGCCGTCCGCCGCGCGGACGTTCGACCTCTTCGACCCGTTCGACGAGCGCGCCGTCTACGTCTCGCACCACCTCGCCCACGCCTTCTCCGCGTTCTGGGGCTCGCCGTTCGAGGAGGCGGTGGTCGCCGTCTGCGACGGCTCCGGCGGCTCCGTGCTCGGCGCCGACGACCTCCTGGTCGACGGCCCCGGACTGCGGGCGTACCTGGACCGGAAGACCGAGGACCGGCTGCCCCGCGTCCACGTCTTCTCCGTCTACCACTTCGACCGCGACGGCTACCGGCTGCTGTTCCGCGAGTACGCCGACTCCTTCAACGTCCGCGTCGGCTCCTCCTCGATCGGCGAGACCTACGCGGCCGTCAGCCAGTACGTCTTCGGCGACTGGCAGGAGGGCAGCGGCAAGCTGATGGGCCTCGCGCCCTGGGGCAAACCCGGCAACGCGGGGCCGAGCTTCCTGGAGCCGGGTCCCGACGGCCTGCCCCGCTTCCGCGACGACTGGAAGGACGCCTACCGCGCCCCCGGCTCCGGCCGCCCGCTGGACCACGCCGACCTCGCGGCCCGGATCCAGGCCGACCTCGAGGAGGCACTGGTGGCCCGCATGCGGTACGCCATGTCGCTGGTGCCCGGCTGCGGCAACCTCGCCTACGCGGGAGGCATCGCGCTCAACTCCGTGGCCAACGACCGCATCGCCCGCGAGAGCGGTGCCGACCACCTCTTCGTGTTCCCGGCGGCGAGCGACGCCGGGGTATCGCTGGGCGCCGCGGCCGCCGCGCACTTCCGGCTCACCGGCTCCACCCGGCGTGAACGAGGCGAGTTCAACGACTACCTGGGCCATCCCTACACCCAGGACGACCACGACGCGGCCATCCGGCTGGTCGGTGACCGGGTGGTCGTGGAACCGCTGTCGGCGCAGGCCGTCGCGGACCGGATCGCCGCGGGCGAGGTCATCGGCTGGTTCCAGGGCGGCTCGGAGTTCGGGCCCCGCGCGCTGGGGCACCGGTCGGTCCTCGCCGACGCCAGGAGCCGGGACACCTGGGACTTCATCAACGCCCACATCAAGTTCCGGGAGGACTTCCGCCCGCTGGCGCCCATCGTGCCCGAGGAGGTCGCCGCCGAGTACTTCGACCTCGACGAGCCGTCGCCGCACATGCTGCGGGTGGTCCCGGTCCGGGAGAAGTACCGGGAGTCGCTCGCGGCCGTCACCCACGTCGACGGCACGGCCCGTGTGCAGACGGTCTCGCGGGCGGCCAACCCGCGCATCCACGAGCTGCTGCACCTCGTCGGCGAACGCACCGGCTTCCCCGTCCTCGTGAACACCTCGCTGAACCGCCGCGGCGAGCCCATGATCGAGACACCCGGCCAGGCCCTCGACATGCTGCTGGGCACCCGGCTGAGCGCCATGGTGCTCGGCGACCGGCTGGTCCGCCGCGCCCCCGAGCACGAGGCGCCGCTCTCCCTGCGCTCCCGGATCGTCCTCGCCCCCGGCGTACGGCTGTGGTGGGAGCAGGACGCCGAGGGCAGCCGGCTGCGGATCACCGGCGGCGCCGAACCGGGCGGCCTCGAACTGCCGATGTGGGCCTTCACCGCCTTGTCCCAGGCCGGGCCCGGCCGGCCCCTCGGCGCCTACCTGCCGCACTGCCTCGGCGGCACGCAGACCAGCACCGACACGGCGCTGGCGTTCCTGACCGCGCTCCGCGCCCGCTGCCTGCTGGTGGTCACCCGGGAGACACCGCATGACTGACCTGGACAACGGCCCCGCCGCGCACGCCCTGGCGTGGCTGGAGACCCTGACCGACGACCCCGCCATGCTGCCGTGCGGCACCTCCCACCGGTCGGTGCCGGCCGCCGAGGCCATCGCCCGCGTCTGGCCGCTGCGCCACCGGCTCGGCATCAGCCGGGTCGCGGACCTCACCCCGCTCGACGTCGTCGGCATCCCCGTCTTCAGCGTCACCCGGCCGAACGCCCGCACCGGCCAGATCACCCTCTGCCAGGGCAAGGGCAACGCGCCCGACGAGGCCCTCGCCTCGGCACTGTTCGAGGCGCTGGAACGGCACTGCGGCTCCCTCGCCCGGCCCGTCCTGACGGCCGCCCCCGCCGAGCTGCGGGCCAGGGGCCGGTCCCACCTGGGCGCCGACGACCTGGGCCTCGCCGAGCTGCCCGACGACCAGCCGCTGGAGTGGATCCAGGGCCGGGACAGCGGGGACGGCAGTGCCGTGCTGGTGCCCGCCGCCGAGGTGATCTTCCCGTACACCGCACCGCCCGGCTGCCTGCGGCCGGTGCGCCCGAGCACCACGGGCCTGGCGTCCGGCGCCACCCTGAGCGAGGCGGTGCTGCACGCCCTCTACGAAGTCGTGGAGCGGGACGCCACCTCCCGCTACCTCCACGGCGGGCCGGGCCGGCTGGTCCCCCTCGACACGATCACCGGTCCCGCCGAGTCGGAGCTGCTGCTCAAGTACGCCAAGGCCGAGATCGACACCGTCGTGGTCGACCTGACCCACACCACCGTGCTGCCCACCTTCGCGGTGTTCCTCTCCGACCCGGGCGCCCACCAGGCCCACCTGGCGGTCTCCGGATTCGGTGCCCACCCCAACGCGGGCGTCGCCCTGCGCCGGGCCCTGACCGAGGCCGCCCAGGCCCGTGCCACCGCGATCCAGGGCAGCCGGGAGGACCTCGACCGGGTCGCCGACGTCTACCGCGCGGACCCCGCCGCCCAGCGGTCGGCGTTCCTGCACCGCGCCCTACGGGCCAGGGCGGAGGGCGTCACGGACTTCCGTACGCTGCCCGACCCGCCGCCGCGGTCGACGCGCGCCGCGCTGCGGCACGTGGCCGCCGCGCTGGAGGCCGGCGGCTACGACCGGGTCGTGCACACCGACTTGACCATCGCGGAACTCGGCCTGCCCGTCGCCCATGTGGTGGTGCCCGGCATGGTCGACTCCGTCGTAGAACCCCTCAGGAGCCATCGTGTGGCCCATCAGCCCGTCCAGGCCTAGGCCCGTCGTCTTCGGCGCGGCGTCGGTACGTTCGCTGGACCCCGCCCTGCTGGCAGCGGTGGACCTGCGGCCCCCCGTCCGCCGCGGCGACCTGCTGCCGCTGCTCGACGAGAAGCCCGGCACCGTCGTCCTCGTCGACGGCCTGTTCGGCGGGACGATGGCCGTGACGCCGACCGAGTGCCGGCAGCTGATGGACGCCGGCTGGACCCTGGTGGGCTGTTCCAGCATGGGAGCCCTGCGGGCGGCGGACCTGTGGCCGCTCGGCGCGATAGGCATCGGAGACATCTTCACCCTGTACCGGCTGGGCACCCTGACGTCCGACGCCGATGTCGCCGTCGCCCTCGATCCCGACGACGGCCACCGCGAACTGACCGTGTCCACGGTCCACGTGCGGGCCGTGCTGGCGGCGGCCGTCGAGGCGGGCCTGCTCGCCCCCGCCCGGCGGACCGAGCTGGCCCGTGCCGCCGAGGACATCCACTGGACCGAGCGGTCCTGGGCAGCGTGCCGGGCGGCGTGGAGCGACCTGGGGATCACGCCCACGGTGCTCTCCGCCATCCTCCGGCTCGGCCGGGAACCCCGGCTGCATCCCAAGGTGCGCGACGCCGACGCTGCCCTGCGCGCGGTGCTGGCGCGTGACTGGCTCGGCGACGAGGCCGTGGAGGGCCGCCGCTGCCCGGCCTGTCAGGAACCTCTCGCCGCGGGCGTGCTGTTCTGCCCCACCTGTGTCTCCGAGGCACACGAAACCTGCCTGTGAGGGCCGGCCCGCCCCGCGGCGGGCCGGCCCCGGGGGCCACGAAGGGAACCACCAGGGATGCTGACGACCATGGCCCGCCGGCTCGGGATCCGCACCACCGGGCCGGCCGAGCGGAGGCTGCTGACCACCGTCGCGATCGACGCGACCGGCGGGGGCCTGTTCCTGGCCGGTGCGACGCTGTTCTACTCGCGGGTGGCCGGGCTGTCCGCCGGGCAGATCGGCATCGGGCTCTCCGTGCTGGGGATCGTCGCGCTGGCCGCGACCCTTCCCAACGGCCTCCTGGTCGACCGGATCGGCCCGCGGCACGCCCTGATCGTGCTGCATGTGTGGCGCGGGGTGTGGTGCTGTGCGCTGGCCTTCGTGCACTCCTTCTGGCAGTTCCTCGCCGTGCTGGTGCTGCTGGGGCTCGCGGAGCACGCCGGCATGCCGGCCCTCCAGGCGTACGTGGGGTCCGCGTTCGGCGACACCGAGCGCGTCGGCGTCATGGCCCGGGTGCAGGTGCTGAAGAACACCGGGTTCCTGGTGGGCGCCCTGCTGGCGGCGGTGGCCGTGGGCAGCGGGACGGACGCGGGCTACCGGATGCTGCTGCTGGGCGACGGGCTGTCGTTCTTCGTCGCCGCCGTGCTGATGACGACCGTGCGCAATGTGGGCGGCAGGCGGCGAAGGGGCGAGCGGCACTCGCCCCTCGCACCCCTGAAGAACCTCAAGTTCCTCGTGCTGACCTGCTGCAACGGTGTGCTCCAGCTGAACCTCTCGGTGCTGGTGATCGGCATGCCGCTGTGGGTGACCCGGGCCACCGAGGCACCCGAGGCCGTGGCTCCGCTGCTGATCGCGGTCAACACCGTGATCGCGATCTCGCTTCAGGTCCCGCTGAGCCGGGGGGCCGAGACGGTGCCGGGCGCCGGGCGTCACATGCGCCGGGCGGGGCTGTCGTTCGCCCTGATGTGCGGGACGCTGATCGTGGCGTCCTGGACACCGTCCGCCCTCGCCGCCACGCTCATGGTGGCCTCCGTCGTCCTGCACACGCTGGGCGAGATCTGGCACTCCTCGGGCGGCTGGGGGCTTCAGTTCGCCCTGTCGCCCGAGGCCGAGCGCGGCAACTATGCCGCCGCGTACAGCCTCGGTCCGACCGCGGAAGGCATGGTCGGGCCGTCCCTGATCGCCGGCGGGGTGGTGGCCGCGGGCTCGGCCGGCTGGACGGCCCTGGCGCTGCTCTTCCTGGCCGCCGGGCTGGGCGCGCACGCCGTGGCCCGGCGGGCCGTCCCGGTCCCCTCGGCGCCCGTCAGCCCGTCGGCGGACCGTCGTGCAGAATCCTCTGGAAAAGACGGTGATCTCGCCATTCCCCATTGATGTGCAGATAACGGGGGGCCATGCCGATCGGCTCGAAACCGTTCTTGCTCAGCACGCGCTGGGACGGCGCGTTGTCGAGGAGCGTGGTGGCCTCGATGCGGTGCAGGCCGATGGCGCGGGCCGCGCGGCAGACGCTCGCCACTCCCGCACTGGCCAGCCCCCGGTTCTGCTGGTCGGCGGCCACCCAATAACCCAGATAGGCGCTGCAGAAGGGCCCGAACGCCATTCCCGAGAGGGTGATCGTGCCGATGATGGCGCCGTGGCTTTCGAAAACCCAGGGCACCGCACGCTCTTCCGTGAACTGCCTCAATTGCTCACGGATGCGTTCGGCCTGACCCTCGACCGTGAAGAAGCTGTCGGGGCGGCGGGGTTCCCACGGAGCCAGATGGTCCCGGTTCACGGAATACGCGGAATGCAGTGCCTCCGCGTCGTCGAGGGAAACGAGCCGCAACCGGGTCCCACCGGGCAGCACTTCGTCAGGAATGATCATCCGATCACTCTAGCGTGTACAACAGATGGGCATCGACGAGGGCTTGGCAGAGTTCCAGCCGCTCCCGCTCGTCCAACTCGGTGGAAAGTTCCTCGGGTGTGAACTCCGTACGCCCCGCGATAAACCGCATGGCTTTCTCGTAGCTTTCGGGCATGCCGACACAGCGGCGGCCGAGGACCGCGTACAGGCGCTGGGTCGCGGGCTGCGAGAAGAGCGCGCACGGCACCGTCTTCCGCCGCCGCAGCGGTGTCGTGTCCATCACGCCGAGAATGCCGAGAGCGGAGTCCGTCTCGAAGGCGCCGGGAATCCTGTCCGTGAGCTGGGTCAGGAAGGTGCGCAGATGGGCGGAGCGCACCCGCTCGGGCTCCTGCTCCGCGAGTGCCGCCCGGACCTCTGCCAGGAACCGCCCGGCCGCCTCGTCGAGGACACCGCCGTCGTGCGGCCAGCCGGCGGGCAGCTCGGCGTCCAGCAGGTCCGCGGGGAGGCTGTCCTCGACGAGCTGGGTCAGCGTGGTGTGCAGGACCTCGCGCCACGAATTGGACTCGACGCTGATGGTGACATGTCCCGACCGGGCGCTCAGGGTGTGTGCCCGGTGCGGCGTGCCCTTCGGGAGGTACAGCACGTCACCGGGGCGCAGCAGCAGTTCCTCGGTCTCGTCGGGGGCGGTGTCCGCGATGCCGTGCCGTCGCTCCCAGGGCGTCGCACCGACGTGCCACTGCTTCTCGCCGAACGCCTGGAGCACGAAGACGTCATGCGGATCGGAGTGCAGTCCGAACCCCTGGGACGACACCGGCGTGAGGTAGATGTTCGCCCGGCACCGGCGCCCCAGGGCGAGTTCGAGGGAACGGCAGAACTCGGTCAGCGGCGGGTGGTACCAGTGTGCCGACTGGAGAATCAGGGTCGCGCCCGCGCGTACGGCGGCGGTGACCTCCGCCGCGCTCGCGACGCCCCGCGTCAGCATCTCGAAGAGATGCTCGTTCTCCGTCATCTCGTGGTCGACGGGGCGCGGATAAATCTCCCGCATCGACCGGAGATACGCCTTGCGCGGCAGAATTTCCCCCTGCCGCACAAGGCGGATCATGTCGGCCCGCAGCAGCGGCTGGCTGGTGAGCATCCGGTCGATGTCACGCACGCTGATGAGATCGTCGGCCGGTATTCCGCCGGTCGTGAGACGGACGCGTTTTCCCCAGACATCGGCGATGAAGGCTTTCTCGTCACCGGTGCAGCGGCGGAGTCCTTCCGTGTCGACCGGCAGCATGCGCGCGATCTCGTCAACCGACCCCGCGTCCCCGGAAATCGGGACCAAAGGCTCCTTTTTCCGGCGCAGTGCCGCGGTGTTGATGATCTCGATCCCAGGCATGTTTCGATCGCTGTTGATCACGCGGTAACCGTACCTCGGTGCCGTACGGCTTTCCAGCCCCGGTCCCGGGATTCCCCTTTGCTTTCCGCGGGTCGGAAAGGGCGGCCGTCAGGAGCCGGCGGGATACGGCAGCAGCCCCCGTGCTATCTCCTCCCACGCCTTCTTCAGCTCCGCCAGCAGGTCCGGGCGGTCCGTGGCCAGGTCGGCCTGTTCGCGCAGGTCGGCGGCCAGGTGGTAGAGGTGGTCGGTGCCGGTGGCGTCCTGGTAGTACTTCCAGCCGCCCCGGCGCAGCGCCCGGTTGCCCCGCACCCGCCAGAACAGGTCGCGTTCGGGCAGGGGTTCGCCGCGCAGCAGATAGCCCGCGAGGCTGGTGCCGTCCAGGGGGTGGGCGGGGTCGGGGCGGGCGCCGCCGAGTTCCAGCAGGGTCGCGGTCCAGTCGGGGGAGAAGTTCGGCTCGTGGCTGACCTGGTGGCCGTCGATCCGGGCCGGCCAGCGCAGGATGGCCGGCACCCGGATGCCGCCCTCCTGGAGGCCGGCCTTCTGACCGCTCAGCGGCCACTGGTACGACCAGCGTTCACCGCCGTTGTCGCTGGCGAACAGCACCAGCGTGTTCTCCTCCTGCCCGGAGCGGCGCAGCGCGGCCAGCACCTCGCCGACGGCCGCGTCCAGGCTCTGCACCATCTCGGTGTACTTGGCGACCGAGCCACCGTCGCGGTGGTTGAGGGCCGCCGTGGCCTGGGCCGGTGTCCGCGCGGCCCGGACCCGCGCGGCGATCTCCGCGCCGGTCTCCGCGTCGCCCTCGGCCAGCCACGGCCAGTGCGGAGTGGTGAAGTTGAGGTTGAGCAGCCAGGGCCGGCGGTGCCTGCGGCCGACGTACTCGACGGCCCGCTCGGTCAGCACGGTGGTGTAGTAGCGCAGGTCGCGGTACTCGGCGTCGCCCTCGTACAGGTCGTAGTCACCGAGCTGGCCCAGCTTGGAGAAGTACTCGAGGACCCCGCCGAAGTTGCCGAAGAACTCGTCCCAGCCGGACTTGGTGGGGCTGTAGTCGGGCAGCCAGCCGCAGTGCCACTTGCCGATGAGGGCCGTGTCGTAGCCGGCCTTCTTCAGCAGGGAGGCGAGCGTAGGGTGGTTGGGGTCCAGGCCCTGGGACCGGTCGGCCACCGGTTCGGCGAGGCCGCCCTTGGTGCGGCCCGGGTAGCGGCCGGTGTAGAGGCTGAAGCGGGTCGGCGAGCAGGTCGCCGACCCGGAGTAGGCGTCGGTGAAGCGCACGCCCTGGCGGGCCAGCCGGTCCAGGTTCGGGGTCTTGATGTGCGGTGCGCCGTAGGAGGAGAGGTCGGCCCAGCCCAGGTCGTCACCGAGGATGACCAGGAAGTTGGGGCGGGGCCCGGGAGCGGCGGCGGTGCGGGAGCGGAAGGGGCGTTCGGCGGGGGCGGCCTCGGCGGGCGACGCGGCACCGGTGACGGTGGAGACCGCGCCGCCGCCGAGCAGACCGCCGAAGGCACGGCGGGACATGTCGGACATGCGGGATCCTCGAAACGGCCGTGCCCCGGCACGGGGCACGGCAAGGTGAAGGAGGGAAGAAGAAGGGGAACGAGGGTGCGGGTCAGCGACACAGGGCGCTGGACTGCCGGCACAGATCCACATGCCGCCGTGCCACGAGCGCGATGCGCGCGTAGGTGTGTTCCGTGGCAGGCCTCATGATCACAGGACGGTGCCAGGAAGGCGCACGCGCCGTCAAGACACCGTCCGGCAGGCGGGATCACGGTACCCCCAGCTCGAACAGGGCGTAGCCGGCGTACGAGCCGGAGGCCAGCGCCGCGATGCCCAGCAGCGTGCACAGCACCGGCAGGCTGAGCCGGCGCAGCGCGACCGCGAGCGGCACGAACAGCGGGAAGCAGGGCAGCAGATAGCGGGAGATGTTGGCGACGATCTGCTGGCTGCCGAGGACCAGGACCAGCGTGATCACGGTGTAGAGGACCAGCACCGCCGGCGGGCGCAGCCGCAGCAGCAGCGGCAGCAGCGCGCAGACCAGCAGGATGACGCCGACCGAGATGACGTCCGTGAACGGGTACGCGAAGAGGTAGTCGAACTTGCCGACGGGCACCGACGTCAGCACGTCCAGGGTCTGCTTGCCGTAGTCGAAGCTGTGCGCCCAGGCGCCCGACTGGAGCTTGAAGTAACCGCCCAGGTCGCCCATGCGGTTGCCGACCCACAGCAGATAGCCGAGGAGCCCGAGCGGGGCCAGGGCCATGGCCAGCACCGGGCGCAGCACTCCGTCCTCCCGGCGGCGCAGGGACAGCAGCGCGGACACGCACAGCGCGGCGATGAGCGCGCCGGCGGTGGGCCGGTTCAGCCCGGCCGCGAAGGTGAGCACCCCGGCGGTGAGCCAGCGCCGGGCGAGCACGGCATGGCAGGCCCAGGCCGCCAGGGCCACGTACAGGGAGTCGGAGTAGACCGCCCACTCCACGCCCGAGCCCGGCCACACCGCCCACAGCCCGGCCGCCGCGAGCCCGGCCCGCCGCCCGCCGAACCGCTCGGCGACGGCGTAGATGCCGAGGGCGGCGGCGAAGGAGGCGACGATGGAGACCAGCAGCCCGGCGCCGTAGGAGCCGAGGCCGGTGACCGCCGAGGTCGCCCGCATCAGCGCCGGGTAGAGCGGGAAGAACGCCGCCGAGTTGCCCTCCAGCGTGATCAGGCCGGTGGCGCCCGGGACCGGGACCAGCTTCGGGTCGTAGCCGTGCAGCGCGATCTGCTGGTACCACCAGCCGTCCCAGGTGGCCAGCACGTCCCAGGCGTGCGCGCCGCCGCCGAACCGGGGGTGCTTGGTGCGGTAGTCCCCGGTGGAGGACAGCAGGTACATGAAGGAGCAGAAGCCGGCCAGCTTCAGGGTGCCGAACAGGGCGAGGACCGGGCCGTGGCGGCGGGCGGCGGCCCGCAGCCGGGAGTCCGGCGCGGCCTCGGTGTCCGGCGTCCCTATGCCGGGCAGGGTCGCGGTCACCGGACCACCGGCCCCGGGCGGCGGGCCAGGGTGCGCCGCATCCGGACGATCCCGCGCAGGTCCGCCAGCGCGGTGGCGACCAGGTCCACGCTGCTGTCCGGGTCGTCGACCCAGTCCACCGGCACCTCGTGGATCCTGAGGCCCGCCCGCTCGGCGAGCACCAGCAGCTCGGTGTCGAAGAACCACTCCCCGTCCCGCACCAGCGGCAGCAGCCGCTCGGCCGTCTCGCGCCGGACCGCCTTGAAACCGCACTGGGCGTCGGAGAAGCCCACGGCGAGCGTGCAGCGCAGCAGGACGTTGTAGCAGCGGGAGATGACCTCGCGCTTGGCCCCGCGCACCACCCGCGACCCCGGTGCCAGCCGGGTGCCGATCGCCAGGTCGGAGTGGCCCGAGATCAGCGGCGCGACCAGCGGCAGCAGCGCGGCCAGCCCGGTGGACAGGTCCACGTCGAGGTACGCCAGCACGGGCGCCCGGGACCCGGACCAGGCGGCCCGCAGGGCGCGGCCCCGGCCCTTCTCCGGCAGCCGCAGCGAGGTCACCTCCTCCAGTTCGGCGGCCAGCCGGGCGGCGATCTCCGGGGTGCCGTCGGTACTGGCGTTGTCGGCGATGGTGATGCGGAACGGATAGGGGAAGGTGTCCCGCAGATGTGTGTGCAGCCGCCGGACGTTGGGCTCCAGGTCCTTCTCCTCGTTGTACACCGGCACGGCCACGTCCAGGACCGGCTCGGCGGCCTCGTGGGCCGCCGGCAGCGGGGCGGGCCGGGGTATCCGGCGGAAGGCCGGCGTACCGGCGGGCTGCCGGCTCGGCCGGCTCGGTCGGATGTGCGTCACATGAACCCCGTTTGTCTCTGGGCGGTCGGGTGTGCCGGGGGCACACCGGGGCGGGCGGAAGGTCGAGTGCTAGCCGGTGGCCGTCGCCGACGGCGTTCCGGCGGGCTCGGTCACGGGCGTGGTGGCCGGTGGCGTGGTGCCGACGGTGGCCGTCGGCGTCGTGGACGGCGAGGACGGTGCGTACGGCGTGTGGTCCGGCGACCGGGACGGCGGCTCGGACACCGAGACACCGGGTGCCGGTGTCGAGGTCGGTGCCGGCGCCGGACTGGTCGCGGGCCGGGGCGGTGCGGCCGGGCGGTCGTCGGTGGGGCCGTGCGGCCACAGCATCAGCGCCAGGCCGAGCCCGGCCCCGGCCAGCACACACCCGGCGGCCCGGCGCGCCGCGCGCGCCCGGCGCCGGGCGCGCACCCCGGCGCGCAACGCCTCCCGGTGCCGGGGCTCGAAGGGCGCCGGTGCCGGGTCCTGCCGCAGCAGCCCGGCCAGCCGCCGCTCGAAGTGGTCCATGTTTCTTCCTCACCCCACCGGCTCGATGACGTCGGCCAGCAGCCGGCGCAGCCGGGCCACCCCGCGCGCGGCGTGGGACCGGGCCGTGCCCACCGGGCAGCCCAGCGCCTCGGCGACCTGCCGGTCGGGCAGGTCCTGGTAGTAGCGCAGCACCACGGCGGCCCGCTGGCGCGGGGTCAGCTCGGCGAGCGCCGCCTCCAGCCGGGACCGTTCGGCGACGGTCGCCGACAGGTCCCCGGCCGCCGCAGTCTCCGGCAGCTCCTCCACGGGCCGCTCGCCCCACCAGCGACGGCGGGCCGAGCGGGCCGCGGCCCGCGCGAGCACCTTGCGCACATACGCCTCCGGTGCCTCGTCGGCGACCTTCGGCCAGACGAACCACAGCTTGACCAAGGACTCCTGCAACAGGTCCTCGGCCCGGTGCCGGTCGCCCCCGGTGAGCAGACGGGCCAGATGGAACAACACCGACCAGCGGGCCGCCACGAACGCGTCGTACTCACCGGCCCTGGCCTGCTCCATCCCCACGGTCCCCGTTCTCGCCGGCTGTCTACACCAGGAGAAAGGCCCTGGACCCCCGCCCGCGCTGCACTCGACGGGCGTGATCCGCGTCACGCACAGCCGGCACACAGGCCCCGCGCAGTGTCACACAGGCCCCTGACCGGCTCGGAACCGTGCCCTCGGGCCGGCTCGGGCGCCCCGGAATGCCACGGAGCCGTCGGCCCGGCTCACGCGACCCGCAGCAGCAGGACCGTCCGTTCCGGCACCGTGATCCGCGTGCCCGCCCGGTGGACGGTGCCCGGCGCGCCGGCCTGCTCCTCCGCCGAGGTGTCCACGACCACCTCGTACCGGTCCGCCCACGGCGGCCCCGGCAGTACGAACCCGGTGGGCCGTTCGCCCGCGTGCAGCACGGCGAGGAAACTGTCGTCGACCACCGGCGCGCCCCGCTCGTCCCGGCCCGGGATGTCCCGCCCGGACAGATACATGGCGAGCGTGGCGGCGGGCGCGTACCAGTCGCCCTCGGTCATCTCCGTGCCCCGCGCGGTGAACCAGGCCAGGTCCCGCAGCCCGTCCGCGGTCTGCGCGCGGCCGGAGAAGAAGGCCCGCCGGCGCAGCACCGGGTGCCGGTGGCGCAGCGCGATCAGCCGCGCGGTCAGCTCCGACAGGGCCCGCCAGCCGGGCTCCTCGAGCAGCGACCAGTCCACCCAGCCGATCTCGTTGTCCTGGCAGTAGGCGTTGTTGTTGCCGCGCTGGGTGCGGCCGAACTCGTCGCCCGCGACCAGCATCGGCACGCCGGTGGACAGCAGCAGGGTGGTGAGCAGGTTGCGCAGCTGCCGGCGGCGCAGCGCCCGTACGCCCTCGTCGTCGCTCTCGCCCTCCGCCCCGCAGTTCCAGGAGCGGTTGTCGTCGGTGCCGTCCCGGTTGTCCTCGCCGTTGGCCTCGTTGTGCTTGGTCTGGTACGACACCAGGTCGCGCAGGGTGAAGCCGTCGTGCGCGGTGACGAAGTTGACCGAGGCGTAGGGGCGCCGGCCGCCCCAGGCGTACAGGTCGCTGGAGCCGGACAGTCGGTAGCCCATCTCCCGTACGTCGGGCAGGGCGCCCCGCCAGAAGTCCCGCACGGCGTTGCGGTAGCGGTCGTTCCACTCGGTCCACAGCGGCGGGAAGGCGCCCACCTGGTAGCCGCCGGAACCGATGTCCCACGGTTCGGCGATCAGCTTCACCCGGCGCAGCACCGGGTCCTGGGCGATCACCGCCAGGAACGGCGAGAGCATGTCGACGTCGTGCATGGAGCGGGCCAGCGCCGCCGCCAGGTCGAAGCGGAAGCCGTCCACGCCCATCTCGGTCACCCAGTAGCGCAGCGAGTCGGTGATCAGTCGCAGCACCTGCGGCTGGACGACGTGCAGGGTGTTGCCGCAGCCGGTGTAGTCGGCGTAGCGGCGGGCGTCGTCCTGGAGCCGGTAGTAGCCGCGGTTGTCGATGCCCTTCAGGGACAGCGTCGGGCCCAGCTCGCCCGCCTCGGCGGTGTGGTTGTAGACCACGTCGAGGATGACCTCGATGCCGGCCGCGTGCAGCGCGCGCACCATCCGCTTGAACTCGCCGACCTGCTGCCCGGTCGTACCGGAGGCCGCGTACCCGGCGTGCGGGGCGAAGTAGCCGATGGAGTTGTAGCCCCAGTAGTTGGTCAGGCCCCGGCGCAGCAGGTGGTCCTCGTGCGCGAACTGGTGCACGGGCAGCAGCTCCACGGCCGTGACGCCCAGCTTCACCAGGTGCTCGATCGCGGCCGGGTGGGCGAGCCCCGCGTAGGTGCCGCGCAGCTCCTCGGGGATGCCCGGGTGGAGCTTGGTGAAGCCGCGCACGTGCAGTTCGTAGATCACCGAGTCGGCCCACGGCGTCTTGGGGCGGCGGTCGTCGGACCAGTCGTCGTCATCGTGCACGACGACCCCCTTCGGGACGTACGGCGCCGAGTCCCGCTCGTCGCGCACGGTGTCGGCCACCGACTGGTCCGGCCAGTCCCGTACGTGTCCGTACACCTCCGGCGGCAGCGCGAACTCGCCGTCCACCGCCCGCGCGTACGGGTCGAGGAGCAGCTTGGCCGGGTTCCAGCGGGCGCCGGTCCACGGGTCCCAGCGGCCGTCGACCCGGTAGCCGTACCGCTGCCCGGGCATCACCCCCGGCACGAAGCCGTGCCATATCTCGTGCGTCAGCTCGGTCAGCGGGATCCGGGTCTCCCGCCCGGCCTCGTCGAACAGACACACCCGGACCGCCTCCGCGCCGGCCGCCCACAGCGCGAAGTTGGTGCCGGCGACCCCGTCCGGGCCGGCCCGGAACCGGGCCCCCAGCGGGGTGGGCGTACCCGGCCACACGACCGGGGCGGGCGGTACCGGCCGCCGGGCGCCGATCACCGCCGACGGTTGCCCGCTCCCGGCGGCCGGCTCCCCGGCCGGTGCCCGCTGCTCGGCTGCGCTCGTCACTGTCGGCCCCTCTTCCCGGCGGCTCGTCCGTGGCCCCGACGCGGGCGCCGGGGTGTCCGCCCGCGTCCGCGGCTCCCCGGCGTGGTCGTCCTTCCCTCTGTTCTGCCCAGCGGGTGGCTCGCACTCACGTTTCCCCGGGGCGTGCCCGGTCGTTGAGACCCGTGTGAGGCACGCAACTGGACGCGCACGGCGCGCGGGGGCCGCGCTGGCCGCCGTACTGACATGGGCGGGGCTGCTCGCGGGCTGCTCCGCCGACGGCCCGGGACCGCTGGGCATGGGCGGGACACGGGGGGATTCCCCGGCCCCCGAGGACGTCATCCGGGTGACCCCCGACGACGGGAGCCGGGCCGTCCGCCCGGACGAGCGGCTGCGGATCCAGGTGCCCGGCGGGCGCCTGGAGAAGGTGACCGTCGTCAAGGAGCAGGACGCGCGGGTGGAGCCGGTGCCCGGGCGGATCGGCGCCGACGGGCTGACCTGGCGCCCCGACGAGGCACGGCTGGCGCTCGCCGCCCGGTACACCGTCGACGTGGTGGCGCTGGACGCCCGGGGCCACCGCTCGGCCCGGCACACCACCTTCACCACCTTTGTCCCCGACGAACGGTTCATCGCCTACGTCACCCCGGAGAACCGCGCCACCGTCGGCACCGGGATGATCGTCTCGCTGTCCTTCAGCCGGGAGATCACCGACCGGGCCGCCGTCGAGCGCGCCGTGAAGGTCACCGCCCGGCCGCCGGTCGAGATCCGCCCGCACTGGTTCGGCAAGGACCGCCTGGACTTCCGCCCGGAGCGGTACTGGAAGCCCGGCACCGAGGTCACCGTGGACCTCGGCCTGCGGGACGTGGAGGGCGCGCGGGGCGTGTACGGCCTCCAGGACAAGACGGTGACCTTCACCGTCGGCCGCGGGCAGGTCTCCGTGGTCGACGCGGCCCGGCACATGATGGAGGTGCGGCGCGACGGAGTGCTGCTGGCCACCGTCCCCATCACCGCGGGCGCCCCCAAACACCCCACCTACAACGGCAGGATGGTGGTGATGGACATGCTGGAGGTCACCCGCATGAACAGCCGCACGGTCGGCTTCGGCGGCGAGTACGACATCCCCGACGTCCCGCACGCCATGAAGCTCACCGACTCCGGCACCTTCCTGCACGGCAACTACTGGGCCCCGGAGGCTCCCGGGACGGCCAACGTCAGCCACGGCTGCGTCGGTCTGCGGGACGTCAAGGGCGGCGGTTCGGACACCCCGGCGGGCTGGTTCTTCGACCGCAGCCTCGTCGGCGACGTCATCGAGGTCGTCCACAGCAAGGACAAGACGGTCGCCCCGGACAACGGCCTCGGCGGCTGGAACATGGACTGGAAGGACTGGACGGCGGGCAGCGCGGTGAAGTGACGGCCGGTGAGGGGGGGGACCCGGCGGCCGAGGCGCAGGTCACGAGGGGAGATTGCGACGGAACGGTGACGTTCACCCCGCGCCTGGCGCGCATCCAGGCAGTTAATATGCGCGCACATAAGTGGTGGGGAGCGGGCCGGGGGCGACCTGGTCCGGCGAGGGGAGAACAACTTGAACATGCGGCCTGTAGCGGGGGCGTCGACTCGGGGGCGGCGGGGCCGTAGGGGACTGGCGCTGATAGCCGGGGCCCTGGTGCTGTCGCTCGCCGCGTGCGGCGGGGGCGGAGACTCCGGGGCCGGTTCCGGCAAGGGGAAGGGCACGGGGGACGGGAAGGACGCGCAGTCCACGGCCGCGGTCAGCATCGCGCCCAAGGCCGGCGCCACCGGCGTGGACACCAGCGGTGCCCTCAAGGTCGGCGTCACCCAGGGCAAGCTGACCGAGGTCACCGTCAAGGACGAGAAGGGCACGAAGGTCGAGGGCGCCATCGGCGCGGGCGGCGCGACCTGGACGCCGTCGACCCATCTGGCCGCCGGCACCAAGTACTCGGTGCACGCGGTCGCCGAGGACTCCGAGGGCCGCCGGGCCGCCGAGGACTCCACGTTCACCACGCTGACGCCGAAGAACACCTTCATGGGCTACTTCACGCCCGAGGACGGCTCCACCGTCGGCGTCGGCATGCCGTTCTCCATACGCTTCACCCGGGGCATCACGCACCCCGAGGACGTCGAGAAGGCCATCCGTATCAAGACCGAGCCCGCCGTGGAGGTCGAGGGCCACTGGTTCGGCAACGACCGCCTGGACTTCCGTCCCGAGAAGTACTGGAAGCCCGGCACCAAGGTCACCGTCGACCTCTACCTGGACGGCGTCGAGGGCCGCGACGGCGTCTACGGCAAGCAGCGCAAGACCGTGAAGTTCACCATCGGCCGCAACCAGGTCTCCATCGTGGACGCGGCCGAGCACACGATGAAGGTCACCCAGGACGGCAAGGTCGTCAAGACCATCCCGGTCACCACCGGCAAGCCCGGTTACGACACCTGGAACGGCCAGATGGTCATGAGCGAGAAGCTCACCGTCACCCGCATGAACGGCGAGACCGTCGGCTACGGCGGCGAGTACGACATCAAGGACGTCCCGCACGCGATCCGCCTGACCACCTCCGGCACCTTCCTGCACGGCAACTACTGGGGTGGCGGCGCCTTCGGCAACTACAACGCCAGCCACGGCTGCGTGGGCCTGCGCGACGTGCGCGGCGGCTACGACAGCTCCGTCCCGGCGGCCTGGTTCTTCAACCACTCGATCGTCGGTGACGTGGTGATCGTCAAGAACTCCCACGACCGCACGGTGGCCCCGGACAACGGCCTCAACGGCTGGAACATGTCCTGGGCGGAATGGAAGAAGTGACCTTCGGCCGACCCGACGGGCCCGGTGCTGTGACCTACGGCACCGGGCCCGTCCCCGTTAGTGCCCGTTAACCTGAGCCCCATGACCGTCACTCTCGAAGTCGCCGAAGGCGTCGGCACCCTGCGGCTGGACCGGCCGCCGATGAACGCGCTGGACATCGCCACCCAGGACCGGCTGAAGGAGCTGGCCGAGGAGGCCGGCCGCCGGGACGAGGTACGCGCCGTGGTCATCTACGGCGGCGAGCGGGTGTTCGCGGCGGGCGCGGACATCAAGGAGATGCAGAACATGGACCACGCCGGGATGATCCGGCGCGCCCGTGCCCTGCAGGACGCCTTCACCGCCGTCGCCCGCATCCCCAAGCCCGTCGTCGCCGCCGTCACCGGCTATGCGCTCGGCGGGGGCTGCGAACTGGCCCTGTGCGCGGACTACCGCATCGCCGCCGACAACGCCAAGCTCGGCCAGCCCGAGATCCTGCTCGGGCTGATCCCGGGCGCCGGCGGCACCCAGCGGCTGCCCCGGCTGATCGGCCCCTCCCGGGCCAAGGACCTCATCTTCACGGGCCGTCAGGTGCGGGCCGAGGAGGCCCTGGCGATCGGCCTGGTGGACCGGGTCGTCCCGGCCGCCGAGGTGTACGAGCAGGCGCACGCCTGGGCCGCGCGGCTCGCCAAGGGCCCGGCGATCGCGCTGCGCGCGGCCAAGGAGTCGGTCGACACCGGCCTGGAGACCGACATCGACACCGGGCTCGCCGTGGAACGGAACTGGTTCGCGGGCCTGTTCGCCACCGAGGACCGCGAGCGGGGCATGCGCAGCTTCGTGGAGGAGGGCCCCGGCAAGGCGAAGTTCGTCTGACGGATCGGTGAACGGCCGGTGGTCCGGGCGTGTCCCGGTCCGCCGGCCTGGTCGTACCGCCGTCAATTGACGCGTTGTCTGATTCCCGAGTCCCCCGTTGGGGCGGTTTGTGGGAGCCTTGGGGCAGCCCTGGAACCGTGCCGCCGAGGGAGTCCGACGCTTGCCGGAAAGTGAGCCGTCGCCGCAGGTCAGCGGGGCCCTGTCGGACCTTTCCATGCCGTCGGCATATGCTCCCGGCCAGGGCCGGATCGATGATGCCCGGCGGGGGTATTCCTTCGGAACGCCCCCCAAGACGGCTCCGGACGGCCATCATGGGGGCATGGCGGGGCTGGAGGGCAACGAACAGCCGCGGGGACACGGCCGCGCAGCCGCGGCACGCTGGTCGCCCGCGGTCGCGGACGAACAAGCGCTCAAAGCGATCGAACTGTTCGGCGACCCGACGGAGGCGGAGGTCCCGCTGCCGTCCCGCCCGGAATCCGCGGCCAGCGCCCGCCGGCTCGCCCAGGTCGTGGTCCTCGACACCTGGCGGCTCAGCCCCAGACTGGCCGAGGACGCCGTACTGCTGGTGTCGGAACTCGTCGGCAACGCCGTACGGCACACCGGCGCCCGGCTCTTCGGCCTGCGCATGCGGCGCCGCCCCGGCTGGATCCGGGTGGAGGTCCGCGACCCCTCGCGCGCCCTGCCCTGTCTGATGCCGGTCCAGGAGACCGATGTCAGCGGACGCGGACTGTTCCTCGTGGACAAGCTGTCCGACCGCTGGGGCGTGGACCTGCTGCCACGCGGCAAGACCACGTGGTTCGAGATGCGCGTCGCCGACCGGTAGCCGCCGACGGCCGCCCGGCGTCGAGCGCACCGCTTCCTGAGCCGACGGCAAGGCGCTGCGGCTGCCCGGCCACTACGACTGCGAGCCGAACGCCCGCGACCTCCGCAGCCGGCGCCGAGCCGAACACCGTCGGCCTCCGCAACCGGCGAGGAGCCGGACACCGTCGGTCCCCGCACCGGCGCCGAGCCGGTCCGCGTCAGGGCCGGCGACGGCCCGCTCGGACTTCCGTCCCACGCGAGGGGACCATCGCGTGGGCCCGGCCGTCCACCCCCGGCCGGGCCGCGGCTCACCCGGTCACACCGGCGTCCCGCGCTGAAGCAGCAGTTCCGCGCCCACCGGCCGGTACCCCGCCGCCTGGAACACCCGCAGAGCACGGGCGTTGCCCGGGGCGACCTGCGCCCACAGCGGCTCCCCGGCCAGCTGCCGGGCGGCGGTCACCAGCAGCCGCCCCAGGCCCCGGTGCCGGGCATCCTCGTCCACCTCCACCGACACCTCCAGCCGCCCGGCGACCCCGCGCCCCAGCGCCAGCACCCCGCCGTCGGCGGCCCAGGCCCGCACCCCGTCCCGGCGCCGGCGGGCGTAGGCGACCCGGGGGTGCTCCGGGTGCTCGAGCTCGCGCAGCGCGCACGACGGCTCACCCGGCAGCGGGTCGCCCACCAGCACCGCGTCGATCGTCTCGGCCGTGCGCCCGGTCCGGTCCAGCAGGGCCGTCAGGAAGCGCGGGCTCATCGACGCGGCCAGCGGGTCGGAGTCCACCGAACGCAGCGTCTCGTACACCCAGTCCGGGTCCTCGTCGGTGAAGACGACCGTGTGCGCGGTGAGGGACAGCACTCCGGCGTCCCGGGGCGAGGGCTGCGGCAGCACCGTCGTGGCGCCGTCCGGCGGCGGGAAGCGGCCCGCCGCCGCCGCGTCGAGAATGTCCCGCAGAGTCTCCACGTCCCCGTCCTCCCTTGAGTCTCCACCCACTGGAAGGCCCAGACTCCCAGACATGAACGACGACGGCACCAGGCTGTTCACCATCGGCGAGCTGGCCGGGGCCACCGGGCTGAGCGTGCGCACCATCCGCTTCTGGTCCGACGAGGGCGTGCTCGCCCCGGCGGCCCGCTCCCCCGGGGGCTACCGGCTCTACGACACCGCGAGCGCGGCCCGGCTGGAGCTGATCCGCACCCTGCGCGAACTCGGGCTCGGCCTGGAGGAGGTGCGCACGGTGCTGGCCGGTGAGCGGACCGTGGCGGAGGTCGCGGCCACGCACGTGGCGGCGCTGGACGCGCGGATCCGGGCGCTGAAGGTGACCCGCGCGGTGCTGTCGACCGTGGCCCGAAGGGGCGCCGAGGCAGAGGAGATGACACTCGTGAACAAGCTCGCGCGGCTGTCCGCCGCCGAACGGCAGCGGATCATGGAGGAGTTCGTGGCGGAGACGCTGCACGGACTGGACACCGTGGACCCCGACATCCGGGAGCGGATCCGGCGCACCGCCGTCGACCTGGCGGAGGACCCCACGCCCGAGGAGGTCGACGCCTGGGTGGAGCTGGCCGAGATGCTCCAGGACCCGCAGTTCCGGGCGCAGATGCGCCGGGCCGTCGAGTTCAACGCGGCCGGCCGGCGGCCCGGCGAGCCGGGCGGGCGGTCCCTGTGGTTCGCCAAGCGGCTCGTGGAACTGGTGGCTCCGGCCCGGGAGCGCGGCATCGAACCCACGGGCCCCGGTGCCGAGCAGGTGCTGGACGACCTGTTCGGCGACGCCGACCGGGCCGACGTGCTGGAGCGCATGACGGCCGGTTTCGACGAGCGTGTGGCCCGCTACCGGGAACTGCTCGCCGTGGTGAACCGGCAGCCCGCCCCGCCGCACGCCGAGGACTTCGCATGGGTGGTCGCCGCACTCCGCGCTCGTGCGGGCCGTTAATCTGACCAGCGTCAGTACGCCAGTACGGCATAAGAAACACGAGCAAAAGGGGCGGATCGGTGGCGGACATCGAGGAAGCACGCAAGCAGTTCCAGCGGATGGACGCGGATGGTGACGGATTCATCACGGCCGCGGAGTTCAAGTCCGCCCTGGCGCAGCAGGGTGACTGGAACGTCACCGAGGCGGTCGCGGAGGCCATCATCAAGTCCCGCGACCTCGACGGCGACAAGGTCCTGTCGTTCGACGAGTTCTGGGCCTACCTGAACAAGTGACCCCGGGACGGCAGGGGGTGCCCGTCCCGGACGGAACAGGCACCCCCTTCGTCACCCCGTCACCGCGTGCGCCTGATCCGCACGCTCCAGCGGCCCTCGTGCCGCTGGAGCGTCAGCGGCAGCCCGAAGCACGCGCCGACCCGGTCGCCGGTGAGCACCGAGCCCACCGGACCCGAGGCCAGCACCCGCCCCCCGCGCAGCAGCACGGCGTGCGTGGTGTTCGCCGGCAACTCCTCCAGATGGTGTGTGACCAGCACCGTCGCCAGCTCCGGACGCTCCGCCCGCACCTTCTCCAGGGCCTCGATCAGCAGCTCCCGGCCGGGCAGGTCCAGGCCGGTCGCCGGCTCGTCCAGGAGCAGCAGCCGCGGCTCGGGCATCAGCGCCCGCGCGATCAGCGTCCGGCCGCGCTGCCCCTGCGACAGCGTCGGCCACCGCGCGTCCCGCAGCGCGCCCAGCCCCAGCGTGGCCAGCAACGCATCGGCCCGCTCCCGCTGTTCGGGGGTGGGCCGCCACCGGGGAACCGGCTCGACCGTGTTCGTCACCCCGGTCAGCACCACGTCCCGTACCCGCAGCGGCGAGGTCAGCGGATGGCGCGGGTCGACATGGCCGACCAGCGTCCGCAGCTGCCGCAGGTCCACCCGGCCCAGCCGGTGCCCGAGCACCTCCACCGTGCCCCGGGTCGGATGCACCACCGCGCCGAGCATCCCGAGCAGCGTGGACTTGCCCGCTCCGTTGGGGCCGAGCAGCGCCCAGTGCTCACCGGCCCGCACGGTCAGCGACACCTCCTGGAGCAGGGGCCGCCCGTCCCGGACGACATGGACGTCCTCGGCGCGCAGTACCTCCCTCACCGCACCGCCCGGTTCACCGCGGACAGCACCGCCCGCACCGTGGCCGACGGCCCCGTGCCCGCGCCCCACGCCGTGACCCCGTCGACCCGGCACCGGGCGAAGGCCGCCGCCGGACCCTGGGTGAAGTCCAGGATCTCCACGGTCACACCGGCCCCGGCCAGCGCGTCGGCGAACGCGGTCGCCACACCGGCGCCGGTGCCCTCGTGGTCGCCGACGCGGTCGCCGGCCTCCAGCGTGCCCACGAAGCGGTGGACGCCGGGCGCCTCCTCGTGCGCGGACCAGGCGTGCAGCCGTACCGCGCCCTCGCTGAGATAGGTCGTCCGGAACAGCTCGTACAGCTCCTTCGGTGTGGCCTCCCGGCCGCTGTCGTCCGTCGCCTCCTGCACGATCCGCGCGAACTCCGGCCGCATGTCCGGCGGCAGGTCGATCCCCGCGTACCGGTTCAGCAGATACGCCACCCCGCCCTTGCCGGACTGGGAGTTGACGCGGATCACCGCCTCGTAGGACCGCCCGAGGTCGGCCGGGTCGACGGGCAGGTACGGCACCTCCCACGGCGCCTCCCGCTCGCTCAGCCCCGCCTCGGCCGCCCGCCGGGCGTGGTGCGCCAGCCCCTTGCTGATGGCGTCCTGGTGGGTGCCGGAGAAGGCGGTGTGGACCAGCTCGCCGGCGTACGGGTGCCGGGGGTGCACGGGCAGCCGGTTGCAGTGCTCCACCGTCTCCCGTACGGCGTCGATGTCGCCGAAGTCCACCATGGGGTCGACGCCTTGGGCGTAGAGGTTGAGGGCGAGGGTCACCAGGTCGACGTTGCCGGTGCGCTCGCCGTTGCCGAAGAGGCAGCCCTCCACCCGCTGCGCCCCGGCCAGCACGGCGAGTTCGGCGCAGGCCACGCCCGTACCGCGGTCGTTGTGCGGGTGGACGGAGAGGATGACGGACCTTCGGCGGGACAGGTTGCGGTGGATGTACTCGATCTGGTCGGCGTAGACGTTCGGGGTGGCGATCTCCACCGTGGCCGGCAGATTGTGGATCACCGGCCGGTCGGGGCTCGCGTCCCACAACTCCGTGAGCCCGTCGCACAGTTCGAGCACGAAGTCGGGCTCGGTGAGGTTGAAGGTCTCGGGGGAGAACTGGAAGCGGACGCCGGGGGTGTCGCCGGCCCGCCGGGCCATGTGCCCGGCCGCCTCCCGCACCGTCCGCCACACCTCGTCCCGGCCCCGCCCGAGCACCACGTCCCGCCACACCGGCGAGGTCGCGATGTACAGGTGCACGACCGCCCGGGGCAGCCCGGCGATCGCGTCGAAGGTCCGGTCGATCAGGTCGGTCCGGGCGGGCGTGAACACCACGGGCGTCACATCGTCCGGTACGGCCCCGTCCGTCACGAGGTGCCGTACGAAGTCGAAGTCCGTGCGGCTCGCGGAGGGGTAGCCGACCTCGATCTCCTTGAAGCCCCTCGCCACCAGCAGATCGAAGAAGCGGCGCTTGCGGGGGGTGTCCATCGGTTCGGCGAGCGCCTGGTTGCCGTCGCGCAGGTCGACGGGGACCCACAGCGGGGCGCGCTCGACACGGGCGGAGGGCCAGCGGCGGTCCCCGGCGGGGACGTGCACACGGTCCTGGTAGGGGCGGTAGCGGTGGTACGGCATGCGGCTGGGCCGCTGCGGGTTCCAGACGGGAGGTGCGGTGGTCATCGTCGGGCTGTGGCCTTCGGCTCGGTCGGACGGTGACCGGCAGCGCTGAGCCCCGCGGCGGGGCGCCGGTCGCGTCAGACCCCGCCGCGGCAGCCGAGAAGAAGCAGACCGCGGAACATGCGGGGTACGCTAGCGACTCCTCAGCTCCTCAGACAAGTGAGAATCGATGCGCAAGCCCCGTACCCCCCGGACAAGTTGGTGACGTCGATGCCGCTCGGTGCCCTCCGCCCCAGCCCGCTGGTCGAACAGGCCGCGCAGCGCCTGCGCGAACAGATCGCGGCCGGACACTGGCCGGTCGGCGGCAAGCTGCCCGGCGAGACCACGCTGGCCAAGGAACTGGGGGTGGGCCGCTCCACGGTCCGCGAGGCCCTGCGTGCCCTCGCCGGTGCGGGGCTGGTCCGGGCCCGGCACGGCGCCGGGGTCTTCGTCATCGCCACCGAGCCCGCCGAGGACTGGCCCGCCCGGCTGCGCCGGGCCGCGGTCACCGACGTGTACGAGGTCCGCATGGGCGTCGAGGTCCAGGCCGCCCGGCTCGCCGCCCGCCGCCGCACGCCCGGGGACATCACCGCGCTGCGGGCCGCGGTGGAGGGCCGCCGCGCGGCCGCCGCCGCCGACGACACGGCCTTCGTGGAGGCCGACATCGCCCTGCACGCGGCCGTGGTCACCGCCGCCCACAACCCGGTCCTGTCCGACCTGTTCACCGAGTTCGTCCCCGTTCTGCGCGAGGGCCTGATCGCCCTCCTGGACCTCACCAGGCTCCGCGAGACCGACCCCGGCACCGGGGACCACACCCACACGGGCCTGGTCGAAGCCGTCGTCGTCGGCGACCCGGAAACGGCGGCGGCCATCCTGCAGGCCGAACTGGAGTCGACGCTCGGCCTGTTGCGGGCGGGGTGCGAGGAACACGCGTAGCCGGTACGGGCCGGCTCACCCCGCCGCCGCCCGGCGGTACCGGCCCGGGGACACCCCGAACTCCCGCTTGAACGCCTTGGCGAAGGCGAACTCCGAGGTGTAGCCGGTGCGTTCGGCGACCTCGCGCAGGGCGAGGCCCTCGCCGCGCAGCAGCCGGTCCGCCGTGGTCATCCGCCACCAGGTCAGATACGTCAGCGGCGGCTCGCCCACCAGCTCCGTGAACCGGCGGGCGAACGCCGCCCGGGACAGCCCGCCTTCCACGCCCAGCCGGGCCACCGTCCACGGCCGGGCCGGGTCGGCGTGGATCGCGCGCAGCGCCGCCGCGACCGCCGGGTCGGCCAGCGCCGCCGCCCAGCCCCGGGCCCGGCCCGCCGCGTGTTCGCTCTCCCACCACGCCCGCAGGATGTACAGCAGCAGGGTGTCCAGCAGGGAGGTGACGATCGCGTCGGTGCCCGGCCGCTGCTCCTCCAGCTCCATCCCGAGCAGTTCCACCGCCGCCCGCAGCGAGCGGTGGCCGCCCACCCGGGCGGGCAGGTGCACCACCTCGGGCAGGTCCGCCAGCAGCCGGTGCGAGCGGTCCCGGTCCAGGTGGTACGTCCCGCACAGGGTGATGGTGTCCGGGCAGCCCTCGCCCGGCACCTCTGGCGGACCGTCCCAGGTGCCGTCGGGCAGCAGCCGCGCGTCCCGCAGCGGCACGTCGAGGCCGCTCGCCAGCCCGTGCCCCTGCCCGTGCGCGAGGAAGACGACATCACCCGGCGCCAGCGCCACCGGCTCGGCGTCCCGGGGGAGCAGCCAGGCCGAGCCGCGCAGGATCACATGGAACCCGGCCTGGTCGGAGTCGCCCCAGCGCAGTCCCCAGGGCGCGTACTTGTAGCGGCGCGCGGAGTGCGGCCGGCCGGTGCGCATGGCGGCGACGACATCGCTCAGCACGTCCATGCGGCGACCCTAGCCGCCGGCGGTCCACCGGGGAAAGACGATCGGACAGAAAACCGAGACCGAGGGACATGGAACGTCTCTCTGGGCCGCCGTAGCGTCGACGGCATGCCAACTACCGCGCGTTCAGTGCTGTTTCACGAGATCGGCGGCCCCGACGTCTTCACCGTCGAGGAGACCGTCCTGCCCGATCCCGGCCCGGACGAGGTCCTGGTGCGCGTCGAGGCGCTCGGCCTCAACCGCGCCGAGGCGATGCTCCGTTCCGGCACCTACTTCTACCAGCCGACGCTGCCCGGCTCCCGCAACGGCTACGAGGCGGCCGGCGTGGTGACGGCGGCCGGAACGGAGGTGACCGCGTTCGCGCCGGGCGACCCCGTGCTGTCGGCGGCCAACTTCCACCTCTGCGCCCACGGCGTGTACGGCGACCACGTGCTGCTGCCGCAGTCCGCTCTGGTGCCCCGCCCGGCCGGCCTCGACGCGGTCACCGCCGCGGCCGTCTGGCTCACCTACACCACGGCCTACGGCGCCCTGGTCGAGCGGGGCCGGCTGGCGGCCGGGCACCAGGTGCTGATCACCGGGGCGTCCAGCGGGGTCGGCACCGCCGCGATCCAGGTGGCCCGGCGGGCCGGGGCGGTGCCGATCGCCACCACCCGCACCGAGGCCAAGCGGCAGGCGCTGCTCGACCTCGGCGCCGAGCACGTCATCGTGACCGAGAGGGAGGAGGTGACCAAGGAGACCCGGCGGGTGACCGGCGGCCGGGGCGCCGACCTCGTCCTGGACGCGATCGGCGGACCGTACCTGCGGGAACTGGGCCCGGCGGCGGCCGAGGACGCCCTGTTCATCAGCTACGGCTGGCTGTCCGAGCGCCCCACGGAACTGCCCATGCAGTGGCCGCTGACCGTTCACGGCTACAACAACCTCATCCTCACCGGCAGCCCGGAAGGCCGCCGCCGCGCCGCCCACTACCTCGCCTCGGGTCTGGCCGACGGCACCCTCCGCCCGGTGATCGGGGAGGTCTTCGACGGCCTGGAGCGCATGGCGGACGCCCACCGGCTGATGGAGTCCAACACCCACACGGGCAAGATCGTCGTACGGGTCTGAGGCACCCGGCGGCCGGCAGCCGGCATCCCCGGCTGTCCGGCAGCCGGCGCCCCCAGGGTCCGGGTTCCGGCGGCCGGAATAGGGTGGCCGCCCGCGCGGTTGACCAGGGCGACAGAAGCATGCACGTGCATCAATAAGCGGAAGGCCGGCCATGAAGATCGGCATCATCGGCGCGGGGAACATCGGCGGCAACCTCACCCGGCGGCTCGCCGCCCTCGGCCACGACGTCTCCGTCGCCAACTCCCGCGGCCCCGAGACGCTGAAGGACCTGGCGCGGGAGACCGGCGCCACCCCGGTGCGCGCCGAGGACGCGGCCGAGGGCGCCGAGGTCGTCGTCGTCACCGTTCCCCTGAAGGCGGTCCCCGACCTGCCCGCGGGTCTGCTGGACGGGGCGGCCGAGGGGGTCGCGGTGATCGACACGAACAACTACTACCCCAAGCAGCGCGACGGCCGGATCGACGCCATCGAGGACGGGGGCCTGACCGAGAGCCGCTGGGTCGAGCAGCACCTCGGCCACCCCGTGATCAAGGCGTTCAACGGCACCTACGCCCAGGACATCCTGGACCGCGCGCTGCCCGCCGGTCACCCCGACCGCATGGCGCTGCCCGTCGCCGGGGACGACGAGGCGGCCAAGGCGAAGGTGCGCGCCCTGATCGACGAACTCGGCTTCGACACGGTCGACGCCGGCGGCATCGACGACTCCTGGCGCCAGCAGCCGGACACCCCGGTCTACGCCCTGCGGGCCGGCGTGGACGCGGTACGGGAGGCGCTGCGGAAGGCGTCCCCGGAGCGCCCGGCGGACTTCCGGTACTGAGAGGTACCCAGCGGTCCTGAGGGGTGCCGGGACGTACCGGGAAGGCCCGCCGCCCCGCCGCTAGGGCGTGGCCCAGTCGCGCAGGTCGTCCCTGTCCGCGAAATGGGCCACGTTCTTGTCGTGGGGCTCGCTGGTGTACTGGTGGAACCGCCACTTGGCCTTGATCCGGGGCTTGCCCGCGGCGACGTAGTCGGCGATCCACAGCCCGTCCCCGGCGTTGGACGTGGTGTCGATGTTCAGCCAGAAGTGGCGGTTGCAGTAGAGCACGACCCGGTTGTCCGGCCGCATCTCCTTCAGCTTGCGGATGAAGCGGTCCTTCTCCGCGTTGCTCGCGTGGGTCCCCTCACCGGTGTTCTCCCAGTCGACGGCGAGGATGTCGCCGGGGCGGTCGGGGGCGTGCCGCAGGAAGTACTCGGCCTGGGCGGTGATGTGGCCCGGCCACAGGAAGTGGTAGAAGCCGACGACCAGGCCCGCGTCGCGTCCCCGCTTGGTCTGGGCCGCGAGCCTGGGATTGACGTACGAACGGCCCTCCGTCGCCTTGATGAAGACGAAGGAGAGGCCGTCCGTGGCATAGGAGGACTGGAAGGCGCTGACGTCGATGCCATGGAGCATGCAGGGGTTGTGCCCTGTGCGCCCGTGGCCGGAACATTCAGCCCCGGGTCGTCACCGAACCGAGTACGGACGCGGACTTCGCCGACCAGTCCGAAGTGATCAGGCTGGCGTGGCCCTTGGCCAACAGTGCGAGCCGGGCGGCGACTTCGGCGTCCGTGGGGTTGGTGGAGGAGATCGCCGGGGACACGTTGTGGGCGTCGGTGGCGATCAGGATGTAGTGGTTCGCGGAGTAGAACGACGTGTCGTAGCCGTTGTTGACGTAGGTCGCCGCGTCGCCGTCGAAGAACACGAACCAGGGGCGGATCGAGGCGTCGTAGCGGCTGGTGCGCGGGTCGCCGTTCGCCGCGCCCAGCACCGCGGGGAAGGCCTGGGCAGCGGAGATGTTCCCGGCCGCGGCCAGGTCGCGCAGGTGGTCGCCGTACTCCTCGTCCGTCCAGTAGCTGTCGAACGGGTTGGCCTGCTCCACCGTGCCGGGGATCAGATCGAAGAGGAACTTGCCCTTCAGCGAGTCCCGGGCCGGCCAGGCGTCGGCCTTCGCCGCCGCGTCCAGCGTGGCGTACGTGCCGCCGAGCAGATCCGCCGGTTTGTAGACATCGCCGCCCAGCTTCTGTGCGACGAGCGTGTCGAACTCGTCCGGGCCCATGCCCGCCTTGTCGTTGAAGCCGGCCTTCATCTCCACCTTGACGACGATCGGCGGATGGTCGGGGTGGAGCCGGTTCCAGGCGGCCATGTTGTCCAGACAGCTGCCGAGGTCCTGGTTACGGCTCTTGCTGTACAGCTCGCTCGGCGTCTTGGCGGCCTCGCAGTTGTTGTCGTTGCCCAGCGGGTTGCTGTGGCTGACCCGCCAGCGGTGGCTGATGCTGTCGACGTACACGTCCAGCTCCAGCAGCGAGGCCCCGGAGTCCAACGCCTGCGCGAAGTACGGGTACTTGTCCTTCTCGTACGCGTTGTGCGTGCCGATGGCCGTCGTCTGCGAGAACTTCGGTGACGCCGCCTCGGCGTTCACCGGCGCCGCCGCCAGTACCGCGGCCCCCGCGAGCGCCACCAGCCCTCTCACCCCACGCATGTCCGAACTCCCTTTCGCCGACGCCGAGTTGGCGGCAGCCTAGGGCTGATCGGTTACCGCGTGGTAGCCCCTGGAGGAACATCGGCCTCCGTACCCGGCGAACGCCACCACAGGCTCGCCGTCCCGTCGGCCCCCACGGTGGCCACCAGCCGGGCGTCCGGACTGAACGCGAGCGCGGTGACGCGCTCGGCCCCGTCACCGAGCGGACGGCCCAGCGGACGGGGACGCGCGCGGTCGGTGACGTCCCACAGCCGCACGGTCCGCGCGGAGTCGACGGTCGCCAGCAGCCGGGCGTCGGGACTGAAGGCGAGCGCGGTCGTGCGTTCCCCCGGGCCGCCGAAGGCGGGACCCGCCGCCTCGGGGTGCCGGGGATCCGACACGTCCCACAGCCGCACCGACCCCTCGGCGCCGGCGACGGCGAGGGTGCGGCCGTCGGCGGAGAACTGGGCGGCGGCGACCGCCTGGCGCAGCCGGCTCAGGGTGGTCAGCCGCAGCGGCCGCCCCGCGTCCAGGCGCAGCTCCGCCAGCCGGGCGGAGCCGGTCGTCCCCGAGTCGGCGAAGACGACCCGGTCCCGGCCCGCCGCCACCGCCTTCACCTCCATCGGGGCAGCGTCGACGGACCACCGCGTCACCCCCGAGCCGACGGCGAGCGCCCGCACGTCGGCCCCCCCGGCCGCCACCAGCGTGCGGCCGTCCGGACTCGTCGTGGCGGCCGTCACCCGGCGCACGCCCGCCGGGACCGGGACCCGCTTGGGATGTCCGGGATCCGCCACGTCCCAGGTGCTGGCCGCGGACCGGGTGACCGTCACCAGCAGCCGGCCGTCCGGGGTGAACGCCAGCGCCTCGGCCCGCCCCCGCGGACCGAGCCGGCCGGCGGCGGTCAGGCTCCAGTGCTCCGGGCCGGGCGCCTGGGCCTGCCCCGGCGCCACCCCCCGCCAGGGGCCGGGCAGCACCGCGGCGGCCGTCAGGCACGTCAGGGCGACCAGCCAGGCGGTGAGCAGTCCCGGGAACCACCGGCCCCGCCACCCCGGCCGGTGCCGTGCCGGCACCGGTGTCACCGCCACCGGCACCGGGCGCGTCCCCAGGGCGGCGATCAGCCGCATGCCGGGGCCCGCGTGCCGCACCGGCGGCAGATCGGCAGGCCGCATGGCCAGCGCCAGCACCAAACGGCCGAGCGCGCTGTCAGCTCGCAGCACTGGACCCCCTCGGCTGCGACAGCGCCTCTTCGGCATCCGCGCCGGCCTGCCGGGCGGTGGGCAGCGGGGGCTCGGGCTGCTGACCGGTGCCCGCGCCGGTGATCGGGATCGCCTGGAAGAACTTCGCCACGACCAGCGGGGTGGTCACCCCCACGGCGAACGCGGCGGTCGCGTTCGGCAGCTGACCGGAGTTCCCCAGCGCCGCGGTGAGACCGAACCCGGCGAACAGCCGCAGCCCGATGGCCACCAGCATCACCGGCCGGTCGGCGCGGGTGCGCCAGGGCCAGCGCCAGCGGCTGCGCGGACCCGTCGGACGCATCAGCGCCGAGAGGTTGAGCGCTTCGGCCACACTGCTGCCGAGCAGTCCCCACAGCGCGGGGTACAGGTCGATCACGCCACCGATGGTAGCGATGAGTGACGCGAATAAAGCTATTTGTGACGGTGTGGTCGGAAATCGTACCGGTTCAGCACTCGATGATGTTCACCGCCAGGCCGCCCCGGGCCGTCTCCTTGTACTTCACGCTCATGTCCGCGCCGGTGTCCTTCATGGTCTTGATGACCTTGTCCAGGGACACCTTGTGCGAGCCGTCGCCGCGCATCGCCATCTTCGCGGCCGTGACCGCCTTCACCGCGGCCATGCCGTTGCGCTCGATGCACGGGATCTGGACCAGGCCGCCGACCGGGTCGCAGGTCAGGCCCAGGTTGTGCTCCATGCCGATCTCGGCCGCGTTCTCCACCTGCTCGGGGGAGCCGCCGAGCACCTCGGCGAGCGCGCCCGCCGCCATGGAGCAGGCGGAGCCCACCTCGCCCTGGCAGCCGACCTCGGCGCCGGAGATGGAGGCGTTCTCCTTGAAGAGCATGCCGATCGCGCCGGCGGCGAGCAGGAAGCGGACCACGCCGTCCTCGTCCGCGCCCGGCACGAAATTGATGTAGTAATGCAGCACCGCCGGGATGATGCCGGCCGCGCCGTTGGTGGGGGCCGTCACCACCCGGCCGCCGGCCGCGTTCTCCTCGTTCACCGCCATGGCGTAGAGCGTGATCCACTCCATGGCGTGCGCCAGCGGGTCGCCCTCGGCGCGCAGCTGCCGGGCCGAGACGGCGGCGCGGCGGCGCACCTTCAGCCCGCCGGGCAGGATGCCCTCCCGGGACATGCCGCGCTGGACGCACTCGCGCATCACCCGCCAGATCTCCAGCAGGCCCGCGCGGATCTCCTCCTCGGTGCGCCAGGCCCGCTCGTTCTCCAGCATCAGCGAGGAGATCGACAGGCCCGTCTCCTTCGTCAGGCGCAGCAGCTCGTCGCCCGTGCGGAACGGGTACTTCAGGACCGTGTCGTCCAGCACGATCCGGTCCGCGCCCACCGCGTCCTCGTCCACCACGAAACCGCCGCCGACCGAGTAGTACGTCTTCGTCAGCAGCTCGGCGCCCGAGGCGTCGTACGCCCACAGGGTCATGCCGTTCGCGTGGTACGGCAGCGCCTTGCGGCGGTGCAGGACCAGGTCGTCGTCGTAGGAGAACGGGATCTCGTGCTCGCCGAGCAGCGCTATCCGGCCCGCCTGCCGGATCTTCTCCACCCGCTCGTCGGCCGTCTCCACGTCCACCGTGCGCGGCGAGGCGCCCTCCAGGCCCAGCAGCACCGCCTTCGGGGTGCCGTGGCCGTGGCCGGTCGCGCCGAGCGAGCCGTACAGCTCGCAGCGCAGGGAGGCGACGGAGCCGAGCAGCTCCTCGTTGCGCAGCCGGCGGGCGAACATGCGCGCCGCGCGCATCGGGCCGACCGTGTGGGAGCTGGACGGGCCGATGCCGATCGAGAACAGGTCGAAGACCGAGATGGCCACGGAGGACTCCTCAATACGGGGGTGGTGCGAAAGGGTCGGTACAGGGGCGCGGGCACCGCGCACGCCGGTACTCCCAGTGTGCGCGGTGCCCCGCGAAACGTGACTTACTTGCTCAGACCCGGGTACAGCGGGTGCTTGTCGGCGAGCGCCTTGACGCGTGCCTTGAGCGCCTCGGCGTCGTACGACGGCTTCAGCGTCTCGGCGATCACGTCCGCGACCTCGGCGAAGTCCTCGGCCGCGAAACCGCGCGTGGCCAGCGCCGGGGTGCCGATGCGCAGACCCGAGGTGACCATCGGCGGGCGCGGGTCGTTCGGGACGGCGTTGCGGTTGACCGTGATGCCGACCTCGTGCAGCCGGTCCTCGGCCTGCTGCCCGTCCAGCTCGCTCTCGCGCAGGTCCACCAGGACCAGGTGCACGTCCGTGCCGCCGGACAGCACGTTCACCCCGGCCTCGCGCACATCGGCGGCGGTCAGCCGCTCGGCGAGGATGCGGGCGCCGTCCACCGTACGGCGCTGGCGCTCCTTGAAGTCCTCGCCCGCCGCGACCTTGAAGGACACCGCCTTGGCCGCGATCACGTGCTCCAGCGGACCGCCCTGGAAGCCCGGGAAGACGGAGGAGTTCAGCTTCTTCGCGAAGTCCTTCTTCGCGAGGATGATGCCGCCGCGCGGGCCGCCGAGCGTCTTGTGGGTCGTGGAGGTGACCACGTCGGCGTACTCCACCGGGTTCGGGTGCAGACCGGCGGCGACCAGGCCGGCGAAGTGCGCCATGTCGACCCACAGGTACGCGCCGGTCTCGTCGGCGATCCGGCGGAACTCGGCGAAGTCCAGCTGCCGGGGGTACGCCGACCAGCCCGCGATGATCACCTTCGGGCGGTGCTCCTTGGCGAGCCGCTCCACCTCGTCCATGTCCACCAGGCCGGTCTCGGCGTCCACGTGGTAGGCGACCACGTTGAACTGCTTGCCGGAGAAGTTCAGCCGCATGCCGTGGGTGAGGTGGCCGCCGTGCGCCAGGTCCAGGCCGAGGATGGTGTCCCCGGGCTGGGCCAGCGCGAACAGGGCCGCCTGGTTCGCGGAGGCGCCGGAGTGGGGCTGCACATTGGCGTACTCGGCGCCGAACAGCTCCTTCACCCGGTCGATGGCGATCTGCTCGGCCACGTCGACGTGCTCGCAGCCGCCGTAGTAGCGACGGCCCGGGTAGCCCTCGGCGTACTTGTTGGTGAGGACCGAACCCTGCGCCTCCATGACCGCGAGCGGCGCGAAGTTCTCGGAGGCGATCATCTCCAGCGTCGACTGCTGGCGGCTCAGCTCGGCGTCGACCGCGGCGGCGATCTCCGGGTCCAGCTCGTGCAGGGGCGTGTTCAGGACAGTCATGGGGCTACGACTCCTCAGCCGGCGGTGAAGGCGGTGTACTCGTCGGCGGAGAGCAGCTCCGCCGGCTCCTCGGTGACGCGCACCTTGAACAGCCAGCCGCCCTCGAAGGGGGCCGAGTTCACCAGCGACGGGTCGTTGACGACGTCCTCGTTGACCTCGGTGACCTCACCGGTGACCGGCGAGTACAGGTCGGAGACCGACTTCGTGGACTCCAGCTCGCCGCAGGACTCGCCCGCGGTCACCGTGGAGCCGGCCTCGGGGAGCTGGACGAAGACGACATCGCCGAGCGCGTTGGCCGCGTGCTCCGTGATGCCGACCGTCGAGACGCCGCCCTCGGCGTCCGACAGCCACTCGTGCTCCTTGCTGTAACGCAGCTGCTGGGGGTTGCTCATGGCCTGAATTCTCCTGTACGCGCGGGAGTGATGGTGACGGGGGGACTGACGAAACCGCTGGTGAGCGGGCGAATGTGCGCAGGCTCACGCGCCGCCTCGGACCGGTGCCCCGGGCCGGCGCGGGCGCGGGCGGCGGTTACTTCTGGCGCTTGTAGAACGGCAGCGCCACGACCTGGTACGGCTCGTGGGTGCCCCGGATGTCCACGCCGACGCCCTCGGTGCCCGGCGCCGCGTGCGCCGCGTCGACGTAGGCCATGGCGATCGGCTTGCCCAGGGTGGGGGAGGGGGCGCCGGAGGTGACCTCGCCGATCACCTCGCCGCCGGCCACCACGGCGTACCCGGCGCGCGGCACCCGGCGGCCCTCGGCGACCAGCCCGACCAGCACCCGGGGCGGGTTCTGCGCGGCCCGCTCGGCGGCCTCGGCCAGCGCCGCGCGGCCCACGAAGTCGCCCTCCTTGTCGAACTTGACCACGCGGCCCAGCCCGGCGTCGAAGGGGGTCAGGGAGGTGCTCAGCTCGTGCCCGTACAGCGGCATGCCCGCCTCCAGGCGCAGCGTGTCGCGGCAGGACAGCCCGCACGGGACCAGTCCGACGCCCTCGCCGGCCTCGGTGAGCGCCTGCCACAGGCGGACGGCGTGCTCCGGCTTCACGAACAGCTCGAAGCCGTCCTCGCCGGTGTACCCCGTACGGGCGATCAGCGCCGGGACGCCGGCGACCGTGCCGGGCAGCCCCGCGTAGTACTTCAGGCCGTCCAGGTCGGCGTCGGTCAGGGACTTCAGGATGCCGGGGGACTCGGGGCCCTGGACGGCGATCAGCGCGTAGGCGTCCCGGTCGTCGCGGACCTCGGCGGCGAAGCCGGCCGCGCGCTCGGTGAGGGCGTCCAGCACCACCTGGGCGTTGGAGGCGTTGGCCACGACCATGTACTCGGTCTCGGCCAGCCGGTAGACGATCAGGTCGTCCAGGATGCCGCCGTCGGCCTGACAGATCATGGTGTAGCGGGCGCGGCCGACGCCGACCGAGGCGATGTTGCCGACCAGGGCGTGGTTCAGGAAGGCGGCGGCCTCGGCACCGGTCACGGTGATCTCGCCCATGTGGGAGAGGTCGAACAGACCGGCCCGGGTGCGCACGGCCGTGTGCTCGTCGCGCTCGGAGCCGTAGCGCAGGGGCATGTCCCAGCCGGCGAAGTCGGTCATCGTCGCGCCCAGCGAGCGGTGCACGGCGTCGAGCGCGGTATGACGGAGTTCGGTACTGCTCATCGGTCGGTCGTCTCCCAGGGCAAAGGACGGGCGAGGAACGTTCCTCCCCATCTGTCATCGGAACCTGAGAGGTTCGCCGCCACCGCCACGGGGACGATCACGGCTTGCACCTTGGGTGGAGCCGCCGGCGACGGCGGCCCGCTTTTCAGATGTGCCTCGCCCGCGCGGTAACGGGGCCTGAGAGATTCAAGGGAGGGACTTGCTCCTTCGGCGCCCCTGGCGGCCCCGAGGGGGCCCGGGGACTCTCCCGCGCGGATTCAAACGGCCGGTATGCAGTTGGCGGGCTCATCATTGCACGCCACACCCCGGCCATCCAGAGCGTGCCGCTTGTGACCGACCTGTGGCCGTACGCACACGTACCGCCGACCGTTCTCCATTACCTTCCCTTTACATAGAACGGGCATGGGATCGACCGAGCCCTTCGGGAGGACGATCACGGTGAACAGGACCTCGGCCTACGCCGCCCACGCCGGCCTCGCGGTGCCGGGACAGCCCTCCCCGGCGGTCCGCGAACGCGGCGCCGGCCACCCCGCGCCGGTCGTCCGCGATCTGCGCGACCGGGCCGGCCGCAGCCCGCACGCCCTGCTCTTCGGCCCCCGGGATCTGGTCGTCGTCACCGGCCTGCCCGGCAGCGGCAAGTCCACCCTGATGCACCGCGCGGTCACCGGCCGCCGCGTCGACTCCCAGGACACCCGGGACCGCTGGCAGGCCCGCGTCCCCGGCTTCCTGCCGTACGCGCTCTACCGCCCCCTGGTCCGCCTCGCCCACTACGCCGGACTGCGCCGGGCCCTGCGCACCGGGGAGGGGCTCGTCGTGCACGACTGCGGCACCCAGCCGTGGGTGCGCGCCTGGCTGGCCCGCGCGGCCCGGCGCCGGGGCGGCACCCTGCACCTGCTCCTCCTCGACGTCAGCCCCGAGACCGCCCAGCAGGGCCAGCGCGAGCGCGGCCGGGGCGTCTCCCGCTACGCCTTCCGCCGGCACCGCCGCGCCACCGCCCGGCTGCTGCGCGCGGTGGAGCAGGGCGAGCTGCCGGCCGGCTGCGGCGCGGCGGTGCTGCTGGACCGGGACGCGGCGGACGTCCTCGCCCGCGTCGGCTTCACTCGGTGAGGCACTGTCACCGCCACCCGCTAGCCTTCATGGTCACAGCAGTGGTTCCCAGCAGGCGGTAGGCACATGGACTTCCCGGCGGACTTCCCGGCACAGGCTCACCCGCACCCGCACGGCGGTTGGCCCGGCAACGAGCTGGAGGAGGTGTTGTCGGCCTCCCTCGGCATCCCCGCGGCGGGCGGCCGGATCCTCGAGGTCCTCGGCCGCAGCTTCCTGTGGATCCCGCTGCCCAACGGCGGAGGGCCGGACAGCGGCCCGCTGGACCTGCCGACGCTCGACATCGACGGCCAGGCGTACGTCCCGGTGTTCAGCTCCGAGGAACAGTTCCGCCAGGTGGCCGGCTCCCACATGGCGTACACCATCGCCCCGGCGGTGGAGTTCGCCCGCGGCCTGCCCCCGCAGGTGGGCATCGCCGTCAACCCCGAGGGCGTGGTCGGCATACCGCTGCCGCCCCAGGCCGTGGCCGAGCTGTGCCGGGTGGGCCGCACCCCGCTGGACGGACCCAATACCGGCGGCCGGGTCCGCCTCTTCGAGCCCGACTGGCAGGACGACCCGGTGGACTTCCTCGCCGCCGCCTCCGCCGAGTTCGCCGAGACCGGCGTGGTCCTCACCGCCCGCCGCTGCCTGGCCGCCGTCGAGACGGCCGACCCGGCGATGTTCGTGGGCGTCGAACTCTCCCAGTGGGAAGGCGACCTGCGCGCCCTCCCCCTCCAGGCCCTCGGCAAGGCCCTCGCCGAGGTCCCCGTCAAGTGGCCGGTCAACCTGGTCCTCCTGGACGTGACGGACGACCCGGTGGCGACATGGCTGAAGACGAACGTCCGCCCGTTCTACACCTACGCCCACTGAACCGAGCCCCATAGGGGCGCGGGGAACCGCGCGAGGAACCCTCCCCACACCCGCACACGCGTACGAACGCCAAGGCCCCGAGCTGCTAGGCGCATAAGCTGTGCTCAAACGCCGGGTCAAAAAAAGAAGGGGCACACCAGGTGAGCGCGAGCCACAGCGGCAGCGTCGAGCACATGCTGCGCCAGGTCACGCCCGGACGCTACGACGCCTACGAGGCCTTGCTGCGCGCCCTCGCCACCCCCACCACCGGCCAGATCTTCATGCTCCTGTGGCACGGCCAGGCCGGCGCCCCGGACGCCCAGTACGGGAACATGGAGGTGGACGGCTTCCCCTACGCCCCCTGTGTGACCTCCGCCCAGGAGCTGTCGGCCAGCGGCTGGAACCGTTCCTACGAGGTGGCCGACGGCCTGGACGTGGCCCGCACCCTCTACCCCGACCACTACGGCCTCTGGCTCAACCCGCACGCACCGGGCGGCGGCGTCGGCATCCCCTGGCCGGACCTGCGCCGCATCGCCACCGGACTGGACCGCCAGCCCGCCGGCCCGCTGCGCCTGTCCGAGCCCGGCATCGAGATCCCGCAGTTCTACGCCCTGCTCGCGCAGAACGCGCACCGCACGCCCGCGCTGCGCTCGCTGCGCCGCGCCTGGGTGCAGCCCGCGCTCGGGGCGCCCTACCTCGCCATCGGCCTGGACGTGTACGACACCTCGCCCGCCGCGGTCGACTCGGTGCGCGCCATGATGCAGCAGTCCATCGGCGCGGTCCCGGAGGGCCTGCCGGTCTCGACGGTCGCCATGACCGACGACCACGACCCGGTGGTGATGTGGATGCGGGCCAACGCGCGCCCCTTCTACGACCGTGAGGCGCACGCCCCGGTGCCCCCGCCGCAGCCCCCGCTCCAGGTGCCGGCCCCGCCGCAGGCCCCGGCCGGCGGCTACGGTTATCCGCCGGCGCACGGCGGCTACTGACCAACGTGCCGCGGTGACAGGTTTGTTGACCGGCCCGCACAATGCACGGGAGCGGGACGCTTCTGCGCGCGTAGACTTCGGCCGAACCTCCCGAACCGTGTAGATTCACCGATCTGTCCCAACTGGCCCGCGTCCGGGGGCCGTTACCCACTGTTCGGATAACGGAATCCCCCGCACTGCATCACGGTTGCGCATACTTTCGCCGTCAGCTCTGGCGGGTGATCACAACGACGCTGAAGACTCGCGACTCAGACACGAGGCCCGAGGCCTTGTGATCGATGGCAAGTCGACAAAGCCGCAATCCGCGGCAGGCGCAGGCCGGTCACCACCGGCGAGAGGGGTCGCTCACCGTGACCGCACCGATCGAGACCACCGGGGCGGCAGCCGAGGCGCAGCCGGAGGCTGTGCTGGAGGGTGCCGGTAAGGGGCAGATCGAGGGTCGTTCCCTGGGCCAGATCGCCTGGACCCGGTTCAAGAAGGACAAGGCCGCCGTCGCCGGCGGCGTCATCGTGATCCTGCTGATCCTCCTCGCCGTCCTCTCCCGCCCCATCCAGGCCCTGTTCGGCCTCGACCCCAACGCCTTCCACCAGGACCTGATCACCCCGGACACCTCGCTGCCCACGGGCAGTTGGGGCGGCATGAGCGCGGACCACCCGCTCGGCGTGGACCCGAAGTTCGGCCGGGACATCGCCACCCGCATCCTGGAGGGCTCCTGGGTGTCGCTGGTGGTCGCCTTCGGCGCCACCATCCTGTCCAACGTCATCGGCGCGATCATGGGTGTCATCGCGGGCTACTACGGCGGGCGGGTGGACTCGATCATCAGCCGGCTGATGGACACCTTCCTCGCCTTCCCCCTCCTGCTGTTCGCGATCGCCATCTCCGCCACCCTCCAGGGCGGCGCCTTCGGCCTCAACGGCCTGCCGCTCCATCTGAGCGTGCTCATCTTCGTCATCGGCTTCTTCAACTGGCCGTATCTGGGCCGGATCGTGCGCGGCCAGACCCTCGCCCTGCGCGAGCGGGAGTTCGTCGACGCGGCCCGGGGCATGGGCGCCAAGGCCCCGTACATCCTGTTCCGGGAACTGATGCCGAACCTGGTCGGCCCGATCATCGTCTACTCGACGCTGCTGATCCCGACCAACATCATCTTCGAGGCGTCGCTGAGCTTCCTCGGCGTCGGCATCCAGCCCCCGCAGGCGTCCTGGGGCGGCATGCTCCGCGAGGCGGTCACCTACTACCAGGTGGACCCCCAGTACATGATCGTCCCCGGACTCGCCATCTTCGTCACCGTCCTGGCGTTCAACCTGCTCGGTGACGGTCTCCGCGACGCTCTCGACCCGCGCAGCCGCTGAAGCCTGCTGCGGAGAGTCCGACAAGTTTCCAATCAATGGAGGGGAAAGCGCCCATCATGCGAAGGTCAGCGCTGGCCGCTATCGCGGCCATCGGCTCCGCCAGCCTGTTTCTTTCGGGTTGCAGCAAGGCCGATGACAACACCAACGAGAACGGCACCAAGTCGGCCGGGGCCAACGCCGCGACCAAGGGCGTCGTGAACGCGTCGGACAAGAAGGGTGGCACGGTCACCTACGAGATGTCCGACGTCCCGGACTCCTTCGACCCGGGCAACACGTACTACGCGTACATGTACAACCTCAGCCGGCTGTACGCCCGTCCGCTGATGACCTTCAAGCCCGGCCCCGGCGACGAGGGCAACACCCTGGTCCCGGACCTCGCGGCGAGCAAGGGCCAGCCCAGCGACGGCGGCAAGACCTGGACGTACAAGCTGCGCACGGGGCTGAAGTACGAGGACGGCACGCCGATCACCTCGAAGGACGTCAAGTACGCCGTCGAGCGTTCCAACTTCGCGCGTGACGTGCTCTCCCTCGGCCCGAACTACTTCCAGCAGTTCATGGCCGACGGCGACAAGTACAAGGGCCCGTACAAGGACAAGAGCGACAAGGGTCTGTCCTCCATCGAGACCCCGGACGACACCACGATCGTCTTCCACCTGAAGCAGGCCTTCCAGGAGTTCGACTACCTGGTCGCCACCCCGCAGACGGCTCCGGTGCCGAAGGCGAAGGACACCGGCGTCGACTACGTCAAGCACATCGTGTCCTCCGGCTCCTACAAGTTCCAGAGCTACGAGGACGGCAAGCAGGCCGTGCTCGTGCGCAACGAGAACTGGGACCCGAAGACCGACCCGCTGCGCAAGCAGCTGCCGGACAAGATCGTCGTCAAGCTGAAGGTCAACCCGGAGACCATCGACCAGGACGTCATGGCCGGCACCGCCATCGACCTGGTCGGCACCGGTGTCCAGGCGTCGACCCAGGCCGAGGTGCTCACGGACCCGGACAAGAAGGCCGACACCGACAACACCTACGGCGGCCGTCTCGTCTACCTGGCGATCAACAGCAAGCTGAAGCCGTTCGACAAGCCCGAGTGCCGCAAGGCCGTGCAGTACGCCATCGACAAGGTCTCCGTGCAGACCGCCGAGGGCGGCCCGGTCCGCGGTGAGATCGCCTCCACCGTCCTGCCCCCGGACATCCCGGGCTACGCCAAGGCCGACGCCTACGCCACCAAGGACAGCAAGGGCGACATCGCCAAGGCCAAGGACCAGCTGAAGGCCTGCGGCCAGACCTCGATCTCCACCAACATCACGGCCCGCTCGGACCGTCCGCAGGAGATCGACGCGGCCACCGCGATCATCAACTCGCTGAAGAAGGTCGGCATCAACGCCAGCCTCAAGCAGTACCCGTCCGGCAAGTACTTCACGGACTACGCGGGCGTGCCGAAGTTCACCCAGAAGCAGAACATCGGCCTGATGATGATGCAGTGGGGCGCCGACTGGCCCTCCGGCTACGGCTTCCTGCAGCAGATCCTGAACGGCAAGGCGATCAGCCAGTCCGGCAGCACCAACCTGTCGCAGTACGACAGCAAGGAAGTCAACGACCTGCTGGGCAAGGCGATCGCGACCCAGGACACCGGTGAGCGCAACAGCCTCTACACCCAGATCGACAAGAAGACCATGGACGACGCCGTCCTCGTCCCGCTGACCTACTTCAAGGTCCTGCTGGGCCGTCCGCAGAACTACACCAACCTGGTTTCCACGGCGGCCTTCAGCGGTCAGTACGACTACCTCAACATCGGCGTCGCGTCGAAGTAGCAGCCCCGGAAGGCAGGTGAAGGCATTGGTGCCCGTGGGCCCCCCGGCCCGCGGGCACCAGCGCCGGCCCCCGTGATCTCGTACATCCTCCGCCGGACGTTCGCGGCAGTGATCCTGCTGCTGGTCGTCTCCGCGGTCACCTTCGCCATCTTCTTCCTGCTGCCGCGACTCGCCGGCCAGACGGCGGACCAGCTGGCACAGCAGTACATCGGCAAGAGCCCGTCGAAGGCGGACATCGCCGCGGTCAAGCACAACCTCGGTCTGGACCAGCCCGTCTACGTCCAGTACTGGCACTTCATCAAGGGGATCGTGGCCGGCGCCACGTACGACCTCGGCCCGACCACGGTGCACTGCGACGCGCCGTGCTTCGGCTACTCCTTCAAAAACCACCAGGCGGTCTGGCCGGAGCTGACCTCCCGCATCCCGGTCACGGCCTCGCTGGCCGCGGGCGCCGCCGTGCTGTGGCTCCTGTCGGGTGTGGTGGTCGGCGTGATCTCCGCGCTGAAGCCGCGGTCGTTCTTCGACCGCCTCTTCATGGGCGTCGCGCTCGCCGGTGTCTCGCTGCCCATGTTCTTCACGGGCAAGCTGGCGCAGCTGATCTTCACCGTGCAGATCCCGATCTTCGGGCGCACCTATGTCCCGCTCACGGAGAACCCGGCGCAGTGGGCCAACACCCTGTTCCTGGCGTGGTGTTCGCTCGCCCTGCTGTACTCCGCCATCTACGCGCGACTGACCCGCTCGGGGATGCTGGAGACGATGAACGAGGACTTCATCCGCACCGCCCGGGCCAAGGGCCTGGTCGAGCGCAGCGTGGTGGTCAAGCACGGACTGCGTTCCGCGCTCACCCCGATCATCACCGTCTTCGGCATGGACCTCGGTCTGCTGCTCGGCGGCGCCGTGATCACCGAGTCCGTGTTCTCGCTGCACGGCATCGGCGAGTACGCGGTGCAGGGCATCACCGACAACGACCTGCCCAAGATCCTCGGCGTGACCCTGCTCGCCGCCTTCTTCGTCGTGATCGCAAACCTTGTGGTGGACGTCCTCTACGCCGCCGCCGACCCGCGGGTGAGGCTCTCGTGACCGAACTCTCCAAGACCGGTGCCGCGGCGGACGAGTCCGCCGCCGCCCGGCGTCCCGAAGCCTTCCTGGAGGTCCGCGACCTCAAGGTGCACTTCCCGACCGACGACGGCCTGGTCAAGTCCGTCGACGGGGTCAGCTTCTCGCTGGAGAAGGGCAAGACCCTCGCCATCGTCGGCGAGTCCGGCTCCGGCAAGTCGGTCACCTCGCTGGCCATCATGGGCCTGCACCGGCTCGGCGCGCGCGGCAAGAACGTGCGGATGTCCGGCGAGATCTGGCTGGACGGCAAGGAACTGGTCTCCGCCTCCCCGGACGAGGTGCGCAAGCTGCGCGGCCGGGAGATGGCGATGATCTTCCAGGACCCGCTGTCCGCGATGCACCCCTACTACAAGGTCGGCGACCAGATCGTCGAGGCCTACCGGGTGCACCACGACGTCAGCAAGAAGGTCGCCCGCGCCCGGGCCATCGAGATGCTCGACCGGGTCGGCATCCCCGAGCCCGCCAAGCGCGTCGACGGCTACCCGCACGAGTTCTCCGGCGGTATGCGCCAGCGCGCCATGATCGCCATGGCCCTGGTCAACAACCCCGAACTGCTCATCGCGGACGAGCCGACCACCGCCCTCGACGTGACCGTCCAGGCGCAGATCCTCGACCTGATCCGCGACCTGCAGAAGGAGTTCGGCTCCGCGGTCATCATGATCACCCACGATCTCGGCGTGGTCGCCGAGATCGCCGACGAGGTCCTGGTGATGTACGGCGGCCGGTGCGTGGAGCGCGGTCCGGCCGGCGAGGTCTTCGAGCAGCCGCAGCACCCCTACACCTGGGGCCTGCTCGGCTCGATGCCCCGTATCGACCGCGAGACCTCCGAACGGCTCATCCCGGTCAAGGGCCAGCCGCCGAGCCTCATCAACGTCCCCTCGGGCTGCGCCTTCCACCCGCGCTGCCCGTACGCGGACATCCCCAAGGGGAACGTCACCCGTACGGTGCGTCCCGAGCTGGAGCAGGTGAGCACCGGGCACTGGACCGCCTGTCACCTCCCGGCCGAGGACCGCCAGCGGATCTGGACCGAAGAGATTGCGCCGAAGCTGTGAGTGAGACCAAGAAGACGGACGAGGCCGCGATCCCTCAGCAGACGTCGGCTTCCGAGGGCTCGGCGGACCGCGAGGTGCTGCTCAGGGTCGAGGGCCTGACGAAGCACTTCCCGATCAAGAAGGGCATCCTGCAGCGCCAGGTCGGTGCCGTGAAGGCCGTCGACGGCATCGACTTCGAGGTGCGCAAGGGCGAGACCCTGGGCGTGGTCGGCGAGTCGGGCTGCGGCAAGTCGACCATGGGCCGGGTCATCACCCGCCTCCAGGACCCGACCGGCGGGAAGATCACCTTCGAGGGCCAGGACATCACGCGGCTGAGCACCGGGCAGATGCGTCCGCTGCGCCGCGACATCCAGATGATCTTCCAGGACCCGTACGGCTCCCTGAACCCCCGCCACACCATCGGCTCGATCGTCTCGGCGCCCTTCCGGCTCCAGGGCGTGGAGCCCGAGGGCGGGGTGAAGAAGGAGGTCCAGCGGCTCCTTTCCCTGGTCGGTCTCAGCCCCGAGCACTACAACCGCTACCCGCACGAGTTCTCCGGCGGTCAGCGCCAGCGCATCGGCATCGCCCGCGCGCTCGCCCTGAAGCCGAAGCTGGTGGTGGCGGACGAGCCGGTCTCCGCGCTGGACGTGTCGATCCAGGCGCAGGTCGTGAACCTGATGGACGACCTCCAGCAGGAGCTGGGCCTGACCTACGTGATCATCGCCCACGACCTCTCGGTGGTCCGGCACGTCTCGGACCGGATCGCGGTGATGTACCTCGGCAAGATCGTGGAGCTGGCCGACCGCACCTCGCTGTACGAGGCGCCGATGCACCCGTACACCAAGGCGCTGATGTCGGCGGTGCCGGTGCCGGACCCGAAGCGCCGGGGGCAGAAGAACGAGCGCATCCTGCTGCGCGGCGACGTCCCGTCCCCGATCGCCCCGCCCTCCGGCTGCCGGTTCCACACCCGCTGCTGGAAGGCGACGGAGATCTGCAGGACGACCGAGCCGCAGCTGATCGAGCTGCGGCCGGGCCAGCGGGTCGCCTGCCACCACCCGGAGAACTTCGCCGACCAGGCCCCGCAGGACACGGTCCTGCTGTCGGCGGCGAAGAAGGCGTCGGAACTGGTCCCGGACGCGGTCGTCGCCGACGGCCCGGCGGAGACGAAGCCGGCGACCGGGGACGAGCCGGCGGCGGGCGAGAAGAAGCCGACGGGCGAGAAGAAGCCGGCGGCGGAGGAGGAGAAGCCGGTCGCGAAGGACACGGCTTCCGGGCAGACCGAGGTCTCGGAGGCGACCGCTTCCGGCGACGCTTCGGAGACGGCGGCTCCGGAGACGCCCGCAGCCGAGCCCGCGGAAGCCGCCGAGTCCGCGGAAGCCGCCGCCTCCGCCGAGGCCGTCGCCGAGGCCGCCGACACGGCTCCGGCTCCCGAAGCCGCCGAGGCCGCCGCGGCGGCGGAGACGGCCGGGGAGAAGACCGGCCCAGGCGCGAAGTCCACTCCTGCGAAGGCGACCGGGAAGGCGGCGAAGAAGACGCCCGGCAAGCCCGCCACCGGGACCGGCTCGGAGGAGTCGTCCGGGAAGTAGCGCATGACGACTCAGCAAAGTCATGCACATGCCTGAACGGGAGAGTGCAGAGTCGACCGTGCCCGACCACCGATCGGCACGCTCGAAAGGGACGACTCATGGCACTCTCCCGTTCGGCACGTCTCGGAGTCCTCGTCACCACGGCGGCCTCCTTCCTCGCCATCGCCGCCTCCGCGCCCCCGACCCAGGGCGCCCCCGGCATCGGCGACCCCTACTTCCCGCGGCTCGGCAACGGCGGCTACGACGCCCGCCACTACGACCTGGACGTGGCCTACGCCCCCGGCACCGGCCGCCTGGACGGCCGTACCACGCTCACCGCGCGCGCCACCCGGACCCTCTCCTCCTTCGACCTCGACCTCCAGCAGCTGGAGATCACCCGGGTGGAGGTGAACGGCAGACGGGCGGAGTTCACCCGGGACGGCGACGAGATCACCGTCACCCCGCGCCGGGCGCTGCCCGAGGGCCGTGACTTCACCGTCTCCGTCACCTACGGCGGCACACCCCGGCCCCTCAGCGGCCCCATCGTCTTCGGCTCCGACTATGGCTGGATGAAGACCCCCGACGGCGTCTTCGTCGCCTGCGAGCCCAACGCCGCCTCCACCTGGTTCCCCTCCAGCGACCACCCCGCCGACAAGGCCACCTACGACATCCGGATCAAGGCGCCCAAGGGCCTGACCGCGGTCTCCAACGGCCGGCTGGTGTCGACGTACGACAAGGGAGAGTCGACGTACACCCACTGGCGGGAGTCGAAGCCGATGGCGACCTACCTGGCCACCGCCACCATCGGCAAGTTCGACGTGCGCACCGGACGGACCCCCGGCGGCATCCCGGTCTACGTGGCGATCGACCCGGTGCTGAAGAACGCCGGCAACGTCGACGTCTACGGCGTCACCTCCGCCGTCACCGACTACTGGTCGCGGGTCTTCGGGCCGTACCCCTTCGAGGAGACCGGTGCCATCGTCGACGACATGCCGCAGGCCGGGTTCTCGCTGGAGGTGCAGTCCAAGCCCGCGTACTCGGCGGTGCGCGGCGAGGGGACGATCGTGCACGAGCTGGCCCACCAGTGGTTCGGCGACTCGGTGAGCGTGGCGCACTGGAACGACATCTGGCTCAACGAGGGCTTCGCCACCTACGCCCAGTGGCTGTGGGACGAGCACAAGGGCACCCGCTCCGCCCACGACTCCTTCCGCGCCGCATACGACGCCCGGCCCGCCGATTCCACGTTCTGGCAGGTCAGGCCGGGTGCCCCGGAGCGGGACACCATGTTCGCCTCCGCCGTCTACCAGCGCGGCGCGATGACGCTCCAGATGCTGCGCGAGCGGATCGGCGACCCGGCCTTCTTCCGGCTGCTGCCGACCTGGACCCGGCTCCACCGGTACGGCAACGCCGCCACCGCCGACTTCGTCCGCCTCGCCGAGCGGGTCAGCGGGCGGCAGCTGGACGACCTCTTCGACACCTGGTTGTTCACACCAGGGAAACCCGCTCTCTGACCTGGCTTTGTAAGGTTCAGGTGCTCTGACAGTAGAGAATGTCAGGGTGCAGCTCGAGCAACTCTTCAGTCCCTCCGTCCAGCACACGCTCGATGTGATCGGGATCTTCGTGTTCGCGATCTCCGGCGCCCTGCTGGCCGTCCGGAAGAACTTCGACGTGTTCGGCATCGCCGTGCTCGCCGAGGTCACCGCGCTGGGCGGCGGGCTGTTCCGGGACGTGATCATCGGGGCCGTCCCCCCGGCGGCCTTCACGGACCTCGGGTACTTCGTCACCCCGCTGCTCGCCGCGCTCGTCGTCTTCTTCCTGCACCCGCACGTGGAGCGCATCCAGTCGGCGGTGCTCGTCTTCGACGCGGCCGGCCTCGGCCTGTTCTGCGTCAGCGGCACGACGAAGGCGTACAGCTACGGCCTCGGCCTGACCGCGTCGGCGACGCTGGGCCTGGCCACCGCCGTCGGCGGCGGTGTGCTGCGGGACGTGTTGGCCAACGAGGTGCCCTCGCTGCTGCGCTGGGACCGCGACCTGTACGCGGTCCCGGCGATCGTGGGCTCCGCGATGGTGGTGTTGTGCATCCGCTACGACATCCTCACCCCGCTCACCAGCGGGTTCGCGGCGCTCACGGCGTTCGTGCTGCGCCTGCTGGCGATGCGGTTCCACTGGCGGGCGCCGCGTGCGTGGAACCGGCGCTCGACGGTGACGGAGGAGTAGCGGCCCCCGCGACGGAGGTGTCCCGCCCCTTGGCGTGGCTCTGGCCCATCTGGAGGGTCAGCCAGCGGAAGACGGTGGTGACCTGCGGGCGCCACAGCGCCATGGTGTGCCCGCCCGCGCTGCGCGGCAGGAGGACCACGCGCACGGTGGTGGGCGCCTTGGCGGCCGACTCCAGTGCCATGCCCGCCTGGTAGCCGTCGCCGGACTGGCCGGACAGGTACAGGGCGACCGGCGGCGGGCCGGCCGCCTCGCGCAGCAGCAGGTAGGGGTTGTTCGCGGCGCGCAGGGCGGGGGTCTGGGCGGCGAGGGAGTCGCGTTCGCCGATCGGGTCGTTGTAGCCGGACATGCTCACCGCGGCCCGGTACCGGTCGGGGTGCGCCACGGCCAGCTTGACCGCGCAGTGCGCGCCCGCCGAGTACCCGGCCACCGCCCAGCCGCGCGGGGCGGGCTGGACCCGGAAGTTGTCCTTGACCATCTTGGGCACGTCGATGCTGAGCCAGCTGTCGGCGTTGACCTGGCCGGGGACGTTGGCGCAGCCGGTGTCCACGCCGGCCAGCAGATTGGTGCGCGGGGCGACCAGCACGAACGGCGCCACCCGGCCGTCGCGCATCAGCGGCAGCAGCTGCTCGGCGGCGCGCAGCGAGCCGAACCAGGCCTTCGCCGAGCCGGGGTAGCCCGGCAGCAGCTCCACCACCGGGAACTCGTGGTGCCGGTAGGCCGGGTCGTCGTACTGCGGCGGCAGCCAGACGTAGACCTCGGCGTTCACCCCGGAGACGCGGCCCTTGAGCTGGGTGACGCGCACGGGGCCGCCCGCGCGCATGCCGGGTCCGCCGACGGGCCGGAAGGTCTGCCGGACCCTGGGCAGCCGCTGCACCGCGATGCCTCCGGTGCCGTCCCGGCCGAGGTCGGCGGCCCGCTGCACATGGTCGCCGGTGCCGAGCAGGTCGGCCCAGTCGTCGTACAGGTTGTTCTGGTTGTTGACCAGCACGAAGACCAGGGTGACGGCCGTGCCCTGGGCGAACAGCAGCATCAGTACGCGGGCCGCCGCCCGCAGCGGTCTGGGCCCGCGCATTCGTGACCACAGCGCGAGCGGCAGTATGAGGGCGACCACGGACAGCAGGACGGTGGTGCAGAGGAACGGAGTCCCGGTGAGGCTCATGTCCTCATAGAGGGGAATCCGGGGGAGTGGGTTGTGGACGTGTCCGGACACTTGCCGAGAAATTGCCCGATCTTCACCCGGAGACGAGATCACAACGGGCCACCCACAAGGAAAGCTACCGCTTAGTATTTACATGTTGTACCGTTCGCGCATGGCAGAAGCAGCTACCGTCCCCGCCGCGCCGGCCGCGATCGGCGACAGCGAGTTCGACCGCGACACCGCGGTCACCCGGCGCGAGCCCGGCGTCTACGACATCGACCTCTCGGCCGGCTGGACCATCATCAGCGCCGTCAACGGCGGCTATCTGCTGGCCGTGCTCGGCCGGGCGCTCGCGGACACCCTCCCGCACCCGGACCCCTTCTCCATCACCGCCCACTACCTGACCGCCTCGCGGCCCGGTCCGGCGGTCGTCCGCACCGAGACCGTCCGCACAGGCCGCACCCTCTCCACCGGCCAGGCCTCGCTCTTCCAGTACGACGACGAGGGCAACGAGGTCGAACGCATCCGCGTCCTCGCCTCCTACGGCGACCTCGCCGCCCTCCCCGACGACGTCCGTACGACGGCCACCCCGCCCCCGATCCCGCCGCTGCAGCGGTGCCTCGGCCCCGAGGACGGCCCGGCCCCGATCGACGGCAGCAACGCCATCGCCGACCGGCTGATGATCAAGCTGGACCCCGCCACCACCGGCTGGGCCCTCGGCACCCCCTCCGGCAAGGGCGAGATGCGCGCCTGGTTCGGCCTCGCCGACGGCCGCGACGCCGACCCGCTCTCGCTGCTCCTCGCCGTGGACGCCCTGCCACCCACCGCCTTCGAGCTGGGCCTCAAGGGCTGGGTGCCGACCGTGGAACTCACCGTCCACGTGCGTCAGCGCCCGGCCCCCGGCCCGCTGCGGATCTCGATCACCACCCGCAACCTGGCCGGCGGCTTCCTGGAGGAGGACGCCGAGGTGTGGGACAGCGCGGACCGGCTGGTCGCGCAGTCCCGCCAGCTGGCCCGGGTCAGGCTCGGCTGAGCGGCACCCGCCCCAGCCAGGCCGCCAGCCGCTCGTAGGCGCCGGCTCCCTCGGGGGCCGGCACCGGCGCGTCGAAGGGGCGGCCCTCCCTGGGCCCCTCCGGCAGCGCCTCCCGCGCGACGGCCAGCGAGAACTCGGCCAGCTCCGGATCGAGCGCGAGCGGCCGGCCGATCGCCTCCGACAGGTCCCAGGTGTGCGTCACGGTCTCCATGACGTACGCCGACAGGGCGGCCCGACCGGAGATCTCCCCCCAGGGAACCGTCACCGACGACGCCATCCGCTCGTCGCTCTCCCACGCCTTCAGCGCCCGCTCCCGGACCTCGTCGTAGGCCCCGGCCCAGCCGTCGTCGGGCACATCGGGGGCGATCATCGGCTCGCCCTGTCCGTCACCGGCCTCGCCGACGAGAGCGATCCGGCGGGTGCCGCCGACGACATGGCCGAGCAGCGCGCGTACGTCGAACTCCGCACACGGGGTGGGCGCGGTCAGCTGCTCGGGGCGCACGGTCTGGATGACCCGGGCCGCCTGGGCGGTGGCGCGGGTGTACAGCGGACGGGGATCGGTGTTCATGACGGCCTTCCTTCACGGGGGTGGCGGGCGCCCTCGGTGGCGGTGCGGGCGCCTGCGCGCCGGGTCCGCCGCACCGGGACGGCTCGGGAGTACGTTCCCGCCGAAACCTGACATCCGCCGTCAGGTTTGCCACGGTCACCCGCCCGGCGGGACCCTGGCGCGGTGAAGTCCGACCGGCTGTTGTCGATCCTGCTGCTCCTGCAGACCCGGGGCCGGGTGCCCGCGCCCGAACTCGCCGAGCGGCTGGAGGTGTCGGTCCGCACCATCTACCGGGACGTCGAGGCGCTGTCCGCCGCCGGGGTCCCGGTCTACGCCGAGCGCGGCCGGCACGGCGGCATCGGCCTCCTCGCCGGCTTCCGCACCGACGTCACCGGGCTGACCGCCGACGAGTCCCGGGCCCTGTTCGTGCTGGCCGCCCAGGGCGCGCACGCCGCGCTCGGCCTGGACGCGGCCCTCGCCTCGGCCCTGCGCAAGGTCATGGCCGCGCTGCCCGCGCCGCACCGCCCCGCCGCCGAGGTGACCAGCCGCCGGGTCCTGGTCGACGCCACCCGCTGGAAGAGCGGCCCGGAGCAGGCCGCCGACCTCGCGGTGCTCCAGGACGCGGTCTTCTGCGACCGGCGGCTGAGGCTGAGCTACCGGCACAGCGGGGAGCGGGAGGCACGGACGTACACCGTCGATCCGTACGGCCTCGTGGCCAAGGCCGGGGTCTGGTACCTGGTCGCCGACCGGCGCGGCCGGCCCCGGCTGTTCCGTGCCGACCGGGTGCGCCGGGCGCGGCTGCTGGACGAGCCCGTACGACGCCGGCCCGGCGTGGAACTCGCCGATGCCTGGGAGGAGTTGCGGCGGCGGGTGGAGGAGCGGGAGGGCGGGGTCGAGGTCACCGTGCGGGTCCGGCGCGAGGTGGCCGACATGTTCCGCCGGATGGCCGCCGCCCAGCTGACGGCGGAGCCCGAGGACGACGGCGAGAGCCCGTGGGTCACCGCGCGGCTGACCTACCCGGTGCTCCGGGCGGTACGCCAACTCCTCGCGTTCTCCGACCGGGTGGAGCTCCTGGACCCGCCCGAGGCGCGCGCGGAACTGGTGGCGGGGGCGCGTTCGGTGCTGGCGCTGTACGGGGAGGCGGGGACGGGGGAGGGCTGAAGAAGTGTGGTGCGTGCGGTGGTTCAGTCCAGCCAGTGGGTGCGGCCGAGGGTGATGAGCCGCAGCTGGCGGGTGGCGAGCCGGGTCACCCGCTCCCGCTCGTCCTCGGGGGCCTCCAGCGCCTCCAGGAACAGCGAGGCGGTGATGAGCATCTGGTCGACGTAGAGGTGCGCGAGCATCAGCAGGTCGTCCTCGCTCCAGCCCTCCGCCTCCCGGTCCTTGGCCAGCTCGGCCCGCACCTCCTCGGCGAACCGGTGCAGCTGGGCCCGGATGGCCTCCCGCACGATCTGCACGCCCCCGTGCCGTTCCCGGGCGATGAACCTCACGTGTGCGGGGTACTCGGCCACATGACGGGCGATCAGTTCGACGGCGCGCGCGATGCGTTCCTCGCTGTCTCCCGTGGTGGACACCGTCGTCCGCACCATCGGATGCAGGCTGCCCAGCGCCTCGTCGACCAGGGCCACCCCGAGGTCGGCGGTCGAGCGGAAGTGCCGGTAGAAGGCGGTCGGGGCGACCCCGACGGCCCGGGTGACCTCGCGCAGGCCCAGGCTGCTCAGGCTCTGCTCCTCCAGCAGGGCGAGCGCCGCGTCGAGGAACGCCTGCCGGGTCTTCTGCTTCTGGGCCTGCCGGATGCCGAGGGTGTGACTCATGTCATCCAGTTAACAACTGTTCTCCGGAATTGGAAAGCCGAGAGAAGCGCTAGACTCGAAGTCAGTGAACAACTGTTACTACAACTGTTCACCCAAACTTCACACCGGCCGAACACGAGGCAAACCGGAGGGGGGATTCGATCCCATGCTGTTCCTCGTCGCCGCGCTCATGCTGCTCGGAGTGGTGCTGGGCACCGTGGCCCACGCGCCGCTGACCGTCAGCGCCGTCCTGGCCGCCGTCATCGCCGTCTGGCTCGGCGTCTTCGCGCTCCGCGAGCGCCACGGCCGCCGCCGCACGTCGTCCGACTGACCACCGCGCGACGTCGTCCGACCGACCGCCGCGCAGTTTTCCGGGAGCTGAGCACCATGCACCTCACCGCACCGGCCGGCACCGGCCGCACCGGCACGCGTCCGCGCACCCGGGACGCCGACGGCATGGCCGTCGCGTCCTTCATCCTCGGCCTCCTCGGCCTGCTCGTCCTCAACCTCGTCCTCGGCCCGATCGCCATCGTCCTCGCCGTGGCCGCCCTCTGGCGCGGCACGGCCCGCCGCGGCCGCGCCTGCCTGGGCCTCGCCCTGGGCGTCGCCGACCTGGTGGTCCTGGTCGCGTCGATGGAGGTCACGGGGACGGTGTCCTGGAGCCTGTGAGGAGCGGGACCCGTTTTCCGCCGGGCGGGCCGCGACGGGTCCGCGCGCGCCGCAGCGGGCCGCGTTCCGGCCAACCCCCCTCGCGGCCCGGCCCGGCCGCGGGGGAGCCGTAGAATCGGGCTCACCATGGCTTACCTCGACCACGCCGCGACCACCCCGATGCTCCCGGAGGCGGCAGAGGCGCTCACCGCCCAGCTGAGCATCACGGGCAACGCCTCCTCCCTCCACGCGTCCGGCAGGCAAGCCCGCCGCACGGTCGAGGAAGCCCGCGAAACCCTCGCGGAAGCGCTCGGCGCCCGCCCCAGCGAGGTCGTGTTCACCTCGGGCGGCACCGAGGCCGACAACCTCGCCGTCAAGGGCCTGTACTGGTCCCGCGTCGCCGCCGACCCCGCCCGCACCCGCGTCCTCGCCAGCCCCGTCGAGCACCACGCCGTCCTCGACGCCGTGCACTGGCTCGGCGAGCACGAGGGCGCCACCGTCGAGTACCTCCCCGTCGACGCCTACGGCCGCGTCCACCCCGAGGCGCTGCGCGAGGCCATCGCCCGCGACCCCGGCGATGTCGCCCTGGCCACCGTGATGTGGGCCAACAACGAGATCGGCACCCTCATGCCGGTCCGCGAACTCGCCGACGTCGCCGCCGAGTTCGGCGTCCCGCTGCACGCCGACGCGGTCCAGGCCTTCGGGCAGGTCCCCGTCGACTTCGCCGCCTCCGGCCTCGCCGCCATGACCGTCTCCGGCCACAAGATCGGCGGCCCGTACGGCATCGGCGCCCTGCTCCTGGGCCGCGAGTACACCCCCGTACCCGTCCTGCACGGCGGCGGCCAGGAACGGCACGTCCGCTCCGGCACCCTCGACGTACCCGCCGTCGCCTCCTTCGCCGTCGCCGGGCGGCTCGCCGCCGAGCGTCGGGAGCGGTTCGCGCGGGAGGTCGGCGGCCTGCGCGACCGGCTGGTCGACGCCGTGCGCGGCGCCGTACCGGACGCGATCCTCGGCGGCGACCCGGCACCCGGGGGCCGGCTCCCCGCCAACGCCCACTTCACCTTCCCCGGCTGCGAGGGCGACTCCCTGCTGCTCCTGCTGGACGCCCAGGGCATCGAGTGCTCCACCGGCTCCGCCTGCACCGCGGGCGTCGCCCAGCCCAGCCATGTCCTCCTCGCCACCGGCACCGACCCGGACCTGGCCCGCGGCACCCTGCGCTTCTCCCTCGGCCACACCTCCACGGAGGCGGACGTCGAGGCGGTGGCGAAGGCGATCGGCCCGGCGGTGGAACGCGCCCGCGCGGCCGGGCTCACCTAGGCCGCCCGCACGGCCGGCCTCACCTGGCCCGCCCGCGCGGCCGGGCTCACCTGGCCGGCGGGGTCTTGGCGCGCTCGGCGCCGACCAGGCGTATGTACCGCTCCCAGTCCCACAGCCGCCCCGGGTCCGTGTGGTCCGTGCCCGGCACCTGGGCGTGCCCGATGATGTGCTCCCGGTCCACGGGGATGCCGTACCGCCCGCATATCGCGGCCGCGAGCCGGGCCGAGGCCGCGTACAGGGCGTCCGTGAAGGACGCCGGGTCCTCCACGAAGCCCTCGTGCTCGATGCCGACACTGCGTTCGTTGTACTCCCGGTTGCCCGCGTGGAAGGCCACGTCCAGCTCGCGGACCAGCTGGGTGATCCGCCCGTCGCGGCGCACGATGTAGTGCGCCGCCGCGCCGTGCCCGGGGTCCTTGAAGGCCCGCACCGCCGACGCGTACCCGCCCTGGGTGACATGGACGACCACCCGGTCCACCGGGTAGTCGGCCGGCCGGTCCGCCCGCCGGTAGTTCGCCGCCGAGGCCGCCACCCAGCGCGCGCCCCGGAAGTCCACCGCGCCCGCCTCTCGCGGCTTGTCCACCCCGGGCAGCCGCCACCACGAACGGGACAGCTCCTCACGGGCCAGCAGCGCCGTCCCCACGGCCGCCGCGATCCCGCCGACCAGCAGGGCCCGCCGCCCCAGCCGCCGGTCCCCGTCGCCCGCCGGCGGCCCGGTGCCCGCCCCCGCCGCCGAATCCGAAGTCGCCCCCATGTGACCGTCAACGGACGGCCGGCCGGCCGGGTTCCCGCGCCCCCGTACGCTGGTTCCCGCGCCCCCGTACCCTGGAAGGGTTATGACTGACACCCCGCAGCGCACCCGCCCCCTCCGCGTCCTCGCCGCCATGTCCGGCGGCGTGGACTCCGCCGTCGCCGCCGCGCGTGCCGCGGAGGCCGGCCACGACGTCACCGGCGTCCACCTCGCGCTCTCCGCGAACCCGCAGTCCTTCCGAACCGGTGCGCGGGGCTGTTGCACCATCGAGGACTCGCGCGACGCCCGCCGCGCGGCCGACGTCATCGGCATCCCCTTCTACGTCTGGGACCTCGCCGACCGCTTCCGCGAGGACGTCGTGGAGGACTTCGTCGCCGAGTACGAGGCCGGCCGCACCCCGAACCCGTGCCTGCGCTGCAACGAGAAGATCAAGTTCGCGGCGCTGCTGGACAAGGCGCTGGCCCTCGGCTTCGACGCCGTGTGCACCGGCCACTACGCCAAGGTGATCGTGAAGGAGGACGGCTCCCGCGAGCTGCACCGCGCCTCCGACATGGCCAAGGACCAGTCGTACGTCCTCGGCGTGCTGGACGACAAGCAGCTCGCGCACGCGATGTTCCCGCTCGGCGACACGGTCACCACCAAGGAGGAGATCCGCGCGGAGGCCGAGCGCCGGGGCCTGGCCGTGGCCAAGAAGCCCGACTCGCACGACATCTGCTTCATCGCCGACGGCGACACCCAGGGCTTCCTGGCCCGCCGCCTCGGCAAGGCCGAGGGCGACATCGTGGACGAGTCCGGCAGCAAGCTGGGCACCCACGAGGGCGCGTACGGCTTCACCATCGGCCAGCGCAAGGGCCTCCGGATCGGCACCCCGGCCCCGGACGGCAAGCCGCGCTACGTCCTGGACATCTCCCCGGTCACCAACACGGTCACCGTCGGCCCGGCCGAGGCCCTGGACGTCACCGCCCTCACCGCGATCCGGCCCCGCTGGTGCGGCACCGCCCCCACCGGTCCCGGCACCTACACCGCCCAGCTGCGCGCGCACGGCGGCGAGACCGAGGTCACCGCCGAACTCGTGGCCGGCGAGCTGCGCGTCACCTTCACCGAGCCGGTCCGCGGCGTCGCCCCCGGCCAGGCGATCGTGCTCTACGACGGCACGCGCGTGGTGGGCTCGGCGACGATCGCGTCCACCACGCGCGCGACGGCGGCGACGGCGGTCTGAGCCACCCGGGTTGCCCCGTCCTTCCCGGCGGGGCTACCCCGCGAAGAACTCCGCCAGCACCGGCCCCAGCACATCCGGCTCCACCATGTGGGTCTGGCGCGGCAGGACGCGGTACGTGCCCCGGGGCACCGCCTCCGCGACCGCCTGGCCGGCCCGGTGCATCCACTCCGGGCTCGCGCCGCCCACGAGCGCGAGGACGGGTACGGGGATCCGGGCGAGCAGGTCCCGGGGCAGCAGGCCGTCGGCCATCACCGCGTCGTCGTGGGCGAGGCTCGGCGCGAGGGTTTCCATGCCGGCCCACATCGGGGACTGGCGGGCGCGCTGGATCACCTCCTCGCCGAGGCCCGTCTGGCGCAGGAACAGCTCCACCGCGTCCCCGCGCCGGCCCTCGGCCAGCGCCTCGGTCAGCCGCTCCTTGTAGGCCGCCTCGCGCGCGGCGCCGTCCGCCAGATGGTCGGCGTACGGCACCTCGTACACCGCCGCCCGGGTCGCCGGCACCCCCTCCGCCGCCGCGCGCAGCACCAGCGCGCCGCCCGAGGAGACCCCGAACAGTGCCGCGTCGCCGCCCACGGCGTCGACCAGCGCGGCCAGGTCCTCGACCTCGCGGTCGACCGCGTACGGCGCCGTGCCGCCGCTCTCGCCGCGGCCCCGGCGGTCGTAGACGACGGCCGTGCAGCGCTCCGCGAGACGCTCGGCCAGGGGCAGCACGGTGCCGCCGGTGGACATCGCGCCGCTCACCAGGATCACCGTCGGCCCGTGGCCTCTCACGTGGTACGCGAGAGAGGTGCCGTCGCGGGAAGTCGTCTTCTTGTCCATGGCCGTGCAGACTGCCGCACGGCACGGCGCTCATCGGTCACGACACGGCGGTGCCGGGGGTGGTCATGCGACCTCGGTGTCGTAGAAGCAGTAGTGGTCCTTGATCTCCGCCACCCCGTCCTTGGGGTCCGGATACGCCCAGACGAGGTCCGGTGCGTCCGGCAGCGACCAGTAGGACGCCGTGCCCTTGTAGGGGCAGACGGTGTGCGTGTCGGAGGGGGTCAGCAGATCGAGGCGTACGTCCTCGGCGGGGATGTAGTACCGCACCGGACAGCCCGTCTCGCGCAGTTCCAGCGGACGGTCGGTCTCCGCCAGCACCCGGCCGTCGTGCACCGCGCGCACGTGCCGCCCGCTCTTGTGGATCGTGATCGTGTGTCCATCGGTCATACCGGAACAGCACCGGACGGACCGCGCTTCTTCCCGCGCTTTCCCCCGCGCGGCGCGGGCACCGTACGGTATAGGCCATGAACATCTGCGTCTTCCTGTCCGCCGCCGACCTCGACGAGCGGTACACGCGCCCCGCGCGCGAGTTCGCGGAACTGCTCGGCAAGGCCGGTCACACCCTGGTCTGGGGCGGTTCCGACGTTGGTCTGATGAAGGTGGTCGCCGACGGTGTGCAGGAGGCGGGCGGCCGGCTGCTCGGCGTCTCCGTGGAGTTCCTGGCGAACAAGGCGCGGCCCGGCGCCGACGAGATGATCATCGCGGCCGACCTCGCCGAACGCAAGAAGCTGCTGCTGGAGAAGGCCGACGCCGTGGTGATCATGGTGGGCGGCACCGGCACCCTGGACGAGGCCACCGAGATCCTGGAGCTGAAGAAGCACGGCCGCACCGACAAGCCGGTCGTGCTGCTCAACACCGCCGGTTTCTACGACGGCCTGCGCGAGCAGTTCCGCCGCATGGAGGCCGAGGGCTTCCTGCCCCGCCCGCTGGCCGAGCTGGTCTTCTTCGCCGACGAGCCCGCCGGGGCCCTGGCCTACCTCGAGGAGCAGCTCGCCGGGCACTGATGCGAGCATGGGCCCCATGGCTACACATGTGATCACCGGGGCCGGTTCCGGCATCGGCGCGGCCGTGGCCCGCCGGCTGCACGCGCGCGGGGACGAACTCGTGCTGCACGCGCGCGACGCGGCCCGCGCCAAGGAGCTGGCGGCCGCCTTCCCCGGCGCCCGCACCCTGGTCGGCGACCTCGCGGACCCGGACAGGCTCTCCTGGGCGTTCTCCCACCAGTCGCTCCCGGACCGGGTGGACTCCCTCATGCACATCGCCGGGGTAGTCGAGCTGGGCGCGGTCGGCGACCTCACCCCGAAGTCCTGGCACCACCAGCTGAACGTCAACCTGATCGCCCCGGCCGAGCTGACCCGGCACTTCCTGCCGCAGCTGCGGGCGGCCCGCGGCCACGTGATCTTCGTCAACTCCGGGGCCGGGCTGAACGCCAGTGCCGGCTGGTCCGGGTACGCCGCCTCCAAGCACGGCCTGAAGGCCCTCGCCGACGCCCTGCGCCAGGAGGAGCACGCGGGCGGCGTCCGCGTCACCTCGGTCTACCCCGGCCGCACCGCCAGCCCGATGCAGGCCAAGGTGCACCAGCAGGAGGGCAAGGAGTACGACCCGGGGAAGTGGATCGACCCCGAGTCGGTCGCCACGACGATCCTGATGGCCCTGGACCTGCCGCGGGACGCCGAGGTCCACGACCTGTCGGTGCGCCCGGGCCGCTGATCCGGGGTCCGGGCCGCTGACCCGGGTCCCGGGCCCGTACCGCTCGGCGCGCCGGGTTCCGTAGGCTTCCCTGGTGAGCGAAAACAGCCAGTTCAGGTTCCCGGGAGCCACCGGCGTCGGCTCCCTGCCCGGCACCGACGCGCGGGAGGCCGCCAAGACCGTCACCGGCAGCTTCGAGGACTTTCCGTTCCTCGCCGAGCTGCCCGCGCGCGGTCCCGGCGCCGACATGATCGGCCGGACCGCCGGGATGCTGGTCGAGCTGTACGCGCGCGTGGAGCCCAGCGGCTGGCGGATCGGGGACCGGCCGGGCCGGGACACCAGGCGGGCGCGGTCCTGGCTGGTGGAGGACCTGGACGCCCTGGAGGAGTTCACCCAGGGCTACGAGGGCGATCTGAAGGTGCAGGCCGTCGGGCCGTGGACGCTGGCCGCCGCGCTGGAGCTGAGGAACGGCGAGGCCGCCCTGTCGGACGCCGGTGCCTGCCGGGACCTCGCCGCCTCGCTCGCCGAGGGGCTGCGGCTGCACCTGGCCGAGGTGCGGCGGCGGGTCCCGGGCGCCCGGTTCGTCCTCCAGCTCGACGAGCCCTCCCTGACCGCCGTGCTGCGCGGGCAGGTCCGCACCGCCAGCGGCTACCGCACCCACCGCGCCGTGGACCGGCAGGTCGTGGAGGCCACGCTGCGGGACGTCGTCGCGGCGGCCGGCGGCGGGCCGGTGACCGTGCACTCCTGTGCCCCGGACGTGCCGTTCGCGCTGCTGCGGCGGGCCGGCGCGGCGGCCGTCTCCTTCGACTTCGCGCTGCTCACCGAGCGTGACGACGATCTGATCGGCGAGGCCGTCGAGGCGGGTACCCGGCTGTTCGCCGGTGTCGTGCCGGGCACGGACGGCCCGTTGTCAGACCCTGCCGGTAGCGTCATGGGTGTCAGGACGCTGTGGCGCAGGCTGGGGCTGCATCCGGGGTTGCTCGCGGAGGCGGTCACGGTGACCCCGGCGTGCGGTCTGGCGGGGGCGTCCCCCGCCTACGCGCGCCGGGCGCTCGCCCACTGCGTCCGGGCGGCGAGATCCCTCGCGGACAACCCTGAGTAACGGAGGACAACACGGTGGCCGGCGACAAGCAAGCGGAGACGACAGCGGTGCCCGCCGAGGCCCGCGAGACCCACGCGCGCCTGGCGGAGCAGATCGAGGAGCACCGCTTCCGGTACTACGTGAAGGACGCTCCCGTCGTCAGCGACGCGGAGTTCGACCGGCTCCTGAAGTCCCTGGAGGAGCTCGAGGAGCGCTATCCGGAGCTGCGCACCCCGGACTCGCCCACCCAGAAGGTCGCGGGGTCCTACGAGACGGAGTTCACCGCCGTCGAGCACCGCCAGCGGATGCTGTCGCTGGACAACACGTTCAACGACGAGGAGCTGGCCGCCTGGGCCGACCGCATCGCGCGGGAACTGGGCGACCAGACGTACCACTTCCTGTGCGAGCTGAAGGTGGACGGCCTCGCGGTCAACCTCACCTACGAGAAGGGCCGGCTGACCCGCGCGGCCACCCGCGGCGACGGCCGCACCGGCGAGGACATCACGCCGAACGTGCGCACCATCGCGGAGATCCCCGACCGCCTGGGCGGCGAGGAGGTGCCCGACCTGGTGGAGATCCGCGGCGAGGTCTACTTCCCGATGGAGAAGTTCCTCGAGCTGAACGAACGCCTGGTCGCGGCCGGTGACAAGCCGTTCGCCAACCCCCGCAACGCCGCCGCCGGTTCGCTGCGCCAGAAGGACCCGAGAGTCACCGCGACCCGCCCGCTGCACATGGTGGTGCACGGCATCGGCGCCCTGGAGGGCTTCACCGGCCTGACCCGGCTCTCCCAGGCGTACGACCTGCTGAAGACCTGGGGCCTGCCCACCTCCCCGCACAACCGCGTGGTCGACGGCCTGGACGGGGTGCGCGAGTTCATCGCGCACTACGGCGAGAACCGGCACTCCGTCGAGCACGAGATCGACGGTGTCGTGGTCAAGCTGGACGAGATCCGCCTCCAGGGGCGGCTCGGCTCCACCGCGCGGGCGCCGCGCTGGGCGATCGCCTACAAGTACGCGCCGGAGGAGGTCAACACCAAGCTGGTCGACATCAAGGTGGGCGTCGGCCGCACCGGCCGGGTCACGCCGTACGCCCAGGTGGAGCCGGTCACGGTCGCGGGCAGCGAGGTGGAGTTCGCCACCCTGCACAACCAGGAGGTCGTCAAGGCCAAGGGCGTCCTCATCGGGGACACCGTCGTGCTGCGCAAGGCCGGTGACGTCATCCCGGAGATCCTCGGCCCGGTGGTGGACCTGCGGGACGGCGGCGAGCGGGAGTTCGTGATGCCGGCCACGTGCCCGGAGTGCGGCACGCCGCTGCGGCCGATGAAGGAGGGCGACGTCGACCTGCGCTGCCCGAACGCCCGTACCTGCCCGGCCCAGTTGCGCGAGCGGGTGTCGTATCTGGCGGGCCGCGAGTGCCTGGACATCGAGCACTTCGGCGCGGTGGCCGCCGCCGCGCTGACCCGGCCGCTGGAGCCGGCCGACCCGCCGCTGGTGGACGAGGGCGACCTGTTCGACCTGACGGTGGAGAAGCTGCTGCCCATCAAGGCCCATGTGCTGGACCCGGACAGCGGACTGCCCAAGCACGACCCCAAGACCGGTGAGGCGAAGGTCGTGACGGTCTTCGCCAACCAGAAGGGCGAGCCGAAGAAGAACACCCTCGCCCTGCTCGCGAACATCGAGGCGGCCAAGTCCCGTCCGCTGGCCCGCTTCCTGAACGGGCTGTCCATCCGGCACGTGGGGCCGGTCGCCGCGCAGGCCCTGGCGCGCGAGTTCCGCTCCATCGACCGCATCGAGCAGGCGACCGAGGAGGAGCTGGCGGCCACCGACGGCGTCGGCCCGATCATCGCCGCCGCGCTCAAGGAGTGGTTCGCCGAGGACTGGCACCGCGAGATCGTCCGCAAGTGGAAGGCCGCCGGGGTGCCCCTGGAGGACGAGGCGTCCGGCGAGGACGAGGGGCCGCGCCCGCTGGAGGGGCTCACGGTCGTCGTCACCGGCACGCTGGAGAACTACACCCGGGACGGCGCCAAGGAGGCACTGCAGACCCGGGGCGCCAAGGTGACCGGTTCCGTTTCGAAAAAGACATCTTTCGTCGTTGTGGGTGACAACCCTGGATCGAAATATGACAAGGCCATGCAGCTGAAGGTGCCTGTTCTGAACGAGGACGGTTTCGACGTCCTGTTGGAGCAGGGCCCCGAAGCGGCGGCCGAAGTCGCGCTTCCGACCGAGGAGTAGCGGTTGAAGGCCACCCGATCGGCGCATATCAGTTGCATACGGGTGGCCCGGGCGCATTCGGGCAACCGTCGGAGACCGCTGCCCGTGGATGCCTTCCGCGGCCTACTGTTGAGGTGTGCGCCTGCCGTGCCCAGCTGCGGCTGGGGCATCTCCGTGCCCTCGACAGGCCCGGGGAGGGTTTCTTCGACGCGGAGCCGCTGATGGTTGTCGGGCATCGGGCCGCGTGGCGTGGGCACCGCCGGCTGTGAGAGGGACGGGAATGGAACCGACCGAGAGCGCCGCCCCCAACGCACGGCTGCGCCCGCGCCGCCGTGCGGGGGCCTGGCGCGAGAACCGGTGGACCGGGTGGGCCGAGGGCCGTACGGGAGTGCGGCCGCGCCCCGTCACCCCGCGCGCCGCCGGCCCGTGCGCGCCCCCCGAGCCCGCCGCCCCCCTGTCGCCGGCCGCCGACCCCGTCCCCGGTCTGGCCGGCGCCGACACCGAACGGCATCCGTCCTGGCCGGCGCTGCCCGCCGCCGTCGTCGCCGCCGCGGGTTTCACCCTGGGCGCCGGGTTCTACCGCGCCTGCGTCGGCGGGCACGCCCTCTTCCCGAACGGCACGGTCGGCTGGGCGCTGGCCCTGCTCACCGGCGTCATCGTCGGCCACCTCGTCATGCTGGGCCGCGCCCGCTGGTGGGGCGGCACCGGCTCGGGCGCCGCCCTCACCCTCGCCGTCCTGCTGCTGTACGGCTGGGTGCCCGCCGGACTGGTCAGCCTCACCGTCGTCGTCCTGGTCGGCATCGCCCGCCGGCACCGCTGGCGCCAAGGCGTGCTGCACGGCGCGGTGGACATCCTCGGCATCGGCGTCGGCGCCCTGCTGCTCGGCGCGTTCGGCCGGGTCCCGAGCGTCGAGGCCCCCTGGCGGCCCGACAACTGGAGCATCGCCACCGCCCCCGAGGTCGTCCTGGTGGCGGTCGCCTACCTCGCGGTCAGCCGCGGCCTGCTGTGGTACCTGAACGCCCCGCGCGACGGCGGGCTGCCCACCATCGCCCGCACCGCCCTGGTCAGACAGGGCCTGGTCGCCGTCGCGCTGCTCGGCATCGCGCCGCTGCTGTGCGTCGTCGCCGACGCCGAGCCGATCCTGCTGCCGCTCTTCGCCATTCCGCTCATCGCCCTGGACTCCACGCTGTGGATGGCCCGCGCCCGCGCCGAGGAGCAGCTGCGCGACCCGCTGACCGGGCTGCCCAACCGGCAGTGGCTGCTGGAGCGCATCTGGACCGCGCTGGACGACGCCGACCGCATCGGCGCGCGCGCCGCGCTCATGCTGATCGACCTCGACCGCTTCCGCTCGGTGAACGACACCCTCGGTCATCTGGCCGGTGACCGGCTGCTGCTCCAGATCGCCGACCGGCTGCGGCTCGCGCTGCCGCGCGGGGCCGAGGCCGCCCGGCTCGGCGGTGACGAGTTCGCCGTGTTACTCCCCGTCGCCGACTCCACCACGTCGGCGACGCGCGTCGCCCGCTCCCTCGTCACCGCCCTAAGCTCCCCGCTCGACCTGGACGGCCTCACCCTCGTCCTGGAGGCCAGCGCCGGAGTGGCCGTCTTCCCCGATCACGCCCTCGACGCCGAGGGGATGCTGCGCCGTGCCGACGTCGCCATGTACCAGGCGAAGCGGGACCGCACCGGCGTCGAGGTCTACGAGTCCAAGCGGGACTCCAACACCCCCGACCGCCTCGGCCTGCTCGGCGATCTGCGCCGGGCCCTCGACGCGCACGAGGTCCAGCTGCACTACCAGCCCAAGGTCCGCTTCGACGGACAGGTGGCCGGCCTGGAGGCGCTGGTCCGCTGGGTGCACCCCGAGCGCGGCAAGGTGCCGCCGGACGAGTTCATAGCGATAGCCGAGTCCTCCGGGCTGATGCCCCACCTCACCGAGTACGTCCTGGAGACCGCGCTCGGCCAGGTCGCCCGGTGGCGCGCCCAGGGCCTCAGGGTCCCGGTCGCCGTCAACGTCTCCCCGCGCGACGTCCACACGCCCGGCTTCGCCGGCTCCGTCGCCGCCCGCCTGGCCCGGCACGGGGTCCCGGCCTACGCGCTCCAGCTGGAGATCACCGAGCACGTGCTGCTGGAGGACCCGCAGCGGGCCGCCGACACCCTCGCCGGACTCACCGGGCACGGCGTGAAGATGTCCCTGGACGACTTCGGCACCGGCTATTCGTCCCTGGTGCACCTGCGGCGGCTGCCGGTCAGCGAGCTGAAGATCGACCGCTCCTTCGTGGCCCGGCTCGCCGTCGACACCGAGGACGCCGAGATCGTCCGCTGCACGGTGGACCTGGCCCATTCGCTGGGCCTGCTGGTCGTCGCCGAGGGCGTGGAGGACGACGAGACCTGGGAGCGGCTGCGGGACCTGGGCTGCGACGCGGTGCAGGGCTGGCTGGTCGCCGCGGCGATGCCGCCCGACGAGACCACGGCCTGGCTGCGGGCCCGCGGCTCCCGGGGCTGGCAGCGCCCGACCCCGGCCCTGCCAGCCGCGGAGTAGCCCTCCCTCGGGGCCCCGGCCCGTGAACGCGCGTCACCGCGGGGAACCCGTCCGGCCACCATGATCGTTGTACGGGCACCCGCGCATCGGGCCAACCGGTATCAGGCCGTTCCGAGGAGACGCGCCATGTCGCTGTTCGTGCCCAGGTTCGAGGACACCGTGCTGGTCCGGGACGCCGAGGCCGAGGTGGTCGGGGACGCCCCCGTGGCCGTACGGCTGCTGGCCGACAGCAGCGCGAGCGGCGGGACGCTGTCCACCGTGCGGGTCACCCTCGCCGAGGGAGCCGACGGCGCCCGCCCGCACGTCCACCACCGCTCGGCCGAGATGTTCTACCTGCTCGACGGCGAGGCCGAGGTCCTCTCCGGCGACGATGTCGTCATCGCCGCACGCGGCGACCTGATCATCGTCCCGCCGGACCGCCCGCACTCCCCCAAGCCCTCGGCTCCGCTCGAGCAGGGGGCACCCCCATCGCCGCCGCGCCCGGTGCCGCCGCCGACCTGCTCGTCGTCATCGCACCGGGCGTCGAGCGCTTCGAGTACTTCCGCCACCTCCAGCGCATCCGCCTGGGCGAGGCCACGCCGGAGAGCCTCCTGGAGGTCCAGGAGCTGTACGACAACCACTTCCTGAAGAGCGCGGTCTGGGACGGCCGGCACCGCTGAGGCGGGCCCCGGGGGAAACCGTTTCACGGGCACGGGGCCCGGCCCCATAGGATTGGGCCCAAACCACACACACTCACCCCAGAGGATCGCTGCATGCCTGGCATCACGCGCGAGGAGGTCGCCCACCTCGCCCGGCTGGCGCGTCTGGAGCTGAAGCCCGAAGAACTCGACCACTTCGCGGGACAGCTCGACGACATCATCGGCGCGGTCGCCCGCGTCAGCGAGGTCGCCGACCAAGACGTACCGCCGACCTCGCACCCGCTCCCGCTGACGAACGTCATGCGGCCGGACGAGGTCCGTCCCTCGCTCACCCCCGAGCAGGCGCTCTCCGGCGCCCCGGCCCAGGAGCAGCAGCGTTTCAAGGTGCCGCAGATCCTGGGGGAGGAGTGACCACCATGACGGACAGCAACATCATCAAGCTCACGGCCGCGCAGATCGCCGAGAAGATCGCCTCCGGCGAACTGACGGCGGTCCAGGTCACCGAGGCCCACCTCGCCCGGATCGAGGCCGTGGACGAGAAGGTCCACGCCTTCCTGCACGTCGACCGCGAGGGCGCCCTCGCCCAGGCCCGTGCCGTGGACGCCAAGCGCGAGCGCGGCGAGAAGCTCGGCCCGCTGGCCGGCGTCCCGCTCGCGCTCAAGGACATCTTCACCACCGAGGGCGTGCCCACGACCGTCGGCTCGAAGATCCTCGAAGGCTGGATCCCGCCGTACGACGCGACGCTCACCAAGCGGCTGAAGGCCGCCGACGTCGTCATCCTCGGCAAGACCAACATGGACGAGTTCGCCATGGGGTCCTCCACCGAGAACAGCGCCTACGGCCCGACCGGCAACCCCTGGGACCTCACCAGGATCCCCGGCGGTTCCGGCGGCGGTTCCTCCGCCGCGCTCGCCGCCTACGAGGCCCCGCTCGCCATCGGCACCGACACCGGCGGCTCCATCCGCCAGCCGGCCGCCGTCACCGGCACGGTCGGCGTCAAGCCGACCTACGGCGCGGTGTCCCGGTATGGCATGGTCGCCTTCTCCTCCTCCCTCGACCAGGGCGGCCCCTGCGCCCGTACGGTCCTGGACGCGGCCCTGCTGCACGAGGTGATCGCCGGCCACGACCCGCTGGACTCCACGTCCATCGACGCCCCCGTCCCGCCGGTGGTCGAGGCCGCCCGCAACGGCAGCGTCCAGGGCATGCGCGTCGGCGTGGTCAAGCAGTTCCGCGGCGAGGGCTACCAGGCCGGCGTCATCCAGCGCTTCGACGAGTCGGTGGAGCTGCTCAGGGAGCTGGGCGCCGAGATCGTCGAGCTGGACTGCCCGTCCTTCGACCTCGCCCTGTCGGCGTACTACCTGATCGCCCCGTCCGAGTGCTCCTCCAACCTCGCCCGCTTCGACGGTCTGCGCTACGGCCTGCGGACCGGCGACGACGGCACGCACTCCGCCGAGGAGGTCACCTCCCTGACCCGCGAGGCCGGTTTCGGCCCCGAGGTCAAGCGCCGGATCATGCTGGGCACGTACGCGCTGTCGAGCGGTTACTACGACGCGTACTACGGCTCCGCGCAGAAGGTCCGCACGCTCATCACGCGGGACTTCGAGAATGCCTTCGAGCAGGTCGACGTGATCGTCTCCCCGACGACCCCGACCACCGCCTTCCCGATCGGCGAGCGCGCCGACGACCCGATGGCGATGTACCTCGCGGACCTGTGCACCATCCCGACCAACCTGGCGGGCAACGCGGCCATGTCCCTGCCCTGCGGTCTCGCCCCGGAGGACAACCTCCCGGTGGGCCTGCAGATCATCGCCCCCGCGCTGAAGGACGACCGGCTGTACAAGGTGGGCGCCGCCGTCGAGGCCGCCTTCGTGGAAAAGTGGGGTCACCCGCTGCTGGAGGAGGCACCGTCGCTGTGAGCAAGCTGTCGAAGGCCAAGGACTTCAAGAAGTCCAAGTCCGGTACGTACCTGTCCATGGCCGCCACCGCGTTCGGCGCGGTCGGCGCCGCTAAGCAGATCAAGAAGGCCCGCGCCGAGAACGACACGCTGAGGCTCGTCGACGCCGTCGTCACCGCCGCAGGCATCGTCACCGGCCTCGCCATCCTCTACCGCGAGCTGAAGCGGTTGGGCGACGACGACGTCCTGCTGGGCTGAGAGGGAAGTTTTCACCGTGACCACCACGACCGACCTGGTGTCGTACGAGGACGCGCTGGCGGCGTACGACCCCGTCATGGGCCTTGAGGTCCATGTCGAACTCGGCACCAAGACCAAGATGTTCTGCGGCTGTTCGACGGCGCTCGGCGCCGACCCGAACTCCCAGACCTGCCCCGTCTGCCTCGGCCTGCCCGGCGCGCTCCCGGTCGTCAACGCGACCGGCGTCGAGTCCGCCATCAAGATCGGTCTCGCGCTGAACTGCGAGATCGCCGAATGGTGCCGCTTCGCCCGGAAGAACTACTTCTATCCGGACATGCCGAAGAACTTCCAGACCTCCCAGTACGACGAGCCGATCGCCTTCAACGGCTACCTCGACGTGCAGCTGGAGGACGGCGAGGTCTTCCGCGTGGAGATCGAGCGCGCCCACATGGAGGAGGACACCGGCAAGTCGACGCACGTCGGCGGCGCGACCGGCCGTATCCACGGCGCGTCCCACTCCCTGCTGGACTACAACCGCGCCGGCATCCCGCTCATCGAGATCGTCACCAAGCCGATCGTGGGCGCCGGCGAGCGCGCCCCCGAGGTGGCGAAGGCGTACGTCCGCGAGCTGCGCGAGGTCATCCGCGCCCTCGGCGTGTCCGAGGCCCGCATGGAGATGGGCCAGATGCGCTGCGACGTGAACCTGTCGCTGATGCCCAAGGGCGCCGACAAGTTCGGCACGCGCTCGGAGACGAAGAACGTCAACTCCCTGCGCTCGGTCGAGCGTGCGGCCCGCTACGAGATCATGCGCCACGCGGCCGTGCTCTCCGGCGGCGGCACGATCGTCCAGGAGACCCGCCACTTCCACGAGGACACCGGGTCCACGACCTCGGGCCGAGTGAAGGAGGAGGCCGAGGACTACCGGTACTTCCCGGAGCCCGACCTGGTCCCCGTCGCGCCCTCGCGCGAGTGGGTCGAGGAGATCCGCGCGGCCCTGCCGGAACTGCCGCTGGCCCGCCGTACCCGTCTGCTGGCGGAGTGGGGCATCTCCGCCACCGACATGCAGGCCATCCTGAACGCGGGCGCGCTGGACCTGATCGTCGCCACGATCGACGCCGGTGCCGACGCGGCCGCCGCCCGCAAGTGGTGGATGGGCGAACTCGCGCGCAGCGCCAACGAGTCCGGCACGGCGCTGGACGAGCTGGCGATCACCCCGCAGCAGGTGGCCCGGGTCACCGAGCTGGTCGCCAAGGGGGACCTGAACGACAAGCTGGCCCGCCAGGTCATCGAGGGCGTTCTCGCGGGAGAGGGCACCCCGGACGAGGTGGTGGACAAGCGCGGTCTGAAGGTCGTCTCGGACGAGGGCGCGCTGACCGCCGCCGTCGAGGAGGCCATCGCCGGCAACCCGGCCATCGCGGACAAGATCCGCGGCGGCAAGGTGGCCGCGGCCGGCGCCCTGGTCGGCGCGGTCATGAAGGCCACCCGCGGCCAGGCCGACGCGGCCCGCGTCAAGGAGCTGATCCTGGAGAAGCTGGGCGTCACCGAGGGCTGACCCCACCCGCGTACGGCCCCGGAGACACGCTCCCCGGGGCCGTACGCATGGTCACGTACGGTTTACGCCCGGCGTCCCACCACCCGTACGAATCCCAGCGCGCTCCCCTGGTCCGCGCGGAGCATCTCCGCGGACCGGCCCGCCATCTGGACGTGGAGGTCGTCGGAACTCTCCTCGGTGACCACCTCGCACCACAGCAGCCAGTCCCGCCAGCCGTGTTCCAGCCAGTCGGCCGCCTCGACCTCCACGGCCCCGCTGCGGGTCCAGTGGCGCCGCCACCAGTCCGCGGTGTGGAAGCACCAGAAGGCGGGCTCCCACCAGGGCACGAGGTGCTCCGGCGGCTCGACGCCCGCCGGTTCCTCGCGCAGCGACGGGACGACGACCCCGATCCGCCCGCCCGGCTTGAGCAGCCGGGTCAGGGACGGCAGGTACAGGTCGTCGGTGCCGAAGTACTGGTAGGAGTCGACGGAGACGATCGCATCGAAGGACCCTTCGGCGAACGGCAGGTCGTGGGCCTCGGCGCGCACGGGCAGCACCCGGTCGGCGACACCCGCCTCGGCGAGCCGTACGGCGTTGTCGTCGGGGTCCACCCACAGGTCGGCGGCGGTGACCTGGAGGCCGTACTCGCGGGCCAGGAAGACGGAGGTCATCGCCCGCCCGCAGCCCAGGTCGAGCACGCGCGCCCCCGGTGGCAGCGCGTCCAGCCCCAGCGCGGGGGCCAGCCACTCCAGCAGCCACAGCGCGTGCGGGCCCATCTGGTTCTCGACGGTCCAGCGGGCGTCGTAGCCGTTGCTGCGGGGGTAGCGCGGGTGGGTGACGCGGCGGGTGAGCGCGTCCGGTGTGGTCGGTGTGTTGGTCACAAGCAACCATGCCTAGCAGCCGGGAGGGCGGCCCCGCACCGGGTTTTCGGTGCCGCGGGAGGTACGCTCGCCCGCCATGAGGGGAAGCACCACCGAATCCGATGTCGAGCCCGCGACGAAGGAGGCCGCCGAAGGGCTGGAAGCCGCCGGGGGCGCCGAGCAGTACGCGGGAGCCGACGAGGAGTACGCCGGGGGCGCCGAGGACTACGTGACGGACGCCCGGCGGGCCCGGTGGGCCGCCGTCGGCACCGGGACGCTGCTGACCTGCGCGGGGCTGGCCGCCGCGCTGCTGAGATCCGCCGGCGCCGCCCCGGCGCTCGTGCCCGCCGCCTACGCCGTCGGCGCCGCCGTGTGCGCGTTCGCCACGGTGCTGGGCGCCAAGGGCCGTACCCGCAGGGCCTTGTGGTCGCTGATCGCAGGGACGATGATCATGGCGCTCGGGGACCAGTTCGACTGACGTATTTTTGCCGTACCGACCGGTCCCGGCGGACGAATTGCGGGAAGGAAGTGCGGCTTGATGTACGCGACATCGCTCGGTGACGACGGTGCCGAACTGCGGCCACTGGAGGTCTGGCACGCCGGTGAGCTGCTGGAGAACATCGACCGGGGACGGGAGTTCATCGGCCGGCACATAGGGCTCGCGGACGCGGTGTCCGATCTCGACGGGGCCCGCGCCTGGCTGAAGTCGTACGCCGACAAGCGTGCCGCCGACGCCGGCGGCCTGCACGGGATCTGGCTGGACGGCAAGCTCGTCGGAGGGCTGCTGTTCCGCGTCTGGGACACCCCGAGCGGGGTCTGCGAGGCCGGCTGCTGGCTGGAGCCGGGCGCGGCCGGGCGGGGACTCGTCACGCGCGGCATGCGGATCCTGCTCGACTGGGCCTTCGAGGAGCGCGGCATGCACCGGGTGGAGTGGCAGGTGTCCTCGGCCAACGAGCCGAGCATCAACGTGGCCCGGCGGCTCGGCATGACCCGCGAGGGCGTGCTCCGCGAGAACTACCCGCACCGGGGTGTGCGCACCAGCACGGAGATCTGGGCGGTGCTGGCACCCGAGTGGCGCGCGGCACGCGCGCGTACCGAGCGGAACGATCATTAAGAGACCTCTCAGACAGCGTCCGTACGGTGCCGGGCATGGCAACGAAGACAGCGGAAGGCGCTGAGACCACCGGCACCGGGTCCGGCACCGAGGCGCGCAAGGACGACGACACGACGACGGCCGGCCCCGGGGCCGTGACGGAGACCGAGGAGCCCGAGGAGGCCGGGCGGGAGACGATCGGCGAGGAAGACGGGGAGAGCGAGGCGGACGGGGCCGGTGACAAGGTGCCCTCCGGGGTCGGCCAGGGCGCCGGCGCCGTCGTTTCCGCCGCGCTGGGCCTGGTCTCCCTCACCGGCGGCTGGATCGGCACCGTCGCCTCCGCCCGCGAGCAGCTCATCGGCCAGCTGCGGACGTCCACCAGCGCGAGCGTCGGCACCCAGCTCAAGGAGGTCTACGGCGACGCCTGGCACACCACCGCCCTGTGGGCCGGGCTGTTCGCGCTGGCCGCGCTGATCACCGCCGTGGTGGTGCTGGTCCGGCCCGCGTTCGGCGCCCCGGGCCGCCCGCAGGCCGTCTGGATCAGGTCGGTGGCCTGGGCGGGCCTCTCGCTCGGCGTCATCGGCCTGCTGCTGGCCGTCCTGAAGTACTCCGACGCCCTGCTGGCCGTGCCTTCCGCCGGCTGAGCTGACGTGGACCCCAGGGGCCTTAGGGCGTCCCCGCCCGGTGCGCGGACGCCCTAAGGCCCCTTACGCGCGCGTACGGTCCGCCGGACGCGCGAAGATGCGGAACTCTCCCGATGCGGCGGACCCGGCCGCGGGCCGAGAGTGGGAGGCGTCGCGGAAAGCGGCACCGCCACCGGATCCCGGGAGGAACCCGCCATGTACGAGCTCGAACTGCACCGCCTCCGCTCCGCCGAGCTGCGCCGCACGGCCCGGGAGGAGCGCCTGGCCCGCGAGGTCGTCCGCTCCCGCCGCGCCGCCCGCCGCGGGCGATCCGGCCACGCCGCCCCGGCCGCCGAGTCGCATACCGACGGCTCCCGCCGGCAGGGGCAGCCGCGCACCGCGTGACGACGGGGGAGCGGAGCGGCCGGACGGGGGTCGGCCGCTCACCGCACCAGGGCCGTGTGGCTTCCCGACGGAGCCGTACGGCCCTCCCGGCCGTGGGTACGACTCCTGCGGCCGTAAGTACGGCCGTCCCGGCTGCCGGTGCGGCCTTTCCGGACGTCGGTGCGGCTGTCCCGGCTGCCGGTGCGGTTCTCCCGCCCACCGGTACGACCATCACACGGGGCCTGTGGAAAACCAGTGCCGGGTCCTCGGGGCCTCGTGCGATGCTCGGGCCCGTGGAGACCAGGTCCGTCAGTCCCGTGTTCGTAGGCCGCACCGCCGAGTTGGCGACGCTGCGCGACGCGCTCGCCCGCGCCGACGCCGCCGAGCCGCAGGCGCTGCTGCTCGGCGGCGAGGCAGGCGTGGGCAAGACCCGCCTCGTGGAGGAGTTCGCCGCGGCCGCCGCCGGCCGCGGCGCGGTCGTCGCCGTCGGCGGCTGCGTGGAGATCGGCGCCGACGGGCTGCCGTTCGCCCCCTTCTCCGCCGCGCTGCGGGCCCTGCGCGACGCCCTGCCCGAGGCGTTCGCCGCCGCCGCGGCCGGCCAGGAGGAGGAACTGGCCCGGCTGCTGCCCGACCTCGGCGAGGCCGGCGCCGGCCGCCACGACGAACAGGGCATGGCCCGTCTGTTCGAGCTCACCGCCCGGCTGCTGGAGCGGGTCGCCGCCGGCCACACCGTCGTCCTGGTCCTGGAGGACCTGCACTGGGCCGACGCCTCCACCCGCCACCTGCTCGCCTATCTGCTGCGCACCCTGCGCGCCGGCCGCCTCCTCGTCCTGGCCAGCTACCGCAGCGACGACATCCACCGCCGCCACCCGCTGCGCCCCCTGCTCGCCGAACTGGACCGGCTGCGCACCGTCCGCCGGATCGAGCTCGCCCGCTTCACCCGCGAGGAGGCCTGCCGCCAGATCGCCGGCATCCTCGCCGCCGAACCCGACCCCGCCCAGGTCGACGAGATCTACGAACGCTCCGACGGCAACGCCTTCTTCATCGAGGAACTCGCCGTCGCCGCCTGCCAGGGCAGCTGCACCGGTCTCACCGACTCCCTGCGCGACCTGCTCCTCGTCCGGGTCGAGGCGCTGCCCGAGAGCGCCCAGCGGGTCGCCCGGATCGTCGCCGAGGGCGGCTCCACGGTGGAGTACCGGCTGATCGCCGCCGTGGCCCGGCTGGCCGAGGACGACCTCATCGAGGCGCTGCGGGCCGCCGTCGGCGCCAACATCCTCACCGTCACCCCCGCCGGCGACGGCTACCGCTTCCGGCACTCCCTGGTCCGCGAGGCCGTCGCCGACGACCTGCTGCCCGGCGAACGCTCCCGGCTCAACCGCCGCTACGCCGAGGCCCTGGAGGCCGATCCCACGCTCGTCCCCGCCGACGCCCGGGTGATGCGCCTGGCCAGCTACTGGTACCACGCGCACGACGCCGCCAAGGCCCTGCCCGCCGTCCTCGCCGCCGCCGTCGTCGCCCGCCGCCGGCACGCCTACACCGAACAACTCGGGCTGCTGGAACGGGCGATGGAGCTGTGGGACACCGCCCCCGCCGAGGTGCGCGCCGCCCTGCGCCCGGTCGACTACGCGGAGGTGTACCCCCCGTGCGGCTGCGACCCGGCCACCACCCCGCTGCGCTACCTCGACCTGATGGCCGAGGCCGCGGTGGCGGGCCGTTTCGGCGGCGAACGGGAACGCGCCCTGAAGATCACCAAGCGGGCCCTGCGCCTGCTGGAGGAGGACCCGGACCCGCTGCGCGCCGCCTGGTTCTGGGTGCAGCGCTCCCGCTTGGTGCAGGCCCAGGCCCGCGGTGACGGCTGGCGGGAACTGGCCACCGCGCAGGAGCTGGTGCGCGGTCTGCCGCCGTCCGAGGTGCACGCCGAGGTGCTGGCGGTCGTCGCCAACTGGTCCATGCAGCACCGGCCCGGCCCCGAGGCGCTGGCCGCCGCCGAACGGGCCGTGGAGTACGCGCGCATGGTGGGCGCCCGCGAGACCGAACTGCACGCCCTGCTCACCCTGGGCGGGCTGACGGTGGAGTCCGGCGACCCGGAGGCGGGTCTGGCGCAGATGCGGCAGGTGCTGCGGGACACCCTGGCGGAGGGCGTGCACCCGGTCGCCGGCCGGGCCTACGTCAACCTGCCGTCCGCGCTGCGCAGCGTCGGCCGGGACCGGGAGGCCGTCCCGCTGCTGCGCGAGGGCATCGAGTTCTGCCGCCGGTACGGACTGCTGGACTCCGGGGCCTGGGTCTGGGGCAACCTCTCCGAGGCGCTCTACGCGCTCGGCCGGTGGGACGAGGCCGCCGAGGCCGCCGCGCACGCCACCCGCGTCGGCCACAGCGCCAAGCCCCGGGCCGGCGGCGCCCTGCGCCTGGCCCACCTCGCCCTGGCCCACGGCGACCTCGCCGAGGCCGCCCGGCAGCTCGCCACCGCCCGCTCCTGGTACGGCACCCACGACCCGCGGCCCCAGCAGTCCCTGCCGCTGGTCCGCACCGCCGTCGGCATAGCGGCCGCCGAGGGCAGGATCGACGACGTCCGCGCGCTCCTGCTGCCGGTCCTGGACGCCGGTTTCCCGCCCGGCACCCACCGGTACGGCTGGCCGCTGCTGCTGGCCGCCGCCACCGCCGAGGCCGACGCCCGCACCCTGCCCGCCGCCCGGCCCGGCCGTGCCGAGATCCTCGACCGCCTCGCCACGGCCGTACGGACGCTGACCACCGGCGTCCCCCTGTGGCAGGCCCACAGCCGGTGGGCCCGGGCCGAACTGCTGCGCGCCGAGGGCCGGGACACCGCCGAGACCTGGGCCCCGGTGGTCGCCGCCTTCGAGTGCCTGGACCGCCCCTACGACCTCGCCCGGGTCCGGCACCGCCTGGCCGGGGCGCTGCTGGCCGAGGGCGGCGACGACGAGCGCGACCGCGCCGTGGAACTGCTCAGGCTGGCCGCGGCGGTCGCCGAGCACCTGAGGGCCCGCCCGCTCGCCGACGCCGTCGCCCGGCTCGCCCAGCGGGCCCGGCTCACCCTCGGCGGCGGCAGGCGGCGGGACCCGGCCGCGGATCCGGCCGCCGCGTTCGGCCTCACCAGCCGGGAGCGGGACGTCCTCGGCCTGGTCGCGGCCGGCCGTACCAACCGGCAGATAGCCGAGGAGCTGTTCATCTCGCCGAAGACCGCGAGCGTCCACGTCTCCAACATCCTCGGCAAGCTCGGTGTCTCGGGCCGGGGCGAGGCGGCGGCGGTGGCGCACCGGCTCGGCCTGCTCGTGGCCGGGACACTCGCTGCCGAACGGTCCGGGTGAGACCTACGCTGGAGAAAACCGGCAGTTGAGGGGGAGCCGTGTTCAACGTCTTCGAGGACCTGTTCGCACCCGGCCGCAAACACACCCGGGACGAACTCAAACGGCTGGAGCTGTCCCGCGAGGACGTCGGCGACAACGACCCCGGCCGCGGGCCCATAGACCTGGCCTCCGGCAAGGCCGTCATACGGCTGTCCCCGCCCGAGCCGCCGGCACCGGCCGACGAGGAACCCGGTCCCGAGCCCGGCTGACCTCGGCCGACGGACGGGTCGACGGACGGGCGGGCCGACGGCCGGGCTCAGCGGACCCGAAGCTCCAGCACCCGGTCGTCCCCCTTCTTCGGCGTGCCCCGGCCGTCGGTGTTGCTGGTCACCAGCCACAGCCGGCCGTCGCCCGCCGGGGCCACCGTGCGCAGCCGGCCGTAGGTGCCGGTGAGGAACGCCTGCGGGGCGGCCGAGGCCGAGGTGCCGTCCAGCGGGACGCGCCACAGCCGCTCGCCGCGCAGCCCCGCCATCCAGATCGCGCCATTCACACAGGCGATGCCGCTGGGGGAGGCATCGTCGGTGTGCCACTGGGCCACCGGGCTCTGGAAACCGGCGTCGGAGGAGCGGCCCTCCGCCTCGGGCCAGCCGTAGTTCCCACCGGGCTTGATCGCGTTCAGCTCGTCCCAGGTGTCCTGCCCGAACTCCGAGGCGTACAGCCGCTGATGACCGTCCCAGGCCAGCCCCTGGACGTTGCGGTGGCCGTAGGAGTACACGACGGAGCCGGGGAAGGGGTTGCCGGGCGCCGGTTCGCCGTCCGGGGTCATCCTGAGGATCTTCCCGCCGAGCGAGGACCGGTCCTGCGCCAGGCCCCGTTGCCCGGTCTCGCCGGTGCCCGCGTACAGCATGCCGTCCGGCCCGAACGCGATCCGGCCGCCGTTGTGGATGGTGCCCTTGGGGATGCCCTTGAACACCGTGTCGGGAGCGCCCAGTCGCTCACCGGCCGGTTTCCGCTCGTCGTAGCGCACGCGGACGATCCGGTTGTCCGAGGCCGAGGTGAAGTAGGCGTAGATCATGTGGTCCGAGGCGTAGCCCGGGGACGGCGCGATGCCCAGCAGCCCGCCCTCCCCGGCCGGGGAGACCCCGGAGACCGCGCCCAGCACCGTCGTCCGGCCGGTCTTCGCGTCGATCCGGCTGATCGTGCCCTCGTCCCGGGAGGAGACCAGCAGATCGCCGCCCGGCAGCGCGGCCAGCCCCCACGGTGACTTCAGCCCCTCGGCCACCGTGCGCAGCACCTTCGCCGTCCCCTTGGCGGGCGCGGCCGGCTCGGTGGCCCGGGAGGCGCCGGACCCCCCGGAGACCGTGGCGTCCGGCGTCCGGCCCGGCACGTCGCCGCCCCCCGAGGAGCAGCCGGCCGTGAGCAGCAAGGCGGTCACGGCCAGCACGGCCGGTACGGCTCGACGTCGCACGATCACGGTCCCTTCCGGCCGGCGGACACCACGCCGGCCTCATGCCGCACGCTACTCCGCGGCCACGGACGACGGACACCGGCCATCCGCGCCAGGCAGGCTTCCCGGGCACGGGGTGCCGGCCCCCGGACGCCGCGTCTCGGCTGCGAGCGTCGCGACCCGGTCACCGGGCCCTGATCCCCTCATCATCGACGCACGGTGGCCGGAAATCCCAGTCCAGGAAACTCGGCCCCAGGAACAACTCGCAGAACCTCGTTCCCAGGAACAACCCGCAGAACTTCGGGCCCAGAGACAACCCGCAGAACCTCGGTCCAGGAACAACGCTGTCCCGGAACCTCAGTCCCAGGACCCCTGTGCCGCCGGCAGCCCGGCCACCTCCGCCAGGTCCCGCGCGGTCAGCCGCAGCCCCGCCGCCCCCGCGTTCTCCGCGGCCCAGCGCTCCTGCTTGGTGCCCGGCAGCGCGATCACGTGACGGCCCTGCGCCAGCACCCAGGCCAGCGCCACCTGGGCCGGCGTGACGTCCTCGCCGTGCCGCCGGGCGATGCGCCGCAGGCCCGCGACGATCGGCTGGTTGGCCGCCATCATCTCGGCGGTGAACCGGGGATGCCGGGCGCGCACGTCGTCCGGCTCGAAACCCTCGCCCGGCGTCAGCGTGCCGGTCAGGAAGCCGTTGCCCAGCGGCATCGCCGCGAGGAAACCGACCCCGCGCGCCTCGCACCACGGCAGCAGTGCCTGGAGGGCCTCCGGCGACCACACCGACAGCTCCGCCTGCACCGCGCTCACCGGGAACACCTGCTGGACCCGCTGCAACCGGCGCAGCGTCGCGTCGTACAGCCCGGCGCCCGAGCGGCGCCCGCCGCGCGCCCCCAGCGCACACAGGCCCAGCGCCCGCACCTTCCCCGCCCGCACCAGGTCCGCCATCGCGCCCCACGTCTCCTCGACGGGCACCTCGGGATCGGGGCGGTGCAGCTGGTACAGGTCGATCACGTCCGTCTGGAGCCGGCGCAGCGAGGCGTCGCAGGCCCGCCGCACATAGCCGGGGCGGCCGTTGGCCACGACGTGCTGCTCGCCCACCAGCAGCCCCACCTTCGTGGCCACGAAGGCGTCCCGGCGCCGCTCCTTGAGCACCCGGCCCAGCAGCAGCTCGTTGGTGAACGGGCCGTACATGTCCGCGGTGTCCAGCAGGTCCGAGCCGAGGTCCAGCGCCCGGTGCACGGCTTTGACCGACTCCTCACCCCGCTGCCGGGATGCGGTGTACGCCCAGCTCATCGGCATGCATCCGAGTCCGACGGCCCCCACCGCGAGTCCCCCCGCGCCGATCGTCCTGCGCTCCACCTGCTCGTGAACCTCCCTCTGCCCGGCCACCAACCTAACCTCTGCGCGTACGCGGGCCTGACATAGCCTCCTGGCATGAGTGCAGAGGTCTGGCTTCCCATTCCGCCCGAGGAGATCGAGGGACTGCCCGCGGGGCCCCGTTACCTGTTCTGGGACGGCGGCGCGGCCGGTGACCAGCCGTTTCCCGGCGACCCGGCGCGGTGCGCGGTGTACGTGGTGCCGTACATGAAGCGGCTGTCGGTCCGGGTGGGCCCGCTGCCGCACCTGACGAACGTCCGGGTGGTCCAGACGCTCACCGCCGGCGTCGACGACATCACGGCGCGACTTTCGGACATCCCGCCAGGCGTACGCCTGTGCAACGCGCGGGGCGTGCACGAGACCAGCACCGCCGAGCTGGCGCTCACCCTGACCCTCGCCGCGCTGCGCGGCATCCCGGAATTCGTCCGCGCCCAGCGACAGGAGCGCTGGGCCGGCGGATTCCACCCCTCCCTCGCCGACAAGAGCGTGCTGATCGTCGGCTACGGCTCCATCGGCGCCGCCATCGAGGACCGGCTCGTGCCCTTCGAGGTGGCGCGGGTCGCACGGGTCGCACGCTCCGGTCGCACGGTAGCGCGCGGTCCCGTGCACCCGATCACCGATGTGCCCTCCCTGCTTCCGCACGCGGACGTCGTGATCCTGTGCACCCCCCTTACGGAGGACACCCGCGGACTCGTGGACGCGGACTTCCTCGCCCGGATGAAGGACGGTGCGCTGCTCGTCAACGTGGCGCGCGGAGCCGTCGTGGACACCAAGGCGCTCCTCGCCGAACTGGAGCGGGGCCGGATCACGGCGGCCCTGGACGTGACGGACCCCGAGCCGCTGCCCCCCGGCCACCCCCTGTGGCAGGCGCCTGGCGTGCTGATCAGCCCGCATGTCGGCGGGCCGTCCTCGGCCTTCCTGCCGCGCGCCAAGCGGCTGATCGCCGATCAGCTGACCCGGTTCGTGAACCGCGAACCCCTGCGGAACGTGATCCTTACGACCGGTCCCGAAACGGCGGGAGCAACCGGGCGCTAGGCGCCTTCCGGCACCCTCCGCAATCTTTCGGGCGCTCGCTGTACCGGCATACGCCCTGGTCGTCACGGAGCGTAGAGACGCTATGTCCCTGAGTGACGATCCTGGTGTATCGTCCCGGGCAGGGGCTGCGCCGCTGACATTCGGCGCCGGGGATGGACATTTCAGATCTGTGAGGGGGGCGACGGGCGATGCACGGCCTATGGACGAACGATCCGACGCGGCGGAGCCGCCGACGGCGACCCTGGCGCACGGCCGCGGGCGGACGCGGCCACCACACCAGCCACCACAGTCACCACCAGCGCAGGTACAGCGGCCGTCGCCGGCCGGCGTATCCGGCGCAGCGGGACCGTCGGGACCGGGGAACGGCACGCACCGGGAGGCCCCGGTGAGCGCCCCGACCTCGGTGACGACCCCCCTGGAGAGCGCGGTGCGCGCACCGCACCCGCACGAGGCGCCGCCGTCGCGTCGGCCGGTGGCCGGCGAGAACAGGCGCCTGGTCGAGCAGCTCGTCCTCGCCCTGGTCTGCGCGGCCTACGCCGGCGGCTCCGCCTTCGGCTGGGGCTCGGACCGGGTCGCGGACGTGATGGGCGACTTCGGGCTGAGCGCGGCGGCGGCCGCCGCCGCCGTCTCCTGCTTCCTGTACGCCCGCGGCCCGCGGGTGCGCTTCCGGTCCGCCTGGCTGCTGTTCGCCCTGTCGGCGACGATGAGCTCGCTGGGCAACGCGGTCTGGGGCTGGTACGAGGTCGCCCTGAGCGCGCCGGTGCCCAGCCCCAGCTACGCCGACCTGTTCTTCCTGTGCTTCGCGCCGCCCGCCATCGTGGGCCTGCTGGTGCTCGCCAAGCGGCCGGCGAGCAGAGCGGGCTGGATCTGCCTGGGGCTGGACGCCTGGCTGATCGGCGGCTCGCTGCTCACCCTCTCGTGGAGCCTCGCGCTCGCCCAGGCGGCCCGCATCGACGGGTCGAGCGTGGCGCACGCCGCGCTGTCGCTGGCGTACCCGCTGCTCGACATCGCCCTGGTCAGCATGGTGCTGGCGCTGCACTTCCGGCGCGCCCCGGGCAACCGCACGGCGGTGAACACCGCGATCGGCGCGCTCGCGCTGACCGTGCTGTGCGACGCGCTGTTCACCTCGCCGCTGCTGCACAGCAGTTACCGCTCCGGGCGGCTGCTGGACGCGGGCTGGTTCGCCGGCTCCCTGCTGCTCGCCTACGCCCCCTGGGCCGCGCCCCGGCGGCAGGCCGGGCCGCGGACGCACACGCCCGACGGGCACACGCGCGTGGTCCACGAACACGTGCCGGGCCAGCGCGGCACCGGCCAGTGGGCCGTGGGCCAGTGGGGTGCGGGCCAGTGGAGCACGGGGCACCACCCCGCGCCCCCGCTGCCCGCGCCGGGCGGCGAGCACCTCCGGTACCCGGCGGGGCGGCCGCTCACCGGCTCCCTCGCCGCGCTCACCCCGTACCTCGCCGCGGCGGTGTGCACCCTGGGGATCCTGTACAACGTCCTCAACGGCCGCAGGCCCGACCACGTCGTGCTGATCACGGCGGGCGCCGTGGTGCTGGCGCTCGTCATCCGGCAGGGCATCATGCTGCTGGACAACATCACCCTCACCCAGGAGCTGGCGCAGAAGGAGAACCACTTCCGCTCCCTGGTGCAGGGCTCCAGCGACGTCATCATGATCGCCGCGCCCAACGGCGTCCTGCGCTACGTCTCCCCGGCCGCCGCCGGGGTGTACGGCCGACCCGCCGAGGAGCTGGTGGGCACCGAGCTGGCCGCCCTCATCCACCCGGAGGACCTGGGCCGCGTGGTGCACGAGGTGCGCCGCTTCCTGGCCGCGAGCCCGGTGGAGGAGCCCACCACGCGCATCGAGTGCCGGTTCCGCTCCGGCAACGGGGGTACCTCCCGCTCGAGCGAAGGCGACAGTGGGGGAGGCTGGCTGAACGTCGAGTCGACCGTCAACCGCCACCACGGCGGGCTGATCTTCAACAGCCGGGACGTGACCGAGCGGGTCCGCCTCCAGGCGCAGTTGCAGCACAACGCCGAGCACGACCCGCTGACCGACCTGCCCAACCGCGCGCTGTTCACCCGGCGGGTGCAGCAGGCCCTGGCCGGCCGCCGGTCCACCGACCGGGGCGCCGCGCTGCGCGGTACGGCGGTGCTCTTCATCGACCTCGACGGGTTCAAGGCGGTCAACGACACGATCGGGCACCAGGCCGGGGACGAGCTGCTCATCCAGGCCGCCCGCAGACTCCAGGAGGCGGTCCGGCAGGGCGACACCGCCTCCCGGCTGGGCGGTGACGAGTTCGCGGCCCTGATCGTCGGCGACGGCACCCGGGACCGGGCCGCCCGGGAGCGCAACATCCTGGAACTGGCCGACCGGCTGCGGGTGACCCTCTCCCAGCCGTACGTCATCGACGGCAACGACGTCCGGGTCGCCGCCTCCATCGGCGTCGCCTTCGCCGAACCCGGCCTGGGCGCGGGCGAATTGCTGAGAAACGCCGACCTGGCGATGTACCGCGCGAAGTCGGCCGGAAAGGGCCGGGTCGAGCTGTACAAGCCGCAGATGCAGCAGGACGTCGTCCGCAAGGCGGAGCTGGCCACGCGCCTGCGCGCCGCGCTGCACGACGGCGAGTTCACGCTGCTGCACCAGCCGGTGGTGTGCCTGGAGAGCGGCCGGATCACGACCGTCTCCGCGCAGGCCCGCTGGCGCTCCTCCCAGGGGGTGCTGTTCACCCCGGCGGAGTTCCTGCGGGTGGCCGACGACGCCGACAAGACCGCCGAGCTGGACCGCTGGATCCTCCAGCAGGCCGTGCAGACGGCGGCCGAGCGGGCCGCCGCCGGGGTCGCCGTACCGGTCACGGTCCGGATGAGCGCCCGGCGGCTGCTGGACCGCTCGTCCCCGATGGGCTCGGTGGAGGCGCTGCTGACCCGGCACGGGCTGCCGCCCGGGGCGCTGGTCGTGGAGCTGTCCGACATCGACCCCCGCGTCTCGCTGGACGAGCTGGAACGTCGGCTGGCCGCGCTCAGCCGGCTCGGGGTGCGGATCGCCCTGGACGGCTTCGGCAGCGGCTACGCGGCCATCACGGCGCTGCGGCGGCTGCCCGTGGACATCCTCAAGCTCGACCGCGATCTGGTCGAGGGCGTGGTGGAGTCCGCGCGGCTGTACAAGATCACCAGTGGTCTGCTGCGGATCGCCGGCGATCTGGGCCTGCAGTCGGTGGCCGAGGGCGTCGACCTGCCCGAGCAGGTGGTCGCGCTGCGCGCCATGGGCTGCACCCACGGCCAGGGCATGGCGTTCGCCGGTCCGCTGGACGAGTACCGGCTGCGCCGGGCGCTCGGTTCCGGCCACTACCCGGTGCCGCACGCCCCGGCCGAACCCGCGTTCGCGGGCAGTGCGAGGGAGCCGAACGGGGTGTACACAGGGGGTGTTCCCGCTGTCTTCGGAGGCGGCAGTGCCCTTCGCTCACATTCTGAGACGCCCGTCCCACCCACTTGACACGTGGTGCGTGCCGGGGGGAGGGTCAGTTCCATGCGCACCCGAATTCTCGTACTTGGACAGCGCGTCGGCTGAGCTGGGACCCACCGGAGGACGATCCGGAATCCCCAGCGACCTCACCGGCGCGCTCCCCTCGCTTGCCTTGTGGCACGAGGGGTTTTTTGTTGCACGAGTGCCATTCGTGCAGCGCCCCAGATCCGCCCGAACCTCGCAAAAACCCTCAGCATCGAGAAGAGAATGCCGATGACCGAGCAGGCCACCGGGGCCCACCATCCGCAGCCGCGGCCCCGTTCCGGAGGACAGCAGTCCGCCCCCGTCGAGCACGTCACGGGTGCGCAGTCCCTCATCCGCTCCCTCGAGGAGGTCGGCGCGGACACGGTATTCGGCATTCCCGGCGGCACGATCCTCCCGGCGTACGACCCGCTGATGGACTCCTCCCGGGTGCGGCACATCCTGGTCCGGCACGAGCAGGGCGCCGGCCACGCCGCCACCGGCTACGCGCAGGCCACCGGCAAGGTCGGCGTCTGCATGGCGACCTCGGGCCCCGGCGCCACCAACCTGGTCACCCCGATCGCCGACGCCAACATGGACTCCGTCCCGCTGGTCGCGATCACCGGACAGGTGGTGTCCTCCGCGATCGGCACGGACGCCTTCCAGGAGGCGGACATCGTCGGCATCACCATGCCGATCACCAAGCACAGCTTCCTGGTCACCAAGGGCGAGGACATCCCGCGGGTGATCGCGGAGGCGTTCCACATCGCCTCGACCGGCCGCCCCGGACCGGTCCTGGTGGACATCCCCAAGGACATCCTCCAGAAGAAGACCACCTTCTCCTGGCCGCCCGTCATGGACCTGCCCGGCTACCGCCCGGTGACCAAGCCGCACGCCAAGCAGATCCGCGAGGCGGCCAAGCTCATCACCGCCGCGAAGCGCCCCGTCCTCTACGTCGGCGGCGGCGTCCTCAAGGCGCAGGCCACGGCCGAGCTGAAGGTCCTGGCCGAGCTGACCGGCGCCCCGGTCACCACCACACTGATGGCGCTCGGCGCGTTCCCCGACAGCCACCCGCTGCACGTCGGCATGCCCGGCATGCACGGCAGCGTCGCCGCGGTCACCGCGCTGCAGAAGGCCGACCTGATCGTGGCCCTCGGCGCCCGCTTCGACGACCGCGTCACCGGCAAGCTGGACAGCTTCGCCCCTTACGCCAAGATCGTCCACGCGGACATCGACCCGGCCGAGATCGGCAAGAACCGGGCCGCGGACGTGCCGATCGTCGGGGACGCCCGCGAGGTCATCGCCGACCTGGTCCAGGCCGTGCAGAAGGAGCACAGCGAGGGCCACAAGGGCGACTACACCGCCTGGTGGAGCGACCTGAACCGGTGGCGCGAGACCTACCCGCTCGGCTACGACCTGCCCGAGGACGGCTCGCTCTCCCCGCAGCAGGTCATCGAGCGGATCGGCAGCCTCGCCCCCGAGGGCACGATCTTCGCCGCGGGCGTCGGCCAGCACCAGATGTGGTCCGCGCACTTCATCCAGTACGACCAGCCCGCCACCTGGCTCAACTCCGGCGGCGCCGGGACGATGGGCTACGCGGTCCCCGCCGCCATGGGCGCCAAGGCCGGCCGCCCGGAGCGGACGGTGTGGGCGATCGACGGCGACGGCTGCTTCCAGATGACCAATCAGGAACTGACCACCTGCGCCCTGAACAACATCCCGATCAAGGTCGCCATCATCAACAACGGCGCCCTCGGGATGGTCCGCCAGTGGCAGACCCTCTTCTACAACCAGCGCTACTCCAACACCGTGCTGCACAGCGGCCCGGACGACGTCAACCCGGACGCCCGAGGCACCCGGGTGCCGGACTTCGTGAAGCTGTCCGAGGCGATGGGCTGCGTGGCCCTGCGCTGCGAGCGCCCCGAGGACCTGGACAAGGTCATCGAGGAGGCCAACTCCATCAACGACCGCCCGGTGGTGGTCGACTTCATCGTCCACGAGGACGCCATGGTGTGGCCGATGGTCGCCGCCGGCACCTCCAACGACGAGATCATGGCCGCCCGGGACGTCCGCCCCGACTTCGGCGACAACGAAGACGACTGACCGTCAACAGGCAAGGAAGAGCAGAACATCATGTCCAAGCACACGCTCTCCGTCCTGGTGGAGAACACCCCGGGCATCCTCGCCCGGATCGCCGCCCTGTTCTCCCGGCGCGGCTTCAACATCGACTCCCTCGCGGTCGGCGTCACCGAGCACCCCGACATCTCCCGCATCACCATCGTGGTGAACGTCGAGGACCTGCCGCTGGAGCAGGTGACCAAGCAGCTCAACAAGCTCGTCAACGTGCTGAAGATCGTCGAGCTGGAGCCGGGTCAGGCCGTGCAGCGCGAACTCGTCCTGGTGAAGGTCCGCGCCGACAACGAGACCCGCTCCCAGATCGTGGAGATCGTCCAGCTGTTCCGCGCCAAGACCGTGGACGTCTCCCCGGAGGCCGTGACCATCGAGGCCACCGGTTCCAGCGACAAGCTGTCCGCCATGCTCAAGATGCTGGAGCCGTACGGCATCAAGGAGCTGGTCCAGTCCGGCACGATCGCGATCGGCCGCGGCGCCCGTTCGATCACGGACCGCTCACTGCGCGCCCTCGACCGGACGGCATAAGACCTGTTGCGGGCGGCCGGCGATCAACCGGCGCCCGTATCCCGAGACCCCCGAACTTCCGTCCCGCCCGCCGTCATACGGTGGGACGCACCACCTGCACACAAGGAGAGAACCCAAAGTGGCCGAGCTGTTCTACGACGCTGACGCCGACCTGTCCATCATCCAGGGCCGCAAGGTCGCGGTCATCGGCTACGGCAGCCAGGGCCACGCCCACGCGCTGTCGCTGCGCGACTCCGGTGTCGACGTGCGTGTCGGTCTGCACGAGGGCTCGAAGTCCAAGGCCAAGGCCGAGGAGCAGGGCCTGCGCGTGGTGACCCCGGCCGAGGCCGCCGCCGAGGCCGACGTCATCATGATCCTGGTCCCGGACCCGATCCAGGCCCAGGTCTACGAGGAGTCCATCAAGGACAACCTCAAGGACGGCGACGCGCTGTTCTTCGGCCACGGCTTCAACATCCGCTTCGGCTTCATCAAGCCCCCGGCCGGCGTGGACGTCTGCATGGTCGCCCCGAAGGGCCCGGGCCACCTGGTCCGCCGCCAGTACGAGGAGGGCCGCGGCGTTCCGTGCATCGCCGCCGTGGAGCAGGACGCCTCGGGCAACGCCTTCGCGCTCGCCCTGTCGTACGCCAAGGGCATCGGCGGCACCCGCGCCGGCGTCATCAAGACCACCTTCACCGAGGAGACCGAGACCGACCTGTTCGGCGAGCAGGCCGTGCTGTGCGGTGGCACCTCGGCCCTGGTCAAGGCGGGCTTCGAGACCCTGGTCGAGGCCGGTTACCAGCCGGAGATCGCCTACTTCGAGTGCCTGCACGAGCTGAAGCTGATCGTCGACCTCATGTACGAGGGCGGCCTGGAGAAGATGCGCTGGTCCGTCTCCGAGACGGCCGAGTGGGGCGACTACGTCACCGGCCCGCGCATCATCACCGACGCCACCAAGGCGGAGATGAAGAAGGTCCTCGCCGAGATCCAGGACGGCACCTTCGCCCAGAACTGGATGGACGAGTACCACGGCGGCCTGAAGAAGTACGACGAGTACAAGAAGCAGGACTCCGAGCACCTGCTGGAGACCACCGGCAAGCAGCTGCGCAAGCTGATGTCGTGGGTCGACGAGGAGGCCTGACCTCCGCTTCGCGTGGCGGTGTTCCCCGGCCGGGGAACACCGCCACGCGGCTTCCCGCCGGGGCTCCGTACAAAGTGGAGCCTCTCATCCGGGTGATCCTTCCGCGGAGGCGTAATACAGAACGCGCCGCGCCACTACACTTCTGCACAACACGCGTCAGGCCCACAGCGTCGTGCGTCTTCCGCGGCTAGCCCCCCTCCACCGCCTGCGGCCGTCGGGACGGCCGTCCGCATCGCACATGTGAGGACTCACGTGAGCTCGAAACCCGTCGTACTCATCGCTGAAGAGCTGTCGCCCGCCACCGTCGACGCACTCGGTCCGGACTTCGAGATCCGGCACTGCAACGGAGCGGACCGCTCCGAGCTGCTGCCGGCCATCGCCGAGGTGGACGCGATCCTGATCCGCTCGGCCACCAAGGTCGACGCCGAGGCCATCGCCGCCGCGAAGAAGCTCAAGGTCGTCGCACGAGCCGGCGTCGGCCTGGACAACGTCGACGTCTCCGCCGCCACCAAGGCCGGCGTGATGGTCGTCAACGCCCCCACCTCCAACATCGTGACCGCGGCCGAGCTGGCCTGCGGTCTCATCCTCTCCACCGCCCGCAACATCCCGCAGGCCAACGCCGCGCTGAAGAACGGCGAGTGGAAGCGCAGCAAGTACACGGGCGTGGAGCTGGCCGAGAAGACGCTGGGCGTCGTGGGCCTGGGCCGCATCGGTGCCCTCGTCGCGCAGCGCATGTCCGCGTTCGGCATGAAGGTCGTCGCCTACGACCCCTATGTGCAGCCCGCGCGGGCCGCGCAGATGGGCGTCAAGGTGCTGTCGCTGGACGAGCTGCTGGAGGTCTCCGACTTCATCACCGTCCACCTGCCCAAGACCCCCGAGACCCTCGGCCTGATCGGCGACGAGGCGCTGCGCAAGGTCAAGCCGAGCGTGCGCATCGTCAACGCCGCGCGCGGCGGCATCGTGGACGAGGCGGCGCTGTACGCGGCGCTGAAGGAGGGCCGGGTCGCCGGCGCGGGCCTGGACGTGTACGCGAAGGAGCCGTGCACCGACTCCCCGCTGTTCGAGCTGGACCAGGTCGTCTGCACCCCGCACCTGGGCGCGTCGACCGACGAGGCGCAGGAGAAGGCCGGCATCGCCGTCGCCAAGTCCGTCCGCCTCGCGCTCGCCGGCGAGCTGGTGCCGGACGCGGTCAACGTCCAGGGCGGTGTCATCGCCGAGGACGTCAAGCCGGGCCTGCCGCTGGCCGAGCGCCTGGGCCGGATCTTCACCGCGCTCGCCGGCGAGGTCGCGGTCCGCCTCGACGTCGAGGTCTACGGCGAGATCACCCAGCACGACGTGAAGGTGCTGGAGCTGTCGGCGCTCAAGGGCGTCTTCGAGGACGTCGTGGACGAGACCGTGTCCTACGTCAACGCGCCGCTGTTCGCCCAGGAGCGCGGGGTCGAGGTGCGCCTGACCACCAGCTCGGAGTCGTCCGACCACCGCAATGTGGTGACCGTGCGCGGCACGCTGGGCACCGGCGAGGAGGTGTCGGTCTCCGGCACGCTGGCCGGCCCGAAGCACGTCCAGAAGATCGTCGCGGTCGGCGCGTACGACGTCGACCTGGCGCTCGCCGACCACATGCTGGTGCTGCGCTACGAGGACCGTCCGGGTGTCGTCGGCACCGTCGGCCGCATCCTCGGCGAGGCGGGCATCAACATCGCCGGCATGCAGGTCGCCCGCGCGACGGTGGGCGGCGAGGCGCTGGCCGTGCTGACCGTCGACGACACGGTGGGCACCGCCGTCCTGGCCGAGCTCTCCGCGGAGATCGGGGCCGCGTCGGCCCGGTCGGTCAACCTGGTCTGAGCAACGCGCGAAACGCCGGACGGGCCGGGGGAAACCCCCGGCCCGTCCGGCGTTTTTGCGGTACCCGCTCACTCGTGCCCGGCCCGGGACTTCCGCAGCGTCGCTCCCGCCGCCAGGGCAGCCACCGCCAGCAGCACCGCCCCCGCGATCGCCGCGCCGCGCATCCCGCTGGTGAACGCCTCCCGCGCCGTGGCCAGCAGGGACCCGCCCGCCGGGCCCGGCAGCCGCGACGCGTCGGCCAGTGCCCCGCCGAGGGTCTCGCGGGCCTGGGCCGAGGCGCCGGCCGGCATCTCGTGGCGGTAGAGGGCGGTGCCGATGGAGCCGAGGACCGCCATGCCCAGCGCGCCGCCGAACTCGGTGCCGGTCTCCAGCAGCGCGGAGGCGGTGCCCGCCCGCTCCACCGGGGCCCCGCTCATCGCGAGGTCGGCCAGCTGGGACATCACCATCACCACCCCGGAGGCCAGGACTCCGGCCGCGGCCAGCACCAGCCACAGGGAGTCGGTGCCGGCGAGGGCGAGCAGGGCGTACCCGGCCGCGCCGGTCGAGAAGCCTGCGGTGACCACGTACCCGCGGTGGACGCCCCGCTGGACGAGCCCGGCGGCGACCGGTCCGGCGATCCCGATGAGCACCGACGGCAGCAGGCTCCACAGGGCCGCCGCCAGCGGGCTCTTGCCGAGGACCGACTGGAGGTACTGGGTGGTGAAGATCGCCGAGCCCATCATCCCGAACGCGCAGACCAGGGTCAGCAGCAGCGCCGGGGTGAAGGCGGGGACGCGGAACAGGGCCGGCGGTATCAGCGGGGCGGCGGCGGTGCGCTGGCGCCGGGTGAACAGGGCCGCGAACAGCAGGCCGACGGCGAGCGCGGCGACGTACCGGGGGTGCCAGCCCGCGGAGGGGATCTCCTTCAGGCCGTAGACCACGGGAAGCACGGCGGCCATGGACAGCGGGATGCTCGGCCAGTCGAAGCGGCCGGGCGCGGGGTTCCGGGACTCGGGCAGCAGCACCGGGCCGAGGACGAGCAGCAGCGCCATCGCGGGCAGGTTGACCAGGAAGACCGAGCCCCACCAGAAGTGCTCGACCAGGATGCCGCTCAGCACCGAGCCGAGGGCGATGCCGCCGGTCATCACGCCGGACCACAGTCCGATCGCCTTGGCGCGCTGGGCCGGGTCGGTGAACATCGTGCGCACCAGGGCCATGGTGGACGGCATCAGGGTGGCGCCGCCGACGCCGAGCACGGCGCGGGCCGCGATCAGGGTTTCGGCGCTGTCCGCGTAGGCCGCGAGGAGCGAGGCGGCACCGAAGGCGGCGGCACCGCACAGCAGCAGCCGGCGGCTGCCGAGGCGGTCGCCGAGCGAGCCCATCGTCATCAGCAGACCGGCCAGGACGAAGCCGTAGATGTCGAAGATCCACAGCTGCTGGGTGCCGGTCGGCCGCAGGTCGGCGCTGATCGCGGGGGTCGCGAAGTACAGCACCGAGACGTCCATCGAAACCAGCAGCAGCGGCAGCATCAGCACACCGAGCGCGGTCCACTCGCGGCGTCCGGCGCGGACGGGGGCGCCTTGGGCGCCGAGGGTGAGGGTGCTCGTCGGGTCGGTCATGGCGAGGACTGTACGGACGTCTTAAACAGTTGTCTAGGACGCTTGTATAAGTCGGCCGTCTAGGACGCCTGTATGAACACGGCTAGGGTGTCGGCATGGGACACCGTGAGGACCTGCTCGAAGGCGCCAAGCGCTGCCTGCTCCAGAAGGGCTTCCTGCGCACGACCGCGCGGGACATCGTCAAGGAGTCGGGCACCAACCTGGCGTCGATCGGCTACCACTACGGCTCGAAGGACGAGCTGCTGGCGCAGGCGTACGTCGCCCTGATCGAGGGCCTGGGCGAGCGCTTCGCGCCGGCGCCGGCCGAGGAGATGACCCAGCCGCCCGGCTCGCTGGAACGCTTCCAGGAGGTCTGGGCCGCCGTCATCCGCACCGTTCCGGAGGCCCGGCCGATCTGGCTGCTCAGCTTCGAGCTGATGTTCCAGGACGAGCGGCTGGCCGAGGTCCGCAAGCTGCTCGCCGAGGCGTCGAAGGACGGTCGCACCGGATTCGTCGCTCTGTTCGGCGGAATTCCGGAGGCCGACGTGGACCCGGAGCGGGCCGAGAGCGAGGGCCGGCTCTACCAGACCCTGCTCAACGGCCTCATGGTCCAGTGGCTCTTCGACCCCGGCACCGCGACCACCGCCGATCAGCTCACGGAGGGCCTGCGGCGGGTGATGGACGCGGCGCAAGGGCGCTGACCCGGCCGGATTGCGGGCGGCCGGCGGGCGCGTCAGAGTGGCCCCATGGCACGGACCCGCCGCGCGGAACGGCGTCCGGGATGCCCGTAGCGGACGCGGAGACGGCGGTGCTGATCGTGGGCGGCGGGCCGGTCGGGCTCACCGCGCGGGCCCTGCTGGCCCGGTGGGACGTACCCGCCCTGCTCGTCGAGAAGCGCCGGGAGCTGTCGCCGTTTCCCCGCTCCCGGCTGGTCAACGTCCGCTCGATGGAGATCTTCCGCGGCCTCGGACTGGCCGGCCGGGTCGCCGCCCGCGCCTTCCCGCCGGAGTACGGCCGGGTCCGCTTCCGCGACACCCTCGGCGGCCCCGACTACGCCACCGCCGCCATGACCGGGGTCCGCGCGCCGGTGCCCGAGAGCCCCGTGACCGGTGTCGTCACCTCCCAGGACCGGCTGGAGCCCACCCTGCTCGGCGCGGCGGACACCCCCGTGCGCTTCGGCACCGAGCTCGTCGGGCTCACCGAGGAACCGGACGGTGTCGTGGCGCTGCTCGACGGGCCCGGCCCCGGCGCCCGGACCCGGATCCGGGCCCGTTACCTCCTCGCCGCCGACGGCGCGCACTCCACCGTCCGCCGGCTGCTGGGCATCGGCACCGGCGGACCGGGGGAGCTGGGCGCCTTCACCACCGTCGTCTTCGACGCCGACCTCGGCCGCTGGTGCGCCCGGCAGCCCGCCGGGGTCTACTTCACCGCGCACGGTTCGTTCCTGCCGCTGTACCCCGAGGGCGGCTGGGCCTGGTTCGGCCCCACGCCCGAGGACCCGGACACCGCCGACTGGCCGGCCGTCGTCGCGCGCGCCCTCGGCCCCGGCGCCGGTGTCCGGCCCGACGTGCTGCGCGTCCAGCACTGGGTGATGACCGCGTTCGTCGCCGACCGCTTCCGGCGCGGCCGCGTCCTGCTGGCCGGCGACGCCGCGCACACTGTCCCCGTCATCGGCGGGCTGGGCATGAACGCGGGCATCGCCGACGCGCACAACCTCTGCTGGAAACTGGCGGGAGTGCTCCAGGGGTGGGCCTCCCCGGCCCTGCTGGACAGCTACGAAGCGGAACGCCGGCCCGTCGCCCGTACGACACTCCGCCAGGCGGTGGCCAACACCAGGCTGGCGGCCCGCGTGCTGGACCGGCGCCGGGAACAGCTGCGCAGCGGCACGGGGACCCCGGCACCGCCGGCCGAAGCCCCCTGGTCGGAGCGGTACTTCGCGCAACTGGGCCTCGTACTCGGCGTCACCTACCGCTCCGGCGCGGTCCTCCACGCGGGCGGCCGCGCCGACGACACCGGCCCGGACTACGTCCCCACCGCCGACCCCGGCCGCCGCATGCCCCACCTCTGGCTCGGCCCCGGCCGCTCCACGCTCGACCTCTGCGGCGAGTGGTTCACCCTGTTCAGCGCGGGCCCCGCCCGCCGGACACCACCGCCCGCCACCCCTTGTCCGCTGCGCGTCGCGCCCCTGCCCGCCGGGCCCGCCGACGCCCTCGGCCTCGGCCCGCACGGAACGCTGCTGGTCCGCCCCGACGGCCACATCGCCGCGCGCCGCCACGAACGCCCCGCCGGCGTCGGCACCCTCCACCGGGACCTCGCCGTGCTCACCGGAACGGCGTGACCACTCGGTCGGGCGAGGCTCACAGCCGGGCCCGTTTCAGTGCCATGTGCAGCAGCAGCCGGTCCTCGCCGTCGTCCAGGTCCAGGCCGGTCAGCTGCTCCACCCGGGACAGCCGGTAGTACAGCGTCTGGCGGTGGATGCCCAGCTCGGACGCCGTGCGCCCGGCCTGGCCCGCGCAGTCCAGGTAGATCTCCGCCGTACGGGCGAGTTCCGCGTGGGCGGGGGAGAGGAGCGAGCCGACCACCCGGTCCCGCGCGGTCTCCGGCGGCAGCGCGGTCAGCAGCCGGTACGCCCCGATCCGCGCCCACTCGGCGACCGGCCCGAGCCGTGGCTCGGCCAGCGCGGCGCGCGCCGCGTCGAACGCCTGCTGCCACATGGTGCCCAGCTCCGCGAGGCCCGCGCCGGGCTCCCCGATGCCGGCGGCGTGACCGGTGGCCCGGGCGGCGAGCCCGGCCGCCGCGCCGGGCCGCGCCGCCACGGCCGCCGCCGCCCGCGCCCCGGCGCCGCGCGCCCGCGTCCCCCGGGACTCCTCGGCCTCCTTCAGCAGCCGGGTGGCGGCGGCCACCGCGGGGGCCGTCGTGTCCGGGGTGCGCAGCCGCACCAGGACCGCGAGGCTCAGGCCGGCCGCTCCCCAGGGCAGGGTGCACAGGGCCGTGGCGTGCGGGACCGTGCGCGGCGCGGGGACGTCGTCCGGGTCGGCCGCCGGCCAGGGCGCCACGCAGACCAGCGCGTGCGGGCCGTCGGCGCGGGGGCCGAGCGCGGTGCGCAGGTCGGCCACCGCCATGTCCCGCTGCCAGCCCCGGTCGGCGGTGAGCACCGCCCGCAGCTCCCGGCTCAGCCCCGCCCCGGCCTCCGCCTCGTCGGCGAGCAGCGCGCCGATCCGGTCCGCCACCCGCATGGCGGCGGTCAGCTGGGCGTCGGTCGGCCCCGGGTCGCCGTCCAGCAGCCAGACGTAGCCGAGGACGACGCCCCGGTGGCGCACCGGCAGGCAGATCCGGCCCCGGTAGACACCGGCCTCGGGGCTGGGCGGGATGCGCACCGGCGCGGTCGCCCGGGTGATGCCGAACCCCTCGAACCAGGCCCGGACGGTCGCCGTGGAGCGCCGGGTGAGGATCGAGCGGGTGCGCACCGGGTCCAGCGCGGAGGGGTCCAGCTCGTCCTCGCTGTCGTAGGCCCCGAAGGCGATCAGCTCGAAGTCGCGGTTCTCCAGGGTCGCGGGTACGCCCAGCAACTCGGAGATCTCGTCCACCAGCTCCTGGTAGTCCGCCTTGAACACCTTGAAATCCGCCGCCACCCGGGCATTCTCCCCCATTCCCCGGCCGCCTTCATACATCTGTCTGAGATCTCGGGCACGGATGCGTGACAGCTGTCGATGGCCCAGGATCGGAGAGATCCTTAGGTTTCACGGTGGTTCTCCGTGCCGTACCCGAATCGTCGGGTGGCGGCCTCTTTTGGTGCTTGTCTGTGGAGGTGCCCCGTGCTGGGTCCCGTGATTCTCGCCGCGTCGCGCAGCGACCGGATGCGACGCCTGATCTCGGCGGTCCCGGTGACCAAGCAGGTCGTCGACCGCTTCATACCCGGCGAGACCGTCGCCGACATCGTCCCGATCATCGAGGACCTGACGGCCAAGGGCCTGGAGCTGACGATGGACGTCGTCGGCGAGGACATCACCACCCCGGAGCAGGCCACCGCCGCCCGGGACGCCTACCTGGCGCTGATCGACCACCTCAAGGGCCTGGAACTGGGCGAGAAGGTCGAGATGTCGGTCAAGCTCTCCATGTTCGGCCAGGCGCTGGACGGCGGTCACGAGCTGGCCCTCGCCAACGTCCGCCCGGTCGTCGAGGCCGCCGCCGCCATCGGCACGACGGTCACCCTGGACGCCGAGGACCACACCACCCTGGACTCGATGTTCGCCATCCATGAGGAGCTGCGGAAGGACTTCCCGCAGACCGGCTGCGTCATCCAGGCGTACCTCTTCCGCACCGAGGCCGACGCCCGCCGCCTCGCCGAGTCCGGCAGCCGGGTCCGCCTGGTCAAGGGCGCCTACAAGGAGCCCGCCGAGGTCGCCTACCAGCAGAAGCACGAGATCGACAAGGCATACGTGCGGATCCTGCGGATCCTGATGGAGGGCGAGGGCTACCCGATGATCGGGTCCCACGACCCCCGCCTGATCGCCATCGCCCAGGAGCTGGCCCACAAGGCCGGCCGTAAGCTCGACGAGTACGAGTTCCAGATGCTGTACGGCATCCGGGGCGAGGAGCACCTGCGGCTGGCCGCCGAGGGCCACCGCATGCGCGTCTACACGGCCTACGGCACCGACTGGTACGGCTACTTCATGCGCCGTCTCGCGGAGAAGCCGGCGAACCTCCGGTTCTTCCTCCGTTCCATGGTCAGCAAGGGCTGAGCCCACCACCCGCTCACGTACAAGGAGTTACGGATCTCATGGACGCTGTGACCCAGGTCCCCACCCCCGTCAACGAGCCGGTGCACGGCTACGCCCCCGGCTCGCCCGAGCGCCTCCGGCTGGAGGCCAAGCTCAAGGAGCTGGCCGAGAACCCGATCGAGCTGCCGATGACCATCGGCGGCGAGAAGCGGCTGGGCGGCGGCGAGCCGTTCCAGGTGGTCCAGCCGCACAACCACAAGTCCGTCATCGGCACCGGCCGGCACGCCACCCAGCAGGACGCCCGCGACGCCATCGACGCGGCCCTGGCCGCCGCCCCCGCCTGGCGCGCGATGTCCTTCGACGACCGTGCCGCGATCATCCTGCGCGCCGCCGAGCTGCTGGCCGGCCCGTGGCGCGAGACGATTGCCGCGTCCACCATGCTGGGCCAGTCCAAGACCGCCCAGCAGGCCGAGATCGACTCGCCCTGTGAGCTGGTCGACTTCTGGCGCTTCAACGTCCACTACGCCCGCCAGATCATCGCCGAGCAGCCCCCGGCGAACTCCCCGGGCGTGTGGAACCGTCTGGACCACCGCCCGCTGGAGGGCTTCGTCTACGCGATCACGCCGTTCAACTTCTCGGCGATCGCGGCCAACCTGCCCACCGCCCCCGCCCTGATGGGCAACGTGGTGGTCTGGAAGCCGTCCCCGACGCAGACCCACGCCGCCGTGCTGCTGATGCAGCTGCTGGAGGAGGCGGGCCTGCCCAAGGGCGTCATCAACCTCGTCACCGGCGACGGCATCGCGGTCTCCGAGGTCGCCCTGGAGCACCGGGACCTCGCGGGCATCCACTTCACCGGTTCGACCAAGACCTTCCAGTACCTGTGGAAGACGGTCGGCAACAACATCGAGAAGTACCGCTCCTACCCGCGTCTGGTCGGCGAGACCGGCGGCAAGGACTTCCTGGTCGCCCACCCCTCGGCCGACCGCGCGGTGCTGAAGACCGCCCTGACCCGCGGTGCCTTCGAGTACCAGGGCCAGAAGTGCAGCGCCACCTCCCGCGCCTACATCCCGGCCTCCATCTGGAACTCGGGCTTCAAGGAGGAGTTCGCGGCCGAGGTCGACTACCTGACCATGGGTGACGTCACCGACCTGTCGAACTTCATGGGCGCCGTCATCGACGACCGCGCGTTCGCCAAGAACAAGGCCGCCATCGACCGCGCCAAGGCCGACCCCACCTGCACGATCGTCGCGGGCGGCTCCTACGACGACTCGGTGGGCTACTTCGTCCGCCCGACCGTCATCGAGTGCACCGACCCGGAGAACGAGGTCTTCACCACCGAGTACTTCGGCCCGATCCTCGCGGTGTACGTCTACGAGGACGACAAGTACGACGAGATGCTGACCCAGATGGAGTCGGTGTCGGACTACGCCCTCACCGGCTCGGTCATCGCCAACGACCGCGCTGCGGCGGCGTACACGATGGAGAAGCTCCGCTTCGCCGCGGGCAACTTCTACATCAACGACAAGTCGACCGGCGCCGTCGTCGGCCAGCAGCCCTTCGGCGGCGGCCGCGCCTCCGGCACCAACGACAAGGCCGGCGCCCCCCAGAACCTGCTGCGCTGGACCCTGACCCGCGCCATCAAGGAGACCCTGGTCCCGCCGACCGACTACGGCTACCCGCACATGGGCTGACCGCCCCCGCGATCCCGGCCCGGGACGCCCGCTTCCGCAGCGGGCCTCCCGGGCCGTCGCCATGTCCGGGGGCGATACTGCCCCCATGACTCCTCGCTGCCGACTCGCCCACACCGCCGACCTCGAACCCGCCGAACTCCGGGAGATACGCGCCCTGTTGGACCACGCCTTCGACGGGGACTTCTCGGACGAGGACTGGGACCACGGGCTCGGCGGGGTGCACGCGCTGATCCGGGACGACGGCGGGCTCGCCGCGCACGGGGCCCTGGTGATGCGCCGGGTGCGGCACCGGGGCCGGTGGCTGCGCACCGGGTACGTCGAGGCCGTCGCCGTACGGGCCGACGTACGGCGCACCGGGCTCGGGGGACGAATCATGGCCGAGCTGGAGCGGGTGCTCGACCGGGCCTACGACCTCGGCGCGCTGTCGGCGAGCGACGAGGGCGCCCTGCTGTACGCCGCCCGGGGCTGGCAGTGCTGGCCCGGACAGGTGCACGCGCTCTCCCCGGAGGGCGTCGTCCGGCTGCCGGACGAGGAAGGCGGGGTGTACGTACGGCCCGCTCCGGGCGCTCCGCTCGACCTGTCCGGCGAACTCGTCCTCGACTGGCGGGACGGCGACGTCACCTGACGGCGTGTCGGGCGGCCGGGCGAAAGCCCAGCTCAGCGGGGTCGTCGTCTCAGATAGTAGGAAGTCCGAGTAATTGTGCAGACAGGCGCGGGCCGCTCCCTTACCGTGAAAGAAGCCGAACGTCTCGCTCCATCCAGCGAATGGCGGTCGTGAGCCGGCCCGCGCAGGCAACCCCTGCGGCCAAGCGCTCCCCGCCCCTTCCGGCGTCTTGCACCCCCCTCATTGCCGTGCTCCACGCATGCCGAAGGAGTCGATTGCCATGGCCGAGACCACCGTCCGCCGCCGAGTCCGCCACGTGTCCCGTACGAGCGAGTCCGACCGCAAGAACGCCGCCGCCGCCCTCCAGCGCGCCCTCGACCGCCGGGACAACGGCGGCCAGACCGGCCACTGAGCCGGCCCGGCACGCGCCGAACGACCTCCCGCCGTCCGCATCGCGGACAGGTCGTGTCATCACCTGGGACGAGGAGTAGGGTGCCGACATGTCTCGCAGCATCAATCTCGCAGTGATCCCCGGTGACGGCATCGGCCAGGAGGTCGTGGCCGAAGGTCTGAAGGTCCTCTCCGCCGTCCTTCCGCAGGATGTGAAGCTGGAGACCAAGGAGTACGACTTCGGCGCCAAGCGCTACCACGCCACCGGTGAGACCCTCACCGACGCCGACCTGGAGCAGCTCAAGGGCCACGACGCCATCCTGCTCGGCGCGATCGGCGACCCGTCCGTGCCGTCCGGCGTCCTGGAGCGCGGCTTCCTGCTGAAGCTCCGCTTCGCCTTCGACCACCACGTCAACCTGCGCCCGTCCAAGCTGCTCCCCGGCGTCGCCACCCCGCTGGCCGGCCAGCCGGAGATCGACTTCGTCGTGGTCCGCGAGGGCACCGAGGGCCCCTACACGGGCAACGGCGGCACCATCCGCAAGGGCACCGCGCACGAGGTCGCCACCGAGGTGTCCGTCAACACGGCCTACGGCGTCGAGCGCGTCGTCCGCGACGCCTTCGAGCGCGCCCAGGCCCGTCCGCGCAAGAAGCTCACGCTGGTCCACAAGAACAACGTGCTGACCTTCGCCGGGCACCTGTGGACGAACATCTTCACCAAGGTGGCCGAGGAGTACCCCGAGGTCACCACCGACTACATCCACGTCGACGCGGCGACGATCTACCTCGTCACCGACCCCGGCCGCTTCGACGTCATCGTCACCGACAACCTCTTCGGCGACATCATCACCGACCTCGCCGCGGCCGTCTCCGGCGGCATCGGCGTGGCCGCTTCCGGCAACATCAACCCCAGCCGCGAGTTCCCGTCCATGTTCGAGCCGGTCCACGGCTCGGCCCCGGACATCGCCGGCCAGGGCAAGGCCGACCCCACCGCCACCGTCCTGTCCGTCGCCCTGCTGCTGCGCCACCTGGGCTACGAGTCGGAGGCCGACCGCATCGACACGGCCGTGGCCGCCGACCTGACCGAGCGCGCCGGAAAGCCGGCCCGCTCCACCTCCGAGATCGGCGACGCGCTCGCCGTACGCGTAGCCGGCTGACCCGCCGCGCTACACCTCGAGCCGCCGGGTCGCGAACCGCACCCGGCGGCTTCTGTCGTGTCCCGCCGGGTGTCACCATCAACCCCTGGGCCGCCTCACCCGGATTCCGTCCGTCGTTGCCCGCGCGCGATAATCGAACGCGGAGCCGCGATATGAGGGAATGCTCGGACGTCCGATCACCGACGACCGGGAGTGCAGGCGTGAGCGCGGCCCGTCACTACAACCGGTGAAGGACAACCACTGATGACGACGCCCACGATCGAGCTCAAGCCGTCCGCCAGCCCGCTCGCCGCCGCAGAGCGCGAGGCGATCCTGGCCGACCCCGGCTTCGGCCGCCACTTCACCGACCACATGGTGACGATCAGGTGGACCGAGGGCCGCGGCTGGCACGACGCCCAGCTCGTTCCGTACGGTCCGATCTCCCTGGACCCGTCCACGGCCGTCCTGCACTATGGCCAGGAGATCTTCGAGGGGCTGAAGGCATACCGCCAGCCGGACGGCTCGGTCGCGCTGTTCCGTCCCGAGGCCAACGCCCGCCGGTTCCGCAGCTCCGCCCGCCGCATGGCCATGGCCGAGCTGCCCGAGGAGCTGTTCATCGCCGCGCTGGACGCGCTGCTCGCCCAGGACGCCGACTGGGTCCCGCCGCACGGCGGTGAGGCGTCCCTCTACCTGCGGCCGTTCATGTTCGCCACGGAGGCCGCGCTCGGCGTCCACCCGGCCAACGAGTACCTGTTCATGCTGATCGCCTCCCCGTCCGGCGCCTACTTCTCCGGTGGCGTGAAGCCGGTCACCATCTGGGTCGCCGAGGACCACGTCCGCGCCGTCCCGGGCGGCACCGGCGACGCCAAGACCGGCGGCAACTACGCCGCGTCCCTGCTGCCGCAGGCCGAGGCCGCCGCGCACGGCTGCGACCAGGTCGTCTACCTCGACGCGGTCACCCGCACCAAGGTCGAGGAATCCGGCAGCATGAACGTCGCCTTCGTCTACGGCGACCGGATCGTCACCCCCGCGCTCAGCGGCTCCATCCTGGAGGGCATCACCCGCGACTCCATCCTCCAGGTCGCCCGCGACCTCGGCTACACCGCCGAGGAGGGCACGATCACCCTCCAGCAGTGGCGCGAGGACGCGGCGTCCGGCGCGCTGACCGAGGTCTTCGCGTGCGGCACCGCGGCGGTCGTCACGCCCATCGGCCACGTCAAGACCAAGACCGACCAGTGGTCCCACGGCGACGGTTCGACCGGGCCGGTGACCATGCGGCTGCGGGAAGCGCTGCTGTCCGTTCAGCGGGGTCTCACGGAGGACAAGCACGGGTGGATGCACCGGGTCGGTTAAGCACGCGGTTCGACGTGCCGCGAAGGGGCGTCGGGCGACTGCGGGGCCGTTGTGGCCGGTCGCGCAGTTCCCCGCGCCCCTTCGCGGCGCGTGGCCAGTAGCAGGTACACCGCCCCTCGCACCTGGAGGGCGTCGGCGTCGTACACCCCGCCGCAGCGGACGAAGCCGATGAGGGTGATGACCGCCCAGGGGGTGCCGATGGCGGTCAGCAGGAGCACGAACGACGTCATCGCCGATTGCGCGTCCCAGGCGGTGGGGGTCCCCCCCCGGGCGCGAGCACCGAGCCGGCCGAGACCGCCAGCAGCAGCGGCCCCAGGTACCAGCCGGGGGAGGCCGCGACCAGCGGGCCCGCGTAGTCGCCGGCCGCGTACGCCGTGAACGTGCCGAACAACTGCGGCACCAGCAGCCCGAGGACCAGCCCGAGCCAGGTGGCGTGCAGCACCCGGCGGCCGGGGTGGCGGGCGGGGATGTAGCGGGTGTAGTCGCCGAGCAGGGTGACGAAGGCGATGGGACCGGACAGCCCCGCGGCCACCACCGCCAGGAACCAGGTCGGCCAGAAGGAACCCAGCACATAGCCGCCCGCGTCCGGCAGCGCGGCGGTGGTGAAGTGCGGTGTGCAGGCGGCGATCCCGAGGAGCAGCAGGGCCGTCATGCCGACGGCCGGCACCCGGGACATGGCGAGCAGCACCCGGTAGCCGTAGACCAGCGCGTACGACACCCCGTCCGGCGGCACGCCGAGGAGCCGGCCGAGGACCATCAGCACCACGTCCCCGCCGACCCACACCGTCAGCGCGGTGCAGCCGAGGGCGAGCAGCAGTCCGACGTCCGAGCCGACCAGCCGGCCCCGCACGCCGAACCGGGCGCCGGAGGAGGTGGACAAGGACGAGGTCGCGCGGACCGCTGGTCCGTTCCGCTTCCGGGATGGTGCCGACTCCGCGCTGTTCTCTCGGCATGGCTGGTCTCCTTCGACGGCGGCCACGGGCGTGCAGCGGCTTGAGAGCGGCATTTAGAGCGGTGCTCAATGTGATGTGAGGCCGGTTGCCCGGTCAATGCTTGGGCGACACGAATTCTCTGTTTAGAGTGGTGTTCTAATCTGTGGAGGGCGTGGAGGACAAGGAGGTGCCGCGTCGTGAGACTGACCCCCACCGAGCGTGACCGGCTGCTGCTCTTCGGTGCCGCGGAGCTGGCCCGGGCCCGCCGGGCGCGCGGCCTCAGGCTGAACGTGCCGGAGGCCACCGCGCTGATCGCGGACACCGTCTGCGAGGCGGCCCGGGACGGCAAGCGGCTCGCCGAGGCCATCGAGGCCGCCCGGTCGGTACTCGGACCCGACGACGTGCTGCCGGGCGTCGCCGACGTCGTCACCGAGGTGATGGTCGAGGCCGTCTTCGACGACGGCTCCCGGCTCGCCGTCGTCTCCGACCCGATCGGCGGAGGCATGGGCGCGGAGGCCCCGGGCGCGCTGCTGCCCGGCCCCGAGCACGCCGACCCCGAACCCGCCGTCCGGCTGCACGTCACCAACACCGCCGGCGTGCCGGTCTCCGTCACCTCCCACTTCCACTTCTTCGAGGCCAACCCGCGCCTCGACTTCGACCGCCGCGCCGCCTACGGCATGCGGCTGGCCGTACCCGCGGGCTCCTCGGTCCGCTTCGGGCCCGGCGAGAGCGCCGAGGTCCCGCTCGTGCCGATCGGCGGCGAGCGGATCGCGATCGGCTTCGCCGGCCTGGTGGACGGGCCGCTGGACGCGCCCGGCGCGAAGGAAGAGGCCCTGCGCAGGGCGGCCGCCTGTGGCTACCTGGGAGTGACCCCGGAAGGAGACGAGGAGCGATGAGCCGCTCGAAGGGACGAGAGGTGAGCCGGTCGATCCACATCGACCCGCACGCCTACGCGGCCACCCACGGCCCGCGCGCCGGCGACCGCGTCCGCCTCGGCGACTCCGGGCTGACCATCCGGGTCGAGTCCGACGCCCAGAAGTACGGCGACGAGTTCCTGGCCGGGTTCGGCAAGACCGCCCGCGACGGACTGCACCTGAAGGCCGCCGCCGTCCGCGACACCTGCGACGTCGTGATCAGCAACGTCGTCGTGATCGACGCCGTGCAGGGCATCCGCAAGGTGTCCATCGGCATCCGCGAGGGACGCATCGCCGCCATCGGACGGGCCGGCAACCCGGACACCCTGGACGGCGTGGACGTCGTCGTCGGCACCGGCACCTCCATCGTCTCCGGCGAGGGCCTGATCGCCACCGCCGGCGCCGTCGACACCCATGTGCACCTGCTGTCGCCGCGCATCATGGAGGCGTCCCTGGCCTCCGGCGTGACCACGATCATCGGGCAGGAGTTCGGCCCCGTCTGGGGCGTCGGCGTCAACTCGCCCTGGGCGCTGCGCCACGCCTTCAACGCCTTCGACGCCTGGCCGGTCAACATCGGCTTCCTGGGCCGGGGTTCGTCCTCCCGCCCGGCGCCGCTGATCGAGGCGCTGGCCGAGGGCGGGGCGAGCGGCTTCAAGGTGCACGAGGACATGGGCGCCCACACCCGCGCCCTGGACACCGCGCTCCGGGTCGCCGAGGAACACGACGTCCAAGTGGCCCTGCACAGCGACGGCTTGAACGAGTGCCTGTCGGTCGAGGACACCCTGAGGGTGCTGGAGGGCCGCACGATCCACGCCTTCCACATCGAGGGCTGCGGCGGCGGACACGTGCCCAACGTGCTGAAGATGGCCGGTGTCCCGAACGTCATCGGCTCCTCCACCAACCCCACCCTGCCCTTCGGCCGGGACGCGGTCGCCGAGCACTACGGCATGATCGTCTCCGTCCACGACCTCAAGCCCGACCTGCCCGGCGACGCCGCCATGGCCCGCGACCGCATCCGGGCCGGCACCATGGGCGCCGAGGACGTGCTGCACGACCTGGGCGCGATCGGCATCACCTCCTCCGACGCCCAGGGCATGGGCCGGGCCGGGGAGACGGTCCGCCGCACCTTCGCCATGGCCGGCAAGATGAAGGCCGAGCTGGGCCCGCTGGAGGGCGACGGCGAGGGCGACGACAACGCCCGCGTGCTGCGCTACATGGCCAAGCTGACCATCAACCCGGCCATCGCGCACGGCCTCTCCCACGAGGTCGGCTCGATCGAGGTCGGCAAGCTCGCCGACATCGTGCTGTGGCGCCCGGAGTACTTCGGCGCCAAACCGCAGCTCGTGCTGAAGGCCGGCTTCCCGGCGTACGGCGTGGTCGGCGACCCCAACGCGGCCACCGACACCTGCGAACCCCTCGTGCTCGGGCCGCAGTTCGGGGCGTACGGCGCGACGGCCGCGGACATCTCGGTGGCGTTCGTCGCGCAGGCCGCCGTCGACCAGGGCAGCGACACGATGCCCACCCGGCGCCGCCGGGTCGCGGTGCGCGGCACCCGCGGCATCGGCCCCGCCGACCTGTGCCTGAACGCCCGAACCGGCGCGGTGGACGTCGATCAGCGCACCGGCCTGGTCACCCTCGACGGCGAGCCGCTGCGCTCGGAACCGGCCGACTCCGTCTCCCTCAACCGCCTCTACTTCCTCTGATTCCTCTAAGGACTCCTCGCATGAGCACCCCCGCCGCCGACGGCTTCCGCATGCCCGCCGAGTGGACCCCGCACGAGCGCACCTGGATGGCGTGGCCGGGCCCCAACCCCACCTTCGACGACCCGGCCGACCTGGCCGCCGCCCGCACCGCGTGGGCGTCCGTGGCCCGCGCGATCCGCCGCTTCGAACCGGTGACGGTCGTGTGCGGCCCCGGCCAGTCCGCCGAGGCCCGCCAACTGCTCGGCCCCGGCATCGACACCGTCGAACGGCAGCTGGACGACGCCTGGATGCGGGACATCGGCCCCACCTTCCTCACCGACGGCAAGGGCGGCCTGGCGGCCGTCGACTGGACCTTCAACGGCTGGGGCGCCCAGCACTGGGCCCGCTGGGAGCACGACTCCAAGATCGGCGCGTACGTCGCCGGCCTCACCGACGCCAGGACGTACGCCTCCGAGCTGGTCAACGAGGGCGGCGCGATCCACGTCGACGGCGAGGGCACCGTCCTGCTCACCGAGACCGTGCAGCTCGGCCCCGAGCGCAACCCGCACTGGTCCAAGGCGGAGGTCGAGGCGGAGATCCACGCCCACCTCGGCACCGAGAAGGCGATCTGGCTGCCGCGCGGCCTGACCGGCGACTACCCCCCGCACGGCTTCGGCACCCTCGGCCACGTCGACATCGTCGCTGCCTTCGCCCGCCCCGGCGTCGTCGTCGCCCACCACCAGCCCGACCCCGCCCACCCCGACCACGAGGTCACCAAGGAGGTCATCGGCCTGCTGAGGTCGGCGACCGACGCCCGGGGCCGCGCCCTGGAGGTGGTCGAGGTGCCCGCCCCGACCGTCCTGGAGGCCGACGGCCACTGGGCCGACTACTCCTACATCAACCACTACATCTGCAACGGCGGCCTGGTCCTGTGCGGCTTCGACGACCCGCGCGACGAGATCGCCGCCGGGATCTTCCGCCGCCTGTTCCCGGAACGGACGGTGACCCTGGTGGACGCCCGTACGATCTTCTCCGGTGGTGGTGGCATCCACTGCATCACCCAGCAGCAGCCGAAGGTCTGACACACAGGATCTGACACACAGGAGCGGGAGCAGCAGATGGCCGGTGCGGGCCGGGCGCGCCGAAACGCGCCGCCGCGCGAGGAGGTCCTCGCCGCCGCCATGGGCATGATCGCCGAGCGCGGTCTGGAGAAGCTCACCATGGCGGGGCTCGGCCGTGAGGTCGGGATGAGCAGCGGCCATCTGCTGTACTACTTCCGCTCCAAGGACGAGCTGCTGCTGCAGACCCTGGAGTGGAGCGAGGGCCGGCTCGGCGCGGAACGCGGCCGGCTGCTCGCCGGGCCGGGCACCGCCCGGGAGCGGCTGGAGGCGTACGTCGACCTGTACGTCCCCGAGGGCCACCGGGACCCGCACTGGACGCTGTGGCTGGAGGTCTGGAACCGCTCGCAGAACGCCGACGACGACGCGCGCGCCCGGCAGGCCGCGATCGAGGGGGCCTGGCACCGGGACCTGGTCGCGCTGATCGCGGAGGGGGTGTCGCGGGGGGAGTTCCGGGGGGTGGACGCGGACCGCTTCGCCACGAGGACGCGTGCGCTGCTCGACGGGTTCTCGATTCATGTGGCTATCGGGTTGCGCGGTACTGATCGTGAACAAGTACTCGCGCATGTCCGGGAGTTCATCCGGGACGCGCTGCTGGTCGTATGACTGCGGCGCCGTCGTGGTTGCTCGCGCCCGCGCGGCGGAGCCGCATATCGATACAGCCCCGCGCCCCTGGGGAGGTGCAGCCGGCGCCAGCTTTCACGGTGCAGCGGCACCCCGCACGCGCGGGCGAGCGATCGTCCACGCCGGCCCACCGCCGGAGGAATCGTCGGCTCTGCCTCGGGGCATGTACCGGCCCATGGGACGTCAACACTGGAAGAAGATCTGGGTCGGCTCGGCGGGGAACATGGTCGAGTGGTTCGACTGGTTCGTGTACGCGAGCTTCGCCACGTATTTCGCCGGCGCGTTCTTCCCGAGCGGCAACCCCACCGCGCAGCTGATGAACACCGCCGGCATCTTCGCCGTCGGCTTCTTCATGCGCCCCGTGGGCGGCTGGCTGCTGGGCAGGGTCGGCGACCGCAAGGGCCGCAAGGCGGCACTCACCCTGACCGTCACCCTCATGTCGGCCTCGGCGGTCCTCATCGCCGTGGCCCCCACCTACGGCGTCGCCGGATACGGCGGCGCCCTCGTGCTGCTGGTCGCCCGCCTGCTCCAGGGCCTGTCCGTGGGCGGCGAGTACGCGGCCAGCGCCACCTATCTCACCGAGGCGTCCGACCCCGCCCGGCGCGGCTTCGCCTCCAGTTTCCAGTACGTGTCCATGACGGCCGGACAGATCGCGGGCCTCGGCCTCCAGATCATCCTCCAGCGGACCATGTCCGACGACGCCCTGCACAGCTACGGCTGGCGCATCCCGTTCATCGTGGGCGCGCTCGGCGCGGCCGTCGTCTTCTATCTGCGCCGCAACATGCTGGAGACCGAGGTGTACGCGGAGGACACCTCGCACAGCGCCGAGCGCGGCACCCTGCGCGCCCTGTGGCAGCACAAGCGGGAGGCGTTCCTGGTCATCGCCCTCACCATGGGCGGCACGGTGGCCTACTACACGTACACCACCTACCTGACCAAGTACCTGTCCAACTCGGCGGGCCTGTCCAAGCAGACGGCGACCCTGGTGTCCTTCACCGCGCTGATCGTCTTCGCCTGTCTCCAGCCGCTCGCCGGCGCCCTGTCCGACCGCATCGGCCGCCGCCCGCTGCTGATCACGTTCGCGGTCGGCTCCACCTTCCTCACCGTGCCGATCATGACGCTGCTGAAGCACGTGGACGGCTACTGGCCCGCCCTCGGCCTCGCCCTGCTCGCGCTGATCGTGGTCACCGGCTACACCTCGATCAACGCCTGTGTGAAGGCCGAGCTGTTCCCGACCGGCATCCGCGCGCTCGGCGTGGCCCTGCCGTACGCCATCGCCAACGCCCTCTTCGGCGGCACGGCCGAGTACGTCGCCCTGTGGTTCAAGAAGGGCGGCATCGAGTCCGGCTTCTACTGGTACGTGGCCGGCTGCGCCGCCGTCTCCCTCGTGGTGTACGTGACCATGCGCGAGACGAAGGACCTGGACCTGGCCCGGGTGAAGGCCGGTGAGGGAACCGGGGCGGGCGACGGGGAGTCCAGCCTGACGACCGCATCCTGAGACGGTCGGCGAGCCGGGGGCGGGGCTGTGCCAGACTGCCCCCGTGCTCTCGTTCGCCATGATTATTGGCAGCAGGCGCGCCGGTCCGCAGTGACCACCTCGTACGACCAGGTGCGGGTGGCCATCGTCGTCCTCGACCCGCGCGCAGACCTCTCGCACCCGCGAGGGGTTTTTTCGTTTTCCGGCCCACCTTCAGCCGGGGACGGAGCGCGCGGGAGGATTGGGGGGATGGTGGAGCCGGTCATTCCGGTAAGACCGAAGAGATCCATAACAGGAGCCTTGAGACCATGACCGAGACGGCAACCAGCGAGCTCGACGACTCGTTCCACGTCTTCGACACCACGCTGCGCGACGGGGCGCAGCGCGAGGGCATCAACCTCACCGTCGCGGACAAGCTCGCGATCGCCCGGCACCTGGACGACTTCGGCGTGGGCTTCATCGAGGGCGGCTGGCCCGGCGCCAACCCCCGGGACACCGAGTTCTTCGCCCGCGCCCGCCAGGAGGTCGACCTCCGCCACGCCCAGCTGGTCGCCTTCGGCGCCACCCGCCGCGCCGGCACCACGGCCGCCGAGGACCCGCAGGTGAGGGCGCTGCTGGCGTCCGGTGCCCCGGTGATCACACTGGTCGCCAAGTCGCACGACCGGCACGTGGAGCTGGCGCTGCGCACCACCCTGGACGAGAACCTGGAGATGGTCCGCGACACCGTGTCGTACCTGAAGGGCCAGGGCCGCCGGGTCTTCGTGGACTGCGAGCACTTCTTCGACGGCTACCGCGCCAACCCCGACTACGCCAAGGCCGTCGTCCGCGCCGCCGCCGAGTCCGGCGCCGACGTCGTCGTCCTGTGCGACACCAACGGCGGCATGCTGCCCGCCCAGGTCCACGCGGTCGTCTCCACCGTCCTCGCCGACACCGGCGCCCGGCTCGGCATCCACGCCCAGGACGACACCGGCTGCGCGGTCGCCAACACCCTGGCCGCCGTGGACGCGGGCGCCACCCACGTGCAGTGCACGGCCAACGGCTACGGCGAGCGCGTCGGCAACGCCAACCTGTTCCCGGTGGTCGCCGCGCTGGAGCTGAAGTACGGCAAGAAGGTGCTGCCCGACGGCAAGCTGCGCGAGACCACCCGCATCTCCCACGCCATCGCCGAGGTCGTCAACCTCACCCCGTCCACCCATCAGCCGTACGTGGGCGTCTCCGCGTTCGCGCACAAGGCCGGGCTGCACGCCTCCGCCATCAAGGTCGACCCCGACCTGTACCAGCACATCGACCCCGAGCTGGTCGGCAACACCATGCGCATGCTGGTCTCCGACATGGCGGGCCGCGCCTCCATCGAGCTGAAGGGCAAGGAGCTCGGCATCGACCTGGGCGGCGACCGGGAGCTGGTCGGGCGCGTGGTCGAGCGCGTGAAGGAACGCGAACTCAAGGGCTACACCTACGAGGCCGCCGACGCCTCCTTCGAACTCCTGCTGCGCGCCGAGGTCGAGGGCCGGCCGCTGAAGTACTTCGACGTGGAGTCCTGGCGGGCCATCGTGGAGGACCGCCCCGACGGCACCCACGCCAACGAGGCCACGGTCAAGCTGTGGGCCAAGAGCGAGCGGATCGTCGCCACCGCCGAGGGCAACGGCCCGGTCAACGCCCTGGACCGGGCGCTGCGGGTGGCACTGGAGCGGATCTACCCGCAGCTCGCCAAGCTCGAGCTGGTCGACTACAAGGTCCGCATCCTGGAGGGCAAGCACGGCACCTCCTCCACCACCCGCGTCCTGATCTCCACCTCCGACGGCTCCGGCGAGTGGGCCACGGTCGGCGTGGCCGAAAACGTCATCGCCGCGTCCTGGCAGGCCCTGGAGGACGCCTACACCTACGGCCTCCTCCGCGCGGGCGTGGAACCGGCGGAGTAGCCCCGCCGGGCGCTCACGGCGCCCGCCAGATGTTGTCGAAGGCCACGTTCTCGATGCGGCGGCGTTCGCGTACGGCTTGCAGTTCGGTGATCGCGTCGCCGACCGCGATCAGTACGGTGATGATCGCCTCGTCCTCGGGGCCCTCCCGGGCCGGGCGGTCGGCGCCGAGGCCGAGGGGGGCCGCGAGGCCGGTGAGGACCGGGTCGCGGGACTCCCAGCGGTCGGTGGCGTGGCGCCGGGCGGCGGTGTCGGCCGGCGCCGTGGCCTTGCCGCGGCGCCGGGGCAGCCAGTGGTGGCGCCGCTCCCCGGCGAGCTGCCCGGCCGCCTCCAGCACGTCGTAGTAGGCCACGGCCAGCCCCTCGCCGCGCCGCCACAGCCAGTCGGCGACCGTCTCGTACGGCTCCTCGCGCCTGAGCCGGGCCCCCGCCTCGTCCAGCATCCGGTCACCGGTGGTCAGTACCGGCCCCGGCACGATGAGCTCGCCGTCCAGGGTGAGCGCCCGCGCGCCGAGCAGGTCGACCAGCTCGGCGCCGGCCAGCGCCAGGGACAGGTCGCCCTGCTCGACGGGGTGCTCACCGGGGACGTCCAGGCTGACGAGGAAAAGATCCTGCGGTGTGGTCATGCCCTCCACCTTGGTCCGCCCCCGCCCGATCCGCAGCACGGCACACCGGCAGGCGTCAGCACGAGTCCGAGGCCAGCTGCTCGAACTCCTGTCCGCTCATCACCCGCCCGTCGGCCCACACCTGCCCCGGCCTCAGCCGCCCCACCTGTTCGGTGGTGAACTCGACCGTCCCGTTCCGGGAGTCGCCGCCGGTGTACTGCCCGAACCTCAGGAGGTAGAGGTGCCGGGGCAGCAGCCGCTGCGGGCCCCGGTGCCGGGCGGCCCAGTCGGCGGGCGGGGTGAACAGAGGGAAGTCGGCGTCGCCGCGCAGCCCCTCCTTGTCCACGTCCCAGCCGGTGGTGACGGGCCCGTCCTCGCCGCCGCGCGGCCGTCCGTCCAGGTACGGGTTCTGGTAGCCGTCGTCGCCGCACGGACGGAACACCGCGTACGGCGTCCCGTCCGGCGCGGCCCGTACCCCGGCGAGCGGCAGGTCGAGGGCCGAGCAGCCGCTCAGCGCCAGCATCCCGCCGATGATCCCCGCCGCCACGGCCCCCGTGTGTCGCATGTCCCGCCTAACGCAGTGTCCATTTCTGGTTGGCGGCCCCGGTGCACGACCAGATCTGGGCCCGGGCCCCGTTCGCCGACGAGTTGTCGGTGACGTCCAGGCACTTGTCGGCCGCCGTGTTCACCACATCACCGGTCGTCGCGTTGTACGACCACCGTTGGGCACCGGTTCCGTTGCAGTCGTACAACTGGACCTTGGCCCCGTCCGCCGTCGAACCCGAGGTCACGTCCAGGCACTTGCCGAGCGCCCGGACCGATCCGTCGGCCTGGACGGTCCACTGCTGGGCGGCGCTGCCGTTGCAGTCGTAGAGCTGTACCGCCGTCCCGTCGGCGCTCGAACCGCCCGCCACGTCCAGGCACTTGCCGGCCAGCCCCACGAAGGCGCCGGTACGGTCGCCCCCGCCGGACTGGGTGCCGGACCAGGTGAAGGTCGCCGAGGTCTTTCCGGGCAGCGAGTAAGTGGCGTGCTGCGAACCCCAGTTGATGGTGACCGTCCGTGCCGAGGCGGAGTCGTTGTACGCGATCAGCGCCTTGCTCCCGTCCGGGTTGCGCCAGGCCACGTTCGGCACGGCGGCGGACGCGGTGGAGGCGATCCGCTGGGCGCCGGGACGGACGAACTTGGTCAGGTGACCCATGTCGTAGTACTCGACGGTGTAGTCCACGGTGCCGCTCGCGCCGTCGCCGTTGTGCACGGTGACCAGCCCGGTGCAGGTGCCGCACCCGCCGTTGTGCGGGCCCATGTTCTGGTCCACGGCCAGCGACCACTTGGTCACCGACTTCGCCCAGTTGCGCGTGTAGTTGATGATGTCGGACATGTCCTCGCGCTGCTGGTTGGCGATCCAGGTGCCGCCGGAGTGCTCGGTGCCGAAGGCGTCCAGCGCCGGGTACCGGTCGTGCACGGCCGTCTGCTTGCCGACGTCACCGCCGTAGCCGTGCCAGGCGATCCCGCCGAAGTTGGGGTGGCTGCGCACCGCCGGGTCGTCCACGGTCTGCGCGGCGTAGGAGTCGTACACGTCCCAGTTCCAGTCGTGGGCCAGCACCTTGGTGCCGAGCCCCGCCGCCTGGAGCTTGGGCAGCAGCTCGTTCTTCGTGAAGTAGGCGAGTCCGCTGGCGTTCCAGCTCATCGACGGATAGCCGGAACAGCAGGTCGGCTCGTTCTGCGCGGTGACGTAACGGACGTCGATGCCCTGCGCCTTGTACGCCTGGAGGTACTTCACGAAGTACGAGGCGTACGCGCCGTAGTCCTCCGCCTTCAGCCAGCCGCCGTTGAGGGAGCCGCTGTCCTTCATCCAGGCCGGTGCCGTCCACGGCGAGGCCATCACGGTCAGGGACGGGTTCAGCTGGAGCGCCTGCTTCGTCAGCGGGACGACGTCCGCCAGGTCGTGCGCTATGGAGAACTTCGCCAGCGAAGGATCGCTCTGCCCGGCGGGCACGTCGTCGTAGGTGTAGCCGTAGCGGGCCAGGTCGGAGGCGCCCATCGGGTTGCGCAGGAACGACAGGCCGATGCCGTCGGTGGGTGAGAACAGCTTGCGCATGGCCGCGTCGCGGGCCGTCGGCGTCAGCGCGCCGCTGCCGTTCAGCAGCCAGGCGGCGGTGTCCGTGAAGGACGCGCCGCCGCCGGTGAAGGTCTGGTAGCGGGTGTTCTCGTCCACGGTGATGTTCTCGCCGCTCCCGCCCGCGCCGGACTGGAAGGCGAACGGGGTCTGCGGCGCCAGGCCGCGTACGACGTGCCGGCCGGCGGAGTCGTCGGTGGTGGTCAGCCAGGCGGTGACCTGCTCACCGGCCGCGTGCGCGGGGACCGCGGCCACGCCGTACCCGGCGGCGGAGAGCAGTCCGGCCAGCAGCAGCCGGACCGCGCGGGGGGTTCTCCTCATGGTGCGTCGCCCTTTCTGCGGGGTGGGGAGGGCTGACGGGTCGTCTTGACGGGCGTGTGAGGCCCTAGTTAACTCACGGCGTGAGCTAAGTCCTGAGTGAACCACGAGAGTCCATGAGTGAACCGTGAGAGTCAAGGGAAGGTCCATGCGAAGAACCGCCCTGCTCGCCTCCGCCGCGCTCCTCGCCGGTCTGCTGCCCTGGGCGGCCACCGCCCGCGCCGCCGACGAGCCGCCCCCCACCACCGTCGACCGCTTCGAGGGCGAGGTGCCCTTCGCCAAGCAGCCCGCCGAAGGCATCTTCACCTGGGGCGGAGACACCGACGACCCGCCCGCGCTCCGCCTGGCCGACCGCGCCGACGCCCCCGAGGGCGCCAAGGTCCTGACCGGCACCTACGACATCAGCGGCTACGGCGGCTTCACCCACGACTACGCCGCCACCGCCCCCGCCCACGACTGGTCCGCCCACCGCGGCATCCGCTTCTGGTGGGACGGCCGGAACAACGGCCGCAAGATCACCGTCGAGATCAAGGACGGCGGCGCCCACGGCGAGGCATCCGAACTCTGGACGACGGCCTTCACCGACGACTTCACCGGCTGGAAGCAGGTCGAACTCCCCTTCACCGACTTCGCCTACCGCACCGACTACCAGCCCGTCGGCGGTATCGACCACATCCTCGGCCTGAAGGAGATGTGGGGCTACTCCGTCACCCTCCCGCCCGGCGCCAAGGGCGACTTCGCCATGGACGGCGTGGAGCTGTACGGCACGGCGGACCCGGCCCTGCGCGCCTCCGTCACCACCGACGCGCCCGTCCACCCGGTCGAGGAGGGCGGAACGGCGAAGGTGAAGGTGTCGGTCGCCACCACCGGCGAGGCACCCCTAGCCGACCCCGTGACCGTCACCTACACCACGGCCGGCGGCACCGCGACCTCCGGCACGGACTACACCCCCGTCTCCGGCACCCTCACCTTCCCGGCCGGCACCGCCTCCGGCGCCACCCGGACCATCGAGGTGCCCACCCGCCGCGACCGGACGGCCGAACCCGCCGAGACCGTCCCGCTGAAGCTCACGGTCACCGGCGCCAAGGCCCCCGCGGAGACCCCGCAGGTCGTGATCGACGCCCACGGACTGCCGTACCTGGACGCCAAGCTGCCCATCCGCAAGCGGGTCGCGGACCTGCTCGGCCGGATGTCCCTGGCGGAGAAGGCCGGCCAGATGACCCAGGCCGAGCGCGGTGCCGTCGGCCAGGGCGCCGACATCACCGCCTACGCCCTCGGCTCACTGCTGTCCGGCGGCGGCTCCACCCCCACGCCCAACACCCCCGAGGCGTGGGCGAAGATGATCGACGCCTTCCAGCTGCGCGCCCAGGCCACCCGCTTCCAGATCCCGCTGATCTACGGCGTCGACGCGGTCCACGGCCACAACAACCTCACCGGCGCCACGATCCTGCCGCACAACATCGGCATCGGAGCCGCCCGCGATCCCCGACTCGCGTACGAGACAGGCGCGGTGACGGCCGCCGAGGTCCGCGCGACCGGCGTTCCCTGGGACTTCGCGCCCTGCCTCTGCGTGAGCCGTGACGAACGCTGGGGCCGCGCCTACGAGTCCTACGGCGAGGACCCGGCCCTCGTGGAGTCCATGGAGACGGTGATCCAGGGCCTCCAGGGCCGCGCGAACGGCAAGGACCTGAGCCGGAACGACAAGGTGCTGGCCACGGCCAAGCACTTCGTCGCCGACGGCGGCACCGCGTACGGCTCCTCCACCACCGGCACGTACACCATCGACCAGGGCGTCACCACGGTCACCCGGAAGCAACTGGAGGACATCCACCTCGCGCCGTACCAGGAGGCCGTGGACCGGGGGGTCGGCACGGTCATGCCGTCGTACTCCTCCCTGGACCTCGGCGACGGCAAGGGCGCGGTGAAGATGCACGCCCGCGGCGACATGATCAACGGCGTGCTCAAGGACCGGATGGGCTTCGACGGCTTCGTGATCAGCGACTACAACGCCACCGACCAGCTCCCCGGCGACCGGGCCGCCCAGGTCCGCGCGGCGGTGAACGCGGGCGTGGACATGATGATGGTGCCGTACTCGTACAAGGAGTTCAGTACCACGCTCGCCGACGAGGCGAGGGCGGGCCGGGTCACGGGCAAGCGGATCGACGACGCGGTCGCCCGCATCCTCACCGAGAAGTTCAAGCTGGGCCTGTTCGAGCACCCCTACGCCGACACCACCCACGCGGCCGCCATCGGCTCCCCGGAGCACCGGAAGGTCGCCCGCCGGGCCGCCGCCGAGTCGCAGGTGCTGCTGAAGAACAAGGGCGGTCTGCTGCCGCTGAAGAAGACCCAGAAGGTGTACGTCGCCGGGTCCAACGCCGACGACATCGGCAATCAGACCGGTGGCTGGACCGTCACCTGGCAGGGCTCCTCCGGGAACATCGTGCCCGGCACCACCATCCTCCAGGGCCTGCGCAAGGCGGGCGGCCAGGTCACCTACTCCAAGGACGCCTCGGCCCCGACCGGCGGCTACGACGTCGGCGTGGTCGTCGTCGGCGAGACCCCGTACGCCGAGGGCGCCGGAGACGTGGGCAACGGCCACGACCTCACCCTGTCCGCCGCCGACCAGGCCGCCGTGGACAAGGTCTGCGCGGCCATGGAGTGCGCGGTGCTGATCGTCTCCGGCCGCCCCCAGCTCATCGGGGACCGCCTGGACAAGATCGACGCCCTGGTGGCCTCCTGGCTGCCCGGCACCGAGGGCGACGGCGTCGCGGACGTGCTGTACGGCAAGCGACCCTTCACCGGACAGCTCCCGGTCAGCTGGCCGAAGTCCGAGGCGCAGCTCCCGATCAACGTGGGCGACACGGCGTACGACCCGCAGTTCCCGTACGGCTGGGGTCTGACCACCCTCGCCGAGCCCCCGCAGGGCGGCACGTCCACCCTGCGCGCCCTGGCGGCCCGGGCGGCGCGGGCCGAACGCCACGGCGATGACCGCGCGGGCCGGTCCCTGGTCACCCGGGCCCGCCTCCTGGTCCAGCAGAAGGCGGCCGGCCACCTCACCCAGGCGGTGTCCAGGCCCTTCGCCGACGCGGACCACCTGCTGCTGACCGGCCGGTACGGAAAGGCGGTGCAGAAGCTGGCGGAGGCGTACCGAGCCGCCTGATCGGGGAGCAGGAGAACGCCCCCTTTGGGGAGGTTTCGGGTAATTTTTAGGTATGAAGGCCGTTCCGCGGACCCGAAGCCTCCCCGCCCTGCTGCTGGCCGCCCTGGCCCTGGTGCTGGCGACCCTGTACGCGCCCCCGGCGAGCGCGGAGACCAGCGTCTCCACGATCGCCCAGGCCCTGCGCAAGAGCCCCGTCTACGTCGACCCGGCGGCCCGGGACCAGCTCCCCGCCAACACCGCCGAGGCGCTCGCCGCCCGGATCAAACGCGCGGACAAACCCCTGTTCATCGCGGTCCTCCCGGCCGGCTACCCCACCGCGGGCCTCTTCACCGACCTCCGTGCGGCGACCGGCATCACCGGCCTGTACGGCATCCGCCTCGGCGACCGCTTCGACGCCCGCGCCGATGCCTCCGTCATGTCGCCCACGGCCCGGCAGAACCTCGTCCGCAGCGTCCAGGGCGAGGACACCAAGACCCAGCTGGCCGACTTCACCGACCGCGCCCTGCTCAACATGGGCGGCCACGCCCCCAAGAGCTGGGGCGGCACGGGCGACGGCGTGTCCGGCACGGCCCTGATCACGACGGCCGCGGTCCTGGTGATCGCCGGCGCGGGCGCGTACACCCTCGTCCGGCGCAACCGGCGCCGCCGCGAGGACGAGCAGCGGGCCGCGCTGGACCGGCTGCGGGTGGTCGTGGACGAGGACATCACCGCGTTCGGCGAGGAACTCGACCGCCTCGACTTCCAGCCGGCGGCCCCCGGCGCGGACGACGCCATGCGCGCCGACTACGAGCACGCGCTCGACGCCTACGACACGGCGAAACAGCGCATGGCCATGGCGGAACGCCCGGAGGACGTGCGCGGTGTCACCGAGGCACTGGAGGACGGACGCTTCTCCCTGGCCCGGCTGGCCGCCCGCCGCGAGGGCCGCCCGCTGCCGGAGCGCCGCCCACCCTGCTTCTTCGACCCCCGCCACGGCCCCTCGGTCTCGGACGCCACCTGGGTGCCGCCCGGCGGCGCCCCCCGCCAGGTCCCGGTCTGCGCGGCCGACGCCACCCGTCTGGCCGACGGCCGGGACCCGGTGATCCGAGAGGTCGACACCGACTACGGCCGCCGCCCCTACTGGGACGCGGGCCCCGCCTACGGTCCCTGGGCAGGCGGCTACTTCGGCGGCGGCCTGCTGCCCGGGCTCCTTGTCGGCACCATGCTGGGCGGCCTGATGGCCACGCCCACGTACGCCGCCGACTACGGAGCCGGGTACGGCGACTTCGGTGACCAGGCGGGTATCGGCGGCGGTGGCTACGAGGGCGGAGACGTGTCCGGCACCGACTTCGACTCCGGCGACTTCGGGGGCGGGTTCGGTGACGGGGGCGGCTTCGGCGGGGGCGGCGACTTCGGCGGCGGTGGCGGCGGTGGCGGTGGGGACTTCGGCGGGGGCTACTGACCCCGCCGGGTGGCGTAGCGCTCACCGGCCGCGTGCCACCAGGCGGGCGGGGAGGTTCCGGTCACGGCCGAGGTCGGCTGGCCGGGGTGCAGCCCGAGCCGCCACAGCGCGGAGGCGTCGACGCTCACCCCGATGGTCCCGTGCCAGTGCCCGTCGTCGCCTCGCCCGCACATCAGGTCGATCCGGATCTCCTCCGGCGTGAACGGCATCCAGTCGATGCCGCGCTCACGCAGTCAACCGAGCAGCGAGTGCACGGCGTGCGGCCGACCGGGCACGTTCGGGTACGAAGTGATGTGGACCCATTCCGCTTCAGCGCCTTCAGCGCGCGATGCCGTCAAGGAAGTCGCTCCAGGTGGTGGGGGAGAGGTTAAGGATGGGGCCGGTGGGGATCTTGGAGTCGCGGATGTGGATGGCGGAGGGGTGGGCGGCTACCTCTACGCAGTTGCCGCCTTCGTCACTGCTGTAGCTGGACTTGCGCCACGTGTAGGCGAGTTCGACACAGTTGCCGCCCTCACTGCTGCTGTAGCTGGACTTGAACCATGCGAGTGCCGCTGCGGTGCTCATGACTCTCCTAGCAGATCCTTCAGGAAGTCCTCGCTCTCCTCACAGGAGAGCGCCTGAGACCGCAGCATCGCATATTTGTGGTGGTAGTAGCTGACCTCTTCCGGATCATCGACGAGGAAGCTGGCGCGGTGGACTTCCAGGTAGACGAGCCGTTCGTGCTCAGGTGTTTCGAGCAGCACCATGGGCCCACTCAGCCCAGCGTGAGGTGTGTAGTCCATGGGCATGATTTGCACGCCCATGTGGACTGGTCGGGTGAGCTCCAGGATCTGCCGAATCTGCTCGCGCAAGACTTCCGGGCCGCCCAGGGGGCGCCGCAGGATGCTCTCCTCCAGGATGAAGTGGCCCACGGGCGGCCGGTCTCGCTGCCAGATCAACTGTCGCTCCATGCGAGCCTGGACCCACTGATCGGCTCTCTCGCTGCCGAGTGCCGGATACCGATAGTCGAAAACGGCCCGGCAGTAGTCAGGTGTCTGGAGAAGACCCGGAACCACGAGAGTCTCGTACGTCAGGAAGCTGACGGCCTCCTGCTCGTGATCCACCAGTCCCTGCGCGAATTGCACGACCCGGTCTCGAATCGGCAGCTTGGACACAAGTACTACTAACGCGCCGCCGGTACCCAGCAGCTCATCGAACTGCTCGGCTCGATCGGGCTGTAGGGCGAGCCTCCCTTGCTCGATGGACCTCACCGTGTCGACGGAGATGTTGGCCATCTCGGCCAACTGTTCTTGGGTCAGGCGTGCTTTCTTGCGGTAGTGGGCGACGAGCGCGCCGACCGCGTACCACGAACCGACCTTCTTGGGCCTTGGTGCCTCGTGCATGGCCGTTCCTTTCCCCCATATGCACGCCGATCTGTCGTAGTGGACTCGTAGTAATGAGAACTACGACTTCACTCACTGCCCCACTGTAGTGACGGACAGTGACAGTGACCTCGTGAATGCACAGACCCAACACCCCCACACACGCCAGGCGTTCTACCGTCGCGACCGCAGATCGGTACGGCTCGCACGGAAGTTCGCATGGCAGACGTTGACCGACTGGGCGGCGGCCGAGCGTGGAGACGATGTTTTGCTCTGCGTAAGTGAGTTGGCGACCAATGCCCTTCTCCATGGCGTCCCCGCAGGCCGTGGTTTTCTCCTCCGGCTGGTGTTGCATGCGGAGGGCGCGCTACGTGTGGAGGTGCACGACAGTGGTCCGGGTGAGGTCGGCTGCCCGGACCCGACGCCGGATGCGGACGCGGAACACGGGAGGGGGCTGCTTCTCGTTGCGGCCCTGGCTGACAAGTGGGGCGTGGGGGAGCGGAACCCAGGAAAGATCGTGTGGTGTGAGTTCCTCGTGAAGTGACCGTGGGGCCGCCCGCTTCTTTGGTCAGTGTCGTGCTTCCACGAGGTGAGTCAAGGGCGCTGCGCGTCGCCTTCGGCGATGGGCCTGCGGCCCACCCTTGACACACCTCGCTCCAGCCCGGGGAAGAAGCGAGCGGGCGGCCGGGGGAAAGTGGCCGGCTGAACTTGGTCGGGCCCTACCGTCGGCTGCGTTCGCATCGTGGGTCGGGGATGCGCGCTCGCGCCTCGTCAGCACGCCGGGCGGGCTCAGCGGCTTCCGGCCCGGTGGCGGGTGCGCGACGGCGCCTCGCATGGACGCCGGGCCGGTTCGGCGTCTGACGGCCGGGGCCGGGATTGTTGGCCCATCCGCAGGGTGGCTCGTTTTGGAATACCTGTCCATAACTAACTCCTGACCCCAGCCCCCGAGCCTTGGTGGCTCGTTTTGGACTACGTGTCCAGAACTGTCCCCGACCCACTGGCCCCCCCCCTGGCCCCTGGCCCGGGAGCGCCAGTGGTCGCACAGGGCTTGCTGGAACCCGCTCGTGCGTCGTGGGGTGAGGAGGGCGACGTGCCCCGTGGGCTGTTTTGGAACACCTGTCCATAACTAACCCCCTGACCGCCAGCCCCGCCGGGGCGGTAGCGGCCGTCATGGTGCCAGTGCCCGCCCCCGAATCCGGTGAGGCGGGGCCGCGAAAAGCCACCCGCCATGCGGGGAAGGTGGCAGCAGTACTCACCACCCACTCGTCCGCAGGCCGCCGACCCCACCCGGCGTGCAGGCGAGACGCGACCGCGCACCCCCCACCGGGCCGGTAGGCTTCGCCGGCCCGGCGTGCTGGCGAGGCGCGACCGCGCACCCCTGCCGACGGGGCCTCGTAGCTCACCGATGGGTCCGGTACCGGGCTGGGCCACTGTTTCTTCGGGCCGCTCGCTCGCTTCTTCCCCGGGCTGGAGCGAGGTGTGTCAAGGGTGGCCCGAAGGGCCATCGCCGAAGGCGACGCGTAGCGCCCTTGACTCACCTCGCGGAGGCCCGACACTGACCGAGAAGCGAGCGGCCCAACGGCCACTGACGAACACCGGTCCCCACACCCACGGCGGCGCCCCCCAACCCCACCCGATAATGGCGACCGTGATCAACAGGCACCTGCGCGTCGTACTCGCCGAGGACTCCGTCATCTTGCGCGACGGCATGGTCGAACTGCTCGGCGCCCGCGGCTGCGAGGTCGTGGCCACCGCAGGTACGGCATCAGAACTGCTCGCCGAGGTGGCCGAACACCGACCCGACGTGGCAGTGGTGGACATCCGCATGCCACCCACGCACACCGACGAGGGCATCCGCGCCGCCGTCGAGATCCGCGCGAGAACGGCCGAGGTCGGCATCCTCGTCTTCTCCCAGCACGTGGAGACGGCCTGGGCCACCCGGCTGCTGGCGGACGGCGCGGCGGGCATCGGCTACCTGCTGAAGGAACGCGTCGCCCGCACCAGCGAGTTCGTCGACGCCCTGCACCGTGTCGCCGACGGCGGCACCGTGCTCGACCCGGAAGTGGTCACTCATCTGATGCGTGGCGGACAGCGCAGACGGGTGGTGGACACCCTGACGCCACGCGAACGCGACGTGCTGGAGCTGATGGCACAAGGCCATTCCAACCGCTCCATCGCCGCGCTGCTGGTGGTGTCGGAGCGGGCGGTGGAGAAGCACGTCGCCGCCGTCTTCACCAAGTTCGGCCTGCGGGCGACCGACACCGACAACCGCCGAGTGAAGGCCGTTCTCAACTACCTGTCCGAGACAAGGGGTTGACGCTTACCGAAGACGCGTCGGCAGTTCGGCCACGATCACGGTGGGTCCACCGGGCGGGCTGTCCACCCGCAGGACTCCGTCCACCGCCGCGAGCCGCTCGGCCAGCCCCGTCAGACCGGTACCGGCACCGAGCGCCGCACCGCCACGACCGTCGTCGCTCACACGCAGGCGCACGCGGCCGTCAGCCGTGCTCACGGTGAGTTCGGCCGAGCGGGCACCGCTGTGCTTGGCGATGTTGGTGAGCAGCTCGGCGGCGCAGAAGTAGACGACCCGCTCGACCACCGGGTGCGGGCGTTCTCCCAGGTCCAGGCGGATGGTGACCGGCACCGGCGACGTGGCGGTGAGGCCCGGCAAGGCTTCGCCGAGGCCGCCGTCCAGCGCCACCGGGTGAATTCCCCGGGTCAGCCGCCGCAATTCGGTGATGGCGTCGTCGGTCTGGCCGCGGGCCCGGCTCATCAGGGTGCGCAGCCGCCCGAGGTCCGGACCGGCGGGAGGCACGAGCGCGTCCTCGGCCAGCGTGAGGGTGATGGCCAGAGCGACCAACCGGGCCTGGGTGCCGTCGTGCAGGTCGCGCTCCAGGCGCCGGAGCTGGTCGGTGTTGTCCGCGAGCAGGGTGGCCCGGGCGGTCTCCAGCTCCCGGACCCGCTGCTGGGTACGGGCCGGGCCGAGCAGCAGCCGGGCGAGCCGGCGGTTCACTCCGCTCAGCGCCCGCACCGCGCCGGGCACCGCGGACAGCACCACCAGGCCGATGACGACGGACGCCGCGTCCAGCCAGCCGGCCGGCCGCGCGCCGTCCCACGCGCGGACCCAGAGCGGGAAGGCGACCAGCCAGCCGCAGCCGAGGGGAAGGGCCACGGCCACGGTGAAGCCGAGCACTCCGAGCGGCAGGCGCAGCACCAGATAGAGTAGAGCCCGCCAGGCGACCGGATCGGTCAGAACGACACGGCCACGGGCGAACACACCCGCCGGGCGGCGCAGCCCGGCCGGCGCCTCGACGTACTCACCGAGCAGCCGGCCGGCCAGCCACCGGTGCAGCGCGCCGAGACGACGCGCGCCCAGCAGCGCGGCGACCACGAACGGCAGCCCGACCACGGTGAGCGAGAGCAGCGCTCCCGCGTACAGGACGGCCAGTGCGTAGCCGCCGCCGAGCAGCGCGAACGGCAGCCCAACGACCGCGAACGCCCATTCGCCGCCCCGGACGGACAGGTATCGCCGCCGCTCGACGCGCTCGGCAGCCGGCTCACCGCCGTGTTCAGTCACGGTCACCGCTCACCAGCTCCGCCGCCGGACCGCGCACCACCCGCAGGCCGGTGGCGAGGACGGTGAGGAAGGTCAGCGCCGCCGCGCCCGCGACGATGTACAAGGAGGCGGCCACCGGGACGGCCGGTGCCACCGAGCCGGTCGACGCCGTGCTGAACGCCGCCGACGCGGCCCCCGCGACCGCCGCGCCGAGCAGCACTCCCACCGCCGTGGTCAGCGCCGCCTCCACGGCCAGCAGGCGCATCAGCTGCCACGGGTGCGCGCCGACCAGCCGCAGCAGCGCGAACTCGCGGCGCCGTTCGGCGGTCACGGCGACCAGGGTGTTGACGGTGGACACGGCGGCGAAGCAGGCCAGCAGCGCCACCTCGGCCTGGCGCAGCCAGACGTCCGTGGCGGAGGTGACACCGGTGGCCGTCGCCCGCGCGGCGTGCTCGGCGGTTTCCGTCATGATCAGCATGGTGCCCGACAGCCCCACGAGCAGTGCGACCGGCACCACCGCGGACGACAGCCGCCGCGCGTACCCGCTCAGGTTGGCGTGGGCCAGCCACCCCGCACCGGGCGCCACAGCCCGTACCGGCACCCCCAGCACGGCCACCAGGAAGCGTATGGCGAGCGGTCCGAGCAGGGCGACCGCGACCAGCAGGACCACCGCGGCGAGCAATGCCGCCTGCCCCGCCTTGTCCATCTCCTCGGCCGGCCGCGTCGCGGACAGTCGCAGCAGCAGACCTGCCCCCACCAGAGCGCCGAGCCCGGCGAGCAGGCGTGGCGCGCCCGTCCGCCCGTGCTCGGTCGAGCTGGCGGTGAGGGCGGCCGACGGCGCGATCCGCGAGATCCGCCGGGCCGCGACGGCCGAGCCCGCCAGGCCGACGGCGAGCGTGGCGGCCAGTGCGACCAGCACCGGCAGCGGTGTCCCCGGCACCCGCACGCCCGGCGCGGCCAGCCCCAGTCGCCGTAGCTCGGCGAGGAAGCGACGGGCCGCCGCCCCGCCCACGACCCAGCCGGGCAAGGCCACCAGCAACGCGGTCCCGACGACCTGGGCACGTACCAGCCGCCGGGTCTGACGGGGCGTCGCCGCGATGGTGCGCAGCAGGGCCAGCTCGCGGTGCTGCTGGCGGAGGGCGAAGCCCAACGCGTTGACCACGACGAAGAACGCCACCAGGACGGCGATCTCGCCGAAGGCACCGGCGATCACCGCCACTCCCGGACCCTTTGTCGCCCTCCGAGCGGACGCGGGCGCGGTGACGTCGGCGGCGAACAGCGAGCCGAACAGCGTCAGGGTGGCGATCGCGAGGAACAGCGCGCACGCCAGACCGGCGAAGGCAGCCGGACGCCGGCGCATCTGCCCGAGGGCGACCGAGACCATCGCCGTCACCCGCCCAGCCGGCTCAGCCGCTCGCCGACCCGGGCGGCGGTGGGCCGGTCGAGCTCGTCCACCACCAGGCCGTCGGCGAGCAGCAGCACCCGGTCCGCGTACCCGGCGGCGACCGGGTCGTGGGTCACCATCACACAGGTCTGGCCCTCCCGGTCCACACCGGCGCGCAGCAGGGCGAGGATCTCGTGGCCGGTGGCCCGGTCGAGCGCGCCGGTCGGCTCGTCGGCGAAGAGCACCCGAGGGCGGGAGACCAGCGCCCGCGCGATCGCCACCCGCTGCTGCTGCCCACCGGACAACTGCCCGGGCCGGTGCCGCTCGCGTCCGGCCAGTCCGACCCGGTCGAGCGCGTCCAGAACCCGGCCCCGCTCGGGCCGCTCACCGGCCAGCCGGCCGGGAAGTTCGACATTCTGCGCGACCGTCATCCCCGGCATCAGATTGAACGCCTGGAACACGAACCCGACCCGGCTGCGCCGAAGGGCCGCCAGCCGCCGCTCGGACAGCCGGGAAACCTCGGTACCACCCCACCACACGGCACCCCGAGTGGGCCGGTCCATCCCCGCGAGGCAGTGCAGCAAGGTGGTCTTGCCGGAGCCCGACGGCCCCATCACCGCCGTGAACGTGCCGGACGCGAGGGCCACCGACACCCCACGCAACGCCCGTACGGCGGCGCCGCCACGCCCGTACTCCCGGTGCAGGCCCTCCGCCCGAACGGCGGTTCCCCCCGCGACATCCATCGCCATCTCAGCCATGTCTTCATCCTCGACGGACGAGGCACACCGATCGATCGTGCCCACCCCCGAACCGGAGGTTCGGAAAACCGAACCCCGCGCGCGGACAGCGCGGCCATCACCGAGGCGAAGACACTTCCCGCCCGCCCGGAAGCGACCGCCACCGACACCCCACCTGGGCGTCCTCTTTGCGAGCGGTTGCCGCCGACGCCCCACCTGGGTGGCCTCTGTGCGAACGGCTGCCACCGATCACCCACCTGGGCGGCCCCTTTTGCGAGCGGCCACGACCGAACTGACGATCGCCACGCACGCCCGCGCCCGCACCAGGCGATGCGCTCCCTAGCCGGGCCAGTCCACCCGGAGGCTCATTTTGGAATACCTGTCCATAACTAACCCCCTCGCCCCCACCGGTCGAGGCCGAACTCATGGATCCCCCGCCCACCCTCCGCAAGCCGCCGAACGCACCCGGCGTGCATGCCGGATGAGAACCGCGCACCCGTCATCGGGCCGGTGGCCGCTAAGCCGGCCCGGCGTGCTGGCGAGGCGAGGGTGCGCACCCGTCACCGGGCCGGTAGCCGCCGACCGCACCAGGCGCGCAGGCGAGACGCGACCGCGCACCACGCCACCGGGCTGGTGGCCGCTAAGCCGGCCCGGCGTGCTGGCGAGGCGCGACCGCGCGCCACCCCACCGGGCTGGTGGCCGCTAAGCCGGCCCGGCGTGCTGGCGAGGCGCGACCGCGCCCCCCTGTCGACGGGGCCTCGTAGCTCACCGATGGGTCCGGTACCGGGCTGGGCCACTGTTTCTTCGGGCCGCTCGCTCGCTTCTTCCCCGGGCTGGAGCGAGGTGTGTCAAGGGTGGCCCGAAGGGCCATCGCCGAAGGCGACGCGCAGCGCCCTTGACTCACCTCGCGGAGGCCCGACACTGACCGAGAAGCGAGCGGCCCCACGGCCACTGACGAACACCGGTCCCCACACCCACGGCGGCGCCCCCCAACACCCTCACGCCTGCTTGATCGCAGAGACGTCGAACGTCAGCTTCACCTTGTCGGAGATCAGCACCCCACCCGTCTCCAGCGCCGCGTTCCACGTCAGCCCGAACTCGGACCGCAGGATCTCCGCCTTGCCGGTGAAGCCCACCCGCTCGTTGCCGAACGGATCCTTGGCGAAGCCGTTGAACTCCAGGTCGATGGTCAGCGGCTTGGTGACACCGAGCAGGGACAGTTCACCGGTGACGCGGTACTCCTCCCCGCCCAGCGCCTCCACCCCGGTGGACCGGAACGTCATCGTCGGGAACTCGTCCGTCTTGAAGAAGTCCGCCGACTTCAGGTGGGTGTCCCGGTCCGCGTTACCCGTGTCGATGCTCTCCACCCGCACATCCAGCGCGGCCGTGGACTTCGCCGGCTCGGCCCCGTCCAGGTGCAGCGTGCCGGTGAAGTCACCGAAGCCGCCCTTCACGTTGGTGACCATCGCGTGCCGGGCGACGAACCCGAGCGTGCTGTGGGCCGGGTCGATGACGTAGTCACCGGTCAGCGCGGTCAGGTCGGGACCGGCGACGGCCGGCGCGGCGGGGGCGGACGGGGTGGTGTTCTTGCGGCTGAAGATGCCCATGACGTGCTCCTGGCTGAACGTTGAACGTTGAACTAAGTTCGGCCACGACCATAGCCCCATTCTGTTTAGCATTCAACTACAACCTCATCGTGTCACCTCATGCACACACAGTCACCCGTTCGTGCCTCTGGTGCACCCCCCTCTCCCTCGGGCACGATGCCGCCTGCACCACCTGCACAGCCGCCCCGGAAAAGAGCCCGGCCCATCGCAGGAAGGCCCCCCATGAAGATCCGCTCGCTGCTGGCCACCCTCGCCCTCGTCGCCGCCCCCGGCCTCGCCGTCGTAGGCACCGCCCCGGACGCCTCCGCCGCCATCGCCGTCACCAAGATCAGCCACGCCACCGCCACCTCGATGTTCCGCCAGTCCGGCATCACCTGGTCGTCCTCCGGCAACTGCTCCGACCGGAACAACCCCACCTGCACGTCCTTCGAGCAGCTCAACCTCGCCACCGCCCAGGGCGCCCAGACCCTCAAGAGCGCCAGCGGCTGCGCGCTCAACATCACCGGCGGCACCGAGACCGGCCACGCCTCCGGCACCTACTCCCACTGGAACGGCTACAAGCTCGACTACGGCAAGAACACGTGCGTGACCTCGTACGTCAAGAACACCTTCACGTACATCGGCCTGCGCGGCGACGGCGCCCCGCAGTACAAGTCCGGCTCCGGCAACATCTACGCCGACGAGGGCAACCACTGGGACGTCCTCTACTACAACTGCGGCGGCTGCTGACCGGGCGGCGACGGCGGTGACCGGGCCCCTCCGCATGACCCGACGCGCACTGTTGCTGGCCGCCGCCCTCGCCGCCACCCCCGGGTGGGGCGCGCGGGCGGCCGGCCCCGACCCGTACGAGACGCTGCGCGGGCGCTGGCTCGGCATCGCGCTCGGCACCGGCTACGACCCGGCCGCCGAACCGTACGCCTCACGTCTCGCCCAACTAGGGGAGAGAGCCCGGGAGTTCCGGGCCACCATGCTTCCCGGTCCCGCCTCCCTCTGGCCCGGCCACCCCTTCGACCCGCCCTCCGGCATCACCTTCAGCTACAACCGCCTGTGGACCATGACCCAGGCGTACGTCCAGACCGGCACCGGTGTCACCGGCGACCCCGGCCTGCTCACGGACGTGTTACGCGGCCTCGACCACCTCACCGCCACCGTCTACAACCCGGCCACCACCCGCTACGGCAACTGGTGGGAGTGGCAGATCGGCAGCCCCCGCACGCTGCTGGACATCACCGCCGCGCTCTACGCGCACGCGGGCCCGGACCGGGTCGCGGCGGCCTGCGCGGCCGTCGACCACTTCATACCGGACACGATGCTCACCGACTACTCCGGCACCAGCACCGGCGCCAACCGCGTCGACCTGTGCCGCTCGGTCGCCCTGCGCGGCATCCTCGGCCGCAGCCCGCAGAAGATCGCCCTCGCCCGCGACGCCCTCTCGCCCGTCTTCCCGTACGTCACCCAGGGCGACGGCCTCTACGCCGACGGCTCCTTCGTCCAGCACACCTGGGTCGCCTACTCGGGCACCTACGGCCAGGTCCTCCTCGACGGCCTCGGGAGGCTGTTCGCGCTGCTCGCCGGGTCGCAGTGGGACATCACCGACCCCGGGCGGCAGCACATCCTGGACAGCGTCGAGCACGCCTACGCTCCCTTGATCCACGACGGGCTGGTCATGGACTGCGTCAACGGCCGTGCCATCAGCCGGGGTCTGCCGCGTTCCGACGACCAAGGGGTGATGCGCGGCGACCACTACCACGGTCAGGCCCTGATCGCCGCCATCGCCCTCCTCGCCGGGGGCGCGAGTCCGCAGGAGCGGGAGCGGTGGTACGGGCGCATCAAGGGGTGGATCGAACGGGACACCGTGTCGCCGATACTGACCTCCCGTCAGTTCGGTGTCGGCGATCTCGCCCGGCTGCACGCCGTCGCCGCCTCACCCGTTCCCGCCGCCCCGGAACCCCTCGGGCACCGGCTCTTCCCGGCCATGGACCGTGCCGTCCACCGCACCCCCCGCTTCACCGCCGCCCTCGCCATGGCAAGCGACCGCATCGCCCACTACGAATGCGGCAACGGCGAGAACCCGCGCGGCTGGCACACCGGCTCCGGCATGCTCTCCTGGTGGCCGCGGGGGAGCGGCGACCAGTACACCGACTGGTACTGGCCCACCGTCGACTGGTACCGGCTGCCCGGCACCACCGTCTCCACCCGACGCCTCCCCGACCGGGCCGGCGGCGAGTGGGGCGCCCCCAGACCGGCCGTGCGCTGGGTCGGCGGCACCACCGACGGCACCTACGCGGCCGTCGGCCAGCACCTCAAGGGCCTCGGCTCCACCCTCCAGGCCCGCAAGTCCTGGTTCTTCCTCGACGACGCCGTGGTCTGCCTCGGCGCCGGGATCACCTGCGCCGACGGCGTACCCGTCGAGACGGTCGTGGACAACCGCAACCTGGGCGAGAACGGCACCCAGCCCCTCGTACGCGGCCGGAACTGGGCCCACCTGGAGGGGCACGGCGGCTGGATCCTGCCCCACGGCGGCGAACTGCGCACCTTGCGCGAGGACCGCACCGGCGCTTGGGCCGACATCAACACCACCAGCAGCCCCGAGCGGCGCACCCGGCGCTGGCAGACCCTCTGGCTCGACCACGGCACCGACCCCGCCGACGCCCGCTACGCCTACGTCCTGCTGCCCGGCGCCACCCGCGCCGAGACCGCCGCCCGGGCCGGCGACCGGCACTGGCTCACCGTCCTCGCCAACGACACCACCGCCCAGGCCGTCGCCGTACCCCGGCCGGGGGTGACGGCGTGCACCTTCTGGGGGCCCGGTACGGTGGGGGAGCTGACCGTCTCGGCCGGCGCGAGCGTGCTCGTCGTGCGCCGGGGCCGTACGGCCTCCCTCCGGATCAGCGAGCCACCGCGCACCGGAACCCCCCTCGAAGTGGTCTGGGACCACCCCGTACGCGCGGTCACCCGGGCCGGCGACGGCGTCGAGGTGCTGGAGACGGGCCGCCGTCTGAGGGTCCTTGTCACTCCGGGGATGGCATGCGCCACCCACGAATGTGAGGTGGCTCTCGGCTGATCGGTTTGTGGCCCCCCTACAACGAGATGCCCCGCTGAGCAGTCGGAACGGCTGCATCGCGTGGTGGTTCTGTTCACACGTACCAGGAAAACGGGCCGGAGACTGTACAGAGTCGACGGCTCGCTTTTCTTGGTGTCCTTCGTAAGGTCGCTACATGACCGTTTTGGAAGAGACGACGGGTGAGCCGACCGGCGAGCCGACGGACGCGCGCGGACGGGTCGCCGAGCTGCACGAGATCCGTGCGCGGGCCGTGGCGGGTCCGAGTGAGAAGGCGACCGAGGCGCAGCACGCCAAGGGCAAGCTGACGGCGCGGGAGCGGATCGAGCTGCTCCTGGACCCCGGGTCCTTCCAGGAGGTCGAGCAGCTGCGCCGGCACCGGGCGACCGGTTTCGGCCTGGAGGCGAAGAAGCCGTACACCGACGGCGTCATCACCGGCTGGGGCACGGTGGAGGGCCGCACGGTCTTCGTCTACGCCCACGACTTCCGGATCTTCGGCGGCGCGCTGGGCGAGGCCCACGCCACCAAGATCCACAAGATCATGGACATGGCCATCGCGGCCGGTGCGCCGCTGGTCTCCCTGAACGACGGCGCCGGTGCCCGTATCCAGGAGGGTGTCTCCGCCCTCGCCGGCTACGGCGGCATCTTCCAGCGCAACACCAAGGCCAGCGGTGTGATCCCGCAGATCTCGGTGATGCTCGGCCCGTGCGCGGGCGGCGCCGCGTACTCCCCGGCCCTGACGGACTTCGTCTTCATGGTCCGCGAGACCTCGCAGATGTTCATCACCGGCCCGGACGTGGTCAAGGCCGTCACCGGCGAGGAGATCACCCAGAACGGGCTGGGCGGCGCCGATGTGCACGCCGAGACCTCCGGCGTGTGCCACTTCGCCTACGACGACGAGGAGACGTGCATCGCCGAGGTGCGCTACCTCCTCTCCCTGCTCCCGCAGAACAACCGCGAGAACCCGCCCCGCGTCGAGTCCGCCGACCCGGTCGACCGCCGCAGCGACGTCCTGCTGGACCTGGTCCCCGCCGACGGCAACCGGCCGTACGACATGACCAAGGTCATCGAGGAGATCGTCGACGACGGCGAGTACCTCGAGGTCCACGAGCGCTGGGCCCGCAACATCATCTGCGCCCTGGGCCGGCTGGACGGCCAGGTCGTCGGCATCATCGCCAACCAGCCCCAGGTCCTCGCGGGCGTCCTGGACATCGAGGCCAGTGAAAAGGCTGCGCGCTTTGTCCAGATGTGTGACGCTTTCAATATCCCGATCGTCACCTTCCTGGACGTCCCCGGGTTCCTCCCCGGCGTCGACCAGGAACACGGCGGCATCATCCGCCACGGCGCGAAGCTGCTGTACGCCTACTGCAACGCGACCGTGCCGCGGATCTCGCTCATCCTGCGCAAGGCGTACGGAGGTGCCTACATCGTCATGGACTCCCAGTCGATCGGCGCCGACCTGACCTACGCCTGGCCGACGAACGAGATCGCCGTGATGGGCGCGGAGGGCGCGGCCAACGTCATCTTCCGCCGGCAGATCGCCTCCGCCGAGGACCCCGAGGCCATGCGGCAGAAGATGGTCAAGGAGTACAAGGCCGAGCTGATGCACCCGTACTACGCGGCCGAGCGCGGCCTCGTGGACGACGTGATCGACCCCGCCGAGACCCGCGAGGTGCTGATCAAGTCGCTCGCGATGCTGCACACCAAGCACGCCGACCTGCCCTCCCGCAAGCACGGCAACCCGCCGCAGTAACCCTTACGGAGACCGACACCCATGAGTACTCCTGACATCCGCGTCGAAAAGGGTCACGCCGAGCCCGAGGAGGTCGCCGCCCTCACGGCCCTCCTCCTCGCCCGAGCCGCCGCGCAGCCGCTCCCGGCCACGACCCACCGAGTCCGCGCCCGGGCAGGCTGGCGCCGCCTGGAGCGCGAGCCCGGCTTCCGGGCACCGCACAGCTGGCACTGAGTTCTGTGGTCCACGGCCCCGTCGCTCCTTTGGGAGGGCGGGGCCGTGATGCGTTCAGAGGAGGATGATCTGGCCACCGCGTCCGCGATCTCCTCGAACCGCCGGTGCACACCCCGCTGCAAGCGCACGGCCTTCGCCACGGTCGTGCCCAGCCGTAACGCGGCCGCTGCCTCAGCGCTCACTTCCCGCCCCCTCGACACACCCCGATCGAGGGCATTGTCACCCCTCGCGCCGTCTCTCGTCCCGCTTTCGCAGCCACGGCTCCAGCGGCAGGGACAGCGTGGCCACGCAGACCGCCGGCCACAGGGAGGTCAGGCGCAGGCCCGGCGTCCACAGCGGCAGCAGGACGGCGGTCAGGAACGTGGTCAGCCAGCCGAGGACCAGCGGGCTGCGCAGCCGGGCCCGCAGCGGGAACAGCAGCGCGGAGGACACCAGCGCGCTCGGCACCAGCAGCAGCGCCGCCCACAGCAGCGCACTCCAGCCGTCGACCTCGATCACATGCATCCCGGACCCACCGTTGCGTACCACGACAAAGGCTCCTGTCCTCAGAGAAGAGCGACAGGAGCCCGCGTCGGTTGCCCGAGGGGCGGAGTTACCGCAGGCGGGCCATCAGGGCGTGTTCGACGAGCGTGATGAGGGCGCTCTTGGCGTCGGCGCGGTGGCGGGCGTCGGTGGTGATGATGGGGGTGTCGGGGCCGATCTGGAGTGCTTCGCGGACTTCGTCGGGGGTGTAGGGCTGTTGTCCGTCGAAGCCGTTGAGGGCGATGACGAAGGGGAGTCCGCTGTTCTCGAAGTAGTCGACGGCGGGGAAGCAGTCGGCGAGGCGGCGGGTGTCGACGAGGACGATGGCGCCGATGGCGCCGCGGACGAGGTCGTCCCACATGAACCAGAAGCGGTCCTGGCCGGGGGTGCCGAACAGGTACAGGATGAGGTCCTGGTCCAGGGTGATGCGGCCGAAGTCCATGGCCACCGTGGTGGTGGTCTTGTCCCCGGTGTGGGTGAGGTCGTCGATGCCGGCCGACGCGGACGTCATGACGGCCTCTGTGCGCAGCGGGTTGATCTCCGAGACGGCGCCGACGAACGTGGTCTTGCCCACGCCGAAGCCGCCCGCCACCACGATCTTCGCGGAGGTGGTGGAGCGGGAAGGACCGCCGCTAGAGCTTGCGAAGTCCACTGAGCACCCTTTCGAGCAGTGTCACGTCTGGCTGGCCACCGGCGTTCTCGTCGCCGCCGGGCTGATGGATGGCGACCAGGCCCGCCTCCGCCAAGTCGGCGACGAGGATCCTGGCCACGCCGAGGGGGATCGTCAGCAGGGCCGAGATCTCGGCCACCGACTTGATCTCCCGGCACAGGTTGCAGATCCGCTGATGCTCGGGCAGCTGGCCCTGCATCTGGTGCGGAGCGGCGGTGGTGTGCACCAGTGCCTCGATGGCGAGCTGGTAGCGCGGGCGGGTCCGGCCGCCGGTCATGGCGTACGGACGCACCAGGGGGTTGTTCGCCGCCGTGGCCGGGGCCGGCTCGGGACGGCGCTGCGGCTGGACCGGCTGGATGCGCGGTGCCTGCGGCTGGTCGTACGGCGGCTGGTTGTAGGGTCCGGGGCCCTGCGGGGTGTAGGGCCGGCGGTGGTTGGGGGCGGAGGGGAAGTTGTACGGGTTCGCCGAGCCGTCCTGCTGGCCCTGGGCAGGTCCGTACGACCAGTTGCCCGAAGACGAATCGCCTGGGGGTGTTGCCACTTTCTCCTCCTCCGAACTGCGCGGGGCACCCATCCCTGTGGAAGCCGCGTCCCGAAACCTTACGGCCCCGGGACACGTAAACGCATCGTCCGATTACTAGTTGAGAAGGCTTCCCTGGAGCTCCGCGCGGAGATCCGGGGTGAGAACCGTGCCCGCGCGGTCCACCAGAAGGGCCATCTCGTACCCGATGAGGCCGATGTCCGCCTCCGGGTGGGCCAGTACCGCGAGGGACGAGCCGTCGGAGATGGACATGATGAAGAGGAATCCTCGCTCCATCTCCACAACCGTCTGGTTCACGTTGCCGCCCTCGAAGATGCGCGAGGCACCGGCGGTCAGCGAGGTCAGACCGGAGGCGACGGCCGCGAGCTGGTCGGCGCGGTCGCGGGGGAAGCCTTCGGACATCGCCAGAAGGAGTCCGTCGGCGGAGACCACCACCGTGTGGGACACCCCCGGGGTGTTGTCCACGAAGTTGGTGATCAACCAGTTCAGGTTCTGTGCCGCCTGGCTCATCGGGCTCACACTAACGCTCCTGGTTGTAGGTGCTGTCAGGACCGAAGCCCTGGCCGTTCGTATCACTGCCTGCGCTGCGCCCGCGCTGGACGCCCCGACGCAGGTTGCTCAGCCTGCCCCGGACGTCCTCCGGGGCGCGGGAGACCTGTGGGCCTCCCTGGGGGGTGGATTCGGCGGAACCCTCGACCAGGTTGGCCTTGGGCACCCGCCGCGGCAGACCGGAGGCGGTGACCCCGCCTGCCTTGGGCTTCCGGAGCTGCGCGGCCTGCTGCCACCGCTCGTCGTTCGCCGACCGCCAGTTGCCGTCGCCGCCCGCGCCCTGGGTGTTCCCCGGTGCCGGGGACGCCGCTTCCTGCCGCACGCGCGCCGTGCCGTTCGCGTTCGAGTTCGCGGAGCCGGCGCCGTGGGATCCGCTCGCGGGGGCGCCACGGCGGGGCAGCCCGGCGTCGGTCACCTCGTGCGCGGCGGGAGAGGCCGTACCCGGACGGTCGAAGCCTACGCCGTTCCGCTCATCCGCGTCAGCGGCCCGCGGGGTTTCCGTTTCCGGAGCGTACTGGGCCGGATAGCCGTTCTGGTAACCGTCCTGCTGCGGCCAGTCGTCCTGGTAGGACGGCTGCTGGGCGGGCTCCGCGTACGGAGCCTGGGACTCAGGGTAACCGCCGTCGGCGGAGAAGCCCTCGGGCTGCGGGACCTCACCGGTCGGCGAGTAGTACTGCTCGTCGTACGCCTGCTCGTACGGCCGCTCGTACGACCCGGAGTGCTGCTCCTGGTACGAGCCCGTGTGCTGCTCCTGGTAGGAGCCGGTGTGCGGTTCCTCGTACGAGCCCGTGTGCGGTTCCTCGTACGAGCCCGTGTGCTGTTCCTGGTACGACCCGGTGTGCGGTTCCTCGTACGAGCCGGTGTGCTGCTCCTCGTACGCCGGGGCCTCGAAGTTCTGCTGAGGCTGCTGCGCGTCGTACGCCTGCTGCTCCTGGTACGCCTGCTGCGGCTGTTCCTGGTAGGCCTGCTGCCCACCGGTGAACGGGTCCTGGTACCCGGCGGTCTCGTGCTGCGGCTCGGCGTGCTGCCGGCCCTGCCGGCCCTCCAGCGCGGCGCGGCGCTCCTCGCGCAGCCGGGTGCGGCCGACGGGGTCCAGCCCGCGGGCGCCGTCGCCGTCCCCGGTGTACCGGCTGTCGTCGAAGCCCAGCTCGGCGGCGGTGCGCAGCGGCTGCTGCTGTCCGGCCGGCTCCCCGCCCTGGAACTGCTGCTCCGGGATGATCTGCGAGACGGTGAACTCGTCGCGCTCCAGCGGGGCTTCGGCGCCACCGCCGTGCGTGATCGCGTCCGGCAGCATGACCAGGGACGTCGTACCGGCCTGCTCGCCCGAGGGGCGCAGCTGGACCCGGATGCCGTGCCGGTCGGACAGCCGGCCGACCACGAACAGGCCCATGCGCTGGGAGATCGCGGCGTCCACGGTCGGCGGGTTGGCCAGCTTGTGGTTGATGTCCGCGAAGTCCTCGGCGGTCAGACCGATGCCCTTGTCGTGGATCTCGATCATCACGCGGCCGTCGGGCAGCCGGGTCGCGGTGACGCGGACCTTGGTCTGCGGGGAGGAGAACGTGGTGGCGTTCTCCAGCAGCTCGGCCAGCAGGTGCACCAGGTCGGTGACCGCACGGCCGTGGATCTCGGCCTCCGGCACACCGGACAGCTCGATGCGCTCGTACTGCTCCACCTCGGAGGAGGCGGCGCGCAGCACGTCGATCAGCGGCACCGGCTGGTCCCAGCGGCGGCCCGGCTCCTCGCCGGCGAGGACCAGCAGGTTCTCGCCGTTGCGGCGCATACGGGTGGCCAGGTGGTCCAGCTTGAAGAGGTTCTCCAGCTGGTCGGGGTCGGCCTCGTTGTTCTCCAGGTCGGTGATCAGGGTCAGCTGGCCCTCGATCAGCGACTGGTTGCGGCGCGAGAGGTTGGTGAAGATCGCGTTGATGTTGCCCCGCAGCAGCGCCTGCTCGGAGGCGAGCCGGACCGCCTCGCGGTGCACCTGGTCGAAGGCGCGGGCGACCTCGCCGATCTCGTCCTTGCTGGTGATCGGGATCGGCTCGACCCGGGTGTCGACCCGGCCGGGGTCGGTGCGGGAGAGCTGGTCGACCAGCATCGGCAGCCGCTGCTCGGCGATGCCGAAGGCGGCGTTGCGCAGACGGCGCATCGCGCGGCTCATCTGGCGGGCCACCATGCCGGCGAGGATGAACGCGGCCAGCAGACCGATGACGACGACGGCGCCGGTGATCAGGGCGGAGGTCTTGGCGTCGTCGGCGATGCCGGACGCCTCGTTCACCGCCTTGTCGGCCATGTCCGACTCGATCTGGCGGTAGGCCTTGTACTTCAGCGTGTTGACCGCCCACCAGTTGTCGGTGGTGATGCCCTTGGCGGCCAGTCCCTCACGGGTGAGCGTGCTGGTGTCCTTCATGGTGGCCAGCGCCGTCACCATGTCGGTCGGGTCCGACGGCGGGGCGACGTACTCGGGGTCCTCGGCCTTGGCCTTGCGGGCCAGCGCGGCGGCGTCCGCCTCGACCTTCGACTTGGCCTCTTCCAGCTTCTGCGCGTCGGCCTCGGTGCCACCGCCCTTGTACTCCTCCAGCGCGATGCGCTCCAGGTAGGCGTACGAGGACAGGGAGATCTGCTGGGACGCGAGGTTCGGGGCGTCCGGGCCGGGCTTGACCAGCAGGTGCGTGCCGATCGACCGCTCCAGCGACAGCGCCGCCTTGGTCAGCGACATCGCGTAGACGGTACGGCCGTAGGAGGTGATGTTTCCGGTGCCCAGACCGAGTTCGTTGGCGAACTCCATCAGCGGGTGGATGACCTCGACGTAGCCTTCCTCGGTCTTCACGCCGGTCATCTTGGAGGTGAAGGCGGCCTGCCGCAGCCGGGCCAGCTGGGGCTCGGCCTCGTGGAACAGCGTCAGCCGGCGCTTGATGCCCGACTTGTCCGGGGCGCTCTCCGCGGCGTCGTCGAACACCTTGGCGGCCTGGTCGGTGGCCTTGCGGGCGTTGTCGACGGCCGCCTTGCTCTCGGCGTCCTTCTTGTTCAGCAGCAGCGGCTCGGCGCTGACGTCGCGCTCGTTCTCCAGGGCGTCGGCGTAGGAGAGGGCGGCGCGCACCAGCCGGGCGGTGTTCTCGGCGTCACGGGCCTCCTGCCAGGTGTCGATCGAGCTCTTCACCTGGAAGCCGCCCATGACGAGGCCGACCATCACGGGTATGAGCAGGATCGCGTTCAGCCGGGTCGGCACCCGCCAGTTCCGCGGGGAGAGACGGCCGCCGGACGCCGGAGCCGCCGCCGGCTCCGCGCCGGGAACGGGGGTGGGCGCCGCAGCGCGCGGCGGCGGGGTGAAGTTGCCCCGCGCCGACGGCTCGGGACCGTTCTTGCTTCGCCTCACTCGACCAACAACCTCTCGGCGGTCGGCACCTACGTCGTGCCGCAGTCTCTCAGAGCCCGGTTCACCACAGACCACTACGGGGTACGTCTTGGACCATTGGGCAGTTCAGGCATTCCAGCACGTGGACCAGCGCGATTCCAAACAGCGGAACCCCGTGATGGAGCGAATGTAAACGCCAGATAAAACGGTCATAAAGAGCGAGCCTTGCCAAAAGGCGGGGGGTTCGTGCGCGCAGCGGTACCGTTCGAACGCGTCGCGTGGTGATGCCCGGCCATTCCTCTGCCGAACTGTTATGAACACCGGAGCCGACCGTGTCTAAGGCCACAGCCGGCTCCGAAACCTTTACGACAACTGCCGTATTGCCCGTCGCACTTGGGTGTTACTTCAAGCGGGCCATCAGGGCGTGTTCGACGAGCGTGATGAGGGCGCTCTTGGCGTCGGCGCGGTGGCGGGCGTCGGTGGTGATGATGGGGGTGTCGGGGCCGATCTGGAGTGCTTCGCGGACTTCGTCGGGGGTGTAGGGCTGTTGTCCGTCGAAGCCGTTGAGGGCGATGACGAAGGGGAGTCCGCTGTTCTCGAAGTAGTCGACGGCGGGGAAGCAGTCGGCGAGGCGGCGGGTGTCGACGAGGACGATGGCGCCGATGGCGCCGCGGACGAGGTCGTCCCACATGAACCAGAAGCGGTCCTGGCCGGGGGTGCCGAACAGGTACAGGATGAGGTCCTGGTCCAGGGTGATGCGGCCGAAGTCCATGGCCACCGTGGTGGTGGTCTTGTCCCCGGTGTGGGTGAGGTCGTCGATGCCGGCCGACGCGGACGTCATGACGGCCTCTGTGCGCAGCGGGTTGATCTCCGAGACGGCGCCGACGAACGTGGTCTTTCCCACGCCGAAGCCGCCCGCCACCACGATCTTCGCGGAGGTGGTGGCCCGGCCCGCGTCAGAGCTTGCGAAGTCCACTGAGCACCCTTTCGAGCAGCGTCACATCCGGAGCGCCGCCGTTGTTCTCGTCGCCACCAGGCTGGTGAATGGCGACCATGCCGGCCTCTGCGAGGTCGGCCACCAGGATCCGGGCCACGCCGAGCGGCATGTTCAGCAGCGCCGACACCTCCGCGACCGACTTGACCTCGCGGCACAGGTGGCAGATGCGCTGGTGCTCCGGGAGCAGCCCCATGAGCACGGCCGGGTCGGCCGTGGTGCTGATCAGCGCCTCGATGGCGAGCTGGTAGCGGGGCCGGGTCCGGCCGCCGGTCATGGCGTAGGGCCTCACCAGCGGCTGGTCGCCCTCGTCCCCGTACGGCTCCGCGTACGGATCATGATGGGCGGTGGGCGGGGTCATGAATCCTCCGGGCGGGACAGCAAGTCGGTCAGTCAAGCCGTCTGACGGGGCCGGTGGGGGGATTGTGGCGGCCGGACGGTGTTTTCGTGAGGTGGGTGGTGCCGGGGCCGGTCAGTGGAGCAGACTGCCCTGGAGTTCGGCGCGCAGGTCCGGGGTGAGTACCGCACCCGCGCGGTCCACGAGCAGTGCCATCTCGTAGCCGACGAGGCCGATGTCCGCCTCCGGGTGGGCCAGCACCGCGAGGGACGACCCGTCCGAGATGGACATCAGGAAGAGGAACCCGCGTTCCATCTCCACGACCGTCTGTGCCACGGTGCCGCCCTCGAAGATCCGGGACGCCCCGGCCGTCAGCGAGGTCAGGCCGGAGGCGACGGCCGCCAGCTGGTCGGCGCGGTCTCTCGGGAAGCCTTCGGACATCGCCAGCAGAAGGCCGTCGGCGGAGACCACCACCGTGTGGGACACCCCGGGGGTGTTGTCCACGAAGTTGGTGATCAACCAGTTCAGGTTCTGTGCCGCCTGGCTCATCGGACTCAACTAACGCTCCTGCTGGTGAGTGGGGCTCGGGAAGCTGCCGGTCTGGCCGCTGCCGGCCTGACGGCCCTGAGCGATGCCCCGACGGAGATTGGTCAGCCGGCCGCGTACGTCATCGGGCGCACGCGAGACCTGCGGACCGCTTTGGTGCTGTTGCTGCTGGGCGGTGCCGGGCACGAGGTTCGCCCGGGGCACGCGGCGCGGCAGGCCGGAGGTGGTGACCCCGCCCGCGGCGGGCTGCCGTACGCGCTCGGCCTGCCGGACGAGTTCGTCGTTCGGCGAGGTGCGCCAGGAGCCGGTGTTCGACCCGGACCGCTGCGGAGCGGACGCGGGCGACTGCGGCTGCGCCTGGGGCTGGTTCTGCTGCGGCGCGGGCGCGTTCTCCTGCTGCTGCTGGAACCAGTTGGTCTCCAGCGTGTCGAACAGCGGGGTACGACCGTCTCCCGGGCCACTGGCCGGCGGCAGGGCCTCCGGCTCGGTGCGCGCCGGACGCTGCTGCTGCGGGGCGGCCGGGTGCGGCGCGCCGAAATCTTCGTGGCCGGCCGGCCGCGGACGCTCGAACTGCCCGGTGTGGCCGGGGTCCGGCCGGCCGGGAAGGGCGTGCTGTCCGGTGGAGCCGCCGTCGTAACCGCCGTCGTACGCCTGCGGGGCCTGCGGCGCCGGGAACTGGCCCGTGTGCCGGCCGCCGTTGTCCGGCCGGCCGGAGCCCGGCGCGCCGAACACGTCGGAGCGGGCGAACGAACCGGTGTCCTGCCGGGCACCGGGAGCGTCGAAGGGCCCCGCCTGCCGCTCGGCGTCCGGACGCGCGAACTGCCCCGTGTGGCGGGCGTTGTCGAGCTGCGGGAAGCCGCCGGCCTGCCGGCCGTTGTCGAGCTGCGGGAACTGGCCCGTCTGCTGGGCGTTGTCGAGCTGCGGGAACTGGCCCGTCTGCTGCGCGTTGTCCGGCTGCGGGAAGCCGCCGGCCTGCCGGCCGTTGTCCGGCTGCGCGAACCGTCCCGTCTGCTGGAGGTCGTCCGGGCGGGCGAACTGACCCGTCTGCTGGGCGGAGTTGCCCGCGCCGGGCAGCTCCGGACGCTGGAACTCGCCGGTCACGGCCGGACCCCGGTCGTCGACGCGGGGCATCTCCGCGGTCGAGCCCGGACCCTGCTCGTCGTGGCCGCGCGGGGTGTCCAGCGAGGCACGGGACAGCGGGGCCTGGTCGGCCCAGCCAGGGGTGCGGGACTGCGGCTCGCCGCCGGGCAGTTCGGCCCGCGGGCCGCCGCGCGGCGGCAGCTCGGGGCGGCGCCCCTGGTCCGCCGGGCCGTCGGACCGCTTGCGGCCACGGCCGCCACGGCTGCCACCGCCGCTGCCATTGCCGCCGGCGCCGAACAGGTCCTGCGGCGGACCGTTCGGGTGGGCGGTCTGCAGCCCCTGCGGCGCACCGGGCGCCTGAGCGCCGCGGCCGCCCGCGCCGGAACCGGCCGGCACCCGGCCGCCCTGCTGCGGCGCGGCACCGGCACCGCCCTGCGGACCACGCGCACCGCCCGGCGCTCCGGGACGGCCGCCCTGGGCCGGGTTGGACAGCGCGGCGCGGGGACCCTGGCCGGGACCGGCCTGGCCGCGCGGGGCGGGACCGCCGCCGAGCAGACCGCCACCGGCCGGGCCGCCACCGGCGTTCCCGGTCTGCCGCCTGGCCGCGGCCGCACCGGCGGCGGCCTGCGCGGCGGCGGGCCCACCGGAGGACACGGGCGCGCCGGGCTTGCCGGGGACCGGCTTGCGGTCGCCCTGGGCGACGTCCACCGGCAGCATGACCAGCGCGGTCGTACCACCGGAGTCGGACGGGCGCAGCTGGATGCGGATGCCGTGCCGCTGCGAGAGCCGGCCGACCACGAACAGACCCATGCGGCGGGAGACCGACACGTCCACGGTGGGCGGCGAGGCGAGCCGCTCGTTGATCGCCGCGAGGTCCTCGGGGGACAGGCCGATACCGGTGTCGTGGATCTCGATCAGGACGCGGCCGTCGGGCAGCGCGTGACCGGTGACCTTGACCTTGGTCTGCGGCGAGGAGAACGAGGTCGCGTTCTCCAGCAGCTCGGCGAGCAGGTGCACGAGGTCGTTGACGACCCGGCCGGCGACCTGGGTGGTGGGGACGGCGGCCAGCTCGATGCGCTCGTACTGCTCCACCTCGGACGCGGCGGCACGCAGCACGTCGACCAGCGGGACCGGGCGGGTCCAGCGACGGCCCGGCTCCTCACCGGCGAGCACGAGGAGGTTTTCGCCGTTACGGCGCATACGGGTGGCGAGGTGGTCCAGCTTGAACAGGGAGGACAGCTGGTCCGGGTCGGCCTCGCGGGACTCGAGCTCGGAGATCAGCGACAGCTGGCGCTGGATCAGACCCTGGGAGCGGCGCGAGAGGTTGGTGAACATCGCGTTGACGTTGCCCCGCAGCAGGGCCTGCTCGGCGGCGAGGCGGACCGCCTCGCGGTGCACGTCGTCGAAGGCCGCGGCCACCTGGCCGATCTCGTCGCGGGAGTGCACACCGACGGACTCCACGGAGGTGTCCACGTCCTGCGGGTCGGACTCGGAGAGCTGCTTGACCAGCTCGGGCAGGCGGTCCTGGGCGACCTTGGTCGCGGTCTCCTGGAGCCGGCGCAGCGAGCGGATCATGGAGCGGGCCACGACGAACGCGCCGACCAGCGAGACACCGAGCACGAGCAGGATCAGCGCACCGGAGATGATGGCGTCACGCTGGGTGGCGCTCTTCAGCTCGCGGGCCTTCTGCTCCATCTCCTCCAGGAGCGTGTGCTCGATCTTCTTCATCTGCTCGATCTTGGTCGAGCTGTCGTCCACCCAGTCCTTGTAGGAGCGCGCCGGCAGCTGCTGGAGGCCGTCGGGGGACTCGAAGGAGCGCTTGGCGTAGGTGTCGGCCGCCTCGATCGTCGGGTTGCCCTCGTCGATCGGCTTCAGCAGCTCCTCGGCGTTCTGGTCGGCGTAGATCTTCCGGAAGATCGCCAGCTCGGAGTTCTCGCTCTCGTACGCCGACTGGCCGTAGAGGCGGTCGTTCTCGGAGAGGTCGCCCTTGGTGGAGGGGGTCGCCGGCAGCGCGGCGGCGATCATGGCCCGCTGTACGGAGGCGTACTCCTTGGCGGTGGAGAAGGCCGCCAGGGCGCGGGTACGGGAGATCATCTCCGGGTTGCTGGACGCCTCGGCCATGTCCTGGGAGAGGCCGATCAGCTGGGTGATGAGCCGGTGGTACGACTCGATCGTCTGGGAGGCGTTCTGCTTCGACCCGTACGCCTTCTGCCGGATCTTGGCCAGGTCGTCCAGCTGGTTGGCGAGGCCGACGAGCGCGTCACGCACGCCCTGGAGCTTGCCGTCCTTGCTCGCCGCGTCGATCTTCTCGGAGTCGTCCAGGAAGTCGTCGCGGGCCCGGTCGGTCTTCTGCTGGTAGGCCTTGATCTGGTAGTCGCCGGAGTTCAGACCGCCGTGCGCCAGCGGGCCGGCGGACTGGTCGCGCTCCTCCTGGAGCGCCGCGGCCAGCTCGGTGGCCTGCTTGGTCATCTCCGTCAGCAGCTTCATGTTGTCGAGCTGCTGGATGTCGTTCAGGTTCTCGTTGATACGCAGGGCGCCCAGCGAGGTGGCCGCCACCACGGGGAGCGCGAGCAGCGAGACCAGGCGGGTGGAGATGCGCCAGTTGCGCAGGTGCAGCCGGGAACCGGAGCTGACGGAGCCGCCCGGGGCGGGCTTCACGGTCGGCGTGGGGGCGCCGGAGGGAGCCGTCTTCGCGGGGGCCGACAGGGCGGGGGCGCCGGGGCGTCCGCCGCCGTCCTTGGCCGGGGCCGGGCCCGGACCCTGGGCGTGCTGGGGCGTCGAACCGCGGTCGGTCCCGCCGTGCGGCTCCGGCTCCGCCGAAGCGCTGCCATCCCTCTTGAAACGTCCCTGCACTAGCGTCGCAACCTCTGGACCAGGCGCCCCTCCGGTGAACGGAGGGACACGGTGTCGGCGTTGTGGGGAGCGCCCTGAATACGCCCCCCGGGTGGTCTTGAGTGACCGGCGCTGGCTTCCCCCTGTCTCGCCGCCACTCGGCGCTGTGTCGCGCCCCCTGTGCGCCGGCTCGATCCCGCGGCGGTCCGTGGAATTCCAGCACAGTGCAGGATCTCCAACAAGGGCGGCGGGCCGAGCTGTGACCTCTGTGACAACCTGTGAGTGGTGCGTTACCAGCCGTTGAGTCATATTCGGTCGAAAACGGGCATACATCGGCGAGTTGCCGCTGGGTGCCAGGTGTCCCAGTCGCCATGATCAGGAGCGGAATGATGGGTTCAGGGGCCCAATGTCCGTTTCGTTAGGGCCGGTTGACGGCCGGAATTGACCGGTTTGCCCGTGAGTTGGTGAGCAAACTCACACACTTCTCGGGGACGGTTGGCGACTTCGTCGGGGAATCGGATGTTTAGCCTGACGCTTTACAAGACGGGCGACTCTGCCGACCCACTCCACCAGAGGGCACAGGACGACAACGGTGAAGACGACGATGATGTTCCGCAAGATAGCCAACCCGCGACGCACGACCCTGGCGCACCTGAAGGACGCCGGCGAGCTGCACACGCCCGAGCTGCCGGAGCACCCCGTCGACCTCCCCGCCCAGACCGCCAACCCCCGGCGCACCGTCCTCATGGACGTCCCGGTGGGCTCGGGGGCCCCGGCGGGCGAGTGACCGACGGCTTCACCGGGCGCGGCCGGAGGGATCCACAACGGTCCCCCGGCCGCGTTCGTATGCAGTGACCCGCCTCTGACCTGCGGCGACACCCCCACCAGCGGTGAGTGTCCTATAGCTCCGATAACCTGGGGCGTCAATACGCCGGTTCTCAGTGAGGGGCGCGAGCATCCCGTGCGCATCGCCAGGTTCTCCATCGACGGGAACGTAGCCTTCGGCGCGGTCGAGGGCGACAAGCAGGACGAACTCGTCCTCGACATCATCAAGGGCATCCCGTTCGCGGACTTCGAGCTGTCCGGGACGAAGGTGCCGCTCAGCAAGGTCAGGCTGCTCCCGCCGGTGCTCCCCAACAAGGTCGTGGCATTCGGCCGCAACTACGCCGAGCACGCCCGCGAGCTGGGCAACGACGTGCCCGAGGAGCCGTTCGCCTTCTTCAAGCCGTCCACCTCGGTGATCGGCCCCGGCGACGAGATCCAGTACCCGTCGTTCTCCCGGGAACTGCACCACGAGGCCGAGCTGGCCGTCGTCATCGGCCGCATGTGCCGCGAGGTCCCGCGCGAGCGCGTGAAGGACGTCATCCTCGGCTACACCTGCGCCATCGACGTCACCGCCCGTGATGTGCAGCGGCGCGAGAAGCAGTGGGCCCGGGCCAAGGGCTTCGACAGCTCCTGCCCGCTCGGCCCCTGGGTGGAGACGGACCTGGACCTCGCCCGCGCGAACGACCTGACCATCCAGCTCACCGTCAACGGCGAACAGCGCCAGCTGGGACGCACGAGCGAGATGATCCACCCGATCGAGGACCTCGTGGTCAACATCTCGGAGGCCATGACGCTGCTCCCCGGCGACGTCATCCTCACCGGAACCCCCGCGGGGGTCGGCCCCCTGAACGTCGGCGACGAGGTCGCCGTCACCATCGAAGGCATCGGCACTCTCACCAACAAGGTTGTCAAGCGTGGCTAGCGCACCTGTACGCGTCCGTTTCTGCCCCTCGCCCACCGGTAACCCCCACGTGGGCCTGGTGCGCACCGCCCTGTTCAACTGGGCCTTCGCCCGGCACCACCAGGGCACCCTGGTCTTCCGCATCGAGGACACCGACGCGGCCCGCGACTCCGAGGAGTCCTACAACCAGCTCCTCGACGCGATGCGCTGGCTCGGCTTCGACTGGGACGAGGGCCCCGAGGTCGGCGGCCCGCACGCGCCGTACCGCCAGTCGCAGCGGATGGACATCTACCAGGACGTCGCCCGGAAGCTCCTCGACGGCGGCTACGCCTACCACTGCTACTGCTCCCAGGAGGAGCTGGACACCCGCCGCGAGGCCGCCCGCGCCGCCGGCCGGCCCTCCGGCTACGACGGCCACTGCCGGGACCTGAGCGCCGAGCAGGTCGAGCAGTACCAGGCGCAGGGCCGCGAGCCCATCGTGCGCTTCCGGATGCCGGACGAGACGATCACGTTCACCGACCTGGTCCGCGGCGAGCTGACCTTCACCCCGGAGAACGTGCCCGACTACGGCATCGTCCGCGCCAACGGCGCCCCGCTGTACACGCTGGTCAACCCGGTCGACGACGCGCTGATGGAGATCACCCACGTCCTGCGCGGCGAGGACCTGCTCTCCTCCACCCCGCGCCAGATCGCGCTGTACAAGGCGCTGATCGAACTGGGCATCGCCCAGCGCGTGCCGGAGTTCGGCCACCTGCCGTACGTGATGGGCGAGGGCAACAAGAAGCTGTCCAAGCGCGACCCGCAGTCGTCGCTGAACCTCTACCGCGAGCAGGGCTTCCTGCCCGAGGGCCTGCTCAACTACCTCTCCCTGCTGGGCTGGTCGCTCTCCGCGGACCAGGACATCTTCACGATCGAGGAGATGGTCCGGGCCTTCGACATCTCCGATGTGAACCCCAACCCGGCCCGCTTCGACCTGAAGAAGTGCGAGGCGATCAACGGCGACCACATCCGCATGCTGGATGTGAAGGAGTTCGCCGAGCGCTGCCGGCCGTGGCTGAAGGCCCCGTTCGCGCCGTGGGCGCCGGAGGACTTCGACGAGGCCAAGTGGCAGGCGATCGCCCCGCACGCCCAGACCCGCCTGAAGGTCCTGTCGGAGATCACCGCCAACGTCGACTTCCTGTTCCTGCCGGAGCCGGTCGAGGACGAGGCGTCGTGGACGAAGGCGATGAAGGAGGGCAGCGACGCCCTCCTGCGCACCGCCCGGGAGAGGCTCGAGGCGGCGGACTGGACCTCGGCGGAGTCCCTGAAGGAGGCCGTCCTGGCCGCCGGCGAGGCGCACGGCCTCAAGCTCGGCAAGGCCCAGGCCCCGGTCCGGGTGGCCGTCACCGGCCGCACGGTCGGCCTCCCCCTCTTCGAGTCCCTGGAGATCCTGGGCAAGGAGAAGACGCTGGCCAGGATCGACGCGGCCCTGGCCAAGCTCACCGCGTAACCGACGCCACACACGCCCGAGGGGCGGCACCCGGACTCCGGGCGCCGCCCCTCAGGCGTTCGTCACCCGATGTGAGCGCCTGGTGTCCCATCGGATCGCGCGCTTTCCCCGCGCCGGTCCGGGCCCCGGCGGTACCGTCGGTCGCATGGCGGTCAGAGCCGTCGTCTGGGACGTGGACGACACCCTCTTCGACTACACGAGCGCGGACCGGGAGGGCATGCGGGCGCATCTGCTGGCCGAGGGGCTGCTCGGCGCGTACGGCGGCGTGGAGCGGGCCCTGCTGCGCTGGCGGGAGATCACCGATGTCCAGTATGCCCGGTTCGCCGCCGGTGAGGTGGGCTTCATCACACAGCGTCGCGACCGCACTCGCGTCTTCCTGGGCCGGGATCTGACCGATGCCGAGGCCGACGCCTGGTTCGAGCGCCATCTGGCCCACTACGAGGCCGCCTGGAGCCTGTTCCCGGACGTCCTGCCCGTCCTGGACGCCCTCGCGGCCGGCTACCGGCACGCGGTGCTCTCCAACTCCAGCATCACGGTCCAGGAGCACAAGCTGCGCACCCTCGACCTCCTCGACCGCTTCGAATCCGTCCTGTGCGCCGCCGAGCTGGGCGTCTCCAAGCCGGAGGCCGGTGCCTTCCACGCGGCCTGCGAGGCGCTGGGGCTGCCCCCGCACGAGGTGGCCTACGTCGGCGACCACCCGGAGATCGACGGCAGGGGTGCCGCCGAGGCCGGGCTGCTGTCCGTGTGGATCGACCGCGGAACCGTCCTCGTACGGCCCGCCGGGCAGCCCGTCGCGCACCGGATCCCGACCCTCGCCGAACTCCCCGCGGTCCTCCGCGCCGATACCCGTTTTGGAGCCCCGTCCACCTTCGGGTAATGTTCTTTCTGCGCCGAGGGGCGCGGACCGAAAGGCCGAAGCCCCGAGGAGCAAGCTAGAACGAGATCCCCCCACAGGGGCTTGAGTTCCAGTGGCCTATGGTGTAATTGGCAGCACGACTGATTCTGGTTCAGTTAGTCTTGGTTCGAGTCCAGGTAGGCCAGCTCGCAGAGCTTATCTGCAAAGCCCCCGTTGTGTAGCGGCCTAGCACGCTGCCCTCTCAAGGCAGTAGCGCCGGTTCGAATCCGGTCGGGGGTACTGATCTCGATCTTTTCGGGATCGCTAGGGCCCCCGTTGTGTAGCGGCCTAGCACGCCGCCCTCTCAAGGCGGTAGCGCCGGTTCGAATCCGGTCGGGGGTACTGACTGGTCTAAACCATCATTGGTCTATGGTGTAATTGGCAGCACGACTGATTCTGGTTCAGTTAGTCTTGGTTCGAGTCCAGGTAGACCAGCTCGGATCTGCGGCGTTGCACTGCAAACGCTTGTAAGATCCACGCCCCCGTTGTGTAGCGGCCTAGCACGCCGCCCTCTCAAGGCGGTAGCGCCGGTTCGAATCCGGTCGGGGGTACGCACAGGGAAGGCCCCTCCACCTCGGTGGAGGGGCCTTCGCCGTATTTTCGCCCCCGCGGCTCACTCGAAGCCGTACCGCCGTGCCGTCTCCTCCTCCTGGGCCAGCCGGTGCAGGGCCCGGAGCAGCGGCTCGTTGAGGATCGCCGCGAGGACCGCGGTCTCGACCCGCTCCGCCTCCGACGGCTGGGCCTCCAGGTTGTCCAGGTCCAGGACGGCCGTGCGGTGCATCAACTCCGCGTACGGCGCGAGCCGTTCCGCCCCCCAGTCGTAGCCGAGCCGGCGCAGCGCGGCCACCGCCACCACCAGCGAGCGGTAGGCGGGGGAGATGGTCGTCAGCAGCTTGGCGTTCTCCCAGCCGAGCCGGTCCAGGAGCGCGGCGACCTCCCGGTGCGCGGCCCGGACGTACTCGTCGTCCTCGTCCGGCTCCGGCACCTGCGGCAGCGCCCACAGGGCCGCGCCCAGCCGGATGGAACGGCCCAGGGACTCGTCGTCCACGTGCCCCAGCACCTCGCGCACGGTCGACACCGGCAGCCGGCCCACCTGGATCATCGCCCGCACCAGGCGCAGCCGGCGCAGGTGCTCCTCGCCGTACTCGGCCGTCGTGGCGTTGATCTGGCGGCCGGGCGGCAACAGCCCTTCGCGCAGGTAGTACTTGATCGTCGCGGTGGACACACCGCTGTGTCTGCTCAGCTCGGCAAGCCGCATCCCTTGCGCCCCTTCTTGGATAGCGGCACTATCTAAGCATCGACCATTGGATAGCACCGCTCACCAATGAGGGGGAAGTCATGGTGTCCCGTACCACCGCCGACGCGCGGGGCGAGGTCGTCGTCCTGCTGATCGGCATGCGCGTCAACCGTTTCCTGGCCGTGCGGCTGTGGCTGCCCGTGCTGCTGGGGATGTTCCGCATGCTGCGGGAACTGGAGAAGGACCCCGCCCGGGGCCTGCTGGCCAAGGTGCTGCTGACGGCGTCGCCGCGGACGTACTACGTCGTGCAGTACTGGGAGTCGAAGGAGAAGCTGTACGCCTACGCGACGGCGCTGGACGCGTTCCACCACAAGGCGTGGACGCGGCTCAACCGCCTGGAGCGGGCCGGGAAGCTGCGCGGGCAGGTGGGGATATGGCACGAGACGTACGTCGTGCCGGAGGGGTTCTACGAGACGGTGTACGGCGACATGCCGGCGTTCGGGCTGGCCGCCGCGCACGGTCAGGTTCCGCTGGAGAAGCGGGGCCGTTACGCCAAGGACCGGTTCGCCTACCGGTCGGGGAAGGGGGCGGGCGTGTAGTCGCCGTGGGGGTGCTCACGGGGGCGGGTGCGGGGCCGTCGCGGCTGATGCGCGGTTCTCCGCGCCCCTTTGGCCGGCTGCCCCGCCCTGGGGGAGCGGCCGGGCCCCTTCGGGGAGGAGATCCGCCCCGCCCTCGGGAAGAACCTGCCGCGGCGTTGAGGCGGCCTTCCGGGGGCGGGGCGATCCCGTGCGGTCCGTGCTGTCAGCCCGAGCGGCGCAGGGCCTCCGAGAGGCGGGCCGCCGCGTCGATGACCGCCTGGGCGTGCATACGGCCCGGGTGCCGGGTCAGGCGCTCGATGGGGCCGGAGACGGAGACGGCGGCCACCACGCGGTTGGAGGGCCCGCGCACGGGCGCCGAGACGGACGCGACGCCCGGCTCGCGCTCACCGATGGACTGGGCCCAGCCGCGCCGCCGTACGCCGGACAGGGCCGTCGCCGTGAAGCGGGCGCCCTGCAGGCCCCGGTGCAGCCGCTCCGGCTCCTCCCAGGCGAGCAGGATCTGCGCCGAGGAGCCCGCCTTCATGGTGAGCGTGGAGCCGACCGGGACCGTGTCCCGCAGGCCGGAGAGACGTTCCGCCGCGGCCACGCAGATCCGCATGTCGCCCTGGCGCCGGTAGAGCTGGGCGCTCTCGCCGGTGACATCACGGAGGTGGGTGAGCACGGGGCCCGCCGTGGCCAGCAGACGGTCCTCGCCCGCCGCCGCCGCGAGCTCGGCCAGCCGCGGGCCGAGGATGAACCGGCCCTGCATGTCGCGTGCCACCATGCGGTGGTGTTCCAGGGCCACGGCCAGGCGGTGGGCCGTGGGTCGTGCCAGTCCGGTCGCTCCGACCAGACCCGCGAGGGTGGCCGGCCCGGACTCCAGAGCGCTCAGGACGAGGGCCGCCTTGTCCAGAACGCCGACGCCGCTACTGTTGTCCATGCAACGATACTTGCGTCTCACTCTGTGAAACGCAAGTTCAATTTTCCGTGGAACGCGCCACCCTGGAACCACACGGCGGCCCGAGGACCAACGGGCCCGGCGGTGGACGCCCTAAATCACGACGTTCAGGGGCCCGGTAAGGGCTGCCACCGCCCCTCAAGATCTCTAGTTGGGTCGGTGGACGCTTGCCGGCCGGAGGGAAAGCGATGGGTAGGACACTCGCGGAGAAGGTCTGGGACGACCACGTCGTCCGGCGCGCCGAGGGCGAGCCCGACCTCCTCTACATCGATCTGCACCTGCTGCACGAGGTGACCAGCCCCCAGGCCTTCGACGGCCTGCGCAAGAGCGGCCGGAAGGTCCGCCGCCTCGACCTCACCATCGCGACCGAGGACCACAACACCCCGACCCTCGACATCGACAAGCCGATCGCCGACCCGGTCTCCCGCGCCCAGCTGGAGACCCTGCGCAAGAACTGCGCCGAGTTCGGTGTGCGGCTGCACCCGCTGGGCGACGTCGAGCAGGGCGTCGTCCACGTCGTCGGCCCGCAGCTCGGCCTGACCCAGCCCGGCACCACGGTCGTCTGCGGCGACTCGCACACCTCCACGCACGGCGCCTTCGGCGCGCTGGCGTTCGGCATCGGCACCTCGCAGGTCGAGCACGTGCTGGCCACCCAGACGCTGCCCATGGCCCGCCCGAAGACCATGGCCATCACCGTCGAGGGCGAGCTGCCCGACGGCGTCACCGCCAAGGACCTGATCCTGGCGATCATCGCGAAGATCGGCACCGGCGGCGGCCAGGGCTACATCCTGGAGTACCGCGGCTCCGCCATCGAGAAGCTCTCGATGGAGGCCCGGATGACCATCTGCAACATGTCGATCGAGGCCGGTGCCCGCGCCGGCATGATCGCCCCGGACGAGACCACCTTCGAGTACCTCAAGGGCCGCCCGCACGCCCCCGAGGGCGCCGACTGGGACGCGGCCGTGGCGTACTGGAAGACCCTGCGCACCGACGACGACGCCGTCTTCGACGCCGAGGTGGTCATCGACGCCGCCGAGCTGTCGCCGTTCGTCACCTGGGGCACCAACCCCGGCCAGGGCGCGCCGCTTTCGGCGTCCGTCCCCGACCCGGCTTCGTACGAAGACGCTTCGGAGCGCCTGGCCGCCGAAAAGGCCCTGGAATACATGGGGTTGGCGGCCGGGCAGCCGCTGCGCTCCATCAACGTGGACACCGTCTTCGTAGGCTCGTGCACCAACGGCCGCATCGAGGACCTGCGCGCCGCCGCCGGCATCCTGCGCGGCCGCAAAGTCGCCGACGGCGTACGGATGCTGGTCGTGCCCGGCTCCGCGCGGGTCGGTCTGCAGGCCGTCTCCGAGGGTCTGGACGTGGTCTTCAAGGAGGCCGGCGCCGAATGGCGGCACGCGGGCTGCTCGATGTGCCTCGGCATGAACCCCGACCAGCTGGCCCCGGGCGAGCGCTCCGCCTCCACCTCCAACCGCAACTTCGAGGGCCGGCAGGGCAAGGGCGGCCGTACGCACCTGGTGTCGCCGCAGGTCGCGGCCGCGACCGCCGTCCTGGGCCACCTGGCCTCGCCCGCCGACCTGACCGACGCCCCCGCGCCCGCTGGAGTCTGAGAATCATGGAAGCCTTCACCACCCACACCGGCCGGGCCGTCCCACTGCGCCGCAGCAACGTCGACACCGACCAGATCATCCCCGCCCACTGGCTCAAGAAGGTCACCCGCGACGGCTTCGAGGACGGGCTGTTCGAGGCCTGGCGCAAGGACCCCGAGTTCGTGCTCAACCGGCCCGAGCGGCAGGGCGCCACGGTGCTGGTCGCCGGCCCCGACTTCGGCACCGGCTCCTCGCGCGAGCACGCCGTCTGGGCGCTGCAGAACTACGGCTTCAAAGCCGTGATCTCCGCCCGCTTCGCCGACATCTTCCGCGGCAACTCGCTGAAGAACGGTCTGCTCACGGTGGTCCTGGACCAGAAGATCGTGGACGCCCTGTGGGAGCTGACGGAAGCGGACCCGACCGCCGAGGTCACGGTGGACCTCGAGGCGCGTGAGGTGCGCGCCGAGGGCATCACCGCCTCCTTCGAGCTGGACGAGAACTCCCGCTGGCGGCTGCTGAACGGCCTGGACGACATCTCCATCACGCTGCGGAACGAGGCGGACATCGCCGCCTACGAGGAGGGACGCCCCGCCTACAAGCCGCGCACGCTCCAGGTCTGATCCGGCGGCCGGCCAGGCCCCTCAGAGGGTCGGGTTTCAGCCACCTCGACACCCCGTCCGTACCCCCGGTCGCCACGATCGGGGGTACGGCCATGTCTGCCCCCGGCCACCCCGGCCGCACCCTGCGGATTCTCTCAACTTGCCGTGTTACGAAGGGCGTTGATTGGGTACGTGAGTGCTGTGTTCGGCTCCTTCGCAAGTGCCTGGAAGGCCAATTGAGGCGGTAGTTACCCCCCTGCGCAGGCGACAACTCGCCCCAGATGGCACAATCTGTGCATGGAACACGACGGCCAACTCCAGCTCTATACGGCGGTCGCGAACCAACTCAAGGAAGCGCACGCAAGGGTGCGCGCACTGCAAGTCCCGGAGGGCGTACGGGTGGCGCTGACCCGGAAGCTGCTGGTCATTACGGCCGCGGCCAAGCACGACCTCGCCGACGCGGCAAGGCGGCTCGATCGGTTCACTGCGGATCTCGACGCGGGTCGGATCCCCGAAGAGGACCGTTGAAACCGTCCGAGACGGCCGAGTCCGTTGCGGCACAAGGGTGATAAGCCCGTTTCGTGTTTGATTTGCGGTATATATCTGCCTAACGTGCGAAAAAGCTTGAACACTTTCGTTCTGGCGATGTCTCCGAAGGGGAAGACGTGAACAAGGCGCAGCTCGTAGAAGCGATTGCCGACAAGTTGGGCGGCCGCCAGCAGGCCGCCGATGCTGTCGATCATGTCCTGGACGCCATCGTCCGCGCGGTCGTCGCGGGCGAGCGGGTCTCGGTCACCGGCTTCGGGTCCTTCGAGAAGGTGGACCGCCCCGCCCGTTACGCCCGCAACCCTCAGACGGGCGAGCGGGTTCGGGTCAAGAAGACCTCCGTGCCGCGTTTCCGCGCCGGTCAGGGCTTCAAGGACCTGGTGAGCGGCTCGAAGAAGCTCCCGCGCGGTGGCGAGGTCGCCGTCAAGAAGGCGCCGAAGGGCAGCCTGTCCGGCCCGCCGCCCACCATCGCCAAGGCCGCCGGCAAGAAGGCCGCCGCCAAGAAGACGACGACGGCCGCGGCGAAGAAGACCACGGCGAAGAAGGCGACGCCGGCGAAGAAGACGACGACGGCCGCCGCGAAGAAGACCACGGCGAAGAAGGCGCCCGCCGCCAAGAAGACCACGGCGACCGCCAAGACCACCGCGGCCAAGAAGACCACCGCCAAGAAGGCCCCGGCGAAGAAGGTCACCGCGAAGAAGGCCCCGGCCAAGAAGTCGACGGCCCGCAAGACCACCGCCAAGAAGACGACCGCCCGCAAGGCGACGTCGTAAGGCCGCCAGGGCACTCACGCGCCGGGCCGGACTCCCCAGGGGAGCCCGGCCCGCGGCGTGTGCAAGGGCGGTTACAGGGTCTGAAGGGTGACGAGGGTGATCCGCGCCGCGTCCCCCTCGCCCTCCGTCTCGATCCGCACCCGCTGCCCGGGACGGAGCAGCAGCAGACCGCCGGCGTCGAACGCGGCGGCGTCGAAGGGCACGGGGGTGCCGTCGTCGAGGAGCACCTGTCCGCTGCGGGTCTCCGGGTCGTAGGTGTATGCGGTGGCCTGCATGGCCGTCAGCCTAGTGGGAATCCCCGGAGCCAGGGATCAGCAGCCCCGCCGCCACCGCCGCCGTGAACCGGCCCACCCCCAGCGCCAGCGCCGCGCGCAGGTCCGCGCCGGTGTCCACGTCCTGCCGTACCGAATCGACGGCCGCCGGCGCCAGTTCCGCGGCACCGGAGGCCCGGTGGCGGGCACGGGAATCCACCCCGAACGCCGGACGCAATTCCCGGCCGCCGGTTGCCGCCAGCAAAGTCGTGCCCACCCCGGCCGCGTCCGGCAGAAAAGCCCGGGGGAATTCCGTCGCGGCGGCCAGCACCCGGGACAGTTCCGCCGGGCGCAGCGCCGGCAGATCGGCGTTCAGGGCCGCGACCGCGGCACCGGGACGCCACCGCCGCACGGCCGCCGCGCCATGGGCCAGCGCGGCGTTCAGACCGCCGCCGGCCACGTCCGGGACGATCCGCGCGCCGAGCGCCGCCAGTTCCCGGCCGGCCAGCTCGTCGTCCGTGACGACCGCCACATCCGACACCTCCGCGCAGGCCAGCGCCGCGGCCACCGTGTCCTGCGCGAACGCCAGCGCCAGCCCCGGGCGCACCCCGTCACCGGCGGTGTCCGCGAGCCTGCTCTTCGCCCGGGCCAGGGGCTTCAGCGGGATGACCAAGGTCCACTGCACCGGCGTACCGTCCCTCCCTCGTCCCGTTCATTGTCACCTGGGCGCTCCGGTGTCCCGGGAGGCGGGGCGTACGGTGTTCTCGACAGACCGGCGGCCCGGGGCCACACTTGTGCGACCCCCGCCGGGGTGGCAGTCCTAGAGGAAGGTGTCCTTGTGCCCCGCCGCAGAATCGGCTTCTGGTACCGCTTCGCCGCGGTGATCTGCAAACCGCCGCTGGTGGTTCTGATCAAGCGGGACTGGCGTGGAATGGAGCACATTCCGGCCGAGGGCGGATTTATCACCGTGGTGAACCACAATTCCCACGTGGACCCCTTCGCATACGCGCACTATCAGTACAACACCGGACGGGTTCCGCGATTCCTGGCGAAGAGCGGCCTTTTCAAGAAGGGATTGGTCGGCGCCGCCATGCGCGGCACCGGACAGATCCCCGTCTACCGCGAGTCCACGGACGCGCTCAGCGCCTTCCGGGCCGCCATCGACGCCGTCGAGCGCGGCGAGTGCGTCGCCTTCTACCCCGAGGGCACCCTCACCCGCGACCCCGACGGCTGGCCCATGACCGGCAAGACCGGCGCCGCCCGGGTCGCCCTGCAGACCAGGTGCCCGGTCATCCCGGTCGCCCAGTGGGGTGCCAACGAACTGCTGCCGCCGTACGCCAAGAAGCCGAACCTCTTCCCGCGCAAGACGCACCACGTCCTCGCCGGCCCGCCCGTGGACCTCTCCCGTTTCTACGGCAAGGAGATGACCCCGGACGTGCTGAAGGAGGCCACCGAGGTCATCATGGCGGCCATCACCCGGCTGCTGGAGGAGATCCGCGGCGAGAAGGCGCCCGAGACGCCGTACGACCCGCGCCGCGAGCGGATCGAGCAGCGGCGCCGCACCCAGGCGCAGGCTCAGGCGCGGGGCAGGCAGACGGAAGGGCAGACCAAGTGAGCAAGCCTGTGCGGGCGGCCGTCATGGGCACCGGTTCGTGGGGCACCGCCTTCGGCATGGTGCTCGCCGACGCCGGCTGTGACGTGACCCTGTGGGCCCGCCGGCCCCGGCTGGCCGAGGCGGTCAACTCCACCCGGACCAACCCCGACTACCTGCCCGGCGTGGAACTCCCTCAGAACCTGCGCGCCACCGCCGACGCCGCCGAGGCGCTCGCCGGCGCGGACTTCACCGTGCTCGCGATCCCCTCCCAGACGCTGCGCGAGAACCTCGCCGAATGGTCCCCGCTGCTGGCGCCGGACACCGTCCTGGTCTCCTTGATGAAGGGCGTCGAACTCGGCTCCACCATGCGGATGAGCGAGGTCGTCGAGGACGTCGCCAAGGTCGGCGCCGACCGGATCGCGGTCGTCACCGGGCCCAACCTGGCCCGTGAGATCGCCGCCCGCATGCCCGCCCTGGCCGTCGTGGCCTGCACCGACGAGCGGGTCGCCCAGCGCCTCCAGGCCGCCTGCCACACGCCGTACTTCCGGCCGTACACCAACACCGACGTGGTCGGCTGCGAACTCGCCGGCGCGGTCAAGAACGTCATCGGCCTCGCGGTCGGCATCGCCGACGGCATGGGGCTCGGCGACAACGCCAAGGGCTCGCTCATCACCCGCGGCCTCGCCGAGACCACCCGGCTCGGCCTGGCGATGGGCGCCGACCCGCTGACCTTCTCCGGACTCGCGGGCCTCGGCGACCTGGTGGCCACCTGCTCCTCGCCGCTGTCCCGCAACCACACCTTCGGCACCAACCTCGGCAAGGGCATGACCCTCCAGGAGACCATCGCCGTCACCAAGCAGACCGCCGAGGGCGTCAAGTCCTGCGAGTCCGTGCTGGATCTGGCCCGCCGGCACGGTGTCGACATGCCCATCACCGAGACGGTCGTGGAGATCGTGCACGAGGGCAAGTCGCCGGTCGCCGCGCTCAAGGAGCTGATGGCCCGCAGCGCCAAGCCCGAACGGCGCTGAAACCGGCCCCTCCCACGCCCCTGCCGGGCCGTCCACGACGCTCCGCGACCATCCGTGCGACGCTGAGCGACGGCCCGGGAGCGCGCGCTGACTTGTCGTCTACCTCCAGGTACGCTCAACGCGATATGAGCACCGAGAACCTTCCCCAGAGCCCCGAGCAGCCGGCGCGCAAGCCGCGCGTGGCCGTCGTGTTCGGCGGGCGCAGCTCCGAACACGGGATCTCCATGGTCACCGCCGGCGCGGTCCTCACGGCCATCGACCGGACGAAGTACGACGTCCTGCCGATCGGCATCACGCGGGAGGGCCGCTGGGTGCTCACCGCCGACGAACCGGAGCGGATGGCCATCGCCGACCGCCGCACCCCCGAGGTCGCCGACCTCGCGGAGGAGCACGAGGGCGGCGTGGTGCTCCCCGTCGACCCCACCAACCGCGAGGTCGTCTACAGCGAGCCCGGCTCCGTGCCCAAGGCGCTCGGCGAGGTCGACGTCGTCTTCCCGGTGCTGCACGGTCCCTACGGCGAGGACGGCACCCTCCAGGGCCTGCTGGAGCTGTCCGGGGTGCCCTACGTCGGCTCGGGCGTGCTCGCCTCGGCCGTCGGCCAGGACAAGGAGTACATGAAGCGGATCCTCGCCTCCTACGGGCTCAAGGTCGGCCCGTACCTGGTGATCCGCCCCCGTGAGTGGGCCCGGGACGAGTCCGCCGCCCGCAAGAGGATCGTCGACTTCGCCGGCGAGCACGGCTGGCCGCTGTTCGTGAAGCCGGCGCGCGCGGGCTCCTCCATCGGCATCACCAAGGTCGACGGCCTGGCCGGCCTGGACGAGGCCATCGCCGAGGCGCAGCGCCACGACCCGAAGATCCTGATCGAGGCCGCCGTACGGGGCCGTGAGATCGAGTGCGGCGTCCTGGAGTTCGAGGACGGCCCGCGCGCCTCCGTCCCGGCCGAGATCCCGCCGCCGGACGCGCACGCGTACTACGACTTCGAGGCCAAGTACATCGACTCCACGCCCGGTGTCGTCCCGGCCCCGCTCACCGAGGAGCAGACCGCCGAGGTGCGGCGGCTCGCGGTCGAGGCGTTCGAGGCGACCTCCTGCGAGGGTCTGGTCCGCGCGGACTTCTTCCTCACCGAGGACGGCGAGTTCGTGATCAACGAGATCAACACCATGCCCGGTTTCACGCCGATCTCGATGTACCCGCAGATGTGGCAGGCCACGGGCGTGAGCTACCCGGAGCTGGTCGACCGCCTGGTGCAGGCGGCGCTGTGCCGTCCGACCGGACTGCGCTGAGCCCGCGACCGGTTCAGTGCCGCATGGAGGCGATCCCCTTCGGGATCGCCTTCTTCACGGCCGGCGCCAGGTCCGTCAGCACCTGCGCGCTGTCGTCCGGCCCGGACAGCTTCTCGGGCAGGGTCACCTGCACATAGGCACGGCGCTCGGACGTGGTGAACCGCCAGGTCCCGTCGTCCTGCTTCTCCATCAGCCAGTCGACGCCGTCGACCCCGCCGCCGATCGCGTTCGGATCCTGCCCGAGGGCCACCTTCGGATCGACCATCTTGGGCGGCCGGGGGATGCCGCAGCGCAGTATGATCGCCGGGCTTCCCCAGGCCGCCGTGTAGGCGGACGGGGGCTCCGGGTCCCGGCGGGGCTGTCCGTCCACCTTCCGTGGCAGCGCCTTGTCCAGGTCCCGGCAGAGCGGGGCGGTCCGCGCGTCCGGGGTGGGCACCGCCACGGTGTCGCTGTCGTCCGTCGCGGAGCAGCCCGCGACCGCGACGAGCAGGGCCACTGCGAGCAGGCCGAGGGGCCGGTGACGGAAGATGTTCACCGGCCAAGCGTAGACGGGGGCTACAGATGCACGACCGGGCAGGTCAGGGTGCGCGTGATGCCGTCCACTTGCTGGACTTTCGCGACCACCATGCGGCCGAGTTCGTCGACCGTGTCGGCCTGGGCGCGCACGATCACGTCGTACGGACCCGTCACGTCCTCGGCCTGGATCACTCCAGGGAGCTTGCTGATCGTCTCGGCGACGGTCGACGCCTTGCCGACCTCCGTCTGGATCAGGATGTACGCCTGTACCACGGAACCTCCAGGGCGGCCACGAGGATCATGTGGGGAAAAGGAACGCCACGGTATCGCGTCGCCGCGCCCCGCGGGGAGACCTCCGGGACGCGGGCTTGCGTGGTGAGGCGCTGCCATGGCGGACGTTGACGGTCACCTGGACCGTACGGACGGTCACCGCGGCCGTGTCGGCGGCCCCGGCGACCGCGACGACGGACACCTCGACCGTATCGGGGACACTGAAGACGCGCGACCGGGCACGGCACGGGAGAGAAAAGGGGAGCAAGGGACATGAAGGGCACTGTTGGTGAGCTCGGGGAGTTCGGGCTCATCAGGGAGCTCACCTCCCGTCTCACCAGTACGCCGGCGGTCCGGGTCGGCCCCGGCGACGACGCCGCGGTGGTCGCCGCGCCCGACCGCCGGGTGGTGGCGAGCACCGACATCCTGCTGGAGGGCCGGCACTTCCGCCGCGACTGGTCCACCGCCTACGACGTGGGCCGCAAGGCAGCCGCGCAGAACCTCGCCGACATCGCCGCGATGGGCGCCGTCCCCACCGCGCTGCTGCTCGGCCTGGTCGTCCCCGCCGAACTGCCCGTCACCTGGCCCACCGAGCTGATGGACGGCCTGCGCGACGAGTGCCAGGTCGCCGGCGCCTCCGTGGTCGGCGGGGACGTCGTACGCGGCGACACCATCATGGTGTCGATCACCGCGCTCGGCGATCTGCGCAACCACGAGCCCGTCACCCGGGCCGGTGCCCAGCCCGGCGACCTGGTGGCCGTCACCGGCTGGCTGGGCTGGTCCGCGGCCGGGTACGCGGTGCTCGCCCGCGGCTTCCGCTCCCCGCGCGCCTTCGTGGAGGCGCACCGGCGCCCCGAGCCGCCGTACCACGCGGGCCCGGCCGCGGCCTCGCTCGGCGCCACCGCGATGTGCGACGTGAGCGACGGCCTGATCGCCGACCTCGGGCACATCGCCGAGGCCAGCAAGGTCCGCATCGACATCCGCTCCGGCGCGATCGACATCCCCACACAGATGCACGACATCGGCCAGGCCGTCGGCGTGGACCCGCTGCAGTGGGTGCTGACCGGGGGAGAGGATCACGCGATCGTGGCCACCTTCCCGCCGGACGTCAAGCTCCCGGCCCGCTGGAAGGTCATCGGCGAGGTCCTCAACCCCTCCGCGCTGCCCCAGGTGACGGTCGACGGGGCGCCCTGGACCAGCAAGGGCGGCTGGGACCACTTCGGGGACATCGAGTCATGATCCCCAGGGTGCTCACGGTGGCGGGCTCCGACTCCGGCGGCGGCGCGGGGATCCAGGCCGACCTGAAGACGATGCTGGCGCACGGCGTGCACGGCATGAGCGTGCTCACCGCGGTGACCGCGCAGAACTCCCTCGGCGTCCAGGGCGCCTGGGAGCTGCCCGCGGCGGCGGTCCGGGCCCAGTACCGCAGCGTCGTGGACGACATCGGCGTCCAGGCCGTGAAGACCGGCATGCTGGCCTCCGCCGAACTGGTCGAGACGGTCGCCGAACTGCTCTCCGGCACGGACGCGCCGGCCGTGGTGGACCCGGTGGGCGTCTCCAAGCACGGTGACGCGCTGCTCGCCGCCTCCGCGCTGGACGCCGTCCGCACCAGGCTGCTGCCCGCGGCGACCGTGGCCACGCCCAACCTGGACGAGGTGGCGCAGCTCACGGGGATACGGGTGGAGTCCGAGGCGGATCTGCGCCGGGCGGCGGCCGCCGTGCTGGCCTACGGGCCGCGCTGGGTGCTGATCAAGGGCGGGCATCTGCCCGGGGACGCCGTGGACCTGCTCACCGACGGCTGTGAGGAGCACCTGCTGCGCGCTCCCCGGCACGACAACCGGCACACCCACGGCACCGGCTGCACCCTGGCCTCCGCGATCGCCTGCGGGCTGGCCCTGGGCAAGTCCGTACCGGAGGCGGTCACGGCGGCCAAGGAGTACGTCACCGGGGCGATCGCCGCCGGGTTCGCCCTCGGCGCCGGGATCGGGCCGGTGGATCACGGCTGGCGGTTCAGGAGCTGAGCGGGTGGCGGTTCGGGAGCTGAACTCGCCCAGGGGCAAGGCAAAAAGCCGGCCCACCGTGAGGTGGACCGGCTCTGTGCAGCGAACCAGGCAGTGGCCGCGCGCTCAGCTGTAGCGTCAGCGCGAGACCTTGCCGGCCTTGATGCACGAGGTGCAAGCGTTCACGCGCTTCGGCGTCCCGCCGACCACGGTACGCACACGCTGGATGTTCGGGTTCCAGCGGCGGGACGTACGGCGGTGCGAGTGCGAGATGTTGTTGCCGAAGCCCGGCCCCTTGCCGCAGACGTCGCAGTTGGCAGCCACGGGTCACTCCAAAGACTTCAGATGCACTTACGGTTGATCCCGGCATGCCGGGATCAAGATCCTAGGATCTGAGATCTGAATGGCGTTGCCAGGGGAATGGCCCGATCAGGATCGGGCAACCGGAGCAGCATACAACGGCTGCGCCAGTACAACGAAACTACCATGGCTGATCAGGCTCCCGCTCCCGGCCCGCTTCCGGAGGACACCGGTCCGGGGTCTACGCTGCGTCCGACGTACGGCCGGGTCAGGGAGGCGCAGGTGGCGCAGGTGCCGCAGACATTCTTCGATGCTCTCGCGGTGCGTACCTGGTGCTCCCTGTCGCTCCGGGCGCTGGGCCGGGCCCGGGAGGAGATCGACGCGATCAACGTCTACCCGGTGGCCGACGGCGACACCGGGACCAATCTGTATCTCACCCTGGAGTCGGCGGCCACGGCCGTGGAGGCGGTGTTCGCCGGGTACGAGACCGGTCGCGCGGAGCCGTCCCTCGGCGACGCGGCCCGCGCGATGGCCCACGGCGCGCTGATCGGGGCCCGGGGCAACTCCGGCACGATCCTGGCGCAGCTGCTGCGGGGCATGGCCCAGGTGCTCGCCGAGGCGGGCGAGTGCTCGGCCGCCGATGAGTCCTCCGCCGCCTCCCGTGCCGACGGCCCGGGACTGCGGCTGGCCCTGCGCCGGGCCGCCGACTCCGCCCGGCAGGCCGTGGCACACCCCGTCGAGGGCACGGTGCTGACGGTCGCCTCGGCCGCCGCCGACGCCGCCGAGGAGGCCGGGGACGACTGCCGGACGGTCGCGCGCGCCGCCTACGAGGGCGCCCGGGCGGCCCTGGCGGCGACCCCGGACCAGCTGGGCGTGCTGCGGCGGGCCGGGGTGGTCGACGCGGGCGGCCGGGGCCTGGTGACGGTGCTCGGGGCGCTGGTCGAGGCGGTCACGGGGGAGGCGGTACGGGAGACGGCGGGGGGTGTTTCCGGCGCCCGGTCCGCGGGTCTCGCCGAGTCCGCCGGGCCTGCCGGGTCTGCTGGTCATGGTGCCGGAGCCGCCGGTCGCAGTGCTGGGACCGGCGGTCACGGGGCCGGGGCCGCCGGGGCGGGCGCAACCGGTGACGGCACGGAACCGGCCTGCCCGACGGAACCGGCCTGCCAGGACGAGGACGAGGACGGGGGCGACCGGGGGGAGGCCGGGGGGCCCGCCTTCGAGGTGATCTACCTGCTGGAGGCCGACGACGCGGCCGTGGCCCGGCTGCGCGCGCGGCTCGACGCCCTCGGGGACTCCCTGGTCGTCGTCGGCGGCGACGGACTGTGGAACGTCCATGTGCACGTCGACGACGCGGGCGCCGCCGTGGAGGCCGGCGTGGAGGCCGGCCGGCCCTACCGGATCCGGATCACGCACTTCGGGCACGGCGAGCCGCACCCCGGCCGGGAACGCCCGTCCCGCGCACCCGCCCAGCGGGCGGTCGTCGCCGTCGTACCGGGCGAGGGGCTGGCCGGGCTGTACGGCGAGGCCGGCGCGACCACCGTCCTCGCGCGCCCCGGGGAGCCGCCCGCCAGCGGGGAGCTGGTGCAGGCGGTACGGCGGGCCCACGCGCGCGAGGTCGTCCTGCTGCCCAACGACGCCGAGCTGCGCCACACGGCCGCCGCCGCGGCCGAGCAGGTCCGTACCGAGGGCATCCGGGTGGCCCTGATCCCGACCCGCTCGGCGGTCCAGGGCATCGCCGCGCTCGCCGTGCACGAGCCGCGGCGCCGGTTCGACGAGGACGTGGTCCAGATGACCGCGGCGGCGGGCGCCACCCGGTACGCCGAGGTCGTCGTCGCCGAGCGCCGGTCCTGGACCACGGCGGGGATCTGCCAGGCCGGGGACGTGCTCGGCCTCATCGACGGCGACGTCGCGGTGATCGGCACGGACGTCACCGCCACTGCCCGCACCGTCCTGGACCGCATGCTCCAGTCCGGCGGCGAACTGGTCACCCTCGTCGTCGGCGAAGAGGCCCCGGAAACGGTCGCCGCGCATCTGGAGGCCCGGGTACGGGAGTCCTACCTGGCCGTGGACACGATGGTGTACCACGGCGGCCGGCAGGGGGCACTGCTGCTCATCGGCGTGGAGTGACGCGGGGCCGGGCGGCGGTGGCTCAGTCCCGTTCCGTTTCCGTTTCCTCCCGCCCCTCCGGTCCCTCGCGTCCCTCCTGTGCCGCTTGGAGCATCTGGGCCGCCTCCGCACGCCGTGCACTGACCGTCTCGTCCCCGCCGTCGGCGCCCGCGTAGACCGCGAGCACCGCACGCGCGCGTGCCTCCGCCCGTTCCGGACGGCCGAGGTCGGCCTCCAGCCAGCCCGCGCCCAGTTCGGCGCCGGTACGGCCGTGCAGCCCGGCGGCACCGAGCGTGGTGAACACCGCCACGGCCCGGGTCATCTGCTCCAGCGCCGCCTCGAACGCGGCCCGGATCACCGCGTCCTCGGCCTCCTCGGACGCCGAGCGGGCCAGCAGCTCGGCGAACTGCCGGTACGTTCCGCCGAGTTCCGTGGCCAGCTCCGTACGGTCCGTGCCCCGGGCCGCCGCCAGCGCCGTCTCGCACTCGCGCACCGCCTCCGTCATCAGCGCCCGGGCGGATGCCGCCCCGGCCTCCCCGCCCAGCGCCAGCCAGGCGCGGGCGCGCAGCGAGCGGACCAGGAAAGGGGCGTTGCCGAGTGCGCGCCACAGGTCGCCCGCGCGCGCGTAGGCCCGGTCCGCCTCCGCCGCGAGACCGGCGCTGCCCAGCGACTCGGCGGCGAGGTGGGCGAGCGTCGCGTGGTCCTGCTGCTCGGGCCAGTGCCGGGCCAGCTCGGCGGCCTCGAGCCACTCCTCGGCGGCGGCTCGGTGCTCGCCCAGCTCGCCCAGGCAGTCCCCGAGCCACCAGCGGGCCTGGACCACCGCCTCGTCGCCGTGTGTGCCGGGGCTCAGGTCGGCCAGCGCGGACTGAAGCACCTCGGCGGCCTCGGCGTACCGGCCCCGGCGCAGCAGGAACCCGCCCAGCTGCTGCCGTGCCCAGGCGCCCAGGGTGGCGCCCTCGCCCGCCTCGTCGGCCCAGTACGCGGACTCCAGCGCGTGCCCGGCGGCCTCGGCGGGAGCGTCCAGGGCGCCGAGCACCTCGGCGAGCTGGAGGTGCAGCTGGGCCCGCCCGACCGGCTCCACGTACGGGCCGCCGTGCTCCAGTGCCGCCCGCAGCGCGCGTTCGGCCCCGGTGAGATCACCGGCCTGGTGGGCGAGTGCGGCGACCTGGACCTCGTACTCCACGGCGAACCACGGCAGCCCGGCGGCCACGTACTCGTCGGCGGACCGGCGGAACAGCTCCGCCGCCCGCCGCGCGTCCCCGGTCATCCCGGCCAGCTCGGCGAGCATCCCCCGCGCCTCGGCGGCCCGCGCCGCCAGCCGTACGTCGCCCTCGTCGTGCCCCTCGACGAGCGCCAGCACCTCCCGCACGGCCGCCTCGGCATCGGCGACCGCCTGCCCGAGGCCCGCACGGGGACGGCGGACACCGGCACCGACACCGGCGCCGGCACCACGAGCGTCCGCACCGCCCGCCCACGCGCCGGCCCCGTCCTCCGCACCGTCACCGGGCATCCAGGCTTCCGCCGCCCCCTGCCCGCCGTCCGTGCCGGGGGTCCGGGCGTCCGCGGTGTCCTGCTCGCCGTCCGTGCCGGTCTCCACGGCGCCCGTGGCGGGCTCGCCGGTGTTCCCCCCGGCATCCTGGGCACCCCCTGGATCCCGGGCACCCCCGGCATCCCAGGCGTCCTCGGGACCGCCGGCGCCCAGGCCACCCGCGTTCCCGTGGTCCACGCCCCCGGTGCCGACCTCGGCCGCCGCGTGGACCCGGCGCATCAGGATCCGCGCCCGGCTGATCACCACCGACGCCGTCTGCCGTACTCCCGTGCCCTCGTCGGCGTACAGGGCGAGAACCTCGTCGTACAGCCGGGTCACCGTCGTCAGGGCCGGCTCGACCTCGCCCGCCAGGGCGCGGACGTACTCCGCACGCGCGCGTGCCGCCAGGGCCTCCCCGGGGTCGCCCGCCTCCGCGTACAGCCGTGCCGCTTGCTCGAAGAGGGGGAGCCCCTCGGGACCGCGGGCCATCGCCTCGTGGTCGGCGATCTCCGCGCGGTCGCGCGGTTCCAGTTCGCCGTCCCGGGCGGCCCGGGCGACCGCCGCCCACGCCTGGAGCGCGTGCGGACGCAGGGTGCCCGACTGCCGCCGCGCCTCGGCGAGCAGCGCGGGCAGTCCGGGCTCCTCGGTGGCCTCGGACGCCGGGGGTGTGGCCTGCGGCGCCACGGCGGGCCGTACCGCGCGCACGCCCAGCGGCAGCCGGTCCACCAGCGGGCGCTGGTCCATCCGCGCCCGGACCCGGTCGCCGACGGCGAACGTGCCGTTGCGGCGGTCGAACCGCGCGGCGAGCTCCGTGGCCTCCACGCGCGCGTGCGCGCCGAGTTCCCGCGCGGTCCAGCTCCGCCCGGCCGGCCCCGGCACCCGCTGCGCGCCCAGCCCCCGCTCGGTCAGCCGGTCCATGAGCAGCGCCACCACGGTCAGGAAGTCCAGCCTGCTGCGCGGATGCCCGCTGTCGGTGAAGTACGCCGGCCGCCCGGCCAGCAGCTCCAGGCCGCGCGCCTCGTTCCCGGTCAGCGCGCAGAACTCGACATGGTCGGCGTACGCGCCCCGCATGCTCTCCATCGGGCGCACCAGCCGGAAACCGCGCAGATGGTGTGCGCGGGCCTCGTCCACCCGGCCGAGCCGCAGCAGCGGGGCCAGCGAGGAGGCCAGCACGGAGTGCGGCTCGTGCGCGCAGGCGAACTCGCCCTCCAGCACCGGCCGCCACAGCCGGAGCGCCTCGGCGTCCCGGCCGCACCGGACCTGCCAGACGCCCCGCGCGTGCAGCTCGCAGGCGGGGCAGTCGGCCATCCGGTCCCGGTCCGCGGCCAGCCACGCGGCGTACGCCCGCTGTGCGCGCGGAATGTCCCCGATGTGCGCGGCCACGCTGAACTCGGCGCTGCGCACGGCCCGTTCGGAGTGCCCGGCGAGCCGGTAGCGGCGCTCCATCTCGCCGAGCCACTTCTCGATCGACGCGAGCGGGACGTGCGGCTGGTCCAGCATGCCCGCCGACATCCATTTGAAGGCCCAGTGCAGCGAGTGCGTCTCGTACTCGTCGAAGTCCTCGGGCCGTTCGTCCCACATGCGCAGCAGCCGCGCGAACGGGACGAACATCTTGTCCTTCTCGGAGCTGTAGTTGCAGACCTTCAGCTGGTGTCCGAGCGCCTCGATCACGGCGAGCGGGACGTCCAGCCGCTCCGCCTCGGCGAGCAGCTCCTCCGCGCGCGCGTTGCGGGCCGGACCCTCCGGCTGCTCGGAGTTCTCCGCGAGCGCCTGACGCAGCGCGTCGATGTCCGTGATCTCACTCATCGTCCGTCCCCCTCCCCGTGGGTCGCCCGTGCGAGCAGCCCGATGAACGCCCGGCCGAGCGGCGCCGGGCCGGCCGGCCGCAGCGGGCGCCGCGCCCTTCGCGGCGCCTGCCCGTACAGCGCCCCGGTCGCGGTGCCGAGCGGCTCCGGAGTGCCGAGCGAACCGATTTCGCGCACCGGCGGGTTCAGCCGGTGCGGCACCGGACGCGCGCACGGGGCGCTGCCGCGCGGTGTGTCCAGGATGCCCGCCCACCGGCCGTCGGCGCGCTCCCCGGCCACGTACAGCCGCACCCGGGCCGGGGCGTCCCGCTCGGCGGCCCGCCGGGCGGTGACGGCGTCCATGGCGTCCACGGCGTGCCGCGGCAGCCCGCGCGGATGGACCCCGGGGCCGGCCCGGAGGTGCCGGGAGAGCGGATCCGCCAGGCCACGCGGACCGACCTGGAAGCCATGGGGTGGGTGAGGTGAGTGAGGTGACCGGGGTCGGGGTGCGTGGGGTGCCTGTGGGCTGTGGGAATCCATCGTCACTGCGCCGCGAGGGGCGTGCGGGGCGGCGCGGGGTCGGGCGGTCCCGGCGGGGCGGTGACCGCGAAGGATGGCCTTGAGCGCGTCATCCTAGGCCCCGATCAGCGCGCCTGACCAGGAGTTTCCCTGATGTTTACGGCATCTCGGCCGGGCGGCGCGGGGCGTGGTCTACGGCATTGTCAGTGCCGTGGTGTGCAATTGATGGCGTGCCCGCACTGCAAGAACCGCTCAAGAAGGTGCTCGGCCCCGCCACCGCGAAGGTGATGGCCGAGCACCTCGGCCTGCACACCGTCGGCGATCTGCTGCACCACTACCCGCGCAGATACGAGGAGCGCGGTCAGCTCACCCACCTCGCCGACCTCCCCATGGACGAGCACGTCACGGTGGTCGCCCAGGTCGCCGACGCCCGGCTGCACAGCTTCGCCTCGGCCAAGGCCCCCCGGGGCAAGGGCCAGCGCCTGGAGGTCACGATCACGGACGGCAGCGGCCGGCTCCAGCTCGTCTTCTTCGGCAACGGCGTGCACAAGCCCCACAAGGAACTGCTGCCGGGCACCCGCGCGATGTTCGCCGGCAAGGTCTCCGTCTTCAACCGCCGCCTCCAGCTCGCCCACCCGGCCTACGAGTTGCTGCGGGGCGACGGCGAGGAGGCCGTCGAGTCCTGGGCCGGAGCCCTGATCCCGATCTACCCCGCGACCGCCAAACTGGAGTCCTGGAAGATCGGCAAGGCGGTCCAGACGGTGCTGCCCAGCGCCCAGGAGGCCCTCGACCCGCTCCCGGACTCCCTGCGCGCCGGCCGCGGCCTGCTCCCGCTCCCCGAGGCCCTGCTCAAGATCCACCGGCCGCACACCAAGGCCGACATCGCCGACGCCCGCGCCCGCCTGAAGTGGGACGAGGCATTCGTCCTCCAGGTCGCCCTGGCCCGCCGCCGGCACGCCGAGACCCACCTGCCCGCCGTGCCCCGCGTCGCCGGCCCGGACGGCCTCCTCGCGGCCTTCGACGACCGCCTGCCCTTCACCCTCACCGAGGGCCAGCAAAAGGTCTCCCGCGAGATCTTCGACGACCTCGCCACTTCCCACCCCATGCACCGCCTGCTCCAGGGGGAGGTGGGTTCGGGAAAGACACTGGTGGCCCTGCGCGCCATGCTCGCCGTCGTCGACGCGGGCGGGCAGGCGGCCATGCTCGCGCCCACCGAGGTGCTCGCCCAGCAGCACCACCGCTCCATCACCGAGATGATGGGCGAGCTGGCCGAGGGGGGCATGCTGGGCGGCGCCGAGCACGCCACCAAGGTGGTGCTGCTGACCGGCTCGATGGGCACCGCGGCCCGCCGCCGGGCCCTGCTCGACCTGGCCACCGGCGAGGCCGGCATCGTCATCGGCACCCACGCCCTGATCGAGGACAAGGTGCAGTTCCACGACCTCGGCCTGGTGGTGGTGGACGAACAGCACCGCTTCGGCGTGGAGCAGCGCGACGCCCTGCGCGGCAAGGGCAAACAGCCCCCGCACCTGCTCGTCATGACGGCCACGCCCATCCCGCGCACGGTCGCCATGACGGTCTTCGGCGACCTGGAGACCTCCGTGCTGGACCAGCTCCCGGCCGGCCGCTCCCCGATCGCCAGCCATGTCGTCCCGGCCGCCGACAAGCCCCACTTCCTCGCCCGCGCCTGGGAACGGGTCCGCGAGGAGGTCGAGGCCGGCCACCAGGCGTACGTGGTCTGTCCGCGCATCGGTGACGAGGAGGAGGACCCGAAGAAGGCCGGCAAGAAGCCCGCCGAGGGCGAGGAGAAGCGGCCCCCGCTGGCCGTGCTCGACGTGGCCGAGCAACTGGGCCGCGGCCCCCTCAAGGGCCTGAAGGTGGAGGTCCTGCACGGCCGTATGCACCCCGACGACAAGGACGCCGTGATGCGCCGCTTCGCGGCCGGCGAGACCGACGTCCTGGTGGCCACCACCGTCATCGAGGTCGGCGTCAACGTCCCGAACGCCACGGCCATGGTCATCATGGACGCCGACCGCTTCGGCGTCTCCCAGCTCCACCAGCTGCGCGGCCGGGTCGGCCGCGGCTCCGCCCCCGGCCTGTGCCTGCTGGTCACCGAGATGCCCGAGGCGAGCCCGGCCCGCCAGCGGCTGAACGCGGTCGCCTCCACGCTCGACGGCTTCGAGCTGTCCCGCATCGACCTCGAACAGCGCCGCGAGGGCGACGTCCTGGGCCAGGCCCAGTCCGGCGCCCGCTCCAGCCTGCGGGTCCTGGCCGTCATCGAGGACGAGGAGGTCATCGCGGAGGCGAGAGCGGAGGCGGCGGCGGTCGTGGCGGCCGACCCGGAGCTGGAGCGTCTCCCGGGCCTGCGCACGGCCCTGGACGCCCTGCTGGACGACGAGCGGGAGCAGTACCTGGAAAAGGGGTGAGCCACACTGGACCTGAACCGACCCACGACCAAGGACCGAAGATGACCCGCGTGATCGCCGGCGCAGCCGGCGGACGTCGCCTCGCCGTCCCCCCAGGCACCGGCACCCGCCCCACCTCCGACCGCGCCCGCGAAGGTCTCTTCTCCACCTGGCAGTCCCTGCTGGGCGGCCCCCTGGACGGCGAGCGGGTCCTCGACCTCTACGCCGGCTCGGGCGCCGTGGGCCTGGAAGCCCTGTCCCGGGGCGCGAGCCACACCCTCCTGGTCGAAGCCGACGCCCGCGCGGCACGGATCGTCCGCGAGAACGTACGGAACCTGGGCCTGCCCGGCGCCGAGGTACGCACGGGCAAAGCGGAACAAGTCATCCGCACCGCACCCCCCGCCGAGCCGTACGACCTGGTCTTCCTCGACCCGCCGTACGCCGTCACAGATCACGATCTTCGCGAGATTCTGCTCACACTCCACTCGGAGGGCTGGCTCGCTGAGCAAGCGCTCGTCACCGTGGAGCGCAGCACCAGAGGCGGCGAATTCCACTGGCCGGACGGCTTCGAAGCGCTCCGGTCCCGTCGCTACGGCGAGGGAACGTTTTGGTACGGTCGCGCCGCCTCTACGTGCGAAGACGCACGATGACCGGACCGGAGAGCGAGGGATCACAAGTGCGCCGCGCCGTCTGTCCCGGGTCGTTCGACCCGATCACCAACGGACATCTCGACATCATCGCCCGAGCCTCCCGTCTGTACGACGAGGTCTACGTCGCGGTGATGATCAACAAATCCAAGAAGGGCCTGTTCGAGATCGACCAGCGGATCCAGCTGATCCGCGAGGTCACCTCCGAATACGCCAACGTCCGCGTCGAGTCCTTCCACGGCCTCCTCGTGGACTTCTGCAAGCAGCGCGACATCCCCGCCATCGTCAAGGGCCTGCGCGCCGTCAGCGACTTCGACTACGAACTCCAGATGGCCCAGATGAACAACGGCCTCACCGGCGTCGAGACGCTGTTCGTGCCCACCAACCCCACCTACAGCTTCCTGTCCTCCTCCCTCGTCAAGGAGGTCGCGGCCTGGGGCGGGGACGTCTCCCACCTGGTGCCCCCGCAGGTGCTGGAGGCGCTGAACAAGCGCCTCGCCAGGGACTGATGGGGCTACAGTCGTCCCGTCCGTCTCCGAACCGGCTGTAGAGAGTGGCGAGCACAGGTGGACGTGCAGAAGAAGCTCGACGAGATCGTCTCCACGGTCTCCGGCGCCCGGTCCATGCCCATGTCGGCGTCCTGCGTGGTCAACCGCGCCGAGCTGCTCGCGCTGCTCGAAGAGGTGCGCCAGGCGCTGCCCGGCTCCCTCGCCCAGGCGCGGGAGCTGATCGGCGACCGTGAGCAGATGGTCGAGCAGGCCCGGCAGGAGGCCGAGCGGATCATCGAGAGCGCGCACGCCGAGCGCGGCTCGCTGGTCGCCGGGACCGAGATCGCCCGCCGCGCCCAGGCCGAGGCCGACCGGATCCTGGCCGAGGCCCGCAAGGAGGCCGAGGAGATCCGCGCCGAGGCCGACGACTACGTGGACTCCAAGCTCGCCAACTTCGAGGTCGTCCTCACCAAGACGCTCGGCTCGGTCGGCCGGGGCCGCGAGAAGCTCCTCGGCACCGGCCCCGGCCTGGACGAGGAGGGCTACGCCGACGAGGACGCCCCCGAGCGCAGCCACGACCCGGAGACCCTGCGCCGCGACGCCGACGCCTACGTGGACGCCAAGCTCGGCGCCTTCGAGGCGGTCCTCGCCAAGACCCTGGAGGCCGTCGGCCGGGGCCGGCAGAAGCTGCACGGCCGGATCGCCACCGACGACCTCGGCGCGCTCGCCGACGACACCACGACCTTCCAGCACTCCAGCGACGCCGACTACCTCGCCGACCTGGCGGCCCTCGCGGACGACGACCGCGCGGCCCGGCGGCAGCCCGGCCCGGCCCGGCCCGCCTACGATCCCCAGCCCGCCTACGCCCCCGCCGCCGGCTACGGCCCGGCGGAAGGCGCCCCGGTCCAGCAGCCGGACCCGTACACGGGCTTCCCGCAGCAGCCGGAGTACCCGCCGGCCCAGGACCCGTACGGCTACGGACAGGCCGACCCCTACGGCTACCAGGGCTACGGCGCCCAGCAGGCCCACCAGCCCCAGCAGGCCCACCAGTCCCCGCACCAGCCGCAGCCCCCGCACCAGCCCCAGCAGTCCCAGCCCCAGCAGGGCTACGCCCTGGACGAGACCAGCCTCTTCGACACCAGCATGATCAGCGCGGAGCAGCTGCGGGCGTACGAGCAGGGCCGGGGCCTGTAGCCGGGGACCGGATTGGGCGCTGAGCGAAAGGTCCAGTATCCTGGCTGTTCGGTCGCGCATGCCCGCGATCACCGCTGCCCGGGGACACCACCGGGCTGCGTCCCTTCGAGTTCGCAGATCGAAAGCAGGAATGGCTCCCAACGCCCGCCTCGACCACCGCAACCCCCTCGTGATCGACACGCACGAGCTGGGCCGGCGTCCTGGCGCGCTGCAGCGCCTGACCCGCGAGATCGACGCTCCCCGGGATCTCGGCATCCAGGGAGTCATCGGAGTGCCGGAAGGCAGCCCGGTGGAACTCGACCTCCGCCTGGAGTCGGTCATGGAAGGGGTGCTTGTCACAGGCACCGCCCGTGCAACGGCCGAGGGGGAGTGCGTAAGGTGTCTGGAGCCGGTCGGGCTGGAGCTCGAAGCGGACTTCCAGGAGATGTTCTCGTACCCTGACGCCGACGACCGGGGCCGTGTGATCACGGAACCGGGCGACGACGCCGAGGACGACGAGGGCAGGCTCTTCATCGAGGACGGTCTGATCGACCTCGAACCTCTGCTGCGCGATGCGGTGGTGCTCGCACTGCCGATGCAGCCGGTGTGCCAGGACGACTGCCCGGGCCTGTGCTCCGAGTGTGGAGCGCGGCTCGCGGACGACCCGGACCACCACCATGACGCCGTCGACATCCGTTGGGCGGCTTTGCAGGGACTCGCCGGCACCATGACGGACGGCGAGAAGGACGAGATGAGCGGCGCCGAAGCGGGCGTCGACGAGAAGCAGGAGAAGTAGCCGTGGCTGTTCCGAAGCGGAAGATGTCGCGCAGCAACACGCGCCACCGCCGGTCGCAGTGGAAGGCTGCGGTCCCCACCCTGGTTGCGTGCGAGCGCTGCCACGAGCCCAAGCAGCAGCACATCGCGTGCCCGTCTTGCGGCACCTACAACAAGCGCCAGGTCCTCGAAGTCTGAGTGGCTGGTGAGAGGCCCGATGACTGACGCGAAAGCAGCTAGTCCCCGCCAGCGCGGGGGTAGTCCGCAGGCCTCGTCCCACACGCTTCTGGAAGGGCGGCTCGGCTACCAGGTCGAGTCCGCCCTTCTGGTGCGAGCGCTGACCCACCGTTCCTACGCGTACGAGAACGGCGGTCTGCCGACGAACGAGCGCCTGGAGTTCCTCGGGGACTCCGTGCTCGGCCTCGTCGTCACGGACACGCTGTACCGCACCCACCCCGACCTGCCCGAAGGCCAGCTGGCCAAGTTGCGGGCCGCGGTGGTCAACTCGCGTGCGCTGGCGGAGGTCGGCCGCGGCCTGGACCTGGGCGCCTTCATCCGGCTCGGCCGGGGTGAAGAGGGCACGGGCGGCCGGGACAAGGCGTCCATCCTCGCCGACACCCTTGAAGCGGTGATCGGCGCGGTCTATCTCGACCAGGGCCTCGACGCGGCCTCCGAACTGGTGCACCGCCTGTTCGACCCGCTGATCGAGAAGTCCTCCAACCTCGGAGCCGGCCTGGACTGGAAGACCTCCCTCCAGGAGCTGACCGCGATCGAGGGGCTCGGCGTGCCCGAGTACCTGGTCACGGAGACCGGCCCCGACCACGAGAAGACCTTCACTGCTGCCGCCCGCGTCGGGGGCGTCTCGTACGGCACCGGCACCGGCCGCAGCAAGAAGGAGGCGGAGCAGCAGGCCGCCGAGTCCGCCTGGCGGTCCATCCGGGCCGCCGCGGACGAACGTGCCAAGGCGGCGGCCAAGGAAGCGGCCGAGGAGCCCGTCCGCGAGACGGCCGACGCATCCGCCGGGGCGGTCGAGGAACCCGTCCGCGAGACGGCCGACGAAGCCGTCGAGGCGGCCGAGGAATCCGTCAAGAACACCGACACGTCCTCCGCCAACGCCTGACCGAAGCAGCACCAGCAGCACCCGAGCGCCCGCCCGGCCGTCCACGCCGGCGCGGGCGCTCGTACCGTCCACCGGTCCGTACGGTTCTCACGGGGGTTTCCGATGCCCGAGTTGCCCGAGGTCGAGGTCGTTCGGCGGGGCCTGGAGCGCTGGGTCGCCCACCGGACCGTCGCCGACACCGAGGTGCTGCACCCGCGCGCCGTCCGCCGGCACCTCGCCGGGCCCGACGACTTCGCGCACCGGCTCAAGGGCCACCACATCGGCACGCCCCGCCGGCGCGGCAAGTACCTGTGGCTGCCGCTGGAGGAGACCGACCAGTCCGTCCTGGCCCACCTCGGCATGAGCGGGCAGCTGCTGGTGCAGCCCCATGACGCGCCGGACGAGAAGCACCTGCGCATCCGGATCCGGTTCGCCGACCGGCTCGGCACCGAACTCCGCTTCGTGGACCAGCGCACCTTCGGCGGGCTGTCGCTGCACGACAACACCGCCGACGGCCTGCCCGACGTCATCGCGCACATCGCCCGCGACCCGCTGGACCCGCTCTTCGACGACGAGGCCTTCCACCAGGCGCTGCGCCGCAAGCGGACCACCATCAAGCGGGCCCTGCTGGACCAGTCGCTGATCAGCGGCGTCGGCAACATCTACGCGGACGAGGCCCTGTGGCGCGCCCGCGTCCACTACGAACGCCCGACGGCGAACTTCACCCGCCCCGTCACGGCGGAACTCCTCAGCCACGTCCGCGACGTGATGAACGCGGCCCTCGCCGTCGGCGGCACCAGCTTCGACAGCCTGTACGTCAACGTCAACGGCGAGTCCGGCTACTTCGACCGGTCCCTGGACGCGTACGGCCGTGAGGGGCTGCCGTGCAAGCGGTGCGGCACGCCCATGCGGCGCCGCCCCTGGATGAACCGGTCCAGCTATTTCTGTCCCAGGTGTCAGAGGGCGCCGCGCGTCTCGTCGTAGTGCGCGCGGGCCGCGAGGACGTCGTCCATCGCGCCCTCCACACAGTGGATCAGCGCCAGCAGCCGCTCGGCGACCCGGCGGCCCAGCGGCGTCAGCTCGTAGTCCACGCGCGGCGGGTTCGTCGGCTGTGCCTCGCGGTGCACCAGGCCGTCCCGCTCCAGCGCGTGCAGGGTCTGGGACAGCATCTTCTCGCTCACCCCGTCGACGCGCCGGCGCAGTTCGTTGAAGCGCAGCGACCCCTCGTACAGCGCGCCGAGCGTCAGCCCGCCCCAGCGGCCCGTGACGTGCTCCAGCGTGCCGCGCGACGGGCAGGCCTTGGCGAAGACGTTGTACGCGAGGTCGTCATGGTCCTGGGTGATGGCCGTCATACCCCAAGGGTACGCCCACGCAGCGCTTACTACCAGGTTGCACTAACTGATGGTTAGTGCTTTCCTTTGGTTATCGCCGACGGTCGCTCTTCCCGCCGAGCCGCCCTCTCGTCGAGCAAGTGCCGTATTCCGCTGCCCTTTCCGAGGAGCCCCCCAATGACCACGCCCGTGGTGTCCATCGCCTACCACTCCGGCTTCGGCCACACCGCCGTCCTCGCCGAGGCCGTCCGCGCCGGTGCCGCCGACGCCGGGGCCGAGGTGCACCTGATCAAGGTGGACGAGATCACCGACGCCCAGTGGGAGACGCTGGACCGGTCGGACGCGATCGTCTTCGGCTCGCCCACCTACATGGGCACCGCCTCCGGTGCCTTCCACGTCTTCGCCGAGACCACCTCCCAGCGCTGGTTCGGCCGGGCCTGGCAGGACAAGCTGGCCGCCGGCTTCACCAACTCGGCGTCCAAGAGCGGCGACAAGCTGCACACCCTCCAGTTCTTCCAGACGCTGGCCGCCCAGCACGGCATGCACTGGGTGAACCTCGGCCTGCTCCCCGGCTGGAACAGCAGCACCGCCTCCGAGAACGACCTCAACCGCCTCGGCTTCTTCGCCGGCGCCGCCGCCCAGTCGAACAACGACCAGGGGCCCGAGGGCGTCCACAAGGCCGACATCGCCACCGCCGAGCACCTGGGCCGCCGGGTGGCACAGACGGCGAAGATCTTCGCCGTGGGGCGCGCGGCGGCGTAGACCGTCACCGGCCGGGTGTCCCGGGGCCGGTCGGCTCAGCTCCCGAACTCCAGCGTCCACCAAGGGCCGCCCGGACCGAGGTGGACCCCCGCGCCGAAGGTCGTGAAGCCGGGGTTCAGGATGTTGGCGCGATTCTCCGGGCTGTCCATCCAGGCCGCCAGCACGGCCGCCGCGTCCGCCTGGCCACGGCCGATGTTCTCCGCGCCGAGACTGGTGACCCCGGCCCGCGCCGCCCGGTCCCACGGCGACCTGCCGTCCGGGTCGGTGTGGGAGAAGAAGCCCCGCGCGGCCATGTCGTCGCTGAACGCCTCGGCCAGCCCGGTCAGCGCGGAGTTCGCCGCGAGCGCGCCGAGCCCGGCCTTCGCCCGCTCGTCGTTGACCAGCTTCAGCACCTCCGCCTCGACGGCGGCCTCCCGCGCCACGGTGTCCGTGGGGGAGGAGGGGGCGGGGGCCGGGGGTTCGGGCGTACGGGAGGGAGCTGCCGTAGGAGTTGCCGTACGGGACGGGGTGGCCTTCGGCTTGCTGGGCTTGGGCTTGGGCTGGGGTGCGGGCTTGGCCGGGGTGCCGGACGCGGACGGCTTGGCCGGTCCGGACGGTTCGGCCGGCGCGGGCTCGGCGGGCTCGGTCCGCCCGGTTCCCGGCGTCTTGCGGGGACCGGCCTTCGATGACGGCTTTCCGGTGGCCGGCGACGGCTTCCCGGTGGCCGTCCGGGCCGGGGCCGATCCGGCGGGCGCCGGCTTCGAGGCGGAGGCGGCGCCCGAAGGGGACGCGTCCGACGACCCGGTGGGCCGGCCGCCGCCGTCGCCGGAACCCGCCGTGGCGCTGCCATCGCCGGAACCCGCCGTGGCACCGGTGCCGACGCTGCCCGAGGTGCCCCCCTGCTCGCTCGCCGTGTTGCCGGGGGAGGCCACGGCCCCCGTCCGCTCGCCACCGGTGGTGTCCGTACCACCGCCGAGCCGGTAGTGCTCCAGGCCAGGCACCGCGCCGGAGCCCACCGCGGCCGTGCCGAGGACGACGGCCACGGCCACCCCGAGCAGAGCGGCGCGCACCGGACGTACGGCCTTGGACCAGGGCCGGTCGCCCCCGCGCGCCTCGCCGCCCGCGTCCCCGCCCCTGCCCCCGTCCCCGGAGCCCGAGTCGGTCCCGGAGTCGGGCGCGGAGCCGGACTCGGGCGCGGCCGGCGTCGGCTCGTCGTCCGTGGCGAACAGATAGGCCTGCGCCTTCGCGGTGGCCTCGGCGTACGCCTCCGGGGCCGGATACGGCCCGATGTCCGCGGGGACCGGGCGGTCCCCGGACGACGGGTGCGCGGGGGAGTGCCGAGGGTCGTGCGCGTGCCGAGGGTCGTCGCTTCCGGCGGCGGAGCGTCGGTGGCGTCCCATGATCCTTGCCCTCTTCCTCGTACGCGTTCCTCGTACGTGTGGCCGATCCACTCCACTCCTTCGAGTGGGTTTCAGCCACGATTCACCGGGTCCGGACGGTACCCGATGTCGCCGGGGCGCGACGTGTCTCGAGCGGCACCGGCCGGTTAGGTTGCACCCATGAGCGAGGACGTACGACTGGTCGCCTGGGTGCGTGGACACGTGCAGGGCGTGGGATTCCGCTGGTTCACGCGGGCCAAGGCACTGGAGATCGGCGGGCTGAGTGGCTTTGCTCTCAATTTGGCCGACGGCCGGGTCCAGGTGGTCGCGGAGGGGCCGCGCGAGGGCTGCGAGGGGCTGCTGGACTGGCTCCAGGGCGCCGACACGCCCGGGCGCGTGGACGGTGTGACAGAGATCTGGGACACACCGCGCGGCGGTTACGACGGCTTCGCCATCCGCTGATCCGGTCCCGCCGCACCCCTCGGCCGGGCCGCCGCGGGGCGCCGCGGGCGCCCGCCGGGAGTGAAAACGCCCTGGTGGTTGCCAAGGCGGGCGGGGCATGGCAGGCTCCGCAGGTACTGCTGGTCGCCACGCCCTGAGGGCCCCGGAGAGCCGCAGCACCGCCGTGTTCCCGGCCGTGCGCCCCGGTTTGCCCCCCAATACAGGGTGTGATCGTGTTGACCGTCAAACTTTTTGGTGAGACGCTGAAAGCCCCGCGCACCTTAGCTGTTTGGCATGGAACAACAGCAGAGCAACACCCGGATGTGCCAAGCACCGCGGGTGCGAATCCCTCACGACCCACACCGCATCGGTCGGTCACTCATTGTGGAGGACCATCCATCATGGCAAAGGCGCTTCTCGGTTACGTCGGCGGCTCCGACCCTCGACTCCTCGCCGAGATGCGACGGCTGCAGCAGCGTGTACAGGACCTGGAGTCCGAGCTCGGACGGATCCAGGCCGAGAACGAAGCGCTGACGGCTGCCGCCTCTCAGGAGAGGATCATGGAGAGCATCGACGCACACCAGGCGGAGCCTGCGCTCACCTGATCGCTGCATCAGCTCCACAACAGCAGAGACAGTGATCGGGTTGCCCGTATCAACCGCTCAGTTGATCGGACGGCTGCGATCCAGTCGTCAGAGTAGCAAGGGACGCTTCGGCGTCCCTTCGTTCTTTACCCCCGCATCCTTTCACCTTCTTCAACATCTGGTGTGCCCTGCATGGTCAATGACGAAACCGCGCGGCGGCGGGGGTTCGTCGGCCGAGCCGGGAGCGGCGGGTAGAGTCCAGGGGCTGTGCACCTCAAGGCCCTGACCCTGCGCGGGTTCAAGTCGTTCGCCTCGGCGACCACACTCCGGTTCGAACCGGGGATCACGTGTGTCGTCGGCCCGAACGGCTCGGGCAAGTCCAATGTCGTGGACGCGCTCAGCTGGGTCATGGGCGAACAGGGCGCCAAGTCGCTGCGCGGCGGCAAGATGGAGGACGTCATCTTCGCCGGCACCACCGGCCGCCCGCCGCTCGGCCGCGCCGAGGTGTCCCTGACCATCGACAACTCCGACGGGGCCCTGCCCATCGAGTACGCCGAGGTCACCATCACGCGGACCATGTTCCGCAACGGCGGCAGCGAGTACCAGATCAACGGCGACACCTGCCGGCTGCTGGACATCCAGGAACTCCTGTCCGACTCCGGCATCGGCCGCGAGATGCACGTCATCGTCGGCCAGGGCCAGCTCGACTCCGTCCTGCACGCCGATCCCATGGGCCGCCGCGCCTTCATCGAGGAGGCGGCCGGCGTCCTCAAGCACCGCAAGCGCAAGGAGAAGGCGCTCCGCAAGCTGGACGCGATGCAGGCCAACCTCGCGCGCGTGCAGGACCTCACCGACGAACTGCGCCGCCAGCTCAAGCCCCTGGGCCGGCAGGCGGCGGTGGCCCGCCGGGCCGCCGTCATCCAGGCCGACCTCCGTGACGCCCGGCTGCGGCTGCTCGCCGACGACCTCGTGCGGCTGCGTGCGGCCCTCCAGGCGGAGATCGCCGACGAGGCGGCGCTGAAGGAACGCAAGGACACCGCCGAGCGGGAACTGAGGAAGGCCCTGCAGCAGGAGGCCCTGCTGGAGGACGAGGTGCGCCGGCTCACCCCGCGTCTGACGCGTGCCCAGCAGACCTGGTACGAGCTGTCCCAGCTCGCCGAACGCGTCCGCGGCACGATCTCCCTGGCCGATGCCCGGGTCAGGAGCGCCACCTCCGCCCCGCCCGAGGAGCGGCGCGGCCGGGACCCCGAGGACCTGGAACGCGAGGCCGCCCGCGTCCGGGAACAGGAGGCCGAGCTGGAGGCCGCCCTCGAAGCGGCGCGGCGGGCACTGGACGACACGGTCGCGCACCGCGCCGAACTGGAGCGGGAGCTGGCCGTGGAGGAGCGGCGGCTGAAGGACGTCGCCCGCGCCATCGCGGACCGCCGCGAGGGCCTGGCCCGCCTCTCCGGGCAGGTCAACGCGGCCCGCTCACGCGTCGCCTCCGCCCAGGCCGAGATCGACCGGCTCGCCACGGCCCGCGACGAGGCGCGGGAGCGGGCGGTGCGCGCGCAGGAGGAGTACGAGGCTTTGCGCGCGGAGGTCGACGGCCTGGACGCGGGCGACGCCGACCTGGCCGAGCGGCACGAGGCCGCGAAGCGGGAGCTGGCCGAGGCGGAGGCGGCCCTGGGCACGGCCCGCGACGCCCTCACCGCCGCGGAGCGCACCCGCGCGGCGACCCAGGCCCGCCACGAGGCGCTGGCGCTGGGCCTGCGCCGCAAGGACGGCACCGGCATACTGCTCGGCGCGCGTGACCGCCTCACCGGCATCCTCGGCCCGGCGGCGGAACTCCTGCGGATCACCCCGGGCTACGAGATCCCCCTGGCGGCGGCCTTCGGCACGGCGGCCGACGCCCTCGCCGTCACCACCCCGGCGGCAGCGACCGAGGCCCTGACCCTCCTCCGCAAACAGGACGCCGGCCGAGCCACCCTCCTCTTGACCCAAGCCCCGGAAGAAACCCCCCGAAGCGGCGCGAGCAACCACGAAGCACCCGCACTCGACCATGGCGGGCCAGCGCCGCGAAGGGGCGCGGGGAACGGCGCGAGCAACCACGACGCTCGCGCACTCGACCATGGCGGGGCAGCGCCCCGAGGGGGCGCGGGGAACGGCGCGAGCAACCACGACGCACCCGCACCCGACGACGCCGACTCAGCACCCCGGACCGCGGCGCGCAGCCACGACGCATCCGCACCCGACGACGCCGACTCAGCCCCCCAACGCGGCGGACCCCTCTTCGCCGCCACCCTCGTCCACGGCCCCGCCGACCTCATGCCCGCCGTCCGCCGCGTCCTGCGCGGCATCGTCGTGGTCGACACCCTGGCCGACGCCGAGACCCTGGTCCGCGCCCGCCCCGACCTGACCGCCGTCACCGCCGAAGGCGACCTCCTCGGCGCCCACATCGCGCACGGCGGCTCCGCGGGCGCCCCCAGCATGCTGGAGGTCCAGGCCTCCGTGGACGAGGCCGCGGCCGAACTGGCCGAGCTGGAGGTCCGCTGCCGGGAGCTCGCCGAGGCGCAGCGCGCGGCGGCCGAGCGCCGTACCCGGGCCGCCACCCTCGTGGAGGAACTCGGCGAGCGCCGCCGCGCCGCCGACCAGGAGAAGTCGGCCGTCGCCCAGCAGCTCGGCCGCCTGGCCGGCCAGGCCCGCGGCGCCGCCGGCGAGGCCGAGCGGTCGGCCGCGGCGGCGGCCCGCGCTCAGGAGGCGCTGGAGGCGGCCGTACAGGAGGCCGAGGAGCTGGCCGAGCGGCTGGCCGTGGCCGAGGAGGCACCGGTGGAGGAGGAGCCGGACACCTCGGTCCGGGACCGGCTCGCCGCCGACGGGGCCAACGCCCGGCAGACCGAGATGGAGGCCCGCCTCCAGGTCCGTACGCACGAGGAGCGGGTCAAGGGGCTCGCCGGACGCGCCGACGCGCTCGACCGCGCGGCCCGCGCCGAACGCGAGGCACGCGCGCGTGCCGAGCGGCGCCGGGCCCGGCTGCGCCACGAGGCGGCCGTGGCCGGGGCCGTCGCCTCCGGCGCCCGGCAGCTGCTCGCGCATGTGGAGGTGTCCCTCGCCCGCGCCGAGCAGGAGCGCGCCGCAGCCGAGGACGCCAAGGCCCGGGGGGAGCGGGAGCTGGCCGCCGCCCGCACGGCCGGCCGTGAACTCAAGGCCGAACTCGACAAGTTGACGGATTCGGTCCACCGGGGCGAGGTACTCGGCGCCGAGAAGCGGCTGCGCATCGAGCAGCTGGAGACGAAGGCGCTGGAGGAACTGGGTGTCGAACCGGAGGGACTGGTGGCCGAGTACGGGCCGCACCAGCCGGTGCCGCCCTCGCCCCCCGCCGACGGCGAGCGGCTGCCCGAGGATCCCGGGCACCCGCGCAACCGGCCCCGCCCCTTCGACCGCGCCGAGCAGGAGAAGCGGCTCAAGGCGGCCGAGCGGGCGTACCAGCAGCTGGGCAAGGTCAACCCGCTGGCGCTGGAGGAGTTCGCCGCGCTGGAGGAGCGGCACAAGTTCCTCGGCGAGCAGCTGGAGGACCTGAAGAAGACCCGCGCCGACCTGCTCCAGGTGGTGAAGGAGGTCGACGAGCGCGTCGAGCAGGTCTTCACCGAGGCCTTCCGGGACACCGCCCGCGAGTTCGAGGGTGTCTTCGGCCGGCTGTTTCCCGGCGGCGAGGGCCGGCTGGTGCTGACCGATCCCGCGAACATGCTGACCACGGGCGTGGACGTGGAGGCGCGTCCGCCGGGCAAGAAGGTCAAGCGGCTCTCCCTGCTGTCGGGCGGCGAGCGCTCGCTGACCGCGGTGGCGCTGCTGGTGTCGATCTTCAAGGCCCGGCCGAGCCCGTTCTACGTCATGGACGAGGTCGAGGCCGCGCTGGACGACACCAACCTCCAGCGGCTGATCGGGATCATGCGGGAGCTCCAGGAGAGCTCGCAGTTGATCGTGATCACGCACCAGAAGCGGACGATGGAGGTTGCCGACGCGCTCTACGGCGTGTCCATGCAGGGCGACGGCGTCTCCAAGGTCATCTCCCAGCGGTTGCGGTAGCCCCTTTTCCCGGGTTCACCAGGGATCCCTTCAAGATCATCTCGCCGAGTGTTCAGTTCTTGAACGCAAGATCGTCAGGCATATCTGAAAACTCACAGTCGTTGAACTATTGACTTCGAAACTTGAAGGCATAGTCTCTGCAACGTTGCTTTTACCTTCAGGTGTGAGTGGACCGCCCGTATGCGCCACTGGAGACCTGTAAGGGCTACGCCCCCACCCGGCAGCGTTGCCGTGGCCCGAGGAGTTACACCGTGACCAGCACAGCGCAGGCACCTCAGTCAGGAGCCAGGACGGCTCACCCCGAACATCTCGGGCACGTCATCTTCATCGCGGCGGCTGCCGCCATGGGCGGCTTCCTCTTCGGCTACGACAGCTCCGTGATCAACGGCGCCGTCGAGGCCATCCGGGACCGCTACGACGTCGGTTCCGCCGCCCTCGCCCAGGTCATCGCGATCGCGCTGATCGGCTGCGCCGTCGGCGCCGCCACCGCCGGCCGCATAGCCGACCGCATCGGCCGCATCCGCTGTATGCAGATCGCCGCCGTCCTGTTCACCGTCAGCGCCGTCGGTTCCGCGCTGCCGTTCGCGCTGTGGGACCTCGCCTTCTGGCGCGTCATCGGCGGCTTCGCCATCGGCATGGCCTCCGTGATCGGCCCCGCCTACATCGCCGAGGTCGCCCCGCCCGCCTACCGCGGCCGGCTCGGCTCCTTCCAGCAGGCCGCGATCGTCGTCGGCATCGCCGTCTCCCAGCTGGTCAACTGGGGTCTGCTCAACGCCGCCGGCGGCGACCAGCGCGGCAAGCTGATGGGCCTGGAGGCCTGGCAGGTCATGCTCGGTGTGATGGTCGTCCCGGCCGTCCTCTACGGCATGCTGTCCTTCGCGATCCCCGAGTCCCCCCGCTTCCTGCTCTCCGTCGGCAAGCGTGAGCGCGCCCGCGAGATCCTCGCCGAGGTCGAGGGCAAGGAGACCGACCTCGACGCCCGCGTCGCCGAGATCGAGCACGCGATGAAGAGCGAGCACAAGTCCTCCTTCAAGGACCTGCTCGGCGGCTCCTTCTTCTTCAAGCCGATCGTCTGGATCGGTATCGGCCTGTCGGTCTTCCAGCAGTTCGTCGGCATCAACGTCGCGTTCTACTACTCCTCGACGCTGTGGCAGTCGGTCGGCGTCGACCCGTCGGACTCGTTCTTCTACTCCTTCACCACCTCGATCATCAACATCGTCGGCACCGTGATCGCGATGATCTTCGTGGACCGGGTCGGCCGCAAGCCGCTCGCCCTCATCGGCTCGGTCGGCATGGTCGTCGGCCTGGCGCTGGAGGCCTGGGCGTTCAGCTACGACCTGGTCGACGGCAAGCTGCCGAGCACCCAGGGCTGGGTCGCCCTGATCGCCGCCCACCTGTTCGTCCTCTTCTTCGCCCTGTCCTGGGGCGTGGTGGTCTGGGTCTTCCTCGGCGAGATGTTCCCGAACCGGATCCGTGCCGCCGCCCTCGGTGTCGCCGCCTCCGCGCAGTGGATCGCCAACTGGGCCATCACCGCGAGCTTCCCGTCGCTGGCCGACTGGAACCTCTCCGGCACCTACGTGATCTACACCGTCTGTGCCGCCCTCTCCATCCCGTTCGTCCTGAAGTTCGTCAAGGAGACGAAGGGCAAGTCCCTGGAGGAGATGGGCTGAGCCTCGTAGCGAGGCTTCCCGAACTCGGGGAGAAGGGCCAAGACCCCGCTGCCCTCTCCTCGTACCGTCCGCCGCCCCCGGTCCAGGCCACCCGCCCGGACCGGGGGCGGCGGTGTTCCTACGCCCGGCTCCCCAGCGCCGGCACGACCCGCTCCGCGAGCAGCCGCAGGCTGCGCCGGCCCTCCTCCACCGGCACGCCCCCCGCCGGCGGGTGCGGCACCAGGCTGTCCAGGCCCTGCGCCGGACACTGCTCCGGGGGGGGGAGAATCCGGTACACGCCCTCCGCGCGCAGCTCCGCCACCGTCGTGGCCGCCGACCGCACCGCCGAGCGGATCCCGGCCGACTGCCAGGAGGCGTAGGTGCGGGCCTCGTGCAGCAGATGCCCGCCGTACTCGGCCCACGCCCGGTCCGGGTCCTCGGCGAGACGGAGCAGCGGCGCCTCGGCGGCCGGCATCATCGTCCAGCCCTCGGTGCCGTACTCGGCGAGCCGCTCCTGGTAGTACGCCTCCAGCTCCGGCAGGTGCGCGCTCGGGAAGCACGGCAGGCCGAACCGGGCGGCCCGGCGCGCGGCGGCCCTGGAGGAGCCGCCGACCAGCAGCAGGGGATGCGGCCGGGTGTACGGGCGCGGGGTGAGCCGTACCCTGCGGCCCCGGTGGTCGAACTCCTCACCGGTCCACGCCGTCAGCAGCGTCCGGAGCAACTCGTCCTGGAGCCGGCCGCGCCGGGCCCGGTCGACGCCGAACATCGCGTACTCCTCGGGCCGGTAGCCGATCCCGGCCACGGTCACCAGCCGGCCGCCGCCGAGCGGATCCAGCACGGCGATGTCCTCCGCCAGCCGCAGCGGGTCGTGCGGCGGGCCGATCACCGCCGACACCGTCACCGCGATCCGGCGGGTGGCCGGTGGTCCCGTGCGCGTCCGCGTAGCAGGCCGTCTCCACCGCGGCCCGGTAGCGGGCGGACAGGGCCTCGGGAGGGGCGCCGGGCGCGACGAGGTTGAAGCGTACGACCGTGACGGGCATGCGAAGTCCCCCTCCGGTACGGCTCGATGGAGGGGGACGTCAGCTGTCGGTGCGTCAGATGGTCAGGGGTCCGGCCGGTGTCAGACGCCGGTGGCCGCGGGCTGCCCGGCGATTTCGTCGGCCGTGGGCCGGGGGGCCGGCGCCGGCTTCGGCAGCACCAGGTACAGCACGCCGGAGATCACGATCGTGGCGACCCAGCCGAGGCCGTACTCGCCGATCACGTTGTTCGTCGCCAGCGGGCCGGTGAACCAGTCGGAGGTGGTGAACATCAGACCCGACACCAGGCCGACCGCCCAGGCGGCCACGGCCGCGGGGGAGAAGCCGCCCTTGTACCAGTAGGCGCTGGTGCGGGTGGTGTCGGCCATGGCCCGGCCGTCGTACTCGGTCCGGCGCAGCATGTCCGCGCCGAACACGCCGACCCACGCGGAGAAGGCGACCGCCAGCAGCGACAGGAAGGCGATGAAGGAGCCCATGAAGCTGGTCGCCACCAGCATCAGCACCCCGCCGAACACCAGCGAGATCACCGCGTTCACCGAGACCGCCCAGTGCCGCGGCACCTTGATGCCGAGGGTCTGCGCGGTGAAGCCGGCCGAGTACATCGACATCGAGTTGATCAGCAGCATGCCGATCAGCGCGATGAACAGGTACGGCACCGCGATCCACGTCGGCAGGATCTCGCCCAGGAAGGACACCGGGTCGCTGGCCGAGGCCAGATCCGGGGTGGACACCGCCATCACCGCGCCCATCAGCACCATCGGCAGCACGACGACACCGGCGCCGCCCACCGCCGTCCAGACGATCGCCTTCGAGGACGCCGTACGCGGCAGATAGCGGGTGAAGTCCGGGGCCGAGGGGATCCAGCTGACACCGCCCGCCGCGATCATGCCGACGCCGGTGATCACCGAGGCCGTGGAACCGGCGCTGTGGTCCATCACCTTCGACCAGTCGGTGTCCACCACCAGATAGCCCAGCACCAGCACCGAGAAGACGCCGAAGAAATAGGTCGCGTACTTGTTGCACTTCTGCACGGCGTTGATGCCGAGCCCGGATATCGCGAAGGTCGCCACGACGAACGCCAGCAGCATCACCATGTCCAGCACATTGTTCGCCTTGATGCCGAACAGGATGTCCAGGATGGTGAGCATCGCGTACGCGCCCGTCACCGCGTTGATCGTCTCCCAGCCCCAGCGCGCGACCCAGATCAGCGAACCGGGCAGCAGATTGCCGCGCTGCCCGAAGACCGCGCGCGACAGCGCCATGCCGGGCGCACCGCCCCGCTTGCCCGCGATGCCGATCAGGCCGACCAGGCCGTACGACACGATCGGCGCGGCCACGGCGACGATCAGGGCCTGCCAGAAGTTCAGGTGGTAGGCGACGACGAGGCTCGCGCCCATCGTCAGCAGCAGGACGCTGATGTTCGCGCCGACCCAGGTGGGGAACAGCTGCCGCGGACGCGCGGTGCGCTCGTGGTCGGGGACCTGCTCGATACCGCGGGTTTCGAGAGCGCCTTCGGTCTCGGCGGATTTGCTCATGGAAGAGGTGCCTGACATGGGGGGACAAGGTGACGTGGGGACTCTACGCGCGTGGATAGAGGTGTCACCATCGTACTTTGCTCCGAGTCCTCGTGTTAAGTGGCCTTTGTCTCTCGGAGAAAGCCACAAACGGGGTTCTCGGGGACCCCATGGCCGATACTGGTCGGGTTATGGAAACCGTCATCCTTGCTGTAGTCATCGCCGTGGTCGTGCTCGGCGCGCTCGGCGGGCTGATCGTGGGCAGCCGGCGCCGGAAGCCGCTGCCCCCGCCGCCCCCGAAGGCGCCCGACATCACCGCGCCCCCGGCCGAGCCGCACGTCGGCGAAGAGGCCGAGACGCCGCGCGACGAACCGCGCCGGACGATCGAGGAGGTTGATCTCCCGGGCGGCCCCGCGGTCGTCGTCGAGGAGCCCCCCGCCGCCGAGGCTCCCGAGCTCGAGATCGAGGTCCCGGAGCCCACCGCGGGCCGGCTCGTCCGGCTGCGCGCCCGCCTGTCCCGCTCGCAGAACGCCCTGGGCAAGGGCCTGCTCACCCTGCTCTCCCGCGAGCACCTGGACGAGGACACCTGGGAGGAGATCGAGGACACGCTGCTCACCGCCGACGTCGGCGTGCAGCCCACCCAGGAACTGGTCGAGCGGCTGCGCGAACGCGTCAAGGTGCTCGGCACCCGCACCCCCGAGGAACTGCGCGGCCTGCTCCGCGAGGAACTCCTCAACCTGGTCGGCACCGACCTCGACCGCACGGTCAAGACCGAGCCCGAGGGCCGCAAGCCCGGCATCGTGATGATCGTCGGCGTCAACGGCACCGGCAAGACCACCACCACCGGCAAGCTCGCCCGGGTCCTGGTCGCCGACGGCCGCACCGTCGTGCTCGGCGCCGCCGACACCTTCCGTGCCGCCGCCGCCGACCAGCTCCAGACCTGGGGCGAGCGCGTCGGCGCCCACACCGTGCGCGGCCCCGAGGCCGGCGACCCCGCCTCCGTCGCCTTCGACGCGGTGAAGGAAGGCAAGGAGATGGGCGTCGACGTGGTGCTCATCGACACCGCCGGGCGCCTGCACACCAAGACCGGGCTCATGGATGAGCTGGGCAAGGTCAAGCGCGTGGTGGAGAAGCACGCGCCGCTGGACGAGGTGCTGCTCGTCCTGGACGCCACCACCGGCCAGAACGGTCTGGTGCAGGCCCGGGTGTTCGCCGAGGTCGTGGACATCACCGGCATCGTGCTGACCAAGCTGGACGGCACGGCCAAGGGCGGCATCGTGGTCGCCGTCCAGCGCGAGCTGGGCGTGCCGGTCAAGCTGGTCGGGCTCGGCGAGGGCGCGGACGACCTCGCGCCGTTCGAGCCGGAGGCGTTCGTGGACGCGTTGATCGGCGACTGATTCGCCGGTTATATGCCGCTTTGACCTAGGAACGTTCCTAGGTGAGGAGCGTAAGCGCCCGTCCCCCCCCAGTGCGGTGGGGGCGGGCGCCGGTCTTTTCCCAGCCGCTCCTACGGCCGCGACCGATGCGCCACGTACGCCAGCGCCCCCAGCAGCAGCCGGGCCGCCGGAGGCCGGGTCGCGGAGTCCAGCGCGGGCGGGCGCAGCCAGCGCACCGGGCCCAGGCCGCCCCGGTCGGAGGGCGGGGCGGTGATGTACCTCCCCGGGCCGAGGCCGCGCAGGTCCAGCGCGGCCGGGTCGTCCCAGCCCAGGCGGTACAGCAGCCGGGGCAGGTCGGCGGCGGCGCCGGGGGCGACGAAGAAGTGGGCGCGGCCGTCCGGGGTGGCGGTGACCGGGCCCAGGGGCAGGCCCATCCGCTCCAGGCGGACCAGGGCGCGGCGGCCGGCGGGCTCCGACACCTCCAGGACGTCGAACGCCTGGCCGACCGGCAGCATCACGGAGGCGCCCGGGAACTCGGACCAGGCCTTGCTCACCTCGTCCAGCGTGGCCCCGGCCGGGACCGGGGGCGCGAACTCCAGCGGATGCGCGCCCGGCGCCGCGCAGTCACGCCGCCCGCACGAACAGGCGCCCCCGGCGGCGCGTGCTCCCGGCACCACGTCCCAGCCCCACAGTCCGGTGAATTCGGCGACGGTGGTGCACTCCGCCAGGCGCCCGCGCCGACGCGTGCCGGAGCGGATCTCGCGGATGCCGCCGATCGTGAAGCCCATGCCCCCTCCAACGGGTCCTGCGCGCCGGTGGTTACGACACGGAACGAGACGGAAGCGGAACGTAACATTACGGCTCCGCCTGCCCGCGTGGTGATGGGGCCAATGCGGCGCCTTGGAGCGCGCTGGGTGGCACATTGCGCTCTGTGCGCCCCTGGGTGCATCACTCCGCCGGCTTCCGCCCGTCCCCCGTAAGTACAACGCGCGGAGCCATTCGTGTACGCATTCGAAGGGGTGGCGAATGGTGGCGTTTCCGGTACGCCCGGGGTGGGAGGGTGATCGTGAGATTACTCTGAGTGCGCGAGTTCACGGGGGCGCATGCGCGCGCGGGTAAGCCGGAGGCAAGCCGACTGCTCGTTCGAAGGGTGACAATCGCCGGACAGGAGGCGTTATTTACCGGCATTCTGATAAGGTTTGGCGCACCAGGTGACAAGTGGTCTCAGGAAATGGGGGCATCCCAGTGGGCGGCAACGGCGGTAGCGGTACGAGCGCTGAAAAGCGCCCCAACGAGCTGCTCGGCTCGTGGTTCGTGCGCAGCGGCTGGTCCAAGGGCGAGCTGGCCCGGCAGGTGAACCGCAGGGCACGCCAGTTGGGCGCCAACCACATCTCGACCGACACCTCGCGGGTGCGCCGCTGGCTCGACGGGGAGAATCCCCGGGAACCGATCCCGCGCATCCTGTCCGAGCTGTTCTCCGAACGCTTCGGCTGCGTCGTCTCCGTCGAGGACCTCGGGCTGCGCGCCGCCCGGCAGTCGCCCGCCGCCTCCGGGGTCGACCTGCCCTGGACCGGGGCCCAGACGGTCGCCCTGCTCGGCGAGTTCTCCCGCAGCGACCTGATGCTCGCCCGGCGCGGCTTCCTCGGCACCTCCCTCGCCCTGTCCGCCGGCCCCTCCCTGATCGAGCCCATGCAGCGCTGGCTCGTGCCCACCCCCGGCTCCCCGGCCCCCGCCGAGCCCGCCCCCGTGCTCGACTCCCGCCGGCCGGGCAGGCTCTCCCGGCCCGAGCTGGAGCTGCTGGAGTCCACCACCCGCATGTTCCGCAAGTGGGACGCCCAGTGCGGCGGCGGACTGCGCCGCAAGGCGGTCGTCGGCCAGCTGCACGAGGTCACCGACCTGCTCCAGGAACCCCAGCCCGAGGCCACCACCCGCAAGCTGTTCCAGGTCGCCGCCGAACTGTCCCAGCTCGCCGGCTGGATGTCGTACGACGTCGGCCTCCAGCCCACCGCGCAGAAGTACTTCGTGCTCGCCCTGCACGCCGCCAAGGAGGCCGGCGACAAGCCGCTCGGCTCCTACATCCTGTCCAGCATGAGCCGTCAGATGATCCACCTCGGCCGGCCCGACGACGCCCTGGAACTGATCCACCTCGCCCAGTACGGCAGCCGTGACTGCGCCGGCCCGCGCACCCAGGCCATGCTGTATGCGATGGAGGCCCGCGCCTACGCCAACATGGGCCAGCCCGGGAAGACCAAGCGGGCCGTCCGCCTCGCCGAGGACACCTTCGCCGAGATCGACGAGTGGGACGAACCGGACCCCGACTGGATCCGCTTCTTCTCCGAGGCCGAGCTGTACGCGGAGAACTCCCACTCCTTCCGCGACCTCGCCTACAACGCCGGGCGCAGCCCCAGCTACGCCTCCCTCGCCGAACCCCTCATGCGGCGCGCCGTGGAACTGTTCGCCAAGGACTCCGAGCACCAGCGGTCGTACGCGCTCAACCTCATCGGCATGGCCTCCGTGCACCTGCTCCAGCGCGAGCCCGAGCGCAGCACGGAGTACGCGGCGAAGGCCCTGGACGTCGCCAAGAAGGTCCGTTCCGAACGGGTGAACACCCGTATCCGCAAGACGGTCGGCACGGCCGTACGCGACTACGGCGAGCTGGCCGCCGTGGTCGACCTCTCCGAGAAGCTCGCCGCCGACCTGCCGGAGGCCGCCGAGGCCGGCTGACCCCGGTACCCCCCCAGCCCCGGCCGCGGCCGGTCCTCGCGAACTGCCCGACTCGGCTCCCCCATGCCAGGTCGTCGAGAGGACCGCCGCGGCCGGTTCGTTCCCCCACGGGGATCACCCCGCGGAAGGTTGCGCCACGATAACGACCGGCGCGGCCCGGCATCTCCCGCTTCATCGACGCGTAACACACAGGGCGCCTTCGTCACCCCGGCGAAACAACGAGGGGCTTCCACCGAAACCGCGCTGCGCGAGTCTCGTGGCGCACAACCGGCCCACCCCTCACCCGACCGGACCGCTCAGGCACCGCCCGCACGGGGCCGTACCAATCGACGAGGAGACGCCGATGGCACCAGCCATCATGCTTGCGGCGGACGCACCCAGACTGTCGTCCGCCAACACAGGCTTCATGCTCATCTGTTCCGCCCTGGTGATGCTCATGACCCCGGCCCTCGCCTTCTTCTACGGAGGCATGGTCCGCGTCAAGAGCACCCTGAACATGCTGATGATGAGCTTCATCAGCCTCGGGATCGTCACCGTCCTGTGGGTGCTCTACGGCTTCTCCCTCGCCTTCGGCAACGGCAACCGCCTGATCGGCTACAACGCCGACTGGATCGGCCTCAGCGACATCGGCCTCACCGAACTCTGGGACGGCTACACCATCCCGGTCTTCGTCTTCATGGTCTTCCAGCTGATGTTCGCCATACTCACCCCCGCCCTGATCAGCGGCGCCCTCGCCGACCGGGTCAAGTTCTCCGCCTGGGCGCTCTTCGTCGCCCTGTGGGCGACCATCGTCTACATCCCCGTCGCCCACTGGGTCTGGGCCTCCGACGGCTGGGCCTTCAAGCTGGGCGTGATCGACTTCGCGGGCGGTACGGCGGTCCACATCAACGCCGGTGCGGCGGCGCTCGGTGTCATCCTCGTCATCGGCAAGCGCGTCGGCTTCAAGCGGGACCCCATGCGCCCGCACAGCCTCCCGCTGGTCATGCTCGGCGCCGGTCTGCTCTGGTTCGGCTGGTTCGGCTTCAACGCGGGCTCCTGGCTCGGCAACGACGACGGCGTGGGCGCGCTGATGTTCGTCAACACGCAGGTCGCCACCGCCGCCGCGATGCTGGCCTGGCTCGGCTACGAGAAGATCCGGCACGGTGCCTGCACCACCCTCGGCGCCGCCTCCGGCGCGGTCGCCGGCCTGGTCGCCATCACCCCCTCCGGCGGCGCGGTCTCCCCGCTCGGCGCGATCGCCGTCGGCGCCATCGCCGGCGTCGCCTGCGCCGCGGCCGTCGGCCTGAAGTTCAAGTTCGGCTACGACGACTCCCTCGACGTCGTCGGCGTCCACATGGTCGGCGGCATCCTCGGCTCCCTGCTCGTCGGCTTCTTCGCCACCGGCAAGGGCCAGTCCACCGCCACCGGCGTCTTCTACGGCGACCACAGCTTCGACCAGCTGTGGAAGCAGTGCGCGGGCGTCTTCGCGGTCCTCGCCTACTCGCTGATCGCCTCCGCCGTCCTCGCCTTCCTCCTCGACAGGACCCTCGGCATGCGGGTCACCGAGGACGAGGAGATCTCCGGCATCGACCAGGCCGAACACGCCGAGACCGCATACGACTTCAGCGGAGCGGGCGGCGGCGTCGCCGGTATCGCCACCGCTGCCCCGGCCGCCGCGCAGACCCGGAAGGTGGACGCATGAAGCTCATCACCGCAGTCGTCAAGCCCCATCGGCTCGACGAGATCAAGGAAGCCCTCCAGGCCTTCGGCGTGCACGGGCTCACCGTCACCGAGGCCAGCGGCTACGGCCGGCAGCGCGGCCACACCGAGGTCTACCGCGGCGCCGAGTACACCGTCGACCTCGTCCCCAAGGTCCGCGTGGAGGTACTGGCCGAGGACGACGACGCCGAGCAGCTGATCGAGGTCATCGTCAAGGCCGCCCGCACCGGCAAGATCGGGGACGGCAAGGTGTGGTCCCTGCCGGTGGAGACCGCCGTCCGCGTCCGCACCGGCGAGCGCGGTCCGGACGCGCTCTGACCAGCACCGACAGGAAGAGGAGTCGCCGGGTGACGGGCACGGACACGCACACAGGGACAACAGACCCGGGGACCGGCGGCTACGCGGCGGCCCGGCTGCGCCTCCTCACCGAGGACGCGCGGTCCGGGCCGCCGCGCCGTTCCGCCCTCGCCGGACTGACCGACGACTGGCTCGCCGGACTGTTCGGCGCGGCCGCCGGCCCGGCCCGGGGCGTCTCCCTCGTCGCCGTCGGCGGCTACGGCCGCGGCGAGCTGTCCCCGCGCAGCGATCTCGACCTCGTCCTGCTGCACGACGGCTCCGACCCCGCCGCCGTGGCCGCCCTCGCCGACCGGATCTGGTACCCCGTCTGGGACCTCGGCCTCGCCCTCGACCACTCCGTGCGCACCCCCGCCGAGGCCCGCACCACCGCCGCCGAGGACCTGAAGGTCCAGCTCGGCCTGCTGGACGCCCGCCACCTGGCCGGCGACACCACCCTCACCGCCGGCCTGCGCACCGCCGTCCTCACCGACTGGCGCAACCAGGCCGCCAAGCGCCTGCCCGAACTGCGCGAACTGTGCGCCGAGCGCGCCGCCCGCCAGGGCGAACTGCGCTACCTGCTCGAACCCGACCTCAAGGAGGCCCGCGGCGGCCTCCGCGACGCCACCGCCCTGCGCGCCGTAGCCGCCTCCTGGCTCGCCGACGCCCCGCGCGAGGGACTGGCCGACGCCCGCCGCCGCCTGCTCGACGTCCGCGACGCCCTCCACCTGGCCACCGGACGCGCCACCGACCGGCTCGCCCTCCAGGAACAGGACCAGGTGGCCGCCGAGCTGGGCCTGCTGGACGCCGACACCCTGCTGCGCCAGGTCTACGAAGCCGCCGGCGTCATCGCGTACGCCGCCGATGTCACCTGGCGCGAAGTGGGCCGCGTCCTGCGCGCACGCGCCGTACGGCCACGCCTGCGCGCCATGCTCGGAGGCGGCCGGCCGGCCGCCGAACGCTCGCCGCTGGCCGAGGGCGTCGTGGAACAGGACGGCGAAGTGGTGCTCGCCCGCGCCGCCCGCCCCGACCGCGACCCCGTCCTGCCGCTGCGCGCCGCTGCCGCCGCCGCGCAGGCCGGCCTCCCGCTCTCCCCGCACGCCGCCCGGCACATGGCCGCCACCGCCCGCCCCCTGCCCACCCCCTGGCCCGCCGAGGCCCGTGAACAACTGGTCACCCTGCTCGGCTCCGGCCGCCCGACCGTCGAGGTCTGGGAGGCGCTGGAGGCCGAGGGCCTGATCGCCCGCCTGCTGCCCGACTGGGAACGGGTCCGCTGCCGTCCCCAGCGCAACGCCGTCCACATCTGGACCGTCGACCGGCACCTCATCGAGACCGCCGTGCGCGCCTCCGCCCTCACCCGCCGGGTCGGCCGCCCCGACCTGCTCCTGGTCGCCGCCCTGCTGCACGACATCGGCAAGGGCTGGCCCGGCGACCACTCGGTGGCCGGCGAGATCATCGCCAAGGACGTCGCCGCGCGGATCGGCTTCGACCACGCCGACGTCGCCGTGCTGGCCACGCTGGTCCGCCACCACCTCCTGCTCATCGAGACCGCCACCCGCCGCGACCTGGACGACCCCGCCACCGTCCGCTCCGTCGCCGACGCGGTCGGCACCCAGAGCACCCTGGAACTGCTGCACGCCCTCACCGAGGCGGACGCCCTCGCCACCGGCCCGGCCGCCTGGTCCTCCTGGCGTGGCAACCTCGTCGCCGACCTGGTCCGGCGCGTCTCCGGGGTCCTCGCCGGGGCCGCCCCCGACGAGCCCGAGCCCGCCGCGCCCACCGCCGAACAGGAGCGCCTCGCCATCGAGGCCTTCCGCACCGGCGGCCCGGTCCTCGCCCTGCGCGCCCAGACCGAACCCGTGCCCGGCACCCAGCCGCCGCCCGGCGAACCGGAACCCCTGGGCGTCGAGCTGCTCATCGCCGTCCCCGACCAGCCGGGCGTCCTGCCCGCGGTCGCCGGGGTCCTCGCCGTGCACCGCCTCACCGTCCGCACGGCGGAACTGCGCGCCCTGCGGCTGCCGGACGACGTGGACGACGACGGCACGATCCTCCTGCTCGACTGGCGGGTCGCCGCCGAGTACGGCTCCCTGCCCCAGGCGGCCCGGCTGCGCACCGACCTCGTCCGCGCCCTGGACGGCACCCTGGACATCGCCGGCCGGCTCGCCGAACGCGACGCCGCCTACCCCCGCCGGCGCGGCTGGACCGCCCCGCCGCCCCGGGTCACCGTGGCCCCGGCCGCCTCCCGCCACGCCACGGTGATCGAGGTCCGCGCCCAGGACGCGCCCGGCCTGCTGCACCGCATCGGCACGGCCCTGGAGAAGGCGGGCGTACGGGTGCGGAGCATGCACGTGTCGACGCTCGGCGCGAACGCCGTGGACGCCTTCTACGTCACGACGGGCACGGGCGCGCCGCTGCCGGCGGACGACGCGGGGTCACTGGCACGGGTGCTGGAGGAGACGCTGCGGGGGTGACCTTCCCGGCCAGGGCCGATCCGCTTGCGGAGCCAGATACTCTTGAGGGCGACCCAGCTTCCGACTCTGAGGACCGACGCCGCCGTGTTCGATACTCTCTCCGACCGTCTCTCAGCCACCTTCAAGTCCCTCCGGGGCAAGGGCAGGCTCAGCGAGGCGGACATCGACGCCACGGCACGTGAGATCCGCATCGCGCTCCTCGAAGCCGACGTGGCCCTCCCTGTCGTCCGTTCGTTCGTCAAGAAGGTCAAGGAGCGGGCGCTCGGGGTCGAGATCTCCAAGGCGCTCAACCCCGCGCAGCAGTTCATCAAGATCGTCAACGACGAGCTGGTGGAGATCCTCGGCGGGGAGACCCGCCGCCTCCGCTTCGCCAAGCAGCCGCCCACCGTGATCATGCTGGCCGGTCTCCAGGGTGCCGGTAAGACCACCCTCGCGGGCAAGCTCGGCCGGTGGCTCAAGGAACAGGGCCACTCCCCGCTGCTGGTCGCCTGTGACCTCCAGCGCCCGAACGCCGTGAACCAGCTCAGCGTCGTCGCCGAGCGCGCCGGTGTCGCGGTGTACGCGCCGGAGCCGGGCAACGGCGTCGGCGACCCGGTGAAGGTCGCCAAGGACTCCATCGAGTTCGCGAAGTCCAAGGTCCACGACATCGTGATCGTGGACACCGCCGGCCGTCTCGGTATCGACGCCGAGATGATGCAGCAGGCCGCGGACATCCGGGACGCGGTCCAGCCCGACGAGATCCTGTTCGTCGTCGACGCGATGATCGGTCAGGACGCCGTCAACACCGCCGAGGCATTCCGCGACGGCGTCGGCTTCGACGGCGTGGTGCTCTCCAAGCTCGACGGCGACGCCCGCGGTGGTGCCGCGCTGTCCATCCGGCAGATCACCGGCAAGCCGATCATGTTCGCGTCGAACGGCGAGAAGCTGGACGACTTCGACGCCTTCCACCCGGACCGGATGGCCTCCCGCATCCTCGACATGGGTGACCTGCTCACCCTGATCGAGCAGGCGGAGAAGACCTTCAGCCAGGAAGAGGCCGCCAAGATGGCCTCCAAGCTGGCGTCCAAGAAGGGCCAGGACTTCACCCTGGACGACTTCCTGTCCCAGATGGAGCAGGTCAGGAAGATGGGCAGCATCAGCAAGCTGCTCGGCATGCTCCCGGGCATGGGCCAGATCAAGGACCAGATCGCCAACCTGGACGAGCGGGACGTCGACCGCACCGCCGCGATCATCAAGTCCATGACCCCGGCCGAGCGCCAGGACCCGACGATCATCAACGGCTCCCGCCGGGCCCGTATCGCCAAGGGCTCCGGTGTCGACGTCAGCGCGGTCAAGGGCCTGGTCGAGCGGTTCTTCGAGGCCCGCAAGATGATGTCCCGCATGGCCCAGGGCGGCGGCATGCCGGGCATGCCGGGGATCCCGGGCATGGGCGGCGGCCCGGGCCGGCAGAAGAAGCAGCAGAAGAAGGCCAAGGGCAAGCAGCGCTCCGGCAACCCGATGAAGCGCAAGCAGCAGGAGCTGGAGGAGGCCCGGCGCCGCGAGGCCGCCGCGCAGGCGGGCGGCGCGTTCGGCCTGCCGGGCCAGCAGGGCGGCCAGGACTTCGAGCTGCCGGACGAGTTCAAGAAGTTCATGGGCTGACCGGGCACCGGTCCCGGACCGGCCCGTACGTCGTCGGGGGCGTCCTTCCGCCGGAAGGGCGCCCCTCGCGCATGGGCGGTGGCGGCCCTTGCGCATGCCGGTGCCCGGACGGTGTCGTACCGTCCCGGTATGACCAACCCCGCTCCGTCGCGCAGGTCGCCGGACCAGCCCTGGCGCACCGAGGGCGCCCCGGAGGAGCCGCCGCGGCAGCCTCCCGGCGGGCGCGGGATGCGCGGCGGCTGGTGGCGGCTCATCCTCACCGCGCTGATCGTGTACCTGATCGCCAACCTGGTGCTGTCGTACGTCGACCAGGCGAACGAGCCGACGATCTCGTACACCGAGTTCAGCAGACAGGTGGACGCCGGCAACGTCGACAAGATCTACGCCAAGGGCGACTCCATCCAGGGCCAGCTCAAGAAGGAGCGGAAGAACCCGGAGGGCGGCGGCGGGTACACCAAGTTCAACACCGAGCGGCCGTCGTTCGCGGACGACGACCTGTGGACGAACCTGACCCGGCACAAGGTCACCGTCACGGCCGAGCCGGTCGTGCAGCACCGCAGTTTTCTCGCCAACCTGCTGATCTCGCTGGCGCCGATGCTGCTGCTGATCGCCGTGTGGGTGTTCATCGCGCGGCGGATGAGCGCGGGGCTCGGCGGTGCGGGCGGGATGCTCGGCCGCAAGGCGCCGCCGAAGCCGGTGGAGCTGGTGCCGGGGGAGAAGCGGACCACGTTCGCCGACGTGGCCGGCATCGACGAGGTCGAGGCCGAGCTGAACGATGTGGTCGACTTCCTGAAGAACCCCGACGCCTACCGCCGGATGGGCGCCAAGATGCCCCGGGGCGTGCTGCTCGCGGGCCCGCCCGGCACCGGCAAGACGCTGCTGGCGCGGGCGGTGGCCGGCGAGGCGGGCGTGCCGTTCTTCTCCGCCTCGGCCTCGGAGTTCATCGAGATGATCGTGGGCGTGGGCGCCTCCCGGGTACGGGAGCTGTTCGCGGAGGCCCGCAAGGTGGCGCCGTCGATCATCTTCATCGACGAGATCGACACCATCGGGCGGGCGCGCGGCGGCGGCGCGTCGATGGGCGGCCACGACGAGCGCGAGCAGACGCTGAACCAGATCCTCACCGAGATGGACGGCTTCTCCGGCTCGGAGGGCGTGATCGTGATCGCCGCCACCAACCGCGCCGACATCCTCGACCCGGCGCTGACCCGGCCGGGCCGCTTCGACCGGGTGGTGCAGGTCTCGCCGCCGGACCGGGGCGGACGCGAGGCCATCCTGCGCATCCACACCCGGGAGATCCCGCTCGCCGAGGACGTCGACCTCGCCCAGGTGGCCCGTACGACACCGGGCATGACGGGCGCGGAGCTGGCGAACCTGGCCAACGAGGCCGCGCTGCTCGCGGTGAAGCGCAAGCAGCGGCAGGTGACCGGCTCCGACCTGTCGGAGGCGCTGGAGAAGGTGCAGCTGGGGGCGGAGCGTTCGCTGGTGATGCCGGAGGAGGAGCGCAGGCGCACCGCGTACCACGAGAGCGGGCACGCGCTGCTGGGCATGCTGCAACCGGGCGCCGACCCGGTCCGCAAGATCACGATCGTGCCGCGCGGCCGGGCGCTGGGCGTCACGCTGTCGACGCCCGAATCGGACAAGTACGCGTTCACCGAGGAGTACCTGCGCGGCCGGATCATCGGCGCGCTGGGCGGAATGGCGGCCGAGCAGGTGGTCTACGGGGTGATCACCACGGGCTCCGAGAGCGACCTGGAGCAGGTCACCAGCATCGCCCGGGGCATGGTGTCGCGCTGGGGCATGAGCGAGCGGGTGGGCAGGCTGTCCGCGCTGCCGAACGACGCCCAGCAGGCCTACGGCCTCGCCGCCGCCCCGGGAACCCTCGATGTGATCGACGCGGAGATGCGGAGGATCGTGGACGAGTGCTACGAGGAGGCGCGCCGCAAGCTCCGCGACCACCGGGGGCAGCTGGACGCGCTCGCGCACGCCCTGCTGGAGAACGAGACGCTGGAGGAGGCGGACGCCTACCGCATCGCCGGGATCACCCGCCTGGGCAAGGACACCGACGACAGGACCTAGCTAGGGCACCCGGGCGACCAGGTAGCGGAAGACGTTCGGCATCCACACCGTGCCGTCCGGGCGGCGGTGCGGGTGCAGGGCTTCCGTCAGCTCCTTGTCGACCTGCCGGGCGTCGGTCGCCTCGATCGCCGCGTCGAACAGGCCGGTCGACAGCAGTCCCCGTACGGCGCTGTCCAGGTCGGCGTAGCCGAACGGGCAGGCGACCCGGCCGGAGCCGTCGGGCCGCAGCCCGGCCCGGGCGGCGGCCTCCTCCAGGTCGTCGCGGCGGGCGGGCCGCCAGCCGCCGGCGCCGGGCAGCGGGTCGGCGAGGCCGGCGGCCGCGCGCAGCACCGCGGAGGTGGCGCAGCGCTCGGGCGGGCCCCAGCCGGCCAGCACCACGGCGGCCCCGCGCGCGGCCAGCGGCAGGGCGGCGGCGAGCAGCTCGCCGAGCCCGTCCCCGTCGCCCGGGTCGAAGACGGTCACCAGGGTGTACGGTCTCCCGCCGGCCGGTTCGGCGGGTGGTTCGCCGAGGAGTCGGGGGGCCGTACGCGCGCGTGCGGCGCCGGGTGGGCCGTCCGGCAGCAGGCGTGCGCGCGCGAGGGCGAGCCGTTCCGGGAAGGCGGAGTCGACGCCGGTGACCGCGGCGCCCCGGGCGGCCGCCAGCAGCAGGGCGAGCCCGGCCCCGCAGCGCAGGCCCAGCAGCCGGCTTCCGGGGCCCACGTCGAGCCGGTCGTAGACGGCTTCGTAGAGCGGTACGAGCATCCGCTCCTGGATCTCGGACCAGTCACGCGCGCGTGCGCTCAAGTCCACGCGGGGTGCCGGGTCCGCGTGAGCCACGTGCTGCCGCACGAGCGTAGATGTCATAGAAGCGCCCCAATCCGCCGACGGTTCGTCGCCTGTATTCGGTCGCGTGGCCCCCGTGCCGTGCGCGCGCACTTCCCACGTATGCCAGGTAACTCCGGGCCCGCGATGTCGTCCAGGGGTTTCGGGGTCCGGCTTGGGCCCTGTACGCGGGAGTGGCGAGAATTCACATTCCGGCAACCTGGCGGGCCGTACGGTGGCCGCGGACGGGGGAGCGGCCGGTGCCGGCGGGGGCGGGCCGGTGGCGGGCGGTGCGGCGGCACGCGGTAACGTCGCGCGGGCGGGACGCCGGCCGGGACGGCACGGCGGGCCGCGAACGGCCGGATGCGGCTCCCGCTGCCGACGGCCCTCGTCGCCTCCGGGCCCACCGGCGGTGCGTAGCGCGGACTACGCACCAGCTTGGGCGGAGCTGTGACGCTTCTCCGCAGATCAGCGCACCCGCCCTCGTCAGGACGCATCAGCGGCAACTGACGGGTACGTGCAAATTATTTGGGATGCCCCGGAATAGGAACACAGAGGCACCCCCGCTCGTTGTCATTACGTGAGCACGACACAGACACAGACACCACCTGTTCTCGCCGCAGAGCTGGCGCAGGCGTGGGCCGACATTCAGCGGCACCACCCCGAGCTGCCGGACCTGGCCGCACCGGAGTCCCTGATCGGAGAGTCGTCGTCCGCGTGTGGTCACGAACTCTCCTTCGAACGGCTCCTCCATGAGGCGGTGCACGGCATCGCCGCGGCCCGGGGCATCCGGGACACCTCCCGGGCCGGCCGCTACCACAACCGTCGTTTCCTCGCGATCGCCGAGGAGCTGGGCCTGGACCACCCCGAGGAGCCGCACCCGAGCAGCGGTTTCTCCCTGGTCACGCTCAACGCCGAGGCGAAGCGGCGCTACCGCCCGACCATCGAGCGGCTGCAGCGCGCGCTGAAGGCCCACCTGGCCGCCACCTCCGCCGACACCTCCCGCACCTTCCGCGGTCCGGCCGCCCGGCACGGCTCCTCCGGCGGCGGCGTCCGGGTCAAGGCGGTGTGCGACTGCGGGCGCAACGTCCGGGTCGTCCCGTCGGTCCTCGCCCAGGCGCCCATCGTCTGCGGCGGCTGCGGCAAGCCGTTCAGGATCCCGGAGGTCATGGGGGCGGCGTAGGCGCGGCGCGCGGACACCGGCATCTCGTGGCTGCCGGACCGCGGGCGGCGACCTCACCGCACCGGGCAGCGCACCCGACGTGCCCTCACCTCCACGCCGGGTGCCGCTGTACCCTGCCCCGCACCCGGCTCACCACCCTCGGCCGGAAGCGGCCCGCTGGGTATGGCAGAATGGCTAGCTGTACTCGACAGCCGCACAGGACCCCTCTCTCCTCCGGCTGACGCGTCCATCGGGCACTCGGGTACCGCAACCCCACGCGGCGTCTCGCCGTGCCCAACCACGTCAATTCCAGGAGAACCCACTCCCGTGGCAGTCAAGATCAAGCTGAAGCGTCTGGGCAAGATCCGTTCGCCTCACTACCGCATCGTCGTCGCCGACTCCCGTACCCGCCGTGACGGCCGGGCCATCGAGGAGATCGGCAAGTACCACCCGACCTACAACCCGTCGGTCATCGAGGTGGACGCCGAGCGTGTGGCGTACTGGCTCGGTGTCGGCGCGCAGCCGACCGAGCCCGTGCTCGCCATCCTGAAGAAGACCGGCGACTGGCAGAAGTTCAAGGGCGAGCCGGCTCCCGCGCCGCTGCTCGTCGCCGAGCCCAAGCCGGCCCGTCCGTCGTTCGAGGCTCTCGGCGGTGACGACGAGGGCAAGGGTGAGGCCATCACCCAGAAGAAGAAGGCTGAGAAGAAGGACGAGGCCGCGGCTGAGTCCGAGTCGACCGAGGCCTGAGCAGCATGCTCGAAGAGGCGCTTGAGCACCTCGTGAAGGGCATCGTCGACAACCCTGACGATGTGCAGGTCGCCTCGCGCAACCTGCGCCGCGGACGCGTGCTGGAGGTCCGGGTCCACCCGGACGACCTCGGCAAGGTGATCGGTCGCAACGGCCGTACCGCGCGCGCCCTGCGTACCGTCGTGGGCGCCATCGGCGGTCGCGGTGTCCGCGTCGACCTGGTCGACGTGGACGACGTCCGCTGACGCTTCATCGCAACCGGCTCGGGCCGGGGAGGGCCATTGGGCCGTCCCCGGCCCGCAGTCGTATGACAGGAGATTTGGACAGGTGCAGCTGGTAGTCGCACGGATCGGCCGTGCCCATGGCATCAAGGGCGAGGTCACCGTCGAGGTACGTACCGACGAGCCGGAACTGAGGCTCGGCCCCGGCGCCGTACTCGCCACGGATCCCCCTTCGGCGGGACCGCTGACCATCGCCACGGGGCGGGTGCACAGCGGCCGCCTCCTGCTGCGCTTCGAGGGCGTCACCGACCGCACCGCGGCCGAGGCCCTGCGCAACACCCTGTTGATCGCCGAGGTGGACCCGGAGGAGCTCCCCGAAGGCGAGGACGAGTACTACGACCATCAGCTGATCGACCTGGACGTGGTCACCGAGGACGGCACGGAGGTCGGCCGGATCACCGAGATCTCCCACCTGCCCTCGCAGGACCTGTTCATCGTGGAGCGCCCGGACGGCAGCGAGGTGCTGATCCCGTTCGTGGAGGAGATCGTCACCGAGATCGACCTGGCCGAGCAGCGCGCGGTCATCACGCCGCCGCCCGGCCTGATCGACGACCGCGCCGAGATCGCCTCCGCCAGGGACGAGGACGCATGAGGCTCGACGTCGTCACGATCTTCCCCGAGTACCTCGAACCGCTGAACGTCTCCCTCGTCGGCAAGGCACGCGCGCGCGGGCAACTGAACGTCCACGTGCACGACCTGCGCGGCTGGACGTACGACCGGCACAACACGGTGGACGACACCCCGTACGGCGGCGGCCCCGGCATGGTCATGAAGACCGACCCCTGGGGCGACGCCCTCGACACCGTCCTCGCCGACGGCTACGAGTCCGGCGCCCACGCCCCCGCGCTGATCGTGCCCACGCCCAGCGGCCGACCCTTCACCCAGGAACTGGCCGTCGAACTGTCCGAACGCCCCTGGCTGATCTTCACACCGGCCCGCTACGAGGGCATCGACCGGCGCGTCATGGACGAGTACGCCACCCGCCTGCCCGTCTACGAGGTCTCCATCGGCGACTACGTCCTGGCCGGCGGCGAGGCGGCCGTCCTGGTCGTCACGGAGGCCGTCGCCCGGCTGCTGCCCGGCGTCCTCGGCAACGCCGAGTCCCACCGCGACGACTCCTTCGCCCCCGGCGCGATGGCGAACCTCCTCGAAGGCCCCGTCTACACCAAGCCGCCCGTCTGGCGCGGCCGGGACATCCCCGAGGTGCTGCTCAGCGGCCACCACGGGAAGATCGCCCGCTGGCGCCGCGACGAGGCGCTGAAGCGAACGACCGCCAACCGGCCCGACCTGATCGAGCGCTGCGACCCCAAGGCCTTCGACAAGAAGGACCGCGAGATGCTCTCCATCCTGGGCTGGGAACCGGACCCGGCCGGGGAGCCGTACGGCCGATTTTGGCGCCGCGCCGAGGGCGTGGAAGAATAGGCCGCTGTTGTGCGTCCGTCCGGCGAGCGCCCCTGCCACAGGGGGACACGACGCCCGCCCCGACCCGCACGGCAGTCCTCCTGGAACCCCTAGTTTCCGTTGATGACCTGTGGCATCAGCGAGGAAAGCAGACGAAATGTCTCACCTGCTCGACTCCGTCGACTCCGCGTCGCTGCGCAGCGACATCCCGGCCTTCCGCCCGGGTGACACCGTCAACGTCCACGTCCGCGTCATCGAGGGCAACCGCTCCCGTGTGCAGCAGTTCAAGGGCGTTGTGATCCGCCGCCAGGGCTCCGGTGTCCGCGAGACCTTCACGGTCCGCAAGGTCTCGTTCTCCGTCGGCGTCGAGCGCACCTTCCCGGTGCACACCCCGATCGTCGAGAAGATCGAGCTGGTCACCAAGGGTGACGTGCGCCGCGCCAAGCTGTACTACCTCCGTGAGCTGCGCGGCAAGGCCGCGAAGATCAAGGAGAAGCGCGAGAACTGAGCGCTCTGACGGTTCACAGCGGGGCCGGATAGCATCTGGCCCCGATGGACACCGAAGCACAGCCGACGCAACGCGACCGCTCCTCCCACCCCGGTTCCCCGGGGGCGGAGGGCCGGTCGCGTTTCGCGTGGGCGGCCCGGCTCGCCGACTGGCTCCCGGGCGGCCGGATCACCCTCACCCTCCTCACCGGCCTGGCGTTCCTGCTGGTCCTCAACGCCTTCGTGGTGCAGCCGTTCCAGATCCCGAGCGGATCCATGGAGCAGGGGCTGCGGATCGGGGACCGTGTCCTCGTGAACAAGGTCGCGTACCGTTTCGGAGCCCAGCCGCGCCGCGGTGACGTGATCGTGTTCGACGGAACGGGGTATTTCGGCGACGCCGACTACGTCAAGCGGGTCGTCGGGGTAGGGGGAGACCATGTGGTCTGCTGCGACAAGCGGGGGAGGCTCGAGGTGAACGGCCGGCCGGTCGACGAGACCGCGTTCCTCTACCCGGGGGACAGCGCCTCCAGCGTGCCCTTCGACGTCGTCGTCCCTCCGGGCCGGCTGTTCGTCCTCGGCGACCACCGCAGCGACTCCAGCGACTCCCGCGACCACCTCGGCTCGCCCGGCGGCGGCATGATCCCCGTCGGGGACGTCATCGGCCGGGCCGACTGGATCCTGTGGCCGTACCGCCACTGGACGCACCTGACCCGGCCGTCCGCCTACGCGCGCGTGCCCGACGTCCCGGCGGAGGGCGGCCATGGGTAACCGCGGCAAGCCCCGCGGGGGGCCCGCCGGCCCCGCCGGTGATCCGCTGCCCACCGGGACCCGCCGCACCTCCGCGCCCGGCGGCGGCCGCACCCGCGCGGAGCGCCGCAGACTCCAGCGCAAGGTCAAGCGCAAGCGCCGGCGCTCGGCCGTCCGGGAGATCCCCCTCCTGGTGGGCGTCGCCGTCCTCATCGCGCTCGTCCTGAAGACCTTCCTCGTCCAGGCGTTCGTGATCCCGTCCGGGTCCATGGAGGACACGATCCGGATCGGCGACCGGGTACTGGTCGACAAACTCACCCCCTGGTTCGGCGCCGAACCGGAGCGCGGGGACGTCGTCGTCTTCCACGACCCGGGCGGCTGGCTCCAGGACGAGCAGACCGCCAAGAAGAGCGACCCGGTCGTCCTCAAACAGCTCAAGGAAGGGCTCGGCTTCATCGGCCTGCTGCCGTCCGACAACGAGAAAGACCTGATCAAACGGGTCATCGGGGTCGGCGGTGACCATGTGAGGTGCTGTGACGCACAGGGGCGCGTCACCGTCAACGGCGTGCCGCTCACCGAGGGCGACTACCTCTACCCGGGGGACCAGCCGTCCGTCACGCCCTTCGACATCACCGTCCCCGAGGGCCGGCTGTGGGTCATGGGCGACCACCGGGGCAACTCCGCGGACTCCCGCTCCCACCAGGACACCCCCTACGGCGGCACGGTCTCCGTGGACTCGGTCGTCGGCCGCGCCATGGTCATCGGCTGGCCGGTCGGACACTGGACGCGCCTGACGGAACCTAAAACCTTCGCAAGCGTCCCCGACTCGGCGTCGGGGACGGCCGCCGCTCCCCAGGTGTCGCATAGGGTTGCCCCGGAGAATCGGAATGGAATGACACGGCTTGCGACCCCTGCGGAACTCCCGCTCGTTATGGGAGTGGTGGGCCTGCGCAGTGTGTGGGGCAGGCAGCGGCACAGAGTGAGGAGTTGGCGTGGGGGATGTGGCGGTTGGCGCACGGTCGGGGCACGACGGCGAGGAGCACCGCGGGCACCCCGGGGGACAGGACGTTCCCGTACCGGACGGCGCCGTGAACTCCGGTGACGGCCGGGCGGACGGCGACGAGGGCACGCCGGAGGGCGAGCCGCGCGCCGGGACCGCGGCGCCGGTCACGGGGACGCGCGGGCCCAGGCAGTCGCGCTCCTTCTGGAAGGAGCTGCCGATCCTGGTCGGCATCGCGCTGGTCCTGGCGCTGCTGATCAAGACGTTCCTGGTGCAGGCGTTCTCGATCCCGTCCGACTCGATGCAGAACACCCTCCAGCAGGGTGACCGCGTCCTGGTCGACAAGCTCACCCCGTGGTTCGGCTCCGAGCCCGAGCGCGGCGAGGTCGTCGTCTTCCACGACCCGGACAACTGGCTGGCGGGCGAGCCGACGCCGACCCCGAACCCGGTGCAGAAGGTCCTCAGCTGGATCGGCCTGATGCCCTCGGCGGAGGAGAAGGACCTCATCAAGCGGGTGATCGGAGTCGGCGGCGACACGGTCGAGTGCAAGAACAGCGGCCCGCTGAAGGTCAACGGCAAGCCGCTGGACGAGCCGTACGTCTACCCGGGCAACACGCCGTGCAGCGTGGACGACCAGGGCGGCCAGTTCACGGTGAAGGTCCCCAAGGGCTACATCTGGGTGATGGGCGACCACCGCCAGAACTCCCGTGACTCCCGCTACAACCAGTCCGACAAGAACCACGGCATGGTTCCCGTGGACAAGGTCGTCGGCCGCGCGATCGTCAAGGCCTGGCCCATCAACCGCTGGGGCACCCTGCCCGTCCCCGACACCTTCGACCAGCCCGGCCTCGACCGGCAGTCCTCCGCCGCCGCGTCCCTGACGGCGGCCCCGCAGGGCCTGGCCGCCGCGGCGGTGCTGCCGGTGGCGCTGTGGCGCCGTCGGCGGAACGAGAGCGAGGCGGCGGGGGCGCGAGGGCCGGTGGCGACCGGCGAGCTGTGACGCCGGACAGACCGAGACCGGGCCCACCCGAAGAAGGTCACGGAGGGCTGCCTCCGCTAGGTACCGCCGGGTAGGGTGCGGGTCCATGGGTGGCGAGAGCATGACGCGTACGGCCCCGTCGGGCGGCGGCACCGGCACGGCACGGACCGGCGGCGGCCGGCTCGGGCAGCGGCTGTCCGGACTCGCGGTGGCGCTGGGGCTGGTGATGTTCCTCGGCGGCTTCGCGTGGGCGGCGCTGGTCTACCGGCCCTACACCGTCCCGACCGGCTCCATGTCGCCCACCATCGCCATCGGCGACCGGGTGCTGGCCCAGCGGGTCGACGGTGACGAGGTACGACGCGGTGACGTGGTCGTCTTCGAGGACAAGAACTGGGTCGCCGACTCCAAGGTGGTCAAGCGCGTCGTCGCCGTGGGCGGGGACACCGTCTCCTGCTGCACCGACGGCAAGCTGACCGTCGACGGCAAGCCGATCGAGGAGCCCTATCTACCCAAGGGCAGCCTGGCCGAGCTCAACGGCTTCGGCACGGTGACCGTCCCCGAGGGCCGGCTCTTCCTCCTCGGCGACGAACGCCAGGGCTCCCTGGACTCCACCGCCCACCTCAGCGAGGCGGCGCGGGGCACCGTCTCCCGCGACGCGGTCTCGGCCCGTGTGGACGCCGTCGTCTGGCCCTGGAAGGGCATGCTCAAGCGCCCCGCCGGTTTCGAGACGCTGGGCGCCCTCTCCGAGCCGGGCCCGCTGCGCACGATCGAGGTGCTGATCGTGGCCGGCGCGGTCCTGGTCCTCGGCGGTGGCGCCTACGGCCCGGTCGCGGCCCGCCTCGGCCGCTCCCGCACCGCCCCGACCCGTACGGAGACGGCCGGTGCCCGCTGAGACGACGCGGCCGACGGGGGAGCCGCACGAGGACGACCGGACGTACGAGGGTGCGGGCGGCCCGGGCGGCCCGCGCAAGGTGGCGCGGGTGGTGCTGCTCGACCCTCAGGACCGCATCCTCCTCCTGCACGGGCACGAGCCGGACGACCCGGACGACGACTGGTGGTTCACGCCCGGCGGGGGACTGGAGGGCACCGAGACGCGCGAGGAGGCCGCGCTGCGGGAACTCGCGGAGGAGACCGGCATCACCGATGTCGAACTGGGCCCCGTGCTCTGGCGGCGGCGCTGCTCGTTCCCGTTCGCGGGCCGCCGCTGGGACCAGGACGAGTGGTACTACCTGGCCCGCACCAGCCAGACGGCCACCGCGGCGACGGGGCTGACGGAGCTCGAGCGGCGCAGTGTCGCCGGAGCGCGCTGGTGGACGTGTGGGGAACTGGCCCGGGCGCATGAGACGGTGTACCCGACCAGACTCGCCGAGCTGCTGCGCACGCTGCTCGTCGAAGGTCCCCCCGCCAGGCCCGTGACCCTCGACACGGAAATCGTCTGAGGGATCGTCGGACTGGCGCACAATGGTGGGACGCACGGCTGAAGGGGAACATGCCATGAGCGCCGAGGACCTCGAAAAGTACGAGACCGAGATGGAGCTGAAGCTCTACCGGGAGTACCGAGATGTCGTCGGTCTGTTCAAATACGTGATCGAGACCGAGCGGCGTTTCTATCTCACCAACGACTACGAGATGCAGGTGCACTCGGTTCAGGGCGAGGTGTTCTTCGAGGTCACCATGGCCGATGCCTGGGTCTGGGACATGTACCGGCCGGCTCGCTTCGTCAAGCAGGTGCGCGTCCTGACGTTCAAGGACGTGAACATCGAGGAGCTGAACAAGAGCGATCTGGAGCTGCCGGGCGGCTGATGACCTGCGGCTTCAGGGAACGTCACCTGTTCGGGTGACGAAGTTTTCCACAACCGCCGAGTAGTCCCCCAAGATCAACAACGGGGCTCGGAATGCGTGACGGTTGGCGCCGGAGGAGGTGCCGACATGAACGCACGTGAGGCAATCGGCAAATACGGCGAGGACCTGGCCGCCCGGCGGCTCGCCGAGGCCGGCATGACGATCCTGGAGCGCAACTGGCGCAGCGGACGGTCCGGCGAGATCGACATCGTGGCGCGGGACGGGGACGCGCTCGTCGTCTGCGAGGTGAAGACCCGCAGGGGCGGTTCGTACGAGCATCCGATGGCTGCGGTGACCCCCGAGAAGGCGGCCAGGCTGCGGGCCCTCGCCGAACACTGGGTCCAGGCCCATGGAGGGGCTCCGCCGGGCGGCGTCCGCATCGACCTGGTCGGCGTCCTCCTGCCCCGCCGGGGCGCGCCTTCCGTCGAGCACGCGCGGGGGGTGGCCTGAATGGCGTTCGCCCGCACCTGCTCCGTCGCCCTGGTGGGCGTCGAGGGCGTGGTCGTCGAGGTCCAGGCCGACCTGGAACCCGGCGTGGCGGCCTTCACCCTGGTCGGCCTCCCGGACAAAAGCCTGACGGAAAGCCGCGACCGGGTACGAGCGGCGGTGGTGAACTCGGGCGCGACCTGGCCGTCCAAAAAACTCACCGTGGGCCTCAGCCCGGCGTCGGTTCCGAAGGCCGGCTCGGGCTTCGACCTGGCCGTCGCCTGCGCGGTGCTCGGCGCCGCCGAACGGATCGATCCCCGTGTCCTCGCCGACATCGTCATGATCGGAGAGCTGGGACTGGACGGCCGGGTGCGCACGGTCCGGGGCATCCTGCCGGCCGTCCTCGCGGCAGCCGACGCGGGATACGAGCAGGTGGTCGTGCCCGAGTGCGCCGCCGCCGAGGCATCACTCGTCCCCGGTGTCTCCGTGCTCGGGGTCCGCAGCCTGCGCCAGCTCATCGCGGTCCTCGCCGAGGAACCGGTACCCGAGGAGGAACCGGACGGGCCGGGCCGGCCCGATCCCCTGCTGGCCGGGCTGCGCGTGCCGGGCACGGGCGCGGCCACCGGCATGCACAGCGTGGGCGCCGCACAGCACGACCACGATCACGACCTGGCGGACGTCGTGGGGCAGACCGCCGCCCGTACGGCCGTGGAGGTGGCCGCGGCGGGCGGACACCACCTGTTCCTGGAGGGGCCGCCAGGCGCGGGCAAGACCATGCTCGCCGAACGCCTGCCCGCGGTCCTGCCCCGGCTCACCCGGGAGGACTCCCTGGAGGTCACGGCCGTGCACTCGATCGCCGGGCTGCTGCCACCGGGCAAGCCGCTCATCGACGTCGCTCCCTACTGCGCGCCCCACCACTCCGCCACGATGCAGTCACTCGTCGGCGGCGGCCCCGGCATCGCCCGGCCCGGGGCGGTGTCCCTGGCCCACCGGGGCGTGCTCTTTTTGGACGAGGCCCCCGAGTTCCACAGCCAGACCCTGGACGCCTTGCGACAGCCACTGGAGTCGGGGCACGTCGTGATCGCCCGCAGCGCCGGTGTGGTCCGGTTCCCGGCGAGGTTCCTGATGGTCCTGGCGGCCAACCCCTGCCCCTGCGGCCGCTTCTCGCTCCGTGACTCGCTGTGCGAGTGCCCGCCGTCGGCGATCCGCCGCTATCACTCCCGGCTGTCCGGACCGCTGCTGGACCGGGTGGATCTCCGGGTGGAGGTCGACCCGGTCACCCGGGCCCAGCTCACCGAGCCCGGCGCCCGGGGGGAGTCCACGGCGACCGTGGCCGACCGGGTGCGGCAGGCCCGGGAGCGGGCGGCGGCCCGCCTCGCCGGCACGCCGTGGCGCACCAACAGCGAGGTGCCCGGCCGTGAACTGCGCAGCCGGTACCACGCCGCCGCCGGGGCGATGGACGAGGCCGAACGCAGCCTGGAGCGCGGCGTGCTCACCGCTCGCGGCATCGACCGGGTGCTGCGCGTCGCCTGGACGATCGCCGACCTCGTCGGGCACGACCGCCCGGACGTGACCGATGTCGCCCTGGCCCTGCACCTGCGCACCGGCGTCCCGCGAGGGGTGCCGATGGCCATCGGGGCGTACACATGACCGGCGCGGGGGACGGAGACGAACTGCTCGGCCGGGTCTTTCTGGCGCGGGTCGTCGAGCCGGGAGACGAGGTCGCGGGGCGGTGGGTGCGGGAGTTCGGGGTGGGGGAGGTGGTGCGGCGGCTGCGGTGTGGGGGTGAGGCCCTGCCGGGGGTCACCGCCACCCGGTGGGCGGGGCTGCTCGCGCGGGCCGGGCGGGCCGAGCCGGAGCGGGATCTCGCGCTCGCCCGGGCCGCCGGGGCGCGGTTCGTGTGCCCGGGGGACGGCGAGTGGCCCCGCCAGCTCGACGACCTCGGCGACGGCCGGCCCCTCGGACTGTGGGTGCGCGGCCGGCCCAGCCTGCGGATGTGGGCGCTGCGCTCCGTCGCCGTGGTCGGCGCCCGCGCCTGCACCGAGTACGGCACCCACACCGCGGCCACCCTCGCCGCCGGCCTAGCCGAGCACGGCTGGGTGGTGGTGTCGGGCGGCGCCTATGGCATCGACGGCGCCGCCCACCGGGGCGCCCTCGCCGCCCGCGGCGCCACCGTCGCCGTCCTGGCCTGCGGTGTCGACCAGCCCTACCCCCGTGGCCACGCCGCGCTGATCGGCCGGATCGCCCACCAGGGACTGGTGGTCGGCGAGCTGCCACCCGGCGATCATCCGACCCCCAGCCGGTTCATCCTCCGCAACCGCGTCATCGCCGCGCTGACCCGGGGCACCGTCGTCGTGGAGGCCGCCCGCCGCAGCGGCTCGCTGGCCACCGCGCGGGCCGCACAGCGCCTCGGCCGGTTCACCATGGGCGTGCCCGGCCCGGTCACCAGCGCCCTCTCCGCGGGCGTGCACGATCTGCTGCGCGGCGAGGCCACCCTGGTCACCGACGCCACCGAGATCATCGAACTCGTCGGCGCCATGGGCGATCTCGCACCCGTCCGGCGCGGCCCGGTGCTCCCGCGCGACCTGCTGGACCCGCACGCCCGCGGGGTGCTCGCCGCCCTGCCCGCGGGCCGCGCCGCACCCGTGGAGGAGATCGCGCTCGGCGCGCGCACCACCCGGGAGGACGCGATCGCGAGGCTGTACGAACTCCGAGCGCTTGGCTATGTCGAACGACACGGCGATGGCTGGAAGTTGACACGCCAGGCGGTGATCTCGGTCCGCGACGGTCACCCGCCGTGCTGACCGACCGTGTTCGGCCGTCCGGGGGAACCCCCGACAGCCTTGGGGTTTCCCGGAGTTGACACATCCGGCCGGTCACGGAGAGCGAACCATGGCCCCCGGTCACCCGCCCGGCGTGAGCCCCCGCGCACGAGTGGAGCCGTCTTGTTCGCACACCGCGACTCCGCAGTCACGCTACGCTCACGAAGGTGCGACGCAGACCGCGTCAACCCGACATCAGACCGACACCTCACCCCAGTCAGCCCCTTCTCCGCACCGACCCCACTCCCTCCCACTTCACAGCACATCACGGCACTTCACGGCAGAACGGCACAAGGCGACGAATGCCCCAGCACACCTCCGGGTCCGACCGGGCGGCGATCCCCCCAGCCGCCCGCGACGGTGGCAGCGCCCGACCGCCCGCACCCTCGACGCTCGACGAGCTGTGGCGGTCGTACAAGGCGACGGGGGACGACCGGCTGCGGGAGCAGCTGATCCTGCACTACTCGCCGCTGGTCAAGTACGTGGCGGGCCGGGTCAGCGTCGGACTGCCGCCCAATGTGGAGCAGGCCGACTTCGTCTCCTCGGGGGTGTTCGGGCTGATCGACGCGATCGAGAAGTTCGACATCGACCGGGAGATCAAGTTCGAGACGTACGCGATCACCCGGATCCGCGGGGCCATGATCGACGAGCTGCGGGCGCTGGACTGGATCCCCCGCTCGGTGCGGCAGAAGGCGCGCAACGTCGAGCGTGCCTACGCCACCCTGGAGGCGCGGCTGCGGCGGACGCCGACGGAGGGCGAGGTCGCCGCCGAGCTGGGCATGGAGGTCGACGAACTGCACGCCGTGTTCAGTCAGCTGTCGCTGGCCAACGTGGTGGCCCTGGAGGAGCTGCTGCACGTCGGCGGCGAGGGCGGGGACCGGCTCAGCCTGATGGACACGCTGGAGGACACCGCCGCCGACAACCCGGTGGAGGTGGCCGAGGACCGGGAACTGCGGCGCTTCCTGGCCCGGGCGATCAACACCCTGCCCGAGCGGGAGAAGACCGTCGTCACCCTCTACTACTACGAGGGGCTCACCCTCGCCGAGATCGGCAATGTCCTCGGCGTCACCGAGAGCCGGGTCAGCCAGATCCACACCAAGTCCGTGCTCCAGCTGCGGGCCAAGCTGGCCGCCTTCGGCCGGTGAGTCCTCCCGTTCGCCGGGGCTGGTCCGTAAAGTGGTCGGCGTGCCAAGGATTCGAGCGGCCTCCGTGGCCGAACACCGGTCGATGCAGCGAGCCGCCCTGCTGGACGCGGCTCGGACCCTGCTGTCCGAGGGCGGGACGGAGGCGCTGACCTTTCCCGCGCTGGCCGAGCGGACGGGGCTGGCGCGGTCGTCCGTGTACGAGTACTTCCGCTCCCGGGCCGCGGTGGTCGAGGAGCTGTGCGCGGTCGACTTCCCGGTGTGGGCGGCGGAGGTCGAAGCGGCGATGGAGCGGGCCGACTCGCCCGCCGGCAAGGTCGAGGCGTATGTGCGCCGGCAGCTCGCGCTGGTCGGCGACCGGCGGCACCGGGCCGTGGTGGCCATCTCCGCGAGCGAACTGGACGCCGGGGCGCGGGAGAAGATCCGGGCGGCCCACGGGGGCCTGATCGCGATGATCGTGGAGGCGCTCGGGGAACTGGGGCACGAGCAGCCCCGGCTGGCGGCGATGCTGGTGCAGGGCGTGGTGGACGCGGCCGTGCGGCGCATCGAGCTGGGCGCCGCCGAGGATCCAGCGGTGGTGACGGAGGCGGCTGTCAACATGGCTCTGCGGGGCGTCAAGGGCTGACCCCGGCCGGACCCGGCCGGACGCGCGGCAGCCGCGTCACCGACCTGCCCGCACCACACGCTGCCCGCACCACACGTCAGGCGGCCGGCGGGACGGGCAGCAGTCTCGACGGCCCCCCGTTCAGCAGCCACGGAGGCAGCAGCGACAGCGGGTCCAGATAGGTCCCGCCCCGCAGCAGGCCCCAGTGGACACAGGGCGCCGGGCCGCAGTGGGCGCCCGCCTCCAGCGTCCCGACCACCTCGCCCGCGCCCACCTCGTCGCCCGCCCCCACCGAGGCCCGTACCGGCTCGTACGTCGTCCGCAGGTCCGTTCCCCGTACCTCCAGCGAGATCACGCCCCGGCCCGCCACCCGGCCCGCGAACAGCACCCGGCCGGGGGCCACCGCGCGCACGGGCGAGCCCGGCGGGGCCGCCAGGTCCACTCCCCGGTGCCCGGGGCCGTAGACCGTCGGCGGCGGCCGCCAGCCGCGCAGCACCGGGGGACGGGTGCCGACCGGCCAGGCGCGGGCGAGGGCCGGCACCCGGGGTCCGGGGGCCGTCGGCGGGGCCGGGGGAGGGGCATCGGCCCAGGCCAGAGGGGTGAGCAGGGCCGCCGCCAGCACCAGCGGCAGAGCCGTCCACAAGGTCACGTAGCGCATGCCGTACACCGTCCCGCACCCCACCGCCCGGGACCGGAGCCTGTGGACTACTCGCCGGTTGTGGACAGTGCCGTCACCCGGTACTCCGTCGGTCCCGTACACTTCTTCTGGCGATCCGGGTCACCGGGTCGACTTCGCACGCCCCGGTACGGCGGCCGGCAACGGTCCCTGCCAAGCGCCCCTCGGTCCTTCGCGGCACGGCGCGTCGCGGGCGTCAGGCGCGACCGCCGTCCGGCGGACGCGGCACAACCGAGAACACCAAGGAGAAACGGCCATGGCCGTCGTCACGATGCGGGAGCTGCTGGAGAGCGGCGTCCACTTCGGTCACCAGACCCGTCGCTGGAACCCGAAGATGAAGCGCTTCATCTTCACCGAGCGCAACGGCATCTACATCATCGACCTGCTCCAGTCGCTGTCGTACATCGACCGCGCCTACGAGTTCGTCAAGGAGACCGTCGCCCACGGCGGCACGGTCATGTTCGTCGGCACGAAGAAGCAGGCGCAGGAGGCCATCGCCGAGCAGGCCACCCGCGTCGGCATGCCCTACGTCAACCAGCGCTGGCTGGGCGGCATGCTCACCAACTTCTCGACCGTCTACAAGCGTCTGCAGCGCCTCAAGGAGCTGGAGCAGATCGACTTCGAGGACGTCGCGGCCTCCGGTCTGACCAAGAAGGAGCTGCTGGTCCTCTCCCGCGAGAAGGCCAAGCTGGAGAAGACCCTCGGCGGTATCCGCGAGATGCAGAAGGTGCCCAGCGCCGTCTGGATCGTGGACACCAAGAAGGAGCACATCGCCGTTGGTGAGGCCCGGAAGCTGAACATTCCGGTCGTCGCGATCCTCGACACCAACTGCGACCCCGACGAGGTCGACTACAAGATCCCGGGCAACGACGACGCGATCCGCTCCGTCACCCTGCTCACCCGTGTGATCGCCGACGCCGTCGCCGAGGGCCTCATCGCCCGTTCCGGCGTGGCCGCCGGTGACAAGGGTGAGAAGGCCGCGGGCGAGCCGCTCGCCGAGTGGGAGCGCGACCTGCTGGAGGGCGAGAAGAAGGCCGAGGAGGCTCCGGCCGCCGACGCCGCTGCCGAGGCTCCGGCCGCCGAGGCCCCCGCCGCGGAGGCCCCCGCCGCCGAGGCGCCGGCCGCCGAGGGCGAGCAGGCCTGACCGTCAGAGTTGATGGCGGGGGCGGCGACATGAAGTCCGCCCCCGCTGTTCACCCGTAGGTCAAGGGCGCGTCGCGGATCTACATCTACATGTGGAACGCAGATCACCCTGACCTTGGATCTCCCAGACTTCGAGAAAGACTCACAGACTCATGGCGAACTACACCGCCGCCGACGTCAAGAAGCTCCGTGAGCTCACCGGCGCCGGCATGATGGACTGCAAGAAGGCGCTGGACGAGGCCGAGGGCAACGTCGAGAAGGCCGTCGAGGCGCTGCGCATCAAGGGCCAGAAGGGCGTCGCCAAGCGCGAGGGCCGCTCCGCCGAGAACGGCGCAGTGGTCTCCATCATCGCCGACGACAACTCCTCCGGCGTCCTGGTCGAGCTGAAGTGCGAGACGGACTTCGTCGCCAAGGGCGAGAAGTTCCAGGCCGTGGCCAAGGCCATCGCCGAGCACGTCGCCAAGACGAACCCGGCCGACATCGAGGCCCTGCTGGCCTCCGAGATCGAGCCCGGCAAGACCGTCCAGGCGTTCGTGGACGAGGCCAACGCCAACCTCGGCGAGAAGATCGTCCTGGACCGCTTCGCGCAGTTCTCCGACGGCTACGTCACCGCCTACATGCACCGCACCATGCCCGACCTGCCCCCGCAGATCGGTGTCCTGGTCGAGCTCGACAAGCCGAACGCCGAGGTCGCCAAGGGCGTCGCGCAGCACATCGCCGCCTTCGCGCCGAAGTACCTGGCCAAGGAGGACGTGCCGGCGGACGTCGTCGAGTCCGAGCGCCGTATCGCCGAGGAGACCACCCGCGCCGAGGGCAAGCCCGAGGCCGCGATCGCCAAGATCGTCGAGGGTCGTCTGAACGGCTTCTTCAAGGACGCCACGCTGCTCGGCCAGCCGTACGCGCTGGACAACAAGAAGTCGGTCCAGAAGGTTCTGGACGAGGCCGGTGTCACCCTGAAGCGCTTCTCGCGCATCAAGGTCGGCATCTGAGTCCGTACCGCGATCGACGCGCGACCCCGGGGGAATTCCGCGAGGAATTCCCGATAGGGTCGACCGCAGTCGTCCGTCGCCATCGTCATACCCTGGCGTGCGGCGGACGGCAGCAGATCTGACGAGGAGGCCATTGCCGCGCATGGGAGCGAAAAGCGACCCCATCGGCAATGGCCTTCTTCGTATGTGCAACACGTGAAAGAGGCGGGATCCCCCATGACCACCAAGGCCCAGAAGAGCGACGACGGCAAAGTACGCGGCCGGTTTCTGCTGAAGCTGTCCGGAGAGGCATTCTCCGGTGGCGGGGGCCTGGGCGTCGACCCGGACGTGGTGCACAAGATCGCCCGCGAGATCGCCGCCGTCGTGCGCGACGGCGCCCAGATCGCGGTCGTCATCGGCGGCGGCAACTTCTTCCGCGGCGCCGAACTCCAGCAGCGCGGCATGGACCGTGCCCGCTCCGACTACATGGGCATGCTCGGCACCGTGATGAACTGCCTCGCCCTCCAGGACTTCCTGGAGAAGGAGGGCATCCAGTCCCGCGTGCAGACCGCCATCACCATGGGCCAGGTCGCCGAGCCGTACATCCCGCTGCGCGCCGTGCGCCACCTGGAGAAGGGCCGCGTGGTCATCTTCGGCGCCGGTATGGGCATGCCCTACTTCTCCACCGACACCACCGCCGCCCAGCGCGCCCTGGAGATCGACGCCGAGGCGCTGCTCATGGGCAAGAACGGCGTGGACGGGGTCTACGACTCCGACCCCAAGACCAACCCCGACGCCGTCAAGTTCGACGCGCTCGGCTACGGCGAGGTCATCACCCGGGATCTCAAGGTCGCCGACGCCACCGCCATCACGCTGTGCCGTGACAACAGGCTCCCGATCCTCGTCTTCGAGCTTCTCGCGGAGGGCAATATCGCCCGCGCCGTCAAGGGTGAGAAGATCGGCACGCTGGTGGGTGACCAGGGCAGCCGGGACTGACCCGGGATCAACCCGGCCGGTGAAGTGCGGCCCTGTGAGGGGGCCGGACCCCGGCCGGGGGATGGACAATGTCCTGCCGGTCGGGAACCGTGCAGGAAGAAGACGCGACGCAGCCGGCCGCCGACCGACCCAGGAACCGCAGCCGGGCCTTACTCAAGACACGCAGGAGCAAGTGGTGATCGAAGAGACCCTCCTCGAAGCCGAGGAGAAGATGGAGAAGGCCGTCGTGGTCGCCAAGGAGGACTTCGCCGCGATCCGCACCGGCCGTGCGCACCCGGCGATGTTCAACAAGATCGTGGCCGACTACTACGGTGCCCCGACGCCGATCAACCAGCTGGCCTCGTTCTCCGTGCCGGAGCCGCGCATGGCGGTCGTGACCCCGTTCGACAAGAGCGCGCTGCGCAACATCGAGCAGGCGATCCGCGACTCCGACCTGGGCGTCAACCCCAGCAACGACGGCAACATCATCCGGGTGGTGTTCCCCGAGCTGACCGAGGAGCGCCGCCGCGAGTACATCAAGGTCGCCAAGGGCAAGGGCGAGGACGCGAAGGTCTCCATCCGCTCCGTGCGCCGCAAGGCCAAGGACGCCATCGACAAGCTCGTCAAGGACGGCGAGATCGGTGAGGACGAGGGCCGCCGTGCGGAGAAGGACCTCGACGATCTGACGGCCAAGTACGTCGCTCAGGTGGACGAGCTCCTGAAGCACAAGGAAGCGGAGCTGCTCGAAGTCTGATGAGCGACTCTTCCTGGGGGGCGCCGCCACCGGCGGGGCAGACCGGCTACTGGGGGTCCACCGCGGGTGGGCCCCTCCAGGGGGCTGCCCCGGCGGGTCCCGCGTACGATGCGCCTGAGGCGCAGCAGACTCGCCCCATGCCCATCGTGCCCGACGGCCCCGCGTACGGCGGAGACCAGGACGACGACCGGGGGGCCGCTCGGCTGAGCGGCCCCCTGTTCCGAGACGAGACGTTCCAGGCCCGGGAGCTCCCGGCCGAGACCCAGAACCCGGAGCCCATGTCCGACGTCCCGCAGCCGCCGCCGGCACCGGCACCGCAGAAGAAGAGCGCGGGCCGGGACCTGAGCGCGGCCATAGGGGTCGGCGTCGGGCTCGGTGTGGTGATCGTCGCGTCCCTGTTCATCGTCAAGGCCGTCTTCGTCGGCGTGATAGCGATCGCCGTCGTGGTCGGGCTGTGGGAGCTGACCAGCAGGCTCAAGGAGCGCAAGGAGATCCGGGCGCCGCTCGTGCCGCTCGCGGTGGGCGGTGCGGCCATGGTCGTCGCCGGCTATGTGCGCGGTGCCGAGGGCGCGTGGGTGGCCATGGCCCTCACCGCCCTGGCGACCCTGGTCTGGCGCATGACGGAACGGCCGGAGGGCTACCTCAAGGACGTCACGGCCGGTGTCTTCGCCGCGTTCTACGTGCCCTTCCTGGCCACGTTCGTCGCGCTGCTGCTCGCCGCCGACGACGGTCCCTGGCGGGTGCTGACCTTCCTGGTGCTGACGGTCGTCAGTGACACCGGCGCCTACGCGGTCGGCTGGCGCTTCGGCAAGCACAAGCTCGCCCCGCGCATCAGCCCCGGCAAGACCCGCGAGGGCCTGCTGGGCGCGGTGCTGTTCGCGATGGTGGCGGGCGCGCTGTGCATGCAGTTCCTGATCGACGGCGGAGCCTGGTGGCAGGGCCTGCTGCTGGGTCTCGCGGTCGCGGCCAGCGCCACGCTGGGCGACCTCGGCGAATCCATGATCAAGCGCGACCTGGGCATCAAGGACATGGGCACCTTGCTCCCCGGCCACGGCGGCATCATGGACCGCCTGGACTCGCTGCTGCCCACGGCCCCGGTGGTGTGGCTGCTGCTGGTGGTGTTCGTCGGCTCGGCGTGACTCCGCTCTTCGTCGGCTCCGTGTGAGCGGTACGGCTTCCCGGCCCCCGTCCTGTGTCGCAGCAGGGCGGGGGCCGTCGTCGTAGCGGCGAGCCGTGGCCGCGGGGCGGTCCGTACCCGGATGCCGCAGCAGGAATCGGCGGCCCGGTGCTGGGCCCGGCAGACTCCTCACAGGACGGCGGTCGCTCCGCCGCCCGGCGCCGCAGCAGGGAGTGTGCCCGATGCCCCTCGACCCCGCCCCCGCCTCCGCGTCCGTGTGCCCGGCCCACACCTCCGCGTGCCCGGCCTCCGCCTCCACGTGCCCGTCGTCCGGTTCGGCGTCCCCCGCCCGCGTCTCAGCCTGCCCGTCGTCCGGTTCGGCGTCCCCGGCCACCCCCAAGCCTCCGGAGCCCGCCGCCCCCAAACCTCCGTCCCCCGTCGCTCCCACGCCTCCGGCTCCCGCCCCCGCCCCGCCCGTGCGGTTCTGGCCCGTGGACGATCTGCCCGGGCTCGACCCCGATCCGCTTCTGGACGAGCTGTTGCGCGCGGAGCCGGTCGCCCGGATCAGGCTGCCGTTCGGCGAGGGCTGGGCCTGGCTGGTCACCCGGTACGAGGACGTCCGGTTCGTCACCTCCGACCCGCGCTTCTCCCGGGAACGGGTCGCCGGCCGCGAGGTCACCACCATGCGCCCGGTGCCGGTCGCCTCGCAGACGGCCGGCCTGCAGTACGTAGACCCGCCCCGGCACACCCGGTTGCGCCGGGTCGTGGCCCGCGCGTTCACCGGGCGGAGCATGCGGCGGCTGCGTCCGCTCGCCGAGCGCAGGGCCGCCGAGCTGCTCGACGGGATGGCGCGCGCCGGCGCCCCGACCGACCTCATGGAGCACCTGCACGGCCCGTTCCCGCTCGCCGTGCTCCGCGACTTCCTCGGCGTGGCCGAGGAGGACCGGCAGGACTGGGCCGCGACCGGCGAGGCCCTGCTGTCGGCGGGCGCGGACTCCGGGGAGCGCGCCCGGCAGGCCGCGAGGGCGACCCGGGAGCGGATCGCCGGACTGCTCCGGCGCCGCCGCGAGGAACCCCGCGAGGATCTGGCGGGGGTGCTGGCACGGGCCGCCGCCGAGGGCGAGATCACCGACGACGAGGCGGTCTCCCTCGCGATCGCCGTCCAGGTCAGCGGCGGCCACGCGGTCCGCAACAACAGCGGCTCGATGATGTACGCGCTGCTCACCCACCCCGCGCACCTGGACCGGCTGCGCCGCGAGCCGGAGCTGCTGCCCCGGGCCGTGGAGGAGCTGTTCCGCTACGTCCCGCACCGCAACGGCGTCGGCATCCCCCGGATCGCCACCGAGGACGTCGAGGTCGGCGGCCGGCTGATCCGCGCCGGTGACGTGGTCTACAACGCCTACCTGGCCGCCAACCGCGATCCCCGCGCGTTCCCCGACCCGGACGCCCTGGACTTCGACCGGGAACACCTCGCCCACCTGGCCTTCGGTCACGGCCCGCACCACTGCCTGGCCGCCGTCATGGCCCGCATGGAGGCCGAGGTCATGATCGGCGCCGTCCTCGCCCGCTTCCCCGCCCTCCGGCTGGCCGTGCCTCCCGAGGAGGTCGAGTTCCAGCGCCGGGGCCTGATCCGCGGCCCGAGGACCCTGCCGGTGACCTGGTGAGGACGGGCTTTCCGGGGCACCCCGGTGGATCTGCGACACTGGATGCACCATGCCCAAGCCCGGAGAACTCACTTTCGTCGCGCCGCGCGGAGCCAAGAAGCCGCCGCGGCATCTCGCCGACCTCACGCCCGCCGAGCGCAAGGACGCGGTGGCCGGGATCGGTGAGAAGCCGTTCCGTGCCAAGCAGCTCTCGCAGCACTACTTCGCGCGGTACACGCACGACCCGGAGCAGTGGACCGACATTCCCGCCGGTTCGCGCGCCAAGCTCCAGGAAGCGCTGTTCCCGGAGCTGATGACCGTCGTCCGCCATCTGTCCACCGACGAGGGCACCACCCGCAAGACGCTGTGGCGGCTGTTCGACGGCACGCTGGTCGAGTCGGTGCTGATGCGCTACCCGGACCGGGTGACCATGTGCATCAGCTCGCAGGCCGGCTGCGGCATGAACTGCCCGTTCTGCGCGACCGGGCAGGCGGGGCTGGACCGGAACCTGTCCACCGCGGAGATCGTCCACCAGATCGTGGACGGCATGCGGGCGCTGCGCGACGGCGAGGTGCCCGGGGGGCCCGCGCGGCTGTCCAACATCGTCTTCATGGGGATGGGTGAGCCGCTCGCCAACTACAACCGGGTCGTCGGGGCCATCCGGGCGCTCACCGACCCCGCCCCGGACGGGCTCGGGCTCTCCCAGCGCGGGATCACCGTCTCCACCGTCGGTCTGGTCCCGGCCATCCACCGGTTCGCCGACGAGGGCTTCAAGTGCCGGCTGGCGATCTCCCTGCACGCCCCCGACGACGAGCTGCGCGACACCCTCGTCCCCGTGAACACGCGGTGGAAGGTGCGCGAGGTGCTGGACGCCGGCTTCGAGTACACCGAGAAGTCGGGCCGCCGGCTGTCCATCGAGTACGCGCTGATCCGGGACATCAACGACCAGGCGTGGCGCGGCGACCGGCTCGGCCGGCTGCTCAAGGGCAAGCCCGTGCACGTCAACCTCATCCCGCTCAACCCCACGCCGGGGTCGAAGTGGACGGCGTCCCGGCCGGAGGACGAGAAGGCGTTCGTGGAGGCCATCGCCGCCCATGGTGTGGCCGTCACCATCCGGGACACCCGGGGTCAGGAGATCGACGGAGCCTGTGGTCAGCTCGCGGCCACCGAGCGGTAATCTGACCAGGTCCACATATCTTCATATTCCGACAGGGGAGCGCCACAGCGCTGAGAGTGCGGCAACCGGGCCGCAGACCCTCTGAACCTCGCCCAGGTCATTCTGGGTAGGAAGTTCGGTCATCACTCAAGCTGTTGCGCCCTGCCCGGGCCGCCCGCGCGGCGGTCCGGGCAGGGCCGCGTCTCTTCCTGGCCAACCCCCAGGAGGACATCCAGTGCACAACAAGACCCTCGTGGCCGTGGCGGCGGGGCTCGGCCTGCTCGCGCTGTCCGCGTGCGGCACGACGGACTCCGGGTCGTCCTCGGACCCCAAGACCGTCACCCTCGTCAGCCACGACTCGTGGAACGTCTCCAAGAGCGTCGTCAAGGACTTCGAGAAGCGGTCCGGGTACAAGCTCCGGGTGCTCAAGGACGGCGACGCCGGGCAGGCCGTCAACAAGGCGATCCTGACCAAGGACAACCCGCAGGGCGACGTCTTCTTCGGCGTCGACAACACCCTGCTCTCCCGCGCCCTGGACAACGGACTGTTCCAGCCCTACGAGCCCAAGGGCGCCGGCTCCGTCCGGCCGGAGAACCGCGTCGACCAGGACAAGCACCGCGTCACGCCCGTGGACACCGGCGACATCTGCGTCAACTACGACAAGGCCTGGTTCAGCGCGCACAAGCTGAACCCGCCGCGGTCCTTCGCCGACCTCGCCAAGCCCGCGTACAAGAACCTCCTCGTCACCGAGAACGCGGCCACCTCCTCGCCGGGCCTCGGCTTCCTGCTCGGCAGCGCCGCGGCGTTCGGCGACCAGGACTGGCCGGAGTACTGGAAGAAGCTCAAGGCCAACGGCGTCAAGGTCGTCGACGGCTGGGAGCAGGCGTACTACCAGGAGTTCTCCGGCTCCTCCGAGGGCAGGAAGGCCGGCGGCGACCGGCCACTGGTGGTGTCGTACGCCTCCTCCCCGCCCGCCGAGGTGATCTACGCCAAGAAGCGGCCCGCCACCGCCCCGACCGGGGTGGCCGACGGCACCTGCTTCCGGCAGACCGAGTACGCCGGGCTGCTGAGCAACGCGAAGAACCCCGAGGGCGGCAAGGCGCTCCTCGACTTCCTGCTCACCCGGGAGTTCCAGCAGGACATGCCGCTGAACATGTTCGTCTACCCGGTCGTGGAGGGGGCCGCCGTGCCCGCCGACTTCACCAAGTACGGTCCGGCCGCCGAGGACCCCGAGACCCTGGCCCCCGACAAGATCGCCGCCAACCGCGACCAGTGGGTCTCCTCGTGGACGTCGCTCGTACTGAAGTGACCGCCAAGGCGCGCGGCCGGCGCGGGAGCGCGGCGCGGCTCGGGCTGATGGCCCTGCCCGTCGCGTTCTTCGCGCTGTTCTTCGCCTGGCCCGTCGCCGCGATCGTCACCCGCGGGCTGAGGACGGACGGCAGCTGGCAGTTCGGGCGGATCGCGGACGTCGTCACCCGCCCCGACATCCGGCACGTGCTGTGGTTCACCACCTGGCAGGCGCTCGCCTCCACCGCGCTCACCCTGCTGCTCGCCCTGCCCGCCGCCTATGTCTTCGCCCGGCTCGACTTCCCCGGCAGACACGTGCTGCGGGCCGTCGTCACGGTGCCGTTCGTGCTGCCGACCGTCGTCGCCGGCAGCGCCTTCCTGGCCCTGGTCGGCAGGGGCGGCCTGCTGGACGAGCTGTGGGGCGTACGGCTGGACACCACGGTGTGGGCGATCCTGCTCGCCCACGTCTTCTTCAACTACGCGGTCGTCGTCCGCACCGTCGGCGGGCTGTGGGCCCAGCTCGACCCCCGGCAGGAGGAGGCCGCCCGCATGCTGGGCGCCTCGCCGCTCACGGCCTGGCGCCGGGTCACCCTGCCGGCGCTCGGGCCCGCCGTGGCCGCCGCCGCCCTGATGGTGTTCCTGTTCACCTTCACCTCCTTCGGCGTCGTGCAGATCCTCGGCGGCCCCACCTTCTCCACCGTCGAGGTGGAGATCTACCGGCAGACCTCCGAGACCTTCGACCTGGGCACGGCCGCCGTCCTCACCCTCGTCCAGTTCGCCGCCGTCGGCGCGATCCTCGCCGTGCACGCCTGGACGGTACGGCGGCGGGAGACCGCGCTGCGCCTGGTCGACGCCTCCGTCACCGCCCGCCGGCCGCGCGGGGCCGGGCAGTGGGCGCTGCTCGCCGTCGTCCTCGCCACCGTCGCCCTGCTGCTGGTGCTGCCGCTCGGCGTCCTCGTCCGCCGCTCCCTCGACGCACCCGGCTTCGGCTACTACCGGGCGCTGACCGACGCGGACGGCGGTACGTTCCTGGTGGCGCCCGTGCACGCGGTGTGGACCTCGCTCCAGTACGCCGTCGCCGCCACCGCCATCGCCGTCGTGATCGGCGGCCTCGCCGCCGCCGCGCTGGCCCGCCGGGACGCCGGACGGCTGGTACGGGGCTTCGACGCGCTGCTGATGCTGCCGCTCGGCGTGTCCGCCGTCACCGTCGGCTTCGGCTTCCTGATCGCCCTCGACGAACCGCCGCTGAACCTGCGCCAGTCCTGGATCCTGGTGCCGCTCGCCCAGGCCCTCGTCGGCGCCCCCTTCGTCGTACGCACCATGCTGCCCGTGCTGCGCGCGGTGGACGTACGCCTCAGGGAGGCCGCGGCCGTGCTCGGGGCCTCGCCCTGGCGGGTGTGGCGGGAGGTGGACCTGCCGCTGGTGCGGCGGGCGCTGCTGGTCGCGGCCGGCTTCGCGTTCGCCGTGTCGCTCGGCGAGTTCGGGGCGACCGTGTTCATCGCCCGGCCCGACAACCCCACGCTGCCGGTCGCCGTGGCCCGGCTGCTCAGCCGTCCCGGCGATCTCAACTACGGCCAGGCGATGGCCCTTTCGACCATTCTGATGGTGGTGTGCGCCGTCGCGCTGCTCGTCCTGGAGCGGCTGCGCACCGACCGGACGGGGGAGTTCTAGATGCTGCTGAGCCTGGATGCCGCGACCGTGCGCTTCGGCGGGCGGGCCGTCCTGGACCGGGTCGGCCTCGAGGTCGCCGAGCACGAGGTGGTGTGTGTGCTCGGGCCCAGCGGCAGCGGGAAGTCGACCCTGCTCCGGGTGGTCGCCGGGCTGCAACCCCTGGACTCCGGGCGGGTGCTGCTCGACGGCCGGGACCAGAACGGGGTGCCCGCGCACCGGCGCGACGTCGGCCTGATGTTCCAGGACCACCAGCTGTTCCCGCAGCGGGACGTCGGCGCCAACGTGGCCTTCGGGCTGCGCATGCACGGCGTCGCCCGGCGCGAACGGGACGCCGAGGTGGGCCGGTTGCTGGACCTGGTCGGTCTGCCGGGGGCCGCCCGGCGGGCCGTTGCCGCCCTGTCCGGCGGCGAGCAGCAGCGCGTGGCCCTCGCCCGGGCGCTCGCCCCCCGGCCCCGGCTGCTCATGCTGGACGAGCCGCTCGGCCAGCTCGACCGCTCGCTGCGCGAACGCCTCGTGGTGGAACTGCGGGAGCTGTTCGGCCGGCTGGGCACGACCGTGCTCGCCGTCACCCACGACCAGGGCGAGGCGTTCGCGCTGGCCGACCGGGTGGTGGTGATGCGGGACGGGCGGATCGCCCAGTCCGGAACCCCCGTCGAGGTGTGGCAGCGGCCCGCCGACGCGTTCGTGGCCCGCTTCCTCGGCTTCGAGAACGTGGTCCCGGCGACCGTCGCCGGCACGGCCGCCGACAGCCCCTGGGGCAAACTGCCGGTGCCCGACGGCTCGGCCCAGGGCGGCCGTACGGTCCTGGTCCGCCCGGCCGGGGTCCGGCTGGTCCCCGCCGACCAGGGGCTGTCCTGCACGGTGACCGCCCGCACGTTCAAGGGCTCCCATGTCGCCGTCCACCTCCAGCCGGCGGACGGCCCGCGACTGGAGGCGGCCTGCGCGCTGCGGGACGCGCCCGAGCCCGGCGCCTCGGTCGGCGTGGAGTTCGACGCGGCGGAAATCGCCGTACTGGACTGATCGTTCGCCCTAGGGTGAGGCCATGTCCGTACTCACCCATGACCGCTACTGCGACGAAATAGCCCACCAGATCGACCGGTTGAGGGCCGTGGTGACCTCCGGCGCCGACCTGTCCGCGACCGTGCCGACCTGCCCCGACTGGTCGCTGGAGGACCTCCTGCGGCATCTCGGCGGCGCCCTGCGCTGGGTGGACGCCCTGGTGCGCGCCCGGGCCCGGGAGAACATCCCGGACGAGCGGGTCCCGCTGTTCGGGGGACCGGAGCGGCGCGGGGACGCGGCGGCGCTGGACGCCTGGCTCGCGGACGCCGGGGAGCGGGTCGTCGGCGCGCTGCGCGAGGCCGGCCCGGACGCCGGGGTGTGGAGCTGGGCCTGGGCGCCGACCGCCGGTTTCTGGGCCCGCCGGGTGACGCACGAGATCACCGTGCACCGCGCCGACGCCACGCTCGCCGCCGGACTGCCCTACGAGGTCGCTCCGGACATCGCGGCGGACGCGCTGGACGAGTGGCTCCAGGTCGTGGAGTGGGTGCAGCGCAACACGGCCGACGAGCGGGCGCGGGAGCTGCGCGGGCCCGGCCGCTCCCTCCATCTGCACGCCACCGACACCGACCCGGCGCTGAACGCCGAATGGCTCCTCGAGCTGGGCCCGGACGGTGTGCGCTGGCGGCGCGGGCACGAGAAGGCCACCGTCGCCCTGCGCGGCCCGCTTACCTCCGTGCTGCTCGCCTTCTACCGCCGGCTGCCGCTGGACGGCCCCGGCCTGGAGGTGCTGGGCGAGCGGGAGCTGCTGGAGTTCTGGCTGGAGCGGGCCACGTTCGGCTGAGACCGGCGCCGGGGCCCGGCCCCGCTGTCCAGGCGGGTTCCACGACCGAGTGCCGGGGCAGCGGCTGCGGTTCAGCGGCTCAGGGGCAGGGCCGACAGCGCGGCGATCGCCAGGACGAGCGGGCCGAACAGGGCCGGCAGGGCGGCGGCGCGCAGCGCGGCGGCCCCGCGCAGCAGGGCGGGGCGCGCGCCCAGGCGGAGCAGCGCGGCGGTGGTGCCCGCGCGGTACTGGCGGGACTCCACGGCGGCGGTGAGCAGGGTGGCGAGCGTGGCGCCGCCGACGACGAGCGCGCCCAGGGTGGACAGCGGCCCGAAGGCCGGTGCCGGGCCGCCGGACAGCGCGGTCAGGGCGCACCCGGCCGACGCCACCGTGCAGAGCACGCCGAGGGGACGGCCGATCCGGGCGGCCTCCGCCATCAGGCCCCGGCCGGCCAGCAGCCGCAGCGCACCCGGCCGCCCGGCCTGGAGGAGCCTGCCGCACAGGTGGGTGAGGCCGGGACCGGCCAGCACCAGGCCGACGCCGGTGAGGAGCCAGCCGAGGAGGACGGCGAGGGCGGGGGCGGACCGGCCGGCGTAGGCCTGCGCGGCCAGTCCGGCGGTGACGAGGGCGACGCCCCAGGGCAGGCCGGCGGGGGTTCCGGCTCGGGTGTCCGGGACCGGCGGTTCCGGCGCGCTCTCCGGCGCCGGACGGTCGCCGTCCGTCTCCAGGAGAGCGGCCGTCGCGGTACGCCCGTCCCCGGCCGTCGCGGTACGCCCGTCCCCGGCCGCCACGCCGCGGTTGCCCCCGGCCGCCCCGCCACGGCCGGCGCCGGTCGCCGAGGGGAGCCGGATCCCGAACCTGCCGTACGCCCCGAACGTCTCCGGGCCGGCCGGGCCGCCCAGGGCGCCGAACAGGCCGAACCGTCGCACGGCCGGGGCCGGTGGGCGGGGATCGCGCGGCCGGAGCGCCACGGCCACCGCCGCCGTCGCCGTGACCGGGAGCACGGTCAGCAGGGTCACGGCCGCCGGGACCGGGAGGGGCAGGCCGGCGGCCAGCAGTCCGGCCGCCGCGCCGTCGAACGGCAGGCCGGTGAGGTCGCCGCGCAGATGCAGGAAGAACAGCAGGGCCAGCAGCGAGCCCAGGGAGCAGGACAGGGCCGTGGTCAGCACCGAGACGGCCATGAGGCGGGCCGGGCCGAGACCCACGGCGGACAGGCCGGGACGCGGCCGGGTGCCGGGATCGGTGCGGGCCACCGCGAGCGCCAGGTACACCGTGGCGGCGAGCGGCGCCGCGCACCAGGCCAGGCGCAGCGCGGCGGAGTCGGCGGCCTCCGGGTGGGCCAGGGCGTGGCCGAGGCTGGACAGCAGCAGCAGGCCGGTGCCCGCCGAGGCCGCGGCCACCAGCAGGCGGCGCAGCTGGACGGCGGGCCGGGCGGCGCGGGTCAGACGGAGAGCGAGCACGCGGCCCGGCCTTCCGCCTCGGGGACGTCCGGCAGGTGCACGGTGTGCACGCGGCGTCCGTCCAGCAGGGCCACCGTACGGTCGGCGAGGGCGGCGGTCTCGGGGTCGTGGGTGGCGAGCACCACCGTGATGCCGTGCGAGCGGGCGGCCGTGGCCAGGGTGCGCAGCACCTGGGTGCGGTCGCCGTGGTGCAGGGGCGCGGTCGGCTCGTCGGCGAACAGGACCTCGGGGCCGGGGGCGAGCGCGCGGGCGATGGCGACGCGCTGGCGCTCGGCGTGCCGCAGCGCGCGCGGCCGGCAACGGGCCCGGTCGCCGACGTCCAGGCGCTTCAGCCACTCCAGCGCGGACACCTTGGCCCGGCGGCGGCCGGCGCCGCGCAGCATCAGCGGGAGGGCGGCGTTCTCCCAGACGTTCAGCTCGGGGACGAGGACGGGTTCGGGGTCGATCCAGCCGAAGCGTTCCCGGCGCAGCCGCTCGCGGGCGGTGGGGCCGAGGGTGTGCAGGGGGGAGCTGTTGAACCAGACCTCGCCGGAGCGTACCGGCAGCAGGCCGGACAGACAGCGCAGCAGGGTGGTCTTGCCGCTGCCGCGGGGTCCGCTGACGGCGAGGATCTCACCCTGGCGCACGGCGAGCGAGACCCCGGCCAGTCCGGGGGAGCCGTCGCGGTGCGTGAAGTGCAGGGAGCGTGCCCAGAGCACGTCGTTGTCCGGTGGGGCCTCCATGGCGTACACCTCGGTTCTGATCCGTTTTCCCGTGCGTCGTTCCCCCGTCCGGGGGAACGAAGGCTGGGCCGATCGGTCACTGGCACGCTAGGCAGGTCCCGGACGGGAGCCCGGACAGCACGCGGCCCCGGGCCGCCGTTCTCACTCGAACGGACGGGCACCGGGGCCGGCTCGGTCATCCGGTCGGATGATCAGAGCTTGGTCCACGCCTCCGTGAGGGTGGCCCGCAGGATCTGCTCGATCTCGTCGAAGGTCTCCTGGGTGGAGATCAGCGGCGGGGCGAGCTGGATGACCGGGTCGCCGCGGTCGTCGGCACGGCAGTACAGGCCGTTGTCGAACAGCGCCTTGGAGAGGAAGCCGTACAGGACGCGCTCGGTCTCCTCGTCGTTGAAGGACTCCTTGGTGTTCTTGTCCTTCACCAGCTCGATGCCGTAGAAGAAGCCGTTGCCGCGGACGTCGCCGACGATCGGCAGGTCGTGCAGCTTCTGCAGGGTCTGCAGGAAGGCGCCCTCGTTGTCCAGCACGTGCTGGTTGAGGTTCTCCCGCTCGAACAGGTCGAGGTTGGCCAGGCCCACCGCGGCGGAGACCGGGTGGCCGCCGAAGGTGTAGCCGTGCAGGAAGGTGTTGTCGCCCTTGTAGAACGGCTCGGCGAGGCGGTCGGAGATGATGCAGGCGCCGATCGGGGAGTAGCCCGAGGTCATGCCCTTGGCGCAGGTGATCATGTCCGGGACGTAGCCGAACTTGTCGCAGGCGAACGTGGTGCCGAGGCGGCCGAAGGCGCAGATGACCTCGTCCGACACCAGCAGGACGTCGTACTTGTCGCAGATCTCGCGCACGCGCTGGAAGTAGCCGGGGGGCGGCGGGAAGCAGCCGCCGGCGTTCTGCACCGGCTCCAGGAAGACCGCGGCGACGGTGTCCGGGCCCTCGAAGAGGATCTGCTGCTCGATCTGGTCGGCGGCCCAGCGGCCGAAGGCGACCGGGTCGTCGCCGAACAGCGGCGCGCGGTAGATGTTGGTGTTCGGCACCTTGTGCGCGCCCGGCACCAGCGGCTCGAAGGGGGCCTTCAGGGCCGGCAGGCCGGTGATGGACAGGGCGCCCTGCGGGGTGCCGTGGTAGGCGACCGCGCGGGAGATGACCTTGTGCTTGGTGGGCTTGCCGGTCAGCTTGAAGTACTGCTTGGCGAGCTTCCAGGCGGTCTCGACGGCCTCGCCGCCGCCGGTGGTGAAGAAGACCTTGTTCAGGTCACCGGGGGCCTCGTTGGCCAGGCGCTCGGCCAGCTCCACGGCCTTCGGGTGGGCGTAGGACCACACCGGGAAGAAGGCCAGTTCCTGGGCCTGCTTGGCGGCGGTCTCGGCGAGTTCCGTGCGGCCGTGACCGGCCTGGACCACGAACAGACCCGCGAGACCGTCGAGGTAGCGCTTGCCCTTGTCGTCGTAGATGTAGGTGCCCTCACCCCGGACGATGGTCGGGACGGGGGAGTTCTCGTACGAGGACATGCGGGTGAAGTGCATCCACAGGTGGTCGTACGCGGTGCGGCTGAGGTCCTTGGTGCTCACGGTTATCGGGTCCTCACGGTTATCGGGTTCCCCACATGTAGGTCTGCTTCTTGAGCTTCAGGTAGACGAAGCTCTCGGTGGAGCGCACCCCGGGCAGGGCCCGGATGCGTTTGTTGATGACGTCCAGCAGGTGGTCGTCGTCCTCGCAGACGATCTCGGCGAGGATGTCGAACGAGCCCGCGGTCATCACCACGTACTCGACTTCCGACATGTCAGTCAGCGCGTCCGCGATCGACTCGACATCGCCCTCGACATTGATCCCGACCATCGCCTGCCGGCGGAAGCCCACGGTCAGCGGGTCCGTGACGGCGACGATCTGCATCACGCCCTGGTCCAGCAGCTTCTGCACACGCTGGCGCACGGCCGCCTCGGACAGGCCGACGGCCTTGCCGATCGCGGCGTACGGCCGGCGGCCGTCCTCCTGGAGCTGCTGAATGATGGCGAGGGAGACGGCGTCCAGCTGGGGACTGTTGCCGTTCCTGGACTCGCGGGACGAGTCCCTCTGGTCTGCGCTTCGACTGGCCACGACCTCACTGTGCACCAGGTCTCGACAGTTTTGCAAGGCCCGATCGATGAAATCCGTTGTTTGAGAGACGAGACCTTGCGGATTTCGCAGATCCAGTGCCGATGGGGGTGTTGAAAACGTGGGTACGGCGATTAGGGTGGGTGTCTCAGCGATTGGACAGCCAGAACCAGATCAGGAGGCCGGCAGTGAGCACCGAGCTGCGTCGTCTGCGCAACTACATCGACGGTGAGTTCCGGGACGCCGCCGACGGACGGACCACCGAGGTGGTCAACCCCGCGACGGGCGAGGCGTACGCGACCGCGCCGCTGTCCGGGCAGGCGGACGTCGACGCCGCCATGGAGGCCGCCGCCCGCGCCTTCCCGGCCTGGCGTGACACCACCCCCGCCGAGCGGCAGAAGGCCCTCCTGAAGATCGCCGACGCGTTCGAGGAGCGCGCCGAGGAACTGATCGCGGCCGAGGTGGAGAACACGGGCAAGCCCATCGGGCTGACCCGCTCCGAGGAGATCCCGCCGATGGTCGACCAGATCCGCTTCTTCGCGGGCGCGGCCCGGATGCTGGAGGGCCGCTCGGCCGGCGAGTACATGGAGGGGATGACCTCGATCATCCGCCGTGAGCCGGTCGGCGTCTGCGCGCAGGTCGCGCCGTGGAACTACCCGATGATGATGGCCGTGTGGAAGTTCGCCCCGGCCATCGCGGCGGGCAACACGGTCGTGCTGAAGCCCTCGGACACCACCCCCGCCTCCACGGTCCTGATGGCCGAGATCATCGGCTCGATCCTGCCCAAGGGCGTCTTCAACGTCATCTGCGGCGACCGCGACACCGGCCGGATGATGGTCGAGCACGACACCCCCGCGATGGCCTCCATCACCGGCTCCGTGCGCGCCGGCATGTCCGTCGCCGAGTCCGCCTCCAAGGACCTCAAGCGGGTCCACCTGGAGCTGGGCGGCAAGGCCCCGGTCGTGGTCTTCGAGGACACCGACATCGCCAAGGCCGTCGAGGACATCTCCATGGCGGGCTTCTTCAACGCCGGCCAGGACTGTACGGCCGCGACCCGCGTCCTCGTCCACGAGTCCATCCACGACGAGTTCGTGGCCGCGCTCGCCAAGGCCGCGGCCGAGACCAGGACCGGGCAGCCGGACGACGAGGACGTGCTGTACGGCCCGCTGAACAACCCCAACCAGCTCCGGCAGGTCTCCGGCTTCATCGACCGCCTCCCGGCCCACGCCAAGGTCGAGGCGGGCGGCCAGCGGGTCGGCGACAAGGGCTACTTCTACGCCCCGACCGTCGTCTCCGGCCTCAAGCAGGACGACGAGATCGTCCAGAACGAGGTCTTCGGCCCGGTCATCACCGTCCAGTCCTTCACCGACGAGGACCAGGCCGTCGAGTACGCCAACGGCGTCCAGTACGCCCTCGCCTCCTCTGTGTGGACCAAGGACCACGCCCGCGCGATGCGCATGTCCAAGCGGCTCGACTTCGGCTGCGTGTGGATCAACACCCACATCCCGCTGGTCGCCGAGATGCCCCACGGCGGCTTCAAGAAGTCCGGCTACGGCAAGGACCTGTCCGCGTACGGCTTCGAGGACTACACGCGCATCAAGCACGTGATGACGTCCCTGGACGCGTAAGCGGCGCGCACGGCGGAGCGGCCCCGGACGGATTCCCCTTCCCGTCCGGGGCCGCGCCGTCTTCTCATTCCCCGGCGACGAACTCCAGCTCGTCGCCGGTCAGTTCCAGGTGCGCGGCCCGCTCCCAGTCCGCCGTCTGGTCCGGCCTGCGGGCGCCCGCGATCGCGCCCGTCACGCCCCGGCGGGCCAGCACCCAGGCGATCGCGACCGCCCCCGCCGTCGTACCGTGCTCCCGCGCGACCGTGCGCAGCCGGTCCACCGTACGGAGGTTGGCGTCCAGGTCCGTGGTGAAGTCCGGGTGCGTGCGGCGCCAGTCGGACGGGTCCAGGTTCTCCAGCCGCTCCCGGGTGAAGGCCCCGGTGAGCAGGCCCGAGTGGAGCGGCTGGTAGGCGATCACACCGGTGCCGTGGCCGGCGGCCCAGTCGATCTCCGGCTCGGCCGAGCGGTTCAGGAGCGACAGCGGCGGCTGGACCGCGTCGACCGGGGCGATCCGCCGCGCCCGCTCCAGCAGCTCGGGGCCGTGGTTGGACAGTCCGATCGCGCGTACCTTGCCCTCGGCCTTCAGATCGGCCATCACCTGCCAGTACTCCTCCAGCGCGGTGGCCCGCGCGTCCCCGGGCGGCTCGGTGCCGTCCCAGTTCAGGGCCGCGCCGGTGTCCGGCCAGTGCACCTGGTACAGGTCGATCACCTCCACACCGAGCCGGCGCAACGAGTCCTCGACCTCACGCCGTACGCTGTCCGGCCGCATGATCCGCCGGGGCGCCGCCGCCGGGTTCGCCGGGTCCCACACCAGGCCCGCCTTGGTGAACACATACGGCCGGTCGGCCTCCGGCAGGGCGGCCAGCGCCTTGCCGACCACCTCCTCCGAGTGCCCGAGCCCGTACACGGCCGCCGTGTCGATCCAGTTGACGCCCAGCTCGACCGCCCGGTGCACGGTCGCGACGGAGTGCGCGTCGTCCTGCGTGCCCCACGAGAACCGCCAGCCGTCACCGCCGAACGACCAGGCGCCGAGCCCGATCACGGAGATGTCGAGACCGGAGGAACCGAGGGGGCGGAGGGGGAGAGTCATCGTCGTACGTCCTTGCTCGCGTTGGCTGTTCGCTGACATCCACCACCCTGCGCGCCCCGCCGACGGCCCGGCAGGCACGGCTTTGAGGGGGGAAAGAGTTGACCACCCTCGCGCGCCCCGGACCCGGGATACTCGGGGACATGACGGCAATCGGCGAACGACGCACCGAACTGAGCCAGTTCCTCAGGTCCCGGCGGGCCCGGCTCACCCCGGCCGACGTCGGCCTGACCACGTACGGGCCGCGGCGCGTGCCCGGACTGCGGCGCGAGGAGCTGGCCCAGCTCGCGGGAGTGAGCGTCGAGTACTACGTACGGCTGGAGCAGGGCCGCAACCCGCATGTGTCGGACGGCGTCCTGGACGCCGTCGGCCGTGCCCTGCGGCTGGACGCGGACGAGCGGGCGTACCTGCGCGGCCTGGCCCGCCCCGACCGGGCCCGCCCGGACGCGGCCCCGGCCGCCGAGGCGGTACGGCCCGCCCTGCGCCGGCTGGTCGACGCCCAGCCCGGCCCCGCCTACGTCTGCGGCCACCTCACCCAGGTGCTCGCCTGGAACCCGCTCGCCGCCGCCGTCTTCGGTGACTTCGGCGATCTGCCGCCCGAGCGGCGGACCTTCGCCCACCTGGTCTTCCTCGACGAGCGCTACCGCGCCCTGCTCGGCGACAGCCTGCCGGCGAAGGCGGAGGCGACCGTGGCCTTCCTGCGGATGGGCGTCGGCCGCTACCCCGACGACCCCGCCCTCGCCTCCCTCATCGGCACGCTCGCCATGAAGAGCGAGGAGTTCGCCGCGCTGTGGGCCCGGCAGGACGTCCGGGACAAGGGCCCCGGCCGGCACACCCTGCGCCATCCCCTGGTCGGCGCCCTCGCCCTGGACTTCGAGGTGCTGCACACCTCCGAGCCCGGCCAGGTGCTGGTCAGCTATCTGCCGGCGCCGGGGACCGGGGCCGAGGAGGCGCTGGGGCTGGTGGGAAGCTGGGGAGCGGACGGTGCCCGGAGCGGGCCGGCCGGGTGGGCAGCGGACGGCGCCTGAACCGGGGCGGCCGGGCAGGTGACCGGCCGAACGGGCCCGGCGGGTGAGGGAGTCGGCGGGCTCCGGCGCGGTGATCGACAACGTGTCGGACCGGCGCCGGACCGCTCGACGCAGCGTCGATTGTCGCTCCGGGCGACGAAACGGCATGCTTCCGGGGTGCCCCAGATTTCCCCTCGCGCCTCCGCGCCGTCCCGCCGTTCCCTGCTCGCCGCCCTCGGTGCCACCGCCGCGCTCGGTGCGCTGTCCGGGTGCGGGGTGCCCGCCGCGTACGTCAAGCCCGCGGACCGTTCCGCGCCCGACGAGTCCGCGGCCGACAAGAGGCTGACCTGGGCCAACTGGCCGCTGTACATCGACACCGACGACGACAACCCCAACCGGCGGCCCACCCTGGAGGGGTTCGGGAAGCGCACCGGGATCTCCGTGGACTATGTGGAGGAGATCAACGACAACGACGAGTTCTTCGGCAAGATCAGCCCTTCGCTGATGAACCACCGGTCCACCGGCCGGGACCTGATCGTCATCAGCGACTGGATGTGCGCCCGGTACGTCCGGCTGGGCTGGGTGCAGGAGATGGACCGCGCCCGCCAGCCCGATGTGGCGCGCAACCTGGACCCGCTGCTGCGCTCGCCCGCCTTCGACAAGGGCCGCCGGTTCACCGTGCCGTGGCAGTCCGGGATCACCGGCATCGCCTACAACCGCCGCAAGCTCGGCCGGGACATCCGGCACGTGAAGGACCTCTGGGCGCCGGACCTCAAGGGCCGGGTGACCCTGCTGTCCGGCCTGGACGAGGCGTTCGCGCTGCTCATGCAGGGCGACGGCGTGGACATCACCCGCTGGACCGCGGACGACTTCCACCGGATGTGCGACCGGATCGAGCGGGAGGTGCACCGGGGCCAGATCCGCCGCTTCACCGGCAACGACTACACCAAGGACCTGGTCAGCGGGGACGTACTGGCCTGCCAGGCGTACTCCGGCGATGTCATCCAGCTCCAGGCGGACAACCCCGACATCCGCTTCGTCGTCCCCGAGGAGGGCGCCGAGCTGTGGTCGGACTCCCTGATGATCCCCAACCGGGCCCGGCACAAGGCCAACGCCGAGCGGCTGATCGACTACTACTACCGGCCCGAGGTCGCCGCGAAGCTCGCCGCCTGGGTCAACTACGTCTGCCCGGTCCCGGCCGCCCGGGAGGTGCTGGCCGCCGACCCGGACAAGGACACCGCGGCCCTCGCCGACAACCCCCTGATATTCCCGGACCCAGTGATGCGCGAACGCCTGGCCGTCGCCCGGGACATCACCTCCACGGAACGCCCGGAGTTCACCCGCCGCTGGAACGGCATCGTGGGCCTGTGAGCCGCCGGCCCGACGCGCGGGGCAGGATGAAGCCATGGCAGGGCAGGATGAAGCCATGGCCAAGGATTTTCCGCTGCCGCGTGGAGCGACAGGTTTCCTCAGTCCCGACGACGCCGGCCCGCTGCCCGAGACCGACCCGCGGACGTTCCGCACCGCCCTGTACACGGCCGCCCGGATCGCCGGGGGCACGGTGGGCGAAGTGGAGGAGCAGTCCCGTCCCCGCTCCTTCCACCTCGGGTCGGTCCTCGACCGCGCGGGCGAGACCGTCGTCCTGTGCCACGCCCACCACCCGTGGATCGCGTTCGCCCCGGAGCGCCGGAACTGGTACGACGAGGAGTTCCTGACCCCACCCCCGTGGGCCCACGCCTTCACCGACGCGGGACTCACGGTGCTCGACCGCGAGCGGCTCACCACACCGCTGTCCGCCGTGGACACCTCGGCACTGACCCGGGACGAGTGGCGCCGGATCCGCCTCTACCACCTCACCACGCTGGGCGGAGTGCTCTTCAACGCCTTCGACTGACCCGGCGCGACCGCCCCGGTCACCCCTGCGCCTCCAGCGCGCGGCTCACCGTCGCCGCCGTCCGGCACACGGCCGGGGCGAGGCGCGGGGAGCGGGCGGTCGTCGGGGCGGTCAGGGAGACGGCCGCCACGGGGGTGCCGGACCGGAACACCGGCGCCGCGAAGGACAGTTCGCCCAGGCGGTGCTCCTCGTGGGCCTCGGCCAGGCCGGTCGCGCGGACCCGGGCCAGATGGGCGGCGAGCCGGCCCGGGGCGGTGAGGGTGCGGGGGGTGTGCCGCTCGGCGGCGGCCGGGGCCGTGAGCAGGCCGTGGGCCAGCAGGACCTTGCCCGCGGCCGTGGCGTGCGGGGGCAGCCGTTGGCCGGTGACCAGGCACAGGGCCGTACCGCCGGCCGGGATCACCACGTCCGCGTGCCCGCCGGTGTGCGCGGTGAGGGCGCGCAGCGCCGGCAGGGCCGAGTCCAGCAGGCCGCGCGGGCAGGGGGCGGCGGCGCCGAGGGCACGGATCCGGGTGCCGAGGCGGTAGGAGCCGTCCGAGGCCCGCTCCAGCCCGCCCCAGGCCACCAGTTCCCGCACCATGCGCAGCGCGGTCGGCACGGGCAGCCCCGTGCGGCGGGCGATCTCCGTCAGGCGCAGCGTGACCGGCGCGTCCACGAACGCGTCCAGCACGGAGAAGACCCGCCCCGCGACGCTCTCCGCCATCCGCCCCTCCGTCCGCCCCGCCCGCGTTTTCGCCCAGTGAAAGCCGGGCGTTGCCGCCGGCCGGCCCCGCCCGCGAGGGTCAACGCATGACTCTCGCTCTCTCTTCCGACCAGCTGCTGTCCACCACCCGCGCCGTCCGCCACCGCCTGGATCTCAGCCGTCCGGTGCCGCGCCGGCTGCTGGAGGAGTGCGTGGACCTGGCCGTCCAGGCGCCGAGCGGACGCAACCGGCAGCGCTGGCACTTCGTCATCGTCACCGACCCCGAGCGGCGGGCCGCCCTGGCCGACGTGTGGCGGGCCGGGGTGGCCACGCCCGGGGCCAGTGAGCCGCTCCCGGAGCGGGACGTGCGGCGGGCGTCCGTGGCCCGGATGGACCGGGTGTACTCCGGCACCGCGCACCTGTACGCGCATCTGCACGAGGTCCCGGCGCTCGTCGTGCCGTGCGTGGAAGGGCGTACCGACCACGCCCCGGTGCTGCGCCAGGCCGGCACCTGGGGTTCCATCCTGCCGGCCGCCTGGAGCTTCATGCTCGCCGCCCGCGCCCGGGGCCTGGGCACCTGCTGGACCACCGGGAACCTGGTGGACGAGCGGGAGTCGGCCCGAGTGCTCGGCATTCCGTACGACGACGTGATGCAGGCGGCGCTGATCCCGGTCGCCTACACCCTCGGTACCGACTTCCGGCCGGCACCCCGCATCTCCCGGGACCGGGTGCTGCACTGGGACCAGTTTTGAACACGTTCAATTCCAGGCGTACGCTCCTTCCATGAGCGACAGAGCCGCCCTGCTCAAGGGCATCCGCGCCTGGTTGGTCCTCTTCGTCGTGTGCCTCGTCCTCAGCGGGGCCACCGCCTTCCCGCTGGTGCACGAACTGCGCTGGACCGAGAGCGCGTTGCGCGCACTGTCCGTGCCGGAGCACCTGCCCGGCCTGATGGCGTGGATCGTCCGGGTGCGCGAGGGCCTGGACACCGTCGACGCCGAGTACCCCTTCGTCCTGTACGGCACCGACTGGCTGGCCTTCGCCCACCTCGTCATCGCGGTCGCGTTCTACGGCCCGTACCGCGACCCCGTCCGCAACATCTGGGTGATCGAGTTCGGGATGATCGCCTGTGCCGGGATCATCCCGCTCGCCCTCGCCTGCGGACCCGTCCGCGGAATCCCCTTCTGGTGGAGCCTGATCGACATGTCCTTCGGGGTGTTCGGCGTCGTCCCGCTCCACGTCGTGCGGAAGAAGATCAAGCGGCTGGAGGCGCTCGGCACCCCGCCCGCGCCCCCGGCCGCCGCGCCCGTCAGCGGTTGAACGCGGGGAACGCGAGGCGCTGGGCGGCGGCCTGCTGGCCGTCGCCCTTGGCGTCCGTGGAGTTCGCCGAGTAGACGAGGGTGCGGGACAGGTCGCGGGTCGCGGCGATCCCCGCCGTGTAACCCGGCCGCGAACCGCCCTTGCCCCAGACCACCTTGCCGTTCACCTCGATCCGCTCCAGCGCCGCGCCGTAGTGCGGGTCGGGCACGTCGGGCAGGGTGAACATCTCGCGCAGCTGCGGCTCGGGCACCACCCGGCCGCGGAACAGCCCGACCAGGAACCGCTCCAGGTCGGCGGTGGTCGAGATGAGGTCACCGGCCGCGAAACGGTCGGTCATGTTCCACTCGGTCACATCGACCAGCTTGCCGTCGATCCAGTCGTAGCCCCGGTTGTGCGGCCCGTGGATCCCGGTGTCCCCGGCGGCGGGGAAGGAGCTGTGCCGCATGCCGAGCGGCCGGAAGATCCGCACCTGCGCCTGGTGGGCGTACGAGTCACCGGTCACCTTCTCGATGAGCAGGCCGAGCACGGTGTAGTGGATGTTGCCGTAGGTCTGCCGGGTGCCCGGGCTGTACGCCGGTCCCTGGGCGACGGACGCCGCGACGACCTGCTGGGGCGTCAGCGTCTCGAAGCGGTGCGGGTAGCCCGCCTCGACGGTGTCACCGAGGGAAGCCCCCGGCTTCAGGCCGCTGGTGTAGTTCAGCAACTGCCGTACGGTGATGGGCTCCTTGAAGTCCTCGGTGAGCAGGCCCGGCAGATACCGCTGCACGGAGCCGTCGAGGTCGATCCGGCCCTCCGCGGCCAGTTGCAGCACGATCGCGGCGGTGACCACCTTCGTCACCGAACCGGCCCGGAACCGCGCGTTCTCCAGGGCCGGCGCCCCCGTGCGGACGTCCCGCACACCCGCCGTGCCCCGCCAGTTGCCGTGGCCGCCGACCCGGACCAGCGCGGCCGTGATGTCGTGGTCGGGCAGCCCGGCGAGCGCGGCGGCCAGGGCCTCGGCGTCCGGACCGTACGTGCCCTTGGCGGACGCGGACGCGTGGGGCGCGGACGCCGGTGCGGCGAACGCCGGCGCGGCGGCCGAACCGGCGGCCAGCGCGGCGACGAGTCCGGCGGCCACGAGGGCGGTACGGCGGCGGGTACGGCTGGACGTGCTGGTACCGCGGGTGCGGCGCATGACGGGCTCCTCGAGGAGATCGGGTGCGGCTTCCTGATCATCCTCGGACGGCGGCCCGCCGCCCGGATCCTCTCCGAGGAGGGGGCGCGACCCTTGCGCGACCCCGAACAACCACCGGGGCGCGTACGGGCGTTGTCAGGGATGGCCCCTACGGGAGCGGGTCCCGGCCGTCACCGGCGTAACGCTCCTGAGCCGCCATGACCTCGTCGCCGTGCTCGAAGGCCCACGCCCCGAACGCGTCGATCGGTCCGAGCAACGTCCGCCCCAGAGAGGTGAGTTCATACTCCACGCGGGGCGGCGCGCCGCCGTACGCCCGGCGGGTCACCAGCCCGTTGAACTCCAGCCGCCGCAGCGTCTCGGTCAGCACCTTCGGACTGATCCCGCCGATACGCCCGCGCAGCGCGCCCGGCCGGCACGGGCAAGGACAGGCGGGCCCGGCAGTCGGCGAGGAAGGGCTGGTCATGGCTCACGTACCGAATGGTGCCCGAGCGGCTTCCTAATGTCGTGCCCGAATCCGAACGGACAGGCAACGGGAGGCAGTCGTGCGCATCGGAATACTCGGTACCGGAGCCATGGCACGGGCGCTGGGCGAACAGTGGGAACGCGCCGGACACGACGTGGTCGCGGGCGGCCGGACACGGGGCGGCCTGCGTGCGGCGGCGGAGCACGGCACGGACGCGGTGCTGCTCGCCGTGCCGTACGCGGCGGTCGTGGACGTCGTCGCCGGACTCGCCGGCACCCTGGCCGGACGGGTGCTGATCGACTGCACCAACCCCGTCGGCCCGGACTTCGGGCTGCTCACGGCCGGCGGCCCGGCCGCGGCCGAGCGGATCGCCGCCGCCGCGCCCGCCGCCCGGGTGGTCAAGGCGTTCAACCTGTGCCACGAGAGCGTCTGGCGGCTGACCCCGCCGGTCTTCGCCGGCCGCCCGCTCGCCGTCCCCCTGTGCGGGGACGACGCGGACGCGCTCGCCGTCGTCCGGCGGCTCGTCCGCGACCTGGGCTGCACGCCCCTGCACGCCGGCGGGCTGGACCGGGCCGGGCTGGTGGAGGCGACGGCCGCGCTGCTGATCCGGCTGTGGGTGGGCGAGGGCGCGGACGCGCAGGCGATCGCGCCGCCGCTGGAGTTCGCCGGGGTCAGCGGGAGCGCAGCGCGTGCAGGACGTCGATCCGGTTCGTCGTGATCGAGTCCACGCCCAGTTCCAGCAGCCTGCTCATGGAGCGGCGGGTGTCCGGGGTCCACACGGACAGCAGACAGCCGTCGCGGTGCACCCGGGCGGCCAGCTCCCGGCCGACCAGGGAGAAACGGTAGTTGAGCCAGCGCGGGCGCACGGCGGCGAGCAGCGCCGGGCGGGGCGGGGCCAGGGTCGTCCAGGTCATGGCGATCTCGGCGGCCGGGTCGGCGGCCCTGACGGCGAGCATCGCCTCGGCGCCCGCGCTGTAGTAGACGCGGTCCCGCGCGCCGCTCTGCCGGATCACGTCCAGTGTCCGCTCGACCGTACGGCGGCCGACCGGACCGCACAGGTCCACCATCACCCGGCTGTCACCGGTCGCGGCCAGCGCCTCGGCCAGCGTCGGCACCCCGCCCCCCGTCAGCCCGCGCAGCTCCTCGGCGGACAGCGCGGCCAGCGGCCGGTCCACCTCCCACAGCCGGCGCAGCGTCCCGTCGTGCAGCAGCACGGGCACGCCGTCCCGGGTGAGCCGTACGTCGATCTCGACGGCGTCCGCGCCCTGCCCGAGCGCGGAACGCAGCGAGGCGAGGGTGTTCTCACGGAAACGGTAGGGGTCGCCGCGGTGGGCCACGGCGGTCACGGTCTGCATGCGCCCCATTGTGGCCGTGCGGTGCCCGGGATCCGGGGGCGGGGGCGGTGGGTGAGGGGCGGGGGTTCGGCGCGGTGGCTCAGCCGGCGAGCCAGGCGCTGGTGTAGTCGTCGATCTCCCGGGTGATCCTGGCCTTGCCCGCCGCGTCCAGGAAGGAGACCTCGACGGCGTCCTTCGCGAGCGCGGCGAGGCCCCGCTCGTCCAGTTCCAGGAGCCGGGCGGCCACCGCGTACTCGTTGTTCAGGTCGGTGCCGAACATCGGCGGGTCGTCGGAGTTGATCGTCACCAGCACCCCGGCCCGCGTGAACTCCTTGATCGGGTGCTCCTCCAGGGAGCGGACCGCGCGGGTGGCGATGTTGGAGGTCGGGCAGACCTCCAGCGGGATACGGTGCTCCGCGAGGTACGCCAGCAGCTCCGGGTCCCGCGCGGAACTGGTGCCGTGCCCGATGCGCTCGGCGCGCAGGTCGCGCAGCGCGTCCCACACCGTCTCCGGGCCGGTCGTCTCCCCGGCGTGCGGGACGGAGCGCAGACCGGCGGCGACGGCCCGGTCGAAGTACGGCTTGAACTGCGGCCGGGGCACGCCGATCTCCGGCCCGCCGAGCCCGAACGACACCAGGCCCTCCGGGCGGATCCGGTCCTCGGTGGCCAGCCGCGTCGTCACCTCGGCCGCCTCCAGACCGGCCTCGCCGGGAATGTCGAAGCACCAGCGCAGCACGGTGCCGAACTCCGCCTCGGCGGCCTTGCGGGCGTCCTCGATCGCGTCCATGAAGGCCCGCTCGTCGATGCCCCGCCGGGTGGACGAGAAGGGGGTGATGGTCAGCTCCGCGTACCGCACCTGCTGCCGGGCCAGGTCGCGGGCCACCTCGTAGGTGAGCAGCCGGACGTCCTCCGGGGTGCGGATGAGGTCCACGACCGACAGATAGACCTCGATGAAGTGCGCGAAGTCCGTGAAGGTGAAGTACTCGGCGAGGGCCTCGGGGTCGGCGGGGACCTTGGAGCCGGGGTGGCGGGCGGCCAGCTCCGAGACGATGCGGGGGGAGGCGGAGCCGACGTGGTGGACGTGCAGTTCGGCCTTGGGCAGTCCCGCGATGAAGGAGCGAAGGTCGCGGTCGGCGGTGCCGGTGGCGGGTACGGCGGTGTCGGTCAAGGGGTCCTCCCCGGGAACGGCGCCCGTGGACCGCGGCGGGCGGCCCGGGCGCGGTGATCGGCTGATCGGTGGCGCGGGTTCATCGTAGGCCCCGGGGCCGCGGTGTCCCGTGCGGCCCGTAGCATGACGGGACCGTCCAGGAGAGGGGTCCCTTCACCATGTCCGACGAGGCGCCGCAGTCCACGCCGGGGGAGCGCACCGCACCCGACCGCGGGCCGGCGGAACCGGCTCCGACGTCCGGGCAGGGGGCCTCGGCAGCCCGGGCTTCCCAGGACGACGCGACACCCTTCGTCTCCCTGGACAAGGGGCCGGCACCGACGGCACCCTCTGCGGACCGGATACCGGGGCCGGTGGATCCCGGGGCGGACCGGATACCGGGAGTGGCGGAGCCCGGGGTGGACCGGATACCGGGCGCGGTGGACCCCCGGGCGGACCAGGCAGCGGCGCTCGCAGCGTCCGGAGCGGACCGGGCGCCGGCGCCTGCGGAATCCGGAGCGGACCAGGTACCGGTGTCCCAGACCTCCGGAGCTGAGGCGGCATCGGCGTCTGCGGCGTCCGGAGCTGACGCGGCGTCGGCGTCTGCGGCACCCGTAGCTGACGCCACGTCGGCATCCGTGGCTCCCGGAGCCGACCCGGCCTCCGTCCAGGACGCGCCCCCGGCCCCCGCCCCCGCCTCGGTTCACGACCGGCAGACCCTGGCCTCGCTGCCGACGGCCCCGGAGCCGACCGCCCCCGCCGACAGGACGCTCGCCGACGCCCCGCCCGCGTCCTGGGCCGGCCCCGCCGGCGGAACCGGGGCCCCGGCCCCCGCGTCACCCCTGCCCACCGCCCCGGCCCCCGCCCCGCAGCCCAACCCGTTCGCGCCGCCCGCGCCCACCCCTCAGCCGGAGTCCTTCTCCGCGCCCGCCCCGGTCCCGAACCCCTTCGCGCCGCCCGCGCCCACCCCTCAGCCGGAGTCCTTGTCCGCACCCGCGCCGGTCCCGAACCCCTTCGCGCCGCCCGCCGCCGGACCGGCGGCCCACGCCGCCTACCCCTTCCCCCACTCCGGCCCCGCCCCGGCCCCGAACCCCTACGCGCCCCCCACCTCCGGCCCGGCGGCCCAGGCCCACCCCTTCGCCCCGCCCGCGGGACCGGAACCCGTGCCTCCGCCGCCCATCGCCCCCGACGGTCCCGGGCAGGTGCCGTACGGCTACCCGGGCACCCTGCCGGCCTACGGCTACCCGGGCCCGGCGCACGCCCCGTACGGCGCCGCCCCCAATCCCGTCGGCAACGGCTACGGCTGGCCCGGCATGCAGGCGGCCCCGAGCAACGGCATGGGTACGGCCTCCCTCGTGCTCGGCATCCTCTCGGACATCGGCTTCCTGGCCTGGCCGCTCGCCCTGGTGCTGGGCATCCTGGCGATCATCTTCGGCGCGCTCGGCCGGGGGAAGGCGAAGCGGGGCGAGGCCACGAACCCCGGGGTGGCCCTGGCCGGCCTGATCTGCGGCGCGACGGGCGTCGTCCTCGTACTGATCGTGTTCGCCGTCATCATCGCGGCGTTCGGCTGACCCACGCGCCGCCACCCGCGGGCGCCGGCCCCTGCCGGCCGTCGGCGCCCGTCAGCCGGCGGCGGCCCACCCCAGCCGGCGCGCCCGCCCCCTCAGGCCCCCGCCCCCGCCAACCGCTCCCGCGCCTCCATCAGGGCGAAGCCCAGCAGGTTCAGTCCCCGCCACCGCCGCGGGTCCGACGCCGCCTCGTCGTCGGCCGCGAGGCCTATGCCCCAGACGCGGTCCACGGGGCTCGCCTCCACCAGTACCCGGTCCCCGGTGTTCAGAAGGAACTGCCGGAGGTCGTCGTCGGCGGCGAACTTGTGCACGCTGCCCTCGGTCACGATCCGGAACCGCTCCCGCTGCCAGGTCTCCTCGTCGAAGCCCCGGACCAGCCGCCCGGCCTTCTTCGCGGCGGCGGGATGCGCCGCGGCCAGCACCCGGCGCTCCGCCTCCGCGTCCCCGAACAGGCGGGCCTTGCCGGCCATCATCCAGTGCTCCGCCGTCGCGTACTCCACCCCGTCCACCACGAACGGTGACGGCCACCACTGGCTCAGACAGCTCGCGCCGATCCGCCCGTCCGGCCGCGGCCGGTGACCCCAGAAATGCAGGTACTTCACCCGGGTCCCCGCCCGGACCTCCCTGATCAGGGATTCCACCCCGTCGATCTTTCCCATGCACGCGAGTCTGGCAGGCACCACTGACAATCCGTCCGCCCTTTTGCCCCCCGACTCGACATCTGGTCGACAGATTCCGTCGCGTAACCAAAAGGCAACAACGGAATCACTTGTTGGTGCCCTATGGCTCTGTCAGGATCGGCACTCAAATCGAGCTGGAGCTACGCCACCCACCCCCGGGACGGGGCGTACGGCGGAGGAGAGCGACATGCACAACCCGGGCACCGCCACCCCGGAACGATTCCCCGCCCAGGACCGGTTCGCGGACGGCGCGCAGTTCATCGCCGGCCGGCCGGCCAAGGGCACCTCGGGCCGCCACCACGCCGTGGTCGACCCCGCCACCGGCCGGGAGGTGTACCGCTACGAACTGGCCGGTCCCGACGACGTGGACGCGGCCGTCGCCGCCGCGCGGGAGGCGTTCCCGGGCTGGGCCGCCGCCACCCCGGGCGAACGCGCGGAGGCCCTGCACCGGTTCGCCGGTGTGCTCGCCGAGCGCGCCGAGGACCTGGCCCGCGCCGAGTCCCTCCAGTGCGGCAAGCCGCTCAAGCTCACGCGCGAGTTCGACGTGCCGGGCACCGTCGACAACACCGCCTTCTTCGCGGGCGCCGCCCGGCACCTCCAGGGGCAGTCCGCCGGTGAGTACTCCGGGGACCACACGTCGTACGTCCGGCGCGAGCCCATCGGGGTGGTCGGGTCCATCGCGCCCTGGAACTACCCGCTCCAGATGGCCGCCTGGAAGATCCTCCCGGCGATCGCCGCGGGCAACACCATCGTGCTGAAGCCCGCCGAGATCACCCCGCTGACCTCGCTGATGTTCGCGCGGGCGGCCACGGACGCGGGCATCCCGGCCGGGGTCGTCAACATCGTCACCGGGACCGGGAAGGAGGCCGGCGAGCACCTGGTCGGACACCCGGACGTCGCCATGACCTCCTTCACCGGGTCCACCGCCGTCGGCCGGCGCGTCGCCGAGATCGCCACCGCCACCGTCAAGCGGCTGCACCTGGAGCTGGGCGGCAAGGCGCCGTTCGTCGTGTTCGACGACGCCGATCTGGAGGCCGCCGTGCACGGCGCGGTCGCGGGCGCGCTCATCAACAGCGGCCAGGACTGCACGGCCGCCACGCGTGCGTACGTGCAGCGTCCGCTGTACGAGGCGTTCGTGGAGCGGACGGCGGCGCTGATGGAGACCGTCCGGCTCGGCGACCCGTTCGCGCCCGGCACCGACCTCGGGCCGCTGATCTCGCACGCCCAGCGCGACCGGGTGGCCGCCTTCGTGGACCGGGCGCGCGGCTACGCACGCGTGGTCACCGGCGGCGAGGCACCCCAGGGCGAGCTGAAGGACGGCGCCTACTACCGGCCCACCCTGATCACCGGCGCGGCCCAGGACAGCGAGATCGTCCAGTCGGAGATCTTCGGCCCCGTCCTCGTCGTCCTGCCCTTCGACAGCGACGACGAGGGCCTGCGGCTGGCCAACGACACGCCGTACGGCCTGGCCGCCTCCGCGTGGACGGGCGACGTCTACCGTGCGAACCGGGCCACCCGCGAGATCAAGGCGGGCTGCGTCTGGGTCAACGACCACATTCCGATCATCAGCGAGATGCCGCACGGCGGCTACAAGGCATCGGGCTTCGGCAAGGACATGTCGGCGTACTCCTTCGAGGAGTACACGCAGATCAAGCACGTCATGTTCGACAACACCGCGGTGGCCGCCAAGGACTGGCACCGCACCGTCTTCGGGGACCGCTAGAGACCGACCAGGCCACCGACCAGGCCGATCCCTCCCGAAAGGGCACCACGCGCATGGAGCAGTACGAGCCCGAACGCCTGACCCCGCCCCAGGCGGCCGCCCTGCGGCGCGGCCTCCGCGGCGGCAGGGCCGCCCTGACCCGCCGGTCGCTGCTGCGGGCCGCCACCGGCGGCGCGCTCGCGGCCGGCGGCCTCGGGACGCTCGCCGCCTGCGGGATCCCCGCGGCGGGCAGGAACCCGGGCGGCACCTCCGCCCAGGACCACTCGGCCACGGAGAAGGTGGTCAACTTCTCCAACTGGACCGAGTACCTCGACGTCGACGACAGCGGCAAGCACCACCCCACCCTGGAGACCTTCCGAGAGCGGACCGGGATCACGGTCCACTACACCGAGGACATCAACGACAACAACGAGTTCTTCGGCAAGATCAAGCCCCAGCTCGCCGCGGGCCAGGACACCGGCCGGGACCTCATCGTCCTCACCGACTGGCTGGCCGCCCGGATGATCCGCCTCGGCTGGGTGCAGAAGCTGGACCCGTCCCACCTGCCGCACGCCTACACCAACCTCTCGGCCCAGTTCCGCGACCCGGACTGGGACCCCGGGCGGGCGTACTCGTACCCCTGGCAGGGCATCTCCACCGTCATCGCCTTCAACAGGAAGGCGCTGGACGGCATCGAGGTGCGCTCGGTCTCCGACCTGCTGGACAACCCGAAGCTCAAGGGACGCGTCGGCTTCCTGTCGGAGATGCGCGACAGCGTGGGCATGACCCTGCTCGACATGGGCAAGGACCCGGCGCGGTTCACCGACGACGACTACGACGCGGCGATCGCCCGCCTCCAGAAGGCCGTCGACAAGGGCCAGATCCGCCGCTTCACCGGCAACGACTACACCTCCGACCTGTCCAAGGGCGACTTCGCCGCCTGTATCGCCTGGGCCGGAGACGTCGTCCAGCTCAAATCGGACAACCCGCACATCGACTTCGTCATCCCCGACAGCGGCTATGTGACGTCGACCGACAACCTGTGCGTCCCCAACAAGGCCCGCCACAAGACGAACGCCGAACGGCTGATCGACTTCTACTACGAGCCCGCGCAGGCCGCCGCGCTCGCCGCGTACATCAACTACGTGACACCGGTCGACGGGGTGAAGCCCTACCTTGCGAAGATCGACCAGGACGCGGCGGACAATCCGCTGATCGTCCCCGACAAGGCCATGCAGGCGAAGTCCCATGCCTTCCGCTCCCTGAGCCAGAAGGAAGAGACGGCCTACGAAGGAAAGTTCGCGAAGCTCACAGGGGCGTGACGACGATGAAGACGACACCAGACAACAGCGGCGACGTCCGCCTCTCCGGAATCTCCAAGACCTACGGCTCCTTCACCGCCGTACACCCGCTGGACCTGACCGTGCCCGAGGGCTCCTTCTTCGCCCTGCTCGGCGCCTCCGGCTGCGGCAAGACCACCACCCTGCGCATGATCGCCGGCCTGGAGGAGCCCACCACGGGCACGGTCCGGCTCGGTGACCAGGACGTCACCCACCTGCCGCCGTACAAGCGCCCGGTCAACACGGTCTTCCAGTCCTACGCCCTCTTCCCGCACCTCGACATCTTCGAGAACGTCGCCTTCGGCCTGCGCCGGCGGGGCATCAAGAGCGTGAAGAAGCAGGTCGAGGAAATGCTGGAGCTGGTCCAGCTCGGCGAGCAGGCGCGCAAGAAGCCGCACCAGCTCTCCGGCGGCCAGCAGCAGCGGGTCGCCGTGGCCCGCGCCCTGATCAACCACCCCAGGGTGCTGCTGCTGGACGAGCCGCTCGGCGCCCTCGACCTGAAGCTGCGCCGCCAGATGCAGCTGGAGCTCAAGCGCATCCAGACCGAGGTCGGCATCACCTTCGTCCATGTCACGCACGACCAGGAGGAGGCCATGACCATGGCCGACACGGTCGCCGTGATGAACGGCGGCCGGGTCGAGCAGCTCGGCGCGCCGGCCGACCTGTACGAGAACCCGCGGACCACGTTCGTCGCGAACTTCCTCGGCACCTCCAACCTGATCGAGGCCGAGGTCGGCACCCGCAGCGGCGACGACATCGTGCTGAAGGCGGGCGACGGCAAGCTGGTGCTGCCCGGCGCCCGGTGCGCCGCCCCGACGACGGCCGGCGGCAAGGTGCTGGTGGGCATCCGCCCGGAGAAGATCGCGCTCACGCACGCCGACGACGCGGGGGAGATCCCGGCCGGCCGCAACCGCCTCACCGGGAAGATCGCCGACGCCAGCTTCATCGGCGTCTCCACGCAGTACGTCATCGACAGCCCGGTCTGCGCCGGCCTGTCGGTGTACGTGCAGAACGTCGAGCGCGACGGCCGGCTGGTGCCCGGCGCCGACGTGGTCCTGCACTGGAGCCCGGCCCACACCTTCGCCCTGGACGCGGCCCAGGCCATCGACGCGGGCACCGGGGAAGAGGTCGCCGCCTGATGTCCACGCTCACCGAGGCGCCCCCGCCGCTCGGCCCCGCCGCACCCGAGGAGAAGCCCCCGCGCCGGCGCGGCCGGTTCACCCCGTACTGGCTGCTGCTGCCCGGCATGCTGTGGCTGATCGTCTTCTTCGCGCTGCCGATGGTCTACCAGGCCTCCACCTCCGTGCAGCAGGGCTCCCTGGAGCAGGGCTACAAGGTCACCTGGCACTTCGCGACCTACTGGGACGCGCTGCACGCGTACTGGCCGCAGTTCCTGCGCTCCGTGTGCTACGCCGCCGCCGCGACCGTGCTGTGCCTGCTGCTCGGCTACCCGCTGGCGTACCTCATCGCCTTCCGCGCCGGCCGCTGGCGCAACCTGATCATGATCCTGGTGATCGCGCCGTTCTTCACCAGCTTCCTGATCCGCACCCTGGCCTGGAAGACGATCCTCGCCGACAACGGCCCCGTCGTGCACGCCCTGAACACGCTGCACGTCCTGGACGTGACCGGCTGGCTCGGCTGGACGGCCGGCGACCGGGTGCTGGCCACCCCGCTGGCCGTGGTGTGCGGACTGACGTACAACTTCCTGCCGTTCATGATCCTGCCGCTGTACACCTCGCTGGAGCGGATCGACGGGCGGCTGCACGAGGCGGCCGGCGATCTGTACGCCCGGCCCTGGACCACCTTCCGCAAGGTCACCTTCCCGCTGTCCATGCCGGGTGTGGTCTCCGGGACGCTGCTGACCTTCATCCCGGCCGCCGGCGACTACGTCAACGCCGAACTCCTCGGCTCCACCGACACCCGCATGATCGGCAATGTCATCCAGACGCAGTTCCTGCGCGTCCTGGACTATCCGACGGCCGCCGCGCTCTCCTTCATCCTCATGGCCGCCATCCTGGCCATGGTCACCCTCTACATCCGCCGGTCGGGGACGGAGGACCTGGTCTAAATGCCCTTCCTGAACTGGCTCAAGCGCCGGCTCGTCGTCATCGCCGGCCTGCTGACGCTCGCCTATCTGCTGCTGCCGAACATCATCGTCACGGTGTTCTCCTTCAACAAACCGAAGGGGCGCTTCAATTACGAATGGCAGCGGTTCTCCGCGGACGCGTGGAAGGACCCGTGCGGGGTCGCCGACATGTGCGGCTCGCTCTCCCTCAGCCTCCAGATCGCCGTCTGGGCGACGGTCGGCGCCACCGTCCTCGGCACGATGATCTCCTTCGCGCTGGTCCGCTACCGCTTCCGCGCGCGCGGCGCCGTCAACTCGCTGATCTTCCTGCCGATGGCCATGCCCGAGGTGGTCATGGCCGCCTCGCTGCTCACCCTGTTCCTCAACATGGGCGCACAGCTGGGCTTCTGGACGATTCTGATCGCCCACATCATGTTCTGCCTGAGTTTCGTCGTCACCGCCGTCAAGGCGCGCGTGATGTCGATGGACCCGCGTCTGGAGGAGGCCGCCCGGGACCTGTACGCCGGTCCCGTGCAGACCTTCCTTCGGGTCACCCTGCCCATCGCGGCACCCGGAATCGCCGCGGGCGCGCTGCTGTCGTTCGCGCTCTCCTTCGACGATTTCATCATCACCAATTTCAACGCCGGCTCGACGGTCACCTTCCCGATGTTCGTATGGGGCTCGGCGCAGCGCGGAACGCCCGTGCAGATCAATGTGATCGGCACCGCCATGTTCCTCCTCGCCGTCCTGTTCGTCCTCGTCGCGATGGTCCTCGGAAACCGCCGGAACAAGCAGAAGGCATAGGCCTTTTCACGGGCCTTGCCGGACATCCTCTGTAGGGAGTTGAAATCATGGCCCCAAGCGCCATGAGCCGTGGGAAAGACAACTGGATCGCCTCTCTCTCCGAAGCCCAGCCGGTCCCGTACTGGCTGGAAGACCCCGGCAAGCCGGCCGCCGAGCCCGCCCTCACCACCGCCGAGACCTGCGACCTGCTGGTGGTCGGCGGCGGCTACAGCGGGCTGTGGACCGCGCTGAACGCCAAGGAGCGCGACCCCGGGCGCGACGTCGTCCTGCTGGAAGGCCGCGAGGTGGGCTGGGCCGCCTCCGGCCGCAACGGCGGCTTCTGCGCCGCCTCCCTCACGCACGGCCTGCCCAACGGCCTCACCCGCTGGCCCGGCGAGATCCACACGCTGGAGGAGCTGGGCCGGCGCAACCTCGACGAGATCGAGGCCGCGATCGCCCGGCACGGCATCGACTGCGACTTCGAACGCACCGGCGAGATCGACGTGGCCACCGAGACCTACCAGGCCTGGGAGCTGAAGGACTGGCACCGGGAACTCCAGGAGAAGGGCCTCGCCGACGGCATCGAGTACCTGGACGCCGACGCCGTGCGCGCCGAAGTCGACTCGCCCACCTTCCAGGCGGGCCTGTGGGACCGCCGGGGCGTGGCCATGCTGCACCCGGCCAAGCTCGCCTGGGGCCTGAAGCGGGCCTGCCTCCGGCTCGGGGTGCGGGTGTACGAGCGCACGCCCGCCCTCACCCTGAGGACCTACGGCGCCGGGATGGCCGTACGCACCCCCTACGGCGCCGTCCGCGCCCGCAAGGTCGCGCTCGGCACCAACATCTTCCCCAGCCTCGTGCGGCGCGTGCGGTCGTACACCGTCCCGGTCTACGACTACGCCCTGATGACCGAGCCGCTGACCGCCGATCAGCTCGCGTCCATCGGCTGGAAGAACAGACAGGGACTGGGGGATTCGGCGAACCAGTTCCACTACTTCCGGCTCTCCGCCGACAACCGCGTGCTGTGGGGCGGCTACGACGCGATCTACCCCTACGGCGGCCGGGTGCGCGCCGAGTACGACGACCGGCCCGAGACGTACGCCAAGCTCGCCGGCCACTTCTTCACCTGCTTCCCGCAGCTGGAGGGCGTCCGCTTCACCCACGCCTGGGGCGGCGCGATCGACACCTGCTCCCGGTTCTCCGCGTTCTTCGGCACCGCCCACCAGGGCCGGGTGGCCTACGCGGCCGGCTACACGGGCCTCGGGGTCGGCGCCACCCGGTTCGGCGCGGACGTGATGCTGGACCTGCTGGACGGGGAGCGCACCGAGCGGACCGAGCTGGAGATGGTCCGCAAGAAGCCGCTGCCGTTCCCGCCGGAGCCGTTCGCCTGGACCGGCATCGCCCTCACCAAGTGGTCCCTGGCCCGCGCCGACGCGCACGGCGGCCGGCGGAACCTGTGGCTGCGGACGATGGACCGGCTGGGACTGGGCTTCGACAGCTGAGGTGACCCACCTCACCCCACGGGCTTCGTGAAGTCGCGTAATGCCCCGGGGCCGCCTCCCTCTCACCTCTCGACGCATCCGCGTCCATGACCGAGAGGGAGGCTTTTTCGATGACTGGGACGAAGACGGCCGTCGCGTGGCTGGCATCCGTCGCACCGGACCCCGAGGCCTGCCGCCGGGAGTGGGAGCGCAACCCCCACGGGGTCGCCCTGCTGCCCGCCGGCAAGGCCTGGGACGTCCTGATCCTGCCGGGTGACCTCGGCCACCCGACCCTGGACGTGCTCACCCGCCTGCTCGACCGGCCCGGCCCGGTGCTCGCCGGCTTCGGCGACAGCCGGATCGGGTTCCTCGTGCCCGCGGGCACCGCGGCCCGCTGGGTCGGCACCGGCGTCCGCACCGCGGGGGCCGGCACCTGGATCGTCGTGCCGTATCCGGGCCGGGTGGCCCGGGGCGTGCGCTGGCTGGTGCCGCCGGACGGCTCCGGCACGCTGACCGACCCGGCGCTGCTGGAACTGGCGATGCACGAGGCGGCGGCGGAGCGGGCCCGGCGCGGTGATGCGGACCGGTAACGCCCGGACACCTTGACAGCGGGATTGGTCTGGACCAAATTGTGTGCGCTCCGCTCCTCCAACTCCCCCGGCCCCGGAGGCCCTCGTGGAACGCACCAGACGTCGCAGATCCGTCCTCGCCGCGCTCACGGCCGTAGCCCTGGCCGTGCCCGGCATCACCGCGCTCTCGTCGGCCGCCCGTGCGGCCGACGCGGACGTCGCCGTCAACGGCGGGTTCGAGTCCGGCCTGACCAGCTGGACCTGCACCGCCGGAACGACGGTCAACTCACCCGTGCACAGCGGAAGTTCGGCACTCCAGGCCACCCCGGCCGGCGGCGACAACGCCCAGTGCGCCCAGACGGTGACCGTCCAGCCCAATGCCCAGTACACCCTGTCCGGATACGTCCGCGGCTCCTACGTCTACCTCGGCGCGAGCGGCACCGGCACCACCGACGTCTCCGCCTGGACCCAGTCCGCCCCCGACTGGCAGAAACTGAGCACCACCTTCCGCACCGGGGCCGCCACCACCAAGGTCACGATCTACACCCACGGCTGGTACGGCACCGGCGCCTACCAGGCCGACGACATCACCCTCGTCGGCCCCGGCGGCAGCGGCACCACCCAGCCGCCCGCCGCCCCGGCCGGCCTGAAGACCACCACCGTGACCTCCTCCTCCGTCGGACTGTCCTGGTCGGCGGTGACCGGCGCGACGGGTTACGCGGTCTACCGTGACGGCGTCAAGGTGCAGACGGTGACCGGGACTTCGGCGACCGTCTCCGGACTCGCCGCCTCCACGGCGTACGGCTTCCAGGTCACCGCGGTCAACGAGGCCGGCGAGTCCGCGAAGTCCGCGGTCGTCACCGCCACGACCAGCCCCGGCACGGGTGGCGGGGGCGGCGGAGGCTCGTCCGACCTGCCCGCCCACGCCCTCGTCGGCTATCTGCACGCCAGCTTCGCCAACGGCGCCAGCTACACCCGGCTCGCTGACGTCCCCGACAGCTGGGACGTCATCGACCTGGCCTTCGGCGAGCCCACCTCGGTCACCTCCGGGGACATCCGCTTCAACCGCTGCCCCGTCACCGAGTGCCCGAACGTGGAGAGCGACGCCGAGTTCAAGGCGGCGATCAAGGCCAAGCAGGCGGCCGGCAAGAAGGTGCTCATCTCCATCGGCGGCCAGAACGGCCAGGTCCAGCTGACCACGACCGCGGCCCGCGACACCTTCGTCTCCTCGGTCTCGAACATCATCGACACCTACGGCCTGGACGGCCTCGACATCGACTTCGAGGGCCACTCGCTGTCGCTGAACGCGGGCGACACGGACTTCAAGAACCCGACCACACCCGTGATCGTCAACCTGATCTCGGCGCTGAAGACCCTGAAGGCCAAGTACGGCGCCAAGTTCGTCCTCACCATGGCCCCGGAGACGTTCTTCGTGCAGAACGGCTACCAATTCTACGGCTCCGGCAAGTGGGGCGGCCAGGACCCGCGCTGCGGCGCCTACCTCCCGGTGATCCACGCCCTGCGCGACGACCTGACCCTGCTGCACGTCCAGGACTACAACTCGGGTCCGATCATGGGCCTGGACAACCAGTACCACTCCATGGGCGGCGCCGACTTCCACATCGCCATGACCGACATGCTCCTGACCGGCTTCCCGGTCGCCGGCGACCAGAACAACGTCTTCCCGCCGCTGCGCCCCGACCAGGTCGCCATCGGCATGCCGGCGTCCACGAACGCGGGCAACGGCCATGTCTCCCCGGCCGAGGTCACCAAGACCCTGGACTGCCTCACGAAGAAGACGAACTGCGGCTCCTACACCACCCACGGGACCTGGCCGGCCCTGCGCGGCCTGATGACCTGGTCGGTGAACTGGGACCGGTACGCGAACTGGGAGTTCCAGAAGACGTTCGACGCCTACTTCGGCTGACCGCCTCTACTTCGGCTGATCCGCCTGCTTCGGCTGACCGTGCCCGCTCCGGCTGGTGACGCGGGCGAGGAGGGCCAGCGGCACGGCGCCCAGGCACCAGCCGGCCAGCACGTCCAGCGGCCAGTGGTAGCCGTGCCGGACCAGGCCGTAGGACACCCCGAGGACCAGGACCCCGCAGCCGGCCGCCAGCGCGCGGCGGGCGGCGGGGGAGCGGAGCCAGGGCAGCAGGAGCAGGGCCGCCGAGCCGTAGGCCACCACCGCCGTCGCGGTGTGACCGGACGGGAAGTAGCCCGTCGCCGGGGGCACCACCGGTGTCCCCGGCCGGTCGGTCCACTCCTTCAGCGGTACGACGACCGCCGGGACCAGCGCCATCAGCACGACGGCGGTCAGTGGCGGCAGCCACCAGCGGGGGGCGCCCCGGACCCGGCCGAGCCACAGGGCGGCGGCGAGGGCGAGGGCCAGCACCGGGACGGCGACCTGGACGTTGCCGAGGTCGGAGAGGAACTGGGAGAACCCGTCCGGATGGGCCAGGGCCCGGCTCGCCTCGGCGTCCGGCCGCAGCAGCGGCCCGTCGGTGAGCACCTGCCAGGTGATCAGGGCGAGGAGGACCACCGGAAGGACCAGGAGCAGCATGGGCCCAGCTTGGCAGGTCGAATCCGGCGGGGCGGAAGGAGGTCGGCCGCCCCGGAACAGGGGGGATGGTTCCGAGGCGGCCGTCCGGACCGGTGTGCCGCGCGCCCCGGGGGGTTTGGGGCGGCGACCGTCCGATCGGTGAGGAGATCCCGGAGCCGGGAGGCACCGGATGTGTGCGCGAGGGCACGACCGGATCGAAGCTGGGGAGGCCTCGGCCCGGATCCGTCCACGGTCCCCCGTGGGCGGGGTGTATCTCTCATCGGGAGAGAACCTACGGCAGGCGGGGGCGGTTGGGCAGACGGAATCCCTTCCTCTCATCCACCCCGCACACCTTCTTCACACGGCCTGCCGCAGGCACCTCCACAGGTCCGGACCTCTCGGCCCGACGCGCGGGTCAGATGCGCGCGAAGGCCTGCTCGATGATGTCGAGGCCCTCGTTCAGCAGGTCCTCGCCGATGACCAGCGGGGGCAGGAAACGCAGCACGTTGCCGTAGGTGCCGCAGGTCAGGACCAGCAGGCCCTCGGCGTGGCAGGCCTTGGCGAGCGCGGCGGTGGCCTCCGGGTTCGGCTCCTTGGTGGTGCGGTCCTTGACCAGCTCGATGGCGATCATCGCGCCGCGCCCGCGCACGTCGCCGATGATGTCGAACTTCTCGGCCATGGCGGTGAGGCGGCCCTTCATGACCTCCTCGATGCGCTTGGCCTTGCCGTTGAGGTCCAGCTCCTTCATCGTCTCGATCGCGCCGAGCGCACCGGCGCAGGCGACGGGGTTGCCGCCGTAGGTGCCACCGAGGCCACCGGCGTGCGCGGCGTCCATGATCTCCGCGCGCCCGGTCACGGCGGCGAGCGGCAGACCGCCGGCGATGCCCTTGGCGGTCGTGATCAGGTCCGGGACGATGCCCTCGTCCTCACACGCGAACCACTGGCCGGTCCGGCAGAAACCGCTCTGGATCTCGTCGGCGACGAAGACGATGCCGTTGTCGGCGGCGAACTGGCGGATCGCGGGCAGGAAGCCCTTGGCGGGCTCGATGAAGCCGCCCTCGCCCAGCACCGGCTCGATGATGATCGCGGCGACGTTGTCCGGGCCGACCTGCTTGGTGATCTGCTCGATGGCCTGCTTGGCGGCCTCCGGGCCGGCGTTCTCCGGGCCGGTCGGCCAGCGGTAGCCGTACGCCACCGGCACGCGGTAGACCTCGGGGGCGAACGGACCGAAGCCGTGCTTGTACGGCATGTTCTTCGCGGTCAGCGCCATCGTCAGGTTGGTCCGGCCGTGGTAACCGTGGTCGAACACGACGACGGCCTGCCGCTTGGTGTAGGCGCGGGCGATCTTGACGGCGTTCTCGACGGCCTCCGCGCCGGAGTTGAACAGCGCGGACTTCTTGGCGTGGTCGCCCGGGGTCAGCTCGGCGAGGGCCTCCGCGACCGCCACGTAGCCCTCGTAGGGGGTGACCATGAAACAGGTGTGGGTGAAGTCGGCGAGCTGGGCGCTCGCGCGGCGCACCACGGCCTCGGCGGAGGCGCCGACGGAGGTCACGGCGATACCGGAGCCGAAGTCGATGAGGCTGTTGCCGTCCACGTCCTCGATGACACCGCCGCCGGCGCGGGTGACGAAGACCGGCAGCGTGGAACCCACACCCTGGGCGACCACGGCGGTACGGCGGGCCTGAAGCTCCTGCGACTTCGGGCCGGGGATGGCGGTGACGACGCGGCGCTCCTGCGGAAGTGCGGTCATGGGGGCTCCCTGATGATCTTGCGTACCGGGCGGTCCCGGGCGGTTCCGGGCGGTGCGTTTACGGACGCATACCTTCTTTTCTCGCAGGCTAAGACCGGTTCCGGGGGGTGGGCATGCTCCATGTGGGCGTTGTCGGCGCGTCCCCTTGTCCGCGGTGGACATAGCCCGCCCGGACGGCTGTGGCCCGCTTCCGCCGTGTAAGCGGTGAACTCCCCTTGCCGGGGCGTTAGATTGGCTCGCTGATGGCGGACGGAACGGCTGGTCAGGGGGCAGGGTCGATGGACACCGACGGCACACGGGACGCACGCGAAACGCCTGCGACACCGGTACCGCACCCACCGGCACCACGGGAGGCGCCCGCGACACCGCTGGTGGGGGCGGGGGTGCCGCCCATGCCGCCAGGGCTGCCGCCGGCGCCCCTCGTGCCCCCCGGCGCGCCTCCGAAGCCGGAGACCTCTCCCTTTCTGACCTGGCTGCGGACCCCCCGCCCGGAGGCGGCGCCCGGCATCTGGCGCTTCGGGCACCGGCCACGGCCCCAACAGGAGCCCGAGCAGATTTCGACCCGGCAGCTGCTCAGCGGAGCCCTGATCTCCTTCCTCGTGGGCTGGCTGGTGTGGTCCCTGCTGTGGAACGGCTACTTCGGCACCTGGTGGGTGCTGCCGCTGGACCTGTTCACCCCCGACTCCTGGCGCCGGAGCAACGACCGCGTCGGCAACGCGATCCTCTGGTACTCGTACTACGCCGTCATCGCCCTCGCCATCCTGCTGGTGGTCGGCCGGCTCGGCCGGTGGGGTGAGGTCTGGCGCCGTTTCGGACCGCGCACCTGGGGTGCCACCGCCCAGGCGGCCGCGCCCCCGCCCGCCCCCGACCAGGATCCCGCCGAATGGCCCCAGCTCCGGCAGGCCGGGGCCTACGAGGCCGCGGAGCGGCTTGCCGCCGAGGCGAAGGCCGGGCTCATGCGGGACGTGGACCATGCCCGGCTCAGCCGTGCCTGGCAGGGCGTACGGACCGGCCGGCACAGCCTCGCCACCTTCACCGGTGCCGTGCTGAAGGACGGCGCCGCCGCCTGCCCGCACCCCTCGGGCGCCCGCGACCTGCCCGCCCGGTACGCCCGGCACGACCTGCTCACCGGCCAGGTCCGGCTCGGCACCACGGCCGACGACCCCCGCAACCCGTACCACTACCGCGGCGCCGGCCTCGCCCTCGGCCCGGACCTGCTGGGCACCTCCCTGCTCGCCGTCGGCCCGGCCGGCTCCGGCAAGACCGGCGCCCTGGTGCGCCCGCTCGCCGAGTCGCTGTGCCTGCAGGCCCTGGCCGGCCGGGCGTCCGTCGTGGTGGTCGGCGCGGCGGGCGCCGGACTCGGCCCGGCGGAGTCCTATGACGTCGTCGTACGCATCGGCCACCCCGACTCCGTGTACGACCTCGATCTCTACGGCGGTACCACCGACCCCGACGAGGCCGCCGCCATACTCGCCGAGGCCCTCGTCGGTGACCTCGCCGACCCGCACCCCGGCAGCGACAGCCGCCGCTCCACCACCGTCCTCGCCCAGCTGCTCGGCCCCTTCCGCGCAGTCCACGGCCGCTTCCCCTCCGTGCCGGAGCTGCGGCAGCTGCTCGACGGTGCCCCGGGGCCGCTGGCCGCGCTGCGCAAGGCGCTGACCGACGCCGGACACGCCTCCCTGCTCAGGGAACTCGACGCCCGGGAGCGGCAGCTGGCCCACCCGGGGGACGTCGGCTCGGTCCTGGCCGACCGGATCGCCCTGCTCGACCGACCCGCCTTCGCCTCCTTCTTCGACACCTCCGGCCAGAGCCGGCCGTTCTCGCTGCGGTCCCTCGACCACCCGGTCCGGGTCCGCATCGACCTGCCCCAGCGCGGCCACGCCGACGCCTCCCGGATCCTGTCCCGGCTGGTGCTCGCCCAGTTCACCGCCTCCGTGACGGTGCGGGAGGACCGCTCGCTCTTCGCCTGCCTGTTGCTCGACGACGCCTCGGGGGTCGTCACCCCGGAGGCCGTACGCGGCATCCAGCGGCTGCGCAGCGCCAACGCCGGTACCGTGCTCACCCTGCGCACCCTGGACGACGTACCCCGGCCGCTGCGCGGCCCGCTGCTCGGCGCCACGGGCTGCAGGATGGCGCTGTCCGGGCTCACCCCCTGGGACGGTCAGGACTTCGCCGAGGTGTGGGGCAAGGAGTGGATCGAGGCCCGGGACGTCACCGACCGCCAGATCATCGCCGAGACCCCGGCCGGCAAGGCCGTGCACATGCTGCGCCGGGTCATCACCGGCCAGGCGCCCACCGCTCGTGCCGTCACCGTCCGTCAAGTAGAGCGGGAGCGCTGGTCCGCGTCCGAGTTGGCTCATGGGGTGCCGCCGGGGCACGCGGTGTTGTCGTTGACCACCGTGCAGGGCGAGCACGCGCCGCCGTTGCTGGTCGATCTGCGGGGGTGAGCGGTCGTACGGTGAGGCAGAATCGGGATGGGCCGTTCATACACCGCGGCCAAAAGATCACCGGATCCCTCACCGTGAAGGCCCCATGCCCCCGACTCTTGCCTCGCTCGTCAACCACTCCGCGCTCAAGCTGACCGTGCGCGCGGGCGAGGACCACCTCGACGTGCCCGTCCGCTGGGCGCACGTCAGCGAGCTGGCCGACCCCGTGCCCTACATGGAGGGCGGCGAGCTGCTGCTGATCACCGCGCTCAAGCTGGACGCCGAGGACCGGGAGGCCATGCGGCGCTACGTGCGCCGGCTGGTCGGCGCCGGCGTCGTCGGGCTCGGGTTCGCCGTCGGCGTGAACTACGACGAGACGCCCGAGCCGCTCGTCGACGCCTGCGCGCAGGAGGGCCTGCCGCTGCTGGAGGTGCCCCGCCGCACCCCGTTCCTCGCCATCAGCAAGGCCGTCTCCGCGGCCATCGCCGCCGACCAGTACCGCGCCGTGACGGCCGGTTTCGCCGCCCAGCGGGAGCTGACCAAGCAAGCCCTCGGCGCCGGCCCCGAGGGCGTCCTCGGGGCGCTCGCCGCCCAGGTCGACGGCTGGGCGGCGCTGTACGACGCCTCGGGCGCCGTCGTCGCCGCCGCCCCGGACTGGGCCGGCCGCCGCGCCGCCCGGCTCACCGCCGAGGTGGAGCGGCTGCGCGAACGCCCCGCCCCCGCCTCCTCCGTGGTCGGCGGACCGGACCACGAGGACCGGGTGGAGCTGCACAGCCTCGGCACCGGCCGCCGCCCCCGCGCCGCGCTCGCCGTCGGCACCGCCGCCGCCCTCGGCACCGCCGAACGGTACGCCGTCCACTCCGCCATCGCCCTGCTCACCCTCACCACCGAGCGCTCCCGCTCCCTGCACGCGGCCGAGCAGCGCGTGGGCACGGCGGTGCTGCGCATGCTGCTCGCCGGGGAGCCGGACCACGCCCGGGCCGTCGCCGGCGACCTGTACGGCGCGCTGCTGGACGCCCCGTTCCGGATGATCGTCGCCGAGTCCGCGTCCGGCCCGGCGGGCGAACACCTCGACGAGCTCGCGGAGACCGTGGAGTCCGCCGCGGCCCGGGCCGGGGAGGCCGTACTGGTGGTGCCCGAGGGGGAGCGGCTGGTGGTGCTGGCCGCCGACGAGGGCGCGGCGGTGGCCGCGTGCACCGCCTACGCCGCCGCGCGCGAGACCGAGCGGGCGCGGCCCGAGCAGGGGCGGGCGGACGAGGACGGCCTGGTCGTGGGCCTGTCCGCGCCCACCGGGCCCACCGCGGCGTCGGCCGCGTACAAGCAGGCCGAACAGGCGCTGTCGGTGGCGCGGCGGCGGGGCCGGGTGTTCGTGGAGCACGAGCAGCTGGCGGCCGGGTCCGTGCTGCCGCTGCTGGCCGACGACGCGGTGAAGGCGTTCGCCGACGGGCTGCTGCGGGCGCTGCACGAGCACGACGCCACCGGGCGGGGGGACCTGGTCGCCTCGCTGCGGGCGTGGCTGTCCCGGCACGGGCAGTGGGACGCCGCCGCGGCCGACCTGGGGGTCCACCGGCACACCCTGCGGTACCGGATGCGGCGGGTCGAGGAGATCCTCGGGCGCAGCCTGGACGATCCCGACGTCCGCATGGAGCTGTGGCTGGCGCTGAAGGCGACGGCGACGGAGTGACCGAGGGGGCCCTGTCCCGCCGCCCCCGCGCCGATTACCTCGCCAAACCGGCGTACCCCTCGCATCGACTGCTACGACTCGGACAAACGACCCCCGGCCGCCCCCGCCCTACCGTGGACCTCGCAAGCCAAGCACACCCCCAACGCGGAAGGGCCGGGACTCGTACATGACTTCCACCCATGCCTTCTGGCTCGCCGGCCGCCAGGTCACCGGCGAGGACAGCTTCGACGTCACCTCCCCGTGGGACGGCCGGCTCGTCGGCTCGGTCAGCGTGCCGAGCGAGGCCCAGGTCGAGGAGGCCGTGGCCGCCGCGTACGCCGTGCGGGACGAGTTCGCCGCCACCCCGGCGCACGTACGCGCCGCCGCCCTGGACCACGTCAGCAAGCGGCTGGCCGAGCGCACCGAGGAGATCGCCCAGCTGATCTCCGCCGAGAACGGCAAGCCGATCAAGTGGGCCCGGGGCGAGGTCGGCCGCGCGGTCTCGGTGTTCCGGTTCGCCGCCGAGGAGGCCCGCCGGTTCAACGGCGGCGAGGCCCAGCGGCTCGACACGGACGCCGGCGGCCAGGGCCGGCTCGCGCTCACCCGCCGCTTCCCCAAGGGTGTCGTGCTCGGCATCGCGCCGTTCAACTTCCCGCTGAACCTGTGCGCCCACAAGGTCGCCCCGGCCATCGCCGCCGGCGCCCCGATCATCCTGAAGCCGGCCCCGGCCACCCCGCTGTCCGGCCTGATCCTCGGTGATCTGCTCGCCGAGACCGAGCTGCCGGCCGGCTCCTGGTCGATCCTGCCGGTCCCGAACGACCGCATGCCCGCCCTGGTCCAGGACGAGCGCCTGCCGGTCATCTCCTTCACCGGGTCCGACAAGGTCGGCTACGCGATCATGGACTCGGTGCCGCGCAAGCACTGCACGCTGGAACTGGGCGGCAACGGCGCCGCGGTCGTCCTCGGCGACTTCTCCTCCGACGCCGACCTGGACTGGGCCGCGACCCGCATCGCGACCTTCTCCAACTACCAGGGCGGCCAGTCCTGCATCTCGGTGCAGCGGGTGATCGCCGACGCGTCGGTGTACGACCGGCTGCTGCCGCGCATCGTCGCCGCCGTGGAGGCCCAGGTCACCGGCGACCCGTCCGACCCCAAGACCGATGTCGGCCCGCTGGTCAGCGAGGACGCCGCCAAGCGCGTGGAGTCCTGGGTGGACGAGGCGGTCGCGGCCGGCGCCACGCTGCTCACCGGCGGCAAGCGGGACGGTGCCTCCTACGCGCCGACCGTCCTCGCCGACGTGCCGGCGGACGTCACGATCGCCTGCGAGGAGGTCTTCGGCCCCGTCCTCACCGTGCACAAGGTGAACGGCGAGGAGGAGGCGTTCGCCGCGGTCAACGACTCCAAGTTCGGCCTCCAGGCGGGCGTGTTCACCCACGACCTCCAGGTCGCCTTCCGTGCCCACCGCGCCCTCGAGGTCGGCGGTGTGGTGATCGGCGACGTCCCGTCCTACCGCGCCGACCAGATGCCGTACGGCGGCGCCAAGCAGTCCGGCGTGGGCCGCGAGGGCGTCCGGTACGCGATGGAGGACTACACCTACGAGCGCGTACTGGTCCTGACCGGTCTCGCGCTCTGACCTGCCACGGACAGGTCGGAAAACCGAACGGCCGCAGCCCACTGTGCGGGGGCTGCGGCCGTTCGTCTGATGGGCCGGCTTCGCCTGGAGCGTGTGGAACTGCTGGACATCGGGGACGACGCATGGCCTTCGGTGATTACGGACATGTGACCCCGTCCACCAGCAACTTCGCGTCTGACTGCCTTCGGAAGAACAGGTTGTCCCGCCGCGAGGCGACAGCACTTCCCGAGTAGGGTGATCGATGTGCGGTGAGCCGATCGTGATGGCGCCTTCGGGGTGGAACGGCTGAAGACGAACTCTGCGCATTACAGCTTCCACACGGGCCGATACTGGCTCCGGCCTGTTCGTGTCACGCCTCGCGCGCCGCGCGATCGGCTTCCAGCCGCACCGCGATGCCCTCGAGGACGCTGTCCAGCCCGATTTCGAACTGCCACTGGATGTCGTCTTTGCGGGCGGCCTCGCGCAGATAGCGCTCGTACATCGGGTAACGCCCCGTCTTGATCAGCCACTGCATCTGGGGGGCCAGCTCCAGGCGCGCCTCCTCGTGGCTGGACCAGCCCCTCGTCCTCAGCATCTGCTTCAGGCCGGTCTCGGAGTCGACAGCGCCTCGTACGTAGGACGTGACGGTGCTGTACATCGACATGGAGGTGTCGGCATCGAGCCGGTTGTCGGCGAGCGCCGCCAGCGCGTTCTCCAGCAGGGCGAGCTGATTCGGCGTCGGCCCGCACCAATCGGCCCGGGAAACCCACGGGTGCCGCAGCAGCATGTCCCGCAGTCGCAGGGCGAGGACCCGGGTGATCTGCCGCCAATCGGCAGCCTCCATGGCGGGGAGCTCCAGCTCCCCGTACACGTGGTCGACCATCAGCTCCAGAAGCTCGTCCTTGCCGTTGACGTAACGGTATGCGGCCATGGGTGCGACGCCCAGCGCGGAGGCCAGGCGCCGCATGGTGACGGCGTCGAGGCCCTCGGTGTCGGCGATCCGCACGGCGGCCTCGGCGATTCTCTCGGGACTCAGTGGCGTGCGAGGAGCCCGCGCCGGGCGCTCGAGTCTCTGCCACAGGGGCGTGCTGTCCTGCTCCTCGCTCCTGTCCCGCCTGTCCTGAACGGCCATCGGTTGGACTCCTTCTGCTGCGTGTACAACGTACGCTAGTGTACGACGTACTGTCAGTGGACGGCGTACAGCCATCTGTGTACATTGTACGCGCCCAGGGTGCCGCGCGTACCTCAACGGAGGTTTCCCGTAATGACCGATCCCGAGAACGCACGCCTGCAGGTCGCCGTGATCATCGGAAGCATCAGGAACGGCAGGTTCGGCCCGGTGGTCGCGGACTGGGTCATCTCCCACATCGCCCAGCGCGAGGACATGGCGGTGGACCGGGTCGACCTGCTGGAGACGCCTCTGCCCGTGCACATGCCGGCTTTCGGTGAGGTGCCGTCCGACGAGGTCCGGGAAAAGGTCGGCGCCCTGTCGTCCCGGCTCGCCGCGGCCGACGCGTTCGTCATCGTCACGCCGGAGTACAACCACAGTTATCCCGCTTCGCTCAAGAACGCCATCGACTGGCACAACGAGCAGTGGCACGCCAAGCCGGTCGGCTTCGTCTCCTACGGGGGTGTGTCCGGCGGCCTGCGGGCCGTCGAGCATCTGCGGGTCGTACTCGCCGAGGTGCACGCCGTGACGGTCCGTAACACTGTCAGCTTCGCCAACTACGGTCAGCTCTTCGACGCCGAGGGCAAGACGACCGATCCCGCGTCCGACGTCGCGGCCAAGGCCATGCTCGACCAATTGGCGTGGTGGGGCCAGGCGCTGCGGGATGCCAAGAAGACCCGCCCGTACACCGTCTGACCTTCCGCCGAGCGCGCCCCGGAGGCAGCCATGAACGACCCGACAGCCGAGACACCCGCACCCGCCCGTCCGCCCTTACCACGCTTGGGCGTCTTCGGGCTGATGCTCGGCATCGTGCTGGCGACTCTCGATGGACAGATCATCAGCACCGCACTCCCCACGGTCGTCGGCGATCTCGGCGGCATGGACCACTTCTCGTGGGTGGTGACGGTGTATCTCCTGGCGATGTCGGCCACTACACCGATCTGGGGGAAAACAGGGGACCTGTACGGCCGTAAGGGCGCCTACATGTCCTCCATCGGGCTCTTCCTCGCCGGGTCGGTCCTGTGCGGCCTGGCACAGAACATGGTTCAGCTCATCACGTTCCGCGCTCTCCAGGGCCTCGGTGCCGGCGGTCTGATGGTGGGGGCGCTGTCGGTCCTCGGAGTGCTGGTCGCCCCGCAGGACAGGGGCCGCGTTCAGTCGGTCGTCGGTGTGATGCTCCCGGTGGCTTTCGTCGGCGGGCCCCTGCTCGGCGGGTTCATCACCGACTACATGAACTGGCGCTGGACCTTCTATGTGAACGTCCCGGTGGGCATCGTCGCGCTGGTGGCCGTAGCGCGCGGGGTGAAGCTGCACACCGAACGTGTCAAGGGCCGGATCGACTACCTTGGCGCGCTGCTGCTCACCGTGGCCGTCATGGCCCTGACCCTGATGGCCACCTGGGCGGGGAACAGGTACTCCTGGCTGTCCCAGCCGATCACCGGACTCGGCTTGGTCGCCGTCGTGTCGCTGGCCTGGTTCGTCCGGGTGGAACGGCGGGCCCAGGAACCCGTCATGCCGCCGGGGTTGTTCCGCAGCCGGGAATTCTCCCTCGCCCAGGTACTCAGTTTTCTGGCCGGCGCCGTCATGGTCTCCACCATCAACTATCTGCCGCAGTACATGCAGTTCGTCCAGGGCGCTTCGTCCACGGTCAGCGGCATGCTGATCCTGCCGATGATGCTCGGGATGCTCACGGCGCAACTGACCGCGGGGCGCTTGACGGACCGGGGCGGACTGGACCGCGTCATGCCCATCAGCGGCAGCGCCGTCATGGTGGTCGGCGCGTTGGTCCTCCTCCTTCTCGGCACGGGCACTCCCGTGGCCCTGGCCTCGGCGCTCACCGTGGTCATGGGGCTCGGCGTCGGCATCCTGATGCAGAGCACCCTGCTCACCACGTTGAACAACGCCACGCACAAGGACATGGGCGCCGCGTCCGGAACGGTGACCCTGACCCGCACCATCGGCGGCTCCCTGGGTGTCGCCGTCCTCGGAGCCGTACAGAGCGGCCGCATGCACGAGACGCTGGTGGGGCGGCTCGGCTCGGGGACCGAGGAACGCCTCACGGCCGGCGGCGAGTTCACTCCCGCCGTGCTCAAGAACATGCCTCCTGCCGTCCGCGACGCCGCCGAGGCGGCGGTGACCAGCGGTCTGCGCGGGGTCGTCATCGGCGCCACCTTCCTGTCCGCCGTCGCATTCGTCACCACCTGGTTCATCCGGGCGGCCCCCCGGGCCGGGTCCCCGCTCGCCGACGGCGCGGCCGGCGGGGAGGGCGGCGGTTCGGACGCCACCTACACCGACCACAGCCGAACGGAAGGCGAGGACAGGCCGGCCACGCCATCGCTTCGGGCAACCGAGCAGAAGCAGCCCGGTGCCGGGGCCCACGCCACCTTCCCCCGCGAACCCTCTCAGTACTCCCCGGTACCCGATGCCGGGGCGCCGGACCCTGGCTAATGGCAACCGTTTTCAGATAACCTGGGGACGGACCGCCGATCCGAAGGGGCCCGGCACCGCTGCCTTCCGGTGCCGGGCCCCTTCCTGGTGCCGGGCTTCTCCGGACCCTCAACCGGAGAAGCCGACGTGCGCGAGCCGGACGGGGCCGCGCAGTCCGAGGCGGACGTCGTGGACGCCCTCGGCGGTGAGGCCGGCCGAGAGGGTGGTGTAGGTGTACGGGCCCGCCGTGGGGGACTCCAGGGTGAGCGCCGCCAGGGCCGGGCCGCCGTCCAGGGAGATCTCCACCGTGCCCCGGCCCGCCACCCGCACGGTCACCTCGCGCACACCGGTGCCGAAGTCGCAGTCCTGGTAGACCAGTTCGGCCGTCGTGCCGTGGGCCGGGGTCACCGCGTCGCCCGCCGTCTTCGTACGGTCCACGATCGCGGCGCCGGACTGCTCGTCGAAGTCCGCGGCCGGCAGGCCGTGTTCGCGTACCGTGCGCGGGGCCGGCGGCTCGCCGTCGAGGTGCACGGTCGTCCGCAGCCGCACATCCTCGCTGGACGCGCCCAGCAGCAGTTCGTACGGGCCCTCCTCCAGCCGCCACGCGCCCCGCCGGACGTCCCAGAACCCCAGTTCCTCCAGCGGGACTTCGAAGGAGACGGCGGCCGTCTCGCCGGGGGTGAGCGTGATCCTGCGGTGCGCCAGCAGCTCGCGGCGCGGGCGCGGCACCGACGCCTGGACCGCCCGGCCGTAGAGCTGGACCACCTCGTCCGCCGCACGGTCCCCGGTGTTGGTGACCACGCACTCCACCAGCACCGCGCCGGCCGTCACCCGGGCGGCCGGGCCGGCGTAGGCGAAGGACGCGTACGACAGGCCGTGGCCGAAGGGGAAGAGCGGGGTGCCCTCGAAGTACAGGTAGGTCTGGCGGCTGCCGATCACGTCGTAGTCGAGCAGGTCGGGCAGGTCGGCGTCGGCCGCGTACCAGGTCTGGGGCAGCCGGCCGGCCGGACTGACGTCACCGGCCAGCACCCGGGCCAGCGCCGTGCCCGCCGCCTGCCCGCCGTGCGCCGTCCAGAGCGCGGCCGGCAGCCGGGTGGTGTCCACCGCGTACGGGTACGCCGACACCAGCGCCAGCACCGTGCGCGGGTTGGCGGCGCGGGCCGCGTCCAGCAGCCGCCGCTGGTGCTCCGGCAGCAGCAGGGTCGTACGGTCCTCCGTCTCCCGGCCGTTGATGTGCGGGTCGTTGCCCGCCACCACCACGACGACGTCCGCCCCGGCCGCCACCCTGGCCACGGCCTCCTCGCCCCGCTCGACCGTGACCACCTCGAAGACATCGCCCTCGTCGGCAACCTTCACCCCGTCGGCGGCGACCCGTACCCGGCGGCCCGTGCCCAGATGCTCGAGGAGGTGACCACCGGCGTGCGGTTCCAGGCGGAACGTCTCCTGCACGACCCAGCCGCCGGGCTGGTCGGCGGAGGCGCGCACGAAGCCGTCCTCGGCGACCGAGAGGTAGCGGCCGTCGGGGGCGCGCAGGGTCAGCACCCCCTCGCCCCAGTCGACCAGCGCGAACTCGCTGCCGGTCGCGTCGGTGGTGAGCGGCGGCAGATCGGTGCGCCCGGACAGCTGTGCCGGGTCCAGCGCGCCCTCGGCGCCGCGCGCCCGGTCCGGGGCGTCCGCAGCCGGCACCGCCAGGTACGCGCCGGACGCCGTCCGCAGCCGGACGCGGTCCACGCCCTCCGCGAACTCCACCCGCTGCGCCCCGAACCGCTCGTACAGGCCCTCCAGCGGGGTGGAGCGGCGCAGCAGACTGCCGCTGTACCAGTCGAGCTTGCACTCGTCGGCGAGCGGCCCGACGACCGCGATCCGGGTGTCCGGGGCCAGCGGCAGCAGGCCGCCGTCGTTCTTCAGCAGGACGATCGCCTGCTCGGCGGCCTCCTGGGCGAGCGCCCGGTGCTCCGGGGTGTCGAACGCGCCGGTGGCCGCGTGCGGATCACGGTCCGGGTCGAACTCGCCGAGCCGGAACCGGACGGACAGCTGGCGGCGCACGGCGGCGTCGATGTCCGCCTCGGTCAGCAGACCTCGTTCCACGGCCCCCTTGACCCGGGCCGTGATCAGCGAGCCGTCCGTGCCGTGGTCGGTGAAGCTGTCCACCCCGGCCAGCAGGGCCGCCGCGGTGGCCTCCTCGTGGGTGTCGAAGTAGTGCTCGGCGTCGACCAGGTTGGACGGCGCGCCCGCGTCCGAGCAGACCAGCAGCTCCTCGTCGGTCCAGGTGCGCAGGTGTTCGCGCAGATACGGGGAGACGTGGTTGGGGCGGCCGTTGACCAGGTTGTAGGCGGGCATCACCCCGGCCACCGCGCCCGCCTCCACCGTCCCCCGGAAGGCGCGCAGGTCGTACTCGTGCAGCACCCGCGGGCGCACGGAGGCCGACGAAGTGGCCCGGTCCGTCTCGTTGTTGTGCGCCAGCCAGTGCTTGAGCACGGGTGCGGTGCGCCAGTACAGGGGGTGGTCGCCGCGCAGGCCCCGGGTGTACGCCGTGGCGATGGCGCTGGTCAGCTTCGGATCCTCCGCGTAGCCCTCCTCGTTGCGGCCCCACAACGGGTGGCGCAGCAGGTTGACCGTCGGGGCCCAGACGTTCAGGCCGACGCGGTCGTCCCGGGCGCGCATCGCGCGGATCTCCTTGCCGACGGCCTCGCCGACCCGCCGGACCAGCTCCGGGTTCCAGGTCGCGCCGAGGCCGACGGCCTGCGGGAACACGGTCGCCGGGCCCATCCACGCCACCCCGTGCAGGGCCTCCTGACCGGTGCGCCAGGCGGCGACGCCGAGGCGCTCCACGGCGGGCACGAACTGGTGCAGGAAGGAGATCTTCTCATCCAGGGTGAGCCGCCCCAGCAGGTCGTCGACGCGCTTCGCGAACGGCAGCCGCGGATCGCGGAAAGGCGGTGTGGACGGCGAGTCAACGGTCACGAGTGGTTCCCCTTGCGCATGGAGCGGCTGACGCTTTCGAAGCGCTTCGATGCTCAGTGTGCGGGAGCCGGAGTGTCAAGGTGCCGGTCCGAAACAGGGCCGACAACTCTCCGACTGTGCAAGGAGCTACGCGGGCCCGGAGGCCCCCCGCGCATCCGAGGAAACTTGGGATCGACCCTTGTGCGCCCCCAGGTGTTCACTTAACCTCGCAGCAACATCGAAGCGCTTCGACTGCTGCCCACGCACCCCCAGCGCTTCCGCTCAGCCGATCCACTGAAGACACCGCAACCGACGGCCCACCGCCGGGTGTCTGGTGCGCCATGAAGGGTTGACGCAATGACGCCGAACGCCGCCCCCTCCGCCCCCAGCAGGAGAAGCTTCCTCGCCTCCACCGCGGTCGCCGCCGCGGCGGTGGCCGGCGGACTCCCGCTGCTCACCGCCTGCGGCGGCGGGCAGGAGGGCCGCAAGGAAGGCACCACCTCCGGCAAGGCGGCCCGGAAGATCCTCCCCGCGTACGTGGCATCGAGCGTCGTCGCCCCCGACATCCCCGCGAAGAACGGCTCCTCCGCCGGCTTCACCAAGGCCATCGCCCTCGACCGGCTCAAGACCTCCGTGCCGAAGAAGCTCGGCAGCGGCGGCGAGCTGACGATCATGGCACCGCTGTGGGGCACCCCGCCGGACAACGACAACCCGTACTACAAGGCCATGAACGAGGCCATCGGCGTCCGGACCAGGTGGCAGAACCAGGACGGCAACACCTACGACGAGAAGCTCGGCGCGATCCTCGCCTCCAGCGACATCCCGGACGTCGTGGTCGTCCCCGGCTGGAACCTGAACGGCAAGATCCCCAACGCCGTCAACGCCAAGTTCGCCGACCTCGGCCCCTACCTGTCCGGCGACAAGGTCAAGGACTACCCCAACCTCGCCGCCGTCCCCACCGACGCCTGGCAGCGCTGCATCTTCGGCGGTCAGCTGCGCGCGATCCCGCTGCCCGGCTCGTACGTCCCCAACATCGCGCCCTTCTACCGCAAGGACGTCTTCGACGAGCGCGGCTGGCAACCGCCCAAGAGCACCGACGAGTTCCTCGCCTGGGCGAAGGAGGCCACCGACGCCAAGGGCGGGGTGTGGGCCTGCTCCGACATGAAGTGGACCGCGTTCAACGCCTTCGGCGTCCTCAACGGCGGCGACAAGGCGCTGTGGTGGAACCTCCAGGGCGGCAAGCTGATCAACCGCATCGAGACCGAGGAGTACCTCGAAGCCCTCGAGTGGGCCCGCAAGCTGTTCGCCGCCGGAGTGGTCCACCCCGACGACAAGGCAGGCAAGACGACCAACCCGGCCGGCACCCGCTTCACCGCGGGCAAGCTCCTCGTCTACAACAACGACCTGTCCGACTGGTTCGGCAAGACCTCCGAACAGCACGCCCAGAACCCGGACTTCGAGATGGCCGCGATGGACATCTTCACCCACGACGGCGGCGACCCCGTGCTGTGGGCGGGCCAGCCCTGCAACATCTTCACCTTCGTCAACAGGAAGGCGTCCGAGCAGAAGATCAAGGACTTCCTCGCCATCGCCAACTTCTGCGCCGCCCCCTACGGCACGAAGGAGCGCCTGCTCGCCGAGTACGGCGTCGAGGGCACCGACTTCACCCTGGACAAGAAGGGCGTGCCCACCAAGACCACGAAGGGCGTCAACGAGGTCCTCGGCGCCTTCGACTACACCGGCAAGCCCGCCGCCTACGTCGCCCACCCCGACTTCCCCGAGGTCACCCGGGGCATGATCGAGTGGCAGCAGCGCATGGGCGCCTTCACCAAGAAGTCCTCCTTCTACGGACTGACGATCACCGAACCCGGCCGCTGGTCCAACCTCGCCGACGACTTCGAGCAGCTCGAGGACGACGTCGTCCGCGGCCGGAAGAAGATCGGCGACGTGCAGCAGGCGGTCTCCGAGTGGAGGAAGCAGGGCGGCGACGACCTGCGCGACTGGTACCGCAAGCTGCTCGACACCACCGGTTCGGCGCGGTGACCAGCACGGTGCCCCGCAGCAGCGCCGGGGCGAAGCGGAAACCGGCGGCGTCCGGCGGCGCCACCGGCCGCCGGGAGCGCGCCCGGGGGCACGGCCTGCGCACCAGGTTCCGGCGCGACCGCACCCTGATCCTGATGACCCTGCCCGTGGTGCTGCTGCTCCTGGTCTTCAACTACGTCCCGATCCTCGGCAACGTCGTCGCCTTCCAGGACTACGACCCCTACCTCAGCGACAACGGCTTCATCGCCGTCTTCCAGAGCCCCTGGGTCGGCCTGGAGCAGTTCCAGCGGGTCTTCGAGGACGCCGGGTTCTGGCACGCCGTGCAGAACACGTTCGTCCTGTTCCTGCTCCAGCTGGTGCTGTTCTTCCCGATCCCGATCGCGCTGGCCCTGCTCATCAACAGCGTGATCCGGCCCCGGGTCCGCGCCGTCGCCCAGGCGGTCATGTACCTGCCGCACTTCTTCTCCTGGGTGCTGGTCGTCACCGTCTTCCAGCAGATCTTCGGCGGCGCCGGCGTCCTCGCGCAGACCCTGCGCGAGCACGGTCACCCGGGCTTCGACATCATGACCGACCCGGCGGTCTTCAAGTACCTGGTGACCGCCGAGATGGTCTGGAAGGACGCGGGCTGGGGCATCATCGTCTTCCTCGCGGCCCTCGCCGCCGTCCCCCACGACCTGTACGAGGCCGCCGCGATGGACGGCGCCGGGCGCTGGCGCCGCATGTGGCACATCACGCTGCCCGCGCTGCGGCCGGTGATCGCCCTGCTGCTCGTGCTGCGCGTCGGTGACGCCCTGACCGTCGGCTTCGAGCAGTTCCTGCTCCAGCGGCAGGCGGTCGGCCCCGACGCCTCCGAGGTGCTCGACACCTACGTGTGGTGGAACGGCATCCGCAACCAGGACTTCAGCTACGCGGCGGCGGCCGGCCTGATCAAGGGCGTCGTCGGACTGTCCCTCGTCCTCGTGGCGAACAAGGCGGCCCACCTGATGGGCGAGCAGGGGGTGTACAAGAAGTGAGCGCCGTGGTCGACCGGCCGGTGCCGGAGGGCGTGCGCGAGCGGAGCCGGTGGGCCGCGCCGCCCCGGCCGGTCTGGGAGGAGGAGCCGGCGAAGGCCGGGCTCGCCGCGAAGGGACTGGTCCTCGGGATCGCGTGCTTCGCCGTGCTCTTCCCGCTGTGGATCGTGATCGTCACCAGCCTGTCCCCGAAGAAGGTCATCGACGACACCGGCGGGCTGGTGGTGATCCCCAAGGGCATCACGTTCGTCGCCTACCAGGAGCTGCTCGGCGGCGGCCAGGTCCAGCGGGCCGCGCTGGTCAGCCTCGGGGTGACCCTCGTGGGCACGCTGTTCAGCATGACGGTGTCGGTGCTGTGCGCCTACGGCCTGTCCCGCCGGGACTCGCTGGGCCACCGCTGGATCCTGATGACGCTGCTCGCCACGATGTTCTTCGGCGCCGGGCTCATCCCTACGTACCTGCTGGTGCAGGCGCTCGGCCTCACCGACACCTACCTGGCGCTGATCCTGCCGAGCGCGGTGAGCGTGTTCAACATCCTCGTGCTGCGCGGGTTCTTCATGGGCATCTCGCCCGAACTCGTCGACAGCGCGCGGATCGACGGGGCGGGGGACTGGCGGATCCTGTGGCGGATCGTGCTGCCGCTGTCCCGGGCCGTGCTCGCGGTGATCACGCTGTTCTACGCGGTCGGGTACTGGAGCGCGTGGTTCAACGCGTCGATCTATCTGACCGACCAGAAGATGATGCCGTTGCAGAACGTGATGATCCAGTTGGTGCAGAAGCAGGAACGGCCGGTGGGGCTGGCGGCCCAGATCAACACCGGGCAACTGTCGCCGCTGGCCGTCCAGATGGCCGTGATGGTCCTGGCCCTGCTGCCGGTCGCCGTCCTCTCGCCGTTCGTCCAGAAGCATTTCCGCAAGGGGATGCTGACGGGAGCGGTGAAGGGGTGACGGGGGCGCCTGATCAAAGGGGCGGTGCGGATCGTCGGCGACTGCGGCCCTGAGCGGGTTGCTCGCGCAGTTCCCCGCGCCCCTTTCGGGGCGCTGCCCCCGCCGCCGCGCCCTGCGGGCCGCCGTACCCACTTAGCTGCGGGCAGTCGTGCCGCTAGGGGCGGCACGGGTGGGCGCAGCGGCACCCTGCCAGCGCGGGTGAGCGTCCCCACCCCCACCCCGGCCCCCGTACCGGACCACCCACCAAGACTCCCCAGCCGAGGTACCCCATGCCCACCCGCAGAACCGTTCTCGCAGGAACCGTAGCCGCCGCCGCACTGGCCACCCTGCCCACCCAAGTACACGCTGCCGAACCCAAGAGGCACACATACCGCTGGCGCACCGTCGTCATCGGCGGTACCGGATTCGTCACCGGTCTCCTCTTCCACCCCACCACCCCCGGCCTGGCCTACGCCCGCACCGACATCGGCGGCGCCTACCGCTGGGACCGGGACACCGACCGCTGGACCCCGCTGACCGACCACCTCGGCTGGGACGACTGGAACCTGCTCGGCGTGGAGGCCCTGGCGGTCGACCCGGCCCACCCCGGCCGGCTGTACCTGGCGCTCGGCACGTACACCCAGCCCTGGGCCGGCAACGGAGCCCTCCTGCGCTCGGAGGACCGCGGCCGCACCTGGCAGCGCACCGACCTCCCCGTGCCGCTCGGCGCCAACGAGGACGGCCGCGGCACCGGCGAACGGCTCCTCGTGGACCCCCGCGACAGCGACACCCTGTGGCTGGGCACCCGCCACGACGGGCTGCTCAAGTCCACGGACAGGGGCAGCACTTGGCAGAGGCAGACCGGGTTCCCGGGCACCCCGGGCGGCACCGGCCAAGGCGTCACCCTGCTCGTCGCCGCCGGCCGTACGCTCTACGCCGGCTGGGGCGACGGCGACGGCACGGGCGCGCACCCGAACCTGTACCGCACCACCGACGGCACCACCTGGGAGGCGGTCCCGGGACAGCCGGCCGGCGCCTCCGCCAGGGTTCCGATACGGGCCGCCCACGACCCCCGCGCCCACGCGCTGTACGTCACGTACGCCGACGCGCCCGGCCCGAACGGGCAGAGCACCGGCAGCGTGCACAAGCTGGACACGGTCACCGGTGCCTGGAGTGAGGTCACCCCGGTCGTCCCGGGCGGCGCCGACACCTTCGGGTACGGCGGGGTCGCCGTGGCCGCCCGCCGTCCGGGCACGGTCGTGGTGTCCACCAACAACCGCTGGTCGGCGGTCGACACCCTGTACCGCAGCACCGACGGCGGCCGCAGCTGGGTCTCCCTGAAGGACACCGCCGTCCTCGACGTGTCCGAGACGCCATACCTCAACTGGGGCGCGGAGACGCCCAAGTTCGGCTGGTGGATCCAGGCCGTCGCCGTGGACCCGTACGACAGCGCGCACATCCTCTACGGCACCGGCGCCACCGTCTACGGCACCCGCGACCTCGTCCACTGGGCGCCCCGGGTCCGCGGCCTGGAGGAGACCTCGGTCCGGCAGCTGATCTCACCGCCCGCCGGACAGGCCCACCTGATCAGCGCCAACGGGGACATCGGCGTGCTGTACCACGAGCGGCTGACGGCCTCCCCGAAGCCCGGCATGGCCGCGAACCCCGTCTTCGGCACGGCGACCGGTCTGGCGCTGGCCGCGGCGAAACCGTCGTACGTCGTGCGCACCGGCTGGGGCGACCACGGCAACGGCGCCTTCTCCACCGACGGCGGACGCACCTGGACGCCCTTCCCGGCCCAGCCGGCCCTCGCCGAGGACGCCCCCGGACCCATCGCCGTCAGCGCCGACGGCAGCGTGCTGCTGTGGACGTTCACGCACTGGGACGGCACCGAATACCCCGCCCACCGCTCGGCGGACGGCGGGCGCACCTGGGCCGAGGTGCCGTCCTTCCCCAAGGGCGCCACCCCGGTCGCCGACCCCGTCGACCCGGCGGTCTTCTACGCCTACGACACCGGCACCGGGACCCTGTACGGCAGTACCGACCACGGCCGTACCTTCGCCGCCCGGTTCTCCCGACTGCCGTCCGGTGACGGCCAGTTCCAGCTGGCCGCGGCCCCGGGGCGGACGGGTGACCTGTGGGTGAGCGCCAAGGAGAACGGGCTGTACCGGTCCACTGACGCGGGGGCGGGGTTCACCAGGGCCGACGGAATCCGGGCCTCGTACACCGTCGGGTTCGGCAAGGCCGCTCCCGGCGCCCGCTACCCGGCCGTCTACCACGTGGGCGCGCTCACCGGCTCCGGCGTGGCCGTCCTGCGCTCCGACGACGGTGGCCGCACCTGGGTCCGCATCAACGACGACGCCCACCAGTGGGGCTGGACCGGGCAGACCGTCACCGGCGACCCGCGCCGGTACGGCCGCGTCTACCTCGGCACCAACGGGCGGGGCATCCAGTACGGGGAGCCCGCATGAGCCCGGCCCTCGACGATGTCACCCGGGGCCGCATCCTCTTCGGCGGCGACTACAACCCCGAGCAGTGGCCGGAGGAGACCTGGCACGAGGACGTCCGGCTGATGCGGGAGGCCGGGGTCAACTCCGTGACGCTCGGCGTCTTCTCCTGGTCCCGGCTCGAACCGGAGCCGGGCGCGAGGGATTTCGGCTGGCTGGACCGGCTGATGGACCTGCTGCACGAGCACGGCGTCGGGGTCGTCCTGGCCACGCCCACCTCCTCCCCGCCGCCCTGGATGGGCCGCCTGCACCCGGACACCCTGCCCCGGGACGCCGACGGGCGGATCGAGTGGTGGGGCGGGCGGCAGCACTTCTCGCACTCCAGCGCCACCTACCGCCGCTACGCCGCCGCCATCACCGAGGACCTGGCCGCCCGTTACGCCGGCCACCCGGCGCTGACCATGTGGCACATCAACAACGAGTACTGCACCTTCGACTACGGCGACGAGGCCGCAGCCGCCTTCCGCCGCTGGCTGCGGGAGAAGTACGGCACCCTGGACGCCCTCAACTCCGCCTGGGGGACGGCCTTCTGGAGCCAGGGGTACGACACCTGGGACGGCATCCTGCCGCCGCGCCGCCCGCACTACATGAGGAACCCCGGCCAGGTGCTGGACTTCCGCCGGTTCAGCTCCGACATGCTCCTGGAGTGCTGCACCGCCGAACGGGACATCGTCCGACGGCACACCCCGCACCTGCCGGTGACCACCAACTTCATGCCGCTGTGGACCGGGCAGGACGGCTGGCGCTGGGCCCGCGAGGAGGACGTCGTCTCCGTCGACCTGTATCCCGACCCGCGCGACCCGCTCGGCGGACAGCGCGGCGCGCTGGTGCAGGACCTCACCCGGTCGCAGGCGCGCGGGCCGTGGATGCTGATGGAACAGGCGGCCGGCCCGGTCAACTGGCGCGGGGTGAACCACCCCAAGCCGCGCGGACTGAACCGGCTGTGGTCCCTCCAGGCCGTCGCCCGCGGCGCCGACGCCGTCTGCTACTTCCAGTGGCGCCAGTCCCGGCAGGGCGCCGAGAAGTTCCACTCCGGGATGGTCAGCCACGCGGGACCCGAGGGGCGCACGTTCCAGGAGGTCAAGCGGCTCGGCGCCGACCTCGCCCGGATCGCGGACCAGGTGTCCGGCACCCGGATCACCGCCGATGTGGCCATCCTGCACGACTGGCACTCCTGGTGGGCCGGGGACCACGAAGGGCGCCCGTCGACGCTGGTCGACTACCCCGAGGTGCTCACCGCCTGGCACCGCGCCCTGTGGGAGGCCCACCTCACCGCCGACTTCGCCCACCCGGAGGACGACCTGTCCGGCTACCGGCTCGTCGTCGCCCCGCAGCTGTACCTCCTCACCGACTCCGCCGCCGCCAATCTCCTCGCGTACACCCGTAAGGGCGGCACCCTCGTCTGCGGCTTCCTCACCGGCGTCGTCGACGAGGACGACCGGGTCCGCCCCGGCGGCATGGACGCCCGGCTGCGCGAGCTGTTCGGCATCCGCACCCTGCACGAGTGGTGGCCGCTGGACGCGGGGGAGACCGTCGACTGCGAGGGGTTCCGCGGCACGCTGTGGTCGGAGGAGATCGAGCCGGAGCCCGGGGCCGCCGAGACCGTGCCCTACCGGGGCGGGGAACTGGACGGGCTGCCCGCCGTACTGCGCCGGGACCGCGCCTGGTACCTGTCCACGCTGCCCGAACCGGACGCGCTGCGCTCCCTGCTGGCAGGCATCGCCGCCGGGGCCGGGATCCGGCCGGTGCTGGACGGGCTGCCCCAGACGGTGGAGGCGGTGCGCCGGGGCGACCTGCTGTTCCTGTTGAACCACGGGCGGGAGCCGGTCACCGTCCCCGTCCCGGGCACCCACCGCGAGCTGCTCGGCGGCGCGGACGTCACGGACACGGTCACCCTCGGCCGCCACGGCGTGGCGGTGCTGCGGTCATGAGCGCCACGCCGGTCCACGGCACCTGGGAGCCGGCCCCGGCCGCGCGCTGGGAGGACGCCTTCCTGAGCGGCAACGGCCACCATGGCGCCCTCGTGTTCGGTGACCCGGACGACGAGCGGGTCATCGTCACCCAGCACACCCTCGTCCGGCCCAACGGCGCCGAACACGCCCGGCCGCCCCGGCTGGCCGCCGCCCTGCCCCAGGTCCAGGACCGGCTGCTCGCCGGCGACCTCACCGCCGCCGAGCGCTTCACCGACGGCCGCCCGCTCCAGTGGGTGCAGCCCTTCCACCCCGCCTTCCAGGTCCGGGTGCGCCGGCCGGCGGGCGGCGGGCGGGAGGTGCGCCGGGCCGTCGACTTCACCAGCGGCGAGGTCACCGTGGCCGGCCGCGGCGCCGCCGGCCGGGTGTTCGTCTCCCGCGCGGACGACGTGATCGCGCACGAGGTCACCGCCGGCGACCTGGCCGTCACCCTGGACCACCGGCTGCCCGGCGCCCCGGCCGGGCTGCGCGTCGGACACGGCGCGCTCCTCACCTCCGAGGGCGCCCTGCTGAGCCTGCGCGTGCGCTACCCGGACAGCGACCGCGCCTACACCGGCGTCACCCTCGTCGCCGTCACCGGCGGCCGGACGGAACTCACCCCGCCGGGCGTCCGCGTCACAGGCTGCCGCTCGGCGCTGCTGCTCACCCGGGTGCTGAGGCACACCGGCGAGGCGGATGTCATCGCCGAGTCCCGGCACCTCCAGAACCTGCTCGACGGCACCGAACGCCCCTACGACAGCCTGCTCGCCCGCCACCTCGACCAGCACCGCCCCGCCTATCTGCGGGTCACCCTCGACCTCGGCGCCGACCCGGCCGAGCGCGCCCTGCCCGGCTCCGAGCTGCTCAACCGCCCGCACAGCCCGGCCCTGCTGGAACGGCTGTTCGCGGCCGGCCGCTACCACCTGCTCTCCAGCAGCGGCCACCACCCGCCCCGGCTCACCGGACTGTGGACCGGCGACTGGGACACCGCCTGGTCCGGGGCGTTCACCACCAACGCCAACCTCAACCTCCAGACCGCCGCCGCGCCCGCCGCCGCCCTGCCCGAGGTCACCGAGGCGCTGGCCGGCTTCGTCACCCGGCAGCTGCCGCACTGGCGGGCCAACGCCCGCGCGGTCTTCGGCACCCGGGGCGCGGTCGCGCCCTCGCACAGCGACGGCGAGTCCGGACTGACGTACCACTTCAGCCGCGAGTACCCGCTGCACCTGTGGACCGCGGGCGCCGACTGGTTGCTCAAACCGCTCGTCGACCACGACGAGATCCGCGGCGAGCAGGACCCGCGCACCGCCGCCGCCCTCACCGAAGCGGCCCTCTTCTACGAGGACTTCCTCACCCGCACCGACGCCGACGGCCACCTCGTGGTCGTGCCCTCCTACTCCCCGGAGAACCGCCCCGCGAACGGCAGCTGGGGAGCGCTCAACGCGGCCATGGACCTCTCCGCCGCCCGGCACACCCTGCTCACCGCCGCCCGCTACCACCCCGAACACGCCGACAAGTGGCGCGCGTTGGCCGAGCGGCTGCCCCCGCACCGGATCAACTCCGACGGCGCCCTCGCCGAATGGGCCTGGCCCGGCCTCCACGACACCTACGACCACCGCCACCTCAGCCACCTCTACGGCGTCTGGCCCCTGGAGGAGATCACTCCGTACGACACCCCGCGCCTGGCCGCCGCCGCCCACCGGGCTCTGGAACTGCGCGGCGCCGAGAACGACTCCGCCCACGGCCATCTGCACCACGCCCTGATCGCCGCCCGGCTCGGCGACGGGGACCGGGCCGGGCGTGCCCTGCGCCGGGTCCTCGACGGCGACTTCTTCCACACCTCCCTGATGAGCGCCCACTACCCCCACCGCGACGTCTACAACGCGGACGCCGCGCACACCCTCCCCGGCGTGCTCATCGAGACGCTCCTCCAGTCCACCCCGGACCGCCTGGTCCTGCTCCCCGCCGTCCCGGACGCCTGCCCGCGCGGCGAACTGCGCGGCATCCGCACCCGGTTCGGCTCCGAGGTCGACCTCGCCTGGGGCCCGGACGGCGCCCGGGCGGTCGTACGACCCGGCCGCACCCACCGCGTCGAACTGCGGACTTCCTCCGGCACCGAACCCCTCGAACTGGTCGCCGGGGAAGACCGCGTCCTCACCCTGAGGGCGCGGTGAACACTCCCCACCACCCCCACCCATGGAAGGGACGCCATGGCAACGAGCACCATCAGCAGGGTCGCCAAGGCCCTGCTCGCCCCCGCACTGGCCCTCGGCGCCACCGTCGGCCTCGCCTCGGCACCGGCCTCCGCCGCCGTCTGGAGCACCTGCGACCAGTGGGGCAACACCACCCTGAACGGCTACACCCTCTACAACAACATCTGGGGCTCCGGCGCCGGCAGCCAGTGCGTCTGGGCCAACTCCGGCACCAACTGGGGCGTGCACGCCGACCACCCCAACACCGGCGGCATCAAGTCCTACCCCGACGCCAAGAAGGTGATCAACAAGCCGATCACCTCCCTGACCTCGCTCACCAGCAACTACAACGTCACCGTCCCGTCGTCCGGCGCGTACAACACGTCGTACGACATCTGGGACACGGACTACGACTACGAGATCATGCTCTGGGTCAACAAGACCGGACCCGTCGGACCGCTCGGCACCTCGCAGGGCAACGTCACCCTGGGCGGGCACACCTGGACCGTCTACAAGGGCAGCAACGGCGCCAACGAGGTCTTCTCCTTCATCCGCACCTCCAACTCCACTTCCGGCACGGTGAACATCCTGCCGATCCTGAAGTGGATCAAGGACACCAAGCACTGGTTCGGCAACGAGACCATCGGCGACGTCCAGTTCGGCTACGAGATCACGTCCTCGTCCGGCGGCCTGGACTTCACCACCAACAACCTGACCGTCAGCAGTAGCTGACCGACCGGGACCGGCCCCGCGCCGTCAGGAGGCGGCCGGCGCCGGTCCCGAACTCGCCCGCCGGGTCAGCCCGGGCGCGAGCAGGACGACCTCGTCGCCGCCGCGGCCGTCCAGCTTGGCCACCAGGCGCTCCACGGCCCGCCGGCCCATCTCCTGGGCCGGGATGGCGACCGAGGTCAGCCGCACCGAGGCCTGCACGGCGACCTGGTCCGGGCAGATCGCGACCACGGAGACGTCCTCGGGCACCGCCCGGCCCTGCTGGCGCAGCAGCGCGAGCAGCGGCTCCACCGCCGACTCGTTCTGCACCACGAACCCGGTCGTCGCCGGGCGCTCGTCGAAGACCCGGGCCAGGGTGAGGGCCATCGCGTCGTACCCGCCCTCGCACGGCCGGTGCAGCAGCCGCACACCGGTCTCGCGGGCCGCGGAGCGCAGCCCGTCCAGGGTGCGCTCGGCGAAGCCGGTGTGCCGTTCGTAGACCGCGGGGGCCTCGCCGATGACGGCGATGTCGCGGTGTCCGAGCCCGGCCAGATGCTCCACGCACAGCGCGCCGGTCGCGCTCCAGTCCAGGTCCACGCAGGTCAGTCCGTCGGTGTCGGCGGGCAGCCCGATCAGTACGGAGGGCTGGTCGGTGCCCCGCAGCAGCGGCAGCCGCTCGTCCTCCAGCTCGACGTCCATCAGGATCATCGCGTCGGCCAGCCCGCTGCCGGTGACCCGGCGCACCGCGTCGGGCCCCTCCTCGCCGGTGAGCAGCAGCACGTCGTAGCCGTGCGTGCGGGCGGTGGTGGCCACGGCGATGGCGATCTCCATCATCACCGGCACGTACAGGTCGGTGCGCAGCGGGATCATCAGCGCGATGATGTTCGACCGTTTGCCGGCCAGGGCGCGGGCGCCCGCGTTCGGGTGATAGCCCAGTTCCCGGATGCTCTGCTCGACCCGCTGCCGGGTGCCGGCGGAGATGGACCGCTTGCCGCTGAGGACATAGCTCACCGTGCTCGCCGAGACTCCGGCGTGCTGGGCGACCTCGGCGAGGGTGACCATCCAGCTCTCCAAGCTTTGTGAAGCGCTTCGACACTGCGCGTTTCCGACAGGGTGGGGTGAGGGTGAAAATGACCCTAACTCCAAGGGAGGCGGGGTGTCCATAGGCTGTCGAAGCGCTTCGACAGTGAATTCCCCGCACGGCACGGCAACTCCGCGTCGGACGGCCGCCACGGGGCTCCACGCTAGACCCGGCCGGCTCCGCCCGGGTGGTGGGCCCCGCCCGTTTCGGGTACCAACGATCCAGTAGCACCGGTCGGTGCCGATCGGTCCCGGTCGTCCTTACTCAGTGGCGAGGTGAGCCTCGATGTCCGCCACCACCACCCCACGCACCGCCGTCACCGAGCGCGAGGCCCGCCGGGTGGCGGAGGCCGCGCGGCAGCGGGACTGGCACAAGCCGAGCTTCGCCAAGGAGCTGTTCCTCGGACGCTTCCGGCTCGACCTCATCCACCCGCACCCGCTGCCCGACGAGGAGTCCGTCCGGCGCGGCGAGGAGTTCCTGGCGAAGCTGCGCGCCTTCTGCGAGACGGAGATCGACCCCGCCCGCATCGAGCGCGAGGCCCGCATCCCCGACGAGGTGGTGGCGGGCCTGAAGGAACTGGGTGCCCTCGGCATGAAGATCGACCCCCGGTACGGCGGCCTCGGCCTCACCCAGCTCTACTACAACAAGGCCCTCGCCCTGGTCGGCTCCGTCAGCCCCGCCGTCGGCGCGCTGCTCTCCGCCCACCAGTCGATCGGCGTGCCACAGCCGCTGAAGCTGTTCGGCACCCAGGAGCAGAAGGACGCCTTCCTGCCCCGCTGTGCCCGCACCGACATCTCCGCGTTCCTGCTCACCGAGCCGGACGTGGGCTCCGACCCCGCCCGGCTGGCCACCACGGCCGTGCCCGAGGGCGACGAGTACGTCCTGGACGGGGTGAAGCTGTGGACCACCAACGGCGTGGTCGCCGACCTGCTGGTGGTCATGGCGCGGGTGCCGGAGTCCGAGGGGCACCCGGGCGGCATCACCGCGTTCGTGGTGGAGGCCGCCTCCGAGGGCATCACCGTGGAGAACCGCAACGCCTTCATGGGCCTGCGCGGCATCGAGAACGGCGTCACCCGCTTCCACCGGGTCAGGGTCCCGGCGGCGAACCGGATCGGCCCCGAGGGCGCCGGCCTGAAGATCGCGCTCACCACGCTGAACACCGGCCGGCTGTCGCTGCCCGCGATGTGCGCGGGCGCCGGCAAATGGTGTCTGAAAATCGCCCGCGAGTGGGCGGCGGAGCGCGAGCAGTGGGGCAAGCCGGTCGCGCTGCACGAGGCCGTCGGCTCGAAGATCGCGTTCATCGCGGCGACGACCTTCGCCCTGGAGGCCGTGCTCGACCTGTCCTCCCAGATGGCCGACGAGGACCGCCACGACATCCGCATCGAGGCCGCCCTCGCCAAGCTCTACGGCTCGGAGATGGCCTGGAAGATGGCCGACGAGCTGGTCCAGATCCGCGGCGGACGCGGCTACGAGACGGCCGAGTCCCTCCGGGCCCGCGGCGAACGCCCGGTCCCGGCCGAGCAGATCCTGCGCGACCTGCGCATCAACCGCATCTTCGAGGGCTCGACGGAGATCATGCACCTGCTGATCGCCCGGGAGGCCGTGGACGCCCACCTGTCGGTCGCCGGCGATCTGATCGACCCCGACAAGTCCCTGGCCGACAAGGCGAGGGCGGGCGCGAACGCGGGCGTCTTCTACGCCAAGTGGCTCCCGAAACTCCTCGCGGGCCCCGGCCAGATCCCCACGTCGTACGGCGAGTTCCGGCACGGCACCGACCTCTCCGGGCACCTGCGCTACGTCGAGCGCACCTCCCGCAGACTCGCCCGCTGCACCTTCTACGCCATGTCCCGCTGGCAGGGCCGGATGGAGTCCAAGCAGGGCTTCCTCGGCCGGGTCGTGGACATCGGCGCGGAACTGTTCGCGATGAGCGCGGCCTGCGTACGCGCCGAGCGGCTGCGTGCCGAGGGCCGCCACGGCCGCGAGGCCTACCAGCTCGCCGACGCCTTCTGCCGCCAGGCCCGCATCCGCGCGGACGAACTGTTCGCGCGCCTGTGGACCAACACCGACGACCTGGACCGGCGGCTGGTCAAGGCGGTCCTGGCCGGCTCCCACACCTGGCTGGAGGAGGGCGTCCTCGACCCGTCGGGGCAGGGCCCGTGGATCGCCGACGCGACCCCCGGACCCTCGGCGTGCGAGAACGCCCGCCGTCCCTACGGGAGTTACTAGCAGTACTTGTCGCTCGGGTCCCGCGTCGTCCAGGAGCAGGAGGCGACCTTGCCGCCGCCCGCCTTGGTCAGGGTGGCCGTGTCCTTGTCGTTGTTCCAGACGTAGGCGCGGCGGCCCTGGTAACGGTCGGAGGCGGTGTTCGTGCCGCTGCCGGTGTGGATCTTGAGGTACTTCCCGGCGCCGATCTTGATGTTCGGGAAGACGTACTTGTGGTTGGAGGCGTCCTTCAGCACCCAGCCCTTGAGCGAGACGGCCTGGCTACTGGTGTTCTTCAGCTGGACCCACTCGCCGTTCAGGCTCTTGTTGGAGCGGTTGTCCGTGCCGGGGCTGTCGAACCACACGTGGTGGATCTTCACACCGCCGGCGGCCTGGGCCGGGGTGCTGAGCAGGGTGCCGGTGAGCAGGGCCGCACCCGCGAGCGCGGGCAGGGCGGCGCGGAGGCGCACAGGGCGCATGGAGATATCCCCCCAGGATGTCGTCCGTGAATCATGCGGAACGAAGTGTTTATCACAAGATCTTCATGCCGGTTTCACAGGAGGAATTCCGGCCACCGCACCCACCCGGGGGACGCACTGTCCGGCCCGCCGCCGCTTGCCGCAACAATGGGAGGATGACCGACAGTCCCGCCCATCCGGCACCCCTCGCCGATCCGCACCTCGTCTACGACCCCGTCGCCGCCGACGGACCCAAGGACGTGGTGATCCTCGGCTCCACCGGATCCATCGGCACCCAGGCCATCGACCTCGTGCTGCGCAACCCCGACCGCTTCCGGGTCACCGCCCTGTCCGCGAACGGCGGCCGGGTGGCCCTCCTCGCCGAGCAGGCCCACCGGCTGCGGGTGCGGACCGTGGCGGTCGCCCGCGAGGACGTCGTACCCGCGCTGCGCGAGGCGCTCGCCGCCGCGTACGGCACCGAGCCGCTGCCCGAGATCCTCGCCGGGCCCGACGCGGCCACCCAGGTCGCCGCCTCCGACTGCCACACCGTCCTGAACGGCATCACCGGCTCCATCGGCCTCGCCCCGACCCTGGCCGCCCTGGAGGCGGGCCGCACCCTCGCGCTCGCCAACAAGGAGTCGCTGATCGTCGGCGGCCCGCTGGTCACCGCGCTCGCCAAGCCCGGCCAGATCATCCCGGTGGACTCCGAGCACGCGGCCCTCTTCCAGGCCCTCGCCGCCGGCACCCGCGCCGATGTGCGCAAGCTCGTCGTCACCGCCTCCGGCGGCCCCTTCCGCGGCCGGACCAAGGCCGAGCTGGCCGGCGTCACCGTCCAGGACGCCCTCGCCCACCCCACCTGGGCGATGGGCCCGGTGATCACGGTGAACTCCGCGACGCTGGTCAACAAGGGACTGGAGGTCATCGAGGCACACCTGCTGTACGACATCCCGTTCGACCGCATCGAGGTCGTCGTGCACCCCCAGTCGTACGTCCACTCGATGGTCGAGTTCACCGACGGCTCCACGATCGCCCAGGCGACGCCCCCCGACATGCGCGGGCCCATCGCCATCGGCCTCGGCTGGCCCGAACGCGTCCCCGACGCCGCGCCCGCCTTCGACTGGAGCAAGGCGTCCACCTGGGAATTCTTCCCGCTGGACAACGAGGCCTTCCCCTCCGTGAACCTCGCCCGGCACGTGGGGCGGCTCGCGGGCACGGCCCCGGCGGTGTTCAATGCGGCCAACGAGGAGTGCGTCGCGGCCTTCCTGGACGGCGCGCTGCCCTTCAACGGGATCATGGAGACCGTCACCCGGGTGGTCGAGGAGCACGGCACCCCGGCCACGGGAACCTCACTCACCGTGTCGGACGTCCTCGAAGCGGAGACCTGGGCCCGCGCCCGGGCCCGCGAACTCACAGCCACGACGGCGACCGCGGAGGCGCGTGCATGACGACCTTGATGTTCATCCTCGGCATAGTGGTCTTCGTGATCGGCCTGCTCGTCTCCATCGCCTGGCACGAGCTGGGACACCTGTCCACGGCCAAGCTCTTCGGCATCCGCGTGCCCCAGTACATGGTCGGCTTCGGCCCGACCATCTGGTCACGCAAGAAGGGCGAGACCGAGTACGGCATCAAGGCCATCCCGGCCGGCGGCTACATCCGCATGATCGGCATGTTCCCGCCCGACAACCAGGGCCGGGTCGCCGCCCGCTCCACCTCACCGTGGCGCGGCATGATCGAGGACGCCCGCTCGGCGGCCTTCGAGGAACTCCAGCCCGGCGACGAGACGCGCATGTTCTACACGCGCAAACCGTGGAAACGGGTCATCGTCATGTTCGCCGGGCCCTTCATGAACCTGGTCCTCGCGATCGGCCTGTTCTTCTCCGTGCTCATGGGCTTCGGCGTCCAGCAGCAGACCACCACCGTCGCCTCCGTCTCGCCCTGCGTCATCGCCCAGAGCGAGAACCGCGACACCTGCGAGAAGACCGACAAGCCCTCCCCGGCCCAGGCCGCGGGCATCCACACCCGCGACAAGATCGTCTCCTTCGACGGCAAGCCCACCAAGGACTGGGACACCCTCTCGGACCTCATCCGGGACAGCGCCGGCAAGGACGTGCCGATCGTCGTGGAGCGCGACGGCAAGCGGCTGACCCTGCACGCCAAGATCGCCACCAACCTGGTCGCCAAGAAGGACTCCAACGGCGGCTACGTCCAGGGCAAGTACGTCGAAGCGGGCTTCCTCGGCTTCGGTGCCGCCACCGGCGTGGTCAAGATGGACTTCGACGACTCCGTGTCGTGGATGACCGACCGGGTCGGCGACGCCGTCGACTCCCTCGCCGCCCTGCCCGGCAAGATCCCCGCGCTGTGGGACGCCGCCTTCGGTGACGGCCCGCGCGAACCGGACTCCCCGGTCGGCATCGTCGGCGCCGCCCGCATCACCGGCGACATCGCCACCCTGGACATCCCCGCCTCCCAGCAGGTGGCGATGTTCGTGATGATGCTCGGGATGTTCAACCTCTCCCTGTTCCTGTTCAACATGCTCCCGCTGCTCCCGCTGGACGGCGGGCACATCGCGGGCGCCCTGTGGGAGGCCCTCAGGCGCAACCTGGCCAGGGTGCTGCGCCGCCCGGACCCGGGCCCGTTCGACGTCGCCAAGCTGATGCCGGTGGCGTACGTGGTGGCCGGGATCTTCGTCTGCTTCACCGTCCTGGTGCTCATCGCGGACGTCGTCAACCCGGTGAAGATCTCCTAGCCACCCGGTGTTCACGCGGCCCGGAACCCCCGGGGTTCCGGGCCGCGCGGGAGCGCGCCGGATTCACGGGTGTGATGTGTGGCGCGCGGCCCGGTGCCGTAATCTCGGACCCTGGAGCCCGCCGTTCACGGGACCCGGATCCTGAACCACGACTTGGGGTTGCACAGCAGATGACTGCGATTTCTCTCGGCATGCCGTCCGTTCCGACCAGGCTCGCCGAGCGCCGGAAGAGCCGGCAGATCCAGGTCGGAAGCGTGGCGGTCGGCGGGGACGCGCCGGTGTCGGTCCAGTCGATGACCACGACCCGTACGTCCGACATCGGCGCCACGCTCCAGCAGATCGCCGAGCTGACCGCCTCCGGCTGCCAGATCGTGCGTGTGGCGTGCCCCACGCAGGACGACGCGGACGCGCTGGCGACCATCGCGAAGAAGTCGCAGATCCCGGTCATCGCCGACATCCACTTCCAGCCCAAGTACGTCTTCGCCGCCATCGAGGCCGGCTGCGCCGCGGTCCGCGTCAACCCCGGCAACATCAAGCAGTTCGACGACAAGGTCAAGGAGATCGCCAAGGCCGCCAAGGACCACGGCACCCCGATCCGGATCGGCGTCAACGCCGGCTCCCTGGACCGGCGCCTGCTCCAGAAGTACGGCAAGGCGACCCCCGAGGCGCTGGTCGAGTCCGCCCTGTGGGAGGCGTCCCTCTTCGAGGAGCACGACTTCCGGGACATCAAGATCTCCGTCAAGCACAACGACCCGGTCGTCATGATCGAGGCCTACCGCCAGCTCGCCGAGCAGTGCGACTACCCGCTGCACCTCGGCGTGACCGAGGCCGGCCCCGCCTTCCAGGGCACGATCAAGTCGGCGGTCGCCTTCGGCGCGCTGCTCAGCCAGGGCATCGGCGACACCATCCGCGTGTCCCTCTCCGCCCCGCCCGTGGAGGAGATCAAGGTCGGCATCCAGATCCTGGAGTCCCTGAACCTGCGCCAGCGCGGCCTGGAGATCGTCTCCTGCCCGTCCTGCGGCCGGGCCCAGGTGGACGTCTACAAGCTGGCCGAAGAGGTCACCGCCGGCCTGACCGGCATGGAGGTCCCGCTCCGCGTCGCCGTCATGGGCTGCGTCGTCAACGGCCCCGGCGAGGCCCGCGAGGCCGACCTCGGCGTGGCCTCCGGCAACGGCAAGGGCCAGATCTTCGTCAAGGGCGAGGTCATCAAGACCGTCCCCGAGTCCAAGATCGTGGAGACCCTCATCGAGGAGGCCATGAAGCTGGCCGAGCAGATGGAGAAGGACGGCGTGACCTCCGGCGAGCCGTCGGTGTCGGTCGCGGGCTGACCGACCCCGTACGCGCCCCTGTTCCTGTGAGTCCCGTCACCGCTGGGTGGCGGGACTCAGCCATACCTCGGCCCATACGGTCTTGCCCGGCTGCCTAGGCGCGACGCCCCACTTGTCGGCGAGCGCCCCGACCAGCATCAGCCCACGCCCGGACTCGCCGGACGGCTCCCGCACCTCCGGCAGCCGCTCGCTCCGCGTGTCCGACACCTCCAGCCGCAGCGCGTCGTCCGACGAGGTGAGCCGGAGCAGGAAGTCCCGCCCGGGTACGTGCCCGTGCCGGACCGCGTTCGACGCCAGCTCGGCCGCGATCAGCGTCACGGCTTCATTGGCGGGACTGTCGTACGGGTGCCCCCACTCGTCCAGCCGCTGCGAGACGAGCCGCCGGGCGAGCCGTGCGCCGCGCGGGGTGGAGGTGAACCGCATCGAGAATTCCTGGGTGGAGATTTCCGACTTCATACCGCTAACGCTCCCGCACGCTCAGTAACGTTGAACAGCGGCCGCACCATGACTGTTCAGCGTTGTACGAGGGTGTGCCGCCGCTGTACGCGGGCGCGCCGTGACCGCGGTGGCGCCGGAACAATGGGGTGCACATGAGCGAGGAAGTACAGGAACTGGACGACCAGCCCCAGCCGGACTCGGTCGTCCCACTCATCTTCGGACGGCTGTTGAAGCGGCTACGGGCACAGGCGGGCGTCGAGCGTGCCGAACTGGGCCGCGTCACCGGCTACTCGGCGGCGACCATCGCGTCGTTCGAACAGGGGAGGCGCATCCCGAACGCGAAGTTCATCATGCAGGCCGACGAGACGCTGGACGCGAAGGGGGCGCTGACCGACTTCGTAGAGGAGATGGAGAAGGCTCAGTATCCGGCGTTCTTCCAGGACGCGGCGGCGTTGGAGAAGAAGGCGGTCGCGGTGCACTTCTTCGGCGTGCAGACGGTGCCTGGTCTGCTCCAGACGGAGGACTACGCGCGGGCGGTGTTCGCCATGCGTCGTCCTCCGCTGGACGTGGCGACGATCGAGCAGCGCGTGGCGGCCCGACTGGCTCGTCAGGAGATCTTCGAGCGAAAACCGGCCCCCACGGTGACCTTCGTGATGGAGGAAGCGATTTTACGGCAGCGGCTGGGCGGACCGGCAGTCATGCGGGGCCAGTTGGAGCAGATCCTGCTCGTCGGCCAGCGGCCCAATGTGCAGATCCAAGTCATGCCGCACGAGGCTGAGGAGCACCCGGCGCTGTCCGGCCGTTTCACCTTGATCGAGACGATGCAGGGGCGCAGGATGGCCTACGTGGAGGCGTACAAGAACAGTCGCCTCTTCACCGATCGTTCGACTGTCAGGGAACTCGAAGAGCGATACGGTCTCGTACGTGCTGAGGCATTGTCGTCACGGGAGTCGCTGGCCCTCGTAGAGAAAATGCTGGGAGAGGTATGAACGAGTTGACGTGGTTCAAGGCCAGTTACAGCGATGGCGAGGGCGGCGAGTGCGTAGAGGTAGCCCTCAACTGGCGCAAGTCCAGCTACAGCAGTGGCGAGGGCGGCGAATGTGTAGAGGTAGCCGCCTGCCCCACCACCATCCACGTCCGTGACTCCAAGCAGAACCCCGCCACCGCCCCCACCCTCGCCGTGCCCGCGACCGCATGGCACGCCTTCCTCGGGCTTGCGCGATCCTGAACGGATCTTTACCAGCCCTTGGGTGCCGCTCCCGATAGCGAACTCGTCTTGATCACTGGCGTTTTCCAGCCGGTGTACAGAAGGACGAGGAGGGGCGCGGCACCATGGGTGACCAGGGCGGCAGCGGCGACGGCAAGATACTCGACATCAAGATCGCCGACCTGAAGCAGACGGCTCCGCGTTTCCACACGCACAGCCAGGACCTCACCAAGGCGCTCACCAAGCTCAAGACGGCGCTCGCCGCGGCCGGTTCACCCTGGGGTGACGACAAGCAGGGCAAGGAGTTCCACCAGGCGTACGGTCCGAACGTCACGAAGATCGAGAACGCGGCGAAGATCCTCGCCGAGGGCTTGGCCAGCATCCACGTGGCGATGAGCGACATGGCGGACGGCCACGTCGACAACGAGCAGCTCGTCCGGTCGATGTTCAGCAAGATCCGGGTGCCGGGCCACGACAAGGGCGAGGGCGCCAAGTGAGCGCGGCCGACAAGGCGAAGGAGATCGTCCAGGACCTCACCGGCATGTGGTGGCCGGACGCCGACGAGGACGGGCTGCGGGACGCGGCCAAGGCGTGGCGGGACTTCGCCGACGACGTCGAGGAGGTGATGGTCGCCGCCAACAAGACGGCGCGCGGCATCATCGAGGACAACAAGGGCGAGGCGATCTCCGCCTTCGACGACCCGTTCTGGCGCCGCTACTACCACGACGGCCACGGCTGGCTGAAGGACATGGCCGACGCCGCCCGGGACATGGCGAAGGCGCTCGACAAGTACGCCGACGCCGTGCACAAGGTGGTCAAGAGCCTGGAACACGAGCTGGAGATCGTCGGCGCGGGCACGGCGCTGGCCATCTTCACGGCCGGTATCTCCGAGGCCGCCGCGGCCGCCGCCACCGCGAGCATCGTGGAGCTGGCCGGCAGCCTGGGCATCACGGTGTCCACGGAGATCGCGACGATCGCGGGCACCACCCTGGCCACGGCCGCGATCGGCGGCGTCGAGTCGGTCACCGTCGACCTGGCCGTCACCCAGCCTGTCGCCATGGTCACCGGCGAGAGCAAGGGCCTCAGCCTGGACGAGGCGAGCGACGCGGCGCTGTACGGGATGGCGTTCGGCGGCGCCTTCGGCGGCGGTGGCGCGATGGCCAAGGCGGCGGGGGAGGCGGGCGGTCTCGGCGCGCTCTTCGACGGAATCTCCCTCCCCGGCGTCCGCAGCCTGCCAGGCGAGCTCGACGGTCTGGGCGGCGCGGCCTCGAACGACACCCGGAGCGCGGCCCGCCGGGCGGCCGCCGAGGACCCGCAGGGCACCGCGGAGAACCCGAAGAACAAGGTCCAGGACGACAACACGGACCCGGTCGACCTGGTCACCGGCAAGATGTACCTGCCGCAGACCGATGTCGTCCTCCCCGGCACGCTGCCCCTGGTCTTCACCCGCCGCGTCGAGTCCGGCTACCGCCTGGGCCACTGGTTCGGCCCGTCCTGGTCCTCCACGGTCGACCAGCACCTGGCCATCGACGCCGAGGGCGTCGTCTTCGTCACCGAGGACGGCCTGCTCCTGACCTACCCCCACCCGCGGCCGGACGCCCCGACCCTCCCCACCCACGGCAGCAACCGGTGGCCGCTGGCCCGCGTGGACGGTGGCTACACGATCACCGACCCCCGCTCCGGCCGCGTCCGGCACTTCGCCGACGGGCCCGGGGGCCGGGCCCTGCTGGAACAGATCGACGACCGCAACGGCAACTGGCTGACCTTCGAGTACGACACCGAAGGCACCCCGCTGGCGATCACCTCCTCGGCCGGTCACCGGCTGAGGATCACGACGGCCGGCGACCGGATCACGGCCCTCCACCTCGCGGGCGCGGCCCCCGACGGCACCGACGTCGAGATCAAGCGGTACGGCTACTCACCCGAGGGCAACCTGACCGAGGTCTTCAACTCCTCGGGTCTGCCCCTCCGCTTCGGCTACGACAACCGGGGCCGCGTGACGTCCTGGACGGATACGAACGACCGCGGCTACACCTACGAGTACGACGACCGGGACCGCTGCATCGCCGAGAGCGGCTCGCACGGACACATGGCGCTGCGCCTGTCGTACGACGACACGGACCCGGCGACCGGCCACCGCGTCACCACCACGGTCACCGGCGAGGGCCACACCCGCCGCTACCTGATCAACGCGGACAGCCAGGTCGTCACGGAGATCGACCCGCTGGGCGCCGCGACCCACTTCACCCGCGACCGCCACAACCGCCCGTTGTCCGTCACCGACCCCCTGGGCCGCACGACGACGTTCCGCTACGACGACGACGGCAACCTCGTCTCGGTCGTCCGCCCCGACGGCCGCGAGACGACGGCGGAGTACGGCGCCCCGGGCCTGCCGGTCAAGGTGACCGGCACGGACGGCAACACCCACCGGATCACCTACGACGACCGGGGCAACCGCACGTCGGTAACAGATCCGGCCGGCCAGACGACCCGCTTCACCTACACGGAGGCCGGCCACCTGACCTCCGTGACGGACCCCCTGGGCCACACGTCCAGGGTGACCTGCGACCGCGCGGGCCTTCCGGTCGAGGTCACCGACCCCCTCGGCGCGGTCACCCGCTACACCAGGGACGCCTTCGGCCGCCCGATCGCGATCACGGACCCCACCGGCGCGACGACCCGCCTGGAATGGACGGTGGAAGGCCACCTGGCCCGCCGTACCGCCCCCGACGGCACGACGGAGTCCTGGACGTACGACGGCGAGGGCAACTGCACCACCCACACCGACCCCCTCGGCGGCGTCACCCGCTTCGAGTACACCCACTTCGACCTGCTGTCGGCCCGCACGGGCCCCGACGGCGTCCGCTACGAATTCACCCACGACACCGAACTGCGCCTGACCAAGGTCACCAACCCACAGGGCCTGACGTGGGAGTACACCTACGACCCGGTGGGCCGTCTGCTCTCCGAGACGGACTTCGACGGCCGCACCCTGACGTACGAGCACGACGCGGCCGGCCGTCTGACCGCCCGCCGCAACGCCCTCGGCGAGGTGACGACGTTCGAGCGTGACGCGCAGGACCAGGTGATCCGCAAGACCGTGGCGGGCCGTGTCACGACGTACGCCTACGACCTGACCGACCAACTCGCCCACGCGGTAGGCCCGGACGGCACGACTCTCACCCTGCTCCGCGACCGCCACGGCAACCTGCGCTCGGAGACCGTGAACGACCGCACGGTGAGGTACACCTACGACACCCTGGGCCGCCGCACGAGCCGGGTGACCCCGACCGGGGCGAAGACCACCTGGTCCTACGACGAGGCGGGCCGCGTCACGGGCATGGTCGCGTCCGGCCGCGCGATCGACTTCACGTACGACGAGACGGGCCGTGAACGGACCCGCCACATCGGCGGGGCGGTCACCCTGGAGCACGCCTTCGACGCGCTGGGCCGCCTGACGACCCAGTCGGTGACCAGCGCTGGCGGTCAGAGGGTCCAGCACCGGACGTACACCTACCGGGCCGACGGCAACGTGACCGCCATCGAGGACCACCTGTCGGGCCCCCGCCGCTTCGACCTGGACGCCACGGGCCGCGTGACGGCGGTCCACGCGGCAGGCTGGACGGAACGCTACGCCTACGACGAGGCAGGCAACCAAACCCAGGCGTCTTGGCCGACGACCCACCCGGGAGCGGAGTCGACGGGCCCCCGCACCTACACCGGCACCCGCATCACCCGGGCCGGCAACGTCCGCTACGAACACGACGCCCTGGGCCGCATCACCCTCCGGCAGAAGACCCGCCTGTCGAGGAAGCCGGACACCTGGCACTACGAATGGGACGCCGAAGACCGCCTGACCTCAGTGGTCACCCCCGACGGCACCCGCTGGCGCTACACCTACGACCCCCTGGGCCGCCGCACCGCCAAACTCCGCCTGGCCGAAGACGGCGAAACGGTCATGGAACGGGTGGACTTCACCTGGGACGGCACAACCCTCTGCGAACAGACAACAACATCCGAAGCCTTCCCCCACCCGGTCACCCTCACCTGGGACCACCAGGGCCTACGCCCCCTCGCCCAAACAGAACGCATCACGGCAGCCGAAGCGTCCCAGGAGGAGATCGACTCCCGCTTCTTCGCCATCATCACCGACCTGGTCGGCACCCCGAGCGAACTGATCGACGCCCAGGGCGACATCGCCTGGCACACCCGCAGCACCCTCTGGGGCACAACGGCCTGGTCGACAAACAGCACCACCTACACCCCCCTACGCTTCCCAGGCCAGTACTACGACCCGGAAACCGGCCTCCACTACAACTACTTCCGCCACTACGACCCGGAAACGGCCCGCTACCTCACACCCGACCCGCTCGGACTGGCACCTGCTCCCAACCCGGCCACTTACGTATCCAATCCCGGGGTGTGGGTCGACCCGTACGGACTGTCTCCCTGCCCGCCGGGACAGGATCGACGGGCGCAGCCCACCTTCGGTCAAGGAGAGGGGCACGAGTGGGCGAAGAGTGTGACCCAGAAGGGGCGGACGGACAACTCCAAGGTCATCTCCGGGCACGGGTATTACGAATTCGGTGCGGGCGATATGACCGTGCCGGGTGGAACGTGGCTCAAGTTCTACGTGGAAGACGGTAAACGCCTGAAAGACGCTCTCGCGTACGAAATCGAAACCGGTGCGAACCATCCGCCCGTGGAAACCTTCGGCCCCGGAAAGCAAGTGCTCGACTATACTGTCGACACGCCGAAGAATCTGATGATCAGCAGCAAGTCCATCACCGTGAACGCTCCGACGAAGCTCAGTGAGATCGTCACTGAAGGCATGGGCGCGGTCCATGTGCTGGTCTGCCGCGAACACGTGAAACCCTGGTGATGCAATGGCGTACTACCCTGACCTCAGCCCCTATTCCTACGATGCCGACGACCGGGAAATGCTCAATGTGGGCTGGCTTTCCCGGGATCACCCGTACGCCACGGGGGTTGCGCCGGAGGGTCTGGTCGAGGCCCTCGAGGAACTGGCTCGCCGCGCGGAGAACGTCCAGCGAGGAATGCATTTCTGTGAGCTCTGCCCTGACTTTCCGACGGCCAGGCAGAATACGTCCAGGGGGAACATCTTCATCGGCAGCGGAGAGATCTACGTGCCGAACGGCGAGGGAATCACGTATGCGTCTCCCGCCATGATTGTCCATTATGTGGCAGATCATTCATATCTGCCCCCGGAAGACTATTGCAGGTCCGTCCTGGACAAATCCTCCTGAGAGCGGTCGCAGACCGGTGGGGAGCGCTTCACGGGCACCCGGGGTACAGTGCCGGGACCAGCAGAACCCCACCGTGAGGCCCCGTAGTGTTGACCCAGACCACCACCCGGGTCCTGGAACCGAACGACCTGGACGCGGCGCTCGCCGTGCTCGACCGTGAGCCGGTCGCCAATGCCTTCGTGACGTCCAGGGTCCGGGTCGCAGGACTGGACCCCTGGCGGCTCGGCGGCGAGATGTGGGGCTGGTACGAGGACGGCATGCTCACGTCCCTCTGCTACGCGGGCGCGAACCTCGTCCCCATCTGCGCCACCCCGCGCGCCGTGCGCGCCTTCGCCGACCGCGCCCGCCGGGCCGGCCGCCGCTGTTCCTCCATCGTCGGCCCCGCCGAGGCCACCGCGGAGCTGTGGCGGCTGCTGGAGCCGCACTGGGGCCCGGCCCGCGACGTCCGCGCCCACCAGCCGCTGATGGTCACCGACCGCATGCCCGACGACATCGCCCCGGACCCCTACGTCCGCCGCGTCCGCAAGGACGAGATGGAAACGATCATGCCGGCGTGCGTGGCGATGTTCACCGAGGAGGTCGGCGTCTCCCCGCTGTCCGGCGACGGCGGCCTGCTCTACCAGGCCCGCGTCGCCGAACTCGTCGGCTCCGGCCGCTCCTTCGCCCGCGTCGACGAACACGGCCGCGTCGTGTTCAAGGCGGAGATCGGCGCCGCCACCCCGCAGGCCTGCCAGATCCAGGGCGTATGGGTGGCCCCCGAGTACCGGGGGAGGGGCCTGGCGGCGCCCGGCATGGCCGCCGTGCTGCGCTACGCCCTCGCCGACTTCGCCCCCGTCGCGAGCCTCTACGTCAACGACTTCAACACCGCGGCGAGAAGGACGTACCGGCGGGTGGGGTTCGAAGAGGTCGGCGCCTTCATGAGTGTGCTCTTCTGACCGCCCTGTACGCTCCCCGCATGGACCCAGAGATCGGCCCCCTGGACCTCACCGCCCACGTGGACGAGGCGTTGGCTGTCCAAGCCGTCGCCTTCGGCCTGGGCCCCGAGGAGGTCGCCGTACGCCGGCAGATCGTCCAGCGCCACATGCAGTACCAGGGCGCCCGGGCCTACGGCGCGACCGCCGGCGGCCGGCTCGTCGGCTTCGTGTACGGCATGCCCAACAGCCGCACCCACTGGTGGTCCACCGTCGTGGAGCCCTACCTGCGCGCGAACGGCAACGACTCCTGGCTGGACGACTCCTTCGTCATCACCGAGCTGCACGTCCACCCCGACCACCAGAACCGTGGCCTCGGCCGGAAGCTGATCACCACCATCACCGACACCGCCGACGAACCCCGCTCGATCCTCTCCGCGATCGACATCGACAGCCCCGCCCGCGGCCTGTACCGCTCCCTCGGCTACACCGACCTCGCCCGCCAGGTGCACTTCCCGAGCGCGCCCCGCCCCTACGCCGTGATGGGCGCCCCGCTGCCACTGCGTCGGCGTTAACCGATTTCCGCCGGTGCGGGCGGCCCGGATAACCTCCATGCCACCACCTTTACCCGGCAGGAGTACGAGAACCATGGCCAAGGCACCGGTCCAGCGCATGTCCCAGTTGATGGCGAAGACGCTGCGCGACGACCCGGCGGACGCCGAGGTCCTCAGCCACAAGCTCCTCGTCCGCGCCGGCTACGTCCGCCGCACGGCGGCCGGCATCTGGAGCTGGCTGCCCCTCGGCAAGAAGGTCCTCGCCAACGTCGAGCGCGTCGTCCGCGAGGAGATGGACGCCATCGGCGCCCAGGAGGTCACCCTCCCCGCCCTGCTGCCCCGCGAGCCGTACGAGGCGACCGGCCGCTGGGACGAGTACGGCCAGGAGCTGTTCCGGCTCAAGGACCGCAAGGGCGGCGACTACCTCCTCGGCCCCACCCACGAGGAGATCTTCACCCTCCTGGTCAAGGACCAGTGCACGTCCTACAAGGACCTGCCGGTGATCCTGTACCAGATCCAGACCAAGTTCCGCGACGAGGCCCGCCCCCGCGCCGGCATCCTGCGCGGCCGCGAGTTCCTCATGAAGGACTCGTACTCCTTCGACCTGGACGACGAGGGCCTGGGCGCCTCCTACGCCCTGCACCGCGAGGCATACCAGCGGATCTTCGCCCGCCTCGGCCTCGACTACCGCATCTGCGCGGCCACCGCCGGCGCCATGGGCGGCTCCAAGTCCGAGGAGTTCCTCGCCCCGGCCGAGGCCGGCGAGGACACCTTCGCCGACTGCCCGAACTGCGACTTCGCCGCCAACACCGAGGCGATCACCTACCAGCTCACGCCGGTCGACGGCTCCGCCGTGCCCGCTCTGGAGGAGATCCCCACCCCCGACACCCCGACCATCGAGACGCTGGCCGCCTCGCTCGGCGTCCCCGCCTCCGCCACGCTGAAGAACCTGCTGGTCAAGGTGGACGGCGAGATCGTCGCCGTGGGCGTGCCCGGCGACCGCGAGGTGGACCTGGACAAGGTCGAGGCGCACTTCGCCCCGGCCGCCGTCGAGATGGTCACCGAGACCGACTTCGCCGCCCACCCCGAGCTGGTCCGCGGCTACGTCGGCCCGCAGGGGCTGGGCGAGAAGGTGAAGTACATCGCCGACCCGCGTGTCGCCCCCGGCACCGCCTGGATCACCGGCGCCAACAAGGAGCACACGCACGCGAAGAACGTCGTCGCCGGCCGTGACTTCGAGGTCGACGAGTACGTGGACGTCGTCGTGGTCCAGGACGGCGACCCCTGCCCGAAGTGCGGCACCGGCCTGCAGCTGGACCGCGCCATCGAGATCGGCCACATCTTCCAGCTGGGCCGCAAGTACGCCGACGCCCTCAAGCTGGACGTCCTCGGCCAGAACGGCAAGCCGGTCCGCGTCACCATGGGCTCCTACGGCATCGGCGTCTCCCGCGCCGTCGCCGCGCTCGCCGAGCAGACCGCCGACGACAAGGGCCTGGTGTGGCCCAAGGAGGTCGCCCCGGCCGACGTACACGTGGTCGCCGCCGGCAAGGCGCTCCAGACCGAGCTGGCGCTGGACGTCGCCGGGAAGCTCGCCGACGCGGGCGTCCGCGTCCTGGTGGACGACCGGGCCGGGGTCTCCCCGGGCGTGAAGTTCACCGACTCCGAGCTGATCGGCATCCCCCAGATCCTGGTCGCCGGCCGCCGCGCCGCCGAGGGCGTCCTGGAACTGAAGGACCGCAAGACCGGGGAACGCGAGGAACTCACGGTCGAGGAAGCCCTCGCCCGCCTGACGGCCTGACCCCAGGCCCACCGCCGACGCCCCCGGGGACTTCCCCGGGGGCGTCGTCACAGCCGGCCCCCGCTAAAGCCAGCCCGCGAACTCGAGCAACAGCTCCGCGTCTGTCGGGCGGCCCACGCGGAGGGCTCGGGCGCCGGACTCCACCGCGCGGAACAGGGTCCAGCCGCGCAGGCGGTCCTGGTCGACTTCGAGGGACTCCGCGAGCCGCTTGATCCGGCGGCGGGTGGTGGCCGGGCCGGACGGCTGGGCGATCAGGTCCTCCACCCGGTCCCGGACCAGCCGCGCCAGGTCGAAGGCGCTCTCGCCGACCACCGGGTCCGGGCCCACCGCGAGCCACGGCATCCGCTCGCCCGACAGCACCTTGCTCTGCCGGAACGTGCCGTGCAGCAGCCGCTCCTCGGGCGGCGCGGCCAGCAGCTCCTCGCGGGCGGCCAACGCCGACTCCACCAGCGGGGCCACCTCGGGGTCGGTCCCGGCGCCGGCCCGCATGGCCGCCGCCTGCCGCCCGGTGCGCTCGGCGACGGTCTCGAAGGCGTGCCCGGCCGGCGGTTCCACCCACAACCTGCGCAGCGTCCCCGCCGCCTCCAGCAGCGCCTTGGCCTCCGGCAGCGAACGCACCGACACATCCGGGTGCAGTCGCTCCAGCAGCAGCGCCCCGTCCTGCGCGCCGTCCTCCAGCAGCTGTACGGCGCCCAGCCCGGCCCAGTGCGCCAGCGCGGCCCGCTCGCTCTCCGGGCGGGCCCGGGGCGGCGCGAGCTTCAGTACGGCGGGGGTGCCGTCCGGCAGCCGTACCAGCAGCACCAGGCTGCTGCGCCCGCCGGGCACCTGCACCCGCTCCACGGTCAACCCGCGCCGGGCGACGGCCTCCTCGGCCGCCGCGGGCAGCCGCGCCAGCCAGTCGTCCCCGGCCGGTGCCGTCTCACCGAGCGCCCGTACCAGGCGCGGCGGCGCTTCCCAAGCCATGCGCGAGTCGTTCCCTTCCTGTGGGTCCTTGTCGGCTCCCGGTCCGTCCTCCGACGGGCGTACGGGCCTCCTGCCGGTGCCTCAGCGCCTCGCCGGAGCCGTGGCGGACGTGGCGGACGCGGTGGCCGTCGCAGTCGTGCCGGCCGCGCCGGTCCGCTCGTCGGTCCGGTCGCCGGACCGCTCGGCGAGCCCAGGGAAGGCTACGCTCTGCCCGCTCCAGCGCACCGCCCGCACCGCGGTCTCCCGCAGCGCCCCGGCCGCGTCGGCCCGCCGATCCCCGGTCGCCGCCCGCACCAGGTCCGAGTAGACCCCGGCCAGCCGCTCCTCCAGCCGCGCGGCCAGCCGCACCGCCGCCGCCCCGTCCCCGACCGGGAACGGAAGCTCGTACGCGGCGCTCGCGGCGACCGGGGCGGCGCCCAGGTCACGCACCGCGCGCACCAGCGCGTCCCGGCGCGCCCGGTGGGCGTCGTACGCCGCCCGCGCCTCCCCCCGGCGCCGCTCGCCGATCCGCCCGCCGACGACCCCGTAGCCGTACACCGCCGCGTGCTCCGCCGCCAGTGCCGCCTGGAGCGCGGTCACCTCGGCCTGCCGTGCCTCCTCGCTCACTTGGCCACCTCCGTCAGCAGGTACGCGTGCGCGGCCCCGGCCGCCGCGACCGACGCCAGCAGCCGCGCCAGCTCGCCCGGCACCTGGAGCAGCTCCTTGGCCCGCCGGTCGGCCAGCGCGCGCTCGGCGGCGGCCAGCTGGGCCACGGCGTCCTTCTCGGCGGCGGGCACGGGCGCGGGCGCGGCGGCGGACTTCGACGCCGCCGGCGAGGGCTTCGTACCGTCCTCGAACACCGCCGCGTGCGCCGCGACCTGGGCGCGCAGCGGGCGCAGCCGGTCCGTCAGGGCGGGATGCGCGGCCAGCACGGCGTCGTAGCGCGCCAGCAGCCCCCGGCTGTCCCGCGCCGCACGCGCGCGTGCCCGCGCGTCGGCCGACGGGCCGTCGTCGCCGGAGTCCGCTCCGGCCGAGCAGCCCGCCAGCAGGGCGGCGCCGGCGGCCGAGGCCAGCAGGGTTCTTCTGCGCGGCCCCGAGGGGGTGCGCGACGGCGGGGGGTACGGCACGGCTGACGTCCTCGGGGGGCTCGTACGAACACACGGGCGGGACGGCGCCCGCCGTTGATCACGGTACCCGCGCATCCGCCCCCCGCATGTCACCGGCTCAGCGGTGCCACCCGTGGGCACGCGGCCGTACCGGCACGCGGCCCCGGGCTCCGCTGCGAAGCACCCCCCGCCGGAGGCAGTACCCTTTGACCAGACACGCGACCCATCCCACAACAGCACACGCGGCCGAGGAGTCACCCGGATGAGCACCACCCAGAGCGAGAGGCTGCGAGAGCTGCTGGAACCGCTCGTCACCTCCCATGGGCTGGATCTCGAAGAGATCGCCGTGGACTCCGTAGGACGCAAGCGGGTGCTGCGCGTCGTGGTCGACTCCGACACCGGAGCGGACCTGGACCGGATCGCCGATGTGAGCCGCGCGCTCTCGGCGCGGCTGGACGAGACGAACGCGATGGGCGAGGGCGCGTACGACCTGGAGGTCGGAACCCCCGGCGCGGAGCGCCTCCTCACCGAGCACCGGCACTTCGTGCGCGCCGTCGACCGGCTCGTGAAGTTCCAGCTCACGGAGGGCGGCGAGCTGGTCGCGCGGATCCTGGACGTCGACGACGAGGGCATCGACGTGGAGGTGCCCGGGGTGAAGGGCCGCAAGGCCACCACCCGCAGACTCGGCTTCCCCGAGATCGCCAAGGCGCGCGTGCAGGTCGAGTTCAACCGCAAGGACAGCAAGAAGGACATGAAGGAAGAGGAGGAGGCGTAGCCGTGGACATCGACATGAGCGCCCTGCGGGGTTTGGTCCGGGAGAAGGAGATCTCCTTCGACCTGCTGGTCGAGGCGATCGAGTCGGCCCTCCTCATCGCCTACCACCGCACCGAGGGAAGCCGCCGACACGCGCGCGTGGAGCTCAACCGGGAGACCGGGCATGTGACCGTGTGGGCGAAGGAGGACCCCGAGGACCTCGCCGAGGGCCAGGCGCCCCGTGAGTTCGACGACACCCCGTCCGGTTTCGGCCGTATCGCCGCCACCACCGCCAAGCAGGTGATCCTGCAGCGGCTGCGCGACGCCGAGGACGACGCGACGCTCGGCGAGTACGCCGGCCGCGAGGGCGACATCGTCACCGGCGTGGTCCAGCAGGGCCGCGACCCGAAGAACGTGCTCGTGGACATCGGCAAGCTGGAGGCCATCCTGCCGGTGCAGGAGCAGGTGCCCGGCGAGACCTACCCGCACGGCATGCGCCTGCGGTCGTACGTGGTCCGCGTGGCCAAGGGCGTGCGCGGCCCGTCCGTGACGCTCTCCCGCACCCACCCGAACCTGGTGAAGAAGCTCTTCGCCCTGGAGGTGCCGGAGATCGCCGACGGCTCGGTGGAGATCGCCGCGATCGCCCGTGAGGCCGGTCACCGCACCAAGATCGCCGTACGGTCCACCCGTTCGGGCCTGAACGCCAAGGGTGCCTGCATCGGCCCCATGGGCGGCCGGGTGCGCAACGTGATGGGCGAGCTGAACGGCGAGAAGATCGACATCGTCGACTGGTCGGACGATCCGGCGGAGATGGTCGCGAACGCCCTGTCACCCGCCCGGGTGAGCAAGGTGGAGGTCGTGGACATGGCCGCCCGCTCCGCACGGGTGACCGTGCCGGACTACCAGCTGTCGCTGGCGATCGGCAAGGAGGGCCAGAACGCCCGCCTCGCCGCCCGCCTCACCGGCTGGAGGATCGATATCCGGCCAGACACCGAGCAGGCCGGCGCGTAGCCGCGACACGCACCGAGGGCGCCCGGACCAGCCCTGGAGCCGCACGGCGGCCCCGGGGCCGGGGAATAGATCCCGGCCGCCCGACGCTGAGATCACGACAACAGCCGTTCGATTCTTGCCCCAAAGGGGTGAGGTCGGTACGGGGAGGTAGACTTAACTGTGTCTGGCCGGACGCACACCCGAGCATGCCCTGAACGCACCTGTGTGGGGTGCCGGGAGCGGGCGGCCAAGAACGATCTCCTGCGGATCGTGGGAATCGAGGATGCATGCGTCCCCGATCCTCGCGGTACGCTGCCCGGCCGGGGTGTCTATGTGCACCCCGCCCTGGTCTGTCTCGACCAGGCGGTACGCCGCCGGGCGTTCCCGCGGGCACTGCGCGTCCCGGGACCGCTCGACACAAAGGCGTTGCGTCGATACGTCGAGCAGACAACAGTTGCCGAGCAGGCAACGCCGTAAGACGTGCCGTACGGAACCCCGTACGGCCTGGTACCTCGCGAGTCGAAAGCAGGTCGAGATTGCGATGAGCACTCGATGAGTACGCGATGAGTACGCCCATGAACTAGCGACGGTCCGGCTTCAACCCGGACCTCAAAGGAGCGAAGTGGCTAAGGTCCGGGTATACGAACTCGCCAAGGAGTTCGGTGTCGAGAGCAAGGTCGTCATGGCCAAGCTCCAGGAACTCGGTGAATTCGTCCGTTCGGCGTCTTCGACCATCGAAGCGCCGGTTGTACGTAAGCTGACCGACGCCTTCCAGGGCGGTGGCAGCGGCAAGTCCGCGAAGCCCGCCCCGCGCAAGGCCTCCCCCAAGCCCGCCGCGCCCTCTCCGGCGCAGGCGGCACGTCCCGCTGCCCCGGCCCCGCGGCCGGCTGCGGCTCCCAAGCCCCCGACGGCGCCCGCTGCCCAGCAGCCGGCCGCCCCGTCGGCTCCCGCGGCGCCCGCGCCGGCTCCGGGTCCGCGCCCGGTGCCCGGTCCCAAGCCCGCGCCGCGCCCGGCCCCGGCCGCCCCGGAGTTCACCGCTCCGCCGGCCGCTCCGGCCGCGCAGACCCCGCAGGCCCCGGCCGCCCAGGGTCCGCGTCCCGGCGGCGCCCGTCCCGGCGCCCCGAAGCCCGGCGGTGCCCGTCCCGCTTCCGGCCAGGGCCAGGCGCCCCGTCCGGGCCAGGGCGGTCAGCGTCCCGGCGGCCAGGCCCCGCGTCCGGGTGCCCGTCCGTCCGGTCCGCGCCCGGGCAACAACCCCTTCACGTCCGGCGGCAACGCCGGCATGGCCCGCCCGCAGGCCCCGCGCCCGCAGGGCGGCCCGCGTCCCGGCCCCGGCGGTCCCGGCGGCGCCCCCCGTCCCCAGGCGCCCGGCGCCCAGGGCGGCGGTCCGCGTCCGCAGGCTCCCGGCGGTCCCCGGCCGACCCCGGCCGGCATGCCCCGCCCGCAGGGCGGCCCGCGTCCCGGCCCGGCCGGTCCGCGCCCGAACCCGGGCATGATGCCGCAGCGTCCCGCTGCCGGCCCGCGTCCCGGCCCCGGTGGCGGCGGTCGCGGTCCCGGTGCCGGTGGTCGTCCCGGTGGCGGCGGCTGTCGGCCCGGCGGCGGCTTCGCCGGTCGTCCCGGTGGTGGCGGCGGCTTCGCCGGCCGTCCGGCCGGGCCCGGTGGCGGCGGCGGTGGCTTCGCCGGCCGTCCGGGTGGTCCCGGCGGTGGCGGCGGTGGCCGTCCCGGCTTCGGCGGTCGTCCCGGCGGTCCCGGTGGCCGTGGTGGCACGCAGGGCGCCTTCGGCCGTCCCGGCGGTCCGGCGCGTCGTGGCCGCAAGTCGAAGCGGCAGCGGCGCCAGGAGTACGAGGCCATGCAGGCCCCGAGCGTCGGCGGCGTGATGCTGCCGCGCGGCAACGGCGAGACCATCCGTCTCTCCCGCGGCGCGTCGCTCACCGACTTCGCGGAGAAGATCAACGCCAACCCGGCGTCCCTCGTCGCGGTCATGATGAACCTCGGCGAGATGGTCACCGCGACCCAGTCCGTCTCCGACGAGACCCTCCAGCTCCTCGCCGACGAGATGAACTACTCGGTTCAGATCGTCAGCCCGGAGGAGGAGGACCGCGAGCTGCTCGAGTCCTTCGACATCGAGTTCGGCGAGGACGAGGGCTCCGAGGAGGACCTGGTCGTCCGTCCGCCGGTGGTGACCGTCATGGGTCACGTCGACCACGGTAAGACCCGACTGCTCGACGCGATCCGCAAGACGAACGTCATCGCGGGCGAGGCCGGCGGCATCACCCAGCACATCGGTGCCTACCAGGTCGCGACCGAGGTCAACGGCGAAGAGCGCAAGATCACCTTCATCGACACCCCGGGTCACGAGGCGTTCACCGCCATGCGTGCCCGTGGTGCGAAGTCGACCGACATCGCGATCCTGGTCGTCGCGGCCAACGACGGCGTCATGCCGCAGACGGTCGAGGCGCTCAACCACGCCAAGGCGGCCGACGTGCCGATCGTGGTCGCGGTCAACAAGATCGACGTCGAGGGTGCCGACCCGACCAAGGTGCGCGGTCAGCTGACCGAGTACGGCCTCGTGGCCGAGGAGTACGGCGGCGACACCATGTTCGTCGACATCTCCGCCAAGCAGGGTCTGCACATCGACTCGCTGCTGGAGGCCGTGATCCTCACGGCCGACGCCTCGCTCGACCTGCGGGCCAACCCGAACCAGGACGCGCAGGGCATCTCGATCGAGTCCCGTCTCGACCGCGGCCGCGGTGCCGTGGCGACGGTCCTCGTCCAGCGAGGCACGCTGCGGGTCGGCGACACGATGGTGGTCGGCGACGCCTACGGCCGAGTCCGCGCCATGCTCGACGACAACGGCAACAACGTCGCCGAAGCCGGCCCGTCGACGCCGGTCCAGGTCCTCGGCCTGACCAACGTCCCGGGTGCGGGCGACAACTTCCTGGTGGTCGACGAGGACCGTACGGCCCGTCAGATCGCCGAGAAGCGCGCCGCCCGCGAGCGCAACGCGGCCTTCGCCAAGCGCACGCGCCGTGTGTCGCTGGAGGACCTGGACAAGGTGCTCAAGGCCGGCGAGGTCCAGCAGCTGAACCTGATCATCAAGGGTGACGCCTCTGGTTCCGTCGAGGCCCTGGAGTCCTCCCTGCTCCAGCTGGACGTCGGCGAAGAGGTCGACATCCGCGTCCTGCACCGCGGCGTCGGTGCGGTCACGGAGTCCGACATCGACCTGGCGATGGGCTCCGACGCCATCGTCATCGGCTTCAACGTCCGTGCGGCCGGCCGTGCCGCGCAGATGGCCGAGCGCGAGGGCGTGGACGTCCGGTACTACTCGGTCATCTACCAGGCGATCGAGGAGATCGAGGCGGCCCTCAAGGGCATGCTCAAGCCGGAGTACGAAGAGGTCGAGCTCGGTACGGCGGAGATCCGCGAGGTCTTCAAGTCGTCCAAGCTGGGCAACATCGCCGGTGTGCTCATCCGGTCGGGCGAGGTGCGCCGCAACACCAAGGCCCGCCTCATCCGCGACGGCAAGGTCGTCGCGGAGAACCTCAACATCGAGGGCCTGCGTCGCTTCAAGGACGACGTCACCGAGATCCGCGAAGGCTACGAGGGTGGTATCAACCTCGGAAACTTCAACGACATCAAGGTCGACGACGTCATCGCGACGTACGAGATGCGCGAGAAGCCGCGGGCGTAACGGCCCACGGCATCCGAAGCTGGCCGGCGGGATCTCGGTCCCGCCGGCCAGCGCGCCGTTTTCCGGGCGGCACGGCGGCTCCGGGCGCCGGAAAACCCGGTCGAGCCGTCGCCGGGCACGGGGTAACGTGGCTCCAGGCCATCGATCCCGTACCGGCGGGTAAACCCGGAACGAACATGTACGTGGGGACTCTGTCCTTCGACCTCCTCCTCGGCGACGTCCACTCGCTGAAGGAGAAGCGCTCCGTCGTCCGCCCGATCGTCGCCGAGCTCCAGCGGAAGTACGCCGTGAGCGCGGCCGAGGTGGACCACATGAACCTCCATCGGCGGGCGGTCATCGGCCTCGCCCTGGTCTCCGGCGACGCGGCGCACCTCACCGACGTACTGGACCGGTGCGAACGGCTGGTCGCCGCCCGCCCCGAGGTGGAGCTGCTGTCGGTCCGACGCCGCTTCCACGGCGAAGACGACTGACGACGACCAGACCACAGAACGCAAGCAAGAAGAAAGAACGGGAGACGGACCAGTGGCCGACAACGCGCGGGCGAAAAGGCTGGCGGACCTCATCCGGGAGGTGGTGGCCCAGAAGCTGCAGCGCGGGATCAAGGACCCGCGGCTCGGCTCGCACGTCACCATCACGGACACCCGGGTCACGGGTGACCTGCGGGAGGCGACCGTCTTCTACACGGTCTACGGCGACGACGAGGAGCGGAAGGCCGCCGCGGCGGGCCTGGAGAGCGCCAAGGGCATCCTGCGCTCCGAGGTGGGCCGGGCGGCCCAGGTGAAGTTCACCCCCACCCTGACCTTCGTGGCGGACGCCCTGCCGGACACCGCCCGGACCATCGAGGACCTCCTCGACAAGGCCCGGCAGTCCGACCAGAAGGTGCGCGAGACGGCCACCGGCGCGACGTACGCCGCCGGTGCCGACCCCTACCGCAAGCCGGCGGACGACGAGACCGACACGGACGGCGACGCCACCGAATGACCCAGAAGCACACCACGCCCGACGGCCTCGTCATCGTCGACAAGCCGTCGGGCTTCACTTCGCACGACGTGGTCGCCAAGATGCGCGGGATCGCCAGGACCCGACGCGTCGGCCACGCCGGCACCCTCGACCCCATGGCGACCGGCGTCCTGGTCCTCGGGGTCGAGCGCGCCACCAAGCTCCTCGGGCACCTCGCGCTCACCGAGAAGGAGTACCTGGGCACCATCCGCCTGGGCCAGACCACCCTCACCGACGACGCCGAGGGCGAGATCACCTCGTCCACCGACGCCTCCAAGGTGACCCGGGACGCCATCGACGCCGGCATCGCCAAGCTCACCGGCGACATCATGCAGGTGCCGTCCAAGGTCAGCGCCATCAAGATCAACGGCGTACGGTCCTACAAGCGGGCCCGCGAGGGCGAGGAGTTCGAGATCCCCGCCCGGCCGGTGACCATCTCCTCCTTCGCGGTCTACGACGTCCGGGACGCGGTCGCCGAGGACGGCACCCCGGTGCTCGACCTGGTCGTGTCGGTGGTCTGCTCCTCCGGCACCTACATCCGTGCCCTCGCCCGCGACCTGGGCGCCGGTCTCGGCGTCGGCGGCCACCTCACCGCGCTGCGCCGCACCCGGGTCGGCCCCTACAAGCTGGACGCGGCCAAGACGCTGGACCAGCTCCAGCAGGAGCTGACCGTGATGCCGATCGCCGAGGCCGCCACCGCCGCGTTCCCGCGCTGGCAGGTCGACGCCAAGCGGGCCCGGCTGCTGCTCAACGGCGTCCGGCTGGAGATCCCCGAGGAGTACGCGGGCGCCGGTCCGGTGGCCGTGTTCGACCACGAGGGCCGTTTCCTCGCGCTCGTCGAAGAGCAGCGGGGCAAGGCCAAGAGCCTGGCCGTCTTCGGCTGAGGGGGGGCGGGACGCCGTAGCGGCCCTGCCCTGGCAGCGTGCCGTGGCCGTCTTCCGCGGCCGTCTGCCGTGGAGCGGCGGCCCGCCCGGGCCGGGCCCTGCCGCCGCTCCACGGTCCCCCCTCTTCCCCCTCCCTAAGGTTCTCCAACAGCCCCCGCGTATTCACCCGACCGGCCGGGCGCTCGGAGCGAACCGGGGGAGCGGAAGGGGGCGCGTTCAGGCGAGAACAGCCCCGCCGTGCCGCGCGTGCCTACCGTCGGGTCAGGGCACAGGGACGGGCGGGGAGGTACGGCCATGGCGGAACGGGGCCCGCGCACCGAAGGCGGGCGCCGGGAGCGGGAGGGACACGGGCGGCCGGAACCCGGCGCACCGGCCCGGACGGGCGGCTTGCCCGACGTCGTCCGGCCCACCGGCACCGACCCCGCCCTCGTACGCATCCACGACCCGGCCGGCCGCCCCCTCGGCCTCGGCTTCCTCGCCGACCACGAGGGCACCCTCCTCACCAGCCACGAGACCGTCGACGGCCGCCCCCGGCTGCTGCTGCACGCCCCTGGGGAGCGCACCCGCACGGTCACCGCCGACGCGGTCACCCCGCTGCCCCGCCTGGGCCTCGCCCTGATCCGCACCGAGGGCCTCGGCGCGGACCCGCTGCCGCTGACCGTACGGGACCGGATCGACGCGGGCACCTACGTACAGGTCGCCGCCGGCTGCTGGCGCCAGGCGCGGGTGCTGGCCGCCACCCGGGCCACGTACACCGCCGGGGACGGCCCTCACCTTCTCGAGGACGTACTGGAGCTGGCCATCGGCACGGCCGGCCGGGACGCGCTCAGGCCCGGTGGCGGCGCGGCCGGGGGACCGGTGTGCGACGCCCGCACCGGCGCGGTCGTCGGCGTCCTCGGCACCACCCTGAGCGCCGGCGGACGCGAGGCGGGCTTCGCCGTCCCGCTGCGGCCCGCCGCCGACGCCCTGGCCGCGCTCCTCGCCCGCAACGCGGCCACCGTGCCCGCCTACGGCGCCGACCTCAACCTCGCCGGCATCCTCCAGCTGACCACGACCTCCGTGGGCCAGGACGGCCCCCCGGGCGCCGCCGACCCGGTGGAGCGTCCCGGCATCGCGCGGGAGCTGACCGCCTTCACCGCCGGCGACCGGCCCGTACTCGGCCTGGTCGGCGCCCCGGGCAGCGGCAGTACGACGCAGCTCGCGGCCCTCGCCGCCCGCCGTGCCCGGGGTGAGCGGCCCGCGCCCACCCTGTGGCTGCGCGGCGCCGACCTGGCGGCCACCGACGGCTCGGTGGCCGACGCCGCGCGCCGCGCCCTGGCCCGCGCCACCCGGATCGTCGCCGCGTCCCGCGCCGTCCGCCCCGAGGACCTGGGCGACGTCACCCCGGAGCACCTGGCCCGGCTCGCCGCCCGGGCCGGCCGCCCGCTGCTGCTCCTCCTCGACGGCCCCGAGGAGATGCCCCCGGCCCTCGCCCACCGCCTGCCCGAGTGGACCCGCGGCACGGCCGACTGGCTCCACGACACCGGGGCCCGCCTGCTGGTCGCCTGCCGCGAGGAACACTGGGAACGCGCGGGGCGGGCGTTCCCCGAAGACCTGCTCCACACGCCCACGCTCGAGGAAGGCCCCGCTCCCGCCGCCCCCTTGCCCCCCTGCCTCCCCATCGGCGACTTCACCGCCGACGAGGCGCGCCGGGCCCGCGCCCGGTACCTCCTCGCGGACGGCGTCCTCGCCGAGCGGGACGCCCGGCATCCGCTCACCCTCCGGCTGCTGTCCGAGGTCCGGGCCGCCGCCCCGGCCGCCCCGCTCGCCGGGCCCCTGGACCGCTACGACGTCTTCGCCGCCTACCTCGACCTGGTGTGCCTGCGCGTCGCGGTCCGGCTCGCCGTCGCCGGCGGGCTGCGCGGTACGGCCGTACGACGGCTCGCCGCGCGGGTGGCCGGGCAGGTGCACGAGGCGGCCCGGCGCAGCCTCGGCCCGGGGCAGGGCGAACTGGACCGGGAGTCGTTCGAGGCCGTGTTCCCCTGGGGACCCGCCCCGGCCCGCCTCGGCGCGGGCACCGGCTGGGCCTCCGCCGTCCTCGCCGAGGGCCTCCTCGTGCCGGCCGGCGGCGGCTACCGCTTCGCCCACGAGGACCTGGCCGACTGGCTGCACGGCATGCACCTGGACCTCGACGAGGCCCTGCGCGCCCTGGTGCACTCACCCGGCGAGCGGCCCGAGGGGGCTCGCCCGGTCCCGGTGCCGCACCACCGTACCGGCCCCGTCGTCCAGGCTCTGCTGCTCCTCGCCCGCCAGCACGGCAGCCGCCAATTGGGCGCGCGGTTACGGGAGTTGGCGGACGCCTTGGAGTACGACACCGGCTCCTGGTGGGCCGCCCGGCTGCTCGCCCGTACCCTGCTCCAGGTCCCGGACGCGACGCCGTACACCGACGTGCTGCGGCTGCTCGCCGACCGGGTCGCCGCCTGGCGCCAGGACCGGCGGCCGGCACCGGCCGAGTTCGGCCCCGCCTTCTGGACCGCGCTGCCCCTCCCCGGCACCGAGCGCCTGGACCTGCTGCGCCGTCTCCTGCCGGCCGACCCCGCACCGTCCGCGTCGGCCCCCCGCTACCTGGACGCCGTCGCCGGACTCCTCGCCGCCGCACCGGAGGCCGTACAACCCCTGCTGACCCGCTGGTTCACCGACGAGCGCCCGCTGCCCGCGACCCCGCACGCCACCGTGGCCACGGCCGCGCAGGCGCTGCTGCACACCCACCGGCACCGCGCCCCGGACGACCTCACCGAGGTCCTGGTGGACTGCCCCCACCCCCGCGCGGAGGAACTGCTCGGCGCCCTCGCCGAGGACGAGCCGTCGGCCGTCTGCCGGGCCGTGGACCGCTGGGCGCACGACGAGCGCCCCGCCCGCCGGGCCGCGGCCGTCACCCACGGACTGCGCCCCGCCCCCCACGTCCGTACGGCGGCGGACCGCGCGCTGCTCGGCCGCGCCGCCCTCGCCGTGCTCGCCCGCCCCGCCGACCACGCCCTGCACGGCGCCGCCCGCGCCGTCCTGGTCCACGACCCGGACACCCGCGACCGCCATCTGCCCGCGGCCCTGCGCCACTTCGCCGACGGCGACCCGCGCATCCCGCCCGGCGCCCTCCTCCCGGCCCTGACCACCCACCCCGAACCGGTCCTGGACGCCTTCCGCGCCCGGCTGCGCGCCCCCGAGGACGCCGACCTGCGCACCCTCACCGAGATCACCTCCCCGGCCCTCGCCCGGCCGGTCGCCGCGCTGCTCCAGGAGGCGGTGCGGCTGCGCCCGGAGACCGCCGGGCGCCTCGCCCGCCCCGTCGACCCCCGGCTCGGCCTCGGCGCCGCCGCGCGCCCCGTCCTGCTGCCGCTGGTCACCGCCCTGCTCGACGGCGGCCCGGAACCCCTCCGGGCCTGCGTCGCCACCGTCCTGGCCGGCGCCGGCACGCCCGCCTCCCGTCCGCTCCGCCGCGAGCTGCTGGAGTTCCTGCTCGAGCGGGAGCGGGACCCGGCCGTCCTGGACGCCGTCCTGCGCGCGGCGGTGGCCCGGGACGACGCCGGGGCGGGGCCGGGGGAGGAGGCCCGGGACCTGGTCCACCGCATCGGCCTGCTCCTCGTCCGCACGCCCGAGGGTGCCGCCCGCTGCGACCGGGGCCTGTCCGACCTCGTCCGGCACGTGCCCGGCTTCGCCACCCGCCTGGCCCGCTGGCTGACCGACGCCCCGGACGACTGGGCCGCGCTGACCGGCCCCGGCACCCGCCGCATGATCGAGAACCTGGCGGGCGTGCGCGTACCGGCGTGAGGAGCGAACCCGTACCGGCCTGGGCGGATACGGGGCATACGCGCACCGCCCGGGCGCCGCCGCGACGTGCGCCCCGTCACAGCCCCCATGCCGATGCTGGCGCGGAGCACCCGGCATGGCACCCTTAGACCTGCACAACGAGGTCAGGACAGACACGGACAAGGGTTCGAGGAGCGGTCACAGTGCAGCGCTGGCGTGGCTTGGAGGACATCCCCCAGGACTGGGGGCGCAGCGTCGTCACCATCGGTTCCTACGACGGCGTCCACCGCGGCCACCAGCTGATCATCAAGCACGCCGTCGACCGCGCCCGCGAACTGGGCGTGCCCGCCGTCGTCGTCACCTTCGACCCGCACCCCAGCGAGGTGGTCCGCCCCGGCAGCCACCCCCCGCTGCTCGCCCCGCACCACCGCCGCGCCGAGCTGATGGCCGAGCTGGGCGTCGACGCGGTCCTCGTCCTGCCGTTCACCACCGAGTTCTCCAAGCTGTCGCCCGCCGACTTCGTGGTGAAGGTGCTGGTGGACAAGCTGCACGCCAAGGCGGTCGTGGAGGGCCCCAACTTCCGCTTCGGCCACAAGGCCGCCGGCAACGTCGAGTTCCTCACCGAGCAGGGCAAGACCTACGACTTCGAGGTGGACGTCGTCGACCTCTACGTCACCGGCGAGGCGGGCGGCGGCGAGCCGTTCTCCTCCACGCTGACCCGCCGCCTGGTCGCCGAGGGCGATGTGGCGGGCGCCCGCGAGATCCTGGGCCGCCCGCACCGCGTGGAGGGCGTCGTCGTCCGCGGCGCCCAGCGCGGCCGCGAACTGGGCTTCCCGACGGCCAACGTCGAGACGCTCCCGCACACCGCCATCCCCGCCGACGGCGTGTACGCGGGCTTCCTGCACGCCCAGGGCGAGGCCATGCCGGCCGCCGTCTCCGTGGGCACCAACCCGCAGTTCGACGGCACCGAGCGCACGGTGGAGGCGTACGCCATCGACCGCGTCGGCCTCGATCTGTACGGGCTGCACGTCGCCGTCGACTTCCTCGCCTATGTGCGCGGCCAGGCGAAGTTCGAGTCGCTGGAGGCCCTGCTGGAGCAGATGGCCGTGGACGTGCAGCGCTGCCGGGAGATCGTGGCGGCGGAGCGGTAGTCCGCCGGCTCGCCGACGGTTCCGGCGACGGTTCTACGGCGCGAAAGGGCGGCCGGTGCGATGCGCACCGGCCGCCCTTTCACTTGCCCCTGCCCGCTACTGCTGGGGCGGAGCCTGCGGCGGCTGCTGGCCCTGGCCCGGGGCCTGGCCCGGGTACGGCTGAGGCTGGGCCTGCGGCTGCGGCTGCGGCTGTCCGGGCTGCGGGTAGCCGCCCGGCTGGGGCTGGCCCGGGTACGGCGGCTGCTGGCCCTGCTGCGGCGGGTAGGGCTGCTGCGCCGGGGCGTACGGCTGACCGGGCGCCTGCGGGTACGGCTGACCGGGTGCCTGCGGGTAGGGCTGGCCCGGTGCTTGCGGGTACGGCTGGTCCGGTGCCTGAGGCGGCTGGCCCGTGCCGTACAGCTGCTGGCCCGGCACGGCCTGGCCCGGCATCGGCGGGGCGGCCACCGGCGGCGGGTTGCCGTCGCTCGTCCACAGTCCCTGTGCCTGCTGGTGCCGGGTGAAGTCCTCGGCGACCATCGCGGCCAGGTTGAAGTACGCCTCGCGGGTCTTCGGCCGCATCATGTCCAGGTCGACCTCGGCGCCGGCGGCCAGGTGCTCGTCGAAGGGCACGACGATGACCCCGCGCGTACGGGTCTCGAAGTGCGCCACGATGTCCTCGACCTTGATCATCTTGCCGGTCTCGCGGACCCCGGAGATCACGGTCAGGGACCGGGAGACCAGGTCGGAGTACCCGTGCGCGGACAGCCAGTCCAGCGTCGTACTGGCACTGCTCGCGCCGTCCACCGAGGGCGTGGAGATGATGATCAGCTGGTCGGCGAGGTCCAGCACCCCGCGCATGGCGCTGTACAGCAGACCGGTGCCCGAGTCGGTCAGGATGACCGGGTACTGCCGGCCGAGGACGTCGATCGCCCGCCGGTAGTCCTCGTCGTTGAACGTGGTCGAGACGGCCGGGTCCACGTCGTTGGCGATGATCTCCAGGCCGGAGGGCGCCTGGGAGGTGAACCGCCGGATGTCCATGTACGAGTTCAGGTACGGGATGGCCTGGACGAGGTCACGGATGGTGGCCCCGGTCTCCCGGCGCACCCGGCGCCCGAGCGTGCCCGCGTCCGGGTTGGCGTCGATGGCCAGGATCTTGTCCTGCCGCTCGGTGGCCAGGGTGGAGCCGAGCGCGGTCGTCGTGGTCGTCTTGCCCACACCGCCCTTGAGGCTGATCACCGCGATCCGGTAGCAGGACAGCACCGGCGTGCGGATCAGCTCCAGCTTCCGCTGCCGCTCGGCCTCCTCCTTCTTCCCGCCCAGCTTGAACCGGCCGCCGCCCGCGGCGGGCCGGCCGCTCTTCGCCTTCTGCCTCTTGTTGTTGAGCAGCCGGTCCGAGGACAGCTCCACGGCGGCGGTGTAACCGAGCGGCGCGGCACCGGGGTTGGTCGGCTGCCGCTGGTCGTGCTGCACGGGCTGCGGCCACGCCGCGCCGGACCGCGGATCGACCGGAGCCTGCGGCGCCCCGGACTCCGGGCCCTGCGGAGGCTGGGGGAAGCCGTAACCGCCGGGCTGGGCCGGCGGGTTGGGCATACCGGGCTGCGGGAAGCCGTAGCCGTTGGGCGGGGTGGGGCCGTTGGGGTTCGGCGGGGTCGGGCCGCCGGGGGCCGGCTGGGGTGCCGGGGGCTGGGGGAAGCCGTAACCGCCAGGCTGGGCCGGGGAGTTGGGCGCCCCGGGCTGCGGGAAGCCGTAGCCGCCGGGCGGAGTGGGACCGTTGGGGACCGGCTGGGGACCGGCGGCCGGCGCGGCGGGCTGGTTCGGCTGGCCGGGGTGGCCGGGCTGACCTTGGTTGCCGGGCTGACCGGGGGTGTGGGGCTGGTCGGGGTTGTTCGGCTGCTGCCACGCGGCGGGCGCGGGCTGCGGGGCCTGCGGCTGGAACGGCGGCTGCGCACCGGGCGCACCGGCCGGGCCCTGCCCTGTCCGCCGGCTGCGGCTGCTGACCCGGCATCGGACCGGGCTGCTGCGGCCACTGGGCGGCGGGCGCGGGAGCGGCGGGCTGGTACGCGGGCGGCAGCGGGGGCACCCCGTTCTGCGGCGCGGGCGGCGGCGTCCAGCCGGGCTGGGCCCCCTGCGGAGCCGGGGGAGCGGGCGGCGCGGCGGCGTACGGGGCACCGGGGGCGGGCTGGGGGGCGCCGGGCTGCGGGTTAGCCGGGGGCGGCGGGAAGCCGTAACCCCCGGGCTGGGGCACACCGGGCTGCTGGGGCGCGGGGGACGGCGGGAAGCCGTAGCCGCTGGGCTGCGGGGTCACCGGGGGCTGGGGGAAGCCGTAGCCGCCGGGCTGGGGAGCGGCGGGCGACTGGGCGTCCGTGAGCTGCTGGGAGGCGTCACTCGAGGCATCGGCGGCCGAGGCGCCGTCACTAGCGGTGCCGTCGCCCGGGGTGCTGTCCTTCGGCGTGCCGTCCTCGGGAGTGCTCTGCTGCTCGGTGGTGCCCTGGGCCGTACCGTCCGCCGGTACGGCGTCCGAGGGCGCCGAGGCTTCGGTCCGCTCGGAGTCGGCGGCGCCCTCTCCGGCGCCCCCCTCCTGGGCGGCCGCCTCGGCGGGCTTTCCGTCCGTGTCCTCCTCCGTCACGGAACCGTCGGCGGCGGACTCCGAGTCCCCCTGACCGGTCTCGCCTTCCTCGGACGGGGAATCACCCGAGACACCAGCGTCCGCCGACGCACCAGCGCCCGACGTCCCACCGGCGTCGGAGGCGTCGGAGTCCGACGCTACGGTCTCCGAGCCGGCGGTCCCTGCCGCCACGCCCTCGCCGTCCTTCCGGTCCCCGGAATCCCCGGCACCCGCCCCCTCGGCCGAACCGCCGGCGCCGTCGGCCGGCTTGACCTCGGCCGCCACGCGCTCGGCGAACTCGGCCATCTCGCGCTTGAGGGCGGCCGCGGAGAACCGCATGGTCGCCCCGCTCTCCAGGTCCCCGTTGTCCGTCTCCGGCTCGACCGAGGAGGGGGCGGCCGACGCCTCCTGCCCGGCCGACTGCGGCTGCTGCGGCTCGAAGCCCTCGGGCAGCCGCGGCATCGGAACCGGGCTGCCGGCCGGCGGCGCGGGCTGCGCGGGCGGGGCGTACGACGCACCCTCAGGGGCGTAAGGCGCCCCCTGCGGAGGCGTGCCCGAAGGCCCCTGCGCGGGAGCGGGCGGCGGATACGCGGTCCCCTGCGGCGGACCGAACGGAGCGCCCGACGGCGGAGCGAACGGAGTGCCCTGCGCGGGCGTGCCCGCCGGCTGGGCGGCCGGCGGCGTGGCACCAGGGGCAGGAGCCGGGGCAGGGGCAGGAGCCGGCGGGCTCGTCGGGAACGACGGCACCGCGGAGCCGGCCGGAGCGCCCGGATCCGCGGAACCGGTGAACCCGCTCGCGCCCCCCGACGTACCGGAGGCGTTCTGCGTGTACCAGGCGGGGGGAGCGTAGTCGATGGTGAACTCGCCGGTGGTCTCGACGGCCTCCGCGTCGGGCTGGTCATCGCCGGGTGTGTCCCAGCCCCCGCGCATCCCGTCCCGATCGCTGCTCACAATTCCTCCTGGTGTGGTCGAGCACCCTCATGCCGTGCCGGGGCGACCATGTCGTGTCGTACCGAGTCGTCCGTAGTCGTTCGGGGCGGTCCGACTCACCGGACCTCCCCCCGGGACACCGACGCCCGGCCCACGGGTCCTGCCATCGCGCCCGCTCCCAGCCTAATCACCGGACGCCGCACCTCGGCAGGCCCGCCCGCCTCTCCGCGCCCGCCCGGCGGGCCGGTGCCCGCCCGAAGACGCCTCAACCGTCCCACCGGTCCACCAGGCCACCCGAACAAAAGGGACGGGCAAGGGCAGTTCAGTCCATCCTGCGCGGTGTGCCCAACAATCCGATCTCGGCGTCCGTGGGTTGCGTCAGCACGTACTGCCGGTCACGGTCGGTGCACCACAGGGTGACCCCGTCGGGCAGCGCGGGCAGGGACTCCACCTCGGTGCGCGACAGCCCCATCGTGCGCCCGAGTTCGGCCGCCTCGTCCGGCGAGACCCGCTGGATGCCGGCGAGCCGAGCCTGCCGCAGCAGCCGGGGCGCGACCGGGCTGAGATACGGCAGCAGTGTCAGCACCGACTGCCAGGGGCCGGAGACCACCCGGCCGCGCGGGGGCCGCATACCGCAGTCCCGCACCACCAGCACCGGCGTACCGGCGGAGGCACCCTGCGGCGGCACCCGCCCGACGTCGTACACGGACAGGCCGTTCTGCCCGCCGCCCATCGCGTGCACCATCTGCATCCAGGCCTGCGGCCGGCCGGTCTCCACGGCGACCCGGGCGCCGGTGGCGGCCGAGCGCAGCGCCAGTACCTGCGCGGTCCACAGGCCGCCGATCAGGACGACGTCGTAGGGCGTGGGCCGGTTGATGCCCAGCACGGCCGGCTGTCCCTCGGCGTCGACACCGGCCACCACCCCGTCGTCCCCGATGGGCAGGGCGAGCGCGTCCAGTTGCTGTACGGGCAGCCCGTGCCGGCCGTGCCGGGGCCCGATCAGGCCCAGCCCGTGCCGCAGCCGGTCCACCGTCCGCCGCAGCCCGGACGGCTCCTGGGTTCCGGGCGCCGCCTGGCCCGCCACCGGGGCGGTCGTCGGAATCGTCGTCACCGCGCACCTCCGAGGGGCAGAGTGGCCAGCATGCCGGGCAGCTGCTCGCGGTCGAGCCGGGCCAGCCCCGCACCGGACTGCCGGGCGGCGGCCTCCAGCGCGCGCCGCGCCGCCACGAGTTCGTCGTCACTGCGCCCGGTCACCCGCAGGTGCCCGCACAGCGACACCTCCTGCCGCTCCCCGGGCGCGAGCGTCAGACTGAAGGTGGTCGCCAGGGCCGGTATCGCCGTGACCCGGGCGACGAACTGGGGCAGGGACTCGGCCCGGCCGCCGCCCAGCGGGGGCCAGCGCCGCACCCAGTACGTGGTGTGCCGCCGGTTGTCACAGCGCCAGCTGCGCCCCGACTCCTCCGTGCGCCGCTCCCGGGTCTCGCTGCGCCCCGCCTCCGCGGTGACCAGCGGATTGGCGCAGGCCGAGGTGGCGAGGGCGGCGACCAGCTCCTCCTCGTCCAGCACCCGGGCGCGGAACCCGGCGCCGGTGAGCCGACTCGCCAGGTGGTCCGCGGCCCGTACGACGCACTTCTGCGCGCCCTCCAGCCCGCCGCCGCGCGCGGCCACGGCCTCCGCGCACAGCTCGGGATCCAGCTTCAGCGCGATCCAGGTGATGCGTACGGCCGGGGCGCCGGTCTGCTCCTGCAACGGGATGTAGTTGGCGACGGCCACCGACTGCTGGGGCAGGTGCAGCGCGGGCGCCGGCTGCGTGTGCAGCACGATCTGCGCGGACTCCAGGCGGATGCCGTCCACCTCCAGCGCGCCCCGCACCAGGCCCAGCGGCAGCGGCTGGCGGCTCCGTTCGGCGCGCAGCGCGGTCGCGTCGGCCTCCACCTGGAGCACGGCCGTGACGAACGTGCCGTCCCCGACGATGCCGACCGGCCGCCGGTCACGCGGGCCGTACGAGTACGTGCGCAGGGCCGGCTCGCACTCCACCGCCGGGACCAGTCCGGGCTCGGTGCCCGGCGGTATCGGGGTGTTCGCGGCCCGCTTCTGCCGCGCCCGCAGCTCCCGCGCGGTGGCGAGCCACTCCGGCAGGGACCGGCCCCGCCGCCGTACGAAGGCCAGCAGGAGCAGCACCAGCGCCACCACCGCCGCGGGCACCAGGGCCGCCATGCCGACGGCCCAGCCGACGAGCAGCACGGCCGCCGCCAGCTCCACCAGCACAAGCCGTTGCAAACGGAACGACCCGGCCTGGCCCGGCCGTTGCCTGAGCCCGGGCGTGACCTGCTGGCGGTCCGTGCCGCGCCGGGCGGACGCGGCGCGCGGCGCGGACCCGGACCCGGCCGCACGGCCTCGTGCCGCCGACCGGCCGCGCGCTCGCGTCCGCGTTCCGGAAGCCATCACTGCATCCCCCCGATTTGCTCACAACTCGCTGGAACCAGGCCACTGAACAAGGCCCTTGAGGGCCCAGGTACCCTACCCGCTCCACGAGACCCGCTCCGTACCAGGCATAGTAGGGGCCGGGTCCGACAACGGAGGGCGGGGGAGCGTGGTCCCCGGGCGCGCTCCGCGTGAGTCACGGGGAGAAACAGGCACAGATGGCATCTCGGCGGGACCAACTCAACGCCTACACCTTCGCGAAGCGCCGCATGCTCGCGTCGTTCGTGCAGTCGTCACCGGATGCCTCCGACGAGGGAGCGCCCCGGCCGCTGCGCGCCATCCTGCCCGGCGCGATCGTCGGCGTGGTCGTGCTCGCGGCCTTCGGTGCCTGGGGGATGTTCAAGCCGACGGCCCCGCAGGGCTGGGACACCCCCGGACAGAAGGTGATCATCGCCAGCAAGTCCACCACCCGGTACGTCGTCCTGAAGACCAAGGACAAGGTCCAGCTCCACCCGGTCCTGAACATGGCGTCGGCCAAGCTCGTCCTCGACACCCAGAGCGACGTCGACGTGGTCACCGTCGACGAGTCGGTCCTCGACAACGGCAAGATCCCGCACGGCGTCACCATCGGCATCCCCTACGCCCCCGACCGGCTGCCCTCCGGCAAGGAGGCCGGCGCGGCCAAGGAGTGGGCCGTGTGCGAGCGCCCGAGCGGCAGCGGCGGCTCCGTCCAGAAGGCCGCGTTCGTCCTCGCCGAACGGGACCGGGACAAGCTCCGCGGCGGCCGGCAGAAGCTGCGCGGCGGCGAACTCCTCTACGTCGCCACGCCGGACCAGAAGCAGTACGTGATCGACGCGCACGGCCGGGCCTACCCCGTGGACGCCGGCGACAGCCTGCTGCTCCAGACCATCGTGGGCGCCGACCGCACCCCGCAGCGGGTGACCAAGGAGTGGATCGACACCCTGCACCCGGGCGACCCGATCAGCTTCCCGTCGGTCACCGGGGTGCCCGGCGCCGCCGCGAACGCCCCCGGCCAGCTGGACGCCCAGGCCAACCGCGTCGGCATGGTGCTGCGGGCGCCCGTCAACGGCCAGGAGCAGTACTTCGTCGTCCTGCCCGGCCGGGTCGCGCCCGTCTCCGACTTCGTCGCCCAGCTCCTGCTGGCCAGCACGGACCTGGTGAGGCTCGGCCAGGCCGGGCACGCCCAGGAGGTCAGCGCGGGCGCCATCACCCGGGGCGAGCCGTTCGCCGCCGAGCACACCTGGCCCACCGAGAAGCCCAGCGCCGTCAACAACCCGGCCACGGCCGACGGCAGCCGCAACACCGTCTGCACCATCCTCAACCACGTCGACCCCGACACCGGCGCCACCACCCTGAGCACCTGGGCCGGCACCGACTTCCCCGCGGTGCTGCCCACCGGCTCCTCCAGCGCCTACGTCACCGCCGGCTCCGGCCAGCTCTACCGCCAGTTCCAGGGCCGGGAGACCAAGGCCGGCCCGGTCTTCCTGGTCACCGACACCGGCCTGCGCTACGCGCTGCAGTCCAACGACGACAGCGCCGGCGTGGACAAGGGCATCGGCGTCAGCGACAAGCAGCGCAAGCAGCTCCAGCAGGAGGCCAAGCTCGCGCAGACCCGCCTCGGCTACGCCGACGTGAACCCCGCGCCCATCCCCGCGCCCTGGTCCAAGTTCCTGCCGACCGGCCCCCGCCTGTCGACCGCGGCCGCCCGCCAGCCGCAGGGCTCCTGAGGGGTACGCCGATGACGTCCACGTCCCGTACCCGTACGACTCTCCTGGTGGCGAGCGCAGCGGTGACCGCCACCCTCCTGACGGCACCCGCGGCCACGGCGGACTCCGCCTCCGACCAGTGCACGTTCGACAAGACCAACCACAAGTACGCCGGCACGCCCTGGTCCCTGCAACGCGTCAACCTGGACGAGCTGTGGAACCAGTCCAAGGGCAAGAACGTCAGGGTCGCCGTCATCGACACCGGCGTGGACACGGCCAACCCCCAGCTCGCGCACGCCGTCGACGCGTCCTCGGGCGCCAACTTCCTGCCCACCAAGGACAAGAAGGGCCAGCCCCTCGACCGCGGCAACAACAAGGGCACGACCGACACCGTCGGGCACGGCACACGGGTGGCGGGCATCATCGCGGCCCGCCCCGTGAAGGGCACCGGCTTCGTCGGCCTCGCCCCCGAGGCCACCATCATCCCGATCAAGCAGAACGACGCGGACGGCAACGGCACGGCCGCCACCCTCGCCCAGGCGATCCGGCACGCGATCCGGGTCAAGGCCGACGTCATCAACATCTCCCAGGACACCGCCAACGCGGCCTCCCCGGACCCCGACCTCCAGCGCTCGGTGAACGAGGCCCTGGCGGCCGGCATCGTCGTGGTCGCCTCGGCGGGCAACGACGGCCTGGGCGGCAACCGGAAGAAGACGTACCCGGCGTCGTACCCGGGAGTCCTCGCGGTGGCGGCCTCGGACCGCAACAACGAACGCGCGGCCTTCTCCCAGTCCGGCGACTTCGTCGGCGTGGCGGCCCCGGGCGTCGACATGATCTCCACCGTCCCCAAGGGCGGCCACTGCCCGGACAACGGTACGAGTTTCTCCGCGCCCTACGTGGCCGGTGTGGCCGCGCTGATCAAGGCCAAGCACCAGAACTGGACGCCCCGGCAGATCGTGGCCCAGATCGAGCAGACCGCCGAACGCTCCATCGCCGGCCACGATCCCCTGGTCGGCTGGGGCGTGGTGGACCCGGTCCGCGCCCTCACCGAGGACGACCACCCGATAGAGACCCCGCACCCCGACGCGGGCCTCACCCACGCGGAGGCACCCACCCCCGCCAAACTCACCCTCGGCGAGACCCCACGCGAACGCACGGCCCGCATCGCGACCTACGTCGCCGTGGCCGTGGCGGTCCTGGTGGCGGGCCTGAGCGGCGGAGCGGTGGCGGTACGCGACGCCCGCCGCAGGCGCCGCGCCCTCCGGGAAGGCACCTGATGGGCACACTGGACGAACTGAACGTGCTGAGCCTCGTCCTGTCCGCCGTGCTGGTGGCCATGGCCTGCGTGAAGTCGGACCGGGTGCGCTCCTGGCGCGCGAACATCAACCCGTCGGCACCCGACCTGCCCGACTCCGCCTTCGTCGCCGCCCGAGTCCTCTTCCTGACCCTGGCGGGCATCGGCGTCTACACGGCCGTCCAGGGCTTCGGCGTCTCCGACGACGCCTCCTGGAGCGACGGCGAACTGACCAGCGCGGTCCGGCAGACGACCGACGACCTGAACGGCTACACCTTCCAGGCCGACGACGCGGGCACCCCGCTCGCGTTCCCCGACTACGCGTCCCTGATCGAGGACAAGGTCCTCGAGTACGGCGGCGGCGACGCCCCCGGCTACGGGGTGGCGGTGGACCCGGCCGACACCAACACGCCCGCGAAGGCATCCTTCACCGTCACCGCCGACGGCACGGACACCGCCTTCTGCACCCACCTCACCCGCATCCGCTCCAAGAAGGACGACTACACCCCACCGGGCATCACAGGCGGCGAGGGAACCCTGACCTACCAGGGCTACCGCCTCACCACATCCCTGGAAAAGGGCGAGTGCTGACGAAGACGGCTTCCACATGCCACCCGAAAGAGTGAGGGCACGGACGGGAGTCGCGTGCGAGGGCACCGGTGGGAACGGACCCTCTTCACGTGGCCTTCGGTGACTTCCGCCGGTGAAGTCGTGCCGGTCGTTACCGGGGCGATGTCCCTGACCGCGAGTTCCCCCTAGCGCGCGGATGCCGTCATTCCCGCCGACGGCCTCTCGCCTGCCTCCGCCTGCCCGGCCCGCTGCGCGAAGACGTCGGCGAACCGGTTCATGTAGGAGTCGGCCATGCCGGTGTGCGGTCCGGCCTCGGCCATGGACATCATGATGACGCTGCCCACCCGCGTCTGGATCATCAGGCCCTTCGACCCCTTGACGATCGAGGAGCTGAGCCCGGCCACGGCATCCCGCTGGTCACCGATGTTCCCGGCCGACACGGTTCGGGCCTCCGGCACCCACCGCTTCCACGCTTTCCAGACGGTCCCGTACGCGGCCCGCGCCGTGTCCTCGTCGCGATAGGTCTGGACGATGAAAGAGATGTCCGGCTCGTTCTCCTGGTGAAAGGCGGCGACACCGAAGAATCGGACCTGCGCACAGGAGTCCTGCCCGGCCGCGTCATGGCACTCACCGACACCCATCTCCTTGGCCTTCTTCAGCGTATAGGCGACCGGCTCCAGGGAGGCCTTCCATCCCGGCAAGGCCGCAGCGTCCGGCAACACCGCTTCCGCCTGACCGGCGTCGAGAGGGGAAGCCCCTCCCGAGTTCCCGCCCCCGCAACCGCTCAGCAGTACAAGACAGCCTGCGACCACCATGGCCGCGTCACGCACGCGCACAAGACCCCCTACAGACTTGGTACACGGGGCCGCCGCCCCGGCCGGCCTGAGCACATTTACCCTGTCACCTTGGACGGCGCATCACACTTCGCCTGCTGATGCGCGAACCGCGCGGCGTTCCCGGCGAGCGTGATCAGGCCCTCACGCACCTCCGCGGCTGTGACCCGGCCCCGCTGCCTGAGCTCCACGGCGACGCTCAGATGCTCCCGGGGCCTTCGCCACGGCACGGGACGTAAATGGCGGCGAGCTTCTCCGAAGCGACCGCCTTGTCACCGGCCTGGAACGATGTCACATCCGAGGGCGCCGAGGCATTGGCGACCACGTCCTCCACCCACTCCTCGGCCGTGTCGTAGCCCACCATCTCGACCGTCGCCACGAGCAGCATCTTCCCGTCACCGTTGACGAAGCAGAACGCGTCGTGCGTGCGGTCCGTGTCATCGATGCGGCGATGCATGATCTGGTCGTCGAAGGAGTACGAGGACTTGTCGGGCAGGATCCTCCGCAAGACGTCGGCCGACCCGGACGAGGAACCCAAGGTCTTGCAGACGGCCGAGGCCCCTATCTCGCCCCTCTCCTCGTCGAACGGGGGAGCGCCGCATGCGTAGGCCAGCCCGAAACCAAGACCCGCCACACCTACGACCCCACCGGCGAGCGAAAGCAGCGATCGATTACGCATGGCCGTGGGTGGACAGTGCACGGCAAGCGTCACTCTTGCCGAGAGCCGTTGCGTACCCCTTGATGAAATCGCGCATCGACGACGCCTTCACGTCGTGCGAGGTCCGCACAGTGGCCCAGAGAGTGCTGTTCGCCGAGGCGGAGCCGGGACACTCGACGAGACTGACGGCTCCGGTCTTCGAGTAGATGGTTCGGCCCCCGTCTGCCCGGGTGTCGGTCGGTTCCACGCCGTAGGCGGACGAAGCGACATCACCGACGCTGGTGTTCGCATCGTGCTTCTCGATGCTGGTGGACAGGACAACCTTTCCGTCCACCAGCATCCGGCAGCGCTCGACGCCGACCGACGATGTCGGCTGGGCGCTGACCTTCTCTCCGGGGGGCAGCAGCGGCTCCAACAGAGAACGGGCCACATGGGTGCCGCAGACATCGCTCGGTACGGCGTACTCACGCGTGGGCGACGAAGACGAGCAGGAGGTTGTCAACCCGACCAGCAGCCCTGCCCCCAGAAGAGCGACCACGGAGCGGACCCCGCGCCCGGAGATGTTGTGCATATCGCCTTCCAACGCAGTGAGTGAGAGCACGTTCAGCCGGCCCCGGCTCAGTCCGGGATCTCGGTATCCATGTCCTTGGCCATCGCGTGAATGTCGGTATTGGCGTCGTTGAAGCCGGTGGCCGTCCCTTCGCTGACCCACGTATCGATCTGGTCCGTGTAGTCGGCGTGGTGAGCCTTGGCCGCTTCGTGAGCCGCTTTGTAGTTGATGTTGGTGGTCGAGTCCTTGATGGTTTCCCACCGAGTGGCGATGTCCTCGCCGGCCTCGGCACGGTACTGGCCGGAGTCGTCCTTGTAGAAGGCCTCCAGGACCGTGGACGTCACGGTACCCGCCGCGCCACCCACGCCCGCGCCGACCGCGGGGCTGGCGATGAAGCTCGTTCCCACGCCGACCCCCGTGCCGACGAGCCCCGAGATGAGATTCTTTTTCTGGCTGACGGCGTAGTCGTAGTCGCTGTCCTTCTCGCCGGCGGGACCGAGAACGGCCTCCTGCCGCCCCTGGGCGAGCAGACCGCTGAACTCGCCGGCTTTACGGGAAATACTCGTGATGGTGTCCTGCGCATCATGGGGATAGCGCTGGTCTGCGGGCAGGTCCGGGTTCAGGTGGAGGTCCATCAGGCTTGCCGTGTACGCCTTCTCACCGACGCTGAGCGCGGCGTAGCCCTCGGGATTCTGGCTGACCGTGACCAGGAACCGGGTCACGGCACTGTGGTCCAGCTTGGCGTCCGTACCGGCGAGCGGATACAGCAGGTCCCAGCCGGACTTGCCGTCCTTGACCGTAGGACCGTCGGCCATGGCGCGATGGATGTCGGGCAGGTACTCGGCACCGATCTGGCCGAGGCTGTCCGACATGTACGAGTGATCCTTCACACGGCTGGGGTCGTCCGAGACGGAATTGACGATCGCCCGCATCAGTTTCGCCTGATCGGCCGAGTGAGGAGGCGTGTCGTCGGTGGGCATCTCACCCGCCGGATGCCCCGTAGTGGCGGCTTCCAGGGCCAGGGCGAGGTTGTTCCGGCCGGTGAAGAGGTCGTCCCCGTGGGAGTCCGTCTCCGGGGGCCAGTCGCGCTCCTCGAACAGGTACTGGAAGTTGGACAAGGACACCTTGCCCTTCTTGCCGTTGCCGTCCGTGTCCCGTTCGAAGGGGTTGTCCGGGTCGTCCTTGGAGACGTACTGCTGGTTGAAGAAGTCGGTGGCCGCGTCCGGGCTGTTGGACAGACCCTTGAGGTAGCCGGTGAGCGGGTCGTTGCCGCTGTCGTCGCCGATCCGGTTCAGCCACGAACTTGCACCGGAGAGCCGCCACATCAGGTTCTCGTGGTCACCGTTGCCGGTGAGCTTCCGTTCCGTGGCCATCAGCTTGGTGCCGTAGTCCTTCAGGAACTGGTCGTCGTAGTCACCGGTTCGCATGAGGTTGCTCATGACCTGGAAGCCCATGGGGCCGCCGCCCCGCTCGCCGTGCAGCGGCTTGTCGCCGATGTCGATCATCTGGCGCTTCCACTCGGTCATGGCAGCGGAATCGCTCTGCGTCGCGTGGGCGAGGGTCAGGCCCAGGTTCCGCTGAAGGTCGTCGAACTGGTCGAGGCGCTTGCGCCCCAGCTCGTAGTTGCCGCTGTGCGGATCGCTGATCCCGGTCCAGAACTCCAGGGTCTTCTGCGGCCCGAGGTCGGTGGCGAAGCGCTCGGCGAACAGCGGATCGTTCGCGTACTTCTTCAAGCCGTCGTTGATCTTGTCGAAGTCCTCGACCGACAGCTTGGACGGGTCCTTCTTCGCGAGCTTCGCCAGCTCGTCGGCCTCCTTGATGGCCTGCGCAGCCGTGTCCCGGTCCTTGTAGCTGACGTCGGAGAAGCCCATCGAGCTCTGATCGGCGATGGCCATCAACACCGTCTTGGCCGAATTGTCGCTCTCCGTGGCCTTGCTGAGGATGCCCTGGATCTCGTCGCGGAGGTCGTCGACGTCCTTCTGATTGGTCGCGCTCTTGTTGCCGCTCGGGTCCGAGCCCCAGTCGGGCCGTGTGTTGCCCATGACCGTGAACTTGCCGCCGCCCGCGTCGACAACGGTCAGGTTCTTCTTCTGACCACGCGAGACGGCGTCCGTCAGCTGCTGGTGGAACGTCTTCAGCTCGTCCCGGGTGTCGAGAAGGATCTTGTGGATGGTGGTGGCCTGCGTGTGGGCGTCGCCGAACTCACCGGCCGTCTTGCCCACGAACTCCCGGGAGACCTGGGCGTTCACTCCGGCCCAGTCGGCTTTGATGGCGGCCTTGTGCAGATCGTCCTCGGCGTCCTTCTTCAGGTCCGCGAGGTGCTTCACGAGCGTCGACCAGTCACTGACGGCGTCGTCGAGGAGCTTGAAGTTGGCGTGGTAGAGAGCGTTGAAGTCCATGCGGTGTCGTCATCCTCTGAAGTAGCGGTGCCGGTAGTGGTGCCGGCCGGCCGGTGCGGAGGGAGGCCGCGCGGTCGCCTCCCGGGTCCGCTACTCCTTCTTCTCGCCCTTGCTCTTCTCGCCGTAGACGGAATTCTTCTCGCCCGGCGCCCCCACCCGCTCGTCGAACCCGTCGTCCAGGGCGTCGATGCTGCTCATCTGGCGCTGGATGTAGTGTTCGTCGTTCGCGTGCACAGCCTTGGTGGTCTGCATGTGGTTGGAGATCTGGGCGCAGGCGTCCATCAGGGACTTCAACTGCTCTTCCCAGCGGTTCGACACGTGCTGGAGGCCGGCACCGAGGGCGAAGCCCTGCTTGGTGAGGTCGCCGGCCGCGGAGTCGCTGCTCGGGGTCGCCACACGAGCCTTGTCCCACAACTGGTCGTACAGGTGGTGGGCGGCGCTGCCGATCTTCTCCAGATCCTTGTGACCCACCTTGAGGTCACCGGTCTTGCTGGGGATGACATAGGGGCCGTACGTACCACCGCCCCCGTCGACATGGTTGAGCTGCATCTGTGCCGACTGCCCCTGGGCAGCCTGTGCCTTGAGCTGCTCCCATTCGTCCCATGCCATGGAAGGGCCCCTTCCCCCGCGGTTAGTCCGGTGCCGGCACAACCTAGCAACCAACACCATGGAAAATTTGCGCCATGTCCGCCATGTGTGATCTGTCGGACGTGAAAATTCGGCGGAGGGTGCTGCTCAGGGGCGCGGTGCTGGGATTGCGATGTCCCGGTCCAGGCCATTCGGCCAGCTCCGGCCGCCGTAGGCATGTGAAGCTTCTGCGTAGAAAACGAAACCCTTCTGTCGTTATTGACCGCCTTGTCGGTATCTGACGGTTCATGAGTCGGTCACTTCGGGACAGCTTCGCAACTGAACCGTCGCATAGTTCAGTTGGCCGCCATTTCCGCAGTGACTACAGTGGTCGGCGACGGACCGGTGGTGCGGCCGGGTGCCGGCCCGGTCCGTCCAGCTCTACCAACGGGGAAACGGGGAAGGGGTCGCGGTGGGCGACGGTGGCGGCTCTGGCATGAGGCGCGGCATCGATGCGCTGCAGGAGTTCAAGAACAAGCTCGACGGCGCGCTGAAGGACTTCGAGGGCGGGCAAGGAGGTCCGTCCCAGATCGCGCAGCAGACGCTCAGCCGGTCGTCGTTCGGAGGCACGAATGCCCCGTTCGACGAGGCGACCGATCTGCACACGGCCTACGAGACCGTGCACTCACGCCTCACTCACCTTTCGAAGACCCTGGGAATGCACATCGAGGCCCTGAAGCTGGCCTCGCACGCGGCGGATGCCACCTATGACGGGACCGAGGCCGAGGTCCACCGTCGATTCTGGAAGATCCGTACGGAACTCGACGCGCAGTACCAGGACGAGGTGCAGAAGGCCGCCGGCAAGCAGAGGGCGGAAGGCAAGTCGACGGGGAAGACGGACCTCACGTGAGCGACGACTGGAAGAAGCAACCGGAGTACAAGTCCGCTGCGCAGCAGGTCGACAAGGAGGTCGGCCAGCAGGTCAGGCCCATCACGACCGCGCAGAACATGCTGGCGAACATGCCGTTCTTCGGCGGTGTCCGGGTCAACCTCGTCGGATCGACGAACTTCGAGGGTCACAAGCTCAACGACATGATCGACCTGGTTGAGCATGCCAATCCGGAGCACCTCGAACTGACCAGCAAGTCCCTGTTCGACGCCGGCAAGGACATCCGCAAGGCCGCGTCGGACCTGGAGCAGCACCTCAGGGTCGACTGGGAGGGCGAGGGTGCCGAGGCCTTCCACAAGTACACCCAGCAGCTCATCCACTACACCAACAGCCTCGCGGGATACGCCGAAGCGGCCGGCACCCACCTCTCCGTAGCGGCCACGGGGCTCGCCTCCGCCCGCAGCTCCATGCCGCCCAGGGACACCCGTCCGGCGTCCGAGCAGAAGCTGCCCACCGAGCTGCCCAAGGCCAAGCAGGTCGACAGCAACCCGGACTACGCGGCCGCGCTGAAGGTCGAGAAGAACCGGCAAGAGGCCATCAACCAGATGAACCGGCTGGCCTCGTACTACAAGGTCGCGGCGATAGACCTCAGCAAGGAGAAGGAACCGGAGCCGATCCAGCCCATTCCGAGCCTTGGAGTGCCCAGGCCTTTTACTGACGAAGGTAGGGAAGGGTACGGCTCTGGCCCGGCGTCGTCCGCGTCGACACCGAGGAGTGCAATCCGGGGCGATGGCGGTGAAGGTTACGCTGATACGGCCACGTCGAACGGGACAACCGCCCACGGCCACGTGAGCGTTCCGCCGCTCAAGGAAGTCCACGAGCCCGGCGCGCCCTCCGGCCACGATGTCGGCACGGAGATCAACACCACGACCACCCTGCCCCCGCAGGTACCCACCGCTCCGTCACCCACCTCGCCGACGCCCACTCTGCCGACGACCAGCGGCGGCGGTCCGATGCCGCCACTGCCCACCGGGCCGATGGCGCCTCCGGTCGCGCCGACCGGTCGTACCCCCGGCTACGGGCCGGGCGGTCGGCCCCCGATGACCGCGCAGGGACGTACCGGCCCTGTGGGTACCGGAACCGGCCGAGTGCCGCAGGGGCCGGCGGGCCAGCCGGGGCGTACCGTCTCCACCGGCCGTGTCCCGCAGGGACCGGTGGGTCAGGCAGGACGTTCCGTACCGGGCAACCGGGTGCCGCAGGGACCGATGGGCCAGGCCGCTCGTGCGATGGGACGCACGACCCCCGCGGGCCAGCCGGGTGCACGGGGGCCCGTTCAGTCCGGGCGCACCCCGGTAGGCCGCCCCGTCACCGGCGGTACGCCGAGGACGACCGGCGTCCCTGGGGGGCGTCAGGGAGCGACCGGCCCCACGGGCCCGGCGCGCAACGGCGTCGTGGGCGGCAAACCCGTCACGGGCCGTACGTCCGGATCCACGGCCAATCCCCGTGTCCCGCGCGGTATGGTCGTCGGCGCCGAGGAACCGGCCTCCACCACACCGGCGAAGGGCGCTTTCGGCCAGCGTGGAGTCGTGGGCGGCCCCGCGGCCAAGCCGGAACCCGGTGCGGGTCAAGCGGTGCTGCGGTCGGCGAGCAATCCCGAGGGTGTCATCGGCGCGGCGCGCAACACCACCGCTTCTCAGCCCAAGGGCGCCGAGCCCGGCGCCACCGGGCTGGGCCGCGGGGCGGTGGGCGGTCGACAGGCTCCGGCCGGTGAGAACGGCCGCGTCGGCGGATCCACCTCGGCGGACCAGCACCGCTCGTCGCAGCAGCGGCGCGATGCGCCTCGGCAGAGCGACTGAACAGCGAGCGAGGACGTACACAGGCATGAAGCCAGGGACCAGCCGAAGCGGCCCGAGGAGGGCCATCCTGACAAGGCCCAACGTACGGCGACTGTCCGCCGTGTGTTCGGCACTTGGAGCGCTCGTCGTGATGTCCGCGACGCTTGCTCCGGAGGCTGCCGCCGTCGATATCCAGTCCAAGGAGTGGTACCTGGACTTCATGGGTGCTGACGACATCTGGAAGATCAGCACGGGCAAGGGGGTGAAAGTCGCTGTGATCGACAGTGGGGTCAATCCGGCGACTCCCTCCCTCAAGGGGCAGGTACTCGTGGACGAAGTACCCAAGTCCGTTTCCTACCACGTCACCCATGACAGGGACGGACACGGTACTTCCATGGCTGAAATCATCGCGGGCACGGGAGCCGGCGGCGGTATCAAGGGTCTCGCTCCGGGCGCCAAAATCATTCCCTTCCGCATTGACGGTGGAGGACTGGTAGGCGAGGAAATCGCCAGGACACCCAGCGTGCCAAAAGCGATTCGAGCGGCCGCTGACAGCGATGCGAAAATCATCAACATGTCTTTCGGGGGCGGGGACGTCCACGATGGCACGGACACCGCTATTAAGTACGCGGTTTCAAAGGGGAAATTGCTTTTCGCCGCCATCGGTAACGACGGCGACAAGGGAAACATGCCTTCCTATCCGGCCAACTACCCGGGTGTAATCGGTGTCTCCGCTCTCGACAAAACCGGCACCGTCGCCAAGTTCTCCACGTACGGAAACTACGTGGATCTCTCGGCCCCGGGCCTGCACGTCCCTTCCTGGTGCGACGGTACGTTCACCGAGTACTGCGACACCCGGGGCACCAGCCCCGCCTCCGCCATCGCCTCCGCTTCCGCCGCGCTGATCTGGTCGGCTCACCCGGACTGGACGGCCAACCAGGTCCTGCGGTCCCTCGTCGACACGGCCGCCCGTGACTGGCCGAAGGACACGCCCAGCAAGTACCTCGGCTACGGCGGTGTCCGTCCTCGCCGGGTGTTGATCAACAAGAACATCGATCCCGGACCGCCCGATGTCGACCCGCTTGCCGCTGAGAACGGCACGTTGTCGGCGTCCCCGAGCCCCTCGGTCAAGAGTCCGTCCGGTAAGCCGAGCAAGGAGGCTGGTTCCGCCAACGGTCCCACCGCCGCTGCCGCCGCGGAGGACACCGATTCCGGTAGCGGAACGCAGACCTGGGTGATCATCGGCGCCGTAGCCGCCGTACTCGTCATCGGAGGCGCTGGTTTCGCCGTGCTGCGCGCACGCCGTAACGCCTGAGCGGTCTCCCGCATACCTGCTCATTCGCCGAGGGAGCAGAGACCCGCTTGCCGTCGGTGCTGACGTCCGTCAAGTGACTCAGCGCTCGGCAAGGTCAGTTCACACAGAAAGGCATGGAAATGGCGACGCAGCGCCAGAAGGTAAGTGACAAGGACATCATTGTCCTCGAAAAGGAGCTTCTGCACCGTTTCGAGGGCATCAAGGGTCAGCTGAAGGAGCTGCAGGCCCTCATCGACAGCCTGGAAGGCAACTGGAAGGGTATCGGCGCGGGCGCGTTCAACGCGAAGCAGACCGAGATCAACGAGCGCATGGTCCGTATCGGCAACATCCTCGCCAAGTTCATCGAGGCCATGAGCACCACCCGGAAGATCAAGGACGGCACGGAGGACGAGGTCCGCGCGCAGGTCCAGAGCATCGACGTCAGCGTCGGCGGCTCGACTTCGGCCCTGTCCAGCTACTGATCCCCGCCAGGTCACCACTTCTCAGCAACGGAGCAATCATGGGCGTCAACAACAGCGGCGAGCTCGAAGTTTCCTACGGCAGCCTCGACGAGACCGCCACCCAGCTGGCCAACCACGCACGGAGGCTCGAAGAGGGCCTCGAGGCCATCAAGCAGAAGGTCGCCGGCGTCGCCAGCATGTGGGAGGGCGAGGCCCACAACGCGTACACCGAGCAGCAGGCCGCCTGGGACCGCGAGGCCCAGGGCATCCACGAGGCCCTGGTCCAGATCGGCAAGGTCGTGCACGCGGCCGGCGGTGACTACCAGGGCGGCGACCGCAAGGCCGCCAGCTACTTCATGTAGGCAGGCCACACCGGCACGGCAGGCGGAAGGGGTGGGCACGCACGGGAGGTGCCCACCCTCTGTCGTACCGGACGAACCAGCGTGTCCGTTTCTCAGCGGGCGGAAACCACCGCCGGTAAATCGGCCTCCGCAGCGCACCCCGCCGTTTGGGCCAGTTTCCGGGAGATGGAATTGAGGATCACCATGCGGTCGTGATCTTTGGTGTCGCCGCGCATTTGCCCGAGGGGTGCGAAAAGCTCCGCCTTCACATACTTCGTGTCACCGATGTAGGCGCCCTCGGTGGGAGCCTTGGTGGAGCACTGGAAGAAGAGGTCGGCCCCGTTGGGGCCCACCTGGGCAAAACGGCCCACCGGATACGTGACTTTGTCGGTACCGGATTCCTTGTGGGTGCCCGAAGGGTAGCCCTGGGACGCTGAGAACCGGATCTCGAGGAGCGGTTCCCCGGTGTCGTCACCGGTCTTGTACACCCAGCACGCGCTTCGTCGGCGGTATGTGTCGTGCAGGCCCTCGACCGCCTTCGGCAGGGAGAACGCGGCGGCTTCACCCGTCTTGCCCGCGCCAGCGGATTCGTCGAACCTGTCCGTTCCGGCAAGGCGCCGCAACGCTTCCGCTGCCGGAGCGTCGAATGCTCCGTCACACACCTTGCTCGCGGCCACCGGCGTACCTGGCTCTTCTGCCGCCTTCTTGTCGGAGTTACCGACGCACGCCCCGGTGAACAGCACCGCGACTGTGAGCGAAAGCGCCGTACCACACGTACGACATGCTCTGTCTCGCCGCACCCTCATCCCCACTCAGTCCTTGTACGGAGGCCGGCCTCGGTAGTCGTTCTCATGGGACCCGGTGCCCAGGTAGCTGCTTTTCGTTTCCTGGATCCATTGTTGTTCGTCGGCCACCTCCCTCGCCTTTGGATGATCCTTGAAGTACGAGTCGTAGACCGATCCGATGTCGTCGACACCGCGGCCGTAGAACTGCCGACTGGTCATTTGGGAGGGCACCAGCGCGTCGGACTCCGCGTCGTCGGTCGCCTTGTCGATCGCGTGTCCGAGCAGGGTGTTCGCCGCGTTCGTGATCGTGTCCGCGGCGACGGGGGCGATGACGACCGCGGCCGCGGTGGAGCCGGGCAGCGGCAGGGAGGCGACACCGCCGGCTACGACCGAACCCACCAGTAGCTTCTTCCAGTCGGCCGACCGCCCGAGGGCCTTGTTGGCTTCCTCGGAGTTCTCGCCGTAGGTGGTCGCCGCCTGTTCGACGCGCGAATTGTCAAGGATTCCGCGGGCTTCGGCACCCACCGACATGATGTCCCGCGCCTGGTTCATGTGGGCATCGCTGGTTGGCGGATGAGCATCCAGCATGCTCAAGGTGTAGAGGTGCTGTGCCGTTGTGACGGCCTTGTGCGAGTGCTCGTCCTGCCCCAGGACGCTCAGGAAATCGATCGCGCCTTGGTTCCCGAACCGTGCGCGCTCGCTGTAGCGAGCGGGAAAATCGCCCGCGTCCTTGCCGTGATCACCGATTCCGGACAGCTCATAATCGAGGTCGTCGATGTACGCGCCGGCCATCTTGCCGAGGCTGTCGGCGAGTTCTGGTTGATCGTGCAGCATCTTCGGCCCGTTCTCGCCACCGTAGAGGTGGGCGACCTGTTCCATGACACCTGCCGTGGCCGGCGTACGACGATCACCGGCTGCGATCTCCTTCGGCGAGGCGTCGGCGGAGTAGCCGGTGGTGGCCGCCTCCAGGGCGCGCCCGAGCGCATCGCGTCCGGCGACATGGTCGTGACCGCCGCCGAACGAGGCGTCCGACACCCAGACGCGTTGTGTGGTCAGGTACTTCAGGTGTTCGTTGACCTCGGAGTCCTTGTCGTCGGTGGCGCCCGTACCACCGGGCTGGGCGAAGAACTGCGTGGACGCGTCCGGGTTGTGTCCGAGAGCTTCCAGGAACCCGGTGACAGGGTCGCGGCCGCGGTCTTTCTCATGACCCCAGTAGTTGAGGTCACCTTGGTTGACGTTGTTGATCCAGGCGTTGATGCCCTGCCCGTTCATCTTTTTGTCGTATGCGAGGAGCTTGTCACCGTATGCGTTCAGGAACTGGTCGTCGTAGTCACCGAAACGCATGAGGTTGCTCATGACGGCATAACCGGTCGGGTTGTTCGCGTCGTCGGTGCCGAGTTGACCGGGGCCGAAGCCGATCAACTGCTTCTTCCAGCTCCGCATCCGGTCGCTGTCGGAGTGCGTGGCCCGGCCGATGACGACGCCGAGGTTCCTCTGCAGCCGCTTGGCCTGCTCGGCCCGGTCCGGGGAGTAAGTGCTCTGGTAGGGGTCGGCGATGCCGGCCCAGAAGGTGAGCACTTTCTTGGGGCCGACCTGTGTGGCGAACTCTTCGGCGAAGAGCGGATCGTTCTTGTACCTGGCCAGGGTGGTGTTGAGCGCGGCGAGTTCCGTGTTCGTCACCGAGTGGGGATTCTTGGCGAGAATCTTCGCCATCCGGTCGGCGTCCGCGACCGCCCTGGCAGCGTCGTCCCGGTTCTCGTAGTGGGCGCCGGAGAATCCGTACGCGGACTGATCGACGAGCAGTCTGAGTGCCTTGGCGGCGGTGCTGTCGCTCTCGGTGGCCTTGCTCAGGATGCGCTGGATCTCGTCGCGGAGATCGTTGACGACCTGTTGGCTGACGGGGCTCGTGTCACCGTTGGGACCTGTCGCCCAGTCGGGCCGGGGGTTCCCCGTGACGCTAAATGTGCCGTGGCCGGTGTCGATCACTGTGCAGTACTTGTACGGGTCGCGCCCGAGGACCTCGTTCAGCTGGTCTCGGTAGCCGAGGAGTTCGTCGTGGGTGTCCTTGAGAATCTTCGTGATGGAGTCCGCCTGGACGTGGGCGTCCGCGAACTCCTTCGCTGTCTTGTCGATGAACTCGCGACCGACCTGGGCATTCACGCCGGCCCAGTGCGCCTTGTCCGCGCGGGCCTTGAGGCCGTTCCGGGCGTCCTCGCGGAGAGTGGCGAGCTTCTTGGTCATCTCCTCCCAGTCGGCGATGGCCTCGCCGAGCTGGGCGAACCGTCCGTGGCGTAACGCGTCGAGGTCCATCGTGCTCAGCTGCCGTTCCGCTCGTCGAAGCCGTGATCCAGCTCGGTGATGCCGCTGAGCGTGCCGGCGATGTGGGACTCGTCGGCGGCGTGCTGGTTCTTCGTGTACCGCAGGTGGTTCGAGATGTGGGCGCAGGCATCGAGCAGCGTCTGCGCCTGGCCGATCCAGCGCTCCGCGACATGGTCGAGGGCGGCCCCGAGGACGAAGCCCTGACTCTTCAGTCCTCCGGCCGCCGTCATGGACGAGAGGCGGGCGTGGTCGCTGAACCGGCCGAAGTCCTGGAACAGCTCGTGTGCCGCGGAGCCGATCACGGCGAGGTCGTTCTGGTGGACGGTGAGGTCACCGCGCGGACTGCCTGCGCCTCCTGCGCCGGGAGCCAGTTGATCGAGGCGCAGGCGCGTCGACCGGCCCTGCGCCGCCTCGGCCTTCAACCGCTCCCATTCGTCCCAGCCCATGCGCGGCTTCCTTCCGTCTCCTCGGTGCTCCGCCCGAACGCTTGGTTCTCCAAGCTACCGACGGCGGAGCGCCTCAGTACTCCACTTCCACCAACCCCGTCTGAACCAGCGGCTTGCCCCGCTTGCGGGAGACGAAGACGCCGCGGCCCGGGGGCATCGGGCGGTGGCGGACGCCGCCGAGGATGTCGCCCTCGGCCGGGTCGCCGGCCAGGATCAGGCCCTGGGCGCCGAGTTCCTTCATGCGCTGCATGAACGGCTCGTACGAGGCCCGGCCCGCGCCCGCGGAGGAGCGGGCGATGATGAAGCGGACGCCGACGTCGCGGGCGAACGGCAGCATCTCCGTCAGTCCGCTGAGCGGGTTGCCGCTGGAGGTGGAGACCAGGTCGTAGTCGTCGATGACGACGAACACCTGCGGCCCCCGCCACCAGCTGCGGTCCCGCAGCTGCTGCGGCGTGACGTCCGCCGTCGGCGTGCGGCGCTGCATCAGGTCGGCCAGCGCCGCCATGTGGTGGTCCATCTGGCTGGACATCGGGATGTACTCCGCCAGGTGGGACGCGGGGGTCACGTCCAGCAGGGCGCGGCGGTTGTCGACGACGAAGAACTTCGCCTCGTCGCCGCCGTACCGCAGCGACAGCTGCCTGATCAGCAGCCGCAGCAGGTTGGACTTGCCGGACTCGCTCTCGCCGAAGATCAGGAAGAACGGGTCCTGGTCGAAGTCGACGAACACCGGCTCCAGGTTCTCCTCGTCCAGCGCGAACGCGACGCCCCGCCGCGGGAACCGGTCGCCCGGAGGCAGCTCGGCCGCGTCGAGCCGGCGCGGCAGCAGCCGTACCTTGGGCGCGCCCGGCGCCTGCCAGTGCCGTCCGACCTCGGTGGTCAGCGCGGCCGTGGCCTCGGCCAGGTCCGTGTCGGAGGTGAGGCCGTCGATCCGCGGCACCGCCGCCATGAAGTGCAGCTTCTGCGGGGACAGACCGCGGCCGGGGACGCCCGCGGGCACGTTCGCCGCCACCTTGCGGTCGATCTCCGAGTCCATGACGTCGCCCAGGCGCAGCTCCAGGCGGTTCATCAGATGGTCCTTGAGGTTGGCGCGGACCTCCATCGAGCGGGACGCCGTGATGACGAGGTGGATGCCGTAGCCGAGGCCGCGCGTGGCGATGTCCAGGACCGCCGGCTCCAGGCCCTCGTAGTCCGTACGGAAGTTGCCCCAGCCGTCGATGACCAGGAACACGTCACCCCAGGGCTGGTCGGTGACCGAGATGTCACCGCGGGCGCGCCGCGCGCGGTAGTCGGCGATCGAGGCGATGCCGGCCGTGCGGAAGTACTCCTCGCGGCGGGTCAGGACGCCGTACACCTCGGAGACCGTACGGCGCACCCGCTCCGGGTCCAGGCGGGAGGCGATCCCGCCGACGTGCGGCAGGCCGTCCACCGCGGCCATACCGCCGCCACCGAAGTCGAGGCCGTAGAACTGCACCTCGTGCGGGGTGTGGGTGAGCGCGAAGGCGCAGATCAGGGTGCGCAGCAGGGTGGACTTGCCGGACTGCGGGCCGCCGATGATCTGCATGTGGCCGGCCGCGCCCGAGAAGTCCAGCATGAGCCGGTCACGGCGCTGCTCGTACGGCTTGTCGACCAGGCCGGCCGGGACCACCAGGCGGCCCGCGCCCTCGTAGTTCGGCTGGGTCAGGCCGCGGCCCGGCACCGCCGCCAGGCCCGGCAGCAGCGCGTCCAGCGCGGGCGGGCTCTCCAGCGGCGGCAGCCACACCTGGTGGGCCGCCGGGCCCTGCGCCTCCAGCCGGCGCACGATCACGTCGAGGACGGTGTCGGCCAGCGCCTCGTCCACCTCGGGCTCGGACTCGGTGCGCTGCTGCGGGATCGCGGTGTACTGCACCGGCACCTCGGTGGCCGTGAACAGCACCGGGCGGCGGTCCACCGGGAGCCGCCCGCCGGACAGGGCCGTCTGCCGGCCCCCGGAGCGGTACACGCCCGAGACGTAGGCGGCCTTGAACCGGACCATCTCGTCCGTGCCGTACTTCAGGAAGCCGGAGCCGGGGACGTTCGGCAGCTCGTAGGCGTCGGGGACGCCGAGCGCGGCGCGGGACTCGGCCGCGGAGAAGGTGCGCAGACCGATCCGGTACGACAGGTAGGTCTCCAGGCCGCGCAGCCGGCCCTCCTCCAGGCGCTGCGAGGCCAGCAGCAGGTGCACGCCCAGCGAACGGCCGATGCGGCCGATCTGCACGAACATCTCGATGAAGTCCGGTTTGGCGGTCAGCAGCTCGCTGAACTCGTCGATCACCAGCACCAGGGACGGGATCGGCTGGAGCGGGGCGCCGGCCGCGCGGGCCTTCTCGTAGTCGTGGATGTTGGCGTAGTTGCCCGCGTCGCGCAGCAGCTCCTGCCGGCGGTTCAGCTCGCCGCGGATGGAGTCGCCCATGCGGTCGACCAGGGTCAGGTCGTCCGCGAGGTTGGTGATGACCGCCGCCACGTGCGGCATCTGCGCCATGCCGGCGAAGGTCGCGCCGCCCTTGAAGTCGGCGAGGACGAAGTTCAGCGTCTCCGAGGAGTGGGTGACCGCGAGACCGAGCACCAGGGTGCGCAGCAGCTCCGACTTGCCGGAACCGGTCGCGCCGACGCAGAGGCCGTGCGGGCCCATGCCCTCCTGCGCGGCCTCCTTCAGGTCCAGCATCACGGGCCGGCCGTCCTCGCCGAGACCGATCGGCACCCGCAGGCGCTCGGCGAGCGCGCGCGGGCGCCAGGTCCGCTTGGTGTCGACGGAGGCAGCGTCCCCGAGGCCCAGCAGGTCGGTGAACTCCAGGTTGGCGAGCAGCGGCTCGTCGTCGTCGCCGCCGGAGGCCATGCGCAGCGGCGCCAGCTGCCGGGCCAGCGCCTCGGCGGACTCGTACGACAGCGCGTCCGGGCTGCCCTCGTACACCTCGCCGTGCCCGGACTCCAGGCGCAGCAGGCCGGGCTGGACGACGATGGACAGGTCGCCGCCCGCCGTGGTCAGCTCGCCCGGCACCACCTCCAGGACCGTGACGCCCTGCAGGCCCTCCGGGTTCGCGAGCACCGAGTCCGGCAGCAGGGACAGGTCGTCCAGGACGAGCACGATGTGCGGCTCGTCCAGCAGCGGCGCGGCGGCGGGGTGGAAGCGCGGCCGGCCGGTCAGCCGCGTGGCCAGCAGGTCCTCCAGCTCGCGCGGGTCGGAGCCGATCAGCCTGCGGGAACCCGCGCCGTCCACCGCGCCGGGCGCCTGGGCGTGCGGCAGCCACTTCGCCCAGTCCCAGTGCGCCAGCGCCTCCCGGCCCGCGGCCACCGCGATGACCAGGTCCTGCGGGGAGTGCAGCGAGGCCAGCGAGCCGACCAGGGCGCGGGCCGAGGCCCGTACGGACTGCGCCTCGCCGCTGACCGTGACGTGGTAGAAGGCGCGCAGCGACACCGCCATCGGCAGGTCGCCGACGGTGCCGTGCGCGGCGAGGAAGCGCTGCATCGCGCCCGCGGTCAGCGGCTCCAGCTGCTCGACCGGCCCCGTCTCGGGGGCGATGAGCGGGGTGGCCAGCGGCTGCGCGCCCAGCCCGATGCGGACGTGCGCGAAGTCCTCGTCGCCGGGCCGCCGCTCCCACACCCGGCTGCCCTCGGCGACCAGCGCCCACAGCTGCTCGGGGGAGGGGTGCAGGTAGTACTGCGCGTCCCGCTGCTTGCGCGCCGTCGCCACGGCGGACCTGCGGGTCTGCGACAGATAGCTGAGGTAGTCGCGGCGCATGTCGGCCAGCTGGCCCTGTGAGCCGCGGCGGAAGCGGACCACCATCGCGATGGACATGGCCACCGTCGAGGCGATCATGATCATGCCCATGATCTTCATGAACGGCTGACCGTTCGTGAAGAAGAAGACCACCGAGCCGCCCATGCCCAGCGTGGGCAGGAGCTGCATCAGCACGCTCTCCTGATGCCCCCGCGGCAATTCGGGCGGTGGCTGGACAACGACCTCTTCCGTGGGCACTTCGGACGGAAGCGCCCTAGGGGGGCGCTTGACGACAATCTGGCTCACCGCTCACCAATTCCCTTGCCCGACCCAGGCTTTCCGCCCGCCGCCCCGTGTCCGGCGAGCGCAGGCCGCCGCGTGATCCTACTGAGTTCACGCGGGGCGGGTGGGCGGTAGGGTGCCGGGTGTTCGCGTGAGCACACGCCGAGCGGGGCGGACATACCGGGACGAACTCCTCGAGGAAGAGGCGGGAAGACCCGGGAAACCCGTCCTGCGGCACCCGGGTCGCCGCGCACCGGGCAAACCGGCACGGGACCTTCACGACATAGCCGCACCACCACCACCGAGCACGACACAGCGCCAGCACCACCGCTGAGCACGACACAGACGCATCACCACCACCACTGAGGGGGAGCAGCAGGTGAGCATGACGGCCGCCGCCACCGGCGGACCCGGGACGGGAGCCCCTTCCGGGTCCGGCACCGGACTCGGCTTCTGCCGGGTCACCATCGTCGCGCCGGACAGCCGTATCGACGTGGCCCTGCCCGACGACGTCCCGGTCGCCGACCTCTACCCGGAGATCCTCCGGCTGTCCCAGCAGAGCCCCGCGGCCGGCGCCCCGGTCGGCTACCACCTCGTCCGCACCGACGGCACCGTGCTGGACAGCGCCCGGTCCTTCGCCGCCCAGCGCATCCTCGACGGCGAACTGCTCACCCTGCGCCCGTTCGCCGAGTCCCTGCCGCCGGCCGTCTTCGACGACGTCGCCGAGGCCGTGGCCTCCTCCGTCACCAAGCAGCACAAGCTGTGGAGCGGCGACCTCACCCGGGCCGCCGGGCTCGTCGGCGGCGGTGTGCTGCCCGCGCTGCTCGCGTTCGTCGCCTGGACCGCCGACCCGCGCCACGACATGCACGGCCTGGCCGGCATCCTCGCCGCCGTCACCGGCGTCCTCCTGGTCGTGCTCTCCGCCGTCCGCGCCCGCGTCTACGACGACCGCGGCTCGGCCGTCGCCCTCGGCCTCGGCGCGCTGCCCAACATCGGCGTCGCCGGCAGCGGACTGCTGCCGCTGAGCGCCGGCGAGGGCATCGGCAGACTCCAGTTCCTGCTGGCGTGCGCGGCCGTCCTCGTCGCCGCCCTCGTCCTCGCCCTGTGCTCACCCCACGGCGACGGCCCCTTCGTCGCCTTCGTCTTCGCCTCCGCGGTCGCCCTGGTCGCCGTCTTCATCGCGACCCTCACCGACTGGGCCCCCCGGGAGACCGCCGCCCTGTGCGCCCCGGTCGCCGTCTGCGCCCTCGCCTTCCTGCCCGGCATGTCCATGCGGTTCGCCCGGTTGCCGATCGGCTTCGAGAACCCCAGCGGCGGCGGCGCCCCCCGCCCCGCCTACGGCAACGAGCCCGCCGCCCAGGAACCGGTGGACACCGAGCGCATCGAGGCGCAGGCGCGGCGCGGCCACGAACTCCTCGTCGGCATGGTCGGCGGCTGCGCGCTGCTCGCCGTCGGCGCCGCGGCCGTGCTCGGCTTCTCCGACGACGTCTGGGCCCAGCTGCTCGCCCTCGCCACCGGCATCGCCATGCTGATGCGCGCCGGCATGTTCCGCTACACCGCCCAGGTCGCCCCCGTGCTCGCCGCCGGCCTCATCTGCCTGGTCCTGCTCGGTCTCGGCCTGGCCCTCAACCCGCCGCAGCACGTCATGCGCGCCGCGCTGGCCGGCGACCGCACCGACCTCGACATCCGCACCATCTGGCTGATCGCGGCCATCGCCCTGGCCGCGGCCCTGGTGACGGCCCTCGGCCTGATCCTGCCGCGCGGCGGCCTGACCCCCTTCTGGGGCCGCTTCCTGGAGATCTGCGAGGGCTTCGTCCTGCTCACCCTGATCCCGCTCGCCCTGGCCGTCTTCGACGTGTACGCCAAGGCCCGCGCCATGACCAGCTGACGGGACCAGGACGCGAAAAGGGGCGGCACGCGCGCGTGCCGCCCCTTTTTTTCACATAGTGCCGCTCACTGCTTCCACACCGTGCCGCTCACTGCACGTCCAGGCCCCCGTTGTGCGCCATCGGCTTCAGATCGAACTCCCCGTCGCGCGCCCCGAGCACGAACGCGGTCCACTCCGCCTCCGTGTAGCGCAGCACGGTGTCCGGGTCGAGGGAGGACCGCATCGCCACCGCGCCACCGGGCAGGTACGCGATCTCCACCCGCTCCTCGTGCTCCTCCGTACCCGGCGCGCAGTGCCACTCCACGCCCGAGATGTCGAGCGCGTACAGCTCGTCCCGCTCGCGCTCCTTGCGCGCCTTCATCTCCGCTTCCGTTTCCGCCATCTGCGGCGACCCCTTCCCGAGGTAGGTACGATCCCGGGGCTCACCCTAGTGGCGCGCGCCACCGCGCCGGCGGCGTTCGCCGGCCGGGCGTAAGCCGCCCGCCATCGCCTGGTACCCTGAGTGACGGCCGTTTGTGTACGCACCCCCGGAACCGTTCGCGTTCTGGAGGCCGCGCCCAGCGGATCCCCGCCTCCCGAGTAACGGAAGCTCCCCCGAGATGTAGACCGGGGGCACTCGGTGGCCACTCACACACCATGAGGAGTACGCGTGTCGCTCGACGCCGCTACGAAGAAGCAGATCATCGCCGAGTTCGGTACCAAGGAGGGTGACACCGGCTCCCCCGAGGTCCAGGTTGCTCTGCTCTCCCGTCGGATCTCCGACCTGACGGAGCACCTCAAGACCCACAAGCACGACCACCACTCCCGCCGTGGCCTGCTGATCCTGGTCGGTCAGCGCCGCCGGCTGCTGCAGTACCTGGCGAAGAAGGACATCCAGCGCTTCCGTGCGCTGGTCGACCGCCTCGGCATCCGCCGCGGTGCGGCGGGCGGCGCCAAGTAAGTCGCCATGAGGGGAGCGGTTCCCGACGCCTCGGGGACCGCTCCCTTTGCCGTATGCGGGGCTGAGCCGCGCACACGGTGTCCACGGTCGTACACGTGGAAACGTGCGGAGTGTCACTCACGCTTTGTAGTGTGGTAGCACAACGCACCGCGTAGAAGACAGAACGAGGAGAAGCGCACCCAGTCGCCGCCGGTCCTCGGTAGTGGCCCCCGGGGAGAAGCCCCGGGTGCTTCGATCGAAGACCGGCCCGCACCGCACGGAGCGCCTCTCCACACGCCGTCCCCCTGCCACACGGGCAGGCACAGGACGAAGACGAGGAGAAAACGCTAGTGGAGAACGAGACCCACTACGCCGAAGCCGTCATCGACAACGGCCCCTTCGGCACCCGCACCATCCGCTTCGAGACGGGCCGCCTGGCCAAGCAGGCCGCCGGCTCCGCCGTGGCGTACCTGGACGACGACACCATGGTGCTGTCGGCCACCACCGCCTCCAAGAACCCCAAGGACCAGCTCGACTTCTTCCCGCTCACGGTGGACGTCGAGGAGCGGATGTACGCCGCCGGCAAGATCCCCGGCAGCTTCTTCCGCCGTGAGGGCCGGCCCTCCGAGGACGCCATCCTCACCTGCCGCCTCATCGACCGCCCGCTGCGCCCGTCCTTCAAGAAGGGCCTGCGCAACGAGATCCAGGTCGTCGCCACGATCATGGCCCTCAACCCCGACCACCTGTACGACGTCGTGGCGATCAACGCCGCGTCCGCGTCCACGCAGCTGGCCGGCCTGCCCTTCTCCGGCCCGATCGGCGGCGTCCGCGTCGCGCTGATCAGCGGCCAGTGGGTCGCCTTCCCGACCCACACCGAGCTGGAGGACGCCGTCTTCGACATGGTCGTCGCCGGCCGTGTCCTGGAGGACGGCGACGTCGCGATCATGATGGTCGAGGCCGAGGCCACCGAGAAGACCATCAAGCTGGTCGAGGGCGGCGCCGAGGCGCCGACCGAGGAGGTCGTCGCCGCCGGTCTGGAGGCCGCCAAGCCCTTCATCAAGGTGCTGTGCCGCGCCCAGGCCGACCTCGCCGCCAAGGCCGCGAAGCCGACCGCCGAGTTCCCGATCTTCCTGGACTACCAGGACGACGTGTTCGAGGCCCTGACCGCGGCCGTCCGCCCCGAGCTGGCCCAGGCGCTCACCATCGCCGGCAAGCAGGAGCGCGAGGCCGAGCTGGACCGCGTCAAGGCGCTCGCCGCCGAGAAGCTCCTGCCGGAGTTCGAGGGTCGCGAGAAGGAGATCTCCGCCGCGTACCGCTCGCTCACCAAGCAGCTGGTCCGCGAGCGCGTGATCAAGGAGAAGAAGCGCATCGACGGCCGTGGGCTGACGGACATCCGCACCCTGGCCGCCGAGGTCGAGGCCATCCCGCGGGTGCACGGCTCCGCGGTGTTCGAGCGTGGCGAGACCCAGATCCTGGGCGTCACCACCCTGAACATGCTCCGCATGGAGCAGCAGCTGGACACCCTCTCCCCGGTGACCCGCAAGCGCTACATGCACAACTACAACTTCCCGCCGTACTCCACCGGCGAGACCGGCCGTGTCGGCTCCCCGAAGCGCCGCGAGATCGGCCACGGCGCCCTCGCCGAGCGCGCCCTGGTGCCGGTGCTGCCCACCCGCGAGGAGTTCCCCTACGCGATCCGCCAGGTGTCCGAGGCGCTCAGCTCGAACGGCTCGACGTCCATGGGCTCGGTCTGCGCCTCCACCATGTCGCTGCTGAACGCCGGTGTGCCGCTCAAGGCCCCGGTCGCCGGCATCGCCATGGGCCTGATCTCCCAGGAGATCGACGGCGAGACGCACTACGTCACCCTCACCGACATCCTCGGTGCGGAGGACGCCTTCGGCGACATGGACTTCAAGGTCGCCGGCACCAAGGAGTTCGTCACCGCCCTCCAGCTCGACACCAAGCTGGACGGCATCCCGGCCTCCGTCCTGGGCGCCGCCCTCAAGCAGGCCCGCGACGCGCGTCTCCACATCCTCGACGTGATGATGGAGGCCATCGACCGGCCCGACGAGATGAGCCCGCACGCCCCGCGGATCATCACCGTCAAGATCCCGGTCGACAAGATCGGCGAGGTCATCGGTCCCAAGGGCAAGATGATCAACCAGATCCAGGAGGACACGGGCGCCGAGATCACCATCGAGGACGACGGCACCATCTACATCGGTGCCGCCGACGGTCCCTCGGCGGAGGCCGCCCGCGCCACGATCAACGGCATCGCCAACCCGACGATGCCCGAGGTCGGCGAGCGCTACCTGGGCACGGTCGTCAAGACGACCACCTTCGGCGCGTTCGTCTCCCTGCTGCCCGGCAAGGACGGTCTGCTGCACATCTCGCAGATCCGCAAGCTCGCCGGCGGCAAGCGCGTGGAGAACGTCGAGGACGTCCTCGGCGTGGGCCAGAAGGTCCAGGTCGAGATCGCCGAGATCGACTCCCGCGGCAAGCTCTCCCTCATCCCGGTGATCGAGGGCGAGGAAGGCGACGAGAACGCGAAGGACGACGCCGAGCAGTGACGTCCCGTAGCTCCAAGGCGACGGCCCGCCCCTCTTCGGAGGCGCGGGCCGTCGCCCGTACCCAAACCCTCATCCAGGGCGCCGGCGGCATCGGCACGGTCCGCAAGACCACCCTCCCGGGCGGCCTGCGCATCGTCACCGAGACGCTGCCCTCGGTCCGCTCCGCGACCTTCGGCATCTGGGCCCACGTCGGCTCCCGCGACGAGACCCGGTCCCTGAACGGCGCCACGCACTACCTGGAGCACCTGCTCTTCAAGGGCACGGCCCGCCGCAGCGCGCTCGACATCTCCGCCGCGCTCGACGCGGTCGGCGGGGAGATGAACGCGTTCACGGCCAAGGAGTACACGTGCTACTACGCGCGCGTGCTCGACACCGACCTGCCGCTGGCCATCGACGTGGTCTGCGACATGCTGACCGGCTCGCTGATCCTCGAGGAAGACGTCGACGTCGAGCGCGGCGCGATCCTCGAAGAGATCGCCATGACCGAGGACGACCCCGGCGACTGCGTGCACGACCTGTTCGCGCACACCATGTTCGGCGACAACGCCCTCGGCCGCCCGGTCCTCGGCACGGTCGACACGGTCAACGCCCTCACCGCCGACCGCATCCGCCGCTTCTACAAGAAGCACTACGACCCGACCCACCTCGTGGTCGCCTGCGCGGGCAACATCGACCACGCCAAGGTCGTCCGCCAGGTCCGCGCGGCCTTCGAGAAGGCCGGCGCCCTGAGGAACCCGGAGGCGAAGCCCATCGCCCCGCGCGACGGCCGCCGTACGATCCGCACCTCCGGCAAGGTCGAACTGCTCGGCCGCAAGACCGAGCAGGCGCACGTCGTCCTCGGCATGCCCGGCCTCGCCCGCTCCGACGACCGCCGCTGGGCCATGGGCGTGCTCAACACCGCCCTCGGCGGCGGCATGTCCTCCCGGCTCTTCCAGGAGGTCCGGGAGAAGCGCGGCCTCGCCTACAGCGTGTACTCGTACACCTCCGGCTTCGCCGACTGCGGCCTGTTCGGCGTCTACGCCGGCTGCCGGCCCAGCCAGGTCCACGACGTGCTGCGGATCTGCCGCGACGAACTCGACCAGGTCGCGCGCAACGGCCTGTCGGACGACGAGATCGCCCGCGCCATCGGCCAGCTGCGGGGCTCCACCGTCCTCGGCCTGGAGGACACCGGCGCGCTGATGAACCGCATCGGCAAGAGCGAGCTGTGCTGGGGCGAGCAGATGTCCGTGGACGACATGCTGGCGAAGATAGCCGCGGTCACCCCGGACGAGGTCCGTTCGGTCGCCCGCGACATCCTGGGACAGCGTCCGTCGCTGTCGGTCATCGGCCCGCTCAAGGACAAGCAGGCCGCCCGGCTGCACGACGCGGTCGCCTGAAACACCACCGGTTAGGAAGCAGGAACATGAGCAAGCTGCGCGTGGCGGTCCTCGGTGCCAAGGGCCGGATCGGATCCGAGGCGGTCAAGGCGGTCGAGGCCGCCGAGGACATGGAGCTGGTCGCCGCCCTCGGCCGGGGCGACAAGCTGGAGACCCTGGCCGAGACCGGCGCCCAGGTCGCGGTCGAGCTGACCACCCCGGCCTCGGTCATGGGCAACCTCGACTTCTGCGTGCGCCACGGCATCCACGCGGTCGTCGGGACCACCGGCTGGACCGACGAGCGCCTCGCGCAGCTGAGGGGCTGGCTCGACCGGTCCCCGGAGACCGGCGTGCTCATCGCGCCGAACTTCTCCATCGGGGCCGTGCTCACGATGAGGTTCGCGCAGCTCGCCGCGCCCTACTTCGAGTCGGTCGAGGTGGTCGAGCTGCACCACCCGAACAAGGTGGACGCCCCCTCCGGCACTGCCACGCGCACCGCCCAGCTCATCGCCGAGGCCCGCCGGGCGGCCGGCACGGCCCCGGCACCGGACGCCACCGCCACCGCCCTCGACGGCGCCCGGGGCGCCAGCGTCGACGGCATCCCCGTGCACGCCGTACGGCTGCGCGGCCTGCTCGCCCACCAGGAGGTGCTGCTCGGCGGCGAGGGGGAGACCCTGACCGTCCGGCACGACTCGCTGCACCACAGCAGCTTCATGCCGGGCATCCTGCTCGGCGCCCGCCGCGTGGTGACCACTCCGGGCCTCACCTTCGGCCTGGAACACTTCCTGGACCTGAGCTGAGCCCGGACACGTCATGCGCGCGAAGATCACCTACCTCGTCACGGCCGCCGTCCTGGTCTTCTACTTCGTCCTGGTCGGCAGCCGTGGCGTGATGCTCATCCAGGCCGGCTCGCTCGTCACCGTCACCTTCGGCGTGGCGGTGCTGATCCTGCCGGTCATCGGCCTGTGGTTCCTGTGGAAGAACACCGAGTTCGTCCGCAAGGCCAACCAGCTGGCCGCCGAACTGGAGGCCGAGGGCGGCCTGCCGGTGGACGAGCTGAAACGCCTGCCCAGCGGCCGGATCGACCGTGACTCGGCCGACGAGGTCTTCGCCAGGCGCAAGGCCGAGACGGAGTCGTCCCCCGGCGACTGGCGCTGCTGGTTCCGCCTCGCCGTCGCCTACCACGACGCCCGCGACACCCCGCGGGCCCGCAAGGCGATGCAGAGGGCCATCGCCCTGCACGACGGAAAGCCCGTACGGGCCTGACACCGGCCCTGCGGCGCCCTGCCGTACGCGCGGGCGCCGATGCCCGCCCCCCGAGCCGCCCCGGGCCCCTTCGCGCCTTCGGGGCGGTCAGCCGCGCCCGCACTCCGCCGCCCACGCCTCCACCGTGTCCGCCGCCCGGTCGAAAGCCATGGGCCGGCCCAGGAAGTCCAGGGTGTGCGTGGTCAGCAGCGGCGGGGTGTCGTCCGGCGGCAGATCCGTGCGGACGAGGGCCAGCGCCTGCCCCTGCACCGTGCGCGGCAGCCCCAGCCAGCGCACCGGCCGCTGTACCGTCCGCACCGACACCACCCGCTCCCACGGCAGCGTCCGCGTCCGCAGGAAGCCGGTCCGGCGCAGCCCGCGCCGGCTCACCCACACCCCCATGCGCAGCAGCCGCAGCGCGCTCGCGATGATCAGCAGGCCCACGACGAGCACCGCCGTCGCACTGGGCACCGAGCCGGTCAGCGCGATGAGCACCGTGCCGAACAGCATGAACGAGGCGATCAGCAGCCACAGCGCGGCCACACCCACCCGCCAGGGCCCGGGCCGGTAGGGGCGCCGCCAGCGGTCCGGGTCGTCATGGGGCAGCGCGCTCTCGGCTGCCGTCTCGAAGCTGCGGTCGGCCGTCAGAAAGGGCAGGGGCACGGCTGGTCCTCACTCGGTCCTCGCGGGGGCTGTGCCCGGTGAGGCTATCCGGCCGGGTGTGCGCCCACCAGCCGTGCGCGTCCGGAAGGGTCGGCGCCCCGCGCTCAGCGCCCCTGGGACGCCTGGGACTGCTGAGCCGGTGCGTCGGACGGCGTGGAGAGCGCCGGCATGCCGGCTATCAGGGCCCCCACGATCCCGGCGACGAGGGTGAGGCCCAGCAGCCAGCGCCCGGCCAGCTCACCGAAGGAGGCCCGCTGACGGGGCGGGGGAGTCACATTGCTGCGGAACCTGTCCGCCTCGGCCAGGAAGGCGAAGGGTACGGGTTCGCGCCGGCGGAACATGGCGGCTGACGCTCCTTTCGGGGATCGAAGATCGAATGGGCACGCTTCACCGGTAAAGACGTTCGAGCGACACAAAAGGTGCCCCATGTCCGGAAAAAATCGCAGCGAAGGTCACTTTCGTTCGCGGCCGGGTGCCCCCGTACAGTGGGCGCGAACCTCAAGCAGCAGTGGGAAGGACCTGTCCAACCGTGACCCGCACCCCGGATGAGCCGAAGATCGACCTGCGCAGTGACGTCACCGTCGAACTGGTCAAGCACAGCGCGACGGATTCCGACGTGCTCTTCGCTGCCCGTGTGTCGACCATCGGGGAGCAGTCCCTGGACGAGCTGAACAAGGACCCCGAGCGCTCCAAGGGCCTGATCAACTACCTGATGCGCGACCGGCACGGCAGCCCGTTCGAGCACAACTCGATGACGTTCTTCATCAGCGCCCCGATCTTCGTCTTCCGCGAGTTCATGCGGCACCGCGTCGGCTGGTCGTACAACGAGGAGTCGGGCCGCTACCGCGAGCTCCAGCCGGTCTTCTACGTCCCCGACACCGGCCGCAAGCTGGTCCAGGAGGGCCGGCCGGGCAAGTACGTCTTCGTGGAGGGGACCGAGGAGCAGCACGCCCTCGCCGGACAGGCCATGGAGGACTCCTACCGCCAGGCCTACGCCGCCTACCAGGAGATGCTCGCCCAGGGCATCGCCCGCGAGGTCGCCCGCTCGGTCCTCCCCGTCGGCCTCTACTCCTCGATGTACGCCACCTGCAACGCGCGCTCCCTGATGCACTTCCTCGGCCTGCGCACCCAGCACGAGCTGGCCAAGGTGCCCTCCTTCCCGCAGCGGGAGATCGAGATGGTGGGCGAGAAGATGGAGGCGGAGTGGGCGAAGCTCATGCCGTTGACGTACGCCGCCTTCAATGCGAACGGACGTGTGGCCCCGTGACGAAGCCTTGTTCCCGCACCGGGAACGGGCGTACGGATCAGCCTGGCGAAGTGTCCGTATTGCGGCATTTAGAGAAGTTCATCTAGCCTGATCAAACGGACCCGGCACTGCTTGAACCCCCGAGCAGGCAGTGCCGGGCTCCATCTTTGTCCTGACTTTCCCGACACCCCGCGAGCAGACCCCGCAGCGCGCACCGAGTAGCGTGTTACCCATGGCTCCGACCTCGACTCCGCAGACCCCCTTCGGGCGGGTCCTCACCGCCATGGTCACGCCTTTCACGGCGGACGGCGCACTCGACCTCGACGGCGCGCAGCGGCTCGCCGCCCACTTGGTGGACGCAGGCAACGACGGCCTGATCGTCAACGGCACCACCGGCGAGTCCCCGACCACCAGCGACGCGGAGAAATCGGACCTGGTACGAGCCGTCCTGGAGGCCGTCGGCGACCGTGCCCACGTCGTCGCCGGCGTCGGAACCAACGACACCCACCACAGCGTCGAGCTGGCCCGCGAGGCCGAGCGCGTCGGCGCCCACGGGCTGCTGGTCGTCACGCCGTACTACAACAAGCCCCCGCAGGAGGGCCTGTACCGGCACTTCACGACCGTCGCCGACGCCACCGGCCTGCCGGTCATGCTCTACGACATCCCCGGCCGCAGCGGTGTCCCGATCAACACCGAGACCCTGGTCCGGCTCGCGGAGCACCCCCGGATCGTCGCCAACAAGGACGCCAAGGGCGACCTCGGCCGCGCCAGCTGGGCCATCGCACGCTCCGGCCTCGCCTGGTACTCCGGCGACGACATGCTGAACCTCCCGCTGCTCTCGGTCGGCGCGGTCGGCTTCGTCTCGGTCGTCGGCCACCTGGTCACCCCCGACCTGCGCGCCCTGGTGGACGCGTTCGTCTCCGGTGACGTCGTCAAGGCCACCGAGATCCACCAGAAGCTGCTCCCGGTCTACACCGGCATGTTCCGCACCCAGGGCGTCATGACCACCAAGGCCGCCCTCGCGCTCCAGGGCCTGCCCGCCGGACCGCTGCGCTCGCCCATGGTCGAGTGCTCCGCCGAGGAGATCGCCCAGCTCAAGATCGATCTTGCTGCCGGCGGGGTACAGCTCTGATTAAAGACTTGGCACCACAGCACGGGCTTCACAACTGAATCGACAACCGCAGACGCAGGCCACCGGTGCCTGCACCCCATACAACAACTGCTTCTGCACGAACGTCACGCGCGCCACGTGCCCGACCGGTACGTGGCGTGTGTGGTTGAGGAGAGTCTTTTGAGTCATCCGCATCCTGAACTGGGCCCGCCCCCGCCGCTCCCCGAAGGCGGCCTGCGGGTCACCCCGCTCGGCGGCCTCGGCGAAATCGGCCGGAACATGACCGTGTTCGAGTACGGCGGCCGCCTGCTGATCGTCGACTGCGGAGTGCTCTTCCCCGAGGAGGAGCAGCCCGGAATCGACCTGATCCTGCCGGACTTCTCGTCCATCAGGGACCGCCTCGACGACATCGAGGGCATCGTCCTCACCCACGGTCACGAGGACCACATCGGCGGCGTCCCGTTCCTGCTCCGCGAGAAGCCGGACATCCCGCTGATCGGCTCCAAGCTCACGCTCGCCCTGATCGAGGCGAAGCTCCAGGAGCACCGGATCCGTCCGTACACCCTGGAGGTGGCGGAGGGAGACCGGGAGCGCGTCGGCCCCTTCGACTGCGAGTTCGTCGCCGTCAACCACTCCATCCCGGACGCCCTGGCCGTCGCCATCCGCACCCCCGCCGGCATGGTGGTGCACACCGGCGACTTCAAGATGGACCAGCTCCCGCTGGACAACCGCCTCACCGACCTGCACGCGTTCGCGCGGCTGAGCGAAGAGGGCATCGACCTCCTCCTGGCCGACTCGACGAACGCGGAGGTCCCGGGCTTCGTCCCGCCGGAGCGCGACATCTCCAACGTCCTGCGGCAGGTCTTCGCCGGCGCCCGCAAGCGGATCATCGTGGCGAGCTTCGCCAGCCACGTCCACCGCATCCAGCAGATTCTGGACGCGGCGCACGAGTACGGCCGCCGGGTCGCCTTCGTCGGCCGCTCCATGGTCCGCAACATGGGCATCGCCCGCGACCTCGGGTATCTGAGGGTCCCGGCGGGCCTGGTGGTGGACGTCCGGGCGCTGGACGACCTGCCCGACGAAGAGGTCGTGCTGGTCTGCACGGGCTCCCAGGGCGAGCCGATGGCGGCCCTGTCCCGCATGGCCAATCGCGACCACCAGATCCGCATCGTGGAGGGTGACACGGTCATCCTCGCCTCTTCGCTGATCCCGGGGAACGAGAACGCGGTCTACCGCGTGATCAACGGCCTGACCCGCTGGGGCGCCAACGTCGTCCACAAGGGCAACGCCAAGGTGCACGTGTCCGGCCACGCGTCCGCGGGCGAGCTGCTGTACTTCTACAACATCTGCCGCCCGAGAAACCTGATGCCGGTCCACGGCGAATGGCGCCACCTGCGGGCCAACGCCGAGCTGGGCGCCCTGACCGGCGTCCCGCACGACCGGATCGTCATCGCCGAGGACGGCGTGGCGGTCGACCTGGTCGGGGGCAAGGCCAAGATCTCCGGCAAGGTCCAGGCCGGTTACGTCTACGTCGACGGCCTGTCGGTCGGCGATGTCGGCGAGCCGGCGCTGAAGGACCGCAAGATCCTCGGCGACGAGGGCATCATCTCGGTCTTCGTCGTCATCGACGCCTCCACAGGCAAGATCACCGGAGGCCCGCACATCCAGGCCCGTGGCTCCGGCATCGAAGACTCCGCCTTCTCCGACGTCCTCCCGAGGATCACGGAGGTCCTGGAGCGGTCCGCCCAGGACGGCGTCGTGGAGCCCCACCAGCTCCAGCAGCTCATCCGCCGGACCCTCGGCAAGTGGGTCTCGGACACCTATCGCCGCAGGCCGATGATCCTCCCCGTGGTCGTGGAGGTCTGACGCCCCGTCGGCACTGACCTGGAGCGGGGCGCCTCGATTTGCATCGAGGCGCCCCGCTCCAGTACGTTTACGGCTCCGCCCACCCGGGAACCCCAGCACTTCACGTGCCGGACATGGTTGCCCGGAGCGGGTGGGAAAACCGGCTCAGAACTTCTGATAAAGTCGGAACCGCCGGAAAGGGAAACGCGAGAGCGGGAACCTGGAAAGCACCGAGGAAATCGGATCGAGAAAAGATCTGATAGAGTCGGAAACGCAAGACCGAAGGGAAGCGCCCGGAGGAAAGCCCGAGAGGGTGAGTACAAAGGAAGCGACCGTTCCTTGAGAACTCAACAGCGTGCCAAAAGTCAACGCCAGATATGTTGATACCCCGTCTCCAGCATCCGCTGGGACGAGGTTCCTTTGAAAAAACACAGCGAGGACGCTGTGTGCGAGAGGACTATTCCTCCTCTCGCACCGCTCTCGTGATGTGTCACCGGATTACCGGTAAACATTCACGGAGAGTTTGATCCTGGCTCAGGACGAACGCTGGCGGCGTGCTTAACACATGCAAGTCGAACGATGAACCTCCTTCGGGAGGGGATTAGTGGCGAACGGGTGAGTAACACGTGGGCAATCTGCCCTTCACTCTGGGACAAGCCCTGGAAACGGGGTCTAATACCGGATACGAGCCTCCAAGGCATCTTGGAGGTTGGAAAGCTCCGGCGGTGAAGGATGAGCCCGCGGCCTATCAGCTTGTTGGTGAGGTAACGGCTCACCAAGGCGACGACGGGTAGCCGGCCTGAGAGGGCGACCGGCCACACTGGGACTGAGACACGGCCCAGACTCCTACGGGAGGCAGCAGTGGGGAATATTGCACAATGGGCGAAAGCCTGATGCAGCGACGCCGCGTGAGGGATGACGGCCTTCGGGTTGTAAACCTCTTTCAGCAGGGAAGAAGCGAGAGTGACGGTACCTGCAGAAGAAGCGCCGGCTAACTACGTGCCAGCAGCCGCGGTAATACGTAGGGCGCAAGCGTTGTCCGGAATTATTGGGCGTAAAGAGCTCGTAGGCGGCTTGTCACGTCGGTTGTGAAAGCCCGGGGCTTAACCCCGGGTCTGCAGTCGATACGGGCAGGCTAGAGTTCGGTAGGGGAGATCGGAATTCCTGGTGTAGCGGTGAAATGCGCAGATATCAGGAGGAACACCGGTGGCGAAGGCGGATCTCTGGGCCGATACTGACGCTGAGGAGCGAAAGCGTGGGGAGCGAACAGGATTAGATACCCTGGTAGTCCACGCCGTAAACGGTGGGCACTAGGTGTGGGCAACATTCCACGTTGTCCGTGCCGCAGCTAACGCATTAAGTGCCCCGCCTGGGGAGTACGGCCGCAAGGCTAAAACTCAAAGGAATTGACGGGGGCCCGCACAAGCGGCGGAGCATGTGGCTTAATTCGACGCAACGCGAAGAACCTTACCAAGGCTTGACATACACCGGAAAGCATTAGAGATAGTGCCCCCCTTGTGGTCGGTGTACAGGTGGTGCATGGCTGTCGTCAGCTCGTGTCGTGAGATGTTGGGTTAAGTCCCGCAACGAGCGCAACCCTTGTCCCGTGTTGCCAGCAGGCCCTTGTGGTGCTGGGGACTCACGGGAGACCGCCGGGGTCAACTCGGAGGAAGGTGGGGACGACGTCAAGTCATCATGCCCCTTATGTCTTGGGCTGCACACGTGCTACAATGGCCGGTACAAAGAGCTGCGATACCGTGAGGTGGAGCGAATCTCAAAAAGCCGGTCTCAGTTCGGATTGGGGTCTGCAACTCGACCCCATGAAGTCGGAGTCGCTAGTAATCGCAGATCAGCATTGCTGCGGTGAATACGTTCCCGGGCCTTGTACACACCGCCCGTCACGTCACGAAAGTCGGTAACACCCGAAGCCGGTGGCCCAACCCCTTGTGGGAGGGAGCTGTCGAAGGTGGGACTGGCGATTGGGACGAAGTCGTAACAAGGTAGCCGTACCGGAAGGTGCGGCTGGATCACCTCCTTTCTAAGGAGCACTTCTTACCGGGCCTGGCTCGGTCAGAGGCCAGTACATCAGCGAACGTCTGATGCTGGTTGCTCATGGGTGGAACGTTGACTACTCGGCACACTTGACCTTCTGGTCTTCCTAGTACTGCTTCGGCGTGGAACGGAACGGCTGGGTGGCGAGGGTGTCGGGCACGCTGTTGGGTGTCTGAGGGAATGAACTTTCCTCAGCTGCCGGCCCCAGTGCACTCGGACCTGTTGGTTCGGGGTGATGGGTGGCTGGTCGTTGTTTGAGAACTGCACAGTGGACGCGAGCATCTGTGGCCAAGTTTTTAAGGGCGCACGGTGGATGCCTTGGCACCAGGAACCGATGAAGGACGTGGGAGGCCGCGATAGTCCCCGGGGAGTCGTCAACCAGGCTTTGATCCGGGGGTTTCCGAATGGGGAAACCCGGCAGTCGTCATGGGCTGTCACCCACTGCTGAACACATAGGCAGTGTGGAGGGAACGCGGGGAAGTGAAACATCTCAGTACCCGCAGGAAGAGAAAACAACCGTGATTCCGGGAGTAGTGGCGAGCGAAACCGGATGAGGCCAAACCGTATGCGTGTGAGACCCGGCAGGGGTTGCGCATGCGGGGTTGTGGGATCTCTCTTCCACGGTCTGCCGGCCGTGGGACGAGTCAGAAACCGTTGATGTAGGCGAAGGACATGCGAAAGGTCCGGCGTAGAGGGTAAGACCCCCGTAGTCGAAACGTCAGCGGCTCGTTTGAGAGACACCCAAGTAGCACGGGGCCCGAGAAATCCCGTGTGAATCTGGCGGGACCACCCGCTAAGCCTAAATATTCCCTGGTGACCGATAGCGGATAGTACCGTGAGGGAATGGTGAAAAGTACCGCGGGAGCGGAGTGAAATAGTACCTGAAACCGTGTGCCTACAAGCCGTGGGAGCGTCGGAACGAGGCTTGCCTTGTTCTCGTGACTGCGTGCCTTTTGAAGAATGAGCCTGCGAGTTTGCGGTGTGTTGCGAGGTTAACCCGGGTGGGGAAGCCGTAGCGAAAGCGAGTCCGAATAGGGCGATTTTAGTAGCACGCTCAAGACCCGAAGCGGAGTGATCTAGCCATGGGCAGGTTGAAGCGGAGGTAAGACTTCGTGGAGGACCGAACCCACCAGGGTTGAAAACCTGGGGGATGACCTGTGGTTAGGGGTGAAAGGCCAATCAAACTCCGTGATAGCTGGTTCTCCCCGAAATGCATTTAGGTGCAGCGTCGTGTGTTTCTTGCCGGAGGTAGAGCACTGGATAGGCGATGGGCCCTACCGGGTTACTGACCTTAGCCAAACTCCGAATGCCGGTAAGTGAGAGCGCGGCAGTGAGACTGTGGGGGATAAGCTCCATGGTCGAGAGGGAAACAGCCCAGAGCATCGACTAAGGCCCCTAAGCGTACGCTAAGTGGGAAAGGATGTGGAGTCGCAGAGACAACCAGGAGGTTGGCTTAGAAGCAGCCACCCTTGAAAGAGTGCGTAATAGCTCACTGGTCTAGTGATTCCGCGCCGACAATGTAGCGGGGCTCAAGCGTACCGCCGAAGTCGTGTCATTGCAGCATGTACTCCCAACGGAGGCTGTGATGGGTAGGGGAGCGTCGTCTGCCGGGTGAAGCGGCACTGGAAGGTAGTCGTGGACGGTTGACGAGTGAGAATGCAGGCATGAGTAGCGATACAAACGTGAGAAACGTTTGCGCCGATTGACTAAGGGTTCCTGGGTCAAGCTGATCTGCCCAGGGTAAGTCGGGACCTAAGGCGAGGCCGACAGGCGTAGTCGATGGATAACCGGTTGATATTCCGGTACCCGCTGTGAAGCGTCAAACATCGAGCATCGTGATGCTAAGGCCGTGAAGCCGTTCCGGACCCTTCGGGGAATGGAAAGTGGTGGAGCCGCCGGACCAAGCGGTTAGTAGGTGAGTGATGGGGTGACGCAGGAAGGTAGTCCATCCCGGGCGGTGGTTGTCCCGGGGTAAGGGTGTAGGACGCAAGGTAGGCAAATCCGCCTTGCACATAGTCTGAGACCTGATGCCGAGCCGATTGTGGTGAAGTGGATGATCCTATGCTGTCGAGAAAAGCCTCTAGCGAGTTTCATGGCGGCCCGTACCCTAAACCGACTCAGGTGGTCAGGTAGAGAATACCGAGGCGTTCGGGTGAACTATGGTTAAGGAACTCGGCAAAATGCCCCCGTAACTTCGGGAGAAGGGGGGCCACACCTGGTGATGAGCTTTACGCTCTGAGCTGGGGGTGGCCGCAGAGACCAGCGAGAAGCGACTGTTTACTAAAAACACAGGTCCGTGCGAAGCCGTAAGGCGATGTATACGGACTGACGCCTGCCCGGTGCTGGAACGTTAAGGGGACCGGTTAGCTCACTTTCGGGTGGGCGAAGCTGAGAACTTAAGCGCCAGTAAACGGCGGTGGTAACTATAACCATCCTAAGGTAGCGAAATTCCTTGTCGGGTAAGTTCCGACCTGCACGAATGGCGTAACGACTTCTCGACTGTCTCAACCATAGGCCCGGTGAAATTGCACTACGAGTAAAGATGCTCGTTTCGCGCAGCAGGACGGAAAGACCCCGGGACCTTTACTACAGTTTGATATTGGTGTTCGGTTCGGCTTGTGTAGGATAGCTGGGAGACTGTGAAGCTCGCACGCCAGTGTGGGTGGAGTCGTCGTTGAAATACCAGTCTGGTCGTGCTGGATGTCTAACCTGGGTCCGTGATCCGGATCAGGGACAGTGTCTGATGGGTAGTTTAACTGGGGCGGTTGCCTCCTAAAGGGTAACGGAGGCGCCCAAAGGTTCCCTCAGCCTGGTTGGCAATCAGGTGTTGAGTGTAAGTGCACAAGGGAGCTTGACTGTGAGACCGACGGGTCGAGCAGGGACGAAAGTCGGGACTAGTGATCCGGCGGTGGCTTGTGGAAGCGCCGTCGCTCAACGGATAAAAGGTACCCCGGGGATAACAGGCTGATCTTCCCCAAGAGTCCATATCGACGGGATGGTTTGGCACCTCGATGTCGGCTCGTCGCATCCTGGGGCTGGAGTCGGTCCCAAGGGTTGGGCTGTTCGCCCATTAAAGCGGTACGCGAGCTGGGTTTAGAACGTCGTGAGACAGTTCGGTCCCTATCCGCTGTGCGCGTAGGAGTCTTGAGAAGGGCTGTCCCTAGTACGAGAGGACCGGGACGGACGAACCTCTGGTGTGCCAGTTGTTCTGCCAAGGGCATGGCTGGTTGGCTACGTTCGGGAGGGATAACCGCTGAAAGCATCTAAGCGGGAAGCCTGCTTCGAGATGAGGACTCCCACCCACTTGATGGGGTAAGGCTCCCAGTAGACGACTGGGTTGATAGGCCGGATCTGGAAGCACGGTAACGTGTGGAGGTGACCGGTACTAATAGGCCGAGGGCTTGTCCTCAGTTGCTCGCGTCCACTGTGTTGGTTCTGAAACCACGAACAGCCCCGCTTTTTAAGCGGTCTGGTTGATTGTTTCATAGTGTTTCGGTGGTCATAGCGTGAGGGAAACGCCCGGTTACATTCCGAACCCGGAAGCTAAGCCTCACAGCGCCGATGGTACTGCAGGGGGGACCCTGTGGGAGAGTAGGACGCCGCCGAACAAATTTTGATAAAGGTCGGATCCTGAACTTCGGTTCGGGGTCCGATCTTTTTTTGCTGTGCGTAACGTGTCGTTCACGTTCCGCGCGCAGCATCCCCGACATGGGAACCGCAGCGTTGCTCAGGGCCGCCGGAGTCGGAGTCGGTGACGAGGTCGTCGTACCGGCCTTCGGGAACGTCGAAGTCGCCGAGGCCGTGGCCCTGGCGGGCGCGCTCCCGGTGTTCGCCGACATAGACCCGGTGACCTACTGCCTCGCCCCGGACGCGGTCGAGGCGGCCGTAACTCCCCGCACCGCGGCGGTCGTTGTCGTGCACCGCTTCGGACGGCGGGCCGACATCGGGCGGTTGCGCGCGCTCGGGCAGCGGCACGGGCTGCTGGTGCTGGAGCAGGGCGAGTCCGAGGCGCCGTACGACGAGATAGCCCGGCGCCGGCAGCGGGCCGTCTATCTCGACGCCAAACTCAAGGGCGTACGCACGCCGGACGGCGGGGACGGGCACACCTATCAGCAGTACGTCGTGCGGGTACCGGGCAACGGCCGGCCGGACCGGGACGCGTTCGCGCGGGCCCTGCGGGTCAGGGGAGTGGAGTGCAGGGTGCCGGTGAAGACGCCCGTGCACCGGCTGCCGGCCTTCCGCCGGTGCGTGTCGCTGCCGGAGACCGAGCGGGCCGCCGACGAGACGCTCGCGCTGCCCGTGGACGCCGCGCTCACCAAACGCGACATGCAGCGGACGGCCGCCGCCTGCAACGCCCTCGGCGGCCTGCTTCAGCCCGCCTTCTGAACCGGCCCCGAACGAATTTGGGAACCAAGGCCTGTTCGGGGTACAGTTTCTTTGTCGCCGCGAGGGAAACCTCGAAAACGACAGGCCCCTATAGCTCAGTCGGCAGAGCGTCTCCATGGTAAGGAGAAGGTCAACGGTTCGATTCCGTTTGGGGGCTCAGCCAAAAAGGCCCCACCCTTCCGGGTGGGGCCTTTTTCGTGCTTCCTCACGCCTCCTGGTGAATGCCCGGCACGCGCATCGCCAGAATCGCCATGTCGTCGGACGGGGCGTCCGAGGCGAACCGCTCGACCGCGCGCATGATGCGCGCCGCGACCGCACCCGCCGTCAGACCCGTGCACGTGGTGAGGACATCGGCGAGGCCGTCGTCGCCCAGCATGCGCGAGCCCTCACGGCGTTCGGTGACCCCGTCCGTGACGCAGAGCAGCACGTCCCCGGGGTCGAGGGTGACCGTCTCCTCGTACAGCTCCAGGTCCTCGATGACGCCCAGCAGCGGCTGCGGTTCGGCGGCGGCCGTCACCGTGCCGTCCTGACGCAGGCGCAGCGGCAGCGGATGGCCGGCGCAGACCACCTTCAGCTCGGCGCTGCCGTCCGCCCGCGTCCGCAACTCGCCGTAGAGAAGCGTCAGGAAGCGGCTGCGGTCCCCCTCGTCGAGGATCGCGGAGTTCAGGCGCTGCAACACCGCAGGGCCGGACAGGCCCTCGCGGGCCAGCAGGCGCAGGGCGTGCCGGGCCAGGCCGGTGACCGCCGCCGCGTTGGGGCCCGTACCGCAGACGTCGCCGATGGCGAAGCCGTACGCGCCGTTGCCGATGGGGAAGACGTCGTAGAAGTCGCCGCCGACCTCGTTGCCCTCGCCCGCCGCGCGGTAGGGGAAGACGTCGTAGAAGTCGCCGCCGACCTCGTTGCCCTCGCCCGCCGCGCGGTAGATGACCTCGACCTCGACGCCGTCGATCTGCGGCAGGCCCGGCGGGAGCAGGCTGCGCTGGAGGGACTGGCTGATGGCCGTGCGCTCCGAGTACAGGCGGGCGTTGTCCAGGGCGAGGGCGGCCCGGCGGCTCAGGTCCTCGGCGAGTTCCAGGATCTCCTGGCGGAAGTGCTCGTCGGTGGGCTTGCCGAGGGTCAGCATGCCGATGACGCGGTTGCGGGCGACCAGCGGCAGGACCACCGTCTCCCCGCCGACCGCGGACGCCGTCGCCAGCGTCGGGCCGATACCGGAGGCGACCCGGTGCGTGGGCCCGCCCGCCAGGCCCAGGCTCCGCATGGAGCTGCGCAGGGCCGCCTGGTGGGCGACCTCGCCCGGGGCCGTCCAGACCCGGGCGCCCGGGGTCGGCACCGGATCCGGCGGCGGGACCTTCGACAGCAACGACTTGATGCCGTCGATGAGTTCCTCGTCCTCGTGCAGGACGTAGGACAGATACGGTTCGGACGCCTGGTCGGCGATCGTGTACACCGCGCACCAGGTGGCCAGGGTCGGGACGGTCATCTGGGCCATCAGGGCCAGCGTCTGGTCCCGGTCCAGGGTGCCGGCCAGCAGGTCGGAGGCCTCGACCAGGAAGCTCAGCGAGCCGCGGCGCAGGCGTTCCAGCTCGCCGAGGCGGGCCGACTCCACGGCCAGGGCGATCCGGTCGGCGGCGAACTGCAGGCGCAGCGCCTCCTCGTTGGTGTACCGGCCGGGCGCCTCGGCGGCGACGCCCAGGGAGCCGGTGAGGCGGCCCTCGACCTTCAGCGGGACGGTGACGACCGAGCGCATGCCGGTGTCGGCGAGCAGCGGTACGGCCCCGGGGACGGCGGCCAGGTCGTCGTGGACGGCGGGCATGCGGGCGGAGCCGTAGCGGCCGGGGCCCGCCTCCACCGGCACGCGCGCGAAGCGCTGGCGGGCGGAGGGCAGTCCGGTGGAGGCGCGGACCTCCAGTTCCGTCTCGTCGTCGGTGGCCAGCAGCAGGAACGCGGAGTCGCCGTCGAGCATGTCGCGGGCGCGTTCCACGGTGCGCTGGAGCAGCCCGTCGAGGTCGTCCGGGGCGGGGGAGCCGATGAACACCTCGAAGGGGTCGGTGCTCTGCCCGTCGGAGGACGGGGTCTGGTCGCCGGCCGGGACGCGGGACGGCGTCTGCAGGACGGCGCGTTCGTGGTCGCGGACCAGCAGGCACACGGTCGAGGGTTCGCCGCCGGTGTCACGGACCCGCAGATGGGAGGCGTACACCTGGGCCACGCGGCCGTCGGCGCGGCGGATGCCGTACGTGCCCTCCCAGCGGGAGAGCTGGAGCGCCTCGGCGATGCCGGTGCCGGTGCCAGGGGTGTGCGGCCAGGCCGCCAGGTCGGTGAGGGGTTTGCCGATGACGTCGGAGGCCGGGTAGCCGAACAGCTCCTCGGCGTCCTCGTTCCAGGCGCTGATGCCGCCCTTGCGGTCGATCTGGAGGACGGCGACACGGACCCGGCCGTCGGCCAGCGGCAGCAGGTCGGCGGGCAGGGCGGGCCCGGCGGCGCGGGTGCCGACCGGGCGCTCGGGCAGGTTGAGCTGGAACCAGACGTTCTTGTGGGTGGGGGTGTAGTCGACGCCCCAGCGGGTGGCCAGGGCCGCGCAGAGCTGGAGGCCCCGGCCGCCCTCGCGGTCCGGGCTGCCCATGGAGACGGCGGCGCTCTGGAGGGGGACCTCGCGCTCGGGGTAGCGGTCGGAGACCTCGATGCGCACGCCGTCCTCGGTGCGCAGGCACAGCACGTCCGCGTGCGTGCCGGCGTGGACGACGGCGTTGGTGACCAGCTCGCTGGTCAGGACGACCGCGTCGTCCACGATGTCGGCGAATCCCCAGCCCTGGAGGGTGTCGCGGACGAAGGACCGGGCGGTCGCGACGGAGCGCCCGACGGGTTCGAAACTGGCGGCCGCACGCGCGGTGATCACAGAACTCCTCGGCCGGTTGTCGGCATGCAGGGCTGTCTCTGTCTCGCCGGGCGGCTCGCGCCGCTGCTGCGGCATCGGCTCGCCCGTCGGCTGTGGCTCCGGGGTCTGTTCCCCGGGGATCAGTCCGGTGGTCATGATGTCCGGCCGCCCCTCCGATGCCCGCTCGTACTCGTGCCACCGCCCAGGCCGGTCGGACCGGTGCGGCTGGACAGCCGCATGCAAGGTTACTTACCTTCGCGGTCCGAGCGGATGCCGGTCTTCGGTGTTTACGCCCCCAGGGTGTGCGGACGATGTGCGAAGCTGCCGAACTGTTATGGCCGGGTTCGGCCGGGGTGAAACACTGGGCAAGCTTCTGATGAAGGTCGCTGCGGGCCGCGTGTGCCGGGCGCACGGCGGGCAGCAGCCCCTGGTGTGGCCGGATCCCGTCCGGCGGACATACGCAGAAGTAACCGGTACGCGGACGCGATCGGTATGCCGGTGACCGGCACGCCGGGCCGAAGCGGCCGAGCACAGCAGTAACGGTCTACCCCTCCGGGAGGGACACAGTGGAGTCTGGCGCGGCGACGCGAGGCACGAAGACGCGCGCGAAAGGCGGACCGTCCCTGGGCAGGAGCGGCGGCACCACGACGGTGGACACGGCCGCCCTGAACCGGCTGCTGGCGGCCCTCGTGGCGATGCGGGACGGGAACTTCCGCAAGCGGCTGACGGTCTCCGGGGACGGCGTGATGTCGGAGATCGCGGCCGTCTTCAACGAGGTGGCCGACCGGAATCTGCATCTGACCGGTGAGCTGTCCCGGGTGCGGCGCATGGTGGGGCGTGAGGGAAAACTCACGGAACGGCTGGAGACGGGCGCCTGCGAGGGCTCCTGGGCGACCGCCATCGAGCACTCCAACGCGCTGGTGGACGACCTGGTCTGGCCCGTCTCGGAGGTCAGCCGGGTGCTGACGGCGGTCGCCGAGGGTGACCTGTCGCCGCGCATGGAGCTGCGGACGCAGGCGCCGGACGGCGGTACGGGGCATCCGCTGCGCGGGGAGTTCCTGAAGGTCGGCCGGACCGTCAACAACCTGGTGGACCAGCTGTCGACGTTCACGGACGAGGTCACGCGCGTGGCCAGCGAGGTCGGCACCGAGGGCAAGCTCGGCGGGCAGGCCCGGGTGCGCGGGATGTCGGGTTCGTGGAAGGACCTCACCGAGTCCGTCAACACGATGGCGGACCGGCTGACCGCCCAGGTGCGGGACATCGCCCTGGTGACCACGGCGGTGGCCAAGGGTGATCTGTCCCGCAAGGTGACCGTGCATGTCGCCGGCGAGATGCTGGAGCTGAAGAACACCGTCAACACGATGGTGGATCAGCTTTCGGCCTTCTCCTCCGAAGTCACGCGGGTGGCCCGGGAGGTGGGCACCGAAGGCATCCTGGGCGGCCGGGCGCAGGTGCCCGGGGTGGCCGGCGTGTGGAAGGAGCTGACCGACTCCGTCAACACGATGGCGGGCAACCTGACCGCGCAGGTGCGGGGGATCTCGCAGGTGACGACGGCCGTCGCCAGCGGTGACCTGTCGCAGAAGGTCACGGTTCCGGCGCGGGGCGAGGTGGCGCGGCTCGCCGAGACGATCAACCAGATGACCGAGACGCTGCGGATCTTCGCGGACGAGGTCACCCGGGTGGCGAACGAGGTCGGCGCGGAGGGGCGGCTCGGCGGTCAGGCCAACGTGCCGGGCGCGGCGGGTACGTGGAAGGACCTGACGGACTCCGTCAACACGGTGTTCCGGAACCTGACGACGCAGGTGCGGGACATCGCGACGGTGACGACCGCCGTGGCCAACGGTGATCTGTCGCAGAAGGTCACCGTGGACGTGGCCGGCGAGATGCTGGAGCTGAAGAACACCGTCAACGGCATGGTGGACCAGCTGTCGGCCTTCGGTGCCGAGGTGACGCGGGTGGCGCGGGAGGTCGGTGTCGAGGGTGAGCTGGGCGGCCAGGCGCAGGTGCCGGGCGCGGCGGGCACATGGAAGGACTTGACGGACTCCGTCAACACCGCGTTCCGCAACCTGACCGGTCAGGTCCGCAACATCGCCCAGGTGACGACGGCGGTGGCGAACGGTGATCTGTCGCAGAAGGTCACCGTGGACGTCTCGGGTGAGATGCTCCAGCTGAAGAACACCGTGAACACCATGGTGGACCAGCTGTCGAGCTTCGCCGACCAGGTCACGCGGATGGCCCGGGACGTGGGTACGGAGGGCCGGCTGGGCGGTCAGGCCCGGGTGGACGGCGTCTCGGGTACGTGGAAGGAGTTGACGGACTCCGTCAACTTCATGGCCGGCAACCTGACGTCGCAGGTGCGGCAGATCGCCCAGGTGACGACGGCGGTGGCGCGCGGTGATCTGTCGCAGAAGATCGACGTGGACGCGCGGGGCGAGATTCTCGAGCTGAAGAACACGATCAACACGATGGTGGACCAGCTGTCCGCCTTCGCCGACCAGGTGACCCGGGTCGCGCGGGACGTGGGTACCGAGGGGCGCCTCGGCGGTCAGGCGCAGGTGCCCGGTGTCGCCGGTGTGTGGCGGGACCTGACCGACTCCGTGAACGGCATGGCGGGCAACCTGACGGCCCAGGTGCGCAACATCGCGCAGGTCGCCACCGCCGTGGCGCGCGGCGACCTCTCCCAGAAGATCACCGTGGACGCGCGCGGGGAGATCCTGGAGCTGAAGAACACGCTGAACACGATGGTGGACCAGCTGTCGTCGTTCGCCGACCAGGTCACGCGGGTGGCCCGTGAGGTGGGTACGGAGGGCATCCTCGGCGGGCAGGCCGAGGTGCAGGGGGTCTCCGGCACCTGGAAGGACCTCACGCAGTCCGTGAACTTCATGGCGAACAACCTGACGATCCAGGTGCGCAACATCGCCGAGGTGACGACGGCGGTCGCGAAGGGCGATCTGTCGAAGAAGATCACTGTTGACGCGAAGGGCGAGATCCTCGAGCTTGTCACGACGGTCAACACCATGGTTGATCAACTCTCGAGCTTCGCCGAGCAGGTGACCCGGGTGGCCCGTGAGGTGGGCACCGAGGGCATCCTGGGCGGCCAGGCGCACGTGCCGGGGGTCACGGGCATCTGGAAGGACCTCAGCAACAACGTCAACCTGATGGCCAACAACCTGACCATGCAGGTGCGCAACATCTCGCAGGTGGCCGCGGCCGTCGCCAACGGCGATCTGACGCGGCAGGTGACGATCGAGGCGCGCGGCGAGGTGGCGCAGCTCGCCGACACCATCAATACGATGGTCAAGACGCTGAGTTCGTTCGCCGACCAGGTCACCAAGGTGGCCCGTGAGGTGGGCACGGACGGCATCCTGGGCGGTCAGGCGCATGTCCCGGGCGTGGCCGGCACCTGGAAGGACCTCACCGAGTCGGTGAACCAGATGGCGTCCAACCTGACCGGTCAGGTGCGCAACATCGCCATGGTCACCACGGCCATCGCCAAGGGTGACTTGACGAAGAAGATCGACATTGACGCCCGGGGCGAGATCCTCGAGCTGAAGACGACGATCAACACGATGGTCGACCAGCTGTCCAGTTTCGCCGAGGAGGTCACGCGCGTGGCCCGCGAGGTGGGCACGGAGGGACAGCTGGGCGGCCAGGCACGCGTGCGTGACGTGGACGGCACCTGGCGCGACCTGACCGAGTCCGTGAACGAGATGGCCGAGAACCTGACCCGGCAGGTGCGGGCCATCGCGCGCGTGGCGACCGCGGTGACCCGGGGCGACCTGAACCTGAAGATCGACGTGGACGCGGCCGGCGAGATCCAGGAGTTGCAGGACTACATCAACAAGATGATCGCCAACCTGCGCGACACCACGATCGCCAACAAGGAGCAGGACTGGCTCAAGGGCAACCTGGCCCGTATCTCCTCCCTCATGCAGGGCCGCCGGGACCTGGAGGACGTGGCCTCGCTGATCATGAGCGAGCTGACGCCGGTGGTGTCCGCGCAGCACGGCGCGTTCTTCCTGGCGATGCCGCTGATGGAGGGCAAGGGCGTCGGCAACGGCGAGGACGACTACGAGCTGCGGATGCTCGGCTCGTACGGCTACTCGATGGGCTCCATGCCGACGTCGTTCCGGCCCGGTGAGGCGCTGATCGGCACGGCCGCCCAGGAGAAGCGCACGATCCTGGTGGACAAGGCGCCCAGCGGCTATCTGAAGATCTCCTCCGGGCTCGGCGAGGCCCCGCCCGCGCAGGTGATCGTGTTGCCGGTGCTGTTCGAGGGCAAGGTGCTCGGCGTGATCGAGCTGGCGTCCTTCACGCCGTTCACGCAGATCCAGAGGGACTTCCTCAACCAGATCGCCGAAATGATCGCCACCAGCGTCAACACCATCTCGGTCAACACCAAGACCGAGAAGCTGCTCAAGCAGTCGCAGGAGCTGACCGAGCAGCTGCGGGAGCGGTCGGCAGAGCTGGAGAACCGGCAGAAGGCGCTGCAGGCCTCCAACGCCGAACTGGAGGAGAAGGCCGAGCTGCTGGCCCGGCAGAACCGGGACATCGAGGTGAAGAACACCGAGATCGAGGAGGCCCGGCAGGTCCTGGAGGAGCGCGCCGAGCAGCTCGCGGTGTCGATGCGCTACAAGAGCGAGTTCCTCGCCAACATGTCGCACGAGCTGCGCACCCCGCTCAACTCGCTGCTGATCCTGGCGAAGCTGCTCGCGGACAACGCCGAGGGCAACCTCTCGCCCAAGCAGGTGGAGTTCGCCGAGACCATCCACGGCGCGGGCTCCGACCTGCTCCAGCTGATCAACGACATCCTGGACCTGTCGAAGGTCGAGGCGGGCAAGATGGACGTCTCCCCGACCCGGATCGCGCTCGTCCAGCTCGTGGACTACGTGGAGGCCACCTTCCGGCCGCTGACCGCGGAGAAGGGCCTGGACCTGTCCGTGCGGGTCTCCCCGGAGCTGCCGGCGACCCTGCACACCGACGAGCAGCGGTTGTTGCAGGTGCTGCGCAACCTGCTGTCCAACGCGGTGAAGTTCACCGACTCCGGTTCGGTGGAGCTGGTGATCCGGCCGGCCGGCGCGGATGTGCCGGACTCCATCCGGGAGCAGTTGCTGGAGGCCGGTTCGCTGGCCGATCCGGCCGGCGAGCTGATCGCGTTCTCGGTGACGGACACCGGTATCGGCATCGCGGCCAGCAAGATGCGGGTGATCTTCGAGGCGTTCAAGCAGGCGGACGGCACCACCAGCCGCAAGTACGGCGGCACCGGCCTCGGGCTGTCGATCTCGCGGGAGATCGCGCAGTTGCTCGGCGGTGAGATCCACGCGCAGAGCGAGCCCGGGCGCGGCTCGACGTTCACGCTGTACCTGCCGCTGCACATGAGCGAACTGCCCCCGCAGGGCTACCAGCAGTCCGCGCCCGCGCTGGAGGCCGGCGACCTGGTGGCCTCCGAGGCGCACCTCTCCTCGGAGCTGTCCGCGGTGGAGATCGAGACGCCGGCCGAGGTGAAGTCGTACCAGGAGACGCAGAACGGCCCCGCGGCGCTCTTCCGGCGCCGGCGGCGCTCCTTGCCCGAGGAGACGCAGCGGGCCGAGCCGTGGACGGCCGTTCCCGAGCAGGAGCAGCCCGCTGCGCCCACCGTGCGGTTCGGCGGCGAGAAGGTGCTGATCGTCGACGACGACATCCGCAATGTGTTCGCGCTCACCAGCGTCCTGGAGCAGCACGGGCTGTCGGTGCTGTACGCCGAGAACGGCCGGGAGGGCATCGAGGTCCTGGAGCAGCACGACGATGTGGCGGTGGTGCTGATGGACATCATGATGCCCGAGATGGACGGGTACGCGACGACCACGGCGATCCGGCGGATGCCGCAGTTCGCGGGTCTGCCGATCATCGCGCTCACCGCGAAGGCGATGAAGGGCGACCGGGAGAAGGCGATCCAGTCGGGCGCCTCCGACTATGTCACCAAGCCCGTCGACCCCGATCATCTGCTGTCGGTGATGAACCAGTGGATGCGGCCGGAGTGAGCCGGGCGGTGCGGTCCGGCGGGGCGCGCCGGGAAGGGCGGGGGATCCCGCGGGGCGTGCGGGGAGTTGCTGCATGATGGGGGCCGGGGACACGCGGGAATCCCGGATTCCGGGAACCATCCGGGATCCCGCCGCGTTTCCGGTACGTGCACAGTGACATCGCGGTGACAGGGTGTGGCGACAGGCGGGGTGCGGCTACGATGACCGGCACAAGGACGGGCGGCGAAAGGGAGTCGTCCCCTGGGGCGGCGCCCGGTGTACCGCCGGGGCGAGGAGGGCGGGCCATGGTGCAGAAGGCCAAGATCCTCCTGGTCGATGACCGGCCGGAGAATCTGCTGGCGCTGGAGGCGATCCTCTCGGCGCTCGATCAGACACTGGTGCGGGCATCGTCCGGGGAGGAAGCGCTCAAGGCACTGCTCACGGACGATTTCGCGGTCATCCTGCTGGATGTCCAGATGCCGGGCATGGACGGTTTCGAGACGGCCGCGCACATCAAGCGGCGGGAGCGGACGCGGGACATCCCGATCATCTTCCTCACGGCCATCAACCACGGTCCGCATCACACCTTCCGGGGCTACGCGGCGGGCGCGGTGGACTACATCTCCAAGCCGTTCGACCCGTGGGTGCTGCGCGCGAAGGTCTCGGTGTTCGTCGAGCTGTACATGAAGAACTGCCAGCTGCGGGAGCAGGCGGCGCTGCTGCGGCTGCAGTTGGAGGGCGGCGGCAAGGGCGGGGTGGCCGGCAAGGAGTCGGCCGGGCTGCTCGCGGAGCTGTCCGCGCGGCTCGCGGCCGTCGAGGAGCAGGCGGAGGCGCTGTCCAAGCAGCTGGACGACGACTCCGCGGACGCGGCGGCGGTGGCGACGGCGGCCCATCTGGAGCGCAAACTCACCGGGTTGCGCCGTGCCCTGGACGCGCTGGAGCCGGGCACGGGCGGCAGCGGTGCCTCGGTGCCGTCGCAGAACTGACCTAGCCCGTTCCGCGGATGCGGATGAGTGTGCGTCAATTTCGCTCCCCGGCAGGCACGACACGAACGGGTGAAGCTGTGGGCACACGTGTCCGCCGTCGTCTCCCCCGGTAACCTCACACCCATGGCCTCACGTCCCTCCGCAGCCAAGAAGCAGCCCGCCAAGAAGGCCGCTGCTCCCGCGAAGGCTCCGGCGAAGAAGGCCGCCGCGAAGAAGGTCCCGGCCAAGAAGGCGCCCGCCAGGAAGGCCGTGGCGAGGAAGGCCGCGCCGCCGAGGCCGGCGCCCAGCCCCACCGGGGGCGTCTACCGGGTGGTGCGCGCCCTCTGGCTGGGCCTCGCGCACGCCGTCGGCGCCGTCTTCCGTGGCATAGGGCAGGGCGCGAGGAACCTCGACCCGGCCCACCGCAAGGACGGCGTCGCGCTGCTGCTGCTCGGCATCGCGCTGATCGTCGCCGCGGGCACCTGGGCGGACCTGCGCGGGCCGGTCGGCGACCTGGTGGAGATCCTGGTCACCGGTGCCTTCGGCCGGCTCGACCTGCTGGTGCCGATACTGCTCGCGGTGGTCGCCGTACGGTTCATCCGGCACCCGGAGAAGCCGGAGGCCAACGGACGGATCGTGATCGGCCTGTCAGCGCTCGTCGTCGGCGTGCTCGGCCAGGTCCACGTCGCCTGCGGCTCGCCCGCGCGCAGCGCCGGCATGCAGGGCATAAGGGACGCCGGCGGCCTCATCGGCTGGGCGGCGGCCACCCCGCTGACGTACGCCATGACCGAGGTGCTCGCCGTACCCCTGCTGGTGCTGCTGACGATCTTCGGGCTGCTCGTGGTGACCGCGACCCCGGTCAACGCCATCCCGCAGCGGCTGCGGCGGCTCGGCGTGGTGCTGGGCGTGCTGCACGACCACGAGGCGGACCGGTTCGCCGCCGAGGAGGAGGCGTACGAGGAGCAGTGGCGGGAGGCGGCGCCCGCGCGCCCGCGCAGGCGCTCCGGCGCTCCCCGGGCGTACGACCCCGAGGGCGCCGAGGCCGCGGCCCTGGCGCAGCGCCGCGGGCGCCCCAGGCGCTCCGCCGTGCCCCAGCCGGATCCGCAGCGGCACCCGGACGCGGTGGACGTGGCCGCGGCGGCCGCCGCCGCGCTGGACGGCGCCGTGCTGCACGGCATGCCGCCCTCCCCGCTGGTCGCCGACCTCACCCAGGGGGTGAGCGCGGGCGAGCGCGAGGACACCACCCCGGTGCCCGCTCCTGCCCCCGTACCCGCGCCGGCGCCGGTGCCCGCCGCCCGCCCGAAGCAGCAGAAGCCCGAGCCCGCGGCCGTACCCGACCTCACCAAGCCCGTACCCGACCTGACCAAGAAGGCCCCCGAGGCCCCCCGTGACCTGCCCGCGCGCGCGGAGCAGCTCCAGCTGTCGGGGGACATCACCTACGCGCTGCCCTCACTGGACCTGCTCCGGCGGGGCGGCCCCGGCAAGGCGCGCAGCGCGGCCAACGACGCGGTCGTCGCCTCGCTCACCCAGGTCTTCACCGAGTTCAAGGTCGACGCGGCCGTCACCGGCTTCACCCGCGGTCCGACGGTCACCCGCTACGAGGTGGAACTGGGCCCCGCCGTGAAGGTCGAGCGGATCACCGCGCTGACCAAGAACATCGCCTATGCGGTGGCCAGCCCGGACGTGCGGATCATCAGCCCCATCCCCGGCAAGTCCGCGGTGGGCATCGAGATCCCGAACACCGACCGGGAGATGGTGAACCTCGGCGACGTGCTGCGCCTCGCGGAGTCCGCCGAGGACGACGACCCGATGCTGGTGGCCTTCGGCAAGGACGTCGAGGGCGGGTACGTCATGCACTCGCTGGCGAAGATGCCGCACATGCTGGTCGCCGGCGCCACCGGCTCCGGCAAGTCGTCCTGCATCAACTGCCTGATCACCTCGGTGATGATGCGGGCGACCCCGGAGGACGTCCGGATGATCCTGGTCGACCCCAAGCGCGTGGAGCTGACCGCCTACGAGGGCATCCCGCACCTGATCACGCCGATCATCACCAACCCCAAGCGGGCCGCCGAGGCGCTGCAGTGGGTGGTCCGCGAGATGGACCTCAGGTATGACGACCTGGCCGCCTACGGCTACCGGCACATCGACGACTTCAACCGCGCGGTGCGCGAGGGCAAGGTCGAGCCGCCGCCGGGCAGCGAGCGCGAGCTCCAGCCGTACCCGTACCTGCTGGTGATCGTGGACGAGCTGGCCGACCTGATGATGGTCGCCCCGCGGGACGTCGAGGACGCCATCGTGCGCATCACGCAGCTCGCCCGCGCGGCCGGCATCCATCTGGTGCTCGCCACCCAGCGCCCGTCGGTCGACGTGGTCACCGGTCTGATCAAGGCCAACGTGCCCTCCCGGCTGGCCTTCGCCACCTCCTCGCTGGCCGACTCGCGGGTCATCCTCGACCAGCCGGGCGCCGAGAAGCTGATCGGCAAGGGCGACGGCCTGTTCCTGCCGATGGGCGCGAACAAGCCGACCCGTATGCAGGGCGCCTTCGTGACCGAGGAGGAGGTCGCGGCCGTCGTCCGGCACTGCAAGGAGCAGATGGCGCCCGTCTTCCGGGACGACGTCACCGTGGGCTCCAAGCAGAAGAAGGAGATCGACGAGGACATCGGCGACGACCTCGACCTGCTGTGCCAGGCCGCCGAGCTGGTCGTCTCCACCCAGTTCGGGTCGACGTCCATGCTCCAGCGCAAGCTGCGCGTCGGCTTCGCCAAGGCGGGGCGGCTGATGGACCTCATGGAGTCCCGCAACATCGTCGGACCGAGCGAGGGCTCCAAGGCGCGGGACGTCCTGGTGAAGCCGGACGAGCTGGACGGTGTGCTCGCGATGATCCGCGGGGAGACCGAGGGGTGACGCGAAGGGCCGTTCGGTCCAGCCCGGTTGCGCCGGGTGGCCGAGCGGCCGTGACCCACCCGTTAGGGGGCATGGGGCAACCGTTTGGGTTTGTCGTACGTCCAGTTGAGCGAAAGGTCAGGTAAGGGCCTCGCCCAGGGGTACCTGCTTGTCCGACCATCGGCATGTCGTGCCCATCCGTTGGCGTACAAAGTCATACCGTCCGGTTGCCCCACCCTTTCGTCACCCCCCTAGACTGAGCTTCCAGCACAGGTGGCTACACGCTCGAAAGGCGCCCCCGTGTCCCTCGGCAACTCCCCTGAAGACGAGCGTCCGTTCCGAGACGAGTCCCAGGAGGCCCGACCTTCCGTGGGCCGCGCCCTGAAGCAGGCGCGGATCGCGGCCGGGCTGACCGTGGACGACGTCAGCACCGCCACTCGGGTCCGTATCGCCATCGTGCGCGCCATCGAGGCGGACGACTTCGCCCCCTGCGGCGGCGACGTGTACGCCCGTGGGCACATCCGCACGCTGGCCAGGGCCGTCCACCTCGACCCCGAGCCGCTGATCGTCCGGTACGACGCCGAGCACGGCGGCCGTCCCGCGCCCACCCCCGCCGCACCGCTGTTCGAGGCGGAGCGGATCCGGCCCGAGCGGCGCGGCCCGAACTGGACGGCGGCGATGGTCGCCGCCATCGTCGTCGTGATCGGGTTCGTCGGGTTCACCGCGTTCAAGGGCGGCTCCGCCTCCGGCGACTCCAAGTCCCAGGTCGCCGAGGGCAGCCCGTCCAGCGCCGGCACGAGCGCCTCCGTCCCGCCGAAGAAGGACAAGCCGGCCCAGCCGACCGGCGAGCCCTCCGACAGCGCCATCGCCGCCGCCCCTCAGGACAAGGTGACCGTCCAGGTCAGCGCGCCCAACGGACGCAGCTGGATCTCCGCCAAGGACCACAACGGCCGGATGCTCTTCGACGGGCTGCTGAAGAAGGGCCAGTCGAAGACCTTCCAGGACAACTCCAAGATCAACCTCATCCTCGGCGACGCGGGCGCGATCGAGCTGTACGTCAACGGCAAGAAGATCGAGGACACCTTCCGGCCCGGCGCGGTGGAGCGCCTGACCTACACCAAGGGCGACCCCGTGGCGGGCTGACGGGCCGCGTCCCGCGGGGTGTGACGGAGTCGGCCGGGCCCGGCCAACCCCGTCGACGAGGGCTGTCGGTGAGACAAAGTAGTCTTGAGCACATGCCTGAACGCCGTACCGTCGCACTCGTCACTCTCGGCTGCGCTCGTAACGAGGTGGATTCCGAGGAGCTCGCAGGCCGTTTGGAGGCGGACGGCTGGCAGCTCGTGGACGACGCCGCGGACGCCGACGTCGCCGTGGTCAACACCTGTGGCTTCGTGGAGGCCGCGAAGAAGGACTCCGTCGACGCCCTGCTGGAGGCCAACGATCTCAAGGGCCACGGGAGAACCCAGGCCGTCGTGGCGGTGGGCTGCATGGCCGAGCGGTACGGCAAGGAACTCGCCGAGGCGCTGCCCGAGGCCGACGGCGTGCTCGGCTTCGACGACTACACGAACATCTCCGACCGCCTGCAGACCATCCTGTCCGGCGGCATCCACGCCTCCCACACCCCGCGCGACCGGCGCAAGCTGCTGCCGATCAGCCCGGCCGAGCGACAGGAATCGGCCGCGTCCGTCGCACTGCCCGGCCACGCCCCGGCCGACCTGCCGGAGGGCGTCGCCCCTGCCTCCGGGCCCCGCGCGCCGCTGCGCCGCCGCCTGGACGGCTCCCCGGTCGCCTCGGTCAAGGTCGCCTCGGGCTGCGACCGGCGCTGCTCCTTCTGCGCCATCCCGTCCTTCCGCGGCTCCTTCATCTCCCGCCGCCCCAGTGACGTCCTGAACGAGACCCGCTGGCTGGCCGAGCAGGGCGTGAAGGAGATCATGCTGGTCTCCGAGAACAACACCTCCTACGGCAAGGACCTGGGCGACATCCGCCTGCTGGAGTCCCTGCTGCCGGAGCTGGCCGCGGTGGACGGCATCGAGCGGGTCCGGGTGAGCTACCTCCAGCCGGCCGAGATGCGCCCCGGGCTGATCGACGTCCTGACGTCGACGCCCAAGGTCGCCCCGTACTTCGACCTGTCCTTCCAGCACTCCGCGCCGAACGTGCTGCGCGCCATGCGCCGCTTCGGCGACACCGACCGGTTCCTGGAGCTGCTGGACACCATCCGGAGCAAGGCCCCCGAGGCCGGCGTGCGCTCCAACTTCATCGTCGGCTTCCCCGGCGAGACCGAGTCGGACCTGGCCGAACTGGAGCGTTTCCTGAACGGCGCCCGGCTGGACGCCATCGGCGTGTTCGGCTACTCCGACGAGGAGGGCACGGAAGCGGCGACGTACGACACCAAGCTGGACGAGGACGTCGTCGCCGAGCGCCTGGCCCACATCTCCCGGCTGGCCGAGGAACTGGTCTCGCAGCGTGCCGAGGAGCGCGTCGGCGAGACCGTGCGGGTCCTGGTGGAGTCGGTGGACGAGGAGGAGGGCGTCTATGGCCGTGCCGCGCACCAGGCGCCGGAGACCGACGGCCAGGTGCTGCTCACGAGCGGCGAGGGCCTGACCGTCGGACGTATGGTCGAGGCGAAGGTGGTCGGTACGGAAGGTGTCGACCTGGTGGCCGAGCCGCTGGCCGGCTCGCTCGCGTGTAGTGAGGAGGCGGGCAGATGACCGGAGTCCCGGCATCCGCCGCGGGCGGCTCCTCCGGCGCGCACCGCGCCCGGGGCACCGCCGCCGCTGCCGACGGCGCCCGGTCCGAGGTCTCCGGTTCTGCTTCAGGTCCCGCCGACGAGGGCGGCAAGGCCGCCCGTGGCGGCAAGATCACGGCTGCGGCCGTCAACCAGGCCAGTGTCTGGAACGTCGCCAATCTGCTGACCATGCTGCGGCTGCTGCTGGTGCCCGGCTTCGTGGCGCTGATGCTCGCGGACGGCGGCTACGACCCGGCCTGGCGCTCGCTGGCCTGGGCCGCCTTCGCCATCGCCATGATCACCGACCTGTTCGACGGGCATCTGGCGCGCACGTACAACCTGGTCACCGACTTCGGGAAGATCGCCGACCCCATCGCCGACAAGGCGATCATGGGGGCGGCGCTCATCTGTCTGTCGGCCCTGGGCGACCTGCCCTGGTGGGTGACGGCCGTCATCCTCGGCCGGGAACTCGGCATCACCCTGCTGCGTTTTCTGGTCATTCGCTACGGCGTGATCCCCGCCAGCCGCGGCGGCAAGCTGAAGACCCTCACCCAGGGCGTGGCCGTGGGCATGTACGTCCTGGCGTTGACGGGGTGGCTGGCCACCCTGCGGTACTGGGTGATGGCCGCGGCGGTCGTCCTCACGGTCCTGACGGGCCTCGACTACGTAAGACAAGCCATTGTGCTGCGCCGGCGGGGAATCGCCGAGCGCGCGGCGGCGTTGGAGGAGAAGGACGCGTGAGCTCCCAGGCCACCGAACTGGTGCGACTACTGACCGTAAGGGGCGAGACCCTTGCCGTCGCCGAGTCGCTGACCGGTGGCCTGGTGGCGGCGGAGATCACCGGGGTACCCGGGGCGTCCCGGGTGTTCCGGGGCTCGGTCACCGCGTACGCCACCGAGCTCAAGCACGGACTGCTCGGGGTCGACGGCTCCCTGCTGGCCCAGCGAGGTGCGGTGGATCCCCAGGTCGCGGGGCAGATGGCGGCCGGAGTCCGGACGCTTCTCGGTGCCGACTGGGGCATCGCGACCACCGGAGTGGCAGGCCCCGATCCGCAGGACGGCAAGCCCGTCGGGACGGTCTTCGTGGCCGTGGACGGGCCCCTCACCGGCCGGTCCGGTTCTGCCGGTGGCGGAAAAGTCCGGGCGCTGCGGTTGAACGGCGGCCGTGCGGAAATTCGTATGGAGAGTGTACGGAGCGTACTCGCAGTGCTGCTGGAGCAGCTTGCGGGCGAACAGACTGGGAATGAGCGGGCACAGGATACGGAACGGAACGGGGGGTTTTGATGTTTGCAGCCCTGAGTGAACACGACATCGCTCCCCGCACGGCCGCGGCGCAAGGCGGTACGGTGGGGCGAGAAGGATGCGGCTACGCGGTCCGAGGAGGGAGCCACCGATGATTCTGCTCCGTCGCCTGCTGGGTGACGTGCTGCGTCGGCAGCGCCAACGCCAGGGCCGTACTCTGCGCGAAGTCTCCTCGTCCGCCCGAGTCTCACTCGGCTATCTCTCCGAGGTGGAGCGGGGGCAGAAGGAGGCTTCCTCCGAGCTGCTCGCCGCCATCTGCGACGCGCTGGACGTACGGATGTCGGAACTCATGCGGGAAGTGAGCGACGAGCTGGCGCTCGCCGAACTGGCCCAGTCCGCCCGCGCCACCGAGCCTGTGCCCACGCCGGTCCGGCCGATGCTGGGCTCCGTGTCGGTGACCGGTGTGCCACCGGAACGGGTGACCATCAAGGCGCCCGCGGACGTGGTCGCGGCCTGAGGTCCGCGCGCGGCCTGACAACCCCTGAACGAACGAGGCCCCGGCCGGGCCTCCCCGGATCCCTCCGGACAGCCCGGCCGGGGCTTCTTGTCTGCCCATGGCGGCTTTTCTACCGGTAGATCCCGTTTGCCGGGGTTGGGTCGTGCAGTCATCGTGGGAGGGACGTGGCGGCGCCCAAGCACCGGAGGAAGCGGATGTACGTCGTGAAGAGCCCGTTGGCCGACGCGGACCTGAAGGTCGTGTCCGAGGCGCTCCAGGGCGCCCTGATGGACCTGGTGGACCTCGCGCTGACCAGTAAGCAGATCCACTGGAACATCGTCGGCCCCCGGTTCCGCTCCATCCACCTCCAGCTGGACGAGGTAGTCGCCTCCGCCCGCGCCCACTCCGACACGGTCGCCGAGCGGGCGTCGGCGCTGGGCGTACCGCCCGACGGCCGCGCCGCCACGGTGGCCTCCGGCAGCGGCATCAAGACGGCTCCGGCCGGCTGGATCAAGGACACGGACGCGGTCTCGGCGATGGTGGAAGCGCTGGGCTCGGTGATCACCCGGATGCGGGAACGGGTGACCGCGACCGAGGCGCCCGACCCGGTCTCCCAGGACCTCCTCATCGCGATCACCGCGGATCTCGAGAAGCACCACTGGATGTTCCAGGCGGAGAACGCCTAGCGGGGGCGGCCCGGGCATTGCGCGGCTCCCCGGTGCCGAGTGGTCCGGTGGTGCATCGGTGAGCCCGTGGTGCGCCTCCCGCGCGGGGCGGGCGACGGTCTAGCGTCCGGCTGGAGGTGATGGCGGGCATGGCAGGACGCATAGTGCGCCGGGGGGCCGCGCTCGGGCTCGGGGCGCTGTGGTGGTGGGCCGTGCTGCGGCTGGCCGCGGGGGAGGACTCGGGCGTGCTGGAAGCGGCCGTCGCGGCCGGCGGCTGGGGGCTTAGCCTGCTGCCCGTGCACTGCGTGCCCAAGGCGCGTGCGACCGGGGCCGTACCGGCGGGACGCTGGCAGGCCGCCTGGCGGGCCGGGGACGTCACCAGGGCATCGTCACGCCCCCGGTCGGGCGAAGTATCTGACCCGTCGTGAACGCGGCCCCCTCGCGCCCGCCTCGGCGAGCATCGCGGCACAGGCTCGGCCGCTGCCGCTGCCGCTGCCGGCTCCGGTGACGAAGGCGGTGCGTCCGGAGAGGTCGTACGCGCTGAGGGCCATGACGGGGACGGTGCGAGCACTTCTGACGGAGCGCCAATTGGTCGGGCCGCTCAGGGGGTGCGAGGGCGGCGGGGGTACTTCTCCCGCCAGCGCTGTGGGGAGCCGGGGGCCGGGGCGGGACCCGGCTGGCAGGTGGGGCACCAGTAGGTGGGGCGTTCCTGGGAGCCGTCGCCCTGGTCGGCCACCCGGACGGAGGTGTGACAGCGCAGGCACGGCCGGGGCGCGCGGCCGTAGACGAACAGGTCGTGCCGGTGCACGCCGGTCGTCTGCCGGACCGGGCGGTCGCGGTTCGCCTCCAGCAGCCGCTTGGCCAGGCCGGGCAGCTTCTCGGCGCGGTCGGCGGGGAGCGCGCCGACGGGCAGCCACGGGGTCACACCGAGCAGGAAGCACAGCTCGCTCTTGTAGACGTTGCCGATGCCGGCCAGATTGCGCTGGTCCAGCAGGGCCTCGCCGAGCGGCCGGGCGGGATCCGCCAGGAGGTTGGCCAGGGCGCGCTCGGGGTCCCAGTCCGGGCCGAGCAGGTCGGGGCCGAGGTGGCCGACGACCCGCTCCTCGTCGGCCGTGCGCAGCAGCTCCAGGACCTGGAGGCGGTAGCCGACGGCCGCGCGGTCGGCGGTGGACAGGACGGCGCGGATCTGGTGGGCCGGCCCGCCCCGCCAGCGCTCGCCCGCGCCGAACACCTTCCACGCGCCCTCCATCCGCAGATGGGTGTGCAGGGTCAGGCCGTCCTCGAAGCGGGTCAGCAGGTGCTTGCCGCGCGGGATGGTGTTCAGCACCGCGCGGCCGGCCAGGTCGACCGTCGCGTACTTGGGCACGCGGAAATCGCTGCGGGTCAGCACCTTGCCCGCGAGGGCCTCGTGCAGCCGCCGCGCGGCCTGCCAGACCGTGTCACCTTCGGGCATGCCTCAAGCCTGCCACGTGGGTGTCAGGGGGCGCGGGTGCCGTCGTGGGGCCGGGGCGGCCTCACGGTCTCAGGCGCAGGCCGCGCGGTGTCGCCACGAACCCGGCCGACTCCAGGAGGGCGCCTATGGGGGACGTCAGGGCCTGGGTGCCGTTGATCCGCTCCACCGTGACCGTGCCGACCGAGCCCGCGCGGGCCGCCGTGGCCAGCGCCTCGGCGGCCGCGCGCAGGCGGGGGTCGTCCGTCGCGGCGGTGTCCGGGGCGGCGGGCCAGGCCAGCAGCGTCTTGCCACCGCGCTCCATGTAGAGCGTCAGCTCGCCGTCCACCAGCACCACCAGCGCACCCGCCTTCCGGCCCGGCTTGTGCCCGGCGCCGCTCGGCGGCTCCGGCCAGGGCAGCGCGGAGCCGTAGGCGTTCGCGGGGTCGGCCGCGGCGAGGACCACGGCGCGGGAGCCGGGAGCGGTGCCCGTACGGCCGTGGCCGTAGCCACCGCGGGCGCGGTGCGGGGCCGCGCCGGGCGAGCTGCCCGGGCCGAAGGCGGGGCTGCCGCCACGGGGGCCGCCGTAGCCGGGGGAGGCGAACGGGTCGGCGGGGCCGGGGGAGGAGAACGGGTCGCCGTCGGCGTCGGTGGGGTCGTCCGGCGGCCAGGTGAAGTCGCCGTCCGGACCGGGGTGGGTGAAGCCGCCGTCGGCCGCGTCGAAGGGGCCGGGGGCGGTGGCATGGTCGTGCGGGCCGCCGTCGGAGCGGTGGGTCGCGTCGGCTCCTCGGGCGCCCTGGGGTCCCCGGGGGCCGTCGAACGGGTCCGGGAAGCCCTGCCCGGCGATGCCGTTCGCGGCGCCTGGGAAGCCGAAGGCGTTCGCCGGGTCCGGGCGGCCGAAACCGTTCGAGGTTCCCGTGCCGAAGCCGTTCGCCGTGCCCGGGGTGTCGAAGCCGTACCGGCCGGCCGGGGCGGGCAGGCCCTCGGTGCGCTCGCGGGCGTTCGCCACCGCGCGCAGGCGGTCCACCGCGCCGTCCATCGCGAACTGGGCCGCGCCCAGTCCCTCCACCACGTAACCGCGCCGGGCCTGGCCGCTCTCCTCGAACACCGACAGCACCCGGTACACCGCGGAGAAGCCGCCCTCCACGCCCTCCGCGGCGACCGCGCCCCGGGTGACGACGCCGTGCCGGTCCAGGAGCGTACGAGCCAGCGCGTGCGCGCGCACGGTGGCGTCCGGCTCGGCCGCCGGCAGCAACGACCAGCGGCCTGCCACGGTCGGCGGGCCGCTGCGGGAGGCCGTGCGCGCGGCGGCCGTCAGGGAGCCGTAGCGGCCGCGCGGTACGGCGCGCTTGGCGCGGTGCGCGGTCGAGCCCGCCGTACGACCCGAGCCCAGCAGGGCGCGCATCGGGGCGAGGGTGTCGTTGGTGAGCCGGCCGGACCAGGCGAGATCCCACAGGGCGTCGGCCAGCTGCGGATCGGTGACCTCCGGGTGGGTGGTGGCGCGGACCTGATCGGCGATCTGCCGGAAGAACAGGCCGTACCCGCCGGAGAGGGCGTCCAGCACGGACTGGTGGAGCGCGGTCGGCTCCAGCGGATGCGGTGCCGGGAGCAGCAGCGGGGCCGCGTCCGCCAGATACAGCGAGACCCAGCCGTCCTTGCCGGGCAGGGCGCCCGCACCGGCCCACACCACCTCGCCCGCGGCGGTCAGCTCGTCGAGCATCGAGGGCGTGTAACCCGCCACGCGGGAGGGGAGGACCAGCTTCTCCAGCGCGGAGGCGGGCACGGAGGCGCCCTGCATCTGCTCGATGGCCCGCACCAGGCCGTCGACCCCGCGCAGTTCGTGGCCCCTGCCGATGTGCTGCCACTGCGGCAGGAACTGGGCGAGCGCGGCGGGCGGCACCGGCTCCAGCTCGTGCCGCAGGGCCGCCAGCGAGCGGCGGCGCAACCGGCGCAGTACGGCCGCGTCGCACCACTCCTGGCCGATGCCGGCCGGATGGAACTCGCCCTGGACGACCCGGCCGGCCGCGGCCAGCCGCTGCAGCGCGCCCTCGGTGACCGCGACGCCGAGCCCGAAGCGGGCCGCCGCGGTGGCCGAGGTGAACGGGCCGTGCGTACGGGCATAGCGCGCGAGGAGGTCACCCAGCGGGTCCTTGACCGGCTCGGTGAACGCCTCCGGGACACCGACCGGCAGCGCCGTGCCGAGCGCGTCGCGCAGCCGGCCCGCGTCCTCCACGGCCGCCCAGTGGTCGGCGCCCGCGATCCGCACCTTGATGGCCCGGCGCGCCCCGGCCAGCTCCCGCGCCCACTCCGGGTCCGCACCCCGCTCCACCAGCTCCGCGTCGGTCAGCGGGCCGAGCAGCCGGAGCACGTCGGCGACGCCCTCGACGTCCTTGATCCGGCGGTCCTCGGTGAGCCACTGCAGCTCCCGCTCCAGCTCGGTGAGCACGTCGGCGTCGAGCAGTTCGCGCAGCTCCGCCTGGCCCAGCAGCTCGGCCAGCAGCCGCGAGTCCAGGGACAGCGCGGCGGCGCGGCGCTCGGCCAGCGGGGAGTCGCCCTCGTACAGGAACTGGGCGACGTACCCGAAGAGCAGGGAGCGGGCGAACGGGGACGGCTCGGGGGTGGTGACCTCGACCAGGCGCACCTTGCGGGACTCGATGTCGCCCATCAGCTCGACCAGCCCGGGCACGTCGAAGACGTCCTGGAGACATTCACGGACGGCCTCCAGGACGATCGGGAACGAGCCGAACTCGCTCGCCACCTGGAGCAGCTGGGCGGCGCGCTGGCGCTGCTGCCACAGCGGGGTGCGCTTGCCGGGGTTGCGGCGGGGCAGCAGCAGCGCGCGGGCGGCGCACTCCCGGAACCGGGAGGCGAACAGCGCCGAGCCGCCGACCTGGTCGGTGACGATCTGGTCGACCTCGCCCTTGTCGAAGGCGACGTCCGCCGCGCCGACCGGGGCCTGCTCGCTGTCGTAGGCGGTGCCCGCCTTCGCCGGCTCCTGGTCGAGCAGGTCCAGGCCCAGCAGATCGGCGTCGGGCAGCCGCAGCACGATGCCGTCGTCGGCGTGCATGACCTGCGCGTCCATGCCGTACCGCTCGGACAGCCGGGCGCCGAGGGCGAGCGCCCAGGGGGCGTGGACCTGGGCCCCGAAGGGGGAGTGCACGACGACCCGCCAGTCACCCAGCTCGTCGCGGAACCGCTCCACGACGATCGTGCGGTCGTCGGGGATGTGACCGCAGGCCTCCCGCTGTTCGCTCAGGTACGACAGCACGTTGTCCGCCGCCCACGCGTCCAGGCCGGCCGCCAGCAGCCGCGGCCGCGCGTCGTCCCGGGGCAGCGAGCCGACCTCGCGCAGGAACGCGCCCACCGCGCGGCCCAGCTCCAGCGGGCGGCCCAGCTGGTCGCCCTTCCAGAAGGGCAGCCGGCCCGGCACGCCCGGCGCGGGCGAGACCAGGACCCGGTCGCGTGTGATGTCCTCGATCCGCCAGGAACTCGTGCCCAGCGTGAAGACATCGCCCACCCGGGACTCATAGACCATCTCCTCGTCCAGCTCGCCGACCCGGCCGCCACCCTTCTTGGGGTCGGAACCGGCGAGGAAGACCCCGAACAGACCGCGGTCCGGGATCGTGCCGCCGGAGGTGACGGCCAGGCGCTGGGCGCCGGGGCGGCCGGTGACCGTGCCGGCCACCCGGTCCCACACCACGCGCGGGCGCAGTTCCGCGAACGCGTCGGACGGATAGCGGCCCGCGAGCATGTCCAGCACCGCCGTGAACGCCGACTCCGGCAGCGAGGCGAACGGGGCCGCTCGGCGGACCACCGCCAGCAGGTCGTCGAACTGCCAGGTGTCCAGCGCCGTCATGGCCACCAGTTGCTGCGCGAGCACGTCCAGCGGGTTCGCGGGAACCTTCAGCGACTCGATGGCGCCCGAGCGCATCCGCTCGGTGACCACGGCCGCCTGGACCAGGTCGCCCCGGTACTTCGGGAAGACGACACCGGTCGAGACGGCACCGACCTGGTGGCCCGCGCGGCCCACCCGCTGGAGGCCGGAGGCGACCGACGGCGGGGACTCGACCTGCACCACGAGGTCGACGGCACCCATGTCGATGCCCAGTTCCAGGCTGGAGGTGGCCACCACCGCGGGCAGCCGGCCGGCCTTCAGGTCCTCCTCGACCAGGGCGCGCTGCTCCTTGGAGACCGAACCGTGGTGCGCGCGGGCGATCACCGGCGGCGCGCCCTGGGCCGCGCCCGAGCCGCCCATCAGCTGGGCGGGGGCGTGATGCTCGCCCAGGGGCTCGCCGGTCGCCCGTTCGTACGCGATCTCGTTGAGCCGGTTGCACAGCCGCTCCGCCAGGCGGCGGGAGTTGGCGAAGACGATCGTGGACCGGTGGGCCTGCACCAGGTCGGCGATCCGCTCCTCCACATGCGGCCAGATCGACGGCCGCTCCCCGCCCTCGCCGGCGTCGGCGGCCGGGGCACCCCCCAGCTCGCCCATGTCCTCGACCGGGACGACCACGGAGAGGTCGAACTCCTTGCCGGACTCCGGCTGGACGATCTCCACCTTGCGGCGCGGCGACAGATAGCGGGCCACCTCGTCCACCGGGCGCACGGTCGCCGACAGGCCGATCCGGCGGGCGGGCTTCGGCAGCAGCTCGTCCAGCCGCTCCAGGGAGAGCGCGAGATGCGCGCCGCGCTTGGTGCCCGCCACCGCGTGCACCTCGTCCAGGATCACCGTCTCCACGCCCGTGAGCGCGTCGCGCGTGGCCGAGGTCAGCATCAGGAACAGCGACTCGGGGGTGGTGATCAGGATGTCCGGCGGGCGGGTGGACAGGGCGCGGCGCTCGGCGGCCGGGGTGTCGCCGGAGCGGATGCCGACCCTGATCTCCGGCTCGGGCAGGCCCAGCCGCACCGACTCCTGGCGGATGCCGGTCAGCGGGCTGCGCAGATTGCGCTCCACGTCGACGGCCAGGGCCTTCAGCGGGGACACGTACAACACCCGGCAGCGCTTCTTGGGGTCGGCCGGGGGCGGCGTCGACGCCAGCTGGTCCAGGGCGGCGAGGAACGCGGCCAGCGTCTTGCCCGAGCCGGTCGGGGCGACCACCAGCACGTCCGAGCCCTCACGGATGGCCTGCCACGCGCCCGCCTGGGCGGCGGTGGGCGCGGAGAAGGCCCCCGTGAACCAGCCGCGGGTCGCGGGGGAGAAGCCGTCCAGGGCTCGGTGTGCGGAGCTGACCATGCGTCCATCGTGCACCCACCCACTGACAAACGCCGTGACCTGGGAAGACGGGGTGGAGGGGAGGGTGGCGTGCGGGGCGTGGGAGCCGAAAAAGAGGCGTGCGGCGGACGGGCCGGGCGGGACAATGGGCGTATGGTGGGTTCAAGCGAGCGGGCACGGCACTGGCGGTACCCGGAGCTGCCCGGTGTCGACCTGCTGCGGGCCCGCTACATCCGCAAGAACTTCATCCGGCACACCCACGAGAACTTCGTGATCGCGGCCATAGCCGACGGCGTCGAGGTCTTCCACCACCGCGGCTCGGACGTCTCCGCGGGCGCGGGCGCGCTCGCGCTGGTCAACCCGGACACCCCGCACACCGGCCGGGCGGGGGTGCCCGAAGGCTGGCGGTACGGCGCGCTCTACCCCTCGCCCGACGTGGTCGCCGAGATCGCCGCCGAGACCACCACCCTGCGGGGCACGCCCGGCTTCGTCAGCCCGGTCCTCGACGACCCCTACGCCGCCCGTCTGGTCCACCAGGTGCTGCGCGCCACCGACGAGGGCAACGCGCTGGCCGCTGACACGCTCCTGCGGGTCGCCGTGACCAGGCTGCTGCGGCTGAACGGCGGTGCGCTGCCCGAGCGGCGGGCCCGGACGGCCGGCGCGCTGATCGCCACGCGCGCGCGTGCGGTGCTGGAAGAGCGGATGGCCCGGCCGCCGACCCTGGAGCGGCTGGCCCGGGACCTGGGGACCAGCCCGTTCGCCCTGCTGCGGGCGTTCCGCGACGCCTACGGCATGCCGCCGCACACCTGGCTGACCGACGCACGGGTGCGCCGCGCCCGGCTGCTGCTGGACGCGGGGACGGCCCCCGCCGAGGCGGCCGTCGCCGTCGGCTTCACCGACCAGCCCCACCTCAACCGGCACTTCACCCGGATCGTCGGCGTGCCCCCGGGCGCGTACCAGCGGGAACACGTGAACCCGGGCGGGCGGGGGCGTGTGCCGGACGAGCGCAAGAACGTACAAGACGCCGATCGGCCGTCGTCCGTACCGTCCCGGACGTGACACAGCACATAGCACTCACGGACCAGACAGCCGACGGCACGAAGAAGCCGGACGCGGCCGTCGTACGGGACGCCCTGGGGGTCGGCGTCGCGGTGGGCCTGTCCGGATTCGCCTTCGGGGTGACCTCGGCCGGCAGCGGACTCGGGCTGCTCCAGACCTGCACGCTCAGCCTCCTGGTGTTCACCGGCGCCTCGCAGTTCGCCCTCGTCGGGGCGCTGGCCGCCGGCGGCAACCCGTTCACGGCCGCGGCCGGCGCCTTCTTCCTGGGCGTGCGCAACGCCTTCTACGGGCTGCGGCTGTCGCAGTTGCTCGCCCTGCCGCGCGCGGTACGGCCGCTGGCCGCCCAGTGGGTGATCGACGAGACCACGGCGGTGACCTTGGCGCAGCCGACCCGGCGGGCCGCCCGGATCGGCTTCACGGTCACCGGGCTCAGCCTGTACGCGCTGTGGAACCTCACCACGCTGCTCGGCGCGCTGGGCGCCGAGGCGATCGGGGACACGCGCGCGTGGGGCCTGGACGCGGCGGGACCCGCGGTGTTCCTGGCCCTGCTCGCGCCGATGCTGAAGACGGCCACCGAGCGCGCCGTGGCGGCCCTCGCGGTCCTGCTGGGTCTCGGTCTGCTGCCGGTGCTGCCGGCCGGTGTGCCGGTGCTGGTGGCGGCACTGGCGGCGCCGCTCGCCCTCGTCGCCGAGTCCCGGCGCGGCGGCCGGGCCGGCGGGGACGCGCCGGACGGTCCGCCGGGACCGGACGGCCGGCGCGCACCGCAGGACATGGGCGGGACGAGCGGCGCGGAGGAGGGCCGGTGACCATCTGGATCGCGATCATCGGGACCGCCGTCGGCTGTTACGCCGTCAAGCTCGCCGGACTGCTCGTCCCCGCGCACGCCGTCGAGCGGCCGTACGTGCGGCGGCTGGCCGCCCTGCTGCCGGTCGCGCTGCTCGCCGCGCTCACGGCCCAGCAGACGTTCGCCGACGGGCACGCGCTCATGCTGGACGCCCGGGCCGCGGGGCTCGGCGCCGCGGCCGTGGCACTGCTGCTGCGAGCGCCGTTCCTGCTGGTCGTGGCGGCGGCCGTGGTGGTGACGGCGGGGCTGCGGGCCATCGGCGGGTGAGCCGCCCCGCCCGGCCCTTCGGGGCGGGCGGGGCCCGGGGCGGTGGCTCAGCCCACGAAGCGGCCGTAGGCCCGCAGGGTGCGCAGGGCCTCGATGGTCACCACGGGGCGCGCCTCCAGCGTGGGCGCCGGGGCCCACTGCCGCCAGGTGACGGGCCAGCCCCCGTCCTCCTGCTGCCCGGCGGCCAGGTGGTCCAGGGAGCGCGCCATCTCGTCGTCCGTGAACCACGCGCGCGCGAGCGAGTCCGGGCTCCGGGCGAAGTCGTGCGGGAAGTGGTGCTCCCCGGGGGCGTAGCCGGCGGCGACCGGGAACGCGTCGAGACGGTCCGGGTCCAGCGCCGCGAGCCGCTGCTCCCGCACCAGGCGGCCCAGCCGGTCGGCGGCTGCCTGGGCGCGCGGACGGTCGGGAGCGGAGTCCAGGAAGGCCACGGCTGCCTGCACCTCGTAGGGGTGGGACTTCTCCAGGGTCTCCACCGCCTGCCAGCAGTAGTCGGTGGCCCGGAACAGCCAGGCGTGCCACACCTCGTTGCGGTGCAGCAGCCCGACCACCGGGCCGGTGGTCAGCAGCTCGCTGGGCGGGTTGTCGACGACCGTGAGGAACGGTGCCGTCGGATACCCGCGCTGGCCGGGGTGGACCGCCGGCAGGGCGCCGTCCGGGGTGGAGACGGAGGTCAGATAGCGGCACACGCGCTCCACCCGCTGCCCGCCGCAGCGCCCGACGGCGTCCAGCACGCGCAGGGCGCGCGCGGTGTGCAGGGGCTGGCTGACGGGCCCGCGCAGATCGGGCTCCAGCGCGTGCCCGTACCCGCCGTCCTCGTTGCGGTAGGCGTCCAGCGCCGTTTCCACGGCGTCCGGGCAGCCGTGCAGGAAGTGGTGGGCGAAGAGACGCTGCTCCAGCACGCGCGCGGTGAGCCACATGAACTGTTCGGCGCGGAAGAGCGGGGAGCGCGCCGGGGGCGTGGAGGGGAGTGGGGAGACTCCTGAAGCTGCCATGGGTCAGACCGTAGGGCGCGAAGCGGTCCCGGCAGGCGCTCCGGGGCAGGCCCACCCCCCGGGGGCGGGATACTGGAGTCATGCGGTTGACGGTCTTCTGGCAGCGAATGGCGGAGCACTTCGGTCCGGGGTACGCCGAGACCTTCGCGCGCGATCACGTGATGTCCGAACTGGGTGGACGCACGGTGAACGAGGCGCTGGACGCGGGCTGGGAGGCCAAGGAGGTGTGGCGCGTGGTCTGCGCGGTCATGGACGTGCCGGGCGAGAGGCGCTGACGGGCCGCTGAGGGACACAGGGTGTGCCACAGACATCGAAACGCCGGATTTGTTGCTGATGTCGGTCGGAAAATCGACAGTACGGTTCCGATCCGTCGCGAGGACCGCGTACGGGCCCGGGTTGTCGGTGGCGTGGGTGAGACTGGGCGAGTGGCACCCACTGACGAGGAATCCCTGGCACCCACCGCCGAGGACGGCGAGCCGTCCGTCCGGCAGGCAGCACCGGCCGCGACGATCCCGCCCGCCCGGCCCCCGCTGGCCGGCGCCGTCGCGCCGGGCGGCCGGATGCCGCGCTGGCTGCCCCGCGCCATGGTGCTCGCGCTCGCGCTGATCGCCGCGTTCCAGCTGGGCAGCTGGGCCTTCCACCAGCTGACCGGACTATTGATCAACATATTGATCGCGTTCTTCCTGGCCCTCGCGGTCGAGCCGGCGGTGAGCCGGATGGCGGCCCGTGGCATGCGCAGGGGGCTCGCCACCTTCCTGGTCTTCTTCGGGCTGACCATCGTCATAGCCGGGTTCGTCACCCTGCTCGGCTCGATGCTGGCCGGCCAGATCATCAAGATGATCGAGGGCTTCCCGGAGTACCTTGACTCGCTGATCAACTGGACCAACCAGACCTTCCACACCGAACTCAAGCGGGTGGACATCCAGGAGGGCCTGCTCCACTCCGACTGGCTGCGCAAATACGTGCAGAACAGCGCGGCCGGCGTCCTCGACGTGTCCGCCCAGGTGCTCGGCGGGCTCTTCCAGCTGCTCACGGTCGGCCTGTTCTCGTTCTACTTCGCCGCGGACGGCCCCCGGTTGCGCCGCTCCCTGTGCTCCGTCCTGCCGCCCGCGCGCCAGGCCGAGGTGCTGCGCGCCTGGGAGATCGCCGTCGACAAGACGGGCGGCTACCTCTACTCGCGCGGTCTCATGGCGCTCATCTCCGGGATCGCGCACTACATCCTGCTGGAGGTCATGGGCGTGCCGTACGCGCCCGTGCTCGGGGTCTGGGTGGGCCTCGTCTCCCAGTTCATCCCCACCATCGGGACCTATCTCGCGGGCGCGCTGCCGATGCTGATCGCGTTCACCGTCGACCCCTGGTACGCGGTGTGGGTGCTGGGCTTCGTCGTGATCTACCAGCAGTTCGAGAACTACATGCTCCAGCCCAAACTGACCGCCAAGACCGTCGACATCCACCCGGCGGTCGCCTTCGGCTCGGTCATCGCCGGCACCGCGCTGCTGGGCGCGGTCGGCGCGCTGATCGCCATCCCGGCGGTGGCCACCCTCCAGGCGTTCCTCGGGGCGTACGTGAAGCGGTACGCCGTCACGGACGATCCCCGGGTGCACGGGCACCGCAGCAGGACGCCGTCCGGTCCCGGCGCGCTCACACGCGCGCGACGCCTGTGGTCCGGCCGCCGCCTTGGCGGGCGGGAAAAGCCGTAGGGCGCTCGCGCGCCGGTGCCGGGGCCGCTCGCGGCAAGGCGCCGCGGGCTGCTGGCGGACGCTGTGGCGGGCTTGCTGGTCGCGGTTCTGCTCGTGGCGCGGGGGCCGGGCCGGACGGCCACCGGCTCCCTGCCCGCCGGCGCGCCGTCCGCGGACTGGGCGCCGGTGTGGTCGTTCGGTGCTCTGGCCTTGGTGGTCGGCGTGACGGGCGGCGTGCTGCTGCGGCTCGGGGAGCGTGCTCTCGGGGCGGGCCGGCTCGCACTGTGCGGTGTGCCGACGTGCTTCGCGCTGGCCTTGTGGCCCTGAGCCGGGACGGTCCGGGTCCGCTTGACACAAAAATCGAACATCCATTCTTATGGGGTCTCAGGCGAGGCTGTTGGTTGGGGTCTTTGCCCCGATATTCCGGGAAATGTCCCCTGGTTATCCACAGGCCGGGCCTGCGTCGGGGCGCATTGTCAGTGGCAGGCGTTAGCGTCTTTGACGTGAAGCGATCGACTCAAGCAAACCGGGTGGAACCCATGGCAGGAACCGACCGCGAGAAGGCGCTCGACGCCGCGCTCGCGCAGATTGAACGGCAATTCGGCAAGGGCGCGGTCATGCGCATGGGCGAGCGGTCGAAGGAGCCCATCGAGGTCATCCCGACCGGCTCGACCGCGCTCGACGTCGCCCTCGGCGTGGGTGGCCTGCCGCGCGGCCGTGTCGTGGAGATCTACGGACCGGAGTCCTCCGGTAAGACGACCCTGACCCTGCACGCCGTGGCGAACGCGCAGAAGGCCGGCGGCCAGGTCGCCTTCGTGGACGCCGAGCACGCCCTCGACCCCGAGTACGCGCGCAAGCTCGGCGTCGACATCGACAACCTGATCCTCTCCCAGCCGGACAACGGCGAGCAGGCGCTGGAGATCGTGGACATGCTGGTCCGCTCCGGCGCCCTCGACCTCATCGTCATCGACTCGGTCGCCGCGCTCGTCCCGCGCGCGGAGATCGAGGGCGAGATGGGCGACAGCCACGTCGGTCTGCAGGCCCGCCTGATGAGCCAGGCGCTGCGGAAGATCACCAGCGCGCTCAACCAGTCCAAGACCACCGCGATCTTCATCAACCAGCTCCGCGAGAAGATCGGCGTGATGTTCGGCTCCCCCGAGACCACGACCGGTGGCCGGGCGCTGAAGTTCTACGCCTCGGTGCGCATCGACATCCGCCGCATCGAGACCCTGAAGGACGGCACGGAGGCGGTCGGCAACCGCACCCGCTGCAAGGTCGTCAAGAACAAGGTCGCGCCGCCCTTCAAGCAGGCCGAGTTCGACATCCTCTACGGCCAGGGCATCAGCCGCGAGGGCGGCCTGATCGACATGGGCGTGGAGCACGGCTTCGTGCGCAAGGCAGGCGCCTGGTACACGTACGAGGGCGACCAGCTCGGCCAGGGCAAGGAGAACGCGCGCAACTTCCTCAAGGACAACCCCGACCTGGCCAACGAGATCGAGAAGAAGATCAAGGAGAAGCTGGGCGTGGGAGTCCGGCCGGAGGAGCCCGCCGCCGAGCCGGGCGCCGACGCGGCGGTCACCACCGCGGCGGCCGGGGACGCCGCCAAGTCCGCAGCCGTCCCGGCAGCCGCCAAGGCCACCAAGCCCAAGGCCGCCGCGGCCAAGAGCTGACCCGTGACGCGCCGAACCGACTGGGCCGAGTACGAGTACGCCCTCCCCGGTGCCCCACGGGGGAGGGGCACCGGGGAGGGCCCGGACTCCGCCTCGGACGGTGACGACGGGCACCTGGACGGCGAGTACGGCGAGCGTGGCGGGCCCGGGGGACGCGAGCGGTACCGAGGGCGGCGGGAGGACGAGGGCCCCGACGCCTACGGCGGATCCGGTCCCTTCGACGGCACCGGCGGGTACGGGGGCGACCGCGGGTACGGGGGCGACGGTGGCCCGGATGCAGGCGACGCGGGGGGTGAGCCGTACGGGGGCGGTTCACCCCGTGGCCGGAGCTTCGGGGGAACCGGTGGCGCGCGGGGCGGGGGCCGCGGGCGTGGCCGGCGGCGCGGTTTCGGGGACGCGCCCGGTGCGGACGAAGGCGCCCCCTCCTCGGCGAGGGACGAGCGGGGGGAGTCTTCAGGGGACCCGGCCGAGCGGGCCCGGGCGATCTGCCTGCGCCTGCTCACCGGGACCCCGCGCACCCGCAAGCAACTCGCGGACGCCCTGCGCAAACGGGAGATCCCCGAGGACGTCGCCCAGGAGGTGCTGGACCGGTTCGAGGAGGTCGGGCTCATCGACGACGGCGCCTTCGCGGACGCCTGGGTGGAGTCCCGGCACCACGGGCGGGGACTCGCCCGCCGCGCCCTCGCCCGGGAACTGCGGACCAAAGGCGTCGACTCGGCGCTGATCGAGGACGCCGTCGCCCAGCTCGACTCCGAGCAGGAGGAGGCGACCGCCCGGGAACTCGTCGCCCGCAAGCTGCGCGCCACCCGTGGCCTCGACCGTGACAAGCGGCTCCGCCGCCTCGCGGGCATGCTCGCCCGCAAGGGCTACCCCGAGGGCATGGCCCTCCGCGTCGTCCGCCAGGCGCTGGAGGAAGAGGGCGAGGACACCGAGTTCCTCGGGGACGGGGACTTCTGAGCCAGGGGACGGACCGGGCGCTCAGCGTTCAGCCGGCGTGGCTGCCGGTGCCGGGGTGGGCGTGGGGGTGGGGCTAACCCCCGCCCCCGACGGTGGGGTGCCCCCGGCCGGGACGCCAGGTCGCCGCAGTGCTCTCCCACCCCCTGACCGGCGACTCTGTTACGCGCGCCCCGTGCACGCGACCGCCGCGTGCGCGCGTACAACAGAAGAGAGCCCGTCCCCATGATGCTGCGATACGCCCTGCGGACCGTCCGGGCCCGGAAGGCCGGTTTTCTCGGCGCCTTCCTCGCCCTGATGTGCGCGGCGGCCCTGATCACCGCGTGCGGCACCCTCCTCGACACCGGCCTGCGGGGCACCATCCGTACCGAACGCTATGCCGCCGCCCCCGTCGTGGTCAGCGCGGACCAGCAGGTGCACCGGACCACCGTCAAGCACAAGCACGGCAAGACCAAGGTCAAGCACAAGGCGAAGCCCCTCGCCGAGCGCGCCTGGCTGCCCGGGCAGCTGCGCGACAGGCTCGTCCGCGTCCCCGGCGTGGCCCGGGTCGTCCCCGAGCTCACCTTCCTCGCCCAGCCGTCGACCCCGGCCGGTACCGGCGGCCGTCCCGGCTACGGCCATGCCTGGGACTCCGCCGCGCTCACCCCGTACCGGCTGACCACGGGCCGCGCGCCCACGGCCTCCGGTGACCTCGTCATCGACGCCGATCTCGCCGCCCGGGCCCGGCTCCGGCCCGGCGACCGGCTCACCGTGCAGTCCACGCGGGCCCCGCGGAGCTACCGGATCACCGGTGTCGCCACCCCGGCCACCCCCGTGCGCCACCAGACCTCCCTGTTCTTTACCGCCGCCGAGGCCCGCCGGCTGGCCGCGCACCCCGGGCAGGTCACCGCGTTCGGCGTGCTGCCGGACAAGGGGGCGGACCCCGAGCGGGTGCGCCGGGCCGTGGCGGAGGCGCTGCACGGCACCACGGCCCGGGTCGGCACCGGCGACGCCCGCGGGCCCGTCGAGTTCCTGGACGCGGCCACCGCCCGCACCCGGCTGATCAGCATGGGCGGGGCGATGGGCGGCACCTCGCTGCTGGTCGCGGTGCTCGTGGTCGTCGGCACCTTCGCGCTCACCGTCCAGCAGCGCCACCGCGAACTCGCCCTGCTCCGGGCCGTCGCCGCCACCTCCGGACAGATCCGCGGGCTGCTCGGCCGGGAGGCGCTGATCGTCGGCGCGGCCGCGGGCGCCACCGGCGCGCTGCTCGGGGTGCCGCTGGGCGGCTGGCTGTTCTCCCGGTTCGTCGCGCTGGGCGCCGTACCCGACACGCTAGAACCGGCCGTCGGTGTCTTCCCGCCGCTCGTGGCGTTCGCCGCCACCCTGCTCGCCGCCTGGGCGGCGGCCCGGATCGCCGGTCACCGGATCGCCCGGATCCGCCCGGCCGAGGCCCTGGCCGAGGCCAGGACCGAGCGCACCCGGCCCGCCCTCGGCCGGATCGCCGCCGGGCTGCTGCTCCTGGCCGGCGGAGTCGTCCTCGTCGTCGTCCTCGCCTCCCTGCGCACCGAGCCCGCCTCCACTCCCGTGACCTTCCTCGCCGTCGTCGTCCTGTCCACCTCCGTGGCCCTGCTCGGTCCGCTCCTGGTCAGGGCCGCCGTACTGCTGCTCGCCGGCCCGCTCCGGCTCACCGGGCACGGCGGCCGGCTCGCCACCGCCAACCTGCGCGGGAACGCCGCCCGCATGGCATCCGTCGTCACGCCTCTGACCCTGCTCGTCGGCATGACCTGCACCGTCCTGTTCGTCCAGGCCACGCTGGGGGACGCCGCCCGTACCCAGGTCCGCGAAGGTGTCCGGGCCGACTGGGTCGTGGCCGCCCAGGGGCCGGGCGTCCCCGGCGAGGCCGCCGAGCGGCTGCGCGCGCGGCACGACACGGTGACCGAAGTGGTCCGCACCACCGTCCGCGTCGGCTTGGACAAGTACCCCGCGCAGGGCGTCACCCCGGCGGGCCTGACCCGCACCTGGGACCCCGAGGTCACCGTCGGCTCCCTCGGCCGGCTCGGTCCCGGCACCGTCGCCGTCAGTGAAGTGGCCGCCGACCAGCAGCATCTGGCGCCGGGCAGCACCCTGAAGGTCACGCTCGGCGACGGCACGCCCGCCACGCTCACCGTCGCCGCCGTCTACGCCAAGGGGCTCGGCTTCGGCGACCTCACCTTCGACCACGACCTCGTCGCCCGCCACGTCGACAACCCGCTCGCCTCCTCCGTCCTCGTCGACACGAGCCGCACACAGGGAGAACTGACGGCTGCTCTCCGTGAGTTCCCGGGCGTGCGGGTCCTCTCACCGGCCGCCGCCGATGCCCTCCAGGCCGACCAGGAACAGACGAACGCCGAGGTCAACTACCTCGCCATGGGGCTGGTGCTGGCCTTCACCGCCATCGCCGTCGGCAACACGCTCGCCATGTCGGTCGCCGAGCGGGTACGGGAGTTCGCGCTGCTCCGCCTCGCCGGTGCGACCCGGCGGCAGGTCCTGCGCATGCTGCGCACCGAGACGCTGTCCGTGCTGTTCCTCGCCACCTCCCTCGGCAGCGGGATCGCCCTCGCCGTGCTCACCGCGTTCAGCCTCGGCATGACGGGCCGGGCCGCACCCACGGTCACCCCGCTGCTCTACGTCGGCGTGGTCGGGTTCGCCGGCGTCCTCGCGCTGGTGGCCGGCGCCGTGCCGGGACGCATGGCGCTGCGGGTGCGGGCGGTGACGGTCGCCACGGCGAAGGAGTGACACCGGCGACCGGGGCCGGCGCGTACCCGTGTCCGCACCGGCGACCGCGGCCAGCGCGTACCGGTGTCCGCACCGGCGACCGTGCCGCGTACTCACGTCCGCGGCGCCTGCCGCTGCCTTCAGGGCGTCACCGGCTCCACCGGCAGGCCCTCCGCGCGCCACGCCTGGAAACCGCCCACCAGGTCCGTCGCCCGGTGCAGGCCCAGCTGGTGGAGGGAGGCGGCGGCGAGGCTGGAGGCGTACCCCTCGTTGCAGATCACCACGATGCGCAGGTCGTGTCCGGTGGCCTCGGGCAGACGGTGGCTGCCCTGGGGGTCGAGGCGCCACTCCAGCTCGTTGCGCTCGACGACGACGGCACCCGGGATGAGTCCGTCCCGTTCGCGCAGGGCCGCGTACCGGATGTCGACCAGCAGCGCGTCACCGGCGAGAGCCGCCTGGTGCGCCTCCCGCGCCTCGATGCGCCGGTAGCCCGCGCGGACCCGCTCCAGGATCTCGTCGATGCCGGGCGGCCGTTCGCCGGCCGTTCCGGTCGCCGTCAGATGCTCGCCGGTGTCGCTCACTGCCAGTCCTCCGGGCGTTCGACCTGCTCCAGGCGCAGGACCTGGCCGCTGCGACTGTAACGACGGATGTGGGGGAGCGGTGGGTAGTAGGCGTGGACGGAGATCGCGTGCCGCTCCGTGGACTCGTTGAGGACCTCGTGCACATGGTGGCGGCCGAAGGCGCGGCCCTGTCCGGCGGGCAGCCGGCGTACGCGGTCCACGCCGTCGGTGAGTTCCAGGGTCTTCCAGCCGTCGGTGGGCAGCCGGGCGGCGAGGGAGTTCTCGGTCAGCTCGCCCGAGGCGGTGAGGAAGGCGCCGACCGAGTCGGCGTGGTCGTGCCAGCCGGTGCCGGTGCCGGGCGGCCAGCCGATCAGCCAGGCCTCGCTGCCGCCGGGCCCCTTGAGCCGCACCCAGGTGCGGCCCTCCGGGTCGAGCGGGAGGGAGGCGATCAGCTCGGCGTCGGCCGCCGTACGCCGGACGAAGTCGAGGAGGTCCGCCTGCGTGGGCGGCGTGGCGGCGGTGGACACAGGAGAGGGCAGGGAGGAGGGGACAGACACGGGCACCGTCCTGGAAGTTCGCGGAAAACGGGCGCGCGACGGCGCCCGGTGAGGAAAGAGAGGCGAATTCAGCAGGACGGACGACACACGCAGCCCGCGTAGCGGACGAGGTCCATGTGGACCCTCCGCCACAGGCGCACGTAGGTGTCGGTCACGATCGGGAGTACAGCATGCCCGTCCACCCCGGTCAACCGAGTGTCATCCCGTGGACGGAGCCCGGGAGCGCGGAATCGGCGCAGGCCGGAGGCGAACGCCACCCGCGCAGCGCCGGGCGCGGCCGGGGCTCGGGCACCTCCGTTCGCGTCTGGCGGGGCCGGGGCTCGGGCACCTCCGTTCGCGCCTGACGCGGCCCGGGTCCGGGGACCTTGTTCGCGTCAGGTCCAGGACCGGGGGACCCTTCGTTCGCGCCTGGCGCAGGTTCGGGGACCTTCCTGCGCTTTGGGGCGTCCGAGTTCGGGGACCTCCCTTCCCGCGCCCGGCGCCCGCCGGAGCCCGGGCTGCCCGGACCGGGCCCCTCCCAGCCGCCCCCGCGCGGAGCGTCAGCGCAGGCCCGAGCCCGCTTCCGCCGTCGCCGCCCGCTCACTCATCGGCTGCTCTTCCTGCTCCTGCGCCTGCCCCTGCTGCCCCTCCCGCGCCTCCTCCGCCACCGGCTCCGCCTCCGATGCCGAGCCTCCCAGCGTGGCTTCCGCCGCCGTGTACAGGTCGGCCGGGCGGACCCCGCTCAGCGCGGTGACCAGGTGACCGTCGGGGCGCACCAGCAGCACGCTGTGCGCCGGGGCGCCCGGGTAGCTCTCGGCGACCAGCAGCTCGGCGGGGTGCGGCAGCGCGGTCACGGCCGCCGCGAGCCGGGGCATCACGCCGGCGGACACCCAGTGCTTGCGGTCCCACACCCCCGTACCCGGCGCGATCAGTACGACCAGCAGCGCGCCGCGGCCGAGCCGGTCCCGCAGCCGGACGAAGGAGCCGTCCTCCGCCGTGACCCGGACGTCGGTCACCTGGGCGCCGGGCGGCGTGTCGACGGGGATCGCCGCCTCCAGGCGCGGGGGCGTGAGCGGCGAGCCGGCGTAGTCGCCGGGCGTGCCCAGCGCCCCGCGCCCCAGGTGACCGTCGGTGAACTGCGCGTCCTGCCCGCGGGCCGCGCCCGGGACGATGCCGCGCAGCCCGCCGCCGCGCAGTACCGGCAGGGCCTGGTCGGCGGCGCGCAGCCGGGCGGCGACCACCGCGCGCCGCTCGGTCTGGTAGCTGTCCAGCAGGGCCTCGTGCGGGCCGTGGTGCCAGGCCGTGGCCAGCTTCCAGGCGAGGTTGTCCGCGTCCCGCAGGCCCTCGTCGAGCCCCTGGGTGCCGAACGCGCCGAGCAGATGGGCCGCGTCCCCGGCGAGGAAGACCCGGCCGGCGCGCCACCGGCGGGCCAACCGGTGGTGCACCGTGTGGACACCGGTGTCGAGCAGGTCGTACGCCGGTGCGTCACTGCCCGTCCAGCCCGTGAGGGTCTCGTGGATGCGGGTGAGCACGACCTCGGGCGTGACCAGGTCCTTGCCCGGCGGCAGCAGCCAGTCCAGGCGCCAGGCGCCGTCCGGGAGGGGGCGGGCGGTCACCTCCCCGGCCGAGGGCCCGGACGACTTCCACGGCGGCATCCGGTGGAGCAACGCATGGCCCTCCCACGGAAGTTCCGTCCGCAGTGTGGCGACCGCGTGCCGTTCCACCGCCGTACGGCCGGGAAAGCGGATGTCCTGGAGCTTGCGCACGGTCGAGCGGGGGCCGTCGCAGCCGACCAGGTAACTGCCGCGCCACCAGGCCGCCTTCGGGGCGCGGGTGTGCGCGGTGACGCCGGTCCGCTCCTGTTCGACGGCGTCCAGGCGGCTGTCGGTGGCCACCTCGGCCAGCGGTTCGCCGGCGAGGGCCGCGCGCAGGGCGTTCGTCACGATGTGCTGGGCGATGTGCAGGGGGGCGGCGGGATCGTCCTCGGCGAAGGCGATCTCGGTCATCACCTGCTTGCGCCTGACGGACCGCCATCCGGCCCAGCGCACACCGTGCTCTTCGAGCGCCAGTCCGGTCAGCCGTTCCAGCAGGGCGGCCGTGTCCTCGCGCAGGACGACGGTGCGCGCCGGGCGGGGCTCGTCCTTGCCGGGGCCCTCGTCCAGGACGACGACGGGCACGTTCTGACGGGTCAGCAGCAGGGCGAGCGTGAGGCCGACGGGTCCCGCTCCGACGATGATCACCGGGTCCATGGTGCGACGCCCCCTGCCCGTGACGATGCCCTGACGGAGACAAGTGAACAGGAAGGAGGAGCGGGGTGCACGATCACAAAACGTATGCAACCCATTGGCAGAGTTCGCGTCAAGCGACCGGGGGCAGTGGCGATCATGCCGCTGCCCCCGGGTGGTGCGTTCGGGTCTGACCGGCCGTCAGGCCGAGGTTCCGGTGCCCGCATGGCCGGGGATGCCGGCCGTGTCGTCGACGCTCAGCATCGCGCCGGTCGACTTCTTGCGCTGCCGCAGCCGGCCCTCCAGCCAGCTCGCGAACGTGGTCAGCGAGAAGTTGATGATCAGGTAGATCACGGCGACGATCGTGAAGGAGGCGATGGTGTTGGCGCCGTAGTAGCCGCTCATCGTGTTCGCCGAGGCGAGCAGTTCCGGGAAGGTGAGGACGGCGCCGCCGAGCGCGGTGTCCTTCACGATGACCACCAGCTGGCTGACGATCGCGGGGAGCATCGCGGTGACCGCCTGCGGCAGCAGGATGGTCCGCATCACCTGCCCCTTGCGCAGGCCGATCGCCATGGCCGCCTCCGACTGGCCCTTCGGCAGCGAGAGGATGCCCGCGCGGACGATCTCGGCGAGGACGGACGCGTTGTACAGCACCAGGCCGGTGACGACCGCGTAGAGCGGACGGTCGTCCGAGCTCACGTCGGTGTACTGGGAGAAGAGCGCCAGACCGAAGATCATCAGGACCAGGACGGGGATCGCGCGGAAGAACTCCACGACGACCGCCGCCGGCACCCGCACCCAGACGTGGTCCGACAGCCGCGCTATGCCGAGGACGGCACCCAGGGGCAGCGCGATGACCATCGACAGCGCCGCCGCCTTCAGCGTGTTCTCGAGACCGGGCCATATGTACGTCGAGTACGCCTCGGTACCGCCGCCGAGATAGGGCTTCCACAGCGCCCAGTCCAGCTGGTTCTTCTCGTCCAGGGAGGTGTACACCCACCAGACGAGGGCCGCGAGCGCGACGAGGAAGACCACCGTGTAGAGGATGTTGCGCCGCTTGGCGCGCGGCCCCTGGGCGTCGTACAGGACCGAAGTCATCGCTTCACCGCCACCTTCTTGCCCACCCAGCCGAGGATCAGGCCGGTCGGCAGGGTCAGGCAGCAGAAGCCGAAGGCGATGATCGCGGAGATCAGCAGCAGCTGCGCCTCCTTCTCGACCATGTCCTTCATCAGCAGTGCCGCCTCGGCGACGCCGATCGCCGCCGCCACTGTCGTGTTCTTCGTCAACGCGATGAGTACGTTGGCCAGCGGGCCGACGGCCGCGCGGAACGCCTGCGGCAGCACGACCAGGAACAGCACCTGGGTGAAGTTCAGGCCGATGGCGCGCGCGGCCTCCGCCTGGCCGACCGGCACCGTGTTGATGCCGGAGCGGATCGCCTCGCACACGAAGGCCGACGTGTAGACGATCAGTCCGAGGACGGCCAGCCGGAAGTTGGCCGTGTCCACGATGTCGCCGGCGCCGAGAGTGATCCTCAGCGTCTGGTACAGGCCGAGCGAGGAGAACAGGATGATCACCGTGAGCGGGATGTTCCGCACGATGTTCACGTAGGCGGTGCCGAAGCCGCGCATCAACGGCACCGGGCCCACCCGCATGGCGGCCAGCAGGGTGCCCCAGATCAGGGAGCCCACGGCGGACAGCAAGGTCAGCTGCACCGTCGTCCAGAAGGCGCCCAGTACGTCGTAGTCGTCAAGAAAGTCGAACACGTTCTCCCGCGCTTCCGCGTGTAGGGATGCCCGGGTGCGCCGCCCTCACGGACGGCGCACCCGCCGGGCGTTGCCTCAGCTCTTGATGTCGCCGATCTTCGGGGCGGGCTCGTTCTTGTAGCCGGCCGGGCCGAGGTTCTTGTCCACGGCCTTCTGCCAGGAACCGTCGGAGACCATCGACTCGAGGGCCTTGTTGATCTTGTCCTTGAGGTCGCTGCCCTTCTTGACGCCGATGCCGTAGTTCTCGTTCGTCATCTTCAGGCCGCCGAGCTTGAACTTGCCCTTGAACTGGGACTGCGAGGCGTAGCCGGCGAGGATCGAGTCGTCCGTGGTCAGGGCGTCGATCGCCTTGTTCTGCAGACCGGTCAGACACGCGGAGTACGTCGGGTACTTCTGGAGCTGCGCCTTGGGGGCCAGCTTCTCCTTGACGTTCTGCGCCGAGGTCGAGCCGGTGACCGAACACAGCCGCGCCTTGTTCAGGTCCTGCGCCGACTTGATGGAGGTGTCGTCCGCGCGGACCAGCACGTCCTGGTGGGCCAGCAGGTACGGGCCGGCGAAGTCGACCAGCTTCTGGCGCTCCGGGGTGATCGAGTAGGAGGCGACGATGAAGTCGACGTCACCGCGCTGGAGCATGGTCTCGCGGTCGGCGCTCTTCGACTCCTTCCACTCGATCTGGTCCTCCTTGTAGCCGAGCTTCCCGGCGACATAGGTGGCCACGTCGACGTCGAGACCCGAGTAACCCTGCGGCGTCTTCTGCCCGATGCCCGGCTGGTCGTACTTGATGCCGATGGTGATCGTCTTGCCACCGCCGGAACCCTTGTCGTCCTTGTCGCCGCCGCACGCGGTGGCGGCCACGGACAGGGCGAGGAGGACGGCCGAGGCGGCGGTGACCTTGCGGAGCTTCATCGTGAACATCCTTCTGAGTGGTGAGGAACGAGTCCTGAGTCGCGGGCGGCGCCGGCCGTGCCGGTCAGTGGTGCAGGATCTTGGACAGGAAGTCCTTGGCCCGGTCGCTGCGCGGGTTGCTGAAGAACTGGTCGGGCGAGGATTGTTCAACGATCCGCCCGTCCGCCATGAAGACGACCCGGTTCGCGGCCGACCGCGCGAAGCCCATCTCGTGCGTGACGACGATCATCGTCATGCCCTCGCGCGCCAGCTGCTGCATGACCTCCAGGACCTCGTTGATCATCTCGGGGTCGAGCGCGGAGGTCGGCTCGTCGAACAGCATGACCTTCGGGTCCATCGCCAGCGCCCGCGCGATCGCGACCCGCTGCTGCTGACCGCCGGACAGCTGGGCGGGGTACTTGTCGGCCTGAGTGCCCACGCCGACCCGGTCCAGCAGCGACCGGGCCTTCTCCTCGGCCTTCTTCTTGTCCGCCTTGCGGACCTTGACCTGACCGAGCATCACGTTCTCGAGCACGGTCTTGTGCGCGAACAGGTTGAACGACTGGAACACCATCCCGACGTCCGCCCGCAGCCTGGCCAGCTCCCGGCCCTCGTGCGGCAGGGGCTTGCCGTCGATCGTGATCGTGCCCGAGTCGATCGTCTCCAGGCGGTTGATGGTGCGGCACAGCGTCGACTTACCGGACCCGGAGGGCCCGATGACCACGACGACCTCGCCGCGGGCGATCGTCAGGTCGATGTCCTGGAGCACGTGCAACGCGCCGAAGTGCTTGTTGACGCTCTTCAGGACGACCAGTTCGTCGGACGTGGCCACGTCTTCCTTGGCCACCGTTACTTTGGTCATCGCTCTCGGGCTCCGTCCTCCTCGGGTTTCCGAGGACAGTAGTGAGAGCCTGTGACCTGCGTCATCACATCTGAGGGAGATCTGAGCATCACGATCCGGTAGCAATCGGACACGTGTCGTAGCACTTGGGGTCCGCGCGCGTATCGGCCGGATAACGGAAGAGACGGGCAACCCGAAGCCCCTTGACTCCGTCCTCCTCCATCGGCGTCACTGCCATGGTGCACGCGCGCGTGCCAGTGATCTACAAGACCGACGGAAACCGAGACCGTACGACCGCTGAACCGGAGGGGGCCGGAATGAGACTGCTGCTCGTCGAGGACGACAACCACGTCGCCGCGGCCCTGTCCGCCGTCCTCGGGCGCCACGGCTTCCAGGTGACCCACGCGCGCAGCGGCGAGGAGGCCCTCCAGGCGCTCGTCCCCGAGGGCAACGGCTTCGGCGTCGTGCTGCTCGACCTCGGCCTGCCCGACCAGGACGGCTACGAGGTCTGCGGCAAGATCCGCAAGCGCACCAGCACCCCCGTGATCATGGTCACCGCCCGCGCCGACGTGCGCTCCCGCATCCACGGCCTCAACCTGGGCGCCGACGACTACGTGGTCAAGCCGTACGACACCGGGGAACTGCTCGCCCGGATCCACGCCGTCAGCCGGCGCACCGTCCAGGAGGACCCCGTCACCGGCGGCGAGAGCGCCCTGCTGCTGGGCCCCGTCCGGATCGAACTGCCCACCCGGCAGGTCAGCGTGGACGGCGCGGTGATCCAGCTGACCCGCAAGGAGTTCGATCTGCTCGCCCTGCTCGCGCAGCGGCCCGGCGTGGTCTTCCGGCGGGAGCAGATCATCAGCGAGGTCTGGCGCACCAGTTGGGAGGGCACCGGCCGCACCCTGGAGGTGCACGTCGCCTCCCTGCGCGCCAAACTGCGCCAGCCCGCGCTGATCGAGACCGTACGCGGCGTCGGCTACCGGCTCGTCGCCCCGGCCGCCTAGCGGGGACGGGTGCGCACACGCCTCCTTCCGCTGCTCATCGTGCTGCTGGCGGCCGTCCTGCTCGCCCTCGGCATCCCGCTCGCCGGCAGCCTCGCCGCCGCCCAGCAGCAACGGGTCGTCGTCGACCGGATGGACGACGCGGCCCGGTTCGCCGCGCTCGCCCAGTTCGTCACCGACGGGCCCGGCGGATCACGGCGCACCACCACGGACGAGCGCCGGGCGAGCCTGCGCAGCGAACTGGAGAGCTACTACGACGTCTACGGCATACGCGCGGGCGTCTTCTACCGCAACGGTACGGAGGCGATGGCCAACGCGCCCGGCGACTGGTTCGTCCCGCGCGCGGGTGAGGTACGCCGGGCGTTCGACGAGGCGCTGCTCAGCCGGCGCAGCCACGACCCGCCGCAGGCCTGGCCCTGGCAGCACAGCCGGCTCGTCGTCGCCTCACCGGTGATCCGGGACGGGGACGTCGTCGCCGTCGTGGTCACCGACTCGCCCACCGAGCAGCTGCGTTCCCGGATCCTGCGCGGCTGGCTGGTCATCGGCGCCGGAGAGATCGCGGCCATGCTGCTCGCCGTCGGCGCCGCGCTCCGGCTGACCGGCTGGGTGCTCAAGCCGGTCAGGGTCCTGGACGCCACCACACACGACATCGCCACCGGGCGGCTCAAGTCCCGGGTCGCGGTGGCCGGCGGACCGCCGGAACTCAGACGGCTGGCCCGCTCGTTCAACGAGATGGCGGACAACGTCGAGGCCGTGCTGGAGCAGCAGCGCGCCTTCGTCGCCGACGCCTCCCACCAGTTGCGCAACCCGCTCGCGGCGCTGCTGCTGCGCATCGAACTGCTCGCCCTCGAACTCCCCGAGGACAACGCGGAGATCGCCTCGGTCCGCACCGAGGGCAAGCGCCTCGCGCAGGTCCTGGACGACCTGCTCGACCTCGCACTGGCCGAGCACGCCGAGGCCGACCTGGGGCTGACCGACATCGGCGCGCTGGCCGGGGAGCGGGTGGCCGCCTGGGCACCGGCCGCCCGCGCCAAGGGAGTGAGCCTGACCGGCGACTGCCCGCCCACCACCGCCTGGGCCGACCCGATCGCCCTGTCCAGCGCCCTGGACGCGGTGATCGACAACGCCGTGAAGTTCACCCCCGAGGACGGCACGGTCGACGTCGCCGTCTTCGCCGACGGCGACACCACCACGGTCGTCGTCACGGACACCGGGCCCGGCCTCACCGACGAGGAACTCGCGCGCGTGGGCGACCGGTTCTGGCGCAGCGGCCGGCACCAGAACGTCAAGGGCTCGGGCCTGGGCCTGTCCATCACCCGCGCCCTGCTCGCGGCGGGCGGCGGCTCGGTCGACTTCGCCCACCACGAGCCGCGCGGACTACGGGTCACCGTCAGCGTGCCACGGCACCCGCCGACCGCCGAACCGACTCCAGGCGCCCGCTAGACGCGTACGGCGCGCGTAGAACCCACCCGGGCCGCCCGGCCGTACCGCGTGAGTCAGGGCTTCACCGAGCGGTAGTAACGCCGGGCGCCCTCCTGGAGCGGCAGCGGGCCGGTGTAGATGGCGGTGCGCAGGTCGACCAGCTGGGCGGAGTGGACATGGGCGCCGATGCCGTCCCGGCTCTTGATCACCGTGCGGGTCACCCACTCGGTCAGCCGGGGATCGACGTCCGTACGGGTCATCAGCACGTTGGACACGGCGATCGTCGGCACCTCGGCCCCCCGCTGCACGTTCGGATAGGCCGACTCGGGGATCTTCGTGGAGCGGTAGTAGCGCGCCCACTCGCCCTGACCGTGCAGCCGGGCGACCAGGTCGTCGTTGATCGGCACGAACCGGAAGGCACCCTTCTGTGCCAGCGGGGCCAGCCCCTTCGTGGGCAGCCCGCCGGACCAGAAGAAGGCGTCGATCTTCCCCTCCCGCAGCCGCGCCGGCCCGGTGTCGATGCCGTCCCCGGCCGGGGTGATGTCCTTGCGCGGATCGATCCCGGCGGCCCGCAGCACCCGCTCGGCTATCAGCCGCACCCCCGAATCCGGCAGTCCGATCGCCACCCGCTTGTGCCGCAGGTCCGCGACATCGCTGATGTCCGAGCCCGGAGCCACGATCAGCTGCACGTAGTCGTCGTAGAGCCGGGCCACCCCGCGCAGTCGCCCGGCGCCCTTGCCCTGCCGCAGCCCGTACGCCGCCACCGCGTCGGCCGCCGCGATGGTGAAGTCCGCCCGCCCGGACGCCACCCGCTCCACGTTCTCCTGGGAACCGGCGCTGTGGAGCAGCTTCACCGTCAGCCCCGGCATGTCCTTGCCCATCTCGGTGCGCAGCCGCTCGCCGTACTCCTGGTACACCCCGCGGGGCGTACCGGTGCTGAACACGATCGTCCCGCTCGGCGGCTTCTCGCCGAACGGCAACAGCCACCACGACAGCAGCCCGAGGACCACGACACCGACGGCCGCGCCTCGCAGCGCCGCGCGCCTGCCGACCCGGGGGAACCTCTTGGACATGCGGCGATCCTGCCAGCAGGGCCACGGCGGTGACCAGGGCCGGGGTCACAGCGACCGCGGCCGGGGAGCGTTGTCGGTGCCGCCCGTTAGAGTCGCCGCATGAGCACTTCGCCCGCCCGTCTCGTCCACGAGTTCCACCGCGCCTTCGGCCTCGACGTCCGCGACACCCCGACGGAGGTGGACCCCGGCCTGGCCGCCCACCGGGGCGAACTGCTCGCCGAGGAGGCCGCGGAGGTCGCCGAGGTCGCGGTCCGGGGCCCGCTGGACCGGCTCGCGCACGAGCTGGCCGACGTGGTGTACGTGGCCTACGGCACGGCCCTGGTGCACGGCATCGACCTCGACGAGGTGATCGCCGAGATCCACCGCGCCAACATGAGCAAGCTCGGCCCGGACGGACAGGTCGCCCGCCGGGCCGACGGCAAGGTCCTCAAGGGCGAGCACTACCGCGCCCCGGACGTCTCCGCCGTACTGCGCCGCCAGGGATGGATACCGGGTGGCGACGGCGCCTGACGCGCACGGCCGGGTGCGAGGCACCGGACCGGGCGCGCCTGCGGGGACGAGGGAGCGCCGGACCAGGTAGGCCGGTGTCCCGTCGGCGTACGCCGGCGGGTGCGGGGAGCGTCGGCCGGGGTGGACCGGTGCGCCGCGGGCGCACGCCAGCAGGGCCGGGCGGTTCGGTGTCCCGTCGGCGTATGCCTCCGGGCTGGGCGGTTCAGTGGTAGGTCGGCCCGCGCCTCCCGAGCCGGTGGTTCAGCGTCCTCGTCGGCGTACGTCCCCCGGGCCGGATGGGTCGGTGTCCCGTCGGCCCACGTCCCCGAGCCGGGTGGTTCAGCAACCCCGTCGGCGTACGACCGCCGGCCGGAGCGCGTCCCGTCGGTGCGTGTCAGGCCCCCTTCAGGCCCGTGCCGCCCAGGCGGGACAGGAGGGCCGTGAGGCGGGCGAGGTCCGCCGGGTGCCAGTCCGGGGCGGCGAAGATCTCGGCGGCCGTCTCCCGGGCCGTGGCCAGCATCTCCGTCAGCCGTCGCCGGCCCGTCCCGGTCAGCGCCGCGTACGCCACGCGCGCGTCCCGGGCGTCCGGCTCCCGGGTCACCAGCCCGATCCGCTCCAGCGGAGCGAGCCCGCGCGTGACCCCGGAGGCGGTCAGCCCCAGCGCCTCGGCCAGGTCGACCCGGCGCATCCGGGCGCCGGGTGCCTGTGCCAGCCGGAGCAGCAGCGTGAAGTCGGCGAGGCTGACGCCGTGCAGCCCGCCGAGCCGCGCGTCGAAGCGCCGTACCAGCGCCGTCTGGGCCCGTACCAGCCGCAGCGCCGCGTCCAGCGCCTCCTCGCTCATCGCGTCCGCCTTCCCTTGCCGACTCCTTGACTACTCAAGTTTATGCCCGCGCTTCAGGAGCCGGTCGCCCGGGCGGCGCGGCGCTGCCGCTTGCCCAAGGGGGCCTGGGAGAGGTCCTCGGCGGTGGACCGCAGGTGCTTGTAGCCGTAGCCGCGCTCGGTGAGCCAGGACGTGGCCGTCTCCTCGGCCCGCTCGGTCGCCTCCAGGATGTCCTCCTCCTTCTCGCCCGTGGCGGAGAAGCGGAAGACGAAGGCGGGCCGGGCGGCGATGTCGTAGGTGAGCGTTCCCTCGGGCGTGAACGCGGCGCGCAGGACGTCGTGTTCGGCGGCGTCGGCGAGGAGGGCGGCGCGCTGGGCCTCGGTGAGGCCGTCGAAGGCGCCGCGGACGGTGATGCGGAAGGTCCGTGTGGTCATCCCGCGACTGTAGGCAGGGCGGAGCCGGAACCTCCACCCGGTTTCCGGGCGCCGTAGGGCAGAGAGGGGTCACGGACTCGGACACGGCGCGAGACGCGGACCGAACCGGGCGCGTACGGAGCGGATCCGGGGCGGTGAGGGGAGCGGCCCATGGGGTGCGGCGGGGTACGGGGCTCAGCGCTTGGTGGCCGGCGACCGGGCGTCGCGCACGGGGATGACGGGATCCTGGTCGGCCAGGGCGCGCGGCCGCAGGACGGCGAGCAGCGGACCGGCCATCGCCGTCGTCACGACCGCCATCACGACCATAAGGGAGTACAAGCGCTCGTCCAGCACGCCGAGTTGCAGACCGGCGGTCAGAATGATCAGCTCGGTGAGGCCCCTGGTGTTCATGAGCGTGGCGAGCACCGCCGACTGGCGCGCCGTGACCCGGAAGGCCCGGGCGCTCAGGAACGCGCCGACGAATTTCCCGGTGACCGCGACGAGCAGAATGAACGCGAAGTCCAGCCAGCCGGACCCGCCCAGGTCCGACAGGTCGACCTTCAGGCCCACGATGATGAAGAAGACCGGTTGCAGCAACTGGCCGCTCACATCGCCGATCCGGTCGATGATGTCCGCACGCAGCCGCTCGGTGGATTCCTTCGGCATCACCACGCCGAAAAGGAAAGCGCCGAAAATGAAATGCAGGCCGATCCGTTCGGTGACCGCGCCCGAGACGAGCAGCCCCGCGAGGACGACCGTCAGCACCGCCGGGGTCAGCCGGGAGCCGCCCGCGGCGACCAGCCGGCGCAGCAGCGGACGCACCACCCACACCATCAGGCCGGCGTACGGCACGAGCAGCAGCAGGAGCCACTGGTCGCCGCCCCCACCGCTGACCAGGGCCACCACGGCGGCGAGCATGCACCAGGCGAGCACGTCACCGATCGCGGCGCAGGCCAGCGCCAGCCCGCCGATCGGGGTGTGCTGCATCTTCCGGTCCGTGAGAATCCGCGCCAACACCGGGAAGGCGGTCACCGACATCGCCGTGCCCATGAAGAGCACGAAACCCAGCCGGTGCCCCTGGGCGTGGTCGTCGGCCAGCATCAGGGCGAGCAGCGTGCCGAGTCCGAACGGCAGCAGAATGCAGGAGACCGCCACGGTGACGGCCAGCCGTCCGGTGCCGCGCAGGATCTTCCGGTCCAGTTCCAGACCCACGATGAACATGAATACGGCCATGCCCACATCGGCGAGCGCGGTGAGCATCGGTCGTACCCCGGGGGGAAACAGGAAATCCGGCACGGAATGGCCCAGGAAAGTGGGGCCGAGCAGAATTCCCGCGAGCACCTCGCCGATGACGGCGGGCTGGGAGAAGCGCTGTGCCACGGCGCCCAGTATCCGGGCGAGCACGATAATGAGGGCGAGGTCGCAAAAGAGCGCGAACAGCTGGTTCGTGGTCATCGGTACCTGCCTTGACGACGGGCCGCGTGCGCCGCCCGGAACTATTGAGGTGCCGTAGACGTGCCCAGCAATGCTTTGTGGTGCGCGCCCGGCTTGTCAATGTCCCCATCCGGCTGACCGGATCAGGACGGCCGGTACCGGTAGGCGAGTTGGCGCCACAATCCGGCCGCACACGGAAAGCGCCGCCTCCCCGGGTGCGGGCCGGGGAGGCGGCGCTCGGCGCACGTCCTCAGGAGGTGCTCTGTGCCGTGACGCAACCGATCGATCCGGCGGGCAGGTTGTTGCCGGTGGAGGTGGCGGTGAAGCCGAACGTGGTACTGCCGTCGGCCGCGACCACCCGGTTGTGGTCCGCGTTGCGGACCGTCACCGTGCCGTCGGAGGCGGTGGTCTGCGTACCGTTCCACAGGCTGCTGATCTTGGTGCCGGTGCCCGGTTTCCAGGACACGGCCCAGCCGTCGAGCGGGGCGGTGCCGTGGTTCATGACCTCGACGGACGCCTGGAAGCCGCCGTTCCACGCGCTGACCACGGAGTAGGTGGCCATGCAGGAACCGGTGTGCGGGTCCGTCGGGGTCGGGGTAGGCGTCGGCGTCGGGGTGGGCGTGGGCGTCGGGGTGGGCGTGGTGCCGGAGCCGCCGATGCCCGTCACCTCGCCGTGGCCGCCGTCGAAGACGACGTCGGAGCACGAGAAGAAGTTCTCCTGGCTGTCCGAGCGGACCCACTGGATGAACAGCAGGGCGTCACCGGAGCGCCCGGCGGGCAGCTGCATGTCCCAGTAGTAGTGGCCGCCGTCGGTGCCGACCGAGCCCTGCTGGGGCGGGTTGGTGACCGTCTGGATCAGGTCGAGGTCGGCCCAGCGCAACTGACTGGTCGGCGACCAGCCGGGCTTGGTGAGGTAGACCCGGAAGCTGCCCGGGTGCGCCGCCCAGTTGCTGTACTGCGCCTTGATCGTCGCCCCGCTGGTCAGGTGGGTGCGCGGCCAGTCCGAGCGGGCGGCGTTGTACGCGGAGAAGTCGTACGGCGACCGGTCGCCGGCGCTGCACAGGGTGCCGTCCGGGACGTAACCGGCGCCGCGGCCACCGGCGTTGGAGTCGAGCACGGCGAACCAGTTGTACAGCGAGGTCGCCCCGCTCTTGGCCACCGCGTCCTTGCAGGCGGGGTTGGTCGGGTTCATCCCGCCGGTCCCCGTGTGGCCGTCCAGGTAACACAGATAGGTACGGGAGCCGGGCAGCATCGCCACCCCGTGCGCCTTGGCGCTGCCCTGTCCCAGCAGGGCCAGGCCGAGCGCGGCCAGCAGGGTCGACAAGGCCGCCACGACCGACAGGAGCCTGCCGCGTCGGGCCACGATTCTCTCCTTCCGTTGGATCGGACGGGCGGTAGGCCCCGGGAGGGTGCCGTCCGGTGGGTGACTCATGTGCGCTCCTCGGGGTGGGTGCGTGGGGAACGGGACGCGGGGGCGGGCGTCACGCGGTGGTGCAGGCGGTTCCGTTGAGGCTGAACCGGGTGGGCTTGGCGAAGGTGCCGCTGTAGGCGCCCTGGAAGCCGAAGGCCACCCGGCCGCCGGCCGCGATCTGCCCGTTGTGGGCCAGGTTCGTGGCCGTGACCGCGCCGGACGACGGCGTGACCGTGGCGTTCCAGGCGCTGGTGACGCGCTGTCCGGAGGGCAGGGTGAAGGCGAGCCGCCAGCCGTCGACCGGGGACGCGGAGGTGTTGGCGACGGTGACGTCGGCCGTGAAGCCGCCCGGCCAGACGCTCGTCGCGTACGTCACCTCGCAGGCCGCGGGGGTGCCGGGGCCGCCCGGGCCGCTGCCGCCCGTGTTGACCGTGGAGGAGAACGAGTTCACGGCGAGCCCGGCACCGTTCTGCCAGGGCTCGAAACCGGCCTGCACGCTCGTCAGGTACCAGCTGTTCTGCGCCAGCCCCCGGGCGACGGCCTGCCGGGCGAAGTCCATGACGTCGAAGCTCCAGCTGGTGATCGCCGACGGGGCGACGAAGGACAGCACGTCGTTGGAGCCGTTGTTGCCGGACCACACCTGCCACTGACGCCCGGCCACGGTGGCGGTGCCGACCTGCGAGCCCACGGGCTGGATCGAGCCCACCTTGTTGAACCAGACCATGATCTCGGTCCGGTTGACGCCGTCGGTACGGGGCGTGGGGTCGAGCCAGATGTCGTACGCCGCGTCGTACACCGCGTTGCTCACATAGGAGTACGAGATGCTGGTGGGCGCGCTGGAGATGGTGCTGAGCTGGGCCGGAAGGCTGGTCCCGGGCGAGCAGTTGGTGTAGTGGCAGCCGTAGAAGACGGACGGGTACGACTTCGGGGCGCCGTTCGTCGGGACCGAGCCGTCGGCCTGGGTGATCCGGAAGCCGCTGTCCGTGACGTTGATGCACTGGGTCTCGCTGGTGCCCCAGCGGTTGTTCTGGACGACGTAGCGGCCCTGGATCGTCGTCGAGCCGTACTGCTCGCAGATCGCGGTGTCGGCCTGGGCCGCCGGGGCCGTGGTGAGCAGGGCCGCCAGTGCGGCGAGCGCGGCGAGCAGCGCGCCGACCAGACCACTCGCTGCACGGACGGGGTGCGTTGACGGTCGCATGCGGGTCCTCTCGGGACGGTCGGATGCGGGAGCGCTCCCGCGCAGATGGGAGCGCTCCCATTACCTCCGTTGGGCAGGGACTGTAGGGAGAGTTCATGTCCCTGACAAGGTGTTGCGCGGCAATGTGTCGAAGAGGTTTCGAAGGCGCAGGTGGGGTGGGGGTGTCGATAGTTTCGCAGGGCGGCGCTTTCTGGGAGCGCTCCCGAAAGCGGGGGTGCCGACCGGTTCCGGGGGAGTGGTGGACGGGGTTTTCCGGGCGTGGGCGGGCGGCGTTTTGGCGGGCTTTGTGCGGCGGGGGCTGGATGGGACCGGGCCGGCTGGACAGGGCCGTTGCGGCGGCTCCGCGCCGGTTTGTCCGGGGTCTACGGCGCGTGCGCGCGGCGCTGGTCGAGCGATGGCCGTGGGGCGGCCCTCGGCGGCGTCTTGGCTCTCCGCGCTCCGGCAAGGCCGGGCATCCCACAGGCACCTCGAGGCGATGGGCAGGCCGAGTCGCGGTCGCCCGCCGGTGCGTCGGGTCGGCCGGCAGGGCCGTCGGGTTGCCGTCGAGTCACCAGGTGGTGCCATCGAGCCGCCCGGCAGTGCCGTTGGGCCGCCCAGCGGTGCCGTTGGACCGCCTGGCTGTGCCGTAGGGAGGGGGACCCCGTTGCTCGGCCGGGCCCCGGTTGCCCGGTGTTGTGCTCGGACCGTGCTCCGGGGCCCGGCGGGGTCAGGCCGAGTCGCGTCGTATCAGCTCGGTGCGGAGGATGACGTGGCGCCAGGCCAGGGCCGGTTCCTCCAGTTCCTCCAGCAGGAGCCGGACCATCGCCCGGCCGATCTCCGCCAGCGGCTGGCGGACCGTGGTCAGGCGCGGCTCGGTCTGTTCGGCCAGCGGGAAGTCGTCGAAACCGATGACGGCGACGTCCTCCGGCACCCGGCGCCCCGTCGCGCGCAGCTCCCGCAGCGCGCCGGCCGCCGTGGTGTCCGACGCCGCGAGCACCGCGTCGATGTCCGGGTGCCGCTCGAGCAGCCGGGCCATGGCGCGCCGGCCGCTCTCCTCGGTGAAGTCACCCTCGGCGATCCAGGACTCGTCGGTGCTCACCCCGGCCGCGGCGAGCGCTTGGCGGTAGCCGCGCAGCCGGGACTGGGCGACGTACATGTCCCGCGGCCCGGTGATCGTCGCGATCGCCTTGTGGCCCGTGGCCAGCAGATGGGTGACCGCGCTGCGGGCGCCGCCGGCGTTGTCCGCGTCGACGTAGCTGACGTGCTCGTCGCCCGAGCGGCGGCCCAGCATGACGGTCGGCAGCCGGGCCTCGGCGAGCATGTCCGGCAGGGTGTCGTCGGCGCGCACCGAGACCAGCAGCGCGCCGTCGACCCGGCCGCCGCGCGCGTACTCCAGGAAGCGCTTGCGTTCGGTGTCCGAGCGGACCATCGTCAGCAGCAGCTGCATCCCGGTGTCGGCCAGCGCGTCGCCGAGCGAGCCGACGATCTCCGAGAAGAAGGGCTCCGCGAACAGCCGCCAGTCCGGCTCCGTCACGACCAGCGCGACCGCGTCGGCACGCCGGCCGGCCAGGGACCGGGCCGCGAGATTGGGCACGTACCCCAGTTCGGCGATGGCTTGCTGCACGGCCTGGCGCGTCGATTCCCGTACCCCCGCCGCGTTGTTGACGACGCGGGAGACCGTGCCCCGGCCCACTCCTGCGCGGGCGGCCACCTCCTCCAGCGTCGGCGTGTCAGGGCGCCGCCTGCCCATTGACCACCTCCCCCCACGAGATCCCCGATCTTACGATTCGCGGGGCATCGCGCACACGGCTTCTTCCGACGACGACCGGTATGGCGCCCACCGCCAGGAAGGCATCCGGCGGCGTCGACCGCTGCCCAGGCGCACGACGGCGCGTCCGGCGCCGCCGCGCACCCCCGGCGGTCCGGACCACCAACTCGGCGTGAACTCGCTGGTTCGGTGGTGGCGCGGGCAATTCCCGGGCCGGAGGTGGGGCCGGTCTCCGGCGGAGGGCTGCGGGCCACCGGAGGCGGTGTGCGGGGGAGGAGGGCCGGGCGGTCGTCGGACCCGGCGTCCGGCTGGTCGCCGCACGTTCGCAGGGCCGTACCGCACCGGATCCGGGCAGTCGTCCGTGACGCCGAGGTACCGGCCGGGTGCCGGCGCCGGTACCCGGAACCGGCCGTACGGAGAGGGTGTCCCGCCGCTCCCGGGGCACTGGCCGGAAGTCGTCACCTCAAGATCACCGGGCCCTAAGCTCGGACCCGCTGGGCGAACTCGTCGATCTTGGTGGAAGGGGCCGGAACTGGTGGAGGACAAGAGGGTTGTCATCGTGACCGGCGGAGGCTCGGGCATCGGACAGGCCACGGCCCGGCTGCTCGGCGAGGCCGGGCACCACGTGGTGGTCTCCGGCCGGCGGACCGAGCCCTTGGAGCGCCTCGCGAAGGAGACCGGCGCGCTGGCGCATCCGTCGGACATCGGGGACCCCGACGCGGTCGAGGGACTCGTCCGGGCCGCTCTGGACGCGTACGGACGGCTCGACGGAGTGGTGCTGAACGCGGGCATCGGGCGTGGCGGAGCCGTCGGCGACATGTCGCTGCGCGACTGGGACGACGTGATGCGCACCAACCTCACCGGCCCGCTGCTCCTGCTGCGCGCGGCGATCCCGCACCTGCTGGAGACCAAGGGCGCGGTGGTCGCCGTCGCCTCGGTGTCCGCGCTGCGCAACGGCACGAGCAACGCCCCGTACGCCACTTCCAAGGCGGCCCTGCTCCAGCTGTGCCGTTCCGTCGCGGTGGACTACGGACGGCAGGGCGTACGGGCCAACACCGTGTGCCCGGGATGGGTGCGCACCGAGATGGCCGACCGGCGCATGGCCCGCTTCGCGGAGGAGGAGCGGCTGCCCGGAGGCATGGAGGACGCCTACGCGGAGGCGACCAGGCTGCTGCCCCAGGGCCGCCCCGGCGAGCCCCGTGAGGTCGCCGAGGCGATCGCCTGGCTGCTGTCCCCGGCGGCGTCCTACGTCAACGGAGCGGTGCTCACCGTCGACGGCGGAGCCACGGCCCTCGACCCCGGGACGCTCGGGTTCGACTACCGGATCACACCACGCACCACCACCCTCGACTGAGCCCGGCGCCCCTGGAGGTGGGCCGTCGCCGGCGGGGTGCGGCCGGCCCGGGGGCGTCAGCGTGGGTCGGCCGGCGCGGGGCGCCGTCAGCGGTGTGCGGCCGTCCGAGGGCTGCGGTTCGGCCGGGCCGCGGCGGCGGCACCCCGGTCCAGCCGAGTCCCGCTGTCGTCAGCGTCGGTCCTGTCCCGCCGCCGCCCGCGTAGGTCCGTCGGGTTCCTCCGCCGTCAACGTGCCCCCGCTTCCGTCACCGCCCGCGTGGTCCCACCAACTTCCCGCCCGCGCGCTCCCGTTGACCACCGCCACCGCCCGCTGCTCAGCTCCCGTCGGCTGCTGCCGCCGCCACCGCCACCATCGGCCCCGCCGACTGCCACCCCGTCAGCGCGGTTCGGCGTGGCCGGTGGCCGGTGCGGGCTGTGTGGGGCAGGGGAGTGCGTCGGTCATGGTGGGCCACATGCGGGCGATTCCCAGCAGGGTCTCGGAGCTGCCATGTGTCACCCCGGGCAGGGGATGCGGGTCGGACGGCGGGACGCCGACGAGCACGGCACGGCGGGCCTGGCCCACGGCGCCGGCCAGCGCCGCGCAGGCGAGGCGGTCCTCCGGCACCCCGGCCCGCCGGGCGTGCCGGAGCGCCTGCTCGTAGGCGTCCGGCCGCACGTACTGCTGGAGCGTCAGCAGCGCGTCGTACGTCTCGATGGTCTGCCGGTGCGCCTGGAGCACCGGCGGGTAGCGCGGCCGGAGCACCTCCTGGAGCCGGCTGCGCCGGGGCCTGGCGAGCGCCACGTGGGGGACCGCCGACACCAGGTCCCGCCACAGCGGCCACAGCCGCCAGGAGGTCCGCAGCGCGGCGGCCGACCGGGCCAGCGCGGTGGCGGTGGGCACCAGCAGCGACGCCGCCCGCAGGAAGCCGTGCGCCCCCATCACCATGGACAGCCAGGGCAGCAGGGCCGGCGCGAGGCCGTAGAGGTGGCCGAGGTAACCGCACCAGAAGACCAGGGCGAGGACGCTGCCCACCGCGAACAGCCGCAGCGACCACACCAGGTCGCGTTCCGTGGTGCGCCGGCTGTAGCGCCAGCACACCACCAGGGCGACGGCGTCGCCGAGCAGGTGGGCGACGCTGAGGATCAGCCAGTAGGCGGCCGTCGCGGACGCGGGCCGCTGCGCGGCCGCCGTCCCGATCGGCTGACCGGCCCCCTGCAGATCCATCACGAGCAGCGCCGTCAGGGCCGCCGTCAGTCCCGCCACCACCGAGCGGCGCAGCCGCGGGGAGCGCCGGCAGTCCACCACGAAGAGCAGGACCAGTCCCGCGCTGAGGACCCCGACCAGATTGCGCACCAGCGACACCGCGTGGACGTCGATGCCGGCGGACGTGAGCGCGGTGACGACCCCCCGCTGGAAGAGCGTGATCGCGGTGGTCGTCGCCAGCACGGTGATCCACAGTCCCCGCAGCCGCGGCTCGCGCAGCGCCGGGCGGGCCCGCCAGGCGAGGGCGCACCACAGGGCGACGACGCTGGCGAGTCCGACCCGGGCCGCCAGCTCACTCACCGGCATCGGCGGTCACCCCCAGGAACGCGCCGAGGCGTCCCAGGGGGCCCGCCACCCGGCCGGTCTTCCCGGCGCTCTGGATGAGGCTGGCGATCATCTCGGCTTCTTGTTCCTCGGTGGTCGTGTAGCTGGTTCTGGCCATCAGCCGCCTGACGAGACGGGGCGTGGGAACCTCCGGGAACCGGCCGGCCGGCTGCGCACCGTCGTCCGTGAAGCTCCGGTGGTGATCGCACAGCACATGGCCGATCTCGTGCAGGATGATGTGCTCCTGGTGCAGGGGAGCCGTCCTGGTCTCGTAGAACACGTAGTCGGCGTCCTCGGTGCCCAGCCACAGCCCGCACGCCCCGGTGGCCGCCGCCTGCTCGGGCAGCTCCCGGAGCACGAGCGGACGGCCTCTCATCTCCTCGACCCGCGCGCGGAGCTCCTCCAGGGTGAGCGACCGGTCCACCCCGAGGTCCCGCAGGATCGCGGCACACCTGCGCTGCAGCGCCGCGTACTCGCTCGTTCTCCTCACCTGACGTCACCCCCGTTCGCTGTTTCTCACCGGCCGGAACGGCTGCGGCGGCTCCCCGTCCCGGACGCGTCGGGGGCGACGGCGGACTCGCTTGGGCGTCTCACTCGCTCGGAGACCTCCTCGTCGGTGAAGTGGTCCGGTGTCCCCCGGGAAGGCTTTGCCGGTACGGATACGGACCGTGTCCCGGGGGCAAGCTGCCGACCCACCTAAGCAGGTCGTCCGCCCTTTTGCACACGCCCGCCCGGGCTTTCGGACGCCCTTTGGCGGAAAACGTCTCCTGCTCTCGCGGCCTTTACGGACGTGCCTGCGGTAAACCTCTGTGACTGCCGTCACAGGGGACGGGAGCGGGTGTGTCATCGTCCCTGTCCGCCGTGCCGGGCGGCCGTGCCACCTGGGAACTCCCGGGACACCGGCCGCCCTGGACCGCCTACCCTGGAACGCATGACCAGCAGCAGCGACCGGAGCCCGGCAGTGGACGTTCCCGCCCCCAAGAGTTACGAGATCCGCACCTACGGGTGCCAGATGAACGTCCACGACTCCGAGCGATTGGCCGGGCTGCTCGAAGAGGCCGGATACGTGCGGGCCCCCGAGGACGCGGACGGGGACGCCGACGTCGTCGTCTTCAACACCTGCGCGGTCCGGGAGAACGCCGACAACCGGCTCTACGGCAACCTCGGCCGGCTCGCGCCGAGGAAGGCCTCGCGCCCCGGCATGCAGATCGCGGTCGGCGGCTGCCTCGCGCAGAAGGACCGCGACACCATCGTGAAGAAGGCGCCCTGGGTGGACGTCGTCTTCGGCACGCACAACATCGGCAAGCTGCCCGTCCTGCTGGAGCGCGCCCGCGTCCAGGAGGAGGCGCAGGTGGAGATCGCCGAGTCCCTGGAGGCGTTCCCCTCCACGCTGCCGACCCGCCGCGAGAGCGCCTACGCGGCCTGGGTGTCGATCTCCGTCGGCTGCAACAACACCTGCACCTTCTGCATCGTCCCGGCGCTGCGCGGCAAGGAGAAGGACCGCCGCCCCGGCGACATCCTCGCCGAGATCGAGACCCTGGTCGGCGAGGGCGTCTCGGAGATCACGCTGCTCGGCCAGAACGTCAACGCCTACGGCTCCGACATCGGCGACCGCGAGGCGTTCAGCAAGCTGCTGCGCGCCTGCGGGAAGATCGAGGGCCTGGAGCGGGTCCGCTTCACCTCCCCGCACCCGCGCGACTTCACGGACGACGTGATCGCGGCCATGGCCGAGACCCCGAACGTCATGCCCCAGCTGCACATGCCGCTCCAGTCCGGCTCGGACACGGTCCTGAAGGCGATGCGCCGCTCCTACCGCCAGGAGCGGTACCTGGGGATCATCGAGAAGGTGCGGGCCGCCATCCCGCACGCCGCGATCACCACCGACATCATCGTGGGCTTCCCGGGCGAGACCGAGGAGGACTTCGAGCAGACGCTGCACGTCGTCCGCGAGGCCCGGTTCGCCCAGGCGTTCACCTTCCAGTACTCCAAGCGCCCCGGCACCCCCGCCGCGACCATGGAGAACCAGATCCCCAAGGAAGTCGTCCAGGCACGTTACGAGCGGCTGGTCGCCCTCCAGGAGGAGATCTCCTGGGAGGAGAACAAGAAGCAGGTCGGCCGCACGCTGGAGCTGATGGTCGCCGAGGGCGAGGGCCGCAAGGACGGCGCCACCCACCGCCTCTCCGGCCGCGCCCCCGACAACCGCCTGGTCCACTTCACCAAGCCCGACCAGGAGGTCCGCCCCGGCGACGTCGTCACCGTCGAGGTCACCTACGCCGCCCCGCACCACCTCCTCGCCGAGGGCCCCGTACTCGCCGTGCGCCGTACGCGCGCGGGCGACGCCTGGGAGAAGCGCAACGCGGCGGAGACCGCCAAGCCCGCGGGCGTGATGCTGGGCCTGCCGAAGATCGGCGTGCCCGAGCCGCTCCCGGCGACGGCGGGCAGCGGCTGCGGCTGCGACTGACACCTGCCGACGCAAGGTCCGTACCGGGGGCCCGGGCGCCCGGAGCAGCCGTGCGGGTCTGTCGCGCGCCCGGAGTCGTACGGATCCCTGGGCGTCCGGAGTCGTACGGGTCTCAGCGCCCGGAGTCGTACGGGTACCCGGGCGGCCGACGCCCTACGGGTCTCCGGGCATCCGCGCCGTACATCCTCGGTGACCGAGGGTGGCGCCCGGCCGGTCCGCGCGGGGAGTTAACCTGCCGACCATGCTTGTCGCCGCCGCAGTCTGCCCCTGCCCTCCGCTGCTCGTGCCCGAGGTCGCCGCGGGCGCCGCACCAGAACTGGACGCCGCCCGCACGGCCTGCTCTGACGCGCTCGGCGTGCTCGCCGCCGCCCGCCCCGACCTGCTGGTGGTCGTCGGCACCGCCGAGCCGGGCGGACGCGGCCCCTTCCCGCAGGGCACCCCGGGTACGTTCCGCGGGTTCGGCGTCGACGTGGACGTACGTCTGGGCGCCGCCACCGGCACTGCCCCGGAGCGCGAGCTGCCGGCCTCACTGGCCGTCGGCGCCTGGCTGCTGGAGCGGACCGGCTGGGCGGACGCCCCCGTCGAGGGGCTCGGCGTCGCCGACACGCTGGAGCCCGAGCGGTGCGCCGGGACCGGCCGGGAGCTGGCCGGCCGGGCCGACCGGGTGGCGCTGCTGGTGATGGGCGACGCCAGCGCCTGCCGCAGCCTGAAAGCGCCCGGCTACCTGGACGTGCGCGCGGCCCCCTTCGACGCGGAGGCGGCACGGGCGCTCGGAACCGCCGACCTGGCGGCCCTGCGGGCGCTGGACCCCGCGCTCGCCCGTGAACTGAAGGCGGCCGGCCGCGCCCCCTGGCAGATCCTCGCCGGCGCGGCGCACGACACCCGCCTCACCGGCACGCTGCTGTACGAGGACGCGCCGTACGGGGTGGGGTATCTGGTCGCTACCTGGTCCTGAGCTTCTCCTGGACTTCCTCGACTTCCTCACGAAGTCGGTGGCGGTCCCTCCGGGCGGGTCGGGGTCGTCGGGTCGGGAGGCGGCGGTGTCGCCGTGGGGCCGCTCTTGTGCGCGAGGCGGTCCATGGCCTCCTTGGCCTTGCCCGTGCCCGCCTGGATCTTGTCGCTGTACTTGCCCTTGGTCCGCTCGTCGACGGCCCTGGCGGCCTTGTCGATCCCGTGCTGGACCTTGTCCCCGTGCTGCCGGGCCAGGTCCGACACCTTGTCCTTGGCCGGGCCCAGCTTGGCCTTCATGTTGTCCATCAGACCCATGGTCCACCTTCCCTCGCGGGGGTTGCCCGCGGACGTCCTCGCCGACCGCGCCGTCCGCCTGCCGGGAAACCGTGCCCGGAAACCGGGCGAATATGCCCGTATCCACTCCATACGGTACTCGTACGGGCGATTCGTCGCGTCGCCCCGTACCTACCCACCGCGCCCGGTGCCGACTCCCTCGAGGTGTCTCCCGGGCGTTTGCGAGACTGGTGCGGTGAGCAGTGCATCCGTCGCCCCCCGCGTCATCGCCGTCGTAGGACCCACCGCGGCCGGAAAGTCCGATCTCGGTGTCTTCCTGGCCCAGCAACTCGGCGGCGAGGTCGTCAACGCCGACTCCATGCAGCTGTACCGGGGGATGGACATCGGTACCGCCAAGCTGACGCCCGAGGAGCGCGGCGGCATCCCGCACCACCTGCTGGACATCTGGGACGTGACGGTCGCCGCCTCCGTCGCCGAGTACCAGAAACTGGCCCGCGCGCGGATCGACGCCCTGCTCGCCGAGGGTCGCTGGCCCATCCTGGTCGGCGGCTCCGGCCTCTACGTCCGGGGAGCCGTCGACAACCTGGAGTTCCCCGGCACCGACCCGGAGGTCCGGGCCCGGCTGGAGGAGGAGCTGGCACTGCGCGGCCCGGGCGCCCTGCACGCCCGGCTGGCCGCCGCCGACCCCGAGGCCGGCCGCGCGATCCTGCCGGGCAACGGCCGCCGGATCGTCCGCGCGCTGGAGGTCATCGAGATCACCGGCCAGCCCTTCACGGCCAATCTGCCGGGCCACGACTCGGTGTACGACACCGTCCAGATCGGCGTCGACGTCGCCCGCCCGGAACTGGACGACCGCATCGCGCGGCGCGTCGACCGGATGTGGGAGGCGGGCCTCGTGGACGAGGTGCGTGCACTGGAGGCGCAGGGCCTGCGCGAGGGGCGCACGGCCTCGCGCGCGCTCGGCTACCAGCAGGTCCTCGCGGCGCTGGCCGGGGAGTGCACCGAAGCGGAAGCGCGGGCCGAGACCGTGCGTGCCACCAAGCGCTTCGCGCGCCGCCAGGATTCGTGGTTCAGGCGGGATCCCCGGGTGCACTGGCTGAGTGGGGCCGCCGCGGATCGCGGGGAACTTCCGCAGCAGGCCCTGGCGTTGGTCGAACGACCGGTTACAGCCTGATCACGTCATGGCATCGGGATGCGCCGCCGGTCATCGCGGTCTGCGGCGCCGTGCCATCATCGAGCTTCGATCGACCAAGTGGAGCCTAGTTGGGAGGGCGCGTGGCGATGGAGGCCGGCCCTCGCGACACCGCACGAAGCACCGAGCCCGTCACCACGGAGAGTGACGACCCCGGCCCGGGCGCGGACCACCCGCACGAGTACCGCCCGCGGCCGAACGGCTCCTCCGTGGACGGGTCCCACGCCGACCGTTCGCACAGCGGCCCGCCCGGCCACGCCCCGGCGGACGACCATCCGGCCGGAAACCCCCTGGCGGCAGCCCCCCTTCCCGGTGACCCCCTCGCCGCCGACCGTCTTGCCGCCGATCCCCTGGCGGTGGACCCCCTGGCCGCGGACCCGCTGACCGACGACCGTCTCGCCGACGACGGCCCCGACGACACCCAGGGCGGCGTCACCGCCGACGGACCGGCGCCCGAGGAGATGTACCCGGGAGGCCCGGAGGTCGAGGTCGAACTGCGCCCGCAGCGCCGGCTGCGGATCTGGCAGCTGGCACCCATCGTGGGCCTCGGCGCCGTCGGCTCCCTGATGTTCGCCTTCCCGCTCGCCTTCGACTTCGGCGACAGCGGCGCGGTCATCGCCATGCTCGGCCTGCTGATCTGCTCCTGCGCCGCGGGCTGGGGCATGATGGCCGCCCGCCGGGTCGGCTACACCTGGCCGGGCCTGCCCCCGCGCGGCTCGGGCCGCCGCCCCGACTGGCGCGTCGTCCTCGGCTACGTCCTCCTGGTGGCCTTGGTGGTCGTCCTCGCCGTCTGGCGGGTCGCGAGGCTCCGCTGAGCCGCCCGGCCTGACCCGGCCCGCTGTCGGTGCCCTCCCGTACGATCGAGGAATGAGCACACGGATCGCCTTCCTCAAGGGTCACGGCACGGAGAACGACTTCGTGATCGTCCCGGACCCGGAGAACGCCCTCGACCTGTCCCCGGCCGCCGTGGCCGCGCTGTGCGACCGCCGGGCGGGCATCGGAGGCGACGGCGTGCTGCGCGTCGTACGGTCCGCGGCGCACCCGGAGGCCCGGGCGATGGCCGGCGAGGCCGAGTGGTTCATGGACTACCGCAACGGCGACGGCTCGATCGCCGAGATGTGCGGCAACGGCAGCCGTGTGTTCGCGCGCTACCTCAAGCACGCCGGACATGTGACCGAAGGCGACCTGGCGATCGCCACGCGCGCGGGCGTGAAGACCGTCCACATCGCGAAGAACGGTGACATCACGATCGGCATGGGCCGCGCCCGCCTCCCCGAAGGGGACGTCACGGTGACCGTCGGCGAGCGCAGCTGGCCCGCGCGCAACGTCAACATGGGCAACCCGCACGCGGTGGCCTTCGTGGCCGACCTGGCGCACGCCGGCGATCTGTACACCGCGCCGCCGGTCAGCCCGGCGAGCGCCTACCCGGACGGCGTGAACGTCGAGTTCGTCGTCGACCGGGGCCCCCGGCACGTCGCCATGCGCGTGCACGAGCGCGGCTCCGGCGAGACCCGCTCGTGCGGCACGGGCGCGTGCGCCGTCGCCGTGGCCACCGCCCGCCGGGACGGCGCCGACCCGGCCGTCACCGGCACCCCGGCCACGTACACCGTCGACGTGCCCGGCGGACGCCTGGTCATCACCGAGCGGCCGGACGGCGAGATCGAGATGACCGGACCCGCCGTGATCGTCGCCGAGGGCGAGGTCGACGCCGAATGGCTGGCCCAGACGTTCGGCTGACCGAAAACCTAAACCTCGATTTCGTCGCTCGAATGGGTGATCCGTTTCACGCTCGGCCGGAGGCGGTCGGTCGGGCGTGGCGGGCTCGGTAGCATCAAGCACCGGCACGGACGGGGGAATGCCGCCAACCCTGAGCCGCGTGTGCCCCGGGACTCCGTCCGCCGGTCCACGAGCCGGAGGTGCCCATGAGTGCGGAGGCCACGAACCCTGCGACCGCTGGTCCGGCGGCGCCCCCGGTGCCGCCGGCGCTCACCGCGTCCGCGGCACCCGCGGCGCCCCGCAGAAAGTCCCGGCCCCGGATCGACCTGCGCCGGCTCGGCCGAGCCGCGCTGCTCGGCTCCGCCACCCGCGACAAACTGCCCGACGCGATCGGCCATGTCGTGGAGGCGCACCGCGCCCACCACCCCGACGCCGACCTCGAACCCCTGCGCCGCGCCTACGTCCTGGCCGAGTCCTCGCACCGCGGCCAGACGCGCAAGAGCGGCGAGCCGTACATCACGCACCCGCTCGCCGTGACCCTGATCCTCGCCGAACTCGGCGCGGAGACCAAGACCCTGACGGCCTCTCTGCTGCACGACACCGTCGAGGACACCGACGTGACGCTCGAACAGGTGCGGGAGCAGTTCGGCGAGGAGGTGCGCTACCTGGTCGACGGCGTCACGAAACTGGAGAAGGTCGACTACGGAGCCGCCGCCGAACCGGAGACCTTCCGCAAGATGCTCGTCGCCACCGGCAACGACGTGCGCGTGATGTCGATCAAACTCGCCGACCGCCTGCACAACATGCGCACCCTCGGCGTGATGCGCCCCGAGAAACAGGCCCGGATCGCCAAGGTCACCCGTGACGTCCTCATCCCGCTCGCCGAGCGCCTCGGCGTGCAGGCCCTCAAGACCGAGCTGGAGGACCTGGTCTTCGCCGTCCTCCACCCCGAGGAGTACGCCCGCACCCGCGAGCTGATCGTCGAGAACGCCGCCCGCCCCGGCGACCCGCTCGCCGAGGTCGCCGAGGAGGTGCGCGGGGTGCTGCGCGAGGCCGACATCCCGGCCGAGGTCCTCATCCGCCCCCGGCACTTCGTCTCCGTCCACCGGGTGGCCCGCAAACGCGGCCGGCTGCGCGGCACCGACTTCGGCCGCCTGCTGGTGCTGGTGAACGAGGACGCGGACTGTTACGCCGTCCTCGGCGAACTGCACACCTGCATGACGCCGGTGGTCTCGGAGTTCAAGGACTTCATCGCCGTACCGAAGTTCAACCTCTACCAGTCCCTGCACACCGCGGTCGCCCGGCCCGACGGGCAGATGGTCGAGGTCCTCATCCGCACCCACCAGATGCACAAGGTCGCCGAGGCCGGTGTCGTGGCCCTCGGCAACCCGTACGCGCCCGCCCCCGAGTCCGGCGCCTCCGACGGCCCCGCCAACGACGCCTCCCCGGCCGAGGGCGAGCGCGTCGACCCCACCCGTCCCGGCTGGCTGTCCCGCCTCCTCGAGTGGCAGCGGGCCGCCCCCGACCCCGACACCTTCTGGTCCACCCTGCGCGAGGACCTCGCGCAGGACCGCGAGATCACCGTCTTCCGTCCCGACGGCGGCACGCTCGGCCTGCCCGAGGGCGCCACCTGCGTGGACGCCGCCTACGCGCAGTACGGCGAGGACGCGCACGCCTGTATCGGCGCCCGTGTCAACGGCCGGCTCGCCACCCTCAGCACGGTCCTGCGCGACGGCGACACCGTCCAGCTCCTGATGGGCCAGGACCCCGCCTCCGAGCCGTCCCGCGAATGGCTGGACCACGCCCACACACCGGCCGCCCGCATCGCCATCCAGCGCTGGCTGGCCACTCACCCCGGCGGCGGCACCGACCCGGACGACGACGCCCGCGTGACCGACCCGGACGACCGCGGCGCCGCCGCGGCGCGTGCAACGTCGGCCCGCGACGGCGAGGCCACGGCCGCCGCCCCCGCGGACGCCCCGCGCCCCCGGCGCGCCGACGTCCTCGCGGACCGGCCCGGCGCCGCCGTACGGCTCGCCGGGTGCTGTACGCCCGTACCGCCGGACGAGATCACCGGGTTCGCGGTGCGCGGGGGAGTGGTGACCGTGCACCGCGTGGAGTGCGCGGCGGTGGCGCGCATGAAGGGCCTGGGGCGCGCGGAGATCGGCGTGCGCTGGGGGGACACCGCCGAGTGCCGGGTCACCCTGGTCGCTGAATCGTTCGGCCGCCCCCATCTGCTCGCCGACCTCACCGAGGCCATCGCCCTCGCGGGCGCCGAGATCGTCTCCGCCACCGTCGAGCCGCCGAGCCAGCAGCGGGTGCGCCACACCTACACCCTCCAGCTCCCCGACGCCTCCCGCCTCCCGGCCCTCATGCGGGCCATGCGGGATGTTCCGGGGGTGTACGACGTGGGCCGGGCCCAGCACCAGGCCCCGGCCTCCTGACACCACCGCTCCGGCCTCCGGCCGCCCCGCCGTTTCCCCGCCGGAGACGGTCAGACCCGCATCCATTGCCTCCCGGCTCCGCCCACGGCCATCCGGCCCGCCTCCCGTACCTGGCCCTGCTGGTGCCGGTCAGGCCCGATCTCCTGCTTCCCGGCTCCGCCGACGGCAGGCTGGCCCGCCTCCTGTTCCCTGGCCCTGCTGGCGCCGGTCAGGCCCGCATCTCCTGGTACCCGGCTCTGACGACGGGAGCCCGGCCTGGCTCCGGTCTCCGGTCCCGGACGGCGGCTCCCGGCCCACTGCCGTCCCGGTCAGGGCGGCGGTTCCCGGTCCACGTGGTGTCCCGGCCTGTCGGCGGCGCCCGGCCCACGGGGTGTCCGGCCCCGGCGGCGGAGCCCGGCTCACCTGTCGCGCAGCCTCCAGACGACGGGGTCCGGCCCATCCGTCGCGCCACCCCCTGACCACGGCCCTGCCCATCCGTCGCACTGCCTTCTGCCTACGGCCCCCGGCTCATCCATCGCGCCGCTCCTGCCCATGGCCCTCCGCCCACCCGCCGCACCGCCCCTGACCCCGGCCACCCCCGCCGCACCGCCTCCTGACGACGGCGTCCGGTCTACCCGTTCGAGTGGGCCGGACGCGCGTCGCCGTCGCGCGGGGGGCCCGCCCTGGTAGCGGTGGTCCATGCCGCTCACCCCCCGCCTCCGCCTCCGCTCCCGGCCTCAGCCCGACCCCTCCCCGCACCAGCTCCCGCCTCAGCCGGAAAACTCCCAGCGCCCCCTCGGGAGTCAGCCGCAGATCTCCCCGTACCGCCTTCCTCCCCCGGGCGAGCCCGGCACCGCCCTCCGCCGCGCCCGGCCCGGAAGGCGCCGGTACCGCAAGGCGGCCCTGCTCGCCTCCGCCGTCTCGCTCTGTCTCGTCGCCGCCGCGGCCCCGGCCGAGCCCCTCGGGGTCGGCGACCGGCTCTACCCGTACCTGGGCAACCCCGGCTACGACGTCGCCTCGTACGCCCTGGACTTCACCTACACCGCCCAGGACAAGCCGCTGGAGGCCGTGACCACCATCGACGCCAGGGCCACCGCCGACCTGGAGCGCGTCAACCTCGACTTCACCCACGGCACCGTGCACTCGGTGGAGGTCGACGGACTCCCGGCCGGGTTCACCAGCGCCGGCGAGGACCTGGTCGTCACCCCGCGCCACCCGCCGGCCGAGGGCCGCTGGTTCCGGATCACCGTGCGGCACACCAGCGACCCCGTCTACGGCGAGGACCAGCAGGGCGGCTGGGTGCGCACCGCCGACGGGCTCGCGATGGCCAACCAGGCCGACGCCGCCCATCTGGTGTTCCCGTGCAACGACCACCCGTCCGACAAGGCGATGTTCTCCTTCCGGATCACCGCGCCCAACGCCTACACGGTCGTCGCCAACGGCCTGCCCACCGGAGCCGCCCGGCACGGTGCCACCACCACCTGGACCTACCGCAACCGGCACCCCATGGCCACCGAACTCGCCCAGGTCTCCATCGGCCGCTCCGCCGTGGTCCGCCGCGAGGGACCGCACGGGCTGCCCCTGCGCGACGTCGTCCCCGCCGCCGCCCGCGAGGCCCTCGAACCGTGGCTGGCGAAGACGCCGGAGCAGATCGCCTGGATGGAGGGCAAGGTCGGCCGGTACCCCTTCGAAACCTATGGCGTGCTCATGGCGCAGGCGTCCACGGGCTTCGAGCTGGAGACCCAGACCCTCTCCCTCTTCGAGAAGAGCCTGTTCACCGAGCCCGGCTACCCCGAGTGGTACCTGGAATCGATCATGGTGCACGAGCTGTCCCACCAGTGGTTCGGCGACAGCGTCACCCCGCGCGCCTGGTCCGACGTCTGGCTGAACGAGGGACACGCCACCTGGTACGAGGCGCTGTACAGCGAGGAGACCGCGAAGCGGCCGCTGGAGACGCGGATGAGGGACGCGTACGGCGCCTCCGACCGCTGGCGCGCGGCCGGCGGCCCGCCCGCCCGGCCCAAGCCGCCCGCGCCCGGCCAGAAGATCGACCTGTTCCGGCCCAACGTCTACGACGGCGCCGCCCTCATCCTCTACGCCCTGCGGCAGGAGATCGGCCGGCCGGCCTTCGAACGGCTGGAACGGCTCTGGGTCCAGCGGCACCGCGACGCCACCGCCGGCACCGCCGACTTCGTCCGGCTGGCCTCGGCCGTCGCCGGCCGCGACCTCGAAGGCTTCCTGCGGCCCTGGCTGTACGGCGAGAAGACCCCGCCGATGCCCGGCCACCCGGACTGGAAGCCGACCGCGGCACCCAAGGCGGCCGAGCCTCACCTGAGGCGATAACCCGGTGACGAGACGTGTCGTCCCGTGCGACCATCTACGGGTCGGCGCGCGTACGGTACACGGGAATCTCCCGGGGTACCCGTACGTTGAACAAGGCGAACGGCGGGGTAAGACCGCCGTACCGACGCCGTAACGGCAATCCCATCGACGTAAGGATCCAATGACCTCCTCTTCTTCCCCTTCCCAGGACACCAAGCGCCTCGCGCACGCCTATCCCGAGGGTCTTCGGGCCGATGCCCTGATGGAAGAGGACGTCGCCTGGAGCCACGAGATCGACGGAGAGCGGGACGGCGACCAGTTCGACCGCTCCGAGCGCGCGGCCCTGCGCCGCGTGGTGGGCCTGTCCACCGAGCTGGAGGACGTCACCGAGGTCGAGTACCGCCAGCTCCGTCTGGAGCGGGTCGTGCTTGTCGGCGTGTGGACCACCGGCACGGCGCAGGACGCCGAGAACTCCCTCGCGGAGCTGGCCGCCCTCGCGGAGACCGCGGGCGCGCTCGTGCTCGACGGCGTCATCCAGCGCCGCGACAAGCCCGACGCGGCCACCTACATCGGCTCCGGCAAGGCCGCCGAGCTGCGTGACATCGTCCTCGAAACGGGCGCCGACACCGTCATCTGCGACGGTGAGCTGAGCCCGGGCCAGCTGATCCAGCTGGAGGACGTGGTCAAGGTCAAGGTCATCGACCGTACGGCCCTGATCCTGGACATCTTCGCCCAGCACGCCAAGTCCCGCGAGGGCAAGGCGCAGGTCGCGCTCGCGCAGATGCAGTACATGCTGCCGCGACTGCGCGGCTGGGGTCAGTCGCTGTCCCGGCAGATGGGTGGCGGTCGCGGCGGCCTCGCCACGCGTGGCCCCGGTGAGACCAAGATCGAGACGGACCGGCGCCGGATCCGCGAGAAGATGGCGAAGATGCGCCGGGAGATCGCGGAGATGAAGACCGGCCGCGAGGTCAAGCGCCAGGAACGCCGGCGCAACAAGGTGCCGTCCGTGGCCATCGCGGGCTACACCAACGCCGGCAAGTCCTCCCTGCTCAACCGCCTCACGGGCGCCGGCGTCCTGGTCGAGAACGCCCTGTTCGCGACCCTGGACCCGACCGTCCGCCGGGCCGAGACCCCGGGCGGCCGGCTGTACACGCTGGCCGACACCGTCGGCTTCGTCCGGCACCTGCCGCACCACCTGGTCGAGGCGTTCCGTTCCACCATGGAGGAGGTCGGCGACTCCGACCTGATCCTGCACGTGGTGGACGGCTCGCACCCGACCCCGGAGGAGCAGCTCGCCGCCGTGCGCGAGGTGATCCGGGACGTCGGCGCCACCGACGTGCCCGAGATCGTCGTGATCAACAAGGCGGACGCGGCCGACCCGCTGGTGCTCCAGCGGCTGCTGCGGGTCGAGAAGCGCTCGATCGCCGTCTCGGCGCGCACCGGCCAGGGCATCGCGGAGCTGCTCGCCCTGATCGACGACGAGCTGCCCCGCCCCGCGGTCGAGGTCGTGGCGCTGGTGCCCTACACCCACGGCAAGCTGGTCGCCCGTGCGCACGCCGAGGGCGAGGTCCTCTCCGAGGAGCACACCGCGGAGGGCACCCTGCTCAAGGTCCGGGTGCACGAGGAACTGGCGGCGGACCTGGCGCCGTACACGCCGGTCTCCGCCTGACCCACAGCGGTACGAGGGCCCGTCACCCCACCCGGGGTGACGGGCCCTCGTACCGCTCGTCGCGGTGTCACGCTCACCGTCCGGCGAACTGCTCGCTCACCGACTCGTACACGCTCTTGGCCACCTCGCCCAGCCGGGGACCGGCCAGCCAGCCCGCGTTCACCGGGCCGATGGACGTGTTGGACACCAGCTTGGGCTTGCCGTCGGCGCCGGTCTCCACCCAGCCGCCGCCGGACGAACCGCCGGTCATCGTGCAGCCGATCCGGTACATCGTCGGGTCGGCCTGTTCGAGGGAGAGCCGGCCCGGCGTGTCCTGGCACTGGTACAGCAGCCCGCCGTCGTACGGCGCCGCCGCCGGGTAACCGGACGCCGTCACGCTGCCCACGTTCGCCACGGCCGGCGCGTCGAAGTCCACCGGCAGCGCCCCGCCGACCGTCTCCTCCAGCGACTTGCCGCCACCGCCCTGCTCCGGCGTCACATGGATGACGGCGAAGTCGTACGCGGCACCGGCACCGCCCGACTTGCCGCCCTCGCTGATCCACTGCTGCGAGGTCTTCGCCGCGTCGGCCCACCACACGCCGTACGGGGCGACCTGGGACCGGCTCGCGTTCTGCAGCGCGTCCGCCGACAGGGCCTGGTCGTTGTACGACGGCACGAAGGCGAGGTTGCGGTACCAGCCGCCCTTCTTGCCGGCGTGCACACAGTGGCCGGCCGTCCAGACCAGGTTCGACTTGCCCGGGTGCGCCGGGTCCTGCACGACCGTCGCCGAGCACACCATGGTGCCCTCGGGCGAGTCGAAGAGCAGCTTGCCCGACGTGGCCGCGTTGGTGTGGTACGGCGCGTCGACCGCCCGCGCCCTCACCGGCTGCGGCGTCGGGTCCGTCACCCCCTGGTCACCGGAGATGTCGTTGTCGTCGACGCCCTGGTCCGGCTCCTCGGCCTCCCGCATCCGGTCCGGGTCCCACAGACCGCTGATGACCGGGTTGATGAAGTCGTTGGCCTCGCGCAGCCAGTCGTCCTTGTTCCAGTCCTTCCAGGCGCCGTTCTTCCACTTGTCGATGTCGATCCCGTGTTCCTTCAGCCTGCGCTTGAGGTCGTCGGGGATACGGATCTTCCCGTCCCTGGAGCCCGCCGCGCTCGCGGTGGCGCCCGGGTTGCCGTCGTCGGTACCGCCGCTGTCACAGGCGGTGGCGGTCAGCGCCAGCGCCGAGACGAGGGCGACCGCCGTCAGCGAGGCCGAGGTGCGGCGACCGCCCCTTCCTCGCCGAGCGGTGAACGACGGCCGTATGGATCGCATGGTCTTGACTCCCCCTGCTGTGAAAGGAACTCGGCGCTTCGGCCCCGGCGCCGGCGGCGAACCCATGGACGGTTCACGCCGGTTCCGCGACCTTCTGGGAACGGCATCACACACTATGCGGTCGCCGTGGGGGAGTTCTGCCGGGACGGCAACGGTTCCGTCACAGGCTGCCTGAACAGGGCCGCACCGCGCCTGGTGCTCCACCGCGCACCCGGTGCCGCCCGCCGTCCGCCCGCTCGCGGGAAGGGCTATGGGAAGCCTGACCTCACCTTCCGGTCAAGGATCTCCGGTTCACCCCGTAACCGGCCGAACGGTCGGCGGTTGTAGCCGGTGGAACCGGCCGTCACGGTCCGGTCCCCGAGCACCGACTCGCCCTTGACCAGCCAGGAGGACAGCGCGCCGTGGCCGTAACGGAGTCGATGGCCGGAGCCACATCCGGAGAAACACGGGGCCTGCACGAGGGGATCCTCAGACGCCAGTCGGCGCGCGAGTCCTCGGCGCGCACCTACGCCCGCGCCCTGCCCATCGTTCCCGTCCGGGCCCGGGGGCTCACCATCGAGGGCGCCGACGGCCGCCGTTACCTGGACTGCCTCTCCGGCGCCGGCACCCTCGCCCTCGGCCACAACCACCCGGTCGTGCTCGAGGCGATCCGCGGGGTCCTGGACTCGGGCGCCCCGCTCTCCGTCCTCGACCTCGCGACCCCGGTCAAGGACGCCTTCGTCACCGAGCTGTTCCGCACCCTCCCGTCCGGCCTCGCCGACCGCGCCCGCGTCCAGTTCTGCGGGCCGGCCGGCACCGACGCCGTCGAGGCCGCCCTCAAACTGGTCCGGGCCGCGACCGGCCGGTCCGGCGTCCTCGCCTTCGCCGGCGCCTACCACGGCATGACCGCCGGCGCCCTGGCCGTCTCGGGCGGCGCCCCCGACGTGCAGGCGGCCCGCCTGCCCTACCCGCAGGACTACCGCTGCCCGTTCGGCATCGGCGGCCCGGCCGGCGCCGAACTCGCCGCCCGCTGGGCCGAGTCCCTCCTCGACGACCCCAAGTCCGGCGTGCCGCTGCCCGCCGGGATGATCCTCGAACCCGTCCAGGGCGAGGGCGGAGTGATCCCCGCGCCGGACGACTGGCTGCGCCGTATGCGCCGGCTCACGGCGGACCGTTCCATCCCGCTGATCGCCGACGAGATCCAGACCGGGGTCGGCCGCACGGGCGCCTTCTGGGCCGTCGACCACAGTGGCGTCACCCCCGACGTCATGGTCCTGTCCAAGGCCATCGGCGGCAGCCTTCCGCTGGCCGTGGTCGTCTACCGCGACGACCTCGACACCTGGCAGCCCGGCGCCCACGCCGGCACCTTCCGCGGCAATCAGCTCGCCATGGCCGCGGGCACCGCCACCCTCGCCTACGTCCGAGAGAACGCCCTCGCCGAACGCGCCGCCGTCCTCGGCTCCCGCATGCTGACCCGGCTCGCGGACTTCGGCCGCGAGCACGCGTGTGTCGGGGACGTACGGGGCCGTGGCCTGATGATCGGCATCGAACTGGTGACCCCGGAGCCGGAGCAGCGTGAGCCGGGGGCGCCGGAGTGCGGGGGACCGGACGGCCTTGGTGGTGCCGGTGACCCGGCCGGGTGCGGTGGTGGTCGGGGCGCCGATCCGGGGACCCGTGGAGTACCCGACGCCCGTACCGCTCCCACGGCCCCCGGTATGCCCATGGCTCCCGCCGCCCGCACGCCGTACCCGCCCGCGCCCGGGCTCGCGGCGGCGGTCCAGCGCGAGTGCCTCCGGCGCGGACTGATCGTCGAACTGGGCGGCCGGCACGCGTCCGTGGTCCGGCTGCTTCCGCCGCTGACGATCAGCGACGAACAGGCGGAGGCCGTACTCGACCGTCTGACCGACGCGATCACGGCGGCCGCCCGCGACCACGAGACCCACGGCCCCGACCGGCAACGACACCCCGGCGCCGACCGGCGCGCCGGCTGAAGACCGCGCGCGCCGCACCCGGCCACCGACTCCGGCCCCGCCCTCCCCCCGGGCACCCGGGCCGGCACCGCCGTCGGCCACACCCCACAGCCGTCCCGCACACCGTCCCGCCCGCCCGGCAAGGAGCCGGGCGCCGACCGCACCAGCCCGCCGCACCCCGCACGCCAGCCCCAGAGGAGCCGTCATGAACGCCACTCCCCACCCCGACGGCCGCTCCGGCGCCCCCGACGACCAGGGAGACACCGGCACCCCGCCCGCCGCCGTACCGCTCACCGACTCCGTCCCCCAGCAGAAGCGGCGGGCGGCGGACACCAGCCGACTGCCGCTGCCCGGCCCCGACCCGCTGGACGACCCCGACCCGCACACCGCGGCCGAGGCCGCCGCCGTGGAGAACCTCCTGCGGTGCTGGGTCCGCGAGACCGGCCTCACCGCCCCCGCCACCCCGAGCCTCACCCTCCCGCTGCCCGCCAGCGGTACCGCCCTGATCGCACCGGTGCGGTACTGGTCCCCGACCGGCTGGCACCGCTTCGACCCGCCCCGCCTCGCCTCCGCACCCGGCACCGCGCCACCCGTCGACGCCGTGACCCTCGCGGCACTGCTGGCCAGGGAAAACCCCACCCCACCCGGCCCCCGCGCGGGAGGTGAGGGCACAGCCGACGGCGCCGGCCCCGGTTCCTGCGGCGCCCCCGCCTCCCCCACCCCCGTCGCGGCCGGCGGCGATCTCGTGGCCCGGGTCGCCGACTCCGTCCGCCGCACCGCCGAGTTCATCCGGTACCGGCGCGCACACCCAGCGGACACCCCCGATCTCTTCCTCAGCGCCGAACAGGCCCTCCTCCTCGGACACCCGCTGCATCCGGCCCCCAAGAGCCGGGAGGGCCTGACCGAGGCCGAGTCCGGCCGGTACTCACCGGAGTCGCACGGCTCCTTCCCGCTGCACTGGCTCGCGGTCGCCCCCTCGCTCCTCGCGACCGACTCGGCCTGGACCGAGCGCGGCCGGCCCGTGCCCGCCGGCCGGCTCGTCCGCGACCTCGCCGGAACCGGCCTGCCGCTGCCCGACGGCTACACACCACTGCCCCTGCACCCCTGGCAGGCACGCGAGGTACGGCACCGCCCGGCCGTCGCCGCACTGCTCGACTCCGGGCTGCTCCGCGACCTCGGACCCCTCGGCGCTCCCTGGCACCCCACCTCCTCCGTACGCACCGTGCACCGCTCCGGCGCCCCCGCGATGCTCAAGCTGTCGCTGGCCCTGCGCATCACCAACTCCCGCCGCGAGAACCTGCGCAAGGAACTCCACCGGGGAGTCGAGGTGCACCGGCTGCTGCGCACCGGCCTCGCCGGCCGGTGGCACTCGGCCCACCCGGGCTTCGACATCGTCCGCGACCCGGCCTGGCTCGCCGTGGACGACCCGGACGGTCAGCCCGTGCCGGGACTCGACGTGGTGATCCGGCACAACCCCTTCACCCCGGCCGACGACGTCGGCTGCGTCGCCGGACTCGTGTCACCCCGCCCCCTCGCCGTACCGTCTCCCAACACCCCGGAGCGGCCCGGCCCTTGGCCGGTGCGGTCACGCCTGGCCCATCTCCTCGCGCGGCTCACGGCCCGTACCGGCCGGACCGTCGGCGCCGTGGCGGCGGAGTGGTTCCTGCGCTACCTGGAGCACGTCGTCCGCCCCGTCCTCTGGCTGGACGGCGAGGCCGGCATCGCCCTCGAGGCCCACCAGCAGAACACGCTGGTCCTGCTGGACGGCGACGGCTGGCCCATCGGCGGCCGCTACCGTGACAACCAGGGCTACTACTTCCGCGAGTCCCGGCGGACCGAACTGGCCGCACGGCTGCCCGGCATCGGCGACCGCAGCGACACCTTCGTCGCGGACGACGTCGCCGACGAACGCCTCGCCTACTACCTCGCCGTCAACAACGTGTTCGGCCTGATCGGCGCCTTCGGCTCCCAGCGCCTCGCCGACGAACGCCTGCTCCTCGCGGCCTTCCGCCGCTTCCTCACCACGCTGGCCTCGGGGCCCGCCCCGCTGCGCGGCTCTCTGCCCGGCCGTCTGCTCGACTCACCCGTGCTGCGCTGCAAGGCCAACCTGCTGACCCGGCTGCACGGCCTCGACGAACTCACCGGCCCGGTCGACACCCAGTCCGTCTACGTCACCATCGCCAACCCCCTTCATCCCTGAGCGACGTACGCACCCCACCCACCCCCTCCCATGACCCGCCTCGTCTCCCGAGAGGAGAGCACCGTGCCCCCGACCGACCTGACCGCCGGAACCGGTCCCGCCCCAGCCCACCCGGACAGCGCCGGTCCACGGCCCGGTACGACAGGTCCCCGGCACTCCCCGTTCGGCCCGTTCACCGTGGAGGACGACGACCCGGGCAGCGAGGACACCCTGGACCTGCGGCTGCCCGCCGAGTTCCTCGCCCTCCGCGCCGGGGCGACGACCGGCCTCCTCGGCCGGATCGCCACGTGGGGCGCGGTCCCCACCCCCGTCGGCGCCTTCCGGCTGGTGCCCGTACGCCTCGAGCAGGACCTGCCGCTCGTCCACCGCTGGATGAACGACCCGGCCGTCGCCGAATTCTGGGAACTCGCCGGACCCCCGCACCGGACGGAGAACCACCTACGGGCCCACCTGCACGGCGACGGGCGCTGCGTACCGTGCCTCGGCGTACTCGACGGCACCCCGATGAGCTACTGGGAGATCTACCGGGCGGACCTCGATCCACTGGCCCGCAGCTATCCGGCCCGTCCGCACGACACCGGCATCCATCTCCTCATCGGCGACGCGGCGGACCGGGGACGAGGAGTGGGCTCCGCCCTGCTGGGAGCCGTGGCCGGCCTGATCCTCGACCGGCGCCCCGCCTGTGCACGGGTGGTGGCGGAACCCGATCTCCGCAACACCCCCTCCGTCGCCGCGTTCCTGAGCGCGGGTTTCCGGTTCGCCGCCGAGATCGACCTGCCCGGCAAGCGGGCCGCCCTCATGATCCGGGACCGGGTCCTGCGCGACGCGCTGTAGCGCGCCGTGATCGCGCGCTCACCACCCCAGCCGACCCGACCCCACCCACCTGGAGCCCCGGCCGTGATCCCGCCCCCCGTCCCCGTCACCGCCCCCCGTTTGTCAGTGCGGGGCCGTAGGGTGGTCAGGCTATGACGAAGCCCTCCCTCTCCGAACTCCTGCATGCCGCCGTCGCCGCCGTCGGCGGCACGGAGCGCCCCGGCCAGGTGACCATGGCCGAAGCGGTCGCCGAGGCGATCGACGACGGATCCCACCTGCTGGTCCAGGCCGGCACCGGTACCGGCAAGTCGCTGGGCTATCTCGTGCCCGCGCTCGCGCACGGAGAGAGAGTGGTGGTCGCGACGGCCACGCTCGCCCTGCAACGCCAGCTCGTGGAGCGGGACCTGCCACGCACGGTCGACGCCCTGCACCCGCTGCTGCGCCGCCGTCCGGAGTTCGCCATGCTCAAGGGCCGGTCGAACTACCTGTGCCTGCACCGCCTGCACGAGGGCATGCCGCAGGACGAGGAAGAGGGCCTGTTCGACCAGTTCGAGGCCGCCGCGCCCACCAGCAAACTGGGTCAGGACCTGCTGCGGCTGCGGGACTGGGCGGACGAGACCGAGAACGGCGACCGGGACGACCTCACCCCCGGTGTCTCGGACCGCGCCTGGGCCCAGGTGTCGGTGTCCTCCCGGGAGTGCCTGGGCGCGTCGAAGTGCGCGTACGGCGCGGAGTGCTTCGCGGAGATGGCCCGTGAACGGGCGAAGCTCGCCGAGGTCGTGGTCACCAACCACGCCCTGCTGGCCATCGACGCCATCGAGGGCGCCCCGGTGCTGCCGCAGCACGAGGTACTGATCGTGGACGAGGCGCACGAACTGGTCTCCCGCGTCACCGGTGTCGCCACCGGCGAACTCACCCCCGGCCAGGTCAACCGCGCCGTGCGCCGCGCCGCCAAGCTCGTCAACGAGAAGGCCGCCGACCAGCTCCAGACCGCCGCCGAGGGCTTCGAGCGGCTCATGGAACTCGCTCTTCCCGGCCGCCTGGAGGAGATCCCGGAGGACCTCGGCTACGCCCTGATGCAGCTGCGGGACGCCGCCCGCACGGTGATCTCCGCCCTCGGCGCGACCCGCGACAAGTCCGTCCAGGACGAGGACGCGGTCCGCAAGCAGGCGCTGGCCTCCGTGGAGACGGTCCACGACGTGGCGGAACGGGTTCTGAACGGTTCGGAGTGGGACGTCGTCTGGTACGAGCGGCACGACCGGTTCGGCGCCTCCCTGCGGGTCGCCCCCATGTCGGTCTCCGGCCTGCTCAGGGAGAAGCTCTTCGCCGACCGGTCCGTCGTCCTCACCTCGGCGACGCTCAAGCTGGGCGGCGACTTCAACGGCGTCGGCGCCTCCCTGGGACTCGGCCCGGAGGGCACACAGGGCGAGGACCTGCCGCAGTGGAAGGGCATCGACGTCGGCTCGCCGTTCGACTACCGCAAGCAGGGCATCCTGTACGTCGCCACACACCTGGCGCGCCCCGCGCGTGACGGTGACCGCGCCGACATGCTGGACGAGCTGACCGAGCTGATCCAGGCGGCCGGCGGGCGCACCCTCGGCCTGTTCTCCTCCATGCGGGCCGCCCAGCTCGCGGCGGAGGAGCTGCGCTCCCGGATCCCTGAGTTCCCGATCCTGCTCCAGGGCGAGGAGACGCTCGGCGAGCTGATCAAGAACTTCGCCGCCGACCCGAAGACCTGTCTCTTCGGCACGCTGTCGCTCTGGCAGGGCGTCGACGTCCCGGGCCCCAGCTGTCAGCTGGTCGTCATGGACAAGATCCCGTTCCCGCGCCCCGACGATCCGCTGATGAGCGCGCGCCAGAAGGCGGTCGAGGACGCGGGCGGCAACGGCTTCATGGCGGTCGCCGCCACCCACGCGGCGCTGCTCATGGCACAGGGCGCCGGCCGCCTCGTCCGCGCCTCCGGGGACCGGGGTGTGGTCGCCGTACTGGACCAGCGGCTGGCGACCGCCCGCTACGGCGGTTTCCTCAAGGCGTCACTGCCGGACTTCTGGTACACCACGGACCGTAACCAGGTGCGCAAGTCGCTCGCGGCGATCGACGCGGTGGCGAAGGAGACGGAGGGGAAGTGACCGGGGCGGCCGGTTCCCGGCCACCTCATGGCAGGCGGCGCCCGGTGACGGCCTCGGGGACGGGCAGGGCCCCGGAACCGGCGCAGGGGTTCCGGGGCCCGGTCAGGGAGTGAGCCGGGTGGGGCTCGGTGTCCGCGGCGGTCAGACGCGCCGCAGTACGGCGACGACCTTGCCCAGGATGGTCGCGTCGTCGCCGGGGATCGGCTCGTAGGCCGCGTTGTGGGGGAGGAGCCAGACGTGGCCGTCCTCGCGCTTGAAGCGCTTGACGGTGGCCTCGCCGTCGAGCATGGCGGCCACGATGTCGCCGTTCTCGGCGACCGGCTGACGGCGTACGGTGACCCAGTCGCCGTCGCAGATCGCGGCCTCGATCATGGAGTCGCCGACGACCTTGAGGACGAAGAGTTCGCCGTCACCGACGAGCTGGCGGGGGAGCGGGAAGACGTCCTCGACGGACTCCTCCGCGAGGATGGGGCCGCCGGCGGCGATGCGGCCGACGAGCGGAACGTACGACGCGGCGGGCTTGCCGGCGGTGTCCGTGGGCTGCACGGTGACCGTCTGGTCCGATCCGCGGACCTCGTAGGCGCGCGGGCGGTGGGGGTCGCGGCGCAGGAAGCCCTTGCGCTCCAGGGCCATCAGCTGGTGGGCGACGGAGGAGGTGCTGGAAAGGCCGACGGCCTGGCCGATCTCCCGCATCGACGGCGGGTAACCGCGCCTCTGCACGGAGTCCCTGATGACCTCGATCACCCGGCGCTGCCGGTCGGTGAGTCCGGAGCTGTCCGCCCGGATGCCTGGAGGTCGGCCCGGCAGGGAGCGCTTGTTTCCCTCGGGATTCGTGGCTTCGTTCATCGCGTGTACCGGCTCGACTCGGCCCTGGGAGCGGTCCTGGGCGGTGATGGTGGCACTGTCTGCGGTGGTGGTCACGGCGGCCCCTCTCGATGGTCTCCCTGCTGCACAACGGTAGTTGCTTTCGAAAGGTTGCGCCAAACACACGTTCGAGTGAAAAAGTGCGTTTCACCTGACGTGATCAGGTGGCCGGGTGTATAGCTGGCGCGACACTCGACGGACAAAAGCGCCCATTGTTGTACTCTTCACCGCTGGAGTCGCTCGCCTCGTGAGCGGCGTCCCCAGTCTGCCATCCGGAATATCGCACTCCGGTATCCGGGGCCCTTTCCGTGCGGGGAGTGCCCGTGTGTGCTCCCCGCGGCGCCCACCGTATCCCCGCGCGCCCGCGTGGCGCGCCCGCGCGGGCGCGTGTCTCCGCAGGTCGCCGCCGGCCCCCGGGGCGCCGTTCCGGTGCGACACGCGTGTCTGCCTTGGTGAATGAGTCAATCCCCACATGTAGTGGTTGGATGGCTACAGCGGCCCACAAGTTGTGGTCCCCCCGGTCGGAAACGGTTCTCCGATCGCCTATGCTTAGGGCTGCTTCGCGAGGCCTGTGTGTCCAGCGAGGCTGACGAGTCTGCTGTGAGGAGGGTTGGAGAACATGCACTGCCCCTTCTGCAGGCACCCCGACAGCCGCGTGGTCGACAGCCGTACGACCGACGACGGCACGTCCATCCGCAGGCGCCGCCAGTGCCCTGACTGCTCCCGTCGTTTCACGACCGTGGAGACGTGCTCGCTCATGGTGGTGAAGCGGTCCGGAGTCACCGAACCGTTCAGCCGCACCAAGGTCATCAACGGCGTGCGCAAGGCGTGCCAGGGACGGCCGGTCACCGAGGACGCGCTCGCCCAGCTCGGGCAGCGGGTCGAGGAGGCGGTGCGCGCTACCGGAAGTGCCGAGCTGACCACCCACGACGTGGGACTGGCCATACTCGGCCCCTTGCAGGAGCTGGACCTCGTCGCCTATCTGCGGTTCGCCTCCGTCTACCGGGCGTTCGACTCGCTCGAGGACTTCGAGGCCGCCATCGCGGAGCTGAGGGAGGCGACGCGCCCCGCCGCGGACGAGGAAGACGCCGGCGCGGGGAGCCAGGAAGACCATCGCGGGCCGGCCGGGACCACGCAGGTTCCCGAGCCCGCGCACGCCGCCGACTGACCGGCGGACCGGAATCCGGACGGAGAACCGGGTTCCGGCCGTACGGCGGCGAACGAAGACCTGTCACGGGCGGCGGCTGAGGACGCCCGCGACGCAAGACAGAACCATGTGCCCACGGGAACAACGGGGGCATTTCAGGGCGTTTTCGCCCGTAGGGAGGCGGCATGACAGAGACGGCGAGCGGTCCGGCACGAGGTTCCCGCGCCAAGGGAGCCAAGGGCACCAAGGGACTGCGCATCGAGCGCATCCACACCACCCCCGGCGTGCACCCGTACGACGAGGTGACGTGGGAGCGCCGTGACGTCGTCATGACCAACTGGCGCGACGGCTCGGTCAACTTCGAGCAGCGTGGCGTCGAGTTCCCCGACTTCTGGTCGGTGAACGCGGTCAACATCGTCACCAGCAAGTACTTCCGTGGTGCCGTAGGCACCCCGCAGCGCGAGACCAGCCTCAAGCAGCTGATCGACCGCATCGTGAAGACGTACCGGAAGGCCGGTGAGGACCACAAGTACTTCGCTTCGCCCGCCGACGCCGAGATCTTCGAGCACGAGCTGGCGTACGCCCTCCTGCACCAGATCTTCAGCTTCAACAGCCCCGTCTGGTTCAACGTCGGCACCAAGCAGCCCCAGCAGGTCTCGGCCTGCTTCATCCTGTCCGTCGACGACTCCATGGAGTCGATCCTCGACTGGTACAAGGAAGAGGGCATGATCTTCAAGGGCGGCTCCGGCGCCGGCCTGAACCTCTCCCGGATCCGCTCCTCCAAGGAACTGCTCTCCTCCGGCGGCAACGCCTCCGGCCCGGTCTCCTTCATGCGCGGCGCCGACGCCTCCGCCGGCACCATCAAGTCCGGCGGTGCCACCCGCCGCGCCGCCAAGATGGTCGTGCTCGACGTCGACCACCCCGACATCGAGGACTTCATCGAGACCAAGGTCAAGGAAGAGGAGAAGATCCGCGTCCTGCGCGACGCGGGCTTCGACATGGACCTGGGCGGCGACGACATCACGTCCGTCCAGTACCAGAACGCCAACAACTCGGTCCGCGTGAACGACGAGTTCATGAAGGCGGTCGAGGAGGGCGGCAAGTTCGGCCTGCGTGCCCGTATGACCGGTGAGGTCATCGAGGAGGTCGACGCCAAGGCGCTCTTCCGCAAGATCGCCGAGGCGGCCTGGGCCTGCGCGGACCCGGGTATCCAGTACGACGACACGATCAACAACTGGCACACCTGCCCCGAGTCCGGCCGGATCACCGCGTCGAACCCGTGCAGCGAGTACATGCACCTGGACAACACGTCCTGCAACCTGGCCTCGCTGAACCTGATGAAGTTCCTGAAGGACGACGGCAAGGGCAACCAGTCCTTCGAGACCGAGCGCTTCCAGAAGGTCGTCGAGCTGGTCATCACCGCGATGGACATCTCGATCTGCTTCGCGGACTTCCCGACCCAGAAGATCGGCGAGAACACCCGCGCCTTCCGCCAGCTCGGCATCGGCTACGCCAACCTCGGCGCCCTGCTGATGGCCACCGGCCACGCCTACGACTCCGACGGCGGCCGCGCCCTGGCCGGCGCCATCACCTCCCTGATGACGGGCACGGCCTACCGCCGCTCCGCCGAGCTGGCCGAGGTCGTCGGCACCTACGACGGCTACGCCCGCAACGCCGACGCCCACAAGCGCGTCATGAAGCAGCACTCCGACGCCAACGCCACCGCCGTGCGCATGGACGACCTGGACACCCCGGTCTGGGCCGCCGCCACGGAGGCCTGGCAGGACGTGCTGCGGCTCGGCGAGAAGAACGGTTTCCGTAACTCCCAGGCGTCCGTCCTCGCGCCGACCGGCACCATCGGTCTCGCGATGTCCTGCGACACCACCGGTGTCGAGCCCGACCTCGCGCTGGTGAAGTTCAAGAAGCTCGTCGGCGGCGGCTCGATGCAGATCGTCAACGGCACCGTCCCGCAGGCCCTGCGCCGCCTGGGTTACCAGGAGGAGCAGATCGAGGCGATCGTCGCCCACATCGCCGAGCACGGCAATGTGATCGACGCCCCCGGCCTCAAGCAGGAGCACTACGAGGTCTTCGACTGCGCCATGGGCGAGCGCGCCATCTCCCCGATGGGCCACGTCCGCATGATGGCCGCGATCCAGCCGTGGATCTCCGGCGCCATCTCCAAGACGGTCAACATGCCGGAGACGGCGACCGTCGAGGAGGTCGAGGAGATCTACTTCGAGGCCTGGAAGCTGGGCGTCAAGGCGCTCGCGATCTACCGCGACAACTGCAAGGTCGGCCAGCCTCTCTCCGCCAAGAAGAAGGACCCGGCGGACGAGAAGAAGGCCGAGGAGCCCGCGGCCGCCGAGCCCAAGGTCGAGAAGGTCGTCGAGTACCGTCCGGTCCGCAAGCGCCTCCCGAAGGGACGTCCCGGCATCACCACGTCCTTCACCGTCGGCGGCGCCGAGGGTTACATGACGGCCAACTCCTACCCGGACGACGGCCTGGGCGAGGTCTTCCTGAAGATGTCCAAGCAGGGCTCCACCCTCGCGGGCATGATGGACGCCTTCTCCATCGCCGTCTCCGTCGGCCTCCAGTACGGCGTGCCCCTGGAGACGTACGTCTCGAAGTTCACCAACATGCGCTTCGAGCCGGCTGGCATGACGGACGACCCGGACGTGCGGATGGCGCAGTCGATCGTCGACTACATCTTCCGCCGCCTGGCGCTGGACTTCCTGCCCTTCGAGACCCGCTCCGCGCTCGGCATCCACTCCGCCGAGGAGCGCCAGCGGCACCTGGAGACCGGCTCCTACGAGCCGGCCGAGGACGAGGTGGACGTCGAGGGCCTGGCCCAGTCGGCGCCGCGCGCCCAGGAGCTGAAGGCGGTCGCCACGCCGAAGGCCGAGTCCGAGGCGGCCAAGCCCGCCCCGAAGCAGGCCCACACCAGCGCCGAGCTGGTGGAGATGCAGCTGGGCATCCAGGCCGACGCGCCGCTGTGCTTCTCCTGCGGTACGAAGATGCAGCGGGCCGGCTCCTGCTACATCTGCGAGGGCTGCGGCTCGACCAGCGGCTGCAGCTGATGACACGCCGTTCGTGAAGTAAGGGGCGCTGGCTATGGCCGGCGCCCCTTACGCGTGGTGCGATGAGAATGTCAGGGCCGGTACGCCCGGCCCATGACCCGGGTGAAGGTCGCCGGATCCTCGTCGAAGCCGTGCAGTCCGGGGCGGAAGGTCCACTCACCGGAGTCGTCCCGGACGAACTCGGCGAGCGCGGCGGCCGTCGCCCCCGCCACCGAGCCGAAGTCGTCCTCGGCGAGCACGGTGTAGCCCTCACGGATGCGGAGGGCGGGACTCAGCACGTCGGCGAACGTCTTGCGTCCGTACCGCTGCTGGATGGCGGCGCCCACCACCACGCGCGCGTACCGGCCGTCGAGACGGTCCAGTTCGAGCGTCATGACCTCGTCCCAGCCGAACCCCTTGCCGTCCGTGCTGTCGCGGTTGAGGGTGATCGTGCCGTCCGGTGAGCGGCTGTCGAAGTGCACCAGATAGGCCGGATCCCCGTACGCCTCACAGGAGACGAAGGTCGCGGCGATGATGTCGAGATCGGTCGGCGAGTGACCCGCCGGACTGGGGTCCCACTTGAGCGCGACCTCGACCTTGCGGATTCCCTTGCTGAAGCCGGTCACCCAGGCTTCCCCCTTCCGCTGTGACTCGACCCCAACTTCCCTGCGGCCGGGGTTTGTTGTCCATCGTGCCATGTACCGGGGCGCGCACGCGCGGGCGATCTCCGCAAAGACGTGACCGACGCCACGTCCGGTGGCCGTACGATGGCGCGGTGCTGGTCAAGTGGATTCGCTGCACCGTGGTGGACCGCCGTGGTTTCGAGCGGGGGCAGCGGAAATGGGCGGGGCTTCCCGGGGAGCCGGGATTCCGGGGGCAGGGCGGGGGCTGGAGCCGGCAGCGGCCGGGGGTGGCGCACATCTTCGCCTTCTGGGAGAGCCGTGCCTTCTACGACTCCTTCATGGCCCGCTCCCACGACCGGCTGGCCGCCGCCCAGTCCGGCACCTTCAAGGACATCCAGGTCAAGCTGTTCGAGTACCGCTTCGATGTGAAGACCGGATTCGAGCCGCGCTTCACCGACGCCGATCTGATCCGGGTGGCCCTGTGCACGGTCCGCGAGGAGCGCGTGGAGCACTTCACGCTCATGCAGGAGAAGGTCTGGAACCCCGCCATGGCCGGCTCGCCCGGCATGATCCGCGGCATGTTCGCCGAGGCGCCCGGGCACGAGTTCCTGATCCTGTCGATGTGGCGCTCGGCGGCCGAGCACGGCAAGTACCGCACCGAGCGCGTGGAGCGCCTCGCCCTGCGCGCCCAGACCGAGGCGGACATCGCGGCGCTCTCCGGCGACATCGTGGACCTGGAGCCGTCCTGGACGGTTTGAAGCGTGTGTGCGTCCGAGGCGCGTGATGGTGTGAAAAGCAAACGCGGTAGCCGTGGGCGGTCCGGGACGCCGGATTCGTGTGACCTACGCCGTATGGAGCCCGTACGAGTGCTCGACGCGCCGCCGCACGCTCTAGGGTTTTCGTCATGGCACGACCACGGCGCATCGTCCTTGTCCGGCACGGCGAGTCAACGGGCAACGTCGACGACTCCGTGTACGAGCGCGAACCCGACCACGCCCTCGCGCTGACCGAGCGCGGCCGGCGGCAGGCGGAGGAGACCGGCGAACGGCTCCGCGAGCTGTTCGGCCGGGAGCGGGTCAGCGTGTACGTCTCCCCGTACCGCCGTACCCACGAGACACTCCGCGCCTTCCACCTCGACCCCGGTCTGATACGCGTCCGGGAGGAGCCCCGGCTGCGCGAGCAGGACTGGGGCAACTGGCAGGACCGCGACGACGTGCGCCTGCAGAAGGCGTACCGGGACGCGTACGGGCACTTCTTCTTCCGGTTCCCGCAGGGCGAGTCCGGCGCGGACGTGTACGACCGGGTCGGCGGCTTCCTGGAGAGCCTGTTCCGCAGCTTCGAGGCCCCCGACCACCCTCCGAACGTCCTCCTGGTGACCCACGGGCTCGCCATGCGGCTGTTCTGCATGCGCTGGTTCCACTGGACGGTCGCGGAATTCGAGTCCCTGGCCAATCCGGGGAACGCGGAGATGCGGATGCTCGTTCTCGGGGAGGACGGCAAGTACACACTCGACCGGCCCTTCGAACGCTGGCGCGAGCCGGTGCCGCAGTGGGTCACCGGATAAAGTGGCAGGGCGATGACCGCTGACTCCTCTTCCCCCGGGCGCCTGGAGCGCGCCCTGACGAGCCTGCGCGGGCTGGCCGTGGGGGACGCGCTGGGCTCCCAGTTCTTCGTCCCCGCGCACTACCCCCTGCTCAAGCGCCGGGAGCTGCCCGCGGGGCCCTGGCAGTGGACGGACGACACCGAGATGGCCTGCTCGGTGGTCGCCGTCCTCGCCACCCACCAGCGCATCGACCAGGACGCGCTCGCCCGCTCCTTCGCCGAGCACCACGACTTCGACCGGGGCTACGGCCCCGCGGTCAACCGGCTGCTGCGCCTGGTCCGGGAGGGCGAGGACTGGCGCCGGCTGGCCGCCGGGCTCTTCAACGGCCAGGGGTCCTGGGGCAACGGCGCGGCGATGCGGATCGCACCCCTGGGCGCGTGGTACGCGGACGATCCCGAGCAGGCGACCCACCAGGCGGAGATCTCGGCCTACACCACCCACCAGCACCGGGAGGCCGTGGTCGGCGCCATGGCCGTGGCCGCCGCGGCCGCCTTCGCCGGCTCCCCGGACGGCCCGCCCGCCCCCGAGGCCCTGCTCGACGGCGTCATCGCGCTCGTACCGAAGAGCGCGGTCGGCCAGGGCCTCCGCCGGGCCCGGGACATGCTCGACTACGACGACGCGGTCACCGTGGCGGCCGTCCTGGGCTGCGGACGCCGTACGACCGCCCATGACACCGTCCCCTTCGCCCTCTGGTCCGCCGCTCGCTCCCTCGGCGATTTCCCGTCGGCGTTCTGGACCACCGCCCAGGTCGGCGGGGACGTGGACACCACCTGCGCGATCGTGGGCGGGGTGCTCGCCGCGGCCAAGGCGGGGACACCGCCCGCCGAGTGGGTCGAGCGCACCGAGGCCCTGCCGGACTGGGTGCCCACAAGCGCCTGACGCCCGTCGTCGCCACGTGAGCCCGGCCGGCCCGGCAGTGTCGAAACTCTGCGTTTCCGATGGGAACTCTCCGTGACCATCGCTCGTTGTCCCGATATCCGCTGCCTGCCCGTTGTGTCCGGGGCGGGTGTCGGGCGGGGCCGCGAGCGTGAGGGGACGGAGGGGAGGAGAGATGCCATTCGGTGCGCGGGTGCCGCCGGAGCGGGGCTGCGGACCGGCTCGGGCGCTGCTTTCCGCCGTGCTCCGGGCCCTGCTCCTGGTCCTTGTGCGCGCTCTGCCGGGCGTGGTGCGGCCGGCCGGAGCTCCGCGAGGGCCGTCTGTCGCCCGGCAGGGGCCCGGCCGGCCGCGGCACCGCGCGGCGCGTCCCGGTTCAGCCCAGGTGCGGGCCCGCCGTGCCCGCGAGGGAGTCGAGGTCGCTCTTGCGGACCCTCAGCACCAGCCAGGCGGTGACGAAGGCGAGCACGGCCATCGCGGCGGCCGGGATGAAGGCCGTGGAGATGCCGTGGGCGAGCACCTCGTTCCCCCAGGGCGCGGGCATCTGGTGCGTCTTGGCGAACTCCGCCTTCTGCTCCGGCGAGGCACCGGCGAGGAACCGGGGCAGCTGCTTCTTCCCCTCGTCGGTCGCGGCCGACCCGAAGACGGTCGTCAGGATGGACAGCCCGAGCGAACCACCGACCTGCTGCATGGCGTTGAGCAGCCCGGAAGCGGCGCCCGCCTCGTGCGGGGCCACACCGGCCACGGCGGTGACGGTGGCCGTCACGAAGGTCAGGCCCATACCGAAGCCGAACACCAGCATCGGTCCCAGCACCCCGCCCACGTAGGTGCTGTCGGGCTCGATGAAGGTCTGCCAGCCCAGCCCGACCGCCACCAGCGCGGCGCCGGTCATCATGAACGGCTTGGGGCCGAGCACCGGAAGGAAGCGCTGCGACAATCCCGCCCCGATCGCGATCGCGGCCGTCACGGGAAGGAACGCGATACCGGCCCTGATGGCGCTGTAGCCGAGCACGTTCTGGACGAACAGCACGATGTAGAAGAACATGCCGAACATCGCCGCGGCCAGGCTCAGCATGATCACGTACGTGCCCCAGCGGTTGCGGTCCGTGAACATCCGCAGCGGGGTGATCGGCTCCTTCGCCCGTGTCTCGATGAAGACGAAGGCGAGCAGCAGCACCACGGACGCGGCGAAGGACCCGATCGTGAGCCCGTCCCGCCAGCCGTCCTCCGCGGCGCGGATGAACCCGTACACCAGCGAGGCCATGCCGACCGTGGAGGTGAGCGCGCCGGCGAGGTCGAAGCGGCCCGGGTGGCGCTCGGACTCGTTGATGTACAGCGGCGCGAGCGACGCGATCAGCACGCCGATCGGCACGTTGACGAACAGCACCCACCGCCAGTCGAGCCAGTCGGTGAGCATGCCGCCCGCCAGCAGGCCGATGGCACCGCCGCCCGCGGAAACGGCGGCGAAAACACCGAAGGCCCGGTTGCGTTCCGGGCCTTCGGGGAAGGTGGTCGTTATCAGCGCCAGCGCCGTGGGGGACGCTATCGCGCCGCCCACGCCCTGGAGGGCTCGCGCGGCCAGCAGCTGCCAGGGCTCCTGGGCCAGGCCGCCCAGCAGCGAGGCGAAGGTGAACAGCAGGATGCCGGTCATGAACACCCGGCGGCGGCCGAGGATGTCACCGGCCCGCGCACCGAGCAGCAGCAGGCCGCCGAAGGTGAGCGTGTAGGCGCTGACCACCCATGTCAGATCGGTCGTGCTGAAGCTGAGCGCTTCTTGAATGTGCGGGAGCGCGATATTCACAATCGTCGCGTCGAGTACCACCATGAGCTGGCTGGCCGCGATGACGGTGAGTGCGATGCCGGGATGCCCTCCCCGACGGGCCGCGCCCGTTCTCTGATCGTCCGTGAGAAGCTGAGAGGTCGTCACTATGGGTCCCCCATACAGGCTTTAGTGAACGCTCGCGTTCACTGTCGTGCCCACCGTAGTGAGTCCCCGACAGTGAACGCAAGCGTTCACTTAAGCGCGCGCCGCGCCCGCGTCCCCCGTTGCTGCGGCGTGGCGTCACTCCCCCGGAATCACCGCTCACCTCGTATGCAGGAGAAACACAGATGGTTACCTCGCGCTGTACGGCCGCGGCCGCCGGAACGGCTTCCCCCCGCCGGCGCGGTGCGGTACTGGAGCGGGCGATCCTCGACGCCGCCCTGGAGCAGCTCAGCACGGTCGGCTGGAAGGGGCTCACCATGGAAGGCGTCGCGGCCGGCGCCCACACCGGCAAGGCGGCGGTCTACCGCCGCTGGCCCTCCAAGGAGGACCTGGTCGCGGACGCCCTGGTGACCGGACTGCCCCGGGTGGAGCGGGCACCGGACCTGGGCAGCGTGCGCGAGGACCTGCTCACCCTGTGCCGGCAGGTCCGGCAGATCATGTACTCGCGGCCCGGCACCGCTCTGCGCTCGGTCATTCACGAATGCGATCAGGCGCAGGCGGAGCGCTTCGAGGGGGTGATCCTCGGAAGTGTGGTCGAGCCGACCGTCAAGCTGGTGCGCGAGGTCATCGTCCGTGGAATAGAGCGGGGAGAGGTCCGGGAGGACGCGGCCAACAGCTATGTCTTCGACGCCATCCCGGCCATGATGATGTACCGCTCCAAGGTGTGCGCCAGTGAATGGAACGACCAGGATCTCGAAGGAATGGTCGACCGGCTGATGCTTCCGCTGCTGCGGCCCTACGGCGCCTGACGCCCCCTTCCGGCGCCCTTCGCGGCCCTCGGGAGACCGGGGTGTCGCGCGTCCGTCCCGGCGGCGTACGCTAAGGGCGCCATGCCGTACGAACCACCTACCCACACCGTCGAGCGCTCCCTGCGCGCCACGACCGGGGCGAAGGTCATTGCCGGTGTCGACGAGGTGGGACGCGGCGCCTGGGCCGGTCCCGTCACGGTCTGCGCGGCGATCACCGGACTGCGCCGCCCGCCCGAGGGCCTGACCGACTCCAAACTGCTCACGCTCAAGCGCCGTACGGAACTCGCAGAAATTCTGCGGTCATGGGTGACGGCCTACGCGCTGGGGCATGCTTCCCCCGAGGAGATCGACGACCTGGGGATGACGGCCGCGCTGCGGCTGGCCGCGGTCCGTGCCCTGGATGCCCTGCCGGTCCGCCCCGACGCCGTGATCCTCGACGGGAAGCACGACTACCTCGGCGCTCCCTGGAAGGTCCGCACGGTGATCAAGGGCGATCAGTCGTGTGTGGCCGTGGCGGCGGCGTCGGTGATCGCCAAGGTTCAGCGCGACAAAATGATGGCCGAACTGGGTGTCGACCATGCAGACTTCGGATTTGCGGACAACGCCGGGTATCCGTCGCCCGTGCACAAGGCCGCACTGGCGGAGCGGGGGCCCACCCCGCACCACCGTTTGTCGTGGGCGTATCTTGATGCGTTGCCTCAGTGGCGGCACCTCAAGAAGGTCCGCAACTGGGCGGACGGAAGCGTTCCGGAAATTGCGGGTCAGCTCGGCTTCGATTTCTGACGGTTCCGATCGCACTGATGTGCCACCCGGTCATCCGCGCCGCACCAACGTTTGATAAAAATCAGCTCATGCCTCTCATTCCCGAGGAGCCTCAGATTCACGAGAGTGCCCAGGGTCCCCGCGCCACGCCGGCCAGCGGCCGCACCGCGCCGACCCCCCGCCCCGTACCCGGCCCCCGCCCCGCGGCTCCGTCCCGCCCCGGTCGTCCCGGCCCTCTGCGGCCCACGCCGCCGGCGCAGCGCACACCGCGAGACGCGGCTCCGGCCAAGCCCGGTCCTTCCGGACCGGCCGCTCCCGCCGCCGCGGCGAGCCCGCAGATCCAGTTGATCCCGGCTTCGGCCGAGGGTGCGCTCGACGCCGCCGAGGAGGCGGTGGACCTGCTCCTGGACTCCGGCCGCGCCCCCGGCGACGTGCTCGTGCTCACCACCGGTGCCCAGCACCCGTGGGCCGAACACGAACTGTCCTTCGGCGAAGCGTCCTACTGGGCGCAGCACGACGCCGGTGACGACGTCTTCTACGCGGATGCCGCCGTCGCCTCCCGCGCCGCCACCCGCCCGGTGGTCGTCGTGGCCGTCAACGGAGGCCCCGCCTCCGCCGCGGCCACCGCCCTCCCGCTGGCCCACTCCCGTGCCGGTGCCCTGCTGATCGTCTGCGGCGACCCGCAGCAGATCAACTCGGTGCTGGGCGCCGGCGTCTGAGTCGCGTCGGCACCTCGGGACACCGGGGGGCCGAAGGAGCCGCTCCGGCGGAATCCGCACGGTGCGGCTTTTGGCGTGCCCGGACGACGGGCCTGATGCGTCCGGACGACTCTCCACGGCCATGACGCCGCCGGGTCCGTTGCCCTGGGAAGGCCCGGGAGCGCTGGCCGTCGTCGTGCCGGGGGAGTGATCCGGGCCGCCCGGGTGACGGGTGGCGCCGCCTGCCGGGCCGGACAGGCGCCCACGGGTGGTGTGGCCCGCACCGCCGACGGCCGTCTCCGAGGCGTAGCAGGAGGCGGTCCCCGCAGGTCACCGGCGCACCAGGGGCAGACCCCGCAGGTCACCCAGGGCTCTCCGCAGGGGTCCGGAAGGCGAGTCCGCCGGTGCTCCTCCGGACCGCTCTGCGCGCGCAGCGGTCGGGCCCGGCCGTCGCACGCGGGCCGGATGCGCCGTGGGAGCCACCGGTCGGTCGCGCGAGTCGTCGTACCGTCCGTGGCGCGCCGGTCAGCGAGCCGCCGCCCGGCTCAGCACCTCGGAGACCGGGCCGCCGGTGCGTGGTGCGAGCGGCGGGGCTTCGGACGTGGCGAACGGCTCCGGGGCCGAGTGCGCGTTCGGCCGGCGCCCTCCGCGTCCCTCGCCGAGCACCTGCCAGCCGTCGTGGGTCAGCGTGATGTACGCGCCGCAGCGCAGCCCGTGCAGGGTGCAGGCATCGCGCAGTCCCCACATCCAGGCGCCGTCCTCCTCGGTCCAACGTGCGTCGCCCTCACGGCAGTAGAGCAGGACGGCCGTGCGCACAGGGGTGCGGCGGCGCAGGTCGTGCGGAATCACCCGGCGCAGCTGGGCCAGCAGCGCGTTGCGGAGCATCCAGCCGTCGGCCGGCGTCGCACGGCGCGTGAACGAGGCGCTCGCCCGCAACCGCTCGTCCGGGTCGAGCACCGCCACGACCGCCGTGAGCGGCTTCGGGTGGTGGCGGGAGTGCAGACCGCTGACGATCTCACGAGGGTTGCGCAGCAAAGGGATTCCGGCGGCGGCCCACTCCGCGGGCTCGAGCAGGCGACTGGCGGAGGCGTCGGACGCCGGCGTCGACAACGAGGCCGCCGAGGACGATGCGAATCCGAAGGTCACGTTCCTCCCTTCGGCTACGCGCCCACACTGCGGGCGAGGTCGGATTCGGGGGAGCGCGCGCCGCAGCGGAGCCCAACCGGATCACGGGTGAGTCGTGCGGGTAGCGGACCTCAATTCTTCCTGTCGAACTTGGTTGCGGCAACGAGCAATTGGCGCCGCCGAGTGTTATCTGCTAGTGCGTGGCTTATATCCCTCCTACCCACAGGGTGGACCCTCGACGCCTGTGCCCTCCGCGATCCCGCCCGGCGGGCCGCCGCGAACGGCGCGCGGCAGCCCGGAACAGCGGTGACGCCGCACTCATCCCTGGACCGCGAGAACCAGTGGCAACACGCCACGCGCCCCGGACCTGCGCAGCAGACGCGCCGCCATGGCCAGGGTCCAGCCCGTCTCCGTGAAGTCGTCGACCAGGAGGACCGGTCCGTCGGCCGCGGCGAGTGCCGACGCCAGGGCGGGTGGCACCGTCAACGCCCCGTCGAGCGCTTTCAGCCGCTGCGCGCTGTTGCTGCGGGGCATCCGGGGCGTGTCCCCCGCGTATTCCACCGAGCCGAGCAGGGGCAGCCTGCCGACCTCGGCGATGCGGGCGCCCAGGGAGTGGATCAGATGGGGCCGGCTGCGCGAGGCCATGGTGACCACGCCCACCGGCCGGGCCGGGGCGTCGGACGCACCGGAGGCCCAGCCGCCGGGACCGCGGGCCCAGTCGGCCAGCACGCCGACCACGGCCTGCGCCACGTCGTCCGGCACCGTCGCGTCCGGTGCCTGCGGCGCGAACAGGGGACGCAGCCGGTTGCCCCAGCCGATGTCCGACAGCCGTCCCAGAGCCCTCCCCGGCGCGGCCTGTTCCCCTGCCGGGATACGGCCCTTGAGATTGATGCCGATGGCCGGGAGCCCGGTCGGCCACATGCGCCGGGGCTCCACCTCCACCCCGGCGCGGCCCAGGTCGCTCCGCGCGGCGTCCAGCGCCGCCGGGGACAGGTCGGAGGTGAAGCGCGGCCCCGCGCAGTTGTCGCAGCGGCCGCATGGTTTGGCGCCCTCGTCGTCCAGCTGGCGCTGGAGGAATTCCATCCGGCACTCGGTCGTGGCGGCGTACTCGCGCATCGCCTGCTGTTCGGCCGCGCGCTGCCGGGCCACCCACGCGTAGCGCTCCGCGTCGTACGACCAGGGCTGTCCAGTGGCCGTCCAGCCGCCCTTGACCCGTCGCACCGCGCCGTCCACGTCGAGGACCTTCAGCATGGTCTCCAGGCGGGAACGGCGCAGCTCCACCAGCGGTTCCAGGGCGGGCAGCGACAGGGGGCCGTCCGCCCGGGCGAGCACGTCGAGGGTGCGCCGGACCAGATCTTCGGAGGGAAAGGCCAGCGAGGAGAAGTACTCCCAGATCGCCTCGTCCTCCTTGCCCGGCAGCAGCAGCACCTCGGCGTGGGCGACGCCGCGGCCGGCCCTGCCGACCTGCTGGTAGTAGGCGATGGGGGAGGAGGGCGAGCCGAGATGGACGACGAAACCGAGATCCGGTTTGTCGAAGCCCATGCCGAGCGCCGAGGTGGCCACCAGGGCCTTGACGCGGTTGGCGAGCAGGTCCTCCTCCGCCTGCTGCCGGTCGGCGTTCTCCGTCTTGCCCGTGTAGGAGGCGACGGTGTGTCCGCGGTGCCGCAGAAAGGCGGTGACCTCCTCGGCGGCGGCGACGGTGAGGGTGTAGACGATGCCGGAGCCCGGCAGGTCGTCGAGGTGGTCGGCGAGCCAGGCCATCCGGTGCGCGGCATCCGGCAGCCGCAGCACACCGAGGCTCAGACTCTCCCGGTCCAGCGGTCCGCGCAGCACCAGCGCGTCCATCGTGCCGCCCGTGCCGAGCTGCTCGGCGACGTCGGCGGTCACCCGGGCGTTGGCCGTGGCCGTGGTGGCCAGCACCGGGACGCCGGACGGCAGGTCGCCGAGCATGGTGCGCAGCCGGCGGTAGTCGGGGCGGAAGTCATGACCCCAGTCGGAGATGCAGTGGGCCTCGTCCACCACGAGCAGACCGGTCGCGGCGGACAGCTTGGGCAGGACCTGGTCGCGGAAGTCGGGATTGTTCAGCCGCTCCGGCGACACCAGCAGCACATCGACCTCGCCCGCCGCGATCTCGGCCTGGACGGCGTCCCACTCCTCGGTGTTGGCCGAGTTGATAGTCCGGGCGTGGATACCGGCCCGGGCCGCGGCCTCCACCTGGTTGCGCATGAGCGCGAGCAACGGCGAGACGATCACCGTGGGGCCGCTTCCTCTGGCCCGCAGCAGCGAGGTCGCGACGAAGTACACCGCGGACTTGCCCCAGCCCGTGCGCTGTACGACCAGGGCCCGGCGCCGGTCGGCGACCAGCGCCTCGATCGCCCGCCACTGGTCCTCGCGCAGCCGGGCGGCGCCCGTCGCGTCCCCGACGAGCCGGGCGAGAACGGCATCGGCCTCTGCCCGGAGATCCGCGTTGCTCGTGTGTTCCATGCGTTCCATACAACAGGACCGCACCGACAACCGGGCGGCCCCGGGCCGAGTCTGTGGACAACCAGGACAGCGGGATGCCCTGTCGTGTCCCTGATCAGAGTTATCCACAGGCCCCTAAGCGGAATCTTGGAATCCGCGAGATTGTCGGCGCATGACGAATCACAGCGAAACCGCAGGACCCTTCGGAAACGACGACATCTCCGGGCACGACCCGTCGGCCGGACCGGCCGACCACACCGCGCAGGTCACCCTGCGCACGCCCGCCGAACTGGCCGACGCCCTCCCCTACCTGCTCGGCTACCGCCCCGAGGACAGCATGGTGCTCGTCGCCCTGCACGACCGGGGAGGCTGCGGCAGGTTCGGCGGCCGGGCCCGGCTCGGCATCCCGGCGAACGAGGAGGACTGGGAGGCCGCCGCCCGGCAGCTGGCCCGCGGACTGGTGGCAGGCAGCGAGCGGCGCGGCGCCCGGCCCGAGGGCATGGTGGCCTACGTCTGCCAGGAGCCGGGCCCCGGCGAGTCCGGCCGGGAGGTCAAGCAACGGCTGACGAGGCTAGCCCAGCTGATGCGCACCGAGTGCGGAAGCCTGGACGTGCCCGTCGTCGAGGCCCTGTGCGTCTCGGACGGGCGTTTCTGGTCGTACTGCTGCCCGGTCAAGGGCTGCTGCCCCGAGGACGGCTCGCCGATGGGCCTGCCCGGCACCTCCGTACTCGCCGCGGCGGCCACCTACGCCGGCCTCCAGGTGCGCGGCACACTGAAAGAACTTCGCGCCAGGCTGCAACCCTGGGAGTCCGCGGTGGCGCTGGACCAGGAGATCGCCCTCGACGCGGCGGGCATGAGCCTGGTGCCCCGCATCCTGGACGAGACGACCCGCGAGGAGGTGGCGCAGGAGACCCTCGTCCTCGCCGAGCGGATCATCCGCCGCTTCGCCGCGGCGGCACCGGTCTCCGGCACCCATCCGGCGGATGTCCGCGACGACGGCCTCCTCGATGCCGACGAGGCGGCGACCCTCGTCCTCGGACTCCAGGACCGCACGACCCGCGACCGGGCCGCCGCCTGGATGGAAGGGGACGTCGCGGGCCCGGCCCTGCGGCTCTGGCGCGCCCTGGCCCGCCGCTGCGTCGGCCCCTACAGCGAGCACGCCGCCGCACCGCTGACCCTGGCGGGCTGGGTCGCCTGGTCCACGGGCGACGAACTGGAGGCGCGCGAGGCACTGGCCATGGCACTGGGCGCGGATCCCGACTACCTCTTCGCCCGCCTGCTGCACCAGGCCTGCAACGAAGGACTCGACCCGGAAGCGGTCCGCCGCTGCCTGCGCGCCCAGGACACGCAGAAAACGCAGGACATCCAGCCCACACCGGTGCGGCAATCGAACCCGGCACCGCGGCAGGCGCCCGTCGAGAGCACGCAGAACGCGGTCCCGGCACCCCGCACCCCGGCGGACGGCCCGGCTCCAGGGCCCCGGCCGGGCGGGCAACGCAGGCGTCGCACGCGGAGCGCGGACGGTGACGACCACCGTCCCACAGCCCGGACCAAGGCAGACCGCCGTAGGCCGGCCGGCTCCCGCCCCCGGTCGACCCCGCCCGGAGCCGCCCGGCCAGGCCTTCGGGAAGCGAGCACCAGGCGCACGCGTACCACCGGCCCCGGCGACACCACGACCGGCGGTGCGCCGTCGGAGGGCGGAGGCCCGCGGACCGAGGGCGACGGATGAGCACCCGCCGGTCCGCGCCCGGACGGGCAGCGTCCCTGGCCGCGACGGCCGTGGAAACCGATCCGGGCCGTGCCCGCCGGCCGGCGACCCGCGGTCCGGCGATGCCCGGTGCGGCGACCCCCGGTCCGACGATCCCCGGTGCGGTGCTGGGAGCGACTCCCGGAGAGTCCCCTGGTCACGCCGGTCCGGGGGGCACACCGGCCGCGTGCCGTACCCCGGCTCCGGCTCGGGCGGGCCGCTGGTCCCGGGGGAGAGCGGCAGCCCGCAGTCATGGCGGCTCTCCGCGCCGATGTCTTAGTGGAGAGCCGCATCGGCGGACACCCGTCCGCCGCCCTGGCGACGGACGGCCGCCCCGTGCCCCACCTGGCCGCAACCGTCCACTTCCCCTGCCTCGGCCTGCTCGGCGCCGGCCTGTTCGACAGGGGCCGGCCCGGCGCCGGTCGGCGGCCCTGCCCTGCCCTGACCGGAGCTGTGCGGGGCGAGGCGGACGACCGCGCGCGAGCCGCCGGCCGGTGAAAGGGACCCGGCTTCGCGCGCCCCACCGGAACGAGGCAGGACAGCCACCGATGCGGCAGCCGAGGGAGTGTTTATCGTCAGGAAGACGACTATGATCGCGGCATGCCCTACGACCCGTCAGCCTTTCCGCCCTTCGCCGTCACCGTGGATCTGGTCGTGCTGACCGTGCGCCGCCATGCCCTGTGCGCGCTGGCGGTACGCAGGGGCGAGCCCCCCTTCCAGGGGCGCTGGGCACTGCCCGGAGGCTTCGTACGGGCCGACGAGGACCTGACCCAGGCGGCGGCGCGCGAACTGGCCGAGGAGACCGGTCTTTGCGCCCACGACCCCGCCGCCCCGGCCCAGGACAACGGAGCCCACCTGGAGCAGCTCGCCACCTACGGCGACCCCGAGCGTGACCCGCGTATGCGCGTGGTCAGCGTCGCGCATCTCGCGCTCGCACCCGACCTGCCCGCACCGCGCGCCGGCGGCGACGCGAGCAACGCGCGCTGGGCCCCGGTCGAGGAACTGCTCCAGCAGGACGGGTACGGCCGTGACGGCGAACCCGTGGCACCGCTCGCCTTCGACCACGCCCGGATCCTCGCGGACGGAGTGGAACGCGCCCGTTCCAAGATCGAGTACTCGTCGCTGGCCACCGCCTTCTGCCCGCCCGAGTTCACGGTCGGCGAGCTGCGCCGGGTGTACGAGGCGGTGTGGGGCGTCGCGCTCGACCCGCGCAACTTCCACCGCAAGGTGACCGGCACCCCCGGATTCCTCGTCCCCACCGGAGGGACGACCACGCGCCAGGGCGGACGTCCGGCCCAGCTCTTCCGGGCCGGCGGCGCCACGCTGCTCAACCCGCCGATGCTGCGCCCCGAGGTCTGAGACACGGCAGAGCGGCACGGGTGATCGTCTGACCCGTACCCGCTACCGGTCTGCTTGCTACTGGTCTGCTCGTTGCTCGTTGCCCGCTACCGGTCTGCCGGCTGCCCGCCGGGCTGTGCGTGTCGAGTTCGGGCTCCATCGAACGGCGGAAAAGGAAGGAAGCAGGTCGCACGCGCCTTTCCGCAAATCGCCTTATACCCGAAAAACCAGACATGTCGCGCTATCTTGCATCAGGTGATCGAGGCCTTCGGACTGACCAGCAATCCCCGCAAGGCGCATCCGCCCGCCGTCGACGATGTCTCCTTCGAGGCGCGTGCCGGGCAAGTCACCGCGCTCCTCGGACGCGCCGGCGCGGGCAAGACGACGACGCTCAGACTCATGCTCGAGCTGCAACAAGGGCGCGGCATCACCTACTTCAGAGGCCGTCCCCTGCACCGGATCGCCCATCCGGCGCGAGAAGTCGGCGTACTCCTCGGCGATGTGCCAGGCCATCCCGCCCGCTCGGTCCGCGGTCATCTGCGCATGCTGTGCGCGGCATCGGGAGTTCCCGCGCGGCGAGCCGACGAGGTGCTCGAAGTGGTCGGTCTCGTCAGCCTCCGCGAGGAACGACTCGGGACGCTGTCGCGCGGGATGGACCGCAGACTCGGTCTCGCCTGTGCCCTGCTGCCCGACCCGCACACGCTCGTCCTGGACGAACCCGCGGACGGCCTCTCCGCCCGGGAGGCCCAGTGGCTGCACGGCATGTTGCGGGCCCATGCCGACCAGGGCGGCACGGTGCTGTTCACCACGGCCGAGCCCAAGGAGGCGGCACGCACCGCCGACCGGGTCGTCACCCTCGACGGCGGCAGACTCGTCGCAGACCAGGAGGCAAGGGTGTTCGCCCGCACCCGGCTGCGTCGGCGAGTGGCCGTCCGCAGTCCCCATGCGGCACGCCTCGCGGCCCTGCTGACCAGGGACGCCCGCACCGCCCGTCGTTCCGTCGAAGTCGTACGGGAGGGCGGCAACCGCCTGACGGTGTACGGCAGCACGACCGCCGACGTCGGCGAGATCGCCTTCCGTCACGGCATCCTCGTCCACCAACTCGCCGAGGAGGTGGGTGACATGGGGCCGGGCGCCGGAACCGGGGGCGACGACGGCGCGCGCCCCGCCGGACCGCGGCCGCCCGTACCGGACTCACCGCCTGCCAACCAGTGGGCCAGGCCGGAGCAGGACCCGGCGGCGACGGGTGTCGCGTACGGGGAGCGGAAATCCGCTCAGGCCGGCCGAGTGCCGAACGAACGCGGCCGCACGGCGCCGGAATCCGCCCGCGACGGCCGCCCCGTCGGATTCAGCGGTGCACCCGAAGCCCCGGCGCGCAGCGCGCACGACGTGTCGGCGGAGCCGCGACACGCGAGGCGGTCCGGCCCACGGGAGAGCGCGCGGACCGGCTTTCCGGCGGCGGAACCACGCTCCGCGGAGCCGGTGACGGAGCCGCGCACCGCCTCATCCGACCGGGCGGCGGCCCAACTCCGCTCGACAGCCCCGGACCGGCCCACGCCGGAGCCGCACAGACCAGCGCAGGGCCTGTCGACGGGGAACGCCACGGCGTCCGGGCACCCGGCCGGGCAACGGACACGCACCCAGGCCGTACCGCCGACACCGGGCGCGGAACCAGCGGTGGCCGACGTGCCGCCGACCGCCGAAGGGCGGTGGGAGTCCGGCCGTTCGGCCTCGCAGCGGGCGGGGAGCGCCGACGGCGGGCCGACCCACGACGCCGCTCGGCGGACCCAACCGGCCCGCCCCGCGACCGCCCCCGGCGTTTCACCGCGCGACGCGGCCCCGTCCGCCGCGGCGTTCCCGGCCGACGGCACGGCGCCCACCGTCACCGCGTCCGGTGCGAACGGCACGGTCGGCGAGGCGGGGGAAAGAGCCGCGCGGCAGCCGCACCGGCACACCGACACAGGGGCCGGCACCCGGAACGGCGGCAACGACGGCCGCCCGCGGACCGAGGCCACGAGCGTCACCGGGGAGGGGGGCGGCGATGGCCGCTCCGCCGGTTCGGCGGCCGGCCCGGAGACCGGTTCCGGCGTGGACACGTCGCCCTCCGGACCGCGGACCGACGGCACGCCAGCCCCCGCGCCGACCAGCTCCGGCACTCGCCTCCTCCTCCCGGGGGCCAGGAACCCCGGCGCCCGGAAGGAGCGGGACGACCACGCCGGCCGTTCGTACGGTGACCGCGCCGCCACCGTGATCTCGCCTCTCCCGCCCCCCATCGCCGTCCGCCCCGCCCCGAGCCCCCTGCGTCCCCTCCGCTACGAGATCCGGCGCGCCGCCGGCATCGGCACCGGCTTCCTCACCTGCGGCGCCGTACTCGTCGTGTCCGCGCTGACCGCTGTCCTCCTCGCCAGGATCGGGCACACCCCGCAGGCGCGGCTGTTCGCGGCCTGGCCGCGGGAACTGCCGCTGCCGCCCGCGGCGCTCGGGTCGGGACTGCTCGGCGCGCTGGCCTTCGGCGACGAGTTCCGCCATCCCGCCCTGGCGGCCGACCGCGGCACCGTCCCCCGCCGGCTGGGGCTGCTCACCGCGAAACTGCTCGTCTCCGGAGCCACCGCGGGGCTGCTCGCCTTCCTCACCCTGGGCTGCGACGCCGAGGTGCTCTACCTCGTCTACGGACGGGAGCTGACGGAAGTTCCCGCGGACTGGCTGTCGCTGACCGCGAGTTGGTTCGGCCTGGTCGTCGGCTGTTCCTGGGCCGGGGTGCTGGCGGCCGGCGTGTTCCGGTCCACCACGGCCGGACTGGCCGCGGTCCTCGCCGTACCCGTCCTGGTCGTACCCCTCGTCCACAAGGCGCTCCAGAGCCCGGCCGTGCGCATGGCGGCGGACTTTCCGGTGCGGATGCGGGAGGTCCTTCTGCTGCAGTGGCCCTTCGGAGGGGAGCGGTACCTGCTCGCCGTCGCGCGGGTGGTCGCCCAACCGGTGGGCGGGGCACTGGCGTTGTCGCTCGCGGGTCTCCTCTGCGCGTATCTGCACACGGCGCTGCGGACCCGGCTGCGCTGACCACCCTTCGTTCACTTCCGGTCCTGCTTTGCCCACAACTCCCCGCGGAAAGCCCATTTCTTTCCGATAAGGCGTCAATTGCGACGGGGTGAGCGATCACCCTTTCGTGTGCTTTTCACCAAAGACCTCAAGGGAGTTGGAGGCGGCGCCGACAAAGGATCCGTGAGTACCCTTGCGCACACCATGATGACCGCCGCCCGCTCCACAGACTCAGGTCTGGCCGGCCCGGGCGAACTCGACCGCTACCCCTACGCGGAAGGCCCGGTGGCCGACCGCGTCGGCACGCCCGCCTGGGACGGCGGGGAACCCGAGCTGGGCCGGGTCAGCCGGCGGGCCGCGGCCAGCCGCGGACGCGGGCTGCACGGCCAACTCGTCCAGCAGCTCGGACAGATGATCGTCTCCGGCGATCTGGGCGCGGACCGACCGCTGGTGCCGGAGGAGATCGGCCAGCGCTTCGAGGTCTCCCGCACCGTCGTCCGCGAGTCGCTCCGGGTCCTGGAGGCCAAGGGCCTGGTCAGCGCCCGCCCGAACGTCGGCACGCGGGTACGCCCCGTCAGCGACTGGAACCTCCTCGACCCGGACATCATCGAGTGGCGGGCCTTCGGGCCGCAGCGCGACGACCAGCGCCGGGAGCTCAGCGAGCTGCGCTGGACGATCGAGCCGCTGGCCGCCCGCCTCGCCGCCGGACACGGGCGCGAGGAGGTGCAGCAGCGCCTGTGCGACATGGTCGAGATCATGAGCCACGCCATGGCGCAGGGCGACGCGCTCACCTATGCGCGCGCGGACACCGAGTTCCACTCGATGCTGATCCAGATCGCGGGCAACCGCATGCTGGAGCACCTCTCCGGCATCGTCTCGGCGGCACTCCAGGTCTCCGGCGGCCCGGTCACCGCCTGTGACCGCCCCAACGAGGCGTCCCTCGCCCAGCACGCGCGGATCGTCGACGCCCTCGGTACCGGCGACGGCACGGCGGCGGAGACGGCCATGCGTCAGCTGCTGACGGTCCACCCGGAGGTGGAGCGCGTGGTGCCCGCCCCGCGCGAGCACTGACCCGCGAGGGACGTGGTGCGGTCGCCGGTGTGTGACGTCCCAGTAGTGCTCGCGGCGGCGCCGGGCCCGGGTACCGGCCGCCGCCGGACCTCGCCGGACCTTCTGGAGTCCGGCGGAGTCCGGCGATGCGGCAGCCCCCTGCGTTACGGGGGGTGGCCGGGTTGGCGGCCACTGGTGATCTCATCTGCACATGTCTGACCGCTTTTGACCACTTACGGGGTGTGACTCGGGCCACGCAGAATGGGCGTAACGCTCGTGGAGACAGCGCGATGACCTAAGAGGTGATAGCCGCGGAGGGAATACGGACGCCGTGCATGGCGCTGTGCATCTTCCCGGCCCCCGCCCGCGCCGTCGGCCCATCCCCAGGCCGGTGGTCGGCTCCTGTCCGCAGTGGACGGTGCCGGAAGCCGTTTTCCAACGTTCCGAGAGGTTGTTCGTGTCGGCCAGCACATCCCGTACGCTCCCGCCGGAGATCGCCGAGTCCGTCTCTGTCATGGCGCTCATTGAGCGGGGAAAGGCTGAGGGGCAGATCGCCGGCGACGATGTGCGTCGGGCCTTCGAAGCTGACCAGATTCCGGCCACTCAGTGGAAGAACGTACTGCGCAGCCTCAACCAGATCCTTGAGGAAGAGGGTGTGACGCTGATGGTCAGTGCCGCAGAGCCCAAGCGCACCCGCAAGAGCGTCGCAGCGAAGAGCCCGGCCAAGCGCACCGCCACCAGGACGGTCGCGGCGAAGACGGTGACCACCAGGAAGGCCACCGCCACCACGGCCGCCCCCGCGGCGCCCACCGCCGCGGCCGCAGCCGATTCCGCCGAGGAAGCCGCAACCGCCAAGAAGGCCGCCGCCAAGAAGACCACGGCCGCCAAGAAGGCGACCGCCAAGAAGACCGTCGCCAAGAAGACGGCCGCCAAGAAGACCACCGCCAAGAAGGACGACGTCGAGCTTCTCGACGAAGAGGTCCTCGAGGACACCAAGGTCGCCGACGAGCCCGAGGGCACCGAGAACGCGGGCTTCGTCCTGTCCGACGAGGACGAGGACGACGCGCCCGCGCAGCAGGTCGCCGCGGCCGGCGCCACCGCCGACCCGGTCAAGGACTACCTGAAGCAGATCGGCAAGGTCCCCCTGCTCAACGCCGAGCAGGAGGTCGAGCTGGCCAAGCGCATCGAGGCGGGTCTCTTCGCCGAGGACAAGCTGGCCAACTCCGACAAGCTCGCCCCGAAGCTCAAGCGCGAGCTGGAGATCATCGCCGAGGACGGCCGCCGCGCCAAGAACCACCTCCTGGAGGCCAACCTCCGTCTGGTGGTCTCCCTGGCCAAGCGCTACACCGGCCGCGGCATGCTCTTCCTGGACCTCATCCAGGAGGGCAACCTCGGTCTGATCCGCGCGGTCGAGAAGTTCGACTACACCAAGGGCTACAAGTTCTCCACGTACGCCACCTGGTGGATCCGCCAGGCGATCACCCGCGCCATGGCCGACCAGGCCCGCACCATCCGTATCCCGGTGCACATGGTCGAGGTCATCAACAAGCTCGCGCGCGTGCAGCGCCAGATGCTCCAGGACCTGGGCCGCGAGCCCACCCCGGAGGAGCTGGCCAAGGAGCTCGACATGACCCCGGAGAAGGTCATCGAGGTCCAGAAGTACGGCCGCGAGCCCATCTCGCTGCACACCCCGCTGGGCGAGGACGGCGACAGCGAGTTCGGTGACCTCATCGAGGACTCCGAGGCCGTCGTGCCCGCCGACGCGGTCAGCTTCACGCTTCTGCAGGAGCAACTGCACTCCGTGCTCGACACCCTGTCCGAGCGCGAGGCCGGCGTCGTCTCCATGCGCTTCGGCCTCACCGACGGCCAGCCGAAGACCCTCGACGAGATCGGCAAGGTCTACGGCGTGACGCGTGAGCGCATCCGTCAGATCGAGTCCAAGACCATGTCGAAGCTGCGCCACCCGTCGCGTTCCCAGGTGCTGCGCGACTACCTGGACTAGGTCGCTACAGCTCCACCAGGTCGCACATACGACGCCGAAGGCCCGGCTCCCCTCAGGGAGGCGGGCCTTCGCGCTGCGCGATCCCGCTCGGTGGATCACTCTGGGTCCCCCAGGAAGACCTGAGAGTGAGGAGCATGCATGCGCCGTTCCCTTGCCCGGGCACTGGTCCGGCCGCTGGCACTGGCGGCCGCCATGGCCGCGATGCCGCTGATGGGTGCGGCCCCCGCAGCCGCCGGCGGCGTGGTCGTGGGAGGTTTCCCGATAGACGTCTCCGAGACCCCGTGGACGGTCGCACTGGCCAGTCGTGACCTGTTCGGCGGAGCGCGGGCGGGGCAGTTCTGCGGCGCTGTGGCCATCGGGCGGACCACGGTGCTCACAGCGGCCCACTGTCTGAGCGAGGAAGCCCTCGGGGTGCCACCGAACCGGGTGCGCGACCTCAAGGTCATCGCGGGCCGCACCGACCTGCTGTCGACGGAGGGCGAGGAGATCGCCGTACGGGAGGTCCGGCTCAACCCCCGGTTCGATCTCACGACCAACTCCGGGGACTTCGCGGTCCTCGTGCTCGCCCGGCCGCTGCCGCAGAGCGCGGTCATCACCATGGCCCGCGCGGGCGACCCGGCCTACCGGCCCGGTACGGAGGCACTGGTGTCCGGATGGGGCGACACGACCGGCGAGGGAGCCTATGCGCGGCGGCTGCGGGCCGCACGCGTACGCGTGCTCTCCGACGACGTGTGCGCCAAGGCCTACCCGGGCGGCCCCGAGGGTGCCTACCGGGCCGCCACCATGCTGTGCGCCGGGGAGGTCGCCGGAGGGCCGGACGGCTGCCAGGGGGACAGCGGAGGCCCGCTGGTGGCCGCGGGACGGCTGATCGGCCTCGTGTCGTGGGGGAGCGGCTGCGGGCGCCCGGACCACCCCGGCGTCTACACGCGCGTCTCCGAGGTCGTACGAGCGCTGGAGCCGGCCACAGGGGCCCGGAAACGGCCCTCCGGCGGCTCGTAGCGCGCTTGAGGGGGTAATGAGCACGGGCGGCCGCTCCTGGTGGGGAGCGGCCGCCCGATCACCGGCCTGTGCCGGGGCTGGCTCGTCGTGTGTGCGAGATTCAGCGCTCTTCTTCGGAAGCGGTGCCCGGAACGGACGTCAGTCGCTCGGTCTCGTCCTGTATCTCAGCGGCGATCTTCTTGAGTTCCGGCTCGAACTTGCGACCGTGGTGGGCGCAGAAGAGCAGTTCTCCGCCGCTGAGCAGGACGACGCGCAGGTATGCCTGGGCGCCGCAGCGGTCGCAGCGATCGGCGGCCGTCAGCGGGCTCGCGGGGGTCAGAACAGTAGTCACGTCGCCTCTTCTCTAGCTCGACGAGCTGTCGTACCAGGGTCAACATCCAACCAGCCCGAAAACGTTCCCGCTCGTGGCCTTTCCGCGAAAATTTTTTTCCGGGGACGGTCGTCTGCTGCCCGTTGGCGGCGAATGTGCCGTATTGCGTGTCTTGTATGCGTACGGGTTCGCGCTCTCTTGCGGTCTTGTCCTCCCGGCTGGGTTGCCGGTTGTTCATGAGGACGTGCCCGGAGCCTAAATGGTTCATGCCCCAAAGGGAACGTGATATGTGCTTCACTCCATCGAGGGATCGAACAAGCATGCGAGGCTGGACTAGGGTGAGGTGGCGACGAGGGTGGCGTTACACCGGCTCTACCAGGGCTCGGTACCCTCTGAGCGGCGACCGAAGCCGCCCCCTTACCCAGAAGGGGGCCATCTGAAATTCAGCGAGGAGCGAACCGCGTGACCGCCGAGACGTCCGTGCCGTCCACAGCGCTGCTGGCAGGAGCAGACCGCGACGGTTCCAACTACACCGCGCGGCACCTGCTCGTCCTCGAGGGCCTGGAAGCCGTGCGCAAGCGCCCCGGCATGTACATCGGCTCGACCGACAGCCGTGGTCTCATGCACTGCCTGTGGGAGATCATCGACAACTCGGTGGACGAGGCCCTCGCGGGTGTCTGCGACCGCATCGAGGTGATCCTGCACGACGACGGCTCCGTGGAGGTGCGGGACAACGGCCGCGGCATCCCCGTGGACGTCGAGCCGCGGACCGGCCTGTCCGGCGTCGAGGTCGTCATGACCAAGCTGCACGCGGGCGGCAAGTTCGGCGGCGGCTCCTACGCGGCTTCCGGCGGTCTGCACGGTGTCGGCGCCTCCGTGGTCAACGCGCTCTCCGCCCGCCTCGACGTCGAAGTGGACCGCGGCGGCCACACGCACGCCATCAGCTTCCGGCGGGGCGTGCCCGGTGCCTTCGCGGCCGACGGTGCCGAGGCGAAGTTCGAGGCCAAGAGCGGCCTGCGCAAGACCAAGAAGATCCCCAAGACGCGCACCGGCACGCGCGTGCGCTACTGGGCCGACCGCCAGATCTTCCTCAAGGACGCCAAGCTCTCCCTGGAGACCCTCCACCAGCGCGCCCGGCAGACCGCGTTCCTGGTCCCCGGCCTGACCATCGTCGTCCGCGATGAGTTCGGCCTCGGCGAGGGCGGCAGCAAGGGCGAGGAGTCCTTCCGCTTCGACGGCGGCATCAGCGAGTTCTGCGAGTACCTGGCGAACGACAAGGCGATCTGCGACGTCCTCCGCTTCTCGGGCAAGGGCACCTTCAAGGAGACCGTCCCGGTCCTGGACGAACACGGCCAGATGACCCCGACCGAGGTCACCCGCGAACTGGGCGTCGACATCGCGCTGCGCTGGGGGACCGGCTACGACACGACGGTCAGGTCGTTCGTCAACATCATCGCCACCCCCAAGGGAGGCACCCACGTCGCCGGCTTCGAACAGGCCCTCACGCAGACGCTGAACGACGTGCTGCGCGCGAAGAAGCTGCTGCGCGTGGCCGAGGACAACATCGTCAAGGACGACGCCCTGGAGGGCCTCACCGCCGTCGTCACGGTCCGCCTGGCCGAGCCGCAGTTCGAGGGACAGACCAAGGAGGTCCTCGGCACCTCGGCCGCCCGCCGCATCGTGAACAACGTGGTCAGCAGCGAGCTGAAGGCATTCCTGACGGCCACCAAGCGTGACGCCGCCGCCCAGGCCCGGGTCGTCATGGAGAAGGTGGTCGCCGCCGCCCGCACCCGGGTCGCGGCCCGCCAGCACAAGGACGCCCAGCGCCGGAAGACCGCCCTGGAGTCCTCGTCCCTGCCGGCCAAGCTCGCCGACTGCCGTAGCGACGACGTCGACCGCAGCGAGCTGTTCATCGTCGAGGGCGACTCCGCGCTCGGCACGGCCAAGCTGGCGCGCAACTCCGAGTTCCAGGCCCTGCTGCCGATCCGCGGCAAGATCCTGAACGTGCAGCGGTCGTCGGTGACCGACATGCTCAAGAACGCCGAGTGCGGGGCGATCATCCAGGTCATAGGAGCGGGCTCCGGCCGCACCTTCGACATCGACCAGGCCCGCTACGGCAAGATCATCATGATGACCGACGCCGACGTGGACGGCTCGCACATCCGCTGCCTGCTGCTCACGCTGTTCCAGCGCTATATGCGGCCCATGGTCCAGGCCGGCCGGGTCTTCGCCGCCGTGCCGCCGCTGCACCGCATCGAGCTGATCCAGCCGAAGAAGGGCCAGGAGAAGTACGTCTACACGTACTCCGACCGCGAGCTGCGCGACAAGCTCATGGAGTTCCAGAGCAAGGGCATCCGGTACAAGGACTCCATCCAGCGCTACAAGGGCCTGGGCGAGATGGACGCCGACCAGCTGGCCGAGACCACGATGGACCCGCGCCACCGCACCCTGCGCCGCATCAACCTCTCCGACCTGGAGGCCGCCGAACAGGTCTTCGACCTGCTGATGGGCAATGACGTGGCCCCCCGCAAGGAGTTCATCTCCAGCTCGGCGGCGACGCTGGACCGCTCCCGCATCGACGCGTAACCGCCGCGCCGAGCACCGGCCGACGGGGCGGAAGCCGCTGGGCCGGGGATGGAAGCGGCTCGGCCGACGGGACGGAATCGGCTGGCCGGCCGGGTGTTGGTGACCGGCCGGCCGGCGTGGTGGGCGGGACTCTGGCCGGTGGTGCCTAGGGCCCGCCTGGGGCCGCGCGGTCAGGGGCGGGGCGGTCAGGGGCGGGGCGGCGCCGGAGACCGACCGGCGAGTTCCGCGTCGGCGGACTTTTCCCGTCGAGCGCCCAGCCCCGCAGCACCGGGCCCTCGGGCGTCGTCGTCGGCTTCCGCCCCTGCGGTGCCCGCTCTGCCCTGGCCGCGCCGATCTGGTCGCTGCACCCCGCACGGCGCGCCTACGCATCGCCCCCCAGCACACCCGAGCCCCGCCCCACCCCTGTGACCCGGAGCGTTTCTCCACCCGTGGGTGGAGGCGGCCGCTCCGGGGTTCCACCCGTGATCCACCCCGGGGCCGATCAGCTGACCTGCGAATTTCCGTAGCTTTGAAGGCGTCGGGAGCGCTCGCTCCGGCCCACCGCTCACGGAGGCTTCAGATGACCGGGCTCGTCAACGCGCTGGCGATCGTGGCCGTCGTCGCCGTAGTGATCGTCAGGCAGTTCCGCGCCCGCGCGATCGACACGGACCGGCGCTGGTGGCTGCTGCCCTTGGTCCTCGTCGTCGTCGCGCTGCGCGAACCCGGCATACTCGACGCCCACCACCGCGTGGAATCCGCCGCCCTGCTCACGGCCGAACTCGTCATCGGCCTGGCCACCGGCGTCGGATGGGGCCGGACCACCCGGCTCTGGACGGCGCCGGACGGCACGGTGTGGGCCAAGAGCACCAAGGCGAGCATCGCCGTATGGACCGTGGGCATAGCCCTGCGGGCCGGTGTCTTCGCCTTCGCCGCCGCACTCGGTCTGCACCAGGACGGTTCCGCGCTGATGCTCGGCCTCGCCGGCACGCTGCTGGTCCGCGGCGAGATCCTGGCCTGGCGGGCCCAGTCCTCCGGTCCGGCGAGGCGCCCCGCCCCGGCATACGGTGGCGACAACCCGTCGGCCTGGAAGGAGCGCGTGTGACAGAGAACGCCTGGACGCGCTGGCCGTCCCGTGAAGCGCTCGGCCCCATGGGCATCAGCCGGCCCCGGCGGCTGCTCGCCTGGACGGTCCGCCTGCTGGTGCTGTCCATGCTGCTGTGGGCCGCCTTCAGCCAGCGGCACGTCGGCCCCTGGGGAGCGCTCGCGGCAGGGGCGGGAGTGGCACTCGCCGCTCTCGTCTCCTGGGCCTTCTTCCGGATGACCTACGAGCACCGGCTGGTGCCGTCCCTCACGCTCATGGGTGTGCTCCTCGGTATCGCGGCCACGGCCGAGGCGACGGGATTCAGAGGGCCGGCCCTCGTCATCTGGTGCGGCTGCGGAGTCAGCGCGCTGGAACGGCTGCCGCTCGGAGTAGGAGTCCCCGCCGCGTCGGCGGCGCTGGCCTCATACTCCGCGTTCACCGATGACGCCTGGCTGACCACGGCCGCCACCGTGGCCGGCCTGGCCCTCGCCGGGTACGTCCTGCGGCTGGACGCGGAAGCCCGGGGCAATGCGCAGCGGCTGCTCGCCCAGGAGCGTGCCGCCCGCGCGGCCGAGGCCGAGTCCGCCGCGCTCGCAGAGCGGGCCCGCATCGCACGGGAGATCCACGACGTGCTGGCACACAGCCTGTCGGCGCAGCTCGTGCACCTGGAGGCGGCACGGTTGCTGATCCAGAACGGCGCGGACCGGGAACGGATCCTGGAACGCGTGGTGGCCGCTCGGGGGATGGCCCGGGACGGACTCGCCGAGACCCGGCAGGCGCTGTCCGCGCTGCGCGGCGAGCTGACCCCGCTGGAGGACTTCCTGACCGAACTCGCCCGCACGGCCGACGGCACCGAGGTCACCGTCACGGGTGAACGCAGACCCCTGCCGGCCGAGGCGTCCCAGGCCGTGCGGCGGGTGGCACAGGAGGCGCTGACGAACGTCCGCAAGCACGCCCATGGCGCCAGAGTGGATGTCCGGCTCGACTACAGCGAGCACGAAGTCACGCTGAATGTCCGGGATTCGGGCGGGCGGCCGAGCGAACTCGACGGATCCGGAGGCGGGTACGGTCTGCTGGGCATGCGTGAGCGCGCCGAACTGCTCGGCGGTTCGCTGGACGCGGGGCCGGATGAAGAAGGGTTCGTGGTGACGCTGAAGGTGCCCGTATGACAGGGACGGAGGGGCAGGAGAAGATCGCGCGGGTGGTCGTCGCCGACGATCAGACCGTGGTCCGTGAGGGCATCGTGATGCTGCTGGGACTGCTTCCCGGTGTGGAGGTCGTGGGTGCCGCGGGCGACGGCGAGGAGGCCGTGCGGCTGGTCGGTGAACTCGCGCCGGACGTCGTCCTGATGGATCTGAGGATGCCGCGCTGCGACGGCGTCGAGGCCACCCGGCGGATCCGGGCGCGGTACCCCGGGACCCAGGTCGTGGTGCTCACCACCTTCTCGGACGACGAGTCGCTGTTTCCCGCGCTGCGGGCCGGTGCCCGGGGGTATCTGACCAAGGACGCGGACGGTGACGAGATCGTGCGTGCCGTGCACAGCGTGCTGTCGGGCGACGCCGGGCTGTCGCCGAGCGTCCAGAGACGGCTGCTGGAGCGGCTGTCGCAACCGGAGCCGGAACCCGCACCAGCGGCGGACGAGGCACCCGACGGGCTGACCACGCGGGAGATCGAGGTTCTGGTGCTGATCGCCGAGGGGCTCAGCAATCAGCAGATCGCTCGCAGACTGCATGTGTCGACCGCGACGGTGAAGACCCACATCAACAACCTCTTCGCCAAGGCGGGCCTCAAGGACCGGGCGCAGGCCGTGCGGTACGCCTACAGCAAGGGGCTGGCGCAGCCGCCCACCCGGTGACCAGCTCCTCACCGTCGTCCTCCTCCCACGCTCCTCCTCAGCACGTCCTCACCTGGACCTCTGCCCGCATGCGAGGCTGTGCGGCTGCGCGGGACCGGGCGGCCCGCCCGCCGACTACTCCCAGGGCGACAAGTCCCTGTACGCCCAGGCCGTCAAGAGCACCCTTCGCATCGTCGACGCGGGCAAGTGACCGCCGCCCGCCGCGCGCTCAGGCGTGGGTCGCCCACACATAGCGGTGTTCCGGGCGGCCGGCGTCGCCGTACTTGAGGGTCAGCCGGGCCCGGCCGGTGCGCTCCAGCAGCTTCAGATACCGCTGGGCGGTCTGCCGGCTCACCCCCGTCCGCTCGGCGATCTCCTGCGCGGACAGCGGGCGTTCGGCGCTCAGCAATGCCTGGCGCACCAGCTCGGCCGTCGTGGGGGAGTGTCCCTTCGGCAACTCGGGTTCCGACGGGGCGGACAGCGCGCCGAAGATCCGGTCCACCTCGGCCTGCTCCGCCTCGCCGCCGCCGTCCAGGGTGCGACGCAGCTCGGCGTACGCCTCCAGCTTGGCCCGCAGCCCCGCGAAGGCGAAGGGTTTCACCAGGTACTGCAGCGCCCCCTGCCGCATGGCCGCCTGCACGGTCGACACGTCCCGTGCCGCCGTCACCATGATCACGTCGGCCTGGTGGCCGCGCCGGCGCATCTCACGGACCACCGCGAGACCGGTGTCGTCGGGCAGGTAGTGATCCATCAGGACCAGATCGAGCCGCGGCAGGCTCTCCACCTGACGCAGCGCCTCGGCCGCGCTGTGCGCCTCGCCGGCCACATGGAAACCGGGCACCTTCTCGACGTAGGCGGCGTTGACGCGGGCCACACGGGTGTCGTCGTCCACGACCAGGACCTCGATCATCACGCCTCCTCCTCGGCGCCGGCGACGGTGACCATCGACGTCCCGGCAGACTCCTCGGATCCCGCGGGCACCGGTTCGGGCTCGGTCAGCGCCTCGGGAAGCACCACGGTGAACTCCGCGCCGCCGCCGGCCGCCGGGCCCACGGTCGCACTCCCGCCCTGCCGCTCGGCGAACCGCCGGACCAGGGACAGCCCGATGCCCCGCTTGCCGTGCGCGGGCGGCTTCTTGGTGGACCAGCCCTCCGTGAAGATCAGCTCGCGTCGGTCCTCCGGCACTCCGGGACCCGTGTCGCGTACCCCCAGGACGACCGCACGGCCCTCGGCGCGCAGTTCGACCTCCACGCGCGCGTGCGGGGTGGCCGCGACGGCGTCGAGGGCGTTGTCCACGAGGTTGCCCACCACCGTGACCAGCCCCCGCGGATCGATCAGCCGGTCCGGGAGCCGGGTGCGCTCCGACACCCACAGCGCGACCCCGCGCTCGGCCGCCACGGTCGCCTTGCCGACCAGGAGCGCGGCCAGCAGCGGGTCCTGGATCCGCTCCGTGACCTGCTCGGCGGTGGCCCGGTGGTCCCCGACCACCTCGCCGACGAACTCCACGGCGTCGTCGTACATCTCCAGCTCCAGCAGCCCCAGCAGGGTGTGCATGCGGTTGGCGTGTTCGTGGTCCTGGGCGCGCAGCGCGTCGATCAGCCCGCGCGTGGAGTCCAGTTCCCGTCCCAACTGCTCCAGCTCCGTGCGGTCGCGCAGGGTGGCCACGGCACCGCCGTCGCCGGTGGGCATGCGGTTGGCGACCAGGACGCGCTGGCCGCACACGGTGAGCAGGTCGGTGCCGGTGACCCGGCCGGCCAGCACATCCGTCGTACGGCCCGTGCCGAGCGCCTCGTCCGGGGTCCGCCCGAGGGCCTCGTCGCCGATCCCGAGCAGCCGTCGTGCCTCGTCGTTGAGCAGGCGGACACGGCCGCCCCGGTCCAGCGCCACCACCCCCTCCCGGATGCCGTGCAGCATCGCCTCACGCTCGGCGAGCAGCGCCGAGATGTCGGAGAAGGCCAGGTCACGGGTCTGCCGCTGGACCCGCCGGGAGATCAGCCAGGCGGCCAGCGCGCCCACCGCCAGGGCACCGCCGGCGTACGCGAACAGTCCCGGGATGGCGCTGATCAGCCGCGCCCGCACACTGTCGTAGGCGATGCCGACCGAGACCGCGCCGACGACGTGGTGGCCGGCGTCGTACAGCGGCACCTTGCCGCGCGCCGAGCGGCCCAGGGTGCCCCGGTCGATCTCCATGACCTCCTTGCCGGCCAGGGCGTCGGACGGGTCGGTGGAGACGCGCCGGCCGATCTCCGAGGGCGTGGGATGCGACCAGCGCACCCAGTCGCGGTCCAGCACCACGATGTACTCGGCGTGCGTGGCCCGCCGGATCCGCTCGGCCTCCCGCTGCACGGGGCCGTTCCCGCTCGGGGCGGTGGTCCGGACGCCCTCGGCGATCTGCGGGTCCTGCGCGGTGGTCTCGGCGATGGCCAGCGCCCGCCGCATCGCCTCCTGGTCCAGCTGTTTGCTCAGCGGTGCCAGGAACAGCCCGGTCGCGAGCACCGCGACTCCCGCGGCGATCGCCACCTGCATCAGCAGCACCTGGGAGAACATCCGCCGGGGCAGACCGAGGCGCAGACGGCGTACGGGGGGAGTGGAGCGCATACCCATGACGGTACGTGGGGCGGCCGGAAGCCCCCAGCGGGTGTGGTGTGGTTCTCTTGATCAGCTGTTGATCAACATGGACGGGGCACGGGCCGGGTCAGCTCGCCAACGCCGACGGCCGCAGCTCGCGCACCTCGACCACGTCCATCCGCGCGGGCGTGCCGAGCACCTCCGCGCCGCAGCTCTCCGGGCGGGGCGGCAGGGACGCGCCCTGTGCCACGGTGACCCGCCACCGGCGGCCGTCGGCGTGGGCGACGGTGACCTCCCAGCGCGGAGCCGTGCCCTCGGTCCGTACGACGCTCAGCACTCCCGCCCGGTACTCGTCCGCGGCCGTCCGCACGGCCAGCTCCGCCGCCTGGCCGGGCCGCTCCCACGCGGAGCACCCCCGGCATCCCTCGACCAGCACGCGCCCCTCCTGGGCGCCGTGCAGGGCCTCCTTCACGGTGTGGGCCCCGGCGCGGCCGTAGGCGTAGCCGTACGGCAGCACGAGGACCGTGGGCGCGAACCGATGTCCACCCAGATGGGTGACCTCCCAGACGCCGCGAACCCCCGACGCGACCAGCTCCGCGGCGAGGGGGCGGCCCAGGAGGGCGCAGCAGCGGTCACGCTTGCCGTTGGTGCACACGAGCGCCAGCGGGTCACCCCGGTGGGGCCGTCCGCCGAGCACCGTGCCGAAGGACCGGTGGTCGCCCGCCCCCAGCGCGGCGAAGTCCAGGTCGAGCAGGCGCCGCGGGTCGACGGTGCTGGCACGGTGCAGCCACACCCGCCCGGGAACGGTGTGCGCGGCGTACACCTGCCGCACCGGGGGCGGCCCGGGGTCGGCGTGGCGCCCGGGACGGCGGATCAGCGCGATCCGCACGCCGGTTCCGTCGGCGGCGGCCTCCAGCGCACGGCCCAGCGCGGGGTCGAGATGGCTGGACGTCAGAGCCCTGGCACCCCAGGGGCCCGGCTGTTCCAGCAACAGCCACGTCGTCGCCGTGGCAGCCGTACCGGAAACCGGCTCGTCGAGCACGCGGGAGACGGTCGCACACCTACTCACAGAGGTGAGCCTAACCTGACTTGACCGGCGGTGACTTGTGGGCCCGCCGTGCCCTACTCCGGGAGGGGCCGGGGCGGGCGCGGGCCGACGTAGTGCCCGCTGGGGCGCATGCGCAGCGGGCGCTCGCCGTACTCCTCCAGGGCGTGCGCGATCCAGCCCGCGGTCCGCGCGACGGCGAAGATCGTCTCGGCGGCCGAGGCCGGCATGCCGCAGGACACGGTGAACACCGCGAGGGCCAGGTCGACGTTGGCGTGCAGCGGGGTGTGCCGGGCGGTGGTGGCGACGATGTCCCGGGCCGCGAGCAGCGCGGACTCCGCGCGCGGGATGCGCTCCAGCAGCTCGAACAGCACCCGCGCGCGGGGGTCCTCGCCGGTGTACAGCCGGTGGCCGAGACCGGGGACGCGGCGGCCCGCGCGCAGCTCTTCGGCGATCACCGGGACCGCCGTGCCCTGGTCGAGCACCTCCAGGAGCATCCGGTGCGCCAGGCCGCCGGCCGCGCCGTGCAGCGGGCCCTCCAGCACGCCGAGCCCGGCCGAGACCGCCGCGTACGCGTGCGCCCGGGCCGAGGCGGCGACCCGGACCGCGAGCGTGGACGCGGCCAGGTCGTGGTCGGCCAGCAGGGCCAGCGCCGTGTCCAGGACGCGCAGGGAGGCATCGTCGGCCGGGTGGCCGGTCAGCCGGCCCCACAGGCGGTGGGCCAGCGGACCGTCGTCCTTGTGGTCGTACCGGACCCGCGGCAGCGCGGCGACGAGGGTGGGGATGAGGGTGCGCGCCGTGTGCAGCACGGCCTCCTCGGACAGGTCGAAGCGCAGCGGGTCCTCGGCGGCCGCGGCGATCGCGGCCACCCGCAGCCGGTCGACGGCGGAGGCGTGCTCGGACAGCGCGTCCACCGCGCGGCGGGCGACCGCGACGGTGGCCTCGGGCGCGGTGAACGTCGCCCCCGGCGCGGGCCGGCCGGTCCACAGCCACTCCGCGACCTCCTCGTAGGGGTGGCGGGCGGCCAGCTCTACCGCGTCGACGCCGCGGTAGTAGTACCGGTCCTGCTCGATCAGCGTGAGGCGGGTGCGGACGGACAGTTCACCGCCGGTTGCCGGACTTCCGGCGGCCTCCCGGCGGTTGCGGCGGGCGAGCGCCTCGACCTCCCCGGCCTCGAAGGTGCTGACCCGGCCGCCGGGCTCGCGTCTGCTGCTGAGCAGGCCGCGGCTCACATACGCGTAGACCGTCTCGGGCTTCACGCCGAGCAGTTCGGCGGTCTCCTTGGTGGTCAGCCGGCGCCCGGGACGGTGGGGAGCGGTGTCGTGATCGCGCATGGGGGTCACCGTAGCCGCCTCTGCACATGTTGATTCGCGTATTGATGCACGCAACATTGACCGTACCTTGATCCCTTATTGATCCTCGGATCAAGTCCGGGTACGCGCGGGCGACGAAGCAGGTTCGGGGGCGCTCGCCCACGGAGCCGGTCCCGGGGCGCTCGTATCCTGGACCCTCCGTCCCTGCCCGTCCGCGCACCGGGCACGAGCCGGTGCGCGCTGGTACGTCTGAGAGGTCGCCCGTTGGGGAACAGCTTGGCAAGCGGCGGCAGCCCGCAGCAGATCCCGGTCGTCGTACTCGCCGGTTTCCTGGGCTCCGGGAAGACCACGCTCCTCAACCATCTGCTGCACCGCAGCGGAGGCAGCCGCATCGGGGCCATCGTCAACGACTTCGGCGCCATAGAGATCGACGCCATGGCCGTCGCCGGCGCCCTCGGCGACTCGACCGTCTCACTCGGCAACGGCTGCCTGTGCTGTGCCGTGGACGCCAGCGAACTCGATCTGTACCTGGACCGGCTCGCCGCGCCCGCCGCCGGCATCGATGTGATCGTCATCGAGGCCAGCGGACTGGCCGAACCACGCGAACTCGTGCGCATGGTCCTCGCCAGCGAGCACCCGGGCATCGTCTACGGCGGTCTCGTCGAGGTGGTCGACGCCGCCGAGTTCGACGACACCCGCGCGAAGCACCCCGAGATCGACCGGCACCTCGCCCTCGCGGACCTGGTCGTCGTCAACAAGCTCGACCGCGCCGGCGACGCGGACCGGATCCTGGGGCTCGTCCGCTCGCTCACCGACCGCGCGGCCGTCGTCCCCGCCACCTACGGCCGGATCGACCCCGAGTTCCTCTTCGACTGCCGGCCCACCGAGGAGCGCGTCGGCCAGCTGTCCTTCGACGACCTGCACGACCACGACGACCCGGACCACGCCGGGCACCTGCACACCGGCTACGACAGCCTGTCCTTCACCTCCGCCGCCCCCCTGGAACCCCGGCGGCTCATGCGGTTCCTGGACAGCAGGCCCGAGGGGCTGTACCGGATCAAGGGCTACGTCGACTTCGGGCCGTACGACACGGTCAACCGCTACGCCGTGCACGCCGTCGGCCGGTTCCTGCGCTTCTACCCGGAACCCTGGGCGCCCGGCGACGAACGCCTCACCCAGCTCGTGCTGATCGGCTCCGGCATCGACGCGGACGCGCTCCGCAAGGAACTGGAGGCGTGCGGGAACGACGCCCCGCACGCCGACGAGCACGGCATGTGGGGCGTCCTGCGCTACGTACAGGGACCGGACGAGGCGGACGCCGACGTGGAGGAACCGCCCGCCTAGACCCCCGGGCGAACCCCCGGGCGAGCCCCAGGGGCCCGCCCGGAACCCGGTTACAGCACCGGCCCCGCCACCACCGCCACCGTCTTCGGCAGCGACGTGCCCGAGCCGTCCCGGCGCGGGTCCGGCTCCGGCAGCTCCGCCGGGGTGCCGTTCTTCTGCGCCGCGAGCGCCGGCGCCGGGCCCGCCCAGGCCAGCGACAGGCAGTCCTCGCCCTTCAGGAACCGCTGGCAGCGTACCCCGCCGGTGGCCCGGCCCTTGCGCGGGTACTGGTCGAACGGGGTCAGCTTGGCCGTCGTCTGCACCGAGTCGTCCAGCGTGCCGCGCGAGCCCGCCACCGTGAACACCACCGCGTCGGCGGCCGGGTCGACCGCCGTGAAGGAGATCACCTTCGCGCCCTCGGCGAGCTTGATGCCCGTCATGCCGCCCGCCGGACGGCCCTGCGGGCGGACGATGGAGGCCTGGAAGCGCAGCAGTTGCGCGTCGTCCGTGATGAACACCAGGTCCTCCTCGCCGGTGCGCAGCTCCACCGCGCCGACGATCCGGTCCCCCTCCTTGAGCGTGATGACCTCCAACTCGTCCTTGTTGGACGGATAGTCGGGCACCACCCGCTTGACGACACCCTGCTCGGTGCCGAGCGCCAGACCCGGCGACGACTCGTCCAGCGTGGTCAGGCAGACCACCGTCTCGTCGTCCTCCAGGGAGACGAACTCCGCCAGCGGGGCCCCGCCCGAGAGGTTCGGCGCGGCCGTCGGCTCGGGCAGCTGCGGCAGGTCGACCACGTTGATCCGCAGCAGCCGGCCCGCCGAGGTCACCGCGCCGATCACCCCGCGCGCGGTCGTCCGCACGGCCGAGACGATCACGTCGTGCTTCACCCGCTTGCCGCCCGCCGCCCGCGGAAGCGGCGCGTCGGTCGCCGTACGGGCCAGCAGCCCGGTCGAGGACAGCAGCACCCGGCACGGGTCGTCGGCCACCTGGAGCGGCACGGCGACCGGCGTGGCGGCGGACTCCAGCAGGACCGTGCGCCGGTCGGTGCCGAACTTCTTCGCCACGGCGGCCAGTTCGGCCGAGACCAGCTTGCGCAGCTCCGCGTCCGACTCCAGGATCCGGGTCAGCTCCTCGATCTCCGCGGTGAGCTTGTCCTTCTCCGCCTCCAGCTCGATCCGGTCGTACCGGGTGAGCCGGCGCAGCGGCGTGTCGAGGATGTACTGCGTCTGCACCTCGCTCAGCGAGAAGCGCTCGATCAGGCGCTCCTTGGCCTGCGCCGAGTTGTCGCTGGACCGGATGATCCGGATGACCTCGTCGATGTCGACCAGCGCGGTCAGCAGGCCCTCGACCAGGTGCAGCCGGTCGCGCTTCTTGCCGCGGCGGAACTCGCTGCGCCGCCGGACCACGTCGAAGCGGTGGTCCAGGTAGACCTCCAGCAGCTCCTTGAGACCGAGGGTGAGCGGCTGGCCGTCGACCAGGGCGACGTTGTTGATGCCGAAGGACTCCTCCATCGGGGTCAGCTTGTACAGCTGCTCCAGGATCGCCTCCGGCACGAAGCCGTTCTTGATCTCGATGACCAAGCGCAGGCCGTGCTCGCGGTCGGTGAGGTCCTTGACGTCGGCGATGCCCTGGACCTTCTTCGCGTTGACCAGGTCCTTGATCTTCGCGATGACCTTCTCGGGGCCGACCGTGAACGGCAGTTCCGTGACCACCAGGCCCTTGCGGCGGGCGGTGACGTTCTCGATGGAGACCGTCGCGCGGATCTTGAAGGTGCCGCGGCCGGTCGCGTACGCGTCCCGGATGCCGTCCAGGCCGACGATCCGGCCGCCGGTGGGCAGGTCGGGGCCCGGGACGTGCTTCATCAGCGCGTCCAGGTCGGCGTTCGGGTGCCGGATCAGATGGCGGGCTGCGGCGATCACCTCGCGCAGGTTGTGCGGCGGCATGTTCGTCGCCATGCCGACCGCGATGCCCGAGGCGCCGTTGACCAGCAGGTTCGGGAAGGCGGCGGGCAGGGCCACCGGCTCCTGCTCCTGGCCGTCGTAGTTCGGCGCGAAGTCGACCGTGTCCTCGTCGATCGACTCGGTCATCAGGCCCGTCGCCTCGGCCATCCGGCACTCGGTGTACCGCATGGCGGCCGGCGGGTCGTCGTTGCCCAGCGAACCGAAGTTTCCATGGCCGTCGACGAGCGGCACGCGCATGGAGAAGGGCTGCGCCATGCGCACCAGCGCGTCGTAGATCGACGCGTCGCCGTGCGGGTGCAGCTTGCCCATGACCTCGCCGACGACCCGCGCGCACTTCACATAGCCGCGTTCGGGGCGCAGGCCCATCTCGTTCATCTGGTAGACGATCCGGCGGTGCACCGGTTTCAGGCCGTCACGGGCGTCCGGCAGGGCGCGCGAGTAGATGACCGAGTACGCGTACTCGAGGTAGGAGCCACGCATCTCGTCCACGACGTCGATGTCGAGGATCCTCTCCTCGAACGAATCGTCGGGCGGCGGGGTCTTCGTGCTGCGGCGGGCCATCGCTGCCTGGCTCCTTCTGATCTGGTCGCTCGCCTACGGGGCGCTTGGTGCTGAAGCGTTTGACGGATCTGACGCCGACCATTGTGGACCGAGGCACTGACAACCCGTGCACGGCCCGGTCCGGGCGGCCCGGCCCGGCACCGGGGAGCGGGGGCGCCCCAGCGCCGGGCAACCGTCCGGGGAGGGGTCCGACGCAGCGTACGCGATCCGCTGTCGGCGTACGTCCGCGGGAACTTCGCGAAGGCCCCGCACGCTTTGCATACAGTGGCAGGAACGGCAGCACAACCGCGGTTTCCATCAACCGCCTCCGCTCGCGAAGGGACGTACATGCCCATGGGTCACACGACCACAGCCGAGGCAGGCTCCGGGGGCCTGGCAGCGACCGAGCACCGCCTGGCCAACGGTCTGCGCGTGGTGCTCTCCGAGGACCACCTGACCCCGGTGGCGGCGGTCTGCCTCTGGTACGACGTCGGCTCCCGCCACGAAGTCAAGGGGCGTACCGGCCTCGCCCACCTCTTCGAGCACCTGATGTTCCAGGGCTCCGCACAGGTCAAGGGCAACGGCCACTTCGAACTGGTGCAGGGCGCGGGAGGCTCGCTGAACGGCACCACGAGCTTCGAGCGCACCAACTACTTCGAGACCATGCCCGCCCACCAGCTGGAGCTGGCCCTGTGGCTGGAGGCCGACCGCATGGGCTCGCTGCTGGCCGCCCTGGACGAGGAGTCCATGGAGAACCAGCGGGACGTCGTCAAGAACGAGCGCCGCCAGCGGTACGACAACGTGCCCTACGGCACCGCCTTCGAGAAGCTGACCGCCCTCTCCTACCCGGAGGGCCACCCGTACCACCACACGCCGATCGGTTCCATGGCGGACCTGGACGCGGCCACGCTGGAGGACGCCCGCCAGTTCTTCCGCACCTACTACGCGCCGAACAACGCGGTGCTCTCCGTGGTCGGCGACATCGACCCCGAGCAGACCCTCGCCTGGATCGAGAAGTACTTCGGCTCCATCCCGTCCCACGACGGCAAGCCCGCGCCCCGCGACGGCTCCCTGCCGGACGTCATCGGCGAGCAGAAGCGCGAGGTCGTCGTGGAGGAGGTCCCGGCGCGCGCCCTGATGGCCGCCTACCGGCTCCCGCACGACGGCACGCGCGCGTGCGACGCGGCCGACCTCGCGCTGACCGTCCTCGGCGGCGGCGAGTCCTCCCGCCTGTACAACCGCCTGGTGCGCCGCGACCGTACGGCCGTCGCCGCCGGCTTCGGCCTGCTGCGCCTGGCCGGCGCGCCCTCCATGGGCTGGCTGGACGTGAAGACCTCCGGTGACGTCGAGGTGCCGGTGATCGAGACCGCCATCGACGAGGAGCTGGCCCGGTTCGCGGAGGAGGGGCCCACCCCCGAGGAGATGGAGCGCGCCCAGGCCCAGCTGGAGCGCGAGTGGCTGGACCGGCTCGGCACGGTCGCCGGCCGCGCCGACGAACTGTGCCGGTACGCCGTCCTGTTCGGCGACCCGCAGCTCGCCCTGACCGCCGTCCAGCGCGTCCTGGAGGTGACCCCGGAGGAGGTCCGGGAGGTCGCGGCGGCCCGTCTGCGGCCCGACAACCGCGCGGTCCTGGTCTACGAACCGAAGTCCCCGGAGGCCGCCCCCGACGCCGACGTCCCGGAGGACCCCGAGCAGGAAGCGACCGTGGAGGCGGGCCGCGACGAGACCGAGAACGAGGAGACGGCCAAGTGACCGAGCTCGCCACCATGGAGTTCCACCCCCAGCCGCAGCCCGGTGAGGCCAAGCCCTGGGCGTTCCCGGCCCCCGAGCGCACCGCGCTCGACAACGGCCTGACCGTGCTGCGCTGCCACCGCCCCGGCCAGCAGGTCGTCGCCGTCGAGGTGCTGCTGGACGCGCCGCTGGACGCCGAGCCGGCCGGCCTGGACGGCGTCGCCACCATCATGGCGCGTGCCTTCTCCGAGGGCACCGACCGGCACTCCGCCGAGGAGTTCGCCGCCGAGCTGGAGCGCGCGGGCGCCACCCTGGACGCGCACGCCGACCACCCCGGCGTCCGGCTCAGCCTGGAGGTCCCGGCCTCCCGCCTGGCCAAGGGCCTCGGCCTGCTCGCCGACGCGCTCCGCGCGCCCGCCTTCGCCCCGAGCGAGGTCGAGCGGCTCGTCCGCAACCGCCTGGACGAGATCCCGCACGAGCTGGCCAACCCCTCCCGCCGGGCCGCCAAGGAGCTCTCCAAGGAGCTGTTCCCGGCGGCCTCGCGCATGTCCCGGCCGCGCCAGGGCACCGAGGAGACCGTCGAGAAGATCGACGCGGCGGCCGTACGTGCCTTCTACGACCGCCATGTACGGCCCGCCACGGCCACCCTGGTCGTCGTCGGCGACCTGACCGGCACCGACCTGGACGCGCTGCTCGGCGACACCCTGGGCGCCTGGACCGGCACCCCGGGCGAGCCGCGGCCGGTGCCGCCGGTGACCGCCGACGACACCGGGCGCGTGGTGATCGTGGACCGGCCCGGCGCCGTCCAGACGCAGCTGCTCATCGGCCGGGTCGGCCCCGACCGGCACGACCGCGTGTGGCCCGCCCAGGTGCTCGGCACCTACTGCCTCGGCGGCACCCTCACCTCCCGCCTGGACCGCGTCCTGCGCGAGGAGAAGGGCTACACCTACGGCGTGCGCTCCTTCGGGCAGGTCCTCAGGTCCGCGCCGGACGGCACGGGCGCGGCGATGCTCGCCATCAGCGGCTCCGTGGACACGCCGAACACCGGCCCGGCGCTGGACGACCTGTGGAAGGTGCTGCGCACCGTCGCGGCGGAGGGCCTGACCGACGCCGAGCGGGACGTCGCCGTGCAGAACCTCGTCGGTGTGGCGCCGCTGAAGTACGAGACCGCGGCGGCCGTCGCGAGCACCCTGGCCGACCAGGTCGAGCAGCACCTGCCCGACGACTTCCAGGCGACGCTGTACCGGCAGCTGGCCGCCACGGGCACCGTGGAGGCCACCGCGGCCGTCGTGAACGCCTTCCCGGTGGACCGCCTGGTGACCGTCCTCGTCGGCGACGCCTCCCAGATCAAGGCGCCGGTCGAGGCGCTCGGCATCGGTGAGGTGACCGTGGTGCCGGCCGAGTAGCGGCCCGGCACGTCCGACGCACGCGCGCGTGGCCCGGCGCATCCGGCACGCGCGCGTGGGGCCCTGACGGCTTACGGGCCGTCAGGGCCCCACGCTGTTCCACTCGGTCCCTCAGATGCCCGTTTTGGGGCGGAGGTTGCCTGTCTGACCTGTGGGATGCGCTACAAAACACCGGATCCGTTTGAGGATCGAAAGCGGGCCGCCGTAGCGTCATCCGGGTTGTTCGTCAGGCAGTGCGCCGCACCCGCGGCACCGGACAGCCATCGCCGAGTCCCCGTACGGCGCGAGCCAGGGGAGCCGGGGACCCACCGTCCCTGGGGTGAATCGGGCGCCCGCGCGCGAGCGAGGGGGTCCGTAGGAGACCTTCCTGCTCCGAACCCGTCAGCTAACCCGGTAGGCGAGAGGGAAGGAAAGGACCAGCCACTTCATGGCGTTCATGTGCGCCACCGGGAAGCACCGCAAGCCCGGCCGGGTCAAGCGCACCACCGCTCAGGCGGCCGGCGTCGCGGCCCTGACCACCACCGGTGTCATCGGCACCCTCGCCGCCTCCCCGGCGCTCGCCGCCGACAACCCCGTGGACCAGACCGGCCTCACGCCGGTCCTCGCCGCCACCGAGGACGTCGCCGAGCAGATCGACGCGCAGGCCACCGCCCAGCAGCAGGCCGCCGACCGCAAGGCGGCCGAGGAGGCCGCGGCGAAGGCCGCCGCCGAGCGGGCCGAGGAGGAGCGGGTCCGCGCCGCGCGCGAGGCCGAGCGCCGCCGGCTGAACACCTTCGTCGCCCCCATCGCGCACTCCTACGTCTCCACCGCCTACCAGGCCTCCAGCTCGCTGTGGTCCTCCGGCTCGCACACCGGCATCGACTTCCACGCGGCCAGCGGCACCACGGTGCACTCGGTGGGCGCCGGCACGGTCGTCGCCACCGGCTGGGGCGGCGCCTACGGCAACCAGGTGGTGATCCGGATGGCCGACGGCATGTACACGCAGTACGGGCACCTGTCGTCCATCGGCGTCACGGTGGGCCAGCAGGTCGAGCCGGGCCAGCAGATCGGTCTGTCCGGCGCCACGGGCAACGTCACCGGCCCGCACCTCCACTTCGAGGCGCGCACGACGCCCGACTACGGCTCGGACATCGACCCCGTCGCCTACCTCCGCGGGCACGGCGTGCACATCTGACGCCCCGCGCGTTTCCGGCGGCCCCGGCTCACCGAGCCGGGGCTTTCGCCGTTTTTCACGCCGTCCGCCGGACTCGTTGTCCAAAAAATATCCATGGATTACCGCCCGCCGTCGGAAATTCCGGCCCGCTGGAATAGAGTCACGGGATACGCGTCCATCGTCGGCGTTTCACGGGGATTAAGGCGGAGGTCGGTCATGCGTATTCCGGCGCACTCGGTGTGCACCGCTGTCCGGGACGACATCGTCGCGGGTGTCTACGAGCGCGGCAGCCGGCTCACCGAGGAAGTCCTGGCCCGCCGCTACGGCGTCTCGCGCGTCCCCGTCCGTGAGGCGCTGCGCACGCTGGAGGCCGAGGGGTTCGTGGTGACGCGCCGGCACGCGGGCGCGTGCGTGGCCGAGCCGACCGAGCAGGAGGCCGCCGACGTGCTGGAGATGCGGACGCTGCTGGAGCCGCTGGGCGCCGCGCGGGCCGCCCAGCGGCGCACGGAGGCCCATCTGAAGGTGCTGCGCGGCCTGGTCCGGCTGGGCCAGGAGCGGGCCAGGAAGGGCAACAGCGAGGATCTGCGCTCGCTCGGCGGCTGGTTCCACGAGACGCTCGCCCAGGCCTGCGGCAGCCCGTCGCTGACCTCGATGCTGACCCAGCTGCGGCACAAGATCGCCTGGATGTACGCGGTGGAGCCCCCGGTGAGCCCGGTGGAGTCCTGGGCGGAGCACGGCGCGATCGTGGACGCGGTGGCGCGCGGGGACGGTGAACGCGCGCGGGCGCTGACGGCCCTGCACGCCGAGCGCGCGGCGGACGCGCACCGGCTGCGCTTTTCCGTCGCCGGGGAGCGTGTGAGGACTTCGCAACATGCCGTAAACATGTCGGGCCTGCGGCATTAACACGGGCACCGTATACAAAGAAGGGTTATTCGGTGGCGGTGTTTTCCGCTGCCCTTTTCGCGGGCTGCCCTTTTCGCGGTGCCGGAAATTCACGGTCGCGGGGGCCCGGATGGGCGAGGTCGGCAGGACGGTCCGCGAGAATTTCGGCCGGCCGGAAAGCCGTAGGCGCCCCGGTCCGAGTGGCGGTGAGAACGCGGAAGCCGCGCCGCCCGGTGCGGACGGCGCGGCTTCCCGGTCGTGCTCAGACGGTCTCGGGCAGCTCCTCCAGGCCCTCGGAGACCAGCTTGGCCAGACGGTCCAGGGCGGCTTCGGCGCCCTCGGCGTCGGAGGCGAGGACGATCTCCTCGCCACCCTGGGCGCCCAGACCCAGGACGGCCAGCATGGAGGCCGCGTTGACGGGGTTGCCCCCGGCCTTGGCGATCGTCACCGGGACGCCTGTGGCCGTGGCGGCTCGGACGAAGAGAGAAGCGGGGCGGGCGTGGAGGCCCTCGGCCCAGCCGACGTTGACGCGGCGCTCAGCCATGTGTTGCTGCCCTTCAGTACTCAGGGTTGTCTAGACCAGTTTCCCATACCGTGAAGCGTGCCCGGAGCGGGCCCGAAGGACCGCTCCGGCGCGACCCCGGACCGCGGCCTCGGTCCGGCGTCGCCCCCATAGACTGCCTCGCGCCGTTGTCGTACGCGACCCTTACGCTGGGGCCCATGCACACCTCGGCGGACCGGCAGGACCGGCACCACTATCCCGCCCACTGGGAGGCGGACGTGGTGCTGCGCGACGGCGGTACCGCGCGCATCAGGCCCATCACCGTCGATGACGCCGACCGCCTGGTCAGTTTCTACGAGCAGGTCTCGGACGAGTCGAAGTACTACCGCTTCTTCGCGCCGTACCCGCGCCTGTCCGCCAAGGACGTCCACCGCTTCACGCACCACGACTTCGTGGACCGGGTGGGACTCGCGGCCACCATCGGCGGCGAGTTCATCGCCACCGTACGCTACGACCGCATCGGCACCGACGGCCTGCCCGCCTCCGCGCCCGCCGACGAGGCCGAGGTCGCCTTCCTGGTCCAGGACGCCCACCAGGGCCGCGGGGTCGCCTCCGCCCTCCTGGAGCACATCGCGGCCGTCGCGCGCGAGCGCGGCATCCGCCGCTTCGCCGCCGAGGTGCTCCCCGCCAACACCAAGATGATCAAGGTGTTCACGGACGCCGGCTACACCCAGAAGCGCAGCTTCGAGGACGGCGTCGTACGCCTGGAGCTGGACCTCGAACCCACCGACCGGTCCATGGCCGTGCAGCACGCCCGGGAACAGCGCGCCGAGGCCCGCTCGGTACGGCGGCTCCTCGCGCCCGGCTCGGTCGCGGTCGTCGGCGTCGGACGCGCCCCCGGCGGGGTGGGCCGCAGCATCCTCGGCAACATCCGCGAGGCCGGCTACGCGGGCCCGCTGCACGCCGTGAACAGGGCCTTCCCCGAGGATCTCAAGGAGATCGACGGGGTGCCCGCGTACCGCTCGGTGCGCGACATCGACGGGCACGTGGACCTGGCCGTCGTCGCCGTACCGGCCGAGCACGTGCCCGCCGTGGTCGCCGAGTGCGGCGAGCACGGCGTCCAGGGGCTGGTCGTCCTGTCCGCCGGGTACGCCGAGAGCGGGCCCGAGGGGCGCGAACGGCAGCGCGCGCTCGTCCGAGCCGCCCGCGCCCACGGCATGCGGCTCATCGGCCCCAACGCCTTCGGGATCATCAACACCGCCGAAGACGTCCGGCTGAACGCCTCGCTCGCCCCCGAGCCGCCCCGCCCCGGCCGCATCGGGCTCTTCGCCCAGTCCGGCGCCATCGGCATCGCCCTGCTGTCCCGGCTGCACCGGCGCGGGGGAGGGGTGACCGGCGTCACGGGCGTCTCCACGTTCGTGTCCGCCGGCAACCGCGCCGACGTCTCCGGCAACGACGTCCTGCAGTACTGGTACGACGACCCGGACACCGACGTCGTCCTCATGTACCTGGAGTCCATCGGCAACCCCCGCAAGTTCACCCGGCTCGCCCGGCGGACCGCCGCGGCCAAGCCGCTGGTCGTCGTGCAGGGCACCGGCACCGCCCCGCAGGGGCACGCGGTACGCGCCACCCGGCTGCCGTACGCGACGGTGTCCGCGCTGCTGCGGCAGGCCGGGGTGATCCGGGTCGACACCATCACCGAGCTGGTGGACGCGGGGCTGCTGCTCGCCCGCCAGCCGCTGCCCGCGGGACCGCGCGTGGCCATCCTCGGCAACTCCGAGTCGCTCGGCGTGCTGACGTACGACCGGTGTGTGGCGGAGGGGCTGCGGCCGGCCCGGCCGGTGGACCTGACCACCGGGGCGACGGCGGCGGACTTCCACCGGGCGCTGGCCGGCGCACTGGCCGACGACACGAACGACGCCGTCGTCGTCACGGCGATCCCCGCGATCGGGGAAGGGTCGCCGGGGGACGCCGAACTGGCGGAGGCACTGCGGTCGGCCGCGGCGGCGGTGCCGGGCAAGCCGGTGCTGGTGGTCCATGTCGAGCTGGGCGGGCTGGCGCAGGCACTCTCGGCCGCGACGAGCACGGCGCCGGGGGCCGCCGACAAGACGCCCGGTGTGGGGACCGGCGCCCCTCCGGCCCGCCGCGCGGACCACGTGCCGGGTGCGCGAGCGGAACGGCCGTGGGGCGAGACGGCGGCACCGCCGTTCGCTCCTGCCGCCGAAACCCCCGCACCCCTTGCATCCCCCGCGCACCAGCCACCACAGGACGGCCCCCGTCTCATTCCCGCCTACCCCGCGGCCGAACGCGCGGTGCGGGCGCTCGCCGAAGCCGTGAGGTACGCGCGGTGGCGGCGGGAGGCGGCCGACCCGGGGAAGGTGCCGGAGTTCGACGACATCGACGAGAAGGGGGCCGCCCGGCTGATCGGCGAGCTGCTCGCCCGGGGCGAAGGGCTCACGATCTCCGCCGAGCAGACCTGCGAGCTGCTCGGCCGGTACGGCATCCCCGTGCGCCGTGCCCTGCCCGCGCCCGGCCCGGGCGCCGCCCTGGACGCCGCCCGCGAGCTCGGCTACCCGGTGGCCCTCAAGGCGACCGCCCCGCACCTCAGGCACCGCGCCGACCTGGGCGGGGTTCGGCTGGACCTCGCGGACGAGGAACAACTGCTGCGGGCGTACGCCGAGCTGACCGAGCTGTTCGGGCCGGCGCAGGAGCTGCGGCCGGTGGTGCAGGCGATGGCGCCCCGGGGCGTGGACACCGTCGTCCGCGCGGTGATCGACCCGGCGGCCGGGGCCGTGCTGTCCTTCGGCCTGGCCGGTGCCGCCTCCCAGCTGCTCGGGGACATGGCCCACCGGCTCATCCCCGTCACGGACCGGGAGGCGACCTCGCTGGTGCGCTCCATCCGCACCGCACCGCTGCTGTTCGGCTGGCGCGGCTCCACCCCCGTGGACACCCCCGCCCTGGAGGAGCTGCTGCTGCGGGTGTCCCGGCTGGTCGACGACCACCCGGAGGTGGTCGCGGTCACCCTGGAGCCGGTCGTCGTCGCCCCGCACGGCGTGAGCGTCCTCGGCGCCACGGTACGGCTCGCGCCCCCGCCCGCCCGTGACGACCTCGGCCCGCGCACGATGCCGGCCTACTGAGCGGCCCCACCGCCGTCCGGAACCCTCCGGCCACACCCGCCCCCGGTCCGTCCGACTGGCCCGGAGTGCCCCTGCCCACGGATTAGGATGGACGCCATGGCCAAGACCAGTACGACGACCCAGGGGCTGCGCGCGGCGATCGAGCGCAGCGGCTACTACCCGGCCCTCGTGGCCGAGGCGGTGGAGGCCGCTGTGGGCGGCGAGCCCGTCCGGTCGTACCTGGTCCACCAGGAGACGACGTTCGACCAGAACGAGGTCCGCCGGCACGTCACCGTGCTGGTCCTCACCGGCAACCGCTTCATCGTCAGCCACACCGACGAGCAGGCCGCCGACAGCACCTCCCCGACGCCGTACGCCACCACCTCCACCGAGTCCGTGAAGCTCGACCGGATCTCGTCGGTCGTGGTCAGCCGGGTGGTCGCCAACCCCGAGCAGTACACGCCGGGCACGCTGCCCCGCGAGGTGGTGCTGACCATCGGCTGGGGCGCGGTCAACCGCATCGACCTGGAGCCCGCCGCCTGCGGCGACCCCAATTGCGACGCCGACCACGGCTACACGGGCAGTTCCACGGCGGACGACCTCAGCCTGCGCGTCAGCGAGGCCGGGGACGGCCCGGAGACGGTGCGCCAGGCGCTCGCCTTCGCGCAGGCCATCTCGGAGGCGACCGCGGACCTCACGCGCTGATGTCCCAGCTCTCCGCCTGGGACCACCCGGAGCCCCTCGCCCTGGACACCGCGCCGCTGCCCGAGTACGGCAGCGGCTCCCTCGCCGACCTGCTGCCCACCCTGGCCGCCGGCCTCGGCGTCCCCGGCCCGACCGCCACGATCGGCGAACTGACCCCCGCCGACCGGGTCTGCGTCTTCCTGGTCGACGGCCTGGGCTGGGAGCAGCTCGCCGCCCACCCGGACGAGGCCCCCTTCCTGACCTCGCTGCTCGGCAGTTCCCGCGGCGGCACCGGCCGCCCGCTCACCGCCGGCTACCCGGCGACCACCGCGACCTCCCTCGCCTCCGTCGGCACCGGCCTGCCGCCCGGCGCCCACGGTCTGCCCGGATACGCCGTGCGCAACCCGGCCACCGGCGAGCTGATGAACCAGCTCCGCTGGCAGCCGTACACCGAACCGGGCGCCTGGCAGCCGTACCCCACCGTCTTCCAGCTGGCCCACCAGGCCGGGGTGCACACCGCCCAGGTGACCTCGCCCGCCTTCGAGCACACTCCGCTCACCAAGGTCGCGCTCAGCGGCGGCACCTTCCACGGGCGGCTCACCGGCGAGGAGCGCATGGATCTCGCGGCCGAGCAACTGGCCGCCGGCGACCGCTCGCTGGTGTACACGTACTACGCCGAACTGGACGGCTCCGGGCACCGCTACGGCATCGCCTCCGACACCTGGCGCGGCCAGCTGATGTACGTCGACCGGCTCGCCCAGCGGCTGGCCGAGCAGCTGCCCCCGCGCAGCGCCCTGTACGTCACCGCCGACCACGGCATGGTCGACGTGCCGTTCGACGAGCGGCACCGCATCGACTTCGACGAGGACTGGGAGCTGCGGGCCGGTGTCGCGCTGCTGGGCGGCGAGGGCCGGGCCCGGCACGTGTACGCGGTGCCGGGCGCCGAGAACGACGTGCTGGCCGTGTGGCGCGAGGTGCTCGGCGAGCAGTTCTGGGTGGCCTCGCGGGACGAGGCGATCGAGGCCGGCTGGTTCGGGCGGCCCGGCGAGTGCGACGAGCGCGTGTACCCCCGGATCGGGGACGTGATCGCCGCCGCGCACGACGACGTGCTGATCATCGCCTCCGAGCGGGAGCCCAAGGAGTCGGCGCTGGTCGGCAACCACGGCTCGATGACCCCGGCGGAACAGCTCGTCCCGCTGCTCGAAGTACGTTCCTGACCTGACCTGACCTGACCTGACCTTCCGCCCTCCCTTTTCACCGATTTCGCCGAAAGGTGCTCAACCCCTCATGCCCGAGCTGGTGTTCTTCTCCGGAACGATGGACTGCGGGAAGTCGACGCTGGCTCTGCAGATCGAGCACAACCGTTCCGCGCGCGGCCTGGCGGGCGTGATCTTCACCCGGAACGACCGCGCGGGCGAGGGCAAGCTGTCCTCCCGGCTGGGCCTGGTCACCGAGGCGGTGGAGGTCGAGGACGGCAAGGACCTGTACGCGTACCTCGTGGACCACCTCTCCCAGGGCGGCCGGGCCGACTATGTGATCGCCGACGAGGCGCAGTTCCTGGCGCCCGAGCAGATCGACCAGCTCGCGCGCGTGGTGGACGATCTCGGCCTGGACGTCTTCGCCTTCGGCATCACCACCGACTTCCGCTCCAAGCTGTTCCCCGGCTCGCAGCGGCTGGTGGAGCTGGCCGACCGGATCGAGGTGCTCCAGGTGGAGGCGCTGTGCTGGTGCGGCGCCCGGGCCACGCACAACGCCCGCACGATAGACGGCGAGATGGTGGTCGAGGGTGCCCAGGTGGTCGTCGGCGACGTCAACCAGTCCGCGGGCGAGGTCGGCTACGAGGTGCTGTGCCGCCGGCACCACCGGCGCCGGATGACCGCCGCGACGGCCCGCGCGGCGGCCCTGTCCCCGGACGTACTGCCCGTCTCGCCCTCCTGAGGCTCGGCCCGGCCCCTGGATCACCGGCCCTCCTGAGGGCTCAGCGCGGCCCCTGGATCACCGAGAACTCGGCGCCCTCCGGGTCCGCCACCGTCGCCACCCGCCCGTGCGGCCCGTCGTACGCCGGTGCGAGGACCCGGCCGCCCAGTTCCGCCACCCGGCGCAGCGTCGCGTCGAGGTCGGCGACCTCGAAGTACGTCCGCCAGTGCGGCCCCCGGTCCGGGGGCAGGCCGTGGCCCACGCCGTGCAGCCCGGCCACCGGACGGCCGTCCAGACGCAGGGTCAGACAGTCGTCACCGGCGGAGACCACCGGCTCCTCCTCGTACGGAAAAACGCTTTTGTAGAACTTCGTGACGCTTTCCGTCTCGAAGGTGAGCAGTTCGTTCCACACGGGGGTGCCCGGCACGCCGGTCAGGGCCGTCCCGGGATGCGCGACGCCCTCCCAGATCCCGAACACCGCCCCGGAGGGATCGGCGGCGATCGCCATCCGCCCGGCCTCGGCGGCGTCCAGCGGGCCGACGGCCACCGTGCCGCCGCACAGCCGTACCGTGTCGGCGGTCCGGTCCGCGTCGTCCGAGGCGAGGTACGGGGTCCAGGCGACCGGCAGCCGGCGGTCCGTCGGCAGCCGGCCCACGCCCGCCACCTCCCGTCCGTCGAGCAGCGCCCGCACATACGGGCCGAGCTGCTGCGGGCCGGGCCGGAACTCCCAGCCGAACAGCTCGCCGTAGAACTCCTCGGTGGCATCCAGCCCGTGCACCATCAGGCTCACCCAGCAGGGTGTGCCGGGCAGGCGCCGCGCGTGCGGACCGGCCGGCTCCCGTGCCTCGGTCATCGATCACTCTCTCCCCGGCCCCTCGCGGTGGCCGTGTCGCTTCCGCTCCCCGGAAGGGTGTCCGCGCCGTCGGCGCGCACGCCCGTGCCGGTCCCCGCATCCTCCGGGTGCCGCGGGGCCGTACCGCGCCGCTCGCCGTACCTACGAGAGGATGCCCGATCCGCCGTCTTTCGCCCCATCTTGGCGATGGCCGACGGTGTCCGTCAGTGGTACACCATGTGCTCGATCCCGTACGGACCGTGATCGAGCCTGTCCGGCCGAGCAGAGTAGCCGGACCTGGACGTCGCGGCCACCCCTGGCGTATGGATGGACCCCATGACAGCCATCATCACCGCATCCGAACTCCTGCCCGCGCTCACCGGCGGCAATCCGCCCGTCCTGCTGGACGTGCGCTGGCAGCTGAGTCTGGCCAAGGCGGCCGGCGCGCCCGCCTTCGACGGCCGGGCCGAGTACGCGGCCGGACACATCCCGGGCGCGGTCTTCGTCGACCTGGACCGGGAGCTGGCCGGGGCGCCGGGCGCGGCGGGCCGGCATCCACTGCCCGACCTCGCGGAGTTCGGTGCCGCGATGCGCCGCGCGGGCGTGTCGGCCGGCCGGCCGGTCGTCGTGTACGACGGCGGGCAGGGCTGGGCGGCGGCGCGCGCGTGGTGGTTGCTGCGCTGGACGGGTCACCCGGACGTGCGGGTCCTCGACGGCGGGTTGCCGTCCTGGCGGGGTGAGCTGTCCACCGAGGTGCCGGTCCCGGCCGAGGGCGACTTCACTCCGGCGCCGGCGGCCGGGGGGCTGCTGGACGCGGACGGGGCCGCCGAGCTGGCCCGCACGGGTGTGCTGCTGGACGCCCGCGCGGGGGAGCGGTACCGCGGTGAGGTGGAGCCGGTCGACCGGGTCGGCGGGCACATCCCGGGCGCGGTGTCGGCGCCGACGACGGAGAACGTGGGCCCCGACGGCCGTTTCCTGCCCGCGGCGGAGCTGAGGGACCGCTTCAAGGCCCTGGGGGTGTCCGGGGACACCGAGGTGGGCGTGTACTGCGGTTCGGGCGTCTCCGGCGCCCACGAGGTGCTCGCGCTGGCGGTGGCGGGCATTCCGGCGGCCCTGTACGTCGGCTCCTGGTCGGAGTGGTCCTCGGACCCGTCGCGTCCGGTGGCGGTGGGGGCGGACCCGCGGTAGCGCCACGACCGGGAACCGGCGAACGAAAAAGAGGGGCACGCACGCGTGCCCCTCTTTTTTCGACTGCCGTCGGCTGCCTACTCCTGCTTCTTGCGGCGGGTGCCGAACACGATCTCGTCCCAGCTCGGCACGGCGGCGCGGCGGCCGGGGCGGACGCCGTCGGCCTCGGCCTGGCGGTCGGTCGCGCCGACGAGCCGGTCACGGTGGCTGCCGACGGAGCGCGGCATGAGGACGTCCGCGTAGGCGGAGCCGGCCGAGGCGGCGGGCGCCGGCGGCTCCTCGGCGTCGGGCTCGTCGCCGGGCTCCTCCGCGGAGTCCGGCGAGCGCTCCGGGACGACCAGGTCGCCCCGGAAGCTCGGCACGGCCTCCAGCAGGCTGGTCAGCGAGTCGCGCTCGCCCGTGCTCTCCTCGGCCGGCTCCGGCGGTTGCGCGGACAGGCCGGGCCGCTCCCGGTCCACCCGTTCGAGCGCACGGTCCATCGAGCGTTCGCGGGGCAGCCGGGCGATCCGGGGGACGAACGGGAAGCTCGGCTCGGGCGCGGCCAGGTCGTCGGACTCGCCGATCAGCGAGCGCGCCTCGTCGTCCACGGCCTGGACCAGCCGCCGGGGCGGGTCGTACGTCCAGCTCGCCGAGTGCGGTTCGCCCGCGACCCGGTAGACGAGGAGCACCTCCCAGGTGCCGTCGTCGCGGCGCCAGGAGTCCCACTGCACGGTGTCCTTGTCGGCGCCGCGCAGCAGCAGCCGTTCCTGCACGGCCTCGCCGAGCAGCGGGCCGGAGTTCTCGCCGGGGCGGCGGACCGGGGTCTTGCGGGCGCGCTCGGCCATGAAGGCGCGCTCGGCCAGCACGGGCCCCTCGAAGCGCCGGACCCGGTCGACGGGGATGCCGGCGAGCTGTGCGACCTCTTCCGCGGTGGCCCCGGCTCGTATCCGGGCCTGGATGTCCCGCGGGCGCAGATGGCTCTCGACCTCGATCTCGATCTGGCCGAGACGCGGCCGGTCGCCGCGCACGGCGGCGCGCAGCCGTTCGTCGATCGGAAGTGTGTACTCCGTGGAGTCGGCAGCCTTCAGCACCAGCCGTGTGCCGTCATTCGAGACGGCCACGACACGCAGTTCGGGCATGGGGACCTCCCGGGTGGTGCCTGCCGACGTCACGTGCGTCGCTGCTTCCGCTAGTCGAGTGTGGCCTGCCCGGGTGCAGCCTGCCACAACCTTGCCGAGTTGCCCGGCGTGTCGGGCGCGGGCCCGGGACCGCCGTTATGGCACGGTTACCTGTTCGCCACGCTAAGTGACCAACTCCGTCACCCTGTGCAACTAGTCCCCTCCCGGTGATCCAGCGGGGCCGCGGACCTCCTGGTGGGAGACCGGACCCAGGGCTCGCAACAGTACTCCATTTGGGCCACGTGCGTGGATTGGCGCGCTGGCCAACTTCTCGCAAGGGGTACGACTTGGCCGTTCGCAACCGGTTTTGTCGATCATGACGTGGTGAACTTCACGCAATCGCCAGAAACGGAACTAATGGTTTCGTCCATACGTCCCCTTCTCGTGCAGTCGGTCGGCCAATGTCGATCAAGTACGGGAAAGGCAGGCAAGTTCCGGGTATGCGTGAGACACCCGATACGGGGCGCAAGCGGATCGATCTGAACGTCCCTCAGGTGGCGGGCGGCGCCCTGGCGGCGGTCGTGGCGGCGAAACTGGCTTCGTATTTCGGGGTGTACGGCACGATCCTCGGCGCCGGTGTGGTCAGCGTCCTCGCCACCTGTGGTGGAACGGTCTTCCAGCACTTCTTCAAGCGGACCGGGGAGCAGCTGAGGGAGAAGGCGGTGGTGGCGGCCCGGCCCCGGGAGCGGACGGTGCCGGCCCCGGGGGAGTTCACCGAGGGCACCGTCTACCGCGCGCGGGTGAAGAGCTGGCGCCGTCCGCTGGTCGCCGCCGCCCTGGTCTTCGGCGTCACGATGGCCGGTATCACGGCCTACGAACTGATCTCCGGCAACAGCTTCAGCGGCGGCAAGGGCACGACCGTGAGCGACGCCGTCACCGGCCGGAACTCCTCCGGCACCCGCTCCGACCACACGCCGGCCCCGTCGGACACGCCGTCCCCGCGGCACACCCCGGCGGGCGGCGGGGACACGTCCCACAGCACGTCCCCGACGCCCGGCGGCTCTCCGAGCGGCGAGCCGGGCGACGGGTCCGGCGGGACCCCGAGCGGCACCCCGGCCACCCCGTCGGCCCCCGCCACCCCGAGCCCCACACCCAGCGCGCCGGGTGCGTCCGCCACGGCGCCTACGCCCCCAGGACCCTCCGCAGATAGTCGTTCTGGAACAGCCGGTCCGGATCGAGACGGTCCCGCAACGCCGTGAACTCGCCGAAACGCGGATATACCCGGGAGAAGTACTCGGCGTCCCGGGTGTGCACCTTGCCCCAGTGCGGCCGCCCCTCGTGCGCGGTGAAGATGCGCTCGGCGGCCGTGAAGTACGCCTGGTACGGCGTGCCCCGGAACATGTGCACGGCGATGTAGGCGCTGTCCCGGCCGGAGGCGGTGGACAGGGTGATGTCGTCGGCCGGGGCGGTGCGCACCTCCACCGGGAAGCTGATCCGCAGCCCCGAGCGGTCGACCATGGCCCGCAGCTCGCGCAGGGTCTCCACCACGGCGGCGCGCGGGACGGCGTACTCCATCTCCACGAACCGCACCCGGCGGGGCGAGGTGAAGACCTTGTAGGGGATGTCGGTGTACGTCCGCGCGGACAGGGCCCTGCTGGAGATCCGGGCGATGGCCGGGACGGCGGCCGGCGCGGCCCGGCCGGCCCACTGGGCCACCTGGAACACCCCGTTGGACAGGAACTCGTCCTCGAACCAGGCGGCCGCCTGTCCCACCGGCCGCCGGGGACCCGCGCTGCGGTTGTTGCGCTTGGTGGTGGTGTTCCCGGTGTGCGGGAACCAGTAGAACTCGAAGTGCTCGTTCTCCGCCCACAGTTGGTCGAACTCCGACAGGACCCGCTCCAGCGGCATCGGTTCCTCGCGCGCGGTGAGCAGGAAGAGGGGCTCGACGGCGAACGTGATGGCGGTGACGACGCCCAGGGCGCCGAGGCCGATCCGGGCGGCGGCGAAGACCTCGGGGTTCTCCCGCTCGGAGCAGGTGAGCACGGATCCGTCGGCCGTGACGAGTTCCAGCCCCTTGATCTGGGCGGCGATGGAGCCGGAGGTGCGGCCCGTGCCGTGGGTGCCGGTGCTGGTGGCCCCGGAGACGGTCTGCTCCATGATGTCGCCCATATTGGTGAGCGACAGACCCTCGCGCGCGAGGGCGGCATTGAGTCTCTTGAGCGGGGTGCCCGCCTCCACCGTGACCGTCATGGCGTGCCGGTCGATGGTGCGTATGCCCGTCAACAGTTGAGGGCGGATCAGGACACCGTCGGTGGCGGCGATCGAGGTGAAGGAGTGCCCGGTGCCGACCGCCTTCACCTTCAGGCCGTCCTCCCGGGCCCGGCGCACCGCCGCGGCCAGCTCCTCCACCGAGGCCGGTGCGACCTGCCTGGCGGGCCGCGCGGTGACGTTGCCGCCCCAGTTACGCCAGGTTCCGTACGTCCCGCTCGCTGTGCTGCTCAACGGTGCCTCCCCGCCCCGCCGCCGGCCTGCGCAGCCGGCGGTACCCGAGGAAACCGACCACGACCGCGACGGCCCCGGACACGGCCGGAACCCCGTACCCGGCCCGCGCCCCGGCCGCGTCGATCGCCCAGCCGGCCGCGGACGAGCCGAGCGCGACACCGACCGCCAGGCCGGTGCTCACCCAGGTCATGCCCTCGGTGAGCCGCGCGCGAGGTACGTGCTCCTCGATGAGGGACATCGTCGTGATCATCGTCGGCGCGATGGACAGCCCCGCAACGAACAGCGCCACGGCCAGAAGCGGCAGGTTTCCGACCAGTAGGAGGGGGATCATACTCACGGCCATCGCCGCCACGCCCAGCAGCCAGCGGCGTTCCGGCGCCCCGCCGAAGCGCAGCAGCCCGAAGACCACGGCGGCCACGCAGGAACCGGCCGCGTACAGCGCGAGGACGAGGCTCGCGGCGCCCTTGTGGCCGCGCTCGTCTGCGAAGGCGACGGTGACCACGTCCACCGCGCCGAAGATCGATCCGGTCGCGACGAAGGTGGCCACCAGCACCCGCAGCCCCGCCGAGCGCAGGGCGCTGCCGCCGCCCTGCCGCTCGTCCGGGTGCGGCACCGGTTCGGTGGCCCGCTGCGCGGTCAGCCAGAAGACGCCGGCCGCGAGGAAACAGGCGGCCAGCAGCGGGCCCGCCTCCGGGAACCAGGCCGTGGACAGGCCGATGGAGACGATCGGCCCGAAGATGAAGCAGACCTCGTCCACCACCGACTCGAACGAGTACGCGGTGTGGAGCTGGGGCGTGCCCCGGTACAGCGCGGCCCAGCGGGCCCGGACCATCGCGCCCAGGCTCGGCACCGAGCCGGTCCCGGCGGCGCAGACGAACAGCACCCAGTCCGGCCACCGGAACCGGACGGCCAGCAGCAGCCCGGCCGCCGCGGTCAGGGCCACCAGGGTCGCCGGGCGCAGCACGCGGCGCTGTCCGTGGCGGTCCACCAGCCGGGAGACGCGCGGGCCGATGGCGGCGGCGGACAGCGCGAGGGTGGCCGACAGGGCGCCCGCGAGGCCGTACCGGCCGGTGACCTGGGAGACCATCGTGACCACGCCGACGCCCATCATCGACAGCGGCATCCGGCCGAGGAATCCGGCGGCGGAGAAGGCCTTGCTGCCGGGTGCGGCGAACAAGGCTCTGTAGGGGCTGGGCACGGGGTCTCCGGAAGCGGCTCGGTAAGGCACGAATAGAGCCGGTACAGCTTACAAGTAAGGGCACCCTAAGTGAACCCGTGCCGACGGTCCGGAATGCGCCAATATGAGCCGCGCGAACAAAGGGCCGGTAGGCGTTCGGGCAAAAGGCCGGTAGCCGTGCGGGCAAAAGGTGGCCAATAGGACCGAACCCGACTCCTCGCACCGCTGTTTCCCCGCTGTCAGTGCCGGGTGGCAGGATCGGACCCATGCCAGACGCGCTCGATGCCACCCCGTACGACGCCCTGCTCCTGCTCTCCTTCGGCGGCCCCGAAGGCCCGGACGACGTGGTCCCGTTCCTGGAGAACGTCACGCGCGGGCGCGGCATCCCCAAGGAACGCCTCAAGGAAGTGGGGCAGCACTACTTCCTCTTCGGCGGGGTCAGCCCCATCAACGACCAGAACCGCGCCCTGCTCCGGGCCCTGCGCGAGGACTTCGCCGCCCACGGCCTGGACCTGCCCGTCTACTGGGGCAACCGCAACTGGGCGCCGTATCTGACCGACACCCTGCGGGAGATGGCCGCCGACGGCCACCGCCGCATCCTGGTCCTGGCCACCAGCGCCTACGCCTCCTACTCGGGCTGCCGCCAGTACCGGGAGAACCTCGCCGACGCGCTGGCCACCCTCCAGGCCGAGGGTGTGGAAGCGCCGGCCGTGGACAAGCTGCGGCACTACTTCAACCACCCCGGCTTCGTCGAGCCCATGATCGACGGCGTGCTGCGCGCCCTGGCCGAGCTGCCCGAGGACGTCCGCGCGGGGGCCCACATCGCCTTCACCACCCACTCCATCCCGACCGCCGCCGCCGACACCTCGGGCCCCGTCGAGTCCCACGGTGACGGCGGCGCCTACGTGGCGCAGCACCTGGACGTGGCCCGGCTGATCGCCGACGCCGTCCGCGAGCGCACCGGCGTCGACCACCCCTGGCAGCTCGTCTACCAGTCCCGCTCCGGCGCCCCGCACATCCCGTGGCTGGAGCCCGACATCTGCGACCACCTCGAGGAGCGGCACGCGGCCGGCGTCCCGGCCGTCGTCATGGCCCCCATCGGCTTCGTCTCCGACCACATGGAGGTCCTGTACGACCTCGACACCGAGGCGAAGGCCAAGGCCGAGGAGCTGGGCCTGCCCGTGCGCCGCTCGGCGACCGTGGGCGCCGACCCGCGGTTCGCCGCCGCCGTCCGCGAGCTGATCCTGGAGCGGGCCGCCGTGGAACGCGGCCGGGAGGTCACCCCCTGCGCCCTGGGCGCCCTCGGCCCGAGCCACAACGTCTGCCCGGTCGGCTGCTGCCCGGCCCGTGCCCCGCGCCCCGCCGCCGCGGGCGCCGACAGCCCCTACGCGTGAGGAGAGCCGTGACCGACCCCCTGCACCGGGACCTGCTCGCACTGGCCCGCGAGGCCGCCCGCCGGGCCGGCGAACTGCTGCGCGACGGCCGCCCGAGCGACCTGGCCGTGGCCAGGACGAAGTCCAGCAACGTGGACGTCGTCACCGAGATGGACATCGCGGCCGAGAAGCTGATCACCGATCTGATCTCCGGCCGGCGCCCCGACGACGGCTTCCTCGGCGAGGAGGGGGCCTCGGCCGAGGGCACGAGCGGCGTCCGCTGGGTGATCGACCCGCTGGACGGCACGGTGAACTACCTGTACGGGCTGCCGACCTGGGCGGTGTCCATCGCCGCCGAGCAGGACGGCGAGACCGTCGTCGGAGTCGTCGCGGCGCCGATGCGCGGCGAGACGTACCACGCGGTGCGCGGCGGCGGCGCATGGGCCACGGGCGCGTGGGAGGGCGAGCGGGCGCTCGCCTGCCGGCCCGCGCCCCCGCTGGACCAGGCGCTGGTCTCCACCGGTTTCAACTACGTCACCGAGGTCCGCGCCCACCAGGCCGAGCTGGCCGCCCGGCTGATCCCGCTGGTGCGGGACATCCGGCGCGGCGGCTCCGCGGCGGTCGATCTGTGCGACGTGGCCTGCGGCAGGCTCGACGGGTACTACGAGCGGGGCCTGCACCCGTGGGACTTCGCGGCCGGGGACCTCATCGCCCGGGAAGCCGGCGCGCTGACCGGCGGACGGCCCGGAGAGCGGCCCTCACGGGAGCTGACGGTCGCGGGTGCCCCCGGCGTCTTCGAACCGCTCCAGCGGCTGCTGGAGGACCTCGGGGCGTGGCACGACTGACCGGGGCGGAGACGTGGCCGCACGCGAAGGGACCCCGGCGCTGGATTCGCCGGGGTCCCTCGTCGCGCTCGGGTCGATCAGACGCGTGACGCGCCGACCTCCACACCGTGTTCGGCGGCGAGGCGTCGCAGGTCGTCGAGTTCCGCCTGCTCCACTTCGACAAGGAAGTCGTCGCCCTCGTCACGAGCCCGCGAAAGGTCGGACTCGGTCGCCCTTATGCGCTGCAGAAGTCCTGAGGTGAAAGCGTCCATGCTGCGCCCCCTCGTCCTGGGTCGTGGGTCGGTGGCACGGGGGTGTGCCGTATGGAAGGGGCGATCACGGCTCTCGCGGGTGCCCAGCGCTGCCCGGCCGGGCGGCGACGGTGCCGGACACCCACGCCCGCTCTGCGGAAGCGGAAGGCGGAGTGCCGCATGGTGCTGCGGCACATGCAGAGCGTGATCGCGGGGTGTAAAGCCGTCCTCCCCCCGCTCCCCTCCGGGGAAACCTAACCGCGGGAGAAATTCTCGTATTCCCGCCCCGCAACCCCTGTCCCTGCGGTCCCGGAGGCCGCCTTACAGCCGACTTATGGCCGAAAAGGGCAGGATGGGGCTCACACCCCAACGCACACCCCTGCCCGCACGCGCCCGCGGCGCGCTAGCGCGGGTGGACACAGGAAGGACAAGCGACGTGCGCGTACTCGTCGTCGAGGACGAGCAACTGCTCGCCGATGCGGTGGCCACCGGACTGCGCCGGGAGGCCATGGCCGTCGACGTCGTGTACGACGGTGCGGCCGCCCTGGAGCGCATCGGCGTCAACGACTACGACGTGGTCGTCCTCGACCGCGACCTCCCGCTCGTGCACGGCGACGACGTCTGCCGCAGGATCGTGGAGCTGGGCATGCCCACGCGCGTGCTGATGCTCACCGCCTCCGGCGACGTCAGCGACCGTGTCGAGGGCCTGGAGATCGGCGCCGACGACTATCTGCCCAAGCCGTTCGCGTTCAGCGAGCTGATCGCGCGCGTGCGGGCCCTCGGCCGCCGTACCAGCGTGCCCCTGCCGCCGGTCCTGGAGCGTGCCGGCATCAAGCTCGACCCCAACCGCCGCGAGGTCTTCCGCGACGGCAAGGAGGTCCAGCTCGCTCCCAAGGAGTTCGCGGTGCTGGAGGTGCTGATGCGCAGCGAGGGCGCGGTCGTCTCGGCGGAGCAGCTGCTGGAGAAGGCCTGGGACGAGAACACCGACCCGTTCACCAACGTGGTGCGGGTGACGGTGATGACCCTGCGCCGCAAGCTGGGCGAGCCGCCGGTCATCGTCACCGTGCCCGGCTCCGGCTACCGGATCTGATCCCGGTGGCCGCGACACCCGCGCCGCCCCAGGCGCCGCCGAAGCCCACCTGGGACCCCAGGAGGCCGCAGCCGCCCTTCCCGTGGCTGCGGCCCACGATCCGCATACGGCTGACGCTGCTGTACGGCGGCATGTTCCTGATCGCCGGCATCCTGCTGCTGTCGATCATCTATCTGCTGGCCGCGCAGGCGATCAGCACCGGCAACCAGCCGCTGTTCAAGATCGTCAGCGGTTCGGCGATCAAGGTCACCAGCGACAACTGTCCCGCGGTCACCGCGATCAACTCCGGTCCGGTGCCGCTGTCGGACTTCAACGAGGCGATCGCCCACTGCGTCGACCAGCAGCGCCAGGCGGCCCTGGACAACCTGCTCAGCCGGTCCCTGCTGGCCCTGCTGGGGCTGGCCGTGATCGCCTTCGCGTTCGGGTACGCGATGGCCGGCCGGGTGCTGTCCCCGCTCGGCCGGATCACCCGCACCGCCCGCCAGGTGGCCGGCTCGGACCTGTCCCGCCGCATCGAGCTGGACGGCCCCGACGACGAGCTGAAGGAGCTGGCGGACACCTTCGACGACATGCTGGAGCGGCTCCAGCGGGCCTTCACGGCGCAGCAGCGCTTCGTCGGGAACGCCTCGCACGAGCTGCGCACCCCGCTCGCGATCAACCGCACGCTCCTCGAAGTGCACCTGTCGGACCCGAACGCGCCGGTGGAGCTCCAGCAGCTCGGCAAGACGCTGCTGGCCACCAACGAACGCAGCGAACAGCTGGTCGAGGGACTGCTGCTGCTGGCCCGTAGCGACAACCAGATCGTGGAGCGCAAACCGGTCGACCTGGCCGAGGTCGCCACGCAGGCCATCGACCAGGTGCACGCCGAGGCGGAGGCCAAGGGCGTGACCATCCGGGGCGAGCGCAAACCGGCGGTGGTCCAGGGCAACGGCGTCCTGCTGGAGCGGATCGCGCTGAACCTGGTGCAGAACGCGGTGCGCTACAACGTGCCCGACAAGGGCTGGGTCGAGGTGAATACCGAGGTCGAGCACGGGCAGGCGGTGCTGACGGTCTCCAACACCGGGCCGGTGGTGCCGGCGTACGAGATCGACAACCTCTTCGAGCCGTTCCGCCGGCTGCGCACCGAGCGCACGGGCAGCGACAAGGGCGTGGGCCTCGGCCTGTCCATCGTCCGGTCCGTGGCCCGGGCGCACGGCGGCCACATCCACGCCCGTCCCCGGGAGGGCGGTGGCCTGGAGATGCGCGTCACTCTGCCCATGTGACGCGGACGGACACACGCGGGCCGTGTTCGCTCTACGCGGAATTTTCCAGCCGCCGAACGGACGCTCCTTTGTGTGATCAGTCACATGGACGGATTTCCGGCCATGTACGGAGGGTGATCATGGCGACGGATGGAAAGCCGGGAATGTCCTGGTTTTCAAGGCCGTTGATCACGGGAAGTACACGGAGGGGCGCCTTTGAGGTGCGACATCGGGACCGTGTACGGTCCTCACCGCCATCCAAGCCGATCACTCCTGAGGGGTCGGATTGGGTGTCGATTGAGTAACAGACCTTGATGTGAGGCAAAATCTCCGCTTCAGGTCGGGCACAAGTCCGGCCTCTCACGCGTTACGTGCGCTGGAGAACACCGCAGACACCCAGAGGGGGAGAGCGATATGGCAACCGATTACGACACTCCACGCAAGACCGACGACGACGTCGACTCGGACAGCCTTGAAGAGCTGAAGGCCCGGAGGAACGACAAGTCCACCTCGTCGGTGGACGTCGACGAGTTCGAGGCCGCAGAGGGCCTGGAACTGCCCGGCGCGGACCTTTCGAACGAGGAACTGGCCGTCCGGGTCCTGCCCAAGCAGCAGGACGAGTTCACCTGCATGAGCTGCTTCCTGGTGCACCACCGCAGCCAGCTGGCCCGGGAGAAGAACGGTCAGCCGATCTGCCGCGACTGCGACTGAGGACGGGTCGGCCATGTCTGGCTCGACCCCTCCCCGGAAGCGCCGCTTCCCCCTGGGGAAAGCGGACCAAGGGCCGCTCGACGGCCCGCACGGCGCGCGTGACGACGAGCGGGGCTCACCCGGCGCGGGAGCCTCGCTCGGACCGGCGGAGGACCGGGACGGCCCCCCGGCGCCGGACCGGCACCCCGCGCCCGTCGCCCGGCGCCGGGCGACGGTGATCCGAGACAAGGCCCGGGACCTGGCCCGGGAAGGCGCCCGCAGGGGCGGCAGCCGGGCCCGTGCGGGCCTCGCCCACCTCGCGGACCGCGTCATCGACATCGCCCCGCGTATCCCCGTACGCGACCTCGCGACCCTGCGTCGCCAGTTCCCCGGCCTCGGCCCCGAGGAGCTGGCCGACAAGCTGGTGAAGGGCGCGGCGGCCGGCACCTCCACGGTCGGCGCCGGAATCGGGGCGGCGGCGATGCTGCCGGTGCCCCCGGCCATGCCGACCGAACTGGCCGCGGAGGTCACCGGGGTCGCCGCGATCGAGCTGAAGCTGATCGCCGAACTGCACGAGGTCTACGGCGCCCGCCCGCCGGGCGGCCTCAAGGCCCGTACCGCCGCGTATCTGTCCTCCTGGTCGGGGGAGCGCGGCATCGACGTGACGAAGCCGTCGACGTACGACACGGCCCTCGGCGGCCGGATGAAGCGCGAACTGCGCCAGCGGATCATGAAGCGGATGGTCCGCAACCTGCCCAACCTGGCGCCGTTCCTGGTCGGAGCCGCGGTCGGGGCGGTGGTGAACCGCCGGGAGACCAGAAAGCTCGCCGACCGTATCCGGGCCGACCTGCGCAGGACGAGGGTGCCCTGGGACGAGCTGCCGGAGCTGCCACCCCTGGAGAAGCCGGAGCGACCGCTGGAACTGCCCGGGCTTCCCGAAGAGCCCTGACCGGGCGCCGGCCGGGCGTTCTAGGCGTGCGCCTTCCGCGCCGCGTCGATCGCCGCGGCGAGCTTCTGCGGCTCCCGCGTCGACAGGTACAGGTACGGCGTCGGGTCCTCGGGGTCGGTGACCTCCACGCGCAGTGCCGTCGGGATGTAGGCGCGCAGCAGCAGGAAGGCGCGGGTGTCCGCCTTGTACGTCCGCCAGGCGCGGGCCTCCTCGGCGTCCAGGATCTCCGTCGCGCCCAGCGCGGACACCGGCAGCCTGGCCTCGCCCGCGATCAGCGAGTCCCCCACGACCCGGATGCGCGGGGAGCCGTAGGCGCTGGCCACCACGGCCGCCGCGGCCGTACCGCCGACCAGGCCGCCGAGCAGGGGCAGGGTGCCGAACGGCAGCAGGATCAGGGCGAGCGAGACGCCCACCAGGAGGCTGATCACCCACCACGAGCGGGGAGCCGTGAGACGTTCTTCGTAGGGGGTGGCGGAGAGCTGCATGAAACCTAGCTTGGCATGGGATCCGTAGTCGGCCGATGCGCGGGTAAGGTCTGCGGCTGTGAGTGGTAGTTCCGCAGCTCTTCAGCCTCCCGCCGACGCGGGCAAGCCCATACGGCACCCCGACGCGCCCGCGCCCGGGGAACTCCTCGGTGCCCATTACGAACACTGTTTCGGCTGTGGCCCCGGCCAGCCGCACGGACTGCACCTGGAGGCCCGGGCCGGAGAGGGTGTGTCGCTGACCGCCGAGTTCACCGTGCGCCCCGCCCATCAGGGCGCCCCGGGACTCGCCCACGGCGGCGTGCTCGCCGCGGCCCTGGACGAGACCCTCGGCTCGCTGAACTGGCTGCTGCGCACCATCGCCGTGACCGGACGGCTGGAGACGGACTTCGTCCGGCCCGTGCCCGTGGGCGCCACACTGTTCCTGGCGGCCGAGGTCACCGCCGTCGCCGGACGCAAGATCTACTCCACCGCCACCGGACGCGTCGGCGGCCCGGGCGGCCCGGTCGCCGTCCGCGCCGACGCCCTCTTCATCGAGGTCAAGGTGGACCACTTCATCGACCACGGCCGCCGGGAGGAGATCCAGGCCGCCATGAACGACCCGGACCAGATCCGGCGCACCCGCGCCTTCGAGGTGAACCCGTGAGCCGTAGCCCCCTCGACGTGCTGATCCGCCGGGTGGACCCCGACGTCCCGCTCCCGGCGTACGAACACCCGGGTGACGCCGGGGCCGATCTGCGCACCACCGAGCCCTGCGAGCTGGCGCCCGGCGAGCGCGCCGTGCTGCCCACGGGAGTGTCGATCGCCCTCCCGGAGGGGTACGCGGCGTTCGTGCACCCGCGGTCCGGCCTCGCCGCCCGCTGCGGTGTCGCCCTCGTGAATGCCCCGGGGACGGTTGATGCCGGGTACCGTGGGGAGATCAAGGTGATCGTGGTGAATCTCGACCCGCGCGAGAGCGTGCGGTTCGAGCGCTTCGACCGGATTGCCCAACTGGTCGTCCAGCAAGTCGAGAGGGTCCGCTTCCAGGAGGTCGCGGAACTTCCCGGCTCGGCGCGGGCCGAGGGGGGCTTCGGGTCCACCGGCGGCCATGCCGCGGTGGGCGGCGACAGCGGCACAAGCGGTCAGGCCGCCGTAGGCGGTCCGACGGGTGGGAATCGATACGCTTCGGTCGTATCCGACCGGGAAGGACAGTGACGTGTTCGGACGTCGCAAGAAGAAGGGTGCCGCCGAGGACGCGGCCGGCGAGGCCGAGCAGGTCGTCGACAGCGTCGACACCGAGGCGGACGAGGAGGAGGCCGGACGCGAGCGCCTCCGGCTGGAGCCCGGGCCCCGGCCCGACGGGCCGTGGGACAGCAGCGAGGTGCGCGACCCGGCCGAGGGCCGCGTGGACCTCGGCGGGCTGTTCGTGCCGGGCGTCGACGGCATGGAGCTGCGGGTGGAGGTGGCCGGGGACGCCATCGTCGCCGCCACCGTCGTGCTGCGCGACAGCGCCATCCAGCTCCAGGCGTTCGCCGCGCCCAAGCGCGAGGGCATCTGGGGCGAGGTACGCGAGGAGATCGCGTCCGGCATCACCCAGCAGGGTGGCATCGTCGACGAGGTCGAGGGCCCGCTCGGCTGGGAGCTGCGCGCCCGGGTACCGGTGCAGCTGCCCGACGGCACCGGTGGCTTCCAGGTCGTCCGGTTCGTCGGCGTGGACGGCCCGCGCTGGTTCCTGCGCGGTGTGATCTCGGGGCAGGGCGCGGTGCAGCCGGAGGCCGCCGGGCTGCTGGAGCAGATCTTCCGCGACACCGTCGTGGTGCGCGGCGAGGGTCCGATGGCTCCGCGCGACCCGATCGTCCTGAAGCTGCCGAACGACGCGCAGATGGTGCCCGAGGGTGTCCAGCAGGAGGAGGGCTCGCGCTTCTCCGGCGGGATGGGGCAGTTGCAGCGGGGTCCGGAGATCACCGAGGTCCGCTGACGGCTTCAGCCGGGATACACGGGCCGTGCCTTCGAGGCGCGGCCCGTTTTTGCGGGGGGGGTGCCCCTATCTGTTTGGTCAAGGTCGAGGACCAGTAGGTTCGTGTGGTCGAGGGCGGGGCCGAGCCGTAGGGGTGTGCATGGGGGATAGCCAGGTCACGATCAAGCTCACGAGTGACGAGGCGCTGGTGCTGTCGGACTGGCTGGAGAAGCTCCAGATGACGGACCTGAGCCGGGTTGTCGACGATCCGGCGGTCTGGGCGCCGATCCATCGCATCGCCGGGACGCTGGACAAGTCCCTTCCTGGGCTGTTCGCGCCTGACTATGACCAGCAACTTGAGGCCGCTCGCCGACGGCTTCGGCCGGAGGAGGACTGATCGATGAGTCTGAACCGTCACCTGGCTCCTGCGGGTTGGGGTTCGTAGAAGGTTGCGTCGCGGAGCATCGCGAAGAGAACGTCGGCCCGACGTCTCGCGAGGCAGAGCAGGGCCTGGGTGTGGTGCTTGCCCTGGGCGATCTTCTTGTCGTAGTAGGCCCGGGAGGCCGGGTCGCCCAGGGCGGCGAACGCGGAGAGGAAGAAGGCCCTTTTGAGCTGCTTGTTTCCTCTCCTGGAGGGCTGTTCGCCGCGGATCGATGAGCCCGAGCTCCTCGTGGCCGGGGCGAGTCCGGCGTAAGCCGCGAGGTGGCCGGCGGTCGGGAACGTGCTGCCGTCGCCGACCTCGATCAGGATCCTGGCTCCCGTCCTGACGCCGACTCCCGGCATCGACGTCAGGACTTTCGAAAGAGGGTGGGCCTCCAGCAGTTCCTCGATCCGCCCGGCCAGTAGTTTCCGCTGGTCAAGGACGGTAGCGAGCGATCCGGCCAGGCTCGGGACGATCAGCGCGGCCGCCTCGGTCCCCGGAACGGTGACGGTCTGCTCGTCCAGAGCGGCGAAGATCTCCTCGACCAGCCGCTCGGCCATCCGCGGTGCCTTCGGCCGCAGCAGCGTGACCAGCCGCCGCCGTCCGGCCTTGCGTATCTGGGCCGGTGACCCGAACCGCTCCAGCAACGTGAGGACAGCCGGGTGCTGCAACCTCGGCCCCAGAACCCGTTCCAGCGACGGATGGACCTGGGTCAGCAGACCGTGCAGCCGGTTCGCGACCCTAGTGGCTTCGCCGGCCAGGTCGTCGTCGAACCCGACGATCATCTCCAGCTCGGCGATCGTCTCGTCCTCGCCGTCGATCGCCCGCAGCGTGTGCGGCATCGCCCGGGCGGCGTCGGCGATGATGAACGCGTCCTTCGCGTCCGTCTTCGCCTCGCCCGGGTAGAGGTCGGCGATCCGCCGCATCGTCAGCCCCGGCAGATAGGCGACCGGACAGCCCATGTCCCTCGCGACCGCCAGCGGCAGGGCGCCGATCGAGGCCGGCTGATCGACCACGACCAGCACCGTCCCGTGCTTGGCCTGCAGCTTGGCGAACAGCTCGCGGAGCTTGGGCTCGGTGTTGGGCAACCGCTTGTCGAACGCCTTCTTGCCGGCCCGGGTGACGGCGGTGGCGTGGTGTTCGCCCTTGCCGACGTCCAGGCCGAGGAAGACGTCGATGTCGCCGGTGTCGATCACGTGCAGGCCCCTCCATCACGCTTTCGTCCGGCCTTGCCAGGGCACCGAGCTGCCACATCCACGTTACGGAGAGCTCTTCCGGCCCGGGTGAAGCCGGTGCTCAAGCCCCTCATCAGCGGTCCGTCGATGCCTCCGGACCCGGTGACACCACCCCCCGGATCATGAACAACAAGGGGGGGAAGTCATGCCGGACCCGAAGGCCGGAGGCCCCATTGCGGAGCCATGAAAACGGTAACGGGGGGGCTCGCCGTTGGGGGTGCCTGTCCGTCGCCGGGTGCGGCGCCGTCGTGGTTGCTCGCGCAGTTCCCCGCGCCCCTTCGGGGCGCTTCTCGTCAGGGTTGCGTCAAAGTTGAGCCCTGCTCGCCCTTCCAGGTCTGATCGCCCCGCCGGGCGGCCGTAAGGTCGACGCTGCGCAGACTTCTGGCACGGAAAGACAATGTGGGCATGGGACGCGGCACGCTTCGGATCTACCTCGGCGCGGCACCGGGCGTGGGCAAGACCTACGCCATGCTCGCCGAGGGACACCGCCGTACCGAGCGGGGCACGGACTGCGTGGTCGCGTTCGTGGAGCACCACGGCAGGCCGCGCACCGAGGTCCTGCTGCACGGCCTGGAGCAGGTGCCGCGCGGGAGGCTGGAGTACCGGGGCGCCGTCTTCGAGGAGATGGACGTGGACGCGGTGCTGCGCCGGGCCCCCGTCGTCGCCCTCGTGGACGAGCTGGCCCACACCAACGTCCCCGGCTCCCGCAACGCCAAGCGCTGGCAGGACGTGGAGGAGCTGCTGGCCGCGGGTATCGACGTCGTCTCCACCGTCAACATCCAGCACCTGGAATCACTCGGCGACGTCGTGGAGTCGATCACCGGCGTGCGCCAGCGCGAGACCGTCCCCGACGAGGTCGTCCGCCGGGCCGACCAGATCGAGCTGGTCGACATGTCCCCGCAGGCACTGCGCCGCCGCATGGCGCACGGCAACATATACGCGCCGGACAAGGTCGACGCGGCCCTGTCCAACTACTTCCGGCCCGGCAATCTGACCGCCCTGCGCGAGCTGGCGCTGCTGTGGGTGGCCGACCGGGTCGACGAGTACCTGAACGAGTACCGCAGCGAGCACCGGGTCTCGGCGATATGGGGCTCCCGGGAACGGATCGTGGTGGGCCTGACCGGCGGCCCCGAGGGACGCACCCTCATCCGCCGGGCCGCCCGGCTCGCCGAGAAGGGCGCCGGCGGCGAGGTCATGGCCGTCTACATCGCCCGCAGCGACGGGCTGACCTCGGCCTCCCCGAAGGAGCTGGCCGTCCAGCGCACGCTCGTTGAGGACCTCGGCGGAACGTTCCACCATGTGGTCGGCGACGACATACCGGCCGCGCTGCTCGACTTCGCGCGCGGGGTGAACGCCACCCAGATCGTGCTGGGCTCCTCGCGCCGCAAGGCCTGGCAGTACGTCTTCGGGCCCGGCGTCGGCGCCACGGTCGCCCGGGACTCCGGCCCCGACCTGGACGTCCACATCGTGACCCACGAGGAGGTCGCCAAGGGCCGGGGACTGCCCGTGGCCCGCGGCGGCCGGCTCGGGCGGGCCCGGATCCTGTGGGGCTGGGCGGTCGGACTGGCCGGCCCCGTCGTCCTCGCGCTCGGCCTGAACACCGCCGGCCTCGGCCTCGCCAACGACATGCTGCTGTTCCTGGCCGTCACCGTCGCCGCGGCCCTGCTCGGCGGCCTGCTGCCCGCGCTGGCCTCGGCGGCCTTCGGCTCGCTGCTGCTGAACTACTTCTACACCCCGCCGCTGCACCGGCTGACCGTCGCCGACCCCAAGAACATCGTCGCCATCGCGATCTTCTTCGGGGTCGGCATGTCGGTCGCCTCGGTGGTGGACCTCGCCGCCCGGCGCACCGACCAGGCGGCCCGGCTGCGCGCCGAGTCGGAGATCCTCTCCTTCCTCGCCGGCAACGTGCTGCGCGGCGAGACCAGCCTGGAGGAGCTGCTGGAACGGGTCCGCGAAACCTTCGCCATGGAGTCCGCCGCACTGCTGGAGCGGGAGAGCGACGTGGCGCCCTGGACCTGCGCGGGCCGGGCCGGCTTCGGGCCGCCGCTGGAGCGCCCCGAGGACGCCGACGTGGACATGCCCGTCGGCGACCACATGGCGCTCGCGCTCACCGGCCGGGTGCTGCCCGCCGCGGACCGCCGGGTGCTGGCCGCCTTCGCCGCCCAGGCCGCCGTGGTCCTCGAGCGCCGGCGCCTCCAGGAGGAGGCCGACCAGGCCCGCGCGCTCGCCGAGGGCAACCGCATCCGCACCGCCCTGCTGGCCGCCGTCAGCCACGATCTGCGCACCCCGCTGGCCGGCATCAAGGCCGCCGTGTCCTCCCTGCGCTCCGACGACGTGGCCTGGTCCGAGGAGGACCGGGCCGAGCTGCTGAAGGGCATCGAGGAGGGCGCCGACCGGCTCGACCACCTCGTGGGCAACCTCCTCGACATGTCCCGCCTCCAGACCGGCACGGTCACGCCGCTGATCCGCGAGATCGACGTGGACGAGGTCGTACCGATGGCCCTGGGCGGCGTGCCCGAGGACAGCGTCGGCCTGGACGTGCCCGAGACGCTGCCGATGGTCGCCGTGGACCCCGGGCTGCTGGAGCGGTCGGTGGCCAACCTGGTGGAGAACGCCGTCAAGTACAGCCCGCCCGGGCGGCGCGTCCTGGTGGCCGCGAGCGCCATCGCCGACCGGGTCGAGGTGCGCGTGGTGGACCGCGGGCCGGGCGTGCCGGACGAGGCCAAGGAGCGGATCTTCGAGCCCTTCCAGCGCTACGGGGACGCTCCGCGCGGCGCCGGCGTCGGGCTCGGCCTCGCGGTCGCCCGGGGCTTCGCCGAGGCCATGGGCGGCACCCTCACCGCGGAGGACACGCCGGGCGGCGGGCTCACCATGGTGCTGAGCCTGTGCGCGGCCGGACCGCGCCCCGAGCCGCTCCCCGCCGGGGAGTTCCGTACCGAACCGGAAAGGCACACCATATGACCCGGGTGCTCGTGGTCGACGACGAGCCGCAGATCGTGCGTGCCCTCGTGATCAACCTCAAGGCACGCGCGTACGAGGTGGACGCGGCCCCCGACGGCAGGACCGCCCTCGAACTCGCCGCCTCCCGCCACCCCGACGTGGTCGTCCTCGACCTGGGCCTGCCCGACATGGACGGCGTGGAGGTGATCCGGGGCCTGCGCGGCTGGACCCGGGTGCCGATCCTGGTGCTGTCCGCCCGGCACTCCTCCGACGAGAAGGTGGAGGCGCTGGACGCGGGCGCCGACGACTACGTGACCAAGCCGTTCGGCATGGACGAGCTGCTGGCCCGGCTGCGGGCCGCGGTGCGCCGGGCCGAACCGGCCGGGCCGGGCGAGGACGACCTGACGACCGTGGAGACCGAGGGCTTCACCGTCGACCTCGCCGCGAAGAAGGTCCACCGCGACGGCAAGGACGTCCGGCTCACCCCCACCGAGTGGCACCTGCTGGAGGTGCTGGTGCGCAACACCGGCCGCCTCGTCGGCCAGAAGCAGCTGCTGCAGGAGGTGTGGGGGCCGTCGTACGGCACCGAGACCAACTACCTGCGGGTCTACATGGCCCAGCTGCGGCGCAAGCTGGAGACCGACCCGTCGCATCCCAGGCACTTCATCACGGAGCCGGGGATGGGATACAGGTTCGAGAAGTGAGCCGACGGGCGCTCTCAGCGCCCTGTCGGCCCTGCCGACGGCCCCGGTACGCTTCACATATGACTGCTGTTCCTCGTTCCGAAAAGCCGGCCGGCCGGTTCCGGCGCATGCTCGACCGGCTCTCCTCGTCGCAGGAGGACCTGGAGTCCGAGGAGCTGCGCGAAGACGCCGAGACGGCAGGCTGCACCAAGATAGGCGACTGCCACGACCGGCAGATCGTCACCGTAACTGGTACCTTGCGCACGGTCACCCTGCGCCCGCGCGCCGGAGTCCCGGCCCTGGAGGCCGAACTCTTCGACGGCTCCGCCGCCCTGGACGTCGTGTGGCTCGGCAGGCGCTCCATCGTCGGGATCGAACCGGGGCGCAAGCTGATCGCATCGGGCCGGATCTCGATGAGCCGGGGCCGCCGGGTGCTGTTCAACCCGAAATACGAACTGCGACCCCTCGGACGGGAGTAGCCGGTGACGTCCCTCGACAAGCCGACCGAAGACACCGACCAGACTCAGCCCCAAGACGCCCGCGCGGTGACCGAGGCGGCGCTCTTCGAGGCCTTCGGCGGGGTCCGCGGCATGGTCGAGACGGTCGTGCCGGGCCTGCTCTTCGTCGCGATCTTCACGATCAACAAGGACCTGCACCTGTCCGCGATCGCCGCGCTGGCGGTCTCCCTGGTGCTGGTCGTGGTCCGGCTGGCCATGCGGGACACGGTCAAGCACGCCTTCAGCGGTGTCTTCGGCGTGGCCTTCGGCGTCGTCTTCGCGATGTTCACCGGCAACGCCAAGGACTTCTACCTCCCCGGCATGCTCTACACGCTCGGCCTGGCCGTGGCGTACATCGTCACCGCCCTCGCCGGGGTCCCGCTGATCGGCCTCATCCTGGGCCCGGTCTTCAAGGAGAACCTCTCCTGGCGCACCCGCAACCCGGGCCGCAAGAAGGCGTACACCAAGGCGAGCTGGGCCTGGGGCCTGATCCTGCTCGCCAAGTGCGCGATCCTCTTCCCGCTGTACTGGTGGGCCGACACCACCCAGCTCGGCTGGGTCCTGGTCGCCCTGAAGATCCCGCCGTTCCTGCTCGCGGTCTGGCTGACCTGGGTCTTCCTGGCGAAGGCACCCGCGCCCATCGACGTGTTCGCGGAGATGGAGGCGCAGGAGGAGGCGCAGAAGGCCGAGAAGGAGCGCAAGGCCGCCGCCCTGGCCGCGGAGACCGGTGAGTCCGACGGGGGGCGGCACCGCCGGGAGGCGTGAGCGGCCGTCGTACGACGACGAAGGGCGCCCTTGTCACCAAGGGCGCCCTTGTCACCAAGGGCGCCCTTTCCGTAGGCCCGGGCTCAGCTCTCGCGCCGCACCGACAGCAGTTCCTCCAGCTGCTCCTCCCGGGCCTGGGCGGCCACGAACAGCAGCTCGTCGCCCGGCTCCAGGGAGTCCTCCTTGGAGGGGGTCAGCACCCGCGTACCGCGGATGATCGTGACCAGGGAGGTGTCCTGCGGCCACTCCACGTCCCCCACCTGGGTGCCGGCCAGGGCCGACTCCTCGGGCAGGGTCAGCTCCACCAGGTTGGCGTCGCCGTGGCTGAAGCGCAGCAGCCGGACCAGGTCGCCGACGCTCACCGCCTCCTCGACCAGGGCGGACATCAGCCGCGGGGTGGAGACGGCCACGTCCACGCCCCAGGCCTCGTTGAACAGCCACTCGTTCTTGGGGTTGTTCACCCGGGCGACGACGCGCGGGACGCCGTACTCGGTCTTCGCCAGCAGCGAGACGACCAGGTTCACCTTGTCGTCGCCGGTCGCGGCGATCACGACGTTGCAGCGCTGGAGCGCCGCCTCGTCCAGGGAGGTGATCTCACAGGCGTCGGCGAGCAGCCACTCCGCCTGCGGGACGCGCTCGACCGAGATGGCGGTCGGCGCCTTGTCGATCAGCAGGACCTCGTGGCCGTTCTCCAGCAGCTCGCCCGCGATCGAGCGGCCGACCGCGCCGGCCCCGGCAATGGCGACCCTCATCAGTGACCGCCCTCCTCTTCCGGGCCACTGGCGAACGCCGCCTCGACCTTGTCCACGTCGTCCGTCCGCATCATCACGTGCACGAGGTCGCCCTCCTGCAGCACCGTCTGGGAGGTGGGCAGGACCGCCTCGCCCAGCCGGGTCAGGAACGCCACCCGGACGCCCGTCTCCTCCTGGAGCTTGCTGATCTTGTGGCCGACCCACTTCGGTGAGGCGTGCACCTCGGCGAGCTGCACCCCGCCGGTGGGGTCGCGCCACAGCGGCTCGGCGCCCGAGGGCAGCAGCCGGCGCAGCATCTGGTCGGCGGTCCAGCGGACCGTGGCCACGGTGGGGATGCCCAGCCGCTGGTAGACCTCGGCGCGCCGGGGGTCGTAGATACGGGCCGCCACGTTCTCCACGCCGAACATCTCGCGGGCCACCCGCGCGGAGATGATGTTGGAGTTGTCACCGCTGGAGACCGCGGCGAAGGCGCCGGCCTCCTCGATGCCCGCCTCGCGCAGGGTGTCCTGGTCGAAGCCGACGCCGGTGACCCGGCGGCCCCCGAAGCCCGGGCCCAGCCGGCGGAAGGCGGTGGGGTCCTGGTCGATCACGGCGACCGTGTGGCCCTGTTGCTCCAGGGTCTGGGCAAGAGCGGAACCCACTCTTCCGCAGCCCATGATGACGATGTGCACGACCGTCCTTCCGGTGTCCAAAAGTTACTGCTCAAGCATCAGGGTCTCAGACAGACGCCCAAAGCTACACACGGGCGCCACGCGCCCCGCACCCCCCTGCCCGGCACGGAGCGAGCCGTCGGCGAGTGATCCTGAGCACGCCCGCGAGGTCTGGATTCCGAGGCCCCACGGAACGGACGGTGCCCCGATCGGCCCCGCGGCCACGCGCGGGCGGCCCCCCGGGGGCGACGGCAGGCGGCGTTTGCCCCCCGGGCACGGCGGGCACCCGCCACCACGGATTCCGAAGTTCCGCACGCCCCCGATTTCACTCGTGAGGCAGATACCGCACGCCGGGTGGGCGGGTGCCCGTACGAAGGCTTACGATCCTCTCTCGTGTCCAAACTGACCGACGTGCCCAAACGGATCCTGATCGGGCGCGCACTGCGCAGTGACCGGCTGGGCGAAACCCTCCTGCCGAAGCGCATCGCACTCCCCGTCTTCGCCTCCGACCCGCTGTCCTCCGTCGCCTACGCGCCGGGGGAGGTCCTGCTGGTCCTGTCCATCGCGGGCGTGTCGGCGTACCACTTCAGCCCCTGGATCGCCGTCGCGGTCGTCGTGCTGATGTTCACCGTGGTCGCCTCCTACCGGCAGAACGTGCACGCCTACCCGAGCGGCGGCGGCGACTACGAGGTCGCCACCACCAACCTCGGCCCCCAGGCCGGGCTCACCGTGGCCAGCGCCCTGCTCGTGGACTACGTCCTGACCGTCGCCGTCTCCATCTCCTCCGGCATCGAGAACCTCGGCTCCGCGGTCCCCTTCGTCGTCGAGCACAAGGTGCTCTGCGCGGTCGCCGTGATCGTGCTGCTGACGCTGATGAACCTGCGCGGCGTGAAGGAGTCCGGCAAACTCTTCGCCATCCCGACGTACGTCTTCGTCGGCGGCGTCTTCATCATGATCCTCTGGGGTGCCTTCCGGGGCCTGGTCCTCGGCGACACCATGCGCGCCCCCACGGCCGACTACCACATCAAGGCCGAGCACCAGGGCCTCGCCGGCTTCGCGCTGGTCTTCCTGCTGCTGCGCGCCTTCTCCTCCGGCTGCGCGGCCCTCACAGGCGTCGAGGCGATCTCCAACGGCGTCCCGGCCTTCCGCAAGCCCAAGTCGAAGAACGCGGCCACCACGCTCGCGATGATGGGCCTGCTCGCCGTCACCATGTTCTGCGGCATCATCGCCCTCGCGATGACGACGAAGGTCCGCATGGCCGAGACCCCGGCCACCGACCTGCTGCACCACGGCATCCCGGTCGGCCCCGACTACGTCCAGAACCCGGTCATCTCCCAGGTCGCCGAGGCGGTCTTCGGCAAGGGCAGCTTCCTGTTCATCCTGCTCGCCGCCGCCACCGCGCTGGTGCTGTTCCTGGCCGCCAACACGGCGTACAACGGCTTCCCGCTGCTCGGCTCGATCCTCGCCCAGGACCGCTACCTGCCGCGCCAGCTGCACACCCGCGGCGACCGGCTCGCCTTCTCCAACGGCATCGTGCTGCTCGCCGGCGCGGCCACGCTGCTGGTGTTCATCTACGGCGCCGACTCCACCCGCCTGATCCAGCTGTACATCGTCGGCGTGTTCGTGTCCTTCACGCTCAGCCAGACCGGCATGGTCCGGCACTGGAACCGCCACCTCGCCGCCGAGAAGGACCCGGCCAAGCGCAGCCACATGATCCGCTCCCGCGCGATCAACGCGTTCGGCGCCTTCTTCACCGGCCTGGTGCTGGTGGTCGTGCTGGTCACCAAGTTCACGCACGGCGCCTGGGTGGCCCTGCTCGGCATGTGCATCTTCTACGCGACGATGACCGCGATCCGGAAGCACTACGACCGGGTCGCCGAGGAGATCGCCGCGCCCGAGGGCCCGAGCGACGACATGGTCCGCCCCTCCCGGGTGCACTCCGTCGTCCTGATCTCCAAGATCCACCGGCCCACGCTGCGCGCCCTCGCCTACGCCAAGCTGATGCGCTCGGACACCCTGGAGGCGCTGACCGTCAACGTCGACCCGGCCGAGACCAAGGCACTGCGCGAGGAGTGGGAGCGGCGCGGGATCGACGTACCGCTGAAGGTGCTGGACTCCCCGTACCGGGAGATCACCCGCCCGGTGATCGAGTACGTCAAGAGCCTGCGCAAGGAGTCCCCGCGCGACGCGATCTCCGTGATCATCCCCGAGTACGTGGTCGGCCACTGGTACGAGCACCTGCTGCACAACCAGAGCGCCCTGCGCCTGAAGGGCCGCCTGCTCTTCACACCCGGCGTCATGGTCACCTCCGTCCCCTACCAGCTCGCCTCCTCCGAGGCCGCCCGGGCCCGCGCCCGCAAGCGCCAGGAGTGGAACGCACCGGGCGCGGTCCGCCGGGGCCCGGCCGTGGAACGGCCCAAGGAGCCGTCGGGGAAGGACTGAGGGAGGCGGCCGGCGGCATATCCGGCCGGGACCGAGAGGGACGGGAAGGCCGTAGACTGGTGGGCTGTCGACCGTCGGCCGACCGCCCCCGTCCTTCTTTCTCTTTCTCTTCTCTTCGATCTGGAGTCACCTCACCATGCAGGCAGAACCGACCAAGTCTCCGGTGTCTCTGGTGGGTGAGGAGTACGAGGTCGAGGTCGGCCCCGTCGCCCACGGCGGCCACTGCATCGCCCGTACGTCCGAGGGCCAGGTGCTGTTCGTCCGGCACGCGCTGCCCGGCGAGCGGGTGGTGGCCCGGGTGACCGAGGGCGAGGAGGGCGCGCGTTTCCTGCGCGCGGACGCCGTACGGATCCTGGAGCCGTCCAAGGACCGCATCGAGGCCCCCTGCCCCTTCGCCGGCCCCGGCCGCTGCGGCGGCTGCGACTGGCAGCACGCCAAGCCCGGCGCCCAGCGCCGCCTCAAGGCCGACGTGATCGCCGAACAGCTCCAGCGGCTGGCCGGCCTCACCCCGGAGGAGGCGGGCTGGGACGGCACGGTGGTCCCGGCCGAGGGCGACAAGCTGCCCGCCGGCCAGGTGCCGCAGTGGCGCACGCGGGTCCAGTACGCGGTGGACGCCGCTACGGGCAAGGCGGGCCTGCGCCGCCACCGCTCGCACGAGGTCGAGCCGATCGACCACTGCATGATCGCGGCGGCGGGCGTGAGCGAGCTCGGCATCGAGAAGCGGGACTGGACCGGCATGGAGTCGGTCGAGGCGATCGCGGCGACCGGCTCCCAGGACCGCCAGGTGGTCCTCACCCCGCGCCCCGGCGCCCGCCTGCCGCTGGTCGAGCTGGACCGGCCGGTGTCCGTCCTGCGGGTGGACGAGAAGTCCGGTGGCGTGCACCGCGTGCACGGCCGGCCCTTTGTGCGCGAGCGCGCGGACGGCCGTACGTACCGGGTCGGCGGCGGCGGTTTCTGGCAGGTCCACCCGAAGGCGGCGGACACGCTGGTCACGGCGGTGATGCAGGGCCTGCTGCCGCGCAAGGGTGACATGGCCCTGGACCTGTACTGCGGTGTCGGCCTCTTCGCCGGCGCCCTCGCCGACCGCCTCGGCGAGCAGGGCGCGGTCCTCGGCATCGAGTCGGGCAAGCGGGCGGTGGAGGACGCGCGGCACAACCTGGCCGACTTCCCGCGGGTCCGCGTCGAGCAGGGCAAGGTCGAATCGGTCCTGCCGCGCACCGGCATCACCGAGGTCGACCTCATCGTCCTCGACCCCCCGAGGGCGGGCGCCGGCCGCAAGACGGTCGCCCACCTCTCCACCCTCGGCGCCCGCCGCATCGCCTACGTAGCCTGCGATCCCGCCGCGCTGGCCCGGGACCTGGGGTACTTCCGCGAGGGCGGCTACCGGGTGCGGACGCTGCGGGCGTTCGATCTGTTTCCTATGACGCATCATGTGGAGTGCGTGGCGATTCTGGAGCCTGCGGCGAAGGGTTTCTGACCTGCGGTTTTGATGGGTGCGCATGATGTGCGCTAAGGGCGTTACGGGCGATATCTTGACGCTCAAATGACGGTCTGCGAGGTAACTTGACGCTCATTTGACGCTCGTTCTGATGGGGTGTCAGGCACCTTATCGGGCAGGTCAGACCTGTCGAGTGGCGAGTATCGATCGGGCGCCGAGGGCAAGCGACGCTGAGTGCGGACCTACTGAGTCTGGCTGGTCAGATGTCCCGGAACGGACCAACCCGGTCCTCCGCGCCCAAGTTGACCGGGATGGACGCGAGCGTCAATCCGCTTCCCGAGGCGTTGGACGCCGAGTGGCACGGCAATCCGGGGGAACGGTATCGGACCACCCCGGCGGGCATGCCGTTGTCCCGGTGTTCAGCCGGAGGTTCGGGAACTACATTCCCGTCCACGTCCCCTATGCGAGGGCTGGCGATTACCGCGTGTACGTGCCGAGCGTTGTCGCCGACTGTCTCGACCGGAAGGCGTCGTCGTCGCCGAGCGCGGTCGGGGAGATGGAGCACGCCGAGTTCATTCCGGAGAGGTTGCCGCTCGACGCCCCGTGTTCCCGGCTGACGGACAACAGGACGTATGTCTACCGGAACGGTTGGGCAGCACGACTGATCCAGTCCGTCGCCGACCCGGAGAACGTGGAACAGAGGCTGGTCTGGTCCAGTGATCTTGGCGCCGTACGGCACTCGCGCCCCATGGGTTTCCAGCAGTGCTTCCAGGGTGAGGGGCGGCGCGGCCGCGTGCCGGCGAGGGGCCTTCCCGCCCCCGGCGGTGGGCGTCGGCTACCGGTGCGCGGTCAGGAACGGCAGGATGACGTCGGCCATTTCGTCGGGTACTTCCTCCGCGAGGTCGTGGCCCGCGTCGAAGACGTGTCCGGTGACGTGGTGGGCCACGTGCCGTGCCTGGGACTCGTTGCGCTCGCCGATGAAGGCGGAGCCGCCGAGGGCCAGGACCGGGATGTCCAGCTTCCGCCGTGCGGCCTGCCGGTTCTGTTCGGCGTCGGTGAGCATCGCCCGGTAGACGGCGAGCATCGCGCGGATGCCGCCGGGCATGGAGTAGCAGCGCACGTACTCCTCGACCGCGTCGGGGGTGGCGGTGTCGGGGTGGCTGCGCTCGTTCTTGATCATGTAGGTGATCAGTTCACGTTCGTGTCCGGCGATCAGCATCTCGGGGACGTCGGGCTGGAAGTAGAAGCCCAGGTGCCACAGATGCATGCCGCTGGAGACGTTCTCGGGGGTGAGGGCGGTGTGGTCCTCGAAGCCGAAGCCCGGGAGCAGGGCCTCGGCGAAGACCAGGGCGGTGGCGTGGTCGCGGTGCCGGGCGGCGAGCTGGTAGCCGATCACCGCACCCCAGTCCTCGCCGACCACGGCGTAGGTCTCGTGTCCGAGGCGGGCCATCAGCTCGGCGATGTCGTCGCTCATCGTCGCGGAGTCGTAGCCGTCCGCGGGGCGGGCGGAGTCGCCGAGACCGCGCAGGTCGGGTACGACGACGGTGTGGTGGGGCGTCAGCTTCGGGACGAGGTGGCGCCAGTGGTAGCCGGTCTTGGGCACGCCGTGCAGCAGCACCACGGCGGGGCCGGTTCCGGCCGTCCGGTAGTGCAGGCTCGTTCCGTTGACGGCGGCACGGCCGGTGCGCAGGGGTGTCGTCGTGTGGTCGTACATCATGACGTGCTGCTTCCTGTCCTGGGGGAGCGGGTGGGGCCCGGGCCCTCGGCGCTCCTGCGGGCGCCGTGAACAGGGCGGGACGGGTCTCCGTTTTCTTGATCGAGTGTTACAGATTCGGGGTATGGGAAACGCCCGCCGAGAACGCCGGCCGCTCAGTCGAGAGTGGTCAGCGCGAGTTCCACGAGGGGTTCCAGGGCGGGCGCGTCCGGTGTGATCTTCGAGGAGACCAGCAGTCCGTTGAGGAAGGTGACCAGGAACGCGGCGACCGTGTGCGGGTCGTGCCGCGTCGCGATCTCGCCCCGTTCCATCGCGGCCCGCAGTACCTCGGTGAGCGCCTCCCGGGTCGCGTCCTGCATGTCGCGCACGGTGCGCCGGGTCGCCGCGTCCTGGGGCAGCCGCTCGCAGGCGGCGTTGACGGCCAGGCAGCCCTGGCCGCCGTGCTCGGCGGCGATGCGGATCCGCTCCGTCAGCAGCGTACGGATCGCCGCGCGGGCGTCCGCCTCCTGCTCCAGGCTGCGCAGGGCGGCCGCCGCGAGGGTGGTGCGGTAGTGCTCCAGCGCGGCCCGGTAAAGGCCGTCCTTGTCGCCGAACGCGGCGTACAGGGACCCCTGTCCGATCCCCAGGTGCTGGGTGAGATCCCGGACGGAGGTCGCCTCGTAGCCGCGCGTCCAGAACAGCTCCATGGCGCGGCTCACCGCCGCTTCGGTGTCGAACTCCCGGGTCCTCGCCATGATCCCACCGTAGCTTATCTGGATCGGTTGTTCAAGAAAGGGGGCGGGTGGTGAAACGCTCCTGCGGGCGCGCTCATGGAGGACCACGCCCGGCCGGCTCCGAAGGGCCGCTAGTACGCGAGCTGCCCGATGCCCCCGTCGACGCGCAGTACGGTCCCCGCGGTGCAGGCGGATTCGTCGGAGGCGAGATAGACCGCCGCCTTCGCCGACTCGGTGGCGGTTCCCAGGCGGTGCAGGGGTACGGTCTGTCGGAGTTCCTCGTACAGGGCGGCCTGCCCGGGGATACGGGGCGACATCGATCCAGGACCTGGTCGACGCGCTGGGCGTGGAGCGCGGCAGCCTCTACGGCACGTTCGGCGACAAGCGCCGCTTCTACCTCGAAGCCGTCAGGCTCTACTGGGAGGTGTACGAGCGGCACCTGACCGCCGCGCTCGACACCGGCCCGCTCCTGCCCGCCCTGCGCGAGATCCTGACCCATCCCGTGCGGCTGGACGAACTGATCTCCGACATGGGCGTGCCGCAGGGCTGCCTGGTCGGCAACACGACCGCCGAACTCGTCCCCCAGGACGGCGACGCCACGGAGGCCGTCACCCGCTCGTACCGCCGGTTCACCGACATCGTCGCCGCGCACTCCGCCGCGCGCAGGCCGCCGGAGAGGTCACGGACACGTCCTCGCCCGAGGCCCAGGCGCAGCTCTTGCTCTACATCGTCCAGGGCCTCTCGCTCGTATCGAGGGCGGGGCTCGACAGGACGGCGGCCCTGGCGGCGATCGACACGGCACTGGACGGGCTGCGGGCCTGACCGGGCGTTCGAGGCGGCGCCTTGACGCTCGCTCGGCGCTGGTTGTGACGGGTCGTGGGGACGGCGGCGGCCTTCCGGGACCGCTCAGTGCTCCAGGGCCTCGGCCGGCACCCGGCAGACCTCGGCGGCCGGCTCCAGGTTGGCGCTCTGGTCGGCCCCGGTTCTGTCGCCATATTGCCTCAGTCGGAAACCTTGGATTTGCTTGACGACGTCGTACGAATCCCACCCGCACCGGGCGGTGTCCCCGCCCTTGTCGGCACGTAGGAAAGGCAGGAGGCCGCCGAGGTGGTCGGTACGCTGTGAAAAGGGAATTGGTGCGGGTGAGGCCGGCGCGTGAGGAAGATCTTCCGTCGGCGGAGCGCGCCTCCGCCGCACTCTTCCTCGAGGCCGACCGGCGCAGCAGAAGAGTGTGCGAACCGGAGATCGAGCCCCGTTCGGAAGCCGCTTCGAAGCAGTGGATCGAGCGGATGCGGTACTACCTCCAGATCGATCCGGCCGGTTGCCGGGTCGCGGTCGGCGAGGACGGGGACGTCGTCGGGCTCGCCATGTCGCAGAACCGGGGCGACGTGTGGTACCTGGCGACGTACGGGGTGCTGACCCGGTATCAGGGGCAGGGGATCGGCAGGCGGCTCATGGATGCCGCGCTGGCACACGCCGACGGGCGGCCGGGACTGTTCTCGTCCACGGTGCATCCCGCGGCCACGCGCCGTTACCGGCTGGCCGGCTTCACGCTCCACCCGCAGCTGCGCATGGTGGGCACCGTCGACCGCTCGACGCTGCCTGCGGTGAGTGGGCTCCGGGAGGGCCGGGCCGACGACTTCGAGTGGATGGACCGGCTCGACGAGCGGCTCCGCGGGGCGGGCCACGGCCCGGACCACGCCTACATGCTCGACCGGCTGCGTCTCGTCGTGTCGGACGACCCCGGCCGGCCCGGTTACGTGTACATCGACGAGGAGCAGGGGCGGGGCGTCCTGCTGGCCGCGGCGGAGCCCCGGACCGCCCAGGACCTGCTCTGGGAAGCCCTGGCCGCCTCCCGCGGGGACACGCTGGTCAACTGCATCACCACCGCCAACCACTGGGCGGTGGACGTGGGGCTGGCCGCCCGGCTCGACATCGGCCAGGAGGGATACCTCGCGCTCCGGGGGATGGCGGAGCCGGCGCCCTATCTGGCCAGTGGGCACTTCCTCTGACGGCGCGAGCGCGCGCCACCCTGGGGGCGTCCGGCCGGGACCCGGCCGGACGCCCTTCGCTTTGCCGGCGCGCAGCACCGTGTCGCCATGTGGTGTCGAGCTTGGCGATGGGCCGGCAACAGCGGCTGTGTACCAGAGACGCGACCAGCGAACGAGTCCCGCATGGCCGGCGCAGGCCGCGGTCGTCCGAGCGGCCGGGAACCGGGGCCCGAAGGCCGATCAGTCGCTGGACAGCGCCCGCAGCAGATCGCCGACCTGGGGGTCCGGCAGGGCACGTGCGACATCGGCCTGGGCGACCATGCCGACCAGCTCGCGTCCGTCGATCACCGGCAGGCGGCGCACCTTGTGCTCGGACATCGTGCGCAGGATCGCCCGTACGTCGTCGTCGGCCCCGATGGTGACGGCCTCCCCCTGCGCCAGCTCCCCGGCCGGACAGGTGGCGGGATCCTTGCCCGCGCCCAGTACCTTCACCACGATGTCCCGGTCGGTCAGGACCCCCTTCAATTCCTTGTCCGTGCCGCAGACGGGCAGCGCGCCCACCCCGAGATCCTTCATCCTGCGGGCGGCGTCCAGCACCGTCTCCTCGGCACCGATGTACTCGGCGCCACCGGTCATGATGTCGCGTGCCGTGGTCATGGAACCCCTTTCTCCTGCGTCTGGATGGACCCGACTCCTGTTCCCAGGCACTGCGGGTAGTAACGGATCTTCAGCGTCCGTCAGCCATGGCGGACAAGGGGTACTGAGGGCGCGCGGCGCATCAAGGGTCGCAGCGTCGATCCTCCACTCCGACGGCGACGCCATGGACGTCGCCGTCGTGGACGGGCGGATGGCCGGGGTGCGCGGCCGGCCCCAGGACCGGGTCGATCACGGACGGCTCGGACCGAAGGACCTCTTCGCCTGGCCGGTCAAAGCCTCGCCGGACCGTCTCATCAGGCCGGCCCACACGTCCCGTCCGGTCAGGAACAGGCAGCGGCCTCTTCCACGGTCGCCCGCACCTTCAGGAACGTGTCGGCCCCCGTGATTTCCAGGAGCCTGCGGATCTGCCGCGCCGGCGCCGCCACACGGAAGTCGGTCTCGTGGTGGGTCAGGATCAGCAGGTTCAGCAGTGTCGAGTCCCCGAAGGTGATGCCGGAGGCGTCCAGGACGACCTTCCGGTGCGTCCTGGCCGCGGTGTCCAGGGCCTTTGCCAGAGGCGGGATCGTGTGCAGGTCGTAGGACCCGCGCGCGCTGATGACCCAGGCGTCACGGCATGCGTACTGCTCGACTTCGGCCTGATCGGGAATCCGAGGCGGTGTCCCGCCGATGCCGTCGGGGCGGTCTGAGACCCCTTCTTCCACAAACACCCTCGGCTCCTCCCGCGTCTCCCTACGCCGGGAACACGCTTCCGATAGCGCGAAAAGTATGTCATGCATTCGCTGTCAGGCAAACCGGGTCAGTAGAATGCCGCGCATGGTTGCAGTGCCTGGATCTCACACCGGTTGGACCTTCCTCACCAACCACGCGCGAGTACTGGCGGCGATCGCCGACAACCCGAACATCCGGATCCGCGACATCGCCGCCCACTGCCGGCTCACCGAGCGTGCCGTCCAGCGGATCATCTCCGACCTCGAGCAGGACGGTTACCTCTCGCACACCCGCGAAGGACGCACCAACACCTACCGTGTCGAACCGGACAAGGTCCTGCGCCATCCCGCGGAAGCCGGCCTGACCGTGGCCGCACTGCTCTCCCTGCTCGTCCGGGACGAGACCGACCGCATCGTCCGGGACGAGACCGACCGTACGGGGAAACCCGGCGACCGGCCCGCCTCTCTGACCGCCACCGGCGGCACGAGCCAGTAGCGCTGCGTGGCGTCCCCGGCCCGGGGGCGGGGGCGACCACCGGGCGCGTCCTGACAGACTGGCGGGCATGGACATCCTCCGCAGGAACAATGTGACCGTCACCGGTGCTCCGCAGGGGCGGCCGGTGGTGCTGGCTCATGGGTTCGGCTGCGATCAGAACATGTGGCGGCTGACGGTCCCCGCCCTGGCCGAGGACTACCGGGTAGTGCTGTTCGACTACGTCGGTTCGGGCCGCTCGGACGCGACCGCGTTCTCGGAGAATCGTTACGCCTCCCTGACCGGGTACGCCCAGGACGTGGTCGAGGTGTGCGAGGCGCTCGATCTGCGTGACGCGGTGTTCGTGGGCCACTCCGTCAGCGCGATGATCGGCGTGCTGGCGGCGGACATGGCGCCGGACCGGATCGGGGCGCAGGTGATGGTCGCGCCGTCTCCCCGGTACATCGACGACGAGGGCTACCACGGCGGTTTCAGCGCCGATGACATCGACGAACTGCTGGCCTCCCTCGATGCCAACTATCTGGGCTGGTCGGCGGCGATGGCCCCGTTGATCATGGGCAACGCGGACCGGCCGGAACTGGGCGAGGAGCTGAGGAACAGCTTCTGCGCCACCGACCCGGACATGGCGCGCGTCTTCGCCCGGACCACGTTCCTGTCGGACTCCCGGGACGACCTGAAGAGCGTACGGGTGCCGACCCTGGTGCTGGAGTGCACCCAGGACGTGATCGCGCCCCGGGAGGTGGGGGCCTTCGTGCACCGGGCGATCCCCGGCTCGACGCTGGTCACGCTGGACGCGACCGGGCACTGCCCCCATCTGTCCGCACCCGAGGCCACCAACCGGGCGATCACGGAGTTCCTGGCGGCCCTGCGGTGATGTGCCGCACCGGACGTCAGCCCGATCCGTACGAGGCCGGCGACGAGAGGTCCTCCGACAGCGCCGAGTTCGCCGCGCTGCTGGAGGACAGCGCCGAGGAACTGTACGAGCGCGCGCCCTGCGGGTACCTGTCCACGCTGATGGACGGCACCATCGCCAAGATCAACGCCACGCTGCTGGGCTGGCTCGGTGCCGACCGGGAGGCGGTGGTGGGCCGGAAGCGGTTCACCGACCTGCTGACCGTGGGCGGCAGGCTGTATCACGAGACGCATTTCGCGCCGCTGCTGCGGATGCAGGGCGAGATCAGCGGGATCGCCCTGGAGCTCAAGCGGACGGGCGCCGGCCGGATGCCGGTGCTGGTTTCGTCCGTGGTCAAGCACGGCGACACCGGCGAGCCCCTGCTGATCCGCACCACCGTCTTCGACGCCCGGGACCGCCGCGCCTACGAAGAGGAGCTGCTGCGCCGCCGACAAGCGGCCGAGGAGGCACGCAGGCAGGCCGAGGAGGCACGGGAACAGGCCGAGGCCGACCGCGCCCGGCTGCAGGACGCCCTCGCCGTGCTCCAGCAGTCGCTGCTGCCCGACATCCTCCCGGACGTACCCGGGGTGGAGACGGCCGCCTACTACCACACCGCCCATCCCGACCGGCTCGGCGGCGACTTCTACGACGTCTTCCGCATCGACGGCGAACGCTTCGGCTTCTTCATCGGCGATGTGTGCGGCAAAGGCCCCCAGGCCGCCGCGCTCACCTCGCTGACCCGCTACACCCTGCGCGCCGCCGCGCTGCACGACCCCGACCCCGTGGCCGCGCTGACCACCCTCAACAAGGTGCTCCACGAACGCTACGCGGGCAGCGGCGACCCGCGTTACTGCACCGCCGTCTTCGGCACGCTGGAGCCCGACTCCGCCACCGGGCGGGTCGCCGTCCACCTGGCCTCCGGCGGCCATCCGCCGGTCATCACCGTGCGGGCCGACGGCACCGCCGACTTCCTGCCGACCCCCGGTGGTCTCCTCGTCGGCATCCTGCCCTCCGCGCGCTTCACCGCCGCCACCACCGTGCTCGCTCCCGGCGACCTGCTCCTGCTCTACACCGACGGCATCACCGAGGCCCGTACCGGCGAGGACCGCAGCGCCCTGTACGGGGACGAGGCACTGCTCACCTGCGTCGCGGGCCATGCCGGTGAGTCCCCGTCCGCCGTGATCCAGGCCCTGACGGGCGTGCTGCGAGGCTTCGGCGACGGCCTCGACGACGACACCGCGCTGCTCGCCCTCGGTGTCCCAGTCCCCAGCCCCCAGACGAGAAGCGTTCGATGAGCCCACTGAAGATCACCACCCGAGACGCCGCCACCGGTCCCGTTCTGGAGATTTCCGGCGGGCTCGACTACGACAACGCCCCACGGCTGCAGCAGCTGATCGCCACCGTCGCCCTCCGGCCGGGCCAGCGCCTCGTCCTGGATCTGGGCGGCATGGAATTCTGCGACTCCAGCGGCATCAGCTCCCTGATCGCCGCCCACAACCACGCGCGGGCCGCCCGGGCGGACATCGCGCTCGCGGCCGTCCCCGCCTCGACCCTGCGCACCCTGCGCATCGTCGGCCTCGACCAGATCTTCGCCATCTACTCCGACAGTGACGCGGTCCCTCCAGCCGGGAACGGGGGCGGGGGCTGACCGGACGGTGACGGCGCGCGCCCGCCCTACCGGGTGCCGGTGCCGCCGCCGGCGTGCTTCCTCACCCCCCGTGTGCCCCCTCCGCCGACGGGGGCGGCTGGAAGCAGGCGGTGACGTCCTTGCCGCGGGGGCAGCGGCGGACCTGCCAGTCGTCGGCGAGGGCGTCGACCAGGAACAGCCCGCGTCCCCCGGGGGCCTGGTGATCCGCCTGGCGTTGCTCGGGCAGCCGCGGCGAGGCGTCATGCACGGTCACGTGCAGACATCGCTCGTCCCAGGTGAGGATGAGCTGAGCGGCGCTGTGCGCGTGGACATGGGCGTTGGTGACCAGCTCCGAGACGGCCAGCACGACCGAGTCCACCAGCGCCGGTGCCGTCCGCTCCCAGCCGAGCGCGGACATATGCGCACGCGTCCAGTCCCTGGCCTCCTTCACTCCCGCGCTGACCGGCAACGAGCGTGCCCACCCGACAGCCCTCATCGATGAGTCGTCCGTCATGGTTTCTCCTCCAGCCGCCGACGGTTCCCTGTCCCGTCTGCCCCGGTACGCGGCAACCCAACGTGAGCCGGCGGTGACGTCCCGCGCCGTGCCCGCCGTCGTACGAGGCGCCGCGGTGTGGCGTGGCCGACAGTCCGGTCACCCTGGCTTGTCCGGCCCGATCGGGGGTATCCGGGGCGGGAGACTGACGTAGCGGAGGCGGTACGGGGATGGTACGGACCTTGGTGGGCGAGGGCGGCGCGGCCGCGTACTCGGACGACGCTGTCCTGAGCGTCGCGGTGGCTCTGGACGGGCAGGGCCCGTCCATCGCGAGGGCCCGCCACGCGGCTGCCGGGTTCCTGGCCCGGGTGCGCTCCGAGCACGGTGTCGCGGTCTCCCGGCGGGCTGTGGAGGTGACGCAGCTGGTGGTGAGCGAGCTGGTCACCAACGCGCAGAAGTATGCCGCCGGCCCGATCGTGATGGATCTGCGGATCGCGGGCGATCTGGTGGAGGTCCAGGTGTGGGACTCCGATCCCGTGCTGCCGGTGGCCCGTGCCGCCGACGTGGGCCGGGTGGGTCAGCACGGCCTGGAGATCGTCATGGCCCTCTGCCAGGGCTTCGAGGTCACGCGGGAGCCGGTCGGCAAGCGCATCACCGCCCGCCTGGCCCTGACGGACGATCCGCAGGGTGGGCCGGGAGGCTGGTGAGGCCGTCGCGCGGGATCCCGGAGGTGCGCGGGTCCCTCGGAAGCGGTACGTGATCTCGTAGCCGAGGGGCGGTTCCTCCTTGCCGGGGCCTGAGCGGCAAGGGCCGCCGCCCCGCCGTCAAGGGGTGACGTCGAGGCCGTCGATGAGGCGGCCCAGGAACCGGCTGAAGGTGGCTTCGGGGGTGAGGGAGAGTCCGGGGGCGGCGAGCGCCTCGGCGAGTTCCGGGTGGTGGCCGTCGGCGGCGACGGCGGCGAGGTAGCGGGCCTCGGCCGCGGCTCTGTCCGGGGAGCGTGAGACCGCGGCCTGGGCGATCTCGTGTCCGACGTGCCCGGCCACGAACGCGGTGAGCTGGGCGAAGATCTCCAGCTTCGCCGCACCGTCCAGCCCGGTGGGCCGCAGGACGGCGAGCGCGTGTTCCAGGAAGGCCAGCGTGTTGGGGCCCGGCACGCGTCGGGTGACCAGCGCGGCGGGCAGCCAGGGGTGGCGCAGCATGTGGGCGCGCTGGAGGTGGGCGATGGCCTTCAGGTCGGCGCGCCAGTCGCCGGTGGGCGGGTCCGTGACCGTCAGTTCGCCGCTGACGTGGTCGACCATCAGTTCCAGCAGCGTCTCCTTGTCGGGGGCGTAGGTGTAGAGCGACATGACGCCGGCACCGATCTCGGCCGCCACCCGCCGCATGGTGACCGCGTCCAGCCCTTCGGCGTCCGCGACGGCGACGGCCGCCGCGGTGATCGCCGTACGGCTGAAGGAGGGCCTGCGTCCCTTGCGGGGTTCGGTGGGACGCAGCCAGAGCTGTTCGGGGTCGACGCCCGGGGCGCCGGACCCACCGGCATGGGGCACGGTCTCGCGTTCCTTTCCGCTGGTCGTCGAGGTCGGCTCGGGTGAGGACCATCCAAGCATCCTCTATTCTCGTACATCGTACGGAATTGAGGAGGGGAACGATGTCATCACCCACGCCCGACGCCGTGGCCGGATCCGTCTGGACGCCACCCAATGGCCAACCGCCGCTGTCCGCACGGATGATGAGGGCGACCTGGCGAGGCCTGCCCGCGAAACGGCACGCGGTCGGATGGGAACCGGGGCTGGTGGTGCCCGCCGCCGACGGCAGCCCGTTGATCACCGACCACTACTTCCCGCGCGCCGAGGGCGACTTCCCCACCCTCCTGGTCCGCTCCCCGTACGGCCGGGGCCTGCCGTGGGCGCCGATGTACGGCCTGCTCTTCGCCGAACAGGGCTTTCACGTCGTCCTGCAGAGCTGCCGCGGCACCGGCGGCTCGGGCGGTACGTTCGACCTCTGGCGCAACGAGGCCGCGGACGGGCAGGCCGCCGTGGCCTGGCTGCGCGAGCGACCCTGGTTCAACGGCACCCTCGGGACCGTGGGCCCCAGTTACCTCGGCTACGTGCAGTGGGCCCTCGCCCTGGACCCGCCACCGGAACTCAAGGCGATGGTGGTGCAGGTGGGGCTGCACGACCCCTACGGCCTGTTCTACGCGGACGGCGCGCTGCGCCTGGAGAACGCCCTCGCCGTCGGCGCGGGCATGACCTACCAGCACCAGGGCATGGCACGGTTCCTGAAGGCGACCCTGCGCCTGCAACGCCGCCTGCGCGCCGTCACCACCGCGCGGCCCCTGCGCGGGGCGCACGTGCCCGCCCTCGGCGAAGTCCCCTGGCTGGACGACGTGATGACACACCCGGACGCCCATGACCCCTACTGGCACGGCGCCTCGCAGGCCCGGTCGGCGGAGCGGCTCCGCGTGCCCACGGCCCTGATCACCGGATGGCGCGACGCGCTGGCCGACCAGACCTTCGAGCAGTACGGCCGACTGCGCCGGGCCGGCTGCGAGACCGCCCTGCTCGTCGGCCCCTGGACCCACACCTCAGCCCTCCAGCAGGGATGGCCCGAGGTGTTCGCGGACAGTCTCGCGTGGCTGCGCGCCCACCTGTGCGCCGACCCCTCCGGCCTGCGTCCCACCACGGTGCGCGCGCACGTCGGCGGTGAGAACGCCTGGCGGGACCTCGACGACTGGCCGCCGGCCGCGACCGCCACCCCGTGGTACCCCGCCCCCGGCGGGCAGCTCGTCCGGCAGGCCCCGACCGAATCGGTGCCCCTGACGACGTTCCGCTACGACCCGGCCGACCCCACTCCGTCCCTCGGCGGCCCGCTGCTCTCCCGCACCGCCGGTCCCCGGGACAACAGCGGCCTGGAGGCCCGGGACGACGTCCTGACGTTCACCGGTCCGCCGCTGACCGAGCCGGTGGACATCCTGGGTCCGGTCTCCGCGCGGCTGAGCGTCTCCACGGACACCGGGCACGCCGACGTCTTCACCCGCCTGTGCGACGTGGACGAGCGGGGCCGCTCCGTCAACGTCTGTGACGGACTGGGCCGTCTGCGGACGACCGGAGACGCGCCCTCGCAGATCACCGTGGCGATGAGCGCCACCGCCCACCGCTTCCCCGCCGGGCACCGCATCCGCTGGCAGATCAGCGCGGGCGCCCACCCGCGTTACGCCCGCAATCCCGGCACCGGCCGGTCGCCGGTGGACGCCACCGAGTTCACACCGGTGCGCCTGACCCTCCACACGGACTCGGCGCTGACGCTTCCCCGCGCCTGAGGACTCGTGTGACGTCATCAGCCCCGGGCAGCGACGGCTGACGCGCCGGGCAATGGCTGACGGGCCGGCCGACGCCTGACGGGCCGGGCAATGGCTGACGGGCTGGTGACGGCTGACGGGCCGGGCAATGGCTGACGAGCCGGGCCGCCATCCGGCCCGGCTCGTGGTCACCGGGACCCGTCGGCCGCCGACGCGGTCGCGGCGTGGCGGAGGATCGGGTCGAGCAGGCCGGGGAAGCGAGCGCCGAGGTCGTCGGCGCGTACACGGATCCGCCGGTGCCGGCCGTCGACGGTCATGCTGATCAGCCCCGCCTCGCGCAGGATCCGCCAGTGGTTGGACAGTGTCGACGCCGGAACGTCCAGCCCGTCGGCGAGCGCGGCACAGGTCGACTCGGGGCGGCCCTGCGCCCGCCGCACCAACTCCAGGCGCACCGGATCACCGAGCGCGTGCAGGACGGGTGTGAGCGTCAACGACTCGCGCGGAGGCTGGGGCAAGGAACGCATGGTCCCATGATGCACTATTCGACAGTTCGGGATTGTCGAACTATCTTGTTCCGGTCCGCGTCAGAGGGAGGGAACGACGGTGACCCCGAACGAGAGCACGGCCGCGGCGGTATCGCGCGGGGGCGCGAACACCCGGGCGAAACAAGGGGCGTTACTGGCGGTGGCGTGCCTGGGGCAGTTCATGGTGCTGCTCGACAGCACGATCGTCGGCGCCGCCCTGCCCGACATGCAGCGGCGGTTACAGATCCAGCTGACCGGCCTGCAGTGGATCGTCGACGCCTACGTGCTGCTGGTCGCCATGCTGCTGCTGTCCGGAGGCGTCTTCGCCGACCGCTTCGGCCGCAAGCGGATGTTCCTGTCCGGAGTCGCGGTGTTCACCGCCGCGTCCGTCCTGTGCTCCGTCACCTCCTCGCTCGGCTGGCTGATCGCCGGACGGGTGGCGCAGGGCATCGGTGCGGCGGCGCTGAGCCCCGCCTCGCTGGCCCTGATCGCCGCCGCTCACCCCGTGCCGCGCGAGCGCGTCAAGGCGATCGGGCTGTGGGCCGGACTCAGCGGGATCGGCCTCGCCGCGGGCCCCCTGGCCGGCGGCGTGCTGGTGGAGGCGTTCGGCTGGCCCGCCATCTTCCTGGTGAACGTGCCCATCGGCGCGGCCCTGCTGCTGGCCGGCCTCCGCGTCCTGGACGAATCCCGCAACCCGGACGCGCCGGCGATCGACGTGCCCGGTACGGTCCTGTCGGTGCTGGGCGTGGGGGCGCTGGCCTACGGGCTCATCGAGGGCGGGGCCCGGGGGTGGACCTCCCCGGCGATCCTGGGCGGCTTCGCCGCGGCGACGCTGATCCTCACCGCCTTCGTCATCGTCGAAGCCCGGGTTCCGGCGCCGATGCTGCCGCTGCGGCTGTTCCGGCAGCGACTGTTCACCGTGTCCAACACGGCCATGACCGTGGTGGGCTTCGCGCTCATGGGCTCGTCGTTCTTCTTCTCCCAGTTCTTCGTGACCGTCCAGGGCAGTTCGATCCTGCGTGCCGGTCTCCAGACCCTCCCGGCCACCCTCGCCATGGTGATCGTCAGCCCGTACGCGGGCCGGCTCGCCGCGCGGCACGGCTTCCGCGTCGTGGTCACGGCCGGCCTCGTACTGGCCGGACTGGGGCTGCTGGCACTGGGCTTCGCGCACGCGGACACCGGTTACGGGAACGTGTGGTGGCGGCTGGGCATCACCGGCGTCGGCTTCGCCCTGACCATGTCCCCTCTGACCGGCGCCGCCATCCAGGCGGTCAGCCCGCAGGAGGGGGGTCTCGCCTCGGGCGTCAGCAGCACCGCCCGGCAGATCGGCGCGCTGCTCGGCGTGGCCGTGCTCGGAGCCGTCGTCCGCACCAGGCAGTCCGACGGCGCGTCCTTCGAAGCCGGCCTCGACACCGCCTTCACCGCGGCCGGCGCCGTCACCTTGACCGGCGCCCTGCTGACCGGTCTGTGGCTGGTGAAGTCCAAGGCCACGGAACATCCCGCTCCGCAGGCCCTTACGGGACCGCCCACGACCGGAACAAGGCCCTGACCCCCACGCCACACGCCGCCCGTACGGCACTTCCCACTGTCCGCACGCTGCCGAGCACGTCCGAGGGGAATCTCGGCGCATCTCGCGCCTCTGTGGCCTTGTGTCCGTTTCAGCGTGATCGGGTTATCCGACGGGCATCCGAGAGGCTGCCCGCCATGCCGTTCCTCCCCGTGGACCGGGCGTGACCGCGGTGATGAACCGCCCGTTCGCGTCGTGTGACGACTCGGCCGTGGATCCTGGACGACGACTTGCGGGCACAGCTCCAACCCAACTCGCGTCACACCGTCACGAGCTACTCGAACGCATCGGCCATGTTGACCGGAATGGCTCTCTTTCCAAGTTCTTCGGGGTGAACGGACTCTGGGGGAAAGGGATGCGCACGGACGGTGCCGAGGGGGAGCCGCGATGTCCGGACCGCTCTACGTTCCCGTTCTGCCGGCCCGGTCACACGCGGCCGGCGCCTTCCGGCGGCTGTGGCCGGACGTCCGGGCCGCGATCAGGCCGCTGTGGAACCTGCCGCCGTTGCCCGGGGCGACTCCGGAGGCATTGGCCACGGCGGTCGGCAAGTACGTCGGTCCTGTGAGTGCCGCCAGCCGTCACGGCGGATGGCTCGACGCACCCTTCGGCGAGGACGCCCAGACCGCAGCCCTCGCCGAAGCGCTGTTCCTGTTCTGCGAGTTGGGATGGTTGCGGCCGGTCACCGGGCCGGAGAGGACGGTGGCGCAGCAGGCGGCGGCCGTGGAGACGGCCAGGCGCTGCCTGCACGGACTGGGTGTCCGGGTGTGGGTCACGGGGGAGTGGGACGCCCGCCTCGGCGAGGCTGTCCGGGTACTGCTGGCCCGTACCGGTCCGGAGGTGCCCGTAGACCTGCTGCTCGACATGGGTGCGGTCCTCGACGACCGGCCCGACGCGGGGAAGGAGGCGTTGCGCGCCCTCGACGCATTGATGCCCCTGGCGGTCTGGCGGAGCGCGGTGCTGCTCGGCGGCGGTTTTCCCCGGGTCACCGCCGACATGCTGGAGGAAGGGTGGTGCGAGAGCGCGCGGGCGGAGTGGCGGATGTGGCACGAGGTCCGCGTCACGGGCCGGGCCTACGCTCCCCTGCTCGGTTACGGCGATTACGGGGTACAGCACCCGTCCGCCCTCGCTCAGGCTCCGACACCGGGGAGCGGCGGACCGCCCTGGGGTGTGCTCCGCTACACGACCGACAGGTCGTACCTCCTGTTCAAGACGCTGACCCGGGGGCCCGACCGGATCGCCGTCAACCGCAGTGCGGCCCGCCGGATCGTCGAACTGCCCGAGTTCCGGGGCGCGGGGGCCGGGCAGGGCGAGGAGTGGCTGAGCGACTGCGCGAACGGCCCGCTCACGACGAGCAAGGGCGTGGGCGGTCCCAGGGAATGGCTGTGTGCGGGAAACCTCCAGCACATGACGTATGTCGTACAGGGCCTGTCCGGCGGCTGAGTGGGCCGCCGGACAGGCGAGCGCAGGCCGTCCTGCGCGTGGCTCAGTCGAACAGCGGTGCCAGCGCGGTCTCGCCCGCCAGGATCCGCCAGGCGGGCACCCGCACCGTCCGGCTCACCGGGCAGGCCTTGGCCCCACGTCCCCCGGAGGGCAGTCCGGTGAGCAGGTCGCCTCGCGCGTGGAGGAGCCTGAGGTGCCGCGCGGGGTCTTCGCCGGGCCTCGGTCCGGGGTCGATCAGCACCGCCGTGTTCGCGCCGGCGTCGGTGAACACCAGGTCCACAGGGTGTCCGCCCACGAGGGAGGCCCGCTCCAGATCGGTGATGCCACGTCCGGTGAAGTACTGCTGCAGGCGGTCGGCGAGGTCTTCGCGGGCCTCGGTCACCGGGCCGGGCGGGCCGGACTCTGCCGTCGTGCCGTCGCCGCCCGCCCCCAGCGGCGCCGAGCGCGCGGCGAGCAGGGCCGGCAGGCCGCTCTGTTCCTGCCAGAAGGCGAGGCCGCCCACGGTGATCAGCTGCGACTTGGCCCGGGTGACCGCCACGTTCCACAGGTTGACCTGGCTCGCGACCCAGTGCGTCGTGCGGGGAGGTGTGTTGGGCGCCGCCACCGGGCTGAGCACCATCACGTCACGCTGTCCGCCCTGGAAGGTGTGGACGGTGCCCACCCGGACCCGGTCGTCGTCCCGCCACATCCGGGCCAGTGTCTCCTTCTGCGCCCGGAACGGCGTGACCACTCCCACGGTCGCGTCCGGCGCGAGCCCCGCCAGCAGTCCGTCGACCACGCGCCGTACGGCCTCTGCCTCGGCCGTGTTCCGCCAGGACCGGCCGTCGCCACCACGTGCCGACTCCCCGGAGGGCACGTCGACCCAGCCGAGCACCGGTGCCGGGTCGGCCGCTCCCACCGGGTCGTGCCCCGGCACCTGCCGCCGCACGTCGGTGAGCACCCGCAGACGGCCGCCGTAGCAGTGGCCGTTGACGATGTCGGCGATGCGTGGATGGCACCGGTAGTGCTCGTCGAGGAGCAGCGTGCCGTCGCCGTGCTGCTCGGCCGCGTGGTACGAGGAGTACGCGTGGTAGGCGAGGCGGCGGTGTTCCAGCTGCGCGGCGCTCAGCCCGGCCCGCGTCCGCGCCTGCCTCTCCTGCTGTGGTGACACACCGGGGATGTGCCCGAGCTGCATGGGGTCGCCGATGATCAGCGCCCGGCGGGCCCGGAACAGCAGCGGCAGCACCGACGGGACGGAGCACTGGCTGGCCTCGTCGATGACGACGAGGTCGAACAGCTTCGGGGCGAGTTCGAGCTGCCGCACGGAGTGGGTGCTGACGGCCCATCCCTTGATCTGCGTCATCAGGTTCTTCTGACTGCGCTGGTAGCCGGAGCGGCGGCGGAGCGCCTGAAGCCGCTGGTTCATGAGTCCGGTGGCCCGGTCCAGGGTCTCGGCGGACAGCGCGCGGGACAGTTCCGCCGACAGGCCGGACAGTGCTTCCGCCGTGGCGGCCCTGGACGCCTTGAGGCCGTCCTCGTCCCATTCCCCGTGCCGGCGGAAGAGTTCCCGCACCTCCCGCTCCACGGACACGATCCCGGCCAGGGACTCCAGCAGCTCGGACGGCACCGGCCGGCTCGCCGCCCAGGCCGGCCACGCCGGTCCGGACCCCTCGGGGTGCTCCGCCACCGCCGCGACCAGCGCGGCGAGGGCTCGCCCACGTCGCCACTCCCCGAGCTGCCACCAGCGGGCCCCGGCCGTTCTCCGTGCCCGCTCCGCCCACCGGTCCAGCGGCGCCGGGCCGTCCGTGTCCGCCGCCCAGGCCCTTTCGAGGAGGGGCAGGGGCAGCCCCAGCTCGGTGGCCCGCTCCTCCCGGTCGCGGAGCAGTTCCAGCAGCCGCGTCTCCTCACCGACGCGCTGGGCCGCCTCCGTCCGCAGCCGCTGCGCCGTCCCCCGGGTGTTCCGCAACTCGCCGCCCACGGTTGCCGATCCGCGCCGCGGCGCCTCGACCGGTTCGGCGAGCAGCCGTTCCAGCTTGGCCGCCTCCCGCTCCAGCGCCTCCGCGTTGCCCGTCCGCATCAGCAGGCCGGGCGCGATGTCGTCGCAGCGCTCGGCGACGACGTTCACGGCCTCGTTGTTCGTGGAGGCGACCAGCACCGACTGCCCGGCGGCGACGCAGGTGGTGACCACGGCCGTGACGACCTCGCTCTTGCCCGTCCCCGGCGGCCCGGTCGCCACCGTCAGCGGCTGGGTCATCGCCGAGGAGATCACCTGCTCCTGGCTCTCGTTGCACGGCCCCGGGGTGACGGGTGGCACCGGCTCCTCAGCGGTGGCGGTGGTGGCCGGCACCTGTCCGGCCCCGCCGCCGAGCAGCGCGCCCAGGGCGGTGCCCGGGATCTGCTCGGTCCGCGTGGAGATCTGGAGCAGGTTGTCCACCAGCGCCTGGGTGGCCGTGGCCTCCGCGCCGGAGGGCACCAGCAGCACGGCCGCGTTGTGCGCGCCGGGCCGCAGCGCCTGCATGACTGTGCGCCGGCTGAGCGCGGAGGGATCCAGCGGTTCGAGTTCCGTCAGTCCCAGCTTCTGGAGCAACTCCCTGATGGCGCGCAGCATCTGCGCGTCGTTGCCCTCCTGCCAGGCCGGCTGCCAGTGGGCCACCAGGTCGGCGGCGTCGTCCGCGTCCAGGAATTCGGAGACGACGCCGCTGTGCAGGGACGGCACACCGCTGGGCCGGAGCACGTCCCGGCCGTTCTCGTCCGGCGCCAGCTCCATCGGCTGGACGAGCAGCGGCGCCAGCTCCACCGTCGCGCGCCGCCCCCGGCCGCCGTCCCGCGCGGGCAGCGTGATCGCCGGATACCCGTACCAGTACTCCTGCCGTGTTCCCGCCTCGGTGCCCGACCCGGCCCGCCCGTCCCGCGGGCGGGGCAGCGATCGGGGCGCGACGATGTGTGGTCCACGGCCCGACTGGATGGTCTCCTCGCCCTGGGCCAGCAGGAAGTACTTCTCGTCGAGGCCGCTGTCCCGGTCGGGCCGCATGCCGGCCGCCGCCTGCGCGGTGAGGCAGTCCGCGTAGTAGCGCAGCAGCCGCTGCGCGTCGACGCCGTCCCGTTCGTCCGCCTCGGCCAGCTCCCGGGCCTTCAGCAGCGCGGGGGAGCGCCGAGCGGCGTCGCCGGCGTCGTGGGGCGGCGCCGGAAGCCGCACCGGTCGTGCCACCGACCGGGCGAAGGGAAGGCTGCGGGTGGCCCTGATCGTGGACTTGGTGGGCCGCTGCTCCTCCGGTACGCCGTTGCGGGCCATCTGCGCGGTCAGGTAGTCGAAGAGGTCGTCCGGGGTGATCCAGCCGCCCTCTTTGATCCGGCCGTTGCGCAGTCCCTCGACGATCTCCCCGGTGAACCGGGAGGTGCCGAGGCCGGAGCCGGGCGGCGCCATCGCGGAGGCCGCCTGGAGGGCGTCGGACGCGGTGATGAAGTACACGCCGGTCGGCCGCAGCAGTGTGCTCGCCGCGGGCCGGTCCGGTTCCGCCGAGGACCCCTTGGCGGTCCAGCCCTGCACGACGGAACCGCTGGAGCAGCAGTCCAGCAGGACCACTTTGGAGGCGGCCCGGCAGGACTGCAGCATCCGCTCCAGGAACTCCGCCGGTACGGCCGTACCCGGCAGGTCGGCCGGATCGGTGTCCCGGGTCAGGAAGTACAGCTGGCCGTCCTGCTCGCAGTACTCGCCGTGCCCGCTGAAGTAGAGCAGCGCGGTCTCGCTGGGCTGCCGGGCCTCCAGGAACGTCTCCACGGCGTGGAACATCTCCGCGCGCGTCGGCTCGGCGGCCATCGCGCACTCGTTGTACATGCCGATCTCGGTGTTCTCCAGGACGGCCCGCATGTAGTGCAGATCGGCCCGTACGGCCGGAAGGTCGGCGTACGCCTCGCTGTCGTACGTGGAGACGCCGACGAGCAGGGCGTGACGGTCGTTGTCGGTCATCGTCGCTCAGCCCGCCGTCGTGTCCTCGTCACCGCCGTCCGAGAGGAACCGCTCGATCAACGTGTCGTCCTCGCGGGCCTCCTTGCCGGTGATGTGCAGGACCGCGCCGTCGGGCCGCTTGACGACGATGGTCCGCTGCGGGACCCGCGCCAGCCACGTCTGCACCAGCCCGACGACGAAAGAGCCGGCGCTCAGCAGCAGCCCGACGGTCTCGGCGGAGGGGCCGCCCTTGTCGCCCGCTCCCACCGGGCCGCCGGGCGCGGGCAGGTCGAGCCTGGCCGTGGAGTCCGCCTCGGCGAGCACGGCGAGCAGCTCCCGTGCCTCCTTGCGGGCGCGCAGCGGGTCCTCGTCGACGACGGAGATCCGGTATCCGATGTGGTTGTCGGGCATGGCGTTCTCGTGCTCCCCGTGAGTTCACCGGCTCCTTGCCGGGCGAACGACACTAGCGCCCGGCACTGACATCGCAGCCTCCCTTCCGCCTTGCCTCGCAGGTCGTTGGCGTGAAAGTGCTTGCCGATGGCCGGGGCCCGCGCGTTCCCTGCCGGGTCGGTTCACGCGCGATTCCGCCCGGACCGGCTTGCCCGGCGCGCCCTCACGCGGGCATCCGCCCAGCGGGTCGCCGGCGTCGCGAAGATCAGCCAGCACAGGGGCGCGTCCGGCCCGGGTGCCGGTGCCGTGGGGGCCAGGTGTGTGGGCACGCAAGCCGCGGCGCCGACGCCGCCTGGCCGGCGCACATCCCGTGCGCGCGCGGCGAGCACGGCACTCCCGCGCCGGAACTCGGCGGAGACAAGGTCCGATTTCCGCCAGCGGGAGAGCCGACCTGTCCGACACAGTGGCCAGGGCGGGGCGCCCCGCCCGCACCACACGTTCCCCCTGCCCCCGCGAGGAGCCCATGCATGTCACCGTCGACCCGAGAGTGCTCTACTTCGGCACCCCCGTGGTCCTGCTGAGCACGTGCGACGAGAACGGCTCGGTGAATCTGGCGCCCATGTCCTCCGCCTGGTGGGTGGACCAGTCCTGCATGCTGGGCCTGGACGAGACCTCGCAGACCACGAGGAACCTGATCAGGACCCGTGAGTGCGTGCTGAACCTCGCTTCACCGGAACTCGCCCACGCCGTGGACCGCTTGGCGCTGCTCACCGGTTCGCGGGTCGTGCCGGGCCACAAACTGCGCAAGGGCTATCGGTACGAGCGCGACAAGTTCGAGGCGGCGGGACTGACCGAGATGGCTTCGGAGAAGGTGCGCCCGCCGCGGGTGGCACAGTGCCCGGTCCACCTCGAGGCCGTCGTCGACCGCGTCCATCCGTTCGGTGAGGAGGGCTCCGGCCTCGTGGCCGTGGAGGCACGCGTGGTACGGGTCCACGTCGAGGAAAGCCTGCTGGTGCCGGGCAGCCGCCGCCACATCGACGCCGACCGCTGGGACCCCCTGATCATGAAGTTCTGCGGGTTCTACGGCAACAGCCGCAACGTCCACCCGTCCCGGCTCGCCATGGCCTGGGGAATCCCCGGCGCCTGAGCACAGCCCCGCCTGGTGATCAACGGGTGGGCCGGTAATAGGCCGCTACGGGGTCGCGCGCCTCGTCGTGGAGGGCCGGGCCGTCGTGCGGCACCGCCGGCCAGGCGCCCGACGGCGGGTTGAGCGCGACGAGTTGCTCGGTCGACAGCGCGTAGACGACCCGGCCGATGCCGGAGCGGAGGATGCCGCCCTCGCACATGCCGCACGGCTGACAGCTGGTGTACAGGGTGGTACGGGCAGCCGTGTCCGGGTCGAGTTCGCGGGCCGCCCAGCGGGCCAGCTTCAGTTCCGGGTGGGCGGTGATGTCGTCGTCCCGGCGGACCGTGTTGTGGGCTTCCGCGAGCACGGTGCCGTCCGGTCCGGCCAGAAGGGAGCCGTACGGCGCGTCGCCCAGGGTGACCGCGTGGGCGGCGATGCCGATGGCACGCCGCAGAAGGGCCTCGTCGGCCGGGGTGATCATGATCGGGTGCTCCAGTGGGTGGCCACGGTGGTGAGTGCCTGCCATGCCGCGTCGGGCCGACGGGTCTCTTCCGGGTCTCCGTGGTAGGGGTCGAGTACGACGGTGTCCGCGCCCAGCAGGCGCAACTGGTCGAGGTCGTCGAGGATCTGCTCGAGGGTGCCGACACCGGCGGGCCGGTCGGAGGCGTCGACCGGTGCGCCGGTGACGCGCAGGGCGATGCGGGGCGCGAACCCCGGCAGCGCGTGCCGTCGCAGGACCGCGCGCATCTCGGGGAGGGGGAGCCGCAGCGGGTGCCAGGCGTCACCGAACCGCACGGCGCGCCGCAGGGCCACCTCGCTGTGGCCGCCGACCCAGACGGGAACGTCGCCCTCCGGGCGTCCCGCGTCCCTGGCCTCCCGGAGGATGCCGAGACTTTCGTCCGTCAGCCGGCCCCGCGCGGTGAACGGCACGCCCAGCGCGGCGTATTCCTGCCGGGCCCAGCCGACGCCCACCCCGAGGACGAAGCGGCCGCCGCTCAGTTGGTGGAGGTTGGCGGCCATGCGGGCCACCAACAGGGGGTGCCGGTACGGCAGGACGAGCACGGTCGTGCCCAGCCGCACCGTCGTGGTGAGGCCGGCCAGCCATGACAGGGTGGTGAACGGCTCGTAGAACGGCTCCGGGTACCGCTCGGCCACGTCCGGAGTGACTGCCACATGGTCCGACACCATGAGGACGCCGAAGCCGAGGCCCTCCGCGAGCCGCGCCCATTCACGCAGGACGCCGGGATCGGTTCCCGGGCCGAAGTTCGTTACGTTGACGCCGAGTTGCATGGACCGAGGCTATCCCGGTGATTACGGCGTACGGAACCGAAGTCTCCCTGCGTAGCCGCTGTTTCGCCGTGAATTTGCTGGTACTTTCGCCGCATGGCCGGGAATCTTGATCACGTCGACTGGGCGATCATCGAGCAGCTGCAACGGGAGGCCCGCATCTCCTTCAGCGAGCTGGGCCGCCGGGTGAACCTCAGCCCGTCGGCCACCACCGAACGCGTCCGCAATCTGGAGGCGTTGGGCGTCATCACGGGCTACCGTGCCGAGGTCGACCTGGCCAAGGTCGGCTACCCCGTCCTCGCCGTCGTCCGCCTCAAATACCCGGGCAACCGCCACGAACCGCTGCGCGGCCTCCTCGCCGAACGCCGCGAGATCCTGGAGTGCCTGCGCACCACCGGCGACGACTGCTACACGCTGAAGGTGGCCGCGACCTCCATGGGACACCTGGAGACCCTCATGGACGAACTCGCCGCCTTCGGCAGCGCCACCACGAGCGTCGTCTACAGCCAGACCCTCCCCTACCGCGGCCCGACCGCCCCCGAATCGACTACCGCTCCAGGGGCTTCGACGCCGTAGACTGCGCGGCCACCAGGTGCACGAGCCGACGAGAGGTGTGTTCACCGTGACACTGCCGGAGAAGCCGTCCATGGACGGGCTGGACGACAAATGGTCAGCCATCTGGGCCGAGAACGGCGTCTACCGGTTCGTACGACCCGCCGCGCGCGAGCAGGTGTACTCCATCGACACCCCGCCGCCCACGGTGTCCGGATCACTGCATGTCGGTCACGCCTTCTCCTACACGCACACCGACATCATCGCGCGCTTCCAGCGCATGCGCGGCAAGCACGTGTTCTACCCGATGGGGTGGGACGACAACGGCCTGGCGACCGAGCGGCGCGTGCAGAACTACTACGGCGTCCGCTGCGACCCCTCCCTGCCGTACGACCCGGAGTTCACGGCGCCGGAACCGGTCGCCAACCTCGCCAAGAAGGACCGGCCGCCGGTCGTCGACGTCTCCCGGCGCAACTTCATCGAGCTGTGCGAGCGGCTCACCGCCGAGGACGAGCGTGTCTTCGAGCATCTGTGGCGCCGGCTCGGCCTGTCCGTGGACTGGTCGCTGAACTACACCACCATCGGTGCCGAGGCGCGGCGCACCTCGCAGGCCGCGTTCCTGAAGATGCTCGCCGCCGGCGAGGTCTACCAGGACGAGGCGCCCACCATGTGGGACGTCGACTTCGGCACGGCTGTCGCCAATGCCGAGATGATCGACAAGGAGGTGCCGAGCGCGTATCACCGGCTGGTCTTCACGGTGGACGGCGAGCCGGTGCACATCGAGACGACCAGGCCGGAGCTGCTGCCGGCGTGCGTGGCGCTGGTGGCGCATCCGGACGACGAGCGCTACCGGCCGCTGTTCGGGCGGGAGGCCGTGACCCCGCTGTTCGGGGTCCGCGTGCCGGTCGTCGCGCATCCGCTGGCGAAGGCGGACAAGGGGTCCGGCATCGCCATGGTGTGCACCTTCGGCGACCAGACGGACGTCGTCTGGTGGCGTGAGCTGCGCCTGCCGACCCGCACCCTCGTCGGCCGCAACGGCCGCCTGCAACCGCTGGACTTCACCACCCTGCCGTGCGCGGACCCGGGCTCGGCGCAGCGCGCGTACGCTCCGCTGGCCGGCCTGTCCGTGACGCAGGCGCGCAAGGCGATCGTTGCGGCGCTGGGCGAGGGCGGCTTCGTCGCCGGCGAGCCCCGGCCCACCACGCACGCCGTGAAGTACTACGAGAAGGGCGAACGCCCGCTGGAGATCGTCTCCTCCCGGCAGTGGTTCATCCGCACGATGGCCCACCGGGAGGAGCTGCTGGAGCGCGGGGAGTCGATCGTCTGGCACCCGGCGCACATGAAGGCGCGCTACGACGACTGGGTCCGCGGCCTGAACAGCGACTGGCTGATCTCCCGGCAGCGTTTCTTCGGCGTCCCGTTCCCGGTGTGGTACCCGCTGGACGCCGACGGCGAGCCGGACTACGAACACCCCGTCGTCCCCGACGAGTCGGCCCTCCCGGTGGACCCGCAGAGCGCTGTCCCGCCGGGTTACACCGAGGAGCAGCGGGGGATGCCGGGCGGCTTCACCGGGGAGCCCGACGTGATGGACACATGGGCGACCTCCTCCCTCACTCCGCAGCTGGCGTGCGGCTGGCTGAACGACCCCGAGCTGTACGGGCTCACCTTCCCGATGGACCTGCGGCCGCAGGGCCACGACATCATCCGCACCTGGCTGTTCTCCACGGTGGTCAGGTCCCACATCGAGGAGGGGGAGACACCGTGGCGGCACGCGGCGCTGTCCGGGTGGATCCTCGACCCGGACCGCAAGAAGATGTCGAAGTCGCAGGGCAACGTCGTCACCCCCGAGCACCTGATCGACGAGCACAGTGCCGACGGCGTGCGCTACTGGGCGGCGTCCGCGCGGCCGGGCACCGACACGGCGTTCGAGCCGAAGCAGATGAAGGTCGGCCGGCGCCTGGCCACGAAGCTGCTGAACGCGGCGAAGTTCGTGTACGGCTTCCCGGAGGCGGCGGCGGACGCCACGGTCGGCGAACCGCTGGACGCCGCTCTGATCGAGTCGCTGAAGCGGACCGTCACCGAGGCCACGCAGGCCCTGGAGGCCTACGAGTACACCACGGCCCTGACCGCCGCCGAACGGTTCTTCTGGACCTTCTGCGACGACTACGTGGAACTGGTCAAGCAGCGGGCCTACGACGGCTCGGACTCGGCACGCCTGACCCTGCGGCTGGCCCTGGACACGGTGATCCGGCTGCTCGCGCCGTTCATTCCGTACGTCACCGAGGAAGTGTGGTCGTGGACGCACGAGACCTCGGTGCACACGTCCGCCTGGCCCGCGGCCGACGAGTTCGCCGGAACCTCCGGCGACGCGGGGCTCCTCCCGTCCGCTTCCGAGGTGATCAGGGCGGTCCGCAAGGCGAAGAGCGAGGCGAAGCTGTCCATGCGGTCCGACGTCCCCCGGGTGGAGGTCGCGGCCCCCGCCGGACTGACCGAGGCGATCCGCTCCCTCGAGGCCGATCTGAAGAACGCGGGCCACATCGGTGAGATCGCCTACTCCGCGGCGGCGGACCTGAAGGTGACGGTCGAACTGCCCGAGGCCGCCTGACGGGTCAGGGCCGCGGAATCCTCAGCCGCCCCGCCCGGGTGGCCGCACCAGCGGCCCACCCCGAGCAGGGGCGGCTGAGGCGTGCGCGGGAACTTCGAAACATTCGGATACGCAAGCGACTCCTGCGAGAAGTATTGACGCCGTTCACCGCTTCCCTAATTCTTCAGATGGCCGACATTGCGGCCGACGTTCGGCATTTCGAACACACCGCATGTCATGCCCGCGCCAAGACGACCGCTTACTCAGAGTTGAGGAAGTCCCCATGCCCACAGCAAGTTTCAGCCGCAGGCATCCGTCCGCGGCGCTCGCCGCGGTGCTCGCGGCCCTGACCGCGCTGGCGGCGTTGCTCGTCGCCACCCCGGCGCAGGCGGCCAGCAGCGGCGCCCTGCGCGGTGTCGGTTCCAACCGGTGTCTCGACGTGGTGGGTGGCGTCCAGACCGACGGTACGGCCTTGCAGCTCTACGACTGCTGGGACGGGACGAACCAGCAGTGGACGCTGACGGACGCCAAGCAGCTGACCGTATACGGCAACAAGTGCCTGGACGTCCCGGGGCACGCCACCACGTCCGGTACCAAGGTGCAGATATGGACCTGCTCCGGCGGCACCAACCAGCAGTGGCAGGTGAAGTCCGACGGCACGGTCGTCGGCACGGAGTCCGGGCTGTGCCTGGAGGCCGCGGGCGCCGGTACGGCCAACGGCACGGCGGTCCAGATCGGTACGTGCAACGGCGGCAGCAACCAGAAGTGGACCGGCCTGACCGGAACCCCGCCGACCGACGGCTCGTGTGCCCTTCCGTCGACGTACCGGTGGTCGTCCACGGGGGCCCTGGCGCAGCCGGCGAACGGATGGGCCGCGCTGAAGGACTTCACCAACGTGACGTACAACGGCAAGCACCTGGTCTACGCGTCGAACGTGTCCGGATCGTCGTACGGCTCGATGGCGTTCGCTCCCTTCACGAACTGGTCGGACATGGCCTCGGCCCGCCAGACCGGGATGAGCCAGTCCGCGGTGGCGCCCACCCTGTTCTACTTCGCGCCGAAGAAGGTCTGGGTGCTGGCCTACCAGTGGGGTGCCTGGCCGTTCATCTACCGCACTTCCAGCGACCCCACCAACCCCAACGGCTGGTCCGCCCCGCAGCCGCTGTTCACCGGCAGCCTTCCCGACTCCGGCACCGGTCCGATCGACCAGACGCTGATCGCCGACGACCAGAACATGTACCTGTTCTTCGCCGGTGACAACGGCAAGATCTACCGGGCGAGCATGCCGATCGGGAACTTCCCGGGCAACTTCGGCTCCTCCTACACCACGGTCATGAGCGACACCACGAAGAACCTGTTCGAGGCGCCGCAGGTCTACAAGGTGCAGGGCCAGAACCAGTACCTCATGATCGTCGAGGCCCGGGGCGCGAACGAGCAGCGCTACTTCCGTTCCTTCACCGCCACCAGCCTGAACGGCTCCTGGACCCCGCAGGCCGCCACCGAGTCCAACCCCTTCGCGGGCAAGGCCAACAGCGGCGCCGGCTGGACCAACGACATCAGCCACGGTGACCTGGTCCGCAACAACCCCGACCAGACCATGACCATCGACCCCTGCAACCTCCAGCTCCTCTACCAGGGCAAGTCCCCGTCCGCGAGCGGTCCTTACGACCAGCTGCCGTGGCGCCCGGGTGTCCTCACCCTCCAGCGCTGACCGTCAGTCCCGGTCTCGAGGAACCCCGGCCGTGCGGCGGCCGGGGTTCCTCTCATGGACGACGACGCCGTGCGAAGGCGGCGGCCACCGCCATCACCGTGGTGCCGCCGGCGGCAGTCCAGAACACGAGCCTGGCGTTCGGCCCGTTGACCGTCCGCAGCTCCCCGTCCGCGTGGCGGCAGAACGAGTCGGGCGGGAAATACCGCGAGACAGGGGTGCCGCGCGTGCCGTAGCAGGGTGACGTGTCGGGGAACAGGACCGGCTGCGCGCGCTGGGAAAGTGCTCCTCCGGCGAACACGGTCAGCCACCCGGCCACCAGGAACCCGATCAGCAGCCGGCCGGGAATCCTCGCCCGCCGTCCCAGCAGCCATATCAGGGCGGTCGGCGTGACGAAGACGGCGGCCGCGGCGAACAGCAGGATCAGAGTCTTCATGTTCCTTCGGCCTTGCTGATCAGGGATCCGCCGGACGGCGTCCGGGCAGCGTATCCGGCTGCTCCACGCCCCGAACACCCGGTGCGACGGGGCGCCTTGGGCGGGCGGGACGTCGCGGTGCCGTCCCCGTCATGTCACGAACGTGTCTTGAGCGCGAGCGCGAGGCAACGGGGGCGACCCGGCCGCCTATCAATGAGGGCAGAAGGCCACACGGGTGAACAGTCGCCCGGACCGCTCGCAACAGAGGACGGACACAGCATGCGCACTCGGAAGATCTCGGCACTGACCCTCACCGCCGTGGCCCTCGGCCTGGCGCTGACGGCATGCGGTAACGACGACGACGCCAAGACGTCCCCTTCCGCGTCCGCGTCCGCCTCCGCTTCGGCGAGCGACGCGCCGGCCACGGCCACGAGCACCCCGGGGTCCGGCAGCGCGGAAGGCAAGTCGTCGGACAGCTCCGCCAAGCCCGACACTGCGGGGAGCAAGTCGTCGGGCACGTCCGGCACGTCCGGCACCGCGCAGGGCAAGTCGTCGGGGACGTCCGCCAAGCCCGCCGTGAAGTGCACCGACAAGATCAACTACGCGGGCGACCCGCGCTCCAACGCCGAGATCAACTCCATCGGCGAGCAGACCGGCACGTGTCCGCCGGTGCAGAAGCCGGCGTCCGACGACAAGAAGTGCACGGACAAGATCAACTACGCGGACGACGTGCGTTCCAACGCCGAGATCAACTCCATCGGCGAGGAAACGGGCACCTGCCCGCCGGTCAAGCGGAAGTGACCAAGACGCGGAAGGGGGCCGGCACCCGCGGGTGCCGGCCCCCTTCCGCGTCCTCCGGCTACCTCTTGCGGCGGCAGGCCAGCCACAGCAGCAGCGTCGTCGCGCCGCCGGCGAGCAGCAGTACGCGGTTGTCGCGGGACCAGCGCGCGGTCCGGGCCGTGGTCTGCAGCACCGGCTCCGGAGCCTTCTCCTGCAACAACCGGCCCGCCTGCGCGGCCTTGGCAGCGGCCTGTTCCTTGACTTCCGCGGCCTTGACGGCGGCCTGGCTCTTCACTTCCGCGGCCTTGACGGCGGCCTGGTCCTTCACCTCCGCCGCCTGCTGCCGCACCTCGGCGGCCTTCTCCTTGGCGCGGGCCTTGACATCCGTCTTCGCCGCGAGCGCCTGGACCGTCTCGCCCAGCTCCTGACGCGTGTGCTCGACCTGCTCGCGCAGTTCCTCCGGGCCGGACGCGGTGGGCTCGTCGTGGGGCGGCTGGGTCATCGGTGCGCACTCTCCTTGATCTCGGCCACATCGGCCTTCACGTTCTTGATCGCCTGCTCCGGCGCGGGCGGCGCCGCCTCGGCGAACTGTTTCTTCCCGGTCAGCGCCATCACCCCGGCGATCACACCGAGCACGGCGGTGACGATCAGGGCGGCGGCCCACACCGGCAGCGTCACGGCCAGCGCCGCGATCACGGTGGCGACGAGGGCCTGGAGCGTCAGGAACCCGAACAGTCCCGCGCCGCCGAACAGTCCGCCGCCCTTGCCGTAACGCCTGCCTTTCTCCTTCATCTCCGCCTGCGCCAGGCGCAGCTCGCCCCGCACCAGCTCCGTCAGCTGCTGCGAGGCCCGCTGGACCAGCTCGCCCACCGGTTCGGTTCCGTGCGCCTGACGGTCTGCCGCGTAGTGGGGCTGCGTACGGGACACGGCGATCACCTTCCAGACCTGCGTGGCGTGCGGTATTTCCGTCGTGCACACGCGGGTACCCAGCTCCGGGCGGTTCACCGTCCCTTCATCGGCGGCCGGCCCGGACGTACGAGGTCCACCTCCGCCCACACCGTCTTCCCGGACGGCGGGTACGGCTCCGTGTCCCACCGGTCGGCGAGCGCGGCCACCAGCAGCAGGCCCCGGCCCGACTCCGCCTCCTGCGGCCGGACCGTCGTAGCGGGCGCGGGGAGCCGGTCGCCGCGCGCGTCACTGACCGCGACGCGAAGGGTTCCGGCGGTGACGTCGAGGCCGAGGACGAGCCGGAAGCTCCGCCCCCGCACCCGCCCGTGCACGGCCGCGTTGGCCGCGAGCTCGGCGACGATCTGCTCCGCGCGGTCGATGACGGTGGGTGACAGCCCCCAGGCGTGCAGCTCTCCTACGGCGAGCAGCCGGGCCAGGCGCGCGCCCCGGCGGGTGGAGGACAGCAGCTGGGAGAACGAATGTACGGTGGCGTTGGGGAGTTGGGGTGTCGTGGGGGTCATGGGATCACCGTGGCGGGCGTGAACCGCGTTGTTCCAGAGGCCCGCCCCGTACGCTGTGTCAGCGTACGGGCACTTTCGGTAGACGGTACGCATTCCCTGCCGTCACTCTGGGTGCCGTCGAGCGCGGGGGACGCAGCACGGAACGTACGCACCTGGAGGTGGCCGCGGATGACGCACGACGGCGCGAGCGAGAACGAGGACGACCTGGCGGTCCCCGAGGTGGAGCGGGAGCCCGATCCCTCCGACAGTCTGCGGACGTTCGGAGCGGTCGTCCAGGCCCTGCGCGAACACGCCGGACTGAGCAGGGAGGAGTTCGCGCGGTTGGTCCAGTTTTCCAAACACACCGTGGAATCGGTGGAGTTGGGCAGGCGTATGCCCGACGAGTCCTTCGTGGAACGCGCGGAGGAGGCGTCGGGCAACACGGGCGCGCTCCGCAGAGCCGCGAAGTACCTGACCCGGGGAGAGGCGGGCCTCGCGGCATGGTTCCGCCGCTGGGCCAAGCTGGAGAAGGTCGCGGTGAGCCTGAGCACGTATGAGTGCCGGTTGGTGCCGGGGTTGTTGCAGTCGGAGCGGTATGCGCGGACGGTGTTCGACAACAACATCCCGCTCCTGTCGGACGAGAAGCTGGAAGCGCAGGTTGCTGCCCGGCTGGAACGGCAAAAGACGCTGTACGAGCGGACTCACGTTCCGTTCAGCTTCATTGTGGAGGAGCACGTCTTCCGGCGTCGGCTCGGCGGAGCCGAGGTGATGAGGGACGTGATCGACCACACGCTGAAGCTGAGCGCCCTGCGAAACGTGAAGCTCCAGATCGTGCCAGTGGACGCCGACTGCCATGGGTGTCTGGACGGGCCGGTGCAGCTACTGGAAACGCCTGAGCACCGACGCCTCGCCTACTCGGAAGGCCAACGAAACGGGCGATTGATCGCGGACGCCAAAGAGGTGAGTCTCCTCTACCAGCGCTATGACACACTGCGGTCGCAGGCCCTGAACCCCACACTCTCACGGGGTCTGTTGGAGCAACTGCGAGGAGAGCTATGAGCACGACCGGACTCGCCTGGTTCAAGTCGAGCTACAGCGGAACCGACGGCGATAGCTGCGTTGAAGTTGCCGTCACGGAGCAGGCCGTGCACGTGCGTGACTCCAAGGACGTCGCGCGCCCGGACTTCGCTGTCGGCCGGGATGGTTGGGCGCGGTTCGTACGGTACGCGGGAGGAGAGCTATGAGCACGACGGAACTCGCCTGGTTCAAGTCCAGCTACAGCGGTAGTCAGGGCGATGACTGCATCGAAGTTGCCGTCACTGAGCAGGCCGTGCACGTGCGTGACTCCAAGGACGTCACGCGCCCGGACTTCGCCGTCGGCCGGGACGGTTGGGCGCGGTTCGTGCGGTTCGCGGCCGGAGGCTGACCCGCGGGGAGGCGTACCGTCCGCGACGGTACGCCTCCCTTGGGCACGGAGTCAGTCGGCGAGGGTCCCGCGGTACCCCACCGGTCCTTCGCCGGAGTACTGGGCCGTCCCCTCGAACCGGTTTCCGTCGTCGAAGAACGTCACGGATCCGTTGCCCCCGCCCGGAGAGGACCAGGTCACGGTGGTGCCCTCCGCCGGCTTCCCGTCCCCGGGCACCACATCACCGCGGTTGGAGATGCTCACCGACAGCGGCTCGTCCCGCTGCCAGCCGCCACCGCCGGTGTGAATCTCCGTGTTGTACGTGGCCACGCATGCCTCCTGTGCTCTCGCCCGCCCAGGCCCAGCGCCCCGGCTGCCTCCTCAGCTCTCGCCAACGCCACGTCGCTCCAACCTCTACGCCGCCGCCTCCACCCGGAAATCACCCCATCGAGCGATCCGGTCGTACTCACGTCCGTCAAAGGTGGGGACGTCTACCACGGAGCCCTGCGGTCAGCCGCGCGGATCTTCCGAGGAGTTCCTGCTCGGCCGAGGGGGTTTGCGCGTCGTCGAGGTCACCCAGGTCGACGGTCGGGTATGCGCACCCTGCCAGTGCCCCTCGCCCTTGATGGGTAGGAGAATGGAAGAGTGGCTGTGAAAGTCTTCGATCGCGAGCCGTTCTACCTGACGACGGCTTCGGAAACGCAAGAGTACTTGGACCGGATATTCACGGAAGAGAAGCAGGAGGGATACCTGAGCGTAGACTTCCAAATCATAAGAAACGACGAGGCTGTCATGGACAACATCCTCGGCGTCGGCCTGGACTACACCTCGGGTTACGGGGCGCTGCTTTGGTACTGTGACGGTGAATTCAGTGAAGAGGTCGCCGCGGTCTCGGGAGCGGAGGTCGCAGAACACGTGTGGGTCTCGCGGAACCCTTCCCCGCCGGAAGCGGACCCGCGAGTGGTGTGCGATCCATGGAGCCCCAGCTACTTCAACAGGGTCAGCGTGATAGCGCTGGACGGCGTCCGCCCTGTCGTCGAGGAGTACTTCCGGGAAAGCACGGGACTCCGGCCTGCGGGAGTGGAGTGGGTGAAGGGTCACTTCACCGGGGAACTCTACGAAGAAAATGAATAGACGTGACCGACCTGATTCAAGAAGGAGAAACTCCGGACGGTTTCGTCATGTCCCGGAGTGGGCTGTTGTCGGCCTCGTCACGGGCTCATTACTCATCGCTGAAGGTGGCGCGCAACTGCTGCTGTAGATGCAGATGGCGAAATTGATAGACGGCACCGACCTGCCTGAGCACGCCTCGCTTCTCGTGGGCATCCTGCAGGAACGCGAGAAGATCCCTGGGCAGGAGACGCCGAAAGGCGAGATAGTGCCGCACGAGGAACCACGGTGCGGAGGCGGTCCTGTGCAGAGCGATGGCGGCAGTAAAAGAAATGCTCACGCCCAGACCGAGCACCATGTAGAACGCAAAATGCCACATGCCTACCGGCCCGAAATTCTGCCAGTCGTCAACATTGGCCCAATTGATCAACACGACGACAGCAAAGACCGTCGGGCCGCCGAGCAGCCCAAGGGCTGACATTCGTACACTCAGAGCGATAAGTGACCTACGATCCTCCGCAAGCACATGGAGGGGAGATGTCTTCCTGGTGAGATCCGTGGGTGCCACTCTCCACCCCGTAAGTACGCCGGCCAGAACTGTCGAAACGAAGAATCCGGCCACCCTGTCAGGGGTGTCAAAAGTGAAAAAGGCCAGGACGACTCCGCCCGCACATCCGGCCAGAGCCGTTCGGTAGAGCACAGAGCGAGATGGCCGCCACTGCAACTTCACCGCCGGAACTTCTCGCTCCGCGATCTGAAGAAGGAGAACAAAAACCACGGAAATTACCGCAGAGAAAAGAAAACCGACACCCAGACGTCCGAGTGATTCGGTGACATAAAATGAGACGTGATCGGGTGCATAGAAAAAAAGGTCGTTGGCCAGGAGTACACAGAAGAAGCAGAAGGTGGTGAAGACCGTCAAAGCAACCACCTTGAGGAACATCATCACGCTGCGCGGAAGTCTTGACGCCAGCTCCCACCAAGCGATGTCCGTTCCGCTGTCGCGTTGCTCGAGGAGGCCGGCCAGTGTGCCGAGGTAATGCTGAGCCTGCTCGGCAGTCCAAGGGCATGGGGATTGCGGATGAGGCCGATAGGCTGCTGGAACGTAGGCCCGGAACAAATGCGTCAGCACGGCGTTCGCATCGGGGAACCGCCCTTCATTGCATAAATCGCCGGGATCGGGCAGCCCACCGCGACCTTCACCGGGCCTCGGATTGTAAATCGTCCGTGCGAGGAACAAGGCAAGAGGGGTTTTCAACGCGGTAGCGGCAGGCGAGTTGGTGCCGAGGCTGGTCAGCACCGGTGCCCATCTACCGGCCGCCGAACTGTGGGCGCCACCGGCGTCTCGGATCAGGTAGGTACTGGCTGCGGCGGCATCGAGTGGTTGCAGGGTGATCGCCGTGGCGCCGTTCAGGCGTACCGGCACTCCGTCGTCCGGCTCCAGTGCTCTGCGGTATTCGGTCGTTCTGCTGGAGAGGACGAAAGGCCAATCGACGGGCAGGGCTTGGTTGACCGCGTCCAAGGCGACAGCCTGTGCATGCGGGGCCATCTCGTCGAAGCCGTCCAGCAACGGGAGGACAAGCCGATGGTCCAGCAGCGCGCGGGCTCGTGTCACGCCGCGGTGCTGCGCGGCGAGCGCCGGGTGGTGGATACGCAGTTGCCGCTCGAGCCACTGGCTGAGTTCCTCGGCCGCGGGGTTCCAGGACGAGAGGGAGAACAGAACGGGAACTGGATCCCCGTTCTGTCGTTCCGCGCAGAGATCGAGCAGAAGACGCACGAGGACCATGCTCTTGCCGGTACCGGGCTCTCCTAGGAGGATCAGCCGCCGGAACGGCAGTCGGTCGCGGAACAGTGTTCCGATATCTTCGTATTGCCCTGCCAAATCCTCAGGGCCCGCTGTGCTCCGGGCCCCAGGGCGAGCAGTCAAGGTACTCCACGGCTCGGCCAGTTCCGCCGATGCGGCCTGCCAGGAAACAGGCAGGGGGTAGGGGTCGTTCAGACGCCGCAACCGTGCCTCGGTCTCCCACTCGGCCCGCACCGATGCGGCGAAGGCATCCGCGAGTTCCGTGACTTCGGCGATGTTCTCCTGCCGATCAGCCCGATAGCTGAGCCAGGCCACCAAGAGCGAGACGACACTGACCACCAACCCGACTACAGCCGCCCCGAACGAGAGGACCCCTGCCTGGTCGCCGACATCCAGTGACTTGCTGTGGAGCGCCTCTGCCGTCCACAGCAACCCCCACATGACCGGAAAGGCCACAGCTACGCCAGACCCCCACAACGCCACGCGAACACGACGACGCCCTCTGGTGCCCATGTCCGACACCATAGTCAGTCCCCCTGTCCACGCGTCGTTCAACAAGGGATGGCTACTGAACGTTGTCCGTGTGGCGGGGTGCGTCCGTTGCGGGCACCGGGTGTTGTTGGTGGCGACTGGCCATCTCGCCGGCCCGTCGGCCGCGCAAGGACACCGTCTGCATCGTCGACGGCACCCTGGTACCCGCCCGCGACCGTAGTGTGGCCGCCAGGTCGTCGACGACACCGGACGACGACCGGCCAACTGGCAGTGACCGGCGCACAGCTGTCCCTCTCCTGGTTTTGACACTTGCCGCACTCGACGCCGGGAACTCCGGGTGGTGAGCGATCCGGCCGGTAGCACGCCGTAAATCTCTCTCACGTCTGCCGCCCGTACCCACGGCATGAGCGCCACCCCGCCCACCCGGTACCGGCGGTGGCCGTGCCTCACGGTGGCGCGCTGACCAGGATTCCCCGTCCCGCGTGGAAGCGCTCGAATACGTGCATGGGCAGCGACGCCGAGTCCGCGTTGTGGGAGTAGCCCGACGGGTTGTGGAACCGTACCGTCCCGCCATGGGCCTCGTGGACCAGCACGAGATGCCCTCCCCGTCGCGGCTCGCGGGTACCCGGGTCGCGTATCTCGGGAGACACCGAAGCGATCAGGGCTTGCCCGGGGCGCACCGCTCGGGCGGATTCCTGGATCGGCGTGTTCTCGACCAGTTGGCACGCGAACCCGAAGTGTGAGCTGACCCAGGCCATGAAGGGCCTGTAGATCAGCCCCCGGACCTTGCCCTGGGGCTCCACCACGTAGCAGCCCCGCTCCAGGGCCAGCGAGAGGAGTTCACGCATCGGCAGCCGGATGTCCGTCCAGCCGTGGAGCAGGGACTGCAGGCATGCCAAGCCGCAGACTTTGCGGGACCAGAAGAGGTACTCCTCGTACGAGTGGTACCCGTCAGAGGCCCAGTCGTGCGGTCGCGACGAGGCTGCGCGTCTCAGGAAGACGTCGAGCCTTGACGGGGCGGCACGCCGGATGACGACCTCGTCGTTCCGGTCCAGGCTTCCCCATTGCGAGACGTAGGGGAGGCACCCGTCACGTGACGGGAAAGTCGAAATAGACATCTGGATAAGGCTCCCTCTTGAGCGTGTAGTGCCACCACTCGCAGGCGTAGGGAGAAAATCCGCACTTCTCCATGATGGAGCAGAGGAGCTCGCGGTTCTCCGCTTCGGCGGGCGTTGTTCCTCTTGCTCCGTGATGTGAGACCGGGTCCATCAGGTCGTGGCCGCCGCCCATGCGGACGTTTTCTCCGGTGGAGAGGCTGTAGAGCGTCAAGTCGACGCTACTGCCGCGACTGTGGCCCGACTTGGCCGCCACGTATCCCTTCTCGAAGAGCCCGGATCTGTCGATGTTGGGGTAGTGGCGCTGCTTCGTCCGGCCGTCCTCCGGCTGTTCCGACCAGCGCCGGAAGCAGTCGACGGCGCGTTGCGGACGGTATCCGTCCCAGACGAGCAGGCCGAAGCCGAGGGACGCGGCTTCTTCTTGCGCGTGCCCCAGGGCCGTACACAAAGCCTCGGTGCCGACTATCCGATTCGCCAGATACCCGTCCACCGGCTTTCCGGTGAAGTTGTCCGCAGTGGCGTACTTGGCATCCCACCGGATTCCGGGCACCAACTCGTCCAGGTACGCGAAGTCGCCGTTCATCGCTTTTTCTGGTGCAATGTCATGGACACGAGCCGGTCGATCACGTCGGAAAGCGGCAGGCCCGCGGCGGCCATCATGCGGGGATAGCGGCTGTAGGAGGTCAGGCCGGGGAGGGTGTTGACTTCGTTGAGCACCACCTGGCCGTCGTCCTTGAGGAACATGTCCACGCGGGCGAGCCCCTGGCAGCCCAGCGCGCGGTAGACGGTCTTGGCGCTCTCCCGGACGAGCCGGCGTGACTCCTCGGAGATGTCGGCGGGGACGATGAACGTCGAGTTCTCCGATCCGGTCTCGGGCGAGTCCTCCTGGTGGATCCGGAAGAACCCGTGCGAGAGGGCCACGCGGTCCACCTCGCCCGCGATCGGGGCGGACGGGTCCCCCAGGATCGCGCAGCCGATCTCGCTCCCGGCCACGGCCTCTTCGATCAGGACCTTCGAGTCGTACTGCCGTGCGGCCTCCAGCGCACTCGGCAAGTCCTCTTCTCCGGTGACTTTGCTGACTCCGAAAGACGATCCCGAACGGGCCGGCTTCACGAAGACGGGATAAGGAAGTTGCCCGGCATCGATCTTTTCGTCCGCCGCGACCACCCAGTATTTCGGTGTGGCGATTCCCGCGCTCCTGGCGATGGTGTAGGTCAAGGACTTGTCCATGCACAGGGCGGAGCTCTGGATGTCGCAGCCGGCATAGGGGATGCCGGAGAGTTCCAACAGCCCCTGGACCGCTCCGTCCTCGCCGAGTGTGCCGTGCAGAACGGGCAGCACGAGATCCAGCCGGATCACTTCGAACCGCCCCTGTTCCAGGACGAGCAGTCCGTGGACGCTTCGGTCGGGTGACAGTACGACCGGACGGGCGCCGCCGTTCTCCAGGTCCGCGCCGGGCGAGCCACAGAGCTTCCAGGAACCGGAGCGCGTGATGCCGATCCAGTACGGCTCGTAGGTATCGGCGCCGAGGTTCTTCGCCACCTCCTGGGCGGACTTGACGGAGACGGCGTGTTCTTCGGAAGAGCCCCCGAAGATGATGCCGATCTTCAGCCTGTCCATGTTTTCCCGCTTTCGAAGTCGAGGCAGTTGACGAGAGTGTTTCTGACGGTGTCGCTCAACGCGTGGTCGGTGTAATAGGCCGTGTGCGGGCTGATGACCACATTCGGCAGCTCCTGTAGACGCAACAGGGAGCGGTTCCCGATGGGCTTGCTCCGGCGGTCGGTGTAGAAAATTCCTTCCTCACCGTCGAGGACGTCCAGCGCCGCACCGCCCAACCTGCCGCTTTCCAACGCCGACAGAAGGGCTTCGGTGTCGATGAGCGCCCCGCGCCCGGTGTTGACGATGAACGCGCCGTCTTTCATCCGTTCGATACGCCGGTGATCGAGGAGATGGCGGGTTTCCGCGGTGAGCGGGGTGTGGAGCGTGACGATGTCGCTGTGCCGGAGCAGCTCGTCGACCGACCCGTGATCGGCGGCGGTGCCGGGGCGACGGTCGTAGGCCAGCACGCGGCAGCCGAAGCCTCGCAGCCGGTCGATGACCGCTGTGCCGATACGCCCTGTGCCGACCACTCCGACCGTCAGGTCGCGCAGCTCCTTGCCGCGTTTCTCACTCAGCCGGTAGTCATGGGCATCCGTGCGGCGGACGGTGGCCTTCGCGTGGCGCACGGCCATCAGCATCAGCATCAGCGTGTAGTCGGCAACGCTGTCGGGGGAATAGTCCACGGTTCCGACGGAGATTCCGACGCTCTTCGCGTAGCTCACGTCGATGTGGTCGCATCCGGTGCTTCGCGTGGAGAGATACTCCACACCGGCCCGGCTCAGCGCGGTGAGCGTGGCACGGGTGACGCGCGTCTTGTGGCCGATGCTGACGCATCGGTTCCCGGCGGCCAGGCCGGCATTGGCTTCGGACACCGCTTCCTTCGTGATGGTCGGCTCCACGCCGAAGCGGGGCGCCATTTCCCGGAAGAGAAGGGCCTCGTCCGGCTCGCATCCGTAGACCGTGATTCCCGTTGTGGAGACGGCCCGTGAGGACGGCGCCGGCGCTCGGCTGCGGCGCACCGCCGCTCGTGTTGGTCCACTGGAACTCATGTCTTCCAGACAAGAGAGCGTGGCGTTGCCGACGCGTATGCGTTTTTTGATACGCCGACGATATGGCGGCCGTCGCCTTCACAGGGCGGTCCCGGAGCAGGGCCGGGGCGGCCCGGCAGCATTTCGTCGCCGTATCGGAAAACGAATACGCTCAGGGAACATCACACCCTCTTGGCTGGAGGGCATGAAGAACAGCGAGCCGGGCTCTGCCCCCTTCCACCTCTCTGTCCCGCCCCCGCCCGCCGTCCTGGCCGGCGGCCGGGTCCCGACGCACCCCGGCGGCCCTTGCGCGGTCCGGGCATGATCCCGCTCAGCCTCGGCGAGATCGCCGCGGTGGTCGGCGGGAGGGTCGAGGGCGACGACGCCGTGACGGTGACCGCGCCTGCCGCGCTCGACGGCCGGCGGGCCGAGCCGGGCGGCCTCTTCGTCGCCGTGGCCGGCGAACACGCCGACGGCCACGACTACGCCGTCCAGGCCGGCCGGGCCGGCGCGGTGGCCGCGCTCGGCTCCCGGCCCACGGCGCTGCCGACCGTCGTCGTCCAGGACGTCGAAGCCGCGTTGCAGGCGCTCGCCGCCCACGTCGTGGCACGGCTGCGCGACGGGCTGACCGTGGTCGGGGTGACCGGCTCCCGCGGCAAGACCAGCACCAAGGACCTGCTGGCGGCCGTGCTGACGAGCGCCGCGCCGACGATCGCCACGGCCGGGTCGCGCAACAACGAACTCGGCGTGCCGCTCACCATGCTGCGGGCCGGCGCGGCCACCCGCTTCCTCGTCCTGGAGATGGGAGTGCGCCGCATCGGCGACATCACCAAGCTCACCGGCTTGGTCGCACCCGACATCGGTGTGGTCCTCAACGTCGGCCAGGCCCACCTCGGCCATCTCGGTTCGCGCGAGGCGATCGCCCGTGCCAAGGGTGAGCTGGTGCGGGGTCTGGCGCCCGGCGGCACCGCGGTCCTGAGCGCCGACGATCCCCGGGTGGCCGCGATGCGCTCGCTCACCGACCGCCCGGTGCTGACCTTCGGCCGGGCGGAACACGCCGACGTGCGCGTACTCGACGTGGTGCTGGACCGGCTTGCCCGGCCGTCCTTCACCCTGCGGACCGCCACCGCCTGCGCTCCGGTCACGCTGCCGCTCGTGGGCACCCACCAGGCACTCAACGCGGCGGCTGCCACGGCGGTGGGGCTGGCGGCCGGGGTCTCCCTCGATGCGGCCGCGGCTGCGCTGCCCACAGTGTCCCTGTCGAAGTGGCGCCTGGAACTACGTGCGCTCGCCGGTGGCGCGACGCTGCTCGACGACTCCTACAACGCCGACCCCGACTCGACCCGAGCCGCCCTGGACACGCTGGCGGCGATCGAGGGCGGGCACCGCATCGCCGTCCTCGGCGAGATGCTCGAACTCGGCGACGGCAGCGAGGCCGCGCACCGCGCCATCGGGGAGTACGCCGCCCACCGAGCGGACGTGGTGGTCGCGGTCGGTGCCCCGCCGCTCGCCGACGGAGCCGGGAAGCGGGCGGTGGCGCTGGCCGACAACGCCGCGGCCGTCGAGTGGCTGCGCGGCCGGCTCACGACCGGCGATGTGGTGCTCGTCAAGGCATCCCGCGGGGCGCGCCTCGACGAGGTCGCCGCCGCGCTCGTGTCCGAACGCCCCGGTGTACCGGCAGACCGACCGAGGAACGACAGGTAGGAGAGGCTGTGGCATATCGGGTACGGGTCATCACGGCGAGCGATCACGCCGCGTTCAACGCGGCCCAGCCTGCGGTGAGTTTCCTGCAGACCCCGGCTTGGGCGTCGGTGAAGAGCGGGTGGGGGTCGCAGTCGCTGGGCTGGTTCGACGACCGCGGCCGATTGGTCGGCGCCGGCCTGGTGCTGTACCGGCGGCTGCCCGGGTTCAGGACGTCGCTGGCGTACCTGCCCGAAGGACCGGTGATCGACTGGGCCTCGGACGATCTGGCCGGCTGGCTCGGCCCGCTGGTGGAGCACATCAAGCGCTCCGGCGCCTTCGCCATACGCATCGGGTCGACGGCGGTGGCCCGTACCTGGAGTGCCGAGACGGTCAAGGCCGCGATCGCCGACCCGGCGGTCACCAGGCTCGGCGACGTGCCGCCGGACACGGTCGGCGAGGCCGCCGCCCGGGCCCGCAGCCAGCTGCGCGAGCTGGGCTGGCGCCCGCCGAAGGAAACAGAAGGATTCTCCGCCGGACAGCCGCGCTGGGTTTTCCAGGTCCCGTTGGCCGGCAAGGACGAGGATCAACTTCTGAAGGGGACGAACCAGCTCTGGCGGCGCAACATCAAGAAGGCCGGCAAAGCGGGCGTCATCGTGACCCAGGGCGGTGTCGAGGACCTGCCCGACTTCTACCGGATCTACCTCGAGACCGCTGAACGTGATCACTTCGTCCCGCGGCCGTTCAGCTACTTCCCGGCCATGTTCGAGGCGCTGTCGGCCGAGGACGAGGACCGGATCCGGCTCTACCTCGGCCACCACGAGGGCGACCTCGTCGCCTCCACCATCTGGATCCGGGTCGGCGGACACGCCTGGTACAGCTACGGCGCCTCCGCCACGGCGAAACGGGAGGTACGCGGGTCGAACGCCGTGCAGTGGAGGATGATCACCGATGCGCTGGCAGCCGGATGCACGGTCTACAACCTGCGCGGCATCACCGACACCGTGGACAAGAACTCCCCGCATCTGGGCCTGATCCAGTTCAAGGTCGGCACCGGCGGCGAAGCCGTGGAGTACCTCGGCGAGTGGGACCTGCCGCTGAATCGCCTGCTCTACAAGGCATTCGACGTCTACATGTCCCGTTGAGGCCGCGGCGGCCGGCGATGGCCGACGGCGGGCAGTTCCACCGTGACGCGCAGCCCTCCGGCGGGGCGGGGGGTGAGCGTGAGGGTCCCGTCGTGCGCCTGGGTGATGCTCTTGACGATCGCCAGGCCGAGGCCGACACCCGCGTGGCCGGTGTGCAGGCGCTCGGTGCCCCGCCGGAACGGCTCGGTGAGTGTCGAGACCAGCTGAGAGGTGAGTTTCTCGCCGGTGTTCTCGACGGTGAGCACAACGGTGCGGGGGCGGGCGGTGGTGCCCACCCACACGACCCCCTGGTCGGGCAGGTTGTGCCCGATCGCGTTGTGCAGAAGGTTCGTGGTCAGCTGCAGCAGGAGGGCCTGTGAGCCGATGGTGACGCTCATCTCGCCGGAGGTTTCGATGCTGACGCCGCGCTTCTCCGCCAAGGGCAGGAGCGTTTCCGTGGCTTCTTCCGCCAGGAGGGACAAGTCGACGTGTTCCCTGATGAAGGAGCGTTGGCTGGCGCGGCTGAGCAGGAGCAGTGCCTCAGTGAGGTCGATGGCCCGGGTGTTGACCACGCGCAGCCGCTCGACAAGCTCGCCGATGTCGCGGTCCGGGTCGTTGCGGGCCACGTCGAGAAGCGCCTGTGTGACCGCCAGCGGGGTGCGCAGTTCATGCGAGGCATTGGCCGCGAATCGTTGCTGCTCGGCGACGTGGGCCTCGAACTGCGCGAGCATCATGTCGAAGGAGTCGGCGAGTTCACGGAACTCGTCGCGGCGGCCCGGCAGGCGTATCCGGTAGGAAAGCGGCCCGTTCGCCACCCGGCGGGTGGCGTCGGTGATGCGTATCAGCGGGGCGAGTATCCGGCCGGCCAGGACCCACCCGCCCACGAGGCCGAACGCCAGCAAGAACGCCAGCACCATGATCCCCGCCGGGACGAAGACGATCGGGCCGAAATTGGTCGGGTCGAAGACGCGCAGGAAGTCGGACCGATCGGGGAGGTCGAAACTGTTCGACCTTCCCCGCAGGAGAAACACCCACACGGCGGCAAGCAGCAAGGTGCCCGCCACCACGAGGAACCCGGCGTAGCTGAGGGTGAGCTTGAGGCGGACGCTCAGCCCCGGACGTCTACTCACGCGCCGTCCGGCCATCGGCGTCCGCTCCCGTGTCGATGCGGTAGCCGGCTCCGGGCACAGTGGCGATCAGCCAGGGTTCGCCGAGGCGTTTGCGCAGGGCCGAGACCGTGATGCGCACGGCGTTGGTGAACGGGTCCGCGTTCTCGTCCCACGCGCGCTCCAGTAACTCCTCCGCACTGATGACACCACCTTCGGCGGCGACGAGGACCTCGAGCACGGCAAACTGCTTCCTGGTGAGCGCGATGTAGCGGCCATCGCGGTAGACCTCGCGGCGGAAGGGATCCACACACAGGCCCGCGATCTCACGCACGGGTGGTCTGTTGTGGGCGCGCCTGCGGTCGAGTGCTCTGAGCCTGAGCACGAGTTCTCGCAGCTCGAAGGGCTTGGTGAGGTAATCGTCGGCGCCGAGTTCGAACCCGGTGGCCTTGTCGTCGAGCCGGTCGGCAGCGGTCAGCATGAGGATCGGCATGCCGCTGCCGGAGGCGACGATGTGCTGGGCGATCTCGTCACCGGTAGGTCCGGGGATGTCCCGGTCGAGGACGACGATGGCGTAGGTGTTGGTACTCAGCAGCTCCAGAGCGGTGTCACCGTCACCGGCGATGTCGGCCGCGATCGCTTCCAGGCGCAGCCCATCGCGGATGGCCTCCGCCATGTACGGCTCGTCCTCGACGACTAAGACGCGCATGGCCTCATGCTAGGAGCCGGTGCCATATCGCCGGCGTATGGAAAACCGGATACGGGCCGGCAGGACCACGCCGTCCCGGCCGCGTCTGACACGGTGAAAGAAACGCAACCGAACACCGCCGAACACGACCTCCGTCAGAATCCTTGACCGGTCATCACCGCGTCCCTAACCTCACACCGCGTGGGAGCGTTCCCATATCCGCGCGAGCGCAACTGACGGCCGCGCCCCCTCACCCCACGGAGGTCATCGTGACCGACGCACACCCGCCTGCCCGCACCCCCCGGCGGACCCGGCGCACGAGACACCGGCTGACCGTCGGCCTGTCCGCCGCCGCGCTGGCCGCCACCGCGCTCGCCGGACTGCCGGGGACCGCGCACGCGGCGACCGCGCGGCAGGTGGAACGCCTGGACCGGGGTCTGACCAGCGTCCACACCAGCGGCGGCAACCTGGTGTCCTGGCGCTGGCTCGCCACCGACCCGAACGACGTGGCGTTCAACGTCTACCGCGGCAGTACCAAGCTCAACTCCTCGCCCGTGACCGCCTCCACGAACTACTTCGACTCCGGCGCCCCCGACTCGGCCGACTACACCGTCCGCGCGGTGGTGGGCGGCACCGAGCAGCCCGCCTCCGAGCACGCCCTCCAGTTCCGGCCCGGCTATCTCGACGTACCGATCTCCCCGCCGGCCGGCGGCACCACCCCGGACGGGGTGGCGTACACCTACGAGGCCAACGACGCGAGCACCGGCGACCTCGACGGGGACGGCCGGCTCGACCTGGTCCTGAAGTGGCAGCCGACCAACGCCAAGGACAACTCCCAGTCCGGCTACACCGGCAACACCTACGTCGACGGCATACGGCTCGACGGCACCCGCCTGTGGCGTGTCGACCTGGGCCGCAACATCCGCTCCGGCGCCCACTACACCCAGTTCCAGGTGTACGACTACGACGGCGACGGCAAGGCCGAGGTGGCGATGAAGACCGCCGACGGCACCCGGGACGGCACCGGCGCGGTCATCGGCGACGCCTCCGCGGACCACCGCAACTCCAGCGGCTACATCCTGTCCGGCCCCGAGTACCTGACCATGTTCAACGGGCAGACCGGCAAGGCGATGCAGACCGTCGACTACGTCCCCGCCCGCGGCACGGTCTCCTCCTGGGGCGACTCCTACGGCAACCGCGTCGACCGCTTCCTCGCCGGCACCGCCTACCTGGACGGCGCCCGCCCCTCCCTGATCATGGCGCGCGGCTACTACACCCGTACCGTCATCGCCGCCTGGGACTGGCGCGACGGCCGGTTCACCCGCCGCTGGACCTTCGACACCAACTCCTCCACCAACTCCGGCAGGGGATACGACGGTCAGGGCAACCACGCCCTGTCCGTCGCCGACGTGGACGCCGACGGCAAGGACGAGATCGTCTACGGCGCGATGACCGTGGACGACAACGGCGCCGGCCTGTGGACCACCCGGATGGGCCACGGCGACGCGGCCCACCTCGGCGACCTGGACCCCGCCCGGCCGGGCCTGGAGTACTTCAAGGTCGACGAGGAGTCGGGCAAGCCGGGCTCCTGGATGGCCGACGCCCGCACCGGGCAGATCCTGTGGCAGACGGCCTCCGGCTCCGACAACGGCCGGGGTGTCGCCGGTGACGTCTACGCCGGCAGCCCGGGCGCCGAGGCGTGGTCGGCCTCCGACACCACCCTGCGTTCGGCGACCGGCGCCTCCCTCGGCCGCGAACCCTCCAGCGTCAACTTCCTGTCCTGGTGGGACGGCGACACCGTCCGCGAACTCCTCGACGGCACCCACATCGACAAGTACGGCACCTCGGGCGACACCCGGCTGCTGACCGGCTCCGGGGTCTCCTCCAACAACGGCACCAAGTCCACGCCCGCGCTGTCCGGGGACATCCTCGGCGACTGGCGCGAGGAGGTCGTCTGGCGGACCGCCGACAACCGCGCCCTGCGGATCTACTCGACGCCGCACCAGACCGGCACCAGGATCACCACGCTCCTCCACGACACCCAGTACCGCACGGCCCTGTCCTGGCAGAACACCGCGTACAACCAGCCGCCGCACCCCAGCTTCTTCCTCGGCGCCAACATGCCCACCGCACCGCGCCCCAGCGTCTACACGCCCTGAACGGCGGGCAGGCAGCGGCGCACGGGGGCCGGGCCGCCGCGCAGGCCGACGTGGGAGAAGAGCAGCTCCCGGCCGTCGACGGCCACCTCGTGCGGTACGCCGACGAAGCCGACGTCGCCGCCGGGGCGGGCCGAGCGCAGGGCCTGCCGCGTGGCCTCGGCGGTGCCGACGCACTCCAGCACCGAGTCGGCGCCGATCCCGCCGGTCATCTCCTTGACGCGGGCGACACCCTCCTCGCCCCCCTCGGTGACGATGTCGGTGGCGCCGAACTCCCGGGCGAGCCGCTGCCGGGGCTCGTGGCGGCTCATGGCGGTGATCCGCTCCGCGCCCAGCTCCCCGGTGGCGATGACCCCGCACAGGCCGACGGCGCCGTCACCGACCACCACGGCGGTGCGCCCGGGCCGGACGGCGTCCGCGCGGTCGATCCTGCGGAACGAGCCGGCGTGGGGGACCAGTCGTAAGCCGTCATTCAGCCGGGGAGCCGGCGGCCGCACGGACCTCTAATCAGGCAACTCCGCGAGCCGGCGCTGAGCTTCGGACCACCACAGCCCCTCACCGCCGCGCGTCACGGACTCCTCGTCCGCCCCGGCCACTTCCTTCAGGTAGTCCAGCCGCGCCTGCGCCAGGCTCAGCCACCCGTTGGGACCACCCCGGACGATGTGCGCGTCCGAGTCGTCCTGCCCGTCGTCCTCCCAGCCGCACTCCGGACAGATCTCGAAGTCGGCCCGCTCCTCCAGGGTCCGCTGGAAGCAGCAGGGACAGGCGACAAGGCCTCTCGCGGCGTCGCCGGAGGGACCGGAGGGCGGATCCACGGGGCTCATGGCCGACATCGTTCCGTTCCCGGCGACCGTTCCGCAAGGGCCTGCGCGAGAGGCCACTTGTGCGGGGAAAACGCAACTTCGACAGGGTCCGCACAGGCGGCTACCTTCGGCTGGTCTTCGGCGGTTTCCACGGTCGCGCAGGGGGTTTCCCCGGGCCGAGCCGTCCGCCGGACCGGGTCCGCATCAGGCACCCCCAGCCAGGGAGAGACGCATGCCCCACCTTGCTCTGTACACATTCGGCGCCCTGAAGTCACCGCTCGCCGATCCCGCGCCCGCCACGCAGGAGTTCTACGCCATCGGTGCGGCCGTCTACCCGGAGATCGGCCGGCGGCCCGGATACCTCGCGCACGCCGAAGCGGCGGACGGAGCCCGGGGTGAGTTCTTCGAGGCGGACTGGGGTGCGTGGGGGGAGTTCGCCGTACCGGCCTGGTACGACAAGGGCCGTACGGCCGAGACCACCGCCCTGGCCACGACCCTCTCCCTGTGGACCGGCCTGCGCCCCGCCTTCGACGCCGTCTACACCGGCCTGCACCGCGAGGCGCTGAACAGGCGCCACGACTGGTTCGAGAGGTCGGCGCACCCCAACTACGTGTTCTGGTGGGTCTCCGACGGCGTGATACCCACCTGGCAGGACGGCGTCGCCCGCCTGGAACACCTCCACGAGCACGGCTCCGCGCCCCACGCCTTCACTTTCCGCCACTCGTTCACCCCGGACGGAACTCCGGCCGTGACGTCGTAGTCGTTGCGAACATCAGCAGCAAGCAGACCGGGAACAGCAGGTCGACATGGCGGTCGTGGACCTGCGCGTTGCGAACCAAGGTGGGTGATCGCATGGGCACATTCGAGGCGCACGGTGGCGTCAAGAAGGATTTCGACTTCAACGTCGGTCTGGCGGAGGGCGATTGGGACGCCAAGCGGTTCGGTGACCGGCTGTGGGCTGATGTCGCACGAATCCTGGAGGTGTCCTTCGAGGACAGTCCCGGTGAACCAGGGGATGCCGGGAGTCACCGGTATTGGTTCGAGAATGACTCGATCAGCGTTTCCTTGTATGTCGACGACGGAGAGCCGGGCTGGGTGTTCGAGAAGGTTCCGGCGATGCTGACCGCCCGTTCTCGGTCCGAGTCCGTCGAAACCTGGCAGCTGGCGGAGAAACTCTACGACCGCCTCGTTGCGATCGGAAGCTATCTGGTGGTGGTGTTCGCCGACGACGGAATGCCGATCGACGCGAATTTCGACATCGGCGACGACTGGTGAAACCAGAGGCGCGCACGGCGGACGGAAACGCCGGTGGCCGCCCGCCGTGACGGCCGCGGAAGCCGCAGGAGCCGCAGGGCTTGCCGGCGATGACCTGGCCGGGTCTGCGGGGAAGTCCCACTGATGTCGCAGCCTCCCTGTCCGACCCGTCTTATCGAAGGTCGGACAGGGTGCGGCAGACTCGGCGGATCACATGTTGATCATGTGGCCGGCCAGGCCGTGGACGGCCTCCTTGACCGCTTCGCCGAGCGTCGGGTGCGCATGCACGTTGCGGGCGATCTCGTGGACCGTCAGGTCCCACTGCTGGGCCAGGGTCAGCTCCGGGAGCAGTTCGGTGACCTCGGGGCCGATGAGGTGGGCGCCGAGCAGCTCACCGTGCGTGCCATCGCTGATGATCTTGACGAAGCCGACGGGGTGGCCCAGGCCGTGCGCCTTGCCGTTGGCGGTGAAGGGGAACTTGGCCACCTGGACGTCGAAGCCCCGCTCACGGGCCTGCGCCTCCGTCCAGCCGAAGCTGGCCACCTGGGGCTGGCAGTAGGTCGCCCGCGGAATCATGGTGTAGTCCAGCTCCATGGTCTCCGCGTCCGCGATGGTCTCCGCGGCCACCACGCCCATGGACTCGGCGGCGTGCGCCAGCATCAGCTTGGCGGTGACGTCACCGATGGCGAAGATGTGCGGCACGCTGGTCCGGCACCGGCCGTCGACGTCGATGGCACCGCGCTCGGTGAGGCGTACCCCGGTGTTCTCCAGGCCGTACCCCCGCACGTTCGGTGCGAAGCCGATGGCCTGGAGCACCTTGTCGGTCTCCAGGGTGCGGCGCTCGCCGTTCTTGTCGACGGTCACCCGGACCCGCGGCCCCGAGTCGTCGATGCTCTCCACGGCCGTGCCGGTCAGCACCTCGATGCCGAGCTTGCGGTAGTGCTTCGCCAGCTCCTTGGAGATCTCCTCGTCCTCCAGCGGGACCATGCGGTCGAGGAACTCCACGATGGTGACGTCCACGCCGTAGCTGCGCAGCACATAGGCGAATTCCACCCCGATGGCACCGGCGCCCGCGATGACGATGCTGTCCGGCAGCGTCTCGCTGAGGATCTGGCTCTCGTAGGTGACCACACGGTCCGACAGGGAGGTGCCGGGCAGCAGCCGGGGCGTGGCGCCCGCGGCGATGATGCAGTGGCCGAACGTCACGGCCTCCGTGCGCCCGTCCGGGTAGGTCACCGTCAGGCTGTGGTCGTCGGTGAAGACGCCCCGCCCCTCGAACTGGGTGATGGCGTTCTTCTTCATCAGATAGTGGACGCCCTTGACCCGGCCGTCGGCGACCTTGCGGCTGCGCTCGTGGGCGACCCGGTAGTCCGCGGACACCTGGTCGCCCACGGAGATCCCGTACGCCTTGGCCTCGTTCGTGACGAACTGCACCATCTCGGCGTTGCGCAGGAGTGCCTTGGAGGGGATGCAGCCGACGTTGAGGCAGACACCTCCCCAGTAGCGCTCCTCCACCACGGCGGTGGACAGGCCGAGTTGCGCGCTGCGGACCGCCGCGGTGTAGCCGCCCGGGCCCGCTCCTAGAACAACGACATCGAAATGTTGGCTCACAAGAAGTCGATCCTCGTCCGGCCGCGGCTTCCCGCGCAACCCTTTCAGGTGCCGGGTGATCCCGGAGGCACGCCCCCGGGACCGCTCCCGGTCAGTTCCCGACCACGGGATCCGTACGGCCCTCGAAGGCGGCCAGGATCCGCTCCGCCGCCAGCGTCGCCGTCAACTCGCCCTCCCGCACGCGCCGTTCCAGGTCCGGGGCGGCCGCGCGGACCGCCGGATCGGCGTGCAGCCGGCCCAGCAGCTCGTCCCGGACCATCGTCCACACCCAGCCGACCTGCTGGTCCCGGCGCCTGGCCGCCAGCCGCCCGGTGCTCTCCAGCAGCCGGCGGTGCTGCTCCAGCCGCTCCCACACCGTGTCCAGACCGGTCGACTCCCGTGCGCTGCAATGCAGTACGGGCGGCGTCCAGAAGGCGTCCTTGCCGTGCATCAGCCGCAGCGCGCCCGCGAGTTCGCGGGCCGCGGCCCGCGCGTCGCGCTCGTGCGGGCCGTCCGCCTTGTTCACGGCGATCACGTCGGCCAGCTCCAAGACGCCCTTCTTGATGCCCTGCAGCTGATCGCCGGTGCGGGCCAGCGTGAGCAGCAGGAAGGAGTCGACCATGTCGGCGACCGCCGTCTCCGACTGGCCCACCCCGACGGTCTCCACCAGGATCACGTCGTAGCCGGCCGCCTCCATCACCACCATCGACTCCCGGGTGGCCTTGGCGACCCCGCCCAGCGTGCCCGCGCTGGGGGAGGGCCGCACGAAGGCCGCCGGGTCGACGGCCAGGCGCTCCATCCGGGTCTTGTCGCCCAGGATGGAGCCGCCGGTGCGGGTCGAGGACGGGTCGACGGCGAGCACCGCCACCCGGTGGCCCAGCGAGGTCAGCATCGTGCCGAACGCGTCGATGAACGTCGACTTGCCGACACCGGGCACCCCGCTGATGCCGATCCGTCGCGCCCGGCCGCTGTGCGGCAGCAGCTCGGTGAGCAACTGCTGTGCCAGCGCCCGGTGTTGTGGCCGGGTGGACTCGACGAGCGTGATGGCGCGGGCGACCAGGGCCCGCTTGCCGTCGAGCACACCCTTCACATACGTGTCGAGATCGATCGCTGCCATCGCCGCTACAGCTCGTGACCGAGGTCGGCCGCCAGCCGCTCGACCAGGTCGTGGGCCGCGTCCGGGATCACCGTCCCGGGCAGGAACACCTCCGCCGCACCCATCTCCCGCAGGGTCGGCACGTCCTGCGGCGGGATCACCCCACCGACCACGATCATGATGTCCTCGCGGCCCTCCTCGGCGAGCTTCTCGCGCAGCGCCGGCACCAGCGTGAGGTGCCCGGCGGCCAGCGAGGACACCCCGACCACGTGCACATCCGCCTCGACCGCCTGCCGGGCGACCTCCTCCGGCGTCTGGAACAGCGGGCCGACGTCCACGTCGAAACCGAGGTCGGCGAAGGCCGTCGCGATCACCTTCTGGCCGCGGTCGTGGCCGTCCTGGCCCATCTTCGCGACCAGGATGCGCGGCCGGCGCCCCTCGGCCTCCTCGAACGCCTCCACCAGGGCCCGGGTACGGTCCACCGACGCCGACTGTCCTGCCTCGTTGCGGTACACACCGGAGATCGTACGGATCTGCCCGGCGTGCCGCCCGTACACCTTCTCCAGGGCGTCGGAGATCTCGCCGACCGTCGCCTTGGCGCGGGCCGCGCGCACCGCCAGCTCCAGCAGGTTGTCGGTGCCGTCGGCCGCCCGGGTCAGCGCGTCCAGCGCGTCCCGGCAGGCGGTCTCGTCCCGCTCCGCGCGCAGCCGCCGCAGCTTCTCGATCTGCTGGGCGCGCACGGAGGAGTTGTCGACCTTGAGCACCTCGATCTGCTCGTCGCTGTCCACCCGGTACTTGTTCACGCCGATCACCGGCTGGCGCCCGGAGTCGATCCGGGCCTGGGTGCGGGCCGCCGCCTCCTCCACGCGCAGCTTGGGAATGCCGGCGTCGATGGCCTGCGCCATGCCGCCCGCCCGCTCGACCTCCTGGATGTGCGCCCACGCCTTGCGCGCCAGGTCGTACGTCAGCCGCTCCACGTACGCGCTGCCGCCCCACGGGTCGATGACCCGGGTGGTGCCCGACTCCTGCTGGATGAGCAACTGGGTGTTGCGGGCGATGCGCGCCGAGAAGTCGGTGGGCAGCGCCAGCGCCTCGTCGAGCGCGTTGGTGTGCAGCGACTGGGTGTGGCCCTGGGTGGCCGCCATCGCCTCCACACAGGTGCGGGTGACGTTGTTGAACACGTCCTGCGCGGTCAGCGACCAGCCCGAGGTCTGCGAATGCGTGCGCAGCGACAGGGACTTGGGGTTCTGCGGGTCGAACTGCCGGACCAGCTTCGCCCACAGCAGCCGGGCCGCCCGCAGCTTGGCGACCTCCATGAAGAAGTTCATGCCGATCGCCCAGAAGAACGACAGCCGGGGCGCGAACGCGTCCACGTCCAGGCCCGCCTCACGGCCCGCCCGGATGTACTCCACACCGTCCGCGAGGGTGTACGCCAGCTCCAGGTCGGCCGTCGCGCCCGCCTCCTGGATGTGGTAGCCGGAGATGGAGATGGAGTTGTAGCGGGGCATCTTCCGCGAGGTGTACGCGAAGATGTCGGAGATGATCCGCATCGACGGCTTCGGCGGATAGATGTAGGTGTTGCGGACCATGAACTCCTTCAGAATGTCGTTCTGAATGGTCCCGGCCAGCTTCTCGGGCGGTACGCCCTGCTCCTCCGCCGCCACGATGTACAGCGCCAGCACCGGCAGCACCGCGCCGTTCATCGTCATCGACACGGTCATCCGGTCCAGCGGAATCCCGTCGAACAACTGCCGCATGTCGTAGATCGAGTCGATGGCCACGCCCGCCATGCCGACGTCACCCGTCACCCGCGGGTGGTCGCTGTCGTACCCCCGGTGCGTGGGCAGGTCGAAGGCGACCGACAGGCCCTTCTGACCGGCGGCCAGATTGCGCCGGTAGAACGCGTTGGACTCCTCGGCGGTGGAGAAGCCCGCGTACTGCCGGATCGTCCAGGGCTGGTTGACGTACATCGTCGGGTACGGGCCGCGCAGATACGGCGCGATGCCCGGGAAGGTGCCCAGGAAGTCCAGGCCCTCCAGGTCACGTCCGGTGTACAGCGGCTTGACCCCGATGCCCTCCGGGGTCTCCCACACCGGCTCCGCGTCCCCGGCGGACCGCCGCAGCGCCGCGCGCCACTCGTCCTCGGTGCCGCCCGTGACCGGGGTGCCCAGCTCGATGCCGGAGAAGTCGGGGATTCCCATCAGGACACTCCCATGCGGTCGAGGGTCGCGGACAGCACATCCACGGCGTCGCAGCCCGCGAAGACGTACGAGTCGATGCCGGGGTACTCGCCCCGGCCCGCCAGGAACACATGCCGGGCCCCGGCCGCGCGCAGCGACTCGGCCACCTGCCCGGCCTGTTCGGCGTAGAGCGCGTCGCTGGAGCACACCACGGCCTCGGTGGCGCCGCTGTCGGCGAACTCCCCCTCGGTGACCGGCTCGATGCCGCCGGCCTGGAAGAGGTTGGCGGCGAAGGACGCGCGCGCGGTGTACTCCGCCGGGGAGCCGATCGTGGCCAGGTAGATCCGGGGCCGGGCACCGGTCCGTGCCAGATGGGCGTCGGAGCGGGCGCGCAGCTCCTCGTACGCCTCGTCCCGGCGCACCCGGGGCAGACCGCCCGAGGGCGGCTCGGGCGCGGGCGGCCGCTCCACCGGCTTCTCGGAAAGCAGCGGGAACTCGCTGACCCCGGTGATGGGTTCACGCCGCCTGGCGAGCCGCTTGGAGCGCTCCGCCCAGGTCGTGGCGAGATCGGTGCGCAGCCGGCCGGAGCGCAGCACGGCCGCCTGGCCGCCGTCGCGCTCGACGGACCGGAAGAAGGACCAGGCGGCCTCGGCCAGATCGTCGGTCAGCCGCTCCACGTACCAGGAGCCGCCCGCCGGGTCCACGACCCGGGCCAGATGGGACTCCTCGATCAGGATGGAGGAGGTGTTGCGGGCGATCCGCCGGGCGAACGCGTCGGGCAGCCCCAGCGCGTGGTCGAACGGCAGTACCGTCACCGCGTCCGCGCCGCCCACCCCGGCGGCCAGCGCCGCGACCGTGGTGCGCAGCATGTTCACCCACGGGTCGCGGCGGGTCATCATCACCGGCGACGTCACCACGTGCTGCGTCTGCGCGCCCGCCGCCGGCGCCCCGCACACCTCGGCGACCCGCGCCCACAGCCGGCGCGCCGCGCGCAGCTTGGCGATGGTCAGGAACTGGTCGGCGGTCGCCGAGTAACGGAACTCCAGCTGTCCTAGGGCCTGTTCGACGCCGAGCCCGGCCTCGGTCAGCTCCCGCAGATAGGCCACGCCGGTGGCCAGCGAGGCGCCCAGCTCCTGCGCGGCCGAGCCGCCCGCCTCGTGGTACGGCAGCGCGTCCACGGTCAGCGCGCGCAGCCCCGGGTACCCCTCGGCGCAGCGCACGGCCAGTTCCGCGTACGGCGCGAAGGCCAGCGCGGTGCCGGTACGGGCCTCGTACCCGAGCGGGTCGCCGCCCAGGTTGCCGCGCACCGCCCCGGCGTCCACGCCCTTGTCCGCGTACAGCCTGAGCAGGGCCTCGGCGGCCCGCACGGTGTCACGGCCGGCGTCCAGCACGACGGGGGCCAGGTCCAGATACACCCCGTCCAGCGCGCGGGCCAGCTCCGGGACCGGGATACCGCCCTCGCCCAGCACCAGCCAGAGCGAGGTGCCGCCGTTCTCCAGGTCGGCGAGCACCGCGTCCGCCGGGCCGTCGCCGAGCGCCGTGTGCCGCTGGCGCACGTCCCAGCCGCCCGGGCCGGTGCCCTCCGGGCGGCTGCCCCGCACGAACGGGGCGAAACCCGGCAGGCCGGGGTCGGGCGCGCCGTCGCGCGCGGTGTACAGGGGCCGGGTGCGCAGCCCGTCTTCCAGCGTCGTGGACAGGGCGTCCTCCGCTGCCTCGCCGGACAATTCCCTGCCTGACCTGCGCAGTACGCCCTCCACCAGGCGTTGCCACTGCTCGTGTGTCGCGTCAGGGAACTCGGCGGCCAGTGAGAGCCCGTCGTCAGGCAGGACCGTCATGGCTCGGATGCTAGGGCAGGGCGCTCGAACGGGGGCGCGGCACAGCCTGTGAGGTTTCTCTTCTTGCGCTTGTGATCCGTGCCATCCCCGGGGGCGCGGGGGGTGGCCGCCGAGGGGCCCTTCGTGTCGGTGTTGGGCCGAACGGGTGACTTGGCGTAAGAATTGGCTGGTGCAATTGGTCGCGAGTCAGGTCAGGGGGAGCCGGTGAGCCGTTACGACGTCACCGATGAACAGTGGGAAGGGCTCGCCCAGGTCGTGCCGCTGCGGGGCCGGGACTCCTGGCCGTCGGCGGTGAACCACCGCTCGCTGCCCGACGCCGAGACCGAGACCCGGCGCCGGTTCGTGGTCCTGCGCGTCAACGTCTTCGCGGACGCCCGGGAAGTGGCCGAGACCCTGATGGCGGGGGTACCGGTGCTGCTCGACCTGTCCGGCGCGGAGGGGGACGTGGCGAAGCGCGTCCTCGACTTCAGCACCGGCGTCGTCTTCGGCCTGGGCAGCGGGATGCACCGCGTCGACCGCAACGTCTTCCTCCTCACCCCGCCCGGCACGGAGGTCAGCGGCCTGATGGAGGGGGCGGGACTGGCGGGCACGTGACGGCGGGGCCGGCTGCCGGGGGTCTTGGTCCGCTGGTGGAGGGCGTACTCGTGCGCCGGGGGTTCGCCGAGTGCCTGCTGCCCTGGTGCGGCCTCTCGGCGAGACCGCCCCGTCTCGGGCATCGGCCCAGGCGCCACCGCGTGTTGCGTGGGCCGATCGGGCCGGAGCCGCGCTGAAGGAGTGGAACGGCTACGCGCCGACCCCCCCGGTGAGGAGCGGGAACCCGACAGCGAGCCGGACCGCCGCCTGGGTCCAGGCGGCCGCCCGGTGAGCGACGCCCCGCGCATCGTCCTGGACGAGACCGCGATGACCGCGGCCGGCCAGGGCCCGGGCCCGGCGGAGCAGCTGGCCGTGCTGCCGGGTATCACAGTGCCGCTCTGGCGGTGGCCCGGCACGAGACCTGGCGGGACAAGGGCGCGGACCCGGCCCGGACCGCGGCACCGGGGCGCCGCCCTCGCGGTCATCGTCACCAACGGACGCGCCACCGCCCCCGCCGACGAGCGTCCGGCCGAGGTCCGTGGGGCGTTCATCGCCCTTCGGCGACGGCAACCGCAAGCGCATCGGGGAACACTTCGGCACCGTCGAGGCGCTGCTCGCGCTCGGCACACTGTGCGCCCGCCGGCGGTTGCGCCCCGTTCCCGGAGCCGAGGTCCGTCCCCGCCCGGAGAAGACCCTCGGCACCGGCCCGCTGCCCATGCTCGCGCACCTCCGCGCGCCTGGCTGAGACGTCCGGGCGGAACAGCCGGCACCGCACCGACCCACGTGGCCGGGCGGGCCGGAGACCGCGGCGTGCCCCTGATCACGTCGGAGCGCAGGCGCGCATTCAGCGAGATGGGGCCCGCCCTCCCGGCGGACCGGAACGCGTTGTGAGCGTCAAGCTGAGGTTCGTGGGAGTCCTTCGATCGGGGGCTTGGCACGGCGGGAAAACGGTTCGGCGGGGGAACGGGGTTCTACGGTCCGCGTATGGCCGTGCCCTTCGTGTTCGCTGAGTCGCCGGCGGCCGACGTGCCCCCGTTCTCCGGCGTCCAGCCCGACATCCGGTCCCGGATCACCGAGCTGCGGCTCTCCGCCTTCGCCGGGCACCGGGGTGCCGCGTTCCCGCTCGGGCCGGTCACCCTGCTCGCGGGGCCCAGCGGGGCCGGCAAGACCACCGCGCTCACCGCCTTCGAGGCACTGGCCCGGCTCGGCGGCGGCGCCCCGCTCGCGGAGGCGTTCCCGGACCCGGCCGCCTGCGTACCCGAGCGGGCCCGGCCCGACGCCGAGGGGCGCCGGGGGTTCCGCATCGGGTGCACCGCCGAGGGCGCCGAGGGCCCGGTCCGGCTCGACATCGCCGTACAGGCCGAGCCGGACCTGCGGATCGTGGGGGAGCGGCTGACCGCGCGCGGGGTCGTCCTGCTGCAGACCGCGCTGCGCGACCCCGGGCGCCGTACCGTCCAGGCCGCCTGGCACACCGCGGGCGCCGCCCCGGTGACCCGCGCCCCGCTCCCCGACGACCGCCTGGGCACCGCCCTGCTGCCGCTGCGCGTGGCCGGCAAGACCGACGGGCAGTGCCATGTGCTCGCCGCCGCCGAGCAGATGGTCGTCGCCCTGCGCTCCGTCTTCCCCTGCGATCCGCGCCCCGAGTCCATGCGCCTGCCCGTCCCCACCGGCTCCGGCCGGCTGCTGCCCGGCTGCGACAACCTCGCCGACGTCCTGTGGCGCACCCGCGCCGAGTGCTCCCGCCGGCACGGGCTCCTGGTCGAGGCGCTGCGCGTGGGATGCGCCGGCCCGGTGGCCGACCTGGTGGCCGAGCCGCTGGCCGGCGGCACGGTACGGGCGCTGCTCGACCGCGGCGACGGCGTCCGCACCTCACTCGCCCGGCTCGGCGACGGCGAACTGCGCTATCTGGCGCTGACCCTGGTGCTGCTGACCGGGCCGGGCGTGCTCGACATGGACGTGCCGGGCGAGGTGCCCGACGCGCTGCGCACCCTCACCGTCCTCGCCGACGGCTTCGACCGGAGCCTGGACCCCGTCCAGCGCCGGGAACTGCTGCTGACGGCAGCCCGGATGGGCCGGCGCGGACACATCCGGTGCGTGGCCGCGGTGCACGACGCCTCATGGGCCGCCGGGACCCCGGACGTCACAGTGGTACACCTGAACGCGTGACCGAACACCCCGACCTGGCCGCCCTCCAGCGCAGACTGGCCGAGTTCGCCGCCGCGCGGAACTGGCAGCCGTACCACACGCCCAAGAACCTCGTCACCGCCCTCTCGGTGGAGGCGTCCGAACTGGTCGAGATCTTCCAGTGGCTCACCCCGGAGGAGTCCGCCCGGGTGATGGACGACCCCGGCACGGCGCACCGGGTCACCGAAGAGGTCGCCGATGTGCTCGCCTACCTGCTCCAGTTCTGCGAGGTCCTCGGCATCGATCCGCTGGCCGCGCTGGCCGCCAAGATCGACCGCAACGAACACCGCTTCCCGGTCCCGGGCGCCGGAGGCGGGCACCAACAGCCGGACTCGTAAGTTCCGTTATTACTATCCGCAGTCAAGTCGCGTGACGGATCCGAATTGTTGTCCACTAATTTCCGTCTTCCTCTGGCTTTTCGCCTCGACGACCCTCACTCTGGGTAGTGGACAAGAGAGTTCAGGAGGCCGTGCCGACGGGGTGCGGCGGACGGACGGGGGCATCGTATGGATGCGGTACGGCTCATCCTCGCGAGCAGGCGGGCCCTGGCGGCCGGTGCCGAGGCCGGGGAGATGATGGCGGAGGTGTGGCAGGCGCAGGCCCTGGCCCAGGCGATCGGGAGCCGCCTCGCGGTCTCCGGCCCGCCGGAACTGCGCGGCGAGGCGCTGGGGCTGACCGAGCTGGCGGGCCGGGGCTGCGGCGTCCTGGACCCGCCCGAACTCGACCCCGGCGATCTGCGCGCCGCCCAGCTCACCGAGCTGGACGACGCCCGCGAGACCCTGCTCTGCCTCGGCGGCCTGCTCGGCGAGGTCGGCATATCCCTGGTGGGCATGGCCAGCGCCGCCGCGGACGAGACGACGTACTGGCAGTGCATGGAGGCGATCGACGCGGCCGACGAGTCCCGTGACCGTGTGCTGGAGATGCTGCGCAAGCTGGCGGCACGGGCGGCGATGGTGCCGGAGGACGCCCAGGACAGCCCGTCCGGCGTGTGACCGCCGCCCCGCGCGAGCCGTGACGCCGGCTACGGCCGTATGTACGGGCGGGTCATGATCTCCATGTTGTGGCCGTCCGGGTCGTCGAAGTAGGCGCCGCGACCGCCGAAGAGACGGTTGATCCGGCCGGGCTCGGTGCGGCGGGGATCGGCGTAGTAAGTGACACCGACCGTCTCCAGCCGGGCGATCATGGTGTCGAACTCCTCGTCGGGCACGAGGAACGCGTAGTGCTGCGACTGGATCGGCTCGTCGCGCTTCTCGTAGTAGTCGAGCGTGACGCCGTTGCCCAGGTCCACAGGCAGGAACGGCCCGAAGGGCGCGCCGACCTCGAGGCCCAGGACCCCCGCGATGAACTCGGCCGACAGGTGGCGGTCCGAGGCGTGGACGGCGGTGTGGTTCAGCTGAACGGTGGCCGGCGAGGCGGGCTGATGGGTGTGCTGCTGGTCATGCGGCATGACGGGATGTGTCTCCGAGTGCTGGTTCCGCTGGGAACGCCGCAAAGAGGCGGCGGGAAGTGGGACACGGAGAAGACGGCGGGCCTCTCGCCCGCCTCGCGCTCACGCCGAGGCCGGGCGCCTCACTCGTGTATGGCCCATGGCCGACCCGGCAGTCACGTGAGCGACTCTAACAGGTCACCTCGACCGCCGAACCCCTCTTTTTTCAGGTCGACGGGAGTTCGCCGACGGTTGTCACCGGCGGCGGATCAGCGGGTGTCGGCACTTGGACGAGGAAAGGGACGAAGGTGATCCGGCCGTCTTGGACAAGTGGCCTGTAGGACATTCGATAGCACACGATCGAATACGGGTCGCGAATTGTTTTGTAGCACTTGAGCGGTGACGGGGGAGCGGCTCTGCTCTCCGGATCGGCCTTACTCTCCGGAGTGGACGACATACTCCCGGCCACACAGAAAAGGATTGCTGCGGTAACTGAAATGATGCGTAGCGTCGCCGTGTTCATTCTGTCACCTCAAAGGAAAGTCGAATAATACGGACCCCTCGCCGGTGCCTGCAACTCTAGATGCGTCACCGGAGCGGCGGAGTTAGCGTGCTGGTGTCCATCGAAAAGTCTCTGTCGCTGAATTGAAACGCCAGCAGAGGAGAGCTTCATGCGAGGGAAATCAGTACTGAGCGCCGCCGCGGTGGCCGCGCTGGTCAGCGGAGCGGTCGCCGGTGCGGTGGGACCGGCCTCCGCCGCCCCGAATCCGACGTGCCGGGTCGCGGGAGGCACCCTGACCGGCAGTGGATTCGCTCCCGACCAGAAATTCACCGTCACACCCGGTGGGGAGACGGCGCGCTCTTCCTCCGACGGCCGTATCGGACCGATGGCGGTCAAGGGAACAGGGACCTTCCGGGTGGGTACCGTGACCTGCACGGGTACGGGCACGGGAAGCTCGGCCGGCGGAGCGCAGACGTCCGCTGTCGTGTCGGCGGCGACGAGCGCGGCTCAGGCGGCCATCAAGCGGGGCGCCTCTCCGCAGCAGGCGAAGGCGCAGGGTGTGGCGGCCGCACAGGCGAAGGCGAGGAGCCTGGGCGTGCCGACGACGGTCTTGACGCAGATCCAGCAGCAGATCACCAACAACGTCAACCAAATCATCAATTCGACCATCAACGCGCCGGTCGACCAGGAGGCCGGAACACAGAACAAGCAGAATCCGCCGGGCGGGCAGACGCAGCCGGGGCAGCAAACCGAACCGGGCAAGCAGACGGAGCCGGGCAAGCAGACGGAGCCCGGTGGGCAGACGCAGCCTGGTGGGCAGACGGAGCCGGGCAAGCAGACCGAGCCTGGTAAGCAGACGGAGCCGGGTGGCCAGACGGAGCCGGGCAAGCAGACCGAGCCCGGTAAGCAGACCGAGCCCGGTAAGCAGACCGAGCCTGGTGGGCAGACGCAGCCGGGTGGCCAGACGGAGCCGAACAAGCAGGCTCCGCCGAACACGCAGACCGAGCCCAACAAGCAAGCTCCGCCCAACACACAGACCGAGCCCAACAAGCAAGCTCCGCCCAACACACAGACCGAGCCCAACAAGCAGGCTCCACCCAACACACAGACCGAACCGAACAAGCAGACCCCGCCTGCCGGGCAGCCCGCTCAGTAGCCCGGGTGTGTCTTCGAAGCCCCCGCTGGATCAGCGGGGGCTTCGCGCGCCGCGGCCCGGCGGGCGCATTTCACCCGACCGGGCCCCGCCGCGCCAGGCGGTACCCGGGCGGCCGACGCGGGCGGCGCCGTGCAGGATAGGTGTATGGACCTGCGAATCTTCACCGAGCCCCAGCAAGGGGCCACCTATGACACCCTGCTCACCGTGGCCAAGGCCACCGAGGACCTCGGGTTCGACGCCTTCTTCCGCTCGGACCACTATCTGCGCATGGGCAACGTGGACGGCCTGCCCGGCCCCACGGACGCCTGGATCACGCTGGCCGGCCTGGCCCGCGAGACCAAGCGCATCCGCCTCGGCACGCTGATGACGGCCGGCACCTTCCGGCTGCCCGGCGTGCTCGCCATCCAGGTCGCCCAGGTCGACCAGATGTCCGGCGGCCGGGTCGAACTCGGCCTCGGCGCGGGCTGGTTCGAGGAGGAGCACAAGGCGTACGGCATCCCGTTCCCGAAGGAGAAGTTCGCCCGGCTGGAGGAGCAGCTGGCGATCGTCACCGGGCTGTGGGCGACCGAGGTCGGCAAGACGTTCGATTTCCACGGGTCGTACTACGACCTCACCGGGTCGCCGGCGCTGCCCAAGCCCGCGCAGAAGAAGGTCCCCGTGCTGATCGGCGGCCACGGCGCGACCCGTACGCCGCGACTGGCCGCGCGGTACGCCGACGAGTTCAACATCCCGTTCGCCTCGGTGGAGGACAGCGAGCGGCAGTTCGGCCGGGTGCGGGCCGCCGCGGCGGCGGCCGGCCGGGACGCGGACGACCTGGTGTACTCCAACGCGCTCGTGGTCTGTGTCGGCAAGGACGACCAGGAGGTGGCCCGGCGCGCCGCCGCGATCGGCCGTGAGGTGGACGAACTGAAGGCCAACGGCCTGGCGGGCTCCCCGGCCGAGGTCGTCGACAAGATCGGCCGGTACGCCGAGATCGGCTCCCGCCGGATCTACCTCCAGGTACTGGACCTCGGCGACCTGGACCACCTGGAGCTGATCTCGTCCCAGGTCCAGTCCCAGCTGTCGTAACCACGGGCGAGCGGCCCTTGCCGCCGACGCCGGGCCCCGGCCACAGCATCCACTGGTACGGGACCCGGCTCCCGGGACGCGGGGCCGGCCGCCGGCCGGCCCCGCACGGATGCCGGCAGGGAGATCGTGCTTCGGGACCGGCGCTAGCGCGTGAAGCCGTAGTCCAGGATCTTCGTCGCGTCCTTGAACCGCTCGTCCGCCGAGCTCGCCGCGAGGACCGTGCCCACGACCGTCTTGGAACCGCGCGTGGCCGCGAACACCAGGCAGAACTTCGCCTCCGGCCCGGAGCCGGTCTTCACGCCGAACGCGCCCCGGTAGGAGCTGAGGAGCGTGTTGGAGTTCTTCCAGGGCTTCATGGCGTGCGTTCCACCACCGGGCCGGTACGACTTCATGCCGTCGTAGACCTTGGTGCCGACGACCTTCTTGAACGTCTTGTTCTTCAGCGCGGCCCCGGCCAGCTTGGCCAGATCGCGCGGCGAGGAGTAGTTCTTGCCGTTGGACACCCCGTCGAAGGAGTCGAAGTGGGTGTTGCTCAGGCCCAGTTCGCGTGCCTTGCTGTTCATCTTGGCGATGAACGACTTGGTCCGCTGGGCCGTCGTGGAGCCCGTACCGTAGGTGTCCGCCAGCGCGTAGGCCGCGTCGCAGCCCGACGGCAGCATCAGGCCGTACAGCAGGTCGCCCACCGACATCGAGTCACCGAGGAGCAGGCTCGCGCTGGAGTAGCGCTGGGTGTGGGTCGCCGGGTCGATGACATAGTCGGTGTACTCCCTCTTGATCTTCACCTTCTTCCCGAGGTCCACGTTCCGCTGCGACAGCACCACGAGCGCCGTCATGATCTTCGTGGTGGAACCGGTCCGCAGCCGGGCGTCCGGCGCCTTGCCGAACAGCTGCTTGCCGGTGGCCGGGTTCATGGCGTAGGCGCCCTGCGCCGACACCTGCGGGGCCGCCGCGGCGGCGGTGCGGGCCGCGGATGCCGTCGGCGCTGCCTGGGCGGCCTGGGCGGGCGCGGACGCGAGGACTCCCGCACCCAGCACCGCACCGGCCGTCACCGCGACGGCGGCGCTCCTGCGGGCCCGGGCCGCCCGCCCCGGTCCGCGGTCCCGGACTGCCTGGTCGATGGTCATGGGTTTCCCCCTCTTTCGCTTGTGTCAGTGGTCAGTTGACGAGGGCTCACTCCATCAGGTCCGGGACCGGGGGGCCGTAACGGACGTCACACGCCGGCCCTGTGAACGCCGAGCGCCGGAACGTCGAGTCCACCTCCCCGATGCGGCAGGGCACCCTCACGGGTGGTGGCAGGGCCGGTGGCCCTGAGCCCAGCAGGCGAGGCGAAAACCGGTGGTGGGCGTGGACCTCCGCCGGGGAGACTCGACCGCATGTTCCTGACGATCTCGACCAACGGCACGGCCGCGCGGCCTGCCACCGACCTGGGGTACCTGCTGCACAAGCACCCCGGCAAGGCACAGGCGTTCTCCACCTCGTACGGCACGGCCCATGTGTTCTACCCCGAGGCGGACGCCGAACGCTGCACGGCCGCGCTGCTGTTGGAGATCGATCCCGTCGCGCTGGTCAGGCGCGGCCGGGGCAAGGGCCGTGGCGGCGCGCCCGACGCGGCCCTCGCCCAGTACGTCAACGACCGCCCGTACGCGGCCTCTTCACTGCTGGCCGTCGCGCTGGGCAACGTCTTCTCCAGCGCCCTGCGCGGGGTGTGCGCCGCCCGGCCGGAGCGGGCCGCAGCCCCGCTGCCGCTGCGCGTCGAGGTCCCCGCGCTGCCCGCCCGCGGCGGCCCCGACCTCGTACGACGGCTCTTCGCACCGCTCGGCTGGTCGGTCACCGCCGATCCGGTCCCGCTCGACACCGCGTTCCCGGAGTGGGGCGACTCGCGGTACGTCCGGCTGCTGCTGGAGTCCGAACGGCTCACCCTCGCCGAGGCGTTGCGCCATTTGTACGTCCTGCTGCCGGTGCTCGACGACGCCAAGCACTACTGGGTCTCCGCCGACGAGGTCGACAAGCTGCTGCGGGCCGGCGAGGGCTGGCTGGCCGGGCACCCGGAGCAGCAGCTGATCACCAACCGGTACCTCTCACGCCGCTGGTCGCTCACCCGCCAGGCGCGGGAACGGCTGGAGCTGGTACGGCTCGCGGAGGCCGACGACAGCGAGGTCGAGGACATCGACAACGCGGTGGCGGACGAGCCCGAGAGCGGGGACATCGACGTCGCGGACGAGTCCGGGACCGAGGTCATCGACAACGCGGCCGCTGACGGGACAGGGACCGGCACCGGTACCGGTACCGGCACCGAGGAGAAGCCGACCCCGCTCGCCGTGCTCCGGCGGGAGGCCGTCCTCGCCGTGCTGGACGCCTGCGGCGCCGCACGCGTGCTCGACCTCGGCTGCGGCCAGGGCCAGTTGGTGCAGGCGCTGCTCAAGGACGCCCGGTTCACCGAGATCGTCGGCGTCGACGTCTCGCAGCGGGCCCTGACCATCGCCTCCCGCCGGCTGAAGCTGGACCGCATGGGCGAACGGCAGGCCGCGCGCGTCAAGCTCGTCCAGGGCTCCCTCGTCTACACCGACCAGCGGCTGCGCGGCTACGACGCCGCCGTGCTCAGCGAGGTCGTCGAGCACGTCGACCCGCCCCGACTGCCCGCCCTGGAGTACGCCGTGTTCGGGCACGCGCGCCCCCGCACGGTCGTCGTGACCACCCCGAACGCCGAGTACAACGTCCGCTGGGAGAGCCTGCCCGCCGGCCACGTCCGGCACGGCGACCACCGCTTCGAGTGGACCCGCGAGGAGTTCCGCACCTGGGCGGCGGCCGTGGCCGAACGGTACGGCTACGAGGCGGAGTTCACGCCCGTCGGCCCGGACGACCCCGAGGTGGGCCCGCCCACGCAGATGGCGACATTCACGATCACGACCGAGAGGGAGGCGAAGGCGGCATGACCGGGGCACAGCACAAGGGGCGGGTACTGCCCGTCACCGACCTCTCCCTCGTGGTGCTCGTCGGTGCCTCCGGTTCCGGCAAGTCCACGTTCGCCCGGCGGCACTTCAAGCCCACCGAGGTGATCTCCTCCGACTTCTGCCGCGGCCTGGTCTCCGACGACGAGAACGACCAGAGCGCGACCCGGGACGCCTTCGACGTCCTGCACTACATCGCCGGCAAGCGGCTGGCCGCCGGCCGCCGCACCGTCGTGGACGCCACCAGCGTGCAGCAGGACAGCAGGCGGCAGTTGATCGAACTGGCGAAGAAGCACGACGTGCTGCCCATCGCCATCGTGCTGGACCTGCCGGAGGGTGTGTGCGCCGAGCGGAACGCGGCCCGCGCCGACCGGGCGGACATGCCCCGCCGGGTCATCCAGCGGCACATCCGCGAACTGCGCCGCTCACTCAGGCACTTGGAGCGCGAGGGCTTTCGCAAGGTGCACGTGCTGCGCGGCGCCGAGGAGGTCGAGCACGCCACCGTCGTCACCGAGAAGCGCTACAACGACCTCACCCACCTCACCGGTCCGTTCGACATCATCGGCGACATCCACGGCTGCTCCGCCGAACTGGAGGCACTGCTCGCCAAGCTGGGCTACACCGACGGCGTGCACCCCGAGGGCCGTACCGCCGTGTTCGTCGGCGACCTGGTCGACCGCGGCCCGGACAGCCCCGGCGTGCTGCGCCGCGTGATGTCGATGGTGAACTCGGGCAACGCCCTGTGCGTCCCCGGCAACCACGAGAACAAATACGGCCGTTACCTCAAGGGCCGCAAGGTCCAGCACACCCACGGGCTCGCGGAGACCATCGCGCAGATGGAGGGCGAGAGCGAGGAGTTCAAGGCCGAGGTCCGGCGGTTCCTGGACGGACTGGTCAGCCACTACGTCCTGGACGGCGGCCGGCTGGTGGTCTGCCACGCCGGTCTGCCCGAGAAGTACCACGGCCGCACCTCCGGCCGGGTCCGCTCGCACGCCCTGTACGGCGACACCACCGGCGAGACCGACGAGTTCGGGCTGCCGGTGCGCTACCCGTGGGCGGAGGACTACCGGGGCCGGGCCGCCGTGGTCTACGGCCACACACCCGTGCCCGAGGCGACCTGGCTGAACAACACCATCTGCCTGGACACCGGCGCCGTCTTCGGCGGCAAGCTCACCGCGCTGCGCTGGCCGGAGCGGGAGCTGGTGGACGTACCGGCCGAGCGGGTCTGGTACGAGCCGGCCCGGCCGCTGCGCACCGACGCGCCCGGCGGGCAGGACGGCCGCCCGCTGGACCTGGCGGACGTGCACGGCCGGCGGGCCGTCGAGACCCGGCACGCGGGCCGGGTGGCCGTCCGCGAGGAGAACGCGGCGGCCGCTCTGGAGGTCATGAGCCGCTTCGCGATCGACCCGCGCCTGCTGCCGTACCTCCCGCCGACCATGGCGCCGACGGCCACCTCGCGGATCGACGGCTACCTGGAGCATCCCGAGGAGGCGTTCGCGCAGTACGCGCGGGACGGGGTCGCGCGGGTGGTGTGCGAGGAGAAGCACATGGGCTCCCGGGCCGTGGCCCTGGTGTGCCGGGACGCGGAGACGGCACGGCGGCGGTTCGGCGTGGAAGGGCCCACCGGTTCCCTCTACACCCGTACCGGCCGGCCGTTCTTCGACGACGAGCGGATGACCGAGGAGATCCTCGGCCGGCTGCGCGCGGCGGTCACCGAGGCCGGACTGTGGGACGAACTGGGCACCGACTGGCTGCTGTTGGACGCCGAGCTGATGCCGTGGTCGCTGAAGGCCGCGGGGCTGCTGCGCGGCCAGTACGCGGCCGTGGGCGCCGCCGCCGGCGCGGTGTTCCCGGGCGCGCTCGCCGCCCTGGAGACGGCGGCCGGGCGCGGTGCCGACGTGGGAGCGCTGCTCGACCGGCAGCGCGAACGTGCCGCCGACGCCGCCGCGTTCACCGCCGCCTACCGCCGCTACTGCTGGCCCACCGAGGGCCTGGACGGCGTCCGGCTGGCCCCCTTCCAGCTCCTCGCAGTCCAGGGCCGCAGCCTCGCCGCACTGCCGCACGACGAGCAACTCGCCCTCATCGACCGGCTGGTGGAGTACGACGGCACCGGGCTGCTGCACACCACCCGACGGCTGTACGTCGACACCGGTGACCCGGAGTCGGTGCGCGCGGGCGTGGACTGGTGGCTGGAGATGACCGGCCGGGGCGGCGAGGGCATGGTCGTCAAGCCGCTCGGCGCGTTGGTGCGCGACGGGGACGGACGGCTGGTGCAGCCCGGCATCAAGTGCCGGGGCCGGGAGTACCTGCGGATCATCTACGGCCCGGAGTACACCCGCCCCGACCACCTCACCCGCCTGCGGCAGCGGTTCCTCAACCACAAGCGGTCCCTGGCCCTGCGCGAGTACGCCCTCGGCCTGGAGGCCCTGGACCGACTGGCCGACGGCGAGCCCCTGTGGCGGGTGCACGAGGCGGTGTTCGGAGTACTGGCCCTGGAGTCGGAGCCGGTGGATCCTCGGCTGTAGGCGCAGCCGCGCTCTCGTGCCGGACACACTTCGTGGCGCCGTGCAGTCCCGCCTCGATGGTCCGCCGCCTTCCCGGGCTGCGGACCGTCCCTCGGCAGTTACGGACGTATCGTCCGGCCCTGGGCGGTGCCTTCCACGGCCTCCACGTACGCACGTGCCACCTCGGCGACGGGAGTACCGCCGGCCGAGTCCATGCCCATGCTTTCCAGGGTCTCCTTGATCCACCCCGGGCTGATGAGATTGATACGAAGATTCCGCGGCACCTCACCAGCCGCGTTACGGACGAAGCCCTCCAGGCCGGTGTTGATGAGGGCCCCCAGCGACCCACCGGCCAACGGAGCGGAGAAGGTGCCTCCGGTCAGCGTGACGGAGCCGCCGTCTCGGAGATGACGCAGGGCTCGCCGGGCCAGGGCGACCTGTCCCAGGAGCTTGCCCCGCATTCCCGCAGCGATCTCGTCGTCCGCCGCTGTCGCCAAGTCCACCAGCGGGCCACTGGCGGCACAGCACACCACCGCGTCGAGGTCCGGCACCTCGTCGAAGAGCGCATCCAGAGAGAAAGGATCTTCCAGATCCACCGTCACCGGACCTCTGCGCGAGGCCCTCACGACCTGATGAGAACCCTCTAACGCGCCGGCGACAGCACTGCCGACCGTTCCGGTCGCCCCAATCACAAGTACTTTCATGTGACCGATCATGTCAGCGGTGGCATACGGGGCGTCGTACTACTCAACGCGGCCTGCCCCGACCGCCAGGGCGCAGTCTCGGCGACAGCCACAGCACAGCGTCGTCCATGTCCGCCACGCCGAACGGGCCAGCCATACCAGTGGCCGATCGCGCCCGGCCAAACTCCCCACGAGGGAGCCGGTAACGGGAAGACCGATACACCCTCGCGCGACACGTTCCCCGAAGGAACCGCGAAGGCATCAGTCGTCAGGCGGCTCGGGTTATGGGCAACTGCGCGACCCACTTCGTCACCTCGGTCAAGTGCTCGGGCTGCAGCCCGAGGTGTGGGTCGGGCTGAACGAGGAGGGTCGCCGTTCCATAGGTGGTGCGCTCCGCCGCCCAGGCGTGGTCGAGGTCGGTGAAGTCGTCATCGATCCAGACGGCGGGGACGTCGCCGAGCCAGGCATCGAGGTGGTCGCGCTTCCACAGGTAGCCATTGGGGTGGCTGGTAGTGATCTGGGGACGCGGCAGGTCGACGTACGGCAGCTCCGGCAGGTCGAGAAGGGGGCCGATGAGGGCGGTGGCGTCCTGCCGCCAGCTGGTGCACCAGACGGGGGTGACCAGCCCGGTGCGGATCACGTCCATGAGTAGGCGGCCGTGGTCGGGGTTGAGCCAGACGGTGACCGGGTTGTCGGCGCTGCGGCCGGTGGGGACGACGTCGTGGCGGGCGTGGGTGGCCGGGGTCGAGCCGTGCTCGTCGGGGAAGGGTACGAGGACGCCGTCGATGTCCAGAAGCAGGTAGGGCGGGTGCATCGGTTCCTCCGGGGGTAGCCGGGCGGGTGGCTGTCAGAACTTGCGGGCGCGGATCAGCAGGGTGGTGGGGCAGTGGCCCATGCGGGGGTCGTGGAACTCCTGGGCTGAGGTGAGCCAGAAGCCCGCGTGGCTGAGATGCTTCTCCCACCGGTCCGTGGAGAACTCCCAGCGGGCGATGGGGAGCCGGGTGCGGTCGGGAAGGGTGACGTAGTTGCGGCGAGGACGGTCGTCGCCCGAGGGGCTTCGGCCAGCACGCCGCGGGTGCGGAACCGAGAAGGCGAGCACTCGCCCGGGCGTGAGGCGCTGGGCAATGGCCGGGAGCAGGAGCTCGGGCGCAACAAGCCCGACAGCGCCGAAGACGGAGTAGATCGCGTCGAACTGCTCGTCGGAGGCGTGCAGGTAGTGCAGGGCGTGGCCGGCGACGAAGGTGAGGTTGCTCAGCCGTCCGTAGTGGGATCGGGCGCGGCGGATCTGGAGGCCGACCAGGTCGACGCCGGTGACGCGGGCGCCGTGGCGGGTGGCGAGGTGGGCGGCGTTGTGGCCGGGGCCGCAGCCGAGCTCCAGGAGTCGCTTGCCGCAGAGGTCGGGGCCGAGAACGTCGGCGCCGGGACCTTGGCCGGGTCTCGTGGTCCATTCCATCCGGGCGGGTACGGAAAGGGGTTCGGCTAGTCCGGCGGCGGTGCGCTGGGCGGCGTGGGCGTGCCATGGGGATGCCTGGGCGAGCACGTCAGATCTCCAGGAGGTGGAGGACGTCGGTGAGGTGGCGGCGGACGGCCTTGATGTAGGCAGGGTCGGTGGCCGGGTCGTTGATCCACCGGATGGACTGGTCCATGAACCACTCGACGGCCCACATGCGGTGCCAGCCCAGGGCCCAGTTCTCGGCGGTGAGCCCGCCTCGCGGGGCGAGGGTGTCGGGGGTGCCGCCGGCGGTGACGTACTGCTCCAGGAAGACGCGCAGGCGCACTGGGTGCGGGGGCTCGATGGTGCCGTGCCAGCTGGCGAGGTCGAGCAGGCCGGGGCCGGTGAAGGCGCGGGCGAAGTCGAGCAACCGCCAGCCGCGCTCGCCGATGTGGAGGCTGGTGGGGTGGAACTCGGAGTGCACCCAGCCGAACGGTGCCAGCGTCGCTCCGGCCGAGCGAGCCTCGGCGGCCTGGGCGAGCCGGCCGAGCGCGTCCTCGACGTCGTCGGCGTCCTGCCACCGGTCGGCCTTGCGCAGCCGTTCGAGATGCGCCAGCGCCCGGGGCGGGAGCGCGCGCAGCCGGTCCTGGTCGAGGACGGGCAAGGGCGGAGCCGTGCGGGTGCCGTGCAGAATCACGGCCGCGGCGACGCCGTCGAGGTCGTCGGCCTCGCGGACGGACGGTCCGAGGTCTTCCATGAGCATGCCGAGCCAGCCGTCCAGGACGGCGGAGGCGTGGACCTGGGGGACGGGTACGCCGAGGGTGTGGGCCAGGCGGAGGGCCCGGTCCTCGCTGTCGAAGGGCTTCTTGGCGTACTTGAAGATGGCCGTAGTGCCGTCGGGGAAGGTCACGCGCTCGACTCCGGACATGGACCACACGCGTACCTCCTCCCGTACGGCGGTGGCCTGGCCGGCCACGGTGAGCAGGTTGTCGAGAAGTTCGGCGCTGGGGTTCGTGGTCACGTGGGGCTCCAGGGAGGGGTGGTGGCGTCCGGGGCGGGCGAGGGAAGTCGGCCCGCCCCGGAGCCTGATCGGGTGGGTTACGCGGCGGGGTTCACGCGGTGGGCGTAGACCTGCTCGAGCCAGCCCGCCTTGAAGGCGGCGAGGTCGTCGCGGAAGTTCGCCATCGAGGCACCGTAGGGGGCGACCACGCCGCCGGACTGGTCCGGCACGGACTGGCAGCCGTGCACGAGCCGGCCACCGAGCGCGGCGTGGGCCTTGATGGACTCGATCCGGCGGTGCTCGTTGAACCAGCCGCCGTGGTAGACCTCGTCGAGCATCCCGCCCGTCTCGTCGTCCAGGTCGAAGACGACGGAGGTGGCGGCGGGGAAGAACCAGCACGGTCCGACGTTGGAGATGTGCCCGTCCAGCTCGACCTTGTTGAGCACCATGAGCGTGGCCGCCTCGCGGAGCATCCGCAGGTGCTCGGCGGTGATCTGCGGCAGGCCGAGGCCGGCCAAGTGCTCCTCGCGGAAGAGGTAGGCGTACACCTCGTACGCGGTGGCCAGCACGCGGGCCGCGTCGGACGTGGACTCGCTGTGCTGCTTGATGAAGTCGAGCGCGAGCTGCTCGACCGCGCTCTCGGTCGTCTCGTCCACATCCAGGAGCTGGCCCTTGACCAGCTCCCAGTCGGCGACGAGCCAGGTGTTCGACTCGAAGCGGAAGAAGTACTCGGCCGGGTCGATGGTGATGCGCCGGCCGTCGACCTGGATGCCGGGCAGGCGGCCCCAGCGCGGGTCGAACGCCTCGGGCAGCTCGACCTCGATGGCCGTGGTGTCGATGGTGGTCACCGTGTCTCCGTCTCTGATCGGGCCGGATCCGGGCACAGCAATGCCCGAGCCCGGTGTGGGCGTACGGAACTTCGGGGTGCCGTCCGGACCCAGGGGGGAGCCTGGATCACGGTCGCGCCGTTCCGGGCGGCTGCTGATAAGTGAACCGGCGGTCACGCTGAGTGGGTACGGTGGAAGGCGGTTGAAGCGGTATACGCGGTTTACAGCTCCAGGGTGGAGGCGATCGTGGCGGCGCAGAGAGACCCCAACGTTCCTCTGCGCGACGTCATCGCGGCAGCCGACTGCACCTATGAGGCCCTCGCCAGAGACGTGCGGCGCATCGCGGCCGAGAACGGTGAGATCCTCCATACCAACAAGTCGGCCATCTCGCACTGGGTGAACGGCACCCGCACACCTTCGGGCCGGGTTGGCCAGTACCTGGCCGAGGCGCTGTCCCGCCGGGCGGCGCGGACAATCACCCAAACCGAGATCGGCCTCCACATCGGTGATGCCGATGCGCCGGCGGAATCCGACCCTGTCCTCGCCGCTACCGACCTGGGCCGGGCCGATGTCGAGCGCCGCCGCTTCCTCGCCGTCGCGGCCTTCACCACCGCCGGCGTGGCCATGCCGCTCGGCTACGACCACGAAGCCACCGCCCGCATGCTCCGCGCCCGCACCGGCACGTCCCTCGTCGGCGCGGAAGACGTGGACGTCGTACGGCAGATCACCGCGGCCTTCAGCGCCGCCGACGAGCGCCTCGGCGGCGGGCACGGCCTGACCACCGTTACCGCGTACCTCGCCGACACCGCCGCACCCATGCTGCGCGGACGCTTCCCGAGCGAAGCCTTACGCAGGGCCGCCTTCGGCGCCGTCGCCGAACTCGCCTACCTCGCCGGATGGAAGCACCACGACCTCGGCCAGGAAGGCGCCGCCCAGCGCTACTACCAGGTCGGCTACAAGCTCGCCTGCGAAGCCGACCCCCACGGCCACGCCGCCTGGATGATGCGCGCCCTCGCCCACCAAGCCCTCAGCCTCAAGCAGCCCCACCACTGCGTCGACCTCGTCGAAGGCGCCCTCCGCACAGGTCTCGGCCACGTCGACGGCCAGACCGAAGCCCTCCTCCACATCACCCACGCCCGCGCCTACGCAGCCACCGCCGAGCACCCGTCGGCCGCACGCGCCCTCCTCGCTGCCGAAGACGCCCTCCTACGAGTCGACGGCCCCCAGCCCACCTACTCCCGTGTCAGCGGCCCCGCCGCCGGCACTGTGGCCAGCCACACCGCCCGCACTCTGACCGACCTCGCCGACCACATCGGCACCGAACAGCAGCACCGAGACGCCCTCACCCGTTGGGACCCAGAGAAGTACAAGCGCGTCCACGCCCTCACCCACGCCGACCTCGGCGACAGCCTCGCCGCCCAGGCGCGCGCCGACGAAGCCGTCGCCGCCTGGACCCAGGCCCTGGGCCTCATGGAAGGCATGACCTCCGATCGCACCCGCAAGGCGATCACTTCGATTCGCTCCACGCTCGCGGTCTACCAGCGCCGCCGCGTTCCCGGTGCCGCCGATCTCGCCCGCCGTGCCCGTGAGGCCCTCGCCTAACATGCCCGACAACCCGCCTGACGAAGGGAACACCGTGGTCCAGCAGACCGACGACCAGCCCAAGGCCCTCAAACCGGCACTCGAATCGATGACCCTGCTGGTCGCGGCCGTCATCGTCCACGACAAGGCCGCCAACCGCGTCGTTCTCCTCCAGCGCAGCGAGAACGCGAAGTTCGCGCAGGGAATGTGGGACCTTCCCGTCGGCAAGAGCGAGCCGGGCGAGCCCATTACCGAAACCGCGGTCCGCGAGCTCTACGAGGAGACGGGACTCACTGTGAAGCCCGAGTCCCTCAAGGTTGCCCACATCATCCACGGCGCCAGGGGCGTCGAGGCCCCCAACGGCTTCCTCACCGTTGTCTTCGCCGCCCACGAGTGGACGGGCGAACCCGAAAACCGCGAGCCGCGCAAGCACGCCCAGGTTCGTTGGGTCGATACCGACGCCATCCCTACGGAGTTCGTGAACACAACCGCGAGTGCCCTCCACCGCTACCTCATGGGTGGACCGGAAGTCTCCCTCGACGGCTGGGGATAGGGGATTACCTGTGATGAACTGAAACGGCCACCGAAGCCCAATTAGCAAAACGCACGGATGTCGGACATCACGTCACGGCCACACATATGCTGAACAGGCAAAGTCCGTACAGGGCGATGGCGAGGTGAAGAATCACCCAGAGACGATGGAGGCGAATGCGATGCAGTCGAGGAAAAAGACGGTAGTGATCAACCCTCGCACGTACCAGTCTTTCGTCGGACCCCAGCACACCCAGTTCCATAGCGTCCGCAAGGGACTGGAGGAGGAGCGCGCCGCGCTGCGTGGCCTCATTCGCGCGGTTGGACACACCCCAGTCCTGTTCGAGGACTTCTCCGCACAGACCACACCCAGCAGGCAGGCGTGTCTAGATGCCCTTGACTCCGCGGACGTTTGCATCTTCCTGCTCGGGCCGTCCTACGGTCACGTTTTCCCCGAGACAGGGCAATCAGCAACACACGATGAGTGGGTTGCGGCCAAGACGGCGGGCAAGCCGCGCTGGGTCTATCGGAAGTTGGGAGTCACCTTCGAGAACGCCCAACAGGATTTCCTCGATCAAGTTGGCACCTCGCTGGCGGACAGGATCCGCCGGGCCGGGGTGGTCAAAAACAGCGCCGCCCTGACGTCGTCGAGTTCTCGAGAGCACGCAATCGTCGGCATCTCCGTTGCCCAACCTCGTTTTGATGCTCCTCAGCATGGTGAACTGGTGGAGGTTCGCTTGCACAAGTCGGGCCAAGTCTCCTTGCGAGCGACGCTTCCCCGGGACAATATGGGGTCCATCCTCGATCAAGACGCACTGTCTCAGCAAGTTACCTCCCTGCTTAGATTTAGCGGCGCACTGGACCTGATCCACAATGAGCGCATCGTTGTGGCGATCGGTGTATCCAACCCCCAAATGACCCAGGTCGACAGGTTTAACCCACATCAGTCACGTACCCGCGCCTATCTCAGCGCCTGCTAGCGCGACTCTTCGCCGGTTGCGGGCCAGTCCGCAGAACACCCAGCAACGGCCATCGCACGCCATCGTTGGCCAACAGTCAAAGGCCAGCTCATCGGCCCACAAGGGAGACACTTGCAGGGCACCGACCCGCCTCATTAAAGGCCAAGTAGGCCGTTGTCCGCGAGCGCCGACGCCTACCATCCCCCGCCCGGCGGTGTCGTCCCCTCGACACGGCCGCCGCCTGCCCTTGCATCGACGGGCGAGTCCTGGACCGCTGGGCGCTCGCCCTGCTCACCGCCGAGCGGCTGGTCCCGGACGCCGGGGATGAGTGACGGCCATGTCACCCCGCAGGGGACGGTGGCCGGTGCCGCCGCGCCGCGACCCGGAGCCCCGCCCACCGGAAACCCCCGCCAAGGGGATGAAGGGCGGCTCCGGCGGTCAGGATGGAGGCATGGGATTCCATGTCGACTCCGAGGCCGGGCGGCTGCGCCGGGTCATCCTGCACCGGCCCGACCTAGAGCTCAAGAGGCTCACCCCCAGCAACAAGGACGCCCTGCTCTTCGACGACGTGCTGTGGGTGCGCCGGGCGCGTGCCGAGCATGACGGGTTCGCCGACGTCCTGCGGGACCGCGGGGTCGAGGTGCACCTCTTCGGGGACCTGCTCACCGAGACCCTGGCGCTTCCCGAGGCCCGTGCCCTGGTCCTGGACCGGGTCTTCGACGAGAAGGAGTACGGCCCCCTGGCCACCGGCCACCTGCGCGACGCCTTCGACCGGATGCCCCCGGGCGAGCTGGCCGAGGCCCTGGTCGGCGGGATGACCAAGCGGGAGTACCTGGCCGGCCACGAGGAACCGGTCTCCGTGCGCTTCCACGTCATGGAGCTGGACGACTTCCTGCTGCGCCCGCTGCCCAACCACCTGTTCACCCGTGACACCTCGGCGTGGATCTACGACGGCGTCTCCATCAACGCCATGCGCTGGCCCGCCCGGCAGCGCGAGACCGTGCACTTCGAGGCGATCTACCGCCACCACCCGCTGTTCCGCGACGAGGCGTTCCACGTCTGGTCCCGGGGGCAGGCGGACTACCCGTCCACCATCGAGGGCGGTGACGTCCTGGTGCTCGGCAACGGCGCCGTGCTGATCGGGATGAGCGAGCGCACCACCGCGCAGGCCGTGGAGATGCTGGCGCACAAGCTGTTCGCGGCCGGCTCCGCGCGCACCATCGTCGCGCTCGACATGCCCAAGCGGCGCGCCTTCATGCACCTGGACACGGTGATGACCATGGTCGACGGCGACACCTTCACCCAGTACGCCGGCCTCGGCATGCTCCGCTCGTACACCATCGAGCCGGGCGACGGCGGACGGGAGCTGAAGGTCACCGACCACCCGCCGGAGCACATGCACCGGGCGATCGCCGCCGCGCTCGGCCTCGGCGAGATCCGGGTGCTGACCGCCACCCAGGACGTGCACGCCGCCGAACGCGAGCAGTGGGACGACGGCTGCAACGTCCTCGCCGTGGAACCCGGTGTCGTCGTCGCCTACGAGCGGAACGCCACCACCAACACCCACCTGCGCAAACAAGGCATCGAGGTGATAGAGATCCCGGGCAGCGAGCTGGGCCGGGGCCGGGGCGGCCCCCGCTGCATGAGCTGTCCCGTGCAGCGAGACGCTGTATAGAAATGTGGAGTGTCGTATAGACTTACATAGTCCCTGTAGTCGTACACCTGGAGCGCCCCCATGGCGACAGTCCCGACCGCCCTCGCCGGCCGCCACTTCCTCAAGGAGCTGGACTTCACCGAGGCGGAGTTCCGCGGCCTGGTCGAGCTGGCCGCCGAGCTGAAGGCGGCCAAGAAGGCCGGGACCGAGACCCCGTACCTGCGCGGGCGCAACATCGCGCTGATCTTCGAGAAGACCTCGACGCGCACCCGTTGCGCGTTCGAGGTCGCCGCCGCCGACCAGGGCGCCCACACCACCTACCTGGAGCCCTCCGGGTCGCAGATCGGGCACAAGGAGTCCGTCCGGGACACCGCCCGGGTGCTGGGCCGGATGTACGACGCCATCGAGTACCGGGGCGACAGCCAGGCCAAGGTCGAGGAGCTGGCCGCGTACGCCGGCGTGCCCGTCTACAACGGCCTCACCGACGACTGGCACCCCACCCAGATGCTCGCCGACGTGCTCACCATGACCGAGCACTGCGCCAAGCCGCTCGGCGAGATCGCCTTCGCCTACCTCGGCGACGCCCGCTTCAACATGGGCAACTCCTACCTGGTCACCGGCGCCCTGCTCGGCATGGACGTACGGATCGTCGCCCCGAAGTCCTACTGGCCCGCCCAGGAGATCCTCGACCGCGCCCGCGCGCTCGCCGGCTCCAGCGGCGCCCGGATCACCCTCACCGAGGACATCGCCGAGGGAGTGCGCGGCGCCGACTTCGTCGCCACCGACGTCTGGGTGTCCATGGGCGAGCCCAAGGAGGTGTGGGCCGAGCGGATCACGGCCCTCGCCCCGTACGCGGTCACCATGGACGTGCTGCGCGCCACCGGCAACCCGGACGTGCGGTTCCTGCACTGCCTGCCGGCCTTCCACGACCTCGGCACCGCTGTCGGACAGCAGATCTTCGAGGCGCACGGCCTGGACTCGCTGGAGGTGACCGACGAGGTCTTCGAGTCCGCCCACTCGGTGGTCTTCGACGAGGCGGAGAACCGGCTGCACACCATCAAGGCGGTGCTGGTGGCCACACTCGCCCGGGAAACCCTTGCCTGACCCTCCTCACCAGGCATTATCCTGACCGGCGGCCCGGAACCACCCCTTCCGTGGCCGTCGCCGCGGCCCCACCACGGCCGCCCGCACCACCAGAATCGAGCACCACCGGCATGCCCGCTCCCCGCATCAAGTCCCCGCGTCTGCTCGTCGCCGAATCCGGCGCCGACCGCGAAGGACACGGCCTGAAGCGCACCATGGGCCTCTTCCAGCTCATCTGCTTCGGCGTCGGCGCCATCGTCGGCACCGGCATCTTCGTCGGACTGTCCGACTCGGTCGCCCAGGCCGGCCCGGCCGTCGTCGTCTCCTTCGTCCTCGCGGCCCTCACCTGCGTCTTCACCGCCTTCTCCTTCGCCGAGCTGGGCGGCGCCATCCCGGTCTCCGGCTCCTCGTACTCCTTCGCCTACGCCGGCCTCGGCGAGTCCACCGCCTTCCTCGTCGGCTGGTGCCTGCTGCTGGAGTACGGCGTCTCCATCTCGGCCGTCGCGGTCGGCTGGAGCCAGTACGTCAACGAGCTGCTGCACAGCCTCACCGGCCTCCAGCTCCCGGCCGCCCTGTCCGCGGGCCCCGGCGACGGCGGCGTGATCAACCTGCCGGCCGTGATCGTCATCGCCATGGCCTCGGCGCTGCTGATGCGCGGGGTGCGGGAGAGCGCCGGGGCGACCGCCGCCATGGCCGCGGTCAAGCTCGCGATCCTGCTCGCCTTCTGCGCCATCGGCTACAGCGCCTTCAAGGACGGCAACCTCACCCCGTTCTCCCCGGCCGGCCTCGGCGGCATCGGCGCGGGCACCACCGCGGCCTTCTTCTCGTACATCGGCTTCGACGCGATCACCACGGCCGGCGAGGAGGCGAAGAACCCGCGCCGGCACATCCCCGTCGCGATCATGGTCTGCATGGGCATCGTGACCCTGCTGTACTGCGCGGTCGCGCTCGCCGCGATCGGCGCCATCGGCGGCGACCAGGTCGCCGGCCGCCCCGCCGCCCTGTCCTACGTCGTCAACGAGGTCACCGGCTCCGCCGTCGGCGGCGGTGTCATCGCCTTCGGCGCGGTCGTCGCCATCGCCTCCGTGGTCCTCGCCGTGATGTACGGCCAGACCCGCATCCTGATGTCGATGTCCCGGGACGGCCTGATCCCGCGCGTCTTCGAGAAGGTCAGCCCGAAGACCTCCACGCCGGTCGCCGGCACGCTGATCGTCGCCGTCGTCTTCGCGCTCCCGGCGGCCTTCGCCTCGCTGGACGCCGTGATGAACCTGTGCACCATCGGCACCCTCGCCATCATGGCCGTCGTCAACGTCACCGTGCTGGCCCTGCGCCGCCGCGAACCGGGCCTCGACCGCAGCTTCCGGGTGCCGCTGTATCCGGTGGCCCCGCTGCTCGGCATCGGCTTCTGCCTGTACCTGATGTGGGAGACCGGCTGGCACACCTGGATCCAGTTCGCCGTGTTCCTCGCGGCGGGCCTCGCGCTCTACGTCCTCTACGGCCGCCGGCACTCCACGCTGGCCGGTGCGGCCCCGGCCGGTGAGGTCACGCCGGCCGCGGCCGAGCGGGAACCACAGGCAGTCTGAACCACACCGCCTTGCCCGAGGGGGTGGGGCGGTGACCGCAGGAGGAGCTGAGGGCGCGGATCAGCAGCAGCCCGCGCCCGCCCTCCTGCCACACATCGGGCTCCTCGATCACCGGCGCGGTCAGCCGGCCGGGCGGCGCCGGGTCCGGGTCGTGCACCTCGACCTGGCAGTCGGTCGGCCGCAACTCCACCACCAGCTCTATCGGGCCGCGCCCGGCGGTGTGCTCCACCGCGTTGGCCACCAGCTCGGCGGTCAGCAGCTCGGCCGTGTCGCAGTCGGTCACGTGCTCGACCTCGGTGAGGGCCGTGCGCACCAGGGCGCGCGCCACGGGCACCGCCGCCGCGGTGTGCGGCAGCGCGATGCGCCAGGAGGCCGATTCGGCGGGGGGTTCGTGCACGGCGAGTCCTTCATGGAGCAGGCTGTCCTGCTGTCCGACTCCAGGCATGGTACGGGCCCGGCGGGACACGGCCGTCGCCGGGCCGGTCGGTCGCCCCGTTTCTGTCGCGCCATCGTGACGATGTTCACAGACCGGTGACGACTTCACGTCCTGGCGGGCCGTACCGACCTGTGTGCCCTGGTCCGCCCCCTACCGCGCCGGCAGACCCACGAACCGGGCCCCCGCGTCCCGCAGGCGTTCGTGCAGGCCCCGGAAGACCTCCGCCGAACGGACGCCGGGCCAGTCGGGCGGCAGCAGCTGGGTGGGCAGGCCCGGGTCGGTGTAGGGGAGGTGGCGCCAGGAGTCGAGGGCGAGGAGGTAGTCGCGGTACGCCTCCTCGGGCGGGGTGTCCGGGCGGCGGGACCAGGCCCGCAGCACCGGCGCGTGCGCGTCCAGGAAGCGCTCGTGCTCCTTGGCGATCGCGGCCAGGTCCCACCAGCGGGCCACCGCCTCGGCCGTGGGTGCGAAACCCAGGTGCTCGCCGCGGAAGAAGTCCACGTACGGGTCCAGCCGCAGCCGGCGCAGGGTGTGCTCCGTCTCCTCGTACAGCCGGGCCGGGGCGATCCACACCCCCGGCGCGGCGGTGCCGAAGCCCAGGCCGGCCAGCCGGGAGCGCAGCACGTGCCGCTTCTGCCGCTCCGACTCCGGGACCGAGAACACCGCGAGCACCCAGCCCTCGTCCGCCGAGGGCGCGGCCGCGTAGACGCGCCGGTCGCCGTCGTCCAGCAACTGGCGGGCCTCGGGGGACAGTTCGTATCCGGCCGCGCCGGACTCCGTGCGGGCCGGCAGCAGCAGACCGCGCCGCTTGAGCCGGGACACCGAGGAGCGTACGGAGGGCGCGTCCACGCCGACCGCGGCCAGGAGCCGGATCAGCTCGGCGACGGGCACCGGACCGGGCAGTGAGCGGCCGTACGCGCCGTAGAGCGTGACGATGAGGGACCTGGGGACGTGCTGCTCGGACACGTTGATCATTTTAGGTCGTCGGCATCATGGCTGGTCACCACCGGTACGCAGCAGGAACCGCCGCACCTTGCCGGTGGCCGTGCGGGGCAGGAGTCGTACGCCACGGCGGCGCGGGAGTCCGGTGACGGCCGGCGGACGGGTTCGCCGTACTGCCCTGAGCCCGGCCGTGTGCGCCCCGCACAACCGTCAGGAGCATGGACGCGCCACCGTAGGGGTGACGGTCACGTCCGCGGACCCGGCCGACCGGTACCAGTGGAGGCCTCGAACCCCTGTACACCGGGAGGTACCCATGCCCGTCCGCCGTTCCCTCCTCGCCGCCGCCCTCGGTGCCGCGGCCCTGCTGGGCGCGACCGCCGCTCCGGCCGCCGCCGCGCCCGGCGAGTACATCACCGTCGACCCGACCGGCCGGATCGCGGCCGACGGCACGGTCACGCTCTCCGGCACCTACCGCTGCACCGGCGCCACCGGGCCCGCGTTCATCGGTTCCTCGGTCAGCCAGGGCACCGTCCGCCAGCAGGGCATCGGCGGCAGCTCCGCCCGCTGCGACGGCGTCGAGCACCGCTGGCAGAACTCCGGCAAGCCCTACGGGCAGACGCTGCGGCCGGGGGCGGCGCGGGTGCAGGCCACCGTCCTGGAACTGCGCCCCTCGGGCATCGTCCCGCTGCCGGTCTTCCACGCGCAGACGGACCGGGACATCACCCTCGTCCAGGGCTGACACGGGCTCCGCCGGGTTCGGCGTCTGCCCGGGTCCGGCGGTGCTGACGAGCCCCCGCCGGTTCAGGTCGGCGGCCGGCGTTCACTTCGCCGGTTCGGAGCCTGTCGGGGCGGGCGGCCGGCAGCGTGCCCCGTGGGGTCAGGACCCGTCCCGGCCCGGCGGGGCTCACGCGCTCCCCGCGGTGCGGGGGCCGTTTCGCCCCGGCTGCCGGTGCTCGCCCCGCCGGCTCACAGCCCGTTCGGCGGTGACGCCCGACCCTGCCGGTTGACGTTCTGCCCGGGCTGTCGTCGGCTTCGCGCCGGTCAGCGGTCTGTCCGGGCTGTCACCGGCTCGCTGCCGGTTGACGTTCGTCCGGGCTGTAGTCCGCTCGCCGCCGGTTCACGGCCGTGGCCCGCGCCTTGTGGGTTCACCGCCGTCGTGCGCTTCCCGTCCGTTCACAGCTGTCGTCTGCTTGCCGTCGGTTCACGGCCGTGGCCCGCGCCTTGTGGGTTCACCGCCGTCGTGCGCTTCCCGTCCGTTCACAGCTGTCGTCTGCTTGCCGTCGGTTCACGGCCGTGGCCCGCGCCTTGTGGGTTCACCGCCGTCGTGCGCTTCCCGTCCGTTCACAGCTGTCGTCCGCTTCCGGTCCGTTCACAGCCGTGGCCCGCGCCCTGACGGTTCACAGCCGTCGTCCGCTCCCCGTCCGTTCACAGTCCGTCCAGGGCCGTGGCCCGCTCCCCGCCGGTTCCCGGGTCGTCCAGGGCCGGCGGGGCCGTCGTGCGTCGGACGACCGTGCCGCCCGGCCGGCGCAGGGCGGCGACGAACTTGTAGCGGGAGCCGCGGTAGACCGAGCGCACCCACTCCACCGGGGTGCCCTGCGCGTCCCGCGAGTGCCGGGACAGCAGCAGCATCGGCAGCCCCACGTCGGTGGCCAGCAACTGTGCCTCGCGCGGGGTGGACAGCGCGGTCTCGATGGTCTCGTCCGCCTCGGCCAGATGGACGCCGTAGACCTCGGCGAGCGCCGTGTACAGCGACGGGTAGGTGGCCAGCGAGTGGCGCAGGCCGGGGAAGCGCCGTACGGACAGGTGGGTCGTCTCGATCGCCATCGGGTCGCCGCTGGCCAGCCGCAGCCGCTCGATGCGCAGCACCCGTTCGCCGATCCCGATGCCGAGCAGGCCCGCCAGCCGCTCGTCGGCCGGCACCTCCCCGATGTCCAGCATCTGCGAGGCCGGGGTGAGGCCCTGGGCCCGCATGTCCTCGGTGTGCGAGGTGAGTTGGAGGGTGCGGTACAGCTTGGGCTGGGCCACGAAGGTGCCCTTGCCCTGGATCCGGTCGAGCCGGCCCTCGCCGACGAGTTCCTGCAGGGCCTGCCGCACGGTGGTCCGGGAGGTGTCGAACCGCACCGCGAGCAGCCGTTCGGCGGGCATGGCCGAGCCGGGTTGCAGCGCTTCGGCCATCGTCAGGAGCTGCTGCTTGATCCGGTAGTACTTCGGCACGCGCGCGGTGCGGCCGGGCGCCCCCGGGTGCGGATGGGCGCTGCTGACGTCGGTGGTCATGCCTGCCTTCCCGGCTGTGTCGATGGGCTCCCGTTATAGCGACCAACTCCCGTATGGTCTAGTCCAACTGAACGCTCCGGGCGAAAGGGACGGAACGCGGAGGGACGCACTCCGGTGACTTTCTCGTAACGGCCGGGACCGGCTTGTCGAACCACCCTTGACACTCCAAAAGGTCTAGGCCAAGCTCCACCGTACTGGTCTACACCATTAGTGGCCAGGTCCCGAGCCCTACGTGCAACAGCGTCGTACCGCAGGTCACCGCCGAGGGCGTGGGGGGTTAGTGGCATCCCTGAGGAGGGTGGCGTGAAGCGCAAGCTTGCGGCCGCGATCGTGATCGCGGGCATGATGGTCTCCGTGTCGGCGTGCGGCGGGGACGACGGCGACGAGGGCAACGCGGGCCAGACGCTCACCGTCTGGGCGATGGACGGCTCCACCCCGGACCAGTGGGTCAAGGACGTCTCGGCCGCCTTCGAGAAGAAGACCGGCGCCAAGGTGAAGTTCGAGACCCAGAAGTGGGACGGGATCCAGCAGAAGATCACCACCGCCCTCTCCGAGTCCACCCCGCCGGACGTCATCGAGGTCGGCAACACCCAGACCCCGGCGTACGCGGCCACCGGCGGCCTCGCCGAACTGGAGGACCTGAAGAAGGAGATCGGCGCCGACTGGACGCCGTCGGTCTCGCAGTCCTCCGTCTACGACGGCAAGCAGTACGCCGCGCCCTGGTACTTCACCAGCCGCGTGGTCATCTACAACAAGAAGATCTGGGCCCAGGCCGGCATCAAGGACGTCCCCAAGACGCGGGACGAGTTCTTCAAGGACCTGGAGACCATCGACAAGAAGACCGACGCCGAGCCGATCTACCTGCCCGGCCAGAACTGGTACTTCTTCGACGGCCTGACCATCGGCCAGGGCGCCGACCTGGTGAAGAAGCAGGGCGACAAGTACGTCTCCAACCTGGACGACCCCAAGGTCGCCAAGGCCATGGAGATCTACAAGAAGTACGCCTCCTACTCCAAGGCCCCCAAGGACAAGGACGAGGCCACCCCGCAGCAGGCCGAGGTGTTCGCCAAGGGCAAGACCGGCGCGTTCATCGGCATGGGCTGGGAGGCCGCCACCGCGGTCAACGCCAACAAGGCCATCGAGAAGGACCTCGGCTACTTCCCCATCCCCGGCGAGAGCGCCGACAAGCCCGAGAGCGTCTTCCTCGGCGGTTCCAACCTCGCCGTCGCGGCGGGCAGCAAGAAGCAGGAGCTGGCCAAGGAGTTCCTGAGGATCGCCCTGTCCGACCAGTACGAGGGCCAGCTGGCCAAGCTCAACGGCGTCATCCCGAACAAGAAGGCGCTGGAGTCCAACCTGAAGGGCAACCTGGTCGCGGAGGCCATCGCCCCCGGCGCCGCGGTCGGCGGCACCACCCCGCTGATCCCCGAGTGGGGCGCGGTGGAGAACAACCCCAACCCGATCAAGTCCTACATGACGTCCGTGCTGAACGGTAAGTCCCCGGCACAGGCCGCCAAGCAGGTCGAGGACGAGATCAACAAGCGCCTGGCCCAGCAGAACTGATCACCGCGCCGGGGGTGCCACCAGACGGCACCCCCGGCCCACGCCTTGGCCGTGCCACGGGTACGGCCACGGTGTTTCGTACGGCCACGGAAGAGATGGCAACTCATGTCAGTGCAGACCGAAGGCACGGACACGGCCGGGGAGCCCGCTGTCCGCAAGGCCCGGGTGCCGGCCTCGCCGAGAGGTGACGACCGCACCTCCGGGGCCCCGTCCCGGCGCCGCGCCGCCGCCCCCTACCTGCTCCTGCTGCCCGCGCTGGCGGCCACCCTGGTGCTGCTCGGCTGGCCGCTCGTCAAGAACGGCATGCTGTCGTTCCAGAACCTCAACCCGCGCCAGCTCATCCAGCACCTCACCGAGTGGAACGGCGTCGACAACTACCAGGAGGTGCTGACCGCCGGGGAGTTCTGGCGGGTCGTCGAGCGCTCCGTGGTCTTCACCGCCGTCAACGTCACGCTGATCATGGTGATCGGCACGCTGATCGGGCTGCTGCTGGCCCGGCTCGGCAAGCGGATGCGGCTGCTGCTCCTGTTCGGCCTGGTGCTCGCCTGGGCCATGCCGGTCATCGCGGCCACCACCGTCTACAAGTGGCTGTTCGCCCAGCGCTTCGGCGTCGTCAACTGGGTGCTGGACAAGCTCGGCTGGCACTCCATGGCCGACCACAACTGGCTGGAGACCCAGTTCTCCACCTTCGCCGTGGTCACCCTGCTGCTCGTGTGGCAGTCCGTCCCCTTCGTGGCGATCAACCTCTACGCCGCCACCACCACGATCCCCCGGGAACTGTACGAGGCCGCCGCCCTGGACGGCGCCGGCACCTGGAAGGGCTTCACCTCCGTGACCCTGCCCTTCCTGCGGCCGTTCCTGTACGCCACGACGTTCCTCGAAGTCATCTGGATCTTCAAGGCGTTCCCGCAGATCTTCGCGATGAACGAGGGCGGCCCGGACCACCTCACCGAGACCCTGCCGATCTACGCCTTCGTGGAGGGTGTCGGCAACCAGCACTTCGGGCTCGGCGCGGCGATCTCCTTCCTGACCATCGCGGTCCTGCTCGTCATCACCTCGTACTACCTGCGCATGGTGCTCAAGCAAGAGGAGGACGAGCTGTGAAGCGCTCGCTCTTCGGCCGTATCTGGCCCAACGCGACCGCCGTCGTCCTCTTCGTCGGCTTCGCGTTCCCCGTGTACTGGATGTTCGCCACGGCGTTCAAGCCGACCGGCGACATCATCGCCGACGACCCGGTGTGGTTCCCGACCGACGCCACCCTGGAGCACTTCAAGACGGCCGTCGACGCCGACCACTTCTGGACCCTGGTCCTCAACTCGGTCACCGTCACGCTGTTGTCGGTCGCGTTCTCGCTCGTCATCGCCCTGCTCGCGGCCTTCGCCCTGACCCGGATGCGGTTCAAGGGCCGGCGCGGTCTCATCGTGACGTTCATGCTGGCGCAGATGGCTCCCTGGGAAGTCCTCATCATCGCCATGTACATGATCGTGCGGGACAACGACATGCTGGACAGCCTGGTCCCGCTCACCGCCTTCTACACCATGATGGTGCTGCCGCTGACCATCCTGACGCTGCGCGGCTACATCGCCGCCGTGCCCAAGGAGCTGGAGGAGTCGGCGATGGTCGACGGGTGCACCCGCCCGCAGGCCTTCATCAAGGTGATCTTCCCGCTGCTCGCGCCCGGCCTGATGGCGACCTCGCTGTTCGGCTTCATCACCGCCTGGAACGAGTTCCCGCTCGTCCTGATCCTCAACAAGTCCGCCGAGAAGCAGACCCTGCCGCTGTGGCTGTCGCAGTTCCAGACCGCCTTCGGCGACGACTGGGGCGCCACCATGGCCGCCTCGTCGCTCTTCGCGCTGCCCATCCTGATCCTCTTCATCTTCCTGCAACGCAAGGCTGTCAGCGGTCTGACCGACGGCGCCGTGAAGGGATGACGCCCCGATGACCATCATCGCCCCCGGCACCGACACCCTCACCCGCAACGCCCTCGCGGTGCTCCAGCCCGGCTTCGACGGCACCACCGCCCCCGACTGGGTGCGCCGCCGCATCGACGAGGGCCTGGCCTCCGTCGCCCTGTTCGGCCGCAACGTCGTCAGCGAGGAGCAGGTCACCGCGCTCACCGCGCAACTGCGCGCCGGCCGGGACGACCTGCTCGTCGCCATCGACGAGGAGAGCGGCGACGTCACCCGCCTCGACGTGCGCACCGGCTCCGCCTTCCCCGGCAACCACGCCCTCGGCGCCGTGGACGACCCCGGCCTGACCCGGTCCGTCGCCCGCGAACTGGGCCGCCGCCTGGCCGCCTGCGGCGTCACCTTCGACTGGGCGCCCTCCGCCGACGTCAACGCCAACCCCGACAACCCGGTCATCGGCGTCCGCTCCTTCGGCACGAGCCCCGACCTGGTCGCCCGGCACACCGCCGCCTGGGTCGAGGGCCTGCAGTCCTCCGGCGTCGCCGCCTGCACCAAGCACTTCCCCGGGCACGGCGACACCAACGTCGACTCCCACCACGCCGTCCCCCGCATCGACGTCGACGCCGACACCCTCTACGAGCGCGAACTGCCCCCGTTCCGCGCGGCCATCGCCGCCGGCACCCGGGCCATCATGAGCGCCCACATCCTGGTGCCGGCCCTCGACCCGGACCGCCCCGGCACCCTGTCCCCGCGCATCCTCACCGATCTGCTGCGCGGCGAACTGGGCTACCAGGGCCTGATCGTCACCGACGGCATCGAGATGCGCGCCATCTCCGCCACCTACGGCCTCAACCAGGGCGTGGTCCTCGCGATCGCGGCCGGCGCCGACGCCATCTGCGTGGGCGGCGGACTGTGCGACGAGGGCACCGTGCTCGGCATGCGGGACGCGCTCGTCGCGGCCGTGCGCTCCGGCGAACTGCCCGAGGAACGGCTCGCCGACGCCGCCGCCCGGGTGCGCGACCTGGCCGCCTGGACCGCCGCGCACCGCGAGGATGCCGCGCGGACCACGCCCGACCCGGAGATCGGCCTGGTCGCGGCCCGCCGCGCGGTGACCGTGACCCGCACCGGCGCCGCCGCACCGGTCACCGGGCCGGTGTACATCGCCCGGTTCAACCCGGCCCCGAACATCGCCGTCGGCCACGAGACCCCCTGGGGCGTCGCCGCCGAGCTGGAGCGGCTGCTGCCCGGCAGCGACTCCGGGACCTTCACCGGCGACGACGCCGGAGCCGCCGCCCTCGTTGCGGCCGGCGGACGCCGGATCGTCGCCGTCGTCCGCGACGAACACCGGCACCCCTGGATGCGCGCCGCGCTCGACACCCTGCTCGCCGCCCGGCCCGACACCGTCGTGGTCGAGATGGGCCTGCCGCAGGCCCCGCCGCGCGGTGCCCTGCACCTCGCCACCTACGGCGCCGCCCGCGTCTGCGGAGTGGCCGCCGCCGAGGCCGTCCTGGCCGGCTGACCTCTTCCCTCCCGGCCGCCCGCCCCTCCCCGGCGGGCGGCCACCTTCTCCGTGCTTCCTCCGTGAACCGGTGGCCTTTTCACGCCCTGACGTATGCCACCGGCACATGTCTCACGTCCGACCCGCAGGTGTTGTCGTCCCGATCACCCCGGAGTGTGAACACATGCACGAGCCCACCCCCTACCTCCACCGAGCGGCGACCGGCCGCCCCTACTTCAGCGCCGACGGCGAGACCTACCTCGCCCCGACCCCGCTGCGCGACCTGGAGAAGACCGAGCCGCTGCGCGTACTGTCCGAGGACGACTTCGCGTTCTGGCAGACCTACGGCTACGTCGTCGTCCGTGAGGCCATCACCCCCGGCGAGGCCAAGGCCCTGCTCGACTTCGCGTGGGAGTTCCAGGGACTCGACCCCGACCGCCCCGACACCTGGTACGAGGAGCCCGAGTTCCGCTCCGAACTCGACCGCCACCTGTACATCTACGGCTTCGTCGAGGCATACCACCACCAGCTGATCTGGGACAGCCGGCAAAGCCGGCGGGTCTACGACGCCTTCGTGGACGTCTGGGACAGCCCCGAGCTGTGGGTCACCCTGGACCGGCTCAACCTCAACCCGCCCAACGTCCGCACACGTTCGCGGTCCCTGATCGAACCCACCGACGAGGGCTTCGACATCGAGCTGCACTGGGACGTCGACTCCACCCGCGCCGTGCTGCCGCAGCGCGTCCAGGGCATCATCGCGCTCACCGACACCCGGCCCGAACTCGGCGGCTTCCAGTGCGCGCCGGAACTCTTCCGCCGCTTCGAGGAGTGGCGGCTCGCCCAGCCGCCCGGCCGCGACCCGGTCCGCCCCGCGATCGACCGCGCCGAGTTCCCGGTGGTCCGCCCCGACCTCCAGCCCGGCGACCTGCTGATCTTCAACGGGATGCTCGCCCACGGAGTGGCGCCCAACCTCTCTGACAACGCTGTCCGGGCCGTCCAGTACCTGTCGATGATGCCCGCCCTGGAGGAACACACCGCGCTGCGCGACTCCCGCGTGCACTCCTGGCGCACCTTGGAGACCCCCGACTGGAACGCCACCCTGCTCGGCGACGCCCGCACCCCGGAAGCCCTCCGCTACGGCCCCGCCGAACTGAACGGCCTGGGGCGCAGGCTGCTGGGGCTCGACTCCTGGACCACCGGGGAAGGCGACCGGTGAACCGCGTCTGCCTCGCCCTGCCCACCAACCGCGCCTGCTCCGCCACCCTCACCGCCCTGCACGCGGAAGCCGCCCACGCGGTACGGAACTTCGGCGCCGACGTCCAACTGCTGATCCTGGACTCCGCCGACGCCCGCACCCGGGCCGCCCACGCGGACACCGTCGCGGCCCTGGCCCCGCAGCCGGGCGTGACCGTCCACCACCTCGACGAGGAACGCCAACGCGCCTGGCTGCGCCGGACGATCACCCGCTCCGGACTGCCCGAGCCGGACCGGCTGCTCGACCTCATGCTCCCGCCCGCCGTCTCCTACGGCGCCTGCACCAACCGCGCCTTCCTGCTGGCCGCCTCCCTGGGCTGCCACTCCGTGCACCGCAGGGACTCCGACAGCACCTACCAGGTCCACGCCGGCGAACCGGTGTTCCCCGTCCACCACGAACTGCCCTGGCTCGGCCGCCCCGCCACCGAGGCTACGGCGACGGTCACCCGCACCGACCTCGACCCGGCGCTGGCCCACCGTCCGGTCGCCCTGGCCGGCGCCTCCTTCATCGGCGAACTCTCCGTCGACATCGCGGAGATACGACGCCTGGACGAGGCCGTCTACCACGACGTCGTCGGCCTCTGGGCGCCCGGCGACTGGCCCGAGGACCGCCGCCGCGCGCTGGTCGAGGAGTCCTTCACGGGCGCCGGCACCGACCCCTTCACCGACGACCACTCGACCCTCACCGTGGTCGACCCCATGCGCGTCGACATGTGCAACATCGCCTTCGACCGGGCGGTGTACGAGCGGGTCCCGCTGCCGCCCGCCACCGACACCATCGGCAGCGACTACTTCCTCCTCCACCTCGTCCACGACGCGGGCCTGCCCGGCATCCTGCACAACCGCCACATCGAGAACTTCCACACCCCCGAACGCCGTACCGACACCGGCTTCCCCGCCTACCAGCGGCGGTTCGTGAAGTTCCTGCTGTCGATGCTCCACTTCCACCACGTCTACGACCGCATGGCCGCGGAGGGTGCCGCCGGCCTGCTCGACGCCGACCACCGGGTCCGCCCCGACCGGGTGGCACGGCTCGTGCGCGAGAGCACCACCCTGGACCGCACCGAGAACATCTGGCGCCTGGACCGAGTGGACACGGCGTACCGCAAACTGGGCGGCAGATACACGAAGTTCGCCGACCAACTGGCCGAAGAGCGCGACGAGTTGCTGGACCAGGCGGCAAGGGACATGGAGGACTTCGCCTTCCTGACCGAGGCATGGCCGGCACTGATGGAAGCGGCCCGCACATGAGCGCCCTGAAGGGGCGCGGGGAACGGCGCGACAAGCCACAGATCACCCGTACCCGCGACACAACACTCCCGGGCACATCCGTAGGCGCACCCACAACCGACCACATCCGCTACGACCTCACCGGCATAGAGCACCAATACGACACCCTGCTCAGCGAGTTGCCCGGCACGGACGTCTGCTTCGCCCTCAAGGCCTGCCCAGTGGACGAAGTCCTCCGCTGCCTGGCGGACCGCGGCGCCGGTTTCGACACCGCGAGCCCAGCCGAAATCCGACAGGCACTCCAGGCCGGGGCGCGGCCCCACCGCATCCACTACGGCAACACCATCAAGTCCGACCACGACATCGCCGCAGCCCACCGCCTGGGTGTCCGCACGTTCGCCACCGACAGCCTCGAAGACGTCACCGCGATCGCCGAGAACGCCCCCGGCGCCCGTGTGTTCTGCCGGCTGGCCACCAGCGGCCAGGGCGCCCTGTGGGGCCTGAACCGCAAGTTCGGCTGCGACCCGGAAGACGCCGTACGGATCATGGCCGCCGCCCGCTCGGCCGGTCTCGTCCCGGCCGGGCTCTCCGTGCACGTCGGCTCCCAGCAGATGACCGGCGAGGCATGGCAGCAGGCCCTGGACACACTCGCCGGGACACTGCTCGCGCTGGCCGGGCGGGGGATCGTACCCGACCACGTCAACCTCGGCGGCGGCCTGCCCGCGCTCGGTTACCTGGACCGGCGCGGCACCCCGCTCGACCCGCCGCTGGACAAGATCCTCACCGTGCTCCGCGAGGGCATGGAGCACCTGAACGGCCTGGCGGCCGCCCCGCTGCGGTTCGTCCTGGAGCCGGGCCGGCACCTGGTCGCCGACCACGGCGCGGTCCGGGCGCACGTGGTGCGGCTGACCGAGCGGACCGGGCCGGACGGCCGGCCCGCCCGCTGGCTGTACCTGAGCGCGGGCAAGTTCAACGGCCTGTACGAGATGGACCAGGTGACCCACCCGCTGGTCTTCCCCGGCCGGGAGACCGACGAGCACGTGCCCGCCATCGTCGCGGGCCCCACCTGCGACGGCGACGACGCCTACGGCGGCGGCCGGCACCCGGCGTCCGTCCCCCGGACCCTCGCCTCCGGCGACCCGGTGTGGATCCTCTCCGCCGGTGCCTACGCCCCCAGTTACACGACCCAGGGCTTCAACGGCATCCGCCCGCTGCCGTGCGTGTGCGTACGCGGCCCGGAAGGACTCCCACTGACATGAACGACCGTCTACGGGGCATCACCGAGGCCGACTGGCCCCGGCTGGCCGCCCTGGAGAGCGAGGCGTACGCGGACCTCTCCCTCACCGAGGGCGAGGAGGCGCTGCGCTCCCGGGCCCGCGCCTCGGCCGGCACCTGCTTCGTCCTGGAACGCGACGGCCGGCCCGCCGGCTACGTCCTCGCCCTGCCCTACCCCCGGTTCCGCTGCCCCGCGCTGGGCAGCCCGGAACCGGCCGTCCACGACACCGCCAACCTGCACCTGCACGACATCGTGGTCAGCGCCCCGCTGCGCCGCCGGGGGCTCGGCACCCGGCTGGTGCGCCACCTGACCGAGACGGCCCGGGCGCGCGGCTTCACCACCGTCTCGCTCGTCGCCGTCGGCGACAAGGAGGCGTTCTGGCGCGCCCGCGGCTACCGCGCCCACCCGTCGGCCCAAGTCCCGCCGGAGTACGGCCGGGGCGCGGTCTACATGTCGGCGCCGGTGACCGCCCCGGCCCGGTCGCTCCGGGAGGCGGTGTGATGCCCGCCGGGTCCTTCGCGCGCGCCAAGTGGTCGATCGCCGCGCTGTTCTGCTTCCTCGGCTTCCAGTACGGCACCTGGATCGCCCGCCTGCCCGCGCTGAAGACCCGGCTGGACCTCGGCGCCGGCGAGGTGGGGCTGCTGCTGATGGCCTGCGGGGCGGGCGCGGCGGTCTCCTTCCCGCTGGTCGCCGTGCTGATGCGGCGGCTCGGCTCCCGGCTGCTGTCCCTGGTGTCCGGCGCCGCCCTGATCGCCGTACTGGCCGCCCTGTCCGTCGTACCCGATTACCCGCTGGCGCTGCTCGCCGTGGCCGCCGACGGGGTCGCGGTCGGCTGTCTCAACGTGGCCATGAACGCGCAAGGCGCCGCGCTGGAGAAGGCGTACGACCGCACCGCCATGTCCCAGCTGCACGCCACCTTCAGCGCCGGGCTGCTCGCCGCCGCCCTGCTGGCCTCCGGTGTCACCGCGCTGACCGGGTCCGTACCGGCCCACTTCGCCGTCGCCGGCGCGCTGTTGCTGCTCCTGCTCGGCGGCGCCCGGCCGGGCCTGCTCGCGCACGAGGAGCCGGTCCCGGCCGACGGGAACGGGAAGAAGCCCAGGGCCCGGCGCGGGCTGCCGTCCGGTACGACCCTGCTCATGGGCTGTGCCATGGCGTTCGGCACCATCACCGAGGGCGCGATGAACGACTGGTCGACGCTCTACCTGAAGGACGTCGTCCGGGCGCCGGCGAGCGTCGCGCCGCTCGGCATCGCGGTCGTCTCCGTGATGATGCTGCTGGCCCGGGTGTGCGCGGACCGCTGGCGCACCCGCTGGGGCGACGGCGCGGTGGTGCGCACCGGCAGCGCGGTGGCCGCCGTCGGCCTGGCCCTCGCCCTGCTCGCCGGGGGAGTGGTCCCCACGCTGCTCGGCTTCGCCTGCGTCGGCCTCGGCGCCGCCGCCGTCACGCCGTGCGTGTACGTGGCGGCGGCCGGACACGGCTCGGACGCCCTCGCCCTGGTCGCCGCGATGGGCACCACCGGGCTGCTGGGCGGCCCGGCCCTGATCGGCTTCGTGGCGAGCGCGGCGAACCTCACCCTGGGCATGGCCACGGTGGCGGTCTGCGCCCTGATCGTCACGGCGACCGCGTTCCGGATCCCGTGGCGGGCCCGGACCGGCGCGCTCGCCGAGACGACCTGAGCGGAACCGGAGCGCTCACGGTCTGTGACGACGGCCCGGTGCCCGGGGTGCCGGGTCGTCGTCCCAGGCCGGGGGCGGCAGCCCGGCCGAGTCCAGCAGCTGCTCGCCGTACAGGTCCTGGAGCCAGTTGGTCTGGTACACGGTGTCCAGGTAGCGCTCGCCGAGGTCGGGGGCGATGGCCACCGCGGTCAGCTCCCGGGCGTCCTGCCGGGCCAGCCACTCCGTCGCCGCGCTGACCACCGTCCCGGTGGAGCCGCCGAACAGGAAGCCCCGCCGGGCCAGCCGGTGGCAGGTGCGGATGGTGTCCGCCTCCTCCACCCGGATCACCTCGTCGACGTAGGACTCGTCCAGCAGCGGCGGGCGCATGCTCATGCCCAGGCCGGGGATCATCCGGCGGCCGGGCGGGCCGCCGAACGCCACCGAGCCCGCGCTGTCCACGGCGACGATCCGCACCGGCCGGTGCCACTCGCGGAACCAGCGCGCGCAGCCCATCAGGGTCCCGGCGGTGCCGGTCCCGACGAACAGCACGTCAAGTCCCGGGAAGTGACCGGCGATCTCCGGCGCGGTGGTGCGGTAGTGCGCCCGCCAGTTGCCGGCGTTGGTGTACTGGCTCAGCCACACGTACCGGTCGTCCGACGCGCACAGCGAACGCAGGTACTCCAGCCGGGTGCCCAGGAAACCGCCGTTCTCGTCCAGGTCGGTCACCACGTGCACATGACTGCCGAGGGCCTCCATCAGCAGCTTGGTCGACAGGTTGCACCGGGGGTCCGTCACGCACAGGAACCGGTAACCCTTGCTCGCGGCGATCATGCTGAGCGCGACGCCCAGGTTGCCGGAGGAGGACTCGACGAGGACGGAGTCCGGCTTCAGGCTCCCGTCCCGCTCGGCGCTCTCCACCATCTCGTTCGCGGCCTTCAGCTTGATGGAGCCGGCGAAATTGAAGCCCTCGCACTTGAGGTAGAGGCGGTATCCGAATATCGACTCCAGATCGACGAAGAGACTCCCTTCGTTGAACGCTTGGGGAGCGGAGATCACGGGCACGGCGGGCCTCCTGTTGCCAGGGCCGGGGGAAACGGCCTCAGCCGTACCGGCGCAGGTCGTGGAAGAAGTCGTCGACGAGGCGGAGTCGGCCCGCCCGGGCGACCTGGTCGTAGACGTACTTGCCCACGGCGAGGTCGAGGACGCCGAGGCCGAAGGGCGAGAAGATCACCGGCTGGTCGCGCGGCGGCGCGGCCCGGCCCAGCAGCACGTCGTTGAGGGTGCCGTTGAGGAAGTCGCGGTTGCCGGTGCGCTGCTCGACCAGGTGCGGGGAGGTGTCCGCCTTCAGGCAGTGCTCCACGTCGTCCACGAAGTTGGCCGAGGCGAGCAGGACCTCGGGGGCGAGGTCGCGCAGCGAGATGTGCAGCACCAGCGGGTTGTGGTCGAACCAGGCCGGGGTCGTGACGTGCGGCCGGCCGGCGACGGTGGCGAACACCACCAGGTCGCTGGAGCGGATCAGGCCCTCCGCGCTGTCGTGGACGGTGACCGGCTCGGTGGCCCCGGTCTGCCGCAGATAGCCGCAGAAGCCCTCGGTGCTGGCGGGTGACACGTCGTGCACGCCGATCGCCTCGAAGGACCAGCCGGTGCGGGCCAGGAAGGTGTGGATGTACCGGGCGATCAGGCCGGTGCCGCAGAAACCGACCCGGGCCGGCCGGGGCCGCTCGCGGCTGAGCCAGTCCGCGGCCAGTGCGGCGGACGCGGCGGTCCGGGTCGCGCTGATGATGGAACTCTCCAGGCAGGCGAACGGGTAGCCGGTGTCGTGGTCGTTGAGGATGAGCACGGCCGACGCCCGGGGCAGCCCGGAGTCCACGTTCTCCGGGAAACTGGAGATCCACTTCAGCCCGTCCACGCGCACGGACCCGCCGATGGACGCCGGCAGCGCGATGATCCGGGAGCTGGGACGGTCGGGGAAGCGCAGGAAGTACGACGGCGGGTTCACCGACTCCCCGGCGCCGTGCAGCCGGTAGGTGGCCTCGACCAGCTCCACCACCTGTCTCTCGGTCCCTTCCAGGGCCTTCTTCACCTGCTCGCCGGGGATCACGGCGAACGTCGGCACGGACGGCGGGCCGGACTCGGCCGCGCGGGCGGTGTGGGGCAGTACGTCGGTCATCGTCCGCTCGCCTCCGGGGTGAAGGAGCCGTCGGCCACCTGCCGGGGCTCGGCCATGCCGACCAGGATCCGCCGCTCGCCGGTGAACGGCTCCCGGCTGTGCGCGCTGCGGATGTTGTCCACCAGCAGCAGGTCACCGGCCTGCCAGGGTTCGCGCCGGGTGTGCTCCTCGTACGTGGCGTTCAGGCGCTCGACGATGTCCGCGCCGATCGGGGCGCCGTCGCTGTAGCAGGTGTTGAACGGCAGACCGTCCGGGCCGTACTCGTCCACCAGGTACTCGCGGACCTCCGGGGCGAGCGTCCACTCGTTGAGGAAGGCGATCTGGTTGAACCAGCAGCGGCGGCCCGTCAGCGGGTGCCGGACGACGGCGGCGCGGCGCTGCCGGGTGCGCAGCGAACCGTCGGCGAGCCAGGTGAAGTCGATGGCGTTGGCCCGGCAGTAGGCCTCGATCGCGGCGCGGTCGGCGGTGCCGAAGGACTCCTCCAGGGACGCCCCGATCTCGTCGTTGTAGCTGCGGGTCAGCAGCCAGCCCTCCTGCTCGAACCGTCGCGCCAGGTCGGCGGGCAGCGCCTTGAGGACCTCCTCGGCGTCGGCCACCGCGGTCGCCCCGCCCGACTCGGGCGGGGTCAGGCACGCGAACAGCATCAGACCGGGCACCCGCAGCCGGTAGCTCAGCTCGTGGTGCATGCACATCGGCTGGTTGGCCGGCCACGGCGTGGAGGTGTACAGCCCCGGGCCGGCGGCCTCGCGCGGCGCGAACGCCTCCGCCTCCGTCATCGGCTCGCCCGCCAGCCGGGTCAGGACGGCACCGACCTGCTCGGCGTCCGTCAGACCGAGGCCGCGCACGAGCAGCGCGCCGTGCTCGGTGACCTGTGCGCGCAGCGCCTCGCGGTGCTCGGCCGCCCAGTCGGCGGGGTCGCCCGGCGGAGCGACGCGCAGCATCGCTGGTCGGTCCGGCCGCAGCTCCACGTCGAGCGGTGCTGCCAGGGATGAGGACGGCATCTCGGTTTCCTTTCCGGTCGCCCGTCGCATGGGGGACGGGCCCTCAGGTGGAGGCCAGCGGCACGGCCGCGGTCAGGACGGCCCGCGCCGCCCCGTCCGGGCGCGTGCGCGGGAAGTAGTGGCCGCCGTCGGGCAGTTCGTGCAGGTCGACGTGGTCGGCCAGCAGCCGCCAGTCCCGGTGGCGTTCGGCGTAGCCGGCCGTGTGCGGGTCGTCGGCGGCCACGACCACCGTCACCGGCGCGGCCAGCCTGTCCGGCGGCGGGGAGGCGAGCGCCGCTAGCAGATAGCGGTGCGCGGACACACAGTCGTGCCGGTAGGCGGCGCCGATGCGCTCGGCGTGCCGCTCGTTCAGTTCGGCGAGCTCGGTGTAGCCGCTGTCCGCGGCCAGCCGCGCCGCGATCTCCGCGTCACTGCTGCGGGACAGTTCGGCCACGGCGGCGCCGCGCCCGGCGGCGGTGCCCAGCAGCTGCGCGCCGAGGAACACCCGGGTCACCCGTACCCCCCGCTCCTGGAGCCTGCGGGCCGTCTCCAGGGCCGGGGCGGCGCCCGAGGAGTGCCCCCACAGCATGACCCGGGTCGGACCGAGCGCCGTGATCTCGGCGGCGACCCGCTCGGCCACCTCGGTGATCGGCGCGAAGGGTTCGCGTTCGCCGGCCAGATCGTGCCCGGGCGGATCGACGGCGAGCACCGCAAGGCCGCTGCCGGCCAGCGCCGCCGCCATCGGGCGGTAGTTGACCGCGTTGCCGCCCGCGTACGGGAAGCACACCAGCGCGCACTCCGGGGTGCCGTCCGGCTCCGACAGCGGTTGCAGCAGCTCCGGGCGGGACCGGCCGGCCCCGTCGAGGACGGCGGCCAGGTCGGCGAGGACCGGATGGCGGGTGATGTCCTTCAGCGACACCGCCCGGTCCAGCGCGACGCTGAGCTTGACGGCCGTCAGGGAGGTGCCCCCGGAGTCGAAGAAGTGGGCCGTGCGGCCGATCCGTTCCTCGGGCACGCCCAGCAGCTGCGCCCAGACCGCCGCCAGCCGCCGCTCGGTCGGCCCGAGCGCCTGCCCGTCCCCGGCGGCGCGGTCCGCCGGGGCGGCCCCCACGGCACCCAGGGCCTGTTCGGCCTGCCCGGTCCGCTCGGCCAGCGCGGTCAGCGCCTTGCGGTCGGTCTTGCCGTTGCCGGTCAGCGGAAGGCTCTCCCGCCAGTGGAAGACCGAGGGCACCATGTAGGAGGGCAGCGCCGCCGCGAGTTCCTCGCGCAGCGTCTCCGGCGGGATCCGCCGGCCGGTGTGGAAGGCGATCAGATGCTTGTTCCCGCCGCCTCGCTCGGCGACGACCACCGCGCCGTCGCGTACCCCGGCCACCCGCAGCAGGGTGTTCTCGATCTCGCCGATCTCGATGCGGAAGCCCCGGATCTTGACCTGGTTGTCCCGGCGGCCGAGGAACTCCAGCTTGCCGCCCGGGTGCCAGCGGCCCAGGTCACCGCCCAGATACAGCCGCGCACCGGGGTGGTACGGGTCCGTCCGGTACGCCTCCCGGGTCCGCTCCGGGTCGTTCACGTACCCCCGGCCCACGCACACGCCGGAGAACGCGATCAGCCCCGGGGCGCCCAGTGGCACCAGCGACAGGTGCTCGTCCACGACATAGACGCGGACGTTGTGCACCGCGCGGCCCAGCAGCACCCGGTCCGGCACGCCGTCCAGCACCTCGTGGTTGGTGTCGTCCGAGGTCTCGGTCAGCCCGTAGGCGTTGAGCAGCCGGATCCCCGGCTGGAGCGCGAACCAGCGCTGGGTCAGCTCCCGCTTCAGCGCCTCCCCGGTCACCGACACGCACCGCAGGTCCGGCAGCGCGCGCGGACGCCGCTCCAGGTACGAGACCACGACCTCCAGGTAGGAGGGCACCAGCTGGGCCACGGCGACCCGGCCGCGCACCAGCGTGTCCACGAACCGCTCCACGTCCGTGATCACGTCCTGGCCGACCAGCAGCGTCCGGCCGCCGGTCAGCAGCGCGGACAGCAGCTGCCACAGCGAGATGTCGAAGCACTGCGGCGCCGTCTGCGCCACCACCGACCCCTCGCCGATCCCCAGGTCGTCGATCTTGGCGTACAGGTGGTTGAGCAGGCCCGCGTGCTCGCACATCGCCCCCTTCGGCTCCCCCGTGGAGCCGGAAGTGAAGTAGATGTACGCCAGCCGGCCGGGCTCGATCGCCAGCCCGGGGTCGGTGTCGGGGTGCGGCTCCGCGTACGCCGTCTCCACCGGCAGCTTCTCGGCGCCCGGTACGGCGGCCAGCGCCTCGTCGAGGTTGTCGGTGCTGCCGGACTCGGTGAGCACCAGCCGGCAGTCCGCCCGGGTCAGCATGGCCGCGATCCGGCCGGCCGGGAAGTGCGGCTCGACGGGCAGATAGACGCCGCCCGCCTTGAACACCGCGAGCGTCGCCGCCAGCCAGTCCAGATCGCGCTCGGTGACGACGGCGACCACGTCCTCCGGGCCAAGACCACGCTCCAGCAGCGCGTGCGCCAGCCGGTTGGCCCGCGCGTTCAGCTCCCCGTACGTCCACTCCCGCTCGCCGTGCACGGCGGCCACCCGGTCCGGGTGCTCCCGCGCCCGCCGCTCGAACAGCTCGTGCGCGCGGGCGTCCGGCAGCTCCCGGTGCGGTCCCGCCAGCCCCTGGAGCTGCTCGCGCACCTCCTCGGGGGACAGCAGGCTCTGCTGCCCGTGGTCGGCGTCCGGGGCGGCCGCCAGCAGGGCCAGGGCCTTCAGGTGGTAGCCGCCGATCCGGGCGGCGGCACCGGCGTCCAGCACGTCGGTGCGGTACCGCAGGCGCAGCACCAGCCGCCCGCCCCGGTCGTACCAGCGGACGTGCAGCACCCCCTCGTCGGCGCCCTCCGCACTCCCCGTGCTCTCGGCGCTCTCGGGGCCCTCGGGGCCGAACACCACCTCGTACGGCGGCTCGGTCAGGCCCAGCTCCCGGCGCAGCCCGGCCACCGGGAACTCACGGTGCGCCAGCAGCTCCGCCTCGGCCCGCTCGGCGGCCGTCACCAGCGCCCGCCAGGACCCCGGCGGAACGGTCAGCCGGCACGGCAGCGGCTCGCCGCGCACCCCGGCGGTGTACCCCGTCACCACCTCCGGCTCGCCGGACAGCGCGGCCAGCACCTTGGCGTGCGCCGCCAGCAGCACCGCGCTCAGCGGGAGCCCGGAGCGCCGCACCAGGGCGCGCACCGCGGCCGTCACCTCCTCCGGGACCGCCGTCTCCTGCTCCCGCACGCCCGGCACCGGCTCCGCGGTCCAGCGCGGCACGGCGGTCGCTCCGCCGGCGGTCAGCACACGGCTCCAGTGGTCCCGGTCGGCTTCCACGCGCGTTTCCATCGATGGCCTTCCTCACCTGGTGGCGGCAGCGGCGGCGTCGGTCTTCTTCTCGGCCAGGTCCGGCGGGAGGGGCCCGCCGCCGGGCTCCGGCATGTCCACGGCCGGGTTGCCGCCCCAGTGGGCGCCCGGCGGGACCTCCTCGCCCTTCATCAGGAAGGAGTCGGGGGCCAGCACCGAGCCCTCGCCCATGGTCACGCCGTAGTGCACATGGGCGGCGACGCCGAGCGTGCAGCGGGCGCCGAGCGTGATGCCGTCGGACTTGAAGGTGCCGTCCTCCTGCGAGTGGCACTGGATCTTGCTGCCCACGTTGAGGGTGCACTCGTCTCCGACGGCGGCGAGCGTCCGCTCGGTCATGAAGCAGCCGTCGTCGAACACCCGCTTGCCCATGCGCACCCCCAGCAGCCGCCACACGAGGCTCTTGTAGGGGGTTCCGTTGAAGATGTTCAGGTACTGCACCGGGACCTTCCACAGGCGCTCGTGCAGCCAGAAGTTCCGGTCGTAGATGGAGCACAGCTGGGGCGTCAGCGCGCGGAACCTGGTCATGCAGCGTTCCACCAGCACGTAGTACGCGGTGGTCATCAGCAGGGTCAGCGCCAGGAACAGGGCGATCACCACCTGACCGGCCACGCCGTACAGCTCGACGGAGACCAGGCCGAACAGGGTCAGCAGGAAGACGTGCAGCCAGCGCGCGAACAGCATCAGCGTCATCGACAGCAGGTTGTAGCGGTTCTTCGCGGAGAGGTGGCGGCGCAGTTCCTCGCCCGTGCGCAGATGGTCGAACCGGGCGTCGCGGTCCACCGAGCGGGGGATCTCGAACGGCGGCGAGCCGAGCAGCCCGACGTTCGTGCGCACCTCGCCGTCCAGCGGCACCAGCACCTTGGTCGCGAGCAGACAGTTCTCGCCGGTCCGCCCGCCGACCGGATAGGCGATGTTGTTGCCCAGGAAGTTGCGCGGCCCGATCGTCACCCGGGACAGCCGGAAGGACGTACCCGAGTACTCGGCGTTCACCACCGACAGCCCGTCGGCCACCATCGTCCCGGTGCCCACGGTGACCAGGGTCGGCGTCTCGTGCTGCACCTCGGTGCCGAAGTTGGACCCGGTCTGCTCCACGCGGGACAGGTCGTAGCCGAGTCTGCGGAGGTAGTACACGATGTACGAGCTGTCGCCGAACAGCCAGGTGAAGAACTTGATGTTCGTGACGCGGGCGGCCAGCCGGTGCAGCGTGTAGTGCAGCCCGTACAGCGGATAGACCCGGTCGGGCCGGACCACCAGGTCCAGCAGCCGGGGCAGCGTGCACAGGGCGACCAGCCCCACGCCGACGAAGCCGAAGAACACGGCGAGGGAGACGGCCAGCGCGTCGGGTATCAGCTCCGGCCGGCTCAGCACGGCCGTCTGAGGATCGAGCCGTTTGCCGATCGCCGGTATCCCGGTGAACACCATGTACACCCCGCCGAGGGCGATCGGGATGTAGATGAACACCAGTTGCAGCAGCGTGACGGTGCCGAACCAGGCCCGGCGCAGGGTGCCGCACCGGGCGGGCGGGACCCGTACGTGGTCCACGTCGGTGGGCTCCGCCGGGGAGCCGTGCCAGCGCTCCCCGTCCGGGACCGCCTGGCCCCGGTGCAGCGCGGAGGAGTGGCCCAGCTGGGCGCCGTCGCCCAGCGAGGTGTCGATGTCCAGGACGGTCTTCTCGCCGACGAACGCGTCCCGGCCGATCGTGACCCGGCCGGTCTGGATCCGGCCGGCATGCGCCCGGTAGCCCAGGAAGAAGGAGTCCTTGCGGATCAGCGTCCCGGCGCCGATGGTCAGCAGGTCGGTGCAGACCGGGACCGAGCGGGAGAGGATCGTGACGCCTTTTCCGATCCGCGCGCCGAGGGCCCGCAGATACAGCACATACAGCGGGGTGCCGACTAGGAACACCATCGGATTCGCGTGCAGCAGCACCTTCACGAACCACAAACGCGCGTACGCCAGTCCCCAGACGGGAAACTCACCCGGTTTCCACCGGCCGACGAGAATCCATTTCGCGAGCACCGGAAAGGCGCACAGCGAAACGAACGCGATGCTTCCGAACACCAGCGAGCGCAGATAGACGCCGCCCGGTCCGGAAGCCTCGGAGATCCACTCGTATCCGCCGGCGGCTATGTATCCGTAGACGAGCGAGTAGACCAGGAAGACCAGCAGCTGGAACGCCCCGCACAACCGGTGATGAAGCGGGTTCACCGGGGTCACGGCGGCCGGTTCCGACGCCGTTTCCGCCGCCGGCGCGGGTGCCGCCGGGGCGCTGCCGTCGGGGGAGGCCGGTGCGAGGGCCTCGGCCAGGCCGCGGATCGTGGGGTGCCGGTAGATGTCCCGGATGGAGGGGGAGGGCAGGTCCGGTATTTTCCGCAGCCGTGCGCAGAACTGGGCCATGACCAGGGAATTGGCGCCCAGATCGGTGAAGAAGTGGCTGTCGGCCGGAACGTGGTCGGCCTCCACGAGTTCGGCCAGTGCCGCCGCGAGTTTCCTCTCGGTCTCCGCTCTGCCCGGGCCGGTGTCGCTCATGGTGACGGCGGTTTCGTCCGCCCCGGATATGGGGACCTCGGAGGACTGCTCCACCATTCGATCTCCTGAGGACGTATGGATGGCCCTTGCCGTCCGGATCCATTTCGATCACGAACCGCCGTTTTCAGTCTGGCGAGCCGGACGGCACCCTGCCACTCAACGAGGCCCGCCACGGCCCCCGGAAAACGGCCCCGGCACCGCACACTCGGGCCCCTCATGCCTCCCGCGCCCCAGGGTTCACCCGATCGGCGGGCCCCGGACGCAGTAACGACGGCCGGGGCCGGCCCCCGACGGGACCGGCCCCGGCTCGCGCACCCGGGCGGGACGGCCGTCAGCCGTCCTTGCCCATGGCCTTGCGCACCAGGTCCTTGGTGCGGTCCATCAGCGCGGCCACCGGCCCGAGCGCCAGGTTCTTCGCCCCGGACTCGACCCCCGGGTGCGGATGCGTGGGCGCCATGGCCTCGGCGGCCTTGACGGCCTTGGCCATGGCCGCGAGGTTGGTGACGTCGGTGCTGCGCCGGATGTGCGTGAACTCGTAGCGTTCCTCGGCCCGCGCGTGCTCCTGGACGTCCGTGCGCAGCCGCGCCAGCCGGGGCAGGAACTCCGGGTCGTCGGTGTCCATCTCGTCCAGCGCGGCCAGCGCCTCCTTGGCGGCCCGTTCCTCCGCGAGCCGGTCCCGGACGACGTCCTCGCCGCCGGGCAGGGCGCGCCGGGCGAAGGGGTGGACGACCTCCTCCTCGGCGGTCTCGTGCACGGCCAGCAGCCGCACCAGCCGCCGGAACGCGTCCCGCCGCTCGTCCCCGGTCGCGGCCTCGACCTCGTCGAAGAGGTTCCGGATGTCACCGTGCTGGCGCATCAGCAGCGCCACCACGTCCGTGTCCTTCGCCCCGTCGTCACCGGCCTGCGGAGTGTGCAGCTCGGACATGTCGGCTCCCTCACTTCTCGCGCATACGGGGGTCGGGGTGCTCGCCCTCGGACTCGACGCGGTACTCGCGGCCGAACATCCGGTCGTGCTCCGCCATGACCCGCTCGCTCGGCGGCTCCTCGCCGCCGTTGATCCGCTCCTGCATCTTCTCGAACCGCTCGTGCGCCTCGCGCACATAGCCGGCGCCGAGCGTGGTCAGGTCCATCTGGGTGTCGAGCAGGTGCCGCAGGTACTGCTTGTTCGGCTCGAAGGTGAGCACGGGCGGCAGCTCGGGCGCGAGGACCTCCTGCGGCTCCCGGCCGTCGTGGCGGCGCATCAGGTCGCAGGCCGTGTGCAGGTGCTCCAGCTCCATGTTCAGGTGCAGCTCCCAGATCGCCTTGACCCTGGGATCGCTCTCCTGCTCCATGAAGGAGTAGTAGAGGTAGCACTCGTTGTACTCGTGGTTGACCAGCTGCTCCCACCAGGTCTCCCCGGGGTCCACCAGGGACTCGTAGTGGGTGACGTGCTCCTCCTCGATCAGCCCGATCTCCTGGTAGAGCTGCCGTGCGATCGGCTCCATGTAGGTGGGGCCGGTGTTCATGTAGAAGTTCATGGTCTGCTGCTCCGCGGACATGATCGTCAGCGCGTGCAGCTTCGACAGCGGGCTCGTGGCCGCCTTGTCGTAGGGGTCGCGGACGTTGTCGTACGGGTCGCGGTGATGGAACTTCGTGGGCCGGCCCGGCATGACCTCGGTGAGGTTGTCGACGATCGACTCGGCCTTGCGGTGCTCGATCATCTCGTACAGGTTCGCGTACCTGTACAGGTGGTCGAAGTCCTCCAGGACCCCGAACTCGTACGCCTGCTTCAGATACGGATCCGGCTCCATCCGCGCCACCCACGCCGTCAGGTCCACCGCGACCTGCTCGTAGGCGATGGTCGTCTCCAGCACCGAGGACACGCCGGGCAGCAGCCAGTTGACCACCTTCTGCTGCTGGGCCTCGATGTAGCGGGTCCGGGCGAGCTGCCGCTTCACCTCCGGGTCGGCGGTGTTGCGGGCGAGCTGGTGGCTGAAGAGGATCGCCTCCACCTCGATGCCGTTCATGGTGATGACGCGGCACCGGGTGTACGGGTCACAGCGGTCGGGGTCGATCGGCTGCACGTCCAGCTCACGCCAGTTGCGCAGCTGACGGTCCAGCGGGATGCCCCGCTGCTCCAGGGGGTTGAAGGTCATGGAGGCCACTCCTGTGACGATTCGGGGGCGGGAGGTGCCCCCGTCGCCGCACCGCATGCGAGCGCCGGGGCACACCGCTCATGCTTCGGCCACGCCACCCGCCCGGCCACCGCCCACGCCCGGACGGCCGGAGGCTTCCTCCGTTCGTGCGCGTCACTGGGCTGTTCGCGCCGCCCCCTTCCGTTTCCGCCGCGCCGGTCAGGGCACCCGTGCCGCGTGGCGGCGTACGGAGCGGAACAGCGGGTGCGGCTGCCCGCGCTGTGTGCGGGCTGGATGACGCCGACGTTCGTCCACTGGGCGTATCCGGTCCGGGCGGTGCGGGGGCTGGTGCCCGAGCCCTTGGAGGTGGAGGAGTACGAGGGCAGCGCCTGGGTGGGGTTCACCCCGTTCGTGATGACGGACGTACGCCCGGCCGGTGTGCCCGCCCGGCTGCCCGGCCTGCCCACCTTCGCGGAGACCAACCTGCGGACCTACGTCCGGCACCCGGACGGCCGGGACGGGCTGTGGTTCCTCTCCCTGGAGGTCGCCTGCCCGGTCATGCTCGCGGCGCGGGTGATCGGCGCGCCGTACCACCCCGGTGTCCTGGAGGTCACCCGGAGCGGGGAGAGCGTCCGCTACCTGGGCCGCAGGCGCCCGGGTCGCGCCTCGTACCGGCTGGTCGTGCGCCCCGGTGCCCCCATCGAGCGGCCCACCGAGCGGGACGTCTGGCTGACCTCGCGCTGGCGGGCGTACACCCGGCGGCTCGGCCTGTTGTGGGAGACGCCCGTGGAACACGAGCCCTGGCCGCTGGCCGGCGCCACCGTCGGGGAACTGGAGGAGACCCTGACCGCCGAGGCGGGTCTGCCGGCCCCCACCGGCGAGCCGCTCGTGCACTTCTCGGACGGAGTCAGGCATGTGCGGATGGGCGTCTCGGTACCCTGCGCGCGGACACCCTGAGCCCGGGGGAGCCCCCCGGCGCCGGCAGACGCTCCGCTTCGAGGGCTGGATCGCGGGCCTGGGCACGACCTCCGGCACCCGCGTCGTGCTCGGCCACTGGCAGCGGTCGCCGTTCGGCCCGTTCAGCGATGTGATGCTGGAGCGGCCGGACGGCGAACGGCTGCTGCTCGCGCCCACGCGGGAGACGGCGCAGTTCATCGCCGGCACCTACGTCTTCGACACCGTACGCGTCGTGCCGGTGCGGATCGGCGTGGCGGACGGCGTCTGGACCGTCGCCGCGGGCCCGCTGCGGCTGCGCTTCGTCACCGGGCGGCGCCGGCCGCTGGGCGTGCTGCTGCGGGCCGTACCCGCCGCGCTCGCCCGCCGTCCCGCGTGGAGCGCGCTCACCGACGGCCCGGCCCGGCTGCTGCTGCCCGGCGTCCGCACCCGGGGCAGCGCCGGGGCGGGCCGCCGCGAGTGGTACGGCGCCCGGGACCTGCGCGCGGTCCGCGCGCTCGCCGCGTCCCTCGACGACACCGACCTCGGCGCCCTCGCCCCGGTCGACCCGCCCGTCCGCTTCGGTTTCGGTTCGGTGCCGAGCCGGCCGTCGCTCACCCGGGTCATCACGACCGTGAGGCTCGGGGCCGGGTGAGCGGCGCCGGCCGGGGTACCCGCCTCACCCCCGTGGAGGGAGGCTCACATGACCAGGACGCCGGACCGGCAGCCCGGGCGGGGTGTGGCGGTGGCGCACGGCGCCTTCAACGTGGTGGGCGGGCTGTGGCCGCTGGTGCACCTGCGCAGCTTCGAGTGGGTCTTCGGGCCGAAGACCGATGTGTGGCTCCAGATGACGACGGGCGGGCTGCTGGTCTCCTCCGGCCTCGCCCAGCTGGCGGCGGCGGCCGGTCCCGACGGGCCGGCCCACGCCCGCCGCATCGGCCTGGGCACGGCGCTGACCCTGCTGGCCGTCGATGTCGTCTACGTGCCCCGGGGACGCATCCGCCCGACGTACCTCCTCGACGCCGTGATGCAGACGGGCTGGATCACCGCCTGGCTGCGCACGCCCGCCCGGCCCGCCGCGCGGGCGGGGGCGGCGCAGTAGACGCAGTAGACGCGGTGGCGCCGCCGGGTGCCATGGGTCAGCCGATGCCCTCCGTCGTCAGGAGGTGGGACGCGGTGATCGCCAGCTCGCGCAGACGGTCCTGCGGCAACCGGGACGCCGGGCCGGACACTCCGAGGGCGGCCACCACCCGGCCGTGCCGGCGTACCGGCACCGCGGCGCAGCACAGTCCGGGCTGGTAGTCCTCCACGTCGAGGGCGTAGCCGAGGTCGTGGACGGCGGCGACGTGCTCCTTCCAGCGGGCCCACTCCTCCGGCTGCTCACGGGAGAGGCGCTCGGCGGTGGCTGGCCGGAAGGCCAGCAGGACGTGCCCGATGGCGGTGCCGAAGAAGGGGTCGTGCCCGCCGACGGGTACCGCCAGCTTGAGCGGCTGGGAGGACTCCACGGTGTCGATGTAGACGTAGTCCCGCAGTGCGGGGACGGCGAGGTAACAGGTCTCGGTGCTGATCGAGGCCAGCTTGTCGAGCACCGGATGGATGGCGTCGCGCAATGCGTCGTCGCTGCCGACGGAGCCGCGGGCGAGTTCGGTCAGGCGTTCCGTGAGGATGTACCGCCCCGCCGAGGAACGCTGTGTCACGTACCCGAGCGACTCGAGCGTGGACAGCAGGTTGTGGGCGGTACTGCGGGACAGGCCGACGGACTCGGCCGCGTCGCTCAGGCGGACCCCCTCGGCGGCGGAGCCGACGGCTTCCAGCAGGGCGAAGGCGCGGGCCACGGACTGCACGCGATGCGGGCGTGTGGAGTCGGTTTCCACCATGCCGAATCTTCCTCTTCGTGATTGGGCACCGTCCCACATGAGGGGCAACGTGCTAGCGTTGTAGCGCAATGCGGAATTGAGCATGCCGAATGTGAGCTGCGGTTCAACATACCGGAAATATTTGGTTTACGCCCTCGCTATGCCAAAAACGACAGCGGCGGCTCACCGGCCGTGCCGGAGCGCGTCGGCCGCGAGGCCGCGATCGGCGAGGCCGGGTGTCGCGCCGCCGTCCGGCGGGGCCGAGCACAAGGGGGGAAGTGTGCACACTGCCGACGCGGAGAAGGTCTCCTCGGCGGGGAGGATCTCCTTATACGAGGCCGGACCGGCTCCACACGGGGCCGAGCCGGCATCGTCCGTCGCCGCGGAGGTGAGACGCGGACTCGGCGGCCGCGTCGAGCAGGTGGCGGTCGGCCGCCTCCGCCCGGCCGCCTCCCCGAGACGCCGCCTCGACCCCGACCACGTGGAGACGCTGGCCGCCCTGGACGACCCCTACCCGCCGGTCGTCGTGCACGCGGCGACCGGCCGGGTCATCGACGGTCTGCACCGCCTGGAGGCCGCCCTGCGCAGGGGCGACCGGACCATCGCCGTCCGCTACTTCGACGGCGGACCGGACGAGGCCTTCGTCTACGCCGTCCACGCCAACACCGCGCACGGGCTTCCGCTGTCACTCGCGGAGCGCCGTACGGCCGCCCTGCGCATCCTGGAGTCCCGGCCCGCCTGGTCCGACCGCCGCATCGCCGCGGTCGCGGGACTGTCGGCCCGCGTGGTGGCCGACCTGCGCGGCACACGGTCCCCGGCCGGGGACCGCCCCGCGGTGCGGGTGGGCCGCGACGACCGCGCCCGCCCCGTCGATCCGCGCCGCGGCAGGGAACTCGCGGCCCGGCTGCTGCGTGAACAGCCGGACGCCTCGCTGCGGACCATCGCCGGGCAGGCCGGTGTGTCCCCCGGGACGGTACGGGACGTCCGCGCCCGGCTGAGCCGGGGCGAGGACCCGGTACCGGCACGCCAGCGCGGCCGGCGGCCGGCGTCGGTGGCGGCCCCCGCGCCCCTGCGGAGCACCGAGCCGCGGAAGCGGCCGGACGACGTCCCCGCCGGACACCCCGACTTCCAGGCCGCCCTCCGCGCGCTGCGCCAGGACCCGTCCCTGCGGTTCACCGAGGTGGGCCGGTTCCTGCTGCGCATGCTGGAGCCCCAAGTGCCCCTGGCGACCCAGCAGCAGCGAATCCTGCACGGCGTCCCGGGCCACTGCGCCCCGCTGCTGTCCGCCGCCGCCCGCGCCTACGCCGACTCGCTGCGCAGGTTCGCCGACCGGCTGGAGTCCGAGGTGGCGGTCACCGGCCCGGACGAGGTCTCGCGTGCGTCCTGACGGCGCGTCCGCGGGGTCAGGACGGCAGCGCGGGGTCCGCCAGGGGCGGGCGCGCCGTCCGCTGCGGACCCCGGCCGGCGATGAACTCGGTCACCAGCCCGGCGAACCACTCCGGCGACTCGAAGGGGAAGGCGTGTCCGGCGGCCACGTGCGTCAGCCGGGCGTCGGGGATGAGTGCGGCCATCCGTTCCTGGTGGTACGGCGGGACGACCGTGTCGTCGGTGCCCGCGATGACGAGCGAGGGCGCCGTGACCCGGGGCAGCAGCCCCGCGATGTCGACCTCCTCGTCGAGCAGCAGCTGCCGGGCCGTGCCCTCCGGCCGGAACATCGCGGCGAAGCCCGCGACCTCGCGCTCGAACGCCGCCGCGTCCCGGAAGTGCGGGGCCGTGGCCCGGAAGGCGGTCAGCAGGACCATGCGGGCCAGCAGCTCGGTGTCCGCCGCCAGCAGTCGCCGCCACAGGGCGAACTGGGCCGTCATCCTGGTGTCGCTCGTCGCCCATCCCGCGTGCAGCACCAGCGAGCGGACGCGGTCGCCGGACAGGGCTGCCACCGCCGCTGCCACACAGGCCCCGAGCGAGTGCCCCACCAGGTGGAACCGCGTCAGGCGGGCGTCGTCGGCGGCGGCGATCACCTGGCGGGCGAGGTCCCCGACCGTCAGCGGCGCCCCGGTGTCCGTGGTCGTGCCCGCGCCGGACAGGAAGGGGGCCACCACCGTGTGGCGGGGGCGCAGCGTGTCGATCAGGTGGCCGAAGTTGCCCTCCGGGGTGGCCCCGGTGCCGTGGACCAGGACCACGCCCTCGCCGGAACCCGTGCGCAGGTACTCCACCACGCTCGGGCCGGACGACAGTTCGGTGCGTACTCGGGGCACTGGTGCTCCTTGTCGGGGAAGAAGTCGGGCCGCCGGACGGGAGGCCGGCGGAAGGCGGCCCCGCGCCGACGGCGCGGGGCCGCAGAGGGGCGGGCGGTCGGGACGCCGTCTGCCGGACGGGTCCCGTAGGGGGGTGAGGGTGCGTGAGGCGGTCAGCCGCCGGACGCGGAGGTGGTGACCGGCGCGGCCGGCGACGCGGGCGTGGTGTCCCGCCGGCCCCGGCGTTCCATGCCCACGGAGACGACGGCCAGCAGGATGCCGACGGTGGTGATGACGGCGCCCACCCAGTTCGGGGAGGTGTAGCCCAGGCCCGCGTCGATGGTCACACCGCCGAGCCAGGCACCCACCGCCGCGCCCAGGTTGAAGGCCGCGATGTTCGCCGCGGACACCAGCGTCGCCGGTCCGCCGGCCAGTTGCATGACCCGGGTCTGGAGCGGCGGAATGGTGCCGAACCCGACGCCGCCGAGCACGAACAGGGTGATGACGGCGGTCACCTTGTTGTGCGCGGTCGCGGTGAAGAGCAGCAGGACGGCGGCGAGCGCGATCAGCAGGGTGAAGATGGTCGCGGTCAGGGCGCGGTCGGCGGCCTTGCCGCCCAGGTAGTTGCCGGCCACCAGCCCCAGGCCGTACAGCGCGAGCAGCCAGGTGATGCTGGACTCGGAGAACCCGGCCACGTCCGTCATCATGGGCGTGACATAGGTGAAGGAGGCCAGCAGGCCGCTGAAGCCGATCGCGGTGACGGCGAGCGCCAGCCAGACCTGTGGCTTGCGGAAGGCCGCCAGTTCCGCGCGCAGGTTGCTCTCCTCGGCGACCGGTTCGCTCGGCACCAGGGTCATGATGCCGAGCAGGCCGATCAGCCCCAGCACCACGACACCCCAGAACGCGGCCCGCCAGCCGAAGTGCTGGCCGAGTACGGTGCCCATCGGCATGCCCAGTACATTGGCGAGGGTGAGGCCGGTGAACATCAGCGAGATCGCGCCGGCCTTCTTGTCGGGGGCCACCAGGCCCGCCGCGACGACGGATCCGACGCCGAAGAAGGCGCCGTGGCACAGGGCCGACAGCACCCGGCCGGTCATCAGCAGGCCGTAGGTGGGCGCGACCGCCGCGACCAGGTTGCCCGCGATGAAGAGCAGCATCAGGCCGACGAGCAGGTGCTTGCGGCGTACCCGGGTGGTGGCCGCGGTCAGTACGGGCGCTCCCACGACCACGCCCAGCGCGTAGCCGGAGGTCAGCAGACCCGCGGTCGGGATGGAGACGTCGAAGTCCGCGGCGACTTCGGGCAGCAGGCCGTTGGTGACGAACTCGGTCGTGCCGATACCGAAGGCGCTGATCGCCAGGGCCAGCAACGCGAGGGGCATGGGTGTCCTTCCTTTGTGCAGACGCTCATAACAAGCGTGCACAACAGTTGCGGACGCCAGCTATGGGCGCAAGCGGATAGCGTGCACACGCATTGCTCATAGAGAATCCCGGGAGGCGCCCATGTACATCCCCGACGACTCCTCGGAAGTCCGCGTGCGCGGCTGGCGCACCCTCGCCGCACTCCACTGCGATCTGGAACGGACCCTGGAGGGCGTGCTGCGTCCGCACGGTCTGTCGGTGGTGGAGTACACCGTGCTGGAGGCGCTGGCCCGGCAGGACGGCTGGCACCTGCGCATGAAACAGCTGGCCCGGGTGGCCGCGCTCAGCGACAGCGCCGCCACCCGCATGGTCAACCGGCTGGAGGCGCGCGGCCTGCTGGCCCGGGTGCTGTGCACGACGGACCGGCGCGGGGTCTCCACCGAACTGACCGCCGCGGGGCGGGACCTGCTGGCCACGGCGAAACCGGCACACGACGCCGCGCTCTGCCGGGCACTGGAGGAGTCGCCGCTCATCGGCGAACTGGCCGCCCTGCTCGGCTCCTTGACCGAGACGGGCGAACCCGCGCGATGACCCCGGCGGGGTGTGCAACTGAAGCGATCAGCGGTTGAACACCCCTCTGTCCAACTCGCGATACCCGCGGCGCGTGGCCGCCCACCTGAGCAGCCACTATCGTCCAAGGCCGACGAACTCCGGGGCCGGTAGAGGCCGTTGACGACTCCCGCCCCGCAGACGAACTTCCCCCTCCCCACCGGGCGGTCAGGCGCGCCGCGCCGTGCCGCCGAAAGGAGTGACCGTGCCCGACCGGCAACCCAGCGGGACCAGGCAGAAACTGCCCTCGCTCACCGGCCTGCGGTTCTACGCCGCAGCGCTCGTCTTCTGCTTCCACACCTCGCTCACCAAGATGGTGGACCCGTTCGCCGACCGGGACTTCGCCGACGGCTACGGCCTGCTGTTCGGCAAGGCCGGCTGGGCGGGGGTGTCCTTCTTCTTCATCCTCAGCGGCTTCGTACTGGCGTGGTCGGCACGGCCGGGCGAGCGGCTCGGCCCCTTCTACCGGCGCCGGCTGCTGAAGATCTATCCCAACCACGTCGTCACCTGGGCCCTGACGCTCCTGCTGTTCTCCTCGACCGTCGGGGGAGTGTCGGTGTGGCTGCCGAACCTCTTCCTCGTCCACTCCTGGATACCCCGCCTGGACACCTTCGTGAGCGTCAACCAGCCCAGCTGGTCGCTCTGCAGCGAACTGCTCTTCTACCTCCTCTTCCCGCTGCTGTGGCGCTGGGTCAAGAACCTGCGGAGCGGCCGGCTCTGGGCATGGTTCGCCGTCACCTTCGCCGGCCTGCTGCTCACCCAGATCGTCATCGACACGCTCGTACCCGCCACCCCGCGGCTCACGGAGTGGCCCCTGTCCGAGACGCAGTGGTGGCTCGCCTACAACATCCCGCCGCTGCGCCTGTTCGAGTTCGTCCTCGGCATGCTCATGGCCCGGATCCTGCGGGAGGGCCGGTGGATCGGCCTCGGCATCGCTCCGGCACTGGCCCTGACCGGCGCCGGCTACGCCCTGGCCCTGGCCGTGCCCTGGCAGTACGGCCTGAACGTCACCCTGGCCGTGCCGCTCGCCCTGCTCGTGACGGCGGTGGCCGCCGCGGACGTCACCGGACGCCCGACCGGTCTGCGGGGCCGGGCCATGACCCTGCTCGGCGAGGTGTCGTTCGCCTTCTACCTGGTGCATTACCTGGTGCTCCTCGCCGTGCAGGACCTGCTGGACGGCCGGCGGTTCGCCACCCCCGTGGCGCTCGCCGTCCTCGCGGTGGCCTTCGTCGTCGCCCAGCTGCTGGGCTGGCTGCTCTACGCCGCGGTGGAGCGCCCGGTGATGCGCCGCTGGGCGGGCAGGCCGCGCAAGCGCGAGGACACACCTGCCTCCGGACCCGCCCCGGGCGCCCCTCGGCCCGTCACCCAGCGGGTCTGAGCGCGGGCGGACACGGCGAAGGGCGGGGAGTTTCGTCTCCCCGCCCTTCTGCCGGTCCCGTGAACGCCCCCTCACCGCGCCCCGCGGGGCGCGGCCCGGAGCACCGCGCGGCGCGTCACAGCACGCCGCGCAGCACGCCGCCGTCCACCCGGAGGGCCGAACCTGTGGTCGCCGACGCCTGCTCGGAGCACAGGTACACCACCAGGTTCGCCACCTCCTCGGAGGAGGCGAGACGGCCGAGCAGCGAGGTGGGCCGCTCCTTCTCGATGAACAGGCGGCTCGCCTCCTCCGGCGAACCCGCGGCATCGCCCACCAGCTCCCGCACGAACTTCTCGACCCCCTCGCTGAGGGTCGGTCCGGGCAGCACGCTGTTCACCGTGACGCCGGTGCCGCCGACCGCCTCGGCCAGACCCCGGGCCACGGTCAGCTGAGCGGTTTTCGTCATGCCGTAGTGGACCATCTCCGGCGGCACCTGGACGGCGGATTCGCTGGAGACGAAGACGGTCCTTCCCCAGCCGCGCTCCACCATCTTCGGCACATAGTGCCGGGACAGCCGGATACCGCTCATCACATTCACGTCGAAGAAGCGCTGCCACTCCTCGTCCGGGATTTCAAAAATCGGCTGAGGGGCGAAGATTCCGGCATTGTTCACCAGAATATCCACGGTCGGAAATGCCTCCACCAGTGCGCGGCACCCCGCCGCGGTGCCCACGTCGGCGGCCACCTTGTGCACCCGCTCGGCGGAGCCGAACTCGCCGACAGCCTTGTCCAGGCGCTCCTCGGTCCGGCCGTTGAGCACCACTTCCGCACCGGCGGCGTGGAGACCCCTGGCGACGGCGAGCCCGATTCCGGCAGTGGAACCGGTGACCAGCGCGATGCGGCCCGAGAGATCGATATGCATGGCGTGCGTCCTCCTTCTGCAGAGGGTTCGGTGAAATTCGCTGTGCGACTCTAACCCGCACTGGACAAGAACCGGGGTGTGCGAGAAACACTCGTCCCGCACACACTCGTCAGGCACCGGAAAACACCGGAAGAGAGAGGAAGCCGTGCAACACAATCTCGCGGGAAAGGTCGTTCTCATCACCGGCGCGGGCGGCGGAATCGGTTTCGCCACGGCCCGCGCATTCCTGGACGAAGGGGCGTACGTGGTGGGGGGTGACCTCGATCCCGGACCGCTCGCGGCACTGGGCGACGACAGGGTGCTGCCGGTCGAGGCCGATCTGCGCGACCCCTACGGGGCCCGGCGGCTCGCCCAGGCCGCGCTCGACCGCTTCGGGCGCGTCGACGTCCTGCACAACAACGCGGGAGTGGCGACGGTCCGGCCGGGGGGCTTTCTCGGCGTCGAGGACGACGCGTGGCGGGACGTCCTGGAGCTGAACCTGCTGGGATACGTCCGGATGGCCCGCGCCGTGCTGCCCCACATGCTGGAGCGGGGCAGCGGTGTGCTGCTGCACACCGCCTCGGAGGCGGCCCGCATGCCCAACCCCAGGCTGCCGGACTACAGCGTGGTGAAGGCCGGGGTCCTCATGCTGTCGAAGGCGCTGGCCAGGGAGTTCACGCCGCGGGGCGTGCGCTCCAACGTGATCTCTCCCGGTTTCATCCGCACGGCCGTCTACGACCGTCCGGGGGGCCTCGCCGACGCGCTCGCCGAGGAGTTCGGCACCGACCGGGAGACCGCGCTGAAGCGGTACGTCGAGCTGAACGGCATCCCGGCGGGCCGGCTCGGCCGGCCGGAGGAGGTCGCCGCGGCGGCCGTGCACCTGGCCTCCGACGCGTCGGCGTTCGTCTCCGGGGCCGAGATCGTCGTGGACGGGGGCGTCACCCCGACCGTGTGACGAGTGTCTCGTCCCCATGAATTCTGCTGGGTGCGATTTGCATTCGGATAAACCTTGATCCTTTCGGTGATGCGGGATCTAGGCTACGGTCAGTTTGAACCCGGTGAGCGACAGCTGAGCTGCGGTGAGTGACCGCGCCGTCGTCCCGGACTCGTCCCCGTGCGACAGAGTGGCCGCACGACCACGCGCTGGGGCACCCGCTTCCACGGTGCCCCGGCGGCGAAGATTCGAGGAGCTGTTCCGCCGTGAAGAGAGTCGCCCTTGTCATGGGCACCCGTCCGGAGGCCATCAAGTTCGCTCCGGTGATCCGCCTGTTACAGCGCGATCCGCGCTTTGAGCCGGCCGTCATCTCCACCGGCCAGCACCGCGAGATGCTGCACGAGACCCTCGCCGCCTTCGGTCTGTCGGTGGACCACGACATGGCGGTGATGAGGGAACGCCAGACCCTCTCCGGAACGACCGCGCGCATCCTGGAGAGCCTCGACACCTACCTGCCGGAACAACGCCCGGACGCCGTCCTCGTCCACGGGGACACCGCTACCACCCTGGCGGGCGCACTGGCCGCCTTCCACCACCGCATACCCGTGGTGCACGTCGAGGCCGGACTGCGCAGCGGCACACTGTCCTCGCCCTTCCCCGAGGAGGGCAACCGCCGGCTCGTCGCCCGCGTCGCCGACCTGCACCTGGCACCGACCTGGGGCAACCGCGACCACCTGCTGAAGGAGGGCGTCCCCGCCCGCGACATCGTGGTCACCGGCAACACCGTCATCGACGCCCTCCAGTGGGGCGCCCGGCACGCGGCCGACTGGGGACGCCCCGAACTCGAGGACCTGGAACAGGAGAGCCGCAGGGTCATCCTGGCCTCCGCCCACCGCCGGGACGCCTGGCCCCAGCTGAGCGACATCGCCCGCGCCTGGCGCCGGCTCGCCGACCGCGGTGACGCGCGCGTCGTCATCCCGCTGCACCGCAACCCGGCCGTACGCGAGGCGATCCTGCCCGTGGTCGCCGGCCACCCGGACATCACCGTCACCGACCCCCTGCCCTACCTCTCCTTCTGCCGGCTGCTCGACCGCGCCGACATGATCATCTCGGACAGCAGCGGCGCCCAGGAAGAGGGCCCGGCGCTCGGCACCCCCACCCTGGTGCTGGCCGACGTCACCGAGCGGGTGGAGACCATCGAGACGGGAGCGGCCCGGCTCGTGGGCAAGACCACGGAGGGCATCGTCGAGGCCGCCGCCTCCCTGCTGGACGACAGCGCCGCCTACACCGCCATGGCCCGCGCGGTCAATCCGTACGGCGACGGCTACGCGGCCGAGCGCACCGTCGGAGCGCTCGCCCACTACTTCGGCCTCGGCCCGGCGCCCTCCCTCTTCGCCCCCGAATCGTCCCTGGTGACCGGGCACTTCCCGGCCGGCGTGGCCCAGCTCGCCGGCTGACCCGACCCGCGCCGCCCCCCGGACAGGGACCACAGCCACCGACGAAGGACACCCATGGCACTCACCGAGACGGTGCTCGCTTTCTCCACCCGTACGCTGCGCGCCCGGCTCACCGCGCCCGGCGACGAGATACCCCTGCGCGAGGAGACCCTGGTCGTGAACCCCACGGCCCTCCCGCTCGACCTGGGCACCGACCGGCCCTCCCTGGTCCCCGCCCTGCGGTCGGCCGTGCTGAACCGGGTGACGCTGCGCCATCCCGGCCCGCTGCTGCTGTTCACCGGCTGGGACCAGGAGGACCTGGCGGACCTCGGCACCCGGGAAGGATGGCTGCGCATCGGCGACGACCCGTCGCTGGCCGCCGGCGCCGGCGAGGGCGCCCCCTTCCCCGCGCACACCCCCCTGTGGCGCTCGCCCGTGGAACAGGTCGGCACCGTGACGCTCCCGCCGGAGCGGCTGGGCATCCCGAGCGCGGCCCGCACCGCCGTCCCGCTGCGCCTGAAGGCCAATCTCTGGTACGCGCCGGCGGGCACCGACTGCCATATCCACCGCAAGCACGACTTCCTGGAGGTCCACACCCAGATCGCGGGGCGCGGACGCATGCAGAAGTTCCACGCCCAGGACGCCGCCACCCGCTACCAGGACCTCGCCCTGGAGCCGGGCGCGACCCACGCGCCGTTCTGCGCCCACGACTCCACCGGAGCCTGGCACTACCCCTGGCACCGCTACTGGTCGGACACCGACTGCGTCTGGCTGGCCCTGGAGTACCACCCCTGCTGACCCTCCGCCCGCACGATCCCGATCCACCGATCCCGAGGAACCACCACCGCAAGCAACCTCCAGGAGAGTGACGCCGTGACAGACCCCACGGACCGCCCGATGGTGCGCATCCCCCGTTTCGACTCCGAGACCGTCGCCGACCAGTTGCGGGACGGCTACTGGCTGGAGGCCACCGACCTCGACGGCGACGGCCGCGTCGACCTGTTCGGCTACGGCCTGCGCCTGGGCGAGATCTACTGGTACCGCAACGACGGGACCTGGGAGCGCCGGCTGGCCGCCGACGGGATCCACATGCCGGTGGGCGCCGACTTCGCCGACATCAGCGGCAACGGCGTCGCTGACATCATCGTGTGCCACGAGCTGTACGGCCCTGTCGGCACCATCGTGGACCCCGACCCGGAGGGCGGGAAGATCAGCTGGCTGGAGAACCCGGGGCAGCCGGACAAGGACCCCTCGCGCTGGAAGCGGCATTACGTGGGGCGGGCCGTGGGCATGCACCGGCTGCGCGCCGGCTACTTCACGCAGAGCGAGCGCCTGGAGATCATCGGGTTGCCCATCGTGGCGGTGGAGGACGTCCACGCCGTCCTCCCGGTGGTGATGTTCACCCAGCCCGACGACGTGCACAGCGCCGCCGAGTGGCCCATGACCGTCATCGACGACCAGCACTTCCGCATGATCCACGGGGCGGAGAAGAAGAAGGGCCTCATCCCCGGCAGCGACCGCGACAGCCTTCTGCTGGCCTCCGACGAGGGCGTCACCTGGCTGTACTGGGACGAGGAACGCGCGCAGTGGGAACGGGTCCTGATCGGCACCGGGGAGCGCGGCCAGTTCGAGCGGACCGGCTTCCGCGGCAGCGGCGACCTGAACGCCGGACGCCTGGGCGACGACCCCCTGGCCTACGTCGCCGCGGTCGAGCCCTTCCACGGCAACACCGTCGCCGTCTACACCAAGCGGCCCGAGCCCGGCTCCGCCCCGACCTGGACCCGTACGATCCTCGACGTGTTCGGGGACCCCAACGAGAACGGGGAAGGCCCGGGACACCAGATCGTCTGCGCCGACTTCGACGGCGACGGCGACGACGAGTTCCTGGTGGCCCTGCGCGGCCCCTGGCCCTGGCAGGGAGTCTTCTACTACAAGGCCCTCGACGCCCGGGCCGGGGTGTGGACCAAGTGGCGGGTCGCCGACGAGTCCGTGGCCCGGATCGCCCTCGGCGACTTCGACGGCGAGGGCCGCATCGACTTCGCCACCATCTCCTACGCCGTCGACAACTACTACGTGGCCAAGGACGCCAAAATCGTGCTGCACCGCAACCGCACCGGGGAGGACCGATGAGCCGCGTCCGCAAGGCCGTCATCCCGGCGGCCGGCCTCGGCACCCGTTTCCTCCCCGCGACCAAGGCGACTCCCAAGGAGATGCTGCCGGTCGTGGACACACCCGCCATTCAGTACGTCGTCGAGGAGGCCGCCGGCGCCGGGTTGGACGACGTCCTGATGATCACCGGACGGAACAAGCGGGCCCTGGAGGACCACTTCGACCGCAACCACGAACTGGTCACCGCGCTCCGGCGCAAGGGTGACGAGCGGCGGCTGGCCGCCGTCACGGCCTCGGACGACCTCGCCACCGTGCACTACGTCCGGCAGGGCGATCCGCTCGGCCTCGGCCACGCCGTGCTGTGCGCGGCGGACCATGTCGGCGACGAGCCGTTCGCGGTCCTGCTCGGCGACGACCTCATCGACCCCCGGGACCCCCTCCTCGGCACCATGCTCGACGTGCGGGAGCGGTACGGCGGTTGCGTGGTGGCCCTGATGGAGGTCCCCGACGAGGACATCGGCCGCTACGGCTGCGCCTCGCCGGCCCCCGGGAGCAGCCCCGACGTGCCCCGGATCACCGGGCTGGTGGAGAAACCGGCTCCGGGGACGGCGCCGTCCAACCTCGCGGTGATCGGGCGCTACGTCCTGTCGCCGGAGATCTTCGACGTCCTGCGCACCACCCCCGCCGGGACGGGCGGCGAGATCCAGCTCACCGACGCCCTGCGGGCACTGGCCTCCGGCACGGCACCCGGCGGCCCCGTCCACGGCGTGGTCTTCCGCGGCCGCCGCTACGACACCGGGGACCGCGGCGCCTATCTGCGCGCCGTGGTCCGGCTCGCCTGCGAACGCGAGGACCTGGGCCCGGACTTCCGCGACTGGCTGCGCAAGTACGTCGCCAACGAACTCTGAACCCGCCGCCCCCCGCCCTGAATCACTTGGTCGCGCCCTGTGCGAAGCCGTTGTAGATGTAGCGCTGGAGGAACAGGAAGACGACGAGGGTCGGCACGATGACGAGGATCGTGCCGGCCGAGATGTTCTCCCAGTGCGCGCCGAACGGGCCCTTGAAGCGGAACAGGGCCGTGGAGATGGTGCCGAGGTCCTCGGACGGCATGTACAGGAAGGGGATGTAGAAGTCGTTGTACACGGTGATCCCCTTGATGATGACGACCGTGGCGATCGCCGGTTTCAGCAGGGGCAGGATGATCTTCCAGTAGATGGTGAGGGAGTTGGCCCCGTCCAGCCGCGCCGCCTCGTCCAGCGACACCGGGATGCCGCGGATGAACTGCAGGAAGATGTAGATCGAGACGATGTCCGTGCCCATGTAGAGCAGGACGGGCGCCCAGATGGTGTTGAACAGCCCGAAGCTGTTGACCACTTGGAAGGTCGCCACCTGGGTGGTGACCCCGGGCACCAGGGTTGCGATCAGGAACAGCGCCATCACCGGCTTCTTCAGCCGGAAGCGGAAACGGTCGATGGCGTACGCGGTCATCGACCCGATGAGCACCGTGCCGGTGATGGAGAACAGCAGGATGACGGCCGTGTTGACGAAGGCGGACAGCATCTTGCCGTCGTTGAACGCCGTCACGTAATTGCCGAAGTTCAGCCAGTCGCCCGGCAGCGACAGCGCACCGCCGTCCGCGACCTCCTCGGAGGTCTTCAGGGAGGTCAGGAAGACGACGGCGAGCGGGATCAGCACCACCAGCGAGGCGACGATCAGCGACAGATAGGTCAGCGCGGGGCCGATCCGGCGGCGGGCGGGCAGGGGCGTGGTCATACGAGGTCCACCTTCTCGTCGGGCACGAGGCGGCGCTGGATCCAGGTGATCAGCAGGATGATCAGGAGCAGGACGACGGCGGCGGCCGAGGCCAGCCCGGTCTTGTTGAACTGGAAGGCGAGCTTGACCGTCTGGATGACGAACGTCGTCGTGCCGGTCGCGCCGCCGGTCATGATGTACGGGATCTCGAACACCGACAGCGAGCCGGAGACGGCCAGGATGACGCTCAGGCTGACCACCGGCCGGATGCTCGGCGCGATGATGTGCCGGAACTGCTGCCAGCGCGAGGCCCCGTCGAGCTGGGCGGCCTCGTACAGTTCCCCCGGGATGGACTGGATCGCGCCGAGGAACAGCACGAAGTTCAGCCCGGTGAACCGCCACACGGACACCCCGGCCAGGGAGGTGTTGGCCGACTCGGGATCGCCGAGCCAGGCGTGGTCGGAGCCGGCGCCGAACCAGGACAGCACCGAGTCGAGCGTGCCGCCGTCCTGGAAGAAGTACAGGAAGACGAAGCCGATCGCCACACCGTTGATCAGGTAGGGGAAGAACAGGATCCCCTTGAAGAGGTTCCGGAAGCGCAGGTCGAAGCTGAGCACGGTCGCGAAGTACAGGGCGATCACGATCTGCACGGCCGAGGCGGCGAGGTAGTAGAAGCTGACGAAGAACACCCGGAACAGCTCGGGCCGGGTGAGGATCTGCTCGTAGTTGTCGACGCCGGTGAAGCGGCGGTCGGGACTGACGCCGTCCCAGTCGGTGAAGCTGTAGTAGATCATGTTCCCGACCGGCACATAGGTGAACGTCACCAGCAGGGCCAGGGGAACGGCCAGGAACAGCCAGGGGGTCAGCCGGCGCAGCACCCGGCCGCCCCGGCGGCCGCCGCCCGGCGGGGGCGCCCCGCCCGGAACTGCGGTGGCGCGGGGCACCTTGGCGGGTGCCGTACGGGTCGTCTCGGTCATCTCGGCCTTCCGTCGTCGCGGGCGCGGACCCGGCGCGGTTCAGGAACCGGCGGTCCGGGCCGCCTCGTTCCACCGCTTGTCCAGGTCCGTGAAGTAGTCGTCGAGGCTGCCGTGCTGCGCACCGCGGGCGAGGTCGACCAGCTTCTGGCGGTAGTCGGGCTTGTTCAGCCCGATCTCGGCCGCGTTGTCGATCGCGTTGACCTCACCGGTCTTCGCCTCGGAGCGCTCCACGAAGGTGACATCGTTGTCAACAAAGTCCTTCAGCGTGCCGGGCATCGCGGCGGACTTCAGGGCCGGGACGGCGCCTTCCGCGGCCGCGTAACCGGACTTCTGGGTGAACCAGTCGATCCAGGCGCGTGCCGCCGCCTTGTGCGCGGAGTGGGCGTTGACGGCCTGCTGGTAGTCGGAGGCGAGGACGGCGCAGTACTTGCCGTCCTTCCGCACGGGGAAGGGCATGAAGCCGATGTCGTCCGGGTCGCCGCCGGCCTTCTTCGCCGCGTCGCGCATCTGGGTGATGGCCCAGGAGCCGAGCTGCATGGTGGCGACCTTGCCCCGTGCGATCAGACCCTTGGACGCCTCCCAGTTGGTGGTGTTGGGGTCCTTCTCCGACAGGCCGTCCTTGACGATGTCGTGGAGCAGGGAGTCGATCGTGTGCAGTTCGCCGCCCTCGCGCCAGGGCGAGACGGCGCCGGCGAGCTTGTCGTTCGCCTCGGCGTCGCAGGTGACGGAGCCGATGCTGTTGCTCCAGGCGGTCAGCGGCCAGCCGTCCTTGAAGTTCGTGTAGTACGGCAGGGCGTCCGTCTTCGCCTCGACGGCCTTCAGGTCGGCCAGGAACTCGCCCGGGGTGGCCGGCCAGCCGGTGATGCCGGCCTTCTTCCAGACGGCCTTGTTGTAGACGAAGCCGTTGGCCGTGCCGAACTGGGCGATGCCGTAGACCTTGCCGCCGACCTCGGTCTTGTCGCTGAACCGGTAGGTGCCGCCCAGTTCGGCGGCGGTGCCGAGGGGGGCGAAGAACTTCGGGTAGTCGTTCTTGGCCACGGCGGCCGGGATCATCAGGACGTCACCGTAGTCGTCGGTGTTCATCCGGATCTTGACCTCGCCCTCGTAGTCGGTGAGGGCCTCGAACTTCACCTTCACCTTGGGGTAGACCTTGGTGAACTCCTCGGCGTACCGGGCCATCGTCCCGTTCTGGACGAGGTCGGTGCGGTGGGTGAGGACCTTGATCGTGCCCGAGGCGTCGGCCGGGTCGGCCGGTGCCTTCGCCGTCTCGCCGGAGACCGCGCCCCCGCCGCTGCATCCCGCGACGGTCAGCACCGCGGCGGCCAGCAGTCCACCGCGCCACCGACGCCCCGCGAACGTCGTGTTCTTCCCCATGTGCCCAGCTCCTCCAGGATTGCGGCTCAGCTCTGCGAGTGGGATGTCGGCACTATGTCAGCCACTGGTGAACCGGTAAAGCTCCGATTTCCAGCGTGATGCGCAATCGTTACCGTTGGTCGACGTCCGATCCACTGGCCTGCGGATTCCGTTGCAGCTCATGACAGTTACGTCGCTAGACCGGTTTATAGACAGTCTGCTGTCCGCACGTTAGGTTGTGCGCCGTTGTCCGTCGACCGGCCTGAGTCAGGCGATAGGAGCCGCACCATGAAGGACGTCACCCAGCTCACCGAGGGCTGGAGCCTGCGCCACGGGGAGGAGCTGCTGGAAGCCCGGGTGCCCGGTTGCGTCCACACCGATCTCCTCGCCGCCGGCGCCATTCCGGACCCCTTCGTCGCCCGCAACGAGACGGACGTCGCCTGGGTGGGCCGCCGCGCCTGGACCTACGTCCGCCGGCTCGGCCACGACAGCGGCCACGAGCGCACCGACCTCGTCTTCGACGGCCTCGACACGGCCGCGTACCTCACCCTCGCGGGCCGCCCCCTCGGCACCACGCGCAACATGCACCGCACCTACCGCTTCGACGTCACCGGACGCACCGGCGAACTGGAGATCCGCTTCGCCTCCGCCTACGACGAGGCGGCGGCCGTCCGCGCGCTGACGGGGGAGCGGCCCAACGTCTATCCCGAACCCTTCCAGTACATCCGCAAGATGGCGTGCGCCTTCGGCTGGGACTGGGGGCCCACCCTGGTGACCGCGGGCATCTGGCGGCCGGTCCGGCTGGAGCACTGGTCCACCGCCCGCCTGGCCGAGGTGCGGCCCCAGGTCACCGTGGCCGAGGGCACCGGCCGCGTCGAGGTACGGCTGCGCGTCGAGCGCACCGAGCGGGGACGGGACCGGCGCCTGCGCGTCACGGCGGAGGCGGCCGGCGTCCGGACCGAGGCCGAACTCACCGGCGACGAGACGGTCCTGAGCCTGGACGTCCCCGACCCGCGCCTGTGGTGGCCGCGCGGATACGGCGAACAGCCCCTGTACGACCTCGAACTCACCCTGAGCGACGACAGCGGCCCGCTCGACACCTGGCACCGCCGGATCGGCTTCCGCACGATCGAGCTGGACCGCTCCGCCGACGCCCACGGCACCGGCTTCACCCTGGTCGTCAACGGCGTACGGGTCTTCGCGCGGGGCGTCAACTGGATCCCCGACGACGCCTTCCCCTCCCGGATCACCCCCGAGCGCTACCGCACCCGCCTCACCCAGGCCGCGGACGCGGGAGTCGACCTGGTCCGGGTGTGGGGCGGCGGCATCTACGAGGACGAGGCGTTCTACGACGCCTGCGACGAGCTGGGCCTGATGGTCTGGCAGGACTTCCTCTTCGCCTGCGCCGCCTACCCGGAGGAACAGCCGCTGCGCGGGGAGATCGAGGCCGAGGCGCGCGACAACGTTGTCCGGCTGATGCCGCACCCCTCGCTGGTGCTGTGGAACGGCAACAACGAGAACCTGTGGGGCTTCCGCGACTGGGACTGGGAGGGCCCGCTCGCCGGCGACTCCTGGGGCGAGGGCTACTACCTGGGCCTGCTGCCCCGTGTCGTCGCCGAACTCGACCCCAGCCGCCCCTACACCGCGGGCAGCCCCTGGTCCGGCTCCTGGGACCACCACCCCAACGACCCCGCCCACGGCACCCACCACTCCTGGGAGGTGTGGAACCGCCAGGACTACGCCGAGTACCGGGCGAGCGTGCCCCGCTTCGTCGCCGAGTTCGGCTGGCAGGCACCGCCCGCCCTGGCCACCCTGCGCCGCGCGCTGCCCGGCGAGGTCCTCGCGCCCGACTCCCCGGGCATGCTCCACCACCAGAAGGCCGAGGACGGCAACGGCAAGCTGAACCGCGGCGTCGCCCGCCACTTCCCGCTGCCCGAGGACGACTTCGACCGCTGGCACTACCTGACCCAGCTCGTACAGGCCCGCGCCGTCGCCGCGGGCATCGAACACTGGCGCTCCCACTGGCCGGTGTGCGCCGGCACGGTCGTCTGGCAGCTCAACGACTGCTGGCCGGTGACCTCCTGGGCCGCCATCGACGGCGACGGCCGCCCCAAGCCGCTCTACCACGAGCTGCGCCGCGTCTACGCCGACCGGCTGCTCACCCTGTGCCCGGACCCCGACGGCCCGGACCCCGACGGCTTGGTGCTCGCCGCGGTCAACCAGGCCGCCACGCCCTGGCGGCCGGCGGTGACCCTGCGACGCGTCGACGCCGACGGCACCACGCTCGCCGAAGCCGTGGTCGAGCCGGCCGCGCAGCCCCGCTCCGTCGCCCGGATCCCGGTCCCCGAGCACCTCGTACCGGACCCGCGGACCGGCAGGGAGTTCCTGGTCGCGGACGCCGAGGAGGCCCCCCGCCCGGGCGGGGCCGGGAGCGGGGAAGGACTGCGCGCACTGCACTTCCCCGTCCCCGACAAGGACTTCGCCTACCCCACCCCCCGCTACGACGTCACCCTGGAGCCCGTGCCCGGACCGGGGGATAAAGTCGACGTCGTGGTGAGCGCCCAGACCCTCGTCAGAGACCTTCTGCTCCAGCCCGACCGGCTGGGCCCGGACGCCGTCTGCGACCGCGGCCGGCAGACCCTCCTGCCCGGGGAGCGCACACGTATCCGGGTCGAGGGCTGCGGCCCGGTCACCGTGGACGCCGTCGAGGCCGCCCTGTTCTGCGTGGACCTCGGGTGAGCGGGACCGGGGAACGCGTCACCATCAAGGACGTCGCGGCGCGGGCCGGGGTGTCCAAGGGCGCCGTCTCGCTCGCCTTCAACCACAAGCCCGGCGTCTCCGAGGCCACCCGGGAACGGATCTTCGCGGCGGCCCGGGAACTGGGCTGGGCCCCCAGCTCCACGGCGCGCAGCCTGTCCAGCAAACGGGTCGACATCGTCGGGCTGGCCCTGTGCCGGCCCGCCCGGCTGCTCGGCCTGGAGCCGTTCTACATGGACTTCATCTCGGGCATCGAGAGCGTCCTCGCGGAGCGGTCCTGCTCCCTGCTGCTGCGGCTGGTGCGGGACCTGGACGAGGAGATCGCGCTCTACCAGGAGTGGTGGCGCGGCCGGATGATCGCCGGCGCGATCCTGGTGGACTTCCGCGAGGACGACCCCCGGGTGCCCGCCCTGCGGCGGCTCGGCATGCCGGCGGTCGCCGTCGGCCACCCCCGCCTCACCGGCACGTTCCCGGCGGTGTGGACGGACGACGCGTCGGCGGTCGCCGAGGCCGTCCGCTATCTGGCGGCCCTGGGCCACCGGCGCGTCGCCCGGGTCGGCGGCCCGGCCGACCTGGGACACAGCGCCATCCGGACCCGTGCCTTCGCCGACACCGTCCGGGAACTGGGCCTGGAGGAGGCGCGGCAGATCGCCACCGGTTTCGACGAGAAGGAGGGCGCCCGGGCCACCCGCACCCTGCTGCTCGCCGCCGACCGGCCGACCGCGATCGTCTACGACAACGACATCATGGCGGTCGCCGGGGCGGGTGTCGCCGCGGAGATGGGCTTCACCGTCCCCGACGACCTGTCGCTGCTGGCGTGGGACGACTCCCAGCTGTGCCGGATCACCCATCCGACCCTGTCGGCCATGAGCCACGACGTGCACCACTTCGGCGCCGAGGTGGCGCGCGTGCTCTTCGACGTGGTCAACGGCGTGGACACCGGCGGCCACCAGGTTCCGACCCCGTCCCTGACCCCACGCGGGTCCACGGCACCGGCGCCGGGCGCGTAGACCGAGGCCGGACCGGCCGCCCTGGGGAACGGCCGTGGGGTGGCGGACCGGTGGCGGGCTCGTGGTCCGGGGCCGGGGCCGGGCGGGGTGGAGTGGGCGCGGGCCCGTGAACCGGTGGCGTGCGGAAGGGCCGCGTCCCCAGCGGACGCGGCCCGTCGGCGTGCAGGGATGCCGGATCTGCCTGTCTGCCGGGTCAGCCCTTCGCGCACGCGGCGCCGTTGAGACTGAAGGCGGCCGGTACGCCGTTGGCGGTGCCGGAGGAGCCGTTGAACCCGAAGCTCACGGAGCCGCCGGCCGGGATCGTCTCCGTCCAGGACTCGTGGGTGGCCTTCACCTCGCTGCCCTGCTGGACGGCCTTGGCGTTCCAGACCGAGCCGAGCCTCTGGTCCCCGGGGAAGGCGAAGGCGAGCTGCCAGCCCTTGACGGCCGTCGTCCCGGTGTTGCGGATGGTGACGTCCGCGTTGAACGAGGTGCCCCAGTCGCTGAGCCGGTAGTCGACCGAGCAACTCGCGGGCGCGGGAACGGATCCGCCGTCACCGAAGACGCCCGACTCCCGGGCCGTCTGCCGGATGCCGTCGGCGCCGGAGAAGATGCGCTGACCCCAGGCGGTGAGGTGCGCTGCGTCGAAGCCGGTGGCCATGTCCAGGTACTCGACACCGCCGCCGTTGCCGCTCCAGGACCAGCCGAGGTAGCCCACACCGAGCTGCCGCGCGCTGGACATGATGGCGTCCTCGTCCGGATCGCCGTCCGAGTGCATGCTCCCGAATTCCCCTACGACGAGGGGAAGTCGCTGCGAGATGAACCGGTCAAGGTAACTTCTGACCTTGTCTGCGGTGTTGAACACGCCGTACATGTGGATGGAGAACACCGTGTTGCGCTCGGGATCCGCGGCGAATACCTCGGCGGCGTGGTCGCGCATGGTGAAGGACCAGTCCTGGCCCCAGTTCGGGGCGTCCACCATGAGCGTGTGCCGGAATCCGGCCGCCCGCATCCGGGCGAGGGCGTTCGCGGTGTCGGAGGTCCACGCCGCATAGCCGGAATTGCCGTACGGCTCGTTCCCGATGTTGAGGATGACGTACTTCTCCTGGCCCTGTACCGCGTTCTTGACGCCGATCCAGTAGTCGACGGCGCGGGCGAGGGTGGTGGCCCCGGCCTGCTCGCCGTAGCCGGTGGTGTCGTGGGCCTCCAGGACGCAGACGAGCCGGTTCTGCTTGCACTGCGCGACGACGGCGGCGACGTCGGCGGTGTCGTTCTTGGTCCACCGGTCACCCGTGGCGAGCACCACGCGCGCCGAGTTGGCGCCGAGGGCCTTGATGTCCTTCAGCGCCCGCGCCGTCCTGGTGGGGTACCAGGCGTGCGCGTGGTTGACGCCCCGCAGGACGAAGTCCTCGCCGTTCGCGTCCAGCAGCCGGCCCCCGGCGACGTGGAACCCCGGGGCCGCCTGGGCCTGCGGCTGCGGCTGTGCCTGTGCCTGTGCCTGTGCCTGTGCGGAGGACGGTGCGGCCAGTAGTGAGGCGGCGAAGGCCAGCAACGCTCCCGCCGCGGTGGCCAGTCTCTTTCTCATCTCTGCTCCCCAGAACGTGGCGCGTACGGCCGGGACGCGAGGGCATGCGCGAACCGGTCGGAATTCCGCAGCCGGACGTGGTGTCGCGGTGAGGCTAGGGCGAGAAATTGAGAGAGACAACCATCTGAGCAAAACCGGTTAAGTTTAGCGGGAGTTCAGTGGACGGGGCGTCTGTTCGGTGGTGCCGCTCCCGGGTGAGGACGGCTCGGCGATGACGAGGTGTCCTCAGCGATCCGCTGTCGGACGCACGGGGCCGGCGATGTGCGCCGTGGCGAGGCCGGCGAGGATCTGGTCCACGGTCCGGTCGGGCGTCTGGTGCGATGTGTCCAGCCAGAGCCCACGGCGCGGGGTGTGCTCGCGCAGGGCCCGGTCGAGGCCGACCGTCCAGGGACCGCCGTAGCCCTGCTTGCGGCGGCCGGCCTCTCGTCGTACGACCACTTCCGGGGCGGGAGCGAAGACCGCGCCGGGGACCAGTGGTGCGCACCGTCCAGGAATGCCCGCAGGCCGTGCTGTGGAACGGCACGGTCGGTCTGGCCCCGCTCGGACACGACCTGCCCGCGGAACTGGCCGTGGTGCCGCTGACCGACATGCCGCCGAGCCGGGTGGTGGCGGTGTGGAACGAGAGCGACAGCAACCCGTTGATCCGGTCCTTCATCGAGACCGCGACAGCCGCGTACCGCCGCTGAGCAGCCGCGAGTCCCGGACGACGCCGGCCCGGACGGCGAGCGGCGCCATCACCACTGCATTGGTATGGACATGTCTGGGTGGCCGCAATAGCCTGGGTGTTGGTCTAGACCAACGCACGGTTCGGCTCGATCAACTCCCCACGCGTTCCGAGGAGCGGCTACATGCGCACCAAGGGCAAGTTGTACGCGGCCGTATTAGGCCTCGCCACCGCCGGCGCCTTCGTACTGTCCACCGGCGGTGCCAGCGGTCACGGCTACACCGACCTCCCCATCAGCAGGCAACTGCTCTGCGCCGACGGCACGGTGCGGGGCTGCGGCGAGATCCAGTGGGAGCCGCAGAGCGTCGAGGGCCCCAAGGGCTTCCCGGCGGGCGGACCCGCCGACGGGCAGCTCTGCTCCGGCGGCGAGACCCGGTTCAGCCAGCTCGACGGCGCCCGCACCCCCAGGGGTGCGGAGTGGCCCACCACCAAGGTCACCGGCGGCCAGAGCTACACCTTCCGCTGGCAGTTCGAGGCCCGGCACGCGACAACCGACTTCCGGTACTACGTCACCAAGCAGGGCTGGAACCAGGGCCACGCCCTGACCCGCGCCGACCTGAACACCACACCGTTCCTTACCGTCCCCTACGGCGGCAAGCAGCCGCCGGCCACCCTCAGCCACAGCGGCACCCTGCCGACCGGGCTGAGCGGCCACCACGTCATCCTCGGCGTCTGGACCATCGCCGACACGGGCAACGCGTTCTACGCCTGCTCGGACGTGACGTTCTGACCCGGTCCCCGGCAACCCCGGAGCGCTGCCGGTCCCGGCGGCGCCCCTGAACCACCGGCCCCGGGCCGGGCGCGAAGTCCCTGTCCGGGCCCGCCCCTCAGGCGCGGGCCCGGACAGGGAATCCAGGCCGTTGACCGCCGACGGTGCCGTACCGTTGCCGACGGCATCCGATGCGGACCGGTCGGTCTCCTGCTCGCCCCCCGCTCGCCGTGCCGGCTCCTCATCCCCGCTTCGGCCTTCGGCGCCCCTCCGTGTAACGCCGGAGCGTACAAGTCCCTGATCCGGTGGGCGAGATCACCTCGCCGATCAGTCCCAGGGCGGTGGGCGGGCTTTCACCCCAGGTCGGCGAGGAGGCCGTCCAAGGCACCTTCGAGGGCCGCGGTGTTGGCCGGGCCGAACCAGGTGGTGCGGATGCGCTCGTTGTTCCCGGCGGGGGTCTCGTGGTCGGCGGCGAGTCGGTGCAGAGGGCGGGACTCGTCGCCCAGGGAACGGCCGACGTTCTGGAAGAGGCCGCGCACATACCGGTCGGCGATGTCAGGGGCGATGCCGTGGCCGGCGGCCCACGAGGTGAGCGTGGCGAGGTAGGCGTAGTGGGTGGTGAGCGTCCCGGTCAGCGCGGAGAAGACGTTGAACGCGGCCTCGTCCGTGACGGGAAGCGCTCCGCCCAGCCGTTCGAAGAGGCAGTCCACCACCGGGTGCGAGGGGAACGTCACGGTGACGGAACGGCGTTCGCGCACGGCGGGCAGCGGGATGGCGCGGACGATCGGGGCGCGGGTGACGAGGGTTCGGCGCAGGTCGTCGGCGGCGAGCCCGGCGATCAGGCTGACCAGGATCTTGCCGTCGTCCGCTGCCAGCCCGGCGAGGGCGTTGTGGTGGTCCTGGCGGCGTACCGCGAGGAACACCACATCGGCGCGGTCCACCACCTCTTGGTTGTCGGCGCACACGGTGACGCCCTCGAAGCGCTCGGACAGTTCGGCGGCGGTGCGGGCTCCCCGGGGAGAGAGGAAGACCTCCGGTGACGTGCCGCCTCCGTCGCACAGGCCCTCGACCATGGCCCGGCCGATCTCGCCCACTCCGATGATGCCGATGCGCTGCACTGTGCCGTCCTCCAGGGTGTGACGTCGCTGCTGTCGTGCGGGGCAGTGGGACCCGGGGGCGCCGGGCAGGCTCGTGCGGCCGGAGGCCGTCGGGCCGCCGGGTCCCGGGGCGGGGCGTCATCGCCCCTTCGTCACCGATCCAGAGCCGTGCGCAGGAACCGGAGGATCTCCGCCTGGGCGGCCTCGGCCTGTGGCTCCACGCCGGGCAAGGTGAGGAACGCGTGCTTCGCGCCCGGGTATTCGGAGAGCCGCACATCGGTTCCGGCGGCGCGCAGTCGCTCGGCGTAGCGGCGGCCGTGGTCGGCGACCGCGTCCTGAGTGGGTACCACGACGAGTGCCGGGGCGAGCCCGCTCAGGTCGTCCGCGTACAGCGGAGAGACCGCCCTGGCGTCGGTCCCCGGCGGGACGGCGAGCCGCCGGACGAGCCGCAGGAGGGGCAGGGCCCGGCTCGGGCGGTACGCGTACTCGGCGACCGAGGGATGGTCGAACATCGTCTCGGTCACGTCGACCACGGGGTTGACCAGCACCTGCGCCCTGAGCGCCAGGCCGGCGTCCCGGGCCCGGACGGCCGTCAGCGCGCTGATCAGCGCGCCGCAGCTCTCGCCGAAGACGGCCGTGCGCGCCGGGTCGGCACCCCACCGCGCGGCATGCCGCACCACGTGCTGGAGCACTTCCCAACCGTCGTCGGCCGCGTTCGCGAGCGGACTGTCCGGGGCGAGAAGGCGGTGCTCGACCGAGATGACGAGCGCGGGCAGTCGAACGGCGAGGTGGCTGTTGGTCCAGTCGCACTGCGCGGCCGTGCCCACGAACCCGCCTCCGTGCACATGGACCACGAGTGGCAGGCCGGTGCGGGCCGCGGCGTCGTCGTCCCCGGCCGGGGCCGGCCGGTAGACCCGGACCGGTAAGTCGCGGCCGGGAAGCGCGATCTCCTGCCAGACGACCGAGGCGCCGGGGTCCGGCTCGCCGAGGATCGCCCGCGCCGCGCCGGAGGCCCGGAAGCGGTTCTCGGCCTCACGGTAGACGCGCAGTTCCTCGGCGGTGATCGTCGAGAAGTCCGGCTCCGGCGGCCGTACGGCGGTAGTGGTCTCGCTCATGTCTCCCTCTTTCCTCCCGGTCGGATGCCGGGCGTGTCGTCGCGGTCGGACAGCGCGTTGCCCTCATTGTGCACGCACCGCGTGCACAGGCAAGTGCATGGACTAGGCTGGGAGTTGACGAGAGGGGCGAGATGACTGGCCGAAGGCGATGGTCGACCGAGGAGATCCTGGACACGGCGGCGAAACTGCTGAGCGCGGGCGACGCCGAGTCGTTCAGCGTCCGCAGGCTCGCCGCGGCGCTCGGGACCGACTCCTCAAGCCTCTACCGGCACTTCCGCAACAAGACCGAACTGCTGCGCGCGGTCGCCGACCGGATCCTGCTGGCCGCGATGGACGGCTACCGCCCCGAGGGCGACTGGAAGCAGCGCATCACCACCCTTGCCCTGCGCCTGCGCGAGGCGTTCGGCGAGCAACCCCAACTCGCCGCGGTCTGGGGACGCTACGGGTCCGGCGGCACCGGATCCCGGTTGGTCATGGAGGAAGTGCTCCAGGCCCTGCGCACGTCCGGTCTGCCCGACGAGGAGGTCCCGGCGCGCTACCACCGCATCGTGATCCTCCTCGTCGCGCTGATCTCGTCCGAGGCCGGCATCAGCACCATCACCCCCGAGGAGTACGAACAGGGCATGGAGCAGTTCCGCGTCGCCGTGCTCGGCGCCGACCCCGAACGCTTCCCCGCCCTGGCCCACTTCGCCCGCGACGTCCGCCCCCTCGCAGCGGACCGCCGCGCCGCGTTCGAAGAGATCCTCACCGCCCAACTCGCCCAGATCGAAGCCCGGACGGCCGCACCGGAGTGAGAGGCGCCGGGTGGCCGTCCGGAGGCCGGGTCGGAGCGCGACCGGAGGGCCCGCCGCCGGCGCAGAGTCCCGGAGAAGTCCCGGAAATGCCGCCGCACCCCGTCCGATCCGCTGAACAGCAGGTCGGACGGAGTGCGGCGGCAGCGGCGTATCAGATGTCCCGGAAGATCTCGATCTGCGCCCCGATCGAGTTCAGGCGCTCGGCGAGGTCCTCGTAACCGCGGTTGATGACATAGACGTTGCGGAGCACGGACGTTCCCTCCGCCGCCATCATCGCCAGCAGGACGACCACCGCCGGGCGCAGGGCCGGCGGGCACATCATCTCGGCCGCGCGCCAGCGGGTCGGGCCCTCGACCAGGACCCGGTGCGGGTCCAGCAGCTGGAGCCGGCCGCCGAGGCGGTTGAGGTCGGTCAGGTAGATGGCGCGGTTGTCGTAGACCCAGTCGTGGATGAGGGTCTTGCCCTGCGCGGTGGCCGCGATGGCCGCGAAGAACGGGACGTTGTCGATGTTCAGGCCGGGGAACGGCATGGGGTGGATCTTGTCGATCGGCGCCTCCAGCTTGGAGGGGTGGACCGTGAGGTCGACCAGGCGCGTACGGCCGTTGTCCGCGAAGTACTCGGGGCTGCGCTCGTGGTCGAGCCCCATCTCCTCCAGGACCGCCAGCTCGATCTCCAGGAACTCGATCGGCACCCGGCGCACCGTCAGCTCCGACTCGGTGACCACGGCGGCGGCCAGCAAGCTCATCGCCTCGACCGGGTCCTCGGAGGGGGAGTAGTCGACGTCGACGTCGATGTTCGGCACGCCGTGCACGGTGAGCGTGGTGGTGCCGATGCCCTCCACCTTCACGCCCAGCGCCTCCAGGAAGAAGCACAGGTCCTGGACCATGTAGTTGGAGGAGGCGTTGCGGATGACCGTGACGCCGTCGTGGCGGGCGGCGGCCAGCAGCGCGTTCTCGGTCACGGTGTCGCCGCGCTCGGTCAGCACGATCGGCCGGTCCGGGCGGACCGAGCGGTCCACCTGCGCGTGGTACTGGCCCTCGGTGGCCGCGATGTCCAGACCGAACCGGCGCAGGGCGATCATGTGCGGCTCGATGGTCCGCGTGCCCAGGTCGCAGCCGCCGGCGTACGGCAGCTTGAAGCGGTCCATGCGGTGCAGCAGCGGGCCGAAGAACATGATGATCGAGCGGGTGCGCACGGCGGCCTCCGCGTCGATCGCCGCCATCTCCAGCTCGGCGGGCGGGACGATTTCCAGGTCGACGCCGTCGTTGATCCAGCGGGTCCGCACGCCGATGGAGTTCAGTACCTCCAGAAGGCGGTACACCTCCTCGATGCGCGCCACCCGGCGCAGCACCGTGCGCCCCTTGTTCAGCAGCGACGCGCACAGCAGGGCCACGCACGCGTTCTTGCTGGTCTTGACGTCGATGGCGCCGGACAGACGGCGACCGCCGACCACGCGCAGATGCATCGGACCCGCGTAACCCAGGGACACGATCTCACTGTCCAGGGCTTCACCGATTCGGGCGATCATCTCAAGGCTGATGTTCTGGTTGCCGCGCTCGATGCGGTTGACCGCGCTCTGGCTGGTGCCGAGCGCCTCCGCGAGCTGCGTCTGCGTCCAGCCCCGGTGCTGCCGGGCGTCACGGATGAGCTTGCCGATGCGTACGAGGTAGTCGTCTGACATGACCTTGAGGCTATCTCAGATATGAGATGGCGCTCGCCAGGGGGGTCTGTTCGGGTGACGGGGTGACGCAGCGTCAGCCGGTCGGCCGTACGGGAGGCCGCCACACCGGGTGGGAAGGGTCCGTACGCAGGCCCGTCGGAGCCGCGGGGGAGCCATGGGGGAGCCGCGTCGGGGCCGCGTGGGGGGGCGCTGTGGGAGGCGCACCCTCCGCCGCGAGGGCCGGCCGTGTGCCGTATCTCTCGCGGCGAAGGGCGAGCGCCGGTGCCGGGACTCAGAAATCGTCCGCGCCTTCGCGCAGTTCGGGGGTCCAGTAGCCGGTGAGCGCCTTGGCCGGGTCGACGGCGATGCCCTCGCTGCCGGGCGCGGTCACGGCGATGACCGTGGGGTCGCCCTCCAGCATGACGGAGAACGCCGACACCGGCTCGGCGTCCTCGTCGATTCCGCCGTCCGACAGCTTCACCAGGGCGTAGGCCGGGGCTCCTGCCGTGAGCACGACCGGTGCGGCCGGCTTGCTCTTGGCGACGGCCGGAACGTCCTGCTTGTGGCTCTCCAGGAACTGGATGTGCGGGAAGCCCGTCAGCCGGCAGGCGTGGGAGGAGGTGTTCTTCGCCGTGAGGACGATGTGGGTGTAGGGCGGACCGTCCTGCGTGGCGGCGCTGACGGTGAGGTTCCCCGCGGTGCAGAGCGGGGCGGAGTCGGAGGCCCGCTCGCCGGTGGTGCCGGCCGAGCCGGAAGAGCCGCTGGAGCCGGTCTTGCCCGCGGAGTCCTTCGACCCCGTCGAGCGCGCCGAGCCGGCCGAACCCGTCGCCCCGGACGTGCCGGTGCCCTTCTCGCCGGCCGGCTGGGCGGTCACCTCGGTCGCCGCCACGGTCGCCGCCACCGTGGCCTCGGGAGTGGCCGAGGACGTGGTGTCCCCGTCGCTCGAGCAGGCGGTGAGGGAGAGGACGAGAGCCGTGCCCGCGACGGCGAGCAGCGCGGAGCGATGACGCGGAGTGTTCATGGAGGTTCCCCCTGGAGAATGCGGAGCCGCGGCGCGGTGCCGTCGGCCGAGGTCGTGATGCGGTGGTGCGCGGTCGATATGCCGGTGGTGCGCGGTCGTGTGCCGGTGGTACGTGGTCTTGTCCGTCGACGGTGGGTGGTCCGGGCCGGTCGGGAGCGTGTGCGCCCCCGAAGCCGTCGACCGTTCCGCGTCGGCCTTCAGTCGATCACTTCCGGTCTGTGCCGCCCAGGCGGTTCCCCCGGCAGAAGTACCGTCGGCCATACTTCTGCCGGGCGCTCGCAACCGGACGAGCCGGACGAACGGGGACATCGACGGTGCGCGACGGCACGCCATCCAGCGAGGGTCACGGCACGCCATCCAGTGAGAGCCACGGCACGCCGTCCGGCGGGGATTTCGGGCCGTGGTTGCGCCGGCTGCGGGCCCGTGCCGGACTGAGCCAGGAAGCCCTCGCGCACGCCGCCGGGGTGAGTGTCAGGGCGCTGGCGGACATGGAACGCGGGCGTACCCGGGGACCGCAGCGCCGTACCGTGCGGGCGCTGGCCGACGCGCTGGGACTGGACGACGACGAGGCGGCGGGCCTGGAGGAGGCCGCCGCGCTCGGCCGTCCGCGCCCCCGGCCGGACACCGGACCGGCCGGCCCCGGCCCGCTGGCCCTGCCGCGCGACATCCGGGACTTCACCGCGCGCGGCCCGGCCCTCGCCCGGCTGCTGGACCTGGCGCGGGACACCGCCGAGGACCGGCCGGTGGTCAGCGTGGTCGCCGGGCAGCCCGGTCTGGGCAAGACCGCGTTCGCGGTGCACGCCGCGCACCGCCTCGCCCCGCACTTCCCCGACGGGCGGTTCGCCCTGGACCTGCACGGAATGGACCCGGAACCGACCACGCCCCGGGACGCGCTGGCCCGGCTGCTGGGCGCGCTGGGGGTCCCCGATGCCGCGCTGCCGGCCGGCACGGACGACCGTGCCGGTCTGTGGCGGTCCCTGGCCGCCGAACGGCGCCTGCTCCTGCTGCTGGACAACGCCGCCGACGAGGCCCAGGTCGCCCCCCTGCTGCCCGGCGCCGGCCCGTCCCTGACCCTCGTCACCAGCCGGCACGCCCTGGCGGGCCTGGAGTCCGTGCACCGCACCGATCTGGCCCTGCTGCGGCGCGAGGAAGCGGTGGAACTGCTGACCCGCATCATCGGCCCGGACCGGGTGCGGGCGGAGGCGCAGGCCGCCCGCGACCTCGCCGACCTGTGCGGGCACCTCCCGCTGGCCGTCCGGATCGCCGGCCAGCGCCTCCTCAGCCGTCCGCACGAACGCCTCGCCAAGCTCGTCGCCCGCCTCGCCGCCGAGGGCCGGCGGCTGGACGGACTCCAGGCCGGAAACCTGCGGGTGCGTGCCGCCTTCGCGCTCTCCTACCGTCAGCTCCCCCCGGACACCCGCACCCTGCTGCGGCGCGCCGCGCTGGCCGCCGGGGCGGACTTCAGCCCGGAGACCGGCGCGCTGCTGGCCGGCCTGTCCCACGACGAGGCGGTCGCCCGCGCCGAGGAACTGACCGACGCCGGTCTGCTGCAGAGCGACCCCGCCGCCGAGCGGTACCGCTTCCACGACCTGCTCAGGCTCTACGCGGCCGAACAGGCCGACGCCGAGGACGGCCCCGAGGTCCGGGACGCCGCCCTCGACCGGACCGCGGACTGGATGCTGCGCCGGGCCACCGCCGCCGCGCTGCACTTCGACGTCGACCACGAACGGACCGGGCCGCAGGCGGACCCCGACCCGGACACGGCGCCCACCGGCCGGGACGAGGCACGGGCCTGGCTGGAGGCCGAGCGGGCCCAGTGGCTCGCCGCGCTGCGCCGGGCCCACGCGGCGGGCCGGTACCGGCAGGTCCTGGACACGGCGGAGGCGATGCACTGGTTCTCCGACCTCAACCAGCACTGGGAGCAGTGGGTGGAGGTGTTCCGGCGCTCCGCCGATTCCGCCCGTGCCCTGGGCAGCAGACGTGAGGAGGCGGTTCACCTCAACTACCTCGCCTGGGCCTACAACCTCTGCGTCCACGACCCCCGTGCCGCGCTGACGAGCGCCGACGCCGCGCTCGCGGCGGCCCGCGACTGCGGGGACGGGCTGCAGGAGGGCTGGGCGCTCGGCTACGGCGCGGGCGCGCTCAGCCGGCTGGGCCGTACGGAAGAGGCCGGGGAGCGCCTGCGCGCCGCGGCCCGCCGCCTGGCCGCCCACCCCTCCCCGCAGGCCCGGCTGGCCGAGCTGACGGTCCTCAACACCCTCGGCGCCCTGCTGCGCGAGACCGGCCGGGCGGCCGAGGCCCTGGACATCCACCGGCGCAGCGAGCGGATCTGCCGCGCGGGGGTGCCGGGCCGGACCGAGGAACTGATCGGGTTGTACCAGGCGTTCACCCGGCAGCAGATCGGCAACGACCTGGCCGCCCTCGAACGCTGGCGGGAGGCCGAGGCGCCGCTGCGGCAGGCCCTCGCCGTCTTCGAGGCGGCGCAGATGCCGGCCTGGGCGTCACAGGCCCGGCTCGACCTCGGCCGGGCGCTCGGTGCCGTGGGGCACCCCGAGGCCAGGGAGACGCTGGTCGCCGCCCGTGCCGACCTGAGGGCACTGAGGAGCCCGCGCCAGGCCGAGGCCGACGCCGCGCTCGCCGCGCTCGGCCGGAGCACCGCGGACACCTGAGGTCCCGCCGCCGGCCGGGGGCGGTTACGCGCGGGAAGCCCGGCCCTCGCCGCCGGAGATGACCTGTCGCAGCGAAGGTCGAGCGTTCTCACCGAAGGCTGAGCGCCCAGCCGTTTCGGCGGGTCAGCCGTGACGAGTGAGCTTGATCGCGGACGCCAGCAGGATCACGGCCAGTAGAGGGACCAGGACCAGGTCGGGGAAGACGCCGAGCATGAGCCCGCCCAGCATGGCGCCGACGATCGAGCCCGCGGCCAAGGTGGCGGTGAAGCGGAGGTTCGCGCCGAGGACGGCGAAGCTGCCGTCGCGGCTGTAGCGGGCGAAGGCCACGAGCATGGTGGGCAGCGAGATGAGCAGGGACAGGCTTCCCGCGGTCTTGATGCCCTGCCCGAACAGCAGCACGATCGTCGGGATCAGCAGCTCGCCCCCCGCCACGCCCATGATCGCCGCGACTGCTCCGATGCCGAACCCGGCCAGAACACCGCAGGACACCTGCGCCCACAGTGGCAACGCGAGCGTGCCCACGGTAGTGATGTGCGTGACCACCAGGGCGGCGGCCATGAGCAGCATCAGGGCGGCCAGCACCTTGTAGAGGGTGGTGCTGCGCATACGCACCGCCCAGGACGCTCCGACCCACGCGCCGACCAGACTTCCGGCCAGCAGGTTGAGCGCGACGGGCCAGCGTGCGACCAACTCGGCCGCCGGGACGGCTCCCAGTCGAGCGGGCAGTGCCGCCACGACCACCACCAGGCTCATCGCCTTGTTCAAGATGACCGCCGAGAGCGCGACGAAGCCGAACAGACCGATCAGCAGGGGCAGGCGGAACTCCGCGCAGCCCAGCCCGATCATCCCGCCCAGCAGGCCGACGCCCGCTCCCGCGCCGAACACCACGGAGGCCGATCGCGTGGAGCGGGGAGGAACGAGGCTCTGGTCGGTGGTCATGACCGGCATCCTGGCTGGCAGCCACCCGCACCCGCTACCACGAGACGTCACCTTCGGACGAAGGCACCTGGGGCCCGCTCAGGATTCGTCCGGACCTCCGAGGACCGGCAGCGCATCGACCCCGCCGGGGCGGGCCACTCAACCTCCGGTGAGGAAGAAACCCGGCCACCAGCCGTCGGTGAGAGCGCTCAGCCTTCGCTGCGACAGAACAGGAGAGCGCGTGCGGACATGACCCAGCCGCGCCCATGTACTAGTGTTATCTCGACATCGAGATATCTGCCGAGGCGCACCGCGGTCGCCACACTGGTAAGGCATGCCTAACTTAGCCTGACCTTACTGGTTCGGCCAAGCCGGCGTGGCGGCACGATTGACGGTGGTACGCGCACATCAATGAAGGAGACTGTCGTGTCGGCGAACAGCTTCGACGCCCGCAGCACGCTGCAGGTGGGCGGCGAGTCGTACGAGATCTTCCGGCTGGACAAGGTGGAGGGCTCGGCCCGGCTGCCGTACAGCCTCAAGGTCCTGCTGGAGAACCTGCTCCGCACGGAGGACGGCGCGAACATCACCGCCGATCACATCCGCGCCCTCGGCAACTGGGACTCCCAGGCGCAGCCCAGCCAGGAGATCCAGTTCACGCCGGCCCGCGTGATCATGCAGGACTTCACCGGCGTCCCCTGCGTCGTGGACCTCGCCACGATGCGTGAGGCCGTGAAGGAGCTGGGCGGCGACCCGGCGAAGATCAACCCGCTGGCGCCGGCCGAGCTGGTCATCGACCACTCCGTCATCGCCGACAAGTTCGGCACCACCGACGCCTTCAAGCAGAACGTCGAGCTGGAGTACGGCCGCAACAAGGAGCGCTACCAGTTCCTGCGCTGGGGCCAGACCGCCTTCGACGAGTTCAAGGTCGTCCCGCCGGGCACCGGCATCGTCCACCAGGTGAACATCGAGCACCTGGCCCGTGTCGTCATGGTCCGCGACGGCAAGGCCTACCCCGACACCCTGGTCGGCACCGACTCGCACACCACCATGGTCAACGGCCTCGGCGTCCTCGGCTGGGGCGTCGGCGGCATCGAGGCCGAGGCCGCCATGCTCGGCCAGCCGGTCTCCATGCTCATCCCGCGCGTCGTCGGCTTCAAGCTCACCGGCGAGCTGAGCCCCGGCACCACCGCCACCGACCTCGTGCTCACCATCACCGAGATGCTCCGCAAGCACGGTGTGGTCGGCAAGTTCGTCGAGTTCTACGGCGAGGGCGTGGCCGCCACCTCCCTGGCCAACCGCGCCACCATCGGCAACATGTCGCCGGAGTTCGGCTCCACCGCCGCCATCTTCCCGATCGACGACGAGACCCTGAACTACCTGCGCCTGACCGGCCGTTCCGAGCAGCAGGTCGCCCTGGTCGAGGCGTACGCCAAGGAGCAGGGCCTCTGGCTGGACCCGGCCGCCGAGCCCGACTTCTCCGAGAAGCTGGAGCTGGACCTCTCCACGGTCGTCCCCTCCATCGCCGGCCCGAAGCGCCCGCAGGACCGCATCGTCCTGGCCGACGCCGCCGAGCAGTTCAAGCAGGACGTCCGCAACTACGTGGACGTCGTGGACGAGGCGGGCCAGGAGTCCTTCCCGGCCTCCGACGCCCCGGCCGTCGCCCCGAACGGCGCCCCGAGCAACCCGGTCCAGGTGACCGCCCCCGACGGCACCACCTACGAGCTGGACCACGGTGCGGTGACGGTCGCGGCCATCACCTCCTGCACCAACACCTCCAACCCGTACGTCATGGTCGCCGCCGCCCTGGTGGCCAAGAAGGCGGTCGAGAAGGGCCTGACCCGCAAGCCGTGGGTGAAGTCCACCCTGGCCCCGGGCTCCAAGGTCGTCACCGACTACTTCGACAAGGCCGGCCTCACGCCGTACCTGGACAAGCTCGGCTTCAACCTGGTCGGTTACGGCTGCACCACCTGCATCGGCAACTCCGGCCCGCTGCCGGAGGAGGTCTCCAAGGCCGTCAACGACCACGACCTGGCCGTCACCTCGGTCCTGTCCGGCAACCGCAACTTCGAGGGCCGGATCAACCCCGACGTCAAGATGAACTACCTGGCGTCCCCGCCGCTGGTCGTCGCCTACGCCATCGCCGGCTCCATGAAGCTGGACATCACCCGCGAGGCCCTGGGCACCGACCAGGACGGCAACCCGGTCTACCTGAAGGACATCTGGCCCTCCGAGGCCGAGGTGAACGACGTCGTCGCCAACGCCATCGGCGAGGACATGTTCTCCAAGTCCTACAGCGACGTCTTCGCCGGCGACGCCCAGTGGCAGTCGCTGCCGATCCCGACCGGCGACACCTTCGAGTGGGACGCGGAGTCCACCTACGTCCGCAAGCCCCCGTACTTCGAGGGCATGACCATGGACCCGGCCCCGGTCGAGGACATCGCCGGCGCCCGCGTCCTGGCCAAGCTGGGCGACTCGGTCACCACCGACCACATCTCCCCGGCCGGTGCCATCAAGGCCGACACCCCCGCCGGCAAGTACCTCACCGAGCACGGTGTCGAGCGGCGTGACTTCAACTCCTACGGCTCCCGCCGGGGCAACCACGAGGTCATGATCCGCGGCACGTTCGCCAACATCCGCCTGCGCAACCAGATCGCGCCGGGCACCGAGGGCGGCTACACCCGCGACTTCACGCAGGACGGCGGGCCGGTCTCCTTCATCTACGACGCCTCGCAGAACTACCAGGCCGCCGGCATCCCGCTGGTCGTCCTGGCCGGCAAGGAGTACGGCTCCGGCTCGTCCCGCGACTGGGCGGCCAAGGGCACCGCGCTGCTCGGCGTGAAGGCCGTCATCGCCGAGTCCTACGAGCGCATCCACCGCTCCAACCTCATCGGCATGGGCGTCCTGCCGCTGCAGTTCCCGGAGGGCACCTCCGCCGAGTCCCTCGGTCTGACCGGCGAGGAGACCTTCTCCATCTCCGGCGTCACGGAGCTGAACGAGGGCCGCACCCCGCGCACGGTGAAGGTCACCACCGACACCGGTGTGGAGTTCGACGCGGTCGTCCGCATCGACACCCCCGGTGAGGCCGACTACTACCGCAACGGCGGCATCATGCAGTACGTGCTGCGCAACCTGATCCGCAAGTAAGCGGCAGGGCACAGCGGTCAGCGGCACAGGGCCGCGTCCCCGGCACCCGGGGGCGCGGCCCTTCGCCGTCCTGCTCGGGGCGGACCCGGTGGCCGAGAGCACCGGGTCCGCGAGCCGGGCAGGCGAGGGGGCGGGTACCTGCCCGGAGAGGGGGGTCGGGGCGCGCGGCCGACGTGACCGCCGAGCCTCGCGACATCGTTGTCATCGGCCGTGTCCCGACTGTACCGCCGCCACCGCCGACCCCGTCAACCCGTTCCCCTAGCCCGACCGGGTGATACCGGCGCGCGCCTGCCGGAGCGTGCGCGGGCCTCTGTGGTACCGGTGGCCCCCGCTGTTGCCCCTGGGGCCGGTGTGGCCCCGGTCGGCGCTTGACCTCAAGCGGACTTGAGCTTCTACGTTCGTCCTGTTGCCGGCGACGGCGAGCCGCAGGCCGCCGGTCAGCCGAAGTGTCGTGCCGTCAGGAGGGGTTGAACGATGAAGGCTGTCGCGTTCCGCGCGTTCGGAGGGCCCGAGGTCCTGGAGCTGATGGAGTTGCCGACGCCCGCACCGGGGCCGGGCGAGGTGCGGGTGAGGGTGAAGGCGGCCGGCACCCAGCCCGTCGACTGCGCGGTGCGCACCGGCTGGGTCCCGCCGGGCTTCACCGTCACCTTGCCGCACATCCCCGGCGGCGACTTCGCCGGGGTGGTGGACGCGCTCGGCGAGGGCGTCACCGGGTTCTCGATCGGCGACGAGGTCCTGGGCTTCCGCACCCAGCTCACCTACGCCGAGTACCTCGTCGTCCCCGCGGACCAGATCGTGCCCAAGCCCGCCGCGCTGTCCTGGGAGGTCGCCGGCTGCCTGTCCGCCTCCGGCCAGACCGCCCACACCGCGATCGAGATCCTCGGCGTCGGCGAGGGCGAGACCGTGCTGATCAACGGCGCCGCCGGCGGGGTCGGCACCATCGCCGTGCAGCTCGCGGTGGGCCGGGGCGCCAAGGTGATCGCCACCGGCCGCGAGGAGAACCACGCCTACCTGCGCCGGTTGGGCGCCGTCCCGGTCACCTACGGCGCGGGCCTGATCGACCGGGTCCGCGCGGCGGCGCCCGAGGGCGTGGACGCCGCCCTGGACGCGGCGAGTGTCGAGGGCCTGCGGGTCGCGGCCGAACTCGTCAAGGACAAGGACCGGGTCGGCACCGTCTTCGCCCACGAGGACTACGAGGAGCTGGGCGTGCGCTGGATCCGCAGCATGCGCTCGGCGCGGCGGCTCGCCGAACTGGCCGGACTGGTCGCCGACGGCGAGCTCACCGTGCACATCCGCAAGACCCTGCCGCTGGCCCGGGCCGCCGAGGCGCACCGCGAGCTGGAGACCGGCCACGGCCGCGGAAAGATCGTCCTGCTCATCGGCTGAGCGCCGCCCGCCTCATCCCCCCTTTCCTTCCTTTTCCTTCCTTCCGCTCTTGCGAGGAGATCTCTCATGTCCACACCCCCGCTCAAGATCGGCGTCATCATCGGCAGCGTGCGCACCGGCCGGTTCGCCGACAAGGTCGCCCAGTGGTTCCTCTCCGAGATCGGCCGCCGCGAGGACATGGACGTCCATGTCATCGACCTCTCCGAGCCGGCGCTCGTGGCGGAGCTGAAACTCACCCTGGACACCACCGAGCCGGGGGAGGGCACCCTCGGTCTGGCCCAGCGCATCGGCGGACTGGACGGGTACGTCGTCCTCACGCCCGAGTACAACCACGGCTACCCGGCCTCGCTGAAGCTCGCCATCGACTACGTCTACCGCGAATGGCGGGCCAAGCCCGTCGGCTTCGTCTCCTACGGCGGCATGGCCGGCGGCCAGCGGGCCGTGGAGCAGCTGCGCCAGGTCTTCGCCGAGCTGCACGCCGTCACCCTGCGCGACACCGTCAGCTTCCACATGGCCTGGAGCCAGTTCGACGAGGAGGGGCGCCCCAAGGACGCCGACGGCGTCGGCAAGGCCGCCTCCGTGCTGCTCGACCAGCTCGCCTGGTGGGGCCTGACGCTCCGTGAGGGCCGCGCCGCCCGCCCCTACGACGGCTGATCCGGGAGCACCGGGTGGCCCGGCGGGCGGGGCCGCCGTCAGTCGGCGCGCGGACGGGTGGGCGGCGCCGCCGCGTGGGCCAGCAGGCACTCCTCCAGGAAGGCCAGGGCCCGCAGGTGGTAGGTGCGGGCGGCCCAGCCGAGGCTGATGTTGTGCCCGGCGTCGGGCAGCCGGTCCACCACCGCACGCGGCGCGGCGAGCGGCGCCAGCAGGGCCCGTACCGCCTCCTCGTCGGTGCGCCACCACTGCTCCTGCTCGGCGAAGGTGAACCGGACCGGCACCCGCACCCGGGCCGCCAGCTCCGGGTACATCCGGGGCCACGCCAGGGTCTCGCCGGCCTCCGTCGCCGGCACCGGCGCCACCAGCCGCTGCCCCTCCCGGAAGGCCTCCGGCGGGTACAGCCGCAGCTGCCCCCAGTGCCGCCGCCAGGCCCCGGGCGCGCCGGCGCCGGGCAACTGGTCGGGCGGCACGGCGAAGGCGCTGCCCAGCCCGGACAGGTCCAGCCCGATCAGCGGGGCCGGCAGGGCGTCGGCCGCCGCGGTGGACAGCGCGAGCCGGCCGCCGCCGGAGTGGGCGAGCAGGAAGAACCCGGCGCCGACGGGCCACCGTCCGGCGAAGTCGGCCAGGGCCGCGCCGAGCGTGGCGGTCTGCCCGGCCAGATCCTGTCCGTCCGGCAGTACGGCGGCCGAGGCGCCGTAGCCCGGGCGGTCGAGCGCCAGCACGGTGCAGCCGAGCCGGCTGCCCAGCTCCAGCAGCGACAGGCCCGGCCGCGCCCGGTTGTCGAAGTAACCGGCCCGCATGCCGCTGCCGTGCAGGGCGAGCACCACGGCCCGGGGCGCCTGCCCCGCCCCGGGTTCGGCGAGCAGCCCCGACAGCCGTACGCCGTCGCCGCCGTCGAGCGTCAGCTCCCGGGGGCCGGGTGGGTCGTCCGGCGGGGTGGGCGTGGGGGAGTCCGGACGGGTGAGCCCTGGCGACGATACGGCCTGCACCGGGGGTACCTCCTGTGGTGGGCGGCGGGGTGACGAGCGGTGCGGTGACGAATGCTGCGGACATGCCTTTCTACCAAGCCGCCCCCGCGATCGCGGCCGCATCCGGCGCCGGTGCGGCGCGGGCGGCCGTACGGCGGACCCGGCCGGCGGCTCAGCGGGCGTCGCCGTCCGCCGGGTGCCGGGCGGAGCGGACGGCCTTCCACCAGCCGGGGTGGTCGCGGTACCAGGCGACGACGTCGGCGAGCCCTCGCTCGAAGGGGATCCGCGGGGCGTAACCCAGCTCCTCGCGGATCTTGCTGTCGTCCAGGGCGTAGCGCAGGTCGTGCCCCTTGCGGTCGGGCACGTGCCGTACCCGCGACCAGTCGGCGCCGCACAGCGCGAGCAGCCGGTCGGTGACCTCGCGGTTGGTACGTGCGTCACCGCCGCCGACGTTGTAGACCTCGCCCGGCCGGCCCCGGTCGAGCACCAGCGCGACGGCCCGGCAGTGGTCGTCGACGTGCAGCCACTCGCGCACGTTGTGCCCGTCGCCGTAGAGCGGCACCGGCAGGCCCTCCAGCAGGTTGGTCACGAACAGCGGGATCAGCTTCTCGGGGTGCTGGTGGGGGCCGTAGTTGTTCGAGCAGCGGGTGATCGACACGTTCAGGCCGTGTGTGCGGTGACAGGCGCGGACGAGCAGGTCCGAGGACGCCTTGGAGGCGGCGTAGGGCGAGTTGGGCAGCAGCGGGTGGTCCTCCGTCCAGGCGCCCTCGGCTATGGAGCCGTAGACCTCGTCGGTGGAGACGTGGACGAACCGCCCGGTGCCGGCCGCGAGACAGGCGTCCAGCAGCGTCTGGGTGCCGGCCACGTTGGTGCGCACGAACTCCGACGCCGACCGGAGCGAGCGGTCCACGTGCGACTCCGCGGCGAAGTGCACCACCGCGTCGTGCCCGGGCAGGATCCGGTCCAGCAGCTCCCGGTCGCAGATGTCACCGCGCACGAACTCCAGCCGGGGGTGCGCCGCGGGCAGATTGTCCCGGTGACCGGCGTAGGTGAGCTTGTCGAGGACGGTCACCCGGGACGTCTCGTGGCCGGGGTAGCCGCCGTCGAGCAGCGTGCGCACGAAGTGCGAGCCGATGAACCCGGCTCCGCCGGTGACCAGCAGTCTCATGCCGTCGCCTCCCGTGCGGTGCGGGCGGGGGTGCGTGGTGTCATCGGTGCTCCTGTGGCCGGTCGGGTCCTCGAAGGCAGTATGGGCGGCCACCGGTCCCACAGGCGAAGGGCCCCCGCCCCGCGCGACACCGGCCCGCCGGAAGAGCCGCGATGCTCCTCCGGCGGGCCGGCCGCCGTACCCGGTGTGCGCTCAGGCCAGCAGCTCCACCTCCGCCAGGGTCGACCCGCCGTCCAGGACCAGGCGGTAGCGGCTGTACGTGCCCGGCGCGGCGATGGTGAAGGCGCGGGTCTGCCGGTCCCAGGCGAACGTCTCACCGGTGCGGTGGTCCAGGGTCCGCCACGTCGTGCCGTCGGTGGAACCCTGGAGGGTCCAGCCGGACGGCGCGGTGGTGTGGTCGGCCCCCGAGGTCAGCGTGTACTGGACGGGCCGTACGGCGCCCGGGGCCGGCAGGTCGGCGGAGGTGAGCGTCGCGCTCGTCGCCGAGGTGTCGTCGAAGAGCGCCCCGGTGCCCTTGAGGACGTCCGAGCGGGGCTCGGGCACCTGGTCGCCGCGGGTGATCGAGACCGGCGCCGCGTTCTCGCCCGTGCCCCAGGCCGACGGCTCCGGGCCCATGGCGAAGTCCAGCACCCCGCCCCTGGCCAGCAGCGAGTGGGGGAGTGCAGTCGACGTCCAGGAGCGGCCATTGACCCTGAGCCCCTGCACATAGACGTTCTTCGCGCTGTTGCGCGGGGCCCGCACCACCAGGTCCCGGCCGTTCTCCAGGTGCACGGTCGCCTTCTTGAACAGCGGGGAGCCGATGGCGTACTCGCCGCTGCCCATCACCAGCGGGTAGAAGCCGAGCGCGGAGAACAGGTACCAGGCGGACTGCTCGCCGTTGTCCTCGTCGCCGTGGTAGCCCTGCCCGATCTCGCTGCCGGTGTACAGCCGGGACAGCGCCTCGCGCACGTACGCCTGCGTCTTCCACGGCTGGCCGGCCGCGTCGTACATGTACAGGACGTGGTGCGCGACCTGGTTGGAGTGGCCGTACATGCCCATCCGGACGTCCCGGGCCTCGGTCATCTCGTGGATGACACCGCCGTAGGAGCCCACGTAGTCCGGGGAGGCGGTCTCCGGGGTGGCGAAGTAGGCGTCGAGCTTGTCGGCGAGGCCCTGCCGGCCGCCGTACAGGTTGGCCAGGCCCCGGCTGTCCTGCGGGACGGTGAAGGCGTAGCCCCAGCCGTTGGTCTCGGTGTAGTCGTGGCCCCACACCCGCGGGTCGTACTTCGCGGAGTCCACCCGCCAGCCTCCCTTGGCGTCCCGGCCCTGGAAGAAGCCCGCCTTGCCGTCGAACAGCCTCACGTAGCCGCGGGCGCGGTCGAGGAAGTACCGCGACTCCTCCCGGTAGCGGCTCTCGCCCGTCTTCCTGTACAGCGCCTCGCCCATCTTCGCGATGCCGTAGTCGTTGACGTAGCCCTCCATCGCCCAGGACAGGCCCTCGTGGGTGTCGGTCGGGGTGTAGCCGAGGAAGGGGGAGACGGCCATGCCCTTGCGGCCCACGCCCGGCGCGGGCGGGACGACGGTGGCGTTCTTCACGGCCGCGTCGTACGCCGCCCTCGCGTCGAACTTCACGCCCTTGACGTAGGCGTCGGCGAAGGCCACGTCCGAGGAGGTGCCGGTCATCAAGTCCGCGTAGCCCGGGGAGGACCAGCGGGAGGTCCAGCCGCCGTCCTTGTACTGCTGCACGAACCCGTCGGCCAGCTCCCCGGCCCGAGTGGGCGTCAGGAACGAGTAGGCGGGCCAGGTGGTGCGATAGGTGTCCCAGAAGCCGTTGTTGACGTACACCTTGCCGTCGACGATCTTCGCGCCGGTGTGCGTGGGGGTGTCCGGGCCCGGCATGGGGGAGAACGGGGAGGCGTAGCGGTCCTTGCCGTCCACCTTCTCGAAGCCGGAGTTGGGGTACAGGTACAGCCGGTACAGACCGGAGTAGAGCGTGGTCAGCTGGTCCTCGCTCGCGCCCTCCACCTCGACCTTGCCGAGCAGTTCGTCCCAGGCGTGCCGGGCGCGCGCCTTCACGGTGTCGAAGGACGTGCCCGCAGGGATCTCCCGGCGCAGGTTCTCCCGTGCCTGGTCGACGCCGATCAGCGAGGTCGCCAGGCGCAGGGTGACGGTGCGGTCGGCGCCCGCGGCGAACCGCAGATAGCCCTTCACCCCGCTCGCCGCGCCGTCCGTCACCGGCTTGTCGAACTCGCCGTACACGAACAGCCGGGTGGCGCCCGTGGACAGGCCCGACTTCACGTCCGAGTAACCGGTGACCCGCCCGTGCTCCTCGTCGAGGGTCAGCCCGGCCTGCTCGGTGACGTTGTCGAACAGCACGCTCGCGTCGTCGCCGGGGTAGGTGAAGCGCAGCACGGCCGCGTGGTCGGTCGGCGTCATCTCGGCCTTGAGGCCGTTCTCGAACCGGACCCCGTAGTAGTGGGGCCGCGCGGTCTCGTTCTCGTGCCGGAAGGCCAGTTCGCGTGCTTCGCGGCCGGTGTCCGGGGTGCCGGCCGCGGCCGACGGCATCACCTGGAAGGTCTGCCGGTCGCCCATCCAGGGGCTCGGCTCATGGCTCGCGCTGAACGCCTGGATCGTCGGCAGGTTGTCCGCGTTGTTCGCGCGCGCGTACTCGTACAGCCAGCTCAGCGAGGACGCGTTGGTCACCGGCGTCCAGAAGTTGAAGCCGTGCGGCACGGCGGTCGCCGGGAAGGTGTTGCCGCGCGAGAAGCTGCCGCTGGAGTGGGTGCCCCGGGTGGTCAGCGCGTAGTCCGCCAGGTGTGCCTTCGGCTTGGCGGGCGCCACCGGCCTCAGGGACACGTCGTCCAGCCAGCCGCGGAACTTCGCCGGGCCGTCCGGGGAGTCGTAGGCCACCAGGATCCGGTCGACGGTCTTCCCGGCCGCCACCGATCCGATCCGCGCGGCCACGTTGTTCCACTGGTTGACGTACAGCGCCTTCGACGCGCCCTGCCCGCGCGGGGAGAGCGGGAAGCCGTGCTGGTCCAGGGCGCCCAGGTCGCTGAGGTGGGTGCCGTCGGTGAAGGCCAGGTCGACGCTGACGTTGGTGGCGTCGTAGTCGCGGTCGCCGTCGGCCATCGACGGGAAGATCCGGTACGCCAGCTCGGTGTCGCGGCCGACCCGCACGTTCACGTCGAAGACCTTGTTGGAGGAGTAGGCGCGGCCGTCCGCGGTGTGCCGGCCGGCGTAGCGCAGGGCACGCTTCCCGGTGAAACCGGCCCGCGCCTTGGCGGTCGGGGAGCCGCTGGGACCCTTGTCCACCAGGGTCAGCATGTCCTGCGGCACCGGCCCGCCGCCGCCTCCGGTGGAGAACTGCACATCGGCGAGCTGGAGGATGTCCGGGGCGCCGTTGTTGCGCGTCACCTCCAGCCGGAAGTGCTGGTAGACGGCCGGTTCGGCCAGGTCGTACGACTTGGTCAGATACCGCTCGGAGAAGGTCTCGCCCGATCGGGTGTCGAGCGTCGTCCAGTGCGTGCCGTCGGCGGAGCCCTTCAGGGTCCAGTCCCTCGGGTCGCGTTCGGCGTAGTCGTTGGCCGAGGTGAGCGCGTACGTCCGGAGCCCGACCGGCTTGTCCAGGTCGAACTCCGCCCAGCCGGACGGCTCGAAGGTCAGCCACTTGGTGCCGGGCTCGCCGTCGGCCAGGTTCTCCTTGACCTCGCCGGCGCCCGCGTTCTCGCCGCCCGCCCGGACCTCGGTGACATGGTCGGTCACATTGCCCGGGATGCCGGTGCTGTAGCCGCCGTCGACGCCCGCCGCCCGCTTGCTCCCGTCCGGGCCGGTGTCCACGGTGTTCAGCCAGTCCGGCGCCGGCTCGCCCGCCTCGAACGAGGACGCGAACTCCCGGTCGGGCACCGCGGGCCGGGCCGGCAGGGCGACCGCCGCGCCCTGCGCGCCGACGGCCATGACAAAGGCGGCCGTGAGGACGGCCGCCGGACCCCATCTGTGCCGAGTTCTCCGCTGCATCTACGGATTTCCCCTCCTGCGCCCCTTCGGACAACGTTGTCAGCTGCGGGCGCAGGAACCAGTAGGTGGTCAAGTGGCCCGTGATGTCAAGGGTGTTGACTGTGGCATTCAGGGAGTAATGTCGCGAATTTTTCCTGCGCGGCACGTGTCGCGGGCTCATATTTCCGGCAGGTCTCAACTCGGAAAAGACCCATGGGGAACCCTGCACTCGATCTTGTCCGCCGGGGTCAAGTGGACTATACCTGTCGGCATTTCCCGCACGACCCTGCACGACCCGACCTGCGGTGCCGGCGAGGATCCGGTTCACCGCCTGAGTCCTGGAGAAGGCGAGGACTTGAGCATGGGATCCACTGCGCACCACCGTGCCGAAGGTGTCGGCCGCCGCGATCTGATCAAGCGCTCGGCGGCGCTCGGTCTGATCGCCACGCCGGGGATGGGCCTGCTGTCCGCCTGCGCCAGCAGCGGCGGTGACGGACAGGACAAGGCGAAGCAGGGCAAGAAGACCGCCAAGAACCCGCTCGGTGTCAACGACACCGCCGGGCTGGAATTCGTCCTCTTCGACGGTGGCTTCGGCAAGGAGTACGCCGAGGACGCGGTGAAGATCTACGAACACGACTTCCCCAAGGCCGAGGTGAAGTTCGCGGCCACCCAGAAGATCCAGTCCACCCTCCAGCCCCGCTTCAACCAGGGCACCCCGCCGGACCTCATCGACAACTCCGGCGCCGAGCAGATGGACATGGGCGTCCTCGTCGGCAAGAACCAGCTCGCCGACCTCACCGCACTGCTGGACGCGCCGTCGTACGACGACCCGGGCAAGAAGGTCCGCGACACACTGCGCCCCGGCATCGTGGAGATGGGCCAGTTCGACGGCGACCCGGTCTGGATCCTGTACTACGCCTACACGGTGTACGGCGTCTGGTACTCGCAGAAGGCCCTGGACTCGCTGGACGCGGCGTACCCGGAGACCTGGGACGACATGCTCGCGCTGTGCGCCAAGGCCAAGAAGAAGGGCATCGCGGGCTGGACCTACGCGGGCAAGTACCCGTACTACATCCCCTTCTCGCTGTACCCGATGATCGCCAAGGTCGGCGGGCGCGAGGTGCTCGACGCCATCGACAACCTCGAGCCGAACGCCTGGAAGCACCCCGCGGTCAAGGCATGCTTCGAGGCCTACTACGAGCTGTACAAGAAGGGCTACATCCTCCAGGGCACCCCGGGCCTGGACCACATCCAGTCGCAGACCGCGTGGGCCAAGGGCAAGGCGCTGTTCCTGCCGAACGGCTCCTGGGTGGAGAACGAGTCGGCCAACGTCATCCCGCCCGACTTCGGCCTCGCCGTCTCCGCGCCCTCCGGCCTCGACGCCTCCGACAAGCTGCCGTTCGGCACCATCTGGGCCTCCGGCGGCGAGCCCTTCATCGTCCCGGCCAAGGCGAAGAACGCCGAGGGCGGCATGGAGCAGCTGCGCATCATGCTCTCCGAGGCGTCCTCGAAGAACTTCACCGCCAAGGTGAAGTCGCTGACCGCGTTCAACGGCGGCACCTCGGGCATCACCCTCACCCCGGGCCTGAAGTCGGGTGTGGCGGCGCTGGAGAAGGCCGGGAGCAACGTGGTGAATCCCCGGCTGCAGGACTGGTACGTGCAGTTGCAGAAGGAGAAGATCGGGGTGTCCGGCCTCGGCGAGATGATGGCCGGCCGGCTCACCCCCGCCGAGGCGATCAGGAAGATCCAGTCGTTCGCCGACGAGGCGGCCAAGGACTCCTCCATCAAGCACTACAAGCACCAGTAATCCGGCACCCTGACAGCACCGGAGTGGCGATGCGGCACGGCAAATACCGGTTCATCGTGGGGTTTCTGGCACTGCCCCTGGGACTGTACGCGCTCTTCGTGGTGTGGCCGTTCATCCAGTCCATCTACTACTCGTTCACGGACTGGACGGGCCTCAGCCCCGATTTCGAGATGGTCGGGTTCGACAACTACGAAAGGATGCTCGACGACGACATCTTCTGGAAGTCGTTGCGGCACAGTCTCCTGTTCGCTCTGGTGCTGCCGGTGGTGACACTCGCCCTGGCGCTGTTCTTCGCCTTCATGATCAATGTGGGCGGCCGGCGGAGGAAGGGCGGCCCCGCCATTTCCGGGGTGCGGGGCTCGGCCTTCTACAAAATCGTCTATTTCTTTCCGCAGGTCCTGTCGATCGCGATCGTCTCGCTGCTGTTCGCCTTCGCGTACAACCCGGACAGCGGAGCGATCAACTCGCTGCTGCGCGGCATCGGCCTCGACGGCGTGCAGCCGCTGTGGCTGGGCGATCCGAACCTCGCCCTGTGGTGTGTGATGGCGGTGCTCGTGTGGTCCACGGTCGGCTTCTTCGTGGTCCTGTTCTCCGCGGGCATGGCCTCGATCCCGGCCGAGCTGTACGAGGCGGCGCTGCTGGACGGCGCGAACCGGGCCACCACGTTCTTCCGCGTCACCCTGCCGCTGCTGTGGGACACCGTGCAGTCCGGCTGGGTCTACCTGGGCATCCTCGCCCTCGGCGCGGAGTCGTTCGCCGTCGTGCAGATCATGACGACCGGACCGGGCGGACCGGACTACTCGACCACCGTGATGGTCCTGTACGTGTACCAGAAGGCGTTCCGGGACGGTCAGGCCGCGTACGCCACCACCATCGGCGTCGCCCTGCTGGTCGTCACGCTCGCGTTCGCGGCGATCGTGATGCGGCTGGGCCGTCGCGAGCGGCTGGAGTTCTGAACCGATGAAGACGACCGAGACCCCCGCCCCGCCGCCGGCCGAGTCCGGCGCCACGGTCCACAAGACGGACCGGCACCCGGCCGCGCGCCGGCCCTCCGGCCGGCAGCGGGAGGGGACCGTCCTCAACGTCTTCTCCCACGGCGTCCTCGTGATCTGGGCGATCATGGTGGTGATGCCGCTGGTGTGGGCGGTGATGACCTCCTTCAAGGACGACGGCTCCATCTTCGGCTCGCCCTGGTCCCTGCCGGACCGGCTGCACTTCGACAACTGGGCCCGGGCCTGGACCGACGCCCATATGAGCGACTACTTCCTGAACACCGTCCTGGTGGTCGGCGGCTCGCTCGTCGGCACCCTGGTGCTCGGCTCGATGGCCGCCTATGTGCTGGCCCGGTTCGACTTCCCGGGCAACCGCTTCATCTACTACCTGTTCGTCGGCGGCATGAGCTTCCCGGTCATGCTCGCGCTGGTCCCGCTGTTCTACGTCGTGAACAACATGGGCCTGCTGAACACGATCCACGGCCTGATCCTGGTCTACATCGCCTACTCGCTGCCGTTCACGGTGTTCTTCCTCACGGCGTTCTTCCGCACCCTGCCCACCTCGGTGGCGGAGGCGGCCTTCGTGGACGGCGCTTCGCACACGCGTACGTTCTTCCAGGTCATGCTGCCCATGGCCAAGCCCGGCCTGATCAGCGTGGGCATCTTCAACTTCCTCGGCCAGTGGAACCAGTACATGCTGCCCACGGTCCTGAACACCGACCCGGACAAGAAGGTGCTCACCCAGGGACTCGTCCAGCTCGCGGTCAGCCAGGGCTACAAGGGCGACTGGTCCGGTCTGTTCGCGGGCCTGGTCATGGCGATGCTGCCGGTGCTCGCGGCGTACATCGTCTTCCAGCGGCAGGTGGTGCAGGGACTGACCGCGGGGGCGCTGAAGTAACCCCGGGCCGGGCGGGCGGGGCCACACCCCGTGATTGCTCGTGCGCACACCGTCCCGGCGGATCCGGGGCGGTGTGCGCCGCCGTGCCCGGGTGCCCGGAAACGGTTCAACCTCTTGACGTGAGTCGCCCCGAACGGCTCAGCTTAGAGTTCACTAGTTGGACATACACGGGGCCTCGCCGAAGCGGCCCCGCGCTCAGGAGGTCGTCGTGGAGACTCCAGGGTCGCAGTCGTCACTGCACCGGGCCAACCTGGAGCGGGTGGTCCGGGCCGTACGACTGGCCGGGTCCCTCACCCAGGCGGAGATCGCGCGGACGACCGGGCTGTCCGCGGCCACCGTCTCCAATATCGTGCGGGAGCTGAAGGACGGCGGCACCGTCGAGGTCACCCCCACGTCGGCGGGCGGGCGGCGGGCCCGCAGCGTCAGCCTGAGCGGGGACGCCGGCATCGTGATCGGAGTCGACTTCGGGCACACCCATCTGCGCGTCGCGGTCGGCAACCTCGCCCACCAGGTGCTCGCCGAGGAGGCCGAGCCGCTGGACGTCGACGCCTCCGCCGACCAGGGCTTCGACCGGGCCGAACAGCTGGTCAACCGCCTCGTCGCGGCGACCGGCGTGGACCGGACCAAGGTGGCCGGCGTCGGCCTCGGCGTGCCCGGCCCGATCGACGTCGAGTCCGGCACCCTCGGCTCCACCGCGATCCTGCCCGGCTGGGGCGGCACCAAGCCCGCCGAGGAGCTGCGCGAGCGGCTCGGCGTACCCGTGCACGTGGACAACGACGCCAACCTCGGCGCCCTCGGCGAGCTGGTCTGGGGCAGCGGCAAGGGGGTGCGCGACCTGGCCTACATCAAGGTCGCCAGCGGTGTCGGCGCCGGCCTGGTGATCGACGGCAAGATCTACCGGGGCCCGGGCGGCACGGCCGGCGAGATCGGGCACATCACCCTGGACGAGTCCGGCCCGGTCTGCCGCTGCGGCAACCGCGGCTGCCTGGAGACCTTCGCGGCGGCGCGCTATGTGCTCCCGCTGCTCCAGCCCAGCCACGGCCCCGACCTGACCATGGAGGGCATCGTCCGGCTGGCCAGGGACGGGGACCCGGGCTGCCGCCGGGTGATCGCCGACGTCGGCCGTCACATCGGCAGCGGAGTGGCCAACCTCTGCAATCTGCTGAACCCGAGCCGGGTGGTCCTCGGCGGCGACCTCGCCGAGGCCGGGGAGCTGGTGCTCGGACCGATCAGGGAGTCCGTCGGCCGCTACGCCATCCCCAGCGCCGCCCGTCAACTGTCCGTTCTCCCCGGGGCACTTGGCGGCCGGGCCGAAGTCCTCGGCGCGCTCGCCCTCGCCCTCAGCGAGATGGGTGATTCCACCCTTTTGGACGGAGCCCTGCAGGTCACGGCGCCTGCCTTCACTTAGAGAACGGATGGCACCGTTGCCATCTCGTTAAGGATTTACTTCTTGACGTCGCACGTGTGGCCGAGTTGACTTCCAGCCACCTCGGCCGCAACGACGCGGCCTCGTCAGGGAGGTTTCTCAAGTGAACGCACGTATGCGTCGTGCCGCCGTTGCCGTTGCCGCCGGTGCGATGGCCGTCTCGCTGGCCGCCTGTGGCAGCGCCAAGGAGTCGAAGGGCAACGACGACTCTTCCTCCGCGTCGTCCGCCAAGAAGGGCGACGACATCACGGTCGGTCTGCTCCTTCCGGAGAACAAGACCGCGCGGTACGAGAAGTTCGACCGGCCGCTGATCGAGAAGACGATCGGCGAGCTGACCAACGGCAAGGCCAAGGTCGAGTACAACAACGCCCGTCAGGACGCGAACCTGCAGGCCCAGCAGGTCGACACGATGATCACCAACAAGGTGGACGTCCTGATCATCGACGCGGTGGACGCCAAGGCCATCCAGAACTCCGTCAAGAAGGCCGTGGACCAGGGCATCAAGGTCGTCGCCTACGACCGCCTCGCCGAGGGCCCGATCAGCGCCTACACCTCCTTCGACAACGTCCAGGTCGGCAAGACCCAGGGCGAGGCCCTGCTGAAGGCGCTGGGCGGCAAGGCCACCAAGTCCTCCAAGATCGTCATGATCAACGGCTCGGTGACCGACCCCAACGCCAAGCAGTTCAAGGACGGCGCGCACTCCGTCCTGGACGGCAAGGTCACCATCGCCAAGGAGTACGACACCAAGGAGTGGGCGCCGGACAACGCCAACTCCGAGATGGAGGCGGCGATCTCCGCCGTCGGCAAGAAGGACATCGCGGGCGTCTACTCCGCCAACGACGGCATGGCCGGCGGTATCATCACCGCCCTGAAGGCCGCGGGCCTGAAGGTGCCGGTCACCGGCCAGGACGCCGAGCTGGCCGGTGTGCAGCGCATCGTCACCGGCGACCAGTACATGAGCGTGTACAAGTCGTACCCGCAGGAGGCGGAGACCGCGGCCAAGATGGCCGTCGCGCTCGCCAAGGGCGAGAGCCTGGACTCCATCGCCAAGGACAAGGTCTCCAGCGCCAGCGCCAAGGACATCCCGTCCGTGCTGGTCCCGGTCGTGTCCCTCACGCAGGACAACATCAAGGAGACCGTGATCAAGGACGGCATCTACACCGTCGACGAGATCTGCTCCGGCAAGTACAAGGCCGCCTGCGACAAGCTCGGCCTGAACAAGTAAGCGGCACCCGGTCCCTTCCCGGCCGCCGGGCGTTCGACCTCTGAACGCCCGCGGCGCGGACGACGGCCGGCCGCCTCCTCGCTCCTCCGGCGCCCCGGCGCATTCACACAGCCCCGCAAGCTCGGCCCGGGGCGCCGGACGGAACTCCCTCCCCCCAAACTTCTGCACAACCTCCCGCCGGGTCAGGCGGCGAAGGAGATGGTTCACGTGTCCGCTACGCCCGTGCTGGCGTTGCGCGGGGTCTCCAAGCGGTTCGGTGCCGTTCAGGCGCTCACCGACGTAGAGCTCGAGATCCACGCCGGTGAGGTGGTCGCCCTGGTCGGCGACAACGGCGCCGGAAAGTCCACGCTGGTCAAGACGATCGCCGGCGTCCACCCCATCGACGAGGGTGCCATCGAATGGAATGGCAAGCCCGTGTCGATCAGCAAGCCGCACGACGCCCAGGCCCTGGGCATCGCGACGGTCTACCAGGACCTCGCGCTGTGCGACAACATCGATGTCGTCGGCAACCTCTTCCTCGGCCGTGAGCTGAGGAAGTGGGGCGTGCTGGACGAGGTCGAGATGGAGCGCCGCGCCCGCGAGCTGCTCACCACGCTGTCGATCCGCATCCCCAGCGTCCGCATCCCGATCGCCTCGCTCTCCGGCGGTCAGCGCCAGACCGTGGCCATCGCCCGTTCCATGCTCGGCGACCCCAAGCTGGTCATCCTGGACGAGCCCACCGCCGCCCTCGGCGTCGAGCAGACCGCCCAAGTGCTCGACCTGGTCGAGCGGCTGCGCGAGCGCGGCCACGCCGTCATCCTCATCAGCCACAACATGGCGGACGTGAAGGCGGTGGCCGACAAGGTCGCCGTCCTGCGCCTCGGCCGCAACAACGGCGTCTTCGAGGTCAAGACGACCTCGCAGGAGGAGATCATCTCCGCCATCACCGGCGCCACCGACAATGCCGTGACCCGCCGTGCCGCGCGCACGTCCAGCGCGAACGGGGAGGCTTCCCAGTGAGCATCGACAAGACCTCCGCCACCGAGCCCGGCAAGACGTCCGCACAGGACGCGGCCCCGGTCGAGAACCCCGAGGCCGCCGCGGCCGCGGTCACCGCCGTCGACCCGCGCCTGCTGGTGCAGGAAGAGGGCCTGCTCGGCTACTGGAACGAGTTCAAGCGCAAGATGAAGGCCGGCGAGCTGGGCTCCCTGCCGGTCATCGTGGGCCTGGCGATCATCTGCGTGATCTTCCAGGTGCTGAACTCCAACTTCCTGTCCGCGCAGAACATCAACGACGTGACGATCACGATGGTCGGCACGGGCATGATCTCCGTCGGCATCGTCTTCGTGCTGCTGCTCGGCGAGATCGACCTCTCGGTGGGCTCGGTCAGCGGCGCGGCCAGCGCCCTGATGGCCGTCCTCGCGGTCAACCAGGGCTGGCCCGAGTGGGCCGCCGTCCTCCTCGCCATCGCCGCGGGCCTCGCCATCGGCGCGCTGCACGGCTTCTTCTTCGCGGTGCTCGGCGCCCCCGCCTTCGCCGTCACGCTGGCCGGCCTGCTGTTCTGGCTCGGCTTCATGCTGAAGGTGCTGGGCGAGGACGGCACGATCAACCTGGACGGTGAGGGACTGGTCGCCAAGCTGACCACGTACTACTTCTCCGACATCGCCGCCGCCTACGGGCTCGCCGTGGTCGTGGTCGCGGTGTTCTTCGTCACCTCCTTCCTCGGCAACCGCCGCCGGGAGGCCGCGGGCATCCCCGCCCGGCCGCTGAGCGACACGGTGCTGCGCACGGTGCTGCTGGCCGTCGTCGCCTTCGCCGCCGCCTACATGTACAACCAGTACAAGGGCCTGCCGCTGGCCACGGTGATCTTCCTGGTGTTCCTGGTCGCCACGGACTTCCTGCTGCGGCGCACCACCTACGGGCGCAAGATCTTCGCGCTCGGCGGCAGCGTCGAGGCGTCCCGGCGCGCGGGCATCAACGTCACGGCGGTGCGGATCTCCGTCTTCGCGATCTCCGGCGGGTTCGCCGCGATCGGCGGCCTGTTCCTGGCCTCGAAGATCGCCTCGGCCAACCAGAGCGCCGGCACCGGCGACCTGCTGATGAACGCCATCGCCGCGGCCGTCATCGGCGGCACCTCGCTCTTCGGCGGACGCGGCCGGACCTGGAACGCCCTGCTGGGTGTTCTGGTGATCGTGTCCATCCAGTACGGTCTCCAGCTCCAGTCCATCGCGGAGCCGGTGAAGTACATGATCACCGCCGCCGTTCTGCTGACCACCGTCGTGATCGACTCCATCACGCGCAAGACGCAGAAGACCGCGGGTCGCGCCTAGCGCCCGCCCGCTCGCCCCAAGGGGCGCGGACGACCGCGTACCGGCCCGTCGTGGCCGGTCCCGCGGCCGACCGCGCCCCTTCGGGATGCCCGTCGGGCCCGGCATTAGACTCGGGCGGGCCCGGCAACAGCTCGATCAGCTCTAGTTCAAGGAGGCACGGGTGCCGCTGCTGACCCGCATCAGGGGACCGCGCGATCTGGACCGGCTCAGCCTGGAGGAGCTGGACCAGCTGGCAGAGGAGATCCGTACCTTCCTCGTCGACGCTGTCTCCAAGACCGGCGGCCACCTCGGTCCGAACCTCGGTGTGGTGGAGCTGACCATCGCCCTGCACCGGGTCTTCCACTCGCCCGAGGACAAGGTGCTGTGGGACACCGGCCACCAGTCCTACGTGCACAAGCTGCTCACCGGCCGGCAGGACTTCTCCCGGCTGAAGATGAAGGGCGGCCTGTCCGGCTACCCGGCGCAGGCCGAGTCCGAGCACGACGTCATCGAGAACAGCCACGCCTCGACCGTGCTCGGCTGGGCCGACGGCATCGCCAAGGCCAACCAGCTGCGCCGGCGGGACGACCACGTCGTCGCCGTCATCGGTGACGGCGCGCTCACCGGCGGCATGGCCTGGGAGGCGCTGAACAACATCGCCGAGGCCAAGGACCGCCCCCTCGTCATCGTCGTCAACGACAACGAGCGCTCCTACGCCCCGACCATCGGCGGCCTCGCCAACCACCTGGCGACCCTGCGCACCACCGACGGCTACGAGCGCTTCCTCGCCCGGACCAAGGACATCCTCGACCGCACCCCGGTCGTCGGCAAGCCGCTGTACGAGACCCTGCACGGCGCCAAGAAGGGGCTGAAGGACTTCATCGCCCCGCAGGGCATGTTCGAGGACCTGGGCCTGAAGTACCTCGGCCCGATCGACGGCCACGACATCGAGGCGCTGGAGTCCGCGCTGGCCCGCGCCAAGCGGTTCGGCGGCCCGGTGATCGTGCACTGCCTCACCGAGAAGGGCCGCGGCTACCAGCCCGCCCTCCAGGACGAGGCCGACCGCTTCCACGCCGTCGGCAAGATCCACCCGGACACCGGGCTGCCGATCAGCTCCTCCGGCGCCGACTGGACCTCGGTCTTCGGCGAGGAGATGGTCAGGCTCGGCGAGGAGCGCGAGGACATCGTCGCGATCACCGCCGCCATGCTCCAGCCGGTCGGCCTGGACAAGTTCGCCAAGCGCTTCCCCGACCGGGTCTACGACGTCGGGATCGCCGAGCAGCACGGCGCCGTCTCCGCGGCGGGCCTCGCCTACGGCGGGCTGCACCCGGTCTTCGCCGTGTACGCCACCTTCCTCAACCGCGCCTTCGACCAGGTCCTCATGGACGTGGCCCTGCACAAGTGCGGGGTGACCTTCGTGCTGGACCGGGCCGGGATCACCGGCACCGACGGCGCCTCGCACAACGGCATGTGGGACATGTCGATCCTCCAGGTGGTGCCCGGGCTGCGGCTGGCCGCGCCGCGCGACGCCGACCAGGTGCGGGCCCAGCTGCGCGAGGCCGTCGCCGTCGAGGACGCGCCGACCGTGGTGCGCTTCTCCAAGGGCGCCGTCGGCCCCGCCGTACCCGCCGTGGGCCGGGTCGGCGGCATGGACGTCCTGCGCGAGCCCGGCACCGACCGCCCGGACGTGCTGCTGGTCTCCGTGGGCGCCCTCGCCCCGATGTGCCTGGAGATCGCCGCCCTGCTCGACCAGCAGGGCATCTCCACCACCGTGGTCGACCCGCGCTGGGTCAAGCCCGTGGACGAGGCCATGGCCCCGCTGGCCGAACGGCACCGGGTCGTCGTCACCGTCGAGGACAACAGCCGGGTCGGCGGCGTCGGCTCCGCGATCGCCCAGGCCCTGAGGGACGCGGGCGTGGACGTACCGCTGCGCGACTTCGGCATCCCGCCGCGCTTCCTCGACCACGCCTCCCGCGCCGAGGTCATGGCCGAGATCGGGCTGACCGCGCCCGACATCGCCCGCCAGGTCACCGGGCTGGTCGCCAAGCTCGACGGCCGGTTCGAGCGCCCGGCCGACGCCGTGGACTCCGTGGAGCCCGCGCGCGACTAGCGGAAGCCCGCGTGCCGTACGGGCCGGTCCCGCCGCCTCCCCCGGTGGCGGAACCGGCCCGTTTGCGTGAACCTGCCTGTGCCGGGGCAAACCGCACCACCGGCCCTCTCGATCATGTCGAGGCCGGCAAGCGTGGGAGGTGGGTTCGTGAGCAGCACGCTGTTCCGGACGAAGAACGTCGAGCAGTCCATCCAGGACACCGAGGAACCCGAGCACGCGCTCAAGAAGTCACTGTCCGCCCTGGACCTGACCGTCTTCGGTGTCGGCGTCATCATCGGCACCGGCATCTTCGTCCTCACCGGCACGGCGGCGAAGAACACCGCCGGCCCCGCGGTCTCGCTGTCCTTCGTCATAGCCGGCGCCGTCTGCGCGCTCGCCGCCCTCTGCTACGCCGAGTTCGCCTCCACGGTTCCGGTGGCGGGCTCCGCCTACACCTTCTCCTACGCCTCGCTCGGCGAACTCCCCGCCTGGATCATCGGCTGGGACCTGGTGCTGGAGCTGGCGCTCGGCACGGCGGTGGTCGCGGTCGGCTGGTCCGGCTACATCCACTCGCTGCTCGACAACTGGGGCTGGCACCTGCCCGAGGCGCTCGGCGGGCGGGACGGTGCCACCGGCTTCGGCTTCGACATCCTCGCCGCCGCCCTCGTACTGCTGCTCACCGCCATCCTCGTCGTCGGCATGAAGGTGTCCGCGCGGGTCACCTCGGTGGTCGTCGGGATCAAGGTGGCCGTCGTCCTCGTCGTGATCGTCGCGGGCGCCTTCTTCGTCAACGGTGCCAACTACGACCCGTTCATTCCGAAGGAGCAGCCCGTCGCGGCCGGCGGCAGCCTCAAGGCCCCCCTGGTCCAGCTGATGTTCGGGTGGGCCCCCTCGCACTTCGGGGTCATGGGCATCTTCACCGCCGCCTCCGTGGTCTTCTTCGCCTTCATCGGCTTCGACGTCGTCGCCACCGCCGCCGAGGAGACCCGCAATCCGCAGCGCGACGTCCCGCGCGGCATCCTCGGCTCCCTGGTCATCTGCACCGCCCTGTACGTCGCCGTGTCGATCGTCGTCACCGGCATGCAGAAGTACAGCTCGCTGTCCGTGGAGGCGCCCCTCGCCGACGCGTTCAAGACCACCGGGCACCCCTGGTTCGCGGGCCTGATCAGCTTCGGCGCCGCGGTCGGTCTGACCACCGTGTGCATGATCCTGCTGCTCGGCCAGTCCCGGGTGTTCTTCGCGATGAGCCGCGACGGGCTGCTGCCCCGGTTCTTCTCCCAGACCCACCCGAGGTTCCGCACCCCCTACCGGTCGACCATCCTGCTCGGCGTCGTCATCGCGGTCGTGGCGGGCTTCACCAGCCTGAGCGAACTGGCCGAGCTGGTGAACATCGGCACCCTCTTCGCCTTCGCCATCGTGGCGCTCAGCGTGATCATCCTGCGCCGCACCCGCCCCGACCTCCCCCGGGCCTTCCGCACCCCGCTGGTCCCGCTGGTCCCGGTGCTGTCGGTGCTCGCCTCGCTGTGGCTGATGCTGAACCTGCCCGCGGAGACCTGGCTGCGGTTCGCGGTGTGGATGCTGATCGGTTTCGTCGTCTACTTCCTCTACGGCCGCTCGCACAGCCGGCTCGCCCAGCGCGGGCACACCCCGGCCGGCGAGCCCCCGCGCCCGCCCGCCTGACCCCGGCGACACTCCCGCCCCCCGTATGTCCTTCGGCGCCCGGCGCCAGGCGTCCGGATAGCGTGCTGACCATGCTCGCCCCGCAGCTCGCCCCCGCCCGGACCACGCTCACCCGGACGGCGTACTGGACGCGGCTGCTGCCCGTGCTGGCCGTACTGGCCTGCGTCACCCGGATCCCCTCCTTCGTCCGCCCGCTGTGGAACCCCGACGAGGGCTACCTCGCCGTCGAGGCCCGGCTGCTCGCCCACGGCGGGCAGCTCTACGACACGGTGGTGGACCGCAAACCGCCCCTGCTGCCCTGGCTGTACGAGGCCGCGTTCGCGCTGTGCGGCTCCGGCTCCCTGACCCCGCTGCGGATCCTCGCCGTCCTCGCCCAGCTGCTCACCGCCGTGCTGCTGGCCTCCCTGGCCCGCCGCCACTGGGGCGACCCGGCGGGCGGCACCGCCGGGGTGCTGTACCTGCTGGTGTCGGTGGGGTTGAACCCCGAGGACGCGCAGGCCGCCGGCTTCGAGGTGTTCATACTGCCCTGGACGGCCGCCGCCGTGTGGTGCGCGGACCGGGGGCGCTGGGGCGCGGCCGGCACCGCCGTCGCGGCCGCGTTCCTCACCAAACAGACCGGCGGTGCCGTCCTGCTGCCGGTGCTCTGGCTGCTGCACCGGCGCGGTGCCGTCCGGGCGGGCCTGCCCCGGCTCGCGGCCGGGTTCGCCGCCCCCGTGCTCGGCGCGGCGCTGCTGACGGACCCGGCCGGCTTCGTGTTCTGGACGGTGACCGGCTCCGCCGCCTACGCCAGCGTCTCCGGCTCCCCGCTCCACGTCCTCGGCCGCGCCCTGGCCAACACCGCGCTCGTCGCGGCGGCCTCGGCGGGGCTGCTCCCGCCGATCGCGCGGGCCCTGCGCGGCGCCCGCGCCCGGGCGGCCGAGGCATGGCTGTGGCTGTGGCTCGCCTCCTCGGCCGTCGCCGTGGCCGTCGGCTGCCACTTCTTCGGCCACTACTACCTGCAACTCCTCCCGCCGCTCGCCCTGCTGGCCACCGCCGCGCTGCACACCCGCCCGGGGCAGCGGCACCTGGCCGCCGTCGTCACCTCCTGCTGCGCCTGCGCCCTCTTCGTCGGCTGGGGCCTCGTCGCCCCGCGCCCCGAACTCGCGCACGCCCAGCGGCTGGCGGCGGCCCTCGCCCACCGCACGGCACCCGGCGACCGGGTCCTGGTGTGGGGGATACACCCCGAGACGTACTGGCTGGCCGGCCGCACCCCCGCCACCCGCTACCTCACCGCGGGGCTGCTCACCAACTACAGCGGCGGCCGGGACGGCTCCCGGGTCGGCGAGGCGTACGCCGTCCCCGGCGCCTGGCCCGTCTTCCGCCGCGAGCTGGCCGCGCACGCCCCCGCTCTGATCGCCGACGACTCCCGCGGCAAGCCGTACGCCCCCGCCCGCCTGCCCACCCTGCGCCGCCTGCTCGCGAGCGACTACACCGAGGTCGCCCGCGTCGACGGCGCGGTCCTGTACGCCCGCGCGGCGGCGCGGCCGGACGCGGCACCGTAACGGGCACGCGGCGTGGCGTGGGGCGGGGCGGCTCCCTCGGGGCGTCGTGGCGGCTGCGGGCCCCGCCGGGCGTCGTGGCGGCTGCGGCTCCTGGAAAGCGGATCCCGCCGGCCGGGACTCCTGCCGACGCGGGGGCCCGGTGGCGGTGCTTCGCGGGTGGCCGGCCGGGGCCGCCGTCGGTGGGGCTCAGCCCAGGACCGTACGCGGCCCCGCCACCCGCGCGCCCAGTTCCGTCACCCGGCGGCGCAGCTCGCGGTCGGCGGTCACCACCAGGCGGGGGCGGCCGGGGCTGGCGGCGGCCAGCTCCACGACGTGGTCGTCCCCGCTGCCCGGCGCCGACTCCACCCGCACGCCCGGCACCGAGGCCACGCCCCGGGCCGCGCCCTCGACCACGAGCACGATCTCCACCGGCCCCGGGTGCCCGGGCAGGCCCTCGCCCGCGAGCCGGTCCCGCAGCCGCTCGGCCGCGCCCTTGCGGTCCTTCCACCAGCCGTCGGGCCGCGACCCGACGACGTTCGCGCCGTCCACGATGACGAGCGGCGGGGCGGGGGAGGGCGGGGCGTCGAGGGGATCGGTCATACCGCAAGGGTCCCATGTCCCGAGCCGGGGGCCGTGCCCCGTGACCGGTGCGGGGCGGCTTAAAGTGAACCGGTGAACGGCGACTGGCTCCTTCGCGGCCGAGACGGCCGGCTCAGTGTGTACCAGCTGTCGGGCGACGCCGTCCTGTGCCGGGCGGAGCGCGGCCCCGGCGGCCCCTGGTCCGCCGCCCGCAGGATGGGCGGCGAGCAGAAACTGCACCCCGTCCTGGCGATCGGCCAGGGCGCCGACCGCTATGCCCATCTGGTGTCCTGGCGGCCCACCGTCAAGGGCGAATCCGGACTGGTCCACTCCACGCACTTCCGCCCGCACCTGGCCGCCCTGGACTGGCAGCCGATCGGCCACCCGGACAAGACCGGCGAGCGCACCGGCACCCCCGCGGTCACGGTCGACGCACAGGGCCGCGCCCATGTGTTCGTCCGGAACAAGGGCGGCGGGGTGAGCATGCTCGGCCAGAAGGAGAAGGGCGGCTGGGGCCCCTGGCGGGACCTGGGGGGCAGCGAGGTGCACGACCGACTGGCCGCGGTCACCACGGCGTCCGGCACGGTGGAGCTGTACGCGGCCGACGGGCAGGGCCTGCTGCACTGGCGTCAGGAGTCGCCGGGCGCCGTGCCCGTGCTCCAGGAGTCCCTGCCCGCCCCGGTCCGTCCGGGCACCCTGCGCGCCCTGGCCACCTCCCCGGAGAGCACGACGCTCTACTACACCGACACCGACGGCACCCTGTGCGCCTGGCGGCCCGGCGGCAAGCCGGCCACGCTGCTGCCCGCGGCGGGCCCCGGCCCGGTCTCGGCGGTCCGCTGCGAGCTGGACGGGTACGACTGCACGCTGCTGGCCCAGCGGACGGCGAGCCGCCGGGTCGCCTTCGCCGCCTATCCGACCGAACAGGAGTCGGCGGGAGCCTGGTGGACCGAGTCGGGCCCCGAACTGCCCCTGGACGCGCTGGTGTCCCTCGCGACGGACGAGACCGGCCGGGTGGTGGCGGCCACGCTGTCCCCCTCGACGGGACAGCTCCTGCTGACCCGGCGCAAGGACGAGCCGGGCCTGGCCCTGGAGGCGTGGCGGCAGTTCTGAGCACGCGGAAGGGCCCCCGCCTCGCTCCGGCGGGGGCCCTTCACACGTCGTACCGGGTTACGCCGGGACGCTCGCCACGCCCGGGGCCAGGAACTTCTTGCCGTTCACGCGCTCGGAGACGCCCTCGCGGTCCAGGTACGGCGTGATGCCGCCCAGGTGGAAGGGCCAGCCGGCGCCCGTGATCAGGCACAGGTCGACGTCCTGGGCCTCGGCGACGACGCCCTCGTCGAGCATGAGCCCGATCTCCTGCGCCACCGCGTCCAGCACCCGCGCCCGCACCTGCTCCTCGGTCAGGACCACGTCGCCCTGCTTGAGCAGCGCGGCGACCTCCGGGTCCAGCTCCGGCTTGCCGGAGTCGTAGACGTAGAAGCCGCGCTTGCCCGCCTCCACGACCGCCTTGAGGTTCGGGGAGACCTTGAAGCGGTCCGGGAACGCGCCGTGCAGCGTCTCGGAGACGTGCAGGCCGATCGCGGGGCCGACCAGCTCCAGCAGCACCAGCGGGGACATCGGCAGGCCGAGCGGCTCGACGGCCTTCTCGGCGACCTCGACCGGGGTGCCCTCGTCGATGACGTTCTGGATCTCGCCCATGAAGCGGGTCAGGATGCGGTTCACGACGAACGCCGGGGCGTCCTTGACCAGCACCGCGGTCTTCTTCAGCTTCTTGGCGACGGCGAACGCGGTCGCCAGGGAGGCGTCGTCGGTCTGCTCGCCGCGAACGATCTCCAGCAGCGGCAGGATCGCGACCGGGTTGAAGAAGTGGAAGCCGACGACCCGCTCGGGGTGCTTCAGCTTCGACGCCATCTCCGTCACGGACAGCGAGGAGGTGTTGGTGGCGAGGATCGCGTGCGCCGGGGCGACCGCCTCGACCTCCGCGAACACCTGCTGCTTGACGCCGATCTCCTCGAACACGGCCTCGATGACGAAGTCCGCGTCCGCGAAGCCCTCGGCCTTGTCCAGGACACCGGTGACCAGCGCCTTGAGGCGGTTGGCCTTGTCCTGGTTGACGCGGCCCTTGCCGAGCAGCTTGTCGATCTCGGCGTGGACGTAGGCAACACCCTTGTCGACGCGCTCCTGGTCGATGTCGGTCAGCACGACTGGCACCTCCAGGCGGCGCAGGAACAGCAGGGCGAGCTGGGAGGCCATCAGACCGGCGCCGACGACACCGACCTTGGTGACCGGGCGGGCCAGGTTCTTGTCCGGGGCGCCGGCGGGACGCTTGCCGCGCTTCTGGACGAGGTTGAACGCGTAGATGCCGGCGCGCAGTTCGCCACCCATGATCAGGTCGGCGAGCGCCTGGTCCTCGGCGTCGAAGCCCTGCTGGAGGTCGCCGTTCTTGGCGGCGGCGATGATGTCCAGGGCGCGGTAGGCGGCCGGGGCCGCGCCGTGCACCTTGCCGTCGGCGATGAACCGGCCCTTGGCGACGGCCTGGTCCCAGGCCTCACCGCGGTCGATGGCCGGGCGCTCCACGGTGATGTCGCCCTTGAGGACCTGAGCCGTCCAGATCAGGGACTGCTCCAGGAAGTCGGCGCCCTCGAAGATCGCGTCGGCGATCCCGAGGTCGAAGACCTGCTGGCCCTTGAGCTGCTTGTTCTGGTTCAGCGAGTTCTCGATGATGACCGAGACGGCCTTCTCGGCGCCGATCAGGTTCGGCAGCAGGGTGCAGCCGCCCCAGCCGGGGACCAGGCCGAGGAAGACCTCGGGCAGCGAGAACGCCGGGATCGCCTTGGAGACGGTCCGGTAGGAGCAGTGCAGACCGACCTCGACGCCGCCGCCCATGGCCGCGCCGTTGTAGTACGCGAAGGTCGGCACGGCCAGCTTCGACAGCCGCTTGAAGACCTCGTGGCCGCCCTTGCCGATGGCGAGCGCGTGCTCGTGCTCCTTCAGCAGCTCCACGCCCTTGAGGTCGGCGCCGACGGCGAAGATGAACGGCTTGCCGGTGATGCCCACACCGACGATCGCGCCCTCGGCCGCCTCCTTCTCGACCTGGTCGACGGCGGTGTTCAGGTTCGCCAGCGAGGCCGGGCCGAAGGTGGTCGGCTTGGTGTGGTCCAGGCCGTTGTCCAGCGTGATCAGCGCGAACCGGCCCGCGCCGAAGGGCAGGTCGAAGTGGCGTACGTGCGCGCTGGTGACGACCTCGTCGGGGAACAGGTCCGAGGCCTGCTTCAGAAGCTCGGCGGTGGTGCTCACTTGTCCCCCTCGAAGTGCGGGTTCTCCCAGATGACCGTCGCGCCCATGCCGAAGCCGACACACATGGTGGTCAGGCCGTAGCGGACGTGCGGCTGCTCCTCGAACTGGCGGGCCAGCTGCGTCATCAGCCGGACGCCGGAGGAGGCCAGCGGGTGGCCGAAGGCGATGGCGCCGCCGTACTGGTTGACGCGCGCGTCGTCGTCGGCGATGCCGTAGTGCTCCAGGAAGGCCAGGACCTGGACGGCGAAGGCCTCGTTGATCTCGAACAGGCCGATGTCGGAGATGGAAAGGCCCGCCTTGGCGAGGGCCTTCTCCGTGGCCGGGATCGGGCCGTAGCCCATGACCTCCGGCTCGACGCCCGCGAAGGCGTAGGACACCAGGCGCATCTTGACCGGCAGGCCGTTCTCGCGGGCGAAGTCCTCGCTCGCGATGATCGACGCGGTGGCGCCGTCGTTCAGACCGGCCGCGTTGCCCGCGGTGACCCGGCCGTGCACACGGAACGGCGTCTTCAGGTTCGCCAGGTTCTCCAGCGTGGTGCCCGGGCGCATCGGCTCGTCGGCGGTGACCAGGCCCCAGCCGGTCTCGCCGCCCTCCGGGTTGGTGCGGCGCACCGAGATCGGCACCAGGTCGGCCTGGATCTTGCCGTCGGCGTACGCCTTGGCGGCCTTCTCCTGGGAGCGCACCGCGTACTCGTCGGCGCGCAGCTTGGTGATCGACGGGTACCGGTCGTGCAGGTTCTCCGCGGTCATGCCCATGAACAGGGCGGACTCGTCGACCAGCTTCTCGGAGACGAAGCGCGGGTTGGGGTCCACGCCCTCGCCCATCGGGTGCCGGCCCATGTGCTCGACACCACCGGCGATGACGGCGTCGTAGGCACCGAAGGCGATCGAACCGGCGGTGGTGGTCACGGCGGTCAGCGCGCCGGCGCACATGCGGTCGATCGAGTAGCCGGGCACGGACTGCGGCAGGCCCGCGAGAATGCCGGCCGTGCGGCCGAGGGTGAGGCCCTGGTCGCCGATCTGCGTGGTCGCCGCGATGGCGACCTCGTCGATCTTCTTCGGGTCCAGACCGGGGTTGCGGCGCAGCAGCTCCCGGATCGCCTTCACGACGAGGTCGTCGGCGCGGGTCTCGTGGTAGATGCCCTTCGGGCCCGCCTTGCCGAACGGGGTGCGGACGCCGTCGACGAAGACGACGTCCCTGACGGTACGAGGCACGATGGCTCTCCTCCAGATGCGGGATGGCACTGCTGCGTTGCGCTGAGCGCGCGCTCAGCCCCATGCTACTTATGGGTAACGTAGCTGCACAGCCCTGTACGGGGGAGCGGTGAACGTCACACCTTCGGGGGAGCCGTCGAACCCCGGGGCGGAGTGTCGTGCGCCGCGCTCATACGGCCGGTACCGATCCGACGAGGCCGCCGTCGACGACCAGGTCCTGACCGGTGATGTACGCGGCGTCGTCGGAGGCCAGGAAGGCGACGGCCGCCGCGACGTCGTCGGGGTGACCGAGCGAACCCAGCGGCACCAGGGCCGAGTCGCGGGCTTCGGCGTCCGGGTGGGGGTTCGCCTCCCGCCACATCGCCGTGTCGATGTAACCGGGGCTGACGGAGTTGACGCGGATACCGCGAGCGGCCAGGTCGGAACCCATGGTGCGGGCGAGGTTGTGCACCGCCGCCTTGCCGGCGGAGTAGACCGACGCGACGGGCAGCCCGCGATGCAGGGTCCAGGAGGCGTTGATGACGACGGCGCCACCGCGCGGCATCAGCCGCAGTGCCTTCTGCACGGTGAAGAAGACGCCCTTGAAGTTGACGTCGACGGTCCGGTCGAAGTCCTCCTCGGTGATCTCCATGGTCGGCTTGAAAACGCCGGTCCCGGCGTTGGCGAAGACCGCGTCCAGCGTGCCGCGCCAGGTCTCGATCCGCCGCATCAGCGCGTCGAGATCGGACAGGGACGCGACGTCGGCACGGATGGCCAGCACCCGGTCGTCCACCGCGTCGAGCCGGGCGACCGCCGCGTCCAGGCGCGCCTGGTCACGTCCGGTGATGACGACGTAGGCACCCTCGTCCAGGAGCCGTCGCGCCGTGGCGAACCCCATCCCGCTGGTGCCGCCGGTGATCAGAGCCGTCTTGTTCGTGAATCGCTGCATGGCAGTGATCTTCGGGCGGCGCGGGCGGTTCCGGCAGTGTCGCCTGGGCCTGGGTCTGTCACCACCACCTTCGACGCGGGCCCGCGGCCGGGCGGCGCGGTGCGGGGCCGCCCGGCAGGGTCGGGACCGCTTACGAGGCGGGGACCGACGACCAGGCGGGGACGGGAGGCTCCGCCTCCGCTGCCGCCAGCAGGCCGGCCAGGCGGCTCTCGGTCGGCGTCCCCTCCGCCGGGGTGTGCAGCAGCAGACGCGCGCCGGGCAGGTCCGAGACGGGCAGCATCGTGTAGTCGAAGGTCAGCTCGCCCGCGACGGGGTGCCTCAGCGACTTGATTCCCTCGGTGGAGGATCCCACCGGGTGTTCCGCCCAGACCGCGGCGAACGCGGGACTGGCGGCGCACATGTCCTCCGCCAGCCGGCCGAACTCAGGATCGTCCGGATAGCGCGCGGCGTCCGCGCGGAACTGGCCGACGATCTGCCGCGCCGCGTCCTCCCAGCCGCACAGCGAGGCGCGGAAGTGCGCGCTGGTGAAGAAGCTGACCAGACAACTGTGGGCCGACTCCTCGTAGCCGAAGACCAGCCGGGCGGCCCGGTTGACGGCGATCAGCTTCCAGTGCCGGTCGATGACGTACGCCGGCCGCGGCAGCCAGCCGTCGACGACCCGGCGGATCCCGGCCGGTACCGGCCGTTCGGCGGGCCGGGCCTGCGGCGGGTTCAGCCCGGCCAGCAGGTACAGGTGCTCACGCTCGGCGGCGTCCAGGCGCAGCACGCGGGCGACGGCGTCCAGCACGTCGGCCGACACATTGATGTCGCGCCCCTGTTCCAGCCACGTGTACCAGGAGACCCCCACCCCGGCGAGCACCGCGACCTCCTCGCGCCGCAGGCCCGGCGTACGGCGCCCGCTCCCGGCCGCCATTCCCACGTCCGCGGGGGTCAGGCGCGCGCGCCGTGAGCGCAGGAACGCCCGTATCTCGGCGCTGCGCCGCTCGCGGGCCTCGGCCGGCAGCTTGGCGATCTCCACGCGCCTAGGCCCCCTTGGTCACCAGCGAGTCCACCAGTACCGGCGTCACCAGCTCGATCTGCCAGGGACGCGCGCCGTACCCGGCCAGCGCGGCGGCCACGGAAGCGGCGTCCACCACCTTCGGCGGCTCCCAGCAGATCCGGCGCACGGTGTCCGGAGAAATCACGTTCTCCTGCGGCATGTTGAGCCGCTCGGCAAGGGACGACACCCCCGCCCGGGCGACGGACAGCCGGGCCGCGGCGGCGGGGTCCTTGTCGGCCCATGCCCGGGGCGGCGGCGGCCCCGCCACCGGCTGCCCGGGCTGCGGCAGCGCGGCCTCCGGCAGCGCCTTCGCGCGGTCCACGGCGGCCTGCCACTGCTCCAGCTGCCGCCGTCCCATCCGGTGCCCGAAGCCGTTCAGCGCGGCGAGGGCGTGCACATTGCCCGGCAGGGCCAGCGCGGCCTCCACGATGGCGGCGTCGCTCAGCACCTTGCCCGGCGAGACGTCCCGGCGCTGGGCGATCCGGTCCCGGGTCTGCCACAGCTCCCGGACCACGCCGAGCTGCCGACGGCGGCGCACCTTGTGCATCCCGGACGTACGGCGCCAGGGGTCCTTGCGGGGCTCGGGCGGCGGCGCCGTCGCGATCGCGTCGAACTCCTGCAGGGCCCACTCCAGCTTGCCCTGCCGCTCCAGCTCCTTCTCCAGGGCGTCCCGCAGGTCGACGAGCAGTTCGACGTCGAGCGCGGCGTAGCGCAGCCACGGCTCGGGCAGCGGGCGGGTCGACCAGTCGACGGCGGAGTGGCCCTTCTCCAGGACGTAGCCGAGGACGCCCTCGACCATGGCGCCGAGGCCGACCCGGGGGAAACCGGCGAGCCGCCCGGCCAGCTCGGTGTCGAACAGGCGGGCCGGGACCATGCCTATCTCGCGCAGGCAGGGCAGGTCCTGGGTGGCCGCGTGCAGCACCCACTCGGCGTCGGCCAGGGCCGCGCCGAGTCCGGACAGGTCGGGGCAGGCGACGGGGTCGATGAGCGCGGTCCCGGCGCCCTCGCGGCGCAGCTGGACCAGGTAGGCGCGCTGGCCGTAGCGGTAGCCGGAGGCGCGCTCGGCGTCCACGGCGACCGGGCCGGTGCCGGCGGCGAAGGCGGCCGTCACCCGGGCGAGGTCCGCCTCGTCGGCGATCACGGGCGGAATGCCCTCGCGCGGTTCGAGCAACGGAGTCGGCGCCCCCGTCACAGAAGATCCGGCGTCGTCCGGAGGAGTGCCTCCGGTGGTGCGCAGGGAGCTGTCTGCTGCGGTGTCTTGGGCGTCGGTCACCTGTCAAGGGTATCCGTGCGCGCACCGCGCCCGTCGACGGAACGTTCCGTCGACGGGCGCGGCAGGGTCGTAAACCGGTCAGCGGCGGGCGGCGTCCGCTTCGCCGGAGTGAACGGGGCTTGCGCCGAAGGAGGCATCCGGTGGGCTCAGTGGATGATCCCGGTGCGCAGGGCGACGGCCACCATGCCGGCCCGGTCGCCGGTGCCCAGCTTGCGGGCGATGCGGGCCAGGTGGCTCTTGACGGTGAGGGCGGACAGGCCCATGGACACGCCGATCGCCTTGTTCGACTGGCCCTCCGCGACCAGCCGCAGCACCTCGACCTCGCGTCCGGACAGCTCCCGGTAGCCGCCCGGGTGGCTCGGGGCACCCGGGGGGCGGCGGTGCATACGGGCGGCGGCGCCGAGGGGAGCGGCACCGGGACGGGTGGGGAGCCCGATGTTGGTGCGGGTGCCGGTGACGACGTAGCCCTTGACGCCGCCGGCCAGCGCGTTGCGGACCGCGCCGATGTCGTCGGCGGCGGAGAGCGCCAGTCCGTTGGGCCAGCCCGCGGCCCGGGTCTCGGACAGCAGGGTGAGGCCGGAGCCGTCGGGGAGGTGGACGTCGGCGACGCAGATGTCGCGCGGGTTGCCGATGCGGGGACGAGCCTCCGCGATGGACGAGGCTTCGATGACATCGCGCACGCCGAGCGCCCACAGATGGCGGGTGACGGTGGAGCGGACGCGCGGGTCGGCCACGACCACCATGGCGGTCGGCTTGTTCGGGCGGTAGGCGACCAGGCTTGCGGGTTGCTCAAGGAGAACGGACACCAGGCCTCCTGGGTGGGGGACGGGGCCGGCTTGTGGGGATGAAGCCGGGACGAACCGTGCTTTCAAGGTCACAGTCGTCTTCGGCAGCAAACTCGTCCGCCTTTAGGGAGTGATCACGATCTAGTGAGTAACAATCCGTACGCTTCGGACACACGATCGATCAACCGAAGATCGAATCGGTTCGAGCGAGTGCGATTCGAGTACGGAAAGTGGCCGTATCGACAAAGAGATGGTCAATACGGTGTTTCGTACCGACCCCTCGGCAGGACAATGCGCGCCTCAGCGGGACTGCGGGCCCCGGCGCTGCGGCAGGGTCACCACCGACGCGTCCCCGGGACCGGCCGGCGGCAGGCCCGCGACCTGCGCCAGCAGATCGCACCAGGAGTTCAGATGCGCGGCGGTGTCCGGCACCCCGCCCAGGCCCTCACGGGGCGTCCACGAGGCGCGGATCTCGATCTGCGAGGCGGCGGGCCGCTCCGCCAGCCCGCCGAAGTAGTGCGAGCCCGCCCGCGTGATCGTTCCGCTCGGCTCCCCATAGGCCAGCCCGCGCGCCTGGAGCGCCCCGGTCAGCCACGACCAGCACACCTCCGGCAGCAGCGGATCGGCCGCCATCTCCGGCTCCAGCTCCGCCCGCACCAGCGTCACCAGCCGGAACGTGCCCTGCCACGCGTCGTGCCCGGCCGGGTCGTGCAGCAGCACCAGACGCCCGTCGGCCAGCTCCTGCTCGCCGTCGACCACCACCGCCTCCAGCGCGTACGCGTACGGGGCGAGCCGCTGCGGGGCGGGCGTCGGCTCCACCTCGACCTGCGGCCGCGGCCGCGCCGCGCGCAGCGCGTCGACCGCGGCCCGGAACGCCGGCGGCAGCCCGCCGCCCCCCCGCCCCTGAGCGGTGTCCTCCGCGTCGTCCATTCCGTCAGCGCCGTCCGACAGTCGTCCCTGAGCCGCAGCCATGCGGGGAAGAGTAAGGGGAAGCGGGCCTTCGCGCAGGGCAAGACACCCCGCGCCACCCCTCCCCGGTGTCATGCGAGACTTGCCCCGTGACCGCGAACGACACCTTCACGGGCCAGGGGCCCGCAGCGACGTACGACAGCGCGTTCCTCAAGGCGTGCCGGCGCGAACCCGTGCCGCACACCCCCGTGTGGTTCATGCGCCAGGCCGGCCGCTCCCTGCCCGAGTACCGCAAGGTCCGCGAAGGCGTCCCCATGCTGGAGTCCTGCATGCGGCCCGAGCTGGTCACCGAGATCACCCTCCAGCCGGTGCGCCGGCACGGCGTGGACGCGGCGATCTACTTCAGCGACATCGTCGTCCCGCTCAAGGCCATCGGCATCGACCTCGACATCAAGCCCGGCGTCGGCCCGGTCGTCGAGCAGCCCATCCGCACCCGCGCCGACCTGGCCCGGCTGCGCGACCTCGGCCCCGAGGACGTGCCGTACGTCACCGAGGCCATCGGCATGCTCACCCGCGAGCTGGGCGCCACCCCGCTGATCGGCTTCGCGGGCGCGCCCTTCACCCTCGCCAGCTACCTGGTCGAGGGCGGCCCCTCGCGCACGTACGAGAACGCCAAGGCCATGATGTACGGCGACCCCGAGCTGTGGGCCGACCTGCTGGACCGGCTCGCCGACATCACGGCCGCCTTCCTGAAGGTGCAGATCGAGGCCGGCGCCAGCGCCGTCCAGCTCTTCGACTCCTGGGCCGGCGCGCTGGCCCCGGCGGACTACCGGCGCTCGGTCATGCCGGCCTCCGCCAAGGTCTTCGACGCGGTCGCCGGGTACGGCGTCCCGCGCATCCACTTCGGCGTCGGCACCGGCGAACTGCTGAAGCTCCTGGGCGAGGCCGGCGCGGACGTCGTCGGCGTCGACTGGCGCGTCCCGCTGGACGAGGCCGCCCGCCGCGTCGGCCCCGGCAAGGCCCTCCAGGGCAACCTGGACCCGACCGTGCTGTTCACCGACAAGGACACCGTCGAGGCCAAGGCCCAGGAGGTGCTCGACGCCGCCGCCGGGCTGGAGGGGCACGTCTTCAACCTCGGCCACGGCGTCATGCCGAACACCGACCCGGACGCGCTGACCCGGCTCACGGAGTACGTCCACACCGCGACCGCGCGCTGACTCACCAGGCGGAACGGGGCCGCGCGCGCCTGCCGAACAGCAGGCCGGGCGGCTCCGGCGGCGGGGGTGTGCCGGGCTTGAGCGGCCAGGCGAGCAGCATGCCCGCCACGAAGCCGACCACATGCGCCGCGTACGCCACCGTGCCCGCGCCGGACACCCCGTGCCCGGAGGAGTACACCGCCTGGAGCCCGAACCAGAACCCGAGCACCAGCCAGGCGGGCAGCCTGAGCGGCAGGAAGACCAGGAACGGCACCAGCACCCACACCCTGGCCCGCGGATACAGCACCAGATAGGCGCCGAGCACCCCGGCGATCGCCCCGGACGCGCCGATCAGCGGGTCCGCGGACGTGTCGTTGAGCAGCGCGAAGCCGTATCCGGCCGCGTAGCCGCACACCACGTAGAAGAGGAGGAACCGGATGTGGCCCATCCGGTCCTCGACGTTGTTGCCGAAGATCAGCAGGAACAGCATGTTCCCCAGCAGGTGCGGCCAGCCGCCGTGCAGGAACATCGCCGTGAACACCGACAGCGGCGGCGACTTGTCGTAACCGGGCGGCGCCACCACGCAGCCCGGCCCCTGCGGGCCCACACCGACCTCCCCGGTCGGCACCAGCCGGGGCATCCGGTCGTGGATCAGCTCCCGGGGGACCGCCGCGTAATGGTCCAGGAACGCCTGCAGATCGCACAGCTGCGCCAGCTTGGAGCCGCCGGTCACGGAACCGGCCATGCCGGGCATGGTGACGAACACCAGCACATTCGCGGCGATGAGCGCGTACGTCACCCAGGGGGTGCGGCGCACCGGGTTCAGATCATGGACGGGGATGACCACACACAAGTAGTGCCCGCGATCCGGCCCCGCTATCAGCGCGTCCGCCGTGGGTCAGCCCGACCGCACCTTCGAGGCGGCCTTGCGCGCGGCCACCAGCACCGGGTCCCACACCGGTGAGAACGGCGGGGCGTACCCCAGGTCCAGGGCCGTCATCTCCTCCACCGTCATCCGCGCGGTCAGCGCCACCGCCGCGATGTCCACCCGCTTGCCCGCCCCCTCCCGGCCGACTATCTGCACGCCCAGCAGCCGTCCCGTACGGGTCTCGGCGAGCATCTTCACCGTCATGGGGGCGGCCCCCGGGTAGTACCCGGCGCGGCTGGTCGACTCGATGGTGACCGTCTCGAACCGCAGCCCCACCCGGCGGGCGTCCTTCTCCCGCAGGCCGGTACGGGCGATCTCCAGGTCGCACACCTTGCTCACGGCCGTGCCGACGACACCGGGGAAGGTGGCGTAGCCGCCGCCCGCGTTGGTGCCGATGACCTGGCCGTGCTTGTTGGCGTGGGTGCCGAGCGGAACGTACTGCTGCTGTCCGGAGACCAGGTTCAGCACCTCCACGCAGTCGCCGCCCGCCCAGACGTTCTCCTGCCCGCGCACCCGCATCGCCAGATCGGTGAGCAGCCCGCCGTGCGCGCCGAGCGGCAGTCCGGCCGCCCGGGCGAGGGCGGTCTCCGGACGGACGCCGATGCCGAGGATCACCACGTCCGCCGGGAACTCGGCGTCCCGCGTGGCCACCGCCCGCACCCGGCCGTCCTGCCCGGTGAGCACCTCGGTCACCTCGGCGTCGCCGACCATGGTGATGCCGAGGCCCTCCATGGCCCGGTGCACCAGCCGGCCCATGTCCGGGTCCAGTGTCGACATCGGCTCCCGGCCCCGGTTGACGACCGTCACCTCGAAACCCCGGCGGATCAGCGCCTCGGCCATCTCGACACCGATGTAGCCGGCGCCCACGACCACGGCCCTGCGGCCCGGCGTGCCGGCGAGGGTGTCCAGCAGCGCCTGGCCGTCGTCGAGCGTCTGCACCCCGTGCACCCCGGGGGCGTCCACGCCGGGCAGATCCGGGCGGACCGGCCGGGCACCGGTGGCGATGACCAGCTTGTCGTACGGCGTCCAGTACTCGGCGCCGGAACCGACGTCACGCGCGCGTACCCGCTGCCCGGCCACGTCGATCTCCGTGACCTCCGTGCGCATCCGCAGGTCGATGTCCCGCGCGCGGTGCTCGTCCGCCGTCCGCGCGATCAGCCGGTCCCGCTCCGGAACCTGACCGCCCACCCAGTACGGGATGCCGCATGCCGAGAAGGAGGTGAAGTGGCCGCGTTCGAACGCCACGATCTCCAGTTCCCCGGGCCCCCGCAGCCGCCGTGCCTGCGACGCCGCGGACATGCCCGCGGCGTCACCCCCGATCACGACCAGCCGTTCCCTGCCGCCAGCGATGCTCATGGGAACACGCTACGGGGCGCGGCCGGTTCGGCCCCCGTCGGCCCCCGGAGGCCGGGCGCCGGGTCCCGGCCGGTGTGTCAGTGGGGTCTGAGAGAGTGGGGGACATGAGCACAACGGGTAGGGGCCTGGGGCACGTCGTCGTCATCGGGGCCGGGATCGCCGGGCTGGCCGCCGCGCACCGGCTGCTGGGGCGCGGCGCGCGCGTGACGGTGCTGGAGGCCGGCGACCGGGTCGGCGGCAAGCTGCTGCCCGGGGAGATCGCCGGCGTCCGCGTCGACCTCGGCGCCGAGTCCATGCTGGCCCGCCGTCCGGAGGCGGTGGCCCTCGCGCGTGAGGCGGGCCTCGGCGAGTCGCTCCAGCCGCCGGCCACCGCCACCGCCTCGATCTGGACCCGGGGCGCCCTGCGGCCCATGCCCAAGGGCCATGTGATGGGCGTGCCCGGCACCGCCGCCGCGCTCTCCGGCGTCCTGTCCGCCGAGGGCCTGGCCCGCATCGAGCGCGACGCCGACCTGCCCCGCACCGAGACCGGCGACGACGTGGCCGTCGGCGAGTACGTGGCGGCCCGGCTCGGCCGCGAGGTCGTCGACCGCCTCGTGGAACCGCTGCTGGGCGGGGTGTACGCGGGCGACGCCTACCGCATCTCGATGCGCTCGGCGGTCCCGCAGCTCTTCGAGGCCGCCCGCGCCCACACCTCCCTCACCGAGGGCGTCCGCGAGATCCAGGCCAAGGCCGCCGCGCACCAGCAGGCCGGGCCGGTCTTCATGGGCATCGCCGGCGGCATCGGCCGGCTGCCGCTCGCGGTCGCCGAGTCGGTGCGCGCGCGGGGCGGCGAGATCCTGACCGGCACGCCCGCGCGTGAACTGCGCCGGGAGCCGGACGGCTGGCGGATCACCGCGGGCGAGCGCGTGCTGCGCGCCGACGCGGTCGTGGTCGCCGTGCCCGCCCCGGCCGCCGCCCGGCTGCTGCGCGCCGAGGCCCCCGGGGCCGCCGCCGAGCTGGCCGCCGTCGAGTACGCCTCCATGGCCCTGGTCACCCTCGCCTACCGGCGCGCCGACGCGCGCCTGCCCGAGGGCAGCGGCTTCCTCGTGCCGCCCGTCGACGGCCGCACCATCAAGGCGTCCACCTTCGCCTCCCACAAGTGGGGCTGGATCGCCGAGGAGGACCCGGACGTGGTGGTCCTGCGCACCTCCGTGGGCCGCTACGGCGAGACGGAGGTCCTCGGCCGGGACGACGCCGGCCTGGTGGAGGTCTCCCGGCACGACCTGCGGGAGGCCACCGGCCTGGACGCCGCCCCGCTGGAGACCAGGGTCACCCGCTGGACCGACGGCCTGCCCCAGTACCCCGTCGGGCACCACGCGCGCGTGGCCCGCGTCCGTGACCACATCGCCAGGCTCCCGGGGCTCGCGGTGTGCGGCGCCCAGTACGACGGCGTCGGCATCCCGGCGTGCATCGCGAGCGCCTACGCCGCGGTGGACCAGCTGGAGGGCGACGACCGGGGCGTGCGCGAGCTGACGGCCCACCCGGTGCAGAGCCTGCACGGCGGAGCGGGAGAATAGGGACCATGAGTGACGACGCCCCCATCACCGAGTCCGGCAGGATCCCGAACAAGGGCAAGCTGGCCAAGGACCTCAACGAGGTCATCCGCTACACCCTGTGGTCGGTCTTCAAGCTGAAGGACGCCCTGCCGGAGGACCGCGCGGGATACGCCGACGAGGTCCAGGAGCTGTTCGACCAGCTCGCCGCCAAGGACGTCACGGTCCGCGGCACCTACGACGTCTCCGGTCTGCGCGCCGACGCCGATCTCATGATCTGGTGGCACGCCGAGACCAGCGACCAGCTCCAGGAGGCGTACAACCTCTTCCGCCGCACCAGGCTGGGCCGCGCGCTGGAGCCGGTCTGGTCGAACATGGCGCTGCACCGCCCGGCGGAGTTCAACCGCTCGCACATCCCGGCGTTCCTCGCCGACGAGACGCCCCGGAACTACGTCAGCGTCTACCCGTTCGTGCGCTCCTACGACTGGTACCTGCTGCCCGACGAGGACCGCCGCCGGATGCTCGCCGACCACGGCAAGATGGCCCGCGGCTACCCGGACGTGCGCGCCAACACGGTCGCCTCGTTCTCCCTCGGCGACTACGAGTGGATCCTCGCCTTCGAGGCCGACGAGCTGTACCGCATCGTCGACCTCATGCGCCACCTGCGCGCCTCCGAGGCCCGCATGCACGTCCGCGAGGAAGTCCCCTTCTTCACGGGCCGCCGCAAGGACATCGGCGACCTGGTGGCGGGGCTCGCCTGAGGTCAGGCGCCTTCTGGCCGGGCCGCCGGAGGCCGCCGCGGTGCGCACGACGCGTGCCGCGCCGGCACCCGGCCCTCCAGCAGGTACGCGTGCAGGTGCCCGTTGACGCAGGCGTTGGGCCCGCCCGCGATCCCGTGGGTCCCCGCGTCCCGCTCCGTCACCAGCACCGACCCGGCCAGCCGCCGGTTCATCGACAGCGCCCCCTGGTACGGCGCCGCCGCGTCCCGCTCGGCCGCCAGGATCAGCACCGGCGGCAGCTCGCCCGGCCCGGTCCGTACGTCCAGCGGCTGCTGCCGGGGCGCCGGCCAGAAGGCGCACGGCAGATTCGTCCAGGCGTTGTCCCAGGTCTCGAAGGGCGCCACCCGGGCGAGGCGGGTGTTGTCGCGGTCCCACACCGCCCAGTCCGTCGGCCAGGCGGCGTCGTTGCACTCGACGGCGGTGTACACGGCCGAGGCGTTCTCCGCCTCGGCGGCCGTCTCCGGGCGCGGCGCGGCCAGCCGGACCAGCGGCTCCGGGTCGCCGCGCAGATAGGCCGACAGGGCCGCGGCGCGGCTCGGCCAGTAGTCCTCGTAGTACCCGGCGGTCAGGAACGCGTTGTGCAGCTGGCCGGGGCCCACCGTCCCGCCCGCCGCCTTGGCGGCCAGCCGCTCGCGCGCGGTGTCGTAGCCGCGCTGCACCCGCGCGGAGGTGGCGCCGAGCCGGTACACGTCGTCGTGCCGGGCGATCCAGTCCCGGAAGTCCGCCCAGCGGTCCTCGAACGCCGCCGACTGCTCCAGGTTGCTGCGGTACCAGATCTTCTCCGGATCCGGGTCCACCGCCGCGTCCAGCACCATGCGCCGCACGTGGGAGGGGAACATCGCCGCGTACAGCGCGCCGAAGTAGGTGCCGTACGAGGCGCCCATGAACGTCAGCCGGTCCTCGCCCAGCGCGGCCCGCAGCACGTCCAGGTCCCGGGCGTTGTTCAGCGAGGTGTAGTGGCGCAGCCGGCTCCCGGACCGTTGGGCGCAGCCGCGCGCGTACGCCCGCGCCCGCTCGACGCGCTCCCGCTTGTACGCCTCCGACGGGTGCACCGGCGCCTCGGTGGGTGCCTTGAGGAAGCCCGCGGGGTCCTCGCAGGACAGCGGCGCCGAGCGGCCCACCCCGCGCGGGGCGTAGCCGACCAGGTCGTAGCCGGCGGCGATCCGCTCCCAGCCCGGAACCGTGCCGATCAGCGGGAAGTACATGCCGGTGGCGCCGGGGCCGCCCGGGTTGAAGACCAGGGCGCCCTGGCGGGGGACCTTGCGTTTGCTGTTGTGCGGGTCCTTCTGCGTGGCCCGGGCCCGGCTGACGGTCAGCTTGATCTGCCGGCCGTCCGGGTGGGAGTAGTCCAGCGGGACGCTCACCGTGCCGCACCGCACACCGGCCGGCGTGCCCGGCACCTCGGCCGCCGGGCACGGGCCGAAGTCGATCCCGGCCGCCCGGGCGCGGGCCGCGGCCATCGCGGTGCCGCGCAGCTCGGCCGCGCCGGGGGCGGCCGGGGCGTGCGCGACGGGCACGGCGTGCGGGGTGCCGGGGGTGCCGCCCGCCGGGGCCGCGGCCAGGGTGGTCAGCAGCAAGGACCCGGCGGCCGGGTAAAGGGCGGCAGCTTTCATCGCGTATCCCTTCGGTGCGCGGCGGCGGTGGCACGGCTGCCACGGCCCGGCGCGAACACAAGGGATATTTGGTACGGCCGTGGGGGGAAGGCAAGGACCGCCCGGCCGGTGTCGGCGTCAATGCCCCCTGTGCGCCCCCGGCGCCTTCCGGGCTCCCGGACCCCGGGTGCTCCCGGTCACTCGCGCAAGGGCTGGTCGCGGTCGGTGAAGGCCGCGCGCAGCTCCGGTTCGCCGATCGCGCGGATGCCGCGTACGGCGACGGAGGTGAGGAACGACCGCTCGTCCCCGGCCGGCCGCCCGGTCAGCGCGCGCAGCAGCCGCTGCCCGGCCGGGGAGGCCCAGGGCGAGTAGGGGTGCACCTCGAACCGGGCGATGGCCAGGCTGCTCAGCGTCAGTATGAGGGGCAGCGCGAACCACGCGCCCACCAGCGGGCGCGGTGTCCCGGTGTCGCCGGGCAGCAGCAGGGCCGTGATGCCGAACGCCGCCACGGCGAGCGCGGCGGCGCGCACCTGACGGACGGCGGACGCCACCGTGCCCGAGCACTCGGGCACCGCGAGTCCCGCGTGCACCAGGCCGTCGGCCAGGCGGCGTACGGCCTCCGTGTCGGCCGCCCGCGTCCGCACCGGCGCGATCCGCGACTGCCCGCCGGGTCCTATGGCTCCGATGACGGACTGCTCGATCTCGTCGCGGCCCCGCGGGTCCACGACCGTGGCCCAGCCGGTGTGCGCGAGCAGCAGCCGGCGCTGGCGGGCCATGGAGACGAGGGCCACATCGGCGACCCGCCTGGGCCCGCCGGAGAGGAACGCCGCCTCGTACAGCGTCAGATCGCGCTCGGCGACCGTCGGCGTGCCGGGTGCGTCCGGCGTGTCCGATGCGTCCGTGCGTACGGCCGCCAGGCAGAGACGGGCGCAGGCCGTACCGGCGAAAGCCCAGGCCAGGAAGAGGAGAAGGACCCAGAACATGAGCTGTTTGTATGCCAGGGGACTGGGTAGACACCATGCTCTGTTCACCATCCGGACGCACTGTTGCCGGTATGTGACGTTCCGTTTTCTCCGCCGGCCATCCGGGACGGTCGCGCCCGCGTTGTCGGCCGGATCGCGGACCGGGGAGTTCCGGGTGCCGGCCCGGACCTGGGTGGCAAGGGGGTACACCCGGCCGTGCGCGAGCCGCAGCACGGCGCCGAAGCGCCGGTCGAAGTCCCGGCCCTCGGCCGCCTCCAGGGTGGCGAGCCCCCGCTTCTGCCGCTCGTCCGGCTCGTTGGGCAGGAGAAGCAGGACGACGGCCGTCGCCGCGAGAGCGTACCGAGGTGCTGCCCCCTCCGGGGGAGGCACACCACCGCGGCGATGAGCCGGTCCGGGGCCCGCCCGGACCGGCTCAGGAGGACCGGCCGGTGCGCCGCCGCAGGACCCGCCCCAACAGCCCCCGCTTCCTGGGCGCCGGACCCGCTCGGTCCAGCCACCACTCCCGCAGGACGCGGCGGGCGCGGGCGTCCTGCGGCCGGCCCAGTTTCAGCAGATGGCCGGCGAAGTCCAGCGCGTCCTGGCGGTAGCCGCCCCGCATCGGACGCCGGCGCGCGTACTCCAGGAACGCCTCCCGGTACCCCGCCCCCAGGATCACCGGCAGTTCGGGCGCCACCTTGGCCACCACGCCCGCCCGTTTCGCGGCGAGCGCCCGCGCCTGCACCCCCATCCGGACGCGGTCGAACCCCTCCGGTACCGGCGTCCCCGCCACCAGCGCCGACAGCACGGCGGTCTGCGCCACCCCGAGCCGCTCGCGCACCCCGGCCACCGGCCGCGCCAGGACACCGACGCCCCCGGCCCCGCCGCCGACGGCGCCCTGCGCTGCCGTACGCACCGCCGCGCGTCCCCGAGCGCGCCCGGCCGCCACCGCCTCCCGGATGGCCGCCAACTCCCGCTCCAGCTCGACCGGTTCGGGGAAGTTCTCGTCCCGCTCCAGCAGCACTCCCGGCGGTGCGACCCGGCCGGCGAGGTCGCTCAGGATGTCGAGCACCGGGCGGGGCACGGGGTGCGCGTGGCTGTCGTGCCAGACGCCGTCGCGCTCGAAGCCGCCCGCGACATGGACGTAGGCGATCGCCTCCACCGGCAGCGCGGCCAGCGCCTCGGCGGGGTCCTCGCCCCGGTTGACGTGGTTGGTGTGCAGGTTGGCCACGTCGATCAGCAGCCGTACCCCGGTCCGTTCGACCAGCTCGGACAGGAACTGTCCCTCCGTCAGCTCCTCGCCCGGCCAGGAGAACAGCGCGGCGATGTTCTCCAGGGCCAGCGGCACCGGCAGCGCGTCCTGGGCGATGCGGACGTTCTCGCACAGCACGTCCAGCGCGTCCCGGGTGCGCGGCACGGGCAGCAGATGACCGGCCTCCAGCCGGGGGGACGCGGTGAGCTCGCCGCCCGCCCGGACGAACGCGATGTGCTCGGTGACCAGCGGGGAACCGAGGGCCTCCGCGCGTTCGGCGAGCGCCGTCAGCCGCCCCGCGTCGGGCCGGTCCGCGCCGCCGAGGCCGAGGGAGACGCCGTGCGGGACCACCGTCACACCGCGCTCGCGCAGCCGCAGCAGGGAGTGGGGCAGATGCCCGGGGCAGACGTTCTCCGCCACGACCTCCACCCAGTCGATGCCCGCCATCGCCTCCACGGCGTCCGCGATCTCCGGCCGCCAGCCGATCCCCGTCCCCAGCCGCATGACGCCTCCCCCTCCTCGGCCTGTGTCCGTACGTCGAGTGAGGGGGATATGGCCCCACCGCCCACCGGCGAACCCCCGCCCGGAGGCGTTCAGAGCAACATTTGAGGTTCGGGTGGCCACGGCGGCCCGGACGGGACCAGGCGCGCGCATCTGGTGTTGTCCGACCCGAGTCACCGGGAGGGGCCGGTCTCCATGGGAGACCGGCCCCTCCCGGTGCTCAGGGGGTGCCCGCCAGGGAGCGCGGCCGGGGGGTCGCGTACTGGCGGTTGTGGTAGACCAGCGGTGGCTGTTCGAGGACGGCCGCCTGCTCCACTTGCCCGATGAGGATGCTGTGGTCGCCGCCGTCGAGGATCGAGTGGACGGCGCAGGCCAGGCGGACGGTGGCGTCGGGCAGCCCGGGCAGTCCGAGTTCGCTGGTGAGCATCGGGCCGTCGGCGAACTTGTCCCGGTCGGGGGTGGCGAAGCGCTGGGCGATGCCATGGTGGTCCGCGCCCAGCAAGTTGACCATGAAGTGCGCGGTACGCAGGAACGCCTCGTGGGAGGACGCGGTCTTCGCCAGGCAGACCAGGATCAGAGGCGGGTCGGCGGACAGGGAGCAGAAGGAGCTCGCGGTGAATCCGTGGCGCCGTCCTTCGGGGGTGACCGTGGTGACGACGGTGACGGGGGCGGGCACCTGGGCCATGGCGTGGGTGAAGACGGTGCGATCGATGGGCATCGTGGTCTCTTCCGTTGCGACAGGGGACGGAGCCGGGGTGCCGCCCTCAGACGGTGGCCGGGCGCGCCGTCTCGAGCCCGAGCGGGCGTGCGTCCAGCCACTGGCCGTCGGGGTCGCCGAAGCCGTGGGAGTCCCAGATGACCGCGCCGCGGCGGACGGTGATGTCCACCCGGCCGGTGAAGGTCCAGCCCTCGTAGGCCGACCACGTGTTCTTGGTGTGAGCCTCGCGGGACGACATCAGCCAGTTGGCGGAAGGGTCGAAGACCACGAAGTCGGCGTCACGGCCCTCCGTCAGGGCACCCTTGCGCTCGTCCAGGCCGAACAGCGCGGCCGGCCTGGCGGCGCACAGCCGGGACAGCAGCATCATGTGGTCGTCGAGGGGGACGTCCGGGAAACGGCGCACCAGCCCGGTGAAGACGGCGGTGAGCAGTTCCTGGACGCCGGGCAGGCCGGGCGGCGCGTCCGGAGCGGGCCGGGCCTTCTCCTGCGGGGTGTGCGGCGCGTGGTCGCTGCCCAGCGTGGTGACCTGCTCCGATACGACGGCCCGCCACAGGCACTCCTGGTCGCGCTCTTCCCGGATCGCCGGGCTCAGCCGGATGCGCGCACCGAGCCGGCGCGTATCGGAGGCGGTGAAGGAGAGGTGGTGCGGGGTGGTCTCGTAGGTCACGGGCAGTCCCGCGGCGCGGGCGGCCGACAGCAGGTCGCTCTCCTCGGCCGAGGAGACGTGCAGGACGTGCGCCGCGGTGCCGTGGCGGCGGACCAGGTCGATCACCTTGGCGACGGCGACGATGCCGCCGCTGCGGGGCCGGTGGGGTTCGTAGGCGTCGTAGGAGTCCGGCCCCGGACGGTGGGTGTCGAGCAGGGAGAAGACGCCGTCGTCCTCCGCGTGCAGGACCAGGCGCAGGTCCCGCTCGGCGGCGACGGCGAAGATGCGGTCCAGGACGGCCGGGTCACGGATCACCGACGGAGCGGTGTGGTGCCCGGTCATGAACACCTTGACGGAGGTGGCGACGCGCGGAGTGAGGTCGCGCAGCACGTCGACGGTGTCCTCTCGCACCCCGAAGTGGAACCGGTAGTCGACCAGGGACTGCCCGGAGATCATCTCCGCCTTCGCGTAGGCCAGTTCGAGGCTGTGCAGCGGCGGTTCGGTGTTGGGCATGTCGATGACGGTGGTGACTCCGCCGGCCGCGGCGGCCCGGCTGCCGTGGTACCAGGTCTCCTTGTGGGTCAGGCCCGGGGTGCGGAAGTGGACGTGGGAGTCGATGACACCGGGCAGCACGTACCGGCCGGCGGCGTCCAGCGTCCGGGTCGCCGGCGGCAACGGCGCGTCGGCGGACAGGATCCGGGCGATGCGGCCGCCGGCCACGGCGAGGGCACCGGTGCGCACTCCCTCGGGCGTGACCAGGCGGGCGTCGGTGACGAGCAGGTCGTAGGCGGTCAGGCGGTCCATGGCATGCTCACCAGCTCTCGGGTCAGATCGTTCGTGGGGCCCATCAGGCCGACGGCGCGGGCGTCCCGGGCCAGCCGGTTCAGGGGGTGGTCGCGCAGATAGCCGGCGCTGCCCAGAAGGCGCTGTGCCTCCAGGCAGACCTGCTCACCCGTGCGGGAGGCGTGGAGCTTGGACAGCAGGGTGGTGGTGCCGGGGTCGGAGCTCTCGCGGCGCCCGGCGCGTTCGACCAGCGCGCGGGCGCTCTCCACCTGGGCGGCCAGATCGGCCAGGCGGTGGCGGACCGCCTGCGCCCCGTCCAGGCCCCGGCGGCGCGCGTGGGTGAGCGCCAATTCCAGGGCGGCCTCGGCGATGCCGACGGAGACGGCGCCCAGAGTGGCCCCGGACTGCCGTACGCCGGCGATGATCCGGGCCGCCTGGCCCACGGGGCCGAGGACGTTGTCGAGGGGAACCCGGCAGCCGTGGAGTTCGACGAAGCCGGTCGCCGAGGCGCGCATTCCGACCAGGTCCATCCCGGTGTCGGCGATCAGCCCCGGCCGGTCGGCTTCGATGAGGAAGAAGGTCTGTCCGTCGCTGCCGTAGATGCCGTCGTCGCCGCCGGGGGCGGAGGTCTGGGCGAGTACCAGGTAGAGCTGGGCGAGGCCGGCTCCCGTGGTGAAGGTCTTGGCCCCGTTCAGGGACCAGCCCGTGGCAGTGCGGTCGGCGGTGGTGGACAGGTTGCGTTTGTCGGCGCCGGCACCGCTCTCGCTCCAGGCGGAGGCCGCTATCCACTCGCCGGTGGCGAGCGGGGGCAGGAAGCGCTGCTTCTGCTCCTCGGTGGCCCATTCGCTGATGCGGGCCGTGACGGCGTAGTGCTGGAAGAGGATGATCGCCACGGACGGGTCGGCGGCGGCCACCTGCCGGATGAGGTCGTTGGTGGTGGCGGCACCTGCGCCGAGACCGCCGTACGCCGCGGGTACCGCAGCCGCCAGGATGCCGCTGGAGCGCAGGTGGGCCAGGACGTCGTCGCTCAGCCGGCCGGCCACGTCGGCGGTCGCCGCGTCACGGCGCAGGGCCTCGTCGAGCCCGGGGTAGTCCCGGCGCAGGATGGCGTGGTGGTCGTGGACGGACGTCAGGCGCTCGCGGGCTGCCATGAGGGTGCCTCCTGGTAGAGGTAGGTGCTCAGTTCGGGGATCTTGGCGGGGCCGCGCAGGTGGGCGTGTTTGTCGCCGATGCTGACCCACAGCAGGGCGGAGCGGGCGTCGGCCGTGGTGCCCAGGGAGGCGGCGATCCGCGTGGTGCTCCGCGGGGTGTCGACGACGATGTCGTCCAGCCCGGCTCCGGCCCGCTCCAGCAAGCCGGCGGGGACGGTCCCGGGGATCGCGGCGGCCGCCGCGAGGCAGGTCGCGCCGGTCAGCGCGAGGGTGGGGTGCCAGCTGGGCACGGAGATGGCCCGCACGGCCAGGCGGCCCGGCTCGTACGATCCGACCGCCGCGATCTTGGGGAAGACGCTTTCGGGCGGCCAGCCCAGGGTGGTGGCGGCCGCGGTGCGGATCTGCTGCAGCCGTTCATAGGTTTCCTCGCCCGCTTCGAACAGCTCCTGCCGGCTGGCGAGGCCGAGGGACTCGGCGTCGACGAAGACGTACGGGTTGCCGGTGGCCACGAGGGACGCCTCGTGCAGGCCGGACGTGGTGAGCAGCAGGTCCCGGGCGCGCCCGGTCAGCAGCAGGTCCTCCAGTGCCCGGTCGGAGTCCTGGACGAAGTGGACGGTGAACGTGCCGCCGTCGCGGCGGGCCTCGTCCACCTCGCAGACCACGTGGTCGCCGTTGTTGAGGACCCGCACCCGGACCCGGCTGCCGGGGGCGAGTCCGGGCAGCCAGCCGAGTGTGTCGGCGGCCAGCACCGAGGAGAGGATCGAATGCCCGCAGGAGCCGCGGAAGTCGAAGTGGCCCGGGCCGTCGGGCAGCCCTTGCACGAAGCGGTAGTCCAGGTCGAACAGCGGGTGGGCGGAGGGGGTGACGAGCGCGAACTTCAGTACGTCGTGGTGGCCGTTGGCGGCCAGCCAGGAGCGGACGGTGGTGAGGACCGCGCGTATGTCCGGTTCCTCCGGAGGAACCAAGCTGGCGTCCAGAACCAGCGTGGGGGTGGGCGCGCCGGTGGCCTGGGCGAGATAGGCGATCATGCGAGTACCTCGTGTCGGTTTCGGGGAGTGGCGGCGTGGAACTGGTCGAGCCACAGCTCGTGGATGAGCAGGGACCACACGGCCAGGGCGGAGGCGTCGGTCGGGGTGGTGCTCTGGGTGCGCAGGAGGGCTTGCACCGCGTCCGGGTCGAGCCGGCCGTGCCGGCGCAGCCGGGCCGGTGCCAGCATGTCCCGGGCGAACTCCATCAGCCGCTGGCCGTCGCAGAGCATGGCGGTGATCGGCAGGGTGAAGGGCTGCTTGGGCCGGTTGAGGACCGAGTCGGGCAGCAGTCCGCCGGCCGCCGCGTACAGGACCTTCTTGACCTGATCGCCCTCGACCTTGAGCGCAGCGGGCAGGGAGCGGGCGTAGCGCACCAGGGCGGGCTGGCAGAAGGGCAGGCGCACCTCGACCGAGGAGGCCATGGACAGGTGGTCGACCCGGCGCAGGTGGTAGGCCGGCAGCCGGCGGCCGATCTCGACCTCGGTGATCGCCGTCAGCCGGTCGTGCGGCGAGGAGGTGAGCGCCTGCGCGAGATGGTCCTCGGCGGTGCCGTGTGCGGTGATGAAGTGCCGGTAGTCGTCGGAGTACAGCCCCAGCCGCCGTTCGCGGGGGACGGCGGCGAGCGCGCGGACGTAGGCGGGCACCCAGTCGTGGCCGGCGCCGGCCTTCAACGCGGCCTTGATCCGGTCGTAGCCCCCGAAGAGTTCGTCGGCGGCGTCCCCGGTGACCGCCACCTTGAACCCGGCCTGGTGGACGGCCCGGAACAGCGCGTAGGTGCTCAGGGTGATGGGGTCGGCGTTCGGCTGGCCCAGGTGCCACACCACGTCCGACAGCAGGTCGGGGAAGTCCGCGGGGTCTATCTCGACCTGGTGGTGGCGGGTGCCGTGGCGGCTGGCGACCTCCTGGGCGAAGCCCCGCTCGTCGGCCGGCCAGGTACCGCGGTAGGCGATGTTGAAGCTGTGCAGCTCCCCGACCCGTTCGGCGGCCAGGGCCGTCACCAGGCTGGAGTCGAGCCCACCGCTGGTGATGGCACAGACGGGTACGTCGGCCCGGGTCAGACGGTGGACCTCGTGGCGCAGCAGCTCGCGGACTCGCTCGGCGGCCTCCTCCGGACCGGCGTCCGCCGGCGGGACCGAGGTGTCCCGTACCCGGATGCGCAGCCCGCTGCCGCGGGTGACCTCCGCGGTGGCGGCGGGAGGCAGGACCCGGATGCCGTCGAACATGGTCTGCTCGCTGAACGGCGTCTTGGTCGCCAGGTAGGCGTCCAGTCCCGGCTCCCAGGCCCGGGCCTGGACCGCCCGGAAGGACAGCAGGGCGGGCAGCTCGGAGGCGAAGTACAGGTGCCGTTCGGCGGCGTTCCAGTGGTAGTAGAGCGGCTTCATGCCCATGTCGTCGGTGGCGAGCACGAGTTTCGGCTCGCCGCGCAGATCGACGACGGCCACGGCGTACATGCCGTCGAGGTGCTCGGTGAACGCCGTGCCGTACTCGGCGTACAGCGCGGGCAGGATCGATCCGTCGCACAGATCGGGGAAGCGGTGGCCGCGGGCGGTCAGCATGCGGCGCAGCTCGTGATGGTTGTAGATCTCGCCGTTGAAGACGACGACGATGCCGTCGAGGACGTAGGGCTGGTCGCCTCCGTCGAGGTCCATGATGGCGAGCCGGTTGTTGCCCAGGCCCCAGGTGTCGCCCGTGGTGATGTACTGGGCGTCCGGGCCGCCGTGGCGCTGCAGCGCCGCGACGGTCTTGAGCTCGTGCACCGTGGCCTGGCTGTCGAAGTGGCCGAATATCCTGCACATCCTGATCACTTCACCTCGGTGGACAGTCCGGCGCGCTGGTAGAGCACCGGGTCGAAGGGGGTGGGACCGCCGCAGGTGGCGAAACGCGGGGCGGCGGGGTCGGTGGCGGGGTGCCGGGTGCCGTGCGGCACTCCGGGCGGGGCGAAGAGCACGTCGCCGGGGGCGGCGTCGATCCACTCGCCGTCCAGGTGGAGCTGTCCGGTTCCCTCGAAGACGATGAAGGCCTCCTCGCTGTCCGGATGGACATGGACGTTGAAGTACTCCCCGGCCTGCATGCAGCCGCAGTGCAGGCACAGCTGCGGGCTGCCGGTGCCCGGCCAGAACAGGAAGTTCATGGGGGCGGTGCGCCGGGAGGCGGGGGCCTGGCCCGTGCCGGTGAAGCCGGTGAGCTGGGTGTCGGTGTTCCACAGGCGGCTGAAGCGTGCCGGGGCGGCGCCGGGACGGCGGCCGGGGAGCAGACGGCTGCGCCAGAGGTAGACGGTGACGTCCGTGCCGGCCGCCGTCATGCCCAGGGTGTCGCCCGTGGGCGAGTAGACGGCGTCGCCCCGGGTGACCTCGCGGGTGTGCGCTCCCGAGGCTGCGGTGCCGGGGCCGGCGAAGACCACCATGACGTTCTCCTCGTGGGCGGCCCGCGAAAGTGCCCAGGTGCGGCCCGCGGCGATACGGACGACGTCCAGGCGGACGATGCGGGCGCCGAGATGGGCGCCGACCGCGGTGGCGGTGGTCACTCCTTGGCCGGCGGAGGTGAAGGTGAGCGTGCCGGCGGGGATGACGGCGCCGCGCGTGGCTGTCGTGGACATGACTGTTCCTTGTCGTGAGGGGATGATGTCGCGGCAGGCGGGCAGGAGCCGCGGTACGAAGCTCTCGCGCAGGGCAGCGGTTCGGGTCTGCCGGTCAGCGAGGGGCCGGCACCGGAGTGTCCGGGTCCCGGCGCTGGTCCCCGCCGGGCTGCCGCGCGGGGGGCGGGACGTCCGCGGCGGCGGGCGCGGGGCGGCGCCGGCTGCCCCAGCGGCGCATCGCGGGCACCTCCACGTACCTGTGGAGCAGCCAGGCGCACCCCAGTGACGCGCTGAACAGGCCCGCTGTCAGGGCGAGGCCCCCGGCGGTGCTCCAGTGGTGTCCCAGGGCCCGCAGCCCGTAACGGATGATCAGCTCGTGGACCATGTAGAAGGCGAAGGAGAGTTCGCCCAGCCGCACCATGGCCGCCGACCGCAGCGGTGACGGTGCGCCCGTGATGTCCGCCGTGGCGATGGCCGCGATCAGCAGGGCCAGCGGTACGGCGGGGACGGCCGCCATGGCGAACTCGGCCGGTGCCACGGTCATCACACCGTAGGCGGCCAGGGTGAGCAGCGTCGCCGTCACGGGGCCCGGGCCGGCCCAGCGGCCGGTGAGGACGGTGCGGGCCACGAGGATGCCCAGGACGAACTCGAGCATCCGTACCGGGGGCAGGCTGTAGGCCAGCCAGTAGTGCCAGAACGGGATGTCGGCAGCCCACGGGGTGACCGGTGCGGTGGGCAGTGCACGCGCCAGGAAGGGCACGGCGATGACGAGCAGCCCCACCGCGGCTGTCCACACCCACAGCCGGGTGGACGGGATGCGCACGACGAGACGGTGCAGAAGCGGGAACGCGAGGTAGAAGGCCAGCTCGCAACAGAGCGACCAGCTCAGCCCGTTGGGGCTGTCGTAGATGTCGACGACGGGCACCCAGGTGTTGAGCAGCAGCAGGTTCGCCGCGGTGGCCGAGGGCCTGATGGTCTGCCCGACGGCCGCCATCAGGGCCAGCGCGGCCACGAGGGTGACCAGGTGGTTGGGGTAGATCTTGACGATCCTGCGGCGCCAGAAGCCTCGCACCGTGTCGGCGGGGCGGGCGGACCAGGTCAGGATGAAGCCGCTGAGGACGAAGAAGAAGCTGACGCCGAGCCATCCGGTGCGGCCCAGCACGGCGGCCAGGCCGTCGTCGGTGGCCCGCGAGGCGAAGAGCCGGTTGGCGGATATGTGTGTGGCGAAGACCAGCAGGGCGGCGATGAACCGCATGCCGGTCAGGGACGGAAGTCTGCTGAACGTCGCGTTGCTGGTTGCCGGTTCGACGGATGCCGGTTCTCCGGACTCCGTCGGCGCGTGCAGGCGCGGCATGGATTTTCCCCCCGGTTGTCAGGCCCGTCAGGAGCGGTACCGGTACTGGTCGAACCGCTCGGCGAATTCCTCCAGTTCCTGCTCGCCGGGGACGACGTCCCGGTTCAGCAGCTCGGCCAGCCCGCGGAAGAAGTCCTCGCGGTGACGGCCCGGCATGAACGCGATCAGCAGCTCGGCAGGTGTGTCGGAGACGTTCGCGAAGCCGTGCGGGGTGCCCGGGGGAACGTAGAGCGCCGTACCGGGCCGGGCCGTCACCGGTGTCTCACCCCTGGTCAGGGTCACCTCACCGGACAGGACCACGAACAGCTCGGTCATCTCCTTGTGGAAGTGGGGCGAGGCGTACGGACCGTTCGGGGGCATCGACAGCGAGAACAGGCCGAGCCTGCCGCCGGTGGCGTGGGTGGGCACGAGCATCCTGCACACGTTCGTGCCGATGGGAACCTGCTCGGCCTGCTCGGGGGTGCCCAGGTAGGACTCGTCGGGGCGGGGCCGCACATCCCGCCGGTCGCCCGGGCGCTGTTCGGGAGCGCGCTGTGCGGAGGCGCGTATGTAGAGCGACATGTTCACCTGCCTGCCTCTATGCGAGCGATCTGCTCTTCGAGGGGGATGGGCGCCGGCGTGTCGGGGGCCGGAACGCCGTGGCGGAAGGGGTGGTCCTGGGGGACCTCGACGACGTAGATGCGCACTCCGTCGGGGTCGTTGAGGTGCATCTCCCACAGTCCCCAGGGTTCGACCCGCGCGTCACGGGCCGGGGTGACGCCGTTGGCGAGCAGCCGGGCGCGGGTCGCGGCGAGGTTGCGGACCTGGAGCCAGAGGGCGGGCTGGTCGGTCGGCGGCGTCGTGGACCGGCCGACGAGTTCGAGGAATCCGCCCCCCAGGTGGAAGACGGTGCCGCGTTCGGGACCGCTGCCGAACTCCTGGTAGACCGGCAGCTCCAGCTGGTCACGGTAGAAGCGGCGGGCCGCTTCGGGGTCGGTGGGACGGATGACGATGCGGCTGGCGAGGATTTCCATGGTGCTTCCCGGGCTCCTTCCGGAAGGCCGGCGGCGGGCGCCGGCGGGGCGGGGGCCTCGCGTCCGGGGGCCTGTGAGGGAGGACGGGCCCCCGGACGCGGCGGCCGCGGTGAGGGGGTTCCGCCCGGTGCGGCCGGGTGGCCGCACCGGCATCGCGGCGGCGGGCGGACGCGGTTGTCCTGCGTGTGTGGCCGCGGCTGTGCTGTGCGTGGGGCAGGTGGCCGCGGTCGGGCTGTGCGCGGGGGCGGATGCTCAGTCCGCCTTGCCGGCCAGCGGGCCACGCAGGCCGGTGGCGGCGACCAAGGTGCCGAGCAGGGCCATGGCGCCGGTGGCGGCGAAGGTGGTCGTGAAGTTGCCGGTGCCGGGATGCGCGCCGAGGAGGATGACCAGGACGGCGAGCCCGAGCGCCTGGAAGACGTTCTGCGTGGTGGTCACCAGTGCCGCGCCGACGCCCTGGTTCTCCCCGGGGATCTCGGAGGTGGCCGCGATGAACATGGCCGGGAAGGCGATGCCGTTGCCCAGTCCGGACAGCAGCAGCCCGGGCAGCACACCGATCGCGTAGCTGTCGCTGTGTACCCCGACCGCCAGCAGGCCGAGGCCGATCGCGGCGAGCAGCAACCCGCCCATCACCATGGTCCTCGGCCCGTGCCGCCCGACGAGCCGGTCCGTGACGGCGTTGCCGATGATCACCGTCACCGTCAGCGGCAGGAAGCCGAGCCCGGCGGCGAGGGGACTGAAGCCCCGCTGGTCCTGCAGGAACAGCGTGACGAGGAAGAACTCCACGCCGATGCTGAGCACATAGCAGGCGTCCACCGCACAGGCCACCATCAGCGACCGGGTGCGCCACAGTTCGCGGGCGATCAGGGGGCTGGCACTGGTCCGCTCGCGCACCACCCACAGGGCGGCCAGCACCACGAAGCCGGCCAGGCCGACGAGGGTGGCGGGGTCGGACCAGCCCGCGTCCCCGAGGCGGGTCAGGCCGAGCACGAGCAGGAGGATCGCGCCGGTGCCGAGGATCCCGCTCAGCGCGTTCAGCGGCGTCGGCGCGGCCGCGTCGGTGCGGCGGCCGGGCAGCAGGAAGAGACCGGCGGCGATGACCGCGGCGGCGATCGGTACGTTCACGAGGAACACCCACTGCCACGACACCGTCGTCAGCAGCCCGCCCAGGGCGACACCGCCGACCAGGCCGATCGCTCCCACGGCGCCCCATACGGCCATGGCGCGGTTCCGCTTGGGGCCGGGCGGGAAGACCTGCTGGATCAGTCCCAGGGTGGCCGGGTCGAGCAGTCCGGCCCCGATGCCCTGCAGAGCGCGGGCGACGACGAGCGTGGTGAAGTCCTGGGTCAGCGCGGCCGCCAGTGAGCTGGCCCCGAAGAGCGCGGTGGCGCCGAGGAAGACCCTGCGGGCGCCGAAGCGGTCCCCGGTGCGTCCCCCCACCAGGAGGAACCCGGCGAAGAAGATGGCGTAGCCGCTGACGATCCACTGGAGCCTGCTCTCGGGCAGCGCCAGGTCCTCGCCGATGCTGGGCAGGGCAACGTAGACGATGGAGAGGTCGAGGGTGGCGAGGAACAATCCGCAGCCCAGGACCGCCAGGGCCCATGCCTGCCGGCCGCTGATCCTGTTGTCGGCCGGTTCGGGAGCGCTCTGGGCGGCGGCCATCGCGCCGGTCGGGTTCCCCGACGTTGCTTCTGTGGTCATGACTGTGCTTTCTCCTGGCGTCCGGTCTCGTGCCTCAGGCACGGACCGGGTCGGCCGGGACGTGTTCCGACAGGGTTTGTACGACTTCGCCGAAGGACCGGCAGATCAGCGCGCCACCGCCGGCGAGCTCCTCCTCGGCGCCGACGCCATAGGTGACCGCGACCGGCAGCATCCCCGCACTGACAGCCATGCGCATGTCAGTACCGGTGTCACCGATGTAGGCGCACCGCTCGACCGGCACACCCAGCTCGCTCGCGGCCCGCAGACCCATCTCCGGGTCGGGCTTGCCGCGCCGCACCATGTCGTTGCCGACGACCGGGCCGAACAGCTCACGGATCCCGGTGGCGGCAAGGAGCTTCTCGGCGCTGGCGGAGATCTTCGACGTGCCCACGGCCAGCGGCAGCCCTCGCTCCCGCAGGTCCCGCAGCCCCTCGGCGACCCCCTCGTACAACAGGGCGGGTCCCGCGCTGAGGACGTCGGAGTCGAACAGCTCCCGGTAGCGGGTCACCGCCCGCGTGGTGACCGGGTCGTCCACCGCCCGCCCCAGCAGTGCGGCGACGGAGGGCTCCAGCGGCTTGCCGATGGTCGGTGCCACCTGTGCCTCGGTGACGTCCACTCCGTACTCCGCGCACACCCGCGTCAGCAGGCGGCCGATCGCGGCCGGGGTGTCGGCGAGGGTTCCGTCCAGGTCGAAGACGGCCGCCTGGATCACCGGTCCTCACCTCCCCCGACGCCGGCCTGCCGGGTGTAGGCGACGGCCAGTTCGCCCGCGACGGCCGCCGTGGAGATGAGCACCGCCCGGTTGGCGGCCGCGCTGCGGCCCTCGGTGGCCCGCGAGACGGCCTTCATCAGATACGGCGTGATGGCCGGCCCCGTGACCCCTTCCGCGTCGGCGTCGGCCAGGGCCCGCTCGATGACCTCCTCCATGGCCTGCGCGTCGAGGGCGTCCGCCTCGGCGATCGGGTGGGTGACCAGGGCGCCGCCGGGCAGACCCGCGGCCCAGTGCGCGCGCAGGGCCCGTGCGATGGCGTCGAGGTCGTCGATCCGCTGCGGGTTGCGGAAGCCGGAGGAACGGCAGTAGAACGCGGGGAAGTCGTCGCACCGGTAGCCCATGACGGGAACGCCGAGCGTCTCCAGGTACTCCAGGGTCAGCCCGAGGTCGAGGATGCTCTTGGCGCCGGCGCACACCACCGCGACCCGACTGCGGGTGAACTGCACCAGGTCGGCGGAGATGTCGAAGGTGGTCTGCGCCCCGCGGTGGACGCCGCCGATGCCGGCCGTGGAGAACACCGGGATGCCCGCCAGGTCGGCGGCGACCAGGCTGGAGGCGACGGTGGTGGCGCCGAGGCCACCGCCGGCGAGCACCGGGCCGATGTCCCGGCTGCTGACCTTGGGCACACCCTGCGTGGTGGCGAACTGCTCGATCCTCTTGTCGTCCATCCCGACGACGAAGCGGCCGTCCGCGATACCGATGGTGGCGGGCACGGCGCCGGCCGAGCGAACCGCCTGCTCGATGGCCCGGGCCGTCTCCACATTGCCCGGATAGGCCATTCCATGGGCGATGACCGTCGATTCCAGCGCGACCACCGGGCGGTGTTCGGACAGCGCCGTGGCCACTTCTTCGCCGAGTTCGATCAATTCGTGCACGGTCTCGTTCACCGAGGCAACCTCCGACTCGTCGGGTGAATTCCGATCGCGTGGCCACAATCGTGTTCGGTCGGTGTGCCGCTTGTCCACCGAATGGTGTGGCGAAGAGTCGCCTGGCGTTTCCCTGACAGGTGTCCATGCACGTCGAGCTCGGTGTCAATGGCGAATACCCGCCTGTCCGGCACTGGCCAACAGGCATTCACGGAACTTTCCCGAGTGCTTTCATGACACCGTGGGAAATCTTCTCGGCGAGGGAGCTCCTCTTCCCGTAAGGGATCAGGGCGAAGAGAGAAAGAGACTGTACCGGAGGAACAAGGCAGGAAAGGAGAGAGAAAGGAATGGAAACGGAGCAGGGAAAGAGCGAGGGGCTGGATGTGGGCCGTGCCCTGCGGGTGCTGGAGGCGGCGGATTCGGCTTTCTCCTCCAGCCCGAGCAAGACGGAGCTGAAGAACCTCGTCTGGCATCTGCGCCAGGCTCTGCGCCAGGCCGTCGCCTCGGCCCTGGCCGGCGCCGAGGCGACACAGCCGCCCAGACCGTGATCGGCCCGGGTCAGCTCAGCAGGCCGAGCTCCGCGGCGCGAACCCCCGCCTCGAACCGGCTGCGGGCCTCCAGTTCCTCCATCGCGCCGGCCATCAGCCGGCTCAGGGTCCGGGAGGACACGCCGAGCAGCCGGGCGATCTTCTCGTCCTTCACCCCGGAGCTCATCAGTCGCAGCATCGTCAGCTGCTCCGCCGTCAGCCGCTGCCGCGCCCGGGATCCGGGGTGCACCCGCCGGGCCGAGCGCCAGGTCTGCTCGAACGACTGCCTCAGCAGGGCGACGTCCTGGGGTGCGCGGAAGACCGTCTCGCCCTCCTCGCCCGGGCGCAGGCCCGCGGCCATGAACACGAACTCCTGGTCGACCACGGCGGTGAAGACCTGCTGGATGTCCACCATGCGGCACTCCACACCGAGTTCCGCCGTCCGTTCCAGATGCTCCGCGCCGCCGTCGACGGCGAGGACGGTGCTCGGGTACAGGGCGCGCAGCGCCACACCCTGGGAGGTCAGATCCGCGAACTGGGCCTCGGCGTCCTTCAGGCAAGCCAGCGAGGGGGGAGGGGCCAGCGCCACCCACACCTCGCGACGAGCGCTCAGCACCAGCTCGCGTCCCGGCTCCTTGGGCACCGGTGCGAGCCGGGGCATCTCCGCGAGTTCGCGCCGCAGGCTGCGCGCGCGGGCGAGCTGTTCCTTCAGGGCCGCCTGGGCGCGGGTGAGCACCGCCTCGACGGCGTCCAGCTCACCCTCCAGGGACGACGGGCCGGCCGTCTCGACGCGGGACGACGGCAGGGCACCTCCCACAGCGCGGAGGGCCGTGGTCTGCCGGTGGCCACTGCGTACGGCGGCATGATCCTTACGCGCGATCCCGACTGAATGCACGAACACTCCCTCATCGACATCGATTGGGCACGCGGTCCGCCCGTGACACACCACGGGCCGGCCGGCTGTGCGGACACGGCGTGGACAGCCGTGCGGAGAGCTACGCACTCAGAGAATAACAAACAGATCGGTCTGCCTGTTATGGCGGGCCACCTCAGTGAGCGACAAGAGACGAAAGGACCTCCCCATGCCCGTGGTGACGATCGACTGGTGGCGCGGCAGCACCGCCGACACGCGCGCGACGACCGTGAAGAGGGTCACGGAGGTGGTCGCCCAAGGGGCCGGCTGCCCCGAGGAGGCCGTCACGGTGATCATCCGGGAGACGGACCCCGCGTTCTGGGGGCGCGGCGGGGCCCTGGCGGCTCCGGGGGCGGACTGACCGCCGGCACGCCATTCCGAACCGACCGACCCGTATTCGATATGCCGACTCAGGCTCGCGGCTACCGGACCCGGAGCGCCCTGGTACTGGCGGCCGCGCACGAAGTGGACCGAACCGGCGACGCCAGCATGAGCGGGGTCTGCCGCAGGGCGGGCGTCAGCCGGGGCGCCCTCAGCCATCACTTCTCCGGCAAGCAGGACCTGCTGCGGGCCCTGCGCGACGAGGCGCGGGGGACGCTGCGCCTGCTGCTGCGGCACTTCGTGGCCGACCGGCGGCCGGTCGCGGAGGCCCTGTGCCGCCTCGCGGAGCAGTTGTTCCGGCGGCTGCGCCAGGACGTCGTGCTCCGATCCGGCCTGGCGCTCCTCGATCCCCGGGAAGTCGCCGCCCTGCAAGCGCAGTTCACCTGCCTGGTGCGCCGACGCATCGCGCGTGAGCAGCGCACGGCCGCCTCCGCGCCGGGCCCGGCGCAGGCGGCCACGCTGGTCGTCAGCGTGTTCGGCGGACTGGAGGCGCTGGGCCGGCGGGACCCGCGGTGGTGGTACCTCGCGGAATCCGTCGGCCTGTGGCAACAGCTCGGCCGCGCGCTGGCGGAGCCGGAGGCCGTCTGATCCCCGGGCGGCCGACCGGTATTGCCCGATGCCGCCGCGGCTCCAAGCCGGTGGGCGCCGGGGGGGGAGTCCCCCCCGGCGCGCGTCACACATCGTCCGCGTCGCCCTGCGTCCCGCTCAGAAGGTGACCGCGTTCCTCGTGCGTGTCGAGCCGCCGCAGGACACCCGGCACGGCGATGCCCGGCAACAGCACGTTCCACATCACCGACACCCGGTGCAGCAGGTCCTCACGGCCGCTGACCAGGTTCGACAGCAGCTGGATGCCGGTGAACGACCCCACGACGAGCTGGGCGAGATCCGGGATCGGCGTGCCCGGCAGCAGCTCACCGCCCGCATCGGCCTCGCGCAGCACGTTCTCGATGACGTCCAGGGCCCACTGATAGGGCGCCGTCCTGCTCTGCGAGAAGGAGGTTTCCTCGACCGTGAGACGTACCGCCGCCCTCAGCACGTCGCTGGTCTGCAGCAGTCGTGCGTAGGTGAGCGTGATGTCGATCGCGGCCTGCAGCCGGACGCTGGTCCTCGGCGGGCGCAAAGCCTCGATCTGGGCCGCCACCACCTCCTGGGCGATGGCCTCCTTGGACGCGAAATGGTGGTACATCGCCCCGCGCGTGAATCCCGCCCGGGTCAGGATCTCCCCGGTGCTGGCCCCGTCGTAGCCCCGTTCGGCGAACACGGAGGCCGCCGCCTCCACCAGTTGCCGCCGGGTCTGAAGCGCTCGTTCCTGCTGCGCCACTGTGCTCTCCCAAGATGCCTGTTGAAGTACAGACAGATCGGTCTGTATTTTACCGGCGGCAGGTCCGGTCCTGCTGCGGCCCGGACCCCTCGCGTTGTCAGGACACAGTTGTCAGGACAAAGGTCAAGAGGAGATCAAGGTGACGCTCCACCCTGTTCCGACCCTCGCCCGCTCCACCCCCGTAGCCGACCGCAACACCCTTGCCGAGCGGACGTGGACGCCGCTGAGCGACGACGATCTGCTGGCTCTGACCGCCACCGTCCCCCGCCAGTACGTCCACCGGGCAGCGGTCGCCGAGGTCTTTCTCACCGGCTGGCGAGCGGACGGCCCCGACTCGTTCACCGTCGCCGCGCAGTGGCCCCGCACCCACGCCTTCTTCACACCCGTGGCGGGGCGCCTCGACCCGCTGCTGCTGGCCGAGACGGTCCGCCAGACCGGCGCCCTCCTCGCCCATGCCGAGTACCAGGTTCCGTTCGGTCACCAGTTCCTGTTGCAGAGCCTGTCGTACTCCGTCACCGAAGAAGGCCTGCGCATCGGCGCCACCCCCGCCGACGTCGAACTCAAGATCACCTGCGGTGACATCGCCTACCGCTCCGGCCACCTGTCCCGCATGCGGTACCACGCGGTCCTCCTGCGCGAGGGCCGCCCCGTCGCCGAGGCCGAGGCCGCCTTCGGCTGCGCCTCCCCGGCCGTCTACCGGCGGCTGCGTGCCGGAGCACCGAGCAAGGCCCTGCCACTGCCGCAGGCACTGTCTCCGCGGGCCGTCGGCCGTGAACATCCGCAAGACGTCGTCCTCGCCGCAGCCGACCGCCCGGGCCGCTGGCAACTGCGCGCGGACACCACCCACCCCATCCTCTTCGACCACCCGGTCGACCACGTCCCCGGGATGGTCCTCCTCGAGGCCGCACGGCAGGCCGCCCACGCCCTGCACGGCGCTTCCCGCCGGCAGCCCCCGATCACGATGGACAGCGTCTTCACCCGATACGTCGAATTCGGCTCGCCCTGCTACATCGAGGCGGAACACATCCACTCGGCCGGGCCCGGTCCGCGCGTCCGCGTGCGTGGTGTCCAGGACGGTGCCGAGAGCTTCTCCGCGACGCTCACCCTCTGGTCACCCGACGGCGCCCAGGGCCGGCGGGGGGGCCTCTTATGACCACCATCCTGATCACCGGGGCGAGCGGCTTCATCGGCAGCCGGGTGACCCACTGGGCCGCACGCGCCCATCCCGACGCGCGACTGCGCCTGCTGCGCCACCACCGCGCTCCGGCAGCCGCCCCGGCGCATGCCACTGTCGTCACCGGCGATGTGACCGATCCGGACACCCTCACCCGTATCTGCGCGGACGTGGACGTCCTCGTGCACTGCTCCTCCTGCGTCGCGGGCCCGCCCGACGCGTGTGCGGCGGTCAACGCCGCCGGGACCAGAGCCCTGGTCGGGGAAGCCGCCCGCGCGGGCGTGCGCCGCATCGTCTACGTCAGCACCGCCGCGGTCTACGGTCGCGGTCCGTTCCGCGACGCGACCGTGGAGGAACTGCGCCGCGCCCCCGTCTCCGACGCCTCCCGCAGCCGCGCCGAGGCAGAGGACGCCGTACTCGCCGCCGACGGCACCGTGCTGCGCCCGCACCTGGTGCACGGGGCGGGCGACCGATGGGTCGGCCCGGGCATCACCCGGCTGGCCCGCGCGCTGCCGTTCACCGTCGACGGCTGGCGCAGCCTGCACTCCGTCATCACCGTCGACGACCTCGCACGCCTGGCCGTGGCCGCGGCGACGGCTCCGTCACGGGCCCTGCGCGGTCGCGCCTACCACGCCAACCACCCGTCCCCCGTCTCCGCCCGCACCCTCCTACGGTACTTCGCCCGGCGGGCCGGGCTCTCCCTGCCACACCGGAACGTCAGCCTGGAGCAGGCCCGGACCCACCTGCGCGCACACGGGCACAGCACCCACGACCTCGACCTACTCGCGACCGACCACTGGTTCCACAGCACCGGCATCTGGCGGGACACCGGCTGCGTTCCCCACCCCGACCCGGCACTGTCCCCCGACAGCCCCGGTCGAGACGTCCACCACCGATGCCGGCAAGAACGGCAACCGCGCTGGCAGGAGACCTGAACACCACGCCCGGACACATCCGGAACCCCGACGCGACGGGCGCCGGCCGGCCGCTCCCCGGCCGAGGTGACGGCCCGCCGACGGGCGCGCATCCACGGCGGTCCGGCCGCACCGTGGCCGCTCGGACGTCGGCGTGGCTGCGGCGTCGACGTCCCGTCGGGGGAGCAGGTGACGAATCACCTACGAAGACGGCCGTCGCAGCGCCGGATGGTCCGCCACCACCGTGCAGGAGCCCGGTGCGATCTCCGTGTAGCCGGCGTCGCGGACCAGGGGGAGTCCGGCGGTGGTCAGCCGGGGCCAGTCGGCGGGGGCGGCGGTGCGGACGGCCAGCGGGAAGCCCGCTTCCCGCCATACGGTGCGCTCCGCCTCGGACAGTGCCCACCAGGCCAGCTGGGCGCCGTGCCCGGCCTGGGCCATCGCCTTGCCCGCCGACATCTCCAGGTCCGGGTTGAGCCACAGCACCGGCTGCGCCGGATCGGCGGCGACGGGCGGCTCCGGGTCGTCCAGCTCGGTGCCCGACACCTGGAGCTTCGCCAGGTCCTTGGGCCAGCCGTCCAGCGGGATCGGCGGGAAGACCCGGACCTCGGCCGACTTGCCGGTCAGCGTGATCCCGGGCAGTGCCTCGGCACGCCGCCACTCGGCGCCCCGGGCCCGCCGGACCACCTTGCGGATCCGCGCGTCCTCCCAGTTCCGCACCGCCTCGGCCCACTCCCCGTCGCCGTGCGCCCGCTCGTCGGAGAGCAGGACGAGCACGGCCCGGGCGGCCGTCTCGAGCGCGTCGGTCCGGGCGGGCGGGGCGCCGCGCTCGATGCGTACGACGAGCGGCAGCACGTACTGCGGCGCCTCGTCGCGGGGATCGGTCCCGGCGCGGAACGGGCGGGCACTGGAGGGGGCGGGATCGTGGCTCACGAGAGCCCAGCCTACGAACCCGCCGACGCGCCGATCAACGCGCGGTCCCCGGCGGAGTCCGGCCCCCCGCCCATCCCGGTTCCGGTCGCAGTCAGAAGTCCGGCCGAAGCCCGGCCGGAGAAACGGCGACCGGAGCAGAGCCCACCCGGCCAGAATGGCCTCCATGCATCAAGGCCGTGAGCTGTGCCTGACCGCCGTGGGCCGTCGTTACGGTGTGCGCGGGCCCTGGGTGCTGCGCGGGGTGGACCTCGTCGTCGCGCCCGGCACCCTCGTCCGGATCGAGGGGGCGAACGGCAGCGGGAAGTCCACGCTGCTGCGGCTCCTCGCCCGGCTGGACGCGCCCTCCGAGGGCCGCGTCACCGGCCGGCCGCGCACGGCGTACGTACCCGAGCGGTTCCCCTCCGCCCTGCCCTTCACGGCCGTCGGCTATCTGACCCACCTCGGCACCCTCCACGGCCTGGGCCGCAAGGCCGCCGCCCGTGCCGCGGGCACCTGGCTGGAGCGGTTCGGCGCGGGACCGTACGCCGGTACCCCGATGGCGCGGCTGTCCAAGGGCGGCAGCCAGAAGGTCGCCGTCGCCCAGGCCCTGCTCGGCGACCCGGAGCTGCTGGTGCTGGACGAGGCGTGGACCGGGCTGGACGGGCCGGCGCGGGCCGAGCTGGACCGGGCGGTGGCCGAGCACACGGCCGCCGGGGGCGCGGTGGTGTTCGTGGACCACGACCCGCGCCGGCTCGCCGGGGCGGCGGACGCCACGTACACCGTGACCGACGGCGGTCTGCGGAGCCGTACCGGAAGCGCCGGTCCGGCGGTGGACGGGCCGGTCACCGTCGTCGTCGTACAGGGCCCGCCGGACGGGCGGCTGCCCCCGGAGGCGGTACGGACCGCCGTCGCCGTGGTGGAGACGGCTCCCGGCGGTCACCGCCTCACCGTACCGGCCTCCCACTCCGACGTCGTACTGCGCGCCCTGCTCACGGCCCGCCCGCCCTGGCACGTGGTGCGCGTCGAACCCGCCGGCGCCCCGCCCCCCGACCCCGGAAGCCACCCATGACCGCCCTGTTGCGCTACCAGGCCGACCTGCTGCTGCGCTCCCAGCGCTGGCTGCCCCCGGTGATCCTCTACGCCGTCTTCCTGGCCGTCGGCGTGCGCGGTGGACAGCCGGTGCTGGACTCGCTCGGCTACACCGCCGCCGCCCTGCTGCCGGTGGCCGCCTGGCTGGTACGGATCTGTGTCACCGGCGAGCCGCCCGCCGCCCGGGCCTGTGTCGCCGCCGCGCGCGGCCCCGCCCGGGCGCACCTCGCCTGCCTGCTGACCGCGCTGCTCGCGGCCGTGCTGCTGGGCGTGGCCGCCGACGTGGTGGTGACGCTGATCAGCGATCCCGCGAGCACCGCGCGTCCCGCCGGCGCGGGCGCTGGCCGCCGGGCTGCCGGCCGCGCTCGTCTGCGCCCTGCTCGGCACGGCCGTCGGCGCGCTCACCGGCCCGCCGGTGCTGCGCTCCACCGGGCGCTCGGTGCCCGCGATGCTGCTCGGCGCGCTGCTCGCGGTGGTCGCGTCCGGCTCCCCGGCGCGGGCCGCCGTCAGCGGTCTGGTCACCGGGTCGCACAGCGGGCGGGCGCCGGTGCCGCTGCTGCCGCTGGCGGGCGCGGCCCTGCTCGCGGCCGCCGCGTGCGCCGCCGCGGCCTGGCTCACCGCCCGCCGGTCAGCCTGAGCAGGCGGTGCGCTGGGCCTCCTGCCACTCGCACACCGGGCACAGCGTGATGCCCTTGTACGACTCCGGGTACTCGGTCGGCTCCCGGCACAGCACGCAGTCCGCGTACGGCGGGCCGTCGGCCCTGGGCGGCCGGGCCGCCTCGGCGATGGTGCAGTAGTCCTCGTCGTTCATGCCTTCAGCGTAGGACGGCGGTCCTCGAGCGTGGGTCAACGGCCGGTGCCGGTCTCGCCGATCAGCTCGGAGACCTTCACGAACCGGTAGCCGCGCCCGCGCAGCTCCGGTACGACCGTACGCACCACCTGCTCGGTGGTCGGGGCGGCGCTGCGGGTGCAGTGCAGGACGACCACCGAGCCCGGCCGTACCCCGTCGAGCACCTGCCGGGCCACCGCGTCGGCGTCCGTGGCGAACGCGTCACCGCTGACCACGTCCCACTGCACGGCGGTCACCCCGAGCCCGCTGAGCGCGCGCAGCGCCCGCTGGTCGTAACAGCCGCCGGGAAAGCGGAAGTACGGCATCGGGTGCGGCACGCCGGCCGCGCGCAGGGAGGCGTACGCCCGCTCCACGTCCGCCCGCATCCGGCCGGCGTCCACGGTCGGCAGGCCGTAGCAGTCGGCGGTGAAGGCGTAGTGGCTCCAGGAGTGGTTGGCCACCTCGAAGCGCGGGTCGCGGCCCAGGTCGCGGGCCTCGGCCGGGTACTGCTCGGCCCAGCTGCCGGTCATGAAGACCGTCGCCGGCACCTTCAGTTCGCGCAGTGCCCGGATCAGTCCCGGGTTGTCGAAGCGCTCGCCGGCGGCCGCGCGGGGCCCCTGGTCGGCGGTCATGTCGGCGTCGAAGGTGAACGCGACCGTCTTGCCCCGGGTGCGCGGGCCGTGCTCGAAGACCGGGGTCAGCCCGCCGGGGCCCGGCGCGAGCACCGGTGCGCGGGAGGGCGAGGGGGAACCGGTGGCGGGGGAGGCGGGGTGCTCCTGTCTCGCGGTGCCGCAGGCGGTGAGCACCGCGCCGAGGAGGCAGAGGGCGATGAGACGACGTGCTGGTGGGTTCACCCCACGAAGGTAAAACCGAATATCGGTTTATAAGTCTATATACATCCAGTGTTGTGGTGGCCTCACCCGCCCGGCGGGCCCGCCCCGAGCCTCGCAGCCCGCGCCCGCCGGTCAGCCCAGCTCGCGCCGGTCAGTCCAGCTCGCGCCGCTCCAGCGGCTTGACCGCCGGACCCTGGAGCACCGAGCCGTCCACCGCGAACCGCGAGCCGTGGCAGGGGCACTCCCAGGCACGCTCGGCGCGGTTGAAGGAGACCAGACAGCCGAGGTGGGTGCAGCGGGCGGACACCGCGTGCAGCGCGCCCTCCTCGTCGCGGTGCACGGCGAGCCGCTCGCCGCCGGAGCGGACCAGCGTGCCGTCGCCGGGCGCCAGGTCCGCCACCGAGCCCGGCGGCTTCAGCCGGTCGCCGACGAAGTGCCGGGCCACCTCCGCCTGCGTCTTCAGCAGCGACGGCGCCTCGCGGACCACCGACTTCAGCCGGCGCGGGTCGTACAGCTCGCGCCACAGACAGTCCCGGCCGGTGATCAGCGCGGTGAGCAGCAGCCCGGCCATGATTCCGTTGCTCAGGCCCCAGCCGCCGAAACCGGTGGCCACATAGGTGTGCCGGGCGGCCGGGTGGAACGGGCCGACCAGCGGGACGGTGTCGGTGGACTCGTTGTCCTGGGTGGCCCAGGCGTGGTCCAGGGTCACCCCGGGGAAGTGCGTCTCCGCCCAGGCGGCGAGCCGGTCGAACCCGGCCCGCGGATCGCCCGTGCCGGGCGTGAAGTGCTCCCCGGTGACCACGAGCAGCCGTTGCCCGTCCGGGCCGTAGGGAGCGGTGCGCACCGAGCGGGTGTTCTCGTCCGGGGTGATGTACATGCCGTCCGGATCCGGGCCGTCGCCCAGCGGCCCGGCCACGACCAGCTCCCGGCGCGGGGAGAGCCGGGCGAACAGCAGTGCCCGGTCGAACACCGGGTAGTGGGTGGCGATCACCACGTGCCGGGCGGTCACCACGGGGCCCGCCGCGGTCGTCAACCGGCACGGCTCGCCCTCCGTCAGCCCGGTCACCCGCGTGTGCTCGTACACCCGGCCGCCGAGCCGCAGCAGGTCGGCGGTGAGCGCCCGCAGGTACTTGACCGGGTGGAACTGCGCCTGCCCGGTCACCCGGACCGCGCCCGCCACCGGGAACGGCAGGCCGGTCTCCGTGGTGAACGACGCCGGCAGCCCCGCCTGCCGGGCGGCGTCCGCCTCCGCGCGCACCTCGGCCACCCGCGAGGGGTCCCCGACATAGGTGTAGGCGTCCCGGGTCTCCCACTCGCAGTCGATGTCCAGCTCCGCCACCAGCTCCGCCGCGTGCTCGATCGCCTCCGACTGCGAGCGGGCGTACAGCCGGGCGCCGTCCGGGCCCCGGGTGCGCCGCAGCCGGTCGTAGACCAGCGTGTGCTGGGCGGTCAGCTTGGCGGTGGTGTAGCCGGTGACCCCGGCCGCCGCCCGCCCGGCCTCCAGCACCGCCACCCGACGCCCGGCCCGGGCCAGCGCGTGGGCGGTGCTCAGCCCGGCGATGCCCGCGCCGACGACGGCCACGTCCACCTCGAGATCCGCGTCCAGGGCGGGGTGATCGGGCCCGGGAGCGGTGTGCAACCAGTACGAATCGGTGACCTTCCGCTGCTCACGCATGCCCGCCGGGTACCCAGGCCGCCCCGGCTCACATCTGCGGCGGGGGGCCTACGGTCACGGGACCTGCGGAGTGCTGTCGGTGCTGTTCAGGGGGGACTGTGGTGGGCCGTCGGGGCCGATCACGGGGACCTGGGGCGGGCCGCCGGTGTCGGTCACCGGAAGCTGGGGCGTGCCGTCGGCGTACCGCTCCCGTCCGCCGTCGGTGTGCCCCGGCGCGGCGCCCCGGTCCTGCTCCGGCGCGGACGGCCGGCCGCCGCGCTCCAGGAAGTGCAGCAGTTCCACCGGGATCGGCAGCACCAGCGTGGAGTTCTTCTCGGCCGCCACCGCCATCACCGTCTGCAGCAGCCGCAGCTGGAGCGCGGTCGGCGTCTCCGCCATCTGCTGGGCGGCCTCGGCGAGCTTCTTCGACGCCTGCAGCTCGGCGTCGGCGTTGATGATCCGGGCCCGGCGCTCCCGGTCCGCCTCGGCCTGACGGGCCATCGACCGCTTCATCGTGTCCGGCAGGGACACGTCCTTGATCTCCACCCGGTCGACCTGGATGCCCCAGCCCACCGCCGGGCTGTCGATCATCAGCTCCAGGCCCTGGTTCAGCTTCTCGCGGTCGGAGAGCAGGTCGTCCAGGTCGCTCTTGCCGATGATCGACCGCAGGGACGTCTGCGCCATCTGCGACACCGCGAACTTGTAGTCCTCGACCTTCACCAGGGCGCTCGCCGCGTCGACCACCCGGAAGTAGACCACCGCGTCCACCCGGACGGTGACGTTGTCCCGGGTGATGCCCTCCTGGGCCGGCACCGGCAGCGTCACGATCTGCATGTTGACCTTCTGCAGCCGGTCCACGAAGGGAATGATCAGGTTCAGGCCCGGCGACCGTACGTCCCCGCTGACCCGGCCGAGCCGGAACAGCACCCCGCGTTCGTACTGCTTGATCACCCGGACCGCCGACGCCAGATACACGACACCGGCGGAGCCCGCCGCCGCAACGGCCACCAGAAGGTCCTCGACCATGGCGACCTCCTCGCCCAGAGGTCGGTTTTGTCTGCTGTTGCCACCATAGGCCCGTGGGGCCGGGATGCCGAGAGGTTCCGGCGTCCCGGCCCCACGGGAGGGCTCTCAGGCGGCTGTGACCAGCTTCACCGGGTCGGTCCCGGCCGTGCTGTGCCGTTCCGCCCAGTTGTCCAGGGCCATCCGGCAGGCGTGGTCCAGATGGTGCAGCCCGGACACGTCGAGCCGGACCGGACGGTCCTGCGGCAGCGACTCCAGGCTGTCCAGGATCTTCGGCAGCCGCAGGAAGGTGGCGTTGCCCGTCAGGCGCGCCTCTATCGGGCCCGCGCCCTCGTCCACGACGTCCAGCTTGACGTGCGAGGCCTCCCAGGCGGACTTCGCCACCGCCAGCGCCAGACCGATGAGCACGCCCTCGAACATGCTGACCGCGACGATGGAGACGGCGGTGACGGCGAGGACCACCGCCTCCCCCCGGTGCTCGCGCCACAGCGTGCCCAGCGACCGGACGGGGATCAGCTTGGCGCCCGCGTGGATCAGGATGCCCGCGAGGGCCGGGATCGGGATGTAGGCGAGCACGTCGGGCAGCAGCGCCGCGAACAGCAGCAGCCACGCGCCGTGCAGGACCCGGGAGGCCTTCGTACGGGCGCCCGCCTGGACGTTGGCCGCGCTGCGCACGATCACCGCGGTCATCGGCAGCGCGCCGAGCGCCCCGCAGACCATGTTGCCGGTGCCCTGGGCGATGAGCTCCTTGTTGTACTCGGTGCGCGGCCCGGAGTGCAGCCGGTCCACGGCCGCCGCGCTGAACAGGGACTCGGCGGACGCGATCAGGGTGAAGGCGACGACCGTGCCGAGCAGTCCGATGCCGGCCAGTTCACCGAAGGCGCTCAGCGGCGGCGGCTGGACGGCGCCGAGCAGGCCCTTCACCTCGACCGTGGCCACGGGCATGTCCAGCGCGAACACGGCCAGCGTGGCGAGCCCCACCGCGGCGAGCGGGCCGGGCACCGTGCGCACCTTCTCCGGGGCGTGCTTCCACAGCAGCAGCACCGCGATGGTGCCCGCGGCCACCGCCAGGGAGGACAGCGCGCCGGTGTCACCGAAGGAGTCCACGAGTGTGCCGGGCAGTTCGGCGATCTTGTCCAGACCGGAGTCGGGGGCCTTGGTGGCCATCGCCGGGTAGAGCTGCCCGGCGATGATCACCAGGCCGATGCCGGCCAGCATCCCCTCCACGACGGAGACGGAGATGGCGCGGAAGTAACGGCCCAGCCGCAGCAGGCCCATGCCTATCTGGATGGCGCCGGAGGCGAGCACGATCACGCCGAGCACCGGCAGGCCGAACTCCTGCACCGCCTCGTAGACGAGCACGGTCATGCCGGCGGCCGGTCCCGACACCTGGAGGCTGCTGCCGCGCATCAGTCCGGTGACGAGGCCGCCCACGATGCCGGTCACCAGGCCGAGTTCGGCCGGTGCGCCGGAGGCGACGGACACGCCCACGCAGAGCGGGACGGCGACCAGGAAGACGACGAGCGAGGCCGCGAAGTCCTCCTTCAGGTGCGGGAAACGTGATGTGAGGGTGCGGTTGTCGGTCATCGGCGGACTCACAGGGCCTCGAAACTGTCGGTCTGCTGGCGGTGCGTCCGTACCGTGCCGGTGTGCACCTCGTAGTACCAGGCGTGCAGGTTCAGTTCACCCTCGGCCAGCTTCCGCTCGACGCAGGGGTACGAACGGAGCCGCAGCAGCTGGGTGAGGACATGGCTCTGCACGCCGTCGGCGACCTCCGGGTCCTCGGCCTTGCCGGACGGGCGCGGGGTGGCCGAGACCAGCCAGTCGCGCACGGCCGGTACGGCGGTGAGGTCGTCGCCGCGCACCAGCGCGCCGACGGCGCCGCAGTGCGAGTGGCCGCAGACCACGATGTCGCGGACGCCGAGCACCTCCACGGCGTACTCGATGGTGGCCGCCTCGCTGGTGGGGTGCTCGGAGGCGTAGGGCGGGACGATGTTCCCCGCGGTGCGCAGCTCGAACAGCTCGCCGGGGCGGGCGCCCGTGATCAGGGCCGGGACGACCCGGGAATCGGAGCAGGTGATGAACAGGACCTGCGGGGACTGGCCTTCGGCGAGCTTGGCGAACTCCTCAGGGCGTTGTCCGAAGGTACGGGCGTTGTCGATGAGGGGCTGCATGTGTGTGGGTTCCTCCTGGCGCGCCTTCCCGGCGCGTCGGACTCGAACGATGGTCGTGGGGGGAGAGAGCGCGAGGCGCCCGGACCTCAGCAGCGGAAGACCTGAAGCGCTGCCGGGGTGTGGGCTCTGATGGCTCTCGGGGAAGAGTGGCGCGTTCCGTCGGGCGGTGCCGACGGGGCTTCTCCGGCCCCCCGGCCGGAGTCGAGGATGCTCTCTTCGGGCCATCCGGACGCCGGCCCGCGATGCCGGTCGCGAAGATGCGGGGTGCCCACGGGCGCGTCCGGGCTGCCGGGGGCGCGGACCGTGTCCGCTCCGGCGCGCGCGGACCACGCGGAGGGAACAATTCCGGTCTCCGCCTTGAGCAACGTCTGGCCGAACGTGTGCGCGGATGCGAAGTTTTCGGTGCCCGCGCGCAGCTGGAGCGCGAGCAGCACCGCGGCGAGGGCGGCGAGCAGGCCGCGTACGGCTGTACTGCGGAACATGAGCCCCCCCTTCGCCCTGTTCATGTTTCTAGTACAGACCAAACCTTGGTCAACGGATGGTCAAGAAACACCTTAGCCGTGCAAAGACCTTTGCTGGGTTAACTGGAGGTTAACGGGCTGAGAGAGCGTAAAAAACGCGGGTCAAGTGGCCTGAAGTAGCCCTTGACCCGCGTCAGTTGATCGGTTATCAGATGGCGCCGTTCAGGCGCCGACCAGCCCCTTCGCGTCCCGGGCCAGCGCGGTGAGCCGGGATATCGCGCGGAAGTACTTCTTGCGGTAGCCGCCGTTCAGCATCTCCTCGCTGAACAGCCGGTCGAACGGCAGCCCCGAGGCCAGCACCGGCACCTCGCGGTCGTAGAGCCGGTCGGCGAGGACCACCAGCCGCAGCGCCGTCGACTGGTCCGGCACCGGCCGCACGCCGGTCAGGCACACCGCCCGCACCCCGTCGGTCAGCGCGCCGTACCGGCTCGGGTGCACCTTGGCCAAGTGCTCCAGCAGGCTCGGGAAGTCGTCCAGCGAGGCGTCCTCGGTGGCGAACGCCGTCTTCATGACCTCCTCGTCGGAGAAGGGCGCCGGTGCCTCGGGCAGGCCGCGGTGGCGGTAGTCCTCGCCGTCGATGCGCAGGGTGCGGAAGTGGGCCGACAGACCCTGGATCTCGCGCAGGAAGTCGGCGGCGGCGAAGCGCCCCTCGCCCAGCTTGCCGGGCAGCGTGTTGGAGGTGGCGGCGAGCGCCACGCCCGCCTCGACCAGCTTGCCGAGCAGCGTCGACACCAGGACCGTGTCGCCGGGGTCGTCCAGCTCGAACTCGTCGATGCACAGCAGGCTGTGCCCGGACAGCGTGCGCACCGTCTGCTGGAAGCCGAGCGCGCCGACCAGGTTGGTCAGCTCCACGAAGGTGCCGAACGCCTTGCGGGACGGCTCCGCCGGGGCGGCGTGCCACAGGGAGGCCAGCAGATGGGTCTTGCCCACGCCGTAGCCGCCGTCCAGGTACACCCCGCGCGGGCCGGCCGGGGCCTTGGGCGCCTTCGCCCGGCCGAATCCGAAAAGGCCGCGCCGGCCGGTGCCGGACGCCTGCGGCGCGCCCAGCCCGGCGGCGAAGCCCTCCAGGACCCGGACGGCCTCCGTCTGGCTGGGCTGGTTCGGGTCCGGGATGTACGTGGCGAAACGGACCGAGTCGAAGCGCGGCGGCGGCACCATCTCGGCGACCAGCCGGTCCGCGGGCACGTGCGGCTCGCGGGCGCACAGGGAGAGGGGGCCCGCGTCGGGCACGGGGCCGGAACCGGGGGCGGTGCTGGAGGAGGACACGGTTATCCATGCTAAGCGCCGTGTCACACTGCACGAATGCGACGCCTCTTCCCTGTGACCGAAGAAACAGCAGCCCAGGCCCGCGCCGACGGGGGAGCACCGGCCGCCTTGGGGGCGGCCGCGGACCGGGAGTGGGACCTCGCCGAGCTGGCCGCCGCCTATGCCTACCCGGACCCCGCGCCGGGCGCCCCGCGGCCCTGGCTGCGGGCCAACATGGTCTCCTCCCTCGACGGCGCCGCCCAGCACGAGGGCCACTCCAAGCCCATCTCCAGCGCCGCCGACATGCGGATCTTCGGCACCCTGCGGGCGCTCGCGGACGTCGTGCTCGTCGGTGCGGAAACGGTACGGCAGGAGGGGTACCGCCCCGCCCGGGTGCGCGCCGAGTTCGCCGGGGCGCGCGCGGCCGCCGGACAGGCCCCGGTCCCGGCGATCGCGATCGTCAGCGCGAGCCTGGACCTGGACTTCACGCTGCCGCTGTTCACCTCGCCCCTGGTCCCGACGCTGATCCTCACCGGAGCCGCCGCCGCGCCCGACCGGGTCGCCGCCGCCGAGAAGGCAGGCGCCCGGGTGCTGGTCGCCGGGGAGGGCATGGGCGTGGAGCCCGCCCGCGCGGTCGAGGCCCTCGCCGGCCTCGGACACACCCGGCTGCTCACCGAGGGCGGCCCCCGGCTGCTCGGCCAGCTGATCGCCGCGGAGGTGCTGGACGAGCTGTGCCTGACCGTCTCGCCGACGCTGACGGCGGGCGGCGCGCAGCGCATCTCCGGGGGGCCGTCGGTCGCCGTTCCGCACCGGTTCGAACTCGTGTCCCTGCTGGAGGAGGACGGATTCCTCTTCGGGCGCTACCGTCGGCCTTGAAATCAACGGAATCATCCGTTCCGGTTCGCTTCCGGCGGGCAGACTTAAGGCGGCAGTACCCGTGCGATCACGGGGAAGGATGGTTTCCGCAGGGGCCCTGCCGGGCCCTCTAAGGAGAAGAGGCGCCTGGTGTTCACAAGCGTTCTGATGATCGAGAAGGCCCTGACGTCCGCCGACGTGGAGTTCGTCACCACCTTGCACGGGGACGAGCCCGTCTCCTTTCACGTGCTGCTCCAGCCGCGCGGCGAGCAGGCGGACCGGCTGCTGCGGGCCATCGACGACATCGCGCTCGGCGAACTCGACGAGGCGGTGCGGGAGGGCGAGACCCCCGAGGGCCGCGAGGCGCGGAGCGTGGGGCAGCAGGCCCTCGACGTGTCGCTCCAGGCGCTGCGCTCCGCGGGGAGCGAGGCGGAGGGGCGGCTGGTCGAGGACCACCCGCTGGACGCGCTGAAGGGGCTGGTCGCCGAGGTGGACGCGGACGAGGTGATCGTCCTGACCGATCCGCACTACGTGGAGGAGTTCTTCCACCGGGACTGGGCTTCGCGGGCGCGGCACAAGGTGGGGGTGCCGGTGCTGAAGCTGTTCTCCCACAGCAAGGCGTAGGCGTGGGGCCCGTCGCGCGCGGGCCGCGGGTCCCTCGTGGCCGAGCCCGCCCTCCCGCGCCCCTTGCGGGGCGACCGGTGCTCCAGCGCATAGGCTAGGCCTGTTCCGGCACGTACCGTCTCTGGGGAGAAACGCATGGCACCCGGCCTTCCTACCGCCATGGACCGACCGCACTTCATCGGCATCGGCGGCGCCGGGATGTCCGGAATCGCGAAGATCCTGGCCCAGCGCGGGGCCCGGGTGGCCGGCAGCGACGCCAAGGACTCGGCGACCGCCGAGGCGCTCCGGGCGCTGGGCGCGACCGTGCACATCGGACACGCCGCCGGGCACCTCGCCGACGACGCGAGCTGTGTCGTGGTGTCGTCGGCGATCCGCGAGGACAACCCGGAGCTGGTCCGCGCCGCCGAGCTGGGCATCCCGGTGGTGCACCGCTCCGACGCGCTGGCCGCGCTGATGACGGGGCTGCGGCCGATCGCCGTGGCCGGCACCCACGGCAAGACCACCACCACCTCGATGCTGGCGGTCTCCCTGACCGAGCTGGGCCTGAAGCCGTCGTACGCCATCGGCGGCGACCTGGACGCGCCCGGCTCCAACGCGCTGCACGGCGAGGGCGAGATCTTCGTCGCCGAGGCGGACGAATCGGACCGCAGCTTCCACAAGTACGCGCCCGAGGTCGCCATCGTCCTCAACGTCGAGCTGGACCACCACGCCAACTACGCCTCCATCGACGAGATCCACGAGTCCTTCGAGACCTTCGTGGGCCGGATCACCGAGGGCGGCACCCTGGTCGTCTCCGCCGACCACGAGGGCGCCCGGGAGCTGACCCGGCGGGTGCGCGACCGCGCGGTGCGGGTGGTGACCTACGGCGAGGCCGAGGACGCCGACGTGCGCGTGCTGTCGATCGTCCCGCAGGGGCTGAAGAGCCGGGTGACGGCGGTGCTGGACGGGCAGGAGCTGACCTTCGCCGTCTCCGTGCCGGGCCGCCACTACGCGCTCAACGCGGTCGCCGCGCTCACCGCCGGCGCCGCCCTCGGCATCCCGGCCGCCGAGCTGGCGCCCGCGCTCGCCGCCTACACCGGCGTCAAGCGCCGCCTCCAGCTCAAGGGCGAGGCGGCCGGCGTCCAGGTGATCGACTCCTACGCCCATCACCCGACCGAGATGACGGCCGACCTGGAGGCCATGCGCGGCGCCGCCGGTGACGCCCGGATCCTCGTCGTCTTCCAGCCGCACCTGTTCTCCCGCACCCAGGAGCTGGGCAAGGAGATGGGGCAGGCGCTGGCCCTCGCCGACGCCTCGGTGGTGCTGGACATCTACCCGGCCCGCGAGGACCCGATCCCGGGCGTGACCAGCGAGCTGATCATCGAGTCCGCGCGCGCGGCCGGCGCCGACGTGACCGCCGTCCACGACAAGGCGGACATCCCGGCGGTGATCGCGGGAATGGCGAAGCCCGGTGATCTCGTTCTCACCATGGGCGCGGGCGACGTGACCGACCTGGGCCCGCTGATCCTGGACCGACTCGCGCAGTGATGAGGGGCTGAGAGCTGATGGCGTACGACGTCGAGAAGCCGGACGAGCAGTGGCGTGCGGAGCTGAACCCGGCCGAGTACGCGGTGCTGCGCCAGTCCGCCACCGAGCCGGCCTTCACCGGTGAGTACACGGACACCAAGACCAAGGGCGTGTACTCCTGCCGGGCCTGCGGCGCGGAGCTGTTCACCTCCGACACCAAGTTCGAGTCGCACTGCGGCTGGCCGTCCTTCTACGACCCGAAGGACTCCGACGCCGTGGAGCTGGTCGAGGACCGCTCCCACGGCATGGTCCGCACCGAGGTCCGGTGTGCCCGCTGCGGCTCCCACCTGGGGCACGTCTTCGCGGGCGAGGGCTACCCGACCCCCACCGACCAGCGGTACTGCATCAACTCCATCTCGCTGCGACTGACGCCCGCGGAGGGCTGAGGCGGCGCGGCGGCCCCGGTCCCGCCGGCCGGGGCCGGGCGGAGCCCACCGCCGCCCGCCCGGGCCGCGACCCGCCGTCTTCGTGCCAAGGTGTCGCAACACCGGCGGTCTAGACTCTCCCCGCATCAGCCCAGAGCGGTCGGACCGAAGGGTACGCGGCGTTTTGATACGGATAGATGCAGTCACCAAGCGGTACCCGGACGGCACGGTCGCCGTAGACCGGCTGTCGCTGGAGATACCGGACCGCGCGATCACCGTCCTCGTCGGGCCGTCCGGCTGCGGCAAGACGACGACCCTGCGGATGATCAACCGGATGGTGGAGCCCACCGAGGGCAGCATCCTCCTCGACGGCCAGGACATCCGGCAGCAGCCGGTCAACACCCTGCGCCGTTCGATGGGTTACGTCATCCAGAACGCCGGTCTCTTCCCGCACCGCACCATCCTCGACAACATCGCCACCGTGCCCCGGCTGCTCGGCCGGAGCAGGCGGCAGGCCCGGGAGCGGGCCGCCGAGCTGATGGAGCGGGTCGGGCTCGACACGGCACTTGCCAAGCGGTACCCGTACCAGCTCTCCGGCGGCCAGCAGCAGCGCGTCGGCGTGGCCCGCGCGCTCGCCGCAGATCCGCCGGTCCTGCTGATGGACGAGCCGTTCTCCGCCGTCGACCCGGTCGTCCGCAAGCAGCTCCAGGACGAACTCCTGCGCATCCAGGAGGAACTGGGCAAGACCATCGTCTTCGTCACGCACGACATCGACGAGGCGATCAAGCTCGGCACCCGGGTCGCCGTACTGCGCACCGGCGGCCGGCTCGCCCAGTACGCCCCGCCCGCCGAACTGCTCAGCGCGCCCGCCGACGCCTTCGTGGAGGACTTCCTCGGCGCCGACCGCGGCATCCGCCGGCTCTCCTTCTTCCCGTCCGCCGGGCTGGAGTTGCAGACCGCGCCCCTGGTACCGGCCGACGCCGACGCCGGCACGCTCGCCGCCCGGGCCACCGCCGCGCCGTACCTCCTCGTCACCGACCCCGACGGCAGGCCGCTGGGCTGGAGCGAGCCCGGCCGGCTCACCGCCGGCGCCGTCGACCGGGAGCGACTGCTCGACTACGGGCGGCCGTTCGTGCCCGGAACCGACTCGCTGCGGGCCGCGCTGGACGGGGCCGTGCTCTCGCCGACCGGATGGGCGGTGGCGGTGGACGGCGAGGGGCGCGCCGTCGGTGTCGTGTCCCAGCAGGTCATCGGCGAGGCGATCCGGGCCGCCCACGGCCGGGTGGCCGAGCGGGCCGGGGAGGCGGCCGGACGATGAGCGGGTTCTTCGACCTCCCGAGCGACCTCGGGCAGAGCTGGCTCGGTCTCGTCGGGCTGCACCTGCGCGAGGCCCTGCTGCCGGTGCTGGCCGGGCTGCTCGTCTCGCTGCCCGTGGCGCAGCTGTGCGTGCGCTTCCGCTGGATCTACCCGCCCGTCCTCGGCATCGCCACGGTCCTCTACGCCATTCCCTCGCTCGCCTTCTTCGTCGTGCTCATCGACTACTTCGGCCAGAGCGAGACCACGGTGATGATCCCGCTCGCGCTCTACAGCCTGGTGGTGCTGGTACCGGCGATCGTGGACGGCGTCCGCTCGGTGCCGCCGGAGACCCTGGCCGCCGCCCAGGCCATGGGCTTCGGCGCCGTACGCCGGTACTTCCAGGTCCAGTTGCCCCTCGCCGTGCCCGCCATCATCGCCGGCCTGCGGGTGGCGACCGTGTCCAGCATCTCCCTGGTCAGCGTCGGCATGCTCATCGGCAACCAGGGCGCCCTCGGCAACATGCTCTACGCCGCCCAGACCTACGGCCGCCCCGCCCTGGCCGTGAACGCGGTGCTGACCATCGGGGTGCTGGGCATGCTCGCCGACGCCGCGCTGGTCCTCCTGCGTTTCCTGCTCACCCCCTGGATGCCGCGGAAGGGGGCCGGCCGGTGAACGTCCTCGACTTCGCGCGCGCCTTCTTCGTCGACAGCGCCCACTGGCAGGGCTACGACGGCATCCCCACCCGGTTCGCCGAGCACATCGGGTACTGCCTCGAAGCCCTGGCGATCGCCGCCGCGATCGGTCTGCCCGTCGGCCTGCTCACCGGTCACACCGGCCGGGGCGGCAACGCCCTGGCGTTCCTCGCCACCGCCGGGCGGGCCCTGCCCAGCTTCGGCCTGCTGGTGCTGATGTTCATCTGGATCGGCCTGGGACTGCTGCCGGTGATGATCCCGCTGGTCGTGCTCGCCGTCCCGCCGATCCTGGTCACCACCTACGAGGCGGTCCGCTCCGTCGACCCCTCCCCGGTGGACGCCGCCCGGGGCATGGGGATGCCCGAGGCACGGGTGCTGTTCCAGGTGGAGGTGCCGGTCGCGCTCCCGCTGATCCTGAGCGGTCTGCGCACCGCGGCCGTCCAGATCGTCTCCACCGCCACCATCGCCGCCTACGTCAGCCTGGGCGGCCTCGGCCGGTACATCATCGACGGCCTCTACCAGAAGGACTACGAGAAGGTCGTCGGCGGCGCCACCCTGGTCGCCGGGCTCGCCCTCGTGACCCTGGCCCTGTTCTGGGCGGTGTCGCGGCTCGCGGTGTCACCGGGCGTGCGCCGCAGCGGCCGGGGCTGACGGCTGTCGCCGCGACGACGGGTACGGGCCCTACGCCGGTGAACCGCCGTCAGGAGGACACCCGGTGCCCACCACCACACGCGGACCGGCGGGCGATTTCCGGCCGATGGCACTTGACTGACCGAGAAGCGGCTGGATTGGATCAACGGGTGACTTCAACGACCCATGACAGCAGGTCCATCCGGGGGAGCAGAGGCGCGGCGGTGGTCGCCCTGGCGGCGACGGCTCTGCTGGCGGGCTGTTCCTCCAGCGACAAGGCCGACAACCCCCTCACCGGCGGCAAGGCGGACGGCGACAGCGTGGTCGTCGGTTCCAACAACTTTCCCGAGAGCACCCTGCTCGCCGACATCTACGGCGAGGCCCTCAAGGCCAAGGGCATCAAGGTCACGTACAAGCCGAACATCGGCAGCCGCGAGACCACATACGGGCTGATCAAGAACGGCTCCCTCACGGTGATGCCCGAGTTCAACGGCGCCCTGCTGGCCCATCTCGACAAGAAGGCCACCCCGAAGACCCTGGAGGAGACCCAGGACGCCATCAACGCCAAGCTGGACTCCCAGCTGACCCTGCTCGACCCGGCGCCGGCGCAGTCCAAGGACTCCGTCACGGTGAACGCGGCCACCGCCGAGAAGTACCACCTCACGGAGAAGTCCTCCATCGCCGACCTGAAGGACATCGCGGGGGACCTGGTCATCGGCGGCTCGCCGGAGTTCCAGGCCCGGCAGCAGGGGCTGGAGGGCCTGAAGTCCGTCTACGGCCTCGAATTCAAGTCCTTCAAGGCGCTGGACACCGGAGGCCCGCTGACGCTGGCGGCGCTGAAGAAGAACGCCGTCCAGGTCGCGGACGTCTTCACCACGGACCCGAACATCACCAAGGAGAAGTTCGTCGTCCTGCAGGACCCGAAGAACCTCTTCGGCTTCCAGAACGTCCAGCCGCTCGTCCGCAAGGGCGCGCTGCCCGAGAAGGGCGTCGACGCGCTCAACGCGGTCTCCGCGAAGCTCGACACCAAGACCCTGCTGGAGCTGGACACCCAGGTGCAGGCGGAGAAGAAGGACCCGCTGGACGTCGCCCGGGCCTGGCTGAAGTCCGCCGGGCTCGGCTGATCCACCGGCAGCCGCCAGTCCATGGGCGCCCGTCGGCGGGTGTCCCCGGGCCCGGGGACACCCGCCGACGGGTTTCCGGTCCTCGCTCAGAGGTCTCAGAGGTCTCAGAGGTCGAACTCGTGCGGCGGCAGGTCCAGCGCGTAGCACGCCTCGCGCACCACGGCCTGTTCGGTCTTGTCGAAGTCGCCGTCCGCGCCGCCGATGACGATGCCGATCTGGATGACGGCCCGCGCCTCCGCAGGCTTCTTCTTCGCCTTGGCGATCTCCTGGAGCACGCTGACCTTGCCGAAGGCGAAGTCGGCCGTCAGCTTGTTCAGGTTGTCCTCGAAACGGCGCCGCAGGTCGTCCGCCGGGAAGTTCTGCAACACCTCGTTCGTGGCGATGAGCTGGGCCACCCGCTGCCGCTCCGAGGGATCCACCGTCCCGTCGGCGGCGGCCACCAGCGCGCACATCGCCATGCTCGCATCGCGGAACGCGCCGCTCTTCAGGTCGTTCTTCTTCGCCACCAACTGGGTCTGCATCTGCGACGCCGACTCCTTGATGCGGTCCCACAGGGCCATGTCCACTCCTCGCAACAGCCGTCGGATGCCCTCGCGGCACCCCACGGAATTTCTACAGCACTGTAGAAACTAACGGATCGGCCGGGAAGTTCCGCGGACCGGCACCGGGCCGCCGGCGTGCTGCCCACCGCCGACCGGCATCCGGACGGACTCCACCCGAGTTGTACAGTTGCGCAATGCGGCAACTTTCCGTTGCCGTAGGCCGAGACGGAGAAGGGGCCGTCATGTTCCGCAACGCCATCGAGCCCTGGCACCTGCTGGTCGTCGCGATCGTGTTCATCGTGCTGTTCGGTTACCGGAAGCTGCCCGACACCGCCCGGGCGCTCGGGAAGTCCGTGCGGATCCTCAAGAGCGAGGCGCGGGCGATGAAGGACGGGGACGGTACGGGCGGTTCCGCCGGCTGAGGTCAGGCCTCTTCGGCGTCGTCCTCCTCCCCCTCGAAGAAGTCCCCGATCTCGTCCACGGCCTCCGCGGCCACCATGCCCCCGACCACGCCCACGGCGAGGCCCGCCGCGCCCGCCGCCACGGCCGTGCCCAGCCCCGGGCCGGAGTGGTGGCCGGTCCCGGGCATACCGGCGTGGCCGTAGCCGTGGCTGTCGTGGCCGTACGCCGCGTGGCTGCCGTAGGCGTCGTGGTGCTCGGTCATCCGGCGGATCCAGCCGTCCACCTCGGCCTGCCAGTCCAGGGCCGGCGCGTCCTCGTGGCGCACCGTGAACCGGGTCAGGGCGTCGTGCCCCGCGGAGAACGGCCCGCCGCGCTTGTCCGCCTCCAGCACGATCTCCACGCCGGCGGGGGAGGCCAGGAAGGTCAGCTCCAGCTCGTTCATCGCGTGCGCGTACTGCGGGGCCGGCGTCAGCTCGATCTCCTGGTAGAACGGCAGCCGCTGGCCCGTACCGCCGATGTGGCCGTACTCCAGGTCGGCCGAGCGGAAGCCGAAGCCCAGGCCGCCGAAGGCCTCCAGCACCGCCTCCTGCACGGGCAGCGGACGGACGGCCAGCGGGTCCAGGTCGCCCTTGTCCCGGGCGCCGGCCACCGCGACCTCCGTGCGCACGCCCAGCGCGACGCCGAGCGGCTGCCCGTGCAGCTCGGTCACCGGGGTCTCCCAGGGCAGCGGCACGCTGAACGGCAGCTCGCGCTCCTCGCCCTCGCCGAGCCGGAAGCCGCCGCCCACGGTGAACCGCTCGAAGACGACCGAGCCCTCGCTCTCGCCCTCCGCGTGCTCCGCCTCCACGCGGGCGATCAGCTCCAGGCCGATGTGCTCGATGTCCACGGCCGACCCGCCGCCCCGCAGCAGCACCCGGCCCGTCAGGGCGCCGCCCGGCAGCGCCGCGCCCCCGTCCAGCACCGTGTCCACGGAGGGGCCGCCGACCCCGATCGCACCCAGCAGCCTCTTGAACACCATGCCGTAGCTCCCTTGCGCCTCGTCGTGTCCGGACGGCACTCCTTGTCCGCCCGGCTGCCCGGTGAACTCCCGGCAAGGACAGAGAAGTTCCCAGGTCACCCGTTCGAAGGACCCATGACCTGACGGGGTGACGTCGTGACGGGCGGCGAGGTGCGGCAACCGCCGTGCCAGGGGACGCTGTTCGCTCTCAAGGGCGGGAAAGCACCGACCGGTCCTGCTGTTTTGCGGCTGCTCCGGCTCCCCGTTGAAGACCGGGCGTCCGCCTCGTATCGTGACGGATCAAGGGTGCGGTTGCCGCCGCCCGGAGCCCACCGAGCGCTGTAGTACGGCTGACAGGTGTCGTATCGCGTGCGATGGACCTCTGGACTCCCATTCCCGTGCGGTGAGTTATCGTATGCGGGGGGTTGAAAACAAACCGCATGTCCTGTTCTTTTGAGGTGCGAGGAGGGGTCCGGGGATGGCGAGGCAGTTACGCGCAGAACAGACCCGCGCAACGATCATCACGGCCGCCGCCGACCTGTTCGACCGGCACGGCTACGAATCCACCAGCTTGAGCGATATCGTCGCACATGCGAAGGTCACCAAGGGTGCCCTGTACTTCCACTTCGCGGCCAAGGAGGACCTCGCCCAGGCGATCCTGGAGCTCCAGGCCAAGGCGGCCCGGCAGCTCGTGGCCGACGTCGAGAGCCGTGGCTGCTCGTCGTTGGAGGCGCTGATGCGCGCCACGTTCGGGATGGCCCGGCTCGCCGTGGAGGATCCCGTGCCGCGCGCCGGGCTCCGCCTCGCCACCGCCGACATCGCCGTACGGCCGCCGCTGCGGCACCCGTTCACCGAGTGGCTGGAGTTCGCCACCCGCAAATTCAACGGGGCCGTCAGGGAGGCCGACCTGCACGGGGATCTCGACGTCGGGGTGGTCGCCCACTCCCTCGTCTGCTTCTTCGTCGGCACCCGGGTCGCGGGCCGTTCGCTGGAACCGGTCGGGCGGCTGCCGCGCAGGGTCGCCGAGATGTGGCACCTGGTGATCCGCGGTCTGGTCCCGGTGCACCGGCGCCCCCGCTACGTCACCCTCGCCACCCATCTGGAACGGGAGGTCCGTGCCGCCTGACGCCCACGACACGGTGACGGACATGTCCCTCCGTCCCCTTCGCGCCCATGGCCCGTCAGAGCAGCAGCAGCGGCAGTGACTTGACGCCGTTGATGAAGTTCGACACCAGCCGTCCTGCCGGCCCCGCGAGCACCGGCGGGCCCGGCAGGACGCGCGGCAACTCCTCGTGCAGCAGCCGCAGTTGCAGCCGGGCGAAGTGGGCGCCCAGACAGACGTGGGGGCCGTCCCCGAACGACACATGCGGATTGGGGGAGCGCGTCGGGTCGAGCCGGTCCGGGTCGGCGAACACGCGCTCGTCCCGGTTGGCCGAGGCGTGGAACACCACGACCTTGTCGCCCGCCCGGATCCGGCGGCCCGCCAGCTCGGTGTCCCGCACGGCCGTCCGGCGGAAGGTCAGCACCGGCGGATGCCAGCGCAGCAACTCGTCGACGGCCGACGGCAGGCCGGCCGGTTCGGCGCGCAGCCTCTCGTACACCCCGGGATGCTCCGCCAGCGCCAGCAGCCCGCCCGGGGCCGCGGCGCGCACCGTGTCGTTGCCCGCCACGGTGAGCAGGAAGAAGAACATCTCCAGTTCCGCGTCCGCGAGCCCGGCGTCGTGGGCGAGCGTCGTCATGATGTCGTCGGCGGGGTGCCGGCGCTTGTGCGCCGCGAGGTGCCCGGCGTAGTCGAACATGTCCCGCAGCATCGCCGGCGACCGGGGATCGACCGGCCTGCCCGCCTGGTCCAGCACCGGCGGGGCGGCCTCGTCCGGGTCCTGGTAGCCGATGACCCGCCGGGTCCAGTCCAGCAGCAGCCCCCGGTCGCTCTCCGGGACTCCCAGCAGATCCGTCAGGTTCAGCAGGGCGTACTCGTCGGTGACGGCGGCCACCAGATCGACCGTGCCGTCCCCCTCCCGCGCCCGCGCGAGGGCACCCGCGAGCAGCGCCCGCGCCCGCTCACGGGCGACGTCCGCGAACCGCTCCACGCGCCCCGGCGTGAAGGCGCGGCTCACCAGCCTGCGCAGCCGCCCGTGCGCCGGCGGATCCTGGTTGAGCATCATCCGCCGGATGAACGGCAGATCCTCCGGATCGGGGTCGCGGATCTGGGTGGCGCCCGCGTACGAGGAGTACGTCCCCGCGTCCTTCAGTACGCGCACGACGTCCGCGTGCCTCGTCACCGCCCAGAAGCCGGGCCCGGCCGGCCAGCCCAGCACCTCCGGCTCCTCCTGCCAGGCCACCGGATGATGGTCGCGCAGCACGCGGTAGTCGTCGTAGGGCACCCCGGCGGCGTACCGGCGCGGATCGAAGACGTCCGGGATTGGCGGGGCCGCGCGCCCGCTCACGCCCGCCCGTCCCGGTCCGCGCCGGCCGTCTCCCCGGCCTCGTCCGCCCGCAGGAAGTCCTCGGCCACGCGCACCAGTTCCAGCGGGGTCTCGTCCATGGCACAGTGGCCGGCGCGGGAGAGCACCGCCAGCCGTGCGCGCGGGTACCAGGACAGCCAGGTCCGCCGCATGACCTCCGGCGACAACGCCGGATCGAGCGCACCGGCCACGGCCAGCGCCGGCACCTCGCTGCCGGTGACCTCGGCGCTGAAGTCATCGCCCGACCACGACTCCAGCCAGGCCCGGAACGCCTTGGCGTCGCTGCGCTCCAGCGAGCGGGCGACCATCCGGTCCAGCCAGGCGGCGGGCCGGTCGCCCCCGGTGGTGAAGTCGATGATCGCGCGCCGGTTCTCCGCGCGGTGCGCCGCCTCGGCGAACAGCGCCGCCTGTTCCCCGGCCAGCGGCAGGCCCGAGGCGGGCACGGGCGAGACGCCCACGATCCGGCGCAGCCGCTCCGGGGCCACCGCGAGCAGCCGCTGGGCCACCGCGCCGCCCATCGAGTGCCCGATCACCGAGAACCGCCGCCAGCCGAGCCGGTCCGCCAGTTCCACCAGGTCCACGGCGGCCTCGGCGGTGGTGTACGCGCCCGTGACGTCCCGCGCCTCGCCGTAGCCGCGCAGGTCGACCAGCGCGTAGGAGAAGGACGTGCGGTCGAGGTCCGGCAGCACGGGTGTGTACGCGGACCGGTCGGCGAACCAGCCGTGCACGGCGAACACCTTGTGGGCGCCGTCGCCGTGCACCTCATGGGGCAGCACGAAGGAGGTCATGCGCCTACCGTGGCCCCCGCGCGCGGGCACGGCAAGGCGGCCAACGCCACAACCCCCGCAGGAGTTCCCGGTTTCGCCCACGGTTCACGCGATGGTGTGATCATGTGCCTTGGTGCGGATGGGGTTTCGGGGACACGGGTAGGGCCCCGGCCATGACGCAGCCGTTCGAACTCCCGCACTTCTACATGCCGTACCCCGCGCGGCTCAACCCGCACCTGGACGAGGCCCGCGCCCACTCGACCCGGTGGGCGCGCGAGATGGGCATGCTGGAGGGCTCCGGGATCTGGGACCAGGCCGACCTGGAGGCGCACGACTACGGACTCCTGTGCGCCTACACCCACCCCGACTGCGACGGACCCGCCCTCTCGCTGATCACCGACTGGTACGTGTGGGTGTTCTTCTTCGACGACCACTTCCTCGACATGTTCAAGCGCACCCAGGACCGCGCCGCCGGCAAGGCCCACCTGGACCGTCTGCCGCTGTTCATGCCGCTCGACCCCGGCACGCCCGTGCCCGAGCCGGAGAACCCGGTGGAGGCGGGCCTGAAGGACCTGTGGGCGCGCACGGTGCCGGCGATGTCCGTGGACTGGCGGCGCCGCTTCTCCGTCGCCACCGAACACCTGCTCAACGAGTCGATGTGGGAGCTGTCCAACATCAACGAGGGGCGGATCGCCAACCCCGTCGAGTACATCGAGATGCGCCGGAAGGTGGGCGGCGCCCCCTGGTCGGCCGGGCTCGTGGAGTACGCGACCGCCGAGGTGCCCGCCGCCGTCGCCGGCACCCGGCCGCTGCGCGTCCTCATGGAGACGTTCTCCGACGCCGTCCACCTGCGCAACGACCTGTTCTCCTACCAGCGCGAGGTCGAGGAGGAGGGCGAGAACAGCAACGGCGTGCTGGTCCTGGAGACGTTCTTCAAGTGCACCACCCAGGAGGCCGCCGACATCGTCAACGACGTCCTCACCTCCCGGCTGCACCAGTTCGAGCACACCGCGCTCACCGAAGTGCCCGCCGTCGCCCTGGAGAAGGGCCTGAGCCCCGCCGAGGTGGCCGCCGTCGCCGCCTACACCAAGGGGCTCCAGGACTGGCAGTCCGGCGGCCACGAATGGCACCTGCGTTCCAGCCGCTACATGAACAAGGGCGCGCGCACCGGCTCACCGTGGCAGGTGCCGAGCGGCCCCGGCACCTCGGCCGCCGACATCGGCGCCCTCCTCGCCTCGGCCGCGCAGGACCGCCTGCGCTCCTACTCCCACGTGCCGTACCAGAAGGTCGGCCCGTCCCGCATCCCCGACCTGCACATGCCCTTCGAACTCCAGCTCAGCCCCCACCTGGACCAGGCCCGCGGCCACCTCGCCGACTGGTGCCACCGCATGGGCATCCTCCAGGAGGGGGTCTGGGACGAGGACAAGCTGGCCGCCTACGACCTCGCGCTGTGCTCCGCCGGTCTGGACCCCGACGCCACCCCCGAGGCCCTCGACCTCAGCGCGCACTGGCTCGCCTGGGGAACCTACGGCGACGACTACTACCCGCTGGTGTACGGCCACCGCAGGGACCTGGCCGCCGCCCGCCTCACCACGGCCCGGCTCTCGCAGTGCATGCCGGTCGAGGGCGAGCCGGCCGTCGTCCCCGGCAACGCCATGGAACGCGCGCTGATCGACCTGTGGGCGCGCACCACGGCCACCATGACCACCGACCAGCGGCGCACCCTGAAGTCGGCCGTCGACGCGATGACCGAGAGCTGGGTCTGGGAACTGTCCAACCAGCTCCAGAACCGCATCCCGGACCCGGTCGACTACCTGGAGATGCGGCGTGCCACCTTCGGCTCGGACCTCACCCTGAGCCTGTGCCGGATGGGGCAGGGCCCCGCCATCCCGGCCGAGGTCTACGCCAGCGGCCCGGTGCGCTCCCTGGAGAACGCCGCCATCGACTACGCCTGCCTCCTCAACGACGTCTTCTCCTACCAGAAGGAGATCGAGTACGAGGGCGAGATCCACAACGCCATCCTCGTGGTCCAGAACTTCTTCGGCGTGGACTACCCGTCCGCGCTGACCGTCGTCCAGGACCTGATCAACCAGCGCATGCGGCAGTTCGAGCACGTCATCGCGCACGAACTTCCCGTCCTGTACGACGACTTCGCACTGTCCGAGGAGTCCCGGACCGCCATGGGCGCCTATGTGCTGGACCTGCAGAACTGGCTGGCGGGCATCCTGAACTGGCACCGGTCCGTCGACCGGTACAAGGCCGAGTGGCTGGGCCGCCGCGCCCACGGCTTCCTCCCCGACAGGCCGCCCGCCGTGCCGGCCCTGTCGCTCGGCTGACGGTCGCCGAATCTCCTCGTACGGAACAAGGCACTCAGGGAACTTCGCTGACCTCTCGGGAGTCTTCAGAAGCAAGGGGAAAAACAAACGCCAACACGGGGGGTGTGCGGCCTTGACCGAGATGATCGAGAGGCTCGCCGCTGACGCCGTACCTGGCACCGTTGACCGTACCGGGCGCCGGGCAACCCGATGCTGCGGATCATGGGCCGTTTCGACGGAGCGTACGGCCGGTTCATGTACCACTGCCATCTGCTGGAGCACGAGGACATGGGCATGATGCGGCCCTTCGTCGTCATGCCGCCCGAGGCCCTGAAGTTCTCCCACGACGGGGCACACGACGGCCACGGGCACACGGGCTGAGCGACGCGGCCCCACCGATCGGCTGAGCGCCGGCGGCCTCACCCGGTCGAGTGACGGTCACACCGGCTGAGCCGAGTAGCAAGACCGGATGGCCGGGCAGCTCGGCCATCCGGTCCCGGCCGTCCTCGTCGTCCCCCGAGAGACGGGGACGACGCCTCGTCGGCCACGGTCGGCCAGGGGCAGTCACGGTCAGGCATGACTACCCTCCGCCACCCTCCGGCCAGTTTCACCCTTTCGTGTCTCGTCACCGCCCGCCGTCCCGGGTAGAGCACCAGCCGGAGGCGAGCGAACCATGGAACCGACTGTGTTGCGTCCCAAGCCGATGCCCGGACAGAACCGGGAGGGAGAAGGCGGCCAGGGCCCCGTCCGGCGTCCGCATGCCGCGCCCCGGCGCGGACGGCGGCCGCGGACCCTGCTGCTCGGCCTGGGCGCCGCCGCGGCACTGCTGCTCTGCGGCATCGCCCTCGGCATCGCCGCCACCACGCTGACCGGCACCGGCGGACCGGCCGGGCCGTCCCGCCAGGCGCCGCCGTCCGCCCCCGCGGCCCCCACGGCCGCCCCCGTCCCGCCCGGCGCGACCCTCGGCGTGGAGGTGGCCGACGGCGAGAAGGCGGGCGCGCTGGTGGTGGCCGTCCATGTGCCCGGCCCCGGCTACACGGCCGGCCTGGTCCGCGGCGACCTCGTGCTCCAGCTCGGCGCGGCCCGTGTCGACACCGCCGCCGACCTCGCCCGCGCCGTCAGCCGGTCCCGCCCCGGCCGGGCGGTGCTCCTCACCGTGCGCCACGGCAGCGGGGCGTACCAGCAGTTGACGGTGACCCCCGGACTGGTCACCTGACGCCTCCGCGACCGGCGCGCTGCCCCACCACGCCCCGGGAAACCCCTGGTCACCATCCGTCCCGCGGGTCATCATGGGCCCATGCCGAGCCGTTTCGCCGCGTACCGCGGGACGCCCGTTCCGGGGATCCGGTCGCGTGGGTCCGGCCGGGCGGGCAGGATGCTGCCCGAGACGTCAGCACCCCCTTTCCCGAGCAGCGCCCGGAGGCCCGGATGACCGGTACCACGCCCGCGCCCTTCACCGCCGCCGACTACCGGGCCCGCATGGACCGCGCCGTGCGCTCCGCGGCCGACGCCGGCCTCGCCGGACTGCTCGTGGCCCCGGGCCCGGACCTGGTGTGGCTCACCGGCTACACCCCCACCGCGATCACCGAACGGCTGACCGTGCTCGTCCTCGCCCCCGGGCGCGACCCCGTCCTCGTCGTGCCCACCCTGGAGGCCCCGGACGCCGAGCAGGCACCCGGCGCCCCCGCGCTGACCCTGCGCGACTGGACCGACGGCACGGACCCCTACGCCGTCACCGCCGGCCTCCTCGACGACCGCGGCCGGTTCGGCATCAGCGACAACACCTGGGCGATGCACCTGCTGGGCCTCCAGCGGACCCTGCCCGGCACCTCCTACGCCGCCCTCACCGACGCCCTGCCCATGCTGCGCGCGGTGAAGGACAAGGCCGAGCTGGACCTCCTGGCCGCCGCGGGGGCCGCCGCCGACCAGGCGTTCGAGGAGATCCGCAAGCTGCCCTTCGCCGGCCGCCGCGAGTCCGACGTCGGCCGGGACCTCGCCGCCCTGCTGCGCCGCTTCGGGCACGAACAGGTCGACTTCACCATCGTCGGCTCCGGCCCCAACGGCGCCAACCCGCACCACGAGGTCGGCGACCGGGAGATCCGGCCCGGCGACATGGTCGTCCTCGACTTCGGCGGCCTGAAGGACGGCTACGGCTCCGACACCACCCGCACGGTCCACGTCGGCGAGCCCACCGAGGAGGAGCGCCGGGTGCACGACGTCGTACGCGCCGCCCAGGAGGCCGGCTACCAGGCCGTACGCCCCGGCGCGGCCTGCCAGGACGTCGACCGTGCCGCCCGCGCGGTGATCGCCGACGCCGGGTACGGCGCGTACTTCATCCACCGCACCGGGCACGGCATCGGCGTCACCACGCACGAGCCGCCGTACATGATCGAGGGCGAGGAGCAGCCGCTCGTGCCCGGCATGTGCTTCTCCGTGGAGCCCGGTATCTATCTGCCCGGCCGCTTCGGGGTGCGCATCGAGGACATCGTCACGGTCACCGAGGACGGCGGACGGCGCCTGAACAACACCACCCGCGAGATGGTCACAGTGGACTGAGGCATCCCGCGAGACCCCACCCCGACGACACCGGAACGGCGACGCGCGCACCCATGACCCAGGCACCGACACCCACCGCGGACACCGTCCGCCAACTGGTCCGTTCGCTGCTCAAGGAGGGCCGCGACGGCACCGGGGGACCCGAGGTGCGGCCCGTGGCGCCGCGGCGGGAGTACACCTGGTGGATCGGCGACCGCCATGTGCTGCGCCTCGCGCCCGACCGGGAGGCGTCCACGCGCCGCCGCCGGGAACTGCGGCTGCGCGACCTGGTCCGCCCGCAGCTGCCGGTCGCCGTCCCGGTCAGCGTCGCGCACGGCGACTGGGCACCCGGGCTCGCCTACACCCTCGACACCCGGGTGCCCGGCGGTACGGCCGACGAGCACGACGTCTCCGCCGTCGGGGAGGCCGATCTCGCCGGGCTGCTCGGCGGGCTGCGCGCGGTGCCCGTACGCCAGGCCGAGGCGCTCGGCGTGCCCCGCACCGCACCGCGCTCGCTGGAGGCGCTGCGCCGGATGGCCGTGCACGCGGCCGGACAACTCGCCGCGGCCGACGAGTTCGACGCCGCCCGGCTGCACCAGCTCTCCCCGGCGAACGCGGCCCGGCTCGCCGCGCAGCCCGGTGCCGCCGTCCTCACCCACCACGGGCTGACCGGCGCGCACGTGCTGGTCGGCGCCGACGGCCGGGTGCGGGGCGTCCTGGACTGGACGCGGGCGACCCTCGGCGACCCCGCCGAGGACATCGCCGGGCTGGCCGCCGCCGTCGGCCCCCCGGCGGCCGTCCGCGCCGCCACCCTCGCCGGCTACGGCGCCCGCCCCTGCCTGCGCGGCCTGTGGCTGGCCCGCTGCGACACCGTCATCCGGTTCGCCGACCACCTCCAGGGCCGCGCGGCCGGCTCCCCGCCCCTGCTGCGCGGCCGGCTGCGGCGCGCCTGGGAGCCGATCCTGCTGGAGCGGGTCACCGACTTCCCGGAGAACGAGCCGGAACCCTGACGGCGGGCGGGGTCCACACCCCTCAGGGCTGGGTCAGGACCACGCAGGACTCACCGGGGACGTGCAGCAGACCGTCCGGGCCCGGTTCCGGCACCGGCTCCCAGGCCGCCAGGACCTCCACCCGGCCGGTGCCCAGCGGGATCGCCGCGGCCTGCTTGCCGAGGTTCACCGCCACCCGTACGTCCCCGCGCCGGAAGGCCAGCCAGCGGGCCTCCTCGTCGTAGGCCACCCGCGTCGCGGCGAGGTCCGGGCCGGTGAGGTCGGGCTGGGCGTGGCGCAGCGCGATCAGCCGCCGGTACCAGGCCAGCACGCGCGCGTGCGGCTCGCGCTCCGGCTCCGACCAGTCCAGGCAGGACCGCTCCCGGGTCGCCGGGTCCTGCGGGTCCGGTACGTCCTCCTCGGCCCAGCCGTGCGCCGCGAACTCCCGCCGCCTGCCCCGCCGTACCGCCTCGGCCAGCTCCGGATCGGTGTGGTCGGTGAAGAACTGCCAGGGCGTGCCCGCCGCCCACTCCTCGCCCATGAACAGCATCGGCGTGAACGGCGCGGTCAGGGTCAGCGCGGCCGCGCAGGCCAGCAGGCCGGGGGAGAGCAGCGCGGTGAGCCGGTCACCCTGGGCGCGGTTGCCGACCTGGTCGTGGGTCTGGCTGTAGCCGACCAGCCGGTGCCCGGCCACCCGCGTGCGGTCCAGCGGACGGCCGTGGCGCCGGCCCCGGAACGACGAGTACGTGCCGTCGTGGAAGAAGCCGCCGGTGAGCGTCTTGGCGAGCGCGGCGAAGGGCTCCCGCGCGAAGTCGGCGTAGTAGCCCTGGGCCTCGCCGGTCAGCGCGGTGTGCAGGGCGTGATGGAAGTCGTCGTTCCACTGCGCGTGCAGCCCGAGCCCCTGCTCCGCGCGCCGGGTGATGAACCGCGGGTTGTTCAGGTCCGACTCGGCGATCAGGAACAGCGGCCTGCCCACCTCCCCGGCCAGAGCGTCCACGGCCGCCGACAGCTCCTCCAGGACGTGGCACGCGCGCGTGTCGTACAGCTCGTGCACCGCGTCCAGCCTCAGCCCGTCGATGCGGTAGTCCCGCAGCCACGCCAGCGCGCTGCCGACGAGGAACGCCCGCACCTCGTCCGAGCCGGGGGCGTCCAGGTTCACCGCCGAGCCCCAGGGAGTGGTGTGCGTGTCCGTGAAGTAGGGCCCGAACCGCGGCAGATGGTTGCCCGACGGGCCCAAGTGGTTTTGGACGACGTCCAGGACGACGCCCAGCCCGAGTTCATGCGCCCGGTCCACGAACCGCTTCAGCGCCTCCGGACCGCCGTACGGCTCGTGCACCGCCCACAGCGACACCCCGTCGTAACCCCAGCCGTGTTGCCCCGGGAAGGGACAGAGCGGCATCAACTCCACGTGGGTGACGCCCAGTTCCACCAGGTGCTCCAGCCGGGCCGCCGCGGCGTCCAGGGTGCCCTCACGGGTGTACGTGCCCACGTGCAGCTCGTACAGCACCGCGCCCGGCAGCCCGCGCCCCGCCCACCGCGCGCGCCACTCGTGGCGCCCGTGGTCCACGACCGCGCTCAGCCCGTCCGGGCCGTCCGGCTGGCGGCGCGAACGCGGGTCGGGCAGCACCGGCCCGTCGTCCAGCGCGAACCCGTACCGCGCGCCGTCCGCCGCCTCCGCCTCACCCGTCCACCACCCCTCGCGGGCGGGATCGCGCGCCAACGCGCGCGTGGTGCCCTCGCAATGGAGCGTCACTCGGTCTGCCTGCGGTGCCCACACCTCGAACTGCACGGACGGTTCCCCTTCGTCTGCTCACCGTGATGTTCAGCGGCCCCCATCGTGCCGCCTGGAACGATCGATCCGCTCATCAATTCGTCCCCGGCGGGCTGGTGTCGCGGAAGTACCGGCACACCGGCACCCGTTCCGCGTTTTCTGGACACCCGGAGTTCACTGCCCGACAATCACCAGCGTGACGTCGTCCTTCGAGTTCTCCACCTACCCCGCGCGCCTGTCCGACGCGGAACGGGACAAGGCGCTGCGGGTGCTGCGCGACGGCGTCGCCCTGGGCCGGCTCTCGCACGACACGTTCGTCCGCCGGATGGAACTGGCGCTCGCCGCGCGCCGCTCCGACGAACTCGCCGTCCTCGTCGCCGACCTGCCCCAGGAGAACCGCTTCTCCCGTGCGGTCCTGGGCGCCGTGGAGGCCGTGTCCGGGTTCACCGTACGGCTGCGCCGCGCCTGGCAGGCCGAGCGGCTGCCCAAGCTGCTGCTGCCGCACCCGGACCACGCCCACCCGCTGCGCATCGGCCGCGATCCCGCGAGCGGGCTGCGCCTGAACCACGAGACGGTCTCCCGCGTCCACGCCGAACTCCGCCGTCAGGGCGGTTCGTGGGTGCTCAGGGACCTGGGCTCCACCAACGGCACCACCGTCAACGGCCGCCGGGTGACCGGCGCGGTCGTGGTCCGCGAGGGCGATCAGGTGGCCTTCGGCCGGATGGCGTTCCGGCTCGCGGTGGGCTAGGACGCCGGCCGGTCCTTTTCGAATGGACGAACGGGCGTACGCGCGGGCCGTCCCGAACGGGTGAGGGCTCTCGGGAAGACGGGCCGCCGTGCCGATGCAACCGGCATGACTCACCACACCAGAGCGACAGCGTTGGCCGGTGCCCTGCTGGCCGTCGCGGCCCTTCTCACCGCCGGACCGGCGCAGGCCGCCACCCGGGAAGCCCGCGCGGACACCTGGCTCTTTCTGACGGTCACCAAGGGCAGCGCCCGGACCGGCGCGGTGCGCGGCACGCTGCTGCGCTGCGACCCGCCGCGCCTGCACGCGCGCGCGACCGAGGCCTGCGCCGAACTCGGCGCTGCCGGCGGTGACATCGGGCGCATCCCGGCCGAGAACGTCTTCTGCCCGATGATCTACGCCCCGGTGACCGCCCGGGCGCTCGGCCGGTGGAACGGCCGGACGGTCACCTTCCGGGAGACGTACACCAGCGCGTGCGTGATGAAGGCGCGCACCCGGCACGTCTTCGCCTTCGACGACTGAGGACGGATCCCGGCCGGGCGGCGCACCGGCCGCGCCGGGCTCACGCCACCCGCTCCCGGGCCTGCTGCGCCGCCACCAGCACCGTCCGCGACTGGTGCTCCACCTGGTGCTCCAGCGGCACCCAGCGGGCCCGGAACCGCTGCGCGAAGGCGTCGCACCAGGCGGCCACCAGCCGCTCCAGGCGCGGCGCCGCCCGGTCGTCCGCCTCCCGCAGCACCCGCAGCAGCATCGCCGCGGCCCGCAGCGGCAGCCGCCGCCCGAAGGCGTCCACACTCCCGACGTACGCCATCGTGGTGCCCGCCGGAGAGGTGTGCGCCCAGTCCTCGGCCAGGCCCGGGATCAGCTCCAGCGCCCACCGCGCGGCCCGCAGCAGCGGTCCGTCCACGCCGTCCAGCCGGGGCAGCGCCTCGGCGAGGACCCGCTCCACCTGCCGCGCGTCCCGCAGCAGCCGGGCGGCCAGGCCGCGCAGGGCCGCCTCGGGCTCCGGATGCGGGGCCGGGTCGTCCACCAGGTCGCTGGCCCACATCGGCACCTCCACCACGGCCGTCAGACCGCCGTACCGGTGCGCGTGGTACCAGGTGCTGTGCCGGGCGTCGTCCGGCATGCTCGGGTAGGGCACGCCGCTGTCCGGGCCGGGCATCACATGCACCCCGGGACCGGAGGCCGGCCAGCCCGCCGCGTCCGAGGCCCCCGTCTCCACCGGGATGTGCAGCTCCGCCGCGGACTTGGCGAACGGCTCGGCGAGACCCGGCACGTCCTTGGTCAGCTGCACCCAGCTGCCGCCCAAGTCGGTGCCGTGCAGGGTCACTTGCAGATACGGCCGCAACTCGTCTATCACCCCGGTCAGCGTCCGCGTCTCGGGCGGCAGCCGGTCCGGCGGCAGCACCGAGGGTGACCACTCCGGCTGCTCCGCGCCCGTCGGCCGGTAGAAGCCGAGGTGGTAGTCGAGCAGGCTGCGCGGCGCCGGGGTCACGTGCAGGCTCGCGCCGTCCGGGTCCGCGCACAGCAGGAAGTGCCAGGAGGTTCCGGCCCGCAACTCGCGGTGGGACAGCACGCGTTCGGCGAGCACCAGCAGGGTGGAACCGCCCGTCGGCTCATTGGCGTGGGCTCCGGCGACGACCAGCACCGCACGGTCGGCGTGCCCCACCGACAGCAGGTGCAGGGGTCTTCCCGCGCGTGAGACACCCACCTGGCGCAGTGCGCACAGCCCGGGTTCCCGGGCCGCCAACGCCTGGGCGTGGGCGATCAGTTCGGGAACGCTGGGATAGCGCAGCTCCGGCAGTGGACTCACCCCCGACTTGTCCGCCCGGCTTCGCCCTCCCAGTCCCGCACGCGACGGGGGAACTGTCAAGCAGTCGGCGGGGGAGGCGCCAGGGGCGTGCGGGGGCGCGAAGCCGACGGGATCCGGGCCACTGTGTGCCACGAGCGCACTACCGGTACGACAGGAGACCCGTGAGCGCACTACCGGCATGACGGACGTCCCGTGGCGCACTGTCGGCGCGGGGGCCCTCAGCCGTCCGCGACGCGCTCCAGCAGGGCCACCGGGAAGCGGTCCAGCAGGTCGGCCACGCGCGCGTGGCCGGTGAATTCCCGGCCCGGGGCGAGCACGTCGGCCCAGCGGCCGGGCGGCAGCGGCAGCAGCGTCTCGCGCCAGCCGCCCGCCTCCGCGAGCCGCAGTGACAGCCGGGTCACCGCCGTGACCACCTGACCGGAGCGCGCGAACGCCAGACAGTGGCCGGCCGCCGGACCCTCGGCGTCCAGCTGCTCGTACGACGCGTCCGCGCCGAACGCGTCCGGGCGCCGGGCGCGCAGCCGCAGCGCCGCCGCCGTCAGCGCGTCCTTCTCGCCGGGCGCCTCGGGCGGGAACGCCACCGGCCGCCGGTTGTCCGGGTCGACCAGCGCCCGGTACTCGCCCTCCGTGCCCTGGTACACGTCCGGCACTCCCGGCATCGTCAGGTGCACCAGCGCGGTGCCCAGGACATTGGCCCGCACGTGCGGCTCCAGCGCCTTGCGGAACGCGGCCACCCGTTCGCCGGGCGGACCGCACGGCCCGGCGGAGACGAAGGCGGCCACCGCGTCCTCGTAGGGCGGCTCCTGCTCCGTCCAGCTGGTGTACATGCCCGCCTCGCGCGCGTGCTTCAGCAGCGCCTGCTGGATCCGGTCCTCCTCGGCCGGGCCCAGCCCGAACACCGTCTGCCAGGCCGCCCAGGCCAGCTGTCCGTCCGGCGCGCCCTCCTCGGCCAGGCTCACCTCGGCGAGCAGTTCCGCCCAGCGGTCCGGGCACTCGGTGAGCACGGCCAGCGCGGCGCGCACGTCCGCGCTGCGCTTGGTGTCGTGCGTGGAGACGACCGTGCCGGTGAGCGGCCGGTCACGCTGCACGCGCGCGCAGTACGCGTGGAACTCCTCCGGGGACACGCCAGGGCTGCCGGGGTCGCCGCCCACCTCGGTCGCCGACAGCAGCGGCACATAGCGGTAGAAGGCGGTGTCCTCCACCGACTTGGCGCGCAGCGCCGACGCGGTCTGCGCGAACCGGGTACGGAACTCCACCCGGTCGGCGTGGTCCGGCGCCGCCGGGTCGCCGGGCGGCTCGACCAGCAGCCGGCGCACCACGGAGACGGCCTCGGCCTCCTCCGGCACCACGAACGCCAGCCGGGCCTCCTCGGCGGCCTCCTCGGTGATCACGGCGGAGGCGTCAGTGGAGGCGTACGGCCGGTACACCCGCAACCGCACCAGCAGCTCCTCCACGGCCGTGCGCAGCGCCCAGGGGGCGCGGTCGCGCAGCGAGAGGTCGGGCGAGGCGGCGCACAGCCGGGCGGCCACCCGGGTGAGCCGGTCCGTCTCCGTGGCCAGTTCGTGGGTGAGCACCTTGTACGCGGCCCGGCGGACCGTGGCCTCCCAGTTGCCGCCCCGGTCCGTCTGCGGGGCCGCGAACGCCCGGTACCGGCCCAGCAGTTCGTACGCCCCGGTGCGGTCCGTGAACAGGCCGTCGACGTGCCGCAGGGCGTCGTAGCCCGTGGTGCCCGCGACGGGCCAGGAGGCCGGCAGGCGCTCGCCGTCGGCCAGGATCTTCTCCACGACCGTCCAGCGTCCGCCGGTCGCCTCGTGCAACCGTGCGACATAGCCGTCGGGGTCGGCGAGTCCGTCGGGGTGGTCGACCCGCAGCCCGTCGAGCACGCCCTCGTGCAGCAGCCGCAGGATCGTGGCGTGGGTGGCGTCGAACACCTCGGGGTCCTCCACCCGCAGCCCGATCAGCTCCGAGATGCTGAAGAACCGCCGGTAGTTCAGCTCGGTACGGGCCAGCCGCCACCACACGGGGCGGTACCACTGCGCGTCCAGCAGTTCGGGCAGCGGCAGCGCCTCGGTGCCCGGACGCAGCGGGAAGGCGTGGTCGTGGTAGCGCAGCACGTCGCCGTCCACCCGCAGCCGCTCCAGCTCCGCGCCGACCGGGCCGCCGAGCACCGGCAGCAGCACCCGGCCGCCGTGCGCCGCCCAGTCGATGTCGAACCAGCGCGCGTACGGCGACTCGGGCCCGTCGCGCAGCACCTCCCACAGGGCGCGGTTGTACCGGGGGACCATCGCCATGTGGTTGGGCACGATGTCCGCCACCAGGCCGAGGCCGTGCGCCCGCGCGGTACGGGCCAGCGCGCGCAGACCCTCCTCACCGCCCAGTTCCTCGCGCACGCGCCCGTGGTCCACCACGTCGTAGCCGTGCGCGGAGCCCGGCACGGCCTCCAGGACCGGGGACAGGTGCAGATGCGAGACGCCGAGCGACGCCAGGTACGGTACGGCCGCCTCGGCGGCGGCGAACGGGAACGCGGGCTGAAGCTGTAGCCGGTAGGTGGCCGTGGGCACCCCCGGCCCGGGACGCGCAGGAGTCATGGGAACCTACGTACCCCGCCCGCCGTCTTTCGTGTCATCGGCCGGTGCCCGGATCACGCCCGCGTGTCCGGGTTCGAGCGGTGGGGACGACGGGAAAGCCGGGGCGGGGCCGCGCGGGGGACGTCTGCCGGCGGGTGACCGGGCTGGTGGAACGGCTCGCGGACCGGCCCGGCCGGCGCACGGTGGTGCTCGCGTTCTCGCTCGTCAACGCCGTGGCCGGCGCCACCGTGCCGCTCGTGGGGCCGCCGGCCCGGGCCCGGCCGGTCGTGCTCGGGCGCCTCCGAGGCCACGGTCGGTGCCGCGCTGTCCTTCGAGAGCACCCCGGACGAACTGTCTTTCGTCCGCTGCCTGGCCGCGGTACTCGCCCATCCGGCCTACGCGACGGCCGCCGCGGCGGCCCCGGTGGCCACCAGCGGCACCGCCTTCGCCCTCCACCCGACGTCCCACGCGGCGACCCCCGCAGGCGAGAACCCCGCCCGGCCCGACACCCCTGCCCCCGGCCCGCCCGAACCGCCCGCACGCGCGTGCCGCGCGCGCCGTCCCGGCCGGCCGAGACGATGGGCGTGGCCACCAGCACCCTTGTTGACGACCGGGCTCACCGTCGTCCCCACCCGGACGGTGGGCCCGGCCATGTACGCGGGCGAGCCCGGAAGAGCGCTCCACGCGCGCGAGGCGGACACGCGGCCCCGCCGAGGGGCCGCGCCCTACTCCGCGGGCCTTTGCAGCACCGTCAGGCTGCGGTCCGGCAGGGTGAGGCGGTCGCCGGCCGCGACCTTCTCGCCCGTCCCCGGCTCCACCCCGTCCGGGCGGGCCGTGTCCACCACCACCTGCCACTGCCGGCCGTGGTCGACCGGCACCACGAAGTCCAGCGGCTCGGGGGAGGCGTTGAACATCAGCAGGAAGGAGTCGTCGGTGACGCGTTCCCCGCGCGGGCCGGGCTCGGAGATGGCGTTGCCGTTGAGGAACACCGTCAGCGCCGAGGCCCGCGCCGAGTTCCAGTCCCGCTGGGTCATCTCGGCACCCTCGGGAGTGAACCAGGCGATGTCGGACAGCTCGTCGTGCGTGCCCTCCACCGTACGGCCGTGGAAGAAGCGGCGCCGCCGCAGCACGGGATGGTCCCGGCGCAGCCACACCATCGCGCGCGTGAACTCCAGCAGCTCGCCGTCGTCCGCCGGCCAGTCGATCCACGACAGCTCGTTGTCCTGGCAGTAGGCGTTGTTGTTGCCGCGCTGGGTGCGCGCGAACTCGTCGCCGTGGCTGATCATCGGCACGCCCTGGGACAGCATCAGCGTGGCGATGAAGTTCCGCATCTGCCGGGCGCGCAGCCGCAGCACCCCGGGATCGTCGGTGTCACCCTCCACCCCGCAGTTCCAGGACCGGTTGTGGCTCTCGCCGTCCCGGTTGTCCTCGCCGTTGGCCTCGTTGTGCTTGTCGTTGTACGCCACCAGGTCGTGCAGGGTGAAACCGTCGTGGCAGGTGACGAAGTTGATGGAGGCCAGCGGGCGGCGGCCGTCGTCCTGGTAGAGGTCGGAGGAGCCGGTCAGCCGGGAGGCGAACTCGGCCAGCGCGCGCGGCTCGCCCCGCCACAGGTCGCGGACGGTGTCCCGGTACTTGCCGTTCCACTCGGTCCACAGCGGCGGGAAGTTGCCCACCTGGTAACCGCCCTCGCCCACGTCCCACGGCTCGGCGATCAGCTTCACCTGGGAGACCACCGGGTCCTGCTGCACCAGGTCGAAGAACGACGACAGCCGGTCCACCTCGTGGAACTGCCGGGCGAGGGTGGCCGCCAGGTCGAAGCGGAAGCCGTCGACGTGCATCTCCGTGACCCAGTACCGCAGCGAGTCCATGATCAGCTGGAGCACGTGCGGGGACCGCATCAGCAGCGAGTTCCCGGTGCCCGTGGTGTCCATGTAGTAGCGCGGATCGTCGGCGAGCCGGTAGTACGAGGGGTTGTCGATGCCCTTGAAGGACAGCGTCGGGCCCAGATGGTTGCCCTCGGCGGTGTGGTTGTAGACCACGTCCAGGATGACCTCGATCCCGGCCTCGTGCAGCGCCCGGACCGCCGACTTGAACTCCAGCACCTGCTGGCCGCGGTCGCCCCAGGAGGCGTACGCGTTGTGCGGGGCGAAGAAGCCGATGGTGTTGTAGCCCCAGTAGTTGCTCAGGCCCATGTCGGCCAGCCGGTGGTCGTTCACGAACTGATGGACGGGCATCAGTTCGAGCGCCGTCACCCCGAGCTTGGTCAGGTGCTCGATGACCGCCGGGTGGGCGAGGCCCGCGTAGGTGCCGCGCAGCTCCTCGGGCAGGTCCGGATGACGCATGGTCAGGCCCTTGACGTGGGCCTCGTAGATCACCGTGTGGTGGTACTCGGTGCGCGGCGGCCGGTCGTCGCCCCAGTCGAAGTACGGGTTGATCACCACCGACGTCATGGTGTGCGGCGCCGAGTCCAGGTCGTTGCGCCGCTCCGGCGCGCCGAAGTGGTAGCCGTAGACCTCCTCGCCCCACCGGACCGACCCGCTGACCGCCTTCGCGTACGGGTCGAGCAGCAGCTTCGCCGAGTTGCAGCGCAGCCCGCGCCCGGGGTCGTACGGGCCGTGCACCCGGAACCCGTACCGCTGTCCCGGCATCACCCCGGGCAGGTACGCGTGCCGCACGAACGCGTCACTCTCGCGCAGTTCCACCGCCGTCTCCGAGCCGTCGTCGTGCAGCAGACACAGCTCTACTCGGTCCGCGGCCTCCGTGAAGACCGCGAAGTTGGTTCCGGCGCCGTCATAGGTGGCGCCGAGCGGATACGCCTCTCCAGGCCAGACCTGCATGGATACGACTCTCCCAGGTGTGCCGTCCGCCAGGGGCCGGGTCGGCCCCGAGTGTTGTCCGAAAGTGAGGCAACCTCCCGTGGCCCACCCGGCCTCTTGTGAGGTGACCAGTGCGTGTGGCGGTTCTGGTACCCGCCACGCGCCGAACCAGCGGGGCAGAAAACGTACTCCCGGGTGACCAAGGGGGGAGTAGGGGGAAATGTGCGCGAAAAAGTGCGCCGCCATCTGGGCAAAGTGCTGACCGGCGCGGCCCTCGCGGCGGCGGGGACCGCCGCCATGGTCGCGGTGACGCTGCCGGGCACGGCGGGCGCCGGCGAGTCCGGAGGGGCCGGCGGCGGCACGCGGGCCGCGCGGCAGACCGGGCCGGGCCCGGACGCCGCGCCGCCCGGCGTCGTGGAGCGGGCGCCCGCCGAGGCGGAGCGGGGCACGGGCCGCGATCCGCTCACCGACGACGAGCTCGGCCGGGTGGAGAAGGCCGCGCTGGCCGGGCGGCTGTCCGCCCTGGGCGAGAACGTCACCGGGGCGCGCGGACCGCAGCGGCTGAGCATCGACCTCGCCGAGCCCGAGGCCGGCGAGACGGACGACCCGGACGCGCCGCGCCGGGCCGACGTGGCCTTCTACGACTACAAGAACGACACGCTCGTCACCAAGACCGTCAACCTGGGCACCGGGAAGGTGGAGCGGACGGACACCCAGCGCGGCGCGCAGCCGCCGCCGAGCCGCGCCGAGAACGCGGAGGCGGCCCGCCTCCTGATCGCGAGCCCGCTCGGCGCGGGCCTCAAGTCGGACTACAAGGACGCCACCGGCAAGGACCTCACCTCCCCGGACCAGCTGGAACTGAGCGGCGGCATCTACCGGGCCGCGCCCGGCGCCCAGCCCGCCGTGCTCGACGCCTGCGGGACACACCGGTGCGTACGGCTGTTCTCCAAGGTCAGGAACGGGCCGTGGATCGACACCAGGGATCTGGTGATCGACCTGAGCGCCCGCAAGACCGCCGCCCTCGACCGCGGCTGACCGCCCGCACACCCGTGACCCCGGCAAGGAGTCGTCCCGTCATGCCCGAACAGCACCTGCCCGGCGGCGCCCGGCCGCGCGCCCTCGGCCGCGCCGCCCGCAAGACCGCGGCCGTCGGAGTGTCCCTGGCCGCGCTGGCCGCCGCCGCGACGGCCGGCGCGGGTCCCGCCGCGGCCCGGCCGCGCACCGCCCCCGCCGCGGCCCCCGGCTGCAGCGCCGCCTACACGATCGAACAGAAGCTCACCACCGGTACGACCTGGCGGATGTGCTGGCGCTACGACAGCAAGGCCGGCCTCGTCCTGGAGAACGTCTCCTATCAGCCCAAGGGCGAGACCAAGCCGATCAAGGTCCTCAACAGCGCCAGACTCGCCCAGGTCCACGTCCCCTACGACGACGGAAAGCACGAGTACTACGACCTGACGGGCCAGGGCTTCGCCCAGGAACTGATGACACTGTCGCCCGGCGAGTGTCCCGGCGGCACCATCAAGACCGTCAAGGTCCCGGACGGCGACCCGAGGAACCCGAACGTCAAGGGGCTGTGCACGACCACCCGTTCGCGTGGTCACGCCTACCGGATGCACGACATCGTCCAGTCGGACAAGACCTACCAGCAGCAGGGCAAGGACCTGCTGGTGTACACGGTCAACCAGGTCGGCTGGTACGAGTACATCACCGAGTGGCGCTTCCAGGACGACGGCACGGTCAACATGAACGTCGGCGCCACCGGCAGCCTCTCCTGGGAGGACTACAACGCCCAGGACGGGCGCGGCTGGCCCATCGGCAAGAACGCCAAGGACTACGCGACCAGCCACAGCCACAACGTCTTCTGGCGGCTCGACTTCGGCCTCGACGGCTCCTCCGGGACGAAGGTCGAGCAGTACGACTCCACCGTCAGCGCCCCCTCCGGACGGCAGGAGGGCCCGACCGCCAGGACCACCCGCACCCGGCCGGGCAAGGAGTTCGCGGGCGACTACAAGACCTACCGCTGGTGGCGGATGGTCAGCGCGTCCGGCAAGAACAAGGACGGGCACGCCCGTTCGTACGAACTGGTCCCCGGACCCACCACCAAGTACCCGGGCCGCCCCTTCACCCGGCACGACCTGTACGTCACCCAGTACGACAAGTGCGAGCTGTTCGCCAGTGACAACCCCAAGTGCGCGACGGGCCACCCGAAGTCCGTCGACAAGTGGGTGAACGGCCAGGCCCTCACCCACCCCGTGGTCTGGGTGAACGTCGGCTTTCACCACATAGCCCGGGACGAGGACCAGCAGCCCATGCCGGTGCACTGGCAGGGCCTCTCCATCGCCCCGCGGGACGTCACGGCTATGAATCCGCTCACTCCCAAGGAGCTGGCGTGGCAGAACGGACACTGGGAATGGCGTAGTTGAGCCGAGCGGCCGGGAAACCGACCTGTCCATCCGGCTGCACCGCCGACCGCTCCCGGAGTAGGCTTCCTTGATCGTTGAGATGGGAAGCCCCGGGAGCGGAAGGCGGTGCACGGGTGGGCTCGGGAGGGCTGGAGCTGCCTCCTGGTGACGAGGGTCACGAGGGGAACTCCGCAGACGTCCCGCCCGGCGCGGTGTCCCTGGCCCGGCCGATGGACGCGGGGTCCATCGGCCCGGAGCTGGACTGGGACGCCGACGCCTGGCGCGAGGTGCGCACCCGCGCCCAGCGGGCCGGCCGGGCCTACATCTGGCTGAACCTCGTCGAACAGCGGCTGCGCGCGGTCGTGGCCGCCGTGCTGCGGCCCGTCTACGAACCCGTCCACGGCGACGAGTGGGTGGTGGCCGCGGCCGGCCCGGCCGGGCAGGAGTGGGTGCAGCGGGCGGTCGCCGTCCGCGAGGTCAGCCGCCGCAAGGGCTACCTGCTCGACCCGGCCGACGACAACGTCCTCAGCTTCCTCACCCTGCCGCAGCTGCGCGAGCTGGTGGTGCAGCACTGGCCGTGCTTCGAGCCGTACTTCGACGAGCGCCGGGACCTCGAACTCGCCCTGGACGAGCTGGAGGTGACCCGCAATGTCGTCTCCCGCAACCGGGCCCTGTCGGAGGCGGTGCTCGGCCAGGCCGAGCGGGCCTCGGCCCGGCTGCTGGAGATGCTCGGCGCGGGCGGGGACGTGCCCTCGGCGCGCCGGCTGCCCGTGGACGCGGTCGAGGACCTGGTCGGCGACCGGTACGCGGACGTCGTCGCGGTCCACTCCGACCGGGTGCGGCTGCTGCGCCAGTTCCCGGCCGAGGACATCTTCGGCGGCGCCCGCCGGCTCGACGCCATCGGCATCGGCCTCAACCTGCTGGTGCAGAACTTCTCCGGGCGCCGCCTGGTCCGGCTCGCCGAGTCCGGCTGCCGGGTGCGGCTGCTCTTCCTCAACCCGGCCTCCAGCTCGGTCAAGCGCCGCGAGCGCGAACTGGGGATGAAACGGGGCGAGCTGAGCCGCTCGGTGGAGATGAACATCCTGCACATGCGCCGGGTGCGGTCCCGGCTGCGCGACCCGGGCGCGTTCGAGATCCAGGTGTACGACGAGACGCCCCGCTTCACCGCCTACCTGGTGGACGGCGACGGCGCGGACGGCGTCGCGGTGGTGCAGTCCTATCTGCGCGGCGCGCGCGGGATGGAGTCACCGGTCCTGGTACTGCGCAACGGCAGCCGGCTGGTCACGTCCGACGACGTCGGAGAATCCGGTCTTTTCCCGACATACCGCGAGGAATTCGAGCTGGCTTGGGCGGATTCGCGCCCGGTGTCCTGACCCACCGGCGCCGGGCGGCGCAAGGCCGTCGGTGGATTGTCAGTGCCGCGTGCGATGGTGGAGGCACTGGGGGAAAGCACCACCAAGAAGGGGGGCCGCCCATGGGCTGGCACCAGGAGCTGCTGATCGGCTTCGACCTGGAGACGACCGGGACCGATCCGCGTCAGGCGCGCATCGTCACCGGTGCCGTGATCGAGGTCAGGGCCGGTGAGCCCGTGGGCCGCCGGGAGTGGCTGGCCGATCCGGGCGTGGAGATCCCGGCCGACGCGGTCGCGGTCCACGGCATCAGCACCGCACGCGCGGCGGCCGAGGGCCGCCCGGCCGACCAGGTGGCCGACGCCATCGCGGACGTCCTGGTGGGGTACTGGAGGACGGGCGTCCCGGTCGTCGCCTACAACGCGGCCTTCGACCTCACCCTGCTCTCCGCCGAACTGCGCCGGTACGGCCTGCCGTCCCTGACCGACCGGCTCGGCACCGCCCCCGCCCCGGTCGTCGACCCGTACACCATCGACCGCTGGGCCGACCGCTACCGCCGCGGCAAACGGAACCTGGAGGCGGTCTGCGCCGAGTACGGCATAGTCCTGGGCGCGGCCCACGACGCCACCGCCGACGCCCTCGCCGCCGCGCGGCTCGCCTCCGCGATAGCCGACCGCCACCCGAAGATCGCCGCCCTGGGCCCCGCCGAACTGCACCGGCGTCAGATCCGGTGGTACGCCGAATGGGCGGCGGACTTCCAGGCGTTCCTGCGGCGCAAGGGCGAGACGGACGCGGTGGTCGACGGCGCGTGGCCGCTCCGCGAGCTGACCGAGGACCAGGCGGCGTAACGACGCCACCCGCGGGCGCGCCGTGGCGTCCGCGCCCCGTCCGGGCGAGGCACCGTCAGAACGGATACCACCGCACCGTCTCGTCCCCGTCCCGCAGGGACGCCACCCGCCGCCGGAACTCGGCCAGCGCCTTCGGGTTGGACGGGGCGTGCTGGGCCACCCACGCGCAGCTGGCCGTCTCCCGGGCACCGCGCAGCACCCCGCAGCCGTCCCACTCGCGCACGTCCCAGCCGTAGGCCCCGGTGAAGGAGTCGTACGCCTCGGCGGGCAGCCCGTACCGGTCGCGGGAGAGGGCCATGACCACCAGGTCGTGCTCGCGCAGGTCGGCGGAGAAGGTCTCCAGGTCGACCAGGACCGGCCCGTCCGGCCCGACGTGCACATTGCGGGGCAGCGCGTCACCGTGGATCGGCCCCGGCGGCAGCTGGGGCGTCAGCGCCGCCGCCCGCGCGGCGAAGCCGTCGCGGCGCGCACGGAGATAGGCCGCGTCCTCCGGGTCGATCGCGTCACCCGCGAGCCGCAGCCAGCGCTCCACACCGCCCAGCAGATCGCGGGGCGGCAAGGCGAACGAGGGCGAGGGAAGGGCGTGCACGACGCGCAGCAGCGCGGCCAGGTCCCGTGGCTCGGCGGGTCGTACGGCATCCGGCAGCCGGTGCCATACGGTCACCGGGTGCCCGTCCACCAGCAGCGGCTTCGGCTCGGCCGCCCGCACCGCCGGCACACCCGCCTCGGCCAGCCAGGCGGCGACGGCCAGTTCGCGCTCGGCCCGCGGCAGCAGCTCGGCGTCCCGGCCGACCTTCACCACCAGGTCGCCGGCGGCGAACACCGCGTTCTCGCCGAGGGCCACCAGCCGGGCGTCCCGGGCCGCTCCCGGGAGCACCCCCGTCTCGGCCAGTACGTCCCGCGCGCGTGCCTCGTCCATCGTCCCGCCTCCGTGCCGTCTTCCTGTGCCGGGTCCGTCCGTCGTCCGGCCAGTCTCGCATCCGTACAGGTCGGCGGCGGTGCGCGGGCCCTTGACGGGGTACCGGGCCTTCACGACCATGAACACGCCAACCGGAGCAGGCAAAGGGGCTGATTCCGTGACAGAGGTGGCCGAAGTGCGGACACCGGTGGCGGGGACACACCCCCGCGCCGGACTCCGGGCCGCCCACCGCGGCGCCTGGTTCCTGGTCCTGCCCGCCCTCATCCCGATCCTGCTGCTCAGCGTCGGCCCGCTGCTCTACGGCGTCCTGCTGGCCTTCACCGACGCCCAGTCCGGCCGGACCGCCGCCACCCGCTGGATCGGCGCCCTCAACTTCCGGGACCTGCTGCACGACACCCTGTTCTGGGAGTCGTTCCGCATCGGCCTGGTCTGGGCGGCGGGCGTGACCGTACCCCAGTTCCTGCTGGCGCTCGGCCTGGCCCTGCTGCTGAACCAGGACTTACGGCTGCGCGGCCTGGCCCGCGCCCTCGCGATCGTGCCCTGGGCGATGCCCGAGGTCGTCGTCGGCATCATGTGGCGGCTCGTCTACAACCCGGACGCGGGCGTCCTCAACGAGACCCTGCGCGACCTCGGCCTCGGGGACGGCCGGGACTGGCTGAGCGGCCTGGCCACCGCGCTGCCCGCGGTGATCGTCGTCGGCGTCTGGGCGGGCCTGCCGCAGACCACGGTCGCCCTGCTCGCCGGACTGCAGAACGTCCCCCGCGAACTCCACGAGGCGGCCGCGGTCGACGGCGCGGGCGCCTGGCGCCGCTTCCGCACGGTCACCTGGCCCGCACTGAGACCCGTGGCCCTCGCCATCACCGCGCTGAACCTGATCTGGAACCTCAACTCCTTCGCCCTGGTCTACGTCCTCACCGCCGGCGGACCCGGCGGCCAGACCCGGCTGCCCATGCTCTTCGCCTACGAAGAGGCCTTCCGCTACGGCCAGTTCGGCTACGCGGCGGCCATGGGCTGCGTGCTCGTCGCCGTGGTCTCCGTCCTGCTCGCGGTGTTCCTGGCCGGCCGGCTGCGCGGTGGTGAGGACGCATGAGGACCGCGCGCACCCCGAGGGCCCGCCGCGCCGCCCGCGCCGGGCAGTACACCGCCCTGCTCGGCTACCTGCTGTTCCTCGGCTTCCCGCTGCTGTGGCTGCTGTCCACCGCGCTGAAGTCCCCGCGCGAGCTGGGCAGCCCGCACCCCGCCTGGATCCCCCGCCACCCCACCCTGGCCAACGTCCGGCAGGCCTTCGCCGAACAGCCGCTGGCGCACGCCGCCCTCAACTCCCTGCTGGTGGCGCTCGCCACCGCCGCCGTCACGGTACTGATCGCCACCCCGATGGCCTACGTCATGGCCCGGCACCGCACCAAGGCGGCCCGGGCGGCCACGGGCTGGGTGGTGGTCAGCCAGGCGTTTCCCTTCGTCCTGCTGATCATCCCGCTGTTCCTGGTGCTGAAGCGGCTGCGGCTGATCGACTCCCTGACCGGACTGGTACTGGTGTACGTGGTGTGGTCGCTGCCGTTCGCGCTGTGGATGCTCGCCGGCCACGCCCGCGCGGTCCCCGCCGAACTGGAGGAGGCGGCGGCCGTGGACGGGGCCGGACGGCTGAGAACGCTGACGTCGGTGACGGTGCCGCTGCTCGCGCCGGGCATCGCGGCGACGGCCCTGTTCGCGTTCGTCACCGCGTGGAACGAGTTCTTCTTCGCGCTGGTGCTGCTCAAGAGCCCGCACCGGCAGACGCTCCCGGTCGTCCTCACCCACTTCATCGGCGCGGAGGGCGTGGCCGACCTCGGCCCGCTGGCCGCCGCCGCGTTCCTGGCCACCCTGCCCTCCCTGGCCTTCTTCGCACTGGTCCAGCGGCGGATCACCAGCGGCCTGCTCACCGGGGCGGTGAAGAACTGATGCGGACCCGGATCACCCTGGCACTCGCCGTGCTCCTGCTCCTCCTCGCGGGCTGCTCCCCGGGCGCCCCCGCGGACGGCCCGGTCACCCTGCGCTTCCAGTCCCTGGCCTGGCAGCCGGACTCCGTCGCCGCCACCAAGGAGCTGGTGGGGGAGTGGAACGCCACCCACCCGGACGTCAAGGTCGAGTACATCCAGGGCAGTTGGGACAGCGTGCACGACCAGCTGCTCACCTCCTTCGAGGGCGGCGAGGCACCGGACGTCATCCACGACGCCTCCGACGACCTCGCCGACTTCGCCTACGGCGGCTACCTCGCCGACCTGTCCGGCCTGCTGCCCGCCCGGCTCGCCTCCGACATCCCGCGCGGCAGCTGGGAGACGGCCACCTTCGGACGCGGTGTCTACGGCGTGCCGTTCCTCCAGGAGCCCCGGGTGCTGATCGCCGACGCCGACCGGCTGCGCGCGGCCAAGGTGCGCATACCGACCCCCGGACACCCCTGGAGCTGGCCGGAGTTCCGGCAGGTGGCCAAGAAGCTCACCGGGCCCGGGCGGTACGGCGTGGCCTGGCCGCTGAAGGAGCCCGTGTCCGCCACGCTCAACCTGTCCCTGTCGGCGGGCGGACGGCTCTTCCACCGGGGTGCGGACGACAAGGTCACCGTGCGGTTCGAGGCCGGGGACGAGGTCGTGGCCCGCACCATCCACGACCAGGTCGCCGTCGACCGCAGCGCCCCCGCCTCGACCCTCGGCAGCGGGGGTGCGGACACCCTGCCCGGCCTGTTCGGCGGCCGGTACGCGATGGTCCCGCTGGGCTTCTCCTACCGCCAGCAGATCGTGCGGCAGGCCCCCGAGGACTTCCACTGGCAGGTGCTGCCCGCGCCGGCCGGCGCCGGCGGGCTCACCCAGGGCGTCAGCCCGCAGACGCTGTCCGTCTCCGCCGACTGCCCGCACAAGAAGGAGGCCGTCGCCTTCATCGACTTCCTGCTGCGGCCCCGGAACATGGTGCGCCTCGCCCTCGGCGACTGGATGCTGCCCACCGGCACCCAGGCCCTGAAGGACCCGGCCCTGCACACCGCGCGGCACGGCTGGGCCACCGGCACCGCCCTCGCGGCCCGGCTCCGCCCCGCGCCCGCCCAGTCCGTGCGCGGCTACCCGGAATGGAAGGACAAGGTCGCCACCCCGGCCTACCAGCGGTACTACAGCGGCGCGAGCACTCTCGCCGAGCTGCGCCACCGCCTGGAGCGGGACGGCAACCTGGTGCTGGCCCGCTACCAGCGCTGACCCGCCCCCCGGCGTACCCCGCGCAGGAAAAAGAAATATACGAGACGCAACGTCTCGTCTACCGTCGACGCCGTGACCACCCAGACCACTCCCGCCCACATCGCCATGTTCTCCATCGCCGCCCACGGCCATGTGAACCCCAGCCTGGAGGTGATCCGTGAACTCGTCGCCCGCGGCCACCGGGTCACGTACGCCATTCCGCCCGTCTTCGCCGACAAGGTGGCCGCCACCGGCGCCCGGCCCGTCCTCTACCACTCCACCCTGCCCGGCCCCGACGCCGACCCGGAGGCATGGGGAAGCACCCTGCTGGACAACGTCGAACCGTTCCTGAACGACGCGATCCAGGCGCTCCCGCAGCTCGCCGATGCCTACGCCGACGACATCCCCGATCTCGTCCTGCACGACATCACCTCCTACCCGGCCCGCGTCCTGGCCCGCCGCTGGGGCGTCCCGGCGGTCTCCCTCTCCCCGAACCTCGTCGCCTGGAAGGGTTACGAGGAGGAGGTCGCCGAGCCGATGTGGCGCGAACCCCGGCAGACCGAGCGCGGACGGGCCTACTACGCCCGGTTCGAGGCATGGCTGAAGGAGAACGGGATCACCGAGCACCCGGACACGTTCGCCAGTCATCCGCCGCGCTCCCTGGTGCTCATCCCGAAGGCGCTCCAGCCGCACGCCGACCGGGTGGACGAAGACGTGTACACCTTCGTCGGCGCCTGCCAGGGAGACCGCGCCGAGGAAGGCGGCTGGCAGCGGCCCGCCGGCGCGGAGAAGGTCGTCCTGGTGTCGCTCGGCTCGGCGTTCACCAAGCAGCCCGCCTTCTACCGGGAGTGCGTGCGCGCCTTCGGGAACCTGCCCGGCTGGCACCTCGTCCTCCAGATCGGCCGGAAGGTGACCCCCGCCGAACTGGGGGAGCTGCCGGACAACGTGGAGGTGCACGACTGGGTGCCGCAGCTCGCGATCCTGCGCCAGGCCGATCTGTTCGTCACCCACGCGGGCGCCGGCGGCAGCCAGGAGGGGCTGGCCACCGCGACGCCCATGATCGCCGTACCGCAGGCCGTCGACCAGTTCGGCAACGCCGACATGCTCCAAGGGCTCGGCGTCGCCCGGAAGCTGGCGACCGAGGAGGCCACCGCCGACCTGCTCCGCGAGACCGCCCTCGCTCTGGTGGACGACCCGGAGGTCGCGCGCCGGCTCCGGCGGATCCAGGCGGAGATGGCCCAGGAGGGCGGCACCCGGCGGGCGGCCGACCTCATCGAGGCCGAACTGCCCGCGCGCCACGAGCGGCAGGAGCCGGTGGGCGACCGACCCAACGGTGGGTGACCGGCCGGCCGGTGTCCGTTCCGACCGGCAGAGATCCGCTTTGTGATTACGAAACCTTGTTGAACAAGTAACAGCTGCGTGAAGAGGTTGATCCGGCCCCCGCTCATCGGCCAGAGTTTCGCGCAGCCCGCCTCGGCGCGGTCACGGCCGTCGTGCCCACCCCCACGGGGCACGGCGGCCGTACGCGTACGCCCACCTCCGGCAAGGCGCAACGCCCGTTGGACAGTTGGCTGAAAACCTTCCGTTCGCGCGCCTGCCGGTGACACCGGAGCCGCGGCCGACGCAGAACCAGACGCCGCCGCGGTCCGACGTCACAGGGGAACGCCGGACCGCGGCCGCCGATACCACACACCCGCCCCCCGTTGGTCCGGCTCACCGAAGCGCGCGACAAACCCGTCAGGCTGTTCCTAGGGTGAAGCCCACGGAAGGCCGGAAGGGGCGGAATCAGGGTGAGGGGCAGACCATGACCGGCGTCGCCGCGCCACCGCGAGGGCACCGTGACCCGGCGCCCGGACACCCGTGTGCGGCCCGGACGGCGACTTCGCCGTGCGTACGGCCCCGCCCCCGCCGGCGACCGGCCGTGCGCCCGCCGGCGACAGTCGTACGCCCGTCGCTTCGACCGGCCGTGCGGCCCCCTTCCCCACCGGATCCGGTGGGGACGGTCAACGGGCACCGCTCACTCGGACGGGTGGCGATTTCCGGCCCTCGCGGGCCCTTGGTGCCGTCCGGGGCGGACGGCGCCCGCCGCCGGAATCCGTGGTCCGGGCCGCACCGTACCGGCGAAATCAGGCCAACGTTCACGCCGCCGGGCCGCCTTGGCACCGTTCCTACGGCACGGCCGCACCGGCCGGCGGCACGCACCCACGACATCGATGACGTCTGCGGCCCCGGCCGCCCGACGGCTCCTCCGGCCCGCGAGCGAGGACAGGACATGAGCACTTACAACTTCGGCAACGTCAACGGACCGGCCCGCTTCGGCGACCGCGCCACCCCGGACCTGGAGACCCTGATGGAGGCCGCCGACCGGCTCACCGAGGCGCTGCGCGCCGAGTACCCGGGGCTGGTGAGCAGCGGCGAGACCATCCAGGAGCAGCTGGCGGAGTCCGCCGAGGACGGCCTGCCGCCCAACCGGGGCCGGATCCGCTCCGCACTGGAGACGATCGCCATCGCCGCCTCGGCCGGCACCGCCAGCCTCGACTACACCCGGCACCTCCTGCACGCCCTCGACCTCTGACGTCCACGGGCTCCGACCGTCCACGGCCGGTGGACCCACGAGGCCGGCCGGTGCCGGGTGGGGGAGGCCGTGGCGAGCGGCCCGGGCGTCACGCGCCGAGTGCCGTCAGAGCCGGCCGCCGGGCCTGGTCGTAGCGCTCCAGCAGGACGCGGGCGACCTCCGGTGCCGCGCCCAGCACCTCGGCGCACACGTCGGCGTCCGCCGCGCCGCGCGCGATCCGGTCCGGCAGGAAGCCGGGGGCCAGCACATACGGTGCCACGGCGACCCGGGCGCAGCCGAGCCGCCGCAGCTCCCGCACCGCGTCCTCGGTGCGGGGAAGGGATGCGGAGGCGAACGCAGGCCGCACGGCGCACCAACCGGTGTGCCGCCACTCCCGCGCGATATCAGCGATCACTGCGATCGCCTCCGGGTCGGAGGACCCCGCCGAGGCCAGCACGACCCCGGTCGAGGACTTGTCGGCGGGCGTCAGCCCCGCCTCGTACAGCCGCCGTTCCAGCGCGGACAGCAGCAGCGGCGACGGGCCGAGCACCTCCGCCTGGCGGATCCGCAGCCGCGCCGGGGCGTCCCGCAGCACGGCCGGGATGTCGGCCTTGGCGTGGAACGCCCGGGTCAGCAGCAGCGGCAGGGCGACCACGTCCCGGACGCCCCGGGCCGCCAGCGACTCCAGCACCCCGTGCACCGACGGGAGGTTGAAGTCCAGGAAGCCGGTCTCCACGCGCAGCCCGGGCCGCAGCGACCGCACCCGCTCCACGAGGGCGTGCACGGTCGCCGCGTGCCGCGGGTCGCGGCTGCCGTGGGCGATGACGAGGAGAACCGGCCTGGTACGCATGGGACGTCAGCTCTTCACCAGCAGGCCGCGGCTGCGCAGCACCCACCGCTCCAGCGGACTGAAGATCAGCAGGTCGATGGCGATGCCGACGAACAGGATGAGCAGGATCGCCTCGAACACCATCGCCATGTCGCTGGCGGTGCGGCCGTTCTCCAGCAACTGGCCGAGGCCCACGCCGAGATCGGGGAACTGCGCGATGATCTCCGCGGCCATCAGCGAACGCCAGGAGAACGCCCAGCCCTGCTTCAGACCCGCCACATAGCCGGGCAGCGAGGCCGGCAGGGTGACGTACCAGACGCCCTTGGCACCCGTGGCGCCCATGGTGCGGCCCGCGCGCAGGAACAGCGGCGGCACCTGGTCGACGCCGGACACCAGGCCGTTGGCGATGGACGGCACGGCGCCGAGCAGGATCACCGCGTACATCATCGAGTTGTTCAGGCCCAGCCAGATCACCGCCGGCGGCACCCACGCCACCGACGGCAGCGACTGGAGGCCGGACAGGATCGGGCCGATGGCCGCGCGCACGAACTTCACCCGGGCCACCAGCAGACCCAGCGGGGTGCCGATGACCAGCGCGAACGCGAAGCCCAGCAGACCGCGCGAGACACTGGTCCAGATGTAGCCGAGCAACTCGCCCCTCAGCCAGGCGTCCCGGAACGCGCTGCCCACCGCGCCCGGCGAGGGCAGCTTCGACGGGTCGTCCACGACCGGGTACAGGATGTACCAGACCACCAGGACCACCGCGATGGCGACGACCGGCGGCAGGATCTTGTTGACGAGGGTCTCGCGCAGCGGGGGGCGGCCCGTGGTCGTGGTCTCCAGCGCGTCCAGGCCGGCCTCGACGCTCCCGGCGTCCGGGACCGGTGTCGTCTCAGTGCTGGCCATGGCGGCGGATCTCCCCACGCAGTACGTCGGTTATCTCAAGGGACAGTTCGGCCACGGGCGCGTCCTCGATGCGGCGCGGCTGCGGGAGGTCCACGCGCCACTCGCGCGCGATCCGGCCCGGGCGGGAGGACAGCAGGACCACCCGCTGCGCGAGCCGCACCGCCTCGCGCACGTTGTGCGTGACGAACAGCACGGAGAGCCCGGTCTCCGCCCAGATACGGGTCAGCTCGTCGTGCAGCACGTCCCGGGTGATGGCGTCGAGCGCGGCGAACGGCTCGTCCATCAGCAGCATGTTGCTCTCCTGGGCCAGCGCGCGGGCCATCGCCACCCGCTGGCGCATACCGCCGGACAGCTCGTGCACCCGCTTGCCGTAGGCGCCCTTCAGCCGGACCAGTTCGAGCAGTTCCTCGGCCTTGCCGCGCCGCTCGGGCTTGGCAACGCCCCGCAGCTTCAGGGCGAGTTCGATGTTCTTGCCCGCGGTCAGCCACGGGAACAGGGCGTGTTCCTGGAACATCAGGGCGGGGCGGCCGTCCGTGGTGATGGAGCCGGCGCTCGGCCGGTCCAGGCCCGCCACCAGGTTCAGCAGCGTGGACTTGCCGCAGCCCGAGGCCCCCAGGAGGGTGACGAACTCACCCGGCGCGACATCGATGCTGATGTCGTCGAGGACGAGCTGCTGCCCGCCCGGGGCCGCGAAGGACTTCGAGACGTGCTCAAGGCGTGCCGCGAACTCGACGCTCTCGTCGGCCTTGGCGAGGGTCGTGGCCATGGTCGTCACCTCCTGGGGACGCGTCGGTCAGGGGCGTCAGCTGGTGCCGAGGCCGGCGGCGTCGACCGCGGGACGGCCCTCGGCCTTGAGGACCTTGTTGAGGATCGTCAGGTCGTAGATCCCCTTCAGGTCCGGCTTCTCCAGCAGACCGGCCTTGACCGCGTGCTCGGCCTCGGTGTCGAGGGTGGCGGCCAGCGGGTCGTCGGTGAACTGGATGGACTTCCAGGCCGGGTCGAGGATCTTCGCCGGGAGCGCCTTGCCGGAGTCCGTCTCCAGCCGCTGGTTCGCGGCGGCCTTCGCCTCGTCCGGGTGGGCGTTGATCCACTTGTTGGTCTCGACCGACGCCTTCAGCACGGCCTCGACCGCCTTCGGGTGCTCCTTCAGGAAGTCCTGCCGCACGATGATGTTCGTGATCACGAACTTCTTGTCCGGCCAGAGCGTCGACTCGTCCAGGAGCACCTTGGCGCCCTCGGCGACCAGCTTCGACGCGGTCGGCTCCGGCACCCACGCGCCGTCGACCGAGCCGGACTTGTAGGCGTCCGGGGTGATCTTGTTGTCCGTGCGGACGACGGTGACATCACCCTTGCCGCTCTGCGCGTCGACCTTCCAGCCCTGCTCGGCGGCCCAGTTGAGAAACGCCACGTCCTGCGTGTTGCCGAGCTGGGGCGTGGCGATCTTCTTGCCCGCGACGTCCTTCAGGGACTTGATCTTCGCCGGGTTGACGACCAGCTTCACCCCGCCGGAGGCCGAACCGCCGATGATCTTCAGGCTCTTGCCGTTGGACTTGGTGTAGCCGTTGATGGCGGGGGACGGGCCGATCCAGCCGATGTCGATGGAGCCGGCGTTGAGGGCCTCGATCTCGGACGGGCCGGCGTTGAAGATGGCGGGCTTGACCGTGGTGGCGCCCAGCTCCTTCTGGAAGAAGCCCTTCTGCACGCCGACCAGGGCGGTGGCGTGGGTCAGGTTGCCGAAGTAGCCGATCTTGACGGAGTCGAGCCCGTCGGTCTTCTCGGCGCCGGCGGCGATCTTGGCGGTGCCGTCGTCCTTGGCCTCGGAGCCGTAGCCGCAGGCGGCCAGCGTGAGCAGGGGGAGAGCGGCGATGGCCGCTGTGCCGCGGCGCAGGAGCGATGAGCTGATGGCAGGCACGGGAGGGTTTCCTCTCGTTGGCCCGGCGGTCACGGTCTCTCAGGTCGTGGCCGGGAGTTCGGCTGGAGGTCTTCGTCGCTTCCGGGACGACGCCGGGTGGGGGGAGCGGGCGCGCGAGCGGTGCGCGTACGTCAGCGCACACATCGCGCGACTCCGCCCTGCCCGCTGCCGAGGGCGCCGCTGCCGACGCGGCCGCCCTCCTTGGCGAACGTGGAGTAGACGTCGGGTGTCCTCATGTCAGAAGTCCCAGCCGTCGTCGGCCTCGTCCTTGACCGGCTCCGGCGCGGCGAACGACTCGCCGACCATGCCCGCCGTCAGCGTGGTGCCGTCGGCGGGATCGATCAGGATGAAGGAGCCGGTGCGGCGCGAGTCGGCGTAGGAGTCGACCGGCAGCGGCTCGGCGGTACGGATCTTCACCCGGCCGATGTCGTTGGCGACGAGCCGGCCCGGGTGCGGGTGCAGGGACAGGTCGTCGAGCGTGAGCCGGGACGGGATGTCCTTCACGATCGCCTTGACCGTGCGGGTGCCGTGCTTGAGCAGCACCCGGTGGCCCACGGTGAGGGGCGCGTCGGCGACATGGCAGACGGTCGCCTCCACGTCCTGCGTGGTGGCCGGGGCGTCCTTCGTCGGCACGATCAGGTCGCCGCGCGAGACGTCGATGTCGTCCTGGAGCAGCACCGTCACCGACTGCGTCGTCCAGGCCACGTCGACCGGCTCGCCCAGCAGATCGATGCCGGCGATCCGGGTGGTCCGCCCGGACGGCAGGACCGTGACCTCCTCGCCGACCCGGAAGGTGCCGGCCGCGATCTGGCCCGCGTAGCCCCGGTAGTCGGGGTGCTCGGCGGTCTGCGGCCGGATCACGTACTGCACGGGCAGCCGCGCGTGGCAGTGCGCCAGGTCGTGGCTGACCGGCACGGTCTCCAGGTGCTCCAGCACGGTGGGGCCGCCGTACCAGTCCATGTTCGCGCTCGGCTCCACCACGTTGTCCCCGGCCAGCGCGGAGATCGGTATCGCGGTGACCTCCGGGACGCCCAGCTCGGTCGCGTACGCCGTGAACTCCTCGGCGATCTTCGCGAAGACCCGCTCCTCGTACCCGACGAGGTCCATCTTGTTCACGGCCAGCACGACGTGCGGGACGCGCAGCAGGGCGGCGATGGCCGCGTGCCGGCGGGTCTGCTCGACCACGCCGTTGCGGGCGTCGACCAGGATCACGGTCAGCTCGGCGGTGGAGGCGCCGGTGACCATGTTCCGGGTGTACTGCACATGGCCGGGGGTGTCGGCGAGGATGAACCGGCGCCGGGGCGTGGCGAAGTAGCGGTAGGCGACGTCGATGGTGATGCCCTGCTCCCGTTCGGCGCGCAGGCCGTCGGTGAGGAGGGCGAGGTCCGGGCCGTCCTGGCCGCGGCTCGCGGAGACCCGCTCCACGGCCTCCAGCTGGTCGGCGAGGACCGACTTGGAGTCGTGTAGCAGCCGCCCGACGAGGGTGGACTTGCCGTCGTCGACGGAGCCGGCGGTGGCGAACCGCAGCAGGGTGGTGGCCGAGAGCGCCTCGGTCGTGGTCGTGCTCATGCCTAGAAGTACCCCTCGCGCTTGCGGTCTTCCATCGCGGCCTCGGACAGCTTGTCGTCGGCGCGGGTCGCACCGCGCTCGGTCAGCCGGGACGCCGCGATCTCGGCGATGACCTTCTCGATGGTGTCGGCGTCGGAGTCGACCGCGCCGGTGCAGGACATGTCGCCGACGGTGCGGTAGCGCACCCGCCGCTTCTCGACGGTCTCGCCGTCCTTCGGGCCGCCCCACTCGCCGGCGGTCAGCCACATGCCGGAACGCTGGAACACCTCGCGCTCGTGCGCGTAGTAGATCTGCGGCAGCTCGATGTCCTCGCGGGCGATGTACTGCCACACGTCCAGCTCGGTCCAGTTGGACAGCGGGAAGACGCGGACGTGCTCGCCGGGGGCGTGCCGGCCGTTGTACAGGTTCCACAGCTCCGGACGCTGGCGGCGCGGGTCCCACTGGGAGAACTCGTCGCGCAGGGAGAAGACGCGCTCCTTGGCGCGGGCCTTCTCCTCGTCGCGGCGGCCACCGCCGAAGACGGCGTCGAACCTCTCGCTCTGGATCTTCTCGGTGAGCGGGAGCGTCTGGAGCGGGTTGCGGGTGCCGTCGGGACGTTCCTTGAGCACACCGCGGTCGATGTAGTCCTGGACGGAGGCCACGTGGAGGCGCAGCCCGTGTGCGGCCGCCACCCGGTCCCGGTACTCGAGGACCTCCGGGAAGTTGTGTCCCGTGTCCACGTGCAGCAGGGAGAAGGGGACCGCGGCCGGGGCGAACGCCTTCAGCGCGAGATGCAGCATGACGATGGAGTCCTTGCCGCCGGAGAACAGGATCACCGGGTTCTCGAACTCGCCCGCCACCTCGCGGAAGATGTGCACCGCCTCGGACTCCAGCGCGTCCAGGTGCGACAGGGCGTACGGGCTCTCCGTGCCGCCCTCCGACTTGGCGACCGTGGTCATGCCAGTCCCCTCTCGCTCAGCAGCGCGTACACCGACGCCGCGGACTCCTGGACCGTCTGGTGCTGTGACTCGATCCGCAGATCGGGCGTCTCGGGCTCCTCGTACGGGTCGTCGACCCCGGTGAGCCCGGACAGCTCGCCCGCGGCCTGCTTCGCGTACAGCCCCTTCACATCGCGCACGCTGCACACCTCGACCGGGGTCGCCACATGGATCTCCAGATACGGCGTCCCGTTCTCCGCGTGCCGCTTGCGCACCGCCTCCCGGCTGTCCGCGTACGGCGCGATCACCGGCACCAGCGCCTTGACGCCGTTGCGGGCGAGCAGTTCGGCGACGAAGCCGATGCGCTGGACGTTGGTGTGCCGGTCCTCCCGGGAAAAGCCGAGCCCGGCCGAGATGAACTCGCGGATCTCGTCGCCGTCGAGCACCTCCACGCGGTGGCCCTCGGCACGCAGCCGGCCCGCCAGCTCGTACGCGATGGTGGTCTTGCCGGCGCTCGGCAGACCCGTGAGCCAGACGGTGGCTCCGGTCGTCACGTGCATCTCCTGGATCTGGTCGTTCGTCATCCGTGCAGCCCGCACTCGGTCTTGGCGCGGCCCGCCCAGCGGCCGGCGCGCGCGTCCTCGCCCTCCAGGACCCTGCGGGTGCACGGGGCACAGCCGATGGAGGCGTAGCCGTCCATCAGCAACGGGTTGGCCAGCACGCCGTGTTCGGCGATGTAGGCGTCCACGTCGTCCTGGGTCCAGCGGGCGATCGGCGAGATCTTGACCTTCTGCCGCTTCTCGTCCCAGCCGACGACGGGGGTGTTCGCCCGGGTCGGGGACTCGTCGCGGCGCAGGCCCGTCGCCCATGCCCGGTAGTTGCGCAGCCCCTCTTCCAGGGGCTTGACCTTGCGCAGTCTGCAGCACAGGTCGGGGTCGCGGTCGTGCAGCCTCGGGCCGTACTCCGCGTCCTGTTCGGCGACCGTCCGGCGCGGGGTGAGGGTGATGACGTTGACGTCCATCACGGCCTCCACCGCGTCCCGGGTGCCGATGGTCTCCGGGAAGTGGTAGCCGGTGTCCAGGAAGACGACGTCCACGCCCTTGCGCACGCGCGAGGCGAGATGGGCGACCACGGCGTCCTCCATGGAGGAGGTGACGCAGAACCCGTCGCCGAAGGTGTCCACCGCCCACTGGAGGATCTCCAGCGCGGAGGCGTCCTCCAGCTCACGGCCCGCCCGTTCGGCGAGCGCCTTCAACTCCTCGGTGGACCGCTCGTCCTGAGTCGTCGTCATATCCGATCGTCCCCTCCGTGGTCGGCTCGCTGAACGCCCCGGGCCAGCAGACCCAGGAACTTCAGCTGGAATGCGCGGTTGCACGCCCCGCATTCCCAGGCGCCGTGACCCTCGCCGCTCGGACGCAGATCCTCGTCGCCGCAATAGGGGCAGTAGAAGGGCGCGGCCCGCTCGCTCACGACAGCGCCTCCTCGGAAGCGCGCGCCGCCCACGCCGCGAACCGCTCGCCGTCCGCGCGTTCTGCCTGGAAGCGCTTGAGCACCCGCTCGATGTAGTCGGGCAGTTCCTCGGACGTCACCTTCAGGCCGCGCACCTTGCGGCCGAAGCCGGCCTCCAGGCCGAGGGCGCCGCCCAGGTGCACCTGGTAGCCCTCGACCTGCTCACCCCGGTCGTTCAGGACGAGCTGCCCCTTGAGACCGATGTCCGCGACCTGGATACGGGCGCAGGCATTCGGGCAGCCGTTGAGGTTGATGGTGATCGGCTCGTCGAACTCCGGCAGGCGGCGCTCCAGTTCGTCGATCAGCTGGGAGCCGCGCTGCTTGGTCTCCACGATGGCGAGCTTGCAGAACTCGATGCCGGTGCAGGCCATGGTGCCGCGCCGGAAGGAGGACGGCCGGGCGGTGAGGTCCAGCGCCTCCAGGCCCTCCACCAGCGAGTCGACCCGGTCCTGCTCGACGTCGAGAATGATCATCTTCTGCTCGACGGTGGTGCGGACCCGGCCCGAGCCGTGTGCCTCGGCGAGGTCGGCGACCTTGGTGAGCGTGGCGCCGTCGACCCGGCCGACCCGCGGCGCGAAACCGACGTAGAACCGGCCGTCCTTCTGCCGGTGCACACCGATGTGGTCGCGCCACTGCTGCACCGGCTGCTCCGGGGCGGGCCCGTCGACCAGCTCGCGCTTCAGGTACTCGTCCTCCAGCACCCTCCGGAACTTCTCCGCGCCCCAGTCGGCGACGAGGAACTTCAGCCGGGCGCGGTTGCGCAGCCGCCGGTAGCCGTAGTCCCGGAAGATCGAGATGACGCCCTCGTAGACGTCCGGCACCTCGTCGATCGGCACCCACGCGCCCAGCCGCACACCGAGCTTGGGGTTGGTGGACAGACCGCCGCCCACCCACACGTCGAAGCCCGGCCCGTGCTCGGGGTGGCGTACGCCGACGAACGCGACGTCGTTGATCTCGTGCACCACGTCCAGCAGCGGCGACCCCGAGATGGCCGTCTTGAACTTGCGGGGGAGGTTGGAGTAGGCCTTGTTGTTCAGGACGCGGCGCTTCATCTCCTCCAGCGCCGGCGTCGCGTCGATGATCTCGTCCTCGGCGATGCCCGCCACCGGGGAGCCGATCATCACACGCGGGGTGTCACCGCAGGCGGTCACGGTGGACAGGCCCACGCTCTCCAGCCGGTCCCAGATCTCGGGCACGTCCTCGATCCGGATCCAGTGGTACTGGACGTTCTGCCGGTCGGTGATGTCCGCGGTGCCGCGCGCGAACTCCTGCGAGATCTCGCCGATGACCCGCAACTGCCGGGTGGTCAGCGCCCCGCCGTCGATACGGACGCGCAGCATGAAGTAGCTGTCGTCCAGCTCCTCGGGCTCCAGGATCGCGGTCTTGCCGCCGTCGATCCCGGGCTTGCGCTGGGTGTACAGCCCCCACCAGCGCATCCGGCCGCGCAGGTCGTTCGGGTCGATGGAGTCGAAGCCGCGCTTGGAATAGATCGTCTCAATGCGTGTCCGCACATTGAGACCGTCGTCGTCCTTCTTGAACTGCTCGTTGCCGTTGAGCGGCGTGAAGTGGCCGGCGGCCCACTGGCCCTCGCCGCGGTGACGGCTCACCTTGCGGCGGGGCGCGGAGGCGGCGGGGTTCGGTGGGGTGGCGGCCATGGTTCTACGTCCTTCGGGACCGGTGGGAATCAGCTCTGACCTGCACAGACGCGCGCACGCGGGCAGGCGTGCGCGGCGTTGCGCGGGAGGAAGGGGGACGGGGTGTGCGGCGGTGCTGGGAGGCGTCAGCCCACCGGACAGATGGCGCTGGACATGCGGCCGAGGTCGACGTGCCGCCGACTCACCAAGGCAATTCCAGTTCCGGACATGACGGAAGCGTGTCACGGCGATCTGGACACAGTCCAGCTTCGTCCATTATCCGGACATTGATGTCCCGCTATGTGATACGGGGGTGGTGTCGCTCACATGTGTCGCCGGAAGGCTTGTCGCGGCAGGTCAGGCGGGGTATGCGCCGGGCCACGGCCCCGGTGCGGCCCCTTCCGGTTCCGGCTCCACCTTGGTGTCGAACAGCTTGAATCCCCGCCGCAGGTAGTTGTCCATCGCGTGCTCGCCGTCCTTGCTGCACGTGTGCAGCCACACCCGCTTGGTCGGCGTCCGCCCAGGCCACCGGTCGGCCAGGTCCCAGGCGCGGGCCGTGCCGTAGGCCAGCAGATGACCGCCGATGCGCCGGCCGCGGAAGGCGGGGATCAGCCCGAAGTAGACGATCTCCACCACGCCGTCGTCCTGCGGCTCCAGTTCCACGTAACCGGCCGGGGTGCCCCGGTCGTAGGCCACCCAGGTCTCCACGCCGGGCCGCTCCAGGAACTCCTGCCAGCGCGCGTACGTCCAGCCCAGCCGGTCGGTCCAGTGGATGTCGCCGCCGACGGAGGCGTACAGGAACCGGCTGAACTCGGGGGAGGGCACCTCGGCGCGGACGATCCGGACCTCGCCGTCGGGGGCGGCGGCGGGCAGGAGGTCGGCCGGGGACGTCTGCTCCAGGGACCACGTGGTGACGGGAACGCTGCTCATGCGGGCCAGGGAATCATCCCGCCACCTGGTCTGTCGACGCGCGGGGGCGGGGTCGTCGGCCGGGGCGATCGGCGCCCGCCCGGGTACGCGGGTGCGGTGACGGGGTCGGGGAACCGGAGGCGGGCGCGGAAGCCCGGGGCCCGATGGCGGGTCGGGGTGGCGTGTCGTTCGCCGGTCCCGTCCCGCCGGCCCCGCCGGATCAGTCCAGGGAGCGGTCGAGGCCGGCCAGGGGCAGCGCGAACAGCATGCGGTCGGACAGCGACCACACCTCGCCGGTCCCCCGCCAGTAGGACAGGGAGCCCGCGTCCCGCGCCCAGCAGCGGTCCGAGGCGTCCGCGCCGCAGCGGGCCTCCCGGGTCCGCTCGGTGTCCTGCCGCCACAGCCCGCCGTGCCCGTCCTGCGTACCGGGCAGCCGTCCCACATACCAGGACGGCCGGTCCGCCCCGGCCTCCCGGTACGACAGCACGCCCCGGATCCCGGTCGCCCGGGTGCGGTACGCCTCCACCGCGTCCACCCGCCCCGCGCCGTCCGTGGCGAGCAGCCCACGGCGCGCCGGGTCGGTGTCGAACGCGTACCGCCACAGCCGCGCGCGCCGGTCGCCGTCCGGTGCGGTCCACTCCGCGGCCACCAGACTGTCGGGTGCCGTGCCGCCGTCCAGGGCGAGCGCGCCGGGACAGGGCGGCCCGGAGGCCGAGCAGCGCCCGGCGGCGAAGCGGTACGAGGCGACCGCGGGCAGGACGTAGTCGTAGCCGCCGGCGGACCAGCCGCCGGGCACCCGGCCGATCGCGGGCGCGGCGACCGTGGTGCGCTGGATGCGGTCGAGGTCGTAGACGTAGAGCGCGTCGGCACCGCCGGACGTGGTGGTGACCAGCAGCTTGTCCTTGTGCCAGGCCATGCCCGAGACGCCGGAGGCGAGGCCCCGGTAGTCACGGCCGCCGTCCACCGGCACCACCGGCAGCACCCAGCGGTAGGCGAGGTGCGCGGGGTCGTCCGCGTTCACGAACGCCACCCGGGCGAGGCCCTGTTCCCCGGGCCGGCCGGCCGTGGCGCTGTGCGTCCAGCCGGCCAGGATCACCCGGTGGGTGCCCCACACGCCGTCCTCGTCGTCGGAGGTGGTCACCGAGGCCGGCCGCCAGTCGCCCGCGGTGTCGGCCGGGTCCCAGCAGTAGGCGCGGGTGGCGGCCGGGGCGACCGGCAGGGACGCGCGGTCGTCGGCGGAGCAGTCGTCCGCCTCGCGCAGCCGGTGGTCGGCGCCGCGCAGCACGGCGTCCACGCCGACCGGGCTGCCCATCGCCGCGGCGAGCCGGTCCAGCGAGCGGTCGGGCACCAGGTGCTCCTGGAGCCGCAGTCGCCCGGTGTCCGCCGGGGAGGTCAGCGGGGTGAGCGCGCCGGGGTCCGCGGCGATCCCGGCCTGGGAGGTGCTGATCAGGGTGGCGGCGGCGGTGAGCGCCAGTGCGGTCCCGGCCAGGACGGCACGCAGGGCCGCGCCCCGCCTGCGCCGCCGGTGTCTGCCGCGATGCTTCATCTCTCCTCCAGAGGCCCGGCCAACTGCGCCCGCCGGTCCGGAGATTGACGCGAGGAACAGGTGGTGCGGCCCGTACGGGATGCTACGGCAGGAACGGGCCGGACAGGGCCGGTACCGGAGGTGACCAAGCGGGGACTGCGTGGGGAACCATGAGGGAACTGTGAGGGAACTACGCCGGGGGCCGCTCGCTACGGCCTTCGTCACCGGCACTCCGTTTCCGCGCCACCGCCGGTGCCGTCGACTGCGGGAGCAGGTCACTTGGATTGTCCGGCAGGACGACTTCCACTTCCGCATCGTCGCGGAAACGATACGGCCGATGCCATAGGAGTTCCCCGAGATAGCGTCGGACCCTGGACATCTCCGCCCGTACGGTCACCGTCCGGGAGGGGTCGTCGAACAGATCCTCGGCCAGCTGCGCGGCCCCGCGACCGGCGCGGTCTTCGGCGAGCAGGAACAGCAGTTCCGCGTGACGGGGGCTCAACTCCCGCGACCACGACCCCGACGAGCCGGTGACCGTGACCGTACGGCGGTCCCGCCCGGCGAGGTCCAGCACGATCCGGCACGCACCCTGGGCGGCCGGCCGGTCCTCCGCCCGCAGCAGCCACCCCCCGGCCAGCGGCTCCACCGCGCACGCGCCCAGCGAGGGCAGCCAACGGTGGCCCGGCGACAGCGACTTGGGCAGCGCCACCCGCCGTACATACGGCATCCCGGTCACCGCCGCCGCCCAGCCGTCCCGGTCCACCACCACCGCCCGCCCCGGCAGCCGGGCCAGCATCGGCGCCGCCACCGCCCGCAGCCGCTCCAGCGACGCCAGGTGCAGCTCCCGCAGCCGGGCCTCGGCCAGCTTGGCCACCGAGTCCACCCAGGCGAGGGTGGCCGGATGCATCGTCTCCAAGGGGCCGCTGACATCCACCACACCGAGCAGCCGGCCGTCCCGCGGATCGGTGATCGGCGCACCCGAACAGGTCCAGGACGTGTGCGACCGCACGAAGTGCTCGGCGGCGAACACCTGGACGGGCCGCCGTACCACCGCGGGCGTGCCCACCCCGTTGGTGCCGACGACGTCCTCCCGCCAGTCCGCGCCGATCTCGAACCCCAGCCCGTCGGCCTTGCGCAGCACCGGGGAGGCGCCCTCCCGCCACAGCACCCGGCCGTCGGCATCCGCGACGACCATGATGTGCTGCGCCACGTCCGCGACCGAAAGAAGCCCCTCCCGGAGCACCGGCAGGACCTGCCGCAGCGGAGACTCCTCCCGCCGTCGCCGTACCTCGTCGGAGGGCAACAGCCCGGACCGGACGTCGCGTTCGGGGTCGACACCGCTGCGCAGCACCCGGTCCCACGACTGTTCGATCACCGGCCGGGGTGCGATCCGCGCACGTCGCCCGGCGAGCGCGGCCTCGCGCACCTCGCTCAGCACCCGCGCCGCCTGCACCGCGTCCCGCGCGGCCAGGCGCACCAGATTCATCGGCGGGTTCCCCACTGCGGTCCTCCCGGAAAAGGCATCGAACACTCTTGTCAAGCCGTCCGGGCGGCGGTTTCCGGTCCGACTGTCCTCACATAGTGCCGCTCCGCTCATGGCGGAGGCACAGACTCCGCGCATGTGCCCCCATAAGTTGCAACCCCTTGCAACCCTGGTGAACCACCGACCGGCGGCCGAGACTTGACCACGACGCGCCTGTGCGTCCGCGGGGGCTCAGCGAGCCCGTGCGGTGGGGGTGGTGCCGTGTCGGCGCAGCACCACCCCTTGCCGACGGCGGCCCGGCCGACGACAGCCGGGGCGTGACGGTGCCCGACCGCCGCCGGCATGTGACGGTGCCCGGCGGCAGCGCGGCCCCCGGTTTCCCATGGCGGCGGGGCGGACGGCTGCCGGTGGCAGCGGGGCGTGGCCGTTTCCGGGGGTCAGGCCGGCCGCGCCCGCTCGACCACCGACTCCAAGTCCAGGCCCGCCGGCAGGGTGCCGAAGGACGCGCCGTGGTCGCCGCCCAGGCGGGACGCGCAGAACGCGTCGGCGACCTCCGGCGGCGCGTGCCGTACCAGAAGGGAACCCTGGAGCACCAGCGCGAGCCGCTCCACCAGCCGCCGGGCCCGCCCCTCGACGCCCTCCAGGTCCGCGAGTTCGGTGAACAGGTCCTTCACCGCCCGGTCCAGCCGGTGGTCCGCGCCGTGCGCCCGGCCGATCTCGGTGAGGCAGGCGTCCAGCGCGCCCGGCTCCCGGCGCAGCGCCCGGAGCACGTCCAGCGCCTGGACGTTCCCCGCGCCCTCCCAGATGGAGTTCAGCGGCGACTCCCGTACCAGCCGGGGCAGGCCCGACTCCTCGACGTACCCGTTGCCGCCCAGGCACTCGGCCGCCTCCACGGCCACCGGCGCACACCGCTTGGTGATCCAGTACTTGGCGGCCGGCACCGCCAGCCGCAGGAACGCCCGCTCCTGCTCCCCGCCGTCGTCGCAGGCCGCGGCGAGCCGCAGCGCGAGCGCCGTCGCCGCCTCCGACTCCAGCGCCAGATCGGCGAGCACGTTGCGCATCAGCGGCTTGTCGATCAGCTTCCCGCCGAACGCCTCCCGGTACGCGCAGTGGTGCACCGCCTGGGCCACCGCCTGCCGCATCAGGCCCGCCGAGCCGAGCGCGCAGTCCAGCCGGGTCGCGGCGACCATCCCGATGATCACGCGCACCCCGTGCCCCTCCTCGCCGACCCGGCGCGCCCAGGTGCCGTCGAACTCGACCTCGGCGGAGGCGTTGGAACGGTTGCCCAGCTTGTCCTTCAGCCGCTGGATCAGGAAGACGTTGCGGGAGCCGTCCGGCAGGACGCGCGGCACCAGGAAGCAGGTGAGCCCGCCCGGGGCCTGCGCGAGCACCAGGAACGCGTCCGACATCGGCGCCGAGCAGAACCACTTGTGCCCGGTCAGCAGATACGTGCCCGGCTCCGCGAGCGGCCGGGCCGCGGTGGTGTTGGCGCGGACGTCGCTGCCGCCCTGCTTCTCCGTCATCCCCATCCCGAACAGCGCCCCGGGCTTCTGGCCGGCCACCCGCGGCTGGGGATCGTAGACCGTGGACGCCAGCCGGGGCTCCCACTCGGCGGCCAGCTCCGCGTCGGCGCGCAGCGCGGGCACGGCCGCGTGCGTCATCGACAGCGGACAGCAGGTGCCCGCCTCGGCCTGCGTCCACAGCAGGAACCCGGCCGCCCGCCGCACGTGCCCGGAGGGCCGCGTCCAGGCGCCGCCGGCCAGCCCGGCCGAGACGCCCTTGCCGAGCAGCCGGTGCCAGGCCGGATCGAACTCCACCTCGTCGATCCGGTGGCCGTACCGGTCGTGGCTGCGCAGCCGGGGCGGATGCTCGTTCGCCCGCACCGCCCACTCCTGGACCTGCGCCGAACCCACGGCCCGGCCCAGGGCGGACAGCTCGGCGCGCACGTCGTCCAGGACGTCCGCGCCGGTGTACCGGTCGACGGCCTCGGCGAGGGCGCGGTCGGCGGTGAAGACGTCGTAGCCGACCAGCGGCGGCGGCTGGTTGGTCACGGTGTGGGTGGAGGTGCCTGCCATGATGGGGAACCTACCCGGGAAGGCCGCGGTGATGGCTTCCAGCGTGATGGTGACGGCTTCCGGAAGTCGTCGGTGGCGGATTCCGGAGTGCCGGTGAGGGCCTCCGGAGCGACGGTGACGGTTTCCAGAGTGACACACCGGAGCCGGGCGGCGGGCCGGAACCGCCTCAGCCCACCCCATGGAACCGACCGCGGGCCCCGGAAGGTGAGGGCGGTCCCGTGCTGCGGATACCTTTGGGTCGTGCAGCCAGCAAGTGAAACCCCCGAGCGCCCGGCCGGCCGCTTCCACCGGGCCAGAGCTCTCTACCGGAACGTCTCCAAGCGCAGGACCGCCTGGCTGTTGCTCAAGGACACCGTCAACTCCTGCATGGAGTACCGCATCCTCGGCCTGGCGGCGGAGGCGGCGTTCTTCACGCTGCTGTCCGTGCCGCCGCTGCTGCTGAGCCTGATCGGCCTGCTCGGCTACGTCGACGACTGGACGGGCGCGGACACCATCCACAGCCTTGAGACCAACCTCCTCGACGCGTCCCGCACGGTGTTGTCCGACAAGGGCGTCAAGGAGATCGCCGAGCCGATCCTGCACGACGTGATGAAGGGCGGCCGGCCCGATGTCATCTCCATAGGCTTCCTGTTCGCCCTGTGGTCGGGTTCGCGCGCGGTGAACGTCTTCATCGACACCATCACCGTCATGTACGGGCTCGACGGCGTCCGGGGCATCGTCAAGACCAGGATCATGGCGTTCCTGCTGTTCATCGTGGCGCTGTTGATCGGCTCGGTGGCGCTGCCGCTGATGGTGGCCGGGCCGGACGCGGTGGTCCGGATCGTGCCCTGGTCGGGGACGGTCGTCCAGGTTCTGTACTGGCCGGTCGTGATCGTCCTGTCCATCGCCTTCCTGACGACGCTGTACCACGTCTCGGTGCCGGTCCGCTCCCCGTGGATCGAGGACGTGCCCGGCGCGCTGGTCGCCCTCGCGATGTGGGTCCTGGGCAGCTTCCTGCTGCGCATCTACCTCATGTACACCATCGAGGGCGCCACGATCTACGGGTCCCTCGCCGCCGCGGTCGCGGTCCTGCTGTGGATCGGGGTGGGCGCCTTCGCCGTGCTCGTCGGCGCGGCCGTGAACGCGGCCATCGACCGGGTCTGGCCGGCCGCGGCCACGGCCGCCGCGCGCGAGGCCAACGAGCGGATGCGGGAGGCACAGGTCGCCGAGTACGTGGCCCGCGCCGCGGCGGCGGCCCGCGAGGCCGACCCCGACGACCCCGACATGCCCTCCGAGTTCCCCGAGCGCTGGTCCCGTTTCCTCCCTCCGGAAGACGTGACGGCACGCCTGCGCAGCCATGCGCGGAATCCCCATCACGCCCACCGGAGGAACGGCGACGGGAGCGGGGACGGGAACGGGAACGGGAACGGTGACGCGACGGGAAGCGGGGAGAGCGGGAGCGGCAGGGGCCCTGAGGGCGGCGCGGGCAGCGGGGGTGCCGGCGGAGCCGGTGGGGGCACAGGCGGCTTCGGCGGGAGCGGTGGCTTCGGGGGTGGCGCCGGGAGCGGTGGCTTCGGGGGTGGCGCCGGGAGCGGTGGCTTCGGCGGGGCCGGGGGTTACTGGGTCGGGGGCAACGGTGGGGCCGGCGGCGGGGAGTACTGGAACGGGGGCCGCAACGGCAACGGCAGCGGTAGCGGCAGCCCGGACGGTGGTGGGGACGGCAGGAGTGCGGTGCGTCCTGAATGGTGAGTGCCGAGCGGACTCTCCCCCTCCCCGCCCGGCCACCTCACGGCCATCCGGCACCGGCAGACCGTCTCCACCCTCAGGGCTAGATCCCTCGGTGGAGAAGGCGCCGGTGCCGGCCCTGTGAATCTCCACCCGCCGCTCCACCCGTGCTCCGATCCGCCCGCCCCCGCTCCGCGCCTAGCGTGATTGCACAGGCCGGAGCAGTCCGGCCGCAGCAGACAGCCGGGCGTCGTCACGTCGCAGCATCGCCCGGTACGGCTCTGGCGCCGGACAAGGAGGCAGCGGACATGACGGAGCGGACGGGACGCGGGGACCAGCGTGGTACGGCGGGGAGGCCGACCGGGACAGCGGGGGTGATCAGCACCGCCGAGCCGATTGAAACGGCCAGGCCACCGAAGCTGTCCGAACCAGCTGAGCCACCCGAGCCACCCGAGTCACCCAAGTCGTCGAAACCCCCGCGGCCCCCTGACCCCGGACCACGAGGGCCCCTGGGCTCCGAACCACAAGGGGCCCTGGGCTCCAGACCACCAAGGCCTTCCCGCACCCTGCGCGGCCCTCTGCTCTCCCTCGCGGTGGACATCCTCCTGCCGCTCCTCGTCTACTACGCGGCCCGCGCACTCGGCGCCGATCAGGGCCCGGCCTTGTTGCTCAGCGGCGCACCGCCGGCCCTGCGCCTGCTCACCGGAGTCGTGCGGCACCGCCGTGTCGACGGGGTGGACCTGTTCCTCACGGTGCTGCTCGTCGCCGCCGCGCTGGTGTCCCTGATCGGCGGCGGGCCCCGCGTCCTGCTGTTCAAGAACGCGGCACTGTCCCTCGCGGTCGGCGCCTGGGCACTCGGTACCGCTTTCACCCGCAGACCCCTGGCCTTCCAGCTGGGCCAGCGGATGCACCGGGGCGAGGCGGTCCGTGCCCGGGCCGGACTCTGGCAGGACAGCGCCCCCTTCCGCCGCGGGCAGCGTGCCCTCACTCTGCTCTGGGGAGCCGAGCAGTTCCTCGACGGCGGCGTGGGCGCCCTCGCCGCCGCCACCCTGCCGCCCGACACGGTGCCGCTGCTGGACCGTGCCGTCTCCCTGACCCTGCTGTCCCTGGCCGCCGCCGTCACCGCCGGCTACGCCCGCCGCTTCCGCATACGCCACGCGCTCCCGCTGTTCGGCGCCCCCGCCCCGGCGACGGCACCGCGGACACCGCGCGTGTCGTCCACCCCGTAGGCTGGCCGCCGTGTACACGGAGCGGGTGTCGCGGCTGACCGGCGCGGTCGTGTGGACGAAGCGGCCGACCGGCACCGCCGTCCGGCCGGTGCTGCCGGACGGCTGCATGGACCTGCTGTGGAGCGAGGGCCGACTGCTGGTCGCGGGTCCCGACACCCGCCCCTACGCCCCGGAAGGCCCGGACCGATCCTGGGCGGGCATCCGCTTCTTCCCCGGCACCGCGCCCGCGCTGCTCGGCGTACCGGCACACGAACTGAGAGATCTGCGCGCGGACTTGGCGGATCTGTGGCCCGCGGCGAGGGTCCGGCGGCTGTGCGACCGGATCGCGGCGGCCCCCGACCCGGCGAGAGCGCTGGAGGACATCGCCCTGGAGCGGGCGGCGGAGGCGGAAGCCCCGGACCCGCTGCTGCGCCGACTGGTGGAGTGCCTGGACGAGGGCCGCCCGGTGTCGGCGACGGCCGCCGAACTCGGCGTCGGCGAGCGCCGGTTGCACCGGCGCTGCCTGACCGCGTTCGGGTACGGGCCGAAGACCCTGGCCCGGATCCTGCGCCTGCGGCGGGCCCTGGCCCTGGCCCGCGCCGGGACGCCGTACGCGGAGACGGCGATCCGCGCGGGCTACGCGGACCAGCCGCATCTGGCGCGGGAGGTGCGCCGGCTGGCGGGGATGCCGCTCGGGGAGCTACTCGCCGGGGGCGGATAGCGGCGCGAACAGATCGACCGGGTTGCCGTCGGGGTCGTGCACGGTGGCGTAGCGCTGTCCCCAGAAGGCGTCCCACGGCTTCAGCTCCCCGTGGTGGCCGGCGGCCACCAGCTCCTCGTACCGGGCGTCGACCTCGGCGGGGGAGTCGCACCGGAAGGCGAGCGAGACCCGTCCCGGTCCGGCGGACGGGTGCCACCCGGGGTGAAAGGAACGGATGGTCTCCTCGGTGTCCAGGGCGAGCACCAGCCCGCCGGGCAACTCGGCCTCGACATGCGGCTGTTCCTCGGATCCCTCGGGAAACACCAGCCCGAGACGGCGATAGAAGGCGAGGGAGGCGGCCAGGTCGGAGCTGACCAGGCCGATCACGGCGAAACGTACGGTCATGCGGCCACCGTAGGCAGCGCCCGACGGGCCGGTCTTGAAGAAATCGGACGTTCCGCGAGCGGATCTGTGTGCCTTCGAGTGACAAGCCCGGCGGCGGTCAAGGCCCGCCAGGTCATGAGTCCGTCCCAAGAGATGGCTGTTGCGAACGGTCGCGAAAGGGGGTGGGAACCACCGTCCCGGGTGGGCCGGTGCAGTGCCCGGTGCGGTGTGGCGCACCGCGCTCGGACCTCGGCTTTCCTGCCGGAGGGAGGTGTGCTGCGGACGCAGTGCGCCCGGCGGTGGGGTGTGCCGTACCCAAGCCCCGCCTGTAACAGCGACGTACCAGCGGGCAGTTCGGGGGAAACGGCGAACCGGTCCGATGACTCTTGGTACTCAGAAAGGCCCGCCCGCAACCGACGGGCCGGCACTCCGACCGATACGAAGGATGACACCATGCGCGTCAACACGATCACCGTCGCAGCCCTGGCCGTCGTCGCGGGCCTCTCGCTCACCGCCTGCCAGAGCGACGGCGACGCCACGGGCCAGGGCACCTCGTCCGCCGCGCCCGCGTCGGCTTCTTCGGCTTCTTCGACCGGTGGTTCGGGCACGGGCGCCTCGAAGGGGGATTCGGCATCGGGCGGCTCCGCTCAGGACGGCGCGACGGTCTCCGCCGGGAAGAAGACGGGCAAGGGGCAGGGCACGAGCGCCGGGACCGGCTCCACCAAGGACGGCAAGACCGGCAAGTGCCGCACCGACGAGCTGGAGGTCAAGGCGACGGACCACACCATTGACGGCGACCCGGGCGGAACCGTCGTCGTGGAGTTCACGAACGGCGGCGGTCGGGACTGCGTGCTGTCGGGGTACGCGGGAGTCGACCTGAAGACCAACGCCGGGTCGCTGTCCGCGAAGCGCACCGGTGAACCGGCGAGCCGGGTCGTCCTGAAGGACGGTGAGTCGGTGGCCTTCGGCATCACCTACCCGATCAACGACTCGGGCGGATCCGGCGTCCGTATCACGGGGCTGGTGGTGACCCCGCCGGACGAGACGAAGTCGGTCTCCCTCCGCTGGCCCGGCGCGGCCACGCTGCCCGTCACGGACGGCTCCGGCTCCCCGGTGAAGGTCGGACCGATCGGCAGCGCCGGCCAGGGCGGCTGACCGGCGTCGTCTCGCACGAAACGACCCTGATCCGATGACTGCGCACGCAGACCCCGGTTCGCGGGAGGAGTGGTGTTCCAGAGGTCAGCCGAAGACGACCGGCCCGTTCGGGGTGTCCACGGTGAAGGAGAGCGTGGTGGGTCCCACGGTGAGATCCAGCGAAGTGCCCAGTGCGGCCAGCCGGGCGCGCACCGCCTCCGGGTCGGGCACCGAGGCCGACACCGCCAGCAGCGGGGTGACCGGCAGGCCGGAGGCGGCCGGGTGCCGGGAGTCACCCCAGTCGATCAGGAACGGCACCGGATCCGGGATCGCCCCGGACTCCGTGTCGGTCAGCCGCCAGCGCAGTACGGTGCCGTCCGGGGTGCGGCGGCTCATCTGCCGCGGCGGGCCCGGGTCGACACCCCGGGCCCGGGCGCCGGTGATCGCCGCGTCCAGGTCGGGCGGGCTGATCGCCCAGGTCAGCACGGTGGGCCCGGCCAGCCGGTCGACACCGAACGGCCGTGGCCCGGCGGGCTCCGGCTGCTCCGGGTCGGGGCCGATGATCTCCAGATAGCTCCGGCCGCCGAGCCCGGCCAGGTGGTTCCGGGTGCCGAGACCGGGATGGGCCCCGCCGGGCACCGGTGTGACCCCGGTCCGTCGCGCGAAGTCGGCGACCGTCGTGCCCAAGTCCGGGGTGGCGAGCACGAGATGATCCAGCAATGGGGGAATGGCCTTCATCCCGCGAGAGGTTACGGGACCGGTGATGCCCCGCGGTATGCCCGTGCGGCACCATGGGCGGCATGATCCGTGCCGCACGCGCCCTGCCGTTGCTCCTCGTCCTTCCCGCGCTGCTCACCGCGTGCGGCACCGAGAAGGCGCGCTCCGGCCCCGAGCCGGCGGCCTCCGGTTCCGGGCGGGCGGCTGCCGGGAGTTCCCAGGAGCCGGCGTCCGGCGCACCGGGGCAGGCCGAGTTGGACGAACGTCTGCGGGCGTTGGGCATCGCACCGGAACTCGTCTACGTCACCGAGGTGCCCGGCTTCACGGTCGCGCAGCAGTCCATCGGGGTGAACGGGGACGACGGCTTCTCCGTCGCGTACTGGGCGAAGAACGGCGCCGTCCTGCACCTGTACGCGGAGCGGGGCAGCGCCGCCGACTGTCCCCAGGGTCACGTCTGCCGGGCCCCCGCGAAGGGCCAGGTGGTGCGCCTGTACGGGGAGAAGGTCGCACCCGACGTGCTGCGCCAGGCCGCCGACGCCCTCCACCGCCCCACCCCCGGGGAACTCGTCCCGCTCCTGCCGTCGCCCCGCACGGCGACGGCCCCGGTCCAGCGCGGCGACCTCCCGCCCAACGGCGACGGAGCCCCCGACAACAGCGTCCCCGGGAGCAGTTGACCGACCGACCCGAGCGGTCTCGGTCCCCGCCGTCGCCGGGCACCTGCCGTTCCCGCTCACCATCACCTGGCCCGCACGGCCCCGGAGTGCGCCCGGGACCGGTCGTCTCCCGCCCCCCGCCCCCGGAGAACCCGCCATGCTGCCTCGTCTCCTCCTCTACACCCGTACCGCCGACTACCGTCACGACTCCATCCCGGATGCCGTCGCCGCCGTGCGGGCGTCGGGGGAGTTCGTCGTGGAGCACACCGAGGATCCCGAGGACCTCGAAGGCCCGCTGGACGGGTTCGCGGCCGTGGCCTTCCTGTCCACCAGCGGGGAGGTTTTGACACCGGCCGGGCGCGCGAGGCTGGAGCGGTACACCAGGGCGGGCGGCGGCTTCGCCGGGGTGCACGCGGCGTCCTGCACCGAGTACGGGTGGCCGTACTACGGCGAACTCCTCGGCGCCCGCTTCACCCGGCACCCCGCCTACCAGCCGGGGCAGGCCCTCGTCGCCGACCCCGGCCACCCCGCCACCCGGCATCTGCCGCCGGCGTGGGAGTTCACCGACGAGTGGTACGACTTCGACCGCGTCCCGGGCGGTCCGGCGCGGGTGCTGCTGCGCGCGGACGAGGGGTCGTACGACGGCGGCGGGATGGGCGCGGACCATCCGCTGGCCTGGTGCCGCGAGCGGGGCCCGGCGGGCGGGCGGATGTTTTACACATCCCTTGGCCATGCCTCGGACGCGTACCGCGACCCGGACTTCCTGGCTCACCTGAACGGCGGACTCCTCTGGGTGTCCGGAGCCGCCATTTAACGTTTCTTCGGTGAACCGGTTCCTCCATTGGGGTGACTAAAGCTCGCGTAGAGGGATGGTCATGTGTCTACCTAGAGATGCTCTTGTCTTGGCAAAGGGCGTCGAGACGCGTGACCCATCCTGCCCGCGTCACCCACCCACAGAAGGAGCCGGACCTTGTCTTACGGTAAGAAGCTGCGCGAGTCCATCGCCGGGCCCGGGACCACACCGCTGATCGGCGTGTACGACATGTACTCGGCGTCGATCGCGGCCAAGCACTACGACGGGATGTTCGTCTCGGGCTTCGGCTTCGCGGCCTCGTACTACGGCCTGCCGGACATCGGATTCATCGCCTGGCCCGACATGGTGGCCTTCGTCCAGCGACTGCGGGGCGCCTTCCCGCACCACCACCTGCTGGTGGACATCGACGACGGGTACGTCGACCCCGAGGTCGCCTGCCACGTCGTGGAGGGGCTCGAGCGCATCGGCGCCTCCGGGGTGATCCTGGAGGACCAGAAGCGGCCCCGCCGCTGCGGCCACGCCGACGGCAAGCAGGTACTGCCCCTGGACGAGTACCTGGAGAAGCTGAACAAGGTCCTGGAGACCCGCAAGGACCTGGTCGTCGTCGCCCGTACGGACGCCACGGACGAGCACGACATCCTGCACCGCGCCGAGCGGCTCGCCGCCACCGACGCCGACGTGGTGCTGGTCGACGGGGTGCGCAGCGTCGAGTGGATCAAGCGGATCCGGAAGGTCGTCGGGGACAAGCCGCTGCTGTTCAACCAGATCGCCGGCGGCAAGTCGCCCCGCCTGTCCCTCGGTGAACTTGCCGACCTCGGCGTGGACGTCGCCATCTACAGCACCCCGTGCCTGTTCGCCGCCCACGAGGCGATGGACTCCGCGCTCGCCGGTCTGAAGGCGGCCGACGGACGGCTGCCGGAGGTCGATCCCGCGAGCGGCGTCGGGGTGAAGGCCTCCACCAGCCTGCTGGAGCGCAACATCGCCCGTGAGCGGCTCGTCCCCGAGGGCGTGGGCGTGTGACCCGTGCCGTGTCCGGGCTCGGTATGGCGGCGGCGGTCGTCGCCACCCTCCTCGGGGCGGGTGCCGCTCAGGCCGTGGCGTCCGAGAGCCTGATCACCGTGATCGACAACTCCGAAGCCGACTCCTGGCTCGAAGTCGATCGCACGGCCAACCTCCAGAACGGCAGCGGCACCGCCGGCAGCGACCACGACGGCAGCGCCGTGGACGTGGTGGAGGCCCTCCTCGCCGGGCCGGACCAGGACGACGAGGACTGAGGGGCACGGCGGAACCCGGGGAACCGGGGACCAGGGGGGAACAACGGAATACGAGCGACGGCCGGGCACCCCCCGAGGGAGGTGACCGGCCGTCACGCGTGACGAACTCCGCCGGGGCTCAGTCCTCTCCGAGGTCGGGGCGGCCGTTCTCGTCGAGTTCGACGTCCTCCTTGGGGTCGTGCTCGTCGGCGGGCGAGACCGCGGACGAAGCCGCGGACGAGTTCGACGGAGAGGTTCCGGGTGAGACCGCGGGGGACGTCACGGTGGCGCGCTGCTGTGCGGGGGCCAGGGTGTGCCGGGCCGCATGGGCCGTGCCGTAGGCGGCGGCCAGGACGACCGCGGCCACGGCGAGGGGCGCGGCGATACGCGTGCTGTGGTTCATGCCCGGCCAACGATCGCCGCGGGGCGGGGTCACCGCCCGGCAGCCGAACCGGTCCCCGACGTCACGCGGTTGGCCGCTGGGCGGTGAGGGGCCCGTACGTCGAGGGACGGACGGCTGGCGGCGGGGCCGTGCTCGCCCGCCGTACCAGCCGGGTCGACAGCTCCGTGCGGGTGCCCTCGGGGCGCTCCCCGTGCGTCATGCGCACCAGCAGCCGCAGCGCCGTCGCCGCCATCTCCGCGAGCGGCTGGCGGACGGTGGTCAGCGCCGGGGTGGTCCAGCGGGCCTCGGGCAGGTCGTCGAAGCCCACCACGCTCATCTCCTCCGGCACCCGCACCTCCCGCTCCGCCAGCGCCGCGTACACCCCGAGCGCCATCCGGTCCGAGCACACGAAGACCGCGGTCGGCGGCTCGGGCAGGTCCAGCAGTTCATGGGTGCGCAGCCGGGCGCTGGTCTCGTCGGAGTCCGCGTGCCGCACATATTCGGCGCGGTACCGCACGCCCGCCGAGGCCAGCGCCGAGCGGTAAGCGGCCAGCCGTGCCTCGCCGGCCATGGTGTGCCGCTGCCCGGTGATCACCCCGATCCGTTCGTGGCCCAGCTCCAGCAGATGGCCGGTCGCGCACACCCCGCCCTGCCAGTTGGCCGCCCCGACCGACACCACGCCGGCCGGCGGCTCGTGCGCCGGGTCGATGAGCACGTAGGGGATGCGGTGGTGGTCCAGCCAGGCGTACTGCGCGGCGGACAGCACCGCCGGGTGGAACAGCACCCCCGAGGAGCCGCGCGCGGTCAGCCTGTCCAGCCATCCCTGTTCCCGCCGGGCGTCCCGGCCCCGGGCGGGCGCGGCCGACACAACGACCTCCAGGCCCGCCTCGTACGCCGCCGCCTCCACCCCGCTCAGCACCGCGCCCGAGCGGGAACTGTCCAGTGAGTGCAGCACCAGGTCCACCAGACCGGGCGCCCCGGCCCCGGCGAGGCGCGGCCGGCGCACATAGCCGAGCCGGTCGAGCGCCTCGGTCACCCGGCGTCGGGTCTCCGGCGCGACGTCCTCCCGGCCGTTGACCACCTTGGACGCGGTGGGCACCGACACGCCCGCCTCCCGGGCCACCGCCGCCAGCGTCGGCCCGGCCGCCACGCTCGCACCCCGCGCACGGACCACAGCGAACCGCCTTTCCCCCGGCCCGCCCGTGGGCCATCGACACCTGTGACCAACGTGCCTGCGCGGCCTGCGCACGACCCGCCGACAGAAAGCGCTTCCTACGATAGTTGCGCCTCAACACGGCGGGAAGACAGAGGAATTCACGGGAGGGTACGGACGGAGGGCGTCCTCGGACCCCTGGGCCGGCGGACTCGAACCCGGGTCACTCCGGTGCCCGCCCCTCCGACCCGGGGGTCACTTCCGGTGCCCGCCCCTTTGAACCCGGCCGCCCCTCCGAACCCGGGGCCGCTCCCGGCGCCCGCCCCTCGAACCAAGCGGCACCCGCCGTCCCATGTCGGTTGACCTTCGAGTGGGTTGAAGCCCCACGATGACGCCGTGCCCAACTCTGAGCTGATGCCGATCGGGGTCTTCGCCCGGCGCAGTGGACTGACCTCCAGCGCGCTGCGGTTCTATGCCGACTCCGGACTGCTGCCCCCCGCCGAGGTGGACCCGGTCACGGGCTACCGCTACTACCGCGCCGACCAGGTGGCCCGGGCCGCCGGACTCCGCCGGCTCCGGGAGATCGGCATGCCCCTCGCCACCGCCGAGGCGGTCCTCGACGCCGGCCCCGGGGACGCGGCCCGGCTGATCGACGCGCACGTGGCGAAGGCCCTCGCGGACGCGGAAGCGGTGCGGCGCGAGGCCGCCGTGATCAAGTCCTCGCTCACCGGCGCGCCGAGCCTGCCCCTCGCCGCGCTGAAGGGACCCGTACTGGCCGACGCCATCGAACAGGTCCTGGCCGCGACCGCACACGACCCGCGGATGCCGGTGCTCGGCGGGCTGCGCATGGAGGCGACCCCCGAAGCCGTCACCCTGACCGCGACCGACCGCTACCGGCTCTCGATCCGCACCCTGGTCCCCGCCGAACCCGCGACCACCCGCTGGGCCGCCACGGTCGACGGCGACGACCTGCGCACCGCGCTCACCCACATCCGCCGCAGCCCCCTGCTGCGCGTCGAAGCGACACCGCACACGATCCGGCTGCGCGGCGCGGACCGCGCGGACCGGCACTGCCGGCTGCTCGCGGCGGAGTTCCCCGACCACCGGCTGATGCTCGCCTCGCTCCCCGATGTCGCTACCCGGGTGACGGTCGCGAAGGACCCGCTGCTGCGCGCGCTGGAGGACCACCCCGGGGAGTGCAGCACGCTGCGGGCGACCCGGCAGGGTCTGCACGTCCGGGCGGCCGGAGACCCCGGCCCCGGCGCCGCGCTCCCGGCCACCGTCACCGGGCCGCAGCTCAGGATCTCCTTCGAGCTGACCACGCTCTACCCGGCCGTCAGCACGGCCCTCGGCCCCGAGGTACTGCTCGACCTGCGCGGCCCCGACCTGCCCGTCACCATCCGCTCCGCCGACCGCGGCGACCTCACCACCCTGGCCATGCCCGTCCGGCACGACCACTCCGCCTGACCGAGAAGGACGCCCCGCGATGACCACCGCCCCCGCCACCACCACCGAGCCCGTCACCCCCGAACCCGTCGTCCCCGCCCCTGCCACCCCCGAACCCGTCACCCCTGACCCCGCCACCCCCGACCCGGTCATGGAGGCCGTCGGCAGGGCCGTCGCCCAGGGCCGGGCCGGCGCCCCCGCCGCCGCCCGCCGGACACTCCTGGACCTCTGGTCCACGATCGGCGTCACCGGCGACCCGCTGCACCGCTGCACCCTCGCCCACCACCTGGCCGACCTCTACGACGACCCCGCCGAAGCCCTGGCCTGGGACATTCGCGCCCTCGACGCCGCCGACGCGCTGACCGAACAGCGCCTGCGCGCCCACCACGAGGGTCTCCGCCTCGCCGGCTTCCGCCCGTCCCTGCACCTCAACCTCGCCGACCTCTACCGCCGGCTCGGCTCCTTCGACGCCGCCGCCGCACACATCACCGCGGCCCGTCGGCACGCCTCGGGCCTCCCGGAGGACGGCTACGGCACCCTCGTGCGCACCGCCATCGGCGAGGTGGCCGAGGCCATCACCCGCCGGGACAGCGACAGGCGGGCCTCCGCGCCGGGAGTCGGCGCGTAGCGGGCACGGGAGGTCCCCGGACGGCCGTGCGGTGGTTCCGTGCACAGGAATACTTCCGCGCGGCGTGGTGCTCTGATGTGAACGGTGTCCGCACCGATGAGCGGTGCGGTCGCGCGGCGAAGGGCTGGCGGCGATGGCGGCGGACCAGGCGGGACCCGTGGTCACGACCCCCTGCGGGGCCGTACGCGGCCGGTACGAGCGGGGTGTCGCGGTCTTCCGGGGGATCCCGTACGCCGCCCCGCCCTTCGGCCCGCTGCGGTTCCGCCCGCCCCGGCCGCCCGAGCCCTGGGACGGGGTCCGGGACGCCGGTGTCTTCGGGCCGACCGCGCCGAAACCGCCGTACTCCGAGGCGTTCGCCCAGTACCTGTCCGACCCGGAGATCCCCGGCGACGACTGTCTCAACCTCAACGTCTGGACCCCCGAGCCCGGACCCGGCGCCCGGCTCCCGGTGCTGGTCTGGCTGCACGGCGGCGCGCTGACCAGGGGTTCCTCGGCCGTTCCGGTCTACGACGGCGGCACCTTCGCGCGGGACGGGGTCGTCTGTGTCTCGGTCAACTACCGGCTCGGCGTGGAGGGTTACGGACTGTTCCCCGACGCGCCACCGAACCCCGGCCTGCGCGACCAGCTCGCGGCCCTGCTCTGGGTGTACGAGACGATCGCGGCCTTCGGCGGCGACCCCGACCGGATCACCCTGTGCGGACAGTCGGCCGGCGCCATCAGTGCGGGCGCCCTGCTGGCCGCGCCCCGGACGCGGGGCCTGATCCGGCGGGGGGTGCTGCAGAGCGGACCGCCCGAGGTCTCGGACCGCGACAAGGTACGGCGTGTGGTGCGCCGGATGGCCGCCCGGCTGAGGATACCGGCCACCGCCGAGGCGTTCGCCGCCGTCGACCGCGGTCTGCTGCTGCGCACCCAGGCCGAGGTCGGCCGGCTCGGCGGCCCGGTGCTGGGCGGTCCCGCGTTCGGCATCGTGGTGGACGGCGACCTCGTGCCCCGCGACCCACTGAAGGCGCTGGCCGAGGGCACCGCCGCCCGGGACGCCGAACTGCTGATGGGCTGGACCCGGGACGAGTACCGGCTGTGGCTGGTGCCCGGCGGGCTGCTGGAGCGCGTCGACCGGCTCGGCGCGGTCGCCCTGGCCGGGGCCATGGCCCGCTGCCACGCCGGCCACGACATCCCGCGCGGGTACCGGGCCCTGCACCCCGACGCCGGAACCGCCGAGATCGTCGGCCAGATGGTCACCGACCACCTGCTGCGGGTGCCGCTGCACCGGCTCGCCGACGCCCGGCCCGGCGCCAGTTACCTGTACGAGTTCGCGTGGCCCTCCTGGCTGCCCGGCCTCGGCGCCTGCCACGCCCTGGAACTGGGGTTCGTCTTCGACACCGGGGGCGTGCCCGAGTCCAGGAAGCTGGCCGGTGAGGGCGCGCCGCAGGAGTTGTGCGACGCGATGCACGCCGCGTGGGTGCGGTTCGCGACGACCGGGGACCCCGGCTGGGCGGCCTGGGACGCCACCCACCCGGTGCGGATCTTCGACGACGGCGGACCGCGCGTCGCCCTCGGCCCACGGGACGCGGAGGTCGCCCTGTGGGCCACCGCGTCCGCAGCCCCGGAGCCCCCGCGCCACTCCGTCCCGCGCGCCCCGGGCGCCGAACTCGCCTCCGCCATGCGCCGGCTCCGCCGCTCGGTGGGCCCGCTGCGCCGCTGACGACGGGGCCCGGCCAGGCGGGGACGGAATGAGCCGGCCGCCCGGTGGGAGGGTCCGGGCGGCCGGAGCTTCGGCCGGGGCAGGCCCGGGTTGTCGCCGGAAGCGCCGGATCGGATAGACACCGAACGTACGAGATCGGACACGCAACGTCATCGGCGCCCGGTGTCGTTGTTCGACCCGGGGGCGCCGCCCGGGCGCTCTACCTCACCCCACGCGCCGATCAGCGCCCCACCGGACGGCGCCGATACCTCCGCGTCCCCCTGGCGGGGGACTGCGCTCAGACCGCGCCCAGTGTCCGCGCGATCTCCCCGGTGCCCGCCTGGCCGATCAGCGGTGCTCCCGCCTCGCCTGGCGTGTCGATGGGTGTTCAACGGCGGCGCTGTTCCTGGTTTGTCGCGTCTCTCCGGCGGGGGCTGTACTCAGGCCGTGTCCGGTGTCCGCGCGGTCTCCCCGGTGCCCGCCTGGCCGATCAGTGGCGCTCCCGCTTGGCCTGGCGTGTCGATGGGTGTTTAACGGCGGCGCTGTTCCTGGTTCGTCGCGTCTCTCCGGCGGGGGCTGTACTCAGGCCGTGTCCGGTGTCCGCGCGATCTCCCCCGATGCCCTCCGGCCCGATCAGTGCCGCTCCCGCCTCGCCCCGCGTGTCGATGGGTGCTCCTCCCGGCGCCGCTTCTGGTCCCTCCGCGTCCCCCGGCGGGGTACTGCGCCCAGTGTCCGCGCGAATCCCCTGATGCCCTCCGGCTCGATCAGCCGCGCCCCTCGCCGATCAGCGCCCCACCGGACGGCGCCCCGATACCTCCGCGTCCCCCCGGCAGGGGACTGCGCTCAGGCCGCGCCCAGTGTCCGCGCGATCTCCCCGATGCTCTCCGGTCCCACCCGGCAGCATCCGCCGATCAGTCGTGCTCCTGCCTCGCGCCACGCCGTGAGCTGGGTCGTGCCGAACGTCGTCCCGCCCCGCCAGGCGCGGGCGTCGGCGTCCCAGCCCTCGCCGCTGTTGGGGTAGACCACGACCGGTTTGCCGGTGACGCGTGCCGCGATCTCCACGGCGGGGCCCACGTCCCCGGGCGCGCAGCAGTTGACGCCGACGGCGATCACCTCCTCCGCGTCGGCGGCGAGCGCGAACGCCTCCTCCAGGGGCTGGCCGGCCCGGGTCCGCCGCCCGTCGACCGTGTACGACAGCCAGGCCGGCACCCCCAGTCCCCGTACCGCCCGCAGCAGCGCGGCGGCCTCGTCGGTGTCCGGCACGGTCTCCAGTGCCAGCACGTCCGGCGCGGCCGCGGCCAGCGTCTCGATCCGGGGCCGGTGGAACCGCTCCAGCTCGGCCACGCCCAGCCCGTACCGGCCCCGGTATTCGGAGCCGTCCGCGAGCATCGCCCCGTACGGCCCGACCGAGGCCGCCACCCACAGCGGGCGCCGCACCCCCGCGTCCGCCGCCTGCCGGGCCGCCGTGCGGGCCAGGTCGACGCTGAGGGCGAGCAGCCGCGCGGCCTCGGCCCGGTCGATGCCCCGCTTGCCGAAGCCCTCGAAGGTGGCCTGGTAGCTGGCCGTGATCGCCACGCTCGCGCCCGCGCGGAAGTAGGCGAGGTGGGCCTCGGTGACCGCCTCGGGCCGCTCGGCGAGCAGCCGCGCCGACCACAGCTCGTCGCTCAGGTCGTGCCCGGCCGACTCCAGCTGGTTGGACATGCCGCCGTCGAGCACGACCGTCCCGGCGGCGAGGGCGTCGGCGAGGCTGGGGGAGGTGTCGCTGGTCATGGTCACGACGCTAGTCGAAGCGGGACGGGACCGGACCCTGGGTCCCGGCGTCCGCCCCATTGACCCTCCCGTTGCCCGCCCGTACCTTTTCGGCGTTCGGGATCACAGATGCAGTACGAAATATCGAACAATCGAGAGGCAGTCCGCATGAGCCGCGACCACGACCTGCCCGACACCCCCGGCCGCAGAACGGTGCTCAAGGGCGCCGCGCTCGCCGCCGGCGCCCTGGCCGTCACACCCGGCCTCGCCCAGGCGGCCCCAGCGCCGGCGACCGCCCCGAAGCCGCACCCGGAGAAGCGCCCGGAGGCGGCCCCGTACGCGAACCCGCTCGTCCTCCAGCGCGCCGACCCGCACATCACCCGCCACACCGACGGCCGCTACTACTTCACGGCGACCGTCCCCGAGTACGACCGCATCGTCCTGCGCCGCGCCCGCACCCTGAACGGGCTGTCCACGGCCGCCGAGTCGGTGATCTGGCGGGCGCACGCGTCCGGCCCGATGAGCGCCCACATTTGGGCGCCCGAACTGCACCGGATCGGCGGCAAGTGGTACATCTACTTCGCCTCGGCCCCCGCCGAGGACGTGTGGGCCATCCGCATCTGGGTGCTGGAGAACGCCAACCCCGATCCGTTCAAGGGGACCTGGGTGGAACGGGGCCAGATCAAGACCGCCTGGGAGACCTTCTCCCTGGACGCCACCACCTTCCAGCACCGTGGCACCCGCTACCTGGTCTGGGCCCAGCACGAGCCCGGCATGGACAACAACACGGCCCTGTGGATCTCGGAGATGGCGAATCCGTGGACCCTGACCGGTCCCCAAGTGCGCCTGTCCACACCGGAGTACGACTGGGAGTGCGTCGGCTACAAGGTCAACGAGGGCCCGTACGTCCTCAGGCGCAACGGCCGGATCTTCCTCACCTACTCGGCCAGCGCCACCGACTGGCACTACTGCGTGGGCCTGCTGACCGCCGACGACCACGCCGACCTGCTGGACGCGCGCAGCTGGACCAAGTCGCCCGTCCCGGTGTTCACCAGCGACGACACCACGCGGCAGTACGGCCCCGGGCACAACTGCTTCACCGTCGCCGAGGACGGCCGTACCGACGTCCTCGTCTACCACGCCCGCCAGTACAAGGAGATCACCGGCGACCCGCTGCACGACCCCAACCGGCACACCCGGATCCAGAAGCTCGGCTGGAAGCCGGACGGCACCCCGGACTTCGGCGTCCCCGTGGCCGACACCGTGCGGGAAGGGGCGTGAGATGAGACGCGCGTACGCCGTCCTGCTCGCCCTGTGCTGCGCCCTCGCCGCCGCCCTGGCGACCGCCGGGCCCGCCCAGGCGGCGCCGGCGACCATCGCCAACGGCACCCGGTTCACCGACACTTCGGGCAACCCGGTGCACGCCCACGGCGGCGGGGTCATCAAAGTCGGCGGCTACTACTACTGGTTCGGCGAGGACCGCAACAGCGACAACACCTTCCGCTCCGTGGACGCCTACCGCTCCACCGACCTGAGGAACTGGGAGTTCCGCGCCCGCGTCCTCACCCAGTCCTCCGCCGCCGAACTGTCCACCGCCTACATCGAACGCCCCAAGGTCGTCTACAACGCGGCCACCGGCAAGTTCGTGATGTGGATGCACAAGGAGAACGGCACCGACTACGGCGAGGCCCGTGCAGCCGTCGCCGTCTCCGACACGGTCGACGGGACCTACACCTACCGGGGCAGCTTCCGCCCGCTCGGCCAGTACATGTCCCGCGACCTGACCACCTACGTCGACACCGACGGCACCGCCTACATGGTCTCGGCCGCCAACGAGAACTACGACCTGCACATCTACCGGCTCACCGCCGACTACACGGGCATCGCCGGCCTGGTCGCCAACCCCTGGCCCGGCGGCCACCGCGAGGCACCGGCCCTGTTCAAACGCGGCGGCGTGTACTTCATGCTCACCTCGGGCGCCACCGGCTGGAACCCCAACCAGCAGCAGTACGCGACCGCCACCTCCCTCGCCGGCCCCTGGACGTCCTGGCAGGCCGTCGGCGACTCCACCGCCTACGGCTCCCAGACCGCCTACGTCCTTCCCGTGCAGGGCACTTCGGGCACCTCGTACCTGTACCTGGGCGACCGCTGGGGCAACTCCTTCGGCGGGACGGTGAACGACTCCCGCTACGTGTGGCTGCCGCTGGCCTTCCCCACCGCCACCTCGATGACCATGTCCTGGTACCCGGAGATCACCGTCGACACCACGGCCGGCACCGTCACCGGCACCGCCGCGGCCTACAACACGCTGATCGCCCGGCACAGTTCCAAGTGCGCCGACGTGCCGAGCCGGTCGCTGTGGCAGGGGGTGGCGATCAGCCAGTACGGCTGCAACGGCGGCACCAACCAGAAGTGGTGGTTCAAGGACCTCGGCAACGGCTACCGGGCGCTGGTGGGCCGGGGCAGTTCCCTGTGCCTCCAGGAGAACGCGAGCGGTGTCACCCAGGAGAACTGCACCGGCGCCACCGCCCAGCAGTGGTCTCTCACCGCGTCCGGCTCGTACGTCACCCTCACGTCCCGCGCGAGCGGGGAGTGCCTGGACGTCTCCGGCGGGTCCACCGCCGACTCGGCCGCGATCATCACCTACGCGTGCAATGGTGCGACCAACCAGCAGTGGACACGCGGTAGCTGATGCGGTGTCAGGCAAGGAGGTCGATGGCGTCGACGGCCGTACCGGCGCTGAGGTAACCCGTCGTCCCCGAACCGCTCACCACGTCGATCCGCAGCACGTTGTACTGGCCGGTGTCCGTGCGCCAGGCGGCGGCCGGGACGCTGTAGGTGAAGGTGTGGTTGTTTCCCCGGTACGAGCCCACCGTCAGGGAACGGGTGGCCGGCTGGGCGGGCGGGGAGGGGATCGCCGAGGTCCAGGTGTCGTTGACCGTGACCCGCGGCCGGCCGTTGGCGTAGGCCGTCGTCACGCCGATCCTCAGGGTGTGCGCGGCGGCGGCCTGTGCGGCGGTGAGCCGGAAGTAGACGAGCAGGCCGCTGTTGACGCCCTTCCACAGATAGCAGGGGAAGCCGGACGTCTCGGTGCCGCTGCCGATCACCACGTTCCCGGTCCAGGGCGCGGCCCGCACGTCGGACGGATGGGCGTACGTCATCAGGTCCGCGTTCTTGAATCCGCTCGGGGTGCCGTCCCAGTCCCCGATCCGCCAGATCGCGCTCGCCCGGGACGGGTCGTTGGACGAGGGAATGGTGAGTGTGTTCAGCGTGGTCGTCGTGCCCGCCGTGACGGTCACCTGGGCGCTGTGGGCGGCCAGTTCGCCCTTGTAGACGGTCAGCGTGTACGTGCCGGGCAGCACGCGGGAGACCGAGAAGTACCCGTCCGAGGCACGCGCCGGGGCCCAGTACTGGGCCGAGGGGCTCGCCAGGCCCACGGTGTACGGGTACGCCGTGTCCCGCCCGGCGATGCCCACCCCGGCGACACGGCCCCGCCCGCTGTCCGGTACATAGCCGGCGATGCCCAGGGAGTCGGCCCACGGGGTGGTCAGCGTGCCGGGGTACAGGGCGGCCGGGGGTGCCCCGCCGTCGGTGAACGCGATGACGTACGGCCCCTGGAGTCCGTAGCGCTCGGCCTCCGTCTGGTTCTCCCCGTAGTACAGGATCTCGTACAGCCCGCCGCCGTCGGCGCTCTGGTGACGCAGCAGCGAGCGGTAGAAGGGGCCGCCGGATGCCTTCTCGTGGTTGCTGCGCACGATCCACAGGCCGACGCCGCCGGCGGACCAGCCGGTGTAGTCGTAGTCGACGACCCGCACCTTGGAGTAGTGCTTGGACCGGGTCTGCCCGTCGGGCTTGGCGAAGACATCCGACGCCTCGATGGTGCTGGTCGTGTAGGTGTAGGAGTCGGGCTGGTCGTTGAGGAACAGGCCCGCCTTGACGCGCAGGATGAAGCGGGTCGCGCTGACCGAGGAGTCGGCCTTGTGGGTCCACAGGTAGATGTGGTTCTCGCCGCTGCGGGCCGCGTAGTAGTGGCGCAGTGTGCCGTGGGTGACGGAGATCAGGATGGTGGAGCCGGACTGGGCCAGGGTCACCGTGGAACTGCCGAGGCCGGACTCGATGTGCGAGTTCTTGCCGCCGTAGCCCTGGTACTCGGTGCCCTTGTAGACCAGCGAGGTCAGGTCGCCGGTGGACTTGGAGACCTTGAAGACCAGGGCCGCGCCGGTGTCGACGACGTAGTTCGTCCCGTCGTCGCGCCAGCCGAAGCCGGCGGCGACGGCGGCACCGGCGAGCGGGCCGGCCAGGGCGGCCGAGCCGGCGACGGCCGCGGTGCCGGCGACGAAGGCGCGACGCGTGACCGCGTCGGCGGGGGATCCGGACATGGGGGTGCCTCCTTCGGGAGGTCCGGGTGTGCGGGTGACTGGCAGGGTGACAGTTGAATCGTTTTCGCGAAAGGGCTTTCACACGTCCCGGATCGTTGATCGTGCGAATTCCGCCTCAGGTCTAGAAAGCGCTTGTCAGTAGCGGTACGGTCCAGCCGCCGGACCTTGCCGACCGCCGAGGAGCCCCCCAGTGAGACGTTTCACCGCCCTGCGCGGCGCCACCCTGACCGCCCTCGCCCTCGGCACGGTCCTGACGGCGGCCCCGGCCCGGGCCCACACCGGACGGCCGCCCGGCATCGAGCACTGCACCGCCACCGCCTGCCACTTCGACGTCCCGCCGGGCACCTACGACGTGACCGTCCGGCTCGGCGCCGCCACGGCCTCCGCCACCCGCGTCACCGGCGAGACCCGCCGCACCCTGCTGCCGGAGACCGCCGTCCCGGCCGGCGAGCACGTCACCCGGAGCTTCACCGTCGACGTCCGCACCCCCGAGGGCGAACCGACCGGCCCCGACGGAACCCCCGGCCTGGACCTGGCACTCGGCGGCTCCGCTCCCGCCCTCGAAGCCATCCGGGTCACCCCGTCCGGGCAGACCCGCCGTATCCTCCTCATCGGCGACTCCACGGTCTGCGACCAGCCCGCCGACCCCTACTCCGGCTGGGGTCAGCAACTCCCGCAGTACCTGCGCAAGGGCCTGTCCGTCGCCAACCACGCCGACTCCGGCGAGAGCACGGTCACCTACCTCCGGGACCCACGGCTGTGGGCCGCCGTCCAGCCGCTGATCCGCCCCGGCGACCTCGTCCTCGTCCAGCTCGCCCACAACGACAAGACCACCGACGAGGCCACCTACCGCGCCAACCTGGAGACCCTCGTCGCCGGCATCCGGGACCGGGGCGGCGAACCGGTGCTCGTCACACCTGTCGTGCGCCGCTGGTTCAACGCCGACGGCACCCTGGACAACGGCACCGCCCTGCTCGTCAACGGCCTCGGCGTCGACCACCCGGCCGTCATCCGCGCGGTCGCCGCCGCCGAGGACGTCCCGCTGATCGACCTCACCGCGAAGACCAAGGCCCTGGTGGAGTCCCTCGGCCCGGAGGCCTCCAAGGCGCTGTACCTGTACAACGAGAAGCGCGACAACACGCACACCTCCGTGCACGGCGCCACCGTCTTCGCGGGCCTGGTCCGCGACGAACTGCTCGCCCGGCACCTGGTCCCCGAGGGCAGGGTACGGGTGTGACAGGCCCCCGGGGCGCCCCGACCGGAACCGGGGCGTCCCGGGTTCCCGCCGAGGAAGGACAGCCACCGCCGTGATCGAACTCCCCGCCGACGACCGCGAGTCGAGCCCGTACACCGGCTACACCCGCGCCCACTGGGAGGCCGCCGCCGACCGGCTCCTCGCCGCCGTCGAGCCGTACGCGAGCCCCGACCGCGCCCTCTACCACCTCCCCGGCGACCACGTGAGCCACTCCGGCCGCCTCTCCGACGGCCTCGAAGGCTACGCCCGCACCCTGCTGCTGGCCGCGTTCCGCCGCGACGAGACCGCCCTCGGCCGGTACGCCGACGGCCTCACCGCCGGGCCCGGCGGGGTCTGGCCCCGGATCACCGACCGGAGCCAGCCGCTGGTGGAGGCCGCCTCGATCGCGCTCGCCCTGCGGCTGACCCGGCCGCTGCTGTGGGACCGGTTGGCCGACCCCGTGCGCCGGCGCACCGCCGACTGGTTGGCGGACGCCCTCACCGCCGCGCCCTGGCCGTGCAACTGGGAGCTGTTCCCGGTCACCGTCGGCGGCTTCCTCGCGGAGATCGGGTACCGGGAGCAGGCGGCCCGCGCCGCGATCGACCGGGGCCTGGAGCGGATCGAGAGCTGGTACGCGGGTGACGGCTGGTACACCGACGGCGACGGCCGGAAGTTCGACTACTACAACGGCTGGGCCATGCACCTCTACCCGGTCCTGCACGCCTGGCTCGCGGGCGACACCGCCCTCCTCGACCGCTACGGGCGCCGGCTCTCCCGCCATCTCGCCGACTACGCACACCTGTTCGGCGGCGACGGCGCCCCGCTGCGCCAGGGCCGCTCCCTGACCTACCGTTTCGCCACCACCGCCCCGCTCTGGCTGGGCGCGCTCACCGGGCACACCCCGCTCGCCCCGGGGCAGACCCGGCGCCTGGCCTCGGGTGCCCTGCGGTACTTCCTGGACGGCGGCGCGGTCGACGAGCGGGGCCTGCTGCCGCTCGGCTGGCTCGCCCCCGACACCTCCCTGGTGCAGAGCTACTCCGGTCCCGCCTCGCCGTACTGGGCGAGCAAGGGCTTCCTCGGCCTGCTGCTGCCGCCCGGCCACGAGGTGTGGACGGCACCGGAGGAGGCGGCCCCCGCCGAACGCGCCGACGCGGTCCACCCGGTGCCCGTCCCCAACTGGCTGCTGCAGTCCACGGCTTCGGACGGACTGGTCCGGCTGCACAACCACGGCAGCGAGGACGTCCGGTACGACCCCTACTACACCCGGCTCGCCTACTCCACCGCCACCGCGCCCGAGCCGTCGTACGACAACAGCGTGATCGTCGGCGGCGATCCGAGCCGTACGGGCATCGAGCCGCTCGGCACGGGCGAGGGCTGGATCGCCTCCCGGCACATCGTGGGCGAGGGGACCGCTGTCACCAGCCTGGTGGTGGTGCGCGGAGCCGTGGAGGTACGGGCTCATCTGGTGGCGGGCGCGGCGCCCGGGACGCCGGTCCGGGTGACGGGCTGGCCGGACCAGGACGGGGTGAGCGCCGAACTCGCCCCGGCCCACGGCCTGTCGGCGGAGCTGACCGGGGCCACCGGGGCGGACGGCGGCCCCGCGCTCTTCGTGGCGCTCGCCCGGCTCACCGGGGAGACGGAACCGCCACCGCTGTCCGGGCTGGTGTCCGTGGTGGTGGGGGAGGACGAACGCGAGGTGCGGGTGAACTGGCCCGGCGAGCCGGGCATGGTCTTCCGGTTCACGGCCGAGGACACGAAGTGGTCGGTGACGCCCCGGTGAGCGGGCGGACGGTCGCTTCGGCGGGTGCCGAACCGTTCGGGGCCTAGCGTGGTCGTATGACCACAGAGCACGCCCCCGTCTCCTTCGCCGGCCTCCACCACCGCCCGGGGGAGCCGCTGTTACTGCCCAACGCCTGGGACCACGCCTCGGCCGCCGCCCTCGCCGCCCGGGGGTTCCCCGCGATCGGCACCACCAGCCTGGCGGTGGCGGCGGGCGCCGGACTGCCCGACGGGGCGGGCGCCACCCGGGAGCAGACCGTCCGGCTCGCCCTGACGCTCGGCTCCGAGCCGTATCTGCTCTCCGTGGACGCCGAGGCGGGCTTCAGCGACGACCCGGACGAAGTCGCCCGTCTGGCAACCGAGTTGTGGGCCGTCGGGGCCGTAGGCATCAACCTGGAGGACGGCCTCGGTCCGGCCGCCCGGCACGCGGCGAAGATCGCGGCGGTGAAGGCGGCCGTGCCGGGGATGTTCGTCAACGCCCGTACCGACACGCACTGGTCGGGCGACGGGGACGAGCGGGACACCCTGCGCCGGCTCGACGCCTACCAAGAGGCCGGCGCCGACGGGGTGTTCGTGCCCGGTGTGACCGACCCGGAGCGCATCGCCGCCCTCGTCCGGCACACCGAGGCCCCCCTCAACGTCCTGTACTCGCCCGCAGGGCCCCCGCTCGCCCGCCTCGCCGACCTCGGCGTGCGCCGGGTCAGCCTCGGCTCGCTGCTGTACCGCAGGGCGCTCGGCGCGGCCGTGGACGCGGTGGCCGACATCGCGGCCGGACGCGCCCCGGGCGGCCCGACCCCCTCCTACGCCGACGTCCGGGCGTTCGACCGCAGCGTCTCGGCGAGCCGGTCCGCGAACTCCACCGGGTGATCCAGCGTGCCGAGATGCCCGCCCGGGAACTCGGCGAAGGCACGGCCCAGCCGTCCGGCGAGGGCTTCGGTGGTGCGGTACAGGAGCTGACCGCGCGAGTCGGTGCCGGCGGCGAGGGTGAGGCGCCCCGGGGGCGGGGCGGCGGCGGGCGCGTACGCGGTGAACGGGCGCAGGACACGGGCGAGGAAGACGCCCATCGGGGTCGCCGACTCGCCCTCGGCGGGCAGCCGTCCGGACCCCTCCAACTGCTCGATCAGCTCCGCCCGCCGCGCGGCCCCGTCCGGCAGGACCGTCACACACGGCGGCTCGTGCGCGACCACGTGCGCCGTCCGCCCCGGGTGGCGGGCGAGCAGGTCCAGGGCCGCGATGCCGCCCGAGCTGGTGCCGAACACATACGCCGGCTCGCCCGTCGGCGCCACCGCGTCCAGCACCCGCCGCGCGCCCTCGCTCCAGTCCTCGACCCGCTGTTCGGGAATCGGCCGGCCGAGCCTGCCGTGCGCGAGGCCCAGCGGATCGTAGGTGACCACGGTGAACCGCGTGGCCAGCCGCTCGGTGAGCGGGCCGAGGCCCATCGGATGCCCGGCCCCGCCCGGCAGGAGCAGCAGCACCGGGCCGCGGCCCGTGATGTCGTGGTACGGCGTGTCAGTCATCGCTCTTCCCCTCCCGGGGCCAGTGGGTGAGGGCCAGGTGCAGGGCGTCGACCGCCTTGTCCCAGGAGGCCCGTACGTCCCGGTCGGCGCCGAAGCCGCCCGCGCTCTCCAGGACGCAGTAGCCGTGGAACGTGCTGCGCAGCAGGCGGACCGCGTCCGTCAGGTCCGGCTCCGTAAGGCCGTAGCCGCGCAGCATGCCGTAGGTGATCTCGGCGGTGCGGCGCAGCGCGGCGGAGTCCGCGATCAGGGACTGGTCGATCCGGATCTGGGTGGCCGCGTACCGGCCGGGGTGCGCCAGGGCGTAGTCCCGGTAGGCACCGGCGAACGCCGTCAGCGCCTCCTTGCCCGCCCGGCCGGCCACGGCCGCCGCGATCCGGTCGATCAGCTCGCCGCCCGCGTACAGCGCGAGCCGGGTGCGCAGGTCCTGGAGGTTGCGCACGTGCGAGTACAGGCTCGCGTCCTTGACGCCGAAGCGGCGGGCCAGCGCCGAGACGCTGAGCCGGTCGAACCCGGCCTCGTCCGCCAGCTCCGCCGCCGCCTCCACCAGCCGCTCGACGGTGAGTCCCGCCCGGACCATGGCCACCTCCCTTGAGTTCCTAGGGTGCAGCCTAGGGCATCTAGGAAAGCGGTGCATCAGGGAATCGGCGCGTACAGCACCCCCAGCTTGTCGATCTCGTCGCCGGAGCGGCCGGTGAATCCCACGATCTGCCAGCCGGCCGGGGCGGTGAGGGTGGTGCCGTCGGCGGTCGGTGTGCCCGCGGCGAGCGTGCGGCCCCGGTCGGTGCTGAAGGCGGCCGAGAAGATCCGGGTACGGCCGTCCTTCTGGCCCTCGGTGAGCCGCACCGAGGTGAGGTGTTCCCCGGCGGCGAGGGTGAGCGAGGCGGCCGTGCCGCCGGTGCCGCCGTGACCGAGGACCGTGCCGCCGTCGTGGGTGAGGGACACGGCGTCCAGGCGGGCGCCGCCGCGCAGGGTGAGGGTGCGCGGGGCGGATGTGGCCGGCAGGCCGGCGGCGTCGTTGAAGGCCGTGCCGTGCGGGCCGCCGAAGAAGTCGCTCGCGCGGAGCCTGGGGTTCGGCGTGTAGGAGAAGTCGACGGTGTGCGGGAAGTGGTCGGAGAGGTTGCCGCCGGCCGCGTCCAGGAACTCGGCCCACTCGTCGTGGTAGCGCGTCGCGGTCAGGGAGAGCAGGGGCCCGCTCCGGTAGAGCACCTTGTCGACCACCTCGCAGTCGTCGGGCGGCGCGGACGCCGGGCACAGCAGCGGATCGGCGCCCTGCGCGGGGGCCGTACCGCCCTTGACCAGCCGTACCCAGGCGTCGGTCAGGCCGCCCTCGTCGACGAGCGTGCGGATGTTGTCGCCGGCACGGGTGTAGCGGGTGTTGGTGTCACCCATCACGATCACCGCGTTGCCCGCCGAGTTGGCCCTGATGAAGGCCGACAGCTGGGCGATGTTGGCCCGCCGGGCGGCCAGGGCGTCGGCGCTGTCGTCGGCGTTGGGGTGCAGGTTGTACAGGTCCACGTACACGCCCTCGGCGAGCCGCACCCGGGCCAGGGTGAAGCCCTTGGGGGTGAGGCAGTTGGTGCCGGTGCAGTCGTTCCACCTCACCCGCTCGAAGTCCTCCAGCGGATAGGCGGACAGGGTGTTGAGGCCGTCACCGAAGCCCGCGCCGCCGCTCGTGGCCGTGCGGTAGGGGTGGTGGTCGCCCGCGTAGAGCGCCGCGTGGTAGTTGAAGTCCTCCTGGACGTTGACGATGCCGTAGTCCGCCAGTCTGGGGGAGATCAGCGGGGTGTTGACCGCCGGATGGCTGGAGCTGATGCCCTCCGGCAGTCCGGCCACGTTGTACGTCAAGACGCTGAAGCTCCCTGAGCCTGCGGCCCGTGCCGTGCCCGCGGAGGCGGTCAGCCCGGACACGGCCAGCAGGCCGGCGGCGAGAGCGCCGAGAAGTCGTCCCATGGGTCGCATAGGACCCATGTTCACGTCAACCCGGCCGTCACGACAGGGGAGTTCAGAAAACGCTGTCTGTCGCCGAGAAGACGAACGAGAACTCCGCCGGTTCGGCCCGCAGGTGGTACCGGGGCAGCGGGCCCGGGCCACAGGACTGGGAGCCGATGCCGTGCTGCCCGTGGTCGAGGTTCACCCAGACCGTGTCGCCGGGCACCAGGTCGGTGCGGTGGGCGGCGGCGTCCAGCTGCTCGGTGGTCCAGCGGCGGGCGGTCAGGAAGAACGCCGGGTCGCCCTCGATCCGCAGGCCGCCCAGCTCCGCCCAGCGCACGTCGATCCGGGCGCCGTTCTCCTGCGGGCGTACGTACGGCGTCTGGAGGTCGTCCACGGCCGCCTCCCAGCGGCCGGTCAGCGCCGCCGCCCGGGTGTCCGGATACGCCTCGCCCGGTCCGCCGCCGTACCACCGCACCCGGTCGGCGGCCCGCAGGCCGAAGCGGATGCCGAGGCGGGGCAGCGGGACGGTCCAGTCGCCGTCCGGGACGGTGGACACCGTCAGCCGGAGCCGGTCGCCGTCCGACGTCCACCGGTACACCGTCGCGAGCCCCGTCTCCCGGGCGGCCGGCGCCACCCGGGTACGGACCGTCAGGGCGTCCTCGCCCGACTCCACCGCGTCCAGGCGGTGCCGCATCCGGTGCAGGCCCAGCTTCCGCCACAGCGGCCCGTGGCGCAGGTCGCCCTGCCAGGCCGCGCCGTCGTCGTTGTCGGTGGTGGCCCGCCACACGTCCAGCCGCAGACCCGTCACCGGCACGCCGCCGATCGTCCGCACCGCACCGGTCCGGGCGTCGAACGTGGCCGGACCCAGGACGATCACCCCGTCACCGGGCACCGGCCGGGCGGTCGCGGCGACGGACGGCACCCGGCGCTCCGTCACCGGGATCTGGCCCCAGGCGACGACATGCCCCGCCGGCGCCCAGGCGGCGCCGGTGGCGAGCCGTGCCCGGACGGTCCACAGCGCCTCGCCGGACGGCGCCCCGTCCGGTACGGCGGGCAGCTCGACCTCGGCGGACTCGCCGGGAGCCAGCGCGGGCACCGGCAGCGTCCCCTCCGCCACCGGTTCGCCCTCGACCTCGTACGACCAGGAGAACGCCAGCGCCGAAAGGTCGGCGAAGTCGTAGCCGTTGGTGACGCGGACGGTGCCGGCCGTGCCGTCGCCGGTGAGGGTGACGGGCTCGATCACCTTCTTGTACTCGATCAGCCCCGGGGACGGCCGCCGGTCCGGGAACAGCAGGCCGTCGCAGACGAAGTTGCCGTCGTGCAGTTCCTCGCCGAAGTCGCCGCCGTAGGCGTACCCCAGCCCGGGATGGGCGATGCCGTGGTCGATCCACTCCCAGACGAAGCCGCCCTGGAGCCGGTCGTAGGAGCGGAACAGCCGCTGGTAGTCGGCGAGTCCGCCGGGGCCGTTGCCCATGGCGTGGGCGTACTCGCACAGGATGAAGGGCAGTTGGCGGCGCCGGCGCGGCCCGCCGTCCAGGCCCCGGCCGATCCGCTCCACCTCGGCGTGGCTCGCGTACATCCGTGAATACACGTCCGTGTCGCGGCAGTCGGCGTCGCCCTCGTAGTGCAGCAGCCGGGAGGCGTCACGGCCGCGGATCCACTCGGCCATCGCGGTCAGGCCCCGTCCGGTGCCGGCCTCGTTGCCCAGCGACCACACCACGACCGACGGGTGGTTCTTGTCCCGCTCCACCATCCGGGCCGCCCGGTCCAGCAGGGCCGGCGTCCACCGGTCGTCGTCGACCGGGTTGTCCCGCCAGCCCTGTTCGGTGAAGCCGTGCGTCTCCAGGTCGCACTCGTCGATCACCCACAGCCCGAACTCGTCGCACAGGTCGAGGAAGGCCGGGTGCGGGGGATAGTGGGAGGTGCGGACCGCGTTGATGTTGTGCCGCTTCATCAGCAGCACGTCCTCGCGCATCGTCGCGAGGTCCAGCGCCCGGCCCTTCTCGGGGTGCCACTCGTGCCGGTTGACGCCCTTGAACAGGACCGCCTTCCCGTTGACCTTGAGCAGCCCGTCCGACAACTCCACCGTGCGGAAGCCGATGCGCAGCGGCACCCGCTCGCCCTCGGTGGCCAGCACCCCCTCGTACAGCCGGGGTGTCTCCGCCGACCACGGCTCCACCGGCACCGTCACCGGTTCCCCGGTGGGCACGTCGACGCCCAGCTCCGGCACGGTCACCCGGCCGTCCGTGTCGGAGTCGACCCGCAGCGTGCCCGTGCCGGTGGTGTGGTCGTAGGAGGCGTGCACGAAGAAGTCGAGGACGCAGCCCGCCGGGCGGTGCAGCAGGGTGACGTCCCGGAAGATGCCCGGCAGCCACCACTGGTCCTGGTCCTCCAGGTACGAGCCCGCCGACCACTGGTGCACCCGCACGGCCAGCACGTTGCCGGCCGGCCTCAGCAAGTGTCCGACCGCGAACTCGTGCGGCAGCCGGGAGCCCTTGAACTCGCCGAGGTCCGTGCCGTTCAGCCAGACCCGGGCGCAGGACTCCACGCCGTCGAAGCGGAGCACCGCGCCCCCCTCCGCCGGCCAGCCGTCGGGCAGGTCGAACACGCGCAGGTGGTCGCCGGTCGGGTTCTCGGTCGGCACCCGGGGCGGGTCGACCGGGAAGGGATAGAGATGGTTGGTGTAGGCGGGGGAGCCGTGGCCCTGGAGCACCCAGTGGCCGGGCACCGAGACCTCCGCCCAGCCGTCGGCGTCGTACCCGCGCGCCGCGAAGGAGTCGTCCTCGGCGTCGGCCGTGTCCGACAGCCGGAAGCGCCAGGTGCCGTCGAGGGACAGGGACGGGGCGTCGGAGGACGCGTACCAGGCGCGGGGCGGCAGCGCCCCGGAGCCCGGCGAGACGTCCTCGACGTACTCGGTGGTCGTGGTCACGGACATGGGTCTCCTAGCTCAGCCCTTGATGCCGGTCTGCGCGATCCCCTGCACCAGCCAGCGCTGGAGGAAGAGGAACACGAACAGCAGGGGCAGGATCGAGATGGCGGTCGCCATGAAGATCAGGTGGTAGTTGACGGTCTGGTTGGTCATGTACGACGAGAGCGCGACCTGCACGGTCCAGGCGCTCGGGTCCTGGCCGATGACCAGCGGCCACAGGAAGGCGTTCCAGCCGCTGATGAAGGTGATCGTGGCGATCGCCGCGAAGAAGTTCAGCGAGTTCGGCACCACGACACGCCAGTACGCGCCCCAGTATCCGAGCCCGTCCACGCGCGCCGCCTCCTCCAGTTCCTTGGGGAACCCGAGGAAGTACTGCCGGAACAGGAAGCAGGTGAAACCGCTGAACAGCCCCGGGATGATCAGCCCCCGGTAGCTGTCCACCCAGCCGAGTGACGACACCAGCACGAAACTCGGCACGAAAGTGACCGCGGCCGGGACCATCAGGGTCACCAGGACGGCGTAGAAGACCTTGTCGGCGTGCCGGTAGGGGATGCGGGCGAGGGCGTAGCCGGCCAGCGAGCACACGAGCAGGGTGCCGACCGTGTGCAGGACGCCGACGACCAGCGAGTTCCACATCGACCGGCCGAAGTCCACCGTCGGGTCGTCGAACGGCTCGGTGATGTTGCCCCACTGGATGTGGCTCGGGAAGAACTTCCAGTCCTCGCCGGTGATCTCCGGGTCGGTGGACAGGGCGTTGCGGACCAGCAGATAGAACGGGACGAGGAAGAGCAGCGCGGCGACGCTGGTCGCGAGGTACAGCCCGGTGGAGCCCATCAGGCCGCCGCGCCGGGCGCGGCCGCGGGACTCGGGTGCGGTGGTGGTCACTTGGACTCCTCCCCCCTGCCGAAGCCCATGATCTTTCCCTGGAACAGGGTGACGACGCAGATCAGCACGGTCAGCACCACGGCGCCCGCGCTGCCCTTGCCGTAGTTCTGGTCCTGGCCGAGCGCGGTGTAGTACAGCTCGACCAGCGGCGGACGGCCCCAGGTGGTCTTGGACAGCAGGTTGAAGAACTCGTCGAAGGCCTGGTAGGCGGCCACGAGCAGCAGCAGGATGACGGCCGTCGAAGTGGCCCGCAGCTGCGGCAGCGTGATGTGCCGGAAGGTCTGCCAGCCGGGCTTGGCCCCGTCGATGGCGGCCGCCTCGTACAGCTCCCGCGGGATGTTCTGGAGCGCGGCCAGGAACAGGATCATGTAGAAGCCGGACTGGAGCCACAGCCGCGCGGTGATGATGACCAGCCAGTACCAGGGCGGGTCCGGGCTGGCGAGCCAGGCGGTGTTGTCCACGCCGAACAGGCCGAGGACGGTGTTGGCCAGACCGAAGCGCACCCCGTTGAAGAGGGACATCCTCCAGATCAGCGAGGCGGCGACATAGCTGCACGCGGTCGGCAGGAAGAACACCGAACGGTAGAACGCCCGCATGAACCGCAGCCGGTTCACCAGCAGCGCCAGGCCCAGCGAGAGCGCCCAGGTGGTGGGCACGATGAAGGCGGCGAACACGGTGAAGGTGCCGAGCGAGCCCATGAACCCGCTGTCGGACAGGATCTCCCGGTAGTTGCCCAGCCCCACGAACTCGCTGGGCGTCACCGTGAAGCGGGCCTCGAAGAAGCTGAGGTAGAGGCTCCAGCCGATCGGGACGTAGACGAAGACGGCCAGCCCGAGCAGGAACGGGCCGGTGAAGAGCCAGAAGTTGAGGGTGCGGCTGCCGCGCAGCCGCCGCCGGGGCGGGGCCCCGGCGGCGCGGGCCGTCCCCGCGCGCGTGGTGGTGGTCGACATCTCGGGATCCGTCCGGCGGCCTATCCGAACAGCTTCTTCAGCTCGGCGTTCACCGTCTTGTCGCACCGGTCGAGCGCGGCCTCGGGATCACCGCCCTTGCGGACGCAGTCGGCGAAGAGGTCCTCCGTCGCGGTGATCATCGCCTGGGTCCAGCCGATGTTGTCGAAGTGCCCGTACTCGTTGAAGAGCCGCACGCCCTCCGCCGGCAGTCCCGACTCCAGTTTGCCGGTCGCCTGCGCGATGGAGGTGCGGGGCGGGATGTGGAAGCCGTACGAGGTCGCCCAGTCCTCCTGGTACTGCTTCTGGTCGAGCCACAGCCACTTGACGTACTCCTTGGCCGCGTCGACGTTCTTCCCCTTGGCGTTGACGAACATCGACCAGCCGCCGTTGTAGACGGACGGCCGGCCCGCGTCACCGACCTTCGGGAACGGCATGATGCCGAGGTCGTCACCGAGGGTCTGCTGGAACTGCGGCATGGCCCACATCCCGCAGAACTGTATGGCGCACAGGCCCTGGCTCAGCGCCGACGGGTCCCAGAAGTCGGCCGGGGCGTCCAGCAGCAGATGGCCGCTGGTGAACAGCTTCCGCATCGTCCTCAGGCCCGCGACCACGGCGTCCGTGTGATAGGCGATCTCGTTCTTCTCGTTCAGGGTGTCCGCGCCGGCCGACCAGATCAGCGGGTTGATCACCGCGTGCAGGTCGTTGCCGAGGAACAGGCCCTTGACCTTGCTCGTGGTGAGCCTGGCGGCGGCCTCCACCAGTTCGTCCAGCGTCCGCGGCGGCTCGACGCCCGCCTTCTGGAGCATCGACTTGCGGTAGAAGAAGAACTGCGGGTCGTCGATCATCCGCACGCCGTAGACCTTGCCGTCCACCGTGTGCGACTGGATGTCGGCCCGGTTGAAGTCGTCCTTGACCGGTGCGATGAGATCGGTCAGGTCCGCGACCTGGCCGCTTCTGACGAGCTGGATCTGCGGGTGGAACTCGAACAGGTCCGGCGCCTGGTCGGTGAGCAGGGACGCGAAGAGTTTGCTCTCGAAGTTGGAGCCGGTGATCCACTGCGTGGTCACGTCCGCCTTGGAGTACGCCTTCGCGTAGCGCTTGATCGCCTGCTCGGTGCCCGGTTCGCCGTAGGCGTGGAAGTACTGCACCAGCCGCTTGCCCGAACCCGAGCCGCCGCCACGCCCGTTGTTGCTTCCGCACGCGCCGAGCGTCCCGGCGGCGGCCAGGCCCGCGGCGGCCCGGAGTATCGATCGACGGTCCCAGGTGCTGCTGTGTGCCGACATGCTGACGTCCTTGTCTGGTCGAGTGCGGCTACGGCTCGCACGCCCGGTGCCCGAGGGCCGAAGGGGGTGTGGTGCGGGACGCTAACCTTCGCCTAAGGCTTCGGCAAGGGGTTGGACGAAGTGCGTACGAGTTGTTGCCCGCCGTTCGGGATCGCGAACGGGCTTACAGCGAACGGGAGATGGGCCGTGTCAGGTCGGCGGTGCCGTACGGCTGCCCGCCCGCGGGCGTCGCACCGTCCGCTGCCCGACCGATCGCAGCGCCCCCTCCAGGGCGAACGTGGCCGCGCCGAGGGACACCGGGTCGGTGGGGACCGGGGAGAGCACGATCTCGGTGGCGGCCAGCGGCCGGCGCAGCGCGTGCCGGGCGACCGCCCGGCGGACCTCGTCGAGCAGCGGCTCGCCCAGCCGGGCGGCCACCCAGCTGCTGAGCACGACCACTTCGGGATTGAGCAGATTGATCAGGTCGGCGATGCCCGCGCCGAGGTAACGGGCGGTGTCCTGGACCACCTTGAGCGCCACCGGGTCCTGCCCGGCGACCGCGCGGGCCAGCGCGTCGATGGTGGCCGTCTGGTCCTGGGGGTGCAACAGCGGGGAGCCCGGGTCGAGTTCGCTCAGGTTCCGCATGATGCCGGGTGCCCCGACGTACGTCTCCACACAGCCGTGGTTGCCGCAGTGGCAGGGCCGGCCGTCCAGGACGAGCGTGGTGTGCCCCCATTCGCCGGCGCTGTTGCTCACCCCCCGGTGCAGCCCGCCGCCGAGCGCGAGCCCGGCGCCGACCCCGGTACCGAGGTTGACCACCACGGCGTCCCCGCGGCCCCGCGCCGCCCCGAACCACAGCTCGGCCACCGCGCAGGCACGCAACGGGTTGTCCAAGTAGAGCGGGTAGGCGATGTGTTCGGCGAGCAGATCGAGCAACGGCACGTCGTGCCAGTCCCAGTTGGGCGCGTACTCGGCGACCCCCGAGTCCCGGTCCACCTGGCCCGGCACGCTCACCCCGACGCCGAGCACCCGGGCCGCCTCGACGCCCGCCTGGGCGACCACCGAGCCGACCGCGGCGGCGACATGCCCCACCACCTGCTCGGGCCGGCTCTCCCCGGGCCGCATGTCCTCGTCGGCCCGGGCCAGTACGTTCAGCGCCAGGTCGAACAGCTCGACGTGGACGTACGTCTCCGCGATGTCCACGCCGATCAGCGCGCCGCCCGACGCGTTGACGGCGACCAGCCCCCGGGGGCGGCCGCCGGCCGAGTCCTCGAAGCCCACCTCCGTGATCATGCGGAGGTCCAGCAGTTCGCCGACGAGTGTGGCCACCGTGGCCAGGCTCAGCCCGGTGGCGGCGGCCAACTCCTGCCGGGAGGTGGGGGACTCGGCGATGATCTGGCGCAGCACCTCGTAACGGTTCGCGGTGCGGATGTCGCGCGATGTGCGCTTCACGCGGCTGTCCCTCCCTTTCCGTCCGGCCCGGCCCAGGCGGCATGACACCGGCGCGGCGTCAGGCTATGGGCTGGGTGTCGCGTTCGACAAGGGGTTAGGAAAGGGGGTGGAGGAAGTGCGGCGGTCCGCCGGGGCAGGTCACCGGGTCACTGCGGTGCCCCGCCGCCGGCCGGTCGCCGTGCCTGTCCGGCCGGCCGTTCCCGTCACTCCCCGAGGAGGTCCCGTACGAAGCCGTTGGTGAACGTGCCCGCCGGGTCCAGCGCGCGGGCCAGCGCGCGGAAGTCGGCGAGCCGGGCGTACCGGTCGCGGAGGTCCGCCGCCGGGATGCCGAAGACCTTCCCCCAGTGCGGACGCGGATCGAACGGGGCCAGCGCCTCCTCCAGCCGGCGCACCACCGGAAGTACCGCCGGCTCGTCGCGCACCCAGGTGAAGTGCAGCGCGACCGAGTCCCGGGCGTGGGCGGGGCTGAGCCACTGCGCGTCGGCGGCGATCGTGCGCACCTCGCAGATCTGGAGCACCCCGGCGACCGTCTCCCGGATGGCGTCCACCGCGTGCAGCGCGTCCAGCGCGGCCGCGCGCGGCAGCAGGTACTCCGACTGGATCTCCTCGCCGTTGCTGGGCGTGAACTCGGCCCGGAAGTGCGGCAGTCGCTCGTGCCAGGGCCCCGGCACCCCCAACTGGCGCGTGCAGTTGGCGGCGGGCATCCCCGGCACCGGGTGCAGTGCCTCGGTCGCTGGCTCGGCCCACGGGAAGTCCACCGCCGGCTGATCGGTCCGGCGCTTGACCCACACCTGCCTGAAGCCCGGCCGCCGCCAGTCGGTGAACAGGCTCACGCTGTACGCCGACCCCGCCACCGCCTCGAAGTCCAGGCCGTCCAACGGCAGTTCGGTGAACACGTGCTGCTCGACCTCGTAGGCCGGTTCCAGGTCCAGGGTGAGGGCGGTGACCACGCCGAGGGCGCCGAGCGAGGTCACGGCGCCGTCGAAGCGGGCGTCCCCGCGGCCTGTCGTGACCGTCGATCCGTCGGCGGTGAGCAGCTCCACCTCCCGCACGGCCACCGCGAGCGGAGCGTTGTGCACCCCCGAGCCATGGGTGCCGGTCGCCACCGAGCCCGCCACCGAGATGTGCGGCAGCGAGGCCATGTTGGGCAGCGCCAGCCCCCGGGCGTGCACCGCCTGGGCGAGTTCGGCGTACCGGACGCCCCCGGACACCCGGACCGTACGGGCCGCGGTGTCCACGTCGATCACCGGAGGCAGACCGGCGATCGACACCAGCACCCCCTCCTCGCCGGGGTCGGCGATCCGGTTGAAGGAGTGCCCGCTGCCCAGGACCCGCACCTTCGGGCTGCCCGCCACCACCGCCCGCAGCTCCTGCGTCGATCGCGGGCGGTGGAACTCCTTGACCGTATAGGTGACGCTCCGCGCCCAGTTGGTGACCGTCTCCGTCACGTCCGTCATCCTGTCTCCCGCACGTCGTGATCCATTGACCCTCTCATCGGCCGGGACCTACCGTAGAGAACGGTTGCTGTCCGTGCGTCACCGAGCCGGGAGGCCCTTTCCTTGACCGAGCGGCCCCGCGCCCTGTTCGCCATGACAGCCCGGAACGTGCCGGAGGTGTTCCCGCCGAAGCTGCTGGAGCGGCTGCGGGCGTGCGTGGACGTCGATCCCGCCCTGGTGGCCGAGGACTTCACCGAACCCCGGGTACGGGAAGCGCTCGCCCGGACCGAGATCCTCATCACCGGCTGGGGCTGCCCCCGCCTGGACCGGGCCGTCCTGGACGCGGCCCCGCGCCTGCGGGCCGTGCTGCACGCGGCCGGCTCGGTCAAGGGGTTCACCACCCCCGAGGTGTGGCGGCGGGGCATCGCCGTCTCCTCGGCCGCCGAGGCCAACGCCGTACCCGTCGCCGAATACACCCTGGCCATGATCCTGCTCGCCGGCAAGGACGTCTTCGCCCTCCGCGACGAGACACGCGCCCGGCGCGCCTTCCCCTACGACGGCATCCTCCCCGGCATCGGCAACCACGGCCGCCGCGTCGGCGTCGTCGGCGCCTCCCGGGTCGGCCGCCGCCTGATCGAGCTGCTCCGCCCGCACGACCTCGACGTCACGCTCGCCGACCCGTACGTGGACGCCGCCGAGGCCGCCCGGCTCGGCGTACGGCTGTTGCCGCTGGACGACCTGCTGCGCACCTGCGACATCGTCAGCCTGCACGCGCCGCAGACCGCCGAGACCCACCGGCTGATCGACACCCGCCGGCTCGGCCTCATGCGCGACGGAGCCGTGCTGATCAACACCGCGCGCGGCGCCTTGGTCGACCACGAGGCACTGATCGCGCACCTGCGCTCCGGACGCCTGAGCGCCGTCCTGGACGTGACCGACCCCGAGCCACTGCCCGCCGGCTCCGCGCTGTACGACCTGCCGAACGCCTTCGTCACCCCGCACCTGGCGGGCTCGCTGGGCAACGAGGTGGCCCGCCTCGGCCGGGCGATGGTGGAGGAGGCCGAGCGGCTGTCGTCCGGCGAGGCACTGCGGCACACGGTCGACGAGGCGGTACTGGAACGCACGGCCTGAACGCCGACGCGGCTACGCATTCCCTCGCCTGATCGGCGAAGCACGAGACGATCCGAGGAGAAGCCGGAGGGGCTGCGCCGGCGCCCCCGCCGACGGCGACGGCCCCGACGCCGCGCTCGGCCTGGGGCCGGCGCCCTGCCGCCGGCCGGGGTCCGGGGCGCCCCCGTACCCGACCCGGCGCTGCCGCCCGGCACCGCCGTACCCGACCACATTGCGCGCCGGGCGGGGACCCGGCACGGCTGAGCCCCGGGCGGGGGCATACGGTGTGATCCGTACGCCTGAACCGGGAGGAGAAAGACGAATGGGCAGTCGTACCGCGCTGGTCGAGGATCTGATGGAGCGGTTCCCGCACGTCCCGCGGGAGGCCGTCTTCAAAGAGGACCTGCTGCGGGGCGGTGTCGCCTTCGACAAGTCCGCCCTGAGCGACAACGAGGACGGGGACGTCAAGCCGAAGTCCTACTTCATCTTCTCCTTCGACCACGGCACCCTGCCCGAGCTGGGCGAGGCCGCGCTGCGCCGGCCCCCGGAGGAGATCATCCTCACCGGCGGTCCGTACGACCTGCGGCGCACCGTGGTCTCCGTACGGGTGAACCCCGCCTCGCCGTACCGGGTCGCCGCCGACGAGGAGGGGCTGCTCGGGCTCTACCTCGACGGCACGCGCATCGCCGACGTCGGCGTCCCGCCGATGCCCGAGTACTACCGGCACACCCTGTCCAACGGGAAGTCCGTGATGGAGGTCGCACCGACCATCCAGTGGGGCTACCTGATCTACCTCACCGTCTTCCGGGTCTGCCAGTACTTCGGCGCCAAGGAGGAGTGCCAGTATTGCGACATCAACCACAACTGGCGCCAGCACAAGGCGGCCGGGCGGCCGTACACCGGGGTCAAGGACGTCGAGGAGGTCCTCGAAGCCCTGGAGATCATCGACCGGTACGACACCCAGAAGGCGTCCACCGCCTACACCCTCACCGGCGGCGCGATCACCTCCAAGGTGGCGGGCCGGGACGAGGCCGACTTCTACGGCCACTACGCCAAGGCCATCGAGGAGCGCTTCCCGGGCCGCTGGATCGGCAAGGTCGTCGCCCAGGCGCTGCCCAAGGCGGACGTACAGCGGTTCAAGGACTACGGCGTGCAGATCTACCACCCCAACTTCGAGGTGTGGGACCGCCGGCTGTTCGAGCTGTACTGCCCCGGCAAGGAGCGCTACGTCGGCCGGGACGAGTGGCACCGCCGCATCCTGGACTCCGCCGAGATCTTCGGCGCGCGCAACGTCATCCCGAACTTCGTGGCGGGCGTGGAGATGGCCGAGCCCTTCGGCTTCACCACCGTCGACGAGGCCATCGCCTCCACCACCGAGGGCCTGCGCTTCTTCATGTCCCACGGCATCACGCCCCGCTTCACCACCTGGTGCCCGGAGCCCACCACCCCGCTCGGCAAGGCCAACCCGCAGGGCGCGCCGCTGGAGTACCACATCCGCCTGCTGGAGGCCTACCGGCAGACCATGGACGACTTCGGCCTGTCCTCCCCGCCCGGCTACGGCCCGCCCGGACCCGGCCGCGCCGTGTTCTCCGTCAGCTCCTTCATGGACAGCCTGCCCGCGGACGAACCGGACGGCCGGCGAGAGCTCGACGGGGCGGCGTCCACGGCGAGTTGAGGAGCCGGGAAAAAACCCTTTGACGCACGGCCCCGCCCGCGGGCTAGAGTTGGGCCACACGCCGAGGTGGCGTGCGAACGACGAGTGAGAACGAGGAGGTGTCGACCGATGGCTGTCACTGTGCTGGGCGCTGCCCTCATCCAGGAACTCCTCAAGTCCACCTCCGTGGCCGCCGGCTGAACCCACCGCGCCTCGTGCGCGTGTGTCCGGGGCCGCCCTTGTGAAGGGTCTCTCCCGTTGTCTTCCACCTCTGCTGTGTTCTCCGCGCTCGCTCCCTACGGCTGGGACGAGGACTGGGCCGCCGCGTTCGCCCCGTACGAGGCCGACGGGCTGGTGCCCGGCCGGGTCGTGCGGGTCGACCGGGGCCAGTGCGACGTCGTCACCGCGGCCGGCACCGTCCGGGCCGACACCGAGTACGTCGTGCCCCGCGACCCGATGAAGGTCGTGTGCACCGGGGACTGGGTCGCCGTCGACCCCGACGGCGACCCGCGCTACGCCCGCGCCTACCTGCCCCGCCGCACCGCCTTCGTCCGCTCCACCTCCTCCAAGCGGTCCGAGGGACAGATCCTCGCCGCCAACGTCGACCACGCCGTCGTCGCCGTGTCCCTCGCCGTGGAACTCGACCTCGGCCGCGTCGAACGGTTCCTCGCCCTCGCCTGGGAGTCCGGCGCCCAGCCCGTCGTCGTCCTCACCAAGGCCGACCTCGTGCCCGACCCGGTCACCCTCGCCCACCTGGTGCGGGACGTGGAGACCAGCGCGCCCGGCGTGCCCGTGCTCAGCGTCAGCGCCCTGCACGGCGACGGGCTCGACGTGCTCGTGGCACTCGTCGGCTCCGGTACGAGCGTGCTGCTCGGCCAGTCCGGCGCCGGCAAGTCCACCCTCGCCAACGTGCTCGTCGGCGCGGACGTCATGGACGTACAGGCCGCCCGGGACGTCGACGGCAAGGGCCGGCACACCACCACCACCCGCAACCTGCTCCCCCTGCCCACCGGCGGGGTCCTCATCGACACCCCCGGGCTGCGCGGGGTCGGCCTCTACGACGCGGAGGGCGGCGTCGGACAGGTCTTCGCCGAGATCGAGGAGCTCGCCGAAGGGTGCCGGTTCCACGACTGCGCCCACGAGAGCGAGCCGGGGTGCGCGGTGCGCGCCGCCGTGGCCGACGGCAGTCTTCCCGAGCGCCGGCTGGACAGCTACCGCAAGCTGATGCGGGAGAACCAGTGGATCGCCGCCAAGACCGACGCCCGGGTCCGCGCGGAACTCCGCCGGGACTGGAAGCGGAAGGGCGCCGAGGGCCGGGCGGCGATGGAGGCCAAGCGCGGCCGCTGGAGCTAGGGGGCCCCGGGGGCTGGCCGGCCCCGGGAGCTAGGTGTCCGATTCCCGCTGGCCCCGGCCTTCCCGTCCGGCCCACACTGGGACACGTGAAGGACGAAGACAGCAGGTACGAGGCGGTACGCAGCCGGGACGCACGGTTCGACGGGGTGTTCTTCTTCGCCGTCGAGACCACCGGCATCTACTGCCGTCCCAGCTGCCCGGCCGTGCCGCCGAAACGGCACAACGTACGGTTCTTCGCGACGGCCGCCGCCGCGCAGCGCTCCGGTTTCCGGGCCTGCCGGCGGTGCCGGCCGGACGCCGTGCCCGGCTCGGCCGAGTGGAACGTCCGCGCGGACGTCACCGGCCGGGCCATGCGCCTGATCGCCGACGGCGTCGTGGACCGGGAGGGCGTCGCCGGGCTCGCCGCGCGGCTCGGCTACAGCGCCCGGCAGGTGCAGCGCCAGCTCACCGCCGAACTCGGGGCCGGGCCCGTGGCGCTCGCCCGGACCCAGCGCGCGCACACCGCGCGCGTGCTGCTCCAGACCACCGGACTGCCGGTGACCGAGATCGCGTTCGCGTCCGGGTTCAACAGTTTGCGTCAATTCAACGACACCATCCGCGAGGTCTACGCCGCGACCCCGACCGAGCTGCGGGCCGCCGCCGGCGGGGACCGGGCCGCCCGCCGGGCCACACCCGGCACGGGCATCCCGCTCCGGCTCGCCCACCGCGGCCCCTACCAGGCGGCGGCCGTCTTCGACCAGCTCGCCCGGGAGGCCGTCCCCGGCGTCGAGGAGGTGACCGGCGCACCCGGCGCCCGCACCTACCGGCGCACCCTGCGGCTGCCCTACGGCACCGGGATCGCCGCCGTCCGGGAACGCGTCCACTGCGCCCGGTCCCGCGGCGGAACCCACCCGGGCGGCTGGCTCGACGCCCGGGTACGCCTCACCGACCCCAGGGACCTCACCACCGCGGTGCAGCGGCTGCGCAGGCTGTTCGACCTGGACGCCGACCCGTACGCCGTCGATGAACGGCTCGGCGCCGACCCCCGGCTCGCCCCGCTCGTCGCCGCCCGCCCCGGGCTGCGCTCGCCCGGCGCCGTGGACCCGCTGGAGCCCGCCGTACGCGCCCTGTCCGGCCCCGAAGGCGCCGGGGAACTGGTACGCCGGTACGGCAAACCGCTCGACGCGCCGCACGGCGGCCTCACCCACCTCTTCCCCGAGCCCGCCGTCCTCGCCGAGGCCGAGCCCGGCGGCCCGCTGGGCGCGCTCGCCGCCGCCCTCGCCGACGGCACCGTACGGCTGGACCCGGGCGCCGACCGGCACACCGCCGAGGAGGCCCTGCTCGCCCTGCCCGGCATGGACCCGGACACCGTCGCCACCCTCCGTGTCCGCGCCCTCGGCGACCCCGACGTCGCCCCGCCCGGCGCCGGCCTCCCCGACACCTGGCGGCCCTGGCGGTCGTACGCCGTCCGGCACCTGCGGGTGGCGGGGGAGCGGATCCCCTGAGGGCCGGGCCCACCGGGAAGCACCGACCCCATCACCCACGAAGCGAGGAACACCGGTCCGATGACCACCGTGTACTACACCCACCTGGACGCCCCCGTCGGGCCGCTGCTGCTCACCGCGGACGCGGACGGCGCGCTCACCTCGCTGTCGGTGCCCGGGCAGAAGGGCGGGCGGAGCGTGCGCGACGACTGGCGGGCCGACCCCGGCCCGTTCCGGGCCGCCGCCGAGCAGCTCGCCGCGTACTTCGCCGGCGAGCGGACCGAGTTCCGGCTGCCGCTGCGGGCGTCCGGCACCGAGTTCCGGCGGGCGGTGTGGGCCGCGCTGGACGAGGTGCCCTACGGCACCACCGTCACCTACGGGGAGATCGCCGCCCGGATCGGCGCGGCCCGCGTCGCCGTGCGCGCCGTCGGCGGGGCGATCGGCGCCAACCCGCTGCTCATCCTGCGCCCCTGCCACCGGGTGATCGGCGCGAACGGCACGCTGACCGGATACGCGGGCGGCCTCGAGCGCAAACTCCGCCTGCTCACCCTGGAGGGCGCCCTCCAGCCCGGGACGCCCGCACACCCGGAAGGGGTGCCCTCGGGGCCCGCGGACTAGAGGCATCACCGCCGGCGTACCCCCAGTCCCTCGCGCGGGGCACGGCTAGCCTTCCGGTATGGAAACAGTCCTGGTGAGCGCGTGTCTGCGCGGGGTGCCGTGTCGATTCGACGGCCGGCACAAGGCGTCTCCGGAGGTCGAGACCTTGGTCGCCGGCCGGGAGCCGGTCTCCTTCTGCCCGGAGACCGCGGGCGGTCTCATGACCCCGAGGCGCCCCGCCGAGCTGGTCGGCGGCGACGGGCACGCCGTGCTCGACGGCGTGGCACGCGTGGTCGACGACATGGGCCGCGACGTGACGGCGGAGTTCGTCGCCGGAGCCCGCCTCGCGCTCGCGGCGGCCCGGCGCGGCGGCTGCCGGGAGGCCCTGCTGATGCCGCGCAGCCCCTCGTGCGGCCGCGGCACGGTCTACGACGGCTCGTTCACCGGCCGGCTGACGGCAGGCGACGGAGTCACCGCGGCCCTGCTCGAACGGAACGGCATCACGGTCCGGCCCGCGCCCGGAGCGTGAAGGAGCGGGTGGGCGACGGCTGGTCACGGCTTGTCCCAGTGGCTCGGCCCGTCCGGTAGCCCCGGGAGGGGGCCGGGATCCGTGGCGATGACTCACCCGCCCCGGACGGCCACGGCCAGGCGGCCCGATCAGGCGGAGCCGGGCGACAGCCCCACTCGGACCTACTTGGATTCGACCCGTCCGAACGGGTTCGGGCCGGCCGTCAGCGCTTCGCGGGCCGTCTGCCAGGCGGAGTCCCCGGGGTAGAGCTCGCTGCGCAGGTAGGCCCAGGCGAGCGTGGCGACGGCGGCGGCCCGCTCGGGGTTCTCGTCCGTGGTTTCGGCGACGTCGTATCCGGAGATCCCCCCGAGCCCGTGTTCCGCGTCGAACACGGTGAGCAGGGACTTGGGGCCCGGGGAGAGGACGTAGGGGTCGGTGTGCCAGTCCGGGCCGCTGACGGTCAGGAAGGCGGAGGCGTCCTTGTCTCCGGCGACCACGAGCGCGGGCGTCTTCATCGTGGAGAAGTCGGTGGTCAGGAAGAAGGAGTAGTTCTCGGCGGCGAACTCGGTGAGGGCGTCGCCGCCCCGGCCGGGCGCGGCGAGCAGGACGCCCGCCTTGATCCGGGAATCGGCCAGGTCCACCGTCGTTCCGTCGTGGGGATCGGTGAGCCGGGCGCCGAGCAGCAGGCTCGCGGTGTGTCCGCCCATGGAGTGCCCGGCGACGGCGACCCGGCTGCGGTCCAGGCGGCCGGCGAGCTGTGGGACGGCATCCTCGATCAGGTGGAGCTGGTCGAGGACGCGCGTCATGTCCTCGGCCCGGGTGCGCCAGTGGGCGACGGCTCCGGGGGCGTCGGGCTCCAGGTTCAGCGTCCTGGAGTCCAGGTGGGTGGGCTGGACGACGACGAAGCCACGTGCGGCCCAGAAGTTCGCGAGCGGGGCGTAGCCGTTCAGCGAGGAGAGGTTGTTGGAGAAACCGAGTCCGTGCGAGAGGAGGATGACCGGCAGCTCGCTCCCGGTCACCGGCGCGGAGACGCGGACCTGGAGGTCCACGGCGCGGCCGGGGGCGGGCAGCACCACCGGGCTGACCGAAAGGACAGGGGTGGGCGAGTGGAGGGTGTCGGTTGTGTAAGCAGGTGCACTCATGAGGAGCATGCCCTTCGATGGCCCCCGCCGCCGTCCGGGTCCGGTGGCGGGGATGGCGGAGCGCCCGCAGTCAGCTAACCTGAAAGCGGATCGTTGTTCCGATTAAAATATGGAACGCTGATCCGTTTCGTCAATGGCCGCCGGAAGGAGAACGTGGTGCCCGCAGCAGGCCCGGCCAGAGGAGGGTCCGCCCACAGCAAGCGGGCGGACGCGCTGCGCAACCAGCAGGCGCTGCTCGACGCCGCCGCGGAGGTGTTCGTGACCTCGGGGATCGACGCGCCGATCCGCCAGATCGCCGCCCGGGCGGGTGTCGGGCTGGGGACGCTCTACCGCCACTTCCCCACTCGGGCGGACCTGGTCACCGCCGTCTATCACCACCAGATCGAGGCATGCGCCGAAGCCGGCCCGAAGCTGCTGGCCGACGCGGCCTCCCCGTTCGAGGCGCTGCGCCAGTGGGTCGGCCTGTTCACCGACTTCCTGGTCACCAAGCACGGACTCGCCGACGCCCTCCAGTCCGACAGCGACCGTTTCGCCACGCTGCACACCCACTTCCTGGACCGGCTGTTGCCCGTCTGCGCCCAGCTGCTCGACGCCGCCGTCGCCGCGGGCGACATCAGGCCCGGCATACAGCCCTACGAACTCATGCGCGGCATCGGCAACCTCTGCGTCGGACGCGACAGCGACCCCACCCGCTACGACCCTCGAAGGCTGATCGAACTGCTCCTTCACGGGTTGCGGCCGACGAGCGACTGACCGTCCTGCCACGGGAACCCGGCCTGTACGCGGGCACCGGCATCACTCCGCCGGCCCCGGCCCGACCGGACCGGGCTCCTGTTCCCCCGCGCCGGACACGGTCCGGCGTCCGGTCAGTCCAGTGCGCGCGCCACCAGTCGCGCCACGCCCGCGACGCCCCGCCCGACCCACCCCAACAGCCCCGTGCCCACCGCGAGGTCGGCGACGTCCGCGGTCGTGTCCGCCCGGTCCCACCCGGAGTCGCACCGGGAACACGACCGAGGCCAACGCCGCTTCCGCTCCCCGCACCTCTTGCACACCGCCATCGCCTCGTTCTCCCCTCCCAGGACACCGGCAGCAGGGCGCCGCAGGCGTCGAACACCCATCCGGTCGTGGCGCCAAAGGTAACCGGCCCGGACGGTGAGCGCGCTGAACGAATCATGAACGCGCCGGGCTCCCTATTACGCCGAACGGGTGGATGTCTGGGCGGCGGACGGCGTGTCGGCCACGGTTGTGGCACCTTCGCTGCGAAGGGCGTCCTCGATCGGCGTCCTTGAAGGGCGGGCACACATGGCCAAGGTCGTACGGGTTCTCGCGGTCCTCCTTCCGCTGCTGCCGGCGGCCCTCATGACACCGGCCGCCGCCCAGTCGGCCCCGCTGCCGTGGACCGGCAGTTGGGAGACGGCACCCTCCGGCACCGCCGCCCCGCTGCCCGGCGCCGCCTTCCGCAACGTCGTCCACCTCAGCGTCGGCGGCACGGCCGTCCGGGTCCGGCTCAGCAACCGGCTCGGCACCCGGCCGCTCCGCCTCGGCGCCGTCACCGTCGCGCTGCGCCACGCGGCCGGCCCCGCCGCCCTGCCCGGCACCCTGCGCACCGCCACCTTCCACGGCGCCCCCGAGGTGACCGTCCCGCCGGGCGCGGACACCGTCAGCGACACGGTGCCGCTGCCCGTGCCGCCCGCGGCCGACCTGCTCGTCACCGTGTACACCCCGGAGGACTCCGGCCCCGCCACCTACCACCGCACCGCCCTCCAGACCAGCTACCTGGCCCCGGCGGGCGCCGGCCGGGCCGCCGACGAGGACGGCACCGCGTACACGCTGACCACCAGCCGCTGGTACTACGTCACCGGGGTCGACGTCCGCGGGCCCGCCGCCGGCAGCGTCGTCGCGTTCGGGGACTCGCTCACCGACGGCAACGGCTCCACCCCCGACACCAACCGCCGCTGGCCCGACCGGCTCGCCCAGCGGCTGCGCGGACACCGGCTCGGCGTCCTGAACGCCGGTATCGCCGGCAACCGCCTGCTGCGCGACGGCACCGGGCCGAGCGCCCTCGCCCGCCTGGACGCCGACGCCCTGGACCGGGCCGGAGTGCGGGCCCTGGTCGTCTTCGAGGGCATCAACGACATCAAGGGCACTCCGCAGGCGCACGACCCCGCCGCCTACGCCGACGCCTACCGCGTCCTGGTGGCCCGCGCCCACGCCCGCGGCATCCCGGTCGTCGGCGTCACCCTCACCCCGTACGGCGGCTACCCCGCCTGGACCCCGGCCGGCGAGGAGGTACGGCTGCGGGTGAACGCCTTCATCCGCACCGGCGGTGCCTTCGACGCCGTGGCCGACGCGGACGCCGCCGTCCGCGACCCGGCCGACCCCACGCGCATCCGGCCCGCCTACGACCCCGGCGACCATCTGCACTTCAACGACGCCGGCATGGCCGCCGTGGCCGACACCGTCCGCCACGCCTTGACCCGGCCTCGTCACCCCGTGGCCGTCACCCCGCACCTCTCCGAGGCCTTCACCACGCCGAACACCACCGGGTAGTCGGTGATCTGCCGGTTCGGTCCCGGCCGGGAGGTGCAGATCCGCCACGCCGCGAGGTCGTCCACCCGACGGCCCTGCCCGCTCGCGTCCTCGAAGGTCATCTCCAGTGTGGAGCCCATCTGTTCGTACGCCCGACCGGCGTTGCCGCCGATGACGTCGGGCATGGTGGCGGTGACCGGCCGGGCACTCGCCGGGTGGTGCGTCCCGGCGGGCGTCGGGCCGGTCGAGGCGCTCGCCGGAGCGGTCGCGGTGCCCGTCGGGCCGTCCGGCACCGAGGACGCGCCGCAGGCGGTGACCGAGGCCAGGAGCACGGCGACGAGGGCGGGTCTCAAGTACGCGGTGACGGTCATGTTCTCCCCAGCGTGACGACGGTCGGCACAGTATTCACGACGCACGGCGGGATGCACGACCCGCGGTGGGGCGGCAGCAGGCACCGCCGGTCACGGCCGGGGCCGGGCCCGGGTCAGTGGCGTTGCTCCCGGGTCACCCAGCCCCGTTCCCGGGCGTGCCAGCCCAGTTGCATCCGGGTGCTCACCCCCGCCAGTTCCATCAGCCGCCGCACCCGGCGCTGTACGGTCCGCAGTCCCACGTCGAGTTGTTTGGCCACGCTCGCGTCGGTCAGCCCGGCCAGCAGCAGCGAGAGCACCTCCAGATCGGTGGCGTCGGGCCCGCCCGGCGGCTCCTCGGTCACCCCTTCGGCGCCCAGCCGCAGCGGCAGCGCCTCCCGCCACACCGACTCGAACAGCCCGGCGAGCAGCTCCAGCAGCCCGCTGGCGTGCACCACCAGCGCGGCCGGCTCGGCGGACTTCGAGGTAAGCGGCACCAGCGCGAGCGAACGGTCGGCCACCACCAGCTTCGTCGGCACCCGGTCCACCACCCGGACCCGCTCGTCCCGGCCGAGCGCCGCCCGCAGCTCGGTCAGTCCGTGCGGCCGGTCCAGCACCGCGCGCTCCACCACCACCCGGTAGCGCACCCCGCGCCCGGCCGCCTGCTCCTCCGCCTCGTTCTCCATCCCGGACACCACCATCGGATCGCCGGTCACCAGCGCGCACACCTCCTCCGTCGCCCCGAGCTGGAGCTGGAGGAAGCGCTGGGTGACCGCCGAGGCGCCGGTCACCACCTCCACCAGGTCGTGCACCGCCGGTTCCGCCGCCGTCGCCCGGTACTCCTCCGCGAGCAGCGCCGCCGTCAGTTCCGCCTGCTCCAGCTCGTGCCGCCGCTGGGTGAGCAGGGCGGCCAGTGCCACTCCGGGCGGCGCCGCGACCCAGCGGCCCGGCCGGGCCGGGGACTGGGCCGCCAGGCCGTGCCGTTCCAGCCGGCGCAGCGCCCGCTCGGTGTCCTGCTCGGCCAGCGTCAGACGCCGCGCCAGATCGGCCACGTCGGCCGCGCCCACGGACACCAGCGCCCGGTAGGCCGCCTCGTGCGTCTCGTCCAGGCCTATCGCTGCCAGCATCGCCCCGCGTTCCTCCCTCTGCGTCCGCCCGGCACGAGCGAAAGCGGCGTGGCGGAAAACGGCCACGGCGCAAACCCGCCGCCGGACATCATCGCCGCGGTGACGGCGCGTCTGCCAAGGTGACAGCAGGGCACGGCCGTTCACCTGGTTCACGGGCGCGATACCGGGGAACCCGGCCGCTGAGCTGGCCCGGCCCCGGACGTGTGCGAGCGCGTGGTAGGGGATCCGGGGCCGGGCCATCTCGGACGCCGCCGGGCGGCCCTCCCGTGGGGGGTGGGGCCGCCCGGCGGCCAACAGCCTGATGCCACAAGGCCGTTCGCTCCCTCACCAAATGCGCCGGATGAAGCGGGCGGTGCGCCGGAATTTCCCGGTGCCCGGTTTTTCCGCGGCCCGTGTGGTGACAATCAGGGGCATGAGCCAGCAGGGTGCGCGTCCCGCTCGTCAAGAAGACGACTGGTGGGGGGAGTTGTACGACGGCACCACACAGGACACCGGTCCCGCGCAGGCGCCCGACTCCCTGGACGACCGGTTCGCCTCGGCACGGAACGCGGTGACGGAACGGCCAAGGCCGCCGGAGCCGTCGCCGTCCCGGGAGCCGTCCCCGCCTCCGGACCCGTCCACGTCCCCCGAACCGGAGCGGACCGGACCACCGCTCCCGGACCACCTCGTCGCCCCCGCGTCCCTCCCGGACTACGTCGGCTCCGGCCCGCCCACCTACGAACCCGAGCCCACCGCGCTCCCACCCGCCGACCCGGACGCGCTGGACGGCCTGGCCCCGGACACCGTGCTGGACGGCGCCCGGTACGGGGCGTGCACGCTGCGGGCCGTGTCGCAGCGCGGGGACTCGGCGCGATACCGGGGCGAGCCCCGCAGGGACGCGCTGCTCACCGCGCGGTTCGGGGCCGGCGACCAGGCGCTGGTCCTGGTCGCGATGGCGACCGGCGCCCGGGCTGTGCCCGGCGCGCACCTGGCGGCGGCCGAGGCGTGCCGGGGGATCGCGCGGGCGGTGGGCCGCAGCCATCAGCGGCTCGCCCAGGACATCCGGGCGACCCGGCGCGGCGACCTGAGATCCGGTCTGCACCGGCTCACCGACCGCGCCCTGGGCGGACTCCGGGCGAGCGCCGCCACCGACGCGCCCGTGGCCGTCCTCAGGTGTCTGCTGCTGCCCGCCGACCCGGACTGCCGTATCCGGGTCTTCTTCGGGGTCGGCGACGGCGGACTGTTCCGGCTGCGGGACGGCGCCTGGCAGGACATCGAGCCGCGCCTGACGGCCGACGACACCGCCCCCGACGCCCCGCCCGGCGACGGCCGGGCGTCCCTGGGTCCCGGCGCTGTGCCCGGTGACGGCCGGGCGTCCCTGGATCCCGGCGCTGTGCCCGGTGACGGCTGGACGTCCCTGGACTTCGGCGCTGTGCCCGGTGACGGCCGGGCGTCCCTGGGTCCCGGCGCTGTGCCCGGTGACGGCCGGGCGTCCCTGGATCCCGGCGCTGTGCCCGGTGACGGCTGGACGTCCCTGGACTTCGGCGCTGTGCCCGGTGACGGCCGGGCGTCCCTGGGTCCCGGCGCTGTGCCCGGTGACGGCCGGGCGTCCCTGGACTTCGGCGCTGTGCCCGGTGACGGCCGGGCGTCCCTGGGTCCCGGCGCTGTGCCCGGTGACGGCCGGGCTTCCCTGGACCTCGGCGCTCTACCCGGTGACGGCCGGACGGCCCCGAACCCCGGCACTCTGCCCCGTGACGGCCGGACGGCGAACCCCGGCACTCTGCCCGGCGACGGCCGGACGGCCCCGCGCCCCGGCGCCCCCCGTCCGGGCTCGCCCGACCCCCGTCCGCCCCGCGAACCGTTCCTGTTCCGTGCCTCGGTAGCCCGCCCGGGTGATGTGCTGGTGCTGTGCACGGCGGGTCTGGCCGACCCGCTGCGCGAGGCGGAGGCCCTGCGCGCCCGCCTGGCCCGCCGCTGGTCCGGCGGCACCCCGCCCGGCCTCGCCGCCTTCCTCGCCGACGCCCGGGTACGGGTGAAGGGGTACGCCGACGACCGTACGGCGGCGGCCGTGTGGGAGGCGTAACCCCGGCCCCTGTGGATTGATGGAAACGGCAGGGCCGTATTCCGGGAGCGAAGGGGCACAAGCGAGCCATGGCCAAACAGAACGTCGCCGAGCAGTTCGTCGACATCCTCGTCCGCGCGGGCGTGCGCCGCCTCTACGGTGTCGTCGGCGACAGCCTCAACCCGGTCGTGGACGCCGTCCGCCGCAACGCCGCCATCGACTGGATCCACGTACGCCACGAGGAGACCGCCGCCTTCGCCGCCGGCGCCGAGGCCCAGATCACCGGCAACCTCGCCGCCTGCGCCGGCTCCTGCGGCCCCGGCAACCTGCACCTGATCAACGGCCTGTACGACGCCCACCGCTCCATGGCCCCGGTGCTCGCGCTCGCCTCCCACATCCCCTCCAGCGAGATCGGCCTCGGCTACTTCCAGGAGACCCACCCGGACCGGCTGTTCCAGGAGTGCAGCCACTACAGCGAGCTGATCTCCAGCCCGAAGCAGATGCCCCGGCTGCTCCAGACCGCCATCCAGCACGCGGTCGGGCAGCAGGGGGTGAGTGTGGTGTCGCTGCCCGGGGACATCGCCGCCGAGCCCGCCCCGGAGAAGGCGGCGCAGAGCGCGCTCGTCACCTCCCGGCCCACCGTGCGGCCCGGGGACGCCGAGATCGACCGGCTGGCGGAGATGATCGACGCGGCCGGCAAGGTCACCCTGTTCTGCGGCAGCGGCACGGCCGGCGCGCACGCCGAGGTGATGGAGTTCGCCGGCAAGATCAAGTCACCGGTGGGCCACGCGCTCAGGGGCAAGGAGTACATCCAGTACGACAATCCGTTCGACGTCGGGATGAGCGGACTGCTCGGCTATGGCGCGGCCTACGAGGCCACCCACGAGTGCGACCTGCTGATCCTGCTCGGCACCGACTTCCCGTACAACGCCTTCCTGCCCGACGACGTGCGCATCGCCCAGGTCGACGTGCGGCCCGAGGTGCTCGGCCGCCGCTCCCGGCTCGACCTCGCCGTCTGGGGCGACGTACGCGAGACGCTGCGGTGCCTGATCCCGCGGGTGAAGGAGAAGACGGACCGGCGCTTCCTCGACCGGATGCTGAAGAAGCACGCCGACGCGCTGGAGGGCGTGGTCAAGGCATACACCCGCAAGGTCGACAAGCACATCCCGATCCACCCCGAGTACGTGGCCGCCGTACTGGACGAAGTCGCCGACGACGACGCGGTGTTCACCGTCGACACCGGAATGTGCAACGTCTGGGCCGCCCGCTACATCACGCCCAACGGCCGCCGCCGGATCATCGGTTCGTTCTCGCACGGGTCCATGGCGAACGCGCTGCCGATGGCGATCGGTGCCCAGTTCACCGACCGGCGCCGGCAGGTGGTGGCGATGTCCGGCGACGGCGGCTTCTCCATGCTGATGGGCGACTTCCTCACGCTCGTGCAGTACGACCTGCCGGTGAAGGTGGTGCTGTTCAACAACTCCTCGCTCGGCATGGTCGAGTTGGAGATGCTGGTCGCGGGCCTGCCCTCGTACGGCACCGCCAACACCAACCCGGACTTCGCCGCAGTGGCCCGGGCCTGTGGCGCCCACGGCGTGCGGGTGGAGAAGCCCAAGCAGCTCGCCGGGGCGCTCAAGGAGGCCTTCAAGCACAAGGGGCCGGCCCTGGTGGACATCGTCACCGACCCCAACGCCCTGTCCATCCCCCCGAAGATCAGCGCCGAGATGGTCACCGGGTTCGCGCTGTCCGCCTCCAAGATCGTGCTGGACGGCGGGGTCGGCCGGATGCTCCAGATGGCCCGCTCCAACCTGCGGAACGTGCCACGCCCGTGAACGCCCCGACGGGGGAGCGCATTTCGGCCAGTTTCACCGGGTGTGACGGCGTTCCGACCACGGGTGCCGGACGGGGCCCGGCCGCCGTCACGGGGTCTCGGTGGCGTCCTGCGGCGTCCGTGGCGCCCGGTGCGTGGCGCCGGAGCGGTGCCCCGGGCGGCCGGGGCACTGTGCGGATATGGCCGAACCGCCGGTCATCGGGCATACGCCAGGACTGCCCCGGTGTCCGCTGGGCAAGCATCCCCCGTGAACGTGTTCGACCAGGAGGGGCAGGGACCGGCGGCGTGCGGGCGGGGGTCATGAAGAGGCAGGCACGAGGGGGCGGTCCGATGACCGTCGAGGCCTACTCGGCGACAGCGGGGGACCAGACGGACACCATCACCGACGACGCGCGACGGCTTCGGCGCAGGCTGGGCCGGGCGGATCTCCGAGCGGTACCGGAGGCCCGCCGGGCACTGCGCGAACTGCTGCGGCACTGGGGCAGACCGGGCCGCTCGGAGATAGCCGAACTGCTCACCAGCGAACTGGTCACCAACGCGATCGTCCACACCGACCACGACGCCGTCCTGACGGCCGTGCTGGAACCGGACGGACTGCGCGTGGAGGTACGGGACTTCGTGGCCCGCAGGCCCGAGCGGCACACCCCGGACACGGACGACGACACCCACGGCCGGGGCCTGGTGCTGGTCGAGTCCCTGGCCGACGCCTGGGGCGTACGGCCGCACGGGGTGGGCAAGTCGGTGTGGTTCGAACTGGGCGCCGAGGCGGCGTGATCCGGTGACGCGGCGGGAGACGGCGGGGCGGGGCCGGAGCGGGCACACCCCGGCCCCCGTGCCCCCGGCCGGTGGTCAGCCGAGTTGCTGTTCCAGGTCCTTGAGCTTGCGCTCCAGGGAGTCCAGGCGCGGCAGGGCCATGGTGTCGTCCTCGGCCGTGAGGTCGACGGTCAGCGGTTCAGTGGCGCCGCGGACCGGCTGGAGAGAGGGACGGGCGCGTACGGGCAGCGGCTCCGGGGTGGATATGGCGGGCTCCGCGGTCGCCGCCGGGGCGGACCCGCGCTCCACCGGCTGCACCTCGGCCTGCCGGCCGGCGCCCCGGCCGGCGAAGCCGGGCCGGCCCCGGCTGATCGCCTTCAGTCGGGCCCGCTCCACGCGCTGCTGGTCGCGCCTGCGCCGCCGGGCCTCGTCCTTCTGCCGCTTGTCCTCGCGGACCTCCTCGACCGCCTCGTCCAGGCTGCGCACGCCCTCGAGGAGCATCAGCGACCAGGCCCGGTAGGTCTCGCGGGGCGCCCGCACCCAGCGCACGATCCGGATCTGCGGCAGCGGGCGCGGCACCAGGCCCTGCTCGCGCAGCGCGGCCCGGCGGGTCTGCTTCAGCGCCCGGTCGAACAGCACGGCGGCCGACAGGGACATGCCGGAGAAGAACTGCGGGGCGCCGGCGTGACCCGCGCCGCGGGGCGCGTGCACCCAGTTGAACCAGGCCGCCGCCGCGGCGAACAGCCACACGAGCAGCCGGGAGCCGAGGGCGGCGTCACCGTGGCTGGCCTCGCGCACGGCGAGGACGGAGCAGAACATCGCCGCGCCGTCCAGCCCGAACGGCACCAGGTACTGCCAGCCGCCGCTCAGCCCGAGGTTCTGTTCGCCGAAGCCGACCAGGCCGTGGAAGGACAGGGCCGCCGCCACCGCCGCACAGCAGAACAGCAGCACGTAGGAGGCCGTGCCGTACAGGGCCTCCTTGCGCCGGCGGCGCTCCTCGCTGCGCTCCCAGGAGTCGTCCGCGCCCGCGTCCTCCCCGGAGGAGCGCTTGCCGCGCGCGAGCACCGCCACTGCCACCAGCATGCCCAGGAGCAGGACGGCGCCCGGAAGCAGCCAGTTCAGCGATATGTCGGTCAGTCTCATCAGGGTCCCTTGCATGGGGATAGGGCGTGACGCCCGCCATAGTGGCCCATTCCCGACGACCCTCAGGGGGTTTCGGGGCAAGAGGCCGCCAAGGGGGTGCGCGAGGGATGCCCAGGGCGGCGTTCTGCTCGAACTGCCGCTTGAGGGGCGGGAGTTGAGTTCGAACAGACTACCCGTACGGGTGGTCGTGGGAGAAGTTTCCGTGACGGGTGGGGCGGGTGTGCCCAGCCGGAACGATTCCTCAACCCGCCGTGGCCGCGGTGAGCCTGGCGATCCTCTCGCCGTCACGGGTGCGCGGACACGTCACACAGGTGTCCTGCGGGCGAACGGTGTAGAACATGCAGCAACTCGCCCGGTCCCGGGTGGGCAGCCGGGTGCCGTCCGGGGCGGTCAGTGCCCGGAACCCGGCCGAGCCGGCGTACGGCGGGGTCGTCCCCGGCAGCAGCAGCTCCAGTTCCCGTACGGCCCGGTCCGCCTCCTCTGTACCGGCCAGCCCGGCGACGTACCACAGCCCCTCCACGGCCTCGTCCGTCGCCATGCCCCACAGCGCGCGCCCGCGCCGCCGCATCCGGGGCCCGAAGGCCGCGAGCACCGGCTCCAGATGCTCGGCCACGGCCGCGCGCACCTCGGCCCGCAGCGCCTCCTCGTCCGGTACGACGACCGTGCCGGGCAGCGCGGCGGCGGGGTCGCCCGGCAGGCAGGCGACGGACACCGGGCGGCGTATAGCCATCCGGCCGGCCGCGCGGTCGTAGCGGACGTGGGTCACGGGCAGCCGGGGCACCCGGCGGTGCCAGAACCACGGGGCGGTGATCAGCAGACAGGCGGCCCAGGCGTAGCGGTGCAGGCCGAAGCTCGCGACGACGTCCGGGCGGGCCGGGTGGCCGTAGTCCCGCTCCACCTGCGCCGCGTCCCAGGCCAGAAAGGCGTCCAGCGCCGCGCCGCCCGCCGCGAGCTCCGCGGCGCCGACCCAGCCGGGGCCGCCGGGCACCGGGTCGTCCGGGCCCAGCTCGGTCACGGTCAGCCCCGGCAGGGCCGCGCCGAGGCGGTCGTAGGCGGCGGTGAGCGGCGAGGCCGCAGCGGGCATGGCGGAACCACCGATCCTTGGACGCGTCCGCGGGCGCGGACCGAGCTGTGCAGGTAAGCCTTACCTTACTCAGATATGGCGGAGTTTGAACTGCCGCCCGGTGCGCCTAAGGTGCTTGACGGACAACCGACAACCCGTCGTCAATGACCCCAAGTACCGACAAGCCGCCAGGAGGACCCGTGAAGCAGGGCGTGCAGGGCTCCCCGGGCCGGCCCCTCGCGGCCGCGGGCGGGCCCGCCCCCGCCGTGCGGCCGGTCCCGGTCCAGCGCTCCTCGGTGCGCGGGCAGATCCTGGACGCGCTGCGCACCGCGCTGGTCACCGGCGACCTGAGGCCGGGCGAGGTGTACTCGGCGCCGGTGCTCGGGGAGCGCTTCGGCGTCTCGGCCACGCCGGTACGGGAGGCCATGCAGCAGCTCGCGCTGGAGGGCGCCGTCGAGGTCGTGCCCAACCGCGGCTTCCGGGTGGTCGAGCGCGGGGCGCGGGAGCTGGCCGAGCTGGCGGAGGTGCGCGCGCTCATCGAGGTGCCGGTGATAGTACGGCTCGCCCGCACGGTGCCGGCCGAGCGGTGGGCCGGGCTGCGGCCGCTCGCGCAGGAGACGGTGCGGGCGGCGGCCACGGGCTGCCCGGCGGCCTACGCCGAGTCCGACCGCGCCTTCCACGGGGCGCTGCTCGCCCTGGCGGGCAACGAGCAGCTGGTCCGGATCGCCGAGGACCTGCACCGGCGGGCGCAGTGGCCACCGGTCCGGCGGGGCAGGGCCGCCCTGGTCGCCGACGCGGCCGAACACGTGGCCCTCCTGGACGCGTTGACGGCCGGGGACGTGGAGGGGGTACGGGGCCTGGTGCGCCGGCATTTCGCCGACGCGAGCTGAGTCCGCGCGGGACGACGCCGCCGGGCCGCGGGTCACGACGGCGGGTGCGGGCCACGGCGGCGGACCTCGGGCTGTGACGGCGGGGGTGCGAGCTATGACGGGCGGATCTCGGGCTGTGACGGCGGTGCGGGCTACGACGCCGGGCCGCGGCCTACGACGCCGGGCCGCGGGCTACGGTGGCGGACCTTGGGCTGCGGCGGTGGGCCGCGGGCTATGACGGCGGGCCGCGGGCTACGGTGGCGGGATGCGGGATGCGGGATGCGGGATGCGGGATGCGGGATGCGGCGGCGGTCCTCGGGCTACGACGGCGGGCTGCGGGCCGACTGCCGCGTGCGGGCTGCGGCCGCTGACTGCGGGCCCTCTGCCGGGTGCGGCTTCGTCGTGGCCGGTCGCGCAGGTCCCCGTGCCCCTGGGGTACCGCCGCCGAAGCGCCCCGAAAGGGGCGCGGGGAACGGCGCGGGCAAGCCCCACGCACCCGCACCCGGCAACGCACCCCGACCACCCCGCCCCCGCCTCGTCGGCCACCCCTACGCCGTGGCCACCCCCGGCGCCGGCGGCGCCAGTTGGCGTGCCAGCCACGTCGGGACGCCCCCCAGGAGCCGGAACAGCCGCCGCGCCTCCTCCCGCAGCCGGGACGCCTCCGGTTCCTCCTCGGTGTCCGCCAGGGACACCAGCGCCGGCGCCGTGCCCACCAGATAACCCAACTCCTCCCGGATCCGCAGGGACTCGGCGAAGCCGTGCCGCGCGTCGGCCAACTCCCCGTCCCGCAGGGCGAGTCCGGCCAGATGCCGCCAGGTGAACGACAGCAGCAGCGCGTCGGCGTGCGCCCCCGCCGCCGCGTGCGCCCGGCGGTACGCGGCGCGGGCCGCCTGCGGTGAGCGGGCCAGGTTCTCGGCGACCAGTCCCCGGCGGAAGTCCAGCAGCGCCCGCCCCCGCGACCCCGGAGGGAGCAGCGCCGCCGCCCGGCCCAGCGCGGCCCGCGCCTCGTCCGCGCGGTCCCGGACGCCGTGCAGCGTGGCCGTGTAGGCGAGCTGGCCCCGCTCGCAGGCGGCGGCCCCCCGTTCCTCGTCGGTGTGCGCCAGCGCCTCCGCCGTGCGCAGCGCGTCCTCCGCCTCCGCCCAGCCCCGCTCGGTGTACAGACACCGTTCGACCAGCAGCGCGGCCCGTTGCAGGGCCGGGGCGGCGCGGTCGGCCGGCAGCAGGGCCGCCGCGTCGGCCCAACAGGCCCGGCTGCGCAGCCGCCATACCGCGGTCTGGACAGGATCGTCATCGGTCGTTCCATCACCAGACATGGCGGTATGCGCCACGTTGCCCTCCCCATGCACGCCATCGAGCTGTTGAGTGGTGGCGGCATTCCAGCACCAATCGCCGGGCCCGGCCAAGAGGATGGGTGAAAAAATTCACAAAGTAGGGGGGTGCGGGCGGGGCCGGGCCGGCCGCCGCGCGCCCCCCCGCCGGCCTCAGCTCATGCGCAGGGCGAGGAAGAAGTCCAGCTTGTCCTCGAGCCGGGACAGGTCCCGTCCCGTCAACTGCTCGATCCGCCCGACCCGGTAGCGCAGCGTGTTGACATGCAGGTGGAGCCGGGTGGCACAGCGGGTCCAGGAGCCGTCGCAGTCCAGGAACGCCTCCAGGGTCGGGATCAGCTCGGCCCGGTGCCGCCGGTCGTAGTCCTTCAGCGGGTCCAGCAGCCGCGCGGTGAAGGCGCGGCGGACGTCGTCCGGGACGAAGGGGAGCAGCAGCACATGGCTGGCCAGTTCCTGGTGGCCGGCCGCGCAGACCCGACCGGTGCGGGCGGCGGCGACCCGGCGGGCGTGCCGGGCCTCCTCCAGGGCACCGCGCAGGCCCTCCGCCGAGTGCACGGCCGCGCTGACGCCGAGGGTGAGCCGGCCGTCGTCGTCCAGGCCCGCGGACAGCGGCTCGCGCACCGCCTGGAGCAGGGAGTCGGCGAGCAGCCCGGCCTCCGAGCCGTCGTGCTCGGCGGTGACCGAGGGCAGCGGGACCAGGGCGACCGCCTCGTCCCCGGTGTGCGCGACGGCGATCCGGTCGGAGGGCTCCGGGCCGGTCGCCAGCGGGTCGACCAGCACCTCCTCCAGCAGGGACTGGACGACCTGGCCGCCGTCGACCTGCCGGCCGCCCTCCCACTCCACGCGGGCCACCACGACCTGCCAGTGCGGGGCCGCGCCGAGCCCGGGCAGCAGCACCGGCGCCGCCACCCGGAGCCGGGCGGCTATCTCGGCGGGCGCGGCACCGGTCTGCACCAGCTCCAGCACCTCCTGGGCGAGCCGGCGCCGGACCGTGCGGGCCGCGTCCCTGCGGTCGCGTTCGACGGCGATCAGCTGGGTGACGCCCTGGAGCAGGTCCAGCCGCTCCCCGGGCCAGTCGCCCGCGTCCGCCTCCACGGCCAGCAGCCAGTCCGACAGCACCGTCTCCCGCACGTCGCGGGCGGCCTGCGGGGAGCGGCCGGAGGAGCGGATGGGGAACAGGGAGTAGGTCGTGCCGGACAGCTGGACCCGGTGCGGGCCGCGGCGGCCGGTGCGGCTGGCCGCCAGGTGCTCGGCGGCCAGCCGGGTGCAGGTCTCGGCGGGCAGCGCCGGGCCCGCCACCTTGGAGCCGGCGATCAGCCGGCCGGTGGGGGAGAGCACCCAGGCGCGCAGGTCCAGGTCGGAGCCGAGCAGGTCCAGCACCACGTCCGGGCCGCCGCCCGCCGGGCCCGAGGTCATCATCCGCCGGTGCCGGTCCACCACCGCGGCCAGGTCCCCGGCCCGCTCGCCGGAGACCTGCCGGACCACGTGCTCGGTGATCGTGGCGAACGCCACCGACTCGTGCACCGCGAACAGCGGCAGCCGGTGCCGGGCGCAGGCCAGCACCAGGTCCTCCGGCACATCGCCCAGCTCCGCCTCGCCGGCCGCGAGGGCCGCCACCCCGGCCTGGGCCAGGATGCGCACGAAGGGGTCGGAGTCCGCGGCGTCCCTGCGCCAGGCCAGGCCCGTCAGCACCAGCTCGCCGCCGGAGAGGTAGCGGCTCGGGTCGCGCAGGTCGGTGGTCATGACCCCGCGTACCGCGCGGTCCAGCTCGTCCTCGCCGCCGAGCAGCCGCAGGCCCAGCGCATCGGTGTCCAGCAGTGCGCGCAGCCGCATCTCGTCGCCGCCGTTCTTTGTCTCGAAACCTACGATGAATCTTGGGAGGGGGGCCCGGGGCCGTCCCGGGGCACCCGGATCCGGACGCCCGGGGAGGCGTGGTGCGGTTCTCCGCGCTGTTTCCCGCGTTTCCCCAGGAAATCGGAGAGGTTACCGATGGCCTCCGTTCATACGAATCTACAAGATGCCTGCCCTGGCCAGCCAACTCCTTCATGGTTTCGGTGACTGACCGGGCCGGAGTACCGGGCGGTCTACTGAGTCCACTCCGCGTGAACAGCACATGAACGAGCCGCGCCCGCCGCACACGGATTGGCTCGATCCGCACGACTCACGAGACGAAGAAGAGAGCCGGTCATGGACTTCCTTCGCCCCGCCAGCCGGGAGGAGGCGCTCGCCGCGAAGGCCGAGCACCCCACCGCTGTGCCGATCGCGGGCGGCACCGATGTCATGGTCGAGATCGACTTCGGCCACCGGCGGCCCGAGTACCCGCTCGACCCGAACCGCGTCGGCGAACTCCACGAGTGGGAGACCGGCGAGCGGAGCGTGCGACGGGGCGCCCGTGTCCCGTACGGCGCGATCATGCGGGGTCTCCGTGCCGAGCTGCCGGGCCTGGCGCTCGCCTCGCACACGTCGGCGGCCCGCGGGCCGCGGCTGATCACCGTCGACGCGTCCCGTCCGGGCGTCAAGCGCAACGCGCGCGGCCCGGACCGTCCGATCCCCGCCGTCCTCGGCACGCCGGCCATACCGGTCGACGCGCTCGAACTCGCCGACGAGGACGCCCGGTACGGGCCGCGCGGTGCCGGCGAGGCCCCGACCCCGTCGTCCGCCCCGGCCGTCCTCGCGGCGATCCGGGACACGACGGGTCTCCAGTTCGTCCGCACGCCGGTGCGTCCCGAGCACCTCACGGGAACCGCGTAGCCCTCAAGGGCTGCAACCGGTGCTTTTCCGGAGGGACTCGTCCCCCCGGCCCCCCTGTTCGTCTCGGGCCGTCCCCCGGGTCGACTCATCCCAAATCCCGTGCCGCACAGGCGTGCACGGGTGTCCCTATGAACCTTGGGAGTTGGCCCATGACCCACCAGTCAGTGGAGCCCAGGACCGCCGCCGAGGACGCGGGCGAAGGCAGCCGCGTCCCCGCAGGCCGGTCCTGGCTCGACCGGTACTTCCACATATCCAGAAGAGGATCCACGGTCGCGCGGGAAGTGCGCGGCGGCATCACCACCTTCATGGCGATGGCGTACATCCTCCTGCTCAACCCCCTCATCCTGTCCGGCAAGGACGCGGCGGGGGACACGCTCGGCCAGAAGGCGCTGATCACCGCGACCGCGTTCGCGGCGGCCCTCACCACACTGCTCATGGGCTTCGTCGGCAAGGTACCGCTGGCCCTCGCCGCCGGCCTGTCCGTCTCCGGCGTCCTGTCCACCCAGGTCGCCCCCGAGATGACCTGGCCACAGGCCATGGGCATGTGTGTGATGTACGGCGTGATCATCATGCTGCTCGTCGTCACCGGCCTGCGCGAAATGATCATGAACGCGATTCCGCTCGCGCTCAAGCACGGCATCACGATGGGCATCGGCCTGTTCATCGCGTTCATCGGTTTCTACAAGGCCGGCTTCGTCCACCAGGGCAAGGGCGGCCCCGTCACCCTCGGCCCCGCCGGTGAACTCACCGGCTGGCCGGTCCTGTTGTTCGCCGGCACCCTGCTGCTGATCTTCATGCTCCAGGCCCGGAACTTCCCCGGCGCCATCCTCATCGGCATCGTCAGCGGCACCGTCGTCGCCCTGATCCTGAACACCGCCGGTGTCATCGACCCCGAGCAGTGGGCCAACGGCACGCCCGAGCTGCACGGCAGCGCGGTCTCCATGCCCGACTTCTCGCTCTTCGGCGACGTCGAGTTCGGCGGCTGGGGCGAGGTCGGCGCGATGACCGTCGGGATGATCGTCTTCACCCTGGTGCTGGCCGGCTTCTTCGACGCGATGGCCACCATCATCGGCGTCGGCACCGAGGCCGACCTGGCCGACGACAAGGGGCGGATGCCGGGCCTGTCCAAGGCGCTGTTCATCGACGGCGCCGGCGGTGCCATCGGCGGTGTGGCGGGCGGCTCCGGCCAGACGGTGTTCGTGGAGTCGGCCACCGGTGTCGGCGAGGGCGCCCGCACCGGGCTCGCCTCGGTCGTCACCGGCCTGTTCTTCGCGGCCTGCCTGTTCTTCACCCCGGTCACCGCGATCGTGCCGCAGGAGGTCGCCTCCGCCGCCCTGGTCGTCATCGGCGCCATGATGATGATGAACGCCCGCCACGTGGACTGGGCCGACCGCGCCACCGCCATCCCGGTCTTCCTGACCGTCGTGCTGATGCCGTTCACGTACACCATCACCACCGGTGTCGCCGCGGGCGTCATCTCCTACGTCGCCATCAAGGTGGCGCAGGGCAAGGCGCGCGAGATCGGGGCCTTCATGTGGGGCCTCACGGTGGTGTTCCTCGTCTACTTCGCCCTCAGCCCCATCGAGGGCTGGCTGGGAGTCCGCTGACCCCCATGCCCCCGGGGTGCGTGGGGGTGGCGTGTACGAGCCGTGCCGACAGGCGCCGACGGACGGGCAGCCCGTCCGGAAACGCTTCCGGCACGGCGACGAGGATGCCATGGCCGTCGGTCCGGCCGGCGGCGTCGACGGCGTCCTCGTCACACCGGTCCGGGCGGACGGTCCCGCCCGGACCGGTGTGCGCGACCGCGCGGGCCGTCGCCGCCGAGGGGAGGCGGCGACGACCGCGCGGATCGCCAAGGCCGCGAGGCCGGACGCTCCCGGCCCGCCGCCCGAGGTCCTTCCGGAGGGGCGGGTCGTGTGGTGCCGGGTGTGTACGGCAGGCGGCCCGTTCAGGGGCGTTTCGGCAGCTGGTCCGGTGCGCGGTGGCGTCAACGGCGGTCTCGTCACTCCCGTTCCGGGCGCAGGGGGCCGCTCGGCCGGTGTGCGTGTCCGTGCGGATCGCAGGGGAAACACTGCGGCCGGGCCTTACCGGTCCGCTTCGGCAGCTCCCGGGGTGTGCGTGCGCCGGTCGGGGTCCTTCCGGGGAGGTGGGCCGTGCGGTGTCGGGTGTGTACGGCAGGCAGCCCGCTCAGGGGCGTTCCAGCAGCCGGTCCGCCGCGCGGCCGAACAGCAGGCGGGACGCGCGTTCCAGGGCTCCGTCGAAGACCCGTGGCAGGAGGGCGACCCGCAGTTCCTCCCGCCACACCACCCGGCTGCGGCCCCCCGGGCCGGGCCGGACCTCGATCTCCGCCCAGCCCAGGACCACCCGCCCCCGCTTCTCCAACCGGCACAGCCCGCCCGTGTTCCCCGTCGGCGGGCGCCAGAGCGTCACCTCCATCACGTCGTCCACGGCGAACGGGCCGAGCCCGGACCGGGCGACGAACCGTGTGCCCGCGCGAGTCGGCGGAGGCGTGAGCACCCTGATGCGGGTCAGCGGGACGGCACCGGCGTGACGCGGCCACTCGGTGAGCCGGCGCCAGGCCTCGTCCGGCGGGAGGGGCACCGTACGCGTGAGGGAGATAGGGGGCACGGCACGATCGTAGGCGCGGCCGGTCCGCCGGGCACGGCACGATCGTGGGCACCGCCGGTCCGCCGTGCCGGGGCGTATCCGCCGCAGGGGCTACGGGCGGTACACCTTGCCGGGCTCCGCCTTGCCGGGGGCCAGCAGCTGGGGGACCGTCACGAAGACGTAGCCGCGCTGCTTGAGCGCGTCGATGATGCCGGGCACGGCCGGCACGGTCCCGGGGTAGATGTCGTGCAGCAGGATGATGCCGTCCCGGGACGACTGGTCCAGGACGCGCTGGGTGATGAGCGCCGAGTCGTTGGTCGTGTAGTCCTTGGCGGTCACGCTCCACAGCACCTCCGCCAGGCCCAGCTCCTTGCAGATCTCGTGCACGTTGGAGTCGGTGCGGCCCTGCGGCGGGCGCATCAGGGTCGGCTTGTGCCCGGTGAGCTTCTCTATCGCCTCGTTGGGCCGGTTCAGCTCCTCACGTATCTCCTTGTCCGATATCTTGGTGAGGATCTTGTGGTCCCAGGTGTGGCTGGCGACCTCGTGGCCCTCCGCCGCCATCCGCTTGACCAGCTCCGGGTACTTCTCGATGTGCCGCTTGCCGAGCAGGAAGAAGGTGGCCGGGACCTTCTTCTCCTTCAGGATGTCGAGCAGCCGCGCCGAGTTCTCGCTGGGCCCGGCGTCGAAGGTGAGCGCGATGCACTTGGCCTTGCGGCAGTCGACGCTGCCGAACTTGGCCGGCGCGCCGTGCGCCGCCTCGGCGCGGACGGTGCTCGGGGCGGTCGTGTCGACCTGGGCGCAGCCGGCCAGGGTCAGCGTCAGGCCGGCCGCGGCCGCCGCGCAGGCGAGGGCCCGGCGGCGCAACCTCCGGCCCGTTCCCTGCATCTTCCTGGGCGCGTGCTGCGGCGTGACGGTCGTGTCGGTCAAGAGTGGCATGCCGGGACTATACACTGCGTGTATAGCGCAACTGTTCGACCCCCTTGGGTGAAACCGGGCAAAGTCCCCGTGCACACCAGTAGTACCGGGCGGGTACTCCGAGTAACCTCAAGGACCATGACGCGCACGGGGGAGCGAGTCGGCACGGCACGGTTACGGACACCCGCCTGGATCGCGCGCATCGAGACGCCGGACGGGCGGGTCCTCGGTGCGGGGGTGCTCCTGGCGCCCGAACGGGTCCTCACCGCCGGCCATGTCGTCCGGCCCGGCCACCACTACACCGTCCGCCTGGTCGGCGTGCCCGGCCTCGGCCCCGTCACCGCCACCGTCCGCCCCGACGAGCACGTGCCCCAGCGCGAGGACACCTTCGGCGACCGCAGCGGCGACCTCGCCCTGCTGCGCCTGGCGCCGCCCCTGCCCGCCGAACACACCACCCGGCTCCACCGCCTCGCCGCTCCGCACGGACCCGTCAGCATGTACGGCTTCCCGGACGGCGACGACGGCGGGCGCTGGCACGGCGCCACCCTGGTCGCCGCCCGCGGCCGGGACAGCCAGGTGCAACTGCGCCCGCTCACCCCCGGCGAACTGGCCGCACCCGGCTTCAGCGGCGGCGGAGTCGTGGACCACGCCACCGACCGGGTCATCGGCATCGTCCTCAGCGTCGACGAGGGACCGGGCTCCGCGTTCAGCTACATGAGCCCCACCGAGACCATCCTCAGCCACCTGCCCCAGGTCGACGCCTGGTCCGACGGCCCCGAGGCGGTCGACCCCCGGCTGCGCACCGGCACCGGCCCCGCCGCCGGCCGGCTCGACGTGCCCTTCGCCACCGAACTCGCCTCCTGGTTCCGCGGCGAGGGCTGGCCGGTGCTCGTCACCGTCGTCCCCGCCGGCGGCGACCGCGCCTTCACCCTCCAGCGCGCCGTCACCCTCGCCGACCGCGAACTGCGCACCCACCGCAACACCAGCGCCGTCAGTCACGACCCGCCCGAGACCGTGCCGCCCGCCGGCGCCCACGACCTCGCCCTGGACGTCGAGGAACTGACCACCGCCCAGGTCATGGACCGGATCGCCGAACGCCTCGGCATCCGCGACGACCCCCGCCCGGAACGCCTCGGCACCCTGCGCCTGCCGCTCGCCGCCGTGCTGGCCGGCGTCGACGAGGCGGCCGAACCCGACACCCTGCTCGCCCTGCTGGACCGGCTCGCCCGGCAGGGCGCCCGGCTGCTGCTGGCCTTCCGCACCCCCGGCGAGCGCGCCGACCGCGCCGCCGAACTGCTCGTCCATCGTCCGCTGCGCGACCGCTGGGCCCGGCTGGGCGCCGAACTCGACCGCATCACCGAGGACTTGGGCCCGGCCCTCGAAACCCGCCGGGACCGCGTCCTGCCCGGCCCCGGCACCCGCCCGCTGCTGGACCGGGCCGAGGCCGGCGTACGGCGCACCCGGATGCTGCGCGCCTGGGTCGCCCACACCCCCGACCCGGAGCGCGACCCCACCGCGGCCGCCCTGCTGTTCACCTTCGAGGACGCCGTCGCCCGCCGCCGGCGGCGCCTGGAGAACGCCATCGGCCTGCTCGACGCCCGGCTGCGCCGCCGCGCCGAACTCCTCGGCCGCGTCGGCGCCGAATGGCCGCTGTGCCGGCAGCGGGCCGCCGCACACGGCGACCGGGTCATGACGGCGTACCGGCTCTACGAGGAGGCGCTGTCACTGCTGCGGCAGACCCCCTGCGACATCGAGCGGGCCGAGACCGCCGTCGAACGGTTCATCGGCTTCTGCTCCACCACCGCACCGGAGGAGGAGGGCGCGTCGTGACCTCGTGCGTCCGGCCCGGCTGCACGGGCCGCATCATGGCCACCGGCTACTGCGACACCTGCGGCCACCGGCACGCCGAACCCCGCACCGCACCCCACCCCGGCCCCCGTACGGGACCGCCCCCCGGCCCCCGTACGGGACCGCCCGTACGACCCCCGGACGCGGCCGCCGCCGAGGAGCCGCCCGGACCGGCGGCCGTGCACGCCGTCGCCGGGCTCGGCGAACTCGACCAGCACGGACTGGTGGTCCTGCCCGAGGTCCCCGCCCCCGACGACGTCCTCCTCACCGACCCCCGCCCGCCCACCGGGGGACGCCGCTGCGGCGCCGGCGGCTGCACCATGACCATCGGCGTCGGCTACGGCGGCCAGCCCGGCCGCGCCACCGGCCGCTGCCCCCGCTGCGGCACGCCCTACTCGCTGCTGCCCCAGCTCGCCCCCGGCGACGTCGTCGCCGACCACTACAAGGTGCTCGGCTGCCTCGCCCACGGCGGCCTCGGCTGGATCTACCTCGCCGAGGACACCCGCGCCGACGGCCACCGTGTCGTCCTCAAGGGCCAGATCAACGTCCACGACGTCCTCGCCCGCCACACCGCCGTCGAGGAACGCCGCTCCCTCACCGCCCTGCACCACCCCGACATCGTCCGCATCGTCACCTACGCCGAACACCAGAGCGCCGGCCACCCCGCCACCGGCTACCTCGTCATGGACTACATCGGCGGCCGCTCCCTGCAACAGCTCATGGACGCCGACGACATCGAACGGATCTTCCACGGCCGTCCCCGCCTCGACCACGTCCTCACCTACGGCTGCAAGATCCTCGGTGCCCTCCAGTACATGCACGAACGCGGCCTGCTCTACTGCGACATGAAGCCCGCCAACGTCATCCACTTCGGCCGGGCCGTCAAGGTCGTCGACCTCGGCGCCGTCCGCGCCATCGGCGACCGCGCCTCCGCCTACGTCTACACGCCCGGCTTCGCCCCGCCCAAGGAGGAGATCGACCGCCGCGGCTGGCAGGTCGACAGCGACCTCTACACCGTCGGCATGACCCTCCAGGCCCTGGCCCGCGGCACCGAACCCGCCCCCGGCCTCGCCTCCGACTCCTTCCGCCGCGTCATCGCCCGCGCCACCCACGCCGAACCCCGCGCCCGGTTCCGCTCCGCCGCCGAGATGTCCCGCCAGCTCTGGGAGGTGCTGCGCGAGTTCCGCGCGCTCCGGTTCGGCGAACAACTCCCCGAGAGCTCCACCCTGTTCCGTCCCTCGGGCGCCGGCCTCGACGCCGGACTCGGCGCGATCCCCGCCCTCGGCCACTGGACCCGCCGCACCGGCGACCGGCCCCCCGCCCTGGACGTCTCCCCGCCCCACCCCGCCGAGGTGGCCGGCGCCCTGCCCGAACCCGTCCCCGACCCCGAGGACGGCGCCGCCCTGCTGCTCGACTCCTTCCCGCCCGACGCCCCCGACCGGGTCGCCCGGCAGTGGCCCCGCGAATCCCGCCTCGGCACCCCCGAGACCGCGCTGTGGCTGTGCCGCGCCTACCTGCGCAAGGGTGAGCAGCGAGCGGCGGAGAGCTGGCTCGCCGAGGCCGAGACCCTGCTCGGCGAACGCGCCGCCGCCCACGACTGGCGCATCGCCTGGCACCACGGCGTACTGCACCTCAGCAAGGGCGAGGTCGACCTGGCCGGCGCCCGCTTCGACGCCGTCCACCAGGCGCTGCCCGGCGAGTACGTGCCCAAGCTCGCCCTCGGCTACTGCGCCGAACACACCGCCGGCACCCGCCCGGCCCGCGCCATGCGGTACTACGAGGCCGTCTGGAAAAGGGACTTCGCGCACACCGCCGCCGCGTTCGGCCTGGCCCGGGGCCACCTCGCGGCCGGTGACCGGGACGCCGCCGTACACGTCCTCGACGAGGTCCCCGCCACCTCCCGGCACCACGACGCCGCCCGCGTCGCGGCCGTCCGCATCCGCGCCGGCATCCTGGGCGCCACCCCGCCCACCCCGGCCGGCCTGCGCGACGCCGCCCGGCGCCTGCCCGAACTGCGCCTGGACGGCGGCGCCGCCGACGGCGAGTCCCGGGCCCGGCTGATCGCCGAGGTCCGCGAGAACGCCCTGCACAGCCGCCCCGACCAGGGCTGGGGACCGGACTTCCCCGCGGGCGACCTCCTGGGCGACGGTGACGAGGACGGGCTGCGCACCCGGCTGGAGCAGTCCTTCCGGCAGCTCGCCGCGCAGGCCCGCACCGCCGGGGAACACGGCCGGCTGCTCGACCTGGCCCACGCCGTCCGGCCGATGACCACCTTCTGACCCACCCACCAGCTCCGGGAGAGACAGCGATGACCGTGGCCGAGGAGACCGAGGTGACGCTGGAGGTCGGCCAGCGGACGGAACTGCCCGCCCTGCCCGACCCGGCCGGGCCCCACCGCGAACGCGAGATGCACGCCATCCTGGAGATCGGGGTCCGCGGCCCGTCCGGCGCGCCGCACGCCACCCCCGCCCCCGGCACCGGATCCGCCCTCGCCGAGGTGCTGATCGTCGACACCTCCCGCTCGATGCTCCACCCGCCGGCCAAACTCCACGCCGCCAAGGACGCCACCGCCGCCGCCGTCCGGATGCTGCCCTTCGGCACCGCCTTCGCCGTCCTCGCCGGACGGTTCGACGCCACCGTGGTCCACCCCGGCCCCGGCCGCCAGGTGCTCGCCGTCGCCCGGCCCGGCGAACGCGAGGCCGCCGAACGCGCGGTCCGCCTCCTGGACGCGGACGGCGGCACCGCCATCGGCGCCTGGCTCGACCTCGCCCGGCGGCTGCTCAAGGACCAGCCCGCGCCCGTCAAACACGTCCTGCTGCTCACCGACGGCCGCAACGAGCACGACCACCGCTCCCGCCGGCCGCTGGAGACCGTCCTCGACGCCTGCGCCGGCCAGTTCGTCTGCGACGCCTGGGGCATCGGCGACGACTGGGACGCCGAACTGCTGCTGGCCATCACCCGGCGGCTGCACGGCCGCGCCCGCGCCGTCCGCCGGGAGTCCGAACTCACCGCCGCCTACGAGGAACTGATCGCCGGGCTGCTCGGCACGGCGGTGCCCGAACTGCGCATCCGGCTCACCCCGACCACCCCCGGCACGGTGATCCGCCAGGTGAAGCAGGTCGTGCCGAACGAACAGGAGCTGCAACCCGTCCCGGCCGGCCCCGGCGGACGCGCCGCGGAGTACGTCACCCGGGCCTGGGGCGACGAGGTACGGCACTTCCAGGTCGTCCTGACCGCCGACCCCGCCGGCCGGGAGAGCGGCGAGGAACTCCAGCTGGCCGCCGTGGAGATCGTCGTACCCGGCGTACGGCGCCCGCTGCGGCTGCCGTCGCCCCGGCCCATCCTGGTGCGCTGGACCGACGATCCGCTCGACGCCTCCCGGCAGCATCCCGGGGTCCGGCGGCACGAGCTGTACCAGCGGGCGAGTGCCGCCGTCGCCCAGGCGTACCGGGCCTGGCTGCGCGGCGCGGACGGCCGGGAGACGGCGGACCGCGAACTCGCCCGCGCCCTCGCCCTGGCCGCCGAGCTGGGCGACGCCCAACTGCTCGGCGCGCTCCGCCTCATCGAGTCCGCCCCGGGCTCCGGCCGCATCCGCCCGGGCCTGAAGGACGTCGACTGGCAGCACCTCATCCTCTCCAGCGCCCTGACGACACCTCCGGAGCCGCCTTCGGGGGAGGGCCGGAGGGGGCCTTCGGGTGCGGGTGCGGGGCGTGGGGGCGCGGCGGGGCGGCCGGTGGCGCCGGGATCCGGTGGCCCCGGGAGCGGTGACGGCGGTGGGGAGGCCGTGGCCGGGGTGGGTGCCGGCGGTACGGGCAGGGGTGGTGCGGCCCCGGACCGGGCGGGGCCGGGTGGGGCGGCGCTGGGCGGAGTGGGTTTCGGCGCTGCGGGTTCTGGCGGTGCGGGGCTGGTTGACGCGAGCCTTGCCGGGGCGGGGCCGGGCGGCGAAGGTCCGGCCGACGCGGACCCTGCAGGCCGGAGCCCGGACCGTGCGGCTCCAGACCGTGCGGCTCCGGACCACGCGGCGCCGGGCGGCGCGCGTCCGGGAGGCGGGGGCGCGGACCGGGCCGGAACGCCCGGATCGCGGGGGCCGGGTGGCGTACGGGCCGCCGGTGCCGATGCCGCCCCCCACCCGGGCGCCGCCCTGCCCGTCCGGCCCGACGGGCTGATCGAGTGCCCGGAGTGCCGCTGGCTCGGCCCGGCCGACTCCGTCTACTGCGGAGGCGACTGCGGGCGGCTGCTGAGAGGGGCGTCGGCATGAACCCGGGAAACGCCGGGATACCCGGCGCGGGCGCCGGTTCACCCGTCAGCACACCATCCCCACAGCACCAACGGGCCTCCCACTCCCCGCGGTTGCCGACCCGCCGCACCGACCGCCGTACGACCGGACGATGGCCCGAAGCCCTCGCCCGGCTCGTCTCCCGGCCGGTCTCGTGGCTCACCGGAACCGGCACCCCGCCCCCCGACGGCGGCAGCACCACCGCGCGCGACCTGGCCCTCCGGCACCGCCTGCTGCTCGGCCTGTCGGCCCTGCTCACCCTGTCGCTGTTCATCTCGTACCAGGGCGTGCACGACGACGCGGACCCGCTGCGCACCTCCACCGCCCCGGCCGTGCTGTCCCTCGACACCGCGCTGTACGCGCTCGGCCAGGCCCAGCGGGACGCCGCCCAGCCCGCCCCGACGAGCGACTTCCAGAAGCAGATCTCGGTCGCCGTGCAGAGCCTCGCCGCCGCCGCGGCCGACGACGACCTCGGCGGGCCCGGGGGCCGGCAGGCCCTGCAGACGGTGGCCGGTCTGATCACCGTCTACGCCGACAAGGTCCAGCGCTCCCAACTCCAGCCCGACGGCAGCGTCTTGCGCGAGGCATACCTCAGCTACGCCACCAGTGTCCTGACGGAGAAGGGCTCCGGCATACAGGACCGGCTGAAGGCCCTGCAACGGCAGGAGCGCGCCGCCGTGCACCGGCAGACCTCCTTCGGCCCGCTGCTGTGGCTCGCCTGGAGCATCACCCTGCTGCTCGCCCTCGCCCTGACCGCGGCGCTGCTGGAGACCCAGCGCTTCCTGCGCCGCCGCTTCCGGCGCCGCTACAACCGGCACCTCATCGCCGCCGGGCTGCTGTCGCTCGCCGGTGTCGCCGTCACCGTGCTGTTCACCGTGTGGACGCAAGCGGGGATGACCGACACCCGTACCCTGCTCGACCGCCCGCTGCCCGGGCGGCTCATCCCCGACGCGGGGCGGCACACCGCCTCGTACCTGGCCGGCACCGGCTTCCGCGCGGCGGCGGCGGTGTGGATCCTGATAGGAGGCGCCTTGCTGATGGCACTGGCCGAGACGGGCCTCAGGCGGCACATCAACGACTACCGGTTCAGGCCCCGGTGAGCGCGCACCCCGGCGGCCCGGCGACGGCCGCCCCCGGCGCCCGGCCCCGCCGCTCCCGCCGTCCGGCCCGCGTGGTCACCGTGGTGGCGAGCTGCCTGGCCGTCCTGGCGGCGGCCGCCGTGGTAGGTGTACGCGCCCTCGGGCACGAGCCGTCCGTCACCCTGCTGGCCAACTGGACCGGCGGCGACGAGCGCCACTTCCGCGAGGCGGTCATCGAGCCCTTCGAGCGGAAGCACCACATCCGGGTCGACTACCAGGGCAGCAACGCCGAGAGCCAGGTGCTCGGCGCGGATGTCGAGGCCGGCACACCGCCCGACGTGGTGGTGCTCACCGGTCCCGGCGAACTCGCCGAGTACGCCCGGCAGAAGCACCTCGTGCCCCTGGAGAACCTGGTGCGCCGCGAGGACTTCGGCCCGTCCTGGGCCACCCCGCTGACGGACGGGCACGTGTACTGGTTCCCGCTGAAGGCCGACCTGAAGAGCATCGTCTGGTACCCGGCCGGCCTCGGCGAGCGGGAGTTGCGGGACGCCGCGCGCCGGCCGGCCGCGTGGTGCGTCGGCATGGGCTCCGGCGCCACGAGCGGCTGGCCCGGCACCGACTGGATCGAGGACATCCTGCTCCAGCGCCACGGCCCCGCCGTCTACGAACGCTGGGCGAGCGGCGACCTGTCCTGGCGGTCCCCGCAGGTGAGGTCGGCCTGGACGGCCTGGCGCGACCTGATCGGAGCCGGCGGCGATGCGGAGCTGGTCCGGCGGGCCCTGAAGACCCCGTACCAGTCGGCGTCGGATCCGGTCGCCGCCCGCCCGCGCGGCTGCACGCTGGAGCACCAGGCGTCGTTCATCCGCGGCCGGCCCGCCTGGCGGCAGACCGACGGCCGCTACGTCTCCTCCGCCGAGCTGCTCTTCGGGGCCGCCCCACGCGCCTGGGAGGTCTCCGGGGACCTCGTCGCCCTGCTGCACGACACCCCGCAGGCCCGGAAGCTGATCCGCTACCTGGCCTCGGCCGACGCCCAACGGGCCTGGAGCGAGGGGGAGTCGGGTTTCTCCGTGCACGCCGGTCTGCCGCCCGCCGCCGGCGGCTCCGGCTCCGCCTGGCACCGCTCGCTCGCCCTCGCCCTGCGAGACGAGAAGGCGGCGCACTGCTTCGACGCCTCCGACGCCATGCCGCCCGCGGTGCGCGACGCGTTCGCCGAGGCGGCCGTCGAATTCCTCGCCCACCCCGACCGCTTGGACCGACTGCTGGGCTCCCTGGACACCCTCAGCGGCACCCGGGACCTGACCTGGCTGCCGTCGGTGTGCGACCGGAGGTAGCGGCCCCGGCGCGGGGCGGCGGGCGGCGGGCATTGGAAAGGGGGCGTTGCGGGCCGCTCGTGGTGGCCCGCAACGCCCCCCGGCACATCCCCGAGGGGTGCTCGGGAAGTCTTCCGGGTTACGAGTTGACCTGCGCGGTCACCAGGTCCGAGAAGGTGGTCAGCCGGGTGTAGACACCCGGGTAACCGGCCTCCGCGCACCCCTCGCCCCAGGAAGTGATCCCTGCCAGGACGCCCCCGATGAGCAGGGGACCGCCGCTGTCGCCCTGGCAGGTGTCCACGCCGCCGGAGGAGTATCCGGCGCACACCATGTCGGACTGGACGAAGTCCGACCCGTAGGAGGAACGGCAGCTGGAATCGGACACGATCGGCACGGTCGCGGTCCGCAGCTGGTTGGAGGAGCTGCCGTTCTCCGAGGTGGTCCCCCAGCCGAGGATGCGTGCCGAGGTGCCGGCCGCGTAGACGCTCGTCTGTGAGGAGGAGACGTACTTGGCCGTGGTGTACGGCATCGACGTCGACAAGGTCAGCACGGCCACGTCGTCGCCGTTGGTGGCGTCCGTGTAACCCGGGTTGATCCAGATCCTGCTGACCCGGCTCACCGTGCCGTTGGTGCCGTTGAGGTAGGTCCGGCCCCCGACCACGCGGACGCTGCTCGTGGTCTCGCCGACCATGCAGTGCGCGGCGGTGACGACCTTGGTGGGGGACACCAGGGTGCCGCCGCAGAACTGGTTCTGGGACGCGTCCGTGATCTGCATCATGAACGGGTACGAGGTCGTTGTGGTGGTCGTACCGCCGACGATGGGCTGGGGTGCGGCGCTCGCGGTGGGGGAGGCGAGCAGCGCGGTCGCCGCGGCGGCGGCGGTGGCCACCAGGGTCGCGGCGGTCTTTCTCACACGTCTGGGCCCGAACATGAGTCTCCTCAGTGGGGGTTGCACCGGTGGGGGGTCGCGCGGGTGTCGGTGGGCGGTGTGCACGGGGAGGTCGCAGGACCGACCCCGTGTGCCCGGGCGAGCGGCACGCCCTTTACGCTAGGACCCGGAACCCACGGCTCCCAATGAGGGAACCCCCTAAGGGGCTGGGTGAGGGAAAACCCTCGGTCCGGTTCAGTTAACTAGGGCCGTGCTCAGCGCGCCCGTCGAGCCGCCGCCAATCGGACGATGTCGACCCGCGACCGGATCCCCAGTTTGCGGTAGACCCGGGTCAGGGTCGCCTCCACCGTCTTCACGCTGATGAACAGCCGGGCCGCGATCTCCCGGTTGGTGGCCCCCTCCATGACCAGCGCGGCGACCTGACGCTCCATCGCCGCCAGCACCTCCAGCGCGGCCGGCGCCTCCGGCCGGTCCGGCACCGGTTCCGGCTCGGGGGCGGCGAGCGCGTCCTCCACCTGGCGCAGCCAGGGCAGCGCCCGGCAGCGCCGGAACATCCGGGCGGCCTCGTCGAAGGCCGCCGCGCCGGGGCCCCGGCCGCGCAGCCGGGCCAGCGCGAACGCGGCCCGCGCCTCCTCCAGGCCGTAGCCGAGCTTGCCGAGCCGGTCCTGAGCGGACGTCAGCTGGGCGACGGCGGCCTCCCGGTCGCCCCGGGCGGCACGCACCAGCGCCTCGGACCGGTCCAGCACGGCGAGCACGCTCTCCCGGCCGAGCCGGAGCGCGTGCTCCCGGCTCACGTCGATGACGTCCTGCGCCTCGGCCGCCTCACCGGTACGGACCAGCGCCTCGGCCAGATCCCCCTGCCAGCGGCCCCGGGCCGGGTCGGTGATGCCGAGCCCCAGCTCCAGGCTGCGCACCCGGCGCAGCGAGCGCACCGTGCCCGCCGGGTCCCCGGCCACCAGCTGGGCGTACCCGAGGGCGCCCAGCGCCCGGGAGAGGTACATCTGGTCGCCGTCCTCCTCGGCGTGCTGCACCGCCTCCCGGGCGAGCGCCAGCGCCCGGTCGACCTCGCCGCCGGAGGCCTCCGCGAGCGAGGTGAGCATCGCCGAGGCGGTCTCGCCGATGCCCGAGTCCCTGGCCAGCCGCAGGCTGTCGCGGGCCAGGTCCAGGGCGCGCCCGCAGTGCCCGGCGCGCAGCTCGGTCTCGGCGAGGCCGCGCAGGAAGTGCACCTCGCTCTCCACCGAGCCGCGCCGGCGGACCTCGCGCAGCAGCCCGGTGACGGTGGTCCGGGCCTCGGCCAGCTGGTCGCCCATCACCAGCCAGCGGAACCGGGCGCTGCCCGCGCCGTTGTGATGGCAGGCCACCCGGGGATCCTGGGGCTCGCGCAGCGCCCGTTTGATGGTGCGCGGTGCCTCCGGATGGCCCATCAGGGTTTCGGTCTGCGCCTGGAAGGCCAGGGCGAGCAGCTCGGTGCGCCGGTCCTGGCCGCGCGCGGCCAGCTCGGCGGCGTGCGCGGCGGCCTGCCGGGCCTCGGTGAAGTCGCCCTCCACGATCAGCGCCCGCCAGGCCAGCTGGTAGTGCACCAGGGCCAGCAGCCGGGGGTCGTCCCCGGCGTCGGCGAGGGCCTGCGGGAAGACGGCGTCGACCTCGGTCATGGTGTGGCCGGCGGTGTCGATGACGATGATCCAGGCCCGCACCCGGTCGGCGGGCACACTCGCCCGGGTGAGCACCTCCCGGGCGATGTCCCGGGCCAGGTCGACCTCCCCGGCGGTGATCGCGTCCTCGGCGGCGGCGAGCCGGCGCTCCTCCGGGCCCGGGCTGCCGTCGGCGGGGGTGCGCCGGGCGGCGAGCAGCCCGAGCTGGGCGGCGACCGAGGGCGCCCCGCGGTCCCGGGCGAGGGCGGCGGCCTCGGCCAGCCGGGCGGCCACCTCCGGGTCCGTGCCGGTGGTGGCCAGGGCCAGGTGCCGGGCCCGCTCTATCGGGTCGGAGGCGGCGGTGGACAGCGCCGCGTGCGCCGCCCGCCGCTCGTGCGCGGGCGCCTCCGCGTACAGCGCCGCGGAGATCAGCGGGTGCGCGAACCGTACGGCGGGGGCGTCGGGCTCGGTGGCCAGCAGCCCGAGTTCGGCGGCCTGGGCGCACTCGGCCTCGGCGTTCTCCCGGCCGGCGGCGCGCAGCAGCGCCGGGGTGGGGCGGGCGCCGGCGCTGGCCACCAGCAGGGTGCGGCGGGCCTCCACCGAGAGCATGTCCAGGCGGCTGAGCACCAGGGCGCGCAGCGAGGTCGGCACGGGCAGCGGCTCGCCGGGCCGGGGCGGGGTGGGACTGTCGGCGAGGGCGCGGCCCAGTTCCAGGGCGAACAGCGGGTTGCCGCCGCTGGTGCGGTGGATCTCGCGCACCGTGGAGCGGGGCAGGCCGCCGTGGCCGCGGTGGTCGAGCAGCTGGGCGACCTGGGCCCGGGTGAGCGGGCCGAGCCGGACGGCGAGGGTGCCCGGCGGGCAGGCGCGCAGCTGACGGTCGTACTCCTGGCTCTCCTGGCCCTCCGTGCGCACCGCGCACAGCAGTTGCACCGGGGTGCCCTCCAGGCGCCGGGCGGCGAAGCCGAGGAGTTCGGCGCTGGCCGGGTCCAGCCACTGCAGATCGTCGGCGACGACCAGCACGGGGCCGTCGGTGGCGAGCGCGCGCAGCGCGGAGAGCACCGCCAGGCGCAGCGCGAGGCCGTCGCGCTGGAGGCTGGACTCGCCGCGGCCGGTGAGCGCCGACTCCAGGGCGGTGCGCTGGGCGGCGGGCAGCCGGGGGGAGACCTCGTCCAGGACCAGGCCGAGCAGATCGGCGAGGGCGAGGAACGGCAGATGGGATTCGGACTCCGTCGCCGAGCACCGCAAGACCGTGCGCGCGGTGGCACCGTATTCCTCGGCCAATGCCCGCAGGACGGTGGATTTCCCTATTCCGGCGGGGCCGTGGAGCAGCACACTGCCGCCCGAGGCGAGTTGCTCACGGGCGCCGGCGAACAACTCCTCGCGGCCGATGACCAGGTCGGGGCGGCACCTGGCAGACTCCTGGAAGTCCCGTCGCACGGTCACCGCTCCCCTCCTGTGTCGTGTCCGGGCCAAATTCTAGGCAACGATCCCTGAAATTCGGACGGAAGCCGTGGTGAGGGAAATAACAAACGGTCAAGCAGAGGGAAATTCAAAGCGACGCCGGATGAATGGGCAGGTTTCCCAACCGTCTTCGGGTGACGCTCCCGCCCCCCGGGCCGTGCTCACCGCCTTCCCTCGTGTGCGGGCGCCCGGCCTCCGCATCGCCGGACGCGAACAACTCCCGACCGTCTCCGGGCCGGCGCCCGGCCGCCCGGCCACCACCGCGTCGGCGGATCCCACCGCCCCCCAGCACAACACGACCGGTTCACGCCGCGCCAGGGTCACGCTCCCGGCGCGTGGCGGCGTGGTCGGTGGTCCGCGCTCGGCTTGTGGTGGCGTGGTCGGCGGTCCGCGCTCGGCTTGTGGTGGCGTGGTCGGCGGTCCGCGCTCGGCTTGTGGCGGTGTGGTCGGTGGCCCGCCCCCGACTCGTGTGGGGGCGGTTGGCCACCCGTGCCCGGCGAGCGGTGCGGTCCGCGGTTCCCGGCCGGCGGTCCGGGACACCGGCGCCCGCACCACAGCGTGCGCCCCGTACCCCTGTCCCCAGTCGGCACCCCGGCCGTTCGCCCTCGGTTCCGGCTGGGCTTTGGCGGGTGGTTTCCGTGCTTCGTCCTCCGTCACCGGCGTCTGCTCCGCGTCGCGTGCCGCCGTCGCTGCCGGGTCCGGTGTTCGGGCGCCGAGCGGTCGGGTCGAGGGTGGCGCGTCGTGGAGTGCTCCGCATCCCCGTTCCGGGTCGGCACCCCGGCCGTTCGCCCTCGGTTCCGGCTGGGCTTTGGCGGGTGGCTCTCGTGCCTCGTCCTCCGCCGCCGGCGTCTGTTCCACGTCGCGTGCCGCCGTCGCTGCCGGGTCCGGTGTCCGGGCGCCGAGCGGTCGGGTCGAGGGCGGTGCGCCGTGGAGCGCTCCGCATCCCTGTTCCCGGCCGGTACCCCGACTGGCCGCCCTCGGTTCCGGCTGGGCCTTGGCGGGTGGCTCTCGTGCCTCGTCCTCCGTCACCGGCGTCTGCTCCGCGTCGCGTGCCGCCGTCACTCCCGCGTCCGGCGGTCGGGTCGAGCGCGGCGCGCCGTGGAGCACGCCGCGCGCCCGGCGCCGCACCACCACCGGCGCCGTGAGCATCCCGCGGATGTCCTCGGCGGCCAGCGGGGTGCCGTACGCATGGCCGGCCCGCCGCGACCGCGCGCGGTGCGGCAGCGCGTACGACCGGGCTGGCGACCCCGCCCTGCCGCCCGGCCCGGGGCCGGAGGTCACCGTGGGCGAGCGCGGCGCCGCCGTGGCCGGGGTGCTCGGCTCGCTGACGCGCGGGTGCGGCCGGCCGGATTCCACCAGGCCGCTGAAGGCGACGGGCGGTGGCCCCGCGGCGCGCCGGGGCCGGGACGGCGCGCCGCGTGTCCCCGCCGCCACGGCCTCTGCTGCCACCTTGACGCTCCTTCGGTGCGGGCGACCCCGTTCGGGGGTAGTGAGACCCGCATCACGGATTAGACGATGCCGGGGAGCCGCCCGGCAATGGTCCGGTACCGAGGAGGACGTGGATGACGGCGACCGAGACGTTCCGCGAAGCCAGGGACTTCCTGCTGGCACACCGCGAGGACTATGCCACCGCCTACGAGGGCTTCCGCTGGCCCCGGCCCCGGCACTTCAACTGGGCGCTGGACTGGTTCGACGTCATCGCCGAGGGCAACGACCGCACGGCGCTGCACATCGTCGAGGAGGACGGCACCGAGACCCGGCTGTCCTTCGCCGAGCTGTCCGCGCGCTCCAACCGGGTCGCCCGGTGGCTGCGCGAACGCGGGGTCGCCCCCGAGGACCGGATCCTCGTCATGCTCGGCAACCAGGCCGAGCTGTGGGAGACCGCGCTGGCCGCGATGAAGCTGCGCGCGGTCGTCATCCCGGCCACCCCGCTGCTCGGCCCCGCCGATCTGCGCGACCGGGTCGAGCGGGGCCGGGTGCGGCACGCCATCGTCCGGGCGGAGGACACCGCCAAGTTCGCCGACGTGCCCGGCGGCTACACCCGGATCAGCGTCGGCGGCCTGCCCGAGGAGGGCTGGGAGCCGTACGAGGACGCCTACGCGGCCCCCGCCGACTTCGTCCCGGACGGCCCGACCCTGGCCGACGACCCGCTGATGCTCTACTTCACCTCGGGCACGACCGCCCGCCCCAAACTGGTCGAGCACACCCACACCTCGTACCCGATCGGCCATCTGTCCACCATGTACTGGATCGGGCTCGAGCCCGGCGACGTCCACCTGAACATCTCCTCGCCCGGCTGGGCCAAGCACGCCTGGTCCAACCTGTTCGCCCCGTGGAACGCGGAGGCGACCGTCTTCGTCGTCAACTACACCCGCTTCGACGCCGGCCGGCTGATGGCCGAGATGGACCGCGCCGGAGTCACCACCTTCTGCGCCCCGCCGACGGTGTGGCGGATGCTCATCCAGGCCGACCTCACCCGGCTGGCGAACCCGCCCCGCGAGGCCGTGGCCGCCGGCGAACCGCTCAACCCCGAGGTCATCGAACAGGTCCGGCGCGCCTGGGGAGTGACCATCCGGGACGGGTTCGGCCAGACCGAGACCGCCGTGCAGGTCGCCAACACCCCCGGCCAGCCGCTGAAGACCGGTTCCATGGGCCGGCCGAGCCCCGGCTACCGGGTGGTCCTGCTGGACCCGGTCTCCGGCGAGCCCGGTGTCACCGAGGGGGAGATCGCCCTCGACCTGGCCGAGCGCCCGGCCGGCCTGATGACCGGCTACCACGGCGACCCGGACCGCACGGCCGAGGCCATGGCGGGCGGCTACTACCGCACCGGGGACATCGCGACCCGGGACGAGGAGGGCTACCTCACCTACATCGGGCGCAGCGACGACGTGTTCAAGTCCTCCGACTACAAGGTGAGTCCGTTCGAGCTGGAGAGCGCGCTGCTGGAGCACGAGGCGGTGGCCGAGGCCGCCGTGGTGCCCGCCCCGGACGAGCTGCGGCTCGCCGTGCCCAAGGCGTACGTCGTGCTCGCCGAGGGCTGGGAGCCCGGGCCCGGCACCGCGAAGGTCCTCTTCGAGCACTCCCGTGAGGTGCTCGCCCCCTACAAGCGCATCCGCCGGCTGGAGTTCGGCACCCTGCCCAAGACCGTCTCCGGCAAGATCCGCCGGATCGAGCTGCGCGAGGCCACGGCCGAGGGCTCGCCCGACGAGTACCGCGAGGAGGACTTCCGCTGACCGCGCGGCCCCCGCACACGGCGGCCGAGGTGACCAAGGCCGCCGTGTGCGGGGGCGGTGAGCGTGTGCCCGGGCCCGCGCGGGCGTCAGTCCGGCAGCAGCACGAGGGAACCGGTCGTGGTGCGGGACTCGATCGCCCGGTGGGCCTGCTCCGCTTCGGACAGGGCGTAGGTACCGCCGAACCGTACGCGCAGTACGTTGTCGGACAGTGCGCCGAAGACCTCGTTCGCGCGCCACAGAACCTCGGCGCGGGTCCGGACGAAGTGCGGCAGCACCGGCCGGGTCACCAGCAGCGAACCCAGCTCGGCCAGGCGTTGCAGATCGAACGGGGGCACCCGGCCGCTCGCGGAACCGAACAACGCGAGGGTGCCGCGCGGCCGGAGCGAGGCGAGGCTCGCCTCGAAGGTGGCCGCGCCGACACCGTCGTAGACGGCGTGGACACCTTCCCCGTCCGTCAGTTCCCGGACCTGGCCGGCGAGATCGTCGCCGTAACGCAGCACGTGCCAGGCCCCGGCCTCCCGGGCGAGCTTCTCCTTCTCGTCGGTGGACACGGTGGTGATCACCTTGGCGCCGCGCGCCGCGGCCCATTGCACCAGGAGCTGGCCCATACCGCCGGCCCCCGCGTGGATCAGGACCGGCTCTTCCGGCGCCGGCCGGTACACCGACTCCAGGAGGTAGTGCGCGGTCATGCCCTGCAACAGCGCGCCACCGGCGACCTGCCAGTCGATCCCGTCGGGCACCGGCACGCACTGGTCGGCGGGGACGGCCACGAGTTCGGCGTAGCTGGCCTTGCCGTACGCCCAGGCCACCCGATCGCCGACGGTGACCTCGGCCCCCTCGCCCACGGCCACGACCTCGCCTGCTCCTTCGAGGCCCGGAACGGGCAGCTCGGCGGGATACTCCCCCCTGCGCACGTACACATCACGGTAGTTCACACCGATCGCCCTGGTACGCACCAGCACCTCACCCGGCCCGGCGACCGGGTCCGGCATCCGGCCGTAGCGCAGGGCGTCCGGGCCGCCGGGCTCGGTCACCACTATCGCGTGCACGAGGTCTCCCTTTCTCGCTCTCGTCGGTTCGACCGCATCACGCCGTCCGGGCCTTGTGCGTGCGGCGGAACCGGTACAGCACCGGTTCGGTGTAGCCGTTCGGCGCCGTCGCGCCCCGCATGATCAGCTCGCGGGCCGCCTGCCACGCCAGGGAGGCTTCCCCCGCGGGCAGCAGTGGCCGGTAGCCCGGCTCGTCACGGAGGCGGTCGTCCAGGACCGCCGCCGTCCGGCGCAGCCCGTCGTCCACGTCCTGCGCGGTGATCACGTCGTGGAGCAGCCAGTTCGCCAGCATCTGGGTCGACATCCGCAGGGTGGCGCGGTCCTCGAGGACGACGACACCGTCGAGGGCGGGCATCGGGGAACTGGCGACGGCGCGCTCGATCCAGCGCACCGCGTAGCCGAGGACGGTGTAGCAGTGGGCGTCCAGCTCCGTCCGCAGATCGCTGACGGCTTCGGCGACCGGCGGGCGCAGCAGCTCGTCGAGGGAGTGACGCGGTCCGGCCGCCGCGATCTCGCGCTGCACGCCGGCGATGTCCACCTGGTGGTAGTGCACGGCGTGCAGCGTCGCGGCGACGGCGGTCGGCACCCAGGTCATCCCCGCGCCCAGGGAGAGCTGGCCGCTCTTGGACTCGAACAGGTCGCGCATCCGGCCGGGCGTGGGCCACATGCCCAGCCCGATCAGTCCGCGGTCCTGAAGGCCGTGGGCGAGGCAGGTGTCGACGTGCCACCGCTCGTACGCCTGCTGCCAGGACTGGGTCCTCATGGCGGCCTTGCGCACCACGGGCCCGGCCGTCATCGAGGTGCGGATCTCGTCGCCGGTCCGGTCGAGCAGGCCGTTGTTGGTGGAGACGACCCGATGCCGGACCGCCTCCAGGCACGCCGCCAGGTTGACGGTGGTGCGCCGCTCCTCGTCCAGCAGCCCGAGTTTCACCGTGTGTTCGGGCAGCCCGAGCAGGCGCTCCACGCGGCCGAACAGCTCATCGACGAAGGCGAACTCGTCCGGCCCGTGCAGCTTCGGCACCGCCAGATACACCGCCCCGGCCCGGGAGTTCCCGCGGGAGGTGTCGCCCCGCAGGTCGTGCAGCGCCGCGAGAGTGGCGATCACGGCGTCCACGATGACCTCGGGCACCTCGGCGCCCTCGGGGTCGAGGATCGCGTCCGTGGTCATCAGCGGCCCCACGATCCGGGCGAACAGCAGTGCCCGCCCGGGGAGCGATACGTGGCCGCCGTCCGGGGCGGTGTACCGGCGGTCGGGGTTCATGCCGCCGCCGTGCCGCGCCGTGTAGCTGCCGCGCATCAGACGCAGCCAGGCGCGGTGGACCTCGATCTTGTCCATGACGTCCACGGCGGCGACACAGTCCTCGAAGTCCATGATCGTGGTGATCCCGGATTCGAGGACCACGTCCTGGATGCCGGCCGCGTCGAGACGGCCGAACTCGCCGTCCGGATCGAACTCGATCTCCACGTGCAGGTGGTGATGTTCGATCAGCACGGCCGACGGCCGGGCGGGATCACCGCGGAATCCGGCCAGCCGCGCGGTGGGGGCCAGCGTGCCGGACGTGCCGTCGGACAACTCCACGCGCAGCGCGCCGTCCACGACTTGACAACCCGTCGCGTCCGCGTACGAGCCCTTGTCGAGCGGCGCCATCACGTCGAGGAGGCCGCGCGCGAAGTCGATGACCGCCTTGCGGCGTTCGGCGGCGTCGCCCGGGGGGATCACGTCGGTGTCGTACAGGGCGCGGTACAGCGACCCCCACCGGGCATTGACGCCCTCGATCGCGAAGTCCTCGTCCACCACCGGCACCAGCAGCTGCGGGCCGGCGATCCGCGTGATCTCCGCGTCCGTGCCGGTGGTGTCCACGGTGAACGGCTCCGGCGTCGCGGCCAGGTAGCCGATCTCGGTCAGGTGCCGGCGGTACGCGTCCGCGTCGAAGTCCTCACCGCGGTGCTCGGTGTGCCAGGCGTCCACGCTGTCCTGCAGTTCGCGGCGGCGGGCCAGCAACGCGCGATCGCGCGGCGCGAGGTCGGCGATCAGCCGCTCGAACCCCGCCCAGAACTCCCCGGCGGCCACGCCGGTGCCGGGGAGGGCCTCCAACTCCACGAAATCCCGGAACGCGCGCGCGACCCGCAGGGACCCGATCCGGACCCGTGCGTCCGCGGCGACGTCAGCGATGCTCATACAGGCACCACACCATCGACGCCTCCAATTTCTTCAAGATCTTCAGGTTCTCGATGGACTCGACGACGTCCACCGATCCGATGCAGGCATCGACGACCTGCTCGCTCACCAGCCGCGCGGCCTCCGGCTTCGCCCGCACCGTCGAGACCTCCACGCCGGCCGGCATGTGCTCGCGCACGAACTGCAGGGTGGCCGGGTGTGCCGCCGCCGTGCGGATGTCCGCGAGCCCGCCGGAGAACTCCGAGTGGACCGCGACGCACATGGGCTTGGTCGGTGACTCCCAGACCCCGACCATCGTCATCGACCGCAGCTTGCTGAAATGAAGGTCGACCCAGGAGTCGACCACCGCTCCGTCGCGCATGTCCAGATAGCCGGCGGCGACCAGCGCCTTGCCGCCGTATGTCTCGCAGTTGTCGATGGCGGCACGGAAGGAGGGGAAGAGTTCGATGTTCTCGCCCCCGATGCGGACGGCCTCCGCGTGCGCGTCCGTCCCCGACGGACCGAGCGTCTTGATGACGTTCTGCTTCACCATGATGCAGTCCCCGTACTGCTGGAAGCGTTCGATTCGTAGGTCTTCAGGTGGGCGGCCTCGCCGACGGTACGGCAGCCGGACAGGGCGAGATCCGTCTCCAGTTCCTCGCGCAGCAGCGACAGCACCGCCTCGACGCCCGACTCGCCGCCGACGGCGAGCCCGTAGAGGACCGGCCGTCCCAGCAGGACGCCGTCGGCGCCGCGCGCCAGGGCCTTGAGTACGTCCGTGCCCGAGCGGATACCGCCGTCGACCAGCAGTTCCACCGTGTCCCCGACCGCGTCCCGGATCTCCGGCAGCACCGTGAGCGCGGGCACGGCTCCGTCGAGCTGACGTCCGCCGTGATTGGAGACCACCAGCGCGTCCACGCCCGAGCGCACCGCCCTGACGGCGTCCTCGCGCGTCAGGATGCCCTTCACGACGAGCGGCAGCCGGGTGCGCGCCCGCAGCCATTCGATGTCGCCCCACGCCAGTGAGGGGTCGAACATCTCGGTGGTGTGTGTGGCGACGGCCGAGCCCGCACCGGAGCCCCGTTGCGCTCCGGTCGCGGCCTCGCCGCGGAAGTGGGCGGCGTAGACGTCGGGCGGCAGCGCGAAGCCGTTGCGGTGGTCTTTGAGGCGACGGCCCAGCCGGGGCACGTCGACGGTGAGCATGAGTGCCTGGCAGCCCGCGGCCTCGGCCCGGCTGACCAGTTCGGCGGTGGCGCCCCGGTCCCGCAGCCAGTACAGCTGGAACCACAGGTCGGCACCCGATTCGGCGATGCGTTCCACCGGTGTCCCGCTGAGCATCGCCGCGGTGAAGGGCACGCCCGCCGTCTTCGCCGCGCGTGCGGTGGCCGCCTCGCTGTGCGGGTGGACCAGCCCGTGGTAGGCCATCGGCGCGATGGCCACCGGCAGGCTCGTCTCGGTGCCGACCAGGCGGGTCGCGGTCGACACGTGCGACACGTCGCGCAGCATCCGCGGCGCCACGTACAGGTTGTCGAAGGCGCGCCGGTTGGCCGCCATGCTCAGTTCGGCGCCGCTGCCGCCGGAGACGAAGTCCCAGGCGCCGGGCGGTATCACGGCGCGGGCCGCGTCGGCGAAATCGGCCACGGAGTGCGGCGGACGCGGTTGCCCGGCCTCCACCACGTCCGTCACCGTTCCTCCCGCTGGTCCCGTTCCGCCTTCCTGGCCTCGAACAACGCCTTGACGTTGCCCTTGCCGAAGGTCTCGGCACCGAACCGCTCGATCACCTCGAAGAAGAAGGTCTTCCGCGGATGCGTGGAGTAGGTGAAGATCTGGAAGAGCTCGCCGCCGTGGTCCCGGTCGGCGAGGATGCCCAGTTCGCGCAGTTGCTCGAGTTCGTGGCGCTTCACACCGCCGAGGCGGTCGGGCAGCATGTCGTAGTAGGCGCCCGGTGTGTCGAGGAATTGCACCCCGCGCCCGCGCAGGTTCTGGACGGCCGTCACGATGTCCGCGCAGCCGAACGCGATGTGCTCGATCCCGGGCCCGGCGTTCTTCTGTACGAACTCGGCGATGAAGTCCATGGCCTGTCCCGGTTTCGCGGCGGACTCCACGATGGTGAACGTGATGTCGCCCGCGGCGTTGCGCACGACCTTGGAGTCCATGCCCTGACCGCCGACCATGGTCCGGTCCTCGAAGATCACCGAGAAACCCAGGACGGATTCGTAGAACTTCACCGCGTTGCTGAGGTCGCCGGCGCCGACGAGGTAGGCGAAGTGGTCGAGAACGCCGAATTCCACGGGCGCCTGCGGCGCGGAGTCCCGGGCCGGGACGATGCCCGGCGGCAGCTGCCCGGGTCCGGCGTCGTCCGGGCGTTCGACCAGACCGTGCTGGACGTCGCCGAACGCGCCGAAGCCGGCGATCAGCACACCGGCGCGCTCGACCGGCTGAAGCACGGCTTCGGCACCGTTGGCCACGGCCTCCTCGAAGGCCGCACGGACCGACGGCGTGCGCAGCCAGATGCTGGCCACGCCGTCACCATGGGTGCGGACCCATGCGGACACCGGGGAACTCTCGGTCAGCCCCTGGGTGAGCAGGAGGACGCTGTCCCCTTGCCTCAACGCGATCGAGCGGTGGGACCGGATGCTCTCGCTCGACGTTCCCGCTATCTGGAAGGCGTATTTGGACACGAGATCCTGGGCGGTCGCGTCAGCGTCTTCGACATAGAACTCGACGTGATCCAGCCGAGCATCACGCAACACATGCATGGCAGCTCTCCAAACGCTTTGAAGTGACCGAAATCAGACGTGGGGATTAGGCCGAGAGATCCCCCAGAACGCTCTGACCTGCGGCTGACACACTCCATTGGCAAGTGCGGCTCGCTCGACTCGAACTTACAGTCCCCTCGGGCGGCTCGGCAACGGTCGCATTCGGCGGCGCGACAAAAGATGAAGATTAAATCTATGTTTCAGGGCACACCTGATGTGCGCTGAGCAGGCAATACTGAATCGCTGATTGCAATTCTTGCGAATCTGACGCTCGGCGTCCTGTGGATTCCACGAACTTTTCCACGGCCCGTCGTGACGGCGCGAAATGCGTGAAAGAGGATCGAGCCTCTTTTGTCCTGAATAGTCGCCCATTGAGGGGGTGTGAAGGGCGGCGACTTCATACCCTGCGCGAATAACAGAACCCCTTGTCCGCAGAACGGACAAGGGGTTCGGTCAGAAAGGCGTCACCGCGGGAGCGGTGCGGGCGCCACGCGATCCGGTGAGTCGGCCGTCTCGGGGACGGTCCGCCGTACGGAGAGCAGCGATACGCAGGCGACCAGTGCGGACAGGACCGGAACGGCCACCGGTCCCCCCGTCGACAGGGCGAGCCCGCCGACCGCGCCGCCGACGGCGACACCCAGGAACTGCACGGAGAAGTGCAGCCCCAGGGCCTGGGACCGCTGCGTGGGTGCCAGGGCGGCGATCCGTGTCTGCTGGGCGACTCCACCGCAGCACCAGAACGCACCCAGGCAGAACAGCACCGGGAACGCGACGATCTCCGCCACGGCGCGGGGATGCGTGGCCGCGCCGACGGCGACGGTCGCGAGGAGCAGCGCCATCAGCGTGAGAGCCACCCGCAGCACCCGAGCCACCGGCACCTTGACCAGGATCCTGCCGATCGCGCGCCCGGCCAGGAAGGCGCCCGCGCCGAAGACGATCATCAGCGCCGCGACACCCTGGCTTCCCATCCCGGTCGCCCGCTCGACGATCGGCGCGAGATACGTGTAGGTGCAGTACGCGGCGAGGAAGACCCCGAAGGTGGTCAGCAGACTCCACCGGACGGCCGGGCTGCGCAGCAGTTCGGCCCGGCCGGTGCCCGCCGGGGCCACCGGCACCGCCGGCAGCAGGACCGCCAGCATCAGCGCGGTCGTCAGCGCCAGCGCCGTGACGAACAGGAACGTACCCCGCCAGCCGAGCAGTCCGCCGATCAAGGTGCCGATCGGCGCGCCCAGGGTGAGCGCCAGCGCGTTGCCGGTGGCGGTGACCGCGATGGCTTTCGGCATGTCCTGCGGACGGCTCAGCGCGGCGGCCGCCGCGGCCGCCGGCGCGACCAGCAGGGCCGCGCTCGCCGCCGCCAGCACCCGCGCCAGGGCGAGCACGGCATAGTCGGGCGCACCCGCCGCGAGGGCGTTGCTGAGCGCGAAGGCCAGCATGGCCCCGATCAGCACCGGCTTCGGCGGCACCCTCCGGAACGCGCCGATCAGCGGCGGCCCGGCCAGGGCGTAGACCAGCGCGAAGACCGTGACCAGCTGTCCGCACACCGAGACGGACACATGCATGGAGTGCGCGACCGCCGGCAGTACACCGGCGATGACATAGCCCTCGGTGCCGACGGTGAAGGTGGCCAGCGCCAGCACGTAGACCCGGGGGTTCACGCCGGCTCCGGTGCGGTGGGAACCGGCGCGGCCAGCCGTCGGCGGGCGAGGTCGTCGGCGGCCCGCGCCGTCGTGATCCCCGCGCGCGCGGCCGTCTCGAACAGGCCCGTCAGGGTGTCGGTGATCGACTCGATGCGCTGGACCGCCTTCTCCGGTCCGTCGCCGAGGACTTCGCGCGCGACCGCGTTGACGACACCGCCGGCGTTGGCGATGTAGTCGGGGGCCCAGAGGATGTCGCGCTCCCGCAGCAACTCCGCCACGCCGGGATCGGCCAGCTGGTTGTTGGCCGCGCCCGCCACCGCGCGGCAGCGCAGCCGCGGCACCAGATCCCGGGTCAGCAGGCCGCCGAGCGCGGCGGGGACGAGTACGTCCACCTCGGCGGTGGCCGCCGCGTCGGGTTCGGTGAACACCGCGCCCAGTTCCGTGCCGAGCGAGCGCTTCGCCGGGTCGACGTCGCTCAGCACCAGGTCGGCTCCCGCCGCCGCCAGCTGCCGGGCGATCTGCTCCCCGACGTGTCCCAGGCCGATCACCGCGAATCTCCTGCCCGCCAGGCCCGGCGAGCCGAACAGTGCCAGACAGGTCGAGCGCAGCGCGGCGACGACGCCGAGGGCCGTGAACGGCGAGGGGTCACCGCTCCCGCCGGCGGACTCCGGCCGGCAGAACACGTACTCGGTCCGTTCCCCGATGACCGCCATGTCGGCCGGCCCGGTGCCCGCGTCGGGACCGGTCACATAGGAGCCGCCGAGCTCCGCCACGATGTCGCCGACGTCGTGCAGCGCCGCGCGCCGTTCGTCCGCGGTGACGCTCCGCCCGGGAGGAAGCACCACGACCGTCTTGCCGCCGCCGTTGGGAAGTCCGGCGGCGGCGCACTTGCGCGTCATGCCCTCCGACAGGCGCAGCGCGTCGCGCAGACCGTCCTCCCAGCTGTCGTAGGCCCACATCCGGCAGCCGCCGACCGCACGGCCGAGAGCGGTGGAGTGCACGGCGACGACGATCGGCAGCCCGCTTCGCCGCCCGAGTCGCATCACGACCGATTCATGACCGAACTCCATCGGAGTCTCCACGCGTCCTCCAGTGCACCCAGATGCTTTCGTACCGTCGCTGGGGACCAGGTCCCGCGGCGCCCGCTGTCCAGCCTGCCGACGACCGCTCCGCGGGACCAGAACCGAATCTGAGAACTTCCAGCCGTTGTCTTTGCGAAGTCCACAAAAAAGCAGCAAGCGCGTTCTTGATCGCCTATCGTCGATGCATGGTCGCAGCGCAGCTGCCATACGTTCGCGAGAAGGATCACTACGGAATCCACATCGGGAGGGGCCATGGTGGAGCCCGTGACCGAGGGGGCCGGGGCGCAGGCCGACACCGCCGAGGCGTGGCAGCCCGTCGTCGAACTCTGTGAATCGCTCGCCGCGGAACTGCCCACGGTGATCCCGAAGATCGTCGACCGCATACGGCTCGAGATACCGAGCTATCAGATCGTCGACCGGGAGCAGCAGGAACGTGACGTCACGCGTCACTACCAGGGACTGCTGACCGGGGTGGCCGCACGCCGCTCGCCCACCCGGGAAGAGATCCAGGCCGCGCACGCGCTCGGGGCCGAACGCGCCGCCACCGGCCTGCCGCTGCACGCGCTGGTCGAGGCATACCACGTCGGCTATCGCGAGATGTGGAACGTGCTGCTCGCCCGCGCCCGGTCGCACGACCCCCGGGCCGGCGCACAGCTCGTCTCGATCGTCGGGATGGTCTGGACGTGGGTGCAGCATTCGAGCAGCGCGGCCGCCGAGGCGTACGGCGCCGCCGTCCGCGCCGCCGATGCCACGCTGCTGCGGCTGACCCACCAGTTCCTCGACGGCCTCGTCACCGCCGCGCCCGCGGGCGTCGACCTGGAGCAGCTGGCCGCCGCCCTCACCTTCGACCCGGCCGGCGAGTTCCAGGCGCTGTGCTCACCGGCCGAGGACTGGCCCGACGAGCGCATGATGGAGCTGCGGCACCACCGGTGGCCGGGCACGCTGCGCTGCGCCACGCGCGGCAACCTCATGATCACCCTGGTCCAGGACATCCCGCCGCGGGCCGTGGTCGAAACGGCCCGGCGGCACAACCCCGAGGCGAGCTTCGGCATCGGTCTGCCGCGGACCGGGCTCCCCGGCGCCGCGATGAGCATGGCGGACGCTCGGGCGGCGCTGCCCCTGGCGGATCCCGGCCAGGTGAAGTACTTCGCCGACCACTGGCTGCTCGCCACCTTGGCGCCCACCGCGCAACGCTTCGCGGTGCTGCTGGAGCCGTGCCGCCAGGTCGCGCGACAGCACCCCGACCTGGCGGAGACGGTGCTCAGGTTCGCCGAGAACGGCTTCTCGCTCTCCGCGACCGCCCGCGTCCTGCATGTCCATCCGAACACCGTGAAGTACCGCCTCCAGCGCTGGCAGCAACTCACCGACTGGGACGTACGCACCTGGCAAGGGCTGTCGTCCACCATCATCGCGCTGGGCCTGCCGACGCTCTGAAGCGCTCATCCGGCCGCTGCTCGACCCACCCTTCCTCGGGGCCGCCCGTGTCGCACGGGCGGCCCTTCCGTGCTTTCCGGGGGCTGGACCGCTCTTGACGACCTTCGCCCACCCGCTTACATTGCTTCCAGATAGTAGAAGTTACATTCCGCAATACGGAAAAGATTGCGGAGATTGACAATCGGGAGACTGTGCTCACCGCGGGGCGCGACGGGAGTACGCATCCGAGAGGCCGAAGCAGGAGTACTCGATGGCTCGTATGACCGCTGCCCGCGCGGCAGTTGAGATCCTCAAGCGCGAGGGCGTCACCGACGCCTTCGGTGTGCCGGGCGCGGCGATCAACCCGTTCTACAAGGCCCTCAAGGAGGGCGGCGGCATCCACCACACCCTCGCCCGCCATGTCGAGGGCGCCTCGCACATGGCCGAGGGCTACACCCGTACCAAGCCGGGCAACATCGGCGTGTGCATCGGCACCTCCGGTCCGGCCGGCACCGACATGATCACCGGCCTGTACTCCGCCATCGGCGACTCGATCCCGATCCTGTGCATCACGGGCCAGGCGCCGACGAACGTCATCCACAAGGAGGACTTCCAGGCCGTCGACATCGCCTCGATCGCCAAGCCGGTCACCAAGATGGCGGTCACCGTCCTGGAGGCCGCGCAGGTCCCCGGCGTCTTCCAGCAGGCCTTCCACCTGATGCGCTCCGGCCGTCCCGGCCCGGTCCTGATCGACCTGCCGATCGACGTCCAGCTCACCGAGATCGAATTCGACCCGGAGACCTACGAGCCGCTGCCGGTCTACAAGCCCACCGCCACCCGTGCCCAGATCGAGAAGGCCATCACCTTTCTTCTGGAGTCGGAGCGCCCGGTCATCGTGGCCGGCGGCGGCATCATCGGCGCCGACGCCTCCGACCTCCTGGTGGAGTTCGCCGAGCTGACCCAGACCCCGGTCATCCCCACCCTGATGGGCTGGGGCACGCTGCCCGACGACCACGAGCTGAACGCCGGCATGGTCGGCGTGCAGACCTCGCACCGCTACGGCAACGCCAACTTCCTGGAGTCCGACTTCGTCCTCGGCATCGGCAACCGCTGGGCCAACCGCCACACCGGCTACAAGCTCGACGTCTACCGCCAGGGCCGCAAGTTCGTCCACGTCGACATCGAGCCCACCCAGATCGGCAAGATCTTCCCGCCGGACTACGGCGTCGTCTCCGACGCCAAGGCCGCCCTGGAGCTGTTCGTCGAGGTGGCCAAGGAGCTGAAGGCGGCCGGCAGGCTGCCCGACCGCGGCGCCTGGGTGGCCTCCACCCAGGAGCGCAAGGCCACCCTGCTGCGCCGTACGCACTTCGACAACGTGCCGATGAAGCCGCAGCGTGTGTACGAGGAGATGAACAGGGCCTTCGGACCGGAGACGCGGTACGTCACCACCATCGGCCTGTCCCAGATCGCCGGCGCGCAGATGCTGCACGTCTACAAGCCGCGCCACTGGATCAACTGCGGCCAGGCCGGCCCGCTCGGCTGGACCATCCCGGCCGCGATCGGCGTCGCCAAGGCCGACCCGGACTCCCCGGTCGTCGCGCTCTCCGGCGACTACGACTTCCAGTTCCTGATCGAGGAGCTGGCGGTCGCCGCCCAGCACAAGATCCCCTACGTGCACGTCCTGGTGAACAACGCCTACCTGGGCCTGATCCGTCAGGCGCAGATCGGCCTGGACATCAACTTCCAGGTCAACCTGGAGTTCGAGAACATCAACACTCCGGAGCTCGGCGTCTACGGCGTGGACCACGTCAAGGTCGCCGAGGGGCTCGGCTGCAAGGCCATCCGGGTCACCGAGCCGGACCAGCTGGGCGCCGCCTTCGAGCAGGCCAAGAAGCTCGCCGCCGAGTACCGGGTGCCGGTCGTCGTGGAGGCGATCCTGGAGCGGATCACCAACATCTCGATGAGCCGCACCATGGACATCAGCGACATCTCCGAGTTCGAGGACCTGGCCACCGAGCCCGGCCACGCGCCGACCTCGATCAAGACGCTGAAGGTCTGACAGATCTGACAGGCCCGACAGCCTGAGACAAGCCAGGGGCGGCCCGCCCGGGGGGACGGGCCGCCCCTTCGTCATGCCCCGGCCGGATCCGCCGCCCCCGGAGCCACCACCCCGGCCGCGACGGGCCCCGCCGTCACCGTCCCGGCCGGCCGACGGCGTGCCGTACGCGCGTACGCGCCGTCGAAGCACCGGCGGTAGTCGGTGCCCCGGCCGGACGGGGGCCTCGTCGGCGAGCGCGCCGCGGCCGGTGAAGCGGACCGGCGGGCGAAGTCCGGCACCAGGACGGCCGGCGACCGCTCGCCGTGCCGTCGGGTCCCTGGGGCAGCGGCCCGGCCCGCGCGGGCAGCGCCGTCGGCGCGCCGGCCGGGCCGCCCGGGTGCGCCCGGGCGGAAGCGCGCGCGGCAGCTCCTCGGATGTCGGCCAGGCCCGTGGCCGGCGACGGCCGGGCACACCACGGCCCGCGCGGGCATTGCGGCGGGTACAGACGGCGAGGACCGCCCTCTCCCATGGGCGCCGTACCGGCGCCGCCTCGCGGCCGGCCGCGGTCTTGCGCGGTCGGCGGCCCCGGCCCCCGCGCCCCCGCCAGAGCGGACACGGCGCCGCGGTCGCGCTCCCCCCGTGGCAGCGCGACCGCGCACCGGCCTCCGGCGCGGCGGGAACCGGCCCCGTACGGCCGTGAGGCATCCCCCGTACGAGGCCCCCCACCCCCGTGCCGGCGGGCCCCGCGTGTCGGTAGCCTGCCCGTCCGAAGCGGTGGTCGAAAGCCTCATCCGCCCAGTTCAGAGCTTGATTTGAGGATGGCGTAGCCGGGCTACGACCCCTGCCGCAGGCGGCGCCGTCAGATGTCGTACTCGCCCAGTCCGGGCCAGTCGTCCGGGCCGCCGCCCTGCCATTCGATCAGGTCGCTCTCCTCCACCTCGATCCGGTCGAGGTCGGCCAGCCGGAGGATCTCCACGACGTCGTCCAGGTGCGAGGCGATCCCCAGCGTCACGTCCCCCTCGGTGACCCGCCGGGAGCCGTCCAGGGCGGGGGAGTGGACCACGATGTGCGGGTGCTGTGTCGGGTTGCCCATGCCATCAGCGTGCTGCGGATACCGGGCACGCGCACGCCGGGGCCCCGGTCGCGGACAGCACGAAAGCGCCCCCTCCGAACCGGAGGGAGCGCTGCGCGCACCGTATGGTGACCGTCCGACGGCGCGAGGCTGGGCGCGACAGATCGTTCGCGCCGCCGGACGGAGCTCGGGTACCTCCGCGAAGATGCCGGAGGTGGGGCTGGGACCGCGGTGGCCACGACGGAGGCGGACGTCCCTTCCCTCTGGTCGAGAAGGGGGCCCGGGGTCTCCTTCACCACCGCACTGGCTCGCACGCCACCGCGGTCCTCGCCCTGCCCGCCGCACCGGGTGATCACCCCTCATCCGGATCACCCGGGGCGGCGGGGTCTTCGCGTCCGGGGCACGACCTCCCCGTCACGTCCCGGACGCAGCCTCGGTACTCAGTCCTCGCGCAGGGCGCGGACCGCCTCCTCCACACGCTTGCCGTACTCGGGGTCGGCGGCGTGGAAGTGGGCCAGGTTCTTCTCGATCACGTCGTCACGGGAGACCTGCGAGAGGCCGCCGGCGATGTTCGCGATCAGCCGGGACTTCTCCTCCTCGGACATCAGCCGGTACAGCTCGCCCGCCTGGAAGAAGTCGTCGTCCTTGGTGTGCGCCGGGGCGGCGTGGTTGCCGGTGTGGCCGGTCACCGCCAGCGGGGCGGACAGCGGGCGGCCGGTCTCCACCGGGCCGTCGTAGGAGTTCGGCTCGTAGTTCTTGGCGTGCCGGCCCTGGCCGTTGACCGCCATGAAGCCGTCGCGGCCGTAGTTCTGGGCACCGCCCGGGACCGCCTTCGGGGCGTTCACCGCGAGCAGGGTGTGGTTGACACCGAGGCGGTAGCGGTGGGCGTCGGCGTAGGCGAACAGCCGGCCCTGGAGCATCTTGTCCGGGGACGGACCGATGCCGGGCACGAAGTTGTTCGGGGAGAACGCGGCCTGCTCGACCTCGGCGAACACGTTGTCCGGGTTGCGGTCGAGGACCAGGCGGCCCACGCGCTGGAGCGGGTAGTCCTTGTGCGGCCAGACCTTGGTCAGGTCGAACGGGTTGAAGCGGTAGTCCGCCGCCTCGGCCGCCGGCATGATCTGGACGTACAGCGTCCAGGACGGGTGCACGCCGCGCTCGATCGCCTGGAGCAGGTCGGTCTGGTGCGAGTTGGGGTCCTTGCCCGCCAGCTCCTGCGCCTGCTCGGTGGACAGGCAGCGGATGCCCTGGTTGGTCTTGAAGTGGTACTTGACGAAGAAGCCCTCGCCCTTGGCGTTCGTCCACTGGTAGGTGTGCGAGCCGTACCCGTTCATGTGGCGGTACGACGCCGGGATGCCGCGGTCGCCCATGAGCCAGGTCACCTGGTGCGTGGCCTCGGGGGCGTGCGCCCAGAAGTCCCAGACGTTGTCGGGCTCCTGCTTGCCGGTGAACGGGTCCCGCTTCTGCGAGTGGATGAAGTCGGGGAACTTCAGCGGGTCCTTGATGAAGAACACCGGGGTGTTGTTGCCGACGAGGTCGTAGTTGCCCTCTTCGGTGTAGAACTTCACCGCGAAGCCGCGCGGGTCACGGACCGCGTCGGCGCCGCCGAGGGAGTCGGCGACCGTGGAGAAGCGCACGAAGACCTCGGTGCGCTTGCCGATCTCGCCGAGGAAGTCGGCGTGGGTGTAGCCGGTGACGTCGTCGGTCACCTCGAAGTGGCCGTACGCGCCGGAGCCGCGGGCATGCACGACACGCTCCGGGATCCGCTCGCGGTTGAAGCGCGCGAGCTTCTCCAGGAGGTGCTGGTCCTGGATCAGGAGCGGGCCGCCGACGCCGGCGGAGGCGGAATTCTGGTTGTCGGCGACCGGTGCGCCGGACTCTGTCGTGAGCACGCGCTTCGACATCGTGGACCTTCCGTGCGGGTGTCAGCGGAAAACTGTTTCCGCTTTGTGGAGCCTAGAAGTGGGGCGATCTGAGCGTCAACACTTTGTTGAAGCCGATTCCGGACCGCGGCGCCGCCTGGGCGCGACAGGACAGGTGTCAGCGGCGCCGCGGTCCGGAAGTGCGAGGGGTCGTCAGACCTGGGCGCCGGAGAGGCGCTCGACGGCCCGCAGCAGGGCCGAGTGGTCCAGGCCGCCGTCGCCCTGGGCGCGCAGGCTGGCGACCAGCTGGGCGACCACGGCGCCGACCGGGAGGGCCGCGCCGACGTTGCGGGCGGCGTCGGTGACGATCCCCATGTCCTTGTGGTGCAGGTCGATGCGGAAGCCGGGCTTGAAGTCGCGGTTGAGGAAGTTGTCCTTCTTCCGCGTCAGCACGGTGGAGCCGGCCAGGCCGCCGTTGAGGACGTCCAGGGCGGCCGCGAGGTCCACGCCCGACTTCTCCAGGAAGACCACGGCCTCGGCGCACGCCTGGATGTTCACGGCGACGATCAGCTGGTTGGCGGCCTTCACCGTCTGGCCCGAGCCGTGCGGACCGCACAGCACGATGGTCTTGCCGAGCGCCTCGAAGATCGGCTTGGCCTGGTCGAAGTCGGCCCGCTCGCCGCCGACCATGATGGACAGCACCGCCTCGATGGCGCCGGCCTCGCCGCCGGACACCGGGGCGTCCAGCACCCGGATGCCCTTGTCCTTGGCGGCCTTGGCCAGGTCCACGGAGGTCTGCGGGGTGATCGAGGACATGTCGATCAGCAGGGCGCCGGACCTGGCGTTCTCCAGGATGCCTTCGGGACCGTAGGCGATGGCCTCGACCTGCGGGGAGGCGGGCACCATCGTGATGACCACGTCGGCGTCGCGCACGGCCTCGGCGATGGAGCCGGCCGCGGTGCCGCCGGCGGCGGCCAGGCGGTCCAGCTTCTCCTTCTCCAGGGTGTAGCCGGTGACCTGGTAGCCCGCCTTGATCAGGTTCTCGGACATGGGGGAGCCCATGATGCCGAGGCCGATCCAGGCGATCTTGGGAAGGTTGCTCATGGTGGAGGGTGCCTCTCTTGCTGCGCGTACGTCTGTGAAGGGCGGCTGGTGTGCAGGGGCCGGACGGCTCAGCGGGCCGCGCGCGGGAGCCAGTCGAACGCCTCGGCGCTCGGACGGTCGCCCGGCTTGTACTCCAGGCCGACCCAGCCGTCGTAACCGGCCTTCCTCAGCCGGCCGAGCAGCTCCTCCAGGGGGAGCGAGCCGGTGCCGGGGGCGCCGCGGCCGGGGTTGTCGGCGATCTGCACGTGCCCGGTCTTCGCCGCGTAGGCGTCGATGACCGCGGGCAGGTCCTCGCCGTTCATGGACAGGTGGTACAGGTCCATCAGGAACTTGGCGTTCCCGAGACCCGTCGTCGCGTTCACCTTGTCGACGACCTCCACCGCGGCCGGTGCCGACACCAGCGGGTACAGCGGCGACTCGGGCTTGTTCAGCGCCTCGATCAGCAGGATGGCGCCGATCCGGTCGGCCGCGCGGGCCGCGAGGGCGAGGTTCTCCAGGGCGAGCGCGTCCTGCTCGGCCGGGTCCACGCCCTCGACGCGGTTGCCGTACAGCGCGTTGAGCGCCGTGCAGCCGAGGGAGGCCGCGAAGTCGGCGGCCACGTCGATGTTGGCGCGGAACTTCTCCGACTCCTCGCCCGGCAGCGACAGGGCGCCGCGGTCGGGGCCCGGCAGCTGCCCGGCGTAGAAGTTCAGGCCCGTGAGACGGACCCCCGCGTCCTCGATCGCCTTCTTCAGGGCGTCCAGCTCGGACCGGGCCGGAGTGGGGGAGTCGATCCAGGGCCACCACAGCTCGACCGCGGTGAAGCCCGCCGCGGCGGCGGCCGCGGGGCGCTCCAGGAGCGGGAGTTCCGTGAAGAGGATCGACAGGTTGACGTTGAAGCGCTGGTCTGCGGCGGTGCTCCACTCGAAACCTGGCATTCGGGCCGCGCTCCCTTCCGTTGGTCGAGATTCCGTATTACGGAAGTTCGTTTCTGCGTAATGGAAGATTGCCGTCGTGTGTCGCCGCTTGTCAAGGGGCCTCCGCAAGAGCCGCCCTCCGCGACCGCCCCGCGCGTTAGGTTGGGCGCGTGCGATTGAGAGTGGAGTTCACGACCGAGCCCTTCGACCTGGACGAAGCGCCCGCGCACGCCCTGGTGGCGCGCGAGGTCATAGAGACCGCCGAGCTGGACGCCGTGGACGTCGGGCCCTTCGGCAACACCGCCGAGGGCGGCGCCGACCGCGTGCTCGGCGCGGTGGACGCGCTGCTGCGCAAGGCCCTCCAGGCCGGTGCCACGCGGGTCTCGCTCCAGGTCAACGTGATCGGCGACGAGGCTCGGGAGGGTGATAGGTGACCGGGGACGAGCCCTTCATCGCGGCCGTGAAGCCGCTGGTCGACGCCATGGGCGGGACGATGCTCCCGCCCGACGAGGCCGGCCCCGAGGACGTCGTCCTCGCCTGGGAGGGCGCCGACGTCGTCGCCGTACGCCTGCCCCAGCTCGCCGACTCCCTCGACCACATCCTGGCCGCCATGGAGCGCAAGGAGGGCCGGCCGCTGGCCGATCTGGACCGCAAGGCCAAGCAGGAGGTCGTCCGGATCCTGGAGGCGCGCGGCGCGTTCGCCGTGCGGCACGGGGTGGAGACCGTGGCGAGCGCGCTGGGCGTCAGCCGCTTCACGGTCTACAACTACCTCAACCGCGAGAAGGGTCTCTGACCGGGGCGGGAGTGGGGGCGCAAGGGCCGTTCGGCCCCCAACCCGGCTTGTTACGCGGAATTTTCAACAAAGTGTTGACGTGGTGTTTCCGAGGGCGTTAGCTATCCGCAGCCCGTTCAGCACAACGGCCCGAAGCGGCCACGGAGGCTCCCGTGACTACCACTTCCACGCCCCCGGGCCTGTCCCGGTTCAACGACCTGGAGGAGCGCGAGGCCCTCGCGGCCCTCCTCGAGGCGTGCGCCTCCACCGAGTGGGCCCGGCGACTGCTCGCCGCCCGCCCGTACGCCACCCCGGAGGACCTCTACACCGCCGGCGACGCCGCCATGGCCGAGCTGACCCCCGCGGACCTGGCGGAGGCGATGGCCGGACACCCGCCGATCGGGCGGCCCAAGCCCGGCGACCCGACCTCCGCCCGCGAACAGCGCGGCATGGCCGGTGCCTCCGAGGAGCTCAAGGCGGAGATGCTCGAACTCAACCTGGCCTACCAGGAGAAGTTCGGGCATGTCTTCCTCATCTGCGCCACCGGCCGGACCGGCGAGCAGATGCGCGACGCGGTCAAGGAGCGGATCGGCAACTCGCCCGAGCAGGAGCGGGAGATCGTCCGCACCGAGCTGGGCAAGATCAACCGCATCCGACTGGCCCGACTCGTCGAAGAGGACGCCTGACACCATGAGCACCAGCACCACCGCCTCCGTGTCCACGCACATCCTGGACACATCGATCGGCCGCCCCGCCGAGGGCGTCGCCGTCCACCTCTCCGCCCGCTCGGGGCGCGAGGCGGACTGGCAGGCGCTCGGCGGCTCGGCGACCGACGCCGACGGCCGGTGCAAGGACCTGCCGGCCCTGCCGGAAGGGACCACCCACGTGCGGCTGGACTTCGCCGTCGAGCCGTACTTCGAAAATTCTGCGAAGAAGCAAGCCGATGCGCAGCAGGACGCCCCCGCGAATCGGGACAGCGGTGCCGTGTTCTTCCCCGAGGTGGCGATCACCTTCGCCGTGGTGCCCGGGGAGCACTACCACGTACCGCTGCTGCTCAACCCGTTCGGCTACTCCGTTTACCGAGGGAGCTAGCTACATGCCGACCATCCTGGGACAGAACCAGTACGGCAAGGCCGAGAACCGAGTCGTCAAGATCACGCGGGACGGCGCCACCCATCACATCAAGGACCTCAACGTATCCATCGCGCTGAGCGGCGACATGGAAGAGGTCCACTACTCGGGCTCCAACGCCAACGTCCTGCCGACCGACACCACCAAGAACACGGTGTTCGCGTTCGCCAAGGAATACGGCATCGAGTCGGCCGAGCAGTTCGGCATCCACCTCGCCCGGCACTTCGTCACCAGCCAGGAGCCGATCCACCGGGCGCGCATCCGCATCGAGGAGTACGCCTGGGAGCGGATCGAGACCTCGGACGCCAACAGCAAGTTCATCGGCGCGGACGACGTCAAGCACTCCTTCGTCCGCAAGGGCCAGGAGGTCCGCCTCACCCAGATCACCTACGACGGTGAGAAGTGGGAGGTCATCTCCGGTCTGAAGGACCTGGTCGTGATGAACTCGACCAACTCCGAGTTCTGGGGCTACGTCAAGGACAAGTACACCACCCTCCAGGAGGCGTACGACCGTATCCTCGCCACCCAGGTCTCCGGCCGCTGGCGGTTCAACTGGACCGACGACGCGCAGAAGATGCCCAACTGGGAGAAGTCCTACGAGCAGGTCAAGAAGCACATGCTGCACGCCTTCGCCGAGACCTACTCGCTCTCGCTCCAGCAGACGATGTACCAGATGGGCTCGCGCATCATCAACAACCGCAGCGAGATCGACGAGGTCCGCTTCTCGCTGCCCAACAAGCACCACTTCCTCGTGGACCTGGAGCCGTTCGGACTCAAGAACGACAACGAGGTCTACTTCGCCGCCGACCGCCCCTACGGCCTCATCGAGGCCACCATCCTGCGGGACGGCTGTGAGGCACGTATCCCGGTCGACATGACCAACCTCTGACGCGGGACGCCCGCCCCCGGCCCGGCCTGACGGGCCGGGGGCGCGCTACACCGGAGGGAACAAAATGGCACAGCCTGCAAAGGGGCCGGCGAAAGCCCCGTGTTCCACCCCGCCGGTGCACATGATGGACGCCGTCACGTCCGTGCACCCGGTGGACGAGAAGCTCCACCCCACGCGGCTCGTCCCCGCCGCGCTCCAGCACATCGCCGCGATGTACGCAGGCGTTGTCACTCCTCCGCTCATCATCGGTCAGGCCTGCGGGCTCGACATCGGGGCCCGTACCCGGCTCATCGCCGCGAGCCTGCTCATCGCGGGCATCGCGACCATCCTCCAGACCATCGGCGTCAAGGGCTTCGTCGGCAACCGGCTGCCCTTCGTCAACGCCGCCTCCTCCGCCGGCATCGCCCCCATCCTCGCGATCGCCGAGACCAACGGCAACGGACACCAACTCCCCGCGATCTACGGCGCGGTGATGGTGGCCGGCGCCTTCTGCCTGGCACTCGGACCGTTCTTCGGCCGGCTGCTGCGCTTCTTCCCGCCCCTGGTCACCGGCGTGGTCATCACCCTGATCGGCGTCACGCTGATGCCCGTCCCGGTGGGCTGGGCCCAAGGCGGCGACAAGACCGCCGCCGACTTCGGCGACATGCGCTATCTGGCGCTCGCCGGGTTCACCCTCGCCGTCATCCTGCTGATCCAGCGCTTCGGCACGGGCTTCGTCAAACAGGTCGCCCTGCTGTTCGGACTGCTCATCGGCACCCTGGCCGCGATCCCCTTCGGCATGGCCGACTTCAGCGGCATCAAGTCCGCGCCCGTGGCCGCGCTGCCCACCCCGTTCGCCTTCGGCGCCCCGGAGTTCCAGCCCGCCGCGATCCTCTCGTTGTGCATCGTGATGCTGGTGCTGATGACCGAGTCCAGCGCCGGCATGCTCGCCCTCGGCGAGATCTGCGACCGCCGCGCCGACGCGAAGACCATCACCCGCGGCCTGCGCACCGACGGCCTCGCCACCCTGATCGGGCCCATCTTCGGCGGCTTCCCCACCTCGGCCTTCGCCCAGAACGTCGGTGTCGTCTCGCTCACCCGGGTGCGCAGCCGGTACGTCGTCGCCGTCGCCGGCGGCAGCCTGATCGTCCTCGGCGCCTTCCCGGTCCTCGGCGCGGTCGTCTCCCTGGTCCCCATGCCGGTGCTCGGCGGCGCGGGCATCGTCCTCTTCGGCTCCATCGCCGTCAGCGGCATCCGGACGCTCTCCGAGGCGGGCCTGGACGACAGCTCCAACATCATCCTGGTCGCCGTGGCACTCGGCGCCGGCATCATCCCGCTGGCCGCGCCGACCTTCTACGCCGACTTCCCGGCGTGGGCGCAGACCGTGCTCGGCTCCGGCATCAGCGCCGGCGCGCTCGTCGCCGTCCTGCTGAACCTGTTCTTCCATCATCTCGGCACCCGGCGCCGACAGGCGGCCCCGGCACTCGAATCCTCCTAGGGTCCTGCCGTGCCCACCCCGTGGATCCCCCCTGGTCCACGGGCCGCCACCGAACGACAAGGAAGCAGATGGCACCATCGGCAGCCCAGCGCGTCGTCATCGAGAACTGCGCGATCGCCACCGTGGACGCGGGCGACACGGAGTACGCCTGCGGACACCTCGTCCTCGCCGGCAACCGGATCGAGGCGGTCGGTGCGGGCAAGGCCCCCGAGGGACTGGAGAACGTGGTGCGCCGGATCGACGGGCGCGGCCACCTGGCCACCCCCGGTCTGGTCAACACCCACCACCACTTCTACCAGTGGATCACCCGGGGCCTGGCCACCGACCACAACCTGTTCGACTGGCTGGTCGCGCTGTACCCGGTCTGGGCACGGATCGACGAGCGGATGACGTACGCGGCGGCCCAGGGATCCCTCGCCATGATGGCCCGGGGCGGTGTCACCACCGCCATGGACCACCACTACGTCCACCCGCGCGGCGCCGGCGACCTGTCCGGCTCGATCATCCGGGCCGCCGCCGAGATGGGGGTGCGCTTCACGCTGGCCCGCGGCTCGATGGACCGCGGCGAGAAAGACGGCGGGCTGCCGCCGGACTTCGCCGTCGAGACCCTGGAGGGTGCGCTCGCCGCGACCGAGGAGACCGTCAAGAAGCACCACGACGCCTCCTTCGACGCCATGACCCAGGTGGCGGTCGCCCCCTGCTCCCCGTTCTCGGTCTCCACGGAACTGATGCGCGAAGGAGCCGAGTTGGCGCGCCGGTTGGGGGTGCGGCTGCACACCCACGGCTCGGAGACGGTGGAGGAGGAGAAGTTCTGCCACGAGCTGTTCGGCATGGGCCCCACCGACTACTTCGAGTCCACCGGCTGGCTCGGTGAGGACGTGTGGATGGCGCACTGCGTCCACATGAACGACTCCGACATCCATGCCTTCGCCCGTACGAAGACCGGTGTCGCCCACTGCCCCTCGTCCAACGCCCGCCTCGCCGCCGGCATCGCCCGCGTCCCCGACATGCTGAAGGCCGGCGTCCCGGTCGGCCTGGGCGTCGACGGCACCGCCTCCAACGAGTCCGGCGAACTCCACACCGAGCTGCGCAACGCCCTGCTGATCAACCGGCTCGGCGCCCACCGCGAGCACGCGCTGAACGCCCGTCAGGCGCTGCGTCTGGGCACCTACGGCGGCGCCCAGGTCCTCGGCCGGGCCGCGCACATCGGCTCGCTGGAGCCCGGCAAGCTGGCCGACGTGGTGCTGTGGAAGATGGACACCCTCGCCCACGCCTCCATCACCGACCCGGTGACCGCGCTGGTCTTCGGCGCGCCCGCCCCGGTCACCGCGTCGTTCGTCGACGGCCGGCAGATCGTGGCGGACGGCCGCCTGCTGACCGCCGACGAGGACGCCATCGCCGTCGGCACCCGCGAGGAGGCACGGCGCCTGGCCCGGATCGCCGCTCAGGACTGAAGCGCGGCCCAACCCTTGAGACTCCGGCCGGGAGGGACGGCTCCCGGCCGGGACCCGTGGATCCGAGCGGGATCCACGGCGATGCCGTCTCCGGGGGCGTGTGGACGCACGCCCCCGGAGACGGTTCACCCCCACCACTCCCGTCACGCTCGACACACCCCCGCATCCCCCACGCCGCTTCACACCCCCACAGACTCGTCACCGCTCATTTCGCCACCCCCCTGCGAGGGTCCCGCACGACCCCGCCCCACCTCCATGAAACCCACGTCGACGATGACGTGTCACCCGCCCGGAGGAGCCGCCGTGGCCGCCCATCCCGTAGACGAGAAACTCCCCGCCCTGAAAATGGCGACCAGCGGACTGCAGCACGTGGCCGCCATGTACGCCGGTGTCGTCGCACCACCGCTCATCGTCGGCGCGGCCATCGGCCTCAGCGCGACCGAGCTGACCTTTCTCACCGGCGCCTGCCTGTTCACCGCCGGCCTCGCCACCTTCCTCCAGACGCTCGGCTTCTGGAAGATCGGCGCCCGGCTGCCCTTCGTCAACGGCGTCACCTTCGCCGGTGTCGCCCCCATGACCGCGGTCGTCGCCGCCACCGAGGACAAGTCCGACGCCCTGCCGATCATCTTCGGCGCGGTCATCGTCGCCGGCCTCCTCGGCTTCGTCGCCGCCCCCTTCTTCAGCAAGGCGATCCGCTTCTTCCCGCCGGTCGTCACCGGCTCCGTCATCACCCTGATTGGCGTCTCCCTGCTCCCCGTCGCCTTCGGCTGGGCCCAGGGCCCCGATCCCCAGGCCGAGGACTACGGTTCGACCACCTACCTCACCCTGGCCGGCCTCACCCTGCTCATCGTCCTGCTGCTGCGCCGCTTCACCCGGGGCTTCGTCAAGCAGATCGCCGTGCTGATCGGCCTGGTCGTCGGCACGCTCGTCGCGATCCCGTTCGGCGTCACGGACTTCGGCCCGGTCGCCGACGCCGACGTGGTCGGCTTCCCCACCCCGTTCCACTTCGGCGCCCCCCAGTTCCAGCTCGCCGCGATCCTGTCCCTGTGCGTGGTCATGGTGGTCTCGATGACCGAGTCGACCGCCGACATGCTGGCCCTCGGCGAGATCGTCGAACGGCCCGCCGACGAGAAGACCATCGCGGCCGGCCTGCGCGCCGACACCCTCGGCTCCGCGCTCAGCCCGCTGTTCAACGGCTTCATGTGCAGCGCCTTCGCCCAGAACATCGGGCTGGTCGCGATGACCCGGATCCGCAGCAGGTACGTCGTCGCGACCGGCGGCGGCTTCCTGGTCCTGATGGGCCTGTGTCCGATGGCCGCCTCGCTCATCGCGGTCGTGCCCCGGCCGGTCCTCGGCGGCGCCGGCATCGTGCTGTTCGGCTCGGTCGCCGCGAGCGGCATCCAGACCCTGGTCCGGGCCGGCCTGGACAAGGACAACAACGTGCTGATCGTGGCCGTGTCCCTGGCGGTCGGCATCATCCCGATCACCGCGCCGGAGTTCTACCACTCCTTCCCGGAGACCGCGAAGATCGTCCTGGACTCGGGCATCTCCACCGGCTGTGTCACGGCCGTGGTGCTCAACCTCCTCTTCAACCACCTCGGCAAGGGCCGCGAGGCCCAGGACGTCACCCATCCCATGGAGGCGGGGGAGGAGATCGCCGCCGTCCGCTGACACCGGGCGCCGGGCCGCCACCGGCACCGGCGCCGACCCGGCCGGGGGAGACGGGACACCGTCATCCCCGGCCCCCTTCCGTGCCGGGGCCTACAGGCCGAACACGCCCGGATCCGTCGCCAGTTCCTTGAGCACCGCGCGCGGATCGGCGACCAGCTTGCGCTCGGTGAGATTCATGATGCCGCCCACCGCGGTGATCTCGGCCGCGAGCGTGCCGTCGGTCTTGCGTACCTCCTGCCGGATCCGGAACGTCTTGCCGTCACCCCACTCGAAGGCGCACGTCACGTCGACCTCGTCGCCGGCGAGCAGCTCCCGCCGGAAACCGATGGTCGTCTCCAGGGCCACCGGGCCCACGCCCTGGCCCACCAGCCGGGCCTGGCTGATCCCGGCGGCCTGGAGCAGCGACCAGCGGGCGTGCTCGGCGTAGTTGAGGTACACGGACTGGTTGAGATGTCCCTGGGTGTCGGTCTCGTAACCGCGGACGGTCACCCGGACGGAAAACGGTTCGGCCACTGCGTGCCCTTCTCGTGTACGTGCTGCGGTCGTTCGGTCCTGCGGTCGACCGATCTTGACACGCCGGTCACACCCGGCGCGGCGAGGCCAGCAGAAAGCGGGCCCTCGTCCTGGGCTCGGTGTACTCGCCCGCCTGCCAGCCGGCCTCCTGAAGCGTCGCCGCGCAGGCCGCCAGCGCCGCGGCGTCCGGCGCGTACACCGCGACCGCCTCCGGCTGCGGGGTCGCCCGGACCCGGTACCCGCCCGTGTCCCCGGCCGCCGGGCGGTGCCCGGCCGCCTCCAGCGCCAGCGCGGCGGCCCGCACCAGATGCGTCCGCTCCCAGCCGCACGGCCGGTCCACGGCGCCGTCCGGATTCGTCATCCTGCGCAGCTCCAGCAGCCCCTGCCAGGCGCTGTGCACCTCCCGGAGCCGGGCCGGCCCGGACACCGGCGGCTCCTCCTCGCCGCCGACCCGGGCCGTGAACACCCCCGCGTCCGGCGCGGACTCCGCCCGCGGCTCGGGTATCGCCTCCCGGACGCGATGACCGGCCGGGGTGAGGAAGTGGTCGTGCGGCGGCCGGGGATGCCGGAAGGCCAGGCCCCGCTTCACCAGCGCCGCGAGCTGCGCCGGCGTACCGCGCAGCCGGCCGGTGACCGGATCGGCGGCCTCGATCACCCGCCGCTGCGCGGCGGTCGGCGGTCGGGTCACGGGCTGCTCCTTTCCGACACCGCTGACTTGGGCGGCCCCGCCCGCACGGACGGCCGCCCGGGCCCGTCGTACGGCCCCAGTCGAAGAGTACGGGCGGGGTCTGACAACGTCCGCCGCGCGGTACGCCGACCCAGCCCGCGCCGCCGGTGGCGCGCGCGGGGATGTCACCGGGGACGCTCCTTCGCCCGCCTGGGGCCGCCGGATCGTCGCTCGGGACGCCCCTTCGCCCGCCTGGGGCCGCCGGATCACCGCCCGGGGGCGCCGGATCGCCGCCCGGACCGTCCCACCGTCACTGGGCCTTCCCTCGGTCACGGGCCAGCCGTCCCACCGTCACCGGGCCGGTAGCCATACCGCCAGGCGGCGCGCAGCCCCTGGAACGGGTCGTTCCCCGGTCACCGGGCTGGTCGTGCCTCCCCGGTCACGGGGCTGGTAGCCGTGCTGCGGGGCGGCGCGCAAGCCCTGGAACGGTCGTTCCCCGGTCACCGGGCTGGTCGTGCCTCCCCGGTCACGGGGCTGGTAGCCGTGCCGCGAGGCGGCGCGCAAGCCCTGGAACGGTCGTTCCCCGGTCACCGGGTCGGTCGTGCCTCCCCGGTCACGGGGCTGGTAGCCGTGCCGCGAGGCGGCGCGCAAGCCCTGGAACGGCCGCCCCCTGGCCACCGGGTCGGCCGTGCCCTCCCCGCCACCGGGCCGGTAGCCGTGCCGCGAGGCGGCGCGCAAGCCCTGGAACGGCCGCCCCCTGGCCACCGGGTCGGCCGTGCCCTCCCCGCCACCGGGCCGGTAGCCGTGCCGCCAGGCGGCGCGCAGCCCCTGGAACGGCCGTCCTCCCGTCACCGAGCCGGTATCCGCGCGCCGTCCGGCCCCCCGTCACGACCCGAGACGGGCAGGGGCCGTCACCCCGCCCCCGTACGCCCGTCGCTACTCCGGTGGCCGGATGTTCCAGCCCGCCACCACGGGCCGGCCGTGTTCCGTGCCGAGGCGGCACAGCGCTCCCGTCGCGAGCTGGAAGAGGGCGCCGTGCCGGGGCGACAGGCCCAGGCGGCGGGCGGTGAGGACACGGAGGAAGTGGCCGTGCGCGATCAGCACGACGACCCCCTCGGTGTTGGCGAGCGCGGCGTCGGCCTTGGCCAGCATCCGGTCGGCGCGCTCCCCGACCTGCTCGGGACTCTCCCCCGGACGGTCCGGGGGGCCGGGCGCGACCCCGTCGGTGAACAGGAACCAGCCCGGCCGGCTCCGCTGGATCTCCGGCGTGGTCACGCCCTCGTACCCGCCGTAGTCCCACTCGCACAGGTCGGCGTCGACCCGCGCGTCCGGGATGCCGATCAGCTCGGCGGTCTCGCGCGCCCGCTGGAGGGGGCTGACGAAGGCCGCCCCGATCCGGTGCGAGCGGATCAGCGGGACCAGCAGGCGCGCCTCGTCCCGCCCGCGCTCGGTGAGCGGTACGTCGGTCCGGCCGGTGTGCCGTCCGGACCGCGACCACTCGGTCTCCCCGTGCCGCACGAGAAAGAGGTCACCCATGACGGCACGGTGTCACAGGGCCGCCGCCGCCCGCAGGACGGACTGCGCCAGACGGCGTTCCCCGGTGCCCCGCCGCCGTCAGGCTCCGGCCCCCGCCCGGCGTGGCGGGGCCATGGCGATGGTCTCCCCGCACGCGTCGAGCACGGCCGCCTTCCCGTGCGCGTCCGTGACCGGGACGACCGTGCCGTGTGTGTCGTGCGGCGCCGTGACGGCGGCCTCGTGCTGCCGTACGCACCAGGTGCCCGCGCCCGGCGTGCCGCGGCGGGTGTAGCGCAGGTCCACGGTGACGGAGGCGTGGCCGGGCAGGGCGACGGCCGAGGGCCGCCCGGCACCGGCGCCCTCGATGCCGTCCGCCTTGCCGTTGTGGATCTCCAGGCCCGGGTACCCCGCGAACAGGCAGGCCCCGGAACCCTTGTTGACGGCGGTGAGACGCGCCCCTGACCGGTTGCCTTCCCGCCCGTCGCCGTCGCCGTCGCCGTCGGCGTCGCCGTCGAGCAGCGACAGCGTCCAGGTCAGCGCGGCGGTCCGGCAGGGCGGTGCGGTGGCGTCCGGTGTGGCGGTCGTGGTGGTGTCGCAGGCCGTCAGCGTCAGTCCGGCCATGAGCGTGAGGCCGGCCGTGAGCGCGGCGAGGCCGCCGGCCGGTCGGGTGGTGGCGGGCATCGTTCCCCCTGGAAGTGCCGTGGTGCGGTCAGGTGCCGGGGTGGACCAGCGTGTACTCGGTGCCGAGGCCCTTGGTGCCGGTGTCGGCGTACAGCGTGACCTCCCCGTCGGACCAGCACACGACGAGGTCGTCGGCCGGGCCGTCGTGGCGGAAGGCGCCGGCGGTCAGCACCCGGGCCCGCTGCCACAGGCTGTTCGGGCCGCGCAGACGGGACTTGGTGCCGGGGCCCGCGGCCGAGGTACCGGCGTAGGTGTCGAGCGCGCCGTCCGCCCAGCGCACCAGCAGATCCCCGGCGGCCGTACCGCCGAAGTCGCCGCCGGTCAGCAGGGCCGCCTTGGTCCAGGTGCCGCCCGCGGGCAGGAGCCGGGTGCCGGTGCCGAGGCCGCCGGTGCCGACCCCCGGGTAGAGGGAGAGCCCGCCGTCGGCCCAGCGGACCAGCAGGCCGGTGCCCCCGTCGTCCCGGAACGCTCCGGCGGTGAACTGGGCGGCGTTCTTCCACACGGAGCCGGGTGCCGCCATCCGGATCTCCCGGCCGAGGCCCGAGGGGCCGGGCTGCGGGTAGAGGGTGACCTCGCCGTCGGACCAGCGCACCAGCAGCCCCGCCCGCCGGCCACCGGCGAAGGTGCCGCCGGCCACCGTACGGGCGTGGGTCCAGGTGGAGTTGGCCGGCCGCAGCCGCTTCTCGGCGCCGAACCCGCCCTTGCCGTCGCCCGGGTACAGGGTGACTCCGCCGTCGGACCACACCACCAGCAGATCGCCGTGCCGGTCACCGGTGTACTCGCCCGACGCCGTGAACGCGGCCTTGCGCCAGCGCCCGGCGCCGCCCGGCAGGCTGCCGTTCAGGCCCCGGTACGGGGGCAGGTCGGCGGGCGGGGCCTGATCGGCGACGGCGCGGGCGAGGAGGTTCGCGGCGTCGGCGCCGAACGCGGTGGCGTAGCTGATGTAGTCCACGTTGGCGTCGTTGCCGCCGCCGTTGTAGCCGCCGAGGTTGCCGATGACGTGGCCGGTGCGGGCGTCGTCCTTGTAGTCGGTGATCCAGGGGCTGCCGGAGACCCCGCCGTAGTAGCCGCCGCAGGTCATCGACAGCTGCCGGTAGCCGCGCAACTGACTGGTGGGGACCGTGCACTTGACCGCGCGTCCGGCGCTGTTGTGCCGGTGGGAGGGGTAGCCGACGACGGTGACGCCCCGGTGGGTGTAGCCGGCGGGCCGGGTGAAGGTCAGTCCGCCGCCCACCGCGTCCTGGAGGGACTTGCCCCACTGGTTGGCCGAGACCCGGGCGAACGCGGTGTCCAGGTCGGAGGCGGCCTTCTTGGTGGTGGACGAGCCCCGGTCGGGCACGTACCGCGGGTCGGTGAAGATCCGCTTGACGGGGAAGATGCCGTACGGCTGCCGGTCCGGGGCCGCGCCCTTCACGAACTTGGGGACGAAGATGTAGTCGCCCGTCATGCCCCGCGCGCAGTGGGCCGCGGTGAGCACGATGTTCCGGGCCTTGGTGTCGATGACGCTGCCGGTGCAGTGCCAGGTGGTGCCGCGCGGTCCGTCGGAGCCGAAGAACGTGCCGACCAGCCGGGTGCCCCGGAACAGGGTGCCCTTCGGCCGGGCCGCCGCGGCCGCCGCGGACGACGGTGTCGTCGGGGCGTGCCGCAGCGCGTCGAGCGGCTGGGCTGCGGCCATGCGCTCGGCGGTCCAGAAACGCGCCGCCTGCCGCGCGTCCTGCCCGGCGGCCGGCGCGGGAGCCCCGGCGTGCGCGGCCGGTACCGCGACCGCGGTCAGCACCGCGCAGAGCAGGGCGACGACCACCCCGCGCCCGCCGCGCACGGAGGGCCTTCCGGGCGAGTCCGGGTGCCCGCAGGAGTCCGGGTTTCGGTACGAGAACACTGCTGCTTCCCCCCTGGTCGATGGAGCGGACCGGGGCGCGGCGGTGCGGTGTGCCGCGGTGCTGCGCTGGTCGGGCGCGCACCGAGGACTCGTCGCGGAAGTCCCCCGATCATGCGCGGTGATCTTCGCACAAGCGAGCGAAACGGGCCAACTCGCCGCTTACAACCGGCTTTCTGACCCGCCTTCTGACGGCTTCCGCTCCGGCTCTCTACTGCCGGTACCCGGCGAGGAACCTGCCGATCCGGCCGATGGCCGCCTCCAGATCCTCCGCGTACGGCAGGGTCAGGATGCGGAAGTGGTCGGGCGCGGGCCAGTTGAAGCCGGTGCCCTGGACCACCTGGATCTTCTCGCGCAGCAGCAGGTCCAGGACGAACTTCTCGTCGTCGTGGATCGGGTGCACCTTGGGGTCGATGCGCGGGAAGGCGTACAGCGCACCCTTGGGCTTGACGCAGGACACGCCGGGGATCTCGTTGAGCTTCTCCCAGGCCACGGTCCGCTGCTCGTGCAACCGGCCGCCGGGCCGGGTCAGTTCGCGGATGGACTGGCGTCCGCCGAGCGCGGCCTGGATGGCGTACTGCGCGGGCGCGTTGGCACACAGCCGCATGGAGGCCAGCATGGTCAGGCCCTCCAGGTAGTCCTTGGCGTGCTGCTTGGGGCCGGTGACGACCAGCCAGCCGGAACGGAAGCCCGCCACCCGGTAGGTCTTGGACAGCCCGCAGAAGGTGAGGACGACCAGGTCGGGGGCGAGCGCGGCGGCCGAGTGGTGCACGGCGTCGTCGTACAGGATCTGGTCGTAGATCTCGTCGGCGAACACCATCAGGCCGTGCCGGCGGGCGAGATCGAGGATGCCCTCGACGATCTCCTTCGGATAGACCGCACCCGTCGGGTTGTTGGGGTTGATGATGACCACGGCCTTGGTGCGGTCGGTGATCTTCGCCGCCATGTCGGCCAGGTCGGGGTTCCAGTCGGCCTGTTCGTCGCACAGGTAGTGCACGGCCTTGCCGCCGGCCAGCGTGGTGGCGGCCGTCCACAGCGGGAAGTCCGGCGCGGGGATGAGGATCTCGTCGCCGTCCTCCACCAGCGCCTGGACGGCCATGGAGACCAGTTCCGAGACGCCGTTGCCCAGGAAGACGTCGTCCACGTCGACGTCCAGGCCCAGGGTCTGGTAGCGCTGGGCGACCGCGCGGCGGGCGGAGAGGACGCCCCGGGAGTCGGTGTAGCCGTGCGCCCGCGGCAGCATCCGGATCATGTCCTGGAGGATCTCCTCCGGCGCCTCGAAGCCGAAGGCCGCGGGGTTGCCGGTGTTCAGGCGCAGCACGCTGTGCCCCGCCTCCTCCAGCGCGTTGGCGTGCTCGATCACCGGGCCGCGGATCTCGTAGCACACCTCGCTGAGCTTGTTGGACTGCCGGAACTCCATGGGCCCCTCCGGAAACTCGTGTTGCTTGGTTTTACCAAGTGAGAGCTTGGAAAGTCCAACAACGCGTCTACACTGCGTCGCATGTCACCTCGCCGAAGCTACGACCAGTACTGTTCCGCGGCCCGTGCCCTCGATCTGGTCGGCGACCGCTGGACCCTGCTGATCGTCCGGGAGCTGCTCGCCGGTCCCCGCCGCTACACGGACCTGCACGCGGACCTGCCCGGCGTGAGCACGGACGTACTCGCCTCACGGCTGAAGGAGATGGAACGCGACGGCCTGACGACCCGGCGCCGGCTGCCCCCGCCGGGCGCCGCGTACGTGTACGAACTCACCGCCCGTGGCCGCGAGTTGCTGCCGGTCCTCCAGGCGCTCGGCACCTGGGGCGCGCGGGAACTGGGCGAGCGCAGGCCCACCGACGCCGTGCGGGCGCACTGGTTCGCGCTGCCGCTGCTGCGCGCGCTGGAGGGCGAGGGCCTCCTCGAAGTACGCCTGGAGGAGGGGGAGTTCCACCTCCGCGTCGGCGCCGAGGAGGGGCCGGTCTACGGCGACGGGCCCGCCCCCGGCCCGGCCGACGCCCGCCTGGTGATGGACGCGGCGACCTGCGAGGCCGTCGCCCGAGGCGAACTGGCCCTGCCGGACGCGGTACGGGACGGGCGGGTGACGGTGACCGGGGAGGGCACTCTCGCCAAGGCACTGCGCGAGGCGTGACGCGGGGCTCGGCGGCCGGCGTGAGAAGGGCGCTGCGGCCCGGTGCGGTGGCCGACGTGACAACCGGGCGCTGCGGCCGGTGCGGCAAAGGCGAAGGCCCGCCGGAGCGGCGGGCCTTCACGGAATCTCAAGGACCTAACGGTCAGGCGCCCGGTGGCACCCGGGACGGCCGGCCCGCCCCGCGCGTCAGCGCGTAGCCGCCGATGCCGGCCAGCGCGGCCAGCACACCACCGATGCCGGTCCACACCCAGCGGTCCGACCACCAGCCGGACGACCAGCCGTCGCGGCCGAAGCTGGACAGCACGGCCTCCTTCGAACCCTCCTTCTCCTCTCCGGACTTGACGGCGATACCCGGGACGAGCGGCTTGCCCAGCGAGCCGTCGACCGCCGCCGCGCCGCCGATGTCCTTGGAGTCGACGCGTACTTCGGCGCCGACCGGCTGGCCGAGGTCGGAATCGGCGAGGTCCACCACCGTCAGCCGGATGTAGTACGTGCCCGGCAGCGGGTCGTTGGCCCACGGCTCCGACCAGCCGCGCACCGTACGCAGCACACAGGCCAGTTCCACGGAGCCGGCGTCCGGCGCGGCGGTGCGCGACTGGGCGCCGTACTGACAGGCCTGGCGGCGCCGCAGCCCGTCGTACACGTCGAGCTGCCAGGTCTCGGCGCCGTGCCTGGCCGGGAGCTTCACCGTCGCCTTGACGGTGGGGCGCTGCCCGGTGTCCGCCGGGAAGGACCAGTACAGGTAGTCGCCGGTGGAGCCGGAGGCGGTGGCCCGCTCGCCCTGCTCGATCTCCGCCGCCGTACGGAACGAGGTGCCCGCCTGGGTGGGCGCGCCGTCGTCGGCCGAGGCGCCCGGCGAGGGCGAGGAGTCCGCGGCGGCCGGCCCGGCGGCCAGCCCCAGCGCCAGCAGCGCGGCGCCCAGCACTCGTGTGATCCGCATCAGTTCGTCCTCCAGACCGAGACCCGCCAGCGCGACAGCCAGCCCCACAGCAGACCCGCGAGGAAGCCGGCCAGCACCAGGGCACCGAGCAGCCACCAGCCACGGCCGAGACCGAAGGCGGCCACGTCGCGGTGGCCCGAGGGGCCGTCCACCACATCGAGGGTCAGCTCCAGCGGCAGACCTGGTGTGGTCTTCACGCCCGAGGCCGCCGAGAAGGACTGGGTGACCTGGAGACACACCGTCTCCGCGGGCGCCGAGTCGTCGTCGCTGTCCTGCTTCGGGTAGCGCAGACCGGTGGAGATGACGTCCGTACGGCCGGTGCCCGCGGCCTCGCCGCGCACGATCTCCCGGCCGTGCACGGTCACCGCCCGCAGCAGCACCCCGTAGTGGGGGTTCACGGCCCGGTCGTCCGCCACGCTCACCGAGGCGCGCAGCTCCTGTCCGGGCTCGACGTCCACCTTGTACCAGCGCTGCTGCCCGAACTCCTCGCGGTCGGTGTAGAGACCGGACTTCAGGACGGGGGCCTTCTCGCACCGGTCGGCGCCCTCGGTGGCGACCGGGGTCACCACCGGATCCGCCGCCCGGTCAACCAACTGGCCGACCCGGTCGCTCAGTTCCTCCTTGTGCCGGACGTCGGTGTAGGTACCGCCGGTGGCGTCCGCGATGCAGCTGAGCTGGGCGCGGGTCTTGGCGTCGGGCACCAGGCCGAGGGTGTCGATGGTCAGGCCGATGCCCTTGGCCGCTATCTCCCGGGCCACCTCGCACGGGTCGAGCGGCTGGCAGGTGTCCTCGCCGTCACTGATCAGCACGATACGGCGGGTGCCGTTGCCGCCGTTCAGATCGTCCGCCGCCTTCAGCAGCGCGGGTCCGATCGGCGTCCAGCCGGTGGGCGACAGCGTGGCCACCGCCGTCTTCGCGTCGGTCCGGTCCAGCGGGCCCACCGGGTACAGCTGCGCGGTGTCCTTGCAGCCCTCCTTGCGGTCGTTGCCGCGGTAGTTGGCGCCGAGCGTACGGATGCCGAGCCGGACCTCCTCGGGCGTCGCGTCCAGCACCTCGTTGAACGCCTGCTTCGCCGCGGCCATCCGGGTGCCGCCGTCGATGTCCCGGGTCCGCATGGAACCACTGACGTCCAGCACGAGTTCGACCTTCGGAGCGTCCTGCTCCGTCTCGTCGGCGACCGCGCCGGAGGGGAACGCGATCCCGGCGGTCAGGGCGGCGAACAGAGCACAGACTCCCACCGCCAGCCGTTGTCTTCTGATCATCGCCGGATCCTATTGATCAGACACGCCGGACTCCAAAACGCCGGGTGGGGGCGGACGGTGGGCGCGGGGGCGAGCAGAGCGGGCGGGGCCCGGGCCGGCCGGTGCCAGGTCGTGCCCGAGGTGCTCGGGCGGGAGGCGCGCGGCGGGGCGGCGCCCCGGGTCGCGCACTCGCCCAGCCGCACCATCGGCACCAGCCGCGCCGACCGCCCGCCCCGACCCGTACTCAGCGCGGCACCGATCGCGGCTGCGGCAGCTGCGCCCAGAGGTCCCCCGTACCGGCGGGGGACAGGCGCATCAGCGTCAGCGCCTTCGCGGGGAGCGGGGCCTCGCGCAGGGCGGGCAGGTCCGGGGTGGGCGGGAGGCCGGGGAGGGTTGCCTCCAGGGCGGTGGCCAAGGCCCCGGCGGAGCCTGCCGTGCCGGCCAGGGCACCGCACAGCAGGGAGCCGAAGAGCTTGCGGCGCAGGGCCGTCGGGTCGTCGGTGATCAGCCGGCCGGTGAGGGCGGGCGGGGTGATGCCGTGCCGGGCCAGCCGGGCGGGGCTGACGCGGATGTCGGCCAGATCCCGGTAGACCAGCCGCAGCGGCGTGCCGTCCGCCGCCAGCACCACCAGGAGGTTCTGGCCGTGGGCCTCCAGCGCCACGCCCAGATCCAGCAGCCGCAGGCCCACCGTGAGCGCCAGCCGGGCGAACTCCGCCAGCCAGCCGGGACGGCCGGGCAACGGCGTGGTGGCGAGCGCGGCCACCGGCACCACCCGCTCACCCGGCCCCGCGTACACCTCCGGCGGCTCACGCAGCAGCGCGGCCAGATCGGGGGAGTGCGCGGTGACCGCCCCGAGCGTGCGGGTCAGGTGCAGCAGCCCGCCGGTGCGCGTCACCAGCTCCTCGGCGAAGGCGGACAGCGGCGCCGCCGCCCGCACCGAGTAGGCGGAGATGTCCCGCACCGACGACGTCAGCCGGGCGCTCAGCGCCGTCTTCACATGCGGGCCGCCGGGCAGCGCCAGCGTACGCAGGGACATCAGCGGCCGGGCCGGGCGCCACACGTCGTACGACCGCTTGAGCACATGCGCCGCCTGCCAGGGATGCACCGGCAGCAACAGTCTTCCGCCGTCCCGGAGTTCCGCGGGCCACTGCCCCGACACCAGGCAGTCGGCCGCCGGTACCGGTACCGTGCCCAGCTCCACCACCGGGCCGTGCTCCGGGCCGTACGCCAGCTGCTCCGCCACCGAGAAACCGGGCCGGGACCGGCAGCCCGGGTGGAAGGGGTGCCCGTCGGTCACCCGCCGCTCCCACTCCCAGTCCCTCCCCCCGCCCTCGGCCGGGGGCCACTCGTCCCCCCGCCGCTCCGCGCCGGCCCGGGACAGTGCCAGCGACGCCACGCTGTGCGCCAGCTCCGCCACGAACCCGGCCGCGCCCGGCCCCCCGAGCGCGTCCATCAGCCGCGCCGGATCGTCGTACCGCTCCCGGTCCAGGTGCACGGCGGTGACGTACCCGGCGGTGGCGTACGGGTCCGCATGCGGCCCGCGCAGCCGCCGCCCGTCGGACAGGCGCACCGCGAGCCCGTGCGCGCCGGACTCCCGGCCGGTGACGAACGGCAGCGGCTCGTACGCCAGCGCCCGCCACAGCCGGGTCAGCACGGCGGCCCGCGCGCCGGGCAGCTCCGCCGCGTAACCGGGCAGCAGTTCCGGCCGGACGGCGGCCAGTTCCTCGGCGAACACGGACTCGGTGGCGGGAGCAGGGTGCACGATCGGCTCCTGGGGTAGGCGGGGCACGGCACGATTGTCGGGGACCGCCGGGTACGGCAGTACCGGAACCGGTCGGGTACGGCGGGCCGGGCGCGGCCGGGACGGTTGTTGCGGGACCGGTCGGGTGCGGCGGTGTCGGGAACGGTCGGGTACGGCTGTGTCGGGCATGGCCGGGTACGGCTGTGCCGGGCGTGGCCGGACGGTTGCCGCGCGAACCGGTCGGGTACGGCAGTGCCGGTACCCCCGCGCACGGCAGGGGTGGGGAGCGCCGGGCACGGCAGCCATACTGATCGTCCCCGGCTTCCCGCCGACGCGCCCCGCGTGCGCCGGGACGACCGTGGGCCCCTGGACGACGGACGAATGGAACGCGTGGACCTCACACCCCCCACCGGCGAGGCCGGCCGCCCGGCCGACGCGTACGCGGCAGCGCCCCTGCTCAACTGCCTGCTGCGGGAGGTGGCCGTGCCGCTCCCGGAGGCCGGTGACCGCGGGACGCACCGGCTGCCGGACGTCGGTGACCGCCGGGCCTACCGGCTGCCCGACGGCCGGCTGCTGCGGGTGCGCGCCGGGCGCCGGCCCGCCGACCCCGAGCTGTACGCGGCCGGCGCCTGGCACCGGATCGGCCACCCGGAACTGGTCAAACTGGTCGCGGAGGTGCTGCGCCGGCACACCGGGCTGCCCGGCGGCGATCTGCCCGCCGAGATGATCGACAGCCGGGACGCGGTCGCCGCCCTGCTCACCGCCCGCGCGAGGGCCACGCCCCCCGCGGACCCGTATCTGCGCTCCGAGCAGTCCCTGCTCACCGGCCACCCCTTCCACCCGGCCCCCAAGGCGCGCGGCGGCGGCCCGGTCGCGTCCTGGCTGCCGTACGCGCCCGAGGCGCACGCCCGTTTCCCGCTGGTGCTGCTCGGCGTCCGCGAGGACCAGGTGGCGGAGGAGGGCGACACCGGAGCGCTGGACGCCCTCGGCACCGCCCCGCCGGGCTACCGGCTGCTGCCCGCCCACCCCTGGCAGCTCGACCTCACCGCCCGCGAACTCGCCCCCGCCTTCGCCGACGGCCGGCTGCTGCGGCTCGGCACCACCGCGTTCCCGGTCTGGCCGACGGCCGCCGTCCGCACGGTGTACGAGCCCCGCCGCGACCTGTTCCTGAAGTTCAGCCTGGACGTACGCATCACCAACGACATCCGCCGGCTGTGGCGCCACGACCTGCGCCGGCTGCGCCGTACCGACACCGCCGCCGGGCGTGCCTTCGCGGCACTGGGCCCGCCCGCGGCCTGGCTGAGCGACCGCGGCTACCGCACCGCCGCCTTCGCCTTCGAGGAACTGGCCGTACTGGTCCGCGACGGGCTGCGCGGCCACCTCCTGCCGGGTGCCACCCCGTTGCTCGCGGCGGGCCTTGCCGAGGGCTTCGAGGACAGTCCGCTGGCCGCCACGGACGACCCGGGCGGGTGGTGGGAGGCGTATCTGCGGCAGGTCGTACCGCCCGCCCTGACCGCGTTCGGCACCCACGGGGTGGTCCTGGAGGCCCATCTGCAGAACACCCTGGTCGCCGTGGACGCGGCCGGCACACCCGTGCAGGCCCTGTTCCGGGACGCCGAGGGGGCCAAGCTGCTGCCGGACGTGAGCCGCGCGTCGGGCTGGGAGCGCCTGGTGTACTGCCTGGTCGTCAACCACCTCACCGAGATCGCCGGGGCCCTCGCCGACCACCATCCCGGCTACGACCCGTGGCCCGCCGTGCGCCACGAACTCGCCCGGCACGACCTGCCCGAGATCCCCGCGCTGCTCACCGCGCCCACCCTGCCCGGCAAGACCAACCTGCTGCTGCGCTGGACGGCGGCGGACGGCGCGGACGCCCGCTACCTGCCACTGCCCAACCCGCTGCTGGGCGACTGAATCCGGCCACCGTGTCGCTCGGCGCATCGTTGCCCGCGAGATGTCTCTTCGGCGTTCGTGGTCGCCCAGCTCGTGACGCTTGCCACCGTCTGGGCGTCCTTGCAGCAGGGCGGTCCCGGTGACCCGCCTCCGTCGCCGTAGCGCGGTTCGCAGCGGCACAGGGCAGTGGCCCAGTCGTTCCCCTCACGAGCCGCAGAACTCGGCGTCGACGACCCGCTGTTCGTGGACGTTCCAGTCGCCGTTGAAGTTCAGCGACAGCACGTGATCGCCGTCGGCCGTCGCCATGGTCTCCGAGATGGAGCCCTGGATGCCGCCGTTGTGCCCCCACACCTCGGTGCCGCAGGGCAACGTCATCTTCATCAGTCCCAGGCCGTAGGAGAAGTTCGGCACGTTCTCGATCGACACGGTCGTCATCATCTTCTCCAGCTGAGGCTTCTGAAGGAGCCGGCCGGAGAACAGGGCCCGGTAGAACCGGTTGAGATCACGGTTGTTGGAGATCATCTCTCCGGCGGCGCCCGCGAAGGAGGGGTTCAGCTCGGTGACGTCGTAGATCGCGCTGTCCGGCTCGCCGGGTCCGGCGAGTTCCCCGGTGAGCTTCGAGTAGGCGCGCCCGCTCGGTCCCGGCAGGCGGGCGCTGGTGCCCGGCACACTGGTGGAGTCCAGGCCCAGGGGGCGCAGGACGCGGTGCTCGATCTCGTGGGCGTAGGTGTGGCCGGTGGCCTTCTGGATCACCATGGAGGCGATGACGTAGTTGGTGTCGGAGTAACTCCAGCCGTCGCCGGGGGCGAAGTCGGGCCGGTGGGACATGGCGAGCCGCACGATCCGGCGGGGCGTCCAGGTGTCGTAGCGGTGCCGGAGGAAGTCGGTGCTGAACTCCTTCCTTTTGAAGGTCTCGTCGTCGGTGTAGCTGTAGATGCCGCTGGTGTGGTTGAGGAGCCGCACGAGTTCGACCTTGCTGCCGTCGTTGCCGTTCCCCGCCACCAGACCCGGCAGCCAGTCGTCCACGGTGTCGTCCAGGCTGAGTTTTCCTTCGGCCTCCAGCTGGAGCATCACCGTGGCCACGAACGTCTTGGTGATCGAGCCGATCCGGAAGCGGCCATCGGCGCGCGGCTTCCGGCCGGTCGCCGGATCCGCCGTTCCCGCACGCCCCGCCCAGGTGGTGCGCCCCCGCTCGGCGAGGGCGATACCGCCGGGCGGTCCTTCCCGCACGACCGAGTCCAAGGCCGCCTGGGTGGCCCCGTGTCCGCCGCGCGCGACCGACGCGTCCTCGGGGCCCGCGGCCGACGCCGGCAGGGTGAGGCCGGCGGTGATCGCCGCCGTCACCAGCGCCCCTACGGCAGTGACCCGCAGCCTGCGCCCACCGCGCCCGCGGCCACCCCGCCCGGACGAACGTGCCCCGTCCGCAGTACACGCCTGCTCGTACACGGAAGACTCCCGGTTGTCGGGTGACGACTGAACCGGGCCCAGTATTTTCGCTCAGGGTACGGGTGGGGGATACCGCCGGCCCCCTGCTTGCGGGTAGGGCTGTCCCCCGGCGTGCCCGGCGTGCCCGGCGTGCCCGGCGGCGGGCGGTGCCTGGCGGGCCTGCGGTGCGGCGGGGGCGAAAGGGCCGTCCAGGGCCGCCCATTGCAGGAGCATGATGGTCTTGCCGTCGGTGATGCGTCCGTCGCGGGTCATGGCGAGGGCCTCGGCGAAGGGCAGTTCGAGGACCTCGATGTCCTCCCCCTCCTCCTCGATTCCGCCGCCGGTTCCGGTCCGGTCGCCGGGGGAGTAGGGGGCGGCGAAGAAGTGGAGGCGTTCGGTGACGGAGCCGGGGCTCATATAGGCGTCGAGGACGTGGGTGAGCCGGCCGAGGGTGACGCCGAGTTCTTCGGCCGCCTCCCGGCGGATGGCGGCGGGCGGATCGTCGGCGTCGAGCAGTCCCGCGGCGGCTTCGATGAGCATGCCGTCGGGGTGGTCGTTGACGTAGGCCGGGTAGCGGAACTGGCGGGTGAGCAGGACGCGTTCGCGTGCGGTGTCGTAGGGCAGGACGACCGCGCCGTTGCCGCGGTCGTATGTCTCGCGTGCCTGCCTTTCCCAGCGTCCGTCGCGGCGGCGGTAGTCGAAGGTGGTGCGTCGCAGGACGTGCCAGCCCTGAGAGGTGAGTTCGACGTCGCGGACGACGACATCGGGGTTGCGGCGCAGATCGCGTCCCGCCTGGTCGAGGCCGATGCGGCCGCGGTGGTCGGGGGTGTCCACGCCGGGCCGGGGACTCATGCGTCCCCCTGCCGGTTCAGGGGCGGGATCTGCGCGATGTCGTAGTAGACGGGCAGGCCGCGGCGGCGTGCGGTGGCGACGTCCTGGTCGGCTCCCCGGGAGTCGCCGGGCAGGCGCAGCACGGCGTCGCAGCGGGCCAGCAGACGTTCGGCGGCCGGGTACAGCACCTCGTCGGCGAGGGGATCGGTGGGGCCCGCGCCGGCCGAGCGCAGAACGGGCAGGGCGATCCATTCTCCGATGACGGGAAGGTGGCCCGCGGCGAAGACGGGCCATGCGGCCGCTTCGAGCCGTGCGAGGTTGGCGGCCATGGCCTGCGGGTCGCCGTTGGTGCCGGAGCGATAGGGCCCGGCGATGAGGATGAGCAGGGGCTTGTCGGTCATGGGCGCTACAGTACATGCAGAAACGTGCAAGAACAGGAGAGAATGCGGATGCTGGCTGCTGAACGGCGTGACCACCTGCTGGGCCTGCTCGCCCGGGAGGGCAAGATCGTCGCCAAGGACGTCGCCGCCGAGCTGCGGATTTCCGAGGACACCGTGCGGCGCGACCTGCGCGACCTGGCCGGCGAGGGGTTGTGCCAGCGGGTCTACGGCGGCGCGCTTCCCGTTTCACCGGCGGTGGCGGACTACGGCGCCCGGCAGGCCGTGGCTCCGGACGGTAAACGGAAGGTCGCCTCGGTGGCCGCCGGGCTGGTGCGGCCCGGCGGCGTGGTGATCCTCGACGGAGGCACCACCGCCCTGGCCGTCGTCCACGCGCTGCCGAAGGATCTGGCCTGTACGGTGATCACCCACAGCCCGACGATCGCCGCCGCGCTGCTCGACCATCCGCGAGCCGAGGTCTTCGTACTCGGCGGCCGCCTGTTCAAGCACTCGGCGGTCACCTGCGGCGCGGCCGCCGTCGAGGCCGCGCAGAACGTCTCCGCCGACCTCTTCCTCCTCGGCGTCACCGGCGTGCACCCCGAGGCGGGGCTGACCACCGGCGACGCCGAGGACGCCGCGATGAAACGCGCCCTCGCGGCACGGGCCGCGGACACCTACGTCCTCGCCTCCTCCGAGAAGATCGGCACCGCTTCCCGGTACCGCGTCCTGCCCTGGGAAGAGGTCAGCGGACTCATCACGGACGCGGCCCCGCACGACCCGGTGGTCGAGCGGCTCATGGCGGACGGGGTCGAAGTGCTGACGGCGGGCTGACCACCACGGGCCCGCCTGGGCCGGCCTCCAGGAGGCGGTCGGGAAGCCGTCCCTCGCTCGGACCGGCCACCACCGGCAGGACGGGCCGGAGCCTGCCCGCCGCCACCGCGACGGGCGAGCGCGCGCCCGAAGACCATGCCGGCGGACGCGGTACGCGGTACGGCGAAAGCGGGCCCTGCCACCCGCACCCCCTCAACGAGCGTGTACGTACGCGGATCCCGCGATGCGGAGGGCGGTGTGGGCGTCGCGGCACCGGTTCCGGGCGGCTTCCAACTCCGCCTCCACGTCGGGCGCGAACCGGCCGTCGGCCGCCGCGCCCAGGACTATGTCGTGCAGGTCCACGGCCGTCCGCCACGCGGTCTCGGCGGCGCCCAGCAGCGCGGGGTCCGAGACGACGAGCAGTCCGACCCGGTCGCGGGCGACCGTGGCCGCGCTGCGGGTGGTCGCCCGGGCCGTGCGCTCCTCCTCCGTCCCGCCGGCACCGGCGCGCCGGGACTCGACGACCAGCCAGTGCACTTCACGGTGGCGGACGATGGCCTCCAGCAACTCGGCGACGGCGCGCGCCACCTCCTGACGGTGCGCGTAGTCGCGGGCCCGCCGGTCACCGGACCGCTGGACGTATCCCGCCAGGGCGGCACCGGCCAGGGTGCCGAGCACGGCCACGATGCTGGACCACATCGGTCAGGACTCCTTCGGGATTCGGCGGGTATCCGCGACGGCTCGTCATGGCGTCAAGACGGCTCCGCCCTGCCCGACGGTTCACACCGTGCCCCGGCGATGCCCCGTGCGGCGCACTCGTCAAGTCGTCCGGTCAGGGACGCGGACCCGCGGTGCCGCCACCACGTCAGTGTCGGCCGAAGACTCCAGCCGGCGGATCAGTCGCTCAGCGAGGCCACGTACGGTGCCAGCTTGGCCGGGTTCATCACCCACATGAGCCGGCCGATGCCGTCCGCCGAGATGTCGGCGGTCAGCAGGGCGACCGGCTGCTCGCCGGACGAGACCAGCACGGCCGACCGGCCGTTCGCCTCGACCCACCGGGTCTCCGCCCGCGGCCAGAAGCGCGGAGCGAAGGCGACGAGATACCGCGAGACGTGCGGCCGTCCGACGACCGGGATCCTGGACGCGCCGCGGATTCCGTTCCCGTCCGAGTAGCTGACGACGTCGGCGGCGAGCACGCCCTCCAGTACCAAGAGGTCGCCCGTCCGCGCCGCGGAGAGGAAGACCTCCAGCAGCCGCCGATGGGCTTCCGGGGTGACGGGTTCCTTGCGTTCGGCGGCCAGGTGCCTGCGGCCCCGGCTCACCAGCTGACGGGCGTTGGCCTCGGTGGTCTCCAGGATCTCGGCGACCCGCCGGTAGGGGTAGTCGAACGCCTCCCGGAGCACATAGGCGGTTCGCTCCACGGGATTCAGCTTCTGCAACAGCAGCAGGACCGCCATCTCCAGGGCCTCGGCCCGTTCCGCGCCCAACTGCGGGTCCTGCGCGGTGTCGACGGGTTCGGGAAGCCAGGGCCCGACATAAGACTCCCGGCGTGCCCGCGCCGACTGGGCCACATTGATCGCCAGCCTTGTGGCGACCGTGGTCAGGAAGGCGGCCGGTTCACGGACCTGCGCACGGTCGGTGTTCTGCCACCGCACCCAGGTCTCCTGCACGACGTCCTCGGCCTCCACCGCGCTGCCCAGGATCCGGTACGCGACGCCGAAGAGCTGCGGCCGCGCCGAAAGGAAGTCCTTCGTGGCTCGATCGAGGCTGCCGGGCTGGGCGCCAGCGCGCATGGGTCGTCCCTTCTGGCTTCGGGCGCCCCATGCTACAAGCGGCTGCGTACGGATCTCCTGGTCTATGACGGTTCTCCGCCCCGGCCGGGAGTCCGGACCGCCGCCGCCCACGAGACCCTGACCGACGACGCTCCGAGCCCCCACCACACCACGGCGCACGGCCGTCCCGCGAGCGCCTCGACGACGGAAGCCGTGATCACCGTCCGCCGAGCAACCGTCCCCTCGGCTCCGCCGACGGTCGTCGACGCATGCCCTGCCCGCGCTCCGGGCCGCCACGGACACGGCGTACCGCGTCACCAGGGGGGCGTATACGGCGTGCCCGGCACCGAGTGCCGGATCCCGGGGATCCCGAGCCGTCCCGCCCACCGTCACGGGGACGGGCAGCCCGGGACGGCGGGACCCTACGTGGGCCGGACCGCCCGGGCCGCGTGGCAGGGCCGGCCGCTCACGCGCCGGCCCGCCCGGAGCGCGGTCAGTGATCCCAGACGGCCGGTACGAACCGGAAGGCGTTCCCCGCGACGGCTACGTGGCAGACGGAAGGGAACGACAGGTGGGTGGCCACCAGTTGCTCGCCGCTCGCGGCCAGCTCCTTCAAGAGGCGGATCCGGACGCGGGCCGACTCCTCGGGGTCGTGGTCGAAGCCGTTGTGCCACTCGGGGTTGTCGAACCCGCACTGGAACACGGCGTCACCGGCGAATGTCAGCCGGTCGCCGCCGGACTCCAGCCGGACGATGCTGTGGCCGGGGGTGTGACCGCCGGTGCGGCAGATCCTCACTCCCGGCGCCACCTCGTACTCCGTCTCGAACGGCCGCAGTTGACCGCGGTACACCTCCAGGAACCGCGAGGCGGTCGTCCGGAGCACGCTCGGCACCGGTGCCGGCATGGCGGTGCGGGAGAAGTCGGGCGCCGCCCAGAACTCGGCCTCCGCGGACGCCAGATGGACCCGCAGGTCCGGGCGGAGCCGGCCCCTCAGACCGTCGACGAGCAGCCCGCCGATGTGGTCCATGTGCAAGTGGGTGAGCACCACGTCGGTCACGGACGCGGGATCGATCCCTGCGGCGTCCAGCCGCAGGGCCAGCTGCCCGGCCCGCGGGAAGCCCGGAAACTCCGTCCCCAGCCCGGAATCGACGAGGACGGTCCGGCCGCCGCTGCGCACCACGGCCACATTCAACGGCCAGTCGAGCACCTCCGGGGACAGGAACATGTCACTGAGCCAGGCCGACAGGTCGGCCGTGGCGGCGTTGGTGGCCAGCGTCACGGGGGAGATCGGCAGCACCCCGTCGCTGATCATCAGCACGTCGATGTCACCGACCTTCAGCGCGTAGCGCGACGGAACCAACTCTTCGTTCCTCGGAGCATCCGTGTGTGCGATGTCGACCCGGCTCATGTCGTCCTCCTCTTGAAGCGGTGACCGAAGTCATCGACGGCGTGATGGTCACACCGTCCGGTCATCCCTTCAGTCCGGACGGCGGCCCGCTTTGTGACAGCCGCCCCTGCGGTGGGCGGCGGTGCCGGGTGACGCCGGCGCGACGGCTCGGGCCTCCCTCCCCTGCTGTCACGCTTGGTTGCCATGCTCACTTCATGCTCGAGGCCGGGGACCGGAAGCCGGAGGCGCCTCGTGTCACTCGGCGAGCGGGTACGGTGCAGCATCTCGAAGATGCCTGCCTCTGCGTGCCACTGAGCCGGCGGGGCGACCCGGCGATCGCGGAGCGGGCCCGTGACCGACGGGCCCCGACGGCAAGGGGGATCGCCCTCCTGTCGGAGCGCTAACGGCCGCTGAAGAAGTCGGTGAGGGCGGTGGCGACGGCCTCGGGCTGTTCCTCGGGGATGTAGTGACCGGCGTCGGGCACGAGGACGCCGGTCACGTTCTCGGCCCACGGGCTGAGGGAGGCCGCCATGTCCGGGATCGAGCCGTGGCTGCCGGAGATTCCGAGGACGGGCACGGTCAGTCGTCGTCGCTCGAGTGCCGCGCGGTTCTTGCGCGCGGACTCGGCGGCGTCGCGGTAGTGGGCGAGGCCGGTGCGCAGGCCGCCGTCGACGGCGAGGGCCGCGCCGTAGTGTTCGAGCTCTGCTTCCTCGAACGCGTCGGGCGCGAGGGACTTGGTCTTCAGGAACCAGCTGACGTACTCCCGCTCGCGGCCCACGATCAGCGTCTCGGGCAGGCCGGGCACCACGTGGAACGCGAAGTGCCAGGTCTTGAACGCCAGAGCCGGGTCGAGGGGGACCGCTTCCGGCATGGTGACACCGGGAATTCCGGCGTCGAGCAGCGCGACCCCGCGCAGCCGGCCCTCGTGGTTCAGGGCGAGGGAGAAGGCGACCCAGGCGCCGATGTCGTGCCCGGCGAGCCAGTAGTCCCGCACGCCGAGAGCGTTCACGGCGGCCTGGATGTGCGCGGCGACCGTGTGCGTGTCGTAGCTGAGCTCCGGATGCTCGGAATTGCCTTGGCCCGGCCGGTCGATCGCTATGACCCGGAACCGGTCGGCGAGAGCGGGCATGACCTTCCGCCAGGCCCACCATGTCTGCGGGAACCCGGTGAGCAGGACGACGGCCGGTCCGTCCGGCCGGCCGCCTTCGACGGCGTGCAGGCGGATGCCGTCGGCGTCGACCCAGCGGTGCGTGAATCCGGCCAGGTCTTGCAGGGGCAGGGCGGGGACGGGGTTGGTCATGGGAATCCTCCATCGAGGCGCGTGGACCGTGAGGCGACGCTAGCACGTCTTGAACTGATCAGTTCAAGATGGGAGGATGGGCCGCATGGCAGGCAAGAAGCAGTTCGACATGGACACGGTGCTCGACGCCGCGATGATCCAGTTCTGGCGCTCCGGCTACGCCGACACCTCGCTCGACGACCTGTCCCGGGCGACCGGCCTGAACCGCAGCTCGATCTACTCCTCGCTCGGCGACAAGGACGCGCTCTTCCTCCGCTGCCTGGATCGCTACGCCACGCGCTACGGCGACAAGTACGACGCCGCCCTGTCGTGCGCGGCCGAGGACCCCGTCGCCGCCGTCCGCGCGTTCTTCGACGTCACCCTGGGGCGCATCGCCGATCCCGCCGTGCCCGACGGATGCCTGATGGCCCAGTCGGTCATGGCGAGTCCGGCGCTGAGCCCGGGCGTCGCGGAGCGTGTCAAAGAGTTGTTCGGCCTCCAGCGCCCGCGCCTGCGCACCGCGCTGAAGGCCGGCGGAATGTCCGACGAGGAGGCCGAGGACTTCGCCGTACACGTAGCGGCCGTGAACCAGTCCCTCGCGGTGATGGGCAGGGCCGGGGCGAGCCCGGAGCAACTCCGGGCGATCGTCGGCGTGACCGTCGACGCGCTCGCGCGGGCGCTGAGGCCGGTCGGATAGCCGGCGTATCAAAATCCCGAACGGGTGGGACCGGCGCTCTCTCACCCCCAGCGTGCTGAGGGCTCGCCTCGGCCTTGGTTGTTGCACTGTGCGGGTCGGGGTGTCGGAGTACTGCTGGAGCTGGAGGAGCCCGTGGTGGCGCCGGCGTGATGGCTCGGGCGTCCGTCCGCGGCTGTCACGCTTGGTTACTATGCTCACTTCGTGCCTTGAGGCCGGAGCCGGGGGCCTCCGGCGTGATCGATGGACTGCTGGGGAGGGAGCGACATGAGCGTGCCGGTCGAAACTCCCCAGATTCTCCCCAGGGCTCATCGTGGACATATGCACGGACTGCAGCGCCTTGGACGGGATCATGGAATGCGAGGCCAGCGAGTGGGGAGCCTTCGGAAGTGCTGAGAGAAGTCACCGCGACCCGCTACATCGAACCCTTGCGCTCGGGTGGCTCCGTCCCCGGTGTCGTCGAGGCCGATGACCTCGGCACGTATGTCGTCAAGTTCACCGGGTCCGCGCAGGGGCACAAGGCGCTGGTCGCCGAGGTCATCGTCGGGGAACTCGCCCGGGCGCTCGGTCTGCGCTTTCCCGAGCTGGTGCTCGTGCACTTCGACCCGGCCATCGCCGCCGCCGAGCCGCACCAGGAGGTGCGTGACCTGCACGGCGCCAGCGCGGGGGTGAACCTCGGCATGGACTGTCTGCCGGGGGCCCGGGACTTCACCCCGGAGATCGCCCGGACGTTCCCGGTGGACCCGCTGGAGGCCGGCCGGATCGTCTGGCTGGACGCGCTGACCGTCAACGTCGACCGTACGGTCCACAGCTCCAACCTGATGGTCTGGCCCACGCTCGGCACCGCGCCGGCCCGGCTCTGGCTCATCGACCACGGCGCCGCCCTCGTCTTCCACCACCGCTGGGACACCACGACCCCGGGCCGGCGGTACGACTTCCGGCACCACGCCCTCGGCCACTACGGCCCCGATGTGCGCGCCGCCGACGCCGAGCTGGCGCCCCGGGTGACCGAGGAGCTGCTGCGCGGGATCGTCGCCGAGGTGCCGGACGCCTGGCTCGCCGAGGACGCCGGGTTCGCCACGCCCGACGACGTCCGGGACGCCTACGTCGGCTATCTGCTGGACCGGGTGCGGCTCTCGGCCGAGTGGCTGCCCACCGACTTCCCGAGCCGCGAGCAGCTGGCCGCCGAGGAGGCCGCCCGCGCGGCCCGCACCCAGGCGGGCCGCCCGGACTGGCTGAAGCGCGTCCCCGACCTGCACGGCAAGCCGGCGGCGGAGCAGGACTGGTCGGCGCACCTGGGGTGAGCCGGGACACGACCGGGATGCGACGAAGGGCCCGGGGGGAAGCCCCCGGGCCCATGCGTGGCGGTGACGGTCAGCCGCGCAGCCGCTCGTACGCCGGCAGGGTGAGGAAGTCGGCGTAGTCCTCGTCCAGGGACACCTGGAGCAGCAGGTCGTGCGCCTCCTGCCAGTGGCCGGCCGCGAAGGCCTCCTCGCCGATCTCCTTGCGGATGGCGTCGAGTTCCTCGGCGGCGACCTTGCGGGCCAGCTCCGGGGTGACCTTCTCGCCGCCCGCGAACTCGACCCCGGCGTTGATCCACTGCCAGATCTGCGAGCGGGAGATCTCGGCGGTGGCCGCGTCCTCCATCAGGTTGAAGATGGCGACCGCGCCGAGCCCGCGCAGCCAGGCCTCGATGTAACGGATGCCGACCTGGACGGCGTTGACCAGGCCCTCGTACGTCGGCTTCGCGTCGAGCGAGTCGATGGCGATCAGGTCGGCCGCCGCCACGCGCACGTCCTCGCGCAGCCGGTCCTTCTGGTTGGGCTTGTCGCCGAGGACCTTGTCGAAGGACTCCATGGCGATGGGCACCAGGTCGGGGTGGGCGACCCAGGAGCCGTCGAACCCGTCGTTCGCCTCACGGTCCTTGTCGGCGCGGACCTTCTCGAAGGCCACCTTGTTGACCTCCGGGTCCTTGCGGGACGGGATGAAGGCCGCCATGCCGCCGATGGCGTGCGCGCCGCGCTTGTGGCAGGTGCGGACCAGGAGTTCGGTGTACGCCCGCATGAACGGGGCCGTCATCGTGACCGCGTTGCGGTCCGGGAGGACGAACTTGGCGCCGCCGTCACGGAAGTTCTTCACGATGGAGAACAGGTAGTCCCAGCGGCCGGCGTTCAGCCCGGAGGCGTGGTCGCGCAGTTCGTAGAGGATCTCCTCCATCTCGTACGCCGCCGTGATCGTCTCGATCAGCACGGTGGCGCGGATGGTGCCCTGCGGGATGCCGACGTAGTCCTGGGCGAAGACGAACACCTCGTTCCACAGCCGGGCTTCGAGGTGCGACTCGGTCTTGGGCAGGTAGAAGTACGGGCCCTTGCCGAGGTCGAGCAGCCGCTGGGCGTTGTGGAAGAAGTACAGGCCGAAGTCGACGAGCGCACCGGGGACCGGCGTGCCGTCGGCGTCGACGAGGTGCCGCTCGGTCAGGTGCCAGCCGCGCGGGCGCATGACGACGGTCGCCAGTTCCTCGTTCGGCCGCAGCGCGTACGACTTGCCGGTGCGCTCGTCGGTGAAGTCGATGTTCCGGGTGTAGGCGTCGATCAGGTTGAGCTGGCCGAGGACGACGTTCTCCCAGGTGGGCGCGGAGGCGTCCTCGAAGTCGGCGAGCCAGACCCGCGCGCCCGAGTTGAGCGCGTTGATGGTCATCTTCCGGTCGGTGGGCCCGGTGATCTCGACGCGCCGGTCGTTCAGCGCGGCCGGGGCCGGGGCGACCTTCCAGGAGTCGTCCGCGCGGACGGCGGCCGTCTCCGGCAGGAAGTCGAGGGTGGAGGTGCGGGCGATCTCGGCGCGGCGCTCGGCCCGGCGGGCGAGGAGTTCGTCACGGCGCGGGGTGAACCGCCGGTGCAGCTCCGCCACGAAGGCGAGCGCCGCGTCGGTGAGGACCTCCTCCTGCCGGGGCAGGGGCTCGGCGTCGACGATGGCCAGCGGGGACGGCGCTGGTGCGGACATGAGCTGTCACTTCCTTCAGCGGTGGCACCGGGTGCCAAGTGGCACGAATAGGACAGACAGCGCCCACTGTGCGGTCGGACGCTTCTGAACAGTGGATAGTAGTTTCCTCATCGTGGAACTTCAATGGTCTGTTGACGTCGAGATTCTCTGAGTCGAGCGAAGGTGGCGCTGGGTGCCACCCCGTTCACTCAAGGTGGCTCAGGTCCGCCTCGGTGTCGATGTCGTACGGCTCGGCCACGTCCCCGCACTCCACGAGCCGCAGCTCCGCCCGGTGCGCCCGGAGATAGGCCCGGGCCCCGCGGTCGCCGGTGGCCGTCTCGGCGATGCCCGCCCAGTGCGCCGCCCCCAACAGCACCGGATGGCCGCGTACCCCGTCGTAGGCGGCCGAGACCAGCGACCGCTCGTCCCGGTAGGCACCCAGCACCCGGGCCGCCGCGGCCGGTCCGATGCCGGGCTGGTCGACCAGGCCCGCCAGCGCCGCGCGCACCCCCGTGCCGGCGAGCGAGGCCAGTCCCGCGCGCAGCGAGGAGCCCATGCCCTCGGTCCAGTCCGGGTTGTCCACCAGCACACAGCCGTCCAGTCCGGCGCGGGCCCGCACCTCGTCCGCCGCCGCGCCCAGCACCACATGGATCCGTCCGCACCCGGCCGCGCGCAGCACCTCCACCGCGTGCTCGACCAGGGGCCGCCCGCGGTGCGTCAGCAGCGCCTTGGGGCGTCCGCCGAGCCGTCGGCCACCGCCGGCGGCGAGCAGCAGCCCCGCGACCTCCCCGTGAAGTTCCCGGTTCTCCGTCATGGCTCCTGCATACCCGGCGACGACGGCAACCGGCCGCGCTGCCGAGGTCCGGCGGCGATGGAATCCGGCCGCGCTCCCGGAGCCGGCGGCGACGGAAACCGGCCGCGTGCGCGGTGCCGGTTCCGTTGGGCTGAATTTCGGTCCGCGCTGTGGCGCAGGGGCCCGGAGGTGGCGTTTACTGGCCCGCGCACAAGGGCGTGCCGACGGGGAGGGCTGTGTTGCGGAGCTTGGGGCAGAGGCCGGTGACCGGCATCGACGAGGACCCGAGAGTGGCGGAATTGTGTACCGCCGTGTCCCGGCTGCGCCGCCAGCTCGCGGCGTTACCGGCGGACTTCCCCGACCGGGCGATAGCCGAGGACGAGCTGGCGGCCCTGGCCGCGATGGCCGCCGGAGGAGTCCCGGAGATCCCGCGGCTGCGCGCCTCCCTGCTGCTGATCGCCGGCGCGATCGGTTCGATGAGCGCGCTGGCCCGGGGGCTGTCGCAGGTACGCGCCGCCGTGGACCTGTTCGGCGAGCCGCCGCGGGCCTAGCCGGCCGCCGACAGGGGGGTGGCCAGGCTTCGGCAGGGTTGTGGGGGTGCGTCGCCGGGTGGCGGTCGGGCGTCAGTCGGGCCGTGGCCGGGCTTCGACCGGGGCATGGCCAGGGGGGCGGCCGGCTTGTGATCGGGTGTCGGCTGGGGTGTGGTCGGTGTCGGCCGGGTCTGGTCGGGTGTCGGCTGGGGTGTGGTCGGTGTCGGCCGGGTCTGGTCGGGTGTCGGCTGGGGTGTGGTCGGTGTCGGCCGGGTCTGGTCGGGTGTCGGCTGGGGTGGGGTCGGTGTCGGCCGGGTCTGGTCGGGTGTCGGCTGGGGTGTGGTCGGTGTCGGCCGGGTCTGGTCGGGTGTCGGCTGGGGTGTGGTCGGTGTCGGCCGGGTCTGGTCGGGTGTCGGCTGGGGTGTGGTCGGTGTCGGCCGGGTCTGGTCGGGTGTCGGCTGGGGCGTGGCCAGGTGTCGGCCGGATCGTGATCAGGCGTTGGCCGGGGCCTGGCCAGGTGTCGGTGCCGGGCGGATCGTGGTCGGGTGCCGGGGCGGCCGTGGGTCGGCCGGGGTGTGGTGCGGGGGCGTCCCGGGTCCTGGTCAGTCGCTGTTCCGGCAGCCCGGTGCCGCCGGGATCTCACGGCACCGCTGGTCCTCGTGGGACTGCCGCGCGGCCCCGCCGACGACGATCAGGCAGACCACGGCGGCCATGAGGCCCTGGGTGACCACGGTCACGACGGCCCCGGCCCGCGCGGCGATCACGGCCGCCACGAGGGCGACCGCCCCGACCGCGCCGGCGGCGATCAGGTAGTCCCACAGCGGGTCGGCCGTGACGGTCGATGCCGGGTCCAGGTCGAACCCGGAGCGCCACCACAGGCCGAAGATCACGACCAGGGCGGTCAGTTCGAGGAACACCAGCCCGCAACCGGCACCGATGTCGGCACCCCGGTCGGCGTGCCGGTGCGGCCCGGGGTCGCCGGTGGCGTCGAAGGCCGGCGGGGCGACGGGGAGATCCATGCCGCCACGTTGCCCGCAAGGCGCCCGGGGCGCATGAGTACGGCTACTCGGCCGAACGCGGGACAGTGGCCGGTCGGCCTCCCCGACGCCGAGCCGCTCACCCCTGGTTCTGGCTGGCCAGGGCCGCGGAGAGTTCGCGGGCGATCTGCTGGAGCACCGGCACGATCTTCTCCGTGGCCGTCTCCGTGACCCGTCCGGCCGGCCCCGAGATGGAGATGGCCGCCGCCGTGGGGGAGTCGGGCACGGACACGGCGAGGCAGCGGACCCCGATCTCCTGCTCGTTGTCGTCCACCGCGTAGCCCATCCGCCGTACCTCCTCCAGCGCCGCGAGGAACCCCTCCGGCGTGGTGATGGTCTTCTCGGTGGCCGCGGGCATGCCGGTGCGGGCCAGCAGTGCGCGCACCTCGTCGTCCGGGACCCCGGCGAGCAGCGCCTTGCCGACGCCGGTGGAGTGCGGCAGGACCCGCCGGCCCACCTCGGTGAACATCCGCATCGAGTGCTTCGACGGGACTTGGGCGACGTACACGATCTCGTCGCCGTCGAGCAGCGCCATGTTGGCCGTCTCGCCGGTCTCCTCCACCAGCCGGGCCAGATACGGCCGGGCCCAGGTGCCGAGCAGCCGGGAGGCGGACTCGCCGAGGCGGATCAGGCGGGGGCCGAGCGCGTAGCGCCGGTTGGCCTGCTGGCGTACATAGCCGCAGGCGACCAGCGTGCGCATCAGGCGGTGGATGGTGGGCAGCGGCAGGCCACTGGCCGCGGACAGTTCGCTCAGGCCCACCTCGCCGCCCGCGTCCGCCATCCGCTCGAGCAGGTCGAAGGCGCGCTCCAGGGACTGCACCCCGCCTGCGGCGGGGGGCTTGGCGGAGTCGGTGGTGCTGGCGCTGGACGTCGGCACGGCGCGTTCCTTTCGGGACTGGCGGGAGAGCAGAAGCCTACCCGGCAGTCGGTTGACTCCCCGCTTGTACGTAGCTACGTTCTGCTTGTTGGAATTCTAATTCCGCTTTGTGGAAACGTCCAGAGTGGGTGTGCCCCGCGCGCCCCCTCGAAGGGTGCCTCTTGACGGCGGAGTAGGGGAAGTGAAGACTCCTTCAACAGAACGTTGAAGTCCGTTACGTGGGTGTAAATCCCGTTTCCTGGGTGTGAACAACGGCGGTATAGAGAGGGGTTCGGGTGTCCGACGCTGAACTGGTGCTGCGCTCGACGCGGGTGATCACTCCGGAGGGCACGCGGGCCGCCACGGTCACCGTGTCCGGCGGGAAGATCACGGCCGTCCTGCCGTACGACGCCGAGGTTCCGGCCACGGCCCGGCTGGAGGACGTCGGCGACCACGTGCTGCTGCCCGGCCTGGTCGACACCCATGTGCACGTCAACGACCCGGGCCGTACCGAGTGGGAGGGCTTCTGGACCGCCACCCGCGCGGCGGCAGCCGGCGGCATCACCACTCTGATCGACATGCCGCTCAACTCCCTGCCGCCCACCACCACGGTCGAGCACCTGCGGATCAAGCAGGACGTGGCCCGGGACAAGGCGCACATCGACGTCGGCTTCTGGGGCGGCGCCCTGCCCGACAACGTCAAGGACCTGCGCCCGCTGCACGACGCCGGCGTCTTCGGCTTCAAGTGCTTCCTCTCCCCGTCCGGCGTGGACGAGTTCCCGCACCTCGACCAGGACCGGCTCGCCCAGTCGATGGCCGAGATCGCCGGGTTCGATGGGCTGCTCATCGTGCACGCCGAGGACCCGCACCACCTGGAGAGCGCCCCGCAGCACGGCGGCCCCAAGTACGCCGACTTCCTCGCCTCCCGCCCGCGCGACGCCGAGGACACCGCCATCGCGAACCTCGTCGCGCAGGCCCGGCGCCTGAACGCCCGCGTGCACGTGCTGCACCTCTCCTCCAGCGACGCCCTGCCGCTGATCCGCGCCGCCCGCGCCGAGGGCGTACGCGTCACGGTGGAGACCTGCCCGCACTACCTCACCCTGACCGCCGAGGAAGTCCCGGACGGCGCCAGCGAGTTCAAGTGCTGCCCGCCCATCCGCGAGTCCGCCAACCAGGACCTGCTGTGGGAGGCCCTGGCCGACGGCACCATCGACTGCGTGGTCACCGACCACTCGCCCTCCACCGCCGACCTGAAGACCGACGACTTCGCCACTGCCTGGGGCGGCATCTCCGGTCTCCAGGTGAGCCTGCCGGCGGTGTGGACCGAGGCCCGCAAGCGCGGCCACACCCTGGAGGACGTCGTCCGCTGGATGTCCGCGCGGACCGCCGAGCTGGTCGGCCTGACCCGGAAGGGCGCCATCGAGGCCGGCCGCGACGCCGACTTCGCCGTCCTCGCCCCCGACGAGACCTTCACCGTCGACCCGGCCGGCCTCCAGCACCGCAACCGGGTCACCGCCTACGCCGGCAGGACCCTGTACGGCGTCGTCAAGTCCACCTGGCTGCGCGGCGAACGCATCGTCGCCGACGGCGAGTTCACCGAACCGAAGGGGACGCTGCTCAGCCGGACCCGCTGAATCCCACCCACCGAGCCCCGAAAGGAAGAACTGATCACCGTGACGGCGATACCCAGCTTCACCGGCGACGCGAACCCCTACGGAGGCGGCGACCCGTACGCGGACTACCGCACCGCCGACTTCCCCTTCACCCAGTACGCCAACCTCGCCGACCGGCAGCTCGGCGCCGGTGTCATCGCCGCCAACGACGAGTTCTTCGCCCAGCGGGAGAACCTGCTGGTGCCCGAGCGGGCCGAGTTCGACCCCGAGCACTTCGGCCACAAGGGCAAGATCATGGACGGCTGGGAGACCCGGCGCCGCCGCGGTGTCTCCGCCGAGCACCCCTGGCCCACCGCCGAGGACCACGACTGGGCGCTGGTCCGCCTCGGCGCGCCCGGGGTGATCCGCGGCATCGTGATCGACACCGCCCACTTCCGCGGCAACTACCCGCAGGCCGTCTCCGTCGAGGGCGCCTGCGTACCCGGCTCGCCGTCGCCCGGGGAACTGCTCGGCGACGACGTGAAGTGGACCACCCTCGTCCCGCGCACCCCGGTCGGCGGCCACGCGGCCAACGGCTTCGAGGTCACCGTCGAGCAGCGCTTCACCCACCTGCGGATCAACCAGCACCCCGACGGCGGCATCGCCCGCCTGCGCGTGTACGGCGAGGTCGTCCCGGACCCCGAGTGGCTGGCGGCCCTCGGCACCTTCGACGTGGTCGCGCTGGAGAACGGCGGCCAGGTCGAGGACGCCTCCAACCTCTTCTACTCGCCGGCCACCAACACCATCCAGCCGGGCCGCTCGCGCAAGATGGACGACGGCTGGGAGACCCGCCGCCGCCGCGACCAGGGCAACGACTGGATCCGCTACCGGCTCGTGGCCCAGTCCGCGATCCGCGCCGTCGAGATCGACACCGCCTACCTGAAGGGCAACAGCGCCGGCTGGGTGTCGGTGTCCGTCCGGGACGGCGAGGACGGCGAGTGGACCGAGGTCCTGCCGCGCACCCGCCTCCAGCCCGACACCAACCACCGCTTCGTCCTGCCCGAGGCGGCGGTCGGCACGCACGCGCGGATCGACATCTTCCCCGACGGCGGCATCTCCCGGCTGCGCCTGTTCGGCTCGCTGACCGAGCGCGGCGCGAGCGGCCTGGCCGCCCGCCATCAGGAGCTGGGCGGCTGATCCCCGCTCACGCGCGCGTGGGGCGCCCCGGCCGGACAGCACCGGGGCGCCCCCGCGTCACCCTTCGGGACCCGCGTACCGCCGGTCCGGAACTCTTCCGTCCACCTGACGCGTTCTTTCTGACGTGACCCTTCAGCAAGAGATCGTCGGCAACGCCATGCAGATGGCGGTCGTCAACCTGCGTCCCGGCCAGACCGTGTACTGCGAGGCCGGGAAGTTCCTGTTCAAGACGGCGAACGTGACCATGGAGACCCGGTTGTCCGGCCCGTCGGGCGGCGGCGGACAGCAGCAGGGCGGCTCCGGCGGCATGGGCGGGCTGCTGCGCCAGGCCATGGGCACCGCCATGCAGGTCGGGCAGCGCATGCTCGCCGGTGAGTCGCTGGCCTTCCAGTACTTCACCGCCCAGGGCGGCGAGGGCACGGTCGGCTTCGCGGGCGTGCTCCCCGGGGAGATGCGCGCCCTGGAGCTGGACGGCACGCGCGCCTGGTTCGCCGAGAAGGACGCCTTCGTGGCAGCCGAGTCCAGCGTCGAGTTCGGCATCGCCTTCGCGGGCGGGCGCACCGGCATGAGCGGCGGCGAGGGCTTCATCCTGGAGAAGTTCACCGGGCAGGGCACGGTGATCATCGCCGGCGCGGGCAACTTCATCGACCTGAACCCGGCGGACTTCGGCGGCCGGATCGAGGTCGACACCGGCTGTGTGGTCGCCTTCGAGGAGGGCATCCAGTACGGCGTCCAGCGCGTCGGCGGCCTCAACCGCCAGGGGATCATGAACGCCGTCTTCGGCGGCGAGGGCCTGTCCCTGGCCACGCTGGAGGGCAACGGCCGGGTGATCCTTCAGTCCCTCACCATCGAGGGCCTGGCCAACGCCCTGAAGAAGGCCCAGGGCGGCGACAAGCAGGGCCCGACCGGCGGACTGTTCTCCACCCACGCCGGCTGAGCCTCGGCTTACGCCTGCTGGGCCACCCGTCCGCCGCGACGACCGGGGCCCGGCCGCGGCGGGCCGGGCCCCGGGGTGTCGCGCCGTTCCTCGGGCCGGCCCCGTGGGGGAGGGGCTCAGCAGCCGTAGTCGATCAGCTTGAACGAGGCGTAGTGGTCCGCCGTGTAGTAGTCCTCCTGGTACTGCTGACCGGTGACGATGCGCCGGGCACCGCGGGTGGAGGAGCCCGGGGTGATCACGGTGTACTCGTGGTAGTAGCCGGCCGTGTGGCTGGGCAGGACGCCTTCCCGGTTCTGGAAGACGCTCCCGTCCTGGGAGTACGGATACGGGCCGCCCTGTTCGATCAGTTCCAGGGTGTCGTACGCCTGGGCGGGCAGGCTGCCGTAGCAGATGCTCCCGACCGAGGCCGTCCCGGCGTCAGCCGTGGTGGCGGTGACGGTGCCGCCCACGAGGAGGGCGGACAGGAGGGCGGCCGCTGCACCGATGCGCGTCGCGCGTGGGGGGAATCTCATGGCCTCATCATGACGCGCGTAGAACATGGCATGTCAATGTCAATCACGGATTGTTCGCCGGTACGTCCGATGATTTTTCCGGGGGTTAACCTACGGCCGTTTCCGGCTGTCCGCCGCGGCGAACAGGGCGAGCGCCAGCACCACGAGCGCCACGCTCGCGTAGACCTCGTAGCCGTCGAGGAAGCCCAGGCGCTGCACCAGGCCCACCCGCCAGTCGGTGAACTCGTGCACCAGGCCCATGACGCCCTGCACCAACGCGATGAATCCGACAAGTTCCAGTAGCTGCTTCACCCGGCGACTCTCGCCCGGCGGCGGCCTCCCGCGCATCGGCCGCGCGGCGAGCGCGCACCGCCGAAAGACGCCGCTCCGCGGCGGCGGACCGCGCCGAAAGTTCACCGGCGGTGCGACTTCGGTCGGTGCCGCCGGTCGTACGGTCGCCGATCCCGGTCCGGGGCGGCGGCGGAGCGCGGACCCCGCATAGATTTGCCGACCGTGAGCGACGACGAGCGGACGCGGGCGCCGGGTGGGTTCACGGGACGCCGGTGGCTGTTCCCGTCCGCGCTGATCCATGAGCTGGACCCGGACGCCGGGTCCTCGGGACGACGGCCCCGGCGCACCGCGCGGGACTGGGTCGTCGACTTCTCCTGCTTCCTCCTGGCCGTCCTCATCGGCCTGGCGGCGGCGCGGTCCCTGCCCGAGGAGACCGGCCTGCCGCGCTCCCTCGCCATCCTCGACCAGGTGCTGGGCGCCCTGTCCTGCGCCGCCGTCTGGCTGCGCCGCCGGTGGCCGGTCGGGTTCGCCGTCGCGATGTTCCTGGTCGGCCTGCTGTCCAACTGCTCGGGCGGCGCCGCCATGGTCGCCCTGTTCACGCTCGCCGTGCACCGGCCCTTCCGGTACGTCGCCTGGATCGGCGGCGCCGGCCTCGCGCTGGTGCCGCTGCTGTACTGGGTGCGGCCCGACCCCGACCTGTCCTACACCGGTGTTCTCGTGTTCATCACGCTGCTCACCGTGTCGATCACCGGCTGGGGCATGTTCGTCCGCTCCAAGCGGATGCTGATGCTGAGCCTCAGGGACCGGGCGCACCGGGCGGAGACCGAGGCCCGGCTGCGCGCCGAGCAGGCGCAGCGGCTGGCCCGCGAGGCCATCGCCCGCGAGATGCACGACGTGCTCGCCCACCGGCTCACCCTGCTCAGCGTGCACGCGGGCGCCCTGGAGTTCCGGCCGGACGCGCCCCGCGAGGAGGTCGCGCGGGCCGCCGGGGTGATCCGGGAGAGCGCGCACGAGGCGCTGCAGGACCTGCGGGAGATCATCGGCGTGCTGCGGGCCGGCGACGGAGAGGAGCCCTCCGGCGGGCGGCCCCAGCCGACGCTGGCCGCGCTGGACGCCCTGGTCGCCGAGTGCCGCGAGGCAGGGATGAAGGTCACCCTGGACCATCGCGTCGCCGACCCGGCCGCCGTCCCCGCCTCCGTCGGCCGCACCGCCTACCGCATCGCCCAGGAGGCCCTGACCAACGCCCGCAAGCACGCCCCAGGCACGGAGGTCACCGTCCGCCTGACCGGTGCCCCCGGCGACGGCCTGACCCTCACCGTCGCCAACCCGGCACCGCCCGCCGAGGTCCCGCCCGTCCCCGGCTCCGGCCAGGGCCTGATCGGCCTCACCGAACGCGCCACCCTGACCGGCGGCCGACTCCGGCACGGCCCGCGGCCCGACGGAGGCTTCGAGGTACAGGGGTGGCTGCCGTGGCCGCGGGGGTGAGGGGCCTGGGGAATCGGCCGTCTCGGGCCGGAGGTGCTTCGGGGATTCGCTTCCGGGTGCGGGTGCCTCGGGGATCCGGCGCCCGGGGCTGAGGGGGCCGCGGGGACCCGCCGTCCGGGGGCCGGGGACACTTGGGCATTCGCTTCGGTGCGCGGGAGCTTCGGGAATCCGCCCGGCTGCGGGCGCCTCGGGGGATCAGCCGTCCCGGGGCGTGGGCGCCTCGGGTTGCGGGTGCTTGGAGGGATCTGCCGTCGGGGGCTGCGGACGCGTGGGGGGCGGGGATCCGATGTTCGGGGCCGGGGACGTTTGTGGGAGGTTCGCTCCTGGTTGCGGGTGCCGTCGTGCATTCGCTGTTACGGGCCGGCGACGCTTCGGGGACCCGCCCGGTTGCGGACGCCTTGGGCATCCGCCGTCCCGGGGAGGGGGTGCTCCGGAAATCCGCCCTCGGCTGGGATCGCTTCGGAATCCGCCCCCAGACCGCGGGCGCCTCGGAGGACCAGCCGTCCCGGGCCGCAGGCGTCCCGGGAATCCGCCGGCCCGGTCCGTCGGCCGTGATTACGTAACCCCATGACTGCGACGCCGATCAGACTGCTCCTCGTGGACGACGACCCCCTGGTACGCGCCGGTCTGGCGCTGATGATCGGCGGGGCCGGGGACATCGAGGTCGTCGGGGAGGCCGCCGACGGCGCGGAGGCCGAGGAACTGGTGCGGCGGACCCGGCCGGACGTCGTCCTCATGGACATCCGGATGCCGGCGGTGGACGGGATCACCGCGACCCGGCGGCTGCGCGCGCGGCCCGACGCGCCGCAGGTCGTGGTGCTCACCACCTTCCACGCCGACGAACAGGTGCTGCACGCGATGCGCGCCGGCGCCGCAGGCTTCGTGCTGAAGGACACCCCGCCCGCCGAGATCGTCGACGCCGTGCGCCGGGTCGCCGCGGGCGACCCGGTGCTGTCGCCCGCGGTCACCCGGCAGCTGATGCGGCACGCGGCCGGCACCGCCGCCGACGCCCGGCGGACCCGGGCACGCGAACGGCTGGCGGTCCTGGGCGACCGCGAGCGGGAGGTCGCCGTCGCCGTCGGGCGCGGGCTCGCCAACGCGCGGATCGCCGCGGAGCTGTTCCTCAGCGTGGCCACCGTCAAGGCCCACGTCTCCCGCGTCCTCGCCAAGCTCGGCCTCGACAACCGGGTGCAGATCGCGCTGCTGGTCTACGACGCGGGGCTGCTGGACGGCGACGAGGAGGGAGGCGCCGGCACCGACGGTTTCCAGGGCGCCGGCTGAACCGGTCGCCGGAAATCGCCGCCGGAACCGACCCGCGCCGAATATGTCCGGACAACCTGACTACACGACTTCCCGTCAACCAGGCACCGGACTACGCTCGGCCCCGTGCCGAAACCAGATGTGGGCCCGACCGTGGCGCTCGACCTCCGCGTGGACCGTAGCTCGCCGGTGCCGTTGTACTTCCAGCTCTCCCGGCAGCTGGAGTCCGCCATCGAGCACGGCAGCCTCACCCCGGGCAGCCTGCTGGGCAACGAGATCGAGCTGGCCGCGCGGCTCGGACTGTCCCGGCCGACCGTCCGCCAGGCGATCCAGGCCCTCGTCGACAAGGGGCTCCTGGTCCGGCGCCGCGGCGTGGGCACCCAGGTCGTGCACAGCCAGGTCAAGCGCCCGCTGGAACTGAGCAGCCTCTACGACGACCTGGAGGCGGCCGGCCAGCGCCCCGCCACCCGGGTGCTGGTCAACACGGTCGTACCGGCCCCCGCCGAGGTCGCCGCCGCGCTCGGCGTCCCCGAGGGCGATGACGTGCACCGCGTCGAACGGCTCCGCCTCGCCCACGGCGAACCCATGGCCTACCTGATCAACCACCTGCCGACGGGCCTGCTCGACCTGGACACCGACCGGCTGGAGGCCACCGGCCTGTACCGGCTGATGCGGTCCGCCGGGATCACCCTGCACAGCGCCCGCCAGGCCATCGGCGCCCGGGGCGCCACCGCCACCGAGGCCGAGCGGCTGACCGAGCCCGCGGGCGCCCCGCTGCTGACCATGCGGCGCACCACCTACGACGACACCGGCCGCGCGGTGGAGCTGGGCGACCACACCTACCGCCCGAGCCGCTACTCCTTCGAGTTCCAGCTGCTGGTGCGGTCCTGACCGGGCCCCGGTATTCGATGAGATGTCCGGACAAAGCGACCGTTCCCCGGTCCCCGGTCGTGCCATACCCGGCCGGCATGTCCGATACTGAAGTGTTTGGGGCAGGTGAAATCGCCGCCGGGACGCGCCCACGGTGAGGTCGCCCGCCCCTTATGTACGTCGCGGCAGAGCAGCGGACGTACGTCGGAGCAGAGCAGAAGCGGCAAGAAGGGCACGGCCTCGTGGCACGGTTTCGGACCTGGGTAGGCATAGCGCTGGCGGGGGCACTCTCCGTGTCCCTCGCGGCGTGCAGCAGCACCGGAGGAAAGCGGGCGGAGGACGCCCGCAAGGCCGCCGCCGCCCAGGGCAGGGCGGCGGTGAACACCCCGCGCTGGACCTTCGCGATGATCACCCACTCGGGGGACGGCGACACCTTCTGGGACATCGTCCAGAACGGCGCCAAGCAGGCCGCCGTCAAGGACAACATCAACTTCCTGTACTCCCACGACGACGAGGCCCAGCAGCAGGCCCAGCTGGTGGACGCGGCCGTGGACAAGAAGGTCGACGGCATCATCGTCACCCTCGCCAAGCCGGACGCCATGAAGGCCGCCGTGGCCCGCGCCGAGAAGGCCGGCATCCCGGTGATCACGGTGAACTCCGGCTCCGAGGAGTCCAAGGCCTTCGGCGCCCTCACCCACATCGGCCAGGACGAGACCATCGCCGGCGAGGCCGTCGGTGACGAGCTGAACAAGCGCGGCAAGAAGAAGGCCCTGTGCGTGCTGCACGAGCAGGGCAACGTCGGCCACGAGCAGCGCTGCGACGGCGTCGCCAAGACCTTCCGCGGCACCCTGAGCAAGCTCTACGTCAACGGCACCAACATGCCCGACGTGCAGTCCGCCATCGGGGCCAAGCTCCAGGCGGACAGGTCCATCGACTCCGTCGTCACCCTCGGCGCGCCCTTCGCCGACACCGCCGTGAAGGCCAGGACCGACGCGGGCAGCAAGGCCGAGATCGACACCTTCGACCTCAACCCCAGGGTCGCGGCGGCGCTCGAGGACGGCACCCTCGGCTTCGCCGTGGACCAGCAGCCGTACCTCCAGGGCTACGAGGCCGTCGACCTGCTGTGGCTGTACAAGTACAACGACGACGTCCTCGGCGGCGGCAAGCCGGTGCTGACCGGCCCGCAGATCGTCACCAAGGAGCAGGCCGCCGAGCTGGCCGAGTACACCAAGCGGGGTACCCGATGAGCACGGTCACCGACCACAAGCCGCTGGACGAAAGGCTGCTGCCCGCCTCCCCGCTGCGCAAGCTGCTCGCCCGCCCGGAGCTGGGCTCGGTCGTCGGCGCCCTGGCCGTCTTCCTCTTCTTCGCCTTCGTCGCCGACGGCTTCCTGCGCGCCACCAGCCTCAGCACGGTGCTGTACGCCTCCTCGACCATCGGCATCATGGCCGTACCCGTCGCGCTGCTCATGATCGGCGGCGAGTTCGACCTCTCGGCGGGCGTCATGGTGACGTCGTCCGCGCTGATCTCCTCGATGTTCAGCTACCAGATGACGGCGAACACCTGGGTCGGCGTCGGCGTGTCGCTGCTGGTCACCCTGGCCGTCGGCGCCTTCAACGGCTTCATGCTCACCCGCACCAAGCTGCCCAGCTTCATCATCACGCTGGGCACCTTCCTGATGCTGACCGGCATGAACCTGGGCTTCACCAAGCTGATCGACGGCACGGTCTCCACCAAGACCATCGGCGACATGGAGGGCTTCTCCAGCGCCCAAGCCGTCTTCGCCTCCACGCTCACCGTCGGCGGCGTCGACGTGAAGGTCACCATCCTGTGGTGGCTCGGCATGGTCGCCGTCGCCTCCTGGATCCTGCTGCGCACCCGCACCGGCAACTGGATCTTCGCCGTCGGCGGCAACGCGGACGCGGCCCGCGCGGTCGGCGTCCCCGTGGCCCGCACCAAGATCGCCCTCTACATGGGTGTCGCGTTCGGCGCCTGGGTCTCCGGCCAGCACCTGCTCTTCTCCTTCGACGCCGTCCAGTCCGGCGAGGGCGTCGGCAACGAACTGATCTACATCATCGCGGCCGTCATCGGCGGCTGCCTGATCACCGGCGGCTACGGCAGCGCGGTCGGCTCGGCCGTGGGCGCGCTGCTGTTCGGCATGACCAGCAAGGGCATCGTCTACGCCGAGTGGAACCCCGACTGGTTCAAGTTCTTCCTCGGAGCGATGCTGCTCCTCGCGACCCTGCTCAACGCCTGGGTCCGCAAGCGCGCGGAGGCGACCGCATGACCCTCGTCGAGCTGACCGACGTCAGCAAGCACTACGGCACCGTCCGCGCCCTGGAGGGCGTCTCCCTCGAGGTCCACGCGGGCGAGATCACCTGCGTCCTCGGCGACAACGGCGCCGGCAAGTCGACACTCATCAAGATGATCGCGGGTCTGCACCGGCACGACGGCGGCACCCTGCGCATCGAGGGCGAGGAGACCACCCTCTCCTCCCCGCGCGAGGCCCTGGACCGGGGCATCGCCACGGTCTACCAGGACCTGGCCGTCGTCCCCCTGATGCCGGTCTGGCGCAACTTCTTCCTCGGCTCCGAGCCCCGCAAGGGCGTCGGCCCCTTCAAGCGCATGGACATCGACCTCATGCGCCGCACCACCCGCGAGGCGCTGCTGCGCATGGGCATCGACCTCAGGGACGTCGACCAGCCCATCGGCACTCTCTCCGGCGGCGAACGCCAGTGCGTGGCGATCGCCCGCGCGGTCCACTTCGGCGCGAAGGTCCTCGTCCTGGACGAACCGACGGCCGCCCTGGGCGTCAAGCAGTCCGGTGTGGTCCTGAAATATGTGGCCGCGGCACGCGATGAGGGCCTGGGTGTTGTTCTGATCACCCACAACCCGCATCACGCGTATCTCGTAGGCGACAGATTCGTGCTCCTGAGGAGGGGCACGATGGTGGGCAATTACACACGGGACGAGATCACCCTCGACGAACTGACCCGGCAGATGGCCGGCGGCTCCGACCTGGACGCCCTGCGCCACGAACTGCAACGAGACTGAAGGACGCGTCCCCTCCCTCCCCGCCCCGTACGGCACCCGGCGTGAGCGTGCGGCAGAATCGACCAACGATGAGCACCTACCGCGACCTCACCGCCCCCATCGGCTCCCGCCGAGCCCCCGTCCTGCGCACCGTCGGCACCAGGGAGCGCCGGTCCCACCTGACCGCCCCCCGTGTGCCCACGGTCGGTATCGACATCGGCGGCACCAAGGTCATGGCGGGCGTCGTCGACGCCGACGGCAACATCCTGGAGAAGCTCCGCACGGAGACCCCGGACAAGTCCAAGAGCCCGAAGGTCGTCGAGGACACCATCGTGGAGCTGGTCCTGGACCTCTCCGACCGGCACGACGTGCACGCGGTCGGCATCGGCGCCGCCGGCTGGGTCGACGCCGACCGCAACCGCGTCCTGTTCGCCCCGCACCTGTCCTGGCGCAACGAACCGCTGCGCGACCGCCTCGCCAGCCGGCTGTCCGTGCCGGTCCTGGTGGACAACGACGCCAACACCGCCGCCTGGGCGGAGTGGCGCTTCGGCGCCGGCCACGGCGAGGACCACCTGGTGATGATCACCCTCGGCACCGGCATCGGCGGTGCCATCCTGGAGGACGGCCAGGTCAAGCGCGGCAAGTTCGGCGTCGCCGGAGAGTTCGGCCACATGCAGGTCGTGCCCGGCGGCCACCGCTGCCCGTGCGGCAACCGCGGCTGCTGGGAGCAGTACAGCTCCGGCAACGCGCTCGTCCGCGAGGCCAGGGAGCTGGCCGCCGCCGACTCCCCGGTGGCCTACGGCATCATCGAGCACGTCAAGGGCAACATCGGCGACATCACCGGCCCGATGATCACCGAGCTGGCCCGCGAGGGCGACGCGATGTGCGTGGAGCTGCTCCAGGACATCGGCCAGTGGCTCGGCGTCGGCATCGCCAACCTGGCGGCGGCCCTGGACCCGTCCTGCTTCGTCATCGGCGGCGGCGTCTCGGCCGCCGACGACCTGCTCATCGGCCCGGCCCGGGACGCCTTCAAGCGCCACCTCACCGGGCGCGGCTACCGCCCCGAGGCCCGCATCACCCGCGCCCAGCTCGGCCCCGAGGCGGGCATGGTGGGCGCCGCCGACCTGGCCCGGCTGGTCGCGCGCCGGTTCCGCCGGGCCAAGCGGCGCCGGGTGGAGCGCTACGAGCGTTACGAGCGCTACGCCCAGGCCCGCCGCGACCGGGACACCGCATGACGCCCTCGCTGCCCCACCAGGCCGGCCCGCCACCACGCCCGGCCCGGCCCGCCGAGCCCCCCCGGCACAAGGCCCGGCGCCGGGCCCTCACCCTGCTGATCATCGTCCTGCTCATCGGCGTACCGGCCGGCTATCTGGTGATCTCGGCCAACCAGAGCCGCGACAGCGGCAAGGACAAGGAGGCCAAGTACTCCGCGACCGGCCTCACCGCGGGCTGGCCCTCCAAGGTGCAGCGCCGCCTCTACCAGGTGTCCGTCCCGCACCCCGCCGAGGACGTCGCCTACTACGAGACGAACAACTGGAAGACCAGCCGCCTCTACGTCCAGTTCCGCACCAACCCCGCCGGCCTCGACAGCTTCCTGGGGGCCATGGGCGTACGCCGCGAGCAGCTGCGGAAGGACGAGATCACGATCGGCGACCGCGACCGCGAGGTCAGCGGCTGGACCTTCGGCGGGCGCGGCCCCTGGTGGGGGCTGACCCACGAGCAGAAGAACCCCGCACCGACCCAGGACGTGGTCGTCAACCTGTCCGACCCCCAGCTGCCGATGGTGTACGTCGTCTCCCGCACGGTCCCCTGACCAGGCGCCCTGACCGGGCTCCGGAGCCGATTGTCAGACCCCGCCCGTAGAGTCGAGGACGACTGGTGCGACACACGGGCGGGAGGTGGCAGGACGGATGACGAGCGGAGCGGCCGCGGTGGCCGAGCACACGGAGGGTTCCCGGGAGACACGGGCCGGGCACCCGGCCTGGGTGCGCCTCGCGTGCGTCTATCTGCCCGCGCCCCTGCCCCGCGACGGCCGCCTCGCCTTCTGGGACCCCGCGGGCGACCCGCTGCCCCCGGCCCCCGAGGACACCGCCGAGGAGCTCACGGTCGTCCGCCGGCACGGTGCCGGGGCGCGCCGCCACCGGGTGACCGCGCTGACCCTGCCGCTCGCCGGGGCCCTGCCGCTGCTGGTGCGCGCCCGGCACGACCCGGCCGCCCACCCGGCCACCGCCGCCTGGGGCGCCGCCGCCCTGCACGCGCTGCGGCTCGTCGCCCGCGGCCGGCTGCTGCCCGGCCTGACCCCGGCCGGCCACGACGCCTGGCGGGCCGGCCCGCTGGAGCCCGACGACCTCGCCCACCTGCGCGCGATCGCCGCCGCCCTGCCCCCCGAGGGCCACGCCGTGCCCCTCCCCGGTCCCGGCGCGCTGCGGCTGCCCGAGCCCGAGGCCCTCGTCCGCTCCTTCCTCGACGCGGTCGCCGACACCCTGCCGCGCACCCCCGCCGCCCCCCACGCCTCCGGCCGGCCCTTCGCCGCCCGGGCACCCCAGAGCCTGCCCGCCGCCCAGGAGTGGGCGGCCGAGGTCGCCGCCGGGATGGACGCGGGCGTCCGCGTCTCGCTGCGCCTGGACCTGTCGGCGTACGACGTCTTCGACACCGGCACGAGCGAGGGCGCCCGCGCCGCCGGAGCCGCCGTCGTGCAGGTCCACAGCCTCGCCGACCCCACCCTGGTGGCCGACGCGGCCGCCCTGTGGGCCGGGGAGGCCGACCCGGCGTTCGGGCCCCGCGCGCGCGTGGACGCCGCCCTCGCCGTCCGGCGCGCCGCCCGGGTGTGGCCGCCGCTGGACCGCCTCGCCGAGCAGGACGTGCCCGATGTCCTCGCCCTGTCCGAGGACGAGCTGAACGACCTGCTCGGCGTCGCGGCGAGCCGGCTGGCCGCCGCCGGGGTCGCCGTGCACTGGCCCCGGGACCTCGCCCGCGACCTGACCGCCACCGCCGTGATCCGCCCCGCCCCCGGCTCCGCCACCGACGGCACCGGCTTCTTCGACAGCGCCGAGCTGCTCGGCTTCCGCTGGCAGCTGGCGCTCGGCGGCGACCCCCTCAGTGAGGCCGAGATGGACGCCCTCGCCGAGGCCCACCGCCCGGTCGTACGGCTCAGGGACCGCTGGGTGCTGGTCGACCCCGCGCTGGTCCGCAAGGCCCGCAAACGGGAACTGGGCCTGCTCGACCCGGTCGACGCGCTGTCCGTCGCCCTCACCGGCACCGCAGAGGTGGACGGCGAGACCGTCGAGGCCGTCCCCGTCGGCGCGCTGGCCGCCCTCCGCGACCGGCTCACCGCCGGTCTGAACCCCGCCACTCCACCCCCCGGCCTGAACGCCACCCTGCGCGACTACCAGCTGCGCGGACTGGCCTGGCTCGACCTGATGACCTCCCTCGGCCTCGGCGGCTGCCTCGCCGACGACATGGGCCTCGGCAAGACCGTCACCCTCATCGCCCTGCACCTGAAACGGGCCCGCACCGAACCGACCCTCGTGGTCTGCCCCGCCTCCCTCCTCGGCAACTGGCAGCGGGAGATCACCCGGTTCGCGCCCGGCGTCCCGGTCCGCCGCTTCCACGGCCAGGACCGCACCCTGGACGGCGTCGCCGGCGGCTTCGTCCTCACCACCTACGGCACGATGCGCTCCGCCGCCGCCCACCTCGCCGCACAGCCCTGGGGCATGGTCGTCGCCGACGAGGCGCAGCACGTGAAGAACCCGTACTCGGCCACCGCCAAGGCCCTGCGCACCATCCCCGCCCCCGCGCGCGTGGCGCTCACCGGCACCCCCGTGGAGAACAACCTCTCCGAGCTGTGGGCCCTGCTCGACTGGACCACCCCCGGACTGCTCGGCCCGCTGAAGTCCTTCCGCGCCCGGCACGCCCGCGCGGTGGAGAGCGGCGAGGACACGGAGGCGGCCGAACGCCTGTCCCGGCTGGTCCGGCCCTTCCTCCTGCGCCGCAAGAAGTCCGACCCGGGCATCGTGCCGGAGCTGCCGCCCAAGACCGAGACGGACCACCCGGTGCCGCTCACCCGGGAACAGGCCGCGCTGTACGAGGCGGTGGTGCGCGAATCGATGCTGGCCATCGAGACCGCCGAGGGCATGGCACGGCGGGGCCTGGTACTGAAGATGCTGGGCGCGCTCAAGCAGATCTGCGACCACCCGGCGCTGTATCTGAAGGAACGGCCGGACCCCGAGCGGACGGCAGCCCGCTCCGGCAAACTCGCCCTGCTCGACGAGCTGCTGGACACCCTGCTCGCCGAGGACGGCTCGGCACTCGTCTTCACCCAGTACGTCGGCATGGCCCGGCTGCTCACCGCCCATCTGTCCGCCCGCGCGATCCCGGTCGACCTGCTGCACGGCGGTACCCCGGTCGCGGAGCGCGAGCGCATGGTCGACCGCTTCCAGAGCGGCGAGACCCCGGTCCTTGTGCTGTCCTTGAAGGCCGCCGGCACCGGCCTGAACCTCACCCGCGCCGGCCATGTCGTCCACTTCGACCGCTGGTGGAACCCGGCGGTCGAGGAACAGGCGACCGACCGCGCCTACCGCATCGGCCAGACCCAGCCCGTCCAGGTCCACCGTCTGGTCACCGAGGGCACGGTGGAGGACCGCATCGCCGAGATGCTCGCCGCCAAGCGCGCCCTGGCCGACGCCATCCTCGGCTCCGGTGAGGCGGCCCTGACCGAGCTGACGGACCGCGAACTGTCCGACCTCGTCTCCCTGCGGAGGACGCCATGACGCCCCCCGGCCGCCCCCACCCCGCCGACGCGGCCCGCCGCGCCCTCCGGGAGGCCCGCCGACGGGCGGACACCGAACGGGAGGGCACGGCACCGGGTTCGGCAGAGGGGGAGGAGACGGCCGAGGGGCAGCCTGCGGCGCTGGGTTCGGTGGAAACCGGACCGGGAGGTGCGGGCTCCTCCGTGCGTACGGACGCGGGGGACGACAGCGACCTGGTGCGGGGAGCCGGGCCCGAGCCGGACGACGCCGGTTCCGGCGCGCGTACCGCAGCTGCCGTCGGCCGGCGTCCCGGTGATGTCGCCCGGGAGGCGCTGCGGGCGGCGCGACGGGAAGCGGCGCGCGCGGAGGCGGAGGCCGCCGGGTCGCCGCGCGAGCGGCGGGCGACCGGGCCGACCCGGTCCGCCGGGACGGGCACCTCGTCCCGCTCCGGGCAGGAGGCGGGGACCGCCCGGGCCAAGGCCGTACAGGACATGCGGCATTACCTGGCGACCGCCTTCCGGATGCCCTCGTGGACCGACACCGCCCAGGCCGACCCGGAGGACACGACCGACGGTGCCCTGGAGGACACCACCGACGGCGCTCCGGAAGGCACCGCTGCCGCTGCCGCTGCCGCTGCCGCTGCCGCTCCGCCCGCCGAGCCGGCCCCGGTGACGCGGGAGTCGGCGGAGAGGGGCCGTACGGCGGAGGCGGGCCGTGCGACGGGAACGGGCCGTTCGGTGGAAGCCAGCCCCTCGGCCGAAACCGGCCGTTTGGCGGGGACCGGCCGCTCGGCGGAAGCCGGCCCCTCGGTGGAGACCGGCCATGCGGCGGAGACCGGCCGTTCTGCGCAGACCGGGCCGACGGCCGGTGCTGCGGTGCGGTCGCCTTTCGGGGCCGGGACCATGGGTATGGGCACTCCCCACCGTGACGGTGAACTCCGCCGTACCTTCCCGGCGTTCCCCGCCCGGGAGGGTGGCGGTGCCGGGGAACCGTTCGCCGGCACCTGGTGGGGCAACGCCTGGGTCGGCGCGCTGGAGCGGGGCGCGCTGGACGCCAAGCGCCTGGCACGCGGCCGGGGTTACGCGGACCAGGGCCAGGTGGACGCCATCACCGTCACACCGGGACTGGTGCTGGCGTACGTACGGGGCAGCCGGCCCCGGCCGTACCGGGCGCAGGTACGGGTGCGGACCCTGGAGGACGCGGACTGGGAGCGGTTCCTGGACGCCGCCGCCGACCGGCCGGGGCATATCGCGGCGCTGCTCGACAAGGAGCTGCCCCAGTCGCTGGCCGACTGCGGTGTGCCGTTGCTGCCCGGCCCCGGTGACCTCGTGCCGCGCTGCAGCTGCCCGGACTCCGGTCACCCCTGCAAGCACGCCGCCGCCCTGTGCTACCAGACGGCTCGCCTGCTCGACGCCGATCCCTTCGTCCTCCTCCTGCTGCGCGGCCGGGGCGAGAAGGAGCTGCTCGACGCGCTGTCCCGGCGCAGCGCGGCCCGCGCGGCGCGCGCCGCGAGCGAACGGCAGCCGCGGACCCTGCCGGGCGTGCGAGCCGCCGATGCCCTGGCGCCCCGCCGACTCCCGCCTCTGCCGCAGCCCTTGCCGGTGCCGGCGCACCCCGAGCAGCCCCCTGTGTACCCCTCGGCGCCCGGCGGCCCGGACCCCTTCGCGCTGGACCAGCTGGCAACCGACGCCGCCGCGCGCGCCCACGCGCTGCTCGCCACCGGGCGCGATCCGGTCGGTGAACTGTCCCTGTGGCAGGACGCGGTGCGCCTGGCCGCGGCCCGTCCCGGTTCCGGACTGACCGCGGCGACCCGCACGCTGTACGCCACGCTCGCCGACGCCACCGGCCGTACGCCGGCCGATCTCGCGCGAGCCGTCGCGGCCTGGCGGCAGGGCGGGGAGGCGGGGCTGGCCGTCCTGGAGGAGCCGTGGGACCCGCCGGCCGGCCGTTTCGACCGGGCCCGCCCGCTGCTGCTCGCCGCCGACCTGCCGGCGTTCCGCCCCTGGCGCAACCGCCTCACCCATCCGCGCGGCCATGTCCAGCTGCGGCTGGGCCGCGACGGACTGTGGTACGCCTACGAGTCGGAGCCAGCCCGGGAGGACTGGTGGCCCCGCGGCACCCCGGACTCCGACCCGGTGGGCGCCCTGACCGGCCTCGCCCTACCCGAAGACCTCTGACCCCGCCCCATTTCGACATCCAGCCCAGCGCCGATGGCCTGCCGGGTCGTTCCTGGCTCCGGTCCGCCGGAGGTCCGTCGGCCTTGGTTGTCCGGTGGCGAGTCGCAAGGCCGTGTGTCCGGTTTGCCGGGTTGTTCGTGTCCCGGTCCCGCCCGGAGGTCATGCCAACGCCTCCGGCCACCCCGGCCGACGCTGACTCCGACACAACCCGGCGGCGTTGACCCTGGCTGCCCGGCGACCGACCGTCAGACCCTGCGCTCGATCCGCCGCGTTGTCGCTGACGCCAGCCTGCCGGACGGCCCTTGTCCCGGGCCTCCCGCCCGGCGACCGGCCCAACGACCCCCGTCCCCGTCCCCGGCCTGCCGGGTCTTCGGCAACTCTGACTTATCGGGCGCCCGTTGTGCCTGTGCCTGGCCGCCCGGCGACCAGCCGCGAGGCTCTGGCCCCGGTCCGTCGGAGACCCCCGGCCCCGGCCGCCCGTCCGCCCGGCCCGAGGGCACCCCCTGTCCCCGGGCCTGGTGGGCGGCTTCGGATTCCGGTGGGCCGGACGGCTCCTGACCAGGCCGCCCGGCCACCTCGTACCTCCGTCTGCGCGAAGCCGGCGGTACCGACGCTCCAACGCTCCGACCGTCCCGCCGCACCGCGCCCGGTACGTCGCAGTCGGGCCGTCGCCGGGTCGGCTCCCGTGCGGGTCCAGTCGGTGTGCGGGGTCAGGCCGTGGCCGGGTGGGTCGTCACCGCGCACTCGAAGACGAGCGCGTCGTGCTGCTCGACGGTCACCCGGACGCGGCCGTCGGCGGCTGTCTCGGCCGCGACCCACGCGGGCGCGTCCAGCTCCGCGTACCGGTGGAAGGCCGCGTCCAGGCCCGTGGCGAGGACCGGCTCCGGGCCGAGGTGGTGCTGGGCCGCCTGGCGGGCCGCCTCCAGGAGCAGCATGCCGGGAGCATGGTCGTTCGGGTGGTCGAAGATGATCGGGTGCAGGGTGTTCACCCGCAGCTGCCAGCGGCCGTCGGCGGCGCGGGGCGAGAGCACCACGTCGTGCGGGCGGTCCCGGCCGACGAGCCCGGGCTGGAGCGACGCCGGCAGTTCGACGGCCGCCGCCATGGCCCGCTCGGCGTCCGCGTAGGCCCCGCGCAGCCGCCGGTACAGCGCCCTGCTGTGCGAACTGAACGCGGTCGACGCCGTGCCGAGGTGCTGCCCCTCGCGGGTGGCGGTCACCTCCATCCGCATCCCGCGCAGCACACCGGCCCGCCGCTCGACGTCCTCGCAGCGGATGCTCAGTTCCACGTCGGCCGGGGTGAGCCCGGCGCGCAGCGCGGCCGGGTCCAGGGCGACGTGGAGATCACGCCATATCTGCTTGTGGTCCATGGGGGCGCCGAAGACCGCGTGGGACAGCAGCGGCACCGTCTGCCGCAGTGTCTCGCTGAACAGCAGCGGGTCGTGGAAGCCGGCGGCGGGCCCGTAGAAGGTGTGGGCGCGCGGCCACTGGGCCGTGACCGTGCAGGTGTCCGCGTCCGTCTGGCGCCAGCCGGTGAGGAAGACTTCGGTGACCACCGAGCGGTGGACGTACTCCTTGGGGACGGTTGTCGTCAATGTGGTCAGTCCGACGGGTGTGGTGGGCAGGGCGGCCTGGAAGTCCGTGATCATACTGTCGATGGGCGCAAACGTGGTCATCTTGCCTCTCCCCCTGGGCAGTCGAGGACGGAGTGCTACCGGAACGCAGGTCAAGCCGTGAACGGGACTGGGTGGAGCGCGGTTTGAGCTGAGCGGTGTACGACGGGCGCCACTGTACGGACTGACCGGTTTTTTTTCCAGCCTTTCCCGTCCGTCCCGGCAGGTGGCCGCCGGGCATGTCCGGGCGGGCGCGAACGCGTCGGACAACGCGCCGCCGAGCCCGGCGGACGAGCGCGGACGACGCTGTGCGCACGTGCTGCCTCCGCAGTCAACTCTGCACGCTCCCTTGGGAATTGCAGCCGGTCCCGGACATCCGCGCACGGCGGTCCGGCCCGCTCCGCGCGCCCGTGCGGACGACCGGAACCGGGTCCGGCCAGCCTACTCGGGGCCGGTCGCGGGTGACCCACCGGTGTGACGAGCAGGACACTGTACGTGGACGCCGGGTCCCGGGAACCGAGACGCCGGAACATGATCCATGGACTATCGGCGGCACCCATGTGAAGATCTCAACCGGTCGTCAGGTTTACTCGATTCGCTGTCCACGCGAAGCGCCGGCGGATCGCGGGAGGAGAGATGAATCCATGACCGAGCAGCTCGAGAAGCTCCGCATGGTCGCGCTCAACATCGACGGAGTCCTGCTGAACGACACGTTCAGCCCCGTCATCCACCACTTCGTCACGAGCCGGGGCGGCACCTACTCCGCCCACCTGGAGCGCCGCATCTTCTCCCAGCCGCAGGCGGTCGCGGGCAGGATCCTCGCCGAGGTGTGCGGCATGCGGACCTCCCCGATGGAGACGATCGCCGTCTACTTCGAGGACCGGGCGCGCTACCTCGCGGACCACCCGGTCCGCGTCCTCGACGGCGCGGCGGAACTGCTGCGCAGAATCCGCGCCCTGGGGCTGCGGACCGTCTGCTACGGCGGACTCGACGCCTCCCACTTCGAGCGCTACCTGGGTCACCTGACCGACCTGTTCGACGAACCCCGGTACGTGTGCACCAACGACATCCGTCCCGGCCTGTACGAGATCGCCGTCGACTTCGCCGGACTCGCCTGCGACGAGGTGCTGTTCGTGGACGACGTGGCCCGGGTCGCCGAGGCGGCCCGCGAGCTGGGCGCCCCGTTCATCGGGCACCCCAGCGACTTCGAGCACGGCTACCAGCGGCAGCTCATGGCGGAGACCGGCGCGCGTCACGTCGTCGGCTCGCTCGACGAGATCGACGACGCGCTGCTGCGTACGATCGACGCGGAGGCGCGGGCCGGCACCCTCTGGGCCGGCGCGCCCGGAAAGGCGGTGGCGTGACAGCGGAAGGCGGACTGCTCGCCGGCAAGGTCCTGCTGGTCACCGGGGCGAGCAGCGGCATCGGCGCCGCGACGGCCCGGGTGGGCGCGCGCAACGGTGCCAAGCTGGTGCTGATGGCCCGCCGGCTGCACCGACTGGAGGAGCTGGCGGCCGAGTTGCGGGACAAGGGCACCGAAGTCGCCTGCGCCGACGGCGATGTGACCAGCGCCGAGGACGTGGAGCGGGCGGTACGGCTCGCCGTCGACCGGTACGGCAGGCTCGACGCCGCGTTCAACAACGCCGGTACGACGACCGAACCGGCCCTGCTGCACGAGACGGACGACGCCGACTACGACGCGGTGCTCGACGTGAACGTCCGTGGCGTCTGGCTCTGCATGAAGCACGAGATCAGGGCCATGCTCGCGCACGGGACGGGCGGCGCGATCGTCAACAACAGCAGCATCGCCGGGGTCCGCGCGACCTCGCAGGGGGCGCCCTATGTGGCCGCCAAGCACGCCGTGCTCGGCCTGACCAAGTCGGCCGCGGCCCAGTACGCGGGGCACGGTATCCGGGTGAACGCGCTCGCCACCGGGCTGACCCGGACGGAGATGTCCGAGGGTGTCTTCGCCCGCGACCCGGCGGCCGAGGAGCGCATGCGCCGCCGCAATCCGCAGGGGAGAGTGGCCGATCCGGAGGAGGTGGCCCAGGTCGCGGTGTGGCTCTGCAGCGACCAGGCCAGCTTCGTCACCGGTGCCACCATGGCGGTGGACGGCGGCGCCGGAGCCTGGTGAGTCCCGGCGTCCGGCCAAGGGCGGCCCGGCTCGGCAGATTGGTAAAGTACCAATCATCTGGTTTCTTTTGTCTCCCGGCCTGCACCTCCGCAGGCCGGGATCAGGCATCCGCGTCAGCTCGGAGGGGGTGGCGTGGCGCGGACGAGAGGACTAACACATGGCACAGCAGTTGCGCGCGATCCGAACCCGTGGCGCGATCCTGAACGCGGCGGCGGAGGTCTTCGCGCAGCACGGCTACCACGGTGCCAGCATCGCGCAGATTCTCGAGAAGGCCCAGGTCACGCGAGGGGCTCTGTACTTCCACTTCGCTTCCAAGGAGCAGTTGGTCCAGGGCATCTTCGCCGAGCAGGTGACGGAACAGGGATATCCGCCGCGCACCTACAAGCTCCAGGAACTCGTCGACGAGGCCATGGCGCTGGCCTGCCGGCTGCCGCAGGAGATCATGCTGCGGGCCGGCGCCAAGCTGGCGATGGAGCCGCAGCTCCAGGAACTGACCGACGGGGGCCCCTGGGAGGCGTGGGCGCTGCGGTTCGCCTCCATGGTCCTGGCGGCCAAGGAGCACGGCGAGGTCTATCCGCACGTGGCGCCCGAGGAACTGGGCCGCTTCCTGGTCAGCTCCTGGGTCGGCGCCCAGATAGTCTCGGAGGTGACGTCCGGGTGGCAGGACCTGGAAGAGCGCATCTCCTCCATCTTCGCCTACACGCTGCCCAGCGTCGCGATGCCCGCGATCTTCGCGCAGCTCGACTTCGGACCGGACCGCGGCACCCGGGTGCTCGCCGAGATGCGCGCGGAGGACGCGGCGGCGCTGGTGGCGGAACCGGCGAGCTGACCCCACCGGGCCGGTCGGGTACGGGCTCCCGCACGAGGTGAGCCAAGACCCCGCTCCGGGTCGGCCAAGGTGCCGCGCCGGGTGAATCAATGTCTTGCCGGCGGAACCGGTGGGCGCGGCTCGGCCGGCCGGAGTCGCCGGGTCACGGGCCGGATGCGTACCGGCCGGCTCCGGTGTCCGGTGCGGGCCGGCGGACGTACCGGCTCCCCGCCGGCCGCCATCGGCGTGGACGTCCACCCGATGACGACCGGCTGTCGTTTCACCCACGGGCCGCGGCCGGCGCCCCTCTGCGTCAAGGGGAGGTCGACGTGAGCCGGTCGGCGAAGGCCGGCGAGGCCAGCGCGGGGAGCAGCAGTTCCCAGGCGTCGGTCAGCCAGGCCTCCCGGTCGCGGTCCGCGGGAACCGCCTCCTGATGGAGCGCGAGGGCCAGCGTCAGGTCCACGACGGACTCCACACCGGCGCCGGACCGCAGGCTCCCCTCCTCCCGCGCGCGCAGCACCGTCTGCCGGAGCACCGCGCGCCAGGCGAGCCGGCAGTCCATGGCCGCTCCCAGGGACGGTCCGCGCTCCCGGGCCAGCCTGAGGCCGGCCCGGGTCAGCGGGTCGGTCGCCAGCCGGCCGGCCAGCCCGCGCACCATGCCGCCCAGCGCCCGCAGGGCCGGGACCCCGGGATCGTCCAGGGCCTTCAGCTCGGCGCCGGAGCGCTCGCACGCCACGTACTGCACGGCGTCCGCGAGCGCCGACTTGCTGCTGAAGTGGAACGAGAGCGCGCCCTTGCTCACCGCCGCGCGGTCGCTGACCGTCGCCAGCGTGGTGCCCTCGTAGCCGTCGCGGTCGAATATCTGGGCCGCGGCCAGAAGCAGGGCGTTGCGGGTCTCTTCGGCCCTAACTTGCCTCATGCGGCGGACCCGTTTCGCAGCATATCCACCGTAACTCCGTTCGATGATCACTTGGTGACGGTCAGTCGTAACAGGACGGATATCCAGCTTGCCGCCGCATTCTGGCATGCCCATGGTGTCGCGCGTCGGCGGCGCGTCGTCCGTCGTATGCCCCGCCTCTTCCAGTGAAAGCGCAGTTCACATGGGTATCCCGAGTGCGTGCGGCCTTCTGGGGCTTCGATTGTCCAACGCTGGAACTCGTCTTGTAAACCGAACCCCCGGTTTGTATTGTCGCTGAACTCGCCTTCGGGCGCCCCCATTTGGCTGGATCCGTCCGATGTGAGGGCCCTCGCTCTCTCAGGGTTCGCATGGTCACCTGATCTTCGGCTCATAGAGTTGGGCCATGGCGAGTGAATTCAGTGATGCCTTCCTCCGCGAGGCCGAGCGGCATGCCGCATGGGGCGCCGTCCAGTTGCAGGCCCTGACCGCGTTCCTGCCCGAGGGGCCCTGGACCGCCGACCTGGCGGCATGCCGGTACCGGCAGGGCGACCTGGAACTGCGCGTGGGGGTGCTGGGCACGTACGACACCTCGGAGCAGTCCTGGATGTGGGGCTGGGCGAACCCGGGGCTGCGGGGCACGGAGGTGGTCTCCTCGTCCGCGGCCGTCGAGCGCTACGGGCGGGCGCACGGTATCACCGAACTGACCGAGGAGGTGCTGGACTTGTCGGGTTTCCCGGATCCGCGCCGGGCCGCCGAGACGCTCGCCTTCACCGGCATGGGGGTGGCGGGGGCACCCGGATACATAGGCGCTCCGGCCGGGCCGGCCACCCAGGTGTACTTCCTGCCCGACGACCCCCGGGTGCCGCGCGCCGCCCTGGACGCGGTCGCCCTGCCGCGGACGCTGCTCGACGGCGCGCGGCTGATCGGGCATTCGGCCCGGCACGTCGTCGGCGGGTACTTCGACCACCACGGCGTCCCGCACCGTACGGAGGGCGACCGGATCGTCGCCGAACTGCCCGGCGGCACGGCGGCCGAGGTCACCTTCGACGCGGCCGGACGGATCGCGGGAGTGCAGGCCCGGATCCTCCCGTGAGCCGGGCGTCACGGGCCCGGCCGCCGGGACCTGCCCGCCCCCGCCGGGGACGCGGCCCGGGTTCGTACCGGTGCCGGCCGCGCCGGAAAATCCCGGGCCCCGGCCCGGGTGGCCGTCGTACAGTCGGCGCATGCTCGATGAGGACGGGTACTTCGGGGAGTCCGTCGCGGCGTCGTACGACGAGTCGTCGGCGGAGATGTTCGATCCGCGGGTCGTGGAGCCCGCCGTGGATCTGCTCGCGGAGCTGGCCGGGGACGGCGGGCGGGCGCTGGAGTTCGGGATCGGGACCGGGCGGATCGCCCTGCCGCTCGCGGCGCGTGGGGTCGCGGTGCACGGCATCGACATGTCCCGGGCGATGGTGGACCGGCTGCGGGCCAAGCCCGGCGGGAACGGGATCGGTGTCACCATCGGGGACTTCGCGACCGCCCGGGTCGAGGGGACCTTCTCGGTCGCCTACCTCGTCTACAACACGATCATGAATCTGACCTCGCAGGACGCCCAGGTGGACTGCTTCCGCAACGCCGCCCGCCATCTGGAGCCCGGCGGCAGTTTCCTCGTGGAGGTGGACGTGCCCGACCTGCGGCGGCTGCCGCCCGGGCAGAACGCCGTGCCGTTCCGGGTGGACGAGGGGCGGCTCGGGTTCGACCTGTACGACGTGGCCGGCCAGCTCGTCAGCTCGCACCACGTCTCCGTCCGGGACGGCCGCGGTGAATACCAGGCCTTCCCGTTCCGCTACGTCTGGCCCGCCGAGCTGGACCTCATGGCCCGGCTGGCCGGGATGCGGCTGCGGGCGCGGTGGGACGGGTGGACGCGGGAGCCGTTCACCAGCGAGAGCCGCCAACACGTGTCCGTGTGGGAGAAGGCCGCGGACTGAGGCGCCGGCGACCCCGGGTCGTGGGATCACGGCCACACCGGCAGAGGAAAGACGGTGACCCGCCGGCCGGGACCGAGCGGTGTACCCGCTCCGCCCCGGCCGGACCCGGGGAGCCCCGGCCCCCCGGCCGGGGCTCCGCTCAGTGGTTGAAGGTCAGACGCGGTACCGCGTTGCGGGCCAGGGCGTGGGCCTGGTCGGGCCACCAGGCGCCGGCGGGCGGGTCGACGATGCCGTACTCGGGGTCGACCGTGCCGCCGGTGCCGCGCGTGCAGCTGCCGTCGGACTCGCCGGGGACCTTGATCCACAGGTAGGCGTCGACGAGCGGGACGCCGGTGTCGGCGGTGGGGCGCGGGCCGAGTCCCCGGCCGGGCGCGTTGCACCAGGGCTCCGGGTCGCCGCTGTACTTGCCCGGCTCCGGCGTCCAGGCACCGCGGCCGTTGCGGCTGGTGTCGATGACGAAGTGGCTCAGCTCGTCGGCCGGCGGCGTGCCCGCGTTCTGGTCATACCAGGCGTCGGTCCACCGCCAGGTGGCGGGGTCGGCGGAGGAGACGCTGTTGCCGGGGGTGCCGTCGTTCGGGGCGGCGGACGAGTAGTACTGGCCGGCGCAACAGTCGGCGTGGCCGCGAGCCCATTCGGGGCCCTCGGTGGCGAACCACATGCACTTGGCGACCCAGGTGCCGTACCGGGCGTTGTGGTCGGTGGGATGCATGTTGGACACGTTCAGCGAGAAGCCGTCGCCCTGGCGGACCCCGGCGTCCAGCAGCCGCTGGGCCATGTCGCCGACGGCCCGCCACTGGACGTTGCCGGCGTCCAGGTAGACGGCGGTACGCGGCCTGGCCTTCAGGGTCTTGACGGCGTAGGCGAGGTCGGCGAGGCGCGTGGCCGTGAGTTCACCGGTCGGGTCGGTGGCCGGTCCGCAGTCCCGGGGGAGCAGGGCCAGGCCGTCGGGTTCCACGACGACCGCCGCTGCGCGGTCGCCGATGCCGGCGGCGAAGGCGTCGATCCACTGCCGGTAGGCGGCGGAGGAGGCGGCTCCGCCGCTGGAGTACTGGGAGCAGTCCCGGCCCGGGACGTTGTACGCGACCAGTACGGGCGTCCGGTGCGCGGCGCCGGCCCGGCGGACCAGTGTGCCCACCTTGCCCCGTACCTCTTCGGGCGTGCCCTCGGTGAACCACGTGGCCTGTGGCCAGCTCGCGAGCCTGGCCATGTTCGCGGCGTTCCGCAGGTCGCCGTCGCGGAGGTCCACCAGGGCCTGCTCGGCGGCCTTGCCGTGCGGGTCCGCGTAGAACTTCGTGGCCGGGGTGAGTTCGCCCCGGGCCGGTGCCGCCTGTGCCGGCGTGGCGGTGAGCGCGGCGCAGGCGGCGAGCGCGGCGAGGACGGCGGCCGTGCCGCGTCTCAGGCTGCGTGCTGTCATGACTGCTCCTGGTCGATGGGTGGGTGGGGAGGCGGGCGGGCCGGATCAGTAGCCGTAGATCATCTTGTAGGCGACCTCGGGGAGGAACTGCCCGGCCGAGGAGCCGGTTCCGACACCGCAGTTGCCGTCGGACTCGCCCGGGGTCTTGATCCACAGGAGCATCTCGGCGCCTCCGCCCAGCTGGGTCGGGGTGCCGATGCGGCGGCCCGAGGGGTTGCACCACTGGCCGTTGGAGCCGTTGCCGTTGCGGCTGGTGTCCACGACGAACGGCTTGGTGTACCCGTAACGGCGGCTCAGTTCGCTGTTGACGGCGTTGCCGTAGGCGGTGTTCTCGGCCGTGGTGAAGTAGTTGGAGATGTTGAGCGAGAAGCCGTGGGCCTGGCGGAGGCCGGCGTCGTTGAGGCGCTGGGCCATGGTCGCCGCGCTCGCCCAGCCCGGGTTGCCGGCGTCCAGGTAGACCCAGGTGTTGGGGGCCTGGCGGCTGAACTGGGTGAGGGCGCCGGTGAGCATGGACTGGCGCTCGGCGATCTGGGCCTGCGTCATGCAGCCGTAGTCCCCGAGGGAGTCCGGTTCGAGGAGTACGACGGCGGGGCGGCCGGCGATGCCGCCGGCGAACTGGGAGATCCAGGTGGCGTAGGCGGACGCCGAGGAGGCGCCGCCGGCGGAGTGCCCACCGCAGTAGTCGCGGTTGTAGATGTTGTAGGCGACGAGGAGGGGCAGTTTGTCCTTGGCGTCCGCGGCCCCCGCGTAGGCCCCCGCGGCGGTGCCGATGCTGCCGCTCCAGGAGCCGAACCAACGGGCCATCGGGGTGTTCGCGATCGCGGAGTTGATCGCGGAGGCCCGGCCGTCGCCCGGGTTGGCGGCGACCCACCGTTTCGCACTGGAGTCGGGGTCCGTGTAGAACCCGCTGGTCATGGTGGTCGGGTCGGCCGCGTGGGCGGACGGGGCGACGGCGAACGCCAGCGGCAGGGCGAACAGGCCTGCCACCAGGGCGCGGATTCTGCGGCGCATGGACGGTACCTCGGTTTCCTGGCAAGGGAAGCGCGCACGCCCTCGTCCCGGGCGTGCGACGCGCTGAGGAAGTGCGGTGGTACGACACCCCGTTGGGAGCGCTCCCATTGGAAGCGGTCCCATGGCGCCGTGCGGCCTACGGGGTGTGGTGGGTAATCGTGTGGCGGGCCGCCGGAGCTGTCAAGAGCCGCCGCAGCTCCCGCAGTTCACAGCCGTTCCCGGCCCTTCACGGGACGTGTCCGAGGCTCTAGAGTCCTCGACGTGTTCCAGGTCCTGGAGCCCTGGACGTGTCCAGGCTCCGGGGCCTTGGAACTGGAAGCGGTTCCAGTCTCGTCCAGCGCTCCCGGTCCCCGGGCCCGGACGCCTCCGCAGTGAAAGGCCGAAGAGTGATGGCAGAGGGTGCGCCGCGTCGGCAGCCGACGCTCGACGAGGTGGCCGAACGCGCCGGTGTCTCCCGCTCCGTGGCCTCCCGCGCGCTCAACAACGCCCCGCACGTCAGCCGCGCCAAACGCGAGGCCGTCGAACGGGCCGTGCGGCAACTCGGCTACGTGCCCAATCCCACCGCGCGCGCCCTGGCGACCCGGCAGACGGGAGCCGCCGCCCTGGTCATCTCGGGAGAGGACCCGTCGATCTTCGCGGATCCGTTCTTCGCCCAGGTGATCGTGGGGGCGTCGGCCGCCCTGGAGGAGGCCGGCCTGCACCTGATGCTGTGCCTGGCCGCCTCCGAGCGGGGCCGCGAGCGGGTGGCGGCACTCGTGCGGGGCAAGGGCGCCGACGGCGTCATGCTGATGGCGCTGCGCGAGGGCGACCCGCTGGCCGGGCTGGCCGAGGAGGCCGAGATGCCGGTGGTGTTCGGCGGCCGCCCGGTCGGCGCCATGCCCCGGTGGTACGTGGACGCCGACAACACCGGCGGGGCGCGCGAGGCGACCGAGTACCTCCTCTCCCGCGGCCGCAGGCGCGTCGCCACGATCTGCGGGCGGCTGGACACCGAGGCCGGACGCGCCCGGTACCGCGGCTACCGGGACGCCATGCTGGGCGCCGGCATCGACCCCCTGCCGCCCCGGGAGGCCGATTTCACCGAGGCCGGCGGGGCCGCCGCCATGGCGGCGCTGCTGGCGGAACACGGCGACGTCGACGGGGTGTTCGCGGCCAACGACAACATGGCGGTGGGGGCGCTGCGCACGCTGCGCGAGGCCGGCCGGGCGGTCCCCGCCGAGGTCGCGGTGGTCGGTTTCGACGACCTCGCCGTGGCGCGGGTCGCCGATCCGCCCCTCACCACCGTCCATCAGCCCATCACGGCGCTCGGCCGGGAGATGGCGCGCATGCTCGTCGCGCTCGTGGGCGGGCAGGACCCCACGCCGCTGATCCTCCCCACCCGCCTGGTCGTCCGCGCGAGCGCCTGACGGCTCCGGCCCGCCATCGGGGGCCGGTCAGGGCGTGGACAGCTCGAACCGCGTGACGCGGACCGCGCCGCCGAGTGCCTGCGTGGCGTGATTGAAGAGCGCGAACCGGTACCCCATGAAGAACCGCCAGTCGTTGCCCATCGTGAAGTCCGGCCCGAGACGGGTGAAGTTCGTGCCGTCGGTGCTGTACGAGAAGGTGCCGGGGCGTGGCGCGCCGGGGCGGATGTCGGCGCTCGCGCGCAGCCAGATCCGGCTTCCGGAGACGGGCGCGCTCGCGAGTTCGGTGCCGGTGCCGGTGGTGTTCCAGTTGGTGTCCATGGTCAGTCCGCCGACCCTCGCGATCCGGGTGACGCCGCCGTCGCGCTTGAGGCCGATCCACGCCGAGGAGTCACGCAGCAGCGCGAGTCCGGCGCGGTCGCCGTCCCGCATCGCGGAGTGGTCGAGCTGGACCGTGGCCGTGGAGGTGGGGCCCTGGATGCGGTGGGTGAGGGTGTTGCGGGCCCAGTAGAGGTCGTTGGTGACGGTCGCCGTCCGCAGCGTGAGGCCGTTGCCGGCCGACCACTTGGTGTTGTCCGGGTTGTGGTTCCACTCCCACCTCGGGGAAAGGGCGGTGCTGCTGAAGGTGTCGACGCCGGTCATGGGGGTGACCGGGCGGGGCGGAGCGGGGACGGCCGGGCTGGGATAGGTGGTGCCCCAGGCGCCGTTGACCAGTTGGACGACGGGCCAGCCGTCCGAGGTCCAGGTGACCGGCGCCAGCGCGGGCATCCGGCCGCCGGGGTAGGCGTCGACGAAGGCCAGGTAGTACCAGGCGCCGTTCTGGGTCTGCACCAGCCCGCCCTGGTGCGGGACGCCGCCGCCGGGGATCGGCCCGCGCAGGTCGAGGAGGACCTGCCGCATGGTGTACGGGCCGAAGGGGCCACCGGACGACTTCAGGATGTACTGACCGTTCGCGGGCCGGGTCAGGAAGATGTAGTACTGGCCGTTGATCTTGTAGAAGCGGGAGCCCTCGAGGGTGCCGACGCTGGACGGTGTGGTGAACACCTGCTGCGTACGGACCTGGGTGCGGCCGTCGGGCGACAGCTGGGCCACGTTGATGGTGGTGTTCCCGTACGCCACGTACATGGTGTCGTCGGTGTCGACGAGCAGCCCCGCGTCGTAGTAGGCCGTGCCGATCGTCGTGAGCCGGCTCCAGGGCCCCTCGGCGGCGGTGGCCGTGTAGACGTACGTCTTCGCGAAGTCGATCTGGCCGAGCCAGTAGAAGGTCCTGTTGCTCGGCCGGTAGGCCAGCGACGACGCCCAGATGCCGCGGACGTAGCCGCGGCCGCCGGTCAGGTCGTACTTGGTGCCGAAGTCGAGGACGGGCACCGAGTGACCGGCGATCTCCCAGTTCACCAGGTCGTACGAGCGCAGGACGGGCGCGCCCGGCGAGTAGTGCATGGTCGAGGCCGAGGCGTAGTAGGTGTCACCCACGCGGATGACGTCGATGTCCGCGAAGTCCTGCCAGATCACCGGGTTGGTGTAGGTGGCGGCGGAGGAGGCGGCGGCGTCGGGGGCCGTCCCGCCCAGCGGGAGGGCGGCACCGGCGGCCAGACCGGTGGCGGCCGTCAACGCGCGGCGACGGGACAGTGGTTGGTGCGGCCATGACGGAACCATGGGCGTACTCCTTGCGGCTCGGCCGTTGCGGGGGGCGTTACCTGGAGGTGCCTTGCTTGGAACGACGCCGGAGGTTCGACATCCCGAACATCGGTCGACACACCGGCATCTGGATGATCGAGGGGCGGTGCACCCGCGTCAATCCCCCTCGCAGGATTCGCTCAGGCCGTCGAAACATTCGCGTATCTCCGCTGCCTGGCGTTGACCGTCGGCGGCGAGCGTCGCTCATCGGCCCGTGGAGAGGGTGGCGCCCGTAACACGACGGAGCTCCGCAAAACCCAGGTGGTGCCACCGCGGACGTCCGTGACGATGCCACGCCGGCCGGCGTCCTCGTCATGTCACCGCCGTCGGCGCCGATGATCCTCGCACCGGTCATTTCGAGGGCACCGCCGCCGAGGCTTCGCAGGACAGTAAGTTTCCCGCGACTTCGCCGAACGTTCCGCTTCAGTGGTAACTCCGGGGGAGGCAGAGGGGTGGTGTTCCCGCACGGTGTCTCCCACAGCCCGCATATCTCGCGAACGGCGAAGACTTCGGCTCTGCCGTCCCACCCTGAGTAATACCGCACACGTTTGTTCACGGGTATCGACCCAGGTGTCCCGCGGGAGTACCGAAGTTTCTTCCGCCCCGCGCCCGACCCGAACTCCGGTGTGTTTCTCTTCTCCCTCCGCTTACGGCCCCGGCATCAGCACCAGCGCACCCGCGCCACCGCCATGACGCGCTCGACGAGATCGGCTTGGCGTACGGCGTCGGCGTGGTGCTGTGTGAGCCGGCCGGGACCCTCGCGGACAGCCAGTACGAAGTCCCGGACGAGGTTGGCGAATTGCGCGTCCGGCGGCAGGTCGACGATGTCCAGGGCGTCCTGCCGGTGGATCTCCACACGTGGCCGGTGGGTCTCGGGCGGGGTGAAGGCACGGTCCAGGCGCAGGCGGCCGGCCGTGCCGAAGAGGGTGTACTCCGAGCGGTAGGCGTGCTCCATGCCGAAGGCCAGCTCGGCCACGACGCCGTGCGGTGTGGTGAGCAGCACGTGGCCGGAGACCACCACGTTCCGGCGCCGCTCCCGACGCAGGACCGCGCCGGCCGCGTGCAGGTCGGGGCCCAGGAAGTGCAGTGCCGCCCGCAGGGGGTAGATCCCGATGTCGAGCAGGGCGCCTCCGCCCACGTCGGGCTGGTACCGGATGTCGCCCTCCGGCTTCGGCGGGATCGTGAACGCCGCGGACAGCGAGCGCAGTTCGCCGATCGTCCCGTCCCGCAGGAGGTCCGTGACGGTGCCGTGCTGTGCGTGGTGCAGCGACGTGAAGTTCTCCATCAGGACCAGGCCGCGGGAGCGTGCCAGGGCGATCAGGTCCTCGGCTCCGGAGCGGGTCGCGGTCAGCGGCTTCTCCACCAGGACGTGCCTGCCCCGCAGCAGCGCCGCCTCCACCCAGGGCGTGTGCACCATCACCGGCAGCGGGACGTACAGCGCGTCGATGTCGTCGCGGTCCAGCAGCGCCTGGTGGCCCGGGACCGCCTCGCACCCGAACGCCGCGGCGAAACGGGCGGCGCGGGCCGTGTCCCGGCTGGAGACCGCGACCACGGTGACGTCCGGGTGGGCGAGCAGCGCGGGCACGGTGCGGCGCAGGGCGATGTCGGCGGCACCCAGCACACCGAAGCGCAGACGGGGGGAGGGCATGGGGTTCCCTTCGGGGTGCTCAGCTCAGGGCCTGGATGCAGGCGACGAGGCTGCGCGCCTCCACGTTGACATAGTTGCTGTGGTGCAGCAGGGCGAGGATCTGGTGCAGGGTGAGCCAGCGGAAGTCGCGGGGCACCTCGACCGGGAAGTCGTCCTCGGCCTCCACCACGACGTAGCGGTTCTCCGCGTGGTGGAAGCGGCCGCCCTCCTCCGACTGGAGGGTGTCGTAGCGGATGCGTCCGGGATCGGCCGACAGCACGTAGTCGAGGTAGGCGGGCCGGTACTCGGCGGGCACCGCACGGTAGTTGAGCGGGCGGCACTGCACGGTCGGTGCCATCTCCGGGCCGTTGAGCAGGCCGGCTTCGGTGCGGGCGTGCAGCAGGACGTGGAGGACGCCGCGGATCCGCCTGGTGACGAAGGCGGCCAGACCGGGGCCGACGGGGGCCAGCAACGGCTGGCTCCACGAGGACACCTCCCGGCTGCTGGCCCGGACGCTCACCCCGATGACCCGGAAGTAGTCGCCGTCCTTGTGCGCGATGGCGTGGTCGTCACGCCGCCAGCCGCTGAACGCGGTCTCCTCCAGCGGCACCCGCTGCTGCACCAGTTCCCGCCGGGACCGCTCGTCGGTCAGCCAGCCGAGGATCTCGCCCATGGTGTGCAAGGCGGTGGCACCCCGGGTGAGGGACCGCGTGACCGCGGCGGCGAAGGGAGCCGCGGGCGCCGGCGGCTGCCGGCCGTCCGGTGCCGGATCCGGGGGAAGGCAGGACAGCACCGTGCGGGTGTCCATGTTCACCAGATGCGGCCTCAGCAGCAGCTTCCGCAGCCCGCCGAGGCTGATCCAGTGGAAGTCGTCGTCGAGGGGCACGTCGTCCAGGGCCTCGACCACCATGTTCCGGTTCCGCTTGTGCAGGAACCAGGAGCCCTGCTCGGATTGGAGGACGTCCGCGAGGACCCGACCGCGCCCGCGGGGGGACGCGAAGTACTCCAGGTATCTGACACCGCCGCCGCGGTGGACGCGGGTGTAATTGCTGCGAGTGGCCTGGACGGTGGGGGAGAGCTGAAGGCCGCCGATATTACCCGGTTCGTTCTTTGCCTGCACCAGGACGTGCAGGATGCCGTCGAACCTCTTGACCAGGAGGCCGAGAATGCCTATCTCCGGTTGCACGATAATGGGCTGGGTCCAGCTTCCGAACCAGCAGTGGTCCGTGCGTACCCGGAGTCCTTCGATGGAGAAGAAACGACCGCTGGTATGTCGGAGGTTCCCCGTGTTCTCGTCGAATTGCCACCCCGATAACTCCCTGAACGGTACGTGTTCCACCGTCAGGCGATTGGCCCGGCGGCGCGCGTCCAACCAGGACAGAAACGCGCAGGTCGAGGAGACTTCACTGCCGGCCGTCGGTACCGATCCCATTGCTTCGCTCATCGCGGGAATTCCCCATATCATTGTGATCCAGGACGGCGCCGAACCCGGCCGCTTCCGCGATTCCCATAGGGAGGCGGGTCACCGGATTCGGAAAGACGCTCGCAGAAGGATGTCGACTCGGGATTTCGTGACATTCGATACATCGGGCGGCGCGGCGGCCCGGCTTCTACCTCACGACAGTGTGATCAGCTGATTCCGCTTTGTCAACCCTTGAATGTCCCCGGTGGGTGCGCTACGGTCGTTCAGGACGAGAAAACCGTGTGACTGCGTGCTGCCCTGCGCGGCATGCGGGCCCGATTGAATCGCTCCGAGCCCGAAGGGAAAATCGAGTGCCCAATTCGGCAGAATCGGGATCGATGGAGTTACTCGACGTCGACGGGGCCTGGTTATACACCCCGGAAATCATGCGGGACGAACGGGGAGAATTCCTCGAATGGTTCCGGGGTCGGACATTCCAGGAGAAGATCGGCCACCCCCTCTCGCTGGCCCAGGCCAACTGCTCGGTGTCCCGCAAGGGCGTTCTGCGCGGCATCCACTTCGCCGACGCCCCGCCCGGCCAGGCCAAGTACGTCACCTGCGCCTCCGGCACCGTGCTCGACGTGGTCGTCGACGTACGCCGGGGCTCGCCCACCTTCGGCCGATGGGCCGCCGTCCGACTCGACGCGGCCCGCCACCAGGGGCTCTACCTGGCCGAAGGACTCGGCCACGCGTTCATGGCCCTCACCGACGACGCCACGGTCGTCTACCTCTGCTCACAGCCCTACGTGGCCGAGGCCGAGCGGGCCGTAGACCCTCTCGACCCGGCGATCGGCATCGAATGGCCGACGGACATCGACATCGTCCTGTCGGCGAAGGACACCCACGCACCGTCCCTGGCGCAGGCCGCGGAGACCGGCATCCTGCCGGACTACGAGGAGTGCCGCGCCTACATCGCGGAGGCGGCCGGCGTGGGACCGGCCCGGTGAAGGCCCTCGTACTGGCCGGCGGTTCCGGCACCCGGCTGCGGCCGATCACCCATACCTCCGCCAAGCAACTGGTCGCCGTCGCGAACAAACCGGTGCTCTTCTACGGACTGGAGGCCATCGCGGCCGCCGGGATCACCGACGTCGGCCTGATCGTCGGCGACACGGCCGGCGAGGTCCGCGCCGCCGTCGGCGACGGCGCCAAGTTCGGCCTCGACATCACCTACATCGAGCAGAGCCGCCCCCTGGGCCTCGCCCACGCCGTACTGATCGCCCACACCTACCTCGGCGACGACGACTTCGTCATGTACCTGGGCGACAACTTCATCGTCGGCGGCATCGACGACCTGGTCCGCACCTTCCGCGACGGCAGGCGGCCCGCCGCCCGGATCCTGCTCACCCATGTGTCCGACCCCAGCGCCTTCGGCGTCGCCGAACTCGACGACGACGGCCGCGTCGTGGGCCTGGAGGAGAAGCCCCGGCACCCGAAGAGCGACCTGGCACTGGTCGGCGTCTACTTCTTCACCCCCGCCATCCACGAGGCCGTCCGCGCCATCGAACCCTCCTGGCGCGGCGAACTGGAGATCACCCACGCCATCCAGCACCTCATCGACAACGGCGCCGACATCCAGTCCATGGTCATCGAGGGCTACTGGAAGGACACGGGCAACGTCGCCGACATGCTGGAGGTCAACCGGACCGTACTGGAGGACCTGGAGCCCCGCATCGAAGGCACGGTGGACGAGCACACCGTCGTGATCGGCAGGGTCGTGGTCGGAGAGGGCGCGCGGGTGACGAACTCGCGCATCATGGGCCCCGCCATCATCGGCGCCGGCGCGGAGATCTCCGACTCCTACATCGGCCCGTTCACCTCGGTCGGCGACAACTGCCGCATCACCGGCAGCGAGATGGAGTTCTCCATCATGCTCGCCGAGTCGGCGATCACCGGCGTGCGCCGTATCGAGGGATCACTGATCGGCAGGAACGTCCAGGTGACCCAAAGCCTGCACGCCCCCAACGCCCACCGCTTCGTCCTCGGCGACCACAGCAAGGTGGAGATCCAGTCATGAACCTCCTCGTCACCGGTGCCGCCGGATTCATCGGCTCCCGCTACGTGCACCACCTGCTGGAAGCAGCGCGGGCGGGCGGGGAGCCCGCCCCCGTGATCACGGTGCTGGACAAGCTCACCTACGCCGGCGTCCTCGGCAACGTCCCCGACGACCCCGCCGTCACCTTCGTGCGCGGTGACATCGCCGACGCACCACTGGTGGACTCCCTGATGGCCGAAGCCGACCAGGTGGTGCACTTCGCGGCCGAGACCCACGTGGACCGCTCCATCACCTCGCCCGGAACCTTCGTCCGCACCAACGTCCTCGGCACCCAGGTGCTGCTCGACGCGGCCCTGCGGCACGGCGTCGGCCCGTTCGTGCACGTGTCCACCGACGAGGTCTACGGCTCCATCGAGCACGGATCCTGGCCGGAGCACCAGCCGCTGTGCCCGAACTCGCCGTACTCCGCCTCCAAAGCCTCCTCCGACCTGCTCGCGCTGTCCTACCACCGCACCCACGGCCTGGACGTCCGCGTCACCCGCTGCTCCAACAACTACGGGCCGCACCAGTTCCCCGAGAAGATCGTCCCGCTGTTCGTCACCAACCTCCTCGACGGCCTGCGGGTCCCCCTCTACGGCGACGGCCTCAACGTCCGCGAGTGGCTGCACGTGGACGACCACTGCCTGGGCGTCGACCTGGTCCGCACCCAGGGCCGGCCCGGCGAGGTCTACCACATCGGCGGCGGCACCGAACTGACCAACCGGGACCTCACGGGCCTCCTGCTGGACGCGTTCGGCGTGGGCTGGGACGTCGTGGACCCGGTCGCGGACCGCAAGGGCCACGACCGCCGCTACGCCCTCGACTGCGCCAAGGCCGCGGACGAGCTGGGCTACCGGCCGCGCCGGGACTTCGCCGAGGGCATCGCCCGCACCATCGACTGGTACCGCGACAACCGCGCCTGGTGGGAACCCCTGAAGAAGCGGCCGGCCGGTCCCGCCGCCCCCCGAGAGGCAGCGGCCCCATGAGATGGCTGATCACCGGCGCCGCCGGAATGCTGGGCCGGGAACTCGTCCGGCGCCTCGCCGAGAACGAGGAGGACGTCGCGGCCCTCGGCCACGACCACCTCGACGTCACCCGACCCTCCGCCGTGCGGGCGGCACTCGCCGAGCACCGTCCCGGGATCGTCGTCAACTGCGCCGCCTACACGGCCGTCGACGACGCCGAGACGGACGAGGCCGCCGCTGCCCTCCTCAACGCCGAGGCGCCCCGGCTGCTGGCCGAGGCCTGCGCCCCCCACGGCGCACGCCTCGTCCACCTGTCCACCGACTACGTCTTTCCCGGCGACGCCCGCACCCCCTACGCCGAGGACCACCCCACGGCTCCCCGCAGCGCCTACGGACGCACCAAACGGGACGGCGAGCAAGCGGTGCTGACGGCACTGCCCACCGCCACCGTGCTGCGCACCGCCTGGCTGTACGGGCGCACCGGCCGCAGCTTCGTCCGCACGATGATCGAACGGGAGGCGCGCGGCGGAGCCATCGACGTCGTCGCCGACCAGCGCGGCCAGCCCACCTGGACCGGCGACCTCGCCGACCGCATCATCGCCGTCGGCCGGCACCCCGGCGTCCACGGCATCCTGCACGCCACCAACGCCGGCTCCGCCACCTGGTACGACCTGGCACAAGAGGTCTTCCGGCTCCTCGACGCCGACCCCGGGCGGGTCCGGCCCACCACCGGCGCCGCCTTCCGCAGACCCGCCCCCCGCCCCGCCTACAGCGTCCTCGGCCACGACCGCTGGCGCGGGACCGGCCTGGCACCCCTGCGTGACTGGCGCTCGGCCCTGCGCGAGGCGTTCCCCGACATCCTCGCCGCGGAACACCCACCGACCCGGCGAGGAGCAGCATGAAACGAGGCGTGCACGACCTGGCCCTCTTCGGCGGCGACGCGGCCTTCCTCCAGCCCCTCTACATGGGGCGCCCCAACACCGGTGACCGCAAACGCCTGCTGGACCGCCTGGAATGGGCCCTGGACAACCGGTGGCTGACCAACGGCGGCCCGCTCGTCCGGGAGTTCGAGCAGCGCATCGCCGACCTGGCCGGTGTACGCAACTGCGTCGCCACCTGCAACGCCACCGCGGGACTCCAACTGCTGCTGCGCGAAGCGGAGGTCACCGGCGAAGTGATCATGCCGTCGATGACCTTCGTCGCCACCGCCCACGCCGTCCGGTGGCTCGGACTGCGCCCCGTCTTCTGCGACATCGACCCGGACACCGGCTGCCTCGACCCCAAACTCGTCGAAGCCGCCGTCACCCCCCGCACCGGCGCGATCCTCGGCGTCCACCTCTGGGGCCGGCCCAGCCCGGTCGACGAACTCGCCGCCATAGCCGCCGAGCACGGACTGAAGCTCTTCTACGACGCCGCCCACGCCCTCGGATGCACCTCACGGCAGCGCCGGCTCGGCTCCTTCGGCGACGCCGAGGTCTTCAGCTTCCACGCCACCAAGGTCGTCAACTCCTTCGAGGGCGGCGGCATCGTCACCGACGACGACACCCGCGCCGAGCGCCTGCGCGCGCTGCACAACTTCGGCCTGGGCCACGACGGCGTCGGCGCCGGCATCAACGCCAAGATGAGCGAGGCGGCCGCCGCCATGGGCCTGACCTCCCTGGAGGGCTTCGCCGACGCGGTCGCGAGCAACCGCGCCAACTACGAGCTCTACCGGCAGGAACTCTCCGGCCTCCCCGGCGTCCGGCTCATCGACTACGACCCGGCGGAACGCAACAACTACCACTACGTCATCGCCCTGATCGACGCCGGCGTCACCGGACTCCACCGGGACCTCCTGCTCACCCTCCTGCGCGCGGAGAACGTCGTCGCGCAGCCCTATTTCTCCCCCGGATGCCACCAGCGCGAGCCCTACCGCACCGAGCACCCGGTCTCCCTGCCGCACACCGAACACCTCGCCGAGCAGGTCATCGCCCTGCCCACCGGTCCCGCGGTCTCCCGCGAGGACATCCGACGCGTCTGCGACATCATCCGGGTCGCCGCCGCGCACGGACCGCGGATCACCGCCCAGGCCGGCGCCTAGCGCCAGGTCGAAGCCCCGGGCGCCTCGCGGACGCACGGGGCGGACGCAGGAGGGCGCACCTCCCGGAGGGAGACCCGGCCCGATCCGAACGGAAGACAAGGAAGACAAGGAGCGCACGCGCGTGGCACTTCAGGTCGATCGCACGCCCCTGGACCCGATCGCGGTCTGCGCATGGCCCGGGGGGAACAGCGCCGCCGCCGCGGCACTGCGCCCCCTCATCGAGGAGGACGCCCCCGGCACCGGACTGGAACCCGACCGGCTCGCCGAGCACCTCATAGCCCTGGCCCGACGCTACGGCACCGAACCCTTCACGCCCCTGGAGAGTGCCCGCCGCGGACTCGGCCTGGACCGCGCCACCTTCGCCCGCGTCCTCGCCGTCTTCCACCGCACACCCGCACTGCGCACCGCGGTCGAGCGGGGGCCGGCGGGCATGTACTGGACCAACACCATCCTGCCGCTGGAACGCCGCGGCGTCCTCGACGCCGCGGTGAGGGGCGAGCCCGCCTTCCCCTACAGCGTCGGCCTCTACCCCGGTCCGAGCTGCATGTTCCGCTGCCACTTCTGCGTACGCGTCACCGGCGCCCGCTACCAGCAGTCGGCCCTGACGGACGGCAACGCGATGTTCGCGTCCCTGATCGACCGGATGCCCACCGACAACCCCCACGCCCTGTACCTCTCCGGTGGCCTGGAACCCCTGACCAACCCGGGCACCGGCGACCTCGTCCGCCGTGCCGCGGCGCGCGGTTTCAAACTCTCCCTCTACACCAACTCATTCGCCCTGACCCGGCAGACCCTCGACCGCCAGCCGGGCCTGTGGGACCTGTACGCCCTGCGGACCTCCCTGTACGGGCTCAGCGAGGACGACTACGTCGCCACGACCACGAAGAAGGGCGCCTTCCAGCGCGTCAAGGACAACCTCACCCGCTTCCAGGCCCTGCGCCGGGAACGCGAAGCGCCCGTGCGCCTGGGCCTGAACTACATCATCCTGCCGGGCCGGGCCGGGCGGTTGACCGGGCTGGCCGACTACATCGCCGACCTCAACGACGCCGCCCCCGACCGTCCCGTGGACTTCCTCACCCTCCGCGAGGACTACAGCGGACGGCCCGACGGCAAGCTCGCCCCCGAGGAACGCGTGGAACTGGAGCACGGCCTCGCCGCGTTCGAGGAACGGATCAGGACACGCGCCCCGTCCCTGCACGTCGACTACGGCTACGCCCTCCAGAGCCTGCGCCTGGGCGTCGACGCGGAACTGCCGAGGATCCGGCCGGAGACCATGCGGCCCACGGCCCACCCGCAGGTCGCCGTCCAGGTCGACCTCCTGGGCGACGTCTACCTCTACCGGGAGGCGGGCTTCCCCGGCCTCCAGGGCGCCGAGCGCTACGTCGCCGGCCGGCTGACCACCGGCACGGAACTGGAGGAGGTCGTCCGGCGGTTCGTCACCGAGGGGCGGCAAGTGGCGCCCCGGCCCGGCGAAGAGTACTTCCTCGACGGCTTCGACCAGACCGTCACGGCACGTCTCAACCAGATGGAGACCGACATCGCCGACGGCTGGGCGGAGCACCGCGGTTTCCTGCGCTGATCCGGCATTCCGCCGCGGACCGCGGCCCCCTCCTGGTAAAGTGATCGCCATGGCATTCATGGAGCTCTACCACTGATCGCGGTCCGCGTGCGGTGACTTGGACGGCCTTCGTCCGGCGCCTGCCGCATGCCCGCCCGCAACACCGGCTCCCGTAACGGGGCGAGCCGGTGGTCATCCATCAGTTTCCTTCCGCCCGGCCCGTGTCAGGCCCGTGTGCGCATACCGCCGTACGCCTGCGCCGGTCCCCCGCGGAACACCTCACCGGAGTGAGATCCATGACGAGCGAGCACCGCTCTGCCTCCGTGACACCCCGTCACATCTCCTTCTTCAACATCCCCGGCCACGGCCACGTGAACCCGTCACTCGGCATCGTCCAGGAACTGGTCGCGCGCGGCCACCGGGTCAGCTACGCCATCACCGACGAGTTCGCCGCACAGGTCAAGGCGGCCGGCGCGACGCCCGTGGTGTACGACTCCATCCTGCCGAAGGAGTCCAACCCCGAGGAGTCGTGGCCGGAGGACCAGGAGTCCGCGATGGGCCTGTTCCTCGACGAAGCCGTCCGGGTCCTGCCGCAGCTGGAGGACGCCTACGCCGACGACCGGCCGGACCTGATCGTCTACGACATCGCCTCCTGGCCCGCCCCGGTGCTCGGCCGGAAGTGGGACATCCCCTTCGTCCAGCTCTCCCCGACCTTCGTCGCCTACGAGGGCTTCGAGGAGGACGTACCCGCGGTGCAGGACCCCACGGCCGACCGCGGCGAGGAGGCCGCCGCCCCCGCGGGGACCGGGGACGCCGAGGAGGGTGCCGAGGCCGAGGACGGCCTGGTGCGCTTCTTCACCCGGCTCTCGGCCTTCCTGGAGGAGCACGGGGTGGACACCCCGGCCACCGAGTTCCTCATCGCGCCCAACCGCTGCATCGTCGCGCTGCCGCGCACCTTCCAGATCAAGGGCGACACGGTCGGCGACAACTACACCTTCGTCGGTCCCACCTACGGCGACCGGTCCCACCAGGGCACCTGGGAAGGCCCCGGGGACGGGCGTCCGGTGCTGCTGATCGCCCTGGGCTCGGCGTTCACCGACCACCTCGACTTCTACCGCACCTGCCTGTCCGCCGTCGACGGCCTGGACTGGCACGTGGTGCTCTCCGTGGGCCGCTTCGTCGACCCCGCGGACCTCGGCGAGGTCCCGCCGAACGTCGAGGTGCACCAGTGGGTGCCGCAGCTCGACATCCTGACCAAAGCCTCCGCGTTCATCACGCACGCGGGCATGGGCAGCACCATGGAGGCCCTGTCGAACGCGGTGCCCATGGTCGCGGTGCCGCAGATCGCGGAGCAGACGATGAACGCCGAGCGGATCGTCGAGCTGGGCCTCGGCCGGCACATCCCGCGGGACCAGGTCACGGCCGAGAAGCTGCGCGAGGCCGTGCTCGCCGTCGCCTCCGACCCCGGTGTCGCCGAACGGCTCGCGGCCGTCCGGCAGGAGATCCGTGAGGCGGGCGGCGCCCGGGCGGCCGCCGACATCCTGGAGGGCATCCTCGCCGAAGCAGGCTGACCGCCCCTGCCTGACGGTGCGGCGGGCCGCCCGGCCCGCCGCGTGAGAGTCGGCCCCCGTACCCGACGACGGGTACGGGGGCCGACGCGCGCGGGCCCGGACTCAGCAGGCGGCCACCGCGCCCCGTACCGCCTCGATCACCGCCTTGACGGCGTCGTCGGACAGGTGCGGGCCTATGGGCAGGCTCAGCACCTCCCGGGCGAGCCGCTCCGCCACGGGCTGTGCGCGGGCGGCCTGCCGGCTGCCGGCGTACGCCTCCGACCGGTGCACCGGCACCGGGTAGTGGATCAGCGTCTCGACGCCGGCTGCCGCCAGCCGCTCCCGCAGCGCGGACCGGTCCGCGGAACGAATCACGAACAGGTGCCACACGGGGTCCGCCCACGGCGCCGGCCTCGGCAGCACGATCCCGTCCAGGCCGGCGAGCCCGTCGAGATAGCGCGCCGCCACCGCGGCCCGGCGCTCGGTCCAGGCGTCCAGGTGGGCGAGCTTGACCCGCAGAACGGCCGCTTGCAGCTCGTCCAGCCGGGAGTTGGTGGCCCGGACCTCGTGCCGGTACTTCTCCCGCGACCCGTAGTTGCGCAGCAGCCGCACCCGCTCCGCCAGCTCCGCGTCGTCCGTCACCACGGCGCCGCCGTCACCGAAGCCGCCCAGGTTCTTGCCCGGGTAGAAGCTGAAGGCGGTGGTGGACCACGCGCCCACCCGCCGGCCGTACGCCTGCGCACCGTGCGCCTGGGCGGCGTCCTCCAGGATCCGCACGCCGTGCCGCTCGGCGACCTCGGACAACGCCGCCAGGTCCGCCGGATGCCCGTACAGGTGCACCGGGAGGATCACCCGGGTGCGGGAGGTGATCGCAGCCTCGACGCGCTCCGGGTCCAGGGTGAACGTCGCAGGCTCCGGTTCCACCGCGACGGGCTCCGCACCCGTCGCCGAGACGGCGAGCCAGGTCGCGGCGAAGGTGTGCGCCGGGACGATCACCTCGTCACCCGGCCCGATGTCCATGGCGCGCAGCGCCAGTTCCAGGGCGTCGCACCCGCTGCCCACCGCCACGCAGTGCCGGGCCCCGCAGTAGGCGGCCCACTCCGTCTCGAACGCGGCGAGTTCGGGGCCCAGGAGGTAGCGCCCGGAGTCCAGGACGCGGCCGGTCGCGGCGTCGATGTCGTGCTTGAGCTCCAGGTAGGCGGCCCGGAGGTCCAGGAACGGAACGTCCATGCGTCCTCCGTGGGAGCTGCTCACGGCGCCGTGGCGCTGAGCGGGAGACGGCCGAGGGACGGGCCCACCATGACCTGCCGTCCGGGTCCGGTCACCCAGGTGTGGGCGCCGCTGTCCCAGTTCTGGAGGGCCCTGCGCTCGACGTGCAGGGTCAGCCTCCTGCTCTCGCCCGGCCGCAGCTCGACCTTCCCGTAGGCCGCCAGGGCACGCTTGGCCTGCGCCACCCGCACGTGCGGGGACGGCCCCACGTAGACCTGCGGGACCTCCTTGCCGGTGCGCGTACCGGTGTTGCGCAGCGTGAAGCAGACGTCGAGCCCGCCGTCCGCCGTCGCCGTCACCTTCAGGTCCCGGTAGTCGAAGGAGGTGTAGGACAACCCGTGGCCGAAGGAGAACAGCGGCTGGACGCCCTGCTGTTCGTACCAGCGGTAGCCGGAGTAGATGCCCTCGGAGTAGTCCAGTTGGTCATCGACTCCCGGGTAGCGCCTGGCGTCCCCGGCGAACGGCGTCTGCCCCTCGTCGGCCGGGAAGGTCTGGGTCAGCCGGCCTCCTGGGTCGGCGTCGCCGAACAGCAGGGCGGTGGTCGCCTCGGCGCCGGCCTGGCCCGGGTACCACATGGTGAGCACCGCGGCGGTCTTCCTCAGCCAGGGCATGGTGAGGGAGGAGCCCGTGTTGAGCACCACCACGGTCCGTGGGTTGACCGCGGCCACGGCGCTGATCAGGTCGTCCTGGCGGCCGGGCAGGGACAGCGACGTGCGGTCCCCGTCCTCCGAGCCGTCGTCGTACGCGAAGACGACCGCGGTCCTCGCCGTCCGCGCGATCGACACGGCCCGGTCGATCGCCTCCTGGGCGGCCTGCGGAGTGACCCACGTCAGCTCGAAGGTCATGGGCGACTTCGCCAGGGCCGCGCCGGTGATGCGCAGCTTGTGCGTGCCGGCCGCCAGCCGCATGGGGCGGCTGCTGACGTCGCCGTAGACCAGGCCGACGCCGAACGGCTCCTGGCCGTCGAGTTCGACGTAGGCGTTGCCGCCCTGCGCGCGGGCCGCGATGCGGTAGCTGCCGGTGACCGGCACGGTGATGGTGCCGTCGTAGAGGACACCGCCCCCACCGGCGGGGAACACCTCGCCCGAGGGGCGGGGCGCGGAGAGGGCGGACTGCGGAACGGGAACCCCGACCGTCTCCTCACCGGTGCTGTAGCGCACGGTGCTGCCGGCGCCGGCCCGTTCGCGGATGGTGTCCAGAGGGGCGGACGCGGCGTCCGGCACGATGTACGAACTGCCCAGCCCGGTCACCTTCGGGACCTTGGCGGTGGGGCCGATCACGGCGATGTCCGCCGCCGTCTCCGTGGTCAGGGGAAGGGTGGCGCCCTCGTTGCGCAGCAGGACCGCGCCGTCCTCGGCGACCTGGCGCGCGACCTTCAAGCCGCCCGCGAGGTCGCGCGCCGGGCGGGCGGGCGGATCCTCGTCCAGCAGCCGGAACCGGGCCATCTGCGACACGATGCGGGTGACGGCCTCGTCGAGGGCCGACTCGGGGATGCGTCCCTCCCGGATCGCCGTCTTGAGCGGGTCGCCGAAGAACTTGCCGCCGGGTATCGGCTCGCCCGGGGCGGGTTCGTGGTCCAGCTCGATGCCGAGTTCCTGGTCGAGCCCCTTGGTGAGGGCGTCCGTGCTCTGCGTCGCCAGCCAGTCCGAGGTCACCCAGCCACGGAACTTCCACTGCTCCTTGAGGACCTTGTTCAGCAGTTCGTCACTGCCGCAGGCCGGCTGGCCGTTGACCTTGTTGTAGGCGCACATCACCGAGCCGGTTCCGGCAGCCACGGCGCTCTCGAAACCGGGCAGTTCCCGCTCGCGCAACGTCTGTTCGTCGACGTTCACGTTAACGCTGAAACGATTCTTCTCCTGGTTGTTCGCCGCGTAGTGCTTGGTGGCGGCGATCAGCCCCTGACTCTGGATGCCCTTGATCTCCGCGGCGGCCATCCGCGAGGTGACCAGGGGGTCCTCGCTGAACGTCTCGAAGTTCCGCCCGGCGTACGGCACGCGTATGGAGTTCACCATCGGCGCGAACACCACGTCCTGCCCGAAGGCGCGCCCCTCCCGGCCGATCACCGCCCCGTAGGACCGCGCCAGGCCGTCGTCGAAGGTGGAGGCCAGCGCCACGGGAGCGGGCAGCGCGAGGGACGGCCGGTGGATCGTGATTCCGGCGGGACCGTCGGTGGCCCGCATCTCGGGTATGCCGAGGCGGGGAACGCCCGGCAGGTACACCTTTGCCGACTCATCGCTCGTGTGATAGCTCCAGTGCACGAACGACAGCTTTTCTTCCAGGGTCATCCGAGCCGTCAGAAGACGAGCCGTTTCCCACGGATCGCCCGATTCGGCGACGGACGGAACAGAGGGGAGCAGGGCGAGACCGAGGGCCAGGCCGAGAGTACCCGCGAGGGTCCGTGGCGGGACCGGACTCCTGCGCTGCGCACGGCCGCCGAGACGTAACCGAAGTGATCTCAAAAGGCTTCCAAATCCTCCGCGCCCTCGTGCTGCGAGGCGCATGAAATGGGCGGTTGTCGCGACCACAGTGCACCGTCACCGAAGCCGGAGCAATGCCCGTGAATAAGGTCGCGCCCTTCCGTGGATGATCTCCGCACGAGATCATGCCCAGCTCAAGTGATGGTCATGCACGTACCAAGAAGGGGCTTGCCTGGGGGGCGTGAGCTGATCTAGCGTTGCCGCACGACGACGAGTCGTGAGCGAGGCGAACGCTCTGCCGCTCAGGGGGTGAACAGACGGCAGCCCGGACGTTCGACGAGGGTCAAGCGGAACGCAGGCGACAGGACGCGGCCACCCTCCGAGGCACCCGTGCCGACCATCCTCGCAGGTCCTTCGCCATGCCCGTCGCAACTCTCCGATCGCTGCCGCCGATGGCGACAGCCCGGCACCGAGGCCCCTGGACCAGGAGGCGAAGCGAGGGCCGGCCGCGATGCACGAATCGGACCCAGGCGAACACCGGCACATCCACCCCGGCGCGTGCGGTACGGGCCGCGCCCGATGACGGGCGAACGACGACCGAAAAGCAGACCCCTTGATTCGCTTCCATGGTTGTGGCAGCCGCGGGGAGCGTCGGCAGAGAGGTGGGAAACCATGCATGTCCCCGGCGAGGAAAACGGGCATTCCATTGCCATTGTCGGAATTGCGTGCCGACTGCCGGGCTCTGCCACCCCCCAGGAGTTCTGGAGACTCCTGGCCGACTCCGCAGACGCATTGGACGAGCCCCCCGCCGGCCGTTTCCCGACCGGCTCATTATCCTCGCCCCCCGCTCCGCGCGGCGGATTCCTCGACAGCATCGACACTTTCGACGCGGATTTCTTCAACATCTCGCCCAGAGAAGCCGGTGTCCTCGACCCCCAGCAACGCCTCGCGCTGGAACTCGGCTGGGAGGCGCTGGAAGACGCCGGAATCGTCCCGCGACACCTCAGGGGAACCCGCACCTCGGTCTTCATGGGCGCCATGTGGGACGACTACGCGCACCTGGCGCACGCACGGGGAGAAGCCGCCCTCACCCGGCATTCCCTGACGGGAACGCACCGCGGCATGATCGCCAACCGGCTCTCCTACGCCCTGGGCCTCCAAGGCCCCAGCCTCACCGTCGACACCGGACAATCCTCCTCCCTCGCCGCCGTGCACATGGCCTGCGAGAGCCTGGCCCGCGGCGAATCCGACCTCGCCCTCGTCGGCGGCGTCAACCTCGTCCTCGATCCGGCCGGCACGACCGGCGTCGAGAGGTTCGGAGCACTCTCACCGGACGGCAGGTGCTACACCTTCGACTCCCGGGCGAACGGCTACGCCCGAGGAGAGGGCGGCGTCGTAGTCGTCCTCAAGCCCACCCACCGCGCGCTCGCGGACGGTGACACCGTCTACTGCGAGATCCTGGGCAGCGCCCTCAACAACGACGGCGCCACGGAAGGCCTCACCGTCCCCAGCGCCCGCGCCCAGGCGGACGTCCTGCGACAGGCATGGGAACGGGCACGCGTGGCCCCGACGGACGTCCAGTACGTGGAACTGCACGGAACCGGCACACCGGCCGGCGACCCCGTCGAGGCCGAGGGCCTCGGCACCGCGCTCGGCACCGCACGCCCGGCCGAGGCGCCGCTCCTGGTCGGCTCGGTCAAGACGAACATCGGTCACCTCGAAGGCGCGGCAGGCATCGCGGGCCTCCTGAAGACGGTCCTGAGCATCAAGAACCGGCACCTCCCGGCAAGCCTGAACTTCACCTCGCCCAACCCCCGCATCGACCTCGACGCCCTGCGCCTGCGCGTCCACACCGCGTACGGCCCCTGGCCGAGCCCCGACCGGCCGCTGGTGGCGGGCGTCTCCTCCTTCGGCATGGGCGGGACGAACTGCCACGTCGTCCTGTCCGAGTTACGGAACGCGGGAGGCGACGGCGCCGGAAAAGGGCCGTACACCGGCACGGAAGACCGGCTCGGCGCCACGGAGGCGGAGAAGAGGCCGGACCCGGCAACCGGAAACGGTCCTGATCCCGCCCAGGACACCCACCGCTACCCGCCGCTGATCCTGTCCGCCCGCAGCGACGCGGCCCTGCGCGCACAGGCGGAACGGCTCCGCCACCACCTGGAACACAGCCCCGGACAGCGCCTGCGGGACACCGCCTACAGCCTGGCGACCCGCCGCCAGGTCTTCGAGCGGCACGCGGTGGTCACCGGACACGACCGCGAGGACCTGCTCAACGGCCTGCGTGACCTGGAGAACGGCCTCCCGGCCCCCCAGGTCCTGCTCGGCCGCACGCCCACCCCCGAACCGGGCGGCCTCGCCTTCCTCTTCTCCGGGCAGGGCAGCCAGCAGCCCGGCATGGGCAAGCGACTCCACCAGGTGTTCCCCGGCTTCCGGGACGCCCTGGACGAGGTCTGCGCCGAACTCGACACCCACCTCGGCCGACTCCTCGGCCCCGAGGCCGGCCCGCCCCTGCGCGACGTGATGTTCGCCGAGCGGGGCACGGCGCACAGCGCCCTGCTCTCCGAGACCCACTACACCCAGGCCGCCCTCTTCGCCCTGGAAACCGCCCTCTTCCGCCTCCTGGTCCAGTGGGGCCTGAAACCCGACCACCTCGCAGGCCACTCCGTCGGCGAGATCGCGGCCGCCCACGCAGCAGGCATCCTCGACCTGTCCGACGCGGCCGAACTCGTGGCCACCCGCGGCGCGTTGATGCGTTCCCTGCCCGGCGGCGGCGTCATGCTCTCGGTCCAGGCACCCGAGTCCGAGGTCGCACCCCTGCTGCTCGGCCGTGAGGCCCACGTCGGCCTGGCCGCCGTGAACGGCCCCGACGCGGTGGTCGTGTCCGGCGAGCGCGGCCACGTCGCCGCCATCGAACAGATCCTCCGGGACAGGGGCCGCAAAAGCCGGTACCTGCGCGTCAGCCACGCCTTCCACTCCCCGCTCATGGAACCGGTGCTGGAGGAGTTCGCCGAAGCCGTCGCCGGCCTGACCTTCCGGGCACCGACCACACCCCTCGTCTCCAACCTCACCGGCGCACCAGTCGACGACCGGACCATGGCCACGCCCGCCTACTGGGTCCGGCACGTCCGGGAAGCGGTCCGCTTCGGCGACGGCATCCGGGCACTCGGGAAACTGGGCACCGGCAGCTTCCTGGAAGTCGGGCCGGACGGCGTCCTCACCGCCATGGCGCGCGCATGCGTCACCGCCGCCCCGGAGCCCGGCCACCGCGGCGAACAGGGCGCCGATGCCGACGCCCACACCGCGTTGCTGCTGCCCGCCCTGCGCCGAGGACGGGACGAGGCGCGATCGCTCACCGAGGCCGTGGCACGGCTCCACCTGCACGGCGTGCCGATGGACTGGACCTCCGTCCTCGGCGGCGACGTGAGCCGGGTCCCCCTCCCGACGTACGCCTTCCAACGCGAATCCCACTGGCTGCCGTCCGGAGAGGCTCACCCGCGACCGGCGGACGACACCGAATCCGGCACGGGACGGACCGAGGCGTCCCCGCCGCGGCCGCACGACGTCCTGCACCTCGTGCGCTCCCACGCGGCGGCTGTGCTCGGACATTCCCGGGCCGAGCGGATCGACCCCGACCGCGCGTTCCGCGACCTCGGCTTCGACTCGCTGACGGCGCTGGAACTGCGGGACCGGCTCGACACCGCACTCGGCCTCCGCCTGCCCAGCAGCGTGCTCTTCGACCACCCGAGCCCCGGCGCACTGGCACGCTTCCTCCAGGGCGACGACACGAGGCGCCCCGAACCAGGGAAGACGAACGGCACGCGCGCCACGGAGCCAGGCCCGGACCCGGACGACGAGCCGATCGCCATCGTCGGCATGGCGTGCCGCTTCCCGGGTGGCGTGACCTCTCCGGAGGACCTGTGGCGCCTGCTCGCCGCAGGCGAGGACGCGGTGTCCGGCTTCCCCACGGACCGGGGCTGGAACGTCACTGACTCCGCCACGCGCCGCGGAGGCTTCCTGTACGACGCCGGCGAGTTCGATGCCGCCTTCTTCGGTATCTCGCCGCGTGAGGCGTTGGTGATGGACCCGCAGCAGCGGTTGCTGCTGGAGACGTCCTGGGAGGCCCTCGAACGCGCGGGCGTGAGCCCCGGCAGTCTGCGCGGCAGCGACACGGCCGTGTACATCGGAGCCACAGCGCAGGACTACGGCCCCCGACTGCACGAGTCGGACGACGACTCGGGCGGCTACGTCCTGACCGGCAATACCGCCAGCGTGGCCTCCGGCCGCATCGCCTACTCCCTCGGTCTGGAGGGGCCTGCGGTCACGGTGGACACGGCGTGTTCGTCGTCGCTGGTGGCACTGCACCTGGCGGTGCAGGCGCTGCGCCGTGGCGAGTGCTCACTGGCATTGGCCGGCGGAGCCACGGTGATGCCTTCGCCCGGCATGTTCGTGGAGTTCTCACGGCAAGGGGGCCTCTCCGAGGACGGCCGCTGCAAGGCGTTCGCCGCGACGGCGGACGGCACCGGCTGGGCCGAGGGTGTGGGTGTGTTGTTGGTGGAGCGGTTGTCGGATGCGCGGCGGTTGGGTCATCGGGTGTTGGCGGTGGTGCGGGGGAGTGCGGTCAATCAGGATGGTGCGTCGAATGGGTTGACGGCGCCGAATGGTCCGTCGCAGCAGCGGGTGATCCGTGCGGCGTTGGCTGACGCGGGTCTGGTTCCTGCTGATGTGGATGTGGTGGAGGCGCATGGTACGGGGACGCGGTTGGGTGATCCGATCGAGGCTCAGGCGTTGTTGGCGACGTATGGGCAGGGGCGTGCGGGTGGGCGTCCGGTGGTGTTGGGGTCGGTGAAGTCGAACATCGGTCATACGCAGGCGGCGGCTGGTGTGGCTGGTGTGATGAAGATGGTGCTGGCGCTGGGGCGGGGTGTGGTGCCGAAGACGTTGCATGTGGATGAGCCGTCTGCGCATGTGGACTGGTCGGCTGGTGAGGTGGAGTTGGCGGTTGAGGCGGTGCCGTGGTCGCGGGGTGGGCGGGTGCGGCGGGCTGGTGTGTCGTCGTTCGGGATCAGTGGCACGAATGCGCATGTGATCGTGGAGGAGGCGCCTGCGGAGCCGGAGCCGGAGCCGGAGCGGGGTCCGGGCTCTGTTGTGGGTGTGGTGCCGTGGGTGGTGTCCGGGCGGGATGCGGGGGCGTTGCGTGAGCAGGCGGCACGCTTGGCTGCGCACGTGTCGGGTGTAAGTGCGGTCGATGTGGGCTGGTCGTTGGTGGCCACGAGGTCGGTGTTCGAGCACCGGGCGGTGATGGTCGGCAGTGAACTCGATGCCATGGCGGAGTCGTTGGCCGGCTTCGCTGCGGGTGGGGTTGTGCCGGGGGTGGTGTCGGGTGTGGCTCCGGCTGAGGGTCGTCGTGTGGTGTTCGTCTTTCCTGGTCAGGGTTCGCAGTGGGTGGGGATGGCGGCTGGGTTGCTGGATGCGTGCCCGGTGTTCGCGGAGGCGGTGGCGGAGTGCGCTGCGGTGCTGGACCCGTTGACCGGTTGGTCGCTGGTCGAGGTGTTGCGCGGTGGTGGTGAGGCTGTTCTTGGGCGGGTTGATGTGGTGCAGCCGGCGTTGTGGGCGGTGATGGTGTCACTGGCCCGGACCTGGCGGTATTACGGTGTGGAGCCTGCTGCGGTTGTGGGGCATTCGCAGGGTGAGATTGCTGCGGCTTGTGTGGCTGGGGGGTTGAGTCTGGCCGATGGTGCGCGGGTGGTGGTGTTGCGGAGCCGGGCGATCGCCCGGATCGCTGGTGGGGGCGGCATGGTCTCCGTCAGCCTGCCGGCCGGCCGTGTCCGCACCATGCTGGAGGAGTTCGACGGCAGGGTTTCCGTTGCGGCGGTCAACGGTCCGTCCTCGACCGTGGTGTCGGGTGACGTCCAGGCCCTGGATGAGTTGTTGGCCGGTTGTGAGCGGGAGGGTGTCCGGGCTCGTCGTGTCCCGGTGGACTATGCCTCCCACTCCGCGCAGATGGACCAGTTACGCGATGATCTGCTGGAAGCGCTGGCGACGATCGTCCCTACATCGGCGAACGTACCGTTCTTCTCGACGGTGACGGCGGACTGGCTGGACACGACCGCTCTGGATGCGGGGTACTGGTTCACGAATCTGCGGGAGACGGTCCGGTTCCAAGAAGCCGTCGAAGGGCTCGTGGCTCAGGGGATGGGCGCGTTCGTCGAGTGCAGCCCGCACCCCGTCCTCGTCCCGGGCATCACAGAAACACTCGACACCTTCGACGCCGACGCTGTCGCACTGTCGTCGCTGCGGCGTGACGAAGGCGGCCTGGATCGGTTCCTCACGTCCCTCGCGGAAGCCTTCGTCCAGGGCGTCCCGGTCGACTGGTCCCGCGCCTTCGAGGGTGCGAGCCCCCGCACCGTCGACCTGCCCACCTACCCCTTCCAACGGCAACGCTACTGGCTGCTCGACAAGGCGGCGCAACGGGAACGCGAGCGGCTGGAGGACTGGCGCTACCACGTCGAGTGGCGCCCCGTCACGACACGACCTTCCGCACGGCTGTCCGGTGTCTGGGCCGTGGCGATTCCGGCACGTCTGGCCCGTGACTCACTGTTGGTCGGCGCCATCGACGCACTGGAGCGAGGCGGCGCCCGTGCCGTGCCCGTGGTGGTCGATGAGCGGGACCACGACCGGCAAGCGCTGGTCGAGGCTCTGCGGAACGGGCTGGGCGACGACGACCTCGCCGGTGTGCTCTCCCTTTTGGCCCTCGACGAAGCCCCGCACGGTGACCACCCCGACGTGCCCGTCGGCATGGCCGCTTCGCTGGCGCTCGTGCAGGCGATGGCCGACGCCGCGGCCGAGGTGCCCGTATGGTTCGCGACCCGAGGCGCCGTAGCGGCACTGCCCGGTGAGTCACCGGAGCGACCCAGGCAGGCGCTGCTCTGGGGACTGGGACGGGTCGTCGCCCTGGAACAGCCGCAGATATGGGGCGGGTTGGTCGACCTCCCGCAACACCTGGACGAGGACGCGGGCCGACGGCTGGTCGATGTCGTGGGCGGCCTGGCGGACGAGGACCAGCTTGCCGTACGGGCCTCCTCCGTCCTCGCCCGACGCCTCGTTCGTACGCCGGGTCACCGTATGTCGAGCCAGGCGGGCGGGCGCGAGTGGTCGCCCAGCGGCACGGTCCTGGTGACCGGAGGCACCGGGGCGCTGGGCGCGCACGTCGCCCGCTGGCTGGCCGGCAAGGGCGCCGAGCACCTGGTACTCATCAGCCGTCGCGGAGCGGACGCAGCCGGGGCCGCTGCCCTTCGGGACAGCCTCACGGACATGGGTGTCCGGGTGACCCTGGCCGCGTGCGATGCAGCGGACCGGCACGCACTGGAGACGCTCCTCGACTCGCTGCGCACGGATCCGGCGCAGCTGACGGCCGTCATCCACGCCGCGGGTGCTCTGGACGACGGCATGACGACGGTGCTCACACCGGAGCAGATGAACAACGCCCTGCGAGCGAAAGTCACGGCCACCGTCAACCTGCACGAACTGACCCGGGACCTCGACCTCTCGGCCTTCGTACTGTTCTCGTCCATCTCCGCCACCCTGGGAATCCCCGGGCAGGCCAACTACGCGCCGGGAAACTCGTTCTTGGACGCCTTCGCGGAATGGCGCAGGGCTCAGGGGCTCGTGGCGACCTCCATCGCCTGGGGACCGTGGTCCGGCGGCACCGGCATGGCACATGAAGGGTCGGTGGGCGAACGGCTCCAGCGGCACGGTGTACTCGCCATGGAACCCGCGGCGGCCATCGCTGCGCTCGACCACACGCTGGCGAGCGACGAAACCGCAGTGGCCGTGGCCGACATCGACTGGAGCCGGTTCTTCCTGGCGTACACAGCACTGCGGGCACGGCCCTTGATCGGAGAGATACCCGAGGCACGCCGCATGCTGGAGTCCGGCTCAGGCCCCGGCGACCTCGAGCCGGACCGTGCCGAACCCGAGCTTGCCGTGCGTCTCGCGGGCCTCACCGCGGTCGAGCAGGAACGTCTTCTGGTGCAGCTCGTGAGGGAGCAGGCCGCCGTCGTCCTCGGACATTCCGGCGCCGAGGCGGTGGCTCCGGACCGAGCGTTCAAGGATCTCGGATTCGACTCGCTGACCTCGGTCGAACTGCGCAACCGGCTGAACACCGCCACCGGCCTCAGACTGCCCGTGACGGCCGTCTTCGACTACGCGAGGCCCGCGGCGCTGGCCGGCCATCTGCGCTCCAGGCTGATCGACGACGATGGTGACCACGGTGCCTTGCCCGGCGTGGAGAAGCACGCGATCGACGAGCCGATCGCGATCGTGGGAATGGCATGCCGCTTCCCGGGAGGCATCGCTTCCCCGGAGGATCTGTGGGACGTGCTCACCGCTGGTGAGGACGTTGTCTCCGGACTGCCGCAGAACCGCGGGTGGGACTTGGGGCGCCTGTACGATCCCGATCCGGACCGGGCCGGTACGTCATACATGCGTGAGGGTGCTTTCCTGCACGAGGCGGGGGAGTTCGACGCGGCCTTCTTCGGTATCTCGCCGCGTGAGGCGTTGGCGATGGACCCGCAGCAGCGGTTGCTGCTGGAGACGTCCTGGGAGGCCCTCGAACGGGCCGGCATCACTCCTTCCAAGCTGGCGGGCAGTCCGACCGGTGTGTTCTTCGGCATGTCGAACCAGGACTACGCCGCCCAGGCGGGCGACGTGCCGTCCGAGCTGGAGGGCTACCTGCTCACCGGCTCCATCTCCAGCGTCGCTTCGGGGCGTGTTGCTTACACGTTCGGTCTTGAGGGGCCTGCGGTGACGGTGGATACGGCGTGTTCGTCGTCGTTGGTGGCGTTGCATCTGGCGGTGCAGGGGTTGCGGCGGGGTGAGTGTTCGCTTGCGTTGGTGGGTGGGGTGACGGTGATGTCGTCGCCGGTGACGTTGACGACGTTCAGTCGGCAGCGGGGTTTGTCGGTGGATGGGCGGTGCAAGGCGTTCGCGGCTTCGGCGGATGGTTTTGGTGCTGCCGAGGGTGTGGGTGTGTTGTTGGTGGAGCGGTTGTCGGATGCGCGGCGGTTGGGTCATCGGGTGTTGGCGGTGGTGCGGGGGAGTGCGGTCAATCAGGATGGTGCGTCCAATGGTCTGGCGGCGCCGAATGGTCCGTCGCAGCAGCGGGTGATCCGTGCGGCGTTGGCTGACGCGGGTCTGGCTCCTGCCGATGTGGATGTGGTGGAGGCGCATGGCACGGGGACGCGGTTGGGTGATCCGATCGAGGCTCAGGCGTTGCTGGCGACGTATGGGCAGGGTCGTACCAGTGGGCGTCCGGTGTGGCTGGGGTCGGTGAAGTCGAACATCGGGCATACGCAGGCGGCGGCCGGTGTGGCTGGTGTGATGAAGATGGTGCTGGCGTTGGGTCGGGGTGTGGTGCCGAAGACGTTGCATGTGGATGAGCCGTCACCGCATGTGGACTGGTCGGCTGGTGAGGTGGAGTTGGCGGTTGAGGCGGTGCCGTGGTCGCGGGGTGGGCGGGTGCGGCGGGCTGGTGTGTCGTCGTTCGGGATCAGCGGCACGAATGCGCATGTGATCGTGGAGGAGGCGCCTGCGGAGCCTTCGGTGGAGGAGGGTCCGGGCTCCGTTGTGGGTGTGGTGCCGTGGGTGGTGTCCGGGCGGGATGCGGGGGCGTTGCGTGCACAGGCGGCACGCTTGGCTGCGCACGTGTCGAGCACGGGTGCGGGTGTGGTTGATGTGGGCTGGTCGTTGGTGGCCACGAGGTCGGTGTTCGAGCACCGGGCGGTAATGGTCGGCACTGATCTTGATTCCATGGCGGGGTCGTTGGCCGGCTTCGCTGCGGGTGGTGTTGTGCCGGGGGTGGTGTCGGGTGTGGCTCCGGCTGAGGGCCGTCGTGTGGTGTTCGTCTTTCCTGGTCAGGGTTCGCAGTGGGTGGGGATGGCGGCTGGGTTGCTGGATGCGTGTCCGGTGTTCGCGGAGGCGGTGGCGGAGTGTGCCGCGGTGCTGGACCGGTTGACCGGTTGGTCGCTGGTCGAGGTGTTGCGTGGTGGTGAGGCTGTTCTTGGGCGGGTTGATGTGGTGCAGCCGGCGTTGTGGGCGGTGATGGTGTCACTGGCTCGGACCTGGCGGTATTACGGTGTGGAGCCTGCTGCGGTTGTGGGGCATTCGCAGGGTGAGATTGCTGCGGCTTGTGTGGCTGGGGGGTTGAGTCTGGCCGATGGTGCGCGGGTGGTGGTGTTGCGGAGTCGGGCGATCGCCCGGATCGCTGGTGGGGGCGGCATGGTCTCGGTCGGTCTTTCAGCTGAGCGTGTCCGCACCATGCTCGACACCTACGGCGGCAGGGTTTCCGTCGCGGCGGTCAATGGCCCGTCCTCGACCGTGGTGTCCGGTGACGCCCAGGCCCTGGATGAGTTGTTGGCCGGTTGTGAGCGGGAGGGTGTCCGGGCTCGTCGTGTCCCGGTGGACTATGCCTCCCACTCCGCGCAGATGGACCAGTTACGCGATGAGTTGCTGGAGGCGCTGGCGGACGTCACTCCGCAGGACTCCAGTGTTCCGTTTTTCTCGACGGTGACGGCGGACTGGCTGGACACGACCGCTCTGGATGCGGGGTACTGGTTCACGAATCTGCGGGAGACGGTCCGGTTCCAGGAAGCCGTTGAAGGGCTTGTGGCTCAGGGGATGGGCGCGTTCGTCGAGTGCAGCCCGCACCCTGTCCTCGTCCCGGGCATCACAGAAACACTCGACACCTTCGACGCCGACGCTGTCGCACTGTCGTCGCTGCGGCGTGACGAAGGCGGCCTGGATCGGTTCCTCACGTCCCTCGCGGAAGCCTTCGTCCAAGGCGTTCCCGTCGACTGGACCCATGCCTTCGAGGGTGGACGCCCGCGCTTCGTCGACCTGCCCACCTATGCCTTCCAGCGACAGCGCTACTGGCTGCACGAAGAGCCGCTGCAAGAGCCGGTCGATGAGGCGTGGGATGCCGAGTTCTGGTCTGTGGTCGAACGCGGCGATGCCACAGCCGTGTCCGACTTGCTGAGCACGGACGCCGAGGCTTTGCACACGGTGTTGCCGGCTTTGTCGTCGTGGCGGCGGCGTCGGGTGGAGCATCGACGGCTTCAGGACTGGCGTTACCGGGTGGAGTGGAAGCCTTTCCCGGCCGCGCTTGATGAGGTGCTCGGTGGTGGCTGGTTGTTCGTGGTGCCGCGGGGCTTGGCGGATGATGGTGTGGTTGCGCGGGTGGTGGCTGCCGTCACGGCGCGGGGTGGCGAGGTCAGTGTCGTGGAGCTCGATCCGACCCGTCCTGACCGCCGGGCTTATGCGGAGGCTGTCGCGGGCCGTGGTGTGAGCGGGGTCGTGTCGTTCTTGTCCTGGGATGATCGGCGGCACTCGGAGCATTCTGTTGTTCCCGCCGGTCTTGCCGCGTCGCTGGTGTTGGCGCAGGCGTTGGTTGATCTTGGCCGGGTTGGTGAGGGGCCGCGGTTGTGGCTGGTGACGCGGGGTGCGGTGGTTGCTGGTCCTTCGGATGCCGGTGTGGTGATTGATCCGGTGCAGGCGCAGGTGTGGGGTTTCGGGCGTGTTCTGGGTCTGGAGCATCCCGAGTTGTGGGGTGGGCTGGTGGACCTGCCGGTGGGGGTTGATGAGGAGGTGTGCCGGCGGTTCGTGGGTGTTGTGGCGTCGGCTGGTTTTGAGGATCAGGTGGCGGTGCGTGGTTCGGGTGTGTGGGTGCGTCGTCTGGTGCGTGCTGTGGTGGATGGTGGTGGGGGTGGTTGGCGGCCGCGTGGGACGGTGTTGGTCACGGGTGGTCTTGGTGGTTTGGGTGCGCATACGGCCCGGTGGTTGGTGGGTGGTGGGGCGGATCATGTGGTTCTTGTGAGCCGTCGTGGTGGCAGTGCGCCTGGTGCTGGGGATCTGGTGCGGGAGCTGGAGGGGTTGGGCGGGGCTCGGGTGTCGGTGCGGGCCTGTGATGTGGCTGATCGTGTGGCGTTGCGGGCGTTGTTGTCGGATCTGGGTGAGCCGGTGACGGCGGTGTTCCATGCGGCTGGTGTTCCTCAGTCGACGCCTTTGGCGGAGATCTCTGTCCAGGAGGCGGCTGATGTGATGGCGGCCAAGGTGGCGGGTGCGGTGAATCTGGGTGAGTTGGTGGATCCCTGTGGTCTGGAGGCGTTTGTGTTGTTCTCCTCCAATGCCGGTGTGTGGGGCAGTGGGGGGCAGGCGGTGTATGCGGCGGCGAATGCGTTTCTTGATGCGTTGGCGGTGCGTCGTCGGGGTGTTGGTCTGCCGGCCACGAGTGTGGCGTGGGGGATGTGGGCTGGTGAGGGGATGGCGTCGGTGGGTGGTGCGGCGCGGGAGTTGTCCCGTCGGGGGGTGCGGGCGATGGATCCCGAGCGTGCTGTGGCGGTGATGGCTGATGCGGTGGGTCGTGGTGAGGCGTTCGTCGCGGTCGCTGATGTGGACTGGGAACGTTTCGTCACCGGTTTCGCTTCTGCCCGTCCCCGTCCGTTGATCAGTGACCTGCCGGAGGTGCGTGCTGTTGTGGAGGGCCAGGTCCAGGGCCGGGGCCAGGGGTTGGGCTTGGTCGGTGAGGAGGAGTCGTCGGGGTGGTTGAAGCGGTTGTCGGGGTTGTCTCGTGTGCGGCAGGAGGAGGAGTTGGTGGAGTTGGTCCGTGCTCAGGCTGCCGTTGTTCTCGGGCATGGTTCCGCGCAGGACGTCCCGGCTGAGCGGGCGTTCAAGGAGTTGGGTTTTGATTCCCTCACTGCTGTCGAGCTACGCAACGGGCTGGCCGCGGCCACCGGGATCCGGCTGCCGGCCACCATGGCATTCGATCATCCCACCGCCACCGCCATCGCACGCTTCCTGCAATCCGAACTCGTGGGAAGTGACGACCCGCTGACGCTCATGCGGTCGGCGATCGACCAGTTGGAGACCGGTCTGGCTCTGCTGGAATCGGACGAAGAAGCTCGCTCGGAAATCACGAAGCGATTGAACATTCTTCTGCCCCGCTTCGGAAGCGGAGGCAGTTCGAGAGGCAGGGAAGCAGGACAAGACGCAGGCGAACATCAGGATGTCGAGGACGCCACCATCGATGAGCTATTCGAGGTGCTCGACAACGAACTCGGCAATTCCTGAAAACCTGTCCGACTGCTACCGCGACCTTGACCGGAGAACGCTGTGACGAACGACGAAAAGATCGTCGAGTATCTCAAGCGCGCGACCGTGGACCTGCGCAAGGCCCGGCACCGCATCTGGGAGCTGGAGGACGAGCCCATCGCGATCACGTCGATGGCCTGCCACTTCCCGGGCGGGATCGAGAGTCCGGAGCAGCTGTGGGAACTCCTGTCCGCCGGAGGCGAGGTGCTTTCCGAGTTCCCCGACGACCGCGGCTGGGACCTGGACGAGATCTACCATCCTGACCCGGAACACAGTGGGACGAGCTACGTCCGTCACGGCGGTTTCCTGGATCATGCGACGCAGTTCGACACGGACTTCTTCGGTATCTCGCCGCGTGAGGCGTTGGCGATGGACCCGCAGCAGCGGTTGCTGCTGGAGACGTCCTGGCAGCTTTTCGAGCGCGCAGGAGTCGATCCCCATACGCTGAAGGGAAGCCGGACCGGAGTATTCGTCGGCGCCGCACACATGGGTTATGCGGACAGGGTGGACACTCCGCCGGCGGAGGCCGAGGGCTACCTGCTGACAGGGAACGCCTCGGCCGTTGTCTCCGGGCGTATTTCCTACACCTTCGGCCTTGAGGGGCCTGCGGTGACGGTGGACACGGCGTGCTCGTCGTCGCTGGTGGCGCTGCACCTGGCGGTGCAGGCGCTGCGCCGTGGCGAGTGCTCGCTGGCGGTCGTCGGTGGTGTGGCCGTCATGTCGGACCCGAAGGTCTTCGTCGAGTTCAGCCGGCAGCGCGGACTGGCCAGGGACGGCCGGTCCAAGGCTTTTGCGGCGTCAGCGGATGGTTTCGGCTTCGCCGAGGGAGTTTCGCTGCTCTTGCTGGAGCGGTTGTCGGATGCGCGGCGGTTGGGTCATCGGGTGTTGGCGGTGGTGCGGGGGAGTGCGGTCAATCAGGATGGTGCGTCCAATGGTCTGGCGGCGCCGAATGGTCCGTCGCAGCAGCGGGTGATTCGTGCGGCGTTGGCTGACGCGGGTCTGGCTCCTGCCGATGTGGATGTGGTGGAGGCGCATGGTACGGGGACGCGGTTGGGTGATCCGATCGAGGCTCAGGCGTTGCTGGCGACGTATGGGCAGGGGCGTACCAGTGGGCGTCCGGTGTGGCTGGGGTCGGTGAAGTCGAACATCGGTCATACGCAGGCGGCGGCCGGTGTGGCTGGTGTGATGAAGATGGTGCTGGCTCTGGAGCGGGGTGTGGTGCCGAAGACGTTGCACGTGGATGAGCCGTCTCCGCATGTGGACTGGTCGACCGGTGCGGTGGAGTTGCTGACTGAAGAGCGGCCGTGGGAGCCGGAGGCTGAGCGTCTTCGTCGGGCAGGCATTTCCGCCTTCGGTGTCAGTGGCACGAATGCGCATGTGATCGTGGAGGAGGCACCTGCGGAACCGGAACCGGAGCCGGAGCCGGGAACTCGTGTGGTTGCTGCCGGTGATCTGGTGGTGCCGTGGGTGGTGTCCGGGCGGGATGCGGGGGCGTTGCGTGCACAGGCGGCACGCTTGGCTGCGCATGTGTCGAGCACGGGTGCGGGTGTGGTTGATGTGGGCTGGTCGTTGGTGGCCACGAGGTCGGTGTTCGAGCACCGGGCGGTGATGGTCGGCACTGATCTTGATTCCATGGCGGGGTCGTTGGCCGGGTTTGCTGCGGGTGGGGTTGTGCCGGGGGTGGTGTCGGGTGTGGCTCCGGCTGAGGGTCGTCGTGTGGTGTTCGTCTTTCCTGGTCAGGGTTCGCAGTGGGTGGGGATGGCGGCTGGGTTGCTGGATGCGTGTCCGGTGTTCGCGGAGGCGGTGGCGGAGTGTGCCGCGGTGCTGGACCCGTTGACCGGTTGGTCGCTGGTCGAGGTGTTGCGCGGTGGTGAGGCTGTTCTTGGGCGGGTTGATGTGGTGCAGCCGGCGTTGTGGGCGGTGATGGTGTCACTGGCTCGGACCTGGCGGTATTACGGTGTGGAGCCTGCTGCGGTTGTGGGGCATTCGCAGGGTGAGATTGCTGCGGCTTGTGTGGCTGGGGGGTTGAGTCTGGCCGATGGTGCGCGGGTGGTGGTGTTGCGGAGCCGGGCGATCGCCCGGATCGCCGGTGGGGGCGGCATGGTCTCCGTCAGTCTCCCGGCCGGCCGTGTCCGCACCATGCTCGACACCTACGGCGGCCGGTTGTCGGTGGCTGCGGTCAACGGCCCGTCCTCGACCGTGGTGTCCGGTGACGCCCAGGCCCTGGATGAGTTGTTGGCCGGCTGTGAGCGGGAGGGGGTCCGGGCTCGTCGTGTCCCGGTGGACTATGCCTCCCACTCCGCGCAGATGGACCAGTTACGCGATGAGCTGCTGGAAGCGCTGGCGGACATCACTCCGCAACACTCCAGCGTTCCGTTCTTCTCGACGGTGACGGCGGACTGGCTGGACACGACCGCTCTGGATGCGGGGTACTGGTTCACGAATCTGCGGGAGACGGTCCGGTTCCAGGAAGCCGTCGAAGGGCTTGTGGCTCAGGGGATGGGCGCGTTCGTCGAGTGCAGCCCACACCCCGTCCTCGTCCCCGGTATCGAGCAGACCCTCGACACCGTGGAAGCCGATGCTGTGGCGCTGGGTTCGCTACGGCGTGATGAGGGCGGCCTGGGACGGTTCCTCACGTCCCTCGCGGAAGCCTTCGTCCAGGGCGTCCCGGTCGACTGGTCCCGCACCTTCGAGGGTGCGAGCCCCCGCACCGTCGACCTGCCCACCTATCCCTTCCAACGGCAACGTTTCTGGTTGGAGGGATCCCCGGCGTTGTCTTCGAACGGCGTCGAGGGTGAGGCGGACGTCGCGTTCTGGGATGCGGTCGAGCGCGAGGACTCGGCGGTTGTAGCCGAGGAGTTGGGGATCGACGCCAAGGCTCTGCACATGACATTGCCGGCCTTGTCGTCGTGGCGGCGGCGTGAGCGGCAGCGTCGGAAGGTGCAGCGCTGGCGTTACCGGGTGGAGTGGAAGCGTCTCCCGAATTCGCGGGCACAGGAGTCGCTGCAGGGCGGCTGGTTGCTCGTCGTCCCGCAGGGCCGTGCCGGCGATGTCCGCGTCACTCAGTCGGTGGCGGAGGTGGCGGCCAAGGGTGGTGAAGCCACGGTCCTGGAGGTCGACGCCCTGCATCCCGACCGCGCAGCATACGCCGAGGCCCTCACCCGGTGGCCGGGTGTGCGGGGTGTGGTGTCGTTCCTGGCGTGGGAGGAGCAGGCCCTTGCCGAACACCCCGTTCTGTCTGCGGGTCTGGCGGCATCGCTGGCGTTGGCCCAGGCGTTGATCGATGTCGGCGGGTCCGGTGAGTCGGCGCCGCGTCTGTGGCTGGTCACGGAAGCTGCCGTCGTGATCGGTGCTGCCGACACCGGTGCGGTGATCGACCCCGTACACGCGCAGCTGTGGGGCTTCGGCCGTGTCCTTGCTCTGGAACACCCCGAATTGTGGGGCGGGCTGATCGACCTGCCCGCTGTGGCAGGCGAGCCTGGTTCGATTACCGACCACGCGCATGCCGACCTACTGGCCACGGTCCTGGCCACGATGGTGCAGGCTGCTGCCCGAGGCGAGGACCAGGTCGCGGTCCGGACGACCGGTACTTACGTACCCAGGCTGGTGCGTTCAGGCGGCAGTGCACACTCGGGTGCGCGGAGGTGGCAGCCGCGCGACACCGTACTGGTCACCGGCGGGATGGGACCGCTGACCGCCCACATCGTCCGTTGGCTGGCTGACAACGGTGCCGACCAGGTAGTACTCCTGGGAGGTCAGGGAGCAGACGGCGAGGCCGAGGCGCTGAGGGCCGAGTTCGACGGGCACACGACGAAGATCGAACTCGCGGACGTGGACACCGAGGACAGCGACGCGCTGCGGTCCTTGCTCGACCGCACGACCGGCGAACACCCGCTGCGCGCGGTCATCCATGCGCCGACCGTGGTCGAGTTCGCCTCGGTGGCCGAGTCGGACCTGGTGCGATTCGCCCGCACCATCAGCAGCAAGATCGCCGGCGTCGAGCAGCTCGACGAGGTGCTGAGCGGCATCGACACGGCGCACGACGTGGTCTTCTTCTCCTCCGTCGCGGGCGTCTGGGGAAGCGCGGGGCAGAGCGCCTACGCGGCGGGCAACGCCTTCCTCGACGCCGTCGCCCAGCACCGCCGTCTGCGCGGACTGCCCGGTACGTCGGTGGCCTGGACTCCGTGGGACGACGATCGATCCCTTGCCTCCCTCGGTGACTCGTACCTCGACCGACGAGGACTGCGAGCACTGTCCATACCCGGCGCGCTCGCCTCCCTCCAGGAAGTGCTCGACCAGGACGAGGTCCACGCCGTGGTGGCGGATGTCGACTGGGAGCGGTTCTACGCCGGCTTCAGTGCCGTCCGGCGCACTTCCTTCTTCGACGACGTGCACGACGCCCACCGGCCGGCCCTGTCCACGGCTGCGACCAACGACGGACAGGCCCGGGACGAGGACGGCGGTACGGAACTCGTACGACGTCTGCGTCCGCTGACCGAGACGGAGCAACAGCGAGAGCTCGTGTCGCTCGTCCAGAGTGAAGTCGCTGCCGTCCTAGGCCACTCCTCCACCGACGCGGTCCAGCCACAGCGCGCGTTCCGAGAGATCGGGTTCGACTCACTGACAGCGGTCCAGCTCCGGAACCGGCTTACGGCCACCACGGGCATGCGCCTTCCGACAACGCTGGTCTTCGACTACCCGACCACCAACGGACTCGCCGAGTACCTGCGCTCCGAACTGTTCGGTGTGTCCGGCGCACCAGCTGACCTCTCCGTCGTCCGGAACGCGGATGAGGAGGACGACCCCGTCGTCATCGTGGGGATGGCCTGCCGGTTCCCGGGCGGGATCGATACGCCGGAAGCCTTCTGGAAGCTGCTCGAAGCGGGCGGCGATGTCATCTCCGAACTTCCGGCCAACCGCGGCTGGGACATGGAGCGACTCCTGAACCCGGACCCCGAGGCGAAGGGCACCAGCGCCACACGCTACGGCGGTTTCCTCTACGACGCCGGGGAGTTCGACGCCGCCTTCTTCGGTATCTCGCCGCGTGAGGCGTTGGCGATGGACCCGCAGCAACGGCTGCTGCTGGAAACCGTCTGGGAGCTCATCGAGAGCGCCGGCGTGGCGCCCGACTCGCTCCACCGGAGCCGGACCGGCACGTTCATCGGCAGCAACGGCCAGTTCTACGCACCGCTGCTGTGGAACTCCGGCGGTGATCTGGAGGGCTACCAAGGCGTGGGCAACGCCGGCAGCGTCATGTCCGGCCGCGTCGCCTACTCCCTCGGTCTTGAGGGGCCTGCGGTGACGGTGGATACGGCGTGTTCGTCGTCGCTGGTGGCACTGCACCTGGCGGTGCAGGCGCTGCGCCGTGGCGAGTGCTCACTCGCCATAGCCGGCGGTGTGACGGTGATGTCCACACCGGACAGCTTCGTTGAGTTCTCACGGCAACAGGGCCTTTCCGAGGACGGCCGTTGCAAGGCGTTCGCGAGCACAGCCGATGGTTTCGGCCTCGCCGAGGGCGTTTCGGCGCTGTTGGTGGAGCGGTTGTCGGATGCGCGGCGGTTGGGTCATCGGGTGTTGGCGGTGGTGCGGGGGAGTGCGGTCAATCAGGATGGTGCGTCGAATGGGTTGACGGCGCCGAATGGTCCGTCGCAGCAGCGGGTGATTCGTGCGGCGTTGGCTGACGCGGGTCTGGCTCCTGCTGATGTGGATGTGGTGGAGGCGCATGGTACGGGGACGCGGTTGGGTGATCCGATCGAGGCTCAGGCGTTGTTGGCGACGTATGGGCAGGGTCGTGCGGGTGGGCGTCCGGTGGTGTTGGGGTCGGTGAAGTCGAACATCGGGCATACGCAGGCGGCGGCTGGCGTGGCTGGTGTGATGAAGATGGTGCTGGCGCTGGAGCGGGGTGTGGTGCCGAAGACGTTGCATGTGGATGAGCCGTCACCGCATGTGGACTGGTCGGCTGGTGAGGTGGAGTTGGCGGTTGAGGCGGTGCCGTGGTCGCGGGGTGGGCGGGTGCGGCGGGCTGGTGTGTCGTCGTTCGGGATCAGTGGCACGAATGCGCATGTGATTGTGGAGGAGGCGCCTGCGGAGCCGGAGCCGGAGCCGGGAACTCGTGTGGTTGCTGCTGGTGATCTGGTGGTGCCGTGGGTGGTGTCCGGGCGGGATGCGGGGGCGTTGCGTGAGCAGGCGGCCCGGTTGGCTGCGCACGTGTCGAGCACGGGTGCGGGTGTGGTTGATGTGGGGTGGTCGTTGGTGGCCACGAGGTCGGTGTTCGAGCACCGGGCGGTGATGGTCGGCAGTGAACTCGATTCCATGGCGGAGTCGTTGGCTGGCTTCGCTGCGGGTGGGGTTGTGCCGGGGGTGGTGTCGGGTGTGGCTCCGGCTGAGGGTCGTCGTGTGGTGTTCGTCTTTCCTGGTCAGGGTTCGCAGTGGGTGGGGATGGCGGCTGGGTTGCTGGATGCGTGTCCGGTGTTCGCGGAGGCGGTGGCGGAGTGTGCCGCGGTGCTGGATCCGGTGACGGGTTGGTCGCTGGTCGAGGTGTTGCGCGGTGGTGGTGAGGCTGTTCTTGGGCGGGTTGATGTGGTGCAGCCGGCGTTGTGGGCGGTGATGGTGTCACTGGCCCGGACCTGGCGGTATTACGGTGTGGAGCCTGCTGCGGTTGTGGGGCATTCGCAGGGTGAGATCGCTGCGGCTTGTGTGGCTGGGGGGTTGAGTCTGGCCGATGGTGCGCGGGTGGTGGTGTTGCGGAGCCGGGCGATCGCCCGGATCGCTGGTGGGGGCGGCATGGTCTCGGTCGGTCTTTCAGCTGAGCGTGTCCGCACCATGCTCGACACCTACGGTGGCCGGGTTTCGGTCGCGGCGGTCAATGGCCCGTCCTCGACCGTCGTGTCCGGTGACGTCCAGGCCCTGGATGAGTTGTTGGCCGGTTGTGAGCGGGAGGGTGTCCGGGCTCGTCGTGTCCCGGTGGACTATGCCTCCCACTCCGCGCAGATGGACCAGTTACGCGATGAGCTGCTGGAAGCGCTGGCGGACATCACTCCGCAACATTCCAGTGTTCCGTTCTTCTCGACGGTGACGGCGGACTGGCTGGACACGACCGCTCTGGATGCGGGGTACTGGTTCACGAATCTGCGGGAGACGGTCCGGTTCCAGGAAGCCGTCGAAGGGCTCGTGGCTCAGGGGATGGGCGCGTTCGTCGAGTGCAGCCCGCACCCCGTCCTCGTCCCCGGTATCGAGCAGACCCTCGACGCCCTCGACCAGAACGCCGCCGTACTCGGCTCCCTGCGGCGTGACGAAGGCGGCCTGGACCGACTCCTCACATCCCTCGCGGAAGCCTTCGTCCAAGGCGTTCCCGTCGACTGGACCCACGCCTTCGAAGGCATGACCCCCCGCACCGTCGACCTGCCCACCTACCCCTTCCAACGACAGCACTACTGGCCCAAGCCCGCACCGGCCCCCGGCGCGAACCTGGGCGACGTGGCGTCCGTGGGCCTCACCGCGGCCGGCCACCCCCTTCTGGGCGCGGTCGTGGAGATGCCCGACTCCGACGGGTTGGTGCTCACCGGGCAGATCTCCCTGCGGACCCATCCCTGGCTCGCCGACCACGAGGTGCTCGGATCGGTGCTCCTGCCGGGCACCGCGTTCGTCGAGCTTGCCGTCCAGGCCGCCGACCGCGCCGGTTACGACGTACTGGACGAGCTGACGCTGGAGGCGCCCCTCGTGCTCCCCGACAGGGGCGGCATCCAGGTGCGTCTGGCCCTCGGGCCGTCCGAGGCAGACGGACGCCGGTCCCTCCAGCTGCACAGCAGGCCGGAGGAGGCTGCCGGGTTCCACCGCTGGACGAGGCACGCGAGTGGATTCGTCGTTCCCGGCGGTACCGGGGCGGCGCGGCCCACCGAGCCGGCCGGCGTGTGGCCGCCCGCAGGTGCCGAGCCGGTCGCTCTCGCATCGGACCGGTACGCCCGGCTCGTCGAGCGCGGCTACACCTACGGCCCCTCCTTCCAGGGGCTGCACACCGCATGGCGCCACGGGGACGACGTGTACGCGGAAGTGGCGCTGCCAGAAGGAACACCGGCCGACGGCTACGCCCTGCATCCGGCCCTGCTGGACGCGGCGGTCCAGGCCGTCGGACTCGGCTCGTTCGTCGAGGATCCCGGCCAGGTGTACCTGCCGTTCCTCTGGAGCGACGTGACGCTGCACGCGACCGGGGCCACGTCCCTGCGGGTGAGGGTTTCACCGGCCGGTCCCGACACCGTTGCGCTGGCCCTCGCCGACCCGGCCGGGGCGCCGGTGGCCACGGTGGGCGCCCTCCGTCTGCGTACGACGTCCGCGGCGCAGCTCGCCCGTGCGCGCGGGAGCGCGGAACACGCGATGTTCCGCGTGGAGTGGGTGGAGGAGGGCTCGGCCGCGGACCGGTGCCGGGGCGGCGCGGGCGGGACGACGTACGAGGGGGAACGCGCCGCCGAGGCCGGGGCCGCCGCTGGTACCTGGGCCGTACTCGGCCCCCGGGTGCCGGCCGCCGTCCGGACGATGGGCGTGGATGTCGTCACCGCCCTCGACACGCCGGACCACCCCGCGGACCCGCAGAGCCTCGCGGACCTGGCGGCGCTCGGGGACACCGTTCCCGACGTGGTCGTCGTGACCAGCCTCCTGAGCCTCGCCTCCGGAGCGGATTCCCCCCTAGGGAACCGGCCCCGGCCGACCGCCGCCGAGCAGGACACCGCCGCCACGGTCGCCGGCGTCCACAGCGCACTCCACGCGGCCCTGGACCTGGTGCAGGCATGGCTGGCCGACGAACGCCACACCGCCTCCCGGCTGGTGCTCGTCACCCGGCACGCGATGACCGTCGCCGAGTCCGACCCCGAGCCTGACCTGCTCCTCGCCCCGGTGTGGGGACTCGTGCGGTCCGCCCAGGCCGAGAACCCCGGCCGCTTCGTGCTCGCCGACATCGACGGCGACGAGGCATCCTGGGATGCTCTGCCCCGAGCCGTCGCCTCGGCCGCATCGGAGGTGGCGATACGGGCCGGCGCCGTGTACGTACCGCGGCTGGCCCGCGCCACGGACGAGGGACTGGTCGTGGCCGACGAGGCTGCGGGGCCCTGGCGGCTGGACGTCACGGAAGCGGGCACCCTGGCGAACCTCGCCCTGGTGCCGTGCCCGGACGCCTCCCGCCCGCTGGGCCCCGACGAGGTACGGATCGCCGTCCGTGCCGCCGGGGTCAACTTCCGGGACGTCCTCCTGGCCCTGGGCATGTACCCGGACGAGGGGCTCATGGGCGCGGAGGCGGCGGGCGTCGTCACCGAGGTCGGCGGGGGCGTCACGACGCTCGCGCCAGGTGACCGGGTGATGGGCCTGGTGACCGGTGGATTCGGGCCGGTGGCCGTGACGCACCACCGGATGCTCGTACGGATGCCGCGTGGCTGGTCCTTCGCCGAGGCCGCGTCGGTGCCGGTGGCGTTCCTGACCGCGTACTACGCCCTGCACGACCTGGCAGGCCTGCGCGGCGGCGAGTCGGTGCTGGTGCACTCCGCTGCGGGCGGTGTCGGCATGGCGGCCGTGCAGTTGGCACGGCACTGGGATGCCGAGGTGTTCGGCACCGCGAGCAAGGGCAAGTGGGACGTTCTCGCGGCGCAGGGCCTCGACGAGGAGCACATCGGCTCGTCCAGGACGACCGAGTTCGAGCAGCGCTTCCGCGCGACCAGTGGTGGGCGCGGGATCGATGTCGTCCTGAATGCCCTCTCGGGTGACTTCGTCGACGCCTCGGCGCGTCTCCTGCGCGAGGGCGGCCGGTTCGTCGAGATGGGCAAGACCGACATCCGTACCGACCTCGGCGTCGTCGGGGCGGACGGCGTCCCGGACATCCGGTACGTCGCCTTCGACCTCGCCGAGGCGGGTGCCGAGCGGATCGGGCAGATGCTCGACGAGATCATGGCGCTCTTCGACGCCGGTGTCCTGCGGTTGCCGCCGTTGCGCGCCTGGCCGGTGCGGCGCGCCCACGAGGCACTGAGGTTCGTCAGCCAGGCACGTCATGTGGGCAAGGTCGTCCTCACCGTCCCGGCCGCGCTCGACGCCGAGGGAACCGTGCTGATCACCGGGGCGGGCACGCTGGGAGCCCTGGTCGCCCGCCACCTCGTCACCGAGCACGACGTCCGCCGGCTGCTGCTGGTCAGCCGCAGCGGCGTCGCCCCCGACCTGGCGGCCGAACTCGGTGCGCTGGGCGCCGAGGTCACGGTGGCGGCCTGCGACGTCGCCAACCGCAAGGCGCTCAAGGCCCTCCTGGAGGACATACCGCCCGAGCATCCGGTCACGGGCATCGTTCACACGGCCGGCGTGCTCGACGACGGTGTGGTGTCCGGGCTCACCCCTGAACGGGTGGACACCGTCCTCAAACCCAAGGTGGACGCGGCCCTGACCCTGGAGTCAGTGATCGGCGAACTGGACCTCGACCCGGCCCTGTTCGTGATCTTCTCATCGGCAGCGAGCATGCTGGGCGGGCCCGGCCAGGGCAGTTACGCCGCGGCCAATCAGTTCCTGGACACCCTCGCCCGACACCGGGCGCGCCGCGGGCTCACCTCCGTGTCACTCGGCTGGGGGCTGTGGCACGAGGCCAGCGGTCTCACCGGCGGCCTGGCCGACATCGACCGTGACCGGATGAGCCGGGCGGGGATCGCGCCCATGCCGACCGACGAGGCCCTGCACCTGTTCGACAGGGCAACGGAACTCGGCGATCCGGTACTCCTGCCGATGCGCCTGAACGAGGCCGCGCTGGAGGACCGGGCCGCGGACGGAACACTGCCGCCGCTGCTGAGTGGTCTGGTCCGGGTGCGGCACAGGCCGTCGGCGCGGGCAGGTACCGCGACCGCCGCCCCCGCCACCGGCCCCGAGGCGTTCGCCCGGGAGCTGGCGGCGGCACCGGACCCACGTCGTGCCCTGCGCGACCTCGTCCGCGGCCACGTCGCCCTGGTGCTCGGACACAGTGGCCCCGAGGCCATCGACGCCGAACAGGCCTTCCGGGACATCGGTTTCGACTCCCTGACCGCAGTCGAACTCAGAAACCGGCTGAACGCCGAGACCGGCCTCCGCTTGCCCGGCACGCTCGTGTTCGACTACCCCAACCCGAGCGCGCTCGCCGATCACCTGCTCGAACTCCTCGCTCCCGCGACACAACCCACCGCAGCCCCGCTGCTCGCCGAACTGGAACGGGTGGAACAACTCCTGTCTGCGGCCGCGTCACCCGGCGGACCGGCATCCGCGGTGGACGAGGAGACGCGCACGCTCATCGCCACACGGCTGGCCACCCTTGCCTCGCAGTGGACACACCTCCCGGTCGGTTCGCCGGGCAACGCGGACAACCGCAGCGGCCCCGGCGAGTCCGGGCAGGCCCAGGAATCCGGAGCAACCGGGGAGCACACGGCGGCGTGGACGTCGGACGACGATCTCTTCGCCTTCCTCGACAAGCGGTTGGAGACGTGATGGCCGCCGGCCGAGTCAGCGAGTCCTTTCGTCCTTCTGCTGGGGAAAACGACGCACCGGGAGGTTTTGGTGGCTGAGGCGGAGAAGCTGCGCGAATACCTGTGGCGCGCCACGACCGAACTCAAGGAGGTCAGCGATCGACTCCGCGAGACCGAGGAACGGGCCCGAGAGCCGATCGCCATCGTGGGAATGAGCTGCCGGTTCCCCGGCGGCGGCGACGCCACCGTCAACACGCCCGAACAGTTCTGGGACCTGCTGAACAGCGGCGGTGACGGCATCGCGGGTCTACCCGAGGACCGCGGGTGGGACTTGGGGCGCCTGTACGATCCCGATCCGGACCGGGCCGGTACGTCGTACGTGCGTGAGGGCGGTTTCCTGTACGACTCGGGGGAGTTCGACGCCGCCTTCTTCGGGATCTCGCCGCGTGAGGCGTTGGCGATGGACCCGCAGCAGCGGTTGCTGCTGGAGACGTCCTGGGAGGCATTCGAGAGCGCCGGTATCAAGCGCGCCGCTCTGAGAGGCAGCGACACCGGCGTGTACATCGGCGCGTGGAGCACCGGCTATGCCGGCAGCCCCTACCGCCTGGTCGAAGGCCTGGAAGGCCAGCTCGCCATCGGCACCACACTAGGGGCCGCTTCGGGGCGTGTTGCTTACACGTTCGGTCTTGAGGGGCCTGCGGTGACGGTGGATACGGCGTGTTCGTCGTCGTTGGTGGCGTTGCATCTGGCGGTGCAGGGGTTGCGGCGGGGTGAGTGTTCGCTGGCGTTGGTGGGTGGGGTGACGGTGATGTCGTCGCCGGTGACGTTGACGACGTTCAGTCGGCAGCGGGGTTTGTCGGTGGATGGGCGGTGCAAGGCGTTCGCGGCTTCGGCGGATGGTTTTGGTGCTGCCGAGGGTGTGGGTGTGTTGTTGGTGGAGCGGTTGTCGGATGCGCGGCGGTTGGGTCATCGGGTGTTGGCGGTGGTGCGGGGGAGTGCGGTCAATCAGGATGGTGCGTCGAATGGGTTGACGGCGCCGAATGGTCCGTCGCAGCAGCGGGTGATCCGTGCGGCGTTGGCTGACGCGGGTCTGGCTCCTGCTGATGTGGATGTGGTGGAGGCGCATGGTACGGGGACGCGGTTGGGTGATCCGATCGAGGCTCAGGCGTTGTTGGCGACGTATGGGCAGGGGCGTGCGGGTGGGCGTCCGGTGTGGCTGGGGTCGGTGAAGTCGAACATCGGGCATACGCAGGCGGCGGCCGGTGTGGCTGGTGTGATGAAGATGGTGCTGGCGCTGGGGCGGGGTGTGGTGCCGAAGACGTTGCATGTGGATGAGCCGTCACCGCACGTGGACTGGTCGGCCGGTGCGGTGGAGTTGCTGACTGAAGAGCGGCCGTGGGAGCCGGAGGCTGAGCGTCTTCGTCGGGCAGGCATCTCCGCCTTCGGTGTCAGTGGCACGAACGCGCATGTGATCGTGGAGGAGGCGCCTGCGGAACCGGAGCCGGAGCCGGGAACTCGTGTGGTTGCTGCCGGTGATCTGGTGGTGCCGTGGGTGGTGTCCGGGCGGGATGCGAGGGCGTTGCGTGCACAGGCGGCACGCTTGGCTGCGCACGTGTCGGGTGTAAGTGCGGTCGATGTGGGCTGGTCATTGGTGGCCACGAGGTCGGTGTTCGAGCACCGGGCTGTTGCGATCGGCAGTGAACTCGACTCCATGGCGGGTTCGTTGGCCGGCTTCGCTGCGGGTGGGGTGGTGCCGGGGGTGGTGTCGGGTGTGGCTCCGGCTGAGGGTCGTCGTGTGGTGTTCGTCTTTCCTGGTCAGGGTTCGCAGTGGGTGGGGATGGCGGCTGGGTTGCTGGATGCGTGTCCGGTGTTCGCGGAGGCGGTGGCGGAGTGCGCTGCGGTGCTGGATCCGGTGACGGGTTGGTCGCTGGTCGAGGTGTTGCAGGGCAGGGACGCGACTGTTCTTGGGCGGGTTGATGTGGTGCAGCCGGCGTTGTGGGCGGTGATGGTGTCACTGGCTCGGACCTGGCGGTATTACGGTGTGGAGCCTGCTGCGGTTGTGGGGCATTCGCAGGGTGAGATTGCTGCGGCTTGTGTGGCTGGGGGGTTGAGTCTGGCCGATGGTGCGCGGGTGGTGGTGTTGCGGAGCCGGGCGATCGCCCGGATCGCTGGTGGGGGCGGCATGGTCTCCGTCAGCCTGCCGGCCGGCCGTGTCCGCACCATGCTGGAGGAGTTCGACGGCCGGTTGTCGGTGGCTGCGGTCAATGGCCCGTCCTCGACCGTGGTGTCCGGTGACGTCCAGGCCCTGGATGAGTTGTTGGCCGGTTGTGAGCGGGAGGGTGTCCGGGCTCGTCGTGTCCCGGTGGACTATGCTTCCCACTCCGCGCAGATGGACCAGTTACGCGATGAGCTGCTGGAGGCGCTGGCGGACATCACTCCGCAGGACTCCAGTGTTCCGTTTTTCTCGACGGTGACGGCGGACTGGCTGGGCACGACTGCCCTGGGTGCGGGGTACTGGTTCACGAATCTGCGGGAGACGGTCCGGTTCCAGGAAGCCGTCGAAGGGCTTGTGGCTCAGGGGATGGGCGCGTTCGTCGAGTGCAGCCCGCACCCCGTCCTCGTCCCCGGTATCGAGCAGACCCTCGACGCCCTCGACCAGAATGCCGCCGTATTCGGCTCGCTGCGGCGTGACGAAGGCGGCCTGGACCGGTTTCTCACGTCCCTCGCGGAAGCCTTCGTCCAGGGCGTTCCCGTCGACTGGTCCCGCGCCTTCGAAGGCGTGACCCCTCGCACCGTCGACCTGCCCACCTACCCCTTCCAACGACAGCACTACTGGTTGATGGCGGAAGAGGCACCGGTCTCTCAGCCCCCTCACTCGGAGAACAGCTTCTGGTCGGTAGTGGCCGATGCGGATGCCGAGGCTGCTGCTGAACTTCTGGGTGTCGATGTAGAGGCAGTCGAGGCTGTAATGCCGGCGTTGTCTTCGTGGCACCGGCAGAGCCAACTTCGTGCCGAAGTCAACCAGTGGCGCTACGACGTTGCGTGGAAGCGTCTGACCACCGGGGCGCTGCCCGAAAAGCCGGGCAACTGGCTCGTCGTGACTCCAGCAGGAACCGACACCACGTTCGCTGAGTCGTTGGCGAGGACGGCAGCCGCAGAACTGGGCGTATCCGTCAGCTTTGCGCAGGTGGACACTGCTCATCCTGACCGGTCGCAATACGCGCATGCGCTGCGTCAAGCCCTGACCGGCCCGGAGAACGTCGATCACCTCGTGTCCTTGCTGGCCCTGGACCAGGCCACTGACGACCTCGCCGCCGCACCTTCCTGTCTTGCCGCGTCGCTGGTGTTGGCGCAGGCGTTGGTTGATCTTGGCCGGGTTGGTGAGGGGCCGCGGTTGTGGCTGGTGACGCGGGGTGCGGTGGTTGCTGGTCCTTCGGATGCCGGTGCGGTGATTGATCCGGTACAGGCGCAGGTGTGGGGTTTCGGGCGTGTTCTGGGTCTGGAGCATCCCGAGTTGTGGGGTGGGCTGATCGACCTGCCGGTGGGGGTTGATGAGGAGGTGTGCCGGCGGTTCGTGGGTGTTGTGGCGTCGGCTGGTTTTGAGGATCAGGTGGCGGTGCGTGGTTCGGGTGTGTGGGTGCGTCGTCTGGTGCGTGCTGTGGTGGATGGTGGTGGGGGTGGTTGGCGGCCGCGTGGGACGGTGTTGGTCACGGGTGGTCTTGGTGGTTTGGGTGCGCATACGGCCCGGTGGTTGGTGGGTGGTGGGGCGGATCATGTGGTTCTTGTGAGCCGTCGTGGTGGCAGTGCGCCTGGTGCTGGGGATCTGGTGCGGGAGCTGGAGGGGTTGGGCGGGGCTCGGGTGTCGGTGCGGGCCTGTGATGTGGCTGATCGTGTGGCGTTGCGGGCGTTGTTGTCGGATCTGGGTGAGCCGGTGACGGCGGTGTTCCATGCGGCTGGTGTTCCTCAGTCGACGCCTTTGGCGGAGATCTCTGTCCAGGAGGCGGCTGATGTGATGGCGGCCAAGGTGGCGGGTGCGGTGAATCTGGGTGAGTTGGTGGATCCCTGTGGTCTGGAGGCGTTTGTGTTGTTCTCCTCCAATGCCGGTGTGTGGGGCAGTGGGGGGCAGGCGGTGTATGCGGCGGCGAATGCGTTTCTTGATGCGTTGGCGGTGCGTCGTCGGGGTGTTGGTCTGCCGGCCACGAGTGTGGCGTGGGGGATGTGGGCTGGTGAGGGGATGGCGTCGGTGGGTGGTGCGGCGCGGGAGTTGTCCCGTCGGGGGGTGCGGGCGATGGATCCCGAGCGTGCTGTGGCGGTGATGGCTGATGCGGTGGGTCGTGGTGAGGCGTTCGTCGCGGTCGCTGATGTGGACTGGGAACGTTTCGTCACCGGTTTCGCTTCTGCCCGTCCCCGTCCGTTGATCAGTGACCTGCCGGAGGTGCGTGCTGTTGTGGAGGGCCAGGTCCAGGGCCGGGGCCAGGGGTTGGGCTTGGTCGGTGAGGAGGAGTCGTCGGGGTGGTTGAAGCGGTTGTCGGGGTTGTCTCGTGTGCGGCAGGAGGAGGAGTTGGTGGAGTTGGTCCGTGCTCAGGCTGCCGTTGTTCTCGGGCATGGTTCCGCGCAGGACGTCCCGGCTGAGCGGGCGTTCAAGGAGTTGGGTTTTGATTCCCTCACTGCTGTCGAGCTACGCAACGGGCTGGCCGCGGCCACCGGGATCCGGCTGCCGGCCACCATGGCATTCGATCATCCCAACGCCACCGCCATCGCACGCTTCCTGCAGTCTCAGCTCCTTCCTGACGCCGAGAGCGAGTCGGCCGTGCCGTCTTCACCGGAAGACGAGGTCCGCCAGGCATTGGCGTCCCTTTCCCTGGACCAGCTGAAAGGCGCTGGGCTTCTTGACCCACTGCTCGCTCTGACACGCCTCCGGGAGATCAACAGCACGGTGCAGAACCCTGAGCCGACCACCGAATCGATCGACGAGATGGATGGCGAGAGCCTGCTGCGCCTGGCGCTCGGCGAAATCGACGGCTGAGCCACTGACCACTGGAGCTGACATGCCTGACCCCACCGCCAAATATGTGGAAGCGCTCCGTGCGTCGCTCAAGGAGAACGAACGCCTGCGCCAACAGAATCACTCGCTTCTCGCCGCCTCCCGTGAAGCGATCGCCATCACGGCGATGAGCTGCCGTTTCGGCGGGGGCATCGACTCGCCCGAAGATCTCTGGCGCTTCCTGGCCGAAGGCCGCGACGCGGTGGCGGGGCTTCCCGAGGACCGCGGGTGGGATCTGGATGCCTTGTATCACCCGGACCCGGAGAACCCCGGCACCACGTACGTCCGGGAAGGCGCGTTCCGGTACGACGCAGCCCAGTTCGATGCGGGGTTCTTCGGGATTTCGCCGCGTGAGGCGTTGGCGATGGACCCGCAGCAGCGGTTGCTGCTGGAGACATCCTGGGAGCTTTTCGAGCGTGCCGATATCGATCCGTACACAGTCAGGGGAACGGCGACGGGGATATTCATCGGAGCCGGACATCAGGGCTATGGTCCCGACCCCAAGAGGGCTCCGGAGAGCGTGGCGGGTTACCTGCTGACGGGAACGGCATCGGCCGTGCTGTCCGGGCGTATTTCCTACACGTTCGGTCTTGAGGGGCCTGCGGTCACGGTGGACACGGCGTGTTCGTCATCGCTGGTGGCACTGCACCTGGCGGTGCAGGCGCTGCGCCGGGGCGAGTGCTCACTCGCCATAGCCGGCGGTGTGGCCGTCATGTCGACCCCGGATGCCTTCGTGGAGTTCAGCCGCCAACAGGGCATGGCAAGAGACGGCCGATGTAAGGCATTCGCCGCGGCAGCGGACGGTATGGGATGGGGCGAGGGAGTTTCGCTGCTCTTGCTGGAGCGGTTGTCGGATGCGCGGCGGTTGGGTCATCGGGTGTTGGCGGTGGTGCGGGGGAGTGCGGTCAATCAGGATGGTGCGTCGAATGGCCTGGCGGCGCCGAATGGTCCGTCGCAGCAGCGGGTGATTCGTGCGGCGTTGGCTGACGCGGGTCTGGCTCCTGCCGATGTGGATGTGGTGGAGGCGCATGGTACGGGGACGCGGTTGGGTGATCCGATCGAGGCTCAGGCGTTGCTGGCGACGTATGGGCAGGGGCGTGCGGGTGGGCGTCCGGTGTGGCTGGGGTCGGTGAAGTCGAACATCGGGCATACGCAGGCGGCGGCTGGTGTGGCTGGTGTGATGAAGATGGTGCTGGCGTTGGGGCGGGGTGTGGTGCCGAAGACGTTGCATGTGGATGAGCCGTCACCGCACGTGGACTGGTCGGCCGGTGCGGTGGAGTTGCTGACTGAAGAGCGGCCGTGGGAGCCGGAGGCTGAGCGTCTTCGTCGGGCAGGCATCTCCGCCTTCGGTGTCAGTGGCACGAACGCGCATGTGATCGTGGAGGAGGCGCCTGCGGAACCGGAGCCGGAGCCGGGAACTCGTGTGGTTGCTGCCGGTGATCTGGTGGTGCCGTGGGTGGTGTCCGGGCGGGATGTGGGGGCGTTGCGTGAGCAGGCGGCACGCTTGGCTGCGCACGTGTCGAGCACGGGTGCGGGTGTGGTTGATGTGGGCTGGTCGTTGGTGGCCACGAGGTCGGTGTTCGAGCACCGGGCGGTGATGGTCGGCACTGATCTTGATTCCATGGCGGGGTCGTTGGCCGGGTTTGCTGCGGGTGGTGTCGTCCCCGGGGTGGTGTCGGGTGTGGCGCCGGCTGAGGGTCGTCGTGTGGTGTTCGTCTTTCCTGGTCAGGGTTCGCAGTGGGTGGGGATGGCGGCTGGGTTGCTGGATGCGTGCCCGGTGTTCGCGGAGGCGGTGGCGGAGTGTGCCGCGGTGCTGGATCCGGTGACGGGTTGGTCGCTGGTCGAGGTGTTGCAGGGCAGGGACGCGACTGTTCTTGGGCGGGTTGATGTGGTGCAGCCGGCGTTGTGGGCGGTGATGGTGTCACTGGCTCGGACCTGGCGGTATTACGGTGTGGAGCCTGCTGCGGTTGTGGGGCATTCGCAGGGTGAGATTGCTGCGGCTTGTGTGGCTGGGGGGTTGAGTCTGGCCGATGGTGCGCGGGTGGTGGTGTTGCGGAGCCGGGCGATCGCCCGGATCGCTGGTGGGGGCGGCATGGTCTCCGTCAGTCTCCCGGCCGGCCGTGTCCGCACCATGCTCGACACCTACGGCGGCCGGGTTTCGGTCGCGGCGGTCAACGGTCCGTCCTCGACCGTGGTGTCCGGTGACGTCCAGGCCCTTGATGAGTTGTTGGCCGGTTGTGAGCGGGAGGGTGTCCGGGCTCGTCGTGTCCCGGTGGACTATGCCTCCCACTCCGCGCAGATGGACCAGTTACGCGATGAGCTGCTGGAGGCGCTGGCGGACATCACTCCGCAGGACTCCAGTGTTCCGTTCTTCTCGACGGTGACGGCGGACTGGCTGGACACGACCGCTCTGGATGCGGGGTACTGGTTCACGAATCTGCGGGAGACGGTCCGGTTCCAGGAAGCCGTCGAAGGGCTTGTGGCTCAGGGGATGGGCGCGTTCGTCGAGTGCAGCCCGCACCCCGTCCTCGTCCCCGGTATCGAGCAGACCCTCGACGCCCTCGACCAGAATGCCGCCGTACTCGGCTCGCTGCGGCGTGACGAAGGCGGCCTGGACCGACTTCTCACATCCCTCGCGGAAGCCTTCGTCCAAGGCGTTCCCGTCGATTGGACCCACGCCTTCGAGGGCGTGACCCCTCGCACCGTCGACCTGCCCACCTACCCCTTCCAACGGCAACGTTTCTGGTTGGACGGTTCGCCGGCATCGTCTGCGAATGGCGTTGACGGTGAGGCGGACGCCATGATCTGGGACGCGGTCGAGCGTGAGGACTCGGTCGCTGTAGCCGAGGAGTTGGGGATCGACGCCGAGGCTTTGCACACGGTGTTGCCGGCCTTGTCGTCGTGGCGGCGGCGTCGGGTGGAGCATCGACGGCTTCAGGACTGGCGTTACCGGGTGGAGTGGAAGCCTTTCCCGGCCGCGCTTGATGAGGTGCTCGGTGGTGGCTGGTTGTTCGTGGTGCCGCGGGGCTTGGCGGATGATGGTGTGGTTGCGCGGGTGGTGGCTGCCGTCACGGCGCGGGGTGGCGAGGTCAGTGTCGTGGAGCTCGATCCGACCCGTCCTGACCGCCGGGCTTATGCGGAGGCTGTCGCGGGCCGTGGTGTGAGCGGGGTCGTGTCGTTCTTGTCCTGGGATGATCGGCGGCACTCGGAGCATCCTGTTGTTCCCGCCGGTCTTGCCGCGTCGCTGGTGTTGGCGCAGGCGTTGGTTGATCTTGGCCGGGTTGGTGAGGGGCCGCGGTTGTGGCTGGTGACGCGGGATGCGGTGGTCGCTGGTCCTTCGGATGCCGGTGCGGTGATTGATCCGGTACAGGCGCAGGTGTGGGGTTTCGGGCGTGTTCTGGGTCTGGAGCATCCCGAGTTGTGGGGTGGGCTGATCGACCTGCCGGTGGAGGCGCCCGAACCTGGCTCGACGTGCGACCACACGTATGCCGACCTGCTCGCCACGGTTGTGGCGTCGGCTGGTTTTGAGGATCAGGTGGCGGTGCGTGGTTCGGGTGTGTGGGTGCGTCGTCTGGTGCGTGCTGTGGTGGATGGTGGTGGGGGTGGTTGGCGGCCGCGTGGGACGGTGTTGGTCACGGGTGGTCTTGGTGGTTTGGGTGCGCATACGGCCCGGTGGTTGGTGGGTGGTGGGGCGGATCATGTGGTGCTTGTGAGCCGTCGTGGTGGCAGTGCGCCTGGTGCTGGGGATCTGGTGCGGGAGCTGGAGGGGTTGGGCGGGGCTCGGGTGTCGGTGCGGGCCTGTGATGTGGCTGATCGTGTGGCGTTGCGGGCGTTGTTGTCGGATCTGGGTGAGCCGGTGACGGCGGTGTTCCATGCGGCTGGTGTTCCTCAGTCGACGCCTTTGGCGGAGATCTCTGTCCAGGAGGCGGCTGATGTGATGGCGGCCAAGGTGGCGGGTGCGGTGAATCTGGGTGAGTTGGTGGATCCCTGTGGTCTGGAGGCGTTTGTGTTGTTCTCCTCCAATGCCGGTGTGTGGGGCAGTGGGGGGCAGGCGGTGTATGCGGCGGCGAATGCGTTTCTTGATGCGTTGGCGGTGCGTCGTCGGGGTGTTGGTCTGCCGGCGACGAGTGTGGCGTGGGGGATGTGGGCTGGTGAGGGGATGGCGTCGGTGGGTGGTGCGGCGCGGGAGTTGTCCCGTCGGGGGGTGCGGGCGATGGATCCCGAGCGTGCTGTGGCGGTGATGGCTGATGCGGTGGGGCGTGGTGAGGCGTTCGTCGCGGTCGCCGATGTGGACTGGGAACGTTTCGTCACCGGTTTCGCCTCTGCCCGTCCCCGTCCGTTGATCAGCGACCTCCCGGAGGTCCGTACCGCCCTGCGGAACCAGGAGCAGGAGCAACTCCACGCCCCCGTCCCCGAGGACCGATCGGCACAGCTTCTGCGGCGGCTGTCCATGCTGTCTCCCGCCGGACGGGAAGCCGAACTGGTGAAGCTCGTCCGTACCGAGGCAGCCGCTGTTCTGGGGCACGGCTCCGCGCAGGACGTCCCGGCCGAGCGGGCGTTCAAGGAGCTGGGCTTCGACTCCCTCACCGCTGTTCAGCTACGCAACAGACTGGCCGCCGCCACCGGCACCAGGCTCCCCGCCAGCGCCGTCTTCGACCACCCCCACGCTGCGGCTCTCGCCAGGTGGCTGCTCGCGGGGATGCGGCATGCCGACGGTGGACACGGTGGTGGGCACGCCGGTGGACCCGGGCCGGACGCCGACGAAGGTCGGTCGGCCGGCGCTGGTCACAGCGGAATGCTGGCCGATCTGTACCGGCGTTCCGCCGAGTTGGGCCGGAGCCGGGAGTTCATCGGGCTGCTGGCCGACACCGCGGCCTTCCGCCCGGTGTTCCACGGGCCGGCGGACCTCGACGCGCCGTTGGAGGCCGTTCCGCTGGCGGACGGGGTGCGCAAACCGCAGTTGATCTGTTGCAGCGGGACCGCGCCGGTCGGCGGGCCGCACGAGTTCGCGCGCCTGGCTTCGTTCTTCCGCGGCACTCGTGCGGTCTCGGCGCTTCCGCTGCCCGGCTACCTGCCCGGTGAGCAGTTGCCCGCGGACCTCGACGCCGTGCTCGCCGCGCAGGCCGAGGCGGTCGAGAAGCAGACCGGGGGTGCGCCGTTCGTCCTGGTCGGCTACTCGGCGGGCGGACTGATGGCCCACGCACTGGCCTGCCACCTGGCCGGGCGCGGCACACCGCCGAGCGGTGAGGTGCTGGTGGACGTCTATCCGCCGGGCCGGCAGGAACCGGTGTTCGGCTGGCAGAAGGAGCTCACCGAGGGCATGTTCGCCCAGGACTTCGTGCCCATGGACGATACGCGGCTGACGGCCCTCGGCACGTACGACCGTCTCATGGGCGAGTGGCGGCCGGCGCCCTCCGGACTGCCCACCCTCCTGATCCGGGCCACCGAACCCATGGCGGAGTGGACCGGGGCCATCGACTGGCGGGCCTCCTGGGAGTACGACCACACCGCCGTCGACATGCCGGGGAACCACTTCACGATCATGCGCGAGCACGCGGAGGACGCGGCCCGGCACATCGACGTCTGGCTGAAGGGGCTCACCCCCTGACACCTGCCCGCACCCTGTGACTCCTGCCCGTACCGGCGTCCCGGTCCTCCCGACCCGCGTGCGCAACGGACGAGTCGCTCAGGAGGTCCCCATCGGCATGCCCCGCTTTCCTCCCCCTCTCCGAACGCATCGACGACCCGATCCCCCTCAGGGACCGGTGAAGGAGCGTGTTGCACTCATGCAGGACATGCAAGGCGTACAGCCCGAACAGCCAGTGTCGAACACGCGGCGGACGCAGCTCGAACAGAGCGAACGGCGCACGGAAGCCGCCCAGGAGATGGAGGACAGCGAACTGGGGCGCCGCCTGCAGATGCTCCGCGGCATGCAGTGGGTCTTCGGCGCCAACGGCGATCCGTACGCCCGGCTGCTGTGTGGCATGGAGGATGACCCGTCACCTTTCTACGACGCGATACGGACCCTGGGCGAGCTGCACCGGAGCAGGACCGGAGCCTGGGTCACCGCCGACCCCGGGCTCGGGGGCCGCATCCTCGCCGACCGGAGGCTCGGTGCCCGGAGGCTCGTGGCCGGTGCGGGCGAGACCGACGGGCTGGAGCAGTACGTGCTGCCCGGGCACCAGGCGTTCCTGCGGCTGGAGCGCGAGGAGGCCGAGCGACTGCGGGAGGTCGCGGCGCCGGTGCTGGGGGCCGCGGCGGTCGACGCGTGGCGCCCGCTGATCGACGAGGTCTGCGCGGGGCTCGCGAAGGGGCTGCCGGACACGTTCGACCTGGTCGAGGAGTACGCGGGGCTGGTGCCGGTCGAGGTGCTGGCGCGGATCTGGGGCGTCCCGGAGGAGGACCGCGCCCGGTTCGGGCGTGACTGCCGGGCGCTCGCTCCCGCGCTGGACAGCCTCCTGTGTCCCCAGCAGTTGGCGCTGAGCAAGGACATGGCGTCCGCCCTGGAGGACCTGCGTCTCCTCTTCGACGGCCTCGACGCGACGCCGCGCCTCGCCGGCCCCGCCGACGGTGACGGAACGGCCGTGGCCATGCTCACCGTTCTGCTCTGCACGGAGCCGGTGACCACGGCGATCGGGAACACCGTGCTCGGGCTCCTTCCCGGGCAGTGGCCCGTGCCCTGCACCGGCCGGGTGGCTGCCGGGCAGGTTGCCGGGCAGGCGCTGCACCGGGCGGTGTCGTACCGTATCGCGACGCGGTTCGCCCGGGAGGACCTGGAGTTGGCGGGCTGCGAGGTCAAGTCCGGTGACGAGGTGGTGGTCCTGGCCGGAGCGATCGGCCGGAACGGACCGTCCGCAGCCGCCCCGCCTGCCCCACCGGGCCCAGCGGCCCCGCCCGCCCCGTCGGTCTTCGGTGCCGCCGCCTTCGAGAACGCGCTGGCCGAACCCCTCGTCCGGGCTGTGACGGGAGCGGCCCTCCAGGCCCTCGCGGAGCGGGCCCCCCGGCTGACGGCGGCGGGACCCGTCGTACGACGGCGGCGTTCCCCTGTCGTCGGCGGGCTGCACCGGGCTCCGGTGGCCGCCGCATGAGCATCGCGTCGAACGGCGCGCGCTCGGCCCCCCGCCGGCCCCTGCGCGTGATGATGACCACCTTCGCGGCCAACACGCACTTCCAGCCGCTGGTTCCCCTGGCCTGGGCACTGCGGACAGCCGGGCACGAGGTGCGCGTGGTGAGCCAGCCCTCGCTGAGCGACGTGGTGACGCAGGCGGGGCTCACCTCGGTCCCGGTGGGCACCGAGGCTCCGGTCGAGCAGTTCGCGGCGACCTGGGGCGACGATGCCTACATCGGCGTCAACAGCATCGACTTCACCGGCAACGACCCCGGCCTGTGGACGTGGCCGTACCTCCTGGGCATGGAGACCATGCTGGTGCCGGCCTTCTACGAGTTGCTGAACAACGAGTCCTTCGTGGACGGCGTAGTCGAGTTCGCCCGTGACTGGCGGCCCGACCTGGTGATCTGGGAGCCGCTGACGTTCGCCGGCGCGGTGGCGGCGCGCGTCACCGGCGCGGCCCACGCCCGGCTGCCGTGGGGGCAGGAGATCACCCTGCGCGGGCGGCAGGCGTTCCTCGCCGAGCGTGCCCTGCAACCGTTCGAGCACCGGGAGGATCCCACGGCCGAGTGGCTGGGCCGCATGCTCGACCGGTACGGCTGCTCGTTCGACGAGGAGATGGTCACCGGGCAGTGGACCATCGACACGCTGCCGCGCAGCATGCGGCTGGAGCTGTCCGAGGAGCTGCGCACCCTGGACATGCGGTACGTGCCGTACAACGGACCGGCGGTCGTACCCCCCTGGGTGTGGGAACCGTGCGAGCGGCCCCGGGTCTGTCTGACGATCGGCACCTCCCAGCGTGACTCCGGCCGGGACCATGTCCCCCTCGACCACCTGCTCGACTCCCTCGCCGACGTGGACGCGGAGATCGTGGCCACGCTCGACACCACCCAGCAGGAGCGCCTGCGGGGCGCGGCCCCCGGCAACGTCCGGCTGGTGGACTTCGTCCCGCTGCACGCGCTGATGCCGACCTGCTCGGCGATCGTGCACCACGGTGGTCCGGGCACGTGGTCGACGGCGGCGCTCCACGGCGTCCCGCAGATCATCCTGGACACCTCGTGGGACACACCGGTGCGGGCGCAGCGCATGCAGCAACTCGGGGCGGGCCTGTCGATGCCGGTGGGGGAACTGGGCGTCGAGGCGCTGCGGGACCGGGTCCTGCGGCTGCTGGGGGAGCCGGAGTTCCGCGCGGGCGCCGAGCGGATCCGGGCCGAGATGCTCGCGATGCCCGCCCCCGGTGACGTCGTACCGGACCTGGAACGACTCACCGCGGAGCATGCCACCGGCGCGATGGCGGGAAGGCGGTGAGACGATGCGCGTACTGCTGACCTGCTTCGCCAACGACACCCACTTCCACGGGCTGGTGCCGCTGGCGTGGGCGCTGCGGGCCGCCGGGCACGAAGTCCGCGTGGCCAGTCAGCCCGCCCTGTCCGACACGATCACCCAAGCGGGACTGACCGCGGTGCCCGTGGGCCGGGACACCGCCTTCCTGGAGCTGATGGGGGAGATCGGCGCGGACGTCCAGAAGTACTCCACCGGCATCGACCTGGGCGTCCGCGCGGAGCTGACGAGCTGGGAGTACCTGCTCGGCATGCACACGACCCTGGTGCCCACGTTCTACTCGCTGGTCAACGACGAGCCGTTCGTCGACGGGCTCGTCGCGCTGACCCGGGCCTGGCGGCCCGACCTCATCCTGTGGGAGCACTTCAGCTTCGCCGGGGCGTTGGCGGCGCGGGCCACCGGCACGCCCCACGCCCGCGTGCTGTGGGGGTCGGACCTCATCGTCCGGTTCCGCCGGGACTTCCTCGCGGAGCGGGCGAACCGGCCCGCCGAGCACCGCGAGGACCCCATGGCGGAGTGGCTGGGCTGGGCGGCCGAACGGCTGGGCTCCACCTTCGACGAGGAGCTGGTGACCGGGCAGTGGACGATCGACCCGCTGCCGCGGAGCATGCGGCTGCCCACCGGGACGACGACGGTGCCGATGCGGTACGTGCCGTACAACGGGCGGGCCGTGGTCCCCGCATGGGTCCGGCAGCGTGCGCGGCGGCCCCGGATCTGCCTGACGCTCGGTGTGTCGGCCCGGCAGACCCTGGGCGACGGCGTGTCGCTGGCGGAGGTGCTGGCCGCGCTGGGCGACGTGGACGCGGAGATCGTGGCCACGCTGGACGCCTCCCAGCGCAAGCTCCTGGGGCCGGTGCCGGACAACGTCCGGCTGGTGGACTTCGTGCCCCTGCACGCCCTGATGCCGACCTGTTCGGCGATCGTGCACCACGGCGGCGCCGGTACCTGGCTGACGGCCGCCGTCCACGGCGTCCCGCAGATCGTCCTCGGTGACCTCTGGGACAACCTGCTGCGCGCCCGGCAGACACAGGCCGCGGGCGCGGGCCTGTTCATCCATCCGTCCGAGGTCACCGCGGCCGGGCTCGGTGAGGGCGTGCGCCGGGTGCTGACGGACCCTTCCATCCGGGCCGCCGCACAGCGCGTCCGGGACGAGATGAATGCAGAGCCGACGCCGGGCGAGGTCGTCACGGTGCTGGAGCGGCTCGCCGCGAGCGGCGGACGCGGACGAGGAGGCGGGAACCATGCGGGCTGACACGGAGCCGACCACCGGGTACGAGGACGAGTTCGCCGAGATCTACGACGCCGTGTACCGGGGCCGGGGCAAGGACTACGCCGGCGAGGCGAAGGACGTGGCGGACCTCGTGCGCGACCGGGTGCCGGACGCGTCCTCCCTCCTGGACGTGGCCTGCGGCACGGGCGCGCACCTGCGGCACTTCGCCACGCTCTTCGACGACGCCCGCGGTCTCGAACTGTCCGCGAGCATGCTGGACATCGCCCGCTCCCGCATGCCGGGCGTGCCGCTGCACCAAGGGGACATGCGATCCTTCGACCTGGGCCACGCGTTCTCCGCGGTCACCTGCATGTTCAGCTCCGTCGGCCACCTGGCCACCACCGCCGAACTCGACGCGACGCTGCGGTGCTTCGCCCGGCACACCCGGCCCGGCGGCGTGGCCGTCATCGAACCGTGGTGGTTCCCGGAGACCTTCACCGACGGCTACGTGGCGGGTGACATCGTACGCGTCGACGGCCGGACCATCTCCCGGGTGTCCCACTCGGTACGGGACGGCGGCGCCACCCGCATGGAGATCCACTACGTGATCGCCGACGCCGAGCACGGTCCCCGGCACCTGGTCGAGCACCACCGCATCACGCTGTTCCCGCGGCATGCGTACACGGCCGCGTACGAGAAGGCGGGCTACACCGTCGAGTACCTCGACGGCGGGCCCTCGGGCCGGGGGCTGTTCGTCGGCACCCGGACGTGAACCCGCCCGCGCACCGCCCGATCACCCTGCTCACGCCGTTCACACGGATCACCGGACCACGCGAAGGACCTTTCACATGTCGTACGACGACCACGCGGTGCTGGAAGCGATACTGCGGTGCGCCGGAGGTGACGAGCGCTTCCTGCTGAACACCGTCGAGGAATGGGGAGCCGCCGAGATCACCGCGGCGCTCGTGGACGAGTTGCTGTTCCGCTGCGAGATCCCGCAGGTGGGCGGTGAGGCGTTCATCGGCCTGGACGTCCTGCACGGCGCCGACCGGATCAGCCATGTGCTGCAGGTGACGGACGGCAAGCCGGTCACGTCGGCGGAACCGGCCGGCCAGGAACTGGGCGCCGTACTGGAGTTCACGCTCAGCGACCTCCTGCGGGAGCTGTTCGGCCCGGCGTCCGGCCGCACCGCGGGGGCCTTCGGCGTCTCCTTCCTGCCCGACCTGCGCGGCCCGCGGACCATGGAGGGCGCGGCCCTGGCCGCCCGCGCCACCAACGTGGTGCTGCACGCGACGACCAACGAGACGCCCCCACTGGACCGGCTGGCCCTGCGCTACGAGTCCGACAAGTGGGGCGGCGTCCACTGGTTCACCGGCCACTACGACCGGCACCTGCGGCCGCTGCGCGACCAGGCGGTGCGGATCCTGGAGATCGGCATCGGCGGCTACGACGACCTGCTGCCGAGCGGCGCCTCACTGAAGATGTGGAAGCGCTACTTCCCGCGCGGCCTGGTCTTCGGCGTGGACATCTTCGACAAGTCGGCGTGCGACCAGCCGCGTGTCAAGACGCTCCGCGGCCGGCAGGACGACCCGGAGTTCATGCGCCGCGTCGCCGAGGAGCACGGGCCGTTCGACGTCATCATCGACGACGGCAGCCACATCAACGCACACATGCGGACGTCGTTCTCGGTGATGTTCCCCCACCTGCGCAACGGCGGCTTCTACGTCATCGAGGACACCTTCACCTCCTACTGGCCCGGGTACGGAGGCCATCCGGAGCCCGGTGCCCGTCCGGACACCGCGCTGGAGATGGTCAAGGGACTGATCGACTCGCTGCACTACGAGGAGCGGCCGGACGGCGCGGCCACGGCCGACTACATCGCCAGGAACCTCGTCGGGCTGCACGCCTACCACAACCTCGTCTTCCTCGAGAAGGGCGTCAACAAGGAGGGCGGCATCCCCCACACCGTGCCCCGGGAGCCGTTCTGGAACGACAACTAGCCACGGCCGCAACCAGAGCCGGAAACCGCACCACTGTCCGCGCCACCTCGGAACCACCTCCAGCAAAGGACACACCGCTGTGACCGATACGCACACCGGACCGACACCGGCCGACGCGGTACCCGCCTACCCGTTCAGCCTGCCGCACGCCCTGGACCTCGACCCGCACTACGCCGAACTCCGCCGCGACGAACCCGTCTCCAGGGTGCGCCTGCCCTACGGCGAGGGCACGGCCTGGCTGGTCACCCGCATGTCCGACGCCCGTATCGTTCTGGGCGACTCCCGCTTCAGCACCGCGGCCGCCACCGATCCCGCCACCCCCCGGATGTTCCCCACCCCGCCCGAGCCGGACGGCGTCCTCGCCCAGGACCCGCCGGACCACACCCGGCTGCGGCGGCTGGTGGGCAAGGCCTTCACGGCACGCCGGGTGGAGGAGATGCGGCCCCGTGTCCGCTCCCTCGTCGACTCCCTGCTCGACGACATGGTGGCGCACGGTTCACCCGCCGACCTGGTCGAGTTCCTCGCCGTTCCCTTCCCCGTCGCGGTCATCTGCGAACTGCTCGGCGTGCCCTTGGAGGACCGCGACCTGTTCCGGACCTTCTCCGACGCCATGCTCTCCTCGACCCGGCTCACCGCCGCGGAGATACAGCGGGTCCAGCAGGACTTCATGGTCTACATGGACGGCCTGGTCGCCCAGCGCCGCGACGCCCCCACCGAGGACCTGCTCGGCGCCCTCGCCCTCGCCACCGACAACGACGACCACCTGACCAAGGGCGAGATCGTCAACATGGGGGTGAGCCTGCTCATCGCGGGCCACGAGACGTCGGTCAACCAGATCACCAACCTCGTCCACCTCCTGCTGACCGAGCGCAAGCGCTACGAGTCGCTGGTCGCCGACCCGGCCCTCGTGCCCGCGGCGGTGGAGGAGATGCTGCGGTACACACCGCTGGTGTCCGCCGGCAGCTTCGTCCGCGTGGCCACCGAGGACGTGGAGCTGAGCACCGTGACCGTGCGGGCCGGGGAGCCCTGCGTCGTCCACTTCGCGTCGGCCAACCGGGACGAGGAGGTCTTCGACCACGCCGACGAGCTGGACTTCCACCGTGAGCGCAACCCGCACATAGCGTTCGGGCACGGAGCGCACCACTGCATCGGCGCCCAACTGGGCCGACTGGAACTCCAGGAGGCCCTGTCCGCCCTCGTCCGGCGCTTCCCCACCCTCGATCTGGCCGAGCCGGTCGCGGGACTGAAGTGGAAGCAGGGCATGCTGATCCGCGGACTGGAACGCCAGATCGTCTCCTGGTGACGGCCGGCCGCCCGGCCGCCCGCCGGGCACCGGCGCCACCAGGGCACCGGCCGGGACCGCAGACCCGGCCGGTGCCCCTCGCCCGAGGCCGCCTCACTCCACGAAGCGGCCACCCTCCATGTGCATGCGGCGACCGGTGAACCGCTGCGCGAACATGCGGTCGTGGGAGACCACGACCAGTGCGCCCCGGTAGTGCGCCAGCGCCTCCTCCAGGTCCTCCACGAGCGCGGGCGACAGGTGGTTCGTCGGCTCGTCGAGCAGCAGCAGGTCCGCCGGGTCGCGCAGCAGACGGGCCAGGGCCAGCCGCCTCAACTGCCCGGTGGACAGGTCTCCCACCGCGGTGCCCAGCGCCGAGGGCCGGAAGAGCCCGAATCCCAGGAGCGCGCCCCGGTGTTCCTCCGCGATGCCGGGCAGCCCCGCCGCGAAGGCCGCCAGCAGGCTCTGCTGCCGGTCGGTGATCTCCGTCTCCTGCGGCAGCCAGCCGATGCGCTCCGGGCGCTCGCACTCGCCCTGATCGGGCGCCAGGTCACCGGCCAGCACGCGCAGCAGGGTGCTCTTGCCCGCGCCGTTGTGCCCCGTGATCAGGATGCGCTCACCGGGGTCGACGGTGAAGGACGGGACGTCGAGCCGCGTGCCGACGGTGACCTTGTACAGCTCGGCGAGTGCCCCGCCGCGCCCGACCGTGCCGCCACCCTCCACCCGGGCCCGGAAACGCATGGGTTGAGGGGGCCGCGGCACCGGGTTCTCCTCCAGCCGGCGGACCCGCTCCTTGGCGTTGCGGACCCGCGCGGAGATCTGCTTCTCCACGTTGCGCTGGTGGCGCTGGTTCGACCGCTCGGTGTTGCGCCGCGGGCCGGTGGCCAGGTGGTCGGCGGCGCTGCGGGCCAGTTCCCGCTGGCGTGCCAGGTCCTCCAGCCAGTCCTGGTAAGCCTGCTCCCAGCGGCGCCGCGCGGCCGCCTTGGCTTGCAGGTATCCCGCGTAACCGCCGCCGTGCCGGTTGACGGTGCGCCGCTCGCCGTCCACCTCCCACAGGGCGGTGGCCACGCGCTCCAGGAAGACCCGGTCGTGCGAGACGACCAGCACGCTGCCGCGGTGGGCCCGCAGGCGCTCCTCCAGCCACTCCAGCGCCCCGACGTCGAGGTGGTTGGTGGGTTCGTCGAGCAGCATCAGCTGCGGGGACGCGGCCAGCAGGCAGGCCAGGTTGAGACGCGCCTGCTCACCTCCGGAGAGGCTGCCGAGCCGCCGGTCGCCCGTGATGCCCGCCAGACCGAGGCCGTGCATCGCCGCGTCGACACGGGCGTCCGCCGCGTAGCCGTCGCGGGCCTCGAACGCCTCCAGCAGGTCGCCGTAGGCGCCGAGCAGGCCCTCCAGCTCCTCGGGCTCCGCCCCGGCCAGCGCCTGCTCCGCCTCACGCAACCCCCGCTCCAGGGAGCGCAGTTCGGCGAGGGCGTGGTCGATGGCGTCCTGAACGGTGTCCTCCGGGGGCAGGTCCGGTGTCTGGGGGAGGTAGCCGCAGCCGCCGGGAGCCCGGACGAGGACCTGGCCACCGTCCGGGCGGTCCACGCCGGCGAGCATGCGGAGCAGGGTCGACTTGCCCGATCCGTTCTCACCGATGATGCCGACGCGCTCGCCGAGTGCCACCGACTGGTTGACGCCGTCCAACAGCGGCCGTCCGCCGGGTGCCCGGACGACGTCGTCGAGGACGACCTGGAAGGAACCGGTCTCAGGTTGCGTGGGAAGGAGCTTTTCCGGCGTGCCGGTGAGCGCCGCGGCGCCGGTATCGGAACGGTGTGCGTTCTGCATGGGTGATCCGCCATTCGGAGAAAAAGAGGCAGTGTGGCCAAAAGGGAGCGGCCCACGGCAGACGGCGGAAGAAGAGAACGCCTCGGCGAACGCGGCGCACCCGACGGTGCGCAGCGCGAAAAAAGGGAGGCGAAGAAGCGAGCCGGAGGCGTCGCGATCAGCGGCGGGAGAAGCCGCGTCACCGTCCTGCCGGGAACCCTCGACGGCGCCGGAGCGGAACCGCGTACGCGGTGCTCCTCGGCGCCCGGACTCCCGTGGCGGTATCAGAGGAAGTAGTAACTGACCACGTCGGCACGATAGCAGAGCAGACGGAGCCGGCAGGGGGTCGCGAGGTGCGATGGCTGAATGTGTGCCACGCTTCGGATTTTTTGCTCGCGGGACGACGAGGCCGTGTGCGAACGTGTCCCGGGCAGTCGTTCGTCAGCGGGAGGTTCATATGCAGGACAACCAGGGTGGATCCGGAGCCGAGTCCGAGACCGGGACCGAGAGCGACGTCAAGCGGAAGTTCCGGGAGGCACTGGAGCGCAAGAAGCTCCTCAGCCGGGAACGCCGGGCGCACGAGGACGCTCGTTCCAAGGTGAACGGAACGTCCCGCAATGGCGCCAGGAAGGCGAATTTCCGCCGCAAGGCCGGGTGACACCGACCGCTGCGCACACCCGTGCCCCACAGCTCGACTCCGCTGCGACAGGGGCCTGCCCGCGCCGGGGAACCGGCCCGGGCAGGTGTAGGGTGGCGGGCATGTATCCAGGTGTCGGTTCCCTGAAGCTCCGCCGCCGCGCCTGACGGTGCGGCCCTGAACTCTCGTTTCGCGTGCCCACCGTCGCGGTGTCAGTGCCGGGCGGCTGTTTCGTGCTGCCCGGTTCCGGAGCGAACCTGTGGAGCACACCGTGGGCGCATTCCCCGCAAGGGGCCGGCCTGAGGCCGGCCGACCGATACACGAGTTCACCGATGCGAGCGAGGGCCGCCGGCCCGGGCGCCGGTGGCCGACGACCACCCCTTCCGCACCGGCCCCGACGGGCCCCTCTCGCCGGCGCCGCTCCCGGCCCCGGCCGGCGGCGCCACCCGGGTACGCCGCTCCCGCGGCCCCGGCGGCGCGTGCCGCGCACAGGCCGTACCGGCCCGGCCGTTCGGCCGGTGGACCTCTGCGCCCTGCCGTCCCCGCGGCAACGCTCGCCGGACACGGCGACACCGCCCCTCGGCCGCCGGCCGCCGTCACCACCCCGGGGCGCCGGCGTCTCGCCGCTCTCGCGCCGGCCCCGTCCACGACCGCTCCCGTGCCTGCCGGAAGGGCCGACTCATGACCGAGCGACACCTCCCCGCCGTCCTCGCGCCCCTCGGCCGGCCGGGCTACCGCCGCCTCTTCGCCGCCATGGTCCTCGCCCTCTTCGGGTACGGCGGGTGGACCATCTACCTCGCGCTCCAGGCGCTGGAGCTCGGTGCCTCGGCGCCGGAGCTGGCCTCGGTGGTCGTCTGGACCGGCGTGGGCCTGCTGGCGACGGCGTTCGCCACCGGTGTGGTCGCCGACCGCGCCGCGAAGAGGTCCGTGCTGCTGGCGGTGCTCGTGGCCAACCTGACGACGACGGGCGTCATCGCGGCCCTCTCCCTCGCGGACGGCCTCGCGCTGTGGCACCTCAGCGTGTCGGCGTTCGCCGTGGGGGCCGCCACGGCGTTCTTCTTCCCCGCCTACACCGCACTCGTTCCCGTGGTCGTGCCCACCTCCGACCTCATGGCCGTCAACGGCCTCGAAGGGGCCACGCGCCCGTCCGTCCAGCAGGCGGCCGCCCCCGCCGCCGTCGGGGCACTCGTGGGCGCGACCGTTCCGGCGGCAGGTGCGCTGCTGACCGTGTCCGTGTTCGCCGCGGCGCTGCTGTGCACGCTGGGCCTTCCCCCGGGCGCACCCGAGGCGGAGACCACCCGGACGCATCCCGTGCACGACCTCGTCGAAGGGTTCCGGTTCGCGGCCCGCACCCCGTGGATCCTCGCGAGCGTCGTCTTCGCGGCGCTCATGGGGCTGCTGGTGACCGGCCCGCTGGAGGTGCTCCTCCCCGCGCTCGTGCGGGCCCGGTCCGACAACGGGTCCACCGTCTACGGACTGCTCGTCGCGGTACTGGGTCTCGGCGGCCTGGCCGGGTCGCTGGTCACCGGCTCCCTCACCATGCCGCGGCGTTACCTGACGACGATGCTGGGCAGTTGGGCACTGGGCTGCCTGCCGCTCGGTCTGGTCGCGCTCACGGACCACCCCTGGGTCATCGGCGCGAGCCTGTTCGTCTACGGTGCCCTGCTCAGCGTGGGCCTGGTCATCTGGGGCACGCTCCTGCAGCGGCGGGTGCCGATGGAGATGATCGGGCGGATCGCCGGACTCGACTTCCTGATCACCATCGCCTTCATGCCCGTGTCGATCGCCTTCGTCGGCCTGGTGTCGCAGCAGCTCTCCCACCGGGCCCTGTTCCTGATCGCGGGCCTGGCACCCATCGTGCTCGCGGTGCTCGTGGGCGGCCTTGCCAAGGTGCGCGCCGACGAGACCGCCCATCCGCTCGACGACGACACCCCCCAGGAGGAAGTGACACACCCGTAGGAGGACACCGCGGGATGCCGGCGGCGTGCCGGCCCGCTCCGTATCCACATCCACGGGCCCCGGTACGGCGAGCCGTACCGGCGCGGCGCCGAGCTGCCGTCACCGGCGCCGGCGCCGCCTGTGGGGGACAGGGCCGACGCGACGGTGCGAGGCCGGGCCGCCGGGCGGGCAGCCCCTGCCGCGGGCGGAGCAACCCGGCAGGGAGCGCCCGTTCGAGTGCGGCGGGTGGTAGACCTGTGCAGTCGCAACCTCCGTTACAGGGGCGGTCGTGAGACGTGAGAGGGTCTGGGGCGTGAGTGAGACACCACCGAACACCCTGCAATACCGCTTTGACGGGCCAGAAGAGGCCCCGGTCCTGATCCTGGGTCCCTCACTGGGTACCACCTGGCACATGTGGGACCGCCAGGTGCCGGAGCTGGCCAAGCAGTGGCGGGTGCTCCGGTTCGACCTGCCGGGGCACGGCGGCGCCCCCGCGCACCCCGCCGGATCCGTGGCCGACCTCGCCGCCCGGCTGCTGGCCACGCTGGACGCGCTCGGCGTGCAGCGCTTCGGCTACGCGGGCTGCGCGCTCGGCGGCGCCGTCGGCATCGAGCTGGCCCTGCGCCACCCCGAGCGGCTCGCCTCGCTCGCGCTGGTCGCGGCCTCCCCCCGGTTCGGCACCGCGGACGAGTTCCGGCAGCGCGGCGTGGTGGTCCGTACCAACGGCCTCGACCCGATCGCCCGGACCGCGCCCGACCGCTGGTTCACCGGCGGGTTCGCCGCCGCGCAGCCCGCGATCACCGAGTGGGCCGTGCAGATGGTCCGTACCACCGACCCGGGCTGCTACATCGCCGCCTGCGAGGCGCTGGCCTCCTTCGACGTACGGCCCGAACTCGGCCGGGTGGGCGTGCCGACGCTGGTGCTGGTCGGCTCCGACGACCAGGTCACCGGCCCGGCGGAGGCCCGTACCCTGGTCGCCGGCATCCCCGACGCCCGGCTCGCGGTCGTGCCCGGCGCCTCCCACCTGGTGCCGGTCGAGCAGCCCGCCGCCGTCACCGACCTGCTCGTCCACCACTTCTCCACCGCCTGGCAGCAGCCCTTCGACACCGGGCAGACCGCCCTGCCGGCCGCTGTCGCGCCCGCCGTCCCGGCGCCCGCCCCCGTCGTGCCGGCGCAGGCCGCCCCGGTCGCCGAGATCGCCCCGGCCGCCGTACCGGCCCAGGCCGACGGAGCGCCCGACCGGTACGAGACCGGGCTGAAGATCCGCCGCGAGGTGCTCGGCGACGCGCACGTGGACCGGACGCTGGCGGACTCCGACGAGTTCTCCGGGGACTTCCAGGACTTCATCACCCGCTACGCCTGGGGCGAGATCTGGGACCGGCCGGGCCTGGACCGCCGTACCCGCAGCTGCGTCACGCTGAGCGCGCTGGTCGCCGGCGGCCACCTGGAGGAGCTGGCCGCCCACACCCGGGCGGCGCTGCGCAGCGGACTGACCCCCGCCGAGATCGCCGAGGTACTGCTGCAGACCGCCGTCTACTGCGGGGTGCCGGCCGCGAACAGCGCGTTCCGGGTCGCCCAGCGGGTCATCCGCGAGGAGACCACCCCCGCCGAGTAGTGCCGTGCGCGGCGGGCGCGGGCGTGAAGATGGAAGACATGAAGCTCACGAAGAAGTCCCACGCCTGCGTCCGCCTCGACAAGGACGGCCACACGCTCGTCATCGACCCGGGCGCCTTCTCCGAACAGGACGCGGCGCTCGGCGCGGACGCCATCCTGATCACGCACGAGCACCCGGACCACTTCGACGAGTCCCGGCTGCGGGCCGCCATGGAGAACAACCCGGCCGCCGAGATCTGGACGCTCGGGTCCGTCGCCGAGCGGATCACGGCCGCCTTCCCGGGCCGGGTGCACACCGTCGGCCACGGCGACACCTTCACCGCCGCCGGCTTCGACGTCCAGGTGCACGGCGAACTGCACGCGGTGATCCACCCCGACCTGCCGCGCGTCACCAACGTCGGCTACCTGATCGACGGCGGCGCGGTCTTCCACCCCGGCGACGCCCTCACCGTCCCCGACCACCCGGTGGAGACGCTCCTGGTGCCGGTGATGGCCCCCTGGAACAAGATCTCCGAGGTGATCGACTACGTCCGCGAGGTCGCCCCGCGGCGCGCCTACGACGTCCACGACGCCCTGCTCACCGACCTCGCCCTGCCGATCTACGGCGGCCACCTCGGCCGGCTGGGCGGCACCGACCACCAGCGGCTGGCGCCCGGGGCGGCGGCGGAGGTCTGAGCCCGTTGTCACAGGCTCCGGGTAGGTTGTGAGGCATGCGCATCGCCACCTGGAACGTGAACTCGATCACCGCCCGCCTGCCCCGGCTGCTGGCCTGGCTGGAGAGCAGCGGCACCGACGTCCTCTGCCTCCAGGAGGCCAAGATCGCCGAGGAGCAGTTCCCGTTCGACCAGCTGCGCGAGCTGGGCTACGAATCGGCGGTCCACGCGACCGGCCGGTGGAACGGCGTGGCGGTGCTCTCCCGCGTTGGCATCGAGGACGTGGTCAAGGGCCTGCCCGGAGACCCCGGCTACGACGGCGTGACCGAGCCGCGCGCCATCTCGGCGACCTGCGGCCCGGTCCGCGTCTGGTCGGTGTACGTGCCCAACGGCCGCGAGGTGGGGCACCCGCACTACGCCTACAAGCTCCAGTGGTTCGAGGCCCTGAAGGCGGCCGTGTACGGCGACGCGCGGGGCAGCCGCCCGTTCGCGGTCCTGGGGGACTACAACGTGGCGCCGACCGACGACGACGTCCACGACGTGACGGCGTTCGAGGGCTCCACCCACGTCACCCCCGCCGAGCGCGCCGCGCTCGCCGCCCTGCGCGAGACGGGCCTGGACGACATCGTGCCGCGCCCGCTGAAGTACGACCGGCCCTTCACGTACTGGGACTACCGCCAGCTGTGCTTCCCGAAGAACCGCGGCATGCGCATCGACCTGGTCTACGGCAACGAGCCGTTCGCCAAGGCGGTCAAGGACGCCTACGTCGACCGCGAGGAGCGCAAGGGCAAGGGCGCCTCCGACCACGCGCCGGTGGTGGTCGACCTGGACGTGTGATGCCACGCTGGGGGCATGCGTCTTCCGTTCCTGGGCCCCCGGCACGACAAGAACGGTGAGGCGGCGCCGCCCGCCGACCCCGAGGCGGTCGCCGCGCTGCTGTCCGAGTGCGATCTGCTGCGCGCGCAGGCGGCCCGGGGAGGCGTCCGCCTCGACGACACCCCGGCCTCCCTGGAGGCCCTGGACCAGATGGACCCGCGCTGGCGCGACGACCCCGAGATCCTGCCCTGGCTCGGCCATGACGCCGGGCTGTACCTGGGCACGGTCGTGGTGCGCACGGTGCCCGGCGCGGCCTGGCGGATCCGCTCGGACGGCGAACCCGTCGTACGGCTCGCCTCCGGCCGGACGGTGGAGGTGGTGCCGGCCGGGCAGGAGTGGGCCACGACCGGGGTCCCCGAGCTGTCCCAGCTGTACGCCGAGATCGCCGAGGACTGAACCCGCCCCCGGCCCCCGGCCGCCCGCTGAACTGCGGGATCTCACTGGCCGTGTCGCAAAACGATGCTGCGACGTATCACTTCAGCTTGTGTCTCGCTCCGTGTCCCAGTGAGCCAGTCTCACGAACGGTGCCCTTCCTTGTCCTGTCGCTGCGCGCCAGGGTTCGCCTCTCAGGCGATCACGAGCCGGCGTCCTGTCGCAGGATTGCCCGCGCCGTGCGGGCGGCCTTCTCCTCGGTGTCCGAGAGGGCCGCGATTCCCACACCAAACAGGCCCTGCCGTAGGAAAACTGCCAGGCCGTGGGCGGCAGCGGCGATCCTGAGCAGCAGGTCGAACGCGGCGTCCGGGTCTGAGGCGAACTGCCGGGCCACCGGCAGTAGGAGGCGGGCCACCTCGTCGCCCGCCGCGGCCGGTTCGGCGAACCTGGACCTGTCGAGGCCGGCATTGAAGGTCACATCGAACAGAGCGGGTTCCTCGGCGGCGAATCTGACGTATGCCGCCGCGAAGGACGCCAGTTGATCGGCGGGGTCCTCGATGCCCTTCACGGCCGCGGCGAAGCGATTGCGCTGCTCGCGGTAGCCCTGTGTGGCGAGTTCGGCCAGCAGCGCGTCCCGGTCGGCGAAGTGCTTGTACGGCGCCGCGACACTCACCCCGGCCCGGCGGCTCGCCTCGGCCAGGGTGAAGCCGTGCGGACCTCGCTCGCCGACCAGCTCCAGGGATGCCCGCAGGAGGGAGTTGCGGAGGTCGCCGTGATGGTGGCCGACGGGACGTCGGGTGACGGGAGGGGCCATGCCGGTAGGTTCCTGAGTGATGCGGCGGGCCTGCGGGTGGAGTTCGTCGAACGGTCCGGCTCGCGCCCCGTCTCGCACACCGATGCGTTTGCCGCCACCGCCGCCCAGACCTTCACTCACCTGGCGCTTCAAGTCCCGGATCTCGACGGCGCGTTCGCCCGCCTGACACAGGACTGCGGGGCTGCTGCGGTCTCGCGCCCCGCGCCCGGCGCCAGTGAAGGCATGCGCTGTGCGTACGTCGCCGACCCGGAGGGCAATCTGCTGGAGCTGATCGAGACGTCCTGAGGGGTGCCGGTCGGGCCGGTGCGGCGCGGCACTGCTCAAGCGATGGGATGGGGCGTGTGGACCTCGAGTGCCGTCGCGCGGAGGACGGCGGCCATCCGTGTCACGGCCGGCGTCGGTGGGTCGGGCAGGCGGGCCAGGAGTAGGCGCCGTTGTTCTTGCGGACCGCCGCGGACAGGGAGGATCCGCACGCCGGGGGGTACCGCGGAGACGAGTGAGGCGGGAAGAGTGGTCAGTCCGCATCCTGCGGCGACGAGGTGGAGTTTGGCCAGCCAGTCGCGGGCGGTGAAAGCGATCTCGGGGCGCTCGTCCAGGCCCGGCCACACGCCCATCAGGTGGTCCTCTCTTGATGAGGGCCCGGCGATCCAGCGCTGTCCCCGCAGGTCGGCCACGTCCACGTATGCGCCGCGGGCAAGGGGGTGCGTGGCGGGCACCGCGAGAAGCAGCGGGCGTTCGGTGAGCGTTTGCAGGGCCAGTGGGGGCGACTCGGTGTCCGGCGCGCGGAACGGTGGCGCCGAGGCGAGCAGGGCCAGATCCAGGCTGCCCGCCCGTAGTGCGCGGACCAGTGCCGGGGTGCCGCCCTCGCGGCCGACGACCTCCAGTCCGGGATCGCTTTCACGCAGTGCGGCAAGGGCCCGGGGCAGCAGCACGGCACCGGCGCTGGGCACCCATCCCAGCCGGACCGTTCCGGTCTGCTCCGGCAGGCCCGAGAGTTCCCTGGCGGTCGCGGCGATCTCGTCGAGCACGACCGTCGCGCGGCGCATGACGACACGGCCGGCGGGCGTGAGCCGGGCCCCGTCGCGCCGCCGCTCCAGCAGTTCGGTGCCTGCCGCGCGCTCGATCGCGGCGATCTGCCGGGAGACCGCGGACTGGGTGTAGCCGAGCGACGCCGCGGCCGCGGTGAAGGTTCCCTGTTCGGCCACGGCCCGCAGGACGCGCAACGCAGTCAGTGACACATCAGTGAAGTCCATGATGTTTACGCATGCTAGCTGTTCCCAACTTTCGTTGGACGCATGGACGACGGGTTCCTAGCGTGGAGGCATGACCACTACACGCATCGCTCTCGTCACGGGTGCCAACCAGGGGCTCGGCCGGGCCTTCGCCGAGGGACTCGCGGCCCGCATGAATCCGCAGGACCTGGTGCTGCTCACCGGTCGCAGTCAGCAGCGTGTGGCGGACGCCGCCCGGGACGTCGCCCAGCTGCCCGCCACGCGTGCCCGGGTCGAGGGCCGGGTGCTGGATGTCACGGACACCGAGGCCATCGCCCGTATCGCCGAGGACCTGCGGGCCCGCCACGGAGGGGTGGACGTCGTCATCTCCAACGCGGTCACCCGGCTGCTCCCCGAGGAATCGCAGTCCGAGCGGGCCGATGAGTTCATCGACGTCTCCAACACCGCCACGCACGCGATCCTGCGCTCCTTCGGCCCGGTGCTGCGTCCCGGTGGGCGCCTGCTCGTCGTGGCCAGCAGCCTGGGGACGCTCGGCCACCTCGACGGCCGGCTGCACCACTTGTTCGACGGCGCGAGCCTGGACCAGGTCGAGTACGCCGTGGAGTCGTGGCGCAGCGCCATCCACCACAAGACCGCGCAGGAAGCGGGCTGGCCGCTGTGGCTGAACGTGCCGTCGAAGGTGGCCCAGGTCGCCGCCGTGCGTGCCGTCGCCGCCGAACGCCGCGCCCGGGACCTGGCAGACGGCACGCTCGTCGCAGCCGTCTGCCCCGGCATGGTCGACACGGCGACCTCACGCCCGTGGTTCAGCGACTACAGCCAGGCCCAGTCGCCCGCCCGGGCCGCTGGGGCCGTCCTCGATCTGGTCTTCGCCGAGCACGTCGAACCGGAGCTCTACGGCGAGCTGGTGCGCTTCGGCAAGGTCCTGCCCTGGCACGACGGGACGCCTCCGGTCGAGCAGGACGCCATGCTCGTCCCCTGACCGCACCGGTTTCCGCCCGCCCGCAACACCCCTGTCCGCTTCAACGTCCAGCCCCTTTCAGCAAGGAGCCCCCTCATGAGTGCGCTCACCACCCCGTTCGGTTTCGCCAGCACCGCCGACGAGGTCGTGTCAGGAATCGATCTCACCGGCCGCCGCGCGATCGTCACCGGCGCCTCCTCCGGCATCGGTGCGGAAACGGCCCGCGCCCTGGCGACAACCGGCGCGGCCGTCACCCTCGCCGTGCGGGACGTGGCGGCGGGCGAACGCGTCGCCAAGGACATCATCGGGTCGACCGGCAACCAGGACGTGCGGGCCGCGCACCTCGACCTGACCGACCCCGCGTCCATCACGGCCTTCACCGCCGCCTGGCAGGGCCCGCTGCACGTACTGGTGAACAACGCGGGCGTCATGGCCTGCCCCGAGCAGTACACCGAACAGGGCTGGGAATGGCAGTTCGCCACCAACCACCTCGGCCATTTCGCCCTCGCCACCGGTCTGCACGGCGCGCTGGCTGCCGCCGGCAACGCCCGCATCGTCGTGGTGAGTTCCACCGGTCACCAGCAGTCACCGGTCGTGTGGGACGACGTCAACTTCGCCTTCCGCCCCTACGACCCGTGGCTCGCCTACGGCCAGTCCAAGACGGCCGACGTCCTGTTCGCGGTGGAGGCGACCCGCCGCTGGGCCGACGACAACATCACCGCCAACGCCCTGATGCCGGGTGCCATCTACACGAACCTGCAGCGGCACACCGGCGGCCGGGGCAGCGGCCGCGTCCCCGCCGAGCTGATCAAGACCGTGGAACAAGGCGCCGCCACGTCGGCGCTCCTGGCCACCTCACCGCTGCTCGAAGGCATCGGCGGCCGTTACTTCGTCGACTGCGACGAGACCGAGATCGTCGACCGCCGCTCCGGCACCCTGCACGGCGTGGCCCGCTACGCCGTCGACCCGGCGGGCGCGCGGCGCCTGTGGGACCTGTCGCAGGACCTGATCGCCGGCGCAGCGTGATCGATGGATCCCGTCAGACCGGCTGCACCTGCCGGTCCGCGACCGCCGCATGGATACCGGTGGACGCCTCCGCATCGCCGAACTGCGAGTCGCAGCTGATCCGCACGATGGCATCGATGGGTTCTTCCGCACTGCCGCTCACCGTGTCGGCGAGGTAGTACTCCACGTACTCCCGCACCTGCGGCAGCGCCGCGCAGGTCGGTCCGTATTCGTGCTCCATGAAGCGGCGGAAGTGTCCGTGGGGACACCTCGGGCCGCTTGCGGGACCCGCGCGGCGATCTCCTCGCCGCCGCGGTGGAGATGCAGCCGCAGCCTGTCGCCGTGCCGTCCCCGCGCTCGGCCGTACTCGACGCCGAGCACGCCTCCGTGATCGGCACGGTCGAAGCGGCGCTGGACAGCGCACCCGACGACACCGGCCGGCTGGTCGTCGCAGGCGACGCCTACACCACCTGGACGCTGGAGCACCCCGATGCCCCCCACGAGGCCAACCGGCGCTTGCCACTCCTCACAGGAATTCTCCGGCGAAAACGGTGGAGCAGCAGCTCGCCTTCGACGGGCAGGATCCGCCAGCGAAAACGGAGGTACTGGCCGCGTTGTGAGGGCGTAGCGGTGGCTATGGTCGGCCGGTGGCTGTCCGTCGACCCCCGCAACCTCCAGCGCCGCCATCTGCGATGGCACGCGGTCCTGCAGTCCTTGGCCGCCGGCGACCTCGACGACGCCCGTCGCCGGGCGGACACGGAACTGCACGACAGCGACGTCGGCATGCGTGCGGCCACCGACTGGCGCCTGCTGCTCATCGGTAAGGCCCCCGCTCGGCTCACCGATCTCGCGCACATCCACTGCCTGCTCGCCGAGCCGGGCGGCTGGGCCCAGGTCTTCCACACCTTCCAGCTCGCCCTCGCCCTGAGCGTCGCGGGCGACAGCGACGGCCTCACCGCACTCGCCGCCCGAGCCGCCCGGGACAGCCGGCCCCCCTACGCCACGGTCCTCACCCCCGTCGCCGACGCCCTGGCCCGCATCACCGCAGGCCATCCCGGCAAAGCGGTCGATCTCCTCGTCCGCCTGGGCGACCGGACAGAACACCTCGGTGGTGTACGCGTCGAACGCGAAATCATTCAGGACGCCCTCGCCCGCGCCCTCGTCGACGCCGGACACCCTGACCGTGCCGCACACCTCCTCCATCACCGCGTCACCAGCCGACGCCATCACACCTACGAAGAACTGCTGCTCACCCAGCAACCCGCCGCCCTGCCCTGGAGATGCTGGGACCGGTCTGACTGCCGCCGCGGCGACGGCTGAGCGTGACCGGTCATTGATCTGTCGGATTGCCGGAGGTCAAAGCGGTTTGGACGCCATTTCACTTCGGGCGGTCGAGGGTGGCATATGAGGGTCGCGGCGGTGGCGGTGAAGGCGAGGAAGTGTTCCGGCTTGTGCTCGTAGCGGCGGTGGCCGTCGGCAGCCGGACAGCCAGGACGCGGTCCGCTCCACGACCCAGCGGTGTCGTCCCAGGCGTCGGGATGACTCGACGCCCTCGCGGGCGAGGCGGTGCCCGATGCCCCGGGAAACCAGCCATCGCCGCAAGGGGCAGAGGCACCACTCCGGGACGTGCTTGCGGACCTGGCCGTCGACCAGGGCTTTCAGCAGGAAGGGCTGCGCGACGAGCCGTGCGCCGCGGGCTCGAAGTCGGGAAACAACAGCCTCGCGAGCTCCAGCCGAGACTCGTAGACCACATGGCTTCGTGTCGTGGACGACCAGGACGTGCCGGAGTGGTGCCTCTGCCCCTTGCGCCGGTGAAGGGTTCGCCATGGAGCAGCAGCCCCCAACGCGTCGACCGAGATTTCGGCCCACGGTCGGTTCTCGAAAAGCGGTCTGTTCATCTGACGAACGCTGACTGGCACAGCGAGATCACTCATGCCACTACCCCCACCCCGAGGAACGGCCGACGAATCCAAGATGCCGTCCGGCTGACGCGGGGCGAGGGCAGATCCCACATGAACAGAGCCAGGGCCACCCGCTGGCAAGCCCCCGGCCACTCGCTGACGTAAATACGGCTAATGCCCTGAAGATGCGTGTCGTCCCCCGACCGCACGGCCGGCTGGATAGGTTGCGGCAACCACGACACAGCCGAGAGCGAGTGGGGCTGCGGATGGCCGTCGATCCGTTGATCGAACTGCGCAACGTCAACAAGTACTACGGAGAGCTGCATGTCCTGAGGGACATCGACCTCACGGTCGGCAAGGGGGAGGTGGTCGTGGTCATCGGCCCGTCCGGCTCGGGCAAGTCGACGCTGTGCAGGACGATCAACCGGCTGGAGACCATCGAGTCCGGCACCATCACCCTCGACGGCCGGCCGCTGCCCGCGGAGGGCAAGGCCCTCGCCCGGCTGCGCGCCGAGGTCGGCATGGTCTTCCAGTCCTTCAACCTCTTCGCGCACAAGACCGTCCTGCAGAACGTCTCCCTCGCCCAGGTCAAGGTGCGCCGGCGCAGGCAGGAGGAGGCCGACCGGCGCTCCCGCGAACTCCTGGACCGGGTCGGCCTGCTGAACCAGGCCGGCAAGTACCCCGCCCAGCTCTCCGGCGGCCAGCAGCAGCGCGTCGCCATCGCCCGCGCGCTCGCCATGGAACCCAAGGCGATGCTCTTCGACGAGCCCACCTCCGCCCTCGACCCCGAGATGATCAACGAGGTGCTGGAGGTCATGCGGCAGCTCGCCCGGGAAGGCATGACCATGGTCGTCGTCACCCACGAGATGGGCTTCGCCCGCGCCTCCGCCAACCGGGTCGTGTTCATGGCCGACGGCCGGATCGTGGAGGACCGCAGCCCGGACGAGTTCTTCACCAACCCGCGCAGCGACCGCGCCAAGGACTTCCTCTCCAAGATCCTCAAGCACTGACCGGGGGACCGCGACCCATGTGCCGTACCACCCGTGTGCTCCGCGCCCTGTGCGCGCTGTTCGTGCTGCTGGCCGCCGCCTGCGGCAAGGAGGGCAGCCCGCCCGGCAAGGGACCGGCCGCCGGAAAACTCCCGCACTACCAGGTGGCCCGGGACGTCCGCCTGCCCGCCTCCCGGACCTGGACCCGGGCCAAACGGCGCGGCCACTTCGTCGTCGGCGTCAAGGAGGACCAGCCCTACCTCGGCGAGAAGGACCCGGCCACCGGCACCTACTCCGGCTTCGACATCGAGATCGCCAGGATGATGTCCGCCTCGCTGGGCCTCGCACCGAAGAGCATCCGGTTCCGCACCATCGCCTCCGCCAACCGCGAGACCGCCCTCCAGAACGGCCAGATCGACTACTACGTGGGCACCTACACCATCAACCCCAACCGCAAGAAACTCGTGGGCTTCGCCGGTCCCTACTACATGGCCGGCCAGTCGCTGCTGGTCCGCAAGGACGAGAACACCATCCACGGCCCCCAGGACCTCGCCGGCAAACGCGTCTGCTCGGCCGCCGGCTCCACGCCGTACCAGCGCGTCAAGGCCGACTACCCGAAAGCGGTCCTGGTCGCCTACGACACCTACTCCGTCTGCGTGGACAACCTCCTCACCTACCAGGTCGACGCGGTCACCACCGACGACGCCATCCTCATCGGCTACGCGGCCAAGGTCCCGGAAGAACTCAAGCTCGCCGGGAAGCCGTTCTCCAAGGAGCCCTACGGCATCGGCGTCCCGCACGGCGACAACGCCCTGCGCCTCGCCCTCGACGACGCCCTCGCGGCCCGCGAGAAGAACGGCGACTGGAAGAAGGCGTACGACGCCACGCTCGGCCTGTCCGGCGTGCCCGCACCCCACCCGCCCGCCATCGACCGCTACCCGGCGGGCCGAGCGAGGACGGCATGAACGTACTGACAGACAACTTCTCGGCCTACGGCGCCGGTTTCCTCGGCACCCTCGAACTGACCGTCTACGCTTCCCTGCTGGCCCTCGTACTGGGCTTCCTGATGGCGTCCTTCCGGGTGGCGCCCGTCGGCTCCCTGCGGATCTTCGGCACCGCGTGGGTCACCGTGCTGCGCAACACCCCGCTCACCCTGCTGTTCTTCGCGGTGCTGCTCGGACTGCCCCGGTTCGGACTCGTCCTGCCCTTCGAGGTGTTTGCGGTCCTCGCCCTCGGTTGCTACACCTCCGCCTTCATCTGCGAGGCGCTGCGCTCCGGCATCAACACCGTGCCGAGGGGACAGGGCGAGGCGGCCCGCAGCCTCGGCATGACCTTCGGGCAGACCCTGTCCCTGGTCGTGCTGCCCCAGGCGTTCCGGTCCGTGATCCCGCCCGTCGGCTCCACCCTCATCGCGCTCGCCAAGAACTCCGCGATCGCGGGCGCCTTCAGCGTGACCGAACTGCTCGGCACCTACAAGACGCTCAACGAACTCGGCTACAACATCATCTGGACGTTCGTCTGGATCGCCGTCGGCTACCTGATCATCACGCTCGCCATCAGCGCCGTGTTCCACGCGCTGGAGCGCAGGTGGGGAGTCGCCCGATGACCGCCGCCCCCGCGCTCTACGACGTCCCGGGCCCCCGCACCCGGCGGCGCCACGCCCTCTACGGCGTCCTGTCCACCACCGTCCTCCTCGCGCTGCTCGCCTGGGTCCTCTACCTGCTGTTCCACACCGGCCAGTTCACCGCCACCAAGTGGCTGCCCTTCGAGTACCAGGGCATCCAGCTGCTGTTGCTGCGCGGCCTCGGCAACACCCTGAAGGCGTTCGCGATCGCGGCCGTCCTCTCCCTGGCCCTCGGCGGGGTGCTGGCCACCGGCCGGCTGTCGGACCACCGGCCGGTGCGCGTGCTCGCCACGCTCGTCGTGGAGTTCTTCCGGGCCATGCCCGTGCTGGTGATGATCTTCTTCATCTTCGTGGCGCTGAAGGTGCAGCCGCTGCCCGCGCTGGTCGCCGGGCTCACCCTCTACAACGGCTCGGTCCTCGCCGAGGTCTTCCGCTCCGGCGTGCACGCCGTCGAACGCGGACAGCGGGAGGCCGCGTTCGCGCTCGGCATGCGCAAGACGCAGGTCATGACGCACGTCCTCGTGCCGCAGGCGGTGCGCGCCATGCTGCCCGCCATCATCAGCCAGTTGGTGGTCGCGCTGAAGGACACCTCCCTCGGCTTCCTCATCACCTACGAGGAGTTTCTCCATGCCGGGAAACTCATCGCCTCCAACCTCGACTACGATTTGCCGTTCATCCCCGTAGTGATGGTGATCTCGCCGATCTACATCGGGATGTGCATGCTGCTCTCGTGGTTCGCCGGCTGGGTGTCCCGCCGTGAGCAGCGCAGCCCCAAGACCGAGGCGGTGGCTCACGCCCCGGCCGGCCCTGGGGCGCTGCTGCCCGGTGGGGAGCCCCCCATGGCCCCGAAACCCTGAGGGGGGCGGCAGTTCAACGGGCCAGGCTCGTCCGGCGGCAGCCGGAGATCACTGCTCGCGGAGCGGGACGGACACCTGTGACGGGTCGTCCCCGCAGCGGGGAGAAGGTCAGCTGCGCGCCGGACGGGTTGTGCTCGGCGGTGTGACATCCGCCACCGGCCCGACCGCGCCCGTGCCGTACGCGTGTTCGACTTCCGGCATGGTGGGGCGGGGCACCCCGGCGTACTGTCGGTACAGCACCGTTCTGGTTACGCTGCGCGGACTGTCCCGACGGGAGGTACGCATGGGTCGCCCAGACAAGCGGAAACTGGCGGTTCTGGCGGTCTCGGCCGCCATGGTGTCGGTGGGTGCGGCGGCGCCGCCCGCCGCGCAGGCGAGCGAGACGGCCACCAAGACACCCGTGGCGGTCGGTTACGGCGGAGCCGTCGCCAGCGTCGACGCGGACGCCTCCGCCGCCGGCATCGAGATCCTCAGGCGCGGCGGCAACGCGGTGGACGCGGCCGTCGCCACGGCCGCCGCGCTCGGCGTCACCGAGCCCTACTCCTCCGGCATCGGAGGGGGCGGCTACTTCGTCTACTACGACGCGAAGACCCGCACGGTCCACAGCATCGACGGCCGCGAGACCGCGCCGCTCGCCGCGGACTCCGGCCTGTTCACCGAGAACGGCAAACCGCTCCCCTTCGACCAGGCCGTCACCAGCGGGCTGAGCGTCGGCACCCCGGGCACCCCCGCCACCTGGCAGAAGGCCCTGGAGGAGTGGGGCAGCGAGAACCTGCGTACGGTCCTGAAACCGGCCGAGCGAATAGCCCGCGACGGCTTCACGGTGGACGGCACCTTCCGGGCGCAGACCGCGGCCAACGAGACCCGGTTCCGCTACTTCCCCGACACCGTGAAGCTGTTCCTGCCGGGTGGCCGGCTCCCCGTCGTCGGCTCCACCCTGAAGAACCCCGAACTGGCCCGCACCTACGAGCAGCTGGGCCGCGAGGGCACGTCCGCCGTCTACCGCGGGGACATAGGCGACGACATCGTCAAGACCGTCGAACACCCGCCCGTGGACCCCGCCTCCGGCTGGAACGCCCGCCCCGGCAAACTCGCCGAGAAGGACTTCGCGGTCTACCGGGCCAAGCTCCAGGCCCCGACCAGGGCCTCCTACCGCGGCCTGGACGTCTACTCCATCGCCCCCTCCTCCTCCGGCGGCACCACCGTCGGCGAGGCCCTCAACATCCTGGAGCGGACCGACCTGTCGAAGGCGGACCAGGTCCGGTACCTGCACCGCCTCATCGAGGCGAGCCGCGTCGCCTTCGCCGACCGCGGGCGCTGGGTCGGCGACCCGGCCTTCGAGGACGTACCGACCCGGGGGCTGCTGTCCCAGCGGTACGCCGACTCGCGCGCCTGCCTCATCAAGGACGACGCCGTCCTCGCCAGCCCGCTCGCCCCCGGCGACCCGCGCCGGCCCGCGCCCTGCGGCAAGGGCGGCACCGCGGCCCCGACGACGTACGAGGGCGAGAACACCACCCATCTGACCGTGGCCGACAAGTGGGGCAACGTCGTCGCCTACACGCTCACCATCGAGCAGACCGGCGGCAGCGGCATCACCGTCCCCGGCCGGGGTTTCCTGCTCAACAACGAGCTGACCGACTTCTCCTTCGCCCCCGCCAACCCGGCCGTCCACGACCCCAACCTGCCCGGCCCGGGCAAGCGTCCGCGCTCCTCGGTCGCCCCGACGATCGTGCTCGACCGCCAGGGCCGGCCCGTCGTGGCGGTCGGTTCCCCGGGCGGCGCGACCATCATCACCACCGTGCTGCAGACCCTGACCGGATTCCTCGACCGGCGGCTGCCACTGGTCGACGCGATCGCCGCACCGCGCGCCAGCCAGCGCAACACGGCGAGGACCGAGCTGGAACCGGGGCTGTACGACAGCGAGCTGAGGCGCCGTCTGGAGGCCATCGGGCACTCGTTCAGCACCACCCCCGAGATCGGCGCCGCCACCGGCGTGCAGCGCCTGCCGGACGGCAGGTGGCTGGCCGCCGCCGAGAAGGTACGGCGCGGCGGCGGCTCGGCGATGGTGGTGCGCCCGGCGCGGTAGTCCTCCGGAGTCCTCCGGCCGCCGGACCCGTGCGTCACGACCCCGGCGGCCGGCTGGGTCACAACTCCGGGGCGGGCGGCCGGTCCTGCGGGTCCGGGGCGGGCGGGGCCGCCCGATCGGTGCGGAAGTCCAGCCGCCCGTCCCTGACGTCCACCGTGACCCGGCCGCCCTCGGAGACCGTGCCGTTCAGCAGCAGCCGGGACAGCTGGTTGTCCACCTCGCGCTGGATGGTGCGGCGCAGCGGCCGGGCGCCGTACTCGGGCTGGTAGCCGCGCTCGGCCAGCCAGTCCACGGCCGCGCTTGTGAACTCCACCGACACGCCCTGCCCCTCCAGCAGCCGCCGGGTGCTCTCCAGCAGCAGGTCGGTGATCCGCCGCAGCTGGTCGTTCGTGAGCTGCCGGAAGACCACGATCTCGTCGATCCGGTTGAGGAACTCCGGCCGGAAGTGCTCCCGCAGCGGCCGCAGGATCCGTTCCCGCCGTGCCTCCTCGTCGGCCTCCGTGCCACCGGGTCCGAATCCGATCCCGGCCCCGCGCCGGGTGATCGCCTCGGAGCCCAGGTTGCTGGTCATCACGATGACCGTGTTGCTGAAGTCCACCGTCCGGCCCTGCGAGTCGGTGAGCCGGCCGTCGTCCAGGACCTGGAGCAGGATGTTGAAGACGTCCGGGTGCGCCTTCTCCACCTCGTCCAGCAGGAGCAGCGAGTACGGGTGCCGGCGCACCACCTCGGTGAGCTGCCCGGCCTCCTCGTGGCCGACGTAGCCGGGCGGGGCGCCCACCAGCCGGGAGACGGTGTGCCGCTCCTGGTACTCGCTCATGTCGAGCCGGACCATCCGGTCCTCGCTGCCGAACAGGGCCTCCGCCAGCGCCCGGGCCAGCTCGGTCTTGCCGACGCCGGTCGGGCCGAGGAAGAGGAAGCTGCCGATCGGCCGGTTGGGGCTGGCGAGCCCGGCGCGGGAGCGCAGCACCGCCTCCGAGACCACGGCGACCGCCTCCTCCTGGCCGACCACCCGCTGGTGCAGGTGCTCCTCCAGGCCGAGCAGCCGCTCCTTCTCCTCCTCGGTCAGCCGGCTCACCGGGATGCCGGTCTGCCGGGACACCACCTCGGCGATGGCCTCCGCCGTCACCTCCAGCTGCCCCTCGTCGGCCTTCCCGTCCTCGCTGGCCGCCGCGATCCGCCGGGTCAGCTCGGTGATCCGGTCGCGCAACTGCTTGGCCTGCTCGTAGTCCTCGTCCGCGACCGCCTGGTCCTTGTCCCGGGCCAGCTGTTCCACCTCGCGCTCCATGGCGCGTACGTCCGTGCCCTTCGTGCCGGCGCCGAGCCGGACCCGGGCGCCGGCCTGGTCGATCAGGTCGATCGCCTTGTCCGGCAGCCGCCGGTCGGTGAGGTACCGGTCCGACAGCTCCACGGCGGCCACCAGCGCCTCGTCGGTGTAGCGGACCTGGTGGTGGGCCTCGTACCGGTCGCGCAGCCCGCGCAGGATGCCGATCGTGTCCTCCACCGTCGGCTCCGGCACCAGGATCGGCTGGAACCGGCGGGCCAGCGCCGCGTCCTTCTCGATCCGGCGGAACTCCTCCAGCGTGGTCGCGCCCACGATGTGCAGCTCGCCCCGGGCGAGGGCGGGCTTGAGGATGTTCCCGGCGTCCATCCCGCCGCCGTCGCCGCCGGAACCGGCGCCGACGACGGTGTGCAGTTCGTCGATGAAGACGATCAGCCGGCCGGAGTGGGCGCGGATCTCCTCCACGATGTTGTTCAGGCGCTCCTCGAAGTCGCCCCGGTAGCGGGTGCCGGCCACCACCCCGGTCAGGTCCAGGGCGATCACCCGGCGCCCGGCCAGCACGTCCGGCACGTCCCCGTCGGCGATGCGCTCCGCCAGCCCCTCGACGATCGCCGTCTTGCCGACGCCCGCGTCACCGATCAGCACCGGGTTGTTCTTGCCGCGCCGGGACAGCACCTCGATGGTCTGCTCGATCTCGCTGTCCCGGCCGATCACCGGGTCGATCCGGCCCTGCCGGGCCAGCTCGGTCAGATCACGGCCGTACTTGTCCAGGGTGGGCGTGCCGGTGGGCCGCTGCCGCTCCGGGCGGGGCTGTGTGCTCTCCGGGACCTCCGGCGGCATGGAGCGCGGCTGGAACCGGGCCGCGTGCAGGATGTGCCCGGCCGCCGAGTCCGGGTTCGAGGCCAGCGCGCTGAGCACGTGCTCCGGGCCGATGTACCCGGCGCCGCTGGCCCGCGCCATGTCGTGGGCGTCCAGCAGGGCCCGCTTGACGGCCGGGGTGAGGGACAGCGAGGTCGGCGGCGGGCCCTCGCCCGGCGGGTGCTGTACCGGACCCGCCCGGTCGTCGATCTCCGAGGCGAGCGAGTCCGGGTCCGCGCCCGCCCGGCTCAGCAGGCTCCGGGTGGGCTCCGCCGACACGGCCGCGCGCAGCAGGTGCTGGGTGTCCAGATCCCGGCTGCCGTGCTCGGCGGCGTACTGCGCGGCTCCTCTGACCAGCTCCCGGGCCGGCTGGCTGAGCAGGCGGCCGATGTCGATGTGGCGTGGCGCGCCGCCGCCGGCTCCGCTGAAGAAGCGGGCCAGGAAATCACCGAAGGGGTCAGGAGGGTAGCCGTTGGTCATGGCGTTGCGTTTCCTTCGCTGACGACTGGCTCCGCCGGGTAACCGGGTGGGAGCCGCTCATGCCCACGATGACACGATCCGTTGGGGTGGGCATGTTCGCCTACGAGGGGGTGGTTCCTGCGTTTCGGCGGCTGCGGGGGGCGTCGTGGTCGCTCGCAACCCACGCGGCGGAGCCGCACTGCCGATACCGCCCCGCGCCCCTTCGGGGCGCCTACCGTGCCGTGAGGATGCGGGGGCCCGACTCCGTGATGGCCACCGTGTGCTCGACGTGGGCCGCGCGGGAGCCGTCGTCGGTGCGCAGGGTCCAGCCGTCGGGGGCCTCGTGGTAGCCGTCCTTGCCGCTCGCGATCAGCATGGGCTCGATGGCGAGGACCATGCCGGCCCGGAGCGGCAGGCCGCGGCCCGGGCGGCCCTCGTTCGGGACCTCGGGGTCCTCGTGCATACGACGGCCGACGCCATGGCCGCCGAAGCCCTGCGGGATGCCGTAGCCGGCCGTGCGGCAGGCCCGGCCGACGGCGTGCGCGATGTCCCCGATGCGGTTGCCCACGACGGCCGCCGCGATGCCCGCGGCCAGCGCCCGCTCGGCGGTCTCGATCAGCCGCAGGTCCGCCGGGCGGGGGCTTCCCACCACGAAGCTGATCGCCGAGTCGCTCGCCCAGCCGTCCAGCTCGGCGCCGCAGTCGACGGAGAGCAGGTCGCCGTCGCGGAGCCGGTAGTCCGTCGGGATGCCGTGCACGATCGCGTCGTTCACCGAGGCGCAGATCACGGCGGGGAAGGGGGTCGGGGCGAAGGAGGGGCGGTAGCCGAGGAACGGCGAGGTCGCGCCCGCGTCGCGCAGCACCTCCCGGGCCACCTCGTCCAGCTCCAGCAGTGTGACGCCGACGCGCGCGGCCTCCCGCGCGGCCGTCAGGGCGCGGGCGACCACCTGGCCGGCCGCGTGCATCGCGTCGATCGACTTCTCGGTCTTCAGTTCCACCATGCCAATTACTATACCGGTATTTTAATTGGGTGACGCCCGGCGGGCGGGAAAAGGGGCGACCGGGGGCAGAATGGGGGCATGGTGCGTACCCCTCTCACTCCCGAAGAGCGCGACCGCGGTGAGCGGCTCGGGCGGCTGCTGCGCGAGGCGCGCGGCGACCGGAGCATGGCGGACGTCGCCGCCGCGGCGGGCGTGTCCGCCGAGACGCTCCGCAAGATCGAGACGGGGCGGGCGCCGACCCCGGCGTTCTTCACCGTGGCCGCGCTCGCGGAGGCCCTCGGCCTGTCCATGGACGAGCTGGTGGCGCGGTGCGCCCTGGTGCCCGTCTGAGCCGCCCGTCCACCCCCCGGTGACCGGCTCCGCCACCGGAGTGTGAAACGTGATCGACTCCGTGCTTTGACGACGATGGTCTTGGCAAGGGCCGCCCGGAGGCTTACGTTCGTCCCTCTACCGCCTGCTCTACGGGCGTAGAGGCTCTGACGTCGTGTCGAAGGAGCAGCTCATGGCCAACGTCGTCCGCGCCGCCTTGGTCCAGGCCACCTGGACCGGTGACACCGGGACCATGGTGGCGAAACACGAGGAGCACGCCCGCGAGGCGGCCCGCAGGGGCGCGCGGATCATCGGCTTCCAGGAGGTCTTCAACGCCCCCTACTTCTGCCAGGTCCAGGAGCCGGAACACTACCGCTGGGCCGAACCCGTGCCGGACGGCCCCACCGTGCGCCGCATGCGGGACCTCGCCCGCGAGACCGGCATGGTGCTCGTCGTCCCGGTCTTCGAGGTCGAGCAGTCCGGCTTCTACTACAACACCGCCGCCGTGATCGACGCCGACGGCAGCTACCTCGGCAAGTACCGAAAGCACCACATCCCGCAGGTCGAGGGCTTCTGGGAGAAGTACTACTTCAAACCCGGCAACCTGGGCTGGCCCGTCTTCGACACCGCCGTGGGCAAGGTCGGGGTCTACATCTGCTACGACCGCCACTTCCCGGAGGGCTGGCGCCAACTGGGGCTGAACGGCGCCCAGTTGGTATACAACCCGTCCGCCACCCACCGGGGCCTGTCCGCCCACCTCTGGCAGCTCGAACAGCCCGCCGCGGCCGTCGCCAACGAGTACTTCGTCGCCGCCATCAACCGGGTCGGACAGGAGGAGTACGGCGACAACGACTTCTACGGCACGTCGTACTTCGTCGACCCGCGCGGACAGTTCGTCGGCGACGTCGCGAGCGACAAGAGCGAGGAACTCCTCGTGCGCGACCTGGACTTCGGGCTCGTCGAGGACGTACGGCGGCAGTGGGCCTTCTACCGCGACCGCCGCCCCGACGCCTATGAAGGGCTGGTGCGGCCGTGACCGACCTCTACTCCCGCCACCGCGCCGTCATGCCCGACTGGCTCGCCCTCTACTACGACGACCCGATCGAGATCACCCACGGCGAGGGCCGCCACGTGTGGGACTCCACCGGCCGCAGATACCTGGACTTCTTCGGCGGCATCCTCACCACGATGACCGCGCACGCCCTGCCCGAGGTGACCAAGGCGGTCACCGAGCAGGCCGGCCGGATCGTCCACTCCTCCACCCTCTACCTCAACCGGCCGATGGTCGAACTCGCCGAACGCATCGCCCGGTTGAGCGGCATCCCGAACGCCCGGGTGTTCTTCACCGCCTCCGGCACCGAGGCCAACGACACCGCCCTGCTGCTCGCCACCGCCTACCGGCGCAGCAACACCGTCCTGGCCATGCGCAACAGCTACCACGGCCGCTCCTTCACCGCGGTCGGCATCACCGGCAACCGCGGCTGGTCCCCGACCTCCCTGTCCCCGGTCCAGACCCTGTACGTGCACGGCGGCGTGCGCAGCCGGGGCCCGTTCGCCCACCTCGACGACCGCGCGTTCATCGACGCCTGCGTGGCCGACCTGAAGGACGTCCTCGGGCACACCCGGCCCCCGGCCGCGCTGATCGCGGAACCCGTCCAGGGCGTCGGCGGGTTCACCTCGCCGCCCGACGGACTGTTCGCGGCCTTCCGCGAGGTCCTCGCCGCCCAGGGCATCCTGTGGATCGCCGACGAGGTGCAGACCGGCTGGGGCCGTACCGGCGACCACTTCTGGGGCTGGCAGGCACACGCCCGCAGCGGCCCGCCGGACATCGTCACCTTCGCCAAGGGCATCGGCAACGGCATGTCCATCGGCGGGGTCGTCGCCCGCGCCGAGATCATGAACTGCCTGGACGCGAACAGCATCTCCACGTTCGGCGGCACCCAGATCACCATGGCCGCGGGCCTCGCCAACCTCACCTACCTCCTCGAACACGACCTCCAGGGCAACGCCCGGCGGGTCGGCGGACTGCTCATCGAACGGCTCCGGGCGGCCACCGCCGGGCTGCCCGGGGTGCGCGAGGTGCGCGGACGCGGGCTGATGATCGGCATCGAGCTGGTCAAGCCGGGCACGGACGAGGCCGACCCGCGGGCCGCCGCCGCCGTGCTCGAGGCGGCCCGTCAGGGCGGACTGCTCCTGGGCAAGGGCGGCGGACACGACAGCAGCGCCCTGAGGATCGCCCCGCCGCTGTCCCTCACCGTCGCCGAGGCCGAGGAGGGCGCGGCGATCCTGGAGAACGCGCTCCGGAGCCTGCACTGACGGCGCGCGCTGCCTGCACCGACGAGCCGCGCAGGAGCCCGTCCCGCGCGAGAGAACCGGGGGGTACGGCCATGACCACCGCCTCGGAGTCCCGGCACGGCTGGGAACCCGCCCTGTCCGTCCGCCGGGTGCTCACCCTGGAGCGGGTGTCCGCCGGGGAACCCGAGGTGGTGGCCGGCGCCGACCGGCTGGACCGGCCGGTGCGCCGGGTGCACGTCGCCGAGGCCGCCGATGCCGAGGTGATGCTCAACGGCGGCGAGATGGTGCTCACCACCGGTGTCCTCCCGGCCGGTGACGAGGCCGGGCAGGCCGGGTACATCCGGTCGCCGCACCGGTCGGAGGCCGCCGCCGTCGTGCTCGGCCTCGGCCGGGCCTCGCCGGAGCGGGAGGCGTCGGCGGTGATCAGGGCGGTGAGTCCGGTGCAGGCGGTCTCCGAGCGGCCGACGGTGGCGAACTTGTGCCGGACCGGCCGGGACCGGACCTCTTCGGTCAGTCCGGCCGCCCGGTCGTGGTCACCGACCCCGCCCATCGCGACGCGACCGCGCACCGGGGGCGTACCAGCCGCTGACGGTGCCCTGACCCGAGCCGAGTGACCGAGGAGCAGCATGAGCAGCCGTACCGTCATCCGCCACGGTCTCGTCATCACCGCGTCCGACGAGATCCACGCCGACGTCCTCGTCGAGGACGGCCGCATCGCCGCCCTGGCCACGCCCCACGCGCAGAGCTGGACCGCGGACCGGGTGATCGACGCCACCGGGAAGTACGTCATCCCGGGCGGGGTCGACGTGCACACCCACATGGAGCTGCCGTTCGGCGGCACACACGCCTCCGACACCTTCGAAACCGGCACCCGGGCCGCGGCCTGGGGCGGTACGACCACCATCGTGGACTTCGCGGTGCAGAGCGTCGGCCACACCCTGCGCGAGGGCCTGGACGCCTGGCACGCCAAGGCCGAGGGCAACTGCGCGATCGACTACGCCTTCCACATGATCGTCTCCGATGTGAACGACGAGACGCTCAAGGAAATGGACCTGCTCATCGAAGAGGGAGTGACCTCGTTCAAGCAGTTCATGGCATACCCGGGCGTCTTCTATTCCGATGACGGTCAGATCCTGCGCGCCATGCAGCGCTCCGCCGAGAACGGCGGGCTGATCATGATGCACGCCGAGAACGGCATCGCCATCGACGTGCTGGTCCAGCAGGCGCTGGCCCGGGGCGAGACCGACCCCCGCCATCACGGGGAGGTCCGCAAGGCGCTGCTGGAGGCCGAGGCCACCCATCGCGCGATCCGGCTCGCACAGGTCGCCGGGGCCCCGCTGTACGTCGTCCACGTCTCGGCGACGGAGGCGGTCGCAGAGCTGGCCAGGGCGCGCGACGAGGGGCTGAACGTCTTCGGCGAGACCTGCCCGCAGTATCTGTTCCTGTCCGCCGACAACCTCGCCGAGCCGGACTTCGAGGGCGCGAAGTACGTGTGCAGCACCCCGCTGCGCCCCCGCGAACACCAGGCGAGTCTGTGGCGGGCGCTGCGGACGAACGACCTCCAGGTGGTCTCCACCGACCACTGCCCCTTCTGCTTCACCGGCCAGAAGGAGCTCGGCCGGGGCGACTTCTCCAAGATCCCCAACGGTCTTCCGGGCGTCGAGAACCGCATGGACCTGCTCCACCAGGCCGTCGTGGACGGCCGTATCCCGCGCCGCCGCTGGATCGAGATCGCCTGCGCCACCCCGGCCCGCATGTTCGGCCTGTACCCGAAGAAGGGCACCATCGCCCCGGGCGCCGACGCGGACATCGTCATCTACGACCCGCACGCCGAACAGGTGATGTCCGCCGAGACCCACCACATGAACGTCGACTACTCGGCGTACGAGGGCAAGCGGGTCACCGGCCGCGTCGAGACGGTCCTCTCGCGCGGCGAACCCGTCATCGTCCAGCGGGAGTACACCGGCCGCGCCGGGCACGGGGTCTTCACCCCGCGCTCCACCTGTCAGTACCTGAACTAGGAGTGGCGACCATGGACTTCGGACTCGTCCTGCAGACCGACCCGCCCGCCTCCCGCGTCGTCGCCCTGATGCGACGGGCCGAGCAGAACGGCTTCCGCTACGGCTGGACCTTCGACTCCGCCGTGCTCTGGCAGGAACCGTTCGTGATCCACAGCCAGATCCTGGCGCAGACCGAACGGTTGACGGTGGGCCCGATGGTCACCAACCCGGGCACCCGCACCTGGGAGGTCACCGCCTCGACCTTCGCCACCCTCAACGACATGTTCGGCAACCGCACCGTCTGCGGCATCGGCCGCGGCGACTCCGCGATGCGCGTCGCCGGGCGCAAACCCAACACCCTGGCCCGGATCAGCGAGGCCATGAAGGTCATCCGCGCCCTCGGCCGGGGCGAGGAGGCCGACCTCGGCGGCGCCCGGATCCGCATTCCGTGGATCAAGGAAGGCTCCGAAGTCCCCGTCTGGATGGCCGCGTACGGTCCGAAGGCCCTGAAGATGGCCGGCGAGGAGGCCGACGGGTTCATCCTCCAGCTCGCCGACCTGTATCTGACCGAGTACATGGTGAAGGCGGTCAGGGACGCGGCGGCAGCCGCCGGCCGCGACCCGTCCGAGGTGACGGTCTGCGTGGCCGCCCCGGCCTATGTCACCGAGGACGACTCGCCCGCGGCCCTCGCCCACGCCCGCGAGCAGTGCCGCTGGTTCGGCGGCATGGTCGGCAACCACGTCGCCGACCTCGTCTCCCGGTACGGCGAGGGCTCCGCCGACGTGCCCGCGGAACTCACCGACTACATCAAGGCCCGGCAGGGTTACGACTACGCCCACCACGGGCGCAGCGGCAACCCCGACACCGCGTTCGTGCCCGACGAGATCGTGGACCGGTTCTGTGTCATCGGCCCCGCCGAGCGGCACATCGAGAAGCTGACCGCGCTGCGCGCCCTGGGCGTCGACCAGTTCGCGGTGTACGACATGCACGACGCGCAGGAGACGACCATCGACGTCTACGGCAGCCGCATCATCCCCGCCGTCAACTCCTAGCTGCCGCAGCCTGGTTCGCCGTCCTGGTCACCCCTCCCCGCCAACCCGGGTTGGGGGCCGGCGCCCGCACGGCCGCTCTCATCCGCCCGACGACGACAGGCCGGCCCATGACCGACACCGCCCCCACGGCCGTACCGATACCCGGCCAGATCACCCTCCCCGACGGACGCGTGGAACTCGCGCCCGGCACCCCGCCGCCCAGCGGGCCGTACGCCAACGACGACCTGCTCCCGGTGCCCGCCGCCCGGCGCACCTGGACGACGTACACCTTCTCGGCGCTGTGGGTCGGCATGGCCCACAACACCGCCTCCTGGACCCTCGCCTCCGGGCTGATCGCGGTCGGCATGGACTGGCGGCAGGCGGTGTTCACCATCGCCCTCGCCAACCTGATCGTGCTGGCCCCGATGCTGCTGACCGGGCACGCGGGCCCCAAGTACGGCATCCCCTTCCCGGTGTTCGCCCGCGCCTCCTTCGGCGTGCGCGGCGCCAACCTGCCCGCCGTGGTACGGGCGTTGGTGGCGTGCGGCTGGTTCGGCATCCAGACCTGGATCGGCGGTGAGGCGATCTACTTCCTCGCCGGGAAGCTGATCGGCACCGGCTGGACGGACGCCGCGCACATCGGCGGCCACGCCTGGACCATGTGGCTGTCCTTCGCGCTCTTCTGGGCCCTCCAGGTCGCCATCATCCTGCGGGGTATGGAGACCATCCGCCGCTTCGAGAACTGGGCGGCGCCCTTCGTCCTCGTCGGCGCGTTCGTGATGCTGTGGTGGATGAGCGACCGGGCCGGCGGACTCGGCCCGCTCTTCGCCCAGCCGTCCCGGCTCGGCTGGGGCGGCGCCTTCTGGAAGCTGTTCTGGCCCTCCCTCATGGGCATGATCGGCTTCTGGTCCACGCTGTCGCTGAACATCCCCGACTTCACCCGCTACGGAAAGAGCCAGCGCGCCCAGAACTGGGGACAGGCGCTCGGCCTGCCGACCACCATGACCCTGTTCGCGTTCCTGTCCGTGCTGGTGACCTCCGGCTCACAGGCCGTCTACGGCGAGCCGGTCTGGGACCCGGTGCGGCTCGCGGCGAAGACGGACAACGCGGCCGGACTGCTGTACGCGCTCGTGACCGTCCTCGTCGCCACACTGTCCGTGAACATCGCCGCCAACCTGGTCTCCCCGGCGTTCGACTTCTCCAACGTGGCGCCCGGCAAGGTGAGTTTCCGCACCGGCGCCCTGATCACCGCCGTCCTCGCGGTGCTGATCCTGCCGTGGAGGCTGTACTCCGACCCGCGCGGCTACATCTTCACCTGGCTCGGCCTGGTCGGCGGACTGCTCGGCACCGTCGCGGGCATCCTCGTCGCCGACTACTGGCTGCTGCGCCGCACCCGCCTGGACCTCGCCGCCCTCTATCGCGCGGGCGGCCGGTACTGGTACCTCGGCGGCTGGAACCCGCGGGCGGTCCTCGCCTTTCTCGCGGGCGGCGTCCTCGCCGTCGGCGGCGCCGACTTCACCCCGCTGACCGACGGCCGCCCCATTCCGGCGCTGTCCCCGCTCGCCGACTACGGCTGGGCGGTGGGCCTCGGCACCTCCCTGGTGGTGTACCTCGCGCTGACCCGGCTCGCGCCACCACGACCGGCGGCGGACCGATCGCCCGGCCCGGGGCGGAACGGGCGGAAACCGGCCGGTAGCCGGGTATTGTCCGGCAGGATGCCCCTGGGGCGCGTCAGGACCCGGCTCCCGGACCACGGAAGCGGGCACCATGGCGGCGGACGGGATGCACATGAGTGACGCCGTGACCATGTCCGCGGCCGGCCGGCCGGCCGCGCCGCCGCCGCGCTCGCCCGCACCGCCAGGTGTCCGTACGGCTCGAACCGGAGAACCACACCGGGATACGAGGACCGGAACTCGACGTGCTGACCGGCGGACCGGAGTCACTGCCGGCCGAGTCGGAGGCGGCCGGAGAGGACGGCGCGACGGCCGCGACACCGCGCTGCTCCGGCTGCTGCCGCTGGAGCGCGAGCGCCACCGGATGACCCCGGGACTGCGCGCCGGGGCAGAGGGGCTCCTCGCGATGACCGACGCGATGACGGCCGGCGACACCGGCGCGTTCGTCCGCGAGGCGCGGAGCGTGCCCGCCGGCCGGCGGGGCTTCGGCCGCGGGCTCAGCCCCGGCCGGCGCCCAGCGCGGCCACCGCGGACTTCGCCGCCTTGATGGCGCCCTTGTTGATCTCGTCCGTGGCCGGCGCCTCGCGGGTCTCGAAGTCGCTGCCGCTGTAGGTGACGACGACCAGGGCGTTGGCGGCGCGGACCAGCACCACGCCCTCGCGGGTCTGCTGCTTGTCCTCCGTGGTGAGGCCGACGACGGAGTACGCGGTGTCGCCGAGCCCCGGCACGGCCCCGCCGCCGCTCTTCTCCGCGACCCGCTGCTCGTACTCCTTCTCCGCCTCCTGGTCCGACTCGCCGATCTCGAACGACACGTCGAGCCAGCGGTAGTCGTAGCCGTGTAGCGCGTTCCAGGAGCAGGTGCGGCGGAGCTTGGTGTCCGTGGAGGGGATCTCCTTGCCGGCCGGCTTCGCGCCGGGCACCAGGGACTCCAGGGTGGCGGCGGGGACGGCGGGGCAGGGGGCGGGCGCGGTGGTGTACGTGGGTGCCGCCGTGGTGGCGGACGGGGTGGCCGCGGAGGTTCCGGCGGGCGAGGTCCGGGCCGTCTGGTGCCCGGCGGCGGGCGGGGCGGCGGGGCCGGAGGACAGCAGCCAGCCGGCGCAGGCGAGCACCGCGACCGGTGACAGACGCGCGGTGAGGGCGAGCGGCAGGGGCAGGGGACGCACGGGCACACTTCTCGTGGGGGAGAGGGGTGGAGGGGTCCGCGGGGCGGACGGGGTACGACAGTGTCACATGACTGTCTGTGGCGCGGAAGTGCCAACGCACTGCGTACCCACCCGGTCACGGGCCACGGTCATGACGTACCGGTCTGCCCGTGATGCGCCCCCGCTTCCGCCCCCTCGGACGGCCGGAGTCACGGCACGCGCGCCGTCCACTCCGGGGAGCCGAACTTCGTGCGGGCCAGTTCCTCCGCCCGGGCCAGCTCCTCATCCGTGATCTTGCCGTCGGCCAGGCCGTAGCGCGCGCGGAAGGAGTCGATCATCCGCTCGATGACGGCCTCGCGCGGCAGCCCCGTCTGCCGGCGCAGCGGGTCGACCCGCTTCTTCGCGCTCTTCGTGCCCTTGTCGGACAGCTTCTCCCGCCCGATCCGCAGCACCTCGACCATCTTGTCGGCGTCGATGTCGTACGACATCGTCACGTGGTGCAGCACGGCACCCGGGCCCCCGCCCGGCCCGACCATCCGCTTCTGCGCCGCGCCCGCGATCTTGCCCTGGTCGGTGGCGATGTCGTTCAGCGGCTGGTACCAGGCCCGGACGCCCAGGTCCCCGAGGGCGCCCAGCACCCAGTCGTCCAGATAGGCGTAGCTGTCCTGGAAGGACAGGCCCTGCACCAGGGACTCGGGCACCGACAGCGAGTAGGTGATCGTGTTGCCGGGCTCGACGAACATCGCGCCGCCGCCGGAGATCCGCCGCACCACCTCGACGCCGTGCCGGGCGGCGCCCTGAGGGTCGACCTCGTTGCGCAGCGACTGGAAGCTGCCGATGATCACCGCCGGGGAGCCCCACTCCCACACCCGCAGCGTCGGCGGCCGGCGGCCCGCGGCCACCTCGGCGGTCAGCACCTCGTCCAGCGCCATGTGCAGGGCCGGCGGCTGCGGGGCCTCGTGGATCAGCTGCCAGTCGTAGTCGGTCCAGTCCGTGGCGCGCGCGAGCGCCCGGCGCACCGCGATGCCCACGCCTTCCGAGGTCAGGCCGTACATCACCGTCCCCGCCGGAAGCGCCGCGTCGATGCGCGCGGCCAGCCCCGCCGCGTCGGTGTCCGCGGGGGCGCCCTCCAGGGCGCCGTTCACCGCGTCCAGCGCCTCGTCCGGCTCCAGGAAGAAGTCGCCCGCCACGCGCACGTGCCGCAGCACGCCGTCCTCGACGTCCACATCCACGACGACGAGCTTGCCGCCGGGAACCTTGTACTCACCGTGCACTGCCTTGGCCTTTCGTTCCTGTCGCCGGGGATCAACGTCCGGCCCGCCCGGAGTGTTCCCGGGACGCCGCCCCCGCCCACGGCGCCCCGGCGTGTCATCACTCCAGGCAGGGGCCGGCACCGTGCAGGGACCCGGCGCGGACCGTGCCCGGGCCGCGTATCCGGACGTGCGGCGGGGCAGCTTCCGGTCACGACAGCTTTCCGGGGCAAGCCGGCCGACGCGCGCACACCGAGGTGAGAGATGCGGTTCACGACCCGACCCACCCTGCAAGGCACCTTCGGCATGGTCTCCTCCACGCACTGGCTGGCCTCCCAGTCGGCGATGGCGGTGCTGGAGGACGGCGGCAACGCCTTCGACGCGGCCGTGGCCGGCGCGTTCGTGCTGCACGTCGTGGAACCGCACCTGAACGGGCCGGCCGGCGAGGTCCCGATGCTGCTCGCCCCGGCGGGCGGCGCCGTGCGCGTGCTGTGCGGACAGGGCGTGGCCCCGGCCGGCGCCACCCCGGCCCACTACCGGGACCTCGGACTGGACCTCGTACCGGGCACCGGACCGCTCGCCGCCGCCGTGCCCGGCGCCTTCGACGCCTGGCTGCTCCTGCTGCGCGACCACGGCACCAAGTCCCTGGACGACGTGCTGAAGTACGCCATCGGCTACGCCGAGCACGGACACGCGCCCGTGGAGAACGTCGGCGCGACCGTGGCGAGCGTACGGCGGCTGTTCGAGACCGAGTGGACGACGTCGGCCGAGGTGTACCTGCCCGGCGGCCGGCCGCCCCGCCCCGGCACGCTGCTGCGCAACCCGGCGCTCGCCGCCACCTGGAAGCGGCTGCTGGCCGAGACCGCGCACGCGGGCGACCGGGAGGCACGGATCGACGCCGCGCGCGAGGTGTGGCGCTCCGGCTTCATCGCCGAGGCCCTGGTACGGCAGTCCCGGCGCCCCACCATGGACACCAGCGGCGAACGGCACACCGGCACCCTCACCGAGGCCGACCTGGCCGGCTGGTCCGCCCACTACGAGACCCCGGTGACGTACGACTGGAACGGCTGGACCGTGTGCAAGGCCGGCCCCTGGAGCCAGGGGCCGGTGCTGCTCCAGCAGCTCGCCCTGCTCCCGCCCGAGCTGCCCGCCCCGGGCTCCGCCGACTACGTGCACCTGCTGATCGAGGGCTGCAAGCTCGCCATGGCCGACCGCGAGGCCTGGTACGGCGACGCCGCCGAGGTGCCGCTCGGCGACCTGCTGTCGGACGCCTACAACGCCGGGCGGCGGGCCCTGATCGGCGCGAAGGCCTCCTACGACCTGCGTCCCGGCAGCCCCGGCGGACGGCTCCCCAGGCTGCCCGCACTGGCGCACGCGCGCGTGCCGGCGGGCGCGCGGCCCGGCTTCGACCCGATGGGCGCCGGCGAACCGACCGTCGCCCCGCTGCCCGGCGCGCCCACCCTCGCGGAGGCCACCGGAGAGGCCCAGGCCACCGGTGAGGCGTATACCGCCGGTGAGGCCCAGGTGGCCGCCGACGGCTCGACCCGGGGCGACACCTGCCACCTGGACGTCGTCGACCGCTGGGGCAACATGATCGCGGCCACGCCCAGCGGGGGCTGGCTCCAGTCCAACCCCGTGGTCCCCGAACTCGGCTTCCCGCTCGGCACCCGGCTGCAGATGACCTGGCTGGAGGAGGGCCTGCCGGGCACCCTCACCCCCGGCCGCCGGCCCCGCACCACCCTCACCCCCTCCCTCGCGCTGCGCGACGGGGTACCGGTCCTGGCGTTCGGCACGCCCGGCGGGGACCAGCAGGACCAGTGGCAGCTGCACTTCTTCCTGGCCGCCGCCCTGGGCGCCCCCGTCCGCGGCGGACTCGACCTCCAGGGCGCCATCGACGCCCCCAACTGGCACAACGACAGCTTCCCCGGCTCCTTCCATCCGCGCCGCCGCAGCCCCGGCAGCGTGACCGTGGAGTCCCGCACGGACCCCGGTGTGATCGAGGAGCTGCGGCGGCGCGGCCATGACGTCACCGTCGGCCCCGCCTGGTCCGAGGGCCGCCTGTGCGCGGTGGCCCGGGACCCGGAGACCGGCATCGTCTCGGCGGCGGCGAACCCACGCGGAATGCAGGGCTACGCGGTCGGCCGCTGACGCCCTGCCCGGGCCGCGGAACCTACTGCCCCGCCCGGCGCCGTACCGGCGCACCGCCGCGGGCCCCGCTGTTCAAGCCGGTTCCACCTCTGGGGCACCCGCGGGCCGGGGCTGTCAGTGGGGCGTGGTCTGATGGGGGGCATGATCGAAGAGACGGAAACCATCGAGGAGTTTCTCGCCCGCCGCTCGGCCGACGTGGAGGAGGCGGTCCGCAAGGCCGCCGCGGCCGAGATCCTGCCCCGCTTCCGCCGCCTCGCCGCCCACGAGGTGGACCGGAAGAGCGGCCCGCACGACCTGGTGACGGACGCCGACCGGCTCGCCGAGCTGCGGCTCACCGAGGACCTCGGCGCGCTGCTGCCCGGCTCCGTGGTGGTCGGCGAGGAGGCCGTGCACGCCGACCCGGCGGTCTACGAGGCCCTCCGGGGCGACACCCCGGTCTGGATCGTCGACCCGGTCGACGGCACCCGTCAGTTCGTCCACGGCGACGACGGCTTCTGCACCCTGGTGGCACTCGCCCACCGCGGCACCGTGGTCGCCTCCTGGACGTACGCCGCCGCGCGCGACCGGTTCGCCATCGCCGTCCGCGGCCAGGGCGCCTTCCTCGACGGCGAGCGGCTGTTCGCCGGCCCGCCCGAGCCCGGCCGGGACCTCGTCGTCGCCACCTCCCACCCGGACTACACCACCGACGAGCAGAAGCGCGCGCTGCGCGCCCTGTGGACCGACGGCCTCGCCCCGCGCGCGTGCGGCTCCGCGGGTCTGGAGTACCTCGCGATCGCCCGGGGCGAGCTGGACGCCGTCGCGTTCTCCTGGGAGGCCGCCTGGGACCACGCGGCCGGACTGCTCCTGGTCGAGGAGGCGGGCGGCACGCACCTCACCCTCACCGGCGAGCCGTTCCGCGTCACCGGCGGCAACGCCCTGCCGTTCACCGCCGCGCGGGACGCCGCCACCGCCCGCCGGGTGGCCGGTGTGCTGCGCACCGCCTCCTGACCGCCCGGGGCCACCCGGACCGGGGGAGTGTCAGTGCCCCGGCATATCCTGATCCCGAATGGCCATCGGCTGACGAAGGGGTCCGAAGGTGCCGTCGATGCTCGATGCGGTCGTGGTGGGTGCGGGGCCGAACGGACTGACCGCCGCGGTGGAGCTGGCCCGCCGCGGATTCTCCGTGGCCCTGTTCGAGGCGAAGTCCACGGTGGGCGGCGGCGCCCGCACGGAGGAGCTGACGCTGCCCGGCTTCCGGCACGACCCGTGCTCGGCCGCCCACCCCCTCGGCGTCAACTCCCCGGCGTTCCGCGCCCTCCCGCTCGAGCGGTACGGCCTGGAGTGGCTGCACGCCCCGCTGCCCATGGCCCACCCGTTCCCGGACGGCACCGCGGCCGTGCTGTCCCACTCGGTGGCCGAGACCGCCGCGTCCTTCGGACCGCGCGACGCGGGCCCGTACCGCAGACTGGTCGAGCCGCTGCTCGCCCGCTGGGACACCCTCGTCCAGGACTTCATGTCCCTGCCGCTGACCGCGCTGCCCCGCGACCCGGTCACCCTCGCCCGCTTCGGCCTGGCCGGCCTGCCGCCGTCCACCTGGCTGATGCGCCGCTTCAAGGACGAGCGGTTCAAAACCCTCTTCGCCGGCCTCGTCGCCCATGTGATGGCACCGCTGAGCGGCCTCGCCACCAGCGCCATCGGGCTGGTCTTCGCCCTGTCCGCGCACGCCCGCGGCTGGCCGGTGGCCCGCGGCGGCTCCCAGGCGATCTCCGACGCCCTGGCCGCGTATCTGCGGGACCTCGGCGGTGCGGTGCACACCGACTTCGAGGTCAAGCGCCTGGACGACCTGCCGCCCGCGCGCGCGTACGTCTTCGACACCTCGCCCGCCGCGCTCGCCCGCATCGCCGGCCTCGGCGACTACTACGCGAACTACCGCTACGGCCCCAGCGTGTTCAAGATCGACTACGCGCTGGACGGCCCGGTGCCGTGGACCGCGCCGGAGGCCCGCACCGCCGGCACCGTCCAGATCGGCGCGAGCCAGGCCGAGATCGGCACCGCCCTGCGCGCCGCCGCCCGCGAGGGGCGGGCCCCCGAGCGGCCCTTCATGATCACCGTGCAGCCGAGCGTGGTCGACCCCACCCGGGCCCCCGAGGGCAAGCATGTCTTCTGGGCGTACGGCCATGTCCCGAACGGCTGGTCCGGGGACCTCACCGAGGCCATGGAACGCCAGCTGGAGCGCTTCGCCCCCGGCTTCCGCGACCGGGTGCTCGCCCGCGCGACGGCCGGGCCCGCCGAGATGGCCGCCCGCAACGCCAACTACGTCGGCGGGGACATCGCCTGCGGTGCGGCCTCCGGGCTCCAGCTGCTGCTGCGTCCCAAGCTGTCCCTGTTCCCGTACCACACCCCGCACCCGGCCGTGTTCCTCTGTTCCTCGGCCACACCGCCGGGACCCGGGGTGCACGGCATGTCGGGCCACAACGCGGCCAAGGCGGTCTGGCGGAGACTGAGACAGAGCTGAACCGAGGCGGGCCGAGCCGGAGTTGCCCGGAAAGGTGCGACCGACATGACCAGCATCACCCTCGTCCAGGGCGACATCACCCGGCAGCACGCCGACGCCCTCGTCAACGCGGCCAACTCCTCGCTCCTGGGCGGCGGGGGAGTGGACGGCGCGATCCACCGCCGCGGCGGCCCCGCCATCCTGGCGGAGTGCCGCGCGCTGCGCGCCTCCCGGTACGGCAAGGGCCTGCCCACCGGCCAGGCGGTCGCCACCACGGCGGGCGAGCTGGACGCCCGCTGGGTCATCCACACGGTGGGTCCCGTCTGGTCACCGGCAGAGGACCGCTCGCACCTCCTGGCCTCCTGCTACCGCGAGTCCCTGCGCGTCGCCGGCGAACTCGGCGCCCGCACGGTCGCGTTCCCCGCCATCTCCACCGGCGTCTACCGCTGGCCGATGGCGGACGCGGCCCGCATCGCGGTGGAGGCGGTACGCACCACCCCGACCGCCGTGGAAGAGGTGCGGTTCGTCCTGTTCGACACCTCCGCGTACGAGGCGTTCGCCCGGCACCTGAGCGGTCGGTAGGGGGACCGGGGTCGCGCCCGGAACGGTAGGCGGGCCGGGGCCGTGTGCCGGGCGGCAGGGGGGCCGGGGCCGCAGGCGGGATGGTAGGCAGGCGGGTTGGGGTCGCGCCCGGAACGGTAGGCGGGCCGGGGCCGTGTGCCAGGCGGCAGGGGGGCCGGGGCCGTGCGTGGGACGGTGGGCGGGCCGGGGCCGCAGGCGGGATGGTAGGCAGGCGGGTTGGGGCCGCGCCCGGAACGGCAGGCGGGCCGGGATCGCGGGCGGGACGGTAGGCGGCCGGCCTGGTCACCGTCGGCGACTCCTTCATCACCGGGGCCGCGCCCGCCGGAGGGATCTCGCGCCCCGGGCCGGTGGCCGGTCAGTCCCGGACCGTCGGCGGCAGTACCTCGTCGGGCCGACGCATGGTGCCCGACGGCAGGCCGCCCTGGTCGCGCAGGCGCCGGCAGACGTCCGCCAGCGCGGTGACGCCGACGCAGTTCTCCCCGTCACGCTCGGGCCACACCACGCCGAAGGCGCACGGTTCCAGGTCCGCCACGGTGCGGTAGAGGATGTCGGGCCGGGGGAACAGCTCCGCCGCCACGGCCGGCAGAAAGGCGATCGCGCCGTCGAAGGAGACGGCCGACAGCAGCGATTCCACCCGGCTCACATGGTGGTCGGTGTACCGCACGCGGGTGCCGTCCGGCCGGGGGTCCACGGCCCGGAAGCACCGCTCGACGGGGGACACCTCCTGGGCCAGGCCGACCATCGGCCGCTCGGCGAGGTCCGCCAGCCGCAGCGTGCCACGCCGGGCGAGCGGGCCGGTGGCGGACAGGCACACCCCACGCGACTCCAGCCACCGGGGCACGCGGCTGTGGGTGAAGGACGTGGTGACCGTGCCCGGCTCCGCGCAGCGCCCGCGGCTGCCGATCACCGTCGGCGGCCAGTCGCCGACCCTCGTCCGGGTCGCCGCCGAGCTCGCCGATGCCTGGAACACCCACGGCCCGCCCGGCGCGAGCGACACCGAGGTGCTCGTCATCACCGCCGAGCAGAACGAACGGCTCGACCGGCTCGCCGAGGCCGCCGGCCGGGACCCCGCGAGCGTGCGGCGCTCGTACACCGTCTTCGGCCCGTGGGACCCACGGACCGGACGGCACACCTACGAGGAGATCTTCGAGCGGTTCCTCGCCGCCGGTGTCTCCGAATTCGTCCTCGACTGGCCGGGGGAGGCGCATCTGGAGGAGTTCGAACGAGTCGCCCGTGAGGTGATCCCGCCGCCGCGGACCGGCTGACGGTACCCACCGCGCCGTCCGCACCGGAGCACCACCTCACGAGCACCCACGACGCGATCCTGTGCCGGGTGTCCCGGCCACGAAGCGCCGGGACACCGATGTGCCGCACGGGGGATCACACAGCGATTCGGCAGTTCCACACACGGGTGTTCCGACAGGACACCCGAGGATTCGCGTGAAGGTGTGACACGCACATGACCGAACACACGACCCGCCACCCGGCCGGCCGCACCGTGACACGGGGCGACCGGCAGTACGCCGATCTGGTGAGCGGGCTCAACCAGCGTTACCAGGCCCGGCCCGAGTCCATACGGCTCGTACGGTCCACCGACGAGGTGGTCGCGGCCGTCCAGCAGGCCGTCGACCAGGGCAAGCGGATCAGCGTCCGTTCCAGCGGACACTGCCACGAGGACTTCGTGCACCACCCCGACGTCCAGATGATCGTGGACATGTCGGGCATGAGCGCGGTGTACCACGACGAGCGGCGCGGCGCCGTCGCCGTCGAATCCGGCGCCACCAACCTCCGCACGTACCAGACCCTCTACCCCGAGTGGGGCGTCGTCGTCCCCACCGGGTTCTGCTACTCGGTCGCCATGGGCGGCCACGTCAGCGGCGGCGCCTGGGGACCGCTGTGCCGGCTGCACGGCCTGGTCGTCGACCACCTCTACGCCGTGGAGGTGGTCGTGGTCGACGCCCGGGGCAGGGCCCGCGCGGTGGTCGCCACCCGCGAGGCGGACGACCCCCGCCGCGACCTGTGGTGGGCCCACACCGGCGGCGGGGGCGGTAACTTCGGCATCGCCACCCGCTACTGGTTCCGCTCCCCGGACGCCACGGGCCGCGACCCCGGCGCACTGCTGCCCAAGCCGACGCCACCGCGCCGGACGCGGAGCAGATCCTCGCCGACCACCTCAAGCACATCGGCTACGGCATCGGCGTCGAACACGGCGCGCTCACCCGGCACACGGGCGACCTGCCCGCCCTGCCCCAGTTCGCCGCCCCCCGCCGGCTGCCCTGGCTCCAGGCGGTACGGCTGCTCGGCACCACCAACAGCGTCCTCAACGACCCCACGCTGCGCGCCGAGTACAAGTCCTCGTTCATGCGGGCCGCCTTCCCCGACAGCCACCTGGACGCGCTGTACAAGCACCTCACCCGCGACGACATCGACAACCCGAACATCAGCGTGCAGCTGACGTCGTACGGCGGCCGGATCAACGCGGTGGACCCCGCCGCGACCGCCGCACCCCACCGCGACGCCGCGTTCAAGATGCTCTGGCAGGTGTTCTGGAGCGACCCCGCCGACGACGACCGGTACATCTCCTGGGCCCGCGACTGCTACCGCGAGGTCTACGCGGACACCGGCGGCGTCCCGGTGCCCAACGAGGTCACCGACGGCTGCTACGTCAACTACCCCGACATCGACCTCGGCGACCCCCGGTTCAACACCTCGTCCACCCCCTGGCACACCCTCTACTACCAGGACAACTATCCGCGCCTGCAACGCGTCAAGGCGAAGTGGGACCCGCGGAACGTCTTCCGGCACAGCCAGTCCGTCCAGCCGCCCGCCGCCTGACCGGCAGCCCGGCCCGTACCGCGCGGCCCCCGTCCGACGGGCGCCGCGCGGCCCCGGCCGCCGGATGCGCCCACGCCCTGCCCGCGGGCCCCGGCGGAGCGCGTGACATCATCGTCGGGTCCGGGAACAGCCGTACGAAAGCCGAGAAGCACGATGAACCCCGCTCTGCTGGACGACTTCTCCCTGGAGATGACCGGCAAGGACGTGCCCCGGCTGGAAGAGGCGCAGGGCGGCATCCCGCCGGGCACCCGGATCAACATCACCTTCCTGGCCGGGGAGGACACCGCGACCCGGCTGACGGCGGCCCGTGCGGTCAAGCGGCTCGGCTTCGTCCCCGTACCGCACATCTCCGCCCGCCGGCTGCCCTCCCGGCCCGCCCTGGAGGAGTTCCTCACCGGGCTGGCGGCCGACGGCACCGCCGAGAACGTGTTCGTCGTCGGCGGCGACCCCGCCCGGCCCGAGGGCCCCTACGAAGACGCCCTCGCCGTCCTGCGCACCGGACTGCTGCGCCACCACGGCGTCCGGCACGTCGGCATCGCCGGCTACCCGGAAGGCCACCCCGGCATCACCGACCGCGCCCTGTGGACGGCGCTCACGGACAAGGCGGCCGCCCTCGACGCGGACCGCTTCGACGGCGACGTCATCACCCAGTTCGGCTTCGACGCGGACCCGGTCCTCGCCTGGCTCGAGGACCTGCGCGCCCGGGGCGTGCGCCTGCCCGTCCGGGTCGGCGTCCCCGGCCCCGCCGGGGTGCGCCGGCTGCTGGGCTACGCCACCCGGTTCGGCGTCGGCACCAGCGCCTCCGTCGCCCGCAAGTACGGGTTCTCGCTGACCAACCTCATGGGCACCACCGGCCCGGACCGCTTCCTGCACGCGCTGGCCGAACGCTACGACCCCGGCCGCCACGGTGTGGTGAAGGTGCACTTCTACACCTTCGGCGGACTGCGCGCCACCGCCGAATGGATCGACGGCTTCCGGCGGCAGCACGCCCCCGCCCCCGCGTCGTCGAATCGGTGAAGATCCGGGCCGGCGCAGGTTGATGTCGGTTTTCCGCCAGCGGACGGGGCGGGAGGTGGTCGATGCTGAAGGCATGCGAACAGGCACTCACCTCGACCGGGAGCACTGCGTACGCGCGGTGCGCTCCAAGGACGCGCGGTTCGACGGATGGTTCTTCACGGCCGTCCTGACCACCCGCATCTACTGCCGCCCGAGCTGCCCGGTCGTGCCGCCCAAGCCGGAGAACATGACGTTCTACCCGAGCGCCGCCGCCTGCCAGCAGGCCGGGTTCCGGGCCTGCAAACGCTGCCGCCCCGACACCAGCCCCGGCTCCCCGGAGTGGAACCTGCGCGCCGACCTGGTCGCCCGCGCCATGCGGCTGATCGCCGACGGCGTCGTGGACCGCGAAGGCGTCACCGGACTCGCCGCCCGGCTCGGCTACAGCACCCGCCAGGTCGAGCGGCAACTGCTCGCCGAACTGGGCGCCGGCCCCCTCGCGCTCGCCCGCGCCCAGCGCGCCCGGACCGCGCGGCTGCTCATCGAGACCACCGCGCTGCCCATGTCCGAGATCGCGTTCGCGGCCGGTTTCTCCTCGGTGCGTTCGTTCAACGACACCGTCCGCGAGGTCTTCGCCCTGTCGCCGAGCGAGCTGCGCGCCCGGGTGCCCGCGAGCGGTATCGGCACCCCCGGCGTGCTCACCCTGCGGCTGCCGTTCCGCGCCCCGCTCAACCCGTCCAACCTCTTCGGCCACCTCGCCGCCACCGCCGTACCCGGCGTGGAGGAGTGGCGGGACGGCGCCTACCGCCGCACGCTGCGGCTGCCCTACGGCCACGGCATCGCCGCCCTCACCCCCCGCCCCGACCACATCGCCTGCCGGCTCACCCTGAGCGACCTGCGCGACCTGACCGTGGCCAACAGCCGCTGCCGCCGCCTGCTCGACCTGGACGCCGACCCGGCCGCCGTCGACGAGCGGCTGTGCGCCGACCCGCTGCTCGCCCCGCTGGTCGAGCGCGGCCCGGGCCGCCGGGTGCCGCGCACGGTCGACGAGGCCGAGTTCGCCGTCCGCGCCGTGCTCGGCCAGCAGGTGTCCACCGCCGCCGCCCGCACCCACGCCGCCCGCCTGGTCACCGCGCACGGCAAACCCCTGGACGACCCCGAGGGCGGCCTCACCCATCTCTTCCCCTCGGCCGAGGCGCTGGCCTCCGTGGACCCCGAGTCCCTGGCCATGCCCCGCGCCCGGCGCACCACCTTCACCACCCTGGTCCGGCTGCTCGCCGACGGCGGGGTGCGCCTGGGAGTCGACACCGACTGGGCCGAGGCCCGCGCCCGGCTGCTCGCGCTGCCCGGCATCGGGCCGTGGACGGCCGACGTCATCGCCATGCGCGCCCTCGGCGACCCCGACGCGTTCCTCCCGACCGACCTCGGCATCCGGCGCGCCGCCGGGAAACTGGGCCTGCCGTCCTCACCGCCCGCGCTCACCGCCCGCGCGGAGGGCTGGCGGCCCTGGCGGGCGTACGCGGTGCAGTACCTGTGGGCGACCGACAGCCATCCGGTCAACTTCCTGCCCGCGTAAGCCCCCCGGACCCACCCACCCTGGGACCAGGCCCCCGACACCGGACACCGTGCCCGAGCACTCCGTACGAGGACCCCGCCATGAAGCAGCACACCGTCATCGACAGCCCCTACGGCCCGCTCACCCTCGTCGCCGACGACGGCGTGCTGTGCGGCCTGTACATGGCCGGCCAGCGCCACCGCCCGCCCGAGGAGACCTTCGGCACCCCCGACGACACCCCGTTCGCCGAGGCCGGGGAACAGCTCGCGGCCTACTTCGCGGGCGAGCTGAAGGAGTTCACCGTGCCACTCCGGCTGCACGGCACCCCGTTCCAGCGCCGGGTCTGGGAGCAGCTCACCCGCATCCCGTACGGCGAGACCCGCTCCTACGGCCAACTCGCCGGCGCCCTCGGCAACCCCAAGGCATCCCGCGCCGTCGGCCTCGCCAACGGCAAGAACCCCGTGGGCATCATCGTGCCCTGCCACCGGGTGATCGGCGCGGGCGGCGACCTCACCGGCTACGGCGGCGGCCTGGACCGCAAGCGCCGCCTGCTGGACTTCGAACGCGGAACGGCCCTGTTCTGACCGCCCGCCCCGCCTGCCCGGGCCCTACGCGTCGCCCTGCGCCGCCAGCCGGGCCAGCAGGGCGGGCAGCGCGGTGCCGATCGGTTCGCGGATCACCTCGTCGGCCCGGTCGTCGTACGGCGTCGGCTCGGCGTTGACGACGACGAGCCGGGCGCCGTGGTCGGCGGCGACCCCGGCGAGACCGGCGGCGGGCTGCACCTGGAGGCTGCTGCCGACCGCGATGAACACCTGGCAGGCCTTGGCGATGGCCGCGGCCTCGCCGAGGACCACGGGATCCAGCCGCTCGCCGAACATCACCGTCGCCGGCTTCAGGATGCCCCCGCACCCCAGGCACGGCGGGTCCGGCTCGCCCGCCGCCACCCGGGCCAGCGCGTCCTCCATCGGCCCCCGGGCGTGGCACCGGGTGCAGACCACAGCGCGGGCGCTGCCGTGCAGTTCGAGGACCTTGCGGGCGGGCAGGCCGGCGAGCTGGTGCAGCCCGTCCACGTTCTGGGTGAGGACCCGGACCGGGACCCCGGACCGCTCCAGTTCGGCGACGGCCCGGTGCGCGGCGTTCGGCCGGGCCCCGAGCGCGCCGCTGTCGCGCCGCATCAGCCAGGACCGGCGCCGGATCTCCGCGTCCGCCATGTAGTACTCGTACGTGACCAGCTTCTCGGCCTCCGGATCGCGCCGCCACAGCCCGTTCGGCCCGCGGTAGTCGGGGATTCCGGAGTCGGTGGAGATACCGGCCCCGCTGAGCAGGGCGACGAGGGGCTTGGCCATGCCCCCGAGGGTAGGGCGCGCCCACGGGCCGCCGCGAACGGATAAACGGATAAGCGGGGCGGGCGTCATGGTGCTCGCGGGGGTGGGCAGTCCGCAGGACGCCGTCGAACTCGTGGTCCGGGACCACATCGAGCGCGGGCACCGCACCGAGGCCCGGACCGCCGCCCGGGACGAGGCGCTGCGCGAGGTGGACGCCCGGCCCCGCGACCAGGAGGGCTGAACGCCGGCCGGAGGGCTGAGCACGAGGCGGAGGGCCGAACCGCCGGTCAGGCCACCCGCCGGCCGTTCTCCAGCTCCGCCGTGCCGCCGCCCTCCGCCAGCACGTCCAGGGCGGCCAGCACCCGGCGGCCCAGCGCTTCGGGCAGATACGCCGTCAGGTCCGCGCGGTCGACCAGGCGCCAGGACAGCAGCTCCTCCTCCTGGAGCCGGATGGAATCCAGCTCGGCCCCGGTGAGCACACCGCCGTCGTACAGGTACGCCACCAGCGGCGGCCGGTCCACGCCGTGCACCCAGTCCACCGCGAGCAGCCGGCCCAGCGGGCGGTCCAGCCCGATCTCCTCCAGCGTCTCCCGGCGGGCGCCCTGGCGCGGCGTCTCCCCGGTGTCCGACTCGATGGTCCCGCCCGGCAGCGCCCAGCCCTCGCGGTAGTTGGGCTCCACGAGCAGCACCCGGCCCCCGGCGTCCCGGAAGAGCGCGGCGGCCCCCGCGAGGACCCGGGGCAGACCGGCGATGTACGCGGCGAAGTCAGCAGTGGTGGTCATCGGGACAGGGTAACCAGCCACCCCGCCCTATGAACCCGTCGTCGCCAGGCGCAGGGTGCGTTCGGCCAGCGCACTGATCCGTACGCCGTCGAAGCCGAACACCGCGCTGCGCACCGTGTCCCGCAGCGGCTCCCGCCACTGGGCCGGAATCGCCCGCGCCCCGGTGCGCACCCCGGCCACCGAGCCGGCCGTCGCCCCGTTGGAGTCGGTGTCCAGGCCGCCGCGCACGGTCAGCGCGAGGGTCCGGGTGAAGTCGCCCTCGCCGTACAGCAGCCCGGCGGTGAGGACCGCGGCGTTGGGGACCGTGTGGATCCAGCCGAGCCCGGCGGTCTCCTCGGCCACCGTGGCCAGGGTCTGCTCCCAGGGCAGCCGCGCCTCGTGCAGGCCCGCCACCCGCCGTACGGTCCGGGCCAGGCGGCTGCCCGCCGGCACGACCGCCAGCGCGGTCTCCAGGGCGTCCCGGACGGTCGGGGCGGTGAAGGAGGCCGCGATCAGCGCGGCGGCCCACATGGCGCCGTAGACACCGTTGCCGGTGTGCGAGAGCACCGCGTCCCGGCGGGCCAGATGGGCGGCCCGGACGGGATCTCCGGGGCAGGTCCAGCCGAAGACATCGGCGCGGATCAGCGCGCCGATCCACTCCTGGTACGGGTTGTCGTACGTCGCCGTCAGCGGCGGCTTCAGCCCGCTCGCCAGATTCCGGTACGCGGCCCGCTCCGCCGTGAACGTCTGCAGGTACGGCAGTCTGAGCAGCCACAGGTCGCCGACCTGCTCGGTGCTGAAACCGAACCCGTGGGTCTCCAGCAGGTGCAGGCCGAGGATCGCGTAGTCCACGTCGTCGTCCCGGCAGCTGCCGTCGATCCGGCCGCGCACACAGCACCGCCACTCCGGGCGCAGCGCGGCGGCCTCCGCCGGGTCGGCCGGCTCGGGCAGATAGTCGGTCAGCGGCAGGGCGGCGGCCCGGCGCAGATAGCGGTCGATCCGGTCGCGGGTCCACACCTCGCCCTGCTCGACCGGCTTGCCGAGCATGTTGCCCGCGATCCGGCCGAGCCAGCCGCCGTGCAGCCGGTCGGCGAGGTCCGGGAGGGTGCGCTGGGTGCTCATGGCAGCGGGGTACCCACTTCCGCCCGCTCCGCGCGGCCTTCCAGGGTTCGGGCGGGGCATGACGGCGGGGGTGTCCTGCGGTTATCGTCACAGCGGCGCGACTGGCCCCGCCGTGCGCGGGGCCCGGAGAGCAAGGGGAAGACAAGGTGGCGGACGCTGCAGTGAACGAGGCCCGTCGGGTGCTCATCGCCGCGGACAAGTTCAAGGGCTCGCTGACGGCCGTGCAGGTCGCCGAGCGGGTGACGGCCGGGCTGCGCCGGGTCGTGCCGGACCTGGCGGTCGAGGCGCTGCCCGTGGCCGACGGCGGCGACGGGACCGTGGACGCGGCGGTCGCGGCCGGCTTCGAACGCCGCGAGGTCCGGGTGGCCGGGCCGCTCGGCGAGGAGGTGACGGCAGCGTTCGCGCTGCGCGACGGCACCGCGGTCGTGGAGATGGCCGAGGCGAGCGGTCTGCAGCGGCTGCCGGCCGGGGTCTTCGCGCCCCTGACGGCCTCCACGTACGGCTCCGGGGAACTGCTGCGGGCCGCGCTGGACGCGGGCGCGCGGACCATCGTGTTCGGCGTCGGCGGCAGCGCCACGACGGACGGCGGCGCGGGCATGCTGTCCGCGCTGGGCGCGCGGTTCCTCACCGAGGCGGGCGAGCCGGTGTCCCCGGGCGGCGGCGGACTGGCCGGCCTGGCCCGCGCCGACCTCTCCGGCCTCGACCCGCGGCTTTCCTCGGTCGAGCTGGTGCTGGCCAGCGACGTCGACAACCCGCTCACCGGACCGAAGGGCGCGCCCGCCGTCTACGGCCCGCAGAAGGGGGCCTCGCCGGACGACGTGGAGAGGCTGGACGCGGCGCTGGCCCACTTCGCGAAGGTGCTGGAGGCCGAGGTGGGCCCGCGGGCCGCCGAGTACGCGGCGGCCCCGGGCGCGGGCGCGGCGGGCGGCATCGGCTACGGGGCGCTGCTCCTGGGCGCCCGGTTCCGTGCCGGCATCGACGTCATGCTGGACGTCCTGGGCTTCGCGCCCGCCCTGGAACGGGCGTCCCTGGTGATCACCGGCGAGGGCTCGCTGGACGAGCAGACGCTGCACGGGAAGGCGCCGGCCGGGGTGGCCGCGGCGGCGCGGGCCGCGGGCAAGCCGGTGGTGGCGGTGTGCGGCCGGCTCGCCCTGCCGGAGGAGGCGCTGCGGCGGGCCGGTATCTCGGAGGCGTACCCCCTGACCTCGGTCGAGCCGGACGTCGCCAAGTGCATCGCGGACGCCGGCCCGATCCTGGAGCGACTCGCCGCCCGCCTGGCTGAGGCCCACTTGGCCTGACCTCCTGGGAGCTCCCCCCCCAGCCCCCCCGGCCTTGCCCGCCCACGATCCGTCTCGGCAGGCGGAGGGGTGGCGGCCCGGGCCGGGGCGGGAGTGCCCTGGCGGGGGTCGATGTGGGCTGGCCTCGTGGGGGCTCAGCCCTCTGGCCTTGCCCGCCCACGATCCGTCTCGGTAGGCGGAGGGGTGGCGGCCCGGGCCACGGCCCGAGCCCCGCCCCCCCCGAGGCGGTAGCCGTGTGGGCGCGTTTCGACTTGCCGAGACGGGTGGGCGGGTGGGCAAAGACGGGGGTCTGGGGGCGGAGCCCCCAGGGGCCGGGCACAAGCGAGGGGCCCCCTACCCAACCCGGGTAGGGGGCCCCTCGTCAAAGCGCCGCTACGGCAACTGCGCGGCCCGCGCCTCACGCCGATTGTCGCGGAAGTTGTTCACCCGCCGCGCCGTGGCGAACAGCGGAATCACCGCGCCCATCACCAGCTGCAGCGCGCAGCCCGTCTGCAGCAGCAGCTGACCGCTCGGCGCGTCGAAGGCCCACGCGGCCAGCAGCCCCATCGACAGCACGATCCAGCAGAGCATCGCCCCGGCCAGCCGGCCCCGCGGCTTCGGGTACTCCACCCGGCTCACCATCAGCCACGCCGTCCCCAGGATCGCCAGCAGCGTCGCCACGAACGGCAGCTCCAGCAGCACGATGGAGACGACGGTCAGCGCGCCGAACGGCGAGGGCATGCCCTGGAACATGCCGTCCTTCATCGTCACGCAGCTGAACCGGGCCAGTCTGAGCACCACGGCCAGCAGCACCACGATCGCGCCCACCGCCGCCACCCGCTGGTGCGCGTCGTCGGCGACCATGCCGTAGACGAGCACGAAGTACGCGGGCGCGAGGCCGAAGCTGATCAGGTCCGACAGGTTGTCCAGCTCCGCGCCCATCGGCGACGAGCGCAGCTTGCGCGCCACGAGCCCGTCGAACAGGTCGAAGACCGCCGCGCAGAGCATCAGGATGACCGCCGTGGCCGCGCTGTGGCGGGCCATGCCGGACTCCTGGCTGCCGGTGAGGTGCGGGATCAGGATGCCGGTGGTGGTGAAGTACACCGCCATGAAGCCGCACGTGGCGTTGCCCAGCGTGAGCGTGTCCGCTATCGACAGCCGCAGAGAGAGGGGCATCTCCTCCTCTTCGTCCACGTCGTCGGCCTCGGGCACCCAGCCCGCCTGGGTCTCCGGATCAATCACGGTCAATGCGAGTCACCCCAGCCACGGTCTTCTGTCCGACCTCGACCGCGACCTCCACGCCCTCGGGCAGGTAGAGATCGACACGCGAGCCGAAGCGGATCAGACCGATACGGTCGCCCTGCTCGACCTTCGTGCCCTCGGGGACGTAGGGCACGATGCGGCGGGCCACCGCGCCGGCGATCTGGATCATCTCGATGTCGCCGAGTTCGGTGTCGAAATGCCAGACTACGCGCTCGTTGTTCTCGCTCTCCTTGTTGAAAGCCGGAACAAAGCCGCCGGGGATGTGCTCGACGGACGTCACGGTGCCCGCGAGGGGCGCGCGGTTGACGTGGACGTTGAGCGGGCTCATGAAGATCGCGACGCGGGTGCGGCCGTCCTTCCACGGCATGATGCTCTGCACCACGCCGTCGGCGGGCGAGATGACCCGGCCCTCGGCGATCTCGCGCTCGGGGTCGCGGAAGAACCACAGCATGCCCGCGGCGAGCGCGGTGGCGGGCACGGCGACGGCCCTGGCCGCGCCGGAGCGGCGGGCCCGGACCAGGCTGACGGCTGCGGTGGCGACGGTCGGGAGGAGCCACGGCGATGCTCCGCGCGCGAGGCGTGCGCCTGCCAGGCTGTCGCGGTGTGCAGAGGAGTGGGGCATGGATGACCTTCGTAGCGGATGATGCCGCGCTCTGACGGGGGACGGCGGCTTTCCCGGATCGTACCGGGCGCGGCCCACAACTGGGCAAGCCAGGAAGCCGAGTCGGCGGCCGAAGAACGTCTACGGGGTGTGATCTTCTTCTCGAAGAAAACACCCCGTAACCGGACAATCAGCCCTGGAATCGATACTCTTCGAGCAGCCGGCGGCCGATGATCATTTTCTGGATCTCGGCGGTACCTTCACCGATGAGCAGCATCGGAGCCTCCCGGTACAGGCGCTCGATCTCGTACTCCTTGGAGAAGCCGTAGCCGCCGTGGATCCGGAAGGCGTCCTCCACGACCTCCTTGCAGTACTCGGAGGCCAGGTACTTCGCCATGCCGGCCTCCAGGTCGTTTCGCTCCCCGGAGTCCTTTTTGCGGGCCGCGTTGACCATCATCGCATGCGCGGCCTCGACCTTGGTGGCCATCTCCGCCAGCTTGAACTGAATGGCCTGGTGCTGGGCGATCGGCTTGCCGAAAGTGTGACGTTGCTGGGCGTACCGGACGCCCAGTTCGAAGGCGCGCTGGGCGACGCCGCAGCCGCGCGCCGCCACGTTGACCCGGCCGACCTCCACGCCGTCCATCATTTGGTAAAAACCTCGGCCGGTGACCCCGCCGAGCACCCGGTCGGCCGGAACGCGCAGGCCGTCCATGATCAGCTCGGTGGTGTCGACGCCCTTGTAGCCCATCTTGTCGATCTTGCCGGGGATGGTCAGGCCCGGGCGGACCTCGCCGAAGCCCGGCTCCTTCTCGACCAGGAAGGTGGTCATCGACCTGTGCGGGGCGGTGCCCTCGGGGTGTCCTTCGTCACTGCGGACCAGCACGGCCACGAGCGAGGAGGTGCCGCCGTTCGTCAGCCACATCTTCTGGCCGGTCAGGACGTACTCGTCGCCGTCCCGGACCGCCTTGGACGTGATCGCCGACACATCCGAGCCCAGGCCCGGCTCCGACATCGAGAAGGCGCCCCGGATGGCGCCGGCCGCCATCCTCGGCAGGAAGTGGTCCTTCTGCTCCTGCGTCCCGTGCTGCTTGAGCATGTACGCGACGATGAAGTGGGTGTTGATGATGCCGGACACCGACATCCAGCCACGGGCGATCTCCTCCACGCACAGCGCGTAGGTGAGCAGCGACTCGCCCAGGCCCCCGTACTCCTCGGGGATCATCAGACCGAACAGGCCGAGTTCCCTCAGGCCGTCCACGATCGCTTGCGGGTACTCGTCGCGGTGCTCCAGCTCCGTCGCGACGGGGATGATCTCCTTGTCGACAAAGTCACGGACCGTCGAGAGGATCTCCTGCTGGACGTCGGTCAGACCGGCGGTCTGGGCGAGACGGGCCATCTCTACTTCTCCTGCTGCTTCAGCTCCGGGCGGCCCGGCTGCTCGCCGCCGCGCTCCTTGATGTACGTCTCGGTGGGCACCATCACCTTGCGGCGGAAGACGCACACCAGGGTGCCGTCCTGCTTGTAGCCCTTGGTCTCGACGTGCACGATCCCGCGGTCGTTCTTCGACTTCGAGGGCCACTTGTCCAGCACGGTCGTCTCGCCGTAGATCGTGTCGCCGTGGAAGGTCGGCGCCACGTGCCGGAGCGACTCGATCTCCAGGTTGGCGATCGCCTTGCCGGAGACGTCCGGGACGGACATCCCGAGCAGCAGGGAGTACACGTAGTTCCCGACCACCACGTTCTTGCCGAAGTCGGTCGTCCGCTCGGCGTAGTTGGCGTCCATGTGGAGCGGGTGGTGGTTCATGGTCAGCAGACAGAACAGATGGTCGTCGTACTCCGTGACCGTCTTGCCCGGCCAGTGCTTGTACACCGCGCCGACCTCGAACTCCTCGTAGGTGCGTCCGAACTGCATCGCGCTCACGCCTCCGGGATCTCGAAGGTGCTGGTGCGCCGCATCCCGGCGGCGCGCCCCTTGCCCGCGATGACCAGGGCCATCTTGCGGCTGGCCTCGTCGATCATCTCGTCCCCGAGCATCGCGGAGCCCTTCTTGCCGCCCGCCTCGGAGGTGTAGTACTCGTACGCGTCCAGGATCAGCTCGGCGTGGTCGTAGTCCTCCTGGGAGGGCGAGAAGACCTCGTTGGCGGCGTCGACCTGGCCCGGGTGCAGCACCCACTTGCCGTCGAAGCCGAGGGCGGCGGCCCGGCCGGCCACCTCGCGGAAGCCGTCGACGTTGCGGATCTGGAGGTAGGGGCCGTCGATCGCCTGGAGGTCGTTGGCGCGGGCGGCCATCAGGATCTTCATCAGGATGTAGTGGTAGGCGTCCGCCGGGTAGCCGGGCGGCTGCTCGCCCACGACGAGCGACTTCATGTTGATCGACGCCATGAAGTCGGCCGGGCCGAAGATGATCGTCTCGATCCGCGGCGAGGCCTGCGCGATCTCGTTGACGTTGTTCAGACCGGCCGCGTTCTCGATCTGCGCCTCGATGCCGATCCGGCCGACCTCGAAGCCCATCGTCTTCTCGATCTGGGTCAGCAGCAGGTCCAGCGCCACCACCTGCTGGGCGTTCTGCACCTTGGGCAGCATGATGCAGTCCAGGTTGGGGCCGGCGCCCTCGACCACCGTGACCACGTCCCGGTAGGTCCACTCGGTCGTCCAGTCGTTGACCCGCACCACCCGGGTCTTGCCCGTCCAGTCGCCCTCGTTGAGGAACTTGACGATGGTGTGCCGCGCCTCGGGCTTGGCGAGCGGCGCGCACGCGTCCTCCAGGTCCAGGAAGACCTGGTCCGCAGGGAGGCCCTGCGCCTTCTCCAGGAAACGCGGGTTGCTGCCCGGTACGGCCAGGCAGGAGCGCCGGGGACGAAGGCGGTTGACCGTTGTCATGCGGGGACCTCCAGGGGGTCGAGCTTGTTCGCTTTCCGGATCTCGTCCACGATGCGGCCGATGATCCCGGTGATGTCGAAGTCCTTCGGGGTGAACACCGCGGCCACTCCGGCGGCCCTGAGCTGTTCGGCGTCACCGCTGGGGATGATGCCACCCGCGATCACGGGTATATCTGTGGCACCGGCCACACGCAGCCGCCCGAGCACGTCCGGGACCAGCTGGGCGTGCGAGCCGGACAGGATCGACAGGCCGACCGCGTGGACGTCCTCGGCGAGGGCCGCGTCCACGATCTGCTCCGGGGTGAGCCGGATCCCCTGGTAGACCACCTCGAAGCCGGCGTCCCGGGCGCGCACGGCGATCTGCTCGGCGCCGTTGGAGTGCCCGTCCAGGCCGGGCTTGCCGACCAGGAAGCGCAGTTTGCCGACGCCCAGCTCACGGGCGGTGGCCTCGACCCGGGCGCGCACGTCGGCGAGCGCCGAACCGGCCTCGGCGGGCACGGCCACCGGCGCGGAGGAGACCCCGGTGGGCGCCCGGTACTCGCCGAACACCTCGCGCAGGGCGGCGGCCCACTCGCCTGTCGTCACCCCGGCGCGGGCGCACTCCAGGGTGGCCTCCATCAGGTTCTCGGTGCCCTTGGCGGCCTCCTTCAGCCGCTCCAGCGCCTTGCACGGGCGCGGGTGGTTGAACGGCGGCTGGTAGCGGGTGTCCCGCCAGTGGCGCAGGGCCTCGACGACCCGGGCCTCGACCGCCGGGTCCACCGTCTGGATCGCGGTGTCCAGGTCGGCCGTGAGCGGGTTCGGCTCGGTGCCCTCGAAGATGTTGACGCCGACGATCTTCTCCTCGCCGGACTCGATCCGGGCCCGGCGCTCGGCGTGCGCGGCGACCAGCTGCGACTTCAGGTAGCCGGACTCCACGGCGGCCATGGCGCCGCCCATCTCCTGGATGCGGTCCATCTCGGCGAGGGCGTCCGCGACCAGTTGGTCCACCTTCGCCTCGACCACCTTCGAGCCCTCGAAGATGTCGTCGTACTCCAGCAGGTCGCTCTCGTAGGCGAGCACCTGCTGGATGCGCAGGCTCCACTGCTGGTCCCAGGGGCGGGGCAGGCCCAGGGCCTCGTTCCAGGCGGGCAGCTGCACGGCACGCGCGCGTGCGTCCTTCGACAGGGTCACCGCCAGCATCTCCAGCACGATCCGCTGGACGTTGTTCTCCGGCTGCGCCTCGGTCAGCCCGAGGGAGTTGACCTGGACGCCGTAGCGGAAGCGGCGCTGCTTGGGGTCCTCGATGCCGTACCGCTCGCGGGTGACCTTGTCCCAGATGCGGCCGAACGCCCGCATCTTGCACATCTCCTCGATGAAGCGGACGCCCGCGTTCACGAAGAAGGAGATCCGCGCGACCACGTCGCCCATGCGCTCCGGCGGCACCTGGCCGGAGTCGCGCACGGCGTCCAGGACGGCGATCGCGGTGGACATCGCGTACGCGATCTCCTGCACCGGCGTGGCTCCCGCCTCCTGGAGGTGGTAGCTGCAGATGTTGATCGGGTTCCACTTCGGGATGTGGGAGACCGTGTACGCGATCATGTCCGTCGTCAGCCGGAGGGAGGGCCCCGGCGGGAACACATGGGTGCCCCGGGACAGGTACTCCTTGACGATGTCGTTCTGGGTCGTGCCCTGGAGCCGGGTGATGTCCGCGCCCTGCTCCTCGGCGACGACCTGGTAGAGCGCCAGCAGCCACATGGCCGTGGCATTGATCGTCATCGAGGTGTTCATCTGCTCCAGCGGGATGTCCTGGAACAGCCGGCGCATGTCGCCCAGGTGCGCGACGGGCACGCCCACCCGGCCGACCTCGCCGCGGGCGAGGATGTGGTCGGGGTCGTAGCCGGTCTGGGTGGGCAGGTCGAACGCCACCGACAGACCGGTCTGGCCCTTGGCGAGATTGCGCCGGTACAGCTCGTTGGACGCCTGTGCCGTGGAGTGGCCGGCGTACGTGCGCATCAGCCACGGCCGGTCCTTCTGACGCTCAGTCATCTATGACCTCGGGTGTCTCAGACGTTCCGGAAGCGGTTGATGGCGTCGATGTGCCGGGCGCGCAGCTCCGGATCGCGCACGCCGAGACCTTCCTCGGGCGCCATGCACAGGACGCCGACCTTGCCCTGGTGCAGGTTGCGGTGGACGTCGTAGGCGGCCTGTCCGGTCTCCTCCAGGGAGTACGTCTTCGACAGGGTGGGGTGGATCTTGCCCTTGGCGATGAGGCGGTTGGCCTCGTACGCCTCGCGGTAGTTGGCGAAGTGGGAGCCGATGATCCGCTTCAGGGACATCCACAGGTAGCGGTTGTCGTACTCGTGCATGTAGCCCGAGGTCGAGGCGCAGGTGGTAATGGTGCCGCCCTTGCGGGTGACGTAGACGGAGGCGCCGAAGGTCTCGCGGCCGGGGTGCTCGAAGACGATGTCGATGTCCTCGCCGCCGGTGAGTTCGCGGATGCGCTTGCCGAAGCGCTTCCACTCCTTGGGGTCCTGGGTGTGCTCGTCCTTCCAGAACCTGTAGCCCTCGGCGGTGCGGTCGATGATGTGCTCGGCGCCCATCTTCCGGCAGATCTCCGCCTTCTGGGGCGAGGAGACGACGCAGATGGGGTTGGCGCCGCCGGCGAGGGCGAACTGGGTGGCGTAGGAGCCGAGTCCGCCGCTCGCGCCCCAGATCAGGACGTTGTCGCCCTGCTTCATGGCGGCACCGTTGCGGGAGACCAGCTGGCGGTATGCGGTGGAGTTCACCAGGCCCGGGGCCGCGGCCTCCTCCCAGGTGAGGTGCTTGGGCTTGGGCATCAGCTGGTTGGTCTTGACGAGCGCGATCTCCGCGAGGCCGCCGAAGTTGGTCTCGAAGCCCCAGATGCGCTGCTCGGGGTCGAGCATGGTGTCGTCATGGCCGTCGGGCGACTCCAGCTCCACCGACAGGCAGTGCGCGACGACCTCGTCACCGGGCTGCCAGGCGTTGACGCCGGGGCCGGTGCGCAGCACCACGCCCGCGAGGTCGGAGCCGATGATGTGGTACGGCAGGTCGTGGCGCTTGGTCAGCGGCGAGAGCTTGCCGTAGCGCTCCAGGAAGGCGAACGTCGACACCGGCTCGAAGATCGAGGTCCACACCGAGTTGTAGTTGACCGAGGAGGCCATCACGGCCACCAGGGCCTCGCCGGGGCCCAGTTCGGGCACCGGCACCTCGTCCAGGTGGATCGACTTGCGCGGGTCCTTGTCGCGGGTCTGCAGGCCCGCGAACATCTCCGTCTCGTCCTTGTGGACGGTGATCGCGCGGTACGACTCGGGCAGCGGCAGGGCGGCGAAGTCGGCGGACGTGGCGTCCTGCGACTGGATCGCGTCCAGGATGTCCTTCACGGTCACGGTGTTGCCTCCGGCGGTGAGCGCCCTGAGGGAGGGGCGCCTGAGGGTTCGTCGGTGCTGGGATGCGTGCTGCTGAGGGTGGGAAAGGGGTGCCGTCGGTTCGGCGGGGTGGTGCTTCGGCAGCGCTTTGTGGCGCGGGAGGGTGCCTGTGACGCAGGCGTCCGGGCGCGCGGGCCATGGGCCCTCGGGGACAGCCGGCGAGCAGGTGATCGCTGCCCGCCGGCCGCCCGGACATCCCCAACGTATGACACGCCGTGACAGGTGACAAGGCACTGAGTGCCAGAAATTGCTCTCAGATGAAATCTTTACGTAACAGATGAGCGATGATCGATCAACGCTCGGCAAACGAAACGGGCAGTGGGCGGCACTCAGTGCCACCCACTGCCCGTCTGTCGCGTTCCGGCCGGTTACGGCCGTCGTTTTCCGGCCGCTCCGCTACGACCGTTCCTTCAGCGCCTGTTCGATGGTGCGCATCACCTCGTCGAGCGGGGCATCGGTGCGGGCCACCGTCACCAGGACCTCGCCCTGGGCACCGGAGGCGGCCGCCGGGGTGCGCGGCGTGCTCTCCCGGCCCGCGCCGATGCCGGTGCCGAAGGTCCGGCGGACGATCGCGAACGCGTGGTCGAGCTGGGCCTCCACGTCCCCCTGGCCGCCCGCCCGCAGCCAGCGTCTGAGGACGTGGTTGTGGGCGGTGACCACGGCCGAGGCGGCGACCTCCGCCAGCAGCGGGTCGTCGTTGGCGTCGTCGGCGTGCGCGTGCTCGTCGAAGTGGCCGAGCAGATACCGGGTGAACAGGCGCTCGTAACGGGCCACGGAGGCGATCTCGGCCTCGCGCAGGGTGGGCACCTCGCGCGTGAGCTTGTAGCGGGCCACCGAGATCTCCGGCGCGGCGGCGTACATCCTCATGACCTCTTTGATGCCCCGGCACACGGTGTCGAGCGGGTGCTCGTGCGCGGGGGCGGCGTTGAGCACCGCCTCGGCGCGGACCAGCGTGTCGTCGTGGTCCGGGAAGATGGCCTCTTCCTTGGAGCGGAAGTGGCGGAAGAAGGTGCGCCGGGCGACCCCGGCCGCGGCGGCGATCTCGTCGACGGTGGTGGCCTCGTACCCCTTGGTCGCGAACAGCTCCATGGCTGCTGCCGCCAGTTCCCGGCGCATTTTGAGCCGCTGGGCGGCGGCGCGGCTGCCTGCGGCACTTTCCGGCGCGTCGGGCGTAGCTGGTGTACGTGAGGACTTGGCGGGCTGGGACATGACCCGAACGTACTGCATGTGCGCACGTTGATGCGCAGGTCCGGGATGTCCCCCGCCCGCGGGGGGCGGGGGAGCGGCGGCCGGGTCGAGCAGCCCGCCCCAGTCCGGCTCCGTCCGGAACCGGTCGCCGGCGCCGTCAGCGGCGGGCATACTCGCGGAAGCCGCGGCCGGTCTTGCGGCCGAGGCAGCCCGCGGCCACCAGGTGCTCCAGCAGCGGCGCCGGGGCGAGACCGGGCTCGCGGAACTCGCGGTGCAGCACCTTCTCGATGGCCAGCGAGACGTCCAGGCCGACCACGTCCAGCAGTTCGAACGGGCCCATCGGGTAGCCGCCGCCCAGCTTCATCGCCGCGTCGATGTCGTCCAGGGACGCGTAGTGCTCCTGCACCATCTTGACCGCGTTGTTGAGGTACGGGAACAGCAGCGCGTTGACGATGAACCCGGCCCGGTCGCCGCAGTCCACCGCGTGCTTCCTGATCCGGCCGCAGACCTCGCGCACGGTCGCGTGGACGTCGTCGGCCGTCAGCACCGTGCGGACCACCTCGACCAGCTTCATCGCCGGGGCCGGGTTGAAGAAGTGCATCCCGATCACGTCCTGCGGGCGCGAGGTGGCGCGGGCGCAGGCGACCACCGGCAGCGAGGAGGTGGTGGTGGCCAGGACCGCGCCCGGCTTGCACACCTTGTCCAGCGCCGCGAACAGCTGCCGCTTGACGTCCAGGTCCTCCGCGACCGCCTCCACCGCCAGGTCCACCTCGGCGAAGGCGTCGTAGGAGCCCGCCGGGACGATCCGCCCCAGGGTCTCGGCGGCGGCCTCGGCGGTCAGCCGGCCCTTGTCGACGGAGCGGGCCAGCGACTTGCCGATGCGCGCCTTGGCCGCCTGTGCCTTCTCCTCGCTGCGGGCGGCGAGGACCACGTCGTAGCCGGCCTTGGCGAAGACCTCGGCGATGCCGGACGCCATGGTGCCCGAGCCGGCGACGCCCACGGAGCGCACCGGGCGGCCCCCGGCCCGGCTGTCCCCGGCCGCCGGGGTCAGCGCGTCCGGGACGACCGTCGCGCTGCCCGGCGCCGCGTAGGTGTAGAAGCCGCGCCCGGCCTTGCGGCCGGTCAGGCCCGCCTCGCTGAGCTGCCCCAGGATGGGGGCGGGCGCGTGCAGCCGGTCCCGGGACTCGGCGTACATGGCCTCCAGGACCGTCCGCGCGGTGTCGACACCGATCAGGTCCAGCAGGGCGAGCGGGCCCATCGGCAGACCGCAGCCGAGCCGCATCGCCGCGTCGATGTCCTCGCGGGAGGCGTACTTCGCCTCGTACATGGCCGCGGCCTGGTTCAGATAGCCGAACAGCAGCCCGTCCGCGACGAAGCCGGGGCGGTCGCCGACGGCCACCGGCTCCTTGCCCAGCTCGATCGCCAGGGCGGTGACGGCGGCGACGGCCTGCGGCGCGGTGAGCACCGAGGAGACCACCTCCACCAGCTTCATGGCCGGCGCCGGGTTGAAGAAGTGCAGGCCGAGCACGCGCTCGGGGCGCGCCGAGCCGGCCGCCAGCCGGGTCACCGACAGCGCGTTGGTGCCGGTCGCCAGGATCGTGCCGGGACGGACGATGCCGTCCAGCTCGGCCAGGATCTGCTGCTTGATCTCGTACGACTCCGGGGCCACCTCGATGACCAGGTCCGCGTCGGCCGCCGCGGTGAGGTCGGTGGCGGTGCGCACCCGGGCCAGCATCCCGGCGCGCTCCTCGTCGGTGAGCCGCCCGCGCCGCACGGCGTGGGCGGTGGCGGCCTCGAGGACGGCGAGCGCCCGGGCCGCCTGCTCCTCGCCGACATCGATGCCGATCACCTCGCGGCCGGCCTTCGCCAGGACCTCGGCGATGCCGGTGCCCATGGTGCCGAGGCCGACGACGGCGACCTTCCGCAGCGGGGACGACGGGGACAGAGGGGTGTCGGACAGGGGAGTGGCCATCGCGGGACTCCAGGAATGAGGGTGACGACGAGGAGCGCGCCGGACGCGCCGGCGGAGGGCGCGCCACGGAGCGGAAGGGAGCGCCGGGTGCGCCGGAGCGCACCACGGAGCCAGGGGAATGCGGGTGTTGCCGGGCTGCGAGCGCACACGCCCGGTGAGCGCCGCCGGGCCACGGGCGCGTCCACGCCCGCGCACGGCGGGGGATCCGACCGGCTCTGTCCCGGAGCCGGGTCGTACCGCGGTACATACGGTGTACCGAACCGACGGAAAGCTCGCTCGCGACGGCCGCGTCACCAGACCGTCGCCAGCGGAGTGCGAGGGGTACTCGCTCGTCTGAGCTTAACCGGCGGGTAACGAGCGCGCCAGCCCCTCGAAGCAATCCTTCCGTGTGAGGTGTCTCCCCCGTCCGCCGCGACCCGCCTACGCTGGACCTCGTGGACGAAGAGGAGCGCTCGCTCACGGAACGCTTACGGCAGGAGTCGGGCGGCACGGCCGCGTTCGACCGCCTGCTCGCCACCGGGGACCACGACGAACTCGCCGAGGTGCTCACCGCCCCCGGACAGCCCCTGTGGGCCAGGGAACTGGCCGCCTTCCGGCTCGGCCGGGCGGGCGACCGGCGCGCCTTCGAGGCCCTGGTGCTGCTGCTGAACCACCGCGACCCACCGCGCTGCGCCTCCGCCGCGCACGCCCTCGCCCGCCTCGGCGACCCCCGCACCGCCCGGGCCGCCGCCGCCCTCGCCACCAACGAACTGCGCGTCGCCTACGCCCTGCACCCGGTACGGCTCCTGGTCGCCCTGCGCGCACCGGAGTCCGTGCCCGCGCTGATCACCACCCTGGAGCGGCGGCTCGGCCCGCACGACCCCTACCGGAAGGTCGCCCTCGCCTGTGTGGAGGGCCTGGGCGCGCTCGGCGACGACCGCGCCCGGCGGGTGCTGAACGAGGCGCTGGCGCACCCCGCGCTCGCCGAGGCGGCGGTGCGCGCGCTGGCCCGGCTCCCGCAGCAGCGGCCCGCCTGACGCCCGGTCAGCCGGCCGGACCGCGCACGTACCGCACCTCGGGCACGGGCACGCCGTCCACCTCGAAGGGCTCCTCCGCGCCGTCCGCCCGGAACCCGGCGCGCTCGTAGAAGCGGCGCGCGGGCGCGTTGCCCTTGAGCACCCACAGCAGCAGACGCGTGCCCGCGGGGCACCGCCCGGCCACCGCGTCCAGCAGCGCCCGGCCGATCCCGCGGCCGAGGTGCGCCGGATCGACGTAGATCGCGTACAGCTCGGCGTCCGCCGTGTACGCCTCCCCGTCCCGGTACGGCCCGACCGCCGCCCACCCGAGCACCCGGCCGTCCCGCTCGGCGACCAGATTCACCACCGGGCCGTCGCCGCGCGCGAACCGCTTCCGCCGCCGCTCGGCGTCCGCCGCCACGCTCAGCCGGTCCAGATACGGCTGCGGCACGAGCCCGCGGTAGGCGTGCTGCCAGCCGCGCACGCGGATCTCCGAGACGCGGTCGCAGTCGGCGAGGGTCATCGGGCGGATGCGTAGGTACGGCTCGTCCATGACGGAACCCTAGGGGCGGACGCCGGGTGACGGCCGGGAATTTCGGGTGGCCCCGCGCTACCGGCGGAAACCCAGCAGGCCGTGCAGGACCGCGCCCCGCGAGACCGCCGCCGACTTCGCCGACAGCGGCTCCGGCTCCGGCGACCGGGCGCAGACCGCGTCGGCCGGGCCCGTGCCGCGCGGCACCGTGCCGTCGGCCAGGTACGCGGCCAGATACCGGTCCAGGCAGGCATTGCCGCTCAGCGTGATGCCGTGGTTGCCGCCGCCCTGCTCGACCACCAGGCCGGAGCGGGCCAGCAGCCGGTGCACCGCGACCCCGCCGGCGTACGGGGTGGCCGCGTCGCCGGTCGCCTGGAAGAGCAGCGCGGGCGGCAGCGCGTCCCCCGCGATGTCCACCGGCCGCAGCGGGGCCGTCGGCCAGAACGCGCACGGCGCGTTGTACCAGGTGTTGTTCCAGGCCATCACCGGCGCCTTCGCGTGCGCCGCCCAGGTGTCCGCGCGCCACCGGTGCCAGTCGCGCGGCCAGGGGGCGTCCCGGCACTGCACCGCCGTGTAGACGCTGTAGCCGTTGTCCCCCTCGGCGTCCACGGCGGCGAGCCTGTCGTACGCGGCCAGCAGCGGCCCGGTGTCCCCCCGGTGTACATAGGCCGCGAACGCCTCGGCGAGGTGGGGCCAGTAGCCGTCGTAATAGCCGCCGGGCGTGAAGGTGTCCTCCAGCTCCGCCGCGCCCACCCGGCCCCCGGCCGGCCCGCGCGCCAGCGCCGCCCGCATCGCGTACCAGCGGGCCTCGATCCGCGCGGGGTCCGTGCCGAGCTTGTAGTGCGCGTCGTGCCGGGCGATCCAGGCCATCAGCGCGCGGTGGCGGTCGTCGAAGGCGTGGTCCTGGGCGAGGTTGTCCGCGTACCAGACGCCGGCCGGGTCGACGATCGAGTCCAGCACCAGCCGGTGCACCCGCCCGGGATACAGCTTCGCGTACACCGCGCCCAGATAAGTGCCGTAGGAGTAGCCGAAGTAGCTGATCCGGGGCGCGCCGAGGGCCCGGCGGACCACCTCCAGGTCCCGGGCCGCGCTCACCGTGTCCAGGTACGGCAGCACGTCCGCGTACCCGCGGCCGCAGGACTCGGCGAAGGAGCGCGCGCGGTCGAGGTTCGCCCGCTCCAGCGCGGGGGTGGCCGGGACGGAGTCCGGGCGGGGGGCCGTGAAGTGGCCGGGCGCACAGGTCAGGGCGGGCGTGCTGCGGCCGACCCCGCGCGGGTCGAAGCCGATGACGTCGTAGCGGGCCGCCACGCTTTTCGGCAGCGCCGAGGCGACGAACCCGGCCAGCTCCAGCCCGCTGCCGCCGGGGCCGCCGGGGTTGACCAGCAGCGGTCCCTCGGACGTCGGCGCGGTGTGCGGGACGCGGGTGAGGGCGAGCGTGATCTGCCGGCCCGCCGGGTCGGCGTGGTCCAGCGGCACCCGCACCGAGGCGCACTGGAGCGTGGGGTGGTCGTGGGTGGCGCACGCCGTCCAGACGGGCGCGGGGGCGGTGGCCGCCCGGACGGGAGCGGCGGTGAGCGAGCCCGCCACCACGGCGGCGACCGCGCCCAGCGCGGCTGCGCGTGTTCTCATACGGGTCCTCCCGGGACGCGGGGACGCGGCGGACCGTGCGGCACGGTTCCGCCCGGATCGTCCCGGCGCCGGGGCTCCGGAGAACCCGGCTTCGCGATACTTGACCCGATCGGGCCGCGGGATGCCCCTGAACGCGCCCCCGGCCCGCTCACATCAGGCTGAGCTGCACCGGTTCCGCCGGGCCGGGGGCCGGCGCGGGCGCGGGTGCGGCCGGGCGGATCCGGCGGGCCTGCCCGGAGCGGGCGGGCCCGATGCCGTACTCCTCGGCCAGCTCGTGCACCTGACGGGTGATCCGGCGCTGGTACCACCTGGGCGCGTAGGCGCCCTCCGCGTACAGCCGCTCGTAGCGGGGCACCAGGTGCGGGTGGTGGCGGTCGAGCCAGGTCATGAACCACTCGCGGGCGCCCGGGCGCAGATGCAGCACCAGCGGGGTGACGGAGACCGCCCCGGCCGCCGCGATCGCCCGCACGGTCTCCCGCAGCCGCTCCGGGTCGTCGCTCAGGTAGGGGATCACCGGCGCCATCAGCACCCCGCAGCCGATGCCGTGCTCGGCGAAGGCGCGCACGACCTCCAGCCGGCGCTCGGGCGCGGGCGTGCCCGGCTCCACCGTGCGCCACAGCTCGGTGTCCAGGAAGCCGACGGAGACGGACACGCCCACGTCCGTCACCCCGGCCGCGCGGACCAGCAGCGGCAGGTCGCGCAGGATCAGGGTGCCCTTGGTGAGGATCGAGAACGGGTTCGCGCGGTCGGTGAGCGCGGAGATGATGCCCGGCATCAGCCGGTAGCGGCCCTCGGCGCGCTGGTAGCAGTCGACGTTCGTGCCCATCGCCACGTGCTCGCCCTGCCAGCGGGCCGAGCCGAGCTGGCGGCGCAGCACCTCGGGGGCGTTGACCTTGACCACGATCTGGGTGTCGAAGCCGATGCCGGTGTCCAGGTCCAGATAGCCGTGGGTGGCGCGGGCGAAGCAGTACACGCACGCGTGCGAGCAGCCCCGGTAGGGATTGACCGTCCACTCGAACGGCATGCGCGAGGCGCCCGGCACCCGGTTGAGCACCGAGCGCGCCCGCACCTCGTGGAAGGTGATCCCGCGGAACTCGGGCGTGTCGAACGTCCGGGTGGTCACGGCGTCCGCGCCGAACAGGGCGGCGTCGGCGGCCCGGCCGTGGTCGCCGTCGTCGGTGAGGTTGTCCCAGCGCATGACGCCTCCTCGGTAGCACTGGGCCCAGAATAGAACATGTGTTCCCATGATCGCCCGGACCCCGATTTGGGCCGCCGGGTGCGGGGGTGGTTGGCTTGCCCCGTACCGGAAGACAGGTCCTGGAGGAACGCAATGGCGCAGGTCGAGGCCACTACCGAGCGGGTCGTCGCGGCGGACGCGGAGAAGGTGTTCGACGCCCTCGCCGACTACCGCGGCACCCGGCAGAAGCTGCTGCCCGAACACTTCAGCGAGTACGAGGTGCGCGAGGGCGGCGACGGCGAGGGCACCCTCGTCCACTGGAAGCTCCAGGCCACCAGCAAGCGGGTGCGCGACTGCCTGCTCGAGGTGACCGAGCCCACCGACGGCGAACTCGTCGAGAAGGACCGCAACTCCTCCATGGTCACCACCTGGCGCGTCACCCCGGCCGGCGAGGGCCGCTCCCGCGTGGTCGTCACCACCACCTGGCAGGGCGCCGGCGGCATCGGCGGCTTCTTCGAGCGGACCTTCGCGCCCAAGGGCCTCGGCCGGATCTACGACGCCCTGCTCGCCAACCTCGCCGCCGAGGTCGAGAAGTAGCCCAACCACCCACCGGTGCAAGGGCGTTGATCTCCGGTCGGCCCCTTCACCGGTTCGAGTGGATCTCCGGTCCGGGCCGGGCGGTGCCGTAACCTCAGGCAACCGGTCCCCGTTGTCGCCTCACGCGGGAAACGCGCGAGGCGCAACGAGGGGAGCGGTCCGTGGGCGGGACGACACTGGCGCAGCAGGAGCCGGACGTGGCACCGGCGGCCGGCGAGACGTCCGCGACCGCGCCGCCGCCCCCCGCGCCCGCCGTGCCGCTGACGCCCCGCCGGGTCCGGCTGGTGTTCTCCGGGCTGATGCTGGCGCTGCTGCTGGCCGCCCTGGACCAGATGATCGTCGCCACCGCCCTGCCGAAGGTCGTCGGCGAACTCCACGGCCTGGACAAGATGTCCTGGGCCATCACCGCCTACCTGCTCACCTCCACCATCGGCCTGCCCCTGTACGGCAAGCTGGGCGACCTCGTCGGACGCAAGGGCGTCTTCCAGTTCGCCATCGCCGTCTTCGTCGTCGGCTCCGCGCTGGCCGGCCGGGCCGGCAGCATGGACGAGCTGGTCCTCTACCGCGCGCTCCAGGGCGTCGGCGCGGGCGGCCTCATGATCGGCGTGCAGGCCATCATCGCCGACATCGTGCCGCCCCGGGAACGCGGCCGGTACATGGGATGGATCGGCGCCGCCTTCGGCCTCGCCTCCGTCGCCGGCCCGCTGCTCGGCGGCTACTTCACCGACCACCTCTCCTGGCGCTGGTGCTTCTACGTCAACGTCCCCTTCGGCCTGGTCACCTTCGCGGTCGTCACCGTCGTGCTGAAACTGCCCCGGCCGCCCGTGCGGGCCCGGCTCGACGTGCCCGGCGCCATCCTGCTCGCCGCCGCCTCCACCTGCCTGGTGCTGCTCACCAGCTGGGGCGGCACCGAGTACGCCTGGGACTCCCGGCCCATCCTCCTCCTCGGCGCCGGCGCCCTCGTCAGCACCGTCCTCTTCCTGCTCGCCGAGCACTTCGCCGCCGAACCCCTCATCCCGCTCCGGCTGTTCCGCGACTCCGTGTTCACCATCAGCGGCCTGGTCGGGCTGGTCATCGGCGTCGCCCTGTTCGGCGCCGCCAGCTATCTGCCGACCTTCCTGCAGATGGTCGACGGGGCCAGCGCCACCGAGTCCGGGCTGCTGATGCTGCCCATGATGGCCGGGATCGTCGGCGCCTCCATCATCGGCGGCCACCTCATCAGCCACACCGGCCGCTACCGGATCTACCCCGTGCTCGGCAGCGCCGTCTCCGTCGTCGGCATGTGGCTGCTGTCCCGGCTCCAGACCGACACGCCCCGGCTGCACTACAGCATCTGGATGGCCGTCCTCGGCACCGGCATCGGCCTGGTGATGCCCGTGCTCGTCCTCGCCGTGCAGAACTCCGTACGCCCCGCCGACCTCGGCAGCGCCACCAGCGCCAACAACTACTTCCGGCAGATCGGCGGCAGCGTCGGCGCCGCCGTCTTCGGCACCCTGTTCGCCCAGCGGCTCACCTCCGCGCTGCGCGCCGAACTGCCCCCGGGCACGGGCACCCGCCTGCCCGCCGCCGACTCGATCACCCCGCAGCTCGTCCACGCGCTGCCCCCGGCCCTGCGCGACGCCTACATCCGCGCCTACGCCGACGCGATGCCCCGGGTCTTCCTCTACCTCGTCCCGGTGCTCGCCCTCGGCCTGCTCATCGCCTGCTTCCTCAAGGAGAAACCCCTGGTGTCCCACCACGCCCCCGCCACCGAGGCCACCACCCCGATCCCCCAGGCCCGGATGGCGCCCGCATCCGGGGTACCGGTCTGCGGCCGGGTACAGCACCCGGACGGGAGCGGCGTGCCCCGGGCGGCCCTCACCCTCATCGACAACGCGGGCCGGCAGATCGGCCGGGGCGCCAGCGGCGAGGACGGCCGCTACGCGTTGGCCGTACCGGGTTCCGGTTCGTACGTCCTGATCGCCGCCGCGGGCGGGCACCAGCCGCAGGCCGTCTCGGTGACCGTCGGCGAGCGTTCGGTGGACCTGGACGTGGTCCTCGGCGGTGCCGGACGCCTCGCGGGCAGCGTGCTCACCGCCGACGGCAGCCCCGTCCGGGACGCGGCCGTCACCCTCACCGACGTGCGCGGTGAGGTCGTCGCCTCCACCCGCAGCGGACGCGAAGGCACGTATTCCATGGGGGAGTTGGTGGCCGGTGAGTACACGCTCGCCGCCAGTGCCCCCGCCTTCCGGCCGGCCGCCGTCCCGGTCAGCGTCCAGTCCGCCCGGGAGACCCGCCAGGACATCGAGCTGGCCGGTGGCGCGGTACTGCGCGGCACGGTACGGGCGGGCGGCGGGCGACCGGTCGAGGACGCCCGGGTGACCCTGCTCGACGCGGCGGGGAACGTGGTCGACACCCTCACCACCGGGCCCGACGGCACCTTCCGCTTCGTGGACCTCTCCTCCGGCGAGTACACGGTCATCGCGGCCGGATACCCGCCCGTCGCCACCGTCCTCCAGATGGCCGGCGGCGGCCGTACGGAGCGCGACCTCCAGCTCGGCCACGACTACTGACGGAGCTGCCGAGCGGCGGATGACGGGCGGTACGGGGTGGTGGCACCGTCCGTCACACGGGAGGGCCCACGCGGGGGGCGCAGGTTCCGGCCCCGGCCCGAGGAGCGGCACCGCTGAACCGCCCGGCCCGGTGGCCTGAATGCCTCCTTCGAGGCATTCAGGGTGCACCGTAAGGCGTCTACGTAGTTCCGGGCGGTTCTTCTAGATTCAACGTCATGCCGTCAGTGACCACGTACAGCACCGGGCATCCACCAGACCTGCTCAGCCCCTCACCCGTCACCACCCTGGCCCGCACGGCCGACGCTCCCGAATTCCGCGTTCTCGGCACCCTTGAGGTCCGCCGTGGCACGGCCGTCTACCGTCCGCGCGGCCCGAAGGTGCGCAAGCTGCTGGCCCTGCTCGTCGTGCGCGCCAACGACATCGTCACCATGGACCAGCTCGTCGACGAGCTGTGGGAGGGCGCCCCGCCGGCCACGGCGCAGAACACGGCGCGCACCCACGTCTACCACCTGCGCCAGGAGCTGGGCCGGCAGCTGGGGCCGGATCTGGTGCACGCCCTGCTGGTCACGGAGTCGACGGGATACTCGCTCCGGGTGGACGAGCGGCAGACCGACCTCACCGCCTTCCACGGCTTCTACCGGCAGGGCTGCCGGCAACTGCGGTCCGGCCACGTGGAGTCGGCCTACGAGAGCTTCGGTGCCGCGCTCGGTCTGTGGCGGGGGACCGTGCTGGTGGACGTGCGCCAGGGCCGGGTGCTCACCGCACACGCGCGGGAGATGGAGGAGTTCCACCTCCACGCGCAGGAGAAGCGGATCGAAGCGGCCATGCGGCTCGGCCACTACCACGAACTGCTGCCCCAGCTCATGAACCTGGTGGCCCGTCACCCGTACAACGAGTGGCTGCACGCCCAGCTGATCGACGCGCTGCACCGGGCGGGCCGCCGCGGGGACGCCCTGCGTGCCTTCCAGGACGTACGCACGGTCCTCGCGGACGAACTCGGTGTGGAACCCTCCGCGGACCTCCGACGGGTCCACCAGTGCGTGCTCATGGGCGAGCGCGCGGCCTGACCCACCCCCGCCCCACACCCCCGACACATGACAGAAGGAAAGCCATGTCCCGTGCCAGACCCGTAGCGGCCACCGCCGCGTGCGCCGCCGTCCTCATGACGGTGCTGCCCCTCACCCTGCCCGCGTCCAGCGGCCTGACGGGCCCGGCCCATGCCGCCGGCGCGACCGCGGACCTCCGGACGGACCGGGACGTCATCACCGGGCACGCCACCGAGCTGTACCCCGAGGGTGTCGCCTGGGACCCGACCCGCCGCGCGTTCCTGACCGGCTCCGCCTCCCAGGGCAACCTGTCGGTGATCGGCCTGGACGGCAGCGTCACGGAGCTGGCGCCGAGCATCGGCAAGGTCTCCACGCTCGGTATCCGCGTGGACGTCGCCCGCAATCGCATCCTGGTCGCGTACAGCGACTTCTGGGTCCGCCAGCGTCTGGAGGTCGGCGACCAGCCGCCCACCTCGGGCGTGGCCGTCTTCGCACTGGACACCGGCAGGCTCCAGCGCCGTATCGACGTGGCCGGCGGACGCGAGCGCACCTTCGCCAACGACCTGACCTTCGACTCCCGCGGCGACGTCTACGTCACGGACTCCGTCCACGACACCGTCCAGCGAATCGATCGCGCCGGCCGGGTGACCCCGGTGGCGACCGACCCCCGCTTCGCCGCCGACATCGTCGGCCTGAACGGCATCGTCTGGCACCCGGACGGCTATCTGCTCGCCGTCCGCTACGACACCGGGAAGATGTTCCGGATCACCCCGGGCGCACCGGAGCGCAGCCGGGTGAGCGAAGTGCGGCTGCCGCAGCCGCTGCTGGGCACCGACGGCCTCGCGCTGCGGCCCGACGGCTCGCTGGTCGTCGTCACCAACTCGATCGGGGCCGCCGTCGGCGTACCGGGCGGGGTCGACGCCGTGACCGTCCTCGGCTCCCGGGACGGCTGGCGCACCGCCGACCCCGACCTGCGGTTCGACCCGTGGCCGGTCAGCGGCCCGACGACGGTGGCGATGACCCCGTTCGGCGACTACGCGCTCAGCGGCGAGGTCGGCGAGCTCATGGCCGGCCGGACCTCGGACCTGATCACCCTGCGCCGGGTGCCGGGCTCCGCCCACACGGTGAAGGGACACAGCTGATGGCGACGGCCAAGGGCCCGGCCCCCGTATGGGCGTTGATCGCGACGTCCCTGCCGATGTTCATGGTGTCGCTGGACAATCTCATCGTCACCAACGCACTGCCGGAGATCTCCCGGGAGTTCGGCGTCCGGCAGTCCGAACTCCAGTGGGTGATGAACGGCTACGTGCTCGCCTTCGCCGGCCTGCTGCTGGCCAGCGCGGCGCTGGGCGACCGCTTCGGACGCCGCCGGGTCTTCCTGGCCGGCGTCGCCCTCTTCACGGCTTCCTCCATCGCCTGCGCGCTGGCCGGCTCGGTCGGCATGCTGATCGCCGCCCGGATTGTCCAGGGGGCCGGCGCGGCAGCGATCCTGCCGGTCTCCCTGACACTGGCGGTCGCCGCCGTCCCCCGCAGACAGCGGAACATGGCGGTCGGCGTGTGGGGCGGGGTCAACGGCCTCGGCATCGCGGTCGGGCCACTGGCCGGCGGCCTGGTGACCGAGCAGATCGACTGGAACTGGATCTTCTGGATCAACGTTCCGGTCGGGGCGGTGGCCCTGCCGCTCGCCCTCATGGCGGTCCGGGAGAGCAGGGGCGACAACCGCACCCTGAACCGCCTCAGCATGGTGCTGGTGACCGGGTCCGTCGTCGCCGCCGTCTGGGGCATCGTCGAGGCCGCCGACCACGGCTGGGGACGCGGCACCACGCTGACCGGTCTCGCCGTCGCGGCGGCGTTCGCGGTGGGCTTCGTCCTCTCCGAACGCGTCGGCACCAGCCCGCTCATCCCGCGGCACATGTACCGGGTCCCGGCCTTCGTGCTGAGCAACGTCGTGTCGGTCACGATGTACTTCGGAGTCTTCGGGTCGATCTACTTCCTGACCCAGTTCCTGCAAGGCCCGATGGGATACTCACCGTTCGAGGCGGGGCTGCGGACCCTACCGTGGACCGTCGCCCCGATGATCGTGGTGCCCGTCGCCACCCAGTTCGTGGACCGCGTCGGCGGCGGCGTGCTCCAGGCCGCGGGCTGCGCCCTGCAAGGCATCGGCCTCGGCTGGATCGCCTTCATCGTCACACCGGACGTCGGCTACGGCGCCATGGTGCCGGCGCTGGCCCTGGCCGGCATCGGCATGGGCCTCGTCTTCGCGGGCAACCCCGCCACGGTGATCGCCTCGGTGCGGGAGGCCGAGCACAACAAGGCGTCCGGTGCCAACAACACCAGCCGCGAGTTCGGCGGTGCGCTCGGGGTCGCCGTGCTCACCACCGTGTTCAGCCGGCAGATCACCGGCCACGGCTCCGCTGCCGCCCCGGGGACGTTCACCGACGGCCTCCAGTACGTCCTGTGGGCCGGAGCCGCGGTGGTCCTCCTCGGCGCGCTGAGCGCCCTGTTTATCAAGCGGACCAGGACCGAGGACATCGCTGTGGAGCAGACCCCGGTCACGGCCACCGTCGGCTGACCCGCCCGCCGGGTCCCACGGGAAAGCGGAACCAGAGGAATACGGAGGAAGTGGGCATGACCACGCAGGTGACCGAGGAAACCGTCTCTCCCGTGGATTCGGACATCGCGTACGGGCGCACCATCGACCGTGCTCTCGCGCACCGTTCCGCGATCTCCGAGGTCTTCGTCACGGACGTGCGGGCACTGGGCCCCATGGCGGTGACCGCCGGGATCCACCTCCCGCTGACCCACCTGTACTACAGCGACCACCGGCAACGGCCGAGACTGCACGACTCCCTGCTGTTCCTGGAGGCAGGGCGGCAGGTGGCGATCGCGGGCTCCCACACCCACGTGGGCATCCCCGTCGAGACGATCGCCATCGTGAACACGTTCCGGTTCGCGCTGCGGAACCTGTGGGCCCTGCGCATCGGCGACGAACCCGGCGCACCGCGCATCGACACCGTCTTCTCCGGTACCCCGACCCGGCGCAGCGGCCGCTACCGCAAGGGCCGGCTGGTGCAGCGGCTCTTCATGGGGGACGTGCACATCGGCGACCACTCCATGGACGTCCAGTTCCTCAAGAAGCACGAGAACGACCTCCTGCGCCACGCGCAGCGCGGCTCGGCGGCGCCCCTGACCTCCGAGTTCGCGAAGGACGCCGGGCCCGGGCCGGCCGGCCGGCTTCTCCCGGAGTCGGTGGGCCGCGGCAACCCGCTCAACGTCGTGCTCGCCGACCCCGAGGTCACCGCCGGCTCGGTCACCGCGCGGGTGGTGCCGCGCTTCGACAACCCGGCCCTGTTCGACCACGCCTACGACCACCTGCCGGCCATGGCCCTGGTCGAGGCGGCCCGCCAGGCGGCGATCCTCGCCGCCGGGGCGGGCACCACGGGCCCGGGTGCGGCACAGGCTCCGCTCCCGGTGTACGCGGCCGGGTTCGAGGCGGAGTTCTCCCGCTTCGCCGAGCTGGACCTGCCCTTGTCGGTGACCGCGAGCCGGGTGCCGCCCGGCGCCGCCCGGCACGACGTCCGGGTGGGCTTCCGGCAGGGCGCGCAGGACATCGCCGCGCTCACCGTCACCGTCGTCGACCCGACCCGCCCCTTCGGACTCTGAGGAAGCGTCATGCCCGACACCCCAGCTCCACCCCTTGCCGTCTGGTCGGACTTCGGAGGAGTGCTCACCCCGCCCCTCGGCCACACGATGCGGAAGTTCTGCGCCCGGTACGGCGTCGACCAGGCCGTCCTCGGACGCGCGCTGGCCACGGTCACCGCCCGGTACGGCACCAGCGACATCATGGAGCCCATCGACACCCCGCTGGTGACCGAGGAGGCATGGCTCCGCGAGATCGGGGACGTGCTGGAGGCGGAGCACGACGTCACACTCCGGCTCACCACGATGGCGGACGCCTGGTTCGACGGGCGCGAGACCAACCACGACTGGGTGGCCCGGTTGCGCAAGGCCCGCAAGCGGGGGGCGTTCGTCGGGCTGCTCTCGAACATGGTGCCCGCCTGGGACGGGCACTGGCGGCGCATGATCAGGCCCGAGGAACTCTTCGACGACGTGCTGCTCTCCTTCGAAGTGGGCCACCGCAAGCCGTCCCCGGCCATGTTCGAGCTGGCGTCCCGGCGGGCCGGCGTGCCCCCGAAGCGCTGTGTGCTGGTGGACGACCTTCCGCACAACTGCGCCGGCGCCGAGGCGGCCGGCTGGCGCACGGTCCTGTTCACCGACGCCGCCACGGCGGGCGAACGGCTCGAATCCCTGTGGGACGGCACCGCATGAGCCGCTCCGTACTCGTCACCGGCGGCAACCGAGGCATCGGCCTCGCCGTCGCCCGGGTCCTCGCCGCCGAGGGCCACAAGGTCGCCATCACCTACCGGCAGGGCGAACCGCCGCCCGGCTTCTTCGCCGTACGGTGCGACGTGACCCGCACCGACGACATCAAGGCCGCGGTCGAGCAGGTCACCATCCAGCAGGGACCGGTCGAAATACTGGTCTCCAATGCGGGCATCACCCGCGACCAGTTGCTGATCGGCATGGCCGAGGACGACTTCAGGGCCGTGATGGAAACCAACTTCCAGGCCGCCGTCACCGTCACCCGGGAAGTCGTCCCCGCGATGATCAAGGCCCGCTGGGGCCGGCTCATCTACATGTCGTCCATGAGCGGGATGGCCGGCGCCCCCGGCCAGACCAACTACGCCTCCTCGAAAGCGGCGTTGATCGGCTTCGCCCGGTCGCTCGCCATCGAGGTGGGGCGGCGCAACATCACCGTCAACGTGGTGTCCCCCGGTCTGATCGAGACCGACATGGTGCGGGACATCACCGACACCCGCCGGGCGCAGGCCCTGGACAGGACCGCGCTGGCCCGCCCCGGCACCCCGCAGGAGGTCGCCGCGGCGGTGCGCTTCCTCGCCGGCGACGACGCCTCGTACGTGACCGCCGGAGTCATTCCGGTCACCGGCGGCCTGGGTGCCGGGCACTGAGCCCGCCCCGCGCAGAACCCGTACCACTCCAAGGAGCAACGAGATGAGCAACGACGCACTGGCCCTCGCCACCGAGATGGGCAAGGTCTTCAACGACCTGGACGAGGAGGCCGCCCTCACCTATATCGGCGCCGAGTTCGTCGACCACGAGGCGCCCCCCGGCACCCCGGGCGGCCCGCTCGGTTACCTCGGCACCGCGCGCTGGGTCCACAGCGCCTTCGAGGGCGCCAAGTGGGAGCACCTGGACAGCTTCGCCGAGGGCGACCGGGCCGTGCTCCGGCTGCGCTTCACCGGCCGTCACGTCGGCGACTTCCTCGGCATCGAGCCCACCCAGCGCCCCGTCGACGTCGAGCAGACCCACATCTACCGGGTCGAGAACGGGCTGGTCGTCGAGCACTGGGGCTACCGCCAGGACCTGCTGATGCTGTCCCAGCTCGGCGCCATCACCCTTCAGGCGCCCACCCCGGCCGCCTGATCCCGTCCCACCACCGTCACGAGAGGACATCATGACCGTGCAGACCATGGAACTCAGAGACCAGGTGGCCGCCATCGTCACCGAGGAGCTGGAGCTCGAGGACGGAGAACTGACCGACGAAGGGCACTTCGTCGACGAGTACGAGAGCGACTCGCTCACCCTCATCACCGTCGTCTCCCGCATCGAGAAGGAACTCGGCGTCGTCGTTCCCAAGGAGGAACTGGAGTCCCTGGTCACCCTGCGCGCGCTGATGCTGGCCGTCGAGGGATGCGCGGCCCATGCCTGAAACGCCCTGGCGCCGGGTCGTCGTCACGGGACTCGGCGCGGTCAGCCCGGTCGGAATCGGCGTGCGTGACTTCGCCGACTCCGTCCGGGCCGGCCGGGTCGGCATCGAGCCCGTCCGCAGCTTCGACGCGAGCCCGTTCCCCAGCCGGCAGGCCGCCGAGGTCCACGACTTCGCGCCCGCCGACATCCTGCACCACCTCGACCCGGACCGGTGGGGCCGCAGCGCGCTGTTCGCCGCCGCGGCCTCCCGGCTGGCCGTCCAGGACTCCGGTATCGACCCGGAGCTGCTCTCCGCGGGCCGGTCCGGCTCCATCATGGGCACCACCAGCGGTGAGTCCGCGGTGGGCCAGAGCCTGGGCGGCCAGTGGGTCATTCGGGGACTCAAAGGCCTCGAACCGCGCCTGGTCGGACAACTGCCGGCCGGCCGGATCGCGCAGGCCGTCAACGCCGAACTCGGCCTCGACGGCGACGCCCAGACCATCCCCACCGCCTGCTCGGCCAGCAACTACGCCCTCGGCCACGCCTTCGACATGGTGCGCTCCGGTGAGGCCGACTTCATGCTGGCCGGCGGCGCCGACGCGGTGAACCGGCTGACGCACGCCGGGTTCTACGCCCTGGGCGCGATGGCACACGACCTGCCGCGGCCCTTCGACGCCGGGCGGACCGGCATCGTCACGGGGGAGGGAGGAGCCTCGCTGCTGCTCGAACCCCTCGACCACGCGCTGGAGCGCGGTGCCCGGATCTACGCCGAGGTGCTCGGGTACGCCGCCAACTGCGACGCCTCGCACATGGTCCACCCCGACGCCGCGAGCATCGCCGCGTGCATCCGGGCCGCACACCGCAACGCCGGGATCACCCCGGACGAGATCGACTACATCTGCGCGCACGGCACCGGCACGCCCACCAACGACTCGACCGAGGTGCAGGCCGTCCGGCAGGTGTTCGGCGACCGGCTGCCGCCGATCAGCTCGATCAAGTCGATGCTCGGCCACACCATGGGCGCGGCCAGCGGCTTCGGCGCCATCGCCTGCTGCAAGGCTCTGGAACAGGGCTTTCTGCCGCCCACCGCCAACCTCGTCGAGATCGATCCGGAGCTGGGCCAGGGCGTGGACTGCGTCCCGGTCCGGGGACGGGACGCCCGCCCCCGGATCGTCCAGAACCACGGCTTCGCCTTCGGTGGCAACAACGTCATCACCGTCTTCGGGAGATACTCATGATCACGGCGCCCGTGCAGCCGCTCACCGTCGTCAGCGCCGGAGTGGTGTCCCGCGCGGGGTACGGGCTCGGTGCCCTGGGCGGCCTGCTGGCCGGCGGCGACGTGCCGGACGGCGGCGCCGACGCGGACGCGGGGGAGGGGCCGCCGCTGCGGCTGCGGCCGGTGCCCGGCTTCTCCCTCGCCGACCACCTGGGCCGCAAGGGCATCAAGCACCTGGACCGGCTCACCGGACTGAGCCTGGTCGCCTGCAAGCAGGCGCTGGAGGCGGCCGGCCAGGTCGCCTCCGGTCCGGTCCCGGAGCGCACCGGTGTCGTCCTGGCCACGAACACCGGCAGCGTCGCCGGCTACAGCGACCTCCTGTACGAGACCCTCACCCTCGACAAACCGCAGCTGATCCACCCCGGCAAGTTCTCCCACAGCGTGATGAACTGCAGCGCCGGCCAGATGGCCATCCGGCACCGCCTCAAGGGACTGAACGCCACGGTCGCGGGCGGCCGCAGCGCCGGGCTCTACGCCTTCCGGCACGCCAGGATGGCCATGACGGTGGGGCACGCCGACCGGCTGCTGGTGGGCGGCGCCGAGGAGCTCAGCCTGCCGATGGCCTGGGCGTGGCACCACACCGGGACCCTGCGCGAGGAGGCCTCGGTCGGCGAGGGCTGCGCCATGTTCGTCGTCTCGGCCGAACCGTCCGAACAGGAGCGGGAGTCGGCCCTGGCCGAACTGCTCGCCTGCGAGGTCGGGCACGCCGGGCACCGCGGCCTGCGCAACCGGCTGGCCACGTCCATCACGCGGGCGCTGGAGCGCAGCGGCTGCGCGCCCGGGGACGTGGACGTCGTCTCGCTGGGGGCCACCCACCATGTCGGGCTGGAACGGCTGGAGGAAGGCGCGGTCCGGCTCGCCCTCGGCCGGGTCCCCGAACAGGTGCGGGTCGCCGAGGTGCTGGGCGAGACCTACAGCGCCGGCGGTGCGCTGCAGCTCGCCGCGCTGCTCGCCCGCTGGCAGGACGAGCCGGCCGGGCGGCCGCGTATCGGCCTGGTCACCACTGTCGGCCATGACGGCGACACGGGTGCGCTGGTCGTCCGCGGCCGGGGCTGAGAGCGGGTGAGCCGTATGGAGCAGCGGAGCGAGTGGGACGCCATCGTCGTCGGAAGCGGTATGGGAGGGCTGGTCTGCGCGGCGTACCTGGCGGCCGGCGGACGCAGCGTGCTGGTGCTGGAACAGCACGACGTGGCGGGCGGCAGCAGCCATGTCTTCCGCCGGCGCCGGGCCTACGAGTTCGATGTCGGCGTCCACTACCTGGGGGACTGCGGGCCGGACGGGATCCTGCCCGCGATCTTCTCCGGGCTCGGTCTCGACGGGCGGGTCAGATACCGGGCGATGGACCCGTACGGTTTCGACCGGATCGCCCTGCCGGGCCTCACGGTGGACGTGCCGGTGGGCTGGCCGGCGTACCGCGGACGGCTGGTGGAGGCGGTTCCCGCGGAGGCGGCGGGCATCCTGCGGTTCACCGATGTCTGTGCCGCCGTCGCGGCCGAGACGCGTGCGCTGCTGCTGGCGGAGCATGCCCCCACCCCGGCCGAGGTCATGGCCGGCACCCCGGCGACGGCCCGGTGGGGACGGCGCACGGTCGCGGAACTCTTCGACCACTGCGGTCTCACCCCGCGGGCCCGGACCTTGCTGGCCGCCCAGTCGCCCAACTACGGGATGGGTCCGCACCAGGCGACCGTCTCCCAGCACGCGGCCGTCACCGACCACTACCTGCGCGGCGCCTACTACCCCGAGGGCGGGGGGCAGGTGATGGCCGCCTCGCTGGTCGAGGCGCTGGAGGCGCACGGCGGCGAGCTGCGCACCAGGACCAGGGTGGCGCGCATCCGGGTGGCGGACGGAGCGGTCACCGGGGTGGAGCTGACCGGAGGCGAGGTCCTGCGGGCACCGCTGGTGGTGTCCAACGCGGACTACAGCAGGACCGTGCTCGAGCTGGTGGGCGAGGAACACTTCGGCCGCCGGCTGGTCGACCGGACCCGGCGGGCGACGATGGCGCTGCCCTTCGCCACGCTCTACGTCGCGCTGGACAAGGAGCTCGCGGACCGCCCGAACGCCAACCTGTGGTGGTACCGGGACGGTGACATCGAGGGCGCCTACCAGCGGCTGGCCGAAGGGCGGATCGCCCCGGTGCCCTTCCTCTTCTTCTCCTTCGCCTCCCTGAAGGACCCGGGTGCCCGCAACGTCTGCCCGCCCGGGCACACCAACTTCCAGGTGATGACCCTGTGTCCGCCCGACTACGCGTTCTGGGGCGTCCACGACGGGCCGGCGGCCGGGGAGCGCTACCGGCGCAACGAGGACTACCAGCGGCGCAAGGCCGAGCTGACCGAGGCCATGCTGAGCGCCGCGGAGGAGGCCATCGGCCCCTTCCGCGAGCACATCGTGCACCTGGAGACGGCGACGCCCCTGACACATGAGCGCTACACGCTCACCACCGGGGGGACGCCCTACGGCCTGGCCCAGTGGGGCGGTGCCGGCAACCGCCCCGACACCCGTACCACCGTTGAGGGGCTGCACGTCGTGGGCGCCGGCACCCGGTACGGCAGCGGCATCACCGGCGCCGCCGTCGGGGGTCTGGCCTGTGCCGCGCAGATCCTGGACCGCCGGCTGCTGCCCGAAACGCACCGGGGCGTGCGGCTCGGCGATCCGGATCTGCTGCCCGAACGGGCGGCGGGCTGGGATCCGCTGGCCGTCTCCCGCGGGGCACGGCGGCGGGACGCGCGGGGCCTGGCCGGAATCGGCTGAACCTAGCCCTCGGCCAGGTGCGGTCTGCGGACGATCAGATGGGCGTCGAGCGCCTTGTTCACGGCGTCCACCCGGGACACCGCCCCCAACTTGTCGAAGATGTTGCGCAGATGGCGCTTGACCGTGCCTTCCGCCACCCCGAGCCGATGGGCGATCTGCCGGTTGCTCAAGGCGTTGGCCACCAGGGTCAGGACCTCCCGCTCACGGGGCGAGAGCCCCGTGGGCACCGGCGCGAAGGCGCTGCGCCGGCTCTCCGACTGCGGTATCGCGATGATCGTGTGGGAGTCGCCGCCCCGGATGGCGCGGATCGCCGCGAGCAGGGTCTCGCGGTGCGCGGTCTTGTGCAGATACCCCCGGGCGCCCCGGCGCATCAACTCCTGGACGAGCTGGGGGTCGTCGTGCATGCTGAGGATCAGGACGCACAGGTCGGGCAGGGCACTGGACAGCTCCTCCACCACGGTGGGGGCATGGTGGTCCGGCATCTCCACATCGAGCAGGACGACATCCACCCGGTGCTCGACCGCCAGCTCCAGGATCTGCGCGGACACATCCGTCTGCGCGACGACTTCGAGATCGTCCTCCGCGTTCAGTAATTCGCAGAGGGCGTTGCGCAGCAGGGAATGGTCGTCTACCGCCATGACCCGGATAGGGCCTTCCGGGCGCACCGGGACCGTCATTGTGGTTCCACCTCGTCCAGCGGAACGATAATGGAGATCTGTGTACCGGAACCGACGGCGCTTTTGATGGTCAGGTGCCCGCCGAGTTCTTCCGCACGCTCGTGCAGCGACTTCAGGCCGTTTCCGATCCGGACGCTCGGGTCGAATCCGGCGCCGTCGTCCTCGACCCGGACGACCAGTTCTCGGCCGACGATGTCCGCGGTGATGGACACCTGGGAAGCGTTCGCGTGGCTCACGATGTTGCGCAGGCATTCCCGCAGCATGATGAAAAGGGCGCCCTCCAGGCAGGTGTCCACGCTGTTCGCGCGCTCCTGGATGTGGAAATTCACCACCAGGTCCGAGGCGTCGGCGGCGGTGAGGTACGACGTGAGCGACGCCTGTAGTCCGGGCCGCCCGTCCGTGTCGACGCGCAGGCCGCTCACGATCCCGCGGACCGCGCTCCCCGTGCTGACCAGAGTGTCCTTCAGGCTCCTGAACCGTTCGTCCCGCTCCCGCTCATCCGCCTTGCGCCAGACGGCTTCCAGGAGTTCGAGCTGACGCAGGGCGAGACTGACGTGGTTGCCGACCTGGTCGTGGAGTTCGCGCGAGAGGTTGCGCTGGTTGCGCCGTACGCTCTCCAGTTCGACGACCGGCTTCTCCAGGCTCCGGTGAATCGCGGCGTGCAGATCGGTGAGGGTCCCGGCCAGCCGGCGGGCACCGTCCTCGCCCTGAAGCAGCAGGCACAGTTCCTCGGCGATCACCCGGAACAGCGTCCGGCCCGCCTGGATGCACTGGATCGCCGCTTGATCACGCTCTTCGTCGGTGGTGCAGTCCGGGCGGTAGTCCAGGACCGCGATGGCGGGAACCGGAAGCCGGCCGTTCCGTAAGGAGAATTCGCATTCCATCAGTATTTCGCGCGCGTACCTGGCCGTATGCCACCAGTGCTTGGAAACGGTTCCGAACGGGTTGTGTTCCAGAATGAGGCAGTCGCGGTACCGGCGGATCAATTCCGATTGGCGTGCGGCAAAATTCAGCACCGGATCGTGACTGTCATTGATTTCCGTGGTATTCCTGCTGTCGACTCGGGCAGAGTCCATGCAGCATCCCCCCTCCTGCGGCACTGCGTGCCTGCCGCAATACTACTCTCTTGAACTCGTGGTGTCCGGTGCTTCGATTGGGGGCGCCCAGGTGTGCCGCGGCTGTCTTTCCGGGGGCCACACCTCGTTCTTCCACACGGTGACCGGCTCCTCGCCGCCCTCCCCGGCCGGTTCCACGGGGACCTGGGCGGTCCACCCGTGCCGGCGCAGCAGCTTCCACACGCCCTGGGCGGTGTAGCCGACCTCGAACATGCGCGCGATCAGCAGGCTGACGCGCTGGAGGGACCAGCCGTGGAACTCGTCGTCGAAGCCGTGGGCGCGTGGTCCGCGCCGCAACTCCCGCTCCAGCAGCTCCCACTGCTCCGGGCTCAACCGCTCGACCGACGCGGGCCCGGACGAGCGCAGCGCGTCCACGCCGCCCTGCTCCCACGCCCGACGCCAGCGTCGCACCGAGCGCGCCGTCACCCCCAGGTCCCGTGCGACGGCCTCGGTCCGGTCACCCCGTGCGAACCGGCCGGCCGCCTCCAGGCGCAGTCGTTCCCGCTGTTGCTGCTCCTCGGGCGTCAGCCCGCTCCCTTGCGCGTACCGCATCTCGACTTCCTACCGCAACGATCAAGGAACGTCACGGGTACAGGACCCCACCGGTCCCGTCCTTTCCGCAGTGCGCCGTCCCCGTGTCCGGCCCACGCGGCAAAGGGGCGCCGCGGCTCACGCCGCGGCGCCCCGCCCCGTCCGCTCAGCGGCCGCCGGCCAGATCCGCCAGGGGGTCACGGTGGCGCGGGTTCCAGCCGAGCTCGTCCTGGGCCTTCGTGGTGGCGAACCGCTGATCCAGGAAGAGCGCGTCGGCCAGCGGACCGAGCTTGCCGGCGAGCTCCTCACGGCTGATCGAGCGGGTGCGGCCGGGGATGCCCGCCGCCTGGCCGAGCGCTTCCGCGACCTCACGGGTCTGCACGCTCACCCCGGTCACGCCCAGGTAGTGGCCGCCGGCCGGTGCGGTGAGCGCGCGGGCGTAGAGGTCGGCGATGTCGTCGACGTGCACCAGGGACCAGTGGCTCGTGCCGTCGCCCAGGTAACCGATCGCACCGGCCTGGACGCCCTCGCCCAGGAAGAAGCCGAGCAGGCCGCCGCCCTGTCCGTAGACGATGCCGGGGCGCACGATGACCGGGTGGCTGCCCTGCGTCCGCGTGGCCAGCAGCTGCTCCTCCAGCGGGCCCCGCCAGGCGGTGATCATCGGCGGGGCGAAGGGCGCGTCCTCGTCGGCGAACCCGTCGGTGTCGCCGTAGGTCCAGCTGCCTCCCGTGTGGACGTACGGGTTGCCGCCCGCGCCGGCGAGGAGGGCGTTCGCCGCGGCCCGGTCCACCTCGCCCGACCGCTCGTCCCCGGTCAGCGCGAGATGCACCACGCCGTCGGCCGCGGCGGCCGCTTCACGCAGCACCGTCGCGTCCGTCAGTTCGCCCTTCACCGGTGTCGCACCGAGGTCGGAGACCGTCTTGGCCGACTCGTCCGACCGCACGAGCGCGGTCACCGAGTCGCCCCGTTCCGACAGGATGCGCAGCAGTGAGCGACCGATGTAACCCGATCCGCCAGTGACGAATACCTTCATGAGACTGCCTCTTTCTTGGGGGAGTTGTGGTGCGTTGCGCGCGGTCACCGCCGGGGCCGGAGGGCCTCAGCGGATGGCCGCGCCCAGGAACAGGGCGCACAGGGCGAGCCCTTGGAGCAGGACACGTACGTTGATCACGCTGTCCCAGGTCAGTTGCAGCTGCCGCGCTCCGGTGGCGGTCACGCCCGCCACGGCCGCGGCGGTCAGCTTCTTGTTCACCGGAGCGCTGATACGGCCGTAGATGACGAGCCAGACGATCAGCAGGACGAGGGCGACCGCCCCCGCCACGAGGGCAACGGTGTTCCCGGTGAACGCGGCCGCACCCGTGGTGAGCGCGGTGGCCACGACACCGATCACGCCCGGCACGGACAGCCGCTTGTCTCCGTAGAGGTGGATGAACCCCATGGTGGCCGTGAGGACTTCGTCGTCCACCCGGGCCATGGCCGGCCGCTGGACCAGCGCGGAGAACACATCGGTGCCGTAGATCACGGCGACGGACAGCAGGGCGATGCCGGACAGGATTCCGTGCAGGAGCGTCATCCGTCGGCCCCCACGCGGGTGAGCTTCGGCGGGGCCGTCCAGGAGTGCCCCGCGGTGTCCCCGGCGGCCTGGTCCGCGAGCCACGGGTCGGTGCCGTGGATGTCGTGGATTCGCTCGCGCAGCCACTGGTCGAAGGGGTCCTCGGAGTTCGCCCAGCGACGGGCGGTGCGGGCTGGGTCATCGGTCTCGAAGTAGACGGCGACCTGTCCCTCGCCGGTTCCGGGCAGCGGCCGGAAGACCTCGCGGCCGATGCCCAGCCGGCGGCGGGACGCCTCGTACTCACGCAGCCGGGGGCCGGCCAGCTCGGAGTTGAGCCGGTGCCACGCCTCGGTCTTCCCTGGCCGCACCGGCACCACGCGCACCACCGGCGTACCGGTCGTGCGGGCCGGGCGGCGCGTCCTGCCCGGGGCGAACATCCGCATGCCCAGCTGCGCGAACATGTTGGACGCCACGCCGATCGCCCAGCGCTCCGCTATCAGCCCCTCGTCCAGGCGCCAGACGACGATGCCGGTGGACTCGATGGTGCGCCCGGTGGGCTCCATGCCCAGCAGCTCGCCGAGGTGGGTGCCGTGCCAGGTGTTGTGGATGACGACGTGGTCACCGTCGGCGCTCATGTCCTCGATGACGACCTTGAGGTCCGGGAACGCGGTCCGCAGGCCGGCGATCGTGTACTTGACGCCCTCGACGCCCTCGGGGGCGCCCGGCAGTCCCTCGTGGTCGATGATGTCCGGCCGGTAGATCTCGTCCACCACGGAGAAGTCGCCCTGGTTGACGAACTCGTCGAAGACACGGCGGATGATCGCTTTGTTCTGTTCTGTGGACACTGCCACGCAACTGCCCTTTCTCGTCCCTGTACCGATGTGGATGCCGAGCGTCAGTTCTGGCCCTGGAGACTGCGGCCCTGGCTGCGCCAGCGGGTCCCGTAGGCGACGTGCTCCTTCTCGGCGGCGGCGAACGCCACACGGGTCCAGGCCGCTTTCATGATCTTGTCGCGCACCCAGACGGCCAGCGGGTTCTCCAGCGCGCCGACCCTGCCGATCCGCGAGGCCAGCACCTGCATCGGAGCGGTGCGGACCTGTCGCTCGCTCTCGTACCCGCGCAGTGCGGCACCGACGTCGCCCTTCCGGGTCAGGTGCTCGGCGAGGACGAGCGCGTCCTCGACGGCCAGGCACGCGCCCTGGCCGATGTTGAAGCTCACCGCGTGCGCGGCATCGCCGAGCAGCGTCACCCGGCCCTCGCCCCAGACGCTGTCCGGGCGGCGCTCGATGACGTCGTTGCGGATGATGCTGTCGGGGTCGGTCGCCTCCAGGATCCGGGAGACCGGGTCGACCCAGCCGCGGTGCCGGGAGCGCAGCATCCGCAGGGTGTCCTCACCGGTGCCCTGGTCGCGGCCGCCGGCGGGGCCGTTCGCCACGCTCATCCAGTGCACGACGCCGGGCGCGATGTCGTAGTAGGTGAAGCGGGTGCCGCGCCCGAACAGGCCGAGGAAGCTGCCGGGTGCGATCTCCTCGGGGCCCAGGTGCGCATGGCCGCGCCAGGCGATGTAGCCGGTGTAGTGCGGCGGCTGGGGGCCGCGCAGCTGCGCGCGCACCGCCGAGTGGATGCCGTCGGCGCCCACCAGTACGTCGCCCCGCTCCTCGGAGCCGTCGGCGAACCGCACGGTGACGCCCGTGCCGTCCTGGACGTAACCGGTGACCTGGGCGCCGGTGCGCACGGGCGTGGTGAGGGCGTCCCGCATGATGCCGTGCAGCTGTGAGCGGCCGATGGCGACGGTCGGCTGCCCGTACCGGGCGACGAACTCCCCGACCGGCCAGTCGCCGATGGATCTGCCGCGCCAGTCGGCGAAGGAGCAGATGTCCTGCGCCGGTGCGGTCTCCCGGACCTTCTCCGCGAGACCCAGGTATTCGAGCGCCAGCATGCCGTTGGTCCAGATGTGCAGACCGGCACCGCCATCGCGCAGCTCGGGAGCGCTTTCGAACACAGCGCATTCGATGCCCCGCTGCTGCAGAGCGAGCGCCGCGGCGATGCCGCCGATACCGCCGCCGGCTATCAGGACGCGGCGTGCGCGCGATGCAGACACAAGTGTTCTCCTAGCCTGGTCGGATGGGGATGGTCAGCCTTCGAGCTGCGCCATGTCCTGGGTGGGGTAACGGTCGCCCGCCGTGACCCCGTGCGGGGCGATCCGGTCGATCTCGGCGATGGTCTCGGCGGTGAGCGGGACGGAGAGGGCGCCGACGTTCTCCTCCAGGTATCTGCGGCGCTTGGTGCCGGGGATGGCGACCACGTCGTCACCGCGGGAGAGCACCCAGGCGAGCGCGAGCCGGGTCACGGAGACGCCCACGCGGTCCGCCAGGACACTGAGCGCGTCGACGACCGGCAGATTGCGCCGCAGGTTGTCCTCCGTGAAGCGCGGCGAGATGCGGCGGAAGTCCAGTCCCTCGGGAATGTCCCGCGTGCTGCGGATACCGCCGGTGAGGAAGCCGCGGCCCAGCGGGCTGTAGGCGACGAAGCCGATGCCCAGCTCCCGTACGGTGTCCAGCACGCCGTTGATCTCGACATCCCGGGTGAACAGCGAGTACTCGGTCTGCACGGCGGCCAGCGGGTGCACGGCGTGGGCCCGGCGGATGGTCGCGGCCGATGCCTCGGACACTCCCAGGTGCCGGACCTTGCCCTCCGCGACCAGCTCGGCCATGGCGCCGATGCTCTCCTCGACGGGTACCTCGGGGTCGATCCGGTGCAGGTAGTAGAGGTCGAGGTGGTCGGTGCCCAGGCGGGCGAGGCTGCCCTCGACCGCCCGCTTGATGTAGTCGGGACGGTTGTTGAGCGAACCGGTCAGCCGGCCGTCGGCGTCGATCTCGTTGCCGACCTTCGTCGCCAGGACCACCTGGTCACGCCGGCCGCGGACGGCCCTGCCGACGAGCGCCTCGTTGGTGAAGGGCCCGTACATGTCGGCGCTGTCCAGCAGGGTCACCCCGAGTTCCAGGGCCCGGTGGATCGTCGCGACGGCCTCGGCCTCGTCCGCGTCCCCGTAGCCGAAGGTCATCCCCATGCAGCCGAGGCCCTCGGCCGACACCGTGAGTCCGTCCTTGCCCAAGGTGCGCTGTTCCATTTCTGCCTCCATGACAGTCGTGCTGGTGGGACCGGGGATCACGCGGACGCGGGGGCGGGGGTCCGCCAGGTGAGCGAGAGGCCGGTGTAGATGTAGCGGCTGGCCTCGATGCCGAGCAGGACGACCTTGTGGCCCGGCCGGATCCGGCCCGCCGTCCAGGCGTCGTCGAGGGCGAGCGGTACGGCCGCGGAGCCGGTGGCGCCGACCGCGGCGAGGTTCTCCATGATCTTGCCGTCGAGCGCCGCGTCGTCCGCGGCGGACAGCCCCGCGTCCTCGTACTCGCGGGCGAAGTAGTCCGCGTTGCCCTCGGGCAGGACCAGCGCGTCGAGGTCGGTCAGCGACCAGCCGGAGCGGCGGGCCATGTCCTTGATGGCCGTGACGAAGACCCGGGGCCCGAAGGTCGTGGTCCCCGGCACGTCCACCCGCATGTCGATCAGCCGCTTGCGCCGCAGCTGCTCCGGCTGCGACACGTCGGTACCGCCGCCGATGATCTCCATGCCCGGCTTGCGCAGGCCGCCCATGCAGGCGTTGACGAACGCGAAGTCGTCGGTGTGACCGGCTTCCGCGGGCTCCGCCCGCATCACCACCGCGCCGGCGCCGTCCCCGAAGGTGTACAGCGTCAGCCGCTCGCGCATCCGGACCTTGAAGGGGTCCTTGTTCAGGAACATCGGAGCCATCAGCGGCGAGATGGCCTCGCTGCCGATCACCAGCGCCGTGCGGGCGGTGCCGTCGGCGAGCTGGCGGCGGGCGATGTCCACCGCCTGCACCCAGCCGGCGCAGGCACCGCGCACCTCGATGGCGGCGCACCGCTCAAGACCCAGATAGTGCTGCACGGTCGTGGCGACGTTGGGCAGCAGGTACTCGGGGCTCGCCGTGCAGACCACCAGCAGGTCGATCTCGTCCGCCCCGACCCCCGCCCGCTCCAGGGCCTGGCGGCCGGCGGCCTCCGCCATCCGGCTGTTGGACGTCAGATGCCTGCCGGTGACCGTGTCGATCATCCAGTGCCGGGTGCCGACCTGAATGCCCTCCAGGACGTCGTCCGGCAGCGGGCCGACGATCTTCTCCAGGGCGGCATTGTCGATCGGGTCGCCGGGTACGTGCCCGCCGGTGGCAAGGATCCTCACGCTGAGGTTCTCGGTGGTGGTCATCGGGCGGACTCCCTTTCGGACGTCGGGGCGGGGGCGAGCACGATCGACGTGTGCGTGCCGCCCAGTGAGGAGCTGTTGATGAGGGCGGGCCCCCGGGAAAGGCCGCGCTGCCAGGAGCCGATGGCGAGGACCGCCGCCAACTGGGCGCCGGCCCCCACCGGTTCGCCAAGCGTTCGCTTGGGAGTGCGGACCACCGTGGTAGCACCGTCGAAAACCCGGTCGAGGGCGGCCTGTTCCGGCCGGTCTGCCGCGGCCAGGCCGGCGGCGTTGGCCCACACCTCGGCCAGCTCGGGCGGGGTGAGACCGGCGTCCGCCAGGGCGGCGCGCATGGCCCGCTCGACCCCGGCGCCCGAGCGGTGCCAGCGGCCGACGCCCAACGCGTCGGAGGCCGTCGCGTGCGAGCGGACGACCGCGTGGACCGTCGCGGAGCGCTCCCGGGCCGCTTGGGACCGCTCCAGCACCAGGGCGATGCCGGCCTCCGCCAGCGTGTAGCGCCGCCCGGACACCGGACCGAACAGCGGGATGCTCCGGTAGCCGTCGAGCGCGGCGGGGGAGAAGGCGTCCACGGCGGGGACCACGACGCGGTCGGCCCGTCCGCTGCGCAGCAGGTCGTAGGCGACACCCAGGGCGGCGGCGCCCGCCGCGTGCGCCGAGGTCAGGGTGGACGTCGGGCCCTTGACGCCCAGGGCCATGGCCACCTGCCCGGCCGCGGCGTTGTACACGGTGTTCGGGAAGATCCCGGGGTTGCCCAGGGCCGGCCCGCCGGTGAGTACCGGGAGGAAGAACGCTTCGTTGCTCTCCACCGGCCCGATGCCGGTGCCGAGGACCACACCGGTCTCCGCGCGCTCGCCGGCACCGAGCACCCCCGCGTGCGCCAGGGCGGCCCGGCAGGCGGCGATGGCCAGTTGGGACAGCCGGTCCATGCGCCGGCGCTCCTTGCGGGTGCCAGCCGCGTCCGGGTCGAAGACGGCGCGGGCGACCCGCAGTCCGTCCTCCTCCGCACCGGGGCGGGTGCCGTCCGCGTACGCCTGCCAGAGCGCCTCGGGGCTGTCGCCGGCCGCGGTCAGGGCGCCGAACCCGGTGACGACCACGTCGTCGGGGGCACCGGCCAGGGGCTCGTCGAAGGGTGCGCCGGGGCGGGCGTAGGCGACCGAGGCGTTGGCGCCGCCGAAGGCGAAGTTGTTGGACAGGGCGGCGTCCAGGGCCATCGGGCGCCCGATGCCGGGAATCGGGTCGAGGCCGCACTGGGGGTCGGTCTCGGAGAAGCCCGCAGTGGGCGGGGCGAGTTGGTCGCGCAGCGCGAACACGGTAGCGATGCCCTCGACCGCACCGGCCGCGCCCAGCAGATGGCCCACCATGGACTTAGTGCTGCTCAGCGCGGTCTTCTCGGCGTCCTCGCCGAGCGCCAGGCGCACCGCGTTGCTCTCGGCCGAGTCGTTCTTGGGCGTGCCGGTGCCGTGCCCGTTGATGTACCGCACGTCGGCGGGGGCCAGGCCGGCGGAGGCGAGCGCCCCGCCGATGGCGCGGGCCGCTCCCGCGCCCTCGGGGTGCGGCGCCGTCGGGTGGTACCCGTCGGCCGACAGGCCGTAGCCCCGGACCTCGGCGAGCACGGGCGCGCCGAGCCGTCCGGCGGCCTGGGCCGAGAGCAGGACGAGCATGCCGCTGCCCTCGCCGAGCGAGAGTCCGGAACGGTCCTTGGAGTAGGGCGCCGCGGGCCGGCCGGAGAGCGATTCGAGGCTGCTGAACCCGGCGAACGCCGTCTCGGTGAAGGCGTCGCTGCCGCCGACCAGCATGGCGTCCGCCCGGCCCGCCCGGATCACCTCCAGGGCGTGGGCCACGGCGTGCGCCCCCGAGGCGCAGGCGGTGTTCACCGAGAACACCGGTCCCTTGAGGCCGAACGCGGCGCTCAGCGCCTCGGCCGCCGCCTGCGGCGGCACCAGGGTGTACCGCTGCCAGTCGGGTTCCTCGCCGGCCGCCTTGGCGCGCAGCGCGTGCTCGGCGCTGCGCCAGCCGCCGTTGCAGGTGCCGTAGGCGACGCCCCAGCGCTCCGCCGGGATGTCGGATCCCGGGGTGAGGCCGGTCGCCCGCACGGCCTCTTCGGCCGCGACCAGCGCGAAGTCCACGGAGGGTTCACGGACGCCGTCGTCCGTCGTGTACCTGTGGGCGGGGCGGGCGGTCGCGGTGACCTCCCCGCCGATACGGGTCTGGTAGCCGTCCATCGGCAGGCCGCGCACCGGGCGGATGGCGACGTCTCCGGCCCGGACACCGTCCCAGAACGCCTCGGCGGAGCCGCCCTGAGAGGTGATCGCGCCCACGCCGGAGACCACCACCCGCGCCACGCCGGAAAGCATGTTCTCCATGTGTCTGACTCCTCCTGAGCTGGTCGTCCGTAGGCCTGGGGCGGGCGGGGGCTAGGCGGTCCGGCCCAGCGCCACCGCCACGGCCTGGCCTTCGAGGCCGCGGGCCAGGGCGAGGGCCGTGTCCGGCCGGGACTCGCGGGCCGCCCCGCGGACCAGGTCCATGGCGCAGGCCGGGTCCGGGGAATCGAGGTTGGCGGTCGCGGGGATCGCGCCGTGGTGCAGCGCGAGCGCCGACACCGCGACGTTCAGCGCGCCCGCGCCCCCGACCAGATGACCGGTCTGCGGCTTGACACAGCTGACCGGCACCGAGCGGGCGGCTTCGCCGAGGACGGTGCGCAGGGCGGTGGCCTCGCTGCGGTCACCGATCTTGGTGGCCGACCCGTGCGAGGCGATGTAGCCGATGTCCGAGGGGTGCAGCCGGGCGTCCTCCAGGGCACGCCGCACGCCCCGGACCAGACCGCGGCCCTCCGGGTCGGTGGCGGGCGGGGTCCGGCCGTCATGGCCGTTGCCGACCCCCCGTACCTCGGCGTAGACCCGGGCGCCGCGGGCGAGCGCGCTCTCCTTGTCCTCCAGGACCAGCACCGCGCCGCCCTCGCCGAGGACCGCGCCGCTGCGGTCCTCGTCGTAGGGCCGGAAGGCGGCGGCGCCCAGCTCGTTGCGGGTCGTGAGCACGCCCATGCGGTCCAGGTGGGTCATCGACCACCAGCTGGTCGCGTCGTCGTAGCCGCCGGCGACGATCCGGTCGGCCTCTCCCCGCCTGATGGCGCGCGCCGCCCGGGCGATCGCCGTCGCACCCGCGTCGGCGGTGCCCGCGAAGAAGGCGTTGGCCCCGCGGATGCCGAAGGTCTGCGAGACGTGGAAGACCGCGCCCGGCTGCAGGCCCTCCACGAAGAAGAGCGGCGGCATGACCGTGTCGGCCGTCTCACCGAGCAGCTTCATGTCCGGGGTGCCGTCCGGCCGGCGGATGGGACGCAGGCCCGAGATCAGCTGCCCCATCCGGCCCATCGACTTGTTGCCGCCCAGGAACACCCCGGTGCGCACACCCAGGTCGGTACCGGTGTCGATGCCGGCGTCCCGCAGGGCCAGGGCAGCGGCCGCGAGGCCGAGCCGGTCGCCGCGGTTCATGGTGTTCAACTGCCGCCGGGAGGCGAAGCGCCGCGGGTCGAACCCGTCGATCTCGGCGCCGAGGCGGGTCTGCAGGCACGCGGTGTCGTACTCCTGGATGGGCCGGATGCCGCTGTGTCCCTCGACGATGGCCTTCCAGTTGGCCTCGGGTCCTTCGCCGAGCGCGGTCAGCAGACCGATACCGGTGATCACGACGTCGCGTTCGGTGCCGCTCATCACTGCTCCTTGGGTGAATCGGCCGCGGTGGCCGGCTGAGGGACCCGGCGGGTGACGGTCAGCTGCCGGACGCTGGCGACGATCTCGCCGGCCACCGTCGCGGTGGCCCTGAAGTGGAGGGTGTCCTCGCTGTCCCGGCCGGTGAGTTCCGTGTGCACCGACACCTGGTCGCCGGGGCGGACCGGCTGCCGCCAGCGCACCCGGGTCGCCTCTTGGAGCCGCCAGCCATACGCGGACGGCGGCGCGGCCAGCAGGGCCACGTCGGTGGCGGTCGCGAGGAGCAGGACACCGGGCAGCAGGGGGTGGCGCGGGAAATGCGTGGCGAAGACGTCCAGGGTGTTGGGGACGTCGCGCCGTGCCGTGGCCGCCGTACCGGGCCGTACCCGGACGTCGGACAGCCGCGCGTGCACCGGGTGGGCGTGCGGCGGGGCAGCGGACTCGCTCACCGTGCCGCCTCGTAACCGCCCACGACCAGGCTGATGTTGGTGCCGCCGAACGCGAAGGCGTTGACCAGGGCGTGTGCCACCGGCCGCTCGCGGGCGGTGTTCGGCACATAGTCCAGGTCGAGCTTGCGGTCCGGCGAGGTGAGGTTGATGGTCGGCGGCACCAGCGAGTTCTCGATCGCCCCCACCGCGGCCAGCACGCTGAGCGCGGCACCGGCCGAGGTCAGGTGCCCGGACATCGACTTGGGCGAGCTGATCACCAGGCGGGCGGCGTCCTCGCCGAACACCTTTTTGATGGCGGTGGTCTCGGAGAGGTCGTTGCCCTGGGTGCTGGTGCCGTGTGCCACCACGTAGTCGATGCCGCCGGTGCCCACACCGGAGTCGGCGATGGCACTGGACATCGATTCGATCGCGCCGGAACCGTCGGGCGGGGAGTCGGTGATCCGCCAGGCGTTGAGACTGGATCCGTAGCCGAGGACCTCGGCGTGGACCCGGGCGCCGCGGGCCAGCGCGGACTCCAGTTCCTCCAGGACGAACATGACACCGCCCTCGCCGAGGACGAAGCCGGAGCGCTCGCCGTCGAAGGGCCGGCTGGCCGCCTGCGGATTGTCGTTGTACCGGTCGGTGAGCGCGCCCAGCAGGCTGAACCCGAGGACGTCCATCCAGGACGTCAGCGAGTCGTAGCCGCCGGCCAGCATCAGCGTCGCGTCGCCCTCCTGGATGCTCCGGAACGCCTCGCCGATGGCGTGCCCGGAGCCCGAGCAGGCCGTGCTGATCCCGAGCTGCGGCCCCGTGGCGTCGAGCAGCCGGGCGATGGCGGCCGCCGGGACGTTCTGGCTGAACTCCAGGGCGTCGGACGGGCTGTACGGGATGAACGCGTTCGCGTCGCCGGTGGTCTCCCGCAGTTCGCCGACGTCGAGCAGCCACCGCAGTCCGGGCCGGCCGACACTCGCCCCGACGGAGACTCCCATGTCGCCGCTGTCATAGGTGTCGCGGTCCACGCCCGCGTCGCGCAACGCCTCATGGGCGGCTGCGAGACCGAACTCCCCGGGCCGGGACAGATGGCGCAGGCCCACCTCGCGGGGCACCAGGTCGCGCAGCCGGAAGTCCTTGACCTGACCGGCGATCCGTACCGGGAAGCCCTCGGTCTCGATGGTGGTCAGCTCGCCGACGCCGCTGCGGCCGGTGGCCAGGCCCTCCCAGGTGGCGGGGGCGTCGTTGCCCAGCGGGGTCACGGCCCCGATCCCGGTGATCACTACTCGCTTCATCGCAGCACCTCCGTGCGCAGCAGATGGCGGCCCATCCGTTCGGTGTCCTCCGGGTCCTCCAGCAGGTCGCTGCCGAGGGCGGCGCACATGACGCCGGTGGCCTCCAGCACCGTCCGCCCGCCGACCCGGACGGCGCCGTCCAGGACCACGGCGGTCTCGTCCAGCGAGCCGAAGCCGACGTCGAGTTCGAGCACGTCGCCGGGGCGCACCTCGCCGTGCCACCGCACGTTGGCGGCGCTCGCCAGGGCGGCACGCTTCTTGTAGTCCGTGCTGAGCAGCAGCAGCCAGGTGCCCGCCTGTGCCAGCGCCTCCAGTACCAGCGCGCCGGGCATCACGGGCCCGTCGGGCGTGGGGCTCCAGTAGGGCTCGTCGGCGGAGGTGACCTTGCGTCCCCGCAGGCGTACTCCGGGCTCCCAGTCGTCTATGCGGTCGATCAGATGGAATCTCATGGATCTTCCCCTACTTGGCCCTTCCGAGGCCCAGTTGACCCGCCCAGCCGCCGTCGACCCGCAGCAGTTCGCCGGTGACGTACGCGGCGTCCTCACCCGCCAGGAAGGACACCGCGCCGGCCACTTGCTCCGGCGTGGCGAACTCCCGGAAGGGCAGCTGCCGCTTGATGTTCCGGCCGCCGTCCTTCTCCAGCAGCCCGCCGATCAGGTCGGTGGCCGTGAACCCGGCGAGTACGGCGTTGACCCGTATGCCGAAGCGGGCCAGTTCGACGGCGGCGGCCCGGGTGAACGCGTTGACGGCGCCTTTGGAGGCCGAGTAGTTGGACTGACCGATCCAGCCGCCCTCGCCCATGATCGAGGAGATGTTCACGACGGTGCCGTCCCGCTGGGACATGAAGTGCTCGGCCACGGCGCGCGTGCAGGCGTAGACACCGCCGACGTTGACCTTGACGACTTCCCACCAGTCCTCGAACGCCTGGTCGTAGATGAGCCCGTCCTGGGCGATGCCGGCGTTGTTCACCAGGATGTGCAGCCCGCCCAGGCCGTCCGCGTCGACGGTCTGCCGTACGAGTTCCCGCGCGGCCTCCGGGTCGGACACGTCGGCCCGCAACGCCAGCGCCCGGCCGCCCCGGGCGGTGATCTCCTCGACGACCTGCTCGGCTTCGTCCTTGCGGGAGCGGTAGTTGACGGCGACCGCGGCACCGTCGGCCGCGAGCCGGAGTGCGATGGCCCGTCCGATACCGCGAGAGCCGCCGGTGACCAGAGCGACCCGGCCTTCGAGCGTCATGATTCGTTGTCTCCTTCGGGCGCGCACACCAACAGCGCCTGGGCCAGCGCGATGCCCGCACTGTGTGTCATGGATATGTCGATCTGCTGCATCCCCAGCCGCTCCGCCGTGGCGGCCACCTCGCCGTGCAGACGGGCCCGGGGGCGGCCGGCACGGTCGTTGACGACCTCGATGTCGGTCCACTCCATGCCCGCGCACATTCCGGTGCCCAGTGCCTTGAGAACGGCCTCCTTCGCCGCGAAGCGGGCCGCGAGATGATCGGCGGGGCGGCGCCTGCGCCGGCAGTAGGCCAGCTCCCGCGCGGTGAAGATCCCGTCCTGCCATCCGGTGTCCGCGGACGTCAGTTCGTCGATCCGCGCGATGGCGACGACGTCCGTGCCGACCCGCAGACGGGGTGGTGCGGGGCTGCCGCCGGCCGGCAGCCCCGCGGTGTTCTCAGGCCGCGGCCGTGACAACGGACGCACGTTCGGCGACCATGTCCGTCAGGTTCTGGACGGTGAAGAGGGTGAGCACCTCGTCCGCGACGAGCGTGCCGGACAGTGCGTCCGTGTCGATCTGCGGCAGCACCTTCTTCAACTGCGCGAGCCCGGTCGCGCTGATCACGTCGTCCTCCGAGGCGAACTCCTCGTCCGGGATGCCGCCCTGGATGATCTCGGTCAGGTCGGCCATCTTTATCTTGACCTTGGAAGCGCGCTCGATACGGAAGAGGATGTCGAGGAGGTCGATCGACTCGGCGTCCAGGTCACCGAGGACAGTGGCATCGGGCACGACTTCCTCGGTGTCGAGGCCGAGCGCCTCCGCGATGGCGTCCCGCACGACGACGCTGAGCTCGTTCTCGTTGTTCGGCATTACGTCAGTCACCTTTTTCTCGTTCGGGTCTATGCCTGCTGGGCCGTGCGGCGGCGCGGGTGTGCCACCGCACCGTGCGGCAGGGTCACGCGGGCCCTGCCGGGACGGGCGAGAGCGCGTCGACCAGGGCGCCGAGGCGCCGCTCGTCACCGGTGCTCCGCACCCGCGCGTCGGGGTCGGTACGGCGGACCAGTCCGTTCAGCACACGTCCCGGCCCCACCTCGGTGTACGTCTCCACGGGCAGCTCGCCGGCCCGCAGAACGACGTCCACCCAGCGGACCGGGCCGCTGAGCTGGCGGCGCAGCAGTTCCCGGGCCTGCGCACCGTCGCGCAGGTAGTCGCCGGTCACCGAGCTGATGACGGGCAGCACCGGGTCCGTGAAGGAGTGGCCCGCCAGTTCGCGGGCGAACTCGTTTTCGATCGCGCTCATCAGCGAGCAGTGGAAAGGGGCGCCGACCTTCAGCTCCACCACCTTCTCCGCCCCTGCCGCCCGGGCGGCCCGGCCCGCTTCCCGGACCGCGGACGCCTCCCCGGAGAGCACGGTCTGCAACGGCTCGTTGAAGTTGGCCACCTCGACGAGACCCGTCGCCCGGGCCTGCTCACAGATCCGGATCACCTCCCCGGCGGGCAGTCCCACCACGGCGGCCATCGCACCCGGCCGCCGCTCGGCCACCTCCGCCATCAGACGGCCCCGGACCCGGACGAGGTGGAGCGCGGACTCGGCCGACAGGACTCCGGCGGCCACCAGCGCCGCGTACTCGCCCAGGCTGTGTCCGGCCACGGCGCTCGGCGCGTACCCCGCCTCGCGGAGCACCCGCCAGGTGGCCAGGCTGGTGACGAAGACGGCGGGCTGGGTGATGTCCGTGGCCGCGAGCTGCTCCGCCGTTCCGGTGGTGCACAGCTCGGTCAGGCCCATGCCCAAGGCGGCGTCCGCCTGGTCGAACACCTCCCGGGCGACCGGGTACCGTTCCAGCAAGTGCGTGGCCATCGCGGCCCGTTGAGCTCCCTGTCCCGGGAACATGGCCAGATCAGCGGCACTGTTCGAGTTCATGAGTGAAGATCCTTAGGGAACCGTGGGACCCGCCTTCCCAAGGAGCACCGCGCCGATGGTTTACGGCGGGGTGTGGGCGGGCACGTTGCGCCGGACAGAGGCTTCACACCGCGGGCTTCGATGACCTGGTGCGACGAGGGTGGTCTGGACTGGTCCAGCAGCGCCCTTCAAATCTAAACAAGCCGTGCGGCCGTGCCCACCCTGTCCAATGGGCAGGGGACATGCCTCTTTGGAGGCATTGCCGGTGCCGGGCACGGAGCACTCGCGAGCGTGCGGCACGGGACGCCGGAGCGCGGGGGAGTCCGGCACAGCCCGTGCTTCGGCGCCACCCGTACTTCCGCGCTTCCTTGTTTCTACGCAGTTTTGATCCCGGATTGAACCCCCCTGTGCACCGTCGAAGGTCTCAACTCTCCGCCGGCTCCCGGAAGGAGCGACCCATGACCATCGTCGAGGCTCAGCCGACACAGGCGGCACCGCACCTGAGGTCCACCACCGCGGAACTCACCGAGCTGCGGGAGTCCGTACTGCAAGGACCCGGCCAGGCCGCCACCGACGCCCAGCACGCCAAGGGCAAACTGACCGCGCGTGAGCGGATGGAGCTGCTCTTCGACAAGGGCTCCTACACCGAGGTGGAAGGCTTCCGCCGGCACCGGGCGACCGGTTTCGGCCTGGAGAACCGCCGCCCGTACACCGACGGCGTGGTGACGGGCTGGGGCCTGGTGCACGGCCGTACGGTCTTCGCCTACGCCCATGACTTCCGCGTCTTCGGCGGCGCGCTGGGCGAGGCGCACGCCGAGAAGATCCACAAACTGATGGACCTGGCGGAAGCCGCCGGAGCCCCGGTCGTGGGCCTGTGTGACGGCGCGGGCGCCCGCATCCAGGAAGGCGTGACCGCGCTGGCCGGCTACGGCGGCATCTTCCAGCGCAATGTGCGCAACTCCGGTGTCATTCCGCAGATCAGCGTGATCCTGGGCCCCTGCGCGGGCGGCGCGGCCTACTCCCCGGCGCTGACCGACTTCGTCTTCATGGTCCGCGGCATCTCCCAGATGTTCATCACCGGCCCCGACGTCGTCCAGGCCGTCACGGGCGAGGTCATCACGCAGGACGCGCTGGGCGGCGCGGACGCCCATGCCGCCACCTCGGGCGTGGCCGCCTTCGCCTACGACGACGAGGAGAACTGCCTGGAGGACGTGCGCTACCTGCTGTCCCTGCTGCCCGCGAACAACCGCGAGCTGCCTCCCCAGGCGGCCACCGGCGACCCCGCCGACCGTCGTACCGAGGCGCTCCTCGACCTGGTGCCGGGCGACCCCAACCGCTCCTACGACATGCATCTGGTCATCGAGGAGATCGCCGACAACGGCGAGTACTTCGAAGTGCACGAGCAGTGGGGCACCAACATCATCTGCGCGCTGGCCCGGCTGGACGGCCATGTCGTGGGCATCGTGGCCAACCAGCCCGCCGTCACGGCGGGCGTGCTGGACATCCACGCCTCGGAAAAGGCGGCGCGCTTCGTGCAGACCTGCGACGCCTTCAACATCCCGCTGGTGACACTCGTGGACGTGCCCGGCTTCCTGCCCGGCGTGGATCAGGAGCACGGCGGGATCATCCGGCACGGCGCCAAACTGCTGTACGCCTACTGCAACGCCACCGTGCCACGCGTCCAGCTGATCCTGCGCAAGGCGTACGGCGGCGCGTACATCGTCATGGACTCGCGTTCCATCGGCACCGATCTGTCGCTGGCCTGGCCCGGCAACGAGATCGCCGTGATGGGCGCGGAAGGAGCGGCCAACGTGGTGTTCCGACGCGACATCGCCTCGGCCGACGACCCCGACGAGGCCCGCGTACGGCTCGTCAAGGAGTACAAGTCCCGGCTCATGCACCCGTATTACGCCGCCGAGCGCGGCCTGGTGGACGATGTGATCGATCCGGCGGAGAGCCGTTCCCGGCTGATCGGCGCCCTTGCGATGCTGCGGTCCAAGCAGGTGTCGCTGCCCAGCCGCAAGCACGGGAACCAGCCCCAGTGAGCGCCGGCCCGCCGTGGATACGGATCACCCGCGGGGCCCCCGGTCCCGTGGAGGTGGCGGCGCTGACCGCTGTCCTGCTGACCCTTTCCGGCACGGGCGACGGCGGCGCCGGCACCGTACCGGCGCCGGCCGCCCCGTGGCCGAGGACCCGTACGCGAGGGCGCTCGGCCGGGTCCTGGGCGGCCGGCGACTTCCCGGCCTGGCGTACCGATGGGTGAGCGCCCACCGACCCCGAGCAGCCCAGCAAAGAGGAGACAAGCCGCCGTGCGCAAGGTGCTCATCGCCAACCGTGGCGAAATCGCTGTCCGCGTGGCCCGGGCCTGCCGGGACGCCGGGATCGCGAGCGTGGCCGTCTACGCCGACCCGGACCGCGACGCTGTGCACGTACGGGCCGCCGACGAGGCGTTCGCGCTGGGGGGTGACACCCCTGCCACCAGCTACCTGGACATCGAGAAGGTGCTGCTGGCCGCCAAGCAGTCCGGCGCGGACGCGATCCACCCCGGCTACGGCTTCCTGTCCGAGAACGCCGAGTTCGCCCAGGCCGTTCTCGACGCGGGCCTGATCTGGATCGGCCCGCCGCCGCAGGCGATCCGGGACCTGGGTGACAAGGTCGCCGCCCGCCACATCGCCCAGCGCGCCGGCGCCCCGCTGGTCGCCGGCACCCCCGACCCGGTCTCGGGCGCGGAGGAGGTCGTGGCCTTCGCGAAGGAGCACGGTCTGCCGATCGCGATCAAGGCCGCTTTCGGCGGCGGCGGCCGCGGTCTGAAGGTCGCCCGCACCCTCGAAGAGGTCCCCGAGCTGTACGAGTCCGCCGTCCGCGAGGCGGTGGCCGCGTTCGGGCGCGGGGAGTGCTTCGTGGAGCGTTACCTGGACAAGCCGCGCCACGTGGAGACCCAGTGCCTGGCCGACAGCCACGGCCATGTGGTCGTCGTCTCGACCCGCGACTGCTCCCTCCAGCGCCGACACCAGAAACTGGTCGAGGAGGCCCCTGCCCCGTTCCTTTCGGACGCCCAGGTCGACGAGCTGTACTCGGCCTCCAAGGCGATCCTGAGTGAGGCCGGCTACGTCGGCGCCGGAACCGTGGAATTCCTGGTCGGACAGGACGGCACGATCTCCTTCCTGGAGGTCAACACCCGCCTCCAGGTCGAGCACCCGGTCACCGAGGAGGTTGCCGGCATCGACCTGGTCCGCGAGATGTTCCGCATCGCCGGCGGTGAGGAACTCGGCTACGACGACCCGGTCCTGCGCGGTCACTCCTTCGAGTTCCGTATCAACGGCGAGGACCCGGGCAGGGGTTTCCTGCCCGCACCGGGCACGGTGACCAGGTTCGAGGCGCCGTCCGGCCCCGGAGTCCGGCTGGACGGGGGCGTCGAGTCCGGCAGCGTCATCGGACCGGCCTGGGACTCGCTGCTCGCCAAGCTGATCGTCACCGGCCGAACCCGCAAGGAAGCCCTCCAGCGGGCCGCGCGTGCGCTGGAGGAGTTCCGCGTCGAGGGTATGGCCACCGCCCTCCCCTTCCACCGCAAGGTCGTCACCGATCCGGCGTTCGCGCCCGAACTGACCGGGTCCGACGAGCCGTTCACGGTCCACACCCGGTGGATCGAGACCGAGTTCGTCAACGACATCCCCGCCTTCGCCGCCCCCGCCGCCGACGCGGCGCAGGACGAGGCCGGTCGCGAGACCGTCGTCGTCGAGGTCGGCGGCAAGCGCTTGGAGGTGTCCCTGCCGGCCGGGATGGGCATGTCGCCGGCCCGCTCCGGGCCGACGGCCGACGCCCAGCCGAAGCGCCGCGCGGCCAGGAAGTCCGGCCCGGCCGCGTCCGGTGACGTCCTGGTCTCCCCGATGCAGGGCACGATCGTCAAGGTCGCCGTCGAGGAGGGCCGGCAGGTCCAGGAAGGCGAGCTGGTCGTGGTCCTGGAGGCCATGAAGATGGAGCAGCCGCTCAACGCGCACAAGTCCGGCACCGTCACGGGGCTTTCGGCCCAGAGCGGCGCCTCGCTCACTTCAGGCGCCGTGATCTGCGAGATCAAGGACTGATGGGCTCGCCGCCGTCCCGGCCCGAGGCCGCAGCGGCCGGGACGGCTGCGAGCCGGCCGACGAGGCCGTTGTCGCCCCCGCCGGCCGCGCCGGGAGGGAAGCCGGCGGGGCGCAGACGGACCGGTTGAGCACGGGCGGACCGGTGGGGTGCCCGGGGACCGGCGAGGTGACGGTGGACCGGTGGGACCACGCGGGGGGCCACCGTCCTCGACGCCCCGCCGCCCGGCAGGGACGGCCCGGTCCATGGTGCGGGGTGCCGTCGCGCCGGTGATCGGGCCGACGCCGACGGCGCCCGGGTTCCGCTCGGTCAGGGCACCAGGACGAGACGTCCGCGGAGGCCGCCCTTCGCCAGCCGCCGGTGCGCCTCCACCGCCTCGGTCAGCGGCAGCACATCGGCGACCCGCGGGGTCAGGCGCCCGGCCCCGGCGAGTGTTGCGAGACCGTCCAGCGTCCGCCCGTCCGCCTCGACCCACTGCAGTTCGGTGACCCGTATGCCCCGCATGGCGAACGGTGCCGCCCCCGCGAGCACGGAGGCGAACGCCCCTTGGTTGCGCACCGCGTCCAGCACCTGAATGCCCTGGACGGCCGCGTCGAGGACGGCGTCCACGCCGCCGGGCACCAGAGCGCGGGCCGCCCGCGCGACATCGTCGGTGCGAGCGATGAACGAGCGGGCCCCCAGGCTCCGTATCAGTTCCTCGTCCTGCTGCCCCGCCACGGCGACGACGTGGACGCCGGCCAGCGACGCCAATTCGGTGGCGTAGCCGCCCACCGCACCGGCCGCCCCGGTGACGAGCAGGGTCCGGCCGGGCTGCAACGACAGTCGCGCCAGGGCCTGTTGCGCGGTCAGGGCGTTGAGCGGCAGCGTCGCCGCGACGGTGGGCGACATCCCGGCCGGGGCGGGCGCGACGGCCGAGGCGTCCAGGACCACGTAGTCCGCGTAGGCGCCGTAGGGGCCGTCGAAGCGTTCCCGCAGAGCGACCACCGCCTGCCCGGCCTCCAGCCCGCCCACACCCGGGCCGACCTCGTCCACCTCGCCGGCGATGTCCGCGCCGATGCCGACGACGGAATGGCGTGCCATCAGGCCGACTTCGGCCAGCTTTCCCTCACGGACGGCGGCGTCCACGGGATTCACGGCGGCGGCGCGCACCCGGACGCGGACCTGGCCGGGGCCCGGTACCGGCTCCGGCACCCGCACGATTTCCAGGGCCTCGGGGCCGCCCGGGTTCCTGACTACAACGGCACGCATGGTGACCTGCCTTCCAGCCGGCTGGCTGACAAAGATTCCGCGGACGGAATCAGGTTCGAATTCGAGAGCGGGCGGGTGAGCTCTGCCGACCGCCCCTGGACCTCTCCCGCGCACGTGGGGAAGCAGTCGACGCCACTCTGCCGGGGCTCGTTCAAACGCTCGTCAAAGCACGATGGAGGCAGGACGTCACCGCTGCTCCCAGGCAGCTTTGTTCCAGCTTTTACACCGCCCCCACAAGCTGGTTTCCGACATCCAACGCACGAGGGGGGATCACCATGAGCAAGAAGAGATTGCGGTCACTGCTGGTGGCCGGGTCGGCGGCGCTGGCGCTGGCCGTACCGGTGACGGCGGCGTCGGCCGCCACGGACGTCGACCAGTCCCGGCAGACCGTGTTCAGCGACGACTTCGGCAGCGGGTTCGACACCTCCGAGTCGGGCAGGTGGCAGCTCTTCCAGCAACGCGGCCTGACCGCGAACGACGGAGTCACCACCACCGGTGCGAACGGGCTGAACGTCGTGCCCTCGGGAACCGACGCCGCCACCGGCGCCCCGGCCTTCGCCTTCACCACGGGGCAGGAGTCGGCCGGCGGGCAGGGCGACGCCGACCACATGAAGTGGATGGCCTATCCCCGGCACAACGCCACCAGCGGCTACCCGGGCTGGGACGTGCCCGCGACCGGTTCGTGGGCGTGCGCCTCCTCGCTCTCGGTCACCGAACGGAACATGAACCGGCAGCCGTTCGGCAGCGCCGTCAGCGACCCGGACGCCGACATCCGGCTCGGCTCGGGCGGACTGGTCGGCGCCGACCTGCAGACCGGTGTGGTGGTGGACTTCCACGTCACCAACAACACGGTCTACGCGTGGTACGAGCGGCTGCGTTTCCCCGGATCGACGTACGCCGCCTTCACCTACGCCGTACCGGTGGCGAAAATAGCCAAGGGCACCAAGATCAACACGAAGATCATCGTGGGCAACGGCGGTACGACGGCCCACTGGATCCTCAACGGCATCAACGTCCTCACCGTCGACCGGCTCGGCACCCTCGCGCTCGACCGGAAGTACTTGCTCACCGATCACGGCGGGACCCCCGAGGCCGTCTCGGTCAAGCAACTCACCTGCGGGCTGGGCCTGTTCACCGTTCTCGACGGTGCGGGGGCGGACGGCAAGGGGCTGGTCCGGCTGTCCTCGGGCGACGGTTTCTACTTCGCCCCCCGCCAGGGTGCTCCGGCCCCGGCCACCTTCGCCGACGAGAACAGCCTGAGCGGCAACCGCCTCTGGGGACAGGGCGTGAACATGCAGGCGGGTTACGTGCGCGTGTCGACGGGCTGACGACGCGCCGACGCGGGTGCCGGACCTGAGCGCCGGCACCCGCGACACGCGTTCCCGGCCCGGGCGGCGGCGCCCACGGCCCGGTGGACGGCGACCGTTCGACCACGGACACGGCGCCCGTCGGGAACAGTCGTAGCCCGACCGGGGGGCGCACGGGGCGCGCCGGGCCGTGCGCCGGTGCATCCGGTGCACCCAATTCCAGGATTGCCACACATCGCGACCGGCGGCCGCCTTACCGTAGTGGCGGGCGGCACAGATCGTTTGCGGACAGCCGTGGGGAGAAAGGGCCTGGGCCATGGACCGTGGCAACGAGCGGGACACGCCCGCCGGGCACGGCGTCGGCGACACCGCGGCGGGGCGTGTCCCGCTGGCCGTGGTCGTCGTCGACCGCGCCGGTCTGGTGTCCCACTGGAGCAGCGGTGCGCGGCGCCTGTTCGGCATCGGCCGGGAGGAGGCCGTGGGCAGGCCCGCGGCCGATCTGCTGCCCGTCTCCGGCGCCCTCCACGACACGGACGACCCGCACGGCGGTCCCGCGTCGTACGACGGATCCGGCCCCGACCTCGAGACCTCCCTCGACGGGCAGAGCGGCTTTCCCCGGGCCGGCTGCGCCCGGCTCTGCCCGCACCCGGAGGGACCCGGCGCCGAGGACCGGATCGACGTACTGTGGTGGGCCTACCCGCTGGTCGGCCCCGACCCGTCCCGGCTGCTGGTGCTCGTCGCCGACGCCACCCGGCTGCGCGCCGAACGCGGCCACGACGACGCGACCGCCGAACGCATCACGCCCGGCTTCGCCCGCCACACCGAACTGCCCGCCGCCGAGGACCTCGAACGGCGCCTGCCCGACATCCTGCCCAACATGGGCCCGGGCCTGAGCGCCCGCATCGTCTCCCAGGTCCTCGAACTCGGATACCCGATCCTGGAGTTCAGTCAGTACGAACGGGTGCCCGTGACCCCGTACTGGGGCGTGCCCCGCCGCCCGGGCCGCAGGACCGCCGAAGCCGTACCCGGGGCCGTGACGGCCGGGCACCGGCCCGTGGCCGTCGCGGTCCCGGCCGGCGCCGAGCAGGACCTGGAGTACGCCGCCGTCCGCGAGCGGCTGGAGTTCCTGAACGAGGTCAGCTCCCGCATCGGCTCCTCCTTGGACCTCGGCGAGACCATCCGCGAGGTCACCAGCGCCGCCGTACCCCGGTTCGCGGACTTCGCCGGCACCCACCTGCGCGCCGCGGTGCTGGCCGGCGAGGGCTTCCCGGACGGCCCGCCGGACGCCAGCACCGTGATGTTCCGCGTCTGGGTCGAGCACAACGACGAACCCGGCCGCTGGGACGACACCGTGCCCGTCGGCGAGGCCTTCGCCTTCCCCGAGCACACCCCGTTCTACAAGTGCATGGTCACCGGCGAGCCCGTGCTCGTCCCACGGGTCACCGACGAGCTGTCCGAGCGGATCTCCGGCGAGTTCGAGAAGCGCGACCTCAGGCCGCTCATCGGCGGCCGGTCGCTGCTGATCGTCCCGCTCAAGGCGCGCAACGTCGTCCTCGGCTTCATGGTGCTGATGCGCCGCCCCGACCGGCCGCAGTTCGACGACATGGACCGCACCACCGGCGCCGAACTCGCCGCCCGCGCGGGCCTGGTGCTGGACAACGCGCGCATGTACACGTACCAGGAGAACGTCGCCGACACCCTCCAGGACAGCATGCTGCCGCAGATCACCCCGCGGATGGCCGGCTGTGACGTCGCCACCCGCTATCTGCCCGGCACCCGGCTCGGCAGGATCGGCGGCGACTGGTTCGACACCATCAAACTGCCCGGCTCCCGCACCGCCCTAGTGGTCGGCGACGTCATGGGTCACGGACTGAACTCGGCGGCGATGATGGGCCAGTTGCGCACCGCCGTACAGACCATGGCCGCCATGGAGACCCCGCCCGCCCAGCTCCTGCGCAACCTGGACGCCCTGGCCCGCCGGCTCGGCGACACCTACCTCGCCACCTGCCTGTACGCGGTCTACGACCCGATCCGCGGCGAGCTGACCCTCGCCAACGCCGGTCACATCCCGCCCGTGCTGGTGCGCGCCGAGGACGGCGGCAGCAGGCTCCTCGACCTGCCCACCGGAGCCCCGATCGGCGTCGGCGGCGTCCCGTTCGAGGCCGTCCGGGTCAGGGTGGCGCCCGGCGACCGGCTGGTGCTGTGCACCGACGGCCTGGTCGAGGTGCGCGGCTCCGACATCGGCGAGGGCCTGGCCGCGCTCTGCGAGTCCGCCGCCCACCCCGCCGCCTCGATGGACGACGCCTGCGACACCATCATCCGCGCGCTGAACACCCGCGGCGGACGCAAGGACGACGTCGCCCTGCTCATGGCGCGCCTGAACGGCATCCCGGACGACCACGTCGCCGAGTGGCGGCTGGAGTCCGTACCGGCCGAGGTGCCCCGGGCCCGCCGCCTGGTGCGCGGGCAACTGCTGGACTGGGGCCTGCCGCAGGCCGTGGAGACCGCCGAACTGCTGGTCAGCGAGGTCGTCACCAACGCCGTGCTGCACGCCGGGAGCGACCGGATCGGCCTGCGGATCGTACGCACCGACGCGCTGCTGTTCGAGGTCACCGACGACGAACCCGCCCTGCCCGCCCTGCTGAGCACCGGCCCCGAGGACGAGTTCGGCCGTGGACTGCGCGTGGTCAGCCGGCTGGCCCGGGAGTGGGGCGCCAGCGCCACCGGGCACCGCAAGACCGTCTGGTTCGAACAGGCCCTCACCACCGGCCGCTGACCCGCCGGGACACTCCCCGCCGGGAACCGTGCCGCGCGACCCTTGCCCCGCGCCGGTCCGCCGCGATATCCCGATCACGGAACCGACCCGTGGGGAGACCGCATGAACATCTCGGACACCTATCGCGACGCGTGGGAGAGCTACTGGAGCGAGACCTCCGGCGCCCGGGGGGAGGCGATATGGGACTCCGACCCCGCGCTGAGCGCCGCACCGCACAGCGAACTCCTCCTGCCGCACGCCGACCCGGGCCGTACGATCGTCGACCTCGGCTGCGGCAACGGCACCCAGACCCGCTATCTGGCCACCCGGTTCGCCCGTGCCGTGGGCGTCGACCTCTCGCACGCGGCCGTCGAACACGCCCGCCGGGCCGCGGGCGACGCCCCCGTCGAGTTCCAGCAGCTCGACCTCACCGACACCGGCGCCGTCCGCGCCCTGCACCGGCGGCTCGGCGACAGCCACGTCTACATGCGGGCCGTCATCCACCAGAGCGAACCGGCCGCGCGCCCCGCGGTGGCCGCCGCCGTCGCCGAGATCATCGGCACCGAGGGCCGTGCCTTCGTGGTCGAGCTGACCTCCGCCTCCCGGGACGTCCTCGGCCGCGCCGCCGCCGGCCCGGCCGGCCCGCCGCCCAAGCTCCGGCGCGTCTTCCACCACGGCCTCAAGCCCGCCGCCGCCCCCGACGAGGAGATCCCGCGCCTGCTCGCCGAGGCCGGCCTCACCGTCCTGGCCGACGGCGAGACCGCCCTGCCGCAGACCGAGTACCTCCCCGACGGCACCCGCATCGACCTGCCGGCCCGCTGGTTCGTCCTCGCCCGGGCCTGACCGGACTCGGGCACCGCGTTCCCCGCCGGGGTCGTGGCCAGGGGGCGGCCCGGCGCGTAACGTGACACGGCATGAAGATCCTCATCAGTGCCGACATGGAGGGGGCCACGGGCGTCACCTGGCCCGCCGACGTGCTGCCGGGGACGCCGCAGTGGGAGCGGTGCCGTTCGATGTTCACCTCGGACGTGAACGCCGCCGCGGAGGGCTTCTTCGACGGCGGCGCCGATCGGGTGCTGGTCAACGAGGCCCACTGGACCATGCGCAACCTGCTGCTGGAACGGCTCGACGAGCGGGTGGAGATGCTCACCGGCCGGCACAAGGCGCTGTCGATGGTGGAGGGCGTCCAGCACGGCGACGTCGACGGCATCGCCTTCGTCGGCTACCACGCCGGCGCCGGCATGGAGGGCGTCCTCGCCCACACCTACCTCGCCAACCAGATCACCGGGGTGTGGCTGAACGGCGTCCGCGCCAGCGAGGGTCTGCTCAACGCCCACGTCGTCGCCGAGTACGGCGTCCCGGTCGTCCTCGTCACCGGCGACGACGTGGCCTGCGAGGACGCCCTCGGGTACGCGCCCGAGGCACCGAAGGTGGCCGTCAAGGACCATGTGTCCCGGTACGCGGCCGTGTGCCGGACCCCGGCCCGGACCGCCGCCGACATCCGCGCCGCCGCCAAGGAGGCCGCCCTGCTGGCGGTCCGTCACGAACCCGCCGAGGCCGGGCCGTTCACGGTCGCCGTCGAGTTCGACGCCGAGCATCTCGCCCAGGCCGCCACCGTCGTCCCCGGCGTGGCGCGGACCGGCGAGCGGAAGGTGGCGTACACCAGCGCCACCATGTACGAGGGCATCAGGACGTTCAAGGCGGTCACCACGATCGCCTCCGCCGCCGTGGAGGAGCAGTATGGCTGACCCGCAGGCACTCGACGAGGTCGTGGAGTTCACCTCCGGCCTGATCCGTATCGACACCACCAACCGGGGCGGCGGCGACTGCCGGGAGCGGCCGGCCGCCGAGTACGCCGCCGAACGGCTGGTCGGGGCCGGCCTGGAGCCCCTGATGCTGGAACGCACCCCGGGCCGCACCAACGTGGTGGCCCGGATCGAGGGCACCGACCCGTCCGCCGACGCGCTGCTGGTCCACGGCCACCTGGACGTCGTACCCGCCGAACCCGCCGACTGGAGCGTGCCGCCGTTCTCCGGGGAGATCCGGGACGGGATGGTGTGGGGGCGGGGCGCCGTCGACATGAAGAACATGGACGCGATGATCCTCGCGGTGGTCCGCTCCTGGGCCCGGCAGGGCGTACGGCCCCGCCGGGACCTGGTCATCGCCTTCACCGCCGACGAGGAGGCCAGCGCCGAGGACGGCTCCGGGTTCCTCGCCGACCGGCACCCCGAACTCTTCGAGGGCTGCACGGAGGGCGTCAGCGAGGGGGGCGGCTTCACCTTCCACGACGGCTCCGGCCGGGAGATCTACCCGATCGCGGCGGGGGAGCGGGGCACCGCCTGGCTGAAGCTCACCGCGCGCGGCCGGGCCGGGCACGGCTCCAAGGTCAACCGGGAGAACGCGGTGACCCGGCTGGCCGCCGCCGTCACCCGCATCGGCGAACACGAGTGGCCGACGCGCCTCACCCCCACCGTGCGGGCCGCCCTCGACGCGCTCGCCGCGCTGTACGGCATCGAAGCCGGGCGCACCGACGTGGACCGGCTGCTGGAGAAGCTCGGCCCCGCCGCGGGGCTGGTCGAGGCGACCGTCCGCAACAGCGCCAACCCGACGATGCTGGACGCCGGTTACAAGCTGAACGTCATCCCCGGCGAGGCGGTCGCCCATGTCGACGGCCGCTATCTGCCCGGCACCGAGGAGGAGTTCGCCGCCACCCTGGACCGGCTCACCGGACCGGACGTCCACTGGGAGTTCGCACACCGCGAAGTGGCGCTCGAGGCACCGGTGGACTCCCCGCTGTTCGCCGGAATGCGGGCCGCCGTCGAGGAGTTCGCGCCCGGCGCGCACGTCGTGCCGTACTGCATGGCCGGCGGCACCGACGCCAAGCAGTTCTCCCGGCTCGGCATCACCGGCTACGGATTCGTCCCGCTGAGGGTGCCCGCCGGCTTCGACTACCCGGCGCTGTTCCACGGCGTGGACGAACGCGTGCCCGTCGAGGCGCTGCGCTTCGGCGTCCGCGTCCTGGACCGCTTCCTGAGGGCGGCCTAGCCGATGGGGGAGCAGACGCGCACCGCGCCGTACGGATCCTGGCCCTCGCCCGTGACCGCCGCGCTCGCCGCCGCGCACGACGGCCACCCGGACTGGGTGGGGTTCGTCGGCGACGAGATCTGGTGGACCGAGCCCCGGCCCGCCGAGGGCGGCCGGCGGGCCCTGGTCCGGCGGCGCGCCGACGGTGCCGAGGAGACCGTGCTGCCCGCGCCGTGGAACGTCCGCAGCCGGGTCGTCGAGTACGGCGGCCGGCCCTGGACCGGGGTGGTGGCCGACGGCCGGCCGCTGGTCGTGTTCGCGCACTTCGCCGACCAGCGGCTGTACCGCTGGGAGCCCGGCGCCGAGCCCGTTCCGCTCACCCCCCTCTCCCCGGTGGGCGGCGGCCTGCGCTGGGCCGAGCCCCGCGTGGACCTCGCCCGCGGCGAGGTGTGGTGCGTGCTGGAGGAGCACACCGGGGACGGGCCGGACGACGTACGGCGGGTCCTGGCCGCCGTACCGCTGGACGGCTCGGCCGCCGCCGACCGCGCCGCCGTACGCGAACTCGCCCCGCCCCGGCACCGGTTCGTCACCGGCGCCCGGCTCTCTCCCGACGGTCGGCGGGCCGCCTGGATCGGCTGGGACCATCCGCGGATGCCCTGGGACGGCACCGAACTGCTGGTCGCCGACGTGACCGGCGACGGCCGGCTGACCGGCGTCCGCACGGTCGCCGGGGGCCCGGACGAGTCCGTCTGCCAGGCCGAGTGGGCCCCGGACGGCCGCCTGCTGTACGCGAGCGACCGCGGCGGCTGGTGGCAGCTCTACCGCGACGGCACCCTCCTGTGCCCCCGCGAGGAGGAGTTCGGCGGGCCCCTGTGGCAGCTCGGGCTGCGCTGGTTCGCGCCGCTGGACAACGGCCTGCTGACGGTCCTGCACGGACGCGGACCGGCCGCGCTCGGGATACTGGACCCGGAGACCGGCGAGATCGTCGACGCCGCCGGACCCTGGACCGAGTGCGCCCCCACCCTCGCCGTCCACGGCCAGCGCGTCGTCACCGTCGGCGCCGGCCCGCACACCGGGTACGAGGTGGTCGAGCTGGACACCGTCACCGGCCGTGCCCGGGTGGCCGGCGCCCGCCACCGCGACCCCGTCGACCCCGCCTACTACCCGCGGCCCGAGGTGCGCACCTTCGCCGGGCCCGACGGCCGCGAGGTGCACGCCCACGTGTATCCGCCGCACCACCCGGCGCGGACCGCGCCCGACGGCGAACGGCCGCCGTACGTCATCTGGGCGCACGGCGGCCCCACCAGCCGCAGCCCGCTCGTGCTGGACCTGACGATCGCCTACTTCACCTCCCGGGGCATCGGCGTCGCCGAGGTGAACTACGGCGGCTCCACCGGGTACGGCCGCGCCTACCGGGAGCGGTTGCGCGAGCGGTGGGGCGTGGTGGACGTCGAGGACTGCGCGGCCGTCGCCCGCGCCCTCGCCGCCGAGGGCACCGCCGACCCCGCCCGGCTGGCCGTCCGGGGCGGCAGCGCCGGCGGCTGGACCGCCGCCGCCTCCCTGACCACCACCGACGTCTACGCCTGCGGCACCATCCGCTACCCGGTGCTCGACCTCACCGCCTGGGGCCCCGGCGAGACCCACGACTTCGAGTCCCGCTACCTGGAGTCGCTGATCGGCCCGCTCGCCGAGGTCCCCGACCGGTATGCCGAACGCTCCCCGATCACCCACGCCGACCGGCTCACCGTGCCGTTCCTGCTGCTCCAGGGCCTGGACGACGTCATCTGCCCGCCCGCCCAGTGCGAACGCCTGCTCGCCCGGACCGCCGGCCGGGGCGTACCGCACGCCTACCTCACGTTCGGGGGCGAGGGCCACGGATTCCGCCGCGCCGATACCATGATCCGCGCCCTGGAGGCGGAACTGTCGCTGTACACCCAGGTGTTCGGGCTGGACCCGACGCCGCCCGTACCGAAGCTGGAGCTGTCTTCGTGAAGGAACTCGTCCGCCCGCACCGGCTGGCCCCGGGCGCCCGGGTCGCCGTGGTCGCCACCAGCGGGCCGGTACCCGAGGAACGCCTCCAGGCCGGCCTGGACGTGCTGCGCGGCTGGGACCTCGACCCGGTGCCCGGCCCCCACGCGCTGGACCGGCACCCCGGGTTCGGCTATCTCGCCGGCACCGACGCCGACCGTGCCGCCGACTTCCGGAACGCCTGGTGCGACCCGGCCGTGGACGCGGTGCTGTGCGCCCGCGGCGGCTACGGCGCCCAGCGCATGGTCGACCTGCTCGACTGGGACGCCCTGCGCGCGGCCGGACCCAAGCTGTTCATCGGCTTCAGCGACGTCACCGCGCTGCACGAGGCCATCGCCACCCGGCTGGGACTGGTCACCCTGCACGGGCCGGTGGCGGCCGGTGCCGACTTCATCAAGAACCAGCGGGCCCAGGAGCACCTGCGGGCCACCCTGTTCGCGCCCGAGACCGTCCGCACCCTCGCCTTCGGCGGCACCGCCCTCGTCCCCGGCCGGGCCCGGGGCGTCACCCTCGGCGGCTGCCTGTCCCTGCTCGCCGCGGAACTCGGCACCCCGCACGCCCGGCCCTCGGCGCGCGGCGGACTGCTGTGCCTGGAGGACGTCGGCGAGCCGGCCTACCGGCTGGACCGCTGCCTCACCCAGCTCCTGCGCGCCGGCTGGCTGGACGGGGTGCGCGGGGTGCTGCTCGGCTCCTGGGAGGACTGCGCCGGCCAGGAGGAGCTGCGGGCCCTGTTCGCCGACCGGCTCGGCGGGCTCGGGATCCCGGTCGCCGAGAACGTCGGATTCGGCCACTGCGAGGGGGCGTTGACGGTTCCGCTCGGGGTGGCCGCCACCCTGGACACGGAGGCGGGCACGCTCACCCTGGACGAGCCGGCCCTGCGCTGACGCCGTAGGCTGGGCCGATGGCGCATCCCCCGTCCCGGTACCTCGCCGAAGGCCCCCGCGTGGGCATCCGGCCCTTCACACTGGAAGACGGTCCCGAGTTCACCGCCCGGGCCCGGGAGAGCAAGGACCTGCACCGGCCCTGGCTGTTCCCGCCGGACACCGACGAGGCGTACGCCGACTACGCCGGCCGGCTGATCGACGATCCGGCCCGGGCCGGTTTCCTGGTGTGCGAGCGGGACGGCGGGGACATCGCCGGCTTCATCAACATCAACAACATCGTGCGGGGCGGCTTCCAATGCGGCGCCCTCGGCTACGGCGCCTTCGCGCACGCGGCCGGGCGGGGCCTGATGCGCGAGGGCCTGGAGCTGGTGATCGGGTACGCGTTCGGGCCGCTGGGCCTGCACCGGCTGGAGATCAACGTCCAGCCGGGCAACGCCGCCTCCATCGCCCTCGCCCGGGGCGCCGGGTTCCGCCTGGAAGGCTTCTCGCCCGCGATGATCCACGTCGACGGCGCCTGGCGCGACCACGAACGCTGGGCCCTGACCGCCGAGATGCGGGGCTGAACCGGCTCAGCCCCGCTGCTGGTCCACGTACTCGAAGACCGACCCGTCCGGGTGCACCGCCAGCAGATTGCGGCCCACCGGCGTCGGCACCGGTCCCGCGACGATCCTCGCGCCCAGCCCGGTCAGCAGCCGGTGGGCCTCCTCCACGTCCTTCACCGCGATCGTCGCGGCCACCTTGCGCAGGATCTCCAGTTCCTCCTCGGGGCCGCTCATCAGCAGGAACGAACCGACCGCGGCGACCTCGACCCCGCCGCGCGTGAAGCGCAGCGCTCTGCCGCCGGTCAGCTGCTCGTAGAAGGGGATCGCGGTATCGAGGTCGTCGACGCAGATGCGCAGCGAAGCGCCCAGAATCTCCATGCGGACGAGCCTAGTTGGGGCCGCCCGGGGCGTGCACGGCCCCCGCGTTACCCGCTGTGGGGGACGGGTACCCGCAGGGCATGAACAACCGTTCGGAAAACCTGGAACATCATCTGGACCGGCACCTGGTCGAGGAACTGGCCCAGGTGGCCCGCGAGACGGTACGCGACGAACTGCGCGAGCAGACCCGCAGGCAGCGCCGCACCGCCCTGCTGTACGCGGCCTCGGGCGCCGTCGCCCTGTACGCGGGCGGCGCGGTGGCCCTCGCGGTGGGCCTGGCCCTGGCGTCCGGGCTGCCCGGCTGGGCCGCGGCCCTGCTCACCGCGGCGCTGCTGGGCGTGGTGGCGTACGTCCTGCGCGGCGCGGCCCACGGCCGGCACACCCCGCACCCCCCGCACCGTGTCGTGGGCGGCACCGCCCCGGGGGCCCCGCCGACGGGCCTGGGCATGCCGTACCCGCCGATGCCCCAGACCCCGCCGGACGTCCCGCACCACAGGGCCTGACACCGCTCACCCGGCGAGCTGAGGCAGCACCTTCGTCCGGTAGAAGTCGAAGAACCCCCGCTGATCCGGGCCGATCTGGTTCACGTACACCCGGTCGAACCCGGCGTCGGCGAACGCCCGCAGCGTGCTCACGTGCTGGTCGACGTCGTCCCCGCACACGACCTTCTCCCGCACCATGTCCTCGGTGACCAGCTCGTGCAGCTGCTCGAAGTGCCGGGGCGAGGGCAGCACCTGCCCCATCTCGCCGGGCAGCAGCTCGTTGTACCAGAGCCGGTGCACCGTACGGACGCACGCGTCCCGGTCGGTGCCGTAGCAGACCTTCGTGCCGCCGCTGACCGGCTTCGTCCCGCCGCCGCCCTCGCGGAACCGGGTGACCATCTCCTGGTCCGGCGTCATCGTGATGAAGCCGTCGCCCACCCGGGAGGCCAGCGAGAGCGCCTTGGGGCCGAAGGCGGAGATGTCGATCGGGACGGGCTCGTCCGGGACGGTGTAGAGGCGGGCGTTCTCCACCGTGTAGTGCTTGCCGTGGTGGCTGACCTCCTCGCCGGTGAACAGCCGGCGCATCACCTCGACGGCCTCCTCCAGCATCTCCAGCCGTACCCGCACCGGGGGCCAGCGGTCGCCGAGGATGTGCTCGTTGAGTGCCTCGCCGGTGCCCACGCCGAGCCGGAAGCGGCCCTCGGTCAGCACCGCGCTGGTCGCCGCGGCCTGGGCGAGCACCGCCGGGTGGATCCGTACGGTCGGACAGGTCACGGCCGTCTCGACGGGCAGCGACACCGCCTGCGACAGCGCCCCGATCACCGACCACACGAACGCGCTCTGGCCCTGCTCGTCGTTCCACGGGTGGTAGTGGTCGGAGATCCACAGCGCCTGGAACCCGGCCTGCTCGGCCATCCGGGCCTGCTCGATCAGGGCCGCGGGGTCGTGTTCCTCGGCCGCCAGGAAATAGCCGTACTCGGGCATGGGGAAACCTCCGCGAGGCTGACACCGGTCCAGGTGGGGCCGGGTAACCGGGCACGCCCGCGCGAAACGCCGCCGGAGCGCGGGCGGGGGCGCGCGGGCGGCCGGATGCGCGGCCGCGTACCCGTCGCCCCGGACGGCGCAACGGTGACCCGCCCGGCGTTTGGCCGTCCCGGCCCCGGTTACGCGGAAGACCTCGGACCAGCCGCACCGCCGGAGGCGCACCGTGAGCCGACCCCGCGTCGTGATCGTCGGCGCCGGTTTCGCCGGGTACCGGGCCGCCCGCACGCTGGTCCGGCTCACCCGGAACCGCGCCGACATCACGCTCGTCGACCCGGCCGACCACTTCCTGTACCCGCCGCTGCTGCCGCAGGCCGCCGCCGGTGTCCTGGAGGCCCGCCTGGTCACCGTGTCGCTGCCCGGCACGCTGCGCGGAGTGCGGCTCGTCCTCGGCGAGGCCGAGGAGGTCGACCTGGACGGGCAGTCCGTGCGCTACCGCGACCCCGAGGGCGGCACGGGCCGGATCGGTTCCGCCGACGGCCCCGAGACGGCCGGCTGAACCCGCGGACGGACCGGAGCCGGCCCCAGCAGACCCGTAAGGAGACCGAGGAGACTCATGAACACCGACGAACTCGCCGAACTCGGACAGCAGTTGCGCGTGGACAGCGTGCGGGCGTCCGCCGCCGCCGGATCGGGACACCCCACGTCCTCGATGTCCGCCGCCGATCTGCTGGCCGTCCTGCTCGCCAACCACCTCCGCTACGACTTCGAGCGCCCCGAACACCCCGCCAACGACCGCTTCGTGCTGTCCAAGGGACACGCCTCCCCGCTGCTGTACGCCGCGTACAAGGCGGCCGGCGCCATCGAGGACGGCGAACTGGTCACCTTCCGCAAGCTCGGCAGCCGGCTGGAGGGCCACCCGACGCCCCGCAGGCTGCCCTGGGTGGAGACGGCCACCGGCTCGCTCGGCCAGGGCCTGCCGGTCGGCGTCGGCATCGCGCTCGCCGGGAAGCGGCTGGACCGCACCGGCTACCGGGTGTGGGTGCTGTGCGGCGACAGCGAGCTGGCGGAGGGCTCGGTGTGGGAGGCCGCCGAACACGCGGGCTACGAGAACCTGGACAACCTCGTCGTCATCGTGGACGTCAACCGGCTGGGCCAGCGCGGCCCCACCCGGCACGGCCACGACCTGGACGCCTACGCCCGCCGCTTCCAGGCCTTCGGCTGGCACACCATCGAGATCGACGGGCACGACATCGACAAGATCGACCGGGCCTACGGGGAGGCGCTGTCCACCGCCGGGCAGCCCACCGCGATCCTCGCCCGCACCCTCAAGGGCAAGGGCGTCGCCGCCGTGGAGGACCGCGAGGGACTGCACGGCAAGCCGCTGCCCGAGGCCGAGGAGGCCATCGCCGAACTCGGCGGGCAGCGTGATCTGCGGGTCCGGGTGAGCGAACCGCAGGTCGCCGCCGCGCTGCGCTCCCTCACCACCGAGGCGGTCCGGCTGCCGCACTACGAGGTGGGCGAGGAGGCCGCCACCCGGGACGCCTTCGGCAAGGCCCTGGCCGCGCTCGGCACCGCGCGCGGCGACGTCGTCGCCCTGGACGGCGAGGTCGGCGACTCCACCCGCACCGAGGAGTTCGCCAAGGAACACCCCGACCGCTACTTCGAGTGCTACATCGCCGAGCAGCAGCTCGTCGCCAGCGCGGTCGGCATGGCCACGCGGGGCTGGGTGCCGTACGCCGCCACGTTCGCCGCGTTCCTCACCCGCGCCCACGACTTCGTGCGCATGGCGTCCATCAGCGGCTCCGGGATCAACCTGGTCGGCTCGCACGCCGGTGTCGCCATCGGCCAGGACGGGCCCTCCCAGATGGGCCTGGAGGACCTGGCGATGTTCCGGTCCGTGCACGGCTCCACGGTGCTCTACCCGTGCGACGCCAACCAGACGGCCCGGCTGGTCGCGGCCATGGCCGGGCTGGACGGCATCCGCTACCTGCGCACCTCCCGCGGCAAGACACCGGTGATCTACGGCCCGGACGAGGAGTTCCCGGTCGGCGGCAGCAAGACGCTGCGCTCCGGCGACGCCGACCGGCTGACGATCGTCGCGGCCGGGGTGACCGTGCCCGAGGCGCTGACGGCCGCCGACCGGCTCGCCGAGGAGGGCATCGGGGTACGGGTCGTCGACCTGTACTCGGTCAAGCCCGTCGACGCCGCCACCCTGCGCCGGGCCGCCGAGGAGACCGGCTGCCTGCTCACGGTGGAGGACCACCACCCGGAGGGCGGCCTCGGGGACGCCGTCGCGGAGGTGTTCGGCGACGGCCGGCCGGCCCCCCGGCTGGTCCGGCTGGCGGTGCGCACCATGCCGGGCTCGGCCGCCCCGGACGAGCAGCTGCACGCGGCCGGCATCGACTCCGTCGGCATCGCGGCGGCGGCCCGGCTGCTGGTCGAGGAGGCGGTCGTGCGATGAGCCACGGCGCCGCGCGGACGGTCCGGGCGGGCCGGCGCGCGGTGGAGATCGAGCGGCCGGGGAAGGTCCTCTTCCCCGGCCGCGACGGCACGCCCGGGTACCCCGAGGGCGAGCTCGCCCGGCCGGGCGCCCCGGTTGCCGTGCCCCTAGCCTGGAAGCAGGTGGACGATCCGGAGCCCGGCGCCCGCCGGTGGACCCTCGCCGACGCCGTCGAGCAGGCCCGTACCGAGCCGTGGGCCGGCCTGCCGCGGCGGGGCCGCTCCCTCGGTCCGGTTCGGCGCCGCCTGGATGACATGCGCTCCTGAGGTTTGGCCAAGGGAGGAACGGCCACACGCAGGGAGAGGTGGCCATGTCGAACACAAACAGCACACCGAATACACAGAGTTCACGGAAATCACAGAACTCGCACGACACGAACGATACGCACGACACGAACGACTCGCACGACTCCGTGCGGAACGAACGGAACCAGAACGACGCGGACGGCCGCCGGCCGACCCCCATGGAGGTACTGCGCCAGGCGCGCGCCCAGCTCACCGAACTCACCGGGCTCGTCCCCGAGACGGTCTCCTCCTTCGAGCAGACCGAGGACGGCTGGTCCGTCGAGGTCGAGGTGCTGGAACTCGCCCGGGTGCCCGACACCATGAGCCTGATGGCGAGCTACCAGGTCGAGCTGGACCCCGAGGGGCAGCTGACCGGATACCGGCGCGTCCGCCGTTACGAACGCGGCAGGGCCGACGCCCGCGGGGGCCGCTGAGCCCACCGCACGCGCCCGACCGTCCACACCGTGCACCTACTAGGCACGAGGAGGAATCGCCGGCATGACTGTTGTTCCGGCACAGCAGACCGGAGGCGGAGGCGGCAGCAGCGGCCTCTACGACGTGCTCGAGCTCGTTCTCGACAGGGGGCTCGTGATCGACGCGTTCGTCCGCGTCTCCCTGGTCGGGATCGAGATCCTGAAGATCGATGTACGAGTCGTCGTGGCCAGCGTCGACACCTATCTGCGCTTCGCCGAGGCGTGCAACCGCCTGGACCTGGAGGCGGGTCCGCGCAAGAGCCCCGGCCTGCCCGAGATCGTCGGCGAGGTCACCGAGAAGGGCGCCCGGGGCAAGTCCAAGGGCGCGCTGTCCGGTGCCGCCCAGACCATATCCGACGCCTTCAACCAGGCCCGCCAGGAAGGGGAGGCCGAGTCCCGGCCGCGTGCCCGCAAGGCTCCGTCGCGCAGTAAGGAGGAGCAGGAGTGAGCACCTACGTCTACGGCATCACCACCCGGTCGCACCCGGCGCTGCCCGAGGGCATGACCGGGGTGGGGGAGCCCGCCCGGACGGTGCGCGTCCTCACGGCCGGCGACCTGGCCGCCGTGGTCAGCGACGCACCCGAGGACCTGCGCCCCAAGCGCCGCGACCTGCTCGCGCACCAGAACGTACTCGCCGAGGCCGGGGCCGGCGGCTGTGTGCTGCCCATGCGGTTCGGCAGCGTCGCCACGGACGACGACGCGGTGGTCCAGGTGCTCACCGAGCGGGCGGACCACTACGCCGAGCGGCTGCGGGAGCTGGACGGCAAGGTCGAGTACAACGTCAAGGCCACCCATGTCGAGGAGGCCGTGCTGCACCTGGTGATGGCCGAGAACACCGAGGCACGCGCTCTCGCCGAGGCCAACCGCCGCGCCGGCGGAGGCAGCTACGACGACAAGATCCGCCTCGGGGAACTGGTCGCCCACCTGGTCAAGGCCAAGGAGTCCGACGACGCCGAACAGGTACGGGACCTGCTGGCACCGGCCGCGAGCGCGATCAGCGTGGGCCCCGAGTCCACCGGCTGGCTGCTGAACGTGTCGTACCTCGTGCCACGCGACTCGGCCGAGCGCTTCCTGGCCGCCGTGGAGGAGGTCCGCCAGAGCCACCCCCACCTCGACCTGAGCGTCCACGGGCCGCTGCCGCCGTACAGCTTCGTCGACCCCGGCCCGGCCCAGCCCGCCGGCACCACGACCGGCGCGGACGCCGGCGCGCGCTAGCGCTCCCGGCCCGACGGAAGGAGAACACCATGGGACTGATAGGCGAAGTGCTGATGCTGCCGCTCGCCCCCGTGCGCGGCGCCGGCTGGGCCGTCAGGCAGGTGCTCCGCGAGGCGGAACGGATCTACTACGACCCCGCCACCGTACGGGCCGAGCTCGCCCGCCTCGAAGAGCAGCTCGAGGCGGGCGAGATCACCGAGGAGGAGTTCGACCGGCGCGAGGACGAACTGCTCGACCGGCTGGAGACGGCACTGCACTCCGGCGACACGACAGGCAACGGGACGGGACGATGAACCGAACGGCACTGGGCCTCGCCGTAGGGGCCGGATATCTGCTGGGCCGTACGAAGAAGCTGAAGATGGCGCTCGCGGTCGGCTCCCTGGTGGCCGGCAAGAAGCTGAACCTCAGCCCGAAGACGCTCGCGGACGTGGTGAACCAGCAGCTGAAGAACAACCCGCAGTTCCAGGAGATCGGGGACCAGCTGCGCCAGGATCTGCGGGGCGTCGGCAAGGCGGCCACCGGTGCGATGGTCGAGCGGCGCATGAGTTCGCTCGCCGACCGGCTGCACAGCCGCACCGACCAGGTGCGCGACCAGTTGTCCGGCGGCTCCGGCGAGGAGACCGCCGAAGGGGAAGAGGGCCCGGAGAAGGAGTCCGCCGAGGGAGAAGAGGCTCCGGAGAAGGGGTCCGCCGAAGGGGAAGGGGCCTCAAAGAAGGGCTCCGCCGAGCGGAAGGCCCCCCAGAAGAAGGCTCCCGCCGGGCGGAAGCCGGCCAAGAAGCCGCTGTCCGCCGCCGGCAAGGGAGCGACCAGGAAGACCGGCGCGGCCGGCAAGACGGCGGCGAAGCGCACGTCAGGGGCCGGGCAGGCCGCCCGCGGCGCCGTCGGCCGGCACTCGAAGGGCGGCGATGACCGATGACCGACACCCTCCGCTCCACGGCCTCCAAGGCCTCGGGCCCGCTGACCGACCTCGCCCACAGCGAGGCCGCCGACCGGCTCAAGGAGGAGGCCCGCGCCTATCTGATGGCGCAGGCCGAGCGGCTGCTGGCCGGTGCCGGCCGCAAGCTCGGCGAGACCACCGTCCGGCTCAACGACATCGCCGAGGGCAACAGCCCGGGCTTCGCCAAGCTGGCCCTGGACGGCGGCCGCAAGCTGGCCGAGGGCAAGGGACCGCTGCGCTCCGCGCTGGAACTGGGCGCCTCCCGCGCCAAGGACAGCGTGGTGGACGCGGTCAGAAACCTCGGGGGAAGCAAGGGCAAGAAGGGCGGCGCGGGCAGGAAGCCCACCGTCATCATGGAGTCCGTCGACGTCGGCGTGCCGCTGCGCACCGCGTACGACCAGTGGACGCAGTACCAGAGCTTCAGCACCTTCGCCAAGGGCGTCAAGAGCGCGAGCCGCTCCGACGACACCCACTCCGACTGGCAGGCGAAGATCTTCTGGTCCTCCCGCAGCTGGAAGGCGCAGACGACCGAGCAGATACCCGACTACCGCATCCAGTGGTCCTCCGAGGGCGCCAAGGGCACCACCAAGGGCGTGGTCTCCTTCCACCGGCTGGAGGAGAACCTCACCCGGGTGCTGCTGGTCATGGAGTACTACCCGACCGGCTTGTTCGAGAAGACCGGCAACATCTGGCGCGCCCAGGGCCGCCGGGCCAGGCTGGACCTGAAGAACTTCGCCCGTTTCATCACCCTCAAGGGAGAGGCGGAGGACGCCTGGCGCGGCGAGATCCGCGACGGCGAGGTGGTCCGCAGCCACGAGGACGCCGTGGCCGAGGAGGAGCGGGACCGGGAGTCCGGGGACGAGGGCGAGGAGCCCGAGGCGTCCGCGGACGCGGCCCGGGAGCCCGAGGCCGGGTACGAGGACGAGGAAGAGGAAGAGGAGCCCTACGAGGCCGGGTACGAGGAGGAGGACGAGGAGCCGGAGGAGCCCGAGGAGCCTGAAGAGGGCGAGGAGCCCGAAGAGGGCGAGGAGCCTGAAGAGGGCGAGGAGGGCGCCTACGACGAGTACGAGGAGTACGAGGCGGACGAGGCAGACGAGGAAGAGGAACCCGGGCACACCGGGCGCGGGAGTGGTCGATGACGACACCGGGCCGCCTGCCCGAACCGTACGGACAGGCATCGGGGGCCAACCTCGCCGACATCCTCGAACGGGTGCTCGACAAGGGTGTCGTCATCGCGGGCGACATCAGGATCAACCTGCTCGACATCGAACTGCTCACCGTCAAGCTGCGCCTGATCGTCGCCTCGGTGGACAAGGCCAAGGAGATGGGGATCGACTGGTGGGAGAGCGATCCCGCCCTGTCCTCCCGGGCCCGCCGGGACGAGCTGGCCCGGGAGAACGCCGAGCTGCGTGAACGGCTCGCCCGGCTGGAGGAACTGGAGCCGGGCCGCGCCCCGAAGGAGGCCCCATGACCGGACTGCGGTACGTGTACGCCGTCTGCCGTCCCTTCGTGACGCCGTTGCAGGCCGAGCTGACGGGCGTCGCCGGCGCCCCGGCCGGCCTGCTCCACCACCACGGGCTGGTCGCCGTGGTCAGTACGGTCCCGGAGGCCGACTTCGGCGAGGAGGCCCTCAAGGCCCACCTGGAGGACCTGGACTGGCTCGCGGCGACCGCCCGGGCCCACCAGGGCGTGGTCGACGCGCTCACCACGGTCACCACCCCGCTGCCGCTGCGGCTCGCCACCGTCTTCCGGGACGACAGCGCCGTACGCGTCATGATCGAGGCCCGCGAGGACCACTTCCGCGCCCTGCTCGACCGGCTCGACGGCCGGGTGGAATGGGGTGTGAAGGTGTACGCCGAGGAGGCGGCCGCCGAACCGGCCGGGGCGGCGCCCGCCGCCCCGGAGAAGCCCGCGAGCGGCCGCGACTACCTGCGGCAGCGACGCGCGCGCGGTCAGGCGAAGGAGGAGACCTGGCAGCGTGCCGAGCGGTTCGCCCACGCGCTGCACGAACGCCTTTCGGCACGCGCTGAGGATTTCCGGCTGCACCCTCCGCAGAATTCCGCGCTCTCCCGGGAGTCGGGACTGAATGTGCTCAACGCGGCCTATCTGGTGCCCCGGGCCCATTCCGAGGAATTCGTGGAACTGGTGGACCACACGAAGGAGGAGGAGCCTGGATTCCGGGTGGAACTGACCGGCCCGTGGGCCGCTTATTCGTTCACGGGAGACACCGGGGACACCGGGGGCACCGCGGAAGGCGCGGGCGTGGCGGACGCGGGGGAGGAAGTGCCGTGACCGTTGTCGAACGGCGCGAGATCGCGCTCGTCGACCTGCTCGACCGGCTGCTGGCCGGCGGAGTCGTCATCACCGGGGACATCACCCTGCGGATCGCGGACGTCGACCTGGTCCGCATCGACCTGAACGCGCTGATCAGCTCCGTCAACGCGGCGGTGCCCTCGCCCTTCGAGCCCCGGTTCTTGCCCGCCGGGCCCGCCGAGCCGTCCGAGGAGGCCCTGTGACTTCGCGCAACCGGCTCGACCTGGAACCCGACACGGTCGAGCGCGACCTGGTGAAACTGGTGCTGACCGTGGTGGAACTGCTGCGCCAGCTCATGGAGCGGCAGGCCGTGCGCCGCTTCGACACCGGCGAGCTGACCGAGGAGCAGGAGGAGCGGATCGGGCTCACGCTGATGCTCCTCGAGGAACGCATGGCCGAGTTGCGCGACCGCTACGGACTGCGGCCCGAGGACCTGAACCTGGACCTCGGGCCGCTCGGACCGCTGCTGCCCCGCGACTAGGAAACCGGCCGGGGCGTCATGTCACCACCGGTACCAGCGCCCCCTGCCGCCGCCGGCCGTCGTGCCGCGGGCCACGAAACCCAGCAGCCAGAGGACCAGCACCGCCAGGGCGATCCACCAGAGTATCTTCACCGCGAATCCGGCGCCGAAAAGAACAAGGGCCAGAAGCAGAACCAGCAGAATGGGAACCATAGTGTGAAACCTCCTGCGGATCTGGTTTCCAGAAATCCGCGAATCAGGCTTCTTTACGGCACAGAATCTCCCCGTGCAGAACGGCGAACCAGCCGTCCTCGCACCGCCCCCATTCCCGCCACGCCTCGGACACCGCCCGCAGCCGCTCCGAAGTGGCATGACCGCCCTGGACCGCCCGGTCGGCGTACGCGGAGGCCAGGGTGCGGTCGGCCCACAGCCCGCTCCACCAGGCCCGCTCCTCGGCGGTGGCAAAGGTCCAGGTGCTGGTGGTGGCGGTGACGTCGGTCAGTCCGGCGGCCAGCGCCCACGCCTTCAGCCGGCGCCCGGCGTCGGGCTCGCCCCCGTTGGCCCGGGCCACCCGCTCGTACAGGTCCAGCCAGTCGTCCAGCCTCGGCACCGCCGGGTACCAGGTCATCGCCGCGTAGTCCGCGTCGCGTACGGCGATGAACCCGCCCGGCTTCGTCACCCGGCGCATCTCGCGCAGCGCCCGCACCGGGTCGCCCACGTGCTGGAGCACCTGGTGGGCGTGGACCACGCAGAAGGTGTCGTCCGGGTAGTCCAGGGCGTGGACGTCGGCCACCGCGAAGTCGACGTTGGCCAGCCCCCGGCCGGCGGCGGTGGCCCGGGCCCGCTCCAGCACGCCGGGCGCCCGGTCGACGCCGGTGACATGGCCGTCGGGGACCAGCTCCGCCAGGTCGGCGGTGATGGTGCCCGGTCCGCAGCCGATGTCCAGGATCCTCATGTGGGGCTTCAGGGAGCCGAGCAGATAGGCCGCGGAGTTGGCGGCGGTCCGCCAGGTGTGCGAGCGCAGCACCGACTCGTGGTGCCCGTGCGTGTAGACGGCGGTCTCCTGTGCCTCCGGCATGGCCGTACCCCTTCCCCTCGTGGCGGACGGGCCGTACCCGTCCGCCGGTACGTCCCCACCGTACGCGCGCATGCCGAATGATGAGATCCGCGTATCGTGATATGGACTGACGGGTGATCAGGCGGTGAGGTCAGGCGGTGGTGTCCAGCGGGCGGTAGACCGTCAGCGCCTCCGGCAGCTTCTCCAGCGTCACCTCGCCCGACACCGACGTGACCTCGCCGTCGTAGGCGAGCGGGGTGCCCGGGGCGACACCGGTCAGCCGCAGCCGGTTCACCTGCACCGCCGAGTGGGCCGGCGACCTGGTCAGCGGTCCCGCCACGGCCGCCGCGAGCAGCCGCAGCGCGGGCCTGCGGCCCCCGTGCACCACCCGCACGTCCAGCAGCCCGTCCGCCAGATCGGTCCGGCGACCCGGCGTGAGCCCCACGCGGTGGTAGACACCGTTGCCGACGAACAGCACCCACAGGGGCCGCGGCTCACCGCCCACCTCCACCTCCAGCGGGTGCTCGCCGGCCCGCAGCACGCGCAGCGCGCCCAGCACCCCGGCCGGCCAGCCGCCGATCCGGCGCGACCAGCGGTCCCTGACCCGCACCAGCTCCGGGTACACACCCAGGCTCAGCGTGTTCAAAAACAGGCCCTCCCGACCCCCCGAAGCGAACCGGCCCGCGTCCACCCGGACCGCCTCGCCGTGCCGGACCGCGCGGGCCAGCAGACGCTCGTCCGCCACGCCCAGGTCGGCGGCGAAGTGGTTGAGGGTGCCGCCCGGCAGCACCGCGAGCGGCAGCCCGTGCCGCAGCGCCACCCGGGCCGCCGCGTTCACCGTGCCGTCGCCGCCGCACACCCCGAGCACCCGGGCCCGCGCCGCCGCCTTCTCCAGCTCGTCCCCGACCTCCTCCGGCGCGCACTCGACGACCTCCGCCGCCGGCAGCGCGTCGTGCAGCGCCCCGACCCGGTCCGCCGTCCCCGAGGCCCGGTTGGCGACCAGCACCAGCCCCTCGCCCTCGGGCAGCGCGGGCGCCTCGGCCCGGGACCGGGCGGGCAGCCGCACCCCGGCGCGCGGCGGCACCAGCCGCCGTACCACGAAGGCGGCGCCCGCGCCGAGCGCCGCCCCGGCCAGCACATCGCTCGGGAAGTGCACCCCGGTGTAGACCCGGGACATCGCCACCGAGAACGCCACCGGCGCCACCGCCGCGCCCCACGCCGGCGACTCCAGCGCCACCCCGGTCGCGAAGGCCGCGGCCGAGGCCGCGTGCCCGGACGGGAAGGACGTGGTGATCGGTTGCCGCGACAGCCTCCGCACCAGCGGCACCGGGTCCAGCACCGGCCGGGCCCGGCGCACCGAGCGCTTGCCGAGGGTGTTGATCGTCAGCGAGGCCAGGCCGAGCGAGGCCAGGCCCCGGACCGCCGCGGCGCGGGAGCGGGGCGTGCGGCTCGCGGCCAGGGCGGCGGCCGACGCGAACCACAGCACGCCGTGGTTGGCGGCCCGGCTCAGCCGGGGCAGCACCCGCTCGGCGCCGGGCCAGTGCCAGGCGGCGGCGGCCTCGAACAGCCGGCCGTCGAGGTCGAGCAGCGTGCGCAGCCGGGCGCGGGCGGCGGCCGACGCGGGGGCGGTCAGGTCCAGGTCAGGGCTCATGGGATGCGGTTACCCTGAAGGGCCCGTTTCCTGTGTACGCGCGGGAGGTGAACCCGGATGCGGCTGCTGCTCGTACGGCACGGCCAGACCCCGTCCAACGTGGACGGCCTGCTGGACACCGCCGTGCCCGGCCCGGGGCTGACCCCGCTCGGCCGGGCGCAGGCCGCCGCGCTGCCCGGGGCGCTCGCCGGGGAGGACATCGACGCCCTGTACGCCTCCACGCTGGCCCGCACCCAGCAGACGGCCGCCCCGCTGGCCGCCGCCCGCGGCCTGGAGGTGCTCGTGCGGGACGGCATCCGCGAGCTGTCCGCCGGCGACCTGGAAATGCTGCCCGGGCACACCCCGGAGGGCCGGCGGTACCTGCGCACCGCGTTCGCGTGGGCGTCCGGGGACACCGCGCTGCGGATGCCCGGCGGGGAGAGCGGCGCGGCGGCACTGGCCCGGTACGACGCCGTGGTGGCCGAGGCCGCGGCGAGCGGGGCCCGGACCGTCGCCATGATCAGCCACGGCGCCGCGATCCGGGTCTGGACCGCCGCCCGCGCCGCCAACGTCGACGTGACCTTCGCCGCGGCCCGCCCCCTGGAGAACACCGGCGTGATCATCCTGGAGGGCACCCCGTCCGACGGCTGGAAGGCCCTGTCCTGGGAGGGCGCCGCGGTGACACCGGCCGACGAGGGCGGCCCGACGGGGGAGGCCCTGGGATGACGCGGCGGCCGGAACACCCGTAGCCCGCCCGATACCCGTTTGCCCCCGTGCCCGCGCGCCGCGCAGAATGCCTGCCCATGGGATATCTGGAAGCCGCGCACCTGGAGTACTACCTCCCCGACGGAAGGGCGCTGCTGGGCGATGTCTCCTTCCGGGTCGGAGAGGGCGCCGTCGTCGCCCTGGTCGGACCGAACGGCGCGGGCAAGACCACGCTGCTGCGGCTGATCTCCGGCGAGCTGAAACCGCACGGCGGCACCGTCACCGTGGCCGGCGGCCTCGGCGTGATGCGCCAGTTCGTCGGCTCCGTACGCGACGAGACGACCGTACGGGACCTGCTGGTCTCCGTCGCCCCGCCCCGGATCCGGGAAGCCGCGAAGGCCGTCGACGCCGCCGAGCACGCCCTGATGACCGTCGACGACGAGGCCGCCCAGCTCGGCTACGCGCAGGCCCTCGCCGACTGGGCCGAGGCGCGCGGCTACGAGGCCGAGACCCTGTGGGACATGTGCACCACCGCGGCCCTCGGCGTGCCCTACGAGCGCGCCCAGTGGCGCGAGGTGCGCACCCTCTCCGGCGGCGAGCAGAAGCGGCTGGTGCTGGAGGCGCTGCTGCGCGGCACCGACGAGGTCCTGCTGCTGGACGAGCCGGACAACTACCTCGACGTGCCCGGCAAGCGCTGGCTGGAGCAGCAGCTCAAGGAGACCCGGAAGACCGTCCTGTTCGTCTCCCACGACCGTGAACTCCTCGCCCGCGCCGCCGAGAAGATCGTCTCCGTGGAGCCGGGCCCGGCCGGCGCCGACGCCTGGGTGCACGGCGGCGGCTTCGCCACCTACCACGAGGCCCGCCGCGAACGCTTCGCCCGCTTCGAGGAGTTGCGCCGCCGCTGGGACGAGAAGCACGCCCAGCTGAAGAAGCTGGTGCTGAACCTGCGTCAGGCCGCCGCCGTCAGCCACGAGATGGCCTCCCGGTACGCCGCCGCCCAGACCCGCCTGCGCAAGTTCGAGGAGGCCGGCCCGCCGCCGGAGCCGCCCCGCGAGCAGGAGATCACCATGCGGCTGAAGGGCGGCCGTACCGGCGTACGGGCCGTCACCTGCGCGGGGCTGGAACTGACCGGCCTGATGAAACCGTTCGACCTGGAGGTCTTCTACGGCGAACGGGTCGCCGTCCTCGGCTCGAACGGTTCCGGCAAGTCCCACTTCCTGCGGCTGCTGGCCGGCGAGGACGTCGCGCACACGGGCGAGTGGAAACTGGGCGCCCGGGTCGTCCCCGGCCACTTCGCGCAGACCCACGCGCAGCCCGCGCTCCAGGGCCGCACCCTGCTGGACATCCTCTGGAAGGAACACGCCCAGGACCGGGGCGCGGCCATGTCCCGGCTGCGCCGCTACGAACTCACCCGGCAGGCCGAGCAGACCTTCGACCGGCTCTCCGGCGGACAGCAGGCCCGCTTCCAGATCCTGCTGCTCGAACTGGCGGGCGCCACCGCCCTGTTGCTGGACGAGCCCACCGACAACCTCGACCTGGAGTCCGCCGAGGCCCTCCAGGAGGGGCTGGAGGCGTTCGAGGGCACGGTCCTCGCGGTCACCCACGACCGCTGGTTCGCCCGCTCCTTCGACCGCTTCCTGGTCTTCGGCAGCGACGGCCGGGTCCGCGAGACCCCGGAACCGGTCTGGGACGAACGCCGCGTCGAGCGGGCCCGGTAACCCCGGGCCCGCGCCCCGGACACCGGGCCGGCACCGCCGGCGCAGTCCCCGGACACCGGGCCGCTACCGCCAGCGCAGCAGCGCGCCCATGCCGCCCGCCGGTACCTCCTCGCCGGTGTCCGCCAGCACCGGCGCCAGCGAGAAGACCGGCGCGTCCGTCACCACGGCCGCCCGTACCAGCGCGTCGTCGGCGCGGGCCGGCCAGGCATGCTGTTCGCCGAGGTCCCTCAGCTCCGTACGGCGCTCCGCCAGCTGGGCCGGGTCCTCGCCGATCCACACCTCGCGCCCGGTGTCCGGCCCGTCCGGGAGGATCAGCAGCTCGGCCAGCCGGTGCTCGCGGGCCGCCTCGATCAGCCCCGGCACCCCCTCGACGGCCGCGGCCCGCCGCTCCTCGTCGGGCGTCCGGGCGGACCGGTACCGGTCCACCTCGGCCAGGATCCGCTCCCGCACGTGCCGGGCCCGGATCTCCTCCACCTCGCGCGGCAGCAGCCTGCTGCCCACGCCGTGCGCGGTCTCCACGGCCCGGTCCCGCAGGTGCGCCGGCAACTGCTCGTGCACCGACCGGCACTCGCGTTGCTCCCCGCACAGGATCAGCAGATCGGCGCCGGTCTCGGCCTGGCAGGCCGCGAGCGCCTCGGCGATGTCCCGCGCGTTGTGCTCCCAGGTGTTCTCCACCTTCAGCTGGTAGTGCCGCTCGGACCAGTCGGTCGCCTTCGCCCGGTGCATCGGCCACTGCCGGCTGCCCGTCACATGCCCGGCCTCCTCCCGCAGCACCGCGCTGCGCAGCTCGAAGTCGGCCCCGGTGCGGTCGATGTACGCCACCAGCGACACCGGGTCCTCGCCGGCCAGGTCCAGCAGCGGGGTGACGTGCGGCAGCGTGTCCCAGCGCACCAGGCCCTGCGGCGGGGCCTGGGTCAGCGGCACCTGGAGCACCACCTCGCCGTCCCGGGCGAACACGGCCCGCCCGTACGGCTCGGTGCTGCGCTCGAGGGACGCCACCGCGTCGTGCACCGCCCGGCAGGTGGCCTCGTCGGCGCCCTGCTCCCGCAGCCGCCGGGCCACCGCCTCGGCCGTCAGCCTGCGCCGGGTGTGCATGTCCTCCTCGTGCTGTGACAGGTCGACGTATGCGGAGGCCCAGGACCCCGGATGTTCGTACAGTGGATTCAGGAACGCGAGTTCCATGGATTCCTCCCGGAAATCACTCGGGGGCAGTGCGTGCCGGGCGGGTACCCGTACCCCATGAACGAACACGACGAGCGGGGCACCACCATGACCGGAGTCGACCCCAGCCGGCTGGACGACCAGCAGCTCATGAAGGAGCTGGAGACGATCCACCGCACGCGCCACGACACCCTGCTGTACGGCTCGAACGACGCACTGCGGGCCCATAACGAGCGGATGGCGCAGCTGGAGGGCGAGTATCTGCGGCGCAACCCCCGCCGCCTGGTGAGCGCGGGCCGCACCCGCGAGGGCGCCCGGGAGCGCGGCTGCGGCGAGGCGGCCACCCCGGACGCCTCCGGCACCTGACGGCCGGAGCCCCCCCCACAAGGCACAACGCGCGGCACAACGACGGGGCCGGCCCGCTTCCGGGCCGGCCCCGTGACACACGGGTGGGTGGCGGTCAGCCGGGCTCTCCGGCGAACACGTGCAGGAACGCGTCGCAGAACGCCTTCAGATCGTCCGGCTTACGGCTGGTCACCAGCTGGTTGGGGCCGTGGTCGCAGATCTTGACCTGCTCGTCCACCCAGGTGCCGCCGGCGTTGCGGATGTCGGTCGCGAGGCTCGGCCAGGACGTCAGCACCCGGCCGCGCACCACATCGGCCTCCACCAGCGTCCACGGCGCGTGGCAGATCGCGGCGACCGGCCGGCCCTGGTCGAAGAAGTCCTTCACGAACGCGACGGCCTTCTCGTCCATCCGCAGGAAGTCCGGGTTGGCGACGCCGCCCGGCAGCACCAGACCGCCGAAGGACCCGGCCGACGTCCGCTCCACCACCTCGTCCACGGCAAAGGTGTCCGCCTTGTCCAGATGGTTGAACGCCTGGATCTTCCCCGGCTGTGTCGACACGAGCACCGGCTCGTGCCCGGCGTCCGAGGCGGCCTTCCACGGCTCGGTCAGCTCCACCTGCTCGACGCCCTCGGGTGCCACCAGAAACGCGATACGCATGATGTCTCAAGCTCCTTTCAGTTTCCGCAGCGCCGCCCTGTGCGCCCGGGCGCGCCGCTTCCTTCCCCTGGCCGCCCGCCGGCAGCGCAGCAGCTCCTCGCCGTACGGCAGCAGCACACACGCGCCGATCGCGACCCCGATGCCCGCCAGATAGCCCGGCGACGGCGGGCGCCGGCGCGGCAGCAGCCGCCAGGCGTCCGGATCCCCGCGCCCGCCCCGCAGCAACGACCGCACCTGGTCGGAGTGCAGGCACATCAGGGAGACCAGCCCGCCGAACGGCAGCGACTCCAGAAAACTGTGGATGTGCTGCTCGACCGGCTTGACCTCGCGGTCGCTGTCCTCCGCCGTCCGTACGTCCCACAGCGCGGTGGCCTCGTGCACGGCCGCCGCGCCCAGCTGCACGGCCAGCAGCAGTGGATTGACCTCGTAGCGCAGGGTGAGCGCGATGGGCAGGCCCACCTCCGCCATCATCAGGGAGTGGATCAGGGACTCCTTCGTCCCCGACGTGTCCTCGATCCGGGTACGCCGGTGCATCGCCCAGTCGGCGAGCCCCGGCACGAACCAGCCGGGCAGCAGCCCGTACAGCAGGAAGCGCGTCGTGACCTCGCCGACGTCGACCGTCGCGCCCCGCGCGATCTCGGCCGCCTGGCCCGCCGCGCGGGGAGCCGGCCAGGGCGCCCCCTGCCTCATGCGCCCCCCACCAGCGCCTCGGCCAGCTGTTGCAGGTTCTCGTACCGGTCCTGGTGGGGCAGACCGGCGACGGCGTCGATCAGTGTGCCGGGCGCGTTGCTCCGGCGCAGTGCCCGGGCCAGCTCGCCCGGCTTCGCGGGGAAGGCGTGCCGGCTCAGGTGCCGGGCCAGCTCCATCCGGGTCCGCTCCAGGGACGCCGGGGACCCGAGTCCGCCCACCGGGCCGCTCCAGACCTCCGGGTCGTCGTCCGCGGCCGGCTCCGGGTCGTGCCACTCCTCCACACGCGTGGGATGGCCCGACCGCAGCAGCCCTTTCAGCTCGTGCTTCATCTCGTCGTCCCGGTGGACGTTCAGCCGGTCACTGCCTCGCTGCATATCTCCCTCCAAGGGTCGAAGGTCCGCACCGCGTACCCGGTGCCCCACGTCCCACACGGGCTTCCGCGTCCGGCGCGGGACTCGTCCCGCACGGTCACTGCTTGGCCCGGCCGGGCAGGAACTCCTGCACCTTCGCCTTCAGGCCCTGCTTGATCACCGAACCCCGGTCGGCGTCGCCCTTCAGGATCGACGCGGCCGTCGCCTCCATCTGCTCCCAGCTGGCGTGCGGCGGGATCGGCGGTACGGCGGGGTCGGTGAGGAACTCCAGTACCGCCGGCCCGTCCGCCTCCAGTCCGGCCCGCCAGGCCGCCTCCACGTCCTCCGGCTTCTCCACCCGGATGCCGGTCAGCCCGAGCGAACGGGCGAACGCCGCGTACTGCACATCCGGGATCGACTGCGACGGCAGGAACGAGGGGGCGCCCTCCATGGCCCGCATCTCCCAGGTCACCTGGTTCAGGTCCTGGTTGTTCCACACGGCCACCACCAGCCGCGGATCCGACCACAGATCCCGGTACTTGGCCGCCGTGATCATCTCCGCCAGCCCGTTCATCTGCATCGCGCCGTCACCGACCAGCGCGAACACCGGCCGGTCCGGGTGCGCGAACTTCGCCCCGATCGCGTACGGCACGCCCGGGCCCATCGTCGCCAGCGTCCCGGACAGCGAACCGCGCATGCCCGGCCGCATCGTGATGTGCCGCGCGTACCAGTTGGCGACCGAACCGGAGTCCGAGGTCAGGATCGCGTTGTCCGGCAGCAGCGCGTCCAGCGACCGGGCCACGTACTCGGGGTTGATCGGATCGGCCGCCACCGCGGCCCGCCGCTCCATCGTCTGGTGCCAGCGCTTCACGTTCGCGCACACCGTGTCGTACCACTTGCGGCCGCGCCCCTCCGCCTTCAGCAGCGGGATCAGCCGGCGCAGCGTGGCCTGCGCGTCGCCGACCAGGTTCACCTCGTACGGGTAGCGCATGCCGATCATGTGCGCGTCGATGTCGATCTGCACCGCGCGCGCCTTGCCGAACTCCGGCATGAACTGCGTGTACGGGAACGACGAGCCGATGGTCAGCAGCGTGTCGCAGTCCCGCATCAGCTCGTACGACGGCCGGCTGCCGAGCAGTCCGATCGGGCCCGTCACATACGGCAGCTCGTCACTGAGCACGTCCTTGCCGAGCAGCGCCTTCGCCACGCCCGCACCGAGCAGCTCGGCGACCTCCCGCACCTCCGCGACCGCCCCCGCCGCGCCCTGGCCGACCAGCAGGGCCACCTTCTCGCCCGCGTTCAGCACGTCCGCAGCCCGGCGCAGCGCCTCGTCGGTCGGGGTCGCCGTGAACTCGCTCATCCCCAGGCTGGACGGCACCATCTTGAACGCGTGCGTGGGCGGCGAGTAGTCCAGCTCCTGCACATCGCCCGGGATGATCAGCGCGGTCGGGCAGCGCCGGGCGTACGCGGTACGGATCGCCCGGTCCAGCACGTTCGGCAGCTGCTCGGGCACCGTCACCGTCTCCACGAACTCGGAGGCGACGTCCTTGTACAGCGTGTGCAGGTCGACTTCCTGCTGGTAGGAGCCGCCCATCGCGGTCCGGTTGGTCTGGCCGACGATGGCCAGCACGGGTACGTGGTCCAGCTTCGCGTCGTAGAGGCCGTTGAGCAGGTGGATGGCGCCGGGTCCGGAGGTCGCCGCGCACACCCCGAGGCGTCCGCTGAACTTCGCGTACCCGACCGCCTCGAAGGCGGACATCTCCTCGTGCCGGGACTGGACGAACCGCGGCTGGTTCTCGGCACGGCCCCAGGCGGCGAGCAGTCCGTTGATGCCGTCGCCCGGATAGCCGAAAACCTCCTCCACGCCCCAAGCGCGCAGGCGTTCGAGGATGTGGTCCGAGACCTTGGTGCTCATGGACAGACCTCCCGGTGGAGAGCGAAGCGGACGATCCGGTCAGCCCGTACCGAGTGACCTGCGCGGCAGACGGAAAACCTCCGGGGTGGGGTGGGGGCGCGGGGCAGCGGGGCGCCTCCGGGGGGCGGGGGCGCGCGTCGGCAAGGGCCTGTGCCGGGGGGCGTCCCGTGTCGTCCGGTGCGCTCCGGTGGCCGTCACCCGCGCGGCCCCGCATGTCGCGCGAATGGGCTCCGGCCGCGCGCGGTACGGGCCCGCGCGGGCTGTCATGGCAGCGAGGGCACACCGACCGTGCCCCCGTGGCCGGGGCGCCGCACGGCGTCGCCGCGGTACGACCGTCCCCCCGGGGCCGGGTGCCGCACGCGTCGCCGTGGTGCCGGAGCGCCGGCGTACGGCCTGTCCGACCGCCCGCCGCACCCCGCGAGGAGCCCCGCCCATGCGCCGCACCGCCCGCGCCGCCCTGTCCGCCGCCTTCGCCGCCGGTGCCGTGCTCGCCCTGGCCGGGCCCGCCGCATCCGCCGCCGCCCCGGCACCGCCCCCGGCGTCCTGCGACCCGGTCACCGGGCCCGTGCCGGCGCCGGTTCCGGTTCCGTTGCCGGGCGCCTTGGGGGCCGCGCCCATAGCCCCCGGTGACGGGACCGGGGGCGGCTCGGGGTGCGAGGACGCCTTCCTCGGAGCCGGCGGGCGAGAGCAGGCCGGTCCGGACGGCGGTGGCATCCCGGACGCGAGCGGCCTGGACGGCGCGCCGGACGCCGGAGCCGTGGAGGGCACCGGGAAGGAGGCGGCCGGGCCGGACGGTACGGGGTGGGACGGCTCGGGGTGGGACGGGGCCGGGCAGGTCGGCGGGGGCCAGGACACGGGCGGGCCCGACGGTGGCGGTGGCGGTCGGGACGGCGGAAGCCCGGACGGTGGCGGTCATGACGGGGGCGGGCAGATCGGCGGCGGTGCGGACGGCGGTGGGCAGGTCGGTGGCGGGCGGGAGTGCTCAGCAGGGGATTCCTGCGCGGAGGACGGTCACCCGTGCGGGGAATCCCGCGACGCGGCCTGCTCCGACGACGGCCTCGCCTGCCGTGCGGCCCCCGACGCCGACGGCTGCCGCCCGGCCGGCGTCCAGCACGGCGTGGACGCGGGAGCGGGCGGCACCTTCGAGGACTCGGTCCCCGCGCTGGCCGCCGGCGCCGCCCTGATCGCCGCCGCCTGCGCGGGCGCCGGCTACCGGCTGTACGGCCGCTCGCGCCTCGCGGCGGACCGGTCCGCCGAAATGTGACCCCGGCAACAGCGGCGACCGCCCATGGACAGCCGTACGCCGGGTACACGCCGTCCCGAGGGCACCGGCATCGCCCCACCGGCACCCTCCGCCCCGCGACCCCCGGACCCGAGACGCACAGCCACAGCACGAGGGACACGGACGACACGGACAAGGAACGCGGACCGGCGGCCATCAGGCGGGATGGCGGCCACGAGGAACGCACGGCCCGGGCGGGCGACACAACGGCACCACGGACTCGCGGAGGCGGACATGCGGCGCACGGACCCGGAGCGCGACCCCCGGGACGGCCCCGGCCCCACCCACCGCGGCGAGGCCCAGGGCGCCGCTCCCGGCGGTGAGGACGGCGGCTCCGTTTCCCACGAGGTGAACCCCGGTCCCGCCCACCGTGGGGGTGACGAGGACCCCGCGCCCCGCCGGGGCGGCCACGCCCCCGTCCGCCGCAGTGAGGACCAGAACCCGGCCCGCCGCCGGAACGGCCACACCCCCGCCCGCCCCCGGGAGGACCACGGCCCCGTCCGCTACGGCCCGCCGCTTCCCGGTGACGGTCTGCCCGTGTTGCCCGAGTTGTCCGCCGTGGTTGCCGCCGCGGCGGACCGTGCGGACGCGCAGCCCGTCGGCGGTGCCCCCGCCCTGCTGGAGGCGGCCTGCGGCTACTGGACCCGGCGCGGGCTGTCCTGCGTCCCCGACCGGATCGTCGCGGGCCCCGGTGCCCCCGCGCTGCTGCTCGCCATCACCGCCGCGCTGGCCGGGGAGGGCGCCGACATCCTCGTACCCCGCCCCTGCGCCGCCTGGTGGGCGCCGTACGCCCGGCTCCTCGGCCGGCCCGTGTTCCATGTGCCGACCCCCGCCGAGGGCGGCGGCGTCCCCGACCCGTACGCCCTGCTGGAGACCGTGCGCCGGGTCCGCGCCGAGGGCGGCGACCCCCGGCTGCTGGTGCTGTCCGTCGCCGACGACCCCACCGCCACCGTCGCCCCGCCCGAACTGCTGCACGAGACCGTCGAGGCCGCCACCGCCGAGGGCCTCCACCTGGTCAGCGACGAGACCTGGCGCGACACCCTGCACGCACCGCACGAGACCGTCCTGCTCAGCCCGGCCGAGATGTGGCCCGACGACGTCACCGTCGTCACCGACCTGGCCGGTGCCCTGCTGCCCGCCGGCTGGCCCGCCGCCGTCGCGCGCTTCCCGGCCACCGGAGCCGGGCGGCGGCTGCACGCGCGCGTGCTCGACGTGCTCACCGCCCTCGGCGCGCGGCTCGCCGTACCGGTCGCCGCGGCGGCCTGCTACGCCCTCGACGAGCCGCCGCCCGTCACCGAACGCCGGGAGGCCACCGTCCGGCTGCACGCGCGCGTGGCCGCCGCCGCGTACGCCGCCGTGGTCGCCGCCGGCGCACTCGCCCGGCCCCCGCAGGCCGGCCGTCACCTGTACGCCGACCTCGCGCCGCTGCGCGAGCCGCTGGCGGCCCAAGGGGCCGGGGACGCCCAGGAACTGGAGGACCTCCTGACCGCCCGGCTCGGCATGCCCGCGCCCGGCGGGCACCGCTTCGGCGACGACCTCGGGGCGCTGCGCGTACGGCTCGCCACCGGACCCCTGCTGGGCGGCACGGACGAGGAGCGCACCGAAAGCCTCGTGTCACCCGCACCGCTGGAACTGCCACACGTGCAACGCGCGTTGGTGTCCTTGAGGTCGGCCTTCGACGATCTCCGCGACGACGCTCAGCGATGGGAGCCTCCTCGATGACGCAGCAGACGCATGAGCCCGGCCCGGTCACGACGACCACGGCACCCGGCGCACCGGACCCCCTCGCCGCGCCCTTCCCCCCGCTGGCCGAGCCCCGCCCGCTGGGCGAACGCCGGGTCTGGCCGCGCACCTTCCACGACCGGCTGACCGCGCCCCTGCCCGGCCTGAAGGGCCTCGCCCGGTTCGCCCGCGAAGGCGCCGTGCGCCCCGGCCCCGACGGCCTCGCCGACATCCCCCGGCTGCCGTACGAACCGGGCCCGCTGCCCCGTGTCGACAGCCGCACCCTGGCCGTCACCTGGGCGGGACACGCCAGCTGGGTCGTCCGGATCGGCGGGCTGACCGTCCTCACCGACCCGGTGTGGTCCCGCCGCATCCTGGGCACCCCGGCCCGCGTCACCCCCGTGGGCGTGCCCTGGGAGGACCTGCCCCCCGTCGACGCCGTCGTCATCAGCCACAACCACTACGACCACCTGGACGCCCCCACCCTGCGCCGGCTCCCGCGCGACACCCCCGTCTTCGTGCCCGCCGGCCTCGGCGGCTGGTTCCGCCGCCGCCGGTTCACCCGCGTCACCGAGCTGGACTGGTGGGAGGGGGCCGAACTGTCCGGCACCCGCTTCGACTTCGTCCCCGCCCACCACTGGTCCAAGCGCACCCTCACCGACACCTGCCGCAGCCTGTGGGGCGGCTGGGTCCTCACCGCTCCCGACGGACAGCGCCTCTACTTCGCCGGTGACACCGGCTACGGTCACTGGTTCTCCCGCATCGGCCGCCGCTACCCCGGCATCGACCTGGCCCTGATGCCCATCGGCGCCTACGACCCCCGCTGGTGGCTCAGCGACGTCCACTGCGACCCCGAGGAGGCGGTGCAGGCCACCCTGGACCTCGGCGCCCGCCGCATGGCCCCCATGCACTGGGGCACGTTCATCCTCTCGGCGGAACCGGTCCTGGAACCGCTTACTCGGGTACGGACGGCCTGGGAGAAGGCGGGGCTGGAACGCGACGACCTGTGGGACCTCCCGGTCGGCGCTTCCAGAGTGCTGGGCTGAGACGGACCCCCTGCGGAGACCTCATCCGGCGGCGGCCCGCACCCGCCGCCACACGCCGGGCACCGCGCTGATCAGAACCGTCAGCACGACCGCCAGCACCACCCCCTCCCAGGGCTCCTCGAACAGCGAACCCCCCACGATGCCGATCACCTGATACGTGGCCGCCCAGGCCAGACACGCCGGCAGGTTCCCCCGCGCGAACCTCCGCGGCGGCCACTCGGCCATCAGGCACGCCAGCATCACCGGTATCCGCCCCGCCGGGACGAGCCGGGACAGCACCAGTACGGCGGTCCCGTGTTCGGCCAGCTTCCCCCGGGCCCGCGCCAGCCGCTCCTCCGGAGCCCGGGCCCGGATCGCCGCCAGCCACCGCGACCCGCTCCTGGACCGCATCCCGCGCCGGCCCAGCCAGTACAGCGCCGCGTCCCCCAGGAACGCGGCCAGCGACGCCGTCACGAACACCAGTGCCGGCGAGTACGGCGCCCGCTGATGGAACGCGACCACCGCCGCCGAACTCACCAGCGCGCCCGTCGGCACCACCGGCACCAGCGCCCCGATCAGCACCAGCAGGAACAACGACGGATAGCCCACCGCCTGCTGCGTGGACTCGGGTGTCACGGTGGCCGACGCGGCGGCGAGCCAGGTCACCGCGCGACCTCCAGCCGCACACTCTCGCCGTGCGCCAGCTTGTGCACCGCCACCCCCGGCGCGGCCTCCGCCGCCAGCCGTACGAACTCGTCACCCGGCGCGTGGAACTCGTGCGGGCGCACCGCGTCCATGCCGATCGGCCAGTACGTCCCGTAGTGCACCGGCACCGCGACCCGGGGCGCCAGCCGGGCCAGCGCCCGCGCCGCCCGCCCCGCGTCCAGGTGCCCCTCCCCGAGATACGGGCCCCAGCCGCCCACCGGCAGCAGTGCCGCGTCCACCGGCCCGACCCGCTCGGCCATCTCGTCGAACAGCCCCGTGTCGCCGGCGAAGTAGGTCCGCGCCTCGCCCTCCACGACGTACCCCAGCGCGGGGGAGCGGCGCGGGCCCACCGGCAGCCGCCGCCCGTCGTGCAGCGCCGGCACCACCCGGACCAGCACCTCGCCCACCCGCACCGCGTCGCCGGGCACCACCTCGGTGACCCGCAGCTGCCGCAGCCGGCGCAAGCCGGGTACCGCCCGTGGTGCGCCCCGGGGCACGAGCAGGCGCGTGCCCGGGGCGAGGCAGGCCAGCGAGGGCAGGTGCAGATGGTCGGCGTGCAGATGCGAGACCAGCGCGAGGTCGGCGCGGCGGGCCGCGGCGGGCGGCACCGCGCCCCGGCGACGGCGCAGGTGCGCCAGCCGGCGGGCGAACAGGGGATCGGTGAGCACCCGTATGTTCGTGTCCTCCACCACGCAGGTGGCGTGACCCCACCAGGTGATCTCCACCGGCACCTTCTTTCGCCTCCTTCGCGCGACTCCCCGAAGCCTACGGGCAGGAGTAGGGTCGGCGGCGAAAACGGGAGGTGAGGGGACGCCATGAGACAGCCGCGAGGGGTTTTCGGCATGCTGACGCCGGTGCGGGTCACCGCCATCGCGAGCCTGACGCCCCTGGAGGAGCTGGAGGCCGACCCCTTCCTGGTGGATTCCCGGAGCCAGCACGCCATGTGCGCCCGCTGGGCCGCCGAGCGCGGCTACGTCATCGCCCGGGAACTTCTCGTCGGCGGTCTGCGTTTCGATCATTGCGCGCTGTGGGAGGGGGTGCGCCCCGGGGTGGACGTGTTCGTCGCGCCCAGCCTCCGGGTGCTGCGCCGGGCCCTGTCGTCGGTGGAGGAGTTCACCGCCGAGTGCGCGCGCCGGGGCGTGCGCGTGGAGACGGTGGGGCGCGCCGAGCCGTCGTACGACGCGCAGATGAAGGCCCGGGTGCACCGCCGCCTGTCCATGCCGACGGCCGGCTACGACGGCCGGTGACCCCGGTCCGTCCGGGCCGCCGGCGCCCCGTGTGACAAGGTGGAGCCGGGCCCGACCGGCCCGCTTGGAGCGTAAGGAGGTCCTCCTGGCCCGAGGGGCGGGAAGGGCCGGGTTGTGAGGTGTACGGCGTGCGGGGCATGCGGTGGCGGCGGATCGCCAGTCAGGTCGGGCGCAGCGTCGCCGTATGGGCGGTCTCCACCGTCACCATGCTGGTCCTCGCCGGGCTCCTGCCCGACTTCCGGCTCCAGTCCGCCGACGGCGACAGTGTCACCACCATCGCCTTGGCCGCCGCCTGCGGGGCGGGAGCCTTCGGCGTCCTGTCGGCCGTAGTCTGGCCGTTGCTGGTCCGGCTGCTGCTGCTCGTGCCGGCGCTGGTCCTCGGCCTGCTGGTCTTCTTCCTCAACGGCTCCCTGCTGCTGCTCGCCCTGCGCGTCAACCCCTCCGGCCGGGGCGAGGCCGCGCCCGAGACCGCGGTCATCGTGGCCGCGGTGATGTCCGCCGTCGCCTCCGCGACCGGCGCGGCCCTCGCGGTGCGCGACGACGAGGCCTACCGCCGCCGGCTGCACCGCCTCGCCACCCGCGGCCGCCGGGGCCACCCGCCCTGCCCCACCACGCCCGGCCTGGTCTGCGTCCAGCTCGACGGCGTGGGCCACGACGTCCTGACGGACGCGGTCCGCAAGGGCCTGATGCCGACGGTCGCCCGCTGGCTGGCGTCGGACGAGGACGCGGCACCGGCCGCACACGGCGTACGACCGGCAGCCGACGGGCGACGAGCGGGCAGGGCTGGCGCCCGACCGGCAGCCGACGGGATACGACCGGGCACGGACGGCACACGCCCGGCCGACGACGGCACACGGGGCCCGGTCGGCGACGGCTCGCGTCCGGTCGCAGACGGGAGACGACCGGGTACGGACGATGGACGGCCCGTCGGCGACGGCCCGGGACCGCGAACCGACGGCATACGGCAGGCCGGCGAGGACGCGCGTCCGGCCGCCGCCGGGATACGACCGGCCGGAGACGGCCCACGCCCGGCAGCCCCCTCCGGCCGCCCCGCCCACGCACCGACCGCCACCCCCGGCCGCTCCGCCCTACCACAGGCAGCCACCCCCCTCCCGCCCCACGAGCCCACCACCACCCCGCACTCGGCCCAGGAGCCCACCACCCCCCTCCCCACCCGCGCGCCCACCCACCGCCTCACCCCTTGGCGCACCGACTGGTCCAGTCAGACCGGTGCCAGTCAGCTCGGCATCCTGCACGGCAGCACCTTCGACGTGCCGGCCTTCCGCTGGTACGAGAAGGACCGCGGCGAGGTGATGGTCTGCAACCGGCCGACCAGCGCGGCCGAGCTCCAGCGCCGCGCCGCCCTGCGCACCCGTGACGACGGGCTGCTCGCCGTCGACGGCGCCAGCCGCGGCAACCTCTTCAGCGGCGGCGCCGGCGAGCAGGCCCTGGTGCTGTCCATCGCCACCCGCCGCCGCGGCCGCGACAACCGCTCCCGGGCCGGCTACTTCGCCTACTTCTCCGACCCCGCGAACGCCGTCCGCACCGCCCTGTCCTTCGTCGCCGAGGTGGCCCGCGAGATCGGCCAGTCCACCCGGGCCCGGCTGGGCCGGCAGCGCCCGCGGGTCGGCCGGGGCGGCCTGTACCCGCTGGTCCGTGCCTTCGCCACCGTCGTCGAACGGGACGTCGTCGTCGCCGCGGTCATGGGCGACATGCTCGCCGGCCGCACCGTCGTCTACGCCGACCTCGTCGCCTACGACGAGGTGGCCCACCACTCCGGCCCGCGCGGCCGCGACGCCGAGCAGGTCCTCCGGCGCCTCGACCGCTGCCTGGCCCTGCTGGAGCGCGTCGCCGAGCACGCCCCGCGCCCGTACCGGATCGTCGTGCTGTCCGACCACGGGCAGAGCCCCGGTGAAACGTTCCGCGCCCGCTACGGCCTCACCCTCGGCGACCTGGTCCGGGCCGGCTGCGGGCTGCCCGTGCCGCGCCGGGCCGAGCAGACGCACAGCGGCGCCGAGGCCCGCGCCGCCGTGCGCGCCGCCCTGCGCCGCCCGGTGGAGGAGAAGGGCGGGCACCACCGCCCGGCCCGCCACCGCGAGCCCGTGGTGCTGGCCTCCGGCAACCTCGGCCTGGTCTCCTTCCCGGACGTCCCGCACCGGATGACCAAGGAGGAGATCGACGCCCGCCACCCGGCCCTGCTCACCACCCTCGCCAACCACCCCGGCATCGGCTTCCTGCTGGTGCGCAGCGAGCGGCACGGCGGTGTGGTGCTGGGCGCGTACGGCGCCGAGATCCCGCTGGACCGGCTGGACGAGGAGCCCGGCCCGCTGGCCCGCTTCGGTCCCGGCGCCGCCGACGCCGTCCGCCGCACCCACTCCTTCCCGCACACCGCCGACATCATGGTCAACTCCGCCTACGACCCCGCCGACGGCGAGGTCCTCGCGTTCGAGGAGCAGATCGGCTCGCACGGCGGTCTCGGCGGCGCCCAGTCCCGCCCGTTCCTGCTCTCCCCGGTGGACCTCTCCCCGCCGGCCGCCGACGGGACGGAACCGGTCGGCGCCGAGCGCATCCACCGTATTCTGCGCCGCTGGCTGGACGAGCTGAACGGCCCCCAGGTACCGCTGACGCCCGCCGCCGAGAAGGAAGAAGCGGAAGAGGAGGCGGAAAAGGCCGCCTGACGACGGCCCGGCCGACCCGTCGCGATCCGGCCACGCTCCCGCCCGCCCGGGCCCGTTCACCGGCTAGGCCATATGTGCGAGAGCGCGATCGCATGACAGACTGCTGCCCGCGTTCATCGGCACGTAGGGGAGGGCGTGGCTGTGAGTGAGCGGCGGGCTGCGCCCACCGTGGGCCAGGTGGTGCTCGGCAAGCGGTTGCAGGAGCTGCGGGAGGCCGCGGGGCTCAGCCGCGACGAGGCCGCCCGGGTCCTCAGGGTGGCGTCGGCGACCGTACGGCGGATGGAGACGGCCGAGGTCTCGCTGAAGATCCCCTACGTGCAGGTGCTGCTGACCACCTACGGGGTGCCGGACGAGGAGGCCGACGCCTTCGTCCGGCTGGCCGAGGAGGCGAACCAGCCGGGCTGGTGGCAGCGGTTCCACGACGTGCTGCCGGACTGGTTCAGCCTGTACGTCAGCCTGGAGGGCGCCGCCCGGATCATCCGCTCCTACGAGCCGCACTTCGTGCCCGGCCTGCTCCAGACCGAGGACTACGCGCGGGCGGTGATGGAGGCGGGCACCGTCGGCCACACCTCCCCGGAGACGGTCGACCGGCATGTGTCGCTGCGCATGGAACGGCAGCGGCTGCTGGACCGCAAGGACCCGCCCCACCTGTGGGTGATCATGGACGAGACGGTGCTCAGGCGCCCGGTGAGCACCGACCCGAAGGTGCTGCGGGACCAGCTGGACCGGCTGCTGGAGTACGCCGAACGGGACCGGGTCACGCTCCAGATCGCCGAGTTCGCCGCGGGCCCGCACCCGGGCACGTACGCGCCGTTCACGCTGTTCCGGTTCGCCGAGCCGGAGCTGCCGGACATGGTCTTCACCGAGTACCTGACCGGCGCGCTCTATCTCGACGCGCGCCGTGAGGTGGCCGCGCACCTGGAGGTGCTGGACCACATGACGGCCCGCGCCGCGTCCGCCCGGCGCACCCAGAAGCTGCTGCGGGAGTACCGCGAGAGCGTGTGACCCGCCCCCGCGTCCGGCGTGACCCGTACGGGTCTCCGGACGGGTGCCCCGCCGGGCCTCCCCCTAGGTTCTGAGTACGGGGGCGAACCGAGGGAGCGCATGTGACCGACACGCGGAGACCGCCCAGGGAACCCGGCGCGGCCCTGCTGTCCGCCGGCCGCTTCTTCCGGCCCGGCACGCCCGCGCCCGACCTGCACAGCGTCACCCTGACCGGCGGCCGGCAGGCGGACGCCTTCTACCGGGACCGGTGGAGCCACGACAAGGTGGTGCACTCCACCCACGGCGTGAACTGCACCGGCTCCTGCCGGTGGAAGGTGTACGTCAAGGACGGCATCATCACCTGGGAGACCCAGGAGACGGACTATCCCTCGGTGGGCCCGGACCGGCCCGAGTACGAGCCGCGCGGCTGCCCGCGCGGCGCCGCGTTCTCCTGGTACACCTACTCGCCCACCCGGGTCCGCCACCCCTACGTCCGGGGCGTGCTGCTCCAGATGTACCGGGAGGCGAAGCAGCGGCTGGGGGACCCGGTGCTGGCCTGGGCGGACATCCAGAACGACCCCGAGCGGCGGCGCCGATACCAGCGGGCGCGCGGCAAGGGCGGCCTGGTGCGGGCGCGCTGGGAGGAGGCGGTGGAACTGGTCGCCGCCGCGCAGGTGCACACCATCAAGACCTACGGCCCCGACCGGATCGCCGGGTTCTCCCCGATCCCGGCGATGTCGATGGTGTCGCACGCGGCCGGCGCCCGCTACCACTCGCTGATCGGCGCGTCCATGCTGTCGTTCTACGACTGGTACGCCGACCTCCCGGTGGCCTCCCCGCAGGTCTTCGGCGACCAGACGGACGTACCGGAGTCCGGCGACTGGTGGGACGCCGCCTATCTGATCATGTGGGGGTCCAATGTCCCGGTGACCCGCACCCCGGACGCGCACTGGATGGCGGAGGCGCGGTACCGGGGCCAGAAGGTGGTGGTGGTCTCACCCGACTACGCGGACGCCACGAAGTTCGCCGACGCCTGGCTGCACCCGCACCCGGGCACGGACGGCGCGCTGGCCCTGGCGATGGGCCATGTGATCCTCAAGGAGTTCTTCGTCGACCGGCAGACGCCGTTCTTCACCGACTACGTGCGGAAGTTCACCGACCTGCCGTTCCTGGTGACGCTCGCCGAGCGGGACGGGGCGTGGGTACCGGCGAAGTTCCTGCGCGCCACCGACATCGGCCGGGGCGGCGAGGGCGCGGAGTGGAAGACGGCCGTCCTGGACGAGACGACCGGCCGCGCGGTGGTGCCGAACGGCTCCCTGGGCTTTCGCTGGACCGAGTCGGGCGAGGGCCGGTGGAATCTGGAACTGGGCGACATCCGGCCTCTGTTGAGCCTGTACGGCAGCGAGGTCGCGGTGCCGGTGGAGGTGCTGCTGCCCCGGTTCGACACCGAGGGCGGCACACACGGGCAGGGGCGGGGCGAGGTGCTGCGGCGCAGCGTGCCGGCCACCCGGCTGGGCGGCCCGGACGGCCCGCTGGTGACGACCGTCTACGACCTGCTGCTGGCCCAGTACGGGGTGGCCCGCCCCGGGATGCCCGGCGACTGGCCCGACTCCTACGACGACGCCCGCACCCCGGCCACCCCCGCCTGGCAGGAGGCGCACACCTCCGTCCCGGCCGCCCAGTGCGTGCGCATCGCGCGGGAGTTCGCGCGGACCGCCGAGCGCTCCGAGGGCCGCTGCATGATCATCATGGGGGCGGGCACCAACCACTGGTTCCACTCCGAGACGATCTACCGCGCCTTCCTGGCGCTGCTGAAGCTCACCGGCTGCCAGGGCCGCAACGGCGGCGGCTGGGCGCACTACGTGGGCCAGGAGAAGTGCCGCCCGGTGACCGGCTGGGCCACGCTGGCCGCCGCCTCCGACTGGTCCCGCCCGCCCCGGCAGGCGATCGGCACCGGCTACTGGTACCTGCACACCGACCAGTGGCGCTACGACCGCTTCGCCGCCGATGTGCTCGCCTCGCCGCTCGGCGAGGGCCGGTTCGCCGGGATGACCGCCGCGGACTGCCTGGCGCTGTCCGCCCGCGCGGGCTGGATGCCGTCGTACCCCACCTTCGACCGCAACCCGCTCGACCTGGGCGAGCAGAGCGGCGACCCGGTGGCGAAGGCGGTCGCCGAACTGCGCGCCGGCACCCTGAGGTTCGCCTGCGAGGACCCGGACGCCCCGGAGAACTGGCCGCGCGTGCTGACCCTGTGGCGGGCCAATCTGCTGGGCTCCTCGGCCAAGGGCGCCGAGTACTTCACCCGGCACCTGCTGGGCACCCACTCCTCGCTGCGCGCCGACCAGGCCGCGCCCGGCGAACGGCCGAGGGACGTGACCTGGCGGGAGCCGGCACCGGAGGGCAAGCTCGACCTGCTGCTGTCGCTGGACTTCCGGCACACCTCCTCCACGCTGCTGTCGGACGTGGTGCTGCCGGCCGCGACCTGGTACGAGAAGCACGACCTGTCCTCCACCGACATGCACCCCTTCGTGCACGCCTTCACCCCGGCCGTGGACCCGCCCTGGCAGGCCCGCACCGACTTCGACACCTTCAAGGCGCTCGCCCGGAAGCTCAGCGAGCTGGCCGTCGACCATCTGGGCGTCCGCAAGGACCTGGTGGCAAGCCCGCTCCAGCACGACACCCCGGCCGAGACCGCCCAGCCGGGCGGGGTGGTGCGGGACTGGAAGCGCGGCGAGTGCGAGCCCGTACCCGGCAGGACCCTGCCGAACCTGACCGTCGTGGAGCGCGACTACACCGCGATCGCCGCCAAGTTCACCTCCCTCGGCCCGCTGGTGGAGAAACTCGGCCTCGCCGTCAAGGGGATCGCCCTGCGCCCGGACGTGGAGGTCTCCCAGCTGCGGAAGTCCAACGGCACCGGCTACCAGGGCCGGCCGTCGCTGGACACGGCCGTGAAGGCGGCGAACACCATCCTCGCCCTGTCCGGCACCACCAACGGGCGCCTGGCCACCGAGGGTTTCCGCACGCTTCAGCGGCGCACCGGGCGGCCGATGGCCCATCTCGCCGCCGAGCACGAGGGCAAACGGGTCACGTACGCCGACACCCAGGCGGCGCCCGTGCCGGTGATCACCTCGCCGGAGTGGTCGGGCAGCGAGTCCGGCGGCCGGCGCTACACGGCCTTCACGCTCAACACCGAGCACGGCAAACCCTGGCACACCCTCACCGGCCGCCAGCACTTCTTCCTCGACCACGACTGGCTGCACGAACTCGGCGAGGCCCTGCCGGTGTACCGGCCGCCGCTGGACATGCACCGGCTTTTCGGCGAACCACGCCTCGGAGCGGACGGGCAGCGGGAGGTGACGGTGCGTTACCTCACTCCGCACAACAAATGGTCGATCCACTCCGAGTACCAGGACAACCTGTTCATGCTGGCCCTCTCCCGGGGCGGGCAGACCATCTGGATGTCCCCCGAGGACGCCGACGCGATCGGGGCCGGGGACAACGACTGGGTGGAGGCGGTCAACCGCAACGGCGTGGTCGTGGCCCGCGCGATCGTCTCGCACCGCATGCCGCCCGGCACCGTCTACCTGCACCACGCGCAGGAGCGCACGGTGAGCGTCCCGAAGACGGAGACCACCGGGATGCGCGGCGGCATCCACAACTCCCTGACCCGGCTGCTGCTCAAACCGTCCCATCTGATCGGCGGATACGCGCAGTTGTCCTGGGCGTTCAACTACCTGGGCCCGACGGGCAACCAGCGCGACGAGGTCACGGTGATCCGCCGCCGCGGCCAGGAGGTCGAGTACTGATGCGTCCGATGGCCCAGATCGCGATGGTGATGAACCTCGACAAGTGCATCGGCTGCCACACCTGTTCGGTCACCTGCAAACAGGCGTGGACCAACCGGCGCGGCATGGAGTACGTCTGGTTCAACAACGTGGAGACCCGCCCCGGACAGGGCTACCCGCGCCGCTACGAGGACCAGGACAAGTGGCGCGGCGGCTGGGAGCTGAACCGGCGCGGCGCGCTCACCCTCAAGGCCGGCGGCCGGTTCCGGAAGCTCGCCGGGATCTTCTCCAACCCCCGGCTGCCGGAGATCAAGGACTACTACGAACCCTGGACGTACGAGTACCGCAACCTCACCGACGCCCCGCTCGGCGACGACTACCCGGTGGCCCGGCCGGTGTCGTCGATCACCGGGGAGCCGATGAAGATCGAGTGGTCCTCGAACTGGGACGACAACCTCGGCGGCGCCCCCGCCTACGGCGACCTGGACCCGATGGTCGAACGCCTGCGCCAAGAGGCGTCCGACAAGGTGCGGTTCGCCTACGAGCAGACGTTCATGTTCTACCTGCCGCGGATCTGCGAGCACTGCCTGAACCCCTCGTGCGTGGCCTCCTGCCCGTCCGGGGCGATGTACAAGCGGGCCGAGGACGGCATCGTCCTGGTCGACCAGGACCACTGCCGGGGCTGGCGGATGTGCGTGACCGGATGCCCGTACAAGAAGGTGTACTTCAACCACGCCACCGGCAAGGCCGAGAAGTGCACCCTGTGCTACCCGCGGATCGAGGTCGGCCTGCCGACGGTGTGCTCGGAGACCTGCGTGGGCCGGCTGCGCTACCTCGGGGTCCTGCTGTACGACGCCGACAAGGTGACCGCCGCCGCCTCCGTATCGGACGAGAAGAACCTGTACGAGGCCCAGTTGGGCGTGTTCCTCGACCCGCACGATCCCAAGGTGCTGCGCGCCTGCGAGGACGCCGGCATCCCGCGCCAGTGGACCGAGGCGGCCCGCCGCTCGCCCGTGCACGCGCTGGTCAGCCGGTACCGGGTGGCGCTGCCGCTGCACCCCGAGTACCGGACCATGCCGATGGTCTGGTACATCCCGCCGCTGTCGCCGGTGGTGGACGCGCTGTCCGACACCGGGCACGACGGGGAGGACGCCGGCAACCTGTTCGGCGCCATCGACACCCTGCGCATCCCGCTGGAGTACCTGGCGGAGATGTTCACCGCGGGCGACACCGGGCCGGTACGGGCCTCGCTGGAGAAGCTCGCCGCGATGCGCTCCCACATGCGGGCCCTCAACCTCGGCGAGAGGCCGGACCCGGAGATCGCCTCGGCGGCCGGTATGCGCCCGGCCGACATCGAGGCCCTGTACCGGCTGCTGGCCATCGCCAAGTACGAGGAGCGGTACGTCATCCCGACCGCCGCCGTCGGGGACGCCCGCCGGCTGGAGGAGTCGGCGGTGCCCGCCGAGTGCGGCCTCGACCACCCGGGCGGACCCGGCATGGGCGGCGACGGGCCGTTCGGCCGGGACTCCGGCCGCAGACGGCTCCCGCTGGTGTCGGTGGAGAACTTCCACCTGCTGCGCGGACGGCAGACCTCGGACGACGCGGAGGAGGCCTGATGCCCTCGGACGCGGTGCTCTACCAGGCGGCGGCCCTGTGCCTGACCTACCCGGACGACGACCTCGTCGCCCGGCTGCCGCTGCTGCGCGAAGCCGCCCCGCAGCTGCGGGAGTTCACCGACCACGCGGCCGTCACCCCGCTGCTGGACCTGGCCGCGCACTACGTGGAGGTCTTCGACCTCAAGAACCGGCACAGCCTGTACCTGAGCTGGTGGCACGACGGCGACACCCGGCGGCGCGGAATGTCCCTGGTGCGCTTCAAGGACGTCTACCGCCGCCACGGCCTGGAGTTCAGCGGCGAGGAGCTGCCCGACTTCCTGCCGGCCGTGCTGGAGTTCACCGCGCGGACCGGCGAGACCGGCCTGCTGACGGAGCACCGTACCGGCCTGGAGCAGTTGCGTACCCGGCTGGCCGCCTGCGGCACACCGTACGCGGGCGTCCTGGACGCGGTCTGCGCCGCCCTGCCCGCCTCCCACCCCGGAGCACGCCGATGACCGTCCTGCTGTGGGGCGCCCTGCCCTACGTCGCCCTCGCCCTGCTGGTGGCCGGCCTCGTCTGGCGCTACCGCTACGACAAGTACGGCTGGACCACCCGCTCCTCCCAGGTGTACGAGTCACGGCTGCTGAACGTCGCCTCCCCGGTCTTCCACTACGGCATCCTGTTCGTGCTGGCGGGACACCTGGTGGGGCTGTTCGTGCCGGTGTCCTGGACGGAGACGTTCGGCGTGGACGAGCACGCCTACCACCTGCTGTCGCTGTACGGCGGGACGGCGGCCGGGGTGCTGACGGTCGCCGGGGTCGGGCTGCTCGTCTACCGCCGCCGCACCCGCGCCCCCGTCTTCCGGGCCACCACGGCCAACGACAAGGCGATGTACCTGCTGCTGCTCGGCGCGATCGGGCTGGGCATGGCCGCCAAACTGACGCACACCGGCGGCAACGGGTACGACTACCGGAGCACCATCGCCCCCTGGGCGCGCGGCCTGTTCACCCTCCGGCCGGAGACGGGGCTGATGACGGGCGTGCCGGTGCTGTACCAGGTGCACGCGGTGGTGGGCATGGTGCTGATCGCGTTCGTGCCGTACAGCCGGCTGGTGCACATGTTCAGCGCGCCGGTGCAGTACCTGTTCCGGCCGTACGTGGTCTACCGCACCCGGGACCCCCGCCGGCTCGGCCCGCGACCGGACCGGCGGGGCTGGGAGCGGCTGGGCGGCTGAGCGCTCCGAGAACGCCGTGGGCCGCGCCCCGGTGCGGGGGCGCGGCCCACGGGCACGGACGAGACTCAGGCCAGCTCGGCCGTCAGGGTGATCGTCGTACCGGCCAGGGCCTGGCTGACCGGGCAGTTCTTCTTGGCGTCCTCGGCCGCCGAGACGAAGCCCTGCTCGTCCAGACCCGGCACCTCGCCGCGCACGGTGAGGTGGATGCCGGTGATGCCCTCGCCCGGCTGGAAGGTGACGTCGGCCTTGGTCTCCAGCCGGGTGGGCGGGGTGCCGGCGCCGGTCAGGCCGTGCGAGAGGGCCATGGAGAAGCAGCTGGAGTGGGCGGCGGCGATCAGCTCCTCGGGGCTGGTCCTGCCATTGGCCTGCTCGGCGCGCGAGGGCCACGACACCGGCTGCTCGCCGATGCCGGAGGAGTCGAAGGAGACGGTCCCGCTGCCCTTGAGCAGCTCGCCTTCCCAGACGGTGTGCGCGGTGCGCGTGGTTGCCACGTTGCTTCCTTTCGCGAGGATCGCGGTTGCCGGGGTTCCCGGTGCCCCTATCCGATCACATCCGGGCCCCTCGCACGGCCGAAGACCGGCTCCGCCGGGTGAACGGCGGGTGATGCCGCGGCGCCGGGGCCGGTCAGCCGGCGAGCGCGCGCAGATGGTCGGCGGTGGCTCGGTCCGCCGGCAGGAGGGTCTCGATGGCGAGTTCGGCGACCGTGATGTCCATCGGGGTGTTGAACGTGGAGATCGAGGACACGAACGACAGGGTCCGTCCGTCGTGCTCCACGCGCAGCGGCAGCGCGAAGTACGGGACCGGCTCCGCCGGTTCGGCATCCGGTTGCTCCTCGGGCATCGGATAGGCCGCCACCTCCTCGTACAGCGCGCGCAGCCGGTCCGAGCGGTGCAGGGCGATCTCCCGCTCCATCTGGGCCAGCAGATGCCCGCGCCACTGACGCAGATTCAGGATGCGCGGCGCCAGCCCCTCCGGGTGCAGCGTCAGCCGCATGGCGTTCGGTGCCGGGGACAGCAGCTTCTCCGGCACCCCCGCCAGCAGCACCTCGACGCCCCGGTTGGCGGCGACGACCGTGTACCCGGCGTCGACCACCAGCGCGGGGTAGGGCTCATAGCCCCGGATGAGCCGCTCCAGCCCGTCCCGCAAGCCCTCCAGCGCCGGGTCGTCCAGCGGGGTCTCCGCATAGCGCGGGGCGTAACCGGCCGCCAGCAGCAGGGCGTTGCGCTCGCGCACCGGCACCTGGAGCCGCTCCGCCAGCCGCAGCACCATCTCCTCGCTCGGCCGGGACCGTCCGGTCTCGATGAAGCTGATGTGCCGCGCCGAGGAGCCGGCCCGCAGCGCCAGCTCCAGCTGGGAGACGCGGCGCCGCTCGCGCCAGGCGCGCAGCAACGGGCCGACACCGGGGCCGGCGGCGGGGGAGACGGGGCGGGCGGAGGCGGCAACCGACATACCCGTGACCCTAGTCGAGCCCCGGCACGCGTCGGTGCGCCGTCCGTACCCCGGCCGTGGCAGGCTGGGTCCGTACCCCCGGCATGGAAGGGAGCGCACGGTCATGGCCGTAGCACCGCTGTCGCAGCAGGAGATCGAGGACCGCCTGGCCGGGTTGCCCGGCTGGTCGGTGCGGGACGGGCGGCTCACCCGGACCTACCGGCTCGGCTCGCACTTCGCGGCCACCGCGCTGGTGGTGCACATCGCCGGCATCCAGGACGAGCTGGACCACCACTCCGACCTGACCCTCGGCTACGACTCCGTGGTCCTCGGCGTGCACACCCACAGCGCGGGCGGCGCCCTCACCGTCAAGGACTTCGAACTGGCCCGGAGGGTGGAGGACATCGCCCCAGGCCACGGGGCACACTGAGCGATGTGCTCGATTACGAGAAGGAAGCCGAGGACTACGACGCCCTGCGCGGCGGCGAGGCCCGGGCCGAGGCCGCCGCACGCACCGTCCTCGGTCTGATACCCCCCGGGCCCGGACGCCTCCTGGACGTCGCCTGCGGCACCGGGATCGTCACCCGGCGGCTCGCCGCCGCGCGCCCCGGGCTGCGGGTGACCGGCGCCGACCTCACCCCCGCGATGCTCCGCCGGGCGGCGGCCCGGCTGCCCGGCGCGGTCGTCCGGGCCGACAGCCGCCGACTGCCCTTCCCCGACGGCACGTTCGACGCCGTCACGACCATCTGGCTGCTGCACCTGCTGGACGACCCCGCGGACCTGCGCGCGGTCGTCGCCGAGTGCGCCCGGGTGCTGCGGCCCGGCGGGGTGTACGTCACCACCGTCGACAAGGCCGCCGCGCACAACGTCGGCAGTGACATCGACGCGGTCCTCGCCGACCGCCCGCGCCGGCCCGCGGCGGACGCCCCCGCCGCCGTCACCGCCGAGGCCGCCCGGCACGGGCTGCGGCCCGCCGGGCACGGCTCGTTCCGCAGCCCCGGGCAGGGCCGCAGCCCCCGCCGGACCATCGCCGACCTGCGCCGGGGCTGGTTCACCCTGCTGCCGCCCGGCGAGCCGCGCACCGAGGAGTTCGCCGCCCGGCTGGCCGCGCTGCCCGACCAGGACCGCCCGCGCGCCGACCCGCTGTTCAGCGTGCGCGCGTTCCGGAAAGCGGCGCCCGCCCCGCCCTGAGCCGGGGTGACGGCGCGACCAGGCCCCCGGACACGATTCCATCACGGAGTTTTCACATTCCGCTTCGAGAGGGGATCATGCGAAGATCACACAGCACGTCCCAGGGGGGCCCATGAGCACCGACTTCACACCACCGCCCATGCCGGGCTACGGACCGCCGGTCCCGCCGCCGCCCGTACCGCCGAGGAAGCCCCGTACCGCGCTCATCGCCGTGTCGGCGGCCGTCGTCGCCGCCGCGGTCTCGGCCCTGGTCACGGTGGGGGTCAGCGGAGACGCCGAGGCCGAGCCGGCGCCCACCGTGACCGTCACCGAGACCGCCGCCGCGGGCGCGGACGACGCCGAGGCCGACGACGCGGCGGCCACCGACGACGAGGAAGCCACGGACAGCGCGGACGGCGGCGAGGAGGACGGCGTCTACGCCCTGGACGACACCGCCGTCTACGAGCCGGCCACCGAGGTCGCCCTCTCCGGGTTCAAGCGCTCCGTGACCGGCGAGTACGCCGAGCCGGAGAACACGCCGTACCTCCAGTTCACCGTCAAGGTGAAGAACGGCGGCAAGAAGGCCCTCGACATCACGCAGCTCACCGTCAACTGCTCCTACGGCAAGGACGGCAAGAGCAGCGACTCGGTCTTCGACTCCGAAGCCGGCCTCGAGGGCGGCCCGGAGACCAAGCTGCTCCCGGGCCGCTCCCTGAACGTGCCGTGGGGCTGCGAACTGCCCAAGGGGGAGAAGCTCATCCAGATCGAGGTCAGCCCCGACTTCGAATCGGACGCGGCGATCTTCACCGGCACCGTCAAGTAGGGGACCCGGCGGGGATGCCGCTCGTGGCCGGCACCCCCGCCGGGCCGATCGTCAGGCGACCGTACAGGTCCGGTCGCCCAGCTTGAAGGAAGCCGGTCTGCTGTTCGTCGTACCCGACCGGCTTCCCGTGAAGCCGAAGGACACCGACGAGCCCGCCTCCACCGTGCCGTTCCAGCTCACGTTCCGCGCCGTGACCGTCGCGCCGGACTGGGTGTAACCGGCGTTCCACATCTGCGTGACCTTCTGGCCGTCGGCGAAGGACCAGGTGAGGGACCAGCCGTTCCACGCCGAGGAGCCGGTGTTGGCCAGCGTCACGTCGGCCTGGAAGCCGTCGGCCCACTGATGGGTGATCTTGTAGCTGACGGTACAGGCGCCAGTGGGCCCCGGCGCCGGATCGGTGCCGCCGCCGGTGTCGCCGGTGCCGGAGATGTCGCCGTAGACGACCCCCCGGCCGTTCGTCGACACGTACACCCGGCCGTAGACCCGCGGGTCACCGGTGATCGCCGCGCCGGTCCAGCCCCACTGGTGGGCGTCGTCGTTGATCCGGGTCCAGGACGCGCCCTTGTCCGTGGAGCGGAAGATGCCGCGCACCCCGCCGATCTTCGCGCTGGTGTAGAGCGTCTGGTACGAGGCGCCCGGGGCGGCCCTGCCGAAGCCGACGGTGTCGGCCTGCTCCACGCCCGGCACCTTGGTGAAGCTCGCGCCGCCGTCGGTGGAGTGCCACAGCCCGTAGGCGCCGTCCGCCGCCCCGCCCGCCAGCCACACGTCTCCCTTGGCGCCGGGCAGTGCCTTGAAGCGCACGCTGTCCCCGCTCGGCAGGCCCGTGGCCGGCGAGGCGGTGAAGGTCGCCCCGCCGTCCGAACTGACGTAGAACCTCCCGGACTTGAAGCCGTAGAAGGTCTTCGCGTCGACGCGGTCGGACTCGACGATCGCGCCGGCCGGGATGCCGGCGGACTCCGCCCAGGAGGTCCCGAAGCCCGTGGTGTGGCGCACGCCGGTGCCGGCCGGGCTCCACACGAACCGGCTGCCGTCCGCCGCCGCCGCCACCGTGCCGCCGCCCGAGACACCCGAAGGGTCCTGGCCCGCGAACCAGGTGGCCCCGTTGTCCGTGGAGAACGCGATGTGCGGCCCGGAGTCCAGGTCGCCGACGCGGACGACGGTGTTCGGGTCCGACTCGGCGAAGTCCAGGCTGGTGGTCGAGGTGAAGGTCGGTGACGTGTACATCATGGACGGCACCGAGGTCAGGTCGGTGTGCCGGAAGCCGCCGATGTCACCGAGGGCGCTGAACAGCTGGGCGCCGCCGGAGGGCGGTGCGGCGAGGTCGTTGACCGCCGTCTCCTCCAGGCCCCGCACCATCGGCTTCAGGCTGAACTGCCCGCCGCTGTCCCACTTCGTGAGGTCCTCGGTGCCGTAGACCGTGGCGCCCGTGCCGTACATCATCCGGGCGGAGTCGAACGGGTCGATCTCCAGCGCCTCCGTCATCCAGCCCAGTTTCGGCGTCTGTTCGGGCGGTGACGGGTTCGCGCCGAAGGTCAGCCAGGGCGAGGAGGACACGTCCATGGTGTAGCGGTTGGCGCGGTTCGGGTACGACGTGTAGTCCCACGCCTTCGTCCAGGTGGCGCCTCCGTCGGTGGACCGGAACAGCTGGGTGTCCGGCCACCAGGAGCTGTACGCGGTCGCCATGAGGGTGGACGGGTGCTGCCGGTCGACGGTCAGCCCGCTGAAGCCGTAGTAGGTGTCCGCCTCCGCGACCGGGCTGATGTCGGTCCAGGTGCCGGTCGCCGTCGCGTAGCGGAACAGCCGGCCCTTGCCGCCGTCGTAGGGGCCGCCCGTGTCGCTGTAGGCGAGGTAGAGGTAGCCGTTCACGGCGTCCAGGACGCCCTTGTGCGCCAGGTACCCGGTCGGCTGGCCCGCCAGCCGGGTCCAGGTGACGCCCGCGTCCGTGGAGCGGTAGACCGCGTTGTCCTTGTCGGCGACGCCCACGTAGAGGGTCTTCGTCGCGCTCCCGGACGTGCCCGTGGACTCGTCGAAGGTGACCCAGACGATGCCCTGGTTGTCGCTTGCGTACCCGCTGGTGTCGCTCGGGTCCTGCCGGTAGTTGCCGGGGTTGGGGAAGCTCGTCACCTGCGACCAGGTCACCCCGGAGTCCGTCGACCGCCACAGGCCCTTGCCGCTGGGCGCGCCCAGGTACAGCACGCTGTTCCGGTTCGGGTCGACGGCCAGCCGCTCGCCCATGCCCCGGCCGGGCATGTTGCCGCCCAGCTTGAACGGCAGGTCGGTCTTCTGCCAGGTCGCGCCCCGGTCGGCGGAGCGCAGCACCGCCCCGTCGGTCGGGTCCCAGCTGTTGGTGTACGTCCCGACGGCCGCGTACACCTTGTCCGGCTGGACGGGGTCGGAGGCGAGGCTCACCACTCCGGTGTGCCCCCACTCGGTCCAGCCCACCGAGTCCAGCAGCGGGGTCCAGGTCTTGGTCGCCTGCTGCCAGCGGTAGGCGCCGCCGATGTCGGTGCGGGCGTAGGCCAGGTTCTTCTCGGTGCGGTTGAAGACGATCCCGGGGACGAATCCGCCGCCGTCGATCCGGGCGTTCTTCCAGGTGTAGGCCTCCGCCGTGAGGGGCGGAGCGGAGGCGGTGGCGGCCACTGCGGGCGGGGTGCCGGCGAGCAGTCCGGCGGCCAGCGAGAACGCGGCCACGAGGATGCGGGTTCTGCGCACGGTGGGGACACCTTTCCTGACGTCGTATCAAGAAGGTCACGGAGGTGGGGCGGTGCGTGGGGGCCGGGCGGCCCGACCGCACGGTCGGGCCGCCCGGCCCGGGTGGCCCCGCCGTCCTGTGGCGGGGCCGGGTACGCGGAGTGCCGGCGGGGACTATTCGAGCAGTTCCGCGTACGAGCCCATGGCCAGGGCGATGTCCGCCTCGGCCCAGAACCGGTGGTACGTGAACACGGGCGCTGCGCCGCCCTTGAGGTAGGCCTCGATCTTCGACCAGTTCGGGTCGCTCTTGTAGAAGGACCGGATCGAGGAGAACGTGGACGAGGAGTTGATCGCGTCGCCGTTGGGCATGGTGCCGCTCCAGCCGCTCGGCACGTACACCTTCTCGTTGAACCGGCTGTAGTCGGTCCGGGTCTCGGGCACGGCGATGCCGAGGCTGTCCTGGTAGTTGTTCCACATGCCGTCCAGCAGCGCCTTCGCCGTGGACTTGGCCGCCGTGTCACCGGACTTGGCGGCGTAGTACGTCAGCGTCTTGGCGTAGGCGGCGGCCACGCCCACGTCGTCGGTGTAGTCGGCGACGGTGACGTGCAGCCCGTTGTTGGAGCCGGGGCTCGTGGCGTTCCAGGTGTCGGGCTGGCCCGACCACTGGAGGGTGGAGGGGATGCGGTAGGTGCCGTCCGGGTTGATCGTGGTCTTGGACAGCGCCCACTTCACCCACTTGTCGAGGATCGCCTTGGCCTGGGCGTTCCCGGTCTGCTGGTAGTACTCGGCGACCCGCTCCATCGACCACGCCTGGAAGCCGAACCACTGGTTGGACGGCGGGTCGTGGTAGACGGGCGCCGGGTCGTAGGCCATGCCGTAGAAGGTGGAGGTGCCGGCGGGCGGGGAGGCGTAGCGGCCGGCCCAGCTGTTGGTGGCGCCGCCCGCGATGCCGCCCTCGGAGGACTGGAGCCACTGGTAGAACTCCAACTGCCGCTGGAGCGACTTACCCCAGTCGCTCGCACCGGTGGCCGACTTGGGCTTCAGGTCGGCGAAGGAGCTGAGCGCGTAGGCGGCCAGGGGGTTCTGGTAGCCGCCGTGGACATGGCTGGAGCCGATCCGCCAGGCCCAGCCGGCGGAGGTGTCGGTGGCGCCGCCCCAGGCGTAGTACCAGGACAGCAGGTAGTGCGAGGCGTCCTTGCCGGTGCCGGCCGGGCAGGACGTGCTCGTGCAGTTGCCGATCTTCTTGAAGTACTTGTCGTACATCGCGTAGCGCAGGTAGTCGCCCATCTTGGCGGCCTTGGCGACCGTCGCGGAGACGTCACCGCTCTTGCCCTGCTGCTTGGCCCACACATCCGCCCAGTAGGCGGCCTGCACCGCGCGGGCGTCCGCGTCCGGGGCGTTGGTGAACTTCCACTGCTTGGCGTAGGAGCTGTCGCCGGTGAACAGGTCCAGATAGCCGTTGCGGCCGCCGTACTTGAAGGCGTCGCAGGTCGGCTGCGTGACCGTCTCCCAGACCGACTCCTGCACGCCGCGCTGGAAGGTGTTGATGTACGACGGTCCGGTGGCGGTCGGTCCGGCCTCGCACTTGCCGGGCTCGTTGCCGTATCCGTAGACGTTGTCCACGTCCTGGATCCAGTGCATGCCGTAGATGTCGTCCGAGTTGTACGCGCTCTTCAGCTCACCGGCGATCGGGTCCGGGCCCACCGAGACCGAGGTGTCCAGCTTCGCCGGGTACTCGTTCGGGGTGTCCAGCTCGGGCGCGTAGGTGGCCGGCTTGGAGGCGTTGTAGAAGGAGTTCGTCGGCTGGTCGGCGTGCGTGGGGATCATGTACTTCTCCATGATCTCCCAGGCGCCGTTGAACTTCGACCAGTCGCCGGTGACCTTGCCGTACATCGCCTGCAGCCACAGCAGATAGCTGTACGCCTCGGAGGTGGTCTCGTGACCGTGGTCCGGGGCCTCGACGATCAGCGTCTCCACCGAGTGGTACGGAATGCCCTCGGGGGAGAAGTAGCCGTTCGCCGGGTCGGTGATCTTCCCGTACAGGTCCAGGAAGCGGGCGTCGTACGCCTTGGCCGCGGGCAGCTCGGTGACCGTGACCGTCGCCTTGGTGTGGCCGGTGGCCGACGCGGTGAAGGTCGCGCTGCCGGTGCCGGAGGAGTCGGCCGTGATGGTCACGGTCTGCGCGGTGTTCCAGTTCGACGGGGTGAAGGTCAGCGAGGAACCACCGGTCACGGACAGGCCGGTGTTGCCGTCCGTGCGGGTCGTGCTCACCGTGACGTTCGCGCTCGGCTGCGTGGACAGCTTCACCGAGAACGTGCCCGACTTGCCCTGCTGGACGCCCAGTTGGGACGGCGAGGCGACCACTGCGGGGCCGGAGGACACGGTGATGCCCACGGGTGTGGAGGTGGCGGACGCGCCCAGGCTGTCGTAGGCCTTCGCCACCAGGGAATGACTGCCCACGGTCAAACTTGAGGCCGAGAGCGAGTAGGGCGCGCTGGTGTCCGTGCCCAGCAGCGCGGTGTCGTCGTAGAACTCCACCTTGCTGATGGTCGCGTTGTCGGCCGCCGCCGCGGTCGCCGCGAGCGGGACGGCGTCCCCCTGGGAGTAGACCGCGCCCGGGCTCGGGCTGGTCAGCACGGTCACCGGGGGCTGGTGGGCGCCGGCGCAGGTGGTGCCGTTGACGGCGAAGGACGTGGGAGCGGTGTTGGCTCCGCTGTAGGTGAACTGGGCGCCGGTGGAGACGGCGGCGCCCGCGGCGATGGTGCCGTTGTAGGAGGCGTTCTTCACGGTGACCGACTGGCCGGACTGGGACCAGGTCCCGTTCCAGCCGCCGCTCAGCTTCTGGTTGCCCGCGTAGGCGTACGTCAGCGTCCATCCGTTGATGGCGTCCGTACCGCGGTTGGTGAGGGTGAGGTCGGCGGTGAAGCCCGAGCCCCAGTCGTTGGTCTTGTAGTCGACACTGCACTGCACGGCGGCCGCGTGGGCGGTCTCCGCGCCGGTGGCGAGCATCGACAGCGGCAGGGCGAACGCGGCGGCCACCGCGGTCCACAACCGGCGCGCGGTCGTGCGTCTGCGTCCAGGATCCATGTGCTGGTTCCTCCTTGCGGCTGCGGCTCGGGGGAGAAGTCAAGGCTTGAACCAGTGGGAGCGCTCCCATAGTGAAGACGGGGTAACGGACGGTCAAGACCTGGACACTGCGAAAAACATTCGGGGAACCCGAACGTAAAAAAGTAAAGCGAACCCCCTGTGTTTTCCCGTCGGTTGGCGCTACCTTCCTTCGCACCAGTGGGAGCGCTTCCATCAGTCGTCGTGTCCGTCCGGGCACGCCACACTGCGAGGACTCGCTCATGTGCCACCCCCGTTCTGCGCACCTTCAGCCGCCACCGGCCAGTGGGCGAAGGGTTTCCAGGACGGCCCCGGGCAGTGGAACACCCGCGGATCCGCCGAGCCGGCGGGCGGACTCCCCGCCGCCCGTCACCGCCACGCCCACGACGGCACACCCACCGCGTACGGCGCCGGGCCGTGCGACCGCCCGCGCACCGTCACCCCGCAAGTTCCCGACACGGCACCACACCGCACGACATCACACCGAAGGACACCCGCACTCATGAGTCGTACCAGAACATCACTGCTCGCCGCCCTGGCGCTGGTCGCCGGGGCCTCCGGGACGGCACTGGGCATGCAGTCGGCCTCCGCCGCTGCCGCCGCCGTCCCCTGCACCGTGGACTACAAGGTGCAGAACCAGTGGAGCACCGGCTTCACGGCCGCCGTGACCATCACCAACAACTCGCCCGCCAAGTCCAGTTGGTCGCTGAAGTGGTCGTACGCCGGCGACCAGAAGGTCACCAGCGGCTGGAACGCCAAGCTCAGCCAGAGCGGCAACGCGGTCACCGCCGCCAACGAGAGCTACAACGGCTCGCTGGCCACCGGCGGTTCGGTGAGCTTCGGGTTCCAGGGCAGCTACACCGGCACCAACGCGGTGCCCGCCACCTTCACCCTCGACGGGGTCGCCTGCAACGTCGACAACGGCGGGGGCGGCGACAACGGCGGCGGCGGGGACAACGGCGGCGGGGGCGACAACGGCGGCGGAGGCACCACCGGCCGCGTCGACAACCCGTACACCGGCGCCAAGGTGTACGTGGACCCGGAGTGGTCGAAGCTGGCCGCCGCCGAGCCGGGCGGCAGCCGCGTCTCCAACCAGCCCACGTTCGTCTGGCTGGACCGCATCGCGGCCATCAACGGCGTCAACGGCGGCATGGGCCTGCGCGCCCACCTGGACGAGGCCCTCAAGCAGAAGGGCTCCGGCGAACTGGTCGTCCAGCTGGTCATCTACGACCTGCCCGGCCGGGACTGCGCCGCCCTCGCCTCCAACGGCGAACTCGGCCCGACGGACATCGACAAGTACAAGACGCAGTACATCGACGCCATCGCCTCGATCCTGGCCGACTCCAAGTACGCGGGCCTGCGCATCTCCGCGCTCATCGAGCCGGACTCGCTGCCGAACCTGGTCACCAACGCCGGCGGCACCAACACCACCACCGACGCCTGCGTGACCATGAAGTCCAACGGCAACTACGAGAAGGGCGTGAGCTACGCCCTGGACAAGCTGGGCAACCTCTCGAACGTATACAACTACATCGACGCCGGCCACCACGGCTGGCTCGGCTGGGACACCAACCTCGGCCCGACCGCCCAGGAGTTCTACAAGGTCGCCACGACCAACGGCGCCAGCCTGAGCGACGTGGCCGGCTTCATCGTCAACACGGCCAACTACAGCCCGACCAAGGAACCCAACTTCAAGGTCACCGACACCGTGAACGGCCAGACCGTCCGCCAGTCGAAGTGGGTCGACTGGAACCAGTACGTGGACGAGCAGTCGTACGCGCAGGGCCTGCGGGACAAGCTGATCTCCACCGGGTTCAGCTCCAACATCGGCATGCTGATCGACACCTCCCGCAACGGCTGGGGCGGCACCGCCCGGCCCACCGGCCCCGGCCCGCTGACCTCGGTCGACAACTATGTCAACGGCGGCCGCATCGACCGGCGCATCCACGTCGGCAACTGGTGCAACCAGAGCGGTGCCGGACTCGGTGAACGGCCGACCGCGGCGCCCGCCGCCGGGATAGACGCCTACGTGTGGGCCAAGCCCCCGGGGCAGTCCGACGGTGCCAGCGCCCCCATCGACAACGACGAGGGCAAGGGCTTCGACCAGATGTGCGACCCCACCTACGGTGGCAACGCGCGCAACGGCAACAACCCCTCGGGCGCGCTGCCCAACTCGCCGCTGGCCGGGCACTGGTTCTCCGCCCAGTTCCAGCAGCTGATGCAGAACGCCTACCCGCCGCTGTCGTGACGCGGTGACTCCGCCGGGGCCCGCCCGACCCCCGGGCCCCGGCGGTCCGTTCCGGCATACCTGTTTGCCGGAACGGCAACGGAAGTGGCCCTCGGCCGGTGTGCCGTCGCACCCTGACGGCAACCGGACGAGAGGCTGATCACCATGGCACACGGACACCACGAACAGCACCACGGGCACCACGCCGGGCACGGCCACGGACATGGCCACGGGCACGGCACGGACATCGACTGGAACGAACTGGCCGGTCTGCTTCAGGCACAGGCGGAGCTGTTCGCCCCCCTCTACCGGGAGGCCATCGCCTGGCTCGGGCAGGACGTCACCGAGCCCGGGCTCGTCGTGGACGCGGGCAGCGGCCCCGGCGTCGTCTCCTGCCTGTTCGCCGAGGCGTTCCCCACCGCCCGCGTCGTCGCCGTCGACGGCACCGCCCCGCTGCTGGAACGCGCCCGCGAGCGGGCCGCCCGGCTCGGCGTCGGCGACCGCTTCGACACCGTGGCCGGCGAACTGCCCGAGGCGCTCGGCCGCCTGAACCGCCCGGCCGGCCTGCTGTGGGCCAGCCGCAGCCTGCACCACCTCGGCGACCAGCGGGCCGCGCTCGCCGCGTTCGCCGGGCACCTGGCCCCCGGCGGCACCCTGGCCCTGCTGGAGGGCGGACTGCCCTCCCGCTTCCTGCCCCGGGACCTCGGCATCGGCCGCCCCGGACTCCAGGCCCGGCTCGACGCGCTGGAGGAGGAGTGGTTCGCCCGGATGCGGGCCGAACTGCCGGGCTCCGTCGCCGAGACCGAGGACTGGCCCGCCCTGCTGACCGCGGCCGGCCTGAAGCACACCGGCACCCGTACCTTCCTGCTCGACCTGCCGGCCCCGGCCGACGAACGGGCCCGCGCCTATGTCGCCGCGCACCTGTCCCGGGTCCGCGAGGGCGTCGGCGAGGCGCTGGACGCCGACGACCGGGCCACCCTCGACCGGCTCCTGGACCCCTCCGACCCCGCGAGCGTGCACGTACGCCCGGACGTGTTCGTGCTCGGCGCCCACACCGTGCACACCGCCGTCCGTCAGGACTGATCCCGCACTTGACTTGAAGCGTTCTCCAAGTGATGGACTCCGGGCACCGGGTGACCGTCACCGGACGCGGGGAGCGGCGGCTGCGGGACTTCGCCGACGGACTCGGCCGCCCCGAGGGGCTGCTGACGGTGGCAGGCGACGCCGCGGACCACGCCGACGTCCGGCAGGCGGTCGACCGCACGCTGAAGGCGTACGGCCGGCTGGACACCGTCGTCACCAACGCCGGGTTCGCCACCCATGACACCGTGGCGGACGGCGACCCGTCCGGCTGGGCCGAGATGGTCCTCACCAACGTGCTCGGCCCGGCCCCGGGAACCTCTACGGCGCCACCAAGTGGGCGGTGACGGGGCTCGCCGAGAACACCCGGCGGCAGGTCACGGAGTTCGGTGTCGGGGTCACGCCGGCGGCCCCCGGCCGGGTGGAGACGCCCTTCTGGGACGGCTACGGCAGCCTGCCCCCTGGGCATCTGCTGACCGCCGGCCAGATCGCCGACTCGGTGGTCCGGACGATCCGGCAGCCGGCCGGGGTGGATGTCGACACCGTGGTCGTCCGTCCGGTGGGCCGGCCCGTCCGACGGACGACCGGCGTCAGTTGCTCGCGAGGAACTGCTTGGCCAGCCGGTCCCCGAGGGAGACCGCGGCGCTGTGGCTCTCTATGGGGGAGACCTGGGAGTTCTTGAACAGGATGTAGGTCACCCCCGAGTCCGCGCCCCCGGTCTCGGGGTCCGGGTCGATGCCGAGCGCCTTGGCGGTGGCGTACGACGCCTCGCCGATGATCTGCGAGGGGCCGGTGTCGCCGACGACGGCGTACTCGACCTTGTTGTTGTAGATCACGGCGACCACACCGCCGCCCTTGATGCCGGCGTTCGAGTAGTTCCAGATGCTGCTGGTGCTGGGCACCACGACGTACGGCAGGGTCTCCGCGTTCAGCGGCTTGCCGTCGGACTGGTGGAAGGCGGTGTCGGCCTGGAACCAGGGGTCGCGGTCCTCGTTGCAGTTGGCCGTGCGCTGGCCGTCGCAGTCGATGTCCATGTCCGCCTTCCAGAACACCGCGCCGTTCTTGCCGCACACGGGGACCGTGGCCGAGGTCTCCTCGTCGGTCCGGTACTTGCCGTTGGAGATCTGCGAACAGGAGGTCACCTTGGCGAGCAGGTCGGCGGCACTGACCGTGCCCTCCTGGGCGGACCTGGGGGCGGCGGCGGTGGCGTGGGCGGGCAGGAGACCGGCGGCGAGCAGGGCGGTGCCGGAGGCCGCGGCGAGGGTGAGGGTTCGGAGACGCACGGCGGGACCCTTCTGTTAGGAAAGTTTCCTTACCAGATGGGTCCACCGTGCCCCCACGACATGTCCCCGTCAACCCCGGGGAGGCGAACGGCTGAAACCCGTGCGCATTGCGGTGATCGCGGCCGCTGGAGAGACTGGTGGGGTCGGATGTGTCCTGGACGTCCGGCCGTTTCACGGCCGCCGTTTGCGGAGGCGAGTCCCATGTTCGTACGCGCGGTGTACGCGACCGGTGATCCCGCACTGCTGGACACGGCCGTGCGGTCGCTGAACAGCGAGGGGCGGGACCTGCTGGAGGAACGCCCGGGATACCGGGGCGCGGGCATCTTCGTGGACCGCGAACTCGGCAAACTCCTCGCGGTGAGCTGGTGGGAGACCGAGGCGGCGCGGCACAACAGCGACGAGATCATGCGTGAGCGGCGCGAGGCGCTGCTGGAGCCCTTCGCCGGCACGGTGTCGGTCGCCAACTACGAGGCCGCGGTGTTCCACCAGATCGAGCACCCCCGGCAGGGCGGCGGACTGCGCGCCGCCCGGCTGGAGTTCGACCCGCGCGACGCGGACCTGGTCGTCGACGCCTTCCGGGCCACGGTGGTGCCGCGGGCCGAGTCGCTGCCGGGGCTGTGCCGGACCTCCCTGCTGCTCGACCGGGAGCGGGGCCGGGCCGTGGCCGGCGCCCTGTTCGCCGACCGCGCCGCGCTGGCCGCCTCGCGGGCGGCCATGGCCGGCGTGCGCCACGAGGCGACGGCCAAGGCGCACGTCGACGTGGTCGGCCTCGAGGAGTTCGAGGTCGTGTACGCCGACGTGCGCCTCGACTGAGCCGCGGGGCCGCGCCGGGCCGGTGCTCAGGGCAGGCCGGTGATCAGGCCATGGTGATCAGGCCATGTCGAAGGTGGCCGGGTCGGGGCCGAGCCGCCGGTCCTCGTTGAGCGCGCTGATCGCCGCGAGGTCCTCGTCGTCCAGGCTGAAGTCGAACACCGCGATGTTCTCCTTGATCCGGGACGGCGTCACGGACTTCGGGATCACGATGTTGCCCAGCTGGAGGTGCCAGCGCAGCACCACCTGGGCCGGGGTGCGGTCGTGCTTGCGCGCGATCGCCACGATCGCGGGCACCTCCAGCAGGCCCTTGCCCTGGCCGAGCGGCGACCACGCCTCGGTGGCGATGCCCAGCTCCCCGTGGACGGCACGCGACTCGCGCTGCTGGAGGTGCGGGTGCAGCTCGATCTGGTTGACCGCCGGAATGACCGAGGTCTCCTCGGTCAGCCGCCGCAGGTGCTCGGGCAGGAAGTTGGAGACACCGATGGCGCGCACCCGCTTGTCCGCGTACAGCTTCTCGAACGCCTTGTAGGTGTCGACGTACGCGTCCCGGGACGGCAGCGGCCAGTGGATCAGGTACAGGTCGACGTAGTCGAGCCCCAGCTTCGCCAGCGACGTGTCGAAGGCGCGCAGCGTGGCGTCGTAGCCGTGGTCGCTGTTCCAGACCTTGGTGGTGACGAAGATCTCCTCGCGGGGCACGCCGGAGGCGGCGATGGCCTTGCCGGTGCCCTCCTCGTTGCCGTAGATCGCGGCGGTGTCGATGCTGCGGTAGCCGGCCTGGAGCGCCGTGGCGACGGCTCGCTCGGCCTCGTCGTCCGGCACCTGCCAGACGCCGTATCCCAGCTGGGGCATCTCGACGCCGTTGTTGAGGATGATCGGGGGGACGTTGCTGCTCACGAGCCTCTTGGTCCTTCGGTTGTCGACAGGTGTTACTCCCATGGTCAACGATCACGGGCCGTTCCGCATTCCTGGCCACGCGCGACACCGTGAATTCCCGGCCGCGCCCGGCATCCCGGCCGCCGCCCCGCGAAGGAGCCGCGCGGCGGGGCGTCAGAGGCGGTAGAGCGCCTCCACCTCGTTCGCGTACGCCTTCTCGATCGCCTTCCGCTTCAGCTTCAACGACGGCGTCAGCAGGCCGTGTTCCTCGGTGAACGGCTGGGCCAGGATGCGGAAGGTGCGGATCGACTCCGCCTGCGAGACCAGCGTGTTGGCGGCCACCACCGCGCGGCGCACCTCCGCCTCCAGATCCGTGTCGCGCACCAGCTCCGCCGCGGTCATGCCCGGCTTGCCGCGCATCTGCAGCCAGTGCTCGACCGCCTCCCGGTCCAGCGTGACCAGGGCGGCGATGTAGGGGCGGTCGTTGCCGACCACGATGCACTGGCTGACCAGCGGATGCTCGCGGACCCGCTCCTCCAGCACACCCGGCGACACGCTCTTGCCGCCGGAGGTCACCAGGATCTCCTTCTTGCGGCCGGTGATGGTCAGATAGCCGTCCTCGTCCAGCGCGCCCAGGTCGCCGGTGGCCAGCCAGCCGTCGTGCAGGGTCTCGTCGGTCGCCTTCTGGTTGTGCAGATAGCCCTGGAAGACGGTGCCGCCGCGCAGCCAGATCTCCCCGTCGTCGGCGATGTGCACGGTCACGCCCGGGACGGGCGGGCCCACGGTGCCGTAGCGGGTGCGACCGGGTGGATTGGCGGTCGCGGCGGCCGTCGACTCGGTCAGCCCGTAGCCCTCGTAGATCTGCACGCCCGCGCCCGCGAAGAACAGCCCCAGCCGGCGGTCCATCGCCGATCCGCCGGACATCGCGTTGCGGATCCGCCCGCCCATCGCGGCGCGGACCTTGGCGTACACCAGCTTGTCGAACAGCTGGTGCTGCATCCGCAGCCCCGCCGACGGGCCCGGCCCGGTGCCCCACGCCTTGGCCTCCACCGCCTCCGCGTACTTCACGGCGACGTCGACGGCCTTCTCGAACGGCCCCGACCTGCCCTCCCGCTCGGCCTTGCGGCGGGCCGCGTGGAACACCTTCTCGAAGATGTACGGCACCGCGAGGACGAACGTCGGCCGGAACGCGGCCAGGTCGGGCAGCAGGGCGGCGGCGTGCAACTGCGGCTGGTGCCCGAAGCGGACCCGGCCGCGGATCGCGGCGACCTCCACCATCCGCCCGAAGACGTGCGCCAGCGGCAGGAACAGCAGCGTGGACGCCTCGTCGCCCTTCCTGGAGTGGAACACCGGCTCCCACCCCCGCAGCACGGTGTCCGCCTCGCACATGAAGTTGCCGTGGGACAGCAGACAGCCCTTGGGGCGGCCCGTGGTGCCGGAGGTGTAGATGACGGTGGCGACCGAGTCCGGGGTGACCGCCTGCCGGTGCCGGTGCACCACCTCGTCGTCCAGGTGCGCCCCGGCGTCGTACAGCTCCTGCACACAGCCGGCGTCCAGCTGCCACAGCCGGCGCAGGTTCGGCAGCCGGTCGATGACGGTGGCGACGGTCATCGCGTGGTCCTCGTGCTCCACGACCGCCGCGGACACCTCGGCGTCGTGCAGCATCCAGGAGCACTGCTCCGCCGAGGAGGTGGGGTAGACGGGCACCACCTGGGCGCCGATGGTCCACAGGGCGAAGTCGAAGAGGGTCCACTCGTAGCGGGTGCGGGACATGATCGCGACGCGGTCGCCGAAGCGGACGCCGTCGGCCAGCAGGCCCTTGGCGAGGGCCATGACCTCGTCGCGGAACTCGGCGGCGGTCACGTCCCGCCACTGCCCGGCGGCGTCCTTGCGGCCGAGCGCGACGTGCCGCGGATCGGTCAGGGCGTGCTCGAAGACGATGTCGGCCAGACCGCCCGCCGGCGGTGGCGACACCAGCGGAGGGTTGGTGAACTCGCGCAACCTCGCTCCCCGTGTTCTCGCGTCTCGGTGGCGCTGGTCCACGCACCGCAACAGCGCGGTGAAAGCTACCTCACACGATCCGTGCGCGGGAGGGGTCCGGAAGCCGGGCAAACCGCGCGTTCCGCCCGGACGACGGCGGGGAAATGCCCGCACATGGGGAAGGGCCGGACACAACACCGACGGCACCGTAAGTTTCGGTACCGTAATCTCCACCGAATCTGTACGCGCCGATTACGGCGGCCGGATCCGCGCGGGCCCCGGCCCGCCGGTACACCCCGGGAGGCCGGTCCCGGCCGAAGCGTGCGGGACGGCCCCGGAGCCCTCGCCCCGTGACCGCCCCGTGAGCCGTACCGGCACAGGCGCCGTTCAGCCGCGTGCCGCCGCCTTGTCGGGCGCCGCCTCGGGCGCCGCCCCGTGGGCCGGTGCGGGCGTCGGGCGGCCCGGCCGCACCAGCGCCATCACCAGGCCGCCCGCCACCAGTCCGGCCAGGCCCGTCACCACCAGGGCGCCGTTCAGCCCCGAGGCGAACGCGGCCCGCAGGGAGTGCTCCGGGAACCCGCCGCGCAGCAGCGCCCCGGCGCCGCCGCCGGCCAGCGCGTGCGCCGCGCCCTCGGGGAGCCGGCCGGTCAGCCGCGAGGTGAGAACGGTGCCGACGACCGCCACTCCCAGCGCGTAGCCCAACTGCCGCACGGTGTTCACCGCGCCGCCCGCCATCCCGGCCCGCTCGGCCGGCACCGAGGCCAGCGCCGCCCCGGCCACCGTCGGCGCCACGAACCCGGTACCGATCCCGACCAGCACGAACCCCGGCACCAGCGCCGTCCAGTCGGAGCCCGCGCCCAGCACCGCCTGGCACAGCGTGCCGGCACCGACCAGCAGCAGCCCGCCGCCGACCGTCAGCCAGGCCGGCACCCCGTGCAGCAGCCGGCCCACCAGCACCGCCACCACCATGGACATCACCGTCATCGGCAGCAGCGTCAGCCCGCCGCGCACCGGCGACATCCCGAGCAGCGTCTGCATCCAGATCGACAGGTACGGAATGGCGCCGAAGGCCACCCCGTTGAAGGCGAACGCGCCCAGCATCGTGCCGACGAACGCGGGCCGGCGCAGCAGCGACAGATCCAGCAGCGGATGCGCGACCCGCCGCTCCACCAGGGCGAACACCACCACGGCCAGCGCGGCCACGGCGAACGAGGTCAGCGTGGCGGGCGCCGTCCAGCCGTCCTCGCCGGCCCGCACGACGGCGTACGTCGCCCCGCCCGCGAACACCGCGAAGGACGCCGTCCCCGCCCAGTCGACGCTCATGCCGCGCGGCCCGCGCGACTCCGGGACCGTGCGCAGCGTCAGCCACACCGCCACCACGCTCACCGGCAGGTTCACGAAGAAGATCCAGCGCCAGCCCGGACCCTCGGTGATCAGCCCGCCCAGCACCGGACCGACCGCCGCGGCCCCGCCGCTGACCGCGCCCCACACCCCGAGCGCGGCCGAGCGCTGCCGGCCCTGGTAGACCGAGCCCAGCAACGGCAGCGTCGTCGCGAACATCGCCGCCCCGCCGACGCCCTGCAACGCCCGCGCCGCCACCAGCAGGCCCGGGTCCGACGCCAGCCCGCACAACAGGCTGGCCAGCGCGAACAGCACCACACCCACCACGTGCACCCGGCGCCGGCCCAGGATGTCGGCCGCCGCCCCCGCCCCGAGCAGCAGCGCGGCCAGCGCCAGCGCGTACCCGTCGACCACCCACTGCAAGTCGCCCAGCGACGCGTGCAGCGAGCCCGTCATGTCCGGCAGCGCGACCACCACGATGGTCACGTCCAGCAGCAGCATGAACGTGCCCAGGCATATGGCCGTGAGCGTCCCCCAGCTCCGCAATCTCCTCAACTCCCTGTCCGAACGTGCGGTCTACCGCCGCGTACGATGACCCGGCGACGGCCGATCGGACGCCCCACCGGGGCGAACGCGACGGAATCCGACGGGGGAGAGCATGCTGCGGATGGAATCCGACACCTTCGACCTGCTGGACCTCCAACTGCTCTCCGCACTGGAGATGGACGGCCGGGCCCCCTTCAGCCGGATCGCCGCCGTGCTCGGCGTCTCCGACCGCACCGTCGCCCGCCGCTACCGACGCCTGTGCGCCGAGGGCGGGCTGCGGGTCGTCGTGCTGCGGGACGCCGCACGGCTCGGCGAGGACCAGTGGATGCTGCGGCTGCGCTGCGCGCCCGACGGCGCCGCCGTCATCGCCGACGCGCTCGCCCGGCGCCCCGACACCTACTGGATCGGGCTGTGCTCCGGCGGCACCGAGATCGCCTGCATCACCCGGCCGCGCAGCCCCGGCGACCACGACGACCTGCTGCTCGGCAAGCTGCCCCGCACCCCCAGCGTCGTCGAGATCCGCGCCCAGCAGCTCCTGCACCGCTTCTACGGCGGCCCGGTCGGCTGGCTGCCCAGGTTCCAGGCGCTCGACGCGGACCAGATCGCCGCGCTCCGCCCCGGCCCGCCCGAGCCGGGCCCGGCCCGGCTGGAGCCCGAGGACGCCCCGCTGCTCGCCGTCCTCGAACGCGACGGCCGCGCCGGCTACCCCGAACTCCAGCACGCCACCGGCCGCTCCGAGTCCGCGCTCCGGCGCCGGCTGTCCGCCCTGATCGCCTCCGGCGCGGTGTACGTCGACGCCGAGTACGACACCGCGGTCCTCGGCTTCCCCAAGAAGGCCATGCTGTGGATCACCACCGCGCCGGGCGCCCTGGACTCCGTCGGGCGGACCCTCGCCGGCCACGACGAGGTCGCGTTCGCCTCCGCCACCGCCGGCCCCTCCCAGATCGTGGTCACCGTCGTCGTCCGCGACACCGCCGCCCTGTACGCCTACATCAGCGGGCCCCTCGGCCGCCTGGAGGGGGTGCAGCACGTGGAGGTGACGCCCATCCTGCGCGGGGTCAAGCAGCTGACCTACCGCCCGGCGCGGTGACGCCCCGGCGGGCCGCGCCGGTCAGCCGCCGCTGCGCCGCAGCCGCTCGCCGCCGGCCAGTACCGCCGCCGCCAGCGCGTCGGCGGCCTCCCCGGCCGGGCCCCGGCGGCGGCCGTGCACCAGGACGAAGTCGACCTTGCCCAGCTCGGGCAGGCCCGCCCGGTCGGGCAGCCGGAACAGGCCCGGCGGGATCAGCCGCCGGGAGTGGGCCATCACCCCGAGACCGGCCCGGGCCGCCGCGATCAGCCCGTTGAGGCTGCCGCTCGTGCACACGATCCGCCACGGCCGGCCCTGCCGTTCCAGCACCTCGAGGGCGCGGGCCCGGGTGATGCCCGGCGGCGGATAGACGATCAGCGGAACCGGCCGGTCCGTCTCCAGCCGCAGCCGCTCGGCGCCGATCCACACCAGGTCGTCGCGCCACACCAGCGCGCCGCGCGGATCCTCGGGGCGCCGCTTGGCCAGCACCAGGTCGAGTTTCCCGGCGGCCAGCCGCTCGTACAGCGTGCCGGACAGCTCCACCGTCAGCTCCAGGTCGACCTCCGGATGGTCGTAGCGGAAGCCCTCCAGGATCTCCGGCAGCCGGGTCAGCACGAAGTCCTCCGAGGCGCCGAAGCGCAGCCGGCCCCGCACGCGCGTGCCGGAGAAGAACGCCGTCGCCTGCTCGTGCACCTCCAGGATCCGGCGGGCGAAGCCGAGCATCGCCTCGCCGTCCTCGGTCAGCTCCACCGAGTGGGTGTCCCGGGCGAACAGCTGCCGACCGGCCGCCTCCTCCAGTCGTCGCACATGCTGGCTCACCGTGGACTGGCGCAGCCCCAGTCGCCGGGCGGCCTGGGTGAAGCTCAGCGTCTGGGCGACCGCCAGGAAGGTGCGCAGGTGCGTCGGCTCGTACACACCCCGAGCCTAGCGCGGTCATCACGGTAGGCGATCACAGTCAGAGCGGTATACGGGATTCCCGATCGGCGGCGCCAGGAGGACGATGGAGGGGGGCCCTGCGGGCCCGGGACGTACGACACAGAGCAAGACGACAGCAAGACGACAGCAAGACGACAGCAAGACGAAACAGAGCAATCGGAGCATCGTGACACGCCTGCGCCGGCCCAGTTGGCTGCCGATCGACCCGTACATCGTGCTGCTGCTCGGGACGGTGGGGCTCGCCGCCCTCCTCCCGGCGCGCGGCACGGCCGCCGACGTGACCTCGGGCGCCTCCACGGCCGCCATCGCCTTCCTCTTCTTCCTCTACGGCGCCCGGCTGTCCACCGGTGAGGCGCTGGACGGACTGCGCCACTGGCGGCTGCACCTCACCGTGCTGATCTGCACCTTCGTCATCTTCCCGGTGTTCGGGCTGGCCGCCCGGGGCCTGGTGCCGGTCCTGCTGACCCAGCCGCTCTACCAGGGGCTGCTGTTCCTGACGCTGGTGCCGTCCACCATCCAGTCGTCCATCGCGTTCACCTCCATCGCCCGCGGCAACGTGCCCGCGGCGATCTGCGCCGGATCCTTCTCCTCCCTCGCCGGCATCGTCCTGACCCCGCTGCTCGCGGCGGGGCTGCTCGGCGGCGACGCGGTCGGGTTCTCCACGGACTCGCTGGTGAAGATCGTGCTCCAGCTGCTGGTGCCGTTCCTCGCCGGGCAGCTGCTGCGGCGCTGGATCGGCACGTTCGTCACCCGGCACAAGAAGGTCCTCGGCCTGGTCGACCGAGGCTCCATCCTGCTGGTCGTCTACACCGCGTTCAGCGAGGGCATGAACCAGGGGATCTGGCACCAGGTCAGCCCGCTGCGGCTGGCCGCGCTGCTCGGCGTGGAGGCCGTGCTGCTGGCGGTGATGCTGGTCCTGACCTGGTACGGCGCCAAGGCGCTCGGCTTCGGCCGGGCGGACCGGATCGCCGTGCAGTTCGCCGGGTCGAAGAAGTCCCTCGCCTCCGGGCTGCCGATGGCGAGCGTCCTGTTCGGCCCCCAGGCATCCCTGGCCGTCCTGCCGCTGATGCTCTTCCACCAGATGCAGCTGATGGTGTGCGCGGTCATCGCCAAGCGCCGCTCCCACGACCCGGAGGCGGCCGAGGACGCGCCCCGCGAGCCGGGGGACGCGCCCGAGGGGTCAGCCGCGGACCCGGTCCAGGGGCAGCCACACAGCCGTGTCCTGCGCTGACCGCAGCACCCTGGGGTCCGCCGGTTCCGCGTCGTCCAGCACCCGGTCCCACACCCGCACCTCGTCCAGCGCGCCGGTGAGGAAGGCGCGGCCGTCCATGCGCTGACCGAGGTGCACGCCGAAGGGCGAGTTCCGGCTGACCGAGCCCGGCCGGTCCGGCGTGGAGACGGCCGCGCCGTCGACGGACAGCGACAGCAGCCCGCCGCCCCGGCGGAGCACGGCGTGATGCCACCGGCCGTCGTTGTGGGCGGTCGGGGTCTGCACGGACGCGGACTGCGGCGCCCCGGCCCCGTTCCGTACGGTGATCAGCGCCCGCACCCGGTCGCTCGCGGGCTCCCCGCGCAGCCACACCTGCGGCTGGTTGGTGCCGATCCCGCCCATCCACAGCAGCGGCTGCTCGCCGGCGGTCGCCGAGTACCGGAACCACAGCGACACCGTGAAGTCCTTGGTGCCGAGCGGGAGCCCGGCGCGGTACGGCAGCCGGACCGCGTCGTCCGTGCCGTCGAACTCCAGCGCGCCGCCCGACACGCCGTCGACGCGCTCCGGGTCGCCGAGCACCGCCGCCGGGCGGGCGTGCCGGGCGAGGTCGGGGGTGACGGGGTCGGGGCCGCGGCGCGGGGCGAGCCGGTCCTCGGTGAAGCGGGCGAAGCGGATCTCGTCCCGGGCGTCCACCGCCCCGCCCTCGTACAGCAGGCCGGCCGTGGTGGAGCCGATGCGCACCAGGTCCGAGTAGCCGGACCAGTCCGTGGTGACGACCGTGCCCCGGTCCGCGCTGTCCCAGGTCCGCCCGTCGTCCCAGGAGGAGCGGATCATCATGGTGCGGCGCCGGTCGGGGTCGCCGGGGCAGGCGAGCAGCAGGCGGTCGCCGAGCCGCAGCATCGAGCCCTGCACCTGCGGGGTGTACAGGTCCGGCAGGGCGCGGAAGGGTCCGGTGAAGGCGGTGCCGCCGTCCCGGCTGACGGCCTGGGTGCGGTGGCCGAGGTCGGTGCCGTCCTGTTCCCGCCCGCTGACCAGGACCGATCCGTCGGCGCGCTCGGCGAGGGTGAGTTCGGAGGGCTTCTGCCGGAAGGTGCCGTCGGCGGCGATGGGCCAGGTGTCGGTGGCGCCGATCCGCCAGTGGCCGCCGTGGTCGTCGCTGACGATCAGCGCCGCGTGGTTGGCGGTGACCCTGGTGCCGTCCCAGGTCTCGGTGTTGACGCCGAAGACCAGGCGCCCCGCGTACCGGCCGCGGGTCAGCTGGATGCCGTGCACGGGCCCGGTGGCGTACCAGGAGTTCCAGTCGGCGGGCAGGATCTCGGGGCTCAGGTCGCGCGGCGCGGACCAGGTCTCGCCGTCGTCGTCGCTGTACTGCAGGTGCGGGGTGCGGTCGCAGGGGACGCGGCAATTGGCGCCGTCGGTACGGCCGGTGTTGTAGGTCTCCGCGAGCCAGACCCGGCCGGTGTCGCGGTCCACGACCGGCGCCGGGTTGCCGTGGGTGTCGCCGGCGCCCTCGGTGACGACCTGGAGCGGCCCCCAGGTGCGCCCGCCGTCGGTGGAGCGCTTGAGCACGATGTCGATGTCGGCGGCGTCGCCGCAGTTGAGGACCCGGCCCTCGGCGAACGCCAGCAGGGTGCCGTCGGTCGTGCGCACCACCGCGGGGATGCGGAAGCAGGCGTAACCGGGGTCCTGGGCCGCCTTGAACAGCACCTGCTGCTCGAACTCCGGTGCTGTCACGAAGGGTTGGGCGTGAGCCGGTGCTGCGGGCAGGAACGGCAGGAGCAACCCGGCCAGGACCAGGGCGAGTACGGGTCTGAGGCGGGTGCGGAGACCTGGCGGCACGGTGCGGCCTGCCCTTCGTCGGCCGGATGAGCGGACATCCGGACATCCCATGTCCAACATGCGCCCGAACGACGGTAGTTGCGGGGTGCGCGGCTCACAAGAAGCGTGCACTCACGGGCACAGGACGACTTTGCCGAGGTTGGCCCGCGTGGTGATCACCCGGTGCGCCGCCTCCACCTCCTCCAGGGCGAACTCCCCGTGCACGGCGGGCCTCAGGGCGCCCTCGGCGTACAGCCGCCACAGCTCCCGCAGCCACCGCTCGTACAGCTCCGGCCGCTCGCGGGCGATCAGCGCCATCTGGAAGCCGGTCACCGACTTGGCGCCCACCAGCAGGTCGTACGCCTGGATGGTGCCGCCGCCCGAGCTGTAGGCGACCAGGCGGCCGTGCGGGGCGAGCGCGGCCAGGGCCGGGGTGAGCAGTTCGCCGCCGACGGCGTCCAGGACGCAGTCGACCGGCTCGCCCCAGCCGTCGTCGTCGTACCGCACGCAGTCGTCCGCGCCGAGGGAGCGGACGAAGTCCGCCTTCGCCGCGCCGGAGACGGCCCCCACCACCCGGCCCGCGCCCCGCGCCCGGGCGAGCTGCACCGCGAGGTGCCCGACACCGCTCGCCGCCGCCGTGACGAGGACCGACTCGCCCGGCGCGAACCGTGCCGCCTCCAGTGCGCCGTAGGCCACCAGGCCGCTGCGCACCAGCGCGATCGCGGCGACGAAGCCGGCGTCGTCCGGCACCGGTGAGGCCATCGCCTCGTGCACCACGGCGAAGTCGGCGTAGCCGTGGCCGAAGCACAGCCCGGTCACCCGGTCGCCGGTCCGGAAGCGGGACGCGCCGGGGCCGGCCGCCACCACCTCGCCCGCGACCTCCCCGCCCAGCGGCACCGGCTCGGCGGCCTCGGCCACCTTGCGGACCATCGGCAGGGTGAGGCCGACGGCGGCGCAGCGCACCAGCAGCTCGCCGGGGCCGGGCTCCGGGACGGGCGCCTCCTCCAGGAACAGGGGGCCGCCGGCGGACTCGTAGCGGACGCGACGCATCGCACACCTCCTCGGGCCGGGCACACCGGCACCGTCGGTCGGGGAAATATTCGTTGGGAACACCCATAATTCGTTGGGAGTGCCAACGGTAGAGGAGGTTCGTTGGGAAGTCCAATGATTCTTCGGTTAGGCTGCGGTCATGGCCGAAGCACCCCTGCCCGCGATCCGTTCCCTGCCGAGCTGGCTGCTGGGCCGGGCCGCCGCCCGGGGCCGCGCCCTGGTCGCCGACGCCCTGGCGGCCGAGGGGCTGAAGATGTGGCACCACGTGGTGCTCTCCGCCGTCCGCGACCTCGCCCCGGTCGCCCAGGCCGACCTCGGCCGCGGGGTGAGCCTGGACCCCAAGGACGTGGTCGGCATCCTCAACGACCTCCAGTCCGCGGGCCTGGTCGAGCGCGCCCCCGACCCCCGCGACCGGCGCAAGAACGCCGTGACCCTCACCGACGACGGCGCCCGGCTCCTCGCCCGCTGCGAGAAGGCCGCGCGCGAGGCCAACGACGAGCTGCTCGCCCCGCTGTCGGCCGACGAACGGGAGCGGTTCATGGAGCTGCTGGCCCGGATCTCCGGGGTCTCCGGCGTCCCGGGCGGCACCGGGGGGTCCGGTGGCTCAGCCGCCTCAGGGGGTCGCGGTGGTACCGGGGACTCCGCCGTGCGGGGCTGACCTCGCCGCCCGGCGGTGCCGTCAGTCCTGGGAGGCCGGCTCCCGCAGGGCGATGCGGTGCTCGCCCGCGTAGACGTTCATCGAGGTGCCCCGCAGGAAGCCCACCAGGGTCAGGCCGGTCTCCGCGGCCAGGTCCACCGCGAGCGAGGACGGCGCCGAGACGGCCGCGAGCACCGGGATGCCCGCCATGACCGCCTTCTGCGCCAGCTCGAAGGAGGCCCGGCCGGAGACCATGAGGACCGTCCGGGACAGCGGCAGCGCGCCGCTCTGCAGCGCCCGCCCCACGAGCTTGTCGACCGCGTTGTGCCGGCCCACGTCCTCGCGGGTGTCCAGCAGCTCCCCGTCCTCGTCGAACAGGGCCGCCGCGTGCAGTCCCCCGGTCCGGTCGAACACCCGCTGGGCCGCCCGCAGCCGGTCGGGAAGGCCCGCCAGCAGCTCGGGGGTGACCCGGAGCGGGGGAGTGTCGGCGATGGGCCAGCGCGCGGTCGTGCGGACGGCGTCCAGGCTGGCCTTGCCGCACAGGCCGCAGGAGGAGGTCGTGTAGACGTTCCGCTCCAGGGTGAAGTCGGGGAGGGCGACGCCGGGGGCGGTGTGCACGTCGACCACGTTGTAGGTGTTGGAGCCGTCCGCCGTGGCGCCCGCGCAGTAGACGATGTTCCGCAGGTCCGCCGCCGTGGCCAGGACGCCCTCGCTCACCAGGAAGCCGGCCGCCAGCGCGAAGTCGTCGCCCGGGGTCCGCATGGTGATCGCCAGCGGCTTGCCGTTCAGCCGGATCTCCAGGGGTTCCTCCGCGACGAGGGTGTCCGGCCGGGTGGAGACCGCCCCGTCCCGGATGCGGAGGACCTTGCGTCGTTCCGTGACTCGTCCCATGTTCCGATCAGCCCCGGTTCTGTGCGTGCTGGCCGCCGACCGTCTCATTGTCCTGCACATGGGGAGCGGGGGACCCGGCGGGGGCGGGTTCCCGAGGTGGGCGCGGCGACGCGGATCATGTGGACGTCCGACAGTCTGACGGGAGCCGACAACTGCGGCACCGGTTTCCTGTGGCCTCACCTGCCGTCGTACCGACCGGTCACTGACCACACTGGTGGGTCCCGCCACCCAAGGCCACGAGGGGATTCCCGAATGAACGGCTCGCGCATCGTCGCCATCGGCCACTACCAGCCCGCCCGGGTGCTCACCAACGACGACCTGGCGGGCATGGTCGACACCAGCGACGAGTGGATCCGCAGCCGCGTGGGCATCCGGACCCGGCGCATCGCCGGCCCCGACGAACCCGTGGACGAGCTGGCCGCGCACGCCGCCGCCAAGGCCCTCGCCGCGGCCGGGCTGACCCCGGACGACATCGACCTGGTGCTCGTCGCCACCTCCACCGCCATCGACCGCTCCCCGAACACCGCCGCCCGGGTCGCGGCCCGGCTCGGCATCCCCGGGCCCGCCGCGCTGGACGTCAACGTGGTGTGTGCCGGGTTCACCCACGCGCTCGCCACCGCCGACCACACCCTGCGGGCCGGCGCCGCCACCCGCGCCCTGGTCATCGGCGCCGACAAGATGTCCGACGTCGCCGACTGGACCGACCGCAGCACCTGCGTCCTGGTCGGCGACGGGGCCGGCGCCGCCGTCGTGACCGCCTGCCCGCCGGGGGCCGGGCCCGGCATCGGGCCGGTGCTGTGGGGTTCGGTCCCCGAGATGGGGCACGCCGTGCGGATCGAGGGCACCCCGCCCCGCTTCGCGCAGGAGGGCCAGAGCGTCTACCGCTGGGCCACCACCCGGCTGCCGGCCATGGCCCGCCAGGCCTGCGAGAAGGCCGGGGTGGCACCCGAGGACCTCGCCGGGGTCGTCCTGCACCAGGCCAATCTGCGGATCATCGAGCCGCTGGCCCACAAGCTCGGTGCCGTCAACGCGGTGATCGCCCGCGACGTCACCGAGTCCGGCAACACCTCGGCCGCCAGCGTCCCGCTCGCCTTCTCCAAGCTGCTCGAACAGGGCGCCCTGAGCAGCGGCGACCCGGTGCTGCTGTTCGGGTTCGGCGGCAACCTCTCCTACGCCGGGCAGGTCGTGCGCTGCCCCTGAGGCCCGGCCGCGGGCTCCCGTACGCCCCGTCCGGGACCTGCGTACGGAATCCTGTGCACCGTAGACTGTAGACGAAAGACAATCGATACTGAGCGTCCATCGCCCACGCGTCAGACCCGCCCAGGAGGACCGCGATGTTGTCGACCGGACTGCCGCAGGGGGCGGTGCCCAGGCTGGAGCGGCCGGGCCCGCTGCGCGAGCGCGTGTACGAGGCGCTGCTGGAACTCATCACCACCCGCGCCCTGCGGCCCGGACAGCACCTGGTGGAGAGCGAACTCGCCGGGCACCTCGGCGTCTCCCGGCAGCCCGTGCGCGAGGCGTTGCAGCGGCTGAACACCGAGGGGTGGGTCGATCTGCGGCCCGCCCAGGGCGCGTTCGTGCACGAGCCGACCGAGGAGGAGGCCGACCAGCTGCTCACGGTGCGTACCCTGCTGGAGGCGGAGGCGGCCCGGCTGGCCGCCGCGCACGCGGACAGCGCCGGCGTCGCCGCCCTGGAGGAGCTGTGCGCCGAGGGCGAGCAGGCCGTGGCGGCCGAGGACGTGGACCGCGCGGTCGCCCTCAACGCGGCCTTCCACAGCAAGGTGATGGAGCTGGCCGGCAACACGGTCCTCGCCGGGCTCGCCGCCCAGGTGGACCGGCGGGTCCGCTGGTACTACACCCCGGTGGCCCGGCAGCGCGGCGGCCAGTCGTGGGTCGAGCACCGGGAACTGATCGCCGCCATCGACGCCCGGGACGAGCAGCGCGCCACCCGGCTGATGCGCGAACACACCGAGCACACCCGGCGGTCGTACCACGAGCGCGACACCGCCTGACGACACCCGCCGGGCGTCCCCCCGTCGGGCCATGGACGGGGAAACGCCCGCAGCGGTACGGCGGGTCGAACGGGTGGGCCGTCAGGTGGCCGGACGCGGCGCCGGGGCCGGCACCCGGTCCGTGTCGCCCCGGCCCGGCTGCCGCAGCAGCAGGGCCAGCGCCGCCGCCACCATCGAGACACCGCCGGCCAGCGCGTAGGCACCGTCGTAGCCCCAGGCGCCGACCACCATGGAACCGAGGCCGCCGCCGAACAGCCCGCTGATCAGCTTGCCGCTGTACACCAGGCCGTAGTTGGTGGCGTTGTAGTTCTCCCCGAAGTAGTCCGGGGTCAGCGCCGCGAACAAGGGGTAGAACGCGCCGCCGCCGAAGCCGGAGAGGAAGGCGAAGAACAGGAACAGCCACTGGTTCTTCGCCTCGCCGGCCCAGATGACGCCGAACTGGGCGAGCCCCAGCACCACGATGACGAACACCAGCGTCGTCCTGCGGCCCCACAGGTCCGACAGCCAGCCCACCACCGCGCGGCCGATGCCGTTGATGACGGCCATGACCCCCATCGAGGAGGCCGCGACCAGGGGACCGAAGCCGACCTCCTTGGCGAAGTCGACCTGGAAGGAGATCCCGAAGATCGACACCCCGGCCGTCATCACGACCATGACCCACATCAGCGGCAGCATCCCGGTCCGCACGGCCTCCGCGGGCGTGAACTGGCGTACCGCCGGCGGGTTCTTGGCCAGGCTCGCGGCGCTCGCGCCGTTCACCGGGCCGGTCGGCGGGGCCACGTCGGCGGGCCACCAGTTCTTCGGCGGGTCCTGGAAGAAGAACGCGCAGACCGCGACCACGATCAGCACGTAGACGCCGATCAGATCGAGCACCCGGTCGTAATCCCCGGTGTCGAACGCGTAGTTGAAGATGAAGATGAAGGGCAGCGAGCCGTAGGCGAAGCCCCCGTTGACGAAGCCGGTCTTCGCCCCGCGCCGCTCCGGGAACCACTTGCCGACCATGTTGATGCACGTCGCGTAGATCAGCCCGGAACCGACCCCGCCCACGACACCGAAGCCCACGATCGCCGGCAGGACGTCGCGCAGGTGGGCCAGGGCCAGGAAGCCGAGCAGACACATCACGGCGCCGAGGTACATCGCCCGGCGCGCCGTGAGCAGGCCCCGCTCGCGCAGCCAGCCGGCCGGGAACGCGATGCCCGCCTGGAAGAAGATCCAGACGCTCAGGATCCAGAAGGTGTCGCTCTGGGTCCAGCCGTGGGCCGCGGACAAGGTGTCCTCGGCGGAGCCGTAGGCGTACTCCGAGACACTGATGGCCATCATGGAGAGCCAGGGCAGGTACACCATGAGCTTGCGGGAGTGACCGAGGATGTCCCGGTCCGTCTCGCCGACGCGGTAGACCCGGCCGCGGGCGTCGGTCACCTCGCGGTAGGCGTGGTGCGGCCGGTCCGGTTCGGCCGGGTTCCGCCGTGTCTTCATGTGATCTGACGTCATGTCAGGCCAGCTCCTCGCCGGTGGGGGGAACGGATGGAGGACGGACGGTGCGCCGGGCACGGGGCGGTGCCCGGCGCCGTACGTGAAGAGGAGGGAGGCGGGTGGGGCGAGCGGAGGGGGCGGGGCCGGTGGGACGCGCCCTCAGGCCCGCGACCGCCGGCCGGTCACCTCATGAACCGCCGGGCAGCAGGCCGGCCGCCCGCGCCCACCGGTACTTGGCGCCGAGCACGGCCACCGGCTTCTCGGTCGTGTACGGATACGCCACGACCCCCCGCTCGAACAGGTACCGGCAGGCCTCCTCGACCTCCACGTCACCGGCGAGGGAGGCCACCACCGGCTTCTCGACGCCGCGTTCGCGGAACTCGGCCACCACGCGCGCGGTCAGCTCGGCGAACACCATCGGCGGGGTGACGATGGTGTGCCAGTAGCCCAGCACCAGCGCGTGCACGCGCGGGTCCGCGAGTCCCAGCCGGATCGTCGCCTCGTACGTCGCCGGCGGCTCGCCCCCGGTGATGTCGACCGGGTTGCCGGCCGCGCCGAACGGCGGGATGAACCGGCGGAACGCCTCGTCCAGGTCGGGCGGGATCTCCATCAGCGACAGCCCGTTGTCCGCCACCGCGTCCGACAGCAGCACCCCGCTGCCGCCCGCGCCGGTGATGATGACGACGTTGTCGCCTTGCGGGGCGGGCAGCACCGGCAACGCGCGCGCGTACTCCAGCAGGTCCTCCAGGCCCGGCGCCCGGATCACCCCGGCCTGCCGGAGGATGTCGTCGTAGACCGCGTCGTCGCCCGCGAGCGCCCCGGTGTGCGAGCCGGCCGCCCGCGCGCCCGCCGCGGTACGGCCCGCCTTCAGCACCACCACCGGCTTCCTCGGCACGACCTCGCGGGCCGCCGCCACGAACGCCCGCCCGTCCTTGAGGTCCTCGAGGTGCATGGCGACGCACTCGGTGTGCGGATCCTCGCCGAACCAGGTCAGCAGGTCGTCCTCGTCCAGGTCGGCCTTGTTGCCGAGGCCGACGATCGCCGACACGCCCGTCCGCGTGGTGCGCGCGAAGCCGAGGACGGCCATGCCGATGCCGCCGGACTGCGAGGTGAGCGCCACCGGGCCCTTGACGTCGTACGGCGTGCAGAACGTGGCGCACAGGTCCTGCCAGGTGGAGTAGTAGCCGTAGATGTTCGGGCCGAGCAGGCGTACGCCGTACCGCTCGGCGATCTCCACCAGCTCCGCCTGGAGTGCGTGTTCGCCGGTCTCCGCGAACCCGGACGGGATGAGCACGGCGTTGGGGATGCCCTTGCGTCCCACCTCCTCCAGCGCCGCGGCCACGAACCGGGCCGGGATGGCGAAGACGGCCACGTCCACCTCGCCGGGCACATCGGCGACGCTCTTGTACGCCTTGCGGCCCAGGATGTCGTCGGCCCGGGGATTCACCGGGTGGATGTCACCGGCGAACCCGCCGTCGAGGAGGTTGCGCAGCACCGAATTGCCGATCTTCCCGGGCTCGTTGGAGGCACCGATCACGGCGACCGAGTGCGGCCTCATCAGCCGGCGCATCGAGGCGAGGATCTCCTCGCGGCCGTACGTCCGCCGGGGGACCGGCCGCTGCTCGGCGAGGATGATCCGGATGTCGGCGGCGACCGCGCCCCGGTCCGTGGCGATCACCGGATTGAGGTCCACCTCCCCGATCTCGGGGAAGTCCGCGACCAGTCGGGACACCCGCCGGATCTGCTCGGCCACCGCCCACCGGTCCACCCCGGCCCGGCCGCGGACCCCGCGCAGGACCTGGGCCGCCCGGATGGAGTCGAGCATCGACAGCGCCTCGTCCGCAGAGACCGGAGCGAGGCGGAACGTCACATCCCTCAGCACCTCCACCAGCACCCCGCCCAGCCCGAACGCCACCACCTTCCCGAAGGCCGGATCGGTGACCGCGCCGACGATGACCTCCTGGCCCGCCGGCAGCAACTCCTGCACCAGCACGCCCTCGATACGGGCCCCGGCGTCGTAGGCGCGCGCGTTGCCGACGATCTCGTGGAACGCGGCCCGCACCCGGTCCGCGCCCGCCACCCCCACGACGACCCCGCCGGCCTCGGTCTTGTGCAGGATGTCCGGCGAGACGATCTTCAGCACCACCGGCCCGTCCAGCCGCGCCGCCGCGGCCACCGCCTCGTCCACGTCCCTGGCCAGTTCCTCGCCCGGCACGGCGATCCCGTAGGCGTCGGCGACCACCCTGCCCTCGGGTGCGGTCAGCGCGGTACGGCCCTCGGCCCGCACCGACTCCAGCAGCGCCCGCACCCGGGCCACCCGCTCCTCGTCCCGCACTCAGATCACCCCGTCCGATTTCAGCAGCCGCAACTCTTCGTCACCGAGGCCCAGTTCGCCGGCGTAGACCTCTTCGTTGTGCTCGCCGAGCAGGGGCGAGGAGGTCACCTCCACGGGGGAGTCGGAGAGCTTGATCGGGCTGCCGACGGTGACGAACTCGCCGCGCTCGGGGTGCGGGACGCGGACCACCATGCCGTCGGCGGCCAGCGAGGCGTCCTCGATGATCTCCTTGGTGGACAGGATCGGCCCGCACGGGATGTCGTGTGCGGTCAGCCGCTCCAGCACCTCCCACTTGGGCAGCGTGGCCGACCACTCCTCGATCAGCTGGAACATCTTGTTCAGCTTCGGCAGCCGGGCCTCCGGCGTGGCCCACTCGGGGTCGTCGGCGAGCTCCGGCCGGCCGATGAGCCCGGTGATCGGCCGCCAGCCGACGGGCTGCACGATGACGTACACATAGTCGTTCGGGCCGCCCGGCGCGCACTTGACCGCCCAGCCCGGCTGACCGCCGCCGGAGGCGTTCCCCGAGCGGGGGACCTCCTCGCCGAAGTCCTCGTTGGGGTATTCGGCCAGCGGCCCGTGCGCCAGCCGCTGCTGGTCGCGCAGCTTCACCCGGCACAGATTGAGCACGGCGTGCTGCATGGCCACGTTGACCCGCTGGCCGCGCCCGGTCCGCTCCCGCTGGAACAGGGCCGCGAGGATCCCGGCGACGGCGTGCACCCCCGTCCCCGAGTCCCCGATCTGGGCTCCCGTCGCCAGCGGCGGCCCGTCCTCGAAACCGGTGGTCGCCATCGACCCGCCCATGGCCTGCGCGACGACCTCGTAGGCCTTGAACCGGGTGTACGGGCCGTCCCCGAACCCCTTGATGGAGGCGTAGACGATCCGCGGGTTGATCTCCCGGACGCGTTCCCAGCCGAAGCCCATCCGGTCGACGGCGCCCGGCCCGAAGTTCTCGACCATGACGTCCGAGCGGCGGATCAGCTCGGTGAGGATCTCCTTGCCGCGCTCGGTCTTGGTGTTCAGCGTGATGCTGCGCTTGTTGCAGTTGAGCATCGTGAAGTACAGCGAGTCGGCGTCCGGCAGGTCCCGCAGCTGCCTGCGGGTGATGTCACCGGTCGGTGCCTCCAGCTTGACGACGTCCGCGCCGAGCCAGGCCAGCAGCTGGGTGGCGGACGGCCCGGACTGGACGTGGGTCATGTCGAGGACGCGAATGCCCTCAAGAGCCTTGGCGGTCATGGGCGTTCACCTCACTTGTACATCGTCTGGTTCATGGTTCCGGGGGCGTACGCGTCCGGGTCGACCCAGACGTTGATCAGCGACGGCTTCCCGGACTCGCGGGCCCGGCGCAGGGCGGGGCCGATGTCGGCCGGGTCGCGGACCTCCTCGCCGTAACCGCCCAGGATCCGCGCGAACTGGTCGTACGGCACGTCGCCGAGGGTGTTGCCGACCCGCTCGCGGTCCTTGCCGTACTTGGCGGCCTGGCCGTAACGGATCTGGTTCATGGAGGAGTTGTTGCCGACGATGCCGACGAACGGCAGGTCGTAGCGGACGAGGGTCTCGAAGTCCCACCCGGTCAGCGAGAAGGCGCCGTCACCGAAGAGCGCGACCACCTCCTTGTCCGGACGGGCCTGCTTGGCGGCGAGCACGAAGGGGATGCCGACGCCGAGGGTGCCGAGCGGGCCCGGGTCCATCCAGTGGCCGGGCGACTTGGGCTGGACGACCTGCCCGGAGAAGGTGACGATGTCGCCGCCGTCGCCGATGTAGACCGAGTCCTCGGTGAGGAAGTCGTTGATCTCGCTGACCAGCCGGTACGGATGGATGGGCGAGGCGTCCGACCTGAGCTGCGGCAGCCGCTTGCCGAGGGCCGCCTGCTCCACCGCGCGCAGCTCGTCCAGCCACTCCTTGCGCCGCACGGCCCCGCCGTCGGTCCGCCCGGACGCGGCCTGGGTGACGGCACTCAGCACCAGTGAGGCGTCGCCGACGATCCCGAGGCCGATGTCGCGGTTCTTGCCCACCGTCCGGTAGTCGAGGTCGATCTGCACGACCGTGGCGGTGGGGGAGAGGCGCCTGCCGTAGCCCATGCGGAAGTCGAACGGGGTGCCGACGATCACGATGACGTCGGCGTGCGAGAAGGCGTACCGGCGGGAGAGCTGGAAGTGGTGCGGGTCGCCGGGCGGCAGGGTGCCGCGCCCGGCGCCGTTCATGTACGCCGGGATGTTCAGGGTGCGCACCAGTTCGACGGCGGCCTCGGTGCCGCGGGTCGTCCACACCTGGCTGCCCAGCAGGACGGCGGGTTTGCGGGCGTGCACCAGCAGGTCGGCGAGCCGTTCGACCGCCTCCGGGTCGCCGGCCGAGCGGGTGGAGGCCCGGTAGGCGCCGGCCCGGGGCACCCGGGCCTGCTCGCGCGGCACCTTGGCGTCGAGGACGTCCCGGGGGATCTCCAGGAAGGAGGGGCCGGGGGCGCCGTGGTAGCACTCGCGGAAGGCCATCGACACCATGTCCGCGGCGCGGGTGGTGTCCGGCACGGTCGCCGCGAACTTGGTGATCGGCGTCATCATGTCGACGTGCGGCAGGTCCTGGAGGGACCCCATCCTGTGCTGGCTGAGCGCGCCCTGGCCGCCGATGAGCAGCATCGGGGACTCGGCGCGGAAGGCGTTGGCGACCCCGGTGACGGCGTCGGTCGTGCCGGGGCCGGCGGTGACCACGGCGCAGCCCGGTTTGCCGGTGATCCGGGCGTACCCGTCGGCGGCGTGCGCGGCGACCTGCTCGTGGCGTACGTCGACGACCTCTATCCCCTCGTCCACGCAGCCGTCGTAGATGTCGATGATGTGGCCGCCGCACAGGGTGTAGACGCGGTCGACGCCTTCGGCCTTCAGCGCCTTGGCGACGAGATGGCCGCCGGAGATCAGGTCCTGGGCGGGATGGGCGTCCTGGGTTTGGGGCATGGCGAGGTCCTCTCCCTTGCCGAGGTGTGCATACAGCACATTGCATACAGTCGACGAATACTGTATGGACTCGTTATCCCTCATCCGGCGGGCGGTGTCCAGGGGGCGCAGGCACTTTCGGCCGCCGCGCTCGACGGATTCCGGTCCGTCGCGCAGGGTGCGTTCGCTCTCACCGACCGTGCGGGACGGGCGTACCGCGCAGGTGGGAGCGTTTCCGGCTGTCGCCCCGCGGTGGATACGCAGGTGAAACGCACTCCGAAACCTTGGTATTGTTGTCCATGTCGCCGCGGGGAACACGCCCCGCAAGGCGGCAGACACCTGGTCCGGGTGGCGGAATGGCAGACGCGCTAGCTTGAGGTGCTAGTGCCCTTTATCGGGCGTGGGGGTTCAAGTCCCCCCTCGGACACCAGCGGAAGACCCCAGTTCACCTGGGGTCTTTCTGTTTCTCCGGCTGTGACGTGACCGACCACGTGACCTTCCGTCTCTGCGCAGCGGTCTCCCGGGAGCGTTTCCGGTTCCGTCAGGGGGGGGGGGCGGCGGCAGACGGTCAACCTGCCGCGGTGGTCAGGAGTCCTCCTGGATACCGAATCCGGCTAGGGATGGGGAACCTCACATGCCCACGCACGCCTTACCCCGCACTCTGGTCGCCGTCGCTCTGGCGGGAGCGGTGGCCGTGACCGCGGCCGTCCCGGCCTCCGCCGCACCGCGCGCCACCTCACACCACTCCACTCACTCCGCGACGCAGGACGCCCTCGACGCGATCACTCGTGGAGGAACGCCCGGTGTCCTGGCCAGGGCCGACCGCGCGGGCGAGGTCTGGCATGGCACTTCCGGTGTGGCGGATCTTCGCACCGGCCGCCCGCGCCTGCCGCGGGACCGGTTCCGTATCGGTAGTCTGACCAAGCCCTTCATCGCCACCGTCGTGCTCCAGCTCGCCGCCGAGCCCGCGTACGGCCTGTCGATCGACGACACGGTGGACAAGTGGCTGCCCGGCCTGGTGCGCGGCAACGGCAATGACGGGCGCCGGATCACCCTGCGCCGGCTGCTCCAGCACACCAGCGGGCTGTACGACTACATCGACGACGACGGATTCCGCGCCAAGTTCACCGGACCGGCGTTCCTCTCCCACCGGTACGACGGCGCCACGCCGGAGGAACTGGTGCGGACCGGCCTTGCCCACGAGCCGCTGTTCGATCCCGGCGACGGCTGGTCCTACTCCAACACCAACTACATCCTGGCCGGCATGGTCATCGAGAAGGCCACGGGCAACAGCTACGCCACCGAAGTGGAACGGCGCATCATCAGACCCCTCGGCCTGCGCGGGACCACGGTTCCCGGCACGTCGTCGTCGGTGCCCGGCCCGCATGGGCGGCACTACTCCAAGCTCTACGTGGACGACCCTGCCGCTCGGGTTCACGACGTCACCGACTTCAACCCTTCGGTCTCCGGGGCCTCCGGCGAGATCATTTCAACCACTCGCGACCTGAACACCTTCATCCGTGCCCTCCTGCGCGGCAAGCTCCTCCCTCCGGTCCAGCAGCAGGAGATGTTCACCGGCTACGACCTGGGGGGCGGCCGGACGTACGGCCTAGGGATCAGGTCACAGACGCTCAAGGCATGCGGTGTGAAGGTCTGGGGGCACTCGAGCGAAGTCCCCGGTTCCCTGACCCGGACGGCGGCCACCACCGACGGCGAGCACGTCTTCACGCTCAACCGGAACAGCGACTGGGGTGATCCGGCACTTGAACAGGCAGCCGTCGAAGCGGAGTTCTGCGGCTGACCCGACGCCGTTGATCGGCGTCCGGGTGCGGCCACGACCGCCCCGCACCCGTGAGCCGGGTGAGTGCCGAACGTTCGGACCCAAGAGCCGGGGCGGTATTGCAATGGATGGTCCAAAAACGTAGGCTCCGGGTATGGCCCGACCGAGGACGTTCGACGAAGAGCAGGCTCTGGACGCGGCGATGCGGACCTTCTGGCGGAAGGGGTATGAGGCCACCTCCACCGAGGATCTGTGTGCCGCCACCGGACTGGGGCGCAGCAGCATCTACAACACCTTCAAGAGCAAGCGCGCCCTGTTCCAGCGCGTCCTGGACCGCTACATGACCACCATGAACGCGGGTCAGCTGGCCGTGCTGGAGGATCCGGGACTCAGTGGCGCCGACCGGATCCGCGCCCTGTTCGCCCGGGTGCTCGACGGTGACGCCGAGAACCGGCCCACCGGTCGCAGCCTGGGCTGTCTCGGTGTGAACACCACCATCGAACTCGCCGGACGCGACGCCGTCGCGGCCGGGATGCTCGAGCGCGACACGGCCCATCGGCTGGACGCCCTGCGCGCCGTCGTCGAGGCCGGCCGGCGTGACGGCAGCATCACCTCCTCCCGGGACGCGGGCGACCTGGCCCGGTTCCTCAACGCCACCATCGCGGGCCTGCGTGTCTCCGCCCAGGGCGGCGCCGACCGGGCCGCGCTGGACGCCATCGCCGCGATCGCCCTCGACGCGCTGACCGCCTGACCCCGGCGGGCTGTCGGGCCCCGTCCGCCGGGTCGGCGGGGAGGGCTGTGGCGCGTCGTGAGCCTTCCCGCTGACCTATTTTTGAACTGATCTATCCAAAATTCCCTGCATGACCCTCGCGTGTCTGTGTTTTGGACAGATCAGTACGTAACTGAGTCGCCCGCCGTTCAGTGCGGGTCCGTACCCGAAGGAGCAACCACCGTGCCCCGTGCCGTCTACGTCCTGGCGCTCGGCATCTTCGCCATGGTGACCAGCGAGTTCGCGGTCGCCGGCCTGATGCCGCAGATGGCCGCCGGCCTGCACGCCACCGTTCCGCAGATCGGCTATCTCATCACCGCGTTCGCCGCCGCCATGGCCCTCGGCGGCCCGGTGCTCACCGTGGCGGTGATGAAACTCCCGCCCCGCACCGCCCTGCTGGTGCTGTTCGCCGTCTTCCTGGCCGGCAACGTACTCGCCGCCACCGCGACCGGTTACGGCACCATGCTCGTCGCCCGTATCGTGACCGGTGTCGCCTCCCAGGCCTTCTTCGGCGTCGCCATCTCGCTGTGCGCCCGGCTCACCCGGCCCGAGATCCGGGGCCGGGCCATCGCCGTGGCCATGAACGGGCTGATGCTCGGCACGCTGCTCGGACTCCCGCTGTCCACCCTGATCGGCGAACGGCTCGGCTGGCGCGCCGCGTTCTGGGCCGTCTCGGCGCTCGCCCTGGCCGCCGCCGCGGCCACCGCCGTCGGCGTGCCGCGCCTCGCCGCGGCCCCGAGCGGGGGTCTGCGCGCCGAGGCCGGTGTCTTCGCCCGGCCCCGTCTGTGGCTGGCGCTGGCCACCAGCACGCTGATCATCGGCGCCACCTTCTCCGCCTTCAGCTACTTCAACCCCATCCTCACCGGTCTCACCGGCTTCTCCGCGGGCACCGTCCCGCTGCTGCTGATCGCCTACGGCGCCGCCACCGTCGTCGGGAACACGGTCGTCGGGCGGTTCGCCGACCGGTACACCCTGCCGGTCCTCGCCATCGGCCTGGTGCTCAGCCTGCTCTTCCTGACCGGCTTCGCGGTCTTCGCAGGTGTGCCCGCCCCCGCCGTGGTCTGCATGCTGGGCGTCGGTCTGGTGGGCGTCACCATGAACCCGGCGATGGTCACCCGGGTGCAGCGCGCGGGCAACGCCGGGCCGCTGGTCAACACCGTCCACTCCTCCTTCATCACGCTCGGCGTCATCCTCGGCTCGTCCCTCGGCGCCGTCGCCATCGACCTGTGGAGCCTGCGCGCCCCGCTCTGGCTCGGCGCCGCCCTCGCCGCCGTCGGACTGCTCACCGTCCTGCCCGAACTCCGCCGCACCGGCGGGACGTCGGCCGGCATGGGGGCGGTCCCGACAGGGGTTGTCGAGGAAGCGGCGGCAGGGGTTGGGGGAGAGGTGACAGGCCTGCGGGAAACGGTGCGCGAGGGCTGATCGGTCGGTGGACGCCGGTCCGGGGCGCCGACATCACGCCGGGCCGGCCGTCGGCGTCGCGCTGGACTGGGTGTCGGCGTGGTGGGGGGAGGGGGTGTCGGCATCGTGCCGGGTCGGCTGTGCGTGGTGCTGGACCGCGTGCCCGGAGTTCGCTCGGCCGAACGTCGGCATTGCGTTGGCCGGCGACCGGGTGCCGGGTGCCGGGTCCGCGCGGGGGCCGGCTGCGACATCGCGCGGGGCGGCTACCGGCATCGTGCGAGCCGGGTGCCGATATCGCGTTGCGCCGGGTGCCGGCATCGCGCTGGCCGGGTGCGGGATCGCGCGGGCCGACCGCTGACATGCGTCGCCGGCACCTAGCCGGGCCGCCGTCGACGCCTCGCCGGGCGATTCCTACCGGCCCAGCCCCGGTCCGGCCTCAACGGCCCACCTCCTCGGTCCGGCCTCACGGCCCAGCCCGCCCCACCGGCCCCGCCCGTCCCGCGCGCCCGCACTCCCTGACGATCACCTGTCGAATCCCTTGACGATCGCCCTCCCTGCGGATTAACTCACGTCGTAAATTAAGTCATGAGTGCAACCCCCGAAGGGACACCGGGACGCATGCGCAGCATCCGAGCCGCGGCCGTAGGCGCCGTCACCCTGTCACTCGCCCTCGCGGCCACGGCCTGCGGAGGCGGATCGGCCACCGGCGGCGGGTCCAACGACTCGCCGAAGACGCTGACGTACTGGGCGTCCAACCAGGGGGCCAGCATCGAGGCGGACAAGAAGGTGCTCCGGCCCGAGCTGGACAAGTTCGAGCAGCGAACCGGGATCAAGGTCGAGCTGGAGGTCGTGCCCTGGTCGGACCTGCTCAACCGGATCCTGACCGCCACCACGTCGGGCCAGGGCCCGGACGTGCTGAACATCGGCAACACCTGGAGCGCCTCCCTCCAGGCGACCGGCGCACTGCTGCCCTGGGACGAGAAGAACTTCGCCGCGATCGGCGGCCGCGACCGGTTCGCCGAGACCGCGCTCGGCTCGACCGGCGCCCAGGGCAAGGACCCGGCCGCGGTCCCGCTGTACTCGATGGCGTACGCCCTCTACTACAACAAGAAGATCTTCGCCGAGGCCGGCGTCTCCAAGCCCCCGGCCACCTGGGCGGAACTGATCGAGGCCGGCAGGAAGATCAAGGCCAAGGGCAAGTCCCCGCTGGGCGCCGAGGGTTCGAACCTGTCGGAGAACATCCACCACGTCTTCGTCTTCGCCAAGCAGCACGGCGCCGACTTCTTCACCGCCGACGGCAAGCCCGACTTCACCAACCCCAAGGTGGTCGACGCGGTCAAGAGCTACGTCGATCTGATGGCCGAGGACAAGGTCATCCCGGCCGGTGACGCCGAGTACGCGCAGAACCAGTCCGTCAGCGACTTCGCCAAGGGCAAGCAGGCGATGCTGCTGTGGCAGACCGCCTCCGCCAACCTCAAGTCCCAGGGGATGAGCGAGGACTCCTACGGCATCGCGCCCGTGCCGGTGATCTCCGGCACGCCCGGCGGCGGCACCCAGGTCAACTCGCCGGTCATGGGCATCAACATGGCCGTCTTCAAGAACACCGACAACCTCGACGGCGCCAAGGAGTTCGTGAAGTTCATGACGTCCGACGAGGAGCAGAAGATCCTCAACAAGGCCTACAGCGCCATCCCGCCGGTGAAGTCCGCGCAAGCGGACCCCGCGTTCGCCGCCCCGGACACCGCCGTACTGAAGAACACCCTGGCCACCAGCGCCGCCGCGCTGCCGCAGGTCCCGTCCGAGTCGCAGTTCGAGACGACGGTCGGTACGGCCGTCAAGGAACTGTTCGCCGACGCCGCCGCCGGGCGGCCGGTGACCACCGGTTCGGTCGAGGCCAAGCTGCGCAAGGCCCAGCAGCAGATGCCGGCGGCGTGAGCCCGACGATGACCACCACCGCCTTCAAGGAGCCGGTGCGCCAGGCCCCGTCCGGAGTGGCGGCGCGCGCACCCCGCCGCCCCGGACGGCTGCGCCGCCTGTCGCTGCCGTATCTGCTGCTCCTGCCCGCCCTGCTGCTCGAACTCCTCGTCCATCTGGTGCCGATGGTCATCGGCGTCGTGATGAGCTTCAAGGAGCTGACCCAGTTCTACATCCGCGACTGGGGCACCGCCCCCTGGTCCGGCCTCGGCAACTACCAGGTGTCGGTGGACTTCGACGCCCCCGTGGGCGAGGCCCTGCTGCACTCCTTCCTCGTCACCGTCGGCTTCACCCTGCTGTCGGTCGGCCTGTGCTGGCTGATCGGCACCGCCGCCGCGGTCTTCATGCAGGACGCCTTCCGCGGGCGCGGGCTGCTGCGCGCCCTGTTCCTGGTGCCGTACGCGCTGCCCGTCTACACCGCCGTCATCACCTGGGTGTTCATGTTCCAGCACGACAACGGCCTGGTGAACCACGTCCTGCACGACCAGCTGCACCTCACCGACAAGCCCTCCTTCTGGCTCATCGGCGACAACAGCTTCTACGCCCTGCTGACCGTCTCGGTGTGGAAGGGCTGGCCGTTCGCCTTCCTCATCGTGACCGCCGGGCTGCAGAACATCCCCGGCGAACTGTACGAGGCCGCCGCGCTGGACGGTGCCGGGACGTGGCAGCGGATCCGCCGCATCACCCTGCCCTCGCTGCGCCCGGTCAACCAGGTCCTCGTCCTGGTGCTGTTCCTGTGGACGTTCAACGACTTCAACACGCCGTACGTGCTGTTCGGCAAGTCCGCGCCCGAGGCCGCCGACCTCGTCTCCGTCCACATCTACCAGTCGTCCTTCGTCACCTGGAACTTCGGCACCGGCTCCGCCATGTCCGTCCTGCTGCTGCTCTTCCTGCTCGTCGTCACGGGCGGCTATCTGCTGCTCACCTCGCGCGGACGGAGGGCCGCCGATGTCTAGCACCCGCACGCCGGCGACACCCACCCGCACGCCGGTGACAGCCACCCGCTCGCCCATGGCGCCGGCGCGGTCCTTCCTGTGGTTCCGGCGGATCTTCCTCACCCTGCTCGCCGGGTTCGTGCTGGTCCCGGTGTACGTGATGGTCTCCAGTTCGCTGAAGCCGCTCGCGGACGTCACCGGCGAGTTCCGCTGGCTGCCCAGCGGGCTGACCGTCCGCCCGTACATCGACATCTGGTCGACGGTCCCGCTCGCGCGGTACTTCGTGAACTCGCTGATCGTGGCGGGCGCGGCGACCGTCTGCTCGGTCGTCATCGCCGTCTTCGCGGCCTACGCCGTCAGCCGTTACGACTTCCGCGGCAAACGCGTCTTCACGGTGACCGTGCTGTCGACGCAGATGTTCCCCGGCATCCTCTTCCTCCTGCCGTTGTTCCTGCTCTACGTCAACATCGGCAACGCCACCGGCATCGCCCTGTTCGGCTCGCGCGGCGGGCTGATCCTGACCTATCTCACCTTCTCGCTGCCGTTCTCCATCTGGATGCTGATCGGGTACTTCGACTCGGTGCCGCGCGACCTGGACGAGGCGGCCCTGGTGGACGGCTGCGGCCCGCTGAAGGCGCTGCTGCGGATCGTGGTGCCGGCCGCGATCCCCGGCATCGTCGCGGTCGCCGTCTACGCCTTCATGACCGCCTGGGGCGAGGTGCTCTTCGCGTCGGTCATGACCAACGACACCACCCGCACCCTCGCCGTCGGCCTCCAGGCCTACTCCACCCTCAACGACGTCTACTGGAACCAGATCATGGCCGCCTCGCTGGTCGTCAGCGTGCCCGTGGTGGCCGGGTTCCTGCTGCTCCAGCGCTATCTCGTCGCGGGCCTGACGGCGGGCGCCGTCAAGTGACCGCCACCCCTGATCCCGAAGGGACTTCCGTGTCCGAACCCATCGACCTCGCCGCCTTCCCGCCCGACTTCCTGTGGGGCACGGCCACCGCGGCGTACCAGATCGAGGGAGCCGTGGCCGAGGACGGCCGTTCGCCCTCGATCTGGGACACCTTCTCGCACACCCCGGGGAAGATCGCCAACGACGACAACGGCGATGTCGCCTGCGACCACTACCACCGTTGGCGCGAGGACATCGGCCTGATGCGCCGGCTCGGCGTCAACGCCTACCGGTTCTCCGTGGCCTGGCCCCGGGTGGTCCCAGGCGGCACCGGCCCGGTCAACGCCAAGGGCCTCGCCTTCTACGACGAGCTGGTGGACGCGCTGCTGGAGGCGGGCATCACCCCGTCCGTCACCCTCTACCACTGGGACCTGCCCCAGGTGCTCCAGGACCGCGGCGGCTGGCCGGAGCGTGACACCGCGCAGGCGTTCGCCGAGTACGCCTCCGTCGTCGCCGGCCGCCTCGGTGACCGGGTCACGCTGTGGACCACCCTCAACGAGCCCTCCTGTTCGGCCTGGATCGGTCACCTGGAAGGCACCATGGCACCCGGCTGGACGGACCTGAACGCCGCCGTCCGCGCCTCCAGCCATCTGCTCCTCGGCCACGGCCTGGCCACCCAGGCGGTCCGCGCCGCCGCCCCCGGCGCCCGGGTCGGGATCGTCAACAACCTCTCCACGGTGCACCCGGCCACCGACCGCCCCGAGGACGTGGCGGCGGCCCGCCGGCTCGACGGCCATGTCAACCGCTGGTGGCTCGACCCCGTGCACGGCCGCGGCTTCCCCGCCGACATGGTGGACACCTACGGCGTCGAACTGCCCTTGAAAGACGCCGACTTGGCGGCCATCGCGACCCCGCTCGACTGGCTCGGCCTGAACTATTACTTCCCGCAGTACGTCGCCGACGACCCCGGGGGGCCGGCGCCGTACGCCCGTTCCGTCCGGCGCGAGGGCGTCCCGCGCACCGGCATGGACTGGGAGGTCGACGCCTCGGGCATCGAGACGCTGCTGCTCCGGCTCACCGAGGAGTACGGCGCCCGCACCCTGTACGTCACCGAGAACGGCTCGGCCTTCCCGGACGTCGTGCGCCCCGACGGCAGCGTGGCGGACCCCGAACGCCAGGACTACCTGGAGCGCCACCTCGCGGCCTGCGCCGCCGCCGTCCGCCAGGGCGCCCCGCTGGCCGGCTACTTCGCCTGGTCCCTGCTGGACAACTTCGAGTGGGCCTACGGCTACGACAAGCGGTTCGGGCTGGTCCACGTCGACTACCGCACCCAGGTCCGCACGATCAAGGGCAGCGGCCGCCGGTACGCGGACCTCGTCCGCACCCACCGCGGCCTGACCCGCCGGGCGGCCTGACCCGCCGGGCACCCCGAGGCGCCGGGCCGCCTGAGCCCGGCCCGGACGGCCGGTGGACACGGCAGGGGAGTCCGTGTCCACCGGCACACCGCACCCCATGTGTGTCATGCGCACGACAAACCACCGAGTGCACCTCCACCCCACAAGGAGAGCCGCATGCGATCCCGCACCCTGCTCGCCGCCCTCGCCGCCACCGCCCTGCTGTCCTCGGGGCCGCTGCTGGCCGCGCCCGCCCCCGCCGTCGCCGCCCCGGCCGCCGTCGGCTGGGACACCGACCGGGCGGCCGCCGCCTACGCGCTGAACCCGGCCGCCGTCACCGCCTCCGGCAGCGAGAACGCCGGCACCGGCCCCGGCCTGGCTTTCGACGGCGACGCGGCCACCCGCTGGTCCAGCAATTTCGCCGACGACGCCTGGATCCGCGTCGACCTCGGCGCCGTGCTCCGGGTCGACCGCGTCACCCTCGACTGGGAGGCCGCCTACGGCAAGCGCTACGTCCTGGAGGTCTCGAGGAACGGCACCGACTGGACGCCGTTCTACACCGAGACCGCCGGCACCGGCGGCTCGGTCACCGCGTACACCCACCCCCAGGAGGTCACCGGCCGCTACATCCGGCTGCGCGGCCTGGAACGCGCCACGCCCTACGGCTACTCGCTGTGGAACTTCAAGGTCTACGGCGGCGAGCCGGCCCCGGCCGCCACCACCCGCGCCAACCTCGCCCTGCACCATCCGGCATACGCGAACCACTACCAGGACGCGGCCCATTCACCGGCGTTCCTCACCGACGGCGGCTGGCCGGCGAGCCTCAAGGGCGATGCCAGCCGCTGGTCCAGCGACTGGAACGCGGACCGCTGGGTGTCGGTGGACCTCGGCGCGCCGTCCACCATCGACACGGTGGACCTCTACTGGGAGTCGGCCTACGCCGTCGACTACCTCCTCCAGGTGTCCGACGACAACCGCACCTGGCGCACGGTTCACGAACCCTCGCCCGCCGAGATCGCCGCCCGCCGCTCCGACGTCAAGGCACCGTCCGACGCGGCCGGTGTGCACGACTCGGTCCGGCTGCCCACGCCCGTGACGGGCCGCTACGTCCGCATGCTCGGCAAGGAGCGCCGCTCCTTCTACAACCCGGCGCCCGCCACCGCCCAGTTCGGCTACTCGCTCTACGAGTTCCAGGTCTGGGGCACGGGCGGCAGCGCCTCGGCCGCGTATCCGGCGCTCCCGGCCGACCCGCCGGGCGGCTACCGCACCACCTTCTTCGACGACTTCACCGGCACTGCCCTGGACCGCTCCAAGTGGCGGGTGGTGCGCACCGGCACCGAGATGGGCCCGGTCAACGGCGAGTCCCAGGCGTACGTCGACTCGCCCGACACCGTCGCCACCCGCGACGGCAGCCTGGTGCTGAAGGCCGGGTACTGCAAGGGCTGCACCCGGGCGGGCGGCGGGACCTACGACCTCACCTCCGGCCGCGTCGACACCCACACCCACTTCGACTTCACCTACGGCAAGGTCAGCGCCCGGATGAGGCTGCCGGTCGGCGACGGGTTCTGGCCGGCCTTCTGGCTGCTCGGCAGCGACGTCGACGACCCCTCCGTGTCCTGGCCGGCCTCCGGCGAGACCGACATCATGGAGAACATCGGCTACCCGGACTGGACCAGCACCGCCCTGCACGGCCCCGGCTACTCGGCGGACGGCAACATCGGCGCCCGCCAGACCTACCCCGGCGGCGGCACCGCGGACCAGTGGCACACCTACGCGGTCGAATGGACCCCGACGGCACTGCGCTTCTTCGTGGACGACCGCCTGGTCCAGGAGACGACCCGGAACAAGCTGGAGTCCACAAGGGGCCAGTGGGTCTTCGACCACCATCAGTACGTCATCCTGAACCTCGCCCTCGGCGGCGCCTACCCGGCCGGCTGGAACAAGGTCACCGCACCCTACTGGGGGCTGCCCCAGTCCAGTGTCGACAAGGTCGCCTCCGGCGGAGTGCGGGCCGAGATCGACTGGGTACGGGTCGAGCAGAAGGGCTGACCCGGCGGCGGGCGAGCTCCATGAGCGTCACACAGCAGGGTGTAGAAGCGGACGAATGACTGGTATGTTGCGGCCTGCGCCGATCACTCGGGCAGGCGTGACGGCCCTTTCTTGCGCAAGCGTCCTACGGTGAGGCGCGTGCACATCCGCCTGCTCCGGGACTTCGGCCGTGGCCGGGACGCCGCGTCCCAGAGGAGGCAGCATGGATGAGAGCAGAGCCGTCGGTGAGAGCGCACTCAGGAAGGCCGGGCGGCGGCTCATCCCGGTGATGGTGCTGTGCTATTTCTTCGCCTATCTCGACCGCACCAACCTGAGCGTCGCGTCACTGACGATGAACGAGAGCATCGGCCTGTCCGCCAGCGCCTACGGCCTCGGGGCAGGCCTCCTCTTCCTCGGGTACGTCTCACTCGAAGTCCCCAGCAACCTCATGCTGCACAAGGTCGGCGCCCGGATCTGGATGTGCCGGATCATGGTGACCTGGGGGGTGGTCGCCTCCGCCGGAGCGCTCATCCAGGGCGAGAAGAGTTTCTACCTGTTGCGCCTGCTGCTGGGCCTCGCGGAAGCCGGCTTCTTCCCCGGCATGATCCTCTATCTGACCTACTGGTTCCCCGCCGCCCAACGCGCCCGCGTGACCGCTCAGTTCATGATCGCCGTACCGTTGTCCTCCGCGCTCGGCAGCCCCCTCTCCGGGCTGCTGCTCAAACTGCACGGCCTGGCCGGCCTGCAGGGCTGGCAGTGGCTCTTCGTCATCGAAGGTCTGCCGTCGGTCGTTCTGGGTGTCATGCTGCTGTGGCTGCTGCCCGACCGCCCCGCGGCTGCCTCCTGGCTCACGCCCGGCGAGCGCACGTGGATCACCTCAACCCTCGCCGCCGAGGAGTCGGCCGTCAGGCGCGGCCGTGAGATGACGGTCCGGCAATCCCTGGGCGACAAGCGGGTGCTCGGCCTGTCGGTCGTCTACTTCGCCCTGGCCTTCGGCCTCTACGGTCTCGGATTCTGGATGCCGCAGATCATCAAGAAGAGCCTGGACATCCAGAGCGACCTGCGTGTCTCGCTGCTCACCGCCCTGCCCTACGCACTGGGTGCGGCCGCCATGGTGATCTGGGGCCGGCGATGCGACCGGGGCGGCCAGACCCCCGGCTACACGGCCCTGCCGATGGTCCTCGGTGGTGTGGTGCTGGCCGGTTCCGCCCTGCTGACCGAGAGCCCTTGGCTCGGCTACGGCGGCCTGTGCGTCTGTTCCATCGGGATCATGGCCGCCTTTCCGGCCTTCTGGTCCCTGCCGTCGGGGATCCTCGCCGGTGTCGCCGCCGCGAGCGGGATCGCGGTCATCAACACCCTGGGCAATGTCGCGGGGTTCGTGGGTTCCTACTGGATGGGCTGGATGACCGACCTGTTCGGTGACAGCCGTTGGGCCCTCGTCACGGTCGGCGCGGTGATGTCCGGCGGCGGGCTGCTCGTCCTGAAGGTCGGAAGTGGCCTGCGTCACCAGTCGGACCCCAAACTCCTGACTGGACAGTTGTCATGAGACTCTGACTTCCTAGAGCCCTTGTGTTCAGTAAACGAGTGTCTTAGCGTTCCAATTGATGACTCGATACTGGAACCCTCGCACAGAGGCTCTGGCTCGCGAAGAGCTGGAGCGTCTTCAGCTCGCCAAACTGCGCCGGACAGCCCAGTGGGCGGCCGAACGCAGTCCCTTCTACCGCGCGCGGTTCGAGGCGGCCGGATCACGCCCCGAAGACCTGGAGACCTTGAGCGACGTCCGGCGCCTGCCCTTCACCACTCGTGAGGAGTGGCAGGCGTCGCAGATCGAGGCCGCCCCGTACGGCACGCTGGGCACGATCGGCGCCGACCGGGCGATCCGCGTGCACACCACCAGCGGCACCAGCGGCCGGATGCCGCTGCGTGCCCTGGACAGCCGTAAGGACTGGTCCTGGGCCGCCGAGATGTGGTGCTACGGCCTGTGGGGGGCGGGTGTCCGCTCCACCGACACCGCGTACGTGGCCTTCGGCTACGGCTCCTTCATCGGGTTCTGGGGGCTCCACTACGGTCTGGAGAAGCTCGGCGCGCTGGTCGTCCCGGGCGGCGCCCAGAGCACCGAGAGCCGGGTGCGTCAGATCATCGACTTCCAGGCCACCGTCGTCGCGTCGACCCCCACGTACGCCCTGCGCATGGCCCAGGAGGCGGAGCAGCTCGGAGTCGACCTGCGCGGCGCACCGGTGCACACCCTCATCCTCTCGGGCGAGCCGGCCGGGTCCATCCCCGAGACCAAACAGCTCATCGAAGAGGCATGGGGCGCCCGCGCCTTCGACACGGCCGGCATGACCGAAATCTCGACGATCTTCATGTTCGAGTGCGCGGAGCAGCCGGGAGGCGCCCACATCATCGAGGACCACCTCCTGGAGGAGGTCGTCGATCCCGTCACCGGAGAGCCCGTCGGCTTCGGTGAGCTGGGCGAACGCGTCGTCACCAGCTTCGGCCGTTCCTCGTTGCCCCTCCTGCGGTACCGCACCGCGGACCTGGTGGTCCGGGTGCCGGGCACGCGCTGTCCCTGCGGCCGCGTCTTCGACCTCTACGAGGGCGGGGTGCAGGGCCGGACCGACGACATGAAGGTGGTCCGCGGCACCAACGTCTACATGCGGGCCGTCGAGGCGATCGTGCGAGGCACCGGCGGCGTCGAGGAGTTCCAGCTGCGCATCCACCGGGAGGGCATCCGGGACGAAGTGACGCTGCACGTCGAGCCCTTGGCTCCGTACGAGGACGAGAGCGGCTGGCGCGATCTGGCCGACCTGATCGCGCGGGAGCTGGCACACGCGCACGAGGGGCTGCGTTTCCACGTCGAGCGCGCCGAACCCGGCTCGCTGCCCCGCTTCGAACTCAAGGCCAAGCGGCTGGTGGACAACCGGCCGGCACTGGAGGTGGCCCATGTCCGCTGACGACCGCACAGCGCCGCGGGCCGGGGCGTTCACCGGCGAGCCGGACACCGACCTGCTCGGGCGTCCCCTCCGGCTCCGCGACCGTGAGCTGCTGCACGCCTACCGCATCCTTCGTGACCTCGCCTCCGATCCCCAGTCGGAGCCCTGCGCCGCGGCCAACACCCGGGCAGCCCTCGCCCACCTCGCCGTGGCCGTCACCGACCTGGGACTCGCCTACGAGCACCTGGTCGACCTGGGTGTCTGAAGCGCGCCGCACCGAGCCGCGCACGGCGGCCCGCCGAGAGGAGCACCGTCCCGCAATGTCAGCCTTACGCATCGCCTGTATCGGAGCCGGGCCCGGCGGTCTGTACTTCGCCGCCTTGATGCGGCAGCGGAACCCGTTCGCCCGGATCACCGTGTGGGAGCGCAATGCCGCCGACGACACCTTCGGTTTCGGCGTGGTCTTCTCGGACGAGACCTTGCAGGGGGTCGCGCAGAGCGACAGGACCGTCCACGAGCGCATGGCGAACTCGTTCGTCACCTGGGACGCGATCGACGTCCACTACCGCGGCCAGGTGGTCACCTCCGGCGGCCACGCCTTCGCAGCGATGGGGCGCCATCAGCTTCTGGCGATCCTTCAGGAGCGCTGCCGTGAACTCGGCGTGGACCTCCGGTTCGGCACCCCGGCGCCGGATCCGGCCGAACTGTCCGACTACGACGTGGTGGTCGTCGCCGACGGTGCCCGTTCAGGGACCAGGCAACGCCACGCCGAACAGTTCGGACAGCGGGCGGAGGAACGCCACTGCAAGTACATCTGGTTCGGCACCGATCTGCCCTTGAAGTCCTTCAAGTTCTTCATCGCCGAGACCGAGTACGGCGTCTGCCAGGCTCACGCCTACCCGTACAGCGAGGACCGCAGCACGTTCATCATCGAGATGCCGGAAGCCGTGTGGCGTCGGTACGGCTCCCCGGGCGCGGACGGTGAACCGATCGGTCCCGAGGCCACGGCCGACTGCGAGCGGCTCTTCGCCGACGCCCTGGCCGGATATCGGCTTCTCACGAACCACAGCAGGTGGGCCGCCTTCACCACCATCACCAACGAGCGGTGGCACGACGGCCGTACGGTCCTGCTCGGCGACGCGGCCCACACCGCGCACTTCTCCATCGGCTCCGGCACCAAGCTGGCCATGGAGGACGCGGCCGTCCTCGCCCAGCGGCTGGCCGGCTGCGCGGATCCGCTCGCGGACGTCCCGGCGGCCCTGGACGCCTACGAGCAGCAGCGTCGCCCGGTGGTGGAGAGTCTGCAGCGCAGCGCCCGCGCCAGCCTCGAATGGTTCGAACACCCCGAACAGTACGTGGGCCAGGAGCCGCTCCAGTTCGCCTTCAACCTGCTGACCCGCAGCCGCCGGGTCACGTACGACAACCTTCGGCTGCGCGACCCGGATTTCGTCGCGGAGGTCGACGCCTGGTTCGTGGGGGCGGAGATCCGCCGCGGTACCGTCCCGGAAGGCACCCTGCCCCGGCCCCCCATGTTCCTTCCCTACCGCCTGCGCGGCCTGGAGCTGCGCAACCGTGTCGTGGTCTCCTCGATGGACACCTACTCCGCGGTCGACGGCCTGGTGGGCGACTTCCATCTGGTCCACTACGGCAGCCGGGCCCAGGGCGGGGCCGGACTGGTGATGACGGAGATGGTGTGCGTCTCGGCCGAAGGGCGCATCACTCCGGGCTGCGCCGGGCTCTACGAGCCAGGACATGAGGCGGCCTGGCGGCGGATCGTCGGCTTCGTCCGGGAAACCGGCGCGCGCATGGGTGTTCAGCTCGGCCACTCGGGCCGCAAGGGGTCCACCCGGCTGATGTGGGACGGCATCGACGAGCCGCTCCCGGACGGCAACTGGCCGCTCCTCGCGCCGTCCCCCCTCCCTTACCTGCCGCACGGACAGGTACCGAGGGAGATGACCCGCGCGGACATGGAGGTGGTTCGCGATCAGTTCGTCGCCGCGGCACGGGCCGCCGAGCGGGCCGGCTTCGACCTGCTCGAACTGCACTGCGGGCACGGCTATCTGCTCTCCAGCTTCATCACGCCCGTGGCCAACAGGCGCACCGACGCCTACGGCGGCTCGCTGGAGAACCGGCTCCGCTTCCCGCTGGAGGTCTTCGACGCGGTCCGCGCGGTCTGGCCCGAGGAGCGTCCGATGACGGTCCGGATCTCCGCGACCGACTGGGTCACGGGCGGGCTGGGAGGCGACGACGCGGTCCGAGTCGCCGAGGCGTTCGCCCGGCACGGGGCGGACGCCATCGATGTGTCCACCGGCCAGACCACCCCCGACGCCCGGCCCGCCTACGGGCGCAGTTACCAGACCCCCTTCTCCGACCGGATCCGCAATGAGGTGGGGGTCGCGACCCTCACCGTGGGCGCGATCAGCAGTGACGACGACGTCAACAGCATTCTGCTGGCCGGGCGTGCGGACCTGTGCGCCCTGGGGCGGCCGCACCTGTACGACCCGTACTGGACGCTGCACGCGGCAGCGGAGCGGGGGGTGCCCGAGGCGGTCGAATGGCCGATCCAGCTGCGGGCCGGCAGCCGCAAGCCGCCGACCGGCCGCCGATGACCGGCCCCGGAACGGAAGCGACCGCCCCCGGGACGCCCCGGCACACTGTCGGCGCACCGGACCGATCCGGGACGGGCCTCAGGGAAGGACGGCGACACCCTCCAATTCGATGAGCGCCTCTTCGTCCCAGAGCCGGGTGACGCCGATGACCGCCATCGTCGGATAGCTGGAGCCCACCAGCCGCTTCCAGATCCGGCCCAGCTCGCTCGCGTGGGCGCGGTAGTCGGCCACGTCCACGGCGTACACCGTGCATTTGGCCAGGTCGCCGGGGCCGGCGCCGGCGGCCTGGGCGGCGGCCAGAAGGTTGGTCAGAGCCTGCTCGAACTGCGTGGTGATGTCGTCGCCGACGATACGGCCGGCCGCGTCGAGCGCGGTCTGACCGGCCAGGAAGATCAGCTGCCCGGGGCCGATGACACGGACCGCATGACTGAATCCGGTGGCTGGGGCCAGGTGACCCGGGTTGATCCGTTCGATGCCGCTCATGACTGTACGCTCCCCCCGTCGACCATCAAGGACTGCCCGTTGAGGGCCTCCTCCTGGACGAGGAGGCCGATGACCGCCGCCACCTCGCCGGGCAGGATCAGCCGCCCGATGGGCTGCGCCGCGGCCAGCTTCGCCCGGATGCCGTCCGCGTCCCGGCCGGTGTGCGCGGCGATGGAGGCGACGGAGCGGTCCGTCATGGGGGTGTCGACATACCCCGGACAGACGGCGTTGACGGTGACGCCGGTATCGGCCAGCTCCGCGGCGGCGGACCGGACGAGTCCGAGCACCCCGTGCTTGGCCGCGGTGTAGGCACTCACATACGGGGCCCCGACCTTGGACGCGACGGAGGCGACGACCACGATCCGGCCGAACCCGGCCTTCCGCATCGCCGGCACCGCTCGCCGCACACAGCGGAAGGGGGCCGTCAGGTTCAGCTCCAGCTGGCGGTCCCACATGGTGTCGGTGGTGCTCTCGAGGCGGGCCGAGTCCCCCGCGCCGGCGCTGTGCACCAGCACCTCCACCGGGCCCCAGCTCTCCTCGCAGGCCGCGAACATCGACTCGATGTCCTCGGGGCGGGTGACGTCCGTCGGCAGGACGAGGCTGGGGCCGGGCAGCCGGGCGGAGAGCTCGCGCAGCGGTTCTTCCCGGCGTCCGGCCAGGGCGACGCGATGGCCCTGACCGGAGAGGAGTTCGGCCACGGCGGCACCGATGCCGGATCCTGCCCCGGTGACGAGACAGTTGCGTATGGCCATGGGCCGGGCTCCTTCATCGAGACGGCTGACGGTCCCCGGGGTGCCGTCCGCGCGCCCCGGGGACCGTCCGTGCGCTTGTGTCACTTGTAGGTGATCGTCGCCTGGTCCAGGTCACGCACCGCGCCCTCGGAGGCAGAGGTGGTGAAGGCGGCGTACACCCGCAGGGCGTCGCTGATCGGGCGGTCACGGTCGCGCGGCACGAAGCCGTCACCGTTCACGAGCCGCTGCCGGCGGGCGGCCAGTTCCTCGTCCGGGACGTCGAGTTCCAGTGTGCGCGCCGCGATGTCCATGCGGATGATGTCACCCTCCTCGATGAGGGCGATCGGGCCTCCCGCGGCGGCCTCGGGCGAGATGTGGCCGACCGAGACACCGGCGGATCCTCCCGAGAACCGGCCGTCGGTGATGATGGCGCACTTCTTGTCCAGGCCCTGGCCGCGCAGATAGCTGGTCGGGTACAGCATCTCCTGCATGCCGGGTCCGCCGCGCGGGCCTTCGTAACGCACGACGATGACGTCGCCCGCCTTGATCTCCTTGTTGAGGATGGCGGACGCGCATTCCTCCTGGCTCTCGAAGACGCGGGCCGGCCCGGCGAAGGTCTCCATGCCGGCGGGGACGCCCGCGGTCTTGACGATGCCCCCGTGCGGGGCGAGGTTGCCGTACAGCACGGCCAGGCCGCCCTCGGGCGAGTGGGCGTGCTTGACGGAGCGGATGCAGCCCTTCTCGTCGTCCAGGTCCAGCGAGGCGAACCGGTTGCTCTGGCTCATCGGCTTGATGGTGCGCACACCACCCGGCGCGGCCTTGAAGAACTCCACCGCCTCCGGGCTCGGGTCGGTGCCGCGGACGTCCCACGCGTCCAGGGCCGCGCCGAGCGTCGGGCTGTGGACGGTCCGCGCGTCCTCGTGGAGCAGCCCTGCCCGGCGCAGTTCACCGAGGAAGGCGGGGATGCCGCCGGCCCGGTGCACGTGCTCCATGTGGAACGGGCCGCTGGGAGCGAGCTTGGCCAGGTTGGGGACCTGGCGTGACAGCGCGTCGATGTCCTGGAGGGTGAAGTCCAGTTCGGCCTGGCGGGCGGCGGCCAGCAGGTGGAGGACCGTGTTGGTGGAGCCGCCCATGGCGATGTCGAGGGCCATGGCGTTCTCGAAGGCCTTGCGGTCGGCGATGTTGCGCGGCAGCACTCCTTCGTCGCCCTGCTCGTAGTAGCGCTTGCCGAGCTCGACGGCGAGGCGTCCGGTCTCCTCGAAGAGCTTCCGCCGCGCCGCGTGAGTGGCCAGGACCGAGCCATTGCCCGGCAGGGCCAGACCCAGCGCCTCCACCAGGCAGTTCATGGAGTTGGCGGTGAACATGCCGGAGCAGGAGCCGCAGGTGGGGCAGGCGGACTGTTCGATCTCCGAGACGTCCTCGTCGGAGTACTGGTCATTGGTGGCCGCGGAGAACGCCGTGACCAGGTCCATGCCGATCATGTCCGGGCGGTTGCCGGAGCCGGCCAGCTTGCCGGCCTCCATGGGGCCGCCGGAGACGAAGACGGTCGGGATGTTCAGCCGCAGCGCGGCCAGGAGCATGCCCGGGGTGATCTTGTCGCAGTTGGAGATGCACACCAGGACGTCGGCGCAATGGGCGTTGGTCATGTACTCCACGGAGTCGGCGATGAGTTCGCGACTGGGCAGGGAGTAGAGCATGCCGCCGTGGCCCTGGGCGATGCCGTCGTCCACGGCGATGGTGTTGAACTCGCGCGCCACTCCGCCGGCTGCCCAGATGGCGTCGTTGACGATGGTTCCGACCTCTTGGAGGTGGATGTGCCCGGGGACGAACTGCGTGTAGCTGTTGGCGACGGCGACGATCGGCTTGCCGAGATCCTGCGGCTTGAGGCCGGAGGCGTACAACAGTGAACGTGCGCCCGCCATGTTGCGTCCGTGCGTGACGGTCTTCGACCTCAATGTGGGCATGGGGGCTCTCCTTGCAGCTTTGTGACAGGGCGGCTCGAGCGACGGCGTAGGGCGTATGGGCCCGCCCCGGCTCGGATGCGATGAGCTTCATGGGTGGTCAGCTCGACCTGTTGTGCCCGGAGTTGCGCGGCAGCGAGGCTGGGTGGCTGAGCAGGGCGTCGCGGGCTTCATTCTTCCACGAACGCCCGCCAAGGGCTACTTTCAAGTGCTTGGCTGTCCGGCTGATCGTTCGACCAGTGCACGAATGTCCGATCTCGCTGGCTGGATCTATGCGCTGACTTCCGAGATCTCCCGCCGAGAACACACCCTGGAGGTTCGATGGTGCTCGCGTTCGAAGGTGAAGAGCCGCAAGTGGCGGAGGGGGTGTACGTCGCCGAGAACGCCACGCTGGTCGGCGCGGTGTCGATAGGCGAAGGCAGTTCCGTCTGGTTCGGCGCGGTGCTGCGCGCGGACCAGAACCGGATCCGCGTCGGGCGGCGGAGCAACATTCAGGACAATGCCGTGCTGCACGCCGACCCGCCGGATTACCCCGGCAGCCCGCTGGTCCTGGGCGATGACGTGACGGTCGGTCACGCGGCCGTCCTGCACGGCTGCCGGGTCGGGGACGGGGCGGTGATCGGCTCCGGCAGCATCGTGCTGGACGGCGCCGAGATCGGTGCGGGCGCGCTGCTCGGCGCGAGGGCGCTGGTCCCGCCCGGCGCCTCGATTCCGCCGGGCGTGCTGGCGGTGGGTGCCCCCGCGAAGGTCGTACGGGAGTTGACGGCCGAGGAGCGCGAAGGCATGGCCCGGCCGTCCCGGGTCTACGAGTCACTGGCGGTGCGCTACCGCAAGGGCGTCGGCGACTGATGTGAGCGCGGGGGCGACAGGACGTAAGGATCGAGAATCTCGAATCCAATGAGCAATTGTCCCCTATCTTGCCCGTCAACTGAACATCCGTTAAGTTGACGGCGGTGGCGGGCCACTCTGGCCTGCTTGCCCCACCGCGCCCGACTCCAGTCGAGAGGTAGCGACATGAAGGTCTTCGACGACCCGATCGAGTTCCGCGATCACAACCTGAAGGTCCGTGAAAGCGGCCGGCAGATAGGGCTGTTCGCCACGCTCGGCGCGGTCCACCGCGGACACCTGAGCCTGGTGGACCGCGCCCGGGCCGAGAACGACTACGTGGTGTCCAGCGTCTTCGTGAACCCGCTGATGTTCAACGGCGGCACCGAGGAAGCCGATGCCTATCCGTACGACCCCGCCGGCGACCTGGAGAAGCTGGAGGGCAAGGGCGTCGACGCCGTGGTGGTGCCCTCCCGGGAGGCCGTCTACCCGCCGGGATACGTCACTCGCGTGACCGTTCCGGAACTGGAGGGCCGTTACGAGGCCGCCCGCATGCCGAACATGCTCAGCGGCATCTCCACCATCTGCACCAAACTCTTCCAGCTCTGCGTCCCGCACCGCTGGTACTTCGGTGAGAAGGACGCCCAGCAGCTCGCGCTGGTCAAACAGGTCTGCAAGGACCTGAACTGGCCCACCGAGATCGTCCCCTGCCCCAGCATCCGCGAGGAGGACGGGCTCCCGTTCAGCTCCCGCAACAAGCTGATGAGCCCCGAGGAGCGCGCTCTGGCCGGCTGTGTCGTCGACGCGATCCGTGCGGCGAAGGCCCTGTACGACACCGGTGAGCGGGGGGCCGATGCCCTCGCCGCCGCGGCCGCGCAGGCGGTCGAGGTGACCGCGGCGAAGCTGGACTACGCGGCGTTGGTCGACAGGAACTCGTTCCAGGACCTGACCCAGGCCACGGACGACGCCCTGCTGGTCGTCGCCGCCGACCTCGGCCGGCTCCGCGTGCTCGACAACCACCGCCTGTCCCGCCCGCTGCCGCCCGAGGTCGCGGCCCGGGCCAACTGAGAACGGCCCGGTAGCAGTCCGACAGCCGGGAGCCTCCTTCGGCGACCACCCACACGAGCAGCGGAGACCGCAGCATGCCTCACATCGATGACATCGACATCACCGATCCGCGCTTCTACGCCGCCCAGGACCCGCATCCTGTCTTCGAGCGCCTGCGCCGCGAGAAGCCGATCTTCTTCCACGAGGAGGAGGGTTCCCAGGGGTACTGGGTCCTGCTGAAGCACGACGACCAGTCCCGGGTGCACAGGAACCCCGGCACCTTCACCACCGAGTACGGCGTCACCTTCGACACCTTCCGTGGTGACCGCCGCGACCCGGCTGCCGGAAAGATGCTGGAGTTCTCCGTCCCCGGCCACCACAAGGTGCTGCGCCGGGAGTTCAACAAGCACTACAACCGCCGCGCCATGACGCGTATGGAGGACCAGGTCCGCACCTTCGCGCGGAGGACCATCGACGCCGCCCTCGCCCAGGGCGAGGAGTTCGACTTCGCCGCCGAGATCGCCGACCGCGTCACCTCCGCGGTGGTCTTCGGTCTTCTCGGCTTCCCCGAGCGCGACTGGCCCGAGCTGTTCGACCTCAGCCGCCGGTCGCAGGAGGAGACGAACGCCAACACGTGCCCGGTCACAGGTCACTTCGACACCAGCGCCAACGCGGCCAACCACGAGCTGCTGAAGTACCTGATGCGGCTGCTGGCCTCCGACGAGTGCAGCGGTCACCTCAAGATGCTGGCCTCGCTGCGCTTCGACGACAAGCCCCTGACCGACGAGGAGACCATCCTCAACTGCCTGAACATCATGCAGGGCGGCAACTCCACCACCCGGCACGCCGCTTCCGGCGGCATCCTCGCCCTCATCCAGAACCCGGACCAGGCCGAGCTGCTGCGCGAGGACCGTTCCCTGCTGCCCGGGATGGTCGAGGAGACCGTCCGCTGGACGACCCCGGCCATTCACTTCATCCGCAAGGCCACCCGCGACGTCGAAGTGCGCGGTCAGAAGATCAGGAAGGGCGACGCGGTCACCGTCTGGACCATCTCGGCCAACCGCGACGAGGACGTGTTCGAGGCTCCCTACCGGTTCGACATCAGGCGCAGCCCCAACAAGCACCTCGGGTTCATCGCCGGCCCGCACATCTGCCTGGGCATCCATCTGGCGCGGCTCGAGATGCGGATCCTCTTCGACGAGTTCCTGAACAAGACCAGAGAAGTAGAGCTGCGCGAGGAAGTGAAGCGCGTGCCGTCCAACTTCATCGCCGGCATCGAGAGCCTGCGCGTCGGCGTCAAGGCCGCCTGACCCGGCCCGGTCCGCCGAGTCCGCCGACCGTCCGGCACCGCCGCACCGCACCCACAGCAAGGAGGCCCACATGCCGCAGCAGACGCACGAGTCCCTGGAACAGATCCAGCAGACCGTCCTGGAGATCATCAACAGCAAGGTGGAGGAAGCCCGGATCGGTGCCGAGGACAACCTCCTCGACTGTGGGGTGGACTCGCTGCTCGCCGCCCAGATCGTGGCGGCCCTGGAGATCCGCTTCGACGTGGAACTCGTCGAGGAGTTCTTCGCCGCTCCCACCGCCGCGGCCATCAGCCGCTCGATCGTAGCGGCAAGGACCGGTTCGTGACCCTGGGGCCCGCTGCCGGATCAGCCCCGGCCCTGTGGAGCGTGGCTCACCGGGCGCGTGCCGCCGACATGGCGCAGCTGGTCGCGGTGGCCGCGGCCGACCACGGGGACCGCGTCTTCATCCAGCCGGCCGAACGAGGCATCGCCCCCGTCACCTTCCGTCGGCTGGAGGCCTTCGCCGCCGGCCTGGACGCGTATCTGGAGAGCCTCGGCGTGCCCCGCGGCGCGACCGTGACCACGCTGTTCCACAACTCCACCCTGGCGGCACTGCTCTTCCTCGGCACCCTCGCCGGGCGCCGCGTCCTGGTTCCGCTCAACCCGAAGCTGGGGGCGGGCGAGATCGGCGGCATCCTCGCGCGCACCGCCCCCGCCATCCTGATCCACGAGGCGGCCGCCGCGTCCCGCGTCCCCGACGGTGTCCACCCCGCGCACGTCGTGCCGGTGGCGGACCAGGGCGCCTTCATGGAGTCGATCCTGGCCCTGGGCGGCGACGGACGGCTCTCCTCCCGTATGGACCTCGCCGACGCCGACCCCGGCCGTGACGCCGAGATCGTCTTCACCTCCGGATCCAGCGGGCCTCCCAAGGGCGTGGTGCTCCCGCACCGCAGCCTGTTGTCGGACTCCTTCGCGCTGGGTGGATGGTTCGGCATCGGCCGGGAGGACACCTTCCTGACGGCCTGTCCCCTCTTCCACAACAGCGGACAGGTCTTCACCACCCTGACCCCGCTGTGGTCCGGCGGTCGTACGACGGCCGTCCGCTCGGAAGTCGCGATGCTGCGCTTCTGGCCCACCGTCGCCAAGTTCGCCCCCACCTGGACCCTCGTCGTCAACGCCTACATGGCCCTGCTGGCCGAACGGCCCCAGGACGCGGTCCCGACCGGCCTCAAGGGGCTCCTCTCGGGCGGCTCGCGTCTCGACGGCGAGCTGATCGCCCGCTTCGAGTCCGCCTTCTCGGTCCCCGTGCACCAGGTGTACGGGCTGACCGAGACGACGTCGGTGGCGACGGTGGAAGCACCGAACGATCCTGGCCGAGTGCTCGGGAGCGCCGGCCGCACGCTGCCGATCTGCCGGATCCGGATCGTCGCCGAGGACGGCACCGAGCAGCCGGTCGGCGAGAACGGCGAGGTATGGATCCGGGGCGAGAACCTCCTCACCCGCTACCACGAGGACCCTGACCTGACGGCTCGGCAGATCCGGGACGGCTGGTTGCGCACCGGGGACATCGGCCACCTGGACTCCAGCGGCAACCTCTTCATCGTCGAACGGCTCGACAGCATGCTGTTCGTCGGCGGCGAGAACGTCTACCCCTCCGAGGTGGAGAACCTCGTACCCGAGTTGGAGGGCATCGAGGAGGCCGTCCTGAGCCATGTGCCCGATCCGGTGATGGGCTCCGAACTGGTCCTGGTGTACGGCCTGGCGGAGGGCGCGCTGCCCCGCACCCAGGACTGGCTGCGCGTTCTGCGGGCCAAGCTCAGCACCTTCAAGGTGCCCAAGAGGCTGGTCCCGGTCACGGACCTGGGCATCGCCGGGCTCCCGCGCGCCGCCAACGGCAAGATCCTGCGCCGCCGGGTCGAAGAGCTGCTGGCCGAGCGTGTCCGGCCGTCGGAGGAGGACGAAGGGTGATCCACCACTACCAGGGCCGCGTACCTGATGTGAGCCCCACTGCCTACGTGGCCCCGAGTGCCGACCTCATCGGCGCCGTGACCGTGGCGGACCAGGCCAGCATCTGGTTCCAGGCGGTTCTGCGAGCCGACCAGAACGAGATCCGGATCGGCGCCCGCAGCAACGTCCAGGACGGCACGGTCATCCACTGCGACACCTCGCAGTGGCACGGCCGGCCGGTCGTCATCGGCGAGGACGTCACCATCGGTCACAAGGTGCACCTGCACGGCTGCACCATCGGCGACCGCTGTGTCGTCGGCAGTGGTTCGGTGGTGATGGACGGCGCCGACCTGCCCCCGTACACCTTTGTCGCGGTCGGCAGCGTCGTACGCCCGAACTACTCGCCCAAGCCCGGGATGTTGCTGGTGGGAAACCCCGCCCGGGCGCTTCGTCCGCTGACCGACGACGAGCGGGACTACATCGAGCGGGCCTCCGATTCGTACCTCGATCTCGCGAAGAACTACTCCGAACGAACCGATTGACCGGACATCACAGCAGCGGGGAATGAGGCAGCAGCCATGACCATGCTTGATCCGAGTACCCACACCCACTGGCATTGCGGCGCGCTCACCGTGCGCTGCCGTACCCGGGCTGCCTCCTCAGGGGACTGGGACATGCTGGTGGACTCCCTGGACAGCCGTCCGGGCGGGCTGCTGGAAAGCGCCATGAGCTACCCCGGCCGTTACACCCCGTGGCGGCTGGGTTTCACGGAGCCCTTCCTCGTGTACGAGGCGCTGCAGCACGACTTCCGGTTCACTCTGCTGCGCCCCGATGCCGGCCCGGTGGCCCGTTTCGTCTTCGACGTCCTGGCCGGCGCGCCCTCGGTGGCGGACCTGGCCTGGTCCGCGGACGGATCGGTGTTCACCGGCACGGTCGTGCGGGGCCGGCCGGAGCTCACCGAGGAGATGCGCACGACTCGGCCGACCTCGCTGGAACCGCTGCGCCTGGCCTCGGCGGGCCTGGCGACCGACCAGGACCACCATTTCGGGTGGTACTCGGCCTTCGGATACGAGCTCCTGACCGAACTCGACCCGATCACGCCGGGGCTGCAACGCTCCGACGACTTGCGGAAGATCGTCGCGTACTTGCCGGGACGCCTGCTGACCGCCGGAGCCGAACGGGACCGTCTGACCGAGCGGGTGTACACCTTCGACTCCGGTCGCTCCGCCCCGTCGGGCACCGGCCTCTGCGGAATCGCCGCCGGGGAGGCCTTCACCGCACTCGTCGACAGCAGCCGTTGCGAGGCCGGTACCGACGACACGCACCAGTACCAGGAGGGGGTCCGTCGCTCGCTGGACTCCTTCGGCCGCGGCGAACTCTTCGAGGTGGTGCTGAGCCAGACCATCAGCCGACCGGTCGAGGCCCGGCCCAGCACGGTCTACCGTCGGCTCGTGGCCGCCAATCCGGCGCCGTACCAGTTCTTCTTCAACCTCGGGCGCGGCGAGTCGCTGGTGGGCGCCTCACCCGAGATGTACGTACGGGTCACCGGCGACCGCGTCGAGACCTGTCCCATCTCCGGCACCGCCGCCCGCGGCGCGGACGCTCTGGAGGACGCGGAACGCATCCGGGACCTGCTCGGCTCCGAGAAGGAGGAAGCGGAGCTGACCATGTGCACGGACGTGGACCGCAACGACAAGTCGCGCGTGTGCCGCCCGGGCACGGTCGAGATCATCGGGCGGCGCCAGGTGGAGGTCTACAGCCGGCTGATCCACACGGTGGACCACGTCCACGGCATCCTGCGTGAGGACTGCGACGCCTGGGACGCCTTCCTCAGTCACATGTGGGCGGTCACCGTCACCGGCGCCCCCAAGCACGTGGCGACCCAGTTCATCGAGGACAACGAGCGCTCGCCACGCCGGTGGTACGGCGGCGCGGTCGGGGTGTTCCGCTTCGACGGCACGCTGGATTCGGGCCTGACGCTGCGTGCGGCACGCCTGAGTGCGGGCGAGGCCGAGGTACGGGTCGGCGCGACGCTTCTGCTGGGCAGTGATCCGGAGGCGGAGGAACGCGAGACGCGGCTGAAGGCGTCGGCGGTGCTCGGCGCCGTGACGGGGGCGACCCCGCCGGGAGCGGGCCGGGCGGTCGTGGCCGGGCGGGCGGGCCGGGGCACGGCCGACGCCGTCACCTCGTCACTGGCCGGGCCGGCGCTGCGGGTGCTGCTGATCGACCATGAGGACTCGTTCGTCAACACCCTGGCCGACTATTTCCGGCAGACCGGCTGCGCCGCCAGCACCCGCCGGTGGGGATTCGACCGAAGCTATCTCGCCGATGCCGATGCGGTGGTGCTCTCGCCCGGACCGGGCCGGCCGGAGGAGTTCAAGATCTCGCAGACGGTGCACGAGTGTGTCGTGGCCGGCATACCCGTCTTCGGAGTGTGCCTGGGCATGCAGGGCATCCTCGAGTACTTCGGGGGCCGTCTGTCGGTGTTGCCGCGGCCCGTGCACGGCCGGCCGTCCGAGCTGCGCGTGCGGAAGACCGACGACCCCCTGTTCGAGGGGCTGCCCGGCCGGTTCCCCGTGGGTCGCTACCACTCACTGCACGTCCTGCCGGAGGACGTACCGGAGTCCGTGGAGGTGACAGCACTCTCCGACGACGGTGTCGTCATGGCCGTGCGGCACCGGGAACTCCCGGTGAGCGGAGTGCAGTTCCACCCCGAGTCGCTGATGTCGCTGCAGGGCGGGCACGGGCTACGGATGATCGGGAACGCGGTGCGGACGTTCCGGGCGGCACGGACGATCGCCCGCTGAGCGTGCGCGGGAGGAGCCGGCGGTCAGGCCTTGGTCTGGCCGCTGTGGCTTTCCAGAATGATCATCGCTTCGCTGCGCTGGAGGTTGGGCACGGAGCGGATCGCCCCCAGGATGACGTCACGCAGATGCGGGTGGTCACGCACGCGCACCTCGATCACCAGGTCCCAGGCTCCGGTGGTGAGGTAGACCGTCTGGACTTCCTCGATCTCCAGCAACGCGTCCACGGTCTGCTCGATCTCGCTGTGCTGGTCGACCAGTGCCCCCACGAGTACGTCCACGCCGAAACCGAGCGCCGCCGCGTCGATGTCGGCGTGGTAGCCGAGGATCACTCCGGCCGCCTCCAGCCGGCTGATCCGCTCCGAGACGGCGCCGGGAGACATGGAGATCTCGCGGGCGATGGCGCGGGCCGACTGCCGTGCGTTGCTCACCAAGTGTTCGATGATGCGGCGGTCGGTCTCATCCGGCACGTAGGGCGAATGCGTCTCGCGGAGGGCGGCGGCGTCAGCGCTGGGCGTCTTCATGGTGGATGGTCCTCGCTCTGCGGGTGCGGGCGCCTCGTCGGCTGGGTGCCGTAGTGACATATCAGATGTGGCTGGTGGACAAAAGTATATGCGTGTACCCATCCTCAGATAACTGAGCCGACGATACGGCTTGTTCTCCGGACGATTGTCCGGATGAAGGGGGTCCCACGGTAATACCTCCACGGACACCGCCGGATCGATCATGGATGAACGTATGCTGAACTCTCTTCTCACTGGACAACTGTCCGCACAGACGGTTACTCTGCGGTCAGACTGTTCTGTCGATTCTGGCGTGTGCCAGGCAGGGGAGTGTTCATGTCGAGAGTTACCGGCCTGACCGGCGAGAGGGCCCGGGACACCAAGTTCAACTCCCTGCGCTACACGCGGGAAGGCTGGACCGCGACCGTCACCATCGACCGGGAGCGCACCCTCAACAGCTTCTGCCTGGAGCTCTTCGAGGAAGTCCAGGAAGCGTTCCGGCTGGCCGAACGGGACGACTCGGTGGCCGTCATCGTCCTCACCGGAAGCGGTGACCGGGCCTTCTGCTCCGGCGCGGACCTGCGTGAGCACTGGGAGCTCTGCCAGCGCCCGCGGGACTACAACAAGTGGATCCGCGAGTTCATCGCCATGCAGACGGCGATCATGCGGTGCGGCAAGCCCACCATCGCCCGTCTCAACGGCCTGGTCCTGGGCGGCGGCAACGAACTCAACATGGCATGCGACCTCGCCATCGCCGCCGACGACGTCGTCATCCAGCAGGCCGAGCCGGCTCGCGGCAGTGTCTCCGGCATCGGGGTCACCCAGTGGCTTCCCCAGCTCGTCGGCGACCGCAGGGCCCGCGAGGCGGCCTTCCTGTGCGAGAAGATCACGGCCCGGCAGGCCCTGGAATGGGGCATGGTCAACCGGGTCGTACCGCGCGACCAGCTCGACGCGGCGGTCGCGGAGATGGCGGCGAACCTCGCCGACAAGTTCCCGGAGGCCCTGCGCTACGCGAAGGTCCAGATGAACTCCGCCAAGGAGATGATCTGGGCGCTCACCGCCCCGCACGCCGGCGAATGGCTCGGCATCCACAGCGGCTCGCCCGAGGCGTACGAGGGCATGCGCTCCTTCCTCGAGAAGCGCGAGCCCGACCGGTTGGCCCTGCGTGCCGCCGCGGTGGACGACCGTTCGCCCGAGTTCGCCGACGGCCCCCCCGTAGTGACCTGTGGCAGCTGCGACGCCACCGGCCTGCCGACCGGCCATCGGTTCTGCGGCCACTGCGGAGCGGCCCTGGAACAGCAGGCCGGTCAGCCGGACCTCCCACAACAGTGACGGACACGAAGGGCCGCTCCCATGAATGTGACGGAGACCCCGGACCAGACCCGGTTCCGGCACGAGCTTCGAACCTGGCTCGACGCACACGTACGCCCGCAATGGCGCGAGCCCGGCTTCGAGGAGCAGGCCTCGGTGGCACTGCGCTTCGCCGTCCGCCGCAAGTGGCACCGCACCCTGGCCACCGGGGGCTGGATCGGCGTCGAATGGCCCGTCGAGTACGGTGGCCGCGGACTCACCCCGGTGCACGGCCTGATCCTGAGCGAGGAACTGGCCCGCGCCCGCGCCCTGCCGATCGCCGACTGGGTCGGCGTCGAACTGGTCGCACCCACCCTGCTGCGGTGCGGCAGCCACGAGCAGCGGGCGCGCTACCTGCCGGGCATCATGGACGGCTCTGAGGTGTGGTGCCAGGGGTTCTCCGAGCCGGCAGCCGGATCCGACCTGGCCGCCGTGACCACCGTCGCCACCCGGACCGCCGACGGCTACCGCATCAGCGGCCACAAGCGCTGGACCAGCTGGGCCCAGTTCGCCGACTTCGCGCTGGTCCTGGCCCGCACCGGAGACCCCGCCGCACGCCATCGCACGCTGAGCTGCTTCATCGTGCCGCTCGGCTCCCCGGGGGTCACCATCGAGCCGATCCCCATGCTCTACGGCGACGCCGAGGAGTGCGACCTCCACCTCGACGACGTCGAGGTCCCCGCCGACGCCCTGGTCGGCGAGGAGAACAAGGGCTGGCGCACCGTCATGACCAGTCTCACGCTGGCCCGCGGCAGCGCGACGCTCATCCGCATCGCGGCCCTCAAGCGGACCTTCGACGGGCTTACCCGGGACATGTTCGCTCCGGGCGTGCCGGCCGCGGGGCTGCCGGACGACAGCGTGCTCAGATCCTTCGCCTTGCTCCACGCCCGCCTCGAGGCGCTCGGCCACCTCGCCCGGCGCAAAATGGGGGAGATGGAGGACGACGGCCTGCCGGGCCAGATCGCCTCCACCGAGAAGCTCCTGTGGGCCCGCCTCTCCAGCGACATCGCCCGCTTCGGGATGGAGACCCAGGACCTGGACGGCATCGTCGAACCCGACCCCAGCGGGGTCTCCACCGGTTGGCGACGCGAGATGTACCGCGCCATGGCGAACGAGATCGAGGGCGGCACCAACGCCATCCAGCGCACCACCATCGCCCGGCACGTCCTCAAACTCCCTTGCTGACGCCAGGAGTCCGCCATGCACTTCACCCTGGGGTCCGACCTCGTGGCCCTGCGCGAGCACGCTCTCAAGACCTTCCGCGATGCCGCCCCCTCGGCCGAGCACTCGCTCTACGACGACCTGTGGGCCGCGCCGCCCGTCCCCGACGACGACAGCCTGCTGCGTGCCGCCCTGATCGCCGAGGCGGCCGGAGCCTCCTCCGGCCCGTTCCACCCCGGCGAACGCATCGCCCTCGCCTGGATCGCGGCTCGCCACCCCGGGCTCCGTCCCGTCCTGGAGTCCGCTCCCCACGTACTGGCAGCGGTCTGCCAGGGCACTGACGGCGCCCTGGAGATCCGGCGCGGCGCCGCCACGTTCGCCGTCGACGGCACCTTCCGCGTGCTCGCCCCGGACACCGCCACCGCCGGCAACGCCCTCGTCCTCGCGGCCCACCGCCGGCGGCGCTTCCTGGTGTCGGTGCCGCTGGCCGGTCGCGGCGTGCAGGTCACGGCGTCCCGTACCGTCCAACCGGACCGCCAGCTGCTCACCGTCACCCTCGACCAGGTGGGGATCCCGGAACAGCAGGCGTTGTCCTGGGACGCGGAACGCGCCCTGGTGTCACTGGGCCAGGTCCTCGCCGCGGCGGAACTCCTCGGCATCATGCAGTGGACCCTGGACGCCTGCGTCGACCGGGCCCGCAGCCGTGAACAGTTCGGCCGTCCCATCGGCGCCTTCCAGTCCGTTGCCCACACGTGCGCCGACATGCTCTGCGCGGTGGAGCTCAGCCGTTCCATGGTGTATGCCGCGGCCGCCCGGCACGACGGTTCCGGCGCCCCGGAGGCACACACCGCCGCGGTCACCCGGATCCTCCTGCGCCACGAGTCGCTCCCCGTCCTCACCGAGGCGGTCCAGCTGTTCGGCGCGGACGGCCTGCGCTGGTCCGGCGACCTGCATCGTCAGCTGCGCAGGTGTCAGGTCCTGCGCAGTCTCTGGGGCACGCCCGCATCCACCACCGACGACGTCATCGAGTACCTCAGAGGCCAGGCGGCCGCCGCCGCGGCGCAGTAGGAGAACGAGCACGATCCACGGAATGGAGAGGTACACCCCATGCTGGATGTCAATGAGCCGGACCGGGCCGCGCTGCGCACCAGGCGCGTCGCCGTTCTCGGATACGGCTCGCAGGGCAGGGCGCAGGCACTGAACCTTCGGGACTCGGGCATCGACGTCGTCATCGGGTTACGCCCGGGGTCGGCCGGAGCGTCCCGCGCCGCCGAGGACGGACTGCGGGTACGCACGGTGGCGGAGGCCGTCGCGGGCGCGGACCTCGTCGCCGTGCTCGTCCCCGACACCGCGCAACCCGCCCTGTACGAGGAGCAGATACGGCCTGCCCTCGCGCCGGGTGCCTTGCTGCTCTTCGCGCACGGCTTCAACGTGCACTACCGGCGCATCACCGCTCCCGAAGGGGTGGACGTGGCCATGGTCGCACCCAAGGCTCCCGGGCACGCCGTGCGATCCACCTACACGGAGGGCCACGGTGTTCCCTGCCTCGTCGCGGTGGAACAGGACGCCACCGGTGACGCGTGGTCGCTCGCCCGCGCCTACGGCGACGCGATCGGCGGGGGCAAGGCCGGTCTGCTGCCCACCACCTTCGCGGAGGAGACCGAGACGGACCTCTTCGGCGAGCAGGCCGTGCTCGTGGGCGGGGTCACCGGTCTGGTCAAGACCGCTTACGAAACCCTGGTCGACGCCGGCTACCAGCCCGAGTCCGCCTACTTCGAATGCGTCCAGGAACTCAAACTGGTCGTGGACCTGATCCACGACCACGGGATCGCGGGCATGCGTACGTTCATCTCCGACACCGCCGAGTACGGGGACTACTGGACGGCCGACCGGCCCGTCTGGGCGGCCGTCCGCAAGCACATGAACGAGTTGCTGGCCGACATCCGGAGCGGCGCCTTCGCCGCACAGTGGGTGTCCGAGGACGAGCGGGGCCGCCCGGCGTTCGCCGCGGCCCGGGCCGAGGCGGCGGCTCACCCCGCCGAGGCTGTGGGGAGTCGGCTGCGGAAGCTCGCGGGCTGAGAGCGGACCGTCCCTACCGCACCAGGGAGTCGGTCGGCACCGCCCTGTGGTGCCGCGGGCCGTGCACCTTGTCGTAGCGCTTCTGGACCACGGCGACCTCGAGTCGCCCGGACAACTGTCCTTGGGGGCGGCCGTCGTCCAGAAGCCGCGTCACGTCGGACCGGATCTCGCAGGATCCGCTGATCCGGATGACGGTGTTGCACCGCCCGGCCACCGTGTGCACGGTCAGGCTGTCGCCGTGCCCCAGGCTCTGGACAGCCTCGGTGAACTCGGCGGACCGCACCGCGGTCACGGCGAGGAACGTCCCGGTCCCACCGGCGCGGGCACCCGGGTCCACATCGGAGATCGCGGAGGAGACCACGGCCCGACAGCCGCGAAGGGCACCGATCCGCTCCAGCCGGGCGATGCTCGTGTCGACTTGACGAGGTGTCATATTGAGCGCGCGGCTGAGGGATTCGGAGCTGAGCCTGGGATTGCGGAGAAGCAGGGAGACGATCGAACGGTCCTGCGCGTCCACGCGATCACGCGAGGGGGCGCACCGCGCCGCGGGCCCTGATGCGTGCCGGCCGGCCGGCACGGTCCCGCCCTGCGGCGGTGCCGGTAAGTTGATCGTTTCTGACAGGGGACGTACCATGGTGAACTCCTTACATATGCTTGCAGACGCCTGGTGAGGCCTCGCTGCTGTGGTCGCTGCCGTCCCGGCCGCGGAAGACCGCGACGAAAGCGGAATGCCCGGAGATGTTCCTGGCGTGAGCTGATGCCCGTAGTCTGGGCAGGATCTGACGGCCAAGTGGGCCTTTGCCAGGCACCAAGACAGCCCTTAGGGTGGATCAGCAGAATGCCTCGCTCCGACAAGGTCGAAACAGCTGGAACCGCGAAGATCGCAAGCGTCAGGACCCGTGCGTCGCGCGTGGTCGTCGTGGAGATCGAACGAGCTTTGGCCAGCGGGGAACTGAAGGTGAACGATCGCCTTCCGTCGGAGCGGGAACTCTCCAAACGGCTCGGCGTCAGCCGTGCGACCGTACGAGAGGCGATACAGGAACTCGTCGGCGACGGGCTGCTCGTCTCGCACCCCAACGACCCCACCGGCGGTTGGCGCATCCAGGAGCCCAGTGAGGCTCCGTTCCGTCGTGCCCTGCTCTCGACCTCCCGGTTTCACAACGCGGTCGACGACCTGGTGCAGTTCAGGGTGTTCCTGGAGAGCACGGCGGCCTCGCTCGCGGCGGCCCACCGCACGGAGGAGCATCTGGCCGAGATGCGCAAACGGCAGGATGCCCTCAGGGAGTTGATCGACGGAGACCCCGTCGCCTTTGGCGAGGCCGACGCCGCCTTCCATCACGCGGTCGCGGAGGCGTCCGGGAACCGCCTGATCGCGATGTGCTCCAGTGGCTGCAGGTCGGCGGTGAAGCAGCTGATCGGAGACCTCCTGACGAAGTCCGAGGACCGCGGCACCGTGATGCGGGACTACGTCAGCCGCCACCAGAAGATTCTCGATGCGATCGCGGAGGGGGACTCCCGTCGGGCCGGCGACCGCGCGGCGGGCGACATACTCGAGTGCTATCCACTCGGCCAGGGTCGCAAGCATCCGCCCCTCCCCCTGTTCACTGCGGACCTGCTGTCCTGATGCTGGTCTGACCAGCATCACGTGTCAAGTGGGTGCCAGGGGGCGGCCGGTCATCCTCTCGCCCCGCTCGTGCAACGAAAACGCAAAGCCCACCGCTTCCGGTCGCTCCCGCGCCCGGCCGCGTCGGCTACCCGGCCGGGCCGGCTCCGCCGGTGACCTCCCGTCGATTCTCCAGATGCCTAAAAATTAGCACTTCAACTGGACAGGTGTTCAGTAGGAGTGTAGTAATGTGAGCGATTGGCTACCACGGGGGTCCATGCCGCGCATAGGGCCGCGTCCGCTCCGAGCATGGAGAGAGAATGGCCGTTCAGAGCACCGAGAGAACCGGCACGGGCCCGCAACGGAGCCCGGCAGACCGCGCCGTCATCCGGAAAGTGACGGTCCGACTCGTCCCGATCCTCATCCTGCTGAACTTCGTCAACTACGTGGACCGCGTGAACGTGGGATTCGCGGCCACGCCGCTGAGCAACGACCTGGCACTGACCTCGGCCGCCTACGGTCTGGGTGCCGGCATCTTCTTCATCGGCTACTTCCTGTTCGAAGTACCGAGCAATGTGATGATGCATCGCTTGGGTGCCCGTGTATGGCTGACCCGCATCATCCTCAGCTGGGGCCTGGTGGTCATCGGCACGGCCTTTGTGCAGGGCGAGCGGAGCTTCATAGCCGTCCGGTTCCTGCTCGGCGTGGCCGAAGCGGGTTTCTTCCCCGGCATCCTGCTCTACCTCACCTACTGGTTCCCGGCCCGTGAACGCGCCCGGGTCTTCTCTCTCTTCTTCCTCTCCGTTCCGCTGGCGACCGTCCTGGGTGCGCCGCTCTCCGCGCTGATACTCCAGTACGTGCGGATCGGCGATATCGAACCGTGGCGTGTGATGTTCTTCGTCGAAGGGCTCCCCGCGGTCACCCTCGCGTTCGTCGTGATCAAGTATCTTCCCAGCCGGCCCGCCGGTGCGCACTGGCTCACCCCGGACGAGGCGGACCGGCTGGCCCTCATCATCGAGAAGGACAGGGCCGCCACGCGCGCGAGCAAGGCTCACGTACGAGGTCGCGATGTCCTCAAGAACCCGCGTGTCCTGGGCCTCATCGCGGTCTTCTTCGGCATCATCTACGGCTTCTACGCCATCAGCTTCTTCCTCACGAAAGTCATCGAAGGTCTCCAGCAGCGCTTCGGCACGCACTATTCGCCGTTCGAGGTCGGACTGATCACGGCGATTCCCTGCGCCTTCGCCACCATCGCCATGCTGCTGTGGAGCCGGCACTCCGACCGCACCGGCGAGCGTGCCTGGCACGTGGCCCTGCCCTGCCTGGTCGGCGCGCTCGGTGTCGGCGTCGCCCTTCACCTCGGCTCGGTCTTCCTGATCGTGGGTGCCCTCAGTGTGGCCGCTGTCGGCATCTACTCCGCCATTCCACCGTTCTGGCAGATCCCGACTCTCTGGCTGACGGAGGCGGCGGCCGCCGTGGGCCTCGCACTGGTGAACAGCATCGGCAATCTCGCCGGATTCGCGGCTCCGTACCTGACGGGCTGGATCCATGACGCGACAGGCGGATTCGAGACAGCCATGTTCGTCATCTCGGGCGCCCTCGTCGGCGCAGCGGTCCTGGTCGTGGCCATAGCCCCCCGCCGGAGAGCCGAGCCGACGCCACCCGAAGTTCTGGCCCTGTCCGTCCCTTCGTCGTAAAGAGACCGCGCTCTCATGCCTCTCGCACTCATCGCATTAGCCATCGCCGCGTTCGCCGTGGGCGTCTCCGAGTTCGCCATCATGGGCCTGCTCCCGGACGTGGCCACCGGTGTCGACGTGTCGATCCCGACCGCCGGCAACCTGATCACCGGCTACGCCATCGGCGTCATCGTCGGGGCGCCTCTGATGACCGCGCTGTCCACCCGCTGGGCCCGCAAGGTCACCTTGCTCACCATCATCGGCCTGCTCATCGCCGGCAACGTGGCCTCGGCCGTGGCCCCCGACTACACGACACTCATGATCGCCCGACTGGTCTCCGGCGTCCCTCAGGGTGTCTTCTTCGGCGTCGGCACCGTCGTCGCCGCCGACCTGGTACCCGCGGAGAAGCGGGCCAAAGCCATGTCCATCATGTTCGGAGGGTTCACCCTCGCGAATGTCATCGGTGTGCCGCTCGGCACCCTCCTCGGGCAGCAGGCCGGCTGGCGGGTCACTTTCTGGGCGATCGCCGGCATCGGCCTCGTCGCGCTGGCGGGCGTGTTCCTCCTCGTCCGCTACGAGGGCCGACCGGACGAGGTGGGCCTGCGTCAGGAACTGGCCTCGTTCAAGAGCCCGCAGGTCTGGATCGCGATGGGCATGACCATGCTCGGATTCGGCGGAGTCTTCGCCTCGTTCACCTACATCACTCCCATGATGACCAAGGTCGCCGGCTTCGACGAGGGCTCCATGACCCCCATCATGGTCGTCTTCGGCCTCGGCATGACGGCGGGCAACCTGCTCAGCGGCCGCTTCGCCGGCCGTCACCTCATGCGCAGCATCTACGTCTTCCTCAGCTCGATGGCCGTGGTGCTGGTCCTGTTCGTCTTCACCGCCCACGACAAGGTCCTCGCCCTTGTCACCCTGTTCCTCCTCGGCATGTTCGGCTTCGCGAACGTCCCGGCTCTCCAGATGCGCATCCTGGACAAGGCTTCCGGGGCTCCCACCCTCGCCGCCGCCGCGAACCTCTCCGCCTTCAACGTGGCCAATGCCCTCGGCGCCTTCCTCGGCGGCCTCGCCATCGACCAGGGCTACGGCTACGCGTCACCCAACGGGGTCGGAGCCGCCCTCGCGACCGGTGGTCTCGTGCTCGCCCTCATCTCGGGCGCCGCCGACCGCAAGCAGGCCGCTCCCGGCCCGCAGCCCCGGCAAGCCACGAGCACCGCTCCGTAAGCCGCGGCCGACGCGGACCGCCCGGGCGGGCACCGAGGGTTCGATGCCTGCCTGCCGGCCTCCAACCCGCCCGGGCCCTTGCGGGCCGCCGTCTTGCCGACCTGGCCCGCCCGGGTACCGCCGTGTCCTGAGGCCCGGGCCCCGGCCCCCGCCTCCCGGTCAAGGTGTCTCGCTCAGGGGGCCGGAGGCCGCGCCCCGTGATCATGACCTCGCACTTAATGCATATGATGTGCAAGTGCGTATGTATAGCGTGAGGCCCGCGACCGCCGACGACCTCGACAGCGCGAGGTCCGTCATGCTCGACACCGTCTACCACGACTTCGGCACCGGATACGTGCCCCGGTGGCACGCCGACATCGTGGACCCGGCCGCCTACTACCTCGCGCCCGCCCGGCACACCCTGCTCGTCGCCGTGGACGGGGACGGGCAGGTCGTCGGCACCGGCGCCCTGGACTCGCGCGGCCCGCAGTCGCCGCCGAACCCGCCCCGGCTGGCCGAGCGGTACCCCTCCGGTACGACCGCGCAACTGCGCCGCGTGTACGTGCGCCCCGGTCACCGGCGCCGGGGCATCGCGCGCGAACTCGTGGCCCGGCTGCTGGAGTTCGCCGCCGCGGACGGCGGCTACCGGTCCGTGTACCTGCACACCGACCCCGCCGTGCCCGGCGCCGAACCCTTCTGGCGCTCGCTCGGCACGGTCGTGCACGACGAACGCGAGGATGCCGGGGGAGGCCAGAGCGTCGTGCACTTCGAGATCCCCCTGAAGCGGACCGGAGGCGCGGTGGGCGCCCCCGGGCACGCGGCGGCTTGATGGAAATGATTTCCATGTAACCTGTCGTCCGTCCGGAACCAGCCGTACGCCACCCCCCACCCCAGCACGAACCGAGGACCATGCCTGCCCCGCGCCCTTCCCGCCTGCTCGCCGCCCTGCTCGCCACGCCCCTCCTGGCCGGCTGCTTCGCCTCCTCCGGTGAGGCCGACGGCAAGCCCGCCGACGGCTCGCGGCTCCGTGTCGCCCTCGCCTTCCCGCCCGCCGAACGGCTCTCCCCGTACGGCGCCGACGCCACCATCCTGAGCCGGCTCGGCATCACCGAGAGCCTCACCGCGCTCGACGGCAACGGCGCCGCCGCCCCCGCCCTCGCCTCCTCCTGGCGCCGGCAGGACGCCCGCACGTGGCAGTTCACCCTGCGCGAGGCCACCTTCCACGACGGCTCCGAGGTCACCGCCGACGCCGTGGCCGCCTCCCTCGACCGGGCCGCCCATGCCCGGCCCGCCCCGGCCGCCCTGTCCGGAGTGACCCTCACCGCCCAGGCCCTGGACCGGCACCGGATACGCGTCAGCACCGGCCGGCCCGACCCCATCCTGCCGCTGAGGCTGTCCAGTCCCGGCCTCGCCGTGCTCTCCGCCAAGGCCTACCGGGACAAGGACCACGTCGACCCGGCCGGCGCCGGCACCGGCCCCTTCGTCCTGAAGAAGGTCACCGGCGCCACCTCCGCGACCCTCGACCGCTACGACGGCTACTGGGGCGGCCGCGCCCAGGCCGCCGGCATCGACGTCCGCTTCGTCCCCGACGGCACCGCCCGCACCAACGCCCTGCGCAGCGGGGACACGGACATCGCCGAAGCCGTCCCCGTCGCCCAGGCCGCCACGCTCCAGCCGGACACCCGCCGGGAGACCGCCACCACCCGCACCACCAGCCTGCTGCTCAACCACCGCTCGGGACCGTTCGAGGACGCGCGGCTGCGTGCCGCCGCCCGCGCCGCCGTCGACACCTCCGCCCTCGCCGAGGACGTCTACGAGGGCCACGCCGACCGCGGCACCGGCATCTACGGCCCCGCCGTCGGCTGGGCCGAGGGCCGCCACCCCGTGCCGGTCGGCAGGGCCGTGCCGAAGCGGCCCGACGGCACCCGGATCACCCTGGCCACCTACGACAACCGGCCCGAACTCCCCGAGGTCGCCCAGGTGCTGAAGCAGCAGCTGGAGAAGGCCGGCTTCCGCGTCGAACTCGTCGTCCGCGAGTACGCGCGACTGGAGAGCGACGCCCTCGCCGGGAAGTTCGACGCCTTCGTCCTCGCCCGCAACAGCCTCGTCGACACCGGCGACCCGGTCGCCATCCTCGCCGGCGACTACACCTGCGCCGGCAACTACAACCTGGCCCTGCTGTGCGACAAGGACGTCGACCGGGCCGTGGCCGAGGCCGAGCGCACCGCCGACACCGTCAAGCGGCAGGACGCGGCACTGCGCGCCGAGGCCCGTATCCTCGGCACCGACTCCGTCGTACCGCTGGTCCACCAGCGCGTCATCACCGGCGTCGGCCGCTCCGTCAAGGGCGTGCTGCTCGACCCCTACGAGCGCACCCTCATCGGCACCGGCACCCGGCGCTGACCCGTGCGGACCGTGCTGTGGCGGGCCTCGCTCGCCTCCGCCCTGGTGTGCGGGATCGGCCTGCTGCCCTGGCTCAGCCGCACCGACCCCGCGCTCACCGTCCTCAAGGCCCGCGCCCAGGACCGCGACCCGGACCCCGCCGTACTCGCCGCCATCCGCGACCAGCTCGGCCTCGACGCCGGGCCGTTGACGCTGCTCGGGCGGTGGCTCGGCGGGCTGCCGCGCGGCGACGCGGGCCGGTCCTGGATCTCCGGGGCCGAGGCCGGACCCGTCGTCGCACAGGCGCTCGGCGCCTCCCTGCTGCTGATGGCGGTCGCCCTCCTGGTGGCCGCCTGCACCGCCGCCGCGGTCTGCGCCCGCACCCTGTACCGGGGCGGCCGGACCCGGCCCGGCGGCACCGGCTCCGCGATGCTCGCCACCCTGCCGGAGTTCCTCACCGCCTCCGTCCTCGCCACCGTCGTCGGCGTCCAGCTCGGCTGGCTGCCCGCCCTCGGCTGGTACGGGCCCCGGTACACCGTGCTGCCCGCGCTCGCCCTCGGCCTGCCCGCCGGAGCCGTCCTCGGCCGGCTCCTCGACGACCAGCTGCCCGGCGCCTTCGCCGAACCCTGGGCGCGCGCCGCCGCCGCGCGCGGACTGCCCCGGGCGCGCATCGCCCGCCAGGCGGTACGCCGCTGCCTGCCCGGACTGCTGCCCAACACCGCCCTGTTCGTCGTCGGCATGACCGGCGGCGCCGTCGCCGTCGAACAGCTCTACGACATCCCCGGCCTCGGCCGCACCACCCTCCAGGCCGCCCTCGCCCAGGACCTGCCCGTCCTCCAGGCCGGCACCCTCGCCCTGCTGCTGCTCGCCGCGCTCGCCACCGGCGCGGCCCGGCTCGCCGTCCGGCTGCTCACCGGCCCCGCCCTGCGCGACGGCGCCCTGCCCGCCCCGCCCCGGCTCACCCCGGCCGTCCGCCGCACCCCGCCGCTGCTGCTCGGCGGGGCGCTGCTCGCGGTCCTCGCGGCCGGCCTGCCCCGCGACCCGCTCGCCCTGACCACCACCGCCCGCCTCCGGCCCCCGTCCTGGGAGCACCCGTTCGGCACCGACGCGCTCGGCCGCGACCTGCTCGCCCGGGTCGCCCACGGCGCCCTGGACACCCTGCTGCTCGCACTCGCGATCAGCGCCGGCACCCTGCTCGCCGGACTGCTGCTCGGCCTGCTGCCCCGGCTGTCCGGACCGCTCGCCGACACCGTCAACGCCGTGCCGCCCGTGCTCGCCGCGCTGCTGGTCACCGCCGTCACCGGGGGCGGCCCGGCCACCCCCGCGCTCGCCGTCGCCGCCGTCGCCTGGGCACCGCTGGCCACCCACACCTCCGCCCTGCTCCGCCAGGAACGCGCCACCCTCCACCTCACCGCCACCCGGGCCCTCGGCGCCGGCCGCTGGTACCTGCTGCGCCACGAACTCCTGCCCGCCGTCGTCCCGTCCGTCACCCGGCACGCCCTGCTGCGGCTGCCCGGCACCGCGCTCGCCCTCGCCGCGCTCGGCTTCCTCGGCCTCGGCGCCCAGCCGCCGTCCCCCGAATGGGGCCGCCTGCTCGCCGAGAACCAGCCCTACGCCGAACGCGCCCCCTGGGCCGTCCTCGCCCCCGCCGCCGTCCTCGCCGTCCTCGGCGCGCTGGCGGTGACCTCCGCGGGCGCCCTGCGCCGCCACCGTGCCCAACCAGCCCCGACCGCACGGGAGTCGACCGCATGATGAGCGCCCCGCGCACCGACCGGGCCCCGCTGTCACCGCTGCTGCGGCTGCTGATCCTCACCCAACTCGCCTTCAACGTCGGCTTCTTCGCCGTGCTGCCGTTCCTCGCCGAACACCTCGGCACGGCGATCGGCATGGCCGGCTGGCTGGTCGGGGTCGTCCTCGGGCTGCGCACCTTCAGCCAGCAGGGGCTGTTCGTGGTGGGCGGCGCCCTCGCCGACCGGTACGGCGTCCGGCCCGTCGTCCTCACCGGCTGCGCGCTGCGCATCGCCGGGTTCGCCTGGCTCGGCTACGCCGAACGGACCTGGTCGGTGATCGGCTCCGTCCTGCTGATCGGCTGCGCCGCCGCACTGTTCTCCCCGGCGGTGGAGTCGGAGGTCGCCCGGCAGGCCGTCCTGCGGGAGGAGGCCGGCGGCGGGCCGCGCGCCCGGGTGCTGGCCCTGTTCACCGTCGCCGGGCAGGCGGGCGCCTTCACCGGCCCGCTGCTGGGCGCCCTGCTGCTGACGGCCGACTTCCGCACCGTCTGCCTGGCCGGCGCGGCCGTCTTCACCGCCGTACTCGCCGGGCACGCCGTCCTGCTGCCCCGGCACATCCCCGGCCGCGAACCCGTCGCCGTGCGCGGCGGACTCGGGCCGCTGCTGCGCAACCGCCGCTTCCTCGCCCTGTGTTGCGGCTACGGCGCCCAACTGCTCGCCTACAACCAGCTCTACCTCGCCCTGCCCGCCGAAGTACGGCGCGCCTACGGCTCCCAGGCGCCGGTCGCCTGGCTGTTCGCGCTGTCCTCCCTGCTGGTGGTGGGCGCCCAACTGCCCGTCACCCGCTGGGCGGGCCGCCGGCTCACCCCGCGCCGCTCGCTGGCGGCCGGGCTGCTGCTGACCGGCGCCGGATTCGCCGCCGTCGCCGCGGCCCGCCCGGCCGGCCTCACCGGCATGGCCGGTCTGGCCCCGCTCGCCGTCCTGGTCGTCCTGCTCACCGCCGGGCAGATGCTGGTCGCGCCGGTCGCCCGTGCCTGGCTGCCCGACCTCGCCGAACCCGGCCGCATCGGCCTCTACACCGGTGCCCTGTCCTCCGTCTCCGGCCTGCTGGTCCTGCTCGGCAGCACGGCCTCCGGCGCGCTCCTCGACCTCGGGCTGCCCCCGGCACTGCCCTGGGCGGCCCTGGCGGCGGTGCCCCTGGCGGCGATCCTGGTCCTGCCCGGCCAACGCCCCACCCACGACACGGCACCCGAACCGGCCTGAGTCGGGCCGCGGTCGGCCGCGGGCTCAAGCCCCGCACGGGAACCGGGACCAGGCTGGTCCGGGGCCGTATCCGAACCGGTCCGAGTCCGGCTCCGGGTTCGTATCCCAACAGTTTCGAGTCCGGCTCGACACTGGCACTCGGACCGGCCTGACCCCCGCTCAGCGCCCCGCCGGCTCCGGCAGGCGCGCCCCGTCGGCCCCTACCCCGCTCGCCGCCCGCGCGGTGCACCACAGCCACCGCACATCCCGTCCGAACGACCACACCAGCGCACCCAGTGCGAGCAGCACGATCGCGAGGTCCGCCGGATACGGCAGCAGTCCGGCGCCCGCCACCAGCAGGCACACGCCCTGCGCGGCGGCGACGGTCTTGCGGGCGAAGGACGGCGGCAGCGGCGCGCTCAGCCACGGCGCGCACCGGGCCGCCGCGACGAACGCGTAGCGCATCGCGCCGATCAGCAGCACCCACGGCCCCAGCCGCGCCGACACGTACACGCTGAGCACCAGGATCAGGACCGCGTCCACCTCCATGTCGAAGCGCGCGCCCAGCGCCGAGGAGGTGCCGGTGCGCCGGGCCACCCGGCCGTCCACGCCGTCCAGCAGCAGCGCCACCGCGGTCAGGGCGACCAGCACCGTCACCGGCGGCGCGCTCGCGAAGGAGTCCGCGACCAGCGCCGTCACCCCGCCGACCAGACCGGCCCGGCCCAGCGTGACCCGGTTCGCCGGCCCGAGGCACCGCAGCCGGGAGCGGTGCCCGGCACGGCGGAGCACCGCCCAGGTGGCGAACGCGAAGGCGAGTCCGGTCAGCCAGCCGGCCGGACCCATACCGGTCACCGGGCCGAGCGACGCCAGCAGCAGCACCTGCGCACCCGCCCCCACGGCCGTCTCCTGCCGCAGCCTCGCGTCGTACATGTCGTTCAGGGCCACCGCACACCCTCCGGCCGAGTGACAGAGTCGATCAGCGCCGCGTACTGTGCGCGGCCTGTGCACCACCCGGTACGTGAACAGCTTCCCGATCGTTCAGGAGGACGCCGATGCACCGCGCCGCCCGCGCGTTCTGGCTCCGCTCGCCCGGCCACGGGGAACTCCGCGACGTCACCCTCCCCGAACCCGCCCCCGACGAGGTCGTGGTGCGTGCCCTGTACTCCGGGGTGAGCCGGGGCACCGAGACGCTCGTCTTCCGCGGCGGGGTGCCCCGGAGCCAGCACACCGTGATGCGCGCGCCGTTCCAGGAGGGCGACTTCCCGGGCCCGGTGAAGTACGGCTACCTCAGTGTCGGCGTGGTGGAACACGGCCCGGCCGCGCTGACCGGCCGTACGGTGTTCTGCCTGTACCCGCACCAGAGCCGCTACGTCGTCCCGGCGAGCGCCGTCACCGTGGTGCCCGAACGGGTGCCCGCAGAACGGGCCGTCCTCGCCGGGACCGTGGAGACCGCCGTCAACGCCCTGTGGGACGCGGCACCGCTGATCGGCGACCGGATCACGGTGGTCGGCGGCGGCATGGTCGGCTGCGCGGTCGCCGCACTGCTCGCCCGGTTCCCCGGCGTCCGGCTCCAGCTGGTCGACGCCGACCCGGCCCGCGAGGCGACCGCGCGGGCACTCGGCGTGGACTTCGCCCGCCCCGCCGACGCCCTCGGCGACCGTGACCTCGTCGTGCACGCCAGCGCCACCGAGGCCGGCCTCACCCGCTCCCTGGCCCTGCTCGCCCCCGAGGGCACGGTCGTGGAACTGAGCTGGTACGGCGACCGGACCGTGGCCCTGCCGCTCGGCGAGGCCTTCCACTCCCGCCGGCTCACCCTGCGCGGCAGCCAGGTCGGCACCGTCTCCCCGGCCGCCCGGCCCGGCCGCACCTACGCCGACCGGATGGCACTCGCCCTGGACCTGCTCGCCGACCCCGCGCTGGACGCCCTCGTCACCGGCGAGAGCCCCTTCGAGGAACTCCCGTCCGTCCTGCCGAAGCTGGCGTCCGGCGAGCTGCCCGCCCTGTGCCACCGCATCCGCTACACCGGGACCGGCCCGACCTGAGAACGGAGTGAGAGAGGGCTGAACACGGGGAAGCGACAAGCCGTACTACACGGCATCCCCCGCCGGGCAAGCGCGGGGGACCAGACGCGCCGCACCGGGAGGGTCGTCCGTTGTTCAGCATCACCGTCCGCGATCACCTCATGATCGCCCACAGCTTCCGCGGCGAGGTCTTCGGACCCGCGCAGCGCCTGCACGGCGCCACGTTCCTCGTGGACGCCACGTTCCGCCGCGCACAGCTGGACGAGGACGGCATCGTGGTCGACATCGGCCTGGCCACCCGCGAACTGCACGCGGTCGTCGACGAGTTGAACTATCGCAACCTCGACGACGAACCCGACTTCCAGGGCGTCAACACCTCCACCGAGTACCTCGCCAAGGTCATCGCCGACCGGCTCGCCGAACGGATCGCCAAGGGCGGGCTGGGGGAGGGCGCCAAGGACCTCGCGGGGATCACCGTCACCCTGCACGAGTCGCACATCGCCTGGGCGAGTTACGAGCGCGCCCTGTGACCGGCCTGACCGCGCGCCGCGGCCGCCGCCCCCGCCCGGCCGCCGCCCCGGACACCACCCGGACCGTTCCCATGTCCCTGCGCACCGCGCACTTCGTGATGCCGGGCGGCGTCGACGACCCGGCCGCGCCCAGCGGCGGCAACGCCTACGACCGCCGGATCCGCCTGGACCTGCCCGGCTTCGGCTGGCTGGTCACCCCGCACGCCGTCCCGGGCGGCTGGCCCCGCCCGGACGGCCCCGCCCGCGACCGCCTCGCCCGCACGCTGCGGGACCTGCCGGACGACGCCGTCGTCCTGCTGGACGGCCTCGTCGCGTGCGGTGTCCCCGAGATCGTCGTGCCCGAGGCCGGGCGGCTGCGCCTCGCCGTCCTCGTCCATCTGCCGCTCGGCGACGAGACCGGCCTCGACCCGGCCGTCGCCGCCGCCCTCGACACCCGTGAGCGGGCGGTGCTGCGGGCGGCGGGCGCGGTGATCGCCACCAGCGACTGGGCGGGCCGCCGGCTCGTCTCCCACCACGGGCTCGCGCCCGACCGGGTGCACGTGGCCGCGCCCGGCGCCGACATCGCGCCCCTCGCGCCCGGCACCGACGGCGTCTCCCGGCTGCTGTGCGTGGCCGCCGTGACCCCGCGCAAGGGACAGCACCGGCTGGTGGAGGCGCTCGCGGAGGTCCGGGACCTGCCGTGGACCTGCGAGTGCGTCGGCGGCCTCGGCCAGGACCCCGGATACGCGGACCGGGTACGGCAGTCGACCGCCCGCCACAGCCTCACCGACCGCCTGCGGCTGACCGGCCCCCGCACCGGCGCCGACCTGGACGCGTCCTACGCCGCCGCCGACCTGGTGGTCCTGCCCTCCCGCGCCGAGACCTACGGCATGGCGGTCACCGAGGCCCTCGCCCGGGGCGTCCCGGTCCTCGTCACCGATGTCGGCGGCCTGCCCGAGGCGGTCGGCCGCGCCCCCGACGGCCGGGTGCCCGGCATCCTCGTCCCGCCGGAGGACCCCACCGCGCTCGCCGCCGCGCTGCGCCGCTGGTTCGCCGACCCCGACGTACGGCACCGCCTCAAGGCCGCGGCCCGCGGCCGCCGCACCACGCTCGCCGGCTGGCCCACCACGGCCCGCACCCTGGCCACCGTCCTCCACCACCTCCCGCACCCACCGAGGAGGCCGGCATGAACACCCCCGCAACCCCGCCCGGCAGCACACCCACGCCCCGATCAGCCCCGAAGCCACCGACGGCGCCGGCCGACGGGTCGGGGAGCGCGGAGGTGCGAGAGGCGGGCGCGGGCGGAGAGAGACGGGACTGTGCGCCGGGAGGCGGGGCGGGCCGGGTTGCGAGCGCGCGTGACGCGGGGGCGGAAGAGCGAGCCGGCGCCTCGAGGAGCGGCGCGGGAGGCGTGCGGGGGTGTGGCCGGGGTGTGACCGCCGGGCAGCACGGCGGTGTGCCGGGCGGTGGTGCCGGGCCCGTGGGGCAGTCCGGGGAGCAGGGCACGGTACGGCTGCGGGGCGCGGTCGCGGGGGAGAGGGGCGGCGTGCCGGATGGTGGTGCCGGCAGCGAGACTCCGCCGGTCCCTGGGGATGGTTCCGCCCAAGTCGTCGCCGGCGTCGGGCCCTTGGGGCAGTTCGGCGAGCGGGACACCGTACGGCTGCGGGGCGCGGCCGTGGGGGAGGAGGACGGTGGTGCCGGGAGGGGGATGGCCGTCGATGGGGTCGTCGCCGGTGCCGGGCCCGTGGGGCGGTCGGCGGACCGGGGCGTCGTAGGGCCGCGGGGTGCGGGTGGTGAGGAGCCGCCGCGGTACGCGCCCGAGTGGCTGCGGCTGCGGGAGGGCGCCGACGCGGCGGCCCGCGCGCGGGAGTTGCTCGGCCCGCTGCGGATCCGGCCGGCCGACCGGACCGGTGGCCCCCTGGTCGTGCACGACCTGGGCTGCGGTACCGGCTCGATGGGCCGCTGGCTCGCGCCCCGCCTGCCCGGCGCCCAGCACTGGATCCTGCACGACCGTGACCCCGGCCTGCTGCGCTTCGCCGCCATGGCCGCCCCGCGCGCCGCCGCCGACGGCGGCCCCGTCACCGTGGAGACCCGGCGCGGTGACGTCGCCCGGCTCACCCCGGAGGTGCTCACCGGCGCCTCACTGGTGACCGCGTCCGCGCTGCTGGACGTCCTCACCCGGGCCGAGGTCGAGACCCTCGCGGACGCCTGCGCGGGCGCCGGCTGCCCGGCCCTGCTCACCCTCTCCGTCGCCGGGCGCGTCGAACTCACCCCGGCCGACCCGCTGGACACCGTGATCACCGAGGCGTTCAACGCCCACCAGCGGCGCGCCGGGCTGCTCGGCCCGGACGCGGTCACCGTGGCCCGCGAGGCGTTCGCCGAGCGTGGCGCGACCGTCCGCCCGCACCCGAGCCCGTGGCGGCTCGGCCCCGAGGAGGCCGCGCTGACCGGGCAGTGGCTGCGCGGCTGGGTCGGCGCGGCGGTCGAGCAGCGGCCGGAACTGCGCGGCCCCGCCGAGCGCTACCTGACCACCCGGCTCGCGGCCTGTGCCGCCGGCACCCTGCGCGTCACCGTCCACCACACCGACCTGCTGGCCCTGCCCCGACCGAAGGGCGGCGGCCCCGCATGACCACGAGACCGACGGCACCCCACCCCATGGACACCGGCGAGCAATCGGCCACCGTGGCCCGCCCGCACGGTCGCGTCGGCCTGCGCAGGCGTCTCGGTGGGCTCGTCGGTGCCGGTCTTCTCGGTGTTCTGCTGTGGCGGCTCGGTACCGGTCCGCTGCTCGACGGGCTGGGGCGGATCGACGGCCGGACGGTGCTGCTCGCGGTGGGGATCGGCGTGGTCACCACCGTGTGCAGCGCGTGGCGCTGGCAGTCGGTGGCGGCCGGGCTGGGGCTGCGGCTGCCGCTCGGTCCCGCGGTCGCCGACTACTACCGCGCGCTGTTCCTGAACGCGGTCCTGCCGGGCGGCGTCCTGGGCGATGCGCACCGGGCGGTACGGCACGGGCGCAGTGCCGGCGACGTCCGGCGCGCGGTGACGGCGGTCGTACTGGAGCGGGTCGCCGGCCAGCTGGCGCTGGCCGTGACCGGCGCGCTGCTGCTGGCGACCCTGCCGTCCCCGGTGCGCGCCGGGGTCCGGGCCGGTGCGCCGGCGGCCGGGCTCGCCGCCGCCGGGGTGCTCGCCGTCGTACTCGCCGTCCGGCTGAACCGCCCGCCGGCCCGCCGGGACGGTGCACCGTCCCGGCGCCTCGGCGAGGTCCGCCGGGGGCTGGCGTCGCGGCGGGGCGGACCCGGCATCGCGCTGTCCTCCGTGGTCGTCCTGGCCGGGCACCTGGCCCTGTTCGCCGTGGCGGCCCGGGTCGCCGGGGTGACCGCCCCGGTGACGGTGCTGCTGCCGCTCGCCGTGCTCGCCCTGCTGGCCATGGGACTGCCGCTGAACGTCGGCGGTTTCGGCCCCCGCGAGGGCGTCACCGCGTGGGCGTTCGGCGCGGCGGGGCTCGGCGCGGACCGCGGGATGGCGGTCGCCGTCGTCTACGGCGTCCTCGGCCTCGTGGCGAGCCTGCCCGGTGCCGCCGTCCTCCTTCCCCTCCCACGACGACTCCCCCTCCCGCTGCGGCGCCGGACCGCGACCGTACGCACCAGGACCACGGTCCCCGACGACTCCCCGACGGCCGGGGCCGCCCCCATGGGTCCCGGCCGCCGGGGCCCCGCCGGCTATTCCGCGGCGGTAAGCAGTCCGAAATACGGGCCGAAGGATTCCGCCAGGCTCGCCAGCAGTTTCTTTCCCTTGTCCGCCGAACCCAGGGAAGGACGGCCGATGACACCCGATTCGGTATAGGCGGACATTCCCAGGGTGAGCAGATGACGGCGGTCGTCGGCGGTGAAATCGGCGGACTCGTGGCCAGGACGGACGAATTCGGGGTGAGCGTGCAGCAGAATGGACGTCTCGATTTCCCCCGCGTGCATGTCGGTGAGCAGCGAGGTGACCACCCCGGCCCGCTCCCGCGCCGTCTCCCAGTCCTCCGCGGCCGGGAACAGCGCCATCCGCTCGCCCCGCGCGGAGGCCTCCTGGACGACGTTGCCCAGTACGTAGTTGCCGCCGTGCCCGTTGACGACGACCAGCGCGGCCACGCCCGAACGGCGCAGCGACGCCGCGATGTCCGAGACCACCGCGTGCAGCGTCACCGCGGAGATGCTGACGGTCCCCGGCCAGGAAGCGTGCTCGTGCGAGCAGGAGACCGTCACCGGAGGGAGGAGGCGCACCGGGTACGCGGCGGCGATCTCCCGCGCCACGGCGCAGGCGACCAGCGTGTCCGTGGCCAGCGGAAGATACGGACCGTGCTGCTCGAAGCTTCCCACGGGCAGGACGGCGACGCGGGCGCCCCGTGCCCGCACGTCCTCGGTGGTGTCGGCCGGCAGCACGCCGGTCTCCGCCGCCGGGCCCCGGCCGTTCCCCCGCGCACCCGAACCACTCATCTTTTCACGGCCTTTCGTCTCTGCTGAGGAATCAGATCATGACAGAAAACACCGGCGTCGGCATCGGCGTGCTCGGCAAGAACTCCCCCCTGTTTTCCGGGCGTTCCGGCGTCGAACGGGTGGCGAACGCGCCGCTGCCCACCGGGTACGGGAAATTCCAGGCCATCGGTTACCTGGACCACGACCGCGGCGACGAACAAGTGGCCCTGGTGTACGGCGAGATCGGCACCGACGACGTACTGACCCGGCTGCACTCGGAGTGCCTGACCGGGGACGCGTTCGGCTCCCGGCACTGCGAGTGCGGCGACCAGCTCGCGGCGGCGCTGCGCGCGGTCGTCGCCGAAGGCAGCGGTGTCGTCGTCTACCTGCGCGGCCACGAGGGCCGCGGCATCGGGCTGCTCGCCAAGCTGCGCGCGATGGCCCTCCAGGCCGAGGGACTGGACACGGTGGAGGCGAACCTCGCGCTGGGCCTGCCGGTCGACGCCCGCGACTACGGCGTGGCCGCCGGTATCCTGCGCGACCTCGGGGTGCGCTCGGTACGGCTGCTGTCCAACAACCCGCGCAAGCGGGAGGCGCTGGTGCGGCACGGCGTCCGGGTGGCCGAGCAGGTGCCGTTGCTGATCGAGCCGTGCGAGAGCAACATCAGGTATCTGCGCACCAAGCGGGAGCGGATGGACCACCACCTGCCCCATCTGGACGCCGCCGCCCACGGTTCCTGACCAGGTGACGGGGAGGAGGGTGACAGCGATGAAGCTCCGGGCCCGGGTGGTCGTCGTCGGCGGCGGGGTGATCGGCACGAGCGTCGCCTGGCATCTCGCCCGCGCCGGAGTACGGGACGTCGTCCTGGTGGAACGCGACGAACTCGCTGCCGGCTCCACCTCCAAGGCGGCCGGCGGGGTGCGCGCGCAGTTCTCCGACGAGCTGAACATCCGGCTCGGCGCGCGCAGCCTGGAGGCGTTCGGCCGCTTCGAACGGGAGGTCGGGCAGGACATCGGGCTGCACCGGGTCGGCTATCTGTTCCTGCTCTCCACCCCGGAGCAGCTGGCCTCCTTCGAGGCGGGCGTCCGGCTGCAGAACTCCCTCGGGGTGCCCAGCCGCCTGATCACCCCGCGGGAGGCCCGCCGCCTCTCCCCGCTGATCACCACCGACGGCCTGCTGGCCGCCGCGTACTCCCCGGACGACGGCCACTGCACCCCCGAGGCAGTCGTCCACGGCTACGCGCGCGCCGCCCGCGCCCTCGGCGTGCGGGTCCTGCGCCACACCGAGGTCACCGGCATCGACCTGCGCGGCGACACCGTCACCGGGGTCCGTACCACTCTCGGCCCGATCGCCACGGACACGGTGGTCTGCGCGGCCGGCGCCTGGTCGCGGGCGGTCGGCGCGATGGCCGGCGTGGACCTCCCGGTGCGGCCGCTGCGCCGGCAGATCGCCGTCACCGGGCCGGTGCCCGAGCCGCCGGCCACCCTGCCGATGACCATCGACTTCACCACCAGCCTCTACTTCCACCGGGAGGGCCCCGGCCTGCTGCTCGGCATGTCCGACCCGGACGAGCGGCCCGGGTTCGCCACCGGCACCCACGACCGCTGGCTCCCCCGGCTCACCGAGGCGATGGCCCGGCGCGCGCCCGCCCTGCTGGACCTGCCCCACACCGGCGGCTGGGCGGGCCTGTACGAGAACACCCCCGACCACAACGCCCTGATCGGCGAGGCCCCGACGGTGTCCAGGTTCCTGTACGCCACCGGTTTCTCCGGACACGGCTTCCTCCAGGGGCCCGCCGTCGGCGAGGTGATCCGCGACCTCTACCTCGGGCGCGCCCCCTTCCTGGACGTCGGCCCCCTGAGCGCCGGGCGGTTCGCGGCCGACGCCCCGCGCCCGGAGGCCAATCTGGTGTGACCCCGGGACGCCTTGAGGTTCAGCGGCGCGTTCAGCCGGTCACCGCCTCGTGCACCAGGCGGCGCAGCTCGGGGAAGATCTTCAGGTTCTTCGGGCGTACCTGGGTCAGGAACTGCACGGTCAGGTCGTGGGACGGGTCGACCCAGAACGCGGTGCCGGCCACGCCGGTCCAGCCGTAGGTGCCGAGGTGGGACGGGGCCAGGGTGCGGGCGGGATCGGTGACGACGGAGACGTTGAAGCCGAAACCGAGCCCGTCCATGCCCGGTTCCCGGTGGACCGGGGCGCCGAAGGAGCGGAGGGTGGCCCCGCCGGGCAACTGGTTGCGGGTCATCAGGGCGAGCAGGTCCGGGTCCAGCAGCCGTACGCCGTCCAGCTCGCCGCCCCGGCGCAGCATCTCCATGAACCGGTGGTAGTCGTGGGCGGAGGAGACCAGGCCGCCGCTGCCGGACAGGAAGCGCGGCCGGCCGTGCACCGGCAGTCCCGGCACCGGCTCGATCCCGCCCTCGTCGGTCTCGCCGTACAGCTCGGCCAGCCGGCCGGCCTGTTCGGGACCGATGTGGAAGCCGGTGTCGGTCATGCCGAGCGGGCTCAGGATCCGTCCGGCGAAGAACGCGTCCAGCGGCTGCCCGGAGACCACCTCGATCACCCGGCCGAGCACATTGGAGGCGACCGAGTAGTTCCACTGCGTGCCCGGATCGGACTGCAACGGCAGCCGGGCGTACAGTCCGACGGTCTCCGCGAGGTCCTTGCCCGGCGGCACCGAGTACTCCAGGCCCGCCGCGCGGTAGAGCGCGTCCACGGGGTGACGGTGGTAGAAGCCGAAGGTCATGCCGGCGGTGTGGGTGAGCAGATGCCGGATCAGGAGGGGGCCGGCGGCCGGGCGGGTACGTACGTCGTCGCCCGAGCCGCCCGTGTACACCCGGGGCTCGGCGAAGTCGGGCAGATGGCGGTCCAGCGGGTCGTCCAGGGACAGCAGGCCGTCCTGGACCAGCAGCAGCACCGCCACGGCGGTGACGGGCTTGGTCATCGAGTAGATCCGCCACAGCGTGTCCGGCTCCACCGGTCGCCCGGCCGCCACGTCCCGCAGTCCGTACGTGGTCAGATGGGCGACGCGGCCGCCACGGGCCACCGCCACCAGGAAGCCGGGCAGCCGCCCCTCGTCGACGTACCGGGCGAAGTGCCCGTCCAGCCGGCCGAGGGCCCCGGGGTCCAGTCCCGCCTCCGCCGGGTCGACGTCCTGTTCCAGCCGTCCCATCGCTCTCCTCCGGTCGCGTCCGCCCGTCCCGACTCGTCGTCCCGTCCCGTCCGTCCCGCCTCTCATCGTCGCTCAGGATCACCGGCCGGGACAGGGGCGTGCGGGGCGGGGGTGCGCGACGCGGCGGCGGCCGGTCCCGGCAGCAGGCGGGCCCCGGGCACGGCGAGCGCGGCCACCGCCGCCAGGACGAGCAGCGCGGCCCCGGTGCCCGTGCCGAGCAGCGCGGCCGCCGCCGCCACGCCCACGGCGGGGCCCACGTTCAGCGCGGTCTGCTGCACTCCGCCCGCCACCCCGGCCGTCCGCACCTCCGCCGCACGCACGACCACCTGCGTGGCCGCCACCATCACCGTGCCGAAACCCGCGCCGAGCAGCGCGAAGGCGAGGCCGAGCCCGGCCGGGGCGGTGGTCCGGGACAGCAGCACGACACCGAGCGCGAAAGCCGCCGCGGCCGCCGCCGTCACCCGGCGCGCACCCCACCGGCGCAGCGCCGCGGGGCACAGCGCCGCCGACAGCACCATCAGCACCGCCAGCGGCAGACTGCGCAGCGCGCTGTGGAACGCGTCCAGACCGAGCCGGCGCTGGAGCACGTACGTGGCGATGAACAGGGTGCCGAACAGGGACGCGGAGACGGCCACCAGGATGCCGAGCGCCGCCCCGGCCGTCCGCGCGCCGAGCAGCTCCGGCGGCAGCAGCGGGCTCGCCGCGCGCCGCTCGTGCCGGACCCAGACGACGGCCGTCAGCGCGGCCGCGGCGAGCCCCGCGCCGGAGACCGGCCGGGCCGTGACCGCGTACACAAGACAGGCCAGCGTCACCGCGAGCAGCGCGGCCCCGGGCAGGTCCAGCGGGGTCCGCGCGGGCGCCGGGCGCCGGTCCCGGCGAGCCAGGGCGGGCAGGCCGAAGACGAGCGCGGGCACCACGTTGACCAGGAACACCGCCCGCCAGCCCGGTCCGGTCACCAGCGCCCCGCCCACCAGGGGCCCCGCGGCCGCCGCCAGCCCGATCGCGGCCGTCCGCACCGCCAGCGGCGATGCCAGCCGGTCCGGCGGATACGCGGCCCGCAGCACGCCCAGCGTGGCCGGCTGCGCCAGCGCCCCGAACACCCCCTGCACCGCCCGCAGTACGATCACCCAGCCCACCCCGGGCGCGGCGGCGATGCCCGCCGACGCGGCCCCGAAGCCGAGCATCCCGAGCCCGAAGACGCGCCACTGCCCGTACCGGTCGCCGAGCCGCCCCGCGAACACCAGCAGGCTCGCCACCGTGACGAGATAGGCGGTGCTGGTCCACTGCACCTCGGTGAACGAGGCGCTCAAGTCCCGTTGCAGGCTGGGCTGGGCGACCGTGAGGGCCGTACCGTCCAGCGCGACGATCACCGCGCCCGCGACGCTGCTCGCCAGCGTCCAGGGCCGGTTCACCGGCCGCCGCCGGGACCGAGGTGCGCGACCAGGACCGTCTCCAGCAGCGCGGCCAGGTCCTGTTCGCCGGTGGCGAGTTGCAGGCTCCGCCAGCGCCACAGCTGGGCCAGTCCGTGCAGGTTGGCCCACAGGGCACCCGCCACGCGCGGGGCGTCGGCGCCCGGGTCGGCCGCGGCGATCAGACCGGTGAGCAGCGAGAACAGCGGCAGGCTCGTCTCCCGCAGGCCCAGCCGACCGCTCTCCAGCAGATCGTGACGGAACATCAGCTCGTACATGCCGGGCTGCTCCAGCGCGAACTCCAGGTACGCCCCGGCCAGCGCGGCCACCCGGGCGCGGGCCCCGCCGGTCTCCCGGTCCAGCGCCCGCCGCGTCCGCTCGGCCAGGTCGGCGAAGCCCCGCCGGGCGATGGCGGACAGCAGTTCCAGGTGGGTGGGGAAGTAGCGGCGCGGCGCGCCGTGCGAGACACCGGTGCGCCGGGCGATCTCCCGCAGGGTCAGCGCCTGGAGGCCCTCGGCGGCCAGCAGTTCCACCCCGGCGTCCACGAGACGGTCGCGCAGGCTGGTGTCGGACTCGGTCATGGACACTGTCTACCAGCCGTCCGTAGACAGTGTCTACTCACACTCTGTGATCGGGGAATGCGCGGGGCGCCGGGGCGGGTTGACGGGGGTATGACTCAAGAGCCCACGCAAGAGGCGCTGCTCGGACTGCTCTCCGAAGGCCACGGCGGCGTACTGGTCACCCTCCGGCGCGACGGCCGCCCCCAGCTGTCCAACGTCAGCCACGCCTACTACCCCGACGAGCGGATCATCCGGGTCTCGATCACCGACGACCGCGCCAAGACCCGCAACCTGCGCCGCGACCCACGCGCCTCGTACCACGTCACCAGTGCCGACCGCTGGGCGTACACCGTCGCCGAGGGCACCGCCGAGCTGACCCCGGTCGCCGCCGACCCGGGCGACGACACCGTGGCGGAACTGGAACGGCTCTACCGCGACGTGCTCGGCGAGCACCCGGACTGGGACGACTTCCGGTCCGCCATGGTCCGCGACCGCCGCCTGGTGCTGCGGCTGCACGTCGAGCGCGCGTACGGGATCCCGCGCAAGAGCTGAGCCGGGGCGGGCGCGCGTGGGTGTGACGGGGCGTGCGGTGGGGTACGGCCGTGCGGTCACGGCGTCCCGGTGGTCCGACTACGGCGCCTCGGTGGTTCGTGCCTCGGCCGTCCGCGCCTCGATCGCGCGCAGTACGGCCACCATGTCCTCCCCGCCGTGACCCCGGGCCACCGTCTCCCGGAACAGGGCGTGACACACGTCCAGGAGCGGTGAGGCGAGGCGGGCGTCCCGGGCCGCCTCGGCGATCAGCCGGTTGTTCTTCAGCACGTCCAGTGCCGCCGCCTGCACCGAGAAGTCGCGCTCGCGCAGCTTGGGCGCCTTCATCCGGGACACCGCGCTGGCCATCGGGCCCGCGTCCAGGACCTCCAGGAACAGCCGGCGGTCCAGCCCCTGCCGCTCGGCGAAGTGGAACGCCTCGGCCAGCCCGGTCACCTGGGTGATCAGGAACAGGTTCACCGACAGCTTCATCAGCAGCGCGCCCGGCACCGCGCCGCACCCGAACGTCTCCCGGCACATCGGCGCGAGCAGCGGCCGTACGGCGGCCACGGCGTCCTCCTCGCCGGCGAGCATCGCGACCAGCTGCCCCTGCTCCGCCGGCACCCGGGACCCGGAGACCGGCGCCTCGGCGTACCGGCCGCCCGCCGCGCGGATGTCCGTCTCCAGCGCGCGGGAGTACTCCGGGGCGGTGGTGCCCATGTGCACGATGACGCGGCCCGCGACGCGCGCGGCCAGCTCCGGTGTGCCCCGGCCGAGGACCGCGTCCACCGCGGCCTCGTCGGCGAGCATCAGCAGGACCACCTCGGCCCGCGCGAACACCTCGGCGGCGTCCGCCGCGACCTCGGCACCGGCCGCGCGCAGCGGCTCCGCCCGGTGCGGGGTGCGGTTCCAGACCACGAGCGGGGTGCCGGCGTGCGCCAGGCGCAGGGCCATGGGCCCGCCCATCACTCCGAGACCGATGAATCCGACGTTCACGACCGGCCGCCCTTCGCGCCGCGCGCGGCTTATGACACTGGTCATAGTAGCGCCGGTTATGACGGCGGTCATAGGCTGGGGACGGAGGAAGCCGAGGGGGAAGGCCGAGGGGGAGGAGAGGGAGGCGACGCATGGCCGAGGCGCGGCCCGGACCGCGGGAGCGGATGGTCTTCAGCGCGGCCCAGCTCATCCGGCGGCAGGGGGTCGCCGCGACCGGCATGCGCGAGGTCGCCGCCCACGCCGACGCCCCGCGCGGCTCCCTCCAGCACTACTTCCCGGGCGGCAAGGAGCAGTTGGTCAACGAGGCGGTCCAGTGGGCCGGGAGATACGCGGGCAAGCGGATCGCCCGCTTCCTCGCGGGGCTGGACGAACCGACGCCGAGCGGACTGTTCGCGGCGATGGCGGCGCAGTGGACCGACGAGTACGCGGCGGACGGCTTCGCGGCGGGCTGCCCGGTCGCCGCCGCCACGGTCGACTGCGCGACCTCGGCCGACGCGACCCGCCGGGCGGCGGCCGCCGCGTTCACGGCCTGGCGCGCGCCGCTCGCCGCGGCCCTGACCGACCTGGGCGTGCCCGCCGGCCGCGCGGAGTCGCTGGCCACCTTGATGATCAGCACCCTGGAGGGCGCGATCCTCCTGGCCCGCGCCGAACAGGACACCGCCCCCCTCACCACCGCCGTACGAGAACTCGGCCCCCTACTGGACGCCGCACGCTCCTGACCGGGTTCGCCGCCACACGTCTCCGGCGGTGCCGCGCCCGACTGCGCAGGGCTGCGTCCCCTGACCGGCTTCATCGCTCGACGCGTGACCGTACGTTTTCGACCGGGCCCGCCGTTTCGGCGTGGCGCCGCACGCCCCTGGCGGGGCCGGCTCGCTGTGCAGGGCTGCGCCCTCGACCGGGCTTGCTGTTCGGCACGCGGCCGGAAGTCCTCGACCGGGCCGCAGTTCGGCGTGCCACCGCGTACCTTGGCCGCCCACGTTCCCGACCGGGCTTGCTTGTGCGGCGTGCCGCTGTGCGTCCTCGGCCGGGCCTGCCGTTCGACGCGCCGCCCCGCGCCTCGACCGGGCCCGCCTGTCGCTCGACGCCCAGTCGTAGCCGCCCGGCCCGGCCGGCTGCTCGGCGCGCGGCCGTATGCCCCCGGCCGGTGCTGTCACCGGACCCGCCGCCCGGCCGCCGCCACCGCATCCCCCCGGCGGCCCGCTCGGGCCGTGCCCGCCCCTGCCGTCTCCTCCTTGGCCCACAGTTCCAGGAGGTCCACGAAGTCGGCTGCCCGGGGGTGCCAGTCGAGTTCGGATACGGCGGCCTGTCGGCCCTGCCGGGCGGCGCGCAGTCGTAGGCCGGTGTCGGCGGCCAGGCGTCGTATCGCGGTCGCCGCCGCCGTCGGGTCCCGGTAGGGGACCACCAGCCCGCAGCCGTGCCGTTCGACCAGCTCCGCCGCCAGCGGGGTCGGGGTGGTGACCACGGGCACGCCGTGGGCCATGTACTCCACGACCTTGGTGGGCCGGGAGTGCCGGTAGTTGGGCTGGTCGTGCAGCAGGGACAGGCCGGCCAGGGCGCCGGACAGCCGGGCCAGCGCGCGGTCGTTGGGCAGGAAGCCGTACCAGCGCAGCACCCCCTCCCGGTCGGCGGCCGCGAGCGCGTCCCGCACGTCGGGATCCGCCGTGCCGATCGCCTCGACCCGCACGGCCGGGGCCAGCAGCCGCGCCAGGGCGATCAGTTCGAGTGCGCCACGGGCCCGGGACAGCTGGCCCAGGTAGACCACCCGGTCGTCACCCGGCGGCGGGGGCGTGCCGGGCGGCGGACTGGCGAGGTTGGGGACGACGGGGTGGTGGCGCCGGAACCGGTCCTGGTAGGCGTCCTCGGCGAGCAGCAGCCGCACCCGGCGCTCGGCCAGCCGCTCGGCCGCCCGCACCGCCGCGCGCAGCGGGGGACGCAGCGGCCGGGGCACCCAGCCCTTCACCGCCAGGGCCGCCGCCGTGTCCTCGTGCACGTCCCACACGGTGACCGGCGCCGCCCCGGCCCGGCGCAGCCGGCGGAGGGTGCCGGGCAGGGCGAGCAGCAGCTCCGGGTCGTGCAGCAGTATCACGTCCGCCGCCGGGCCGCGTTCGGCCAGCAGCGCCCGGGCCGCGCGCAGCGCCGTGCCACGGTCCCGGCCGGCCGCCCGGGGCAGGTCCACGCCCTCGACGTACGGCCGGGGCCGGGCGCCGCGGGCCGCGTAGGGCGCCGCGTACACCACCTCGTGGCCGCGCTCGCGCAGCGCGGCGATCTGCCGGTGCAGTATGCGCGCGTCCTCGGGGTGGTGGACGACGGTGACGACGAGTATCCGCATGGCAGTGCCTTCCGACTCCCCGAGAACGCACGGAGGTTGAGACGGACCTAGAGCACTTCGACGCCGGGCCTGCTGATCCGCCCGCGGGTGTCGAACAGCAGCCGCGCGGTGTCCGCGAGGGCCGGCAGGTCGTAGGCGGAGTGGTCCTGGAGCAGGATCGTCAGGTCGTACTCGCGCAGCGCGGCCGTCAGATCGTCCACGCGGGGCACCTCCACCCCGTCCACCGACCACGCCGGCACCTGCGGGTCGTGGAAGGCGACGTCGGCCTGACGTTCCCGCAGCAGCCGGGCCACCGGCTCGGCCGGGGTCTCGCGCAGGTCGGCCACGTCCGGCTTGTAGGTGACGCCGAGCAGCAGCACCCGTGAGCCGTGCAGCGGGCGGCCGGCGGAGTTGAGCAGGTCCTGGGCGCGGCGCACCACGTACTCCGGCATCCGCCGGTTGATCTCCTGGGCCAGCCCGACGAACCGGAAGTCGTACCCCAGTGACGAACGCACCTTGTACGACAGGTAGTTGGGGTCGATCGGGATGCAGTGCCCGCCCACCCCGGGGCTCGGCCTGAAGGCCTGGAAGCCGAAGGGCTTGGTGCCCGCGCAGCGGATCGCGTCCCACACGTCCACGTGCAACTCACGGCTGATGATCGCCAGTTCGTTGACCAGCGCGATGTTCACGTGCCGGTAGGTGTTCTCCAGCAGCTTGGCCATCTCGGCCTCGCGGGTGCCCTTCGCCTGGACCACCATGTTCACGAACTTGGCGTAGAAGGCGACCGCGCGCACCGCGCACGCCGGAGTGCAGCCGCCGACCACCTTCGGGGTGTCGCGCAGTCCGTGCTGGGTGTTGCCGGGATCGATCCGTTCGGGCGAGAAGGCGAGGGCGAAGTCCTCGCCGGCCCGCAGCCCGGACTCCTCCAGCAGTGGCCGTACGACCTCCTCGGTGGTGCCCGGGTACGTGGTCGACTCCAGCACCACCAGCTGTCCGGGGCGCAGCCGGCCGGCCACCGCGCGGGTGGCCGAGACGACCGCGCCCAGATCGGGCCCGCCGTCCTCGCCGAGCGGGGTCGGCACGCAGATCACCACGGTCTGCGCGCCCGCCAGACAGGCGTCGTCACAGGTGGCGGTGAAACCGGCCGCCCGCATCCGGCGCACCTCGTCGTCGGAGACGTCACCGACGTGCGAGCGGCCGGAGTTGAGCCCGGCGACGACCCGTGGGTCACGGTCCAGGCCGACCACGCGCAGGCCGACCGAGGCCGCCTCGCGGGCCAGCGGCAGTCCGACGTAGCCGAGCCCGATGACGGCGAGTTCCACCTCTCCGTACGGCGGCGGCGCTTCCATGTCCCCGAGCGAGGGGGTCCGTTCGACCTGCATAGGGATTCACCCGGCCTTCGCGGCTGCACTGGTGGGGGGTTCGCGGGGCCTTCAGAGACAGCCCAGCGAGCGGTACGCCTCGCGGGTCGTCGCGGCGACCCGGTCCCAGGTGCGTTCCCGCGCGACCTTCGCGCGGGCGGCGGCTCCCCATTCGAGCCGTCGCTTATGACTGTAAAGCACCCTTTCGAGTTCATCCGCCCAAGCCTGTGGTGATTCAGCGGGAATCAGCCGTCCGTTCACCTCGTGTTCGACCAGTTCCCGCAGCGCGGGGAGATCACTGGCGAGCACGGGAAGTCCGCCCGCCATCGCCTCGACCGGCTTGAGCGGGGTCACCAGACGGCACACCCGGGCGTCCGTGCGCGGCACCGCGAACACGTCCAACACAGCGTAAAAATCCCGGACTTGGCCGTGCGGTACCCGGCCGGTGAACACGGCGGTGCCGTCGCCGGCCAGGCCCAGCCGGGCGGCCAGCCGCTCCAGCCGCGCCCGCTCCGGGCCGTCCCCGACGATCAGCAGCCGCAGCGGCACCCCGCGCCGCCGCAGCAGTACACCCGCATGGAGCAATGTGCCGATCCCCTCGTGCGGGGTGAGGCTGCCGACCGTGCCCACCACGAACGCGTCCGGGGCGATCCCGAGCCGGGCCCGCACCGCTGCCCCGTCCGGCGGCGGCCCCAGGAACGCCGCGTCCACGGCGTTCGGCACGATCAGCACCCGCTCCCCGGGCACCCCGCGCGCCACGATCTCGGCCTTCATCGCGGCCCCCAGCGTCAGCACCAGGTCGGCCCGGCGCATGCAGTCCGTCTCCAGCTCCCGCCGCCCCCGGTAGACCGGGTCCGCGGGCGTGCGCGCCGGGTCCTGGCTCAGCCAGGTCTCCTCCAGGAAGCCTCGCACCTCGTAGACCACCGGCAGGCCGTAGACCTCGCGCAGGGCCAGGGCCACCCGCCCGTTGCCGTGGTCGGTGGCCGCGTGCAGCACGGCCGGCCGCAGCCGCTCCACCAGCCGCCCCGCCAGCTCGGCGTTGCGGGTCAGCGCCGGGCCCTGCCCGTACGGCAGCCACCAGGGCAGCAGCCGGTGCTGCGGCACCCCGTCCACCAGCTGGAGCGCACCGGCGTCCAGCACCCCCCGCGCCACCGGGAACCCGATCCGGGTCACCACATGCGGATCGAGGCCGGCGGCCCGCTGCGCCTCGGCGAGCTTCTGGGTGCGCAGGGTGTAACCGGCGTGGGCGTACGGCAGCGAGTTGGTCACCAGATGCAGCACCCGGCCCGGCACCGGACGCACCGGCCGCCCGGCGGGCGCGCTCACCCGAACGGCGGACGGCAGCGCGCCCGGTCCGGCCGGCCGGGCCCGGCCGCCCAGCCACCGCTCCACCGGCCGCACCCGGCGCCGCAGCCGCGCCGGCAGCAGCCGCAGCCCCAGCAGCGCGGCCCGCGCGGGGTCCTGGCGCAACTCGCCCCAGGCCACGGATGCGGCCAGACTGACAGCGCGGGGGACACGACGGGACATGCCGCCACGGTAGGCCGACGCGGCGCGCGGCGCCTCGGACACGACCACGCGCCGGCGCCGGGCAGGGCACGACGCTCCCCTCGTCTCCCCGTGTGCTGCCCCTTGTTCGACCGCCCGCGGAAGGCGAGGACATGAACGGCGTCATGAACGGCCCAGTACTCCATGTGGTCGGCACCCGGCCCAACTTCGTGAAGGCGGCCCCGGTCGTCGCCGCGCTCCGGTCGGCCGGCTGCGACCAGACCCTGGTGCACACCGGACAGCACTACGACGCCCGGATGTCGGAGGTGTTCTTCCGGCAACTGGGACTGCCCCGGCCGGACACCGACCTCGGCGTGGGCTCCGGCAGCCACGCCGGGCAGACCGCCGACCTGCTGGTGGCCCTGGAGGCCGAGCTGACCGCCCGCGCCCCGGCCCTCGTCGTGGTCTACGGCGACGTCAACTCCACGCTGGCCGCCGCCCTGGCCGCCGCCAAGCTGGGCGTGCCGGTCGCCCATGTCGAGGCCGGGCTGCGCAGCTTCGACATGGCGATGCCGGAGGAGGTCAACCGGCGCCTGGTCGACCAGCTCGCCGGGCTGCTGTTCGCCACCAGCCCGGAGGCCGTCGGCCACCTCGCCCGCGAGGGCGCCGACCCGGCCCGGGTGCACTTCGTCGGCAACCCGATGATCGACACCCTGCTCACCCACCTGGACCTGTTCGACCCGGCCGCCGCCCGCGCCGCGCACGCACTGCCCGAGCGCTACGGCGTCGTCACCCTGCACCGCCCCGCCAACGTCGACGACCCCGCCGCCGCCCGCGCCGCCGCCGGCGCGCTCACCGAGGCGGCCCGCCACCTCGACCTCGCCGTCCCGCTGCACCCGCGCGGCCGGGACGCCCTGCGCGCGGCCGGCCTGGACGGCGCGCCCGGCGTGCACCTCCTCGAACCCCTCGGCTACGTCGAGTTCATGAGCCTGGTGCGCGGCGCAGCCGCCGTGATCACCGACTCCGGCGGGGTGCAGGAGGAGACCACCGTGCTCGGTGTGCCCTGCCTGACACTGCGCACCACCACCGAACGCCCCGTCACCGTCACCCACGGCACCAACCGCCTCGTCGGCCCCGGCGAACTGGTCCCCGCCCTGTGCAAGGCACTCGACGGCGCCCCGGCCGCGCCCGCGGAGGGACCACCGCTGTGGGACGGCAAGGCCGGCCCCCGGATAGCCCGCCTGATCACCCAGTGGCTGGAGCACCATGACTGACGCCGCCCTCGACCCCGACGCCCCCCTCGGCCACTGGGACGCCCGCCACCGCGAGCAGGACGAACTGGCCGCCGGCGGCCACCCGGACCTCGACCGGCCCGGCAACGAACTGTTCTACGCCCTCCGGCTCGGCACCCTGCTCACCCTCGTCGGCGACCTGCACTCCCCGGCCGCCCCGCTGTTCGTGCTCGACGCCGGCTGCGGCAGCGGGTACTTCGCCCGCGCCCTGGACCGCTGCGGCCACCGCGTGGACGCCATCGACGCCAGCCAGGAGGCGATCGACCGGGCCCGCGCGGCCGGCGACGGCCCCCGCTACACCCGGGCCCGGCTCGACGAGTGGCGCAGCCCGTGGCAGTACGACATCGTGCTCTGCGTCGACGTCCTCTTCCACCTGCCGGACGACACCGAGTGGGCGGCGGCCCTGCGCAACCTGGCCTCCCTGGTGCGCCTCACCGGCCGGCTGATCGTCACCGACGCGGACACGCCCGTACCCCGCGCCCGCGACGGCCGGATCCGGCACCGGCCCACGGACGGCTACCGCGCCGCCCTCGAACCCCTCGGCCTGCGCCACACCGAGTTCCGGCCCTACGGCTTCCGCGAGACCGAGACCGGCTTCCACGTCTTCACGAGGATCCGCTGATGCGCCTGACCGATCTGCTCCACCCGCACCTGGACGGCGTCACCACGGTCGTCGACGCCACCGGCCGGGGCCTGCGCCTCGCCCCCTACCTCCACCTCCCCGACGGCGTCACCCTGCGCCGCGACGACGGACGACGCGCCCTGCGCGAAGGCGACCTGGTACTCCTGTCGTACGGGCCCGACCCCGCCGTGCACGGCACCGAGGACGCCCTGCTCGCCGCACTGCGCCGGCTGCGGCCCGGCGCCCGCGGCCTGCTGCTGTTCGGCCACCCCGGACCCGAACCCCCCTACCACCGGCTGCTGGACGACCTGGTGACCCAGCGCTGCCAGGTGCTGCGCGCCGCCCCGCTCGACTACGTCCACCTGCACGCGGGCGCGGTGTTCGCCCGGCTGACCACCGACGAACTCCTGCCCCCGCACGACTGGTTCGGCCGCCCGGTGCCCTCCGACGGCTTCGCCACCACCCTGCGGACGGCCGACGAGTACGTCCTCGCCGACCTCGCCGCCCGCACCCTGCGCGCCCGCCACCAGGACCTGGAACGCCGGGCCGAGGAGGCCGAACGCGCCCGGGACGCCGTCCGCGAGGACGGACTCGCCGACCGGCTGGCCGCCACCGTACGGGAGAAGGAGCAGCTGGCCTCCGCCCTGCGCCAGGCCCGCGACCGGGTCCAGGTGCTCCAGGCCCGGGTGCACATGCTGGAGGGCTCCACCTCCCTGAAGGTGGGCCGGGCCCTCGTGTCGGCGGCCCGCTCGCCCCGGCGCGAGATGCCCGGACTGCCCCGCGAGCTGTACGGGCTGTGGCGGACGCGCTCCGCGCGCAAGGCCGCCCCCGCCGCCCGGCCCGCCGCCGCCCGCACCGCGCCGGCGGCCGCCGACGACCGCCTCCACCTCGTCCACCGGGCGTTCGCCGCCACCCCCCGCGACCGGCTGGTCATCACCGGCGTGCTCACCGACGAGACCGCCGAGGACTTCGCGGCGGACGCCGTGGTGAACCGGCCGCTCCCGCACGACGGCCCCCTGCTCGTCCGGCGCACCGACCCCGACGCGGTCGTGGTCCAGCTCAGCGCCTGCACCGGACACGGCCCCTGGGCGCTCACCGGCACCGGCGCGGCCCCCGACCTCGACCGGCGACTGGCCGGGCTGCTCACCGAGGCACGCGCCCTGGGCCGGCCGGCCGTGCTGTGGCGGGACGCCCCGGCGTCCGCCGCGCCCGGACTCGCCCAACTGGCCTGGGACGCCGTGCTGGACGCCGACACCGGGGTACGGCTGTCCCGGCTGGACGCGGGCGCGGACGCCCGGGAGCGGCTGCGGGAGGCGTTCCTGTGGGACAGCACCCGGGTCCGGCTGGCCGAGCTGGCCCGGCTGGTCGGCGCGCCCGACCCGCTGACCGAACGCCGGGTCGCGGTCCTCGCCGCCCCCCGCGACCGGCACGAGGTGGCCCGGCTCGTCGCCCAGGTGCTCGGCCAGCAGCACCGCCCCGCCGAGGTCGTCGTGCCCGACCCGGCCGGCCTGGACGAACTCGACGCCGCGGGCGTGGAGGTGCGCACCGGGCCGCCCACCGCGGCCTGGGTCGCCGACTGGAGAGACCTCACCGGGGACCGCCCGGACACCCTGCTGCTGGACCTGATGTGCGCCCAGGAGTACTCGGGCGCCGACGCGCTCGGCCACGCGGCGGGCGGCGCCGACTACACCTTCGTCCCCGAGCTGCGCCGGCCGCTGCTGGTCCGCCGCTCCCTGCACCTGTCGGGCGCCCCGCCCGCGAGCTGGTGCGGCCGGGGCCACCGACTGTTCGCCGTGCGCGGGAAGGAACCGTCATGAGCCGAGTGATCCGGGCCCTGGTCTACGGCGACGTGGACCTCAACCTCATCGACGGCTCCGCCGTCTGGGCCCAGTCGACCGTGCAGGCGCTGTCCCTGGCCGGGTGCGAGACCCGGCTGGTGCTCAAGTCGCCGGTGCACACCGGCCGGCTGACCGATCCGCTGGCCGCCCTGCCCGGGGTGCGCGTGATCAGGCCCGCCGAGGAACGCCTCGTCCCCGGACAGGCCGGCCGGCCGCTGTCCCCGGTGCAGGCCTCGCGGCTGCTCACCCGGCTCGACCAGGACGAGCCCTGCGACCTGATCGTGCTGCGCGGACGCCGCATCGTCGGCCAGGTCGTCGCCGACGGCCACTTCGGCGGGCGGATCTGGGCCTACCTCACCGACATCCCGCAGTCCGCCGCCGCGATGACCGAGCGGGCCCGCACCGAACTCGGCCGCATCGCCGCCGCCTCCCGGCTGCTGCTGTGCCAGACCGAGGAACTGCGCTGCTTCCTGGAGACCTGGGTGCCCCAGGCCTGCGGCCGCAGCGTGCTCTGCCCGCCCGCCGTGCCGGAACCCGGCTTCCCGGTGCCGGACCACGAGCGGCCGCACGATCCGCTGCGGCTCGTCTACACCGGCAAGTTCGCCCCGCTGTGGAACACCCTGCCCATGACCCGGCTGCCCGCCCTGCTGGCCGAGCGGGGCATCCGGGCCGAACTCCACACCGTCGGCGACAAGATCCACGAGGACCCCGGCCACCCCGAGTTCCACGAGGCCATGTACCGGGCCCTGCACGGCTCGGCCCCCGGCGTCCGGCACCACGGCGGCCGGCCCCGCGAGGAGGCCATGCGCATCGCCGCCGGCTGCGACCTCGGCCTCGGCTGGCGCGACCCCCGGCTCGACGCCAGCCTCGAACTGTCCACGAAGGTCCTGGAGTTCGGTGCCCTCGGCCTGCCTGTCGTGCTCAACCGCACACCCGCGCACGAGGCGCTGCTGGGCCCCGACTACCCCCTCTACGTGCCCGGCCGGGCCGAGACCGAGGACGCCGCCGAGGCCGTGGCCCGCGCCGCCCGCGACCCCGAGGCCCGCCGGCTCGCCGCCGACCGCTGCCGCGCCGCCGCGAGCCGGTACACCCTGACGGCCGCCGCCGGGCGCTGGCGCGCCCACCTCGACCGGGTCTTCCCGCCCGCGCCCCCCGCCGTCGCCCACCGCTCCCGCCCGCTGCGGGTCGGCGTCGCCGGCCACGACCTGAAGTTCCTCACCCGGCTGCTGGACCACTTCCGCGCCCTGCCCGGACTCGAGGTCCGCGTGGACGCCTGGCCCGCGCTGGCCCGGCACGACCAGGCCGCGAGCCGCGACCTCGCCGACTGGGCCGACGTGGTGGTGGTCGAGTGGTGCGGCCCGGCGGCCGTCTGGTACAGCCGTCACAAACGGCGCGGCAGCCGGCTGGTGATCCGCCTGCACCGCTTCGAACTCGACGCCGAATGGCCGCACCAGGTCGACATCGACGCCGTCGACCGGGTCGTCTGCGTCAGCCCCTACTACGCCCGCCGCACCCTGGAACACACTGGCTGGCCCGCGGACAAGGTCGTCACCGTGCCCAACTGGGTGGACGCCGAGCAGCTCGACCGGCCCAAGGCCCCCGGCGCCCGGTTCCGGCTCGGCATGATCGGCATCGCACCCAGTCGCAAACGCCTCGACCTCGGCCTGGACGTCCTGGAACTGCTGCGGGCCGAGGACCGGCGCTGGCGGCTGTCGGTCAAGTCCAAGCCGCCGTGGGAGTACTGGTGGATCTGGAACAAGCCGGAGGAACGCGCGCACTACGAGGCGATCCTGCGCCGCGTCCAGACCTCCCCGCTGCTCGAAGGGGCCGTCGTCTTCGACGACTTCGGCGCCGATGTGCCCACCTGGCTGCGCCGCGTCGGGCATGTGCTGTCCACCAGCGACGACGAGTCCTTCCACCTCGCCCCGGCCGAGGGCATGGCCTCCGGCGCCGTGCCCGCGCTGCTGCCGTGGCCCGGCGCCGACGAGATCTACGACCGGCGGTGGATCCACGCCGGCCCGCGGGCGATGGCCGAGGCGATCGCCGGGCTCGGCGCCGACGGGGAGACCTGGCGGGAGGCCGGCGAGACGGCCCGTTCCCAGGTGCGCCGCACCTACGCGCTGGACCGGGTGGCGGCGGCCTGGACGGACCTGCTGGTCACCGGCCGGGTCACGGACGGCTGACCGCGGGCGGGCCTCACTGGCGGCTGACCGTGCGGGTGACACCGGCGATCACGGTCGTCGCCAGGATCCACCCGGTGAGCACCAGGACGTAGGCCAGCACCTGGTACCCGCCGCGCGGCGCGAACGCGGAGTCCTGCCCGAAGGAGATCACCGGCAGCAGCAGGTCGAGCGTGTAGAACACCGGGTGGAACGGCGGCGCCTCGCCCGCCTTCAGCGGACGCGGAGGGTGCAGTGCGAAGGCCAGCGAGCCGAGCGCGAGCAGCGACAGCAGCCAGCCGGCGGCGCGCAGCGGACGGAAGCCGTAGCCGACGGTGACGTCCTGGACCAGGCCCCACAGCCGCCCGTACCAGGGCAGCGTGTGGCGGTGCCGGCGCTGCTTGGCGAGCTGCACCAGCCGGGCCGCGTGATCGTCGCCGATCCGCCGGTAGGCGGCCGTCAACTGCTCGTAGGTGTGCGGGACATACCCGTCGCGCTCGCGCCGGAGCATCGGCAGCCGCCGTTCGGCCGGTTCGTGCGGGACGAGCGAGGTGTACGTCAGGTCGCCGAGCAGTACGGTCTCCGGCACCGACTCCGGTTCCAGCAGCAGGACGTCCAGCTGGGCGCGGCGCAGGTTCAGGGCGCCCTCCATGGGCGGGGCCTTGCGCAGCCACAGCTCCCCGATGGTGGAGCTGGCCGCCCGCAGCGCCGTACCGCCCGGATACGCGAGCCGGGTGTACGACAGGTCGAGCCGCCCCGCGATCCGGGCGCCGCGCAGGCCCGTCCAGCCGTGCACCTCGGCGTCCCGGACCAGCATGTCCCCTTCGACGGTGAGCGTCTCCGCGTCGAGCGCGGCGTGCCCGGGGTTGCCGAGCCGGGCCTCGTTGAGGTTCAACGACCCGGCGACACTCGCGCCGTTGAGGCGTATCTGCCCCTGGGTGCGCAGTCCCGGCGCCCACAGGTCGGCGCCGAGCACCGCCTGGTTGAGCTGGAGCACCGGCTCCTCGGCGCCGGGCGCGGCCACCTCGGCGCCCTCCAGGTACAGGCTGCCGCTGATCCGGGCGCCGCCGAGGCGGACCGTGCCGTGGCAGCGGGCGCGGGTCAGCCGCACCACCCCGTCCACGTGCACGGCGTGGGCGACCAGACCGGGCAGCACGGACTCGCTGAGGTTCAGCTCCCGCAGCCGGGCGGCGTAGCAGCGCGGGGCCTCCTCGAAGTGGCAGTGGCGCAGCCGCACCGGGTGGTCGATCGTCGCGTACTGCAGATCGAGCCGCCCGGTGATCCGGGCGCCCGCCACGCTCAGCGACGGTATCTCCCCGTCCCGGCGCTCCCCGTCGAGCAGCAGTGCCCGCAACACCCCGGCGCGTACGGTCCGTTCGGGCCCCCACCCGGCCGCGTCGGCGGGGTCCTCGTCGGCCGTCTCCCGGAAGTCCACGAACTCCCCGCGCGGGAACGCCCGCCACACCCGCTCCTCGGCCGCCGTCAGATTGTCGATCTCCACCAGCCGGACTGTGACCCGGCACCGGACCGGCTGTCAATCTCCGTCCCCGACGGCGGCCGTCACGCTACGGCCGGACGTTCCACTCCGCGATCACCGGGTGGCCGTGTTCCGTGGACAGGCGGCTGACCGTGGCCGTGGCCAGCTGGAACAGCCGGCCGTCGGCGGGCGGCAGGCCCAGCCGGCGGGCGGTGAGGACGCGCAGGAAGTGGGCGTGGGCGACGAGGACCACGTCCCCCTCGGCCAGCGCGGGCGCCACGCGGGCCAGGACCCGGTCGGCGCGGGCGCCGATCCGCGCCGGGGACTCGCCCGGGTGCCCCTCGGGACCGGGCGGGACGCCGTCGGTCCACAGGTCCCAGTCCGGGCGGGTGCGGTGGATCTCGACGGTGGTGACGCCCTCGTAACCGCCGTAGTCCCACTCGTGCAGGTCGGGATCGGGCTCGACCCCGGGTATGCCGGCCAGTTCGGCGGTGCGCAGCGCACGGCTCAGCGGGCTGGACAGCGCGCGGGCGTAGGTCCGGCCGGTGAGGAGCGGGGCGAGGGACTTGGCCTGTTCCTCGCCCCGTCCGGTCAGCGGCAGGTCGGTCCAGCTGGTGTGCTGTCCCGACCTGCTCCACTCCGTCTCACCGTGGCGGACCAGCAGCAGGTCCCCCACGGCGGGTCAGCCCTTCTTCTCGACCGCGTGGCCGCCGAACTGGTTGCGCAGCGCGGCGATCATCTTCATCTGCGGGGAGTCGTCCTGGCGCGAGGCGAACCGCGCGAAGAGGGACGCGGTGATCGCGGGCAGCGGGACGGCGTTGTCGATGGCCGCCTCCACCGTCCAGCGTCCCTCGCCGGAGTCCTCCGCGTAGCCGCGCAGGCCCTGGAGGTGCTCGTCCTCGTCGAGGGCGTTGACCGCGAGGTCCAGCAGCCAGGACCGGATGACCGTGCCTTCCTGCCAGGAGCGGAACACCTCGCGGACGTTCTCCACGGAGTGCACCTTCTCCAGCAGCTCCCAGCCCTCGGCGTAGGCCTGCATCATGGCGTACTCGATGCCGTTGTGGACCATCTTGGAGAAGTGCCCGGCGCCGACCCGGCCCGCGTGCACATAGCCGTACGGGCCCTCCGGCTTGAGCGCGTCGAAGATCGGCTGGAGCCGGTCCACGTACTCCTTCTCGCCGCCGACCATGAGCGCGTAGCCGTTCTTCAGGCCCCACACGCCGCCGGAGACACCGGCGTCGACGAAGCCGATGCCCTTGATGCCGAGCGCGGCGGCGTGCTTCTCGTCGTCCGTCCAGCGGGAGTTGCCGCCGTCGATGACGGTGTCGCCGGGGGAGAGCAGGTCGCCGAGTTCGTCGATGACGGTCTGGGTGGCGGTGCCGGCCGGGACCATCACCCACACATGGCGGGGCGCGTCGAGCTTCTCGACCAGTTCGGCGAGGCTCTTGACGTCGGAGACCTCCGGGTTGCGGTCGTAGCCGATGACGGTGTGGCCGGCGCGGCGGATCCGCTCGCGCATGTTGCCGCCCATCTTGCCGAGGCCGATGAGACCGAGCTGCATGATCAGTTCTCCGATGCGTTCTTGAGGGTGCGGTAGGCGGCGACGAGGGCCGTGCTGGACGGGTCGAGACCGGGGACGTCGGCGCCCTCGGTGAGGGCGGGTTCGACGCGCTTGGCGAGGACCTTGCCGAGCTCCACGCCCCACTGGTCGAAGGAGTCGATGTTCCACACCGCGCCCTGGACGAACACCTTGTGCTCGTAGAGCGCGATCAGCTGGCCGAGCACGGACGGGGTCAGCTCGGTGGCCAGGATGGTGGTGGTGGGGTGGTCGCCGCGGAAGGTGCGGTGCGCCACCTGCTCCTCGACGACGCCCTCCGCGCGGACCTCCTCGGCGGTCTTGCCGAAGGCCAGCGCCTGGGTCTGGGCGAAGAAGTTGGCCATCAACAGGTCGTGCTGGGCCTTGAGTTCCTCGCTGAGTTCGCCGACGGGCCGGGCGAAGCCGATGAAGTCCGCCGGGATCAGCCTGGTGCCCTGGTGGATCAACTGGTAGTAGGCGTGCTGCCCGTTGGTGCCGGGCGTGCCCCAGACCACCGGCCCGGTCCCCCAGTCCACCGGCTTGCCGTCGCGCTGCACCGACTTGCCGTTGGACTCCATGTCCAGCTGCTGGAGGTAGGCGGTGAACTTGGACAGGTAGTGCGAGTACGGCAGCACCGCGTGCGACTGGGCGTCGTGGAAGTTGCCGTACCAGATGCCCAGCAGGCCCAGCAGCAGCGGGGCGTTGGCCTCGGCGGGCGCGGTGCGGAAGTGCTCGTCCATCAGACGGAAGCCGTCGAGCATCTCCCGGAACCGGTCCGGGCCGATCGCGATCATCAGGGACAGGCCGATCGCGGAGTCGTAGGAGTAGCGCCCGCCGACCCAGTCCCAGAACTCGAACATGTTGTCCGTGTCGATGCCGAAGTCGGCGACCTTCCCGGCGTTCGTCGACAGCGCCACGAAGTGCTTCGCCACGGCCTTCTCGTCGCCGTCGAAGGCGTCCAGCAGCCAGGTACGCGCCGAGGTGGCGTTCGTGATCGTCTCGATCGTCGTGAACGTCTTGGACGCGACGATGAACAGCGTCTCCGCCGGGTCCAGGTCCCGGACCGCCTCGTGCAGGTCGGCGCCGTCCACGTTCGACACGAACCGGAAGGTCAGGTCGCGCGCGGTGTAGGGGCGCAGCGCCTCGTAGGCCATCGCGGGGCCGAGGTCGGAGCCGCCGATGCCGATGTTGACGACGTTGCGGATCGGCCGGCCGGTGTGTCCGGTCCACTCGCCGGAGCGGACCCGCTCGGCGAAGCCGGCCATCTTGTCCAGCACCGCGTGCACCTTCGGCACGACGTTCTCGCCGTCGACCTCGATCACGGCGTTGCGCGGGGCGCGCAGCGCCGTGTGCAGCACCGCCCGGTCCTCGGTGATGTTGATCCGCTCGCCGCGGAACATGGCGTCGCGCAGCGCGAACACGCCGGTGGCGGTGGCGAGTTCCTGGAGCAGGGCCAGGGTCTCGTCGGTGATCAGATGCTTGCTGTAGTCGATGTACAGGTCACCGACCCGTACGACGTACCGCTCCGCGCGGCCGGGGTCCGCCGCGAACAGCTCCCGCAGATGCGGGCGGCCCTGGGCGCGGTGGTCGGCGAGGGCCGTCCACTCGGGGCGGTGGGTGAGCTTCGGGAACTCTGCCATCTCAGGCATTCTCCTTGGGGGCCTCGCCCTGGAGGGCGATGGCGTACATCTCGTCGGCGTCGAGGCGGCGCAGCTCCTCGGCGATGAGTTCGGAGGTGGCGCGGACCTTCAGGGCGAGGGTGCGCGGCGGCTGGCCGGGCAGGGTCAGCGTGGCCAGCGGGCCCTCGGGCCGGTCCACGACGATGTCGCCGTTCGCGGTGCCGAGCCGGACGGCCGTCACGAACGGGCCGGCGCTGTGCACCCGGTCCACGGACACCTTCAGGCGGGCCTCCAGCCAGCGGGCGAGCAGCTCGGCGCTGGGGTTGTCGGCCTCCGCCTCCACGGCCGCCGAGGTCACCGGCACCCGGGCCTGGTCCAGGGCGGCGGCCAGCATCGACCGCCACAGGGTCAGCCGGGTCCAGGCCAGGTCGGTGTCGCCGGGCGCGTAGCAGCGGGCGCGGGTGTTCAGGACCTCCAGCGGCCGTTCGACGGCGTACAGGTCGGTGATCCGGCGCTGCGCGAGCGCGCCCAGCGGGTCCTTCGCCGGGGCCTCGGGGGCGTCCACCGGCCACCACACGACGACCGGGGCGTCCGGCAGCAGCAGCGGCAGCACCACCGAGTCGGCGTGGTCGGACACCTCGCCGTAGGTGCGCAGCACCACCGTCTCGCCGGTGCCGGCCTCGGAGCCGACCCGTACCTCGGCGTCCAGCCGGGAGTGGGTGCGGTCGCGCAGGGTGCGGGCGTGCCGCTTGATGACGACCAGGGTCCGCGAGGGGTGTTCGCGCGAGGCGTCCTCGGCGGCCTTGATCGAGTCGTAGGCGTTCTCCTCGTCCGTGACGATGACCATCGTCAGGACCATGCCCACGGCCGGCGTACCGATGGCGCGGCGGCCCCGCACCAACGCCTTGTTGATCTTGCTTGCCGTGGTGTCGGTCAGGTCGATCTTCATGGCCTGCGCCAGCTCCGTCCGTCTCGTGCGAGCATCTCGTCGGCTTCCCTCGGTCCCCAGCTGCCCGACGCGTACTGCGCCGGCCTGCCGTGCGCCGCCCAGTACTCCTCGATCGGGTCGAGGATCTTCCAGGACTCCTCCACTTCCTGGTGACGCGGGAAGAGGTTGGCGTCGCCGAGCAGCACGTCCAGGATGAGCCGCTCGTACGCCTCCGGGCTCGACTCGGTGAACGACTCGCCGTAGGCGAAGTCCATCGACACGTCCCGGATCTCCATCGAGGTGCCCGGCACCTTCGACCCGAACCGGACGGTCATGCCCTCGTCGGGCTGGACCCGGATGACGATGGCGTTCTGGCCCAGCTCCTCGGTGGCGGTGGAGTCGAACGGGGAGTGGGGGGCCCGCTTGAAGACCACCGCGATCTCGGTGACCCGGCGGCCCAGCCGCTTGCCGGTGCGCAGGTAGAAGGGGACGCCCGCCCAGCGGCGGTTGTCGATGCCCAGCTTGATCGCGGCGAAGGTGTCGGTCTTCGACTTGGGGTCGATGCCGTCCTCCTGGAGGTAGCCGACGACCTTCTCGCCGCCCTGCCAGCCGGCCGCGTACTGACCGCGCACGGTGTGCCGGCCCAGGTCCTCCGGCAGCCGCACCGACTTCAGCACCTTCAGCTTCTCGGTGAGCAGCGCCTCGGCGTCGAACGCGATCGGCTCCTCCATGGCGGTGAGCGCCATCAGCTGGAGCAGGTGGTTCTGGATGACGTCGCGGGCGGCGCCGATGCCGTCGTAGTAGCCGGCCCGGCCGCCGATGCCGATGTCCTCGGCCATGGTGATCTGCACGTGGTCGACGTAGGACCGGTTCCAGATCGGCTCGTACATCTGGTTGGCGAAGCGCAGCGCCAGGATGTTCTGGACGGTCTCCTTGCCGAGGTAGTGGTCGATGCGGAACACCTGGTCCGGCTCGAACACCTCGTGCACGATCGCGTTCAGCTCGCGCGCGCTGGCCAGGTCGTGGCCGAACGGCTTCTCGATGACCGCGCGGCGCCAGGAGCCCTCGGGCGGGTTCGCCAGGCCGTGCTTCTTCAGCTGCTGCACGACCTTCGGGAAGAACTTCGGCGGCACCGACAGGTAGAAGGCGAAGTTGCCGCCGGTGCCCCGGGAGGCGTCCAGCTCCTCGACGGCGTCCTTCAGCTGCTTGAAGGCGGTGTCGTCGTCGAAGTCGCCGGGGATGAACCGCATGCCCTCGGCGAGCTGCTGCCACACCTCCTCGCGGAACGGGGTACGGGCGTGCTCGCGCACCGAGTCGTGGACGACCTGCGCGAAGTCCTGGTCCTCCCACTCCCGGCGGGCGAACCCGACGAGGGAGAAGCCCGGCGGCAGCAGTCCGCGGTTGGCCAGGTCGTAGACGGCCGGCATCAGCTTCTTGCGGGACAGGTCGCCGGTCACCCCGAAGATGACCAGGCCCGACGGCCCGGCGATACGCGGCAAGCGGCGGTCGCGGGCGTCCCGCAGCGGGTTCGCCCAGTCGGCGGCCGGGATCACCGGCACGCGCACCTCTTCGGATGCCTGGGCGGCGGGGGCGTTGTCGGTCATCGGGCGTCAGCTCCCTTGCTCTTCAGGGACGTGGCGACGGCGTCCAGCAGCTCCTGCCAGGCCGCCTCGAACTTCGCGACGCCCTCGTCCTCCAGCTGCTGGACGACCTCGTCGTAGGAGATGCCGAGCCGCTCCGCGGCGGCCAGGTCGGCGCGCGCCTGTTCGTAGCCGCCGGTCACCGTGTCGCCGGTGATCTCGCCGTGGTCGGCGACGGCGTTCAGGGTGGCCTCGGGCATGGTGTTGACCGTGCCGGGCGCGACCAGCTCGTCCACGTACAGGGTGTCCTTGTACGCGGGGTCCTTCACACCGGTGGAGGCCCACAGCGGGCGCTGCTTGTTGGCGCCCGCCTCGGCGAGGGCCTGCCAGCGGCCGGAGGCGAAGACCTCCTCGTACGCCTCGTAGGCCAGCCGGGCGTTGGCGAGGGCCGCGCGGCCCTTGAGGGCCACGGCCTCGTCGGTGCCGAGGGCGGTCAGCCGCTTGTCGATCTCGCTGTCCACGCGGGAGACGAAGAAGGACGCCACCGAGTGGATGCCGGACAGGTCGATGCCGCGCTCGCGGGCCTTCTCCAGGCCGGCCAGGTAGGCGGCCATGACCTCGCGGTAGCGCTCCAGGGAGAAGATCAGGGTCACGTTGACGCTGATGCCGAGGCCGATCACCTCGGTGATCGCGGGCAGGCCGGCCTTGGTCGCCGGGATCTTGATCATCACGTTGGGCCGGTCGACCAGCCAGGCCAGCTGCTTGGCCTCGGCGACGGTGGCCTCGGTGTGGTGGGCCAGGCGGGGGTCGACCTCGATGGAGACCCGGCCGTCCCGGCCGTCGGTGGCGTCGTACACGTCCCGCAGGATGTCGGCGGCGGCGCGCACGTCGGCGGTGGTCATCATCCGCACGGCCTCGTCCACCGTGACCCCGCGCACGGCGAGGTCGGCGAGCTGCTCCTCGTAGCCCTCCCCGGAGCCGATGGCGGCCTGGAAGATCGAGGGGTTCGTGGTGACACCGACGGCGCTCCCGCTCGCCACCAGCTCGGCGAGGCTGCCCGAGGTGATCCGCTTGCGCGACAGGTCGTCCAGCCAGATGGACACGCCCTCGTCGGCGAGGCGCTTGAGGGCTCCCGGGGTCGCGATTGCTTCGGTCACTGTGCTCATCTTTCTACTTCTGCGTCGGTATCGGGCGCGGTGTGCGCCGGTTTCGGTGGTGGTCGGTGTCAGGCGCGCGCGGCGGCGAGCGACTCGCGGGCCTTCGCGGCGACGTTCTCGGGGGTGAAGCCGTACTCGGCGAACAGGGTCTTGGCGTCCGCGGAGGCACCGAAGTGCTCCAGCGAGACGACGCGTCCGGCGTCGCCCACATAGCGGTACCAGGTCAGGCCGATCCCGGCCTCGACGGCGACCCGGGCCTTCACGGTGGGCGGCAGCACCCGCTCGCGGTACTCGCGCGGCTGCTCCTCGAACCACTCCACGGACGGCATCGACACCACGCGGGTGCCGGTGCCGGCGGCCTCCAGCAGCTCCCGCGCGGCCACGGCGAGGTGCACCTCGGAGCCCGTCGCGATGATGATCACCTCCGGGACCTCCGTCGAGGACTCGCGCAGTACGTAGCCGCCCTTGGCCGCGTCCTCGTTCGGCGCGTAGACCGGCACGCCCTGGCGGGTCAGCGCGAGCCCGTGCGGGGCCGGGTGCGTGGCGTGCCTCTTCAGGATCTCGGCCCAGACGATCGCGGTCTCGTTGGCGTCGGCCGGGCGGACGACGTTCAGCCCGGGGATGGCGCGCAGCGAGGCCAGGTGCTCGACCGGCTGGTGGGTGGGGCCGTCCTCGCCGAGGCCGATGGAGTCGTGCGTCCACACGTACGTCACCGGCAGCTGCATCAGCGCCGACATCCGCACGGCGTTGCGCATGTAGTCGGAGAAGACGAGGAAGGTGCCGCCGTAGATCCGGGTGTTGCCGTGCAGGGCGATGCCGTTCATCTCCGCGGCCATGGAGAACTCGCGGATGCCGAAGTGCACGGTACGGCCGTACGGGTCGGCCTCGGGCAGCGGGTTGCCCGCGGGGAGGAAGGAGCTGGTCTTGTCGATGGTGGTGTTGTTCGAGCCGGCCAGGTCGGCGGAGCCGCCCCACAGCTCGGGGACGACGGGGCCGAGCGCCTGGAGCACCTTGCCGGAGGCGGCGCGGGTGGCGACCGACTTGCCCTCCTCGAAGACGGGCAGGGCGTCCTCCCAGCCCGCGGGCAGCTCGCCCTTGCTCACCCGGTCGAACAGCTCGGCCCGCTCCGGCTGGGCGGCGCGCCACTCGGCGATCCGCTTGTCCCAGGCCGCGTGCGCCTCGGCACCGCGGTCCAGGGCCCGGCGGGTGTGCTTCAGGACCTCGCCGGACACCTCGAAGCTCTGCTCCGGGTCGAAGCCCAGCAGGCGCTTGGTGGCGGCGATCTCCTCCTCGCCGAGCGCGGAGCCGTGGGAGGCCTCGGTGTTCCGCGCGTTCGGGGCGGGCCAGGCGATGATCGTGCGCATCGCGATGATCGAGGGCCGGCCGGTCTCGGCCTGCGCGGCCTTCAGCGCCCGGTACAGGGCGGGGGCGTCGATGTCGCCCTCGGCGGTGGGCTCGATCCGCTGGGTGTGCCAGCCGTAGGCCTCGTACCGCTTCAGCACGTCCTCGGAGAAGGCGGTCGCGGTGTCGCCCTCGATGGAGATGTGGTTGTCGTCGTAGAGGAAGACCAGGTTGCCGAGCTTCTGGTGGCCGGCCAGCGAGGACGCCTCGGCGGAGACGCCCTCCTGGAGGTCGCCGTCGGAGACGATCGCCCAGATGGTGTGGTCGAAGGGGGAGGTGCCGGCCGGGGCGTCCGGGTCGAACAGGCCGCGCTCGTAGCGGGCGGCCATCGCCATGCCGACGGCGTTGGCCACGCCCTGGCCGAGCGGGCCGGTGGTGGTCTCCACCCCGGCGGTGTGGCCGTACTCGGGGTGGCCCGGCGTCTTCGAGCCGTGCGTGCGGAACGCCTTCAGGTCGTCCAGCTCCAGCTCGTACCCGGCGAGGAACAGCTGGGTGTAGAGGGTCAGCGAGGTGTGGCCGGGGGAGAGGACGAAGCGGTCACGGCCGGTCCACTCGGGGTCCGCCGGGTCGTGACGCATCACCTTCTGAAAGATCGTGTACGCGGCAGGTGCCAGGCTCATCGCGGTGCCGGGGTGCCCGTTGCCCACCTTCTGCACGGCATCGGCCGCCAGAAGGCGAGCGGTGTCCACGGCACGCCGGTCGAGGTCGGTCCACTCGAAGTCGTCGGAGGTCTGCGTCGTCATCTTCAAGAAGTCCTCGGTGAGTGCGGGATGGCTGGCCTGACGTGTTCAAACTTAAAAGTCTGACTTTTTCGAGGAAAGGTCGGGGTGTGTCAGCCTGTGGTGAATCTGGGACAGTGATCGAACGACGGGAACGGTACGAAAAGGGCATGGCGGTCATGATGGGGCAGGATGGCGGCGGCGGAGCCGGGGACGGCGGCGGGACTGCCGGTGGCGACGGCACCGCCGGTGGCGACGGCACCGCCGGTGGCGACGACACCTCTGCTGGCGACGGGATCAGAACCTTCCCCTTCCCGGCCGAGCTGGCCGTCGGCGGCGTCGGCATGCAGATCGGCCCCATGGGCACCGACCGCACCTGGCATGCCGACGCCCCCCTGCACCGCGTCCACCGCATCGACTTCCACGTGGTCATGCTCTTCACCGGCGGCCCCGTACGGCACATGATCGACTTCGCCGAGTACGAGGCCGGCGCCGGCGACCTGCTGTGGATCCGCCCCGGACAGGTCCACCGCTTCTCCCGGGAGAGCGAGTACCGCGGAACCGTGCTGACCATGCAGCCCGGCTTTCTGCCCCGCTCCACCGTCGAGGCCACGGGCCTGTACCGCTACGACCTGCCGCCGCTGCTGCGTCCCGGCCCGGCCCAGCTCAGCGCGCTCCAGGCCGCCCTCGACCAGCTCCGCCGCGAGTACGAGGACACCGCCACGCTCCCGCTCAGCCTGCACACGGCCGTCCTGCGGCACACCCTGACCGCGTGCCTGCTGCGGCTGGCCCATCTCGCCGCCAGCTCCGCGGAAACGTCCCCGCAGCACGCCGACAGCACCTTCATCCGCTTCCGGGACGCCGTCGAGCAGGGCTTCGCCGTCAACCACAGCGTCAGCGCCTACGCCGACGCCCTCGGCTACTCCCGCCGCACCCTGGTCCGCGCCGTCCGCGCGGCCACCGGCGAGACCCCCAAGGGCTTCATCGACAAGCGCGTGATCCTGGAGGCCAAGCGCCTCCTCGCGCACACGGAGATGCCGATCGGCCGCGTCGGGGCGGCCGTGGGCTTTCCCGACGCGGCCAACTTCTCCAAGTTCTTCCATCTGCACACCGGGCAGACGCCGGTGGCCTTCCGGGCGGAGATGCGGTAGGCCGGGCGTGTCGGCCGTCGCGCGGGAGCGGGGGTCCGGTGTGCGGTGCGGGGGTTTGGGGCGCGAACGTGTGTTTCCGGCCAACCCCCCTACTCTCTATTGACTACTGATTGACCATCTCTTTACCTTCGGTGGCGATGGGTGAGCGTCAACGCCCTGGGTTGTCTGTGTGTGCAGAAACGTTACGTCTCCTACTTTCCGGAGGTTCCCCATGGACCAGCTCATCAAGCGCATGACCGAGGAATCCGTGTGGCAGCGGTGGGTCGCCCTCAACTCCGCCGAGGCGGCGAAGGACGGCTGCATCAGCGCCGCGCCCAAGAGCGGCTGCATCAGCGTCACGGCGAAGAGCGGCTGTATCTCCCGCTGATCTCCGGGCCGTTGTGCTGACACCCCGGGCTGCCGGCGTGGCCGTCGCCGCGCCGGCAGCCCTCCGCTGCCACCGCCGACACCGCCCGGAGAGCCCCCTGTGAACCGCATGCCGAGTGCCGACGTCCTGGACAAGGTGCGCGACATCCCGATCTACCGCGCCTCCGTGGAGCGGGGCCACTTCCCGATCCTGGAGAAGCCGGAGATCGCCCGGGGCTTCCCCGACAACTGGATGACCCCTCGACTGGCCCGCGCGCTGGAGACGGGAGAGGCCGAGTTCGTCCTGTCCACGGGCACCAACCACGCCCGTATGCAGATCATCCGGCCGCCCTACTTCCTGCTCCGCTCCTACTACCGCCTGTGGCAGGAACACCCCGAGCTCGGCGCCTCCTGGCACGCCGGGGCCCGGCGGGTCTCGCTGACCACCGTGCTGGCCACCGAGCACGTGGCCCGTGTCAACGCCCGCAGGCCCGGCGCGACCCCCGGTGAACGCTGGCTCGACGACCGCACGCTGTACCTCAACCGCCGCCTGGACCCGGCCGACTGGGAGCGCGAGGACGTCGAGCGCATGCTCGGCGAGATCCGGGAGGTGGCCGGCGCCCACCCCGACGGCGCCTACCTCCTGGACTGCTCCGGCTACCACCTGGCCCACCTGGTCCGCAAAGTCTCCGCCTGGGGCCTGTGGGACCGCTTCCCCCGCCCGGCGGGCATCGTCCACGCCTACGAGTACACACCGCTCAACGTCCGCGCCTATCTGCGGTCCCACTTCGACTGCCCCGTGGTCGACCTCTTCGGCAGCACCGAACTCGGCTACCTCTTCTACAGCGACGCCGAGGGCCGCTACCGGCCGTACCTCACGGACATGAGCGTCGAGCTGATCCCGGTGGCGCCGGGCAGCGGCATCCACAGCCTCATCGTCACCAGCGTCCGCAACCCGTACATGCCGCTGGTCCGCTACCGCTCCGGCGACTGCGTGCGCACCCGCGACGGCAGCACCGACCCGGAGCGGATCGTCTCCTTCTGCGGCCGGGAGAAGGAACTCCTGCCCACCCCCCAAGGGCCCGTCGCCCAGGCCGACCTCGACAGCCTCATCACCGGCGTCAGCGACCGCGTCTTCCTGCACCACCTGAGGCTGACCGGCGACGACACCTGCCTGCTGGCCTACACCACCTTCGACGACGTACCGCTCACGCCCGACGAGACCGCCCGGCTCGCCGCCGACGTCACGGCCCTGACCGGGCGCTCCTGCCAGGTGGAGCACCGCGCCCGCCTGCCGATCGGGCGCTCCGGCAAGTACGCCTGGCTGTCCGCGCCCGACCCGTCCTGACCCGCCCTCACGGCGGCGCCCCCCTTACCCGGCCCGGCCACGACCCCGACAGGAATCCCATGCCCACGTCCGCAGCGCCCGCCCTCTCCGGCGGCGCCACCGAACAGGCCCCCACTGCCGAGGAGTTGCTCGGCCCCGCCCTGCACGAGGAGGTGGTCCGGCACTTCCTGGCCAAGCCCGGCAGCCCCACCGAGGACGTCGTCCGGCACCAGGTCCGCGAGTGCCTGCGCTACCTGTACCTGGTCTCCCGCCACCCCGACCGGCTCGGCGGCCTCTTCCTCCCCGTCGAGCAGGACATCGACGAGATCTGGCACTACCTCATCCTGCAGACCCGCGAGTACCGGGAACTGTGCGAACAGCGGCTGCCCGGCGCCCGCTTCATCCACCACCGCAGCATCTCCTACGACGCCTACCAGGAAGCGCCCGGGCGGGCCACGGCCGCCGAGGAGGCGCTGCGCTGGATCCCCCTCTACACGGCCGCGTTCGGCCCCTTCGACGAGGACGCCGTGCCGCACTGGACGATCGTGCGGTTCCTGCGCGACGAACTCGGCCTGTCCCTGGCGGAGATCGCGACCCTGGCCGAGGACGCGGCGGCCTCAGGGGAGTCCGCCGGGTCAGGGGGGCCGGGTGGTGTGGTGGTCTCCGGGGGTCCGGCCGGGACGCGGGGCTCGGACGGCGTGGCGGTCTCCGGGGGTTCGGCGGGGTCACGGGGGTCCGACGGTGCGGCGGTCTCCGGGGAGTCCGCCGGGACACCGGGGCGGGACGGCGTGGCGGCCCCGGTGCGGTCGGGCGCATGACCCGGACGGCCCCGGTGCCCGCGACGGCGGACGCCTCCCGGGCGCCGGGCCGCGCGCTGACGGTGCTCGTCGTCTCCCAGGTGCTCGGCGGTGCCGGCACGGCGGCCGGCATCACGGTCGGCGCCCTGCTCGCCCAGGACCTGTTCGATTCCACGAGCCTGTCGGGGCTGCCGGTCGCGCTGTTCACCATCGGCGCGGCCCTCGGCGCCGCGGCCCTCGGGCGGGTCTGCCAGCACCACGGGCGCCGCGTCGGGCTGGCGCTCGGCAACGGCGTGGCCGCCGCCGGCAGCGCGGGAGTGGTCGCGGGGGCCGCGGCCCACCGGCCCGCCCTGCTGCTGGCCGCGCTCTTCGTGTACGGGGCGGGTACGGCCACGGGGCTGCTCGCGCGCTACGCCGGCGCCGAGCTGGCCCCGCCCGGTCAAGGCGGCCGGGCCACCGGCACCGTACTGGTCGCCATGACCCTGGGCGCGGTGGCGGGCCCGAACCTCGTGGGCCCCACCGGCGCGCTCGCCCACGCCTGGGGCATCCCCCGGCTGGCCGGACCGTTCCTGCTGGCGACGGCCGCCTACACCGCGGCGGCCGTGGTGCTGCTGGTGTGGCTGCGCCCCCTGCCGGCCCGGCCGGAACCGGCCGCGAAAAGTCCCGGCGGGGAGCCGGCGTCCGGTGCCGGGCCGCACGGGCCGGTGCGCGGCGCCTCCGGGGTCGTCACCGGTGCCACCGTGATGGTCACCGCCCAGCTCGTGATGATCTCCGTGATGACCATGACGCCGGTGCACCTGACCGGCCACGGACACGGAACGCAGACCGCAGGTCTGGTCATCGCCCTGCACGTGGGCGCGATGCTCCTGCCGTCACCGCTCAGCGGCCTGCTCGCGGACCGGGTGGGCGGCGGGCCCCTGGCGGCCGCGTCCGGTGGCGTCCTGCTGTGCGGCGGCCTGCTCGCGGGCCTCGCCCCGCCGGCCTCCGTCGCCCTGTCGGCCTGTGCGCTCGTCCTCCTCGGCATCGGCTGGAACCTCGCTCTGATCGGCGGCACCGCCCTGCTCACGCACGCCGCCCCCGTTGAGATCCGGGCCACGGTGCAGGGCCTGGCGGACGTGGGCATGTCCGTGGCGGGCGCGACGGGCGGCATGGTGTCGGGCCTGGTGGTGACGGGCAGCGGTTACCCGACCCTGGCGGTGGCGGCCGGAGTCCTCGCCCTGGCGGTGATCCCCGCGGTGGCGCTGCGCGGCTCACCCCGGTGACGACCAGCGAGCCCGTACCGCTCGGACCCCGCCCGGAGGCGCGCCGGGCCGACCGCCCCCGAAGAGCCGACCGGCCAACCCGGTGGGTCGGCCGGCCAGCCGGGTGGCGTCGGTCGGCCAAGCGGGGCAGGCCGGGACTGGCGGAACCGGGAAGCCAGGGTCGGCGGGCCGGGAAGCCGCCGTCCGGTGGTGCCCCGTTGTCACCGGAGCCGTCGCGCCGTCCGGTGCGGCGGTGGGGGGTGTCGTGGCAGGTGCCGGCGCAGCCACCGCAGAGGGTGGCGGGCGAGGACCCGGACCGCCGGGCGCGGGGCCGAAGGGCCGGGCGAGGCGCGGGGGATGACGGTGCAGGTGCCCTTCGCCTCCATGACGCAGACGGGACCGCTCCCGGCCCCGGTCCGCCAGTCGACGCGGACGGTCACGGGCCGTGGCGGGTCGCCGGGCAGTTCCGCGGTCAGCTCGATCACGCGCTCACGGTGACCGCGCCGGTGCCGGGCGGCCACCACCTTGCCGTCGACCAGGACCTCCGTGGGTTCCCGCGCGGTGCCGGTCCGCACGGTGACCGAATGCCCCTCCCGGTCGAGGTGGAAGCGGTGGTCACGGGTCATGGGCCACCTCCTCGGACCCGGCTCGCGCCTCAGTGGCGTATGCGCCCGGCCCTTCTGTCCCGGGCGCCGCGCAGTCGGCCGATGAGCTCAGCCTCCGAGACGTACTCCGGGCATCGGGGGTTGTGGCAGGGACCGGCCGTCCAGACCGGTATGAAGACGCCGAAGCTCTTGTGGCGCTCCACGACGGTGTCCACCGGCTGTTTGCACGAGCCGCAGACGAATTCCGACGTGCGCGTCCGGTGTTTCTGTTCGCCCCTCATGCCCGCCATTTTACTGTCTCTTGGTGATACTTTGCCATCACTTTAAAGAGTGACTTCGCTGGGCGCGCCCGGTGCGCACGGCTCTGCGGCGCCGCAGGTGTCCTCGGCCGTCCCTCAGGCGCCCTCGGTCGTTCCTCATGTGTCGTGGGGCGGGTCCGGCCCGGGAGTGTGCGAGCCGCCGTCGGCCGAGCCGCCCCCGTCGGCGGCGGACGCGGATTCCGCAGGCGCCTCCGGGTGCGCCGGAGGAGGGGCTCCGGGCGGCGGCGGGCGCAGCAGGCTGAGGCCGACGGACACGGCCAGGACGATGGCGATGACGGCGAGGCTGAGCAGCGAGGGGATTTCGGGCACGGCGCTGCTGATCGTCTTGTGCGAGGCCTGGAGGACGAGTTTGACGCCGATGAAGGCGAGGATGAGAGCCAGGCCCTTGCTGAGGTAGTGGAAGCGGTCGAGCAGGCCGGCGAGCATGAAGTACAGCGCGCGCAGGCCGAGGATGGCGAAGGCGTTGCTGGTGTAGACGATGAACGCGTCGTTGCTGACGGCCAGCACGGCGGGCACGCTGTCGACGGCGAAGACGATGTCGGCGGCCTCGATCGCGGCGACGACGGCCAGCAGCGGGGTGGCGACGTGCTTGCCGGCCTCCTTCACGAAGAAGTGCGTGCCTGCGTACTCGTCCCGGACGGGGACCACCTTGCGCAGCAGGCGTACGGCGATGCTCTTGCCGGGATCGAAACTGTCGTCCTCCTCCCGGAGGATCTTGTACGTGCTGTAGAAGAGGACGGCCGCGAAGACGAACAGGACTGCCGTGAAGCGGCTCACCACGGCCACGCCCGCGGCGAGGAAGATGCCGCGGAAGACCAGGGCGCCGAGGACGCCGAGGAACAGCACCCGGTGCTGATAGGCCCGCGGCACCCTGAAGTACCCGAAGATCAGCGCGAAGACGAACAGGTTGTCGACCGACAGGCTCTTCTCCAGCAGCCACGCGGTCGTGTACTCCACGCCGGCGGTCGTCCCGACCACGAGGAAGACGACCGCGCCGAAGACGATGGCCAGGCCGACCCAGACCACGCTCCAGGCGGCGGCCTCGCGGAAATGGATGACATGGGCGTGGCGGTGCGCGAGCAGGTCCACGGCCAGCGACACCAGTACGGTGACGGCGAAGACCAGCCAGAGCCACAGCGGCACACTGTGCACGGTTCCGCCCCTTCCGGCGCGACGGACCGGTCATCTCTCGGGAGGCCGGTCATTTCTCGGGAGACCGGTCATCTCTTCCGAGTCTGAGGGATGCGGCAACGGCTGTCCTCTCGGCGGGTCGCGTGCGGCCGTCACCGGCGGCCGGCCGGTGGCCCGCCCGTCCGGCCGCCGGTCTGCTACAAGGGTGCGGCAGGGAAGCAGGGTGCCGGAGCGGAGAAGGGTGCGGGCGTGAAGCTGACGATTCTGGGCGGTGGCGGGTTCCGGGTGCCGCTGGTGTACGGCGCGCTGCTGGCCGACCACGGCGAGGGGCGGGTCACCGAGGTGGTGCTGCACGATCTGGACGACCGTCGGCTGCGGGCGGTGTCCCGGGTGCTGGCGGAGCAGGCCGAGGGGGTTCCCGACGCGCCCGTGGTGTCCGCCACCACCGACCTCGACGAGGCCCTGCGCGGCGCCGGTTTCGTCTTCTCCGCGATCCGCGTCGGCGGTCTTCGGGGCCGGGCGGAGGACGAGCGGATCGCGCTCGCGGCGGGGGTGCTGGGCCAGGAGACCGTCGGCGCGGGCGGCATCGCCTACGGACTGCGCACGGTTCCCGTCGCCGTGGACATCGCCCGGCGGGTGGCCCGGCTCGCCCCGGACGCCTGGGTCATCAACTTCACCAACCCGGCCGGCCTGGTCACCGAGGCCATGGCCCGCCATCTCGGTGACCGGGTCATCGGCATCTGCGACTCGCCGGTGGGCCTCGGCCGTCGCATCGCCCGGGTCCTCGGCGCCGACCCGAAGCACGCCTTCGTCGACTACGTCGGCCTCAACCACCTCGGCTGGGTGCGCGCCCTGCGCGTCGCCGGACGCGACGAACTGCCCCGGCTGCTCGGCGATCCCGCGCTGCTCGGCTCCTTCGAGGAAGGCCGGCTGTTCGGCGCCGACTGGCTGCGCTCGCTCGGCGCGATTCCCAACGAGTACCTGCACTACTACTACTTCAACCGGGAGACCGTCCGCGCCTACCAGCGGGCCGAGCGGACCCGCGGCGCCTTCCTGCGCGACCAGCAGGCCCGCTTCTACGCCGAGGCGGCCGACCCGGGCGTCTCCGCCCTGCGCGCCTGGGACCGTACCCGCGCCGAGCGGGAGGCGACCTACATGGCGGAGAACCGGGAGAGCGCCGGCGCCGGCGAACGCGAGGAGGAGGACCTGTCCGGCGGCTACGAGAAGGTCGCGCTCGCCCTGATGCGGGCCATCGCCCGGGACGAACGGGCCACGCTGATCCTCAACGTCCGCAACCGCTCGACCCTCCACGTCCTCGACGCGGACGCCGTCGTCGAGGTCCCGTGCCTGGTGGACGCGGGCGGCGCGCACCCCCTGGCCGCGGATCCGCTGCCCGGTCACGCCACCGGTCTGGTGTGCGCGGTGAAGGACGTCGAGCGGCAGGTGCTGTCCGCGGCGGAGTCGGGCTCCCGCGCCACCGCCGTCAAGGCGTTCGCCCTGCACCCGCTGGTGGACTCCGTGAACATCGCCCGCCGGCTGGTGGAGGAGTACGCCGCCGCGCACCCCGGGCTGGGGTATCTGAAGTAGCGAGCCGACGGATATTCTCCGCGGCGGTCGGCGGTTCTGCCCCGTGAGTGAGCCGGTATTTCTACCCCTTGAAAACTCCGCCCGAGCCGGGTGACGCTGCTGGAGGAGAGTAATCAGGGGGCGTGCCGGCGGGTGACAGCGGCCATGACGGTCTCTGCTCGGCTTTTCACTCAAGGATGGGAACAACTGATGAAGAAGCAGATCGCGGCGACCGCCGTAGTGGGCATGGTGCTCGCCGGAGGGATTTCCATTGCCGCCTCCTCGACCGATGCAGCTCCCGCACGGAAAGACATAACGTGCACCGCGTCGCAGTTCGCCGGCGGTCGGATCGCGATATCGGGAAGGGGATTCCCGGACGGTGAGACGGTTACCGCGAGAAATTCCGCAGGGGCGTCGGTGGGTACGTTCACCACGACACCCGGCGGCTTCTTCGAATTCACCGGGCTTCCGAACGACACCTACACGGTGACGTCCAAATTCGGCAAGGTGACCTGCGCGAAGCTCGCCGATCCGGGCGGCCGGGGCGGTCAACAGCAGCAACAGCAGGGCGGCCGAGGCGGTCAGCAACAGCAGGGGGGCAGGGGCGGTCAGCAGCAACAGCAGCAGCAGCAGCAACAGCAGCAACAGCAACAGCAGCAACAGCAGCAACAGCAGCAACAGCAGCAGCAGCAACAACAGCAGCAGCAACAACAACAACAGCAGCAGCAACAACAGCAGCAGCAACAGCAGCAGCAGCAACAGCAGCAGCAGGGCGGTGGGGGCGGTCAGCAACAGCAGGGCGGCGGGGGCGGTCAGCAGCAACAGCAACAGGGCGATGGAGGCGGTCAGCAGCAGCAGGGCGGCGGGGGCGGTCAGCAGCAACAGCAACAGGGCTGACGGGCGACGCGTCCGCCTTCCCGGTCACCGGCCCCGGCCTCCGTACGGAGACGCCGGGGCCGTCGTCCGCCCGGGCGCGGAACGGGCTCCGTGCGCCCGGCTGGCCCACTGGGCGTGCCGTGGCACGGGACTGTGGCCACTCTGGGATCCGACGGCATGACGGCCGGCCGTTGACCCCGTCGCCCGCCGCGTGGCGGTCCGCTACGCCCTGGAGCCCGTATGGACGCACCCGAGACCCCCATCAGCGTCATCTGCGACTGCCCGCTGATCGCCCACGGCCTGACGCATGTGATCGACCCCGAACCGGATCTGCGGATCGTGGCCTCGGTCAGGAAGGTGGGCGACTACCGCGATCAGGGCAACCACGGCGAGGTCGTCCTGCTGAACGTCCAGCTGTCCACCTGGGAGACGTCCAGCGTCGTCTCCCGGCTGCACCGCAGGGGACACGCGGTCGTCGTGCTGGCGTTCTCCGAGAAACAGTCGGACGCCGTGCTGTGCATCGAGGCGGGGGCCCGCGGTTATCTGGGCCACAGAATCGGGGAAACGGAATTGCTGACGGCCATCCGTGCCGTGGCCTCCGGGAGCAGTTATTTCTCCGCCGACCTCGACGGCCGGGTCCTGCCCGCGCCGCCGCCTCGTCTCACCGACCGGGAGCGGCAAATTCTACGGCTGCTCGCCGACGGCGCCACGGACCGGGAAATCGCGGTCACGCTGAACATCACCGAGAACACGGTGCACTCGCATCTGGACCGGCTGCGCAGCAAGAGCGGATTTCATCGCCGGGCGGATCTGACCCGGCTGGCGTTGCGGTACGGCCTGACCGGTGAATGAGAACGAGGAGGAAAGGGGTCGTTCTGCCCCTTGCCGTCCGGCCGGCGCCGGGAAACCGTATGCGACCGACACCCGCACCCCTCCTGGAAATGCCATGCGACCTCCTGATGCCGAGGTGCTGCCGAAGGAGCCGCCGGACCCGGGGGACCGCTCGCCGGGTGGCCGCGCCGACGGCCCGGGAGGGCTGTCCGGTCTCTCGCCGGTCTCACGGTGGGTCATCGCGCTCACGGCGGTGGCCGTGGTGGTCGGGGCCGCCGTGCACCTGGCGGTGGTCTTCCTCGCCATCGCGCCCCCGAACCACCTCTCCCAGCGGCACGCCGCCGGCATCAGCCGGTACCTCGGCCCGGAGTTCGCCCAGCAGTGGAAACTCTTCGCCCCCAACCCGTCGACGGCGAACACCCATGTGCACGCCCGCGCACAGGTCGAGATGCCCGACGGAAGCCTCTCCACCACCCGGTGGCTGGACCTGACCGCGAAGGACGAGACCCGGATCGCGCACCATCCGCTGCCCGGCCAGGCGTACCAGAACCAACTGCGCGTCGCCTGGAACAACTTCATCGAATCGCTCGACAGCCAGGGCCGCCCCACCGGCCTGTACGGCAGCCTCATGCGGCAGTACCTGGTGCGCATCGCCGTCCGGCGACTCGGCCCGCGGGCCGACGGCGGCACCGTACGCCGCGTCCAGCTGCGTTCGGCCGTCACACCGGTGCCGGCGCCCCCGTGGAGCTACCAGTACGTCGACACCAGGACGAGCTACCTAGTCCAGCCGTGGTGGATCGTCAGGGCGGAGGACGCCGGATGACCGCATACCCCTCGACGCCGCCCGGCCGTCCCTCCGGACCACCCGGTCCGGCCCCGCTGTCGCGCGGTTTCGCCTCGGCCGTGCGGCGCGGTCTCGCGCGGATCGCCGCCGAGCCCTTCGCGCCGTACCAGGCCGCCGTCCTCCGGATCGGCCTCGCGCTGACCTGGCTCGCCCTGCTGCTGCGCGAATGGGTGGACCGGGCCGAGCTGTACGGACCGGACGGCCCGTGGAGCTGGGACATGGCCCGGCAGTGGAACGCCACGACCCACGCCTTCACCGTCCTGCTGTGGTACGACGGCCGGCCGTGGTTCGAGGCCGTCTACGCGGCGGCGGTCGCCGCGTCGGTGATGCTGCTCCTCGGCTGGCGGACCCGGACCGCCTCACTGCTCTTCATGATCGCCGTGATGGCGGTCCAGAACCGCAACCCCTTCGTGGGCAACGGCGGTGACAACCTCCTCCACATCATGGCGGTCTACCTGGTGTTCACCCGCTGCGGCGCGGTCTGGTCGCTGGACGCCCGCCGGGCCGCGAAAGGCCGGGACCACGACGCCGACGCGACCGGGATCGTCCTGTGGGTGTGCTGCGCCGCCTTACTCGCCCTGGTCACCGGGCTGGGACGACTCGGCGCGGGCTGGGCGTGGCTGCTCCGGGCCTTCCTCGCGGCGCACCTGGTGGGGTGGCTGGTGCGGCGCCGCGCCCCGGGGGAGCCGCGCACCGTCCTGACCATGGCCGGCAACGTGGTGCACGCCGGGGCGATGCTCGTCATCGCGGTCCAGATCTGCCTGATCTACTCGTCCTCCGGCTGGTACAAGATCCAGGGATCCCTCTGGCAGGAGGGCACGGCGCTGTACTACGCGCTGCACATCGGCAACGTCACGCCGTGGCCCGCGCTGTCCCGGGCCGTCGCCGGCCACAGCCTGGTCGTCCTGTTGCTGACCTACGGCACGGTCATCGCCGAGGTCGCCTTCCCCTTCCTGCTGCTCAACCGTCGCACCCGCACCGCGATCGTGATGGTCATGATGGGGATGCACGCGGGGATCGGGACGCTGCTCGGCCTGCCGTTCTTCTCGCTGGCGATGATCGTGGCGGACGCGGTCTTCCTGCCGGCCTCCGTACTGCGCCGGCTGGGCGACCGCGTGACCCGCACGGCCCGCCGGACGCGAGCCGCCCTGCTCCGCCCGATCCGCGCACCGGCCGACTGAGAAGCCCCGACGACGCACCCGGCGGCCGGGAAGCCCGGACGGTGCACCGACCGGCCGGGAAGCCCCGACGGGCGCACCGGCCGGTGAGTAGTCCCGACGGCGTGTCGGTCGTCGGCCGAGAAGTCCCGACGACGTGTCGGCCGGCTGAGAACCCCGGACGGTGCGCCCGCCGGCCGGGAAGCCCCGACGGCGTGGCCGGGAAGCCCCGGCCGGCTCGGAGGGCCGTCGCCTAGAGCGGCAGCACCTCGCCCGCCGGGGCCGTCTGCGCGGGCGTCGGCACCGCCGGGAGTGCCACCTCGGCGGGCTCCGGCCGCTGCCGGGCCGGCCCGGCGGGCAGCAGCGGACGCGGTCCCGCCAGCACCGTGTAGTCCTGGCCGAGGAACGGCGGTTCGATCACCCCGGGGTCGTCGCCCAGCGCGAGCCGCACCGCCGCCCAGGGCGCGTTCACCCCACAGAGCGACAGCTGGTGCAGCCCGCCGGCGGGCCTGGTGTTGACGTCCAGCAGCACCGGGCGGTCGCCGAGCATCCGGAACTGGATGTTGGACAGATGGTGCAGCCCGAAGCCCTCCGCGATCAGCCGGGCCGGCGCCAGCCACCGCTCGTCCAGGGTGAAGCCCCGGCGGCGGCCGTTCTTGGTGCGGCCGATGGCGAGCCGTACCCGGTTGTCCGTCCCGGTCAGGCAGTCGACGGACACCTCCGGTTCCGCCAGGCGGGGCATCACCAGCCAGTCCACCGGCTCCCCGGACCGCCGCAGCGCGTCGAGGACCGCGTCCAGCTGCACGGACGCGCCGGGGTAGCCGCTCAGCTGGGACAGGGACAGGGGCGACCGGGTGATCACCCGGAAGCCGGCCCCGCCCGCCCCGGCGGCCGGCTTGACGCACGCCTGGTGCCCGGCCTCCTCCAAGTCCTCCACCGCGGCGAGGAGCTGGTCGGCCGTCCGGACCCGCCACCACGGCGGCACCGGGACACCCACCGAGCGCACCGCCTCGTACCCGATCGCCTTGTTCTCGAACACGGCGACCGCCTCGGGCGTCGGGGCCAGCAGCGCCGTACCGGCCGCCGCGAACTCGGCCCGGTGCGCCACGATCGCGGCCTGGTGCAGCCGGGGCACGAACACGTCGATGCCGCGCCGGGCGCACTGGTCGAGCGCGTATTCGACGTACGCGGCCGGGGACAGGCCCTCCGGCTCCAGCTCGGCCGTGTCGGCGGCGGCCAGCACCGGCGAGTCCGGATCACCGTGCGTGGCGTGGATCTCGACCGCCCGGTCACCGGGATTTCTCCGCAGCTGATCCATGAAGAACACGTTCTCCGCGTACGTGCGGTTGAGCCAGACGCGTACGCGAGAGAGCATGCAGGCCGCCTTTCGGGTGTGCGGGCAGGGCGGAGCGGCCCGTGCCCGGGCAGGTGCGAGGAAGGGTCACCAAACGGCCCTGGAGGCAAGGGAGTCGGGGCGCCGGTGTCGGGGCGATCATACGGCCAACCGGAGCCCCCTCGCGCACCCTGCCGGTGCGGGCCGCACCCCGCGTGTCAGTGGTTCCCGGACGTGGCCGCCTCCTCGGTGACGGCGGCGGGCGCGCCGGCCCCCGCCGAGGGCTCCGGCGAGCCGGCCACGGGAGCGTCGGCCGCCCGGGCACGGGGCAGCCACAGCGCGATCAGCAGGCCGAGGGCCATGCCGGCCGCGGTGAGCAGGACGACCAGGAACTCCCCGTCCGCGGTGGCGGCCCGCAGCGCCCGGCCGGTCTTGCCGTCGGTACCGGCGTCGGCGAGCGCGGTGAGCACGGCCAGGCCGATGGCGTTGCCCAGGTTGAGGGTGGTGGAGGCCATGCCGTTGGCGATGCCCTGTTCGCCGGGCGCGACCTTGGTGGCGGCGGCGATCCACATGGACGTCCACACGATGCCCTGACCCACCCCGGAGACGATCAGCCCGGGTACGGCGATGCCGTAGCCGGCGTCCGCGTCGAAGCCGAGGGAGAGGGCGGCGGTGCCCACCGCGCCGACCAGGAAGCCCGTGATCAGCGTGGTGCGCGCGCCCAGCCGGGTGGTCATGCGCTCGCCGAGCTGGGTGCCGGCGGCGATGGCGACGGAGGGCACGAGGAAGGCGAGCCCGGTGTCCAGGGCGCTGAAGCCGTGCACCGACTGCAGCAGCACGGTGAGGAAGTAGGGCAGGGTGCCGAACGTGGCCATGTACAGGAACGTCACCGTGATGGCCACGCTCAGGCTGCGGTTGCGGAACAGCCGGAACGGCATCAGCGGGTCGGCGCTGCGGGACTCGATCGCGGCGAACGCGGCGAGGCACACCACGGCGGCGACGGCCGCGCCGATGACCGCCGGCGCGGCCCAGCCCCACTCCGGGCCCTCCACCAGCGCGAAGACGAGCAGGGTGGCGCCGGCGGTGACGGTCAGGGCGCCGGGCAGGTCGAACCGGCGGCCCGCGCCGCCCGCCGGGTCGCGCGGGATGACGAACACGGCGGCCAGGGCGACGAGCCCGGCCAGCGGCACGTTGACGAAGAACACGGCGGGCCAGCCGAAGGCCTCGGTGAGCAGGCCGCCCAGCAGCGCGCCGACGGTCAGGCCGCTGGCCCCGGCCCCGCCCCACACGGCGAGCGCCCGGTTCCGCCTCGGGCCCTCCTCGAACAGGGTGTTGATCAGCGACAGCGTGGACGGCAGCAGCAGCGCGCCGCCGATGCCCTGCACCGCCCGCGCGGCGACGATGACCTCCGGGCTGCCCGCCAGTCCGCCGGCCAGCGAGGAGACGGCGTACACGGAGAGCGCGAGCACGAAGATCCGGCGCCGGCCGAGCAGATCGGCGGCCCGGCCGCCGAGCAGCAGGAAGCCGCCGGCGAAGACCACGTAGGCGCTGACGACCAGTTGCTGGGTCTGGCCGGGGAAGTCCAGGTCGGCGCCGATGTCGGGCAGGGCGACGAACACGATGTTCAGGTCGAGGGAGAAGATCAGCTGGGCCAGCGCCAGCAGCGCCAGGCTCCAGCCCGGCCGGGTCCGGCCGGTTCCGGTCGGCCGCGTGTGCGGCCCGGGGGAGGGGGACATGGTCGGCCCTTCGGGTCATGGGCAGGGCGGCCCGGCTCACTACGACAGTTCGTATAGTTGCGTACTGTCGAACTTTCGCTCAGTGGGACCATCGGTATCCGGTCACACCGCCGTCGGCCGCCGAGGGCCCGTGCGTTCCGGTGCCGGATCTGGACGCGCGCCTGGCCGGGCGGTCGCGATACCGTGGAGCGGTGATCCGGCACGACCCGGACCCGGGACGGAATCCGGTCCGGGAGCCTCCTCCACGGTGACCGGAAAACGACCATGACCCGCCAAGTCGCCCTCGGGCCCGGGAAGCTGACGCCCGGCCAGAAGACTCTTGTCCCGGGCGGGGTCGGTGTGTTCTTGTGGTGCCATCGGATGATCGGAAGGGGTGTGCGGGGTGGAGTCGACGGCCGGCGCCGGACAGCTGCTCGCCATCAGCGACCTGCACATCGGCTATCCGGACAACCGCGCCCTCGTGGAGGGCATGCGGCCCGAGAGCGACGAGGACTGGTTGATCGTGGCCGGCGACGTCGCCGAGACCGTGGCCGACATCCGCTGGGCCCTCGGCACGCTCGCGAGCCGCTTCCGCAAGGTGCTGTGGGTGCCCGGCAACCACGAGCTGTGGACGCACCCCAGGGACGAGGTCACCCTGCGCGGCGTCGCCCGCTACGAACACCTGGTCGAGGTCTGCCGGGAACTGGGCGTCGTCACCCCCGAGGACCCCTACCCCGTGTGGCGCGGCGCCGGCGGGCCGGCCGTCGTCGCCCCGCTGTTCCTGCTGTACGACTACTCGTTCCTGCCGGCCGGCTGCGCCACCAAGGCGGAGGGCCTGGCCTACGCGGAGAGCACGGGCATCGTCTGCAACGACGAGTACCTGCTGCACCCCGACCCCTACCCGACCCGTGAGGCGTGGTGCCGGGCCCGGGTCGCCGAGACCGAGCGCCGGCTGGCCGAGCTGCCCGAGGACCTCCCGACCGTGCTGGCCAACCACTACCCGCTGGACCGGCACCCCACCGAGATCCTCTGGCACCCCGAGTTCGCCATGTGGTGCGGCACCGGGCTGACCGCCGACTGGCACCGCAGGTTCCGGGTCGCCACCATGGTCTACGGCCATCTGCACATCCCCCGCACCACCTGGCACGACGGAGTCCGCTTCATGGAGGTCTCCGTGGGATACCCCCGCGAATGGCGCAAGCGCCCGGAACCGCCGGGAAGGCTGCGCCGCATCCTGCCGATGGAGGTCGAAGCAGGTGATCGAGGAGCTGCTCCCGGAGTCGGTCGTGGCCGTGGAGGCGCACACTGACGACCCGCTGTGGGAGACCCCGCTCTACCCGGCGGAGGAGGCGCTCGTCGTGCGCGCGGTGACCAAGCGGCGCCGTGAGTTCGCCGCCGTGCGCGGCTGTGCCCGGCGCGCCATGGAGAAGCTCGGCGTGCCGCCGCAGGCCGTGCTCAGCGGCGAGCGGGGCGCCCCGCTGTGGCCGGACGGGCTGGTCGGCAGCATGACCCACTGCGACGGCTACTGCGCCGCCGCGCTGGTCCGCGCCGCCGACCTCGCCTCCCTCGGCATCGACGCCGAGCCGCACGGGCCGCTCCCCGAGGGCGTCGGCGACGCCGTGTTCCTGCCCGCCGAGTCCGCGCGGCTCGGCGAGCTGGCCCTGCGCCGGCCAACCGTGCACTGGGACCGGCTCCTGTTCAGCGCCAAGGAGTCCGTCTACAAGGCGTGGTTCCCCCTCACCCGCAAGTGGCTCGACTTCTCCGAGGCCGACATCACCCTGCACCCGGACAGCGGCGGCGCGTCGTACGGCACCCTGCGCGCCGAACTCCTCGTGCCCGGGCCCCTGGTCGGCGGCCGGCGCCTCCAGGCCTTCGAGGGACGGTGGATCGTCCGGGACGGAGTGGCGGCGACGTCCGTCGTCGTACCGCACGCGTCCCCGGCCCCGAGTCCCTGACGGACCGGCGGACCGCGTACCGAACTCCGCCCCTGACGGCGGGTGAACCGCGTACCGTACCCGCCCCCGCGCCCCTGACGGCCGGTGAACCGCGTACCCCGCCCGCCCCAGCGCCCCGGCACCGGGCGTCCCGCGCGCCGCCGGGCCGTCAGGCGGGCGGGTACCAGTCGCGCAGCAGGCGGAAGAACTCCGCCTCGTTGCCCGCCAGTCCGGCGTGGGCCAGCGCCTGTTCGGCCTCGGCGAGGACCGCGGGCGGCAGGACGGCGGGGCGGCCGGCCTCCGGCGGCGCGTCGAGGGCGGCGCGCACCGTGTGGAGCAGCCGCAGATACGCCTGGACGGCGGTGCGCTCACGATCGGTCAGTACGGCGGTGGGCATCGTCGGCTCTCCCCGGGTAGGCGTCACGGTCACGCGCCCTGACGGCGCCGTGCACCGCGTCCCGCGGCGCACACCCCCAGCTTGCCGCCCGCCACTGACAATCCCGTCCGGCTCGGCCCGTGTTCGCCCGCTCAGCGCAGGCGCGAGGAGGAAACGGCCGCGTCCGGGCGTGCCGTACGGCCCGGCACCGGCGGGCGCCCGGACCCGCCGCCCGCATTCACGACTCGGGCCGCTTCACGCTCTCCAGGAGCATGTCCAGCCACTCCGCGACCTTGTCCCGGTGCTGGTCGGTGGGCAACTGCGCGGCCCGCCAGGCGATACCGCGCACCCCGTGGTCCTGCAACAACCGCTCCAGCGGATCCTCCGCGGCCTCGCCATCGGCCCGCTCCCGGTCCGCGAGCTTCTGCAGCAGCTCCTGCTCGACGCGCTGTAACGCGCCCGCCAGCGCCTCGGGGTCCTCCGCGGTGAGGAAGCCGGCGTGCACCCGGAAGAAGCGCTGCAACGCGTCGCAGTGCTCCATGGTGGGCCGCCGGTCGCCGTTGATGAGGGCGCCGGCCTGCTGCCGGGACATGCCCGCGCCGTCGGCGATCTCCTGCTGGGTGTAGCGGCGTCCGCCCGGTTTCAGCCGGGTGCGGCGCAACAGGTCCAGGCGCTGCAGGAACCGGGCCTGGACGTCCGGTTCGCCCGCCGGCCGTCCGCTGAGCAGGGCCCTGACCACCGGCTCGGGCACCCCGCAGGCGATGGAGAGCCGCCCGACGTCGAAGACCTCGGCGTGCGGTACGCCGAGGCGGTCGGCGAGCGCGGTGACGCGGGCGACGACGGCCGGCAGCTGGGCGGTCGCCGAGGCGCCCGGATCCTCGTAGCCATCCGTCACCGACAGAACTCCTACGTCTCTAAAGAGGGCTTCAGGTGCGTCCGTGCTTCTCACGAGCGATCGCCGTGAACTTCCCGGAGAGTAGCCCGTGTCCGGAACCCACATCCAGGTGTCGCCACAACTGTGGCGAATTTCAGCCGTCAACCGGCATGAAATGCCACGATAGTTGACACGACTCTTGCCTGGGCAGCAGGATCGCATCGCCGCGTGAAAGGCCGCAGAGGCAAGAGGGGTGACCTCCCGATGGCACATCAGGCAGGAGGGCAGCGGCCGGCACCGCGGCCCGTCCCCGACACTTGCGACACCCAGGCGTACCTCCAGGACTACGGGGCGCTGCTGGAGTACATGTCGTGCCCGTCCATGGTCGTCGACCACCAGTGGAACGTGGTCATGGCGAACCGGGCGTTCGAGGCGCTGTTCCGCGGCGTCGGCCCGCATCCGACGGCCATGCCGGGGGTGAACTTCCTGCGGTTCGTGCTGTTCCACCCGGACGCGGGCGGGATCCTCGGCGAGCACGAAGCGGCCTGGTGCCTGCCGATGCTGGCCCAGCTGCGCACCGCGCTGGAGTTCTACGGCCACGACCACGAACTCCAGGCCGTGCGCCGGGAGATCGCCCAGGATCCGATCATGGAGGCCGCCTACCGGCACGGCCTGCCGCACTGGATCAGCGCCGTCGGCGAGGCCGCGACCCGGCTCGACGGCGCCGTACGCCTCCTGCACCACCCGGACCCGCGTCACGGGCGCACCGAGTGCCGCATCGTGGAGGAGGCGCCGCAGCCGCTGCGGGAGCTGGGCTACCGGCGCCTGACGATGGTGCTGCGCGAGCCCCGCCGCCCCACCTCGACCGTGCGCCGCCCCCGCCGGCCCCGAGGCACCACGTCCCACCTCACGGCGGTCCCGGCACCCGAAGGGTGACCCCACCCGCCCCCTGCCGCCTTTACGCAAGTCGCTTGCAATGCTTGCGCTAGCCTTGCGCTCATGACGCGACGACTTGCGGAAGTGGCCAAGAAGGTCGGGGTCAGCGAGGCCACCGTCAGCCGGGTGCTCAACGGCAAACCCGGGGTCTCCGACGCCACCCGGCAGGCCGTGCTGACGGCACTCGACGTGCTCGGCTACGAGCGCCCCACCCAGCTGCGCGGCGAACGCGCCCGGCTCGTCGGCCTGGTCCTGCCCGAGCTGCAGAACCCCATCTTCCCGGCGTTCGCCGAGGTCATCGGCGGTGCTCTGGCCCAGCTCGGGCTGACCCCGGTGCTGTGCACCCAGACCAAGGGCGGGGTCTCGGAGGCGGACTACGTCGAGCTGCTGCTCCAGCAGCAGGTCTCCGGCGTCGTGTTCGCCGGCGGCCTGTACGCCCAGGCCGACGCGCCGCACGACCACTACCGGCTGCTCGCCGCGCGCAACATCCCGGTCGTGCTGGTCAACGCGGCCATCGAGCACCTCGGTTTCCCGGGCGTGTCCTGCGACGACGCCGTGGCCGTCGAGCAGGCCTGGCGGCACCTGGCCTCACTCGGCCACGAGCGCATCGGCCTGCTCCTCGGCCCCGCCGACCACGTCCCCTCGGCCCGCAAGCTCGCCGCCGCCCGGGCGATCGCCGGCGATCTGCCGGAGGAGTTCGTCGCGCGGGCCATCTTCTCCCTCGAGGGCGGGCACGCCGCCGCCTCCCGGCTGCTCGACCGGGGTGTCACCGGCATCATCTGCGCCTCCGACCCGCTGGCCCTCGGCGCCGTCCGGGCGGCCCGGCGCAAGGGGTACGACGTCCCGGGCCGGGTCTCCGTCGTGGGCTACGACGACTCGGCGTTCATGAACTGCACCGAACCCCCGCTGACCACCGTCCGCCAGCCCATCGAGGCCATGGGGCGCGCGGCCGTGGAGCTGCTGAACGCGCAGATCGGCGGCACCGCCGTACCCGCCGAGGAGCTGCTGTTCGAGCCGGAGCTGGTGGTGCGCGGCTCCACCGCGCAAGCACCGCGCGACTGATCCTCCGTGAGATCCGGCCACCTGTCGAATAATTACAGATTCCGCTCGACATCTTGCGAACGAAAGTCGGCGGTGCTTGAGTGTGCGGCGCCCACCGCTCCTGCCACGAGTGTCATGAGGGGTCCACCGATGAGACACACCGGGTTCCGCCGTACCGTCGTCGCGATCGGCGTCTGTTCCTCCCTCGCCCTCGCCGCCACCGCCTGCGGGTCCGGCGCCGACGGCGCGGCGAGCGGCAAGACCCGCATCACCGTCAACTGCGAGCCGCCCAGGAGCGCCAAGGTCGACCGCGCCTTCTTCGAGGCGGACACCGCCGCCTTCGAACAGGCCCACCCGGACATCGATGTCGTCGCCCACGACGCCTTCCCCTGCCAGGACCCGAAGACCTTCGACGCCAAACTCGCCGGCGGCCAGATGGAGGACGTCTTCTACACGTACTTCACCGACGTCCGGCACGTCGTGGACCTGGGCCAGGCCGCCGACCTCACCCCGTACCTGAAGGAACTCAAGAGCTACGACAGCATCCAGAAGCAGCTGCGGGACATCTACACCGTCGACGGGAAGGTCTACGGCATCCCGCGCACCGGCTACTCCATGGGGCTGATCTACAACCGCGCCCTGTTCCGCGAGGCCGGGCTGGACCCCGACCGGCCCCCGGCGACCTGGGACGAGGTCCGCGCCGCCGCCCGGAAGATCGCCGCCCTGGGCGACGGCACGGTCGGTTACGCCGACTACAGCGCCCAGAACCAGGGCGGCTGGCACTTCACCGCCGAGCTGTACGCGCAAGGCGGCGACGTCGTGAGCGCCGACGGCGAGAAGGCCACCATCGACACCCCCGAGGGCCGCGCCGTACTGCGGAACCTGCACGACATGCGGTGGACCGACGACTCGATGGGCAGCAGACAGCTCCTCGTCCTCAACGACGTGCAGCAGATGATGGGTTCGGGCAAGCTCGGCATGTACCTCGCCGCCCCCGACAACATCCCGATCCTGGTCAAGGAGAAGGGCGGCGACTACCAGGACCTCGCCCTGGCCCCCATGCCGGGCGGCCACGCCACCCTCATCGGCGGCGACGGCTACATGTTCCGCAAGAAGGCCACGCCCGCCCAGATCCGGGCCGGCCTGAAGTGGCTCGACCACATGTTCCTCACCCCGGGCAAGGGCTTCCTCGGCGACTACGCCCGCGCCAGGAAGCACGGCGCGCCCGTCGGCCTGCCCGAACCGCGCCTGTTCACCGGTGCCGCCGACGCCACCGACCAACGGGTGAAACAAGCCAACGCCAACGTCCCGGTGGAGAACTACCGGGCGTTTCTCGACGGCAACGGCAAACTCCGGCTGAAGACGGAGCCGCCGCACGCCCAGCAGATCTACTCCGTCCTCGACGGCGTCGTCTCCGCCGTGCTCACCAAGGAGGACGCCGACATCGACCAGCTCCTCGAGGAGGCGTCCGGAAAGATCGACAGCATTCTGGCCCGGGGCTGACCGCCATGACGAAGACGGCCGAGCGACGGCCCGTCGCCCACCCGCCCGTCCCGCCGCTCCCGGCACCCACCCCGGCCGGGCGCCGCCGGCGCCGCCTGGCCGACCAGGCCCGCGCCTACGGCTTCCTCCTCGGCGGCCTGCTCTGCTTCGCCCTGTTCTCCTGGGGCCCGGCGATCCGCGCGGTCGTCATCTCCTTCCAGAGGTACACCCCGGGCTCACCGCCCGCGTGGGCCGGCACCGCCAACTTCACCCGCGTCCTCGACGACCCCGAGTTCGCCGACGCCTGGCGCAACACCCTCACCTTCACCCTGCTGGCGCTGCTCATCGGCTTCGCGGTCCCCTTCGTGCTCGCGCTCGTCCTGAACGAACTGCGGCACGCCAAGCCCTTCTTCCACGTGGTGGTCTATCTGCCGGTGATGATCCCGCCGGTGGTCAGTGCCCTGCTGTGGAAGTGGTTCTACGACCCGGGAGCCGGCCTCGCCAACGAGGCCCTGCGCCTGCTGCACCTGCCCACCTCGAACTGGACGAACGGCACCGACACCGCGCTGGTCTCCCTGGTGCTCGTCGCGACCTGGGCCAACATGGGCGGCACCGTCCTCGTCTACCTCGCCGCGCTCCAGTCCATCCCCGGCGAGCTGTACGAGGCGGCCGAACTGGACGGCGCGAACCTCCTCCAGCGCGTGCGGCACGTCACGATCCCCCAGACCCGGTTCGTGATCCTGATGCTGATGCTTCTTCAGATCATCGCCACCATGCAGGTGTTCACCGAACCGTTCGTCATCACCGGCGGCGGACCGGAGAACTCCACCGTCACCGTGCTCTACCTGATCTACAAATACGCCTTCCTCTACAACGACTTCGGCGGTGCCTGCGCCCTCAGCGTCATGCTCCTGGTCCTGCTCGGCGCCTTCTCCGCCCTGTATCTGCGGCTCACCCGCACCGAGGGGGACACATGACCCCGGGCACCCGCACCCTGATCTCCCCGGCCGCCCTCGCCCGTCCCCGCGGAAAGGCCCTCTACTGGACGGTGTTCACCACCGTCACCGTCCTCTTCGCGCTCGCCTTCCTCTTCCCCGTGTACTGGATGGTGACCGGCGCGCTGAAGTCGCCCGACGAGGTGGCCCGCACCCCGCCCACCCCGCTGCCCGAGCACTGGCACCCCGGCGGCTACACCGACGCCTGGGAGCTGATGGAGCTGCCGCGGCACCTGGGGAACACCGTCGTCCAGGCGGCCGGGGCCTGGGCCTTCCAACTGGTGTTCTGCACCGCCGCCGCCTACTCCCTGTCCAAGTTGCGCCCGGCGTTCGGCAAGGTGGTCCTCGGCGGCATCCTCGCCACCCTCATGGTCCCGGCGCAGGCGCTGGTCGTCCCCAAGTACCTGACCGTCGCCGACCTGCCGCTGATCCACACCAGCCTGCTCAACGACCCCCTCGCCGTCTGGCTGCCGGCGGTCGCCAACGCCTTCAACCTCTACCTGCTCAAACGCTTCTTCGACCAGTTGCCGCGCGAGGTGCTGGAGGCCGCCGAGATCGACGGCGCCGGAAAGCTCCGCGTCCTGTGGTCCGTCGTGCTGCCCATGTCCCGGCCGGTGCTCGGCGTGGTGTCGATCTTCGCGCTGGTCGCCGTCTGGCAGGACTTCCTGTGGCCGCTGATGGTCTTCTCCGACACCGGCAAACAGCCGATCAGCGTGGCCCTGGTGCAGCTGTCGCAGAACGTCCAGCTCACCGTGCTCCTTGCCGCGATGGTGATCGCCAGCATCCCGATGGTGGCGCTCTTCCTCGTCTTCCAGCGGCACATCATCGCCGGGATCGGCGCGGGCAGCACCAAGGGCTGACGCCGCATCCCCGACCACAGAAAGGCCAAGCTCCGTGGGACAGCCCACCCCTGCCCGCAAAGACCCCGACTGGTGGCGTGACGCCGTCATCTACCAGGTGTACGTCCGCAGCTTCGCGGACGGCGACGGCGACGGCACCGGCGACCTCGCGGGAGTCCGCGCCCGGCTGCCGTACCTGGCCGAACTCGGCGTGGACGCCCTGTGGTTCACCCCCTGGTACCTGTCGCCCCTGAAGGACGGCGGCTACGACGTCGCCGACTACCGGACCATCGACCCGGCCTTCGGCACCCTCGCCGAGGCGGAGAAACTCATCGCCGAGGCCGCCGGGCTGGGCATCCGCACGATCGTCGACATCGTGCCCAACCACGTCTCCGACCAGCACCCCTGGTTCCGGGCCGCGCTCGCCGCCGGGCCCGGCAGCCCCGAACGCGAGCTGTTCCACTTCCGGCCCGGACGCGGCCCGCACGGCGAACTCCCGCCCAACGACTGGCCCTCGCAGTTCGCCGGCTCCACCGAACCGGTGTGGACCCGGCTGCCCGACGGCGACTGGTACCTGCACCTGTTCACCCCCGAACAACCCGACCTCAACTGGGCCCACCCGGCCGTCCGCCAGGAACACGAGGACGTCCTGCGCTTCTGGTTCGAGCGGGGCGTCGCGGGCGTCCGCATCGACTCGGCGGCCCTGCTCGCCAAGGACCCGGACCTCCCCGACCTCGCCGCACACCCCGACCCCCACCCCTTCCTCGACCGCGACGAACTCCACGACATCTACCGCTCCTGGCGGCGCGTGGCCGACGAGTACGACGGCGTCTTCGTCGGGGAGGTCTGGCTCCCCGACCCCGAGCGCTTCGCCCGCTACCTGCGCCCCGACGAACTCCACACCGCCTTCAACTTCTCCTTCCTCACATGCCCTTGGGACGCCGGCCGGCTGCGCGCCGCGATCGACACCACCCTCGCCGAGCACGCACCCGTCGGCGCCCCGGCCACCTGGGTGCTGTGCAATCACGACGTCACCCGCACCGTCACCCGCTACGGCCGCGCGGACACCGCCTTCGACTTCGCCACCAAGGCCTTCGGCACCCCGGCGGACCTCGCGCTCGGCACCCGGCGGGCCCGGGCCGCAGCCCTGCTGTCGCTGGCGCTGCCCGGCGCGGTCTACCTCTACCAGGGCGAGGAGCTGGGCCTGCCGGAGGCCGACATCCCGCTCGAGAGCATCCAGGACCCGATGCACTTCCGCTCGGGCGGCACCGACCCCGGCCGCGACGGCTGCCGGGTGCCGCTGCCCTGGGCCGCCGGCCTGCCGTACGCCGGATTCGGCTCCCGCGAGGAGCCGTGGCTGCCGCAGCCGGCCGACTGGCCGTCGTACGCGGTCGACCGCCAGCGGCGGGACCCGCACTCCATGCTCTCCCTCTACCGCACGGCCATCGCCCTGCGCCGCGTGTTCGGTGCCGGCCCCCTGACCTGGCTTCCCGCCCCCGACGGCGTGCTCGCCTTCGCCCGCGCGGACGCGCTGTGCGTGGTCAACCTCTCGGCCACGCCCGCCCCGCTCCCCGCGCACTCCCGGCTCCTGCTCGCCAGCGGCCCCCTGGACCCCACGGGCCGGCTGCCCCAGGACACGGCGGCCTGGCTGCGCGCCTGAGCCACGTCGCACGTACCACCGCACCATCACGCGCCCGAGCCGCACCACCGCACCATCGCACCATCGCGCGCCCGCACCGCGCCCCACGCACCACCGCGCTGTCCCACGCACCCACCACGAAGGGATCGGCACATGCACAACAGAAGCACCGGACACCTCCGGCGCATGCCGGCCGTCGGGGCGGTCGTCGCCCTCGCCGCCGGCATGCTCGTCACCCTCGCCCCGGCCGCCCACGCGGCGGCGGGCGCCACGCTCCCCTTCACCTCCGTGGAGGCCGAGTCGGCGAGCGGCAACGGCACCCGGATCGGCCCCGACCACACGCAGGGCACGCTCGCCTCGGAGGCATCCGGCCGGCAGGCCGTCCGGCTGGCGCCCGGGCAGCGGGTGGAGTTCACCGTCCCGCGCACGGCCGACGCGCTCAACCTCGCCTACAGCGTCCCCGACGGCCAGTCCGGCGCGCTCGCCGTGTACGTCAACGGCAGCCGGCTCGCCAAGACCCTGCCGGTGACCGCCAAGTACTCCTACGTCGACACCGGCTGGATCACCGGCTCCAGGACCCACCACTTCTTCGACAACACCCGCATGCTGCTGGGCCGGACCGTCCAGGCCGGCGACAAGGTCGCCGTCGAGGCGACCGATGTGCAAGTCACCGTCGACGTCGCCGACTTCGAGCAGGCGGGCGCGGCCACCTCCCAGCCCGCCGGATCGGTGTCCGTCGTCGCCAAGGGCGCCGACCCCACCGGCAACGGCGACTCCACCCAGGCGTTCCGGGACGCCATCGCCGCAGCCCAGGGCGGCACGGTCTGGATCCCGCCGGGCGACTACCGGATCACCTCCTCCCTTAGCGGCGTGCAGAACGTCACCCTCCAGGGCGCCGGCCCCTGGTACTCGGTCGTGCACACCTCCCGCTTCATCGACCAACCGAGCTCCGTCGGCAACGTGCGCATCAAGGACTTCGCGGTCATCGGCGAGGTCACCGAGCGCGTCGACTCCAGCCCGGACAACTTCGTCAACGGCTCGCTCGGCCCCGGGAGTTCGGTATCGGGCATGTGGCTCCAGCACCTGAAGGTCGGTCTGTGGCTCACCGGCAACAACGACAACCTGGTGGTGGAGAACAACCGCATCCTCGACACCACCGCCGACGGCCTCAACCTCAACGGCAACGCCAAGGGCGTCCGGGTGCGGAACAACTTCCTGCGCAACCAGGGCGACGACGCCCTCGCCATGTGGTCCCTGTACGCCCCGGACACCGACTCGTCCTTCGAGCACAACACCATCTCGCAGCCCAACCTCGCCAACGGCATCGCCGTCTACGGCGGCACCGACATCGCCGTGCGGGACAACCTGATCTCCGACACCAACGCCCTCGGCAGCGGCATCGCGATCTCCAACCAGAAGTTCCTCGATCCGTTCCACCCGCTGGCCGGCACCATCACGGTCGACGGCAACACACTGGTGCGCGCCGGCGCCATGAACCCCAACTGGAACCACCCGATGGGCGCGCTGCGCGTCGACTCCTACGACAGCGCCGTCAACGCCACCGTGAACATCACCGACACCACGATCACCGACAGCCCGTACAGCGCCTTCGAGTTCGTCTCCGGCGGCGGGCAGGGCTACCCGGTGCGCAACGTCAACGTCACCGGGGCGACCGTACGGAACACCGGGACGGTCGTCGTCCAGGCCGAGGCTCAGGGCGCCGCCGTCTTCAGGAACGTCACCGCCACCCAGGTAGGTGCGGCCGGCGTGTACAACTGCCCCTTCCCGGCGAACTCCGGCTCCTTCACGCTCACCGACGGCGGCGGCAATTCCGGCTGGTCGAGCACCTGGTCGGACTGCTCGACCTGGCCGCGGCCCGGACAGGGCAACCCCGAACCCGACCCGAACCGCAACCTCGCGAAGGGCCGCCCGGCCACCGCGACCGGCTCCCAGGACGTCTACACGCCCGGCAAGGCGGTCGACGGCGACGCGAACTCGTACTGGGAGTCGGCCAACAACGCCTTCCCGCAGTCCTGGACGGTCGACCTCGGCGCGTCCTACGGAGTGCGCCGCCTAGTGCTGAAGCTGCCGCCGTCGGCGGCCTGGGGCGCCCGCACCCAGACCCTCGCGGTGCTCGGCAGCGCCGACGGCACGACCTGGACGACGGTGGCCGGCGCCCAGGGCCACCGCTTCGACCCCGCCACCGGCAACACCGCGACCGTGTCCCTGCCCGACGGAACGAACCTGCGCCATCTGCGCCTGACCGTCACCGCCAACACCGGCTGGCCCGCAGGTCAGTTCAGCGAGGTGGAGGTCTATTCGTCCTGACCCCGGACAGCGAGGGAGCCGTGCCCGGGCACGGCTCCCTCCTCAGCGTTCCAGCTCCCGGTGGGCCGTCTCCGGCAGCCGCAGGTACACCAGCGAGGACAGCAGGCAGAGCACGGCGACGTACCAGGGGAACAGCCCCGAGTGGCCCAGGTCCTTGAACAGCGTGCCGACGTACGGGGCCGTGCCGCCGAACAGCGCCACGGTCAGGGAGTACGGGAAGCCGATCCCGGCCGCGCGCACCCGGGGCGGGAACACCTCGGCGTTGACGGCCGCGCTGACGGACGTGAACCCGGTCAGCAGCACCATGCCCGCGCAACTCACCAGCAGCAGCACGGCGAAGGAGTCGCGCAGCGCGTGCAGCAGCGGCACGCACAGCACGGCGAAGCCCACCCCGAAGCCCAGCAGCAGCGGCCGGCGCCCCACCCGGTCCGACAGCATCCCGCCGAGCGGCTGGAGCAGGGCGAAGAAGGCCAGCGAGATGGTGCTCACGAGCAGCGCGTCCGACTTCGCGACGCCCGCGTTGAGTTCGGCGTACGTCGGCAGGTACGACGTCCAGGTGTAGTAGGCGATGGTGCCGCCCGCGGTGATGCCGGCGATGAGCAGGGACTGGCGCGGATGGCGGCGCAGCGCCTCGAACAGGCCGGGCCGCGGCGCCTGTCGCTGCGCGGCGCTGCGGGTCTCCGCGGCGCCGCGCCGGATCCAGAAGCCGACCAGGCTGAACGCCCCGCCGAGCCAGAACGGCACGCGCCAGCCCCAGCCGTCCATGGAGGGTTCGGAGAGCGTGTCCACGAGCAGGGTGGCGATGCCGGAGGCGACCAGCTGGCCGGCGGTCGTCGAGACGTACTGGAAGCTGGAGAACAGCCCGCGCCGGCCCGGCCCGGCCGACTCCACGAGGAAGGTGGTGGAGGCCGCGAACTCCCCGCCCACCGACAGCCCCTGGAGCAGCCGGGCGGCGACCAGCACCACCGGGGCCGCGACGCCCGCCGAGGCGTAGGTCGGGGTCAGCCCCACCAGCAGGCTGCTGCCGCCCATCAGCAGGATGGTGACGGTGAGGGCGGCCCGCCGGCCGCGCCGGTCGGCTACCGCCCCCATGAGCAGCCCGCCCACGGGCCGCATGAAGAAGCCGACCGCGAACACGGCGAACGTCGACAGCAGGGGTACCAGGGAGTTGCCGGTGCCCTTGGGGAAGACCGCGGCGGCGATGTAGGTGGCGAGGAACGTGTAGGCGTACCAGTCGTACCACTCCACGGCGTTGCCCACGGAAGCGGCAACGAGCTGTCGGGCGGACCGTCTCGTCCGCTCCGGTGCCGTCGTCTGCTTGCCTGTCATGATCGCGTCTCTCCCCGGCCGGAGGGTTCCGCACACCTCATGTAGCGATGAGTTCACATCCGTGCCACCGCACCCTTCCCTGACGTTTGCTGCTCTTGGAACACTCGCTCCGCGCACATTCCGTCAGCCGGCGGCAACCGTGCACGTCAGGACGAGAGGACCCTCACTCATGCCCGAAGTCAACCGGCGGCGCTTCCTCCAGCTCGCGGGCGCCTCCACGGCGTTCACGGCGCTGGCCGGCAGCATCCAGCGCGCGGCGGCCCTGCCCGCCCGCTACCGCACCGGATCGCTGGACGACGTGGAGCACATCGTCGTCCTGATGCAGGAGAACCGTTCCTTCGATCACTACTTCGGCTCCCTGCGCGGAGTACGCGGCTTCGGCGACCCCCGCCCGGTCACCCGGAAGGGCCGGTCCGTCTGGAAGCAGTCCGACGGCACCAAGGACATCCTGCCCTTCCACCCCGACGCCGACGACCTCGGCCTGGCCTTCATCCAGGACCTCCCGCACGGCTGGAACGACGGCCACACCGCGTTCAACGGCGGCAAGTACGACAAGTGGGTGCCCGCCAAGTCCGCGACGACCATGGCGTACCTGACGCGCGACGACATCCCCTTCCACTACGCGCTCGCGGACGCCTTCACCGTCTGCGACGCCTACCACTGCTCGTTCATCGGCTCCACCGACCCCAACCGCTACTACATGTGGACGGGTTACACAGGCAACGACGGCAAGGGCGGCGGCCCGGTCCTCGGCAACGAGGAGAAGGGCTACGGCTGGACGACGTACCCCGAGCGCCTGGAGCGGGCCGGCGTCTCCTGGAAGATCTACCAGGACGTCGGCGACGGACTGGACGCGAGCGGCTCATGGGGCTGGATCAACGACGCCTACCGCGGCAACTACGGCGACAACTCGCTGCTCTACTTCAACCAGTACCGCACCGCCCAGCCCGGCAGCCCGCTCTACGACAAGGCCCGCACCGGCACCGACGCCCGCAAGGGGGAGGGCTTCTTCGACCGGCTGAAGGCGGACGTCAAGGCGGGCACGCTGCCCCAGGTCTCCTGGATCGTCGCCCCCGAGGCGTTCACCGAACACCCCAACTGGCCGGCGAACTACGGTGCCTGGTACATCTCCCAGGTCCTGGACGCGCTCACCGCCGACCCCGACGTGTGGGGCAGGACCGCGCTGTTCCTCACCTACGACGAGAACGACGGCTTCTTCGACCACGTCATCCCGCCCTACCCGCCGGCCTCCACCGCCCAGGGCAAGTCCACGGCCGACCCCGCGCCCGACGTGTTCAAGGGCGACAGCGGCCATGTCGCCGGCCCCTACGGGCTCGGCCAGCGGGTGCCGATGCTGGTCGTCTCCCCGTGGAGCAAGGGCGGTTACGTCTGCTCCGAGACCTTCGACCACACCTCGATCATCCGGTTCATCGAGCGCCGCTTCGGCGTCGAGGAGCCCAACATCTCGCCCTGGCGCCGTGCCATATGCGGCGATCTGACGAGCGCCTTCGACTTCTCCCGCCAGGACACCACGCCGGTGGCGCTGCCCTCCACGGCCGGTTACCGGCCGCCGGACCGCGAACGGCACCCGGACTACGTGCCGAAGCCCCCCGCCCAGGGCTCGCTGCCCCGGCAGGAGCCCGGCAGCCGGCCCACCCGCCCGCTGAAGTACGCCCCCGTGGTGGACGGTTCGGCGGACACGGCGGCCGGCAAGTACACGCTCACCTTCGCCTCCGGAGCGGGTGCCGGCGCGGCCTTCCTGGTGACGTCCGACAGCCGCACCGACGGCCCCTGGACGTACACCACCGAGGCGGGCAGGACGTTGTCGGACACCTGGAACTCGGTGTACTCCGGCGGCGACTACGACCTCACGGTGCACGGGCCCAACGGCTTCCTGCGGGTCTTCAAGGGCCGCAACAAGGTGGCCGGCCCCGAGGTCACCGCCCGGCACACGGGCGACGACATCGAGCTGGCCTTCACCAACAAGGGCTCCGGCACCGCGCGGCTGAAGGTCACCGACGGTTACGGCGGCAGCCCGCTCACGGTGACGGTGCGACCCGGCGCCACCGTGCGGCAGACGGTGAGCCTCGCGGCGAGCAAGCGCTGGTACGACCTGACCGTGACCTCGGACGCCGACCCGGGCTTCCTGCGCGGCTTCGCCGGTCATGTGGAGAACGGACAGCCCGGCGTGAGCGATCCGGCGATCGCCACGGGGTGAACGACCGATGAACACCGCTCCGTGCGGACTGGTCAGGTACCGGTCACATCAGGGTAGTGTGCCCCGGTGACCACGCAATCGAACACCCCTGCCGGCTGGTACCCGGATCCGCACGGAGCGCAGAACACGCTGCGTTACTGGGACGGCACGCAGTGGACCGACCACACCAACCCGGCCCAGCAGGCCGCCGGGCAGGTTCCGCCGCAGCAGGCCCCGGCCCAGCAGGCCGCCTTCCCGCAGCAGCAGGCTGCCGCCGCCGACCCCAAGGTCCAGCGCCAGGTGCAGAAGCAGGCCGGTGTCTCGGCCGGCGGCGCCGGCGGCGGCACCCTCTTCACCGAGCCCGTCCTGGTCGTGAACCAGAAGGCCAAGCTCATCGAGCTGACCAACGAGTACAAGGTCATGGACCAGAGCGGCCGGGAGCTCGGCTCGGTCACCCAGGTCGGACAGGGCGTCCTGCGCAAGATCCTGCGCTTCGTCTCCAGCCTGGACCAGTTCCTGACCCACAAGCTGGAGATCCGCGACGCCCACGGCCAGCCGCAGCTGCTGCTGACCCGGCCCGCGAAGATCTTCAAGTCCCGGGTGATCGTGACCCGTCCGGACGGCTCCCCGGTGGGCGAGATCGTCCAGAAGAACATGATCGGCAAGATCAACTTCGCGATGATGGCGAACGGCCAGCAGGTCGGCGCGATCAAGGCGGAGAACTGGCGGGCCTGGAACTTCGCGATCGTCGACCACGCGGACAACGAGGTCGCCCGCATCACCAAGACGTGGGAGGGCCTGGCCAAGACGCTCTTCACGACCGCGGACAACTACGTCCTGCAGATCCACTACCAGCTGCCCGAACCCTTGCTGAGCCTGGTGGTGGCCACGGCGCTGACCGTGGACACCGCGCTCAAGCAGGACGCCCGCGGCTGGGGCTGAGCCGAAGCGGACGCACGGAACGGCGGCGGCCGGTGCCCGGGGGACTCCCCGCGCACCGGCCGCCGCCGTATGACGCCTCACAGGGCCGTGAGATGCCCCGGCTGCTCCGGCTGCCGGGGCAGGCGCGCCGGCCCCTCGGCACCCGTGCCCGTGTCCGGCCCGGGCCGGCGTGGGACGAGGGCCGGTTCGGCGGTGGCCGTGCCCGGCTCCAGGGCCAGTACGGCCGCCACCGGATGGTCCTCGTCCGCCGTCGGCCCGCCCGGATCCGGGGCGGGGGCCGCCCGGGTGAGCAGCAGCACACCCCAGCCGGCCAGCCCCGCGCCGGCCACCGCCAGCAGCACCCCGCCGGCCCCGCCCCGCAGTCCCTGCCCCAGCAGGCTGAGGCCGATCACCGCGGCGGCGACCGGATTGGCCAGGGTGACGACGGCGAGCGGCGCGCCCAGCCCGCCGCGGTAGGCGGTCTGGGACAGCAGCAGCCCGCCCACGGCGAACGCGGCGACGAGTACGGCACCCACGATCACCTCGGTGTCCAGCACCGGACCCGAGCGGTCCGTGGCCGCCACGGTCACCGTCTGGGTGAGCGCGGAGGCCACCCCGGAGGCGAAGCCGGACGCGGTCGCGTGCCGCAGGCCCGGGCGCGCGCCGGGCCAGGAGAGCAGTCCGATCGCGGCGGCCGTCGCCCCCGCGACCACCAGCGCCGCCGGCAGCGACAGCACCCGCGAGGGCGCCGGACCGGACGCGGCGACCAGCAGCGCGGCCAGCCCCAGCAGGGTGAGCGCCGTACCGCGCCACTCCACCGCGCTGACCCGCCGCCCGGCCGCCCGCGCGCCCAGCGGCACGGCCGCGACCAGGGTGAGCGCGCCGAGTGGCTGTACCACGGTCAGCGGGCCGTACTTCAGGGCGACGACGTGCAGCAGCGCGGCGCCGGCGTTCAGCCCGACCGCCGACCACCAGGCGCCGGTGCCCAGCAGCCGCAGCAGCCCGGTGCCGGTGCCGCGGGCGGCCAGGCGCTCCTGGGCGACGGCGGCCAGCGCGTAGGCGACGGCCGACACCAGCGACAGGCCGAGGGCGGCCAGGGCGGCGGCGCTCATCGGACCGCTCCCGCCGGCACGGGCTCCCGGGCGACCGGCACACCGGTGCCGCGTCCCGCCGTGGTGGCGGTGCGCCGGGGCGGGTGGATGGCGGCGAGGGCGAGGCCGAGCATGGCGGTGGCCACGAGCGCGTCGAGCCAGTAGTGGTTCGCCGTGCCCACGATCACCAGCAGGGTGATCAGCGGGTGCAGCAGCCACAGCCAGCGCAGGCGGGACTTGGTCGCGGCGATCAGGCCGATGGCCAGCATCAGCGCCCAGCCGAAGTGCAGCGAGGGCATCGCCGCGAACTGGTTGGACAGGTGGTCGCTGGACGGCGGGCCGTACACGGAGGGCCCGTAGACCCGGCCGGTGTCCACCAGCCCCGTGCCGGTCAGCATCCGCGGCGGGGCCAGCGGGAAGGTGAACGGCAGCACCAGGGCGGCCGTGGTGACGACCGCGAGGACCCGGCGGGCCCAGACGTAGTGCGCGGGCCGGCGCACGTACAGCCAGACCAGGAAGGCGAGCGTGGCCGGGAAGTGGACGGTCGCGTAGTAGGTGTTCGCCAGATGGACGAGGGTGTCGCCGTGCAGCAGCGCGGACTGCACGGCGTTCTCGTGGGGGAGACGCACGGCCCGCTCCAGGTCCCACACGCGGCGGGCGTTGCGGAACGCGTCCCCGGTGTGGCCGGTGGCCAGCTGGCGGCCGAGTTTGTAGACCAGGAAGAGCCCGGCTACCAGCAGGAACTCACGTATCAGAGGCGGGCGTGCCGGGGTGGCCGGTGCCGTTTCCGCCTCCGCAGGCTCGGTTCGGGCATTCATCCCCCGGCCCCTTCACTGACGGTGGTGCGTGCGGTGGTGCGTTCGTCCCGGTCGGTCACCGGGACCTTCATCGATACGTTGCCGTACCGATACGCCAGTGTACCGATACGGTGGAGTACCGGTACACTTGCGTATCGATTGATGTGCGCCACACTGGACGCAGTACGAGCGAGGGGAAGCACCGCATGACGTCGCAGGCCGCGGAGGGACCGGAGACGGTCGTCGCCTCGCGCCGCTCCAAGATCACGCCGGAGCGTGAGCGGGAGTTCTTCGACGCCGTGCTGGAACAGATCCGCGAGTGCGGCTACGACTCCGTCACCATGGAGGGCATCGCCGCCAGCACCCGGTGCAGCAAGTCCACGCTCTACCGGCAGTGGAAGACCAAGCCGCAGTTCGTCGCCGCCGCCCTGCGGGCCAGCCGCCGGGTGCGGTTCGCCGGCATCGACACCGGGTCGCTCGCCGAGGACCTGCGCCAGGCCGCCCGGGCCGCGGGCGACTGGTCGGGCAAGGACACCCGGCTGCTCCAGGCGCTGGGGCACGCGGTGACGTCGGACCAGGAACTGGCCCAGGCGCTGCGCGAGGCGCTGGTCCACCCGGAGATCGCCGCGCTGGAGGAGATGCTCGCCCGGGGCGTCGCCCGGGGCGAGGTCCGGGCGGACCACCCCGCGCTGGAGTACATCCCCGCCATGATGTTCGGCGTCCTGCGTGTACGACCCGTGCTGAACGGGCAGTACGCCGACGCCGACTATCTGGTCCGGTTCGTGGAGGCCGCGGTGCTGCCCGCGCTCGGACTGGCATAGACGCGGGGCGCCGTTCACGGGATGACTGAACGGCGGCCTGCCCGCGCCGCACCGTGGGGACGGGGGCGGCGCGCACCCCCCGGCCGGGTGGGATTCCTCTTGAGCGGAGGGGAATCCCACCCGGCCGACTCATGTCCCCGCAAGCCCCGGGCGCCGACGGGCTCCCGCGCGCGCCGAACACGGCAGTGACCGCGGCTCCTGGACCGTCGTTGGCGGCATGTCACTCGTGTGGCTTGATCGAAGGAGAGCACGCCCCATGGCCGCCATCTGCCCGAACTGCCACCTGCCGGAGATGATCGCGTACGTGGTCAACGACGACGGACTGCACCCCTTTCCGTGCCTGGAGTGCAACACCGGGACCGTCCGCTGCACCCCGTACGGGCACCTCTCCGGGGCGGCCCCGTGCGGCACCGACGGCTGCCAGGGGTCCGTACGGGACGACTACCAGTACGACCCCAAGGGACGCCTCTCCCGCCTGGACCGCGTCCGGTGCCGGCTGTGCGCGACCGACAGGACGGCGGCGCTCCCCGCCGGGAGCGCGCCGGAACGCGCCGTGCCCGGCCCCCGGCTGCCGGGGAGCGCGATCCGGTCCCGTCCGCACGGATGACCGGGGCGGCATCCGCGACTACACGGCCTGTCCGTTGCCCGTGCCGGCCGACGAGACCTTGACGCCCTTCAGGATCTCGTCCATGACCGACAGCTTCTGGCCGACGTCCAGACCGAAGCGGATCACGACGATCCGCTCGGGGGCGTCGGGGGAGGGGAAGGCGACGGACTCGACGTAGCCGTCGGCGCCCTTGCTGGTGACCGCCTTCCAGCGGACCAGGTACCCCTTCTGCCCGGCCACCGTCACCGCCTCGGAGGCCAGCTCCTCGTGCGAGGTGATGCCGCCGTAGGTGGTGCCGCCGTAGGACTCCTTGGCGTTGGCCGCGATGTCCGCCTTGGCGACCTCCTCGGCGGTGTCCCCCTTGACGCGCAGCACCATCGCCGGAGCCGAGTAGGCGCCGCCCGCCGTGCAGGTCTGCGTCGTGTCGCCGGGGCACTTGTAGGTGTCCTCGGAGGTCACCTGCGCACCGGCGCTCAGCGTCTGCCCGGTCCAGCCCTCGGGCACCGGCAGGCTTATCCCGTTGACCGGGTCCGGCACCGTGCCGCCCCCCTCGATCTCCGGCGCACCCGACGGACCCGTGGACGGCGAGTCCCCACCGGAACCACCCGACCCGCCGGGTCCATCCGATCCGCCGGATCCACCGGACCCGCCGGGGCCTCCCGGGCCGCCCTGCGGGCCCCGGCCGCCGTCCCCGCCGGACGGCCCCTGCGCCGACCCCGCGCGGTCGCCCCCGCCGTCGTCCTTGGTCAGGGCGTACACACCGACCCCGATGCTCGCCAGTACCGCGGCCGTCACCGCGACGGCTATCCCGGTGCGCAGCCCGCGCCGGGACCGGGCCGGCGGCTGGGCCGGATACGCGGGGTACCCCGGGTACCCGGCGTACCCCCCGGGAGCCTGGGCGCCCGGCTGCGCCGCCTGCGGTGCGGGGGGACCCCACGGGGCGGCCGTGCCCGCCGGGCGGGTCCGGTCCGTCCAGGCCGTACCGTCCCACCAGCGCTCGGTGGGCGGGGCGTCGTTCGTCTGCCCGGGGTCGGGGTACCACCCGGGAGGAGTCACCTGCGTCATGCCCCCACCGTATGAGGTGTCGGTGAAAGTGTGATGAGAGGATCCGCCGCCGTGCGGGCGGACCGGCAGAACCCGCCCCGCGAAACCCGCGTGCCGGTGGCCGCCCCCTTGGACCCGCGGCCCGTCCCGGGCCGACGCCCGCGTCGGGGAGCTGCTGGACGGCCGCCCCGCGGACCCCGGCCCGGCCCGGCCCGCCTGCACGACCGGCCGGCCCGGGGCCGGAGTCACCCACGCGTACCGTCTTTCACCCGGCCGGGCAGCACCTGCCCCGACCGCCCCCGCGGGCCACGCCGGACGGCTACGCTCGGTGCCTGCATGCCGTGCGGGCGACCTGGGGAGGGAACGGGATGACGGACGGACGGCCCACGGCGGCCGGCTCGGCACCCCTGTGGGAGCGGGACGCCGAACTCGCCACCGTCGCGGCGGCGCTCGACGCCCTGTGCGCCGGCCGGAACGCCCCGGGCGCCCTGCTGGTCTTCCGTGGCAAGGCCGGACTCGGCAAGACCGCGCTGCTGGCCGAGACCCGCCGCATGGCCGAACGCCGCGGCTGCTCCGTCTGGTCCGCCCGCGGCGCCGAGACCCTCAGATCCGTCCCGTTCCACGTCCTGCGCCAACTGCTCCAGCCCGCACTGCTGTCCCTCCCGCCCGAAGACATCCGCGACCACCTCGGCGACTGGCACGACATCGCCGGCCCCGCCCTCGGCATAACGGAACCGCCCGGCGACAACGCCGACCCGCACTACGTCCGCGACGGACTCGTCTCCGCCGTACGCCGGATCGCCCGCCGCACCTGGCCGCTCGTCCTGCTGCTCGACGACGCCCACTGGGCCGACCCGGAAACCCTGCGCTGGCTCGCCGCGTTCGCCGAACGCCTGGACGACGTCCCGGTACTCGTCGTGGTCGCCCGCAGGCCCGACCGGGCCGGCGGGGTCGGCGCCCGCCACCTCGACGCGGTCGCCGCCGCCGCGGGCCGCCCCGTCAACGACCTGAGCGCCCTCACCCCGGGCGCCACCGCCGGACTCACCCGCGCCACCCTCGGCCGGCACGCCGACGACGCGTTCTGCCGCGAGGTCTGGGCGGTCACCGACGGCAACCCCTACGAGACCGTCGAACTCCTCGCCAAGGTGCACGACAGCGAACTCGAGCCGGTCGAGTCGCACGCCGGGGAGCTGCGTGCCCTCAACCGCGCGGCCCGCGGCGGCGGACTGGTCGACCGGCTCAAGGGCCTCGGCCTGGAGGCCACCCGGTTCGCCTGGGCCGCCGCCATTCTCGGCACCGGCATCACCGTCGACATGGTCGCCCGCCTCGCCACCATGGACGACGACCTCGCCCGCGCTTGCGCCGACGTGCTGTGCGCCGCCCGCATCCTCACCCGCACCGGACCGGCCACGGGCACCGAGGCCGACACCGGCGAGCTGGAGTTCGTCCACCCGCTCATCGCCACCGACGTCTACCAGTCCATCCCTTCCGGGGTGTGCACCGCCATGCACGGCGTCGCCGCGCAGCTCGTCAACGAACTGGGCCGGGGCGCCGCCGAGGCCGCCCGGCACCTGCTGAAGGTGCACCCTGACGAAGACGAGGAATTGGTCGAGTAGTTGCGTCAGGCGGCCCGCGAACACCTCGCCGTCGGCGCCCCGGACGCCGCCCGCCGCTGCCTGGAACGCGCGCTGCGGGAACCGCCCCTGCCCGAGGTGCACGCGCATGTGCTGTACGAACTGGGCTGCGCCACCCTGCTGACCAACCCCGCCGTCTCCATCGACCAGTTGCGCAGCGCGCTCGGCATGCCCGGCCTGGACGGCGACGACCGCGTCGACGCCGTCGTCCGCCTCTCCCAGGCGCTGCTCCACAACGACCAGCTGGAGGAAGCCGTCCGCACCGTCGAGGCCGAGGCCGCCCGGCACGCGGCCGGCCCGGTACGACTGCGGCTGCAGGCGTTCCAGTTCATGTGGGAGGGCATCCACGGCGAGACCGTCGCCCCGGCCCGCTCCCGGCGCCTCGCCGAACTCGCGAGCACCTGCACCGGCCGTGACAACGCCGAACGCGCCCTGCTGATCCTGCGCGCCTTCGACGCCATGACCCACGGCGAGAGCGCCGACGCGGTCGTCGACCTGTGCGACCGCGCCCTCGTCAACGGCCGCCTCGCGCCCGGCCTCGGCTGGACCGACCCCGAGTGGGGCATGGAACTGCTGATGATGCTCGGCAGCGCGTACGCCTACGCCGACCGGCTCGACCGCGCCGAAAGCCTGTTCTCCGAGGCCCGGCGCGTCTACACCTCGGCCGGCTGGCGCGGCGTCCACCTCTCCCTGGCCAACGCCTTCCTCGGACTCGCCTACCGCAGACAGGGCCGGTTGCCCGACGCCGAGGCCACCCTGCGCGAAGCCGTACGGCTCGCCGAACGCGTCGGCCGCCGCCTGCCGTTGTACTGGTCGGCCACCTGCGGACTGGTCGACACCCTGCTCGCCCGCGGCCGGGTGGAGGAAGCCTGGTCGGTCGCCGAACAGTACGGCTTCGCACCGCCGTACCCGTCCACCATCGTGCTGCCCGACATCCGCTCCGTGCGCGGCCGGCTGCTGCTCGCCGTCGGCCGCACCGCCGAAGGCATCGGCGAACTGGAGGCCGCCGAGAAGACCGCCGCCTCCCGAGGCGGCCACAACCCGGTGCTCGCGCCCTGGTCCGTCGACCTCGCCCGGGCCCTCGCCGGGACGGACCCGGCCCGCGCCGCCCAACTCGCCGCCGACGCCCGAAAACAGGCCGAGCGGTTCGGCACGGACACCGCCATCGGCGAGGCCCTGCGCTGCGCCGCCGCGCTGGAGACCGGCCAGCGCGCGGTACGGCTCGCCGCCCGCGCCGTCGCCTACCTGGAGGCCTCGCCCTGCCAGTACGAACACGCGGCCGCCCGCGTCGAGTACGGCATCGCCGCCGGCTCGGCCGCCGAGCTCGCCCGGGGCCTGGAACTCGCCCGCCTCTGCGGCGCGGACGGCCTGGCGGACCGGGCCCGGAAGGCCCTGGCCGGCGCGCGGGGCCCGCGCTGAAGCGATCGAGGCTTGTCACACCGGGTCATTCGGCAGGCTTTCTGTCATCGGTGCCGAAGGGCCGGAGTTCCCGGGCACTCCAGCGGTGCCGTGCGCGGGGCTGATCCCTTCCACGGCGAGGCGGAAGAGGCGGCCGGCCTGGGTGTCGGGGTTCTCGTGATGCTCGGTGGCCAGGGCGATGCCGACAGCGAGGGTCAGCAGGTCGTGGAAGGTGACATGCGGTGCGACCGCCTTGTCGCGAATGGCTCGCTGGAGCAGGGGATCTCCGGCCGCCTCGATTCTTTTGCCACAGGAGTGCGGGGAGGGTTCTTCGGTGGGGGGTTCGTAGCTGAGGACGTTGGCGAATCCGCGGGCCGAGACGGCATAGGCGACGAGAGCGCGGAGCCACTCCAAGAGGGCGGTGCGGCTGTCCTCGGCCGTACTCAGCCGATGGGCGTGCGCGCACAGAACGTCGATGCGCTCCTGGAAGACGGCTTCGAGAAGGGCCCGACGGGTGGGGAAGTGGCGGCGCACGGTCGCCGATCCGACGCCCGCGGTCCGGGCGATCCGCTCCTGGGACGCGTCGGCGCCGTGCGCGGCGACCTCGGCTTCGGCGGCAGCGAGGATGAGCCGGTAATTGCGCCGGGCGTCTGAGCGTTGGCCGGTCATGATCTCCCCATTGCTAAACGGCGGGCCCCGCCATATCGTAGCGGCAGACAAAACGGCGGCCCCCGCCGTTTTCCTTCTCCGGTTCGTGAGGAGCAGCGGCCATGCCCGTCGACACCGATACCGTCCTGGTCACCGGAGCCACCGGACGGCAGGGCGGGGCCACGGCTCGCGCACTCCTGGCCGCCGGGGTACCCGTACGCGCACTCGTACGCGATCCGAGGTCGAAGCCCGCACGGGCGATCGAGGCGCTGGGCGCCGAACTGGTGCGAGCGGACCTTTCCGACCGGGCCACCCTCGGCCCGGCGGTCGAAGGGGTCCGCGCCGTGTTCTCCGTGCAGATGCCGCCGATGACCGAGACCGGTGTGGACTTCGTGGGCGAGCTGACCCAGGCCACCAACCTGGTGGATGCCGCGAAGGCCGAGGGAGTGCGGCAGTTCGTGCAGTCCTCGACCAGCGGAGTCGGTGAGCACACCCAGGTCCCCGGCTGGACCGAAGGCCGCTGGGCGGCGATGGCCGACTACTTCCACACCAAGCAGGCGATCATGGAGGCGGTACGCGACGCGGGCTTCGCCCGCTGGACGGTGATCAAGCCCGCCTTCTTCATGGAGAACCTGCCCCTGCTGGCACCCCGGGGGCCCCGCGGCGGCCTGCTGACGGTACTGAAACCGGATACCGAACTGGCCCTGGTGGCCGTGCGGGACATCGGCACCGCCGCGGCGCACGCCCTCCACGACCCCGACCGGTTCCACCAGGTGGAACTGGAACTGGCCGGCGACCTGCGCACGATGGAACAGATCACGCAGACCTTGTCCGCCGCCTGGGGCGTGCCCGTGACCGCCCCTTCCATGAGCCTGGAAGAGGCCCTCGACGCGGGCATGCCGAAGTGGGGAGCCGGACACGAGTGGAACAACATGGTCCTCCAACCCGCCCGGCCCGAATTCGCCCAGGAACTGGGCATCCCGATCACCACCTTCGCCGAATGGGCGGACGAGCAACTGACACCCGTGTCCGGCCATGGGCATCCGGCGTGACCAGGGGCGACCACGATGCGCCGATGGGTGCTCCAGGAACACGTCTGGACCAAGGTCTTGGACGAGTCCGGGTTCACCGGCATCGGCGTCGACACGTTGCCGTCGCCCACCGACGCGCCGCGCAGCGCGGCCACGTTGCTCATCAGGGCGGTCCGACGGGCCTGAACGAGCCGCGCGCCACGGTACCGCCGCTGACCGCCGGCCTCCTGGCAGTACGACCGGCAGGGGCACCTTCCTCGCCGGTCAGCCCGGGTCCTCCTCGGCGAGGACTCGCTGGGCCGTCGCGAACGCCGAGTTGGCGGCCGGTACGCCGCAGTACACGGCGGTCTGCAACAGCACCGCGCCGATCTCCTCCGGTGTCAGCCCGTTGCGCCGGGCCGCCCGGACGTGCATCGCCAGCTCCTCGTAGTGGCCGTGCGCGACCAGCGCGGTCAGCGTGATCATGCTGCGCTCGCGGCGCGACAGCGTCGGGTCGGTCCAGATCTCGCCCCAGGCGTAGCGGGAGATGAAGTCCTGGAAGCGGGCGGTGAACGGGGTCTGCCGGGCCTGCGCACGGTCCACATGGGCATCGCCCAGCACCGCGCGGCGCACCGCCAGCCCGCTCGCCGGCGGCCCGTCGAGCTGGGTGCGCAGCGCCGCCAGCACCGCCCGGGGGACCTGCGCCGGGGCCAGATGAGAAGCCCCGGGCAGCTCCACCAGCGCCGCCCCCGGCACCGCGTCCGCGATCTCCCGCAGATGCGCGGGAGGGGTCGCGGGATCCTCCCGCCCGGCCACGCACAGCGTCGGTACGGTGATCCCGGCGAGCCGGTCGCGCAGGTCGAACGCGGCGAGCGCGTCGCAGCAGGCGGCATACGCCTCCGGGTCGGCCGTACGGTGGTCCCGGACCAGTTCCGGCACGCTGAACCCGGGCGTGAACCAGCGCGCGTCGGCGCTCTCGGCCAGCCACTGCAGTCCCTCGCGACGCACCCGCTCCGCCCGCTCCCGCCAGGGCGCCGCACCGCCGAAGCGGGCCGAGGAGCACAGCACCGCCAGCGAGGTCAGCCGCTCGGGGTGGTGGACGGCCAGGTGCAGGCCGACCGCGCCGCCCAGGGACACGCCCGCGTAGGCGAACCGGTCGACGCCGAGCGCGTCGGCGAGCGCCAGCACCAGCGCGGCCAGGTCGCCGACGGTCGCGCCCGGCCCGATCAGGTCCGCCGCCGAACCGCCGTGCCCCGGCAGGTCCCAGCGGATCACCCGGTGGCTCGCGGACAGTTCGGGCGCCACCCGGTCCCACAGGGCGAGCGAGGTGCCGAGCGAGGGCCCGAGCAGCAGCGGCGGCGCGGAAGCGGGGCCTTCCGCACGGTAATGGAGGAGGGTCACGGTCAACGTCGCTCCAGAGCACGGTCGGTGAGGGTCCCGGCGAAACCGGTGTATCTGGCCGGGTCGGTCGCCCCGGCCAGGTCGATGCCCGCCAACTCCTCCTGCTCTTCCAGGAGTTCACGCAGCGGGCGGTTCTCGTCGTGGGCGCGGCGGGCCAGTTCGGTCAGCAGCTCCTTGGCCCGTGCCCGCCCGAGGACGGGCGCGAGGACGGCGGTCAGCCGCTCGGAGACGATCAGCCCCCGGGTACGGCCGAGATCGCCGCGCATCGCGTCCGGGTGCACCCGCAGCCCCTCGGCCAGCTCCGCCGCCTGTCCGGCCGCGCCGCCCACCAGCCGGAGCAGATCGCGCAGCGGCTCCCACTCGGCGTGCCAGGCGCCGGCCGGCCGCTCGTCCTCGGCGGCCAGGCAGCCGTACAGCGTCGCCGCGAGCTGGGGAGCCTGCCGGGCGGCGGACGCCAGGAGCGTGGCGCGCACCGGGTTCGCCTTGTGCGGCATGGCGGACGAGCCACCCCCGCCGCCCTCGCTCACCTCGCCGATCTCGGTGCGCGACAACGTCAGCACGTCCACGGCGAGCTTGCCCAGCGCGCCCGCCGTGAAGGCCAGGCACCCGGCCAGGTCCGCGATCGGCGTACGCAGCGTGTGCCAGGGCAACTCGGGTGCGGCCAGCCCGACTTCACGGGCGTACGCCTCCGTCAGTACGGCCGGGTCCGGGGCGCCGTACGCCCGGAACGCCGCCAGGGTGCCGGCGGCCCCGCCGAGCTGGGCCGGCAGCGAGTCGCGTACCCGGGTGAGACGGTCGCGCGCGTCCAGGACCAGCGCACGCCAGCCGGCCGCCTTCAGCCCGAACGTGGTCGGTACGGCGTGCTGGGTGAGCGTCCGGCCCGGCAGCACGGTGTCCCGGTGCCCGGCCGCGAGACGGGCCAGCGCCCGCTCGGCGCGCCCGAGATCGGCCAGGACCGGGCCGAGGGCGCGCACGGCGACCAGCATCGTCGCCGTGTCCATGATGTCCTGGCTGGTGGCACCCCGGTGGACATAGGGGCCGTACTCGGCGCCGACCGCCGCGGTCAGGTCGGCGGCCAGCGGGATCACCGGATTGCCGCCGCCGGCGGCGCGGGCGGCCAGGGAACGCAGGTCGAACCGGGCCGGGTCGGCCGCCTCGGTCACCGCCGCCGCGGCCTCGGGCGGGGCGAGCCCCAGCGCGGCCTGCGCCCGGGTCAGCGCGGCCTCGGCGTCGAGCAGCGCCCGCAGATACGCGGGATCGCCGGTCTCGGACACGGCGGCCGCCGCCCCCCGCCCGGGGGCCAGCAGACCGGTGTCGGCGCAGGAAGGGAACTCGGGTGTCACTGGAACTCCAGGAAGACCGTCTCGCCTTCACCCTGAAGGCGGATGTCGAAACGGTAGGTGCCGTTCCCCTCGTCACCCGCGATCAGCGTGTCCCGCCGGTCGCCCACCCGGGTGAGCAGCGGGTCGGCGGCCAGGGCGGCGTCGTCACCCGGCAGATAGATACGAGTGAACAGGTGCACGAGCAGCCCGCGCGCGAAGACACAGACACTGAGGTAAGGCGCGCTCCCCCCGCGCGCGCCGGGGCGCAGCGTACGCACGTACCAGTGCCCGTTCGCATCCGTCTGGATCCGTCCCCAGCCGGTGAACTCCACGCCGTTGCGGCCCAGGAAGCCGCCCGTGGCCGGGTCCCGCCGCAGCGAGCCGTCCGCCCGCGCCACCGTGCCGTCGGGCCGCGGGCCCCACACCTCGAGCAGCGCGTCGGGCAGCGGATCGCCCGCGCCGTCGAGGACGTGACCGTGCACGGTGACGGTGTCCGGATGACCGAGCGGGGCGATCTCCTCGCCGCCGCGGAACGGCAGCGCGTACCCGTAGAACGGGCCGACCGTGTGGGACGGCGTGGGCAGCACCTGCTCCGGGCTGCCCGGGTCGATGAGCGTCATGGCGGTCAGCGTCCTTCTTCGATCCAGGTGGCGGCCGGGCCGTCCAGCACGATGTCCCAGCGGTAGCCCAGGGAGAACTCGGGCACCGACAGCCCGTGGTCGTAGGTGGCGACCAGCCGCTGCCGGGCCGCGTCGTCCGTCACCGACTGCAGGATCGGGTCGTAGGGGAACAGCGGGTCGTTCGGGAAGTACATCTGGGTCACCAGCCGCTGGGTGAACGCCGTCCCGAACACCGAGAAGTGGATGTGGGCCGGACGCCAGGCGTTCACGTGGTTGCGCCAGGGGTAGGGGCCCGGCTGGATGGTGGTGAAGTGATAGCGGCCCTCGGCGTCGGTGAGGGTACGGCCGACCCCCGTGAAGTTCGGGTCCAGCGGCGCGTCGTGCTGCTCGCGCCGATGGGCGTACCGCCCGGCCGAGTTGGCCTGCCAGATCTCGATCAGCTGACCGCGCACCGGGCGCCCGTCGCGGTCCAGCAGCCGCCCGGAGACCGTGATGCGCTCGCCGACGGGCTCCCCGGTGTGCTGCCGGGTGAGGTCGTTGTCGATCTCGGTGATGTCCCGCTCCCCGAAGGCGGGGGAGCGCAACTCCACCAGCTCCGGGTCCTGGCGCGTGTCGATCGCCACCAGGGGCTGCTTCGGATGGCGCAGCACGGAGGAGCGGTACGGCGCGTAGTCGCGGCGCGGATGGTGCTCGACGGGCGCGCCGTCGGCGACGCGCTTGGCGTAGGCGACGCGCGCCGCGGCCATCTCCTGGTCGATGTCCTGCTGGGTGAGAGTCATGGTGCTACCTGACGCTTCCTTATCGTTCGAGGACGAGGGCGAGGCCCTGGCCCACGCCGATGCAGAGGGTGGCCACGCCGGTGCCGGAGCCGCGGCGGGCGAGCTGGTGGGCGACGGTCCCGGCGAGCCGGGCCCCGGAGGCGCCGAGCGGGTGGCCGAGCGCGATGGCGCCGCCCTGCGGATTGAGGACCGCCGGGTCGAACTCCGGCCATTCGGCGAGGCAGCCCAGCACCTGGGCGGCGAACGCCTCGTTCAGCTCCAGCACCGACAGATCGCCGAAGCCCCTGCCTGCCTTGGCGAGGGCCCGCTGGACGGCCTCCACGGGCGCCAGCCCGAAGAACTGGGGATCGGTCGCCGACAGGCCGGTCGCGCTGATCCGGGCCAGCGGCTCCCGGCCGGTGGCCCGCAGCCCCTCCTCGTCGGCGAGGAGCAGGGCCGCCGCGCCGTCGTTGAGGGGAGAGGCGTTGCCCGCGGTGACCGTGCCGCCCTCGGCGCGGAAGGCGGGCCTCAGCTTCGCCATGGCGGCGAGCGAGGCGTCCGGCCGTACGCATTCGTCGGCGGTGAAGTCAACCGGCTCGCCCTTGCGCCGCGGCACCGGGACGGACACCAACTCGGCGTCGAACAGGCCCTGTTCCCGCGCGGCGACGGCCTTGCGGTGGGAAGCCAGCGCGAACTCGTCCTGCCGCTCGCGGCTGATGCCGTGCTTGTCGGCGATGAGCTCGGCGCTCTCACCGAGCGGGATGGTCCACTGCGGGTCCATCCGAGGGTTGACCATGCGCCAGCCGAGCGTGGTCGAGTACAGCTCGGTGTGGGCGGCCGGGAACGGGCTGTCCGGCTTCGGCAGGACGTACGGCGCCCGGGTCATGGACTCCACCCCGCCGGCCACGGCGAGGGACGCGTCCCCCAGGGCGATGGCCCGGGCCGCCTGGATCACCGCCTCCAGGCCGGAGGCGCACAGCCGGTTCACGGTCACGCCGGGCACGGAGGTGGGCAGCCCGGCGAGCAGGGCGGCCATGCGGGCGACGTCACGGTTCTCCTCGCCGGCGCCGTTGGCGTTGCCGAGGTAGACGTCGTCGATCCGGGCGGGATCCAGCTCCGGGGTGCGGGCGAGCAGCGCGCGGAGGGTGTGGGCGGCGAGGTCGTCGGGACGGACGGTGGCCAGGGCGCCGTTGTACCGGCCGAAAGGGGTGCGGACGGCGTCGACTATGTAAACGGGTTTCGGGGTGTGAGCGGTGTTCACAGGGTGCGCGCCTTTGCAGCAGGAGTCACGGTGTCGAGGCCGGCGGAGGCGTGAGCGGTGGGAACCGTGTGAGCTCCGTTCACAGCAGATTCTCCGCAACGCTCAGTTCCGCGTCCGTCCTGGCGATGACCTCGTCCACGCTCACACCCGGCGCGGTCTCCGTCAGCGTCAGACCTTCCGCGGTGACGTCCAGCACCGCCAGATCCGTGATGACTCGGTTCACACACCCTTTGCCGGTCAACGGCAGCGTGCACTCCTTGAGGATCTTCGCCGAGCCGTCCTTCGCGGTGTGCGTCATCACCACGATCACCTGCCGGGCACCGTGCACCAGGTCCATCGCGCCCCCGATCCCGGTGACCAGCTTCCCGGGCACCGCCCAGTTGGCCAGGTCGCCCCGGGCGGACACCTGCATCGCGCCGAGCACGGCCACGTCGATGTGCCCGCCGCGGATCATCGCGAAGGACAGCGCCGAGTCGAAGAAGGAGGCGCCCGGCAGCACCGTCACGGTCTCCTTGCCGGCGTTGATCAGATCGGGGTCGACCTGGTCCTCCGTGGGGTAGGGACCGGTGCCCAGAATGCCGTTCTCCGACTCCAGTACCACCTCGACCCCCTCGGGGAGATGGTTCGGGATCAGCGTGGGCAGCCCGATCCCCAGGTTCACGTACTGGCCGTCCCGCAGTTCACGGGCCGCGCGGGCGGCCATCTCCTCGCGTGTCCAGGCCATCAGCCGCTCACCGTCCGGAACTCGATCCGCTTGTCCGCCGCCTGCTCCGGGGTGAGCGGCACCACCCGCTGCACGAAGACGCCCGGCACGTGCACCTCGTCCGGATCGATCGCGCCGGGCTCGACCAGCTCCTCCACCTCGGCGATCGTGACCCGGCCGGCCATCGCGGCCAGCGGGTTGAAGTTCCGCGCCGACCTGCGGAACACCAGGTTTCCGTGCCGGTCCCCGCGCGCGGCCCTGACCAGCGCGAAGTCGGTGCGGATGCCCCGCTCCAGCACGTACTCCACGCCGTCGAACTCCCGCACCTCCTTCGGCGGCGAGGCCAGCGCGACCCCGCCCGAGCCGTCGTAGCGCCAGGGCAGTCCGCCCTCGGCGACCTGGGTGCCGACGCCGGCCGGGGTGTAGAAGGCGGGGATGCCGGCGCCGCCCGCGCGCAGCCGTTCGGCCAGCGTGCCCTGCGGGATCAGCTCCAGCTCCAGCTCGCCGGCCAGGTACTGGCGCGCGAACTCCTTGTTGCCGCCGATGTACGAGCCGGTCACCCGGGTGATCCGGCCCGCGGCCAGCAGCACCGCCAGCCCGGACTCCATCGCCCCGCAGTTGTTCGACACCACCTTCAGGCCGCCGACCCCGCGCTCGTACAGCGCCTGGATCAGCACGTTGGGCACGCCGCTGAGCCCGAACCCGCCGACGGCGAGGGACGCGCCGTCCGGCACATCGGCCACCGCCTCGCCGGCGGTGGCCACCACCTTGTCCATGCGTGAAGCTCCGTCTCTCCGGCCCCGAATAGTCAGGGCACTGAGTAATTCGTGAGGTGGCGCTCACGCTGCCACCGGAGACGAAGGTCGTCAAGACCTGGATTTTTCCGCGCCCACAGAACAAGACAGCCGGTTTGGCGGCCGGTATCGTTCAGTGCACCAACGAATCGATCAGGGGAGCGCACATGGCCGCGGTGGATCTCACCACCCATCCCGGACACCTCGCCCGGCGGCTCCAGCAGGCGCACTACCTGCTGTGGAACACGATGGTCTCGGAGGAGATCACCTCGCCGCAGTTCGCGGTCATGAACGCGCTCGTCGCCGAGCCCGGACTCGACCAGCGGACCGTGGGGGAGCGGGTGGGCCTGGACCGCTCCACCATCGCCGAGGTGATCAGCCGGCTCGACCGCCGCGGGTTGCTGCACAAGGTGCGCGACCCGCGCGACGGCCGGCGTTTCCTGCTCCGCCTCACCGAGGAGGGCGCACGCACCCACCGCAAGCTGTCCGTCCGCACCGCCCGGATGAACCAGGTCTTCCTCGCCCCGCTGTCCGCCGAGGAGCAGAGCGTGTTCTTCGACCTGATCCGCCGGGTCGCCGACGCGGCCGAGAGCCTGCGCAACCCGGCCGAGAGCCCGCGGGAGCCGGCCGAGCCGCTGGCCGCCCAAGGCTGACCGGTCCCACGGCCACCGCCCCGCCGTGGGCTTCGTCCGTACAAGATGCCAGGTGCCCCGCGCCGGATGCCGGGTGCCGTGCGCCCTGCCCCGGACGCCGGTGTCCCGAGCCGGAGGCCGGCCGCCGCCGGGTTCGGCCCCGGTACGCACGGGTACCCGGCCGCCACCGCACAAGGACGAGGCCGAACGTGACCTAGGGAGTGCGACCCATGAAGGCAGTCACCTGGCAGGGCAAGCGGGACGTCCGGGTCGAGGACGTGCCCGACCCGCGGATCGAGGAACCCACGGACGCCGTCATCCGCGTGACGTCCACCGGACTGTGCGGCTCCGACCTGCATCTGTACGAGGTGCTCACCCCGTTCATGACGCCCGGCGACATCCTCGGTCACGAACCCATGGGCATCGTGGAGGAGGTCGGCCCGGAGGTGCCGGACCTGCGCCCCGGCGACAGGGTGGTGGTGCCCTTCCAGATCGCCTGCGGGCACTGCTTCATGTGCGACACGGGCCTGCCCACCCAGTGCGAGACCACCCAGGTCACCGGCGAGGGCATGGGCGCGGCCCTGTTCGGCTACACCCGCCTGTACGGTGCCGTGCCCGGCGGCCAGGCCGAGTATCTACGGGTCCCGCAGGCGCAGTTCGGCCCGATCAAGGTTCCCGAGGGACCGCCGGACGACCGGTTCGTCTACCTCTCCGACGTGCTGCCCACCGCCTGGCAGGCCGTCGAGTACGCCGCCGTCCCGCCCGGCGGAACCCTCGCCGTCCTCGGCCTCGGCCCGATCGGCGACATGGCCTGCCGGATCGCCAGGGCCCGCGGCGCGGAACGCGTCTTCGGCGTGGACCTGGTGCCCGAGCGACTGGCCCGGGCGCAGCGGCGCGGGGTCGAGACCTACGACATCAGGGCTTTCGACGACGAGAAGGCGCTGGTCCACGCGATCCGTGAGGTGACCGGCGGCCGCGGCCCGGACGCCGTGATCGACGCGGTGGGCACCGAGGCGCACGGCAGCGCCGCCGCCAAGCTGGCCCAGACGGCGACCGCGATGATGCCCCGCAAACTGAGCGGTCCGCTCGCCGAACGCTTCAGCATCGACCGGCTCGGCGCCCTGTACATGGCGATCGACCTGGTCCGCCGCGGCGGCACGATCTCGCTGAGCGGTGTCTACGGCGGCATGGCGGACCCGATGCCGATGCTCACCCTCTTCGACAAGCAGATCCAGCTCCGTATGGGCCAGGCCAACGTCCGCCGCTGGACCGACCGGATCATCCCCTACCTCACGGACGAGGACCCGCTCGGCGTGGACGACTTCGCCACGCACCGGCTGCCGCTGGCGGAGGCACCGCACGCCTACGAGATGTTCCAGCGCAAGCAGGACGGCGCCGTCAAGGTCCTCATGCAGCCGTAGCGCGCCGGTCGCGGACGCTCAGCCGGGATCCCGTGAGCCCTTCTCGCCGAGCACCTCCGCCAGGTCGTACCGCACCGGCTCCTCCAGCTGGGCGTACGTGCAGCTGTCCGGTGCACGGTCCGGGCGCCAGCGGCGGAAGCGGGCGGTGTGCCGGAAACGCTGACCGTTCTCCATGTGGTCGTAGGCCACCTCGGCCACCCGCTCCGGCCGCAGCGGCACCCAGGACAGGTCCTTCTTCCCGGACCAGCGGCTCGGCGCGCCCGGCAGCCGGGCCGTCTCGTGCGCGGCCTCGTCCGTCCAGGCGGCCCACGGATGCCCCGAGACGTCGTCCATCCGCAGCGGCTGAAGCTCCTCGACCAGTTCGGCGCGCTTCCTCATGGAGAACGCGGCCGACACGCCGACGTGCTGGAGCCGGCCCCGCTCGTCGTAAAGGCCCAGCAGCAGCGAGCCCACCACCGGGCCGCTCTTGTGGAGGCGGTACCCGGCGACGACGACGTCCGCCGTCCGTTCGTGCTTGACCTTGAACATGGCCCGCTCGTCCTGGAGATAGCGCAGGTCGGGCGGTTTGGCCACGACCCCGTCCAGCCCGGCGCCCTCGAACTGCTCGAACCAGTGCCGGGCCACCTCGATGTCGGTCGTCGAGGGCGCCAGATGCACCGGCGGGGTGGCGTCCGCCAGGGCCCGGTCCAGCAGGGCGCGGCGGTCGGTCAGCCCCACGTCGAGCAAGGCGTGGTCGTCCAGGGCCAGCAGGTCGAAGGCGACGAAGGAGGCCGGGTTCTTCTCGGCCAGCATCCGCACCCGGGAGGCGGCCGGGTGGATGCGCTCGGTCAGCGCGTCGAAGTCCAGCCGCCCGCCGCGCGCGATCACGATCTCCCCGTCCAGCACGCACCGCTCGGGCACCCGCTCCTTCAGCGCCTCGACCAGCTCGGGAAAGTACCTGGTCAGTGGCTTGCCGGTGCGGCTGCCCAGCTCGACCTCGGCCCCGTCACGGAACACGATCGACCGGAAGCCGTCCCACTTGGCCTCGTAGTGCATGCCCGGCGGGATCTTCGCCACCGACTTGGCGAGCATCGGCTTCACGGGCGGCATGACGGGCAGATCCATGCTCCGATTCTGCTCGCATGCATACCGCTTCGCCCGGTGTGCGAGGTGTGCGGGGTGCGCCTACGGTGGCCGCATGGGCGATGCGGTGGAACTGGAGGTCGGCGGCCGGACCGTACGGCTGTCCAGCCCGGACAAGGTGTTCTTCCCGGAGCGGGGCTTCACCAAGCTGGACCTCGCCCGGTACTACGTCTCGGTCGCCCCCGGCATCCTGCGCGCCCTGCGCGACCGCCCCACCACCCTGGAGCGCTACCCGGACGGCGTCGGCGGCGAGTGGTTCTTCCAGAAGCGGGCGCCCAAGAGCATGCCGGACTGGATCCCGACCGCCCACATCACCTTCCCCAGCGGCCGCAGCGCCGACGAGATGTGCCCCACCGAGGAGGCCGCGGTGGTGTGGGCCGCCCAGTACGGCACCCTCACCTTCCACCCCTGGCCGGTCCGCGCCACCGACGTCGACCACCCCGACGAACTCCGCATCGACCTAGACCCGCAGCCCGGCACCGACTACGACGACGCGGTCCGCGCCGCCCACGAACTGCGCGCGGTGCTGGAGGAGTTCGGCGGACTGCGCGGCTGGCCCAAGACTTCCGGCGGCCGGGGCCTGCACGTCTTCGTTCCCATCGAACCCCGCTGGACCTTCACCCAGGTGCGCCGCGCGGCGATCGCGGTCGGCCGGGAGATGGAACGCCGGATGCCCGAGCACGTCACCATCAAGTGGTGGAAGGAGGAGCGCGGGCGCCGCATCTTCCTCGACTACAACCAGACGGCACGGGACCGCACCATCGCTTCCGCCTATTCGGTGCGCCCCCGCCCGCACGCCCCCGTCTCCGCGCCCCTGCGCTGGGAGGAGGTCGGCGTCGCCCACCCCCGCGACTTCGACCTCGCCACCATGCCCGCCCGGTTCGCCGAACTCGGCGACGTGCACGCCGACATGGACGACCACGCCTACTCCCTGGACACGCTGCTGGAACTGGCCCGGCGGGACGAACACGACCACGGCCTGGGCGACCTGCCGTACCCGCCGGAGTACCCGAAGATGCCCGGCGAGCCCACCCGCGTCCAGCCGAGCCGGGCCCGCCGCACCTCCTCGGACTGAGGCCCTGCCGGGAGCGGTCGCCGCACTGCCTGCCGGGCCGGACGGACCGCCGCGGCGGACAAGGAGGATTCCTCATGACCACCCGCCCCGAATCCCTCCCCGCCAGGGGAACGGCCATCGTGACCGGTGCCTCCTCGGGCATCGGCGCGGCCTACGCGCGCCGGCTCGCCGCGGACGGTCACGGTCTGGTCCTGGTGGCGCGTCGCGCGGAGCGTCTGCGCGCCCTCGCCGCGGAACTGACCGGGCGGCACGGCGTACGGGTGGAGGTCGTCGTCGCGGACCTGGGCGATGCCGGTGACCTGGACCGCGTGGCCCGGCGGACCGCCGGGGACGACATCGAGGTGCTGGTGAACAACGCGGGCATCAACGGCTACGGCCCCTTCGCCGAGACCGATGCGGGACTGCTGGAGAAGGTGATCGCCGTGAACGTGGTGGCGCCGACCCGGCTCGCTCGTGCGGCCGTGCCGGGCATGCTGGCACGCGGCCGCGGTGCCGTGGTGAACGTGGCCTCCACCCTCGCCTTCGCCGGTTCGCTTCCGCCGGACCCGCTGCCGGTGCGGGCGGTCTACGCGGGGACCAAGGGGTACGTGGTCACCTTCAGCCGGACCCTTGCCGCGGAGCTGGACGGCGCGGCGGTTCGTGTCCAGGTGCTGTGCCCCGGGCTGACGGCGACCGAGTTCCATCTCACCCAGGGCCAGGTTCCGGTAGCCGGTGACGCGGCGCGCGTACACGACGACGGAGGCATGCCCGCCGAGGACGTGGTGACCGCTTCGCTGAGGGCCTTGGAAACCGGCGAGGTCGTCTGCGTGCCCGGACTGGCCGACGCCGAGGCGGTGGATCGCGTCACCGCGGCGGAACTCGGGCTCCGTTCCTCGTCCACCGGCACACTCGCCCCGCGCTACCGGAACCCCGCCGGGGGGTCATGAGGTGGTGCCGGTCAGGGCGAGGAACTCGCTGCGGGAGCGGGCGTCGGAGCGGAGCAGACCGAGCAGGGTCGAGGTCATGGTGGTGGAGCCGGTGGCCTGGATGCCGCGCAGGGTCATGCACGCGTGCTCGGCCTCGATCACCACGCCGACTCCCTTGGGGTCGAGGTGGGTCTGCAGCCAGTCGGCGATCTGCTTGGTCAGGCGTTCCTGGACCTGCGGACGGCAGGCGAAGTGCTCGACGACGCGGGCGAGCTTGGACAGCCCCAGGATGCGGGCGCCGGGCAGGTAGCCGACGTGGGCGGTGCCGACGAAGGGCAGCAGGTGGTGCTCGCACACCGACCGGACGGGGATGCGCCGGGCCAGGACGAGTTCGTCGTAGCCCTCGTCGTTGGGGAAGGTGGTCAGGTCGAAGGGACGGGGGCTGAAGAACTCGGCGTACGCGCGGGCCATGCGGCCCGGCGTCCCGCGCAGGCTCTCGGTGGCGGTGGAGATGCCGAGGGCGTCGAGGAACTTGCCGGCCGCCGCCTCCGCGGCGGCCAGGTCGATTCCGTCCTGCTCGTGGACGACCCGCAGGGCGGGCCGGGCCGGCGGGGTGCGCTCCGCGTCGTCGGAGTCTATTCGGGCGGTGGCGTGGTGCGGCTGCTCGATCACTTCACTGTCCTTTGATGCCGAGGGCGGTGAGCAGGGCGGAGGCGATGTCGAAGACCGGGCTGGATACGTAGTTTCGCCAACAATTCTTGGTCTTATCACCGAGGGCCGTCAAGAAGTCCAGGAGAACGGGACAACGGGAACGCTTGTGCCTACGCATATGGGGGTTACCGTGGTCCTGTGGCATCCGACCAGACAGCTCCGGCCGACGCGGCCGGCAGCGCCATCGACTCCGTCAGCGTCCTGAGCGAGGACTCACGACGGCGCATGTTCTCCTTCATCCGCCGTGCCGGCCACGCCGTCACCCGCGACGAGGCCGCCGCGAGCGTCGGGATATCGCGCAAGCTCGCCGCCTTCCACCTCGACAAGCTCGTCGACGCCGGCCTGCTCCGCGCCCGCTACGAGGCGCCCGGCGGGATCCGCAAGGTCGGCAGGCGACCGAAGGTGTACGAGCCCACCGACGCCCAGATCACCGTCAGCATCCCCGACCGGCGCCACGAACTCCTGGCGGACCTGCTCCTGGACGCCGTCCTGACCGAGGGAGCGGACGAGAACGCCACGCAGGCGGCCATGCGGACCGCCGGGCAGCGCGGCCGGCAACTGGGCGAAGCCGCGCGGGAGGAGACCCGGCCCGGGCGTCTGGGCCCCGAGCGCGGGCTGACCGTCTGCGAGGGGCTGCTGGAGGGCTACGGCTACGAACCCGTCCGGGAGGCCCCCAACCGGCTCCGGCTGCGCAACTGCCCGTTCCATCCGCTGGCCGCGAAGGCCCCTGACCTGGTGTGCGGCATGAACCAGGCGTTTCTCAGCGGCTACCTCACCGGTCTGGAGGTGGGCGGCATCCAAGCCGTCCTGGCCCCCGGGCCCGGCGCGTGCTGCGTACGACTGGGCCCGAACAGTCCCGGCCATGACGACCAGCCGCCCCAGGACCACTGACCGCCGCGATTCCCTGTCCCTCACCTACGTCACCGGTGCTTGCCTCCCCGCCGAGCCGGCGGAGACGCCCGTTCCCGGGGTCGCACCGCCCATCGCTGCCTCCGGTGCGGGAGGCGTCGCCACGGCGAAGAGCGGCAACCGCCGGCCCGGTGCCCCGCGGCTATCCTGAGTGCCGGCCGCCGAGGAGGGGGTGTCCGAAGTGACCGAGGCCGTGTCGCGTCCCACCCTGGAGGCCGTGGCCGCGCGGGCCGGAGTCTCCCGGGCCACCGTGTCCCGGGTGGTCAACGGCGGCGACGGGGTCCGCGCACCCTTGGCCGAGCGGGTCCGGCGGGCCGTGGAGGAACTGGGCTACGTCCCCAACCAGGCCGCACGCAGCCTGGTGACCCGGCGCCACGACGCGGTCGCGGTCGTCGTCGCCGAGCCCGAAAGCAGGGTCTTCGCCGATCCCTTCTTCGCGCTCCAGCTGCGCGGCATCGGCAAGGAGCTGACCGCGCACGACAACCAGCTCGTGCTGCTGCTCACCGAGGGCCGCGCCGACCACACCCGCGTGGCCCGCTATCTCGCCGGCGGCCATGTCGACGGCGCGCTCGTGTTCTCCCTGCACCTGGACGACCCGCTGCCCGGCCTCATCCGCGACGCCGGGGTGCCCACCGTGTTCGGCGGACGCCCCCACTGGAGCGCGGACACCGGGGCGCCGGACCCCGGCGTGGTGTACGTCGACTGCGACAACCGGGGCGGGGCCCGGGCGGCGGCCCGGCATCTGCTGGATCTCGGCCGCCGGCGTGTCGCCCACCTCACCGGCGCGCTGGACCAGACCTCGGCGGTGGACCGGCTCGACGGCTACCGGGACGCCGTCGCCGAGGTGCCCGGCGCGTACGATCCCCGGCTGGTCGTGGAGGGCGACTTCACCCCGGCCGGTGGTGAGCGCGCCATGCGGGAACTCCTGGCCCGCTGCCCGGACGTCGACGCCGTGTTCGCCGCCAACGACCTCACGGCGCTCGGCGCGCTGCGGGTGCTGCGCGAGAGCGGCCGGCGGGTTCCCGAGGACGTGGCCGTGGCCGGCTTCGACGACATGGCGCCGGTCGCCGAACAGACCGATCCGCCGCTGACGACGGTACGTCAGGACATCGAGGGCATGGGCCGGCTGATGGCCCGGCTGCTGCTGGAGGGCCTGTCCGGCGGCCGGGACCGGGAGCGTACGACGGCCGGCGGCCCGGGCGCGCGGGGCAAGGGCGTGATCCTGCCGACCACCCTGATACGCCGCGCCTCCGCATGAGCCGCCCGCGGGTCAGCCGTCGGTCGGCTCGGGTCTGATCACCGCGAAGCGGGCCCCGTACGGATCGGCGAGCCGGGCCGTCCGCCCCACCCCCGGCACGGTCGTCGCGGGCCCGCGGACCGCCCCGCCGAGCCGCCGGGCCCGGTCGACGACGGCGTCCGCGTCCGCCACCTCGAAGTACGGCAGCCAGTACGCGCCGGACTCCGCCTCGGCGGGATCGCCGGCCGCCGGCACCAGCCCCCCGAACATCGCCTCCTCACCGGCACCGTCCGGATTGACACACGTATAGGTCCCGCCCGGGAAGGACACCCCGGACGTCTCCAGGCCGAGCACCCGGCGGTAGAACGCCGCCGCCGCCGCGATGTCCGGCGTGTGCAGCTCGACCCAGCACAGCGCGCCCGGCTCGCCCGCCGCCTCCAGGCCCTCGGTCCGGCCCGGCCGCCCGACCCCGAACGGCGCGCCCGCCCGGTCGGCGAGCACCGCACCGCGCCCCCGCTCCGGCCCGTCCGCCGGCCTCACCAGCACGCTGCCGTGCGCCTGTTCGGCCGCCTCGGCGGTGGCCCGGACGTCCTCGCTGCGGAAGTACACCGTCCAGCCCGGCGGCCCCTGCCCGGGAGCGGCCCGCGCGCCGCCCGCCACGGCCCGGCCGGCCAGCCGGAAGACGCCGTCACCGCCGGCGTCCGGCCCCGCCGGGCCGAACCGCCAGCCGAAGAGCGCGCCGTAGAAGGCGGCGGCACCCTCGAGGTCGGGGCTGGTCACGTCGATCCAGTCGGGCGCGCCGGTGACGAAACGGGTCGTGAGCATCTCGGCCCTCCTCGCAAGGGTCCGGTCCTGTGCACTGCCGAGTCTGGCACCGGCCACTGACAATCGCCGCCGGAGCACCACACGAGCACCCGCTTCCCCGGGTTCCTCGGGTTTTCACACCGGCCCCGCGCGCCGCCGTGCGCGCGCGGGGAGCGAGGCGGCATCATCGGGGCGGTCCGGGGGCGGCGGCCGGCATTCCGGGTACGCCGTTGAGCCGGCGTTGATCGAACGTTTTTCTGTCCGGGGCAGGCTTCTGGCATGCACATCGACACCATCACCCCGGCCGACGACACCTGGCAGGCTCAGGCCCTGTGCGCACAGACCGGGCCGGACTTCTTCTTCCCCGAGCCCGGCAGCTCGGTGCGCGAGGCGAAGCGCATCTGCGCCATGTGCGAGCTGCGCCCGGCCTGCCTGGAGTACGCCCTCGCCCACGACGAGCGGTTCGGCGTCTGGGGCGGCCTGTCGGAGAAGGAACGCCTGGCCCTGCGGCGCACCGCCCGCTGACCACCGCCCTCCGGCACCGCCCGCCGGCCGCCCGCCCGGGCGTGGGCCGTCAGCCCGCGGCGCGTGCCGCCATCCGGGCCTTGCGCGCGGCCAGCTTCTCGTCGAACTTCGACGCCTCCGCGTTCAGCCCGCCCAGGAACAGGCCGAGTTCCTCCTGCGCCTTCAGGCCCTCGGGGCCGAGGCCGTCGATCTCCATGACCTTCAGGAAGCGCAGCACCGGCTGCAGCACGTCGTCGTGGTGGATGCGCAGGTTGTACACCTCGCCGATCGCCATCTGCGCGGCGGCCCGCTCGAAGCCGGGGATGCCGTGGCCGGGCATGCGGAAGTTCACCACGACGTCCCGGACCGCCCGCATGGTCAGGTCGGGGGCGAGCTCGAAGGCCGCCTTGAGCAGGTTGCGGTAGAACACCATGTGCAGGTTCTCGTCGGTCGCGATGCGGGCCAGCATGCGGTCGCAGACCGGGTCCCCGGACTGGTGGCCGGTGTTGCGGTGCGAGATCCGCGTGGCCAGCTCCTGGAAGGCGACGTAGGCGATCGAGTGCAGCATCGAGTGCCCGTTGTCGGACTCGAAGCCCTCGCTCATGTGCGCCATACGGAAGCGTTCCAGCTGGTCGGGGTCCACCGCGCGCGAGGCCAGCAGATAGTCGCGCATCACGATGCCGTGCCGGCCCTCCTCGGCCGTCCAGCGGTGCACCCAGGTGCCCCAGGCGCCGTCGCGGCCGAACAGCGTGGCGATCTCGTGGTGGTAGCTCGGCAGGTTGTCCTCGGTCAGCAGGTTGACCACGAGGGCGATGCGGCCGACCTCCGTCACCTTCGACTGGCCCTTCTCCCAGGCCTCCCCGTCCTCGAACAGGCCGGGGAAGTTACGGGCGTCGCTCCACGGCACGTACTCGTGCGGCATCCAGTCCTTGGCGACCTTCAGATGCCGGTTCAGTTCGTTCTCGACCACTTCCTCCAGTGCGTACAGGAGCCGCGCGTCGGTCCAGACGGACGGGCTGCCGAGGTGAGGGGAAGTGATCGTCACAGGAACTCCAGGGGGACGCCGGACAGGGGGCGTGGGGAAAGGGAACGGCCCGGCGAGCGGTGCCGGGAACCTACGAGATCGTAGGCTACGAAACCGTAGGTTACGAAGCCGTAGGCTAAGGCGGCGGTAAAGAACCACTGATCAGCCTTGCCGGCCGGCCTCCCGTGCATGCCGGACAGCCCCGGGACCCGCAGGTCCCGGGGCTGCCGGAGGGGCGGAATCACCCGGTCAGGCGTACAGCTCCCGCAGGCGCACGGAGAGGCAGGTCACACAGCCCTCCAGCTTCTCGAACTCGCTGATGTCGACCGTGACCACGTCATGCCCGAGATCGCTCAGCAGCTCCGCCGTCCGCGGCGCGCTCGCCGCCATCAGCAGCTTGCCGCCGCCCAGCAGCACCACGTGCGCCCCGGACTCCTCCGGCACCGACAGGAACCCCGGGAACAGCGAGGGCCGGTCCACCCGGGGGATGTGCCCGATCACCGTGCCGTCGGGCAGCGCGGTCACCGCCGACTTCAGGTGCAGCACCTTGCTCACCGGGACGGCCACCACCCGGGCGCCCAGCGGTTCGAAGGCCGCCCGCAGCTGCTGCACACCGGCCGCGTTGGTGCGCCCGCTGCGGCCGACGTACACGGTGTCGCCGACCTTGAGGACGTCACCGCCGTCCAGCGTCCCCGGATCCCATATCCAGTTCACCGAGCAGCCGAGGCTCGCCACGGCCTCCTCCACCCCGGCGGTCTCCGCGCGCCGGACGGCGGCACCCGGACGAGTGATCAACGCCACGTTCCGGAACATGACGACGGTGTCCTCGACGAACACCGAGTCCGGGCAGTCGTCGGCCGGTTCGACCTCGATCGTCTCCCAGCCGTGCGCGCGCAGGGCCGCCACATAGGCCTCCCACTGCTCCACGGCGAGCCCCACGTCGACCTTCTCCCGCGCCATGTGCGTCACCAGGCCGTCGGCGAGGCGGGGGCTGGGGCGGCGGACGAGGGCCTTCTTGCTGGGCACGACGGGCCTTTCGTATCGGTCGGTGCGATGGTGCGGTGGCCGGCGCCGGTCACCCGGCGCCGGTCCGTCATCATGCAGCGCGCTCCGGCCAGGGCAAAACCTGGGTACCGGGGTGTGTCCCGGCCGCCCGGTCAGGCCGGCTCGCCGAGCGCCTCGGGCGTGGTCTCCGTCAGCTCGCCTCCCTCCATCAGCAGCCAGCGGGTGATCCCGATCGACTCCAGGAACGGCAGGTCGTGGGCGGCGACGAGCAGCGCGCCCTCGTACGACTCCAGGGCCTGGGTCAGCTGCCGGACGCTGGCCATGTCCAGGTTGTTCGTCGGCTCGTCCAGCAGCAGCAACTGCGGTGCCGGCTCGGCGAGCAGCAGCGCGGCCAGGGCCGCCCGGAAGCGCTCGCCGCCGGAGAGGGTGCCCGCCTTCTGGTCGGCCCGGGCGCCCCGGAACAGGAAGCGGGCGAGACGGGCCCGGATCCGGTTGTTGGTGGCGTCCGGCGCGAACCGGGCCACGTTCTCGGCCACCGACAGGCCGTCGTCCAGCACGTCCAGCCGCTGCGGCAGGAACCGCAGCGGCACGTGGGCCGTCACGGTGCCGGCCGACGGCGCCAGCTGCCCGGCGATGGTCCGCAGCAGCGTCGTCTTGCCGGCGCCGTTGCGGCCGACGAGCGCGATCCGCTCCGGGCCGCGCAGATCGAGGATGCCGGGCACGCGCGTGTGGCAGGCCGTTTCCAGGTTCTCCAGGGTGAGCACCTGCCGGCCGGGCGGCACGGCCGTGTACGGCAGTTCGACGCGGATCTCGTCGTCGTCCCGTACGGCCTCCACCGCCTCGTCCAGCCGTTCCCTGGCCTCGGCGAGCCGTTCCTCGTGCAGGATGCGGTGCTTGCCGGCGGACTCCTGGGCGGCGCGTTTGCGCGCACCCATGACGATCTTCGGCTCGCGCTTGGAGTCGTACATCTTCTGTCCGTACCGCTTGCGGCGGGCCAGTTTCATGTGGGCGTCGGACAGTTCGCGCTTCTGCCTGCGCACATCGGCCCCGGCCACGCGCAGCATGCGCTCGGCCGCCTCCTGTTCGACGGCCAGCGCCTTCTCGTAGGCCGAGAAGTTGCCGCCGTACCAGGTGACCTCGCCCGCGCGCAGGTCCGCGATCTGGTCGACCAGGTCGAGCAGTTCCCGGTCGTGGCTGACCACGACCAGGACGCCCGGCCAGGCGGTGACGGCCTGGTGGAGCCGCCGGCGCGCGTACAGGTCGAGGTTGTTGGTGGGTTCGTCGAGCAGCAGGATGCCGGGGCGGCGCAGCAGCAGCGCGGCGAGCCGCAGCAGCACCGACTCGCCGCCGGACACCTCGCCGACGGTCCGGTCCAGGCCGAGGTGGCCGAGGCCGAGCTCGCCGAGGGTGGCCAGGGCGCGCTCCTCGACGTCCCAGTCGTCGCCGACGGTCTCGAAGTGCTCCTCGGAGACGTCGCCCGCCTCGATGGCGTGCAGGGCGGCCCGCCGCTCGGCGATGCCGAGGGCCTGGTCGACCCGGAGCGCGGTGTCCAGGGTGACGTTCTGCGGGAGGTATCCGATCTCGCCGGTCGCCTTGACGGTGCCGTCGGCCGGCACGAGTTCCCCGGCCAGCAGCTTGAGCAGGGTGGACTTGCCCGATCCGTTGACGCCGACGAGCCCGGTCCGGCCGGGGCCGAACGCGATGTCGAGGCCGTCGAAGACGGGGGTGCCGTCGGGCCAGGCGAAGGACAGGGAGGTGCAGGTGAGGGAAGCAGACATGGGCGCCTCGCGAAGGTGTGGGCGTTCGGGTGGACGCGTATCGAGACACCGCGAGGCGGAAACCGAGGGGCCGGGCAGGGAAGGGCCGCGGAAGAAGGGACCTGTGCCTGGGGGACGGCTCGGACGCCGAGGTCGTCGTACGCCGCGCACACCTCACCGGTGCGACGCGGTGTCTCAAGACCTCAGACGAGCAACGTCCTTCTCCGATCGACGGCAACAGAATCGCTGAACACCGTACGAGCGGCGGGAAGAGGGTGTCAACGCGATTTCGCCGAGGCGCTTCCCGCGCTGCCCGGGGCGCTCCTCACGCGCGCGTGCCGCACATCGGGCGTCCCGCGCGCGTGTCGTTCAGCAGGCGTCCCGCGCGCGTGCCCTTCAGCAGGCGTCCCGCATCAGCTCGGCGAGGCCGTGGTCCAGGTCGAGCTGGAGGTGTTCCAGGCCGACGGGGACCAGTTCGTCCGCGGCCTTGAGGAACCGCCGTATCTCGCCCGAGCGCACATGCACGATCGCGGTGCCCTCCGGGGCGTGGAACTCCAGCACCGTGCGGTCGTACCCGTACGGCCGCACCCGGACGTCACCCTGGCCCGCGGGGTCCTCCAGCCCGGCCGTCAGCAGCTCACGGGCGAAGGTCCAGCACACGTCGACGCCCTCCAGGGTGGCCGGCGCCGGGAAGGCCATGCGGACGGCGAACGGGTCGCGCCGGTCGTAGCGCAGCGTGGCGGGAATGCTCGGCATGCGCGGTGCGGCGGCGACGAGACGGGCCTCGACGGGCTGCTCGATGACGGTGGACAACGCCTTGCTCCCTCGTGACGGCTGGACTGCGCCCGGATGCGCCCACACCCGGCACAGGAAGAGACGACGGAAACGGCCGGTGCGTGCACACCCGGACCGAGTGACCTCGGTCACCGCGTTCATGCACGGGGAGCGCGGCCCGCTGCGGCCCGTCTCCGCCGCGTACCGGCGCGCCCGGCCCCCTGGACGCGCCCCGGGGACTGGGCTAGCTTCGCCCGCCATGAGGCGCTTGGGGAACACGCGACGCGGGGGACGGGCGAGCCGGCCGGTGGCGACGGCGGTGGCGTGCGCGGCCGCACTGGCCGCCCTGACGGTTCCGGCGGCCGGGACCCCGGGGAGGGCGGACCACGGCCCGGGCCCGGAGCGGGGGGGCGGCGGCCCGGCGGCCCCTCGGTGGGTCCCCCGGGACACCGGCGCCCCCCAGGTCCGCTTCCGCGGCCTCGCCGCCGTGGACCGGCGCACCGCCTGGCTGGCCGGCACCGGCGGCACGGTGCTGCGCACCACGGACGGCGGCGCGAGCTGGCGGAACGTCTCTCCGCCCGGCGCGGCCGGACTGGAGTTCCGGGACGTGACGGCGTTCGACGCGCGGCGGGCCGTGGTGCTGGCCATCGGCGCGGGCGAGGCGTCCCGCGTCTACCGCACCGACGACGGCGGCACGACCTGGACGGAGTCCTTCCGCAACACCGATCCGAGGGCCTTCTACGACTGCCTCGCCTTCTTCGACCGCCGCCACGGCCTCGCCCTCGGCGACCCCGTGGACGGCAGGTTCCGCGTCCTGTCCACCGCCGACGGCGGACGCTCCTGGCGCCTGCTGCCCACCGAGGGCATGCCGCCGGCGCGGGACGGCGAAGCCGGGTTCGCCGCGAGCGGCCAGTGCCTGGTCGCCTCCGGCCCGCGCGACGCCTGGCTGGCCACCGGCGGCGGCCGCCACGCGCGCGTGCTGCACTCCGCCGACCGCGGCCTGACCTGGACGGCCGCCGACACGCCCGTACCGGCGGGCGATCCGGCCAGGGGTGTCTTCGCGCTCGCCTTCCGCGACCGCGCGCACGGCATCGCGGTCGGCGGCGACTACCGTCCCGGGCAGCCCTCACCGAGGTCCGCCGCGGTCACGGCCGACGGCGGCCGGACCTGGCGCCCCGCCACCACCCCGCCGCCCGCGTACCGCTCCGGCGCCGCCTGGCTGCCGCACAGCCGCACGGAAGCGCTCGCCGTCGGCCCGACCGGCACCGATCTGACCACCGACGGCGGCCGCACCTGGCGGACCGTCGACACCGGCTCCTACGACACCGTGGCGTGCGCCCCCGACCGCGGTTGCTGGGCGGCCGGCGAACAGGGCCGGGCGGCCCGGCTGGAACGGTGAGACGGCGGCCTCTCCGGTGACGTGAGCGGGCGGGAGGCGGGTACTCGTCCTTCGCCGCGAACGAAAGGAGCGATCATGCCAGCCGGTTCCAGCCCCAAGCGCGAGCGTCAGTACGAGCACATCAAGAAGAGCGCGCAGGACCGGGGCGAGAGCACCGGGCGCGCCAAGGAGATCGCCGCGCGGACGGTGAACAAGGAACGCGCCCGCTCCGGCGAGTCCAAGACCGCCAGCCGCACCTCCACCCAGGACATGTCGTCCGGCAAGCGGGGCGGTCAGCGGTCCGGCAACCGGGTCGGCTCGCACGGCCCGACCCGCGACCAGTTGTACAACGAGGCCAGGCAGCGCGGCATCGAGGGCCGTTCGCACATGAACAAGGAGCAGTTGCAGCGCGCGCTGGACCGCAAGAAGGGATGACCCGCCGGCTCAGCCGAGCGTCTGCCGGTGCCGTTCCAGCTCGGGGGCCGTCTTCGTGGCGAGAAACTCGATGACGCGGTAGGAGCACACCCCGGCGGTGACGAACGGGTCGGTGGCGACGACCTCCTCGATCTCGGCGCGGTCCCCCGTGACGGCGAGGATCACCCCGCCGTCACGGGGGTTCTTGCGTCCGGAGGCCAGGAACAGGCCCTTGTCGTACTGCCGCTCCAGCCAGGCCACATGGTCGGGCAGGACGGCGTCCACGGCATCGAGGGGCGCGGTGTAGGTCAGCTCAAGGACGAACATGATCCGGAGCCTACCCCCGCCCCGCCGCCGGCCACCGGCGAACCGTACAGTCACCCGCGTGACGATCGTTGGCGTACCCGCGGGCTGGCCCGCGACCGAGGAGGAGGCCCGCGCCGTCCAGGACGAGCTGCGCGGCCGAGTGGTGCTCGACGAGCCCGGGCCGCCGCCCGGGACGGGCCGGGTCACCGGGGTCGACGTCGCCTACGACGACGAGCTGGACCTGGTCGCGGCGGCGGCCGTGGTGCTGGACGCCGCCACCCTGGACGTCGTCGCGGAGGCGACGGCCGTCGGCCGGGTCTCCTTCCCGTACGTGCCCGGGCTCCTCGCCTTCCGCGAGCTCCCGGCCGTGCTGGCCGCCCTGGACCGGCTGCCCGGCCCGCCGGGCCTCGTCGTGTGCGACGGCTACGGACTCGCCCACCCGCGCCGCTTCGGCCTGGCCAGCCACCTCGGGGTGCTCACGGACCTGCCGGTCATCGGCGTCGCCAAGAACCCGTTCACCTTCACCTACGACGAACCCGGCCCGGCGCGCGGCGCCTCGGCGCCGCTGACGGCGGGCACCGAGGAGGTCGGGCGCGCCCTGCGCACCAGGGACGGCGTCAAACCGGTCTTCGTCTCCGTCGGCCACCGGGTGGGCCTGCCCGGTGCCCTGGCGCACACCCTCGCGCTGACCCCGCGGTTCCGGCTCCCGGAGACCACGCGCCGGGCCGACGCCCTGTGCCGGCGGGCCCTGCGCGAGGCGGCGCGGAGCCTGCCGGACGCCGACGGCCAGGACGCCACGACCCGTCAGGCACCCACCTCCTGATACGCCGAGTCGTGAACGGCCGGCCCGCCGGGACCGGTGCGTTCCGGTCAGCGCCGCGCCGCCTCCCGGAAGGTGATCCCGGCCGCGCGCAGCCGCTCGGTCAGGGCGTCGCCCATCGCCTCTGCCGTGGTGACCTGACCGGCCGTCGGCGGCAGCTCGTCGAAGGCCAGGCACAGGGCGGCCTCGGCGAACATCTTGGCCGTCTCGTCGTAGCCCGGGTCGCCGCCCGCGACCTCGGTGTACACGCGCTCCCCGCCGCCCTCGCCGACGAACCGCACCCGGAACCAGCTCTTCGCCCGCTTCTCGGGGCCCGGGCCGTCCCCCGGCCGGAGCAGGTCCGACAACCGGCGCCGCAGGGGCGGCACCTGGGCGGCGACCGCCAGCGCGCCGACGGCGGCGGCCCCGCCGAGGGCGACCGGCAGGTGGCGTACGGCGGCGTAGTGGCGGTAGCGGAAGTCCGGGCCGTACCGCTCCAGCGCCCGCGCCGAACGGCGTACGACCTGCGGGTCGATGGTGGGCAGCGGCAGCGCCCACGCGCCACCGGCCTCCGGGGCGTACCTCGGCGCGCCGGGCGGCGCCGTGACCCGGCGGCCCGGCAGCCGTGGCTCGTGCCGGGCCCGTGCGCGGGCGGCGGCCCGCATCCGCCCGGCGCGGGCCAGCTGGTTCAGCGCCGAGGCGAGGGTGCCGCCGGAGAAGGCCGCGTCCACGGTCACATAGCCGTCCACGGTCAGTGGCACGCCCTCGGGCAGCCGGCGGACCGTGAAGTACACGCCGAGGTCGTGCGGCACCGAGTCGAAGCCGCAGGCGTGCACCAGGCGCGCGCCCGTCTCCCGCGCGCGTGCGTCGTGCCGGACGTACACCAGGTCCACGAACTCCGGCTCGCCCGTGAGGTCCAGGTAGTCGGTGCCGCTGTCGGCGCAGGCGGCGACGAGTTCCTCGCCGTGGAGCACGTACGGTCCGACGGTCGTGGCGACCACGCGCGCGTGCCCGGCGAGCGCGCGCAGGGTGGCCGGTTCGCGTACGTCGGCCCGCAGGACGCCGATGCCCTCGCCGCCGGGCAGGCTCTCCCGCAGCCGCTCCAGCCGCCGTTCGTCACGGCCGGCGACCGCCCAGCGCAGCCCCCGCGGCGCGTGCTCGGCGAGATAGCGGGCCGTGAGCGCGCCGACGAAGCCCGTGGCCCCGAAGAGCACGAGGTCGTAGGGACGGCCGGTCCTGCCGATGCTGCTCATGTCACCCCTTGTCCACAGCCCCCAGCGCAGCCCGCGCCGCTGTCGGTGGCCGAGGCTAGCGTGAGGAGTGCGCAGTCCGAAGACCAGCCCGGAGGCAGCGGTGCCCGCAGCCAGGAACACCCCGCGCCCGCGGGAGCCGACGCACCCGTCCGGGCGGGCGATGCCGGCACCGCGCACCGGGCGGGGCAGACACGGTCCCGTTCACTCGTCCGGGTGATGGCCGACGCGCCGGGCACTTGGCTAAGCGCTTGCTCGTTGGGTCTTGTGTTCGGTGGAACACGTTCTTAGCATCACCGGTGTTACAGCAGCGGTGTCACACACGCTTGGGGGCTGGACGGATGACAACGGCACAGACGCCGCCGGCGCCGGGTACCGGCCCGCTCGCCGGCGTGCGCGTGGTGGAACTGGCCGGCATCGGGCCCGGCCCGTTCGCCGCCATGCTGCTGGCCGACCTGGGTGCCGACGTGGTCCGGGTGGACCGCCCGGGCGGCCCGGGCCTCGGCCTCGACCCGGCCCGCGACCTCACCAACCGAAACAAACGCTCGGTCGTCGTCGACCTCAAGGCGCCGGACGGCCCCGCACGCGTCCTCGACCTCGCCGAACGGGCCGACATCCTCCTGGAGGGATACCGCCCGGGCGTCGCCGAACGGCTCGGCGTCGGCCCAGGCGACTGCCACGCCCGCAACCCCCGCCTGGTCTACGGCCGGATGACCGGCTGGGGCCAGGACGGCCCCCTCGCCCACCGCGCCGGCCACGACATCGCCTACATCGCGCTCACCGGCACCCTCGGCATGATCGGCCGCCCGGACGAACCCCCGGCCGTGCCCGCCAACCTCCTCGGGGACTACGCGGGCGGCGCCCTGTACCTGGTCGTCGGCGTCCTCGCCGCGCTGCACCACGCGCGCGCGACCGGCACCGGCCAGGTGGTCGACGCGGCCATCGTGGACGGCACGGCCCACCTGTCCACGATGATCCACGCCATGCTCAACGCCGGCGGCTGGCAGGACCGGCGCGCCGCCAACCTCCTGGACGGCGGCTGCCCCTACTACGGCACCTACGAGACCGCCGACGGCCGGTACATGGCGGTCGGCGCCCTGGAAGAGAAGTTCTACGACGAGTTCCTGCGCCTGCTCGGCCTCGCCCCCCTCGCCTCCGCCCGCACCGACCTCAGCCGCTGGGGAGAGCTGCGCGAACGCGTCGCCGCCGCCTTCAAGACCCGCACCCGGGCCGAGTGGACGGCCGTCTTCGAGGGCACCGACGCCTGTGTGGCCCCCGTGCTCGGCCTGCGCGAGGCCCCGCACCACCCGCACCTCGCCGCCCGTGCCACCTTCACCGACCACGACGGCATCACCCAGCCCGCCCCCGCCCCCCGGTTCTCCGCCACCCCGACCGCCGTCCGCACCGGCCCCGCCCGGCCCGGCGCGGACACCGCGGCGGTCGCCCGGGACTGGCGCATACCGCCCCGCCCCGCCGGCGGCCCCGGCACCCCGGCCACCGAAGACGCGGTCACCGACGGCGGCTGACCCCGCCCACCCCGCCCGGACCACCCTCCCGAAAGGCACCCCAGTGAGCACCGAAGCGTACGTGTACGACGCGATCCGCACCCCGCGCGGGCGCGGCAAGGCGAACGGCGCCCTGCACGGCACGAAGCCCATCGACCTGGTCGTCGGCCTCATCCACGAGATCCGCGACCGCTTCCCCGGCCTGGACCCGGCCGGGATCGACGACATCGTGCTCGGCGTCGTCAGCCCCATCGGCGACCAGGGCTCCGACATCGCCCGGATCGCCGCCCTCGCCGCCGGGCTGCCGGACACCGTCGCGGGCGTCCAGGAGAACCGCTTCTGTGCCTCCGGCCTGGAGGCCGTCAACCTGGCCGCCGCCAAGATCCGGGCCGGCTGGGAGGACCTGGTCCTGGCCGGCGGCGTCGAGTCCATGTCCCGCGTCCCGATGGCCTCGGACGGCGGCGCCTGGTTCAACGACCCGATGACCAACCTCGACGTCAACTTCGTCCCGCAGGGCATCAGCGCCGACCTGATCGCCACCATCGAGGGCTTCTCCCGCCGCGACGTGGACGAGTACGCGGCCCTGTCCCAGGAGCGCGCCGCCACCGCCTGGAAGGAGAACCGCTTCGAGCGCTCGGTGGTCCCCGTCAAGGACCGCAACGGCCTGGTCGTCCTCGACCACGACGAGCACCCGCGCCCCGGCACCACCGCCGACTCCCTCGCGAAGCTTAAGCCGTCCTTCGCGGACATCGGCGACCTGGGCGGCTTCGACGCCGTCGCGCTGCAGAGGTACCACTGGGTGGAGAAGATCGACCACGTCCACCACGCGGGCAACTCCTCCGGCATCGTGGACGGCGCCGCGCTCGTCGCGATCGGCTCCCGGGAGGCCGGCGAACGCCACGGCCTCACCCCGCGCGCGCGGATCGTCTCCGCCGCCGTCTCCGGCTCCGAGCCCACCATCATGCTCACCGGCCCCGCCCCCGCCAGCCGCAAGGCCCTGGCCAAGGCCGGTCTCACCATCGACGACATCGACCTGGTCGAGATCAACGAGGCGTTCGCCGCGGTCGTCCTGCGCTACGCGAAGGACATGGGCCTGAGCCTGGACAAGATCAACGTCAACGGCGGTGCCATCGCCCTCGGCCACCCGCTCGGCGCCACCGGTGCGATGATCCTCGGCACCCTCGTCGACGAACTCGAGCGCCAGGACAAGCGCTACGGCCTCGCCACGCTGTGCGTCGGCGGCGGCATGGGCATCGCCACAATCATCGAGCGCATCTGAACTCCCCGCGGAACCAAGCGACTTCAACGGAGACGACTGTCATGACCGAGAGCACCACCATCCGCTGGGAGCAGGACGACACCGGTGTCGTCACCCTCGTCCTGGACGACCCGAACCAGTCCGCGAACACCATGAACCAGGCGTTCCGCGACTCCCTCGCCGTGATCACCGACCGGCTGGAGGCCGAGCGGGACTCCATCCGCGGCGTCATCCTCACCTCGGCCAAGAAGACCTTCTTCGCCGGCGGCGACCTGCGCGACCTCATCCGGGTCACCCCCGAGACCGCACAGGAACTGTTCGACGGCGGCCTCGCCGTCAAGCGCGACCTGCGCCGCATCGAGACCCTCGGCAAACCGGTCGTCGCGGCGATCAACGGCGCGGCCCTCGGCGGCGGCTTCGAACTGGCCCTCGCCTGCCACCACCGCATCGCCCTGGACACCCCCGGCACCCGGATCGGCTGCCCCGAGGTCACCCTGGGCCTGCTCCCCGGCGGCGGCGGAGTGGTGCGCACCGTACGCCTGCTGGGCATCGCGGACGCCCTGCTGAAGGTGCTCCTGCAGGGCACCCAGTACAACGCCCGGCGCGCCCGGGACAACGGCCTGGTCCACGAGGTGGCCGAGAGCCCCGAGGAACTGATCGCCAAGGCCCGCGCGTTCATCGACGCCCACCCCGAGTCCCGGCAGCCCTGGGACACCCCGGGCTACAAGATCCCCGGCGGCACCCCGGCCCACCCCAAGTTCGCCGCCAACCTGCCCGCCTTCCCGGCCAACCTGCGCAAGCAGACGAACGGCGCCCCCTACCCGGCCCCGCGCAACATCCTCGCCGCGGCCGTCGAGGGCTCCCAGGTCGACTTCGAGACCGCCCAGGTCATCGAGGCCCGCTATTTCGTGGAACTGGCCGCCGGGCAGATCTCGAAGAACATGATCCAGGCGTTCTTCTTCGACCTCCAGGCGGTCAACTCCGGCGCCAACCGGCCCAAGGGCGTCGAGCCCCGCCAGGTGCGCAAGGTGGCCGTCCTCGGCGCCGGCATGATGGGCGCCGGCATCGCCTACGCGTGCGCCCGCGCCGGCATCGACGTCGTCCTCAAGGACGTCTCCGCCGAAGCCGCGGCCAAGGGCAAGGGCTACTCGGAGAAGCTGTGCGCCAAGGCCGTCGCCAAGGGCCGCACCACCCAGGAGAAGGCCGACGCGCTGCTCGCCCGGATCACCCCCACGGCGGAGACGGCCGACCTCGCGGGCTGTGACGCGGTCATCGAGGCCGTGTTCGAGGACACCGCCCTCAAGCACAAGGTGTTCCAGGAGATCGAGTCCGTCGTCGCCCCCGACGCGCTGCTGTGCTCCAACACCTCCACCCTCCCGATCACCACGCTCGCCGAGGGCGTCGAACGCCAGGCCGACTTTATCGGGCTGCACTTCTTCTCACCGGTCGACAAGATGCCGCTGGTCGAGATCATCAAGGGCGAGCGCACCGGCGAGGAGGCGCTCGCGCGCGCCTTCGACCTCGTCCGGCAGATCAACAAGACGCCGATCGTCGTCAACGACTCGCGCGGCTTCTTCACCTCCCGGGTGATCGGCCACTTCCTCAACGAGGGCGTCGCCATGGTCGGCGAGGGCGTCGAGCCCGCCTCCGTGGAACAGGCCGCCGCCCAGGCCGGCTACCCGGCCAAGGTGCTCTCCCTGATGGACGAGCTGACCCTCACCCTGCCCCGCAAGATCCGGGCCGAGACCAGGAGGGCCGTGGAGGAGGCCGGCGGCACCTGGACCGCGCACCCGGCCGAGACGGTCGTCGACCGCATGGTGGACGAGTTCGGCCGCACAGGCCGCAGCGGCGGCGCCGGCTTCTACGACTACACCGAGGACGGCAAGCGGGCCGGACTCTGGCCCGGGCTGCGCGAGCACTTCACCAAGCCCGGCCACGACATCCCGTTCCGGGACATGCAGGAGCGCATGCTCTTCGCCGAGGCGCTCGACACCGTACGCCTGCTGGAGGAGGGCGTCCTGACCTCGGTCGCCGACGCCAACATCGGCTCCGTCCTCGGTATCGGCTTCCCCGGCTGGACCGGCGGTGTGCTCCAGTACATCAACGGCTACGAAGGGGGCCTGCCCGGCTTCGTGGCCCGCGCGCGCGAGCTGGCCGAGCGCTACGGCGACCGGTTCACCCCGCCCGCGCTGCTCGTGGCGAAGGCGGAGAAGGGGGAGACCTTCACCGACGCCCGCTGACCCGGTGCACCGCGGACCGCGCGCCCCCGGGACTCCGCGCCCGGGGGCCGCCGCGCCGTCCGCTGTCCGTGCCGTTCCGGTCCACCGTTCACGCGGTGCCGTCCGCGTCCCCGGCTCGTCCAGGGCCGCCCGCGCCCACCGCGCCCTCCGGACCGCCGCCGCCCTGAGGACCGTCCCCTCCGCCCGGGCCGTCCGCTCCGTCCAGCCACTGGCGCAGCTCCTCCCGCAGCGACCGCTGGAAGGTGGTGAGCAGTGCCTGGACCACGAGCGGGTGCATATGGGCCGACAGGGACTTCACATCCCGCGTGTCGCGTTCGGCCACCGCCTCGCGCAGCAGGTCCGACAGCTCGTGGGCCGCCGCCCGCGCGTGGCCGGTCAGCACGGTCCGCGCGGCCAGGATCGTCTCCTGCGCCAGCGGCACGTCCAGCAACTGCACCGCGAGCCGCAGCAGACCGCAGTCCACGCGGAAGGACTCCCCGTCCCGCTCCCCGTCCCCCTCGGGGGCCGGTGTCACCACGTTCATCGCGGCCAGCCGGTCCAGGTCCTCCCCGGTCAGCCGCCGCCCCGCCCGCCGATGGAGCTCCGGACGGGACACGGTCTCCACGGTGTCCGGCGCCCAGGACGCGACCACCGCCCGGTGGATCGCCAGATCGTGCGGGCCGAGATCGGCCGGCAGCTGCCGCAGGTGCCGCTCGATCGCGGCCAGGGTCATGCCCTGGTGCTGCATCTCCTCGATCAGCGCCAGCCGGGCCAGATGCTCGCGGCCGTAGTGGCCCACCCGGCGCGGACCGAGCACCGGCGGCGGCAGCAGCCCCTTGGTGCCGTAGAACCGGACCGTGCGGACCGTGACGCCCGCCCGCGCGGCCAGCTCGTCGATCGTGAGGGTGGGCTCCCCGGTGTCGGTCGTCATGCACAGCAGTATCGCTGTCTCACCAATGGTGTGAAACCCACGGGGAGTGCGTGCGAGTGGTGTGAGAAGTACCGCTCTGTGACGTGGACCACCGCTTATCGGCCGTCGCGTCTGGGAAGCTGCTGCCTTGGTCTGTGCCGCGACAAAGGGTGGTGCGGGCCAAGACCTGCACGAACCCCGGGCCCACGAGGTCCGGGCGCACCAGGAAGTGAAACCACCCGTGAGCAAGGAAGCCGTGGAATCGGCACAGGCCACCCCCCACCCCCAGGTGGCCGCAGCGCCCGCGGACGCGGGCGACGCCGGATACAGCAAGGACCTCAAGGCCCGCCACGTCAACATGATCGCCATCGGCGGCGCCATCGGCACCGGCCTCTTCCTGGGCGCCGGCGGCCGCCTGCACAACGCCGGTCCGGCGCTCGCCCTGGCCTACCTGGTCTGCGGTGTCTTCGCGTTCTTCGTCGTGCGGGCCCTGGGCGAGCTGGTCCTCTACCGCCCGTCCTCCGGGTCCTTCGTGTCGTACGCGCGCGAGTTCCTCGGCGAGAAGGGCGCCTACGTCGCCGGCTGGATGTACTTCCTGAACTGGTCGACCACCGGCATCGCGGACATCACCGCGATCGCGCTCTACACGCACTACTGGAGCATGTTCACCTCCATCCCCCAGTGGGTGCTGGCGCTGATCGCCCTCGCCGTCGTCCTCACCGTGAACCTGATCTCGGTGAAGATCTTCGGTGAGATGGAGTTCTGGTTCGCGATCATCAAGGTCGCCACCCTCGTGGGCTTCATGCTGATCGGCATCTTCCTGCTGGCCACCCAGCACGACGTCGGCGGCAGCAAGCCGGGCCTGAGCGTCATCACCGACCACGGCGGTGTCTTCCCGCACGGCCTGATGCCGGTCGTCCTGGTCATGCAGGGCGTGATCTTCGCCTACGCCGCGCTGGAGCTGGTCGGCGTCGCCGCCGGCGAGACCGCCGAGCCCGAGAAGGTCGTCCCGCGCGCGGTGAACTCGATCATGTGGCGGGTGGGTCTGTTCTACGTCGGCTCGGTCGTGCTGCTCGCCCTGCTGCTGCCCGGTTCGGTGTACTCCGCCGACCAGAGCCCGTTCGTGACCGTGCTGTCCAAGATCGGCGTTCCGGCGGCCGGCGACGTGATGAACCTGGTCGTGCTGACCGCGGCCATGTCCTCGCTGAACTCCGGCCTGTACTCCACCGGCCGCATCCTGCGCTCGATGGCCATGGCCGGCTCGGCGCCGAAGTTCACCCGCGTGATGAGCCGCAGCCAGGTGCCCTACGGCGGCATCCTGCTGACCTGCGCGGTCTGTGTGCTCGGCGTCGTCCTGAACTACCTGGTGCCCAGCAAGGCCTTCGAGATCGTGCTGAACGTCGCCTCGCTCGGCATCATCAGCACCTGGGTGATCATCATGATCTGCCACGCGATCTTCGTCCGCCGCGCCCGCGCCGGCCTGGTCACCCGGCCGCACTTCCAGCTGAAGTTCAGCCCGGTCACCGAGATCGCCACCATCGTGTTCCTGCTGGTCTGTCTCGGCATGATGTGGAACGACGAGGAGGTCGGCCGCAAGACCCTGCTGCTGATCCCGGTGATCGCCGTGATGCTCGTCGCCGGCTGGTTCGGTATCCGCCGCCAGGTGGCCAAGGACGCCGCCAAGGCCTCCGCCGAGCCGCCGAAGTAACGGACCGGCCGCCACTGTCAGTGGCGGCGTCTACGGTGGCGTCATGGCGGAGATCACGTATGTCCGGGGTGACGCCACCGTGCCGTCGGGCAAGGGCGTCAAGGTGATCGCCCATGTCTGCAACGACATCGGCGGCTGGGGGAAGGGCTTCGTCCTGGCGCTGTCGCGGCGCTGGCCGGAGCCGGAGGCCGCGTACCGCGCCTGGCACCGCGACCGCGCGCACAACGACTTCGGACTGGGCGCGGTCCAGCTGGTCCGCGTCGAGCCCTGGGTGTGGGTGGCCAACATGGTCGGCCAGCGGGGGATCAGGAGGGGCAGCAAGGGAGTCCCCGTTCGCTACGAGGCCGTCGACACCGCCCTCGCCCGCCTCGCCGACGAGGCGCTCCGGCTCGGCGCGTCCGTGCACATGCCCCGGATAGGCTGCGGCCTGGCGGGCGGGAAGTGGTCCCGCGTGGAGCCGCTCGTCGCCGGCCGGCTGGCGGCGCGGGGGATCGCCGTGACGGTGTACGACCACGGGGAGGGCGGGGCATGACCGCGGCCGATGTGCTGGTACTGGGCGGGGCCGGGGTGGACACGATCGTCCGCGTTCCTGAACTGCCCCTGCCGTACGCCGACAGTTACATGATCGACTCGGGGATCCGCACCCGCGCCGGGCAGACCGGTGACTTCGTCGCCCTCGGGCTGGCCGCGCTGGGCCTGCGCACCCACCATCTCGACTTCCTCGGCGACGACCCCGAGGGCGACCTCGTCCGCGCCCTGCACTCCGAGCACGGCATCGCCCTCACCGCGCTGCCGCAGCCGGCCGGGACCAAGCGGGCGGTCAACCTCGTCGGCCCGGACGGCCGCCGTCTGTCGCTGTACGACACCACCCGCGCCCGCCCCGGTGACCGCTTCCCCGAGGCCACCCTGCGGGCGCTGGCCGCCGCGAGCCGGCATGTGCACGTGACCATCACCCAGCCCGGCGCCCACGCCCTGCCCGTGCTCCGGGAGACCGGCGTGCCGCTCTCCACCGACCTGCACGACTGGGACGGCGAGAACCCGTACCACGAGGCGTTCGCCCACGCGGCCGACGTCGTCTTCCTGTCGGCCGCCGCCCTCACCGACCCCGAGCGGACCATGCGGCGCATCGCCGGGCGCGGCCGCGCCCACACCGTCGTCGCCACCGCCGGGGCCGAGGGCGCCTATCTCCTGGCCGACGGCGCGCTGACCCGGATACCGGCGGCGCGGCCGCCCGCGCCGGTGGTGGACTCCAACGGCGCGGGCGACGCCTTCGCCGCCGCGTTCCTCTACGGCCTGCTCGCCGGCGAGCCGCCGGAGCGCTGCGCCCGGTACGGCGCGATCGCGGGCGCCCACGCCTGCACCGTCCCGGCCGACCGCGCGGAGGCGACAAGCCGGAAGGAGCTGCTGCGGCGGGCCGCCGCACCGGGCCACTGAGGCACCGCGGCGCGGGCACCGGCGCCCCGTGGCCGAACGGGGCGCCGGCGCCGGCCGGCTCAGTGCTCGTGCACCGAGTTCGTCGCCTCGATCTTCTTCCACGACTTCGGCTGCGCCACCGTCGTGGTCGTCTTCACCAGGGCGCGGGCCGACGGCGCGGCCGGCTTCTCCGGCTGGAACAGCCAGGTGTCGAACAGCGCGGCCAGCGGCTTGCCGGACACCCGCTCGGCGTACCGCTGGAAGTCGGCCACCGAGGCGTTGCCGTAGGCGTGCTCCTTCGGCCAGCCCTTCAGGACCGCGAAGAACGCGTCGTCGCCGATCTCGTTGCGCAGCGCCTGGATGGCCAGGGCGCCCCGGTCGTAGACGGCGCCGGCGAACTGGTTGTCCGGTCCGGGGTCGCCCGGCGCGATCGTCCAGAACGCGTCGTCGGCCGGGTGCGAGGCGTACACGTAGTCGGCCAGCTCCTGCGCGGTGCCCTCGCCCTCGTGCTCGGACCACAGCCACTGCGCGTAGCGGGCGAAGCCCTCGTTGACCCAGATGTCCTTCCAGCCCCTGACCGACACGTAGTCGCCGTACCACTGGTGGGCCAGCTCGTGCACCACCAGGGAGGTGTTGGCGCCGTTCGCGAACTGCCGCGGGCTGTAGAAGACGCGGGTCTGCGTCTCCAGCGCGTACGAGGTGGTGGTGTTCGGCACGTACCCGCCGGCCGAGGAGAACGGATACGGCCCGAAGTAGCCGCTCAGCCAGTCCACGATCTCCCCGGTGCGCTCCACGCTGGCCCGCGCGGCGCCCTCGTTGTCGCCGAGGTCCTTGCTGTAGGCGTTGATGACCGGCACCCCGCCGTCGGAGGTGCCGGTGGTGATGTCGAACCTGCCCAGCGCGAGCGTGGCCAGATAGGTGGCCTGCGGCTTGTTCTGCCGCCAGTTGTAACGGGTCCAGCCCAGCCTCGAACTGGTCGACTGGAGCGTGCCGTTGGAGATGGCCTGGGTGCCGTCCGGGACGGACACCGACACGTCGTAGGTGGCCTTGTCGGTCGGGTGGTCGTTGCTCGGGAACCACCACCAGGCGGCCTCGGGCTCGTTGGCGGCCACCCCGCCGTCCGGGGTGCGGTGCCAGGAGGTGAACCCGTAGGCGCTCTTGGCCGACGGCACCCCGCTGTAGCGGACCACGATCGTCACCGGCGTGCCCTTGGGCAGCGGGGTCTTCGGGGTGACGACCAGCTCGTGCTCCCCGGAGGTGGCGAAGGCGGCCTGGGTGCCGTTGACCCGCACCTCGCTCACGTCCAGCAGGAAGTCCAGGTCGAAGCGGGACAGGTCCTGGGTGGTCTTGGCCAGGATCGTCGCGGTGCCCTGCAACTCGTCCGTCTTCGGCTGGTACTGCAGCCTCAGGTCGTAGTGCGAGACGTCGTAGCCGCCATTGCCGTAGTACGGGTAGTAGGGGTCGCCGATACCCGGTGCGCCGGGGGTGTAGCTCGCGGCCGATGCCGGGATCGCCAGCAGGACGGAGGCCGCCGCCAAAGCGCCCGGCGCGATGATTCTGCGGTGCACGTCAGCTCCAAGTCGTCAGGACCACGGGTCCGTTCGGAAAGGCTCTGTTCCGCAGCCTATTCATTACCTGTGTCCCCTGACCTGTCCATGGCACCCCCTGTCACATGATCGCCATTCAGCCGTCACGTGCCCGGAGGGTCCTCTTTTTCAGGGGAGTTGACCGGAGTACCGTCCGCCCATGCCGACACGCACGCGCTCCGCGATCCGGAGAACGCTCGTCACCGCCGCCGTCGTCACCCTGACGGCCCTCCTCCCCACCCCGGCCGGCGCCCGGCCCGCGCCCCGGGAGAGCACCCCCGTCTACTCCTACGCCCAGGCGATCCGCGAGTCCGTATGGGTCGACACCGGACTGGACGAGGACGGCGACGGGAAGCACGACCGCGTCGCCGCCGACATCGTCCGGCCCGCCGAACCCGCCCGGCAGGGCCGCAAGGTGCCGGTCATCATGGACGCCAGCCCGTACTACTCCTGCTGCGGGCGGGGCAACGAGAGCCAGCTCAAGACGTACGACGCCCAGGGCCACGTCGTCCAAATGCCGCTGTTCTACGACAATTTCTTCGTACCGCGCGGCTACGCCTTCGTCGGCGTCGACCTCGCCGGCACCAACCGCTCCGACGGCTGCGTGGACATCGGCGGCCCCTCCGACATCGGCTCCGCGAAGGCCGTGATCGACTGGCTGAACGGCCGCGCCAAGGCCTACACCAGCCGCACCGGCGGCACCCCGGTGCGGGCCGGCTGGACGAACGGCCGCACCGGCATGATCGGCAAGAGCTGGGACGGCACCATCGCCAACGGTGTCGCCGCCACCGGCGTCAAGGGCCTGAAGACCATCGTCCCGATCAGCGCCATCTCCTCCTGGTACGACTACTACTTCGCCCAGGGCGCCCCCCTGTACGACGGCGGCCCCGACCATCTCGCCGACCGCGTAGAAAGCGCCGGCGCACGCGCCCACTGCGCGGCCGTACAGCGCAGGCTGGCCGAGGGCAGCCCACGCAACGGCGACTGGACCCCGCTGTGGACCGAGCGGGACTACGTCAAGGACGCGGCCAAGGTCCGGGCCAGCGTCTTCGCGGTGCACGGCATGCAGGACCTCAACGTCCGCACCCAGCACCTCGGCCCCTGGTGGGACGCCCTCGCCCAGAACGGCGTCCGGCGAAAGATCTGGCTGTCCCAGACCGGGCACGTCGACCCGTTCGACTTCCGGCGCGGCGCCTGGGTGGACACCCTGCACCGCTGGTTCGACCACGAACTCCTCGGCTACGACAACGGCGTCGACCGCGAGCCGATGGCCGACGTCGAACGCCACCCCGACCAGTGGGTCACCACCCCCGTCTGGCCCCCGGCCGGCACCCGCGCCACCGTGCTGCACCCGGCCCCGGGCCGCCAGGCGGGCGTCGGCACGCTCGGCCCGCGCCGGGCCCACGGCACCGCGGTCCTCACGGACGACCCGCGGCTGGGCGAGACCGACTGGGCCGCCCACGTCACCGCGGCCACGCCCGAGAAGGCGGGTTTCCTCACCGCGCCGCTCTCCCGCGCGCTCCGGCTGGCCGGCTCCGCCGAGGTGACGGTCACCGCCACCCCGACCACCTCCTCCGCCCATCTGTCCGCCGTCCTGGCCGACATCGGCCCGGACACCATCCGCGACTACGCCGACCCCGCCGAGGGCATCACCACCCTCGCCGAGCGCACCTGCTGGGGGGAGAGCACGGCCGGGGACAGCGCCTGCTACAAGGAGACCCGGGCCAGGACCGCGGCCGTCGGCTACACCGTGGTCAGCCGGGGCTGGGCCGACCTCGGGCACCACGCCTCGGTGACGAAGGGCGTCCCGCTCACCCCGGGCAAGGCCTACACGATGACCCTCCGGCTGGGCGCCACCGACCATGTCGTCCCCGCCGGGCACCGGCTGGCGCTCATCATCGCGGGCACGGACAAGGACCTCCTGGAACCGCCGTCCACCCGGCCGACGCTCACCGTGGACCTGTCCCGTACGACGGCCGAGGTGCCGCTGGTGGGCGGGGCGGGTGCGTTCGCCCGGGCCACGTCCGGCGCGGCGACGGCACCGGCGCCGACGGTGTTGAAGGGGGTGGGAGCACCGCGAGCCGGCCGGCACCTGCCACTCGACTGACGGTTCGGGGAGCCGGAGGGGGCGGGACGGCTGGCCGTGGTGTTCGGCCGCGGGTGGTCCTGGGCCGGGCGCGCAGTTCTCCGCGCCCCTGGGGGTCGCCGCCCGGCTCGGCCGAAACGCCGACCCCCGTTCCCGCTCGGCCGAACCGCCGACCCCGGCTTGCGTCCAGCCGCTCGCCGGGCCGCTGGTCCCGCTCACGCCAGCTGACCAACCACGCCGCCGGCCCCGGTTCACGCTCAGCCGGGCCACCGGTCCCCGCCTCCGCCGGCCGTCCCATCACGCCGCCAGCCCCGGCTCTCGCCCACCGCACCGCCGGCCCCGGTCTCGCCCAGCCCGGCCGCCGGGCCCCGCCACGCCCCGGGCGGTCGGTCGAAACGCCGGCCCCGCTCCGGCCCAGCCGCTCACCCCGGGCGCCCGGCGACGCCCTCTCCCCGCTGCCCGTAGCCAGTGATCAGGGTGTCGGGGACGTCAGGCGGGCCGCCTCCCGGGCGCAGCCCCATGCCACCGTGACGCCGGCGCCGCCGTGGCCGTAATTGTGGACCAGGACGCGGCCGTCCGGCAGGAGCTGTCGCTCCAGGCGTACCGCCGTGCGGGCCGGGCGCAGGCCCACCCGGTGGGCGAGGATTCGGGCGCCGGCGATCTCGGGCCGGACCGACGCGCAGCGGGTGACGATCGACGCGGCGGTGCCGGGGTCCGGCTCCAGGTTCCAGTCGTCCTCCTCGGCCGTGCCGCCCAGCAGGAGCCGGCCTGGCTGCGGGATGACGTACGTGGAGGTGGCCGACGAGTCGTCGACGGTGGTGAACCACTGTGTGACGCCCGGGTTCTCCACCACGACCAGCTGCCCGCGCACCGGACGCACCGATGGGTCCGGCACCAGGGAACGGGCCCCGAGCCCCGCGCAGTTCACCACCATGGCGGCGGGCACGGCCGCCAGGTCGGTCACCTCGCGGAGTTCCACCGTGCCGGCCGCCCGCTCCAGCCGCCGCCGCAGCCACGCCAGGTGCACCGGCATGTCGGCCACCGGCAGCCGCGCCGCCAGCCCCCCGGTCACCGCCCGCAGCCCCGGCACACGGCCCGCCCAGGCGCCCAGCTCCGCGAGGTGCGCCCCGTGGTGGACGCCGTCGACCAGGCGCACCCCGGTCTCCTCCGGCCGCGCCGCCAGCTCCTGGTACACGCGCAGCGACTCCAGCGCCCACGCCCCGACCAGCGGCTCGGGTTCGATGCGGTACGGCCACCACAGGCCGCCGGCGACCGCCGAGGTGGTCCGCTCGGCCGGCTCCCGCGCCCACACCCGTACCCGTCGCCCCGACTCGGCCAGCAGCACGGCCGTCGTCAGCCCGGCGACCCCGCCCCCGACCACGATCACTTCGTCACTCGGCTCAGTGTCCACGCCAGGACGATAGGCCCCGTCCGGCCCACCCCGGCAGACCGGGGGAGGACCGTGCCCCCGGCCCCGGTGACCGGCCACGCACATGGCCGGGGCCGGCGCGGGGCGCCGTTAGGATCGGCGTCCTGATGACTGCCACCCTCGTTGCCAAGAACCTCGCCGCCGGACACGGCGACCGGCCCCTGTTCTCCGGGCTCGACCTGGTCGTCGCGCCCGGCGATGTGATCGGGCTGGTCGGCGCCAACGGCGCGGGAAAGTCCACCCTGCTGCGGATGCTCGCCGGGCTCACCCCGCCCGAGCAGGGCGAACTGAGGCTGTCCCCGCCGGCCGCGACCGTCGGTCACCTGCCGCAGGAGCCGGAGCGCCGGCCCGGCGAGACCGTCCGGGAGTTCCTCGCCCGCCGCACCGGTGTCGCCGCCGCCCAGCGGGCCATGGACGAGGCCACCCAGGCGCTGGTCGACGGCGCGCCCGGCGCCGACGACGCCTACGCCACCGCCCTGGAGCGCTGGCTCGGCCTCGGCGGCGCGGACCTGGACGAACGCGCGAAGGAGGTCGCCGACTCGCTCGGCCTGGCGGTGGACCTGGACCAGCCGATGACCGCCCTGTCCGGCGGCCAGGCGGCCCGTGCCGGCCTCGCCTCCCTGCTGCTGTCCCGCTACGACGTCTTCCTCCTGGACGAGCCCACCAACGATCTCGACCTGGACGGCCTGGAGCGTCTGGAGCGGTTCGTCACCGGGCTGCGCGCGGGCACGGTCGTCGTCAGCCACGACCGCGAGTTCCTCACCCGCACGGTCACCAAGGTCCTCGAACTCGACCTCGCCCAGCGGCAGATCAACCTCTACGGCGGCGGCTACGCGGCCTACCTGGAGGAGCGCGAGGTGGCCCGTCGGCACGCCCGCGACGAGTACGAGGAGTACGCGGACAAGAAGGCCGCCCTCCAGGACCGCGCCCAGACGCAGCGGGCCTGGATGGACAAGGGCGTGAAGAACGCGCGCCGCAAGGCGGGCGACAACGACAAGATCGGCCGCAAGTTCCGCAGCGAGGCCAGCGAGAAGCAGGCCGCCAAGGCCCGCCAGACCCAGCGCATGATCGAACGTCTGGAGGTGGTCGAGGAGCCCCGCAAGGAGTGGGAGCTGCACATGGAGATCGCCTCCGCCCCGCGGTCGGGCGCGGTCGTGGCGATCCTGCGGGACGCCGAGGTGCGGCGCGCCGGCTTCACCTTCGGACCGGTGTCGCTCCAGGTCGACTGGGCCGACCGGATCGCGGTGACGGGCGCCAACGGCGCGGGCAAGTCCACCCTGCTCGGCGCCCTGCTGGGGCGGATCCCGCTGGACTCCGGGCACGCGGCCCTCGGCTCCGGGGTGCTGGTCGGCGAGGTCGACCAGGCCCGGCGGCTGTTCCACGGCCCCGAGACCCTGCTGGACGCCTTCCGCGCGGCCGTACCCGATACCGAGCCGGTCGAGGTCCGTACCCTGCTGGCGAAGTTCGGCCTGAAGTCCGAGCACGTCCTGCGGCCCGCCGAGACCCTCTCCCCGGGCGAACGCACCCGCGCCGCCCTCGCCCTGCTCCAGGGCCGGGGAGTCAACCTCCTGGTCCTCGACGAGCCGACGAACCACCTGGACCTGCCCGCCATCGAACAGCTGGAGTCGGCCCTCGACTCCTACGAGGGCACCCTGCTGCTGGTCACCCACGACCGGCGCATGCTGGACGCCGTCCGGGTGACCCGGCGCCTGGAGGTGGCGGACGGCAAGGTGACGGAGCGTTAACTCCCGTCCGTGGCGGCCTCCTTCGCCGCCCGTGCGACCCGGCCGTAGTGGTCCGGGTCGTGGGGCGCGACGTTGAGGCCGTCCGGCCGCTGGCCCACAACGCCGTCGATCAGCTCGCGCACGATGTCGGCGTGCCCGGCGTGCCGCTGGGTCTCGGCGACCATGTGGGTCAGCGTCCGGTGCAGCGTGATCTCCCCGGGCGCACCCGGCAGTCGGCCGACCGCGTCCAGGGGGAGCGCCGCGATGGTCTCGTCCGCGTGCGCGCAGGCCCGCCGGTACCGCTCGATGATCTCCTTACGGGTCTCGTCGGCCCGCGCCCACAGGTCCGAGTCCGGCTCGGCGTCACCCGTCACCCACAGGGGCGTACCGGCGAAGGGCCGGCCGAAGGCCGCGCCGAGGTACAGGGCCTCGGCACCCGCCAGATGCTTGACCAGGCCCAGCAGATTGGTGCCGGTGGGCGTCAGCGGGCGCCGTATGTCGTACTCCGCGAGGCCGTCGAGCTTCCACAGCAGCACGTCACGCGCGTCCTGGAGATACACCTGAAGGTCGGCTTTGGGATCTGATCCTGTCATGGGACGAGTCTGACGATCAGGTGATCGTTGTCCACGGGTTGTCCGGGGCCGGGCGGAGGCACCGCCCGGCCCCGGACCCGTCGCGTCAGCGCTTCTTCTGGTCCAGCAGCCCCGCGCGGCGCAGGGCGTCCGCCATCGCGCTGTTGGCGGGCGCCGGGGCCTGGCGCCCGCCGCGGTCGCCACCGCCCCGGCCCTGCCGCTGCCCCTGGCCACCGCCCTGCCGCCGGCCCTGGCCGCCACCCTGCCGCTGGTCCTGCCCCTGGCCACAGCCCTGCCGCTGCTGGGGCGGACGGGCACCGCCGCGCTGCGGCCGGCCGCCGCCCTGCCCCTGCGGGGCCGCCTCGTCGTCCAGCCGCAGCGTCAGGGCGATCCGCTTGCGCGGGATGTCCACGTCCAGGACCTTCACCTTGACGATGTCACCGGGCTTGACGACATCACGCGGGTCCTTCACGAACGACTTGGACATCGCCGACACATGCACCAGGCCGTCCTGGTGGACGCCGACGTCCACGAACGCGCCGAACGCCGCCACGTTCGTCACCACGCCCTCCAGGACCATCCCGGCGGCCAGGTCGGAGATCTTCTCCACGCCCTCCTTGAAGGTGGCCGTCCGGAAGGCGGGACGCGGGTCGCGGCCCGGCTTCTCCAGCTCCTTGAGGATGTCGGTGACGGTCGGCAGACCGAAGGTGTCGTCCACGAAGTCGGCCGGCCGCAGCGAGCGCAGCACCCCCGTGTTCCCGATGAGGGACGCCACCTCCTGGCCCGTGGTCTTCACCATGCGGCGCACCACCGGGTAGGCCTCCGGGTGCACGCTGGAGGCGTCCAGCGGGTCCTTGCCGCCCCGGATGCGCAGGAAGCCCGCGCACTGCTCGTACGCCTTCGGGCCGAGCCGCGCCACCTTCTTCAGCTCCGCGCGGGAGGTGAAGGGACCGTTGGCGTCCCGGTGCGCGACGATGTTCTCGGCCAGCCCGGCGGAGATGCCCGACACACGCGACAGCAGCGGCACGGACGCGGTGTTGACGTCCACGCCGACGCCGTTCACACAGTCCTCGACGACCGCGTCCAGCGAGCGGGACAGCTTCACCTCGGACAGGTCGTGCTGGTACTGGCCGACCCCGATGGACTTCGGGTCGATCTTCACCAGCTCGGCCAGCGGGTCCTGCAGCCGCCGCGCGATGGACACCGCGCCCCGCAGCGACACGTCCAGGTCCGGCAGCTCCCGCGAGGCGTACTGCGACGCCGAGTACACCGACGCGCCCGCCTCGGACACCATCACCTTGGTGAGGTTCAGCTCCGGGTGCTTCGCGATGAGTTCACCGGCGAGCTTGTCGGTCTCGCGGGAGGCCGTGCCGTTGCCGATCGCGATCAGCTCGACCGCGTGCTCCTTCGCCAGCCGCGCCAGCGTGGCGATCGCCTGGTCCCACTTGTTGGCCGGAACGTGCGGGTGGATCACGTCCGTGGCGACGACCTTGCCGGTGGCGTCGACCACGGCGACCTTCACCCCCGTACGGAAACCCGGGTCGAGGCCGAGCGTGGCGCGGGTGCCGGCCGGCGCGGCCAGCAGCAGGTCCCTCAGGTTCGCCGCGAACACGTTCACCGCCTCGTCCTCGGCGGCGGTGCGCAGCCGCAGGCGCAGATCGATGCCGAGGTGCACCAGGACGCGGGTGCGCCAGGCCCAGCGGACCGTGTCCGTCAGCCACTTGTCGGCCGGGCGGCCCCGGTCGGCGATCCCGAACCGCGACGCGATGACGCCCTCGTACGACGACGGTCCCTCGGTGGGCTCCTCCGGCTCCAGGACGAGGTCCAGGACCTCCTCCTTCTCCCCGCGCAGCATCGCCAGGATCCGGTGCGAGGGCAGCTCGGTGAACGGCTCGGCGAAGTCGAAGTAGTCGGCGAACTTGGCGCCCGCCTCCTCCTTGCCCTCGCGCACCTTCGCGGCGAGCCGCCCGCGCACCCACATGCGCTCGCGCAACTCGCCGATCAGGTCGGCGTCCTCGGCGAACCGCTCGGTCAGGATCGCCCGGGCACCGTCCAGCGCGGCCTGCGGATCGGCCACGCCCTTGCCGGCGTCCACGAACGCGGCGGCCGCGGCCTGCGGTTCCACCGTCGGATCGGCCAGCAGCCCGTCCGCGAGCGGCTCCAGACCCGCCTCGCGCGCGATCTGCGCCTTGGTGCGCCGCTTGGGCTTGTACGGCAGGTAGATGTCCTCCAGCCGCGCCTTGGTCTCGGCGCCGCGGATCCGCGCCTCGAGCTCCTCGGTGAGTTTGCCCTGCTCCCGCACCGACTCCAGGATCGCCGTCCGCCGGTCCTCCAGCTCCCGCAGATAGCGCAGCCGCTCCTCGAGCGTGCGCAGCTGCGCGTCGTCGAGCATCTCGGTCGCTTCCTTGCGGTAGCGCGCGATGAAGGGCACCGTCGAGCCGCTGTCCAGCAGCTCCACCGCGGCCTTGACCTGCCGCTCCCGTACGCCGAGCTCCTCGGCGATCCTGCCTTCGATGGACCCTGCTCCGAGGGACCCGGGTGTGGTCACGTCCCGTACCGCCTTCTCCACTGGGGTTGCGCGGCAATTGTGGCAGGTGACGCCGGCCACCGGGGATCAGGGCGGCGCCCGGCGGGGCGCCGGGCCCGGGGAGGTCAGGCCCGGCTGCCGCGCGCGGTGGACGAGGCTCCGCCGAACAGCCGGGCGAGCGCCCGGAACGGCAGCGTGACCACCGTCGCGACGGCTCCGCCGATCTGTCGCAGTACGTCTGCGAGGGCACGGAACACGGCACGGTCTCCTCTCGTCGGGGAACTCACGCGCACCGGGTACCGCACGACGGCCCGGGAAACCACGGGGGGACGACGAAACCCGGCCCGGGAAACGGCGGGAGGGCGGCGAACCCCGGCTGGGAAACCACGGGATGGTGAACTACGGCCCGGGCCACCGCGGGCCGGCGAACCAACGGCCCGGGCCACCGCGGGCCGGCGAACCGACGCCCGGGCAACCGCGCGACCATGAACCCCGGTGCGGAAGAGCCGTGGGCAGCGTGACCGGCCGGCCGCCACGCGGCCCGGACGTCGGTGGACCCGCGCCTCAGCCCGTCGTGGACGTCGTCCACGTGAAGCGCGGCTGCCGGCGCTCCAGGAACGCGGCGACCCCCTCCGCGGTCTCGCCGCTCTCGCGCGCCCGCGCCGCCCAGTGGGCGTCCCGGTCGGTGCGGCCGGCCGCGAACTCCTTGGCGGCGGCCTGGGTGAGCTGCGAGCGGGACACCAGGACCCCGGTCAGCTCCGCGGTCCGCTTGTCCAGTTCCCCCTCGGGCACCACCTCGTCCACCAGACCGGTGCGCAGCGCCCGGCCGGCGTCGATCAACTCCGCCGTGAACAGCAGGTACTTGGCGGCGGCCGGGCCCACCAGGGACACCAGCCGGCGGGTGGCGGAGGCCGGGTAGACGATGCCGAGCCGCGCCGGTGTCACCCCGAACAGCGCCCCTTCCTCCGCCAGTCGCAGATCGCAGGCCGCCGCCAGCTGCGCCCCGCCGCCCACGCAGTGCCCGCGTACCGCGGCGACGGTCGGCTTGGGGAACGCGGCCAGGGCCTCCTCGGCCGCCACCGCGAGACCCTGGGCCTCCTCCGGCGAGCCCTGGAGCGTGCTGATGTCGGCGCCCGCGCAGAAGGTGCCGCCCTCGCCGGTCAGCACCAGCGCCCGGACGTCCGGATCGGCCGCCAGGGTGTCCAGCAGCGGGGGCAGGGCCCGCCACATCGCCGCCGTCATGGCGTTGCGCTTGGCGGGATGACGGATCACCACGGTGGCGACGGAGCCGGCGATGCGATGGGACAGCTCGGGGTCCATGCGGCGGATCGTAGCGGAGGCGCCGCGCGGCGCCGCCGGGGGAGCGGGCGGCACGGCCGGGCAAACCCGTACAACCCGACTAGTTCGCGAACCGGCGCCCGGAGAACAGGAGCAGTCCCGCCCGCGACCAGGTCGGACGCGGGCGGTCAGAAAGCGTTCGATACCCGCTGACTTGTGTTCAGTTGTCCGGGCGGCAGCGCATCGTTACCAACACTCGACGTGTGGTGACAATCGAGCGCGAGGACGGCGACCGGACGATGGACGACCAGGGGCACGGGAACGGCCCGCGCCCGGCGGAGGAGGGTGAACGGCCCCCGGGCCCCCTGCCCTATGAGGGCGTCTGGCGGTTCACCGCCGCCGCGGTGGACGCCTCGGTGCCGCAGGCCCGGCACGCGGTGCGGGACCTGCTGCTGCGCCAGGGCGTACCGGCCTCCGACGACCTGGTGCACGGACTGCTGCTGATCGTCACCGAGCTGGTCACCAACGCGGTGCGGCACGCGGCGCTGCTGTCGCCGGTGCTCGCCGTGGAGGTGGCCGTGGGCGCCGAGTGGGTGCGGGTGTCGGTGGAGGACAACCACCCCTACCGCCCCACCGCCCTGGAGGCCGACCACGGCCGCACCGGCGGCCGGGGACTGCTCCTGGTCCGCGAGGTGGCCCGGGAGGCGGGCGGGGTGGTCGACGTCGAGCACACCGCGAGCGGCGGCAAGGTGATCTGGGCCGCCCTGCCCCTCAAGCCCCCGGCGCTGCCGTAGCGGACCGCGTCACCAGCCGGCGGTCGGGCCCGTCAGTTCCCTGATCGCCGGCCGGGCCGCGTCCAGGACGGTCATGAACCAGGCCGAGAACGGGTCCCGGGCGTGCCGCTCGGCCAGCTCGTCCGCCGTCACGAAGACGGTCTGGGCGACCTCCTCCGGGTCCGGCGCGGGCGGCGCCTGCACCAGGCCGACGAACAGGTGGTTGTACTCCTGCTCCACCAGGCCCGAGGCGGGGTCCGGGTGGTTGTAGCGGACCGTGCCGGCCGCCGCGAGCAGCGACGGCGACACGCCGAGCTCCTCGTGGGTGCGCCGGGCCGCCGCCGCGAACGGTGCCTCGCCCGGGTACGGGTGACCGCAGCAGGTGTTGGACCACACACCGGGGGAGTGGTACTTGCCGAGCGCCCGCTGCTGGAGCAGCAGCCGCCCCCGCTCGTCGAAGAGGAACACCGAGAACGCCCGGTGCAGCCGCCCCGGCGGCTGATGGGCGGCGAGTTTCTCCTCGGTGCCGATCGTCACGCCGTTCTCGTCGACCAGTTCCAGCAAGATCGCCTCTGCGGTGTCCTCCGACGAGCCGTGCGGCGCGGTGGCGGGTGTGATCGGCATACGCATCCTTCGCTTCGGTCCCAGCTTCCCCAGTCTGCCGTACGGATCCGGCGCCCCGGCCGCGCCCCGCGGCTCCGCGCGGCGCGGCACCGGATGCCGGACCCGGTAGCCCATCGTGCCCGGCCCCCGCCCCGGGAAACCGGCCGGGGCACGCCGGGCGGTGATGCACGGCCGGGCCGGGCCGCGCGGGCCCGCGCCGTCAGTGGCAGAGCCGCGCCTCGTGCTCCGCGTGTCCGCCCGGTTCCAGCTGGAACGTGCAGTGCTCCACATCGAAGTGGTCGCCGATGCAGCCCTGGAGTTCGTGCAGCATCTTCTCGTTCCCGATGGCGTTCAGCACCTCGGAGCTGACCACCACGTGCGCCGACAGCACCGGCATGCCCGAGGTGATGGTCCAGGCGTGCAGGTCGTGCACGTCCTCCACGCCGTCCAGCGCGAGGATGTGCGCCCGCACCTGCGCCATGTCGACGCCCTTGGGGGCCGCCTCCAGCAGCACGTCCAGCGTCTCGCGCAGCAGCTTCAGCGTGCGCGGCACGATCATCAGCCCGATGACCAGGGAGGCGACCGGGTCCGCCGGCTGCCAGCCGGTGGTCAGGATCACCGCCGCCGACACCAGCACCGCCACCGAGCCCAGCGCGTCCGCGGCCACCTCCAGGAACGCGCCGCGCACGTTCAGGCTCTCCTTCTGCCCGCGCATCAGCAGCACCAGCGAGACGGAGTTCGCCACCAGGCCCACCAGACCGAACACGATCATCAGTCCGCCCCGGGTCGGCGCCGGTTCGACGAACCGCTGGACCGCCTCGTACAGGACGTATCCGCCGACCCCGAGCAGCAGCAGACAGTTGGCCAGGGCCGCGAGGATCTCGGCGCGGGCGTAACCGAAGGTGCGGTTGGTGCTCGGCGGGCGGTTCGCGAAGTGGATCGCGAGCAGCGCCATGCCGAGGCCGACCGCGTCGGTCGCCATGTGCGCCGCGTCCGCGATCAGCGCGAGCGAGTCCGCGACCAGGCCGCCGACGATCTCCACCACCATGATCGTGAGCGTGATGCCCAGCGCGACGCGCAGCCGGCCGCGATAGGCGGCCGTGGCCGTACCCGGGGCCGGCGCGTGGGAGTGCGCGTGCCCGTGGTCGTGCCCTGCCCCCATGACTACCGCCTTCCGTTCGCCTGCCAGGAGGGCCAGTGAACTACGGGTAGGGGGTATTGGCAACGCGGCACTGAACACCGTTGTCATGTGCCATGACCTGCGGAAACGTTCCGCAGGTCAGCGCGCCGGCCTGCTCGCCGAAGGCACGTCCGGCGGGCCGGCGGCCCTCCTGCCGCAGACCCGTCCCCGGGCCCGCGGCCCCCCGCCACGGACGCCTCCCTAGCGCGGACGCCCGCCACGGCCGGTGCCGGACGCGCCCCGGCGGACCCGGCACCGCCCCCGACGGAACGGCCCGGCGTCCGGCCGCCCGGCGGCCTCGAGCCGCCCGCTGTCGGTTGCCCGGCGCCTCGAGTCGCCCGGTGTCCCGGTTGCCCGGGTCTGCTCCACGGGTTTGTGGGCGGGGCCCCGGATCCCTGATGATGATCGCGGCAAAGGCCGGGTCAGCCCCGGTGGACCGGGCCGTGAACGGCCGGTGAACGCGGGCTCCGGCCCATCCGATAGCCTCTGCCGACATGCCGCCCGGTGCCGCAGGCCGGGGCGCCCCACCATGCAGCAGACCGGCGCCGCGCGCCGGCACCCAGGGAGTGAGTTCGGTTGTCGACCGCCATCGTCACCGGTCAGCCGGTCCCCGGATCGTCACTGGAGAACGATCTGCGGTCCCTCGGCTTCGACGTGCGCGTGGCCGCCGACGCCGCCGAGACCGAGACCCTGCTCGCCGCCGTGCCGGCCGACCGGCGCGTCGCCCTGGTCGACGCCCGCTTCGTCGGCCACCCGCACGCCCTGCGCCTCGGCCTGACCGACCCGCGCTTCCCGCTCGCCGCCGTACCCGGCGCCGTCACCGCCCAGCCCGCCGCCCGGCAGGCCCTCACCCGGGCCGTGGCCCGCGCGACCTCCGCGCCCGCCCGCCCCGCCGAGGGCGGCGCCCCCGCGCTCGCCGTGGACAGCCTCGCCGACCACGTGGCCGGCGCCCTGGCGGACGACGGCGGCGCGGTGCACCGGCCCGAGCTGGGCAGCCTGGTCGCCACCGTGCCCGCCGATCCGCGGGCACGGGACGAGGCCCGGCGGGCCGTCGCCGCCGTCGACGAGGAGGCCGTCCGCCTGAAGTCGGCCGTGAAGTCCCGCGACGGCTTCTTCACCACGTTCTTCATCAGCCCCTACTCGCGCTACCTCGCCCGCTGGTGCGCCCGCCGCGGCCTGACCCCGAACCAGGTCACCACGGCCTCGCTGCTCACCGCGCTGATCGCGGCCGGCTGCGCGGCGACCGGCACCCGCGGCGGCTTCGTCGCGGCCGGCGTGCTGCTCATCGCGTCCTTCGTGCTGGACTGCACCGACGGCCAGCTCGCCCGCTACGCGCTGAAGTACTCCACCCTCGGCGCCTGGCTCGACGCCACCTTCGACCGGGCCAAGGAGTACGCCTACTACGCGGGCCTCGCCCTCGGCGCGGCCCGCGGCGGCGACGACGTCTGGGCGCTCGCCCTCGGCGCGATGGTCCTGCAGACCTGCCGGCACGTGGTCGACTTCTCCTTCAACGAGGCCAACCACGACGCCACCGCCAACACCAGCCCCACCGCCGCCCTCTCCGACAAGCTCGACAGCGTCGGCTGGACGGTCTGGGTGCGCCGCATGATCGTGCTGCCGATCGGCGAACGCTGGGCGATGATCGCGGTCCTCACCGCGGCCACCACCCCCCGCATCACCTTCTACGCCCTGCTCGTCGGCTGCGCCCTGGCCGCGGCGTACACCACGGCCGGCCGGGTGCTGCGCTCGGTGACCCGCAGGGCCCGGCGCACCGACCGGGCCGCCCGGGCGCTCGCCGACCTCGCCGACTCCGGGCCGCTCGCGAACGCGGTCCGCCGGGTGTTCCGGCGCGGCCTGCCCGGTTTCGCCGTGCCCGCCGTCGCCCTCCTCGGCGGCGCCGCGGTCGTGGCCTGCTCCGCCCTCTCGGACTTCGGCGGCGCCCTCCCGGTGGCCGGGGCCCTGGTCTACGTCCTCACCTCGGCCCTCGCCGTGGCCCGCCCGCTCAAGGGCGCCCTGGACTGGCTGGTCCCCCCGCTGTTCCGGGCCGCCGAGTACGGCACGGTCCTCGCCCTGGCCGGTGAAGCGGGGGTGAACGGAGCCCTTCCCGCCGCTTTCGGGCTGGTGGCGGCCGTCGCCTACCATCACTACGACACGGTGTACCGCATCCGCGGCAACGCCGGAGCGCCCCCGGCCTGGCTGGTGCGCGCCATCGGTGGGCAGGAGGGGCGGACGCTGCTCCTCACCGTCCTGGCCGCCGTGCTCACGGCCGCGCAGTTCAAGGCCGCGCTCACGGTTCTCGCCGTGGTCATCGCCCTGGTGGTGCTCGTCGAGAGCGTCCGCTTCTGGGTGTCCGCCGGGGCGCCCGCCGTACACGATGAAGGAGAAACCGCATGATCGGCCTCGTGCTGGCGGCCGGCGCCGGACGGCGTCTGCGCCCCTACACCGACACGCTGCCCAAGGCGCTGGTGCCGGTGGGGCCCGAGGGCGTGGAGGGCGAGCCCACGGTCCTGGACCTGACGCTGGGGAACTTCGCCGAGATCGGGCTGACCGAGGTCGCGGTCATCGTCGGTTACCGCAAGGAGGCCGTCTACGCGCGCAAGGCGGCGCTGGAGGCCAAGTACGGCCTGAGGCTCACGCTGATCGACAACGACAAGGCCGAGGAGTGGAACAACGCCTACTCCCTGTGGTGCGGCCGGGACGCGCTGCGCGACGGGGTGATCCTCGCCAACGGTGACACCGTGCACCCGGTGTCGGTGGAGAAGACGCTGCTGGCCGCCCGGGGCGAGGGCAAGCGGATCGTCCTCGCCGTGGACACGGTGAAGAAGCTGGCCGACGAGGAGATGAAGGTCGTCGTCGACCCCGCCAAGGGGATGACGAGGATCACCAAGCTGATGGACCCGGCGGAGGCCACCGGTGAGTACATCGGCGTCACCCTGATCGAGGGCGACGCGGCGCCGGAGCTGGCGGACGCGCTGAAGACGGTCTGGGAGAGCGACCCGCAGCAGTTCTACGAGCACGGCTACCAGGAGCTGGTCAACCGCGGCTTCCGTATCGACGTGGCGCCGATCGGCGAGGTCGACTGGGTCGAGATCGACAACCACGACGACCTCGCCCGGGGACGGGAGATCGCGTGCCGGTACTGACGAGGCTGATCCCCTCGCCGGTCGTCGTGGACATCCGCCCGGGTGCCCTGGACGACCTGGCCTGTGTGCTCGCCGACGAACGCATCTCGCAGTCGGGCCGGCTCGCCATCGCCGTCAGCGGCGGCTCCGGCGCCCGGCTGCGCGAGCGCATCGCCCCCACCCTGCCCGGCGCCACCTGGTACGAGGTCGGCGGCGGCACCCTGGACGACGCCATCCGGCTGGCCGGCGACATCAAGGCCGGTCACTACGACGCGGTCGTCGGTCTCGGCGGCGGCAAGATCATCGACTGTGCCAAGTTCGCGGCGTCCCGCGTCGGCCTGCCGCTGGTCGCCGTCGCCACCAACCTCGCCCACGACGGCCTGTGCTCACCGGTCGCGACCCTCGACAACGACGCGGGCCGCGGCTCCTACGGCGTGCCCAACCCGATCGCGGTCATCATCGACCTCGACGTGATCCGCGAGGCACCCGTCCGGTTCGTCCGCTCCGGCATCGGCGACGCCATCTCCAACATCTCCGCCGTCGCGGACTGGGAGCTGTCCCACCAGGTCAACGGCGAGAAGGTCGACGGCCTCGCCGCCGCCATGGCCCGCCAGGCCGGCGAGGCGGTGCTGCGGCACCCCGGGGGAGTCGGCGAGGACGGCTTCCTCCAGGTGCTGGCCGAGGCGCTGGTCCTCACCGGGATCGCCATGTCCGTGTCGGGCGACTCCCGCCCGTCCTCCGGCGCCTGCCACGAGATCAACCACGCCTTCGACCTGCTCTACCCCAAGCGCGCCGCCGCCCACGGCGAGCAGTGCGGCCTCGGCGCCGCCTTCGCGATGTATCTGCGCGGCGCCCACGAGGAGTCGGCGTACATGGCCGAGGTGCTGCGCCGGCACGGGCTCCCGGTCCTGCCGGAGGAGATCGGCTTCACGGTGGACGAGTTCGTCCGCGCGGTCGAGTTCGCCCCGGAGACCCGGCCCGGCCGCTACACCATCCTCGAACACCTCGACCTCAAGACGAACCAGATCAAGGACATCTACGCCGACTATGTCAAGGCCATCGGTAGCTGAACTCCGTCCGGTCGTCCACCCCGCGGGGGTGAAGGACCGGCGCAGCGGTGAGCACTGGGCGGGACGCCTCTACATGCGCGAGGTGTCCCTGCGCGTCGACCGCTACCTGGTCAACACCAGGGTCACGCCCAACCAGCTCACGTACCTGATGACCGTCTGCGGCGTGCTCGCGACCCCGGCCCTGCTGGTGCCGGGGATCACGGGCGCGGTGCTCGGCGTGGTCGCCACCCAGCTGTACCTGCTGCTGGACTGCGTGGACGGCGAGGTCGCCCGCTGGAAGCAGCAGTACTCACTGGGCGGGGTCTACCTGGACCGGGTCGGCGCCTACCTCACCGACGCGGCCGTGCTGGTCGGCCTCGGCCTGCGCGCCGCCGACCTGTGGGGCACCGGCCGGATCGACTGGCTGTGGGCCTTCCTCGGCACCCTCGCCGCGCTCGGTGCCATCCTGATCAAGGCCGAGACCGACCTGGTCGGCGTCGCCCGGCACCAGACCGGCAAGCCCCCGGTGCAGGAGGCCGCGTCCGAGCCGCGCTCCTCCGGCATGGCGCTGGCCCGGCGGGCCGCCTCGGCGCTGAAGTTCCACCGGCTGATCCTCGGCATCGAGGCATCGTTGCTCATCCTCGTCCTCGCGATCGTGGACCAGGCCCGCGGCGACCTGTTCTTCACCCGCCTCGGCACCGCCGTGCTGGCCGGCATCGCCCTGCTGCAGACCCTGCTGCACCTGGTGTCCATCCTCGCCTCCAGCAGGCTGAAGTGAGCGCGCCCATGAAGGTCGGTGCCGTCATCATCACCATGGGCAACCGGCCCGAGGAACTGCGGGCCCTGCTCGACTCCGTCGCCAAGCAGGACGGCGACCCGGTCGAGGTCGTCGTCGTCGGCAACGGCTCGCCCGTCCCGGAGGTGCCCGAGGGCGTACGGACCGTGGAGGTGCCCGAGAACCTCGGCATCCCCGGCGGGCGCAACGTCGGCATAGAGGCCTTCGGACCCGGCGGCCGCGATGTCGACATATTGCTCTTCCTCGACGACGACGGCCTGCTCGCCCGCCACGACACCGCCGAGCTGTGCCGCGAGGCCTTCGCCGCGGACCCCGAGCTGGGCATCATCAGCTTCCGCATCGCCGACCCCGACACCGGCGTGACCCAGCGCCGGCACGTCCCCCGGCTGCGCGCCTCCGACCCGATGCGCTCCTCCCGGGTCACCACCTTCCTCGGCGGCGCCAACGCCGTGCGCACCCGCGTCTTCGCGGAGGTCGGCGTCCTGCCCGGCGAGTTCTTCTACGCGCACGAGGAGACCGACCTGGCCTGGCGGGCGCTGGACGCGGGCTGGATGATCGACTACCGGTCCGACATGGTGCTGTACCACCCGACGACCGCGCCGTCGCGGCACGCCGTCTACCACCGCATGGTCGCCCGCAACCGGGTCTGGCTCGCCCGCCGCAACCTGCCCGCCCCCCTGGTCCCGGTCTACCTCGGCGTCTGGCTGCTGCTCACCCTGGCCCGCCGCCCCTCGGGACCGGCACTGAAGGCGTGGTTCGGCGGCTTCCGGGAAGGCTGGACCACGCCGTGCGGTCCCCGCCGCCCGATGCGCTGGCGTACGGTATGGCGACTCACCCGACTGGGCCGTCCCCCGGTCATCTGACAAGCTCGTCCCCGACGGGCCGGTGCCGCCGTGCGCGGCCCCCCGCAGGACGAACCAGACACGCGTACCCGAAGACGAAAGTTTCCACCTGTGAGTGAGACCATGCACGACGGCACGGTCGCGGTGACCGCGGCCGCGTCGCCCGACGCGGGACTGACGGCGGCCGAGCTGGCCGCCAAGTACGGGCTCTCCGTGAGCGGCGCCCGGCCCTCGCTCGTGGAGTACGTCCGACAGCTGTGGGGCCGTCGCCACTTCATCCTGGCCTTCTCCCAGGCCAAGCTGACCGCCCAGTACAGCCAGGCCAAACTCGGCCAGCTCTGGCAGGTGGCCACGCCCCTGCTGAACGCGGCCGTCTACTTCTTCATCTTCGGGCTGATCCTGCACGCCAGCCGCGGCATGTCCCAGGACGTGTACATCCCGTTCCTGGTCACCGGCGTGTTCGTGTTCACCTTCACCCAGAGCTCGGTGATGTCGGGCGTCCGCGCGATCTCCGGCAACCTCGGACTGGTGCGCGCCCTGCACTTCCCGCGCGCCTCGCTGCCCATCTCCTTCTCGCTCCAGCAGCTCCAGCAGCTGCTGTTCTCGATGCTGGTGCTGTTCGCCGTGGCGATCGGCTTCGGCAGCTACCCCGGCCTGTCCTGGCTGCTGATCGTGCCGGTGCTGGTGCTCCAGTTCCTGTTCAACACCGGGCTGGCGCTGATCGTGGCCCGCATGGGCGCCAAGACGCCGGACCTCGCGCAGCTGATGCCGTTCCTGCTGCGTACCTGGATGTACGCCTCCGGTGTCATGTTCTCGATCAACAACATGCTGGCGGGCCGCCCCGAGTGGATCGTCCGGGTGCTCCAGGTCAACCCGGTCGCGATCTACATGGACCTGATGCGGTTCGCCCTGATCGACGGCTACGGCTCGTCGCACCTGCCGCCGCACGTGTGGGCCATCGCCCTGTTCTGGGCCGTGGTCTTCTTCGCCGGCGGCTTCGTGTACTTCTGGAAGGCGGAGGAGCGGTACGGCCGTGGCTGAGCAGCACAATCAGGACCGGCGCCCGACGGTCATCGCGGACGATCTGCACATCGTCTACCGGGTCAACGGAGCCAAGTCCGGCAAGGGCAGCGCGACGGCGGCCCTCAGCCGCATCCTCCGGCGCGGCGAGGAGCGGGGCGTGCGCAAGGTGCACGCCGTGCGCGGCGTGTCCTTCGTCGCCTACCGCGGCGAGGCCATCGGCCTGATCGGCTCCAACGGCTCCGGCAAGTCGACCCTGCTGCGCGCCGTGGCCGGCCTGCTGCCCGCGGAGAAGGGCAAGGTCTACACCGACGGCCAGCCGTCCCTGCTGGGCGTGAACGCGGCCCTGATGAACGACCTCACCGGCGAGCGGAACGTCATCCTGGGCGGTCTGGCCATGGGCATGTCCCGGGAGCAGATCAAGGAGCGTTACCAGGACATCGTCGACTTCTCCGGCATCAACGAGAAGGGCGACTTCATCACCCTGCCGATGCGCACCTACTCCTCCGGTATGGCGGCCCGGCTGCGTTTCTCCATCGCCGCCGCCAAGGACCACGACGTCCTGATGATCGACGAGGCGCTGGCCACCGGCGACCGCAAGTTCCAGCAGCGCTCCGAGGAACGCATCCGGGAACTGCGCAAAGAGGCCGGAACGGTCTTTCTGGTCAGTCACAACAACAAGTCGATCCGCGACACCTGCAACCGCGTGTTGTGGCTGGAGCGCGGTGAACTGCGGATGGACGGACCCACCGACGAGGTCCTGAAGGAGTACGAGAAGTTCACGGGCAAGTAACCCGTTTCGGCCAGGGCCCCGTCGGAATTTCGTCCGGCGGGGCCCTTCCACTGCAAAGGAAACGTCAACTCGGCCCAGCTTCAGGAATCTTGGAGCCAATCGGTGTGTTGTTGTGATGTGCGGGACACCCCGACGATGGGCGCCACGTTGTACAACGTAAGCTGTACCGGTGCCGGAAACCGGCAAGTGCGGCCATAATGCGCGCCTTCCCTTGCGGAGGTGTCTTCGCGCATTGCGGGGCGGCGTGTCCGAAATAGTGTGTATTGGGTCGGCAGTGTAGAACGGGAGATGTGACGGCAATGGCTACGGAAACGCCCCAGCTCAACGCAGCGTGTGCCGTCCCCGCCCCGGGCAGCGTCCGATGACGGCCACCGATACGGCGTCCGGCCTGGAACGCGCCACCCTGGACAAGGCCGCGAGCGAGAACTTCCCGGTGGCCCCCTTCTTCCTGCCCCGCGCCTGGCGCGCCGACCTCATGGCGGTGTACGGCTTCGCCCGCCTCGTGGACGACATCGGCGACGGCGACCTCGCCCCCGGCGGCGCCGACGCCCGCGCGCTCGGCGTGTCGCCCGCCGAGGCCACCGACCGGCTGCTCCTCCTCGACGCCTTCGAAGAGGACCTGCGCCGGGTCTTCGACGGCACGCCGCACCACCCGCTGCTGCGCCGCCTGCAGCCCACCGTCCGGCGCCGCGCCCTCACCCCCGAGCCGTTCCTCGGGCTGATCGCCGCCAACCGCCAGGACCAGCTCGTCGCCCGGTACGAGACCTACGACGACCTCCTCGCCTACTGCGCGCTGTCGGCCAACCCCGTCGGACGCCTCGTCCTCGGCGTCACCGGCACCTCCACCCCCGAGCGGATCCGGCTGTCCGACGCGATCTGCACCGCGCTGCAGATCGTGGAGCACCTCCAGGACGTCGCCGAGGACCTCGGCCGCGACCGGATCTACCTGCCGGCCGAGGACATGAAGCGCTTCCACGTCCAAGAAGCTGATCTTGGCCAAAAAAGCGCGGGCGCATCAGTGCGCGCCCTGGTTGCATACGAAGCACAACGCGCCCGCGATCTGCTGGATGAAGGCGCTCCCCTGGTGGGTAGCGTCCACGGCAGGCTGAAGCTGCTGCTCGCGGGGTTCGTGGCGGGGGGAAGGGCGGCGATCGAAGCGATCACCGCCGCCGGATTCGACGTACTTCCCGGCCCGCCCAGACCCGGCAAGGTCCAGTTGCTGCGTGAGGTGGGCGTGATCCTGCGAGGAGAGGGGTGATCCGGACCGTGGAGTCTGCGCCGCACGTGTCCGCACCGGTACTCGCCGCCTACAGCTACTGCGAGGCCGTCACCGGGCAGCAGGCCCGTAACTTCGCGTACGGCATCCGGCTGCTGCCGGCGGCCAAGCGCCGCGCCATGTCGGCGCTGTACGCGTTCTCCCGGCGCGTGGACGACATCGGCGACGGCGGCCTAACCGACGAGGTCAAGCTGTCGCGGCTCGAGGACACCCGGGCGCTGCTCGCCCGGATCCGCGCCGGAGAGGTCGAGGAGGACGACACCGACCCGGTGGCCGTCGCCCTCAGCCACGCCGCGCGGGCCTTCCCGATCCCGCTCGGCGGCCTGGACGAACTGATCGACGGCGTCCAGATGGACGTGCGCGGGGAGACCTACGAGACCTGGGACGACCTCAAGCTGTACTGCCGGTGTGTCGCCGGTGCCATCGGCCGCCTCTCGCTCGGCGTGTTCGGCACCGGACCCGGCGCGCGCGGCGCCGAACGCGCGGCCGAGTACGCCGACACCCTCGGCCTCGCCCTCCAGCTCACCAACATCCTCCGCGACGTCCGCGAGGACGCGCTCGGCGGCCGTACCTACCTGCCCGCCGACGACCTCGCCAAGTTCGGCTGCTCGGCCGGCTTCCGCGCGCCGACCCCGCCGGAGGGCTCCGACTTCGCCGGCCTCGTCCACTTCGAAGTACGGCGCGCCCGGGCCCTTTTCGCCGAGGGCTACCGGCTGCTGCCCATGCTCGACCGGCGCAGCGGTGCCTGCGTCGCCGCGATGGCCGGCATCTACCGCCGGCTGCTCGACCGCATCGAGCGCGACCCGGAGGCCGTGCTGCGCGGCCGGGTCTCGCTGCCCGGACACGAGAAGGCGTACGTCGCCGTGCGCGGCCTGTCCGGCCTCGACACCCGCCATGTCGCCCGGGGCTCCGTCCGGAGGCGCGCCTGATGCAGCGCACCGAACCGGAGCCGGCCGGAGAGGACGGCACGCGCCAGGCAACCCTCCACCCCGGCGCGGCGTCCCTGACTGCGGCGGCTGTCCGTGCGCCCCGTGCCCGGCATGCCCGCGCCCCGCGAGGGCGCGGGGCCGTGTCCGGCGCGCGGCCGCCGGCGCGCGGGCAGGACCGCCCGCACGGCCGGCCACGACGAAGCCGCGGACGAAGGGCGGCCCGCACCGGTTCGGCCCGCGCAGCGCTCGCACGGAAGGACGCACGATGAGCGACGGCTCACCCCACCCCGCACCGGCACCGGCCGCCCCCTCGCCGACGGCCGCCCGCAGCGCGGTCGTGGTCGGTGGCGGACTCGCCGGGATCACCGCGGCGCTCGCCCTCGCCGACGCGGGCATCCGGGTCACCCTGCTCGAAGGCAGGCCCAGGCTGGGCGGCCTCGCCTTCTCCTTCCAGCGCGGCGAACTGACCGTCGACAACGGCCAGCACGTGTACCTGCGCTGCTGCACCGCCTACCGCTGGTTCCTCGACCGGATCCAGGGCGCGGCGCTGGCACCGCTGCAGGACCGCCTGGACGTGCCCGTCGTCGACGTCGCCAAGCCCGTGGGCCGGCGGCTCGGCAGACTGCGGCGCGACCCGCTGCCCGTCCCCCTCCACCTGGGACGCAGCCTGGCCGCCTATCCGCACCTCTCGCTCGCCGAGCGCGCCGCCGTCGGGCGGGCCGCGCTCGCGCTGAAGGGGCTCGACCTCGCCGATCCGACCCTGGACTCCCAGGACTTCGGCAGCTGGCTGGCCGCGCACGGCCAGTCCGCGCGCGCCATCGAGGCCCTGTGGGACCTGGTCGGGGTCGCCACCCTCAACGCGGTCGCGGGCGACGCCTCGCTGGGGCTCGCCGCGATGGTGTTCAAGACCGGTCTGCTGTCCGACCCGGGCGCGGCCGACATCGGCTGGGCCCGCGTCCCGCTGGGCGAACTGCACGACCGGCTGGCCCGCAAGGCGCTCGACTCCGCGGGCGTCCGTACCGAGGTCCGTACACGCGTCACCTCCGTCTCCACCAACGACAACGGCGGGTGGACCGTCCGAGTTCCCGGCGAGACGCTTTCCGCGGACGCCGTCGTTCTGGCCGTGCCCCAGCGCGAGGCCCACGACCTGCTCCCGCCCGGCGCCCTGGACGCGCCCGAACGGCTGCTGGAGATCGGCACCGCGCCGATCCTCAACGTCCATGTCGTCTACGACCGCAAAGTGCTCGCGCGCCCCTTCCTCGCGGCGCTCGGCACCCCGGTGCAGTGGGTGTTCGACCGCACCGACGCCTCCGGACTGCTGAAAGGCGGGCCCGAAGGGCCTTCGGACAAGGGTGGTGGCGGGCGACGGGCGGGCCAGTACCTGGCGCTGTCCCAGTCGGCCGCGCAGGACGAGATCGACATGCCGGTGGCCGAACTCCGCGAGCGCTATCTGCCCGAGCTGGAGCGGCTCATCCCCGGCACCCGCGCCGCCGAGGTGAAGGACTTCTTCGTGACCCGGGAGCGCACGGCCACGTTCGCCCCCGCCCCCGGCGTCGGACGCCTCAGGCCCGGCGCCCGGACCAAGGCCCCCGGCCTGTACCTGGCCGGAGCGTGGACCGCCACCGGGTGGCCCGCGACCATGGAGAGTGCGGTCCGCAGCGGAGTGAGCGCGGCCGACGCCGTGCTCGGCACCCTGGGCCGGCCCCGACCCCGCCACCTCTTCGAGTTCGAGGAGGCGGCCTGATGCCCGGTCGGAGGGCGAACGCCCCCGCACCCCCGGTACCGCAACCAGAGGAGAGATTGTGCCCACTGTGCCCCCGGCCGCGACGCCCGCTCGGAGGCCCGCGGTGGACGTGACCGCGCTCCTGGAGCGCGGCAGGAACCTGGCCACACCGGTGCTGCGGGCGGCCGTCGACCGCCTGGCCCCGCCCATGGACACCGTGGCCGCCTACCACTTCGGCTGGATCGACGCCGCCGGCAACCCCGTGGACGGCGACGGCGGCAAGGCCGTCCGCCCCGCGCTGGCCGTGCTGTCCGCCGAGGTCACCGGTGCCGCGCCCGAGGCGGGCGTGCCCGGCGCGGTCGCCGTCGAACTCGTGCACAACTTCTCGCTGCTGCACGACGACCTGATGGACGGCGACGAGCAGCGCCGGCACCGCGACACCGTCTGGAAGGTGCACGGCCCCGCCCAGGCCATCCTGGTCGGCGACGCCCTGTTCGCCCTCGCCGGCGAGGTCCTGCTGGAGCTCGGCACGGTCGAGGCCGGCCGCGCCGCCCGTCGGCTGACCGCGGCCACCCGCGCCCTGATCGACGGCCAGGCCCAGGACATCTCCTACGAGCACCGCGACCGCGTCAGCGTCGAGGAGTGCCTGGAGATGGAGGGCAACAAGACCGGTTCCCTGCTCGCCTGCGCCTCCTCCATCGGCGCGGTCCTCGGCGGCGCCGACGACACCACCGCCGACGCCCTGGAGCGCTACGGCTACCACCTCGGCCTCGCCTTCCAGGCCGTGGACGACCTGCTCGGCATCTGGGGCGACCCGGAGGCCACCGGCAAGCAGACCTGGAGCGACCTGCGCCAGCGCAAGAAGTCCCTGCCGGTCGTCGCCGCCCTCGCGGCCGGCGGCCCCGCCTCCGAACAGCTCGGCGAGATCCTCGCCGCGGACGCCAAGAGCAGCGACTTCGAGAACTTCTCCGAGGAGGAGTTCGCGGCCCGCGCCGCCCTCATCGAGGAGGCCGGAGGCCGCGAGTGGACGGCCGCCGAAGCGCGCCGTCAGCACACCATCGCCATCGAAGCCCTCGACGCCGTGGACATGCCCGACCGGGTGCGGGACTCCTTCACGGCGCTCGCCGACTTCGTCGTCGTACGAAAGAGATGATCACCATTGGCTGGATAAGCCTCGCGTAGTCGCCGGCCGGTGTCGCCAAGGACACCGGCCGACGGCGGACCCACAGCAGCACGACTCGCACGACTGCACGAAGGGGAAGCCATGACAGCGACGACCGACGGAAGCACCGGGGCCATCTTGCCGTCCCGGGCTGCCGCGGCCAGCGACTCCACCCTCACCATCCCCGAGACGGCCGGGGTACAAGAAGCCGCCGCGCGCGCCGTACAGCGCGCCACCGATTTCCTGCTCGCCCGGCAGGACACCGAGGGCTGGTGGAAAGGCGACCTGGAGACCAACGTCACCATGGACGCCGAGGATCTGCTGCTCCGTCAGTTCCTGGGCATCCTGGACGAGAACACCACGCGGGCCGCCGCGAAGTTCATCCGCGGCGAGCAGCGCGAGGACGGCACCTGGGCCACCTTCTACGGCGGCCCCGGCGACCTGTCCGCCACCGTGGAGGCGTACGTCGCCCTGCGCCTGGCCGGCGACGCGCCCGGCGCGCCGCACATGGCGAAGGCCTCGGCCTGGATCCGCGAGCAGGGCGGCATCGCCGCCGCCCGGGTCTTCACCCGGATCTGGCTCGCCCTGTTCGGCTGGTGGAAGTGGGACGACCTGCCCGAACTCCCGCCGGAGCTGATCTTCTTCCCCACCTGGTTCCCGCTCAACATCTACGACTTCGGGTGCTGGGCGCGGCAGACCATCGTGCCGCTCACCATCGTCTCCGCCAAGCGCCCGGTGCGCCCGGCCCCGTTCGCGCTGGACGAGCTGCACACCGATCCGGCCAATCCCAACCCGCCGCAGCCGCTCGCCCCGGTGGCGAGCTGGGACGGGGTCTTCCAGCGGCTGGACAAGGTGGTCCGCGGCTACCGCAAGGTCGCCGTGCGCAGGCTGCGCAAGGCCGCGATGAACGCGGCGGCCCGCTGGATCATCGAGCGGCAGGAGAACGACGGCTGCTGGGGCGGCATCCAGCCCCCGGCCGTGTACTCCGTCATCGCCCTGCACCTGCTCGGCTACGACCTGAAGCACCCGGTGCTGCGCGAGGGCCTCGCCTCCCTGGACCGCTTCGCCGTGTGGCGCGAGGACGGCGCCCGGATGATCGAGGCATGCCAGTCCCCGGTGTGGGACACCTGCCTGGCCACCATCGCCCTCGTGGACGCCGGACTGCCCGCGGACCACCCGCAACTGGTCAAGGCCGCCGACTGGATGCTCGGCGAGGAGATCGCCCGACCCGGCGACTGGGCCGTGCGTCGGCCCGAACTCCCCCCGGGCGGCTGGGCGTTCGAGTTCCACAACGACAACTACCCCGACATCGACGACACCGCCGAGGTCGCGCTCGCGCTGCGCCGGGTCCGCCACCACGACCCCGAGCACGTGGACCGGGCCATCGGCCGCGCCGTCCGCTGGAACCTGGGCATGCAGTCGAAGAACGGCGCCTGGGGCGCCTTCGACGTCGACAACACCAGCCCGTTCCCGAACCGGCTGCCGTTCTGCGACTTCGGCGAGGTGATCGACCCGCCGTCCGCCGACGTCACCGCGCACGTGGTGGAGATGCTCGCCGCCGAGGGCCTGGCCGACGACCCGCGCACCCGGCGCGGCATCGACTGGCTGCTCGCCGAACAGGAGCCGAACGGCTCCTGGTTCGGCCGCTGGGGCGTCAACTACATCTACGGCACCGGCTCGGTGGTCCCCGCGCTCACCGCGGCCGGACTGCCCACCTCGCACCCGGCGATCCGGCGGGCCGTGACCTGGCTGGAGAGCGTCCAGAACGACGACGGCGGCTGGGGCGAGGACCTGCGCTCCTACAAGGACGCCAAGGAATGGAGCGGCCGGGGCGCCTCCACCGCCTCACAGACCGCGTGGGCGCTGATGGCGCTGCTCGCGGCGGGGGAGAAGGGCTCCGCGGCCGTCGAGCGCGGCGTGCGGTGGCTGGCCGGCACCCAGCGGGAGGACGGCGGCTGGGACGAGCCGTACTTCACCGGCACCGGCTTCCCCTGGGACTTCTCCATCAACTACCACCTGTACCGGCAGGTGTTCCCGCTCACCGCACTCGGCCGGTACCTGTACGGGGACCCCTTCGAGCGCAAGCTGCTCACCGCCCCGGCCGGGAAGGTCTCCGCACGGGCCGAGGGAGACTGATGTGAGCCACCAGCCCGCTCCGGCTCCGCTGCTGATCGCCTGCGCGCTCGGCATCGAGCACCTCGCCCTGCGCACCGGCGACCGCCGGGCGCGCAGGGCGGGCGCGCCGGTGCCGCGGGGCGCGGGGCGGGGGGCCGGCGGGCCGGTGACCTACGTCCGCACGGGCATGGGACCCCGTGCGGCGGAACGCTCCGTCACCCGGCTCCTGACCGGCCCGGCACCCGCCGGCACGGCCGTCCTGGCCACCGGCTTCTGCGCCGGGCTGGCCCCCGGGATGCACCCCGGCGACCTGGTGGTCGCCGAGGAGACCCGGGACCCGCGCGGTACCGTGCCGTGCGTGGGCACCGAGCTCCTGGCCAAGGAACTCGCGCGCCTGCTGCCCGGACGCACCGTCCACACCGGCCCGCTCACCGGCTCCGACCACGTGGTCCGGGGCCCCGAGCGATCCGATCTGCTCGCCACCGGCGCGATCGCCGTGGACATGGAGTCGGCGGCCACGCTGCTGGCCGCCGTCCGCACCGGCGAACGGCCGGTGGCCGCCGTCCGGGTCGTCGTGGACGCTCCCGAACACGAACTCGTCCGGATCGGCACCCTGCGCGGAGGGATATCGGCCTTCCGCGTTCTCCGCTCCGTCCTTCCCGCATTTTTCGATTGGCACCGTTCTTTGCTGCTCCCCCGGAGGTGAGCCAGATGGCCATGCCGCTGCGCCAGTCCATCAAGGTCGCTACATACCTGGCTGAACAGAAGCTCCGCAGGCGGGACAAGTTCCCGCTCATTGTCGAGCTGGAACCGCTCTTCGCCTGCAATCTGAAGTGTGAGGGCTGCGGCAAGATCCAGCATCCCGCCGGTGTGCTCAAGCAGCGCATGCCGGTCGCCCAGGCCGTGGGCGCCGTGCTGGAGTCCGGTGCGCCGATGGTCTCCATCGCCGGCGGCGAACCGCTGATGCATCCTCAGATCGACGAGATCGTGCGGCAGTTGGTGGCCAAGAGGAAGTACGTCTTCCTGTGCACCAACGCGATGCTGCTGCGCAAGAAGATGGACAAGTTCACCCCCTCGCCCTACTTCGCGTTCGCGGTGCACATCGACGGGCTGCGCGAGCGGCACGACGAATCCGTCGCGAAGGAAGGCGTGTTCGACGAGGCCGTGGCCGCCATCAAGGAGGCCAAGCGGCGCGGTTTCCGGGTGACCACCAACTCCACCTTCTTCAACACCGACACCCCACAGACCATCATCGAGGTGCTCAACTTCCTCAACGACGACCTCAAGGTCGACGAGATGATGATCTCGCCCGCCTACGCCTACGAGAAGGCCCCGGACCAGGACCACTTCCTCGGCGTGGAGCAGACCCGCGAGCTGTTCAGGAAGGCCTTCGCGGGCGGCAACCGCCGCAAGTGGCGGCTCAACCACTCCCCGCTCTTCCTGGACTTCCTGGAGGGCAAGGTCGACTTCCCGTGCACCGCGTGGGCGATCCCGAACTACTCGCTCTTCGGCTGGCAGCGGCCCTGCTACCTGATGAGCGACGGGTACGTGCCCACGTACCGCGAACTGGTGGAGAAGACCGACTGGGACAAGTACGGCCGCGGCAAGGACCCGCGCTGCGACAACTGCATGGCGCACTGCGGCTACGAGCCGACCGCCGTCCTCGCCACCATGGGTTCCCTGAAGGAGTCCCTGCGGGCCATGCGCGAGACGGTCGCCGGGAACCGGGAGTGACCGCGGTGACCGCCGTCCCCCTGGGCGTCCCCGAGGTACCGGCCCGTCCGGTCGCGCCGCGGCGGCAGTCGCGGCAGATCCAGGTCGGGCCGGTACCGGTCGGGGGCGGGGCCCCGGTGTCGGTGCAGTCGATGACGACGACCCGTACGTCCGACATCGGCGCCACCCTCCAGCAGATCGCCGAACTCACCGCGTCCGGCTGCCAGATCGTCCGCGTCGCCTGCCCCACGCAGGACGACGCGGACGCCCTGGCGACCATCGCGAGGAAGTCGCAGATCCCGGTGATCGCGGACATCCACTTCCAGCCGAAGTACGTGTTCGCGGCCATCGAGGCCGGCTGCGCGGCGGTGCGGGTCAACCCGGGCAACATCAAGAAGTTCGACGACCAGGTCAAGGAGATCGCGCGCGCCGCCAAGGACCACGGCACGCCGATCCGGATCGGTGTCAACGCCGGTTCCCTGGACCGCCGTCTGCTCCAGAAGTACGGCAAGGCGACGCCCGAGGCGCTGGTGGAGTCGGCGCTCTGGGAGGCGTCCCTCTTCGAGGAGCACGGCTTCCGGGACATCAAGATCTCCGTCAAGCACAACGACCCGGTCGTCATGATCGAGGCCTACCGCCAGCTCGCCGAGCGGTGCGACTACCCGCTGCACCTCGGCGTGACCGAGGCCGGCCCCGCCTTCCAGGGCACGATCAAGTCGGCGGTCGCCTTCGGCGCGCTGCTCAGCCAGGGCATCGGCGACACCATCCGGGTGTCGCTGAGCGCGCCGCCCGTGGAGGAGGTCAAGGTCGGCATCCAGATCCTGGAGTCCCTGGGACTGCGCCGGCGCCGACTGGAGATCGTCTCCTGTCCGTCCTGCGGCCGGGCCCAGGTGGACGTCTACAAGCTCGCCGAGGAGGTGACGGCCGGCCTGGACGGCATGGAGGTGCCGCTGCGGGTCGCGGTGATGGGGTGTGTGGTCAACGGTCCGGGCGAGGCCCGCGAGGCCGACCTCGGGGTGGCCTCCGGCAACGGCAAGGGACAGATCTTCGTCAAGGGCGAGGTGATCAAGACCGTGCCCGAGTCGAGGATCGTGGAGACCCTGATCGAGGAGGCCATGAAGCTCGCCGAGAGCAAGAGCCCGTCGGACCAGGTGAGTTGAGGCAAGACACGCAACGAGAGGGGGCCCGAGAGTGACCATTCTGGAGAGCATCCGGGGACCACGCGACGTCAAGGCGCTGTCCGAGGCGGAACTCGGGGAACTGTCCGGAGAAATACGCGAGTTCCTGGTGCACGCGGTGTCGAGAACCGGTGGTCACCTCGGGCCCAACCTGGGCGTGGTGGAACTCACCATCGCGCTCCACCGGGTCTTCGAGTCACCGGTCGACCGCATCCTGTGGGACACCGGCCACCAGAGTTACGTCCACAAACTGCTGACCGGCCGCCAGGACTTCTCGAAGCTGCGCGGCAAGGGCGGACTGTCCGGCTACCCCTCGCGCGAGGAGTCCGAGCACGACGTCATCGAGAACAGCCACGCGTCCACGGCGCTCGGCTGGGCCGACGGCCTCGCCAAGGCCAACCAGGTCCAAGGGGAGAAGGGCCATGTGGTCGCCGTCATCGGCGACGGCGCGCTGACCGGCGGCATGGCCTGGGAGGCGCTGAACAACATCGCCGCCGCCCGGGACCGGCCGCTGATCATCGTCGTCAACGACAACGAACGCTCCTACGCCCCCACCATCGGCGGCCTGGCCAACCACCTGGCCACGCTGCGCACCACCGACGGCTACGAAAAGGTCCTCGCCTGGGGCAAGGAGGTGCTCCAGCGCACCCCGGTCGTCGGCAACACGCTCTACGAGTCCCTGCACGGCGCGAAGAAGGGCTTCAAGGACGCCTTCGCCCCGCAGGGCATGTTCGAGGACCTGGGTCTGAAGTACCTCGGCCCGATCGACGGCCACGACATCAAGGCCGTCGAGTCGGCGCTGCGCCGCGCCAAACGCTTCCACGGCCCCGTCCTGGTCCACTGCCTCACCGAGAAGGGCCGCGGCTACGAACCCGCCCTCGCGCACGAGGAGGACCACTTCCACTCCGTCGGCGTGATGGACCCGCTCACCTGCGAGCCCCTCGCCCCGTCCAAGGGCCCCTCGTGGACCTCGGTGTTCGGCGAGGAGATCGTCCGGATCGGGGAGGAGCGCGAGGACGTCGTGGCGATCACGGCGGCCATGCTGCACCCGGTCGGCCTCGCCGAGTTCGCCGAACGCTTCCCCGACCGCGTCTGGGACGTCGGCATCGCCGAACAGCACGCGGCGGTCTCCGCGGCCGGGCTCGCCACCGGCGGACTGCACCCGGTCGTCGCCGTCTACGCCACCTTCCTCAACCGGGCCTTCGACCAGCTGCTGATGGACGTCGCCCTGCACCGCTGCGGGGTCACCTTCGTACTGGACCGGGCCGGCGTCACCGGCACCGACGGCGCCTCCCACAACGGCATGTGGGACATGTCCATCCTCCAGGTCGTCCCCGGCCTCAGGATCGCCGCGCCGCGCGACGCCGACCAGCTGCGCGCCCAGCTGCGCGAGGCGGTCGCCGTGGACGACGCGCCCACGCTGGTCCGCTTCCCCAAGGAGACCGCCGGTCCGCGCGTCCCCGCCGTCGACCGGGTCGGCGGCATGGACGTCCTGCACCGGACCGAACGCCCCGAGGTGCTGCTGGTGGCCGTCGGCGTGATGGCCACGGTGTGCCTGCAGACCGCCGAACTGCTCGAGGCCCGCGGCATCGGCTGCACGGTGGTCGACCCGCGCTGGGTCAAACCCGTCGACCCGGCCCTGCCCGGGCTCGCCGCCGGGCACCGGCTGGTGGCCGTGGTGGAGGACAACAGCCGCTCCGCCGGCGTCGGTTCGGCCGTCGCGCTGGCCCTCGGCGACGCCGACGTGGACGTGCCGGTACGGCGGTTCGGCATCCCCGAGCAGTTCCTCGCGCACGCCAAGCGCAGCGAGGTGCTGGCCGACATCGGCCTCACCCCCGTCGAGATCGCCGGGCGGATCAGCGCGAGTCTGGCCGTCAAGGACGCCGGCGGCACAGTCAAGGAGAGTGAATGACCACCGAGTTCGACCTCGGCGCCCTGCTCGCCGAGCGCGGAGCCGAACGCTACGAGCTGCACGCGAAGCACCTCAACCCGCAGCTGCCGCGGATGCTGCACACCATCGGCTTCGACAAGGTCTACGAGCGTGCCGAGGGAGCGCACTTCTTCGACGCGGACGGCAACGACTACCTGGACATGCTCGCCGGGTTCGGTGTGATGGGCCTGGGCCGCCACCACCCGGTCGTCCGCAAGGCGCTGCACGACGTCCTGGACCTCGACCTCGCCGACCTCACCCGCTTCGACTGCCAGCCGCTGCCGGGCCTGCTCGCCGAGCGGCTCCTCGCCCACAGCCCGCACCTGGACCGGGTGTTCTTCGGCAACAGCGGCACCGAAGCGGTCGAGACGGCCCTGAAGTTCGCCCGGTACGCCACCGGCAAGCCCCGCGTCCTGTACTGCGACCACGCCTTCCACGGCCTGACCACCGGCTCGCTGTCGGTCAACGGCGAGGACGGCTTCCGCGACGGGTTCGCCCCGCTGCTGCCCGACACCGCCGTCCCCCTCGGCGATCTCGACGCCCTCGCCCGGGAGTTGAGGAAGGGCGACGTCGCCGCGCTGATCGTGGAACCGATCCAGGGCAAGGGCGTCCACGAGGCACCCCCCGGCTATCTGCGGGCCGCGCAGGAACTGCTGCACAAGCACAAGGCGCTGCTCATCGCGGACGAGGTGCAGACAGGTCTCGGCCGCACCGGTGACTTCTACGCCTACCAGCACGAGGACGGCGTCGAACCGGACCTGGTGTGCGTGGCCAAGGCCCTGTCCGGCGGCTATGTGCCGGTGGGCGCCACCCTCGGCAAGGAGTGGATCTTCAAGAAGGTCTACTCGTCCATGGACCGCGTCCTGGTGCACTCGGCGAGCTTCGGCTCCAACGCCCAGGCCATGGCGTGCGGTCTCGCCGTGCTGTCGGTCATGGAGAACGAGCAGATCGTCGCCGGCGTGCGCCGCACGGGCGAGTTGCTGAAGTCCCGGCTGACCGCGCTGATCGACAAGTACGAGCTGCTCGCCGACGTACGCGGCCGGGGCCTGATGATCGGCATCGAGTTCGGCAAGCCGTCCTCGCTGAAGCTGCGCGGTCGCTGGACCATGCTCCAGGCGGCCCGCAAGGGCCTGTTCGCCCAGATGGTCGTCGTACCGCTGCTGCAGAAGCACCGGATCCTCACCCAGGTCTCCGGCGACCATCTGGAGGTGATCAAGCTCATTCCGCCGCTGGTCGTCGACGAGGCCGACGTGGACCGGTTCGTGGCCGCCTTCACCGCGGTGATGGACGACGCGCACAGCGGCGGCGGCCTGATGTGGGACTTCGGCAAGACCCTGATCAAGCAGGCCGTGGCCAACCGCTGACGGCCGTCCTGAAGGAGGGGGCGCCTACGGCGGTGAACGCCGAGACGCCCCTCTTGCCTCAGAGGCAAGAAAATTGCCCCAGGGGCAACGGTGGGGCTCAATAGAGGCATGAACGCCTCGGACGCCGCGCCGCCGGCGGCTGCGGACGGCGGCCTGCCCGCCGTCGCACCCCAGCTGCGCGCCCTGCGCCGGCGCGCCGGCCTCACCCTGGAGGCCGCGGCCCGCTCCGCCGGTCTCTCCCCGGCCCACCTCTCCCGCCTGGAGACCGGACACCGGCAGCCGTCGCTGCCGATGCTCCTCGCGCTCGCCCGTATCTACGGTACGACCGTCTCCGAACTGCTCGGCGAGACGGTCGCCGACCGGGACGCCATCGTGCGCGCCGCCGACATGGAACCGACCCGGGCGGGCGGCTGGACGTACGTCCAGGCCGGGGCGCCCGGCCGCGGCATGCAGGCGCTGCGGGTGCGGGTGCCCTACGGCTCCCAGGGCGACATCGTGCGCGTCCACCCCGGTGAGGAGTGGCTCTACGTCCTCCAGGGACGGCTGCGGCTGCGGCTCGGGGACACCGCGCACCTGCTCGGCCCCGGCGACAGCGCGCACTTCGACTCGCTCACCCCGCACCGCCTCGCCGCCGACGACCATGACGGCGTGGAGCTGCTGTTCGTCCACACCCTGCTGCAGAGCCCCACGGCCACGCTGTGCCTGGGCTCGCCGACCGGAGAGCTGCCATGAGCAACTTCGAGACGAAGTTCCCCCGTTCCCTGTGGATCCGGCTGATCATCTACATCGCCCTCGGGCACGTCCTGGCCGCCTTCCTCTACCTGCTGTTCGCGGTGGGCGGCAAGGGCTGACCGCCCCGTCCCCGCCTCAGTCCAGCAGGCGTTCGCGCAGCCGCTCACGCGTCTCGGGAGCGAGCCCGAGGCCCTGCGTCAGATAGGTGTCGACGTCACCCCAGGTCTCCTCGATGCTCGCGAACGCGGCCTGGAGATACTCCGCGCGAGCGTCGAAGAGCGGGTCCAGCAGCTCCATCACCTCCGGCGTGTACGCCGTCTCCGCGCTGCCGCTGCGCCGGACCTTGTAGCGGCGGTGCTTGGCGCCGGACTCCAGATAGTCGGCCACGATCGCCTCGCGCTCCACGCCCAGCGCGAGCAGCGTGACGGCGACGGACACGCCCGCACGGTCCTTCCCGGCCGCGCAGTGCATCAGCGCGGGGACGCTGTCGTCGGCGAGCGCGTGCAGCACCTGGGAGTGCTCGGCGGTGCGGTGCTTGACCATCGACCGGTAGGAGGCGATCATCCGGGCCGCCCCCTTGCCGTCGGAGAGGATCGCGCGCAGCTGGTCGAGGTCGCCGTCGCGGACCATCTTCCAGAACTCGGCGCCGTCCGCCGGGTCGCTCAGCGGCAGGTTCACATTCCGCACGCCGGGCAGCTCGACATCGGGGCCCTCCAGCTTCTGGTCGGCCGCGTTGCGGAAGTCGAAGACCGTGTGCAGCCCCAGGGAGGCGAGGAAGGCCGCGTCCTCCTCGGTCGCGTGCGCGAGGTGCCCGCTGCGGAACAGCACTCCGTGGCGCACGCGCCGCCCGTCCACGGTCGGCAGCCCGCCCACGTCACGGAAATTGCGCACTCCTGCCAGCTCCGGCTCGGTCGACGGGACCTGCTGCGTCACGGGGGCTCCTCCCGGTCGTTCCCCGCCGTCGCGGCTCGCCGGCGGGCACTCAGACCGACCATACGGCATCGATTTCCTCGGGCAATGAGTTATCCACAGGCATTGTCAGGCAGGCCCGAAGCCCTCGATGATGTTGAGACCTGCGCGGAACTGTTGACCCCTGTGAGGTCTCGATGGTGGACATCGCCGAAAACGGTCGTACCTGGCTGCTGTCGGGCCCCGGCAGCGGCTACGCCCTGCATCTCACCGACGCGGACGAACTGCTCCACCTGCACTGGGGACCGCCGATCGCGCTCGCCGACGCCGAGGAACTGGCGAAGCGCCCGCTGCCCGGCCCCTGGCCCTTCGAGTCCCCGCTCGACGGCCGCGAGGAGTACCCCGTCGAGGGCGGCCCCCGCTTCGCCCGCCCCGCCCTGTCCGTGCGCACCGGCCTGCGGCGCGGCACCGAGTGGCGCTTCGTGTCGTACGACGTGGCGGACGGCACCCTGCGGCTGCGGTTCGACGACGACGGCCTGGGCGTCACGCTGCACTACCGGATGCGCGGCGACGTGGTCGAGCGCTGGGTGACCGTCGCCAACGGCGGTCCCGAGCCCGTGGAGCTGCTGCGCGCCGACGCGGCCACCTGGACGCTGCCCGACCGCGAGGGCTGGCGGCTGTCCCAGCTGCACGGCCGGTGGGCCGCCGAGTCCCGCCTGACCACCGCCCCCCTCACCTACGGCGAGAAGGTCATCGGCAGCCGCCGCGGCCACACCGGCCACCAGCACCTGCCCTGGGTCGCCCTCGACACCGACGCCACCGAGGAGCGCGGCGAGGTCTACGGCTGCGCGCTCGGCTGGTCCGGCTCCTGGCGCATCACCGTCGCCCAACTCCCGGACGCGCGCGTGCAGATCACCGGCGGCGCCGGACACGACGACTCGGGCCTGCTGCTCCTGGCGCCCGGGGAGTCGTACACCACCCCGGTCTTCGCGGGCCTGTGGAGCGACGGCGGCTTCGGGGGCGCGAGCCGCGCCTGGCACGCCTACCAGCGCGCCCATGTCATCCCGGACGCCGAACAGCACCGGCCCGTGCTGTTCAACTCCTGGGAGGCGACGTACTTCGACATCTCCGAGGAGCAGCAGGCCGCCCTCGCCCGCCGGGCCGCCGAGATCGGCGTCGAGCTGTTCGTCGTGGACGACGGCTGGTTCGGCGCCCGCACCAGCGACCGCGCCGGCCTCGGCGACTGGACGCCCAGCCCGGACCGCTTCCCGCGCGGCCTGAAGCCCCTCGCCGACCACGTGCACGCGCTCGGCATGCGGTTCGGGATCTGGGTCGAGCCCGAGATGGTCAACCCGGACAGCGAGCTGTACCGCGCCCACCCCGACTGGGTGCAGCACCACCCCGGCCGCACGCGCACGGAACTGCGCAACCAGCTCGTCCTCAACCTCGCCCGCGAGGATGTCCAGGAGTACCTGTGGGAGCAATTGGACACCCTGCTCTCCAGCGCCCCGATCGACTACGTGAAGTGGGACTTCAACCGCTGCTTCACCGACGCCGGCTGGCCCGGGGAGCCCTACCCGCAGCGCCTGTGGGTGGACCATGTGCGCGCCCTGTACGCCCTCCTGGACCGGCTGCGGGCCGCCCACCCGCGGGTCGCCTTCGAGTCCTGCTCGGGCGGCGGCGGCCGGATCGACCTCGGGGTGCTCGGCCGTACCGACCAGGTGTGGACCTCCGACAACACCGACCCGCTGGACCGGCTCGCCATCCAGCACGGCTTCACCCAGCTCCATCCCGCGCGCGTGATGGCGGCCTGGGTCACCGACAGCCCCAACACCCAGCTCAACGGGCGGGCCAGCTCGCTGCGCTTCCGGTTCGTCAGCGCCATGGCGGGCGTGCTCGGGGTCGGCGGCGACCTGACACGGTGGAGCCCGGAGGAACGGGCCGAGGCCCGGCGGTGGGTGGAACTCTACAAGGAGATCCGGCCGCTCGTGCAGCACGGCGAGCTGTACCGGCTGCGGCCCCCGACGGGCGGCCTGAGCGCCGTCCAGTACGTCCGGGGCGCGCAGACCGTCGTCCTCGCCTGGCTCCAGGCGCAGCACTACGGCGAGCCGGTGCCGGCGGTACGGCTGCGCGGACTCGACCCGACAGCTTCGTACGAATGCCGCGAAACGGGCGAAGTGCATCGGGGTGCGGTCCTGCTGCACCATGGACTGCGCACCGGGCTCAAGGGCGACTTGGATGCGACGGTTCTCCGGTTGCGCCGCGTATGAAGCACCCGGAGAAAACAGAAGCCACCGGTTCGGGCCGCCTTTATTCCTGTATTACAAAGTCTTTAAGAGTGGCTCATCTCACCGCTCGTCAACCCCTGCCTACGGTCGCGTAGGTCACATCCGAAGGTGAATCATGGTCCGACGTGGCAGACGATTCGAAGAGTGACAGCAGATCAGTGATCGGGTCGTACGTGGCGGTGGGGGACAGCTTCACCGAGGGCGTCGGCGACCCCGGGCCCGACGGGGCGTTCGTCGGCTGGGCCGACCGGTTCGCGGTGCTGCTCGCCGACCGGCGTCCCGAGGGCGACTTCCAGTACACCAACCTCGCCGTGCGCGGAAAGCTGCTCGACCAGATCGTGGCCGACCAGCTCCCGCAGGCCGTCGACCTGGCACCCGACCTGGTCTCCTTCTGCGCCGGGGGCAACGACATCATCCGTCCGGGCACCGACCCCGACGAGGTGGCCGAGCGCTTCGAACGGGCCGTGGCCCGGCTGGCCGCGGCCGCCGGCACGGTGATGGTGACGACCGGCTTCGATACCCGTGGCGTGCCCGTGCTCAAGCACCTGCGCGGCAAGATCGCCACGTACAACGGGCACGTCCGTGCCATCGCCGACCGCTACGGCTGCCCCGTGCTCGACCTGTGGTCCCTGAAGTCCGTACAGGACCGCCGGGCCTGGGACAGCGACCGCCTGCACCTGTCGCCCGAGGGGCACACGCGCGTGGCGCTGCGGGCCGGCCAGGTTCTCGGCCTCGACGTACCGGCCGACCCCGAACAGCCGTGGCCGCCGCTGCCGCCCCGGGGCACCCTGGAGGTCCGCCGCGACGACGTCCACTGGGCGCGCGAGTTCCTCGTGCCCTGGATCGGACGCCGGCTGCGCGGCGAGTCCTCCGGCGACCATGTGACCGCCAAGGGCACGCTCTCGCCGGACGACATCAAGATGCGCATCGCCTCCGTGGCCTGACGCCGCCGGCCGCGTCCTGGACCGCCCGCACGGGCGGCCCAGGACGCGGCCCGCGTCTCTTGCTGCCCGGACAACGTCCGCCGCGACAGGCGCGGTTCGCGGGCGAGAGCACCGTCTGCCCGCCCCGCATGCCGTACCGGGACCCCGCCCTGCCCGGGCTGTCGGAGGTGCCGACCATAATGGAGGGCCTCACCCCATTCCACCGGGAGGTACCGTGACCGGTCTGCGTTCTCCGGGCTCCGGGCCGCGTGCCCTGCGGCCCGCCGCGTTCGGAGCGGAACCGGGCGGCGCCCGCCTGGCGCGCATCCGCCGCTCGCCGCACTTCAAGGACGGTGTCTTCCAGAACCCCGGCGGCCCCGTCCGCACCCGGCCCAGCGCCTCGGCACTGGACCTCGCCAAGGTGTTCCTGGACAAGGACACCCGGCCGCTGCGCTCACCCCAGGGCACCCTCCCGGTGCACCCCACCACCTACGCCGACCTGGCCGAGCCGCCCGCCACCGGACTGCGGCTGACCTGGATGGGCCACTCCAGCGTGCTCGCCGAGATCGACGGCCACCGGGTGCTGTTCGACCCCGTCTGGGGCGAGCGCTGCTCCCCGTTCCCCTTCGCCGGCCCCAAGCGGCTGCATCCGGCCCCGCTGCCACTGGCCGCGCTCGGTCCGGTCGATGTCGTCGTCATCTCGCACGATCACTACGACCACCTGGACCTGCCCACCGTCAAGGCGCTGGCCGGCACCGACACCCTGTTCGCCGTGCCGCTCGGCGTCGGTGCCCACCTGGAGCGCTGGGGCGTCGCCCCGGACCGGCTGCGCGAACTGGACTGGCACGAGTCCACCCGGATCGGCGGACTCACCCTCACCGCCACCCCGGCCCGCCACTTCTGCGGCCGGGGCCTGCGCAACACCCAGCACACCCTCTGGGCGTCCTGGGTCGTCGCCGGCGAGGAGCACCGGATCTACCACAGTGGTGACACCGGCTACTTCGACGGCTTCCAGGAGATCGGCGCCGCGCACGGCCCCTTCGACGCCACGATGATCCAGATCGGCGCCTACAGCGAGTTCTGGACCGACATCCACATGACGCCGCAGGAGGGCCTGCGCGCCCACCTCGACCTCCAGGGCGGGACACCGCACGGCGTGCTGCTGCCCATCCACTGGGCGACCTTCAACCTGGCCCCGCACGCCTGGGCGGAGCCGGGGGAGTGGACGAAGTACGAGGCCGAGGAGGCCGGCCAGGCGGTGGCGTTCCCTCGTCCCGGCGAGCCGTTCGAGGCCGCGGGAAAGCTGCCCGGCGAGCCGTGGTGGCGGACTGTCACACCGGCGATCGCCCAGCCGTGGCGCCGCCCGTCACCGAGACCTGGCCACTGACCCACCCTCACTTGGCGCTCCGACGGCACGGTGCCGGCCGCCGTTGCGTCTGTGGTCAAGAAGAGGTGCGCTGCGCGGCAAACGGTGGTGCCGTGTCCGGCATAGCGTCACGGAGTTCCCTGAGAGACATTCCGAAACGAGGTACCAGCGCATGCCGTTCATCACCGTGGGCCAGGAGAACTCCACCACCGTCGACCTCTACTACGAGGACCACGGCACCGGGCAGCCGGTCGTCCTCATCCACGGCTTCCCGCTCGACGGGCACTCCTGGGAACGGCAGAGCGCCGCCCTCCTGGAAGCCGGCTACCGGGTGATCACCTACGACCGCCGCGGTTTCGGGCAGTCTTCGCAGCCGACGACCGGCTACGACTACGACACCTTCGCGGCCGACCTGCACACCGTGATGGAGACCCTCGCCCTGGACGACGCCGTCCTCGTCGGCTTCTCCATGGGCACCGGGGAGGTCGCCCGCTACGTGTCCACGTACGGCTCCGCCCGCGTTGCCAAGGTCGCCTTCCTGGCCTCGCTGGAGCCCTGCCTGCTCAAGACCGACGACAACCCCGACGGCGTTGCCCCGAAGGAGTTCTTCGACGGAGTCGTCGCCGCGGTGAAGGCCGACCGCTACGCGTACTACACCGCCTTCTACCGGGACTTCTACAACCTCGACGAGAACCTCGGCACCCGGATCAGCGAAGAGGCCGTCCGCAACAGCTGGAACGTCGCCGCCGCCGGCGGCTCCTTCGCCGCCTCCGCCGCGCCGTCGACCTGGTACACCGACTTCCGCGCCGACATCCCCGCCATCGACGTGCCGGCGCTCATCCTGCACGGCACGGCCGACCGCATCCTGCCCGCCGAGGGCACCGCCCGCCCCTTCCACAAGGCACTGCCCTCCGCCGACTACGTCGAGATCGAGGGCGCCCCGCACGGACTGCTGTGGACCCACGCGGAAGAGGTCAACGAGGCCCTCCTGGCCTTCCTGCGGAAGTGATCCGCACCGGTCCCTCCCGGTGACCCCGCGTCACCGATCGGAGGCTGGCCGGAGCGGTAGGGCTGGTGCCTGGTCGCGGCGGGTGTGCAGGGCCACGTGGACGATGTCGAGCGTGTGGACGAGTGCGGCGCGGGCGGATTCGGTGTCACGCAGCCGGTCGAGGACCATGAAGCCGTGGATCGTGCCGTGGTACCGCATCGAGACCACCTCCACACCGGCCGCGCGGAGCCTGGCCGAGTACGCCTCTCCCTCGTCACGGACGACATCGGCCTCACTGGTGACTACCAGGGCCGGCGGGAGTCCCGCGAGCTGCTCCGGCGTCGCCCGCAGAGGCGATACGGTGGTCAGACCGCGCTGCCGGACGTCGGGTACGTACCGGTCCCAGAACCGCCGCATCGTGTCGCGGCCGACGAAGTACCCCTCGGCGAACTCCCGGTAGGAGGACGTGCCGAAATCGGCGTCGGTGACGGGGCACAGCAGCACTTGCTGCACCAGCCGTATCCCACCCCGTTCCTTGGCGAGCAGGGTCAGTGCCGCCACCAGGTTGCCGCCGGCCGAATCACCGACGGCGGCTATCCGGCTTCCGTCCAGTCCGATGTCCCCACCCCGTTCGCAGAGCCATCTCGCGACGGCGTAGCACTGCTCGACGGCGACCGGATACGCGGCCTCGGGAGCAGGCGTGTAGTCGACGAGGACGACGGCCGCGTCCGTACCGAGGGCGAACGCGCGCACCAGGCGCCCGACATGGGTCTGGGACGGCGTACGAGTGCCCGTGTCCCCGAGGACGCAGCCCAGGCCGTGCAGGAACAGGACGACGGGCATCGCCCCGGCCCCGCTGCCGGCGGGCCTGACCACCTCCACCCGTACGTGACCGGTGGGCCCGCCGGGCAGCAGGAACCACTCCGTGGACGTGGCGTCCTCGTCGAGAACGGGATCCTCCTGCCCGGAACCCGGCTCGAGCCGGTACGCCGCCGGGGAGGCGGGGTCCTGGTGCACGAACTCCCGGGTGGCGCGGTCGAGGACGGCGCGGGGCCGTGACCAGGGAGGAAGGCCGCTCACCTGCTCTCCAGCGGCGAAGCCCCGGGGTGTCGCGGACCGCCGGGCATCGGGACCGATGGCGTCGTCGACAGGCCGGCGGGTGCCGCGAGGAGCCGGTCCGGGGCGGTGTGCAGCGCGCGCCACTCGCGCGGGGGGACGCCGTACGCGGCGCGGAAGACCCGGCTGAAGTGGGCGGGGCTGCTGAAGCCCCACCGGTGGGCGACCGCCGACACACTGGGGGTCGCCCTGCCGCGGCGGGCCAGTTCCCGGCTGCATTCCTCCAGGCGCCGTCGCTGGACGAGCCGGCAGACGGTGGTTTCCTCGCCTTCGAACAGCCGGTGGAGGTAGCGCACCGACATGCCGTGTGCCTGGGCGATGCTCTCCGGCGACAGGTCCGGGTCCCCCAGGTTGCGGTCGATGTGCTCGCGGATGCGCGACAGGAGGGCACCGGAAACGGTGTCCGGTTCCGTGCCGTCCGGGTGTGCCCGTTCGGTGATCAGGGTGCTGAGCAGATCGACGAAGACATCGGCCAGTCTGCGTGCGATGACCGGGGGATGGCCACCGGCCACGGAGGTCAGCGAGGACAGGAAAGGGAAGAGCATCGCTCCGACGCCGCCGCTGGTGTGGATGGCGTCGCCCGCGATCCGGCGGATGTCGCCGTCCGGCACGGACAAGGTGCGCCGGGGCAGCTGGAAGACGTGCGTGGTGAACCGCCGCGGATAGTCGAAGGAGTACGGCCGTCCCGTCTCGTACACCACCAGGTCCCCTTCACTCACCTCCGTCGTCCGGCCGCCCTGCGCGAAGGTGGCCGTGCCTGATATCTGCACTCCCACCGCCACCAGTGCCTCGCAGGACGGGGTGATGAGCGCCGGTGTACGGCTGACGCGTTTCGCGTCGGCCTCCACGGTCGAGACCTGGAGATACCCGATGCGGCGGGTGGCGATCCTGCCGTCGAACGGGCCGGTGCCCCGAGGGGACACCGTCATCGGGACCAGCGTTCTGCTCAACACCTCGTTCCAGTACGTCACCTTCTCCTGATCCGGCACGGAGTCGGTCGTCAGCACCACGCTCAAGCTGGCCTCCACTCAGGGGGTCTCAAGGACTGAGGGCGAGGCGGCGGCGAAGGGGGAGTGCCTCTTGCGGAAGGCAGGACCGAAGCCGGCGGTACCGTTCTGCCGCCCGTCCAGGCGGCATCACCCGAGGACAGGGCTGTATATCGACGCTGACCTGCGGGTTCTCGCTCTCTGGGAATAGCCAAACACCCCGCGGGCGTCGGTCCCAGGCACAACAGAGGCAGAAATTTCCTGCCGGTCGGCCGCCGGACCGGTCGTGTGCGAACGGCTGCCCCGTGCGCCGCCGGTGGGCACGGTCAGGCCACAACCGGGGCGCTGAGAGGCAAATGAGCCGCGCGGTCCGTCACTACCGTCACCGACGTCGTGCGCTACGGCTACCAGCGGGCCGGCATGACCACCACCGAGGGCGGCCCCTCCCACCCGGTGATGCGCTCCCACCCCCAGCGCGTGGTCGAGCCGATCGAGGAACCGTCCGGGCCGCCCGCGCCTGACCGCCCTCGTCGGGCGGGACGGTCGTTTCCCCGACCGCGGGGTCCCCGAGCGGCGAGCTGTTCCACCGGATCAAGGCCTGGCAGGGCACACACCAAAGGGGCGGCGCCGAACCACGGCGCCGCCCCTCCGGTCTCCGAGCCCCGGCCTACGACCGTCCAGGGGCGTGCTTCAGCTCGGTGTCCAGCCACTGGACAACCTCGGGCGTCACGGGATCGGTGAGATCGTCGTAGTCGTCGTGCTTCGACAGGTAGGCGGCCACGAAGGGGCACACGGGCACGACGCGTCCGCCCGAGGCGCGCACATCGTCGAGCGCGGCCCGTATCAGCTGCGAGGCCAGTCCCTGGCCGGCGTACGCGGGGTCGATCTCCGTGTGGAAGAAGACCCGCTGCTCGCCGCGGTCACGGTAGGCGGTCAGGCCGGCCCGCTGTCCGTCGACACGGATCTCGTAGCGGTGCCGGGCGTCGACGCGTTCGACGGTCGGAGTGGTGGGAGTGTCGGTCATGGTGATTCTTCCGGTTGACGTGGTGCGGTGGCGCGAGGGTTTCCGCGTGGTCTGATGACGGTGTTCGGGAGGGAGGGGGCCGGCAGCCGTTCACCGTTGTATCCCTCGACGGTGCCGAATCGTGCCGATGCGTTCTGCCAGTCCTCCCGGGCCTGGGCGATCTCTTCGTGAGTACGGCCGATGAAGTTCCACCACATGACGAACTGCTCCCCGAACGGCGTTCCGCCGAGCAGGACGGTCCGTGCTCTCTCTTCGGACGTGTTGGCCAGCGTCAGAGCGGTGTTGCCCTCGGCGGCGTATCCCAGCTCTGCGGGCCGCAGCAGGGTGTCGCCCAGGCGGACCGGGCCCGTGTCGACGAGGAGTCCGTGCTCGAAGGAGGCGTCCACGGCGAGCGTGACGGTGGCCCGGGGCTCCAGGACGATCTCCGCGCCGAGAAGAGGCGTGAAGGCCGGCACGGGAGAGGTGACCCCGGCCAGGGAGCCGAGGAAGACCCGGATCTCGGCGCCGCCGACGCGCACCGGCTCGGGCACGTGGTGGCGGAAGTCGGGGTCCGTGTTTCTGTGCTGTTCCGGCAGGGCCACCCACAGCTGCACCCCGTGCAGGACCGTGGTCCCGGAGGTGGAGACCTCCGAGTGGCTGATCCCGTGCCCCCCTGTCATGAGGTTCAGTTCGCCGGGCCTCACGAGCGTGTGGTTGCCGAGGCTGTCCCGGTGCTCGATCTCGCCGCTGAACAGCCAACTCACCGTCTGCAGTCCGATGTGCGGGTGCGGCGGGACGTTCATGCCGCCGGTCAGCGCGACGTCGTCGGGGCCGTAATGGTCGGCGAAACACCAAGCGCCGATCGTGGGCCGGGAACGCTGCGGCAGAGTGCGCCGCACCTTCATGGCACGCGGGCCGCCAAGAGGAACGTCTCGTGGGGTGAGTATGCCGACGCGGGGAGCCTCAGTGCTCCGCGCGCCGTCGAGTGCCGTCTGGTCGTAGGACTGCGTGGAGTCCTTTTCGACAGTGCCCACCGGGCGTGCTCCTTTCCGGGAGAGATCGTCGTCCGTTCAGTCCCATGCTGCCTGGTCGTGGTGAGGGGGCGGCGGGACCGCTTCGCCGTCTTCCGGGACGACAGGGCCCCCGGACGTGTCGAAGGCGTGGGTGACCTCCGGGCGAGTGCCGGGAGCGAGGAGAAGACGGGCCCGGTCCTCGTGGTGCCGGTCGGCGAGAGTGAGCCTGCCCCTGTGCTGGGCGAGGTGCTCCGACCAGGAGGCCACGAGGTAGTTCTCGATGAAGTGGGCCGGATCCTGCCCGTCCTGGTACAGGCCCCAGGTGAGGGCGCCGGTGCGCCGGCGGGCCCGGCCGACGTGCTCCATGCGCTCTGCGAAGGCCGTGCCGTGCTCCGGGGCGACCCGGTAGGAGACGGTGACCAGTACGGGGCCCGTGGCCGGCCCCGGTTCGAACACCAGGGGCGGGGCGGGCCAGTGGGCGGAGGGGGAGGGGTCGGCCTCCTCCCCCTCCCGCAGGGGCCAGCGCCGCAGGCTGACGGCGCAGACGACCAGCAGCGCCGCGGCGGACAGCAGGGGAACGGTGACGCCCAGGCCGGCGGCGAGCGTGCCCCACAGCGGTGCCGCGAGGGCCTGCCCGCCCTGGAAGACAAGGAGGTAGACGGCGAGTCCGCGGGCCCGGACCCAGCCGGGGAGCTGCGTCTGCATGGCGGCGTTGAGCGTGGACAGGACGGCGATCCACGCCAGCCCGGCGAACAGCAGCGCGAGCGTGACCAGCCAGCGGTCGCGTACGGTGGCCAGGACGACCAGGACACCCGCGAAGAGCAGGGAGCCACAGCCCAGGGTCCGGCTCGCGCCCAGCTTCCGGTTGCCGCGCGGCAGGACGAAGGCACCCGCCACCGCCCCGACGCCCACGGCCCCCAGCAGCAGCCCGTAACCCCCGGAGCCCAGGCGCAGGGAGCGGTTCGCGACGACCGGCAGCAGCGCCCACAGAGCGGCGCCACCGGGGACGAAGAGAAGCGTACGGAGCAGGACACGGCGAATGCCGGGGGCGTGCCAGACGAAGCGCCGGCCCGCGTCGAGGGCGGCCGGCCACTTCTCACCGTGAGGCACAGGAGTGTGCGGCCCGGGACGTCGCCAGAGCAGCAGGACGACGCCGATGCCGAGGTACGACACGGCGTTGAAGGCGAAGACCCAGGCCGGGTCCGCCGCCGCCACCACCGCGCCGCCCACGGCCGGCCCGACGGCACGAGCCAGGTTCATGTTGACGCCGCCGAGGGCGGCGGCCTGTCCCAGCTGGCGGCGCTGCACCAGCTCGGGCTGGATCGCCTGCCAGGCCGGCCCCATCAGCGCCGTCCCGCAGCCCAGCAGGAAGGTGAGGACGAGCAGCAGCACGGGGGTGAGGAGATCCGCGAACGTCAACGCGGTCAGCACGCCGGACACCGCGAACAGCGCGCCCTGTGTGACCAGCAGTACTCTCCGGCGGTCGTGGCGATCGGCCACCACACCGGCCGGCAGGGCCAGGAGTACGACGGGAAGGCTGGACGCCGTCTGGACCAGTGTCACCAGAGCCGGGTCGTGCCCGATCAGCAGCCATTGGGCCCCGACCATCTGCATCCAGCTGCCGATGTTGGAGACCAGCTGGGCGATCCACAGGGCGCGGAACACGCGTGCCGCGAGCGGGGCCCAGGCCGAGTCCTGCCGTGCGGGCCGGGCGGGCGGGGAAGGGAGCGTGGGGTTCATGCGTGTCCCTGCGGGAGTACGAACGCGTCCGCTCCAGGGCGGTGACGCGAGGGCGGTGGGCCGGGGGATGCGCGCACGGCGACGGCCGGCCCACCGGCCCCACCGGAGGCGGCGTCCGGGCCGTGCCGGGGAGCCGGCTCGTCAGCGGGCGGACGGTGGCTGTCGGGTTCCTCCTCGCGCGGGGGCTGTCCGGTGCAGCACCACGCGCGTCAGCAGGCCGCTCGCCGGCCCCAGGACGATCACGGCCACGGAGATCCACACCGGCCAGGGGGTGACGGCCAGCGCGTGGTCCGCGGACCACCGCCCCGGCCCGGCCAGGGCCAGCGAAGCGGAGGCGGCGACGAGGACCAGCGGGTACTCGTAGCCGTCGTTCTGCACCCAGAGCCCCTTGGACCACTTCACGGTGCCGGCGACCGTCATCACCCCCATGGCGGCCATCGCGGCCAGGGGGGTGAGCAGGCCGGCCGCCAGGAACAGACCGGAACCGATCTGGCTGGCTCCCGCGGTGAGCGCGGTCAGCCGGCCACCGCGGAATCCGTCCCCCCGGAATTCCTCGGTCCCGCCTGCCAGCCCTTTTCCTCCGAGGCGGAAGCTCACCTTCTGCACACCGTGCCCGGCGATGAGGAGTCCGGCCACGAGCCGCAGGATCAAAAGTCCAGCGTCCATCATGTCCCTGCCTGTTCCCGACGTGTCCGTGGTGAGGGTCAGCCCGCGGCGTGGGCGCCGATGACGGCCTGCGCGTAGACCATGCCGAGGCCGTAGGCGCCGCCGTGCGCCTTGACCACGTCGCCCACCGCGGCGTACGTCTCGGTGCGGGCCCAGTCGCGCTGGAGCTCCAGGAGCACCTGCACCCAGGTGACCGGGACGGCGCCGGCCTGGATCATGCGCTGCACGGCGTGCTCGTGGGCCTGCGGGCTGACGCCGCCGGACGCGTCGGTGACGACGTAGACCTCGTAGCCCTGGGCGATGGCGGAGAGGGCGGGCAGGACCACGCACACCTCGGTCCACAGACCGGCGATGACGAGCTTCTTGCGGCCGGTGGCCTTGACCGCCTCGACGAAGTTCACGTCCTCCCAGGCGTTCATGGTGCTGCGGTCGATGATCTTCTGCTCGGGGAAGACATCGGCCAGCTGCGGCATGAGCGGGCCCGAGAAGGACTCGGCGGCCACCGTGCTCAGGACGACCGGCACGTCGAACACCTTGGCGGCCTTGGCCAGGCCCACGGTGGAGTTGATGATGGCGGTGCGGTCACCGCTGCCGGTGCCGAAGAACATCTGCGGCTGGTGGTCGACGAACAGCACCGCGCAGTTGTCCGGCGTGAGCAGGTCGGGGCCGGGGGCGGCGGTGACCTGGGCGATGTTGACCATGATGAGGTGCCTTTCTCGGAAGAACGACGGCGCGGGCCGCTGCCCGGGCCGTGCTGGACCGTCCGCTCGGACGGAGACTCGGTGCCGGAAGAAGTGCGGCGAAGGCCGGGGGCTTCCGGAGGTTCAGAGGTCGAAGCAGGGGTCGAAGGGGGTGCCCACCGCTTCGGGGGCCAGGCCACGGGCCGTGCGCCACCTGCGGTGCCGCTCCGACTCGGCGACGGCTTCGCCGAGCAGCTCCGCCTGGCGGGCGCCGGCGAGGGGCGCATGGCGGGAAGCCTGGTAGCCGCCGAACCGCGCGACCGGGCTCCAGGCCGGGACCGGCGGGAGTTCCTCGTCGAGCCCTTCGTACTCGGCGGCGGCGTAGACGATGCGGCCGCCCGTCACGGTCAGCAGCGACTCGATGCCGGCGATCTCCGGTTCGGGCACGGTGAAGTAGTCGTCGGACAGCACCGCGAGGTCCCCGTAGCAGCCGGGCCTGAGGACGCCCTTGACGTCGTCCTCGCCGGTCAGCTTCGCCCCGGCCTGGGTGAACATCGTCAACGCCGTCCGCCGGTCGACGCGGTTGGCCGGCGGTCGCAGCGTCAGATCGCCGACGGAACGGCCGCTGACGAGCCAGTGCAGGGCGACCCAGGGGTTGTAGGTGGAGACCCGGGTGGCGTCGGTGCCGGCGCCCACGGTCAGGCCGCGGTCCAGCATCGCCCGGATCGGCGGGGCGTCGGCGGCGGCCCCCGGCCCGTAGCGCCGCAGGAACGCCTCGCCCTGGAAGGAGAGACGGTTCTGCACGGACAGCGCGCCGCCGAGGGCGCTGATGCGGTCGAGGCTCTCCGCGGAGACGGTCTCGGCGTGGTCGAAGAGCCACCGGTTCCCGGCCGGGAACAGCCCTTCCGCGGCGAGCTTCTCGAACACGCCGAGATCACGGCGGATGGTCTCGTCGTAGGTGGCGTGCAGCCGGAACCCCCACCCGTTCTCCATGAGAAGACGGACCGCCTTCTCGAATTCCACCTCGTAGTCGGGAGAAAGTTCCGGGCGCGGCTGGGTGAAGTTCTCGAAGTCGGCTGCCGCCCAGGTGAGATTCTCGCCGGCGCCGTTGAGGCGGAGCCATGCGTCGCCTTCCTCGGGCCGGACCGTCTCGATCCAGCGCGCGAGATCGTCGATCTCCTGGCCCGCGGTCTGCGGAAAGAGGTGATAGGAGATGCGCAGCGAAAGCCGGCCCTCCTTGGCCAGTTCGATGACGGTCGCGTAATTGTCGGGGAAGTTCTGGAATCCCCCGGCGGCGTCGATCGCCGACGTGAGCCCGAACCTGTTGAGTTCGCGCAGGAAATGGCGGGTGGAGGTCTTCTTGTCCTCGCCCTCCAGCGTCGGCGCCTTGGCGAGGGTCGAATACAGGATCAGGGCGCTCGGCGCGGCCAGCAGCATGCCGGTCGGCTCGCCGTCACGGCCCCGCACGATCTGGCCCCCCTTGGGATCGGGGGTGTCCTTGGTGAAGCCGGCCGCCTTGAGCGCCGCCCGGTTCAGGACGGCCGACTGGTACAGGTGCAGGACGAACACGGGCGTGTCGGGGGCGGCCGCGTTCAGTTCGGCGACGGTCGGCAGCCGTCGCTCGGCGAACTGCTCCGCCGACCATCCGCCGACCACCCGGACCCACTGGCCCTTGGGAGTGCGGGCCGCCTGCTCACGCAGCATCGCCAGCCCCTGACGCAGACTGCGCACGCCGTCCCAGCGCAGTTCGAGTACGTAGTTGAGGCCCCCGCGGATCACGTGCAGATGGGAGTCGTTGAGGCCCGGGATCACCCGTCGTCCGAGTGCGTCCACCACCTTTGTGTCCGGGCCGATGTGGCCGGCCACGTCCCTGTCGTCGCCGATGACCGTGACGACACCGTCCCGGATGCCCAGTGCCTCGGCGTGCGGTCGCGACGGGTCTCCGGTGTGGATCCTGGCATTGCGGACGACCAGATCGGCGGCGTCGGCGGCGGGATGCGGAACCAGCCCGCCGACGGGCATTGTTGACATCTTCTGCGACTCCCTCTGGAAAACGACTTCGGCCCGGGCCATGGACCTTCGAAGGCGGACTTCGGCAACCGCGACACCCGATGAACGCACCGCCGTCGGAATCGGACGGCGAGCCGCCTGCCGGTACGTGTCATGTCTTCGGAACACCGAGATCGGACCGGTGCCGTTCGGCGGCGGCCGCTGCGTCATCACGATAGGCACGGTGTCTCCGGCGGGATTACACCCGAGCGCACAGGGCTTTGCCTCACCGTGCACTGTGCTTCCCGACCTCGTCAGCGGAGACAGGAAGGAGACAGGAGGAAGAGGGAAGGGGGCGGGAAGGGGCGGGAGAGGACAGGCGACGAGTGCACGGCGGGGAAAGAACCGGTGCGCTGTCGGAGAAATCGTCCGGGCCGACGGAACTAGCGTCACGTCGGGCGCCGCAGACGGCGCCCGGCCCGTCATGCCGGAAGCGCCGGCATGCTCCGTACCTCCTGGAGACCGCTGTGTCTGATGCCACCGAGCCGGTTCAGCCTGTGCTGGAACCCGCGGCAGCCGCCTTCGCCAAGGCCACTGCCAACCCGCCCTACCTGTTCGAACTCCCCCCGGCGGAGGGCCGGAAGGCCGTGGACGAGGTCCAGTCCGGTGCGATCGACAAGCCGGCGATCGACGAGGAGTGGGTCACTGTTCCGGGCGGCCCGACGGGCAGCGTCCGTGCGCGGATCGTCAAGCCGGCCGGCACCGAGGGCCCGCTCCCGGTCATCATCTACATCCACGGCGCCGGCTGGGTCTTCGGCAACGCCCACACCCACGACCGCCTGGTCCGCGAGCTGGCCGTCGGCGCCGATGCCGCGGTGGTCTTCCCGGAGTACGCCCTCTCGCCGGAGGCCCGTTATCCGGTCGCCGTCGAGCAGAACTTCACCGTGGCCCGCTGGGTCGTCGAGCAGGGCGCGGCGAACGGGCTGGACACCGGCCGTATCGCGGTCGCGGGTGACTCGGTCGGCGGCAACATGGCGGCCGCGCTGACCCTGATGGCCAAGGAACGCGGCGGTGTTCCGCTGGTGCAGCAGGTGCTGTTCTACCCCGTCACCGACGCCGCCTTCGACACCGGCTCCTACCACCAGTTCGCCACGGGGTACTTCCTGCGCCGCGACGGCATGCAGTGGTTCTGGGACCAGTACACGACGGACGAGGCGGAACGCGGAGAGATCACCGCGTCCCCGCTGCGCGCGACCACCGAGCAACTCACCGGCCTGCCCCCTGCCTTGGTGATCACGGCGGAAGCCGACGTGCTGCGCGACGAGGGCGAAGCCTACGCGGGCAAGCTCCGCGCGGCCGGCGTCCCCGTCGTCGCCGTGCGCTTCCAGGGCATCATCCACGACTTCGTCATGCTCGACGCCCTGCGCGAGACCCACGCGGCCACCGCCGCCATCACGCTGGCGGCCGACACCCTGCACGTCGCCCTGCACAGCGTCTGACCACGAGGAACCACAGCCGGGACGAGAGGCACCGGCCGCGCGGACGAGCCCGGTTCGTCCGCGCGGCGCTGTCTCGGCCTGCTCGTATTCGTGCGCCTCGGCGTACGAGGACTCCCTCAGGAACGAACGCCCGCGCAGATCCGGCGTGCCGTGCGCTGCAAGGCACCCGCACATCCGCTGACGGGCAGACTCCGCCCTTCGCCGGCACTTGGCGTGCGGCGCACGACGCTGGTCTCGCAGGTGAAGAACGACTCACAGGAGAACCACATGAACCACGGATCCGAACCCCCCGAACAGCAGAGCCCCCGGGCCGCCCGGCACTTCGAGCCGGACCTGCGTCCGATGACCCGCATCAACCTGCGCCCCATCGCCTCCCCGATGCCGGTCGGATTCTTCGCGGTGGCGATCGCGTCGGTCATCGTCGGAACCCTGCAACTGGGCTTGCTGGGCGACGAGGCCCACCTGGCGGTGGCGCTGACCATTCTTCCGGCCTTCGTCCTGCAACTCGTCGTCAGCATCCTGGCCTTCGGAGCGAGGGACGTGCTCGCCGCGACGCTGATGGCCTGCTTCTCCGGCACCTGGCTGGCGAGCTCCCTCGTCCTTGCGTTCGACGCGCCCTCGGGCGCACGCGTGCTCGGCGTACTCAACCTCGCGTTCGCCCTCTTCGCTCTCATGATGGCGTCCGTCGCGCACCGCAAGCGGTCGATGTGGCTGGTGCTGTGCGTCGCCGTGCCGAGGTTCACCGTGGCGGCGCTCTTCAACTTCACCGGCGCCACCTGGGTCGGCTACCTCTCCGGAGCGCTCGGACTGCTCCTGGCGGTCGCCGCGCTGTACGCGGCGTTCGCCCTCATGCTCGAGGACATGCGGGGCGAGGAGGTCCTGCCCGTCGGACGTCGCGGCCCCGCCCACGAAGCCGTGGAAGGCAACCTGGCGCTGCAACTGCGCGACCTGGAGCGGCAGGCGGGCGTACGGCGGACGCTGTGAGCCGGTGACGACAATTTAGTTGCACGTTAAAATGCCCCGGACATGCTCGGGCGCCCGGCTTGAGCGGGGAGCCTGGAGGCGGAGTGGCCGGTGAGGGTACGGCGTTCGGGGCGCTGCTGCGGGAATTGCGGCTGGAGGCGTCGCTGACGATCGAGGCTCTGTCCGCCGCGTCGGGTGTGAGTGTGCGGGGGATCGGCGATCTCGAACGGGGCCGGCGAGCGGCACCGCAGCGGGGAACGGTGGCCGCGCTCGCCGAGGGCCTGGGACTCGGTGAGGTGGAGCGGGAGCGACTTCTGGCCGCCGCCCGGTCCGGTCGTAACCGGGGCTACAGTCCGTTGGGCGTACGCGCCTTCCCCCGGGGCATCGACGACTTCGTGGGCCGCGAGCGGGAGTTGGGGCGACTGGCGGAGCTCGCCGCCGAGCACTGCTCCGCCGGCGAGGCGGGGGCCGAGGCCGCCGGGCACGGGCGTCCGGTGGTGGTGACGGTGTCCGGGCCGCCGGGAACGGGCAAGACCACCCTGGCGCTGCACGCCGCGCGGGAGCTGGCCGACCGGTTCCCGGACGGGCAGCTGATGGTGGACCTGCGGGGAATGGACGACGTTCCGCCCGAACCGCCCGAGTTGTTGCTGGGTGTGCTCAAGGCCTTCGGCGTGGCCGACCGGGACCTGTCGAAGGCCGGTCCGCAGGGGCACCCCGAGCTGTACCGGCAGGTGCTGGCCGACCGGCGATGCCTGCTGGTGCTGGACAACGCCCGCGACGAAGCCCAGGTCCGCCCGCTGCTGCCCGGCGCGGGCGCGGGGATGGTGCTGGTGACCAGCCGGCGCATGCTCACCGGCCTGGAGAGCGTGCATCGTCTGACCCTCGACGAGCTCTCCCCGGTAGAGGCCGCCGCTTTCCTGACCGCCTTGGTGGGCCGGGAGCGGGCGGAAGCGGACCCGGGCGCGCTGGCCGAGGTGGCCGGCCACTGCGGCAACCTGCCACTGGCCCTGCGGGTGGCGGGCAACTGGCTGGCCACCCGCACCGGTTGGTCGGTCCGCCGTCTCGCCGACCGTCTCGCGCTGGAAGAGCGCCGGTTGGACACCCTGACCGCCGGTGACCTCCAACTGCCGGCGGCCTTCAACCTGTCCTACCGCCAGCTCACTCCCGCCGCCGCCCGCATGTTCCGGCTGCTGTCCCTCGTCGACGGACCCGATGCCGGCGCCGCCGGAGCCGCCCGGCTGACCGGGCAGTCACTGTTCGACGCCGAGGACACCCTCGAGGAACTGGTCGAGACCGGCCTCCTGGGCACGGACCGGGACCGCTACCGCTTCCACGACCTGCTGCGCCTGTACGCTCGCGGCCGGCTCCGGGCCGAGGAACCGGCCGCGGTGGTCGAGGCGGCCCGCTCGGCACTGCACCGCTGGCTGCTGGAAACCACCGTCATGGCCGGCCGTTGGTACGAACCCGACCACGGTGCCCCGCCCGTCACCTGGCAGAGCGACGTCGACCTCTCCACCGCTGATCAGGCCCGTCGGTGGCTCCAGGACGAGGGCCTCAACTGGCTGGCCGCCCTGCGCGCGGCCGCCGCCGCCGGCGACCACGCCACCGTGGTCGAGGTGGCCGAGGCTCTGCACTGGTTCTCCGACCAGTGGATCTTCTGGGGCCACTGGCCCGAGATCTTCGCCACCGCTGCCCGGTCCGCCCAGGCCCTCGGCGATCCCCTCCTGGAAGCCACCCAGATCAACTACCACGCCTGGGCCCTGCTCGTCTGCGAAGGCCGCCCCCACGACAGCCTCGACCGCTCCGCCCAGGCCCTCGCCGCGGCTCGGCGCGCCGGCGACCTCTCCCAGCAGGGCTGGTCCCACAAGTACGCCGCCTGGGCCCACCGGCTGCTCGGCGAACACGCCGAGGCGGCGCGTCACAACAGCGAGGGGGCCGCGCTCTTCGAGACCGCCGGCGACCTCCACGGCGCCCTCCAGTCCAGGGTCGAGCACGATCAGCTCCTGGTGGACGGAGGACGCCTCGAGGAAGCCGTCGAGGCGACCCTGAGCACGCTCTCCTTCCTCGACCAGGCCGGTGACCGCATCGAGCCGCACGCCGCCGAGTTCACCCGCATGAACCTGCGGACGGTCCTCGGCGGCGCCCACGCCCGCCTCGGGAACTGGGACGCGGCCATCGAACACCTGCGCATCGCCGTGGAACTGTGCCGCGCCGGCGGCAACACGGCCATGGAGAGCCGTGTTCTGGTCCACCTCGGCGACAGCCTGCTGGCCGCCGGGCACCGTGCCGAGGCCCGGGACGCCTTCTCCCGGTGCCGTGCCCTCGGCGTGACAGCCGACCCCAACAGCCTCACCGAGGCCCGGAAACGCCTCGCCGAACTGGACAACCGGTGAACGGCGGCGGCGGAGAGGTCCTGGCCCGAGGGTGCCACCAGTCCCGCCGCCCGCGGCTACGCCGATGTCGTTCGACGACTTCAGGCCAAGGCGAACACTCTCGGTGACATTCGCCGGGACGGCCCCCGTGAGGGAGGCCGGCCCGGCGGCCGACCGAGGCGCACTGGCGTTCGCGCGTTCACACCCGACCGGGGGCGGCGGGCCGATCCGGCCCGCCGCCCCCGGTCGTGCCTCAGCCGCTCCCCGTCTTGCTTTCTGATCGCTTCCGACCAGGTCGCACCGGTCTTTTTCACCCCGCCCGGGGGAAATTCGGCCGGGTTATCGGTCTGTCGTACGGCTCCTCATACCAGAGCGGGACGCTCCTCGGGGGACTTTGTCAACTGCCCACCACACAGGATGCGCGGACAACTACTGTGAGTGTCCGTCGGGTGGCATGCGGCCGGATTCCCCGGTCCCGTCGGCCGACACCGCGATGACGCGTGCCCGCATCGACGCATGCCCGCAGCGCGCACCGCACGAGGACCACAAGCCCGACGGACCAGTACGAGGACGCAGATGTCTCACCTCCGAGCGCCGGCCGCCCGCGCCGACCGTCGCGAGGGCGGCCGGCACGGGCGGCCGGTCGCCCGACCCGCTCCCGCACTGCCCGAGACGCACATACGGCCCCAGTTGATGCGGCTCGCCGTCCTGCCGCCCCTCGCGGTCGCGCTCGGCGCCGGCGCCGCGGTGCTGTTCAGCGTCCGCTCCGCCGGGACGCACACCGGGCCCCTGCTGTGGGCCATGGTCGCCGCGGCGGCGGGCGTGGCCGTCGCCGGCATCCTGATCGCCGCCGTGGCCGCCGACCGCGCCGCCCGCTCGATCGCCGACCGCGTCGACGCGCTCCGGCGCACCGCCGCGCGGGTCGAGGCCGACCTGCACGCCCTGGTCGACGCGCTCCGGCAGGGCGAGGCCCCGCCCCAGCGCGGCCGGCGCCGCGGGCCGCCCGCGGACGCCGACGACTTCGAGCTGCTCGCCGCCGACCTGGCCCGCGCGTACGACGGCGCCGTCACCGCCGTCGTCCGGGCCGCCCAGCTCTCCAGCCAGACGGGCAGCGAACAGAAGCTGGAGGTGTTCGTCAACCTCGCGCGCCGGCTTCAGTCCCTCGTGCACCGGGAGATCTCGATCCTCGACGACCTGGAGAACGACATCGAGGACCCCGGGCTGCTCAAGGGTCTCTTCCACGTCGATCACCTGGCCACCCGGATCCGGCGGCACGCGGAGAACCTCGCCGTGCTCGGCGGCGCCGTCTCCCGCCGCCAGTGGAGCAACCCGGTCAGCATGACCGAGGTGCTGCGCTCCGCCATCGCCGAGGTCGAGCAGTACTCCCGGGTCAGGCTGGTGCCGCCCATCGACGGCAAACTGCGCGGCCACGCCGTCGCCGACGTCATCCACCTGCTCGCCGAACTCATCGAGAACGCCACGGTGTTCTCCGCCCCGCACACCCAGGTGCTGCTCCGCGCCGGCCTCGTCACCTCCGGGCTCGCCGTGGAGGTCGAGGACCGAGGGCTGGGCATGCCCGTCGCCGAGCAGAACCGGATGAACGCCCTGCTCGCCGACCCGGACCAGGTCAACGTCGCCAGCCTGCTGGCCGACGGCCGCATCGGCCTCTACGTCGTCTCCCAGCTCGCCCGCCGGCACGGCATCCAGGTACGCCTGCAGACCAACATCTACGGCGGTGTGCAGGCCGTCCTCGTCGTTCCCCAGGCGCTGCTGGGGCAGGACCGGGCGGTGCCGGGCGCGGACACGGATGCCGGTGCGGGACCGGATGAGGGGGCGGGACCGGTGCCGGTACCGCTGTCGGGATCGGGATCGGATGAGCACACGGGCGCGGGCCTGGGCACCGAGGTCGTCGCCGTGCCGCAGCCCCGGGTGCCGGCGTCCTCGTCCTCGCCAGGGGACGGGCGCCCGGACACGGACGGGCAGGGTGCCGGGGGTGGCGCGGGAAACGGTTCCGCGCCGGCCACCGGCACGGGGACCGAGGGCGGAGGGACCGGAGCCGGCGGCACCGAGACCGGCGGTACCAGGACCGGTGGCACCTCGGCCGAGGAGGGGACGACCGGTGCCGGTGCCGGACCGGCGCCGGGTACCGGACGGCGGCGCCACGCACAGCGCGGCTCCGGGCGGCGCGACACCGAGAACGGTACGCGCGGACGCCGCGGAGCAGGCGCCCTGCCCCCGCTGCCGGTCCGCGGCGCCCACGGGACCCGGCCCAACCCCGCCGACGCCGTGCCCGGCATCAGCGCCGAGGACCGGCCGGTGGTGGAGGCACACACACATCTGCCGCCCACCCCCCGCGTCGACATGGTGCGCGACACCATGGACAAGCCCGAACTGCCCCGCAGGCGCGCCCAGGAACACATCGCGCCCCAACTGCGCGGCGGCCCGGCACCCCGCCAGGACGCCGGCACCGTCGCCGGCCACGACCCCGGCCTGATGGCCGCCTTCCAGCGCGGGTTCGGACTCGCCGAGGCCCAGCAGCACCTGGAGTCCGGGTACGCGGAGCCGGGGCAGGAAGAGCCGGAGTACGAGGGAACGACGGGGGAGGGGAGGACGTACAGGGCCTACGGCGAAGCGGCGTACGCGCACACCGCCTACGGACACATGGATCCGCCCCACATGGACGCCCCGCACATGGAGGCTCCCCACACAGCTTCCGCACACATGGCGCCCGAGCACACAGTCCCCCGGCACACAGCCCCCACCCACACGGGCTCCGCGCACATGGCGTCCGAGCACATGGCGCCCGAACACATGGGCTCCGCCCACACGGCCTCCGCCCACACGGACCCACCCCACATGGGCTCAGAGCACATGGATCCGGACCACACCACCCCCGAGCAACTGCCGGCTCCAGCCGCCATACCCCAGCCGCACACCCACGTGCCCGTGCCGGACGGCGCTCGCGGTACCGGCCGAGCCGACGGGAGCGCCCCGGCCGGATGACCGTACCCGCCCGGACCCCCGCCCCCGCACGTCCTACCCCCACCCCCAGCGCTCCCGCAGATCTTCGTACCCCAAGGAGTCGATCCACCATGGCGAGCGATGCGCCGACCATCCCCGCATCCGACCTCGACTGGCTGCTGAGCGGCCTCGTGCAGCGCGTACCGCACACCACCAGCGCGGTGCTCCTCTCCTCCGACGGGCTGGTGAAGTCCGTACACGGCCTGGACGCCGACAGCGCCGACCACATGGCGGCGCTGGCCTGCGGCCTGTACTCCCTCGGCCGCAGCGCGGGCGTCCGGTTCGGCGACGGCGGGGACGTGCGCCAGGTCGTGGTCGAACTCGACGCGACCCTGCTCTTCGTCACCACCGCCGGCTCCGGCACCTGTCTCGCCGTGCTGGCCGGCCGCGAGGCCGACGCCGCCGTGCTCGGCTACGAGATGGCGATGCTGGTCAAGAGCGTGCGCCCCTACCTGGTGACCGCCCCCCGGCAGCAGACCGCGGACCCCGCGGTGACGAGGCCTTGAGCGTGGCCGCAGCCGGCGACGGGCCCTGGCTGGACGAGGCGGCCGGGCGGCTGGTGCGGCCGTTCACGGTCAGCGACGGCCGCACCGAGCCCACCATCGCCCTCGACCTGATGTCGCAGGTGATGGCCACCGGCGTCACCCCGCTCGGCTACCTCGGTCCCGAGCACGCGCAGGCCCTCGACCTGTGCCGCGCGCCCGTCCCGGTCGCCGAGGTCGCCGCCCAGCTGAAGCTGCCCGCGGTGGTCACCAAGGTGCTGCTGTCGGACCTGGTCGACTGCGGCGCGCTGACCACCAAGCCGCCCGCCTACCACCACACTCCCACTGACCGGTCTCTGCTGGAGGCAGTGCTCGATGGACTACGACGACAGCTCTGACCCGTTTCCCACCGCGCTCAAGATCCTGGTCGCGGGCGGGTTCGGGGTCGGCAAGACGACCTTCGTGGGCGCGGTCAGCGAGATCGCGCCGCTCAGCACGGAGGAGCTGCTCACCACGGTCGGCGTCGGCACGGACAGCCTCGACGGCGTCGAGAACAAGATGGAGACCACCGTCGCGATGGACTTCGGCCGGATCACCCTCGATCCGGAACACGTGCTGTACCTGTTCGGCACGCCGGGGCAGGAGCGGTTCTGGTTCATGTGGGACGAACTGTCCGAGGGCGCGCTCGGCGCGGTGATCCTCGCCGACACCCGGCGCCTGCAGGACTGCTTCGCCGCCGTCGACTTCTTCGAGGAGCGCGGCCTCGCCTTCATCGTCGCCGTCAACGAGTTCGACGGCGCCCACCGTTACGCACCCGACGAGGTGCGGGCCGCCATCGACCTCGGCCCGGAGATCCCGGTGGTGCGCTGCGACGCGCGGATCTCCAGCTCCGGCGTCCAGACCCTGCTCACCCTCGTACGCCATCTGCTGGCCCTCGCCCCGGCGGCCACGCCCGGCCAGGGCGCCCACAGGTGATCGAAGACCCACCGTCCACGGAGTTCCTGTATGAGGTACACCCACAGCGCCGGGGCCCGGCGATGAGCTACCAGCCGCCCCGGCCGGTCCGGGGTCTGCTGCTCACCCCCGAGGACAAGGAGGCCCCCGCCCGCGTCCGGCGACTGCGCCGGCTGGGTCTGGCGGACCGGCCCGACCCCGCGCTCGACGCCTTCGCCGGCCACCTCGCCCGGCTCACCGGCGCGAGCTACGCCATGGTCAACTTCATCGGCGAGCACCACCAGTTCTTCGCGGGCCTGAGCGCCCCCGCCGCCCCGGTCGTCCGCGAGGACGGCAGCAGGGCCGAGATGGGCCGGGTGCTGCCGCGCGACCATGGGTTCTGCCCCCATGTGGTGGTACGACACAAGGCGCTGGTCCTGGACGACGTGCGCGACTTCCCGCGGTTCGCGGGCAACCCGGTCGTCGACGAGTTCGGCATCCGCTCCTATCTCGGCGCCCCGCTCATCGACGCCTCCGGCATGGCGCTCGGCACGGTGTGTGCCGCCGACACATCCCCGCGTGCCTGGGGCAGGACCGGCCTGGACACCATCAAGGCGCTGGCCGCCGATCTCGTCGTACGCCTCGAACGGAGCGCGCCGGACGGCCTGCCCCTCTGAGGCACCGCCCCGCCGGAGCCGGGCTCGGGAACCCGGCGGCGCAAGGGACATGAGGGACATCCGCGGGGCCTGAAGGAAAGCTGAGGCGCCGGTTAAGAAAAGCTCGATGGACCCCGGCGCGCGCATAGGGCAGATTGCGGGGTGATTCCACCCCTCTGACCCGGTGCGGGCTCCTTCGGCATGCCCGCGGGCCGGGCCTCACCCACAGGAGCCGTAGCGTTGAAGGCGCTGGTCAAGGAGAAGGCGGAGCCGGGACTCTGGCTCACGGACGTCCCGGAGCCCGCCATCGGCCCCGGTGATGTCCTCATCAAGGTCATGCGGACCGGTATCTGCGGCACCGACCTGCACATCCGGGCCTGGGACGGCTGGGCCCGGCAGACCATCAGCACCCCGCTCGTGGTCGGCCACGAGTTCGTCGGGCAGGTCGTGGAGACCGGCCGGGACGTGACCGACGTCCGCGTCGGCGACCGGGTCAGCGGCGAGGGCCACCTGGTGTGCGGCAAGTGCCGCAACTGCCTGGCCGGCCGCCGCCACCTGTGCCGGGCCACCGTCGGCCTCGGCGTCGGCCGCGACGGCGCGTTCGCCGAGTACGTGGCCCTGCCCGCGTCCAACGTCTGGGTGCACCGGGTCCCCGTCGACCTCGACGTGGCCGCGATCTTCGACCCGTTCGGCAACGCGGTGCACACCGCGCTCTCCTTCCCGCTGGTCGGCGAGGACGTCCTGATCACCGGCGCCGGACCGATCGGCCTGATGGCCGCCGCCGTGGCCCGGCACGCGGGCGCCCGCAACGTCGTCATCACCGACGTCAGCGAGGAGCGCCTGGACCTGGCCCGCAAGATCGGCGTGAGCCTCGCCCTGAACGTCGCCGGGACCAGCATCGCCGACGGCCAGCGCACCCTGGGCCTGCGCGAGGGCTTCGACATCGGCCTGGAGATGTCCGGCCGCCCCGAGGCCATGCGCGACATGATCGCCAACATGACCCACGGCGGCCGGATCGCCATGCTCGGCCTGCCCGCCGAGGAGTTCCCCGTCGACTGGGCCCGGATCGTCACCTCGATGATCACCATCAAGGGCATCTACGGCCGCGAGATGTTCGAGACCTGGTACGCGATGTCGGTGCTGCTGGAGGGCGGCCTCGACCTCGCCCCCGTGATCACCGGCCGGTACGGCTACCGCGACTTCGAGGCCGCCTTCGCCGACGCCGCGAGCGGCAAGGGCGGCAAGGTCATCCTCGACTGGACCGCCTGACCCCCTGCAACCGCGAGCACCTTCAGGAGCCCCCATGTTCGACACCGTCCGCGACGACCTGCGCGCCACCCTCGACGAGATCCGCGCCGCCGGCCTGCACAAGCCCGAGCGGGTCATCGGCACCCCGCAGTCCGCGACCGTGAACGTCACCGCCGGCGGCCGCCCCGGCGAGGTCCTCAACTTCTGCGCCAACAACTACCTCGGCCTCGCCGACCACCCCGAGGTGATCGCCGCCGCCCACGAGGCCCTGGACCGCTGGGGCTACGGCATGGCCTCCGTCCGCTTCATCTGCGGCACCCAGGAGGTGCACAAGGAGCTGGAGGCCAGGCTGTCGGCGTTCCTCGGCCAGGAGGACACCATCCTGTACTCCTCCTGCTTCGACGCCAACGGCGGTGTCTTCGAGACCCTGCTCGGCGAACAGGACGCGGTGATCTCCGACGCCCTCAACCACGCCTCCATCATCGACGGCATCCGCCTGTCCAAGGCCCGCCGGTTCCGCTACGCCAACCGCGACCTCGCGGACCTGGAGGCCAAGCTGAAGGAGGCGTCCGACGCCCGCCGCCGGCTGATCGTCACCGACGGCGTCTTCTCCATGGACGGCTACGTGGCGCCGCTGCGCGAGATCTGCGACCTCGCCGACCGCTACGACGCGATGGTCATGGTCGACGACTCGCACGCCGTCGGCTTCGTCGGCCCGACCGGCCGGGGCACCCCCGAACTGCACGGCGTCATGGACCGCGTCGACATCATCACCGGCACCCTCGGCAAGGCCCTCGGCGGCGCGTCCGGCGGTTATGTCGCCGCCCGCGCCGAGATCGTCGCCCTGCTGCGCCAGCGCTCTCGCCCCTACCTGTTCTCCAACACCCTCGCCCCGGTGATCGCCGCCGCCTCCCTGAAGGTCCTCGACCTGCTGGAGTCCGCCGACGACCTGCGCGTCCGGCTGGCCGAGAACACGGCGCTGTTCCGCCGCCGGATGACCGAGGAGGGCTTCGACATCCTCCCCGGGGACCACGCCATCGCCCCCGTCATGATCGGCGACGCGGCGAAGGCCGCCCGCATGGCCGAACTGCTGCTGGAGCGCGGGGTGTACGTGATCGGTTTCTCCTACCCGGTCGTCCCCCAGGGCCAGGCCCGCATCCGGGTCCAGCTGTCCGCCGCGCACTCCACGGACGACGTCCACCGCGCGGTCGGGGCCTTCGTCGCCGCGCGCGCCGAACTGGCGGCCTGACCAGGCCGGACGAGCTGGGATAATCGGGGACATGATCGAGGCACGGCGGCTCCACATCCTCCGCGCGGTGGCCGACCACCGCACGGTCACCGCGGCGGCCGCCGCGCTCTACCTCACCCCCTCCGCCGTCTCCCAGCAGCTGACGGCCCTGGAGCAGGAAACCGGCCACCGCCTGGTGGAGCGCGGCGCCAAGGGCGTACGGCTCACCCCGGCCGGTGAGATCCTGCTCAGCCACACCAACGCGGTCCTCGCCCAGCTGGAGCGGGCCGAGGCCGAGCTGGCCGCCTACGGCTCGGGCGAGGCGGGCACGGTCACCGTGGCCGCCTTCGCGACCGGCATCGCCCAGGTCGTGGCCCCGGCGGTGGCCCGTCTCGCCGCCAAGGCACCCGGCATACGGATCCGGGTCAGGGACGCGGAGGGGGACGCCAGCCTGCCCATGGTCCTGGACCGGCAGGTGGACGTGGCGGTCGCCGTCGAGTACCGGGGCGCCCCGCCGGCCGACGACCCCCGCCTGACCCATGTCCCGCTCTACGCCGAGCCGTTCGACGCGGTCGTCCCGCTCGGACACCGGCTGGCGGACACCGCCGAGGTGCCCCTGGCCGAGCTGGCCAAGGACCCCTGGATCGGGCCCTACCCCGGCAACCCCTGCCACGACGTGGTCGTCCTCGCCTGCGAGAGCGCCGGCTTCCAGCCCCGTCTGGAGCACTCCTCCGACGACTTCCGGGCCGTCGTCGCGCTCGCCGCCGCCGACGCGGGCGTGGCCCTCGTACCGCGCTCCGCGCTGTGCGGCATGGACCTCGCCGGCGTGGTCGTACGCCCCGTCGACGGCGTGGCCCCGACCCGCCGCGTCTTCGCCGCCGTACGCCGGGGAGCCGAGGGACACCCGCTGATCCGGCCGGTGCTGGAGGCGCTCGGCGAGGCCGCCCGGAGGTGAGGCGTCCGTAACACGGCCGTCTCATATCAGGGATAGCGTCCCGGATATGAGAAGCGAGGATCCTGTCGATCTCCTCATCGGCGCCCGGCTGGCCGAGCTGCGCGCCGAGCACGGCTGGTCCCTGGGCGAGCTGGCGGAGCGCAGCGGAGTCAGCCGGTCCACCCTGTCGCGCGCCGAACGCGCGGAGATCAGCCCCACCGCCGCCGTCCTGAACCGGCTCTGCCATGTGTACGGCCGCACCATGTCCCAGCTGCTCGGCGAGGTCGAGGCGGCCCCGGCCCCGCTGGTCCGCGCAGCCGAGCAGCAGGTGTGGGAGGACCGCGCCGCCGGCTTCGTCCGCCGGTCGGTCTCCCCGCCGCACACCGGACTGCGCGGCGAACTCGTCGAGGGCCGGCTCGCCCCGGGCGCGGACCTCGCCTACGACCGCCCGCCCGTGTCCGGCCTGGAACAGCACCTGTGGCTCCTCGCGGGGACCCTGGAGGTCACCGTCGGCGACCAGGCCCACCGGCTCGACACGGGGGACTGCCTGCGGATGCGGGTGACCGGCGCGACCCGGTTCCGCTGCGCCGGCCCGGACCCGGCGCGCTACGTCCTGGCGGTGGTACGGCCGTGAGGATCGAGCGCTGGGACGGCGACCGGATACGCGCGCGGGCCGACGGCCTGGCGGCGCTGCTGACCGACACCGTGGCCTCGGGCGCCTCCGTCGGCTTCCTCGCCCCGCTCGGCCACGCCGAGGCGGTCGCCTGGTGGCGGGAGCGGGCCGACGCCGCGGCGGCCGGCCGGCTCGCCGTCTGGGCGGCCCTGGACGCCACGGACCGGGTGACCGGCACCGTCGGCCTGGACTTCCCGGACAAGCCGAACAGCAGGCACCGGGCCGAGCTGGTCAAGCTGATGGTGCACCGGAGCGCGCGCGGGCAGGGACTCGGCCGCCGGCTGCTGACCACCGCCGAGTGGGCCGCCGCGGCCGACGGGCGCACCCTGCTCCACCTCGACACCGAGACCGGCAGCCCCGCCGAGCGGCTGTACCGCTCGGCCGGCTGGACCGAGGCCGGCACCCTCCCCGACTACGCGGCGAGCCCGGCGGGCGAACTGCGGCCGACGACGCTGTACTACAAGCGGCTCGGTGGCAGGCCCGGAGGCTGATTGTCAGTGGCAGGGGCTACCTTGCGTGTCATGCCGGACGCAGAAGACGTACGCCGAATCGCCCTGTCCCTGCCGGACACCACGGAGAAGGTGGCCTGGAGCATGCCCACGTTCCGGGTGGCCGGGAAGATGTTCGCGACCCTGCCCGAGGACGAGACGTCCATCGCCGTGCGCTGCCCCAAGGACGAGCGCGACGAACTGGTGCTGGCCGAGCCGGACAAGTTCTGGATCGCCGGCCACGAGGCCCAGTTCGCCTGGGTGAGAGCCAGACTGGCCGCCCTGGAGGACGAGCAGGAGCTGCGGGACATCCTGGCCGACTCCTGGCGCCAGGCCGCCCCGCCCCGACTCCTGGACGCCCACCCCGAGTTGGGGCTGCCGTCCGGGGGCTGAAAAACCCGGTGGGGGCGGCCGGCGGGGTGGCATCATCCCGCGACGGAGACGGCACGGGGCGGCGTGCGCCTGCGGGTGACGGCACCGGTGCGGACATCGGGGCCGGCTGAGCCGCCGGACGCGCCGGTGACAGGGAGGGGAGCACTCGGATGACCGGAAGAACGGACGCGCGGCGCGCCCTCGGCGTACGGCGGGTGCGGGAGGCGCGGGGGGCCGCGGCCGGTGCCCCGGCCGTGTGGTCGCGGGACTTCGCGCTGTTCTTCGTGGCCCGGGCCGTCGCCCGGCTCGGTGACACCATGCTGCCCGTCGCCCTCGCCGCCGGCCTGCTGGAGCACGGGTACGGCGCGGGCGCGGTCGGGCTCGCCATGGCCGCCACCGCCGCCGCGTTCGCGGGACTGGTCGTCTTCGGCGGGGTCGTCGCCGACCGGTTCAGCACCCGCAGGCTGATGATCGGCGCGGACCTCGTCCGGCTCGTCACCCAGTCCCTCGCCGCCGGCCTGTTCTTCGCCGGGCACGTGGTGCTGTGGCAGATCTGTGCCGTCGGCATCGTCAACGGCGTGGCCGGGGCGGTCTTCCAGCCGGGCGTGGCCGGCACCGTGCCCCGCCTCGCCGCGGACGTCCAGGGCGCCAACGGCGCGATACGGATCGCGGAGTCCGCCGCCCAGCTCGCCGGCCCCGCCGTGGCCGGCGTCCTGGTCGGCCTCGCCTCGGCCGGGGGCGTCTTCGCCGCGCACGCCGCCACCTACGCGCTCAGCGCCCTGTGCCTGCTGCTGCTCCGGCTGCCTCCGCTCCCCGCGGGGCCCCGGGCCGCCACCGGCTCCGCCCTGCGCGCCTTCCGCGCCGATCTCGCCGACGGCTGGCGGGAGTTCCGCTCCCGCGCCTGGCTGTGGGGCGTGATCGCCGTGTGGTGCCTCTACATGATCGCCGTATGGGGCCCGACCGTCCCGCTGGTCGCGACCGAGGTCGTCCGGCAGCACGGCCCGGGCGCCTACGGACTGGTCAACTCGGCCCTCGGCGCGGGCACGGTGTTCGGCGGCCTGCTCGCCCTGCGGCTGCGCCCGCGCCGCATGCTGCGCGCGGGAGCGCTGTCCCTCTTCGCCTTCTTCGGCTTCCCGGCGGCCGTCGGAGCCGGCCTCGGGGTGCCGGTCATGGCGGCGGGCGCCGCGCTCGCCGGTGCCGGCATGTCCTTCTGGGGCGTGATGTGGGCGACCACCGTGCAGACGCAGGTCCCGCCCGACGTCCTCAACCGCATCCACGCCTACGACGTGGCCGGCTCGCTCGCCATGCTGCCCGTCGGCCAGGCCCTGGCCGGTCCGGCGGCGGGGGCGCTGGGCACCGGCCGCGTCCTGCTGACCGCCGCCACTGTGAGCCTGCTCGTGGCGGTGATCCTGCTGGCGATACCGGCGATACGCGACCTGGTACGAGCCGAACCGGCCGCGCCCGCCCACGGGGGCGCGACCGCACCGGCCCGCTGAGGCCCCGGCCACGCGCCTGACCGATGCCGGATCCGGCCACGCGCCTGACCGAAGTGGGCCGCGGCCACGCGTCTGACCGGTGCCGGACCCATTCGCCCGGGGGCCGGTGGCTCACCCGCCCACGGACACCGGACCACGTCCGCCCGCCGGCACCCGTCCGGCTCCGAGGAAGCCGCCGATCCGCTCCCGCAGGCCGGCCGCGTCCAGCCCGTGCGCGGCCACGTGCTCCTCGATCGTTCCGTAGCGGCGCAGCTCGCGCCGGCCGACGCCGAGGCCGAGCACCCGGTGCGGCACGTCGGACAGCGCCTCGCCGGCCGCGGCCGCGGAGGTCCCCGCCAGATACGGCTCGACCAGCACGATGTCCGTACCGGCGGCCTCCGTGGCCCGGCGCAGCCCGGCCGCGTCGAACGGCCGTACCGTCGTCGCGTACAGCACGGTCACGTCCAGGCCCTCCGTGGCGGCGAGGACCGCGTCCAGCAGCGGGCCGACGGCGACCACGACACCCGAGCGGCCCTCGCGGACGGTGACGAAACGCTGTCCGTCGACCGGCCGCCCCTGCCGGTTGGACTGCACGGACAGCCGTACGTACACCTTGTCGTCGCCCGCCGCGACCGCGTGCCGCAGCAGGGTCTCGGCCTCGTCCGGATGCCCGGGCACATGCACGGTCCAGCCGTCCAGCGTGTCCAGGAGGGCCACATCGCCCGGAGCCATGTGGGTGAAGCCGCCGGCCGGCCAGTCGAAGGAGGCGGCGGCGCTCACCAGCACCGCGCCCGTGTCCTGGTGCCCCAGGTCCAGTTTGACCTGCTCGAACGGCCGCTCCACGAGGAAGCTGGCGAAGGTGTGCACGACGGGCCGCAGTCCGGTGAGCGCCAGCCCCGCCGCCGCCCCGACCAGCAGCTGTTCGCGGATGCCGACGTTGATCACCCGGTCGGGATGGCGGTGCATGGCGTCCCGGAAGCCGTCGAGGCCGATCTCGGCGAGGACGACGGCGAGGCGCGGGTCCTCGTCCAGCAGCCGGGAGACGACGGGGGCGAAGCGGTCACGCATGGTGTCCATGGAGGTGTGCCCTTTCGGGAAGCGGAGGAGGGTCAGGAGTTCTTCGGCTCGACACGGGCGACGACGACATGCGGCCGGCCCGGGTGCGGCGCGGTGAACGCCGCGTACAGCGCCGCGTGGTCGCGGCCGTCCACGGTGACGGCGGACCAGCCGGCGGCCTCGAACCGGGCCGCGATCCCGCCGGGCAGCGCGTGGCTGGCGGAGGAGTTGTCGATCACGACGGTGTGCAGCCGGTCCAGTCCGGCGGGCCCGGCGAAGGCGATCGCCTCGTGGTTGCTGCCCTCGTCCAGTTCGGCGTCCCCGATCAGCACCCAGACCGCCGGGTCGGTGCGGCCCTGGGCGCGCAGGCCGAGCGTGGTGCCCACGGCGATCGGCAGCCCGTGCCCGAGCGACCCGCTGCCGATCTCGGCGCCCGGCACCAGCACCCGGTCGGGGTGGTGCCCGAGCGGGGAGTCGTACGTGCCGAACCCCGGCAGCCACTCCACGGGAAGGAAGCCCTTCGCGGCGAGCACGGCGTAGTACGCCATGGGCCCGTGCCCCTTGCTGAGCAGGAAGCGGTCCCGGGCGGGGTCGGCGCGCCGTTCGGGGGTCACACGGAGCACCCGGTCGTAGAGCACCCACAGCACGTCGAGCGTGGAGGTGGCGGCCGGGCCGTGCTTCTCGTCGCCCGTCATCAGCCCCATCAGCCGAGGCAGGTCGTCGTAGCCGTACGTACGGCCCTGATCCGTTGCGGTCGTCATACGGTTGATCGTGCAACCTCAATCAAACTTGAGGTCAAGGACGAAAGGGGCGCGCGACCACCGACCCGAGTGCGGTATTGTTTCCCTGCGCGTTCGCCCGGGGAAACCCCAGGTCAGACCGCGCATCGGGACGTGGCGCAGCTTGGTAGCGCACTTGACTGGGGGTCAAGGGGTCGCAGGTTCAAATCCTGTCGTCCCGACTGGAGACAGTCGCAGGTGTGGGCCGGTTTCGGAGCAATCCGAAACCGGCCCTTGATCTTTTTGGGGACCGGTTGGGGACCAGTGCCTCCTTGACCGGTGTCAGCGGGTCATGAGGGAGCCGCGCCCGGCGATGCGCCGCAGGTGTTCGTAGCCGAGCCTGATGACCACGTCGTCCCCGTGGGTGGCGTCGCGCAGGACGACGGTGTGGACCGTGCGGGCCCGCTTGCCCTTGGTGCCCTTGTCGGTCAGTCCGCCGGGTGCGGGTCTGGCCTGGCGTCGCACGGTCCGGATCCACTGGTCGGTGTCGATGTCCTGGACTCGGCAGCCTGAGACTTTGCCGATCCGGGCGGCGGCGCGGGCGGCGAAGACGACGACGTCTCCGCACCCGCGGTACTGGTCGCGGGAGGCGGCCACGGGCGCGTCGGCCAGATGGATGAGGCTGTCCCAGTCGGGCAGGGCTGGCGCGCGCGGACCACGGAGTTCTTCTTCGGCCGGTTTGTGATGCTTCTGCCGGCCGGTCACGCGGGCGGGGTTGACGCTGACGATGCTGACCCGCACCGACTGTTCCATGCCCCGGACCAGCACGGCGATGATGTTCTTCACCGTTTGGCGGCTGGGCGCGTCGGCGATCCGGTTCTGCACGGTCCGGTCGACGACACCGTTGATGATCAACCGAACGGCGAGGTGACCCACGGCGGGAACCACACGCTTCCGCCATCCCGCGAGGTAGGGGTTGAGTGTCTTCGGCTCCACGCCGCGCAGCGCGAGGCCCATGTTCGCCTCGCCGCATTCGGCCGGCGTCATGGTGGCGGTCGACGGGGTCAGGCCGGTTCGGGCGGCCTGGATGATGGCCTGGAGCCACTCCTGCGCTTCTTCTTCGCTGTTGCTTCCCTCGGATATTGACTGGCGGCGTTCGGTGGTGGGATCAAACCATCGGACGCGCGCCCGGTACGGGGCGGGACGGTCGGGGCGGTGTTCGATGTCGGTGGAGATCCGGATGCCGGCGGCGATGGTGGTTCTATCGGCCATGGATCCCCTTGGCGGGGGTGGTCCGACGGTTGCGCGGCCATTCCTCGACATCTAGCGCGCTGTACATGACGACCCGTTCCGAGAGAGCGACGAAAGGCGGTCCCCGGGGAGGCCGGGCGGTGCGCCAACGGCGGCGCAGGGTTGAGGTGTCACCCGGAGATGAGCGGCCAGGTCGCTGGTCGAGTACCGGGCGTTGGTCAGGAGGGGTGCTTGGCTACCGAGCTGACGGAAATCACTATCACTCGCGATTGTGCTCCGAGATGGGCGCTGGCCAGTTACTGAGGTTTTCGACTTGGCGTTGCTGGTCCTCCTGGCAGACGCCCGTCCGCCGTGCTCTGGAGCGCGACAAGCACACGGTGGAGCTGTGGAAGAAGGAGGTGTGGCCGCGGGTAAAAGCCTCATGGCGGCGTCCGGCTCTTGGATCGTCTTCAACGACGAGGCCGGGTTCTCGATGACGCCACCGATCGCTCGCACCTGGGGCCGGCGCGGACGCACGCCCGTCATCCGTGTTCGTGGCAAGTTCCACCGTCGGACATCGGTGGCCGCCTTGTGCTGATACAGGCCGGGCCAGACGAGCCGCCTCATTCACCGGCCCGGCAGCCACCTCCTGCTCAAGGGCGCCCGGCAGAGTTTCTCGTGGAAGGACTGTCGTGACCTGCTGGCCCGCGCGCACCACCAGCTCGGCGGCCCAATCGTCGTGGTGTGGGACAACCTCAACACCCATTTGGCCACCGGACTGAAACGGTATGAATCCGAGCAAGACTGGCTCACCACCGTCCGCCTCCCTCGTGGGCAGAGTGATGACCAGCAGCGCTTTCAACACACCCGACGACCCCGGCCGCGTGCTGCGACGAGAGTTACGCGTGTAGTTGGGCGTTTTCGCAGGTTGGCGGTTCCGTGGGGTCCTCCGGCCGAAAACGGTCTCCAGGTTTCTGTGAGTCATCTGTACGGTGCATGAAGATCCCGTGGAGATAGACGCACTATGCGAGTCGCCATGTATCCGGCGGGAGGGCGTGCTTGGTCAGGGGACGTCCCAGTCAGTGACGTTGCTGAGCACGTTGTTCCTGTGGGGGGATGTGCGATGGGTACTTCAAAGGCACGTACGCGTGGCCTTGCGGTCGTCGTGGCTGTTTCGGCCTGCATGGCGGCGCTGTCGGTTCCGGCCGCAGCAGGCGATCACGAGCGGGGGCCGGGGCTCGTCAAGCCCGGGCCCCCGCACTGGACGCCACCGACCGCGGAACTGCCGTCCGCCGTACGAGGTTCTGCGCGTGCCGGTGTGCGGGCGGCCGGGTCGGTGACACCGCGTTTTGACGTCGACGGGGATGGCGTGAGCGATCTCCTGATCCGCGGCCTGGATGACGCCATGTACGTCAAGCGTTGGCAGACCGGCCACGCGGAGACCTACCCGCCCAGCTACAACCTGCCGTTCCTTCCGGACGTGTGGAAGGACGTGATCGAGCCGGGCGACATCGACGGCGATGGAGTGCCCGACTTGTTCGTGCTTACGCCGGACGGCACCCTGACCCTGAATCCCTCCAAGGTCTACCTGGGCAAGAAGGAATGGAAGCAGTCGGGCTGGCAGAAGTTCAACAAGATTTTCGTGCCGGGTGACGTGACCGGTGATGGCAGGAACGACCTGATGGCCCGGACCCCGAGCGGTGATCTCTACCTCTATGCCGGCACGGGCAAGGTCGACGCTCCGCTCGCGGCGTCGGTCAAGGTCGGCTACGGCTTCGGCCTGTTCGACCAGTTGACCGGCGCCGGTGACATGAACGGTGACGGATACGGTGACGTGGTGGCCCGCACTCCGGCCGGGGACCTCTACTTCTACGCCGGCACCGGCGATGCCTCGGCGCCCTTGAAAGCCCGAGTGCAGACCGGGTCCGGGTGGGGCAACTACAACCAGATCCTCGCCCTGGACAACAGCTCCGGCCACGTCGACCTGATCGCCCGGGACGTCTCCGGCACGCTGTGGATGTTCCCCGGCGACGACAAGGGCGGTTTGGGTGCGCGCGTTCAGCTCGGCACCGGCTGGCAGGGGGCGACGCTCGTCAACACGGGCGGCAACCCCTTCTTCGGCAAGGGCGAACTCATCGGCTGGGACACCACCGATACGCTCAACTACTACCTCAACCTGGGCAACGGTCTTCTCGCCGGGCGACTCCTCATCGACGGCGACATGTCCGGTTACGGTCTGACGAAGCTGTCCAGCGCCTCGTCGATGGAAAGCAGCTCCCGCTGGTCCACTCTGACCCTGGTCCGCTCCGATGGGCACTTGGAGATCGGCGGCAACGACATCGGCGGCGGGTGGAACGTGATGACCGCGTTCGCCGGCATCGGAGATATCGACAACGACGGCAAGGGCGACCTGCTGGCCCGCGACTCCGGCGGCCACCTCTACTTCTACCCCGGCACCGGGACGAACGGCCTCGGTGCCCGCACCGACCTCGGCACCGGATGGAACGCCCTCGACGTGCTCGTCGGCTCCGGCGATGTCACCGGTGACGGGCTGCCCGACCTCCTTGCTCGGGCATCCTCCACCGGACACCTGTGGCTTTATCCCGGTGCTCAGAAGACCGGCTTCGGGGCTCGCGTCGACATCGGCGCCGGCTGGAACGTGTACGACAAGATCGCGTCCCCTGGTGACATGAACGGTGACGGGCTGGCCGATCTTGTGGGCGTCGACGCGGCCGGTGATCTCTGGCGCTACGACGCCGACGGCGCGGGAAAGTTCCACACCAAGGTCAAGATCGGTACCGGCTGGAACATGCACAAAGCCCTCTACTGAGAATTCCTCGACGAACCCGGGATTAATTCCGGGGATCCGTGCAAAGCGCAGCGGTCGTGGCCCCCACAGACCGCTGCGCAGCTTTCCCTGTCTCGATATGAACCCCTGGCTTTCCGGAAAATTTGAAGCTGTCAAAAAATCTCTTTCGGAAATGGCCAGCCATATGTAAAGATCTCCTCTGTCTTGCCAGAGGAAGGTGAAAAGCGGCATTCCGCGGTCGTGTGTCGAACGTGGATTACCTCGGTTTCCCTCCCTGCCCTTCACGACAGCCGGAGGAGATACACGTGGGGTTACCCGACCCACCAGCACACAGACAGGCCCGCCGCTCCCGGCTCGCACGCGCGCTCCACGCCACGACGCTGACCACGGCCCTGGCCGTGACCGCGACCCTGATGGCCACGGCCCCGGCACGCGCCGACGAGCCCGGCGACTTCCCCAGTAACCCCTACGAGCGCACCCCGCGCATCAGTCTGGGGCAGCACGAGCGCCAGGACCGCTGCGCCTTCAGCCGCGACATCCGGGTGGCGGGCCCCATACAGAAGGCGTTCGCCAACGACGTCCTCGCGGGCCCGGACTCGAAAATCCATGACACACTCCATTACGGAGGGTCTGGTTACCCCAGCGCTGAATACTTCAATGCGATACTCTCCGACAAAGATGTCGAGTCGGTGCGGGGGCAGGAGTTCCAAGAGCGGCAGACTCAGCTCAACAAAACCAACGCCCCGTACGCCGTTGTGAACTCTCAAGGGGGGCGCCCCTACCATGCCCCAGAGTTCGGTGCCGACATCCTCGCCTTCACCTGGAAGGGTCGCGAGAAAGTCCGCGCGGCCGTACCGGAAGACCTCACTCCCAAACCCTCTCCGGCCTCGCTTTCCAAGGCCAAGGAGGTTTACTCCGCGATCCCCGCCAGCGATGACGACTGGACCAGCAAGACGGAGCTGGCAGCCGACGGCATAGGCGTCACATCCGGAAGCGGGTCCACCGGCTCCGCGAACGACATCGCCTCGTTCCTCCGGTTCGGAGGCTTCCCCACCAAGGCCCCGGAACCAGACTCCCTGGAATTCCGCACAGAGGTCGAAACGCTCAAAGCCGCCTGGGCCGCCTGCGACAGCAGCAACCCCGTCGACCTCAACCGCGTCCTGACCGGACCGGTCCTGCAGGCCCACACCGAGTGGGAGGCCGAGTACTCCTCCCAGGGGACCCAGCGCAAGAACATCGTTGCTGCGGAGATCGCCGCCTCCAAGGAAACTCAACTCGCCGCCGACTACATGATCGAGGCCATCCGGCAGTCATGGCAGGCCGACCAGATCCTCTTCTGGCAGCAGTACTGGCGTGACCACCCCACCGCCCTGAACAAACCCTCGCTCAACGACCAGAAGAACGCCACCCGGCTCCTGGCCACCATCCGCGACACCACCTCGCATCTGCTCCCCGACGTCAACGCAGCCGTCACCAGAGCCAAGACCGCCGCGGACCAGGCCACCGCAGCGCAGAATGACGCGTGGGCCATCGCCGACCAGAACCACTACCCGCGCGGCCGCGGCCTGATGTACGCCGCCCAGTCCGTCCAGATCGCCCGAGCCTCCGCCGCCGCGACCCAGGCCGCGGCCAAAACCGTCGACACCGCCCTGAAGGCCATCCAGGCCAACAGCACCAACAGCCAGGCCTACTACTCCCTGGCACAGACCCAGTCCCACGCAGTCGCCACAGAATTCCGCAAAGCGGCCGCACTCGAAGCCAAGGAGCAGGCCAAAGCGGCATCAGAAGCCGCGGCCAAGCAAGCCCAGGAAGCCGCCGCCAACGCCGCAACCGCCAAGCAGGCCCGCGCAACCGCCGAAAAAGCCGAACAGGACGCCAAGACCGGTGCGGCAGAAGCGAAGCGACAGCGGGGCATCGCGGAGGCCGAGAAGGCCACCGCTGAGCGGGAACGCGACAACGCCGCCAGCGAACGGCAGAAGGCCCAGGCCGCAGAAGAGCGGGCGCAGCAAGAGAAGGCCACGGCCAGTCAGGCCCGTGCCGACGCCGAAGCCGCCGGCAGCACGGCAGCGGAAAAACTGGCGGCGGCCGAAGAGGCCGAACGGCGCGCGTCCACAGCACGCGACGAAGCGGTCAAGGCCGAACACGAGAAGAATGCCACTGCTTCCAGGGCGGCCGCCCTGGAAGCAGTGGCTGCCGCAACAGAGGGCACCGAGGCAGCAAGCGAGACCAGGGCGGCAGCCACAGAAGCGCGTAGCGCCGCCACCGACGCGGCTGGTGCCGCGCAGCGGGCCCGAGCGGCGGCGAACGACGCAACGACCGCCGCAGTGAACGCGCGCGCCGCCGCGACGCGTGCCGAAGGCGCGGCTGCGCGCTCCAGATCCGCGGCTGAAGCCGCCTGGTCGGCGTACCAGAAGACGCATGCTGCGGCGGCCACTGCCCACGCCGCTGCGGCAGTAGCGATCGACGCAGCGGCTGCTGCGCAGAAGAATGCGGACCAAGCGGAAGCCGAGGCGAAAAAGGCGCAGACTGCGGCAGCCAACGCCCGTAAGGAAGCCGCCTCCGCCGTGGCGGAGGCCAAGAAAACAGAGACATGGTCCGCCAGGACGGCCGGCTACGCCTATGCCACCGCCCAATACGCCGGCGGCGCCCGCGACGCCGCGATCGCGGTCACGAAGGCGGCCGACGAGGCGATCAGCCTCGGCGCCCCCTATCGCGAGACGGACTCCTCGGCAGCCTTCGCCGTCTTGATCGGCCAAATGACCAAGACTCTCGCCGAACAGCAGGCCGCCGCGGCCAAGGCCAAGTCGAACGAGGCCGACAAGGCGGCCGTCCAGGCCAAGACGCTCGCCGACAAGGCAGCCGGTGACGCCAAAATCGCCCTCCAGGCCGCAGCCGACGCCGCCACCTACGCAGCGCAGGCACAGAAGTCCGCAGACGCGGCCCGCGCCTCAGCGGCAGCAGCGTCCACGGACGCGACTGCCGCCAAAAAGGCCGACGCCGGCGCACAGAAGTACGACGCGCAGGCCGGCGTCGACGCCGGCTACGCCGGTTTCGCGGCCGATGACGCCGAGTCCGCAGCCGCACAGGCCGACCGCGAGGCCACCGACGCCGAACGTGATGCCGCAAGCGCGCAGTCCGCGGCAACCTCCGCCCGGACTGACGCCGCCGTCGCGGACAAGGTCGCCGAGTCCGCCGAGAGCTACGCCAAGACGGCGGAGGAGGCGGCCGAGAACGCGAACTCCCACGCGGAGGAGGCCATGAAGGCCGCCGAACGCGCCGAGGAGGACGAGCGCGAGCGGCAGCGCAAGGCCCTGGCCGAGGCCGCCAAGGAGAACCCGAAGTACACCGATCCGCAGCCCGGCAGCGGGGGCGGCGAGCCCGGCAGCGGTACCGAGGCCCTGGACGCGCTCATCCTGCGCATGGCCACCGAGTACGCGCTCGCCCAGCTCGGACTGAGTGAGGAGGAGCTGGCGCTGGTCCGGGACCTCTCCGGCCAGGACCTTCTGGACTACTTGAAGGACAACGGCGCCGAGATCCTGGTCGAGCTGTTCGCGGCCGACATCAAGGAGTGCATCGACGATCCTGACATCGGGATCTGCATCTGGGCCATCGTCCAGAACGCCGGCCCGGTCAAGCTGGCGAAGATCGGGAGCAAGCTGCCGAAAATCAGCAAGGCGATCTGGGGCATCAAGGGGTTCCTGGAGAAGGTCGACAAAGCGCGCAAGAAGTTCGACGCCTTCACCGAGAAGCTGGACGGCGCCAAGGAGAATTTGGACCGGCTGAGGGCGTTCTGCGATCGCGACTTCGGAGACGGCAAGCCGGGCCAGCGGTCGAAGGCGGCAGCCGTCCAGCGATCCGCGGCAGCCGGCGACGACAAGCCGAAGGCGGACACGGACTGCACCTTCCCCATCTTCCGGACCCCGAAGACCGTGGACGTGGCCTATGAGAAGCTGCACGGTCCGAACCCGGCCCGGGGGGCCGAGGATGGGAGCGACGGCAAGGTGTACTTTGGTGAGCAGAGCGTCGCCGCCGAGTACTGGGGGCGTGGTACCTACGCCTCCGGGATGTACCGGTACGACATGGACATGAAGTTCCTGGTGCAGTTCGCCGCAGCGGCCAAGCGCTACGACTGGCAGGGCCCGAACGGAAGCCCCAGGATCGAGTGGGACATCGACTACAGCAGGCTGGACGAGTTCAACGCCCTGACCGTCGCCCGCACCTGGATACCCAAGCCGTGAGGAGGCTGAGTGCCATGCCCTCGACACTTCATCAGGAGTACGACGTCCGTGTGCTCGCGGTACGGCCCTGGGGACTGGACGTGGTGCTCCCGGACGGCACCGCGGGCCTGATCGACAACACGAAGGACCCGCGCTGGCCGGACGGTGACCAGCAGGCAGCTGTCGGAACGGTGGTCCGCGCCGTCGTTCTGGACGACGAGAGGGACCCCGTCCGGATGAGCGCCCTCGACGACGACCGGGCCGTCGCCCGTACCTTGCGGGGGGCCGCGGGTCGTTAGCCGCGGGGCCGAGGGCCGCGTTCCCGGGGGAGATCCCGGGAACGCGGCCCTCGGCGTGGGGTCCGGGCCACCACCGAGGTGACAGCGGCCGTACAGACATGCTCCGGGGAGGGCCCGCGAGGGTTCGGCCGGGGCGGCGCGTGGGCCACCGGCAAGGGGATCACGGCGGCCACCGTCTGAGGCCCCCGGCGGGCGGGCAGATGAGCCGGGGTCACGTCAGTGGACGGTACGCGGTCAGGGTCACGGACAGCGTCACGTCGCAGGGCTCCGGCAGTCTCGCGATCCGCTCCTCCAGCAGGCCGCCGTCCTGGTGCCACGCGTTGGGACCCATCCCCACCAGCCGCGGCAGGGCCTTGTGGTCCAGCGCCATGGTGCTGCGCGCCCGCTCGCGGGCCACCTCCGTGAAGTGCGCGGCGAACCGGTCGGCCAGACGCTCGTCCTTCTGCTCGTCCACCCGCAGCAGTCCGAGGGAGTCCACCAGTTCGCGCAGATGACCGGGGTGCGGCGTCACCACGAGGAGCACGCCCTCAGGGCGCAGGATCCGCCGCAGTTCGGCGGGGTTGCGCGGCGCGAAGACGTTGAGGACCACCGACGCGACCCCGTCACCGAACGGCAGCCTGTCCCAGGCGTCGGCCACGACGGCACTGATACGGGGATGTGCCCGGGCGGCGCGGCGGGCGGCGAACTTGGAGATGTCGAGCAGGATGCCCTCGGACCCCGCCAACTCCGCCATCACGTGCGCGTGGTAGTAGCCCGTGCCGCCGCCGATGTCGACGACGCAGCCGGGATCCCCGTCCACCGGCTCCAGAGCCGTCTCGCGGGCCAGCGCGGTCAGGGACTCGGCGATCGGCGCGTAGTGACCCCCGGCGAGGAAGTCCGCGCGGGCCGCGACCATGCCGGCGGTGTCCGCGCTGAACTTGACCGCCCCGCGCAGCAGGTTCACGTACCCCTGCTTCGCCACGTCGAAGTCGTGTCCCGAGCCGCACCGCAGGGTGGTGCCGTCCATCGTCATCGTGCCGGAACAGTGAGGACAACGAAGGTACCGCACCGCCTCTTTCCGCATCGTGTCCCCTGGTGCCGCCGTGATCGTGACAAGAGCCCAGCCTATGCAATACGGCGCGGACGACGCGCCCCGCCCGTACGGCGAGCGGGCGCGTCAGTACAGCGTGTGGGCACACGCGCCGATGTACCCCATCCGCAGAGCGATCTGCGTGCCCATGCCCAGTGCCGAGGGCGGCGAGACGATGTCGGCGGGTCATGACGATCGGGTTCGGCGGCGCATTCGTGAGCCCGCCGTCGACGGGGATCTCGGCACCCGTGATGAACGACGACTCCTCCGACAGCAGGAACGCGACCAGCGGCGCGATCTCGTCGGCGGTGCCGGTGCGGCCGAGCGGGGTCTCGCGGATGTTGGCCTCACGGAAGGCGGGGGCGGCCGAGGCGGTCATCTCGGTCTCGATGTAGCCGGGGTGGATCGTGTTGACGCGGATGCCGCGCGGGCCGAGCTCCAGCGCCGCCGTCTTCGACAGGCCCCGCAGCCCCCACTTGCTGGCGGTGTAGGCGACCGGGTAGTGGGCGGTGAGGGCCGCCGAGGAGCCGACGTTGACGATCGAGGAACCGGGCGGCATCAGCGGGGCGAGGTGCTGGATACCGAGGAGCGGGCCGGTGACGTTGACGGCGTGCACCCGGGCGAAGTCCTCGGCCCCTACGTCGCCGAGGCGGGCGCGCCAGGTGATGCCCGCGTTGTTGACCAGGCCGTGCACCTGCCCGTACGACTCCTTCAGCTCGGCGGCGAGACCCGCCCAGTCCGGTGCGCTGGTCACGTCGAGGCGGCGGCAGTCGCCGTCGGGCCGTACGTCGGTGGCGATCACCCGGGCGCCCTCCCGGGTCAGCCACTCCGCCTCGGCGGCGCCCTGGCCACGTGCCGCACCGGTGACCACGACCACCTTGCCCAGGAGCCTCCTGGGGTGCGGGCCGCTCACGGCCGCTCCCGGGACCGGCGCCGGCCGGCGGGCAGCGGCACCGGGTCCGCGCCGGGCACGACGGTGTTGGACACGCTGCCGATCCCCTCCACGGTGAGGGTGACGGTGTCGCCGGGCCTCAGCGGGGGCGGTGTCCGTTCGCCGCGCGATCCCCACAGCTCGGCGAGGCAGCCGCCGTTGCCGCAGGTGCCCGAGCCGAGCACGTCACCCGGGACGACCCGGGTGCCGCGCGAGGCGTAGGCCACCATCTCCTCGAACGTCCAGCTCATGTTCGACAGCAGGTCCCGGCCGACGACCTCGCCGTTGACCTCCGCGGTGAGCGCGAGGCGCAGGAAGCCGTCGGTGTCCCGGTACGGCGCCAGTTCGTCGGCGGTGACCAGGTACGGGCCGAGGGTGGTGGCGGTGTCCTTGCCCTTGCAGGGGCCGAGACCGACCTTCATCTCGGCGGACTGGAGGTCCCTGGCCGACCAGTCGTTGAAGACGGTGTAGCCGACGATGTGGTCGCGGGCCTGTTCGGGGGTGAGGTCGCGGCCCTCACGGCCGATGACGGCGGCCACTTCCAGCTCGAAGTCGAGGACGGCCGAGCCGGGCGGCACCGGGATGCCGTCGCCCGTCGCGTAGACCGCGTGCGGGTTGGTGAAGTAGAAGGTGGGCGCCGCGTACCACTGGTCGGGCACGCCGGCCGCGCCGTCCACCGACCGTCGTACGCCCTCGACGTGCTCCTCGAAGGTGACGAAGTCCCGCACGGAGGCGGGCCGGAGCGGCGGCAGCAGCCGGACCTGGGACACAGGGGGGCCGGGCGGCACGTCGAGCGCCGCCGCGCCCGCGGCGAGCAGGCCGGGCAGACCGCCGGACTCCCGCAGCAGGCCGGTGAGCGAGGTGACGCCGGGCAGGGGGAGAAGCGTGCCGTCGTCCTGCACTACGGCGACTCGGACGCGGTGATGGTGTTCGTAGGCGGCGAAACGCATGGTGCGGCTCCTGGCCGGTGAGGCCCGGGGGCGCGGCGGGACCGAGTCAGGACAGGTGACAGGGCCGGCCGTGCCCCCGGGAGCGAGCGGGTGTGATCAGACCGGCGGGGCGACGAAGACGCCGCGGTCGGGGTCGTTGAAGGACTCCTTGGCGATGAGCTCGTTCATGGGATTGGCCGTGCCCCACTGGTCGGTGACCTCGGGCCGGGAGAAGTCGTAGACGTGCGGGTGCCAGGTGTCCTCGTCCAGGCATTCCAGCTCGGTGGTGTACTCGACGGTGTTGCCGTGCGGGTCGAGGAAGTAGGTGAAGGTGTTGTCGCCCGCCATGTGCCGGCCGGGTCCCCAGATCTTGCGGTACCCGGCGCGGATCACCCGGCCGGAGCCGCGCATGTACTCGTCGATGCCGCGCATCTCGAAGGAGATGTGGTGCAGGGAGGTGTGCGGGCCCTTCGCCAGCGCCATGGAGTGGTGCTGGCTGGAGATCCGCATGAAGTGCATGACCTCGCCCATGTGCGGCGAGCTGAGCGTGTCGGAGAGGCGGAAGCCGAGGTGGGTCTCGTACCACTCCCGGGTCCGGTTCAGGTCGGGGGAGTTGAGGACGACGTGGCTCAGCTTGACCGGGATCGACTCCTTCTCCTCGATCTTGCGGTGCTGCCGTACCGCGACGTCGGCCAGGACCTCGACGGTACGGCCGTCGACGTCGAAGAAGCGGAAGCCGTAACCGCCTCCGGGGGTGTCCACGGTGCCCGGACGGGTGATCAGTCGCACGCCCCCGGCGAGCAGCTGTTCGGCGAGGGTGTCCACGTCGGCGGCCGAGGCGGCGCCGTAGGAGACCAGGTCGAGGCGCTTCTCCTCGGCCTTGCGCAGCCGGACGACGTACTGCTCCGGGGAGCCCTCGGCGGCCAGGAACGAGATCCCGGAGTCCTCGGCGACCTTGGTCAGGCCCCAGACACCGGCGTAGAAGTCGAGCTGCTTGTCGTAGTCGGGCACGGCGAGGTCGACGTGCCGCAGATGGGTGAGCAGACGCATGGGATCACTCCGTGAAGAGGAGGGCGGAGGCATTGCCGCCGCGTACGGCGTGGAAGTCGGTGTCGGGCAGCCGGGCCGCGCGCAGTGCGCCGACGGGGTCCTCGGTGCCCATGTCGAAGGGGAAGTCGGAGCCGAGCAGCACCCGGTCCGCGCCCGCGACCCGCACCAGCTCCCGCAGCACGTGCGGATCGTGGACGAGGGAGTCGAAATACAGGCGCCTGAGGTAACTGCTGGGCGGGTGGGCGCAGCCGGCGCCCGCGTCGGAGCGGGTGGTCCAGGCATGGTCGGCGCGGCCGATGTGGGTCGGCAGATAACCGCCGCCGTGTGCCGCGATCAGCTTCAGCCCCGGGTGCCGGTCCAGAACGCCGGAGAAGATGAGGTGGGAGAGCGCGACGGCGTTCTCCACCGGCTGGCCGACGCTGTTGGACAGGTACCACCGGTCCAGCCGCTCGTCGAGCGTGCAGCCGAAGGGGTGCAGGAAGACGACCGCGCCCGTCTCCCGCGCCCGGGACCAGAAGGGTTCGTAGTCCGGGTCGGACAGGTCCCGCCCCGGGGCGTGGCTGGAGATCTCCACCCCGGCCAGGCCCTGCTCCAGCGCGTGGTCGAGGGCACGTACCGCCCGACCGGGGTGCTGGAGCGGGACGAGCCCGAGCCCCCGCAACCGGTCGGGCGCGGCCGAACAGTGGGCGGCGGTCGCCTCGTTGGCCAGCCGGTACACCTTCTCGGCGGTGTCCTCGTCGGCCCAGTAGTGGTAGTGCGAGGGCGAGGGGCTGACCAGTTGCACGTCCACGCCCTGCGCGTCCATCGCGGCCAGCCGCAGACGCGGGTCCGTCATCCTCGGGACCCGCTCGCGCACCATCGGGCCGTTGACCGCCAGGGCGGCCGGACCGTTGCGGCGGGCGTCGAGCGCCCTGGCCTCGGCCAGGCCCGGCAGACCGGCCACCAGCGCCTCGACCTCGGGCAGCAGGACGTGCGCGTGCACGTCCACCGTGGGGATCGTCGTCACGGCAGCTCCCGCAGCATCGTCATGGTGCGGCCCATCAGGCCGGGCACGTCCGCGTCCCGCACGCCGTCCAGCTGCCACTGGCCGAGCCGCACGGACGCCTCGACCACCGCCCGTACGCGCGGCATCCGGCGCTCGTGGTACTCCCGCAGCAGCGCGTCGTCCCACTCCCGGCCGCTGGTGAGCAGTTCGGCGAGGACGAGCGCGTCCTCCAGGGACATCGCCGCGCCCTGCGCCAGGGTGGGCGGACAGCAGTGGGCCGCGTCACCGGCGAGGACGACCCGGCCGCGGTGCCAGGGGCCCTCCACCAGCATCCGGTCGAACCACGTGTAGTTGACCTTCGCCGGGTCGGTGATGTGCGGGGTGATGTCCGCCCAGTGCCCGCCGTAGGAGGACGCCAGGCGGCGCATCTCGTCGGCGTATGTCTCCGGGGGGATGGCGGCGCGGTCGCGGTTGGCCTCGACGACGTACGCGTAGATCGTGGTGTCGCCGGTGGGGCAGTAGCCGGCGATGTAGGCGGGGCCGCCGTAGGTGAGGTCGGTGCGGACCACGCCGGCCGGGCGGGGGGCGGCGACGCGCCAGATGGCCATGCCGGTCGGTTCCGGCTTGTCGGTGATGCCGACGGCCGCGCGGGTCGCCGAGCCGATGCCGTCGGCGGCTATCACCAGGTCGTAGCGGCCCTCGGTGCCGTCGGTGAAGCGTACGGTCACGCCGTCGGCGTCCTGCTCGAACTCCGTGGCCCGGGTGCCCAGCCGGACCCGGGCGCCGCCGGCGCGTACGGCGTCGATGAGGATCCGCTGGAGCCGGGGCCGCTCCATGCCGACGGTGGCGGGCAGGTCGTCGCCGCCGGTGCGGACGTCCCGGGCGACGTGCAGGACGGTGCCGTCGGGAGCGGTGATGCCGACCGAGTCGAAGCCGAAGCCGGACTCCTTCACCCTTTCCCAGACGCCGAGTTCGCGCAGGACGCGCAGGGCGTTGCCCTGGAGGGTGATGCCGGAGCCGGCGGTGGCGTTCCAGTCGTCCTTGGCCTCGACGAGGTTCACCGCGATCCCGGCCCGGCGCAGCAGGACCGTGGCGGCGTTGCCGGCCGCGCCGCCGCCGATCACCAGGACCGTACGGGGGGTGCTCATATGCGTAACTCCTTTGTCGCGCTGGTTACTTGACGGCGACCGGGTTGACCGGGGAGCCGACGGCGCCGGTGATGGGCAGGGGCGCGGCGGTGAGCCAGAACTCGTACACGCCGTCGGCGGCGCAGTCCTCGGCGAGCGCGTCCGGGTCCCACATCTCGCCGATCAGCAGGCCGATGTTCGGGATGGCGACCTGGTGCAGCGGCTGGAAGGCGTGTGCGAACTCGTTCGGGCGGACCTCGAACCCCCAGGTGTCGGTGGCGATCGCGGCGATCTCGGTGCGGTGCAGCCAGCCGGCCGTGGTGAACGACAGCCCGGGCGCGGGACCGCCGGCGTAGTCGCCCCAGCCCTCGCGGCGGGCCCGGGCGAGCTGCCCGGTCCGTACGACGACGATGTCCCCGCGGCCCACGCTCACGCCGTGCGCCTCGGCCGTCGCCGTCAGATGCTCCTCGGTGATCGCGAACCCGTCCGGCAGTTCCCCGTCCTCGCCGACCACCCGGCCCACGTCGAGCAGGACACCGCGACCGGCGACGTACGGGGCCATGTGCTCGATGCCGGTGACGAGGTCGCCGTCGGAGGTGACCACCTTCTCGGCGTCCCGGCCGTTCCACGCCTTGCCGTGGTCGAAGATGTGGCCGAGCCCGTCCCACTGGGTCGAGCACTGCAGCGGCATCGCGATCACGTCGTCGGCGCCGCCGAATCCGTGCGGGAAGCCCTGGTTGCCGAGGGCGGCGTCGGTGCCGGTGTCCAGCATGGTGTGCACCGGGTTGGTGCGCCGCCGCCAGCCCTTCTGCGGGCCGGTCATGTCGAAGGACTGGGACAGCGAGAAGCCGACGCCCCGCCGCACCAGGGCCGCGCCCGCGCGACGCGTGCCCTCGTCCAGGAAGTTGAGGGTGCCGAGCCGGTCGTCCTCGCCCCAGCGCCCCCAGTTGGAGTACGCCTTGGCGGCCTCGGCGATCGCCCCCTCCGCGTCGTGGCGGTTCACGCGGCGCCCTCCGCGACACAACGGGTGCGCTGGACCCCGAGCCCGGTGACCGTGCCCTCCATGACGTCGCCGTCGCGCAGCAGCCGGCCCCAGTGCATGCCGTTGCCGGCGGGGGAGCCGGTGAGCACCAGGTCCCCGGGGAGCAGACGGGCGGCCTGGGAGGCGTACGACACCATCCGCGCGACCTTGAAGATCATGTCCCGGGTCGACTCGTCCTGCATGGTCTCGCCGTTGAGCTTGAGCGTGACGCGCAGGTCGTCCGGGTCGGCGATCGACTCGGCCGGCACGATCCAGGGGCCGAGCGGGGTGAACCCGGGGGCGTTCTTGCTGCGCAGCCAGTCGGTGCCGATCTGCGGCATGTCCCGGCGGAAGACCGTGGCCCGGTCCGTCAGGTCGTTGGCGATGGTGTAACCGGCGATGTACCGCGCCGCGTCCTCCACCGGCACCCGGTGGGCGGGCCTGCCGATGACGACCGCCAGCTCCAGCTCCCAGTCGGGCTGCTCGGCCCACGCGGGCAGGACGACATCGTCGTACGGCCCGGTGATCGCGCTCGGCAGTCCGATGAAGACGTACGGCAGGTCCTCGGCCGCCCGCCGGTCCATGATCTCGGCGGCCTCGGCGCGGCGTTCGCTCTCCGGCCGGTCGTCACCGGGCGCGCGGTGGGCGACGTGCAGGTCGATCACGTGCTGCCGGTAGTTCGCCCCCGACTGGAACACCTGGCGCGGCGACACGGGCGCGTGCACCCGCAGGTCCGTGAGGGCCGTGCGGGCCGGGCCCGGGCCGGCCGCCAGCGCACGCAGCCGCGGCAGCGCCGACTCCCAGCGGTCCAGCACGTCCAGCGTGGTCAGCCGGTCCTCGCCGAAGGCGTCCCGCAGGTCGAGGGCGAAGCCGTCCGGGGTGACGAGGGCGGGGAATTCCGGCCCGTCCGGGGCCGAGAGGGTGGCGAGGGCGAACGGTCCGGCGAAGAGCGCGGACGTGGATGCGGGTTTCACGGACGTGTCCTCCTGATTGCGGTGGGACTAATCTGGACCCGCCGCTCGCGATCAGGGAAATAGATTCTGTGGATGGTCGGCATCCATCGCGTTTATTCCCGCCGCTCACCGCCCTGCTCGTCGCCCCGTACGAGGACCGATCCGTGAACCTGACCCGACTCGACCTCAACCTCGTCGTCGCCCTGCGCGCCCTGCTGGAGGAACGCAACGTCACCCGCGCCGGGCAGCGCGTCGGCCTCAGCCAGCCCGCCATGAGCGCCGCCCTCGCCCGGCTGCGCCGCCACTTCGACGACGACCTGCTCGCCCGCGTCGGCGGCCACTACGAACTGACCGCCCTCGGCCAGGTCCTCCTCGACCGCACCGCCACCGCCTACGACGTGCTGGAACGCCTCTTCTCCAGCCAGGCCGACTTCGACCCGGCCGTGGAGAGCCGCGAGTTCCGGCTGGTGGCGTCCGACTACGCGGTGGCCGTCTTCGGCACCGAACTCGCCCGCGTCGTGCACGAGGAGGCCCCCGGCATCCGGCTCCGCTTCGCCCAGGCCCAGCCGGCCGTCGTCGACGACACCGCCACCCTGCTCAGCGCCACCGACGGCCTGCTCATGCCACACGGCGTGATCAGCGGCTTCCCCGCCACCGACCTCTACGACGACCGCTGGGTGTTCCTCGTCGCCGAGGACCATCCGGACGTCGGCGACCGGCTCACCCGCCAGGACCTGGCCCGGCTGCCGTGGGTGACGTACCAGCGCACCTACGACGCGCCCGCCGTGCGCCAGCTCGGCATGCTCGGCATCGAACCGCGCGTGGAAGTGTCCGTCGACAGCTTCCAGCTCCTGCCCCTGCTGGTCACCGGCACCCGGCGCATCGCCCTGATCCAGGCACGGCTGGCGCGGCTGCTGACGCCGATCGCCGCCGTCCGGGTGGTGGAGCCGCCCTACGAGGCGGTGCCGCTGCGTGAGGCGCTGTGGTGGCACCCGGTCCACACCCATGACGCGGCCCACATCTGGCTGCGGGAGACGGCCATGCGGGTCGGCAGCCACCTGACGGACCGGCCGGGTTCAGCGCGTTCCTGAGCGGCACGAGCGCGCCCGCGCCGACCGTGACGGCCCGGGCGGTCACGGTCGGGGAGTCGGCCGGAGGAGTCTTCCTCGTCCTCGGACTGTTGTCACGGCTGACCGCGCTGTCGCTGACCGTCCACATGTGCCTGGCGATGGTCCTGGTCAACGCCGGCACCGGGTTCACGACGCCCCGGCAGGGGGTCGCGAGCGGGGCGGGGACCGAGCTTCCGCCGATGAAGGTGGCGGCGCTCCTCGTCGTACTGCCGGCCGGGCCGGGCCCGCTCGCGCTCGACCGCGTCCTCGGGGTCGAAGCGGCGCGCCGGGGCGTCACCGGCCCGCTTGCGGCCGGCCCTCCGCGGTGCGCGCCTCGGTCGTCGGCGGCGCGATCGGGGGTGTGATCGGCGCGGTGATGAGCGCCCTCGTCAACTACTCGGCCGTCGGGGTGCCTTCCAGCGCCGGGGTGAACGCCGCCGACCACGCCGTGTCCGGACCGGTCAGCGGCTTCCTCACCGGGTTCCTCGGACTGCTGGCGCACCAGCGTCGCCACGGCCCCCGGGGCACGGCCCGCGACCGGCGACACCCCGCCCGCACCCGCGCTCGACTCACGGCCGTGACGCGGCCGGTGTGTTCTGCCCGGCCGTGGCCTGAAGGTGGTCCAGGAGTGCGCGGGCGCCCCGGACGGCGAGGGCGACGGACGTCAGGGTGGGGTGCAGGCGGTGGCCGTCGGGATGACGTTGTCGCCGGCGACCCACACCCACGGGTGTTCCAGACGCGGCTGTGACTGTCGCGAACGCTGGTGCCGTCGTGGGCGGGGCCCATGCGCGTGGTGCCCTGGTGGTGCGGTGAGCCGCCCGCGGGCAGCAGGAAGGGGCTGTCGTCGAGGGGGATGCCGACGGCGGCCCCGGCTTCGGCGACGGCCTTCTTGGCCTGCTCGATGGTCTCCGGATCGCGGTCGCTGTAGCGGTAGCGGACGCGCGGGGCGGGCAGCCCGTGGTCGTCGGCCGCGGTGTCGCTGAACTCCTCGCTGTCGTCGCCGCGCTCGCGCGCTCCCGGTGGCGCCACGCGTTCTCCCGAGGCGGGGTCGAGTGGTGCTCTAGACCGTCGCCACAGCCTTTCACCACGTAACTGCCGCTGTTTCAGAGGCGAAAGGACTTACAGCGATGTTGTCTACGAACGCGGGCCGGACATGACCCGGCGCGTCGTGATCACCGGTGTCGGTGTACGCGCTCCCGGCGGCAACGGAACGAAGGCGTTCTGGGACCTGTTGTCGGCGGGCCGCACCGCCACCCGGAGCATCTCCTTCTTCGACGCGTCGCCGTTCCGTTCGCGGATCGCCGGCGAGGTCGACTTCGACGCGGCGGCCGAGGGCTTCGGCCCGCGCGAGATCCGCCGCATGGACCGGGCCACGCAGTTCGCGGTGGCCTGCACCCGCGAGGCGGTCGCGGACAGCGGGCTGGACCTGTCCGCGCTGGATCCGCACCGCATCGGGGTCAGCCTGGGCAGCGCGGTCGCCTCGGCGACCAGCCTGGAGAACGAGTACCTCGTGATGTCGGACGCGGGCAAGGAGTGGGAGGTCGACCCGGCCTACCTGTCCCCGCACATGTTCGACTATCTGTCCCCCGGCGTGATGCCGGCCGAGGTGGCCTGGGAAGTGGGCGCGGAAGGCCCGGTGACCATGGTGTCCGACGGCTGCACCTCGGGGCTCGACTCGGTCGGCTACGCCGTCCAGCTGATCCGCGAGGGCACGGTCGACACCGTCGTCGCCGGCGCCGCGGACACCCCGATCTCCCCGATCGTGGTCGCCTGCTTCGACGCCATCAAGGCGACGACGACCCGCAACGACGACCCGGCGCACGCCTCGCGCCCCTTCGACGGCACCCGCAACGGATTCGTGCTCGCCGAGGGCGCCGCCATGTTCGTGCTGGAGGAGTACGAGGCGGCCAAGAAGCGCGGCGCGCACATCTACGCGGAGGTCGGCGGGTACGCCACCCGCTGCAACGCCCACCACATGACGGGCCTGCGCAAGGACGGCCGCGAGATGGCCGAGGCCATCCGTGTCTCGCTGGACGAGGCACGCCTGGACGGCACCAAGATCGACTACATCAACGCGCACGGCTCGGGCACCAAGCAGAACGACCGCCACGAGACCGCCGCGTTCAAGCGCTCCCTGGGCCAGCACGCCTACGACGTGCCGGTCTCCTCCATCAAGTCGATGGTCGGCCACTCCCTGGGGGCCATCGGCTCCGTCGAGATCGCCGCGTCACTGCTGGCGATCGAGCACAACGTCGTGCCGCCGACGGCCAACCTGCACACCCCCGACCCCGAGTGCGACCTCGACTACGTACCCCTGACCGCCCGCGAACAGCGCGTGGACACGGTGCTCACGGTCGGCTCCGGCTTCGGAGGCTTCCAGAGCGCGATGATCCTGCACCGTCCGGAGGTGGCCGCGGCATGACCACCGTCATCACGGGTATCGGGGCGGCCACGCCCAACGGCCTGGGCACCGAGGCGTTCTGGAAGGCGACGCTGACGGGCACCAACGGGGTCCGGGAACTGACCGGCTTCGACACCTCCGCGTACCCCTCGCGCCTGGCCGGGCAGATCGTCGACTACGACGCCAAGACCCATCTGCCCAGCAGGCTGCTGCCGCAGACCGACGTGTCGACCCGCTACGCGCTCACCGCCGCCGCCTGGGCCCTCGAGGACGCGGGCGTCGACGAGAACACCCTGCCCGACTACGACATGGGCACGGTCACCTCCAACGCCCTCGGCGGTTTCGCGTTCACCCACCAGGAGTTCAACAAACTCTGGTCCAAGGGCTCGGAGTTCGTCTCCGTCTACGAGTCGTTCGCCTGGTTCTACGCGGTCAACACCGGCCAGATCTCCATCCGGCACAAGCTGCGCGGGCCCAGCGCCGCCCTGGTCGGCGAGCAGGCCGGCGGCCTGGACGCCGTCGGGCACGCCCGGCGCACCGTCGAGCGCGGGACCAAGCTCGTGGTGTCCGGCGGCGTGGACTCCGCGTTCGACCCCTGGGGCTGGGCCTCCCAGCTGGCGGGCGGCCGGGTCACCACCGCCACCGACCCGGAGGCGGCCTACCTCCCGTTCGACGAGCGGGCGGCCGGCTATGTGCCCGGCGAGGGCGGCGCGATCCTCATCGCCGAGGACGCCGCGAGCGCCCGGGAGCGCGGCGCGCCCCGGATCTACGGCGAGATCGCCGGCTATGCCTCGACGTTCGACCCCAAACCGGGATCCGGGCGCGAGCCCGGGCTGCGCCGGGCGGCCGAACTGGCCCTGGCCGACGCCGGGCTGGCACCCGCCGACATCGACGTGGTGTTCGCCGACGCGGCCGGCCTGCCCGAGCTCGACCGGATCGAGGCGGACGCGCTGCGCGCCGTCTTCGGCCCGCGGGGCGTGCCGGTGACCGCGCCCAAGGCGCTGACCGGCCGGATGTACGCGGGCGGCGGCCCCGCGGACCTGGCGAGCGCGCTGCTGTCCATCCGGGACGGCGTCATCCCGGCCAGTGGCTTCACCGCCCAGGTCCCCGACGCCTACGGCATCGACCTGGTGACCGGCGAACCCCGTACCCGGCCGGTGTCCGCGGCACTCGTCCTCGCACGCGGACGCTGGGGCTTCAACTCGGCCGTCGTCGTCACGCGCCACACCGACCACTGAGCTGCCCGACGCCGGCAGTTCCCCACCTGACAGGAGAAGACCCTCATGGCTCAGCTCGCCATCGAAGATCTGCGACGCATCCTCATCGCCTGCGCCGGCGAGGACGACAGCCTCGACCTGACCGGCGACATCCTCGACAGCACCTTCGAGGACCTCGGTTACGACTCGCTCGCCCTGATGGAGTCCGCCGCGCGCATCAAGCAGGAGTACGGCATCGACCTGTCGGACGACGACATCGCGGAGGTGGAGACACCCCGCGCGCTCCTCGCCCTGGTCAACGCCGACACGGCAACGGCCGCCGTCTGACGTCCGGGCCCGACCGTACGCCTCCGGGGCCCGTATCCGCCGTCACCGGGATACGGGCCCCGGCCCCTTCCGCGCCACCGTCCCGAGCCGAGGAGAAGCCGCCATGGAACGAACCGTGATCCACCGCACCGAGCACACCCGCATCGTGTCCGCTCCCGCCCAGGTCGTGTACGACCTGGTGGCCGATGTCACCCTGTGGCCCGCGGTGTTCGGGCCCAGCGTGTACGTGCGCCACCTGGAGCGCGACGAGCGCAGCGAGGTCTTCGAGATCTGGGCGCAGGTCAACGGCAAGGTCACCAGCTGGACGTCGCGGCGGGTCCTCGACCCCGCGCGCCGCTACGTGAGCTTCCGGCAGCAGCGCAGCTTCGCACCGGTCACCTCCATGGCCGGCAGCTGGCTGCTGCGCGAACTGCCCGACGGCAGCACCGAGGTGGTGCTGCGCCACCGCTTCAGCGTCGAGGACGACGCCCCCGCCGCCGTCGAGGCGCTGATCACCGCGCTGGACCGCAACAGCGGCGAGGAACTGGCGGCACTGGCCCGGGTCGCCGAGCTGGGCCACCCGGTGGCCGACGTGGTGTTCTCCTTCACCGACGTCGTCCCGATCACCGGCGGTGCCGCGGCGGCCTACGACTTCGTCAACCGGGCCGACCTGTGGGCCGAGCGGCTGCCGCACGTCAGCCGGGTACGGCTGACCGAGGACGAGCCGGGCGTGCAGGACCTGGAGATGGACACCGTCACGGCGGACGGCTCGGCACACACCACCCGCTCGGTGCGCATCTGCCACGAGCCGTCGTGGATCGCCTACAAGCAGCACGTACTGCCGAAGCTGCTGACCGGACACAGCGGCCTGTGGACGTTCACGGACGGCCCCGACGGGCCCGTGGCCACCGCCCGGCACACCGTCGCGCTGAACCCGGCGACGGTCCGCGAAGTGCTCGGCGAGCAGGCCACCCTCGCCGACGCCCGTGCCTTCGTACGCGAGGCACTGGGCCGCAACAGCCTGACCACGATGACCCACGCCGCCGCGCACACGGGCGAGGGGAGCCAGGTCTCCGCCTGAACTCGGGCGCGGGCACACACGGCCGCCCCTCTCCGGGACCGGGGAGGGGCGGCCGTGTCATGGCCGTGGCGGCGCGGATCAGTAGTTGCCCAGACCGCCGCACACGTTGAGGGCCTGCGCGGTCACCGCGGCCGCGTCGTCGCTCACCAGGTACTCGACCATGGCGGCCACCTCACGGGTCTCCACGTAACGGCCCAGCGGCACCCGCGTGGTGATGCGGTCGTGGGTCTCCTGCTCGCTCACGCCCCAGATGCCGGCGTAGTGCTCGCGCACCCGCTCCGCCATCGGCGTCTCGACGAAGCCGGGGCACACCGCGTTGACCGTGATGCCGGTACGGGCCAGCTCCAGACCGAGGGCCTTGGAGAAGCCGACCACGCCGTGCTTGGACGCCGAGTAGGGCGCGGCGTGCACGACGCCCTGCTTGCCGCCGGTGGAGGCGATCGAGATGATGCGGCCGGACTTCTTCGCCAGCATGCCACCGGTGTTGAGGACTTCCTTGGTCATCAGGAAGACACTGTTGAGGTTCGTGTTGATGACGTCGAACCACAGGTCGTCCGGGATCTCGTTGGTGGCTCCGCCGCCGCTGCGCCCGGCGTTGTTCACGAGGATGTCGACCGGCCCGAAGCGGTCGACGGCCGCGCGGACGAAGGCCCTGATCTGCTCGGGGTCGGACACGTCACACGTGGTGCCGTCCACCTCGTACCCCGCGTCCGTCAACTCCTTGATGGTGTCGGCCAGTTGGTCCTCATGGCGCGCACACAGGTAGACCCGGGCCCCGAGCCCGGCGAGGCGCCGGGCGATCTCGAGACCGATCCCGCTGGTGGCTCCCGTGACCAGGGCGACCGGCTTGACTGCCTGTGACATGTGTTCTCCCGAATCGCTGTGACGGCAGGTGCCCACCGAGCGTGCTGGGCGCGCCTCGTGCCCTGCTGGAAGGCGCCTTGAAGCACACCGGCCGCGCTCATGCGCCGCCCCGACCGTGCTCCAGAGCGATTCGAGCGCCGGTGGCGATCCTGGCCCGGCCACCACCCGCCCGACGACCCAGGTGAGGAACCCTCATGCCCACGCCCGTCAGCAGTGATCTCTACACCCAGGTCCAGCACTTCTACGCCCGCCAGATGCAGGCCCTCGACGAGGGCCGGCTGGAGGAGTACACGCAGACGTTCACGAAGGACGGCAGCTTCCAGCACTCGCCCGACATCGCCCCGGCCGTCGGCCGCGACGCCATCCTCGAAGAGCTGCGGTCGTTCCTGAAGAAGTACCAGGACAACCCCACCCAGCGCCGCCACTTCTTCAACCAGATGGTCCTGGAGCCGCAGGAGGACGGCAGCATCCGCTCCACCGTGTACGCGCTGATCGTGCGGGTGCGGCCGAACGAGCGGCCGGAGGTGTGGCCCAGCACCGTCGTGCACGACGTCATCGAGGTCACCGACGGCGAGATCCTGCTGCGCTCCCGCTCGGTGAGCTACGACCAGCTGGTCTGACGCCGTGCGGACCACCGCCGCCCCGCCCCCGGCCCAGCTCATGGTCCACGCCGGCCTGGCGCTGCGCAGCGCCCTCGCGGCCGTGGCCGGCACCGAGCCCTCGCGGCTCGGGCGGGCCGCGGCCGGAGCCGCCTACCTGGACCTGTGGGCGGGCGACCGGCTGCTGCGCGCCGACGGCGGCAACCACTCGGCCGTGGCCAGGTTCCTGCTGCCGCGGCTGCTCATGGAGAGCGTCGACACCCTGTCCGTACTGCTGGGCGCGCAGGCACAGCGGAACACGGGGCCGGGCGCCGCGTACCGGGAGCACGCCCGGCGGCTGCACCAGGCCATGTGGCACCCCGACCACCGTGCGCGGCTCGACGCCGTGACGGCACGGCTGGACGGGCCGCCCACCGGGGAGGACCGGCTGGCCCGGCCCCTCACCTCCGTACGCCCGGCCGCGCTGCCGCTGGCCCTGCACGCCCTGCTCGACGAACTGGAACGGGAACGCCGCGCCGTGGTCGGCGCCTGCGCCCTCGCGCCGGCGGACGCCTCGGCCGGCATCTGGGCCCTGGCCGACCGCTACGCGCTGCTGACCGCGGCGGCCGCCTGCCTGGACGGCTGGCGGGGGACCGGCCGGGGACGGCGGATCACCACCGACCGGGACCGCCTGGTGGCCGCGCTCTCCCGGATCGCGATCCGCCTCGGCCTCGAACCGGTCGGCCCCGACACCGAGTTGAGCGCCGCCCTGTTCGACGAGGCGGTCGCGCACTGCCGCCGGCCGACGGTCCCGGCCCGCACGGCACCCGCCGCCGCGCGCCGGCTGGTGGGCGCGTGACCGCGCCCGCGGTGACGTACCTGCGCGCGGACGGGCCCGGCGGAGGCTGGGCCCGGGCCGCCGGGCCGGCCCTGCACGCCGGAACCGCCGTCGTGCTGTACGCGTCGGCCGGTTCCTGGAGCGTCCCCGACGGGCCCGGACTGCGCGTCCTGCTCGGCCGGGAGTACGAGCGGTACCGGGCCGCCGGCCACCGGCCGGCGGCCCGCGCCCGCTTCGCCGCTTCGCGCCGGTTGGTCAAGCACGCCGCGGCAGCCGTCCTGGACGTGCCGGCGGACGAGCTGGAGCTCGCCCGGGGGCCGGCCGGGCGGCCGTATCTGCGGGGCTGCGACCGGCTCGGTCTGAGCCTGAGCCACACCGGCGATCTGCTGGTGCTGGCCCTGAGCCTGCACGGTCCGATCGGTGCGGACGCGGAGCGGCTCGGCCGGTCCGGATGCCGCGTACTGCTCGCACAACGTGCCTGCACGGCACAGGAGTTGTCGGACCTGCGCGCCCTTCCCGCACCCGAGCGGGGCGATGCCGTGCTGCGCCTGTGGACACTGAAAGAGGCATACACCAAGGCCCTCGGCGTGGGCACGGGGCTGCCGTTCCGCACCTTCGGTTTCCGGGTGGAGGGCACGACCGCCGTGCTGCACGACAACACCGGTGAGCCGGTGCGAACCGGGGAGTGGACGTTCGCCACTCACCGGCTCGGCACCGGCCACGTCGTCAGCACGGCGCACGCGCTGCCGCCCGGAGCGTGAACCGCCCCGCCCGGTTCAGGCGCTGAGCAACCGCTGGGCCAGGGTGAACCGGTCCAGCCGGTCGTCGTTGGCGAGTATCGCGCGGTGCAGCCGTTGCAGCCGGGGCGAGGGCTCCACACCGAGCTCGTCGACCAGGGACTGGCGCAGGGTCTGGAAGACCTCCAGGGCCCGCCAGGGGTGACCGGCGCGGTAGAGGGCGGTCATCAGCTGGGCACACAGGTTCTCGTGCAGGGGTTGCTGGGCGACCAGCATGCGGAGCTCGCCGATGAGTTCCGCGTGCCGGCCCAGTTGCAGATCCGCCTCGATCCGCAGTTCGAGGGCGCGGGTGCGCGCCTCCTGCATCCCGATGACCTCCATGCGCAGCACCTCGCCCAGCGGCACGTCGACCAGGGCGTTGCCGCGCCACAGGGCGAGGCCCTCGCGCAGTTTCTCGCTCGCGACGTGCGGAGCGTGCTCGGCCATGGCACGGGTGCCGTGGGCCGTCAGCCGCTGGAACTCCACGAGGTCGCAGCGGATCGGCTCCACCGGGGCGAGCTGATATCCCCCGTAGGACGTGGCGAGGATGTCCTTCGCCGTCAGTTCGCTGTCCACGGGCAGGGCATCGGTGATCTTTTTGCGCAGTTGCAGGATGTACGTCTGCAATGTGGGGGCGGCACTGCGCGGGACCGCGTCTCCCCACACCTCTTCGATCAGCGTCTCCACGGAGACGACACGGCCCGCGCGAATCGCGAGCAGCGCCAGGATCTGCCGGGGTTTTCCGGCAGTCGGGACGATCGACAGGCCGTTTACTCGTGCTCCAAGTGGTCCCAGAACATCGATTTCCATGGCCATGAGCATCGCAGGATCGTTGTATGATGAACCAGTGTGCCCGGCATGAGCGGGCATGAATTATTCACACCCGCTCACCTGACACACTCATCCAAGGGCCATCAATCGATCCCCCGGACGATGTGCGGGTCCGGGTCGTCCTCCTCCCCGGCGAGACGCAGCGCGGGCGCGTTCAGCGGGCCGCCGGCTTCCCCGGGGTCGCCGGCGTCGAGTTCACCGTGCTCGTGGTTCATCGGTTCCTCCTGCTGGGGCAGACGTCAGTCCTTGATCTCGCAGATGACGGCGCCGGAGGTCAGCGAGCTGCCGACCTCGGCCGACAGTCCCTTGACGGTGCCGGACCGGTGGGCGTTGAGGGGCTGTTCCATCTTCATCGCCTCCAGGACGACGACCAGGTCGCCCTCCTTGACCTGCTGGCCCTCCTCGACGGCGACCTTGACGACGGTGCCCTGCATCGGGGAGGCGAGGGCGTCGCCGGAGGCGACAGGGCCGGACTTCCTGGCCGCGCGCCGCTTGGGCTTGGCCCCGGCCGCGAGGCCCGTGCGCGCGAGGGACATGCCCAGGGACGCCGGGAGGGAGACCTCCAGGCGCTTGCCGCCGACCTCGACCACGACCGTCTCGCGGCCCCCCTCGTCTTCCTCCGCGACCGCGGGGGTGTCGAACGGCTTGATGTCGTTGACGAACTCGGTCTCGATCCACCGGGTGTGGACCGTGAACGGTTCGCTGGAGCCGGTGACTTCGGGGGCGAAGGCGGGGTCGGTGACGACCTTGCGGTGGAAGGGGATGGCGGTGGCCATGCCCTCGACACGGAACTCCTCCAGCGCGCGGGCGGCCCGCTGGAGGGCTTCCTTGCGGGTGCGGCCGGTGACGATCAGCTTGGCCAGCAGGGAGTCCCAGGCCGGGCCGATGACACTGCCGGCCTCCACGCCCGCGTCCAGGCGGACGCCGGGGCCGGTGGGGGCTTCGAAGGTGGTGACGGTGCCGGGGGCGGGCAGGAAGTTACGGCCCGGGTCCTCACCGTTGATACGGAACTCGAAGGAGTGACCGCGCAGGACCGGGTCGTCGTAGCCGAGGGGTTCGCCGTCGGCGATGCGGAACATCTCGCGGACCAGGTCGATGCCGGCGACTTCCTCGGTGACCGGGTGCTCGACCTGCAGGCGGGTGTTGACCTCCAGGAAGGAGATCGTGCCGTCCTGCCCGACCAGGAACTCACACGTGCCCGCGCCCTCGTACCCGGCCTCCTTCAGGATGGCCTTCGACGCCCGGTACAGCTCCGCCATCTGCTCCTCGGACAGGAACGGTGCGGGAGCCTCCTCGACCAGTTTCTGGTGTCGGCGCTGCAGGGAGCAGTCGCGGGTGGAGACCACGACGACGTTGCCGTGCTTGTCGGCCAGGCACTGCGTCTCCACATGCCGGGGCCGGTCGAGGTAGCGCTCGACGAAGCACTCGCCACGGCCGAACGCGGCGACGGCCTCACGCACGGCGGACTCGTACAGCTCGGGGACCTCTTCGAGGGTGCGGGCGACCTTCAGACCGCGCCCGCCGCCGCCGAACGCGGCCTTGATCGCGATCGGCAGACCGTGCTCCTTCGCGAAGGCCACGACCTCGTCCGCGCCCGAGACCGGGTCGGGGGTGCCGGCGACCAGCGGGGCGCCGGCGCGCTGGGCGATGTGGCGGGCGGCGACCTTGTCACCCAGGTCCCGGATCGCCTGCGGCGGCGGGCCGATCCAGATCAGGCCCGCGTCGAGAACGGCCTGGGCGAACTCGGCGTTCTCGGACAGGAAGCCGTAGCCGGGGTGGATCGCGTCCGCACCGGACTGCTTGGCGGCCAGCAGCACCTTCTCGATGTCCAGGTAGCTGGTGGCAGGGGTGTCACCCCCCAGCGCGAACGCCTCGTCCGCCGCGCGGACATGCAGGGCCGCCCGGTCAGGGTCGGCATAGACGGCGACACTCGCGATCCCGGCGTCCCGGCAGGCCCGGGCCACGCGGACAGCGATTTCGCCACGGTTGGCGATGAGCACCTTACGCAGACTCACGTGTGTCCTCTCACGACGAAGACGTCCAGGCGGGCCGCGCTGCGGCCGCCCAGGCGACGGCGGATCCATGGGCGGGGTTGGCACGGCACCAGGCGAGTGCGGGGCGCGGCGGTACCGACCTGCCCCCGGAACCGCGGGAGACGGTCAGCAACACCGCTGCCAGCGCGGCCAGTTCATCCGTGCCGGGACTGCCGTGTGCCACCACGACGAGCGGCCGGCCGGCGCTCACTGGGGCTGGTTCCCGTGCTTGCGGGTGGGCAGCGGGGCGTGCTTGTGGCGCAGCATGGCCAGCGCCTCGATCAGCCGGGACCGTGTCTCGGCCGGGTCGATCACATCGTCCACCAGGCCGCGCTCGGCGGCGTAGTAGGGGTGCATGAGCTGGGTGCGGTACTCCTCGATCCGCTCCCGGCGCGTCGTCTCGGGGTCGTCGGACGCCGCGATCTCCTTGCGGAAGACGACGCCCGCCGCCCCCTCCGCGCCCATCACCGCGATCTCGTTGGTGGGCCAGGCCAGGGCGAGGTCGGTGCCGATGGAGCGGGAGTCCATGACGATGTACGCCCCGCCGTACGCCTTGCGCAGGGTCAGCGAGATCCTCGGCACGGTCGCGTTGCAGTACGCGTACAGCAGCTTCGCGCCGTGCCGGATGATCCCGCCGTGCTCCTGGTCGACACCCGGCAGGAAGCCGGGCACGTCGACGAGGGTGACCAGCGGGATGTTGAACGCGTCGCAGGTCTGCACGAACCGGGCGGCCTTCTCCGACGCCTCGATGTCCAGGACCCCCGCGAGGGCGGCGGGCTGGTTGGCGACGATGCCGACGACGTCGCCGTCCAGGCGCGCGAACGCGCAGATGATGTTGGTGGCCCAGGTCTCGTGGACCTCGAAGTACTCACCGTGGTCCACGATCTCGCCGATGACCTGCTTCATGTCGTACGCCCGGCCGGGCTCGGCGGGCACCAGGTCGTAGAGCGCCTCGTTGGTGCGGTCGGCGGGGTCGTCGGCCGGTTCGGCGGGCGGGCGTTCCCGGTTGTTGGCGGGCAGCATCGAGAGCAGGTGGCGGACGTCCTCCAGGCAGGTCCGCTCGTCGTCGTACGCGAAGTGCGCGACACCGGAGAGCGTGGAGTGCGCGTCGGCGCCGCCGAGCGCGTCCTGGGTGATCTGCTCGCCGGTGACGGCCTGGACCACGTCGGGGCCGGTGATGAACATCTGCGAGGTGCCGCGCACCATGAACACGAAGTCGGTGAGGGCCGGGGAGTACGCGGCGCCGCCCGCGCACGGACCCAGGATCACCGAGATCTGCGGGATGACGCCGGAGTTGCGGACGTTGCGCTGGAAGATGCCGCCGTAGCCGGCCAGCGCGGTCACGCCCTCCTGGATGCGGGCACCCGCGCCGTCGCACAGGCCGACGATGGGCGCACCGGCCTTCTCGGCCAGGTCCATGATCTTGTGGATCTTCTCGGCGTGGGCCTCACCGAGCGCGCCGCCGAAGATGCGGAAGTCGTGCGCGTAGGCGAAGACGGTACGGCCGTGCACCGTGCCCCAGCCGGTGACGACGCCGTCGGTGTACGGCCGCTTCGCCTCCAGGCCGAACCCGGTGGCCCGGTGCCGGCGCATCCCCTCGACCTCGGTGTACACCCCCTCGTCGAAGAGGAGCGCCAGTCGCTCGCGCGCGGTCAGTTTGCCCTTGGCGTGCTGCGCCGCGGTGGCCGCCTCGCCCGGCCCGAGGCGCACGGCTTCGCGGACCTGGGCGAGTTCGGCCGTGCGGGCGCTCAGGGATGAGAAGTGAGCCGTCGGTAACGGCCGTTCTTCAACGGTGCTCATGTGCCGCCCCCTTCTGGAAGGTCGTACATGCGGTCATGCCGGACGAGGCTGTGCCTGGTGGCTAGAGCCGTCCTGGAAACCGTCTGGAAGCCGGTGTCAGGCGTGGCAGGCGGGCAGGCCGCCGTTGAACTCCACCATCTCCGCGAACAGCGCCGGCATGTCCACCGGGCAGCCGCGCTCTGCCCCCTGCTCCTCGAGATAGGCGCGGTGCAGGTTCGGGACGATCCGCTCCGCGTCCAACAGCTCGCCGAAAGCGCCGAGTTCGGCCTCGCGGGCCACGTCCAGGACGGTGGCCCCGGCCGCCACGCCCTCCTTCGCCAGACGCTGGAGCAGCAGGAGATAGCCCTCGGTGGTGTCCAGCAGCTCCTCGCCGGCCACCGGCCCGTGCCCGGCCACCACCACGCGGGGCCGCAGGTCGCGCAGCGCCCGCACGGCGTCGAGCGAGCCGGCCACCGAGCCCATCGGGCAGAACGGTGTCGCTCCGGACATCACGATGTCCCCGGTGAACAGCACGCGCCGGCCGGGCAGCCACACCACGACGTCGCTGCCGGTGTGGGCGGGACCCAGGTGCAGCACCTGGGCCTCCGTGTCGCCGACGTGGATGGTGAGCCGGTCCTCGAACGTCACCTGCGGCGGGCGCAGTTCGAGATCGCCCCAGCACACGTCCGGCCAGAGCGTCGTCAGGTGCGTGCCGATCTGGGTCACTTCGGTGCGGGTGCCGCGGTGCCCGATGACGGCGGCCTCGGGGAAGAGGTAGTTGCCGAAGGTGTGGTCGCCGTGCGAGTGGGTGTTGACCAGCAGCCGGGGAAGGGCGGGGCTGACACTCTTGACGGCCTCGCGCAGTGCCAGGGCCCGGCGCTCGGTCGCCGCGGTGTCGATCAGCAGGGCCTCTCCGTCCGCCACGACGAGACCGGCGTTGTTCAGGCACCAGCCACCGTCCGGCTGGACGTAGGCGTAGACGTCGTCGGCGATTTCCGACAGGTACGGCGGCATGCTCTCTCCTCGGTGGGTCGTTCCGCTCTCACCACGACCCTGGCGCCCCCGGCTCGAGGCGCACCGGCAGTCCCGCTCAAGCGCCCGCTCGCCGCCGTCGCCCGCCCCCTTCGCACAGCCGCCACGAGCACGCCTGGAGCGGGCCTCGAGCGCCCGTCGAGCACGCCTGGAGCGGACGGTGCCTGCTGCGCGAGACCAGCTGCCCGAATCCTGACATACCGTCAGGAAGCGTTTACTGGTTCGGAACAGGCGCTGTGTATGATCAAGTTACTCAGGGGCCGACCGCCCTGAGGTGGGGGGCGGAACGTGATACGAGTCATGTTGGCCGAGGACATGGAGATGATCCGTGGTGCCCTCGTGGCCCTGCTGGCGGGCGAGCGCGGCATCGAGGTCGTGGCCGAAGTGGGCCGGGGGGACGCCGTCGTACCGACGGCGCTGGAGCACCGCCCGGACGTCCTCGTGGTGGACATCGACCTGCCGGGACTGGACGGACTGAGCGCCGCCGCGGCCCTGCACGAACAGTTACCGCAGTGTCGCACACTGGTCCTGACGGCGCTGGGCCGGCCCGGAGCCCTGCAGCGGGCGATGGCCGCGGGCGTGAGCGGGTATCTGCTCAAAGAGGCGCCCCCGAAGGAACTGGCCATGGCGATCCGGCGGATCGCCGCCGGCGGCCGTGTCATCGATCCCGAACTCGCGCTGGCCTCCTGGGAAAGCGACGTCAGCCCGCTGACCCCGCGCGAGACGGAAGTGCTGCGCCAGGCGGCCACCGGCGCCGACCCCGCCGAGATAGCCCGCCGTATGCACCTGTCGACCGGGACCGTCCGCAACTACCTCGCGTCCTCGGTCAACAAACTCCACGCGCGCAACCGACTGGACGCCGTGCGCATCGCCGAACAGGCGGGCTGGCTGTAGCCCACCGCGGCCAAAGCGCTTTCCCTTCCGCGCCCAAACCTCTGCGGCCCACCGCGACCGGAGCGCCGTACCCCCACCACGGTCGAACTCCGCGGCCCGCCCCGGCCAACTGCCGTAGCCACCACGGCCGAAGCCCTGCCGGGGCCCGGCGGACCGGGCACCTCGGCAAGTCTTCGGGTGACGCGCGGCGCGGCCCGCACCGCTCAGGTCGCCGCATACGTTCCGTACACCGCGACGGACTGCGGAGCACGGGCGGTCAGATGGAACCACCCCCCCTCGTGTGTCCAGGTCAGCGTGCCGTCGAACGCGGTGAGCCGGGAGGAGAGGCTCGCCAGGCCGGTGCCCAGTGGCTCGCCGCCCTCGAACTCGCCCATGTAGCCGTCGTTGGAGAGCCGTAGCGTGACGGTGCCGTCCTCGCTGCTCAGGGTGATCCGGCAGAGGCCGGCCCGGCTGTGGCGCAGGATGTTGGTCGCGCCCTCGCGCAGCACGAGCGAGAGCGCCGCGCCCAGCGCCGGATCGTGCACCTCGGAGGCGTCGCCGTAGACCAGCGTTTCCACGCCGGCCGCCGCCAGCACCCGCCGCACGGAGGCGAGTTCGACGCCGAGGGACAGCCGTCGCGCGGCCGAGGAGAAGGAGCGCATCTCGGCGAGCGTCCTGCGGGACAGCGCCAGCAGCTCGGCCACCTCTTCCCTGACCCGTGGGTCGTTCTCCACCAGGTACCGGTCGACGAGTTCCGCCTTGACCGTGATGGCCGACAGGCTGTAGCCGAGCACGTCGTGCACGTCGCGCCGCAGCTGGCGGCTCTCGCGCAGGGTCCGTTTCCGTTCCTCGACGATTCTGCGCTGCTGGGCCCAGAGCAGCTCCCGGATACGTCGTCGGCAGTCGAGCGCCACCACCGACACGACCAGGGCCAGCACGGGGTAGCTCAGCGCGTCCGGCATGAACACCAGCAAAGGAGTCACCGCGAGCGCGGGCAGCAGTGCCAGGCACGCGGACAGGCGGCGTGGTCTACAGGTCGAGGCGTCCATGACCAACAGGGCCGGGAGGCCCGCGTACATCAATACGGTCAGCAGGGCGACCAGGCCCCGCAGTATTCCGTGGCCGCCCCACAGGGGGGCGTCGGCCACCATGGCCGCTCCCGCGGCCGGCACCATGACGATCACCACTGGGACCAGGCGTGTCGCACATTTCCTGCGCGCGATGTGAGAGATCACCTGGCCCTGCCTAATACGGCTCGGACGGGGTGGCCGATACACGCCATGACGCTGGGGGACAGCGTCCGGGTACAGGTGGTCAAACCGTAGAGATCGTGCATAACCATCCGGACCTCCTGTATTTTTTGTAGAGGCAGGTCACGAAATTACAAACCGGTCTCACGGTTCGTCAACGGTCACCTGTCCTCTCCCCGCAGCCCAGGGCACCACCTTTCGCGGACGTCAGGGCGGACGTCGGTCGATTGCCGGATGAACAGTCCACCGGGCCGCCGGTCGCAAGGGCGGGAGGCGCGCCCTCTTACCGAACCGACCCGCCGGTATGTTGTGTGGATGTGCTGTATCCGGCCGGGACAGGAGCACAAGAAGCCGGGGCGGCGGCGAACCGCGGCGGTGAGCGGGGGATTCCCACCGCCGCGGCAGGCCGCCGCCCCGGTGACCGCCGGTACGGCGATGACCGCCGCACCGGTCACGTCGTACCGGCGGTGCCTGGGTCACGCCTTGGGCGCGTTCTCCCGGACGAAGTCCTCCAGCGAACGAGGCTTCACCTGCGGGTACTTGGCGTTGTCCAGGGTGTCGAACTTCGCCTTGCCCGTCACCATGCACCACTGGTATTGCAGACCCACGTACTCGAACGGGTTCTGGGTGCCGGCGGCCTGCCGGGTGATCTCGGCGCGCAGCTCGTCGGCGGTGCCGAGGTTCTTCAGGGTCAGGCTGCGGCCGGTGGCCCGCTCGAGGGTCTGGTGGAACTGGCGCATCGACAGCACCTCACCGGCGAACCGCTGGGTGCCCTTGGCCTCCGGGTCGAGGGCGACCGCGGCGGTGAAGGCGGCGGTGTCGGGGACCGAGGTCATGTCGAGCGGCTGGTCGGGGTCGCCGAAGTGGGAGACGGTACCCGCCTCCCAGTCGACGAGGCCCATGAAGCCGATCATGACCTCGTAGAACGCGCCGTTGAGCACGGAGATCACCTCGAGGCTGGTGTCGCCGTACGCGGCCGCGGCCTGCCGGCGCCAGCCGATCATGACGTTGTCCTCGTCGTCCAGCTTCGTGATGTCGATCGCGAAGTCGGACGGGATGAAACGGCGGGCACCGGCCTGCTCGGCGGCGCGCACCAGGTTCACCTGCCCGTCGATGATCAGGTCCGGGCCGCCCTGGACGGCCGAGACCACGGTCGTGGCGTCACCGATCGCGGCGGCCAGCTTCTCCACCGGGTCGGTGATGTCACCCTCGACGAGCTCCAGGCCGCGGGCCTGAAGCGCGGTGAGGGCGGCCTTCTTGTCGCCGTCGGTGCCCGGCCGGACCAGCGCCCGCACGGAGGCGCCCTTGTCCAGCAGGTTGCTGACGATCTGGCCGCCCAGCAGGCCGGTGGCGCCCGCCACGAAGATCTTGGATGCGGTGGTCATGATGTTGTCGTTCTCCTCGGTAAGACCCGGGCCTCGGCCGGCCCGGACGTTTGTGCGCAAGGTGCGTGCTGCGGAAGGTGGCTCACGGGATGAGCAGGGTCTTGCCGATGGTGCTGCGCGCCTCCACGGCGGCATGCGCCTCGGCCGCCCGCTCCAGCGGGTAGCTCTGGCCGATGACCGGCTTGATCTCGCCGGCGACCGCCAGGCCGAGCACGTCGGTGACCAGCTCGCGGGCGAACGCGGGCCGGTTCCAGATGAGACCCGCGCTGAAGCCGGTCAGGGTCAGCCCGCGACCGAACAGCTCCATGGGCTTCACGTCGAGCGGCTGCCCGCTGGAGAAACCGAACACGATCTGCCGGCCGGCGCCGGGGGCGAGCAGCGAGAAGGAATCGCGCCCGAGTTCGCCGCCGACGTGGTCGTAGACGACCTCGACGGCGCCCCCGGCGGCCTGGCGCACCTGCTCGGTCCAGCCCGGCAGCGAGTAGTCGATCACGTGGTCCGCGCCCAGCTCCTTGACGAGGCCGAGCTTCGCGGCGCCGCGGGCCGTGCCGATCACCGTCGCGCCGGCCCGCTTGAGCAGCTGGACGAGGATCGTGCCGACGGCGCCGGCGGCGGCCTGCACCAGGACCCGGTCGCCCTCGCCGACGCGTGCGGCGTCGATCAGGCCGCGGGCGGTGGCACCGTAGCGGTAGAGCGCGACGGCGTCGCGGAAGTCCAGCCCGTCGGGCACCGGGACGAGCTCATCGGCGGGCGCGGTGGCGAGTTCGGCGTAGCCGCCGACACCGCCGGTCGTGGCGAGCACCCGGCTGCCGACGAGCGCCGCATCGACGCCCTCCCCGGCCTCGATGACCTCGCCCGCGATCTCCTTGCCGAGGATCACGGGAAGGGGCGCGCCGCCCAGGGCCCCGCGCATCATGCCGGAGCGGACCTGGGTCTCCAGGAACTGGATGCCGACGGCGGCGACCCGGATCGTCACCTCGCCCCGGGCGGGGCGCGGGTCGGGTACCTCGGCCACGGTCAGCCGGTCCGGAGGACCGAAATCTTTCAGCAGGACGGCACGCACCTGTCCTCACTCCTTCTTGGTGAATCGTGTACGGATTACTCGTCCGCGACGACGGGGACGAGCAGATGGCTGTCGAACCGGCCGCCGGTGCGGATGATGTGGTCGCCCGCGTTGCGGGTGACGCGGTGTCCGGGCAGTACGCCGGTGACGACATCGCCCGCCTGGACGACGACCTCGAGGCTCTCGCCCGGCTCGAAGAGCGTCGACGAGGGCCAGATCTCGATGTCCAGGGCGACCGGGACGCCCGGTTCGAGGAGTTCCTCGCGGTCGTGCGGGTGCCAGGGCTGCCACGGCGTGGAGCGCTGCTCGTCCAGGGCCCGGTGGCTGGCCCGCAGCCAGCCGAGGGCGACGGGGCCGTTGTCGTACAGCGCGAAGAACGGGAACGGCACCTCCTGGCCCGTGGCGTCCCTCTTGCGCAGCGCGACGAAGACGTCGGCGTCGTCGGAGCCCCGCGCCTCCAGCCACAGCCGCAGCTTGGCGTGGCCGGTGAGCCGGGTCCGCTCGGTGAACCGGTAGGTGAAGCGGGTCCCGCCGACCCCGTCGCCGTCCTGGACCGGGTAGCTCACCTCGGCCTCGGCCAGCGGCGGCTTGTCGGCCAGGGTGCCCGTGGCCGCGTCCAGGTGCAGCGGCACGTACTCGGTGCGGGCGATGGGCCACTCCCGCTCCTGCGCGACATAGCCGGCGTTCGCCCGTTCGCGCACCTCGGTGAGCACCTTCGGCCGCTGGGTCCAGCCGTTGTCCTCGCCCTTCAGCGCCCAGTCGAAGAACTTGAGCTGGTTGGCGACGTTCTCGGGCCGGTAGTAGTACTCCCAGGTCTTGCGGCCGTGCACCTCCAGCCACTTGTGGGCCGAGGAGATGCGCTTGAAGCCCTCCAGGGTGCCGCGGCCGTGCAGGCCCTGGTTGGACCAGCTGGCGACCACGTACGCGGGCACCTCGACGTTCTCCAGGACCGCCCGCTTGGCGTCCCAGTACGCGTCGTCGAAGGGGTGCTCGGGGGCGAGGCGCTCCAGGTCCTCGACGCGGGTGGAGGAGTAGCCGAGGCTGTGCCGGGCGAACACCTCCATGAAGCCGGTCTCCGGGATGCCGCCGTGGTAGGCGATGTCCCGGTAGAAGTCGGTCAGGCCCTCCCAGGGGTTGATGGCGGCCAGGTGCGGCGGCCTGGTCGCGGCCACCCGCCACTGGGCGATGCTCAGGTACGAGACACCGGACAGCCCGACCTTGCCGTTGGACCAGTCACGGGTGCCGGCCCACTCGATCGCGTCGTGGAAGTCCTGTGCCTCCTGCTCCGAGGCGAGGGTGTAGTCGCCGGGGGTGCTCCAGGTGCCGCGCGGGTCGATGTAGATCACCGCGTAGCCGTGGCGGCACCAGAACAGCGGGTCCGGGGCCTCGATCGCCGCGTACGGGGAGACCCAGGACGGGTCGACGCCGCTGGCGGCGCTGCGGCTGGGGGCGGTGCTGCGGCCGCCGTGCTTGCCGTAGGGGCCCCAGGAGATCAGCACGGGCAGCGGTGCCGCGCCGGGGTCGGCGGGCCGGTGCACGTCGGCGTACAGGACGCTGCCGTCACGGACCGGGATCTCGACGTCGCGGTCGATGCGCATCCCGTCGGCGACGCGCGAACCCGGCGCGAATCCCGGGTAGTTGCCGTCGGCGAGCGGGTTGGGCTCGCGGAAGTGCAGGTGCGGGTAGGTCAGTCGGGGCTTGTCGCTGCTCAACGAGGTCTCCTTGTAGAAAGGTCGGCCGTCAGGAGCGGTTCTTGGCGACGCGTGGCAGGACGAGTGCCGACGCCGCGCCGAGGACCACGAAGGCCGCGGCCACCAGGAAGGCCAGGCCGTAGCCGGAGACCAGGTTGTCCGGGGTGGGCTGAGTGTCACCGGAGAGCGACTGGATACGGCTCGTCGCGATGGTGGTGAGGATGGCGAGGCCGAGGGCGCCGCCGATCTGGCGTGAGGTGTTGAGCAGTCCGGAGACCACTCCGGCGTCGGCGGGCGCGACTCCGGAGGTGGCCGCCGCGGCGACGGGGGTGAAGACCAGTCCGACGCCGAGCGCCATCAGCATGCCGGGCAGCACGACCATCAGGACGAAGTTGCTGTGCGGTCCGAGCTGGGACTGCCACACGAAGCCGGCGAGCGCGCTGAGGGCGCCGGCCAGGATGAGCGGACGGGTGCCGGCCTTGGAGATGAGCCGGGAGCTGAGACGCGCCCCGGTCATCACCATCAGTGTGTGCGGCAGGAAGGCGAGTCCGGCCTGGACGGGGCTGTAACCGCGCACGTTCTGCAGGTACAGCGAGACGAAGTACCACATCGACAGGAACGCGGCGTTCATCAGCAGTCCCACCAGATTGCCGCCGGCCACCGAACGGGCGCGCAGCAGGCCGAGCCGTATCAGCGGGACCTTGGCGACGCGCTCCTCGACGAAGCAGAACAGCGCGAGCAGCACCAGGCCGATGATCAGCGGTGGCAGCACTTGCGGTGAAGTCCAGCCGTACGAAGCGGTGTTGACGATGCCGTAGACGAGGGCGAGGAGGGCGAGGGTGACGGTGGCCGCGCCCAGGATGTCGAGCCGGCGCGGCCCCTCGCTGCGCCGGTGGTCGAGGTAGCGCATGCAGCCCGCGATGAGGGCGATGCCGATGGGGATGTTGACCAGGAGGATCCAGCGCCAGGACAGATAGCCGGTGAGCAGACCGCCGGCGATGGAGCCGACCGCGCCGGCGCCGCCCGCCACCGCGCTCCACAGGCCCAGCGCGGAGGCCCGTCTGGGTCCCTCGGGGAAGGTGGTGGTCAGCAGGGCGAGGGTGATCGGCGACAGGAAGGCGGCGCCGACGCCCTGCACGACACGGGCGACGATCAGCACGCCGGGGCTGTCCGCGAGGCCGCCGACCAGGCTCGCCGCGGTGAACACGGCGATGCCGGCGATGTAGACGCGCTTGCGGCCGAGGAGGTCACCGGCCCGGCCGCCGAGCATGAGGAAACCGGCGAAGGCGAGCGTGTAGGCGTTCACGACCCACTGCAGTCCGGTGTCGCTGAAGCCGAGGCCGCTCTGGATGGACGGTAACGCGACGTTCACGATGGACACGTCGAGCAGCACCATGAACTGGCCGAGACAGGCGAGGGTGACGATCACCCAGGGCGGTGCGGTGCGGCCCGGGGACGGCGGGGTGCCGGGAGCAGCGGTGGCCGCGCCGCCGCCACCCGTGCCGTCCTGGGTCCCTAAGTGGGTCACGGTCCCTACCCCTTCTTCTCGATCGCTTCGGCGAAGGCCGCCAGATGGGTGGCCAGGTTCTTGATGTCGGCGGTGCTCCAGTCCTCCATCAGCTCCGCCACGATGGCGGCCCGGGCCTGCCAGAGCTTGCGGACGGCCTGCTTGCCGGCCCGGCTGACGCTCACCAGCTGGGCGCGGGCGTCCGCCGGGTCGGGCTCGCGGACGATGAAGCCGCGGGCCTGGAGCCGCTTGGCGGGCGGGGTGAGTGTGGACTTGTCGACCTCCATCAGGTCCGCGAGGACCGACAGCCGCACGGGTGCGTGCTGGGAGATCTGGGCGAGCAGCGTGTAGTCCCCGAGGGACAGTTCGAGACCGGAGGCCGCCATGATGCGGCGCCTGGCCGCCGTGGAGAACATCCAGTTCCCCACCACGGCGAGGGCCGACGCCACCTCACCGGAGGCCTCGCGCTGCTCGTCCGGTCCCTCTGGTGGATTGGCTGACGTGCGTCCCATGTCCGGCACCGATCCCGCTCGGTTGGTTGTGACAAACCAACTATTACTCGGTGGTCCGGTCTCTGGCAAGTACGTTCTTGCTCGATCCGGCCTCCAGCCGACTGCGAGCCAGGCTTGCGAGCGTCGCCGTACCGCAGTCGACATCAGCCCGCGAGGTGCACAGTGGAATTCGGAGTGACCTTCTTCCCGACCGTGGGTCCCGCCGACAAGGACGGCGCGACCTACTACGACGAGGCACTGTCCGTGGCCGAGCACGCCGACACGCTCGGCTTCCAGCACGTGAAGATCGTCGAGCACTACTTCTTCCGGTACGGCGGCTACAGCCCCGACCCGGTCACCTTCCTGGCCGCCGCGGCCGCCCGCACCCGCCGCATCCGGCTGATCACCGGCACCGTGCTGCCCGCGTTCACCCACCCCGTCAAGCTCGCGGGCAAGCTCGCCATGCTGGACAACCTCTCGCACGGCCGGCTGGAGGTGGGCTTCGGACGGGCCTTCCTGCCCGACGAGTTCGCGGCCTTCGGCGTGTCCATCGACGACAGCCGCGCCCTGTTCGAGGAGAACGTGGAGGCGATCCGCCGGCTGTGGACCGAGGAGGACGTGGTCTGGGAGGGACGCTTCCACAAGTTCGGCCCGGTCACCCTGCAGCCGCGCCCGGTGCAGCGGCCGCACCCGCCGACCCACGTCGCCACCGCCATGAGCCTCGAGTCCTGCGAGTCCGCGGGGCGCGCCGGCCACCACCTGCTGCTCGTGCCCGCCACCTCGTCCGTCGAGAAGGCCCAGGAGATGCTCGGCGCCTACCGGGCGGCGCGCGCCGCGGCGGGCCACGAGGGACCGGGCCGCGTGCAGTTCAGCTACCCCACCTACGTCGCCGAGGACGGCGACGAGGCACGCCGCCTGGCCCGCAAGGACGACGAGGCGTACAACCAGCGCATGGCCGAGGCCGTCTCCGCGTGGGGACGCGTCTCCAGCAGCGCCTACCCGGGCTACGAAAGGATCCTCGAGGCCACCCGCACCTACGACTTCGACAAGAAGCTGGAGGCGGACAAGCTGCTCGCCGGATCGCCGGCCGAGGTCCGCGCCCAGATCGAGCGCATCCAGGGCTGGTTCGGCCCGGACATCACCCTCAGCCTGACCATCCACTCCGGGCTGCTGCCCGTGGAGGTCGCCAAGCGCTCGACGGAGCTGTTCGCGCGGCAGGTGGCACCGCACTTCGCCACGCCGGCCCGATGACCGGGCCCGTACGCACCGTCACCGTGGTCGGTGCGGGCACCATCGGTCTGGCCTGGACCACACTGTTCCTCGCCCACGGCCTCGACGTACGGCTCAGCACCCGCAGGACCGACGCCGAGCGGGCGGCACGCGAGGCGGTGGAGCTGTTCGCCCCGTCGCTGCCCGCGCCGCCCGCCGACCCGGCCCGGCTGCTGGACCGGCTCACGATCGAGCCGGACGTGGCCAAGGCGGTCGCCGGCACCGACCTGGTGCAGGAGAACGTACGCGAGCAACTCGCCCTGAAGCAGGAGCTGTTCGCCGAGGCCGAGCGGGCCGCCCCGGACCACGTGCTGCTGCTGTCGTCGTCCTCGTCGCTGTCCGCGGACGCGCTGGGCGCCACCATGGACGACCCTTCGGGACTGCTGGTCGGCCACCCGTTCAACCCGGCCCATCTGATGCCGCTGGTGGAACTGGTCCCGGGCACCCGCACCCGGCCCGACGCCGTGGAGCGGGCCGCCGCGTTCTACCGGTCCCTGGGCAAGGTGCCGGTCGCGCTGCGCCGCCCCCTGGCCGGCACCCCCGCGAACCGGCTGCAGTCGGCCCTGTTCCGGGAGGCCGTGCACCTGGTGGCCGAGGGATACCTCACGGCCGAGGAGGTCGACGCCGTGGTGACCGGATCGATCGGACTGCGCTGGGGCGCGGTCGGACCGTTCCAGGCGTTCCACCTGGGCGGCGGTCCCGGGGGCCTCAGGCGGATGCTGGGCGCCGTCGGGGACCGGATGGCCGCCGAGTGGGAGCACCTGGGCACGCCCGCGCTCACCGACGACATCGTGCGGACGCTCGCCGAGCAGACCGAGCGGGCGTACGGACAGGGCGCCGACGCCTACCGGCGGCTGGCCGCCGCTCGGGACGTGCGCCAAGGGGCCGTGCTCGCCGCGCTGCGGGCCGGCGAGGACACCGGGAGGGCCGATCCGTGACCGGCGGCATCACCGAAACGGTACGCGGCGTCGACGCCGACAGCTTCCGGGCGGCCCTGGCCCGGTTCGCCAGCGGGGTGGTCGTGGTCACCGCGCGCGACGCGCTCGGGGCACCGCACGGCTTCACCGCGAGCTCCTTCTGCTCGGTGTCGCTGCGGCCGCCGCTCGTGCTCGTCTGCCTGGCCGAAACCGCCACCTCGTACGACACGTTCACCCGGGCCGCCGACTGCGGGATCAGCATCCTCGCCCACGACCAGACGGCCGTCGCGCGACGGTTCGCCACCCGGGGCGCCGACAAGTTCACCGACGGCGCCTTCGAGACGCTGCCCAACGGCACACCGGCGGTGCGCGGCGCCCTGGCCACGCTCGCCTGCCGGATCCGGCAGCGGCACACCGCGGGCGACCACATGATCCTCGTCGCGGAGGTCACCCACACCGGGGAGGGCGAAGGGCGCCCGATGCTCTACTTCGGCGGCGCCTTCCGGGAACTGGCGCCCTGAGAATACGGGTCAGCCGCCTTGCGAGCAGCCCTCGATCGCCGCTCTAGGAGACCGCATCAGACTCCTTTTCGCACCACGCACCAAGCACCACCTGAGAAGTACCACGCATCACCTCACCATCGACACCACATCTGGAAGAGGGCACCTCATGCGCAGCATCGCCACCCGCGCCGGCGTCGTCGCCGCCACCGCCGTACTCGCCCTGACGGGCCTGGGCGCCGCCACCGCGTCCGCGGCCACCACCGCCGACGCCCCGATCGCCGCCGACGCGACGTACGCCAGCCTGGCCGGCGAGTGGCAGGGCTCCGGCACCGCCGGTTCCAACCCGGTCCAGCCGCACTTCTTCTTCTACGGCAACGGCACCCTGAAGATGATCCCGGAGGACAACGCCTACCTCGCCACCGGCACCTGGAAGCAGAGCGGCTCCTCGTTCACCTTCCACCTGGAGCACCCGATCTACGACTCCACCGGCGCCGTCGTCTCCTACATCAAGGCCGACCAGACCGGCACCATCAACGGCGACACCTGGACCTCGACCGGCACCTCCGGCCGCTACGACACCCAGGGCAACCTCCTCGAGACGTTCACCGTCACCCTGAAGGCCAACCGCGTCTGACCCCCGCCCGGCGAAGACCCCCGATGCCACCCGGCACGGGGGTCTTCGCTGTGTGCACGGCCATGTGCCGGCGAAGGCGCGGTACACGGCACGTCACCGAGGCCGGTGGCCGGTGGCCGGCACGGAGACGGTGACCTGATCCGGCAGGACGCCGTCACCCCCCACTGCGCTCCCGTCATGGCCGGTGAGCAGGTGACTCCCACCCGGCGGGGCGACGTCCACCGGCAGTTGGGGGACGAGCGGCGGGCGGCCGCCGACTGGGCCGCCGCCGGGGCGCTGTTCGAGCAGGCCCGCAGCCCGCGCGCGGAGGAGGCCCGGCGCCGCCTCGGCAACAGCCGCGTGCGCTCAGGGGACGGTGAACTCGACTAGCCCGGCCTCGGGATGGTCACCGGCCCGCACGGTCAGCCGCGCCCGGACGCCGGGCCGGAGCGGGACCGGGCCGGACCCCGCCCAGGCGTACGCGGCCGAGGCCGCGACGGCGAACGACGCCCAGGCCGGGCGCTCGGCCCAGCGGGCCCGGAGCCGGGTGCCGTCGCCGAACAGCGCCGTACAGCCGTGACCGGCCTCCTCGACGGCCACCAGCGCGCACCCCGGGAAGCGCCGGGCGAGAGAGGACCCGCTCACCTCGTCCGGGAGCAGCCCGCGCTCGGCGGGCACCAGCAGCACGTCGGCCGAGCGCGGCCAGCGGGGATCGGGGTCGTCGGGGTCGGCGGCGAGATGCGCGTCGGCGAGGTGACGGCTCTGGGTGCGCTGCGCCGTGGCCGGGAAGCGCCGGACCCGGACCGTGACACCGTCGCCGGGCTCGTCGTCGGCGGTGGCGGTGACGAGGGTGGCCGGCAGGTGCGGCAGCCGGGGCGCGGCGGGGCCGGGGGAGGGGACCGGTATCGCGCGGGTGGCCGCCGGGTGCGCGGGCTCCGGCAGCTTCAGCCGGCTGTAGAACAGCCGGCGCAGCCGCCGGGCCGACTCGCCGGGCGCCGAGGACACGCTCTGCCGCAGCGCGGCCAGTCCGGGGTCGTCCGGCTGGGTGCGCGCCGCGTGCAGCAGCTGGGGGAGCAGGGGCACGGTGCGGGAGAGACGGGGGAGAAGCCGGCCGAGGCGGTCCATGGGGGAGTCGGGGGCCACGGCGGAATCGTCGAAGGCACCCAGAACGCACGGAATTCCCAGGGCGGTGCCGTACATGGTGAGCGATCCGTGGTCGCCGATGAGGAAATCGGCCGCGCACAGGGCGGCTTTCCACGTCTCGGTCTCCGGCGCCGGGAGCAGCATTCCGGATTCGGTCAGCGGGGCGAGCCAATGGCATATCTGCCAGGCGCCGTGGCCGTACCACGCATTGGGGTGTACGGCGGCGAGAACGCGGAATTCGTCGGCCGGGAGTTCGGCCAGCGCGCGGCGCAGCACATCCGCCCCGGGCGTGCCGAGCACCGAGCCACGGCCCCAGGTCGAGGAGACGACCACCAGACGCTGGCCGGGCAGCAGTCCGAGGGCCCGCCGGTACGCCGCCCGGAAGGCCAGTCCGGCACGGAGCTGGTCGAGACACGGATCACCGGCGACGACGGCGCGGGGAACCGCCTCGGGGCAACCGTCCGCGAGCCGCCGCAGCTGCTCGTCATGGGACAGCACGATCGCGGCCGGCACGACCCGCCCCTCATGGACCAGCCACTCCGACGTCAGCCCGAATGCCCCAGATTTCCGCTCCCGGCTCAAAACCTTGTTGTATCCAGCCCCGTGCGGCGCCCCTACAAGAGGAAAAGGAATTCTGTGCAATTCCCCGCCACGACTCGTGGCCACGGCGAGGTCGAACGGCTGGGACAGCGCCTCCTGCCAGGAAATCCGCGCCATTCCGCGCGAGGTGAGGAATTCCTCCGTCCCGCCGTCGAGTTCGGAGGAACCGGTGCGCGTGAAGAACACCTGGACCCGCTCGTCGCCCTCGAAGACGGCCAGCAGATCCAGCAGCCGCGTGGCGGACGTGATGTTGTGCACGACGCCGAGCACACTGCGCTCGGCGACCACCGTGCTCCACCGCGGCCCGTCCTTCCGCAACGGCAGCGGCAGCCGGCCCGTCTCCCGCACGCGCACTCCCGGCCACGATCGGCTCACCCTGTCGGAGCACACGATAGTCATGCCGGGTACACGACACCGTCATGCGCCGGCCACGACCCGTGTGCTCAGGACACCAGCCCGACGTGTGCCAGCGCCTGCTTCAGCAGCACCCCGTGCCCGCCCGGCATCTCGCTCTGCACGGCCCGGGAGGCGGCCTCCTGCGGGCTGAACCAGACGAGGTCCAGCGCGTCCTGGCGGGGCCGGCAGTCGCCGGTGACCGGCACGATGTAGGCCAGGGACACCGCGTGCTGGCGCGGGTCGTGGTACGGCGTGATGCCCGCCGTCGGGAAGTACTCGGCGACGGTGAACGGCTGGAGGGAGGCGGGGACACGGGGCAGCGCGACCGGGCCGAGGTCCTTCTCCAGGTGGCGCAGCAGCGCGTCGCGGACCCGCTCGTGGTGCAGGACCCGGCCGGAGACCAGGGTCCGGCTGACCGTGCCGTCCGGGCCGATGCGCAGCAGCAGCCCGATGCTGGTGACCTCACCGCTGTCGTCCACGCGCACCGGCACGGCCTCGACGTACAGGATCGGCATCCGGGCCCTGGCCATCTCCAGCTCGTCCGTGGTCAGCCAGCCGGGCGTGGTCTCGGTCATGTCAGACATTGCTTGATCATACTTTCCGGGTGGGGCGCCCGCCGGGATCGCGGGCCGCTTCGGACATGGAGAGGCCGTCGGGTTCGGACACGGGCGGTCCGTACAGCCGTCGGGCGTTGCCGCGGCCCGTCCAGTCCGCGATCCGCAGGGCGTCGGCCAGACTCAACTCGTCGGCGTCCACCCGGTCCTGCAGCAGACCGGCCAGGCCCCGGCGGAAGCACAGGGCGCCGAGGTGGTGGAACTCGGCCACACCGTAGGCGTCGGAGCTGTACAGCAGTTTGCGGAACGGGGTCACCTCCAGCGCCTCCTCCAGCACCGCCCGGCAGCGGGCCGGCCCGGTGTGGTGCAGCGCGAGGCCGACGTCCAGGTACACGTGCTCGAACACCGCCGCCAGGTACGCCGCTTGACGGTGGTACGGCCAGCAGTGCAGCAGCAGGACCGGGACCGTGCCGGCGGTCAGGCGCAGCCAGTCGGTGAGCAGGGCGGGGTCGGCGTGGTGCAGCCGCAGGTCCGCGTCGCCGAACCCGGTGTGCAGTTGCAGCGGCAGCCCCAGGTCGACGGCGGTCCACAGCAGGTGCCGTACCAGCACCGGGTCGGCCAGGCGTCCGCCGCGCGCCGCCCAGTGCCGGGCCGCCCGGGTCACCTCGGTGTCCGTGGGACGCCCGGGGTCCAGGGCGAAGCCCGTGCGGTAGGCCGCGACCGACTTCACCGCCACCACGCCCGGCCGCCGTACGGCCTCCTCGGCGGCGGCGCGGAACACGGCCGCGTACTCGCCCGCCTCCACGCCCCGCGCCACCACCGCCTCGGCGACCCGCTCCAGCCGTACCACCTCGCAGGCGGTGGCCCCGGCCGCCGCTCCCAGCTCGGCGGGCGTGGTGAGCGGGTGCGGGGCGAAGCCGGTGTCCACGCAGAACACCTCGGCCCCGGCCGCCGCCAGGAACCGCCGGTTGACCTCCCGCCAGCCGAGTTCCGCGCGCCGGGCCGCGTAGTCGGCGGGCGGGGCGTGCCGGGGCAGGTCCAGCAGGGGTGCGCAGTGGCGGCGCACGGCCACGCCGGCGGGGGTGTCGAAGGGGGAGACGCCGGGCCAGGCCGCACCCTCGGTGAGCAGGGACGCGAACTGGCCGGCGGTCAGATCGGCGGTCACCGCGCCGTGGCAGTGGTGGTCCACCAGCGGCAGCGCGGCGAGGGCCTCGTGGACCGGTCCCGGGGCGGCCACGGTCAGTACGCCCAGCGGTAGAACGCCGCCAGCGCGGTGGGGGCGAGCCCCTCGACGGCCGCCGCCTCACCGAGCCGTACGGCGCTCACCGCGTCGGCGAGGACCGGGCCCAGCGCGGCCCGCAGCACCGGGTCCGCGCGGAACTCCGTCACGGCCGCCGGCAGGGACCGCGGCAGCCGTCGTACGCCCAGCGCCGCCGCCTCGTCGGGGCCGTACCGCACCGGGTCGCCGGTGATCTCCCCGGGCAGCGGGCGGTCCGCCGTGATGCCGTCGCTCCCGGCGGCGATCACACAGCCGAGGGCCAGATACGGGTTGGCGGCCAGGTCGACGGGCTTGACCTCCAGGTTGGCGTCCTGGTCCCGGCGGCCCGCGGTGCCGGTGACGACCCGTACGCCGGCCTCGCGGGTCTCCCGGCCCCAGGCGGTGAACACCCCCGCCCACTGGGAGGGCTGGAGCCGCAGATAGCTGGCCGGGCTCGGCGCGGTCACCGCGGTCAGGCCGGGCAGATGGGCAAGGATCCCGGCCAGGAACGCCTGGGCCGTGGCCGTCATGCCGTACCGGCCCTCGCCGCCGGAGTGCAGGTTCATCCCGTCGCGCCAGCAGGACAGGTGCAGATGGCCGCCGTTGCCGACCCCCTCGGGGAGGTAGGCCGGCGCGAAGGAGACCCGCAGCCCGTGGCGCTGGGCCACCGCCCGGATCGTCTGCCGCACCAGCACGCTGCGGTCGGCCGCCGCCACCGGGTCCAGCGCGCCCACCGACACCTCGAACTGGGCGGGCGCGTACTCGGGATGGATCTGGTCGACGTCCACGCCCTGGGCGGCGAGCGCGGCCAGCAGCTCGGCGGTGTAGTCGCTCAGCTCCACCTGCCGGACGGCGCCGTAGGCCGGCCCGGTGGCGGCCGGGACGAACTCGTCGGCGGGCGCCGAACCGACGCCGACGGCCCACTCGATCTCGATGGCCGCCTTGAAGGCGAGGCCGTGCCGGTCGGCGGCGTCCGTGACGATCCGGCGCAGGAAGGTCCGGGCGCAGCCGGGGTGCCGCTCGCCCTCCTGGGTGATCCGGTCCACCGGCGCCCACGCCCAGCCGGGCTGTCCGGCCAGCGGTACGAGGTGGTCGAGGTCGGGGTAGAGCCTGAGGTCGCCGTCGGGGGAGCCGAGGACGTCGGTGGTGACGATGGAGTCGTCGGCGAGGAAGGTGTCGAACACCGGCGACATGCCGACACCCCAGGCCACGGCCGCCTCCAGCCGTGCCGTCGGGATCGTCTTGACCCGGCAGACGCCCGCCGTGTCCACGTACGCCAGGACGATGCCGTGCACGCCCCGGGCCGCCAGGTCCGCGGTGAGGGCGGGCACCCGGTCCAGGTCGCCGGGGCGGCCGCCGGGTCGGGGGTCGGCGAGCGTGGTCATGCGTCCTCCTCGACGGGCCCGGCCGGCGGGGGACGGCCGGGCCCCGGGGTCAGGGTTTCACGGCGACCGCGCCGTACTGCGGCACCACGGCGGCGTCCGCCCCGGCGCGCCACCGCGAGCACGGCACCAGCCCGGGCTCGACCGGCTCCAGGCCGTCGAGGAAGCCGGCGATCTCGGCGTGGCTCCGGGCGGTGATCGGCGGGGTGGCGTGGGCGTTCCAGAACTCCATCGCGGCGACGTTGCCCGCGCCGCCCGCCTCGGCGTCGTACGTCGGGTGGGTGAGCACCAGGTGGCTGCCGGACGGAACGGCCGCCATGACGCGCCGCACGATGTCCCGGGCCTCGGCGGTGTCCGGCACGAAGTTGAGGATGCCCAGCATCATCACCGCCACCGGCCGGTCCAGGTCGAGGGTCCGCGCGGCGTCCCGCACGATGACGTCCGGGTCGCGCACGTCGGCGTCGAGATAGTCGGTGACGCCCTCGGGGGAACTGGTCAGCAGCGAGCGGGCGTGCACCAGCACGATCGGGTCGTTGTCGACGTACACGATCCGTGACTCGGGCGCGATCCGCTGGGCTATCTCGTGGGTGTTGTCGGCCGTGGGCAGCCCGGTGCCGATGTCGAGGAACTGCCGTATCCCCCGCTCGGCGGCCAGGAACCGCACCGCCCGGCCCAGGAAGTCCCGGTCCGCGCGGGCCACCGCCCGGATCACCGGGAACATCCCGGCGATGTGGTCGCCCACCCGCTGGTCGACCTCGTAGTTGTCCTTGCCGCCCAGCCAGTGGTTCCAGACCCGTGCGTTGTGCGCCACGCCGGTGTCCAGCCGTGCCGCCCCGGTCGCCGGGGAGTGCCCCTCGCTCACCTGTCCGCCCCTTCTCACATGCTGTTCTCCGCCGTCATTGTCCCTCCCGGTGATCGTTCTGTCCCGGGAAACGGATCACCCCGGGCGGTTCGGGGCCGGTCGGGCGGATGAGGAACACTGGACCGGTATCCCCGCACCCGACCGGAAGCAGCACATGTCCGCCATACCCGCCCCCCTCCTCGACACCGCCGCGCTGCCCGCGGGCCCCGCCGACATCCGGCTGATCGTCACCGACATGGACGGCACGCTGCTGGACGACGCCAAGCGGATCCCCGACGGGCTGTGGCCGATGCTCGCCGAGCTGCGCCGCCGCGGGGTGCTGTTCAGCCCGGCCAGCGGACGGCAGTACGCGACCCTGCGCCGGCAGTTCGAGCGGGTCGCCGAGGGCATGGTGTTCATCGCGGAGAACGGCACCTACGTGGTCCGCGACGGCGTGGAACTCAGCTCCGACCCGCTGGACGGGCCCGTCGCGGCGCAGATCGCGCGGACGGTACGACGGCTCGCCGCGGACGGCGCGGACGTCGGCGCCGTCGTCTGCGGCAAGCGGGCGGCGTACGTCGAGCGGACCGACGAGGCGTTCCTCGCCGAGGTGCGCCAGTACTACGCCGAGCACCGGATCGTCGAGGACGTCACCGCCGTCGAGGACGAGATGATCAAGGTGGCGGTGTTCGACTTCGCGTCCGCCGAGCACACCGTCGCCCCGGCCCTCGCCCCCTTCGCCGGCACCCACCAGGTCGTCGTCTCCGGCGAGCACTGGGTGGACGTGATGAACCGCACCGCGAACAAGGGCACCGCCCTGCGCCGCCTGCAGCGGGCGCTCGGCGTCACACCCGCCCAGACGATGGTGTTCGGCGACTACCTGAACGACCTGGAGATGCTCGACGCCGCCGAGTGGTCCTTCGCCATGGCCGGCGCCCACCCCGAGGTGATCCGCAGGGCCCGGCACCTGGCCCCGTCCAACAACGACGCCGGCGTACTGCGGACGATCGCCCACGTGCTGGGCCTCTGACCGGGGTCAGGGACCGAGGGCGCCCCGCCGGAGCCGTGCTGGGGGCGGTCCTGCGCGATCAGCCTGCGCGGCCACGATCACCCGGCGCGGCGCAGGCAGTCCTCGACCACCTGTTTGTCGAGCGCCGCCCGGACCAGCGCGGCGGCCAGCACGGCCGGCTGGGTGTCCCCGGCCAGCCCGGCCAGCTTCCGCGGATCCTCGGGCAGGCCGAGCCGCCCGGCGCCGGACAGCGCCTTGCCGTCCAGGTACGGCGCCACGTCCGGCCACACCCGCTGCGCCTCGCGCAGGAAGATGTCGGCGCCGGCCGGCCCGATGCCCGGCTCCTCCTGCAGCAGTTCCCGCAGGGTGCCGACGTCGCCCTCCGCCTCCCGGTGCAGCCGGCGCAGATCGCCGCCCCAGCGCCGGCCGAGCAGCTCCGCGCCGTTCCCGAGCTGGGTGGCCGTCCGCTCGTCGTAGCGCCGGTAGCCGCCCCGGCCGAGCGCGTCCACCCGCCGCTGCCGGCCGGCCTCGGCCATCCGGCGCGGGCTGTCCAGGTGCTCCTCGTGCAGGGCGCGGGCGGCGGCCACCGCGACCGAGGCCCGGATCCGGGCGCTGAGCAGCAGGGACAGCACCAGCAGCCGGTACAGCGGCTGCGGGGTGTCCTTCAGCCGGATGCCCGCCTCCTCGGCGAACGTCCGTCCGTACGCGGACACCAGCTCCCGCAGCACGCGCTCGTCGCGGTTCACGGCCCTACGGCTTGAGCGGGTCGTGGCCCAGCGTCATCAGCCGGTGCCGGCGGCCGGTGTCCCGGGCACTCTCCGGCTCGGGCTCGTTCTCCGCGTCCACCAGCTCACCGACCGTGTCGACGACCCTCCGCATGACCTCTACGTCGTCCTCGGTCAGGTCGGTGCGGCGCTTCTGCAGGATGGCCAGGACGTGCTGCCCGGTCTCGCCGCCCGCCCGCTCCGGCAGCGGTTCGCTCTCCTCGCCGGCGTCCCGGACCTTCAGCCAGGCCGCGAGCTCCGCCGAGCTCATGTTCACCACGCGGTGGAAGTCGTCCCACAGCGCTTCGAATTCCAGCGAGTCGGCCATGGGTTTTCTCCTTCCGTGTGTGCCCCGCCCGGGGCGGGGCGGTGTGCGGGGCCGTGGATCAGCCCGCGGACGTGTCGCGCGGGTGGTTCTCGGCCTCGAACATCCAGCGCTGCTTCTCCAGGTCGGCGGTGATGGTGATCAGCAGGTCCTGGGTGACCGGGTCGGCCTTCTCGGTCGCCTCGATCCGCTCCCGCAGCCGGCCGATGGCCGCTTCCAGCGAGGACACCATCAGCTCCACGACCTCCGTGTCGCGCAGCCAGCCGTCCTTGGTGCCGGGCAGCGCGAAGGTCGCCGCGATGGTCTCCGGCCGGCCGTCCGGCGGCACGCCCAGCGCGGAGGCCCGCTCGGCCACCGTGTCGGAGTGGGCGCGGGCCGTGGCGACCACCTCGTCCAGCTGGAGGTGGATGGAGCGGAACCGGGGGCCGACGATGTTCCAGTGCGCCTGCTTGCCCACCAGCGACAGCCCGAGCAGGTCGACCAGCGTGTCCTGGAGGGCGGTGCCGGTGACACCGAGCGCCTCTTCGGGAAGTGTGCTCTTGACCACGGTCATGGTGCGCGGATCCCCTTTCCTTGACTTGCCTCAGTGAGGTCCGAAAGGGCGGGTGCCCCCGGCACGCACCGGCAAACCGGCTGATCAGCGGGGGCGGCACCCGGAGGTTTCTCTGCCTGGCCGGGTCGGTCGGGCCGTACCCGGGGTCAGTCGGGCAGTACCCGGTCCAGGAAGCGGAGCAGTTCCGCGTGGGCCGTCGCGCGGTCCGTCTCGTGGAAGACCTCGTGCCGCGCTCCGGGGAAGATCCGTTCGGTCGGCCGGCCGCCGCTCAGCCGCTCCACCCCGGGCCGGCTCCCGGACAGCGGCACCAGCCGGTCGTCGTCGCCGTGCAGCCACAGCAGCGGCAGCCGGCCCACGTCACCACCTCGCGCGACCGTCTCCAGGGTGCGGGCGAACGCCCGGAGCGTCGGCCGCTTCATGGGCCCGTGCCACACCAGCGGGTCGGCCGCGTACGCCGCTCCCACGGCCGGGTCCCGGGACAGCGCGGACGGGCTGACCGGGGTGTCCGGGATCTCGTCCAGGGCCAGCAGCCGCCCCGGCAGCTCCCAGGCGCCGATCACCGGCGCGGACAGCACCAGCGCGCTCAGCCCGTCGCCGTACCGCTGGGCGTAGCGGGCCGCGATCAGCCCGCCCATCGAGTGCCCGAGCAGGACCAGCGGCAGGCCGGGACGCGCGGCCCGGGCGAGGTCCGCGACCGCGTGCACATCGGTGACCACGTCCTCGAAGTCCTCGATCAGCACCCGCTCCCCGGCCGACCGGCCGTGACCGGCGTGGTCGGGCGCGTACACGGCGGCCCCGTACCCGGTCAGCACGCCGGCCAGTTCGTCGTACCGGCCGGCGTGCTCGCCGTACCCGTGCACCAGGAGCGCCAGCAGGCGGGGCTCCGGATGCGGCCACTCGCGTACGGCGAGGGCTCCGTGCGTGCCGTCGAGGACGTGCTCGCGGACGTGGTGCATGTCTCCTCCCGTCACCCCGGCTCCGGCCCCGGGGGAGCTTCCCAGCGGGGCGGCCGGAGGTCTATAGTCCAAAACTAGCAGTGCTAATTAATGGGTGCTGCACCGTTCCGTGATCCACAATGTCGTAGGTCAGGAGTCCCGCCGTGCGTCCCGTCCACTTCGCGACCGCCCGCCGCACCCCCATCGGCAAGGTGCGCGGCGCCCTCTCCTCGGTCCGCCCCGACGATCTGGCCGCGACCGTGATCCGCCACCTGGTGGCCGACGTGCCCGCGCTCGACCCGGCCCGCATCGACGACGTCTACTGGGGCGCCGCCAACCAGGCCGGCGAGGACAACCGGAACGTCGCCCGCATGGCCGCCCTGCTCGCCGGACTGCCCGACTCCGTGCCCGGCGCCACCGTCAACCGGCTGTGCGCCTCCGGACTCGAAGCGGTCACCGCCGCCGCCCGCACCATCGCCGCGGGCGAGGCCGACATCGTGATCGCCGGCGGCTCCGAGTCCATGAGCCGCGCCCCCTTCGTGCTGCCCCGGCCCGACGAGGCCCTGCCGCACCGCATGGAGACCTACGACACCCGGCTCGGCTGGCGGCTGGTCAACCCCGCCATGAAGGAGCTGCACGGCCTGCTCGCCATGGGCGAGACCGCCGAGGAGGTCGCCGCCCGCCTCGGCATCTCCCGTGCCCGGCAGGACGAGTTCGCCCTGCGCAGCCACCAACTGGCCGCCGCCGCCCGCAAGAACGGCCACTTCGACGACGAGATCCTGCCCGTGGAGCGCCCGGACGGGGTCACCGTCCAGCACGACGAGTGCGTCCGCGAGGACACCTCGCTGGAGAAGCTGGCCCGCCTCAAGCCGGCCTTCCGCGCGGACGGCACCGTCACCGCCGGGAACGCCTCGCCGATGAACGACGGCGCCGCCGGGCTGCTGCTGGTCAGCGAAGAGGCCCTGAACGAACTGGGCCTGGAGTCCCTCGGCCGGTACGTCGCGGGCGCCTCCGCCGGCGTCCACCCCGATGTGATGGGCCTCGGCCCGGTCCCCGCCACGCAGAAGGTGCTCACCCGGGCCGGCTGGCAGACCGGCGACCTCCAGGAGGCCGAGCTGAACGAGGCGTTCGCCGCCCAGGCCCTCGCCTGCGTCGACCAACTGGGCCTCGACCCCGACCTGGTGAACCCCACCGGCGGCGCCATCGCCCTCGGTCACCCCCTCGGCTGCTCCGGCGCCCGCATCCTGACCACCCTGCTGCACCGCATGCGCCGCACCGGCGCCCGGCGCGGCCTCGCGACCATGTGCGTGGGCGTGGGCCAGGGGAGCGCGGTGCTGGTCGAGCGGCACTGAGGAGTCTTCAACGGGGGCTCCCCGCAAGGGGATCCGGTAGTACGAGCCGCAGCAAGGAAACGGAGCAGCACTCCATGGCAACCCTGTCCGTCGCCGCCATCCTCGCCGAGAACGCCCGGCGCCGCCCCGGCAAGACCGCCCTGGTCGAGGGGGAACTGCGGCTCACCTTCGCCGAGGTGTGGCAGCGGGCGCTGGCCCGGGCGGGCGTGCTCACCGGCCTCGGCGTACGACCCGGCGACCACGTCGCCCTGATGGCCCCCAACACCGCCGAGTTCCCGGTCGCCTACTACGCGATCGCCGCTGCGGGCGGTGTCGTCGTCCCCGTCCACCTGCTGCTGTCGGCCGGGGAGGTCGAGCACGTCCTCAAGGACAGCGGCGCCACCGTGCTGCTCGTCCACCCGGCCCAGGCCGACACCGGCCGGGCCGCGGCCGAGGCGGCCGGCGTCCGAGTGGTCACCCTGGGCGAGGAGCTGGACAAACTGGCGGTCGACGCCGAGCCGCTGCCCTCGTACGTCACCCGGGCCGCCGACGACCCCGCGGTGATCTTCTACACCAGCGGTACGACCGGTGTCCCCAAGGGCGCCGTCCTCAGCCACTTCAACCTGGTGATGAACGCGACCGTCAACGCCTTCGACGCGCACGACGTCCGCGCCGACGACATCGCCCTCGGCGCGCTGCCGCTGTTCCACGCCTTCGGCCAGACGGTCTCGCTGAACTCCACCTGGCGGGCGGGCGCCACGCTCGTGCTGCTGCCCCGCTTCGACGCGGCCCGGGCCATCGAGCTGATGGTCGAGGAGGACGTGAACACCTTCCACGGCGTGCCCACCATGTTCGTCGCCCTCGCGGCGGCCGCCGCCGACGCCGAGCGGCTCCCCGGACTGCGGCTGTGCATCTCCGGCGGCGCCTCGCTGCCGGTCGCGGTGCTGGAGCGGTTCGAGGCCGCGTTCGGGGCGCGGATCTACGAGGGGTACGGGCTGTCGGAGACCTCGCCGGCCGCCACCGTCAACCAGCCGGTGTTCGGCGCCAAGGCAGGCACCATCGGGCACCCGCTGTGGGGCGTCGACGCGGAGATCGCCCGCGCCGAGGTGGAGGACCGGATCGAGCTGCTGCCGCCCGGCGAACTGGGCGAGGTCGTCATCCGCGGCCACAACGTCTTCTCCGGCTACCTCGGCCGTCCCGAGGCCACCGCCGAGGCCCTGGTGGACGGCTGGTTCCGCACCGGCGACCTCGGCACCAAGGACGACGAGGGCTTCCTGCGGATCGTCGACCGCAAGAAGGACATCATCATCCGCGGCGGCTACAACGTCTATCCGCGGGAGGTCGAGGAGGTCCTGATGCGGCACCCGGAGATCGCCCAGGTCGCCGTCATCGGCCTGCCCGACGAACTGCACGGCGAGGAGGTGTGCGCCGTCGTCGTCCCGGCCCCCGGCACCGCCCCGGACGCCGCCGCCCTCACCGAGTGGTCCAAGGAACACCTGGGACGGCACAAGTACCCGCGCCGCGTGGAGTTCACGGACAACCTGCCGCTGGGCCCCAGCATGAAGGTGCTCAAGCGGGCGCTGCGGGCACGGTACACGGAGCGGTGACGCCGCGCGGGCTGCCGCGGCGGTACGGGGCGGCTCGGGTTGTCATGGACCGGCCCGCGAGACGGTCCTTACGCGCGGGATGATCATGCGCATAGCATCGGTCCCCGAATGAACACGATGACGCTCTGGCACATATCAGGCTGGGAGTTCGCCGCGCTCGCCTTCGCGGCCGTACTCGTCGGCTTCTCCAAGACCGCGGTCAGCGGGGCCAACACGGTCAGCCTCGCGATCTTCGCGGCGGTCCTGCCCGCCCGCGCCTCCACCGGCGTACTGCTGCCCCTGCTGATCGCCGGTGACGTACTCGCCGTCGTCACCTACCGGCGCCACGCGCACTGGCCCACCCTGTGGCGGCTGTTCCCGGCCGTGGCGGTGGGCGTGGTGGCCGGCACCCTGTTCCTGGTGTGGGCCGGCGACGGCATGGTGCGGGTCTCGATCGGCGCGATCCTGCTGTTCATGGCCGGGGTGACGATCTGGCGCCGGCGGACGGCCGAGACCCCGCCGGACCCGGAGGCGGTGACGCACCGGACGGGCCGCATGAAGGCCCACTCCTACGGCGTGCTCGGCGGTTTCACCACGATGGTCGCCAACGCGGCCGGGCCGGTGATGTCGCTGTATCTGCTGTCCGCCGGCTTCCGGAAGCTCGGATTCCTCGGCACCTCCGCCTTCTTCTTCCTCATCGTGAACGTCTCGAAGGTGCCGTTCAGCGTGGGCCTGGGCCTGATCGACGGACCCTCCCTGCTCCTTGACGCGGCGCTCGCGCTGTTCGTCGTGCCCGGTGCGCTGTTCGGCAAATGGGCTGTGAGCCGAATCAACCAGCGACTCTTCGAACAACTCGTCATCGCGGCGACGATCGTGGGCGGCGTGCAACTGCTGCTGCGCTAGCCCAGGGACGGACGCCGTGCCCCGGCCGTCCCGCCCCGGCGGTCCGGTCGGCGCCCGGCACCTCGTACGCTCACCCCTATGCCCGCGCATGTGCTGATCCTCGGCGGCACCACCGAGGCCCGTCGCCTCGCCGCCGATCTCTCCGTCCGGCCCGGGATACGGGTCACCACCTCGCTCGCCGGCCGGGTCGCCCGGCCGGGGGCGCTGCCCGGCGAGGTGCGCGTCGGCGGCTTCGGCGGGCCGGAGGGCCTGGCCGCCTGGCTGCGCGAGCACCGGGTGGACGCCCTGGTGGACGCCACCCACCCCTTCGCCGGGACGATCACCGCACACGCGGCGCACGCGGCACGGGCCGCCGAAGTCCCCGCCGTCGTACTGCGCCGCCCCGGCTGGCGGCCGGGTCCCGGAGACCGCTGGTACGACGTGGCGTCGCCGGCCGGGGCCGCCGAGGCGCTGCCCGGTCTCGGCAGCCGGGTCTTCCTCAGTACCGGACGCCTGGGCCTCGCGGCCTTCGCGTCCCTGACCGGCCTGCGCTTCCTCGTCCGCTCGGTGGAACCGCCCGAACCGCCCCTGCCGCCGGACACCCGGGTGATCCTCGCCCGCGGCCCGTTCACGGTCCCGGACGAGACGCGGCTCCTGCGCGCCCACCGGATCGACGTGCTGGTCACCAAGGACAGCGGAGGCGAGGCCACGGCGGCGAAACTCACGGCCGCGCGCGACCTGGGGCTGCCCGTCGTCGTCGTCCGCCGCCCGCCGCTGCCGGACGGAGTCGAAGCGGTACCGGACGTGGCGAGCGCCCTGGAACGCCTGGGCTTGGCAGCACATGGGGGAGCGGGCGCCTGACCCGGCAGGGGAGCCGCCCCGCCGGGTGCATGTCCCCGGAGCACCTGTCTCCGCCGGCCGCCGGTCCGTGTCAGCCGCCCGTCCCCGCCGGGCCTGCGCTCCGCCGGCCCGGGCCCGCGGCTCCACGCCGGCTGTTCCCGCTCGGGTCAGGCCCGTATCGCCGGCCCCGCGCTGCTCGGCCACGCCCCTGCGTGAGCGGGCCGGCCCCGTTCCCGGTCTCGTTCCCGGCCGGGCCGCCGATCCCGTTCCTGTCAGTCCCGGGTGGGCCGGTCCTCCGCCGGGTTCCTGCGCAGCAGGTACGTGTCCATGATCCAGCCCTTGCGGTCGCGCGCCTCGGCGCGCAGGCGCTCGATGCGCGGAGCGGCCTCGGCGATCGGGCCGGAGACGAGGATCTCGTCCGGCGTGCCTATGTAGGCACCCCAGTAGATGTCCATGTCCTCCTCGGCGTACCGCCGGAAGGCCTGGTGCGCGTCCAGCATCACGACCACGTCGTCCACCCCCTCCGGGAAGCCCTCGGCCAGCCGTCGGCCCGTGGTGATCTGCACCGGCCGGGCGACCCGGTTCAGCCCCGTGCGATGCCGGGCGACCAGGGCGGAGACGCTGCTGATGCCGGGCACCACGTCGTACGTGAACTCCACCGCGCCCCGCGCCAGCACCTCCTCCAGGATGCCCAGCGTGCTGTCGTACAGCGCCGGATCCCCCCATACGAGGAACGCGCCGGTGCCGTCCTCGTCCAGTTCCCCGGCGATCAGCCGCTCGTAGATCCCGGCGCGGGCGCTGCGCCAGTCGCCGACGGCCGGGGAGTAGGCCGATCCGCCCGCGGAGCGGTCCCGCTCCGGGTCGCGGGCCTCCACCACCCGGTACGACCCGGCCGGCAGATGCGCGTCCAGCATGTCCCGGCGGAGCTGGGTCAGATCGCTCTTCACCTCGCCCTTGTCGAGAAGGAAGAACACGTCCGTGCTCCGCAGCGCCTTGACCGCCTGCAGGGTCAGCTGGTCGGGGTCGCCCGCGCCGATACCGATGACATGAATCTTTCGCACGCCCCGAGTCTGCCGTATGCCACTGACCATGCGTCCACCGCCTCCGTACGCGCAGCGACGACCCCTCGGCCGCGCCCGGGGAGCCCCCGGGTCAGGAGCCCGACCGGGGTGCCTTCGCGGGGCCCGGCCGGGGAGCCTCGGCAGGGCCCGGCCGGGGGGCTTCGGCGGGGCCCAGCCAGGGGGCCTCGGCGCGTGGGTCGACCGGTGCCGAGTCGCGCTCCACCCGCCCGGCCAGCTCCCGCGCCCACCGGGTCAGCCCGGGCAGATCCAGTCCGTAGGGCCGGTCCTCGCCCTGCCCGGCAGCCCATTCCTCGACCGCGCCGGCACCCCGCCGCAGCAGCCGGGAGCCGCCGACGGCGTTGCCCCGGGCCGCGTGGGTGAGCCCGACGGCCAGCTGGGCCAGCCCCCGCCAGAGCGGGCGTTCCTCCCGGGGCCCGGACTTCCAGGCGTCCTCGAACACCTCGTGCGCGTGGAACGGCCGTCCGGCGGCCAGCAGTGCCTGCGCCTCGCCGACGGTCTCCTGCGGTGCCCGCAGGACCCCTTCCGGCTGCCGGGGAACGCCCTCGGCACCGTAGGGCAGGGGGCGCCCCAGCCCGTCCCGGGGCCGCGCGTTCCGGGCCCGCCCGGCGGTGTCCCGGTCCCTGGCTTCCGATGACCCCGAGTTCGTCATACCGCCGATTGTGCCCCGCCGCGTTCCCTGCCGCGCCCCCGCCCCGCTCCGGCTCCCGCCCGGCCGATGATCCCGCTTTGATCCGTTTTGTAAGCATCCCTGACCGGCCCGCTTCGGCGCACCAGCCGACGTGGGGTAAAGTGCTGTCCGCACGATCACGCGGGCCACCGCGCGGCAGTGCGACGGGACGTGGCGCAGCTTGGTAGCGCACTTGACTGGGGGTCAAGGGGTCGCAGGTTCAAATCCTGTCGTCCCGACTGGAGACAGTCGCAGGTGAGGGCCGGTTTCGGAGCAATCCGAAACCGGCCCTCGGCCGTTTGGGGGACCAGTCGGGGACCAGTGACCCGTGCCCTTGACCGCTGCCGGCGGGTGATGGCGATCGGGCTGGGGTGTCAGCCGGGGCGCGGACCGGTCGAGTGATGCGGAGAGTGCTGTGTCGGCGGCCGGCTGTCGCGGTTCCTCGACGGTTGAGGACGCCGCCGCCCTGTCTCCCTCCCCGGGTCCCGCACACGCCGACGGCGAGCCGACCGCGTGCAGGTCCGCGCGCGGTCGGCTCGCCGGAGGGGGCGGGTGGGGCGGGGGATCAGGCATCACCGGTGAGGCGGCGGATCTCGGTGACCAGTACCGTGAGCGCCTTGCGTTCCGCCAGGGTGGTTTCCGGGTGCCAGAGGTCCACCAGGAGGCAGGTGCGGGGGCGGGTGCCGTGGTTCCAGGCCTCGTGCTCGAAGGAGTAGTCGAACAGCAGGCACTCGCCCTCCTTCCACTGGCGTGCCTCGCCCGCCACGCTGATGCCGCAGCCCTCGGGGATGTCGACGGCGAGGTGGAGGTTGATGCTGAAGTTCCACAAGTCGCAGTGGGGCGCGATGGACGCGCCCGGCAGCAGCGTGGAGAAGTGGCTCTCCAGGAGCGGGCAGAGCTTGTCGGTGTCGAGGGCCGTCTCCCGCAGGATCCGGTACGCCGTCGGCACCAGCGGCTCGGACGACGGTACGGGCGCGCCCGCCCGGAAGAGGTAGAGCGCCTGCCAGTCGTCCTGCCGCACCAGGTAGTGCTCGTAGTCGGAGAAGCGGCTGCGGCGCTCCGCCCACGCCACTGCCAGCTCCTCCTTGATCGCGGCGTGGCCGGCCTCGAAGGCCCGCACGACGGGAGCGATCTCCGGGTGCCCGTACGGATCGTGCCAGGGCAGCCGCGAGATCCCCGGCATGACCCACTTGGCGTCCTTCTGCAGGGGATGCCGGTTCTGCGTGGCCGGGTCGATCATCTGCGTGACCCTGTCGATCGACCCGCGGCCGTACTCGTCCTCGATCGCCGCGAAAGCGGCCTCGATCTCCGGTGTCATCCCGTCGCGTTCCTTCCCTGAGGGCCTCGATTCCCAGGGGGCAGCGTCGTCCTTGCGGACGCGGCGGGGAAGTCGCGCGTTTCCGGGACCGTGATTTCCGCGATCCGCGCCTCTAACACAGCCATTTTAAACGGGTCAAGAGCCTGTTATCCGTGACTTTTGGGCCTCTCCCTCGCCTCGCACAGTGGACGTGACCACGACCACGTCCGTCCTGCCGCCAAGTGAGATGAGACAAGCGCATGTCTGCTGAGGAGCGTGACCGTCTTCCGCTGACGTCCCCGCAGTTCGGGATCTGGGTGGCCCAGCAACTCGACCCAGAGAGCTGTGCCTACCACATCGCCGAATACCTGGAAATCCACGGTGCGGTCGATCCCGGGACCTTCGAGAAGGCCCTGCGCATCATGATCGCCGAGAGCGAGTGCCTGAACGTGCGCTTCGAGGAGGACGAGGGCCGGGTCTGGCAGATTCCCCAGCGGGCGCTTCCGCTGGAACTGGAGGTCGTGGACGTCTCGGACCGTCCGGACCCCGAGGCCGCCGCGCTGGAACACATGCGGGAGGTGCTGGCGCAGCCCACCGACCGGCTCGTCCGCCATCAGCTTCTGCGGGGCGGGCCCGAGCGCTACTACTGGCTGCACGCGGTCCACCACATCGTCGTCGACGGCGTCACCGGCGCCATGATGAGCCGCCGGGTCGCCGAGGTGTACACCGCACTGGTGGAGGGCACCCCGATCGCCCCCGCCGTCGGCGCGGGGCTGCGCGAGATCGTGGCGGAGGACCAGGAGTACCGCGCCTCGGAGGAGTTCACGCGGGACCGGGACTACTGGCGGGAGCGGATGACCGGCCTGCCGGAGGCCGTCGCCTTCGGCGGCCGGACCGGCGCGGCCCCCTCCGGCCGGATCCTGCGCAGCCGCACCGACCTCGGCGAGGAGACCGCCCACGCGCTGCGGGACCTGGCCCGACGCTCCCGCACCCGGTGGACCATCGTGGCGCTCGCCGCGGCCGCCGCCTATCTGCACCGGATCAGCGGGGCGGAGGACCTCGTCCTCGGCATGCCGGTGACCGGCCGCGCCACCCCGGCCGCCCGAGGCGCCCGCGGGATGTTCTCCAACATCCTGCCGCTGCGGCTCACGGTCACCTCCGACACGACCGTCGACGACCTCGTACGGCAGACCTCCGGAGCCGTGCGCGAGGCGCTGCGGCACCAGCGCTACCCCGTCGACGAACTGAAGCGGGACCTCGCCCTTGCGGAGAGCGGGCGCAAACTCTGGGACGCCGCCGTCAACATCATGTCCTTCGACTACGGTCTGACGTTCGCCGGCGTCCCCGCGACCGCCCACAACCTCAACGTCGGACCGGTCGACTACCTCTCCGTCAACGTCTACGAGCGCGGCGACGGCGCCATCGGGCTCCAGTTCGAGGTGGACGCGGCCCGCTGCGACGCCGACGAACTGGCCGCCCACGAGCGCCGTATCACCGACTTCTTCACGCGCGTCGCCCGAGCCGCCGAGGACACCACAGTCGGCGGGATCGACCTCGTCTCCCCGGCCGACCTCCGCCTGCTCATGGAGTACGGCAACGGCGGCACCGCGCCCCTCCCCGCAGGCCGCGGCCTGCACCAGCTCTTCGAGGAGCAGGCCCGGCGCACCCCGGACGCCGTGGCCGTGGTCTGCGCCGGCGAACAGCTCACCTACCGCGAACTGGACGAGCGGTCCGAGGAGATCGCCCGGCGACTGCGGCCCCTCACCCGCCCGGACCGGCCCGTGGGCGTCTGCGTCGACCGCTCGCCCGGCATGGTCAGCGCCGTCCTGGCCGTCCTCAAGGCCGGCGGCTACTACGTACCCCTCGACCCGGGGCTGCCGCTGCGCCGCCTGCAGTACATCGTCGAGGACGCCGGCATCGACACGGCGGTGAGCCGGCCCGAACTGGCCGACCGGTTGCCCACCGTCCGCACCCTGGTCCCCGTCGAGCCCCCGGCGGCTCCGTCCTGGGACGCCGTCCCGGACGAGGCCACCCACGACGCCCTCGACAGTTCCGTCGACCCCGCCCGCGCCGCCTACATGCTCTATACCTCCGGCAGCACCGGACAGCCCAAGGGCGTCGTCGTGGGCCACGGCGCCGCCGTCGGCTTCACCCTGCAGAACCTCGCCGCCTGCCGTGTCGGTCCGGGCGCCCGCTTCCTCGGCTTCGCGGCGCTCACCTTCGACGTCTCCGTCCTGGAGATCTTCGGGGCGCTGCTCAGCGGCGGGACGCTGGTGCTGGCCACCGACGAGGAGCGGCTGGACATCGACCGGCTCCAGGCCCTCATGGCCGGTCAGGCGGTCACCATCGCCGACCTGCCCACCGCGCTCATGCCGCTGCTCGACCCCACGGCCCTGCCCGCGCTCACCTTCGTCTCCACGGGCGGAGAGGCCCCCTCCGGCGACGTCGTCGACCGCTGGGCGGCACCCGGACGCGAGGTCTGGAACACCTACGGCCCGACCGAGACCACCGTCGTCGTGGCCATGCACCGCTGTACCGCTCCCTCCGAGGGCCAAGCCCCACCGATCGGCCGGCCCACCGTCAACCACCGGCTCTACGTGGTGGACGACCAACTGCGTCTGGTACCGCCCGGCGTCCCCGGCGAGCTGTGCGTCTCCGGCGACGGGCTGGCCCGCGGCTACCTCGGCCGCTCCGCCCTGACCGCGGAGCGGTTCGTACCCGACCCCTGGTCCGGCATCCCCGGCGCGCGGATGTACCGCACCGGAGACCTGGTCCGCTGGAACGACCGGGGCGAACTGGAGTTCCTCGGCCGGATCGACCAGCAGGTGAAGATCAACGGTCACCGCATCGAACTGGGCGAGATCGAGGCGGAGTTGACCCGGCACCCCTCCGTCGCGCAGGCCGCCGTCCTGGTTCAGGAACTGCCGACCGGCGGCAGGCGACTGGTCGCCCACGTCGTCGGTGCCGACGACGCGCGGCCCGACCCCGAAACCCTCCGGACCCACCTCGCCGAGACCCTGCCCCGCCACATGGTCCCGCACAGCTACACCGTCCGGGCGAGCCTGCCCCTGACCACCAGCGGAAAGCTCGACCGCAAGACCCTCGCCGCGGAACTCGCACCCGCCACCGCCACCACGCCCGAGCCGGCCGGCCGGGCCACCGACGCCCAGGCATCGGCACCGGGCTCCGGTGCGGTCGATGTGCTGTGCGGTCTGTTCGCGCAGGTGTTGGGGCGGGACCGGGTCGGTGCCGAGGAGACGTTCTTCGAGTTGGGCGGTGACAGTATCGCCGCCTTGACGTTGGTGAGCCGGGCGCGTGCGGCAGGGCTGTCCATGACGCTGCGTGACGTGTTCGCCCACCGCACCCCTGCCGGGCTGGCCGACCACATCGCCGAAACGGCTGCCCCGGACGGTGACCGGGCTGTCGACGGCGACTCGATCGCCCCCGGCATGGCGCCCGACGTCCCCCTCACCCCGATCATGCGCTGGCTGCTGGACACCCCCGTCTCCGTGGACCGCTTCAGCCAGTCCGTGCTCGTGCAGACCCCCGCCGACGCCACCGAGGACAACCTGAACGCTGTACTCGGGGCGCTCGTCGACCACCACGAGATGCTGCGCCTGCGCACGGTGACGGCCGAGGACGGCCGTACCGTCTGCCGCGTCGAACCCCGCCCCGCGCCGGTCCGTGTCACCCGCGTCAACCTCGCCCGCCTCGACGAGGACGCCCGGCGGGCGGCCGTCAGCAGGGAGACCGAGGCCGCCCCCGGGCGGCTGGACCCGGCGGCCGGGACGGTCGTGCAGGCCGTCTGGTTCGACTCCGGCCACGACCGGCCGGGCCTCCTGCTGCTCTGCCTGCACCACCTCATCGTCGACGGCGTCTCCTGGCGCGTCCTGCTCGCCGACCTGGCCGACGCCTGGGCGGCGGTCTGCGCGGGCCGGCCGGTCCGGCTGCAGCCGGTCGGGACCTCCTTCCGCGACTGGGCCCGCCACCTGTCCACGCTCGCCCTCGACCCCGCCACCACCGGCCAACTCCCGTACTGGCGCCGGGTCCTGAGTCCCGCCGAAGCCCTCCCGGCCCCCCTGACCGACCGACAGCCCGTCCCCGCGCGCGACACCGCGGCCACCAGCCGCACGCTCACCGTCACCGTCCCCGGAGAAGTCGGCGAACCGCTGCTGACCACCGCCCCCACCGTCCTGCGCACCGGCCCCGACGCGCTGATGCTCGCTGCCCTGGCCCTCGCCGCGCACCGCGGTCACCGGCGCTCCGGGGACACACCCGCACCGGCCTCGCTGCTGGTCGACCTGGAGGGGCACGGCCGCGACGCCGACCCCGCCGGCGGCCCCGACGTCTCCCGTACCGTCGGCTGGTTCACCACCCAGTACCCGGCCCGGATCGACCTGCGGGGCATCGACCTGGCCGGTGCCTGGGGCGGCGGCCCGGCCCTCGCGGCACTCGTCCGCCGGGTACGCGACGACCTCGCGGCCCTGCCGAACGGCGCCGGCTACGGACTGCTGCGCCACCTCCACCCCGTCGCCCGCACCGAACTGGCCGGAATGCCGCAGCCGCCCATCCTCTTCAACTACCTCGGCAGGTTCCCCGAAGCCGTCGAGGGGCCGTGGAACCCGGCGCCCGGGAGCGATGCCCTGCGGGCCGACGTCCCGCCGGACATGCCCGCCGAACACTGCCTCCAGATCGACGTCCTGGCCCGCGACGAATCGGGTTCCACCCGGCTGACCGCGCAGTGGACCTATCCGCCGGCCCTGCTGACGGACACCGAGGCCGCGGCGTTCGCCGAGGACTGGACCGAGGCCCTGCGACTCCTCGCGACCTTGCCGGACCGGACCGAGGCGGCACCCGACGGAGCCCATGCGGCCCTCACCGACCTGACCGACGCGACCTCCGGCGGCGCCGCGTCCACCGACCTGACCGACGCCACTCCCGTCGGCAGTTCGGACCTGCCCGACCGGCCCGGCACCCCGCGCCTCACCCCCGCCGACTGCCCTCTCGTGAGTCTTGGTCAGCCCGAGCTGGACCGGCTCGCGGACGCCCACCCGCGACTGGCCGAGGTACTGCCGCTCTCGCCGCTCCAGGAGGGGCTGTTCTTCCACTCCTCCTACGACGAGGACACCGTCGACGCCTACACCGGCCAGCTCATCCTGGACCTGCGCGGCCCGCTGGACCTGCCCGCCCTGCGCGAGTCGCTGCGCACCCTGCTCGAGCGCCACGACGCCCTGCGGGCCGGCTTCACCGACCACGGCCTGCCCGAGCCCGTCCAGTTCGTCCTCGCCGCGACCGACGCCCCCCTGGAGGTGGCGGACCTGTCCAGCCTCCCCGGCGACGAACGGCCGGGGGCTCTCGACCGGCTGCTCACCGCGGACCGGCTGCGCCGCTTCGACCTGGCCAGGCCGCCTCTGGTGCGCTTCACCCTCGTCCGGCTGGGGGACGACGAGCACCGCCTGGTGATGACCAACCACCACATCCTCTGGGACGGCTGGTCCGCCGCGGTGCTGCTGAAGGAACTCCTCGCCGCCTACACCTCCCGTGCCGGGCACACCCCGTGGACCCCGGAAGCGGCCGAGCCGTTCCGGTCGTATCTGGCCTGGCACGCCCGCCAGGACCACGAGGCCGCGGCCGACGCCTGGCAGCGGGCCCTCGACGGACTGGAGGAGCCGACCCTTCTGGCGAACACCGGACTGAACCGTGTCGGTTCGCTGCCCGAGCGTGTCCCCGTGGAACTGGACGCCGCGCTCACGGCACGGCTGACCGCTCGCGCCCGGTCCGCGGGCGTGACGCTCAGCAGCGTGGTGCAGGGCGGCTGGGCGATCCTGCTGAGCCGGTTCACCGGCCGCGACGACGTGGTGTTCGGCGGCACGGTCTCCGGGCGCACCCCCGACCTCCCCGGCATCGAGACCATGGTCGGCCTGCTGATCAACACCCTTCCAGTACGCTTCCGCGTCCGGCAGGACGAACCGCTGGCCGACGCCCTGGCCCGATTCCAGGACGAGCAGACCCCGCTCCTCGACCACCAGTTCCTCGGCCTCGCGGACATCCAGGGCCGGGCAGGGCTCGGCACCCTCTTCGACACGGCTGTGGCCTTCGAGAACTACCCCGTCGACGAGGACGCCCTGAGCGCCACGGCCGCCGGCCTACGGCTCGCGGGCGCCGAGGGCACCGACGCCACGCACTACACCGTCAACCTTGTCGTCCTGCCCGGCGAACGGCTCCGCGTCAACCTTGACCACCGGCCCGACCTCATGGACGCGGCGACCGCCCGCAGCCTGGCGGAGGGGCTGCGACGGCTCCTCACCGCGGTGGCCGAACAGCCGGAACTCCCGGTAGGTGCCGTCGAGTTGCTGTCCGACGAGGAGCGTCATCGTGTCCTGTGTGAGTGGAATGACACCGGGCATCCGGTGCCCGGGGGTACGTTGGTCGACTTGTTCGAGCGGCAGGTGGCCTGTTCCGCGGATCGGGTGGCGGTCGTTTTCGAGGGTGAGGCGCTCACCTATGGTGAGCTGGATGCCCGTGCTGATCGTCTGGCCGTGTGTTTGCGGGCTCGGGGTGCGGGTCCCGAGGGGATCGTGGCCGTGGCCCTGCACCGCTCGGCGGAGATGGTGGTCGCGTTGCTGGCGGTGCTGAAGTCGGGTGCCGCTTATCTGCCGGTGGATCCCGGGCTGCCGGCCGACCGTGTCGCTCACATGCTGTCCGATGCGGCTCCGGCTCTGGTGATCACGGATGGGGCCACTGCCGCCGTACTGCCCGACGCCCCGGCGGTACCGCGTCTGCTGCTGGATGTGCCGGACATGTCTGATGGGGCGGGCGGTCAGGCAGATCTGGGTGTCGTGCGGGTGGGTGTCCCGTCTCGTCCGGTTGGTTCTCACCCTGCTTATGTGATCTATACGTCTGGGTCTACTGGTCGTCCCAAGGGTGTGGTGGTGTCGCATGATGCGATCGTGAACCGGTTGGCGTGGATGCAGGGTGTTTACCGGCTCGATGGGACGGACCGGGTGTTGCAGAAGACGCCGTTCGGGTTCGATGTTTCGGTGTGGGAGTTCTTCTGGCCGTTGTTGGAGGGTGCGACGCTGGTTGTGGCGCGGCCTGAGGGGCATAAGGATCCGGCTTATCTGGCCCGGGTCATTCGGGAAGAGCGCATCACGACGGTTCATTTCGTGCCTTCGATGCTTGCGGCTTTTCTGGAGGAGCCGTCCGTGGTCGGCTGTCGTTCGCTGCGTCGGGTGGTGTGTAGTGGTGAGGCGTTGTCGGAGCAGACGCAGAACCGGTTCCTCGAGTTGGTCGGTGTTCCTCTGTACAACTTGTACGGGCCGACTGAGGCCGCGGTTGATGTGACGTACTGGGAGTGCCGTCCGGGGGCTGGTGCGGTGCCGATCGGCCGGCCTATATGGAATACCCGTCTTTATGTTCTTGACGGGGAGCAGCGGCCTGTTCCGGTGGGTGTGCCGGGGGAGTTGTATCTCGCGGGGGTGGGTCTGGCTCGTGGTTATCTGAACCGGCCTGGTCTGACGGCGGAGCGTTTCCTGCCGGATCCTTTCGGTTCGCCTGGTTCCCGGATGTACCGTACGGGGGATCTGGTCCGGTGGCGTGCGGACGGGGTGGTGGAGTATCTCGGTCGTACCGATGATCAGGTGAAGATCCATGGGTTCCGGATCGAGCTCGGTGAGATCGATGCCGTGCTGGCCAGGGTGGCGGGTGTGGCCCGTAGTGCGGTGATCGTGCGGGAGGACGTTCCCGGGGAGCGTCGTCTGGTCGGGTACGTTGTCGCGGAGCCGGGTGCGGTGTGTTCTCCGGATGCCGTGCGTGAGGCCCTGGCGGCGACCCTGCCTGAGTACATGGTTCCGGCTGTGGTGGTCGTCGACGACCTGCCGGTCACCCCCAACGGCAAGCTCGACCGCAAGGCGCTGCCGGCTCCCGCGGCCCCGACTGCCGTGTACGCGCCGCCCGCCACCGAGACGGAGGAACTCGTCGCCGCCGTGTGGGCCGAGGTCCTGGGCCTCGAACGCGCCGGACGCCACGACGACTTCTTCACCCTCGGCGGCCACTCCCTCAGCGCCACCCGGGTCATGGCCAGGCTCCGGCATTCCCTGGGGCTCGACCTTCCCCTGCACACCCTTTTCGACCACCCCACCGTCGCCGGACTGGCCGACGCCGTGGAAGCCGCGCTGCTGGAGGAACTCATCCACGCCAGCGGTGAGCAGCCGCACACCCACCAGGGAGGCCTCGCGTGACCATGCAGGACAGCCGACTGACCGACGCACCGACCGACGCACGGCTCGCGGCCGCCCGCGAACTGCTGCGACGCCGCGTCCGGGAGGCCCGCGACGGGCAGACCGCCCGCCCGGACTCCGTCATTCCCACGGGCCCGGCCGAACCCGTCGCGTCCTTCGGCCAGGAACAGCTCTGGCTGACCGACCGCATCCTCGGTGACACGGCCGGCTACGTCGTGCCCGAACTGCTGCGGCTGCGCGGCCCGCTGGACGCCGACCGGCTGCGGCACGCCCTGACCACCGTCGTCCGCCGTCACGAGCCGCTGCGTACCGTCTTCGAGGACCACGACGGCGCCGCCCGCCCGGTCGTCCTGCCGCCCGACGACGTACCGCTGCCTGTGCGCGACCTGCGCGGCACCGACCCCGCCGACCGCGAACGGCTGGGCCTGGAGACGGCCGTGGAGGAGGCCCGCAGGCCCTTCGACCTGGCGTCCGGGCCGCTGCTGCGGGCCCTGCTCGTCCGCCTCGCCGACGACGACCACCTCTTCCTGCTGACGGTCCATCACATAGCCACCGACGGCTGGTCGATGACCCTGCTGTGGAAGGAACTGGCCGCCGCCTACCGCGCCCCGGCCCCCGGTGCCGCACCGCTGCCCGCCCTGCCGGTCGCCTACCGGGACTGGGCCCACTGGCAGCGGCAGCGCTTCGACCGGGGCGAACTCGACGGTTCCCTGCGGTACTGGGAGGAGCGGCTCGGCGGCCTCACCCCGCTGGAACTGCCCGCCGACCGCCCGCGCCCGGCCGCCCGCAGCGGCCGGGGTCGCAGCGTCGACTTCACGCTCACCCCCGAACTGTCCGACCGGCTACGGCAGCTGGCGCGCGAGGCGGACGCCACCGTCTTCATGGTGCTCACGGCAGGCTTCCAGGCCCTGCTGGCCCGCTGGAGCGGCCGGTCCGACATCGCGGTGGGCACCCCCGTGGCCGGCCGCGATCGGATGGAACTGGAGCCGCTGATCGGCTTCTTCGTCAACGCCGTGGTCCTGCGCACCGAGATCCCCGCGACCCTCACCTTCCAGGACCTGCTGAAGCAGGTACGGCAGGTCACGCTCGACGCCCACCAGCACCAGGAGGTGCCGTTCGGCCACCTCGTCGAGCGGCTGCGGCCGGAGCGGAGCCTCGACCGCAACCCGCTGGTGCAGGTCATGATCGCCGCCGCCGACGACGAGACCGGCGGCTTGGACCTCCCCGGCGTCACCGCCGAACGCGTGCCCGCGGACTTCGGCGGTGCCCAGTTCGACCTGAACCTCTTCGTGACCGAGCGCCCCGACACCTGCGCGGGCTCCCTCGTCTTCGACACCGACCTGTTCGACCAGGACACCGCCGAACGCCTCGTCGCCCACTACCTCCGCCTGCTGGAGAGCGCCGCCGCGGCCCCCGGCCGGCCACTGGGCGAGCTGGACCTGCTGTCCGACGAGGAGCGTCATCGTGTCCTGTGTGAGTGGAATGACACCGGGCATCCGGTGCCCGGGGGTACGTTGGTCGACTTGTTCGAGCGGCAGGTGGCCTGTTCCGCGGATCGGGTGGCGGTCGTTTTCGAGGGTGAGGCGCTCACTTACGGTGAGCTGGATGCCCGTGCTGATCGTCTGGCCGTGTGTTTGCGGGCTCGGGGTGCGGGTCCCGAGGGGATCGTGGCCGTGGCCCTGCACCGCTCGGCGGAGATGGTGGTCGCGTTGCTGGCGGTGCTGAAGTCGGGTGCCGCTTATCTGCCGGTGGATCCCGGGCTGCCGGCCGACCGTGTCGCTCACATGCTGTCCGATGCGGCTCCGGCTCTGGTGATCACGGATGGGGTCACTGCCGCCGTACTGCCCGACGCCCCGGCGGTACCGCGTCTGCTGCTGGATGTGCCGGACATGTCTGATGGGGCGGGCGGTCAGGCAGATCTGGGTGTCGTGCGGGTGGGTGTCCCGTCTCGTCCGGTTGGTTCTCATCCTGCTTATGTGATCTATACGTCTGGGTCTACTGGTCGTCCCAAGGGTGTGGTGGTGTCGCATGATGCGATCGTGAACCGGTTGGCGTGGATGCAGGGTGTTTACCGGCTCGATGGGACGGACCGGGTGTTGCAGAAGACGCCGTTCGGGTTCGATGTTTCGGTGTGGGAGTTCTTCTGGCCGTTGTTGGAGGGTGCGACGCTGGTTGTGGCGCGGCCTGAGGGGCATAAGGATCCGGCTTATCTGGCCCGGGTCATTCGGGAAGAGCGCATCACGACGGTTCATTTCGTGCCTTCGATGCTTGCGGCTTTTCTGGAGGAGCCGTCCGTGGTCGGCTGTCGTTCGCTGCGTCGGGTGGTGTGTAGTGGTGAGGCGTTGTCGGAGCAGACGCAGAACCGGTTCCTCGAGTTGGTCGGTGTTCCTCTGTACAACTTGTACGGGCCGACTGAGGCCGCGGTTGATGTGACGTACTGGGAGTGCCGTCCGGGGGCTGGTGCGGTGCCGATCGGCCGGCCTATATGGAATACCCGTCTTTATGTTCTTGACGGGGAGCAGCGGCCTGTTCCGGTGGGTGTGCCGGGGGAGTTGTATCTCGCGGGGGTGGGTCTGGCTCGTGGTTATCTGAACCGGCCTGGTCTGACGGCGGAGCGTTTCCTGCCGGATCCTTTCGGTTCGCCTGGTTCCCGGATGTACCGTACGGGGGATCTGGTCCGGTGGCGTGCGGACGGGGTGGTGGAGTATCTCGGTCGTACCGATGATCAGGTGAAGATCCATGGGTTCCGGATCGAGCTCGGTGAGATCGATGCCGTGCTGGCCAGGGTGGCGGGTGTGGCCCGTAGTGCGGTGATCGTGCGGGAGGACGTTCCCGGGGAGCGTCGTCTGGTCGGGTACGTTGTCGCGGAGCCGGGTGCGGTGTGTTCTCCGGATGCCGTGCGTGAGGCCCTGGCGGCGACCCTGCCTGAGTACATGGTTCCGGCTGTGGTGGTCGTCGACGACCTGCCGGTCACCCCCAACGGCAAGCTCGACCGCAAGGCGCTGCCGGCTCCCGCGGCCCCGACTGCCGTGTACGCGCCGCCCGCCACCGAGACGGAGGAACTCGTCGCCGCCGTGTGGGCCGAGGTCCTGGGCCTCGAACGCGCCGGACGCCACGACGACTTCTTCACCCTCGGCGGACACTCGCTGCGTGCCACCCGAGCGGTGTCCCGGCTGAGCGCACGCCTGGGCACCGGGATCCCGCTGCGGACCCTGTTCGAGCACCCCGTCCTGTACCGGTTCGCCGCCGCGGTCGACGCCCTCCTCGCCCCCGCTGCCCCCGTCGCTCCCGCCGGCCGGGACAGCGCGCTCACCCGCCGCCCCGACGGCCCGGCCGCGCCGCTGTCGTACGCCCAGCGGCGGCTGTGGTTCCTCGACCAACTCCAGCCCGGACGGCCCGACTACAACATCCCCGTCGTGGTCCGCCTCGACGGTCACCTCGACACCGCCGCCCTGACCGGCGCCCTCGACCTGATCGTCCGCCGCCACGAGGTGCTGCGCTCCCGGATCACCGCCGACGGCGGACGCCTCGTCCAGGTCGTCGAGCCGCCCCATGTCTTCACCACCGCGTACACCGACCTCACCGCCCTGCCCGCGGACCGGGCCGAGGACGAGGCGGTCGGCCTCGCCCGCACCGACGCCGCCACCCCCTTCGACCTGACCGCCGCACCCCTGCTGCGCGCCCGCATCGTGCGCCTCGCCGAGGACGGCCACCTGCTGGTCCTCGTCCTGCACCACACCGTCGCCGACGGCTGGTCGCTGCCCGTCCTGTGGCGGGAACTGTCCGCCGGCTACGCCGCACTCGTCCGCGGTGTCTCCCCGGACCTCCCCGAACTCCCCGTCCAGTACGCCGACTTCGCCCACTGGCAGCAACAGCGCATGGACGCCGACGGCTTCGCCGCCGAGCTGGACCACTGGCGGGCCGAACTCACCGGCACGGCCCCGCTGGAACTGCCCACCGACCGGCCCCGCCCGCGCGTCCGCACCGGCCACGGCGACACCCTCACCTTCCAGCTGCCTCCCGACCTGCGCGACGGCCTGACGGCGCTTGGCAAGGAGCACGGCGGCACCCTCTTCATGGTGCTGCTCGCGGGCTTCAAGACCCTGCTCGCCCGCTGGACCGGCCAGACCGACGTGGCGGTCGGCACCCCCATCGCCGGCCGCGGCCGGATCGAGCTGGAACCTCTGATCGGCTTCTTCGTCAACACCCTCGTCCTGCGCACCGACCTCTCCGGCGACCCGTCCTTCCAGGAGCTGCTGACCCGCGTACGGGACACCGCCCTGGCCGCCTACGACCACCAGGACCTCCCCTTCGACCGGCTCGTGGAGGAACTGAGCCCGGACCGCGACCTCAGCCGCAACCCCCTGTTCGACGTGCTGTTCCAGCTCCACCCCGAACAGCTCGACACCCTCCCCCTGGACGGTGTGTCGGTGCGGACCGTGGACGTGGACAACGGCACCGCCAAGTTCGACCTGAGCCTCGCCGTCACCGAACTCCCCGACGGACTGCTCGGCACCCTGCAGTACGCCACCGACCTCTTCGACCGCGCCACCGTGGAGCGCTTCGCCGAACACTACGTACGGCTCCTGCGCGACGCCCTGGCCGACCCCGCCCGCCGGCTGTCCCGCCTGGACCTGCTCACCCCGGAGGAGTCGTCGGCCCTCCACGCCCTGCCACCGGCCCCGCAGGCGGCCGCGGCCACCCTGCACGGGCTGGTCGAGCGACAGGCCCGCCGCACCCCCGACGCCATAGCGGTGACGTACGGTCGCGAACACCTCACCTACGCCGAGCTGGACCGGCGCGCCAACCAGGTCGCCCACGCCGTGCGGGAACGCGGCGCCGGCCGCGGCGACACCGTCGCGGTGCTGATGCCGCGCTCCGCGGAGACGGTCGTCGCGGTCCTCGCCGTGCTCAAGGCGGGCGCCGCCTACGTACCGGTCGACCCCGGCCACCCCGCCGAGCGGATCCGCACCGTCCTCGACGACAGCGGGGCCGCCCTCGTCCTCGTACAGGGCGACACGGCCGCCGTACCGGACGGGACGCCCGTGCTCGACCTGGACCGGGAACGCGCCCGCACCGCCGCCCTCCCGGACACTGACCCGGGCGTACCGACAGGCCCCGACGACCTCGCGTACGTCCTCTACACCTCCGGTTCCACCGGCCGCCCCAAGGGCGTGGCCGTCCGGCACGGCGGCATCACCGGCTACCTCGCCTATCTCACCGGCACCTTCGCGCTGGACGAGCGGGACGTGGTCCTCGCCCGCACCGCCCTCACCTTCGACCCCTCCGTCCGCGACCTGTTCGCCCCCCTGAGCACCGGCGCCCGCGCGGTCGTCGCCTCCGACGACGAGGCCCGCGACCCCCGGGCACTCCTCGCCCTGATGGAGGAGGAGCACGTCACCGCCGTCCTGTCCATCGTGCCCTCCATGCTCGGCGAACTCGCCGCCACCGCCTCCGGCCCGCTGAACGCCCCGCCGCGGCTGGTGATGACCACCGGCGAGGCCCTCACCCCCGACTGCGCACGCGACGTGCGCCGCCTCGGCGAAGGCATCCGGCTGATCAACCAGTACGGGCCCACGGAGTGCACCAACACCTCCACCTACCACCCCGTCACCGACGAGGACGTCGACAGCGGTCGCATCCCCATCGGCCGCCCCATCCCCGGCGTCCGCTGCCTCGTCCTCGGGGACCACCTCGAACCGGTGCCGACCGGAGCCGTCGGAGAACTGTTCATCGCCGGACCCGGCGTCGCCCGCGGCTACCTCGGCGACCCGGCCCGCACCGCCGCCGCCTACCTCCCCGACCCCTACGGACCAGCCGGCAGCCGGATGTACCGCACCGGCGACCTGGTGCGCCGCCGTGCCGACGGCGTCCTGGAGTTCCACGGCCGCCGGGACAACCAGATCAAGATCCGCGGCCACCGCATCGAACTGGGCGAGGTCGAGGCGGCCATGGTCCGCCACCCCGACGTGGAGAGGGCCGTCGCGGCCGCCCACGGCGAGGGCGCCGACCGGCAACTCGTCGGCTACGTCGTCCGGCACACCCCCGGCGAGCCCACCGCCCTGCGCGACTTCCTGCGCACCGCCCTGCCCGATGTGATGGTGCCGTCCGTCCTCGTCGAACTGGACGCCCTGCCGCTGCTGCCCAACGGCAAGGTGAACCGGGCGGCCCTGCCCGCCCCCGACCGCACGCGCCCGGACCGCCCCCACACCGCGCCGCGCACCGGACTGGAGCGCACCGTGGCCGACGTGTGGGCGGAGGTGCTCGACCGCGGCCGCGTCGGCGCGCACGACCAGTTCTTCGAACTCGGCGGCCACTCCCTGAAGGCGGCCCGCATGGTCTCCCGGCTGCGGGACGTGCTCGGCCGCGAGATACCGCTGCACCTGCTGTTCCAGCACCCGGTGCTGGCGGACTTCGCCCGCGCCCTCCAAGGCGCCGACCGGGCCGCCACCGGGATCGCACCTCTCCCCGAGGGCCCCGCGCCGCTGTCCTTCGGGCAGCAGCGACTGTGGCTGCTCGACCAACTACAGCCGGGACGGCCCGACTACAACATGCCGGCCGCCGTACGCTTCACCGGCCCGCTCGACCAGGACGCCGCCGAAACCGCCCTGCGCGACGTGGTGCGGCGGCACGAGGTCCTGCGCTCCCGTATCGTCCTCGGCCCCGACGGCCCCTGCCAGGTCACCGAACCCGTCGGCACTTTCGTCCCCGAACGGGACGACCTGACCGCCCTCGGCCGCGACCGGGCCGAGGCCCGCGCCATGGAGCTCGCGGAGGCCGACGCCGCCCGGCCGTTCGACCTCACCCGGGCGCCCCTGCTGCGCGCCCGCCTGATCCGGCTGGGCCCCGAGGAGCACCTGCTCGTCGTGGTCGTCCACCACCTCGCCTTCGACGGCTGGTCGGCCGGAGTCTTCTGGTCGGAGTTCCACGCCGCTTACCGGGCCGCGCTCTCTCTTGGCCCCGCGCCCGTCCCGCCGGCCGTCGGCTACCGGGACTTCGCCGCCTGGCAGCGCGAACGCCTCACCGGCGCCCTCCTGGACGGCCAACTCGCCTACTGGCGTGAACGCCTCACCGGTACGCCCCCGCTGGAGCTGCCCACCGACCACCCGCGCCCGGCCACCCCCTCCGGACGCGGCGACCAGGTCGACTTCACGCTCCCCGCACCACTCCTGGACGGCCTGCGCGCCGTCGGGCAGCGGCGGAACGCCACCCTGTTCATGGTGCTGCTGGCCGGCTTCCAGGCCCTGCTCGCCCGCTGGTCCGGCGGCACGGACATCGCCGTCGGCGCGCCCATCGCCGGCCGGGACCGGGCCGAACTGGAACCCCTGATCGGCTTCTTCGTCAACACCCTCGTCCTGCGCACCGACCTGTCCGGGAACCCCTCCTTCGACGACCTCGTCTCCCGCGCCCGGGAGACCGCTCTCGGCGCCTACGCCCACCAGGACGTCCCCTTCGAACGGCTGGTGGAGGAGGTGCAGCCGGAGCGTGACCTCAGCCGCCACCCGCTGTTCCAGGTCATGCTGGTCCTCAACGACGACACCGCGCCCCCGCCCCGCTTCCCCGACCTCACCACCGAAGCCGTGACGCTCAGCAACGGCGGCGCCAAGTTCGACCTGTCCCTGTACCTCACGGAGGGCACCGAAGGACTCCACGGCCACGTCGTGTTCGCCGCGGACCTCTTCGAGAAACCGACCGTCGTACGGATGATGCGGTCCTTCGAGCGGCTCCTCGAAGCGGCCGTGGCCGCGCCCGGCCGCCCGTTCGGCGAACTGGACCTGCTGGACACCGCCGAGCACGACCACCTCGTCCACACCCTCAACGACACGGCCGTACCGCTGCCCGACGACACCCTCCACGCCCTGATCGCCCGGCAGGCGGCCCGCACCCCCGGTGCCACCGCGGTCCGCGACGAGCGGCGGAGCCTGACCTACGCCGAACTCGACGAGCGGGCCGAACGCCTGGCGGCCGTGCTGCGCGCGCGGGGCGCCGGGCCCGGCTCGGCGGTCGCCGTGGCCGTGGAACGGTCGGTGGACCTGCCCGTATCCCTGCTGGGCGTCCTGAAGACCGGCGCGGCGTACGTCCCGGTCGACAGCTCCTACCCCCGGGACCGGGTCGAGTTGATGGTCGCCGACAGCGGTGCGCGTGTGCTCCTCACCAGCGCCGGAACCATGGACGGGGCCCAGCTGCCGGACGGGGTGGAGACCCTGCGGGTGGAGGACGCGACGACGGGGTCCGGGCGGCCGGCCGGACCCACCGGCCCCGACACCTCCGCCGACGGCCTCGCGTACATCATCTACACCTCCGGCTCCACCGGTCGCCCCAAGGGCGTGATGGTCCCGCACCGCGGCGTCGTGAACTTCGCCCTCGACATGATCGGCCGGCTGGAGATCACCGAGGGGGACGTCGTCGCCGCGGTGACCACCGCCTCGTTCGACATCGCCGTCATGGAACTGCTGGTGCCGTTCGTGGCCGGGGCCACCGTCCAGGTGATCGACCGCGACACCGCCCGCGACGGCAGCAGGCTCGCCAGGGCACTGGACCGGTCCGCGGTCTCCCTCGTCCAGGCGACCCCGGCCACGTGGCACCTCCTCATGCAGGCCGGCTGGCGGGCCCCGCACGTCCGCGCCCTGTGCGGCGGCGAGGCACTGCCCCCCGTCCTCGCCGAACGCCTGCGCGCCGCCGTCGGCAGCGTGTGGAACGTCTACGGCCCCACAGAGACGACCATCTGGTCCACCGCGCACCGGCTGACCGACGAGGCCCCGGGCCGCCCCGTGCCGATCGGCCGGCCCCTCGCCAACACCCGCGTGCACGTCCTCGACGAGCACCTGCGGCCGGTCCCGGCCGGCGTCTACGGCGAGCTGTACATCGCCGGCGACGGTGTCGTACGGGGCTACGCGGGACGGCCCTCGCTCACCGCCGAGCGCTTCCTGCCGGACCCCTACGCGGCACCCGGCAGCCGCATGTACCGCACCGGGGACATCGTCCGGCGCCTGCCCGACGGCACCCTGGAGTACCGCGGCCGGGGCGACGGACAGGTCAAGGTGCGCGGCCACCGCATCGAACTCGGCGAGATCGAGACCGCGTTGGCCCGCCTGCCGGAGGTCGCCGAGGCGGCGGTCGCCGTCCGCGGCACCGGAGTGGACGCGATCCTGGTCGGCTACGTGGTGTGGGACGGGCCCGCCGGTGACGTCGTCCGACTGGGCGAGGCCCTGCGGGAGTCGCTGCCGGCGTTCATGGTCCCGTCCGTGATCGTGGAGTTCGGCGCGCTGCCGCTCACTCCCAACGGCAAGCTCGACCGCAAGGCCCTGCCGACGGTGGACCCGGCCGCGGCGCGGCACGACCTGCTGCTGCCTCGCGACGCACTGGAACTGCGGATGGCCCGCATCTGGGAACAGGTCCTCGACGTGCGGCCGCTCGGTGTGCGGGACGACTTCTTCGCCCTCGGCGGCCACTCCCTCAAGGCGTTCGAGCTGATCGCCGCGGTCCGTGAGGAGATGGGCATCGAGCTGCCGCTCCACATGGTCTTCCGCAAGCCGACCGTGGAACTGCTCTGCGAGGCCCTGCCCGACGCCGGCGACGCCGCCGACCGGCTCGTGGTCCCGCTCGCCGACGGTGACCCGGAGCAGCCCCCGCTGTTCCTGGTCCACCCGCGTGGCGGCGACGCCTGCTGCTACCTCCCGCTCGCCGGGGCCCTCGGCGGCACCCGCCGGGTGTACGGGGTGGAGGCGCTCGGCTACAACACGCCCGACACGCCCCTGCGGCGTGTGGAGGACATGGCCGACCGGTACCTGACGGAGATCCGCGCGCTCGCTCCGCACGGCCCGTACCTGCTCGCCGGCTGGTCCTTCGGCGGGACGGTCGCGTACGAGATCGCCGCCCGGCTGGAGGCGGCGGGCGAGACGGTCGCCTTCTTCGGCGCCGTCGACACCGCCGCCCCCGGACTGGACGGCCGCCCCGACGACCCGGAGGCCCGGGGCGGCGCGGACGGCGATCCGGACATCGTCCGGTACGGTGTCGCGGCCGGTCTCGACGCCGGGGAGATCCGCGGGCTGGACGAGGACGCCCTGATCGAGGCCCTGGTGCACCGAGGCCACGAGCGGGGCAGTCTGCCCCGCCGGACCCGTACCGACGCCCTGCGGCGGATGCTGAGGGTCGCCGGGGCCAACGGCGAGGCGGCCGCGGCCTACCGTCCCGGCTCCGTCCTGCGGACCGACGTCCGGCTGTTCACGGTCGCCGAGCGGCACGCGAAACTGGACACCCCGCTGGTCGACACCGCCGCCTGGGCCGCGCACACCCGCGGACGGGTCCACACCATCCCCGTGCCCGGCAACCACCACACCCTCCTCGACCCCCCGCACGGAGCCGTCCTCGCGGAGCGGCTGTCGGCCGCCCTGGACGAGGCGGTACGGAAGCCGGCCGCCCCCTGAACGCGCTGTCCGGCCCCCGGGGCCGGACGCGCCACGACCCCACCGAGTAACCCACTGAAACCCCTGACACCGAAGGAGCACCTCATGAACGCCGCCGCGGCACAGGAATGGACCGTCGTCGTCAACGACGAGGAGCAGTACTCCCTCTGGGCCGCCGACCGGGAGATCCCGGCCGGCTGGCGGGAGAGCGGGATGCGCGGCAGCAGGGAGGACTGCCTGGCCCACATCGACCGGGTGTGGACCGACATGCGCCCCCTCAGCCTGCGCCGCACGATGGACGCCACCGCCTGACCCCCGTCGCACCCCGCCGTCCGTGCCCGGCGTTCCACGCCGGGCACGGCCCCTTTCCCAGGAGTACGACGCCCATGAACAGACGCGTGCCACTGCTGACGCTGGTCGTGGTGACCGCCCTCTCGTCGGCCGGGACCGCCGCGAGCATGCTCGCCTTCCCCTGGTTCGTCCTGCGGAGCACCGGAAGCGGGACCAGCACCGGGACGGTCGCGGCGGCCGAGACCGTCGGCCTGCTCTGCTCCGCCGTGCTCGCCGGCCCCCTCGTCGACCGCCTGCCCGCCCGCTCCGCCGGCGTCGCCGCGGACCTGCTGACCGCCCTCGCCCTCGGCCTCGTCCCCCTCCTGCACGGCACGACCGGACTGCCCCTGCCGGTCCTGGCCCTCCTCGCCCTGCTCACCGGCGTCTTCCGGGGGCCCGCGGACACCGCCAAGCAGGTGCTGGCGGTTGCCGCGATGCGCCGCGCCGGAACCCCGGTCGAACGCGGCACCAGCGCCATGGAGGGCGCCCGCCGTATCGGCCTCATGGCCGGCGCCCCGCTCGGGGGCGTCCTGGTCGCCGCCGTCGGCCCCGTGCTCACCCTCCTCACCGACGGAGCCGCCCTCCTGCTGTCCGCGCTCCTCGTCCTCGCTTTCCTGCCGGGCGAACCCCCGGCGCGCTCCGCCGACGAGGGCTCCTACGCCGCCCGCCTCCGCGAGGGCTTCGTCAGCCTGCGCGCCGACCGGCTGATGTGCGCCATGGTGGGGGTCCTGCTGGTCTCCAACGCCCTGGACAGCGGCCTCAACGCGGTCCTCTACCCGGCCTACGGCACCCGGGTGCTGCACAGCAGCTCGCTGCTCGGTGTGATGGTGACCGCGATCGGCGCCGGCGCGCTCGTCGGTACGGCCCTGCACGGCTGGCTCGGGCAGCGCTGGCCGCGCCGGAAGGTCTTCGTCGCCTGCTTCGTCCTGCTCGGCGCGCTGCGCTGCGTCCTGCTCGCCCAGGAGCCCACCCCCGCCCTGCTGCTGGGCGGCCTGGCCGTCTCCGGGATCGGGTCGGGCATCGTGAACCCGCTGATGATGTCCGTGGCGTACGAACGCGTCCCGGAGGCGGTGCGCGCCCGGGTCTTCGGGCTGATCGTCGCCTGCGCGCTGGCGGCGACCCCGCTGGGCGCGCTCGCCGCCGGAGTGCTCATCGACCGGCTGGACGTCCCGAGCGCGCTGCTGGTCTTCGCCGGGGTGTACGGGACGATCGCCCTGGCGCCGCTGATGTTCCCGGTGTGGCGGGAACTGGACGCGTCACGCCCGGACGGGTCTTGCCCGGACCCGGTGGGCCAAGCTGCCGGGGAGCAGGGGGCCGAGGCGCGAGAGGCCGGGGCGCACGGGGGCGCGGTGCGGGCCGCCGAGGGTCACCCGGCGAAGGCGAGGGGGTGACCGGCGCACGCGCGGGGGCGGCCCCCGTCACCGGAAGCCGCCCCCGCACGGACCCGGCGGACGCGGCAGACCTTCCCTTACGGCGGAAGCGTCACCACCTCGCTGGATGCAGTGCCAGCACCTGGAGTCTGCACGGGGTGTGCGCGGAGTCGAGGGAGTACACGAACCCGCGCGGCACGTACAGCGCCTCCCCGATCCGCAGCCTCAGCTCCAAAGTGTGTTCCGAAGCGGCGAAGCCCTGACCGGGGGGCAGCGGTCCGACCCGGCCGCGGCAACTGCCCCGCACGGGCAGCAGCACCAGATCGGTCGCGACCGTGTCGCCGTCACTGCGTCCGCCCACTGGCAGGGAGAGGGCCGAACTGGTCACCTCACAGCCAAGCAGGGTGCCCAAGGGCCCGGTGAGTCCGGGAAGTTCGCCGCTCGCGTCGGCCACCAGGTCATCGATGCCCTCCGGCCACACGAGCGCCGGACTCCGGTCGCGGTGGACCGACAGGCACAGCGCCAGGTCCCTGACGAAGCGGCCCGGGCCGGCCGCGGCGCCTTCGGAGACCGGTTCGAAGTCCACGTCCCACTCACACTCCCCGTCGCTGCGCCCTCTCCCCGTGCCGTGCCCGGGGCCGGGTGCCGGCCGCGGGGACCACACCGCATGCACGGCGGCTCCGCCTCGGTGGCGAGCGGGTGCCGGCATGCGGCGCGGCCGCGGCGCGGACAACCTGTCTCCGCGCACGGGACATCCGGGACGAGGGTGCCCGCTGTTCTTCCGCCACATGACCGCAGGGACCGGTGCGGTCCGCCGACCGGGTAACGCGCCTGCGCAGTTGAACTCTGGTGCATCGGAGGGCGTTCGGGAAGTCCCGGGACGGCGGTACCGCGCGCCCCGGGCGGGGCGGGGCGGGGCGCGCGGCGGAGACCGGAACAGGCGACGGCGGGGCGAGGCCTCGGGCGGGGGACGCGGGCCCGGGGCGCGGGTGCCGGCCGCGGGCCGGGGCTGCCAGGGGGAGGCGAGAGGGGGGGGGTCAGCCGGCCGGAGAGGTTTTCCCGCCGTCGTCGAGCAGACCTTGCCGGGCAGCGAGGACACCGGCCTGGAAGCGGCTCTCCGCCCCCAGCTGCTCCATGATGTCGGCGATGTGCTTGCGGGCCGTCCGCAGGGACATGCCGAGGCGGCGCGCGATGGTCTCGTCCTTCATTCCTGCCGCGAGCAGCCGCACGATGGTCCGGTCGATGTCCTTCGCGACGGCCTCCAGCCCGTCCGTCACCGCGTCCGAGAACGGTTCGGCGTGGGTCCAGTACTGCTCGAACAGCTCGCACAGGAAGTGCACGACCGAGGGTTCCCGGATCACCACGGCGCCCCAGCCGTCCCCCTGCTCCGGGATGAAGGCCACCTTCCGGTCGAAGACGATCAGGCGCCCGAACAGCTCGTGCGCGGTGCGGTACTCTGCGCCGAGTCCGGACGCCATGGCGACGTAGGCCTGGCTGGGCCCGTTGAAGCGCGCCGTGTGGTGGTACAGGGTGCGCATCCGCACGCCCCGGGACAGCATCTCCGTGTCGCGGGCCAAGGCCTCCTGGAGGGCGGCGGGCACCCGGTTCCCGCCCGGCTGGCTGGTCAGTATCTCCTCGGTGCACTCCGCGGAGGCCCGGTTGAGGGCGGCGCGCACCTCCTCCAGCCCGGGTATCAGTTCCAGGCCGACGGACCCTCGGCGCAGGCTGTCCAGGTAGTGGCCGCGCAGACTGGCGAACTGGTCGCGTATGCGGTGCAGCGCGGCCTGCTGGGCGCGGATCGACGTCTCCAGCGAGGTCGTGACCACCACTGCCACGAGGTCCGGATCGACCGGGCGCAGCCGGGCCGGATCGTCCACGTCCGCCTTTAACAGGCCCCGTTCGGTGAGCGCGGCGAGGGCCGCGTCGACCTCGGCCCGCCCCAGGTCCAGCTCCCGCGCCGCACGGTCCCGGTCGAGCCGCTCGTTTCTGACGACCCATTGGTACAGGGCCACTTCATGGTGCCCGGGGCCCGCGGACGGGTCCACGGACGATTCGCTGGAGGGGCCGGGGGAAGGACTGACGGAAGGGCCGGCGGAGGTGCTGATAGTCCCGGGTTCTCCAGTGATGTGCATTTCGTCTCCTGTTCGTCTTGCTGCGGGGCAGCTTGGTGAACGGCTCGGTCCATGGTGTGGCTGCCGGCGGCAGGCGAGCCTTGAGGCACCGGAAACCCGGACCGACCCGAGGTCCCGGGCCGGTTCCCCGCGGTGCTGAACTGTCGAAGCGTCGACACGTCGGCATCCTGAGACTTCGAAACACTAAGGAGCTACCCCCCATGAGGTCTCTGGCCGTTCACGCCCTTGTCCCCGTTGCCGCCGCCCTGGCCCTTGGTTCCACGTTCGCCGCCACGCCGTCCGCCTCCGAGAGATCCGAGATCAGGATCGTAGCCTCCGGGGCAGGGCTGGACGGCGACAGCGCCTGGGGCGGCCGACGCCCGACCACGGGTGACGGCGACAGCGGCTGGGGCGGGTACGTCGCTGCCCACGGCACCGGCGTCTGAGCGTCCGCGCACTCTCTTCGGGGCCGGGGCGGGCGCCGGCAACAGCGGCCGTCACGGCCACGGGTTCGCCCCTGCCGGGAAGACGTTCTGCGACAAGCAGCCGCTCAACAGCGGGACGAGCCGTCCCGGCATCGCCTCCCCGGGGGCGAACTCACCCCATGACCCCCACGAGCCCGAACACCCCAGACCGGACTGGGGTGCCTTGACGAAAGACGCAGAGACCTCCCCCGCGCGAAAGGCACACCCGTGAGCTCGACCGCCACCGACGTACTCGATCTGCTGAGCGCCCGCGAAATCGAATTGCTGGGCCACCTCGCGGAAGGGCACACCTACACCTCCATCGCCCGGCGCATGCACCTGAGCCCGCACACCGTCGACACCTATCTGCGCAGGATCCGCGGCAAGACGGGAGCCAGCAACCGGGCCCACCTCATGATCCTGGCTCTCCAGGTGACCCGAGTCGACGCCTCCAGGACGAACGACGTCTGACGGTTTGCCGTCGCCGTGGGGACGCCGTGCCGAAGGACGGGCGAGGCCGCACCGCTCGTCGCCGGTCTCGTCCTGGAGCCGTCTACGGGAGCGGATGATCGCGGGCCTGGCAGCGGTGGCCGCGGTGCCGGCCGGAGGGCGGGAGCAGCGCGATGCCGACTTCGCGCGGGCAGGCGCGGAATCCGTGGGAGCTGTGGGCCTTGTCGGCGACGGGCTGGTCGGTTCGGCGGCGGGCGGCTCAGGCCGGTGTGCGGCACCCGGGCCCGTTCCAGGAGGGGGCGTGCGCGGACCCGCTGTCGTCGCGGTGGCCGGTGTCGGCAGGATGGCGGGCGGCCGGCGCCGGCCGCCGCGGGCGAGGCGGATCGTGGTGGTCGGCGCTCGGACGCCGCGGGTGTGGGCGCGAGGGCCGGGGCCCGCTCGCAACGGCAGCGGCTCGGGGGCCGTGCTGGACGCCGTGGTCACGGGCGAACCGGCCGGCCTCGCAGGCCGACCGGTCAGCGCGTGCGGCGACAGCCCGTATCTGGTCGATTCCGGCTGCCCCGCCTCGTGAATCCCGCCGCAGGCGTCCTCGGCGGGACGGCTCAGTACGACTTCGGTTCCGGGGGCACCACCGTGAAGGTGTAGCCGTTGCCGGGTCCGGAGAAGGCCAGGCTGAGCGTCGGCCCGAACAGCCCGCAGTCGGTGAGGGAGGGGAAGGCGGTCGTTCCGGAGAACGTCAGCCCGCCGCTGCCGAGCGCGGAGACCGGCCCCTCGAAGTCCAGCGCGAACTCGACGGGCTCCGCGGTCCGGCAGCCCACCGGGATGTGGATTCCCAGCTCACCGGCGGACACGATCTCCACGGTGGCGAGCGCCTTGCCGTGGACGGCCAGCCGGCCCGCGTCGTCCAGCGAGACGGTGCCGCTCGTCCCCTCGGACTTCAGCCCGATGCGCACCTGCACCGGCAGCCCGATCACCCGCAGGTGTTCCAGGAACGTCGGCACGGCGAGGGAGCCTTCGAGTCGCCGGGCCGTCAGGTCGGTGTCCGCCGTGAAGGTGGACCCCTCCGGCATGAGCACCGTCTCGTCCAGCGTCTTGAGCCGGAGGCCGCCCTTGAGCAGCCACTTGTTCAGCGAGACGACGAAGTCGCCGCCGCCGGGGTTGGCCGTGGACCGGGGCGGCGGAAGGATGTTCAGGCAGTCGCCGACGAGCTGCGGCTTGCCGTCGAACCGGTCGGTGAGCCACTTGGTGACGTTCGGCGCGGCCTGGAACTGGGTGGCGATGTGCTCGCTCGGGTAGACGTCGAACTTCACCGCCGTGCCGCGCGAGCAGTAGCGCTTCTTCAGGCTGATCGCCTGGTCGAGCGGCAGGATCTCGTCGGCCTGTCCGTGGTACTGGTACACCGGTGCCTGGATCTTCGTGCCGCCCAGGTCCTGGTCGCCCAGCACCTCCCCCACGGACCCGATCGCCATCAGCTCGTCCAGCGTCCGGCCGCCCGCCGTGTACTGCTTGATGTCGTCGTTGATGTAGTCGAAGAGCGTCTCGAAGACGCACTTGCCCTTGGCGTCCGCGACGGCCGCCCGCCCCGCGTCGTTGACCAGCTCGTCGAAGGGGATCTTGTCCGGGTACTCGGCCGCGAGCCCCACGACCCCTTGGAGCAGGAAGGAAGCGCCGGTGCTCCCGTTCAGATAGCGCGCCGACGCCTTGAAGTCGCCGGGCACGCCGCCCGCGACCACACCGGCGAGGTTCAGCGACGAGGCGTACGAGGGTTCGAGCTGACCGGCCCACCCGGCCGACTGCCCGCCCTGCGAGTAGCCCCAGACCGCCGTCATCGCGCTGCCGCTCAGCCCGCTCCCCGGCACCTGGAACGCGGCGAGCGCCGAGTCCAGCACCGCCTGTCCCTGCGACCGGCCCGCCAGGTACGTAGGTGTCCGCCCGGCCCCGTATCCGGCGTAGTCGGTGACGACCACGGCCCAGTTCTTCCTGAGCAGCGCCACGATGTTCGCCGTCTCGTAGTCCGTTCCCGCCGCGAGCTGCGCGGACGGCGCGCACTTCGACCCCAGCCCGTGCGTCCCGGGCGCGTACGCCACCAGCGGCCGCGCCGAGCCGCCGGACCAGGCGGTGGCGGGCACGAGAACCGTCCCGGTGACGGTGTTCGCGCCGCCTCGTGAGTCGGTCGACGCGTACGAGATGTGCCAGGCGTTCACGGCGGGTGCCCCGGTCCCCAGCCTGACGTCCGCCGGGGCGGACGTCAGCAGGGTGCCGTGGGAGGGTGCGGCGGCAGCGGCCGCGCCGGTCGTCACCGGGAGGGCGGCGACTCCGGCGGCGGCCAGGGCCAGGGGTAAGGCTCTTGTCGTCAGCTTTCTGACCAGGTGTTTCACCGTTGCTCCTTACGTGGGAGTGTGTTCGGTTCCACCAGACCCTTACTTACTCCACGGTAAGTTACCGTCGGTAAGCCTACCGGGGAACCCCCGATTCGGGTTGCGCCACGAAACGGGCCACGGGTGGGCATCCCCGGCTGAATGCGTCAACTGCGTATGCTGAAACGGCCGTTGCGGTGAGGGAGGCGGGGTTGCGGTACTACCTGTACGTGTCCGAGGCGAAGGTGGAGATGCTCCACGCGCAGATCCCGCAGAAGCTGCTGTCGCGGCTGACGACGGAGGCGAAGGTGGATCTGAAGGTCGCCGGGGTGTCCGTGCAGCGGCCCGCGCGCCAGGACGCGGGGCTGTACGAGCGGCTGGACGTGGTGGAGGGGTTCCTGGAGCGGGAGTACGACGTCGGATGGGTGTCGTCGGATGCCGGGGAGGAGCCGGGGCCCGGGTTCTGGTTCCGGGGCGAGGCGGGGCTCCGGGTGTCGTGGGACGGGCGGGCCGAGGGGCCTGTGCTGATGTCGGGGGCGGCGGGGGACACGCTGGTCTCGCTGGTGGGGTCGGTGCACCATCTGGTGGGGCACAGCGCGGCACCGGAGTTGGGAAGGGTGGGGCACTCATGGCTGCCGGCCCTGTATCGGCTGCTGCGGGATGCCTCGCGGGCGGAGGCGGCCGGGGAGCCGGTGGCGCGGCCCGGGGGCGGGGTGCTGCATGACGTGGTGGAGGTGTGCGACCGGCTGGCCGGGCCCGCGATGTGGTGCGAGTTCCTGGCGCGGGAGCTGTTGCGCGGCCAGGTGACCGACGGGTCGGGGGCGCGGCGGGAGGTGGTGGTCGGGACGCCGTTGTACGTGGCCCTGTCGGAGGAGCGGCCGGGCGGATGAGGGCGGGTGAGGGGCGGGGGCGGACGGGAGGCGAGCGGGACACCGGGGTCGCGCGGTTGTGGCTGGCCGGGGATCTCGACGGATTGTGCCGGGCGTTGGAAGGGCCGGACGCTCTCACGGCGGCGCGGGCGGCCGAGGTGCTGGGCGAACCGGCCTTCGGCGCGGAGGGCGGGGCGGCGTTGATCCGCTGCCTGGAGCGGTGCGAACCGCTGCTGACGGACCCGGACTTCGGCTCGTACAACCACGACCGGTCCTGGCCGCTGATCGAGGCGGTGCGGGCGCTGGGGCGGCGACGGGAACAGCGTGCCGTGCCGGCGTTGTGCCGTTTGCTGGACGGGGAGGCCGGTGAGAGTCTGCGTTACCGGCTGGAGACCGCCGCGTTCGAGGCACTGATCGCGATCGGGGCGTGGGCGGAGGCGAGTGAGCGGCTGCTCGTACGGTTCGACCGGCAGCCGGAGCCGCATCTCGTGTGGCTGCTCACCGAGGCGCCGCACCCGCAGGCGCTGGAGCCGGTGCTGGCCCGGGTGTGGCGGTTGCTGCCGTACCAACTGGCCGAGGCGGTCGGGCTGCTGGCCGCCTTCCGCGATCCGCGCACCGCTCCCGCGCTGCTGCACATCGTCGACACCGCGGAGGCCGCGCACCCGACCCGCCGGGCGGCGCTGCGGGCGCTGCTCGAACTGCCGGGGCCGGAGCGGTGGTTGCACGCTTCCCGGATCGAGCCGCTGGTGAGGCGGTTGCGCGGCCCCGACCGCGAGACGGCGCGGTTGGCCGGGCAGCTGCTGGCCCGCACCGAGCAGGGGCGTGCGCGGATGCGGGGGCTCCTGAAGGACCCGCAGGGGCACTGGCCGCGTGGGCACCGGGAGAACGTCCCGGATTCGTATCCGCGGGAGGCTTACCCGTACGAGGCCGGGTGCGTCGTCATCTGCGAGGTGATGACCGAGCGGCCGCAGGCGTTCGTCTCGCCCTCTTGCGGCGCGCTGCGTTCCGCGGAAGAGGCGGAAGCAATTCTGCCGCTGCTGGATCCGGCCCTCCCGGCCGAACTGCGCAGGGCTGCCGTGCGGGCGCTGGGCGCGTTCGGAGCGGTCGACTCCAGGGCCGGGCGGATGGTGGCGGCGGCGCTGCTGGAGCGTGCGCTGCCGGACCGGCGGACCGTCGAGACCGCCGCGGCGACACTGGCCCGGCTGCCGGAGCCGCCCGTACGGGAACTGCTGCGGCTGCTCGGGCCGGACGGCGGGCGCGGGCACGAGGGCACGCCGGTGTCCCGGCGAGGTGCGGCGATCTCGCTCGGCCTGCTGCGGCACGAGGCTGCCGCCCCCGGGCTGCTCGCGGCCCTCGCCGCCGACGAACCGCCCGCCCTGCGCCGCGCCGCCGCCGACGCGCTGGGCCTGCTCGGCCACCGCCCGGCCGTCCCGGCGCTGGTGGTCCTGGCCGGGGACGAGGAAGAGGCGACCGCCCTGCGGGCGCGCGCTGTCACGGCGCTGGGGCGGATCGGCGCCCATGATGCCCTTCCGGCGCTGCTGGGCGCGGCCCGCTCGGACTCCGAGTCGCTCCGGCTGCGGGCGGCCGGATCCCTCGGGAGCTTCCCTACGGCGGAAGCGGTCGCCGCCCTCACGGACCTGGCGTCCGACACGGAACCGGAGACGGTACGGGCGGCGGTCGACTCCTTGGCGCGGATCGGCCCGCCGGCCGCCGCCGCCCTCTGTGCCCTTCCGGACCTGGCCGGCCGTGACCGCCGGCCGGGCGACACCCTCCGCGCCCTGGTCACGGCGCTCGCCGCCTGCCCCGGACCGGAGTGCACCACGGCCCTGGCCCGGCTGGCCCACCCGCCGTACGCGCAGTCCGTCCGGGCCGCGGCCGAACGCGCCCTCGCCGGACGCCCCGCCGCCGAGGCCCTGCCCCACCTGCTGCGGCTGCTCGCCGACCCGATGATGCGGCACCCCCACGGCCCGGCCCTGCTCGCCCTGGCCCGCAGCGGCGCGCCCGAGGCGGAGGCGATCGTGGTCGAACATTTCGAACATCAGCGGTCGTTCGTCGCCGACCGCTACCGGGACGAGGCGCGGGAGGCACTGCGCGTCCTGTGCCGGGCGGGGACGCCGTAGGCCCGAAGGAGGAGATCGCGACGGCCCGCGCCGAGTACGACCGGCGTACGGAGCTCGGTGCGAAGGCGTCGTGAGGGGAGCCGGGGTCGCCTGCCCGGCACGTCAACAGCGCGTCAAGGTCGTCCCGGTCACCGTCAGCGTCGCGTCAGGAGGGGCCGGGGACCGGGCGCGGACGGGCATAACGTCGACGGCGAGCCCCGGCCCGCCTTCCCGGGTCCGGGGCACTCCGGCTCTCTCCTGGTAGGTGTCCCATGGAACAACTCCTGTACGGCGAAGACCCCGAGCCCTCCGATCGGTTCCCGGCCGGACCCCTGTACGTCCCGGTCCGGCCGGGCCCCTCCGGGTCCGTGGTCCGCCTCTTCCGTACACCGCTCGGTGACCGCTCGGCCGTCGGCTTCACCTCCGCGCGCGGACTCGTCGCGGCCCTCGGCACCGGCCAGGCGTGGATCCGTCTCGCCGAGCCCGCGCTGCGCGCGCTGACCGCACCGCTCGGCGTCACCACCGTCACGATCGACCCGCCCTTCACGGCCTGCGCGCCGGCGCCGGCCGGACCGGCAGTCCCGGCCGGACCGGCAGTCCCGGCGGCGGCCCTGGCCGCCTCGGCCCGGTGGACCGGCTGAGAGGAGAGCAGGCGATGACCACCGTTCACGAACCCGCCGCCCCCGCGGCCCTCGCCGAACTGTCGGTGTGGCCCGCTTCGGCCACCGAGTCCCGCCCCGGCGACCTGGCCGTGGGCGGAGTACCGCTCACGGAGATCGCCGACCGCTTCGGCACCCCCGTCTACGTCCTCGACGAGGCCGAGGTGCGCGACCGCTGCCGCACCTACCGGAACGCCTTCCCGGACGCCGAAGTCCTCTACGCGGCCAAGGCGTTCCTGTGCCGCGCCATGGCCCGCTGGATGGCCGAGGAGGGCCTCGGCCTGGACGTCTGCTCGGCCGGTGAGCTGGAGCTCGCGGTCACCGCCGGCTTCCCGCCGGAGCGGATGGTGCTGCACGGCAACGCCAAGTCTCCGCGGGACCTGGAGACGGCACTCCGCCTGGGCGTGGGCCGTATCGTCATCGACAGCCCCTCGGAGATCGCCCGGCTGGCCGCCGCCGTGGGCCCCGGCGGCCACCAGAAGGTCATGGTGCGCGTGGTCCCCGGCATCAGCGCGGGCGGCCACGAGAAGGTCCGCACCGGCACGGACGACCAGAAGTTCGGGCTCTCCATCACCGACGGCCACGCCCAGCACGCCATCGCCCGCGTCCTCGGTCAGCCGCAGCTCGAACTCACCGGGCTGCACTGCCATCTGGGCTCACAGATCACCAGTGTGAAGCCGTATCTCGCGGCCGTGCGCCGCATGGTCGGCCTGATGGCCCGCCTGCGCGAACAGCACGGGCTGGTCCTGCCCGAACTCGACCTCGGCGGCGGGCACGGCATCGCCTACCGCCCCGGCGAGGACGCCCTGGACCTGACCTCGCTGGCCCGCAAGGTGCGCAAGGAACTCGCCGGCGCCTGCGCCGCCGCCGGACTCCCCGTCCCCCGGCTGGTCATCGAGCCGGGCCGGGCGATCGCGGGCCCCGCCGGTGTCGCTCTGTACCGCGTGCTGTCCGTGAAGCGCTCGGGCGGAAACCTCTTCGTGGCCGTGGACGGCGGCATGAGCGACAACCCCCGCCCGGCCCTGTACGGCGTCCGCTACGCCCCCCGCCTGGCCGGCCGGCACAGCACCGCGGAACGGGCCCGCGTCACCGTGGCGGGCCGGCACTGCGAAGCGGGCGACATCCTGGCCGCCGACGCCGAACTGCCCGCCGACGTCCGCCCCGGCGATCTGCTCGCCGTACCCGTGGCGGGCGCCTACCACCTGTCCATGGCCTCGGGCTACAACCTGGTGGGCCGCCCGCCCGTGGCCGCCGTACGCGACGGCCTCGCCCGCCTCCTGGTGCGCCGCGAGTCCATGGCGGACATCCGCGGCCGGGACGTCGGCCTGTAGCCGCGCCGGCTCCGGAGTCGCATGGCGTGGGGGCCGGTGCCGGAGCGGAGACCGAACCGTCGGGGACGGAAAACGACGGAGTGGAGCCAGGGTCGTCCTGGCTCCACTCCAAGGTGCGGGTGTGTCACTGGAACTGCGCGAAGAACTTCCAGATCTCCGTCTTGGTCCAGGTGGTGACGCCGCTCTCGCCGGAGGAGCCGTCGACCGGACCGGGGATGTGGTCCCCGTCGAACGCGGCCCACTGGACCGGGTATCCGGCACGGCAGCCCGAGTAGAGGGTGGTGATGTGCGTGCGGCTGCCCGGCGCCGGCTCGCGCGGACTCTGGGCGGTGCAGCCGTTGTTGGCGACGAACCTGTCGCGCAGGGACCGTCCCTGCGCGATACCGAGGACGGAGTCGCCGATGCCGTGGATCCCGAAGTAGGCGATGGGCTGGGTGCCACCGCTGCATCCGCTGATCTCGGCGCCGGACATGACCGCGACGGCCCGGAACACGTTCGCCCGGCTGCACGCGAGCGCGTAGCTCATACCGCCGCCCCAGCTGAATCCCGTGGCGAAACGCTGTGCCGGGTTGACGCAGAGGGCGCCCTCGATGCGCCGGATCATGTCGTCGACGAAGGTGACGTCCTCACCGCCGGAATTCGCCCAGCCGTTGCCGAGGCCCTGGGGGGCGACCAGGATCGCGCTGTTGCCCGACTGTTCCTGCTGGCCGTAGTAGGACCAGGCGCTCCCGCTGGTGCCGCCCGAGGCGACGTCGCCGGCGGTTCCGCCCCGCCAGTGGAAGGCGAAGATCAGCCGGTAGGGGTGGCTGCTGTCGTAGCCGTCGGGGACCCGGAGGATGAAACTGCGGCTCTTGCCGCCGCTCTGGATCGTGTGCGTACCGCTCGTCAGAGCGGGGGCGCTGCCGCAACCGCTTCCGCTTCCGCCGCCGGACGACAGCTTGACCAGCTGCCATTGCTGGTTGGCGCCGCCCCAGTCGGTGTACTGCACGACGTTGCCGCCGTCGGCGGTGGAACCGCCCTGCACCTCCACCGCCTTGCCGCTGCCCCGGTTGATCAGCCGGACGTGGCCGGCGTCGGAGTCGGCCAGGCGGAACTGCTGGTTGGTCCCGTTGTGGTCGGCCCACTGCTGGACCGCGGCACCGTCCGCGGCCGAGGCGCCGGCCACGTCGAGAACCTTCCCCGAATGCCGGGCCTTGAGGCGGAAGAAGCCGCCGCCGGAGTCCACGAACTGCCACTGCTGGTTGGCTCCGTCGGTGCGCGTCCACTGGGCGACCCGCGCGCCGTCGGCGGTGGACGCGCCGGAGACGTCCAGCGCCTTGCCGCTGTTGCGGTTGACCAGGACGTACCAGGCGTTGGTGTCCACCGTCGCCGCCTCGGCGGGCGCCGGCCGCACGGCGGCGAGCAGGCCGATCGCGAGGGTCGCCGCCACCACGGCCGCGATCCGGGACCACCAGCGATGCCGTCCCGCGGAGGCCGGACCGTGCGTCGTCATCGATTCACCCCCCTTCGTCTCGTCGGCGGACGGTTCCATCAGGTCCGCGTCCAGCGCTGGTTGCTGCCGCCCGAGCAGGAGTAGAGCTGGATCTGGGTGCCGTTGGCGGTGCCGGCTCCGACGGCGTCGAGGCAGAGGCCGGACTGGACGCCGACGATGGAACCGTCGGAGTTCAGGCGCCACTTCTGGTTGTCGCCGCCCCAGCAGCTGTAGATCTGGACCTTGGCGCCGTTACCGGTGCCGGCGGCGTCCAGGCACTTGTTGCCGTAGACCCGGAGCTCGCCGGAGTCGGTGGACGTCCACTGCTGGTTGGTCGCGTTGTTGCAGTCCCACAGCTGGAGCTGGGTGCCGTCGGTGGTGGCAGCGTTGGGCACGTCCAGGCAACGGCCGGAACCCACGCCCTTGATCTGCCCGCCGCCGTCCGTGGGGGGCGGCGTGGTGGTGCCGCCGTTGAGCGCGTTGAGGACGGCGGTGTAGGCGGGCTTCTTGCTGCCGTCGTTGTTGAACAGCAGCGGCGTGTCACTCGCCCGCCAGGAGTCGCTGTCGCGCACACCCCAGACGGTGATGCCGAGGCAGCGCGAGACGGCCAGGCAGTCGTTGGTCACGGCGGCGTAGGTCGAGGACGAGGCGCCCTGGATGTCGAGTTCGGTGATGGCCACGTCGACGCCGAGGGCGGCGAAACTCTGCAGGGTGGTGCGGAAGTTGCTGTTGTACGGGCTGCCGCTGTTGAAGTGCGACTGGAAGCCGACGCAGTCGATCGGCACGCCCCGCTGCTTGAAGTCCCGGACCATGTTGTACACGCCCTGGGTCTTGGCCCAGGTCCAGTTCTCGATGTTGTAGTCGTTGTAGCAGAGCTTGGCGGCCGGGTCCGCGGCGCGCGCGGTGCGGAAGGCGACCTCGATCCAGTCGTTGCCGGTGCGCTGGAGGTTGGAGTCCCGCCGGCCGCCGGAACCGTCGTCGGAGAAGGCCTCGTTGACGACGTCCCACTGGGCGATCTTGCCCTTGTAGTGGCCCATCACGCCGTTGATGTGGTCGATCATCGCCTGGCGCAGGCTGCTGCCGCTGAGGCTCTGCATCCAGCCGGGCTGCTGCGAGTGCCAGGCCAGGGTGTGCCCGCGCACCTTCTTGCCGTTCTGCACCGCCCAGTTGTAGACGCGGTCACCGGAGGTGAAGTTGAACTGGCCGCGCTGCGGTTCGGTGGCGTCTATCTTCATCTCGTTCTCGGCCGTCACCATGTTGAACTCACGGTTCGCGATCGACGTGTACGTCGAGTCGCCGAGCCGGCCCGAGGCGATGGCGGTGCCGAAGTAGCGGCCGCTCTGCGCGGCCGCGGCGCCGAGCGTGCTCTCGGCGGCGTTCGCGGTCGTCGGCGCGGCCAGTGCGCCGACCGAACCGAGGGCGCCGACGAGCAGCGCCATGAGCGGGCCGCGGAGCCTGCGGCGGACAGCGGATCCGGGAAGGGCGTACGAGCCCATGACTGTGCCTCCAAGACGGACATCACGGAAGGACTGAAGCGCGGGGGATCGCGTCCCGGGACGGAACGATCCCGACGTCGCGCGGGTGGGCGTGGATCGGCCGTGCGGCATGGATTGCGCAGGGCCGATGTGGTTCGAAATGTCGAACTGCGGTCGCTTTCTCAGACAGGGATGATCGAGCCATGACGGTGCACCGTCAATACTCCCCGCAGGAAAAGATTCCGATTTTCGCTCGAAAGTTTCGTAATTCCGTGGTGTGACACCCGTGTTACGACGAGGTCGACGGGTGGGAGGAACGGAGCACGAGCAGGGTGATCTCGCTGGAGGCGAAGACGCGGAACGGCGGGCCCCAGAAGCCGGTGCCGCGGCTGGTGTAGAGGAGGGTGCGGGCGCCGTGCCGGCTGAGGCCGGCGAGGGCGGGCTGATCGAGTCGGACCAGGTGGTGGAAGGGCCAGATCTGGCCGCCGTGGGTGTGGCCGGAGAGCTGGAGGTCGATGCCGGCGGCTGCCGCCCGATCGACGAACTTCGGCTGGTGCGCCAGGAGCAGGACGGGCAGGCCGGGGTCGGCGCCGTCCAGGGCGCCGGCGAGATGGGCGCGGTGGCCCGCCAGGCCGGAGGACTCGGCGGTGACGTCGTCCACGCCGGCGACCACGAGGGTGTCGCCGCCGCGTTCGAGCAGCAGATGGCGGTTGCGCAGCGGCTCCCAGCCCAGCTCGTCCATCAGGTCGACCCAGCCCTGGGCCTCGCTGTAGTACTCGTGGTTGCCGGTGACGTAGACCCGGGCGCGGGTGGCCCGTACGGTACCGAGGGGGGCGGCCTGGGCGCGGCGCTGTCCGGCCGTGCCGTCCGCGATGTCGCCGGTGTGGCAGACCAGGTCGGCCTCCAGGGTGTTCACCCGCTCGCACACCCGCGCCGACCAGCGGGCGCGGTCGAGTGGGCCGTAGTGGGTGTCGGTGATGAGGACGACCCGCAGCCCGTCCAATCCGGCGCCCAGGCGCGGGAGTTCCACGTCGAGCCGGCGCACGCGGGGAACGCGGCGGGCCTCGGCGTACCCCCAGGCGAGCAGGGCGGCGCTCACGCCGAGGACGGCCCATGTCACGACGCGGGCCCGGTCCTGGCTCCCGCCGACACCGGCCACGGTCAGCGCGAGCCGCAGCAGGACGCCGAGCAGAACGGACCAGGTGAACAGCACCCAGCCGGTGCCCAGCAGGGTGTCACCGAGGATCGCCGCCCGGTCCTGCCGGCGCCGGCCGTGTCCGCGCGCCATCGCGAGCGGCATGCAGACGAGGCAGGCGGCGAGCAGGACGGTGCCGGCCAGGGTGACGGGCAGCGGCCAGTGCTGGCCGGTGTACAGGAGCACCCAGCAGGGCACGGTCCACAGCAGGACGGGGGCGATCAGGGGGAGGTAGCGCATCAGGCGGTGCAGCGGGCTGCGCCGCGGCGCTCGCGCCTCACCCCCGGCGGGCCGGGTGCTGCTGGTGTCGGTCACGCTTCCCCTCCTGACCGGGCTGCCGTCTCGCCGCACTGTATCCGGTCGCCCACGGGCCGCCCGGACCGGTGCTCAGGGGAGCGGTCGCCGGGTGAGGGGTCGGGGGGGCAGGTACGGCGCTGCTCTGAGCGGCCGTCGGGTGAAGCGGCCGACGGGGCACGCACGGTGCTGCCGTCAGCGGCCACCGGGGAAGACGGGCAGAGCGCGCGCGGCGCCGCCGTCCGCCGGTGGGGGCGCCCCGGCCGCCGGTTCCCGCGCACCCGTACGCCGCCGCCTCACCGCGAGCCGTCGTGCCCCCGCAGGTGCAGGGCGCGCAGCGCGACCTCCAGGGCGAAGCGGTGCTCGGGGTCGGCGAGCCGGTCGCCGAGGTGGGAGTCGAGGGTGCGCAGGCGATAGCGGACGGTCTGGGCGTGCACGCCCAGCATCTCGCCCACCTGCTCCGCGGGCGCGCGGGTGGAGACGTGGACCCGCAGGGTCTCGATGAGCCGGCCGCGCCGGCTGGCCGGGAGCCCGTCGAGCGGGGCGAGTTCGCGGGCCGCGAGATGGTCGACCAGGGCGTGGTCGGACAGCAGCCACAGGGTGGTGAGGTGGTCCTCGCAGGCGATCAGCGGGGCGTCGGGGACCACTCCGTCGTCGACCAGTTGCAGGACGCGGCGCGCCCAGCGCACCGAGTCGGCGGCCTGGCCGAGCGGGACGGTGAGCCCGAGCACGGCACGGGTGCCGGACAGGGCCTTGCGGAGCATCGTCAGGCGCTGCGGGGTGAGGTTGCCGGGGACGAGCAGGTGGGGCTGGGGCATGTCGAGGTCGACGAGGACGTCCTCGTCGAGCGCGGCCTGGATGCGGTCGGCCACCGGGGGGCGCAGCGCGACCAGGGTGCACCGCTGGGGCAGCTCCCAGCCGGCGGCCTCGGCCAGCTCGGTGACGGTGGTCCCCGGCAGCGGCGGCGCGGCCAGGATGAGGTGTAACAGGCGTCTTCGTAACGCGGACACCTCGGACGCGGCCCGCTCCCGCACCTCCGCGTACCCCTCGCGGGTGACCGCCTCCAGTTCGTCGACGTAGGCGAAGAGGGCGTCGGCGAAGGAGAGGACGAGGGTGGGGGAGAGGTTGTGCTGCCGCCCGATCGTCTTGGCGCGGCGCAGCGTGATCCGCGCCCCGAGGCGGTAGGCGCCTTGCAGGGTGTGCAGGTCGCGGCCTTCGTACGCCTCCACCCGGCCGAACCTGCGCAGCAGTTCGTCGCGGGCCTCGGAGCGCCTGCCGGGGTCGGCCACCCGGTCCACGAAGGTGACCAGCGCCAGTTCCACGCCCTGGCGGATCGCGTCCCCGCTCGGCCCGTTGAGCAGCCGGCCGTACACCGGGTAGGCGCGGGTGACCTCCGCTCGTATCTCGTTGAGCAGGCTCGGCAGTTCCGGCCGTATGACGGCCGCGAACCTCTTGGGCAGGGGGCCGAGCGGTTCGCCGACTTCGGGGGACCGTGCGATCGAGGGCATAAGTCACCTCTTGCGCTCAGAAGTGTCCGGCGAGGCGGCCGGCCGGGCGCCGTCCGCCTCGAGCGGAGGGTGCCCGGCCCGGTCCACCAGGTGTCACACCGGTCTGGGTGCTGACACTTAATCAACTGAGCCGCCCGGTGTACACCGCTCAGGCGGATTACGCCGGTGCCTGCCGGAGCGCGCCGCCGGAGAACGGCCGGGCCGTGGCCGTCACCGCACGGCGGAGTGCCAGTTGCGGGCGAGCACCTCGCCGGCGTCGGGTACGGCGGTCCCGGGCGCGGTGAGGCCGGCCAGGAAGGTCTGGGCGCTGTTCAGGGTGAGGCTGTTGTTCCCGGCGGCGGAGGGCAGGCCGGTCTTGGCGTTGACGGCGGCGTTGATCAGGCCGACGTTCAGGCCGCAGCCGGTGGCCCCCGGCACCGCGAAGCCGCCGTCGTTCTGCGGGGCGCCGGTGAGGTCGATCCGGCTCATCTCGCCGGCCTCGTCGGCCGTGCCGTCACCCTTGAAGAAGCTCATCCCGAACGCCGGGTAGTCGAGGTTCTTCGGCCGCAGCACGATCGGGGCGGACGCCGACCCGATGTAGCAGTTGTCGCCGAGGAGCGGGTTCTGCAGGTGGACGCGGACCGGCAGGGCGATGATCGGCATGTCCTTGAGGACGCCCGCGGTCTGGTCGAAGGCGTACGGCGCGCCGACGGACTCCATCGTGGCGGTGATCTTGTTGAGCCTGGCGTCGCTGAGGGTCTGGCAGATGCCGGTGATCACCGGGATGTCGCTCGGACACATCAGGCCGAGCAGACCGCCGGGGACGGTGGCGGAGTCGGCGACCAGCGCGCCGGAGGGCGGGGCGACGACGGTGCTGGTGCCGTCCGCGTTCTGCACGACACCGAACTGGAGGTTGGTCCTGCCCGTGACCACGGTGGTCTTGCCCAGCTTGATGGAGCCACTGGCGGAGGTGGAGACCACGCACTGCGGGGTCTTGTCGGAACCGTCGGCGGCCAGCATCGCCGGGGCGTCCACGGGGCAGCGGGTGAAGGGGGCCCACTGGCCGTTCAGCGTGGGGTCGGCGGCCGACGCGCCGCCGATGGAGGCGAGGGTGCCGAGCGCGGTCAGGGCGGCGACGGCGGAGAGCCGGGTGCGGGTGGAGAGCCGGGGCATGGTGGTGGCCTTCCGGGGAGAAGGGGACGGGGGGAGCGCCGAGCGGGAGCGGCTCAGCGCTCGGGGACGGGGATGACGAGGGGTTGCAGATCCTTGGTGCACTGGTCGGGGTTGAAGACCTGCACCGCGCACGTCTGGCCCTGCGTCTGCTTGACGTAGTTGCCGGGGCCGGACACCGAGGCGGTGAGCAGACGGTCGAGGTCCTCGCCCTTGCCGCCGCAGTGGGTGAAGGCGGGGATGGTCACCTCGCCGGTCAACGGGCCGCCGGAGCTGAGCAGATAGCCGACCGGCAGGGCGGGCGGCTGGTGCGAGCTGCGGCCGGTCAGCACCAGGTGGTCACCGGGGAACTTCGCGGGCTCGGGCTCCTCGGAGCGCAGCGGGCTTCGCGTGCGGCAGCCGGTACCGACGTCCAGCGGGGTTCCGTTGACCTCCAGGGCGGTCACCCTGAGGACCAGCGGGACCCGTACCCGTGTCTCCATCTTGGTGAACAGGGTGACGAACGAGGTCTCGCCCTTGCCGTCCATGGTCATGGGCCCCGTCTGCTCCAGCACCATCGTGGCCTTCGTCGGAACGAAGCCGAAGGTCAGGAAGGTGGCCTGGAACGGCGGGGTCTGCGGCTTGCCCCGGTACCAGAGCGTTCCCTGCGAGTGCTGGCTGAGATAGCCCCCGGAGTAGTCCGGGAAGAGCTCGATGTCGGTGGGGCCCTGCTCGATCAGCGCGCAGGACAGGGGGATCAGTGAGGCCCCGGCCAGCTTGCGCACGTTGGTGTAGCCGGTGACGTAGGCGTTGAGCGATGCCGAGGTGGACGGGTGCCGCTCGTCGTAGCGGCAGGGCGGGGCGTCCGGGCGGCGGGTCGCGGCACCCCGCGGGGCCCGTTCCGTCACCGTCGGCGCCCGGCCCTCCGGGTCGTCCCGGCCCCCTCGGCCGTCCTGGCCGGTCTGGTCGTCCGGGGAGTGCGGGGCGCCGGGTGTGCCGGTGTCCGGCGCGGGGACGGAGGGGGTCGGTGAAGCGGGGCTGGTCGCCGGGGACTCGGGGTCCGGCTCGATCCGTACGGTGGCCAGCAGGCCCCGCTTCGGCGCGTCCTCGGCGAGCGCGCAGCCGACGGTCAGCGCGGCGGGGTCGGCGGCGGCGCCGTCCGGGGTGTCGAGCGCCAGGTCGAGGTCGAGGGCGCGGGCGGAGAAGGCGAGGGCGCCGTCCACGCGCGCGGTGACGGAGGGGACTTCGCCCGTCGCGGTCAGCGTCAGGGGTCCCGAGGCGGGCAGGGCGGCCGGCGGCGCCGTACCGCGCCAGGTCGCCTCGGCTGCCGACTCGCCCTGCGCGATCCCGACCCCGAGACGGGTCACCGCGCGCACGCCGGACGCCCGGCCGCGGGCGAGGTCCGCCACCGCTTCGGCCGGCAGCTCGACGGTGGTGGTGACATCGGCGGGGGTGAACGCCTTGCCCGCCGTGGCCGCGGTGGGGAAGGCCGCCGTGACGCGTACCGTCGCGGGCAGTTCTCCCGAGGGCAGCCGGCAGACATAGGGGAGCGCGACATCGGCCTCCTGGGTGCCCGTGGCCGAGACCGCGGCCGGGACCATGGCGGCGAGTACCACGAACGCGCCGATGGCCGTGGTGCGGGCACGGACCCGGGGCAGCCGCGGCGCGGCGGCGCGATGGCCTCTCATACAGCTCCAGTCGGTCGTACACCGGTGTGGACAAAGGGGAAGAGCCGAAAACGGGCGGGGCCGGGCGGTCCGCGTCCGCCCGGCCGGGGTGCGTGACCGGCCGGGCGGACGCGCACGGCGGCGCCTTACGGGTTCGAGCCGACGATCTTCGGGATGGTGCCGTTGGAGGACTTGATGACGTAGTTGCCCTTGAAGGTGGGCTTGGTGGAGGTGGTGACCACCGTGCCGCAGTTGACGGGCGCCGGGTTGGAGCTGACGACCAGCTCGCCCGCGACGCTGTTGACCGCGAGGACGCCCGAGGAGTTGGTGTAGGTGCCCGAGGCCTTGCCCGTCACGGTGAACTTGCAGGCGCCCGCGGACACGTTGGCCGTGATGTTGCCGACGTAGCCCGTGGTGACACCGGTCGAGGCGTTGTAGTCCTGGGCGACGACCGTCCAGGGGGTGACCGCCACGGTGCTGACGTTGCCCAGGACGCTGGTGCACGGCGATGCCGAGGTGCCGAAGCTGATCGCGTTGATGGTGGCGACCGTGGCCGGGTTGCCGGTGGCGCTGGCCATGGAACCGGACGCGCTGGACGTCGTGCACGTCATCGGAATGGTCGCGGTCAGCACGATGTTGCCGCTGTTCGTCGCCGTGTAGCTGCCCGTCGGGGTGACGGTCCAGACCGTGGAGGGAGCCGCCGAGGCGGGCCCGGCGGTGAGACCGAAGGCGGCCGCGGCCGCACCCGCCACGACGGCGAGCCTTCTCGTGTGCTTCTTCATGGCGTCAGGGCTCTCCTTGTGGTTGAACGGCAGGGATGGGCCGCTGCTGAATCGAGCGAGGGTGTGCGGCCCGCGGCTCGGTGTTCCCCGTCCGCGAACCATGACGTTACTGGCGGGAAACTTCGCCGAACAATGCCGTTGTTCATGATTCTTTGAAAAGAAGAACCATCTCTTTCCCGGGTGAGTGATCCGCAACCGGTCTTAGTCATCCGCTGCCAAAGCCGGGGGCCTTTGGCGGCGGTGGAGGGGGTGTCCCCGGCCTGCCCGTACGGGGACGGATTGCTCACTCGGCAACAAGTTCCGGGTGTGGGTTTGTCTGCGCCGTGACAGATTTCGCATGGCCGAACCGGGACTCTCCGAAAACCTGGGACCCTGTATTGCCCACCGCGGTTACTCGGCCGTAACGTGCCGGTGCGGTGCTCGGTGCCAGGTCGGCGACCCCCGCCGGCCGAGCCGTGGCGGATGCCCTCCGGCCGCCGGCCCGCCCGTTCGCGCCGAGGCGCGGACGGACGGAGCGAGGTTGTCTGCGGGGTGACAAACGCCGGGCCGACGGCGGGGGTTGGGGCGCAGCACCCGAAGCCGGCGTGGTGCGCGCCGACGTGAGCCGCGCACCCGGGAACACGGAACCGACCTGTCGTCCGCTGGAGGTGATATGGGCGTCGAAGTGGTGGTCGAAGGCCTGACCAAGTCCTTCGGTAAGCAGAGCATCTGGCGGGACGTGACACTCACACTTCCGGCCGGAGAAGTAAGCGTCATGCTGGGGCCGTCCGGCACCGGGAAGACCGTCTTCCTGAAGTCGCTCGTCGGGCTGCTCAAACCCGAGAAAGGCCGGGTGCTCATCAATGGAGTGGACATGGTGAACAGCCCGGAGCGGGAAATCTACGAGACCCGTAAGTTATTCGGGCTCATGTTCCAGGACGGGGCCCTGTTCGGATCCATGTCGCTGTTCGACAATATCGCCTTCCCGCTGCGCGAGCACACCCGCAAGAAGGAGTCCGAGATCCGCCGCATCGTCATGGAGCGGATCGAGATCGTCGGACTGCTGGGCGCGGAGGGCAAACTGCCGGGGGAGATCAGCGGAGGCATGCGCAAACGGGCCGGACTGGCCCGCGCGCTCGTACTGGACCCGCAGATCATCCTCTGCGACGAACCGGACTCCGGCCTCGATCCGGTCCGTACCGCCTACCTCTCCCAGCTGCTGATCGACCTGAACGCGCAGCTCGACGCGACGATGCTGATCGTCACCCACAACCTCGACATCGCCGCCACCGTGCCCGACAACATGGGGATGCTCTTCCGGCGCGAACTCGTCACCTTCGGCCCGCGCGAGGTGCTGCTCACCAGCGAGGAACCGGTGGTCGCCCAGTTCCTCGACGGCCGGCGCGAAGGCCCCATCGGGATGTCGGAGGAGAAGGACGCGGCCACCCTCGCGGCCGAGGCGGGCACCGCCCGCGCCGCCGAGCCCCGCAGGATCGTTCCGCAGCTGGAGCCGTCGCCCGGACTGCCGCACCGCCGCGCCGTCACCCGGCGGCGCGAACGGGTCCTGCGCATGATCGACCAACTGCCCTCCGCCGCCCGCACCGCCATCCTGCGGACCTACGCGGACAGTGCCGCGACACCCACCCGGCCGATCCCCGCCGCCGGGAGCGGCGCATGATCAGCGGCGCGCTGCGGCAGACCGGGCGGCTCTTCGCGCTCGCCGTCGAGGTCGGCCGTGCCATCTTCCGACGGCCCTTCCAGTTCCGCGAGTTCATCGAGCAGTTCTGGTTCGTCGCCGGGGTCACCATCCTGCCCGCCGCCCTCGTCTCCATTCCCTTCGGCGCGGTCATCGCGCTCCAGGTCGGCTCGCTCACCCGGCAACTGGGCGCCCAGTCCTTCACCGGGGGCGCCAGCGTGCTCGCCGTGGTCCAGCAGGCCAGCCCGCTCATCGTCGCCCTGCTGATCGCCGGCGCCGGCGGCTCCGCGATCTGCGCCGACCTGGGCTCCCGCAAGATCCGCGAAGAGCTGGACGCCATGGAGGTCATGGGCGTCTCGCCCGTGCAGCGCCTGGTCGTGCCCCGGGTGCTGGCCACCATGGGCGTGGCGGTCCTGCTCAACGGCCTGGTCTCCGTCGTCGGCACCCTCGGCGGCTACTTCTTCAACGTGATCATGCAGGACGGCACCCCCGCCGCCTACCTGTCCAGCTTCTCCTCCCTCGCCCAGCCGGCCGACCTGTACATCAGCGAACTCAAGGCACTGGTCTTCGGGTTCATCGCGGGCATCGTCGCCGCCTACCGGGGGCTCAACCCGCGCGGCGGCCCCAAGGGGGTCGGCGACGCCGTCAACCAGTCCGTCGTCATCACCTTCCTCCTGCTCTTCTTCGTCAACATGGTGATGACGGTCCTGTACCTCCGGATCGTCCCGCCGAAGGGGGGCTGACCCGCGATGGCCTCCCCGCTCGCCTGGCTCGACCGCTCCGGCGACCACCTGCTCTTCTACACCCGGGCCCTGCTGTGGATCCCGCGCGCCCTGCGCCGCTACCTCAAGGAGGTCCAGCGCCTCCTCGCCGAGGTCGCCTTCGGCACCGGAGGGCTCGGCGTCATCGGCGGCACCATCGGCGTGATGATCGCGATGACCCTGTTCACCGGGACCGTCGTCGGACTCCAGGGATACGCGGCACTCGACCAGATCGGCACCGCCGCGTTCACCGGATTCGTCTCCGCCTACTTCAACACCCGCGAGATCGCCCCCCTCGTCGCCGGACTCGCCCTCTCCGCGACCGTCGGCGCCGGTTTCACCGCGCAGCTCGGCGCGATGCGCATCAACGAGGAGGTCGACGCCCTCGAAGGCATGGGCATCCGCTCCATGCCCTACCTCGTCACCACCCGCGTCATCGCCGGGGTCGTCGCCATCATCCCCCTCTACGCGATCGGCCTGCTCTCCTCCTACGTGGCCTCCCGCCTGGTGACCGTCCTGTTCAACGGCCAGTCCCGGGGCACGTACGACCACTACTTCGGCCTCTTCCTCTCCCCGACGGACGTGCTCCTGTCCGTGCTGAAGGTGCTGATCTTCAGCGTGATGGTGATCCTCGCCCACTGCTACTACGGCTACCGCGCCGCAGGCGGCCCGGCCGGTGTCGGCGTCGCCGTGGGCCGGTCCGTACGCAACGCCATCGTGCTGATCAGCGTCACCGACTTCTTCCTCTCGCTCGCCCTGTGGGGCGCGACCACGACCGTGAAGGTGGCGGGGTGAGATGAGCCGACCACGAGGCGACACGCTGCGCCGCCGCTCGGCCGGGGTGGTGTTCCTGCTGGTGCCCGCCCTGCTGATCTGGCTGGCCGTCGCCGTCTACGACAAGAAGTTCACCGCCTCCGCTCCGGTGGTCGTCGAGACCGGCAGCGTCGGCAACGAGATGCACCTGGGCGCCGAGGTCAAACTGCGCGGTGTCGTCGTCGGCGAGGTCCGCGCCATCCACGCCACCGGCGACGGCGCCCGGCTCACCCTCGCCATGAAACCCGGCGCCCTCGACCGGGTGCCGTCCGACGTGCGCGCGCAGATGCTGCCGACCACGCTGTTCGGCGAACGGTACATCGCGCTCGTCCCGCCCGCGCGCCCCTCGCCACGGCCGCTGGCCGCCGGGGCCGTCATCCCGCAGGACCGCTCCGCGAACGCCGTGGAACTCCAGCAGGTCCTCGACAACGTGCTGCCGCTGCTCACCGCGGTCCAGCCGCAGAAGCTCTCCGCCACCCTCTCCGCCGTCTCCCAGGCCCTGGAGGGCCGCGGCGACCGGCTCGGCTCCACCCTCACCCGGCTCGACGCGCACCTGCGCCGGTTCAACCCCCAGCTGCCCACGCTCAACCGCGACCTCAAGGAACTCGTGAAGGTCAGCCATGTCTACGCGGACGCCGCCCCCGACATCCTCGCCGCGCTCACCGACTTCACCACCACCGGCGGCACCCTCGCCGAGCAGGAGGCCGAACTCGCCGGCACCTTCGGCGCCACGACCCGGACGGCCGAGGACATGACCGCCTTCCTCCAGCAGAACGCGGAGAACGTGATCCGGCTCAGCGCCGCGAGCCGGCCCACCCTGGAACTGCTCGCCGAGTACTCCCCGTCCTTCCCCTGCACGCTGCGCACCCTCGCCGAGTTCGTGCCCGCCATGGACAAGGCGCTCGGCAAGGGCACCGACCGGCCCGGCATTCACGTCGACATCACCGCCGTGCCCTCGCGCGGCGCCTACCGCCCCGGCCGCGACACCCCGGTCTACGGCGCCGGAGGCGGCCCCCGCTGCCACCCCGTGCCCTACCTGGGCACCGCGGCGGAACCCGCCCTGACGGCGTATCCGGGAACCGGCGCCGGGCTCGGCCCGGCCAACACCCCGCAGGAGAACGACCTCGTCAACGAACTGCTGGCCCCCGCCACCGGCCGGCCCCCCGGCGAACTCCCCGACTGGAGCAGCCTGCTGGCCGGCCCGGCCTACCGCGGCACGGAGGTGACCCTCGGATGACCGCCCCGGACCACGCCCACACCCGGCGGCGCTCCCTGGCCGGGCCGCTGCTGAAGTCGCTCGCCTTCGTGGTGGTGACCGGCCTCGCCACCGCCGTGCTCGGCCTCAGCGTCGCCGACACCGGCATCGGCGGCGACACCACCACCTACCGGGCGCTGTTCACCGACGTCACCGGCCTCGACGAGGGCGCCAGCGTGCGGATCTCCGGGGTGAAGGTCGGCGAGGTGACCGATGTGCGGGTCGTCCACCGCCGCACCGCCCAGGTCACCTTCACCGTCCGCGAGGACCGCCGGCTGCCGCGGTCGGCCACCGCCGCCGTGAAGTACCTCAACATGGTCGGCCAGCGCTACGTGGCCCTCGACCGGGGCAGCGGCGACCTCACCGGCACCCTCCGGCCGGGCGACACCATCCCGCTGGAGCGCACCACCCCCGCCCTGGACCTGACCCTGCTCTTCAACGGGTTCAAGCCGCTGTTCGAAGGACTCTCCCCGAAGGATGTCAACGAACTCGCCGGTTCCATCGTCCAGGTGCTGCAAGGAGAGGGCGCCACCGTCGACAGCCTGATCCGCCACGTCGGCTCGCTCAGCACCACCGTCGCCGCCAAGGACAAGGTGATCGGCGAAGTGGTCGCGAACCTCGGCACCGTCCTGCGGACCCTCAACGAACGCGAGGCCGGCTTCGACGACCTGGTCGCCACCCTGCGGTCCCTCGTCACCGGCTTCAACGACGACCGCAAACCCCTCGGCGACGCCGTCCAGGCCATGGGCGAGCTGACCACCGTCACCGCCGGGCTCCTCCAGGACGGCCGCGCGCCCCTGAAGAAGGACATCCGCGAACTGGGCCGGCTGTCGACGGGCCTGGCCGGGCACACCCCGCAGATCCAGGACTTCCTCGACCGCAGCCCCGCCAAGATGTCCGCCCTGGCCCGGCTCTCCTCCTACGGATCGTGGTTCAACCTCTACCTGTGCGAGGCCCGGGTGAGCAATGTGACCACCTCCGACGGCTCGAAGGCGCCGACCGGTATCGCGCTCACCGAATCGAGGTGCCGCGGATGAGACTCCTCGCACGGCGCGGCACCACCGGCCGCCCGGGCGCGGCCCGGCGCCCGCGCTTCAAGCCGGTCAGGGAGCGGGACCCCCGTGCCGTGGGCGTCGTCGGACTGCTCGTCCTCGCCCTGCTCGCCCTCCTCGTCCTGCGGCTGGACCGGCTGCCGTTCGGCGGCGGCACCACCTACAGCGCCGACTTCTCGGAGGCGGCCGGACTGGACGCCGGCGACGAGGTGCGCGTCGCCGGCGTGAAGGTCGGGGAGGTCACCGGCGTCGCCCTCGACGGCCCCAAGGTCAAGGTCAGCTTCGAGGTCGAGGACGCCTGGATCGGCGACCGGACGACGGCGGCCATCGCCATCAAGACCGTCCTCGGCGACAAGTACCTGGCGCTCGACCCGCTCGGCGCCGCCCGCCAGGACCCCGGCAGCCGCATCCCGCTGTCCCGCACCACCTCCCCGTACGACGTCACCCAGGCGTTCCAGGACCTCGGCGGCACCATCGACGCCATCGACACCCGGAAGCTCGCGGACAGCTTCGAGACCATCTCCAAGACCTTCGCGAACTCCCCGCCCCATGTGCGCAAGGCCGCCGACGGCCTGTCCGCGCTGTCGAAGTCCGTCTCCCGGCGCGACACCGAACTCGCCGAACTCCTGCGGGGCAGCGCCCGGTTCACCCAGACGCTGAAGGACAAGAAGTCCAGTTTCGAGATCCTCCTGCGGGACGGAGGCTCCCTGCTCGGCGAACTGCGCGACCGCCGTGACGCCATCCAGGCACTGCTCGAGGGAAGCCGGGACCTCGGCACCGAACTCGGCGGCCTCGTCGAGGACAACGACCGGCAGCTGGGCCCCACCCTCGAGGCACTCGGCCGGGTCACCACCGTCCTGGAGAAGAACAACGCCCAACTCGGCAAGACCCTCGCGCTGGCCGGCCCGTACTACCGCCTCGTCGGCAACACCCTCGGCAACGGCCGCTGGTTCGACAGCTATCTGTGCGGTGTCGTCCCCCGCGCCTATCTGCCCGAGACGTCCCGGCCCTCGACCGGCTGCATGCCGCCGAAACAGCGCACCACGGCCGAGGGGAAAGGTCAGCGATGAGCACACGCCGGAAACTCCTCGCCTGCGCGCTGGCCCTGACGGTGCTGATCGCCGCCGGGCTCGCCGCCGTACGGGTCCTCGGCTCCGACGGCACCCGCCTCACCGCCTACTTCGACCGCGCCGTCGGCATCTACGCCGGGTCCGACCTGCGGATCCTCGGCGTACGCGTCGGCGAGGTGGAGTCGGTACGGCCCCAGGGCACCACGGTACGGGTCGGCCTCCGGCTCGACGAGGGCGTCAAGGTGCCCGACGGCGCCCGTGCCGTCGTCGTCGCACCGAGCGTCGTCTCCGACCGGTACGTGCAGCTCACCCCCGCCTACCGTGACGGCCCGGCCCTGGCCGACGGCGCCGTACTGCCCGCCGCCCGCAACCGCACCCCCGTCGAGATAGACCAGCTCTACGACTCGATCACCGAACTCGGCCGGGCGCTCGGCCCGGACGGCGCCAACTCCACCGGCGCACTGTCCGACCTGCTGAAGACCGGGGCGGCCAACCTCCAGGGCAACGGCGAGGCCATCGGCGACAGCATCGAGCAGTTCGGCAAGGCCGCCAAGACCCTCGACGGCAGCAGCGACGACCTGTTCGACACGCTGAGCCGGCTCCAGGCCTTCACCACCATGCTCAAGGACAAGGACGACGACGTGCGCACCGCCCAGGAGCGCCTGGCCGAGGTCGTCGGCTTCTTCGCCGACAACAAGGACGACCTCGCGGGCGCCCTGGACGAACTCGGCACCGCCCTGGGCCAGGTCAAGACCTTCATCGAGGACAACCGGGGCGCGCTGAAGGAGAACGTGGACCGGCTCGTCCCCCTCACCCGGACCCTGGTCGAGCAGCGGGCCTCGCTCGCCGAGGCCCTGGATGTGGCCCCGCTGGCCGCGGGCAACGTCGTGAACGCCTACAACCCCGACACCCGCACCCTCGACGGCCGCGCCAACCTCAACGAGATCAGCCTGGGCGGTCCGTTGCTGCCGCTGTACCCGACGGACGGCATCACGGCATCCGGGAAGGGACGGCGATGAGACTGCGTACCCGGCCCGCCGAACGGGTGGACACGGCGGTCCCGAGACGGACACTCACCAGGCCGGGCGCGGCCCGCCTCACCGCCGGCGGACTGCTCGCCCTCGGCCTGGCCCTGGTCCTCGGCGCCGCCACCCTCGGCGTGACGCGCTTCGACGGCATCCAGGAACTGCCGCTGCCCGGCGGCGCCGACCTCGGCGACCACCCGTACACCGTCACGGCGGAACTGCGCGACGTGCTCAGCCTGGTGCCGCAGGCGGCGGTGAAGGTCAACGACGTCGCCGTCGGCCGGGTCACCGGCATCGCACTCGACGGCTGGTCCGCCCGCGTCACCATGAAGATCAACGGCGCGGTACGGCTGCCCGCCGACGCCACCGCACGGGTGGAACAGTCCAGTCTGCTCGGCGAGAAGTACATCCAGCTCGTGGCGCCCGCCCGGCGGACCGGCGCCGGGAGGCTGGCGGACGGCGCCGTCATCCCGGTCTCCCGCACCAGCCGCAACACCGAGGTCGAGGAGGTGTTCGGCGCGCTGTCCCTGCTGCTCAACGGCGGCGGCGTCAACCAGCTCAAGACCATCACCCGGGAACTGAACGAGGCGCTCGGCGGCCGCGAGGGCGAGGTCCGCTCCGTACTGAGACGGGTCGACACCCTGGTGACCGACCTCGACGACCACCGGGGCGACATCACCGACGCGCTCGACGCCGTCAACCGGCTCTCCGCGACCCTCGCCACCCGTGAGGACGACGTCGCCACCGTCCTCACCGACCTCTCACCCGGCCTCAAGACCCTCGACCGGCAACGCGGCTCGCTGCTGACCATGCTGCGCTCCCTCGACACGCTCTCCGAGGTCGCCGTCGCCACCATCGACGCGAGCAAGGACGACATGATCGCCGACCTCAAAGCCATCGCCCCCACCCTGAAGGCTCTCGCGGACGCCGGCACGGACCTGCCCGACTCGCTCCAGGTGCTGCTCACCTACCCGTTCACCGACGAGGTGCTGCGCGGCGTGAAGGGCGACTACCTCAACGTCTACCTGGAGATGACGGCCGCGCCGGGAACGCGGATCATCCCGCCGCTGGTGCCGCAGGGAACACCCTCACCGACGGCGAGCGCGCCACCCGGCACGACGGCGAGCGAGCAGCCCGGCACGACGGCCCGCGAAGGCACCGGCAAGGGACGCCGGACCACCCCCGCGCCCACCTCGCCGCTGCCCCTGCCCGCCGTCTCCACCCCCGCCTCCGGTCCCGCAGCCACCGGCACCGGCTCCGGGGCACCCACGCCGGGAGGTGAACTCGGTTGATCACCCGCGCCGTCCGGCTGAAGAACCTCGCCTTCCTCCTCATCGCCGTCCTCGCCTGCTCCTACCTCGGCATCCGTTACGCCGACCTCGGCCGGTACGCCGGCGTCGCCGACTACTACACGGTCGACGTGCTGCTGCCGCAGACCGGCGGCCTGTTCACCCACTCCGACGTCACCTACCGGGGCGTCTCCGTGGGCCGCGTCGGCCCGATCGGCCTCACCGCGGACGGTGTCGTGGCCGAACTGCGCATCAAGAAGTCCGCCCCGCGCATACCCGCCGACGCCCGTGCCGTGGTCGCCGGACTCTCCGCCGTCGGCGAGCAGTACATCGACCTGCGCCCGCGCGGCGACGACGGTCCCTACCTCGCCGACGGCGCCCGGATCGAACAGTCCGACACCCAGGTGCCCGCACCCGTCACGGACGTCCTCGCGAGCATCGACGACCTCACCCGGTCCGTACCGCTGGAGGACCTGCGCACGGTCGTGGACGAGTTCGGCAAGACCTTCGAAGGACACGGCGACGATCTGCGGGAACTGCTCGACAGCGGTGACGCCTTCCTGCGGGCCGCCGACCGCAACCTGCCGTCCACCACCCGGCTCCTCGCCGACGGCGAGACCGTGCTGCGCACCCAGGCCGAAGAGGCCCGGGCCATCCGGGACTTCGCCGTCGGAGCCAAGGAACTGGCCCGCACCCTCAAGGGCTCCGACGCGGACCTGCGCCGCCTCCTCGCCGCCGCGCCCGACGCCGCCACCCAGGTCAGCGCGGTCCTGCGGGACCTCGACCCGAGCCTCGGCGTCGTCCTCGCCAACCTGCTCACCACCTCCGAGATCGCCGTCACCCGGCAGCGCGGCCTGGAGGAACTGCTCGTGAAGTACCCGGCGGCCGTGTCCGCCGGGGCCACCGCCGTCGACGGAGGGAAGCTGAACCTCGGCATGGCCGTCACCTTCTTCAAGCCCCTGCCCTGCACCGCCGGTTACGGCGCCACCCGCTACCGCAACGGACTCGACCTCGGCACCGCGCCCGCCCTCAACACCGGCGCGGCCTGCACCGCCTCCGCCGCGGACGGCTACAACGTCCGCGGCTCGGCGCACGCGCCCAAGGGCGGCCCGGTCCCCGGCCCGGCGAGGCCCGGCTCCCTGCCCTCCGGCGGCGCGGCGGCACCGAGCGGCACCGCCACCCCGCTGCCCGGCGCCCTCGCCCTGCCCGGCCAGGAGGGGGCGGCGCCGCAGGACATGGCGGACCTCCTCCTGCCCGGCACCGGGAGCACACGGTGAGGGGGGCCAGGCTTCTCACGGCAGCGGGACTCGTGCTGGCGACGGGCTTCTGCGGGACCGGCGCGTGGACGTACGCGCAGGCCCGCACCGACGACGCGGCCGCCTACGGCCGACAGCGGGACCGGGCGCTCGCCGAGGGCCGCTCGGGCGTCACCGTCCTCACCACGCTGGACGCCTCCACCCGGCAGCGGGCCGAGGCGGGCATCCGGGCCTGGCGCGCCGCGTCGACCGGGCCGCTGCGCGACGCACTGGGGCGTACGGAGCCGAAGGCGGGCGCCTCGGCCCGCGGCACGGTCACCGAGGCCGCCGTCACCGCGCTCGACAACCGTGCCGGCACGGCCAAGCTCATCGCCACCGTCAGCGTCGAGGTCACCCCGGCGGGGACCAAGCGGCCGACCACCGACCGCAAACGCCTGGAGGCCGTGCTGACCCGCACGGACGCGGGGGAGTGGAAGGTACGGGCCCTGAACGCGGTACCGCTCGCCGGGTACGGGGAGGAGCACCGATGAGACTCACACGCCCGCGACGCGCCTCGGCACCGGCCCTCACGCGCCCCGCAACGGCCGACCCCACCGACGACGAGGCGACGGTCGGCGCCCCCGTCGAGGAAGCGGCGCGGCCGGAGCCCGGGATGCCGGGGGGTGAGCCGGCGGGCTCCGGGGCGGCCGACACGCGCGGGGGCGGGCCGGCCGAGCCGGAAGCGGGACCGGACCCGGATGCGGAGGGACCCGTGGAAGGGGCCGCCCAGGCGGAAGCGGGCGGGAGCGATTCCCGTAGGTCACGGGGCGGCCGGCTGCGCGGGGTCGCGGCGGCGGGGATCGTCGCCGTCCTCCTGGGCGGCGGGTGCGCCTTCCACTACGGCGCCCACCAGCTGAGGTCGACGGAGGCCGCCCGTAACCACGCGCTCACCGACACCGAGGCCACCGCCCGGGTCGCGGGGGAGATCGACAACGCCCTCGCCCGCGTCTTCTCCTACACACCCGACGGCACCGCGACCGCCGAGCGCTCCGCACGCACCGTGCTCGACGGCCGCGCGGCCCGCCAGTACCGGGACCTGTTCGCCCGGATCCGCGACGACCTCGCCGGCCAGCGGATCACCCTCAGTACCAAGGCCGTACGCACCGGTGTGATCGAACTCGACGGAGACCGGGCGCGCCTGCTGGTGTTCCTCGACCAGACCTCCCGCCGGGGCAACGGCAAGGCCACCACCGCCGCCGCCCAGCTCACCGTAACGGCCCGGCTGGAGAACGACCGTTGGCGGATCGTCGACATCAAGGCCCGCTGACCGTGCGCGAGATACGGGAGAACCTCATGCCACGCACCCCGCGTGTCCCCGCCGGAAAACGTCCCCGGCCACTGACCGCCCTGTCCCTCGCCCTCGCCCTCTGCGCGGCGGGCTTCGCGGCCTGGGCGGGCGAGGACTGGTACGAAGCGGCCCACGACGACCGGTCCGCGTACGCCGCCGAGCGGGACGAGGCGCTCGCCGCCGGGGAACAGGCCGTGCAGAACCTCAACACCCTCGATCACCGCGACCTGGACCACGGCCTCGACCTGTGGGAGTCGTCCACCACCGGCGAGCTGCGCGAGCAACTGGCCTCGGGGCGCAAGCAGTTCGCCGAGCAGGTGAAGGCGGCGAAGACGGTCACCACGGCCCGGGTGCTGTCGGGCGCCGTCACCGAGCTCGACGACCGTGCCGGGCGGGCCCGGGTGCTGGTCGCCCTGCGCGTGACCGTCAAGGCGTCCGACGGGGCGAAGACCGAGAAGGACAGCCGGATGTTCGGCGAACTCACCCGCACCAAGAGCCAGTGGCGGCTCAGCGCCCTGGGTCAGGCCCCGGTGGGCGGCGCCTCGGCCGGCTGACCGTTCCGTCCGCGCACGCCGCCCGCACGAGAGGACACCGCACGATGTCGACGACCCGCCACCACATCAACCGCGAGCGGCGCCGCCAGTCGCGCGACACCCGGCCCGCCGCCTCCCCGGAGCAGCAGCAGCCGGAGCAGCCGGGGCAGGCCGAGCAGCCGGAGCAGCCGGCACATCGCACCCGTACCGTCACGGCCGTACGCCCCCGATCCGCGCGAACGGCCGTCGGAGCCCCGGACGCCCCCCGGGACCGGAAGACGGACGGCCCCCCGCCCGCCGCCGGAGAGGCACGGGACCGGGCGTCGGACGGCTCCACGCCCGCCGCCGGAGAGGCGCCCCGCCCCCGCTCTCACCACCGCACCGCCCTCGCACTGCTGTGCGCCCTCACCCTCCTCCTCGGCGGGTTCGCCGGGTGGGCGCACGCCAAGGCCGAGTCCCTGCGGGACGACCCCGCGCTGCGCAACACCGCCCTGACCGACCTCGCCCGCACCAGCGAGATCAAGGGACAGGCCGCCAAAGCCGTCGACCGGCTCTTCTCCTACGACCACACCGACCCCGGCGCCCTCCGGAAGGCCGCCGAGGACCTCCTCACCGGGAAGGCCGTCGCCCAGCACCGCGCCCTGCTCGCCGATGTCCGCAAGCGGGCCGACGCACAGAAGGCGGTGATCACCACGACGGTCACCGACAGCGCGGTCGAACGCATCGACGGCGACCGGGCCCGGGTCCTGGTCTACGCCGACCAGAGCAGCGTCAGCACCTCCGGGACCCGCGGGAAACAGGACGAGGGCGTGTACGCCGGAGCGATGCTCGCCGTCGACGTCGTCCTCCGCGACGGGCGGTGGCTCGTCTCCGGCATCGACACCTTCGGCCGCTGAGGACCACGCGAACCACCCGACCGCACCACCCGAACCCCCGAACCACGCCATCGAGACAACGACCGTGAAGCCCACGACAACCACGGGAGTGACACCAGCGATGTCCACGCGCCGCGTACGACGCCCGCTTCCCGGCCGGACCCGCAAGGGGCTGCGGACCACCGCCCTCGTCGTGACGGTCGTGGCCGCCCTCACCGCTTCCCAGGCACCCGGCCTCACGGAGGGGGTGAAGGACGCCCACGCGGCACCGCCGGCCGACGGGGAACACCGGCCGGGCACGGACGCCGCGTACCCCCCGTACGCCGAATCCGCCCCGCCGGGCGACGGTTCGTACCACACCGAACTGCCGCCCCGGGCCCGCCGGTCCGGCGTGGGCTCCCCGGCCGTCCTGCGCGACACCCGCTCCCAGTCCGGCATCCCGGCCACCGTGCTGCGTGCCTACCGGGCCGCCGAGACCTCGGTCGGCCGGTCCGATCCCGGCTGCCGGCTGCCCTGGGAGCTGCTCGCGGCGATCGGCAAGGTCGAGTCCGGCCACGCGGGCGGCGGCGCGGTCGGCCCGGACGGCACCACCATCCGCCGGATCACCGGCCCAGCCCTCGACGGCCGCGGTTTCGCCCTGATCCGGGACACCGACGGCGGGTCGTATGACGGCGACCGGCTCTACGACCGTGCGGTGGGGCCGATGCAGTTCCTGCCCTCCACCTGGGCCCGCTGGGGCACGGACGGCAACGGTGACGGCCGGGCCGACCCGGACAACGTCTTCGACGCGGCCCTGGCGGCCGGACACTACCTGTGCGCGGGCGACCGCGACCTGGGCCGGAGCGCGGACCGGGCCGAAGCGATCCTCGGCTACAACCACTCGCGGCTCTATCTCGAACTGGTCGGGCGCTGGCTGGAGTTCTACAGCGGGGGAGTCCACGCCGTACCGGACGGCACGGGTGTGCCGCCGCGGAGCCCCGGCGCGGGCGGTGACACACCGGCGGTCGAGCCCGCCGACGGCGCGGGACAGGGCGGTGGCGCCGGACACGGCGACGGCGCGGGGGACGGCGACATCATCGTCGGCCCGGACCCGACCCCGCCGGGCCGTCCCGGGCCGTCCCCCACCGTTCCCTCGCCGGCCCCTGCCCCGACCTCCGCCTCCCCGGCCCCGAGCCCCACCGCTCCCACGACGCCCCCGGCGAGCCCGGAGCCCTCCCCGTCGCCCGGACAGCCGACGGGCGGCCCGTCACCGTCCACCTCACCGGACCCGACGGCCGAGCCGAGCCCGTCGCCCACCGGCCCGGAGGACTGCGCCCCGCAATCCGCCACCCCGTCCCCCGCCCCCAGCACCTCCCCGAGCCCGACACCGTGCCCCACCACCGTCACCGGGTGAGGACGGGACGCCGCTGACCGGGAGGGCCTCCGCGTACGTCCGCCGGCCCTGTCCGCCGTGCGTCCTGTGCCGCCCGGTGCGTTCACCCGGATGGTGCCCACCGCGCGCGTGGGCGGGCACCGTCCGTCGCAACAAGCGGTGAGCGCCGCGTGGGGTACCCGGGGCATGCGGGTCCGGAAATTCCCGTGCCGGGCACGGCCCCGGCTCTCTACTGTGACGGAGGCCGGTCACAGAGCGATCCGGCCGGTCCTGACCCGCACGGAGAGGCCCGCGTGGAAGACATCTCGCAGTATGACGACGACCTCTGGGACGACTTCGAGGACGAGGACTTCGAACCGCCCCGGATCACGTACCAGGAGGCCGTCGAACGCCTTCAGCGCCTCGCGGGCCGACGCACCGACGTGACCGTCGAGTGGGACGGCAAGCAGAAGTGGGACGGCCGGCGGTGGCGCGACGACGCACGGATCGTCTTCACCGGAGCCGGCGGCCCGCGCATACGCCTGAGGTCGGCGGCGCAGCTCCACCTCATGGAACGCCTCGTAGGCTCGGCAGTCCCGCTGCCCGAGCGCCACGCCGTCTGGTACCCGCAGAGCGGAGTGATCACCGCGCGCCTCATCGGCGACTTCGACCAGTTCCACAGCGCTTTGGTACGCAGCCTCCTCCCACGACAGCGGCGAGCCGCCGACCTCGAGGGCCCCCTGGGCGCCGACCTGGCCGGCCTGCTCGCCTCGACGGGGGCGTTTCGCGTGAGCGAGGAGGCGGACGGCTCCGGCCGGTCGCTGCGGCTGGTCTCCGTCCCGCCCGAACTGTCCCTGCTGTACAACACGCGGGACGGGGGAGGACTCTCGCCGAGTCTGGAACTGTCGGGGGTGTCGGCCCCGGACGCGGCCGAGGCGCAGAAGGCGCTGGTGGCGTACGGCACTTCGTATCTCTTCGGCCTCGCCAAGGCGCAAGGAGCCTCGCTGCGCCTCTGGGACAGCGGATACCGCCTCGGCAGCCGGAGGGGGCCCTCCTACTCCACGAAACTCCGTTTCCCCCAGCGGCAGTACGACGCCGAGCCCGCCGAACTGTACGGCGCCGGCAACGCCGCGGGGCGTCACCCGGTCGAACGGTGGCTGAAGTACTACCAGGTGCTCGAGTTCTACATGCCGAAGGCCGTCGCCCGGGAGATGGCCGTGCAGGGAGTCGCCAAGCAGGACCAGGCGCAGTCCCCGTACGCGCGTCCGCAGAAGACCCGCAGCCTGGGGACCGAACAGAACCAGCTCGATGCCGTGATCAACCTGGCGGTGACACAGGCGGAGGTCGCCGGACTCCTGCGGGACCGGGACCTGTTCGCGACACTGAGCGACCCCGCGGTCATCCGGCATGTCGAGACGCTCGCGGACGACGGCTCCGGCGCCCCGCTGCCCGGCAGCGACTACCGCGCGGCCATCTCCTCACGGGTGTACGGCATCCGGAACAGGATCGTGCACATGAAGGAGGGCGGCGGAAAGAAGGGTACGCCCCTGCTGGGCCTGCACAGCCGGGAAGCCCGGGACCTGGCCGCCGACCTCAGACTGGTCCGCTACCTGGCCGAAAAGACCATGGAGCACTGGGCCACGGCCCTGCCGTAGACCTCTGCGCCGCGTCCCGTCAGCGGGCTGCTGACGGGACGGCGTACGAGGAACCGGGCGGCATCTCGCAGGCCCTGGCGCGCTACGCGCACGAGAGAAGCGTCCCCGGGATGAAGGGGGCGCGGGCTTTGCGGGCAGACGGAAGTGATCTTCACGTTCCGCCAGGGAAGGGGGCGTCACCTCGTGACCATGCCCGCACGCCGTACACGACCGCGCACCGGCCGCCGGTCGTTCGACCTACGCTCGACCGCCCTGTTCTTCGTGCTGCTCGCCCTGCTCCTGTGTGTCCTCGGCTTCGCCGTCCGTACGCTGGCCGGGACCGCCGAGCGGCGCCCCGCCTGGGTGGCCGTGCTGTGCCTGGCGGGTCTCGCCGCCGTCCTGGCGTGGGGCCGCCGACGGCACCGCCTCTTCGGCGCCCGGACCGCCCGGCGGGCCGCCGCGGCACTGGAGGAGGGCGTGCACACGGCGCTGGAGGAGTGGGAGGCGCCCGCGGCGGCCGCCCCCTCCGTCGGCGACCGTCGCGTCGCCGATTCCGCCGGGTACGCGTGCGCGGACGACTACGACGCCCTGGACGCCGACGAGTTCGAGCGGGCCGTGGCCGGGCTGTGCGAACGGGACGGCTGCACCGGAGTCGAAGTCGTCGGCGGGGCCGGGGACTTGGGCGCCGATGTGCTGGCCGTGGCGCCGGACGGGCGGCGGGTGGTCATCCAGTGCAAGCGCTACGGCGACGGGCACCGGGTCGGCTCGCAGGACCTCCAGCGCTTCGGCGGCACGTGCTACACCGTGCACGAGGCCGATGTCGCGGTCCTCGTCACCACCAGCGACTTCACCGCTCCGGCCGTCGAGTACGCCGAGCAGTGCGGGATCGTGTGTGTCGGCCGGCCGGCCCTGCGGGCGTGGCACGACGGCACCGGGCCGGCACCTTGGCTGCTCGTGGACGCCGTCGGCGGTTGCTGAACGGTACCGGGCCCGGCGGTCGGAGCCTGCCCGCCCGCCGCGGTCCGGATACGGCGTCCGTGGCGGGGGAGCCGGGAACGGTGGTCCGGCTCCCCCTCGGCGTGCGGGTGGTCAGCCGGTCGTCAGGGTGGCGTCGTCGACGACGAAGCTGGTCTGGAGGCCGGAGTCCTCGGTGGCCGTGAACGTCAGCGTGATCTGCTGGCCGGCGTACTGGCCGAGGTCCAGGGTGCGTTCGGTGTACCCGGTGGCCGCGTCGGCGTTGGAGTAGGTCTGCTTGGCGGTCCCGTTCACCTTGACCTGGAAGGTGTCGTACACCGTCGTGCCCGACTCGGCGGTGTCGATGTGCAGCCAGTACCTCAGGGTCGCCTTCGCGCAGCCCGCCGGGACGGTCACCGTCTGGCCGATGCTGTCGGTGGCGGCGTAGCCGTACCCCGCCAGCCAGGCGTACCGGGACCCGGAATGCGCGGACTGGCCGCTGAACGTGCCGATCGCGCCGGTGTCACCCGTCCACGGCGACGTACCGCTCTCGAAGCCGCCGTTGGTGATCACCTGGGTCGGCGTGCAGCCGCCGGCGCCCCTGACGGTCAGCGTGTACGACGCGCTGTGGGTGGCGGTTCCGGTGCCGGTGAAGGTGAGCGGGTAGGTGCCCGGCGCCACGGAGGAGCCGACGGAGACCGTCGCCGTGGACGAGGCACCGGAGGTCACCGAGGCCGGGCTGAAGGAGACCGTGACGCCCGCCGGAGCACCCGAGGCGGACAGGTTCACCGTCTGCGCCGAGCCGCTGGTGGTGGCCGTGGACACGGTGGCGGTCAGCGAGGTCCCCGGGTCGGCGCTGCCGGTGGCCGGGTTCACCGAGACCGAGAAGTCGTTCGCCGGGGCGGTGTCCGACACCGCCTGCTTCCACAGCGTGTAGGCGACACCGTCCGCGCTGCGGTTCAGCCCGGTGGCGTTGATGTTGCTGGTGGTGTCGCACGCGGAGTGGTAGCAGCCGTCGTACGCGGCGCCCGCCGTACCGCCCCACTTGGCGGCCTGCGCCGAGGTCTTGCGGGCGCTCGCGCCCATGGCGTAACCGGAGGTCGGAATGCCGTAGTTCTCGAAGGAGTAGTCGTCGGAGCGGCCCGCGCCCTCGGTGTTCTCCTCGGGCTGGAGGTTCAGCGAGTCCCAGTACGCCTTCATCGGCGCGGCGGCGGCCGAGGTGATGTGGTTGATGAAGTAGCCGCCGTTGGGCGAGGCGAGCATGTCGAAGTTGTAGTACGCCTTGATCGCCGAGCGCTGGGCGGAGGTCAGCGAACGGACGTAGAAGTCCGAGCCGTTCAGGCCCTGCTCCTCGTCCGTCCACCAGCCGAAGCGGACGCGCGCCGCCATGGCGGGGTCGGTCTGGGCGAGTTTGAGCGCGACCTCCAGCAGGGTGGCGCTGCCGGAGCCGTTGTCGTTGATGCCGGGGCCGGCGGAGACACCGTCCAGGTGGGAGCCGAACATGTACACCCTGGACGCGTCGCCGCGGGGCCACTCGGCGATCAGGTTGGGGCCGGCGCCGCTGGTGCAGCCGGAGGTGCAGGCCTGCTCGGTGACGGTGTAGCCGGCCGCCTGGAGCTTGCCCTTCACATAGGCGACCGAATCCCGGTAACCCTGCCCGGTGGAGCGGCGGTTGCCGCCGTTGCGGGTGGCTATGGAGTTCAGCTCGGTGAGGTGCGCCTGCACCCTGGTGACGTCGATGTCGGGCGCGGCGGCGGCCAGGGCGGGGGAGTGGGCCGCCGTGGGGAGGTGGCCCGCGGGGGCCGCCCCGGCGCTCGCGGGCAGCAGGGCGAGGCCCGCGGCGGCCGTGGCCAGCGCCAGGCCCGCCAGGGACAGTCTTCGTGGTCGTAGCACCATGTCTCCTTGTGGGGTGGAGGAAACGCCGGGTGCGCGGCGGACTCGGGTGAGCCGCGCCACCACACCCTGAAAGAGCATGCGCATGCCAAGCCCTCGGCAAGCATGGGCGTGCGGGACCGGCCGGATCAGCGGCTCCCGCCCGTCCTCCCGGCAGACGCCGGCACGGATGCCGTACGGGCGTGCCGGGCCCCGAGGAACCGGGCGGGCGGCCACGAGGTTAACGGCCCCGCCCACCTCGGGTCCCCGGCCGAAACCGGCGCGTCCGCACCCGGCCAGATCCGCCGCCCCGCGTCCGGGTCCGGATGACGGCTCTGGTCTCCGGTGCGAGCCGCCCGTATCGTGCGCGCATGCGTGCGCGGGAGAACCCTTCGCGGGGTCGGCGGCCGACGGACTCCGAGGCGAAGGAGGCCTATCTGGCCATGAGGGAACGGATCGGGACATCGGACGCGCGGCATGCCACCGAGCGGGAGGAACTACGCGGACTGCCCGCCGAAGTGACGCGGTGGCTGGCGGAGCGGCGGCTGCTGGACCCGAGCGGGGAGCGGCTCAGCCCGCCGGAGCGCGCCCTGCGGCACGTCGTCTCCGAGCACCGGCGCCGCCTGCGGGAGACGGTCGACGGGCTCGCCCGGGACGCCCGGGCCCTGGACGACGTACTGTCCCTGCTGACGGTCCCGCGGCCCGGCACCCGGGAAACCGTGGAGACGGAGTTCTTCACCGACCGCGAGCGCACCCGGCAGCGGCTGGAGGAACTGGACGCGCTGAGCCGGGAGGAGTTCCTGGCGATGCGCAACACCTTCCCCGGGGCACGGGTCCTGGACGCCAGCCTCGCGCGGGACCTGGAGATGGCGGCCGACGGCATCCGCATGCGCCTGCTGACCTCTCAGCAGGCGCTGCGCTCGCCCGCGCCGGCCCGCTATCTGGCCGCGCTGGCCGGGGCCGGGGTCGAGGTGCGGGTCGCGGCGACGGTACCGCTGCACATGAACATCATGGACCGCGCGGTCGTCGTGATCGGGGTGGGGGCCGGTCCGCGGGGCGAGGGCGGTGACGTCATCCTGCACAGCGGGCCCGTGGCGCAGTGCTTCGCCCGGGTCTTCCTCCACGCCTGGGACCTGGCCCGGCCGCACACCGGACGGCCCGCCGGACCGGATCCTTCCGGGCCGGATCGCCCCGGGCCCGAACTGTCGGCGCTGGAACGCGAGGTGCTGGCGCTGCTGGCCACCGGCGCCAAGGACGACACCATCGCCCGCCGGCTGGACTGCTCGGACCGCACCCTGCGCCGCGTGATGCACCAGATCATGGCGAAACTCGGCACCTCCAGCCGCTTCGAGGCGGGAGTGACCGCGGCCCGCCTCGGCCTGGTGGACTGAACCGGGCCGGCCGCGGACGTCACCCCGCGCACAGGGGCGGAGCCATCGGGCCGCAGCCGGTTCGGCCGCGGCCCTCACCGGGCGCGCACGACCACCCCGAGGACCGCGTCGGCGGGGAAGAGGCCCATCCGGCGCGAGTCCTGGCTGACCCGCGGGTTGTCGCCGAGCAGGACGAGCTTGCCCGGCGGCACCAGGTCCTCCGGGACCGCGGCGAGGGCCGGGCCGAGGCCGCGGGGCACCGGGTCGCCCGGTACCGCCGCCACCCGCTTGATCACCCAGGTGGGTTCCGGCCCCGGCAGGCCGGGCGGGGCCGGCCGCCGCCCGTGGAACGGCAGCCGTTCCACCACGACCACCCGGCCCTGGACGAGCGGCCCGCCGCGCCGCACCAGGACCCGGTCGCCGTCGCGGTACGTCGGTTCCATGCTCCGGCCGCGCACGGTCACGGCCACCAGGGTCCGGCGCGTCCGGCGGGCCACGGCGGCGAGCACCGCCAGGGCGAGGCCGCCGAGGACGAGCACGGGTGCGCAACGCTTCATGATCCGCCTCCGGTGAGCGCGGCCGTGTCGTCGCACGCGCCGCGGTAGCCCTCGGCCTGCAGGCCGAACATCCGGGCGTACGGGCCGCCTTGGGCGAGCAGCGCGGCATGTGTGCCCTGCTCCGCGACGCGTCCCTCGGCGAGGACCACGATCCGGTCCGCCTCGCGCACCGCGCCCAGGCGGTGCGAGATCAGCAGGCTGGTGCGGCCCTGCCGGGCGTGGCGCAGCGAGGTGTGGATCTCGTGCTCGGCCTCCGCGTCCAGGCCGGCCGACGGTTCGTCCAGGATCATCAGGTCGCGGGCGTCGCGCAGGAACGCGCGGGCGAGCGCCACCCGCTGCCACTCGCCCCCGGACAGCAGCACGCCGTTCTCCGGGTCGTCCTTCTCCGTGTCCATGAAGAACATGCGGGACAGCAACGTCCGGTAACCGTACGGAAGCCGGGCGAGCCGGTCGTGGATACCGGCGCGGGCGGCGGCGGCCCGCAGCCGTTCCTCGTCGTCGAGGGCGGCCAGGTCGCCGAGCGCGATGTTCTCGTGCGCCGTCAGGTCGTAGTGCATGTAGTCCTGGAAGACCGCGCCGATCCGTTCGCGCAGCCGGGACACGTCCAGCTCGCGCAGGTCCGTGCCGTCCCAGAGGATCGCGCCCCTGGTGGGGTCGTAGAACCGGCACAGCAGTTTCACCAGGGTGGACTTGCCCGCACCGTTGAGGCCGACCAGCGCCAGCGCGCTGCCGTGCGGGATGCGCAGGTCCACCCCGCGCAGCACCCACGGGTGGTCCGGCGAGTAGCGGAACCACACGTCCCGCAGCTCGATGCCCGACCGCAGCGGCGGCACCTCGCCCCGCGCCCGCACCAGGTCGGGGCCGGCCGAGGTGACCGCGACATGGTGGTCGAGCAGCAGCAGGGCCTGATGCGCGTTGGCGGCCTCGGCGGCCAGGGACGCCAGGGCGCCCTGCACCCCGGCCACCGCCGCGACGAAGACCGTCACGTCCCCGGGCGTCAGGGCGCCGGTGCGGGCGGCGGCCATGGCCCACAGCAGTCCGCCGCCGGACACCGCCGCGGCGAGCAGCGCGAGCAGACCCTGGGTGCGTACCTCCCCGCGGTCCACGGACCGCCTGGCCGCGTTGGCCGTGCGCTTCTCCCCGGTCATCCGCTCGCGGAAGAACCGGCCGGTGCCGAAGAGCCGGATCTCCTTGGCGGCCTCGACGGTGGACAGCAGGTCTCCGTAGAACATCTCCCGGCGTTCCACCGGGCCGAGGTCCCACAGCATCCGGGCCCGGCGCCGGGACAGCAGCACCTGGGCGAGCAGTGCGGGCACCCCGGCGCACAGCACCACGGCCGCCATCGGCGGGCTGAGCACCAGCAGCGAGCCGAGGAAGCCCACGACGGTCACGGCGGCCCGCGCCGCGCCGAGCAGGCCGTCGAGGGCCTGGTTCGCGTACGGGGAGCCGCCGGAGCGCTGGGCGAGACGCAGCCGGTCGAGAAAGGCGGGATCCTCGAACCGGCGCAGGCCGGTGAAGCCCTCCACCGCCCGGAACAGCTCGTCCTGCGCCAACAGGCCGATTCTCCGGTCGAGTTCGCCGCGCAGGTACTGCGTCATGTGGGGCTGCGCCCCGGCCGCCATTCCGGTCAGCGCCAGGGCGGTGCCCAGGGTGAGCAGATGTCCCGTGGTGGCCGTACCGACCAGCCCGTCGAGCAGCAGCTTCGTCAACCAGGTGGCGGCCACCGGCAGACCCGCCGCCAGCAGGGTGAGCGCCAGATGCAGGCCGAGCGTGCCGGGCGCGGCCCGCCGGGCGAGCGAGGCCGCGACGGCGAGGCGACGGCCGGCCGGGCTGGTCGCGGTGGTCATGCGGCGACCGCGGACCGGTCCAGCGCCACCTGGTCGCGGCGGACCACGACCCGTCCCTCACGGTCCGCGCCGACCGCGAGCACCAGCGGGTAGGCCCGGGCCTTGAAGGCGGCCCCCAGCATGCCGTCCGGGGTCTCGCGCACCACCTTGGCGACAGGGCTGAGGGTGTCTACGAACTCGGCACTCTCCTCGGGCTTGCCGACCACGACCGCGACGGCACGGTCCCGGCCGCCGGGCAGCGCGCTCACGTACTCCACGAACTTCGGCATCTTCTCCTGGCACGGCCCGCAGGTCGGCGAGAAGAAGGCGACCAGGGTCTCGTCGGCGAGCTGGTCCCGGGTCAGGGCCTCGCCGTCCACGGTGGCCGCGGTGAACTCGCCCACCTCCTCGCCCTGTTTGATCGAGGCGGGTCCGCCGTTGAGGTCGGTGAGCAGCGCGGTGTGTTCGCGCAGGCGCTTGATCACGCCGAGGGTCAGGGTCAGATCGAGCAGACAGAGCAGCCCGACGAGGGCCAGGGCCGCGATCACGAATGCCATCGTGCTTCTCCTTGAGGACGGTTGGGGTGCGGGGCCGAGGAGTGGGACAGGGGTGCGGAGGCGGGATGCGGGGCCGAAGAGCGGGGCACGCGTGCGGAGGCGGGACGCGGGGCCGGACCAGGGCGCGGGAGCCGTGTGCGGGTCGGGCGGCCGGGAGCTGATACGGGGCCCGGGTGCGGTGGCGCTGTCACGGGCCCGGGTGCGGTGGGGACGGGACGGGGCGGAACAGGGCGACGAGGTCGTCGAAGAGCGCGACCAGCGCCCCGAGCAGCAGCCCCGCGCACACCGCCACGACCAGCCCGCCGGGCCGTACCGCTCCCCCCGAGGGCAGCACGGGCGCCACGGCCGCGGCCCCGGCGAGCAGCAGATTGCGGACCACGTGCCACGGGCCCAGCGGGGTCGTGGAGGCACCGAAGCAGCGGCAGGGCACCTGCTCGCCCCGGCGCAGGGACAGGGTGATGCCCGCGGCGAACACCGTGAGCAGCCCCGCCGCGACGAAAAAGCCGGCTGTACGGGCGACGGACACGGGAATGACGAGCAGTACCCAGATGGCCACCTCGGCGGCCAGTACGCAAAAGGCGGCCGGCCCTGCCGCGGACGCCGGGAGAATACGCAACCGGCGCAGGGAGGCGGTGAATTCCCGGATGTCGCCGCGGCTTTTCAGTTTCCCGGCCGACGAGACCAGGAAGACCACGACGACGAGGCTCTGAACGGCCAGGACCACGTAGTGCACCGTGCGTTCCTCTCCGTGCCGGCCGGCGCGGCGGTGGTGCACCGCGCCGGCCGCACGATCAAGCGGACGAAAGGGCGGGCCTCAGCAGAAGCAGCTGTACGAGGCACCGTTGTTGCAGGTGGAGCAGGGGGCGTTGTAGCTGCACGCGCCGCCGTACGCCTTGTTGCACTGCCAGCAGGCGGACCACGACTGGCACGCGGACGAACTCGCGGCGGCCTCGACCTTGGGCACGAACAGGCCGAGCAGACCGCTGCCGAGCGCTTCGATCTTCTTGAGCATGACGTTCCTCCTTCTGTTTTCCGTACTGGTGGTTTTCCCGACCCCGGAACCGGGCCGTGTCATCACTGTCGCAGCGGAACGGACGCGGGGTCTTGGATAAATTCGGCGACTTCCCCGGAATGCCGTGGATTCGCTTTCGCCGCTCAGCCGCCAAGGGGAAAGCGCCGCGGCGGGACGCCGGTCATGGCCTTGAACTCGCGGCTGAAGTGGGCCTGGTCGCAGTAGCCGGTCTGCAGCGCCGCGTCCGCGGCCGAGCAGCCGCCGGCCATCAGGCCGAGCGTCCGGCGCAGCCGTACGATCCGTGCCGCGGCCTTCGGAGTGACCCCGACCTGCTCCACGAACCGGCGCGCCAACTGGCTTTGTGACAGCCCCACTTCACGGGCCAGCTCGGCGACGGACGGGGCCGCCGCGGCCTGGGTCAGGGAACGCCAGGCCCGGGCCACGGGCACGGCCGGCACCGGGCCGCGCGCGAGCAGGGCGCCGAGTTCCGCGTCGAGCATGCGGAACCGCTCCCGCCAGTCGCCCGACGCGCCCAGCGCGCGCAGCAGGGCGGCGCACCGCCCGGCGGGCAGCAGCGTGTCCAACTCCACGACGCGCCGCGAGAGATGCCGTAAAGGTGTGCCCAGCAGCCGGAACGCCGCCCAGGGGGCCAGGGCCACCTCGACACCGGTCACCGCCGTACGGTGCTCGAAGCGCAGGCCGTGGGTGCACAGCCCGCACACACTCGCCCGCCGGACGACGAACGGCGCCTGGTGGTGCGGCGGTTCGCTGATGAGCAGTTCGCCCTCGGTGACCAGGAACAGGATCACGGCGTCCGCCGGAGGCTCCAGGCGCCGGCACGCTTCGGCGGCGGCGAGCCGGAATCCCCGGTAGCCGAGGACTCCGGGGTGGGACGGGACACCGGACAGGTGCGGGAGGGCATGCGAGCACGCCGAGAACTCCATTCCGGTCCTTTCGGGAGGATGGGTTTCGGTGGGTTCGGGCCTGGGCTTCCGGCGGGGGAGGAACGCAAGGACGGCTCAGCGCGCGTGGTCGTCCCCGCCGCCCGTCACCTCGATGCGCCGGCCGTGCAGGCCCGCCGCGTCCGGCCCCAGCAGCATCAGCACCGCCGCGGCCACCCGGCGTGCCGAAGCACCCGGGCCGGCGGTCACCACATGGGTGCCGGCGGGCGGCGGTTCCTCCCCGGCGCCTTCGGGAGCGGCACCGGACCGTGCGACCAGGACGACCCGGCGGCGGCCGGCCGGCAGCTCGCGCAGGGCCGCGCCGAGCGGGTGGGCCGCACCGGGTGTGTACGCCAGATCCACCACCGCGTCGATGCCGCCCAGTTCGCCGGTCACCTCGGCGAGCAGGCGCCGCGGATCGGCGGGGCTGTCCGGGACGAGCAGATAGGGCAGGGCCCGGTTGCCGTAGCGGTCGTGCAGGTGCCGGCACAGCAGCGCGCAGCGGCGCGCCGAGCGGGCGGTCACGGCGAGCGTGGTCCCCGTCGCGGCCAGCCGCCGGCAGACGAGCCTGCCCACGAGGGTGTGCCCGTCGACGATCAGCGCGACCGAAGCCGCGCCGAGCGGGGCATCGTCAGGCATGGAGGGACCGCGCGGACGTCGCGGCCGGCGCGGGGTTCGGCGGCGCCGGCCAGGTGAAGTCCTCCTCGTACGCCTGGACGGGGTTCGGGGCGGCGGCCACGGGCCGCGCGGACGCGTCGGGCGAGGCGTGGCCGAGGCCGGGCACCAGGGCGGCGCCGAGCAGCAGCAGTGCGGCCGGTGTCGTGCGGCGGGCCGCGCGGGAGCGCGCGGCCGGACAGGAACGGTGGATGAGGGAAGCGAGACGCGCACGCATGACGGCTCCTTGGTCGGAAGGACTGTGCCGGGGCCCGGGCGGCTCCCGGTGACGCAGGCAAGCAGAGCACCGCCCGGTGTGCCCCGGAAGGCCGATCGGGCGGCATCCGGTTGCCAGGCAGCTTTCTGCCAGGGGGAGGTCCGGCGTTCCAAGGCCGGTGGGTCCAGGGCGCCCCGGCGCCAGGCGGCAAGGCGCGTTCCGTGGCGGACGACCGTACCGGAAGGGACGCGTGGGCGTACGGAGGCGGGTATGACGCAAACCTGACTGGTCAAGGGGCGGGCGTTCGCGAACTGTTGACCATGAGGCGGAGTCGCGGAGGCGGCGCGGGTCCTGACGGGGCTGCCGTCACCCGGCTGACCGGAGCCGCGTGACCTGCCCGCGCCGGCCGGCCCGCCGCCGTCCGGGACACCGCCCGGCGTACCGCGTACAGGAGACCCGCGGCGAAGGCCGCGCGAACGGCCCACGCGCCAGCGTGGGCCCGAGCCCGGGGCAGGTTCCGGGGGAGGGGGATGCCGCACCGTGACCTTGGGGGACGAAGGGGCGGAGCCCTGGGGGGACAAGGGAGTGGCGCTCGACGCGGACGCGCTGGCGGTGTACCGGGCGGTGCTGCTGCACCGGGAGGGCGACCCGGCGGCGCTCGCCGCGATCCTCGGCATGAGCGACCGCCGGGTGCGGGCCGCCTGCGACCGGCTGACCGAACTGGCCCTGCTGCGCCCCTCCAGGGACCGGCCCGACCTGATCCGCGCGGTCAGTCCCGACCTCGGCCTGGAGCTGATGCTCCAGCGCGAACAGCAGGAACTGCTGCTGCGACAGGAACGGCTCGCGCAGACCCGTTCGGCGCTCCGACTGCTCGCCACGGAGTACGCGGCGGCCGGCGGGTCCGCGGACCGGTCCCCGGACGCCGTGGAGGTGCTGCGCGGGATGGACGAGATCCGCACCCACCTCGAATCGCTGGCCGGCCGGTGCACCCGCGAGGTGCTGTCCTTCCAGCCGGGCGGCGCGCTGCCCACGGAGGCCCTGGAGGCGAGCCGTCCGCTGAACGAGCAGGCGATGGTACGGGGTGTCCGGTTCCGTACGATCTATCTGCAGAGCATCACCACGGACCGGGTGACCACGCAGTACGTGCGCTGGGCCCGGGAGTTGGGCGGCGACATCAGACTCGCGCCCACGCTGCCGATGCGGTTGCTCGTCGTGGACCACGAGGTCGCGGTGATACCGGGCGAGACCCGGGCCGGCCTGCCCACCGCGCTGCTGCTGAGGAGTGCCCCCGTGGTGCGCGCCCTGCACGCCCTGTTCGAGGCGTACTGGAAGGACGCCGAGCCGTTCGGGACGGAGCCGAAGGAGGCGCCGTCCGTGGGGCCGACGGCGCAGGAGCGGGCCGTGCTGCGGCTCCTCGCGGACGGCTGCAAGGACGAGACGGTGGCCCGCGCCCTCGGCATCTCGGTCCGCACGGAACGCCGCATGGTCGCCGAGCTGACGGCCCGTCTCGGTGCGTCCAGCCGCTTCGAACTGGCCGTGAAGGCGACGCGGTCGGGCTGGGTGTGACCGGGCCGGGCGGGCGCGTCGCGGGGCAAGGGGTGGTTCCGGAGGGCTCCGGAACCACCCCTGAGGTGCTCACCTCTGCCGGGTGGACAAGGGTGTCGGTTTTGTCAGGGAGCCACGGCGCGGCCGGTCTGCGGGGAGATGCGGCCGGCGCACAGGCCCTTGCTCGCCAGGGTCTGGGCGATGCGCGGGATGGCGGCGAGGGTGTTGGCCGGCCACTCGTGCATCAGGATGATCTGGCCGTTGCCGAGCCGGGAGACGGCCTGCACGATGGCGTCGGTGCTCGCGCCGTTCCAGTCCTGCGAGTCGACGTCCCAGATGATCTGCCGCAGCCCGTACTTGGCCTCCACCGCCTGGACGGTGGCGTTGGTCTCCCCGTACGGCGGGCGGAACAGCTGCGGTGTGCCGCCGCCGGCCGCCGCGATCGCCTGCTGGGTGCGGGAGATCTCGGAGTCGATCTGGGCCTGGCCGAGCTGGGTCAGGTGGGGGTGGGTGTAGCTGTGGTTGCCGACCCACATGCCGGCGCTCACCTCGGCCCGCACCTGGGCCGGGTAGGCGGCGGCGAACTGGCCCTCGTTGAACATCGTGGCCCGCAGGCCGTTCTGCCTGAGCGCGTTGAGCAGGGCCGGGGTGTGGTCGTTGGACGGGCCGTCGTCGAAGGTGAGTCCGACGTAGCCGTTGCAGGCGGCGGCCTGCGCCGGAGCGGCCTGGGCGGCGGCGGTGACGGTGCCGGCCACGGCCGTCACGGCGACGGCCAGTCCGGTCAGCAGGGAACGGGGTGCGGCGCGCATGCGGGTGGGTCCTCCTCGGGTCGTGCGGGACCGGGGGCGGGGATGAGCGGACGGAGGGGAGGAGAGGGGAGGGCCGGCAGGCCGCTCGGTCAGCCGGTCAGCCGGTCAGCCGTTGGGCCGCTCAGCCGCTCACCGTGATGTTGGAGTAGCCGCTGCTCTGGTAGCCCTCGGTGGCGAGGATCATGTAGTACTTGAAGCTGCCCATGGGCATGCCGACGCGGGACCAGGCGTCGAAGTGGTTGCCGGTGGTGATGGTGCCGCCGGTCCGCTTGGACTGCCGGACGCTCCAGTACTGGTTGAAGGTCTTGGTGCCTTCCACGGAGGGGGCGTTGTACCGCGTCGTCTGGTAGATGTCGTACGTGCCGCCGTCGCTGGTGACCGTGCCCTTGTACGTGCCGGTGGGCCGGTAGGTGCCCCAGTTGTCGACGATGTAGTACTCCACCAGCGGGTTCGAGGTCCATCCGTACAGGGCCAGGTAGCCGTTGCCGGACGGGCTGAAGCTGCCCGAGTAGCTCACGGTCCTGCGGCCGCCGGTGCTCCAGCCCTTGCCCGCGACGAAGTTGCCGCAGTTCGTCCACGAAGTGCTGTAGTTGCCCCCGGAGTTGAGGGTCATCGAGACCGCGCCGCCGCCGTCGGTCCAGAACGAGTAGTAGAAGCCGTTGTTGGTGCCGGTCTGGTTGGTGGTGATGACGGTGGCGGCCTCGGCGGTGCCGGGCAGCAGCAGACCGGACGCGGTGGTGGCCGCCGCAAGGGCGCCGGCGCGGCCGATGAAACCCCTGCGGCTCATCGGGCGGGAGAGGGCCTTGTCCATGTCCATGCTTCCTCCTGGTGGGGGTGGATGAGCACCAAGCCCGGGGCGGGCACGGCCGTGCGGGTGCCGGGCGCAGGGGTGGTGGGGCCGGGCGGGAATGGCATGTACACGCCATACGCCAGGACGGGGCCGTTCCTGCCGGGGGGCGGGCTCGATTGCTGGAGAGTATGCGGCCGGGCCGAAACGGCGGTCAATCCGTCTGTTTCCGAAACTTCATCGAAACAAGGCGGGCACGCGCGAGCGATTGCGTCGAAAGTTTCGTGTGTACTGGTGGGGCGAGTGCCGACCTTGGCCGTCCGGACGGTTGACGGGGTAGAAGCAGGTGTTTAGCGTGACGCAACGCTCGGCATCTGATTCGAAACTTTCGACCGCCTCAGGAGTGCTTGTGAACCTGCCCCGCATCACCGCAGCCGCCGCCGCGGCCTGCTGCCTCGCCCTGCTGCCGCTCACCACCGCGAGCCCCGCGGGCGCGGCGGGCGGCCCCGCCGCCGCGGACCGTCCGCTGCGGCAGCTCGCCGCCGACGACCACCTGCGGATCGGCACCGCCGTCGACATGTCGGCGCTCGCCGACGACGCCGCCTACCGCCGGCTCGCGGGCTCGGAGTTCTCCACCGTCACCGCGGAGAACGTGATGAAGTGGGAGGCGATCGAGCCCCGCCAGGGCGAGTACGACTACGCCGCCGCCGACCGGTTCGTCGACTTCGCGCAGCGGCACGGTCAGAAGGTGCGCGGCCATGTCCTGGTCTGGCACAGCCAGTTGCCGTCCTGGCTGACCTCCGGCGACTTCACCGCCGACCAGCTGCGGGAGATTCTGCACCGCCACATCACCGACACCGTCCGGCACTACAAGGGCCGGATCTGGCAATGGGACGTGGTCAACGAGGCGTTCAACGAGGACGGCACCCTGCGCGACAGCATCTGGCTGCGCAAGCTCGGGCCCGGCTACATCGCCGACGCCTTCCGCTGGGCCCACGAGGCCGACCCGCACGCCCTGCTGTTCTACAACGACTACAACACCGAGTGGACGGGCCCGAAGAGCGACGCCGTGTACGACCTGGTGCGCCGTCTGCGGGCCGAAGGCGTGCCCATCGACGGCGTCGGCTTCCAGGGGCACCTCGGCATCCAGTACGGCCTGCCCACCGACATGGCGGCCAACTTCGCCCGCTTCGACAAGCTCGGTCTGGCGACCGCCGTGACGGAGGCGGACGTCCGCATGGAGATGCCGGCCGACGAAACCAAGCTGGCCACCCAGGCCGAGGGCTACCGGCGCCTGCTCGACGCCTGTCTGCGCGCGCGGCACTGCATCTCGTTCACCGTGTGGGGCTTCACCGACAAGTACTCCTGGGTGCCCGACACGTTCCCCGGCGAGGGCGCGGCCAACCTGTTCGACGAGAACTACCGCGCCAAGCCCGCGTACCGCACCCTCCAGGCCGAACTGACGGGCCGCGCACGGCCGCGGGCCGCGGAGTGAGGCCCCGTACCGCCCGTTGACGGGACGAACCCGCCGGGGCCGGTGTCCACCGGCCCCGGCGGGCACTCGTGTCCGTTCGTTATGGAATGATCGGTCCAGAACGCGCCCGCGCCGTCGTACTCGCGCCACCGGAGACGGCCGCCTCGCCCGGAACTCCCGCCCGGCTCAGGCCCCCGACCGCCGCACCGCCACCCCTCACCTCCCCCCGGGCGGAGCCGTGCTCTGGCGTATCACCAGGTGGGTGGCAAGTTCGATGCGCAGGGCCGACTTCCGGGCGTCCTTGGGCCGCAGCAGCATGCGCGCCGCTTCCTCGGCCATGCGCTGGAGCGGCTGCTGGACGGTGGTCAGGGGCGGGCTCGACCAGCGGGCCGGGGGCACATCGTCGTAGCCCACCACCGACAGCTGCCCGGGGACGCTCAGCCCCAGGACCCGGGCCGCCTCCAGTACACCGAGGGCCTGGAGGTCGCTGCCGGCGAAGATCGCCGTCGGCCGGTCGGGGCGCCGCAGCAGGTCCATGGCGTGTTCGAAGCCGCCCTGGACGTGGAAGTCGCCGAACCGCACCAGCGCCGGGTCCGGTTCGTGCCCAGCCATCGCCATCGCCGAGCGGTATCCGTCCAGCCGGGCCAGCGAGCACATCAGGTCCTCGGGGCCGGTGATGATGGCGACCCGCTCGTGCCCCTGGTCGGTCAGATGACGCGTCGCCGCCATGCCCCCGGCCCAGTTGGCCGAGCCGACGGACGGCACGTCGGGGTCCGGATCGCCCGCCGGGTCCACGATCACGAACGGGATGGCCCGTGACCGCAGTTGGCGTTTCACGTCCTCCGGCACCGTCGAGAAGACCAGCAGGACGCCCAGCGGACGGCGGCGCAGCACACCCCCGATCCACTCCGGGCCGGGCGCCTGCCGGGTCCCGCTCTCGGTCAGCGCCACCGTCGCGTCGTTCTGCTTGGCGACGTTCTCCACCCCGCGGATGAGCTCCATCGCCCACACGCTCTCCAACTCGTGGAAGACGATCTCGATGAGCGGCGCCTGCGACGCCCCGGCCGTCCGCCGGCGATAGCCGTGCGCCTCCAGCAGGCGCTCCACCTTCGCCCGGGTCGCCGGGGACACATCCGAACGACCGTTGAGAACCTTCGAAACTGTCGGAAGCGAGACGCCGGCCTCTCTGGCCACGGCTGCCAGGGTGACTCTCCGACCGACCTGGGCTTCTTCGCGCATGGTCGCAGCATAGGGCACGGACGCCGGGTAACGGTTTGGCCGCGTACGTGCACGACCGTTGACCATTTCTTCCCCGGCCTCCTACTGTCCAGCCGCAGGACTTTCGGCTCTTATACCGAAACTTTCGGAAGGCGGATGACCCATGCGTACACGGATGTCCAGAATGGTCGCGGGTGGCGCGACCCTCGCCCTGGCGGCCACCCTCGCCGCCTGCGGCAGCGGCAGCGGCGGCGGTTCCGCCAACGACGGCAAGATCCACGTGCTCGTCTACGGCGACTCCGGCAACAAGATCGAGAAGCAGATCGTCGACACCTTCAACAAGACCTCGAAGGTCAAGGCGGTCCTCGACACCATTCCCGGCGCCGACTACCAGCAGAAGCTGCAGACCATCATCAGCACACCCCAGGCGCCGGACATCTTCTTCCACTGGGGCGGCGGCAGCATCAAGCCCTTCGTCAAGGCGGGGCTGCTGATGCCGCTGGACGACTTCATCAAGAAGGACCCCAACCTCGACGACAAGTTCCTGCCCACCGTCTACAACAGCTCCGTCGTGGACGGGAAGCCGTACGGCATCCCCATGCGCGGCACCCAGCCGGTGCTGCTGTTCAGCAACAAGAACGTGCTGGACAAGGCGGGTGCGAAGCAGCCCCGGACCTGGGACGAACTGCTCGACGCCGTACGGAAGCTGAAGTCCTCGGGCGTCACCCCCATCGCCCTCGGCGGTGGCGACCAGTGGCCGACGCTGATGTGGTTCGAGTACGTCTACGACCGGGTCGCCGGCCCGGGGCTGTTCGAGAAGGCCCTCAAGGGTGACAAGGACGCCTGGGCGAGCGCGGACAGCAAGAAGGCGCTCGGCATGCTCAAGGAGCTGGTCGACGCCGGTGCGTTCGGCAAGAACTACGACTCGGTGAAGTACACCAACGGCTCCTCGCCCGCCCTGGTCGCGCAGGGCAAGGCAGGCTTCGAGCTGATGGGCTCCTGGTACTACTCGCAGCAGCAGACGGACGCCAAGGACTTCGCCGCCAAGGGCCTGGGCTACGGCCCGTTCCCGACCGTCCCCGGCGGCAAGGGCGACCCCTCGGACGTCGTCGGCAACACCAACAACTTCTACTCGGTGATGAAGAAGACCAAGCACCCCGAGGCCGTCGCCGAGTTCCTGAAGCTGATGTACTCCGACGAGTTCGTCAAGGCCCAGCTGTCCATCGGCAACCTGCCCACCACCACGACCACCCCGCAGTTCCTGGACAAGTCGGCGAGCCCCGAGTACTCCCGCTTCCAGTACGACCTGGTGGCCAAGGCCAAGACCTTCCAGCTGTCCTGGGACCAGGCCTACCCGCAGACCGCCGCCACCTCCATGCACCAGGCCGTTCAGCAGTTCTTCAACGGACAGCTCGACGAGGACGGCTTCATCAAGGCCATGCAGGCCCTCCCGACCGAATGAACCGCTCATGACCACACAGCTCACGAGCGCCCCGCCCACCGCCGAGGCCACCCGTAAGGCCCGGCGGCGGCCGGAGGACTCACACGCCGCCCGCGGCACCCGCCCCGGCTTCCTCTGGGCGCTGCCGGCCACCCTGTTCTTCACTCTCTTCGCCATCGCACCACTGATCATGGTCGCGGTGCTGTCCTTCATGAGCTGGAACGGCCTGGGATCGCCCGAGTTCGTCGGCACCGACAACTGGAAGCGGATCCTCGACGACCCGGTCATGATCCGCAGCATCTGGCTCACCCTGCTGCTCACCGCCCTCGGTGTGGTCCTCCAGACCCCGCTGAGCATCGTGCTCGGCGTCTGGGCCGCCGGCCACCAGCGCAACCGGGCCGTCCTGTCGGCGGTCTACTTCATCCCGCTGCTGCTGTCCGCCACCGCCGTGTCGGTGCTCTGGCGGGCGCTGCTCGACCCGAACTTCGGCATCCCCGCGCGGATGACCTGGCTGTTCGGCGACGGCAACCTGTTCGGCGAACAGTCCACCGCCATCGGTGTCCTCGCCTTCGTCAGCACCTGGCAGTACACCCCGTTCCACACCCTCATCTACCAGGGCGCGGCCCGGGCCATCCCGCCGGTGCTGTACCAGGCGGCGGAGATCGACGGCGCCGGGCGCTTCCGCCAGTTCTTCCACATCACCCTGCCGCAGCTGCGCAACTCGATCGTCACCTCGATGATCCTGATGATCGTCGGCGGCCTCACCACGTTCGAGACCGTGCTGATCCTCACCCAGGGCGGACCCGGCACCGACACCACCATCAGCGCCTACTACATGTACCAAAAGGCCTTCAAGAGCTTCGACTTCGGAGCCGGCGCGGCCATCGCCCTGTGCCTGGTCGTCGCCGCCACCATCGTCTCGCTGATCGTGGTCCGCGTCTCCGGCTACGACAAGATGCGCAGTGACATGGAGGGGGTGTCATGAGGCGCCGCCCCAACTACCTCGCCGGAGCCGGCTCGATCGTCTGGCTCGTCGTGGTCGGCCTGCCGCTGTACGTGATGCTGGCCGCGACCCTGCGCACCCGGCAGGACTACGCCAAGAAGGGCCCCGTGTCCTTCCCCAGCGAGTTCACCCTGGACAACTACACCGGGGCGTTCGACGCCGGCTTCGGCCGGTACTTCCTCAACACCATCATCGTCACCGTCTGCGTCGTCGGTGTGGTGCTGCTGCTCGTACCGCCGCTGGCCTACGCGATCGTCCGCAGCCGCTCCCGGATCACCTCGCAGATCTTCCGGCTGTTCCTGCTGGGCCTCGCCATTCCGGCCCAGGCCGTGATCGTGCCGATGTTCTACCTGATCAGCGAGGCCGGGCTGTACGACAACCTGCTGGGCGTCATCCTGCCCACCGCGGCGTTCTGCCTGCCGATGTCGGCGCTCATCCTCAGCGGGGCCATGCGGGACATCTCCCCGGAGCTGTTCGAGGCCATGACGATGGACGGGGCGAGCCCGAGGCGGATGTTCTTCCAGCTCGTCGTGCCGCTCTCGCGCGGCGGACTGTCCACGATCGTGGTGTTCTCCGCGCTCCAGGCCTGGAACGGCTTCCTGTTCCCGCTGGTCCTGACCCAGTCCGAGGAGACCAAGCTGATCACCCTGGGTCTGTACAACTTCCAGACCGCCCACGGGATCGACATCCCCGGTCTGCTGGGAGCCGTGACGCTGTCCATGGTGCCCGTCCTGCTCGTCTACCTGTTCGCCCGCCGCGCCCTGGTCCAGGGCCTGATGGGCATGGGAGGAAAGTGACCGCCAACGTGGCCGTAGAGACCACCCCCGAAGTCCCCGTCTGGAACGACCCGACCCAGGACGTCGGCACCCGCGTCTCCGCGCTGATCGACGCGATGACCCTGGAGGAGAAGACCGCCCAGCTGTACGGCGTATGGGTCGGCGCGTCCGACGAGGGAGGTGAAGTCGCCCCGCACCAGCACGACATGGAGGAGGCCGTCGACCTCGACGCCCTGCTGCCCGCCGGACTGGGCCAGTTGACCCGACCGTTCGGCACGGCACCGGTCGATCCCGCGCTCGGCGCGCTGTCCCTGCTGCGCACCCAGAGCCGGATCACCGCGGCCAATCGCTTCGGCATCCCGGCCCTCGCCCACGAGGAGTGCCTGGCCGGATTCGCCACCTGGGGCGCCACCGCCTACCCCGTCCCGCTGTCCTGGGGCGCCACCTTCGACCCCGACCTGATCCGCCGGATGGCCGCCGCCATCGGCCGCGACATGCGCTCCGTCGGCGTCCACCAGGGCCTCGCGCCCGTCCTGGACGTGGTGCGCGACGCCCGCTGGGGCCGGGTCGAGGAGACCATCGGCGAGGACCCCTACCTCGTCGGCAGCATCGGCACCGCCTACGTCCAGGGGCTGGGCTCGGCCGGTGTCGTCGCCACCCTGAAGCACTTCGCCGGCTACTCGGCCTCCCGCGCCGGCCGCAACCTCGCACCCGTCGGCATGGGCCCGCGCGAACGGGCCGACGTCCTGCTGCCGCCGTTCGAGATGGCCATCGTCGAGGGCGGAGCCGACTCCGTCATGCACGCCTACACCGACACCGACGGCATCCCCTCGGCGGCCGACGAGGACCTCCTCACCGGACTGCTGCGCGACACCTGGGGCTTCGAGGGCACGGTCGTCGCCGACTACTTCGGCATCGCCTTCCTCAAGACCCTGCACGGGATCGCCGGGGACTGGGCCGAGGCCGCGGCAGCGGCCCTGCGCGCGGGCGTCGACGTGGAACTGCCCACCGTGAAGACGTTCGGCGCGCCCCTCGCCGAGGCCCTCGCCGCGGGCCGGGTGCCGGAGGAGCTCATCGACCGCGCCCTGCGCCGGGTGCTCACCCAGAAGGCCCGGCTCGGCCTGCTCGACGCCGGCTGGGACCCGGTCCCGGCCGCGCTGCGCGCAGCCGACCTGGACGACCCCGGCACCCTGCGCGGCACCGTCGACCTGGACACCGCGGAGAACCGGGAACTGGCCCGGACCATCGCGGAGGAAGCCGTCGTCCTACTGACCAACGACGGCACCCTGCCCCTCGCCCGGCCCCGCCGCATCGCCCTGATCGGCCCCAACGCCACCGTCGGCACGGCCGTGCTGGGCTGCTACTCCTTCCCCCAGCACGTCGGCGTGCACCACCCGGGAACCCCGGCCGGCATCGACCTGCCCACCCTCGAGGACGCCCTGCGGCGGGAGTTCCCCGACACGGAACTCACCGTCGTCCAGGGCACCGGCGTGGACGACGGCGACATCTTCGGCATCGCCGAGGCCGTCGACACCGCACGCCAGGCCGACGTCGTCGTGGTGGCCCTCGGCGACCGCGCCGGCCTGTTCGGCCGGGGCACCAGCGGCGAGGGCTGCGACGCGGAGTCCCTGGCCCTGCCCGGCGCCCAGCAGCGGCTGCTCGACGCGCTGCTCGACACCGGTACGCCCGTGGTGACGGTCCTCCTGGCGGGCCGGCCCTACGCCCTGGGCCGGGCCGTGGACGAGGCCGCGGCCATCGTGCAGTCCTTCTTCCCCGGCGTGGAGGGCACCGGCGCCATCGCCGGCGTGCTCAGCGGCCGGACCAACCCGTCCGGACGGCTGCCGGTCAGCGTGCCCCGCGACACCGGCGGTCAGCCCGCCACCTACCTCGGCGCACGGCTCGCCCAGGCCAGCGACGTCTCCAGCATCGACCCCAGCGCGGCCTTCGCGTTCGGGCACGGGCTGTCCTACACGTCCTTCGACTGGGGCGAGCTGGCCGTCGGCCGGGCGGAGGCGGACACCGACGGCGAGTTCTCCCTCGCGTTCACCGTGCGCAACACGGGGGAGCGGGCCGGCACCGAGGTGGTCCAGCTGTACCTGCACGACCCCGTGGCCTCCGTCGTCCAGCCGGTGCAGCGGCTCATCGGCTACACCCGGGTACGGCTCGCCGCGGGCGAGGCCCGCCGGGTACGGGTCACCGTGCCCGCCGACCTGGCCTCCTTCACCGGCCGCGACGGCCGCCGGGTGGTCGAACCCGGCGAGTTGCAGCTGCGTCTGGCGGCGTCCAGCGCGGACGCCCGGCTGACCGCGACGGTGACCCTGACCGGCCCGGCACGCCACGTGGACCACACCCGCCGGTTCCACGCGCGGTTCGAGCAGGAGACGCTGCGGCCGGCGGACCCCGCCGCCTGACCCGCCGCGTGCGGCCGGCCCCACCCGTGGCCGGCCGCACGCCGGCGCCGTGACCGGTCCCGCGCCGAGGCCCGTACCCACCCGGGACTCACCCGCGCGTCACCGTCACGGTCACCAGTGCGCCGGGAGCCGCCCGGACCCATGCCCGCCCGGCCGTCCGCCGTACGACGTCCGCCCCGCCCCCGGCCGTGATCCGCCAGGCGCCCGGCGGCACGGACAGCACGCTCACCCGGGAGCCGTGCGGTGCCGCCCGGTAGACCAGCCGGTAGACGCCCGCCCCGGAGTCGTGGGCGGCGGAGCGCACCGTACCCGCGACGGCCTCGGCGTACGGCTCCGCGGTCAGCTCCTTGTTGACGCGGAACGCGCCCGTGCCGTCGAGCGCGCAGTACCCGCCGCCGTAACACCACACATACCCCGCCCAGCCGGACGCGTAGCGCCCGAGCGAGGCCATGGCGTCCCGGTAGAAGCGGTTCATCCGCGGCAGCGAGCTGTCCGGCGGGCCCCACTCGCCGACCACCACCGGGACCCGGTACCGCCTCGGGTACGCGGTGACGGCCCGCTCGTACGCCTCGATCCAGCCGGCCCCCGGGTCGTAGTCGGCGCCCGCCTCCATCGCGGTGTCGTAGAAGTGCGGCGCGTACACCACCCGGGGATCACGGACGCGGCCCAGGCCCGTCGGCACGCCCTCCCCGACGACCGGGGTCGGCTCGACGAACAGCCAGGCGTCCCGGTCGGCCGGGCGGACGGCGTCGGCCAGCCGGTTGTACATCGGGGTGAGCTGTTCGCGTTCGATACGGCGCGCGGCCGCCGGCAGGGCCTCCCCGGGCCGCGGCTCGCCCATGGGCTCGTTGATCAGGTCGTAGCCGAGCACGGCCGGATGGCCGGCGAAGCGGGTGGCGAGCGTGCGCCACATCCCGGCCTGGGCGCGCCTGAGGTCGTCGTCCTCGTAGAGATGGGTGAAGGCGCGCTGCACGGCCGGCTCGAAGTACTCGGCGAACCAGTCGTCCGGGTGCGGGGTGAACGGCAGCCCGTCGGTCCTGGTGGCCCACTCGGGGATGCCCCGGTGGCCGAAGGCGGGCCCGAAGACGTCCTGGTGGGCGTCGAGGACGACCCGTACGTCCTGACGCTCGGCCCGGTCCAGGACACGCTCGATCCTGCGCAGGTACCCCTCGCTGTACTGACCGGGCCGGGGCTCCAGGTCGTCCCAGAAGACCAGCAGCCGGGCGAAGTCGAAGCCTTGGGCGCGCAGATCGCGCAGATGGCGTTCGGTGATCGCGCTCAGGGCCTGCTCGCCCCGGTGCGTCTTGTCCTCGATGTTCCAGCCGCGCAGGGTGAGCACCCGCCCCTGCCCGTCGGTGAGCGGGGGAATGCCCGGCCCGCCTTCCCCGGCGTGGGCGGTGGCGGGGGCCAGCAGCGCGGCGACGGCCGCGGCCGCCGTCAGCATCGCTCGCAGCACGGGAAACCTCCGGGGCGGTGGGACCGGCAGCAACTTCGCTGACTCCGCGCGTACTTCGAACACTCCTGTGCTACCAGGCACACACGGGAAAGACCAGCACCAGGGAGCACGCATCCCCGTTGCACGCGGACGCGTTCGTGAAATGATGTCCTGACAAAGGATGGACGGCGGGCCCGCCCGCGACGACCGCCCCGGAGAGGAACCCCTGACATGGCCCAGACCCTCGACCGCATCCGGGTCGGCTCCGCCCCCGACTCCTGGGGCGTCTGGTTCCCCGACGACCCGCACCAGATCCCCTGGCACCGCTTCCTCGACGAGGTGTCCGAGGCGGGTTACGACTGGATCGAACTCGGCCCCTACGGCTACCTCCCCACCGACCCGGTCCGGCTCGCCGACGAACTGGCCCGGCGGAACCTGAACGTGTCGGCGGGCACGGTCTTCACCGCCCTGCACCGCGGACCGGCCGTCTGGGAGGAGACCTGGGCCCACGTCGGCCGGGTCGCCGCGCTCACCCGGGCCATGGGCGCCCGGCACCTGGTGGTGATCCCCTCCTTCTGGCGCGACGACAAGACCGCCGAGATCCTGGAGCCGCCCGAGCTGACCCCCGAGCAGTGGACCCACCTGAGCCGGGGCATGGAACGGCTCGGCCACCGGGTCCGGGAGACCTACGGCCTGGACATCGTCGTCCACCCGCACGCCGACACCCACCTCGACACCGAGGCCCACGTCACCCGCTTCCTGGACGCCACCGACAGCCGGCTGGTGAGCCTCTGCCTGGACACCGGGCACTACGCCTACTGCGGCGGCGACAGCGTCAAGCTGATCGAGACCTACGGCGAGCGCATCGGCTATCTGCACCTCAAGCAGGTCGACCCGGACGTCCTCGCCGAAGTCGTCGCCCAGGGGCTGCCGTTCGGGCCCGCCGTGCGGCGCGGGGTGATGTGCGAACCGCCTTCCGGCGTGCCGGACCTGGCGCCGGTGCTGCGGGCGGCACAGGGACTGGGCGTGGACCTGTTCGCGATCGTCGAGCAGGACATGTACCCGTGCGAGCCGGAGCGTCCGCTGCCGATCGCCGTCCGCACCCGGCGCTTCCTGCGCTCCTGCGGCGCCTGAGCGGGCGTGCGCGCCGGATCCTGCGCCCTCCTGACGGATTCGGCCACGGCGCGGCCGGGAACCAACCGGGGGCACCCGGGCGTTCCACCGACAACGGGGAACGCCCGCGTGGACGGGAGGACGACATGACGCACCGCACGCACACCCACGACACGCCCCGCGACGACACCGGCGCCGCCGACACGGCCGACGCGGCCGTCGCCCGGCGGCAGCGCTTCGGCCGCCTGCCCGAGCGGATACGCCTCCAGGACACGGTCGAGACGAAGCCGGCCACCCGGCCGGACCCGGCACGGGACACCTACCACGCGGACGAGTGGCTGATCCGGTACTGCGGCTGACCCGGGCGCGGGGACGGGGCCGGCGCCGCGTACCGGCCCGCCGACCGGGGCTTTCGCACCGTCCCCGCGCCGCTCAGGCCGACCGCACCTCCGCGAGCGTCACCGGCCGGTGCTCGCGCAGCGACAGGGTGCACGCCTCGGCGATCCAGCCCGCCTCCAGGGCGTCCCGCACGGTGCAGGGGGAGGGCCGGGTACCGGCCACGACCTCGGTGAACGCGGCGAGTTCGGCGCGGTAGGCGGCGGCGAACCGGTCCATGAAGAAGGCGTGCGGAGTGCCCGAGGGGAAACCCGCGCCCGGCTCGGCCGAGCGCAGCGGAAGCCGGTCGTCCAGGCCCACGGCGAGCGAGTCGGCGAAGCCGTGCAATTCCAGGCGCACGTCGTAACCCCGCCGGTTGTGGCGGGAGTTCGACACCACCGCGACCGTGCCGTCGTCCAGGGTGAGCAGCGCGCCGGCGGTGTCGGCGTCGCCCGCCGCCGCGATGTGGCCGGCGCCGCGATTGCCGCCCACCGCGTACACCTCGGCCACCTCACGGCCCGTCACCCAGCGGATGCTGTCGAAGTCGTGCACGGAACAGTCCCGGAAGATGCCGCCGGACGCGGCGATGTACGCGGCAGGCGGCGGCTCCGGATCCAGCGTCGTGGACCGCACGGTGTGCAGCGCGCCCAGCTCACCGGCCCGTACGGCGGCCCGGGCGGCGGCGAACCCCGCGTCGAAGCGCCGGTGGTAGCCGATCTGGACCGGCACGCCCCCGTCCCGCACGACGTCCAGGAGCTCGACGCCCTCGCGCATCGTCCGGGCGACGGGCTTCTCGCAGAAGACGGGGACACCGGCCTCGACACCGGCCCGGATCAGCGCGGGGTGGGCGTCGGTGGCCGCCGCCACCACGATGCCGTCCACCCCCGACGCCAGCAGTGCCCGCGGCGACGGGGCCACCTCGGCACCGAACCGCTGAGCCGCCCGCTCGGCGGCGTCCGCGAACGGGTCGGTGACGACGAGCGATTCGACGGCGTCGAGCCCGAAGAGGGTCTCGGCGTGAAAGGAGCCGATCCGGCCGAGACCGAGGATTCCGATACGCATGCGTCCCATTCTTGTCCTTACAAACCCCGCACCGCACACCATCGGCGGAGAACCACCGAAACCCGGGAACGGCCCCCCTACGGGCTGACCCAGCCGCCGGTCCGCGCGGACCGCTCCATCGCGTCGAGCGCACGCGCGCTGTGCACCGCGTCCGCGAGGGTGGTGCCGTGCGGCGTGCCCTCGGCGACGGACCGTACGAAGCGGCAGGCCTCGATCACCTTCAGGTCGTCGTAGCCCATCGCGTTGGCCGCGCCCGGCTGGAACGCGGCGAACTCGCCGGCGCCCGGGCCGACATGGACCGTGCTCACGGCCTGGTCCCGGTAGCCGGTGCCGCGGCACACGCCCAGCTCGTTCATCCTCCGGAAGTCCCAGAACACCGCCCCGCGGCTGCCGTGCACCTCGAAGCCGTAGGCGTTCTGCTCGCCGACGGAGACCCGGCAGGCCTCCAGGACCCCACGGGCGCCGGAGGCGAAACGGAGCAGACAGCCGACGTAGTCCTCGTTCTCCACCGGGCCCGGCTCGCCGCCCGGGGCCAGGGCGTGGCCGGCCGTCGCACCGCCCGGCCGGGCGCGCTCGGGGACGAAGACCGCGGTGTCCGCGGCGAGGGAGGCGATCTCCCCGCACAGGAAGCGGGCCAGGTCCACACCGTGCGAGGCCAGGTCGCCGAGCACCCCGCTGCCCCCGCGCCGCCGCTCGTAGCGCCAGGTCAGAGCGGTGTCCGGGTCCGCCGCGTAGTCGCTGAACAGACGGACGCGCACATGCGTGACCGTGCCGATCCCGCCGGAGGCGAGCAGCTCGCGGGCGGCCTCCACGGCGGGCGCGTTGCGGTAGTTGAAGCCGACCGTGCCCTGCACACCGGCCCGCGCGACCGCGTCGGCGACCGCGCGCGCGTCGGCGGCGGTCAGGCCCACCGGCTTCTCGATCCACAGGTGCTTGCCGGCCTCGGCCAGCGTCACGCCGATCTCCCGGTGCAGGAAGTTCGGCGCGGTGACGCTGACGGCCTGGACGCGCGGGTCGGCGGCCACCTCGCGCCAGTCGCGGGTCGCGGAGACGAACCCGAACCGCTCGGCGGCCTCCTCGGCCCGCCCCGGCACCTCCTCGGCGACCGTGACCAGCCGGGGCCGCAGCGGCAGGTCCGGATAGTGGTGCGGGAGCCGCGCGTACGCCCGGGTGTGCACACGGCCCATCCAGCCGAACCCGATGACGGCGACACCCAGCGCATCCACCATGACAGCCTCTCCCAGAAGCGTGGGACCGGCGCCCGGACCGGTCCGTCCCGGCTCCGGGCCACCTTTGTCCGGACATGGAGGCGTGTCAACCCTCCCGACGCTCCCTCGGAGTCTCAGAGGTCGATGGCGTACGCCTTGCGCAGCGTCTCGTGCACCGTCCACCGCGTACGGTCCCCCGCCCGCAGCACCGCCATGTCGCCGGGCCCCACCCGCAGCGTCGGACCGTCCTCGACCTCGATCGTGGCCGAGCCGCTGATCACCACGAACAGCTCGTCGGCCTCCGTGTCCGTGACCACACCCGGGGTGATCTGCCAGATCCCCCGGATCCGCCGCCCGTCCGGCGACTCCCAGACCACCTTCCCGGTCACCTCCGGATGCCCGGAGACGATCTGCGCCGGGTCCAGGTGCTCGGGTTCGAGGCCGGCGTCGGGGATGTGGAGCGCGAAGCTGTGCGTCATGCGGGCGACCCTAGTCGGCGGGTGCGGCGCGGTGCCGTGGACAGGGTGTGGGGCATCGGGCCCGGGCACGGGACACTTCGTCGCCCTTGGTCAGCGGCGGCTGCGCACGCCGTCCAGCGCGATGGCGAGCACCCGGTCGCGCTGGGCGTCGTCCTCGAAGTTCGTCGCCATGATCCCGGCGACCAGCCGCAGCAGGTCCCCGAAGTCCATGTCCGTCCGCGCCGCGCCGACGCGCTGGGCACGCTCCAGCAGCGGGCCGCCGGCCGCGTACATGGACTCGCGGCAGGTCTGGAAGATGTCCGACTCGCCGTTCAGCGCCTCGCGCACCGCGCGCTTGGTGACCATGTAACCGGCGAACCGGTCCAGCCATGCCGTCAGCGCCTCCCACGGCTCCCGGTCCGTCAGCTCCAGGGCGGCCGCGCACAGGGCGGAGACCTCGTCGGCGTAGACCGTCTCGAACAGGTCGCGGCGGGTCGGGAAGTTCCGGTACAGGGTGCCGATGCCGACACCGGCGCGGCGGGCGATGTCCTCCAGGGAGGCGTCGGCCCCGTGCTCGGCGAACGCCTCGCGGGCCGCGTCGAGCAGGGCGTCGTAGTTGCGGGCAGCGTCCTTACGGTGCGGCCGGCGGGCCGCGACGATCTCGCTGACGGGGAACGGCGTGGCCGTCACTGCTGCCTCCCGGAGGGAATCGGATTGAAGCGGAGGTGACCCTCCGCTAGAGTGGAGGGGTACCTCCACTTTACCAGTGCGGGGTGGCTCCGCCATGGCCGGACGCGGCCCGCACGTGCCGCCCCCGCGACCGGGCACGGCCGCCACGACCGTGCCCCCGCGCACCGCTCACCCCGGGTACCGGCCCACCACGCACCCCAGGCACCCGACCCTCGCTTCCCTGATCCGCTTCCCCCTTCCCCTTCCCCTTCCTTGATCCGCTTCCTCGATTACGGAGAGGCTTCTCCATGCCCCGCGCCTCCGCCCGGCTCACCTTCGCGGTCCTCGCGACCGGAGCCGGTGTCTTCTCCATGCTCCAGTCGCTGATCGCGCCGGCCCTGCCGACCGTCCAGCACGCCCTGCACGCCTCCCCGTCCACCGCGACCTGGGTGATGACGGCGTACCTGCTGTCCGCCTCGGTCTTCACCCCGATCCTCGGCCGGGTCGGCGACCTGGCCGGCCGGAAGCGGACCCTCGTCGCCGTCCTGCTGACCGTCCTCGCGGGCTGCCTGGTCGCCGCGCTGGCCCCGAACATCGGCGTACTGATCGTCGCCCGGGTCGTCCAGGGCGTCGGCGGCGCCCTGTTCCCGCTCTCCTTCGGCATCATCCGGGACGAGTTCGCCCCGGCCGAGGTCAGCGGCAGCATCAGCAACCTCTCCGCCGTGATCGCGGCCGGCGGCGGCGTCGGCATGGTGGCCGCCGGACCGATCGTGTCCGCGCTCGACTACCGCTGGCTGTTCTGGATCCCGGTGGCGATCGTCGCCGCGACGGTCCTGATCGCCCTGCGCTACATCCCCGAGTCGCCCGAACGGACCGCGGGCAAGGTCGGCTGGACCGGTGCCGTGCTGCTCTCCGGCTGGCTGGTGGCCCTGCTGCTGCCGCTGAGCCAGGCCGGGCAGTGGGGCTGGGGCTCGCCGAGGGTGCTCGGCCTGTTCGCCGCCGCCGTCGTGCTGTTCGCGGTGTGGCTGGTGACCGAGGCCCGCTCGCGCACCCCGCTGATCGACCTGCGGGTGCTGCGGCTGCCCGCGGTGTGGACGACCAACACCGCCGCCCTGCTGTTCGGCGCCGGCATGTACTCCATCTGGTCCTTCCTGCCGGGCTTCGTCCAGACACCGGCCGCGGCCGGCTACGGCTTCGACGCCAGCGTCACCGAGTCCGGACTGCTCATGCTGCCCATGCTGGTCGCGATGTTCCTCTCCGGCGTGGTGTCGGGCCGGCTGGAGCCCCGCGTCGGCGCCAAGGCACTTCTCACCACGGGAGCCGCACTCGGCGCGCTGGCCTGCGGCTTCCTCACCCTCTGGCATGACGCCCGGTGGCAGATCGGCGTCGTCGCGGCTCTGTTCGGCCTCGGCATCGGACTGGCCTTCGCCTCGATGGCCAACCTCATCGTGGGCAGCGTGCCGCCGGCCCAGACCGGCGCCGCGACCGGCATGAACGCCAACATCCGCACCATCGGCGGCTCCATCGGCGCCGCGCTCACCAGCGTCCTGGTCACCGGCCGGCTCCAGCCCTCGGGCCTGCCGTACGCCTCCGGCTACACCCACGGCTGGGCCCTGCTCACCCTCCTCTGCCTGGCCGCGGCCGCCGCCGCCCTCCTGGTCCCGGCCCGCCGCCAGGGCCCGCCGGCCGAGGCGCCCACCACCCCGGGGGTGACACGGGCACCCGTCCGGGTGCGGTAATGTTGACCTGCGTGATCACGCGGGAAACCCCGCGTGGGACCGCGGCGGGACGTGGCGCAGCTTGGTAGCGCACTTGACTGGGGGTCAAGGGGTCGCAGGTTCAAATCCTGTCGTCCCGACTCGTGAGAGTCGCAGGTCAGGGCCGGTTTCGGAGCAATCCGAAACCGGCCCTCGGCCGTTCTTGGGGACCAGTTGGGGACCAGCGCTCCCTTGACCGGTGTCAGCGGGTCATGACGATCGGGCCGGGGAGTGAGCGGGGGGCGCGGACCGCGCTGAGGTGTGCGGAGAGTGCTGCGCCGGCGGCCGTGATCTTGTGGACGTCGGGGTGGAGGTAGCGCTGGGTGGTCATGAGGGAGCCGTGGCCGGCGATGCGCCGCAGGACGTGGACCGGCACTCCCGCGTCGGCGAACCAGGTCAGGCCGGTGTGCCGGAGGTCGTGGCGGCGCAGGTGTTCGTAGCCGAGCCGGATGACCACGTCGTCCCAGTGGGTGGCGTCGCGCAGGACGGCGGTGGAGATGCGTCCGCCGCGCGGGCCGGTGAACAGGCGGGCGTCGGGGTCGGGGCCGGCGGACAGGATGCGCTGGGCGACGAGGGGGCGGATCTCCTCGATGATGGGGACCTTGCGGGCCCGCTTGCCTTTGGTGCCCTTGTCGGTCAGGCCGCCGGGTGCGGGTGTGGTCTGGCGCCGTACGGTCCAGATCCACTGGTCGGTGTCGATGTCCTGGATGCGGCAGCCTGAGACTTCGCCGATCCGGGCGGCGGTGCACGCGGCGAAGACGACGACGTCTCCCCACCCTCGGTACTGGTCGTGGGAGGCGGCCACGAGCGCGTCGGCCAGCTGGACGAGACTGTCCCAGTCGGGCAGGGCCAGCGCGCGCGGATTACGGAGTTCGTCCTCGGCCTGCTTGTAGAGCTTCTGCCAGCCGGTCACGCGGGCGGGATTGACGGTGATGATGCCGTCCCGGACGGCCTGTTCCATGACGCGGACCAGGACGGCGATGGTGTTCTTGACCGTTGAGCGGCTGTGCTCGTCGGCGATCCAGTTCTGCACGGTCCGGTCGACGACACCGTTGGTGATCAACCGAACAGCGAGGTGCCCCAGAGCGGGAACGACACGCTTCCGCCACCCCGCGAGATAGGGGTCCAGCGTCTTCAGCTCCAGGCCGCGCAGCGCGAGGTCCATGTTCGCCTCGCCGTATTCGGCCAGCGTCATGGTGGCGGTCGACGGGGTCAGACCGGCTTGGGCGGCCTGGACGATGGCCTGGAGCCACTCCCGCACTTCTTCTTCGCTGTTCTTTCCCTCGGACAGTGACTGACGGCGTTTGGTGGTGGGATCCCACCATCGGACGCGCGCCCGGTACGGCGCGGGGCGGTCGGGGCGGTGTTCGATGTCGGTGGAGATCCGGATGCCGGCGGCGATGTTGGTCCTATCGGCCATGGATTCCCTTGGTGGGGGTGGTACGACGGCTGCGCAGCCATTCCTCGACGTCGAGGGCGCTGTACATGACGACGCGTTCCGACAGCGCGACGAACGGCGGCCCTTGGGGAGGCTGGGCGGTGCGCCATCGGCGCAGGGTCGAGGTGTCCACTCGGAGACGAGCGGCCAGGGCGCTGGTCGAGTACCAGGCGTTGGTCAGGAGGGGTGTTTGGTCGTCGGCTGGGCCGGGATAGGGAGGTGCGGGTTGTGCTGTGGTCTTCTTCTCGTGATGGGGTTCGGCGTTGGTGCTTGTTGCTATTGGGACAGGCAAGTGTGGGCGATCTCCGGGCAGTACGGAGCACCGGGCGGGTTGGCGGAAGGCTTCAGATGCGGGCGACACGTTCCGGGAACGGAGGCGTGTCGTGTCCCATCGGCAGCAGCGCTGACGCCAGTCACCGTTACTCGCCGGTTGTGCTCCGAAACGGGCGTTGACCAGATAATCGTCTCCGGATACGCCGGTTTGGCTAACCGGCGATCAGGGGCTATGTTGCCCGGCTGACGCGACATGATCGGGGGTGAAGAGCCAGCCGCTGCGGTCCTCGATCGACCTGTTTCCTATGACGCATCATGTGGAGTGCGTTGCCATCCTTGAACCGACGGCAAAGGGCTTCTGACCTGCCGTTTTGTGCGTGCGCATTATGTGCGGTGTGGGCGTTACGGGCGATATCTTGACGCTCATTTGACGCTCGTTCTGGTGGGGTGTCAGGTGCCCTTTTGGGCGGGTCAGGCCCTGCCAGGGCGGCGTATACCGATGGGGTGTCGAGCGTGGGTGACGCCCTGCGTGGAGCTGCTGGCCCCTGATGGCCGGTTGTCCCGGAAGTGATCAGCGAGCGCGGTGACCTGCCGTGATGGGGGCGTGGTGGCCTTTGAGCAGCGCGAATGGACTTTCGGTTGTTTCACGCTCGTGCCGGTTGCCAGGGCCGGAAGTCCCAGAGGACTCCCGTGGCTGGCGGAGGCCCTTTCGGCTCTACTCGAGGTAGGGCAGCGCGGTGGGCTGGAGCCTGTGCGCTGGTGGTTGGCCTCGATCGAACGGCAGCATCGGCTCCCCGTGCACCCTGTTGTCGACGAGGGTGCTCGGACCTTGATGTCAAGTGGCTAGCGTTTGGCCGACGTGATGCGGGATCGTTGTCTCCTGATGATCGACGACGACTCTGCGGTCGCCGACGGCGGTGAGCCGACGGAGCCTGCCAAGTCTCGGCCGCCCTGTAGCGCGCGGCCCATCGCGCGCGCCCGGCAGGCGAAGGCGCAGGAACTGATTGAGCGGCTTGTCGCCGAGGGCCACGTCCCGATCGCTGATCCCGATGACGACGAGATCGCGGAGTGGCGGCGCGTAGTCAATTACGCGAATCGCCACGGCCTGGAGCCGACGGGCAAACGCATCGAGAAGGTCCCTTATGGCGGTCCGGGGCTGGAGTTGTTCCTTGCGGAGGGCCCGCATCCCAACGCGCGGAGTCAGCGGCCGAAGGCGGTCGGAGGGTCGGTTCCCGTCCCCGCACGGCTGGGGCGCCTGCATCCGGTGATGGCTGCGCTCAAAGACGCCGAGAGTCGGTTGGTGATGCCGTCTGCGCTGCGCCATAGGTCGCTGCTGCTGTTGCAGGGCCAGGCGGCTGAGGCGGTACGGCGAGGGTATGAGGTGCAGAAGGCACGGTCGTCCTTCTTCCCGCGCGAGGGCGGCGTGGACGTCGCTGTCGACGGCTTCGCGTACACCGTCACAGTCAGGCAGGAGTTCCCGGAGTCCACGGATCTGGAGCGCTCCGCTCGTCTCGTCGTGGAGCTTGCCCATGGTCTGACCGGTCGGCCCGGTCGCTGGCGGGATCGGAAGAGCCGGACGCTTGAAGAAGCCTTGGGCGTGATCCTTAGAGAGATCGAGGCGCGAGCTGTAGAGGATGCTCGGCGCCGGCAGGATGAACAGCAGGCCAGGGCGGAACGCGAAGTTCGTTGGCAAGCGGCCATGGGCGTGGCGAAGGAACAGGCTGTTCGCGAACGACTTGCCCAGGTGCTACGCGAAGAGGCCGGGCGGTGGCAAGAAGCGGCTGCCCTCAGTGCGTACTGCATGGCATTGGAACGTCGCATCGGCGAGTTGGACGGCGCCGTGGACGAGCCGGCTCTGGACTCGGCCCGAGATTGGTTGGAGTGGGCAAGGGGGTACGTGACGTCGGTCGACCCCTTGGGCAGCGGGCTTCCGGAGATGCCGCACACACGTGAACCCACGCCGGAGGAGCTCGAGCCGTACCTCAGGGGATTGAGTCCCCATGGGCCGGAACGGCACGCCGGGCGGTGACGCGAGCCGTCGGCCAAGCACATGGCTGGGACGACTACTCGGTTGCTCTTTCTGCTGTCGGTGACCCTGCACAGTTGGCGCGACATGACGTGGTTGGGCAGACTGCTGCGGACGCGGCGGCTGCAATCGGCCGTTGATGATCAGATCCGAAGCTGCAAGGTCGCTTCGACAGGTGAGGGCGCGGGGGTACAGGATGGCAGAGATCGGGCTGGCTGCAGCAATCGAGGAGCTGCGTCAGGAGCTGTACGCAGCCCAGGGGGCAAGCGTGGGGCAGCAGTTCGCATTTGAGATTGAGGATGCCCAACTTGAGCTGCTGTTGGAGCTACGCAACGAGGGCCGTGGGGAGGGGAAGCTGACGTTCGGCGTGGCCACCGTAGGTGCTGGCGGCTCGACCGGGTCGACGAGAACACACAAGCTAACCCTCACGCTGAAGGTCAAAGATCGGGCCACTGGCGGCGGGCGGGCTGAGGTTAGCGCCGACGAGACTGGCTCCTGGGGCGAGGACTGACGGTAACGCAGAGGGTGGCTGATTAGGGCATAGGCTGAGAAGACTGCATGGACAAGCACAGACTGGCAGATGTCCGCTGCGATGGCACAGGTCGTCGCAAATCTGGGTCGGGCTACCTTATCGCTCCTCAATTGGTGCTGACCGCCCGCCATGTCATCGTCGATGAAACCGGTAAGGTTTGGCCGAGGATCACCGCCGGGGTGGGCCATCCGCCGTCCGGCGGCGTGGAACGGCGTGTGGCCACCGTCTGCTGGACCGATCCTGACGGCGCGGACGCGGCCCTGCTGCACCTGGACGCGCCAGTGGACGTCCCAGGAACGGTGCGCTGGGGCCGTCCGGTCGGCACTGAAGCCCTTCCATACTCTGGCCTGGGTTACCCGCTCCAGACCAGAGCCGAGGACGGCCAACGTCTCGTGGAACACCTACGCGGTGTCCTCTCACCGCTGGCCGGAGGTGAAGGCCCGCACGACCTTTACACGCTCGACCAGCACGCTGCGCCGCGCCTACGAACCGACCAGCGGAGGGCGTGGAGTGGGATCTCAGGGGCGGCAGTCTTCTGCCAAGGTTGCCTCATCGGCATCGTGCTTCACGACGACGAGGAGCACGAGAACCGTCGCCTGCGCGCGCTGCCGGCCCGTAGGTTCGCCACAGGTTCTGCCTTCGTCGACCTGCTGCAGAAGAATGGGGCCCCGGCTCCCGAACTGATGCCTGCGGAAGTACAGCCAGCGATTCCCCACTCCGGCCGCCAACTTGAAGCACGCGGTTTCACAGCGGAGCATTCCGAGTCTCACGCGGAGGAGTTGGTCGCGATGGCAGACTCCTGCACACAGCCCCCCGAACCGACGAGCAGTAATGTCACCGACCGCATTGCACAGTTGCGCGACAAGCTGGAGCTCGGCGTCATGGTCGTCATCGGAACAGGGCTGTCCCTTTCGACCCCGTACCCAACCAGTACAGGGCTGACCGCACTGCTATGGGACGCCATCGACGCCGATCCCGAGGCTCGAGCGCTGCTCGCTGCTGAACTTGGCCAGCCCGATCAACCTGCGAAGATTCTCATCGGCGACGACTCTGCTCGTAGCAATCTCGCGTGGCGCACTGTGGACAACCACATACTGGCCAGACGGCGCTTCCAACAAGAGATGGCCAACCTCGATCTCCGTCGCAGCGCACAGCCATCCACTGCCCACGAGGAACTCGCGGCGCTGATCCACGCCAGCGTCATTGAGTGTGTCGTCTCGCTCAACTGGGACACCTTTCTTGAGTCTGCTTATCGCCGCCAGTACGGAACCGAGATCCCTTCCGGAATCCTGTTCAAACCCAACGGCGATGCTGCTCGTCCTGAACGGCCATGGGTGCTTCCTCATCTGCCCGGAACCCTCAGCCCTGAGCTTGATGCCCGCATACAGCACCTCGTAGCCCACCACCCGCGCACCCTGCTCCTGGTCGGATACTCAGAACGCGACCGACACATGGTCGAGCAACTTATCGCCCCTCTCGGCCACGGGTGGCTCATCTGCCGCATTGGGCCTGAAGCGTCTGGCATCGACGACATCCCCTCCACAGCCGACACAGCTCTGACCTTCCTTGCCCGCAACGTCCGCGAACGAGAAGCCATGTCGGCATGGCACTCGGTCACGTTCACCGGCAAAGGAGATATTGGGCGTGCTTTGGCCGGAGCACGCCTCGGGCCTCGCGACGTGGACGCCTGTCCGCGACTCCTCGAAGTCGATCTTCTCGCCGACGCGCTACGCCGCGATCACGCCGTCGTGCTCAACGGGGACAGTGGCTGTGGCAAGTCGATTACCGCGTATCAAGCTACGAGTGATCTCCTCAAGGGCGACGGCTACGAGGTACTGAGGCTGCGCGACGATGCTCGCAAGCGCGATCCGCGGCAGTGGGCGGCCGATCTCGCCCTGTATGCACATCCCAAAGTCCTTCTGATCGACGATGCGCAGGACCTGTCTGCAGATCTTGTACGTGAGTTGGCCGAGACCGCCACCACAGATCAGCTGATACTGATCGTCGGAGTGGATCATGTGGCAGGCGGCGTCAGCACTTACCGCATCAGCGGTGCTGCTGCGGTAGGCACGCTTGCCTACGAAATGCGCAAGCGTGCGGACGAGATCCTCCCTGCGGTACGCAGGCTAGACGACTCCGTTGGGGAGCAGATCGGTGACGAGCGGCTGCTTGACCGCCTTACCGAAGCCGGTCAAGCAGAGTCTGCCTGGCGTTTCTTCTACACGCTTACCGGCGGCTGGCGGCGCACCGAACGCGACGTGCTCGACTTGCGCGACCATGACCGTGCGGATCTGCTTCTGCTAGCGCTCGCCATCGCGCAGGTTGCCAGTGTGGATGCCGGTGTGACGGCTCGCGACCTTGAATCCTATGCTCACGCGCTTGGCCGTGACCGCGCCTGGATCGTTCGGGGTCTGCGCATCCTGCAGGTCAAGCGCCTGACGATTGTGAGTGACGGGATTCTGCGCTGCGCACACCTCAAGGCTGCTTGGGCGCTGATCACGTGGATGCTGCATCCACCACAGGTTCCCCTCCCGTCCCAGTCACGCATCGTGATTCCGTCTATCGCCTCAGCAGTGGCTCCCGCGCCACCGACGCCCGTGCCTGCTGCTCGCCGGTCGCGCCGTGTCCGAGCCGCACTGCCTGAGAGTCAGATTGAAGCAGATCGTGAGGCTGCAGCGGTCCTTCTCTGCCTCGCGCTGGACGCACCCGGAATACCGATGCGGGGCGCCGCGTGGCTCATTGGACGGAATCACAGTTCGGAAGCGCGTTGGGTGCTCGCGCGGCACGGGGTTCTTACTCGCTCACGTATTTGCGCGCTGGCCGAACGTGCGCTCTCCACGCCTGCCGGAGCTGATGCCGGCATGGCTGCCCATCTCCTCGAACGACTCCTGCTTCTGGACGAGAGTGTCTGCCTGGATCTAGTTCGCAATCGTTTCGGTAACATCCGTGAATGGCTAGTCGACGTCTCACCGGAGAACGGGTGGGCAATCGGAGACTTGATCAATTCTCTATCTTACCATGATAGGGAATTCACTGAGAATCTTCTCGTCGATGTGGACCCGCATGCGCTCGCGCGGCTTGTTTCCGAGGGTGGGTGGCCGCATATCTACTCCACCACCCGCGCCGTAGATAGAATCACGCAGGGAGGCGGGCTGCGTCTTATGGAGAGAGTCGGCGACGCCTATGACCAGAATTCCTTCCAGATGCTTGTCGACCACCCTCCTGCGAGTATTGAAGGCATCAGCGAACTGCTCAAGACTCTGGCCTACACGGCTCGGGATCTAGGTCTTTCGATATTTGAAAAGTTGATTCCCTACCTTGCGGCGCAGATCTCAAAGAATCCTCCCGTTGAGTCTCAAAAGATATTTGATACCTGGGCATTTCTCCTCGGGTTTGCTCCACGATTCCTCCGGGGAAGGCGAGCCCCCGACCGCGCGGCTCGCCGACTGGCCAAGAAGTTTGCCCGGAGCCTTGACCTTGACCAACTTGCGCAATCCCTCTCACGGCCTCGCGCAGACCTGACCTGGCACAACTTCCACTATTTCGTCTCCTTCGTTTGGGAAGCCGATCCCGCGATAGGCAAGGCCGTAGTAGGCCGGATGGACCTTGACACGCTCGCAGCTGAGTTCGAGCGAAGCCTGCCGTCTCCTCCCCAAAACCATCTGTATGCGGTCGAAGTTCTCCACGAATTCAGACCGGCCGAGGCCCGGGAACTCCTCGAACGATACGAGGCTCAGTACGCCACGATCGATCCTTTCCTAGCCCACATGGCCCCAGAGATGACGATCCGGTTGCTTCGCCGCGGTCTGCCACTCGACCTCGGCCTGCCCAGCCAGCACTGGGAATTCGCCGCAGAACTCCTGAACAGCCTGGCGAGCTATGACACTCAGGTTGCAGTCGAACTCGCCGCTGCCAACTGCTCTGGATTTGTCGCAGGATTGTCCCCTAACTACACAGACCCGTTCGAAGGTCTCTCCGCCTGGGTGCAAGCATGCGACACCCACGCTCCCGGGCTTGTAGACGATGTAATTCGCCTGCTCCCCTCCGGCGCCGTTGCGAATTGGGCGCGAGCGCTTCGGAAGCGTAACCGGAGGCGCGAGATCGCACCACTTCTATACCGAGCTCTGGAAACGGATGGGGCAGCCGTAGCGGAAGCGCAAGAGTTGATGCGCCAATTCCCTAGCTTGAAACAACCCTGAACCGGGCGAACGTGGTTGTGCGGGCGTCCTCTGGTCGAGGCAATCCTTGCGGACGCTTGGAGCGCCGCCTATTCGGCAGCATCTGCGAGATCAGCCTTGGCGACTTTGAGGTGAAACGGGCGACACATCTGAGCCCGGACCCCGAGACGTACATCAGCATGTCTTCAACGTCCTGGATTGTGCCCGCCGCCACATTCCCCGCTCCCTCTGATCACTTGGGCGTACCGGGGCTGGCTGGATATGAGCTTGCCAGTACGAGGATGCGGCTTCGCTTCACTCTCCCGCGGTAGCGGGTTTCCGCCTATGGAGGGCGTGGAGGAGGCACGACCGGTAACAGGTCACAGATCCTCGACGTACACCTCGCGGAGTACGAAGCGATAGGGGCGAGGTTAGCCGCAGATCCCGCTTCTGGGTCAGTCAATAGAGCAGGTGCTTAGAAGGCGCCTGCTCTATCCCGTGTAGATCTACTCTGACCTGCGCCTTATCGAACGTATGGCGGGGACGTTGGTGCCTGTGCATGGTTCCGAGGAAGCCTTTCACGCCCTCTTCACATTCTCGAAGCCTCTCGTGGAAACAATTCCGCACCTCCTCGGCGTTGATGATCTACGAGCCGTGGAGGGGAAGGTGTCGGGCCTGAAGTTGTTTCGCACGGACACGACGAAAAGCGGCGTGACCGAGGTCATGCCGCGTCTTGCTGAGGTCGAGGCAGATGTGCAGCGCTTCGTCGAGGCGCATATGGAGATGCTGCTGGGAGTCCGGTTCCTGGCGAGCGAGTACGGCACCGGGCCCGTCCACGGGGGCCGGATCGATTCGCTCGGGCTGGACGAGAACGGGTCGCCAGTCATTGTGGAGTACAAGCGCGGCGTCGATGCCGGCGTCATCAACCAGGGGCTGTTCTACTTGAGCTGGCTCGTGGACCACAGGGCGGAGTTCGAGCGTCTGGTCCGCGACCGGCTCGGAACCTCGGTCGCGGCCCAGGTGCTCTGGAGCAGCCCGAGGCTGATCTGCGTTGCCGGTGACTTCACCCGTTACGACGTCCACGCCGTGCGTGAGCACCGGCACAGCATCGATCTGGTCCGCTACCGGTTGTTCGGTCGCGACCTGTTCGGTCTGGAGACCGTTGCATCCGCCGTCGGTGGCGGCCGGGTGCCCGGGGAGGGGCGGGTTCGCCGACAGGGGGGTGCGAAACGGGCTGGCCGTGGCGTGGAGGCAGGGCCGGCCGAGCTGGTGGGGCTGGTTGAGGCGGTGGACGAGGCGCTGCTGGGCCTCGGCGGTGAGGTGAGCCGGGTCCAGCGCAAGACGTACCGTGCGTATCAGCGGTTGCGGAACTTCGCCTGCGTCTGCCCGCCGCAGAGGTCCAAGCTCCTCATCTACCTCAAGGCCGATCCCAAAGAGGTCGACCTGGTACCCGGCTTCACCCGGGACGTGACCGGACTCGGTCACCACGGCACGGGCGACCTTGAGGTGCAGTTGCGCACCCTTTGGGACGTTGAGCGGGCAGAGGATCTGTTCCGCGCGAGCTACGCCGCGGCGTGGGGCACTGTTGCGCGGGGTGGCAGGCAGCTTGCGTGACGTGCAGTGAGCAGGTCGCGTTTGCGGCACCTTCCGACGTGGGGTCAGGGCGTGGCGGTGGACTATCTATGATGCGCGGGATCGCCGGTTTGGCTAACCGGTGATCCCGCGCTATGTTGCTCGATTCGTAGGATGCCGGCGTGCATTCACCGTCTCGATGGCATCCCCAGGTGAGCGGCCCCGAAGACCCCGCAGCTCCTCACGGACTGGTGGGGCGGTCGCGACAGATCGACGAGAAGTCGCATGTCGCGCAGGTGTCGCACCATGTGGTTTTGCGGGGCATGTCGTTGCGGCGGATCCGGTCTCCGGCTTCTGCGATCTTGTCTGCAATGTCCTTCATGAGGACATCGTCCACCGGCTCGCGAACGCTTCGGCTGCGCTCGTCCAGGTTGAGGATCTCGACGACATCGGCACGGTTGCCGCTGAGTTCTTCGTACCCAGCGACGTAAATGTGCAGTTGGTCGCGTGTGACTTCTTCCGCGTGGGCGCGTTCGTCCGACTTGTAGTCGACGATTGACTGTTCGCCGGTGTCGAGGCGGCGAATCAGGTCGATCCGGCCGGCGACGGCAACGCCTGGGGTGAGATGAACTTCGACCGGGAGTTCCGAGTGCTCGGTCCACGGCAGCCGGGAGCGGTTCTCGGTCAGGTAACGGCGAACTGCACGAATGGCGGCGAGGCGCAGCTTTTGCTTCAGGGGGTCGGGAGCGAAGGGAGCATGTAGGTGACGGTCAACGAGTCCTTCGACCTCGGTGTCATTGACGATGTCACCCTTCACAGCGCGCTTGTGGACTTCCGCCATGACGTCATGCAGGGACTTGCCATAGCCCAGCTCCTTCTGCAGGGGGGAGTCAAAGCCATACAGGAAACGCAGCTTGAACTGGTAGGGGCACTCGAATAGGTACTTCAGCTCGCTGAAGCTGAAGACGATGTCGGGCTTGCTACCTGCGGGGGTTGGCTCGATCCGGTTCAGTGTGGACTCGTCCGGGACCGTCGGAGCCTTCGTCATGACGTAGGTGTTCCGGGTGGCCTCGACGAAGAACTTTGACTCCTTGCGGTAGAGCTGGCTGGTTCCGGGAGAGAACGACAGGGTGAGGTACTTCTGGGCGCGTGTGGCGGCGACGTAGAAAAGGCGGCGCTCGTCTTCCTCGCTGCCGCGATAACGGTCGGCGTCGCTTACGGCGGCCTGGGGGACAACGTGGAAGACGTTCAGGCCGCCATGCTTCTTACTCGGGAAACGGTTGCTACGCATGCAGGGGATGAATACTGCCGGCCACTGCATGCCTTTGGCCTGATGGACAGTGGCGATGGTCACGGCCTCCGGCTGCGCGTATCCGTCGTCGGCGTCGCTCTCCTCGTAGTAGTAGCCAGCCTGATATTCCAGCCACTTTGCGAAAGTGGTGAATCGGTCGGGCGGGCTGCTGAGGAAGTGGATGCGCTCGTAGTCCCCAATGGCTGTGCTGAATCGTCCGAGGTTGTAGAAGGCCAACTCGCTGCGCTGCGGGCCGATGCTGGCTTCGAGATGGTCCTCGCGGAGGCCGATTTCGCCGAGGAAACGTTGGTAAATTCCCTGGATGGTGTAGGTGTCCCACGGCGTCCCCTGCGTCCAGCCGCGAGCGTCATCGAGGATCTTGATTCCTCGCCGCAGATCTTCCTCACGCAGGCCGAGCTGGGCGTCCAGCCAAGCCGCGATGACGGCGCTGCTGTCCACCGTGTCCGCGATGTAGTCGAAGCAGCTCTTGGCCGCCTTGACTTCAGGCGTCTCGAACAGGCGGTGCAGGCCCTTGATGATGTAGGGGATACCCCGTGCCCGCATTTCGGCCACCAGAGCGTCAGCGTCCTTGGCCACGCTGCGGAACAGGACGGAGAAATCCGAATAGGTCAGCCCCCGCGGCTCGCCCCCCGGCCGGTCGATGAAAGGAAGGCCGAGCATCCACTCGATCCGGTCGCAGATCCCGGCTGCCTCCTCCTGGGGCGACTTGAAGGCAAGAGCAAGCAGGTCGCCTCGGTCGTAGCGCTGGTGCCCGCTGGCGGTCATGGACTTGGTCAGGCGGTGGGACGGGTCGATGCGCTCCACGACTTGGCGAGCCAGGTCCACCACGGCCGGCGAGGAACGAAAGTTCTCGTTCAGGTCAACGATCTTGGCTCCAGTGTAGCGACTGGCGAACGTCAGGATGTTGCTCACCGCGCTTCCGCGCCACTGATAGATGGTCTGGTCATCATCCCCGACGACGCAGAGATTCGCGCCGAACTGGGTGAGTCCCTTGATCATCTGCTCCTGTACGGGGTTGGTGTCCTGGTACTCGTCCACGACGACGTGCTGCACCGTCTCTCGGACGTGGTCCCGGAGGTTGACCACGGGCGCTGCTGCGGTCGCGGCGGTGCTCGACGGCGGAAGCAGCAGATCTGCGGTTAGGCGGATAATTTCCGTGTAGTCAAGGTAGTGATGGCGCCGTAGGAGCATGCGGTACGCGTTCAGGCCGTCGACCACATCCGCAGGCAACTGGTCAATGTCTACGTGATCTTCCCGCATGAGGTCCATGGCCCGCTGGTAGAGACGGGACTCACGGTACCGCTTCATCTTGCGTGGCGGCTTGCCGGTAGAGCGGATGTACGTGTTCGTCAGGCCGCTGCTCTTGCTGTTCCTGTCGATCAGGACCCGGGACTGCACCTCGCTGAGGACGGTGCACTTGAACGTCTCGGGCACATGCGACTGCAGCAGGTTCAGCGCGTAACCGTGCATGGTCCCGACGAACAGCTCAGCGAGCCCACGAACATCTCCGAGCTGCTCACGGACACGCGAGAAAATGCGCTGCTTCAGTTCCGCTGCGGCTCGCTCGGTAAACGTGAAGGCCACGATGTTGCGCGGCTCAACTCCCGGCTGGCGCAGCAGGTTCACTACTCGCTGAGCGATGACTTCCGTCTTCCCGGATCCCGCACAGGCCACGATTCCCAGGTGACCATTGACAGTCTCGATCGCTGCTCGCTGCTTGGTTGTCAGCCGCATCTCACACTCGCTTCCCACCCCCTGAGACCATCTCCGGGGATGTGAACGGTGTACCGCCGGGCACTGACAAACAGATGGTCACCGTAACAGCGAGGCGGCCATATGTTTGATTCCGATTTTGGTGGTCAGTGTGTAAATTGGCCGATTGATGCTAGCCGTGGCCTCGAAAGGCGCCCGGCGTCACTCACTCTCACGTGTGCAGTCGTTCGATTTCTGTCTGAAAGGTGAGGTGCTGATGTCGACGAGTCGGGCTGCTCGGCATCGCCCGAAAGGGGGCGTGCATCAGCGGTCTTCTGGTTCGGTCAACGCAGACGCGGGGCTGGTGGCTCGTACGGCGGTCTGGACGGCAGCGTGGTGGCGGACGGGGAGGCCAGCTTCACCGGCCGTGGATGATGCTGACGCGCTCCGATTCCGTGAGCCAGCTCGTCGGCGAGGTGGGAAAGGATGCTGGTAGGAGTGTAGTTGGAGGCGCGGATGGCCCACTAGGGGCGATTCATGTCCTGCCCTGCCCAGATCATCCAGGTGTTGAGGATATCGCCGGGGTCCTGCGCCGCGAAGGCATCGAAGGTCAGCCTGACGTCTGCGTCATGGGGCTTCCAGTGCAGGTAGCGTCCTCGGAGTGTGCTGCCAACCGACGTCGGCGAGGGGGCGTGTTACCTCGGTGACGGTCTTCTCGCTGATCAGGTCACCATCGGTATTCCTGACGTCATCGGTAGCGAGCACGGTGAGCACGGCCTTGATAAGCCGAAGCGGCGGGTCCACAACCGGCTCGGGTTCGCGGTGCAGATGACCACGGTCCGGTTCCTCGGGGTGTTCCTGGACGATCCGACCGACGTGCCGGCGGAGGTGGTCGACTACCTAGCCGAGCAGCTCGGTATCGGGGACGCGTCGGCGCTGAAGGCGTACGGCGAGCGGGAGAACACCCGGCTCGATCACGTCCGTGAGCTGCGGTGGGTCCTGGAGTACACGGAGTTCGCCGAGGCGGAGGCGGAACTGCGGGCGTGGGTGGACGCGCGGGTCTGGACGACCGGTGAGGGTCCGAAGGCGCTGTTCGACGCGGCGGCGGGGCGGCTGCGTGAGCGGCGGGTGCTGCTGCCCAGGGTGACGACGTTGGCCCGGCTGGTGGCCGCGGTGAGGGAGGCGGCGAACCAGCGGCTGTGGGACACCCTCTACGGCCTGCTGAGCGCTGGTCAGCGGGCGGTGCTGGACTCCCTGCTGACGGTGCCACCGGGCGCCCGGGTCGGAGCTGGACCGGCTGCGCCGGGGGCCGGTGCGGATCTCCGGGCCGCAGATGAAGTGGGCGTTGGAGCGGGCGGAGGAGGTCGCGGCCTTCGGGATGGGCGAGGTGGAAGTGTCGGGGATACCGCCGTGGCGGCTGACGGAGCTGTCGCGGTACGGGGTCGACGGCAAGGCGTCGCTGCGGCGGCACGGTGACTCCCGGCGCCTGGCCACGCTGCTGGCCACTGCGGTCTACCTGACGTCCCGGGTGGTCGATGAGGCCCTGGACCTGCTGGAGGTGCTGATCGCGGCGAAGCTGCTGGCCAGAGCGGAGCGGGAGACGGCGAAGGAGAAGCTGAAGACGCTGCCGCGTGTGGAGAGGGCGTCGGCGCAGCTGGCCGCCGCGTTCCAGATCGTGTTCGACACCACCAGCGAGCAGGTCAACACCGACACCGGGGAGATCAGCCCGCCCGAGGTGGAGACAGCTGGAGACGATGTGGGAGCGGATCGAGCAGGTGGTGCCCCGGCACGAGCTGGCGGCGGCGATCGCCGCGCTGTTCGAGCTGACCCCGCCGCTCGACTCGGACGCTGACGAGGCATGGCGGGCCCAGCTAGTCACCCGGTTCGGCACCGTGGGGCCGTTCCTGAAGCTCCTGGTGACGGTGGTCGACTTCGGCACCACGCCGGAGGGCGCGGCGGTCCTGAAGGCGCTCAAGTCGCTGCCGGACCTGATGGGACGCAAGAAGGTCGGCCCGGCGGAGATCGAAACCGGCCTGCTCACCAGGTCGTGGCGGCGCCTGGTGCTCTCCGCTCCGCACCTGGAGCCGGGCACGGTCGACTGGAAGGCGTACGCGTTCTGCGTGCTGGAGCATCGTTCCAGCTTCCTGAGCTGTCCGGCGGGCTGCGCCCGCTGCGGGACAAGGACGCCACCGACGACGAATAACACCAAGGAGCAGCGGTCTCGGAGGTTTCCGATCGGCACGCGAGATCCTCGATAATCTTCCTCTCCGAACCGGGACTTGGGCCACGTGGCTAGGGGGATTACGTATGCCGAACTCTTCAGGCACCACCGGCGGAAACACGAGCGGAAGCTCTGCGGCCGATGGAGCGGGTGCTCAGGTGCCCCCTGCTGCCGCACCAGGCGCGCAGGGGGCACCAGGGGCCCCCGCGCCGGCTCCACAGTCTCCTCCGACTCCCCCCACCACGCCGCCGCCGGGGACAGCACCAACGTCAGCCGGTTCGTCGGCCACCCCGTCGGCCTCGGCAGGGGCGCCAACCGCGCCTTCGGCGACCGGCACCCCGTCTACACCTGCCAGCGATCCGGAATCGAGATGGAGGCACAAGCCCAACCTCATCGGCCTGCTGACCCTGGTCGCCACCGTCGTGGGCATCGTTCTCGCGATCTATTACGGCAACGACTCCTCCGAGTCGGGGCAGTCGCAGGCGAAGAGCGGAGATGTACAAGCAAGCACGGGTGTGTCAGAGGCAGCCCGCCAGCCCAATCTCAAGGTCGCGAGGATCGCCGCCTACATCAAGGAGGGCATCGACGGCAAGGAGCAGACCGATGAGGGACAAGAGGCCCTCACGGATCTGCGGGGCCCGCACCTGGACATCACGTTTGAGAACCGGGCCCCTGGTCCGTCTCTGATCACCAAAGCTACGCTGCGGGTTCGTGAGGCCGGAGTACTGCCGGGGTGCCATCAGATCGGAGGCGAGCTGGCGATCTCCATGAATTACGACTTCCCCCTGCCCGACCGGCTGCCGAAGACGCCTTATGAGCAGTCGAAGGACATCAGCTTCACGATCGAGGACAACAAGCTCGATCGCCTGACCCTCACCATGGGGCCGGAAAACCACGGATGGGAGAACCCGTGGTACGGAGTGGTAGACATCGTCTTCGAACACGACGGGACCAAGACCACTGTCGGCCCCATCGCTGTGGTCGACACAGGAGGCGATGCTGAGTTCTACCCCGATGGCGACACGTGGGTCATCGAGAACATCGACATCCCCACTTGCTTGGACGAGAATGCCGCGCTGGTGGACCGCCTCATGAGCATCCCTGATGTCACCGTCTCGAAGGAATTGAAGACGCTGCGAGAAAAGCTCACCTCGATGGGCCACTGATTCCCCGCACGGGACCCTGGCAGGCCGCCGACGGGCACGCTTCAGCGCCTGCTGCCGCCGGGAGCGAGCAGGCTGGTGACCTCGGCGATCGCCTCCGCCGAGGGGTGGAAGTAGCGCCGTACGTTCTCCTGCTTCTTGTGCCGGGACTTCGCCATCAGCATCTGCAGGCTGGCCCCGGCCTCGCCGAGGTGTGTGAGGCCGGAGTGCCGGTACTCGTGAAGGTCCCAGCCCGTGCCCGGCGCCCCGCCGACCGCGGTGTGGGTGTCGAGCAGGGCACGGGCCTGCCCGTACGACAGCCGCACCAGCCCCGTGTCCGGGCAGACGTCATGGGAGCTGAGAACCTTGCCGGGCCCGGCTTGCGGTGGGTGACGAACACCGGCCCCCGGGTACGGCCCTTGATCAGCCGGAGCAGCAGGCGGACGGTGCCGGCGTCCCAGAACACGGTCTCCAGCACGAACTTCTCGCGCGGGGCGCCCCGGCGCCGGGTCCGCGGCCGGGCACCCTTTGCTTTCACCGGGGCCCGGCGACCGGCCAGGTCCATCTCCTCGATGTTGACGCCGAGGATCTCCTCCGCCCGCGCGTAGGTCTCGTAGAGCATCCGTCACAGCGTCTTCTCCCGCGGGTGGACGTCGCGGCGGGCGATCAGCCGATCGACCGCCATCTTCGAGCGGGCGGGGGTCTCGGAGTCCGGCGGGGTGAGCTTCACTCAGGCCGGGACCGCCGGGCCGTCGTAGCCGCGCTCGGCACACCAGCTCAGCCACGACAGCACGGAGGTCCGGCGGGCGTTCCATGTGTTGACCGCGGAGGTGCCCCACAGCAGTTCGAGAGTCTCGCCGATCTCGTCGTCCGCGACCGTGGCGAGCGGGCGGCCCTCTCCGAGGCGTTCGGCGGTCTTGCCGACGCCGATGCCGTACGAACGGGTGGTGTTCGGGTTGTTGAGCGAGTCGAGGAACACGTCTGCCGCCGTGCGGACGGTCAACGCCTTCCCGGCGGGCAGCTGCACGACCGCGGGCACGGTCTCCTCCTTGCCGCAGATAACAGGGTCGCTTCGCGCACGACCCCGAGAACGTCTCCGCAGGTCGTGATCAGCGTTGCCACGGATAATAGGGCGTTATCCGTGGGACGACTTCAGCCCGGTTCCACGGCCGACGCCCCGTCAGCCGCCCACCAGGGCCGACGGAGGCTTAGACGCCGTTTCTGTTGGTGTGTTCGCTCGTTGATCCGTGCATGACGGATCTGGTGGAGCGGTTGGTGCCGGGCGAGTTGTGGACGTTGTTCCGGCGGGTGGTCCCGCCGACGGATGTCATTCGCCCGCAGGGTGGCGGTCGCCGACGGGCCGGGGACCGTGAATGCCTGGCGGCGATCATCTTCGTCGCCACCTCGGGCTGCGCCTGGCGGCAGTTGCCGCCGGTTTTCGGGCCGGCCTGGCCCACGGTCTACCGGCGCTTCGCCCAGTGGAGCCGGGAGCGGGTGTGGGCCCGGCTGCACCGCGTCATCCTCGACGAACTCGGTGCTCGGGGTGAGCTGGACTGGTCGCGGTGCGCGATCGACTCCGTCAGCGTCCGGGCGGCAAAAGGGGGCCGCTGACGGGACCGAATCCGACCGATCGCGGCAAGCCGGTATCGAAAATCCACCTCATCACCGATCGCAACGGCGTGCCGCTGTCGCTGGGTGTCTCCGGCGCCAATATGCACGACAGCCTCGGCCTGGAACCGTTCGTGCGCGGGATCCCACCCATACGTTCCCGCCGCGGACCCCGCCGCCGGCGTCCGGCCAAGCTTCATGCCGACAAGTGCTACGACTACGACCACCTGTGGAAATGGCTTCGCGAGCGTCGCATCCGCCACCGAATCGCCCGCAAGGGCATCGAGTCCTCCACGCGGCTCGGCCGACACCGCTGGGTCGTCGAGAGAACGGTCTCCTGGCTGGCCGGATGCCGAAGGCTGCACCGCCGTTACGAGCGAAAGGCCGAGCACTTCCTGGCCTTCGTCGGCATCGCCGCGGCCCTCATCAGCTACCGCAAACTCACCAACTGAAACGACGTCTTAGCGCCGGTTTTCGTTCCGAGGTTCCTCAACCCCCGTGAGGCCCGTGGGTTCAGGGAAACCGAAGTCCCTTCAGTGGGAACTCGCGGGTCGGTCCGTGTGCATCAGCTGGGCGAATCCGTGGGTTCGGCGGGAACCGTGGGGTGGGCTGCGAGGCGGCGGGCTTCGGCGGTGACCTCGGCATCGATCTGGTCCACGGTTCTGTCGCCGTATTCGAGGATGTCGTACTCGTCGTCGAGTTCAGCGAGGCGCTCGGTCAGGGGCAGCTCATGTCCATGGCGCTGGTGAATCCGGAGGGTGAACTCCCGAGGCGTGAGCTCTCCTGCGAGCATGCGGCGTGCGAGGGCTCGGGCGGCGGCTTCCTGACCGGCCTCGCTGCCGACCGGATAGAAGGCGAGGCCGAGTTCGTCGAGTGCTGTGGGAAGCAGGTGGTGGACGTCGTAGTCCGCCTCGGCGCGCGTGCAGGCGGCGAGCATGCGAAGGCCGGGGGTGTCGAGTCCGGCGACGAGCGCATCACAGGCGGCATTCACGACATCGCTCGCGCGGATTTCCCCCATGCTCCAGAGAGCGGCATGGTCCTGAAGAGTGATTGCTGCTGCTTCGGTCGACGTCACTCGTCCATGATTCCTGTCATGCTGCGTCCTGGCGAGCAGATTTCATCGAAGGTGCTGTTCAGCGGCCTGTTCCAGCAGAGATCGTGCGGAGTCCGCGTAGCGCATCGCTGTCTTCTCGTCGAGCCCGAAGACCTCCGCGAGATGCAGTGGGTCAGGCCCGTGGGTCAGGGCCTCTTCGAGCTGCCGTCAACGCGAAGCCGCTCCAAGGTGGCGTCCTGCCCTCGATGAGGAGCACGGAGGGTTTGTGGACCTTCGCGATGGCCCCATCGTGCTGGCCGACCACATTGCGATGCACCGGGCGTCAGACACAGGAGCCGTTTGGACGGACGTGCCCCTTGGGGACCAGTTGGGGACCAGTTGGGGACCAGAGGGTGTCCGCGCACCTGAACGGAGCGCACGGCACCGCGCGCTCCGCACCCTAATTTCTCGCTGTATATGCGAATAAATGGGATACCCCCTACTCCTGGGGGTCAAGGGGTCGCAGGTTCAAATCCTGTCGTCCCGACTGGAGACAGTCGCAGGTCAGGGCCGGTATCGGAGAAATCCGAGACCGGCCCTTGATCGTTCTTTTGGTCCCCGCATCGTCCCGGTTCGACGAAGGAACTCGTCACACTAGTTCGCGCACTTCACCCACATCGGGAGTTCGACGAGACCGTTCATGACCGCGGTGTCGTGGAAACGCAGCTCTGACGGCTTTACGGTCAGGCCGAAACTCGTCGTTCCCGAGAGGAACACGCGCAGGGCCTGCGCCGCGATGAGACGTGTGACCGGAATGCCCAGGCATGAATGTTTTCCGCGGCCGAAGGTCAGGTATTCGAAATCCCGACCGCGAGTGGGGTCGAACCTGTGAGCATCGGGAAGCACGGACGTGTCCCTGTTGCAGACGTCCACCCCGATGACGAGCAAAGTACCCGCGGGAACCGCGTACCCGCCTATCACGGATGACGCCTTCGTCATCCGGTAGATCCCCCGCGCGATCGGGCTCGCGTACCGCTGCACCTCATGGATGAGACCGGGCAGCAGCTTCTCGTCCTCGCGTACGAGACTCTGCGTGCTCGGATCTTGCGCCAGGCAGAGAATTCCATTCGTGATCAGGGCCGCCAGCACCTCGACACCCGACAGCGCGAGCAGTCGAGTGTTCGCCGCGACCTGTCGATCGTCGAGAGAGGGAAGTTCCGCCATCAGGTCCGACACGAGGTCGTCGGCGGGGTCAGCACGCCTGTCGCGCACCCAGTCGACGAGCGTGGCGTCGAGCTCGCGCACCGGGTATCCCTCGTAGACCGCGGTCCTCAAGGCCGAGACGAGGTTCTCGTCCAGCCCGAGCAGGCGCGACATCACGCTGTCGGCGATGGGCACGCCGATCGACGCGACCGCGTCGAACCTTCCCAGGGCGAGGGCGCTCTCGACCACTTGCCGCACATCCTGGACCAGCTGGTCCGAGACATCGCGCACGCGGGCGTCGATGACCCTCCGGAGCGCGCGCCGTACCCGACGGTGCTCTTCCCCGTCGGTCTGGTTCACCGAGAAGACCGCCTCGGACGACGCGTCCGGATGCGACTGGTCCGGCTCGTCGAAGACGCTCGCCATGAGTTCGCCCGCGCTGCCGTAGGTCTCGACGTCGGACAGGATGCGGGTGGCTTCGCGGTGATCGTTGACGAGCAGTCCCAGCCCGGCCGTCCCCATGCGCATGGGGACGACGGCGGCGGCCGGATCCCCCGGCCCTCGCAACACCGTCCGCTCGTCGAGCGTCCCGCGGAAGAGGACGTGGCCTTCAGACACACCAGACTCCTTGTCTCACGGCGATGCCCACACCGTGGTCGCCGGCACGAAAGACGAGGTCGTGCAGTTCGAGAGCGTCCAGACCGGCCGACTCGGCGGGGGTGAGCGCGCGCCCCCAGCGGCTCTCGTCGAGGACGGCCGCCGCCGGTTCCGAGCGGTCGACGTCGATGCGTCGGCGCCCCCCGTGGCGCGTGTCCTCGACGGCCAGGAACGTCGGACCGCGCCGGACGACGAGGGATCCTCCCCGCTGCGCCGACCACGCGAAGGAGCCGTCCGGCCGCCGCGGCGGGTCGAGGTGGCAGAGGCCCCCGACCTTCAGGGCACCGCAGTCGCCGCTCCACGAAACCCGCAGACCGACCCCGCGGGCGTCACGGAGCAGCGCGATCAAGGAGACCAGTTCGGCGTCGCCCATCTCCGGCATGACCAGGTGGCCGGCCAGCCGGATCCCGGCGTATCCGGACCGGCTCAGGGCGACGAGGTCCTCCCTGCTGCGCACGGAGTGGAGATCCACCGGCGCGAAGAGCCTCCGGCGGCTCGACCGCCGCTCTGCCGTCTGCTTCGTCACCAACGCAGTCCCGTCCTTCGTCACCAACGCAATCCCGTCGCGAGCGCCAGATGGGTGGAGTCCTCATGGAAGACGATGCCGAGCTCCGTCCAGTTCTCGACAAGCTCTTCGAGCCGGCCTTCCCGCACGGCGATCCCGAGCGAGCGCATCGCGGAAGCGAGCGCGGGAAGCGTCCTGCCCTTGGCCAGTGCCCGGTACGCCTCGGCTTCGAGCCCCGGTCGCAGCACCAGCTCACGGGAGGGCCAGGCGGGCCGGTCGTCGACGACGACGAGCGAGTCGTCCGGCGCCGGCAGGGCGACCAGCCGGGAGACCGATGCGGTGGCCTTCCAGTTCGCGACCGCCTCGCGCAACAGCTCGCCCGTCTCGGGGGAGAGGCCGGCCGGCTCGGACTCGAACACGTAGACGAGGTCGTCGAGGCCGTCCGCCACCCCCTCGTAAGCGCTCACCAGGTTGAGCGAGGGGCCGAGAGCCTGGAGACCGAGGGCGGGATCGTCGAAGTAGGGGCTGAAGCGTTCCAGTTTGATCGGGAACGCCCCGGCGGGCGGCGTCAGGTGATGGAGGGCCGGGAGCGAGTCGATCAACGCCTCGTAGTCGCTGTCCTGCTCCCCGGGGAAGCCCAGGAGGATGTTCCACGACGGGTAGATCCGGCAGGTGGCGCAGTCCCGCAGGAACCGCACGTTCTGCCACCCGGTCACCCCCTTGCGCATGATGCGCAGGATGGGCGTGCACAGGCTCTCGACACCCGGCTGCAGCTGCGTGAAACCGGCGCGCGCCAGGGACTCCAGTTGGCTGAAGTTGAGGTTCGACTTCACCTCGGCGAACAGCCGGACGTCCCATTCGGCGGGCAGCGCCAGATCCGTGGTCAGCTGCACGACGTGCTCGGGCGCCAGAATGTTGTCGGAGAACACCAGGTCGAGCACGTTGTGCCGGCGGATGGCCCGGCTTGCCTCCGCCTGTACGCGCTCGGCGGGCTTCGCGCGATGGGTCATGGCCGACCCGTTCAGGCCGCAGAACGTGCAGTGGTGCTTCGCGCCCCACCAGCAACCGCGGCTGGCCTCCAGTGGAATCTTGACGTCGATGAACGGAGCGGCCGGAGACTTCCCCAGATCGCGGAAGTAGTGATCGTAGGTGGGCTCCGGCACCACGTTCATGGAGACGGGCGTCCGCCCGATGGGGTTGCTGACCGTGGCTCCGTCGGCGTCGGACCGCCAGCACAGGCCGGGCACGGCGTGCAGCGGCCCGTCGTCCTTCTTCCCGTCACCGCTACGGCATTCCGCGATGTGGGCGATGAGCGGCGCGATCGAGTGCTCCGCCTCCCCCCGGATCACGTAGTCGAACTCGGGGCGGGCGCGGTGGACCGCCGTGCCCTGGACGCCGTCGCAGTTCGCCCCGCCGAGGATCGTCACGATGTCCGGCCGAAGCTCCTTGACGCGGTGCGCGAGCGCGAACGAGGCGATGTTCTGGTCGAAGGTCGACGTCAGCCCGAGGACGTCGACGCCCGACGCCACGAGATCCCGGGCCAGTTCGTCGATGAAGGCGGGCGCCGCACGGAACATCGCACAGTAGGCGTCGACGTGCTCGCTGTCGCGCACGAGGTCGTAGAAGCTCGTGTGGCGCGGGTCGACACCGGGGCGGAAACAGCTGGAGAAGACCCACTCGCCGACCCCGAACACCTCGGCGTCGACGATCAGCTCGTAGTGTCCGCCTTCGAGGCCCGCCTCCCGGACCAGGTGGTCGAGCCACCGGATGTTGCCGTAGACGACGTCGAGCTTCTCGACCTCTCCGCGCCGCTCGAACAACGGGGCGATCGTGCTCAGAGCCAGGGAGGGCATGTCGACCACGGCCCAGGGCATGCAGACCAGCGCAACCGAAAGGGCGTCCTCGTGCACGACCGGCGGGGTGAGATCCGGCACCGGTTGTGTGTGCCCGATCTGCATCAGTTCCACTTCGGCTCCTCATCGATCGGGGGCGTTGTCCGAAACGGGCTGTTTCAGGATTCGTTCGGGCCGGCGGTCCGCTCGCTCCCGGTGGTCACCCGCGTTCCCCGGATGAGCACCGGGAGCCACAGGAGACACGCCAGCAGGGGGACCGCGGCGTAGACGGCCATGCCCGCGCCGGAGCCCAGTCCGCCCATGAGCGCGCCGAGGACGAGATAGCCGATGCCGATGAGCACCGACTCCACGAACGCGATCATCGACAGCAGGCTCGCCCGGTGGCGCGACGGCACCGCCTCGTTGAACACGTTGTCCACGAGCACGGCGGTGATCTCGGGAATTCCGACCAGGAGCAGAAACGCGGCGATGGTGACCCAGACGAGGCCGAGACCGGTCAGACCGAGCGCCGCGGCGAGCGCCAGGAGGGACAGCGGGGCGATGATCCGGTACCCGACGCGCCGGTCGGCGCGGTCCGACAGCAGGGGAGTGAGGCCGCCGATGAAGAATCCCGCCGAGACGACCACGCTGACCAGCGCGGTGCTCGCCCCCTGATCGGAGAGCGTCTTCTGGGTGAAGATGATGTACGGCGTCAGCGTGGCGTGCATCAGTCCGGACACCACGACGAGCGTCACGAGCGCCGGTGTGGCGACCCGGAGCATCGCCCGCCATGCCGTGGTGTCGACGTGCTCCTTCCCGGCTCCGTCCTGCTTGTCCACCTCGTCCGCGCCGCGGATCTCGGGCACCCGGGCCAGCAGCACCAGCACGGCCACGACGAGGCACGACGCCGAAGCGGCGTAGACGATTCCCCAGGAGAACTGCTGCAGTTGGCCGCCGAGGACGATGGCGATCCCCGAGGTGACCGTCCCGAGCATGGTGAACCGGGACCTGATCCTGACGTAGCCGCTCGTCGCGCCGCGGCGCACGAGCAGGTCGTACAGCAGGGCGGTGTCCGAACCGGACACGCAGGCCATGCCCACGCCCTGGCCGATGAACAGCGCCAGGAACAGCCAGTAGTCGGAGGTCGCGACCTGACCGAGCAGGCATCCGGCCACCAGCACCTGGCCGATCACGATGCTGGCGCGCCTGCCGATCCGGTCGGCGATGATTCCCGTGGGCAGCTCCGCGAGTCCGCTGACCAGGAAGAGCAGGGTCTGGAGGAGGGCCACTTGCCCGGCGGAGAAGCCTTGCTGGTAGAGGAAGATGACGAACACGCCGCGCTGGAACATCGAGTTGGAGAGCACGGCGTAGATGTAGAACGGACGCGTGACGCTTCGTGCCGCGTCGACCGCCGCCGGTCCGTCAAGGACCTCCGTGGTGCCGGTCATGCTGCGGGTTCCCCCTGGTGTATCCGGTGGTCAAGGACGTTCTCCACCATCACGGGCGGACTCGGCTCCTGCTCGGCCGCGTTCACTTACCAGCTCACCGGCATTCCCTTGAGACCGTATCCCAGCCCGTCGTCCATGAACGGGAGGTCGTCGGGGTCGACGGCCAGGGCCAGGGTCGGGATGCGCCGGAACAGGGCGGTGAACACGACCTGGAGCTCCAGGCGGGCCAGTGGCTGGCCGGTGCACTTGTGCACACCGAACCCGAAGGCGAGGTGCCGGCCGGCGTCGCGGCGCAGGTCCAGCGTCTCCGGGTCGGGGAACACGCTCTCGTCGCGGTTGCCGATCTCCTCCGGGAGGATCAGGCCCTCGCCGGCGCGGATCAGCTGCCCGGCGATCTCGATGTCCTCCACGGCCACGCGGCGGCGGCCGGGCTGGACGGTGGTCAGGTATCGCAGCAACTCGTCGACGGCCCCCGCGACTCCGGTTTCGTCGGCGTCCCGCAGCACGGCGATCTGGTCGGGATGGAGCAGCAGGGCCAGTGTGCCGAGCGCGATCATGCTGGCCGTGGTCTCGTGTCCCGAGATCAGCAGGAACAGGACCAGCATCACCAGTTCGTGCCGGTTCAGCTGGCCGGTGGCCAGCCGTTCGGTGGCGAGCTGGGACAGCAGGCCGTCATCGGGGTGGGCGAGCTTGTGGCCGATCAGCTTGGCCAGGTAGTGGTACAGCTCGCGCTCGGACTTGCTCGCGACCTCGGCCGGGACGTCGCTCTCGGTCACCGCCCTGATGGCGCGATGGAAGAAGTCGTGGTGCTGGTAGGGGACGCCGAGCACGTGGCAGATGACCCTGGACGGGATCGGCAGGGCGAACTCCGACACGAAGTCCGCCGGCTCGGGGCCGGCCAGTAGGGCGTCGATGCGGTCGTCGACGATCTGCTCGATCGTGGGCCGCAGCTTCTCGACCATGCGGGGGGTGAACGGCCGGGCGATCATCCGGCGCAGCCGGAGGTGCTCGGGGCCCTCCATGGCGGTCAGGAACTGGCCTTCGCTGTGGTGGTCGCGCAGGAACCGGGTGTGGAACGGGTAGCCCGGCTGCATCCAGTCGGCGCTGACCCGGCGGTCCGACAGCAGCGCGCACTGCTCCGCGTGCCGCGTCACCAGCCACGGAGTGCTGCCGTCCCACAGCCGGACCCGGACCAGCGGCGCCCGCTCCTGCAGCTCGGCGAGCTCGGGTGCCGGATCCAGCGGACAACCGGACGCCCGGGGCATCGGAAAGTACGGGATCGCCGTGAATTCCGGATCGGAAACGTTGGCCTGCGAAGACGTCACAATCCTAGCTCCGTTCCGAAGTCCCATAACAGAAGACACATGAACAATGGGGCCGATGCTCGCTGAATGATGTGATCGCCGAATCGGCTTCCGCGGCCTGCGGATTCCGGTGATCGATCTTCTTGCGTCACAGGGCGGAAAACCGGCCATACCGGCCCTCGCCCGCCGAAGGCGGGCACCGTCGATCGATGACCTCTCCGCTTGGCGCTGTTCCGACCCGAAGCAGCCTACCCAGAATTGATCAAGCCGGGCAAGAGGCGGGAAGGCACTGTATCCGTCGTCCGGTGGAGATCGGGCACGTGCCGGAAGTGAGATTTCGGGGATGTGACGGGGATGTGAAATGGCCCGAATCGCTGGGGTTTTCAGTGGTTCCCGCGCCGCGGAATATCCTCCATCCGGAGCGGCGAGGTGCTCCTCCACGCTCCGGCGTGACAAGGGTCCTGACCAGGGAATTCGCGGCCTGCCGCGCCGGCGGTCGGGGGAGGAGCGGAACCGATCGACCGGCGGCGGTCCCTCCGTTCGCCGACGGGAACCGGGATCGGATGCCGCGCCGGATCACGTGTGCGCTCACCATTGACAGGACCTCAAGACCTGTATGGGATGGAGATGTTGGTGCGAGTCGAGGGCAAAGAAAGGAAAACGATGACGCAGGAACTGCAGGAGCGTCCGGTGATCGCGATGACCGAGGCGGAGGCAGAGCCGGACATGGTGCTTTTCACCGATGGCGAAGGGTTTGACCTCGTCGACGACGTGGAGCTCATCTCCCTGTCGTCGGCCACCCTGGGTGCCATCGTCGCGCGGCGCTGCTGAACGCATCTGATGGCGACTCCGAAACGACTGGCCCTCTCGTTCGCCGGGGAGGGCCAGGTGTCGGTCCGGTCGTCCATGCGGAACGTTCGCGTAACGCTGGGCCGGCCCCTGATCAATTCCGACGTCAATTCCCCGTTCTTCGTCCCTCTCGGTCTGCTCTGCATTGCCTCGCCCCTGATGGCGCATGGCCACCCCACCGTCGTCGTCGACCTGGAGTACGAGCACCGGATCGGTGCCTTCGAGCCGGGTGACGCCGACTGGCTCGACCAGACCTGCGAGCGCCTGCTCGCCGCCGATCCCGACGTGCTCGGCCTCACCTGTCTCGCGGACACCCTCCCGTCGTGCCTTCTCATCGGGCGCCGGGTCAAGCTGCTCCGGCCCGATGTCACGGTGGTGCTCGGCGGACCCGGGACGTTCGGTGTCTTCCCCGACGCCCTCCCGCGCTTCGCCGACTGCGTCGACTTCGTGTGCCGCGGCGAGGGAGAGCTCGCGATCACCGCTCTCGCGGACGCCCTCGCCGACGGGACCGATCCCGCCGGGGTGCGCGGCTTCTGGTCGTGCGAGAACGGCAAGGTCGTGTCCAGCGGGCCGCAGCCGACCACGAACCTGAACCTCGTGCCGATGCCCGCGTACGACGCCGTCCCGATGGGCGACTACATCCGGCTCTCGACCCCGCACATCTTCGATGTGCACATCGGCTCAGGGTGCACCTACTCGTGCAAGTTCTGCATGACGTCGACGTTCTGGGACCGTGACTTCCGGATCAAGGACCCCGCGGTCATCCTCGAAGAGCTGCGTTTCCTGCACCGCACCTACGGGGTCACCCAGTTCAACTTCCTGCACGACAATTTCGCCAACAAACGCACTTATCTCGACGAGTTCGTGTCCTATTTCGCCGAGCACAACGACATCTTCGAGTGGGGCTGCGCGGTCAGGCCGGACAACGTCAATCCGCCCCTTCTGCGGCGTATGGCCGATGCCGGGTGCTTCAACATCTTCTGCGGCACGGACGCGGGATCGGAGAAGATCCTCAAGTCCATGCTGAAGATGCCCTCGACCAAGCGGACCTACGAGTTCTTCCGGTCCGCCCAGGAAGTCGGCATCCAGTTCGAGACGAACACGATCGTCGGGTACCCGGAGGAAGCCGCCGAAGACCTCGAGAAGTCCCTGGAGGTCGTGTTCGACGCGATCGCCTACGGGGCCGTCAACAGCGACCTCAGCGTGCTCCAGCCGCTTCCCGGTGCCGAGATCACCGGTGAGTACCGGGCCGAACTCGAACCGCTGGAGGGCGAACTCGACGTCATGGGAACCTTCCTCCCGCCGGACGTCCGCGCGCTCATCAAGGACGAGGCGGAGATCTTCACCGGCTTCAGCTTCATCCGCAGCGGAAACCGGGAATACGACTACTACCAGGACGTGCTGCGTCTTTCGCGGTACTTCACGCGCCGCTACTACCACCTGCTGCGCTTCCTGAAGCAGGGCGCGGGGCTCACGTACGTGGAAGTCGTCGACGCACTGCTGGAGCGGTCCGCCATGCCGGTCGAGGAAGCACTCGAAGAGATTCTGGCCAAGCTGGACGGCGCGCCTGCGCGAACCGCCAAGGCGCTGTACACGTACGACTCGATGCTCGCGGAGTTCCGCGGCGACGAAGTCGAGGAAGAACTCGTCAACGTGTACCGGCGGCCTGCCACCGTGGGGGAGAAGCCGCATTTCCTGACCGCGGACCTCGACGTCGACGTCGTCGCGATGGTCTCCGACCCGCGGGAGATCACCTGGGAGCCGGAGCTGGATCGCCCGACCGTCGTGGTCGTGTACCGCGCGAGCGAGGCGGAGGTGTCGACTCTCCGCCTCACGCCGGCGCAGGCCAAGATGTTCCGGGCCCTCATGCCGCGCGGGCCCGAGGAACGCGAAGCCCTCCTCGCCCGGGTCGTCCCCGGCCGGCTGCGCGAGGTCGCGACGGCGGTGGCGGGACTGTGTGCCCGGATCGACGCCTCGCCGGACGCCCCGGAGCGGACTCTGCCGGCGGCCGCCAGCCCCCTCCCGGTCACGTGAGCGCCATGCGCCCCGTCGTCGTCGAGGTGGACGACGACCCGATCCGATGGCACGGACCGACGGGAGGCGACTACCTGAGCCGCTGGTTCGCCTCGGCGAGCCAGCACAGTCGGCTCGACCTCCTCTGGGTCACGGACGACGGGCTCAGCCAGCACTACCGCGTCCAGCAGGGCGCGTCCTTCTCCGACGGGAGCCCGGTGCGTGCGAGCGATCACGCCCGGGCGATCCGGACCGCGCTCACGGTGCCGTCGCTCCAGCGGTTCCTGCTCGACATCCGCGCGGTCCGCACCTCGAAGGACACGCTCGTCATCGAACTCCGCCGCCCGGTGCCGCACCTGCCCGGCCTGCTCCAGAGCGTCGACCTCGCTCCGATCTCGGCGTGCGGACAGCTGTCCTCCGGCGCGTACCAGCGTGCCGTGCGCACCACCGACGACGAGTACTGGCTCGAACCCGTCAGGGCCGGTACACCACCCGTGCGGGTGCTCGTACGCCGGGATCCGCACGGTGCCCCGGAGCGGTTCCGGCGGGGCGAGGTCGACGTGACGTGCGCGACGGCGTTCCCGCTCGACCGCGTCACGGACTTCGCGGACAGCCGGGCGTTCCACACGGCACCGACCGCGATCGAGATGTGCCTGGAGGTCGTCCCCGACAGCCGGTCGGCGGTGCGGGACGCGGAGTTCCGCCGCCAGCTCCTCGGCGCGCTCCGCTACGAGCGCCTGGTCGCCCGGTGCTGGAACGGCGTGGAGCCGGCGGCGCCCGACCACCACGTCGAAGCGCCGCCCAGCACCGCCGGCGCCGGTGAACGCCTGCGCCTGGGGTACTGGGACTACTACCCCAACCTGGACGTGGCCGAAGAGGTCGCGGCCCAGCTGACCGAGAACCTCGGCGTCGAGGTCGAGCTGGCACCCGCCGACTTCGTTACGGGCTCGGCACACTCCTTCGACCTGCTCCTCGCCCTGCGGGGCCCGCTCTTCGCGGATCCGATCGGCGCCCTGGACCTGCTCGACCCGGCACGCCGCGACCCGGTCCTCGCGCCGCTGCTGAGCCGGCTGTCCGAGGACCCGGACGACGAGGACGCGGCCGGCGAGCTGCGGCGAGCGGTGCGCGAACAGTGCCCGGTCCTGCCGCTGCTGCGGCTCAGGGGCCACTGGCTGCAGCACGAGGCACTGGCGGGCCGGCCCTGGCCGTCGATGGACGCCGTGCGCTTCCCCCGCTTCAGCTGGAGCGCCGATTCCCCCTGACCCCCGGCAAACGGTGATCTCGCTACGAAGGAAGGCCAGGGATGGCTGACGGAAGCGACCGCTACGTGCTCTCGCCTGCGGCGACCTGGTCCCGCGACGGCGACGAACTGCGCGTCTTCTCCGACGACGTACTGCTGGTCCGGCGCTGCCCCGAAGCGATGTTCGCATGGCTCGACGCGGTCTCCGACGACCCGCTCGGCCTCCCGGTGCCGAGCGGAGGGAACACGGACGTCATCGTGCGCACGCTCCTACGGCTCCGCCTCGTCGTCGCACCGTTCGACCGCTCGTGGCAGTCGTCCGCCTGGCGGAACCAGGTCGAGTACTTCGCGGCCCTGGGTCTGGACGCCGGCGCGGCACAGGAACGGCTGCGCGCGGCGCACGTGACCGTGCTCGGCGTCGGCGGCATCGGCGGCGTGGTGCTGGCCGAGCTGGTGGGCGCGGGCGTGGGCGGACTCACGCTCGTGGACGGCGACCGGGTCGCGTTGGAGAACCTGAACCGCCAGTACCTCTACCGGCGTCGTGACGTCGGCCGGCCAAAGGTCGACGCGGCCGGCGAGTGGGTGCGTGAGCGCCTCCCCGAAGCGGAACTCACCACCGCCATGGAGACCATCACGACCAGCGAGGCGCTGGTGCCGCACCTGCGCGAAGGCGGGTTCCTCGTCGTGGCGGCCGACCGCCCCGCGGCGCTGCCGGAACTGTGCGCCCAGGCGTGTCTGGAGCGCGGAGTGTCGATGATCACGGGCGGCTGCGGCCTCCGGGTGGGATCGAGCGGCCCGCTGATCCGGCCCGCCGACGTCCCGGCCTTCCTCGCGTCGCTCCAGGAGGCGAAGGCCGCGGCCGGAACCGCGGTCACGCCGATGGCGGCCTCGTTCGGCCCGGTCAATACGCTGGTGGGCGCGACGATGGGCCGTGATCTCCTCTTCGGCATACTCGGTGTGAGCGCCCGGACGACTTCGCATCGCGTCGAGCTGCTGGGGACGGCCCTGACCTGAGAGCGCGCGTGCGCTGGCCGAGAGCGCGTCGCACCATGTGCCTGCCCGCTCAGGTCCATGCCTGACGTTCCTGGCCGTGAGGGTCGTCGACCTGTGTCCAGTCGGCGTCGACACGCATGGTGGCCCGGCGTGCGGTGTCGTACGGGTCCCAGCCGGGATCGCCGGTCCTGGCGAACCGGATCCAAGTCCCGTGCACACGGGAGGCCAGAGCGGCGGGCGGTCTGTCGGGGCCGAGCAGGGCATGGGCACCGTGCAGCCGGGACAGGTGCGTGAGATCGAAGACGAAGGGCAGCTCCACCGCGTGGGCGGCACCCAGTCGTCCGTCCAGGGCGCGGGAGCGCCACGCGAACTCGTAAGCGTAGGTGGCGCCACCGGACCGGTCGGCGTGTGCGTCGGCCAGGGCCCGGCTGCCCGCGCCGAACAGGGCGTCGCCCATGATGGCCGACCGCAGCTCGCCGAAGGTCGCCCTCGGGCGGGTGCCGCGGTACGTGTCCACGAGCCGGACCGGATCGGGATGCACACGTGCCGCGACGGCGTCGACGTCCGCACGGGTCGAGGTGGCGTAGGCGTCCAACGGGACGAGATAGAGGTTCCCCTCCTCCGTGTTGGTCCCGACGAGCAGGTCGACGTCGGCGCCGGGGCCCGCGGCGACGGATTCCGCGGGCTGGGTGTCCAGGACCAGGCTGAAAGGGCTGAGCCCGACCAGCGGATCGTGGTGGGTGGCCGTCCGCAGGTCCGTGCCGGCGAGCGCGGAGGCCGCTTCCACCAGGCGGGCGTCCGGGATCTCCGCGAAGGCGTCGACGTGCGGTTCGACGCCCAGGACCCGGGCCGCCGCCCCGGTGACGCGGGCGGCCTGCTCGGGCGTGAACGCGCCCAGACCGTTGCCGCTCTGGACGATCGCCCGGCGGAACAGGCCCGCGGCTTCGGGAGTGGCCAGGACGCCCCCGACGACGGTCGCTCCCGCCGACTGGCCGAACAGGGTGACGTTGTGCGGGGCACCGCCGAAGGCGGCGATGTTGTCCCGTACCCAGCGCAGCGCGGCCACGACGTCGAGCAGCCCGCGATTGGCGGGCGCACCGGGAAGGTCGAGAAACCCTCCGATGCCGAGTCGGTAGTTGAGGGTGACGAGGACGACACCGTCGCGGGCGAAGGCGGAACCGTCGTACAGCGCGGACCGCGTCGACCCGGCGACGAACCCGCCGCCGTGGACGAACACCATGACGGGCAGGTCGCCGTCCGTGTCGGCGGGCGTCCAGACGTTGACCGTGAGGTAGTCCTCGCCACGGCTCCAACCAGCCCCGAAGTAGGGGGACATGTCCAGCCGGCCGAGCGTGCGTCCGGGCTGCGGAGCGTTGGGTCCCGGCGTCGTGGCGTCCCGTATGCCGTCCCACGGTTCGTGCGGGCGGGGCGCCGCGAACCGGCCGGCGCCGCGGGGCGGGGCGGCGTAAGGGATGTTCAGGAATGCGGCGACGCCGCCCTGGCGCAGGCCGCGGACGGGTCCCCGCGTCGTGGTGACGACAAGGGTGGTGCGATGGTTCACCGGAGTGCCTTTCCGCAGGGCTCAGCCCTGTTCGGTGTAGGGGGCGAAGGAAGCCCAGTCCTTGATCGCGAACTTGCCGCCGTGGCGTACCACGTGCGCGGCGCCGTGGCCGCCCAAGTGCGCGGGCACGACGAGGGCGTGGTTGTCCGCGGCCCAGCCCAGGATCTTGCGGCGGGTGGCGCGCGCCTGCGCGGGGTCCTCGCAGAAGCAGCTGTTGGAGTCCGGTTCGAGGATCTGCACCGGGCTGTGCAGCAGGTCGCCGACGAAGACCGCGCGGTCCGTCCCGGAGGTGAGGGTCAGTACGGAGGACCCGGGGGTGTGCCCCGGGGCGGACTCCAGGCGCAGAGCGGCGTCGATCTGGTGGCTGTCCTCCCACAGCAGTGTCCGGCCGGCCTGGTGCACCGGGGCGACACTGTCCTCGAACACGTTCTGGTTGCCGCGGCCGAGCACGCTCGTACGGCCGTTCTCCGGGTTCCAGAAGTCGAAGTCGTCCTTCGGCATCAGATAGGTGGCGTTGGGAAAAGTGGGCACCCAGGTACGCCCGTCGAGATACGTGTTCCAGCCGACGTGATCGATGTGAAGGTGTGTGTTGATCACGATGTCCACGTCCTCGGGGCGGACTCCGGCGCGGGCGAGGTTGTCGAGGAATCCGGTGTCCATCCGGCTCCAGACCGGGGCGTACGGGCGCTCCTTGTGATTGCCCACGCCGGTGTCGACGAGGATGGTCCTGCCCTCGCTGCGCAGGAGCCAGGTCTGGACCGCCGAGTTGACGATCCGGGTGCCGTCGTCCAGGAAGTCCGGGACCAGCAGGGCGCGGTGGTCCTCCCACGCCTTCGCGGGGCTGTCCGGGAAGAACGTCTCGGGGGTCATGTCCACGGGCCCGAAGTACTCCCGGACGCGGGTGAGCGTGACGTCACCCAAGGTGATGGTGTCCATGGTGGCTTTCCTTACGAGAGGTGTGCCGCACGGGGTGCCGTCGTCGCGACGGGTGAGCGGTGCGGGACCCATGTCAGCGGCATCACGGCGACCGGGCCAGACCGGACCGTGCCTATCCCCGGCCGGGTCAGGTTCCCGTCCGGCGAGGCCCGCATACTGGGCCACATGAGCGGACAGCGAGAACTCGGGAACTTCCTGCGGACTCGGCGGGCTCAGCTGCGCCCGGAGGATGTCGGGCTGCCGGACTACGGAGACCGGCGCCGGGTGCCCGGCCTGCGCCGTGAGGAACTGGCACTGCTGGCCGGTGTCAGTTCCTCGTACTACACCCGTCTGGAACAGGGCCAGTCCATGAGCCCCTCACCAGAGGTCCTCGACGCCATCGGCCGGGCGCTGCACCTGGACGAGGCCGAGCAGCGCCACCTCCACGACCTGGCGGACCGCGCGAAGCGGCGTACGGTCGTCCACCGCCCACCCGCCGAACACGTCGACGCGGCGACCCTCGACCTGCTGGAGGCTGTCGGTGACGTTCCCGCCCTCGTCAGCGGGCGGCGCAGTGACATCCTGGCCTGGAACCGGACGGGGCACGCGCTGTTCGCCTCCCACCTCGACCCGGCCGGCCCGGCGGATCCCGGCAACCGGCCCAACCTGGTCCGCCTGATCTTCCTCGACCCGCACACCCGCGCGCTGTACGCCGACTGGCCGGGCAAGGCACGGGCCGTCGTCGAGAACCTCCGTATGACGGCCGGCCGGCACCCCGACGACACGCTGCTCACCTCGCTCGTCGACGAGTTGACCATGAGGAGTCCGGAGTTCGCCGCCATGTGGGCCGATCACAGGGTCGGCCCCTGTGACTCCGCGGTGTACGAGATGCGCCATCCGCTGGTCGGCAGCCTCACCGTCCGGCAGCACAGCCTGCGTCCCGCGCAGGACGAGGAACGGCACATCGTGCTCGCCCTCGCCGAACCCGGCTCCCCGTCGCAGACCGCCCTCCACCTGCTCACCCGGGCGACCGCCCCGCCGGCCCGTCAGCGGTGACGTGCCGGCGACGTGTGCCGGGAGCACGGGACGACCCGCACGGCCCGGCCCGGGGTTCGTGCACACCGTCCCGCACGAGGGGCCTTCCGACCGCGCCCGGTGAGCCGACCGGATGATCCCGGAATCCGCCGACTCCATCGAGGAGCTGTTCGAGCGGCCGGCGGAAGCGGCCGTCCTGGCCGGGGAAGCATGGATGCGGCTGTACCCGCTGCTGACCGAGTGCTTCACGGTGCCCGTGCTGATGCCCGAGTTGAAAAGCGGCAGCCCCGACGCCGAACTGCTCGGCCGGTGCCGGGACTTCGTGGAGCGGATCGTCGCCCACCCCAGTGCGCTCGTCAGTGGCGCTGTCTGCTTCGAGGTTCTCGAACAGCTCCTGAACGCCGACGGGCTGGTGGAAGCCGTCTGGCCCCATATGAAGGGCCGGACGCGGACGGAGACCTTGCGCATGCTGGACGGCTACGGTGTGCGGCTGCGCGGCATCAACCGGCGTTGACGGACTGTCAGGCGGCTGGTCGGCGGAACAGTCCCGCACCCAGCGGGCGTTGGCGGTCGAATCCCGGGAGGATGAGGAAGGTCGCCCCGGCGGTGGTCGTGGTGTAGCGCAGCAGCGCGTCGGAGCCGTCCATGTGGGCCAGTGTCTTGGTGAAGGTGCGCAGGTCGTTCTGGAAGCTGATGAAGAGCAGGCCGGGAGTGGGCCCGTCGGTGCTGTAGGAACGGCGGAGCATGAGGCCGACGCCGACCACGCCGGGATGGGCCCGGCGGACGTGGGCGTCGGCCGGGATCAGATAGCGTCCGTCCGGTGTCTTGGCGCCGAGGTCCGGGTCCGAGGCGGCGGTCCCGCCGGACAGGGGCGCACTGCCGGCTCTCCGCCGGCCGAGGACCGCCTCCTGCTCGGCCACGGAGAGCGCGGCGAACCCCTGCAGGTCGAGTTCCATGCGCCGTACCACGGCGATCGTGCCGCCGGCGACCGGAGCGGGTCCGGCCAGCCACAGATGGCGTCGTTGTTCGGCCGTCGTGTGCGGGCCCACGATGCCGTCGACGAAACCGAGCAGGTTGCGTGGCGCGGAGACGTCCTCGGCCACCCGGACGTCCGGGCCGCGGCGTCCGGACTGCCGCCAGCGTTCCCGGATCCGGTCCCCGGCCTGCCCGAGCAGCGCGGCGGCGACGACCGGCAACAGCAGGGGGTCGCCGGCGCAGATCTGCAGCAGCAGGTCCCCGCCGCGCGACCGCGGGGCGATCCGCTCGCGGGAGAACCGGGGCAGGTCCGCCGCGCCGGGCAGGGCGGGACCGGCCCCGCGCACCAGCCGTGGTCCCACCCCGATCGTCACGGTGAGATCGCCCGGTGGCAGGCCCAGCAGGCGCGGATCGGTCCCCGCGGTGAGCGTGCGGACGGCCTCGCCGAGTTCGGCCAGCAGCGGGCCGACGGCCACGCCGTCACCGACATCGGCCACCACCGCCAGGAGGTTCGGCTGGGCCGTTCGCGGCAGCGTGACGCCCGCCTGGTGACGACCGGTGGGGGAGACCCGTGGAGTGGGCGTGGGGGAAGGGGGGCGGTCCTGCCGGACCGCGGGCGATTCGCACCCCGCCGTGAGTCCGGTGGCCGCCACGGCCCCACTGGCGCCGATGAACGCGCGGCGTGACGGGCGGGGTTCGGCTCGGCTCACGGTGTGCAGGATGCCATATCCCTTCCAGGCCGGGCGAGTTGACCGGCCCCGCGGCGGGCCCGCTTCATGCCAGGATGAGGCCATGCCTCGTCTCCGTCTCCGTCTGATGGCCGCGTTATTGAGCACACTGGCATGCGTACTGGCGGGCTGCGGGTCCGGCGACGACGGGCCGGACCACGGCCGGCGACCCGACGGGGCGCACGTGACCATCAGGGTGCCGGCCGACGCCCCGACGATCTCGGACGCGGTGTCCCTCGCCCGCCCCGGTGATCTGGTGCTGGTCGCAGCGGGCGTCTACCACGAGTCGGTGAAGGTCGCCACGCCTCGGGTCACCCTCCGGGGAGAGTCCCGGGACAAGGTCGTCATCGACGGGCGGACGCGGCAGCCGAACGGCATCGTCGTCTCCGCGCCCGGAGTGGCCGTGGAGAACCTGACCGTGCGCAACAACACGCAGAACGGGGTCCTGGTCACCGGTTCCGCGAAGGCGGCCGCCGGGCTGCCGGGGCGTGCCGGGGGCTACGACACCGGCGACGAACCGGTCACCTTCCTGAAGTCGTTCCTGGTCTCCCATGTGACCGCGACCCGCAACGGCCTGTACGGCATCTACGCGTTCTCCGCGCAGAACGGTGTCATCGAGCACTCGTACGCCTCGGGCGCGGCCGACTCGGGCATCTACGTCGGCCAGTGCAAGCCCTGCCGCATCGTGGTGCGGGACAACATCGCCGAGCTCAACGCGGTCGGTTACGAGGGCACCAACGCCGGCGGGGACATGTACGTGGTCGGCAACCGCCTCGTCGGCAACCGGGTCGGGCTCACCACCAACTCCGACCACCAGGAGAAACTGCTCCCCCAGCGGGACGCCGTCATCGCGGGCAACCTGATCGCCGGCAACCAGCAGCGGAACACCCCGCAACAGGCCGACGGCGGATGGGGCACCGGCATCGGCGTCGACGGCGGCAGCGACAACGCGTTCCTGCGCAACCGCGTCACCGGCAACAGCACCGCCGGGCTGGTGATCACCGCGACCGCCGACATCCCTCCGGTCGGCAACCGGATCGAGGACAACACGTTCGACGGCAACGGCGTCGACGTCGGCTGGACGTTCCCCACCGCCACGCGGGGACGGGGCAACTGCCTGCGCGGCAACGAACTGGACAGCACCGTGCCGGCCCGGCTCACGACGACCGCGGCCTGCCCGCTGCCCGCCGGGGCGCCCTCGCCGGCCGGCACCTGGGCGGCGCCGGCGGCACCCGGTGGCATCCCGTTCACCGAGGTCGCCCCGCCCGGTCCGCAGCCGCAGTTCCCCCACGCGGCGACTACGGGCGCCACCGCCGTCCCGGCCGTTCCGGCCCTGCCCGAGACGGCGGACGTCCCCCTGCCGCCGGTGTCCCTGCTCGCCGCGCACGCGCGGGTACGCATGCCCTGACCGGCGGCTACCGGGCCGGGGTCACCCCGGGCGCCGGCTCCACCGGAACGTACTTCCGGGTACCGAAGGCGATGACCACGGGCTGTTCCTCGGACTCCACGCGGACCCGGACCCGGTACATGGTGCCGTCCGGGCCGACCCAGTAGCGCACATTGCCCGCCGTGCCGGAGCGGTCGGGGGAGGACGGCCCGGTCATGACGTCCACCCGGTGCCCGTCCACCTGGTCCCGTCCCCACCAGGCGGCCCCGTTCTGCGGCAGCAGCTCGGCGTTGTCCGGCCGGTCGCTGCCGAGCTTGAGCGCGATGGCCAGCGAACTGTCCAGCGCGCTGCCGGACGCCTGGAGCGGACGCTCGTACCAGCCCGAGCCGGGTGGTGACGCGGGGGCCTGCGCCGGGGCGTGCGCCATCGGGTGGACGTGCACGGAGGTGGCCGTCCACTGGATCAGCCCGTCGCTGGACGTGTCGCGCCCGGAGCCGCGTACCACGCCGTACCCGACCTGGCCCCGGTAGTCGACGGACCCGGTGACGGTCAGCCCGCCGGCGGTGCCCGGCACGGTGATGGTCACCGTACGGCCCCGCACCTCGTAGTTGCGGAACCGGGTGATGGCCAGCCGGTTCGCCTCGTCCTCGGTGAGCGCGCGCGGACCGCTCGCCTCCGAGCCGCCGCCGGCGAGGAGGAACACGGTCACCGCGACCGCCGCCAGGCCGGCGGCGGCCGCCGCCCAGTGTGGCCACCGCCATCGGCGCCTGCCGGGCGCGCGGCCCGGTGGGGCCTGCCGGATTCTCCCGCCGCGCACGCGGTTCGACACGGGCACTTGGCTGCTTCACCCTCTCGATCATCACCACCCCGGCCGGGCGGGGTGCTGGCGGACGACACCAAGGCCGGCCCTCGCCGGGCCGGCCGGGACGTGATCCGCCCGTCGGCGCCGTCCGGATCACGGACGGGCGTATCGCGGACGGGCGGATCACTGTGGTGCGGTGTGTTCAGTGGCGCGGTGCGTTCAGTGCTGCCGGACGCGACGACTCCGGGTCACGAACGCGATGACCAGGCCCGCGCCCACCAGCAGACCGGCGAGGCCGATCAGCGTCGGCACGCCGGACATACCGGTGTTCGCCATCGAACCGCCCCCGCCCCCGCCCCCGCCGCCCGGGGCCGGGTTGGCCGGCGGCACCGGTGACGACGGCGGCGTCGGGACGGGAGACGAGGCCGGCGGGGAGCTCGGGACGGGCGTCGGTGTCGGTGTCGGAGTCGGGCTGGGGGTCGGGGTCGGGCTGGGGCTGGGGGATTCCTTCGGGATGTACACCCCGGCGTCGATGGTGTGGTCGACGCCGCCCGGCTTGTCAGGAGCGGTCACGGGCGCGTAGCCGTTGCACAGCTCCCCGGTGGTCGGCGGGGTCACATTGGAGTCGTGCGCACGGTTGTCACCGGCCCGCGGGAGCGTGAACCGCAGTTCGCTCGCCGCCGGCTGCTCGGGCACCTGGCTGGTGTCCGCGGTGCACACGTCGAACTGCACCGTGTACTTCGCGCCGGGCGTGAGCTGGTACGCGGCGCCGACACCGCCGAAGTAGTACTCTCCGGCCGCGTTGGTCCTGGTCGTGGCGACCTGTTCGCCGTCCGCGTCCAGCAGGTTGATCGTCGCCCCCGGCAGCAGTACGTGCCCCGGGTCCTGGATCCCGTTGTGGTCGCCGTCGAACCACACGACGTTGCCGATCTGGATCGGCGCGTTCGCCGCCGCGTACGCGATGTCACCGAGCCCGCCGGCCTTGCCGAACCCGCCTTGGTCCGCGCTGACGAACTGGTATCCGTTCTCCTTCGGGGCGTTGCCCGGGCCCTGACCGGTCGTGATGTCGAAGTACCCGGTCCCCGAGGTCGCGACGTGCTCGACCGGGTCGAACTCGGTGCTGACGACCCACTGTTGCTGCGGGATGTAGGCCACCGACCCCAGCGAGGTCTCCTGGTGGGTGTTGGCGAAGGAGTCTCCCGGGAAGTATTCGACGACATCGGCGGGCTGGCCGCCGTTGTTGGCGGGGGTGGCGTTGCTGGGGCAGCTCCCGGTGCCCTCCCACTGGTATTCACCGGTGGGAGTGGCGCAGACCATGGTGATGTCACCACCGGACATGGCGGTTTCCGGATAGTCCTTGCCCGGACGGGGGTCCAGCCCACCCCAGCTGAGCACGTCCATGAACCGGTCGCGGAAGCCCAGGATCATCGAGCCGTCCCGGGCGAAGGCGAGGGAGGCCAGCTCCGGCTGCGGATCGATGAAGTTGTTGTTGTGCGCCTTCCGGTCGTCCCACGTGTCCAGGCTGGTGTTCCACGGGTTCCAGTGGGTGGCCCGGTCGCCGGTACCGTGGACGCTGCCGCGTTCGTACGTGAGCGGGTGGCTCAGCACCGTGGTGAACCGCTTGCCGTCGAAGGTGGCGACGACGGCCTTCAGGTCCTCGCGCTTCTGCGTGCTCTCCGCGCTGCACACACCGCCGACGTACAGCGTGTTGTCGTGGGTCTGGAGCCCGAACGGCCGCCAGTCGGCGCGGTTCGCGCACCCCGGGTCCGGGATCGGGACCGTCGACTTGGGCGCGGAGGCGGTGGCCCCGGTCGCGTCGAAGCTCACCAGGCTGCGGGTCCGCAGGTTCACCGCGTACAGCGTGGTGCCGTCCTCCGACAGGGCCAGGCCGCCGATGCTCTCCTTGCCGGGCGCGTCGGTGAACCCGGCGTCCTTGATCATGTTGGTGGTGTCGTGCCGCGTCACCGTGGCGTCCGGCACCCGCGCGAACAGCTTCGGGGCACCCGAGCCGTCGACGGGCACCGTGTAGATCGCGTTTCCGCCCTGCGGCCCGTACGGGGTGTACCGGCGGGCGAACGCGCTCTGGAACAGCCGGGTCCGGTACGTGTCGTACGCCAGGCCGAACGTCGTACCCACCTGGTCCTGGGTGGCCAGCGTGGTCGGGCACGCCGCGTCGGTGGGACACGTGCGCCGGACCTCCGTCCCGAACGCCACCAAGGCCCGCTTGTCGTTCCCGTTCGGGCCGTTGTGGACCGGCACGAAGTACCGGGTGTCCGGCAGCGCGTAGTCGGCCGGGTCCCACACCCCGGTGACCACCGAGGCGTCCTTCCCGTCCGACACGTCCACGAACGACGTGAAGCTGTCGAAGTGGTTCTCCGCCGTCGACGCGGGCGCCGCCCGCAGATAACGGCGGTACGGCTCCGGGACGCTGACGTCGACGCGGTACCGGCCGCCGTCGAGCGCGTTCGTCCCCGACACCACGACCTTTCCGGTGGTGTCCGTGACACCGGCAACCCGGTGCCCGGCGGGATCGGAGACCTCCACCCTGATGCCCCGCTGCGGCACGTCCATCGCCGTGTTGATCACGCCGGTGCCGAAGAAGTCACGCAGTACCTGGACCGTCAGCGTGCCGTCTTCGGGCGCTGCGGTGGCCGTTCCGGTCGTCACCCCGGCGGCGGCGCCCGCCAGTAAGAGGAGGGACAAGCCGGTGCGCGCCAGCGGCTTCGCGAGCCCCCCGGCCGCCCGGCGCGAGTCTCTGCCGACTCGGTTCATGGCATCACACTCCACACTTCCTCTGTCTTGAAAACGAAGTCCCCGTGTCTGGAAAACGAAGCCCCCTAGGCAAAGAAAAAGGGCCCGCGCCGCTGTGCGTGGGCCGCTTTATGGTGATCGCCGGAGGATATCGCGGGTGAGCCGTAAGGAGTGCGGGCCGAAAAAAGCGAACACGCGTCCAGGCTCTTGGGCCGGGCCGCCCGGGGCCGGGAGTTTCCGCAGCTCGAACGCCGGGAGTCTGCGCAGCTCGAACACGGTTCCCTCGCCCCCACCACCGACCTCGCCGACCGCCATCGCGAGCGGCGCGCGACATTCTATCCATGGGGATCTCGCCGTTACCACCAGAACTCCCCACATGCGCGAGGATCCGCATTCCCGAACACCCTCACGGTTATCGGCTCCGTACCGTCCGGTCAGGGCTACGAGACCTTTCGGAGCCAGGCCAGCGCGCGGCGCGCGGCGTTGTACCCGCACATGCCGTGGGCGCCGGCCCCGGGCGGGGTCGCGGCGGAGCAGAGGTAGACCCCGGGGATGCCCGTGGCGTACGGGTCGAGCGCCGCGCGCGGCCGGAACACCAGCTGCCGGGCGTCGTTGGCACCGGCCACGATGTCACCGCCGACATGGTTCTCGTTGCGCCGGCTCAGCTCCGTGGTGGACCGCACGTACGTCGCCCGGACCCGGTCGCGGAACCCGGGGGCGTACCGCTCGATCTGCGCCGTGATCGCCTCGGTGGCGTCGCCGGTGTAGCCGGCCGGCACATGGGCGTAGGTGTACAGGGGGTGCACGTCGCCGGCCGAGCGGGACTCGTCGGCGAGGTACTGCTGGCCGACGAGCACGAACGGCCGCTCGGGCATCCGGCCGGCCGCCACGTCCCGTTCCGCGGCGGCGATCTCCGCGACCTGGCCGCCGAGGTGCACGGTGCACGCGAGGCGCGAGCCTTCGTGGGCCCACGGCACACCGCCCTCGACGGCGTAGTCCACCTTGAACGCGCCGGGCCCGTGCCGGTACCGGGTGTACGCGCGGCGCACCCCGGCCGGCAGCCGGCCGCCCGCGATGCGGACGGCGGCCGACGGCGAGGTGTCCAGCATGACCAGGTCGGGGTCGCCCAGTTCGGCCAGGGAGGTGACCCGGCGGCCCGTCTCGAACGCGACGCCGTACTCGGCCGCGCGGCGGACGATCGCGTCCCGGATCGCGGCCGAACCGCCCTGGGCGACCGGCCAGCCGCAGGCGTGCGCGGCCATGACCATGGCGACCCCGATCGCCGAGGACGCGAGCGTGCCCAGCGGGCGGAAGGCGTGCGCCGCCACGCCGATCCACAGGGCCCGGGCCTCGGGGGAGCCGAAGCGGCGGGCGAGCAGGGTGGCCGGCAGCCCGGCGCAGGCGCCGAAACGGGCCAGGTGGAGCGGGTGGCGCGGGAGGTGCGGCACCGGCCGCAGGAACTCCTGGCTGATCGTGCCGAACCGCTCCGTGAGCGGGCCGAACGTGCGCCGCCACCCCGGTCCGCCCGCGCCGAGCCCGGCGGCGGTCGCGGCGACGGACCGGACCGCCACCGCGCCGCGCCCGCCGTCGAGCGGGTGGGCGAACTCGGCCGGGGCCCAGCGCCAGGTCAGCCCGGCCCCGGCCAGGTCGAACCGCTGTGCGAACGGTGAGCCGGGCCCCAGCGGATGGATGCCGGAGCACTCGTCGTGCACGAGGCCGGGCAGCGTCAGCTCGGCGGAGCGGACGCCGCCGCCGAGGACGTCCGCGGCCTCGACGACCCGGACGCGTACGCCCCCAGCGGCGAGGGTGAGGGCGGCGGCGAGCCCGTTGGGCCCGCTGCCGACCACGACCGCGGTGGTCATCCGACCACTTCCTCTCCTGTACGGGCCGGTGTACGGGCCGAGTTCCGCACCCAGACCACGAGCGTCCGGTGCCGCCGAGCGGCCGACCGCTCGCAACTGCGTGCCGTGCGCCACCCGGCCGGGTGGCGGTCCGGCGGATCCGCGGAATCGCCGTGTCCGCAAGGGTAGTTTGACGGCCCTCAGTCGTGGACGCAGCAGGAGGAAGCACAGTGGCCGACTCACCTCAACACCGGATCTTCGCGATGCTGGACGTGGACGGCGACGGCGCCATCACCCACCAGGAGTACCTCGCGCGGGTCGACCGGGTGGCGGCCGCCGTGGGCCGCGACGCCGGAGATCCGGTCGTCGCCGCCTCCCGGGCCGCTCATGAGGCTGTCTTCAGGGACATGGACGCCGACGGCGACGGACGCGTCACGTTCGAGGAATACCGCGCGTGGGTCGGGCACGAGGCGTTCGAGCGCTCCTGCCGGCCCGCCCTGGGCTCCCTGTTCGACCTCGCCGACACCGACGCCGACGGACACCTCGACCGCGCCGCGTTCACCCGGCTGCGCACGGCGGCGGGGAACGCCGAGACCGACGCCGGCGCGGCGTTCGACGCCCTCGACACCGACCACGACGGACTGATCGACCGCGACGCCTACCTGACGGGCATCCGGGACTTCGTCACCACCGGCAGCTCCCCCATGGCCGCGGCCTACGGCGCCGGGCCCGCGCTCGGTACCCGCTCCTGACGGGACGGGGACCCGGTGGCGCCGGTGACCGGCGCCGGCCGGGAGCTGTCCCTTTGGTTTTGGGGTGCGTACACTCCACTGCGACGTGTGATCTTCGCGGGCCGGAGGGCGCGGCATGGGTGGACCCGGGACTCCCCGACGTGAAGTGGTCACGGGGGCTCCCCGGACGTCCCGCCCGGCCCCCGGGCCGGTTCCCCCCGCCCGGACGAGCCCCCAGGACACCGCCGCACTCAGGGATTTGATGCGCCGTCAACTCCGGCTCGGCGTCCTGGCCTTCGGGATGCTCGTCGCGGTGATCGGGCCGCTGCCCCTCGTCTTCGCGACCCTGCCCGACCCGGCGGTCCGGCCGGGCAGCGCGCTGCTCGTCTGGGCCGTACTCGGCGTCGGCGCCTACCCCGTGCTCGTCGTCATCGGCCGGTGGTACGTCGTGCGGGCCGAGCGCAACGAACGGGACGCCGCGGAACGGGACGAAGGGGCCCGGGCGGTGAACGGGGGCCGGGCGTCCGGAGCCGCCGGGTGAACCAGACGTACGGCATCGTGGCCGTGTCGGCGGCGGTCCTGGCCACGCTGGTGATCGGCTCGGTGGGGCTGCGTGTCTCGCGCACCACGTCCGACTTCTACGTCGCCTCCCGTACCGTCCCGCCGTACCTCAACGCCATGGCGGTCAGCGGGGAGTACCTCTCGGCCGCCTCCTTCCTCGGCATCGCCGGGCTCGTCGCCGCCGAGGGCGTCCAGATGCTCTGGTTCCCCGTCGGCTACGCGGCCGGCTACCTCGTCCTGCTCGCGTTCGTCGCCGCCCCGCTGCGCCGCTCCGGCGCCTACACCCTGCCCGACTTCGCCGACTCACGGCTCGGCTCCACCGCCGCCCGGCGGGTCGCCGGAGTGCTCGTCGTCGGCGTCGGCTGGCTCTACCTGCTGCCCCAGCTCCAGGGCGCCGGCCTCACCCTCGGCCTGGTCACCGGCGCGCCGCACTGGCTCGGCGGTCTGCTCGTCGCGGTCGTCGTCACCCTGGCCGTGGCCGCCGGCGGCATGCGCGGCATCACCTTCGTGCAGGCGTTCCAGTACTGCCTGAAGCTGACCGCGCTCCTCGTACCCGCGCTGTTCCTGCTGCTCGCCTGGCACGGCGACCCGCGCCCCGCCGGCGCCCTGGAGGAACCGCCGGCCTTCCGCCGGCACACCCAGGTCACCGTCGACAGCACCGTACGGCTGCGGATCGAGGCGCCGCTGCGGGCCGTGGCGAGCGGTGCCGTGGACGGCAGGGCCTACGACGGGGCCCCGCTGGCGCTGGACCCCGGGGTGCACGAGATCCGGGCCGGGACCACCCTGCGGTTCCCGCCCGGGACCCCGGTGCCCGAGCGCGTGCCCGGCGACGGCGGGCCGGGCGCCGCAGGCTGGGCGGCGCCGCTGTCCGGCGGCGAGGAGGAGCACCCGCTCTACGCCACGTACGGGCTGATCTGCGCCACCTTCCTCGGCACCATGGGACTGCCCCACGTCCTCGTCCGCTTCTACACCAACCCCGACGGCCGCGCCGCCCGGCGCACCACCGTCATCGTGCTCGCCCTCGTCGGCGGCTTCTATCTGCTGCCGCCCCTCTACGGCCTCCTCGGCCGGCTCTACGCCCCCGACCTGCTGCTCACCGGCAACACCGACGCCGCCGTCCTCGTCCTGCCCGAGCGGCTGCTCGGCGGCACCGCCGGTGATCTGCTCGGCGCGCTGATCGCCGCCGGTGCCTGCGCCGCCTTCCTGTCCACCGCCTCCGGGCTCACCCTGTCCGTCGCGGGCGTGCTCAGCCAGGACGTGCTGCCCTCGCTCGGCGTCCGCCGCTTCCGGCTCGCCACGCTGCCCGCGGTGGCCGTACCCGGCACCGTGAGCGTGGCCGCCGGCCAGCTCCCCGTCGCCGGCGCCGTGGGACTCGCCTTCGCCGTGGCCGCCTCCGCCTTCTGCCCGCTGCTGGTGCTCGGCATCTGGTGGCGCGGGCTGACCCCGCCCGGCGCGATCGCCGGACTCCTCGCCGGCGGAGGCGGCGCCCTCACCGCCGTCACCCTCACCATCGCCGGGCCACCGGCCGGCGGCTGGGCGCACTCCCTGCTCGCCTGGCCCGCCGTGTGGTCCGTCCCGCTCGGCTTCCTGACCATGATCCTGGTGTCCCTGGCCACCCGGGACCGCATACCGCCCGGCACCGAGGCCGCCATGGCCCGCCTCCACCTGCCCGAACACCCGGCCGGCCGGGACCTGCCCAGCACCCGCCGAGGAGTGACGACGCCATGACGACCCACCGGTACCGGCGGTACGCGGCCCACGGCACCCGCCCGTGAACGGCCTCGCCCTGCTCGCCGCCGGCGCCCCGCTGCTCTTCGCCGCCGGGCTCGCCACCGGACGCCTGCTGGCCCGCCGGGCGGCCCGGGGCGGCCCGGACCGCGGCACCCCCGTGGAACGCGCCACCTTCCGCACCCTGCACACCGCGTCCGTGGCCGCGCCCCCGCTGCGCGCCGGACTCACCCCGGACGCCGCCCGCAAGGCGGTCCGCGGGCTGCGGCCGCTGTTCGGCACGGCCGCGCTCGGGCTCACCGCCGAGGACCGGCTGCTGGCCTGGGAGGGACCGGGCCGGCACCACGCGGAGGCGGCCCTGGAGCGGGTCCGCCAGGTGCTGGCCACCGGCCGCGCGCAGACCTTCGCCGTCGCCTGCCCGGACCCGGACTGCCCGGTGCGCTGGGGTGCCGCCGCGCCGCTCACCGTCGACCGGCGCGTTCCCGGCGCCCTCGTCGTGCTCGGCGCGGGGGAGCCGGGGTCCGGGGCGCGGGCCACCGAGGAGGTGGCGCGCTGGGTCTCCGTCCAGCTGGAACTCGCCGACCTCGACCGGACCCGCACCGGGCTGATCGAGGCGGAGATCCGGGCGCTGCGGGCGCAGATCTCCCCGCACTTCGTCTACAACTCCCTGGCGGCGATCGCGTCCTTCGTGCGCACCGACCCCGAGCGGGCCCGCGAGCTGCTGCTGGAGTTCGCCGACTTCGCCCGCTACTCCTTCCGCCGCCACGGCGCGTTCACCACCCTGGCCGAGGAACTGCGCGCCGTCGAGCAGTTCCTGGAGCTGGTCCGGGCCCGGTTCGGGCCGCGGCTGGAGGTCACCCTGCGGATCGCCCCCGAGGTGCTGCCGGTGGCCGTTCCCTTCCTCTGCCTCCAGCCCCTGGTGGAGAACGCGGTCAAGCACGGGCTGGAGGGCAACGCCGGGCGCGGCCGGATCACGATCACCGCGCACGACGAGGGGGCGACGGCCCGGATCGCCGTCGAGGACAACGGGGTGGGCATGGAGCCCGGCCGGCTCCGCCGGATCCTGCGCGGCGAGAACGGACCGACGGCGGGCATCGGATTGCGCAACGTGGACGAGCGGCTGCGCCAGGTCTACGGCGACGAGCACGGCCTGGTCATCGAGACCGGCGTCGGCGCCGGTATGAAGGTCACCCTCCGCGTCCCCAAGTACCGGCCCGGGGTTCACAGCACGCCCCAGGAGACCCCGCCCGCGGACACCGGTCCCGTGAACACCGGACCCCCGGACACCGAGGTGCCGGGGGTCGCGGAGCCGGGGGACGGCGGGCTACGCCGCCTCGACCGCTGAGGCCTCGGCCGTCGGCGTCCCGCCCGCCTGCGCCCGCCCGCGCTGCCGGCGCGCCGCCATCACCGCGTAGACGATGATCCCGACGAACAGGAACAGCACACCCTGGTACACCGCCGCGTACCCGGCGCCCGCCATCAGCCAGACGGAGAACGCGGCGGCCACGGCCGTGATCACGGAGTCCCGCACCAGCCGCCCCCGGTCGACCTGCCCGGGCCGCCCGGCCACGAGGTGGAAGATCTGCGCGGCGGTGGCCAGCAGATACGGAACCGTCGCGGTGAACGTGGTGACCAGGACCAGGACGTCGAAGACCTTGGCCGAGCCGGAGAAGTAGTTGTAGACGGTGAGCAGCGAGGCGAGGACGACCGTCACGCCCACGCCGACCGTGGGCACGCCCCGCCGCCGGCGGGCGAAGGCGCTCGGGAACAGTCCGTCGCGCGCCGCCGCGTACGGCGTCTGGGCGCTGAGCAGGGTCCAGCCGTTGAGGCAGCCGGTCATCGACACCAGTGCGGCGAGCGCCACCGCCGTACCGCCCCAGCTGCCCCCGAACATCGTGTTCACGGCGTCCGAGAACGGCGCGCTGGAGGACACCAGCCGGTCGTGCGCGACCGTGCCGAACACCGACACCGTGCCCAGCAGGTACACCAGCGCCGCGCCCGCGGTGCCGATGACGGTGGCGCGGCCCACGTTGCGGCGGGCGTTCTTGACCTCGCCCGCGCTGACGGCGGCGGACTCCACCCCGAGGTAGGAGAAGAGCAGCAGGGCGGCGGAGGCGGAGACCGCGCCGACCGCGCCGTGCCCGCTCGCGTTGAACGGCCCGAGCCGGTCCGGGTCGAAGAAGAACAGCCCGCCGACCGCGACCAGCAGCAGCGGTACGAACTTCAGCACGGTGGAGACCAGCTGGACGGCGCCGACGTACCGGGTGCCGGCGAAGTTGGCCAGGGCGGGCAGCCACTGGAGGACCAGCGCGGCCAGGCAGGCGGTCCAGCGGTGGTCGTTGACCGGGATCAGCACGTCCAGGTAGCCGACGGCGGCGACGGCGAGCGCCGCGTTCGACACCCACGTGGTGATCCAGTACGACCAGGCCGCGAGGAAGCCGGCGAAGTCACCGAACGCCTCGCGGGCGTAGACGTAGGGGCCGCCGGTGCGCGGGTCCCGGGCGGCCAGCCGGCCGAAGACCAGGGCGAGCGCGATGGCGCCGACGGTCAGCACGACGAACGCGACCAGGCTGACCGTGCCGTAGGGGGCGATGGAGGCCGGCAGCAGGAAGATGCCGCCGCCGATGATGTTGCCCATGACCAGCGCGGTGGCGACGGGCAGGCCGAACCGGCGGGCATGCCGGCCGGCGTCGCCGTGCGGGTCCTCGGCGGGAACCGTGGGCGGCGCCGCGGGAGTCTCCGCGGAGGCCGGAGCCGACCGTGCGACGGTTCCGGTGTTGTGCATGGGTGGTGCGCCTCTCATGGAACGGATGTTCCCGGGATCACCGGGACGGGCTCCATGGTCGGGGATGCGCCGATCTGGCTCAAAATCGCCGTTTTTTGTTCCGTGCGGGCCGCTTGATCACGCAAAAAACGTCGCGGCGCGGACCTCCCGCCGCCAGATGTCCGGCGCCGGTCGCGGTCAGTCCGCCGCCCACAGCCCGCGCACATGACCCAGATGCCGGGTCATGATCGCGTCGACGGCCTGCTCGTCGCGCTCCAGCAGGGCGTCCAGCAGCTCCAGGTGCTCCTCGGCGGAGGCGAGCAGCCGGCCCGCCCGGACCAGCGCGGTCAGCCCGTACAGCCGGGAGCGCTTGCGCAGGTCGGCGACGACCTCGACCAGGTGCGCGTTGCCCGCGAGGGCGAGCAGGCCGAGGTGGAAACGGGTGTCCGCCTCGACATAGGCGATCAGGTCGCCCGCCGCGGCGGCCTGGACGATCTCCCGGGCCGCCGGGCGCAGCGCCTCCAGCGAGACCCGGTCCGCGGTGCGGGCCAGGGCCGTCACGGTCGGGATCTCGATGAGCGCCCGGATCTGCGTGTACTCGTCCAGCTGCCGGTCGGAGACGACGGTGACCCGGAACCCCTTGTTGGGCACGGTGTCGACCAGTCCCTCCTTGGCCAGGTCGAGCATCGCCTCCCGTACCGGCGTCGCCGAGACGCCGAACCGGGCGGCCAGCGAGGGCGCCGAGTACACCTCGCCCGGCCGCAGCTCGCCCGCGATCAGCGCGGCGCGCAGGGCGTCCGCGACCCGCTCGCGGTAACTGCTGCGCCGCCCGCCGAGCCGGGGGAGGGCGGACAGCTCCGCGTCGCGCGTGTTCTGTGCCATGTCACGCATCACCGGGGTGAGTGTAGAGGAGACCGGCGGGCGGGGGAGGAGCCCGGGGGAGGCTACAGGACGAACCCCTCGGGGAACGGGTCGTCCGGGTCCAGCAGGTACTGTGCCGTCCCGGTGATCCACGCGCGGCCGGTGAAGCTGGGCAGCACGGCCGGCACCCCGGCGACCTCGGTCGTGCCCAGCAGCCGCCCGGTGAACCGGGTGCCGATGAAGGACTCGTTCACGAACTCGGTGCGCAGCGGGAGTTCACCGCGCGCGTGCAGCTGCGCCATGCGCGCGCAGGTGCCGGTGCCGCAGGGGGAGCGGTCGAACCAGCCCGGGTGGATGACCATGGCGTGCCGGGAGTGCCGGGCCGTGGCGCCGGGCGCGTACAGGTGGACGTGGTGGCAGCCGCGGATGGACGGGTCCTGCGGATGGACCGGCTCGTCCTGCTCGTTGACCGCCCGCATCAGCGTCAGCCCCGCCGCCAGGATGTCGTCCTTGCGGGCGCGGTCGAAGGGCAGCCCGAGGGCGTCGACGGGCAGGATCGCGTAGAAGTTGCCGCCGTAGGCGAGGTCGTAGCGGACGGTCCGGCCGTCCGGCAGGGTGACCTCGCGGTCCAGTCCGGCGGCGAACGACGGCACGTTCCGCAGGGTCACGCTCCGCGCGGCGCCGTCCGCCACCGCGACCTCGGCGACCACGACCCCCGCCGGGGTGTCCAGCCGGATGGTGGTCACCGGCTCGGTGACCTCCACCATGCCCGTCTCGACCAGGACGGTGGCCACCCCGATCGTCCCGTGACCGCACATCGGCAGATAGCCGGAGACCTCGATGTAGATGATGCCCCAGTCGCAGTCGGGGCGGGTCGGCGGCTGCAGGACGGCGCCGCTCATCGCGGAGTGGCCGCGCGGTTCGTTCATCAGCAACCGCTTGACGTGGTCGCGGTGTTCACGGAAGTACAGCCGCCGTTCGTTCATCGTCGCGCCGGGCACGGTGCCGATCCCGCCGGTGATCACCCGGGTCGGCATGCCCTCGGTGTGCGAGTCGACGGCGTGCAGGACGAGCTTGCTGCGCATCTTCCGGCCTCCTTCCCCTCGTCAGGCCGGCCCGGCGGCCAGGGCCTTCCCGGTGGCCGCGCGGACCTCGGCCTCCTGCTCGGGCAGCAACGGCACCCTCGGCGGGCGCACCGGGCCGCCGTACCGTCCGGCGAGGTCCATGGAGAGCTTGATCGCCTGGACGAACTCGGTCCTGGAGTCCCAGCGCAGCAGCGGATGCAGCTGCCGGTACAGGGGCAGCGCGGTGGCCCGGTCGCCGGACACGGCCGCGCGGTACAGCTCCACCGAGGCGCGGGGCAGGGCGTTGGGGTAGCCGGCCACCCAGCCCTTGGCGCCGGCCGTCGCCAGCTCCAGCAGTACGTCGTCGGCACCGGCCAACAGGTCGAGTTCCGGGGCGAGTTCGGCGATCCGCCAGGCGCGGCGCACATCACCGGAGAACTCCTTGACGGCCTGCACCAGCCCCTCGCCGTGCAGCCGGGCGAGGAGTTCGGGCACCAGGTCGACCTTGGTGTCGACCGGGTTGTTGTAGGCCACCACCGGCAGACCGGCCCGGGCGACCTCCGTGTAGTGGGCGAGGACGGAACGCTCGTCGGCGCGGTAGGCGTTGGGCGGCAGCAGCATCACCGCCGCGCAGCCGGCCGCGCCGGCCTGCTCGGCCCAGCGGCGGGCCTCCGCGGAGCCGTACGCGGCCACGCCCGGCATCACCCGTTCCCCGCCGACCGCGGCCACGGCGGTCTCCACCACCCGGGCCCGCTCCTCGGGGGTGAGCACCTGGTACTCGCCGAGCGAGCCGTTCGGTACGACGCCGTCGCAGCCGCTCGCGACGAGCCAGGCGCAGTGCTCGGCGTAGCGGTCGTGGTCGACCGAGAGGTCGTCGCGGAAGGGCAGTGCGGTGGCGACGAGGACGCCGTGCCAGGGGCGGCGCGGAAGGTCGGACATCGGAAGTCCCCCATTCTCGGCAGGTAACCCTCTTGGTGAGGTGTGATATGGCACTGTTGCCACGGCTTACTCGGTATCCGGCAGTCCGGCCAGGACGCCGAGCGGTACCGGCCGGGCGAACGGCCGGCGTCCGGGATCGAGCGGGCAGCCCGTCAGACCGGCCACCGCGGGTCCGCACATCCGGCCCTGGCACCAGCCCATCCCGGCCCGGGTGAGCAGCTTCACGGTGCGCGCGTCCCCGGCGCCGAGCGTGCCGACCGCCTCGCGCACCCGCCCCGCGGTGACCTCCTCGCAGCGGCACACCACCGTCTCGTCCGGCAGCCGCTCCGCCCAGCCCGCGGGCGGGGCGTACACCGCGTCCAGGGCGGCGGCGAACGCGCGCGCCCGCGTCCTGGCCCGGTCGGCGGCCGCCCAGCGGCGCGGGTCCGGGGCGGTGCCGTACAGCCGCGCGGCGGCCGAGTGCCCGGCGATGCGCCCCTCGGCGAGCGCGAGCGCCGCGCCGCCGACCCCGGTGGCCTCCCCGGCGGCCCAGACGCCGGGCACGTCGGTGCGCTGCTCGGCGTCGACCCGTACGGCGGTGCCGGACAGGGCGCAGCCGAGGGTCTCGGCCAGGTCGGTGTGCGGCAGCAGTCCGTGGCCCACGGCGAGGGTGTCGCAGCGCACCCGGCGGGCGGTGCCGGGCCGCGGGCGTCCGGCCCGGTCGAGCGCGGCCACCGTCACCGCCTCCACTCGTTCGGTGCCGTGCGCCGCCAGGACCGTGTGCCGGGGCAGGACGCGCACCCCGTGCCACAGCAGCCGGGCCGCGTACCCGGCGCCCTCGGCGAGCCTGCCGGGCTTCGCGGCCAGGGCGGGCAGCCGGCGGGACAGCGCGGCCGGACCGGCGGACTCCACCAGCGCCGCCACCCGGGCACCGGCCGCGGCCAGCCCGGTCGCCACCGGCAGCAGCAGCGGCCCGGTCCCGGCGACCACGGCCGTCCGTCCGGGCAGCACCAGCTGTCCCTTGAGCATGGCCTGCGCCCCGCCCGCCGTGACGACCCCGGGCAGCGTCCAGCCGGGGAAGGGCAGCACCCGCTCGTAGCCGCCGGTGGCGAGAAGCACGGCGTCGGCGCGGACGGTGACGCCCTCCTCCTGCCCGGGGCCGCGCAGCGCGTACACGGTGAACCCGCGGGAGCCGGACTCGGTCCCGCGCGTTACGCACCACACATGATGGTCCGTCAGATGAGTGATCCGGCCCGCCGCGCGGTGCCGTTCGAGGCCGGTCCGCAGTCGCTCCCAGGTGCGCCACCGGTGGTGCGGGGCGTGGGGGCGGCGGGCGCCGAGACCGGAGGCCGGCTGCCGGTAGAACTGCCCGCCCGCCTGGTCGGCCGCGTCGACCAGGAGCACCCGGACCCCCTGCGCGGCGGCCGTCAGGGCCGCGGCGAGACCGGCCGGGCCCGCGCCGACGACGGCGAGGCGGGGGCGCTCAGTCATCGTCCCGGCCCGTCCCCCGCTGGGTGCGGATCACGTCGCCCGGGCGCACCGGCACCAGACAAGCCCGTTGGCCGGTGCGGTCGTTGACGGTCACCAGGCAGTCGAAGCACACCCCGATGCCGCAGAACACCCCGCGCGGCTCGCCGGTGCCCCGCGTGCCGCGCCAGGCCGTCACACCGGCCGCCCACAGCGCCGCCGCGACCGTCTGACCGGGCAGCGCCCGCAGGGGCCGGCCGTCGAAGGTGGCGGTGTGGACCGGGCCCGGCCGGGCCCGCGTCGGCTCAAGGGGATTCACCGTCGTTTCCTCCCTGTGTGTCGAACCGCTCCGGCCGGAACGGCGTGAGGTCGAGCTCCGGCGCCTCGCCGGTGAGCGCCCGCGCGATCAACAGCCCGGTGGCCGGGGCGAGTCCGATGCCGGCGCCCTCGTGTCCGCAGGCGTGGAACAGGCCGGGCACCCGGGGGTCGGGGCCGATCGCCGGCAGATGGTCGGGCAGATACGGCCGGAAGCCCGCGTACGTCCGCAGCGCGCGGACCCGCTGGAGGAACGGGAACAGCCCGACGGCCCCGGCGGCGAGGGCCCGGACCGCGCGCAGCGACAGCGAGCGGTCGAAGCCCACCCGTTCCCGGGTGGCGCCGATCAGCACCGGCCCGGCCGCCGTGCCCTCCACCACCGGCGAGGCGCGCAGCCCGGCCGAGTCGCTGGCCACGTCGGCCACGTAGTCCGCGGCGTACACCTTGTGCCGGACCCGGCGCGGCAGCGGCTCGGTGACCAGGACGAAACCGCGCCGGGGGAGCACCGGCAGCCGGATTCCGGCGAGCGCCGCGAGCTCGCCGCCCCAGACGCCGGCCGCGTTCACCACCGCCGGGGCGTGGATGTCCCCCCGGTCGGTGCGGACGCCGTACACCGCGCCGCCCGCTCCGCGCAGCACCCCGGTCACCGTGTGGCCGGTGTGCAGCCGGGCCCCGGAGGCGCGCAGCAGATGGGCGGCGGCCAGCGCGGGCATGACCTGGGCGTCCTGCGGATAGTGCACCCCGCCCGCCATCCCCGGCGCCAAGTACGGCTCCAAGTCGGGGAGTCGGTCGGCCGCCACCGGTACGGCCGTGACGCCGGCGGACCGCTGGCGGGCGGCGAGGTCCCGCAGCGCGGCCAGCGCGCCGGGCGTCGAGGCGACCACCAGGCCGCCCTTGGGCTCGTACTCGACCGCGGCGCCCAGCTCCTGCGCCAGCCCGTTCCACAACCGGGCCGACAGCAGGGCCAGTCGCAGCTCCGGGCCAGGCTCCTTGTCGGAGACCAGGACGTTGCCCTCGCCCGCTCCGGTGGTGCCGCCGGCCACCGCGCCCCGGTCCACCACCCGTACCTCCAGGCCGGCCCGGGCGGCGTACAGCGCACAGGCCGCGCCCGCCATCCCGGCTCCGACGACCACGACATCGCAGGTCAGCCGCTTCGCCACGGCAGTACTATGTCACATGTTTCTCACCATGAGGAGACCCCCGACTCCGGTGCGTGGACGCCCCCTTGACGTCGTATCGAGCCCGATCGACACTCCAGGGAGGGAATCCTAGTGAACAGGTAGGAAATCATGGCGCGCCTCGCACCGGGCACCGGCCGAACGGACCGGACCCCGTCGCGCGCGCCCCTGCTCACCTCCCGCCGTCACATCGACCTCCAGCGTGTCTGCAGCGCGATCAGCCGCCACCGCTGAACCGGGCCGCCCCTCGGCCCCCGCCGGCCGGCCGTCGCCCGTGCCGGAGCGCCCGTCCGCACGCCCACCACCCGGGGAGACGCATGTCCATCACTCCGCTCGCCGCCGTCCGGCCCGCCCACCGCCCCGCCCCCCTGTTCCGGGGCCGGATCGGCCGGGACGCGCGCAGCGGCCACTACGCCGTGCCGCACCGCTACCGGCTCCACCTGTCCACCGCCTGCCCCGACGGGCTGCGCCTCGCCGTCGGCCACAGCCTCCTCGGCCTGGACACCCGTTGTCCGGTCACCCTCCTGCCGGCCGTCCCCGACTGTCCCGACGGCGGCCACACGGCGCTGCGCCCGCTGTACGAGGCGAGCGCCCACCACTACACCGGCCCCGCCCACGAGCCCGTGCTCAGCGACGACTGGTCCGGACGCATCGTCAGCACCCACACCCCCGACATCCTGCGCGACCTGGACCTGCTGCGCCCGGACGACCGCGCCGGCCTGTACCCCGCGGGCCTGGAGTCCGTGATCGAGGCGGTGGAGCGGATGTGCGCCGAGGGCATCGAGGAGGCCGCCCAGCGGGCCGGCCGGGCGGGCGCCGACCCGGGGGAGCGGGCCGCCGCGCTCGACACCCTGCTGGACACCCTGAGCCGGCTGGAACGCCGGCTGAGCGGCGAGGAGTACCTGGCCGACGGCCGGCTCACCGCCGCCGACATCGAGCTGTGGGTGACCCTGGTGCAGCTCGACACCGTCCACCGCTGCCACCTCGACGCCTCCGCCGTGCACCGGGTGGCCGGACACCGGGCGCTGTGGGCCTACGCCCGCCGGCTGGCCGCCCACCCGGCCTTCGGCCGCCATCTCGACCTCGACGGCATCGCCCGCCGCCACCACGGCCGCTGCCAGGGCCTGGAGGCCGCCGGAGCCGCCGTCCAGATCCTGGACTGGGCGAGCCACGCCGCGCACACCCCGGGCGCCTGCCGCAGGTGAGGGCGGTCCGCCGGGGTCCACTGGGCGGACGGGCGTTGACATTCGAACGGTCAACTGCCTTACTTACGGCTCAGAACGGTCATGAGCGTCAGCGCCAAGCCCTGGCTCGCTGACCGGCAACCCTCGCACCGCGGTGGGGTGCCCCAGGTGACGACCGGACCGGACGACGCATTCGGTAAGCGCGAGGCTCCCCGGGGCCACGACAGTGACAGGTGACGCCATGTACGCAGCTTCCAGGACGGCCCCGAGCCGCCCCCAGGGCCGCATGCCGTCGTACGCCGGTCTCCTGGTCGCGGACCGTGCCGTCGATCTGCTCCGTGTGAACAGCGCGCTGTGTACCGTGCCGGGCATCGCCCGCCGCCAGGGCTGACCGCTCCTCATCGCCCTCGCGTTCCCGCCGCACACCCCGCTCGCCCGGTGTGCCGTTGTCCGCCCAGCCCCCGGTTAGCGCCGGCCCGTGCGCCGCCCCGTGCCCCAGAGCCGTCGCGGCGCGCGTCCGCCCGGCCGCGGCCCGGGGTGTCCGACCCCGCCGGAGCCCCTCATGAGTGAACCCCCAGGCGCCGCCGTCTCCCTCGCCGAGGCGCCCGCCACCGCCGACAGACCGTCAGAGAAGCGCGAGGCGCCGCGAGTTCAGCCGCAGCGCCGACCCGGCCGGTGGGCCGTCACCGCCGTCGTCCTCGTCCTGCTCGCGCAGATCCTGCACGGACTGGTCACGAACCCCTTCTACCAGTGGGACCGCTTCCGTTACTGGTTCCTGCGCCCCGCCGTCCTCGACGGGCTCCTCGTCACCCTCGAAGTCACCGCGCTCAGCGCCGTACTGGGGCTCCTCGGCGGTGTCCTGCTCGCGCTCGGCCGGCTCTCCGGCAGCGCGGTGCTGCGCGCGGTCAGCTGGACCTACACCTGGCTGTTCCGCTCCGTCCCGCTGATCGTGGTGCTGATCTTCCTGTACAACTTCAGTGCCCTGTACAAGACCCTGAGCCTCGGGGTGCCGTTCGGCCCGGCCTTCGTGACCTTCGACGAGTCCCGGCTGGCCACCGACATGACCATCGCCGTCGTCGGCCTCACCCTGAACGAGGCGGCGTACGCGGCCGAGGTGGTCCGCGGCGGCATCCTCTCCGTCGACCAGGGCCAGCACGAGGCCGCCGCCGCGCTCGGCCTGCCCCGGGGCCACCGGTTCCGCCGGATCGTCTTCCCGCAGGCCCTCAGGTCCATCACCCCCAACTACGTCAACCAGCTGATCGGCCTGATCAAGAGCACGTCCCTGGTCTTCTACGTCTCCCTGCTCGACCTGTTCGGCGTGGTGCAGTCGATGGGCAACACCTACCCCGGCGACGTGGTGCCGCTGCTGATGGTCGCCACCGTCTGGTACCTGATCCTGACCAGCGCCGTCTCCGTCGCCCAGTTCTACGTCGAGCGGTACTACGCCCGCGGCGCCACCCGCACCCTGCCGCCCACCCCGCTCCAGCGGCTGCGCGCCCGACTCGCGGACTTCCGGGCCCGGTTGCGCCGCGAAGCCGCCGTATGACCGCCGCGCGGACCCCCGAGGAGCCCGCGCCCGCCCCACGACCTTCCGCCCCGCCACGCCCCGACACCCGAACGACAAGGACAGCCATGCCCAGCCAGTTCTCCCGACGCCGGCTCCTGCGCGGCCTCACCGCGGCGACCGCGACCCTCTCCCTGGCCGGCTCACTCGCCGCCTGCGGGGGAGACAGCGACGCCGCCACGACCGGCGGCCGGGCCGGCACGGTGACCGTGGGACAGCTGTCCAACGGAGCCGCCGAACCGGTCGAACTGAAGGTCTCCGAGGTCAAGTCCATCAGCGCCGAGCTGCCCGCCTCCATCCGCAAGAGCGGCAAGCTCGTCATCGGCATCGGCGGCCTGCCCTCCGGCTCCGCACCGCTGAACTTCGTGGGCAGCGACCAGAAGACCCTCACCGGCTCCGAACCCGACCTCGGCCGGCTGGTGGCCGCGGTGCTCGGCCTCAAGCCCGAACTGCGCAACTCCACCTGGGAGAACCTCTTCGTCGGCATCGACAGCGGCAAGAACGACGTCGCCTTCTCCAACGTCACCGTCACCGAGGAACGCAAGAAGAAGTACGAGTTCGCCTCCTACCGCAAGGACGACCTGGCCTTCGAGGTACTCAAGAAGAGCACCTGGAACTTCGACGGCGACTACCGCAACCTCGCCGGCAAGACGGTCACCGTCGGCGCCGGCACCAACCAGGAGAAGATCCTGCTGGAGTGGAAGGCCCGGCTGGCCAAGGAGGGCAAGAAGCTCACCGTCAAGTACTTCCCGGACCAGAACGCCATCAACCTGGCGCTGCGCGGCGGCAAGGTCGACGCCTACCTCGGCCCCAACCCCGCCGTCGCCTACCGCACGAGGCAGACCGCGCACACCCCCGACCCCACCCGCAGCGCCGGCACCTTCTCCGGCGCCGGCGAGACGGTCCAGGGCCTGATCGCCGCCACCGCCAAGAAGGACAGCGGGCTTGCCAAGCCGCTCGCCGACGCCCTCAACTACCTGATCGAACACGGGCAGTACGGCAAGTGGCTCGCCGCCTACAACCTGTCGAGCGAAGCCGTGCCCAAGGCCGAGATCAACCCGCCCGGCCTGCCCCTGGACAACTCCTGACCCGGCCCGGGAACAACCCGCGGCGGCGGTGTGTTGCAAGTCGTGACGAGATCCACCCGGCGGACGCCGCACCGGCCCGCCGCGACCGACGGAGGGAGGTGACGGCCGTGACCCGGGTGCCCGAACGGACCCGACCGCCGCGCCCGTACCGCTCCGTCCGGCTGCACTCCCGGCCGCACATAGACCTCCAGCGCGTGTCCGCCGCGCTCTGTCGCCACTGATCTCCGCCCGGCCCCCCGGCCCGGCCGCTTCCCCCGCTTCCGCTCCCGCGCGCCCGCCCGGCCCGCGCCGCGTGCGCCACGGCCCCCGCCGCGCGCACCCCGGCCCGCGCCCGGCCGCGCGCCGCTCACCGACGTACGGACATCAAGGAAGGCACCGACGTGTCGCCGACTCCCTCCGCACCCCTGCACCTCGCCGTCGCCCTGGACGGCACCGGCTGGCATCCCGCGTCCTGGCGCGAGCCCGTGGCCCGCCCCCGGGACCTGTTCAGCGCCGGCTACTGGGCCGACCAGATCACCGAGGCCGAACGCGGTCTGCTCGACTTCGTCACCATCGAGGACGGCCTCGGCCCGCAGTCCTCCCGGCGCCACGAGCCCGACGAGCGCACCGACCAGGTCCGCGGCCGGCTCGACGCGGTCCTCATCGCCTCCCGCGTCGCCCCGCTCACCCGGCACATCGGCCTGGTCCCGACCGTGGTGGCCACGCACACCGAGCCGTTCCACATCTCCAAGGCGATCGCCACCCTCGACTACGTCAGCGCCGGACGCGCGGGCCTGCGCGTGCGGATCAGCGCCCGCCCCGACGAGGCCGCCCACTTCGGCCGCCGCACCATCCGCCGGACCGACGCCCCCGACGGGGGCCAACCGATCACCGAACTGTTCGACGAGGCCGCCGACTACGTGGAGGTCGTCCGCCGGCTCTGGGACAGCTGGGAGGACGACGCCGAGATCCGGGACGCCGCCACCGGCCGCTTCATCGACCGGGACAAGCTGCACTACATCGACTTCGAGGGCCGCTTCTTCAGCGTCAAGGGCCCCTCCATCACCCCCCGCCCGCCGCAGGGCCAGCCGCTGGTCACCGCCCTGGCCCACCAGACGGTCCCCTACCGGCTGGTGGCCCGCCAGGCCGACATCGGCTACGTCACCCCGCACGACGCGGACCAGGCCCGCGCCATCGTCGCCGAGATCCGCGCCGAGCAGCAGGCGGCCGGCCGCGCCGGAGAGCCACTGCACGTCTTCGGGGACCTCGTCGTCCTCCTCGACGACAGCGAGGCCGCGGCACGGGCCCGGCTGGACCGGCTCGACACCCTCGCGGGCGAGCCGTACCGCAGCGACACCCGCGTCTTCACCGGCACGGCCGAACAACTCGCCGACCTGCTGGAGGAGTTGGCGACCGGCGGGCTGACCGGCTTCCGGCTGCGGCCCGCCGTCACCGGACACGACCTGCCCCGCGTCACCGGGGACCTGGTGCCCGAACTCCAGCGCCGCCGGCGCTTCCGCACGGCCTACGACGCCACGACCCTGCGCGGCCTCCTCGGCCTCACCCGCCCCGCCAACCGCTACGCCACCACCGCCGCCTGAGCCGGGAGGACTCGCCCCACCATGAGCAAGCCGCTGAAGCAGATCCACCTGGCCGCCCACTTCCCCGGGGTCAACAACACCACCGTCTGGAGCGACCCGGCCGCCGGCAGCCACATCGAGTTCAGCTCCTTCGCGCACTTCGCCCGGACCGCCGAACGCGCCAAGTTCGACTTCCTGTTCCTCGCCGAGGGCCTGAGGCTGCGCGAACAGGGGGGCAAGATCTACGACCTGGACGTGGTCGGCCGTCCCGACACCTTCACCGTGCTCGCCGCGCTCGCCGCCGTCACCGACCGGCTCGGCCTGACCGGCACCATCAACTCCACGTTCAACGAACCGTACGAGGTGGCCCGCCAGTTCGCCAGCCTCGACCACCTCTCCGGCGGCCGGGCCGCGTGGAACGTGGTCACCTCCTGGGACGCCTTCACCGGCGAGAACTTCCGGCGCGGCGGCTTCCTGCCACAGGAGGAGCGCTACTCCCGCGCCAAGGAGTTCCTCGCCACCGCGCACGAGCTGTTCGACTCCTGGCACGGCGACGAGATCATCGCCGACCAGGCCACCGGCACCTTCCTGCGGGACGCCCGGGCCGGCGCGTTCGTGCACAAGGGACAGCACTTCGACATCCAGGGCCGGTTCAACGTCCCGCGCTCCCCGCAGGGCCGCCCCGTCATCTTCCAGGCCGGCGACTCCGACGAGGGCCGCGAGTTCGCCGCCGCCGACGCGGACGCCATCTTCAGCCGGTACTCCACCCTGAAGGAGGGCCAGGCCTTCTACACGGACGTCAAGTCCCGCCTCGCCAAGTACGGCCGCCGCCCGGAGGAACTGCTCATCCTGCCCGCCGCTACCTTCGTGCTCGGCGACACCGACGAGGAGGCCGCCGAACTCGCCCGCGAGGTACGCCGGCAGCAGGTCAGCGGCGCCACCGCGATCAGGCACCTGGAATTCGTGTGGAACCGGGACCTGTCGGCGTACGACCCCGAGGGTCCGCTGCCCGACGTGGACCCGGTCGTCGCCGAGGAGCACATCTCCCGGGGCCGCGCCCAGGTGCGGATGTACCGCGACCCGGTCGCCATCGCCCGCGAATGGCGCGAGCTCGCCGAGGCCAACAAGTGGTCCATCCGCGACCTGGTGATCAACACCGGCAACCGGCAGACCTTCATCGGTTCGCCCGCCACCGTCGCCCGGACCATCAACGAGTTCGTCCAGGCCGACGCCTCCGACGGCTTCATCCTCGTCCCGCACATCACCCCCGGCGGGCTCGACCCGTTCGCCGACCAGGTGGTCCCGCTGCTCCAGGAACAGGGCGTCTTCCGCGCCGACTACGAGGGCACCACCCTGCGCGACCACCTGGGCCTCGCCCACCCCGACGCCGCCCGGGGCACCGGCGCCCCCGCCGAGCGGGCCGCGTCGTGAAGTTCCTCGCCATCACGCTGATCGTGCACCGGCCGGACCCCGCCACCGGCCTGCTGAAGACGGCGCACGAACGGTTCCGCGAGGTGCTGGACGACGCCATCCTGGCGGAGGAACTCGGCTTCGACGGCTTCGGCGTGGGGGAGCGGCACGAACGGCCGTTCCTCTCCTCCGCGCCGACGGTGGTGCTGGGCCACATCGCCGCGCTCACCCGCCGCATCCGGCTGTTCACCGCCGTCACCACGCTCAGCCTGCTCGACCCGGTCCGGGCGTACGAGGACTACGCCACCCTGGACCATCTCTCCGACGGCCGGCTGGACCTCATCATCGGCAAGGGCAACGGCACCGCGCAGCGCGAGCTGTTCCAGGTCACCCCCGAGGACCAGTGGGCCCGCAACGCCGAGAGCTACGAGGTGTTCCGGCGGCTGTGGCGCGAGGACAAGGTGAGTGCCGACACCCGGTTCCGGCCGCCGCTGAGGGACGCCGAGGTGTGGCCACGGCCCTACCAGCGGCCGGTGCGCGTCTGGCACGGCAGCGCCACCAGCGAAGAGTCCGTGGACCTCGCGGCACGCTACGGCGACCCGCTGTTCTCGGCGAACGTCACCCACCCCATCGAGCCCTACGCCGCGCTGATCCGCCACTACCGGGAGCGCTGGGAACACTACGGCCACGACCCGGCGGACCTCGCGGTGGGCGCCGGCACGGCCGGACTGTACGTCGCCCGCACCTCCCAGGAGGCGCTCACGGCGTACCGCCCGGTCTTCGAGGCCGACCTGGCCATGAAGCGGGCGGCGGGCCTGCCCGTGGTCTTCGAGACCCTGGAGGACTTCGTCGCCCGCAGCTCGGCCCTGATCGGCAGCCCCGAGCAGGTGATCGACAAAGTGCACCGCTACCACGAGGAGTTCGGGCACACCGTGCTGCACGTGGCGGCGGACGCGGGCGGGCTGCCGCCCACGCGCCACCGCGACTCCCTCGAACTGTTCCAGTCCGAGGTCGCCCCGGTACTGCGCCGTCACATCCCCGACCCGCCGTTCCCCTGGGCCCCGGTCGTCCCCCGCCCGGCGCCCGCACCGGCCCCCGTGCCGGCCGGCCGCTGAGCCGCCGCACGTCCGCATCCGCGCACACCTGAGCTTCGTACCGAGGAGATGGACATGACCACCGTCACCGATCCCGGCACCAGTCTCGTCATCCACCGGACCGGCCCGCGCATCGGCGCGGAGATATCCGGCGTCGACCTGACCCGCCCCGTCGACGCGGCCACCGCCGACGCGCTGCGCGGGGCCTTCCGCGACCACAAGGTGCTGGTGTTCCGCGATCAGCACCTGACCCCCGAACAGCACGTCGAGGCGGTCCGGCTGTTCGCCGAACCGTTCGACCACCCCACCGCCAAGCGCCACCCGGACCACCCGCTGGTCTACCCCTACAACGTGCGGCACACCGGCAAGGCCAGCACCTGGCACATCGGCGGCCTGTGGCGCACCCCCGCCTTCGCCATCGAGTCACTGACCTACGACGAGGTGCCCGAACTCGGCGGCCACACCCTGTGGGCCGACCTCCAGGCGGCCTACGACGACCTGTCCGAGCCCTTCAAGAAGCTGCTCGCCGACGTCAACGCGGTCTACGACGGCAACCCGGAGAACTACGCGCAGGGCAGCCGGAAGACCGCCCCGGACGAGACCACCACCGAGCACCCGGTCGTCCTCGAACACCCGCTCACCGGACGCAAGGGACTCTTCCTCAGCTCCTCCGCGCTCGGGCTCACCGGCGTCACCGCACAGGAGGGCCGGGCCCTGCTCGACCACCTCCTGCGGCACGCCGCCTCGCCGGACTACACGATCCGCTTCGGCTGGCGGCCCGGCGACTTCGTGCTCTGGGACAACCAGGCCACCTGGCACTACGCCGTCGACGACTACGGTGACGGCGCCCGCGTCTACCGCAAGGTCATCGGCGTGGAGCCGCTGCGCACCGCGTCCTGAGCGGGTACGAACGCGGCGTGGGCGCGGACGTCACCTCCCCCGTAGGTGACGTCCGCGCCCGTTCCCCCGGTGCCGGACTGTGGCCTCAGTGCCGTCCGTGTGCCGTCACCAGCACATGACCGCCGTCTCTCCCGACCCCCACGTCGAGTACAGGCGGACCCGGACGGTGTAGCGGCGGCCCTTGACGAGCCGGACCCGGACGGCGGCGTTGTCCGGCGTGCCGCCGTCGTCCCGCCCCGCGAGGAAGCGCGGCTCCCCGTCGCGCTCCTCGAAGACCACGAGCACGGTGTCGGCCTCGCCGAAGGTGCCCACGGTGTACTCGCGGGTCTCCGGCGGCTCGACGGCGAAGTCCGCCTGCTCGCCCGGCCCGAGACCGAGCGGCACCGACCGGAACGGCACCAGCGCGGCCGGCCCCGCCGGACCGGCGGGCGGATACCAGCGCAGTACGAACTCCTTGTCGGCCGGGGACGGGCTGCCGGGCGGCCGCAGCCCCCCGCGGTACTGCTCCGGCTCCAGCACCAGCCCCGGCCCGAGCGGCAGCGTCATCACCGACTGCGGATCCCACACCGAGGCCCCCGCCTCGCAGGCGTCCAGCCGGCCCAGCACATTGGTGTACGTCGTCTCCCGGCTCCAGAAGTTCGGCGGGCCGGCCAGCTCCGCGTACACCGCCTCGTCGTCCCAGTGCAGCCCCGCGTACGGGCTCTGGTGCTCGTGCACCATGCCGAGCGCGTGCCCGATCTGGTGCAGGACCGTCCCGCGCTCCCCGGGCGCGGTCACGTCCCAGCCGAGGTTCATGGTGCGCTCGCCCCGGCCCGCCGACAGGGCGTCCCGGCCCACCGCCGACCAGGACCCGGCACCGGCCTGGAACCCGATCCGCAGCTCCGCCTCGTGCCGGTCGGCGACCTCGGCGAAGGTGACGCCGATGCCGAGGTCCTGCCACTCGCGGAAGCAGTCGCGGACCACCTCCCGCTGCCCCTGACCGCCCGCCCACGGCACCCGGCGCGGCTCCCCGGCCCCGGGAACCGGGATGACCGAGGCGTCGGTGCGGGCGTCCAGGAAGCAGTAGTGCAGCACCGTGCCGTTGACCCACATCCGCCGCCCGGCGAGCAGCGCGCCCAGCCGCTCGGCGGTCAGTTCCGCCGCGAACGACGGGACCGGCTGCCGCGGAAGCGAGCAGAGGCGTCGGGTCATGCCAACAGAGTGCCGCCGGCCCCGGCCGCACACCTGAGTCGAGGGCTACTCAAGTCGCCCTGTATCAGAACCGAGTATCCGCGCTCAGCATGGTGTGAGGACTTACCGACAGGACGCGAAGACCCTGGAGCTGCCCTGGCCGTTCACCGGCCGGTCGGAGGAACTGGAGCGGGTGCGCGCCGCGTTGACCGGGGGACGGCCGGGCATCGTGGTGACCGGACCGGCGGGCCACGGCAAGACCCGGCTGATCACCGAGGCGGTCCGGGGCCTGGACCACGCCCGGGTGACCGGCACGCCCGAGGCCCGGGACCTGCCGCTCGCGGCGTTCGCGCATCTGCTTCCCGACACCGTCTCGCTGCACCGCGCGGTCCGCGCGCTGTCCGGCGTACGGGTTCTCGTCGTGGACGACGCCCAGTTGCTGGACGAGACCTCCGCCGCCCTGCTCCACCAGCTGGCCGTGCACGGCCGCACCCGGCTGATCGTGGCCGCGGCGGACGGCGTACCGGCGCCCGGCGCGGTGTCCCGGCTGTGGACCGGGGAACTGCTGCCCAGGCTGCCCCTCGGCCCGCTCCCGCACGAGGACACCGCCCGGCTCCTCGCCGGCGCCGCACTGGACCCCCTCACCGTGCGCCGGCTGCACCAGGCCTGCCGAGGCGACCTGCGCCTGCTGCGCGACCTGCTCACCGCGCTCACCGAAGCGACCCGGCCGACGCTCCTGCCGAGCCCGGCACTTACCGGGGTCGCAGCGCCGACGCCTGTTCCGGGGGCGGCGTTCGCGGGGTCCGGCGCGCCGATGTCCGTTGCGGGGGCGGCGTTTGAGGGGGCCGGCGTGCCGACGTCCGTTGCGGGGGCGGCACTTGCCCCGTCCAAGCCGCCGGCCCAGCTCCCGGGCGCCGGGCTCGTCGGCGCCGGGCTCGTCGGGGCCGGGCGGCTGGAGTCCGTTGCCGGTACCGGCGAGTGGGCCTGGCGAGGGCCGTTGCCGGTCACCCCGGCGGTCCGGGAGCGGCTGGCCCCCGCCCTGGAGCGCTCCGGTCCCGGCGAACGCGACATCCTGGACCGCCTCGCCTTCGCCGAACCCCTGCCGCTGCCGCTGGACGAGCTGGACGAGGTGGAGCTGGAGGTCCTGGAACGCCTGGAGGCGGACGGTCTGATCGACGTCGGCGAACAGGGCGCGGTCACCCTCGCCCACCCCCTGCACGGCACCGTGCTGCGCGCCACGGCCGGCCGGCTGCGGGCCCTCCGGCTGGGCCGGACGGCCCCCGCGTACGGACCGGCGCTCGACACCGAACGACACGCCCTGGTACGGCACATGGAGCGGCTGGACGTCCGTCCGCTGCCCACGCCGGTGGGGGAGTGGCTGGTGGCGCACGACGCCCCGCTGCCCGCCCGGTACGCCGAGACCCGCGCCCGGTTCGCCCGCCTGCGCGGCGAGTTGCGCGAGGCGGCGGCCTGGGCCCGGGAAGGACTGCGGTCGACTCCCTCGGACGACGGCTGCCGCGGGGAACTCCGGCTGGCCGGGGGCGGACCGGACGAGCCGGCCGGCCCGGACGACGTCCACGCCCGCTACGCCGCCGTACGCCTCGGGCAGCCCGGCCGGGCGGCCGGACGGCTGCCGGCCGGCAGCGTGCTGGCCCGGCACGCCGACGCCCTCGCCCGCGCGGACGGTCCCGCGCTGGACCGGGCCGCCGAGGCACTGGCGGAGCGGGGCTTCACGCTCTACGCGGCGGAGGCGTACGCGCAGGCCGCCCGGACGCACCGGGATCCGAGCGCCGCGAGACGTTCCCGGACCCGGGCCGTGGCCCTGGCCGGTCGCTGCCAGGGCGCGAACACGCCCGCGCTGGCCGGCCTGGTCCTCGGCGAACTCACCGCCCGCCAACGGCAGATCGTCACCCTGGCCGCGGCCGGACTGAGCAACCGCGAGATCGCCGAGAAGCTGACACTGTCGGTACGGACGGTCGGCAACCATCTGTACGGCGCCTACACACGCCTCGGCACGGGCGACCGGACCGCACTGCCCTGGCTGCTGGACGGCCCCGACCGGGAGACGGCGTGACAGTCACTGTGCGGGGAGGCGACCGGCAGGCCGTCATCGATCCAGACCGGGTTCCGCCGGGCAGGAGGTAGGCGCACTCCTGGGGCAGCAGCCAGTACTACCTCACCGACGCCCAGAACTTGGTCATCGGCCTGGTCGACACATCAGGCAAGCGCACCGCGACGTACACCTACGGGCCCTACGGCGAGCCGCGCACCAACACCGGCACCCAGCAGCCCTTCCGCTACACCAGCGCCTATCTCGACCCGACGGGTCTGTACAAGATGGGCGCCCGCTACTACGACCCCGACCTCGGCCGCTTCACCCAGCCCGGCCCCAGCGGCCAGGAAAGCAACCCTTACCTGTATGCGGCAGGTGATCCGGTCAACAGCAGTGATCCCACCGGAAATCTCAGCTTTCCTGATGTGTCGGGTGCCCTCGACTGGGCGTCCCTCACAGAGAAAATCATGAGCGGTGACGCGAAGGGGGCCGGGCCAGGTCGGTTCGTGGACACCGATGAGGTGGCGTCAGGTGTCTGTCTGCCGCAGCAGCGGGGCGATGGCCGTTGCCGTGCTCCTGTGTGAGGAGAGGCCGGTGCCGGTGCGTTCGGCGAGCCGGTTGTCGACGGTGTCGGGGTGCGGGCCGAGCGCGTGGGCGGTCGCCCGCCGGACCCGGCCGTGGCCGAGGCGGACGCGCAGCGCCTCCAGCGACTCCGGGCGGTCGGCGGGCGACCGGCCGAGGAGCCCGGCGATGCGGCGGCCGCTCCGGCCGGGCCGGGGCGGATGGGGTCCGAGGAGCACGTCGTCGAGCCGGTGCGGCCCCGGCGCAGCCCGCGGGACAAGTGCCGCAGGGCCCGCAAGGTCCCGTCCGGCATCAGACCCCGCAGACAACACTCGTCCCACCGAAGCACCGCTAGGCCGCCCCGAACGCCGCGAAGGCCCAGCCCGTCGCCTGGTGGACGGCGTCGCCCGGCAGGGCGGCGCGGGCGTCTCGCAGGGCCTCGGCCAGGGACAGGCCCGTGTCGAGGCCCTTGTGCAGGGCCAGCATCAGCGGCACCACCGCCGCGTCGTTCACCGGCGCGCTGCTCGCCACCACCCCGGCCGTGCCCAGTGGCAGCAACGCCGTGACCACGCCCAGCAGTTCGTCCGCGCCGACCGAGGCCAGGCGCGCCGTCTCGCAGCTGGACAGGATGATCCGGTACGGGCTGCGGGCCAGGCGCTCGAAGTCGTGCACGATCAGCGGCCCGTCCGCCATCCGCAGCGCGGAGAACAGGGGGCTGTCGGCGCGGAACGTGCCGTGCGCGGCCAGGTGCGCCAGGCCCGCGCCGTCCAGCTCGGCCAGCACCCGGGGCACCCGCGCCTCGTCGTCCTCCAGGACCGTCGCCGTGCCGTACCGGCCGGCCAGCTCCGGCACCTCCGCGCCGCCGGTCGCCAGACCCGGGCCGCGCACCAGCACCGGCCGGCCCCGGGGCGGCGGCTCCGTCTCCCGCGCGCGCAGCCAACTGCCCGCCGACGGCGACACGCTGAGCACCCGCTCGCGCAGCGCGGGCAGCAGCGCCCACGGCACCTGGTGCAGCGCGCCCGGTGGCACGATCACCACCGGGCCGGCCCCCAGATGCGGCACCGCGCCGGCCAGCAGCAGGTCCTGCAGCCGCCGGCCGGCCTCCTCCACCAGCGGCAGCCGCGCCTCGGCCCCCGGATGCGCCAGCCGCCGCAGCGCGGCCTGCACATGCCCGGCCTCGGCCACCGCCTGGTCCAGCGACCCGCCGGCGAACCGCCGTACCCGGCCCTGACCGCACAGCAGGACGTGCACCCGGCCGTCGACCACGACCAGTTCCACCAGCCGCCCGTCGCCGAGCCGGTCCAGCAGCCGGTCCACGTCGAAGCGGTACCCGGCGCCCGCCGCGGCGCCGCCCATGTGCCGGGTGCGGGAGCGCACCTCCCGTTCCAGGCGCCGCTGTTCGCGCTCCAGCGCCGGCACCGGGCGGCCCTCCATCCGGGCGGCCTCCGCCCGGGCCGCGATCTCCCGGTAGGCGGTCAGCCCGCTCAGCAGCGCCGGATCGTCCGGCGGCCGGGTCGGCGGCGCGGACAGTACGGTCGCCCGCCACCGTTCGCTCCACGCCAGCAGCCGCCGCGGACTGCCCTGCGCGAGGCTCACCTCCTGCGCCAGCGCGGCCAGTTCGGCGCCCTGCGCGGTCGCGTGGGCGCGCAGCTCCGAGGCGCCCAGCGTCATCCGGTGGTCGTCCAGCACGTCCAGGCCGCGCCGGCACGCCTCCAGCACGCCCCGCCGGGACCCGGCCGCCCGCGCCCGCAGCGCCGGCGCCGCCCAGCCGGTCACCCGGGCCGGCGGCGGCCCGCCGTACCGGCTGCGCGCGGCCACCGCCAAGTGCCGTTCCGCGTCGGCCGTCCAGCCCAGTGCCAGCGCGATCCGGCCGGCCAGCAGCGAGGCCTCCGGCGCGGCGGGCGAGCCGAAGGAGGCCAGCTTCTCGGCGACCGCCGCCGCGTCCGCGACCATCCGCCCCGACCGGCGCCCTGCCGCCACCCGCGCCTCGATCAGCACCAGTCGCGCGTGCGTCTCCCACCAGGTCCGGCGCTGCGCCGCGAACAGCCGTACGGCGACGGCGGCGCGGGCTATGGCGGTGTGCGCGTCCCCCGCCGAGCGGGCGGCCCAGGAGGCGGCGAGCAGCAGTTCGGCCTTGCGGGTGGACTGCCCGCCGATCCGGTCGAGTTCCGCGATCGCCGCGTCCGCCTCGGCCAGCGCCTCCGGGGCCAGCCCCGCCGCCCGCAGCACCTCGCAGCGCCGGATCGACAGGTTGTAGGTGGGGGTGCCCAGCTTGGCGTAGCGCTCCTCGGCCTCGTCCAGCAGCCGCAGCGCCGCCGGGATGTCCCCGGACCGGAAGGCGGCCAGGCCCCGGCTCTCCACCGCGTCCGCCTTGTCGTGCTCCTGGCCGGTGGTGTCCCACAGCCGCTCCGCCGCCGTGAAGTCGGCGACCGCCCGGTCCACCGCGCCGAGCGCCAGGTGCACGGTGGCCCGCAGGGTCAGCGCCCGCGCGGTCCAGATGTCGTCGGCGACCTGGCGCAGCACCGGCAGCGCCCGCCGCACGTCCTCCAGCGCCTCCCGGTGCCGGCCCAGCACCCACCACACGTAGGCGCGCCGGTACAGCACCCGGGCCCGGGTGTGCCCGCTGCCCCGGGCCACCCCCCGCTCGAACGAGGCGAGTCCCTGCCGTGTGCGCCCCGCGTGCACCAGTGCGACCCCGAGCGTCGCGAGCACGTCGGCCTCCCGGTCGGCCGACTCGGCGCGCGCGGCCAGGTCCCGGGCCCGCCGCAGGTGCCGCAGCGCGATCCGCAGGTCACCGAAGTCCCGCTGCCAGATGCCGAGTACCTGGTGGGCCACGCTCGCGTGCAGCGGTGACGGACCCGAGCGCAGCACGTGTTCGGCCCGCGCCCGGGCCTCGCCCGGGTCGGCGAACACCATGGGCAGCAGTTCGAGAATCGCCTCGCTTCCCGCTGTCACGTCTCGCATGGTAGTAGCCGGCTGTATCAGACGGCGGTCCGGCGACTCTCAACTGTCGCAGCACCGTCTACGGGGGAGGACATCACGTGGCACCACAGCGTTTCCACGAGCAGTTCCAGCACATCCAGCGCGCCCTGCCCGACGTCCCGCTGACCATGGGGCCGGACGACTCGGCGGGCTTCCTGTACGAGAAGGGGGTCGTCCTCGTCCGGGACGGCGAGGAGGCCCCGTTCGTCGAGGACGCCGTGCGCACCCACTTCACCGAGACCCAGGGCCTCGTCCCCGACCACGTACGCCGCGAGGGCCCGCAGACGGGCCGCACCGGCGTGACCCGGATCCGGGTCGGCGACCCGGCCGACGGCGAGGACACCGTGCCGCACGCCCTGCACGCCGTCCGGCAGGCCGAGGACCGGCGGGGCCGCCGGCTGGCCGGACGCAACCACGTCATGCACATCGCGGTGAACGCCTGCCCCGGCGACGAGCCGGTGCCCGTCCCGCGGACCGAATCCGCCAACCCGGCCGCCGCCGAAGGCCGTTACGACCCGGCCACCGCGGTCGGCGTCCTCGTGGTCGACACCGGCCTGGTGCACGACCACCGGTGCTGTCCGCTGCTCGCCCACACCACCGGAGACGCCCAGCGCGCCGAGACCGACGCCGACGGCGTGCTGCGCCAGTACGTCGGCCACGGCACGTTCATCGCCGGGATCCTCGCCGCCGTCGCGCCCAACACCGACATCACCGTGCGGGGAACGCTCAGCGACGCGGGCGCCGTGCTGGAGTCGGAGTTCGGCGCCCTGCTGTTCGAGGCGGTCGACCGGGACGGCTGGCCGGACATCATCAGCCTGTCGGCCGGCACGCCCAGCGAGGACGCCGACGGCCTGATCGGACTGGACGCGTTCATGCGGGAACTGCGCGACCAGCGCACCCTGCTGGTGGCCGCGGCCGGCAACAACGGCAGCGCCACCCCGTTCTGGCCCGCCGCCTACGCCGGGCTGCCCGAGTACGCCGGCAGCGTGCTGTCGGTCGGGGCGCTGCGCGCGGACGGCGAGGGCGGGGCCTGCTTCAGCAACCACGGCCCCTGGGTACGGGCCTACGCCCCCGGCGAGCGCCTCACCAGCGCCCTCACCGGCTTCCGGGTCCCGGTGCCGTACGTCTACCAGCACTCCACCTACGACTCCTGCCGGTTCGGCCCCGACGAGTACGCGTGCACCTGCCAGTACCCGCCGCACACCGGCGTGTTGAGCGAGGGCCTGGCGAGCACGGGCGGGAAGCCGGACCAGGTGATGTTCGAGGGTCCGGCGCAGTGGAGCGGCACCTCGTTCGCCACCCCGGTGGTCGCGGGGCTCGTCGCCGACCGGATGACGCGGTACCGGGAACGCGACCCGCGGGCGGCCGGCGCCGCGCTGCTGGCGGCCGCCGCGGACCGCGCCGAGGTACGCGGGGCGCGCGCTCCGGCGCTCCGCCCGCCCACCTGGCGCCCCGTACCGGCCGCGATCCCGGCGCTGCCGGTATGAGCGCCGGGACCCTTCCCCGCACGGCGTACGATGGCGTGCCGTACACAAGGGATGGAGCCGTGGACCGAACAGAGGTCGGCGCGTTGGTCCGGTCCGCCGTCGACGGGGACGCCGCGGCCTGGAAGGCGCTGGTGGAAGGGCTGAGCCCGCTGGTGTGGTCGGTGGTGCGCGCGCACCGGCTCTCGGAGGCCGACGGGCACGAGGTCTTCCAGACCGTGTGGTTCCGCTTCGCCCAGCACCTCGGCCGCATCCGGGAGCCCGACAAGGCCGGTGCCTGGCTGGCCAGTACGGCCCGGCACGAGTGCCTGAAGGTGCTCAAGGGCCTGGCCCGGCTGACCCTGACCGACGATCCGCGGGTGCTGGACCGGGCCAGCGACGAGCGCACCCCGGAGGAGTCGCTGATCGACTCGGAGGAGGCGGCGGACCGGGCCGAGCGGGTCCGCCGGCTGTGGCAGGAACTGGACGGACTGGGCGAGCGCTGCCGGCAGCTGCTGCGCGTGCTGATGGCCTCGCCGCCGCCCAGCTACGGGGAGATCTCGGCCGCGCTCGGCATCGCGGTCGGCAGCATCGGCCCGCTGCGCCAGCGCTGTCTGCGCCGGCTGCGGGCCCGGATGGACGCGCGAGGTGCGCTGTGAACGGGGACGAGGAGATGCCCGAGGGACCGGACGCGCTCGCGGACGGGCTGCTGGAGGAGGAGCTGCGGCAGGCCGCCGCCGTGCTGGACCCGGTCCCGGCCGAGCTGCTCCAGTCGGCCCTGGACGCGTTCGCGCTGCACGACCTGGACGCCCGGCTCGCCGAGCTGACCTTCGACTCGCTCGTGGACGCCCTGCCGGTCCGGGGCGCCATGGACCCACCGCGCATGCTCACCTTCCGGGCGGGCGAGGTGACCGTGGACGTGGAGGTCACCGGGGACGGGCTGATCGGCCAGCTGCTGCCGCCGCAGTCGGCGCGGATCGAACTCCTCGGCGGCCCGGGGCACGTCCGCCCGCTCACCGCCGACCCCCTCGGCCGGTTCACCGGCGGCCCGCCGCCCACCGGCCCGTTCGCCCTGCGCCTGCGCACCGGCGCGGAGGTGATCGTGACGGAGTGGCTGCGGGCGTGACACGGCAGCGGCGCGGGCCGGTGCCTTCGGGCCGGGGTCCGTGCCGCCGCCGTCGGCCACACCGTCACACCGTGTCGACCAGCCTCGCCAGGGCCGTGGCCAGGCGGTCCAGGCCGGGTCCGGCCGGGCCGCCCGGCTCCGTCATGTACGTGTCCCGGCGGATCTCCACCATCAGCGCGCCGACCCGGGCGTCCGTGCCGTAGAAGTCCAGCGGTACGTACGTCCCGGCGAACGGGCTGTCCAGTCCCGTCTCCCCGCAGCCGGCGAACGCCTCGCGAGCGGCCTCGGTCAGGGCGGGCGGGGTGTGGAAGGCGTCCGTGCCCAGGCACACCGGCGGGCGCGGGCCGGTGCCGTGCAGCTCGTAGGGGAGCGGCTCGGTGGGGTACGAGTGCACGTCGATGATCACGGCGCGCCCGGTCGCGGCCAGCCGGCCGGCCACCGCCTCGGTCATGGCCCGCGCGTACGGCCGGAAATACCGGGCCAGCAGCGGCTCCGGGTCGGTGTCCGCGGGCCGCAGTCCGGCCCGGTGCGTGGTCCGCGTGTACACGGCGCCCATTCCGACGGCCGCCATCTCCTCCCGCTCGTCCGGGAACCGCTCCGGGTCCACCACCAGCCGGGACAGCCGGTTGACGAACCGCCAGGGCCGGGTCCCGGCGAGCGCGGCGGCCCGCTCGGCCAGCTCGGCGGTGTGCGCGTCCGTGATGTGGTCCAGCTCCCGCTCCAGCCCCTCGTCGTCCAGCACGATCCCGGCGCGCACGTCGTCCGGTATCACCCGCGAGGAGTGCGGCACGTGCAGCAGCACGGGCGACTCCGGGGCGCCGGGCAGGAGGTCGAAGGAGGTCACGGGCTGCTCCAGGGGCGTGTCGGTGGCATCGTGCGTGATCACGGTGCCACACGCCACCGACAACGGACCGCGCCCCGGACGGGCGGTGCCGTCCGGGGCGCGGTCTCAGGGTGTCGCGGGGGTCAGCTCAGGGACGCCAGGACCTCGTTCCAGGTGGCCGACGGGCGCATGACCGCGTCCGCCTTGGCCTTGTCCACCTGGTAGTAGCCGCCGATCTCGGCCGGCCGGCCCTGGACGGCGTTCAGCTCGTCCACGATCTTCTGCTCGTTCGCGGCCAGGGCCTCGGCGAGCGGCGCGAACGCCTTGGCGAGACCGGCGTCCTCGGTCTGCTGCGCCAGCTCCTGCGCCCAGTACAGGGACAGGTAGAAGTGGCTGCCGCGGTTGTCGATGCCGCCCACCCGCCGGGTCGGGGACTTGTCCTCGTTCAGGAAGGTCGCCGTGGCGCGGTCCAGGGTGTCGGCGAGGACCTTGGCGCGGGTGTTGCCGGTGGCCGCCGCGTACTGCTCGAAGGACGGCACCAGCGCGAAGAACTCGCCGAGCGAGTCCCAGCGCAGGTAGTTCTCCTTGACCAGCTGCTGGACGTGCTTGGGCGCGGAGCCGCCGGCACCGGTCTCGAACAGGCCGCCGCCCGCCATCAGCGGGACGACCGACAGCATCTTGGCGCTGGTGCCCAGCTCCAGGATGGGGAAGAGGTCGGTCAGGTAGTCACGCAGCACGTTGCCGGTGACGGAGATGGTGTTCTCGCCGCGGCGGATGCGCTCCACCGACAGCTTGGTGGCCTCCACCGGGGACAGGATCCGGATGTCCAGGCCCTCGGTGTCGTGCTCCGGCAGGTACTGCTTGACCTTGGCGATCAGGTTGGCGTCGTGCGCGCGGTTCTCGTCGAGCCAGAACACCGCCGGGTCGCCGGTGGCGCGGGCGCGGGTGACGGCCAGCTTGACCCAGTCGCGGATCGGGGCGTCCTTGGTCTGGCAGGCGCGGAAGATGTCGCCCTGCGCGACCGGCTGCTCGATCAGGACGTCGCCGGCCTGGTCGACCAGGCGGACGGTGCCCGCGGCCGGGATCTCGAAGGTCTTGTCGTGGGAGCCGTACTCCTCGGCCTTCTGCGCCATCAGGCCGACGTTCGGGACCGAGCCCATGGTGGACGGGTCGTAGGCGCCGTTGGCCCGGCAGTCGTCGATGACGGCCTGGTAGACACCGGCGTAGGAGGAGTCCGGGATGACGGCGAGGGCGTCGTGCTCCTGGCCGTCGGCGCCCCACATGTGGCCGGAGGTGCGGATCATCGCCGGCATGGAGGCGTCGATGATGACGTCCGAGGGCACGTGCAGGTTGGTGATGCCCTTGTCGGAGTCGACCATGGCCAGGGCCGGGCCCTCGGCGATCTCGGCGTCGAAGGATGCCTTGATCTCGGCGCCCTCGGGCAGGTTCTCCAGGCCCTTGAGGATGCCGCCGAGGCCGTCGTTCGGGGTGAGGCCGGCCGCCTTGAGGGTATCGCCGTACTTCGCGAAGGTCTTCGGGAAGAACGCGCGCACCACGTGACCGAAGATGATCGGGTCGGAGACCTTCATCATCGTGGCCTTCAGGTGCACGGAGAACAGGACGCCCTCCTCCTTGGCGCGGGCGACCTGCGCGGCGAGGAACTTGTTCAGCTCGGCGACGCGCAGGACGGAGGCGTCGACGACCTCGTCCTTCAGGACCGGTACGGAGTCCTTCAGGACGGTGGTGGTGCCGTCCTCGGCGACCAGCTCGATCCTCAGCGTGCCGTCCTCGGCGATGACGACGGACTTCTCGGTGGAGCGGAAGTCGTTCTCGCCCATGGTCGCGACGTTGGTCTTGGACTCGGGGGTCCAGGCGCCCATGCGGTGCGGGTGGGTCTTGGCGTAGTTCTTCACCGAGGCCGGGGCACGGCGGTCGGAGTTGCCCTCACGCAGCACCGGGTTGACGGCGGAGCCCTTGACCTTGTCGTAGCGGGCGCGGATCTCGCGCTCCTCGTCGGTCTTCGGGTCGTCCGGGTAGTCCGGCAGCGCGTAGCCCTTGCCCTGGAGCTCGGCGACGGCGGCCTTCAGCTGCGGGATGGACGCCGAGATGTTCGGCAGCTTGATGATGTTGGCCGCCGGGGTCTTGGCCAGCTCGCCCAGCTCGGTCAGCGCGTCCGGGATGCGCTGGTCCTCGTTCAGGTACTCCGGGAAGACGGCGATGATGCGCCCGGCCAGCGAGATGTCGCGGGTCTCCACGGGCACACCGGCCTGCGAGGCGTACGCCTGGATCACCGGCAGGAACGAATGCGTCGCCAGGGCCGGGGCCTCGTCTGTGTAGGTGTAGATGATGGTCGAGTCAGTCACCGGGTGCTCCGCTCCACGTCTGCAACATTGCTCGACATCAAGATATCTCGTGATCGCCCTCCGCTCGACAGGGGTCCGGCCCGGGAATTCCGTGACCCGCCGTCTCCCGCTCGATCCAGCGGCAGATCACGTCCACCACGTACACGTGTTCGGTTCGGGTCAGCTCGCGGCCCCGGGGGATGCCGTGCCGGCGCTCCAGGCAGCCGCGGCAGCAGGTGGCGGTCGCGTGCTGGGCCACGAAGACCGGGTGGCCGCGGTAGGGGGTCTGTCTGCCGTCCTTGTACGGCCGGGCCGGTGCCAGCCGCCGGGCGATCAGGTCGTAGGCGTGCCACCGCAGGGTCGCCGGCCCCTTCAGCCGGGCGGTCGCGAGTTCCCGCCCGCGCAGGTGGAACCGGGCCCGGAACGGCTGCCGCGCGAGCGCGTCCAGCCGCCGGTCGAGCGCACGGGGGTCGAAAGCGGGAGAAGCCACGCCTTCCGAGCATACGACCCCTGCGGCCTCGGCCCCCGGCGCTCCGCCCCGCCCCCGGTGCCCTCGGGCCCGGCCTTTCGGCGGCCTCTCACCGTGGCTCGCAGAGGCCGTCCACCCCGGGGCCCGGGACCTTCCGCCTTGGCTTTCCGGCGGGGACGTGTCCTTCTTCGCTCGGTCTGCTGCGGGCTTTCGGCCTTGGTCGCCAGGGGCCGCCCACCCCGGGGCCCGGGACCTTCCGTCCTGGCTTCCGGCGGCGTCCCAGCAGGGGCCGTGCGCCTCACCGCTCGGTCTCCCAGCGGGTCCCTGGACCTCTCCGCCCGGCCTGCTGCGGCCTCCCCCTTGGCCCCCAGCGGCCGTCCACCCCGGCCCCGGGCCCTTCCGCGCGGGCCCCCGGCGGGGTCCTAGCGGGGCCGTGCGCCTCTCCGCCCGGTCTGCTGCGGCCCCCCGTCCTCGGCTTCCGCCGGCCTGTCACCCGGGCCCCGGGTCCTTCCCCCGCCCTTCTGCGGCCTTCGGCCCCGGCCTCTATGGCCTCGGCCTTCCACTCGGGCCGCTGTGGCCGTCGGCCTTGTGCCGGCGGCGTTCCGCCTCGGCCCGTTGCGGGCGCCGGGCAGCCTCGGTCCCGCCCTGCGCCCTTCCGTTCCGCCGACCGGGCCTCGGGCCCCGGCCCACGCCAGGGACCCCTCCAGCCCGCCCCCAGGGCCGCTTCCGGCCGGCGCCCCGAGGGGCCTCCGTACCCGGTGCCTGTACGGTCCTCCACCCGGCGCCTGTACGGTCCTCCACCCGGCGCCTCTACGGCCCTCCGCCCGGCCTCCGCACCCCCACCCGGCTCCCCGCGCACCCCGCTCGGCCCCCCCGTGAACCCGCTACCCCCGCCTACTCCGCGCCCGGAACCCCCGACACCGCGTCCTCGCCGCTGCGCTGCTGTGGGATGGTCACCGAACCCTGCTGGAGGGCCACCGTGCGGGTGGGGGCCGGGATGCGGATGCCCTCGGCGCGGTAGCGGCGGTGGAGGCGCTTGATGAACTCGTGCTTGATCCGGTACTGGTCGCTGAACTCGCCCACGCCGAGGATCACCGTGAAGCCGATCCGCGAGTCGCCGAAGGTGTGGAAGCGGATCGCGGGCTCGTGGTCGGGGACGGCGCCGGTGACGTCCCGCATCACCTCCGTGACCACCTCGGCCGTCACCCGCTCCACGTGCTCCAGGTCGGAGTCGTAGCTCACCCCGACCTGCACCAGCACGGTCAGCTCCTGTTCGGGCCGGGTGTAGTTGGTCATGTTGGCCTTGGCGAGCTGGCCGTTGGGGATGACCACGAGGTTGTTGGAGAGCTGGCGGACCGTCGTCTGACGCCAGTTGATGTCGACGACGTAGCCCTCCTCGCCGCTGCTCAGCCGGATGTAGTCGCCGGGCTGCACGGTCTTGGAGGCGAGGATGTGGATGCCCGCGAAGAGGTTGGCGAGCGTGTCCTGCAGGGCCAGCGCGACGGCCAGACCGCCCACGCCCAGGGCGGTGAGCAGTGGCGCTATGGAGATGCCGAGCGTCTGCAGGACGATGAGGAAGCCGATGGCCAGCACCAGCACCCGGGTGATGTTGACGAAGATCGTCGCCGAGCCCGCCACCCCCGAGCGGGACTGGGTGACCGAGCGGACCAGGCCGGCGACGACCCGGGCCGCGGAGAAGGTCACCACGGCGATCACCCAGACCTGGAGCACCTCGTCGATGTGGTGCTGGACGGTTCCGGTCAGCGGCAGCACGGCCGTCGCCGCCGCCGCGCCGCCCGCGATGGCCGCCCACGGCACGACCGAGCGCAGCGCGTCCACGATGACGTCGTCCCCGCTCCAGCGGGTCCGCTTGGCGTGCTTGGCCAGCCAGCGCAGCAGGGTGCGGGACATGAAGGCGAGGGTCAGGCCCGCCGCCAGGGCGATTCCGGCGAGGACGAGGTCGTCCAGGGTCAGCGCGCGGTTCACCGGTCACCTCCGGGGCGCTCGGCGGCTGCGGGAGGCCGGTTGTGAAGTCTCGTCACGTTGTCACCTGCTCGATGTCCGGGATGTGCGACCGCGCCGGCCGGCGGAACTCCGGGCTCCGGCGCGTTCGTTCATCCTGCCGCATCGCGCACGTCGGTTCGTACCGGGAGCGGTGCCCGCCGCACCGCGGCTCAGACGATGCCCTCCGCGAAATCCGCCTGGTCCCGGCCGCTGCCGTAGGCGGCCGAGGGCGTGCCGTACGACCGGCGGGCGACGAACCACCAGACGGTGGCGAGGACCAGCACCACGGCGAGGGCGACGGAGGCGTAGTTCATCGTGCCCACCGTGACCGGTGACGCCTGCGGCAGACAGAACAGGACGGTCACGCACGCCACCCACCCGACCGCGATCCACCCCACCGGTCTGCTCCAGCGGCCCAGGTGCCACGGCCCCGGCCGGAAGCGGTCGCCCGCGCGCAGCCGCAGCAGGACGGGGATGGCGTAGGCGGGGGTGATGCCGATGACGTTGATGGCGGTCACCGCGTTGTACGCCGTCGCCGAGTACAGCGACGGCAGCGCGAGCACGCAGGCCACGCTCACCGACAGCCACACGGCGGCGACCGGGGTCTGGGTGCGTCCGCTCACCTTGCGCCACAGGTGCGAGCCGGGCAGCGCGCCGTCCCGGCTGAAGGCGAACACCATCCGGCTGGCCGCGGCGACCTCGGCGTTCCCGCAGAACAGCTGGGCGACGATCACGACGAGCAGCAGGGCGCTGGCGCCGTCGGTGCCGAGACCGTCCAGCATGATCTGCGCGGGCGGCACCCCGGTGTCCGTGGTGCGCGTGGCGTCGTAGTCCTGGATGGCGAAGGTCAGTCCGGCCAGCAGTACGAAGCCCGCGAGCCAGGACACCCAGATGGCGCGGACGATGCCCCGGGCGGCGGCCACCGAGGCGTGCGAGGTCTCCTCCGACAGATGGGCGGAGGCGTCGTACCCGGAGAAGGTGTACTGCGCGAGCAGCAGGCCGATCGCCGCCACGTACACCTGGTTGTCCCAGCCGGTCTCGTTGACGAACTCGGTGAACACGAAGGACGCCGAGCGGTGCCGGTCCGGGACGATCACCAGTGCCCCCACGATCAGCGCCACGCCCGCCAGGTGCCACCACACGCTGACCGAGTTCAGCAGGCTGACCAGACGCACGCCGAACAGGTTCAGCACCGCGTGCAGCAGCAGGATGACGCAGAAGATCAGCATGGTCGTGCCGGGCGTCGGCGTGAAGCCCCACTGGAGGTTGGCGAACGCCCCGGCGAACAGGGCCGCGCCGTAGTCGATGCCGGCGATCGCGCCGAGCAGGCCGAGCAGGTTCAGCCAGCCGGTGTACCAGCCCCAGCGCCGGCCGCCGAGCCGGTCGGCCATGTAGTACAGGGCGCCGGAGGTCGGATAGGCGCTGGTCACCTCGGCGAGCGCGAGGCCGACGCACAGCACGAACAGGCCCACGCCCGCCCAGCCCCACAGCATCACGGCCGGGCCGCCGGTGTTCAGCCCGAAGCCGTACAGGGTCATGCAGCCGGACAGGATCGAGATCACCGAGAAGCTGATCGCGAAGTTGCCGAAGCCGCCCATCCGGCGGGCCAGCACCGGCCGGTAGCCGAGTTCGCGCAGGCGCTGCTCCTCGTCCTGCTGCGGCAGCCCGGGGGAGGGCACGGGCGAGGGATCGGGGGTGGGTGACACGCGGGAGACCTCCGGATCGTGGTTGCCGAACGGTGTCGAACTGACTGCCGCTACCCGGTGTTCGGGGACCGGCGCCCTCGGCGGCGGCCCGGCGGCGGCCCCCGGCGTTCAGGGACCGGCGCCCTCGGCGGCGGCCCGGCAGCGGTCCCGGGCCTGTGTGAAGACCTCCACCGCGCGCTCCCGGTCCCGGGTGCGGTACATCCACGGCGGCGGGGTGAAGTAGGGGCCGATCGCCTCGAACACCCGCGCCCCGTCCCGGAACCGGAGGGAACCCCACAGCGCGTGGGCCAGATGGTTGAGGTCCGGCAGCGCGCGCTCCCCGGGCAGCGTCCGGTCGAACCAGCACTCCAGCGCCCACCGCGCCTCCCGGGCCGCCTCCTCCACCACCCAGTGCAGGTCCAGCGCCGCGTCCTGCCCGCTGTCCCGGCGGTACCGCTCCACCCGTACGTACAGCGGCAGCAGGTGCAGCGCCGAGCCGGGCGGTGCCTGGGCCGCCGCCCACTGCGCGTACCCGGACGCCTCGGTGAGCCGCCCCGACCCGCCGCGCACGTACAGGAACTGCAGCATCCGGTGGTGGGCCTCGCGGTTGAACGGGTCGCGCCGGTCCGCCTCGGCCAGCAGCCCCCAGGGGCCCGGCGGCAGCATCGGCTCCGGCGGGGCGGCCCGGTGCTCCTCCCAGCGCTGCTCCGGGTCGAGCTGGGCCAGGGCCAGCAGACACACCCAGGGCACCGGGTCCCGGGGCGCGGCCACGGTGGCCGTCTGGGCCGCGTCCCACGCCTCGATCCACAACTCGTGGGTGCGCCGGTGCCGTTCCCGCCGGGCCCGCAGCGCCCGCTCCACGCCGACCCGGGCGAGCATCACCGTCGCGTGGGCGCTGTCCGGCTCCTCGGCGAGCCAGGCCCGCACCACGTCGGTGCCGGCCGCGGCCGTCGCCAGGACCTGGGTGCGCTGGGTCCAGCGCGGCCATTCGGCGGTCTCCGCCAGCAGGGTGCGCATGGCCATCCAGCGGCCGGTGCGCAGCTCCTGGAGCGCGGCCCGCAGCGCGTGATCGGGGCCGGCGGGGTCGTAGGAGGGGCGGGCTCCGTCCCTGGCCATCAGCCGCCCCCCGGCCGCAGGCGCACCTGACGTAGCAACGGCCCTCCCCTGGGCGGTGAAGCAGTGGTCTCGCGTGGTCGGCGGTCACTATAGAGGTGACCGTTCTCCCTATCCATTGTTGCCAAGTCAACCACCAGGTATGGGAGTTGGCCTACTCGGCGGTAGGCGGCCGGTGCCGCGTCCGGCCACCGGCGAGGACGGGCCGCGCCCCGGCCGGAAGAGCTTGACGCCGGGCCCGCGCGACGGCAGGCTGGCGCGGTGATCTTCAGGGCCGGAGCAGTGGTCCTCAGGGCCGGGGCAGTGGTCTTCAGGGCCGGAGCGGAGGACGCGCGATGACGGGGCCGGTGCTCGCCGTCGACCAGGGCACGTCCGGCACCAAGGCGCTCGTCGTCTGCCCCGAACGCGGCGTCCTCGGCACCGGTTTCGCCGAGGTGCGCCCCCGCCACCTGCCCGGCGGCCTGGTCGAGGCGGACCCGGGCGAGCTGTACGACTCGGTGGTCGAGGCCGGCCGGCGCGCGCTCGCCGAGGCCGGCGAGGACGTCGTCGCCCTCGGCCTCGCCAACCAGGGCGAGACCGTCCTCGCCTGGGACCCGGACACCGGCCGCCCGCTCACCGACGCCCTGGTCTGGCAGGACCGGCGCGCCGACACCCTCTGCGCGGAACTCTCCGGCCATGCCGAGGAGTTGCGGCAGCTGACCGGGCTGCCCCTCGATCCGTACTTCGCCGCGCCCAAGATGGCCTGGGTCCGCCGCCACCTCACCCGCGACGGCGTCGTCACCACCTCGGACGCCTGGCTGGTGCACCGCCTCACCGGCGCCCTCGCCACCGACGCCGCCACCGCCGGCCGCACCCAGCTGCTCGACCTGGACCGCACCGAGTGGTCCCCGCGCGCCCTGGACCTCTTCGGCCTGACCGGCGAACGCCTGCCCGAGATCACCGACAACGCCCAACCCGTCGGCACCACCACCGCGTTCGGCCCCGAGATCCCGCTCACCGCCCTGATCGTGGACCAGCAGGCCGCCCTGTTCGCCCAGCGGATCACCGGCCCCGGCACCGCCAAGTGCACCTACGGCACCGGCGCGTTCCTGCTCGCGCACACCGGGGACCGGCCCCGGCGCGGCGCGTCCGGCCTGGTCTCCTGCGTGGCCTGGCGGCTCGCCGGGGAGACCGGCTACTGCCTGGACGGCCAGGTCTACACGGCCGCCTCCGCGGTCCGCTGGCTCACCGGCCTCGGCGTCCTCTCCTCCGCCGCCGACCTCGACCCCGTCGGCGGCAGCGTCCCCGACAGCGGCGGGGTCACCTTCGTCCCCGCCCTCGCCGGGCTCGCCGCCCCCTGGTGGCGCGGCGACCTGCGCGGCTCGCTCACCGGCCTCGGCCTCGACACCACCGCCGGGCACCTGGTGCGCGCCCTGTGCGAGGGCATCGCCGCCCAGGTCGCCGAGCTGGCCGAGGCCGCCGCCGGCGAACTGGGCGCCCCGCTGGACACGCTCCGCGTCGACGGCGGCCTCACCCGCTCCGCGCTGCTCATGCAGACCCAGGCCGACCTGCTGCAACGCCCGGTCGAGGTGTCCGCGCTGCCCGACGCCACCGCGCTCGGCGCCGCCGCCCTCGCCCGCCTCGGCGCGGATCCCGGGCTGCGCGTCGAGGACGCCCTGCCCGACGGGAAGCCAGCCGCCGTGTACGAGCCCCGCATCCCGGCCGGCCAGGCCGCCGAACGCCGCGACCGGTTCCGCGCCGCCGTCGCCGCCCTCCTCGGCCCGTGACCGTCACCGCGACCGGACCGCTCCCGCGGACGCCGTACGACGTGGCGATCGTCGGAGCCGGCGTGGTCGGCTGCGCCATCGCCCGCGAACTCGCCCGCCACCCCCGGCTGCGCGTCGCCCTCGTCGAGGCCCAGGACGACGTCGGCCAGGGCACCTCCAAGGCCAACACCGCGATCCTGCACACCGGTTTCGACGCCACCCCGGGCACCCTGGAGGCCCGGCTGGTCCGCGAGGGCCACACCCTGCTCGGCGCCTACGCCGCCCGGAGCGGCATCCCCGTCGAACGGGTCGGCGCCCTGCTGGTCGCCTGGGACGGGGAGCAGCTCGCCGCCCTGCCCCGGCTGGCCCGGAAGGCCGAGGACAACGGCTGCCACGACACCGCCCTGCTCGGCCCCGAGGAGCTGTACACCCGCGAACCGCACCTCGGCCCCGGCGCGCTCGGCGCCCTGCACGTCCCCGGCGAGAGCGTCATCTGCCCCTGGACGACCACCCTGGCCTACGCCACCCAGGCGGTCCGCGCCGGCACCGACCTGCACCTGAACACCGCCGTGCGGGACGTGGCCTGGGACGGCGGACACCGGCTGACCACCAGCCGGGGCACCCTGTACGCCCGCCACCTGGTCAACGCGGCCGGACTGCACGCCGACTCCCTGGACCGCGCCCTCGGCCACGACGACTTCACCGTCACCCCGCGCCGCGGCCAGCTCCTGGTCTACGACACGTTCGCCCGCCCCCTGGTGCGGCACATCCTGCTGCCCGTGCCGACCGCCCTCGGCAAGGGCGTCCTGGTCGCGCCCACCGTCCACGGCAACGTCCTGCTCGGCCCCACCGCCGAGGACCTGCACGACAAGCACGCCACCGAATCCACCGCCGAGGGCCTTGCCGCCCTGCGGGAGAAGGGACGGCGCATCCTCCCCGCCCTGGTGGAGGAGGAGGTCACCGCCGTCTACGCCGGGCTGCGCGCGGCCACCGGGCACGAGGACTACCGCATCACCGCCCACCCCGGGCAGGCGTACGTCACCGTCGGAGGCATCCGCTCCACCGGACTGACCGCCTCGATGGCCATCGCCGCCCACGTCACCGGGCTGCTGGCCGGCGCCGGGCTCGACCCCGGCCCGGTACGCGAACCCGGGTCGGTGACCCTGCCCGACCTCGGCGAGACCTCCACCCGGCCCTGCCGGCGGGCCGACCTGGTCGCCGCCGACCCCGAGTACGGCATGCTGGTCTGCCACTGCGAGCGCGTCTCCCGGGGCGAGATCCGCGACGCCCTCGCCAGTACGATCCCGCCGCGCGGCCTGCAGGGCCTGCGCCGCCGCACCCGCGCCGGGGCCGGCCGCTGCCAGGGCTTCTACTGCGGGGCGGCGGTCCGCGAGCTGTTCGAACGGGGAACGGGGTCATGACCGCCGTGCGGCACGTGGACGTCCTCGTCGTCGGCGCCGGTCCCGCCGGGCTCACCGCCGCCGCACGGCTGGCCGCGGCCGGCGCCGGGCGGGTGGAGGTGCTGGAGCGCGAGCCCGAACCCGGCGGCGTGCCCCGGCACAGCGCCCACCGCGGCTTCGGCACCCCGACCCGCCCGCTCACCGGCCCCCGCTACGCCCGGCTGCTCACCGAGGCCGCCGACCAGGCCGGCGCCACCCTGCGCACCGGGGTGACGGCACTGGACTGGGCACCCAGGGGACCCGTGCTCACCACCGTCGGCCCCGGCGGCCCGGAGACCGTCCGGGCCCGGGCGGTCGTCCTCGCCACCGGCGCCCGCGAACGCCCCCGCGCCGCCCGACTGGTGCCCGGCACCCGCCCCGCCGGCGTCTACACCACCGGCGAACTCCAGCGGGCCGTCCACCTGTTCGGGCAGCACATCGGCACCCGCGCGGTCGTCGTCGGCGCCGAGGACGTCTCCTACGCGGCGGCCGGCACCCTGCGCGCTGCCGGCACCGAGGTGGTCGCCCTGGTCACGGAAGACCCGCGGGCCCACACCGGCCGCGCCCGCGCCCAGGCGGCCCGGCTGTACCACGGCATCCCCCTGCTGACCTCCGCCACGGTCACCGAACTCCTCGGCCGCGGACGGCTGTCCGGCGTCCGGGTCCGCCACCGCGACGGCCGTACGGCGGTCCTGCCCTGCGACACCGTGGTCTTCACCGGCGACTTCGTACCCGACCACGAACTGGCCCGGCGCGGCGGTCTCGTCCTCGACCCCGGCACCCGCGGCCCCGCGACCGACGGCACCTGGCACACCTCGCGCCCCGGTGTCTTCGCCGCCGGCGACCTGCTGCACGCCGTGGAGCCCGCCCGCACCGCGGCCCTGGAGGGCGCCCGGGCGGCCCGCGCGGTCCTGGACCACCTGGCGGGCGCGCCCTGGCCGGACCCCGGGGTGCCCGTCCTGGTGTCCGCGCCGCTGCGCTGGATCACCCCGAACCGCGTCACCCCCGGGGCCCGGCCGGACCGCCACCTCCTGCGCACCGGCACCCCGCCGCCCCGCCCGGTCCTGTACGTCCACCAGGACGGCCGCCTCCTGCACCGCGCCCGGCCCGTCCCCCGAGCCGCCCTCGCGCACCACACCCTGACCCTCACCGCCCGCTGGCACGACCGCGTCGACCCCGGGGGCGGACCGGTACGGGTGAGCACCGGCTGAGCGCGGCGGGCCGCGGGCGCCTCAGATGACCTTCAGCCGCACCAGCGCCCCCAGCGTCACCGCCCCCGGCAGCAGCGGCAGCCACACGGTGATGATCCGGTAGGCCAGGACCACCGCCGTGGCCACCGCGGCCGGGCCGCCCACCGCGACCAGGGCCACGATCAGCGCCGCCTCCACGGAACCGAGCCCGCCGGGCGTGGGCACCAGGGCCACCGCGACCGTCGCCGCGAGATAGGCGAGCGCCGTGTGGGCGGGCGGCACCGGCAGTCCCAGCGCCCGGCCGACCGCGGCCAGCCCGGCCGCCTGGAGCGCGGGGAAGGCCAGCGAGCCGCCCCACAGCGCCAGCGCCCGGGCGGGCCGGGCGTGCACCGACCGCGCCTCGCCCAGGGCCTCCCGCACGAAGGACCGGACCCGCGCGCGCAGCGGCCGTACCAGGGCCAGGCCGGCGGCCGCCAGGAGCAGCAGGCCCGCGGCGACCGGCAGCACCGGCGCCGGGTGGTCCGGCAGCAGCGCCCCGGGCCGCAGCGCGCCCGGGAAGGCGATCAGCAGCGCGGCCAGCAGACCGAGCCGGCCCACGGACTCGGCCAGCAGATACAGGGCGAGCGCGGCCGAGGACCGGGCGAGCGGCACCCCGCACACGGTCATGAAGCGCAGGTTCACGGCGCCCGCGCCGAGCCCCGTGGGCAGCAGGTGGTTGGCGGCGCCCGCCGCGAACTGGGTGGCCAGCAGCCGGCCCTTCGGCAGCGGCTGCACCACCGCGCCCTGCCGGGTGACGGCCGCGGCCACCCAGGTCAGACAGGTGACGCCGGCCGCGACGAGCAGCCACGGCCAGGACGCGGTGCGCAACTGGCCGAAGCCCTCGGCGAGCAGGGCGCGGTGCCGTACGGCGGCCACGGCGACCAGCGCGAGCGGCACCAGGCACAGCACCCGGCGGACGGGGACGCGGCGGGGGATCGTCACGGCACCCGAGGATGGCCGCGCCGTCCGAACCCCGGGTGAAAAACCGCCGACCTTGACCTCAACGAAGCTTGAGGTCCTACCGTCGTCGGCATGAGCATGGAGACCACCGCCTGGACGCAGCTGCACAGCGTGATGAACGCGCAGTCCCAGCGTCGCCCGTTCGCCCGCGCCACGCTGCGCCGGATCGCCGCCTTCGCCCGCCCGCACCGCGCCGGCATCGCCCGGTTCGTACTGATCGGGGTGGTGACCGCGCTGCTCGCCGTCGCCACCCCCGTGCTCGCCGGACGCGTCGTCGACGCGATCGTGGCGGGGCACGACTCCGCCCGAGTGATCCGGCTCTCCCTGCTCATCGCGCTCGTCGCGCTCGCCGAGGCGGGGCTCGGCATCCTCGGCCGGCGCCTGTCGGCGACGCTCGGGGAGGGACTCATCCTCGACCTCAGAACGGCTGTGTTCGATCATGTGCAGCGCATGCCTGTCGCGTTCTTCACACGTACCCGTACGGGAGCGCTGGTCAGCCGGCTCAACAACGACGTGATCGGCGCCCAGCGGGCCTTCGCCAACACCCTGTCCGGCGTCGTCAGCAACCTCGTCACGCTGCTGCTCACGCTCGCCGTCATGCTGACCCTGTCCTGGCAGATCACCCTGCTCGCGCTGATGCTGCTGCCGGTGTTCGTGCTGCCCGCCCGCCGCATGGGCAGCCGGATGGCCCGGATGCAGCGGGAGGCGGCGGCCCTGAACGCGGCCATGGGCACCCGGATGACCGAGCGGTTCTCCGCCCCCGGCGCCACCCTGGTCAAGCTGTTCGGCCGCCCGGAGGAGGAGTCCGCGGAGTTCGCCGCCCGCGCCGCCCGGGTCCGGGACATCGGCGTCCGCACCGCCACCGCCCAGTCCGTCTTCATCACCTCCCTCACCCTGGTCTCCGCCCTCGCCCTGGCCCTCGTCTACGGCCTCGGCGGCTGGTTCGCCCTGCACGGCACCCTGGAGCCCGGCGCGGTCGTCTCCCTCGCCCTGCTGCTGACCCGGCTGTACGCCCCGCTGACCGCGCTCGCCGGGGCCCGGGTCGAGGTGATGAGCGCGCTCGTCAGCTTCGAGCGGGTCTTCGAGGTGCTGGACCTGAGGCCCCTCATCGAGGAGAAGCCGGACGCCCGCGAGGTCCCCGAGGGCCCGGTCGCCGTCGAGTTCGACGACGTCCGCTTCGCCTACCCGGCCGCCGACCAGGTCTCCCTCGCCTCCCTGGAGGAGGTCGCCGCGCTCGACACCCGCGGCGGCACCGAGGTGCTGCACGGCATCTCCTTCCGCGCCGAACCCGGTCAGACCGTCGCCCTCGTCGGCTCCTCCGGCGCCGGCAAGTCCACCATCGCCCAGCTGCTGCCGCGCCTGTACGACGTCGACGCCGGCGCGGTCCGTATCGGCGGGGTCGACGTCCGCGACCTCACCTCCGCCTCGCTGCGCGCCACCCTCGGCATGGTCACCCAGGACGGCCACCTCTTCCACGACACCGTCCGCGCCAACCTGCTGCTCGCCCGCCCCGACGCCACCGACGAGGAGCTGTGGGACGCCCTCGGCCGGGCCCGGCTCACCGACGTCGTACGCTCCCTGCCCGACGGCCTGGACACGGTCGTCGGCGAGCGCGGCTACCGGCTCTCCGGCGGCGAACGCCAGCGCATGACCATCGCCCGGCTGCTGCTGGCCCGCCAGCGCGTGGTCATCCTGGACGAGGCCACCGCCCACCTGGACAACACCTCCGAGGCGGCCGTGCAGGAGGCGCTCGCCGAGGCGCTTCAGGGCCGTACCGCCGTGGTCATCGCCCACCGTCTGTCCACCGTCCGCGCCGCCGACCAGATCCTGGTCGTGGAGTCCGGCCGCATCGTGGAACGCGGCACCCACGACGAGCTGCTGGCGGCGGGAGGACGCTACGCCGAGCTGCACCGCACCCAGTTCGCGACCCGCGGCGAACCGACGGCGGCGATGGCACCGCCGGCCGGCTGAGCGGTACCGGCACCGCGCCGGACGGGTGCCGGTACCCGTGAGGCGGGGGTGACCGGATACGCGGCGGGACGTGTGAGGCGGGGGCGACTGGATACGCGGTGGGAATGGCAGCATCGTCCGTCCGGAAGGTCATCCCCGCCCATGACCAGCGCACCCCACCACTCCGAGGTCACCCTCCGGGTCAACGGCAAACCCCACACCCTGCGCGTCGACAACCGGCGCGTCCTGCTGGACCTCCTGCGTGAGGACCTGGAGCTCACCGGCTCCAAGAAGGGCTGCGACCACGGCCAGTGCGGCGCCTGCACCGTGCTGGCCGACGGCCGCCGCGTCAACAGCTGTCTGCTGCTCGCGGTCACCCTCGACGGCAGCGAGATCACCACCGTCGAGGGCCTCGGCGGCGACGGCGAGGAACCGCACCCGCTCCAGCGGGCCTTCCTGGACCGCGACGCCTTCCAGTGCGGCTACTGCACCCCCGGCCAGCTCTGCTCCGCCGTGGGCCTGCTCGCCGAGGCCGCGGCCGGCCACCCCTCCCACGTCACCGACCCCGCCGCCCCCTCCGGCCGGCCCGTCCCGCTGGACCGGACCGAGATCCGCGAGCGGATGAGCGGCAACATCTGCCGCTGCGGCGCCTACCCCCGCATCGTCGAGGCGATCGAGGACGTGATCGAGTGAACGGTTTCGGATACCTGCGCCCCGGCACCCTCCAGGAGGCCGCCGAGGCATACGCCGCCCACCCCGGCGCCCGCTACCTGGCCGGCGGCACCAACCTGGTCGACCTGGTCAAACTCGGCGTGGAACAACCCACCGTCCTCATCGACGTGGGCCGGCTGCCGCTGGACACCATCGAGGAACTGCCCGACGGCTCGCTGCGCGCCGGCGCCACCGTCCGCAACAGCGACCTCGCCGCCGACCCGCGCGTGCGCGACCGCTGGCCCGCCCTGTCCCAGGCCCTCCTCTCGGGCGCCTCCGCCCAGCTGCGCAACGCCGCCACCACCGGCGGCAACCTCCTCCAGCGCACCCGCTGCCCCTACTTCCAGGACCTGGGCAAGCCCTGCAACAAGCGGGAACCGGGCAGCGGCTGCGGCGCCCGCGACGGCGTCCACCGCGACCACGCCGTCCTCGGCCACTCCGCGCAGTGCATCGCCACCCACCCCTCCGACATGGCCGTCGCCCTCGCCGCCCTCGACGCCCAGGTGGAGCTGTACGGCCCCGAGGGCACCCGCCGGCTGCCCGTGGCCGACTTCCACCGGCTGCCCGGCGAACACCCCGAACGCGACACCTGGATCCGCCCCGGCGAACTGATCACCGCCGTGCTGCTCCCGGCCGCCACCGCCGGCGTGCCCTCCGCCTACCGCAAGGCCCGGGACCGGGCGTCGTACGCCTTCGCCCTCGCCTCCGTCGCCGTCGCGCTGCGCGTCGCGGACGGGATCGTCGACCAGGTCGGCATCGCCTTCGGCGGGCTCGCCCACCGCCCCTGGCGGGCCCGGCACACCGAACTCGCCCTGCTCGGCGCCCCCGCCACACCGGACGCCTTCGAAGGAGCCGTCGCCCTCGAACTCGCGCACGCCGAGCCCCTGCGGGACAACGCCTACAAGGTGTCCCTCGCCCGCAACCTCGCCCTGGACGTCCTGAACCGTCTCGCCCCGGCCACCGCGACGGCCTGAGCCGACCCAGGAGGACCCCCATGACCGGTACGACCGGTACGACCGGCACCGCCCTGGGTGCCCCCGCCGAGCGCCGCGAAGGACGCCAGAAGGTCACCGGCGCCGCCCGCTACGCCGCCGAGTACACCCTGCCCGGCCGGGCTTACGCCTGGCCCGTGCCCGCCGCGATCGCCCACGGCCGGGTCACCTCCGTCGACACCTCCGCGGCCCTCGCCCTGCCCGGCGTCCTCGCCGTCCTCACCCCCGGCGACGCCCCCCGGCTCGCCGAACCCGAGGACCACACGCTCGCCCTGCTGCAGAACCCGAAGGTGCCGCACCGCGGCTGGTGCGTGGCCCTGGCGGTCGCCGACACCCTGGAGACGGCACGCGCCGCCGCCGGCGCGGTCCGCGTCCACTACGCCCCCGAACCCCACGACGTCACCCTCGTCCCCGGCCACCCGGACGCCTACGAACCCGAGGAGGTCGGCGGCGGCTACCCCGGCCGGCTCGAACAGGGCGACCCCGCGGCCGCCTACGCCGCCGCCGAGGTCCGCCTCGACGTCACCTACCGGGTGCCGCCGCTGCACAACCACCCCATGGAACCGCACGCCAGCACCGCCCACTGGGACGGCGACCGGCTCACCGTGTACACCTCCAGCCAGGGCGGCAGCACCGTGCGGACCGTGCTCGCCGGGCTGTTCGAGCTGCCCGAGGACCACGTCACCGCCGTCACCGAACACGTCGGCGGCGGCTTCGGCTCCAAGGGCACCCCACGCCCCGACGTCGTCCTCGCCGCCCTGGCAGCCCGCCGCACCGGCCGCCCCGTCACCGTCGCCTACCCCCGCCGGTACCTGCCCACCACCGTCGGCCACCGCGCCCCCACCGTGCAGCGGCTGCGGCTCGGCGCGCACCCCGACGGCCGGCTCACCGCCCTGCTGCACGAGGTCACCACCCACACCAGCCGGGTCCGCGAGTTCGTCGAACAGGCCGCGGTGCCCTCCCGCGTCATGTACGCCACCCCGGCCCTGCTCAGCACCCACCGGGTGACCGCGCTCGACGTCCCCAGCCCGTCCTGGATGCGCGCCCCCGGCGAGGCCCCCGGCATGTACGCCCTGGAGTCGGCCGTCGACGAACTCGCCGACGCCCTCGGCATCGACCCGGTGGAGCTGCGCGTACGCAACGAACCCGACCGGGAACCGGGCAGCGGCAAACCGTTCAGCAGCCGCAGCCTCGTCGGGTGCCTGCGCGAGGGCGCCCGCCGCTTCGGCTGGGACGGACGCGACCCGCGCCCCGGGGCGCGCCGCGAAGGCCCGTGGCTGACCGGCACCGGAGTGGCCGCGGCCACCTACCCGGCCGCCGCCCAGCCGTCCGCCGCGGCGGCCCGCGCGCTGCCCGACGGCACCTTCACCATCCGGATCAACGCCACCGACATCGGCACCGGCGCCCGTACCGTCCTCGCCCAGATCGCCGCCGACACGCTCGGCGCGCCCCTGGACCGGGTCCGCGTCGAGATCGGGCACAGCGACCTGCCGTACGCCTGGCTGGCCGGCGGCTCCATGGGCACCGCCTCCTGGGGCTGGCCCGTCCACGACGCCTGCGCCGAACTGGCCTCCCGCCTGGCCGCGCACCCCGGGCCGCTGCCCGCCGAGGGCATCGAGACCCGCGCGGACACCACCGGGAAGGCCGGCGCCGACAGCCCCTTCGCCAAGCACGCGTTCGGCGCCCACTTCGCCGAGGTCGCCGTCGACACCGTCACCGGCGAGATCCGGGTCCGCCGGCTGCTCGGCGTCTACGCCGCCGGCCGCATCCTCAACGCCCGCACCGCCCGCTCCCAGTTCACCGGCGGCATGGTCATGGGCCTCGGCATGGCCCTGACCGAACACAGCACCCTGGACCCGGCGTTCGGCGACTTCCCCGAGGCCGACCTCGCCTCCTACCACGTGCCCGTGCACGCCGACGTCCCCGACATCGAGGCCCACTGGATCGAGGAGGACGACCCCCACCTCAACCCCATGGGCAGCAAGGGCATCGGCGAGATCGGCATCGTCGGCACCGCCGCCGCCCTCGGCAACGCCGTCCACCACGCCACCGGCATCCGCTTCCGCGAACTCCCCCTCACCCCCGACCGGGTCCTGGCCGGCCTGCTCTCCGAGGGGTGACGGTGACCGGGCCCGCCTGGGAGTACGACGGCTACCGGCCCGGCGAGGAACGCCTGCGGGAGTCCCTGTGCACCCTCGGCAACGGCTACTTCGCCACCCGCGGCGCGCTGCCCGAGTGCACCGCCGACGACATCCACTACCCCGGCACCTACGCGGCCGGCTGCTACAACCGCCTCACCTCCGAGGTCGCCGGGCGCCGGGTCGAGAACGAGGACATGGTCAACCTCCCCAACTGGCTGCTCCTGCGCTTCCGGCCGGCCGGCGGCGACTGGCTCACCCCGGACACCACCCCCGTCACCGAGCACCACCAGGTCCTCCACCTCGACCCCGGGACCCTGGAGCGCCGCACCCGCTACCCGCTCGGCGGCGGCGCGAGCCTGCTCGTCCGGCAGCTGCGCCTGGTCCACCTGGCCGACCCCCATCTCGCCGCGCTGCGCACCGAGTTCACCGCCGAGGGCGAACCCCTCGACCTGGAGGTGGAGGCCGCCCTCGACGGGCGCGTCACCAACTCCGGCGTCGCCCGCTACCGGCAGCTGGACGGCCGGCACCTCACCCGGGTCGAAGCCGGTGCCGCCGCCCCCGGCACGGTCTGGCTGCGCTGCCACACCCGCGCCTCCGACATCGGCTTCGGCCTGGCCGCCCGGCTCACCGCGCGGGCCCCGGTCCGGCACGCCGCCGAGGACCGCCGCGCCGTGCAGCGGCTGACGCTGCGCCTCCTGCCCGGCCGGACCGCCACCGTGGACAAGACCGTCGCCCTGCACACCTCCCGCGACCCGGCCATCAGCGACCCGCTGTGCGCGGCCCTCGACCGCACCGCCGGGGCGCCCCCGTTCGAGACGCTGCTGGAGGCCCACCGCACCGCCTGGCAGCAGCTGTGGCGGCGCACCGCGCTCGACGTGCCCGGCGAGGCGGGCAGCATCCTGCGCCTGCACCTGTTCCACGTGCTGCAGACCCTCTCCCCGCACACCGCCGACCTGGACGTGGGCGTACCCGCCCGGGGACTGCACGGCGAGGCCTACCGGGGCCATGTCTTCTGGGACGAACTCTTCGTCCTGCCCTACCTGAACCTGCACCTGCCCGAGGTCTCCCGGGCCCTGCTGCGCTACCGCCACCGCCGGCTGGACGCCGCCTGCCACGCCGCCGCCGCGCTCGGCCGGCGCGGCGCGCTCTACCCCTGGCAGAGCGGCAGCGACGGCCGCGAGGAGACCCAGCAACTGCACCTCAACCCGCGCTCCGGCCGCTGGCTGCCCGACCACTCCCGGCTCCAGCACCACGTCGGCTCCGCCGTGGCGTACAACATCTGGCAGTACTGCGAGGCGACCGGCGACACCGATTTCCGGCACGGCGAGGGCGCCGAGATGCTGCTCCAGATCGCCCGCTTCTGGGCGGACTCGGCCGTCTGGGACGACCACCTCGGCCGCTACCGCATCCGGGGCGTGGTCGGCCCCGACGAGTACCACGACGCCTACCCCGGCGCCGCCCGCCCCGGCCTGGACGACAACGCCTACACCAACGTCACCGCCGCCTGGGTGCTCGGCCGCGCCCTGGAACTGCTGGCCGGCCTGCCCGAACCGCGCCGCCGCGAACTGACCGAGTACTCCGGCCTCGCCGACGACGAGCCCGCCCGCTGGGAGCAGGTCTCCCACCGGCTGCACATCCCCTTCCACGACGGCGTGATCAGCCAGTTCGACGGCTACGCCGACCTGGCCGAACTCGACTGGGACGGCTACCGCAAGCGGTACGACGACATCCGGCGCCTGGACCGGATCCTGGAGGCCGAGGGCGACACCGTCAACCGCTACAAGGCGTCCAAGCAGGCCGACGTCCTGATGCTCGGCTACCTCTTCTCGCCCGGCGAACTGCGCGGCCTGTTCCAGCGCCTGGGGCACCGGCTGGACGAGCACACCTGGACCGCGACCGTCGACCACTATCTGCACCGCACCAGCCACGGCTCCACCCTCAGCGGCCTGGTCCACGGCTGGATCCTGGCCCGCGCCCGCCGCGCCGACGCCTGGCGGTTCGTGCAGGAGGCGCTGCGCGGCGACATCGCCGACCTCCAGGGCGGCACCACCGGCGAGGGCGTCCACCTCGGCGCGATGGCCGGCACCCTCGACCTCGTCCAGCGCGGACTGACCGGCCTGGAGACCCGCGGCGCCCTGTGCCTGGACCCGGTCCCGCTGCCCGAGCTGTCCTCCTACGGCTTCTCCCTGCGCTACCACGGCCACTGGGGCGTACGGCTGCGGCTGCGCAGCGGCCTGCTGGAGATCGCCGTACCGGCCTCCGACCGCTCACCCATCGACATCCGGCTGCGCGACCGGGTGGTGCCGGTCGGCCCGGGGGAGACGGCCCGGCTGGTACTGCCGGACTGAGCCGCTCCGGGCGCGTCCGGCTCGACAATCCCGGACGGAGCAGTAGATTTCCAGCCACCGTTTCGACAGGCCGCCCGGCAGCCGGGGGCACAGGACGAGCCAGACGGGGGCACCCGATGAGCCAGCACGACGGGGCCGTGCTCCGCGGCTTCCGCACCGGTGACGGACCGGGCGTGGTGGAGGCGTGGCGCCGCAGCGCGCCGGCCGACCCCCTCACCCCCGGCCGGTTCCGCTCCCTGGTCCTGCTGGACGCCAACTTCGACCCGGAAGGGCTCCGGGTCGCCGTGACCGGCGGCCGGGTCGTCGGCGCCGCCTACGCGGTGCGCCGGCTGATCCCGCAGACCGGCACCGACCTGGAACCCGAGCAGGGCTGGATCCCGTTCTTCTTCGTCGACCCCGCCGCCCGCGGACGCGGCCTCGGCCGACGGCTGCTCACCGACGCCCTCGACTGGCTGCACGGCCACGGCCGCACCCGGGTCGACTTCGCGTCGTACACCCCGAACTACCTCCTGCCCGGCCTGGACACCGGCACCTACCCGGAAGCGGCCGGGCTCCTCGCCTCGCTGGGCTTCCACACGCTGTACGAGGCGGCGGCGATGGACCGCGGCCTGGTCGGCTACCGCCTCCCGGACGAGATCGCCCGCCGCCGGGACGACCTGACGGCCCGCGGCTACCGGTTCACCACCCCGGCCGACGACGACCTGGTGGACCTCATCGCGCTCGCCGGGGGCCACTTCCACGCCGACTGGGCCCGCGCGATCCGCGAGTGCTGCGCCGCGGGCACCCCACTGGACCGGATCGTCATCGCCCGCGACCCCTCGGGCCGGCCGGCCGGCTGGGCGATGCACGGGGCGTACGAGGGAGCCGTCGAGCGGTTCGGCCCCTTCGGGGTGCGCGCGGACCTGCGCGGTACCGGCCTCGGCAAGGTCCTCCTCCACCTGGTCCTGGAACGGATGCGGGCGCACGGCGCGCACGGCGCCTGGTTCCTGTGGACCGGCGAGGACTCCCCGGCGGGCCACCTGTACCGCGCGGCCGGCTTCACCACGACCCGGGTGTTCCGCGTACTGCGCCGCGAGGCCGCCCGGTGACGCCGAGCCGCCGGCACTTCGCGCTCGCCCTGCCCTCGGCGCTGCTCGCCGCCGGCTGCGCCGCCCCGCACCGGGGCACCGGGCGGCCCGGCGACCCCATCGTCCTCACCCTGCTGTCCCACTACGCGAGCGGCACCCTCCGCCAGGCCCTCCAGGGACCGGTCGACGAGTGGAACGCCACCCACGACCGGGTCAAGGTCCGCACCAAGGCCGTCGAGTTCACCGACCTGCTGACCACGTTCATGGTCCGGCAGGCCGCGGGCCAGGGCGCCGACATCCTCCACCCCTACTGCCTGTGGAACGGCCAGCTGGTGCGCGCCGGAGTGCTGCGGCCCGCGCCGCCCGAGCACGCCGAGCGGATCCGGCGCGACTGGGGCGAGGCCGCCGTCGGCGCCGTGACGGTGGACGGCACGGTCTACGGCTACCCCACCGAGGCCCAGACGTACGCCCTCTACTACAACCGGCGGCTGCTGCGCGAGGCCGGCGTCGACGGCCCGCCCGCCGCCTGGCCGGAGCTGGAGGACGCCGCCTACCGCACCACCCGCCGCGACCGGTACGGCAACCCCCTCGTCCAGGGTTTCGGGCTGTCGGCGAACGACGACGCCACCACCGTCGGCCAGACCCTCGCCCTGCTGCACGCCGCCGGCGGACGCTTCGTCACCCCCGACGGCAGGTCCACCGCCATCGACTCGCCGGCCGGCCGCGCCGTGCTCGCCCTCGAACACCGGCTCGTCACCCGCGGGGCGAGCGCCCCCGCCGTCAACGTCTACCAGGCCTTTCCGTCCGGGCGGGTGGCCATGGTGGTCGGCGCCGGCTGGTGGACCGGGAGCCTTCGGCCCCTGATGGGCGGCGACTACCGGGACGTCGGCGTCGCCCCCGTGCCCGCGCCCGCGCCGGGCGCCCGGCCCGCCACCCTCGCCACCGGCTTCATGCTCGGCGTCAACACGGCCAGCCGGCACCCGCGCGAGGCCTGGGAGTTCCTGCGCTGGCTCAACGCCGACCGGGTGACCACGCCGAAGGGCGCCGCGGCCACCCGGATGAGCGCCCTCCAGGTCTCCGTGGGCACGCTCACCGCCCGCGCCGACGACATGCGCGGGCTCCTCGGCACGGGCGGCGACCCGAACCTGCGCCCGTTCCTGGACGCCCTGGACTACGCCGTGCCGGAGCCGAACGGGCCGGGCGCGGCCCGGGCCAAGACGCTGCTGCGCAAGAACATCGAGGCGCTGTGGACCGGCCGGCAGTCGGTCGAGGAGACGCTGCGCACCACCCGCCGCCAGGTCGACCAGGAGGTGTCCCGGCCATGGTGAACGTCCTGACCCCGCAGACGCCCGAGCGGGCACCGGACCCGCTGCCCGGCGCGCCCGCCGGGCACGGCCGCCGCCGGGGCCGGCACCGCGAGACGGCCGTCGCCTACCTCTTCCTGGCCCCGGCGCTGCTGTTCTTCGCGGTCTTCCTGCTCCTGCCGCTCGGCTTCGCGCTGCTGCTGTCGGTCTCCCGCTGGACCGGCTTCGACCTCGGCGCGATCGAATTGGTGGGCCCCGACAACTTCGCCGCCCTCTTCGCCGACGGGTCGACGTTCCTGGTGCCGGTCCTCACCAACACGCTGCTGTTCGCGCTGGGCACCGTGGCGCTGGCCCTCACCGGCTCGGTGGTCGTCGCCACGTGCGTCGACCGGCTGCGGTTCCAGGGGCTGTGGCGCACCCTGCACTTCCTGCCGATCGTCACGACCGTCGTCGCCGTCGGCAACGTCTGGAAGTACATGTACGAGCCGGGCGGCCTGGCCAACGGCGTCCTCAACGCCCTCGGGCTCGGCTCGGTGGCCTTCCTCCAGGACCCGGACACCGCGCTGCCCTCGGTCGTCGTCGTCCAGGCCTGGGCCTCGCTCGGCTCGGCGATCCTCGTGCTGACCGCCGGACTGAAGTCCGTCCCCGCCTCCTACCACGAGGCCGCCGCGCTGGACGGCGCCGGACCCGGCACCGTCTTCTGGCGGATCACCCTGCCGCTGCTGCGGCCGTCCCTGCTGTTCGTGTGCGTCACCCAGTTCCTCACCGGCCTGCAGTCCTTCGCGCTGATCACCGTGATGACCAGGGGCGGCCCGGGCGACGCGACCAACGTGGCCGCGCTGGAGATGTACCGGCGGGCCTTCGACCACGGCGACTGGGGCACGGCGAGCGCCGCCGCGTTCGTGCTGTTCGCCGTGGTCCTCGTGGTCACCCTGGCCCAGCTGTGGGTCTTCCGCCGGGCGGGGGAGGACGCGTGAGGCCGCGCCGCCTCCCCTGGCTGTCGTACCTGGTCGTGGCGACCGGCGCCCTGCTCACGGTGGTGCCGTTCCTGGACATGGTGATGACGTCCTTCAAGGGGCCCGGTGAGGCGGGCACCCTGCCGTACCGGTTCTGGCCGAAGGCGTTCGCGCTGTCCAACTACCGGGCGGCCATCGGCCAGTTGAACCTTCCGGTGCTCTTCCGCAACAGCGTCGTCGTCACCACCGTGATCACCGCGTCGGTGCTGCTCACCTCCTCGCTCGCGGGCTACGCGCTGGCCAGACTCCGCTTCCCCGGACGGGACCTCGTCTTCCGGCTGGTGCTGGCGACCATGATGTTCCCGCCGTTCCTCTTCCTCATCCCGCGCTTCCTGATCCTGGTGCACTGGCCGCTGGCGGGCGGCAACGACCTGCTCGGGCGCGGCGGCGCCGGCCTGACCGTCAGCATCGCGGCCCTCGCCGTGCCGTTCCTGGTCAACGGCTTCGGGATCTTCCTGACCCGCCAGTTCATGCTGTCCCTGCCCGACGAGGTCCTGGAGGCAGCCCGCATCGACGGGGCCGGCGAGTTCACGGTGTGGTGGCGGATCGTGCTCCCGCAGACCAAGCCGGTCCTGGTCACCCTCGGGCTGCTGACCTTCGTCGACAGCTGGAACGAGTACATCTGGGCGCTGCTCGTCTCCACCGCCAACCCGGACCTGATGACCCTGCCGGTCGGCGTCCAGCTGCTGCGCGACCACGTCGACCCGGCCCGTACGATGCCCGTCGTCATGGCCGGACTCGTGCTGAGCGTCCTGCCGGTGCTGGTGCTGTTCCTGCTGCTGCAGAAGCACTACATCCGCGGCGTCATGCTCAGCGGCCTCAAGTGACGAGGGGCGCCCCGCGGGCATCACGGCACGGACACACCGCCGTCCGTGATCTCGACGCCGGTGACCGGCCGGTCCACCATGGGGGACCGGTCGAGGACGAGAGGAGCTGTGCGCACATGGGGGTGAGCGACGCGCCCTTGCGCGTCCTGGCCGTGGACGACGAACGACCCGCGCTCGACGAACTGCTGTACCTGCTGGGCGAGGACCCCCGGGTCGGCACGGCCGTGCCCGCGCGGGACGCCACCGAGGCGCTGCGCCGGCTGGACGACGCCCTCGCCCGGGACCCGGGCGGCCCCGAGGGCTTCGACGTCGTCTTCCTCGACATCGGCATGCCCGGCCTGAGCGGCCTCGAACTGGCCCGCACCCTCGGCGGGTCCACCGCACCACCGCTGATCGTCTTCGTCACCGCCTACGAGGACTTCGCCGTACGCGCCTTCGACCTCAAGGCGGTGGACTACCTGCTCAAACCGCTGCGCAAGGAGCGCTTCGCCGAGGCCGTACGGCGCGTCGCCGAACTGGTCCGGGCCGGTCAGGGACCCCGCCCGGCCGGACCCCCGGCGCCCGCGCCCACCCCGCCCGGCACCGGCGGCCACGTACCCGTGGAACTGGGCGGGGTGACCCGGTTCGTGCCCCTCGCCGACATCACCCATGTCGAGGCGCAGGGCGACTACGCGCGGCTGCACACCGGTGAGGGCAGCCATCTGGTGCGGATCCCGCTGTCCACCCTGGAGGAACAGTGGCGCGCGCACGGCTTCGTACGGATCCACCGCAGCCGGCTGGTCGCCCTCGGCCGGATCGAGGAACTCCGGGTGGAGGGCGGCAACCTGACGGTCCGGATCGGTGACCGGACGCTCGCCGTCAGCCGCCGCAACGCCCGCGACCTGCGCGACCTGCTGACCGGCCGCGCGACGGGCCGGGCACGCTGAGCGAAGCCCTCAACCGCCTTGCCCAGGTGTTAGGTTGGGCCTCATGGACGCAGGCAACCTCGCCCGGGCGGAGACGGACGGGCCCCCGGCGCTCCCCGCGCGGCACGGCACGTTCTTTGTCGACAAGGACTTCACGGTGCCCCGCGCCGAGGTCTTCCGCGGCTTCGCCGAACCCTCCCTGCGCCGCCGCTGGTTCCGGCTCCCCGGCCCCTCCGGCACCGCCGGACACGACCTGGACTTCCGGGTCGGCGGCGGCGAGAGCGCCGGTAACGTCTTCGTCTCCGGCGACACCGAGGAACGCCTCGCCTACCGCTCCCGCTTCCTGGACATCGTCCCGGACACCCGGATCGTGTACGTCTACGAGGCCGAGGTCGACGGCGTCCGCCGCTGGATCTCCCTCGTCACCGTCGAACTCACCGACGATCCCGCCGGCTGCCGTCTGACCTGGACCGAGCAGTACACCTGGCTCGTGCCCACCGGCGACGGCGAGCACGACGCCGCCCATCTGCGCGGCGGCACCCGCCTGCTGCTCAACGGCCTGTCCACGGTGGTGAACCCGGACCGCTACGCCGGCCTCGTGCGCCATCCCGCGTCGTAGGCGCCGCGCCGGTTCACAGCCGGACCCGCAGATGGCGGGGGCCGCGCAGCATGGCGTTCCGCCGGTACGGCGGGTCCTCGGCGAGCTGCGCCCCCTCCAGCCGGGGCAGCAGCGCGCCCAGCGCGGTCTGGGCCTCGATACGGGCCAGCGGTGCGCCGTAGCACAGGTGGATACCGCTGCCGAAGCCCAGGTGCTCGTTGTCCGGGCGGTCGGGCACGAACCGGTCCGGCTCGGGGAAGCGCAGCGGGTCGCGGTTGCCGGAGGCCAGCGCCAGCATCACGGAGGTGCCCGCGGGGATCGTGGTGCCGGCCACCTCGATGTCCACCAGGGGCACCCGCTCGCGCAGATGGACCGGCGGCTCGTAGCGCAGCAGCTCCTCCACCGCGCGCGGCAGCAGGCCCGGCTCCCGGCGCAGCCGCTCGAGGTGCTCCGGCCCGCGCAGCAGGGTCAGCACCCCGTTGGTGATCAGGTTCACCGTGGTCTCGTGCCCGGCGATGAGCAACAGCGCGGCGGTCACCGCGAGTTCCTGCGGGCTGAGCCGCAGGGAGGGGTCGGGCTCGTTGACGAAGGCGGAGAGCATGTCGTCCGCCGGCCGGCCGCGCCGCCGCTCGGCGAGGTCCAGCAGGTACTCCCGCAGTTCGGCGCCGGCCCGGTCGCCGGCCCGCTCCACCTCGGTGGTGTCCTCGCCCGGCCGGATGTCGGCGGTCGCCACCAGCGCGTCGGACCAGGCGCGGAACCGCGGCTCGTCCTCGCGCGGCACGCCGAGCAGCCGGCAGATCACGATGACGGGCAGCGGGTAGGCGAAGTCGTCCACGATGTCGACCGGCCGGTCCGCCGGGAGGTCCGCGAGCAGCTCCTCGGTGATCCGGGCGATCTCCCCGCGCATGGCGTCGACCCGGTGCGGGCTGTGCGGCGGCCCGAACGGCCGCATGGCCAGGGTCCGCAGCCGGTGGTGCTCGGGGTCGTCGAGCCGCAGGAACGACGCGTCCCGCGTCCCCTCGTACGGTGCCGGCGCGGTGCGGGACCGCTCGTCGGCGCTCATCCGGGGATCGTGCAGCAGCGCGGCGATCTCGTGGTAGCCGCCCACCAGGAAGCCACCGTCGTCCTGCCGCACCACCGGCCCCGCCGCGCGCAACTCCGCGTACAGCGGATAGGGGTCGGGTCGGCTCGCGTAGTCGGTGATCCGGGCCAGCAGGGTGCCGGGGTCCATGGCGGCTCCTCGTGGTCGGGCGGGACGCATGTCAGCCGGGCGGCTGCACCACCATCAGCCGGCGGTCGGGCAGATGACCGGTGAGCGCCACGACGGGTTCGTGGGACAGCTCCCTGGGGTCCGGCACGTCCGAGGGGACCGGGACGTCGGCCGCCAGCGCGCGGTCCGCCGCGCCGGGCGGGGGCGGGAACGGGGCGGCGGTCTCGATCAGATGCCGGTAGTGGTCGACCGACTTGGCCATGTCGACGGTGACCGCGGCGGTGACCCGCCCCCGGTAGCCGTAGACCACCGCCAGCCGGCCCGCCTCCAGCGAGCCCTGGGCGATGACGACGTGGTCGGAGTAGGTCGGCACGCCCACCGACTTGATGTTCCGCCCGAACTGGGTGGACCAGAACACCGGCAGGGACAGGTGCGGGCGGCGCAGCGGTCCCGGGCTGACCATGTTGTGGGCCGCCACCTCGGCCTGGGCGACCGCGTTCCCCCAGTGCTCCAGGGAGATCATCTGGTAGCCGAACAGCGGGTGCGGGAACCGGGAGACGTCCCCCGCCACGAAGATGTCGTCGGTGACGATCCCGTACCGGGTGAAGGCCCGGCAGCCCGCGTCGCAGGCGATCCCGCGCGGGCCCGCCGCCAGCCCCGACTCCGCCAGCCACTCCACATTGCGCACCGCGCCCAGCGCCACCACGCACACATCCGCCTCGACGCGGCTCCCGTCGGACAGGTCCGCCCCGGCGAACCGGCCCGCGCCGTCGCCGAGCAGCGCGGTGACCGTCACCCCGCAGCGCAGGTCCACCCCGTGCTCGCGGTGCATCAGGGCCGCGAGCCGCGACAGCGTCCCGCCGAGCGCGCCCACCAGGGGAGCGGGGCCGCGTTCGGCGACCGTCACCTCCAGCCCGCGCTTGCGGCAGGCCGAGGCGATCTCCGAGCCGGTGAAACCGGCGCCGATCACCAGCACCCGCTGCGGACCGGCGGCCAGCCGCGCCGCCAGCCCCGCCGCGTCCTCGCGCGTACGCAGGGTGAACACCCCGTCCAGGGCCGCCTCCCCGGGGACGGGCCAGGGCCGGGCCCGGGTTCCGGTGGCGATCAGCAGCCGGTCGTACGGCAGTGACTCCCCGTCGGCCAGCAGCACCCGCCGGGCCAGCGGGTCCAGCCCGGTGGCGGCCACCCCGAGACGCCACTCGGCGTCCGGGTCCCGGCGCACCGGCAGCCCCGTGCTGTCCGCCGGGACGTCGCCGAGCAGCACCTGCTTGGACAGCGGCGGCCGGTCGTAAGGGGGGTGGGGCTCGTCCCCGACCACGGTCAGCGCACCGGTGAAGCCCGCGTCGCGGAGCGTCTCCGCGGCCCGCAGCCCGGCGAGCGAGGCGCCGACGACGACGATACGGCCGTCCCGTGGATCACCCGTCACCGGCGGCCACCTCCTCGCCGACGAGGATCGCCTGCACCGGGCAGGCGGCCGCGGCCTGGCGGACGCGCTCCAGCCGGTCACCGGGCACCGCCGGGGTGTAGAGCAGTCCCTCCTCCCCGTGCAGCTGGAAGACCTCGGGGGCGAGGAACACACACTGCGCGTAGCCCTGGCAGCGCGTGAGATCCACCACGATCCGCATGGCCGTCGCTCTTCCTGCTCGGCTGACCGCTGACCGTCCCATCATGGGCGGCACGGCGCCCGCCCGCCACGGGAGCCCGCCGGCGGCGCGGACGGCCTTCCGGGGACCGGTCGTCGGAGGTCGGTCGTCGGCCCGGGGATCGGACGGCGGCCCGGCAGGTCAGTCGGCGCCGGGCTGGACCAGCTTGAAGGCGAGCCGGGCACCGGCCCGGTGCACCGACCGGCGCAGGCGCGCGGTCAGGGGCCGGGCCGGGGCCGCGGGCGGCCTGGCGGCCAGGCGGGGGAAGAGCGCCTCGGCGTTGGTGCGGCTGACGGCGGTCAGGGTGTCCGGGTCGACATGGGTGTCCAGGCCGGCGGTGAAGTACTGACCGGCGGCGGTGGGCGCGAACGGCCAGTCGCTGCCGAACAGCACGTGCCCGGGGCGGGCGAAGCCCAGCAGGGTGGGCAGGGCCGCCGGACTGGACGAGAGCGCGGTGTCGAAGTAGAAGGACCGGAAGTCGTCCAGCACGTCCAGCGGACAGCGCCCGGTGTCGTTCGCGATGGTGACGGCCATGCGGTGCGAGGCGTACGGCACGAAGCCGCCGCCGTGGCTCAGCACGAACCGGATGTTCGGGTGGTCGCGCACGATGCCGCCCCGCACCAGGAGGTAGGCGGCACGGGTGGTGTCGAGCAGGAAGTCGGCGGCGAACGGCGGGATGTCCTTGATCGCGGGCGCCGGCAGCTCGGCCGGGTGGACGAACACCACCGCGCCGTGCTCGTCCAGGCACCGCCACAGCGCGTCCTGGCCGGGCGCGCCGAGGTAGACGCCCTGGGTGTTGGCGAGCAGGATGACCCCGTCCGCACCCAGCGAGAGCAGGGCCCGGCGGGCCTCGTTCACGGCGGCCTCGGCGTCCGGCATGGGCAGGGTGGCGAACCAGCCGAACCGGCCGGGGTGGTCGGCGGCCAGGGCGGCGGAGAAGTCGTTGAGCCGCCGGGCGAGGCCGGCGGCCTCGGCCGGGTCGGTGAGGAAGCCGGTGCCGGGCGTCGAGACGGACACCATCGCCGTGGCGGTGCCCAGCAGGTCCATCGACTCCAGCGCGGCCCCGGGGTTCCAGTCGGGCAGGGCGCGGCCACCCGCCTCGGCGATGCCCGCCTGGGCGAGCAGGGCGCCGTAGAAGGGCGGTGTGACGTGCTGATGGACGTCGATCCGGCGAAGTGCGGCGGGCATGCGGTGACCTGCTGACTCTCTCTCGGGGATGGATTTCCGGACGGCGCGGGCGGGTGGCGGTGGTCCGCCGGACGTCACCGGCACCGGGCCGGGACGGCCGGGGCGCGCCCCGACGGGCCCGGCCGGCGACGGCGGCGGGCGCGGCGGTCGAGACGCCGGGTGAGGTCCGCGGACCGGGGTCCGGGGCGCTGCCGTAACCGGTGGGGAGGTCCGCCCGGCGTCGTGGCGAGGGCCCTGGCCATCCGTGCGCCCCGGAGCCGGGGGAGTCCGGGGTGTGCGCGCGGGAACCGGCCGGCGCACGCGGGCCCGGCGGTCCCGCTCGGTCGCGGGGCGGACTCGGCGCGTCGCCGGCCGGCCGGGGTCATCGCGCGCTCTCCGCGGCCATGCGCAGGCCCGTCTCGTACACCAGCCGGGCGTGGAACTGGAACATCTCCACCAGATCGACGCTGTCGCCGTTGAACTCCCGCTGCACGAACAGCCCGTCGGCGCCGGCGATGGCATAGGTGGTGAGGAGGCGCACCGCGTCGTCGTCCAGCTGCGGTAGCACGAACCGGACGACTTCCTCGATCCGCTGCCGCGCGATGTGCCGGACCTGGAAGAACACCGTCCGGCTGCGGGGCTCCTCGGGCCGCCGCTCCAGGGCGAGCATGAGGCCGAGCCGCAGGAAGTCCGGCTCGTTCACCAGGGACTTGGCCACGTTCGCCGCCATGATCACGGCCCGGTCCAGGGGAGTGCCGGCCTCCTCGCCGGGCAGTTCGACGGCCGCGAGCCAGGTCTCGAAGCTGCGCTCGATGACCGCGGCGATCAGGTCGTCCTTGTCCCTGAAGTGCCAGTAGATCGAGCTGGCCGGCAAGCCGCACCGGGCGCTGACCGCCGCGATCGACGTGCCGTCGTACCCGCGTTCGCCCGCGATGGCCACCGCCGCGTCGAGGATGCGCTGCCGCGACTCCACGCCGTTGGCGCGCTTCTTGCCACTCGTCCGCGGCCCGGTCATGCAGAAGACCCTTCCGTCGCCCCGCTCTTGACCCTGTCGGGCGCCGATCTTACCGTAATGCCTGCTCCAATTGGAGCAGGCATTACAGCAAGTCGCGGAAGCGGCGGACGGCCCCCTCGCGGGACGGCCGCGTCAGGAACGGATCAGTCCTCGACCCAGCCGTGGCTCTCGCTGAACTTCACCAGGGCGGCACGGATGCCGAGGGTCTGCTCCGCGGTCAGCGACGGGCTCGCGTTCAGCAGCAGCTCCGTCACCTCGCGCCGGTACTCCGCGGCGCTGAGCACGTCGCACATCGGCTGGCCGGACTCGTCCGGCAACGCCGGCCGCGACGCCGCGCCCGGCCGGCGCGGCGCGCCGGGCTCGACGCCCTCGGCGAGCCGGATGTCCGACGCCTTCGGCCCCCGCTCGCCGTCCTCCACGTCGAACTCCACGACCAGGCCCGGGCGCACGTACTCCTCGGGGATCAGCAGATCGTTCACATGCAGGAAGACATCCTCTCCGCCGCCTTCCGGCGCGATGAACCCGTAACCGCGTGAACTGTCGAAACGGACGACACGACCCGCAACCATGCGGAACCCCCAACTCCTCGAAACCACACACCATCCGGGACCTGTCCCCGGAAACCATGTACGGATGCTAAGCCCTGTCGTCGGGCATGATCGGGGCCATGGAACACGCACACCTGCCGACCACCGAGGCCGCGGTCAGCGCGGTACGCGCGCTGGCGGAGGAATTCCGGCTGTCGGTGTCGGTCACCGACGACATCGGGGCGGACCGCACATCGCGTCGTACCTCGGCCCCGCCGTTCACCGTGACCGACCCCGACGGCTCGCTGCCGCACGAGGCGTTCGTGGAGCTGACGGGCCCGCCGTCGGTGAGCGTCCGGCTCTTCCCCGAGGACGACGCGAAGATCACCGTCGAGGGCGTGGAGTTCCACGACGTCCCCCGCGACTGTGTCCCCGCCTTCCTCCGCTCCGTCTACGGCGGCCTGGCCTTCACCAAGGGCCGCCTGTTCCCGCCCGGCCAGTGGCTCGTCGTCCCCCTGCCCGGCGACGAGACGTACAAGGAACTGATCCCGTTCCCCCTCCTGACCCCCTGGCTCGCGCGGGGCACCCGCCGCTAGCGCGCCCCCGACACTCCGACGCGGGGCGCCGGTGCCAGGACCACCCCGGACCTGGTGGTGGTCCGGTCGCTCGCCTGGGCTGCCGAGCCCGCCGCCTCCGCGATGGCCCGCAACCTCCTCGAACCCCACCGCGTCGCCCTCTCCCCGGCCCTCCGGCGGCACCAAGAGGACCTCGGCCGGTACCGCTGATCCCGCCACTGTGGTGGGGTGGGTCCACAGGAGGGGGTAGACAGACATGGACGGTCAGCGGCGCGTTGTCATCGTCGCCTACGACAACGCGCAGATCCTCGACATCGCCTGTCCCAGCAGTGCCTTGGACATCGCCAACCGCTACGGCGCGGCGCCGCCGTACGCCATCGAGCTGGCGACCCTCGGCCGCCGGGCCGCCCGCAGCTCGGCGGGGATCCTGGTGGGCGCCGGGCGGGACCTGACGACGGTCACCGGTCCGCTGGACACGCTGATCGTCGTGGGCGGCGTCGGGTGCGAGGACGCCGCGGCGGACGAACCGCTCCTGCGCCAGGTGCGCCGGCTGGCCGCCCGCAGCCGACGGGTGGCGTCCGTCTGCACGGGCGCCTATGTGCTGGCCGCGGCCGGACTGCTGGACCACAGACGGGTGACGACGCACTGGGGATGGGGCGAGCGGCTCGCCGAACGGCACCCCGCCGTGGCCGTGGACGTGCGCCCCCTGTGCGTCCGTGACGGCAACGTCTACACCTCGGCCGGCGTCACCAGCGCGCTGGACCTGACCCTGTCGCTGATCGAGGACGACCACGGGCCGACGCTGGCCCGCGCCGTCGCCCGGGAACTCGTCACCCCGCTGCACCGCCCCGCCGACCAGGCGCAGATATCGGTGTTCCTGGCCGCCCCACCACCGCAGGACCGGCTGGTCCGGGACCTGATGGGCCATGTCTCCGGCCATCTGGCCGAGGACCTAACGCCCGCCGCCCTGGCCCGCCGGGCGGGGATCAGCACCCGCCATCTGACCCGCCTGTTCACCGCCCACCTCGGTACGACCCCGGCCCGGGCGGTGCGCGTGGCGCGTACCGAGGCGGCGGCGCAGCTCGCGCGGTCCAGCGGGCTACCGCTCGCGGCGATCGCCCGCCGCTGCGGGTTCGGCTCGGCGCAGACCCTGCGGCAGGCGTTCCTGGACCACTACGGCGTCACGGGGGACAGGATGCGCAGGATGCCGGACATGCCACCGCCCCTCGCCCCTCCCGGGCAGCAGACTCCGGGACATGACCGACAGCACGCGCACAGCGCACAGCACACGGCACTCGACGACCCGTAGGAACGTTCTGCGCGGGACCGTGGCCACCGCCGCCCTCGCGGCCACGACGACGGCTCCGGCCGGACCGGCACACGCCGCGCCGCCGGCCGGCGGCGGCCCGGAGATCGGCATCCTCCTCTACGACGGTTTCAGCCTGCTGGATCCCACCGGTCCCGCGGAGGTCCTGTCCCGGCTGCCCGGCGCCACCGTGACCATGATCGCCGAGCGGCGCGGCGCGGTCCGCACGGACACCGGTGACGTGGCGGTGGTCGCCGAGCGCTCCCTCGACGAGGTGGACCGCCTCGACGTCCTGCTCGTCCCGGGCGCGGGCAACCGCGGCACCGTGGCGGCGATGAACAACCGGACGCTCCTGGACTGGATCCGCCGGATCCACCGGCACACCCGGTGGACGACCTCGGTGTGCACCGGAAGCATCGTCCTGGCCGCCGCGGGACTACTGGACGGGCGGCAGGCGACGACCTACTGGGCCGCCGCCGAGTACCTGGAAGCCACGTTCGACGTGACCTGCCTGCCCCGCCGCCATGTGCGCTCCGGGAAGATCATCACCGCGGCCGGGGTGTCGGCGGGCATCGACATGGCCCTGTACCTGGCGTCCCTGCTCGCCGGCGCCGACACCGCGAAGGCGGTCCAGCTCGCCATCGAGTACGTCCCACAGCCCCCCTTCGACGCGGGCGACGCGAGCCGGGCCGACGCCCGGCTGAAGGAGCGGGCCCTGAGACTGCTGGAGGAGTCCCAGGGGCAGGGACAAGGCCCCCGCTCACATCCGGGCGTACGGCTGGGATGACAGGGTCTCGAAGGGCAGGCGGACGGTGGTGGCCGTCCCGGTGTCGGCGTTGGCCGTGCGCAGGGCGGTCAGCTCCTGTGCCGTCAGCGCCCGCCGGACCAGGCGGAACTCGTCCAGGGAGCCCTTGAACCGGTCGTAGCCGTCCGGGCTCGCCCCCAGATGCAGGCCGAGCACGGCGAAGCCGTCGTCGTACGTCACCGAGCCGGCCGGGGCCGCGGCCTCGCCGGGCGGTCCGCCGTCCACCGACAGGCTGAGCCTTCCGCCCGCGCGCTGGAGCACCACATGGTGCCAGGCGCCGTCGCCGAAGGCGTAGGCCGCGCTCGGGTCGGTGGCGTGGACGAGGGTGGTGGCGGTCTCCGTCTGCAGCAGGGCGGTGAGCCGGTCCTGGCCCGGCTGGGCCCGCAGCCACAGCTGCCGTTCCGCGCCACCGATGCCGTAGGCCCAGAAGAGAACCTGGTTGGCGCCGGACTGACCGGCCGTGTAGCGCACCCAGGTGGCCACGGTGAAGTCACGGGAACCGAGGGCCTCGTCCGCGCCGTACGGCAGCTCGACGGAGTCGTCCGTGCCGTCCAGGGCCAGCCCGGCGCCGAACCGGCCGCCGCCCGCCGAGGCCACGGGCCGGGCCCCGCCGCGAACGAAGGCGTGGTTGCAGTGCGCCGAGGCGTCCGGGGTCGCCGGGCCCGCGGCCGGCCGGGCCACCAGGTGGGCCTCGGTGTGGCCGTTCTCCATGGACCACGACAGGGCGGGCCGGTCGGCCGGGTAGCCGCCCGTGGAACCGACGACGGACTGCGCGGTTCTCGTCAGCTCGTCCGTCGTCAACGCCCGCTTGTACAGCCGGACTTCGTCCAGGGCGCCGGTGAACGGGATGAAGTTGCCCGGCTTGGAGCCGACCCGCAGCCCCTCCGGTGTCGCCGTCGAGGTGAGGGCACCGGACAGCCCGGTCGCCTCGGCGGCCGTCGTGCCGTCCACGCTCAGCCGCAGCGTGCCACCGCTGCGGCTGACCGCGAGCAGATGCCAGGCGCCGTCCCCGAAGGCGGCCGACGGGCCGGGGTCGGTCAGCGCCACCTGCGTCGCCCCCGCCGGTGTCTCGGCCCACGCGAGCAGCCGCCGCTCGGACGGCTGGGCGCGCACCCACAGCGAGGGTTCGCCGGAGACCGAGCCGTAGGCCCACAGCAGCGCGGCGTTCGCGTCGGTCTCGGTGAGGGTGTGCCGGAACCACAGGGTGTAGGTGAAGTCGCCGGAGCCCACGTCGAGGGCCGGCAGATAGGGCACCTCGACTCCGGGCCGGGACGCCGAGACGGAGATCGCGCCTCTGCCGATCCGGCCGGTCACCTCACCGGGCGGCCCGCCGAGGAGGGTGCCGTCGGCGCAGTGCCCCGAGACGTCGTCCTCGATCCCGACCGAGGTCAGCGCCGGCACATCGGCCGTGTCGATCACCTGGAACGGAAGGCGCACGCCGAGCCGGTCCTCCGCGGAAGGGGCCGAGTTCGCCGTGCGCAATTCCGCGAGCTGGGCGTCGGTCAGCGCGCCGCGGTACACCCGGAACTCGTCCAGGCCGCCGCCGAAGGGGTCGCCGGCCGTGCCGTCGGGCTTGGCCCCGAGCCGGATCCCGTCGACCCCGGCGGCGCGGTCGGCGCTCACCGACCCGGCCACCCCGGTGGCCTGCGCCGAGGACGTGCCGTCCACCGAGAGCGTGATCCGGCCGCCGTCGCGCACCAGCGTCAGATGGTGCCAGGCGTCGTCGCCGAAGGCGGCCGACGGCCCGGGGCCGGCCAGGGCGACGGAGGCGGTGCCGCCGGTGCCCTGCACCCACGCGTACAGCCGGTTCTGGCCGGGCTGGGCGCGCACCCACACCTGCGGTTTCGTCGCGCCGTACCCGTAGGCCCACATCAGCACCCGTTGCTGGGTGTCGCCGGGCTGCGCCTTGTACTTGAAGAACACCGAGTAGGTGAAGTCGCCGTCGCCCGGGTCGATTCCCGGCGCGTAGGGCACGTCGGCGTACTCGCCCGGGCCGTCGAGGGCCAGACCTTGCTCGAAGCGGCCCGCGCCGAGCGCGGAACCCCCGGCGAGATAGGCGTCGTCGGCGTCGGGGGTGGTGTCGGGGGTGGTGCGGCCCGCGGCCCGGGACGGCTGCGGGTGGACCGCGCCGGTGAAGGTGCCCGGCACGCCGGCCGCCGCCGGGGTGAAGCGGTTGAAGTAGATGTTGGCCGCGGAGAAGCCGTCACCGCCCTCGTAGACCAGGCCGATCTCGCCGTCGGTCAGCTCGACGAGGTCCGAGTAGCCGGCCCGCTTGGCGTTGACCTGCGCGGCGTCGTGCCAGGTGGCGCCGCGGTCCGTGGAGTAACGGATCCGCATGTTCTGCCGGTCCGTCGGGTGCGAGGGCGCCGAGAGGACGAGCGTGTCACCGGGCGTGGCCTGGTAGGTCCGCTCCAGCGCCAGGACCGACGCCTGTGCCTCGGGTGCGGTCAGCGAGGGCACGACCTGCTGCACGGGCACGCTCGCGCCCGCGTCGGTGCTGACGGCGTGCGTACGGTGCCCGGACGAGGTCCCGTTGTTGTTGCGGGCGTTGATGTACACCTGGCCGTTGTCGAGTTCGGCGACGGTGGGCTCGCCCGGCGCGAGTCCGGGCCCGGAGGAGTCGGGCGTGGTGCTCGCGAACCACTGCTCGCCGTCGTCGCTGTAGAGCACACCGACGTACTCGGCGTCCCGGCCGGAGCGGGGCAGGGACTCGTACGCCCCCACCACCAGCCGGCCCGCCTTGTCGCCGTGCTTGAGCTGGATGCCGTGCGAGGGGCCGGTGCCGAACCAGCCGTCCTGCGGGTTCACCAGTCGCGGCAGCGGTTTCGGGGCGCCGAAGGTCAGTCCGTCGTCCGTGCTGCGCTGGACGTACGGCAGCCGTTTGCCGCCCGGCTCGGCCGGTTCCGCCGTGGAGAGCAGGTGGACGGCGCCGGTGCGCAGGTCGGCGACGGGGGAGGGGTTGCCGCGCGTGTAGGGCGTCTCCGGGTCGGTGTCGCTGCCGGTGAGCGCCACGCGGACGGGACCCCAGGTGCGGCCGCCGTTCGTGGAGCGGCGGACGACGATGTCGATGGCGCCCCGGTCGGCGCAGGAGGGCGAGCGCCGGGCCTCCGCGAAGGCGAGGAGTGTGCCCGCCTTCGTGCGGACGACCGTGGGGATGCGGAAGCATCCGTATCCGGCGGTCCCGGAGCGGAAGAGGATCTGTTCGGTGCCGATGAGGCCGTCGGACGACGGCTGGGTACCGCCGGCCATGGCGGGCGGCGCGACGGCTCCGAGGAGGAGCAGGAGCAGGGGTATGAGGACGCGTATGCGTGAGCGGGACACGGCGGCGCGGACCTTTCTGGAGCGGGTGCGGGCCCGTGGTGGGCCCCCGGCCGTGAGCGGACCGCCGCCCGGTCCGCCCCGTGCCCGTGCCAGCGGGACGGGAGGAACGCGGGGCGGAGCGGGCGGCTGCGGAGGAGGGGCGGCCGTCGGGCCGCCGCGGCCTTGGCTACGGCTTCTGCGGCGTGATCACCCGGCCGGCGGGGCGGGCAGTTCGTGGGCCCGGAATTCCGGCGCGTCGGCGGCGGCGCGCATCGCGCTGAGCGAAGCGCTCTGGCCGACCTCGTAGATACGGGTCTGGTTGTCGGCGCTGCGGAAGGTGAAGCCCCAGGTCACACCGTTGGGGTTGGTGTAGGTGAAGGCGACCGGCTCGGTGGCCGCGGCGTCGCCCTGGTAGGTCCTCGGCTTCCAGGTGCGCCACTCGGCGCTGCCCTGAGTGATCTCACCGGTGTTGTAGACGAGGTTGTCGGTGCCCCGGACGACGATCTCGGTGAGACCGGTCAGCGGGGAGAGCACCGCGCTGGGGGAGCCCTGTGCGGTGATGCCGGCGACGGTGTCCCACGTGCCGTAGGCGCCGCCTTCGGCGGACTGGCCGGCGGTGATCACGTTGCCGCCCGTGTCGGTGGCGAACAGACGGATGCGGTAGCCGGGGTAGACGACGACGGACGGGGCGCCCGTGACCGCCGGGCTGCCGAGGGAGGTCCACGCGGAGAGGGTGCCGTCCTCCTTGAAGAGGGCGGTGCTCAGCGTTCCGGAGCCGTTCTTGGCGAAGAGCTGGATGCCGTCGCGCACGGTGACGGCGCGCAGGGGACCGGTGAAGCCGGTGCCGGTGAGCCGCATCCAGCCCATGAAGTCGACGTTGGCGCGCTGCTGGATGCGGTACCAGGGGGTGCCGCCGGCGTCGAGGGCGAACTGGGTCATCAGCCCGGTCGGCGTCTTGCCGGTGACGGGGTGCTGGGCCATGGCGCCGCCCAGGTCTATCCAGTCGCCCCAGTCGGCGGCGCCCTTGACGGTCTGGTTGCGCTGCCAGACCCTGCCGGAGGTGTTGTGGGCGGTGACGACGACGCGGCCGTCGGTGTGGGAGGAGAGCGACGGCGTGCCGGTGAACGCCTCCTGACCGGAGATCACCGTCCACTGGGCGCCGTTGATGTCGGCCGGGTCGGTGCGGCCGTGGACCAGACGGCCGACGTTGTCGGTGTAGGCCAGCTCGATCTTGCCGTCGGGTCCCTGCGTGACGGCGTTGGGGGTGTACGACTCCAGCGGCACCGAAGTCGCCGCGGGCGTGTGGTTGTTGAGGATCCGGCAGGCGTCCGGGGCGCCCGCGACATTGGTGTAGTCGTCCCAGCCGGCCGTGCCGACGGTGGTCTTGTAGACGGGGAAGTCGCGGACGTTCTCGTCGAACCGGTAGTAGTGGGCCTGGCCGGCGGCGTTGACGCCGAGCAGGGTGTCCCCGCCGATCGACGTGATGCCCTTGGTGTACAGGTTCCAGTCCGCGAGGCTCTCCACGACATGGCGCTCGATCCAGCGCTGGCTGGCGAAGTCGTAGCGGGAGCGGTAGAGCTTTCCGTCGGTGGCCGAGCGCCCGTAGAGCACGCCGGCGTCCGCCGCGACGATCAGGTTGTAGCGGTCCCAGCCCTGGTCGAGGATCTTGCCGCTGCCGGCGACCCAGGTGCCGTCCGCCACGTCGTACTTGTACGCGCGCAGCGCCCCGGCGTTGTCGAGCACCCAGATCCAGCCGGCGCGGTCGATGGTGACCTGGTTGCGGTCCTCGGCCTTGGTCAGCCAGCCGAAGCTGTCGCTGATCTTCTTGTGGTGGATGTCCCAGGTGGCGGTGGAGCTGATCCGGTGGCTGAGGTAGAGCCCGTCGGACTTGATGCCGTAGAACTGCGCCGACGGCCCGGCCAGCATGCGGCCGTAGCCGGACCAGCCCGTGTCGATCTGCGCGGGGCTGCTCAGGGTGCCGCCCGAGAGCGGTGTCGGCATGTCGTAACGGAGCAGCTTGCCCGCGGAGTCGAGCGCGTAGGCGGGGCCGGTGGCGGTGCAGGACGCGGACTCGGCGGCGTGTGCGGTGCCGGGCGCGGCGACGAGGAGCGGCATCACGGTGGCGATCGCGGCCGCCAGGACGGTCCAGCGTGTTCTTCGGGGCGATGAGTCGAGAGTCATGCCGACGGACATTAGGCAGCGTTTGGTGAACGCTGCGGTGGCGAAAAGATGAACTTAATGATCTTGGAGTTTTCGATTCCATGAACATGAAGATTCCATGGGGGAGTTCGGGAATTTATCCCCCTCATGGCCAACTCGCGCCGTGGATGGCCGTATTCGTCCAGGTCGGAATGGTCACGGAAAGATCACGCCCAGATGAATGGTCTGGGCAACGGGTCGACAAAGAGGCCGGCGGACCGTCAGGCTCCCCTCAATTCTTTGTATTTCCCGTGGGGGGACTGTGCCGGTGTATCGAATACGCGCGCGCAAATTCCTGCCGGCCAGGATGCTGCGCACCCGGTGGGGCAGAGCCGTCGCGCTCGCCATGGTGGCGGTCATGGCCATGGGGGCGCTCGCCGTCGCCGACGGGGGGATCCCGCTCTTCCCCGCCGACCCGGCCGCGGCCGAGGGCCCCGCCCAGCGGTGGGGCAGCGCCGAGGGGCTCGGCCACCTCGTGGGCGGCCGGCACAACGACGACGCGCCGCGGTCCCTGCGGGCCAAGTACCCCCTGAAGGGCGCGCCCGCCGCCCGGCCCGTGGTGCGGAAGAACAAGGCCGAGGTGACCACGCCGCCGCCCGCGCGGGTGAAGGGCTTCGACCGCGGGACGAGCAAGGAGATCGTCGAGCGGCGGGACGCCCACAGCCGGACGTACGCCAACAGTGACGGCACCCGCACCACCGAGATCTCCACCAGCCCCCTCAACTACCGTGACCGGCACGGCGACTGGCGGGGCATCGACAGCTCCCTCACCGAGAACGGGGACGGCGGCTGGGCCAACACCGCCGACTCGGTGGCCGTCCGCTTCGCGGGCCGGGCCGACGCCGACGTGCTGGCCTCCGTCACGCTGCCGTCCGGCGAGTCCTTCGGGTACGGCCTGAGCGGCGCCGCCCCCGTGGCGGGACACGCGGACGGCACCCGCGCCGCCTACGCGCAGGTGCTCCCCGGGACCGACCTCTGGCTGGACGCGCGGGCCGGCGGGGCCAAGGAGACCCTCGTCCTGAAGTCCGCCACCGCCCCGGACAGCTTCGTCTTCCCGCTCCATCTGAAGGGCCTGACCGCCGAAGCCCACGGCGAATCGATTCTGCTGACCGACGCCGAGGGGCGCACCCGCGCCGTGATCCCGGCCGGCTTCATGGAGGACGCCGCCCGGTCCGTCTCCCACGCCGTCTCCTACGAACTCGTCCAGGGGCAGGACGGCGGCCAGGCGCTGAAGGTCACCGCCGACCGGGAGTGGCTCGCCGACCCGGCCCGCGCCTACCCCGTCCGCATCGACCCCTCCGTCGACACCACGACAGCCTCCACCGCCATGACGGCCGGCGGCTCCACCACCGACGCCAAGGAACTCCAGGTCGGCAAGGGGCCGAACGGCGCCACCGCCGCCTACCTCGGCTTCCCCGGACTCGACGAAGAGCTCAAGTACCACCAGATCTTCGGTGTGCAGCTCCAGGTCGTGAACTACGACTCGGCCTCCTGCAAGCCGCGTTCCGTCTCCGTCCACCCCGTGACCGAGTCCTGGACCGCGGGCGGCGACACCGCCTACCCCGGCCCCGCCGTCGGCGGCGCCCTCGCCTCGAAGTCCTTCGCCTACGGCCACATCGGCTTCGGCCAGTCGGCGTCCGCCTGCCCCACCGCCGGTGAGCTGTTCGACCTCGGCAAGGGCGGCCGGGACCTGGTGCAGCGCTGGGTCAACGGCACCCAGCCCAACTACGGCCTGTCCCTGCGCGCCTCGGCCACCGACCCGCTCGCGTTCAAGAAGTTCACCGGCCCGGGCACGGCCAACCCGCCCAAGCTGTACGTCACACACTCCCCGTACAACGCGTCCTACAGCTTCCCCAAGCCCGTCCCCGACCCGCCGGTGCTGCAGAACCAGGCCGGCCAGGTCAAGGTGGCCGTCACCAACAAGGGCGCCGAGACCTGGACGCCCGCCACCTACTACCTCGCCTACCGCGCCTACGACAAGAAGGGCAAGCTCGTCACGCAGCAGCGTGCGGGCAGCCTCACCGGCAACGTGGCCCACGGCGCCAAGGCGACGGTCGACGCCACCATCAAGGCCCTCCCGCCGGGCGTCTACATGCTCGACTTCACGATGGTGCGCCAGGGCGGCAAGGTCTTCACCGACGAGCAGGTGCCGCCGGGCCGGCTGACCATCCAGGTCTTCGACATCGCGCCGGTGGTCAAGGAGCAGTTCCCGCCCAACGGCTACCAGGCCCAGACCCTGACCCCGCAGCTGTGGGCGGCCGGCGTCGACATCGACGCGCCCCCCGGGTCCTCGCTCCAGTACAAGTTCGAGATCTGCGAGGCGGACAAGGACGGCAAACCGGCCGCCTGCACGACCTCCGCCTACCAGACCGGCTCGGCCTACCCGGTGCCCGCCGGCCGGCTGAAGTGGGGCAAGACCTATCTGTGGCGCGGCTTCGTCAAGGACGCGTCCAACGAGGTCCCCACCCAGCAGGTGGCCCTGGTCGCCACCGTTCCGCAGCCCGAGATCACCTCGCGGCTCTCCGGGGCGCAGGGCAAGGAGTACGACCCGAACGTCGGCAACTACACCGCGAGCGCCACCGACGCCTCCCTCGCCGGCGTCGGCCCCGACCTGACCCTGATCCGTACGTACAACAGCCTCGACCCGCGGCGCGACCTCGCCTTCGGCGCCGGCTGGACCAGCCGCTTCGACATGCGGCTCACCCCGGACGACGACGGCAGCGGCAATGTCGTCATCCGCTACCCCGACGGCCAGGACGTCCGCTTCGGCAAGAACGCGGACGGGACCTACGCCCCGCCGCCCGGGCGCTTCGCCAAGCTGACCCTCGACTCCACGGCCGGCACCTACAAACTCCAGGACAAGTCCGGCACGACGTACGACTTCGGCACGACCGGTCTGCTCGCCAGGATCACCGACGCCTACTCCAACTCGGTCACCTACACCTACAGCGCCGGCAAGCTCGTGACCGCGACCAACAACCGCACCGCGCGCTCGCTGACCTTCACCTGGACCGGCGCGCACGTCACCAGGGTGCAGACCACCCCGGTCGACGGCGCCCCGCTCACCTGGACGTACAGCTACACCGGCGACCTGCTGGACAAGGTCTGTGACCCGCTGAACGGCTGCACCCAGTACACCTACGGCACCGGCAGCCACTACGCCACCACCGTGCTCGACTCCCGCCCCGAGTCCTACTGGCGCCTGGGCGAGGAGGAGGGCACCGCGGCGAACAGCGCCAACGAGGCCAACCTCGGCAAGGACCGCGGCACCTACCAGAACGTCACCCTGAAGGCCGCCGGCGCGATCAGCGGCGACCCCGGCACCGCCGCGTCCTTCAACGGCACCGCCTCCCGCGTCGACCTGCCCGCCGGCACGCTGAAGAAGAGCCGTGACGCGGCGGTGGAGGTGTGGTTCAAGACCATCGCCGGCGGCGTCGGCGGTCCGCTCGTCGGGTACCAGGACAAGGCCTGGGGCACCACCCCGGGCACCGGCGTCCCCCTGCTGTACGTCGGCACCGACGGCAAGCTCCGCGGCCAGTTCTGGACCGGCACGGCCGGGCCGGTCACCGACATCACCAAGAACGTCAACGACGGCCAGTGGCACCACGCGGTGCTGTCGCTGTCCGGCTCCACCCAGAGCCTCTACCTCGACGGCAAGCTCTCCGGGACCCTCACCGGCAAGCAGCCGCTGCAGGGCAGCCTCACCTACAACCAGATCGGCGCCGCCCACGCCACCACCCCCGCCTCCTGGCCGGGCTGGGGCTCCACCGCCGCCAAGTCCTTCGCGGGCACCATCGACGACGTCGCCGTCTACCACCACCCGCTGGGCACGGCGGCCGTCACCGCCCACTACCGCGAGGGCGGCCGCACCGCCGACGTCCTGACGAAGACGACGCTGCCGAGCGGCCGCACCGCCTCCGAGGTCCAGTACGACACCGCCCGCGACCGCGTCCAGGAGTACACCGACCGCAACGGCGGCACCTGGCGGATCGGGACGCCCGCGGTCTTCGGCAACGACCGGGACCTGCGCCGCACCGTCGAGGTGCGCGACCCGATGGACGCCCCGTACTTCTACGAGTACGACGGCCTGTCCTCGCGGCTGCTGCGCTACGGCGAGCCGATGGCGCTCGGCGCCCGGGAGCCCGTCACCGCGTCCCCGTCACCGACCGACCCCGGCCAGGTCTGCACCCAGCCCGACCCGGGCGACCCGGCCTTCTGCACGACTCCGCCCGGCCGGAGCGGCGACGGACCGGACTTCATCCGCTACCCCGTCGACGGCGTCGCCATCCGCTCCTTCACCTACGACGACAACGGCTTCCAGACCGGGATCACCAGCGAGAACGGCGACAAGGTCACCCTCGGCTACGACGACCGGGGCAACGTCACCAGCCGGACGACCTGCCGTGCGGCCGGCGACTGCCAGACCTCGTACACCACCTACCCGACGACCACCGGCGACTTCGACCTGCGGGCCGACCAGCCGTCCGAGACCCGCGACGGCCGCTCCACCGGCCCCACCGACAACCGCTACCTCACCAAGTACGCCTACAACACCAGCGGCGCGCTGCTCACCCAGACGGCGCCCGACGGCGGCACGGCCAGGAACACGTACACCACCGGCGCCGAGCCGGCCATAGGCGGCGGCAACACGCCCACCGGCCTGCCGCTCACCACCGCCGACCCGCGCGGGAAGATCACCCGCTACCAGTACTACAAGAACGGCGACCTGGCCTGGGTGACCGAGCCGTCCGGCCGCGTCACCAAGTACACCTACGACGCGCTGGGCCGCAAGCTCACCGAGACCGTCGTCACGGACGCCCAGCCGGCCGGCACGACGTCCGCCTTCACCTACGACAAGCTCTCCCGGGTCCGCACCCTGACCGACCCGCCGGCGACCAACGCCGTCACCTCGGGCCGGCACCAGCAGCGGACCACCACGGACTACGACGCCGACGGCAACGTGGTGCGCACGGAGATCAGCGACCTGCTGGGCGGCGACGCCACCCGCGTGATGACCTTCGGCCTCGACGACCACGGCCGTCCGGAACTGGTCACCGACGCGGAGGGCAACGAAACCGCCTACACCTACGACGTCTTCGGCAACAAGACCTCGATGGTGGACGCGAACGGCAACCACTTCGACTACGTCTACACCGCGCGCAACATGCTGGCCGAGACCCGGCTGCGCGACTGGGAGGACGACGGCGGCGACGACGACTACACCGTCCTGCAGTCCTACGCCTACGACATGAGCGGCCGGCTCGTCCGGCACACCGACTCGATGGGCCGCTCGCTGGTCTACCAGTACTACGGCGACGACCTGGTCAAGTCGATCACGCTCAAGGACTTCCACAACCCCGACGGCACCAAGCGCGACATCCTCGTGGAGTCCGACACCTACGACGGCGCCGGCAACGTCCTGACCGAGACCACCGCGAACGGCACGCTCGTCACCGCGTACACCTACGACCTGGTCGGCCGGGTGAAGTCCGAGGTCACGGACCCCGACGGGCTGGCCCGCCGCACGACGTACACATACGACCCCGCCGGCAACGTGCTGACGACGGCCTCCAGCGGCTCCCCGTCGAACGTGCCCTGGCCGGTGAGCGTCAGCGGCGACTCGGTGCGCTACGAGTACGACGACGCGGGCAACGTCGTGCACGAGACGGTCGAGAACGGCACCGACTCGCGCACCACCGACTACACCTACGACCAGCGCGGGCTCACCACCTCCAAGACGGACCCGGCGGGCAACAAGACCGAGTACGGCTACGACGAACTCGGCCGGCCCGTCTCCGTCACCGCGCCCGCCGTCCCGACCGAGTCCGGCGGCGCCGTGCCCACCACCACCCGGCCCACCACCTTCACCGGCTACGACACCTTCGGCGCGGTCACCGAGTCGGTCGACGCCCTCGGAAACCTCAACCGCACCGCCTACGACCGGCTGGGCCGCCCGGTCACCGAGACCGCGCCCGCCTACACCGCGCCGGGCTCCACCGAGACCGTCGCCCCGACCGTCACCCGGACCTACGACGCGCTCGGCAACGTCACCGAGAGCACCGACCCGCTCGGCCGCGTGACCAGGTTCCGCTACGACCGCCAGAACCGGCTCACCGTCAAGGACGTCCCCGTCGGCACCGGCGACGAACGCGGCCAGTGGACGTACACCTACACCCGCACCGGCGAGATCCTGTCGGTCACGGACCCCGGCGGCGCCCGCGCGGAGACGACCTACGACGACCTGGACCGCCCGGTCACCACCACGCGGATCGAGCGCAGGCCCCGGCCCGGCGCCTTCACCACCCGCAACGAGTACGACGACGCGGGCAACGTGGTGCGGCAGATCTCGCCGAGCGGTGCCGAGAGCCGGTTCACCTACGACCGCCTCGGCCAGCTGACCCGGATGGAGGAGCCCGGCGGCGTCGTCACCCGGCTCGGCTACGACGCCGGGGGCCGCGAGGTCCGCCGCACGGACGGCATGGGCCGCACCTCGGCGAAGATCTACGACCAGCTCGGGCAGCTCGTCCAGGACCAGGACCTGGACCCGGCGGGCAACCTCCTGCGCAAGGCCGGCTACGGCTACGACAAGGCGGGCAACCTGGTCACCTCGACCAACCCGCTGAACCGCGCGACGACGTACACCTACGACGCCCTCAACCGGCTGACCAGCCAGACCGAGCCGGTCTCCGACACCAAGTCGATCACCACGTCCTTCGGCTACGACGCGCTCGGCAACCGCACCCGCTACACGGACGGCCGCGGCAACTCCACGATCTACACGTTCAATTCGCTCGGCCTCGCCGAGTCGGTGATCGAACCCGCCACCGACCGCGACCCGGCACCGCAGGCCCGCACCTGGACCACCGCCTACGACGCCGCCGGGCAGCCCGTGAAGGCCACCGCCCCGGGCGGTGTGGTCCGCGAGCGCGCCTACGACAAGGCGGGACAGCTGGTCCGCGAGACCGGCACGGGCACCGGAGCGGCCACCGCCGAACGGCAGTTCCAGTACGACGCGGCGGGCCGGCTCACCAGGGCCTCCTCCCCGAAGGGCGACAACACCTACGAGTACGACGACCGGGGCGCGCTGCTGAAGGCGACCGGCCCGCTCGGCGACGCCACGTACGAGTACGACAGCGACGGCCGGCTCACCAGCCGCACCGACGCGGCCGGAACCGCGCTCTTCGGCTACGCCGGCCGGCAGCTGACCTCGGCGACCGACCCGCTCACCGGTGTGCGGCAGACCTACACCTACGACGGCGCCGGCGCGCTGAAGAAGGTCGACTACGGCGCGGGCCAGTCCCGCGGCCTCACCTACGACGACCTGGGCCGCCTCGACACCGACACGCTCAAGAACAGCGCCGGCCAGACGATGGCCTCGACCGACTACGGCTATGACGACGACGACCGGCTGACGTCCAAGACCACGGCCGGCACCGCGAAGGCCGGGACCAACACCTACGGCTACGACCAGGCCGGCCGCCTCACCTCCTGGACGGCCGACGGCAGGACGACGGCGTACGGCTGGGACGACAGCGGCAACCGCGTGAAGAACGGCGACAGGACCGCCACCTTCGACGAGCGCAACCGGCTGCTGTCCGACGGCGACTACACCTACGACTACACCTCACGCGGCACCCTCGCGTCGCGCACCAGCTCCGGACTGAAGGAGGACTTCACCTTCGACGCCTTCGACCGGCTGGTGAAGGCGGGCGAGTCCGGCACGGAGTACACCTACGACTCGCTGGACCGGATCGCGTCCCGCAACGGCACGGACTTCTCCTACGCCGGCTTCGCACCCGACCCGGTCAAGGACCAGACCGCCACGTACGGCCGTGGCGCGGCGGACGAACTGCTCTCGGTCGCCGAGGGCGGCGGCCCGGCCCGGCTGACGCTGGAGGACAAGCACGGCGACGTCGTCGGCAGCATGTCCGCCGCGGACGGCGCGGCCGCCGCCCTGGACGAGTCCACGGCCTTCGACCCCTTCGGCCAGGTGCTCGGCACGACCGGCACGGCCGGTACCGCCGGCAACGCGGGGTACCAGGGCGACTGGACCGACCCGGACACCGACCAGGTCAACATGCAGTCCCGCTGGTACGACCCGGGCACCGGAAGCTTCGACTCCCGGGACTCCTACCTCTACACCTCCGGCGCCTCCATCCTGGCCAACCGCTACACCTACGGCGCCGGCGCCCCACTGGACTACACCGACCCGGACGGCCACTGGCCGAGCTGCGGCTGGTGCAGCAAGGCCGTGAACTGGACGGGCAAGAAGCTCCGCCAGGGCGCGAACTGGACGGGCAAGAAGCTCCGGCAGGGCGCGAGTTGGACGGCCAGGACCGCCAAGTCCGTCTGGCACGGCGTGCAGTGGGCGTGGAACAACCCGGGCTCGGCGCTCAAACTGGCCCTGAAGTACGTGGGCAAGGGCGCCAGTTGGGTGTACCGCAAGTCGGGTCTGAAGACGGTCGTCGACGCCACGGTCAACGCGGTCAAGTGGGTCGGCCAGAAGACCGGCGTCACCCAGTGGGCCCGTGAGAAGGCGAGACAGGCCATCAGGGCCGCGTACCAGGCCAAGGTCTACGTCACCCAGAAGGCCAGGCAGGCGGCCTCCTTCGCGGCCCGGCACAACCCGATCCCGGCGATCGTCGCGGCCACCAAACCGCTGATCGCCGTCGGCAAGGCGATCGTCACGGCCGACCCGAACCTGCCGGCGATCATCGTCGGCGCGGCCGTCCAGGTGGTCGCCGACGCCGCCAGGGCCGCGGACGCCATCCGCGACGAGGTCGTCAAGCAGGTCGGCAGCGTCGTGGAGACCGTCTCGGACGCGGTCGACTGGGGCGAGGTCTGGGACGACGTCAAGACGGTCGGCAACTTCGTCGGAGATGTCACCGGCTTCAACGACATCAAGGACTGTGTCACCACGGGCGACATGGAGTCCTGCGCCTGGGCGGCGGCGACCGTGGGCGGCATCGTCCTCGGCGGCGCCGGCGCGGCGGCGGTCCGGGCGGCGAAGGCCGGCCGGATGACGGCGAAGGCGGCGAAGTACGCGGACCAGATCGCGAAGGCGGCGGAAAAGGGCAAGAAGGTCCTCGACGAGGCCGAGTCCATCGGGGAATGCGTCTCCACCGCCCGGGACGTCGCCTCTCTCGCCAGCGGCAACAGCTTCGTACCCGGTACGGAAGTGGTGATGGCCGACGGCAGCCGCAAGCCGATCGAGGAGGTGAAGGAGGGCGACGAGGTCCTCGCCACCGACCCGACGACCGGGAAGACCTCCAAGGAGAGGGTCACCGCCACGATCGAGGGCAAGGGCGCGAAGAACCTCGTCAAGGTCACGATCGACACGGACGGCGACCGGGGCCGGGCGACGGACACCATCACGGCCACCGAGGGCCACCCCTTCTGGGTCCCGGACCTGAAGAAGTGGCTGAAGGCCGGAGAACTGCGCCCCGGCGAGTGGCTCCGCACCGGCTCGGGCACCCAGGTGAAGATCGAGGCGGTCACCGCCTGGACCCAGCAGGCAGCGGTCTACAACCTGACGGTCGACAGGGCCCATACGTACTATGTGCTCGCCGGGGCCACGCCGGTCCTGGTGCACAACTGCGGTACGGTTTATCGCGGCGATACGCGGTCGCCCGCCGAGATCCAAGAGGCCGGCGGGTTCATGCCCCGAAACCCGGACGGGGGAACCAACCTCGGAGACTACGTAGAGAACAATACCCCCAGCAACTTCGTATCGACGTCCAGGCATGCGCAGACTGCCGCCACATTCCCCACCTACGCCAGGGAGGGGTATGTGTACGAGATTCGTGGGGCGCCGGGTGGCATCGACGTCAACGAGCGAATGGGCGGCATGAATCCGAATGCCCACGAGGCGGAGATAGCCTTCGAGGGTGGAATTCCGTGGCAGCATGTGACCCGGGCCTGGAAGAAGGATGAGTGGGGCGAGATCGACTTCGACTACGATGAGCCGATCTGGGAGAGGTAGCGATCCAACCCGGTTGATTGGGGAAGGGCTTGGAAGACTCGGAGGCCCCAAGCCGGCCGCTGCGTTATGGGTGTGACATCACCCTCGGTGATGTCACACGCCTGGAATCGTTTCTCATGGCGCGAACCGCGCGACTTGCTCAGGCGGAGCGTGGATCCGACGAGCGGCAAATGGCGCGCACAGTCAGAAGTGCCCTGCATCACCTCGTGGTAACGCTTCGACATTCTCTGTCCTTCTCGGACCGGAGTGACGAGGTGCAGCCATTGATGCGCATGCAGGTCGCAATATCATGGAACGCCCTGTGGTCGCTGGTATCTTCATGGACGTGGCATGAAGAGTACGATCAGGAGCGATGGCGCTCCGTCAAGTACTGGGATGAGAATCAGAAGGAGGAATTCGAAAAAAGTTTGGCCGATGAATTCTCCAGGAGTCGACGCCGCGGCGTCCCGGAGAATGACGACCAATAAGCGCTGAGGGCTGCCGGCAGGCGGGTGACGACCGGATCGCCTATGGTGGGGGCGGTGGGCCGAGGGAGGCCCACCCGCTCGGGACCATCTGGTGCGCGGTCTCGAAAGCACCTCGTCCCGTGGGGCCGTGAGTACACCGGCCCGCGTCACCCGCCCCCCGGCGTATCCAGCTGACCACTCCCGCTCCCACCGGTACCCGACGGAACCGGTCGCGTGTCCCGAACGGCTCGCGGGAGCCCGGCGCGTGGGGGGCCGACAAACGGAGGGACCATGGCAGCAATCCGCCTGACTCTGAGGGCCGTGTTGTGTACGGCCGTCGCCTTGCTGGTGGCCGCCGTCTGGACACAGCCGGCGAACGCGTGGACCTGGGCCAGAGGGGTGACCGTGTACAACGGGCCCGGCCTGTGCGTCCGCGGTGACGCGGGAATCGACCACAAGCGCCCCGGCGCGCTGTCCGGCAACCTGGCGTACTCCCACACCTACGCGCTCACCCAAGGGTGCGGCACCGGTCTGTCCAGGCCCGACGGCTGGGCCGCCACACGGGCAACCGTCTACCACTGGAACGGCTCCGCCTGGACGGTGTGCCGTACCAGCAACTGGAAGTACGGTGCCACGGGGCAGACGGGTGGCGAGTTCCCCGGACCCTGGGGGCCTGAGCTGGTGTTCGACTGGGGCGGGTGGCAGTCCTGCGGGCAGGGCTACTACGGCACGCTCGCCGCGGCCTACGTCTGGGACGGCTCCGCATGGCGCGGCGGCGACGTCTGGTCGGGCTACGAGTACGCCTCGGTCACCAGCTTCCACGGCGCCCGGGAGAAGGCGCCCGAGCTCGCACCCTCCCGGCACACCGCACCGCCCCCCGCCCACCCGAAGATGCGCGAGCACGCTCACTGACACCAGGAGCACTCCGCGTCACCCACGTGTCCGGCGGATCCACCAGGACCCGCCAGACACCTGCGTCGTGCACGGAACGAGGTCGGTTGACCAAGTGACTTTTGAAGCGGTGACCATCCGTACGAGAAGAAATCACCGGTGACCGGTGGACACAATGGGGGAGGGGAGCGGAGCGAGGGAGACCTTCGATGATCACCGTGGAACACGTTCCTCAAGCGGAAACGGATTACCTGACGCAGCTGGAGAAGGCCGCGAAACGCTTCGGCGACCGGACCCCGCAGCGCGAGGAGACCCTCCGGACCCTCGAAAGCCGGGGCGTGCTGTACGCCGACGAACCCGGCCGGGTCCAGAAGCGGCTGGCGCGACTGAACGCCGACTGGTCGCTCGCCAAGGCGATCGAACACATACCGACGCAACCCATCACGACGACCGGCAGCACGTTGTCGCTGGCACCGGACGCGTTCGGCGCCGATCTCCTCGGCCTGGAACGCCTCATGGGACGCAACAACCTCACCGGAGTGGCCTTCCTGGAGGGAGGGTACCTGGCCGCCCGGTCGATCGGACGGGTCGCCGTCCGCACACCGGAGGGCGGACATTACGGCACCGGATTCATGGTGTCCCCTTCCCTCCTCCTCACCAACAACCACGTACTGCGGAGCCCGGAGGAAGCGGGTCACGCCGTCGTCGAATTCGATGTCCAGGCGGGCGTGGACGGGTGCCCGTTGGCTCCGGTGACCTTCCGCATCGATCCCCACGGTTTCTTCGCCACCGACCGTGAGCTGGATTTCACCGTCGTCGCGGTGGCCGAGCGCAACCAGGAGGGCGCGCGGCTCACCGGTTACGGCTGGCTGCCGCTGGACGGGGCACAAGGAAAGGCCATCGTCGGGGAATTCGTCAACATCATCCAGCACCCCAACGGCGAGCCCAAGCAACTCGCCCTGCGCGAGAACCAGATCGTCGATCTGCTGGACCGGTTCGTCCACTACGTGACCGACACCGCGCCGGGTTCCTCCGGGTCCCCCGTCTTCAACGACCAGTGGGAAGTCGTCGCGCTGCACCACTCGGCCGTGCCGGAGACCGATGCCGACGGCCGCCCCCTGGCCACCGACGGCACACCGTGGCGGCCGGGGATGGGCGAGCACCGCCTGGCGTGGAAGGCCAACGAGGGAGTCCGCGTCAGCCGTGTACTGCAAGCGCTGAGCCGGCTCACCCTGACCGGGAACGCGGCCCGGCTGCGCGACGAGCTGTTCCAGCCGCCGGACCGGCCGCACCCCGAGGGCGCGCCGCCGACGGCGGCGAAGCCAGGGCCGGACGGACTCGTGCCGGACGGTTCCGCGCCGCTCACCCCCGGTACCACCGTCGGCATCACCGTGCCGCTCCGGATCACCGTGGGCGTCGACGCGCCGACGCCCGAACAGCGCGGCCCCGGCCGCTTCACCGGCCCGCGGGTGACCGCGGTGGCCGCGGACGGCGCCCGCCCCGCCCGGGCCGGGCGGGCGGCGGGAAGCTCCGTCGTCGCCGACGCCGTCGCGCAGGACCTGGACGCCGCCCTGCTCAACCTCCGGCTCGGGGAGACGCGCGCCTACTACGTCCGCGACGCCGACCGCGCAGCGCGGGACGCCTACTACGCGCACATGGATGCCGACTCGTACGGCGAGCCGCTGCGGCAGGCACTGACCGCGCTGCTGGAGGAGACCCACGGCCCCCGCCCCTCCTACAAACCGGCGCGCATGCTCTACCCGTGGGTCGACCTCCACCCCGACCGCCTCCTGCGCAGCGTCTACTCGGGCAAGACCTTCACCGCGGAGGAGCTCATCCGCGCGGACGCCGCCGCCGAGGCGTCCCGGCTCCGGGGCGTGCAGGAGTTCCTGCTGCGGGAGAGCGCGGCGAGCGCCGACGCCCTCGCCGCCGAACTGGACGAGCTGGAGGCGTCGTTGCCGTTCAACTGCGAGCACGTGGTCCCGCAGTCCTGGTTCGCCAAGCGGGAGCCCATGCGGGGTGATCTGCACCATCTGTTCGCGTGCGAACCGGCGTGCAACAGCTTCCGCGGCAACTACCCCTACATGGACTTCCCCGGCTTCGACGAGGCCGTGCGGGACGACTGCGGCATGCGTGAGAAGAGCGGCTTCGAACCGGAGCACAGCAAGGGAGCCGTCGCCAGAGCCACCCTGTACTTCCTGTTGCGCTACCCCGGTCTCGTCGGGGACAGGGCGCGGGAGTTCCCCGAGGAGCGGCTGCCCATCCTCCTGGAGTGGCACGAGAACGAAGCCGTGACCGAGTACGAGTTGCACCGCAACGCGGCCATCGCGGAGATACAGGGGAACCGCAACCCCCTGATAGACCACCCCGAGTGGGCTCGGAGCATCGACTTCTCCGGCGTCTGGCCCTGAAAGGAACCGTGAAGGCCCTGAAGGGCCTTCACGGTTCGGGTCCGTCACCGGTCCGGCGGCTCGGGCGGTGGCAGGTGGATGGTGCGGGCCCGTTCGACGGCCTCCACGCCTTCCACCGCCCGCAGCAGCGGGATCCGGTCCTCGGCGATGGTGCCGGCGGCCGTGCCGATGAGCGGCTGCTCACTCGTCACGGTGAGGCCGACGGCCTCTGCCGCACCGATCGTCTCGGCGAACCGCCCGACGTCGTCGACGGACAGGATGACGTCCACCCGCGGGGATTCGCTCACGGAGTCTGTCCCAGACCGGCACCGACGCTCGCGGGCGGCTGCGCGAGCCGGTACGCGCCGGAGAGCAGACGCTTCTTCAGTTCGGTCGCCGTGGCGTCCGGCGCGCCCTGGGCCAGCAGCGCGACGATACCCGCGATGTGCGGGGTGGCCATGCTGGTCCCGCTGATCGTGTTGTAGAGCTGGGGCATCGGCCAGGCGGAACGCACCTCCACGCCGGGCGCCGCGATGTTGACCTCGGCACCGATGAGACCCTGGCCCCGGCAGGAGAACGGCGCCACGTCCAGCGCCCTGCCCAGAGCCGCGACAGCCAGGACCGAGGGGCAGTTGGCCGGGTGGTTGACCGGTCCACCGTCGTTGCCCGCCGCAGCGACGATCAGCGTGCCCGCGGTGACGACCCGCTTGGCCAGGCTCTCGAAGACCGGTGAGAACAGCTGGCCGGGGCTGACCGGGGCACCGAGTGACATGGAGATCACCTTCGCCCCCTGGGAGAGCGCCCAGGCGATCCCCGCGAGGATCTGCCCGTCGCTCCCGCTGCCCTGGTTGCTGAGCACCTTGCCCGCGAGGATCTGCGCCTCGGGGGCGACGCCGTAGCGCGGCCCGTGCGTCGGCTGCGCCGGCCCCGCCACCGTGCCGATGCAGTGGGTGCCGTGCCCGTTGCCGTCCTGCGCCGACTGCCCCGGCACGAAGGACGCGGTTCCGGCGACGCGCGCGGAGAGGTCGGGGTGTTCGGTGTCCACTCCGGTGTCGAGCACCGCGACCCTGACGCCCTGCCCCGTCAGCTGGGAGTGGTTGGCCCGTACCGCCTGCAGGCCCCACGTGTGGCCGGTCTCGTCCCAGGCCGGGCCCAGCGAGACGGCCATCGCCGCCGTGGTGTGCCGCTCCAGTACGTCCTCGTCGCTGCGATACGTGGGGTAGTAGCCCTTCACCTCCCGTGTACGGTCCGTGATCGTCGAGATGTAGACCAGGCGCTCGGGCTCCGCGGCGATGACCGACGGTTCCGCCTGAGCGGCCGTCACCAGCGCCTCCCGCTGGTCCGGTGCCACGTCGATGACGGCGACACCCAGCTCCGGGAAGAGCGCGTTCACGTCCGGCGCCTCCAGGACGCGCACGGCGTTCTCCGCCTCGGCGCCACGCACCGGTTCCGCGTTCGCGATGCCGGCCTGGGAACGCAGCACCTGCATGCCGTGCTCCCCCTCCTCGCACTCGAGAAGTACGAGGTACTTCCCGGTGTAGGCGTTCTCACGCTTGAGGACGCTCTGGTCGTAGAGTCCGAACTGCCCGTCGCCCGCACGGCGGTCGAATGATTCGTTCGTCATGGTGTCTCCGCTCCGACTGCCCCCGTGCACACGGTGACCGCCCCGCCGCACGCCCGAGACACCATCGGCGAGCTGATACGGCACGTCCGGCCGTACGGTGACTCGGCGCGTCCGAGCCTGCTGTCGCCTTTTCTTCCAGCCTCGTGCCGACGACGGCCGTACGCAACTCGTCCGGAACGATCCCGCGCCCACCGCCAGGATCAGGGGCATGACCAGCGGTGACCGTCCTGGGCGCTGAGCGGCGGCAGCCCGGTGCGGGCTGTCCTCCGCGGACGGGTGTGAACCCCACGAACGAGCGGGCCGGGAGTGATGACGGGTGGTGCTCTCGCGCCAGGTGTGCGGGGGGGGCGAACGTGTGCGGAGTGCTCCCGGGAAGCGGTTACCGGCTGCGCGGCTGGTAAGACCGTAACCGAGCGCCGGACGGATCCGGCCACGGTCAGCGATTGGACGGTTCCGTCTCGCACCGGAAACGACGCAGACCCCACCGGACCGGCGTGGACACCGCGCCATCCGCCTCGACCGAGGCATCTGCGCAAGCGCGGCCGCGTCGGCCGTGCTGGCCGGCGGCGCCGTCCTCGCGGCCGCACGCACGGCGTCCGCTGCCGTCACGGACTGGGACTGCGACGAACAGGTGGACCCCGTCGACGACTCCGAGCCCGGCCCCGGCCGGCCCGTGACGATCGAAGGGGACCGCTGTACCCCTCAGCGCGGCAACCCGGACGAGCTCATCCACGTGATCTCCGTCCACTACGGACAGGACGGGATCTGCCGGCGAGTGGAACAAAGGGGCGAGCCAGGCCACATCGTCGGTTACTGCGGCACCGAAGCCGAAACCGGCCACGAGCGGGTCACGCGGGATCTGTGACGGTGGGGGAGCCGGGGCGGGGGACGGTGGCCTCGGGGGCGTACTGGGCGGCTTGCGCGTCGAACATCGCGGCGTAGCGCCCCCGGGCGGCCATGAGTTCCGCGTGGCTGCCGTGCTCGACGAGCCGTCCGTGGTGCAGGACGTGGATGCGGTCGGCGTGGCGGACGCCGGACATGCGGTGGGTGACCAGGACGACGGCCCGGTTCGGGGCGGCGAGCCGGCGGATGCGGTCGAAGGCCGCGATCTCCGCTTCCGGGTCGAGGGCGGAGGTGGGCTCGTCCACGATGAGCACGCCGTCGGCATCGGAGGTGGAGTCGCGCCAGTGGGTCCGGGCGAGGCCGATCTTCTGCCACTCGCCGCCGGACAGTTCGCTCGCGCCCCGGAACATCCGGGCCAGGAGGCTGCGCAGGCCGTCGGGAAGTTTGGCGATGACCGGTCCGGCGCCCGCGTAGTCGACGGACGGCCGCAGGTCCTCGGGGCCGGCCTCCCGGGCGGGCCGGCCGATCCGGATGTTCAACGCCGCTGTCACCGGCCAGCGTTGGAAGTCCTGGGTGAGCAGAGCGACACGGTCGAAGACCTCGGCGCGGTCCAGGGAGGCGAGGTCGGCCTCGCCCCACAGCACCGTCCCGGACTGCGGCAGCAACAGGCCCGACAACACTTTCATCAGGGTGCTCTTGCCGGATCCGTTCTCGCCGACCACGGCGGTGACCGAGCCCATGGGCAGGGTGAGGGAGACCTCGTCCAGGGCGGGGGTTTCCCGGTCCGGGTAGCGGTAGCTCACCGTGTCCAGGACGACCTGCCGCACCCGTGCCGGCACGGGATCACCCCCGCTGGGAATGGTGTGCCGGGCCGCCTCCTCCAGGAACCGGGCGTGGTCGCGGACGTAGAGGGACTCCTCGTGCAGCTGGTTCACGTTCATCACCAGCGCGCCCAGGCTGGCCGAGCCGGACCGGACGGCGATGACGGCGGTCCCGGCCACGGCCAGACTCATGTGCCCGCTCATGATCAGCCAGAACATGGCCCCGTACGTCGCCGCCATGGCGAGGCCGGACAGCGCGGCGGCCACCCACTCGGTGACGGCCTTGCCGGAGGCCAGCCGCTCCTGCTCGGCCTCGGCGCTCTCCGCCATCCGCTCGTAGCGGCTGAGCAGGAACGGTCCGACCGCGTGGATGCGCACCTCCTGTGCCGCGGTGCGCTCCGTGAGCAGGTTGCCGATGAGGCGGCTGGCCCGCACGTGCTCGACCCAGCTCATCACCGACACGTACCGCTCCTGCGCCACCCGCATCGCGCCCCAGCCGCGCGGCGCCGCGATCAGGACCAGCATCGGCAGGAGGACCGGGTGGAGGATGGTGAGCACGCCCGCCGTGGAGATCAGGGAGATGGTCCCGTTCAGCGCGGCCACGCAGGCGCTGATCATGCGGCGGGCGGATCCGGCGCCGTACTGGGCGACGTCGATCAGCCGCCGGAACTCCGGGTCCTCGATGGCCTCCAGTTCGACGGACGCGGCGGCCGCCAGGTACTGGGTCGTGGCGATCCGCTCCACCAGCGGCTCCAGCCGGCCCGCCCGCGAGGTGGACCAGCCGGCCAGGCCCGAGTTGACCACGGCGGCTCCGGCGGCGGCGAGCAGTCCGGGCAGGACCGCGTGCAGCCGCTGGTCGGGGGTGCCCGAGCCGAGCAGCGCGTGCATCACGGCGTTCACCGCGAGCAGCCCGACCGCCGCGGCGAGACCCTGCCCGACCTCGCTGACGGCGACCGTGAGCAGAGCACGGCGGTCGGCCTGCCACGCCATCCGCAACGTCGCCCCGACCAGCCTCGGCATGGAGCGCAGAGCGGACATCATCGTCAGGTCGAGCCAGGCGCGCTCGTGTTCCGACCAGCCCGAGTCGTAGCGCAGAGGACCGCCGAAGAGCTCCTGCTCGGCGTCGGAGACCTCCGGCTCGGCCATCCGTACCCGTCCGAAGAACCTCTTCACCGCGCGCCTCCCCGTCCGGGCCCGGCAGTCGCGGGTGCTGGTGTCCTGGCCGAAGTCGACATGGTCCCCCTTGCCGGTTGTGTGACTGCTCTGCGGCTCAACGAGCCGACGGCCATTTCGAACACACGTGTTTCGGTCGTGTTGGGAACCCTGGGGTGGGGCGCGCGAGAGTGCCGGTGATCACGCATGCCCTTCAGGGGGAGCTGCGCACGCTGACGCGGCCGAAATCGGCGACCGGCTGGGCACTGCCCTGGCGTGCCCCGCGCTCGCGGTGCGATCAGCGTGGTGGGGACCCGGACGCGGCCTGCGGAAGATCCGGTGCCGACCGGTCCACCCCGGTTCGGTGTCCGCCCCTCCGGGCGTCGGTCAGAGACGGTCGCACAGAGACCGGGCCGCTTTCAGATCCTTGCGGAACCCGGGGTCAGTGAAGTCGTCGGCGCGCATCTGATGGTTCAGCACCTGCTGGACCGCATCGGCCAAGGGCTTGTACTCACGGTCACCGGCCGCCGCCGCGGCAGACAGTGCGGTGGCGCCGCCGAGACGGTTGAAGGCGATATTCCTCTGTGCGTCGTTGTCCATGTCGGCCGACTCGTCGAAGCTCTCCAGGGTGACACACGCACGACGGGCGTCATCGGCCGCTCCGTCACCGGAGGAGCCGTCGTCTCCGCTGAGTGCCCAGGCGATGCCGACCCCGCCGGCCCCCAGAACCAGCCCTGCCGCGACAGCGACAGCCGGCGAAGGCCTGAACCGGCGATCCGACGTGGGCGCAGGACTACTGACGGGGGCGCCGTGGGCGGGCGGTATTGGCGTTGACATGTCAGAAGGATATCGACGGCTGGGACCCGGATGGCACGGTGGCTCGGCGAACCCTTCCTCCAGGAGTTGTTGGGGGGCTGCCCTGCCTGCACAGCCACCGCCTCGCCGACGAACACGGCGTCACTGCCACACCTGTGCGGCGACGCGGTGGAAATTGCCGCCCAGGATCGCGGTGACGGCGCTGTCGGGATAGCCGCGAGCGGTCAGCGCGTCTTCGACGGTCAGCAGGCCTTCCGGGGGCAGGAAGTCGATCGGACCCCAGCGGGTGTAGGAGTCGGGGAACAGTTCCGGGCTCTGTTCGAGCATCGCGTTGAAGTCGGCGTGGTCGAAGGGGTAGTCGGTCGATACTCCGACGTGTTCGGGGCCGACGAGTTCGACCGCGTAGTCGATGTGCCGTACCAACGCGTCGACGGAGGCGTCGTTGGGTCCGAGGAAGATCCCGACACCGGTGATGCCGACGACCCCGCCCGTGGCAGCGCACTCCTTGGCCTGCTCGTCGGTGATGTTGCGAGGATGATCCCACAGCGAGCGCATGCAGGAGTGGCTGTAGATCACGGGCTGTTCGGAGACCTCGCACATGTCCAGCCCCGTGCGGGCCCCGCAGTGAGAACCGTCCACCACCATGCCGACGGCGTTCATCTCCCTCACCAGTGCCCGGCCGTAGGCGGTGAGTCCCTCGTCGACCGCGTCGAGGCAGCCTCCGCCCGCCGCGTTGCGGTTGTTGTAGCTCGGCAGCATCGTGCGGACACCGAGTTCATAGAACCGGCGTACACGCTCCAGCCGCCCCGCGAGCGGACCGGAATCCTCCAGGTCGAAGGCCACGGCCACGTTCCCGTCGCGGCCGGCGGCTTCGACGTCGCCGACACTCTCCGCCGGCCGCAAGCGGTCGTCCGCGGCGATCCGCTCCCGCCAGCTCCTGATCAGGCCGGTGACGTCCTCCGCGGAATGCGGGACGTAACCCACGTTCACCGACACGAAACTGCCACCCGGCCTGCGGTAGCGAACCAGCTCCCCGACATCGGCGTGCCGCTCCAACGGCAGACAACAGTGCTGCTCCCACAGCAGGCGCGGGCGGCGTGGTACTGAATCCGCGTGTGCCATGGAGGGGATCGTGCCCATCCCCTGCCGTCCCCAGACCGGGCCCCTCCGCCGACTCTCCTCGCAGCGGCGGAAATCCGCCAACGGTGCGCACGCTCGCGGGACGGACGAAAGGCGTTACGACGCCGGAGGAGGACACGTGATCGGCGTGATCACCGCGTACCGCAGGACGCCCGGGCGAAGGCCGGCGATCCGTGTCACGGGACGTAGATCTTCTCGATGCTCACGCTGGAGATGCCCTGCGGGGCCCACCAGTCCCAGTTCTTGGTCACGTTCATCGGACACGCCCACGGGCCGTCGTTGTAGCCGTTCGGGTAGTGCGCTCGTAAGAAGACGCAGTAGCCGTCGGCCTTCGTGTCCTTGGCCCAGCCCATGATGTGGCGGCTGTCGCAGACCTGGCCGCCGTACGTGCCGAAACTGGTCGTGTTCCCGAAGTTCCAGCATCCCGCCGCGGTGCAACTCGGCCCAGGAGGGGAACTGTTCCCGCGCGGGCAGATCCACGTTCGACACGTTCAGCCACATTCCGCACCCCGGATTCACCGCACGACGACCACGTCGCAGCCCTCGGACCGAGCCGGCCGGCCGCACGCGGTATGCCCAACCCTGCCCGGTCGGCCCACAGCCGACTCCACCGATCCGCCGGCTCAGGCCGAAACCCGCCGACTCGAGCGTGATGCCGACGCCTCCCCGGCGATGCCGGGGAGACGGCCCTGTCGAACCGGTGGCCCGCGCACCCGAGTGAGGGAAGCCGGACCCGGGGAACCCGGCGCACCTGCCTCTGCAGAGGGAGATGCCGAGGGCAGGCCGGAGGAGGCGAACCGGTGTTCCGTCCGCCGGTGAGCCGGCGGGCGTCTCGTGCTCTGCGCCGTGGCCGAGGGCGTGACGCACAAAGTGCTCGTCGCCGTCTCAACGGTGAATCGGCCGGCCCACCGGCTGCCCCCTGCCCGCGCCGTGACTTGACCGCATACAGTCAGGTGGTTCAACAGGGGAGGGAACTCGCACGTGAAGCACAACCTCGGCAACCGTGTGGCGAACGCGCTGCTGTGTGCCGCCACCACGGTGATCATCACCGGTTGCAGCACGGACAGCGCCGCGACCGGCGCCAAGGGCACCGGGCCGACGGTGAAGAAGCAGGGTGCGCCGGAGCATCCCTTCGACACCATGACGCCCGAGCAGATCCGTCAACAGTCCATAGCGGCCGCCAAGAACGCTGCGAGTATGCGCTGGGTCGGCACGTTCACCAGTGACGGCCGGCAGATGGAAGTCGACCTGGCTGTGGATGTCCATGGAAACTGCGAGGGCACGGTCAATCGAGACTCGGTCATGCACATCATCAAGAAGGGCTCCCTCGTCTACTTCAAGGCCGAGGAAACGTTCTGGCGGACCAGTTTCAGCCGCGGGATGACGGCTGAAGAGACCGAGAAGATGGTCGGGATCTTCACGGGCCGCTGGGTCAAGCCCCCCAGGGGCATGTCGAAGGTGCTGGGGAACATGTGCGACACCGTCCACGCCAGGACCGAGGCATTGAGCCCTGCACCTACATCCGACGTGAGCCTCACACGCGAGTCCGATACCGCCGTGGACGGCCGGCCCGCCGCCGTGCTCGTCGAAAGGACCGCCACCGACACGACTACCGCATACGTCGCCAAGAAGGGCAAGCCTTACCCCTTGAGGATCACGATCACAGGCGGCGACGCGCCCTTCGACATCACCTTCACCGACCAGGACAAGCCCGTCGACACCACCCCACCGCCACGTGACGAGATCCTCGACCCCACCAAGCTGAACGTCCCGGCACGACGCGCTGCTCCGCACAGCAACGCATCGGCTGAGGGCGGGGCCCACGATCTTCCCGTCACCTGACGCTTTCATCGTCCTCGAATCCCGACGCTCAGTATGCCCAACAGCCCAGTGGCCAGGACGACATGGCCGCGCACCCGGCTGACTGCACCCGGCCGCGGCACAGCCCTCACCTGCCCCAACTACCCGGCCTTTCCCGGCCTCACCTCAGCCCTGTGCCGCTGCAAGCGACTCGTCCGCCTCACATAGGACACCGTCTCGAGAATCCCGCCCGGGCCGTACGGCCGCGTCCTGGCGATGTCGGCAGCGCGTCCCCGCAGGCGGGCCGGACGGGGGACGGCCCTCGGCCGCGGCGGTGTGCTGGTCGTGCCGCGCCCGGTCGTCGCGTGCGCCGGCCATGTGGGCGGTCGCACAAGCGAGATGCCCGGGATGCGACTCTGGTCGTACGGACGGCACGCTCCGGTGTGCGACTTGGGTCGCATGCGATGGCGACCGGCGGACGATGCGGCAGCGCGTGCCCGTGCCGAGGATGGCCGGGTGACCGAGATCATCGCGGGGCTGTACGTGTCCCCTCTGGAATTCCTCGCCATGCTGGGGGCTGTCGCCTTGGTGACGGCGCGCTGGCTTCCCGCAACTGCCCGTCCACGCGCCACGATCGCGGCGGGGGCGGTGCTCGTGCTGTCGGCGACCGGGCTGAGTGTGGTGGGGTTGCGCTGGCAGATGCTGCCGGTACTGGCAGGCGCTGCCATGGCGCTGCCGTTCGCCCTCTCCCCCCTGCTGCGACGCCGTGCCGCCCGGCCGGCACGGCGGGCGCGATGGTGGCTGGCGTTGCCCGGGACGGCGGCCTGCGCCGGCCTGATCACCGCGGGTCCGGTGGCCGCCTGGGCCTTTCCCGTCCCCGTGTTCCCCGAGCCGTCGGGCCGTTTCCCGGTCGGCACCCGTGTGGTGGAGTGGACCGACCCGCACCGTCCCGAGGGCTTCACCGCCGATCCGCACGACCGGCGCACGGTCGTGGTCCAGCTCTGGTACCCCGCGCAGGAGGGTCCCGCGGGCGCGCGGCGGGCCCGGTACCTGGGACGCACCGAGCACGAGGCGCGCACCGTCGCGGACGCCCTCGCCGACGGGGCCGGCCTGCCCGGCTTCCTGGTCGACGGCGTCCCGCGCGCCCGCACTCACGCGGTCTTCGACGCCCCGGTGGCCAGTAGGGGCGGACGGTTCCCGGTCGTGCTGTTCTCTCCCGGTTCGGGCGGGGTGCGTACCCAGAACACCGCCTGGGCGGAGGAACTGGCCAGCCACGGCTATGTGGTCGCCGCCCTCGACCATCCGTACGACTCCGCCGCGGTCGTCCTCGCCGACGGCCGGACGATTCACTCCAGGACGTCTTCCACCGGAGACCGGGACAAGGACGACGACCTGGCGGTCGGCTGGACGGCCGTCCGGGCCGCCGACCTCGGCTTCGTCCTCACCCGGCTCGACCGCCTGGACCGAGGAGGGATCACCGATCCGCTGACCGGACGCCTGGACACCGGCCGGGTCGCGGTCACCGGTCACTCCATGGGTGGCGCCGCCGCTCTGCAGGCAGCCCGGCAGGACCGCCGGTTCGACGCCGTCATCGATCTGGACGGCTACCCCCACGGTCCCACCTCGCCGGCCCTGCGCCGCCCGGTGCTCGCGCTCACCGCGGCCATCACCCCGGAGACCGACCCGCGTTACCTCCCCCGCCTCACCGAGGCCCTCGAGGCCGGCACCGCGACGAGTTACCGGCTCACCATCCCCGGCGCCGCGCACCTCACCTTCATGGACGGCCCCCTGTACCTGCCGCCCGTGCCCTCGATGACCGGTTCCCTGGGCCGCGCCCGGAGCCCGCGTGTCGTCGCCGCGACCACTCTCGCCTTCCTGGAGGCCACCCTGCGGCACAAGCCCGGTGACCCGGCCGACGCTCTGTCGGCCTACGGCGACCTCAGCGTCCTCCCCCCGCACAGCAGCCGCTGATCAGCCGACGACGCGCCCGCGGCAGCCGGGCCGACCGACCCCTCCGGGTGGCCGTCGGCAGCGAGGACGAGCGGGACGAGGGCAGTTCGTCAGCCGTTCATGTGCTGTCCTTCTCGGCCGGGGCCGCTTGTTCGGACTGGTTCGCGACTGTCAGGCCGCCTTGCCCATGACAACGTCAGGACCCGTTCAGTGACCGCATCGGCCGCTTTCCGGCACGCTCGTGCCCTTGCTCGCTTTCTCGTCGCCGCACCCCTCGTGGCCGCAGGTGCCCTGACCGGCGTACCGGCGGCACACGCGGCCGTCACGGACGACGTCCGTATCAACGAGGTGACGACCACCGGCGGCGTCAACGACTCGATCGAGTTGTACAACAAGGGCGCCGCCACGGTCGACGTGTCGGGCTGGGTCCTCAAGGACAACGACAAGGACCACGCCTACAAGATCGCTTCCGGGACCACCCTGGCACCGGGCGCGTACCGTGCGTTCGACGTGAGCGGCACGTTCGGCCTGGGCTCGGACGACGAGGCCGGCCTCTACCTCGCGGACGGCAGGACCCAGGTGGACGGCTTCTCCTGGAACGAGCACTCCGACCCGTCCTGGTCGCGCTGCCCCGACGGTACCGGAGCGTTCGGGCAGGCTGCCACGGTGACCCTCGGCGGCCCGAACAACTGCGGCACCGGCGGCGGGGACGGCGGCTCCACGGCGCCGGCCGTGTGGCCGGGAAGCAGCAGTGTGGCCACCGCGGACGGCTCGAACGTGTTCGGGCAGGACCTCAGCGGCCTGTACCAGGGGGACAGCGTGCTGTGGGGTGCGCAGAACAGCGGCAGGCTGTGGCGTCTGGTGCGTGACGGCTCCGGCGGCTGGAAGCCGGATGCCGCCGGCGGCTGGTCCGCCGGCAAGAGCCTGCGCTTTCCCGGCGGCTCCGGCACTCCCGACAGTGAGGGCGTCACGCTGACCGGTACCGGTTCGGCCGCGTACGTGGCCGGCGAGCGCGACGCGGACGCGTCGGGCACCAGCCGCCTGTCGGTACTGAAGTACGACGTGAGCGGGTCAGGCTCGTCGCTGACCGCCGTCAAGGAGTGGAACCTCACGTCCGACCTGCCCTCGACCGGCTCCAATCTCGGTCTCGAAGGCATCACCTGGATCCCGGACACGGCGCTGACCGGCGCCGGGTTCAAGGACGCCTCGACCGGGTCGGCCTACGATCCGGCCCGCTACGGCAGCCACAGCGGCGGAGTGTTCTTCGTGGGCGTCGAAGGCACCGGCATGATCTACGGTTACGTGCTGGCCGACTCCGGTTCCCACACCCGTGTCGCGTCCTTCAGCAGCGGCATGTCCGGGGTGATGGAACTGCAGTGGGAGCCGCAGGCGTCGCGTCTGTGGGCGGTCTGCGACGACACCTGTGACGGTCAGCACCGCACTCTGGAGATCGGCACGACCGGCGTCTTCACCACCGCCGGCGTCTTCAACCGCCCGTCGGGCATGCCCGACTACAACAACGAGGGCTTCTCCCTGGCCGGCGCGGACGAATGCGTGGCGGGTCACAAGCCCGTCTACTGGGCGGACGACTCCAACGACGGCGGGCACGCCCTGCGCAGGGGCACCATCACCTGCTGACCGGTGTCGCGCAGTGGGTGGCAGCCCTCACCGCCACCCACCTTTCCGGCAGCCGCTCCGCAGGCCGAAGGCGCCTTGGAAAACCGGGGGAGCTGCCCGGACGCCCGAGTCGTTGTTAGGGTGTCGAACAGCCCTTGACCTGCAAGAGCGCGGGCAGGGAGCCGATCAGTAGGAGTGCATCGATGCTTCGTACCATGTTCAAGTCCAAGATCCACCGCGCCACCGTCACCCAGGCCGACCTGCACTACGTGGGATCGGTGACCATCGACGCCGATCTCCTCGAGGCCGCCGATCTGCTGCCCGGGGAACTGGTGCACATCGTGGACATCACCAACGGCGCCCGGTTGGAGACGTACGTCATCGAGGGGGAGCGTGGCTCCGGGGTCGTCGGGATCAACGGGGCGGCGGCCCATCTCGTCCACCCCGGTGACCTGGTGATCATCATCAGCTACGCGCAGGTCACCGACGCGGAGGCCCGTGAGCTGCGGCCCCGGGTCGTGCACGTCGACGCCGGCAACCGGATCGTGTCCCTTGGCGCCGACCCGTCCGAGCCGGTGCCCGGTTCGGACCAGCAGCGCAGCCCGCAGGCCGTAGGGGCCTGACCGGCCGACCGGCGGACCAGGGGCGTGCGGGGCCTCGAGGGAGACCGCGCGCCCTGGTTCCCGTGCACACGGTCGTCGAGTCCGCCCACGAAACCCGCTGGACCTGATCAGCTTGCTGTCGCATTGGAAGTCGCCGTACGAGCGCTTGCCCTCCGGATGCCGGCCGGCGAGCTGACGCCACGCGAGCCGGCCTCCCGGATCCACCGGCGCTTCGGGCACGAGCTGCCTCCGGCCGAGCGGCTCGCCGAGTTGGACGACGAGTACGACCTCCGTGAACTCGAACACGGCGACGGAACAGCGGGACAGCTCGACGCCGACGTCAGGGCCGAAGCTCTGCGGCTGCTGTTCTCAGGCTTGCCCGGTGTGCGGTGAGCTCGATGGGCGTCGGCTTTCCGGCGCGGGAGTCTCCCAGGCGGTGGTGATGTCGCGGGCGACATCGCGCAGGAGGCCGATGAGCAGGTCCGCGAGGGGGGTGAGGCTCGCGTCGGCCCTGGTCACGGCGTAGAGCTGGCGGTGGGGCCTGGGGCGGGCCAGTTCGCGGTGGGTGGTGCCGGGTGCGTGGGTCAGGGCCAGGCGGGAGACCAGGGCCACCGCGATGCCCGTGCCGACGAGCGCCTGGGCGACGTCGTAGGACTCGGTCTCGAACCGCACGGTGGGAGTGAAGCCGGCCTCCCGGGCCGCGTCGTGGAACTGTTCGCGGGCGGCATGGCCGGCCAGGATGGAGACCCATGATTCGTCGGCCAGTTGTTCCAGGCGGAGTTCGGTGTCCGCGGGCTGCCCGGTGGCCAGTGGATGGTCGTCGGGGAGCACCACGACCATCGGGTCCAGCAGGAGCGGGTGGGCCCGTATGTGCGGGGGCGGGGCGAGCGGCGTACCCCAGGAGGCGACTATGGCCACGTCCAGGCGTCCCGCGCCGATCTCGTCCGCTCCGCGTCCGGACACCACGTCCACGACCGAGACGTCGGCGTCCGGATGGCGGTGCCGCAGCGCCGTCAGGGCCGGCGGCAGCAGGTGCAGGGCGGCCGCCTGGAACGTGCCGATCCGCAGCCGCAGCGAGAGGTGACCGAGCAGTGCGGCCAGTTCCGCCTCGGCCCGGTCCGACGCCTCCTCCACGGTCCGGCCGTGGGAGGCCAGCAGCGCGCCGGCCGCGGTGAGCGTGGCCCCGCGAGGACCCCGGACGACCAGCGGCACCTGCCAGTCCCGCTCGGCCTTGACCACCTGCTGGGTGACCGCGGCGGGCGTGAGGTGGAGTGCGCGAGCCGCCGCCGTCAGGGAGCCGTGCCGCTCGATCAACGCGAGAAGCCGCAGCTGTCCCGGATCCACCACCATTCACCGATCCTAACGCTGCACCCTTCTCTTTTAACTTCTCTTACGAGCCCGGGGCGGGAAGGCTTGGGGCGCACCCATCGGCCGCGCTCCCTGGAAGGGGTTCTTTTCCCATGCCCACGCATGTGCCCGCTTTCATCGTCACCACCCTGCTGCTGGCGATGCTGCCCGGCGCGAGCCAGGCCCTGATGATCCGGCAGGTCCTGGAAGGCGGCCGACGCGCCCTGCACGGCACGCTCGCGGGCAACGCCAGCGGGTTCTTGCTGTGGTCCACGGCCGCCGCGGCCGGGCTGTCCGCCGTCCTGCTGGCCAGCCCCACCGCGTACGCCCTGCTCCGGATCGCGGGCGGCGTCGTCCTGATGATCCTCGGGGTGAAGACCCTGCGGACCGCGCTCACCGCCGGCTCCGCCCGCCCGCTCCACGAGGGCGGGGGCCGCACCGGCTTCGTGGGCGGGTATCTCACGGGTCTGAGCACCAACCTCGGCAACCCCAAGGCGGGCGTGTTCGCCGTCTCGGTGCTGCCCCAGTTCGTGACCTCCGACGGCCCCGTGTTCCTGTCGACCGTCGCCCTGGGAGCCCTGTGGGCGCTCGTCAGCGCCTCCTGGTACGCGCTGCTCACCTGGGCCGTCGGCCGGGGGCGCGCCCTGGTGTCGCGGCCGGCCGTCCTGCGGGGACTCGGCGTGGCCACCGGTGTCGTCCTGCTGGGCCTGGGCGCCGGGGTGGCAGCGGGTGTCTGAGAGCCGGACGCGAGTACTCCGCCCGGCCGCACGGGAGACGAGGAAGCCGATGACGTACGCCACGACACCGGACGGAATCCGCATCGCCTACCAGCTCCGGGGCCAGGGGCCGCCGCTGGTCCTGCTGGCGGGCCAGGCCAACGACCACCACTGGTGGGACACGGTCCGTGCCGACTTCCATGCCGCCCGCAGCACCCTCACGCTCGACTACCGCGGCACCGGCGACAGCGACAAGCCCGACGCCCCCTACAGCACCGAACTGTTCGCCCGGGACGTCATCGCCGTCCTCGACGAACTCGGCATCGACCGGGCCGACGTCTACGGCACGTCCATGGGCGGACGGGTGGCCCAGCAGCTCGCGGCCCGCCACCCCCACCGGGTGGGCGCCCTGGTCCTCGGCTGCACCTCACCCGGCGGCCCGCACGCCGTCGAACGCGGCGACGACGTCCGCCTGGCCCTGTCCCGGCCTCGGCCCGGAGCCGCGCGCCAGGCCCTGCTGGAGCTGATGTACACCCCTGGATGGCTGGCCTCCCACCCGCTCCCGCACCACACCCTCGGAGACCCCGGCATGCCCGCCCACGCCCGGCGCCACCACCGCGCGGCCGGGGACCGGCACGACGCCTGGGACATCCTGCCGGACATCACCGCACCCACCCTGGTCGTGCACGGAAGCGACGACCTGCTCAATCCCACCGCCAACGCGCCCCTGCTCGCCGACCGCATCCCCGGCGCCCGACTGCACCTGATCCCGCGTGCCCGGCACGCCTACTTCGAGGAGTGCCGCACCCACGCCGGTCCTCTCGTCCTAGACTTCCTCACCACCGCGCACAAGCCGTGACGAGCGGCAGAAGGCGAGTCCGCCGGATGCCACCCCGAGGCGCGCCGCACCGGCGCGGAGCCGGGTCCGTCAGGTGCTGCCGTCGGGTGAGTGGTCGCGCGGGCACCGGGTAGGCGGGGGAGTAGTCCAGAGGCGACGTCCCGTGACAGCCCGGAGGACACGATGACCAACCCGCATCCCGACCCGGTCCCGCCCGACCCGGCACCGCCCGGCCCGGCACCGGGGCCTGGCCCGAGCCCGACCCCGCCGGATCCCTACCCCACCCCGGTCCCACCGCCAGAGCCGGTCCCGCAGCCGACTCCGCCCCCGCCGGGCCCCGGCCCCACACCGCCTCCGGCGCCGCCCCACCCGGGCCCGCCGGGGCCGCCACCGTCCCCCGTCCCCCCGGGCCCGGAACCGGTGCCGAACCCCGAACCAGGCCCGCCCCTCACCTGAGCATGACCGAGGGGTATGGCCGTCCCCCTGGTGCCCCGGGCAGCCTCCCCGGGGCACCGGCAAAGGCCGCCCGCCTACGCCGTGACCTCGCCGCGGTCCCCGCCCCACAGCGTGTGGAACGCCCCCTCGCGGTCCACCCTGCGGTAGGTGTGCGCGCCGAAGAAGTCCCGCTGGCCCTGGGTCAGCGCCGCGGGCAGACGCGGGGAGCGCAGGCCGTCATAGTACGCCAGGGCCGCCGCGAAACCGGGCGTCGGCACCCCCTGCCGTACCGCCGCGATCTGCACCTCCCGCCAGTCGTCCTGCGCGTCGGCGATCTCACGGGCGAACGTCTCGTCCGAGAGCAGGCTCGGCAGGTCGGGCCGGGCGTCGTAGGCCGCGCGGATGCGGTCCAGGAACGCGGCGCGGATGATGCAGCCGCCCCGCCAGATGGAGGCCACCGCGCCCAGGTCGATGTCCCAGCCGTACTCCTCGCTGCCCGCCGCGATCTCGTGGAAGCCCTGGGTGTACGACACGATCTTGGAGGCGTACAGCGCCTGTTCCACCCGGTCGGCGAAGGCGGCGGCCTCCGACTCGCTCAGCGCGGACGGCTTCGGACCGGCCAGGTCCCGCGACGCGGCCCGCAGCGCCGCGTGCCCGGACAGCGACCGGGCGAACACCGCCTCGGCGATGCCGGACACCGGGACGCCCAGGTCCAGCGCGATCTGCACGGTCCAGCGGCCGGTGCCCTTCTGCTCGGCCTGGTCCACCACCACGTCCACGAACGGCTTGCCGGTGGCCGCGTCCACGTGGGACAGCACCTCGGCGGTGATCTCGATCAGGTACGAGTCCAGCCGGCCCGTGTTCCAGGTGCGGAAGATGTCCGCGATCTGCGCGGGGGAGTACCCGGCGACATCGCGCAGCAGCTGGTACGCCTCGCCGATCAGCTGCATGTCGGCGTACTCGATGCCGTTGTGGACCATCTTCACGAAGTGCCCGGCGCCGTCGGGGCCCACATGTGTCACACACGGCGCGCCGTCCGCGGCCTTCGCCGAGATCTTCTCCAGCATCGGACCCAGCGACCGGTACGACTCCACCGACCCGCCCGGCATGATGCTCGGTCCGTGCAGCGCGCCCTCCTCGCCGCCGGAGATGCCCGCGCCGACGAAGTGGATGCCCCGCTCGCGCAGCTCGCGCTCCCGGCGCCTGGTGTCCGCGAAGTGCGCGTTGCCCCCGTCGATGATCATGTCACCGGGCTCCAGCAGCGGGGCGAACTCCTGGATCACCGCGTCCGTCGGCTCACCCGCCTTGACCATGACGACCAGGCGGCGCGGCCGCTCCAGCGCCGCCACGAATTCCTCGGCGGTCTCGGCCGCGACGAAGTCGCCCTCCTGCCCGAACTCCTCCACCAGCGCCTTCGTACGCGACACCGTACGGTTGTGCACGGCGACCGTGTAGCCGTTGCGCGCGAAGTTCCGTGCGAGGTTGCGGCCCATCACCGCGAGGCCCGTGACACCGATCTGCGCTGAAGTGCTCATACCGCCTGCTCCCTGGTTGCCTCATGTCTACGGCTCCGTCAGTACGGGGCCCTGCTTATCCTGACGTGCTGTAACGGCGAACGCGTTTGCGACCCGCCACATTCCGGTACGCGTCGCGAGCGCCCTGCCTCGGCCATCGGTCGCGGCCCGGCTCAACAAGGGCGCGTTCCCGGCCACTTGGCCCGGACGGCAGGCCGATTCCCCGCCTTGTCATGGCCAGTTCGCGGCGCTTACGTTTGCCCCTCCTGACGCATGCCGAGGGGAATTCGGACATGGCCGCACGCGGCCGGCACCGCCGGTACCAGCCGAACAGGATCAACCGCGCCTCGCTCACCGTCACGGCGAGCGGCGCCGGCCTCGCCATCCCGCTGGTCGCCGCCGGCACCGCGCACGCGGCCGACGCGGCCACCTGGAGCAAGGTCGCCGCCTGCGAGTCCAGCGGCGACTGGAGCGTCAACACCGGCAACGGCTACTACGGCGGGCTGCAGTTCACCCGGTCCACCTGGGAGGCGTACGGCGGCACCCGCTACGCGCCGCGCGCCGACCTGGCCACCCGGGCCGAGCAGATCGCCGTCGCCGAGAAGGTGCTGGACGCGCAGGGACCCGGCGCCTGGCCGGCCTGCGCGCCCCGCGCCGGACTGACCCGGGGCGGCGGCACGGCCGGCGCGCCCACCGACTCCGCGGCCACCCGCACGGCACACACCGACTCCGCGGCGGCCCACTCGGCACACACCGACTCCGCGGCCGTCCACCCGGCGCGGACCGGTGCGCACCCGGCCTCCTCCGTCAGGGACGTCCGGCCGCAGACCACCCCGCAGTCCCGCGCGGGCCGGGCCGAGATGTACACCGTGGTGCGCGGCGACAGCCTCTCCGGCATCGCCGGCGAGCAGCGCGTGCCGGGCGGCTGGCGGGCCCTGTACGCGGGCAACCGCGCCACGATCGGCTCCGATCCCGACCTGATCCTGCCGGGCCAGCGGCTCAGCCTGAACGGCACCCGGACCAGGAGCACACCCCCCAAGGCCCCGGACTCGCCCAAGTCCCGGAAGCACAAGGTCCCTTCGGAGCATCCCGGCACCCACCACACCCCGGCTCCGGCCCACCACACGCGCGTCGCCCCCGTGACCGCCTCCGTCGGCACCGGCTACCACGTGGCCGGCTCGCACTGGTCGAAGGGCTACCACACCGGCGTCGACTTCCTCGTACCGACCGGGACGTCCGTGCGGGCGGTGGCGGCCGGCCGGGTGGTGGCCGCGGGCTGGGGCGGTTCGTACGGCTACCAGGTCGTACTGCGGCACGCCGACGGCCGCTACACCCAGTACGCCCATCTGTCCGCCATCTCCGTGCGGGCCGGCCAGGACGTCACCGCGGGCCGGCGCATCGGCCGCTCCGGGTCCACGGGCAACGTCACGGGCCCGCACCTGCACTTCGAGGTGCGGACGGGCCCCGATTTCGGGTCGGACGTCGACCCGCTCGCCTACCTCCGGGCCGGTGGCGTCGCCATCTGACGCGGGCACGGCGCCGGTAGCGGGACAGGCACCGGCACCGGCAGCGCCACCGGCACGTGGAAGCGCGCGGACAGCGGGACGTACGGCGCGGGGGCCGCGTCCTCGGCGCGCGGCCCGGCACCACCGGCCTCCGTGCCGGTTCCGCTTTCCGCCGTGTTCCCGGACCTCGTCCTGCCCCCGGTTTCCGTCCCGCTCTTGGCCTCCGTCCCGCTTCCGTTCGGGTCCGCGTCGGCGTCCGCCGCCCCGCGCTGCCGTGGCACCACGGGGCGGGTCTCCCGGGCGGCGAGGGCCGGCCCGGCGGCGTCCCGCAACGGGCGTACGGCGAACGGCCCGTCCGGGGACACCGCGGGAACAGCGGGCGTGGGAGCGGCCGGGAACACCGTCGGGACAGCCGGAGAGGCCGGGGCCGTCCCCGGGGCCTCCGCGTGCTCCAGCCGTTCCGTCGTCAGCATGATCAGGCCGCCCGCCGCCACCACGCCGCAGCCCAGGGCGAGTACCGTGCCCGCCGTGCCGTGGCGGAAGGTCTCGCCGAACATCAGGACGCCGACCGCGGCGGCCAGCACCGGATTGACCACGGTCAGCGTGGCCAGCGGGGCGGCGAGGCCGCCGTGCCGGTAGGACAGCTGGGACAGCAGGACACCGGCGACCGAGAACGCGCCGATCACCCCGAGCGAGGGCAGCGCGCCCAGGTCGATGCCGTGCGTCCAGTCCACGGCCACGGTCTTGGTGAACACCGACGACATGCCGAAGGCGGCGCCGGAGGCGGTGGCCAGCAGCACGCTGCGCACCGCCGGATGCCGGTGCACGGCCAGCCCGGCGAAGGCCAGCGCCGCCACCGCCGCGCCGGTGGCCGGCGCGACGGCCAGCCGCTGTCCGGCGGTCAGGGAGTGCGTGGCGGAGGAGCCGACCAGGGACAGCAGACCGGCGAGGCCGGCCGTGGCCATCAGGGCGCCGCGCCAGGCGGTCGCCCCGGCCCGGCGGCCCACGCACAGCGCCGCCATGGGCAGGGCGAAGACGATGGTCAGCGCGCCGAGCGGCTGGACCAGGCTGAGCGGCCCGTAGGCCAGCGCGACGACGTGCAGCACAGCGCCGAGGCCGTTGAGCGCGAGCGCACCCCACCAGCCCGGCCGGCGCACCGGCGCGCTGCCGGCGGAGGACACCGCCACCTGCTCCTGCGTGATCGCTCCGCCCGCGTAGGCCAGGGCGGAGACGACCGACAGGAGCACGGACAACGCCAGGGCGCTCATCGGCGTCTCCTCTGGGGGCGGTGCGTGTCCTCGGCCCGTATGCGATCGGCTTCCATGGCCGACACTCTGCCCGGTCGTGATCTTCCCGTCGTCGTCCCTGAGCGCAATGCCGCCTACTGCTTTTGGAGTACACCGGTATGCCGGTGATCCGTTGGCGGGCTGACGCCGGGCGGGCCCCCGCCGCGTCGCTCGGGCGACGCGCCTGGTAGGAGTGCTGTCGTGTTTCCCGACCGCGATCTCGCCGCACTGCGCCCGCTCGGCGGTTTCTTCGTGCTGCGCACCCTCCCCGGCCCGGCCGGCGCCGTGGATCCGCGGCGGCTGCCGGCCCTCGCGGACGGCTACGCGCCGGTGCCGCCGTCCGGCCGGGATCCGGTCGCCGCGCGGGTCGCCGTGGTGGGGGAGCGGCTGCGGACCGCCGAGCCCCGGGTGGCCGCCTCGCTCGCCCAGCAGGGGCTGGCCGCCCGGCTGTGGTCGGCGGCCCTGGGCTGTGCCGTGCTGTACGGCGGGCTGCCCGACCTGGACCCGCGCCTGCTGCGCTGGGACGTGGACGCCACCGCACCCGACGATCTGTGGCTCACCGAGGTGCGCGCCCTGCCCGGGGACGCGGCCACGCTGGCCGCCACCGTGCTGCACGGCCATCTGGAGCCCCTGACGGCGGTGCTGCGGGCCCGCTACGGCGTGGCGGCCGGCCTGCTGTGGGGCAACGCGGGCTCCGCGCTGGCCGCGACCGCCCGGGAACTGGGCCGCTGGGCCCGCGCTCACGGCCGTACCGACGTGGCGGCCCGCACCCGCGCCCTCACCGGCGAACTGTTCGCCCATCCGCTGCTCGACGCCACCGGAGCGCGCACCGGCGCGTCGTTCCGGCGGCGCAGCTGCTGCCTGTACTACCGGGTGCCCGGCGGCGGACTCTGCGGCGACTGCTGCCACACCCGCCCACCCGGCTGACCTCCCCGACCTACCCCCGCACCCCGCCGCGAGAGAGCCCCCTCGGCGCGACGCGTTCCACGCCAATCACCCGGAATGCCCGGGTTCGCGCCCCGCGGCCTTCAGGATGCAGGCAACGATGTCCAATCCGCGGAGGTCATCCGACATGAGAGGGACCCGGCGCACGCGCTGGTGCATGGCCGGGGTGCTGGCAGCGTCGGCGCTGATCGCCACCCCCGCCGCACGGGCCGAGGAGCCGCCCGACGGCCGCCTCACCGAGCTGGTCAACCCGTTCATCGGCAGCCGGAACGAGGGCAACACCTTCCCCGGCGCGGCCGTGCCCTTCGGCATGGTGCAGCTCTCCCCGGACACCGGGCACAGCACCGGCTACGACTACGCGCAGAACCGTGTCCGCGGCTTCTCCCTGGTCCACCTCTCGGGCGTCGGCTGCCGCATCGGCGGCGACCTCCCCGTGCTGCCCACGACCGGCGATATCACCCGGACGGATTACGCGCAGTACGCGGCGGCCTTCTCGCACGACGACGAGGAGGCGAGCCCCGGCTACTACCGCGTCGGCCTCGCCTCCGGCATCCGCGCCGAGCTGACCGCCACCGCCCGCACCGGTGTGCAGCGCTACACCTTCCCGGCCACCGGGAAGGCCAACGTCCTGCTGAACGCGGCCCAGGCACTGCACAAGCCGGTGAGCAGCGCGGTGGAGATCCTGGACGACCGCACCGTGCGCACCGAGATCACCGGCCACGGCTTCTGCCGGGACACCGGCCCCTACACCGTCCACACGATCACCCGCTTCAGCCGGCCCTTCACCGCCTACGGCACCTGGGACGGCCGCACCGTCACCCCCGGCGCCCGCACCGGAGCCGGCGGCGCCTACGTCCGCTTCGACACCACCGGCGACCGCGTGGTCGAGGCGACCACCGCGCTGTCGTACGTGGACGCGCGCGGCGCCGCGGCCAACCTGGACACCGAGGGGGGCCGCTCCTTCGACGCCGTGCGCCGCCGGGCCCGCGAGGAGTGGGAGCGCCGGCTGGCCGCCGTCCGGGTGCGGGGCGGCACGCCCGCGCTGCGCCGGACCTTCTACTCCTCGCTCTACCGGTCGTACCTCGCGCCCAACATCGGCGGCGACGCCGACGGCCGCTACCTCGGCTGGGACCGCCGCGTCCACCGCGCCCGGGGGTTCACCTACTACCAGAACTGGTCGCTGTGGGACACCTACCGCACCCAGGCCCAGCTCCTCGCGCTGCTCGCGCCGCGCGAGGCCCGGGACATGGCCCGGTCGGTGGTCGCGGTCGCCGAGGACGGCGGCTGGCTGCCCAAGTGGGGCTACGGCCCGGTCGAGACCAACATCATGACCGGCGACCCGGTCACCCCCTTCCTGACCACCGCCTACCACTCGGGCCTGCTCAAGGGCTTCGAGGAACGGGCCTACCGGGCGCTGCGCGAGAACGCCGACGGCGTGCCGCCCGCCGCCTACCCCGGCGTCGGCCGGGAGGCCAACGCCGAGTACATCGCGCGCGGTTTCGCGCCCTACGTCAAGGGCCGCCCGTACGCCAAGATGGGCGACTCCGACTACCACTACGGCGCCTCGGTCACCCTGGAGTACGCGCTCGCCGACGCCATGCTGGCGCAGATGGCCCGCGGGCTCGGGCACCACGAGGACGCCGCCCGCTACGCCGCCCGTTCGCGCAACTACCGGAACATCTTCGACCCCGCCACCGGCTTCTTCCGCGCCCGGGACGCCTCCGGCGCCTTCGCGGGCCCGCCCGACCCGGCCCGCGGCACCGGCTTCCACGAGGGCACGGCCTGGCAGTACCAGTGGCTCGTCCCGCAGGACGTACCCGGCCTGGTCGGGCTGATCGGCGGCAGGAGCGCGGCCGACGCCCGTCTCGACGCCTTCTTCGCCTACGACCGGCTGCTCGCCGACCCGGAGAGGACCGCGCGCGAGGTGTGGGTGCACGGCGACCCGTACGCCTACTACAACGCCGCCGTCTACAACCCGATGAACGAGCCGGACCTCATCGCGCCCTACACCTACCTCTCCACCGGCCGGCCCTGGAAGACCACCGACGTGGTGCACGCGGCGCTGACCCTGTTCACCGACAGCCCCGAGGGCCTGACCGGCAACGACGACCTGGGCACCATGTCCGCCTGGCACGTGCTGTCGGCCATCGGGCTCTTCCCGGTCCAGCCCGGCTACGGCACCTGGGGCCTGACGACGCCCGTGTTCGACCGGGTCGACCTGGCCCTGGACCGGCGCTACTGGCCGGCCGGCCGGCTGACCGTCACGGCGCCCGGCACCTCGGCCACCGACCGCTACGTCCAGGCCGTACGCACCGACGGCACCCCGCACGGCCGGACCTATCTGACGACCGGCGCGCTGCGCTCCCTGCGCTCCCTCGCCTTCACCGTCGGCCCGCGCCCGTCGGCATGGGGCACCGCGCCCGCAGCGGCGCCGCCCGTCTTGACGTATTGACCGCTGATCCGCCCGTCGCCGACGCGTGAGGCAAGCCCGTGACGTCCGACCTGCTCGCTCCTTTGGACCTGGCCTTCTGGAACATGGAGTCCGACCGGCACCCGATGCACCTCGGCGCGCTCGGTGTCTTCGGCGCGCACTCGCCGACCGCCGGGGCGCACGCCGCCGACCTGCTCGCCGCCCGTGCCGCCGCCGTCCCCGGGCTGCGCCTGCGCATCCGCGACCTGTGGCAGCCGCTCGCCTTCGGCGGCGCCGCCCGCGAGACCGACCCGCACTTCGACCCGCTCCACCACGTCCGGCTGCACGCCCCCGCCGAGGACTTCCACGCGGCCGCCGGCCGGCTGATGGAGCGCCCGCTGGAGCGCGGCCGGCCGCCGTGGGAGGCGCATGTGCTGCCCGGCGCCGACGGGATCTCCTTCGCGGTGCTCTTCAAGTTCCACCACGCCCTCGCCGACGGGCTGCGCGCCCTGAAGCTCGCCGCCGGCGTCCTGGACCCCGGCGGCCTGCCCGAGCGCGCGCCCCGTGTCATCGAGCCGCCGCGCGGCCCGCTGCCCGACGTGCGCCCGCTGCCCGCGCGGGTCCCCGGGCTGGTCCGGGGGGTGCTCACCGACATGGGCCGGGCGCTGGACATCGGCGCCTCGCTGGCCCGGTCCACCCTCGGCATGCGCCCGTGCGCCGCGCTCACCTCCGCGCCCAGCGGCACCCGCCGTGTCGCCGGGACCGTCCTCGACATCGATGACATGCACCGGGTGCGCAAGAGCGCCGGCGGCACGGTGAACGACGTCCTCATCGCCGTCGTCGCCGGGGCCCTGCGCCGCTGGCTGGACGAGCGCGGCGACGGCAGCGAGGGCGTGGCACCCCGTGCCCTCATCCCGGTCTCCCGGCGCCGGCCGCACGCCGCCCCCCAGCAGGGCAACCGGCTCTCCGGTTATCTGATACGGCTCCCGGTGCACGAGAGCGACCCGCTCGCCCGGCTGCACACCGTGCGCACCGCGATGGTCCGCAACAAGGACGCGGGGCCCGACCGGGGCGCCGGAGCGGTGGCCCTGCTCGCCGACCACGTCCCGGCCCTCGGCCACCGGCTCGGCGGGCCGCTGGTCGGCCAGGCGGCCCGGCTGTGGTTCGACATCCTGGTCACCAGCGTGCCGCTGCCCGGCCCCGGGCTCCGGCTCGGCGGCCAGGAGCTGACCGAGGTGTACCCGCTGGCCCCGCTCGCCCCCGGCCAGGCCCTCGCGGTCGCGATCTCCACGTACCGCGGGCGCGTGCACTACGGGCTGGTCGCCGACGCGCGGGCCGTACCGGACCTGGACCGCCTCGCGCGGGCGGTGACGGCGGAGGTGGCGACCCTGCTGTCCGTCTGCGACCGCTGAGGACCGGGTCCGGGGGGCCGTCCGTACCGCCGTACCGGTCGTGTTTCCGGTGCCGGCCGTGTCTCCGGTGCCGACGGTGGCGCCCGTACCGGCCGTGGCGCCCGTACCGCCGGTGCCGTCCGGGCGACTCGTCGGCGGGTGCGGGCGGGCCCGGTGGCGGGGACGGGACGCCGGTGATCCTCGGGGAGCGGAATCGGCGGCGGTTTGGTCCATCGGCCCGGCGCTCCGTAAAATTCGCTGTTCGAAAGCGGGCGCGAGTCGGAGCGCCGCTCGGGTGACCAGGGGAACGGCAGCGCGATGACGGTGACAGAGGACGGCTCGGCGTCCATGGACGAGATGGTCTACGGGCCCGGTATCGACCCCGAGCGGCTCGCCGTCTGCCTGAGCGTGCTGGAGGAACTGGACCAGCTCGACGTCGACCACCCCGACGCGATCAAGGTGCGCCGGGCCACCTCGCACATCTACCGCGTGGTCAAGCAGCGCCGCCGCCAGGAACGCCGGGCCGCCAAGACCGCCCACGACCGCGCCGTCACCGAGGCCACCGCCACCGGCTCGGCCGAGCGCATCGACGACGAGACCGAGGGCATCCTGCCGTCCTCCAAGGTCGAGGAGGGCCGGATCGCGGGGATACTCCAGCGCCCGCGCTCCTGCTACACCTGCAAGCAGCGGTACGTGGAAGTCGACTACTTCTACCACCAGCTCTGTCCCGACTGCGCCGATGTCAACCGCGCCAAGCGCGACGCCCGCGCCGACCTCACCGGCAAGCGCGCCCTGCTCACCGGCGGCCGGGCCAAGATCGGCATGTACATCGCGCTGCGGCTGCTGCGCGACGGCGCGCACACGACCGTCACGACCCGGTTCCCCAAGGACGCCATCCGCCGTTTCAAGGCCATGGAGGACTCGGCGGACTGGCTGCACCGGCTGGAGGTCGTCGGCATCGACCTGCGCGACCCGGCCCAGGCCGTCGCGCTGGCCGACCGGGTCGCCGAGGCCGGACCACTGGACATCCTGATCAACAACGCCACGCAGACCGTGCGCCGCCTGCCCTCCGCCTACGCGGCCCTGGTCGACGGCGAGAGCGCCCCGCTGCCCGCCGGCGAGCTGCCCGCCCACCACGTCATCGGTGCCTTCAACTCCGGCGCGGTCGACGGCCTGGCCGCGCTGCCCGTCGGCACCAGCGGGCTGGACGCGCAGAAGGTGGCCGACCTGGCCCTGGTCGCGGGCAACGCCAGCGTCGCCCGGCACCTCGACGGCACCGCCATCGACGCGGGCGGTCTGCTCCCCGACGTCGTCGACACCAACACCTGGGTGCAGACCATCGACCAGATCTCCCCGGTGGAGCTGCTGGAGACCCAGCTGTGCAACTACACCGCGCCCTTCATCCTGATCAGCAAGCTCCGCCCGGCCATGGCCGAGGCCGCGCGTAAGGCGGCCAGCGGACGGGCGTACATCGTGAACGTCTCGGCCATGGAAGGCGTCTTCAGCCGTGGCTACAAGGGCGCGGGCCACCCGAACACCAACGCCGCCAAGGCCGCGATGAACATGGTGACGCGGACCAGCGCCCAGGAGATGTTCGAGTCCGACCGGATCCTGATGACCTCGGTCGACACCGGCTGGATCACCGACGAGCGCCCCCACTACGACAAGCTGCGCCTCGCCGAGGCCGGCTTCCACGCCCCGCTCGACCTGGTCGACGGCGCCGCCCGCGTCTACGACCCGGTCGTGCGCGGCGAGGCGGGCGAGGACCTGTACGGCGTCTTCCTGAAGGACTACGCACCCGGCAAGTGGTAAGCGGCGGGCGGCTGTCGGCCGGGCACGCCCCGGCCCACCGCGCCCGCGCGCACCGTGATCCGGCGGACGCCGTGCCCCGGCCGGCCGTGTCTCAGTCGACCGCGCCGAGCCGGCACCGGCCGGCCGCCACCAGCTCCAGTACGGTGCGCCAGTCCTCCAGCACGCCCGCGTCGAAAGCGGCCGTGCGGCCCTCCTCCTCGGCCTGGCGCAGCCGCAGCAGATCGTCGTCGGCCGGGCCGGCGTCGGCGCGGACCAGCCGGGCCACCCGCTCCCCGAGCAGGGGACGCACCGCCTCCGCCGCGCTGCCGGCCGCGGCCGCCTCGTCGCCCGGGCACAGCACCGGTCCGATGCCCCGCACCAGGCCCGCCAGTTGGAGCTCCTTGTCGGCGGGGCGGCTACGGCGCAGCAGCGCGGCGGTCCGCAGCGCGTGCCGGTGCCGCCCGGCGTACAGCAGGTCCATCAGCTCCTCGACGCTGCGCAGCTCCATGCGTCAGTCCTTCCGCGAGACAGCCGTTGCCGCGTCAGCAGACCATGGTCGGTTTGCCGCCCGGCCAACGGCACTTGAACTGCGTCGGGTCGGTCAACCGTTCCCCAACTTATTTCGAAGAGGCGTTCGTTCATATCCGCCGTACGGGTGATTCCGGACGTCGTACGAGTGAGCAGCTTATGGGAAAAGGCCCCATATTGGGGGCTATTGGGCGGCTCCGCGAAGCGTATTGGTTACACCTTGTTTTCATTCCCTATCGAGCGGATGCCCGCTCATTTGGTTAATCTGGGAGTCGACGGACAACAGTACGGGGTCTCACCCACACCCACCGTCCGTCCTGGGGCACGCCGGTCCACAACGGCCTGCTCCGGCAGCGGAAACCGGCGCCACCGCGCTCGTAATCGGCCTTTCCACCAGACCCGAGCGGGCGTCCGGCGCCGTGGCGCGGACTGTCCGGTATGCCCCGAGGGTGACCCGACACATAAGGAGTGCGCGGTGACACCGGAGAAGACGAATCGCGAACAGGGCCCCGAGGAACGCGCGGAGCGCAGGCGCCGCCGGCCCGGAGAACTCGGCAGCCTCGAGGTGTGGGCCCGCTCCGCCCCGATCCGCCTCGCGGGATACGAGGACGACCTGGCCGAGCCGCACATCCTGCCGAGCGTGGACTGACCCCCCGCCCCGGCCCGCGGCGATCGCCGTCCGCGTGGGCGTGACAGACTCACGCCCATGCTGATCAGAGAAGCCACGGCCGGGGACTGGCCGCGGATCTGGCCTTTCTGGCACCGGATCGTCGCCGCCGCCGAGACCTACGCCTGGGACCCCCACACCACCGAGGAAGCGGCCCGCGAGCTGTGGATGAGCCCGGCCAAGCGGGTCTACGTCGCCGAGGACGACAGCAAAGCGGTGATCGGGTCGGCCTACCTCACGCCCAACTACGGCGGACCCGCCGCCGGCGTCGCCAACGCCGGCTTCATGGTCGACCCCGACCGCGCCGGCCGCGGCACCGGCCGTGCCCTCGCCACCCACGTGCTGGCCGAGGCACGGGCGCACGGCTACCGCGCGATGGTCTTCAACGCCGTCGTCGAGACCAACCCCGCCGTCGCCCTGTGGACGTCCCTCGGCTTCACGATCCTCGGCACGGTCCCGGACGCCTTCGAGCACCCGCGTCACGGCAGGGTGGGCCTGCACATCATGTACCGGGCGCTGGACTAGGCCCTGCCGTCACCCTCCCGCCGTCCGCCGCCAGGGGACCAGCTCCGCCAACTCCTCGGCCACGCCCAGCAGAAGGGACTCCGTGCCCGGCCGGCCCACCAGCTGTACGGCGCAGGGGGCGCCCGAGGGCAGGGTGCCCACCGGCACGGACATCGCCGGCCAGCCGGTCAGGTTCCACGGCGGAGTGAACGGCGAATACGCCGAGTTGGCGAGGATGTTGCGCAGCCAGCCGCGCTCGTGCCACGGCCCGGCCTGCGGGGAGCGGCGGGCCAGGGCCGGGGTGAGCAGCACGTCGTGCTCGGTGAAGAACGGCGTCAGCCGGGCGCGCAGCCGGTCCCGGGCGGCCCCGGTGCGGACCGCGCGGGTGAAGCGGCGGCCCACGGCCGCGTGCACCCGGGTCCGTCGGGCCAGCCGGGCCGGGTCCAGGCCCGCCGCGTCCACCGCCGTCCCGGCCGTCCAGTGCCGGAGCGCGGTCACACCGAGGGAGAGCGGGTACGGCGGTTCCGCCCGCCGCACCCGGTGCCCGGACCGGGCCAGCGCCCCGGCCGCCTCCCGCACCGCGTTCGTATACGGCCGGCTCACCGGCACCCCGGCGAGCGGGCTGCGCAGCGCGACGGCGATGCTCAACGGGCGACGCTCCTCCGGACGTTCGAACTCCGCGTCGGCGAGGACGCCCAGCATCAGCCGCAGATCCTCCACCGTCGTGGCCAGCGGCCCGTTCTCCGCCATGCCGAACCAGTCACCGTGGCCGATCCCGGCCGGCACCACCGCGTGCCCCGGCTTCAGCGTGACCAGCCCGCAGTTCGCGGCCGGGATGCGCAACGAGCCCATCCCGTCGTTGCCGAGGGCCAGCGGCACCAACCCGGCGGCCACCGCCGCCGCGCCGCCGCCGGAGGAGCCGCCCGCCGTGCGGGACGGATCCCAGGGGTTGCGGGCGATGCCGTACGGGCCCTCCGTGGTGCCGAAGACACACAGCTCGGGCACGTTCGTCAGGCCGACCACCACCGCCCCCGCCGCGCGCAGCCGGGCCACCGTCACATGGTCCTCGGCGGCCGGGGTGTCCGGGGTGGCGGCGGAGCCGTTGCGGCACGATTCGCCGCGCACCGCCAGGTTGTCCTTGACCGCCACCGGAACGCCCGCGAGCGGCAGACCCGCCAGCGCCGCCCGGGCGGCCACCTCGTCGGCCTCGGTGAGCGCCGCCCCCGCCCGGACCTTCCGGAACGCCCCGATCCGGCCGTCCAGCCGCTCGATCCGCGCGAGGTGTTCGGCCACCACCTCCCGGGGTGTCACCCGCTTCTCGCGGACGGCGGCGGCGATCTCGGCGGCACTTCGGCCGGCCCAGCTGGTCACGGACGCTCCTCGGGTGGTCGTCGGCTGCGCGCCCCTGGGTTACCCGTCGGTATGAAGGCGCGTAGAGAGAACTGTGCACCTCCGGGCCCGGTACGTCGAGAGGCCGACGGTGCGGGGGTGGCGCTCGGGGCCCGGGTGTCGGTTCGGGGCGGTGCTCCCGGCCGGGCCTACGGCTCGGTCCCGCACCTCGCTGCCCCGGGCGTCGGTTCGCCTCTCTGCCCGCGGCTCGGCCGGCGGCTCGGGGTCAGGCCGACGGTCGGTTCCGCGCCTGCGGCCCGGGCGTCGGTTCAGGGCGGCGCCCACGGCCCGGTCGGCGGGTCGGCTCCGCGCCGTGGTCCGGGCGTCGGTGCGGCTCCGCGCCCGCGGCTCGGCCGGCTTCCGGGACGCGCCCGCATCCCGGGTGTCGGTTCGCCTCCCTGCCCGCGGCTCGGCCGGCGGTTCATGCTTCGGCGGCCGAATCACCGGCGCTCGTGACGCCGTTCGCGGTGCCGAGGCGTGGCGGCCGGTCCGTCCGTGCCGGGCCCGTGCTGTCCCGCTCGATCAGCCGGGGGACCGGTACCTGTACCGTCCGTGCCGGGCCGCCGTCCAGCAGGGCCAGCAGCTCCCGGGCCGCCGTCGACCCGAACTCCACGCTGTCCCGGGACAGCGCCGACAGCCACGGCGTGACCATGCGGCACAGGGCCGAGTCCTCCCAGGCGACCACCGACAGATCGGCCGGCACCGAGAAGCCCAGCTCGGCGGCGGCGGCGAGGCCAGCGACGGCCATCACATCGGTGTCGTAGACCAGGGCCGTCGGGGGAGCGGGGCCGCGCAGGACCCGGCGGGTGACGGCGGCGGCCTCGGCGCCGGAGTAGTCGGTCGTCACCGACTCCACCTCGGCGAGCCCCCGGCGCTCCGCCTCGGCGCGCAGCGTGCGGATGCGGCGCTGGGTGTGCGCGAGGCCCGGCAGACCGGCGATGTGGACGATCCGGCGATGCCCCAGGGCGGTCAACTCGCCCACCACCGAGGCCATCGCGCCCGCGTCGTCCGCCCAGACCGTGGACAGCCCCGGGTGCCGCTCGTCCGGGGCGCCGCCGATCACCACGGCGGGCAGGGACAGTTCGTCCAGCAGGCCGGGACGCGGATCGTCGGCGCGCGGATCGACCACCAGCACGCCGTCCACCCGGTGCTCGGCCCACCAGCGCCGGTACACCGCGCACTCCCCGGCCACGTCCTCCACCACCTGGAACAGCAGGCCCAAGTGGCGCTCGGCCAGCACTCCTTGGATCCCGGAGACGAGCTGGAGGAAGAAGGAGTCGACGCCCAGCGTGGCCGCGGGGCGGGCCAGCACGAAGCCGACCGTGGCCGCACCCTCCCCGGACAGCGCGCGGGCCGCCGTACTCGGCCGCCAGCCCAGCTGCTCGGCGACCCGGCGCACCCGGGCGCGGGTGGCCTCCGAGACGCCGGGGCGGTCATTGAGCGCGAACGACACCGCGCTCTCGGACACCCCGGCACGCCGGGCGATGTCCTTCATCGTGGGCCGGCGGGCGGGGGACCGTCTGGTCGGCACGTTTCCTCCCCTTCGGCAGGGAACTGCTAAAGCGCTTGAGTGTCAAGACCCTAAAGCGCATTAGTCAACTCCCGCAAGGTCTCGGCCAGTAGAGGCTGACCTGCGCTTGTGCCGGACGGAATGCTTTGACGGCGACGAATCCATTGACTTTCCCGGAACGCCCTGTGCAAGGTCTTTCGCGCCACCACAGCCCCGACACAGCAAGGGAGCCGTGTCCGTGCCCATCTCCCGCAGAGCCCTCACCGCCGTCGCCGTCGCCCTCGTCCTGCCGCTGAGCGCCTGCGGCCCGGGCGGCGGTGACGGCGGCACGAGCGACGCCTCCGGCAAGGTGGAGGGCGACATCACCTTCCAGACCTGGAACCTGCGCGCCAACTTCAAGGACTACTTCGAGGACCTGATCGCGGCCTTCGAGGAGAAGTACCCGGACACCCACGTCAAGTGGATCGACCAGCCCGCCGAGGGATACGCCGACAAGATCAGCGCGGACGCGGGCGGCGGCACCCTGCCCGACGTCGTCAACGTCTCCCCGGACCTCGTCGCCCCGCTCGCCCGGGCGGGCCTCGCCCTCGATCTCGACAAGGCCGCCGCCCGCTACCGGAAGGAATACCTGCCCGGCGCCTGGGCCGGACACCGGGTCCCCGGCACCACCGGCACCTACGCCTTCCCCTGGTACCTCAACACCGGCCCGCTCTTCTACAACAAGGCCCTCTTCCAAAAGGCCGGACTCGACCCCGAGAAGCCCCCGAAGACCTACGACGAACTCTTCGCCGACGCCCTCGAAATGGCCGAGAAGAGCGGCGGCAGGGTCGCCACCCTCGCCAACGTGCCCACCATCGAGGACTTCGGCCGCTACGGCGTCCCGCTCATGAACGAACAGGGCACCGCGTTCACCTTCAACGACCCCAAGGGCGTCGAACTGCTCACCAAGTACAAGCAGTTGTACGACGCCAAGGCCCTCGACCCGCAGGCCCTGACCGCCACCGGCGAGTCGGCCGGCAAGAAGTTCCTCACCGGCGCCGTCGCCATGAACCCCGGCAGCGCCCTGGACCTCGGCAACTTCAAGAAGAACGCCCCGAGCCTGTACAGGAACATCGGCATCACCGACCAGATCACCAGCACCGGGCACGTCAACATGTACGTGATGGGCGTGATGGTCAACTCCCGCACGCGGCACACCCCGGCCGCCGTCGCCTTCGCCCACTTCGTCACCGACGCCAGGAACCAGATGGTCTTCGCCAAGCGGGTCGCCATCTTCCCCAGCACCGCCGGCTCGCTCGACGACCCGTACTTCACCAGGGAGGACGGCACCGACGAGACCCGGGTACGCGTCGCCGCCGCCAAGTCCCTGAAGAACGCCGTCAATTACACGCCCGTGCTGTTCAGCGAGCAGATGAAGACCGCGCTGCGCAACGAGGTCGCCAAGGCGCTCCAGGGCAAGGAGAGCCCCAAGGAAGCCCTCGACAACGCTGTCAAGGCCGCCGACCGGCTGCTGCGGCAGGGCTGACCCGCCATGGCCACCCCCCTCCGCGTCCGACGGCAACTTGCCACGAGCCCCTGGCTGTTCGCCGCACCCGGACTGCTGATCACCGGCGCCTTCGTGCTCTACCCCTTCGTCTCCACCCTGGCGAACTCCTTCACCGACCGCCGCACCCTGCTCCCCGGCCGCTTCGTCGGGCTCGCCAACTTCCGCGAACTGCTCCACGACGACATGTTCTGGACCGGCCTGCGCAACAGCGTCCTCTACGTCCTGGTCGTCGTCCCCGCACTCGTCGTCCTGCCGCTGCTGCTCGCCCTGCTGGTGCGCCGGAACATCCCCGGGATCACCTTCTTCCGCTCCGCCTTCTACACCCCCGTCGTCGCCTCGATCGTCGTGGTGGGCCTGATCTGGGTATGGCTGCTGGACGAACGCGGCCTGGTCAACTCGGTGCTGGAGACGGTGGGCATCGGCCGGATCGGGTTCCTCAGCGACCAGTGGCTGCTCCTGCTCAGCGCCATGGCGGTCACCGTGTGGAAGGGCCTCGGCTACTACATGGTCATCTACCTGGCCGCGCTGGCGAACGTGCCACGCGAACTGCACGAGGCCGCCGCCGTCGACGGGGCCGGACCGGTGCGCCGCTTCCTGTCCGTCACCGTGCCCGCCGTACGGTCCACCATGGTGCTGGTCGCCGCGCTCTCCTCGGTCGCCGCCTTCAAGGTGTTCTCCGAGGTCTACCTGATGGCGGGCCCGAGCGGCGGACCGGCCGGCGAGGACACCACCCTGGTCATGCTCGTCCAGCGCACCGGCACCGGCCTGACCGGCCGGGTCGGCTACGCCTCCGCCCTCTCCGTCGTCGTGTTCGCCGTCACCGTCGCCTTGATGCTGCTCGTCCTGCGCGCCGACCGGAGGGAGGAAGCGTGAGCGTCCTGGAGAAGGTCCGCCCCGAGCGGCCCGCCGCCACGGCCCGGGAGTCCCGCGTCACCGACGACGACGGCCGCCGCGTCCGGCCCGCCGAACTGCTGTGGCGGTACCTGCTGCTCCTGGCCGTCCTCGCCCTGACCACGGGCCCGTTCCTCTGGCAGCTGGCCACCTCCCTCAAAGGCCCCACCGAGGACATCTACAGCTCCCCGCCCCGCCTCCTGCCCGCCCACCCCACCCTGCACAACTACGCCCGGGTCGCCGACACCATCCCGGTCTGGGACTACGCCCTGAACTCCCTGAAGGTCGCCGTCGCCAACGTCGTGACCAACTGCGTCGGTTCGGCCCTCGCCGGATACGCCCTGGCCCGGCTGCGCTACCGCGGCCGGCGCGTCACCACGCTCGTCTTCGTGCTGGCGATGCTGGTCCCCGTCGAGGGCATCGTCATCGCCCAGTTCACCACCATGCGCGAACTCGGCCTGAACAACACGCTCATCGGCGTCGTCCTACCCGGCGCCGTCGGCGCGATGAACGTGCTGCTGATGCGAAATGCCTTCCGCGGCCTGCCGCACGAGATCGAGGAGGCCGCCTACGTCGACGGCGCCAACGTCTGGCAGCGGTTCCTGCGGATCGCCCTGCCCTCGGTCAAGGGCACCCTCGCCGTCGTGGCGATCTTCGCCTTCATGGGCGCCTGGGACGACTTCCTGTGGCCGCTGATCGTGCTCAGCGACCCTTCCAAGTTCACCCTGACCATCGGCCTCAACTATCTGCACGGCACCTTCGCCAACGACGAACGCCTGGTCGCCGCCGGCACGGTCATCGCCGTAGCCCCGCTCATCGCCCTGTTCGCCTGCCTCCAGCGGTACTTCTTCCGAGGCGTCGGCGAGGGCGCCGTCAAGGGCTGAACCGCCCCCGAGCGCAAGGACACCGCATGCCTCCCGCCGTACGCTTCGGCGTCAACTACGCGCCCAGCCAAGGGTGGTTCCACCACTGGCTCGACTTCGACCTGGACTCCGTCCGCGCCGACCTCGACGCGATCGCCGCGCTCGGCCTGGACCACATCCGCGTCTTCCCGCTGTGGCCGTACTTCCAGCCCAACCGCACCCTGATCCGCCCCCGCGCCGTCGAGCAACTCGTGGCCCTCGCCGACGCCGCCGCCGAACGCGGCCTCGACACCGCCGTGGACGGACTGCAAGGCCACCTGTCCAGCTTCGACTTCCTGCCCGCCTGGACCCGTACCTGGCACCGCCGCAACCTCTTCACCGACCCGGACGTCACCGCCGGGCAGGCCGCCTATCTGCGCACCCTCGCCGCCGCCCTCGCCGACCGGCCGCACTTCCTCGGCATGACCGTCGGCAACGAGATCAACCAGTTCGCCGCCGGCCCCCACCCCGATCCCGACCCGGTGACCGCCGACGAGGCCGGACGCTGGCTCACCCGGATGCTGGACGCCTGCGCCGAGGGCGCCCCCGGCCGCCTCCATCTGCACGCCTCCTACGACGCCGCCTGGTACCAGGACGACCAGCCCTTCACCCCCGCCCACTCCGCCCGGCTCGGCGCCGTCACCGCCGTGCACTCCTGGGTGTTCAACGGCACCGCCCAGCGCCACGGCCGTACCTCCGTGCCCGTCGAGCACCACGCCGCCTACCTGGTCGAACTCGCCAAGGCCTGGGCGGACGACCCGCACCGGCCGGTCTGGCTCCAGGAGGTCGGCGCCCCCGCGCCGCTGGTGCCCGCCGAGCACGCCGCCGCCTTCGCCGAAGCCACGATCGGCAACGCCCTGGACTGTCCCGACCTGTGGGGCATCACCTGGTGGTGCTCCCACGACGTGTCGCGCACGCTCGCCGACTTCCCCGAACTCGAGTACTCCCTGGGCCTGTTCACCGGCGAACGGCGGCCGAAGGACATCGCCCGCGTGCTGGCCGACGCGGCCCGCGGCAGCCACCGCGCCCCCGCCGCGCGCCGTACGGCCCTCGTCGTGCCCGCCGCGCCGGACCGCCGCTCCCGCTGCGCGCCCGGCGGCGACGTCTTCGACGCCTACTTCCGGCTCGTCGCCGACGGCGCCCGCCCGGCCACCGTGCTCGACACCCGCGCCGACGACCAGGACCATCTCGCCGCGCGCGGCATCACCGACGTCGTCACGCCCGACCAGGTACTCCCCGTCCCCCAAGGAGGCACCCGCTCGTGAACCCCAGCAGACGCACCGTCCTGCTCGCCGCCGGTGCCGCGGCCCTGACCACCGCGGGGAGCGCCACGGCGGCCCCGCGCGCCACCGCCGCCACCCCGCCGTACGCCGCCTACTGGTACCCGGACTCGCTGCCCGCCGGCAGCCCCGGCCCCGGCATCACCTGGCGCAGCCTGAAGAGCTGGCGCGCCGCCGACGACCCCGACCTCGCCTTCAACGCCGCGACGGTACCCCTCGCCGCGCGCTTCACCCCGACTCCCGCGAACCCCACCGCCCGCGCGGGGCAGGCCCGCGTCCAGGCGCTGGTCTCCTTCGGCCCGACGTCGGCCAACCCCTCCCAGGGCTCGGCCACCGCCGACTACTACGCGCTCACCCACTGGGCGTACCTCGACGAGCTGGTGTTCTGGGGCGGCTCGGCCGGCGAGGGCCTGATCCTCGCCCCGAACGCCCCGGTCGTCGACGCGGCCCACCGGCACGGCGTCCCCGTCCTCGGGAACGTCTTCCTGCCACCGGCGGCCTACGGCGGACAGCTCCAGTGGACCCGCGATCTGGTGCAGCAGGACGCCGGCGGCCACTACCCGCTCGCCGCGCAACTCGTCGCGGTGGCGGCGGCGTACGGCTTCGACGGCTGGTTCGTCAACGCCGAGACGGGCGGCGGGAACACCGCGCTGGGCACGGCCATGCTGGGCTTCGTCAAGGAGCTGAGGGCGCTGGCGGCGGCCAAGGGGCAGCGGGTGACCTGGTACGACGCGCTGACCGTCAACGGCACCGTCAGCTGGCAGGGCGCGCTGACCAGCCAGAACCAGGCGTTCTTCCAGGCTGCCGACAGCATGTTCGTGGACTTCCGGTGGAGCGCGTCCTCGCTGGCGTCGTCCGGTACGAAGGCGGACCGGCTGGGGCGCAGCCGCTATGAACTGTGGGCCGGCGTCGACGTCGAGTCGAACGGGTCCGGTACGTATGTGAACTGGGACGCGATCGTGCCGGCCGGGAAGCCCCACGTCACCTCGGTCGGCTTCTACCGGCCCGAGTGGACCCGGAACCACCTGCCCGCCGACCGCCGCACCCCCGGGGACTTCCACGCGGCCGACGACCGGTTCTGGACCGGACGTTCCATGGACCCGTCCCGGCCCGACCCGGGCGATCCGTGGCGGGCGCCGGCGGTGTCCGTGGCGGACCGGTCGACGGTGACCTCCGTGCCGTTCGCGAGCGTCTTCAACACGGGTCACGGGTTGCGGTGGTACGAGGAGGGGGCCGTCGTCTCGGAAAGCCCCTGGAACCACCTCGGCCTCCAGGACCGGCTGCCGTCACGGCGGTGGGTGGTCCGGACGGCGGGGAAGCGGCCGACGGTCGCCTTCGACTTCGCCGACGCCTGGCGGGGCGGGAGCAGCGTGCTGGTGGCGGGTGAACTCGATCAACCAGTGGTGCTGGACCTGTACGCGACCCGGCTCCCGATCGCTGTGAACACCGTTGTCGACCTGACGTTCCGGAGCGAGTCTGGGGGTGTGAACGTCGAACTGGCGGTGGCGATGGCACCGCCGAGCGGGCCGGGGGAGACACCGCCGTACAGGTATCTGGCTGTGAACTCGGTCAACACGCGGGCTGCCGGGCAGTCGTCGGCCGACAGGGCGGGTGTGAACTCCGGTCAGGCGGAGCACGGTGTGAACTCCAGTCAGGCGGAAGATGGTGTGAACTCGGCTCACGCCGGAGCGCCCGGAGACCCCGGCAACGCCCACGCCCGTGTGAACTCGGCTCACGGCGAAGCGCCTGGGGACTCCGGCAACGTCCAGGCCCGTGTGGACTCGGTCAACGGCTGGCAGACCGTCACCGTCCCGCTCACCGGCCTCTCCGGCACCGTGCACGCCCTCGGCATCCGGCTCACCCCCAGCGACGGCCCGACCCCGGTGCGCTGGCGGCTCGGCGGCCTCGCCGTCCGCCCCGCCGGCATCCCGCCGGCCCCCGCCGCCCCCTCCGCCGCCCGCGTCACCGCGGCCGACGGCGGTGACCTCCGCCTCGCCTGGAACCCCGCCCCCGGCCCCGTCCGCCACTACACCCTCCACCGGCTCCTGGCCGACGGCACCCGCCGCTTCCTCGGCGCCACCGGGCAGCGCGCCTGGTACGTCGCCGGTCTGCGGCCCGAGCAGGGTGAGCCGGCCGCACGGTTCGACGTGCGCGCCGTGGGGGAGCTCTACAACGCCTCGGCCCCCGTCACCGTCACCCACCCCTGGTAATCACCCGGAACCCGCAGGGAGCGCCCCGCATGCATGACGACCGCACGCTGGTGGAAGCCCGCCTCAGGCGCGTGCTCGACGAACGTATCCGCCCCGCCGTGTACCCCGAGTCCGTGCCGCTCCAGGTCGCGGTGTGGCACGCGCCCGGCGAGCCGGTCCCGGTCGCCGAGGGGCTGGCCGCCGTGCCCGAGCCGATCGCGGTGGGCGCCCGCTGGGGTGCTCCCTGGGGCACCAGCTGGTTCCGGGTGACCGGGACCGTGCCCGAGGAGTGGGCCGGGCGGACCGTCGAGGCCCTGCTCGACCTCGGCTTCGACGAGAACATGCCCGGCTTCCAGTGCGAGGGCCTGGTCTACCGGCCCGACGGCACCCCCGTGAAGGGCCTCAACCCGCGCAACCAGTGGGTGCGGATCGGCGCGCCCGCCGCGGGCGGCGAAGAGGTGCGCCTGCACATCGAGGCCGCCTCCAACCCGGTCATCCTCGACTACCACCCCTTCCGGCCCACCTCGCTCGGCGACAAGGACACCGCCGGCACCGAACCCCAGTACACCCTCGCCCGCATGGACCTCGCCGTGTTCGACGAGACCGTGTGGCAGCTGGTCATGGACCTGGAGGTGCTCGGCGAGCTGATGGCCGAACTGCCCGTGGACTCCCCGCGCCGCTGGGACATCCTGCGCGCGGTCGAACGGGCCCTGGACACCGTCGACCTGCAGGACGTGAACGCCACCGCCGGCCGGGCCCGGGAGCGGCTCACCGGCGTGCTGTCGGCCCCCGCCGTCCCCTCCGCGCACCGGATCGGCGCCGTCGGGCACGCCCACATCGACTCCGCATGGCTGTGGCCGCTGCGCGAGACCGTGCGCAAGGTGGCCCGGACGGTGTCCAACATGACCGCGCTGCTGGAGGACGAGCCGGACTTCGTCTTCGCCATGTCCCAGGCCCAGCAGTGGGCATGGGTGAAGGAGCACCGTCCCGAGGTGTGGGCGCGGGTGAAGAAGGCGGTCGCCGAGGGGCGGTTCGTGCCGGCCGGCGGGATGTGGGTGGAGTCGGACACCAACATGCCCGGCTCGGAGGCGATGGCCCGGCAGTTCACCCACGGCAAGCGGTTCTTCCTCGACGAGTTCGGCATCGAGAACGAGGAGGCCTGGCTGCCGGACACCTTCGGGTTCGCCGCGGGGCTGCCGCAGATCATCAAGGCGGCCGGCTCCAAGTGGCTGCTGACGCAGAAGATCTCGTGGTCGCAGACCAACAAGTTCCCGCACCACACCTTCCACTGGGAGGGCATCGACGGCACCCGGATCTTCACGCACTTCCCGCCGGTCGACACCTACAACTGCTCGATGAAGGGCAGCGAGATCGCCCACGCGGTGCGCAACTTCCGGGACAAGGGCAGGGCCCGGCACTCCCTCGCCCCCACCGGCTGGGGCGACGGAGGCGGCGGCACCACACGGGAGATGGTCGCCAAGGCGGCCCGGCTGCGCGACCTGGAGGGCTCGGCCACCGTCCGCTGGGAGACCCCGCGCGCCTTCTTCGCACAGGCCGAGGCCGAGTACCCCGAACCACCGGTCTGGGTCGGCGAGTTGTACCTGGAACTGCACCGCGCCACCCTCACCAGCCAGGCCCGGACCAAGCAGGGCAACCGGCGCGCCGAACACCTGCTGCGCGAGGCCGAACTCTGGGCGGCGACCGCCGCCGTGCGCACCGGGTTCCCTTACCCGTACGAGGAGTTGGACCGCATCTGGAAGACGGTGCTGCTGCACCAGTTCCACGACATCCTGCCCGGTTCGTCCATCGCCTGGGTGCACCGGGAGGCCCGGGCGACGTACGAGAGGCTGACCACGGAACTGACCGCGGTCATCGACGCGGCCCAGCGCGCCCTGGCGGGCGAGGGGACGACCCCGCTGCTGTTCAACTCCGCCCCGCACGCCCGGCACGGCGTCCCGGCCGGCGCCGCCGCCACCCCGGACGCGCCCGGCACCAGCACGCTCACGCCCCGCGAGGACGGCGGGTTCGGGCTGGACAACGGCCTGCTGAGGATCACCGTGGACGCCCGGGGCCTGGTCGTCTCCGCCTACGATCCCGCCACCGGCCGCGAGACGATCGCCCCCGGCACCGCCGCCAACCTCCTCCAGCTCCACCCGGACTTCCCGAACATGTGGGACGCCTGGGACGTCGACTCCTTCTACCGCAACACCGTCACCGACCTCACCGACGCCGAGACGGTCACGGCCGGCCAGGACGGCGCCTCGGTGCGGATCGTCCGGTCCTTCGGCTCCTCCCGGGTCACTCAACTGCTGTCGCTGCCGCCGGGAGAGCGCCGGCTGGTCATTGACACCGAGGTGGACTGGCACGAGACGGAGAAGTTCCTGAAGCTGGCCTTCCCGCTCGACCTGCACGCCGAACGGTACGCGTCCGAGACCCAGTTCGGGCACGCCTTCCGCCCCACCCACACCAACACCTCCTGGGAGGCGGCCAAGTTCGAGGCGTGCAACCACCGCTTCGTACACCTGGAGGAGCCCGGCTGGGGCGTGGCGGTCGTCAACGACTCGACGTACGGCCACGATGTGACCCGTACGGTCCGCGCGGACGGCGACCGCGGCACGACCACCACGGTCCGGGTCTCCCTGCTGCGCGCCCCGCGCTTCCCCGACCCGGAGACCGACCAGGGCGTCCACCGCTTCCGGCACGCCCTGGTCGTCGGCGCCTCGGTCGGTGACGCGGTCCGCGAGGGCTGGCGGATCAACCTGCCGGAGCGGCACACGACCGGCGCCCGCGCGGTGGCCCCGCTGGTGGGCGTGGACGACGACGCGGTGGTGGTGACGGCGGTGAAACTCGCCGACGACGGCAGCGGGGACGTGGTGGTCCGCTTCCACGAGGCCCACGGCGGCCGGGCCCGGGCGACCCTGACGACCGGCTTCCCGTTCACCGATGTCACCGTCACCGACCTGCTGGAACGCCCACTGCCGGACGCGGAGCCGCCCACCCGCGAGGACGAGCGGATCACCGTACGCCTGCGTCCGTTCGAACTGCGCACACTGCGCTTCCGGAGGTCCTGACCACGCGGGGTGCCGTTCGCGCGCATCACCGGCCGGCACGCCGAACCGCCCCCCGGGTGGCTCATACTTGGTGTGTGACGGGGGAGCCTGCACACCACCACCCGGGGGCGGAATTGCGTGAGTTCGTTTATGTGTCCGACAGCAAGCTCCGGCAGTTCCTGCCCAAGCCGTCCCGTTTGTCCATGCCGGCGGCCATACGCTTGAACACCCCGGTAGGGGGTGTCGACCTGGAACAGGGGCCGCCCGACAGCGAGCGGGGCCGGCTACGGCGTCTGGAGAAGGTCGACAGGCACCTCAACGACCGGGCCGAATGGTTCGGGGACCCGGCGGTGCGCCCCGGAGGGTGGGTCTGGTTCGAGGCGCCGCTGCGCTGTGTGACGTTGCGCGGCGAGTACCAGCACATGGTCCTCTTCGCCGACCCCGCTCCCGGAGAGGACGAGGAGTACGGCCGGCAGACGGGCTGTCGCCTGCTGATGCACGGGTCTGCCCGGCACCTGCTGGGCTATGCGCCGGTCAGCGTGGAAGGACCGCAGCTCATGGACATCGAGGGCGGTTCAAGCATCGGCTGGTCGTTCCTCACCAGCGTCGGGCATGTCGTCAGAACCCTGTCACTGGGAAGCGGTCCCGCCGCGGTCGACGCGCCAGTGCCGAGTACGGAGCTGCATGGGGCCGGGGTCAGAGAGCTGATGGCCGCGCTCGACACCCGTCACGCACAGGCGGGGGGCGCGGCCCTGATGCAGGGCTACGCGCGGGTGACCACGGTGCTGCCCGCCTCCGACACGGCCGCGCGGCTGGTCGTGGCGAGCCCTCTGACCGTGGAGTACGCGTAGAACCGGGTGGGGCACGGCCAGGTGACGACAGCGTGGGAAGAGACACGGGACACATGGACGACGTAACCGGCCTGCCGGGTGAGGTGCGTTATGTCAGCGACCACCTCAGGCGTGCCTTCGAGCCGTTGATCGACATGGGTGACTTCGCCCATCGCGACGCTTACCTCCGGGACGCGGTCTTCCTCACCCGCGCCCTGGCCGCCCAGGCCGTCTGCGTCATCACCGGGCGGTCCCCCGAAGAGGCCGCGGCCTCGGTGACCGATGGCATCGACGACCAGGGGATCGACGCCATCGCGATCTCCCCGAGCGGATCGGACATCTGGTTCGTCCAGGCGAAGTGGAGCCCCACGGGCCGGGCCGTCTTCAAGGAGGCCGACGCGCTGCGGCTCGTGCTGGGGCTGCGCCGCCTGGCCCACCGCCACTACGAGGGCGCCAACCCGCGGATCAACCGGCTTCTCGACCGCATCGACGAGGCCCTGAGCTCCCCTCGGTGCACCGTGCACCTCGTTGCCGCGCTGGCCGGTGACGGCCGCGTTGCGTCCCAGGCGGAGCGGCGGCTGGCGCAGGTGGGGGAGGAGTTCGGCTTCGGGAGCCGTACAGCGGTCAAGGTGCGGTCGCTCGGACTGGCTGACTTCCACTCCGCGGCCCGTCTCCAGGAAGCGCCGGTGCCGGTTGAGGTCACGGCGAGTCTGACGCAGGGGTGGCATTCCGTCCAGACGCCGTACCCGGCGTACATGGGACTGGTCCCGGCTCTCGAAATCGCCTCCTGGTACGAGAGCCACGGCCTGCGGCTGGTGGAGCAACGCCTGAGGGACACCGTGCAGGCGGACCGGTTGGAGCGGGAGGCTGCCCACCGGCTGGTCTCCGATCCGGAGCAGTTCTGGTACTTGTCGAACGGACTCACTCTCGTCTGTGACGCGGTGCGCACCGAGTACTTCGGCCGTCGCATGCAGGGCGAGCCCGTCCGGCTGCGGCTGTCCAATGCCCAGGCCGTCGACGGCACATGGCTTCTCAGCGCCCTCGCGCAGGCGGCGGACCTCGACCTGGAGGCCGTGGAACGTGCTCTCGTCCCTCTGCGGGTGATCTGCGTGGCCGACGCGCCCGAGAGCCTCGTCTCCCAGCTGACCGTGTCCTCGCTGACGGCCAACCGGCCGAACGTCCTGGAGCGGGTCGCGTCCGACCCCCAGCAGGCTCTGATCCGGGACGAGTTCGCCGACGTACTGGGCAAGCAGTACGTGTTCAAGGAGGGTGCCCTTCCACCCGCTCCGAGTGCCGGCTGCACCGTGCAGGAGGCCGCCATGGCGCTGGCCTGTTCCCACTCCGACGTGACGCTGGTCGCCCGCGCCGGCGCCGATTCCGAGTACCTCTTCCTGCCGTCGCCCCGTGGCGCCTACACCCGGCTCTTCGGTCAGGCCCCGCCCGCCCGGCACATCTGGGTGGCCGTTCTCCTCCACCGACTCGTGCGGAGCACCCTGGCCGAGCTGGCCCCCACCCAGTCGTCGTGGGTGCGGGACGTGATGGAGCACGGTGAGCTTCTGCTCAGCCACCTGGCCTTCCGGCACATCGGCACGGACAACGCGGCGGGCTGGGTCCAGACCGCCGAGGAAGACGCGGGCTGGGCCAGGGCGTGGATCCAGGACAGTGCCTCGAGCCTGGCGTCCGCAGTGGCCGACCTCTACGGCAAGAACGTGTTCCTGGCCAGTATCCTGACCGACCCGGAAAGGTGCCGTCGGCTCGCCGCCGCCGTGTCGCGGACACTGTCCTCCGGCGCCGTGTCACGTGCCCGGCCCCAGGGACAGTCGGCCCGTCGCCCTGCGAGTGTGTCGCTCCTCGTTGACCACGGGCGCATCCCGGACGGCACCCGGCTGGTGTACCGGCCGAGCAATCCGACCGAGGAGGAGGCCATCGGTGACTGGCTGCGGGAGGATCCCCGGCGCTATCTCGCCACCTGGGTCAACGACCGCAGAAAGCCACTGGTCTGGGTGGCCGACGGCCGTGCCTACTCGCCCAGCGGGCTCATCACGCACATCTGGCAGCAGGCGGACTGGCGTGAAGCCCCCCTCGCGGTCCGCGGTCCCGCCGGCTGGCACGTGCCCGGCGAAGGCACTCTGGTAGAACTCGCCGACCAGCTCGTGCCCGGCACGGAACCGGACGGTGGTGCCTGACATGAGAGAGGTCGACAACCGTTACGAGCTGCGCAACCCGCTGGGCCACGGAAGCATGGGGCAGGTGTGGCAGGCCTGGGACAGGCGTCTCAAGCGAGCGATCGCGGTAAAAGTCATCAACCCGGAAAGGATCGCGGATCCCGGCCACGGTCTGACCATCGACGACATCGTGGCCCGGTTTCGCCGGGAGGCTGAACTGGGTGCCCGCTTCACCCACCCCAACCTGCCCGTACTGCTAGACGCGCGGACCGAGGGGAACCCCAAGGACCTCCACATGGTCTGGGAACTCGTCTTGGGGCAGGACCTGGGGCAGGTCCTGGCAAAGGCAGGTCGGCTGCCGCTCGGCACTGCCCTCGACACAGCCCGGCAGACCGCCCGGGTCCTGGATCTCCTGCACAGTTACCCGGTGATCCACCGGGACGTGAAGCCGGCCAACATCATGATGACCGAGGAGGGCGACATCAAGATGGTCGACCTCGGCGTGGCCGCCATCTTCGGCGCGGACAACCCCCGCCTGACCCAGGTGGGCCAACTCCTCGGCTCCGTCGCCTACATGGCGCCCGAGCAGTTCCACAGCGGTGACGTCGTGCCCCAGACCGACCTCTACGCGCTCGGCTGCGTCCTGTACGAAATGCTCACCGGCCAGCCACCCTTCACGGGAGAGGCGGTCACCGTCATGGACGGACACCGCCGCACGGTCCCCACAGCCCCGCGGACCCTGCGCCCCGACCTCCCCGCGGACGTCTCCGAACTGGTGATGGACTTGCTGGCGAAGGACATAGCCAGGCGTCCCGCGTCCGCGAGTGTGGTGCTCGACCGGCTGGAGGAACTGCTCACCGCCATCCCTGCGCGGCAACGGTCCGCACGGCGTACGAACCCCCCGTCCGGCAGTACCGACACGCCGCGTCTGCCGGTCACGGTTCGCAAGAGCCGGGCCCTCGCCCTCTTCCATGACGGGAACTTCGGCCAAGCACTGGCGTTCTACGCGGAGCTCGCCGCGGAACTGGCGATGGCGGGCCCCGGGCACGCGGCCGACGCCATGGACTGCCGGGCCAAGGCCGCCCACTGCCACCGGCGTCTGGGGAACCTGCGTCAGGCGCTGGACGAGTATCTTGCCCTGTCCGCCGACCTGCCGGAGGACACCCCGCTTGACCGGTTGCTGCACATCCGTGCCGAGATCGGTCTGGTGCAGGAGACCATGGGCCACCCGGATGCCCTGGAGACCCTGGCGGACCTGTACCCCGTGTTGGCGGAGCGCCTGGGGCCGGACGCGCCGAGGACGGCGGAAGTGCGCGCCGCGCTCAACCGGGCCGTTCTCACCCCCGCCGGGCCCCCGGGACCGGCCGGGACCGGCCTGCGCTCTTAGCCCCCGACCCGTCCCCGCAGCCACTCCTCCACCCCGCCCACGTGGGCCGCTGCCGCCGCCCGTGCGGCCTCCGGGTCGCGGGCCGCGAGGGCGCGGTGGATGGCGGCGTGTTCGCGGCGGGTGCGGGCGATGGCGTCCTGTTCCTGGCGGCCGCGCCGGACGCGGGCGCGGAAGGTGCGCGAGGACAGGCCGTCCAGAACGGCGGCCATCGTCGCGTTGCCCGCGGCGGACGCGATCTCGCGGTGGAAGGCGAGATCGTGGGAGAGGATCTCCTCCGGGTCGTCGGTGGCGTTCATCGCCGTCAAGTGGGCTGCGACCGCTGCCAGTTGCTCGCCGGTGATGCGTGCGGCGGCCAGCGCGGTCGCCGCGGACTCCAGGACCCGGCGCACCTCCAGCAGCTCCACCAGGCGCGGCCCACGGGACAGGTCCGCGACCACCCCGAAGGTCTCCAGCAGATCGCCGGCGTCCAGCGCGCCGACGTAGATGCCCGAGCCGTGCCGTGCGTCCAGCACCCCCATGACCGTCAGCGCGCGGATCGCCTCCCGCGTCGAGCTGCGGGACATGCCCAGTTGTACGGCGAGGTCCCGCTCGGTCGGCAGCCGCTGGCCCGGTTCCAGCCGGCCCTCGGCGATCATCGCCTTGATCTCCTCGACGGCACGCTGGGTCACCGTGCCCTTGCGCGGGGCCGCATCGTCCACGCCACTCCTCCAGTCACCGGGTGCGTGGCAGTCTAGCCAGGCGGGTGGTCCGACCACTTCGGGTGACCGGCGGGGATATTCCGTGCACGAGGCTGTCGTAGCGGCTCAGTGGTCTGATAAGTATGCGGCGTACCGCCCGCCTCCCAGACCCCGAACCTGCCCCCCGGACCCCGAACGCCCGCACCCCCGCTCGGCTGGCCGCGCTCGATCACCGCCCGGACCGAAAGGCCCCCCGTGTCCCCGACGCCCGCCCGCATCACCGCGGTCGACACCTACGACATCCGGTTCCCCACCTCGCGCGGACTCGACGGCTCCGACGCGATGAACCCGGACCCCGACTACTCGGCCGCCTACGTCGTGCTGCGCACCGACGCCGAGGACGGACCGGAGGGACACGGCTTCGCGTTCACCATCGGACGCGGCAACGAGGTCCAGGTCGCCGCGATCCACGCGCTGCGCCACCATGTGGTCGGCCGGTCCGTCGAGGAGCTGTGCGCCGACCCGGGCACGCTGTACCGGGACCTGACCGGCGACAGCCAACTGCGCTGGCTCGGCCCCGAGAAGGGCGTGCTGCACATGGCGATCGGCGCCGTGGTCAACGCCGTCTGGGACCTCGCCGCCAAGCGCGCCGGCCGGCCCCTGTGGCGGCTGCTCGCGGAGGCCGAGCCCGAGTGGCTGGTGCGTCAGATCGACTTCCGCCATCTGACGGACGCGCTCACCCCCGACGAGGCGCTGACGCTGCTGCGCCGGGGCAGGGAGGGCGCCGGCCGGCGCACGGCCCGCCTGCTGGAGACCGGTTACCCCGCCTACACCACCTCGCCCGGCTGGCTCGGCTACGACGACGACAAGCTCGCCCGGCTCGCCCGCCAGGCGGTGGCCGACGGCTTCCGGCAGATCAAGCTGAAGGTCGGCGCCGACCTCGCGGACGACGTACGCCGCTGCCGGGTGGCCCGCGCGGCCGTCGGACCGGACATCCGCCTGGCCCTCGACGCCAACCAGCGCTGGGACGTGGCCGAGGCGATCTCCTGGACCAGGGCGCTCGCCGGGTTCGACCCGTACTGGATCGAGGAGCCGACCAGCCCCGACGACATCCTCGGCCACGCGGCGATCCGCCGGGCCGTGGCACCGGTCAAGGTCGCCACCGGCGAACACGCCCAGAACCGCATCGTCTTCAAACAGCTCCTCCAGGCCGGCGCGCTCGACATCGTGCAGCTCGACGCGGCCCGCGTCGGCGGCGTCAACGAGAACCTCGCCATCCTGCTGCTCGCCGCCAAGTTCCGCGTCCCCGTCTGCCCGCACGCCGGCGGCGTCGGCCTGTGCGAACTCGTCCAGCACCTGGCGATGTTCGACTACGTGGCCGTCTCCGGCAGCACCGAGGACCGGGTCATCGAATACGTCGACCACCTGCACGAGCACTTCCTCGACCCGGTGGTGGTCCGCGCGGGCCACTACACGGCACCCACCGCGCCCGGCTTCTCCGCGGCCCTGCGCCCGGAAGCCCTCGCGCACTACGCCTTCCCCGGCGGCACCTACTGGTCCGCCGGTCCCGACGGCCGGAAGGGACAGTCGGCATGAGCGACTTCACGGGCCTGAAGGCCCTGGTCACCGGGGGCGCGTCCGGCATCGGCCGGGCCACCGCCGATCTCCTCGCCGAGCGCGGCGCCCAGGTCGCCGTGCTCGACCTGGACCCCGACCGCGTGCCCGGACCATTGCGGGCGTGGCGCGCCGACGTCACCGACGACGCCTCGGTACGTGCCGCCGTACAGGAGGCCGTCGACGCGCTGGGCGGCCTGGACATCCTGGTCAACAACGCGGGCATCGGCGCCCAGGGCACCGTCGAGGACAATACCGATGCCGAGTGGCGGCACGTCTTCGACGTCAACGTCCTCGGCATGGTCCGCACCGCCCGCGCCTGCCTGCCGCACCTGCGCCGCTCCGCCCACGCCGCGATCGTCAACACCTGCTCCATCGCGGCCACCGCGGGCCTGCCGCAGCGCGCCCTGTACAGCGCGACCAAGGGCGCCGTCTACTCGCTGACCCTCGCCATGGCCGCCGACCACGTCCGCGAGGGCATCCGCGTCAACTGCGTCAACCCCGGCACGGCGGACACCCCGTGGATCGGCCGGCTGCTGGACGCGGCCCCCGACCCGGCCGCCGAACGTGCCGCGCTGGAGGCCCGCCAGCCCACCGGACGGCTCGTCTCCGCCGCCGAAGTGGCCGCCGCCATCGCCTACTTGGCCAGTCCGCTGGCCGGTGCCACCACCGGCACCGCGCTCGCCGTCGACGGCGGCATGCAGGGCCTTCGGCCGCGGCCGGCGGCCCACCCGTGACCGCCCTCGGACGCACCGGCGTCCAGGTCACCCCGCTCGGCCTCGGCGCCGCCGCACTCGGCAACCTGTACGCCCCGGTGAGCGACGAGCAGGCGCATGCGGCGGTCCAGGCCGCCTGGGAGCGCGGCATCCGCTACTTCGACACCGCCCCGCACTACGGCCTCGGGCTGTCCGAACGGCGCCTGGGCGCGGCCCTGCGCTCCTTCGACCGCGCGAGCTACACCCTCTCCACGAAGGTCGGCCGCCGCCTGGAGCCGGCCGACGGCACCGGCGACGACCGTGCCCACGGCTACGCCGTCCCCGCGACCCACCGGCGCGTCTGGGACTTCAGCGCCGACGGCGTCCGCCGCTCCCTGGAGGCGAGCCTGGACCGCCTCGGCCTCGACCGGGTCGACGTCGTCTACCTCCACGACCCCGACGACCACGCCGAACAGGCCTTCCGCGAGGGCTACCCGGCCCTGGAACGGCTGCGCGCGGAGGGCGTGGTGGGCGCGATCGGCGCCGGCATGAACCAGGCCGGGATGCTCACCCGGTTCGTCCGCGACACCGACGTGGACGTGGTGCTGTGCGCCGGCCGGTACACCCTGCTCGACCAGAGCGCGGCCGAGGCGCTGCTGCCCGAGGCGCTGCGGCGCGGGGTGTCGGTGGTCGTCGGCGGCGCCTTCAACTCCGGCCTGCTGGCCGCGCCCGGGCCCGGGGCGACGTACGACTACACGCGCGCCCCACGCCGGTTGCTGGACCGCGCCCTGCGGCTGAAGGCGGCGGCCGAGCGGCACGGCACCACCCTGCGCGCCGCCGCCCTGGCCTTCTGCGCCGCGCACCCGGCCGTGGCGAGCGTCCTGGCCGGTGCCCGCTCGGCGGCCGAAGTCCACGACTGCGCCGAGCAGTTCGCCACACCGGTACCGGACGCCTTCTGGCAGGAGCTGCGCGCCGACGGCCTGCCGGCGGGGGAGGGGCCACCGTGATCGTCGCCCACGCCCTCGGCGCCGGCTACGCCAGCCGAGTCGGCGGCAGATACTCCCGCACGTACGTCCGCTCCCAGCACGCCCCCGTCTCCCGCAGCTCCCGCCAGTCGGTGTACCGGTAGCGGAACAGCCGGGCCCGGACATAGCGGGGCGGGGTGTCCGGCGGGAACGGGGAGCGGCGCAGCAGCCCGAGGGTGTCCCGGTCGTTCTCCAGCAGGCGTTCCACCAGGCCGCCGAACCACTCACCGGCGTACGCGGGCGACAGCGCGGCGAACCACATCAGCCAGTCCAGGCGCAGATGGTAGGGGGCGAACTGGCGCGGCCAGCGCCGGGGATCACCGGGCTTGCCCTTGAAGTCGTACTCCCGCCAGTCCGAGTCCGGGCGCGGCCGCTCGTCCAGCGTGCCCTCGACCACCACTTCGTAGCGGATCCGGCTGACGCTGCCGAACGCGCCGTAGGTGTTCACCAGGTGCAGCGGGTCGAAGGAGCGGTTCATCACCTGGCGGCGGGAGATCATGTTCAGCACCGGGTGGTAGCTGAGGAAGGCCAGCAGCGCGCCGACCGCGAGCACCAGCGCCTCGTACCACAGCGGTGCCGCGGGCACCGACGGCGCCGTCGCCGGCAGCCGCAGCGCGGACAGGGCGAGCACGATGGTGATCCAGTTCAGCCAGGAGAAGTTCCCGGAGAGCACCAGCCACAGCTGGGTGACGATCATCAGGGCGGCGGCGGCCGAGGCGATGGGCTGCGGGGCGAACAGCAGGAAGGGAACGATCAGCTGGGTGACGTGGTTGGCGGCCACCTCCACCCGGTGCAGCGGCCGGGGCAGATGGTGGAAGAACCAGCTCAGCGGGCCCGGCATCGGCTGGGTCTCGTGGTGGTAGTCCAGACAGGTCAGCTTCCGCCAGCAGGCGTCGCCGCGCAGCTTGATCAGGCCCGCACCGAACTCCACCCGGAACAGGATCCAGCGCAGCAGGAACAGCACGACGACCGGCGGCGCCACCTCGTCGTTGCCGAGGAACGCGGCCAGGAAACCGGTCTCCAGCAGCAGCGACTCCCAGCCGAACGCGTACCACGTCTGGCCCACGTTGACGATCGACAGGTACAGCGCCCACGGCACCAGCCACAGCACGATCCCCGCCCACAACGGCAGCGCCGAGTCCGCCCCGGCCAGCAGCGCCGCCGACACCGCGCAGCCCGCCCAGGCGCACCCCGCGAAGAAGCGGTCGGAGTAGTGCAGCTGGAACAGGCTGGGCGCGCGCCGGAAGGGCACCCGGGCCGTGAAACGGGGGACGGGCAGCATGCCGCGCTCGCCCAGCAGGGCCCGGAACTGCAGGGCCGCCGTCAGGAACGCGACCAGGTACAGGGCGGCCAGAGCCCGCTGGAGGACCAGCCGGCTCAGCCAGTAGTCGGGTGCGGTGAACCAGTCCACGGCTGTGCGCGCCCTTCCGTACGGCTTTCCCGTCGCCACTCCCGGCGCGGCGTTCCCCGAGTTGCCAGCCAAACCTGTGCGATGCCAACAATAGGGCGTAATCACCCATAGTGATGTGGAGTGTACGGTGCGGATACCCACCCGAACCCTGGTCACGGCCTGCGTGCTCTCGGTGGCGCTGCTGGCCGCCGGCTGCGCGGGGGCCGGTGTCAAGCAGACCCGGGTGGGCGATCTGGTCTTCCTCCAAGCCGTCGGGGAGCGGGGGCCCGGGCCCTTCACCGACTCCGCGGCGACCGGCCCCGCCGCCTCCGAGTCCCCCCGGATCGGCGCCAAGATGTCCGCCGGTGAGCTGGCGGCGCCCCTGCGCGCGGCCCGCACCGTGTCCGGGGCGACCCCCGGTCTGTACCGGGGCACCCCGCGCGTCGCCCGCTGCGATGTCGAGCGGCACATCCGCTACCTGGCCGCGGACCCGGCCAGGGCGGACGCCTTCGCCGGGGTCGTCGGGGTACGGCGGGCGGCGCTCCCCGCCTACTTGCGCGGCCTGACCCCGGTCGTGCTCGGCGCCGACACCCGCGTCACCAACCACGCCTACCAGGGCCGCCGGGCGGACGACTACCAGGCCGTGCTCCAGGCGGGCACCGCCGTCCTGGTGGACGACCGGGGCCTGCCGCGGGTGCGCTGCGTCTGCGGGAACCCGCTCGCACCGCCCGCGCCGACCCGCGGCGGAGCCAGCGCGCGGGGCACACCGTGGCCCGGGTACCGGCCGAACAAGGTGATCGTGGTCAGCCCGGCGCCCCGGGCCGTCACCAGCCTCACCCTCGTCGACTCCGGGCACCGCACCTGGACCGAACGCCGGACCGGCCACGACGTCGGCCGGGACCGCGTCGTCGCCCCGCCCGCCCAGGCCACCATCAGCCCGTCCCCGACGCCCCGCACGAACCCGGAACGGACGGCCCCGCCCACCCCGGCGGCCCCGCCCCCGACGCCCACGGCCCCGCCCGCCGCCCGCGCTCCCGGGGCTCCCGGGACGCCCCGCGCGCACGGGACGTTGAGCGCGGCCGACGTGTCCGGCGTGCCCGGCGGGTCCGAAGCCCCGGGTCTCCCCGCGGCCGACGGCGCCTGAGCGTGGGCCCCTCTCGCCCGCGGCCCGGCCGGCGAGTCGAAGAATCGGCCGGATCCTGGCAAGGTGGCCCCATGGCCGATCGGGGTGCGAGCGCCCTGTCACTCCCGGGGGACCGGCCCGTCCGCCCGGACCCGGTCCTCGCGCTCAACGGCATGGGCAGCTTCGACTGGGACCTGGACGCCGGTCTGTTCCATCTGGACGCCCAGGCCTTCGAGGTGCTCGACCTGCCGCCCGAGGAGTACGACGGGCGCCTGGACACCCTGAACGCCCTCCGGGTGCCCCCGCCGGAGGCCGCCCGGCTCGACGCGACCGTCGCCCGGGCGATCAAGGACGGCAGCGACCACTACAGCGCCTACTTCCGCATCCGCTGCCGCGACGGCACCATGCGCTGGACCCACACCCGGGGCCGCCTGCGCCGCGACGACTCCGGCCGCCCGCACCGCGTCGTCGGCATCCTCCGCGACGCCACCGAGGAACTCGCCGACAGCACGGCACGCAGCCTCCGCGCCGCCCAGGACGAGGCGTTCCGGCAGCAGACCGGCGTCGTCCAGGTCATCTCCGCAGCCCTCGCGCACGCCCGCAGCGTCCAGGACGTCATCGACGTGCTCAAGGACACCCACGGCGTCCGTCACCTGGGCGCGACCAGCCTGGTGATGGGCCTGGTGGAGGCCGGCCGGATCCGGCTGGTGGCCGAGGGCCCCGCGGGCAGCTTCGTCCCCGGCACCCGGGTCACCCGGATCGACGAGCCGTACCCGATGAGCGAGGTCGTACGCACCCTCAGCCCCCGGTTCATCGAGTCACCGGAGGAGTTCGCCGCGCACTACCCCATCCTGTGGCCGCACCTCACCGGCCTGCGCATCACCTCGGCCGCCTACCTCCCGCTGATCGCCCAGGCCCGCCCGATCGGCGCGATGGGCCTGCTCTACGACGACCGGCGCGGCTTCTCCGCCGAGGAACGCGCCGTCCTCGTCGCCCTCGGCAGCAGCATCGCGCAGAGCCTGATGCGGGCCATGCTCTTCGAGCAGGAGAAGGACCTCGCCCAGGGCCTCCAGCAGGCCATGCTGCCCCGCTCCATCCCCAGCGTGCGCGGCGCCGACATCGCGGTGCGCTACCGCTCGGCCGCCCTGGGCCGGGACATCGGCGGCGACTGGTACGACCTGATCCCGCTGCCCGGGGACACCCCCTCGGGGGGAGGCCGGGTCGGCGCGGTCATCGGGGACGTCCAGGGCCACGACACGCACGCCGCCGCCGTCATGGGCCAGCTGCGGATCGTGCTGCGCGCCTACGCCGCCGAGGGCCACACCCCGGCCACCGTGATGGCCCGGGCCTCCGTCTTCCTGCACGAACTCGACACCGACCGGTTCGCCACCTGCCTGTACGCCGAGACCGACCTGACCACCGGGGTCGTCCAGATGGTCCGCGCCGGGCACATCGACCCGCTGCTGCGCCACCGCGACGGCCGCTGCACCCGCGTCCCCGTCGAGGGCGGGCTGCCGCTCGGCCTGTCCGCCGAGTTCGGGCGGCTGGAGTACCCCGTCGCCACCCTGGAGCTCGACCCCGGCAGCACGCTGCTGCTGTGCACCGACGGACTGGTGGAACTGCCCGGCACCGATCTGGACGACGGCATGTCCGGCCTCATGGGGCTCGTGTGCGAGGGGCCCGCCGAGGTGGAGGCCCTCGCCGACCGGCTGATCCAGGCGGCCGAGGAACGCGGCGGCGAAGACGACGTGGCACTGCTCCTGCTGCGCCGCCGCACCCCGCGGGCCGCCCGGCCCGGCCGCCGGCTCCGCCAGCACGTGGCGGCCGGCGATCCGGAGGCCCTCGCCCAGGCCCGGCATCTGATCCGCGCCGCCGTCCGGACCTGGGGCGCCCGTGCGCCGGCCGACGAGATCGAGCTGGTGGCCGACGAGCTGATCACCAACGCCCTGCTGCACACCGGGGGCTCCGCGATCGTCACCGTACGGGTGCTGGAGGGCTCCGAGCGCCGGCTGCGCATCGAGGTCGAGGACTGCTCCAGCGCCCTGCCGCGGCGCCGTGACGCGGGCGAGAGCGGTGTGTTCGGCCGCGGCCTGCTCCTGGTGGAGCGGCTCGCCGACGCCTGGGGCGTCCAGGCGCGGGGCTCCGGCAAGGCGGTGTGGTGCGAGTTCCGGCTGCCGTAGCGACCGCGCCCGGCGGTGACGCGGCGTTGTCGGTGCCGGATGGCACCCTGTACGTATGCCCGAATTGCCCGAGGTGGAAGCGCTGACGGACTTCCTGACCGAGCACCTGGCCGGCCGCCGGGTGGCGAGGCTGCTGCCGGTCGCCGTCAGCGTGCTGAAGACGTACGACCCGCCGCCCGGCGCGGTCGAGGGCGCCGAGGTGACGGCCGTACGCCGGCACGGCAAGTTCCTGGACGTCGAGACGGACGGCGGCCTGCACCTGGTCGTCCACTTGGCCAGGGCGGGCTGGCTCCAGTGGCGGGACCGGCTGCCGGACGGCCCGCCCAGGCCCGGCAAGGGCCCGCTGGCACTGCGCGTGGCGCTGGAGAACGGCGAGGGCTTCGACCTGACCGAGGCCGGCACCCAGAAACGCCTCGCCGTGTACGTGGTCCGTGACCCCGCCGAGGTGCCGGGCATCGCCCGCCTCGGCCCGGACCCGCTCGCCGAGGACTTCACCGAGGACCGCTTCGCCGCCCTGCTCCGAGGCGAACGGCGGCAGCTGAAGGGCGCCCTGCGCGACCAGTCGCTGATCGCGGGCGTAGGCAACGCCTACAGCGACGAGATCCTGCACGCCGCGCGGATGTCCCCGTTCAAGCTCGCGGCCTCCCTCACCCCGGAGGAGACCCACCGGCTCTACGCGGCGCTGCGCGGCACGCTCGGCGAGGCGGTCGAGCGGGCCCGGGGAATGGCGGCGGGCCGCCTGAAGGCGGAGAAGAAGGGCGGTCTGCGCGTCCACGGCCGCACCGGTGAACCCTGCCCCGGTGTGCGGCGACACCATCCGCGAGGTCTCCTTCAGCGACTCCTCGCTCCAGTACTGCCCGACCTGCCAGACGGGCGGGAAGCCGCTGGCCGACCGCAGGCTGTCCCGGCTGCTGAAGTGAGGCCGGCGGCGCGCCCCGTCACCGCCCCGGGACCGTGACCAGCACCTTCCCCTCCGCCGTGCGGACCTCGTAGCGGGCGATCCGGTCCGGGCGCAGCGCCGTGGCCGCCAGCGCGGTCGTCGGCCCACCGCCCGCGCCCGGGCCGGTCCAGCCGGCGACGACCTGTTCGGTGCCGTCCCGGCCGACCGCGACCAGCCGGCAGGTGCGCGGCGGCCCGGCACCGCCGGCGACCTCCACGCGCAGCTCGCCGCCCCACTCCCTGTCCGCCGAGGTGACCCGCGCCCACACCCCGGTACGCGGATCGGTGGCCGAGGCGGCCCGGGTGGCCCGCGTGTCCGGCGGCTCCGGGTGTCCGGCGAACGCCACGATCCCCGGGCCGGCCACGGCCAGCACCACCGAGGCGGCCAGCCCGTACCCGAGCCGCCGGCGGCGCACCCGGCGATGGTGCGCCAGCTCGCCGAGCAGCCGGTCCAGCAGCCGGGGCCCGGGCTGGGCCAGGGGGTGCACGAACGGCGCGGTGGCCCGGCGGTAGAGCATCAGCTGGCGGGTGGTGGGCCCGAACCCGGTCACGTGGGCCGCGCACCGGGGGCAGTCCATGAGGTGGTCCTCGAAGCGGAAGGCCTCCGCCTCGTCCAGCACGCCGAGCGCGTACGCGCCGGCGTCGCGGTGCCGTTCCAGGGACCTCATGCCGAATCCTCGTGCCGATGGGTGCGGGCGGAATTGCTCCTTGCCCCCACCCGTACGCGGCGGAGCACCGGATCGCTCAAGGCACGCACACAATCGTGACCAAGGGAGGCGCAGCGGCCCGGCCCGTGGACCGGTGCGCGACGCGGAGGACGCCGAAGGGACGGGCGGAGGATCTCAGAAGAGGTGGATCGCGAGGTGCCCGAGCGGCAGCCCCAGCCGCCAGGCCGGTGTCCACACCTTCGGCCCGTCGTCCTCCCCGAACACCGGACCGCCGCCCGGCACCGCGTCCAGGTCCGGCGCGAGCAGCTCGGTCTCCTCCAGCCAGCGCCAGGCGTCGGCGGCCAGCGCCAGATCCGGGCAGGGAGCCCCGGAGCCGGCCGCCCGCTCGGTCCGCTCGGCCATGCGCGCCCGCACCCAGTCCCGCCACGGCTGGTCGTAGGCGGTCAGCGCCAGCCAGTTCTCCAGCTGGGAGATCACCCGGATGCCGGACAGCTCCCCGTCGGTGTCGGACAGGAAGACGGTCAGCGCCAGCGCGTCCCGGCCGGCCCGGAACTCGAAGGACGTCGGCGGCATCAGATCGCCGGTGCGCAGCAGCTCGTCGGCGATGTACTCGGCGTACAACCAGGCCATCGGGACGGCCAGTTCACCGCCGCCGGCGCCGTCCGTGCTCTCGTGACCTCTGTGCAGCATCCCTTCCTGCCCTTCCTCCGGTGCGTACGCGTCGCCCGAACCCCCGGGCCCGGACCCCCGTCCGGAACGCGGATGAGGACAGCCCATGCCCGAACGGGGGCCGCGGCAAGGCGCTTTACCGAGGTTTGACCAGCCTTCCGGTTTCACCGCAGGTCGGCCGCGTAACCCGGGAGGACCCCGCGCAGGGCGCGCAGCGCGTAGTACGCGCGGGACTTCACGGTACCCGGTGGGATCCCCAGCGCCTCGGCCGCTTCCGCCACACTGGCCCCACGGAAATACACGAGTACGAGCACGTCACGGTGGGCGGGAGTGAGTGTCTTCACAGCCTCCCGGACATCGAGCATCGCCGCGGCCCGCTCGGCGTGATCGGCGGTCACCCGCGCGTTCTCGGGGACCTCGTCGCCGGTCTCGGGCGGCCGGGCCCGCCGCGCCCGGCGGGCGTCGATCGCCAGGCGCCGCGCCACGGTCAGCAGCCAGGGCCGTACCGAGTCGAAGTCGTCGGCGTGCAGCGCCTCCGGATGCTGCCAGGCGCGCACCAGGGTCTCCTGGACGAGGTCCTCGGCGCGCTGGCGGTCTCCGTCGCACAGCCTGAGCAGCAGGGCGAACAGCGGGCCGCCGTGCTCGCGCTGGAGCGCGGCCAGCTCGTGCTCGGCGGTCGTCGTCCCGTGGGTGAGTGAGGTTCCGGCCGTCATGGCCGTATGGCAGCGCAGGCCGCGTCCGGCGGACAGGGGGCGGACCGGGTTGTGCGACGGACGGTCGATCGCGTCGGCGAACGGTCGGCCGGGCGGTGCCCGGGACGCCGGCCGGGCGGTGCCCGGGACACCGGACGGGCTAACGACGCCACCCGGGCTGTTTATCCGACGCATCAGATTCATACCCATATGCCCGTCACGGCTTCGTCTGTCCACACGACGACTCTGGGGTGAGTTGATGATCGGACGCACCAAGCAGGTGGCGCTGGTCCTGACCGCCGTCCTCGCGGCCGGGGCGGCCTGCCGGAACCAGTACCGGGAAGCCGGCACACCGGGACACGCGGCACCCCCGGCGTCCCCGGCGCCCGCCGCGGCCGGCCCCTTCACCCTGGTCGCCTCCGGGGACATCCTGCCGCACGCCACCGTCCTCGAACGGGCCGCCTACGACGGTGGCGGCGACGGCTACGACTTCCGTCCCATGCTCTCCGCCGTCCAACCGGTCGTCTCCGGCGCCGACCTGGCGCTGTGTCACCTCGCCACCGGCTACGGCACCGAGGGCGACCCCACCGGCGGGCCCCCGCTCACCGCCCCGCCGCGGCTCGCCGAGGACCTCGCCGCCACCGGTTACGACGGCTGCTCCACCGCCTCCGCGCACGCCCTGGACGACGGTGCCGCCGGCGTCGGACGCACCCTGGACGCCCTGGACCGGGCCGGGCTGCGGCACACCGGGACCGCCCGCAGCGAGACCGAGGCCCGCTCGGTCGCGCTCCACCGGGCCGGCGGCGCCCGGGTCGCCCACCTGTCGTACACCTCCGCCACCGGCCACCCGCCGCCGGACGACCAGCCCTGGGCGGTCAACCTGATCGACGCCGACCGCATCATCGCCGACGCCCGCGCCGCCCGGCGGGGCGGCGCCGACGTGGTCGTGGTCTCCCTGGACTGGGGCACCGAGGGCCAGGACGCACCCGACCGGCTCCAGCTCACCCTCGCCGGACGCCTCACCGCCTCGGCCACGGACGGCCACCCGGACATCGACCTGATCCTCGGCACCTCCGCGCACGTCCCCCAGGCGTACGAGAAGGTCAACGGGACCTGGGTGGTCTACGGACTGGGCGACCAGATCGCCGGGCCGCTGCGCGACCAGCGGGGCGCCCAGGACCCGCGCGGCAACGAGTCCACGCTCGGCCGCTTCACCTTCGCCCCGCCGGACCGGCCGGGCGGACCCTGGCGGGTGGTACGGGCCGAGTTCGTTCCGCAGGTGTACGACCTCGACGCCGGCCGGGTGGTCGAGCTGGGCCGGGCCATCGCCCAGGGCGCCGAACTGGAAGGGGCCCGCGACCGGATCCGGGACGTGGTCCTCAGCCGGGGGGCGGGCCAGGACGGCCTGGTCATGGCCGAGTGATCAGTCGCCGGTCCGCCTGGTGGCCAGCGCCGAACGCCGGTAGGAGTAGCCGAAGTAGACGACACAGCCGAGCGCGAACCAGATCGCGAACCGCACCCAGGTCTGCCACTGCAGGAACGTGATCAGCCAGACGGAGAAGAGCACCCCCAGCGCGGGCACGACCGGCATCCCCGGCGTGCGGAAGGTGCGCGGCAGGTCCGGCTGCCGGTAGCGCAGCACGATCACCGCCGCGCACACCACCACGAACGCCAGCAGGATGCCGATGTTGGTCAGCTCGGCCGCCTCGGCGATCGGGACGAAGCCGGCGATGGCCGCGGACGCCGCCCCGACGATCCAGGTCACCCGGGTCGGCACGTGCCGCGTCGGGTGGGTCTTGGCGAACCACGTGGGCAGCAGGCCGTCCCGGGACATCGAGTACCACACGCGGGTCACACCCAGCATGAACGTGAACATCACCGTGAGGATGCCGATGATCGCCCCGACCGCGATCACGTCCGCCAGCGCGCCGAGACCCACCGACTTGAACGCCGTGGAGAAGCCGCTCTCCTTGTCGATCTCCTTGTAGTTCTGCATGCCCGTCAGCACCAGACAGGCCGCCACGTACAGCACCATCGAGATGACCAGCGAGTAGATGATCGCCTTCGGCATGTGCCGCTGGGCGTCCTTGGACTCCTCGGCCGCCGTCGACATCGCGTCGTAGCCGAACACCGCGAAGAACACCGTGGCCGCGCCCGTGAACGCCCCGCCGATCCCGTACGGGAAGAACGGGTGGTAGTTCCCGGTGTCGATGTGGAACACGCCCACCCCGATCACCAGCAGCACCACCAGCACCTTCAGGGCGACCACGAACGTCTCGAACCGGGCCGCGCTGCGGATGCCCAGGTTCAGCAGCCAGGCGATGAGCAGGCACAGCACGGCCGCGAACAGGTCGACCCGGTGCCCGCCGCCGGTGCCGGGCGCGCCCAGCATCCACTGCGGCAGATCGGCGCCCATCTCCTTGACCAGGAAGCCGAAGTAGCCGGAGATGCCGATGGCCACCACGGACACGATCGCCGTGTACTCCAGCAGCAGGTCCCAGCCGATGAACCAGCCCGCGAACTCGCCGAGCACCGCGTACCCGTAGGTGTAGGCCGACCCCGCCTTCGGGATCATCCCGGCGAACTCGGCGTACGACAGTGCCGCGCAGGCGCTCGCCGCACCGGCGATGAGGAAGGACACCAGCACCGCGGGCCCGGCCGTGCCGTTGGCCACCGTGCCGGCCAGTGTGAACACGCCCGCGCCGATGATGCCGCCCACCCCGATCGCGGTGAGCTGCCACAGCCCCAGCGACCTCTCCAGCCGGGTGCCCTCGCCGACCTCCGTCTCCTCGATGTGCTCGATGGGTTTGCGGCGGAGAATCCCCTGGCCCGCGCGGAGCCTGCCCATACGTCTCACCCCTTCGCCCACGCCAACGGCTGACGGCGGATCATGATGTCTCAGCACCGCCGCCCAGGGAAGACGCCACGCACGGCCCGGGGAGCCGTCCGGGTACCGGCCGGGTCCGTCTCCGCGCCCGCCGCTACGGGCCGTAGCGCCGCCGGTGGCCTACGGTACGACCGTCACCGGCCAGCGGCCCGCCTTCACCAGACGGACCGCCACCGAACCGATGATCCGGTGGCCGGCCTGCTCCGACGCGCCCACCACCACCGCGTCCGCCTTCAGTTCGTCCGCGGCCTTCACCAGCCCGCCGTAGGGGTCGCCGCGGAAGGTGTGGAACTCCCAGCGCACCTCGAATATCCCCTTGACCCGCTCGGCCGCCTCCCGGATCTGCGTGATCAGGTCCTCGGCGATCTCGTCGGTCGTGTCGGCCACCGGCGCCCCGAGCGCCGCGCCCGCCGCGAGGACCGGCTGCACGTACACCACGGCCAGCAGCGCGTGCTGGCGCCGGGCCAGGCCGCCGGCGTACGCGGCGGCGCGCAACGAGGAGTCCGAGCCGTCCACGCCGACGACGATGACCTTCGGGCCGTCCGTGCCCCGCTCGAACGTGTGCGCGGGCTGTTCGTGCTGTTCCGTCACGCCCCGAGGCTAGCGGAATCCACGCTTCCCCCGCAGGGCAGGGGCCCGCCGCCGGGCGCGGTACGCGTTCGCCGGGGGAGGAGGTTGCTGCGGAAGCGTCCGTCCGCTCCGCTGTCCGGGTGCATTACCGCGCCGCACCGACGGCGTTGCGGTGCGGCGGAGTCCGGCCGGGCGACTGATGGGTCATGCAGAAGGATCAGTTGTTCACGCGGCGCCGGATGCTCCTCGCCGGTGTCGCCGCGCTCGGTTCGGCGGGCACCGCGGGAGCCGTCCTGGTGAGCGACGGCGAGGAGACCGTCCGGGCCGCCGCGGCCCCCGCCCCCGTCCCCGCACCCGGTCCCCAGGCCCGCCCGGCCCTGGGTCCCTCCGCCTTCCGGCTCCAGCCGCTCACCGGATACGGACCACCGCGCACCCCGCCCCGCAAGCTCAAGGTGCGCGACGAACCCATCCTGCGGATCGACGGCCGCGGCCGGCGCATGGTGCTGACCTTCGACGACGGCCCCCACCCGGACTACACCCCGCACATCCTCGACACCCTCGCCCGGCACCGGGTCCGGGCCATGTTCTTCGTCTGCGGGGAGTGTGTCGTGGACAACAGGGAACTGCTGGCCCGGATGGCCGAGGAGGGCCATGTCGTCGGCAACCACACCTGGACCCACCCGCTGCTGACGACCCTCGGCCGCAAGGAGATCCGCTCCGAGATGGAGCGCACCAGCGACATCATCGAGGACACCTACGGCGACCGCCCCCAGTGGTTCCGCGCGCCCTACGGCGCCTGGAACCGGGCCACGTTCCAGCTCGGCGCCGAGCTGGGCATGGAGCCGATGGCCTGGACCGTGGACACCACCGACTGGATGGAGCCCGGCACCGACACCATCGTCGACCAGGTGGAGAGCGGCGCCGCCCCCGGCGTCGTGGTGCTCTCCCACGACGCCGGGGGCGACCGTTCGCAGACCGTCCGCGCGATCCGTGAATGGCTGCCCCGTCTGCTCGACTCCGGCTATCGGCTCACCGTGCCGCGCCGGCGGGTGTGAGGACTCCCCGGGCCGCTCCCCGGTCCGCTCCTCGGTTCAGACGACCGCGGCCAGGCGGGCGAAGACGACGACGTTGCCGTCGTAGCCGTTCTGCTTCGAGAAGCCGCCCCCGCAGGTGATGACCCGCAGTTCCGGGGTGCCCTTGGAGCCGTAGACCCGGTCGCCGGGGAAGGCGTTCTTCGCGAACACCTCGACGCCGTAGACCTCGAACACGGCGGTCTTGCCGTCCTGGCGCAGGACCTCGACCTGGTTGCCCTTCCGCACCGCCCCGAGGCCGTAGAACACGGCGGGGCCCTGCTTGTTGTCGACATGGCCGACGATGACCGCGGTGCCCTTCTCCCCGGGGGACACCGCACCGGTGAACCAGCCGGCCTGGCCGGGGTTCTCCGGCGGCGGCGCGGCGACCCAGCCCTCCGGGTCCAGCCCGACCTGTACGACGGGCGCGTCCACCCGGATCGCCGGGATCCGCACCCGTCGTACGGGGGAGAACGGCAGCGCGGCGGGCGCGGGCGCCAGGGCGCCGAGGGTGGCGTGGGCGTCCGGGGCCGCCGCGGAGGCGGGCTGCGGCGGTCCGGCGTCGAACTCGCCGGAGCCGTTGCGGATGAGGGCCAGACCGGTCAGCAGCACCAGCGCTATCACGCCCCACGGGGCGCGCCTCTTCCGCCGTTCCTCCTCTTCGGCAAGCAAGGCCAGCTTGGACGCAGACATTCGCCATCCCCTCTCGACGCGGTCGCGCCACGTCCCTCGCGCATGGGAAAACGCTAAGTCCCGCGCGGACGGCGGGCGACGGGGCGATCGGCGAACGGGTGGCCGGCCGCACGCTCGGTGAGCCATCCGAGTTGCCGTCCACAGGAATTTTCTGACGGTCCGTGACCTGCGGCAATATCCGATTGTGTGGTGATACGCCGGTGTGTCGGCTCACCAGGACGGACCATTCTCGACATGCGGGCGTGTTCCGCGCGCCCGAGGGTCGTCCCGGGAGGTGCTTCTCGCCGATCCACCGGGGACGGGACCCGGTGACCTCCCGCGGAGGAACACATGCGCAACCAACGTGCCCTGGCGGCGGCGTGCACCACGGTCGCCGTCCTCGGGCTCGCCGTCCCCGTGGCCGTCGCGGACGGCATGGGCAACGGGGGCGGGCCGAGCGGCACCGACACCACAGTCATCGTCCCCGGCACCGGCAACATCGGCACCTTCAACGGCAACGGAGTCTTCCCCGGGAACGGCAACGTCAACGGCAATGGCCATTTCAACGGCAACGGCAACGGGAACGGAAACGGAAACGGGAACTTCAACGGAAACGGCAACGGGAACGGCCGCGGCGGTGAGGGCAACGGGCGCGGAGGCGAGGGGAACGGGCGCGGGGGCGAGGGCAACGGGCACGGCGGAGAGGGCAACGGGCGGGGCGGAGAGGGCGGCTTCGGCAACGGCCGCGGCGGGGAAGGCGGGGGCAACGGCCGCGGGGGCGAGGGCAACGGGCGTGGCGGCGAGGGCTTCGGCGACCGGGGAGGCGACTTCGGGCACGGGAACGGCGGCGAGGGCCGTGACGACGGCTTCGGCAACTCGCGCGACGACATCTTCGTCACGCCCGACGCGCTGCCGGCCGGGGGCCGCCTCACCATCATCGTGAACGGCTGCCGGGGCGGCACCGCGAGCTCCGAGGCCTTCGGCACCATCCGGCTGGAATCGTTCCGCGACGACACCGCGCGGGGCGTCGCCTTCGTCGACCGCGCCGCCCGCCGCGGCCGGTACGACGTCACCGTCCGCTGCGACGGCCGCACCCTGACCCGCCGGGACGCCTTCACCGTGCTCGGCGGTGTCAACGGCGGTCTCGGCGGCAGCCGGACCGGCGGCGCGACGCCCACCGACACGGCCATCGGCGGCGGTCTGGTGGCCACGGCCCTGGTCGGCGGGGGCGCCTTCTGGCTGCGCCGCCGGCACGCGAAGGGGGCCTGAGCCCACGGTGTGCCACGGAGGCCGTCGGGGCCGGCGCGACCGTCCCCGCGCCGGGTACCCCCAGGACGACGGGTCTCCGCCCCGGCTCCGCGCTGCGCGGGGAAGCGGGGGCGAAGGCCCGTCGTGGCCGGAAGTCAGCCGCCGGCGCCCGGGAACATGGTGAGGAACGGCTCCGCGGTCACCGCGATGCCCCGGCTGTACGGCGCGTCGAAGTCCCAGATGAGGAACAGCATGAAGGCGATGGTCGCGGAGAACAGCCCGGCCAGCACCAACTCCCGCCCGGTGCGCCGGATCTGGAGCGCGAACACCATGCCGATGGTGATCAGCCCGCCGGTGATCAGACCCCACCACACGACCGGCGGCATGGTGACCCCGGTGGCGTCGGCGCGCGCGTTGCGCGCCTGGTCGGCGGCGGCCATCTGGTCCAGCAGCGGCTGGTAGGCCTGCGCCTCGAAGTCGTTCCCCGGCCGGTAGTCGGTGACGTCCGCCCGGACGCGGCCCAGCAGTTCGCCGCCGCGCTCGGTGACCTGCTGCTCGTCCGCCATCCGCCGCCACTCCGTGTGGACGACGTACCCGACGTAGGCGTCCACGTCCGCGCGGATCCGGTCCCGGACCTCCGGCGGGTACACGCGCACCCGCTCCGAGATCTCGTGCAGTGCCTGCGCCTCCGCCTGCACATGGTCCTGCGCGGCGCTGCGGGCCTCCCACACGCCCGCGATGGCCAGGCCCAGGACGATGGCGTAGATGACGCCGATCCACATCGTCATGTACTCGATGACGTCGGGGGTCTCGCTGGGATCCTCGTCCTCGGAGGCCGTCCGCTGCCGCACCAGTGTGATGACGACCACCACGGCACAGGCCCCCGCCATCGCGAGGACGAGAACAAGCCAATCCGACAACTGGTGCCTCCAGGAGTGAGGGGCCGGCGCGTCAGCGCGGCCGCAGGGCGGCGACGGCCACGATCGCCGGGACGGTGATGAGCAGGACGTAGGTGACGGGGGTGGTGTGCCGGCGCGCCGGACGGCGGACGGTGTGCGGGTGGTACACCGGGTAGCTCACGGGGGACGCGGAGGGCCGCGGGGTGGGCGTGGGCGTGGATTGCGGCGGGGGTTCGGGGGGCCGGGTGGGTGCGGGGTGCGGGTGACGGGGGTGGGTGTGGGCCGGGGTGCCGGGGTGCCGGGGCGGGTCGGGTGGGTGGCCGTGGTGTGGGGGTGGGGGTCGGAGTGGGTTCGGGCGTGGGTGTCGGAGTCGGTGGTGGTGGGGTCGGCGTCGGCTTCGGGGGAGGTGTGGGCTTCGGCGGGGGAGTGGGCGTGGGCGTCGGCTCGGGCGGGCACGGGGGCGGGGGCGGCGGTTTCGGGCAGGGCGGGTCGGGCCAGCGGTGGCCGCCGGGCGGGTGGGGCCGGTGAGGGCCGCCCGGTGGGTGAGGGCGGTGGGGTCCGCCGGGCGGGTGGGGTCCGCCGGCGTGGGCGACCGCCACCGTGCCGTCCGGGCCCGTCGAGGCGTACGCGCAGGCGTCGGCGGACGCGGTGCCGGCCGGCCAGCCCACCAGGGCCCAGGTCAGGGTCAGCAGGGCCAGCACCCGTGCGGTGGGTGCGCATCGGGTCACTTCGGGTCCATGCACGACGCTGATCATGAGGTGCGGGGGACCGCATTACCCCACAGCGGCCCGAGATTGCTCCGAAAGAGGGAGATTGGCCCACCGCAGGTTTGACGGACGAAACGGCCGCATATGCCGACCGCGCCGTCCGCCGGGCACCTCACCGCGGCCGGGGAAGGAATTCCGCCCGCCGTTGAACACGGCCGCCCCCTCCCCCCGTACCCATGGCCGTGCGGCGGCGCGGCAGGCGCCGCGGTATCCAGGTGACGATGGGGAGTTGACGATGAAGACCTCCTGGCGGACCGCCTCACTGGTGGCCACGGCCGCCACGGTGCTGGCGCTGACGACGGCGTGCGGTCAGGACAACAGCACCACTCCCGCGTCGGCGGCGCGGAACGCCGGGGCGACGGTCGCGGCGGGCGACGACGCGAACCCGGGCGGCGGCACCGCGATCGGCGCGGGCAACGGCTACGGCGCCGACGGCACCCGGGACTCCACGGCCCCGGTCACCCCCGCGGGCAAGCTCACCGTGGCGGGCAACCCCGAACTCGGCAAGGTGCTGACCGACGGCTCCGGCCTCACCCTCTACCGGTTCGACAAGGACACCGCCGACCCGCCGAAGTCCACCTGCTCCGGCGACTGCGCCACCACCTGGCCGCCGGTCCCCGCCGACGACGCCACCGCCGGGGCCGGCGTCGACCGGGCGCTGCTCGGCGAGGTCACCCGCGCCGACGGCTCCAGGCAGCTCACCATCGGCGGATGGCCCGCGTACCGCTACGCCAAGGACGTCAACTCCGGTGACGTCAACGGCCAGGGCGTGGGCGGCACCTGGTTCGCGTTCGCCCCGACCGGCAAGAAGGCCGAGCCGTCCGGTCTGCCCGGCCTGTCCGTCCGCAAGGACCCGGAACTCGGGGAGATCGTGGTGGACCGCGAGGGCATGACCGTCTACCGCTTCATGAAGGACAGGGCCTGGCCGAAGTCCGTCTCGAACTGCGCCGGGGCCTGCCTGGAGAAGTGGCCGGCCGTCGCCCCGGTCGCCGCCGACGACACCGCGGGCGTGAAGAAGAAGGGCCTCATGCCCTTCACCCGCGCCGACGGGACCCGGCAGATGACCGTCGACTGCTGGCCCGTCTACACCTTCTCCGGCGACAAGGCACCGGGCGACACCAACGGTCAGGGCGTGGGCGGCACTTGGTACGCCGTCTCGCCCGACGGGAAGCCGGTCCGCGCGCCTGGCGAATAGATCACCTCCCCAGGGTCGATCACCCGCCCCGGCCCGGCGCGCGGCCGAAGATCCGCCCCCTCCGTACCGCACGGAGGGGGCGGATCCTTGTGCGCCGGGAACCGCGCGGCCGTCACATGGTCACGGACCGGGGTCGTACGGGCACTTGCCGCAGGCAGTGACCGGGAACGGATGGTCAATTTCCGTTTCGGGTCGCTCCTTTGGCGGGCGATCAGTAGCCTCAGCTCGAACACCGGATCGCCTACACCTGTCCACGCTTTGGAGACATCTATGGAGCGTCCTGCCTGGGCCCCACGCAGCATCGACATCTCGGTGCCGAGCGTCTCGCGGATCTACGACTACTACCTGGGCGGTTCGCACAACTTCGAGGTGGACCGGGAGGCGGCGCGCCGGGCCATGGAGTTCATGCCGGGCCTGCCGAAGATCATGCAGGCCAACCGGGCGTTCATGCGCCGCGCGGTGCGGTTCGCGGCCGGCGAGGGCATCACCCAGTTCCTCGACATCGGCTCCGGCATCCCCACGTTCGGCAACGTCCACGAGGTGGCCCAGGCCGCCGTACCGGGCGCCCGGGTGGTCTACGTCGACCACGACCCGGTGGCCGTCGCGCACAGCGAGGCCGTGCTCGCGGACAACGACGACGCGGACGTGATCGCCGCCGACCTCCTCAAGCCCCAGGAGATCCTGGCCAGCCCCCGGCTGGAGCGGCTCATCGACCTGAAGCGTCCGGTGGCGCTGCTGCTCGTTGCCATACTGCACTTCGTGGACGACGCGGACGACCCGTACGGTGCGGTGGCCGGGCTGCGCGAGGCGCTCGCGCCCGGCAGCCTGCTGATCCTCACCCATGCCACGTACGAGGGAATCCCGCTGCCCGCCGAGCGGGCCGAGGGAGCGGTGGACGTATACAAGGACATTCGCAACCCGCTGATCATGCGCTCGCGCGACGAGGTCGCGCGGTTCTTCGAGGGGTACGACATGGTGGAACCCGGACTGGTGCAGATGCCGCACTGGCGCCCGGACTCGGCGCCGGAGGACGAGGATCCGTATGCCTTTGCCGGGTTCGCCGGTGTGGGGCGTTCGGCGTGAGCGCGGAACCGGACGGGCCGGAGGACAGACTGCTCCGCCTGACGACCATCTGGAGCCGGGCGGTCTACCCGGTGACCTCCACCTCGCTGACCCGCGCCGAGTTCGCGGAGGAACTCCTGCCGCTCGCCCGCCGGTTGAGCGAACTGCTGCGCGCCCGCAATTTCGACGCGGACGCGGCGAAGGCCGTCGGGGCCGCCCTGGTCGACGCGCACTGCACCGACCCCGAGGCGCTGGCCCGCACCCTGGACTGCGTCGACGCCTACCTGGTCCTGTACTGCGGCGAGGACGGCCCCCAGGACGAACTGCGGCTGCGTTCCTCACGGTTGCAGCACGCCATGGCCGCCGGCTACGCCCAGGCGCTGCGCGAGCGCACCCGTGCCGAGCAGGAGGCCATCGCCCAGGCGGCGTTGCGGGCGCAGGGCGTGGTCGCCCAGGCGCTGCACGCCAGTGAGGCACGCTTCCGCGCGGTCTTCGAGGGCGCCGCCATAGGGATCGGCATCGCCGACCTCCGCGGCAACGTCCTCCAGGTCAACGAGGCGCTGCTGCGCATGTTCGGCCTGTCCGAGCAGACCCTGCGCGGCCGGCGCGTGCAGGACTGGGTGCACCCCGAGGACGCCCCGCAGATCCGGCGGCTGTACGAGGAGCTGGTGCGCGGCGAGCGCGAGCACTACCACGTGGAGAAGGCGTTCAACCGGCCCGACGGAACGGTCCTGTGGACCAATCTGACCGTCTCGCTGCTGCGTGACGCCGACGGCAGCCCGCAGTACCAGCTCGCCCTCATGGAGGACACCACCGAGCGCCGGCTGCTCAATCTGCGGCTGCGCTACGAGGCCACCCACGACGCCCTGACCGGACTGCCCAACCGCACGCTGTTCTTCGAGCGTCTGGAGAAGGCCCTGAACGCGGGCGAGGGCCAGCGGTTCGGCCTGTGCTACCTGGACCTGGACGGCTTCAAGACCATCAACGACAGCCTCGGGCACGCGGCCGGCGACCGGCTGCTGGTGGAGGTCGCCGACCGGCTCCAGTCCTGCGCGACCGCGCCCGGCGAGATGGTCGCCCGGCTCGGCGGCGACGAGTTCGTGGCCCTGACCACCGGCCCCGGCACCGAGCGCGGGGTCGACGAACTCGCCGAGCGCATCATGAACGCGCTCGTGACCCCGATCAGCATCGACGGCCGTGATCTGCTGGTCCGCGGCAGCCTGGGCATCGTGGAGGGACCGGCCGGCGAGCGTACCGCCGCCGAGGTGCTGCGCAGCGCCGACATCACCATGTACCGGGCGAAGTCGGCGGGCGGCAACCGCGCGGAACTCGCCGACCCCGAGGCCGACGCCCGCGCCATCACCCGGCACGGCCTGACCACGGCCCTGCCGACCGCCCTGGAACGCGGCGAGTTCTTCATCGAGTACCAGCCCCTGGTGCACCTCGGCGACGGCAGCGTGCGCGGCGCCGAGGCCCTGGTGCGCTGGCTGCATCCGCAGCACGGGGTGCTCGGCCCGGACCGGTTCATCCCGCTCGCCGAGCACACCGGTCTGATCGTGCCGCTCGGCCGCTGGGTGCTGGAGGAGTCGATCCGGCAGGCCCGCGCCTGGCGCGAACGGCACGGCGGGCAGGCCGGCCCGCTACGGATCAACGTCAACCTCTCGCCCTGCCAGCTCGGTCACCCGGGGCTGGTGCAGGACACCGTCGACATCCTCGAACGCGCGGGCGTCGCCCCGGACGCGCTGTGCCTGGAGGTCACCGAGTCCGCGCTCATCGGCGCCGACGACGACCTCCTCAAGCCGCTGCGCCGGCTCGCCGAGATGGGCGTCGACATCGCCCTGGACGACTTCGGCACCGGCTACTCCAACCTCGCCAACCTGCGCCGGCTGCCGGTCAGCATCCTCAAGCTCGACCGCTCCTTCACCCAGGGCATGCAGCGGTTCCCCGCCGACCCCGTCGATCTGAAGATCGTGGAGGGCATCGTCTCCCTCGCCCACAGCCTCGACCTGGCGGTCACCGTCGAGGGCGTGGAGACCGGCGCCCAGGCCGAGCAGCTGCGCATACTGGGCTGCGACACGGCCCAGGGCTGGTACTACGCCCGCCCGGGCCCGCCCGAGCGGCTCCACGACCTGACCCTGGTGGACGCGACAGGCTGACCGGCGCCGGGATTCCCGCGGCCCGCCGGTCCTTCCCCCACCTCGCGCCCCGCGCGGCGCGGGGATCTCCCGCGGCCCCGGGGGCTATGGCGCGGGCAGCCCGTACAACCGCGGCGGCATCGCATGCGCCGCGCGTGACCGGAAGCGGCCGGGCGGACCGGTCCCGGTGACCGTCACATCGTCCCGCTCCCCGTGTGACGGGACTCCCGGGGGCGCCCTGCCGGGCTCCCCCTCGGGCGTGCGCGGACCGCCGTGGGCCGCCGGGCCGGACGGCTAGGCGTGGGAGTCCGGGAGCGGCTGGGCGGCCGGTCCGCCGGTCCGCCATTCGCCCGTGGGCGGGAGGACTTGGACGGTCGTATCCGCGGGGACCGCGGCGCCGGCCCCCGTGCCGCGCGCCGTCGCGGCCACGGCGGTGGCCGAGCGGACCAGCGCCGCCGTGGCGAGGGAGCGGGACTGCTGCGGCCAGGCGATCGCCAGGAGCGAGGGCGGTGCGTCCGTGACGGGCCGGTAGACGACCCCGGGGCGCGGGTAGCGGCCGGCGACGGAGGCCGGCAGCACGGCCACCGTGTCGCCCAGCGCGACGAGCGTGAGCAGCTGGGCGAGGTCCCGGCCCACGCCGCGCGTCTCTTCGAGGAACCGGTGCAGTCCGCCGGGTCGCAGGCCCAGGTCGGCGAGGGCGATCCGGTCCCGGGCGGCCAGCGGGTGGGCCGAGCCGAGGGCGGCGACCCGGCCCTCCTCGAGCAGGGTCTCGCTGTCCAGGCCGGTGCGGTCGAACGGCTCGTGCAGCAGCGCCACGTCCGCCTCCCCGCACCGCAGCAGCCGGGGCTGCTCCCGCCACGCGCACAGCCGGACCGTCACCGGCAGGGCGCCGGGCCGTGCGGCGTAGTGCTCCAGGAGGGGCTCCAGCAGGCCCGCGTCGCCGTCGGCCTTGACCGCCAGGACCAGTTTCCGGTCCGGCCCGGCCGCGCGCCGCGCCCGCCGCCCGGCCGCCTGGAGGGCGTCCAGCGCGAACCGCGCCTCCGGCAGCAGCACCTCACCCGCCTCGGTCAGCGCGACGCGGTGCGTGGTCCGGTCGAACAGGGGCACCCCCAGCTCGTCCTCCAGCCGGCGGATCGCCCGGGACAGCGGCGGCGGGGAGATGCCCAGCCGCTCGGCGGCGCGGGCGAAGTTGAGTTCCTCGGCCACGGCGACGAAGTAGTGCAACAGGCGGGAGTCCACCCCGCACCCCCTCCGCTCGGTATTGCCCTGAGGGTAACAACCCTGAGCCGGCCGGTCCTTCAGTTCCCGGGACCCCGCGGGCAGGCTCGGACACGTCTTCTTCCCCTTCTTTCGCTCATCGAGCACACCTTCCCGGAGCCCTCATGATCCTCGTCACCACCCCCACCGGCCAGATCGGCGGCCAGGTCCTCGCCGCCCTCCTCGACGCCGGGGACGCGGCGGGACCGGTGCGCGTCGTCGTCCGCGACCCCGCCCGCCTGTCCGCACGGGTACGCGACCGTGTGGAGGCCGTCACCGGCTCGCACGCCGACCCCGATGTCATGGCCAAGGCGTGCGCGGGCGCCGACCGGGTGTTCTGGCTGGTGCCGCCGTCGCTCACCGCCGACAGCGTCACAGGCCACTTCCGCGCCTTCACCCGGCCGCTCGTGGACGCGATCGCGACGCAGGGCGTCGAGCGGGTCGTCGCCGTCTCCACCCTCGGCCGCGGAGTGGCCGAGCACGCCGGGCAGATCTCGGCCTCGCTGGCCGCCGACGACGAGATCCGCGCCACCGGCGTGCACCACCGGGCGCTGTGCCCGCCGTACCTGATGGAGAACCTGCTCGCCCAGGCCGCCGCGCTGCGCGCCGGCGGTGAGCTGGCCATGGCCGTGCCCGGCGACCGGGTGCTGCGCACCTGCGCCACCCGGGACATCGCCGCCACGGCGGCCCGGCTGCTGCTCGACGGCACCTGGACCGGCCAGGCCGACGTACCGCTGGTGGGCCCCGACGACCTGACGCCCGAGGGCATGGCCCGGGTGGTGTCCGAGGTGCTGGACCGGCCGGTCCGCTTCCGCCGGATCGACGCCGAGGAGCAGAAGGCCGCGCTCCTCGGGTACGGCGCCACCGAGGACGCGGCCCAGGGCCTGGCCGACATGATGCGTGCCCTCGAGGACCAGGACTTCTACGGCGCCGGCGTGCCCGCCACCCCCGGCACCGCGCCGACCGGCCTCCGCCGCTGGTGCGAGGAGGTGCTCAAGCCCGCCGTCCTCGGCTGAGCCCGCGGCTCAGCGCTCCAGCAGCATCCGTTGCAACTCGCGCGCCGCCCGCGGCGGGGCCACGTCGCTGCGGTGGGCGAGCGCGATCGTACGGTGCAGTCCGGGCCGGGCCAGCGGGGTCACCCGCAGCCCGCGCCCGGCCCGGGTGGCGACCATGCGCGGCACCACCGCCACCCCCAGCCCGGCCCGGACGAACCCCAGCACCGCGTCCATCTCGCCGCCCTCCACCGCGAAGTCCGGCTCGAAGCCCTCCGCCCGGCACGCGGCCACGGTCAGCTCCCGCAGGTCGTATCCGTGCCGGAACATCACCAGCCGCTCGCCCGCCAGGTCGGCGATACGGATCACCCGCGTGCCCCGGCCGGGCGCCGGCGCCTCCGGTGAGGACACCACCACCAGGTCCTCGCGCAGCAGCTCCACCGTGGTCAGCGCGGGCGCCGGCGTCGGCAGCGGCAGTACGACCAGCGCCAGGTCGAGCGCACCGCGCGCCAGCTCCCGCACCAGGTCGTGCGAGCCGCCCTCCTCGATCAGCAGCCGGATGCCCGGGTAGCGGTCGTGGAAGGCGCGCAGCACATCCGGCAGCAGCCCGGTGCACAGACTCGGGGTCGCCCCCAGCCGTACCCGCCCCCGCCGCAGCTGCACCAGCTCCTGCACCTCGTGCCGGGCGGTGTCCGCGTCGGCCAGGATCCGCCGGGCCAGCGGCAGCAGCGCCTCGCCGGCGTCGGTGAGCGTGATGTTGCCCCGCGCGCGCAGGAACAGATCCGCGCCCAGCTCCCGCTCCAGCGCCCTGATCTGCTGGGACAGCGACGGCTGGGCCACGTGGACCCGTTCGGCGGCCCGGGTGAAGTGCCGGGTCTCGGCGACGGCCACGAAGTACTGGAGCTGCTGGAACTGCACCCAGCCAGCATAGTCTCAGCCTATGGAAACAAGCTGCACCATGTCTTGGACCGATCGGGACCTTCGGCCCTAGCGTTCTGTGCCATGGCTCTGGCAACGCGGACGGACCGACGGCCGTCCATGGCGCGTACCGTGTGGGACAGCTCCGTCGGCAAGAAGACGGTCATGGCCGTCAGCGGCGTGATCATGCTGCTGTACCTGGTCGCCCACGTCATCGGCAACCTGAAGATCTTCTTCGGCCCGGACGAGTTCAACCACTACGGGCACTGGCTGCGCACCGTCGGCGAACCCTTCATGCACTACGAGTGGACGCTGTGGCTGATCCGGGTCGTCCTCGTCGTCGCCGTGGTCGCCCACGCCACCTCCGCCTACCAGCTGAGCCGCCGCGACCTCAAGGCCCGTCCCACCAAGTACGTCCACAGCAAGCCGCGGGCGAGCTACGCGACGCGCACCATGCGCTGGGGCGGTGTCATCCTCGGGCTGTTCATCGTCTGGCACGTCCTCGACCTGACCACCGGCACCGTGCACTCCGGCGGCTTCCAGGAGGGACACCCGTACCAGAACGTCGTGGACACCTTCTCCACCTGGTACGGCAACGTCATCTACATCGTCGCGATGCTCGCGCTCGGCCTGCACATCCGGCACGGCTTCTGGAGCGCCGCCCAGACCCTCGGCGTCGGCAGCCGCGCCCGCGACCGCGCCCTGAAGACCGTCGCCAACGTCCTCGCGCTGCTGCTCACGGCCGGCTTCATCGCCGTACCCGTGGGCGTCATGACCGGAGTGGTGAGCTGACCCATGACGTACACCGACTACGCGACCGGCGCCCCGGTCACCGACACCAAGGCCCCGTCCGGCCCGATCCACGAGCGCTGGGACAAGCGCCGGTTCGAGGCCAAGCTGGTCAACCCGGCCAACCGGCGCAAGCACACGGTGATCGTGGTCGGCACCGGCCTCGCGGGCGGCTCGGCCGGCGCCACCCTCGCCGAACAGGGCTACCACGTCGTCCAGTTCTGCTACCAGGACTCCCCGCGCCGCGCCCACTCCATCGCCGCGCAAGGAGGCATCAACGCGGCGAAGAACTACCGCAACGACGGCGACTCCGTCCACCGCCTGTTCTACGACACCGTCAAGGGCGGCGACTTCCGCGCCCGCGAGTCCAACGTGCACCGGCTCGCGCAGATCTCCGTGGAGATCATCGACCAGTGCGTGGCCCAGGGCGTGCCGTTCGCCCGCGAGTACGGCGGCCTGCTCGACACCCGCTCCTTCGGCGGCGTCCAGGTCTCCCGCACCTTCTACGCCCGCGGCCAGACGGGCCAGCAGCTCCTGCTCGGCGCCTACCAGGCGCTGTCCCGGCAGATCGCCGCCGGGAACGTGGAGATGCACCCGCGCACCGAGATGCTGGACCTGATCGTCGTCGACGGCCGGGCGCGCGGCATCGTGGCCCGCGACCTGATCACCGGAAAGATCGACACGTACTTCGCGGACGCCGTCGTCCTCGCCTCCGGCGGCTACGGCAACGTCTTCTACCTGTCGACCAACGCCATGAACTCCAACGCGACCGCCGTCTGGCGGGCGCACCGGCGCGGCGCCTACTTCGCCAACCCCTGCTTCACCCAGATCCACCCGACCTGCATCCCGCGCACCGGCGACCACCAGTCCAAGCTGACCCTGATGAGCGAGTCGCTGCGCAACGACGGCCGGATCTGGGTGCCCAAGGCCAAGGGCGACACCCGCCCGCCGCACCGGATCCCCGAGGACGAGCGCGACTACTACCTCGAACGCATCTACCCGTCCTTCGGCAACCTGGTGCCCCGGGACATCGCCTCCCGCGCCGCGAAGAACGTCTGCGACGAGGGCAGGGGAGTGGGCCCCGGCGGCCAGGGCGTCTACCTGGACTTCGCCGACGCCATCAAGCGCATGGGCCGGGGGGCCGTCGAGGCCAAGTACGGCAACCTCTTCGACATGTACCAGCGGATCACCGACGAGGATCCGTACGAGGTGCCGATGCGCATCTACCCGGCCGTGCACTACACGATGGGCGGCCTGTGGGTCGATTACGACCTGCAGACCACCATCCCCGGCCTGTTCGCGATCGGCGAGGCCAACTTCTCCGACCACGGCGCCAACCGGCTCGGCGCCTCCGCGCTGATGCAGGGCCTGGCCGACGGCTACTTCGTGCTGCCGGCCACCATCAACGACTACCTCGCCCGCAACCCCCACCAGGACCCGGTCACCGACGCCCACCCCGCCGTCCAGGAGGTGCTGGCCGAGACCGAGGACCGGATCAACCTGCTGCTGGCGGTGGACGGCGACCGCACCCCGGACTCCTTCCACCGCGAACTCGGCGAGCTGATGTGGGAGTTCTGCGGCATGGCGCGCTCCGACGCCGGGCTGCGCAAGGCCCTGGAACGCATCCCGCAGATCCGCGAGGAGTTCTGGCGCCGCATCAAGGTCCCCGGCACCGGCGAGGAGTTCAACCAGTCGCTGGAGAAGGCCAACCGGATCGTCGACTACCTGGAGCTCGCCGAGCTGATGTGCCTCGACGCGCTGCACCGCACCGAGTCCTGCGGCGGCCACTTCCGCGAGGAGTCCCAGACCCCCGACGGCGAGGCGGCCCGCAAGGACGAGGAGTTCTCCTACGCCGCCGCCTGGGAGTTCACCGGCACCGGCGAGGCCCCCGTCCTGCACAAGGAAGACCTGGTCTTCGAGTACGTCCACCCCACCCAGCGGAGCTACGCATGAAGCTCACCCTGCGCGTCTGGCGGCAGAAGAACGCCGGCGCCGAAGGAGCGATGTCCACCTACGAGGTGGACGACATCTCGCCCGACATGTCCTTCCTGGAGATGCTGGACGTCCTCAACGAACAGCTCATCCTGTCCGGGGAGGAGCCCGTCGCCTTCGACCACGACTGCCGCGAGGGCATCTGCGGCGCGTGCAGCCTCGTCATCAACGGCGACGCGCACGGGCCGGAGCGCACCACCACCTGCCAGCTGCACATGCGGTCCTTCAAGGACGGCGACACCATCGACATCGAGCCGTGGCGGGCGTCCGCGTTCCCGGTGATCAAGGACCTGGTGGTGGACCGGTCGGCGTTCGACCGGATCATCCAGGCCGGCGGCTACATCACCGCCCCCACCGGTGCCGCGCCGGAGGCCCACGCCACCCCGGTGCCCAAGGCCGACGCCGACTTCGCGTTCGAGCACGCCGAGTGCATCGGCTGCGGTGCGTGCGTGGCCGCGTGCCCCAACGGCGCGGCGATGCTGTTCACCTCCGCCAAGGTCAACCACCTCAACGTGCTGCCCCAGGGCGCGCCCGAGCGGGAGACCCGGGTGCTGGACATGGTGGCCCAGATGGACGCGGAGGGCTTCGGCGGCTGCACGCTCACCGGCGAGTGCGCCACGGCCTGCCCCAAGGGCATTCCGCTGATGTCCATCACCAGCATGAACAAGGAGTGGCTGCGGGCCACCCGGAAGGCAGGCAAGCGGTAGCCGCCACCTGAAGACGTTCGCCGACCACAGGCGGGCGGGCGGGGCCGGGGAGGTGCTCACCCGGCCCCGTCTGGTGTTCCGGCCCCCTGTAGCCTGCCGCCATGATCTTCGGGAACAAGCGGACGGCACGGTTCGGCGATGCCGTGGCCGGTTTCGAGACCGCCGTCCGCGCGCAGGACGCCGACCGCTCGCAGCAGTACTTCCAGGACCTGCACCGGTACTTCGGCGAGGCGGACGACCAGGAGTTCCGGGAGGCCGGGCCACGGCTGGCGGCGATCCTGGACGAGATGCCGCCGGCGCCCCGCGCCACCGTCGCCGTGCTCGTCGGCGCGTGCGTCGAACGCGGCGCCGACCCCACCGCCTGCGCACCCCACGTCCTCGCCGGCCTCGCCGGTGCCCTCGACGACGCCCGCGCGTTCTGCGACCGCTGGGCGGCCACCGGCGGCGGCGACTTCCCCGACCCGCAGGCCGAGGAGCCGCCCGAGGACCTCCTCGACCGGGTGGACCCCGACCAGGCCGTCGCCTGGCTCACCCTCCACCACTGGGAGATGGCCGCCGTCGCCATGCTCAACCACGCCGCCGTCCGCACCGCGCTCGACGCCGGCACCCGCACCCGCCTGCTGCGGACCCTGCGCTCGGTCGAGGAGGACTCCGGGCACGACTTCAAGTGCCTGGCCTACGCCCTGCTCGTCCTCGACGAACCCCTCGTCGTCCTGCACCGCCCCACCGGCACCGGCTACGCCCTGCGCATGACCGGCATCGGCGACAACTTCCAGCTGCACACCCTGCTCGCCGACGTCCTCATAGGCGGCGGCCACCTGCCCGGCCGGGCCCCGTCCGCCGAGGAGGCCGCCGTCTGCCGGGACCGGCCCGGACAGGTGGAGACCACCGGCTCCTTCAACCTCGTCACCCCCTCCGGCGACTGGGTGTGGAACGAGGGCACCCCCTCGGACATCCCCGTCGTGGACGGCGTACGGCTGCTCGTCCTGGACCCGCCGCCCTACGAGCGGAGCTGGCCCGCCGGCCGCTTCTTCCCGCACATGAGGGGCGACCTCGTCCTGGAACGCGTGCTGGATCCGGACGAGGCCGGGCGGCTGCTCGCCGGCTGCGTCACCCAGGACGGGTGACCGGGGCGTTCACCAGCCCCACATCCGCGCTCCCGGCACCGGTCACGCGCACGCCAACCGGCATCGGAAGAACAGGAGCGGAGGGCCGCACACACCGGGCCCGCCGCCCCTGCCGACCCGGCCCGTGCCCAGGAGTAAGCCATGACCGGCGTTCCCACCCTCGACCGTCCCCCGCAGCCCGCGGCCCCCGCCCGCTACACCGTCACCCTCGCCCGCGACGAGGCCGACGTGCGTGCCGCGCAGCGGCTGCGGCACGACGTCTTCGCCGGGGAGATGGGAGCCCTGCTGGCCACCCCGGAACCGGGGCACGACATCGACGCCTTCGACGCCTACTGCGACCACCTCCTCGTCCGCGAGGAGACGACCGGGCAGATCGTCGGCACCTACCGGCTGCTGCCGCCGGAGCGGGCCGCCGTCGCCGGCCGGCTCTACTCCGACGGCGAGTTCGACCTCACCGCGCTCGACGCGATCCGGCCGCGGCTGGTCGAGGTCGGCCGCTCCTGCGTCCACCCCGACCACCGCGACGGCGCCGTCATCGGCCTGATCTGGGCCGGCATAGCCCGCTACATGACCGACCGGGGCCACGAGTGGCTGGCCGGCTGCTGCTCCGTACCGCTCGCCGACGGCGGCGCCCTCGCCGCCGGCACCTGGCAGCGGGTGCGCGAGAGGCACCTGGCACCCGAGGAGTTCCGGGTCCGGCCGCTGCTGCCGTGGACGGCGCCCGCGCAGGCTCCGGCCGCCCGCACCGAGCTGCCCGCCCTGCTGCGCGGCTACCTCCGGCTCGGCGCCTGGGTGTGCGGGGAGCCCGCGCACGACCCCGGCTTCGGGGTGGCCGACCTCTACGTCCTGCTGTCCATGCGCCGGGTCGACCCGCGCTACCTGCGCCACTTCCTCTCCCTCGTCCCGGCCTGATGAGCGGCTGGCTGCCCACCGCGCCGTGCACCCCGGCCGCCTGCGTGGAACCCGTCCGGGCCACCGCGTCCGTCCCCCGGGCCGTACTGCGGCTGACCGCGCTCGCGGCCCTGGTGCTGGCCGGGATCGCGCTGTCCCCGTTCGGGGGGCGGGTCCCGGCCGCGTGGGTCCGGCGGTGGTGCCGGCTGCTCGTGCGGGTCGCCGGGGTCCGGGTACGGGTCACCGGTCCCGCCCCGCCGGACGGCGGGCTGCTGCTCGTCGCCAACCACGTCTCCTGGCTGGACATCCCGCTGCTCACCGCCGTACGCCCGGCCCGGATGCTCGCCAAGGCCGAGGTGCGGCGGTGGCCCCTGGCGGGTGCGCTCGCCGCGCGCGGCGGGGCCCTGTTCCTCGAACGGGACCGGCTGCGCGCCCTGCCCGGCACGGTGGCCCGGATCGCCGGCACCCTGCGCGCGGGCGGGGCCGTGACCGCCTTCCCCGAGGGCAGCACCTGGTGCGGACGCGCCCAGGGCCGGTTCCGCCGGGCCGTCTTCCAGGCCGCGCTCGACGCGGGCGTGCCGGTCCAGCCGGTCGGGCTGCGCTACCGGCGGCCGGACGGCGGCCCCGGCACGGCGGCGGCCTTCGTCGGCGAGGACACCCTGCCGGCCTCCCTGTGGCGGGTGGCCCGGACCCGGGGCCTGGTCGCCGAGGTGGAGATACGCCCGCTGATCCGGCCGGGCACCCACCCCGACCGCCGCACCCTCGCCCGCGCCGCCCAGCCGCCCGCCCCCGAGCCGGCCTGGACCCACGCGGCGCTGGTCGCCGGCGCCCAGGTGCGCCCGCGCGGCGACATCGGGGCGCGCCGCCCCGTCCTCAGGGCATGACCCGGGCGCGAGCCGTGCCGTTCCGGGCGCTCAGGGCATGACCCGCGCCAGATAGGGCGCCGTCGCGCTGCCCCGGGCCCGGGACACCTCCTCCGGCGGGCCTTCCGCCACGATACGGCCGCCCCGGTCGCCGCCTCCCGGGCCGAGGTCGATCACCCAGTCGGCGTCCGCGACCACCGTCATGTCGTGCTCGACCACGACGACGGTGTGCCCGGCGTCGACCAGCCCGTGCAGCCGGTCCGTCAGCACCTCCACATCGGCCGGATGGAGTCCGGTCGTCGGCTCGTCCAGCAGATACAGGGTGTGGCCCCGGCGCCCCCGCTGGAGTTCGCTCGCCAGCTTGATCCGCTGCGCCTCCCCGCCGGACAGCTCGGTCGCGGGCTGCCCGAGCCGCAGATAGCCCAGGCCCACGTCGAGCAGGGTGCGCAGGCTCCGGGCGGCGGCCGGGGTGTCCGCGAAGAACTCCGCCGCGGCCTCCACGGTCAGGTCCAGCACCTCGGCGATGGTCCGACCCCGGTACGACACCTCGAGCGTCCCGGGGTTGTAGCGGGCGCCCGCGCAGTCCGGGCAGGGCGCGTAGGCGCTCGGCAGGAACAGCAGCTCCACGCTGACGAACCCCTCGCCCTGGCAGGTCTCGCAGCGCCCCCCGGGCACGTTGAAGGAGAACCGGCCGACCCCGTACCCGCGCGCCCGCGCCTCCTCGGTGCCGGCGAACACCTTCCGTACGACGTCGAACAGGCCCGTGTAGGTGGCCAGGTTGGAGCGCGGGGTGCGCCCGATCGGCTTCTGGTCGACCCGTACCAGCCGGCCCACTCCCGGCAGTTCCTCCGTCAACTCCCCGACGAGCGTGGACTTCCCCGAACCGGAGACACCGGTGACCGCGGTGAACGCGCCGAGCGGGAACCGGGCCCTGACCGCGCGCAGATTGTGCCGGGTCACCGGCCCCACGGTCAGCCAGCCGCGCGGCTCACGGACCTCGCGCGCCGGACCGGGCGACTCGTCGAAGAGGTAGGTGGCCGTCGCCGACCCGGCCACCGAGGCCAGTTCGGCCGGCGGCCCGCTGTACAGCACCCGGCCGCCGTGCTCGCCCGCGCCGGGTCCCACGTCGACCACCCAGTCGGCACCGCGCACCACGTCCAGGTGGTGTTCCACCACGAACACCGAGTTACCGGCCGCCTTGAGCCGCTCCAGCACGGTGAGCAGCGCCTCGGTGTCCGCCGGGTGCAGCCCGGCGGACGGCTCGTCCAGCACGTACACCACGCCGAACAGCCCGGAGCGCAACTGGGTGGCCAGCCGCAGCCGTTGCAGCTCGCCCGGGGACAGCGTGGGGGCGGCCCGGTCCAGGCTGAGGTAGCCGAGGCCCAGCTCGACCACCGGCGCGATCCGGGACTTCAGGTCCGCCGTGAGGACGCGCGCCGTCTCGTCGTCGCCGTCGGGCAGCCCCGCGAGGTCGGTCAGCGGCAGCGCGGCGAGTTCGGCGATGGTCCGGCCGCCGTAGGTCACCGCGAGCGCCTCCGGCCGCAGCCGGCTGCCGCCGCAGACCGGGCAGGGGGTGCTGGTCAGGAACCGCTCCGCCTTCGCCCGCAGGGTGGCCGACTTGGTGTCGGAGAACGTCTTGAGCACATACCGGCGCGCGCTCGTGTACGTGCCCTGGTAGGGCCGTTGGATGCGGTCGGCGTCGCGCACCGGATGGACGGTGACGACCGGCTGCTCGTCGGTGAACAGGATCCAGTGGCGCGCTTCGGCGGGCAGCTCGCGCCAGGGCCGGTCCACGTCGTGGCCGAGCGTGTCCAGGATGTCCCGCAGGTTCTTGCCCTGCCAGGCGCCCGGCCAGGCCGCGATCGCCCCCTCGCGGATGGACAGCGAGGGGTCCGGGACCAGCAACTCCTCGGTGGTGTCGTGGACTTCCCCGAGGCCGTGGCAGCGCGGGCAGGCCCCGGCGGCCGTGTTCGGCGAGAACGCGTCCGAATCCAGCCGCTCGGCGCCCGGAGGATAGCTGCCGGCCCGCGAGAACAGCATCCGCAGCGAGTTGGAGAGATGGGTGACCGTGCCCACCGAGGAGCGTGACGTGGGGGCCGAGCGGCGCTGCTGGAGCGAGACCGCGGGCGGCAGCCCGGTGATCTCGCCGACCTTCGGGGCCCCGACCTGGTGGATCAGCCGGCGTGCGTACGGCGCGACGGACTCGAAGTACCGCCGCTGCGCCTCGGCGTAGACGGTGCCGAACGCCAGCGAGGACTTGCCCGAGCCGGAGACCCCGGTGAACACGGCCAGCACGTCCCGGGGGATGTCCACGTCCACGCCCTTGAGGTTGTGCTCGCGGGCGCCTCGGACGCGGACGTAAGGGTCGTGAGGGGTGTGCATCGGGGGAACTCTATCCGCCCCCGTGCGCCGCTACCGCGGAGGGTTGCCCGGGTCCTGCGGGCGGGTGCCGAACTCGTCCCTCAGCTTGTCCTGCCCGGTGTCGACCTGCGACTGGTACTTGCCGCCGGTGCGCTGGTCCAGGTAGTCGCCGCCCTTGTCGATGCCCTTGTCGGCCGTGCTCTCGTGGCCCTTGATCATCTGCTTGAGCTTGTCCAGCATGGACATGGCAGCCTCCTAGTCGCTGACAGGCTTGCCCTCCCAGGGTCACCGGCCCGCGCCGGAACCGCATCTCGGGGACCTGGGGCTCACCGGCCCGGCGCGAACAGCGCGGCCAGCCGCCGGAAGGAGTCCAGCAGCCCCGCACGGTCGTAGGTGCTGGTCGTCACGAGCACCTCCTGGGCGCCGGTCTCCTTCAGCACCGTCTCCAGCTCGTGCGCGACCTGCTCCGGGGTGCCCGCGATGTGCCCGGCGAGCGCGGACTCGTACAGGTCCCGCTCCTTCGCCGTCATGGTCCGCGCCTCCACGGACTCGGCGGGGGCGAGCGGCGGGAAGGTGCCGTGGGTGCGGGAGTACGCCAGCGACCATGCCTCGGGGACCAGCAGCCGGCGCGCCTCGGCCTCGGTGCCCGCCACCGCGACCGTGCCGGAGATCACCACGTACGGCTCGGCCGCCCAGCGGGACGGGCGGAACAGGGAGCGGTACTGGTCGATGCCGCGCAGCATCTTCTCCCGGCCCCGCAGATCACCGATGACCATGGGCAGGCCCGCGCGGGCCGCGATCCGCGCGCCCTCGCCCAGGGCCAGCACGAACGGCGGCACGGTCAGGCCCTCGGCGGGCCGGGCCCGCACCCCGGTCGGCGAGCCGCCCGTGAACCACTCCAGCAGTTCCGCGAGCTGCGCCGCGAAGTCCTCGGCGTCGCCCTTGTCCCGGCCCAGCGCCTTGCGCACCCCGTCCGTGAAGCCGACCGAGCGGCCGAGCCCCATGTCGACGCGCCCCGGGAACAGCGACTCCAGCACCCCGAACTGCTCGGCGACGACCAGGGACCGGTGGTTGGGCAGCATGACCCCGCCGGTGCCCACCCGGATGGTACGGGTGGCGGCGGCGACCGCGGCGGCGAGCACGGTCGGCGCCGACCCGGCGACCCCGGGCACGCCGTGGTGCTCGGACACCCAGAACCGGTGGTAGCCGAGCGCCTCCGCCTCCCGGGCCAGCGCGACGGTGTCCCGCAGCGCCTCGCCGGGCGGACGGCCCTCGCGGGTGCGCGAGCGGTCGAGGACGGAGAACCGGGTGCGGCTGATCACTGTGCTGCTCACGCACTGTTCAACGCGGGGAGGCGCACAGGATTCCCGGAGGTCCGTGCGGGCGCGCGGGGAACGGCGACTGGCTAGGGTGACCGTGTGACCGACCGCGACAGGCCGCCGATCGCGGTGTTCGACCTCGACAACACGCTGGCCGACACCGCCCACCGCCAGCACTTCCTGGAGCGCCGGCCGCGCGACTGGGCCGCGTTCTTCGCCGCCGCGCCCGCGGACCCGCCGCTCGCCGAGGGCGTGGCGCTGGCCGTGGAGAGCGCCCGCGGCTGCGAGGTCGTCTATCTCACCGGCCGTCCCGAGCGGTACCGCCGGCACACGCTGGACTGGCTCGCGGCGCACGGACTGCCCGAGGGGCGGGTGTTCATGCGGCGCGACGCCGACCGCAGACCGGCCCGCCGCACCAAACTGGAGATCCTGCGCCGGCTCGCCCGGGACCGGGAGATCCGGTTCCTCGTGGACGACGACGAGCTGGTGTGCGACGACGCCGAACGCGCCGGGTTCACCGTCGTACGGGCGCGCTGGGCGAGGAAGTCGGCCGCGGTCGAGGAGGCGCAGGAGCGGGAGGGCCGCACCTGACGCGCGCGGGACGGCTCAGGCGCTGTCCTCGATGCGGAAGCCGACCTTCAGACCCACCTGGTAGTGCTCGATCCGCCCGTTCTCGATCTGGCCGCGGACCTGGGTCACCTCGAACCAGTCCAGGTTGCGCAGCGTCCGGTCGGCTCGGGCGATGCCGTTGCGGATGGCCTGGTCCACCCCCTCGTGCGAGGTGCCGACGATCTCGGTGACCCGGTAGGTGTGGTTCGTCATGCGGGTGCTCCTTACGTGTCACGCCGTACTCCACCGTGCACTATCCGCGCCCGCTCCGCACGGCGTCGCGGGCGTACCGCCCGGTAGCGCTTGACCTCCGCATTGGTACATACCAAAATCCAGCACACCCCGTACGAGCCGCGCGCTCGTCCCCCCACGTCGGGCCCCCTCCACCCTGTCCCAGCACCCCTCGGCACCACTTGCCAGACAGAACAGGACCCTTCGTGAGACGTCGTCTGCTCGCCCTCCTCTGTGTCACCGGCTCCCTCGTCAGCGCTTGCGGGATGCTCCCCGGCGACCACCAGGAGCGGAAGACCGTCACCGTGTGGCTGATGAAGGACAGCGCCTCCAAGGAGTTCCTGCGGCGGTTCACCGAGGACTTCGAGCGCACCCACGACGACCTGCGCCTCGACATCCGCATCCAGGAATGGACCGGCATCGTGGAGAAGGTCCGCGGCGCGCTCAAGGCGCCCTCCGGCGACGGACCGGACGTCATCGAGGTCGGCAACACCCAGGTGCCGCTGTACGCCGACGGCGGCCGGCTGGCGGACCTCACGCTGGAGTCGATGCGGGACTGGGGCAAGGACACCTGGCTGCCCGGCCTCGCCCAGCCCGGCAAGGACGGCAACAAGCAGTACGGCATCCCCTGGTACGCGGCCAACCGGGTCGTCATCTACCGCAAGGACCTGTTCCGGCAGGCCGGCATCACCCGCCCGCCGGGGACCCGCGACGAATGGCTCACCGCCACCGAGAAGCTCAACACCGGCGGGAACCAGGGCATCTACCTCGCGGGCCAGGACTGGTACACGCTCTCCGGGTTCATCTGGGACGAGGGCGGCGAACTCGCCGAGGAGAAGGACCACGAGTGGCGGGGCACCCTGGACAGCCCGGCCGCGCTGCGCGGCATGGACTTCTACCGGCGGCTCCAGGCGCTCGGCGCGGGACCCGTGGACGCCGACGAGGAACACCCGCCCCAGGCCGGGGTGTTCGCCGGCGGCAAGGTCGCGCAGATCATCGCCGTACCCGGGCTCGCCCAGTCGATCGTCCGGCAGAACCCGGACCTGAGGGACAAGCTCGGCTTCTTCCCCGTGCCCGGACCCGCCGCCGGCCGGCCCGGCACCGTCTTCACCGGCGGCTCCGACCTGGTCGTCCCGCGCAACACCGACGACCAGTTCGCCGCGACCACCGTCGTCGGCGCGCTCACCGGCACCAAGTGGGACACCGAGCTGGCCCGCACCATGAACTACGTGCCCAACAAGACCACGCTGGCCGGCGCGGTCGCCGGCGCGGAGGGGGTCGCCGCCATGGCCGCGGGCGCGGCACACGGCCGGGCGACCCCCACCACCCCTCAGTGGGCCGACGTCGAGGCCGACAACCCGATCAAGGAGTACATGACCCGGGTGCTCCAGGGCGGGGACCCGGCGACCGAGGCCCGCCGCGCCTCCCGGAGGATCACCGAGGCGCTCGCCCCCGACGTCGGCTGAGCCGCCGGACCCGGCTCGCCCCCGCTCACCGCGCCACGCTCAGCGACAGCGCGAAGCGGCCCGGCGCGTCCGTCCACCAGTGTGTCAACTCCAGTCCAGCAGCGGCGAGTTCGGTGGTCACCCGCGCCCTGCGGAACTTGGCCGACACCTCGGTGCGCAGCTCCTCGCCCGCCGCGAAGTCCACGGCGAGGTCGAGGGCGGGCACCTTCACGGTCTGGGCGGTACGGGAGCGCAGCCGCATCTCGATCCACTCTTGCCCGGCGTCCCACAGGGCCACGTGCTCGAACGCCTCCGGATCGAAGTCGGCGCCCAGTTCGCGGTTGATCACGGCCAGCACGTTCCGGTTGAACGCGGCCGTCACCCCGGCCGCGTCGTCGTACGCCCGGACCAGCACCCGCTCGTCCTTGACCAGGTCCGTGCCGAGCAGCAGCCCGTCGCCCGGGGCGAGCAGCGCGCGGACGGCGGCCAGGAACCGGGCGCGTTCGGCGGGCAGCAGATTGCCGATCGTCCCGCCGAGGAAGGCCACCAGCCGGGGCCCCGGCGTCGCGGGCAGGGTGAGCGGGGCGGTGAAGTCGGCGATCAGCGCGTGCACATGGAGACCGGGGCGCTCCTCGACGAGCGCCCGCCCGGCCTGCGTGAGCGCGCTCTCGCTGACGTCGACCGGGACGTACGCGGCCAGCGCGGGCAGCGCGTCGATGAGGTGGCGGGTCTTCTCGGAGGAACCCGAGCCCAGTTCGACCAGGGTGCGGGCACCGCTCGCGGCGGCGATCTCCCCGGACCGGGTGGCGAGGATCTCCCGTTCGGCGCGCGTCGGGTAGTACTCGGGCAGCTCGGTGATCCGCTCGAACAGCTCGCTGCCGCGCGCGTCGTAGAACCATTTGGGCGGCAGCCGCTTGGGGGTGGCGGTGAGGCCGCTCAGGACGTCGGCGCGCAGCGCGGCCTCCGTCGCGTCCTCGGGGAGGGTGCGGGTGATGTGCAAGGGGCTCAACTGCAGGGCTCCTTCGAGGGAGTGGCCGCCGGATCCTCCAGCGGGGCGAGGCGCACACCGGCGCGGCTCGCGGTCAGCACGGTGCGGTCGGGGACCTCCCGCCAGAGCGGATCGTCGTCGTACGGCTCGGAGGCGACGACCGCGCTCCGGCCGGGCTCCGCGCGGTACCACAGCGAGTCGCCCCAGGCGGTCGCGGTGATCGTGTCCCCGTCGGTCAGCAGCAGGTTCAGCCGGGACGCCGGGGCCGCCCGGGCCAGTTCGCGCACCGCTTCGCCCAGTGCCCGCCCCGGCGGCTGTCCGGTCCGCAGCCGGTGCAGGACCAGCGCCCAGACGAACGCGGAGTCGGTGCGGGCCTGGAGCGACAGCAGCTCGACCGGGGGCAGCGCGGACACCAGCGGCGCCGCCGCGTCCGGCCAGCCCGCGATCAGCCCGTTGTGGCTGAACAGCCACCGCCCGGCCGCGAACGGCGCCGCCGCGGCCTCGGCGTCCGCCCCCGCCAGCGTCGCGTCCCGCACCGCGGCGAGGACGGCGCCCGAGCGCACCACCCGGGCCAGGTCGGCGAAGGACAGGTCGGCCCAGATCGGCCCGGCCCGCCGGTAGCGGGCCGGCGCCGGGTCCCCGGGCGCGTACCAGCCGACCCCGAACCCGTCGGCGTTGACCGTCCCGTACCGCTGCCGGCGCGGCGCCCACGACTGCCGGTACAGGCCGTGCGGGGGCTCCACGAGCAGCCGGCCGAGCGGCTCCTCGGGCCCCAGATAAGCGAGGTGACGGCACATCAGACGGCCTCCGAACGGGCGGTGCGGAACCCGGAGAAGATCTGCCGGCGCACGGGATAGTCCCAGTTGCGGAACGTGCCCCGGCAGGCCACCGGGTCCACGGCGAAGGAGCCGCCGCGCAGCACCTTGTGGTCGGAGCCGAAGAACACCTCGGAGTACTCCTTGTACGGGAACGCCCGGAACCCCGGGTACGGCAGGAAGTCGCTCGCCGTCCACTCCCACACGTCACCGATCAACTGCCGTACGCCCAGCGGTGACTGACCATCCGGGTAGCTGCCGGCGGGGGCGGGCCGCAGATGCCGCTGGCCGAGGTTGGCGTGCTCGGGCCCGGGGTCGGCGTCGCCCCACGGGTAGCGCCGGGAGCGGCCGGTGACCGGGTCGTGGCGGGCCGCCTTCTCCCACTCCGCCTCGGTGGGCAGCCGGCGTCCGGCCCAGCGGGCGTAGGCGTCCGCCTCGTACCAGCACACGTGCAGCACCGGCTCGTCCGGCGGCACCGGTTCCGTGATCCCGAACCGGCGCCGCAGCCACCGGTCGCCGTCCCGCCGCCAGAACAGCGGGGCGGTGATGCCGTGGCGCCGGATGTGCGCCCACCCCTGCGGGACCCACCAGCGCTCGGTGGTGTAACCGTCGTCCTCGATGAACGCCTGGTAGGCGGCGTTCGTCACCGGGACGGTGTCGATCCAGAACGGGGCCACTTCCCGGGGGTGGGCCGGGCGTTCGTTGTCCAGCGCCCAGGGCTCGGCGGAGGTGCCCATGGTGAACGGGCCGCCGGGTACGAGGACTTCGGCCGGACCGGTGAACGGCGGAGCCGGATCCGGGTCGGGCGCGGTCAGCGCCTGCGAGCCCTTCCTGAGCTGATGGGTGATCAGCATGGTCTCGTCATGCTGCTGTTCGTGCTGGGCGACCATGCCGAAGGCGAATCCGGCCTCGGTCAGCCGGGTGCCGTGGAAGTCCGCCGACGCCAGCAGGTCCAGCGCCCGGCCGCGCACCTCGGCGGCGTACCGGCGGGCCTCGGCGGGCGGCAGCAACGGCAGCGAGGGGCGCTCGGCGCGCGGATGCTCGAAGGCGTCGTACAGACTGTCTATCTCCGGCCGCATCGCCTCCCGGCCGCCGACCGCCCGCAGCAGCCACAACTCCTCCTGGTTGCCGATGTGCGCGAGGTCCCACACCAGCGGGGACATCAGCGGGGAGTGCTGGGCGGTCAGGTCGGGTTCGTCGACACAGGTGGTCAGCAGCGTGGTGCGGGCACGGGCGGTGGTGAGGCAGGCCAGCGCCCGCTCGCGCAGCGCCTCGGTGTCCGTCTCGGTGGTCGTGGTGCCGGTCTCCGGGGCGGTCATGTGCGGATGTCCTTCCTCCCGTGGGCGCGGGTGCCCCCGGGTGGTCCTTCGTCCAGCAGGTCGTCGGCCGGGCAGCGGCCCCGGGCGACATGGCGGTCGCGGAACCCGGCCACGGCGTCGATGACCCGCGTCGTGGCGCCGAGCCGGGGCAGCGCCTCCAGGGCCGCCGCGAAGCAGCCGTCGGCGGCCTCGCGCAGCTCCGGGTCGGCGAGCGCGTGCCGGGCCGCGTCGGCCCACAGCGGATTGTGCGGAGCGGGCCGGTCCAGGGCCCGTTCGGCCAGCGGCTTCACGGTCCGGTAGGCGGTCTCGGCGGCCCCCGGGTCGTCGAACAGCGCGGCCGTCACCGCGAGCGGCACGAGCCACCCGTCCGTGCCGGGCTGCGCGTCGATCATCCGCAGTTCCAGATGGCCGCGCGGCCGGACCGGCGGGAACAGGGTGCTCAGGTGGTAGTCGAGGTCCGCCCGGGTGGGCGGCCGGGGCGACCGGGAACGGGTCCACTCCCGGAAGGTGAGCCCCTCGGGAACCTCCCAGGGGCCGCTGTCCCGGCGGACGCACATCACCGGCGCGTCCAGCGCGTGCCGGGCCCAGGCGGCCCGCGGCTCGCCGTCCAGCGGGGGAGCGCCGGCCCGGCCGGGCCCTATCTCCATCCACATCAGCTGGCGGGTGGACCGCCAGCCGGTGCGCCGCAGGCCGGCCAGCGGGGAGTTGGCGAACGCGGCCACCAGCACCGCGCCCAACTGGTGCGCCAGCCACCAGCGCCGGGTGTGCCCCAGCGGGCCCGGCTCCTCCTGGCCCGCGTCCACACACACCTGGACGGAGGCGGAGGAGCACATCATGCGCCGGCCGGCCGGACCGGTGCGGTCCAGGCAGGTCTCCATGGCGTCGTAGCGGGGCGCGCGCAGGAACCTGCGGGGCGGGTGCCGGGGATCGTGGCCGAGGCCGGCGAGACCGAGGCCGTGCCCGGCCAGAGCGGCCCGTACGGCGTCCAGGTCGGCGGACACGGTGTCGACGCACTCCATCAGGGAGGCGGCGGGCGGCGAGCTCAGCTCCAGCTGGCCGCCGGGTTCGACGGTGAGCGCCGAGGCCAGGGGCAGGGTCCGCACCGTGGCGTAGGCCGCTTCGAGTTGTTCGGGTGTGACCGGGAGCTGTGGCAGCTCCAGGGAGTGGACGAGCCACTCCAGCTCGACACCGAGGGCGCGGGGCGGTCCGGTCTTGAAGCAGATGCCCCGGATCAGGGCCTCCGCCTCGGCCTCGGTGACGGCGGTGCGGTGCTCGGTACAGTCACCGCCGTCGCTCTGTATGTCGGACATGTCGGGATCCTCCTGAGGCTCCAGCATGCCCTCGGCCCATGGCGCAGGCCGAGCGGGCACTCATCCCAGCCAAGACCCTTCGGCGGGCGCGCACAAGAGTGCGGATGCGGACGTTCCGGGCTCGTCCGCAATTCCGTTGCGCCGCATACCAGCATCACCCAGGATGCCTGCATGAGCACGACGGGGGAGACCGCGCGGGACGCGGTCGCGGCGCCTACGGGGGTGGCGCCGTGAGCGCGCGCCTGCGCGGGATCGCCGCGGAGACACAGCGGATCGTGGCCGCGGGCCGGTACCGGGCGCCGGACGGCCGGGAGGTATCGATCGCCGAGGCGGTCGAGGCCGCGCGGGCGGGCACCCGGATCTTCGGCCCCGAACCGGTGCCGGGGGCTTCGGCGTCGGGGCCTTTGGCGTCGGGGCTTTCGGGAGCGGGAGCTTCGGTGACGGGGCCTGCGGGGGCGGTGCCTTCGGGAGCGGGGCCCGGGCGTGGCACGCGGTTCGAGGTCACCGGGGAGAGCAGCCTGGAGGCGGCCCGCCGGCTGGCCGACGCCCCCGTGGCCGTACTGAACTTCGCCTCGGCCCGCAACCCGGGCGGCGGCTACCTCAACGGCGCGCAGGCCCAGGAGGAGGCCCTGTGCCGCGCCTCCGCGCTGCACACCTGCCTGCTGACGGCCCGCGGCTTCTACGACCGCCACCGCGCCGACCGCGACCCGTTCTACACCGACCGGGTGATTCACTCCCCGGGCGTCCCCGTCTTCCGTGACGACCGGGGCCGGCTGCTCGCCGAGCCGTATCACGTGGGGTTCCTGACGGCCGCCGCCCCCAACGCGGGGGTGATCCGGCGTACGGCGCCGGAGCGGGCCGCCGAACTGCCGGGCGCGCTGGCGGTACGGGCGGAACGCGTGCTGGAGACGGCCGCGGCCCATGGCTACCGGCGGCTGGTGCTCGGCGCCTGGGGCTGCGGTGTCTTCCAGAACGACCCGGCTCGGGTCGCGGGCGCCTTCCGGGCGGCCCTGGGCCCCGGGGGCCGGTTCGCGTACACGTTCGACCGTGTGGTCTTCGGCGTGCTGGACCGGACCCCGGGGGCGGTGGTGCGGGAGGCGTTCGTACGGGCGTTTCCCGAGGCGCGGGCAACGTGAAGGGGCGGTGGTTCCGCCGTCAGGTCCAGCCGTAGCACCCGGTCGACGTCCACCCAGGAGTCGCGGCCGGAGCGGTCCCACGGGCCGCCGCCGGTGGCCACCCACTCCCGGTTCCCGTCGTGCCGCCTGCTGGACAGCTGCAGCGCGAGGAACGTGCCCGCCGCCTCCCGGGCCACGACCAGCACCGGGCGGTCCTTGCCCCGGCCGTCGTTCTCCTCGTACGGCACCCAGGTCCACACGATCTCCCCGGGGTCGGGGTCGCCGTCGTGGACCGGGGAGTACTCGGTGCGCACCCGGCCGACCTCGCGCGGGTCGGCCTCGGTGGTGGCGTACGGGCCATGGCGGCCGGGGGTGCTCGCGTCGGTGAACGTCCTCACGCGGGCACCCTGACGGTCCGCGTGACCGGCCTTGCCACGCCGGGGGTTACGGCGTCGCCGTATCGGGGCGCGAGCCGATCCGCATGCCGGGGCGCCGGTTGTGCACGGTCAGGTACGTCAGCCCGGCCGGGCCGGCGGTGATGCCGCGCGCGGAGCCGTGCGGTAGCCAGACCAGGGCACCCTCGGCGAGCGGCTGCGCCGGGTCCGGGGAGCCGTCGCCGAGCAGACCGTCCCCGGCGACGACCAGGACCAGCACGTCCAGCTGCGTCTCGGTGTGGGCCGGTACCCGGCCGCCCGGGGCCAGCCGGACCACGTTCGCGTCGAGTTGCCGCCCGCTCTCGGCCAGCTTCCACAGCACCCCGGCGGGCACCGGCGGCGCCTCGGCCAGCGCGCGGGTCTCGCACAGGACGCGCGGCCGCGTCGCCGGGTGGGCGGCCGGTCCGGTGTCGGTCACGGACGGCGATGTCATCTGGTGTTCCCCTCGGCTCTCGCGTTCCCCCGCTCGCACATCCCGGCCACTCTACAATTAATCCATGTAGGATTCGTGAAAACCGGCCGCGGTGGAGAGGGGTGTCCGGACGTGAGCACGCGGGAGAGTCCGCGCCGCCGGGCGCTGCTGGACGTACTGCGCGCGGCGCCCGCGCCGCTCGGGGTCGCCGAGGCCGCCGAGCGGATGGGACTCCACCCCAACACCGTGCGGTTCCACCTGGACGCACTGGTGGCCGACGGGCTCGTGGAGCGCCGGACCGAGGACCCCTCCGGGCCCGGCCGGCCCCGTACCGTCTACACCGCACGCCCCGGCATGGACCGGGGCGGCCCGCGCGACTACCGGCTGCTGGCCCGCATGCTGCTCAGCCGGTGGACCGTCGCCGACCCGGCCGGGGCGCGCGCGGAGGCCCGGGAGACGGGCCGGACCTGGGGCCGCTATCTGGCGGACCCGCCCGCGCCGGACGAGACACCGACGCCCGAACGGTCGACGGCCCGGCTGCTCGCCCTGCTGGACGGCCTGGGCTTCGCACCGCGAGCCGAAGGTGCCGGCGAGCCCGGCCGGCCCCCGGAACGGATCCGGCTGCGGCACTGCCCCTTCCTGGAACTCGCCGAGGAACAGGGCGGGTTGGTGTGCTCGCTGCATCTGGGCCTGATCCAGGGGGCGTTGGCCCGGATGGAAGCGCCGCTGACGGCCACCGCGCTGGAGCCGTTCGCCGAACCGGACTCCTGTGTCGCCCACTTGGCCGGCGCGTCGGCGGCGCGAGCCTTCTGATCCACGCGCGGAATACGCCGCCCCCGGCGGAGAAAGGCCCGTAACTCTATGAACACCACCTCCGCCGCCACCGCCGGAGCGGTCACCTTCGTCTGGCTCGGGATGGTGCTGGCGATCTCCTTCCTGGAGGCGCCGCTGAAGTTCCGCGCCCCGGGTGTCACGATCCCCGTCGGGCTGGGCATCGGCCGGCTGGTGTTCCGGGCGCTGAACGCCGTGGAGACGGTCCTGGCGGCCGTCGTGATCGTCGCGGTCGCGGTGGGCGGCGCCCCGACCCGGGTCCTGGCGCTGACCGCGGTGGTGGCGGCGCTCCTCGCCGTCCAGCTCGCCGCCGTCCGCCCCGTCCTCAACCGCAGGTCGGACCGGGTGCTCGCGGGCGAGGATCTGCCCCGCTCGCGCAGCCACCTGTGGTACGTGGCACTGGAGATCCTGAAGACCGCCACCCTGATCACCCTGGGCATCGCCCTGTCGGCGACCTGACCGGCAGAACCGGCCGAAACGTGTCCTGACCGGCAGAACAGGCCGCAACGCGTGCTGACCGGCGGGCGCGCCCGCTCCGCCACCAGCCGCCGCCGAACCAGGAAACGGCGGGCCGAGCCGGCGACCGGCACGAAGCCGAGGCACAGCCTCACCCGGCGCCGGAAGCCGCCCAGCCGTCGGTCCACCGGTGCCGGTCCAGTCCCACGGCGTCGAATTCGTCCCCGCCGAGCCTCCTGCGCGCGCCGAGCCGCCGCAGAGCCTGGGAGACGGGACCGACCGGCCGCGAGAACCGCCTCTTCACCGGCGCGTCCAGCGGCCCCAGCACCAATCCCCCGCCCGCCCACACCACGGCACGCTCCTCACCCACACCGCCGAAGTGCTCGGCCTCGACATATGCGAGGGGACCCGCGACGGACCACCCGGCGAGCAACCTCTCGAAGCCCGCCGACAACCGCTGGAACCCCAGAACCTCCGCGCCACCGCCGCCCGCGACGGCGTTCACCAGCTCGTCCGTCATCGGCACCAACGACAACCCCTGCCGAAGACCCACCACCCGAGCCCCCGCGACGTCCCATGCCACCCCACGCAGCAACCCGTCCTCAGCGATCACCGCCTGCAACTCGTAACCCATCCAAGCCCCCTCCGCCCCGAAGGGCCGTCAGGGTGTCGATCCTGTCAGGTAATCGCCGTGCTCCAAGTCCTCGAGCAGCGTCGGGTGGGTGGGGGACCAGCAGAGGAGCTTCCGTGTGTGAGTGCTGGAGACGGGGCCGTCGAAGCCGTAGGCGGTGGCCATGAAGGGGCTCACGCAAGCGGCCCAGGTCTGGATCGACGACCCCTCACAGAACCTGGACGCCCATCTCGTCCGGGGCTTTGACGATCTGCGCGCCCTCTCCGCGACCGTCCCGCCGGTTCAGGAGCCGACACCCTCGCGGTGAGTGGGTGGGGGGGCAGGCCCGGACCGCGTTCGACGCCGGACCGTGGGCGACAAGCTCACGCCACGACCAGGACCAGGGGCACGCGCCGGCACGGGATGAGGCGCAGTCCGCCGTGGGTGCCGGGGCGGGCGGTGCCGAGCAGTTCGCCGAAGTCCGGGCCCCGGGTGAGGGAACCGGCCAGGTGGGCGGCGTCGGCGGAGGCGGCGACCCGGCCGTGGGCGTTCACCAGATGGGCCGGGCGGGGCAGGCCGCGCAGCAGCGGGAGCACGGCCGCCTCGAAGTGCCGCAGATACACGTCGGCCGCCGCCACCCCGGCGAACCGCCCCTGGACACAGACCGGTTCGGACACGGTGAGGCTGTACTCGGCGGAACAGAGGTAGTCCACGTACGGTCCGGCCACGGCCCGGCGCCCGGTGTCGCGGGGCAGCGCGAACCAGTCCCAGTGCGTGTAGTCGGAGTAGGCCGACCGGCCGGGGTCGAGATCGAGCAGGAGCGGCCGTACGACACCGTCCGCGCCGGACTGCCACCACTCCAGCCAGGCGGGCGCGTCGGCCAGCAGCCCGGGGGCCGCGACGAAACCGGCACCGGAGACGATCGCGTCCCGGGCCAGCCGCGCGTGCAGTCCGGGGCGCAGGGCGGCGAGGTCGCGGCTGACCGGCCGGCGCCGCTCGGCGGCCACCCGACGCAGCAGGGCCGTCGACTCGGCGCGGGTGGCGGCGACCGTCTCGAACACGGCCTCCAGCGCACCGCCCACCTGCGCGGCGACCCGTCTCTCCGGTTCCGTGGCGACGGCGGCGAGCCCGGACCTGACGCCCATGGTGTCCTCCAGCCGGCGGGAACCGTCACGCGGCGCGGTCAGAGGGTGAGGCGTACGGCGACGAGCCGCGCCACCGACTCCCTGACGCACCGCTCGGCCAGCGCGCCGGCCGTTTCGTCGGCCCCATCCTGCACCGCGGCGACGACCCGGCGGTGCCGGTCCGCGACTTCTTCACGATATGCGTCCTCGGCGAGGACCAGACAGGGCAGCGCGCCCACCTCGCTCTGCAGGGCGACCTGTTCGCGGGTGAGCCGCGCGGACTGCGCGGCGGCGGCGAGTTCGACATGGAAGCGGCCGTACAGCCGGCCGCGCGCCGCCGCGTCCGCGGCCCGCGCCAACTCCCGTGCCGTACGGCGCAGCGGCTCCAGGTCGGCGGGTCCGGTGCGCTCGGCGGCGAGCCGGGCGGCGGCGCCGGACAGGGCGGCCCAGTGGTCCCCGAGGTCGCGCAGTTCCTCGGTGCTCCAGTCGCGCAGCCGGTCCTTGAGCCGGTCGTCGGCCGGGACGTCGGGCAGCGCGACGAAACTGCCGCCGCCGCGGCCCCGCCGGGTGGTGACCAGCCCCCGTTGCCGCAGGGCCATGAGCGCCTCCCGCAGGGTGACCGTGGACACGCCCAGCTGTCCGGCCAGTTCGCTCTCGCCCGGTAGTTGCTCGCCGTCGGCGAGGAGACCCAGCTCTATGGCGTCGCCGATGCGGCGGACGACCGCGTCGACGCGGGCCCGGGTGTCCACCGGGCTGAAGACGGCCCGGCGGGCGCCGCCGTCTGTCTCGGGCCGGCTCACGTCACCACCTCGCTCGTTGACTGAAGATTTACCCTAACGCCCTCTTGAGACATGACCTATGAGTTCATAGGTTTGCGGTCAACGTCGATGGCGCCAGAAAGGTTCCCGTATGGAGGGAATTGCGATCCGGCTGCAGGGACTGCGGAAGTCGTTCGGCGAGACGGCCGCCGTGGCCGGCGTCGACCTGGAGATACGGGACGGTGAATTCTTCTCACTGCTCGGCCCGTCCGGCTCCGGGAAGACGACCCTGCTGAGGCTGATCGCCGGGTTCGAGACGCCCGACCAGGGCCGGATCGACCTCGCGGGACAGGAGGTCACCGACCTCGCCCCGTACGAGAGGGACGTGCACACCGTCTTCCAGGACTACGCGCTCTTCCCGCACATGACGGTCGAGCAGAACGTCGCCTACGGGCTGCGGGTGCGCAAGGTGCCGAAGGCCGAACGGCTGGCCCGCGCCCGCGAGGCGCTCGCCGAGGTCCGCCTCGAAGGCTACGGCCGGCGGCGGCCCGGCCGGCTCTCCGGCGGACAGCGCCAGCGCGTCGCGCTGGCCCGCGCGCTCGTCGGCCGCCCCCGCGTGCTGCTGCTGGACGAACCGCTCGGCGCCCTCGACCTGAGGCTGCGTCAGCAGATGCAGGCCGAACTCAAGGCGCTCCAGCGGGAGGTGGGCATCACCTTCGTCCTCGTCACCCACGACCAGCAGGAGGCCCTGACCATGAGCGACCGGATCGCCGTCGTCGACGGGGGCCGGATCGCCCAGACCGGCACGCCCGCGGAGATCTACGAGCGCCCGGCGACCGCGTTCGTCGCCTCCTTCGTCGGCGTCTCCAACCTTCTCGACGGCGAGACGGCCCACCGGATCGCAGGCTCCCCGGGCACCTACAGCATCCGCCCGGAGAAGATCCGCGTCCTGAGCGAGTCCGCCGGACCGGACGAGCCGGAACACGCCACCGCCACCGGCACCGTGGCCGAGGTCGTCTACCTCGGGGACGCCACCCGCTTCGTGGTCGACCTGGACGGCGGCGGCCGGCTCACCGCGCTCCAGCAGAACCTGGAGACCTCCTCGGCGGACGTCGCCGCCTACCGCGGTACCCGGGTCCGCCTCCGCTGGCACCACCGGCACGCCGTCCGGCTCCCTTCCTGATCCCCCCACCCCTGGAGAACGCCGTGCGTCTCATCCGTACCCCGCGCGCCGCGGCCTTCTGCGCCGCCGCGCTGCTGCTCACCGCCGCCTGCGGCTCCTCCGGTTCCGGCGGCTCGTCCGCCACCGGCCTCCACCCGCCCGCCCTGAAGGCCCCGGCGGAACTGGGCCGCACCGAGGGGCAGGTCAACCTGATCGCGTGGGCCGGCTATGTGGAGGACGGCTCCAACGATCCGCGCGCCGACTGGGTCGGCGGCTTCGAGAAGCGGACGGGATGCCAGGTCCGTGCCAAGGTCGCCGCCAGCTCCGACGAGATGGTCAAGCTGATGAAGACCGGCGCGTACGACGCCGTCTCCGCCTCCGGTGACGCCTCCCTGCGCCTGATCGCCTCCGGAGACGCGGCCCCCGTCAACACCGGCCTGGTCCCCCACTACAAGGACGTCTTCGACGGACTGAAGAACGGCGCCTGGAACTCCGTGGACGGCCGGATGTACGGGATCCCGCACGGCCGGGGCGCCAACCTGCTGATGTACGACACCGCGAAGGTGACACCGGCGCCCACCTCCTGGTCGGCCGTCTTCGACGACGCCGCCCGGTACAAGGGCCACGTCACCGCGTACGACTCGCCGATCTACATCGCCGACGCGGCCCTGTATCTCAAGTCCCGCCGGCCGGAGTTGGGGATCAAGAACCCGTACGCCCTCGACCGGAAGCAGTTCGACGCTGCCGTGGCGCTGCTGAAACGGCAGAACAAGTACGTCGGCGAGTACTGGGGCGACTACCTGAAGGAGGTCTCGGCCTTCAAGAGCGGCGACTCGGTGATCGGCACGACCTGGCAGGTGATCGCCAACCTCGCCGCCTCCGAGGGCGCGAAGGTCAAGGCGCTCGTGCCGAAGGAGGGTTCGACCGGCTGGTCGGACACCTGGATGGTCTCCAGCAAGGCCAAGCACCCCAACTGCGCCTACAAATGGCTGGACTGGATCGTCTCGCCCAAGGTCAACGCCCAGGTCGCAGAGTACTTCGGCGAGGCACCGGCCAACTCCCGGGCCTGCGCCGAGACCACCGACAAGAACTTCTGCGCGGTCTACCACGCCGCCGACGAGGACTACTGGAAGAAGATCGCCTTCTGGAACACGCCCATCGAACAGTGCCTGGACGGCCGCCGGGGCGTGACCTGCGTACCGTACGCCGAGTGGGTCCGCGCCTGGACCGAGATCAAGGGCTGAGCCGTGCGGACCGAAGCAGGGCGGTACCCCGGCCGGCGGCTCGCCGCGATCCTGCGCCGCCGGCCCCGGCTGCGGCTGACCCTCCTGCTCACCGCCCCGCTGCTTTGGCTCACCGTCCTCTACCTCGGCTCGCTGGAGGCCTTGTTCGTCTCCGCGTTCTGGACGACCGACTCCTTCACCTCCCAGGTGGTGAGGGTCTGGTCGACGGACAACTTCCACGCGCTGCTGACCACCCCCGTCCACCGCCAAGTGGTGCTGCGCAGCATCGCGGTGGCCCTCGCGGTGACCGCCCTGTGCGCGGTGCTCGCCTTCCCGGTCGCCTTCTACACCGCCCGGGTGGCCCCGCCGCGCCGGCGCCCGCTGCTGGTGGCGGCGATCCTCACGCCGCTGTGGGCGAGTTACCTCGTCAAGGTGTACGCCTGGCGGCTGATCCTGTCCGAGGGCGGGCTCGCCGACTGGATGCTCGCCCCGTTCGGACTGCGCGGCCCCGGCTACGGGCTGCCCGCCACGGTGCTCACGCTGACGTACCTGTGGCTGCCGTACATGATCCTGCCGCTGCACACCGCGCTCGAACAGGTCCCGGACGGGCTGCTCGACGCGTCCGCCGACCTCGGGGCGCGGCCCGGCCGCACCTTCCGCTCGGTCGTGCTGCCCCTGGTGCTGCCGTCCGCCGCCGCCGGTTCCGTCTTCACCTTCTCGCTCAGCCTCGGCGACTACATCACCGTGCAGATCGTGGGCGGCAAGACCCAGCTCATCGGCAACCTCGTGTACTCCCACATCGACCTCGACCTGCCCATGGCCGCCGCGCTCGGCACCGTGCCCGTCGCCGTGATCGTCCTGTATCTGCTGGCGATCCGCCGTACCGGTGCCCTCGACAACCTGTAGGAAGGAGCGCCATGCGTCTCGGCCGCACCGCGCGGATCGCCCTGCGGACCGCCGCCGGGCTCGGCTTCGCGGTGATCTACGTCCCGCTGGTGCTGGTCCTGCTCAACTCCCTGAACCCCGACCGCAGCGCGGGCTGGCCGCCGCCCGGACTGACCGGGCGCTGGTGGTCGGCGGCGGCGCACAACCCCGGTGTCCGGCAGGCGCTGTGGGTCTCGGTGAAGGCGGGGCTCGGCGCCACGGCCATCGCGCTGGTGCTCGGCACGCTCCTGGCCTTCGCCGTGGCCCGGTACCGCTTCTTCGGCCGGGACACGGTGTCCTTCCTCGTGGTCCTGCCGATCGCGCTGCCCGGCATCGTCACGGGCATCGCGCTGAACTCGGCCTTCGGCACGGTGCTTCAGCCGCTCGGGGTGGGCCTCGGGCTGTTCACCGTGATCGTCGGGCACGCCACGTTCTGTGTCATCGTCATCTTCAACAACGTGGTGGCGCGGCTGCGCCGTACGTCCGGTTCGTACGAGGAGGCGGCCCAGGACCTCGGCGCGAGCGGCCTGAGGGCCTTCGTGGACGTCACGTTCCCGCTCGTGCGCTCCGCCCTCCTGGCGGGTGCCCTGCTCGCTTTCGCACTGTCCTTCGACGAGATCGTGGTCACCACGTTCACCGCGGGACCGGGCATCCAGACCCTCCCACTGTGGATCTACGACAACATGGCCCGGCCACGGCAGGCACCGGTGGTGAACGTCGTGGCCGCGGTCCTGGTCCTGCTGTCGGTGATCCCGGTCTACCTCGCCCAACGGCTGTCCGCGGACACGGCGACGTCGAGCCGCGTCTAGCGCCTCTTGCAAGCAGTTCCTCGGGGCGGGGATGAATGTGGTGGCAGCCGCCGGCGCAGCCGCCGTCGGGCTGGGCGTGGTATTCGTCGGCGGCAAGATCGCTGGAGCGAGCGAGGACGGTTGAACGATGCGCTGCACGGCGCTGTCGTCCGAGGAAGAAGCGGCGGATCCCGGAGGCGGCAACCGCTCCCGCGGTGGATGATCCGTCCCGCTCGCACGCCGTCCTCTCAGCGAAGCACCTTCACCATCAGACGTTCCCTGGTCACCCCGTCGGACAGCAGGTCTCCGAGTTCACCCGTGTCGACGAAACCGTTGCGCTGATACAGCGCGAGAGCGGGCTCGTTGTCCGGTAGGACCGCGAGCTTCAGAGTCGTGGCACCCCTCTGCCGGGCCCACCCCTCGACTGCCGCTGTCAACTGGTCCCCGACGCTGCGGCCCCGCGCCTGGGGGCTGACCCACACCGACCTCAGTTCGCAGGCGCCGCCGTCCCCGGGAAGGCCGGCGGCCATTCCCACGGCTCGGCCGTCCAGCAACGCGACGATGCTGTAGGTCTCGGGCATGGCCAAGCGCTCACGCCACCGCTCCTCCCCACCGTTGTGCCAGTCCGCGAGCCCGGCCTTGAAGGCGTGAGGTGCCTCGCTCAGCGCGGCCAGGCGAACCTCTCGCCACAGTGGCCAGTCACTGATCGTGAGAACCCGCAGGTGCACCATGACCACGAGTCTGCCGCGACACTCGTGCGGCAGTCCACGGGCAGTCCGCGACACCCAGGACGGCTGTGCCGCCGTGATCACACCAGCCACCGCACGATCCTCACACGCACCCCGCCGGCCGCCGGCGCGCTGATCACTTGCTGGACAGGCGGAGATCTCCGGACCACGTATCGCTCCCGCTGCCGACCGTCGACACCTGGACGAGCCCCAGCTCCGCCATGTCGTATCCCTCGGAAGGCACGACGACTCCACGATCAGGCACCAGTCGGAGCCGGCCGTCACGTGGGTGGCACCCACGCAGCCTCGCGCTCGCACGTTTTTGCGGGACAGCCCTCAGGGCGAACAGGGCGGGGGCCGAAGCCGTGCCGGCTTCGGCCCCCGGTGCGTGGACGGCTCAGGCGGCGGAGCCGACGTTGCCGTGCAGGCGGGCCACGACCTCGGTCAGCTGGGCGGCGACCTCGGCGTCGTCGGACGGGTGGGTCTCGGCGAAGCGGGTGACGGAACCCGGGATGGACAGCTTGATGTCCTCTATCACCTTGCCGCCGGCGATGCCCACGGCCTTGCGGGTGTCGTCCTGGGCCCAGACGCCGCCGTACTGGCCGAAGGCGGTGCCGACCACGGCGACGGGCTTGCCGCCGAAGGCGCCGGCGCCGTACGGGCGGGACAGCCAGTCGATGGCGTTCTTCAGCACGGCCGGGATGGTGCCGTTGTACTCGGGGGAGAACAGCAGGAAGGCGTCGGCGGCCTGGGCGGCCTCGCGCAGCTTGACGGCGGCGGCCGGCACGCTGCCCTCCACGTCGATGTCCTCGTTGTAGAACGGGACCTCGGCCAGGCCCTCGAAGAGCTCGACCTCGGCGCCCTCCGGCGCGAGCTTCACGGCCGCCTCGGCGAGCTGGCGGTTGTGCGAACCGGCGCGAAGGCTGCCGACGAGCGCGAGGATGCGAACAGACATGGGAACTCCAAGGGGCTGAAACATCGCTGTGACGATCCGGACCGAAGTCCGTTTAAGTGTGTACCACCTCAAGCGGACCGCGGTCCAGTTTTGTTCCCGATGCTTTACGCTGTCGTCATGTCCAGCGCTCTGCCGCCCTTCCCGAAGCCTCATGAGCCCTTCGAGACCCCCTCCCTGCTGGAGGTCGGCACGGCTCCCGGCGAGCCGGGCCTGCGCGCCGACGCCGCCCGCAACCGGGCCCGGCTCCTGGAGGCCGCCGCCCGGCTGATCGCGGAGCACGGGGTGGCCGGGGTCACCATGGAGGCGGTCGCCGCGGCGGCCGACGTGGGCAAGGGCACCGTCTTCCGCCGCTTCGGCGACCGCACCGGGCTGCTGATGGCCCTCCTCGACCACTCGGCCCGCCGCCTCCAGGCCGACTTCCTGGGCGGGCCCCCGCCGCTGGGCCCCGGCGCACCGCCCCTGGAGCGACTGCGGGCGTTCGGCGTGGCGGTGCTGTACCGCACGGCCGAACAGCTGGATCTGCAACTGGCCGCCCAGCCCGAGCCGACCCGCCGGTTCATCCACCCGGCGGCCGGGGCGCTGCGCGCCCACCTCACGATGCTGCTCCGGCAGACCGTGCCCGGCGGTGACTGCGACCTGCTCGCCCACACGCTGCTCGCCTCCCTGGACCCCGCGCTGATCCATCACCTCACCCGGCAGTGCGAGATGCCCATGGAGCGCCTGGAGGCCGCCTGGCTCGACCTGGTCGCCCGAGTGACCCGCACGGACCCGCCGGACTGACCCCGTGATGAAGACCGGGCCGGCCGGTCCGCCGGTCAGTCTCCCCGGCCGGTGAACATCGCCACCAGCCCCCGCGGGGCGTCGGCGGCGAACAGCAGCTCCTGGCCGCGCGCGGACTCCGCCGCCGACGCCTCGGCGCGCGGGAACATCCGGGCCTCGTACGCGGCCAGCGCGGCCTCCGTGTCCCCGGGGTGCGCGGCCAGCGCCAGGCCGAGTTCGGCGCCGTCGAGCAGGGCCAGGTTCGCGCCCTCGCCCGCGAACGGGGACATCAGATGGGCGGCGTCCCCGAGCAGGGTCACCCCGGGCACCCGGTCCCAGCGGTGCCCCACCGGCAGGGCGTGGATCCGGCGGGGCACCAGCGTCCCGTCCGCGTCGGCGACCAGCGCCCGCAGCCGCTCGTCCCAGCCGTCGAACTCCTTGAGCACGGCCGCCTTCGCCGCCTCCGCGTCGGTGAAGTCGATGCCGTCCAGCCAGTCCTCCGGCGCGACCACGGCGGTGTACACGTGCAGGCTGCCGTCGGGTTCGCGGTGCGCCAGGAACCCGCGGCCGGGGCCGAGCGCGAAGAGCATCCCGCCGCCCACCACCTCCGCGCTCACCGGATGGCGCCGGTCCGCCTCCCGCAGATCCGCCTCCACGAACGACACGCCCGTGTACGCGGGCCGGGCGGCGGACACCAGGGACCGGATCCGGGACCAGGCGCCGTCCGCGCCGACCAGCACATCGGTGGTGAACCCGGAGCCGTCCGCGAGCGTCACCCGGTGCCGTCCGCCGCCGAGCGGGCGGGCGCCGACGACCTTGGCGCCCCACCGGACGGTGCCCGCGGGCAGAGACCCGAGCAGCAGCTCGCGCAGGTCGCCCCGGTCCATCTCCGGGCGCCCGCCCGTACCGTCGTCCGGCTGGGCGAGCCGGACGGTGCCGTCCTGCCCGAGGACCCGGGTGGCCTGGCCGCCGGCGTGGACACCGGCCAGGAACCGCTCGTGCAGGCCGGCGGCCCGCAGCGCCTCCTGGCCGGTGTCGTCGTGGATGTCGAGCATGCCGCCTTGTACCCGGGCGTCCGGTGACGCGTCCAGGTCGAACAGCGCGGCTTCGATGCCGTGCACGTGCAGCACACGGGCGAGGGTGAGCCCGCCGAGGCCCGCGCCGACGACGGCGACGGGATGGTGGGGGAGAGGTGTGGTGGTCATGGTGCCTCCTGGCCTTCGGTCGGTACGGCGGTCCGCTCGATGCCGGCGATCAGGGTCTGGAAGGCCCACGACAAGCGGGCCTCGGGCGTGCCGGACAGCAGCGCCCCGGCGTCGGCGGCGATGTGCGGATGGGTGGCGGCGGGCGCCTCGCGCAGGGCCCGGGCCACCGCCTCCCAGGCGGCGGGGGACTCCTCCCCGGCGTGCTCGGCGGCGGTCGCGGTGGCGTGCTGGAGCAGCAGGTCCACGCCCCACGCCGCCTGGGCACGGGGGACCCCGCCCTCCCGCAGCAGGCCGAGCAGGGTCTCGATCAGGCGCAGATAGTGCGGGCCGCTCGGCCGCGCGGTCAGCGCCGACCGGGCCAGGGACGGATGCTCCAGGAGCATCGCGGTGTAGCGGGTGAGCACCCGCTCCAGCCGTTCCCGCCAGCTGCCCTCGGCCGGCGCCGGGCCGACCGTGCCGAGCAGCTCGTCCAGGACGGCCGCGTGCAGCTCGTCGGTGTTGCGGACGTACACGTAGAGCGAGGCGGGGCCGGTGTCGAGTTCCTGCGCGAGCCGGCGCATCGTCACCTTGCGCAGCCCTTCGGCGCGCAGGATCGCGACGGCGGCGGCGACGATGCCCTCCCGGGTCAGGGCGGGCTTGGCGGGACGCTCCCGGCGGGAGCGGGGGGCAGCGGTCATGGCACGACCCTGACGAACATGTTCGTAACGAACAAGTTCGTCCGCAGGTCCGGGGGAACCACGACAGCTACGCGGGCGGGCTACGCCTCCTCCTGGTAGCCGCTCGCCTGGAGGGTGAACAGCTTGGCGTACGTTCCTCCGGCCAGCAGGAGTGCGTCGTGGGTGCCCTCCTCGGCGATCCGGCCGTCGGCCAGGACGACGATCCGGTCGGCGTCGCGGACCGCGCCCAGACGGTGGGAGATCAACAGACTGGTGCGGTGGGCCCGATGGTGACGCAGACGCAGATGAACGTCGTGTTCGGCCTCGGCGTCGAGGCCGGAGCTCGGCTCGTCGAGGACGAGCAGGTCGGGCTCGTCGCGGACGAAGGCCCGGGCCAGGGCCAGGCGTTGCCATTGGCCCCCGGACAGCGTCGTCCCCGTCTCGTCGTCGTGCTGGGCCTGCCGGGCGTACGTCCGGCTCAGCATGGTGTCGTAACCGCGGGGGAGCCGGGACAGCATGTCGTGAACGCCCGCCCTGCGAGCCGCTTCCCGGATCTTGTCCGGTGCCGTGAGCGTCTCGACGTCCCCGATGGCGATGTTCTCGGCGGCCGTGAGGTCGTAGGGCACGTAGTCCTGGAACACGGCGCCGAGGCGCCGGCGCAACTGTGGCACCGGTACCTGGCGGATGTCCACGCCGTCCCAGAGCACCGCGCCGCGCGTCGGGTCGTAGAAGCGGCAGAGGAGTTTCACGAGGGTGCTCTTGCCCGCACCGTTCTGGCCCACGAGGGCCACGGCCTCGCCGTACGGGAGGAAGAGGTTCACTCCGCGCAGGATCCACGGGTGGTCCTCGGCGTAGCGGAACCAGACGTCACGGAATTCCACTCCCCTGCGCAGCGCGGGCAGGTGTACCCGCGTACACAGCGGCTGCGGCGGCCCTTCGAGGTCCGGGCCCGCCCGTACCACCGCCAGGTAGTGGCCCATCATCAGCATGTGCTGGTGACCGTCGGCGAGCGATCGGATGACGCCGGACAACGCGCTCTGCACGCCGACGACGGCGGCCACGAACATGGACACCTCCCCGACCGTCAGCTGACCGCGCCGGGCCGCGAGGGCCGCCCAGACCAGACCGGTTCCGGCGACGAACGCGCTGATCAGGGCGAGCAGACTCTGCGTCAGGAACTCGCGGCGGTCCGTGCGGTGGGTCTCCGCGTCGACGATCCGGCGTTCCCCGAGCATCCGCTCCTTGAGGAAACCGCTCGCTCCGAACAGGCGGATCTCCTTGGCCGCGTCAAGGCTCGAGAGCAGCATCTGGTAGAAGAACTCCCGCCGTTGGGCCGCACTCACCCGCCATTCCGTGTGCGCCCGGCGGCGGGAGAGCTTCAGCTCGGCGACCAGGGCCGGTACGGCGCTCGCGGTGACCAGCAGGGTCATGGTCGCGTCCATCGCGTACAACGCGGTCAGGAAGCCGACGGCGGTCAGCGCGCCCCCTGCGACCCGCAGGCCGCCGTCCACCAGGCGCCCGACCGACTGCCCGGCCGCTCCGCGCGCCATGCGCAGCCGGTCCTGGAAGACGGGATTCTCGAACCGCGCCAGACCGTGGAAGGAGTTCACCGCGCTGTACAGACGGTCCACCGCGCGCAGGCTCACCGCTCGGTCGAACCGTGCGCCCAGGAACTGGCGCAGCAACGGCAGCACCGCCGCCACCAGTCCCGTGGCGGCCAGCCCCGCTGCCAGGGCGAAGAGCTCCGCCCCTTCGACACCGGTGAGGCGGTCCAGGACGAGCCTGGTCAGCCAGGCCGTCACCACGGGAACCGCCGCCAGCCCCGTCGTGAGCGCGGCGAGCGCCACCAGGTTCCAGGGCGCCGCCCGCCAGGCCAGGACAGCGGTGCTGCGCGCGGTGTCCGCCACGACTCTGGCGGTGAGCCTGTCCTGTGCCTCGTTCACACCGCTCATACGCCGGCGCTCGCCCGGTCCCGGTCACGGACCGGCCTGCGCGGCAGAATGCGCCCCGTGCCGGCGACCCGGCCGTCAGCGCCCATCTCGGCATACGCGGGCAGACCCTTGAGGTCGAACGCCGTGGTCAGCTCGCCCCCCATGTCGGTGACCGCCACGCGAGCCACCGGGGTCAGGCGTTCCACGTACGGTGCGATGTCGCCCGGCTCGTCCCCGTCCCGGATGACGACGGCCAGCACGCGGGCGCGCCCGTACTCGCGGGCCCGCTCCACCACATGGGGCAGGGTCTCCTCACAGGCGGGACAGCCCGGTGACACGAAGACGACCATGAGCCCGTCGGGCAGGTCCTCGTGGGTGAGGGTCCGGCCGTCGGTGTCCACGGCGGAGAACGCGCCCACCGGCGCACCGGCGGCGAGCCCCGAGGCCCGGTCCCGTCCCTCGCCCTCCGGAGAGGCGGGGCGCTCCCGGAGCCTGCGCGCGACTCCGAAGGTCAAAGCCAGGTTGAAGAGGCCCAGGAGCGCGAGCAGGAGTACGGCGGCAATCAGGTACGGCATGGCGAAGTGTCCTTCCGACGGTGGGTGTTCGGGGAGCGGGTTCAGTCGCCGTGCGCCAGGCGCCGGACGACGACGCCGACGATCTGGTGTGCGCGGAAGTAGCCGCAGAACCGCGAATCCAGACTGTCGGCGGGGTTGTCGCCCAGCAGGACCACCCGGCCGGGAGGCACCCGGGCGCCGGGCCTCTCCGGTACGGCGAGGACGACATGCGCCGGCACCGGGTCGCCCGGTACGGCCACCGCACGCTTGATCAGCCAGGTGGGCAGCGTGACGGCGTCCCAGCGCCCGCCGGCCGGAGGGCGGGACACCACCAGATCACCCGTGCGTACCCGGGCGAGCGCGGAACGGCGGACCAGCACCCGGTCCCCGTCAGCGAGAGTGGGGAGCATGCTGACGCCGACGACGGTGACGACGACGTACCGATGCCGGACCAGCACCACCCCGCCGACCGTCAGTGTGAGCAGCACGGCGCCCGCCACGGCGAGGTTCATCCGCGGGCCCTCCCCGTGCTCTTCGCCTCCGGCCGGCTCAGCAGATACGCCAGTTCGTCCAGGGCGACGGTGACGAGCGCGAGGAACACCCCCGCGCCGGCCGTGAACAGGAACACGGCGGGCCGGGAGGTGGCGGCGGTGTCGCCCGTGGTCATGAGCCGGGCCACCAGACCGGCCGAGGCCACGCACAGCAGGCCCACGTTGCGCAGTACATGGCGGAGGGCGACGGGCTGTCCACCTCCGCCGAAGCAGTGGCAGGCCACTGTCTCGTCCCGGCGCAGCGCGCCGGCCAGCACGGTGGTGAACGCCGCCAGCAGTACGGCGCCCAGAGCGAAGCCGGCCGTGACGGTCGCGGGCACCGCGAGAGCGCCGACCACCGCCGTCTCGGCACCGACGACGAGCACGGCGACAGGTCCGGTCCGGCCGCGCAGGGCGGGGACCAGCCGTGCCATCGCGACCCTGAAGCCCGTGTAGGCGGCGGCGCCGCGGATCTTGCCGACCACTGAGCAGAGGAAGACCAGGCCGAGGAAGATCCGGCCGGTGTCGATCAGATGGTTCACCGGGCTGAGTCCTTCGGTTGACCGGAGCGGGTGTGCGGCGGGAAGGCACGGGCCGGCCTGCAGGGCGGCCGGACCCGTGCCCGCGAGGTCAGGACGTCAGCAACCACACCACTTCATGTAGTCCCGGTCGTTGCACGGGTCGTACGCCCAGTACGCCTTGTTCTGCGCACACCCGCTGTAGGAGATGCACTCGTACTGCCAGCACGCCACAGCCGAGGCCGTCGCCCTGGGAGCCACCTTCTCCAGCAGACGGTCCGACACCGTCTTGATGACGACACGCATGATCTGTTCCTCCTTCGGAGGTGGGGGACGGCGTCCCCGGGAAGTGCCCGGGGAGCCTGACCCCCGTGGACGGCAACGAGACTGCGCAGCCGCACCCGTCCGGCACAACCGTCTCCGCCCGTCCCGGACGCACCACCGCTGTCCGGGGAGGTCAGGGGCATGTCCGCATCGTGTCCGGCGTTGTCCGGACCGGCGGGAGCGGCCGGCGGGAGGCTCGGGCGCAAGAGAGAAGCGTCGCGCATGCGGGGAGATGTCCCGTTCCTTCCCCTGGTTGTCCGGATCCGCGTTTGTCGGGCCGGGCCGGACCCAAGAACATGTGGACGTGAGCACGGACGGCGTGGGAAAGCTCGACCTGCAGGGCGTGAGTGATGCCGCGGACCTCGTTGATCTGCTGCGCGAACTCAAGCAGCGGTCCGGTCTCACCCTGCGCGAGTTGGAGGAACGGGCCCGTGCGCGGGGAGAGCCCCTGGCCCGCAGCACGGTCAGTGACATGCTCCGGGGCATACGTCTGCCCGCCCCCGGGACCGTGGCGGCGTTCGTCCGGGCCTGCGGTGCGCACGAAACGGACGTCGAGGCCTGGCTGGAGGCCAGGCGGCGGGCCGAGGAAGGGGCGAGTGCACGGCCGTCCGAGCCCGCCCCCGACCCGGACCCCGGCAACGATGCCGGGGCCCGGCGGAGCCGCTCATGGGTGACAGCCCTGCGGCCCGGAGGGCTGATCCGGCGGGCCCGGTCGTGGGTCCTGGCCGGGGAGATCACGACGGGCCTGGTCGCCGTCGCCCTGTGGACGCTCTCGACGGCCCTCGGCGCTGCTCCCTCCTCCTCACCGGCCGTCCCGCCCGACGTGGACGCGGCGGCCCGGGAGCTGCGGGGCTTCGCGGAGATCCGTCCGGCCCGCACCCCCCGGCTGTGTCTCACCGAGGGCCGGGACACCCGGGGCGAATACCTGAACGCCGTCGCGGCACAGCTCCCCTGCGAGGAGGCCAGACCACCGCACACGTACCTCAGACCCGTCGAACCCACCGCGGCGAGCACGTCGTACTTCATCGAGTGGCAGCACCCGCAGCACGGGCGGGGCTGTCTGACCGTGCGACGCGAGGGGCCCGGCAAGGACCTGCTGGAACCATGGCCGTGGAAGAGCTGCGACGCCACTCGCACCTACCAGCACTTCCGCATCGAGCCCGCCGCCACGACCGACGCCCGCTACCGCCTGCGCATCGAGGGCACTCAGCGCTGCGTGGGCCTCCGCGCCGACTCCACCGAAACCGGAGCCGACGCGACGGTGGAACCCTGTGGCAAGGCAGCGGACCAGGAGTTCCTCATCAGAGCGGCGGCCTGACACCGAAGACGGGTGCGGTACCGCTGGGGCGGCGGCCGCGGGGCCTGCGTGGTGCGGGCGCGAGTCCGGCCGGCCCGCGCCTGCACCAGGGCGTCTACTGCGGGGTCTGGCCCTGCCGGGCGGCGATGCTCTTGCGGACCTCGTCCATGTCCAGCGCGCGGGCCTGCTTGATCAGGTCCTTGAGGGCCGGCGCGGGCAGGGCGCCCGGCTGGGCGTAGACCGCGACCTGGTCACGGACGATCATCAGCGTCGGGATCGACTGGATCTCGAACGCCGCGGCCAGCTCCGGCTGCGCCTCGGTGTCCACCTTGCCGAACACCAGGTCCGGGTTGTCCTCGGCCGCCTTCTCGTACACGGGCGCGAACGACCGGCACGGCCCGCACCAGGACGCCCAGAAGTCGATCAGAACGAACTCGTTCCCGGAGACCGTCTCGTCGAAGTTCTCCTTGGTCAGTTCCACGGTGCTGGTCATGGCGTGATTCCCTCTTCCTGGTGTGGGGTGTGCCGACGGCGCAAACACGGCCGCCGGGCCGCCTATTCCATCCGTGCACGCCGCTGTTCCGCGCGCGTACCCATGTGGCCACGGCGCACACCACCCACCAGACTGACCCCATGACGGAAACGGAATCGAACACGTACGACGTCGTGGTGATCGGGGCGGGACCGGTGGGCGAGAACATCGCCGACCGGACCCGGGCAGCCGGGCTGACCACCGCCGTCGTGGAGAGCGAACTGCTCGGCGGCGAGTGCTCCTACTGGGCCTGCATGCCCAGCAAGGCCCTGCTCAGGCCGGTCATCGCCCAGGCCGACGCCCGCCGCCTGCCCGGCCTCGCCCAGGCCGCGCGGGGCCCGCTCGACACCCCGGCCGTGCTGGCCCGCCGCGACGAGTACACCTCCCAGTGGCAGGACGACGGGCAGGCCGACTGGCTCGCGGGCACCGGCGCCGACCTCTACCGCGGCCACGGCCGGCTCGCCGGTCCGCGCACGGTCACCGTCACCGGCCCCGACGGCACCCTGACCACGCTCACCGCCCGGCACGCCGTCGCCGTCGCCACCGGAACCCGCGCCCAACTGCCCGATCTGCCCGGCCTCGCCGACGTCAGGCCCTGGACCAGCCGCGAGGCCACCAGCGCCAAGGCGGCCCCCGGGCGGCTCATCGTCGTCGGCGGCGGGGTCGTCGCCGCCGAGATGGCCACCGCCTGGCAGGCCCTCGGCTCCCGGGTCACCCTGCTGGTCCGCGGCAAGGGCCTGCTGAACCGGATGGAGCCGTTCGCCGGGGAACTGGTCGCCGAGGCCCTCACCGAGGCGGGCGCCGACATCCGCACCGGCACCTCCGTGGAGTCCGTCCGCCGCGAGAACGGCACCGTCGTGGCGGTCACCTCCGCCGGCGACCGGATCGAGGCCGACGAGATCCTCTTCGCCACCGGACGCGCCCCGCGCACCGACGACCTCGGCCTGGAGACCGTCGGCCTGGAACCCGGCTCCTGGCCGGCCACCGACGACAGCCTCCGCGTCAACGGCACCGACTGGCTGTACGCGGTCGGCGACGTCAACCACCGCGCCCTCCTCACCCACCAGGGCAAGTACCAGGCCCGCATCGCCGGCGCCGCGATCGCCGCCCGCGCCGCCGGCGACACCCTCCTGGAGGAACCCTGGGGCGCCCACGCCGCGACGGCCGACCACCACGCCGTACCCCAGGTCGTCTTCACCGACCCCGAGGCCGCCGCCGTCGGCCTCTCCCTCGCCGAGGCCGAGCAGGCCGGGCACCGGGTGCGCGCCGTGGACGTCGAGTTCTCCTCCGTGGCGGGCGCCGGCCTGTACGGCGACGGCTACCGGGGCCGCGCCCGCATGGTCGTCGACCTGGAGGACGAGATCCTGCGCGGAGTCACCTTCGTCGGCCCCGGCGTCGGCGAACTGATCCACTCGGCCACCATCGCGATCGCCGGCCGCGTCCCGGTCGGCCGCCTGTGGCACGCGGTCCCGTCCTACCCCACCCTGAGCGAGGTCTGGCTGCGGCTGCTGGAGGCGTACCGGGACAACTGACTGCGGCGGCTACGGCAGCCGGAAGCCCAGGGCCTCGGCCGCCGGGTGCGGGGTCGGCTGGGACCACAGGGACGCCACCGCCTCGTTCGTCGACAGCGAGCGCGGCTCCGCGCGGTCCAGGTACAGCGTGCCGTCGAGGTGGTCCGTCTCGTGCTGGACGATCCGGGCCGGCCAGCCGGTGAACACCTCGTCCAGCGGGCGGCCGTGCTCGTCCTCGCCGCGCAGCCGCACCTCGGCGTGCCGGGCCACCACCGCCTGCCAGCCCGGCACGCTCAGACAGCCCTCGAAGAAAGCGGCCCGGGCGGTGCCCACCGGCTCGTACACCGGGTTGACCAGCACCCGGAACGGCTGCGGCACCCGGCCCCGGGCCGCCGCCACCTCCGGCGGCACCGGCGCCGGGTCCTCGATGACCGCGATCCGGAGCGGGACGCCGACCTGCGGGGCGGCCAGGCCCACACCGGGCGCCGCGCGCATGGTGGCGCGCAGCGCCTCGACGAAGCGGGCCAGCAGCGCGGGGCCGAGCTGACCGTCGTACGGCTCGGTGCCGCGCCGCAGCACCGGCCGGCCGGCCGCGACGATGGGCAAGGGACCACCGGCGGCGAGGAGTTCCTCGACCCGCTCGGCGAGCGGTGTGTCATCACGGGGTGCCATCGCGTCAGCATGCCACGCCCGGCCCCGCACCCGGCGGCACCCCCGGGCGTCGGCGCGCACCCGGCGCGGGCCGCTCGGCCGGGGCACTGTCGGTGCGCGGGCCCAGCGGCCGGGGCACTGTCAGTGGCGTGAAGTAGCGTGGGACGGGTCGGTGAGAGAGCAGTGGGAGACGGGGGAGGGGACCGGAGATGACAGGGCAGGACGGCCGGGCCCGGCGGCGCGGCCAGGGCGAACTGGAAGGCCAAGTGCTCGGCGCGCTGCGCGAGGCGGACGGGCCGGTCAGCGCCGCCTGGGTGCAGCGGCGCCTCGGCGGCGACCTCGCCTACACCACCGTCGTCACCATCCTGACCCGGCTGCTCGCCAAGGACGTCGTCTCCCGCGAACGGCACGGCCGGTCCTTCCTGTGGACGCCGACGGCCGACGTCGCCCGGCTCGCCGCCCTGCGCATGCGCCGCCTGCTGGACGGCGAGCGGGACCGCGAGGCGGTCCTGGCCAGCTTCGTCACCGCCCTGCCGCCCGGCGACGAACAGGTGCTGCGGGCCCTGCTCGACATCCCGGCCCCGGACGCCGGCCGCCCGGAGGACTGAGCGCCGATGGGGGTCTTCGTCTTCCTGCCGCTGGTGCTGCCGCTGTCCGCGTGGCCGGTCGCCCGGCTCGCCGAGAACCGGCTGCACCCGCGCACCGCCACCCGGCTGCTGACCGTGGTCGCCGTGGTCATGGCCGTGTGCAGCACGCTGTGCCTGGCCCTGCTCATGGTGGTCGGCACCGCGCAACTGCCCGGCAACCCGCTGCCCGACGGCTGGTCCGACCCCGAAGTGCGGGCCGCCGTCCCGCACGACGAGGTGGCCGGCCGAGCCGCGATACCGGCGCTCGCCGTGGTCGCCGCCGCCTGCGCCCGCACCCTGTGGCGGCACCGCCGGGTCACCCGCCGCGCCCGCCGGGCCCTGGCCGGAGTGCCGGGCCCCACGGTGGCCGTCCTGCCCGACAGCACGCCGTACGCGTACGCGCTGCCCGGCGGCCGGGGCCGGATCGTGGCCAGCACGGCCCTGCTGGACGGACTCGCCCCGGCCGAGCGGCGCGCCCTGTTCGCGCACGAACGCGCCCATCTGACCGCCCGTCACCACCGTCACCTGCTCGCCGCGCACCTGGCCGCCCGCGCCAACCCGTTCCTGCGCCCGCTGCGCACCGCCGTCGTCTACACGGCCGAGCGGTGGGCGGACGAGGAGGCGGCCCGCGCGGTGGGCGACCGGCGCACGGTCGCCCGCGCCATCGGCAAGGCGGCCCTGCTGTCCCCGCGCACCCCGGCGCCCACCCTGGCCGCGCTCGCCGCGCCCGGGCCCGTGCCGCGCCGGGTGGCCGCGCTGCTGGCGCCCGCACCGGCGGCCCGCACCTGGCCGTCGGCGTTCACCGCGGTCGGCCTGGCCGCCTGGGGCGCCGCCGCCGGGGCGCTGGCCTCCGCGATGTCGTCGGCGAACTCGGCCGTCACCCTGGTCCTGATCCTGCGCGCGGCCACCCCTTTGTGAACCGGAGGCACCCATGTCCCGCACGACATGGGCGCGGAGCTGATCGAGGGCAGGGCCTCCGGCGCACCCGGCGGCCGGGCAGGAGCGGCCGGGCGGTCTCCCGGCGGGTCGCGTTGGGGGCAAGGTGCCGCCGGAGGGGGGCACCGGGCGGGTCGCGTCCGGGCTAAGGGCCCCCGGAGGGACCCGGCGGGTCGTGTTCGGGGCGCGGTGCCGCTGGGGGGAACCCGGCGGGGCGCGCCCGGGGCCAGGAACTCGCCGGGCGGTCTCCCGGCGGGGCGCGCCCGGGGCCGGGTCCGGCGGGCGGTCTCCCGGCGGGTCGTTCCCGGGGTCAGGTCCGCCGGGTGGTCACCCGGACGGTCGCGTCCGGGACCTGAGGGAGACGGATCGCGGAAACGGGCGGCGGTTGGGGCGCGGCCGCGCGAGCGGGCGGCGGCCGGGGCGCCAGGTGGCGACCAGCGCCGCCGCCAGCAGCAGTTCGGCGACGTCACCGCCGTAGTACATGATCTCCGCGCCGCCCCGGACCTCGGACACGGGAGCGTGGACGGCCACCCCGAAGCCGCCGTACATCAGTTGCGCGGCGACCGCGTGCACGGCGATCGCACAGCCCAGCCAGACCAGCCGGGCGGGCACGCCGGGCCGGGCCGGAGCGGGGTCGGGACCGGCGACGGCGTGCGCGAACAGGCACCCCGACAGCAGGAAGTGCGCGTGCGCCAGCCAGTGCCCGGCCGGGTGGGCCATGACGGTGTCGTACAGCGGGGTGAAGTACAGCACCGGGAGGCTGCCGGCCGACAGCAGTACGGCCACCGGCGGACGGCTCAGCAGGCGCGCCGGGGCGCTGTGCAGCACCGTCGTCAGCCGGCGCGCGCAGGGCGCGGAAACGGCGCGCAGCACCAGGGTGACCGGGGCGCCGAGCACCAGGGCGAGCGGCGCGTACATCCCGATGAGCAGGTGCTGGACCATATGACCGCGGAAGTCCCGGTGCGCGAAGGGCGCGACCGGCGGCAGCAGCGCCACCGCCAGCAGTACCACCCCGACGCAGAACGCGGCGGTGCGCCAAGGGCTCCAGGCCCGCACCGGGTTGCGCCGGCGCGCCCGGAGGACCAGCAGCGGATAGCCGCCCGCGCACACCAGCAGGGCCAGGACCGGCAGGACGACGCCCAGCGCGCCCCCGCCCGCCGGGTAGGAGGTGTGATGGTGGTCCATCAGGCCGGGCGTCCCGCTCGGACCGCGCCCGGCGCCGCCGGGTCGAAGGACCGGCCGCCCCGCTGGAGCAGCAGACCGCCGGCCACCAGCAGCGCCCCGAGGACCAGGAAGGCCACGTCCCACCACACCTGGTACGACCCGCCGCGCACATGGTGGATGCCCAGGATCTGGTGGTCCAGCAGACCCTCCACCAGGTTGAACAGGCCCCAGCCGGCCAGGATCCAGCCCCACAGCACCCGCGAGGCCCACACCCGCCGCCGGCCGGTGGTCACCCGGGCGTACAGCACGGCGAGCCCGGACAGGACGGCCAGCCAGCACACGGTGTGGAAGACGCCGTCCCACACGGTGTTCATCTCCAGCCCCGAAACGCTCTTCGGGTCGTAGTACTTCACCCCGATGCGGTCGTGGTCGGTGCTGGTCAGCATGTGGTGCCACTGAAGGAGCTGGTGCAGCAGGATCCCGTCGACGAATCCGCCGAGCCCCACACCCAGCAGGATGCCGGGCAGGCGCAGACTGGCGGGCGGGGTGTCGCTCCTGGTGTCGCGTACGGTCGTTGCCATCGCTCCTCGTCTCGGTCGATTCGGGTGGATCGGTTCCGGCTGAGGTGCCCTCACGACAGCTATCAGTTGCCGGACGCCACCGCTGCCCCGGGCTCGGCCATCTGCACGGCCCGGCGGGACGGCCGACTTCCGACGGGCCGGGGACGCCCGCCGGGCGCGCGCGTTCACATCCGGTACCCGGCGAATGATTGATAAGCCATAACTTGCGCGCTTTCACCCGCGTTTCACCGGGTGCGGGCAAGTGCCCGCGACCGTATCTGGAAGGACAGGGAACCGATGAAACGGGTTACCCGAAACAGTGTCATCGCCGTCGCCGCCGCCTCGGGCGCGATGGCAGTGGCCGGGCCGGCGCACGCCGACTCCGCCGCGGGCGGGTACGCGGGCGGCTCGCCCGGGCTGATCTCCGGCAACGGAATCCAGTTGCCGGTACACGTTCCGGTGAACGCGTGCGGGAACACGGTGGACGTGGTGGGGCTGCTCAACCCCGCCATGGGCAACCGCTGCGCCAACCAGGGTGACCGCACCGGGGGCAAGGAAGGCGCCACGACATCGGGCGGGGCCACGGCCGTGGGCAAGGAGCAGGGCTCGCCCGGGGTGATCTCCGGCAACGGCCTCCAGCTCCCGGTCGATCTGCCGGTGAACGTCAGCGGCAACACCGTGGACGTGGTGGGGGTGCTCAATCCCGTCTTCGGTAACCAGTCCGTGAACACCTCCGGCACCCGCCCCGACACCCCCGGCCGGTCCACACCGCCCGCGCCCCAGCCGCCCACGCGGCACACCCCGCCGGCGCGCCACCAGCCGCACCAGCCGCCGCACCACACGACCCCGACCCGCCCGGCGCCGCACCCGTCGTCCAGCGTCGTACGGCAGCGCCCGCCCGGCACCCTGGCCCGCACCGGAACGGACGGCACCTGGACGGCGGCCGTCGCGGGCCTGGCGTCGCTGGCGGGCGGAACCGTGCTGTACCGGCGCTTCCGGCCGAGGACCGAGCGCTGACCCCGGCCGCCCCCTCCGGTGCCGGGAGGGGGCGGCCGCACGACCGCGTACGCCCGCGTGACCAGGTACGCCCGCGCGTCCACGGTCGGGGGGCGGACTCAGCGGCGCAGGGCGATCTCCTGGTCCATACGGGACAGCTTCTCGGGGTTGCGCACGGCGTACAGGCCGGTGACGCGGCCGTCGGCGATGCGCAGGGCGAGGACGGTGTCCACCCTGCCGTCGAGCCGGAGGACCAGCGCCGGGCAGCCGTTGACCAGGGCCGGCCGCAGCGCGGCCGCGCCGAACCTGCGCAACCCGGCGGCCAGCGGGGCGACCCGCCCGGCGCCCACGACCGGCTCCGGCGCGGCCTGGGCGATCCCCCCGCCGTCGCCCAGGAAGACGACGTCAGGCGCCAGGATGCCGAGCAGCCCGCGCAGGTCGCCCGTGTCTACGGCCTGCCGGAACGCCTCCAGCACGGCGTGCGTCTCGGCGGCGGAGACCGTTCCGCGCGGCCGGCGGGCGGCGACATGGGCGCGGGCCCGGTGGGTGATCTGCCGGACCGCGGCCAGGCTCTTGCCGACGGCCTCGGCTATCTCGTCGTACTCCACCCCGAACACCTCGCGGAGCACGAAGACCGCCCGTTCGGTGGGGGTGAGCGTCTCCAGCACCAGCAGCATCGCCATCGAGACGCTGTCGGCCAGTTCGACGTCCTCCGCCACGTCGGGCGCGGTCAGCAGCGGTTCGGGCAGCCAGGGACCGACGTAGGACTCCTTGCGCCGGGCGAGCGTCCGCAGCCGGGCCAGCGCCTGGCGGGTGGTGATCCGGACCAGGTACGCCCGCGGGTTGCGCACGGTCCCCGGATCGACGTCCGCCCAGCGCAGCCAGGTCTCCTGGAGGACGTCCTCGGCGTCGGCGGCCGAGCCGAGCATCTCGTAGGCGACGGTGAACAGCAGGTTGCGGTGGGCGACGAACGCCCCGGTGGCCACGTCCACGCGTGACCCACGGGGTTCCGCCGTACCCGTACCCGTGCCCGTGCCCGTACCCGCACCCGCGCCCGAGTCGCGCTCGCTCATGTCCGCTCCCCCTGTTCGCCCCTCGGCCTCGTCACACCCACGAGATGCCGTCGGGCGCCGCCGTGTGACAACCACGGCCGGTGACGTGCCTCACAGGGGGGAGGCGGCCGGCTTCACAGGGAAGTGAGGGGCCTCACCAGGTGACCGGCAGCCGCACCGGGAAGCGGCGGATCGTGCCGGTGTCCCACTCGATCTGGTCGGGGGCGACGGCGAGACGCAGCGTGGGGAAGCGGGTCAGCAGGCCGGAGACCGCGCTGTCCAGCTCCGCCCGGGCGAGCGGTGCCGCCAGGCAGTGGTGTCCGCCCCAGCCGAACGTCATGTGCGGGCGCACCGGCCGCTCCAGGTCCAGCCGGTGCGGGTCGGGGAAGACCGCCGGGTCCCGGTTGGCCGCCAGGTACGACACGTGGACGTAGTCGCCGGCGCTGATGAGGGTGCCCTCGACCTCCGCGTCCTCCAGGGCGATCCGGGGGATGCCCACGCCCTTGCGGAACGGGATGAACCGCAGCAGTTCCTCCAGCGCGCCGGGGAACCGGCCGGGGTCGCGGGCGAGCGCGGCCTGCTGCTCGGGATGGGTCAGCAGTACGTAGGCGATGTCGCTGATCTGGCAGGTCGCGGTGTCGTTGCCGCTGAGGATCAGCGTCACGGCCAGCACCGCCAGCTCGTCGTCGCTCAGCGGCTCCTCGCCCTCCGGCACCGGGGCCGTGGCCAGCGTGCTGAGCAGGTCCTCGCCCGGCGCCCGCCGCCGCTCGGGGACCAGCCCGGCGAAGTACGCCCGCAGGGATGCCTTGGCCTCGGCCGCGGTCTGCCGGGCGTCGGCGGAGGTGGCCAGCAGCCGCATGGTGCGGTCCCGCAGCTCGTCACGGTCGGCCTCGGGTACGGCGAGCAGCTCGCAGATCGTCAGATGGGGCAGCGGCACCGACAGATGGGTCACCAGGTCGGCGGGCGGGCCCGTCTCGGCCATCTCCGTGAGCAGGCCGGCCACCACCCGGTCCACCGCCGGCCGCATGGCCGCCACCCGGTCCCGGGTGAACGCCTGGGCCGCCACATGCCGCAGCCGGGTGGCGTGCGGCGGGTCCGTCACGTTGATGGACTCCGGTGACACGATGGGCTCGGGTGTCATCCTCGGGTAGTCGCGCCCGACGATCGCCGCCCGGCTGAACCGGGGGTCGCACGTCACCTGGCGCACGCCGGCGAAGCTGGTCACGAGCCATGCCTCGGCCTCGCCGTAGGGCAGCCGGATCCGGCTGACCGGGCCGCGCCGCGCCAGCGCGTCCAGCTCCGGGTCGAACTCCAGCGCCTCAGCGAAGTCGAAGGGGCATTCGAGCACGGTCGGTTCCTGGAACGACATCACAGCCTCCTTTGTGCGCCGCCGGGCGCGCTCGTGGGTGTCCGGCCGGGCGCGCTCCTCGCACGCGGCCGGGCGCGTCCGCCGGTGAGGGCGCCGGTACCGTCCGGGCCGCGCCCCATGGGACGACGTCGTCCGTGACCGCGACCCCGACGGCCGCGCCGAGGAGGCGCCGCCGACCGGTGCACGGCCGGCCGGCCGACTGGTGCACGGCCGGCCGGAGCAGGGCCGGCAGGTGCGGCACGGCCGACCGGGCCTCGGTGGCTCGTGCGGCTCCCATGGCCCGTACGGCTCCGGGGCGCCGCCTCGTCCCTGGCAGAGTCACTTCCCCAATATGCGGGAGGTCGACGGGCTTCGCACGACAGACGCGGGCGGTGCGGGCGGGTCGCGGGCGCCGGCCGCGCGGGGCCGGCGCCGGGCCCGCGGGCATCGGCCATGCGGATTCGGCGTCGGTCCGCGGGCGTCGGCCCGGCGGGCTCAGGCGTCGACCCGGTCCCGTCGGCGCCTGAGGAGGGCGGGCCGGCCCGGCGCGGTGGCGCCGCCGCGGGCGGCGGCGCGGGCGGGGCCGTCGGGCATCGTGAAGGTGAAGACCGCCGTGGCCGCGGCGATCGCGGCAAGGACGAGGAAGGCGTGCTGGTACGCGGCGACGGGCGGGGCCGTGGCGGCGCCCGACGGGGTGCCGAGCACGAGGGCCGTGGTCACCGCCGCCGGCGCGAGCGCGCCACCGGTCTGGCGTACCACGGTGTTCAGCATGGTGGCCTGGGCCAGGTCGGCCCGGTCGATGGTGGCCAGCGAGGCGACCGTCGTGGGGATGAAGAAGCAGCCGATCGCGGCTCCGAACAGGAACATGTAGGCCCGGACCGTCCACAGGCCGGTGCCGGCGTCGCAGCCGGCGAGCAGCACCAGGGTCGCGCTGACCCCGGCCAGTCCCAGGCCGACGATCAGGCGCGGTCCGACCCGGGCGTACAGCGCGCCGGTGATCTGCACGGTCAGCAGGACGCCGAACGCCTCGGGGAAGGTGGTCAGGCCCGACTCCAGCGCCGTACGGCCCTGGGCCTGCTGGAGGAAGAGGGGCCCCAGGTACAGGGCGCCCATGATGGGTATCAGGCCGACCAGGTTGATCAGGTTGGTGTCGCGGAAGAGCCGGTCGGTGAACAGGCGCAGCCGCAGCAGGGGATGGGCCGTGCGCAGCTCGACGGTGACGGCGGCGGCCAGCAGCACGGCGCCCAGGACCAAGCAGACGACGACGGCGGGGGAGGACCAGCCGCGGTTGGGTCCCTCGCAGACGCCGAACATCACGGTGCCCAGGGCCCCCGCGCTCAGCAGCAGTCCGGGCAGGTCGAACCGGCCGGGCCGGCCGCCGCGGTCGCCGGCCAGGAACAGCGCGCCGAACAGCACGGCCGGGAGCCCCACCGGCAGGTTGACGTAGAACACCCACCGCCAGGACAGGTGGTCCACCAGCAGCCCGCCCAGGACGGGGGCCGCGGCCGGGGCGATCTGCTGCGGAATGATCATGTAGCGGGAGACGCGCACCTGTTCGGCGGGGGTGAAGGTGCCGAACAGCAGCGCGGCGGAGGCCGGGAAGAGGACGCCGGCCGACAGTCCCTGCACCGCGCGGTAGGCGACGAGCTGACCGAGCCCGGCCGCCGCCCCGCACAGCAGCGAGGAGCCGAGGAAGCCGGCCAGGGCGGCCAGCAGCACGCGTTTGCCGCCGAACCGCTCGACCAGCCAGGCGGAGGCCGGGATGGCCATGGCCAGGCAGACCGGGTAGGCGACGACCACGCCGTCCAGCGCGGCGGTCGTCAGATGGAACTGACGGGCGATCGAGGGCAGGGCCACGGTGGTGATCGCTCCGTCGACGATCGCGATGAAGGTCACGCTGACGCAGACGACGGGGACGACCAGACGCTGACTGAGCGACGGCAGGGCGAACGGCACGGAGGGACGACGACGCATATGCTGAGCATACGCACTATGTTGTTGCTCAGTACATGGCTTCCGGAGTGCGCGGTGCGCGACAGGCTGACGGGCCGCCGACGGCAGAGCGGCGCTTGACGGGCGGCCGGCGGGCAGGGCCGGGCTCGATGGCCCCGGGCGGGACAGGAGAGACTGGGCACCATGGCAGTGCACGGCAGCAGCGACATCCTCATCGACGAGCTGTACGAGACGACCAACCGGCTACGGCAGTTCGTGGAGACCCGGCTGCGGGAGAAGGGGGCCTCGGTGGCCCGGCTGCGCGCCCTGCGCATGCTGGCCAGGGCGCCGGAACCGCTGCGGATGCGGGACCTGGGCGAGATGGCCGGGATCGCCGCCCGTACCACCACCACGATCGTGGACAGCCTGGAACGCGACGGCCTGGTGGAGCGGGTACGGCACCCCACGGACCGGCGCGCGTTCCTGCTGCGGCTCACCGAGGACGGGCTGCGCTGCCACCGCGAGGCGGAGGAGACCGACCGCCTCGCCCTCGCCGAGGCCACGGCGACGCTGGACGCGGCCGACCGCGAGCAACTGCGGGCGCTGCTGGCCCGCATCCGGGAGAACACGGGCTGAGGGTGTGCTCCCGGTGACGCCGGACGGTCTCGACTCACCTTCCGGACACGGGTGCTGGAGGTACGGCATCCCCGCCGGGCGCGGTGACACCGGCGCGTCTGGCGGGTGTCGGGCGCTCGCTGCTCAGGGACGCGCCGCCCTCGGTGTGGGCGTCGAGGGGGCCGGGCTCGGGGTCGCCGGGCTCGGTGCCGGGGACGGGGTCGCGGTCCGCGGGTGCGGTGAGCGGGCCGGAGGGGTCGGGGCCGGGTGTCCGTCGCGCGTCGTGACGAGCGCCAGTGTGAGGAACACCAGCGCGGCGACGGCGGCCAGGGTCATCCCGGCCACCACCACCCGGCGCACCCGCGTGCGCCGCGACCGCACCGGCGCGGCGGGCGGTGACAGGGGCCGCAGGTCGGCCGGACCGACGGCGTGCGCCCGCGCGGCCAGGGCGGCCCGCAGGCGCTCCTCGACGGGCGCCGCCCCGCTCCGCGTACCGTACTCGTTCATCGCAGTCCCTCCAGACGCCGGCCCAGAGCGTCCAGCGCCCTGCTGGCCGTGGACTTGACGGCACCGCGCGACAGGCCGAGCGTCGCCGCGATCTCGGCCTCGGTCAGATGCGACCAGTACCGCAGCACCAGCACCTCCCGCTGCCGCCGGGTCAGCGTGCGCAGCGCCGCGAGCACCTCCCGGTGGTCCTCGTGCAGCAGCACGTCCTCCTCCGGGGCGGGCGCGTGCTCCTCCGGCGGGGGAACGTGCGCCCGTACGGTCCTGCGGCGGCGCAGCACCGAGCGGGCCCCGTTGACGACGCTGGTCCGCAGATACGCCTCCGGGTCGTCCAGCGCGGCGAGCCGGTGGCCGTGCCGCCGGAACAGCGCGGTGAACGCGTCCTGTACGACGTCCTCGGCGGTGGGCAGGTCGTCCACCAGCAGCACCGCGAGGCGCACCAGGGACAGCCTGCGGTGGTGGTACAACTCCTCGATGCCCGGCGGGGTTCCGGCCGCGACGGCGCCGGCCGGGGCGCCGGTGCGGGGCGCGGCCGGTGCCGTACCCGCGGGGGTCCGGGCGAGGACGCGGGTGCGGAGCACGTGGGTGAGCCGCCGCGGCCAGGACGCGGAGGGCTTCGGGGTGCCGGCGCGTTCCCGGGGCAGGGCCGTGGCCGGTGGTGTCGCTGTCGTCATGGGTCTCCCGGTGCCGGGTCCCGGTGCGGGGGAGCCGCCGCGCGACGGCTCCCCCGCACCGGACCTGCCTCAGTGCTGAACCGGAACCGGAACCGGTGCCGGTGCGGCGTGGCGGTGGTGGTGCGGGACGGGCGCCGGGCGGGCCGATTCCGGGGCCGGGGCCGGGGCCTCCGTGGCCGGCACGGGGGCGGGGACGGGGCTGGCCGGGGCGGGGACGGGGGAGGGAACGGCCGTGGTCGGGGCCGGCGCGGGGGTCGCCGTACCCGTCGGCGGCGGCACCGGGGCGGGAGTCCCCGTGCGGACCGGCGACGGCACCGGGGACGGCGTCGCGGTGTGGGTCGGCGGGACCGGAGCCGGGGTGGACGCCTGGTGGCCGGCCGGGGCCGGGACCGGGGTGGACACCTGGGCGTCCTCCGGGGCCGGGGCCGCGGACGAGTGGTCGGCCTTGGCGGGCGCGCTGTCCTGGGCCGCCTGCGCGGTCATGGCGCCGGCGACGGTCAGGGCGGCGCCTACGGCGGAGACCCCCAGGGCGGCGCGCAGCCGGTGCGTACGGTGCTGGCGTGGGGCACGGTGTGCGGACATGTGTTCCTTCGGTCGCTCGGGTCGGACATCTGGACGAAGTGGAGGCCTCCACCCCGACAGACGTCCGACCCCCGGCGAGGTTGCGGGTCGCGGCCGACGAAATTCTCCGCCGCGCTCCCGCGCCCCCACCGCCGGCCGGCCCGGGCGTCTCAGCCCAGCAGCTTCACCCGGGCGTCTCAGCCCAGCAGCTTCAGCAGTTCCTCCGCGACCGGGGCCGAGGACGCCGGGTTCTGGCCGGTGACCAGATTGCGGTCCACCACCACGTGCGGCGCCCACGGCTCGCTCGCGCGCACGTCGACGCCCGCCTCGGTCAGCCGGTCCTGGAGCAGCCACTTGGCCTGCCCGGCCAGCCCGCCCTGCACCTCCTCCTCGTTGGTGAAGGCCGCCGCGCGGTAGCCGGCGAAGGCGTTGGTGCCGTCCGGCCGGATCGCGGCGAGCAGCGCGGCCGGACCGTGGCACACAACGGCCAGCGGCTTGCCCGAGTCCAGGGTCTCGATCAGCAGCCGGCCCGACTCGGCGTCCACCGCCAGGTCCTCCATGGGGCCGTGACCGCCCGGGTAGAAGACGGCCGCGAAGTCGTCGAGGTCCACCTCCGCGAGCTTCGCCGGCGTCCTCAGCTCGGTCATCTCCTCCAGGGCGCGGGCGAGTTCACCGGCCTTCTCCTGTCCGCCGTTGACCTCGGCGGCCAGGCTGGCCCGGTCGACCGGCGGCACGACACCGCCCGGCGTGGCGACGACGATCTCGTGGCCGGCGGCCTTGAGGGCGCGGTAGGGGACCACGGCCTCCTCGGCCCAGAAGCCGGTCGGATGCGTGGTGCCGTCGGCGAGCGTCCAGTGGTCGGCGCCGGTCAGCACGAAAAGGATCTTCGACATGGTGGTTCTCTCCAGAAAAGCCGGGATCCCAGGGAACTGGGGTCTGCGACTGCGAACGTAGGACAGCACGCCCATAGGCATCCAATGAAGGATCGTATGGCCGGCATTGGATTTCCTATGGATGCCGGGAGAGGCTGCGGCCATGGCTGCGGCCATACTCGGAGCCGTGGAGACCGCTTCCCTCGACCTCAACCTGCTGCGCACCTTCCTCGCGGTGTACCGGTCCGGCTCCTTCACCGGCGCCGCCCGGCTGCTCGGGCTGTCGCAGCCGACGGTGACGACGCAGATGCGGGCGCTGGAGCGGCAGACCGGCCGGGAGCTGTTCGAGCGGCTGCCGCGCGGGGTCACACCGACCCCGGTGGCCGACGAACTGGCCGCCCGCGTCGCCGCGCCGCTGGACGAGCTGGCCGCCGTCGCGGGCCCCGCCCCGGCGGCCGGGAGCAGGGCCGAACCCGTCCATCTGGCCGGCCCGGCGGAACTGCTGTGCACCACCGTGCTGCCGGCCCTGGCGCCGCTGGTCGCCGACGGCGTACGGCTGCGGGTGTCGACGGGGCTGACCGATCCCCTGCTGGACGAACTGCGCGCCGGCCGCCACGACCTGGTGATCGCCACCACCCGTCCACGAGGCCGGACCCTGCACGCCGTGCCGCTCACCGACGAGGAGTTCGTCCTGGTCACCGCCCCGGTGTGGGCCGACCGGCTGAGGGACGCGCGGCACCCCCGGGACATCGGCGATGGGGGCACCGAGGCGAGGGATCCCGGCGAGGGGGACCCGGACGACAGGGGAGGACCCGACGGGCCGGAGGCCGAGAGGTCCGCCGCCCCGGAGACGCCGGCCGGAGACCCGGGCCGCTCCTTCGACCCCGCCCTCCTGCACGATGTCCCGCTCGTCACCTACGCCGAGGACCTGCCGATCGCCCGCCGCTACTGGCGGCACGTCTTCGGCCGGCGCCTCACCCGTACCGCCGCCGTGACCGTGCCCGACCTGCGCGGGGTGCTCGCCGCCGTCACCGCGGGCGCCGGGTTCGGCGTGCTGCCCCGGTATCTGTGCCAGGACCTGCTGGAGTCCGGTGTGCTCGTGGCGCTGCTGGAACCGGAGGACCCCCCGATCAACACCGGCTTCCTCGTCCAGCGCCCCGGCGCCTGCGACAACCCGGACGTGACCCGCGTCCGTACGTTCCTGCTGCGGGCGGCGCGCGACTGGTAGCCCGCCGCCGGGCGGTACCCGTGGTTGGCGGGGCGGGCGCCCCGGGCCGACGATGGTGGGGTGGGGTACGGCCACCGCCGCAGCGCCGGTGCCGCCCGAGGCCGCCGGGGGACGGGGGCCGGCCCCGGCCGCGGTGAGCGGCCGGAAGGGAGGACACCGTCATGCTGGAAGTGAAGACGGTCGACAAGCCGGACGAACGGCGTGACTTCCCCCGCGGCCACCTCGAAGCGCTGCACCTGACCGGGCTCGACTTCGCGGTGGGCACGTTCGAGCCGGGCTGGCGCTGGTCGGAGTCCGTGGCACCGATCGCGGGAACCGGCAGCTGCATGGTGCACCACAACGGATACGTGGTGCGAGGGCGGCTGCACATCCGCATGGACGACGGCGGAGAGGGCGAGGTCGGCCCGGGAGACGTCTTCGTGTGCCCGCCCGGCCACGACGCCTGGGTGGTCGGTGACGAGCAGGTCGTGGTCCACGACTTCGCGGGCACCATGGCGAACGAGTACGCGAAGGAGTAGAAGGAGCGGCCGTACGCCGGCCCGCCCGGGAAAGTCACGCCTCGAAGACCGCCGCACCCTCCTCCGCGAAGGCCACCGCCGCCGGATGGCCGAAGAGGCCCGGCAGGCCGCCGGTGTGCAGGAAGACCGTCTTCTCGCCCGGGCGGATGTCACCGTCCCGGACGGCCGCGCGGAGGCCGGCCAGGGCCCGGCCCGTGTAGGTCGGGTCCAGGACCAGGCCCTCGGTGCGGGCGGCGAGCCGGAGCGCCTCCGTCACCGGGCCGGTCAGGGCGGCGTACCCGGCGCCCACCTGGTCCCGGCGCACCCGCAGCCCCTCCGGTACGACCTCCTCGCGCGTGAGCGGCGCGGCGAACTCCGCCACCGCGGCAGCCGGGTCGGCCAGCGCGCCCACGTCGACACCGAGCACCGAGTCGCCGCCCAGGGCCGCGACCAGCCCCGCCATGGTGCCGCCCGAGCCGAGCGCGACCACCACCGTGCGCAGCCGGGGCACCTGCTCGCGCAGTTCCGCCCCGCAGTCCGCGTAGCCCCTGGCCGACAGGGTGCTGGAACCGCCGAACGGGATCAGCGCCGGACGGGCGCCGGCCGCCCGCAGCCGCGCGCAGACCTCCTCGGCCCTGGCGTCCAGCGCGGCCCGGTCCACCTCGCCGGCCCAGGCGAGCCGCGCCCCGAACAGCCCGTCCAGGGCGAGGTTGCCGGAGCGGGAGCCGCCCGGGGAGCCGCGCAGGACGAGGACGACGTCCAGCCCCAGCCGGGCGCCGGCGGCGGCGGTGAGCCGGGCGTGGTTGCTCTGCGGGGCGCCGGTCGTGACGAGGGTGTCCGCGCCCTCGGCGAGGGCCGCGCCGACCGTCCACTCCAGTTTGCGGACCTTGTTCCCGCCGCCGCCCGGTCCGGTCAGGTCGTCCCGCTTCACCCACAGGTCGTCCGGCTCCAGCCCGAGCGCGACGGCCAGCCGGGGCGCCGGTTCGACGGGGGTGGGGAAGGTGCCCAGCGGCACGGGCGGGTGCTGGCTCATCGCGATGTCCTCGGTGCTCGGTGCTCGGTGCTCGGTGCTCGGCGGGCGGGGGTGCCGCCGCGCCCAGTCGATCACGGTGGGCGGCCCGCCGTCACCCACGTCGGCGGGCGCGCCCCGGGCGCGCCTACACCGGCAGCAACCGGGCGATCAGCGCGCCGAGTTGCCGGGCCGTGCGGCACTCGTGCATTTCCACCAGGCCGGCGTACGCGGGCGCCGCCGAGTCGCCGGTGCCCCAGCGGTCGCGCGGCTCGGGGTTCAGCCAGTGGACGCGCCGGGCCCGCCGGGCGATGTCCCGTACGGCGGAGAGGTTCGGGTCGCTCATGTTCGTCCGGGCGTCACCGAGGATGAACACCGTCGTACGCGGGCCGACCGCGCCGCCGTACCGTTCGGCGAACTCGCCCAGCGCCATGCCGTAGTCGCTGCTGCCGTGATAGCCCGTGAGTGTGGCCTCGGCCCGGATGCGGGTGCCCAGCCCGTCCGGGTCGGCGCGGCCGTGGTCGAGCAGAGCGGTGACCTCGTCCAGCCGGTTGACGAAGGCGAACACACGCACCTTGGTGAACTCCTCGTGCAGCGCCTGGACGAGGAGCATGGTGAAGTCGGAGAACCCGGACACCGAGCCGGACACATCGCACAGCAGCACCAGTTCGGGGCGGACCGGGCGGCGCCGGCGCAGCACCGGCCGCATCGGCACCCCGCCCGTGGACAGCGACGAGCGCAGGGTGCGGCGCAGGTCGATCGTGCCGCGCGCGGCCCGGCGGCGGCGCGCGGCCAGCCGGGTGGCCAGCTTGCGCGCGAGCGGCTGGACAGGCCCTGCGCAGTTCGGCGAGCTGGTCCCGGCCGGCGTACAGGAAGTCGACCCGGTCGGCGGTCGGGCGGACGCCCCGCCGGGCGATCTCGTCGCGCCCGCGCCGCTCCGCCACCCGGCGTCGCGCCTCCGCCCCGACCATCCGCCGGAACTCCTCGATGCGGCGCCGGATCTCGTCGTCCAGCAGCCGGTCCGCGAAGTCCGCCCCGCCCGCGCCGCTCCCGCCCGCACCGCCTCCGCCCCGGCCCCGGACGTCGGCCCGTACCCGGGCCAACAGGGTCTGCGGACGCAGCCGTTCCAGCGTCTGGTACGCCGACCAGCCGTCCGAGCCGGGTGAACTCCCGTACCCGCCCAGCCCGTCGACCGCCTCGGCCGCCAACCGGGCCAGCAGCGCCCGGTCGTCGGCGGCCAGCGCCTCGGCGAGCCGGTCGCGCAGATCGTCCCGGTCCCCGGAAGCGCTCCGCGGACCGCCGACACCGCGCGGGAAGTACAGGTCGAAGACCGAGTCGAACAGGGCCCGTTGGCCCGGACCGTGCAGCAGCGTCGCGGCCAGCCCCTCGCGCAGCAGCTCCCGGTCCGCCAGGCCCAGCGCCGCCACCGCCCGCGCCGCGTCCACGGTCTCCCCGGTGCCGATCCGCACCCCGTGCGCGCGCAGCGCCCCGACCAGGCCGGTGATCCGGTCGGCCACCGCGGTCACAGCGCGTCCAGGTCCAGCTTGGCCGCCGCCTTCTGGATGTCGTCCTGGTGCTTGAGGATCACCCCGAGGGTGTCCCGTACGACGCTCTCGTCCAGGGTGCCGGCGCCCAGGGCCAGCAGGGTGCGCGCCCAGTCGACGGTCTCGGCGACGGACGGCGCCTTGCGCAGGTCCATCGCGCGCAGCGCCCCGGCCACCCGCACCACCGACTCGGTCAGCGCGGCACCGAGGCCCGGCACCTTCAGCCGTACGATCCGCCGCTCCAGTTCCTCCTCCGGGAACCCGATGTGCAGGAACAGGCAGCGGCGGCGCAGCGCCTCGGACAGTTCCCGGCCGGCGTTGGAGGTGAGGACGACGAACGGGCGGCGGGTGGCGGTGACCGTGCCCAGTTCGGGGACCGTGATCTGGAAGTCGCTGAGCACCTCCAGCAGCAGTCCCTCCATCTCGACGTCGGCCTTGTCGGTCTCGTCGATGAGCAGCACCGTCGGCTCGTCACCGCGGATGGCGGTCAGCAGCGGGCGGGGGAGCAGGAACTCCTCGCTGAAGATGTCGGTACGGGTCTCGTCCCAGCTCTCGTCGCGGCCCGCGCTGATGCGCAGCAGCTGCTTGGCGTGGTTCCACTCGTACAGCGCCCGGGACTCGTCCACGCCCTCGTAGCACTGCAGCCGTACCAGCCGGGCGCCGGCCACCTGGGCGACGGCCTTGGCCAGCTCGGTCTTGCCGACCCCGGCGGGCCCCTCCACCAGCAGCGGCTTGCCCAGCCGGGCGGCGAGGAACACGGTGGTGGCGACGGCGGGCGAGGCGAGGTAGCCGGCCTCGGCGAGGCGGACGGAGACGTCGTCGACGGACGTGAACAACGGGGGCCTCCGGCGGGTCGGGAGCAGCGCGGTCCTGGGAGAGGGCCCCAGGGAAACGTACCGGCTCCTATCTAAGCGCTTGTTCAGCTCCCGCGCCACGGTCTGCGCCGATCAGCCGCGCCCGACGAACACCCCCGGCGAGCCCCCTTCAGCCCGGGCCCGCACACCGCCCCGCAAGGGCCACCGCCCGGCAAGGCCCGCACCCCCGCCCGCACCCCGTCCAGCCCATCACAACGCGCCCCCGCCCGCCCCGCCCGCTGCAATGGACCCGTGACACCGCTCCCCGACGACTGCCTGGCGCGCAACGAGTGGATCTGCGGGGTCTATCTGAGCACCCGTCGGCAGATCCTGCTCGACGCGGTCGTCCAGCATCTCCAGCTGACTTCGGTGTCGGTGCTGACCGGCCTGGTCATCGCGGTGCCGCTCGCGGTGCTGGCCCGGCGCTGGGGCTGGGCGGCCGGCCCGGTGCTGGCCGTGACGACGATCCTCTACACCATCCCGTCGCTGGCCATGTACTCCCTCCTCCTGCCCCTGTACGGCCTGTCCGCCGCCCTCGTCGTCGCCGGGCTGGCGCTGTACTCGCTCACCGTGCTCGTCCGGAACATCCTCGCGGGCCTGCGCGCCGTCCCGGAGGAGACCCGGCAGGCCGCGCGCGGCCTCGGCTACGGCCCCGTTCGCCTGCTCCTCGCCGTGGAGCTGCCGCTCGCCCTGCCCGCCGCGATGGCGGGCCTGCGCATCGCCACCGTCTCGGCGGTCTCCCTGGCCACGGTCGGCGCGATCGTCGGCTACGGCGGCCTCGGCAACCTCATCTACGCGGGCATGAACAGCTACTTCAAGGCCCAGGTGCTCACCGCGTCCGTGCTGTGCGTGCTGATCGCCGTCGCCGCGGACCTGCTCCTGCTGGCCGTGCAGCGGCTGATCACGCCCTGGACCAGGACGGCCCGCGCGTGAGCACGCTCGCCGCCGCCTGGGACTGGCTCACCGACCCCGCGCACTGGCCGGGCGAGGACGGCATCCGGCACCGGCTGCTCCAGCACCTGCTGCTCACCGCCGTCTGCCTCCTGCTGAGCTGTGCGATCGCCCTGCCCGTCGCGCTGGTCCTCGGCCACCTCGGCAAGGGCGGCGCGCTCGCCGTGAACCTCGCCAACGCGGGCCGGGCCGTGCCCACCTTCGCCGTCCTGGTCCTGCTGCTGCTCACCCCCGTCGGACGCTGGGGCGACGGCCCCACCGTCGTCGCCCTGGTGCTGTTCGCCGTACCGCCGCTGCTCACCAACGCCTACGTCGGCGTGCGCGAGGTCGACCGCGGTGTCGTCCAGGCCGCCCGGGGCATGGGGATGACCGGCCGCCAGCTGCTGTTCCACGTGGAACTGCCCCTTTCGCTCCCCCTGCTGCTGAACGGGGTCCGGATCGCCGCGGTCCAGCTCGTCGCCACCGCCACCATCGCCGCGCTCGCGGGCGGCGGCGGTCTCGGCCGGATCATCACGGCCGGGTTCAACCTGGCCAGCACGCCCCAGGTGGTCGCGGGCGCGTTCCTCGTGGCCGCCTTCGCCCTCGTGGTGGAGGCCGTCTTCGAACTCGCCGAGCGGCTGGCGCCGGCCCGGGCGAGGAGCGGTGGGCCATGAGAAACCCCAGGACACCCGCCCTCGCTCTCCTCGCCCTGTTCCTCCTCGGCGCCTGTGCCGCCGGCCCCGCCCTGGAGGACCGCGGCCAGGTCACCGCCGCGCCCGGTGACAGCCGCCGGCTGACCATCGGCTCGGCCGGTTTCACCGAGAGCGACCTGCTCGCCCAGCTGTACGCCCGGCTGCTCGGCGATGCCGGATACCGGACCTCCATCCTCACGGTCGCCAACCGGGAACTGTACGAACCGGCCCTGGAATCGGGCCGGATCGACGTCGTACCCGAGTACGCCGCCACCTTCGCCGACTGGCTGAACGCCAAGACGCACGGCGCCGACGCGGCCCCGGTCGGCTCGCCCGACCTCGGCGCCACGATGAAGGCCCTGCGCGCCCTCGCCACACCCCGGGGCCTGACCGTCCTCGCGCCGGGCCGGGCCGTCGACCAGAACGCCTTCGCGGTGAGTGCCGCCTACGCCCGCCGGCACCGCCTGAAGACCCTCAGCGACCTCGGCGCCAGGAAACTTCCGGTACGGCTCGCGGCGGGCGACGAGTGCGTACGGCGGCCGTACTGCGCCCCGGGCCTGCGCAAGGTGTACGGCATCCACATCACCGGGATCGACCCCAAGGGCGTCGGCACCACCCAGGCCAAACGGGCCGTGCAGCAGGGCCGGGACCAGCTGGTGCTGACCACCACCACCGACGCCACCCTCGACTCCTTCGGCCTGGTCCTGCTCGCCGACGACAAGCGGCTGCAGAACGCCGACCACGTCGTCCCGGTCGTCAACCGCGCCCGCGCGGGCGGCGCACGGGTGGCCAAGGCCCTGGGACGGCTCGACGACGTCCTGACCACCGCCGACCTCGCCGCCATGAACCGGCAGGTCGACTCCGCGCGCCGGCTGCCCGCCGACGTGGCCCGCGCCTACCTCCAAGACAAGGGGCTGACCGGGTAGGCCGCCTCAGGCGTCCGCCACCGAGTCGAACGGCACCTGCCCCCGCGTCACCCCGCGCGCGTCCGCGTCCACCGAGCGGCGCAGCGCCTCGTGCAGCTTCGCCGGGGTCAGCACGCCGAGGAACCGCGCCCCGTCCAGCACGGCCACCCACCCGGCGTCGTGCTGGAGCATCACCCCGAACGCCTGCTTCAGCGGCGCCCCGACCGGCACCCAGGCGGTCATCCGGTGGGCCCGGTCCCCGACCGTGCCGCCCGCCGCCAGTTCCCCGATGCCGACCCAGCCGTGCAGATCACCGTCCGCGTCCAGGACCACCGCCCACCGGGCGCCCTGGCCGAGCAGCCGCTCCCGGGCCCGCGCGGCGGACTCCTCCGGGCGGGCCACCGGCGGCTGCTCCAGGTCGTCCGGCTCGATCGCGGTGACCGACAACCGCTTCAGCCCCCGGTCGGCGCCCACGAAGGAGGCGACGTACGGCGTGGCGGGCGCCCCGAGGACCGCGCCGGGCGTGTCGAACTGCTCGATGCGGCCCTGTCCGTACACGGCGATGCGGTCGCCGAGCCGGACGGCCTCCTCGATGTCGTGCGTGACGAGCAGCACCGTCTTGCGCACCTCGGCCTGCATGCGCAGGAACTCGTCCTGCAACTGCTCGCGCACCACCGGGTCGACCGCGCCGAACGGCTCGTCCATCAGCAGCACCGGCGGGTCGGCGGCCAGCGCGCGGGCCACGCCGACCCGCTGCCGCTGCCCGCCGGACAGCTGGTGGGGATAGCGCGGCCCGTACGTCTTCGGGTCCAGGCCCACCAGGTCCAGCAGCTCGGCCGCCCGGGCCCGGGCGCGCGCCCGCTTCCAGCCGAGCAGCGCGGGCACGGTCGCGGTGTTGTCCAGGACGGTGCGGTGCGGGAAGAGGCCCACCTGCTGGATGACGTACCCGATGCGGCGGCGCAGCCGCACCGGGTCGACGCCGGCGACGTCCCGGCCGTCGACCAGGATCCGGCCGGAGGTCGGCTCGATGAGCCGGTTCACCATCATCATGGTCGTCGTCTTGCCGCACCCGGACGGCCCGACGAGCGTCACCAGTTCGCCCTCGGCGACCTCGAAGGAGAGGTCGTCCACGGCCGTCGTACCGTCCGGATACCGCTTGGTGACCTGCTCGAACCGGATCATTCCCCCACGCTACGGCAGCCGGCCCGCCCCCTCATCCCGTCGTGCCCCGACCGGCGGATCCCGCGTGCCGGGCGGTCAGCCGAGCAGGATCACCTCCAGCGTGCGGGGGCCGTGCACGCCCTCCACCCGGTCCAGTTCGATGTCGCTGGTGGCCGACGGTCCCGAGATCCAGGTCAACGGGCGGGCCGGGTCGAGGCGTTCGAGGGCCTGGGGGACGGAGGAGACGACCTGGTCCGGGACGCGGACGACGCAGATGTGGTGGTCCGGGATGAGCGAGATACGGCGCCGGCCCTGGTCCGGGGAGCCGTCGAGCACGAGGGTGCCGGTCTCCGCGATCGCCACCGCGCAGCCGGTGACCACGCTGTCCACCCGGTCCAGCCGCCGGGCCGTGTCCGCCGGGCCGTCGGGGACCCGTACCGCGTCCATGGCGGCCAGCCACTCCTCGGGCAACCCCGGCGGGACCAGCACCTCCCGGGAGCCGTGCTCGGCGAGCAGCCGCATGACGAGCCTCGGCAGTTCCTCGGTGTCGGCCCGGTGCACCATCGCCCGGTAGTCCGCGAGGTTCTCCGCCAGCAGCTCCACCGTCTCCCCGGCGGTCCGCTCCCCGTGTGCGCGCAGGTAGTCCCGGGGCACGGCCTGCTCGTACGGCCGCTCGTCCGGGGTCACGTCCGCGAGGGCCCGCCGCACCCGGCCGAGGATCCGTTCCCTGCTGTTCACCTGTCGCCGTCCTTTCCGCCGCGGGTGCGCTGCCACCAGTCCCGGAAGGGCTCCGGGGGCACGGCCGGCAGGTCCCGAGTGCCGCTCCACGCCCGGCCCGGACCCGGCAGGGTGCGCGGGTGCAGCCGGCGCGTCCGGGAGGCCAGCCGCTGGCCCGCGCGCAGGGCGCCGGGGTGGGCGAACGCCCAGCGCGCCGCCCGCATCGCCGCCCGTTCGGCCGCGTGGCCCTTCGCCGGCTTCAGCAGCACCTTGTTGCCCCGGCGCACGGCCGGACCGCCTTCCACCACCCGTTCCCGCAGGTGCACCAGCACCTCGGGGATGTCGATGGCGACCGGGCACACCTCGTAGCAGGCCCCGCACAGTGACGAGGCGTACGGCAGGGAGGCGTCGATCTCGCTGCCCGTGCCCCGCAGCTGGGGGCTGAGGATGGCGCCGATGGGGCCCGGGTACACCGAGCCGTAGGCGTGCCCGCCCGCCCGCTCGTACACCGGGCACACGTTCAGGCAGGCCGAGCAGCGGATGCAGCGCAGCGCCTGCCGGCCCACGGTGTCGGCGAGGGTGTCGGTGCGGCCGTTGTCGAGCAGCACCAGGTGGAAGGCGCGCGGGCCGTCCTCGTCCATGGTGCCGGTCCACATGCTGGTGTAGGGGTTCATGCGCTCGGCGGTCGAGGAGCGGGGCAGGGTCTGCAGGAAGACCTCCAGGTCCCGCCAGGTGGGCACGATCTTCTCGATGCCGACGACCGAGATCAGCGTCTCGGGCAGGGTCAGACACATCCGGCCGTTGCCCTCGGACTCGACGACCACGAGGGTGCCGGTCTCGGCGACCATGAAGTTGGCGCCGGAGATGCCGACCTTCGCCCGCAGGAACTTCTCCCGCAGGTGCAGCCGGGCCGCCTCGGCCAGGTCGGCGGGCGTGTCCGTCAGGTCCTCGGGTGCCGGCCGGCCCCACTCGCGCATCTCCCGCGCGAAGATGTCCCGGATCTCGCCCCGGTTGCGGTGGATGGCGGGGACGAGGATGTGCGAGGGGCGGTCCTTGCCCAACTGCACGATCAGCTCCGCGAGATCGGTCTCGTAGGCGCGGATGCCCGCCGCCGCGAGGGCCTCGTTCAGCTCGATCTCCTGCGTGGCCATCGACTTGACCTTGACGACCTCCGACTCGCCGGTGGCCCGGACCAGTTCGGTGACGATCCGGTTGGCCTCCCCGGCGTCGGCCGCCCAGTGCACCGTACCGCCGGCCGCGGTGACCGACTCCTCCAACTGCTCCAGGTACCGGTCGAGATGGCGCAGGGTGTGGTCCTTGATCCGGCGGCCCGCCTCGCGCAGCCCGGCCCAGTCGGACAACTCGCCGACGGCCCGGGCCCGTTTGGCGCGGATGGTGTGCGTGGCGTGGCGCAGGTTGCCGCGCAGGGTGGGGTTGCGGACGGCCTCCCGCGCGGCCTCCGGAAACGCGGGCATGCCGACGAACGTGGCGCTCATACCGCCGGTTCCTCCTTTGTGCTCGCCAGGATCTCCGCGATGTGCACCGGCCGCATGCCGCTGCCCAGCCGGCTCATCGTGCCGCCGATGTGCATCAGGCAGGAGTTGTCGGCCGCGCACAGCACCTCGGCGCCCGTCGCCTCCGCGTCGCGCACCTTGTCCACGCCCATCGCCGCCGACACCGCGGCGTTCTTCACCGCGAACGTCCCGCCGAACCCGCAGCACTCTGCGGCCCCCGGCAGCTCGGCCAGCTCCAGCCCCTGCACCGCCTCCAGCAGCCGGCGCGGCCGGTCCCCGAGGCCGAGTCCGCGCAGCCCGTGACAGGTGGGGTGGTAGGTGACCTTGTGCGGGTAGTAGGCGCCGACGTCGGTCACGCCGAGCACGTCCACCAGGAACTCCGTCAGCTCGTACGTCTTCGGCACCACCGGCGCCAGCGCCCGGGCGAGCCCGTCCCCGCGTCCTTCGGCCCGGGCCCGTTCGCCGAGGCGCGGATACAGCTCCCGTACCATCGCCCCGCACGAGCCGGACGGGGTCACGATCGCCTCGTAGTCGCGGAAGACATCGGAGAAATGCCGGGCCAGCGGCTCGGCCTCATGGCGGTAGCCGGTGTTGTAGTGCGCCTGCCCGCAGCAGGTCTGGTCCATCGGGAAGTCGACGTCGACACCCAGTCTGGTCAGCAGCTTCACCACGGCCCGGCCGGTGTCCGGATACAGCGTGTCGTTGACACAGGTCAGGAACAGGGCGACACGCATCGCGGCTCCTCGGTGTCGGTGGTCGGACGGGAAGAGAAGGATCATCGGACGATCGCAGGGTAGTCGGCGGCGTACGGCCACGGGGAGAGCACGGCTCACCAGGCGGCGCGCCGCGCTCCGGCCCCGTCACATGCCGGGACCCGGCTCACCGGGCGGCGAGCCGTGCCTCGGCCGCCCGCCACCGGCCGGTGTCCCCCCGGGGCGAGTACCGGGTGAGCGGCTGGGTGCGGGAGAGCAGCCGGCGCAGCGCGGGCAGATCGCCGGCGAGTCCCTGCGCGCGGGCCTGCACCAGCACATTGCCCAGGGCCGCCGCCTCGGTCGCGCCCGCCACGACCGGAAGCCCGCAGGCGTCGGCCGTCAGCTGGCACAGCAGCGCGTTGCGGGTGCCGCCGCCGACGAGGTACACCACGTCCACCGGATGGTCGGCCAGCCGGGCCGCGTCCAGCACCGCCCGCCGGTGGGCGAGGGCCAGCGAGTCCAGGATGCACCGGGTCACCTCGGCCGGGGTCACCGGCACCGGCTGCCCCGACGCCCGGCACGCCTCGGCGATCCGCTCCGGCATCCGGCCCGGCGCGAGGAACGCCGCGTCCCCGGCGTCCACCACCGAACGCAGCGTCGGCACGGCCGCCGCCTGCCGCAGCAGCAGCCCCAGGTCCGGCTCCCCCCAGGCCCGTACGCACTCCTGGAGCAGCCACAGTCCCATGATGTTGCGCAGATAGCGGACCGTGCCGTCCAGCCCCAGCTCGTTGGTGAAGTTCGCCGCCCGGCTCTCCTCGGTCAGCACCGGCGCGGACAGCTCCAGGCCGGCCAGGGACCAGGTGCCGGTGCAGATGTAGGCGAACCGCTCACCCGTCGCCGGGACCGCCACCACCGCCGACGCGGTGTCGTGCGAGCCGACCGCCGTGACCGGCACCGGGCCGCGCAGCCCGGTCTCCGCCAGTACCTCGGGCCGCAGCGCCCCGGCCGGATCGCCCGGCTGCCGCAGCGGCGCGAACAGGGCGAGGTCGATGCCCAGCCGGCCGGCGACCCCGTGCGCCCAGGTCCGGGTCCGGGGGTCGACGAGCTGGGTGGTGGAGGCGTTGGTCAGCTCGGTGCCCTGCTCGCCGGTGAGCCAGTACGTCAGCAGGTCCGGGACCAGCAACACCCGTGCCGCGAGCGCGAACCGGGCGGTCGAGCGGTCCGCGGTGAGCTGGTACAGCGTGTTGAACGGCGCGTACTGGATGCCGGTCGCCGCGTACAGCTCGGCCGCCGGCACGGTCGCCCACACCTTCTCCGCGACGCCCTCGGTGCGGGCGTCGCGATAGTGGACCGGGTTGCCGAGCAGCGCCCCCTCGCCGTCCAGCAGGCCGTAGTCGACGGCCCAGCCGTCGATGCCGGCCGAGGCGAGCCGGCCACCGCTGCGGGCGCCCGCGGCCCGCAACCCGTCCAGGACACCGCCGTAGAGCGCGAGGATGTCCCAGCGCAGCCCCTCCGGGAGCCGCAGCGGCCGGTTCGGGAACCGGTGCGCCTCGGTCAGCTCCACCGAGTCCGGGCCCACCCGGCCCACCATGACCCGCCCGCTGGACGCGCCCAGGTCGACGGCCGCGTACGCCTTCACGCCCGCGCTCATCGCAGGAACGCGGCCGCCACACCCGCGTCGACCGGGATGTGCAGCCCGGTGGTGTGCGTGAGGTCCCCGCCGGTCAGCGCGAACACCGCGTTCGCCACGTGCTCGGGCAGCACCTCGCGCTTGAGCAGGGTCCGCTGCGCGTAGAACTCGCCCAGCCTCTCCTCCGGCACCCCGTACACCGCGGCCCGCTGCGCGCCCCAGCCCCCGGCGAAGATGCCGGAGCCGCGCACCACACCGTCCGGGTTGACCCCGTTCACGCGGATGCCGTGCTCGCCCAACTCGGCCGCGAGCAGCCGTACTTGGTGGGCCTGGTCGGCCTTGGTGGCGGAGTAGGCGATGTTGTTCGGTCCGGCGAAGACGCCGTTCTTGGAGACGATGTACACGAGGTCGCCACCGAGTCCCTGCGCCGTCATCACCCTGGCCGCCTCCCGGGACACCAGGAACGAGCCGCGGGCCATGATGTCGTGCTGGAGGTCCCAGTCCCGCGCGGTGGTCTCCAGCAGCGGCTTGGACACGGAGATCCCGGCGTTGTTGACGACCAGGTCGACCCCGCCGAACGCGAGCACCGCCGACCGGAACGCGGCGGTGATCTGCTCCTCGGAGGTGACGTCCACGGTGACGGCGACGGCCTTGTCCGGCCCGCCCAGCTCCTCGGCGACCCGCGCCGCGCCCTCGGCGTTCAGGTCGGCGACGACGACACACGCCCCCTCCGCGGCCAGCCGGTGCGCGATGGCCCTGCCGATCCCGCTGCCCGCCCCCGTGACCAGCGCGACACGGGTGGCGAGCGGCTTGGGCGCGGGCATCCGCCGGAGCTTGGCCTCCTCCAGCGCCCAGTACTCGATGCGGAACTTCTCCGCCTCCTCGATCGGCGCGTACGACGAGACCGCCTCGGCGCCCCGCATCACGTTGATCGCGTTGACGTAGAACTCGCCGGCCACCCGGGCGGTCTGCTTGTCCTTGCCGAAGCTGAACATGCCGACACCCGGGACCAGCACGACGGCCGGGTCGGCGCCGCGCATGGCGGGGGAGCCGGGCCGGGCGTGCCGCCGGTAGTAGGCGGCGTACTCCTCCCGGTAGGCGGCGTGCAGTTCCCTCAGCCGGGCGACGGCGTCGTCCAGCGGCGCCGTGGGCGGCAGGTCCAGCACGAGCGGCCGTACCTTGGTGCGCAGGAAGTGGTCCGGGCAGGAGGTGCCGAGGGCGGCCAGCCGGGGGTGCTCGGCGCGGGCCAGGAAGTCCAGGACCACGTCGGAGTCGTCGAAGTGCCCCACCTGCGGCCGGTCCTGTGACGCGAGACCCCGGACGTACGGCGCGAGCGCGGCGGCCCGCTCCCGCCGCTCCGCCTCGGGCAGCGCCTCGTACCCCGCGACGACCGGCCCGAACGGCTCCGCCCTGCCCCGCTCGGCGAGGAACGCCTCGGCGGTCCGGATGATGTACAGCGAGTTGCGCTCGCACTCCTCGGACGTCTCGCCCCAGGCGGTGATGCCGTGCCCGCCGAGGACGCAGCCGACCGCCCGCGGGTTCGCCCGCTTGATCGCGGCGATGTCCAGCCCGAGCTGGAACCCGGGCCGCCGCCACGGCACCCACACCACGCGGTCCCCGAAACACTCGGCGGTCAGCTTCTCCCCGTCGGCCGCGCAGGCGAGCGCGATACCGGAGTCCGGGTGCAGATGGTCCACGTGCGCGGCGTCCACCAGGGCGTGCATGGCGGTGTCGATGGAGGGCGCGGCCCCGCCCCTGCCGTGCAGGCAGTAGTCGAAGGCCCCGACCATCTCGTCCTCGCGCTCCACCCCGGGGTACACCTGTGCCAGGGCCCGCAACCGGTCCAGCCGCAGCACGGCCAGCCCGGCCTCGGTGAGCGTGCCGAGGTCGCCCCCGGACCCCTTGACCCACATCAGCTCCACCTCACCCCCGGTCACGGGATCGGTGGCGGAGCCCTTCGCGGAGGCGTTGCCGCCGGCGTAGTTGGTGTTGCGGGGGTCGGAGCCGAGCCGGTGGGAGCGGGAGAGGAGAGCGTCGACCGAGGGGTGGGTGGTCATGGCTATCGGTTCTTTCCGGGAGAGGGGACGTGACGAAGGGGCACGGGGAACTGCGCGACCAGCCCAGGACGGCCCGCACCCCGCGACGGAACAGGAACCCGGCAGACGCTCACGCCCCCCAACCGGCCTGCTCCCCGCCGACCCGCTCGGCGACGATCTTCTCGGCCCACCCGGACCGGGCATACGCGGCCATCGGGTCGGGGTCCACCCCCATCTCCTCCCGGACCTCCCGGAGCAACGGCCGCACATCCGTGGCGTACGCGTCCATCAGCACGGCGTTCGCCCCGAGCACGTCCCCCGAGGCCTGCGCCTCGGCCAACGCGTCCCTGTCGACCAGCAGCGCCTTGGCCGTGGCCTCCTGGACGTTCAGCACGGAGCGGATGATCGCCGGGATCTTCGGCTCGATGTTGTGGCACTGGTCGAGCATGAACGCGACCTCGGAGGTGAATCCCCCGCCGCGCACCACCTCGTACATGATCCGGAACAGCTGGAAGGGATCCGCCGCCCCCGCCATCAGGTCGTCGTCGGCGTAGAACCGCGAGTTGAAGTCGAACCCGCCGAGCTTGCCCTCCCGCAGCAGCGTGGCGACGATGAACTCGATGTTGGTGCCCGGCGCGTGGTGCCCGGTGTCCACCACCACCCGCGCCTTGTCGCCGAGTCTGAGACAGTGCGCGTAGGCGGTCCCCCAGTCCGGCACGTCCGTGGTGTAGAACGCCGGCTCGAAGAGTTTGTACTCCAGCAGCATCCGCTGCCCCTCACCGAGCCGCGCGTACACCTCGGCCAGCCCCTCGGCCAGCCGGTCCTGGCGGGCGCGCACATCGTCCTGCCCCGGGTAGTTGGTGCCGTCCGCGAACCACAGCTTCAGATCCCGGGACCCGGTGGCGTCCATGATGTCGACGCAGCGCAGCAGGTGGTCCACGGCCTTGCGCCGTACCGCCGCGTCCGGATGACAGATGCTGCCCAGCTTGTAGGCGTCGTCCTGGAAGGTGTTGGAGTTGATCGTGCCCAGCCGCACCCCCCGCTCCTCGGCGTACTTCGCGAGCGCGGCGTAGTCCTCCACGGCGTCCCAGGGGATGTGCAGGGCGACCGACGGCGCCACCCCGGTGAACGCGTGCACCCGCGCGGCGTCCTGGAGCTTCTCCCACGGCGAGCGCGGCACCCCGGCCTGCGCGAACACCTTGAACCGGGTGCCCGAGTTCCCGTACGCCCACGACGGCGTCTCGACGGCCTGGGTCTTGAGCGCGGCCTTCACCGCGGCGAGGTCGGTCACTTCAGGGCTCCTGTGGATGGCGGGCGGACGGCGGACCGAGCATATGAAACGATTCAGAACGGCAAGCTAGGGGTCGCCACCAGGGGTGTCAAGCACTCCGGCGAACCCGGCCGCAGCACCGCACTACACGCCCCACTGCTCGAAAGTTTTTCGAGCCGGGGCCCATTGACGTGACATGGTCACGGTGCCTACGGTCCCGGCAATCCACTTGAAACCTTTCATGGCATCGTGGGCGGCCCGGCGGCCCCGCGCCGGTGTCGTCGAGGAGCCCCCATGACCCACCCGCCCGACCCGGGACCGGTCCCGGTGCCGGCGCTGAAGGACGTCTCCGAGTCCGGCCGGATCGGCCACAAGGCCACCCGTGTGACGACGGCTCGGCTGATGCGGCCCCTCCGCGTCGGCCTCGCCCCCGGGCGGCCCGCGCGCGGACTGCCCGTCGCCGATCAGCAGTCGGCGGAGATCGCCGAGAGCCGGATCACCGCCGACCTCCCGCGCGCCGCCGCCACCGAGCCGACCGTGCTCGCAGCCGGCACCGGTCCGGCCCTCGCCCTCACCGCCTGCGGCGGCACCACCGAGGACGACGCCGAGGCGGACAGCGCCGCCGCCGCTCCCGCCCGCACGGCCGGCCCGGACTCCGTGACCAAGAAGGACCTCACCGCCGGCTTCCTGCCCAAGCAGGTCGACCACCCCTGCTTCACCACCGCCGACAAGGGCGGTGAGCGGGCCCTCGCCGAACCCGGCTCGCACTGCGAGGAGGCGGGGCGGGGCAGCGCCAGCGACCCCTTCGGGCAGGTGAGTCACGTCAACACCCTCACCCGGCAGCGGGCGGACGCCGTCGCCGTGTCCGCGCAGGGCCCCGGCGCCCGGTGCGCCGCGCCGAAGCAGGCCGTGCGGGGCGGCATCAAGGTCGTCACCCACGGCTCCGACACCACCCTCGGCTGCAAGGACCCGAAGTACAAGCACGCCCGGCTCGTCCGCATCGCCTACGGCAACGACGCCGCCCAGTACCCCTCCGGGGCCACGTACGAGGGCAAGGTCCGGCTGACCGGCCTCCGCACCCCGAACGACCCGCGCCGGTACGTCAGGAACGGCATCGTCGAGGTCTTCGCGCTGTGGGACCCGGCCAGGCCCGGCGCGCTCGGCGCCCGCACCGCCGTCGCGCCGGCCTCCGGGCGGATCAGCGGCATGCCGGGCGAGACCTCCACGTCCGGCGGGACGACGTACACCCTGGGCGGGAACGCTGTGTTCGACCTGGGCGAGCCGGCCGTGTCCGACGCCCGCACCATCGACCGGTACCACTTCCGAGAGAACGGGGACTGTTCATGCAGCGCGTGTGCTTCCTGCTGAAGGTCAGGGCGGACCGGCTCGAGGAGTACCGGGCGCGGCACGCGGCCGTCTGGCCGGAGATGCTCGACGCCCTGAAGGCGGCCGGCTGGCACAACTACTCCCTGTTCCTGCGCGAGGACGGCCTGCTCGTCGGCTATCTGGAGACCGAGGACTTCGCCGCCGCCCGGGCACGGATGGCCGTCACCGAGGTCAACGCCCGCTGGCAGAAGGAGATGGCACCCTTCTTCGAGTCCCCGGACGGCGCCCGGCCCGACGAGGCCATGCGGCCGCTCACCGAAGTGTTCCACCTCGCCTGACCCGGAAGCCACGCGGATGAGACCCTCGCTGACCGGTCCGGCCCGCACCCGACTGGACGCCCGCGCCCTGTACTTCGTCTCCTACGACGGCCTGGTGAACACCAACTCCTTCCAGAAACACGGCCTGTTGACCCACGGCGGCCACCAGTACGCCGTCTGGTACACGGCGGGCCGCGAGGCGGTCGTGGCCCGCCGCGGGCTCGGCGCCGCCGCATGGTCGGCCGTCACCCTGCCCCACCGGCTGAAGGCCGACGACTCCCACAACGTCATCTGCATGGGCGTCTCCCCGGCGGACGGCCGCCTGCACCTGAACCTCGACTCCCACAGCGACGGCTTCCACTACGTCAAGTCCGTCGCCGGACTCCTGGACGACCCCTCCGGCACCGCCTGGGGCCCGTCCGCCTTCGGAGCCGTACAGACCACCCTGGACGGACTGCCGCTCACCGACCGCTTCACCTACCCGCAGTTCCTCACCACCCCCGAGGGCCGGCTCCAGCTGGCCTACCGGTCCGGCGTCTCCGGCAACGGCCGCAACGCCCTCGCGGAGTACGACGGTTCCCGGTGGACCGCGCTGGGGGAGTGGTCCGGCGCCACCGGCACGTACACCAGCGCGCACGGCTCCAGCACCGCCCGCAACATGTACCTGCACGGCCTCGACTACGACCGGCACGGCCGGCTGCACGCCCTGTTCACCTGGCGGGAGCGGGACCCGGCCGTCCTCGCCGACGGCGGCGGACTCACCAACCACGACACCGGCTACGTCACCTCCGACGACCGCGGCCGGACCTGGCGCAACGACGCGGGCGCCGTGGTGGGCACCACCGGCGGACCGGACCGGGTCCGCGTCACCGGCGCCGGCCTGGTCGTCGACCCGCTCGGCCCGGACCACTGCCTGATGAACCAGGAGAGCCAGTGCACCGACTCGGCCGGCCGGCCGCACGCGATCGTCAGCCACCTCCCCGTCCGCCTCGGCCCGCCGGCCGGCGGCTACGCAGCGGCCCGCACCGCCCACGCCCGCGCCCACCATCTGCGCAAGACCTCCTCCGGCAGCTGGCTGAAGACCGAGATCCCCGTCCCGCTCCGCTCCAGCCAGCGCACCAGGCTGGTCCTGGACCGCCATGACAACGCCTACGCCGTGCTGCCCCACGGCCGGATCGCCGCCGCCTCGGCGGCCGGCGGGTACACCGACTGGACGCTGCTGTTCGACGGCGCCGGGCTGAACGCGTTCGGCGAGGTGGTGGTGGACGAGACCCGGATCGCGGCGGACAACGTGCTGTCGTTCATGTACCAGGAGAAGTCCGCCGGCACGACGCCCTCGCCGCTGTACGTGGCCGACTTCGCCCTTCCGACGTGACGGTAATGTGAGGCTCGTCCCGCCGCATCCCGTCCCCTGGAGGTTCGAAGCCCGATGGCCCAGTCGGTGGGTATCAAGGATGTCGCCCGCGCCGCCGGAGTGTCCGTGGGCACGGTCTCCAATGTCATCAACCGCCCGGACACCGTCGCCGGCGAGACCCGGGCCCGGGTGCTGTCCGCGATCGACCGGCTCGGGTACGTCCGCAGCGAGTCGGCGCGCCAACTGCGGGCGGGCCGCAGCCGGATCATGGGGCTGCTCGTGCTCGACATGGGCAACCCGTTCTTCGTGGACGTGGCCCGCGGCGCCGAACGGGCCGCCCGGGACGCCGGGCTGGGCGTGATGGTGTGCAACAGCGCCCAGGACGCGGCCGAGGAGGCCGAGTACCTGTCGCTCTTCGCCGAACAGCGGGTGCGGGGCGTGCTGCTCACCCCGGCCGACGCCACCGGCCGCAACATCGCCGCCTTCCGCCGGCACGGCATCCCGTTCGTGCTGGTCGACCGGGTCGCCGAGGGCACCACCGAGTGCTCGGTCTCGGTGGACGATGTCGCGGGCGGCGCGCTCGCGGTGCGCCACCTGGTGGACGCCGGGCACCGCTCCATCGCCTACGTCAGCGGGCCGAGCGGGCTCAACCAGGTCCGCGACCGGCGCACCGGCGCGCTGTCCGCCCTCGCCGAGGCCGGACTCGGTCCCGAGGCGCTGCGCGAACTGCCCACCGAACGCCTCGACGTGGCCGCGGGCCGGGACGCGGGCGCCCGTCTGCTCGGCCTCGCCGACCGTCCCACCGCCGTCTTCTGCGCCAACGACCTGCTCGCCCTCGGTCTGCTCCAGGCCATGTACGCGGCGGGCGTCACCGTCCCCGACGACCTGGCGATCGTCGGCTACGACGACATCGAGTTCGCCGCCGCGGCGGCCGTCCCGCTCACCTCCGTACGCCAGCCCGCCGTCACCCTGGGCGCCCTCGCCGCCGAACTGCTGCTGGAGGAGACCGAGCGGGGCGAGCGGCCCCACGAGCACCGCCGGGTGGTGCTCCGGCCGGAGCTGGTGGTGCGCCGCTCCAGCCTGGTCGCGCGCTGACCGCCCGCCCGGCGCCCGCACCGTGATCCCGGGGTGCGGCCCGCGCGCGCCCATGTGCTGAACTGGGACGCGTCCGTACCGCTCGTCCCGGGAGACCCGTTGAGCCTCAGCTACCGCCAGCCCGGCGTCGTCCTCACCGACCACCGCTTCACCGTGCCCCTCGACCATGCCGATCCCGGGGGCGAGACCATCGAGCTGTACGCCCGCGAGGCGGTGGCGAGCGGCAAGGCCGGGCAGGACCTGCCCTGGCTGGTGTACCTCACGGGTGGCCCCGGCTTCGGGGCGAATCGCTTCGTCGGGCGTCAGTCCTGGCTCGACCGGGCCCTGGAGGAGTACCGCGTCCTGCTGCTCGACCAGCGCGGCACCGGCCGCTCCACCCCCGCCACCCGGCAGACGCTCCCGCTGCGCGGCGGCCCCGCCGCCCAGGCCGACTACCTCACCCACTTCCGCGCCGACTCCATCGTCCGCGACTGCGAGGCCATCCGCCCCCGCCTCACCGGCGGCGCCCCGTGGACCGTGCTCGGCCAGAGCTACGGCGGCTTCTGCACGGTGTCGTACCTCTCCCTCGCCCCCGAAGGCGTGCACACCGCGCTGATCACCGGCGGCCTGCCCTCCCTGCACGCCCACGCCGACGACGTCTACCGGGCCGCCTACCCGCGCATCGAGCGCAAGGTCGCCGCCCACTACGACCGTTACCCCGAGGACGTGCGGCGGGCCCGCCGGATCGCCGACCATCTCCTCACCCACGACGTGGTCCTGCCGAACGGCTACCGCTTCACCGTGGAGGCCTTCCAGTCCCTCGGCCACATGCTCGGCACGACCGACGGCAGCCACCGGCTGCACCTGCTGCTGGAGGACGCCTTCGTGCGCACACCGTCCGGCCACGAGCTGTCCGACGCCTTCCAGGAACAGGCGCAGACCCTGCTGTCGTACGCCGGCCACCCGCTCTACGCCCTCGTCCACGAGTCGATCTACGGCCAGGACGACCGCCCCACGGCCTGGGCCGCCGAACGCGTCCGCGCCGAGTTCCCGCAGTTCGACGCGGCCAAGGCGCTCGCCGGGGACGGCCCGGTGCTCTTCACCGGCGAGACCGTCCACCCCTGGATGTTCGAGTCCGACCCCGCCCTGCGGCCCCTGCGCGAGACCGCCGGCCTGCTCGCCGCCCGCACCGACTGGCGCCCGCTGTACGACCCGGCCCGCCTCGCCGCCAACGAGGTCCCCGTCGCCGCGGCCGTCTACCACGACGACATGTTCGTCGACGCCACCCACTCCCTTCAGACCGCCGCCGCGATCCGCGGCCTGCGCCCCTGGGTCACCAACGAGTACGAGCACGACGGCCTGCGCACCGCACCCCGGGTCCTGGACCGGCTGCTGTCCCTGGTCCGCGACGAGGCATGACGGGCGGCCCGGACCGGCTTGACCCTCCCCTTACGTCAGGCCGCAGCCTGTGACCGGACGAAAGGGCGGGCACATGGGCTACTCGGTGGGCCAGGTCGCGGCGTTCGCCGGGGTGACCGTGCGGACGCTGCACCACTACGACAGGACAGGGCTGCTCTCGCCCGGCGAGCGCAGCCCCGCCGGCTACCGCCGCTACGGCGACGCCGACCTGGCCCGGCTCCAGCAGATCCTCTTCTACCGCGAACTGGGCTTCCCGCTCGACGAGATCGCCGTCATCCTGCGCGACCCGCACGCCGACGCGCTCGGCCACCTCCGTGAGCGGCAGCGCCGGCTGCGCGAGGAGATCGCCCGGCTGGAACGGCTCGCGGAGGTGGCCGAGCAGGCCATCGAAGTACAGCGCACCGGGGTGCGGCTCAGCCCCGAGGAGCGTTTCGAGGTCTTCGGCGAGATCTCCTTCGACCTCAGCTACGCCACCGAGGCACAGCTGAAGTGGCGGGACTCGGCCGCGTACCGGGAGGCGATGGCACGGGCGGCCGGCCACGGTAAGGAGGACTGGCGGCGGCTGATGGCCGAGGCCGCCGCCTGGCGGACCGGCCTGCTCGCCGCCTTCGACGCCGGCGAACCCGCCGACGGCGAGCGGGCCATGGACCTCGCCGAGGAACACCGCCGCCATCTGACCCGCTGGTTCACCCCCTGCCCGCCGGACACCCACCGGCGCGTCGCCGACGACCTGGCCGCCGACCCGCGCGCCTTCGCCCTCCTCGTCCCGCCGTCACAGCAACGGCCCGGCCTCGCCGCGTACGTGAGCAAGGCGATCCACGCCAATGCCGCCCGCCGTGAGGCCGCCGGCCCGGATCCCGAGGAGCAGCCATGAGAATCCTGATCGCCACGGCCGGGTCGCGCGGTGACGTCGCCCCCTGCACCGGCGTGGGCGCCGTACTGGCCCGCGCCGGACACCAGGTGACGCTGGCCGCCACCGACGGCTTCGCCGGCCTCGCCCACGGTGCCGGGCTGGGATTCCGGCCGCTGACCGCCGACCCACGCGCGCACGGCGGGGCCGGGAGCCGGCGGGACCTCATGCGCACGGCCGCCGCCTTCGTCACGGAACTCGGCCGGGGGTTCGCCGACGCGGTCACCGACGACACGGACCTGCTCCTGCTGTCGGCCACCACCGCCCCGTTCGGCTGGCATCTCGCCGAGGCCACCGGCCTGCCCAGCCTCGGCCTGTACCTCCAGCCGACCGCGCCCACCGGCGACTTCCCGCCCGTGGTCATGGGCGCCCGGTCGCTGGGCCGGGCCGGCAACCGGGCGGCCGGCCGGTTCGCGCTGCGCATGACCGACCGGATCTACGCACCGGCGGTCGCCGAGCTGCGCCGCCGGCTCGGGCTGCCCCCGTTCACCGCCACCGCGATGCGCCGCCGCCGGGAACGGGCGCACTGGCCGGTGCTGCACGGCTTCAGCACGGCCCTCGTCCCCCGGCCCGCCGACTGGCGGCCCGGCCTGGAGGTCGCCGGCACCTTCTGGCCCCACGTGGCCACCGGCGAACGGCTGCCCGCCGCGCTGGAGGACTTCCTGCGGGCCGGGCCCCGGCCGGTCCTCGTCGGCTTCGGCAGCATGGCCGCCGGGCAGGGCGAGCGGCTGAGCGAGATCGCCGTGGCGGCGCTGCGCCGGGCGGGGCTGCGCGGCATCCTGCAGTCGGGCGCGGCCGGGCTCGCCGCCGACGGGGACGACCTGTTCACCGTCGGCGAGGTGCCGCACGCCCTGCTGTTCCCGCAGCTGGCCGCCGTCGTCCACCACGCCGGGGCGGGCACCACCGCCGCCGCGCTGCGCGCCGCCGTGCCCTCGGTCGCCGTACCCACCGCGGCCGACCAGCCGTTCTGGGCCGCCAGGCTCACCGCGCTCGGCGCCGCTCCGGCCCCGGTCCCGCTGCGCGGCCTCTCCGCGGAACGGCTCGCCGCGGCGCTCACCGAGGTGACGGGCCGGCAGGCGTACGCGGCCGCCGCCGCGCGGGCCGCCCGTCACATGGCCCTGGAGGACGGCGCGGACCGGGTGCGGGCCGCCGTCGAACGGGTGGCCGATCGACGCGACGGACAGGGAGCTTTCGCAGGTCAGTAGGCTGGTCCCCATGCCGGAGAAGACAACCGACCCCGCCGACCTGCGGGGCGACTGCGCACAGTGCTTCGGACTGTGCTGCGTCGCCCTGCCCTTCGCCCGCTCCGCCGACTTCGCGGCGGACAAGCCCGCGGGCACCCCCTGCTCGAACCTCCGGGACGACCACCGCTGCGGCATCCACGCCCGCCTGCGGCAGCAGGGCTTCACCGGCTGCACGGTCTACGACTGCTTCGGCGCCGGGCAGAAGGTGTCCCAGGTCACCTTCGGCGGGCGGGACTGGCGCGGCGCGCCGAAGGAGCACGCGCGCCGCATGTTCGACGTGTTCCCGGTCGTCCGGCAGCTGCACGAGCTGCTGTGCTACCTGACGGAGGCGCTGGGACTGTCCGCCGCCGCGCCCGTCCACCCCGAGCTGCGCGAGGCCCTGGAACACACCGAGCGGCTCACCCGGCAGAGCCCCGAGGAGCTGGCCGCGCTGGACGTGGCCGCGCACCGGCAGGAGGTGAACGTGCTCCTGCTGCGCACCAGCGAGCTGGTCCGGGCCGGCGCCACCGGCAAGGGCAACGGCAAGAGGAAGGCGAAGGGCAAGGACCGGCGGGGCGCGGACCTGATCGGCGCCCGGCTCAGGGGCGCCGATCTGCGTGGGGCGAGCCTGCGCGGTGCCTGCCTCATCGCCGCCGACCTCACCGGGGCCGACCTGCGCGACGCGGACCTGATCGGCGCGGACCTGCGGGACGCCGATCTCACCGACGCGGACCTGACCGGGGCCTTCTTCCTCACCCAGCCGCAGGTCAACTCCGCGCGGGGCGGCGCCGGTACGCGTCTGCCGGTGTCAGTCACCCGCCCCGCGCACTGGGCAGCGGCCGGCTGAACGGGGCTCCGCCGGGTGCTGCCGCCGGGCGGCGGCGGGTTCGTCCTGATCCAGGGGGACCGTGTGCCGCGCCCCTTCGGGGGGCCGGTGTCGTCGCTCCAGCCGTAGCCGCAGCCCCTCCGGCATCAGGGTCAGGCGTTCGGTGACGGTCAGGCGGTAGCCGGGGTCGGCGTGCAGCTCGTAGCGGCGCAGCAGCAGACCGAGGACCAGGGTCGCCTCGTGCAGGGCGAACTGCCGGCCGATGCAGGCCCGGGCCCCGGTGCCGAACGGCTTGAAGGTGTGCGGCGGACGGGCGCGTACGGCCGCCGGGGTGAAGCGGTCCGGGTCGAACCGCTCGGGGTCCGGGCCCCACACCTCCGGTGCGCGGTGCAGCATCGGCGTCAGCACCAGGGCCCACGCGCCCCGGCGCATCGGGTGCTCCCCGGCCAGGACCGTGTCCTCGCGGGCCTCCCGGGCGAAGGCGGGCGCGGTCGGCCACAGCCTGAGCGACTCGTCCAGTACCCGGCGGACGTAGCGCAGCCGGGCGACCTGGTCGTAGCGGGGGTGCGGGGTGTCGCCCCAGACGCGGTCCACCTCGGCCCGGGCCCGGGCGGCGATCTCCGGGTGCCGGGCGAGGTAGTACAGGGCGAAGGAGAGCGCGCCCGAGGTGGTCTCGTGGCCGGCCACCAGGAACGTGATGACCTGCTTGCGGACGTTCTGCGGGGACAGCCGCTCCCCGGTCACCGGGTGCGCGGTGGCCAGCATGCGGTCCAGCAGGTCTCCTTCGCCGGCCCCGGACCGGCGCCGGGCCGCGACCAGTTCGTCCACCGTGCGGTTCAGGCAGGCCATGTCGGCAGCGTTGCGCCGGGTCGCGGTGCGCAGCAGCAGCGGGGCCAGCGGGACGGGGACGGTGTTGAGGCGCTGGGCGTAGCCGAGGGTGCCGACCATCGCGGTGACGAAGGGGTGCGGCCGGTCGCGTTCGAAGGAGCCGAAGTCGTGCCCGAAGCCGGTCCGCGCGATGGTCTCCAGGGTCAGCCGGGTCATGTCGCCGGGCACGTCCACCGTGCGTCCGGCCGCCAGCCGCCGGTCCCAGTGGTCGGTGAGCCGGCCGGCCACGGACAGCATCATGCCGTGGTAGCCCTCCATGGCCTCCCGGCTGAACCCGGGCGCCAGGACGTCGTGCGCCAACTGCCAGTTGGGCTCGTGGTTGTAGGCGGTGAACAGGCCGTCCCCGGCCACCGGCCGCAGGTTGGCGACGCCCAGCCCGACGTGCTTGGCGAACCGTGACTCGTCGGCGAGGTCGGCGACCAGCCGGGCCCCCCACACCAGCACGAACTCGTTGCCGAAGACCCGCCGCCGGAAGATCGGGCCCAGCGCCCGGGCATGCCGCAGGGAGTCCTGGAGCGGACGGTGCCGGTCGATGCCGAGCACATCGCCGAGCAGCGGCAGCCGGCGCGGCGGGTGCGGTATGCGGTGCAGCTCGGGCCAGCCCCGCTCGGCGCTCCGGAAGCCCTTCGGCGGTCGGTTCCCCCTGGTCTTCGTCGTTTCCGCCATGCTTGATCCCCCTTGATCCAGCGGATGGTTGACGCCGCCCCCGCACGTGTTGGACGTGGGTTCAATAACGCGTTTCAGTGTGGTGCCGTATTAGAACCGGCGTCAAGTAGAGTGACGCCATGCCCGCGAACGAGGGGGAGCGCGCCCGGCGCCGGCTCAGTACCGAAGAGCGCCGTGAGCAGTTGCTGTCGGTCGGCGCGAAGCTGTTCTCCGAGAGCGCCTACGACGATGTGTGGGTGGAGCGGGTCGCCGAGATCGCCGGGGTGTCGCGGGGGCTGCTGTATCACTACTTCCCCACCAAGCGGGAGTTCTTCGCCGCGGTCGTGGAGCGCGAGAGCGAGCGGATGCTGCGGATGACGGCGGCCGTGCCCGGGGTGCCGGTGCGCGAGCAGCTGACCGTCGGCCTCGACGCCTACCTCGGCTATGTCGAGGCCCACGCGCACGGCTTCCGCGCCTTCCACCGTGCCGCCGCGGCCGGTGACCCCGCCGTGCGCCGCGTCTATCAGCGGGCGCTGGCCGCGCAGGAGCGGCAGATCCTGGCCGCGTTCGCCGCCGACCCCGAGTTCGGGCCGGTCGTCGAGCGCGCCCCGGAGGTGTGCCTGGCGGTGCGCGGCTGGCTCGCCTTCACCACCGCCGTGTGTCTGGAATGGCTCGGCGGGAAGGGCGAGTTGGGTCGCGAGCGGGTGCGCGACCTGTGCGCCCGCGCGCTGCTGGGTGTCCTCGCGTGACCCGGACCGACTCCGTCCGCCGGTGCGGCGTGGTTGGCGCGCGCCCCGAACTCCGATAGGTTAGGCAAGGCTTACCTAAGGAGGTCTCGGATGGGTGACACGCAGGACTGGACGGCCGCCCCCGGCGCGGCGGAACGGGCACGCACGGTGCTGTCCCTCGCGTGGTCGTGCGCGGTGACCGCGGACGGCGTGCGCGAGGAGTACGCCGGAGCGCACACCGTCACCGAGGACGGCCGGGTGCGGCTGACGGTCCCCGACGACAGCGGCCTGTTCGCCGCGTCCCTGTGCGCCCCCCGCCAGGAGCCCTCCGCCCTGCTGGAGTTCGCCGACGTCGCCCCCGTACCGGTGCGCAACCGGATCCGGGCCCGGCTCTGGCTCTCCGGCTGGCTCGCCCCCTCCGAGGGCGCCCTGCTCTTCCGTCCCACCCGCGTCGTGCTCCGGCAGGCCTCCGGGCCCGTCGTCGTCGACCTCGACGAGTTCGCCGCCGCCCGGCCCGACCCCCTCGCCGAGGCCGAGGCACGGCTGCTCACCCACCTCGCCGACGCCCACCCGGACGCCGTCGAGCGGCTCAGCCGCCTGGTGCGGCCGGAGAGCCTGCACGCCGCGACCCGGGTGGTCCCGCTCGCCGTCGACCGGCACGGGCTGACCCTGCGCATCGAACGCACCCGCGCCCACGGTGACGTACGGCTGCCCTTCCACGCGCCCGCCGACGACGTCCCCCAGCTCACCGAGCGCGTGCACGCCCTGCTGGCCCAGGCCGCCGCCACGGGCTGCCCCCGGGCGCTACAGCGGCAGCGCGCAGACGGCGACGGGTGACGCGAACGGCTCGCCGGCCGGGCTCAGCCGTCCACTGCCCGCGTCGACGTGGAAGACGGTGACCGTGCCGGAGCGCTGATTCGCCGCGAACAGCAGCCGGCCGTCCGGGGAGAACGCGATCTGCCGCGGGAAGTCCCCGCCCACCGGCACCGTCCCCAGCAGCCGCAGCCGGGCCCCCGCGGACTCCACGGCGTACCGGGCGAGGCTGTTGTGGCCCCGGTTGGCCAGGTACGCGAACCGGCCGTCCGCCGTCACCAGGAGCTGCGCCGGATAGTTGGTGCCGCCGTCCGAGCCCGTCGGCTGCGGCGCGCCGACGCTCAGCCGCCCGGAGCGCGGGTCGTAGGCGCACACGGCCACCGTGTCGTCCAGCTCGTTGGCCAGGTAGGCGTACCGGCCGCCGGGATGGAAGGTCAGATGGCGCGGGCCCGCGCCGGGCCGGGTGTGCGCCCGGGCGGCCTCCGTGAGCGTGCCCCGCACCGGATCCAGGCGGTAGGTGTAGACGGTGTCGGTGCCCAGGTCCACGGCGAGTACGTGCCGTCCGTCGGGACTGGTGACGAACTGGTGCGCGTGCGGACCCTGTTGGCCGGGTCCGGGCGGCGGCGAGGTGTGCGTGACCCGGTCGGTGCGCTCGCCCAGGGCCCCCGAGGCGTCGATCGGGTGCACCGAGACGCTGCCCGAGCCGTAGTCGGCGCTCAGCAGCCAGCGACCGGTGGGATGCACCGACAGATGGCAGGGACCCGCGCCGCCGGTGCTCCGGGTGCCGAGGACCCGCCGGTCGGCGAGGCGTACGGCGGTCACCGCGCCGTCCTGCCGTTCGGCCACCGCGTACAGCGTCCGGCCGTCCGGGTGCACGGCCAGATACGACGGGTCGGACACCCCGGTCAGCGTCCCCTCCCCGGTGATCCGGCCCGACCGGGGGTCGTACGACGCGATGCCGATGCCGGTGCCGCCGCCCGCCACGGACGTGTAGGTGCCCACGTACAGCGGGCGCGGCCCCGGCGCTCCCCGGGACGGCGCGGCGGGTTCCGGCGCACCCCGCGTCGCCCGGGCGTCCGCCGCCGGGGTCACCCGGGCCGTGCACGCGGTGACGGCGGCCGTGCCGGCCACGGCCCCGACGAACCGGCGCCTGGTCCACCCGCCGCCGCTCTCCCGGCTGCGCGCGGACGTCCGTGACTGCGTCTCCATGCCCCACCTCAGGTCGTCGGCCGGCCCGCTCCTGACAGGACACCTTGGCCCGCACCCGCCGCCAGGGGCAACCCGTGCGGCCCCGGCGCACCTCACCGGGAACGGCTGCCGAGGCCCGCGCGATTGCGCCACAGCTCCTCCTGGACGCCGAGCCAGTCACGCAGCCGGGCCAGCCGCGGCAGCTTGGCCCGGTGCTCGCGGGAGACCCGGTCCAGCTCCTCCAGCAGCCGCCGGGTGCGGTGCTCGGTGTTCAGCTCGTCGATGATCCTGGTCGTCTCGGTCAGCACGGCGCCCAGCAGCTGCCAGTCCGTCCAGTCCTTGGCGATCTCCTCCCGGAGCAGCTCCGCCAGCCGGTCGCGGGTGCCGGCCGCCGTGTGCAGCTCGGCCGACAGCCGGGCCTCGGCCGACTCGGCGTCCTGGCTCAGATCCGTGGTCACCAGCACCGCGAAGCTGACCACCGCGTCGGCGATCTCCGACAGCAGCTGTTCCACGGTCGCCCCCACCCGGGGCGGGAACAGGTCCTGCGCGCCACGGGCCTTCGCCAGGTCGGTGAACGAGCGGGCCAGCACCCGCAGCACCACCGTGCAGATCTCCAGCGTGTCCAGACCGGTGCGCAGCACCACCCGGTGCAGCAGCCCCTCCTTCACCCGCGGATTGAGCCGCAGACTGTCCTCCGCCTGCCGCAGCGCCGCGTCCACCCCCGTGATGTCGTGGTCCAGCCGGCGTGCCTCGTGCAGCCGCTCGGCCGCCCGCTGCCAGGGGACCCGGCCCGCGGCCTCCTCGCCCATCCGCAGCATCAGCTGCCGCACCCGCCGGGCCAGGCCCTCGATGGACCGGCCCGCCTCGTCCACCCACACGGGCGGTGGCAGCAGCAGATTGCAGGCGGTGCCGACGGCCGCGCCGATCAGCGTCTCCACGATCCGGGCCCACGCGGTGTACCCGACCGTGGCGCCGAGCACCAGCATGGCACTGATCGCCACCTCGGCCGTGTACTCGTCCACCCGCACCAGCCGGCCCACGGCCAGCGCGGCGACGATGAGCAGCGCCAGGCTCCACCAGGTCAGCCCCACCAGCACACTGAACGCGATGGCGACCAGCACACCGGCGACCACCGAGTTCACCCGGCGGATGCCGTTGGTCAGCGTGGCGTAGAACGTCACCTGGACGACCAGCAGCGCGGTCAGCGGCGCGGTGAGCGGGGCCGGCTCCGGGCTCAGCCGGAGCGCGATGACATAGGCGACCGACGCGGCCGCAGCCGACCGCAGCGTCTGGACGACCGCCGGGTCCCGGCGACGCCTCAGCACCTGCCGCAGGTCCGGGGTCCACTTCCGTACGTTGATCATCCTTTGGCCTGTTCCCGTTACCCGGGCAGGTCGAACGTGGCCGTTCGCGGTCTGTTTCCGGCCATGCCCGCCACGGCGTGTGCCGGACGGCTCCCAGACGTGCGGCTTGTCCGGGAAGGAGTCAGGCGTACAGCTTGTCCAGGAAGGCGAAGAGGTTGTCCCGGGTCCGGGCGATCTGTTCCTCCAGGGTCAGGCTCTCCTCGAACCGCACCCCGGACTCCGGCGCCTTCCTGCCCCGTACGTACAGCGAACACGCCAGGTCGGTGCACATGTACAGCCCGACCGAGTTCCCCTCCCGGCCGGCCGTGCCCGCCTTGCGCGCGGTCATCAGCGACACCCCGCCGCCGGGATGCGTGGTCAGGCACACCGAGCACAGGCTGCGGTGCAGGAAGCCGCGCTGCGAGGACGGGTAGCGCAGGGCCACACCGGTGAGACGGCCGTCGCGCTCGGTGACCAGATAGCTACGGTCGGGCGCGCCGGGATCGCGCCAGCCGAGGAAGTCCAGATCGTCCCAGGGGCGTTCCCCGAGATCGCGCGGCACGGCCAGACGCTTGGCCTCGCCCTTGGAGCAGTTGACGAAGGAGGCGCGGATGTCCTGCTCGGTGAGCGGTCTCATGGGGGTCCTTCCGGATACGACGAAACGCTGCCTAGGGATCCTAGGCACGCGGCTATCGTATTTAGCCCCAGTGGAGTGTGCTAATGGTTTTCCGTGGGGGCTACTCGGACTCCTCCGCCCGCGCTCTCGGGGGCCAGACCCCGGGCAGCAGCACGCCCAAGGCGTAGGCGCGGGCGACCAGTTCGGTGCGGTTGGCGGCGCCCCAGCGTGCCGACAGCCGCCGCAGGTGATAGGTGACACCGTCCCTGCTGAGACCCAGCTCACGGGCGGCGCGGGCGGTGGTGGCCCCGCCGGCCAGCAGCGCCAGCACCTGCCGCTCCACCTCCGTGGTGGGCACCGGCTCGGACCCGGGCGCGGTGCGCTCGCCCAGCACCCGCAGCATCACCAGCAGCGCCGGTGTCTCCTGCGCGCTGTCGCTCACCGGATCCGCGGTCAGTTCCCCGTACCGCTCCGCCCCGCCGGGTGCCCGCCAGCACACCGACACCTGATAGCGGGAGCGGTGCCGCAGCCGCAGCGCCTCGGCGATCCGCTCCACCTGGCCGGCCTCCTGCGGCCGGAACAGCTCCAGCACCTGCCGGCCGCGCAGCCGGCCCGGGGTGGTACCGCACTCCGCGGCCATCGCGGGGTTCGCCAGCACCACCTGGCCGTACACATCGCACACCGCCACCGGCACCGACACCCGGTCGAACACCAGCAGCGCGCGATTGCGCCAGGTCACCGCGTCGGCCCGTCCCGCCTCCATCGCACCTCCCGGTCCGCCGGCCGCCCGCCCATCAAAGAGGAAAAGGCAGGTCAGCGGCAACTCGGGGCCTCGGCGGGCGCGGCCTTTCCGGCCGCGCGGCGATCAGCCGTACCCTGCTGCGGGCTGCGGGCTGCGGGCTGCGGGCTGCGGGCTGCGGTCGGTAGGCGGTAGGCGGTAGGCGGTAGGCGCGCGGGCCGCGCAAGAGCCGTCGCCGACTTTCCCCTACACGATCGTGTAGTGCCATGGCGCCGGTTCGGCCCGCCCGTCGACCACCCTGGAACGCAGGAGTCCGTTCCCGCGAAAGGCAGTTGTCGCGCATGCCCCCCACCGCACTGCACCCCGAGCCCGCCGCCACCCTGCCCGGCGTCCCCGTCCTCGACATCACCGCCACCGGCCCCGGCCGGACCCCCATCCAGCAGGTGATGGGGCTGATGCGGGAGCACGGCCCGGTGCTGGTGCGCCGGCTGCACGGCCGGGACGCGCTGTTCGTCGCCGACACGGACCTGGTCGCCGACCTCGCCGACGAGGAGCGGTTCGCCAAGCACGTCGGACCCGCCCTGGAGAACGTCCGCGAGTTCGCCGCCGACGGCCTGTTCACCGCGTACAACGACGAGCCCAACTGGGCCAAGGCGCACGACATCCTGATGCCCGCCTTCGCGCTCGGCTCGATGCGCACCTACCACCCGGTGATGCTGAAGGTGGCCCGCCGCCTCATCGACTCCTGGGACCGGGCGGCCCGGGACGGCCGGCCCGTCGACGTGCCCGACGACATGACCCGCATGACCCTCGACACCATCGGACTGGCCGGATTCGACTACGACTTCGGCTCCTTCGAGCGCGCCGAACCGCACCCCTTCGTGGAGTCGATGGTCCGCTGCCTGGAGTGGAGCATGACCCGCCTGGCCCGTACCCCCGACGGGGACCACACGGCCGCCGACGCCGCCTTCCGCGCCGACGCCGACTACCTCGCCCGGGTCGTGGACGACGTCATCGCCGCCCGCACCGGCACCGACCAGAGCGGCGCGCAGGACCTGCTCGGGCTGATGCTGAGCGCCCCGCACCCCGCCGACGGCACCACCCTGGACCCGGCCAACATCCGCAACCAGGTCATCACCTTCCTGATCGCCGGCCACGAGACCACCTCCGGCGCCATGTCCTTCGCCCTGTACTACCTCGCCAAGCACCCCGCCGTGCTCCGGCTCGTCCAGCGCGAGGCCGACGCGCTGTGGGGCGACGCCCCCGACCCCGAGCCGACGTACGACGACATCGGCCGGCTCACCTACACCCGCCAGGTCCTCAACGAGGCGCTGCGGCTGTGGCCGACGGCCGCCGCGTTCAGCCGGCACGCCCGCGAGGACACCCTGCTCGGCGGCCGGCTCCCGCTGCGCGCCGGCCAGGCCGTCACCGTGCTCACGCCGATGCTGCACCGCCAGACCGTGTGGGGCGACAACCCCGAGCTGTTCGACCCCGAGCGGTTCACCCCCGAGGCCGAGGCGGCCCGCCCGGTGCACGCCTACAAGCCGTTCGGCACCGGAGAACGCGCCTGCATCGGGCGGCAGTTCGCGCTGCACGAGGCGACCATGCTGCTCGCCCTGCTGGTCCACCGCTACCGGCTGCACGACCACGCCGGCTACCGGCTCACCGTGAAGGAGACCCTCACCCTCAAGCCCGAGGGCTTCACCCTCACGCTCACCCCGCGCACCGCCGCCGACCGCGCGCACGCCCCGCTGCCCGGCACCGCCCCCGCGCCCGCCCAGGACACCCCGGCCCCGGACACCCTCCCGGCCCGGGTCCGCCCCGGCACCCGCGCGCTGTTCCTGCACGGCAGCAACTACGGCACCTGCCGCGACTTCGCCGCCCGGCTCGCCGACGAGGCCGCCGCCGTCGGCTGCGCCACCGAGGTCGCCGCGCTGGACGCCTACGCGGACGGCCTGCCCACCGACCGGCCCGTGATCATCACCGCCGCCTCCTACAACGGCCGCCCCACCGACGACGCCACCGCCTTCACCGCCTGGCTCGACGGCACCCCCGACCTGACCGGCGTGACCTACGCCGTCCTCGGCGTCGGCGACCGCAACTGGGCCGCCACCTACCAGCAAATCCCCACCCGCGTCGACGCCCGCCTCGCCGAACTCGGCGCCACCCGGCTCACCGAGCGCGCCGCCGCCGACGCCTCCGGCGATCTCACCGGCACCGTACGGGAGTTCACGGACCGCCTGCGCACCGCGCTGCTCACGCAGTACGGCGACCCGGACGCCGGGACCGGCACCCCGGAGGAGCCCGCCCACGCCTACGCGGTACGCACCCTGACCGGCGGCCCGCTGGACGCCCTCGCCGAACGGCACGGCCTGGTCCCGATGACCGTCACCGAGGCCCACGACCTCACCGCGCCCGGCCACCCCCGCACCAAGCGGTTCCTGCGCATCGCCCTGCCCGAGGGCGTCACCTACCGCACCGCCGACCACCTGACCGTGCTGCCCGCCAACGCGCCCGAGCTGGTGGACCGGGCGGTCGCCGCGTTCGGTCTCGACGCCGACGCCGTCCTGGACATCCGGGCCACCCGCCCGCGCCGCGACAACATCGCCGTGGACCGGCCGCTGACGGTACGCGAACTCCTCACCCACCACGTGGAGTTGCAGGAACGGCCGACCGACCGGCAGCGGGCCCTGCTCGCCGAGGCCAACCCTTGCCCGCCCGAGCGCGCCGCCCTCGCCGCCCTGCCCGGCGACGACCCCCGCACCCTGCTGGAGCTGGCCGAGGACCACCCCGCGCTGCGCGGCGCCCTCGCCTGGCCGGTCCTGCTCGACCTGCTCACCCCGTTGCGACCCCGCCACTACTCCATCTCCTCCGCGCCGGCGGCCGACGCCCGCCACGCCGACCTCATGGTGTCCGTGCTCGACGCCCCGGCACGCTCCGGCAGGGGCCGCTACCGGGGCACCGGCTCCGGCCACCTCGCCTCGCTGCGGCCCGGCGACACCGTGTACGCCCGGGTCCAGCCCTGCCGTGAGGCGTTCCGCGTCGACGGCTCGGCGCCGGTGGTGATGGTCGCCGCCGGCACCGGTCTCGCGCCGTTCCGGGGCGCCGTCGCCGACCGGCTGGCCGCCCTCCGCGCGGGCGCCGAACTCCCGCCCGCCCTGCTGTACTTCGGCTGTGACGCGCCCGACGCCGACTTTCTGCACGCCGACGAGCTGCGGGCCGCCGAGCGGGCCGGCGCCATCGCGCTGCGCCCGGCCTTCAGCGCCGCCCCCGTGAACGGCGCCGCGTTCGTCCAGCACCGCATCGCCGCCGAGGCCGACGAGGTGTGGCGGCTGCTGGGCGCCGGAGCGCGGGTGTACGTGTGCGGCGACGGCGCCCGCATGGCACCCGGCGTCCGCGAGGCGTTCCGTACCCTGTACCGCGAACACACCCCGGACGCCGACGCGGCGCAGGCCGAGCGCTGGCTCGACGCGCTGGTGGCGGACGGACGTTACGTGGAGGACGTGTACGCGGCCGGCTGAGCCCGGGCGTGGGGGAGGGGCGCGGTGGGGCGAATCCGGCGGGTGCCGGAAGGGGCGGGGGTCCGCCCGCCCGTCCCTCCGCCCCTCCGGGCCTGCTGGACGACAGCACGCGTTCCGCTTAGCTCACAGCATGAACTAAGGCGTGGGGTAATGTCGCGCCCCGCTGCCCGAAGGAGTATGTTGCAGGTCGGGGACGGTTCGTGAAGGGAGCCACATGGCGGGGCGCAACGGGCGTACGGTACGCGACCTGAGGCGGGGCAACCGCACGGCGGTGCTCCAGCGGCTGTACTTCGACGGCCCGCTCAGCCGTTTCGAGCTGGGCCCGGCCACCGGACTCAGTTCCGGCTCGGTCAGCAACGTGGTCGCGGACCTGATCGCGGACGGCCTGGTGGAGGAGGCCGGCAGCGTCGACTCCGACGGCGGCCGGCCCCGCACCCTGCTGCGCGTCGCCCCGCACAGCGGACAGATGATCGGCGTCGACGTCGGCGAAACCCGCGTCCGCGTCGAGCTGTTCGACCTGGCCCTGACCGAGCTGGCCCGGGTGGAAAGGCCGTTGACCCCACAGGGCTACGACGTCGATGTCATCGCCGGTCACATCCGCGACGGCGTCGCCGAGGTCCTCACCGCCGAACAGGCCGCCCCCGACCGGCTGCTGGGCGTCGGCGTCGGCGTCCCGGGCATCGTCGAACACACCCCGGACCAGGGCGCCGTCGTCCACGGCCAGACCATCGGCTGGGACGCCGTCCCGCTGGAGCGGCTGCTGCGCTCCGCCTCCCCGCTCCCCGACGGGGTGCCGTACCTCATCGACAACGGCGCCAAGACCCTCGGCCAGGCCGAGATGTGGTTCGGCGCCGGGCGCGGCGCCCGCAACGCCGTGGTCGTGCTGTTCGGCTCCGGCGTCGGCGCCTGCCTGGTCACGCCCGAGGTGGAGCACGGGCGGGCCGTAGAGTGGGGCCATCTGACGGTACGGGTGCGCGGCCGGCGCTGCCGCTGCGGCGCCCCCGGCTGCCTGGAGGCGTACGCCGGCGCGGAGTCGCTGCTCGCCCGCTGGCGCGAGGAGGGCGGCCGCCCGCCCGAGGACACGGACGAGGAGACCGCGCTCACCGCGATGCTCGCCGCCGCGTACCCGCCCGAGGGCACCGCGCCGGACCCGGTCGCGCTGGCCGTCCTGGAGGAGACCGCCGAGTACCTCGGCGCCGGCCTGTCCGACCTGATCAACCTCTTCCAGCCCGAGCGCATCCTGATCGGCGGCTGGGCGGGCCTCCAGCTGGGCACCCGCTTCCTGCCCGCCGTCCGCCGGCACGCGGCGACGTACGCCCTGCGCCATCCGGGCGACCAGGTGACCATCGACCTCGGCCGGCTCGGCCCGGACGCGGTGACCGTCGGCGCCGCGATCCTCCCCCTGGCCGACTTCTTCGCCAGCGGCGGGCGCCGCCCGGAACCGGCCGGCGAGACCCCGCTCCCCACCTGGCACACGGCCCTCCAGGAGAGGGCGCCGCACTGATCCCGGACGCGACCCGGTGACGCGTGCGGTCCGGCGCGACTCCGGCAGGCGCCCCCCGTGCGGTCCTACGCCGGTGACTCGTCCGGGCCGGGGTGCTCCGGGTGCACCGTGCCCGTCCGGGGCGCGCCGCGCGGGCCGGTGCCGGCCTCGTCCGTGTCCGGCGCGGTGTCCTCGCGGTCCTCGTCCCGCCCGTCCTCGGCGGGCCGCCCCGGGGCGCTGACGTCCCACCGGTCCTCCCCGGCGCCGACCTGCTGGTCGGGCATGTCCCTGGGCACCGGCCGCTCCTCGCCGCCGGACCCGGGTTCCCGTACTGCCATGGTGTGTCTCCGCTCCTCCGTGGGGCCCGTCAGGGCCCGTTCAGCCGACCTTGCGTCCCCGCATCGGTTCGGTCTCCATCCCGCCGCCCTGCCGCAGGCCCTCCAGGAACTCCTGGATCACCTCGGTCGCCGTACGCCGGGGACGCCAGCCCAGTTCGGCGCGGGCCCGCGCGCAGTCCATCAGCGGCAGCCGCAGCACGGCGTCGAACAGGTGCGGGGACGCGGGCAGCAGGTGCAGTCCCCAGGCGGCGGCGATCGCCGAGCGCGCCGCCGTACGCGGCAGCCGGACCGGCCGGGAGCCGAGCAGCTCGGCCAGGACGGCGGCGTCCAGCGGGGGATCGGCGGCCAGATTGAAGGGGCCCCGGGCGTTGTCCGAGCGCACCGCGAGCCGGTAGGCCTCGGCCGCGTCGTCGGTGTGCAGTGCCTGCACCCGCAGCCCGGGGATGTCCGGCAGGAACGGCAGCAGCTCCGGCCGGGCCAGCGGACCGGGCAGGAACCGCCCGCCGAAGATCCGCCGCTGCTCGCTCGCCGACTGCCACTTGAACAGGAACGCCGGGCGCATGCGCACCACCCGCACCTCGGGGTGGTCGCGCTCGAACACGTCCAGCGTGCGCTCCAGATAGGCCTTCTCCCGGCAGTACGCCGCGTCCGGCCAGCCGTGGGTCGGCCAGGACTCGTCCACCGCGTGGTCCTTCGGTCCCGGCGAGTACGCGCCGACGGAGGAGGCGTGCACCAGCACGGGCACTCCGGCCGCCGCGACCGCCTCGAACACCCGGATACCGCCCAGCACATTGGTCCGCCAGGTCCGGGCCGGGTCGTGCGTCGGCTGGAACGCCCAGGCGAGGTGGATCACGGCGTCCGCGCCCTCGAACCGCTCGGCGAGGTTCTCCTGGTCCGAACCGAGGTCCACGGCGGACCACTCCGTCTTCGGCGGCGACCACTGCGGCGTCCGCCGGGCCAGCCCGCGTACCGACTCCACCCCGGGGTCCTCGGAGAGCAGGCGCACCACACTGGTCCCGACATTGCCGGTGGCGCCGGTCACGACCACCCTGCTGCCCGCTGAGCTGCTCACCTTCGGCTCCTCTCGTCGGCACGGCCGGGCTGTGACGAGCGCACGGGTACCCGGACCCCCGGCGCGCACACGCGGCGCGGCAGCGGCTCCGCCGACGCCCCGGGGCGCGGGGAGGGCGGCTTATCGCGTTGAGGGCCGGGGGAGCGCGGGCATAAGGTCACCGGCATGTCTCTACGTCTTCGTATGCGTCAGGCACTGCCGGAGGCCATGCGTGCCCGTGACAAGGCCGCCGTGAGCGCCCTGCGCGCGACCCTGGCCGCACTGGACAACGCCGAGGCGGTGCCCGTGGGCGAGGACGAACTCCGTGGCGTCGCCCTCGAACAGTCACCGGTCGGCGCCGGCACCACCGAGGCCGCGCGGCGCGAGCTGAGCGAGCGCGACGTGATCGAGGTCGTCCGTGCCGAAGCCGGCGAACGGCTCGATGCCGCGGCGCAGTTGACGGCACCGGCGCACGCGGACCGGGCCGCCCGGCTCCGTGCGGAGGCCGACGTACTGCTCGGCTTCCTCGACGGCCCGGAACCCGCGTAGGACCCACCGCCGCGGCACCTCGGGAGCGTGCAGGCGCCGGATGAGGAGAAGGCACGTCACGCCGGGCGGCCAGGTGTACGGCTCCGGGCCCGACGGCTCCCGCACGTACCGTCACCACCTGGAAGGCCCTGGAGCCGGGCCCGGCCCAACGGCGCCGGCTGCGCCGCGGCACCGCCACTACCACTTCGCCGCCCGCCGCCACCAGGAGTGGCGCCGGCGCCGCACCGGCCCGGTCCCCGCCCGGCCGCCCTCGTGACGCGCGGTCACCGACGGCACCACCACCTCCGCAAGGACGCGAACCGCGTGCCGTGGACCAGCCGGGTGCGCACGGGGCGCCGGGCCGGGGGCAGCGGCAGCCGCGTCTGCCGGACGTAGGCCCTCCATTCCTCGTACACGCCGGGCGCGAGCACGACGGCGAGCAGTATCGCGGGGATCACGACGGCGGACAGCACGGCGACAACTCCTTCCGCACGGCGAGCGGCTTCATATCCGGACGGGTTCCGCCACCTCCACCTGGGCCGGCCGCAGCAGCTGCTCGCCGACCCGGTAGCCGGGGCGGAGGACGACGGCACAGGTGGGCTGCCGGACGGCGGCGGTGAACGTGCAGGAGACGGCCTCGTGCACGGCCGGGTCGAACGGCTCGCCCGCTGTGCCGAACGACCGCAGCCCCAGGGCCGCGAGCTCGCGCTCCAGGACCTCGGCCACCCGCCGGAAGCCGCCCGTGACCTCGCCCTGCCCGCGGGCCTGGTCGATGGCGTCGAGGACGGGCAGGAGGCCGGTGAGCACATTGGCCACCGCTATCTCGCGGACCGCCAGACGGTCGCGGCCGACCCGTCTGCGGTAGGTGTCGTACTCGGCCTTCACGCGCCGCAGGTCCGCCGTGCACTCGCGCAGCCGCGCGCGCAGCACGGCGGCCTCGTCGGCGGGCCGGGCCGGCGGGCGGGCGGGCTCGACATCGCCACGGCGGCGGGGTTCCAGGCTGTTTCCCGGATCCCGCCGCCGGGTGTCCCCGACGACCGACAGCGACGGCCTGCCACGGTGGCCGGTGCCACTCGGACCGCTCATCCGGCACCGTCCTGCCGCTTGTCCTCGTCGACGATCTCGGCGTCCACCACGTCCTCGTCCGGCCCGCCCGCACCGGACGCGCCGCCGCCCTCCGCACCCCCGCCGGCCGCCTGCGCGCCCTGCGCCTGCTGCGCCTGGGCGTACATGGCGGTGCCCACCTTCTGGGCGGCGGCGGTGACCTTCTCCGTGGCCTGCCGCAGGACCGCGGTGTCCGCCGGCTCCGCCTTCAGCGCCTGCTTCAGCTCCGCCAGAGCCGTGTCGACCTCGCCCCTGATGTCGGCGGGGATCTTGTCGGCGTTGTCGCTCAGCAGCTTCTCGGTCTGGTAGGCGACCTGCTCGGCACGGTTGCGGGTCTCGGCGGTCTCGCGCCGCTGCCGGTCCTCCTCGGCGTGCTGCTCCGCCTCCCGCATCATGCGGTCGATGTCGTCCTTCGGGAGCGAGGAGCCGCCGGTGACGGTCATCTTCTGTTCCCTGCCGGTGCCGAGGTCCTTCGCCGTGACGTGCATGATGCCGTTGGCGTCGATGTCGAAGGAGACCTCGATCTGCGGGACGCCGCGCGGCGCCGGCGGCAGACCGGTCAGCTCGAACATGCCGAGCCTCTTGTTGTACGCCGCGATCTCGCGCTCGCCCTGGAAGACCTGGATCTGCACCGACGGCTGGTTGTCCTCGGCCGTGGTGAAGATCTCCGAGCGCTTGGTCGGGATCGTGGTGTTGCGCTCGATCAGCTTGGTCATGATGCCGCCCTTGGTCTCGATGCCGAGGGACAGCGGGGTGACGTCGAGCAGCAGGACGTCCTTGACCTCGCCCTTGAGGACACCGGCCTGCAGGGCCGCGCCGACGGCCACGACCTCGTCCGGGTTGACGCCCTTGTGCGGGTCCTTGCCGGTCAGCTCCCGCACCAGGCCGGTCACCGCCGGCATCCGCGTGGAGCCGCCGACCAGGATGACGTGGTCGATGTCGGACACCTTGATCCCGGCGTCCTTGACCGCGTTGTGGAACGGGCCCTTGCACCGCTCCAGGAGATCGCTGGTCAGCTGCTCGAACTGGGCGCGGGTGAGCTTCTCGTCCAGGTGCAGCGGGCCCTCGGCGGACGCCGTGATGTACGGCAGGTTGATCGTGGTCTCCGAGGACGACGACAGCTCGATCTTCGCCCGCTCCGCCGCCTCCCGCAGCCGCTGCACGGCCATCTTGTCCTTGGCCAGGTCGACGCCGTAGTGGTTCTTGAACTGCTGGACCAGGTGGTCGACGATCCGCTGGTCCCAGTCGTCGCCGCCCAGAAGGGTGTCGCCGTTGGTGGCCTTGACCTCGACCACGCCGTCGCCGATCTCCAGCAGCGACACGTCGAAGGTGCCGCCGCCGAGGTCGAAGACGAGGACCGTCTGGTCGTTCTCCTTGTCCAGTCCGTAGGCCAGGGCGGCCGACGTGGGCTCGTTGATGATCCGCAGCACCTTCAGCCCGGCGATCTCCCCGGCCTCCTTGGTCGCGGTGCGCTGGGAGTCGTTGAAGTACGCCGGTACGGTGATCACCGCGTCCGTGACGTCCTCGCCGAGGTACGCCTCCGCGTCCCGCTTCAGCTTCTGCAGCACCCGCGCGGAGATCTCCTGCGCCGTGTACCGCTTGCCGTCGACGCTCCCGGTCTCGGGGAACCTCCACTGCGCGTCACCCATGTGCCGCTTGACCGAGCGCACGGTGCGCTCCACGTTCGTGACGGCCTGCCGCTTGGCGACCTCGCCGACGAGCACCTCGCCGTTCTTGGCGAACGCCACGACCGACGGGGTGGTGCGGGCGCCCTCCGTGTTGGTGATGACGGTGGGCTCGCCGCCCTCCAGGACCGAGACCACCGAGTTCGTCGTGCCGAGGTCGATTCCTACCGCGCGTGCCATGGCCCTCTCCTCCCTCCGTCTCCCAGACCCCGGACCGGACACACGTCACTGAGAGTCTGGATAAAGTCCCCACGCCAGCTTGTCAAGAAATCCGGGTTTCCACCTCTTTACAAGCTTTTGCCGAGGGCGGTAGCTGTGGAGACGGGCCCGGGCCGGAAGGAGGCAGGCCGATGATCACCGAACTGGCCGTCGAGCGCGTCGAATTCACCTGCGGCCACTGCTGGCACACGTGGAGCACCGATTACGACGTGCAGTACTACCGCGACGAGAACGGCGACGAGTGGGAGTACTTCACCCGCGACGGAGACGCCGTGCCGTCCCCCTACGAGCCCCAGGGCGCTCCGCCCTGCCCGCTTTGCGGCCGCCGCTGGGTGGGCCGGCTCACCGCCCGCCGGCCCGTCCCCGTGCCGCCCGGCCCGGCCGGCACGCCCCGGCAGCGGCTCACCACGGACCGCGAGCGGCACCGCACCGACCGGCATGCCGCGCCACCGCTGGGCGCGGACGCCCCCGAGCGGCCCCAGGACACCACGGCGGGGGCACCCGGCGAGCCGTGAGGCTCCCGGGGCGCGGCGGGCCGCCGCCCGCTCAGCCGGCGAGTCGCGGCCCGGCCGCCGAGATCACGGTGAACCGGGCGCCGTCGGGATCGCGCAGTACGGCCTCGTGCTCGCCCTCCTCCAGGACGCCTCCGCCGTGCCGCCGCGCGGCCCGCGCGCACTCCGGCACATCGTCCACCAGGAAGGTGACCTGCCAGTGCGGCCGTACCGAGGGGTCGGGGGCGGTGTCCGACTCGCCCGACTCGATGCGCGCGACGACGTGGCCCTGGCTGCGCAGCAGCACCTCGTCGGCCTCGTACTCGACCTCACAGCTGCCGGGGCGGTCCGAGGCCCAGTCGAGGACGCCGCCGTAGAACATGGCGGCGTCGAAGGCGTCGCGGGTGTGCAGGGTGATGAAGGCCGGTGCCGCGCGCCGCCGGGGTTCCCAGCGACCGAACAGCTCCCCCTCCCAGATGCCGAAGGTGGCTCCGTGCCGGTCGGAGAGGAGTGCCACCCGCCCGGGCGGCAGCCGCAGCGGGCCGACGCCCGCCGTGCCGCCCCGCTCCCGGGCCCGCGCCGCGGCCTGGTCGGCGTCCGGGACGGCGAAGTACGGCGTCCAGGCGACCCCCGTCTGCCGCAGGGCGGGCAGTACGGCGATCCCGGCGACCGGCGCCGAGTCCGCCAGCGCGATACGGAAGTGATCGCCCGACCCGGCGGGGCGCCACTGCCAGCCGAGCACGGCCCCGTAGAACCGCTGTGCCGCCTCGAGACCGTGACTGGTCAGGCTGACCCAGCACGGCGCGCCGCACGCGGAGCCCGTGGAGCCCGTGGAGCCGGCGTCCGTGGCCCTGGAGGGCTGTGTCTTGCCGTGATTCATGGCCATCGCGCCCGGCCTCCTGTGTCCCAACCGCCAGCGCTGTGAGACCGATGTCCGACGGGAATGCGAAACCTGAAACGTCAGCGTACCCACAGCACTCCCGGGGAAACGGCTCCTGCCGCGTGTCGCTAGCGGCGGGTGAGGCGGGTGAGGGTGACGCCGTTGGGGAAGGCGGTGCGCTCGGCGACGTCGAAGACGGTGGGGTCGAACGCGCCGTCGAAGGCCGGGATCCCGGCGCCGGCCACCACCGGGTAGTTCTTGATCACCAGCTCGTCGATCTCGGGCAGCAGGGCCCCCGCGAGCCGTCCGCCGCCGCAGAGCCAGATGTCCAGTCCGGTGCCCTCCTCCCGCTTGAGCGCGCGGACCAGGCCGAGCGGGTCGTCCGGGACGACGGTGACGGCCGGGTCGGTGTCCGGGGCGAGGGTGCTGGAGACCACGTACTGGCGCAGGTGCGCGTACGGGCTGGTGATCCCCGCGTCGAGCGCGGGGCGGTAGGCGCCGAGGCCCATGACGACCGTGTCGAAGTGCCGGCTGGGTGCGTCGCCCAGGCCGACGGCGGGGCGGAGGGCCGTCGGGACCGTCTCGGGATACAGGGTGTTGGTCCAGCCGGAGTAGGCGGCGGCCTGCCGTTCGTCACCGGCCGGGAAGAAGTCGTACTCGCCGCCGGGGCCGGCGATGCGGCCGTCGAGCGAGACGGCGACGTAGTACACGAGCTTGCGCAAGCTGGTAACTCCCTACGTAGTACTCTGGCTGAAGTGGTGTGACCGTAGTACTACAGCTGGAGTGGTGTCAATGGTGAGACGGAACGACGAACGGCGGGCCGCCCTCGTGGACGCGGCGATCGAGGTGCTGGCCAGGGACGGCGCGCGGGGCCTGACGTTCCGGGCGGTGGACACAGAAGCCGCCGTGCCCGTCGGCACCGCCTCCAACTACTTCACCGACCGCGACGACCTGCTCACCCAGGCCGGGGCCCGGGTCTACGAACGGCTCCAGCCCGACGAGGCCACGCTCACCCGGCTGCGGACGGCCGGCCGCGACCGGGAGACCTACGCGGAGCTGATGCGGGAACTCGTCGGCCGCGTGGCCGCCTACCGCACCGGCTACCTCGCGCTGCTCGAACTGCGCCTCGAGGCCACCCGCCGCCCCGGACTCCGCGAGGTCCTCACCGAGCGGGTCCGGGCCGACCTGGACGCCAACGTCGCCTATCACGAGGCGTCCGGCTTCCCCGGCGACGCCACGGCGGTCAAGCTCCTCGTCCTGACGCTCAACTGGCTGATCGTCGAGCAGCTCACCCTGCCGGACGTCTTCACGGAGGCGGAGCGCGAGCAGCTGGTGGCGGCGGCGGTCGAACGCATCGTCACCGAGGAGTAGGGAGGAGCACGCGGCCGGGGCCGTCCGCCCGCGCCGTCCCGGAGCGCCGGCTCAGCGCCGTAGCGCCGCCCGCGCCGGCAGCGTCACCGCCAGCAGGCCGAGCCCCACCGCGCCCCCGGCGAAGGCCGCGTACACCAGCGGGGGCACGTACGGGTCCTCGCCGGTCAGGCCGCGCGTCATCGGGATCAGGGTGGCCGCGGCGATGGCCGTGCCGAGGACCACGCCGGCCCCCGCCACCAGCAGGCCCTCCCAGCGCAGCATGCCCATCACCTGGCGCCGGGTGGCGCCGACGAGACGGAGCACGCCCAGTTCCCGACGGCGGTCGAGGACGGTCATCACCAGGGTGTTGACGGCGGCCACGGCGGCGAAACCGCCCAGGACCGCGGCCATCGTGTAGTTGGCCCAGGCGTTCAGCTCGCGGCCGGCGCTCCGCCCGGCCGCGTAACCGGACCCGTCGGCGACCTCGCCCAGCGGGGCGAGGTCCCGCGCGTCCCCGCCGCGTACCAGCAGCGTGCTGTCGAAGCCCGAGGAGACGTGCGCGGCCAGCGACGCGCGGTCCATGGTCACGGCCGGCAGGCCGAGCCCGCGGCCGTAGACGGCGACGACCTCGGGGCGGGCCCGGGTGCCGTCCGGGAGGTACATCGGCAGCCTGTCGCCGACCGTGACCCCGGCCGACGCGGCGAGCATGGTGTCGACGGCGATCCGGCCCCCGCCGATCCGGTCGAGGCTCCCGTCGCGCACATCGAGGTCCTGCACCTCGGCCAGCCGGGCGCCGGAGCCGGAGACACCCTGGGCCGCCGCGTCCTGCAACCAGCGGTCGTCGCCCGACCCGACGGGCACCAGCACCCGGGTGTCCAGCAGGCCCGAGGCCGCCCGGACGCCGGGAGCGCGGGCGGCGCGCCCGACGGAACCGGGGGACAGCCCGGCGGGGTGGGTGACGACGTGGTCCGCGGTGACGCCGGCCCGCAACTGCCCGGCGGCGACGTGGCTTTCGCTCGTGTGCAGGAAGGTGAGCGTCGAGGCGAAGGCCATGGCCAGCACGATCGGGGTGAGCGCCGAGGCCAGCCGACGGGCGTTGGTACGGGAGTTGGCGACGGCCAGCGAGGCCGCGGCGCCCAGACCGCGCAGCAACAGCCCGGACAGGGCCGCGCACAGCCGCGCCACCAGCGGGCCGAGCAACGCCACCGCGAGCATGAACAGCATGACGACGCCGAGAGCGGCGTTGGCCGCGTCGTCCCCGGCCGAACCGGCGGCGAGCACGGTGAGGACCCCGCCGCCGGCCAGCGCGCCCAGACCCAGCGCGGTACGGATCACGCCCGGGCGCCGCCGTTCCAGCGAGGCCTCGGTGAGCGCCTGACCCGGCTTGATCCTCGCGGGCCGGCGTCCGGCCGCCCAGCCGGCGGCGAGCGCGGTCAGCAGCCCCGTGCCGACGGCGACGACGAACGGGATCCAGGACACGTACAGGCGCACGGGTTCCGGGATGGCCCCGCGGTCCTCCAACTGCCCGAACCACCAGTGCGCGAGCCCGATCCCCGGCAGGCAGCCGGCGAGCCCGGCGACGGGCGCGACGAGCAGCCCCTCGGCGGCGACCGCCCGCCGGATCTGCCGCGGCGTGGCGCCGATGGCGCGCAGCAGCGCGAACTCCCGGGCGCGCTGGGCGACCGACAGGGCCACCGTGCCGGCGGCGGTGAAGACGGCGACCATGGCGGCGATCCCGCCGAAGGAACCGCCGAGCCCGGTGAGCGTTTCCTTCGCGTACCCGAGCCCGTGGTTCTCCACGGCGCCGCGGTCGTCACCGGTGTGCACCCCGGCGCCGGACCCGGCGAGCGCCTCGCGCACACCGGCGGCGAGGGCATCGGTGTCCGCCCCGTCGTCCGCCAGTACGGCGATGGCGTCGGCCTTGCCGGGGTGCCCGGCGAGCGCGGGGGACCGGGCATCGGCGAACCAGCCCACGGGACCCCCGGCCCGGTCGCCGGGACCGGCCTGCGCCAGCCCGGAGACGCGGAAGCGGGCGCGTCCGGCGGCGGTTTCCAGCACGACGGTGTCGCCCACGCCTGCCCTCGCGGCCCGTGCGGCGGCGGTGTCGAGGACGACCTCCCCGGCGCGGGGCGCGGTCCCGGCGCGGAGCGCGGTTCCGGTGAAGGCGTGCGACGCCCAGCCATGCCCCGTGAACGCGCGGTTGCCCTGGCGCACGGGGAACGTGAAGTCCGCCACGGCAGCCCGGACGCCGGGCACGCGGGCCGCCCGCCCGGCCAGCGCGGTGTCCACGCGGGCGGTGTCCGGCAGTGGGATCGACTCCTCGGAACGGCCGTCCCCGCTGCCCATGACGAAGTGGGCGTACTGGTCGGCCGCCGCGACGACCGGCGCCTTCGCGTACCGCGCGGGCGGGACCGAGGCACGGATGCCGGTCTCCATGAGGATGCCGCAGGCGGAGACGATCAGCGACGCCATCATCAGCGCCACGAAGGTGCCGGCGAACGAGGCGGGCTTGAAGCGTACGGCCGCGCGGGCGAGGCCGTTGGGGGCGAGGCTCCTCACGCGGCGGCCACCGCCACCGTGCCCGTGCGGGAGGTGAGCGCGGCCATGCGCGCCGCGATCTGCTCCGCCGTGCCGCGGTCGAGGCCGCCGGCGAAGACACCGTCGGCGAGGAACAGCACGCGGTCGGCCCACGCGGCGGCGGCCGGATCGTGGGTGACCATGACGACGGTCGCCCCGAGGGCGTCCACCGCCTGCCGGAGCAGGCCGAGGACCTCGGCGGCGGTCCCGGTGTCCAGGGCGCCGGTGGGCTCGTCGGCGAACACCACGTCCGGGTCGGTGATCAGGGCACGGGCGACGGCCACGCGCTGCTGCTGGCCGCCGGACAACTCGCCGGGCCGGCGCCCGGCCTTGTCGGCGAGGCCGACCCGCGCGAGCATCGCCGCCGCCCGACGGCGGTCCTGGCGCTGCCCGGCCAGGCGCATCGGGAGCAGCACGTTCTGCTCCACGGTGAGGGAGGGCAGCAGGTTGAAGGCCTGGAACACGAAACCGAGGCGGCTGCGCCGCAGTTCGGTGAGCTGGTTCTCGCGCATGCCCGTGATCTCCGTACCGCCCAGCCGCACGGAGCCGGCCGTCGGCCGGTCGAGACCGGCCGCGCACTGCAGGAAGGTGGACTTGCCGGACCCGGACGGGCCCATGACGGCGGTGAACGTGCCGCGGGGCAGGGCGAGATCGATGCCGGCGAGGGCCTGCACGGTACGGGAGCCGCGGCCGTACTCCCGCCGTACCCCGCGCAGTTCGACGGCGAGACCGGGTGTGCCCTGGGGCTCCAGCCGGTCGTCCGCCTTCCGCCGCCTGCCGCCGCGCAACCTCATGTTCCGTCCTCTCGCGATCTTTCCCAGCCGATGACTCGACGCTACGGAGCACGGCCGTCACGGGACATGGAGGCTCCCGGCGGATCGGGGGTGGGGATATCCCGAGGGCACCGGTCAGGACAGCTCGACCCGCGGAACGGGCCCGGCGCGTCGGCGCACAGGCGGCCCGGCGCCCGCCCGGTCCCGATGGGTGACGGCCGGGCGCGCCCGACGTGGCCCTCCCGCCCGCAAGCCACGAGGTTTTGTCCGCATACGCGTCGTGGCTCGTCTCGGCCCCACGCGGTCAGACTCCGTGGGAGCGCAGCATGCCTACCCTCTTCCGCGAGCGGATCGTCATCCCGGCCACCGCCCCGGCCGCGGCGGCGGCCGGCGCCGGCCAGGCCCCCGCCCACGCCTCGTGCTTCGACCGCGCCACCCGGCCCTACACCTCGGTCGTCGACAGCCACCTCCACTACCGCCCCTTCGGCGGCAAGGCGATCCCCTTCGAAGAGCTCAACACCTATCTGCGCAAGAGCGGCGTCCACTACGTCAACGACTTCGTCGCGTCGAGCGACAAGAGCTACGCCGTGTACAGGAAAGAGCTCGAAGTGACCAGCCGCATCAACAAGGCCCTCGGCGGCAGAGCCTTCCGCGGCATCGCGCTCGGCGAGAACTACTTCCGCCTGCTCGGCCTGAACACCACGGCACCCCGGATCCGCGCACAGAAGTGACCCACCGGGCCGGCCGGCCGTGGATCCCTCCCCGGCACCGCCGGCCTGTCGCCCGTCACGGCCGGGGGTACGCTGGCCTTAACGAGAGCTTTTCGGGCGCACGACCACGGCGGCGCCGTTCCCGGCGAGTGACGGACGCGGGCAGCCGCAAGCCGCTTGGTGCTCCGGACCGGACCTCGCCGCCGGGAAGGAGGACACGGACTCGGGACAGGACACCACTCCGCGGATCATGGCGGGAGAACGGATGACGCCCGAACGGCGCCCGGACCGCTCCGAGAGCTTCGGGGAAGCGCTGCTGGGAGAGGTTCTCGACCGCGCGCACGAGCTTCCTCCCGACCTCATCGCGCCGCTGGTCACCGCCGTGGTGGCGCGACTGGGCGGCCGGCATCCGCAGGTGCTGCTGCAGGACTACGGCCAACTGCTCCTCGTACCCCTGACCGGCGAGCGCCTCACCCAGGGGGAACCGCAGGTGATCGACGACTCGGCGGCCGGCCGCTGCTTTCTCGACGCGGTCCCCGTGGAACTGCTCGGGGCCGACGGCGTACGGATCCACCTGCCGCTGCTGGACGGCGGCGACCAGGTGGGGGTCATGTCGGTGACACTCGACGGCATCGACGACGACGTCCGGCGCCTGCTGCTGAGGATCTCCGGACTCGTGGCCGACCTGCTGGTGACCAAGCACGGCTACTCCGACCTGTTCTTCGGCGTCCGGCGCCGCGAACCGATGAGCGTCGCCGCGGAGATCCAGTGGTCCCTGCTGCCCCCGTTGGCGATGATCATGCCTCGGGTCGCCGTGGCCGGGATCCTGGAACCCGCCTACGACGTGGCCGGCGACAGCTTCGACTACGCGCTCAACGGAGACATCCTCCATGTGGTCATGATCGACGCCATGGGGCACGGACTGAACGCGGCCACCCTGGCCACCGTCGCCATCGGCGCCTACCGCCACGCCCGCCGCCTCGGCATCGGCCTGTCGGCGAGCTACGCCTTCATGGACCGTGCCGTGGCGCAGCAGTTCGGCCCCGAACACTTCGTCACCGCGCAGATGATCCAGCTGGACACCACGACCGGGCGGATGCGGTGGGTCAACGCCGGACACCCGCCGCCGATCCTCGTCCGCGACCACCGCGTCGTACGGCGCCTGGTCGCCCCGACGACCCTCCCGGTCGGCCTGGGCGGTCCGGAGCCACCGGTCAGCGGGCTGCGGCTGGAGCACGGGGACCGGGTGCTGTGTTTCACCGACGGGCTGGTCGAGGAGCACGTCAGGGGAGGGGAGGAGTTCGGCGAGAACCAGCTGATCGACCATGTGAACCGGCTGGAGGCGACCGGTCGCGGCATCCGGGCGGTGACCCGCTCCCTGTCCCACACCCTGAAGCGGGCGCGGGGCGGACACACCACGGACGACGCGACGCTGCTCATGGTGGAGTGGCGCGGCTGAACTCTCCGTTCCCGGCAGCGCCCGCGCTCACAGGACCGCCCGGGCGGTAGGGGCCTGACCCTCGCACGCCTGCCGGACCCGGTCGACCAGCATGCGTGTCAGGACTTCGAGATGGTCGCCGCCGAACGCCTCCGTCCAGTCCACCGCCTCGATGCGGTAGGTGACGCCGACCACGACACTGCCGAACCTGACCACGGACATCACCGTCTTGCCGGAGGAGCCGTCTTGCCCGCCGAAGGCATGGCTCTCGTCCCCCAGCGCCGGCAGCGCCATCGAGGGCGGAGCGTCCCCTCTTGCCGACCGGTAGGCCGATTGCGCGGCACTGACACTGGAGAGCGCGTACACCTCGAATTCGGCGACGTTGTTCGTCGACGGGTCCTGGTACTCGGCTTCGCCGCAGAACAACACGCTCGGCTGATCGGTCCGGCACCGCGATGCGCCGGCTTCGAGCACCTTCGGAGCGGACTCCTGGGTCCAGCCGCCGGGCACCGCGTCCAGCCCGGGAAGGACCGACTTCACCACGTCACGGTCCTTGAGCACCGGACGGATCCGCCCGCCGGCGAGCGAGTTGTCCGAGCCGTCCGCGGAAGCGCCCGCCGCGCCCCCCTCTCCGCCGGTGTCCTGCCGCGACGCCGTGCCGCTTCCCCGGCCCGGCGAGTCGTCCACGCCGATGGCTCGCACGCCGCCGTACACGGCGAGCGCCACGATCGCGAGCACCAGCGCGACCAACGCCACCAGGGCGCCCGGGCCGCCGCGGGTGGTCGAGATCGTCAGCGGACCGAGGGAGATATTGCTGCCGCGTAACCGGTTGCCGTCCCCGATGACCACGCTCCCGGGAGGCGCCGGCGGCTGCTGGGGCGGCGGTGGTGCCTCGAACAGGGAGAACAGCCGTCGTGCGAACGCCGGGTCCGCGTCGAGAGCGTCCCGCAGAGCGGCGTGGAGCCGGTCCGCCGCTGTCGAGTCGTCAGGGGCCCGGTCCAGCCCCGTCAGGGCTGCCCGACCCTGTTCGGAGCCTCCCAGACGTTCCCTGACCAGGCCGGACACCATCTGCACCGTCTCCGTGCCGAGCGCGGTCCCCGCGCCGGTGACCGCGGCCACGACGAGAGGTACCACCGCCGACGCCAACCCCGCTGTGTCCATCCCTGCTCCCCCCGGTAAGTAGGCCAAGTATGGGGAGCCCCCACCGTGAAATGAAGGTTCTGGGCCCGATCGACGAGGCGGACGCCCGCGCCTGCACCTCCGGCAGCCACGCCGTTCATCGGAGAGGAGCGAGATCGGCACTCGCCCATGACGCAGTGGAAGGCAACGGCTCAGGGGCTCGCACGCGACACCTGTCGCCGCATCGGGCTCACCAGGGCGAGCCGGCCCGACCCACCTGCCGCAGCGGCCGGTGGGAATGGCGCGGTCCCGCGCTCCCTTTGCCGGGAACGCGGGGCCGTTGGTTCGGTTTCGCGGGTCGTTGGGGGACTGCCGGGCGTCACACCCGCTGGTAGCGGAGCGAGGTGCGGCCGGAGGCGTCCGAGAAGATGTCGGCCCGGTAGGTCTGGCCGACGCTGTTGACCCGCCGTACCTGGAGCCGGATCACGGTCTCCCGGTTCACGGTGATGCGCTCGCTGATCGGTGCCGTCGACTGCCTGGCGACGGGCCCGCTCAGCGCGGGCGTGTTCATGTGCGTGACCAGGCGCTCGCTCTGCGGGACCAGGGCGCCGTTGGTGACGTTCCAGAGCCGGGCCTGGACGGACGCGAGAAGGCGTGTGTTGCCGTCGCCGGCGACGCGTCCTCGGACGTCCGCGTCGAGGAGGTAGGTGCCGGGCCGGGGCAGCGTGACCGTGACCGTGGTGTTCACCCACCGTCCCGAGGGGGTCCCCTGTAGGTTCAGGCGGCCTGGCTGCATGTGCTGGACGCCCCCGTCGGGGCCCTGTGCGGAGGCGGTGGTGGTGCTCTGCAGGCTGATCACGGCGCCGGCCAGGCAGAGCAGGACGACGGCGATGACGGCGGAGAGACGGTGTCGGACGGAGTGCAAGTTTCCTCCCGGATTCAGGCCCGATGGGCGCTGGCGTCAGAGTAGGAAACACGTATGAAGGGCGTAGTCCCTCGAATGGGTGAAGAGAGCGCTTATCGGATAACAATCCATATCGGGCGCACTACCGGCGTACTGGAGACACGGCTCACCACCGTCTGGGGGGCTGCGAGTCCGGGCATGACACCCTTCGCGCCGGGCGACTCCTCTCGGGGGTGCGACTGTCAACCCGCACTCCGGGCCTGGTCGCGCACCACCCGGCACCGCCGCAAGTCATGGATCCGCCGTGCGCTCGGACGCACCACAGGCGTCGCGCTGACCCGCTTCGGTCACCACTTCCGGTCATTAAATATGACCTAGTTGAGCGGAATCCTTTCTTCTTCACCGCGACTGTTGGGGGAAGTGGGTGAGGGTACATCACGAGAGACCGAATTCACGGCAGACTCGCAGGGGGAAACATGGCCAGTGTGGAAAGGGACGGCCCGGGCCAGGACGTCGCCGTCGCCGATCAGCCGGTGGCCGCGGCGTGCAACGGCGGAGGCGAAGGGTATTGCGCGGGGCCGACCTTGAGTCGTGCCGAGCTTTTCACGCTCACCGGTGACGGCGACAACAAGGACCACGACACCGGTATCTACATCACCGTCAAGACGAATGACGAGAAGTCGCTGCTGGCCTCGATCAACAACGCGGACAGCTCCGGCAAGGACATGACCACGTACAACGACGACTCCCATCACATCGTCCCGCTCGTCGTGGAGGCGCCGGGCACGGGGAAGTCGGAGTGCTACGGCTTCCGGGTCCGCATGTGGATCAAGACGAACGGCAACGACAACTGGACCATCGACGTCGCCCGCGTCACGCTCTACTTCAGCGACGGCACCACACTGGTCGCCGAGAAATTCGGATTCAACCTCGACGGAGACGGCGACACGGTCGAGTTCGCCGCCCTGTAGGCGGGCGGTTGTCGCCGGTTGTTGTCGGCTGTCGGCGGGTACGGGGTGGTCGTGCGGCCTTCTCGGCGGTGGCAGCCAACGGGGGTTCCGGGCCAGTGGGCGCCTCCGGAATGCGTTCCAAGGCTGGTCGAGCGGAACGCATTCCGGCATGCGACCTCGGTCAGGTGCTGATGTGGGGGGCCGCGGGGCTCAGGTAGTGGACCGTCGTCCGGTCGCTGTGGGGGGCGAGCAGGTCCTGGAGTTCGTCCGCCGCGGTCTTGAGGAGGTGGCCGTCGCGGGTGGCGTGGAGCGTTTCCAGGACGAAGGCGACGCGCGTCGAGTCCTCGGTGACGCGGGTGCGGTGTGCATCGCGGTGGTTCCAGTGGCGGGTCAGCACGCCGGTGGTGTCGGCGTAGATGATCTCACCGGGCTTCGGTGTCTCGACCGTGTCGGGTTCGCCGAGCGGGGTGAACTCCTCGGCTCCTTCGGCGTGGCGGATGTCGACGTCGCCGGTGACGTGGTCGAGGTCGAAGGCGCCGGCGGGCAGGCCGTGACGGACGGAGACGGCGTTGTAGGAGTCGACGGCCGGGTTGATCCGCGGCAGGCTGCCCTTCTTGGCCATGCGGCGGCCGAGCGCGTCGACGCTGGGGCGGATGCGACGGGGGTTGGTGCCGAAGGAGCGGTAGGCGCTGTGCCACGCCTCGATGCGCGGGTCCGTCTCGTCGGCCGGCTGCCAGGTGCCGGCGGCGAGTTGCCGCTCCAGTTCCTCGACGGCCGTGACGGTGGCGGGCCAGGGCTCGTGGCCGCGCAGACCGGTGACGGTGACCAGGGCGATGAGCGTGTCGGGGAAGGCGTCCGCGACGGCGGGGCTGATGCGGAAGGCGGTCATGGGCGAGAACCTGTTTCGTGCGAGTGCGAGGGTGAGGGTGTGAGGGCGGCGGCGAGGGCCCGGGTCAGGGGGTCCAGGTGCCTACGCGCTCCAGTCGGTGCAGTTGCCGTCGGGCGGTGGGTATGTCGAGGCCCTGGCCGCGGCGGGTGAGGCGGTCGGCGACGGCGGTGCGGTGCTCGACGGGCTTGTGGTCGTCGTACTTGAACTTGGCCCGTACGTCGACGACGTCCAGGCGCAGGCCGCGGATGCCGGGGAGCATGCGGCCGTACGGGGGCTCGTCGGGGTCGATGGGGGCGTGGTCGCCGTCGGGCTGGAAGTGTGCCATCTGGCGGCGCAGCAGGTCGGCCTTGGCGCCGGGGTCGTCGATGATGTGGGCCCGGCAGGTGAACTGGACGGCGGCGTAGTAGCTGGTGGGGACGCCGTCCGTGGGCGGGATGTCCGGCCTGGCGCGCCAGGGGCCGGGGATGAAGGCGTAATCGCCCACGACGGTGAAGGTGACGTTCGGGTCGTGCTCGATCGCCTTCCAGACCGGGTTGGGGCGGGCGAGGTGGATCAGCAGGTGCCCGTCGTCGGGGGCGAAGTGGGTGGGGACGACGACGGGCGGCAGGCCGGGCGGGCCGTTGACACAGAGTTGGCCGAAGTCGTGGCCCGCGGCGATCCAGTGCTGCCATTCGGCGTCGTCCAGGGCGGCGTCCCAGGGCTGGATGAACATGCGTTTCTCCCTGCGGGAAGGGGGGGGGCGGGTGGCGGGTGGCGGCTGAGGGGCCGGCGGGGCGGCGGGCGAGCAGGGAGAGAAGGACCCTACGGCGGCCCGGGTGGTCCTACGACGGGTCCGGGCGGCTCCGTCGCGTAGAGACACGCCGACGTCCTCGGCGGGCCCGGCGCCCGCACGGAGATGGTCCGCGACCGGCCGGCGGCAGAGCGTTCACGAGACGATCCCTTACCATCAATGGAACGACTGAACCGTACAACGTACCGACCGGAGCGTGTCAACCGAACGACCGAGCGGTGCAGTGCAGTGCCCCATTGAGGAAGTGATCGGATGGCAGAGACCGAGGCGGCCCTGCGGACGCTCGCGCGCAACGTCCGGGCGGCCCGTACCCGCGCGGGTCTGTCGCTGGACGAACTCGGCCGGCGGGCCCAGGTCAGCAAGGGCGCCCTGGTCGCGCTGGAGAAGGCCCAGGGAAATCCGAACTTCGCCACCCTGGTACGGCTGGCCGACACCCTCGGCGTCTCCGTCTCCGCCCTGCTGGAGGGGCGCGCCGAAGGGCGCGTACGCATCGTGGCCGCCGGTGATCTGACCCCGCTGTGGACCGGAGCGCGGGGGAGTGAGGCCCGGCTCATGCTGACCACTTCGGGGCCGGCCCCGGCCGAGGTCTGGCGCTGGACGCTGGAGCCGGGCGAGGAGTACCCGAGCCACCCCCACCAGGCCGGCGTCGTGGAGACCGTCAGCGTCACGTCCGGCCGGATGACGCTGATCGTGGACGGCACGGAGCATTCCGTGGAAGCCGGCCAGACCGCCGCCTTCGACGGGGACGTCCCGCACACCTACCGGGGCGCGGGCACCGGGACCTGTCACCTGATCATGACCGTCCACCTTCCGCCCGGTCCCGGTTCCCCGGCCTGACCCGCGTCGCCGCGCCGGCTGGACCCGCCGGCTCCTTCCGGAAACCGCGCCCAAGGCTCCCGCCGAGCGGGGACTGAAACCGGCCGCCGTCATGGAAATGCCCCGGTCGTGACGGGGGAATCACGGCCGGGGCGGTCGGTGGTGGGCGCGGACGGCGGTCGCCTCGCGGCGAAGGGCTCCACAGGGCTTCAGCCGAACGATCGTCCCTGTGGGCGAATGGTGAGGCCCGGGGACACTGTCCCGTCCACACCCACGGCTTGTTCAACGGGCAACCACACTGGGGTGTTCCGTTCACCCACGTGACCTGCGTCACGGCTCACGCCAGCGGGCTCCCGGCCAGCCGTGCCAGCAGGTCGGCGGGGTCGGCGTACACCGCCTCCGCCCCGGCCTCCTCCAGATCCGCGCGGGGAATCCCGCCGCACAGCACCCCCACACAGCGCACCCCGGCCTTGCTGCCCGCCCGCATGTCCCACACCGTGTCCCCGACGAACACCGCCCGCGAGGCCGGGACCCCGGCCAGCTCCAGGGCGTGCTCCACCGGCTCGGGGGCCGGCTTGCCCTCCTGGACGTCGTCGGAGCTGGCCGTGGCCGTGATGGCGTCGTCCGCGTCGATCGCCCGGCGCAGCGCGCCCAGCTCGGCGCCGCTCGCCGACGTGGCCAGGACCACCGCCCAGCCGTCCCCGCGCAGCCGCCGCAGCAGCTCCGCGGCGCCCGGCAGGGCGGGCAGCCGGTCGAAGTACTGGCCGTACAGCGCGGTGTGCGCGGCGCTCAGCTCGCTGTCCTGGTCCCGGTCGCGGCCGTCGCCGAGCAGGTGGGCGATCAGGTCCGTGGAGCCCAGGCCGACGGCCCGGTGCACGGCGTGCATGGGTACCTCGTGCCCCGCCTGGCGGAACGCCTCCCACCAGGTGACGACGTGGAGGTGGTTGGTGTCGACGAGGGTTCCGTCCACGTCGAACACGGCGGCTCGTTCCATGCGGGGATCCTTTCCTGGCGCTCGCTCCGGGAACGGGTACCACGCCGGGACGGATCGGGAACCCGTCACGCGGACCGGGAACCCGTCACGCGGACCGGGAACCGCCATGTGGGCCGGGACCCCCGTCGCGTGGGCCGGAAGCCCCGTCGTGCGGGTCGGGAACCCGTCGCACAGGCCGGGAGGGGCATCACGCCGGGCGGGTCAGGTACCCGTCGTGTCGGCGGAGGCGGGCCACGTACCCGCCGCCCGGGCCGGGACGGGACCATGCCGAGAGGGCGGGAGCCCGTCGTGCCGGCCGGGGCGGACGCCACGCCGACCCCAGGGTCAGGAACCCGCCGCCCGGGCCGGCAGGCGGCCCTCGTGGGTCCAGGTCAGCAGGTCCTCGGCCGGCCAGGTGGTCACCACCCGCTCGGGCGGCACCCCGCACTCCTCGGCCCGGGCGCAGCCGAGGATCTGCCAGTCCAGCTGGCCGGGCGCGTGCGCGTCGGTGTCGACGGCGAACAGCACCCCCGCCTCGACCGCCCGGCGCAGCAGCCGCCGTGGCGGGTCCAGCCGCTCCGGGCGGCTGTTGATCTCCACCGCCGTCCCCGCCTCGGCACACGCGGCGAACACCTCGTCCGCGTCGAACTCCGACTCCGGACGGCCCCGGCCGGTCACCAGGCGCCCGGTGCAGTGCCCGAGGACGTCGGCGTGCGGATCGCGTACGGCGGTCACCATGCGGCGGGTCATGGACCGGGCGTCCATCCGCAGCTTGGAGTGCACGGAGACCACGACCACGTCGAGCCGCTCCAGCAGCTCGGGCTCCTGGTCCAGCGAGCCGTCCTCCAGGATGTCGCACTCGATGCCGGTGAGCAGCCGGAACGGCGCCCAGCGCGCGTTCAGCTCCGCCACCACGTCCAACTGCTCCCGCAGCCGCTCGGCGGACAGGCCCCGGGCCACGGTGAGCCGGGGCGAGTGGTCGGTGAGCGCCACCCACTCGTGCCCCAGCCCGGCGGCCGTCCGCCCCATCTCCTCGATCGGGCTGCCCCCGTCGGACCAGTCCGAGTGGGTGTGGCAGTCCCCGCGGAGCAGCGCCCGCAGCCCGGCCCCCGGCCCCTCGACAGGAGCTTCGGCCTCCTCCTGAAGCCGGCGCAGATAACCGGGCACCTCACCGGCCAGCGCCTCCCGCACCACCTGCGCGGTCTTCGGCCCGACCCCCTTCAGCGACTCCAGCGTCCCGGCGGCGGCCCGCTCGGCCACCTCGTCCCCGGGCAGCGCGGCCAGCGCCCGGGCGGCGGTACGGAAGGCCCGTACCCGGTAGGTGGGCGCGAGCGCCCGTTCCAGCAGAAACGCGATCCGGTCGAGAGCGGCGACGGGTTCCATGCACTCAAGGTTCACACCGGCGCCCGGCAGGGGCGCGGGGAACCGCGCGCGCCGTTCCGCACCACCCGCACCCCGGCCCGCACGGCGCACCCCGTTTGCGCACCCTGCCCCCGGGTACTGCCATGCCCACACTCACCGAGAGGAGGCCGGTCATGCCCCGAGCGGCCATCGTCACCGGCGCGGACTCCGGCATCGGCCGCGCCACCGCCGTACGCCTGGCCGAAGCGGGCCTGGACGTCGGGATCACCTGGCACACCGACGACAAGGGCGCCGAGGAGACGGCCGAGCGCGTCCGCGCCCACGGCCGCCGCGCCGCCGTGACCCGGCTGGACCTGACCCGGCTGCCCGAGGCCGCCGACACCGTGGACGAGCTGTGCGCGGAGCTGGGCCGGATCGACGTCCTGGTCAACAACGCCGGTACGGGCACGATGACGCCGTACCTGGACCTCACGCTGGAGGATGTGCGCCGGGTCCTGGACGTCGACCTCGTCGGCCCCTTCCTGCTGGGCCAGCGGGCCGCGCGCCGGATGATCGAGCAGGGCGACGGCGGCCGGATCGTCAACGTCACCTCGGTGCACGAGCACCAGCCCCGGGTCGGCGCGGCCCCGTACTGCGCGGCCAAGGGCGGGCTCGGCCTGCTCACCCAGGTGATGGCCCTGGAGCTGGCCGAGCACGGCATCACGGTGAACGCGGTCGCGCCGGGTGAGATCGCCACCCCGATGACGGGCCAGGAGGACACCGACGTGCACACCGTGCGCCGGCCCGGCGTGCCGCTCGGCCGGCCCGGCGACGCCCGCGAGGTCGCCGCCGTGATCGCGTTCCTGGCGAGCCCCGACGCCTCGTACGTCACCGGCGCCTCCTGGAGCGTCGACGGCGGCATGCTCCGGATGGGCCCGCAGGCCGGATCCCATCTGACCAGCGACGACTGGCGCCGACCATGAGCGGCCGCCCACGGCGGACGCGCACGGTCCCGTGGCCGGCCGCCGTGGACCGCCCGTCGGCCCGCCGAGCGTTCTAGGCTCTATTCATGACCGAACAAGCAGCTCCCCACATATCCCACCCGCGGATCCTGGTCCTCGGCGTGTGCCCGGGCAAGCCGGGTGAGCCGCCGTTCCGGATCATGGAGATCGACGGTCAGGTGGTCGGTGAGGCCAGGAACGTCACCGACGTCCTGGAGGCGGCGGCCTCCTACGGCATCACCATTCACGACCTCGACGATCCGGACGTGATCCGGTTCGTGGGCGGGGACAAGTACACCTGGCGGCCGCGCTGAGCGGACGGTTCAGCCGACCGTCCACTTCTGGTTGGCCGCGCCCGTGCAGGTCCAGATCTGCAACCGTGTCCCGTTGGCCGAGTTGTTCCCGGTGACGTCGAGGCACTTGTTCGCCTGCGGGTTGACGATGTCGCGGGCCGCCGGGAGGGCCCACTTCTGGGCGGGGCTGCCGTTGCAGTCCCACAGCTGGACGGGTGTGCCGTCGGCGGTGCCGCCGCCGCTGACGTCCAGGCACTTGCCGAGCGCCCGCAGTGTGCCGTCCGAGCCGACGGTCCACGCCTGGGCGTTGGTGCCGTTGCAGTCGTAGAGCTGGACCGGGGTGCCGTTCGCGGAGTTCGCGCTGGCCACGTCCACGCACTTGCCCGCCAGGCCCCGGATCGGCACCCCGGCGGCGCTGTCGCTCGTCGTCACCGACACCGAGTCCACCAGCAGCGTCTGCGGGAACTGCGTGGAGCCGTCCGGGTCGCCGGGCCAGTAGCCGCCCACCGCGAGGTTCAGGATCAGGAAGAACGGCTTGTTGAACACCCAGGTCCTGCCGCCCAGATCGGCGGGCGTGCGGCGCTGGTAGACGTTCCCGTCCACCGACCAGGTGATCGAGTCGGGCGCCCAGTCGACGGCGAAGGTGTGGAAGGCGTCCGCGAAGGCCTGCCCGTTCGGCAGGGTGTAGCCCGCGCCTATGCCGCCCGAGCCGGAGTAGCCGGGGCCGTGGATGGTGCCGTGCACGGTCGACGGTTCGAAGCCGACGTTCTCCATCACGTCGATCTCACCCGAGTCCGGCCAGTTGACCGGGGTGCCGAGCATCCAGAACGCCGGCCACATGCCCTGCCCGCGCGGGATCTTCATGCGGGCCTCGACATGGCCGTACTGGGCGGTGAACTTGCCGGCGGTGTTCAGCCGGGCCGAGGTGTACTGGCAGCTGCCGTACCAGCACTGGTAGCCGGCCGGGTTCTCCTTGCGGGCCGTGATCACCAGATGGCCCTGGCCGTCCAGGGCCGCGTTCTTCGTGCCCGAGGTGTAGTACTGCCGCTCGTGGTTGTTGACGTTGTCGCCGGTCTCCAGCGTCCACTTGGAGCCGTCGACCGCCGCGCCCGCGGGCCCGTCGAAGGTGTCGGAGAAGGTCGTGACGGCCGCGGCCGCCGGGGCGGTGCTCTCGGCGCGCGCCGGACCGACGGCGGCGGAGCCGATCAGCGCCGCGGACAGGGCGGCGAGGAGACATCTGCGGAGCAGGCGTGGGGAGGCCATGGCTCTCCCTTTCTCGTGGGGGTCATCGTGGGGAATCCCGCGGATCCCGCGGGGATGCGTGTCTTGATTTAAGGGGTGAGATAAGGGCCCGTCAATACTCAGGTACGGACCAGGTGTCGACGCCGGACCGTACGGGCCCCTCGACCGCCCGGCGGCAACTTCCCGGCCCGGCACGCCGGTTGCCCGGTCGGGCCAGCCCGGGTTTCCGTTCACGCCTCCGGGGCACTCCGGGTGCGGACCCGCGTGCCGCCGCTCCCGCGCGGGTCCCGCGGTGCTTGGATGCCCCCAGCGGCATTCCGGGCACATCGCCGCGAACCTCTGCGCGACGCACCGAGGAGGTGCCGCATGAACCGCCGTACGGCCCCCCGCGCGGTCCTCCCGGCCGCCGGTGAACTCCTGGCCTGGTGGGCGGCGCTGGCGCTGCTGTGGCTGGTGCTGATCACGACCGTCGACACCCTCGAGCGGATCGTCGGGGCGGGCTGTGCCGCCGTGGGCGCGGTGCTGGCCCGGGCCGGCCGGCGGGCGGTGACCTGGCGGTGAACGGCTGGAACCTCGCGGCGGCCGTCCTCCTCGGCGCGGGCGGGACCGCCGCGCTGTGGGGCATCACCACCGGCCCGCCGGCCCGCCGGGTGATCGCCCAGAACATGACCACCTCCGTCGTCTGCCCGGTCCTGCTGCTCCTGTCCCAGGGCTACGGCCGCCCCGCCTACGTCGACCTCGCCCTGCTGCTCGCCCTGCTCGGCCCGGTCGGCACGCTGGTCTTCGCCCGGCTGCTCTCCGGCGACCTGGCCGACGGGCGCCCGGGCGCCTGGGGGCTGACCTGGACGGCGGCGGGAGCCGGCGCGGTCGTCGTGACCGCGCTGTGCGTAGCCGTCGGCCCCGGCCGCGCCCTGGTGAAACTGCTGGTGACCGGCGCCCTGCTGATCGGCGGCAACGTCATCGCCTCCCGGGCACTGGCCGGCGGATTCCGGGGGGTGCGGGGTGGCTGACGCGCTGCTCGTCGCCGCCTCCGCCACCGCCGCCGTGGCCCAGCGCGACCCCGCCCGCCAGGCGCTGGTGCTGTCCTTCATGGGCGTGCTGCTGGCCGCGCTGTTCACCGTGCTCCAGGCCCCGGACGTCGGCCTGTCCCAGCTCGCCGTCGGCTCGGCCCTCACCCCGCTGCTGATCATGCTGTCGGTGCGCAAGGTCAGACGGCGGGGCGCGCGAAGAAGGAGACCGAGTGAACCGGCTGCGGGGCCGTAGGGAGAGGGAGGCCAAGTGAGCGGGCTGCGGGGCCGTACGGGGCAGGAGGCCAAGTGAGCGGGCTGCGGGGCCGTACGGGGCAGGAGGCCGAGTGAACCGGCTGCTGCGGCGTGCGGAGAGGGAGGCGCGGTGAACCGGCTGCGGGGGCGCGCGCAGAGGGTGCCGAAGTGAAGCGGCTGCGGCTGTGGTTGCTGGCCGTGGGCGGCGCCGGGCTCGCCGTCCTGCTCGTCGCCGCCTGCCTCGACCTGCCCGACTTCGGCGGCGACCGCCACCCGTACGGCGACCGGGCCGTCCACGCCTCCCTCCTGCGGCACACCGCCAACACCGTCGCCTCCGTCAACTTCGACCAGCGCGCCTACGACACCCTCGGCGAGATGAGCATCCTGTTCGCCGCCGTCCTCGGCTGCGTGGTGCTGCTGCGCCAGGCCCGCGACGAGCACCGCGCCCCGCCCGAACCCGCCGAGGTGGCCCGCCCGGTCCGCCGCTACGCCCTGCTCGTGCTGCCCGTCGCCCTGGTCACCGGCCTCTACGTCATCGCCCACGGCCAGCTCAGCCCCGGCGGCGGCTTCCAGGGCGGGGTCGTCGCCGCGACCGCCCTGCACCTGCTCTACCTCGGCGCCGACTACGGCGCGCTGGAACGCGTCCGCCCGCTCGGCCTCTACGAGACCACCGACGCGCTCGCCGTCAGCGCCTACCTCGCCCTGGGCCTCGCCCCGGTCCTGGCCGGCACCGCCTTCCTGGCCAACACGCTGCTGCCGTACGGCACGTTCGACACGCTGTCCTCCGGCGGCACCGTCCCGCTGCTGAACGCGGCCATCGGCATGGAGGTGGCGAGCGCGGCCGTCGTACTGCTCGCCCACTTCCTGGACCAGGCCGTCGAGATCGAGGAGGAGCACGGCAGGTGAACACCGCGGACGAACCCGGAAGGCGCACACCGTGATGCACGTCCTGCCGTACCTGGTGGCCGCCTACCTCTTCCTGACCGGCTGCTACGGCCTCGCCACCAGCCGCAACCTCATCCACGCCGTGGGCTGTCTCGCGGTGTGCCAGTCCGCCACCTACGTCCTGCTGCTCGCCGTCGGCTACCGCGACGGCGGCACCGCGCCCGTCTTCTCCGACATCCGGCCCGGTTCCCGCCCGGTGGTCGACCCGGTGGTGCAGACCCTCACCCTCACCGACATCGTCGTGGGCGCCACCGTCACCGCGCTGCTGCTCGCCCTCGTGCTGCAGATCGCCAAGCGGCACGGCACGGTCGACCCCGACGAACTGCGGGAGCTGCGCGGCTGATGCGCCATCTGCTCCCGCTGCCCGTCGCCCTCCCGCTGCTCGGCGCCGCCCTGCTGGTGGCCACCGGCCGCCGGCTGCCCCGGATCGCCGTCGAGATCGCCGGGTTCGTGATCTCGGGAGGCACCGCCGCCCTCGCCCTCGTCCTGCTGCTGAACTCCTCCCCGCCGATGACCGAATGGGTCGGCGCCTGGCCGCCCGCCGGCCGGGAGAGCGTCGGCATCCTTGTCGTCGGGGACGGCCCGGCCCTCGGCATGGCCACGCTGGCCTCGCTGCTCACCCTCGCCGCCCTCGCCTACTCCTGGCGCTACTTCGACGCGCCCCCGCACGGCCACACCGGCGCGTTCACCGCGCTGATGCTGGTCTTCCAGGGCGCCATGTGCGGATTCGCCCTCGCCGGCGACCTGTTCAACGCGTTCGTGTTCTTCGAGCTGATGAGCGTGGTGGCGTACGCCCTGACCGGCTACCGCATCGACGAGGCCAAGGCCGTCCAGGGCGCCCTCACCTTCGGCATCGTCAACTCCCTCGGCGCGTACGCCCTGTTGCTGGGCATCGCCCTGCTGTACGCCCGTACCGGCGAACTGGCCATGGCGAGGATCGGCCACGGCCTCGACGCGAGCGGACCCGGCGGGCCGGACGCGCTGGTCCTGGCCTCCTTCGTGCTGGTGCTCACCGGACTGCTGGTCAAGGCGGCGGCCGTGCCCTTCCACTTCTGGCTGCCCGACGCGCACGCCGTCGCCCCCACCCCGGTCTGCATGCTGCTGTCCGGCGTCATGGTCGAACTCGGCGCCTACGGCGTGTGGCGGGTGTACGGCACCGTCTTCGCCGGCCCCGGCGGCATCCCCGCCGCCGACCTGACCCGGGCACTGGTGACCCTCGGCGCCCTCACCGCCGTGACCGGCGCCGTCATGTGCTGGTACCAGCGGCACATCAAACGGCTCCTCGCCTACTCCACCGTCGCCCACACCGGACTGTTCCTCGTCGGCCTGGGCGTGCTCACCCCCGAGGCGGACGGCGGCGTCGCCCTGTACCTCCTCGGGCACGCCGGGGTGAAGGCCGCGTTGTTCGCCTGCGCGGGCGCCCTGCTGGACCGGTTCGGCAGCGTCGACGAACACTCCCTGCACGGCCGGGGCCGGCCGCTGCGCGCGACCGGGGTGATGTGCGCCGTCGGCGCCCTGGGCCTGGCCGGCCTGCCGCCGTTCGGCACGGCGCTCGGCAAGGCGGTCACCGAGGAGGCGGTCGGGGGCCCGCTCACGGTGGTGTACGTGGCCGCTTCCGCGATCACGGCGGGCGCGGTGCTGCGGGTCACCGCCCGGGTCTTCCTCGGCCTCGGGCCGCGCCCGCGGGACGCGGAGTACGAGACCAGCGGCTCCGACGAGGAGCCCGAGACCACCGGCCTGCTGAGCCGGATCCCGGACACCATGACGACCGTGCCCGCCGTGCTGCTCGCCGCCGCCCTCGCGGTGGGCGTGGTCCCCGGCTTCGGCACGCTGGTGGCCCGCTCCGTCGGCCGGGCCGGCCCGGGCGGCGCGCACGTCGCCGCGCACTGGACCGCGCACGGCGTGCTGCTGGGTGTGGCCTCCGCCGTGCTGGCCGTGGCGCTGGCCGGTCTCGCCGTCACCCGCCCGGACTGGACCTCCGCGCCCGGCTGGGCCACGCCCCTCAGACGCCTGCAGTCCGGACACGTCGGCGACTACGTGGCCTGGCTGCTGGTGGGCACGACCGTGCTGGGAGCACTGGCCCTGCCGGGAGTGCTCGGGTCCTGAGCCGCCGTAGGCCCGCCCGCGACGCACCGTGCCCTACGGCCTCTGCTCACGGTGATCCGGCCGGGCGGTCCAGGGCGGCGTCCAGGCCCGGTTGCGGGGGCAGCAGCCGGGCCAGGCCGGTGACCCGGATGACCCGCAGCGTCAGCGGGTGCGTGCACACCAGGTGCAGCTGTCCGCCGCGCTCGAGCACCCGGGAGCGCGCCCGGTACAGCAGCCGCAGCCCCGAGCAGTCGAAGAACTCCACCGGCCGCAGATCGAGCACGGCCCGCACACCGGCCCGGCCGGTGACCCGGTCGAGGAAGGGGCCGATCTCCTCCGCGGCGACGAGGTCGATCTCGCCCCGGAACTCCAGCACCGTGTGCCCGCGGTAGGCGTACACGCCCAGCTGCCGGGTGAGGGATACAAGCTCGTGTCGCACCGCGGCACCACCTCCCACCCGCACGCCGACGTTGTTTTCCGACCGTCAAGTTACCGTTGTTGTAGGGAATTTGAGCATGTTCGATTGACATATGTCTTCGGCTTTGCGGCGTGTCGCCGCGGAGCCGCGAGCACGGCCGCGACCCGTGCCTGGGCGCCGGAACGGCTGGACCGGCCGCTCACCCTCGCCGACCTCGCCGGTCACGCCCGGACGAGCCCGCGTACCTTCGTCCGACCCGCATGTGGACCGGGTCGCCGCCAAGGTCGGCTTCGCCACCGGTGCCTCGCCGCGCCAGCACCCGCACGCGGCGATCGGGGTGGCCCCCCAGGCCCACCGCCGCACGTTCCGGCAGACCCGCCGACCCGCGCGCCCGGGCCGACGCCGTGCGGGCGCCCGGGGCTCATGACCACACTGAACGGAACGACCGGCGAAAAGAGGAGGCCGTACGCCATGACCCCGCCCCCCGCCCGTTCCGTCGAGCAGTGCCGGCAGGACGTCCTCCACCGGTTGGAGAACGACGTCGACGCATGGGTCGCCACCGCCGCTCCCGACGGTGCGGCGCCCCATCTCGTGCCGCTGTCGTTCGTGTGGGACGGCACCTCGTTGCTGATCGCCACCGCGGCCGACAGCCCCACCGGCCGCGGCCTGGTGGCCACCGGCAGGGCCCGGCTCGGTGTCGGATCCGCCCGGGACGTCGTCCTGATCGAGGGCATCGCCCAGGCGGTGACGCCCGAGGACCTCCCCGAGGAGGACGCCGAGGTGTTCGCCGGCCAGACCGGCCTCGACCCGCGCCGGCTGGCCGACCGCTACCTGTACTTCAGGGTCGTTCCCCAGCGGGTCCATGCCTGGCGGGAGGAGGACGAACCGCCCGGCCGCGAGCTGATGCGCGACGGGCGGTGGCTGGCCGCCGGCTGAACCCGCCTACGGTGGCCGGGCGGCCGGGCGCCGGTCGGCCCCGGCCGCCCCGTGCCGGCGTCGCTCAGCCCCGGCTGCCGGCGCCGGTCGGCCCCGTTCGCCCGTGCCGGTGCCGGTCAGTCCCGGCCGCCCTTGTCCGTCGTCGGCCACACGCCCGTCGAGCGGGCGATGGCCTTGGCGCCGGTGCGGTCCACGGCGCTGCGCACCACCGCGAAGATCGCCCCCTGGACCGCCGCCGCCAGCAGGATCTCGCCCCAGCCGCGGTCCGGGTCCAGCGCGTCGGGCGCGTCGTCCTCGTGCCGGATCGCCTTCCACGCCTTGCGGAACGCCAGCCCGGCCAGCGCGCCGCCCGCCCAGCTGAGCGCGAAACCGATCGGCTGGTAGACGAGCGGGAGCTTCTTCTTCTTGTGCTTGTCCTTCTTGGCCATGTGTGACTCCTTCCTCGTCGGGCGGCCCTCATGCGGGCCGTCCCCGCGGGGCCACCCGTTCGCCCGGCGGCACCGGTCCCGGCGGCGTGCCGTCACCGAACGGCCGGCCGCCCAGCTCCTCCCGGTGGTGCTCAGTCAGCCAGCCGCCGAGATCCGGGCCGAGCGGCACGATCCCGGTGGGGTTGATGCCGGTGTGCACCTGGTAGTAGTGCCGCTTGATGTGGTCGAAGTCGACCGTGTCGCCGAATCCCGGCGTCTGGAACAGGTCACGGGCATACGCCCACAGCACCGGGTGCTCCGCCAGCCTCCAGCGGTTGCACTTGAAGTGACCGTGGTAGACGGCGTCGAACCGGACGAGGGTGGTGAACAGCCGGATGTCCGCTTCCGTAAGGGTGTCACCGACCAGATAACGCTGCCGGGACAGCCGCTCGCCGATCAGTTCCAGCCGCCGGAAGACGGCCGCGCACGCCTCCTCGTACTCCCGCTGCCGGGTGGCGAACCCGGCCCGGTAGACCCCGTTGTTCACGTCCTCGTACACCTCGGCCATCACCTCGTCGATCTCCGCGCGCCGGGCGGCCGGGTACAGGTCCGGCGCTCCGGGGCGGTGCAGGGCGGTCCACTCGGTGGCCAGGTCCAGGGTGATGCGCTGGTAGTCGTTGGTGACCAGCCGCCCGCTGGGGACGTCCACGATCGCGGGCACGCTGACGCCGCCCGGGTAGCCGGTCTCCCGCCGGTCGTAGGCCTCGCTCAGGAACCGGATGCCGAGCACCGGGTCCCGGCCGTTCGGGTCCAGGGTGAACCGCCAGCTGCGGTCGTCCTGGACCGGATCGGCGACCGCCAGCGACAGCGCGTCCTCCAGCCCCAGCAGCCGGCGCGAGATCACCGCGCGGCTCGCCCACGGACAGGCACGGGAGACCACCAGCCGGTAGCGGCCGGCCTGCACCGGCCAGCCGTCCCGGCCGTCGGCGGTGATGCGGTCGTCGAAGTGGCTCCGGGACCTGGTGAACGTCCGGTGCCCGTAGGCGCTGTTGCCGTCGCCGCCCATGTCTCCTCCTCGCTCGCCGGCCGGTTCCTCCAGGACCACGCGTTCCCCGTTTGGCGCGGACCGCACGGTGTGACGCGCACGGTCGGGGGCAAGCGGCGATGGGTGAGCGGAACATTCTCGAACCGGGAGACGGCCGCGCGTACGGACGGCAGCGACACCCACCGGCCGGCCCACGGTGCCCCTCCGGGCGCGCCAGGGGCCCACGCCGGACACGGTGGCCCGCCGCACCGCCGCGACGGAACCGGCGGCCGCACCGCCGCCGACGGACACATCGAGCCCGGCGCCGGTGCAGACATCGAATCCGGCGCGGGCGGACACAGGGAACCCGGCGCCGACGGTCACATCGAACCCGGCGCCGGTGGTCACAGCGCCCCCGGCACCAGCGGCCACACAGACGCCGGCCCCCACACCGAACCCGCCGACGACCCGGGCACCCCTCACCGCCCCGGCTCCCCGGGCGGTGCCGAGGGTGACCGGTCCACCAAGGTCACCGTCCTCGTCGCGCTCGCGGCCAACCTGGTGATCGCCGTCGCCAAGGCGGCCGGTGGTGTGCTGGCCGGCTCGCCCGCGCTGCTGTCGGAGGCCGCGCACTCGGTCGCCGACAGTCTCAACGAGGTCTTCCTGCTGGCCGCCCTGAGCCGCAGCCGCCGCCCGGCCGACACCCGGCACCCGTTCGGCTACGGCAAGGAACGCTTCTTCTGGTCCCTGCTCGCCGCCGTGGGCATCTTCGTCATGGGCGGCTGCTTCTCCTTCTTCCAGGGCCTCGAGGCGTTGCGCGGCGGTGCCGAGGAGGAGTTCAGCGGCTATGTGGCGGGCCTGATCGTGCTGGGCGTGGCGCTGGTCGCCGAGGGCGGCTCGCTGCTGCGGGCCGTGCACCAGGTGCGCCGGCAGGGCGGCGGGCTGCGCGACCCCGCGCTGCGCACGGTGGTCGCCGAGGACGGCACGGCGGTCCTCGGCGTGACCCTCGCCCTGGTGGGCATGGCCCTGCACATGGTGACCGGGCAGGCCGTCTGGGAGGCGTCCGCCTCGCTGGCCATCGGGGTGCTGCTGGTCTACGTCGCCTACCGGCTCGGCCGCGACGCCCGGGACCAGCTGATCGGGGAGGCCGCCGACCCGGAGCTGAGCGGCCGGATCGGGTCGCTGCTGCGGGCGCAGCCGGAGATCGACAGCGTGGAGGCGCTGTTCACCATGAAGCTGGGCCTTGACTCCACCCTGGTGGCGGCCCGCATCGACTTGGTGCCGGGCCTGGACAGCGAGCGCGTCGAGGAGGTCGCCGACCGTATCAAGCGGTCCCTGGCCCGGACGTTCCCGGACGTCGGCCAGATCTTTCTCGACGTCACGGACGGGTCCGCGGAGGGGGCAGCGGAAAGCCCCGCCGCGACGGGGGAACGCGGCGGGGCCTGACGAACGAGTGCCCGGCGCCGGGCCGCCTCACACGCGCCCAGAACAGATTTTTCTGAAACGCAGCGGTTGGCGGCCGGAAATCAGCTCTGGCCCGGGGAGTCCTCGTCGAAGGGTTCCAGCACGAAGACGGGGATCTCCCGGGAGGTCTTCTTCTGGTAGTCGGCGTACGGCGGGTACGCGGCCACGGCCCGCTCCCACCAGTCGGCCTTCTCCGCCCCGGTGACCTCACGGGCCCGCATGTCCCGCTTCGCCGGGCCGTCCTGCAGTTCGACGTGCGGGTCGGCCTTGACGTTGAAGTACCAGACCGGGTGCTTGGGCGCTCCACCGACGGAGGCGACCACCGCGTACCGGCCGTCGTGCTCCACCCGCATCAACGGCGTCTTGCGGAGCTTGCCGCTCTTCGCTCCCCGGGTGGTCAGCACGATCACCGGCAGCCCGGTGTCGCGCAGCGTCGTCCCCTTCGTCCCGCCCGAACTCTCGTACAACTCGACCTGCTCGCGCACCCACTGTTCCGGGCTGGGCTCGTACTCGCCCTCAAGAGGCATGGGATCCGATTCCTTTCATCCGTCCGGCGGTCGTCCGCCACGGCCGTCAACAACCGTGACCGCCGGAAACATCCTTACCGCGCGGCGGCTGTCCATGTCCGCCGGCCGCGCCGCCACGCCGCGTCGCGTCGCGTCGTCGGGCGGCTCCCGCGCGGGACCGGCCGGGGTGGTGGCCGGTTCCCGCCCCTGGAGCCGGGGTACTTCGGCCAGATGACGAAAGCCGCCGAAGTGGCCGAACTTCCCGTCGACCTATAGATGCCTGGGGCATCTAATGAAGATCGGCACGACGCACCTCATTCGTCTGCGAGGTCTTTCCATGACGGAACTGACGGACATCACCGGCCCGGCTGGCCAGGCCGAACCCGTCGCATTCCCCCAGGACCGCACCTGTCCCTACCACCCCCCCACCGGATACGACCCGCTGCGCGACGGGCGACCCCTGTCCCGCGTCACCCTCTACGACGGCCGCGAGGTCTGGCTGGTCACCGCCCAGGCCACCGCCCGCGCCCTGCTCGCCGACCCCCGGCTGTCGACCGACCGCCGCCGCGACGGCTTTCCCGTGCCCAGCCCCCGCTTCGAGGCCGGCCGCGACCGCAAACTGGCTCTGCTCGGGCTGGACGACCCCGAGCACCACCAGCAGCGCCGGATGCTGATCCCGTCGTTCACCGTCAAACGCGCCACCGCGCTACGCCCCTGGATCCAGCGGATCGTCGACGAACTGCTGGACGACATGATCGCCCGGGGGCCGGTCGCCGACCTCGTGTCCGCGTTCGCGCTGCCCGTGCCGTCCATGGTCATCTGCGAACTGCTCGGCGTGCCCTACGCCGACCACGAGTTCTTCGAGGAACAGTCCCGCCGGCTGCTGCGCGGCCCGGGCGGCGCCGACACCCTGGACGCCCGGGACCGGCTGGAGGCGTACCTCGGCGAGCTGATCGACGCCAAGGCCAAGGAGGCCGAGCCCGGCGACGGCGTTCTGGACGACCTGGTCCACAACCGGCTCCGCGCGGGCGAGCTGGACCGACCCGACCTGGTGTCGCTCGCCCTCATCCTGCTGGTCGCCGGGCACGAGACGACCGCCAACATGATCTCCCTGGGCACCTACACCCTGCTCCAGCACCCCGAACGGCTGGCCGAGCTGCGTGCCGACCCCACGGTGCTGCCCGCCGTCGTCGAGGAACTGCTGCGGATGCTGTCCATCGCCGAGGGGCTGCAACGGCTGGCGCTGGAGGACATCGAGATCGACGGCACCACCATCCGGGCCGGTGACGGCGTCCTCTTCTCCACCTCGGTCATCAACCGGGACACGGCCGTCTACGACGACCCCGACGACCTGGACTTCCACCGCGCCGACCGGCACCACGTGGCGTTCGGCTTCGGCATCCACCAGTGCCTGGGCCAGAACCTGGCCCGCGCGGAACTGGAGATCGCCCTCGGCAGCCTCTTCACCCGGCTGCCCGGGCTGCGTCTTGCCGCCCCGGCCGAGGAGATCCCCTTCAAACCGGGCGACACGATCCAGGGGATGCTGGAACTCCCCGTGACCTGGTAAGAGGCTTCGCTCATGCACATGGACATCGACATCGACCAGGACGTCTGTATCGGCGCCGGGCAGTGCGCGCTGGCGGCACCGGGCGTCTTCACCCAGGACGACGACGGCTACAGCAGCCTGCTGCCCGGCCAGGAGAACGGCGTCACCGACCCGATGGTCCGGGAGGCCGCCCGCGCCTGCCCGGTCAGCGCCATCACCGTACGGGAGCGCACCGCCTGACGGGTACGGCGGTACGGCGCGGCCCCGGCCCCGCCGTACCGCCGTGGCGGTTGGCCTACCGGACCGCGCGGACGTAGGCCGCGCTGCCGGGGGTGGACACGTCCCGGTCCCGGCGGACGATGCTCAGCCGGTCGCCCCAGCGGGCGCGGGCCGCGTCCAGACCGCGGTCGGTGTACTCGATGTCCACCACCCGGTCGTCGAACGCCTTGGCGTACACCCCGCACTCGTCGTACTGGCCGCACTCCTCCGTCACCGCGAAGTCCAGTCCGGCCCGCTCGCGCCGTGCGGCCAGTTCGGCGGTGTTCTTCTGCGCGATGGCCAGGTGCCGGGCGTGCGCGTGCCGGGACAGCAGGGCCATGAACGCGGTCGCGTCGGCCGTGCTCAGCAGTCCGTCGGAGCGGGTGTAGCTGTCGTAGTTGTCGGGTTCGACGGCGTCGAAGCCCTTGTCCGCGCAGCCGTCGATCCAGCCGTTCACCCGCTTGGCGATCCGCTCCCGCTTGGCCGGGGTGCGGATGTCCAGCAGCGGCTCGTCCCAGTCCTCGTCGATGACGAGCCTGCCGCGCCCGTCGCGCAGCAGCAGATCGGCCGGCCAGGAGGAGCGCTCGGCCGGCTGGGCCTGGAAGGCGTTGACGTAGCAGATGTTGTACAGGCCCGGGGCGGGGGAGTCGGACCGGTCGCGGCTGACCACGCGCACGCCCTTGGGCGGCGGGTAGGCGCCGCCGATCTGGTAGTCGAAGCCGGCGCCCTTCGGGGGCAGCCGCACCGCGGCGGGCCTGCCGGAACCGTCCTCGTCCCGGTCGCCGGAGGCGCAGCCGGCCAGTGCCGACACCGCGACGACCAGGGCCGCTGCCAAGGCGCCCAGGGCCGTACGCGGCCTCCGGACGCGGGGATCACCCATGGGGGGCAAGTCCGCTCCATCCTGCCCACGCCGGGCGGCGCGGCACGTCCAGGATCAAATCGTCCGTACGCTCCCGTCGTCAAGTTCGCTTCCCCGTCCACGTCGTAGGCTCGCCAGTGATCATCGTCTCGACGGCAGGAGCAGTAACGATGCAGTACGTGAAGCTCGGTTCGACGGGCCTGGACGTGTCGCGGATCTGTCTGGGCTGCATGACGTACGGGGTGCCGGACCGCGGCACGCACGAGTGGACGCTCGACGAGGAGGCGTCCCGGCCGCTGATCCGGCAGGCGCTCGAGGCGGGCGTGAACTTCTTCGACACCGCGAACGTCTACTCCGACGGCACCAGCGAGGAGATCGTCGGCAGGGCCCTGCGGGACTTCGCCCGCCGTGACGAGATCGTGCTGGCCACGAAGGTGCACGGCCGGATGCGGCCGGGCCCCAACGGCGCCGGGCTGTCCCGCAAGGCCATCATGACCGAGATCGACCACAGTCTGCGCCGCCTCGGCACCGACTACGTCGACCTCTACCAGATCCACCGCTACGACCACGCCACCCCCGTCGAGGAGACGATGGAGGCGCTGCACGACCTGGTCAAGGCGGGCAAGGTCCGCTACCTGGGTGCCAGTTCGATGTACGCGTGGGAATTCGCCAAGGCGCAGTACACCGCCGAGCGGCACGGCTGGACCAAGTTCGTCTCCATGCAGAACCACTACAACCTGCTCTACCGCGAGGAGGAGCGGGAGATGCTGCCCCTGTGCGCGGACCAGGGTGTCGGCGTGCTGCCGTGGAGCCCGCTCGCCCGGGGCCGGCTCACCCGCGACTGGGGCACCGTCACCGGACGCAGCGCCACCGACGACTTCGGCAGCCGGCTGTACCTGGAGAGTGACCGCGCGATCGTCGAGGCCGTCACCCGGATCGCGGCCGGCCGGGGCGTGCCGCGCGCCCAGGTGGCCCTCGCCTGGCTGCTGCACCAGGACACCGTGACGGCGCCGATCGTCGGCGCCGCCAAGCCGCGGCACCTCGAGGACGCGGTGGCCGCGGTCGGACTGGAGCTGACCGCCGAGGAGATCGAGGAGCTCCAGCGGCCGTACACCCCGCGCGCGGTCAGCGGCCACTGACCGCCGGGCCGGGCCGGCCGGCATGCCGGGCGGGCCGGGACGGCCGTGACCGACAGCGCCGCGACGTGCGGCCGGAGCGGGGTGGGCGTGCCGTCACCGACCGGTTCGCGTGGCTGTCCGGTAGGAAGCCGCCTTCCTGTGACGGACGTTCCCATCGGGCCGCGGGATCACGGCCGGTGGTGCGGTGGCGGTGGCGGGATCGTGGTCAGGCCGGGGGCCGGTTCCGGCCACACCAGCAGGACCGGGCAGGGCGCGTGGTCGACGGCGAACCGGACGGCGGGGCCGAGGCTCTTCGGCCCGAGCCGGGACCGGTCCCCGTCCCGCGCCAGCACCAGCAGCCCCGCCCCCTCGGCGGCGGCCACCACCTCCCGCTCGGCCCGGCCCGACCGCTCCTCGCGCACACAGGGCCGGTCCAGCCGGCGGGCCGCCGCGTCCAGCAGCGCGGACGCCGAGGTGCCGCCGAGCGCCTCCAGCCGGTCCCCCGGATCCCGCTCCCAGCCCTCGGCCGGGCGGTGCCCCGACCGGTGACCGCGCCCGAGCAGCCCGTCGAAGGCCCCGTGCGCCACCGCCGGCACCTCGGGCCCGCTCACATGGAGCAGCACCACCTCGGCGGCCTCCGGCGCGTGCGCGCGCACCGCGTCCACACAGGCCGGCCAGGTGCCCTCCACCAGCCAGGCGATCACCCGCATCCGCCGAACCTCCCGCCACCGTGCGCGCTACGGGACGACACCCGCCCACCGCTCACAGAACCAGCAACGATCCCCACAGTGCCACGACCGCGACCGCGAGGGACGACGGCACGGCGAGCAGACCGAGCCGGGTGAACTCCCCGAGGTTCACGTCGTGCTCGTGCTGGTGCACGATCCGCCGCCACAGCAGGGTGGCCAGCGATCCGGCGTACGTGAGGTTCGGGCCGATGTTCACCCCGAGCAGCACCGCGAGGACCACGCCCGGCCCGGCCGGGGCCGCCAGCGGCAGCAGGACCAGCACCGCGGGCAGGTTGTTGATCAGGTTGGCCAGCAGCGCGGCCAGCGCGGCGGTGGCGAGCAGCGCGGCGAGCCCGGTGCCGTCCGGCATGACATGCCCCAGCACGTCCGCGAGCCCGTTGTCGACCACCGCCCGCACCACGACGCCCAGCGCCAGGACGAAGGCCAGGAAGGCGGGGGACGCCGCCCGCAGGACCGTCAGCGGGGTCGCCCGGCGCCGCGCCAGCGCCCGCCCGGCCAGCACCAGCGCGCCCCCGGCCGCCACCCAGGCCGGCTCGACGCCGAACAGCGACGCCACCACGAACCCGGCCAGCGTGCAGCCCACGGTGACCAGCGCGAACAGCGGCAGTCGGGGTGGCGTCCCGGCGGCCCGGTCCGCCGGGGCCGCCGCGGCGAGGTCGCGGGCGAAGAACCGCCGGAACACCAGGTACTCGACACCGATCGCGGCCAGCCACGGCAGGGCCATCAGCGCCGCGAACCGGGTGAAGCTCAGCCCGCTCGCCGCGAACGCCAGCAGGTTCGTCAGGTTGGACACCGGCAGCAGCAGCGAGGCTGTGTTCGACAGGTGCGTGCAGGCGTACACATGCGGTTTGGGCCGTACGCCGGTGCGCGCGGCCGTAGCGAACACCACCGGGGTGAGCAGCACGATCGTCGCGTCCAGGCTGAGTACGGCGGTGATCGCCGACGCCAGCGCGAACACGGCGGACAGCAGCCGCACCGGACGGCCGGCCGCCCACCGGGCCATCCAGGCCCCGCACGCCTGGAACAGCCCTTCCACGTCGCAGAAGTGGGCGATCACCAGCACCGCCGCCAGGAAGCCGACCACCGGGCCGAGCCGTTCGGCCTCGTCGCGGGCGTGCCCGAGGGAGAGGGCGCCGGTGGCCACCGCGATCCCGGCGGCGGGTACGGCCATGACCGCCTCCGGCCACCCGAAGGGCCGTACGACGGCCCAGGCCAGCACGGCGACCAGCAGAGCGGCGGACAGGGCCGCGGCGAGCGGGGTGTTCAGGGCGGGTCCTTCCGAAGTGATCACGGAGTTGCCCGCCCATGAAAACAGACCGGAGGCCGGGGAGCGCTCAGGGGCTCGGTAAGGGTCCGGTCAGGGACTCGGCCGGGGTGTGGTCAAGGGCTTGGCCGGGGTGCGGTCAGGGGCCGGTGCCCGGGCTCAGCACCGTCAGCCGGACGGACGAGGCGGTGCCGGAGACCGGGACCGGGCCGCCCGGCCAGGCCGCCCGCAGCGGGTCCCGTTCGTCCGGCGGGGTCACCAGCAGCGCGGCCGGTGCGGCCGACCGCGCCCCGCTGACCTCCGGGTTGGAGAAGGTCAGCCCCGCCCAGGCGCTCTGCCCCGGCCGGACCGTGACGGTGACCGGCGTGCCCGGTGTCCGCCGGGGGTCGGCGCCGAGCTGACCGCCGGAGGCGTTGACGAAGGCCGCGCCCGGATAGCCGCGCAGGGTGCAGGTGCGGCCGGAGGTGTTGGTGAGTACCACCGGGAAGTTCTCCTGGCCGGCACCCGGGTCGTTGCGGCCGACCGAGGCCCGCAACTCGGAGGTGTGGCAGCGGGAGCCGCCCGCGGGCGTCGCGGGCGCGGCCGTCGTGCCGCCCGAAGGTGCCGTCGTCCCCGGCGGGGCCGGTGAGGCGGTGCGGGCGGGGGCGGAGGAGACGGGGGCGGAGGAGGCGGCCGGGGCGGACGCCGAGGGGCTCGGGGTCTCCCGCGCGGGGGCGGCCGTACCGGCGGAACTGGCCGGCGGGCCGCTGTGGACGTCCTCGCCGCTGCCGTTGCCGCAGCCGGCCAGCAGGCCCAGCGCGGCGGCCGTGCTCACGAGCAGGGCCCCGCGCCGCGCGGGACGGGGGGTGTGCACCATGTCGCTCAATACTCCTGAAGGGTCGTGGCACGCGACCGGGGTGCGTGCCTGGGGCGCCGGGTGCGCCGTTTCTCCCCGTCCGATGCGCGGACCGCCGGAAAAAGTTCGGGGCACGCGGGTTCTTTTTCCCCGATTCGCCCCTCGGCAGGCGCCGTTCAGGCCACCCGCAGCGAACGCAGTACGCCGTCGGTCGCGTCGCCGTCACCCCGTTGGCGTACCTGCACATAGACCTGCGGCCGGCCGGTACCGCCCGCCGGGGCCAGCGCGGACTCGGTGACCGATCCGCCGTCCGGGCAGCCGCTCCAGGAGCGGACCAGCCCGTGCCAGCGGGAGTCGGTGAAGCCGCGGGCGCCCCGGTAGCGGCAGCCGGGGTGGGTGAGCGCCTCTACCCCGGCGGTGACGCCGCCACGCGGGCTGACGCCGACGAACGCCCCGTCCACGGGCGCCGTCAGGTCGGGCCAGCGGGACAGGTCGTCGGCCACCACCAGGCCCGGCTCGCGCCCGGCCGCCAGCCCGAGCACCCGCGGGTCCCAGCCGGAGCCGCGCAGCTCACGGCCCCAGCCGGCGGGCACCGTGAGCGTCACCCGCCCGCCGGCGTCCGTGATCCGCACCCGTTCCGGCCCGCCGTCCCGGTGCGCCGCCACGGTGACCGTGACCGCGGCGGCGCCGGCGGCGAGGACCGCGGCGAGGGCCAGGGTCAGCGGGCCGAGCCGGGCGCGCAGCCGGTCCAGCCGGCGGGCGGGCGGCGCCGGGGGCCGCGCGGCCAGCCGGTCCAGCTCCCGCGCGAACGCCAGGGCGCCCGGCCAGCGCCGCGCCCGGTCCGGCTCCAGTGCCCGCAGCAGCGCCCGTTCCACGTCCTCGCCCAGCTCCGGCCGCAGCCGCCGGGGCGGCACCACCTTCCCCGGCGGGCCCGGCACGGTCCCGGTGAGCAGCTCGTAGCCGACCGCGCCCAGGCTGTAGACGTCCGCCCGCGCGTCGATGCCCGTCCCCGGTTCGGCCTGCTCCGGCGGCCGGTACCCCGCCGAACCCGCCGCCAGCGTCAGCACCGAGGCCTGCGCGAGGCTCTTGGCCAGGCCCAGGTCGGCCAGCAGCACCCGCCGGGAGCCGTCCCGGGCGGTGTGCAGCAGCACATTGGCCGGTTTGATGTCACGGTGCACGATGCCCGCCTCGTGCAGCTCGGCGGCCCCGCGCGCGGCCTCGGCGGTCAGCGCGAGCGCCTCCGGCACCGGCAGCGCACCGCCCGCCGACAACTCGGCGAGGCTCCCGCCACCGGCGTACTCCATCACGAAGTACGGTCTGCCGTCCGGCAGTTCACCGATGTCGTAGACCTGCACCAACCGGCTGGAACCGGCCCGGCGCAGCAACCTCGCCTCGGCCAGGAAGCGTTCGCGGACATCGAGCCGGTGCGCCCAGTTCTCCGCCAGGACCTTCACCGCCACCGGCGCCTGGAGCTCGGGGTCGTGGGCCAGCCACACCAGGGCGAACGCGCCGCTGCCCAGCGGCCGTTCGAGACGGTACCGGCCGATCCGCTCCGGGGGCTGCATACGGCTATCATGCCTGGCCCGGGACCGACGTGAAGGGGGCCGGCCGTGCCGGAGGGGGCATCGACCGAGGAACTGGCCCGGCGCGCCGCCGCCGGTGACGGCACGGCACTGGAGCTGCTGCTGACCGAGATCCGGCCCGAGACCGTGCGCCGCTGCGGGCGCTTCCTGCCCTGCCGGGAGGACGCCGAGGAGGCCGCCCAGGACGTGCTGCTCCAAGTGGCCCGGCACATCACCGGGTTCGAGGGCCGCAGCCGCTTCGGCACCTGGCTGTACACCGTCGTCGCCAACTGCTGCCGGCAGAAGTACCGCGAGCTGAAACGGCGGGCCGCCGAACAGCCCGCCGTCATCGAGCCCGCCCATGCCGTCGACCCGCGCACCACCAGCGTCATCGCCGGCTCGCGGGTGGATCTGCTGGAGGCCCTGGACCGGCTGGAGCGGGAACACCCGCAGCTGGTCGCGCCGCTGGTATACCGGGACATCTGCCAGCTCGACTACGCCGAGGCGGCCGAACGCGCCGGCATCCCGCTCGGCACCCTCAAGTCCCGCCTGCACGAGGCCCGCAAACGGGTACGGCCCTGGCTGACGGCCTCGGCCTGACCCGGCGGCTACCGGTCCTGCTCGAACAGCGGCAGCTCGGCCCAGATCGTCTTGCCCTCCGCCGTGTGCCGGCTGCCCCAGCGCTGGGTGAGCTGGGCGACCAGCAGCAGGCCCCGGCCGCCCTCGTCGAACACCTTGGCCCGGCGCAGATGCGGGGCGGTGTGGCTGGCGTCGAAGACCTCGCAGGTCAGCGTGTTCGCGTCGTGGATGAGCCGGAGCCGGATGGGATGGGAGCCGTACCGGATGGCGTTGGTGACCAGCTCGCTGACCACCAGCTCGGTCGTGAACGTCGCCTCGCTCAGCGACCAGTCGGACAGCTGCTCCACGACCTGCTTGCGGATCGGCGCGACCAGCGCCGGGTCGGCGGGGATGTCCCAGGTCGCCACCTGCGAGGCGGGCAGGCCCCGGGTCCGGGCGAGCAGCAGGGCCACGTCGTCGGGTGCGCCGCCGTAGGGGAGCAGGGTGTGCAGGACACGGTCGCAGGTCTCGTCCAGGGAGCCGGCGTACGCCCCGAGCGCCGTGTGGAGCATCTCCCGGCTGGTCTCCGGGTCCCGCTCCCGGGACCACACCAGCCCGTCCGTGTACAGCGCGAGGACCGTGCCCTCGGGCAGCTCCACCTCGGCGGACTCGAACGGCAGCCCGCCCAGGCCCAGCGGGGGACCGGCGGGCAGGTCCAGCGCGCGGGGTGCGCCGCCCGGCTCCAGCACCACGGGCGGCGGGTGCCCGGCGCGGGCCAGGGCGCAGCGCCGGGACACCGGGTCGTAGACGGCGTACAGGCAGGTGGCGCCGAGCTCCCCGGGGCTGCCCGCCTCGCCGGCGCTCGCCGTCCCGGACTCGTCCGAGAGCCGCAGGACCAGGTCGTCCAGGTGGGTCAGCAGCTCGTCCGGGGCCAGGTCGATGTCCGCCAGGGTGCGCACGGCGGTGCGCAGCCGGCCCATGGTGGCCGACGCCCGGATGCCGTGCCCGACCACGTCCCCGACGACCATCGCGACCCGCATCCCGGACAGCGGGATCACATCGAACCAGTCCCCGCCCACCCCGGCGCGCGCGGCCGGCAGATACCGGGAGCAGGCCTCCAGCGCGGCCGTGTGCGGCAGCGAGCGGGGCAGCAGACTGCGCTGGAGCGCGAGCGCCGTCTCCCGCTCGCGCGAGTAGCGGCGGGCGTTGTCGATGCAGACGGCGGCCCGCGCGGTGATCTCCTCGGCCAGCAGCACGTCGTCCGGGGTGAACGCCTCCGGACGCCGGTGCCGGCACAGCACCGCGACCCCCAGGGTCAGTCCGCGCGCCTGGATCGGCACCGACAGCGTGCGGTGGACGCCGGACTCCCGCGCCGGCGTGCCGTCCGCGCCGTGCCGGGCCGGTACCCCGTCCACGGCGCCGGGGGCCGGCGGGACGGCGACGGTACGGCCCGTGGTCAGCGCTTCCGCCTGCGGGGAGGCCTCCGGGTACTGCTCCGTCTGCCCGGGGCCGGTCTCCGTCTCCGGTACGCCGGGCAGCACCGACCGCTGGGCGATCCGGCGCAGCCGCACCGGCGTGGTGATGCGGGCCGGGGCCTCGGCGCAGCCCTCCTGAGGATCGAGCAGGTCGATGGTGACGAAGTCGGCGAGCGCGGGCACGCACACGTCCGCCAGCTCCTGGGCGGTACGGGTGACGTCCAGTGTGGTCCCGATGCGCACGCTGGCCTCGTTGACCAGCTGGAGCCGCTGCCGGGCACGGTGGTTGTCGGTGATGTCGTGCGCGGCCATGGACACGCCCCGCACCCGGCCCGCCCGGTCCCGCACCGGCGCCATCCGGGCCAGCCAGGCGTGCGCCCGGTCCTCGCCGCCGGTGCGCAGAAAGGTCTGCACGTCCAGCGGCCGGCCCGAGGTCAGCACCCTGAGCAGGTCCCGTTCCAGTTCCTCGCTCTGTGGTTTGCCGCCGATCTCCGCGATCCGCAGCCCCCGTACCCGCTCCTCGGGCAGCCCGACGACGGCGGCCATCGCCTCGTTCATCCGGCGCAGCCGCAGCCGGTCGTCGTACACGGCGATCGCGCAGGGCGACTGGATCAGGCCCGCCTCGGCGAGCGGGTCGTCGGCGGCGGGCGGTTCGGTGCCGGCGAGCGGGGTGACCACGAGCCAGTCGCCCGGCCCGCCGTCGTGCGGCGGGCGGTGGTGGGCGAGCAGCCACACGCGGACGGTACGGCCGTCGCGGTGGCACAGGCCGAGCGTGCCCTCCCAGCGCGGGCCGGGGGGCGCGGCCGGGGCGGGGGCGCCGTCGGCCAGCAGGTCGGCGGCGGGGCGGCCGATGACGGCGTCCGCCGGGTGGCCGAGCAGGCGGACGGCCCCCTCGTTCCACTCCGTCAGCGTGCCGTCGTCACCGATGACAGCCCGTGCCGTGCCCGCGTCGTCGAACGGATAGACCCGGCTCATCGTCGCCGCTCCCAAGCGCACACACTCTCAGTGAACAGGTGGCACCACTCGTGTTCCAGCGTAGTGCTTGATGTCCCTCGGTGAGCGGCGGCGCCGGGGCCGGTCGGCCGACCGGTCGAACACGGTCAGGGGCCGGTCAGGGGCAAATCCGGACTGTTCAGGGCCGGAGGCAGCCGTGCATGTCCGCACTCTTGACGATCGCGTGGAGCAGACCGTCAGAATCTGTTTGTTCGCGATCAATTGTGAGTAGTTCTGATTCCTGATGTGCCCTGAGTCATGACGGGAGCACTCCCGTCATGACGAGTCCCTGACGAGTCCCTGACGAATCCCGATGGGGGAGAGCCGCTATGACGGTCACGCGCAGGTCGGTCCTGGTCGCAGCCGCGGCAGCACCCGCGGCCGGAACGCTCCCGGCCCTCGCGGCGGCCCCGGCCGCCCTCGCTGCCGAGGCGTCCGGCGCCGGACGCCACACCGTGCCGCTGCGGGACGGCTGGCGGTTCCACCTGGCCGACCCGGTCGGCGCCGCCGACCCGGCCGGCGACCCGGCGCGGACCGCCGGCCCGGACTATGACGACTCGGCCTGGCGCGAGGTCGCCGTACCGCACGACTGGAGCATCGAACAGGCCCCCACCACCGAATACAACACCACCAGCGGCACCGGCTTCCTCCCGGGCGGCCTCGGCTGGTACCGGCTCGCCTTCACCCTCCCGCGCTCGTACGCCGGCCGGCGGATCTCCGTGGAGTTCGACGGCGTCTACATGGACGCACACGTCTACTGCAACGGCACCGAGGCGGGCCGCCACCCCTACGGCTACACCGGCTTCGCCCTCGACCTCACCGACCTCGTGCACACCGACGGCAGCACACCCAACGTGCTCGCGGTCCGGGTGCGCAACCAGCTGCCCAGCAGCCGCTGGTACTCCGGCAGCGGCATCTACCGCGAGGCCCGCCTGGTGATCACCGAGCCGGTGCACGTCGCCCGCTGGGGGACGTACGTCACCACCCCGGAGGTCTCGGCCGGCCGGGCGCTGGTGCGGGTGCACACGACCGCGCGCAACGACTCCGGCGCCGCCGCCGACGTGGAGATCAGGTCCCGGATCACCGACCCCGACGGCCGGACCGTGGCCCGTACGGACAGCACGGTCGCCGTCGCCGCCGCGGGGGAGACCGCCGCGACCCACGAACTGACCGTCCAGGACCCGCTGTTGTGGGACTTCGCGACCCCGGAGCACCGCTACACCCTGCACACCGAGCTGCGCGTGGCCGGCCGCACCACCGACACGTACCGCACCCCCTTCGGTATCCGCACCTTCCGCTTCGACCCCGACGAGGGCTTCTCCCTCAACGGCACCCCCGCCAAGATCAAGGGCGTCGACCTCCACCACGACCAGGGTGCCCTCGGCGCCGCGATCAGCGCCGACGCCGTCCGCAGACAGCTGCGGATCATGAAGTCGATGGGCGTCAACGCCCTGCGCACCTCGCACAACCCGCCCGCGCCGGAGCTGATCCGGCTCTGCGAGGAACTGGGCATCGTGATGCTGGTGGAGGCCTTCGACTGCTGGCGCACCGGCAAGACGCGCTACGACTACGGCCGGTTCTTCGACGAGTGGTGCGAGAAGGACGCCACCGAGATGGTCCTGGCCGCCCGCAACTCACCGGCCGTGCTGCTGTGGTCCATCGGCAACGAGATCCCCGACTCCACCTCCACCGCGGGCCTGGCCATGGCGGACCGGATCATCGGCGCGATCAAGGCCGCCGACGACACCCGGCCGCTCGTCATCGGCTCCGACAAGTACCGGCGGCCGCCCGCCAAGGGCTCGGCGGCCGACCTGATGCTCGCCAAGCTCGACGGCCTCGGCCTCAACTACAACACGGCCAAGTCGGTGGACGCCCTGCACGCCGCCTACCCGCACCTGTTCCTCTTCGAGTCCGAGTCCTCCTCGGAGACCTCCACCCGGGGCACCTACCAGGAGCCGGAACACCTCAACACCGGCGAGAACCACACCCCCGGCAGGCGGGAGGTCTCCTCCTACGACAACAACCTCGCCTCCTGGACGATGAGCGGCGAGTACGGGCACAAGAAGGACCGGGACCGGAAGTGGTTCGCGGGCCAGTTCCTGTGGTCCGGCATCGACTACATCGGCGAACCGACCCCGTACGACGTGTTCCCGGTGAAGGCGTCCTTCTTCGGTGCCGTCGACACGGCCGGCTTCCCCAAGGACATGTACCACCTGTTCCGCAGCCAGTGGACGACCGAGCCGATGGTCCACCTGCTGCCGATGACCTGGAACCACGAGGAGGGCGACACCGTCGAGGTGTGGGCGTACTCCAACGTGCCCACGGTCGAGCTGTTCCTCGACGGAAAGTCCCTCGGCGTACGGGAGTTCGACGTCAAGAAGACCACCGACGGTCGCACCTACCTGGAGACCACCGAGGCCACCGGTGACGACAAGACCTTCACCGACGGCCCCTACCCGGGCAGTTACACCAGCCCCAACGGCAGCGCCGGCAAGCTCCACCTGACCTGGAAGGTGCCGTACCGGCCGGGGGAACTCAGGGCGGTGGCCCGGCGGGACGGCAAGGTCGTCGCCAGTGACGTCCTGCGCACGGCCGGCGCCCCGCACGCCGTACGCCTCACCGCCGACCGCAAGTCCCTCCCCGCCGACGGCCGTTCGCTCGCCTTCGTCACCGCGGAGATCACCGACGCGCACGGGGTCGTCGTGCCCGACGCCGCCCACCTCATCGCCTTCGACGTCTCGGGAGGCTCCCTGGCCGGCGTCGACAACGGCCGCCAGGAGAGCGCCGAGCGCTACCAGGCGAGCACCCGCACCGCCTTCCACGGCAAGGCGCTCGCCATCGTCCGGTCCGGCGCGCGGCCCGGCACCCTCGAGGTCACCGCCCGGGTGGCCGGCCTGCGCCCGGGCACCGTCCGCCTGCACACCACCCCGGCCGGCCACGCCGCGACCACCGCACCCGCCGTGTTCCGCCCCGACCATCCCGCGCCGCCCGCTCACCCCCACGCGGACGCGAGCTACTCCGGCCGCCCGGACACCCCGCCCGCCGCGATGCTGGACGGCGATCCGGCCACCGGCTGGTCCAACGCCTTCGTCAAGCAGGCCACCGCGCTGCTGCCCGCGTTCGACGGGGCCCGGGAGAAGGACTGGGTGTCGGTCGACTTCGGGCGAACCCGCACCTTCGACCGGGTGGCCGTCTCCTTCACGGCCGACGCGGGCCACACCCTGCCCGCGCGGGCCGAGGTCGCGGTGTGGAACGGGCACGCCTACGTCCCGGTGACCGGGGCGAGGACAACGTGGGCCACGGCCTCCGACAGCCCCACGGTCATCACCTTCGACCCGGTCCGCGGCTCCCGGCTGCGCCTGACCCTCACCAGCGCCCGCCCGGGCCGGCCGCAGGGAGCGGTGCGCATCAGCCGACTGGATGTGTGAGGGGGCGGGCGCGGAACCTGCGGTACCGCGACGCATGGCCTCCCACCTGGGCGTATTTACGCGTGAGTACCCGCGCGGTACCGTGAGGTCATGCCAGCTCTCAACGTGGAGTTCAGCGAACGGGAACTAGAGGACCTGCGCCAGATCGCCAAGGAGCGCGGTACGTCGATGAAGGCGCTGGTGCGCGAGGCCGCCGCCGCCGACATCGCCCGGCACCGCGCTCTCCAGGAGGGCGCGGAGGCATTCCGCCGCTTCTTCGCCGGCCACGCCGAGGAGTTCGCGGCGGCCTTCCCCGACGACGAGCGCCCCGGCAGGGGCGAGGCCGCCTGACCGATGCCCTCCGTCATCCACATCGACGTTCCCTGGCTGCTCCAGCGGCACGAGGAGGTCCTGCCCGACCAGCCCGCCGTGGACGACTTCTCGGCGCTGGTCGCGGCCGTCGCCCGGCACCGGGTGGACCCGCCCCGGCTCGGCGTCGACTCCGACGCGGCCTGGCGGGCCGCCGCCCTGCTGCACACCCTCGCCGTGCTCAAGCCGCTGCCCGCGGCCAACGCCCGCTTCGCCTGCGCCACCGCCGTCGCCTACATGTTCGTCAGCGGCGCCGGCATCGACCCGCCCTACGGCGCGCTCGTCGACCTCGCGCGGGACCTCATCTCCGGCAAGACCGACGTCTACGGCGCCGCCGACCGGCTCCGCTCCTGGCAGATCTGACCCCGCCCCGGCCGGTGGAGGAAGCCGCCGGAGCCGCCGGCCGGAGCGGGGCCTCCCGGGGAGGACCGGACCCCAGTCCACCACCGGACCGCGCCCTTGGGGAGCGTGCGCGTCCGGCCGGTGCGTGCGCCCGCTTCACACGGGGCGCCCGGGGACGCCCGGCCCGGCGCCGCGGCCGGACGGAAACCGTCCACGCGGTGATCACTTCATGAACACGGGGAGTCATGAACGGGCTCTGGGCGGGCGGAGCCGGAATGTTTCAGGACGATTAACGAAGCGCTGATTTTCGGCCATCCGGCCCGTCCGAGGACGGGGGAACCGCTCTGTTACGGGGTCCCGCCGTTCGAATTCCGTGACTTCACGCCACTGATTCAACACGAAAGGTTACTGAAACCCATGGGTTCGATGTGAGTTTCCGCGGTGGACTCGGCAGAGTGGCGCACGCCGCTCCGGCACCCGACCGGGCTGGAGCCGGCAACCCGACTGTTCGAGCGGAAGGATGCACACAATGCGGAACACCGCGCGCTGGGCAGCGGCCCTCGGCCTCACCGCCGCCGCCGTTTGCGGACCCCTGACCGGGGCCGCCGTCGCTGCACCGGGCGCCGCCCCGTCGTCGCTCTACGCCCCCTCGGCCCTGGTGCTCACCACCGGCCACGGCAGCGACGCGGCCACGGCCACTCCGGAGCGCGCCGTCACCCTGAGCTGCGCGCCCACGGCCTCCGGCACCCACCCGGCCCCGGCCGAGGCCTGCGCCGAGCTGCGCGGCCTCGATGGCGACCTCGACGCCCTCAAGTCCGCCGACGGCGCGATGTGCACCAAGGAGTACGACCCGGTCGTGGTCACGCTCCAGGGCGTCTGGCAGGGCCGGCGCCTCTCCTACGAGCACACCTTCGACAACGCGTGCATGAGGGATGCCGTGGGCGGCAGCCTCTTCGCGTTCTAGGACCGGGATCGCGCGGAACCCCGTGAACGCCGGATCAGGCCCGCAACTGGGGAGTGCGGCCCCTGGGTCGGGGAACCTGCGATCTCGTAACCGGGGCAGGCGGGCGGAGTGGGGCCGCCCGCCGGCTCCGGGCAACACAGCCGCTCCCCGGCCGGTCCGTGGGGGGCCGTCCGGGGAGCGGCGAAAAACGTACGGTTTCAACGCGGCGGGTCGGCCCTGCGTCGGTGACTCGTGTCGCACCAGGGGTAGCGGCGACTGCGCCGGCAGGTACACAGAGCGACGCGGAACCGGTCCGAGCGGACCGTGGTCCCGTCCTCCAGTCCGACTTCCACGGGCCCTTCCATCAGGAGGGGCCCGCGCCGTTGCATGGTGACCCGCCGGGCGGACGCGGCGTTGGCGCCGCCTTCGCGCGGCGCGCTGTCAGCAGGGTCGTTCGGCACGGATGACCACCAGCTCTTCCTTGTCGTCGGCCGGCCCGAGCAGCCCGCGCCGGCGCAGCCAGTCCTCCCGGGAGCGCAGCACCGGGCCGAAGGGCACCCGGCGGCGCCGGACCACCTCGGCCTTCAGGCCCGCCTCCCGCAGCATGTCCAGGGTGCGGTCGGGGCCGCTCAGCGCCGAGTGCACGAGCAGCAGCAGCCCGCCGGGGCGCAGCAGCGCCGGGGCGTCGCGGCAGATCCGGTCCAGCAGGAGCCGCCCGTCGCCCCCCGCGTCCCAGGCCCGGGCCCGGCCGCGCGGCCCGCGCCCGTCCTCCGGCGCCGGCACATAGGGCGGGTTCGCCAGGATCATGTCGTAGGCGCGGCCCCGGACCGGGGCGAAGAGGTTGCCGCGGCGGATGCGCACCGGCAGCCGGCTCAGCCAGGCGTTCAGCCGGGCCGTCCACACCGCCTGCCGGGACACGTCCACCGCGGTCACCTCGGCGCCCTGCCGGGCCGCCGCCAGCGCCAGGGCGCCGCTCCCGGTGCCCACGTCCAGCACGCGCGCACCCGGTGGCGGGGCCTCCTCGCGTAGGACCTCCGCCAGCATCTCCGTGTCGTCCTGGGGGGCGTACACACCCGGAAGCAGCAAAAGGTTCACGTAACCCGAATGCCCTTCATTTCAGGATGTATGGGAAATCTGTCGCTCCGGCTCCCGTTGTCCCGCCGGCCCCAGAGGGATCCGCAGGCACGACCGGCCCGCCCGCCAGTCGGTCAGCAGCCGCCGGGCCAGCCGGTCCTCCAGATACTCGGTCGCGTCGATCCCGAAGGCGATGTCCGGCGCCAGCTCCGGCTCCTCGTCGAGCAGCCCGCCGATCACCTCGTGCCGGACCACCTGCTCGTGCACCGCGTCGGCCTCCACGTGCTCGTCGTAGAAGAACTCCGCGGCCGGGCCTGCGCCGGTACGGCGCATCGCCTCGGCGAGCCGCCGGGAGGCGGGCGAGGAGGTGATCTCCACCTCGGCGAAGTGGCCCACCAGCGCGCCGCGCAGTTCCCGGTGCAGGCCGAACAGGGACATCAGGTTGACCAGGGCCAGCATCTCGGCCGGGGCCGCGTCCAGATGACGGCCGTAGGCGGTGTCCAGGCCCAGGTCCGTCATCAGGTCGGCGAACAGCCGGGCGTGCACCCGGTCGGCCCGGCCGCCGCCGAACTCGTCGTACTCCACCGCGGCCATCGCCGCCTTCGCCCGGCCCCACAGCCGCGGCAGCACCCAGGCGTGCGGGTCGGCCTCCTTCAGGTGGTACAGCGAGCGCAGCGCCGCGTACTCGCGCAGCTGCCACAGCTCGCCCTCCTTGTGCAGGAAACCGGCGACCCCCGTCCCCTCGGCCGGCTCGACCAGCAGGGCGCCGAGCGCGTCGTCCAGGCTGTCGTGGACCGGGGTGTCGGCCCGCAGCGCGTCCAGAAAACGGCCCTCCAGCGCGGCCCGCACCCGCAGCAGCTCCGGGTCCCACTCGCGCTCCGCCGGCACCCCGGCGAAACCGCGGTAGTGCAGCTCATAGCACACGTACAGGGCGAGCTGGAGGTCGTCGCCGTACGGGTCCGCGGCCCCGGCGTCGGCGGGGCGGGGGAGCGGGCCCGCGCCGCGCAGATTCGCGGTCAGCGCGGCGGACAGGGGGCCTCGGGGGCGGGGGAGCCGGGGTTCTCGCGGGTGGTGATTCATGGAGCCCGGGTACCCGGCCCGCCGTCGATCAACGACACGGCCCGGCATCCGGTCCGCCGGCCGACGGCACGGCACGGCTCGGTACGTGGTTCGCCGGTCAGTGGCATGACACGGCTCACTGAGTGGTTCGCCGGTCGACGGGCAGGGTCACCCGGTCCGTCGGCCGACGGCGCGGTCCGTGTCCCGGCCCGGCGGCCGACCGCGCGGTCCGCGCCTCGGCCCGGCGGCTCACCGCGCGCCGCGCGCCCGGTCCGCCCGTCAGCCTCCCGGGATGCCCCGCCCGGCCGGCTCACTCCCCGTCCGCCTGCTCCTGGGCCCCGGTGTTCGGGGTGATGGCGTCCCCGGCCTGGCCCGAGGCCTTGTCCTCGTCGCGCTTCTCGGCCTGCTCGACCTCCCGGAGCACCTCCTCCAGGGCCGACTCCTGCCGGTCTTCATGGTCGTCGTGGCCGTTCCCGCCCGGCATGACCTCTCCTTTCCGCCGATGGGGTGATCTCCCCTGCGAGTTACCCGGCGAAGCCGTCCCAAGCGTCCGGCAGCCGCGCGCGACGGCCCGTTCCCGGTCCGGGAAGCCTCCGCCCGGGCGGCCGGGACGGTGCTCGCCGTGCGCGGTGTTTCAGGGTGTGGCGCCCTGGATACACCCCGAGGGTTCGGCCCCCACAGTTCGCGAGCCCTTACGCCGTCGCAGTGAGGTCGTCACATGTCCCATGCCCCGTCTCCCGCAGGACCGTCGAACGGCACCCGGCCGGCCCCGGCCCCGGCCCACGAGCAGCGTGCGGCCCCGCCGCCCGGCGGCCGGCCCGGCCGGGGCGGTGCCGCCCTGGTGACGGGCGCCTCCTCGGGCATCGGCGCGGCCGTGGCCCGCCGGCTGGCGGCCCAGGGCGGCTGGCGGCTGGCACTGAACGGCCGCGACGTCACCCGACTGGAGCAGGTCGCCGCCCAGTCCGGCGCGGTCGCGCTGCCCGGGGACCTCTCCCGGCCCGGCGCCGACCGCAGACTCGCCGACCTCGCCCTGGACCACCTCGGCCGGCTCGACCTGCTGGTGGCGGGCGCCGGCGTCGGCTGGGCCGGAGACTTCACCGGAATGCCCGCCGCACGCATCGACGAGGTCGTGGGCGTCGACCTGCTGGCCACCGTCCGCCTGGTGCGCGCCCTGCTGCCCCCCATGGTCGCCGCCGGCTCGGGCCGCGTCGTGCTCATCGGGTCCGTGGCCGGCAGCGTGGGCGTACGCGGGGAGGCCGTCTACTCCGCGGCGAAGGCCGCCCTCGGCACCTTCGCCGACTCCCTGCGCTACGAACTGCGCGGCACCGGGGTCGGCGTCAGCCATGTCGTCCCCGGAGTGGTCGACACCCCCTTCTTCGACCGGCGGGGCAACCCCTACACCCGGTCCTGGCCCCGGCCGGTGCCCGCCGAGCGGGTCGCGGACGCGGTCTGCGCCGCCGTACGGCACGGCAGGGACGAGGTGTACGTCCCCGGCTGGCTACGGCTGCCCGTCCTGGTGCGCGGCGCCGCGCCCGGACTCTACCGGCGGCTCGCCGCCCGCTTCGGGTGAGCGGTCATGATCGCGGTCACGGTGCTGCTCGCCCTGCTCGCGGCCCTGGCCAACGCGTCCGCCTCGGTGCTCCAGCGCCGGGCCGCCGTACAGGAGACGGACCAGGGCGGCCAACCGGGGTCCTCCATCCTGCGCCGGATCCCCCAGCTGCTGCGGCGCCGCAGCTGGCTGGCCGGGACCGGCATGCTGGTGCTGTCCGGACTGCTGCAGGCCGGGGCGCTGGCCACGGGCAGCCTGTCCCTGGTCCAGCCCCTGCTCGCCGCCGAGCTGCTGTTCACCCTGGCCGTCGGCAGCGTGGTCTTCCGGCGCCGCCCCGACGCCCGGACCTGGCTGGCGTTCGTCGCCCTGGCCGGCGGGCTGGCCCTGTTCCTGCTGGCCGCCGCGCCGACCGCCGGGCACGACACCGCACGGCCCGGAGCCTGGCTGCTGGGCGGTGGCGGAGTGCTCGGCGCCGTCACGCTGCTGTGGCTGGCCGCCCGCCCGGTCCGGGGCGCCTGCCGGGCCCTGCTGCTCGGCCTGGCCTCGGCGCTGTGCTTCGCCACCACGGCGGCGCTCATGAAGGAGGCCGTGGGCCGGCTGGCCGACGGTCCCGCTGCGATGCTCGGGCACTGGTCGCCGTACGCCACGGGGGCCGCCGGACTGGTCGCCTTCGTGCTCCTCCAGGGCGCGCTCGCCGCCGGACCGCTGACCGCCTCCCAGCCCGCGCTCACCCTCGGCGACGCGCTCGGCAGCGTCATCCTCGGCTGGGTGCTGTTCGCCGAGACGATCCAGCTGGGCCTGCGCATGCTGCCGGAGGCGGCCGGCGTCGCCCTGATCGGCGCCGGCAGCATCGGCCTCGCCCACGCCCCGTCCGTAGGCGGGGAGTGGGACACCGGCGACGCGGCGGCGCGCCCCGGCTCCACCACCGCTCTTCCCCGCACACCGAGGAGGTAGGTCCACCGATGTTCCCCGAGTCCGGACGCTCCTGGCGGACGGCCGCCGCCCTGCTGCCGGCCGGCGCCGCCGCGGCCCACATCGTCCCGGCGGCGAGCTGGCTGCCGGGACTGCGGCCGCTGCTCTTCCCCGGTCTCGCCGGCACCGGCCACGTCCGGCACATCGCGCTCACCTTCGACGACGGGCCCGATCCGGAGTCGACCCCGCGTTTCCTCGACGTCCTGGACCGGCTCGGGGCGCGGGCCACCTTCTTCGTGGTGGGCGAGCACGCGGTGCGCCATCCCGGACTGGTCCGCGAGACCGTGCGGCGCGGGCACGAGCTGGGGGTGCACGGCTGGCGCCACGACCGGCCCTGGCGGCCCGCTTTCGCCCGCGACGCCGAGGAGGTGGCCCGGACCGTGCGCGTCGTCCACGACCTCACCGGGCGGCGCCCGCGCTGGTACCGCCCGCCGTACGGCATCCTCACCACCGGCCGCTGGCGGGCCGCCCGGCGGGCCGGGCTGCGCACGGTGCTGTGGTCGGCGTGGGGCAGGGACTGGACGGCCGACGCCACACCGGGGTCCGTCCGGGCCCGGGTCGCCGCGGACCTGCGCGGCGGCGGCACCGTGCTGCTGCACGACGCCGACCGGTACTCGGCCCCCGGCTGCTGGCGCGCCACGCTCGGCGCCCTCCCGGTCATCGTGCGGGACTGCCGGGAGGCCGGCCTGACGGTGGGCCCCCTCCACGAACACGGCACGGCCCCGGCCCCGGCCGCACCCCGGCCGGCCGTGCCGGAAGGTGCGCTCCGGGAGTGACCGGGCGAGTGCCGTGGTGCGGTTTCGCGGAGCGTGCGGTCCACACGCGGGGTGCCCGTCGTTCCGGGGTGGGTGGCGGGCCGCCCGGCAGGGTGCCGCAGGCGTGCGCGGCACCGTACGTCTCACAGGTCCCGCAGGCTCTCCAGCGCGTCCCCCCGGAACAGCGCGTGCCCCCGGGCCACCCGGGCGGCGCGTTCCGGGGTGCCCTCCCCGAGGCCGTCCAGGGCCTTCAGGAGCGCGGGGCCGTCGGGGGCGAGGGCGCACAGGCCGAGGTCGGCCATCCGGCGGACGCCCTCCGCGCCGTGGCCGGGCAGCGGGCGGTGGGCGACCACCGGCAGGCCCGCCGCGAGCGCCTGTACGGCCGTCTGGCCGGCCGCGTTGTCCACCAGGGCGTGGCCCGCCGCCAGCAGCCCGGGCATGTCGTCGACCCAGCCCAGGGCCAGCGCGGCCGGCTCCCGGGACAGTTGGGCGTAGAGCCGCTCGTTGCGGCCGCACAGCACCACGGGCAGCCGGCCGGCACCCGCCAGCAGCCGGGCGGTGGCGGCCGGCCGCGACGCCGCGCCCCACGCGCCGGCGGACAGCAGCACCGGGGGCCTGCCGGGCGCCAGCGCGGCGAACCGCTCCCGCCACCGAGCTGCGCCGGGGGCCGGCCCGCGGAAGGCGGGCGCGACCACCGGCCCGGTGGTGACCACAGGCGCGTCGAGGGCCCGGCGCACCTGCGCCGCCGCCGTGTCCGTCAGGCACAGATACCGGTCGTTGCCCGGGTGCAGCCACTGCCGGTGCACCGCGAAGTCCAGCAGGAACACGGCGCTGGGCACCCGCAGCACACCCCGGGCCCGCAGATGCCCGGTGAGCTGTGCGGCCAGATGGAAGACGGACACCACCACGTCGGGGCGCAGCCGGTCCACCAGGTCCGTCAGCCGGTCCCCGGCGAGCCGGGCCAGCGGCACCCCGCCGGGCCGCGGGACGCGCCCCTCGCGCAGGAACGCGCCGTAGATCCCGGCGTACACCCAGGGCAGGTGACGCACCGACGCCTGGTAGCCGCGGCGCAGCCCGGTGCCCAGGCCGTACGGCAGCAGCCGCAGCACGTCGACCACCTCGGCCCGCTCGCCCCGGGCCTCGGCCCGGCGCGCGAGTTCGGCGGCCACGGTGTCGTGACCGGCTCCCATGCTCGCGCTGAGGATCAGGGTCCGCCGCCGGCCGTCCGGCGTCTCGTGGTCGGTGCTCCGCACGGTTTTCCGCACGGATGGACCCTTCTCCGCCGTGGCGGCGCCCAAACCGCCCGCCGGTGGGCCGGGTCACCCGTGCGCACCACCCCGCCGTGCCGGTGTCCGCGCTGCGGCTGCGAGCCGCCCGGCACGTGCCAGGCTGGAGAGATCGGTACGACGGCGGGTCGGCGGCGAGCACGGGAGGAGCCGTGAGGCGGTTGCGGCGCGGCCTGCACCGCGCGTGGCAGTGGCTGCGGGTCCGCGCCCTGTTCGAGCACGGCCGGGAACTGGAGCTGATGCACCGGGCCATGGGGTTCGCCACCCTGGCCCTGGTGACGCTGGCGCCGCTGCTGATCGTGGTCGCCGCGGCCGATCCCCTGGTGCGCGGCGGCTTCGCCTCCTGGCTGACCGACGGCATGGGCCTGTCCGGGCGGTCCGCGCACGCGGTCACCGACGTCATCAGCCCGCCCCGCAAGGTCATCGGCACCACCAGTGCCCTCAGCGGGGTCCTGCTCGCCGTCTTCGGCGTCGCCTTCGGCGGCAGCGTGCAGAACGCCTACGAAAGGATCTGGGGCCTGGCGTCCGGCCCCTGGCACCGGGTGTGGCGGCAGGCGACCTGGCTGGTGGTGCTGACCGCGTACCTCTACCAGGAGGCGGCGACGAAGACGACGCTGCACGGCGGGCAGCGGATCACCCTGTCCACGGTGAGCGGCGCGCTGTTCTTCTGGTGGGGACAGCGCTTCCTGCTGGGCGGCCAGGTCCGCTGGCGGGCGCTGCTGCCGGGCGCGGTGGCCACCGTCATCGGCCTGATCGGCCTGCGCGCCTTCTCCTACCTGGTGTTCACCCCGCTCATCGTCACCAACGCCCTCAGCTACGGCGCCGTCGGCACCGTCCTCGTCGTGGAGTCCTGGCTGATCGGCGTCGGCTTCGTCATCTACGGCGGCGCCCTGTTCGGCCGCTGGTTCACCGAACACCACTGGATGCCCTCCCACCACGAGCCGGAGTGGACGGACGGGACCGAGGAGCGGGACGAGCCCTGACCCCCGTCTCGGACCGCGTCGCCGGATCGGGTCTCAGGCGAGCTGCCGACGGACCAGTTCGTGCAGGCGGCCGCCGGTGTCCGCGAGGAGTTCGGACGGGGGGCCCTGCTGGACGATTCTGCCCTCCTCCATCACGATCACCCGGTCGGCGTCCAGGACGGTCGACAGCCGGTGGGCGATCACGATCCGGGTGGCGTTGAGCTTGCGGGTGCTGTCGATGACGACGCGCTGGGTGTCGTTGTCCAGGGCGCTGGTCGCCTCGTCGAGGAACAGGATCCGCGGACGCCGGATCAGCGCCTGGGCGATCATCAGGCGCTGCCGCTGTCCGCCGGAGATCGCGCCGCCCGACGCGACGATGGTGTGCAGCCCCATCGGCATCCGCTGGATGTCCTCCGCGAGGCCCGCCAGCTCGGCCGCCGCCATCACCTCCTCCGGCGTGTACGGCTCCGCGCCGCAGATGACGTCCATGATCGAGCCGGAGAACGGCTGCGCGTGCTGGAGGACGACCCCGCACTGGCGGCGCACCGCCGACTGGTCCAGCGCCGCCAGGTCCTGGCCGTCGTACAGGACACTGCCGGAGACCGGCCGGTCGAAGCCGATGAGCAGGCGCAGCAGCGTGGACTTGCCGCAGCCGCTCGGGCCGACGACCGCGACGAACTCGCCCGGCCGTACGGCGAAGGACACGTCGTCCAGGACCAGCGGGCCGTCGTCGGCGTACCGGAAGGACAGCCGGCGGGCCTCCAGCGCGCCCGACAGCGGTCCCGGACGGGTGCTCGCCGCCCGCACCTCGGGCCGGGCCTGAAGCACCGGCTTGATCTCCTCGAACAGCGGCAGCGCCGCCACCGACGACACGAACGCGCCGGTCAGCTGGGTGACCGAGGTCAGCAGCATGGTCACCGACGTGTTGAAGGTCAGGAAGTCCGCCGCCGACATCGCGCCCTTGGCCGGGCCCGCCAGCAGCATGAACATCAGCAGCGTGCAGACGGGGAGGTAGACCGCGCCCAGGACCGTGGTCAGGTTCTTGATCCGGCCCACCTTCTGCTGGAGTTCCCGGCCGCGCGCGAACTCGCGGGCCCAGGCCGCGTAGGCGTAGTTCTCGGCCGCCGCCACCCGCAGCTTGGGCAGCCCGCGCAGGGTCTGGAACGCCTGGTTGTTGAGCTTGTTGCCGAGCACCACCAGCCGCCGCTGCCAGCGCACCTGCCACAGCCCGAGCCCCGCGAACACCACCGCGACGACGAGCAGCATCCCGACCGCCGCGAGCGCCATCGGCACGCTGTACCACAGCAGCAGCCCCAGGTTCATCGCGCCGACCGTCACCGACTGGGCGACGACCGGGCCGACACCCGCCAGCAGCCGGCGGATCGCGCTGATGCCCATCGCCGCACTGGCCAGCTCACCGGTCGAACGCCGGGTGAAGAACCGGGTGGGCAGCCGCAGCAGCCTGTCCCACACGGCCGGTTGCAGCGCCGCCTCGATACGGCCCTCCAGGCGCAGGATGGACAGGTTCTCCAGCAGCGTGAACGCCGCCGCGACCACCCCGCTCACCATCACCGCCAGGCACACCCGGACGATCAGGCCCTCCTCGGCCCTCGGCACGTACTCGCCGAGCACCTTGCCGGTCGCGATCGGCACCAGCGCGCCGATGGCCACCGTCACCAGGCCCGCGAGCAGCAGGTTCAGCAGGTCGCCGCGGGTCCCGCGGAGGCTGAACCGCAGCAGCCCGAGCGGGGAGAGCGGCTTGTCGGGCAGCGGCCGGTAGAACATCACCGCGCGCGGCTCGAACTCCCCGGCGTTGTCCTTGCCGACCGGTGTCTCCCGGCCGGTGCCCGGATGCACGGCGACATAGCCGCCGCGCCGCCACAGCAGCGCCACCGGGGCGCCGGACAGCGCCCGGTGGCCGACCAGCGGGCCCGCGTTCTCCCGCCACCAGCGTCCCTCCAGGCGCACCGTGCGGGTGCGCACCCGGGAGGCCAGCGCGACCCGCTCCACCGGATCCAGCCGTTCGCTCGCGGTGCCGCTCTGCGCGGGCTCGGCGAGCACGATCCCGGCCGCCTCGGCGACCAGCTTGCAGGCCGCGTGGGTGGCGTCCGCGTCGGCGGCCGTCGGGTGGCGGGCCGAGCGCTTGCCGATCGCGGCCAGCAGCGTCCGGTCGGCCTGCGCGCGCACCGCCTCACCGGCCTTGATCCCGGCGGCCGTGCGCGTCTCGTGCGCCTGCTCCAGCTGCTCGATCCACCGGTCCAGCGCGGTCAGCAGCCGGTACTGCTGGTCCACCATGCTCTGCCACAGCGCCGGGTCCATCAGCAGATCGGCCGCGGCCTCGGCGCCGTACAGCGAGCCGTACTGCACACTGCCCGGCGGCACCTGCATCCAGAACACGTCGTCGTCGGCGGGCGCGGCGGCGCGTTCGTCCGCCAGCGGCGCCTGGAAGAGGACGGACAGGCCGCGGCCGACGCCGAGCGCGACCGCGTACTCCAGCGGGCTGGAGGCCGGCGGCACGTACTGCGGGGTGCCGTACTCGTCGTAGGACCAGGTCTGCGTGCCGGCCGGCTGGTACAGCTCGCGCAGCCCGACCCGGTGCACCACACAGTCCCGGACCGGGCGGGCCACCAGGGTGTGCCGGGGGCCGGTGACCGGGCCGAGCAGCAGTGTGCCCGCCTCCAGCCGGCCCAGGTGGTGCCAGTGGCCCTGCTCGGCGGCGTCCACCGCGAACAGGTCCAGCGCGCCGGCCGCGACCAGCCACAGCACCTGCGGACCCTCCAGGTCCAGGCGGCCCAGGCCGGCGCAGTCCAGCCGGGTGCCCAGCGAGCCCAGCGCCCCGAGGACGAGGTCGCCTTCCTGCACGGATGTCATCTCACCGCTCCCTGACCAGCGCCGCGTACGCGCCGCCGCGCGCCACCAGCTCCTCGTGCCGCCCGCGTTCCACGACCGTGCCGTGCTCCAGGACGACGATCTCGTCGCTGTCGCGGACCGTGCTCAGCCGGTGCGCGATCACCACACAGGCACAGCCGCGTCGGCGCAGGTTGTCCATCACCACCAGCTCGGTCTCCGCGTCCAGCGCGCTGGTCACCTCGTCCAGCACCAGGATGCTCGGGCGGCGCACCAGCGCCCGCGCGATCTCCAGGCGCTGGCGCTGCCCGCCGGAGAAGTTGCGGCCGTCCTGCTCGACCCGGCTGTGGATGCCGCCGGGCCGGCGCATCACCACGTCGTACAGCGCCGCGTCCTTCAGCGCCTCCACCACGGCCTCGTCGGGAATCGACGGGTCCCACAGGGCCACGTTGTCGCGGACCGAGCCCTCGAACAGGAAGACGTCCTGGTCCACGAAGGAGACGGAGGCGGCGAGCGCGCCGCGCGGGATGTCCTCCAGCCGGCGGCCGTCGATGCGGATCACACCGTCCCACGGCGTGTACAGGCCCGAGATCAGCCGGGAGACCGTGGACTTGCCGCTGCCCGAGCCGCCGACCAGCGCGACCTGCTGCCCGGGGCCGACGGTCAGGTCGAAGCCGGTCAGCAGCGGCTGGTCCAGCGGGCTGTAGCCGAAGGTGATGTTCTCCAGCTCCACATGGCCGTGCAGCCGCCGGGCCGAGTCGCCGCCGGGGCGGGCGTACAGCGGGTCGGTCCGGAAGTTCTCCACGTCCTTCAGCCGGGCCACGTCGGCCGCGAAGTCCTGGATGCGGCCCGCCACGCCGTTGAGCCGGGTCAGCGGCGCGGTGAAGCGGGCGACCAGCGCCTGGAAGGCGACCAGCAGACCGACCGAGATGTGCCCCTCCACCGCGCGCAGCCCGCCGATCCACAGGATGAGCGCGCTGTTGAAGGTGGCGAGGGTCGGCGCGACCACGCCCAGCCAGGCGCTCGGCACACCGAGCCGCTGCTGCTCCTCCAGCGTGGTGGCGTGCTGCCCGGCCCACTTGCGGAAGTAGCCGTCCTCGCCGCCGGTCGCCTTCAGCGTCTCGATCAGCTGAAGGCCGGTGTACGAGGTGTTGGTGAGCCGTGCGGTGTCCGCGCGCAGCTTCGCCGTACGGGTCGCGCGCAGCCGTACGACGAGCCGCATGGCCACCACGTTCAGCAGCGCCACGGCGACGCCGACGAACGTCAGCTGCGGGTCGTAGGTGTACAGCAGCACCGCGTACAGCACGACGACGATCGCGTCCACGCCGGCCGCCGCCAGGTCGCGGGCCAGGGTCTCGGCGACCTGGTCGTTGGACTGCAGCCGCTGCACCAGGTCGGCGGGGGAGCGCTGGGCGAAGAACGTCACCGGCAGCCGCAGCAGATGGCGCAGGAACCGGGCGCTGGAGAGGGTGGAGGAGATGATCCGGCCGTGCAGCAGATTGGCCTGCTGGAGCCAGGTCAGCACCAGCGTGAGCAGCACACAGGCGGCCATCGAGGTGAACAGCACGCCCAGCAGCGAGGTCTGCCCGCCGATGAGGAACGTGTCGATGTAGGTGCGGCTGAGCGCGGGCACGGCCGCGCCGACCGCGACCAGCAGCAGGCTGGCCAGCACCGCCGCCGGGAGGGTGCCGGCGGTGCCGCGCAGCCGGGCCGGCATCGCGCCGAGCACCCCGGAGCGGCGCCCGCCCCGGGTGAAGCCCTCGCCGGGCTCCAGCACCAGCACGACCCCGGTGAAACTGCCGTCGAACTCCTCCATGGGCACGAAACGGCGGCCCTTGGCGGGGTCGTTGACGTACACCCCGCGCCGGCCGAGGCGGCGGCCCATGCCGTCGTAGACGACGTAGTGGTTGAACTCCCAGAAGAGGATGGCCGGGGCCCGCACCTCGGCCAGGGCGGCCAGGTCCATCTGCATGCCCTTGGCGGTCAGGCCGTAACTACGGGCCGCCTTCAGCAGGTTGGAGGCGCGGGAGCCGTCGCGGGAGACACCGCAGGCGATGCGCAGCTCCTCCAGCGGGACGTGCCGGCCGTAGTGGGCGAGGACCATCGCGAGGGAGGCGGCGCCGCACTCGACGGCCTCCATCTGCAACACGGTGGGCGTACGGACCTTGCCGGTACGGGACTTGGGGGCCGGCCGCTTGGCGGGGGCCGCCCGTCTGCGGCCACGGGTTTCCTGGGCGGTGGTCACGGGAGCAGCCAATCGACGGGGTGCTGGTCGGCGAGGTGGACGGAGCCGGTGGCGAGGGTCATGGACTCCAGCCGGAACGGCGGTCCCCCGGCGTTGGACCAGCGGTAACCGCTCTTGGTGGCGGGCGACTTGGCGAGTTCCACCAGGACGGCGACCGGGCGGCCCTTGCGGGTGAACTGCTCGCCGAGCTGGCTGTCGCCGAGGAACGCGGCGATCGTCCGGGCGGACTGCGCGGTGCGGTCCACCGACTTCACCGTGCCGCGCAGCACGCCGTACCGCTGTGCCGGGACCGAGGAGACGGTCAGGTCGACGGAGGCGTGCGCCGGGATGGCGGCGGCGTTCTCGGCGGGCACGTACACGGTCGCGTACAGCGGGTCGGAGGCGTGGGCGACCTTCTCGACGGCGGCGACGTCGGTGCCGGTCTGGATGATCTGCCCGATGGACGCGGCGAGCGTGGTGACACGGCCGGCGGCGACCGTGCGTACCACCGTTTCGCCTTGTTCCGTACGGACCTTGAGCACGGGCGCGTTCGCGGGGAGCCGTTCGCCCTGCCGGGCGAGGACGGCCGTCACCTGTCCGGCCACCGGGCTCTGGAGCAGATAACTGCCCTGCCCGTGGGTGAGGACGGCGGGCGCGCTCACCGTGGAGGCGACCGAGCCGGTCACCGCCCACACGGAGGCCGCGGCCATGACGACGACGGTGACGCCGAGCGCGAGCCAGCCCTGCGGACGGGCCAGCCGCACCGGGAGGTCCAGCTCCTCCGGCGACTGGAGCTTGGCGAGGGCCTGTTGGCGGAACTGCACGGAACTTCCCTCACCTGTGGGTAAGACGCATGAGGTGACGCATGGGGTGACGCGTTCGGTGCCCAACGTCCGAGAGTCCCGGAGCCGAGGGCGGCTCCGGGACTTCGGGTGACACCGGGGGTGCGATCAGAGACCGGCGACCAGGCCGTTGATCGGGGCGGTGTTCAGGCCGGTGACACCCTCGACGGTGCCGACGACCGTGTTGACCAGACCGGTCACGCCGGGGGCGATCTCGTTCACGGTGCCCAGGGTGCTGTTGAGGGTGTTCACGGACAGACCGCCGGAGACGTTGTCCAGCTCGGCGTCCGAGATCTCGACGGTCTCGACCTGGGGGGTGGAGTTCATGATGGAACTTCCCTTCGTATGGATGACTTCACAAGGGGGGAGCGGCCCCCTCTGGGGACAGACGGACGGCCGCGACCGCGGGCGCCGAACCCCCTGTTCCGGGGGCCCGCCGGACCTCTGCGGTGCGATGGATCAAAGCACGCACGCGGGGCGCGCTTCCAATCAACCAGGGCTCCCACCTGGGAATTTGGCTTCCGACGGGGTTCATCCGTGCAGGCGTGCGCACGTCATGTCGGCGACTCCTTCACATGCCGCACGGCATCGTCGCGACGGGTTCCTTGCGGGCCGGAACGCGAATCCGGCACTCCTCGCCAAAGGCGTGCCGCGGGGTGCGCGGTTGTGCAGAAGCCCGGGGGTCGGTGAGGTGCCTGGGTAATGGATGTGCAGATTCCCTGAAGGGGGGATTCCGGTTCACGTCGACAGCCGATCGTTACGGACCGGTAGCTGACGGTAGTCGATCGTGGGCTGTCGGCCGGTGACCGGGGACGTCAGCCCAGAAGGGCGTAGACCGTGCTCGCGCGGGCCGCGAGGGCGCCCGAGGCCGCGTCGGTCAGTGTCACGTCCGCGAAGGCCGTCCGGCGGCCGAGCTTCGTCAGGACCGCCTCGATCAGGACGTCCGCGCCGGTCACCGCCCGCTGGAACGACGTCGACTGCTGCACGGTCGTCATCGGCACGAACCCGCCCCGGGCGGCCGAGACCGCGATGACGGTCGCCGTGTCGGCCGCGGCCATCAGGGCCTGCCCCGACAGCCCGCCGCCCTCCCGGGCCAACCGGTCCGACCAGGGCAGCCGCAGCACGGCCCGGTCCTCGCCCACCGCCTCGACGGCCAGCCCGAGTTCGAGGACCCACGGGGCGAAACGGGCGGAGAGGATCTCGTCCGCCTCGGCGGTGGTCATCGTCATGGGGGCGATTGTTCCCGCCCGCCCGCCGTGGCACACGGAAGCGTGGCCGGTTCACCGCCCCACCACGGGCGTACGGAACCGGAATTGAACACACCGAGCCGCCGCCGCGTACCTACGGCCATCCAGGCGCCGCGATACCCACCCCGGTCCGCACGGCCCGCGAGCGGCGGGCTCCCCTCCCAGGAGGTCGAGAAGGTTGAGTCACAAGCGAATGCCCCGGCGCAAGGCCGCGATGGCGGTGGGCGGTGTCGCGGCCCTCGGCGCGGCGGCGTTCCTGCTGCCCCACGCCAGCGCCTCGCAGGACGCGGGACAGGACGGCCGGGCGCCGGGCGGCACCGGCACCGCGAGGACGCTGCGGGCCACGGACGCGCCGGACCTCGACGCCCGGTTGCGCGAACTCCTCGGCGACGCCTTCGCCGGCTCCTACTACGACAGCGGCCGGCAGCAGCTCGTCGTCAACGTGGTCAACGGCGACGACAACGTCATCGTCCGGGCGAAGAAGGCCGGCGCGGTCGTCCGGCAGGTGGCCAACAGCGCCGCCGAACTCAGGGCGGCCGCACGGACGCTGAGGGCCGAGGCCGCCATCCCGGGCACCTCCTGGGCCGTCGACCCGCGCACCGACAAGATCCTCGTCACCGCCGACTCCACGGTCACGGGCGCCCGGTGGGACCGGCTCCGGTCCGCCGTGCGCGGGCTCGGCCCCGGCATGGCGACCCTGAAGAGGTCCGCCGGCACGTTCAAGACGTTCGCCTCGGGCGGCGACGCCATCTTCTCCCGGGCCCAGGGCGGCGGCGTGCGCTGCTCCCTCGGCTTCAACGTCACCGCCGCCGACGGCAGGCCCGCCTTCCTGACGGCCGGTCACTGCGGGGTCGCCGCCGAGAAGTGGTCCGACACCGAGACCGGCGAGCCGATAGCCACCGTCGACCGGGCGACCTTCCCCGGCGAGGGCGACTTCTCCCTCGTCACGTACGACGACCCGGGCACCCGGGCGCCCAGCGAGGTCGACGCCGGCGACGGCCGGACCGTGCCCATCAGCCGGGCCGCCGAGGCCACCGTCGGCCAGGCCGTGTTCCGGATGGGCTCCACCACCGGGCTGCACGACGGCCGGGTGACCGGGCTGGACGCCACCGTCAACTTCCGGAGCGAGACCGACCCCGGCGGCGTGGACACCGTCACCGGTCTGATCCGGACGGACGTGTGCGCCGAGCCCGGCGACAGCGGCGGGCCCCTGTTCACCCAGGACGGCGGCGCCCTCGGCCTCACCTCCGGCGGCAGCGGCGACTGCACCGGCGGCGGCGAGACCTTCTTCCAGCCGGTCACCACCGCCCTCCGGGCCACCGGGGCGAGCCTCGGCGGCGGAGCGGGCGGAGGGGAGGACGACCAGGCGGGCGCGGGCGATCAGCCCGGTGCTGATTCTGATGCCGCTTCCGGCGACGAGGCCGGCCCGGGTGCCGGTGGCGACCCGGTCGGCGGGGACGGTGACTCGTCGGCGCACTCCGCCGGGTCCCGTTCCGGCGCGGCGGACGACGGACCGTCGGCCCTCACCGGTACGCGCTGAGCGGACCGGCGCCCCTCGAGACTCCCCGGCCGGCCCCCCTCGGTTCCAGCCGGCGGGGAGCGGTCCGGCCCTCCGGCGGGAGGGCCGGACCCGGACCCCCGGACCAGGCCCCGTCGTCCGGTGCCGGTCCCTCCGACGGGCGGCCGGGTCCCGGCCGGGCGTTCAGCCGTCGGCGCGGGCCCGGAGCAGCAGGACCGCCACGTCGTCCACCCGGTCCCGCGCCGCCACGCTGTGCCGGACCACCTCGTCCACCAGGCTCTCCAGCGGCTGGTCCCCTGCGTCCGCGAGCAGCTCGCCGAGGTCCGCCAGCGCGTCCTCGATGTCGACGCCGCGGGACTCCACCAGCCCGTCGGTGTACAGGACGAGGACCGAGCCGGGGGGCAGGGACACCTCGGTCGTGGGGTACACGGCCGAGGCGTCGATGCCCAGCAGCGGACCCCCGGCCAGGTCCAGCACCCGTACCTTCCCGTCCGGCCGGCGCAGCAGCGGCGGCGGATGGCCCGCCCGCGCCATCACGGCCCGCCCGTGCGCCGGGTCCAGCCGCAGATACAGACAGCTGGCGAACAGTTCGGAGCCGAGATCGATCAGCAGCCGGTTGGTGCTGCTGATCACCTCGTGCGGCGCCTGCCCCACCGTGGTGTACGCCCGTACGCCGGTGCGGATCTGCCCCATCAGGCCCGCCGCGGTCACGTTGTGCCCCTGGACGTCCCCGATCACCGCCGCCGCCAGCGGCCGGGCCGGCACCAGGTCGTAGAAGTCGCCGCCGATCTCCATGCCGTGGGTGGCGGGCAGATAGCGGGCCGCCGCCTCGATGCCGGGCAGCGGTGCCAGCGAGTGCGGCAGCAGCGCCTGCTGGAGGCCGTGCGCCAGGCTGTGCTTCGCGTCGTAGAGCCGGGCCCGCTCCAGGGCCTGCGCGATCAGCCCGCCGAGCGAGGTCAGTACCGCCCGCTCGTCGGCGGGGAACACATGCGGCTCGGCGTACGCCAGCACACACGTGCCCACCGGCCGGCCCGACGCGATCAGCGGCAGATACGCCCAGGCCGCGAAGCCGTCCGGGGTCTCGTGGCGGCTCGGATACAGCCGCTCCAGGTGCGCCCGGGAGCCGAAGAACGCCGGCACGCCGGTGCTGAGCACCTGCGTGCCCGGGGTGCGCTCGGCCAGCGGCAGCCCCTCGAACCGCTCCACGATGTGCGGGTCCCGGTAGCCGCGGTGCCCGAGCACACGCATCCGCCCGCCCTCGGAACCGAGGATCGCCATCGCCTGGCTGCCGACGGCGGGGGCCACCTCGTCCCAGACCAGCTGCACCACGTCCCGTACCCCCACCGCCTCGGTCAGCGCGCCCGCCAGGCCCAGTACCTGGGAGATCGTCATCAGCCGGGACGGGCCCGGCCCGGCCTGCCGGGCCCCGTGCGGGGTCTCCGTCACCGAGTGGGCCCGGCTGACGCGCACGCTCAGCCCGGTGGTGCTCGGGTACAGCCGGAACCACAGCCAGTCCCCGGGCGGGCGCAGCGCCACGAAGGACGCCATCTGCTGGCTGATCAGCGCCGCCCGGTAGCGGTCCTCGTACATCGGGTCGTTCAGCCAGGGCACCGACGCCCACAGCGGAGTGCCCAGCAGCTCCCCGGCCGGCCGGCCGAGCAGTTCGGCGGCGGCCGGGTTCACGAAGCCGATCCGGCCGTGCAGATCCAGCGACATCAGCCCGTACGGCAGCCGGGACACCAGCCGGACCGCCTCGACCGAGCCCAGCGTCTCCGCCACCGTCGCGGCCCCGGCCACCGAGGACGCCTGCGCCTCCTCCCCGGGGCCGTGCGCCCGGGGCCACGACGTCCCCGCCCGTTCCAGCCGCAGCGCCAGCCGCTCGCAGGCCGCCCACAGGCGGTCGCGTTCGGCGTCGGTCAGCTCCGGCGGATGCCCGCCGGGCCAGGTCACGAACACCGCCCCGTACACCTGCCGCTCCGTCGCCACGGGCAGCGCGGCCAGTGCGAACGGGTACGGCAGCACCACCGCGATGCGCGGGTAGCAGCGGGCCATCTCCTCCTCGCCGCCCACCCACACCAGGCGCCGTCCGCACACCGCGTCCACCACCGGCAGCGGGGCGTTCAGCCCCACCCGCTCCCACGGCGCCGCGAACGCCCGGGGCATGCCCGCGTGCACCGCCATCTCCAGGACCGGTTCGTCGGGGCGGAGCAGATAGACCGCGCCGGAGTGCGCGTGGACCTCGTGCATCATCGACACCAGGGCGAGCGACAGCATCGGCTGCGCGGCCGTCCCCCCGTCGGCCGTCGGCGCCGGCTCCGGCCCGTCGGACACGCCGACCACCTCCTCCGGCCGCGTGCCGTGTCCAGGGCACAAGACTCCCTCGGGGCGGCGCCCGGCGCACGGCGAACGGTCCCGGCGCCCCGCCGCGCTGCGCGGTGCTCCGTGTCCCCCGTCCGGTTGCCGCCCCGCGCGGGGGATGCGGGGGAGGGGGCTCGGCCGGTCGGTGTCGAGGGGGCCGGCCCGGCCGGGCGTGGCTCGTCGGGGCGCGCCCGTCGGGCGGGGCGCACGGTGCCGGTCGGCGGGCGGCGCGCGCGGTCGGGGTTTCGCGGGCGGGGCGCACAGTCGGTGTTCCGGCGTGCGGGGCGCACGGCTGGACGCGTGGTGCGCGTGTGGTGTACGGAGGGCTTCTGTGCGCCCCCCTGTCACGCCACGATGGCCGAAATCGCGGGCACAGGAGAGGGCCGGTGCATTCCGGATCCCGCAGCGGTCCGGTGCCGGGGCGACGGGGTGCGGGGCGGGCCGGATGCGGGGGTGGCGGGGCCGAGTCGCCCACGGCGTGTCGCGTCGTCGTCCGCGCGGCGGGTCCAGCGTGTCCGGTGGCCGAATCGTCACCACAGATCAGGCGAGGTTCGGCCAACCCGTCGTACCGGGCGGTAGGGCACCGTCCGGGTGGCCGGGGGAGCGGGCGGCGGGTCCACAGGGGCCCCTCTGGCATCTTTTTCCCCGCGCCCGGTTTGCCGGTGAGTCGCCGGGGCACACGCGGGGGCGACGATCAGGCCGCCGCCTCCACGCGCGTCAGGGGCTCCGGTGAATGGCCCGATGATGACGCAAAAGCATCGGCACAGTACTCTCCGTTCAACTTCAGGGGGTTGCTTGCGCGTGACGCACCGTGAAGACTGTGGCCGAGTTCCCTCGAAACGAAGGTGTCCCGGGGTGTGCACCATGCCCATCACGGGGTGGCATCCGCTCCCCACGGGAGGGCGGGCGCCGAGAACGCGTCATTTCGCACCTCGTTTCGAACGGCCGGGCTGGGGGCCCGCTGTCGTACAGGAGCCGGGAGGGTCCCGCGTGATCGCTGCGCGGGAGGTATCGCCGAGGGGATGGGGTTATGTCGGGTTGGCGCGCCACACGACCGGGCTCGCCGCGGGGCCGTGGCCGGCCGCGCGGTCGCCGCGTCCTGGATCGCACGTGTTGAGGGCCATGGGCCCGCTCCGGCGTCGGACGGACGGCGACTGACCGTTCCGCCGCGCACCACCAAGGCCGCGCGGGCCACGCGCTGCCTCCCGTCCGATGTCCGGAAAACGTCGGCACAGCCGTGTCCGGAACCGCTCGCGCCCCGGGCGGCCGGGGCCCCGAGGAGCCTCGGTGTGTGACTCCCGCGTGCCCGCACGCGCCACCCGCTAGCAAGGAGACAAGGTGATCAGCAAGCAACCGACGGGCGAGCGCCTCCTGTTGGAGGAGTTACCCGACCGCTGGCGGGGCTTACGCGAGGCCGGGCCGGTGCGGTACGACGCGACACAGGGCGTCTGGCAGGTGCTGGACCACCAGTCGGTCGCCACCGTGCTCGCCGACCCGGCGACGTACTCCTCGGACCTGTCCGCCCTCACCCCCACCCAGCCCGACTTCGAGACCTTCCGGCAGGGCAACTTCGTCGGCATGGACCCGCCCGCCCACCGCAGACTGCGTGCCCTGGTGAGCCAGGCGTTCACCCCCCGGGTCGTGCAGGGACTCGGGCCCCGTATCGAGGCCGTCTGCGCCCGGCTGCTGGACGCCGTCGCCGACCGCGACCGGTTCGACCTGGTCGAGGCGCTGGCCTACCCGCTGCCGATCATCGTCATCGCCGAACTGCTCGGCATCCCGGCCGGCGAACACCGGCTCTTCCAGGAGTGGGCGGGCGTGCTGTTCGGCGGCGACCAGCTCGGCGAGGCGCCCGACATGGCCGACCTGGAGCGGGCGCTGGAAGCCATCGCCCCCACGGTGCGCGAGATGAACGGCTACATGCTGGAGCACATCCGCGCCCGCCGCGCCGACCCCGGCGACGACCTCACCAGCAGACTCATCGCCGCCGAGGTGGACGGGGTGCGCCTGCGGGACGAGGAGATGGTCGGCTTCGTGGCGCTGCTGCTGGTCGCCGGGCACATCACCACCACCGCGCTGCTCGGCAACGCCGTCGTCGCCTTCGACCGCCACCCCGGCACGCACGCCGCGCTGCGCGCCGACCCCGCGCGCATCCCGGCCGCCGTCGAGGAGGTGCTGCGCTGGCTGCCGCCCTTCCCGGAGCTGGGCCGCCGGGTCACCCGGCCCGTGGTCCTCGGCGGCCACGAACTCCCGGCGGACACCCTGCTGATGGCCCATCTGGGCGCCGCCAACCGGGACCCCGCCCGGTTCGCCGCGCCCGACGTCTTCGACGTGACCCGGAGTCCCAATCCCCATCTCACCTTCGGGCACGGCATCCACTTCTGTTTCGGCGCACCCCTGGCCCGGCTGGAGGCACGGATCGCCCTGCGTATGTTGCATGAACGATTCCGCATGCTGGCGATCCCCTCCTACGAGGACATCGCCTACCAGAACCCGGCCGTCATCGTCGGCGTACGACAGCTGCCCGTCGAGGTCGGCAGACCCTAGTCACGGCGCGTGCAGCGCCCTCCGGCCGGCCCCCGCACCGCTCGTCACGGGCCGGACCGGCACGCCCGCACCACAGACCCATCCAACGGAGTCCCCTTCTCATGCCGTACACCATCCCCGCCGCTCCGGCCGCCTCCCGGACACCGTCCCCCTCGCCCCGGGAGTCGCGGGAACCGCACCGGGAGTTGCAGGACCGTCTCGACGCCCTCGCCCGGACCCACCGGGTGCCCGGAGCCCAACTGGCCCTGGACACCGGCACGGACGTGATCGCCGTACACACCGGCACGGCCGACGTCACGACCGGCAGCCCCTTCACCGCGGACACCGCCGTCCCGCTGGGCTCGCTCACCAAACCCTTCACCGCCGCGCTCGTCCTGCTCCTGGCCGACGACGGCGACCTCGACCTGGACGAACCCGCCGCCGGCCAGCTCCCCGAACTGGCCGGGATACCCGAGGTGACGATACGTCACCTTCTCGCCCACACCGGCGGGTTGCCCACCGGGCCCGATTCGGACACCGCCGCCACGACCACCGCCGCCCGCTATCTCGCGGCCGTCTGCACCGACCGCGACCTGCTGTTCGCGCCCGGCACCGACTTCTCCTACTCCAACGCCGGCTACGTCGCCGCCGGACGGCTGGTGGAGACGGTCACCGGCATGCCGTGGCCCGAGGCGGTCCGGGCGCTGCTCCTCGAACCCCTCGGCATCCGGTCCGCGTTCACCGGTGACACCGCGCCCGCCCGCCCCGTGGCCGCCGGGCATGCCGTCAACACCGCGACCGGACGGGCCCGTCCGGCCCGGCAGAACCTGGCACCGCTGGAGGCACCGGCCGGCGCGCTGCTCGCGAGCGCCCTGGACCTGGTCGCGTTCGGCAACGCGCTCACCGGCCGCTCGGACCTGCTGCCGCCCGCCGTCGCCAAGGAGATGCGCCGGCCCGAGAGCGCCGCCCGGCCCGGCACGCTGGCCGACGGCTGGGGCCCCGGACTGGCCCTGTACCGGCGGGACGACCGGATCTGGTGCGGCCACGACGGCAACGCCCAGGGCACGTCCTGCCATCTGCGGGTGGACCCGGAGAGCGGGGTCGTGGTCGCCTTCACCGGCAACTCCGGGTCCGCGACCGCCCTCTGGCGCGACCTCGCCGAGGAGGTGACCCGGCTCACCGGCATCCCGGTGCCGGCCGGGCCGCACACCGCGGACCGGGGAAGGCCCGTCGACCTGCCCGGCTGCGCGGGCACGTACCGCAACGGCACCACGACCTACCGGGTCGCGCCCGGCCCCGACGGCGCGCCGGCCCTCTCCGTGGACGGGGACCTGCCCCTCCCGCTGGTCTGTTACGCCGACCTGTCCTGCGATCTGCGCGATCCGGTCACCGGGCGGCTCGAACCCGGCGGACGATTCCACCGCGATCCGGCCACCGGCCGGGTCGACCGGGTGCAGATCTCCGGACGCACGGCCCGCCGGACCGACGACGGCTGAGGCGGGGCACCGCCAGTGGCGGTTTCGGAGCCGGTCTCACCCGGTGCCGGAGCCGTGCCGGTTCCAGTCCGGCTCCGGGGCTGTCGCTGCCCTGGTTGCGGTGTCGAATCCCGGTTCCGGTTCCCGTTCGCTTCTCGCTTCGGTCGCGTTGGTGTGGCCGGTTTCGCGGGTACGGCCGGCGGGGAGCCGGTGGCTGCCGTGGGCCCGGGGGTTCGGCTCCGGCCGTGGTCCTGGCCGCCGGTGCGGTGCGGGGCGGTTCGCAGCGTCCCGGTGCGACGGGTTCGTGCGTCGTCGCGGACCAGGCATCGCTTCAGGCCGCCCGGCACCGCTCCCGGACACCAGGCACCGGTCACCGCACCCGGACACCGATCACCGCCGCCCGCCCCGCACTGCCGCCCCCGTCACGTACTCGCGGTGACCCGCGCCCTCCCCCCGCCCCGGGGCCCACCGGGGCCGCCCCGCGCCGTATCGCCCCGCTCTCCGAAGGACTTCACCCATGACGGACCTGCACGACAAGCCCGCTCCGGCGTCCTCCCTGCCGCAGAGCGGCCCCGCCGCCGGCCTGCCGGAGAGCGACGCGGCACCGGCGCATCCGACGCTCGGCGAGCTGTTCACCGCCTGGGTGGCCCGCACCCCGGACGCACCGGCCCTCACCGACGGGCGGCGGACCTGGACCTACCGGGAACTGGCCGCCCGCGCCGAGCGGTTGGCCGCGCACCTGGTACGGCGGGGAGCCGGGCCGGACCGGGTGGTGGCCCTGGTCCTGCCGCGCTCCATGGAGCTGATCGCGGCCGAACTGGCCGTCGCGCGGGCGGGGGCCGCCTTCCTTCCGGTGGACCCCGCCTACCCCGCCGAACGCCGGGCGCTGATGCTCGCCGACGCCGGGCCCGCCGTCACCCTCGACGATCCGCGCCGGGTCGGCGAACTGCTGGAGACGGGCGAGCCGCCGGCCGCCGAGGACGACACCGGCCGGCGGACCGGCGCCGGCGCCGGCCACGCGGCGTACGTCATCTACACCTCCGGCTCCACCGGCACCCCCAAGGGCGTCACGGTCACCCATCGTGGCCTCGGCGGCTTCACCTCGGCCGCCGCCGAACGGTACGCGGTGGGTCCCGGCGACCGGGTGCTCCAGTTCTCCTCGCCGAGCTTCGACGCCTCCGTGCTGGAGCTGTGCGTGTCCGTCCTGTGCGGCGCCACGCTGGTCGTACCGCCGCACGGGCCGTGGCTCGGCGACGAACTCGCGGCGGTCCTGGACGAGTACCGCATCACCCACGCCCTGATCCCGCCCGCCGCGCTGGCCACCCTGCCCGACCCCGCGCAGGGCACCGCGCGCCACCTGCGCACGCTGATCGTGGGCGCCGAGGCCTGCCCGGCGGGGCTCGTGGACCGCTGGGCGCCCGGCCGCCGCATGATCAACTCCTATGGTCCGACCGAGGCCACCATCGTCGCGACCTGGACCGGGCCGCTCACCGCCGGCCGGGGCACGCCGACGATCGGCGGTGCCCTGCCGCACACGCGGGTGTACGTCCTGGACGCCGCGATGCGGCCCGTGCCGCCCGGTGCGGACGGGGAGTTGTTCGTCGGTGGTGACGCGGTGGCCCGGGGGTACCTGGGCCGGCCGGGCCTGACCGCCGCGCGCTTCGTCGCCGACCCCTTCGGCACGCCCGGCGCGCGGCTGTACCGCACCGGGGACCGGGCGCGCTGGACCGCCGACGGGGAACTGGAGTTCCTGGGCCGGCTGGACCGGCAGGTGAAGATCCGCGGCTTCCGCATCGAGCCCGGCGAGATCGAGGCGGCCCTGCGGCGCGCGGGCGGTGGGGCGGTCGGTGAGGCGGTGGTCGTGGTCCGCGAGGACGATCCGGGCCACCGGCGCCTCGTCGCCTACGTCACCCCGGCGGAACAGCAGGCACCCACCACCCCGACCGTCGACGCGGAGCCGGTCGACCCGGCCGCCGTGTCCGACTCCGGTGAGCCCCGCGATGCCGCCGGTCCGGTCGGCGCTGCCGAGCCGGTCGACCCGGCCGCCGTGTCCGACTCCGCCGAGCCACGCGATGCCGCTGCCCCGGCCGACGCCACCGAGCGGGCCGGCTCCGCGGCCCTGGCGGGCGCCGAGCCGACTGACGTCGCCGAGTCGCGTGATGCCGCAGTCCCGGCTGGTGCCGCTGGGCCGGACAACTCGGCCGCTCCGGCCGACTCCGGTGAGCCTCGCGCTTTCGCCGGGCGGCCCAGCTCCGTCGCCCCGACCGGTGGCGCCGGGCCGGTTGCCTCCGCCGCTCCGACCGGCTCCGCCGAGCCCCGTGAACCCGCCGCCCCGGCCGCCGTCCCGGCCACCCCCGCGCAGTCGCTCGATCCCGTCTCCCTCCGTGCCGCCGTAGGCCGTCTGTTGCCCGCGCACATGGTGCCCGCCGTCGTCGTGGTGCTGGAGCGGATGCCGCTGACCCCGCAGCACAAGATCGACCGGCGGGCGTTGCCCGCGCCGGATCGTGCAGTCGGGGGCGGGCGGGTGGCGCCCCGGTCGGAGGGGGAGCGGGCGCTCGCCGCGATCTGGGCCGAGGTGCTGGGTGTCGACGCGGTCGGGGTGACCGACGACTTCTTCGAGCTCGGGGGCGAGTCCCTGCTCGCCGCCCGGGTGCTGGCCCGGGTCCGGGACGAGCTGGGGGTCCGGCTGACCCTGCGGGACGTGTTCACCGCGCGGACCGTCGCCGCCCTCGCCCCGCTGCTCGCCGACCCGTCGGCCACCGCGGCCCGGGAGCCGATCCCGCCGGCCCCGGCCGAAGGCGCCCTGCCGTTGTCCAGCGCGCAGCGACGGCTGTGGTACCTGGACGACCTCTCCGACGGCGGCACCGAGTACAACACCGGCGTGGCCCTGAGACTGCGCGGCGCCCTGGACCCCGACGCGCTGCGTCGCTCCCTGTACCGGCTCGCGGCCCGCCACGCGTCCCTGCGCACCACCTTCGCCACCGCCGACGGCCAGGGCGTCCAGCGGGTCGCGCCGCAGCCGGAGCTGCCGCTGCGGACGGCCGACCTCTCCGGCGCTCCGGACGCCGAGGAGGCCGTGGAGGCGCTGCTCACCGAGGAGTTGGAGCGGCCTTTCGACCTTGCGGCGGGCCCGCTCACCCGGGCGCTGCTCGTCCGGCTGGGCGCCGAGGAGCACGTACTGCTCCTGGCGCAGCACCACATCGTCACCGACGGCTGGTCGGTCGGCATCCTCACCCGCGAACTCGCGGCCCTCTACGAGGCCGAGGTCACCGGCGAGCCCGCCGGGCTGGCCGAACCCGCCGTGCAGTACCCGGACTTCGCGCTGTGGGAGCGGCGGCAGCGGTCCGGTGACGCGGACACCGCCGATCTCGCGTACTGGAAGCGGCACTTGGCGGGACTTCAGCAGCTGGAGCTGCCCACGGACCGGCCGCGTCCCGCCGTGCGCACCACCGTCGGCGCGGCCCACCGGCACGTGCTGCCCGCCGAGTTGGTGTCCCGGCTGCGCCGGCTGGCCGCCGGCCGCGGCACCACGCTGTTCACCCTGTTCGCGGGCGCCTCCGCGCTGCTGTTCTCCCGCTACTCCGGACAGCGGGACATCGCGTTCGGCACCGTCACCACCGGGCGCGGCCGGCGGGACCTGGAGGACGTGCCCGGGTTCTTCGCCAACACGGTGGTCTTGCGTGGGGAAGTGGACGAGCGGGTCACCGTGGACCGGTTCGTGGAGAGCGTGCGGACGACCGTGCTGGACGCCTTCGCCCACGACGGCGTGCCCTTCGACCGCGTGGTGGAGGAACTCGCCCCGCCCCGCGACCCCAGCCGCACCCCGCTGGTCCAGGCGCTCGTCGTACAGCAGAGCCCGCTGCCCGTGCCGCCGCTCGCCGGGGGACTGCGTCTGGCCGAGCACCCGCTGCCCCGCCCGGCCGCCCGCTTCGACCTGGTCCTGGAGTTCACCCCGGACCCGGACGGCGGCTCGGTCCTGACCGCCGAGTTCAACACGGACCTGTTCGACCCGGCGACCGTGGCCCGGATGACCGCCCATCTGCACCGCCTGCTGGAGGGCATGGCGGACGGTCCGGGCCGCACCCTGGCCGAACTGCCCATGCTCTCCGCCGCGGAGCAGCGCACCCTGGTGGACAGCTGGAACCCGCCCGCCCGCCGGCTCCGGGAGACCGGGCACGTCACGCTGCCCGAACTGCTGCACGGCCAGGCGGCCCGCACCCCCGGCCGTACGGCGGTGATCTGCGGACCGGACCGGCTGGCGTACGCCGAGGTGGCCCGGCGCGCCAACCGGCTGGCCCGGCGGCTCATAGCGCGCGGCGCGGGCCCGGAGACCCTGGTCGCCCTGTGCCTGCCGCGCACCGCCGACCTCGTGCCCGTGCTGTGGGCGGTGCTCACCGCGGGCGCCGCCTACCTCCCCGTCGACCCCGGCTACCCCGCCGAGCGGGTCCGGCTCATGCTCGCCGACGCCCGGCCCGCCCTCGTCGTCGCCACCCGGGAGACCGCCGCCGCCCTGCCCCCGGACTGCGACCCGCTGTTCCTGGAGGACGCCACCGGCCCGGCGGTGCCCGACACGGACCTCACCGACGCCGACCGGCTCCGCCCGCTGCTGCCGGACCACCCCGCGTACGTCATCTACACCTCCGGCTCCACCGGCCGCCCCAAGGGGGTGGTGGTCACCCACCGCACCGTCGCCGCGCTGGCCCGGTGGGCGGGGGAGCGGTTCGGCGCCGAGGGGCTGGACCATGTGATCGCCGCGACCTCCCTCAACTTCGACGTCTCCGTCTTCGAACTGCTCTGCCCGCTCACGGCCGGCGGCACCGTCGAGGTGGTCGCCGACCTGCCGGCCCTCGCCGACGGCACCGGACCACGGCGGGCCGGGCTGCTCAGCGGGGTACCGTCCGTCGTCTCCCGGCTGATCGCGGGCGGCGCCGCACCCGTGACCGCCGGGACCGTCGTCCTCGCCGGCGAGGCCCTGCCCGCCCAGACGCTGCACGAGCTGCGCGCCGCCCTGCCCGGCTGCCGCATCGCCAACATCTACGGCCCCACCGAGGCCACCGTGTACGCCACCGCCTGGTTCGCCGGGGACCGGCTGCCCGGGCAGGCCCCGCCCATCGGCGCCCCGGTGGCGCTCACCCGGGCCTATGTCCTGGACGGCGCCCTGCGGCCCCGACCCGTCGGCGTCACCGGCGAGCTGTACCTCGGGGGCGGCGGGCTGGCCCGCGGTTACCTGAACCGTCCCGGACTGACCGCCGCCCGGTTCGTCGCCGATCCGTTCGGCGCGCCGGGGGAGCGCATGTACCGCACCGGCGACCTGGTGCGCCGCCGCGCCGACGGCACGCTGGAGTACGTCGGCCGGACCGACCAGCAGGTCAAGGTGCGCGGCTTCCGCATCGAGCTGGGCGAGGTGGAGGAGGCGCTGCGCGGCTGCGCCGGTGTGACCGAGGCCGCCGCCGTCGCCGCCACGGACCGCGACGGCCACCGGCGCCTGGTCGGCTACGTCGTCCCGGCCGCCGGACAGCGCACCGAACCCGAGGCCGTACGCCGGGAACTGGGCCGCACGCTGCCCGACTACATGGTCCCCTCGGCCGTCGTCGTGCTGGACGCCCTGCCGCTCAGCCCCAACGGCAAGCTCGACCGCGGCCGGCTCCCCGACCCCGGGCCCGCCGTGCGCGCGGTACGGCATGTCGCGCCCCGCACGCCCACCGAGCGCGCGCTCGCCGCGATCTGGGCGGAGGTGCTGCGGGCGGAGCGGATCGGCGTCGACGACAACTTCTTCGAACTCGGCGGCGACTCGATCCTCAGCATCCAGGTGGTGGCCCGCGCCCGGCAGGAGGGCCTGCCGCTGACCTCCCGGGACGTCTACCAGCACCAGACGGTGGCCGCCCTGGCCCGCCGCGCGGACGCCGCCGGCGGCCCGCGCGAGGCCGCCCCCGCACCGGAGGCGGCCACCGGCACCGCCCCCCTCACCCCCATCCAGCACTGGCTGTTCGACACCGCCGCCGAACGCGCCGGCCACTTCGCCCAGGCGCTGTCCGTCCGGCTGCCCGCGGACCTGGACCCGGCGGCACTCGAGGCCGCGCTGAACGACCTGGTCGCCCACCACGACGCCCTGCGCTCCCGCTTCACCGCCGACGGCACGGACGGCCGGCCCGCCTGGGCGGTCGAGGAGCGGGCGCCCCGCCTCCGCCTGGCCCGCCACACCGGACCGGAGACCGACACCCCCCACTTCGGCCCCTTCGACCTCGCCCGGGGACCGCTGCTGCGGGCCGTGCTGCACGACACCGGCACCGGCCGGCCCTCCGTGCTGCATCTCGCCGTCCACCACCTGGTGGTCGACGGCGTCTCCTGGCGGCTGCTGCTGGAGGACCTGGACCGCGCCTACCGGGCCCGCCGCACCGGCCGCGACGGTGCCGCCGCGCTGCCCGCCAAGTCCTCGCCGCTGCGCCGGTGGGCCCACCGGCTCGCCGCCCACGCGGCGGACGGCGGCTTCGACGACGAACGCGCGTACTGGGCCCGGACCCTGTCCGAGCCCGCCCCCGCGCTGCCGACGGGACCGGCCGGCACCTACGCCCAACAGCGCGCGCACACCGTGCGGTTGAGCCCCGAGGACACCTCGGCACTGCTGCGTACCCTGCCCGACACCTACCGCACCCGGGCCAACGACGTCCTGCTCGCCGCCCTCGGCCGGGCCCTGTGCGGCTGGAGCGGCCGGGACCGGGTGCTGGTCGACGTCGAGGGACACGGCCGCGAGGACCTCTTCCCCGAGCTGGACATCAGCCGCACGGCCGGCTGGTTCACCACCCGGTACCCCGTCGCGCTCACCGTCCCGGAGGACGCCGGCTGGGACACCGTACTGAAGCGCGTCAAGGAGCAGCTGCGCGCCGTACCCCGGCACGGCCTGGGGTACGACGTGCTGCGCCGGCTCGCCGGTCCCGGGGCGGCGCCGCCCGCCGCCGACGCGCGGATCAGCTTCAACTACCTGGGCCGGATGGAGCTGCCGCAGGACCCCGACGGCCTCTACCGAGGCACCGTACGCCCGCTGGAGCTGGACGCCGACCCGGCCGCCGCCCGCCCGCACGCCCTGGAGGTCGTGGGGCAACTCGTGGACGGGCAACTGGAGTTCACCTGGTTCTACGCCGACGGGCCGCAGCGCGGGGAGGAGGTCGCCGACCTCGCCGGGCGGTACGCCGCCGCGCTCGCCGACCTGGCCCGGTACGCCGCCCGCCCGGGTGCCGCCGGCCGTACCCCGTCCGACTTCCCGCTGGCCCGGCTCGACCAGGCCGCCGTCGACCGGATCACCGGCCCGGACCCGGCGGCGGTGGCGGACGTGTACCCGCTCACCCCCACCCAGGCGGGCATGCTCTTCCACGGCCTGTCCCAGGACGACCGCGGCGTCTACCTCCAGCAGCTGACGTTCGTCCTGGACGGCGTGCCCGACCCGGGCGCCCTCGCCGCCGCCTGGCAGCACGTGACCGACCGCACCGAGACGCTGCGCTCCCGGGTCGTCTGGCAGGACGTGCCCGAGCCGCTGCTGGTGGTGGCGCGCCACGCGGACCTGCCGGTCACCCACCTGGACTGGCGCGACCTGACCGAGGACGAGCGCCGCGCCCGCCTGGACGACGTGCTCGCCCGGGACCGTGCCGAGGGCATCGACCTCGGGCGGGCCCCGCTCCAACGCCTCCTCCTGGCCCGCCTGTCCGGGACCGCCGTGCGCGTGGTGTGGACCTTCCACCATCTGCTGCTGGACGGCTGGAGCCTGTTCCAGGTCCTCTCGGACGTCTTCGCCCACCACGCCGGGGCCGCCCCCGGCACCCTCCCGCACCGCCCGCCGTACCGGGACTACGTGGCCTGGCTGCGGCGCCGTGACCTCGCCCCGGCCGAACGGCACTGGCGCCGCCGCCTGTCCGGGCTGGCCGAGGCCACCCCGCTGCCCTACGACCGCGAGCCGCGCGAGGCCCACCGCGCCGAATCCACCCACGCCGTGCGCCGCGCGCTGCCCCCGGCCGCCACCCGGGCCCTCAAGGAGCTGGCCCGGACCTCCGGCCTCACCCTCAACACCCTGGTCCAGGGCGCCTGGGCGCTGCTGCTGGCCCGGCAGGCGGGCCGGGACGAGGCGGTGTTCGGCACCACCGTCGCCGGACGGCCGCCCGAGCTGCCCGGTGCCGACACCATGACCGGTCTGTTCATCACCACCCTGCCCACCCGGGTCACCGTCCCCGGCCACGGCACCCTGCTGGACTGGCTGCGCGCCCTCCAGCACGACCAGAGCGAGGACCGCCGCTTCGACCACCTGCCGCTCACCCGGCTGAAGACGTTCACCGGACTCCCCGAGCGGGCCGGACTGTTCGACAGCATCGTGGTCTTCGAGAACTACCCGGTCGACGACGACCTCGCCGCCGCCCACGGGCTGCGCCTCAGCGGCCTGGAGGGCGTCGAGACCACCAACTACCCGCTGAGCCTGACCGCCTACCCGGGCCCGGAGCTGACGCTGCGGCTCGGCTACGACCCCGCCCTGTTCGACACCGCGACGGCCGAGCGCATGGCCGAGTACCTGACCGTCCTGCTCACCCACCTGCCCGCCGGCGCGCACCGCCCGCCCGCCCGGCTGCCGCTGCTCGCCCCGGAGCGCCGCGCGCAGGTGCTGCGCGCCTGGAACGACACCGCCACCGGTCTGCGGGACACCACCGTCGCCGCCCTCTTCGCCGAGCAGGTGCGCCGCACTCCCGACGCCGTGGCCCTGGACGCCGGAGACACCCGCCTCACTTATCGCGAACTTGACGCCCGGGCAGGCGAGTTAGCGGTCCGCCTGGCCGGACTCGGGGTACGGCCGGAACGCCCGGTCGGCGTGCTCATGGACCGGTCGGCGGAACTGATCGTCGCCCAGCTGGCCCTCGTGCGCACCGGCGGCGTGTACGTGCCGCTGGACGGCAGGGCCCCGGCCGAACGGCTGCGCCGGATGCTCTCCGAGGCGGGTGCCGACCTGATGCTCACCGACGCCGGCCGGGAACGTACGGCCCGCGAACTGCTTCCCGAGGGCGGGATCCTGCGGGTGGACGACACATCCCGCGCACCCGACGCCGGGCCGGCGCACACCGTCCACCCCGACAACGTCCAGTACCTGATGTTCACTTCGGGCTCCACCGGCACCCCCAAGGGGGTCGCGGTGCGGCAGCGGGACGTCGTCGCGCTCGCCCTGGACCGGGCCTTCGCCGGACACGACCGGGTCCTCGTGCACTCGCCGCACGCCTTCGACGCCGCCACCTACGAGGTGTGGGTGCCGCTGCTGCGCGGCGGCACGGCCGTCCTCGCCCCGCCCGCCGGCCTCGACGCCGCCCAGGTCCGCCGCGCCGTCACCGAGCGGGGCGTGACCTGCCTGTGGCTGACCGCCGGCCTGTTCCGGCTGCTCGCCCAGGAGGACCCCGGCTGCCTGCGCGGCGCCCGCGAGGTGTGGACCGGCGGCGAGGCCGTGCCCGGCGCGGTCGTCCGCCGGGTCCTGGACGCCTGCCCCGAGCTGACCGTCGTGGACGGCTACGGCCCCACCGAGACCACCACCTTCGCCACCCGCCGCGTCTTCCGCTCCGGCGACCCGCTGCCCGCCGTCCTGCCCATCGGCCGCCCCCTGGACAACACCCGCGTCTACGTCCTGGACGCCTCGCTCCAGCCCCAACCGCCAGGCGTTCCCGGTGAGTTGTACATCGCGGGCGCGGGCCTGGCCCGGGGCTACGCGGGCCGGCCCGGCGCGACCGCCGCCCGCTATGTCGCCGACCCCTACGGGCCGCCCGGCACCCGGATGTACCGCACCGGCGACCTCGTGCGCTGGAGTGCCGACGGCGAACTGCACTTCGTCGGCCGCGCGGACGACCAGATCAAGATCCGCGGCTTCCGGGTCGAACCCGCCGAGATCGAGGCCCGCCTCACCGCCCACCCCGCCGTCGCCGAGGCCGTCGTCTCCCTGTACGAGGACGCCGGACGCAAACGGCTCGCCGCCCACCTCGTACCGGCCGAAGGCGCCGACGTGCCCTCCGCCGCCGGGCTGCGCGCCCACCTGGCCGCCGGACTGCCCGACTACATGCTGCCCGCCGCGTTCGTCACCGTGCCCGAGCTGCCGCTGACGGCCAACGGCAAGGTCGACCGGCGGCGGCTGCCCGCCCCCGACTGGGCGGCGGGCGCCGACCGGGCCCACCGCGAACCGCGCACCGACACCGAACGGACCCTCGCCGGGATCTGGGCCGAACTGCTCGGCGTCGAACGCGTCGGCGTGGACGACAACTTCTTCATGCTGGGCGGCGACTCCATCCTCAGCATCCAGGTGGTCTCCCGGGCCCGCGCCGCCGGACTCGCCCTCACCCCCCGCGACCTGTTCCGGCACCCCACGGTGGCCGCACTGGCCGCCGCGGGCGGCGGCGCCGCGTCCGCCGTCGCCGGCACCGCACCGGTCGCCGGACCGGCCGGCCTCACCCCGATCCAGCACTGGTTCCTGGACGCCCGGCCCGCGCACCCCGCCTTCTTCAACCAGTCCGTCGTCATCGAGACGCCCGGCCCGGTGGACGAGGACGCCCTGCGCCGCGCCCTCACCGCGCTGTGGACCCACCACGACGCCCTGCGCGCGCGGTTCCACCGCGAGGGCGACGGCGCCTGGCACCAGGACATCACCGCCCACGACAGCCCCGCCCCCGAGCTGCTCCGGGTCCACGCCCTGCGGGACGAGGAAGGCGTCACGGCGGCGACCCACGCGCAACTCGACCTGGACACAGGCCCGTTGTTCGTCGCCCGCCTGTTCACCGCCGACGGCACCGGGCCCGCCCGGCTGCTGCTCGTCGCCCACCACCTGGTGGTCGACGGCGTCTCCTGGCGGATCCTGCTGGAGGACCTGGAGACCGCCTACCGGCAGGCCGCCACCGGCGAGCCCGTACGGCTGCCCGCCCGCACCACGTCCGCGGCCGAGTGGGTCCGCCGGCTGGGTGAGCGGGACCTCACCGGTCAGCTGCCCCACTGGGAGCGGACCGCCCGCGCGTGCGCCGAACCCCTGCCCGTCGACTCGGCCGGCGGCAACACCATGGCCGACCTCCGCGAGGTGACCGTACGGCTCGACCGCGAGCGCACCGACGCCCTGCTGCGCCGGGTGCCCGGCGTCTACCGCACCCGCGTGGACGACGTCCTGCTCACCGCGCTGGGCCGGGTCCTCGCCGGCTGGACGCGGCGCGCCACCGTCGCCGTCGGCCTGGAGGGACACGGGCGCGAGGACCGGTGGGCCGAGGACGTCGACCTGTCCCGCACGGTCGGCTGGTTCACCGCGCTCCACCCGGTCGCCCTGACCGTCCCGGCGGGGGACTGGGGCACCGCCCTGAAGGCGGTGAAGGAACAGCTGCGGGCCGTACCCGACCGGGGACTCGGCTACGGCGTACTGCGCCACCTCGCCCGCGACCCACGGCTCACCACCGCCCCCGAACCCGGCATCAGCTTCAACTACCTGGGCCGCTTCGACTGGTCCCCCGACGACGCCGCCCTGGTCCGGGCGGTGCCCGGCGGCCTGGGCGGCGCGGAGGCACCGGACACCGAGCGGCCGCACCTGCTGGACGTCGTGGCCCGGGTCGAGGACGACCGGCTGGAGATCACCTGGCACTACAGCGGCGGACGCCACCGCGAGGAGACCGTCACCGCCCTCGCCGAGGGCATGCTGGACGCGCTCGGCGGCATCGTCGCCCACTGCGCCCGCCCCGACGCGGGCGGCCGCACCCCCTCGGACTTCCCGCTGGCCCGGCTCGACCAGGCCGCCGTGGACCGCATCGCCGGCGACGGCCGGGACGTGCAGGACATCTACCCGCTCACGCCGATGCAGGAGGGCATGCTCTTCCACAGCCTGCTCGACCCCGCCGGCCGCACCTACGTCAACCAGGTCCAGCTCGTGCTGGCCGGCGTCACCGACCCGCACGCGCTCGCCGAAGCCTGGCAGCACACCGCCGACGCCAACCCCGTGCTGCGCACCGGCCTGGTCTGGCAGGAGACCCCCGAACCGCTCCAGGTCGTCCGGCACCGGGCCACCGTGCCCGTCACCCACCACGACTGGTCCGCCTGGCCCGAGGAGCGCCGCGCACCCGAACTGGACCGGCTGCTCGCCGAGGACCGCGAACGGGGCATCGACCTCGCCGCCGCGCCCCTCATGCGACTGACCCTGATCCGGCTGGGCCCGGACCGGGTCCGCCTGGTGTGGACCTTCCACCACGTCCTGCTCGACGGCTGGAGCGCCGCCCAGGTCTTCGAGGAGGTGTGCGAGCGGTACGCCGCCCTGACCTCCGGACGCCGCCCGCACACCCCCGAGCGCAAGCCCTTCGCCGACTATCTGCGCTGGCTCGCCGGGCGCGACACCGGCAAGGCCGAGCGGTACTGGCGCACCGCCCTCGCGGGCTTCCAGGCACCCACCGAACTGCCCCGCGACCGGCGGCCCGACGGGGCCCACCGCACCTCCTCCTCCGGCTCCGTGCGCATGACCCTCGGCCCGGACCTCTCCGCCCGGCTGCGGGAGACCGCCCAGCGCCACGGGCTCACCCTCAACACCGTGCTCCAGGGCGCCTGGGCGCTGCTGCTGTCCCGCTACGGCGGCGGCACCGACGTGGTGTTCGGCACCACCGTCTCCGGCCGGCCCGCCGAACTGCCCGGCGTCACCTCGATGGTGGGCCTGTTCATCAACACCCTGCCCACCCGGGTCCGCGTCGACGGCTCCCGCCCGCTGCCCGAGTGGCTGCGCGAGATCCAGACCGCCCAGTCCGAGGCCCGCCGCCACGACTTCGTCTCGCTGGCCCAGATCCAGTCCTGGAGCGAACTTCCGGGCGGCACCAGCCTGTTCGACTCCCTCGTGGTCTTCGAGAACTACCCCTTCGACGCGGACGCGCCGGCCCGGCACGGCCTCACCATGGAACCGGAACGGGACCTGGAGCCGACCAACTACCCGCTCAGCGTGGTCGTCGCGCCCGGCGACACCCTCACCGTGAACCTGGACCACGACCCGGCCGCCTTCGACACCGCCACGGTCACCGCGCTCGGCGAGAGCCTGCGCACCCTGCTCACCGGCATGGCCGGCGGCCTCGACCGCCGCCTGGCCGACCTGCCGCTGCTGGACCCGGCCGAGGAACGGGCGCTGGTCGCCCGGTTCGGCGGACGGCCGGCCGAGGCACCCCGGGGCACCCTGCCCGACGCGTTCCGCCGGCAGGCCGAGCGCACCCCCGGCGCCCCGGCCGTCCGCCACGGCGACCAGGTACTCACCTACCGCGAACTCGACGCCCGCTCCAACCGGCTCGCCCGGCGGCTCATCGCCGCCGGCGCCGGACCCGAACGCTTCGTCGCCCTCTGCCTGCCCCGCACCGCCGACCTGGTCACCGCGCTGCTCGCCGTGCTCAAGAGCGGCGCCGGCTATCTGCCCGTCGACCCCCAGTACCCGGCCGAACGCGTCGCGTTCCTCTTCGAGGACGTACGGCCCGACGCCGTGATCACCGCGTCCGAGACCGCCGGCCGGCTCCCCGAGGGCCCCTTCACCCGGATCCTGCTCGACGACCCGGAACCCGGGGCGCCGGACAGCCCGGTGGGCGACGACGAGCGGCACAGCGTCCTGCTGCCCGGCCACCCGGCCTACGTCATCCACACGTCCGGCTCCACCGGCCGCCCCAAGGGCGTCGTCGTCAGCCACGCCTCCGTGCTCGCCCTCACCGACTGGGCGGCGGCGGAGTTCACCGGGCGGGGACTGGACCACGTGGTGGCCTCCACCTCGCTCAACTTCGACGTGTCCGTCTTCGAGATCTTCGCGCCGCTGCTGTCCGGCGGCTGCGTGGAGATCGTCCGCGATCTGCTGGCCCTCGCCGAGCGCCCCGGGCCCTGGCGGGCCGGACTGCTCAGCGCGGTGCCCTCGGCCCTGGACCGGCTGCTCGCCGAGGACGCCGTACGGATCACCGCCGACACCGTCGTCCTCGCGGGAGAGGGGCTGCCCGCCCGGACCGTACGCCGGGTCCGCGACGCCGTCCCCGGCAGCGAGGTGCGCAACATCTACGGCCCCACCGAGGCGACCGTCTACGCCACCGCCTTCACCTGCGACCCCGCCGACCCCGACCGGGACCCGCCGATCGGCCGGCCGCTCGGCGGCGCCCGCGCCCACGTCCTGGACGAACGGCTGCGCCCGGTGCCCGTCGGCGTCCCCGGGGAGCTGTTCCTCGCCGGGACCGGTGTCGCCCGCGGCTACCTCGGCCGCCCCGGCCTGACCGCCGCCCGCTTCCTGCCCGACCCGTTCGGCCCGCCGGGCAGCCGGATGTACCGCACCGGCGACCTGGTCCGCTGGACGGCCGACGGCGACCTCGTCTACCTCGGCCGCGGCGACGACCAGGTCAAGGTGCGCGGTTTCCGCATCGAACTCGGCGAGGTCGAGGCCGCGCTGGCCCGCCACCCGGCCGTGGCCGCGGCGGCGGCCCGAGTGATCGAACACGCCGGTCACCGCCGTCTCGTGGGCTACGTGGTGCCCCGCACACCGGCCGCGGTGGACGACTCCGGGGCGCGGGGTGCGGCTGTGCCGGGTTCCGGTGGTTCCGGGGTGCCGGTGTCGGCGATGTCCGCCGGCGCGGAGGGGCCCGGCGCGCTCGTCCCCGACCCCGCCGAGCTGCGTGCCTTCCTCGCCCGCAGTCTGCCCGACCACCTCGTCCCCGCCCTCGTCGTCCCGCTGGAGCGGCTGCCGCTGGGGGCCACCGGCAAGCTCGACCGGCGGGCGCTGCCCGTGCCCGAGTGGGCCGCGCCGGCCACCGGTACGGCCGGGCGGCCGCCGCGTACCGAGGCCGAGCGGATCCTCGCCGCGATCTGGACCGAGGTGCTGGGCGTGCCCGAAGTCGGCGCGGACGACAACTACTTCACGCTCGGCGGCGACTCCGTCCTCGGCATCCGCATCGTGTCCGCCGCCCGCCGGGCCGGTCTCGCGCTGACCCCCCGGCACCTGTTCACCCACCAGACCCTCGCCGAACTGGCCGCCGTGGCCGAGCGGTTGCCGGTCACCGCCGTCTCCGCGGAGCAGGGCCCGGTGACCGGGGACGCCCCGCTCACCCCCGTCCAGCACTGGCTGCTGTCCACCCTCACCGGCGATCCCGCCCACTTCAGCCAGACGGTCGCCCACGAGCTGGCCGCCGACCCCGACGAGACGCTGCTGCAGGCCGCCCTGGCCGTCCTACTGGAGCACCACGACGCGCTGCGCATGCGCTACGAGCAGGCCCGGGACGGAAGTTGGCGGCAGTACGGCACCCCGCCCGGCGACCGTGACCCGCATCTGGAGGTGCACCAAGGGGCGGCCCCGGCAGCGGTGGCCGAGGCCCTCGGCGCCGGGTTCGACCTGGCCGACGGGCCGCTGCTGCGGGCCGCGCTGTGCCGGCCGGCCGACGGAACACGCCCGGCCGGTGGTGCGCGTCCGGTGCTGTTGCTGGCCGCCCACCACCTGGTCGTGGACGCCGTCTCCTGGCGGCTGATCCTGGAGGACCTGGACACCGCCTACCGCGCGCTGCGGGACGGCGGACGGCCGGCCCTCGCCCCGAAGAGCACCGCGTTCCGGGACTGGGCACGACGGCTCGCCGCACACACCGAGGCGGGCGGATTCGATACCGAACTCCCTTACTGGCAAGGGGTGGAGACCGACACCACGCTGCCCGTCGACCACCCCGGCGGCCCGAACACCGTCGCCGACGAGGACAGCGTGACCGCGGGGCTCGACGCCGAGGAGACCCGCCGGCTGCTCCAGGACGTGCCCGAGGCGTACCGCACCCGCGTCAACGACGTGCTGCTCACCGCGCTGGGCCGGGTCCTGGCCCGGTGGACCGGCCGGGACCGGGTGGCGGTGACCCTGGAGAGCCACGGCCGCGAGCAGCTGTTCGAGGACACCGACCTGGCCCGCACCACCGGCTGGTTCACCGCGATGTACCCGGTCGCCCTGGACGTGCCCCGGGACGCCGGCCCCGGCACCGCGCTGAAGTCCGTCAAGGAGAACCTGCGGGCCGTACCGCACGGCGGACTCGGCTACGGGGCGCTGCGCCACCTGCGCCCCGTCGCCGGCCGTGACCTGCCCGCCCTGCCGCCGGTCTGCTTCAACTACCTGGGCCGGCCGGACGCGGCCCCCGCCCCCGGCGGACTGCTGCACGCGCCCCACGGCGGCCTTGCCGGCGGCATGGACCGCTCCGCGAACCGGCCGCACCTCCTCGACGTTCTCGGCCAAGTCACGGACGACCGACTCGAGTTCACCTGGTCGTACTCGCGCGGCCGGCACCGGCGGGAGACCGTGGCCCGGCTGGCGGCCGAGCTGGCGGAGGAACTCCGCGCGATCATCCGGCACTGCGCCGAACCCGGCGCGGGCGGCCGTACCCCCTCGGACTTCCCGCTCGCCCCGCTGGACCAGGCGGCCGTGGACCGGCTCGTCGGCGACGGGGCCGGCGTCACCGACGTCTACCCGCTCACACCCACCCAGACCGGCATGGTGATGCACGGCCTGGACGAGGCCGAACACGGCCTCTACGTCGAGCAGATCACCTTCGTGGCCGACGGCGCACACGACCCCGCGACGCTGGCCGCGGCCTGGCGGCACGTGGTCGACCACACCCCCGTCCTGCGCACCTCCGTCGCCCTGCACGGCGTACCGGTGCCCCTCCAGGTCGTCCACCGGCACGTGACCCTGCCGGTCACCGAGCACGACTGGAGCGCGCTGCCGGCCGAACGGCAGGCGACGGAGCTGGAGCGGCTGCTCGCCGACGAGCGGGCCCGGGGCCTCGCCCTGGACCGGGCCCCGCTGCTGCGGCTCGCCCTGGTCCGGCTCGGCCCGGACGCGGTCCGGGTGGTGTGGACCTTCCACCACGTCCTGCTGGACGGCTGGAGCGTCTTCCACGTCCTGTCCGACGTCATGGCCGCGCACGCCGCCCTGACCCGGGGCGAGCGGCCCCGGCTGCCCGAGCGCCGGCCGTTCGCGGACTACGCCGCCTGGCTCGCCGTCCGGGACACCGCCGCCGCCGAGGAACACTGGCGCCACGCCCTGGCCGGGCTCGGCGCCCCCACCCCGCTGCCGTACGACCGGCGGCCCGCCCCCGGCACCACCGCCCGCTCCGGCACCTGGCTGTCCCGTCGGCTCGACCCCGGGCAGACGCGGAGCCTGCACGAGTTCGCCCGCCGGCACCGCCTCACCCTCAACACCCTGGTGCAGGGCGCCTGGGCGCTGCTGCTGGCGAGGTGGAGCGGTCAGCGGGAGGTCTGCTTCGGCACCACCGTCTCCGGGCGGCCCGCCGGACTGCCCGGCGCCGACACCATCACCGGCCTGTTCATCACCACGCTGCCCGCCCGCACCGAGGTCGACGGCGCGGCCCGCCGCGACACCTGGCTGCGCGGCCTCCAGGAGGCCCGGGCCGAGGACCGCCGCCACGACCACCTGCCCCTGGGCGAGCTGCATTCGTACACCCAACTCCCGCCGGACACGTCACTGTTCGACAGCCTGGTGGTGTTCGAGAACTATCCGGTCGGGGACACGACCGCGGGCGCGCACGGGCTCGCGCTGCGCGACCTGGACGCCCGGGAGGCCACCAACTACCCGCTCACCGTGGTCGTCTCGCCCGGCGACCGGCTCACCGTCGAACTCGGCTACGACCCCCGGTGCTTCGAGCGGTCGACCGCCGACTCGATGGCGGAACAGCTGCTGCACACCCTGCACGCGCTGGCCGCCCCGGACGACACCGCCCGCCTCGACGACCTGGACGTGCTCCCGCCCGCGTACCGGGAACGGCTGCTGCGCGGCCCGTCCCGGCCCGCGCTCGGCCCGGTGCCCGCCACCACCCTGCCCGCCCTGGTGGAAGCCGCCGTCGACCGGTGGCCCACCGCGCCCGCGCTCGACGCGCCCGGCACGCTCCTCACCTTCGCCGAGACCGAGGCGCGGGCCAACCGGCTGGCGCACCGGCTCATCGCCCGCGGCGCCGGCCCCGGCGACCTCGTCGCGCTGCTGCTGCCCCGCTCGGCGGACATGGTGCTGGCCCAGCTCGCGGTGGCCAAGTCCGGCGCCGCGTTCCTGCCGGTGGACCCCGCCTACCCCGAGGAGCGGATCGCCCTGATGCTGCGCGACGCCGCCCCCGCCCTGACCCTGGACGCCAAGGAGATCGCCGCCCTGCTCGCCGCACCCCCGGACGACACCCCCGGACACCGGCCCACCGACGCCGACCGGAGGCGCCCGCTCGACCCGGACGACCCGGCCTACGTCATCTACACCTCCGGCTCCACCGGCACCCCCAAGGGCGTCGTCGTCACCCACCGGGGCCTCGCCGCGTTCAGCGCCGCCGAGGCCGCCCACTACCAGGTCGCCGCCGGGGACCGGGTACTGGCCTTCGCCACGCCCAGCTTCGACGCCTCCGTGCTGGAGCTGTGCATGTCCCTGCCGCACGGCGCCCGGCTCGTCGTACCCCGGCCCGGCCCGCTGCTCGGCGCCGAACTCGCCGGCGTACTGCGCGCCGAACGCGTCACGCACACCCTGCTGCCGCCGGCCGCGCTCGCCACCCTGCCCGCCGACACCCCCGGCACCCTGCCGGACCTGAAGACCCTGATCGTCGGCGCCGACGCGTGCGGCGCGGAACTCGTCGCCCGCTGGGCCCCGCACCACCGCATGGTCAACTCCTACGGCCCCACCGAGGCCACCGTCGTCGCCACCTGGTCCGCCCCGCTGGAGCCCGACGGCAGCGCGCCGCCCATCGGCCGCCCGCTGCCCGCCACCGGCGCCTACGTCCTCGACGCCCGGCTGCGGCCGGTCCCCGACGGCGTACCCGGCGAACTGTGGCTGAGCGGACCGGCGCTGGCCCGCGGCTACCTCGGCCGGCCCGGACTGACCGCCGCCCGGTTCCGCGCCGACCCGTTCGGGCCGCCCGGCACCCGCATGTACCGCACCGGCGACCTGGTGCGCCGGGACGGCGCCGGCGAGCTGCACTACCTCGGCCGCACCGACCACCAGCTGAAACTGCGCGGCCACCGCATCGAGGCGGGTGAGGTCGAGGCGGTTCTGGTACGCCATCCCGGCGTGCTGGACGCCGTGGTGACCGTACGCGAGGACGAACCGGGCCTGCCGCGCCTGGTCGCCCACCTGCTCACGGCCCCCGGCGCCGAACCGCCCATCGCCGCCGAACTGCGCGAGCAGGCCGCCCGCTCGCTGCCGGGGTACATGGTGCCGTCGGCGTTCGTGGTGCTGGACCGCTTCCCGCTCACCGAGAACGGCAAGACCGACCGGGCCGCGCTGCCCGCCCCGGCACCGGCCGGGCAGGAGCGGGAGCGGCCGGAGTACGTGGCGCCCCGCACGCCCACCGAGGAGGCGCTGGCCGAGCTCTGGGAGGAGGCCCTCCAAACGGCCGTGGGCGCCGAGGACGACTACTTCCTGCTCGGCGGCGACTCCCTGCGCGCCCTGCTCATCGCCTCCCGCGCCAACGACGCGTTCGGCGTCACGCTCACCCCCCGCGACGTCCTGGTCTCCCGCACGGTCGCCGCCCTGGCGGAACTCGTGGAGGAACAGGTGCTGAGCGAACTGGAAGCGGCCGCGTACGGCGGTGACGGACCAGACCCCGCCCACGGCGGACCCGATGACGAAGACGCCGCGTACGGCGGCCCCGACCACGACGAACGGTGAGGATCCGACGACCATGACGTCTTCGACCCCTTCCAACTCCTTCGACTCTTCCTCGGGTTCCGCCCGCCCCTCCGGTCCGTCCCGGCGGGACCGTGCCGAGGCGCTGCCCGAGCAGATGCGGGAGGCGCTGCGGCGGCGCCTGGCCGGCCGGGCCGCCGACGGCGCGCCGGCCGCCCGGCGGGGCATCCCGCGCGCCGACCGGGACCGCCCGCTGCCGCTGTCGTTCGCCCAGCAGCGCCTGTGGTTCCTGGACCGGCTGCGGCCCGGCGACGCCCGCTACAACAGCGCGGTCGCGGTCCGCTTCACCGGCGCGGCGGACCCCGAGGCGCTGCGCACGGCCCTCGCCACCGTCGTCGCCCGGCACGAGGCCCTGCGCACCACCTTCGAGGAGACCGACGGCCGCCCGGCGCAGCGCGTCCACCCGGCCGTCCCGGTGCCGCTCCCGGTCCGGGACACCCGCGACCTGGACGCGGACCTGCTGGCGGAGTACTCCCGCCCCTTCGACCTCGCGCACGGTCCGCTGCTGCGCGCCCTGCTGCTGCGCGAGTCGGCCACCGCGCACGTCCTGATGCTGACGGCGCATCACATCGTCACGGACGGCTGGTCGATGGGCGTGGTGCTGGACGAACTGTGCACCGCCTACGACGCCTTGGCGCGCGGCAGGGCCCCCGAGCTGCCCCCGGTGCCGACGCAGTACCCGGACTTCGCCGTCTGGCAGCGCGCCCAGCTCTCCGGCACCCGCCTGGAGCGCGAACTCGCCCACTGGAAGGAGAGACTGGCCGGGACGGTGGCGCCCGAGCTGCCCCTGGACCGGCCACGGCGCGGCGAGGAGGCGGGCGAGGGCGCCGTGCACACCTTCACCGTCCCGGCCCCCCTGACCGCGCGCCTGCGCGACCTCGCGGCCGAACGGCACGGCACCCTGCACACCGCGCTGGTCGCCGCCGTCCAGGCGCTGCTGGCCCGCTGGTCCGGGCAGGACGACATCGCCGTGGGCTCCCTCACCCCCGGCCGGCCCCGCACCGACCTCGAACGGACCGTCGGATTCTTCGTCAACACCGTCGTGCTGCGGACCCCGGTGGACACCTCCGGATCCTTCCGCGACCTGCTGACGAGGGCCGCCGGCACGGTGAGTGACGCCTTCGCCCACGGCGACACGCCGTTCGAACGGATCGTGGAGGCGGTCGGCGCGCCCCGCGAGGCGGGCCGCAACCCGCTGTTCGACGTGATGGTGCTGCTGCACCCCGCCCCGCCCGCCGCGACCGCCCCGCACGGCCTCGCCGCCACCCCGGTCACCGTGCCCCGGCGGGCGGCCACCTTCGACCTGAGCATCGAGTTCGTGCCGGACGGCGCCGGCCTGACCGGACTGCTGGAGTACCGCACCGACCTGTTCGACGCCGGCACCGCCGAGCGGCTGGCCGGACAGCTGCTGCATCTGCTCCAGGGCGCGGCCGAGGCACCGGACCGCCCGCTGGACAGCCTGCCGCTGCTGTCCGGGGCGGAGCTGCGGCAGGTCCTGCGCGACTGGAGCGCCGGCCCCCGGCAACCCCTGCCCGAGGCCAGCCACCCGGAGCTCTTCCAGCGCCGCGCGGCCCGCACCCCGGGCGCCCTCGCCCTCGTCGCGGGCGGCGAACGGCTGGACTACGGCACGCTCAACGCCCGCGCCAACCGGCTCGCCCACCACCTCATCGCGCTCGGCGCCGGCCCCGAACGGCTGGTCGCGCTGCGGCTGCCGCGCACCGCCGACATGATCACCGCGATCCTCGCCGTGTGGAAGTCCGGTGCCGGCTATCTGCCGCTGGACCCGGCGCTGCCCGAGGAACGCGTCCGGTTCCTGCTGGACGACGTCCGCCCGGCCCTGGTCCTGGACGAGGCCGCGCTGCGCGCCGTACCCGCGACCGTCCCGGACACCGACCCCACCGACGCCGACCGGCGCGCCCCGCTCGATCCGGAGCACACCGCGTACGTCATCCACACCTCCGGCTCCACCGGCCGCCCCAAGGGCGTGGCCGTGTCCCACCGCGCGGCGGCCCACCTGCTGGCCGCGCACCGGTCCGGCTTCGTCGCCGAGGCGGGCGGCGGCCCCCTGCGGGTCGCGCTCACCGCGTCCTTCTCCTTCGACACCTCCCTCGAAGGCGTGCTGCTGCTGGCCGACGGCCACCCGCTGCACCTGGTGGACGAGGACACCCGGATGGACCCGGCCGCCCTGGTCGAGTACGTGGTCGAGCACCGGATCGACTTCCTCGACCTCACCCCCTCCTACCTGCGGCAACTGCTGCCCGCCGGGCTGCTCACCGATCCCCGGCACCGCCCCCGCGTCCTCATGCTCGGCGGCGAGCCGGCCGGTCCCGCGCTGTGGCGGGAGCTGGCCGCCCACCCGGACGTGACCGCGTACAACTTCTACGGCCCCACCGAGTGCACGGTCGACGCCCTGTCCTGCCGGATCGACGGCAGCGACCGTCCGCTGGTGGGCCGCCCGCTGCCCGGGCTGCGGGCGTATGTGCTGGACGCCCGGCTCCGGCCGGTGCCGCCCGGCGTCGGCGGCGAGCTATACCTGGCGGGCCCGCAGCTCGCCCGGGGCTACACCGGCCGGCCGGGGCTGACCGCGGCCCGCTTCCTCGCCGACCCGTTCGGGGCGCCGGGGGAGCGGATGTACCGCACCGGCGACCTGGCCCGCTGGACCGCCGACGGCCGCCTCGACTACCTCGGCCGCGCCGACGACCAGGTCAAGGTGCGCGGCCACCGCATCGAGCCCGGCGAGATCGAGGCCGCCCTGCTCGCCCTGGACGGCATCACCGCCGCCGCGGTCGTCGCCGTGCCCGACCCGCACGGCCACACCCGCCTGGCCGCCTACGTCGTCCCCGCGCCCGGCGCGCCCCGGCCCACCCCCGCCGGTCTGCGGGCGGCCCTGCTCCGGGTGCTGCCCGAGGCGCTGGTGCCGTCCTCCTTCACCCCGCTCCAGGCGCTGCCGCTGACCACCAGCGGCAAGCTGGACCGCCGCGCCCTCCCCGCCCCCGAACACACCGTGGAGGAACGGGAGTTCACCGCACCGCGCACCCCGGAGGAGGAGCTCCTCGCCGGTATCTGGGCCGAGGTGCTCGGGGTGGACCGGGTGGGCGTCACCGACAACTTCTTCGAGCTGGGCGGCGACTCCATCCTCGGCATCCAGGCCGTCTCCCGGGCCCGCGCCGCCGGGCTCGACATCGGCTCCCAGGACGTCTTCCGGCACCAGACGGTCGCCGACCTGGCCGCCGCCGCGCCCCGCCGCACCACCGCCGTACCCGCGCCCCGGCGCCCGCAGGAGGACGGGCCCGCCCCGCTCACCCCGGTCCAGGAGTGGTTCTTCGCCACGCACGGGCCGCTGCGCCACTTCGGCATGTCGATGCTGCTCGACCTGCCCCACGACCTCGACGCGCGGGCACTGGAACGGGCACTGGACGCGGTGGTCGCCCACCACCCGGCCCTGCGCACCCGCTTCACCCGCACCGGGGACACCTGGCGGCAGCACCCCGGCACCGGCCCGGCCGGCGACCTGCTGACTCGCTGCGCCCCCGGCACCGCGCCCGCCGAGGCGGCCCGCGCCGCCCGCGCCGCGCTGGACCCGGCCACCGGCACCCTGCTGCGCGCCGCCCTGCTCACCGGCCCGGACCGCCCGCAACTCTTCCTCACCGCGCACCACTTGGCCGTCGACAGCGTCTCCTGGCGGATCCTGCTCACCGACCTGGAAACCGCCTACCGGCAGGCCGCCGCGGGCGAGGAACCGCGACTGGAGCCGGAACACACCCCGTTCACCACCTGGGCGCACGCCCTCGCCGACCGGGTCCGGTCCGGCGGCCTCGACGACGACCTGCCCTACTGGACACGGCAGACCGCCGAGCCGCCCGCCCCGCTCCCCGTCGACCTGCCCGGCACCCCGCTCGCCGGTTCCGTGCGCACCGTCCGTACCCGGGTGGACCGGGCCACCACCGAGGCCCTGCTGCGCAAGGTGCCGGGCGTCTACCGCACCCAGGTCAACGACGTGCTGCTGAGCGCGCTGGGCCGGGTGCTGGCCGACTGGACGGGCACCGACCGGGTGACCGTCGCCCTGGAGGGCCACGGCCGCGAGGAGGACCTGGCCGCGGGCGCCGACCTGGCCCGCACGGTCGGCTGGTTCACCACCCAGTACCCCGTCACCCTCACCCCGGCGGACCCCGGCGACTGGGGGGCCACCCTCAAGGCGGTCAAGGAACGGCTGCGGGCCGTGCCCCGGCGCGGCCTCGGCTACCAGGCCCTCGGCCACCTCGGATCGCCCCGGCCCGAGGCCCGGGCGCTCGGCGAACTCCCGCTGCCCCAGGTGTGCTTCACCTACCACGGCCAATGGGAGGCGCCCGCCGCGGGCGACTTCGCGCCCGTCGCCGACGTACCCGGCACCGACATGGACCCCGGCGCGCCCCTGGACCACCTCCTGGACGTGTCCGCCCTGGTCGCCGACGGCGAGCTGGAGATCACCTGGCACTACAGCGACCAGGTGCACCACACCGGCACCGTACGGCGGCTGGCCGACGCCATGGTGGCCGCGCTCGCATCCATCGCCGAGCACTGCGCCCGGCCCGGCGCGGGCGGCCGCACCCCCTCCGACTTCCCGCTGGCCCGCCTGGACCAGGCCGGAGTGGACCGCCTCGTGGGCGACGGGCGGGACGTGGAGGACCTGCTGCCGCTCACCCCGCTCCAGGAGGGCATGCTCTTCCACCGGCTGGTCGGCGGACCGGACGACGTGTACGTGGACCAGGCCGCCCTCCTGCTGGACGGCGTCACCGACCCAGACGCCCTCGCCCTGGCCTGGCAGCGGGTGACCGACCGCACCCCGGCCCTGCGCACCTCGGTGGTGTGGGAGGGCGTGCCCGTGCCGCTCCAGGTTGTTCACCGTCAAGTAGCTGTTCCGATCGAGCAGTTGGACTGGCGGGAGCTGGACGAGCGGGAACGGGCCGGACGGCTGGAGCGGCTGCGCGCCGACGACCTCGCGCGCGGCCTGGACCTCGGCACGGCACCGCTGACGCGGCTCACCCTGATCCGGCTGCCCGACGCCCGGCTGCACCTGCTGTGGACCTCCCACCACCTGATCCTGGACGGCTGGAGCCTCGCCCAGGTGCTCACCGACGTGTTCGAGGAGTACGCGGCCCTCACCGCCGGCACCGCGCCACGGCCCCCGGCGCGGCGGCCGTTCGGCGACTACGTACGCTGGCTGGCCGGCCGGGACACCGAGGCCGCCCGCGCGCACTGGCGGACCGTCCTCGCCGGGTTCGCCACCCCCACCCCGCTGCCCGCCGACCGCGTCCGCCGCCCCGGCCACGAGACCCGCTCCGGCCGTGTGCACACCGCCGCCCTGTCCGACGAGGTCTCCGCGCGCCTCGCCCGCACCGCCCGCGCCGCGGGGCTCACCCTGGGCACCGTCGTCCAGGGCGCCTGGGCACTGCTGCTGTCCCGCTACGCCGCCGAGCCGGACGTGCTGTTCGGCACCACCGTCTCCGGACGCCCCGACGACCTGCCCGGCGCCGAGTCCATGGTGGGCATGTTCATCAACACCCTGCCCACCCGCGTCCGTGTGGACGACACGGGCACCGCGGCCGACTGGCTCCGGAGGCTCCAGGAAGAGCAGGCCGAGGCCCGGCGGTTCGCCGACGTGTCCCTCGCCGAACTGACCGCGCTGAGCGACGTACCCGCCGGCAGCCCGCTGTTCGACAGCATGGTCGCCTTCGAGAACTACCCCTTCGACCAGGCGCGTTCCGCCGCCACCGGCATCCGCCTGGCCGACGTCTCGGCCCGCGACGCCACCAACTACCCGCTGGTGCTGCGTGCTTACCAGGGTGAGCGGTTCGGCTTCGACCTCGGCTACGACCCCGAGCTGTTCGACGCCGCGACCGTACGCTCCCTCGCCGGCCGGCTGTGCCTGCTGCTCACCGAGCTGGCCGACGACCCGGACCGGCCCGTGCGAGCCCTCGCCTGGACCACGGCCGAGGAGCGGCACCGGATGCTCACGGACTGGAACGGCACCGCCGAGGGCCGGCCCGCCGGCACCCTGGACGCCCTGTTCACCGCCCAGGCCGCCCGCACCCCCGACGCCGAGGCCGTCACCTGCGGCGGCGAACGGCTCGACTACGCCACCCTGGACGCGCGGTCCGGCCGCCTCGCGCACCGGCTCGCCGAACTCGGCGCCGGACCCGAGACGTTCGTCGCCCTCGCCCTGCCCCGCTCCACCGACCTCGTCGTGGCCGTCCTCGCCGTTCTGAAGACCGGCGCCGCCTACCTGCCCATCGACCCCGCCCTGCCCGCCGAGCGCGTCCGGCACCTGCTGGACGACGCCCGGCCGGTGTCACTCGTCACCACCGGGCAGACCCTGGCGGACACCGGCGTCCCCCGGGTGCCGCTGGACGACCCGGAGGTACGCGCCGACCTCGCCCGCCGCCCGGCCGCCGGCCCGCCCCGCCGCGCGCTGCCCGAGAGCCCCGCCTACGCCATCTACACCTCCGGCTCCACCGGCCGCCCCAAGGGCGTCGTCGTCCCGCACGCGAACGTCGTCCGGCTGTTCACCCGCACCCGGGCCTGGTTCGGCTTCGGTCCCGACGACGTGTGGACGCTGTTCCACTCCTACGCCTTCGACTTCTCGGTGTGGGAGCTGTGGGGTCCGCTGCTGCACGGCGGCCGGCTCGTGATCGTCCCCGAGGACACCGCCCGCTCACCGGAGGACTTCCTGCGCCTGCTCGCCGACGAAGGGGTCACCGTCCTCAACCAGACCCCGTCCGCCTTCTACCCGCTGATCCGCGCCGACGCCGAACTCCCCGAGGTGAGCCGGAGGCTGACGCTGCGCACGGTGGTGTTCGGCGGCGAGGCGCTGGACGTCGCCCGGCTCGCCGACTGGTACGCCCGCCACCCGGACACCGCGCCCCGCCTGGTGAACATGTACGGCATCACCGAGACCACCGTGCACGTCACCTACGCCCCGCTGGACGCCCCGGCGGCCCACGCCGGCACCGCGAGCCCCATCGGCACCGGCATCCCCGACCTCAGGCTCTACGTCCTCGACGGCCGCCTGGAGCCGGTACCGCCCGGCGCCGTCGGCGAACTCTACGTCGCCGGCGAGGGCCTGGCCCGTGGCTACCTCAACCGCCCCGGACTCACCGCGACCCGCTTCCCCGCCGACCCGTTCGGCCGCCCCGGCACCCGCATGTACCGCACCGGCGACCGGGCCCGCTGGCGGGCCGACGGGACCCTGGAGTACCTGGGCCGCGCCGACCAGCAGGTGAAGATCCGCGGCTACCGCATCGAGCCCGGCGAGATCGAGGCCGCCCTGCACCGCCACCCGGGCGTCGGCGCGGCCACCGTCGGCGCCTACGAGGACGCCGCCGGTACCCGCCGGCTCGTCGCCCACGTCGTCGGCACCGGCACCGGCGACCGCGCCGTACCGCCTCCCTCCGCCGCCGAACTCCGCGCCCATCTGGCGGGGTTGCTGCCCGCGCACATGGTGCCGGCCGCCTATGTGCCGCTGGCCGCGCTGCCGCTCACCGTCAACGGCAAGCTCGACCGGCGCGCCCTGCCCGCGCCCGGCCCCGACGGCTTCGCCGCCGACGCCGGCCGGACCCCGCCGCGCACCCCCGCCGAACGGCTGGTCGCCGCCGCCTGGACGGACGTCCTGGACACCGACGAGGTCGGCGCCGACGACGACTTCTTCGCCCTCGGCGGCGACTCCATCCTCGCCGTGCGCGTCACCTCCCGGCTGCGGGCCGCCTTCGGCACCGACATCTCGCCCCGGCTGCTGTTCACCCACTCCACGCTGTCCGGCCTCGCCGCCGAGCTGGGCGAGCCCCGCGCCGGGAGCACCACCGCCGACGCCATCCCGGCCACCGACCCGGACACCGCGGCCCCCCTGTCGTACGCCCAGCAACGCCTGTGGTTCCTCGACCGGTTCGAGCCGGGCGGCACCGCGTACACCACCCTGTCCGTGCTGCGCCTGCGCGGCGCCCTGGACACCGGCGCGCTCGGCACCGCGCTGGACGGCCTGGTCGCCCGGCACGAGGCACTGCGCACCACCTTCGCCGAACACGACGGACAGGCACGGCAGTTCGTGCACCCGCCACGGCCCGTGAACCTCCCGGTGGACGACCTCGCGGACAGCGCGGCGCTGGACGCCCTGCTGGACCGCGAGGCCGCCACCCCCTTCGACCTGACCGCCGGGCCGCTGCTGCGGGCCCGCCTGGCCCGGCTCGCCGCCGACGACCACGTCCTCGTGCTGGCCGTCCACCACATCGTCACCGACGGCTGGTCCGGCGGTGTGCTGGCCCGGGACCTCGGCGAGCTGTACACCGCGGCCCTGGAAGGCCGCCGCCCCGACCTGCCCGGCCTGCCCGTCCGCTACGCCGACTACGCCGCCTGGCAGCGCGCCCGGACCGAGCGGGCGGAGTCCGGCCTCGCCTACTGGCGCGAGGCCCTGGACGGCGTGGTCCCGCTGGAACTGCCCACCGACCGGCCCCGCCCCGCCGTCCGCACCCGGGACGGCGCCCTGCTGACCTTCACCCTGCCCGCCGCCCTCACCGAGCGGCTGCGCGAGCGCGGCCGGGAAGCCGACGCCACCCTCTACATGACCCTGGTGACGGCCTGCCAGGTCCTCCTCGCCCGCTGGGCGGGCCAGGAGGACATCACCGTCGGCACCGTCACCGCCGGCCGGGACCGGCCCGAACTGCACGATGTTGTCGGCATGTTCGTCAACACCCTGGTGCTGCGCGCCCGGGTCCGCCCCGACCTGCCCTTCCGGGAACTGCTGGCCGAGGTGCGCACCACCGTCCTGGAGGCGTCCGCCCACCAGGAGGTGCCCTTCGAACGCGTCGTGGACGCCGTCCAGCCCGAGCGGGACACCAGCCGTACGCCGCTGTTCCAGGTCATGGTCGCCCTGCACAACCTCGACGCCGCCCCGCCCCGGCTGCCCGGCCTGACGGTGGAACCGGTCACCCCGCCGGTCCGCACCGCCACCTTCGACCTCGCCTTCGACTTCGTGGAGAGCGAGGACGGCCTCACCGGCCATCTGGAGTACAGCACCGGCCTGTTCGACGCCGACACCGCCGAACGCCTCGCCGCCCGGCTGCGTGTCCTGCTGGAGGCAGCCGCCGAGGACCCCGGGCGGCAGGTGGGCCGGCTGCCGCTGATGACCGGCGACGAACGGCGCCAGGTGCTCCGCCACGGCCGGGGCGCCACGCTGCCCGCGCCGGACACCACCTTCCCCGCCCTCTTCGAGGCCCAGGCCGCCCGCACCCCCCACCACACCGCCCTGGCCGCCCGCGACACCACCCTCGACTTCGCCACGCTCAACCGGCGCGCCAACCGGCTCGCCCACCACCTCATCGCCCGGGGCGCCGGCCCCGAGGACGTGATCGCCGTACGCCTGCCGCGCACCACCGACCTGATGGTCGCCCTGCTCGCGGTCCTCAAGGCGGGCGCCACCCTGCTCTGCCTGGACCCCGAACTGCCGCGGGCCAGGCAGGACTTCCTGCTCGCCGACGCCCGCCCGCACACCCTGCTGACCGGCCTCGACGAGGTGCCCTGGGACCGGCTGCCCGACCGCGACCCGACCGACGCCGACCGCGTCCGGCCCCTGCTGCCCCGGCACACCGCCTACCTCGTCTACACCTCCGGCTCCACCGGCCGCCCCAAGGGCGTCGCCGTCGAACACCGGCAGCTGGTCAACCTCTGCCACGACCATCGCGAGGGCCTGCTCGCCCCGCACACCACGGACGGGCGCCGGCTGCGGGCCGCGCTCAGCGCCTCCTTCTCCTTCGACACCTCCTGGGAGGGACCTCTGCTCCTCGCCCTCGGCCACGAGGTGCACCTCATAGACGAGGACGTCCGCCTGGATCCGCGGGCGTTCTGCGCCCAGGTCGCCGAGCACCGCCTGGACCTGGTCAACGTCACCCCGTCGTTCCTGCGCGAACTCACCGCCGCCGGACTGCTCGCCCCCGGCCGCCACCACCCGCGCCTGCTGCTCGTCGGCGGCGAGGCCGTCACCCCGGCGCTGTGGCGCGAACTCGCCCGCGCCGAGGAGGAGCTGGGCGTGGCCGTGTACAACATGTACGGGCCCACCGAGTGCACCGTCGACGCCGTCTACGGCCGTACCGCCGACCGCCCCGGCCACCCGGTCATCGGCCGCCCCGGCGGCGGCCTGCGCGCCTACGTCCTCGACGGCGCCCTCAGCCCGGTGCCGCCCGGTGTGCCCGGCGAGCTGTACCTGGCCGGGGCGCAGGTGGCCCGCGGCTACCTGGGCCGGCCCGGCCTCACCGCCGCCCGCTTCCTCGCCGACCCGTTCGGCGAGCCGGGGGAGCGGATGTACCGCACCGGGGACCGGGCCCGCTGGGACCGGGACGGGCTGCTGGAGTTCCTCGGCCGGGCGGACGAACAGGTCAAGATCCGCGGGTTCCGCATCGAGCCCGGCGAGGTGGAGGCCGCCCTGCTGGACCACCCCGACGTCGCCGACGCCGCGGTGGCCGCCCGCGAGCACGCCGGCCGGCTCATGCTCGTCGGCTATGTGGTGCCCGCCGCCGGCCGCGTCCCGTCCGCCGACGCCCTGCGCCTCGCGCTGCGCCGCACCCTGCCCGACCACATGGTGCCCGCCGCGTTCGTCCCGCTCGCCCGCATACCGCGCACCACCAGCGGCAAGACCGACCGGCGCGCCCTGCCCGCCCCGCCCGCGCGCCCCGACGGCACCACCCCCTACGTCGCCCCCCGGCCCGGCACCGAGGAACGGCTGGCCGCGATCTGGGCCGAGGTGCTCGGCGTCGAACGCGTCGGCGCCCGCGACAACTTCTTCACCCTCGGCGGCGACTCCATCCTGAGCATCCAGATCGTCTCCCGCGCCCGGCAGGCCGGACTGGCCCTCACCACCAAGGACGTCTTCCGGCACCAGACCGTCGCGGAACTCGCCCTGTGCGCCAAGGAGTCCACGCCGCGCTCGGTCGTCGAGGAGACCGGCGAGGCGCCGCTGACCCCGATCCAGCGCTGGTACCTGGACGGCCGCGACCCCGCCCGGCCGCTGCGGTTCACCATGACCCAGCGCCTCGAACTCGCCGCCGGCACCCGCTCCCCGGCGCTGGAGCAGGCCACCGAGGCCGTCGTCCGCCGCCACGCGGCCCTGCGCACCCGGTTCCGCCATACCCCCGACGGCTGGCGCCAGGAGGCGCTGCCCGCAGCACCGGACGGCGTGTTCACCCGGCACGACGTGGCCGCGCTGGACGACCCTGCGCTGGAGCGCGAGGCCCAACGGCTCACCCAGGAGGCGCAGACCGCCCTCGACCCCACGGCCGGACGGGTCGTCCGCGTCCTGTTCCTCGACCGCGGCCCGCGACGATCGGGCCAACTCGTCATCACAGCCCACCACTTGGTGATCGACGGTGTGTCCTGGCGCATCCTGCTCGCCGACCTGGAAGCCGCCCACCGGGCGGCCGCGGCCGGCCGGCCCGCCGACCCGCCCGCCGCCGGCACCCCCTACGGCCACTGGGCCGCCCGCCTCGAGCGGCACACCCGCTCCGGCGCCCTGGACGCCGACCTGCCGTACTGGACCCGCACCGGCGAGGCCCCCGCCGAACTGCCCGCCGGACGCCCCGGACCCAACACCCACGGCACCGCAGCCACCCTCACCGTCACCCTGGACCAGCCCGCCACCGACGCCCTGCTGCGCCGGGTCCCGGAGACCTACCGCACCCAGGTCAACGACGTCCTGCTCAGCGCGCTCGGCCGCACCCTGGCCCGCTGGTGCGGACGCGACACCGTCCTGCTGGGCGTCGAGGGCCACGGCCGGGAGGAGCTGTTCGCGGACGTGGACCTGTCCCGGACCGTCGGCTGGTTCACCGCCGAGTACCCCCTCGCGCTGCGCGTCGCCCCGGACGCCGGCTGGCACGACACCCTCCGCTCGGTCAAGGAACAACTGCGCGCGGTCCCGCTGCACGGCCTGAGCCACGGCGCCTTGCGCCACCTGCTGCCCGGCAGCCCCCTCGCCGGCGCCCCGGCCCCCCGGGTCGGCTTCAACTACCACGGCCAGTGGGACACCGACAACGCCGACGGCCTGTTCCGCGCCGCCCTGCCCCCGGCGGGCCGCGACACCGACCCGGACGAACCCCGCCCCTACCTGCTGGACATCACCGGCGTCGTCCAGCACGGCCGCCTCGAACTCGGCTGGACCTACCCGGCCGCCGTCTACGACGAGGCCACCGTCCGCCGGCTCGCCGAGGACACCCTCACCGCCCTGCGCGAGATCGTGGCGCACTGTGCGGACCCCGAGGCAGGCGGCCGTACCCCTTCCGACTTCCCCCTCGCCGGCCTCGGCCAGGAACAGCTGGACCGGCTCGTCGGCACCGGCCGGCACGTCGAGGACGTCCTGCCGCTCACCCCGCTCCAGTCCGGCATGCTCTTCCACGGCCTCGTCGACACCGAGCACGCCTACTTCGACCGCACCGCCGTACGGCTGTCCGGGGTGGCCGACCCGGGCGCCTTCGCCGCCGCCTGGCAGCAGGTCGCCGACCGCACCCCGGCGCTGCGCACCAGCGTCCACTGGCACGGCCTGCCCCACCCCGTGCAGGTCGTCCACCGCCACGCCGAACTGCCCGTCACCCACCTCGACTGGCGCACCCTGACCCCCGCCGAGCGCGCCGCGGCCACCGAACGGCTGCTCGCCGAGGACCGCGCGGCCGGCCTGGACCTCACCAGCGCGCCGCTCACCCGGCTCACCCTGGCCGCCCTGCCCGGCGACGAGGTGCTGCTGCTGTGGTCCACCCACCACATCGTCCTCGACGGCTGGAGCACCGGACAGCTGCTCACCGAGGTCTGCGCACGCTACGCGGCCCTCACCGGCGGCCCCGAGGAAGCACCCCCGGCACGGCGGCCCTTCGCGGACTTCCTGCACTGGCTGCGCGCGCAGGACGAGACGGCCGCCGAACGGCACTGGGCCGACGCGCTCGCCGGATTCACCGTCCGCACCCCGCTGCCGTACGACCGCACGCCCGCCGAGGCCCACCGCGCCCGCTCCGCCGCCGCCGTCCACCGCGAACTGGACCCGGAGCTCTCCCGGCGCCTGAGGGAGAGCGCCGCCCGCGCCGGACTCACCGTCAACACCGTGGTGGAGGGCGCCTGGGCGCTGCTGCTGGCCCGCTCCGGCGGCCGGGACGACGTGGTGTTCGGCACCACCGTCTCCGGCCGCCCGGCCGAACTGCCCGGCGTCGAAGGCATGATCGGCATGTTCGTCAACACCGTGCCGACCCGGGTCCGGGTCCCCGCCGGGCCGGTGCTGCCGTGGCTGCACGACCTCCAGGAACGGCAGAGCGACGCCCGCCGCTTCGACTTCCTCGCCCTGCCCCGCATCCAGGCCGTCAGTGAAGTCCCGCCCGGGGAACCGCTGTTCGACAGCATGGTGGTGTTCGAGAACTACCCCGTGGACGAGTCGGCGACCGCCCGCACCGGTGTCCGGGTCGAGGAGGTGCGCGCCGACGACGCCACCACCTTCGCCTGGTGCCTGCGCGCCCACCTGGACGAACGGCTCGGCTTCGAACTGGCCTACGACCCCGCGCTGTTCGACGCCGGAACCGCCGAGCGCGCCGCCGGCCGGCTGGCCACCCTGCTCACCACCCTCGCCGACGGCTTCGACACCGACCTGGCCGCACTGGACCCGCTCACCCCGGCCGACCGCGAGCTGCTGGCCGCCTGGAACACCACCGCCCGCCCGGCCGACCCGCGCAGCCCCGTGGACCTGTTCGCCGAGCAGGCCCGCCGCACCCCGGACGCGGTCGCGGTCCATGACGGCGACCGCGAGCTGACCTACCGCGAACTGCACGAATGGGCACGGGCGTCGGCCGACCGGTTGCTGGCCGGCGGGCTGGCCCCGGAGGACCGGGTGGCCCTGCTGATGGACCGCTCCGCCGAACTCGTCGTCGCCCAGCTCGCGGTCCTGCTGGCCGGCGGCGCCTACGTCCCCGTCGACACCCGCGCCCCCGCCGAACGCCGCCGCACCCTGCTCGCCCAGGCCGGCGCGACCACCCGCCTCACGGCAGCGGACGTGACCGCGGCCCGTACCGGCACGGCGGGGCACCGGTTGCCGCCCGCCGACCCCGACCGGCTGGCCTACGTGATGTTCACCTCCGGCTCCACCGGACTGCCCAAGGCCGTCGCGGTACGGCACCGGGACGTGGCGGCGCTGGCCACCGACAGCCGGTTCGCCGGCGGGGTGTGCGACCGCGTGCTGCTGCACTCGCCGGTGGCGTTCGACGCGGCCACCTTCGAGGTGTGGGCGCCTCTGCTCAACGGCGGCCGCGTGGTCGTGGCACCCGGCGAGAGCGTGGACGCGGCCCTGCTGCGCCGGCTCGCCGCCGACGGCGGGCTCACCGCGCTGTGGCTGACCGCCGGACTGTTCCGGCTGCTCGCCCAGGACGCCCCCGACTGCTTCCGGGGCCTGACCCAGGTGTGGACCGGCGGCGACGTCGTCCCCGCCCCCGCCGTGCGCCGCGTGCTGGCCGCCTGCCCCGGACTGACCGTCGTGGACGGCTACGGCCCCACCGAGACCACCACCTTCGCCACCTCCTTCGCCCTCACCGACCCGGCGGCCGTGCCGGACACCGTCCCCATCGGCCGGCCGCTCGACGACATGCGGGCACACCTCCTCGACGCCCGGCTGCGCCCCGTACCGCCGGGCTGCCCGGGCGAGCTGTACCTGGCCGGAGAGGGCGTCGCCCGCGGCTATCTGGGCCGCCCCGGCGAGAGTGCCTCCCGCTTCCTCGCCGACCCCTTCGGCCCGCCCGGCACCCGCATGTACCGCACGGGCGACCTGGCCCGGCGGCGCCCGGACGGCACCGTGGAGTTCCTGGGCCGGGCCGACGACCAGGTCAAGATCCGCGGCTTCCGGGTCGAGCCCGGCGAGGCCGAGGCCGCGCTCGCCGCCCACCCGGGAGTGACGGACGTCGCCGTCCTGGCCCGCGAGGACCGGCCGGGCGCCAAACGGCTCGTGGCCTACGTCGTCGGAGAGGCCGGCCGGAACGCCGAGGAACTGCGGGCCTTCGCCGCCCGTACCCTGCCCGACTACCTCGTGCCCACCGCCGTGGTCCCGCTGGCCGCCCTCCCGCTCAGCGGCAACGGCAAGGTCGACCGGGCCGCCCTGCCCGCCCCCGAGGCCCTGCCGGGGCGCGCCCGGACCGAGCCCCGCACCGAGGACGAACGGCGCACGGCCGCCGTCTTCGCGGAGGTGCTGGGCAGCGAACCGCCCGGTGTGGACGACGACTTCTTCCAGCTCGGCGGCGACTCGATCCTGAGCATCCGGCTCGCCTCCCGCCTCGCCGAGGCATTCGACACCGACGTCACCCCGCGCGCGGTGTTCACCCACCCCACCCCGGCCGCCCTGGCCCGCCTCCTCGGCACGCGGCGCGGCTCCGGCCGCCCGGCGCCGGCCCCGGCCGGCCGCGGCGCCGTCGCCCCGATGTCCCACGCCCAGCAACGACTGTGGTTCCTCGAGGAGTTCGAGCCCGGCGGCACGGAGTACGTCACCGCGCTCGCCCTCAGGCTGCGCGGCACCCTGGACACCGGAGCGCTCCGCGCGGCCCTCGACGCCGTGGTGGCCCGGCACGAGTCCCTGCGCACCACCTTCGACAGCGTCGACGGACGCGGCGTCCAGATCGTCCACCCGCCCCGGGAGGTGCCGCTGCCCGTCCGCGACCTCTCCCAGGTCGCCGACTCCCTGCGCGAGCCGGAGCTGCGGCGGCTGCTCGCCGAGGACCGCGCCCGCCCCTTCGACCTGCGCGAGGGCCCGCTGCTGAGGGCCGGCCTGATCCGGCTCGGCGAGCAGGACCACGTCCTCTCCCTCGCCCTGCACCACATCGTCACCGACGGCTGGTCCACCGCCGTCCTGCTCGGCGACCTCGCCCACCACTACCGAGACCGACTCGGCGTGTCCCAAGCAGAGTTGCCGCCACTGCCGGTGCAGTACGCCGACTACGCGCACTGGCAGCGCACCACCGCCGACAGCGACGCCGACGAGCACCTCGCCCACTGGAAGGAGCGCTTGGCCGGCACCACACCGCTGGAACTGCCCACCGACCGGCCCCGCCCGCCGGTACGCACCAGCTCGGGCGCGACCACCCGGCTGACCGTGCCCGCCCCGGCCGTCACCCGGCTCACCCGGCTCGCCCGGGACCACGGCACCACCCTGTTCACCACGCTCGTCGCCGCCGCCCAGACCTACCTCGCCCGGCTCTCCGGCGCCGAGGACATCGCCGTCGGCACCGTCACCTCCGGCCGCGACCGCCCCGAGACCCAGAACCTGGTCGGATTCTTCGTCAACACCCTGGTGCTGCGCTCCCGCGCCGAGGCCGCACGGCCGTTCTCCGCGTTCCTCACCGACGTACGCCGGACCGTCCGCGACGCCTTCGCCCACCAGGACGTGCCGTTCGAACGGGTCGTGGACGCCGTCCAGCCCGAACGGGACACCAGCCGCAGCCCGCTCTTCCAGGTCATGGTCGTCCTCCAGAACACCCCGGCCGCCGACCTCGACCTGCCCGGCCTGGACGTCACCGACGTCGAACCGGAGTCGGAACAGGCCGCGTTCGACCTCACCGTGGAGTTCGCCGAGACCGGCACCGGCGCCCTGCACGGCCTGCTCACCTACAACACCGACCTGTTCGACGCGGCCACCGCCGAACGCATGGCCGCCCAGCTCGCCACCCTGCTGCGCGCCGTGGCCGAGGACCCCGACCGCCCGCTCGGCGCCCTCCCGCTGGCCTCCGACGAGGAGCTGAAGGCCCTGGCGGCGCACGGCCGGGGCGCCTTCCGTCCGGTGCCCGAGTCCACCCTGCCCGCCCTGTTCGAACGGCAGGCGGTCCGTACCCCGGACGCCGTGGCGCTGATCGACGGCGACCGGGAACTGACCTACGCCGAGGTCGACCGGGCGGCCAACCGGCTGGCCCACCGGCTCCTCGCCGACGGCGTCGGACCGGAGCGCGTGGTGGCCCTGGCGCTGCCCCGCTCGGCGGCGACCGTGGTGGCCCAGCTGGCCGTCGCCAAGGCCGGCGGCGCCTTCCTGCCCGTCGACCCCGACTACCCGGCCCCCAGAAGGGAGTTCATGATCCGGGACGCGGGCGCCCACCTGGTCCTCGGCGACCCCGCCGAGGTGTGGACCGCCGACGGACCGGACACGGCGCCCACGGACGCCGACCGCACCACCGCGCTCACCCCCGCCCACCCCGCGTACGTCATCTACACCTCCGGCTCCACCGGCACCCCCAAGGGCGTCGTGGTCACCCACCGGGGCCTCGCCTCCTTCGCCGCGGCGGCCGCGGAACAGTACGCGGCGGGCCCCGGCGACCGGGTCCTGCAGTTCGCCTCCCCGAGCTTCGACGCCTCCGTGCTGGAACTGTGCGTCTCCCTGCTCGGCGGGGCCGCGCTGGTCACCGGCGAGGAAGGACCGCTGGTCGGGGAGCGGCTCGCCGAGGTGCTCGCCGGACGGGAGATCACCCACACCCTGATCCCGCCGGCCGCGCTGGCCACCGTACCGCCCGAGACCGCCGCCGCCCTGCCCCGCTTGCGCACCCTCATCGTGGGCGCCGAGGCATGCCCCGCCGACCTCGTCGACACCTGGGCACCCGGCCGCCGGATGATCAACTCCTACGGCCCCACCGAGGCCACCGTGGTCGCCACCTGGACCGGCCCGCTCACCCCTGGCTCCGGCACCCCGTCCATCGGCCGCCCCGCAGGCACCACCCGGGTCCAGGTGCTCGACGCCGCGCTGCGCCCCGTACCGCCCGGCGTGACCGGCGAGCTGTACGTCTCCGGGCCCGGCCTGGCCCGCGGCTATCTGGGCCGGCCGGGACTGACCGCCCAGCGGTTCCTGCCCGACCCGTCCGGGGCGCCGGGGGAGCGGATGTACCGCACCGGGGACCTGGTGCGATGGACCGCCGACGGCCGGCTGCGGTTCGCCGGACGCGCCGACGACCAGGTCAAGCTGCGCGGCTACCGCATCGAACCCGGCGAGATCGAGAGCGCGCTGCGCCGCAGCCCCCTGGTCCGGGACGCGGCCGTCGTCGTCCGCGCGGACCGGGCCGGAGCGCCGGCCCGGCTCGTCGCCTACGTCGTCCCCGCCGAGCCGTCCGGCACCGCCCTGCCCGTCGGTGAACTGCGGCTGCACCTGGCCGGGTCGCTGCCCCCGCACATGGTGCCGTCGGTCTTCGTCCCGCTGGAGCGGCTGCCGCTCACCCCGAACGGCAAGACCGACCGCCGCGCGCTGCCCGCGCCCGATCCCGCCCAGGCGGCGGACGGACCGCGTACCGCGCCGCGCACCGACACCGAACGCCGGATCGCCCGGATCTGGGCCGATGTGCTCGGCATCGCCGAAGTCGGCGCCGACGACAACTTCTTCGCGCTCGGCGGCGACTCCATCCTGAGCATGCAGGTCGTCTCCCGGCTGCGCCGCGACGGGCTGCACGTGGCCACCCGGGACCTGTTCACCCACCAGACCGTCGCCGACCTCGCCACCGTCGTCCGCGCCGCGCCCCGGCGGTCCGCCGACGGCCCGGTCACCGGCGAGGTGCCGCTCACCCCGATCCAGCACTGGTTCCTCACCACCCCGCGCGCCGCCCACCACCACTTCAACCAGTCGGCACTGCTGGAACTCGACGGCACCCCCGACCCGCGCGCCCTGAGCACCGCACTCGACGCGCTGCTGGAACACCACGACGCCCTGCGCATGACGTTCACCCAAGAGCCCGGCGGCTGGCGGCAGTTCAACCCACCGCCCGCCACCGGCCAGGACATCCTGACCCGGTACGACCTGACGGGCCTGGCCGCCGACGACGCCGACGCGGCCATGGCCAAGGCCGCCGACGAACTCCACGCGAGCTTCGACCTGGCCCACGGCCCGCACCTGCGCGCGGCCCTGTTCACCGGCGCCGCCGACCGGCCCGTCTTTCTCCTCCTCGTCGCCCACCACCTGGTCGTGGACGCCGTCTCCTGGCGCATCCTGCGCGACGACCTGGAAACCGCCTACCAGCAGGCCCGCCACGGCGGCCCGGTCACCCTGGGGGAGCGGAGCACCAGCTTCCGGGAGTGGTCCCGGCGGCTCGCCGCACACGTCGCCGAGGGCGGCCTCGACCACGAACTGCCCTACTGGGAAAAGGCGGTGAACACCGAGGAGCCCCCGGCCCCGGCCGCCGGCGCCGGACCGGCCGCCACGGTGGACGTGGAACTCGGCGAAGAGGACACCACCGCCCTGCTGCGCTCCGCCCCCACCGCCTACCGCACCCGCGTCAACGACGTCCTGCTCGCCGCCCTCGCCCTCGCCCTGGCCCGCTGGACGGGACGCGACCGGGTCCGCCTGGACCTGGAGGGACACGGCCGCGAGGACCTGCTCGACGGCATAGACCTGACCCGCACCGTCGGCTGGTTCACCACCGTCCACCCCGTGGCCCTCCAGGTGCCCGACCCCGGCGACCTCGGCCCGGACCGGGACTGGCGGTCGCTGGTGAAGTCGGTGCGCCGCCAGCTGCGCGCGGTCCCCGGCAACGGCATCGGCTTCGGCGCGTTGCGCACCTTCGGCCCGCCCGAGGTCCGCGAACGCCTCGGCGGCACCGCGCACAGCCAGGTGGTGTTCAACTACCTCGGCCAGTGGGACGCCCGCCCCGACACGGCGGACGGCGGCCTGGTCCGCGCCGAACACGGCTCCTTCGGACAGGACCACGACCCCCGGGACCCCGGCTCCCACCCGCTGGAGGTGGTCGGCGCCGTCCAGCACGGCCGGCTCGCCTTCACCTGGCACCACCGGCCCGGCGTCCACGACACCGCGACCGTGCGCCGGGTGGCCGAGGAGTTCGCCACCGCCCTGCGCCACCTCGCCCGGCACGCCAGGGGAGGCCGGTGACGACCCTCCGCCGACGCGCCCCCCACGGCCCCCGCTCACCACCCACCCGTCCCCGACCACCGCACGCCCACCCGGACACCGGACGACCAAAGGAAGACGACATGGACGAGAACACCCGCTACCAGGTGCTGCGCAACGACGAGGAGCAGTACTCCCTGTGGCCCGTCGACATCGAGGTGCCCGCCGGCTGGCAGCCCGTCGGCAAGGAGGGCACCGAGGCCGAGTGCTCCGCCTACGTCGACGAGGTCTGGACCGACATGCGGCCCAAGAGCCTGCGCGAGCGCATGGAGAACGCCGGCGCCTGACCGCCGCACCGCCACGGACCCGCCGGGCCGGCCACCTGCCGGCCCGGCACGGTCACCCCCCCCACACGCACCAACCGCCCCACACGTACAAGCCGCGTACCGGCGCCCCACCGCCCTCGGTCCCGCCGCACCGCATCACTCCCGAGGAGCCCGCCATGACACCCGAGACCCCCGTCCTGCGCACCGAACGCCTGGACTTCCTCCCCTACCGGCCCGAACACGAGGACGTCTTCGTCGCCCTGCTGCGCGACGAGGAGGTGTGCCGCTGGATGGGACAGGACCTCGTGCCCGAACCGCAGATCCGCGAGCTGTTCCGGGCCATCCTCACCGACGTCTACCCCCAGCGCCGGTTCGACGTGTGGGGCCTGTGGCTGGACGGCCGCTACGTCGGCCACGCCGAGGTCAAGCCGACCGGCAACGTCGACGGCCACGAACTCGTCACCGCGCTCGTCCCCGCGTACTGGGGGCGCGGCCTGGGCGGGGAGGTGGTGCGCGGTCTGCTCCGGCACGCCGCCGACAACCTGGGACTCACCGAGGCGTACGGCATGGTGGGCGCCGGGAACACCGCCAGCCTGGCCCTGTGCCGCCGCCTGGGCTTCCGCCACGTCCGGGACGTCGTCGGCGACGACGGCTCGGTCACCAAGCTGCTCGTCATCCCCACCAAGGACCCGGGGTGAGCTGTGGTTTGTCCTGTTTTCTCGTTTCATCACCCCGGTCTTCGTCTCATAGAGTGGCGTCGACCTGTTCCCGGAAACCCGGGAGCAAAACGGCAGGATATTTTTCTGCGCAGCCCAGGGAAAGGGGAATCCCGCAGTGGGGCTCATCAAGACCACCGGCACGTTCACGGGGGCCAGTGTGAACCTTCCGGGTCTCACGGGCGTCAACACCAGTCAGATCAGGTGGGGGCAGCCGGCCACGCCCGGCGGCGCTCTGAGTGGCTATGACTTCCTGGACTATGAAATGGAGGCGAACCTGGGTGGCCGGGAATTCCCGATAGGCGAGTTCACGCACCACAACTACCCGATCTTCCTTTCGGGGCAGTCGCAGTTCTGGGTGTACCTCGCGATCCGGGTGCACTTCGAGAACGGGAATTTCAACCACGACTTCACGGTCAATTTGCGTCACGACGAGACGCCCAACCAGGGTTCGCACCCGAACGACACCGTCCAATGGGAAGCGATCCACGAGCCCGAAACGGTGTTCATCGACGGAAACAAGTACAGCGTGGAGATCACCGGCTTCAGGAAGCCGGGGCAAAAGGAGTCGAAGCCCAACTTCGACGTTCCCGAGGGCAGCCAGGACACCGCGTACCTCTACGCGAGGTTCCAGCGGGAGGCCCCGCAGACGTCCTGACCCAAGAGCGGGAGCCGTACCCGACCGCACGTCTCCGCCCGGGCCGTTCCCGGTGAACCGGGCGGAACCGGCCCGAGCGGCCGGGCGGGAAGCGACGGCCGCCGGGGCCCGCGCACAGGGGCTGCGCGGGCCGCCGACCCCGGCCACCTGGGCCTGTTCGCCGACGCCCTGCTCACCGGCTGCGGCTCGCCGTCACCGACTGCTCCCCGCGCAGCCCCGTCAAACCCGCCGGCATCGGCTGGGAGGCCACCGGCGGCCGGGGGATCCTGCTGGTGGAGGCCGTGTCGGCGGCCTGGGGCACGGTGCCGGTCAGCGGCGGCAAACAGGTGTGGGCGGAGCTGGTGACCGGCGGCTGACCCGCCACTCGGGTGCGGGTGCGGCCACTTCCGGCAGGTCGCTCTGGGCGAGAGCGCCGAAGCTGCCTAAGGTCGGTTGGCGTGTCGCACACCTTCGAAGAACTGGTCGCCAAGCAGCGCGCGGCCGACGCCGCCCAGACCCAGGTCCAGGAACTGCGGGAGGCCTACGGGCCGCCGGCCGAGCAGCGGCTGACCGGCGTCCAGGCGGGCACCTACGAGACCGCCCTGCGCGCCTGGCGTGACCTCGCCCGCGATGTGCAGACGGCGGTGAGCGAGTACGCCCGGGAGACGGGCCGGCCCCGGGCCGAGGTCGAGGCGGAGGTGGAACGCGCGGCGGCCGGCGATCAGGACGGAGCGCCGTAGGGCCGCCGGACCAGGCATCCGCCGCCCGGCCCCGGGTACCCGGCGCCCATGAACACTGCCATGTACCAAGCGGCCACGGGCGCGCAGGCTTTCGGATACGTCCTGATCCTGATCGCCGGAGTGGCCCTCGTCGCGGGAATCATCTGGGCCTTCCGGCTGGGTGCCAAGGTGCGTGACCGGGAGCCCGCGCCGCCGCGCCCGGAGGAGCAGCCCAAGATGCCGCCGGGCGGGCCGGTGCACGAGACCCGCGAGGTCCGGGAGCCCGACGAGGTGCCCCGGGCCGCCGACGAGAGCGAACGCCTCACCCCGCACCAGCTCGGCAACGTCGGCACCAAGCGTGCCGCCGACCAGAGCCGTCCCCGCTGGACGCCGGGGTCGAGCGGGTCCTTCGGCGGTGGCGGGGGCGGCCGTACCTGAGCGGCACGCGCCTCCTGGGCGGGATGCGCCCGCGTGCGCGCGGGCGGCCGCGCCGGGGGCCCGGGGCCGGACACGGATCGCTCCGCCGGGCCCGCGACGGTCCCGGCGACGGCTCCCGCCACGGGCGGGAACCGGAAGGACGAGGAACGACATGACCGCGCACGCGGACACGCGACCGGCCCTGCCCTGGGCGGAGACCGGCTGGGCCCAGGCCCGCCGGCGCCGGGACCGGGGAGTGCGCACCTGCCTCCCCGCGGTCCTGGACGGCACCTCCAGGCGGCGGCCGGACCCGGACACCGGTGGCACCATCGTGCGCGGCGAGGACTGACGGCCCCCTGTCCCGTGAGCGACCGCAGGTCAGCCGCGGGTCTTGGCCAGCAGCTCCACTATCTCGGCGGTGGTGCCGGTCTCACCGAGCCGCGGGAAGATCCGCTGCACGCTGTTGGCGTGCGCCTCCCCGTCGGCGTCGGCCATGGCGTCCGTGGCGAGGGTGACGTGATAGCCGTGCGCGTAGGCGTCGCGCGCGGTGGACTCCACGCCGATGCTGGTCGCGATGCCGGTCAGCACGATCTGCGTGATGCCCCGGCGGCGCAGCTGGACGTCCAGGTCGGTGCCGTGGAAGGCGCTCCAGTTGTGCTTGGTGACACGGATGTCGCCGGGGTGGCCGGACAGCTCGTCCACGACGACGTCCCAGCCCTCGGCGAGGGCGAGCCCGCGCGCCTGGCGTTCGGTGCGGCCGGGCACGGCGTCCGCGCCGTCGGCGGCGAAGGAGACCCGGACCAGGACCACGGGCAGTGCGTGCGAGCGGAAGGCGTCGGCGAGTTCCGCGGTGCGGGAGACCACCTCGGGGCCCGGGCGGGGCTGGGTGGGCATGGCCACGATGCCGTTCTGCAGGTCGATCGCGACGAGGGCGGTACGGGGGTCGAGCGTGGTGAGCGACATGCGTGGGTCACGCCTTTCGGGTGTTTCGCAGGGGAGCCGGCCGAGGAAACGGCCGGAGGGGCAGCGCGTGACCGCAGGAGGTGCCGGTCCGTGCCGTACGCCCCGGGTCACGGCGCGGACAGCCGCTCCAGCAGCTCCAGCGCGGCGAGGACGGTCCGCCGCTCCTCTTCGCTGTAGCGGTCCTGGAAGGCGCGGGCCAGCCATTCCTCGCGCAGCTGCCGGTTGCCCTCGACGCGGGCCCGGCCGGTGTCGGTCAGGGTGACCAGCTGGCGGCGGCCGTCGTCGGGGTCGGGGGCGCGGCGGATCAGCCCGTGCCGCTCCAGCGCGGCCAGCGTGACGGCCATGGACTGCGGGCGCACGCCCTCGGCGGCGGCGAGCGCGCTGGCCGTGGCCGCACCGTGCTTGCCGACCAGGGTGAGCGCCGACTCCTGCGAGGGACTGAGGTCGGTGTCCTGCGCGACCTCGCGGATGCGGCGCCGCAGCCTGCTGAAGACCACGCGCAGATCGCGCGCGGCGTCGGCGGCGGAGTCGGAGATGTCGGCCATGCGCGCCAGGCTATGACCGACAGCCGTGACTGTCCAGTTGAGACTGTTCAGTTTTGGCTGGCTTTTTGCCGGGGTACTCGCCGGACCTCGGACAGGCCAGCACGTCGGTGAACCCAAGGAGCGCAGATGACCCCTGCGGACAGGTCCGGCCTGGAGGCGGCCCTCCACGCCGAGGTGGACGGCGAAGTCCGCTTCGACGCGGGCAGCCGCGGAGCCTACGCCACGGACGGTTCCAACTACCGGCAGCCCCCGATCGGCGTCGTCGTGCCCCGCACCGTGGAGGCGGGCGCCCGCGCGGTGTCGGTGTGCGCGCGCTTCGACGCGCCCGTCCTCTCCCGGGGCGGCGGCACCAGCCTCGCCGGACAGTCGACCAACACCGCCGTGGTGATCGACTGGAGCAAGTACTGCACCGGCGTGCTCTCCGTCGACCCCGAACGACGCACCTGCGTGGTGGAACCCGGCATCGTCCTGGACGAACTCAACCGGCAACTCGCCCGCCACAAGCTCCAGTTCGGCCCCAAGCCGTCCACCCACAGCCACTGCGCGCTCGGCGGCATGATCGGCAACAACTCCTGCGGCGCCTCCGCCCAGGCCTACGGCAAGACCGTCGACAACGTCCGCCGGCTGGAGATCCTCACCTACGACGGACAGCGCGCCTGGGTCGGCCCCACCCCGCCCGACGAGCGGGAGCGGATCATCGCCGGCGGCGGCCGGCTCGCCGGGATCTACGCCGGCCTGGACCGCATCGCCACCGAGTACCTCGCCGACATCCGCCGCGGCTACCCGAAGATCCCGCGCCGCGTCTCCGGCTACAACCTGGACTCCCTGCTGCCCGAGAACGGCTTCGACGTGGCCAAGGCGCTCGTCGGCAGCGAGGGCACCCTGGTGACCGTCCTGCGGGCCGAACTCGACCTCGTGCCCGTGCCCGCGTACCAGTCGCTGCTCGTCCTCGGCTACGACGACATCTGCGCCGCCGCCGACGACGTGCCCCGCCTGCTTCAGCACTGCAATCCCACCCAACTGGAGGCCCTGGACGACCGGATGGCCCAGCTGATGCGCGAGGAGGGCGCCTACCTGGACTCGCTCGCCGTGCTGCCCGAGGGCGACAGCTGGCTGATGGTGCAGTACAGCGGCGACAGCCAGGAGGACGTCGACGAACAGGCGCACGCGCTGCTGCACGCCCTCGGCCGCGACGAGAAGGACCGGAACGTCGCCTTCTCCGACGACCCAGAACGCGAGCAGAGGATGCTCAAGGCCCGCGAGGCCGGGCTCGGCGTGACCGCCCGCCCGCCGGACGACCGGGAGACCTGGGAGGGCTGGGAGGACTCCGCCGTACCGCCCGAACGGCTCGGTGACTACCTGCGCGACCTGAAGGGCCTGTTCGCCGAGTTCGACTACGGTCACCCGTCCCTGTACGGCCACTTCGGGCAGGGCTGTGTGCACACCCGCATCCCCTTCGACCTGCGCACCGCCGAAGGCGTGGCCGTCTTCCGGCGGTTCACGGAGCGCGCCGCCGACCTCGTCGCCTCCTATGGCGGCTCCCTGTCCGGCGAACACGGGGACGGCCAGTCCCGGGGCGAACTGCTCACCCGGATGTTCGGCGAACGGCTCATGACCGCGTTCGGCGAGCTGAAGGCGCTCTTCGACCCCGGCAACCGGATGAACCCCGGCAAGGTCGTCCACCCGAACCCGGTCGACGGACAACTGCGGCTCGGCCCCGCCTGGCGGCCCGCCACCCCGGCCACCCACTTCGGCTTCCCCGAGGACGAACACTCCTTCAAGCGCGCGGTGATGCGCTGCGTAGGCATCGGCAACTGCCGAGGCCACACCGGCGGCGTCATGTGCCCCTCCTACCGGGCCACCATGGAGGAGGAGCACTCCACCCGCGGCCGGGCCCGGCTGCTGTTCGAGATGCTCGGCGGGCACCCGGACTCCGTGATCGAGGACGGCTGGCGCTCCACCGCCGTCCACGACGCGCTCGACCTCTGTCTGGCCTGCAAGGGCTGCAAGTCGGACTGCCCGACCGGCGTCGACATGGCCACCCTCAAGGCCGAGTTCCTCTCCCACCACTACGCGGGCCGCAAACGCCCCATGGCCCACTACTCCATGGGCTGGCTCCCGCTGTGGGCCCGGCTCAGCCGCACCGCGCCCCGGCTGGTGAACTCCGCGCTGCACGCGCCCGGCCTGGCCGGCCTCGGCAAGCGGCTCGCCGGCGTCGATCCCGCCCGCGCGGCACCGGTGTTCGCGGAGGAGTCCTTCGTCCAGTGGTGGCGCTCCCGCGACCGGCCGGAACCGGACCCGGCCGACCCGCGCACGGTCGTCCTGTGGCCGGACACCTTCAGCACCTACTTCCACCCCGCCATCGCCCGGTCCGCCGTCCGCGTCCTGGAGGACGCCGGCTTCCACGTCGCCGTCCCCACCGAACCGGTGTGCTGCGGACTGACCTGGATCTCCACCGGCCAGCTCGCCACCGCCAAAAAGGTGCTGACCCGGACCCTCGGTGTGCTGCGGCCCTATCTGGAGGCCGGTACACCCGTCATCGGCCTGGAACCCTCCTGCACGGCCGTCTTCCGCGCCGACGCCCCGGAGCTGATGCCCGGCGACCAGGACGTCCAGCGGCTGGCCGGGCAGGTGCGCACCTTCGCCGAACACCTCGTCCACCACGCCCCCGACGACTGGCAGCCGCCGCGACTGGCCCGGCAGGCCACCGTGCAGACCCACTGCCACCAGCACGCCGTCATGAAGTCCGACGCCGACCGCGAACTGATGCGCCGCGCCCACCTCGACGCCGAGGTGCTCGACGAGGGCTGCTGCGGCCTGGCCGGCAACTTCGGCTTCGAGCGCGGCCATCACGAGGTGTCCATGGCCGTCGGCGAACTGGGCGTCCTGCCCGCCGTACGCGCCGCCGCCCCGGACAGCCTGGTCATCGCCGACGGCTTCAGCTGCCGCACCCAGATCGAACAGGGCGCGACCGGCCGCCGCGCGCTGCACCTCGCCGAGGCCCTGGCGTTCGCCCTCGACGGCAACCTGCCCAGCGACCGGCCCGAACGGCTGGCCGTCCGCCCCGCCGAGCCGTCCCGTACGGCAGGCTGGGCGACCGCAGCCCTGGTGGCCGCCCTCGCCGCGGGCACCGCCGCCGCGGTGAGCGGACTGCGCCGGCCCGGGAGGTGAGCATGAGCGACCAGCCGGCCGTCGACGCGGTCGACACCGCCGTCTATACCGTGCCCACCGACGCCCCCGAGGCGGACGGCACCCTCGCCTGGGACAAGACGACCCTCGTCCTGGTCACCGCCCGCTCCGGCACCACCACCGGGCTCGGTTACACCTACGCGCCCGCCGCCACCGCCCACCTCGTCCGCGAACTGCTCGCCGGCACCGTCACCGGCCTGTGCGCGTACGACGTGCCGCGCGCCAACGAACTGATGTGCCGGGCCGTGCGCAACGCCGGACTGCCCGGCCTCGCCGCCCAGGCGATCGCCGCCGCCGACATCGCCCTGTGGGACCTCAAGGCCCGCCTGCTCGGCCTGCCCCTCGTCCACCTGCTGGGCGCCGCCCGCACCGAGGTGCCGGTCTACGGCAGCGGCGGCTTCACCACCTACGACGCCGGCCGGCAGGAACGCCAACTGCGCGGCTGGGCCGAGGACCAGGGCATCCCCCGCGTCAAGATCAAGATCGGCGAGTCGTGGGGCACCCGGCAGGACCGCGACCTGGAACGCGTCACCCGCGCACGGGCGGCCATCGGCGACACGGCCGAGCTGTACGTGGACGCCAACGGCGGCTACACCGGCGGCCAGGCGCTACGGGTCGCGGCGGCGCTCGCCGACCAGGGCGTCACCTGGTTCGAGGAACCCGTCTCCTCCGACCACCTCACCGTCCTCGCCGGCCTCCGCGACCGGATCCCGCTCGACGTCGCCGCCGGCGAATACGGCTACACCCTGCCGTACTTCGAGCACATGCTGGCCGCCGGAGCCGTCGACTGCCTCCAGGCCGACGTCACCCGGTGCGGCGGCATCACCGTCTGGCTGCGCGCCGCCGCGCTCGCCCACGCGCGCGGGATCGACATCTCCGGACACTGCGCGCCGCACGCCCACGCCCACGCTGCCGCCGCCGTGCCCAACCTCCGCCATCTGGAGTGGTTCCACGACCACGTCCGCATCGAACGCCTGCTGTTCGACGGCGTCCTCGACCCGGCCGGCGGCGGCGTCACCCCGGGCGCCGACGGGACGCCCGGGCTCGGCCTCACGCTCGCCGAAGAGAGGGCGGCGCCGTACCGGACGGAGTGAGACGGAGGCGCAGGACACCACGCCGTACACCGCTGCCGTACCTCGCGCTGTACACCGAGCCGGACATCGAGCCGGACACGTACCGGACATCGTGCTGGAAGAGGAGAAAGACCATGCCCCCCACCGTCGTCATCACCGGCGCCAGCGCCGGCATCGGCCGCGCCACCGCCCGCCTGTACGCCCGGCGCGGCGCCGACGTCGTCCTGGTCGCGCGCGGCGAGGGCGGCCTCCAGGCGGCGGCCGACGAGGTCGCGGCGCTCGGTGGACGGCCCCTGGTCCACGTCGCCGACGCGGCCGACCCGGCCCAGCTGGAGGCGGCGGCCGACGCGGCGGAGCAGGCGTTCGGACCGGTCGACGTCTGGATCAACTGCGCGTTCGCCACGGTGTTCGCGCCGTTCGAGGAGATCACCGCCGAGGAGTTCAAACGGGTCACCGAGGTCACCTACCTCGGCTTCGTCAACGGCACCCGCACCGCCCTGAAGCGCATGCTGCCCCGCGACCGGGGCACGATCGTGCAGGTCGGCTCCGCGCTCGGGGAACGGTCCATCCCGCTCCAGTCGGCGTACTGCGGGGCCAAGCACGCCATCAACGGCTTCACCTCCTCCGTGCGCACCGAACTGCTGCACCGCCGCAGCGGCGTGCGCATCACCGTCGCCCAGATGCCCGCCGTCAACACCCCGCAGTTCGAGTGGGTCCGCTCCCGGCTGGCCAAGCACCCCATGCCGGTCCCGCCGATCTACCAGCCCGAGGTGGCCGCCCGGGGCGTGCTGTACGCGGCCGACCACCCGCGCCGCAAGCAGTACTACGTCGGCGCCTCCACCGTCGCCACCATCTGGGCCAACCGGCTCGTCCCGGCGCTGCTCGACCGCTATCTGGCCCGCACCGGCTTCGACTCCCAGCAGACCGACAGCGTCCCGCCGGCCCACCTGGACAACCTCTTCGAACCGGTCGACCGCACACCGGCCGACGACCAGGGCGCGCACGGCGCCTTCGACGACAGCGCGCACGGCCGCTCCTGGCAGGAGACCCTGCTCCGGCACCCCGCGGCCACCGCCCTCGGCGCCGGCGCCGCCCTGCTCGGCACCACGCGTGGCCTGCGCCGCCTGACCGGGCGGGCCGCCTAGGACGAAGGCCCTCACGCCCGGGGAGCGGGGATGCCGGCGAGCTTGTCGGGGTTGGTGACCGAGAAGACGCCGGCGATGTGCTCGCCGTCCGGGGCGAGGTCCACCACCAGGACGGCGAGCGGGCTCCCGCCGGAGAAGACGAGGGCGCCCGGGTCACCGGCCAGCAACCGGTACCGTACGTCCACGCCTTCGGGCGGCAGGGCACGGGCGACCGCCGTGAACACGGCGGCGACCCGGTCGCGGCCGTGCACCGGCCGGAGGCTGACCGCCGGGCCCTTGCCGCCGCCGTCGGTCCACAGCGTCACGTCGGGTGCGAGGACTTCGAGGAGCGCTCGCAGGTCCCCGCCCAGGGCGGCTTCGGCGAAGCGTTCGGTGACCCGGGCGTGCTGTTCCCGCGGGGGCCGGTGACGCGGGCGGCGGGCCTGGACGTGACGGCGGGCGCGGGTGGCGAGCTGGCGCACCGCGGTGGGCGAGCGGTCCAGGATCCGCGCGATCTCCGGGTGGGCGAAGCCGAACACCTCGTGCAGCACGAACACGGCGCGCTCCAACGGCGACAGCGTCTCGAGAACGACGAGGACGGCCATCGACAGCGCCTCGGCGCGTTCGGCGCCGTCGGACGCGTCGTCCTGCGCGACCAGCAGCGGCTCGGGCAGCCAGGGACCCACATATGTCTCCCGGCGGCGGCTCAGACGGGCGCGGCGGGCGAGGGCCTGGTTGACCGCGACACGGGTGAGGTAGGCGCGGGCGTTGTCGACGGGTTCGGCGCCGGGGCCGCGGTGGCGGGCGGCCCAGGCCAGCCACACCTCCTGGAGCGTGTCCTCGGTGTCGGCGACGCTGCCCAGCATGTTGTAGACCACCGAGAACAGCAGTTCGCGGTGGTCGAGGAACTGCTCGGTGACGGTGTCTTCGGCCGGACACCCCGGCGGTGTGGGGGTCATCTGCTCCTCCTGTGCCCCGGACTGTGTTCCGACCGAAGAGGTCCGTCGCGTCGCGAGTGTGACACGCGGGCGGCCGGGTGTGAGCCACACCACGGTCACGGCCGCCGATGTCACAGCGGCCGACGGGAGTCCGCTCTGTGGTGCCGTCGGGGAGGAAGGGCCTCCGCGACGTCCAGAGGGAGGCTTCACCATGCGTACGCGAATCCGCGGCGCCCGGCTGTTCGACGGCGCACACCTCCGGGGGATCACCGATGTGGTCGTGGAGGACGGGATCGTCGCCGCGGTCGGCACCGAGGCGGGCGGCCGGGCCGACGCCGAGGTCGACGGGCGGGGCGGGACACTGCTGCCGGGGCTGATCGACGCGCACACCCATGTGTTCGACGGCAGTCTCGCCGAGGCCCTGCGGTACGGGGTCACCACCGAGATCGACATGTTCTGCCTGCCGCGCCCACTGGCCCGGCACCGGCGGCTCGCGGCCGACCGGGACGACGTGGCCGACCTGCGCAGCGCGGGCACGATCGCGACCGCGCCGGGCGGACACCCGACGCAGCTGATCGCGGCGCTGACCGGCTCGGTGCTCGACCCGGGCGACGTGACGGAGATCGACACCGTCACCGGCCCGGCGCGGGCCCCGGCGTTCGTCGAGGCCCGGATCGCCGAGGGCGCCGACTTCCTGAAGATCGTCATCGACGACGGCACGGTGCACGGCACCGACCTGCCCGCCATGACTCCCGAGACAGCCGCCGCCCTCACCGCGGCGGCGCACGACGCCGGACTGCGGGTCGTCGCCCACGCGATCACCGCCGCCGAGGCGGCCGTCGCGCTGGACGCGGGCGTCGACGGCCTCGCCCATGTGTGGGCCGATGTCCCGCCCGAGGACCCGGCGTCCCGCCGGCTCGCCCGGCGCGTGCGCGAGCAGGGCGTGTTCGTCGTGACCACGCTCGCCTACTTCGAAGCGATCGACGTACGGCAGCCCGGCACCGCGGGCTGCGCGCACCCGGGCCACTACGCCAACGCCGTCGGCGCGCTGCGGGCCCTGCACCGGGCCGGTGTCCCGCTGCTCGCCGGAACCGACGCCACCCCCTTCGCGCCGGCTCACGGCGCGGGCCTGCACCGCGAGCTGGCCCTGCTCACCGGGGCGGGCGGCCTGCGTGCCGAAGAGGCGCTGGCCGCGGCCACGAGCGCGGTGGCGGACCGGTTCGGCCTGGGCGACCGGGGCCGCGTCGCGCCGGGTCTGCGCGCGGACCTGCTCCTTGTCGACGGCGACCCGACGCGGGACGTGTCGGCCCTGGAAAACGTGACCGCCGTCTGGCGGCGCGGTGTCCGGCAGCCCCGCTGAATCCCCCGGCAACTCCTGATTCCCGAGGATAGGAACGAACACCTCATGGCGTACGACCGTTTCCTGCTGCTGGATACCGGCGAGGCACGGCCGGGCCGCGTGCCGCTGCCGCCCGCCTATGCCGTCAAGGCCACGACCGCCGACACCGAAGGCCGCTTCTCGCTGCTCGAAGTCGTCCTCGACCGCCCGGTTCCCCGCCACACCCACCACCTCGCGGACGAGAGCGTCTACGTGCTGGAGGGCGAGTTGCTGGTGACCATCGGGGACCGCACCCACACGCTCGGCCCGGGCGGGTTCACGCTGCTGCCCCGCGGCATACCCCACGCCCTGAGTCCCGGCGCGGGCGGCCCGCCGCGCGTGCTGCAGATCTCGTCACCGGGCGGCTGGGAGTGCTTCGTCGAGGACATGGTCGAGGCGGGCCCCCGCCTCATGGCCGACGGCCGGCTCGACCCGGCCCGGCTGAACCGGATCGCCGGCCGGCACGGCATCACGTACGAGGAGGACGCACGGCAAGGGCCCGAGCCCCGGCCCTGACGGCGGGCCCGGAAGCCGGCGACAGGCCGAGCGGGACGACCCCGGGCGACCCGCTTCCGCGCGGGCCCGTCCGGGACGCGCGGCGGTACGTCACGTCAGTGCCGGGCACGGGCCCGCCGCCTCTCCCGCAGGACCGCGATGGTGCGTTCGCACCAGTCACGGTTGCCCTGTTCGAAGGCGAGGCCGCGCAGGCACGTCAGATAGGGGCCGACGCGGTCACCGTGGCGCAGGAACTCCTCCTCCGTACGGTCACCGCGCATGCCGCGCAGCAGCTTGCCGAAGAGCTCGATCTTGGCCTGGGCGAAGGCGGCGCGTTCGGAGAGCTGCGCGATCAGGGCCTCGGGGTCGACGTGGTCGGCGGCCTGGACCTTGACGAGCAGGTCGTCACGGATGAAGGAGGGCTTCGCGGAGGCGGCCGTGAACTCTCCCAGTTCCGCCAGTCCGGCCTCGGTCACCCGGAACAGGCGCTTGGTGGGCCGCGACTGCTGGAGCACCTCCCGGCCCGCGATCAGCCCGTCCTTCTCCAGCCGGGTCAGCTCGGCGTAGAGCTGCTGCGGCTGGGCGTACCAGAAGTTCGCCACGCCGAGGTCGAACGCCTTGGCCAGCTGGTAGCCGCTGAGTTCCCCGTCGAGCAGTGCCGCCAGCACGGCGTGCCGTAGCGCCATCGGGCCGTCTCCTTGCCTGCCTCTGTCGCGAATGCTCGGACCATGATAGTCATGAAAATGACTAGTCACATTCATGACTATGAGGGTGAGGAAGCCGTGACCACTGCCGACCGTTTCCGTGCTGCCGTGAACCGCCGTGACCTCGCGGCGCTGGACGACCTGTTCGCCGAGAACATCCGCTTCTACAGCCCGGTGAAGTTCACCCCCTTCGAGGGCAAGCCGATGGTGCGGGGCCTCTTCAAGGTCCTGCTGCGCACGTTCGAGGACTTCCGTTACCTCGGCCACTACACCGGCACCGCGCGGACCAGCGCCGACGACACGTCCGCCGCCTCCGCGGTGCTGCTCTTCCGGGCCACGGCGGGCGGCAGGGAGATCCACGGCATCGACCTGCTGCACTTCGACGACGACGGCCGGATCAAGGAGTTCACCGTCATGGTCCGCCCCCAGTCCGCCGTCCGCGCCCTCGGCGAAGCGGTCCTCGCGGGCCTGGTCGAGGACGGCCTCGTACCGGCGCCCGCCGGCCGGTAGCCGTACCCCCCGGCCGCCCCCGGACATCGGAGCGCTGTGGCGACCGGGGAGCCGGCGAACGCCGGTGCGCGCCCCTACCCGGCGTACGTCTCGAACTCGGCGACCTGCGGGGTGCCGCTCGCCCCGGTGATCTGGAAGGTGACCTTGGAGAGCGTGGTCCGGGGGAGGGAGATGACGCCCGCACCGCTGCCGGAGGTGAGCTGTGCCCCGGTGTCGCCGTTGAGGACGCGCCAGGAGCCGATGCGTCCCGCGGCCCCCGCCGTCTCCCGGATGTCGACTGAGGAGATGGCGGTGGGCGAGCCCCACTTGATGGAGATCGAGCCGGTCGTGCCGGCCGGTGACCAGTAGGTGTTCAGGTCACCGTCGCGCACGTTGCCGTAGCTGGTGCCGTCGGCCTTGCTGGAGCCGTCGGAGCCCGCCCCGATGCTGAGGTTGGTCCCGCCGGGCTGCGTCGGCGAGGGGGTCGGGGTCGGCGTGGGCGTGGGGGTCGGCGTAGGTGTCGGCGTCTGCGGTGTGCAGTTGCCGTCGGAGACGCGCAGCCCCTTGCCCGCGCCCGCCGTCTGGCTCACGATGGCCGGCACGCAACCGGCGGCGTCGAGCGTGTAGGCGTAGGGAATGGCGACGGTGGTGGTGGACTGCGGGTTCGGGCCGGCCGGGTGGTTGTCGGTGCCGGGGCTGGACCAGGTCACGTTGTCGAAGGTGTTGCCGGCGACCTGCCAGTAGCCGAGCTCGTCGGTGTAGAAGGTGCCCAGGACGTCCTTGGAGTCCTCGAAGTAGTTGTTCTCCACCCTGGCGCGGGCGCCGGCCCGGGAGTTGATCCCGGACTTGTTCAGGCGCACGTAGTGGTTGTCGTACATGTGGGCCGTGCCGCCGCGCAGCAGCGGAGCGCGCGAGTCGATGTTCTCGTACAGGTTGTGGTGGAACGTGATGTAGCTGTTCGAGAGGTCGCTCTCACTGGACCCGATGAGACCGCCCCGTCCCGAGTTGCGCAGGATGCTGTACGACAGGGTGACGTACTGGGTGCCGTCCTTCATGTCGAAGAGCCCGTCGAAGCCCTCGTCCTCCCCGCCCGAGGCCTCCAGCGTCGCGTGGTCGACCCAGACGTTGCGGACGTCGCTCTCCATGCCGATGGCGTCACCGCCGTTGGACGTGGGGGAGCCGGACTTCTTGACGTTCTTCACCGTCACGTTCTGGATGACGATGTTGCGGGACTCGCGGATGTGGATGCCCAGCTGGTCGAAGACGGCCCCGCTGCCGACCCCGACGATGGTCACGTTGCTGACCTGCTTCAGCTCGATGACTCCGTCGGCGGTGTTGCAGCTGCCGCCCGACACCTTGCTGGTGTTGGCGTGGTTGATGGTGCCCTCGACCTGGATGGTGATCGGGGTGCTGCTGCTCGCCCGGGAGCACAGGGCCGCGTGGATCGCGGTACCGGTGGTGGCCCGTACGGACTGCCCACCCGCGCCGCCGGTGGTCCCGCCGTTCTGTGTCGCGTATCCCGTCGCGCCTCCGACGGCGGCCGATGCCTGCTCGGGCGTCGCCACGACCATCCCGGTCGCGGCGGCCACACCCAGCGTGGCCAGGGCCGCATACAGTCGCCTGGCGACTGGTCGTCTCATCGTCGTCTCCCACTCGGTCGTTCGCCGCCGGACGCGGCTCGGATTCTGGTGGTGCCGTACTCAGCCGAACGCGGGAAAGCGCTTTCCGCGCCGCGAGAATAGGGTGACGTCTCGTTAACGGCAAGGTTTCGGACAGTTACGGAACCTGTCACTCCGAATGAGGGCGACCGACGCCGAGGGCATGGCAGAAACCGCTCACTGCCGGGAACGGCGGCTGACGCGGCCCGTTCGCCGACCCGGCGGCCGGGGCCGGTGTGGTGACCGTACGGTGCCGCCGGGGCGAGGGTGTGCGGCACTATGCTGACGACGTGCGCCTCCTGCTGATGTCCGACACCCACCTTCCCAAGCGGGCCAAGCGGCTGCCGGAGCAGCTGCTCGCCGAACTCCCGCACGCCGACGTCGTGTTCCACGCCGGGGACTGGGTCGACACCGCCACCCTGGACCTGCTGGAGAGCCACAGCCGCCGGCTGATCGGTGTGTACGGCAACAACGACGGCCCCGAGCTGCGCGCCCGGCTGCCCGAGGTGGCCCGTGCCGAACTGGGCGGCCTGCGCTTCGGCGTGGTCCACGAGACCGGCCCCGCCCAAGGCCGCGAGGCCCGGTGCGCGGCCCGCTTCCCGGACCTGGACGTGCTGGTCTTCGGGCACAGCCACATCCCCTGGGACACCACCGCCCCCGGCGGGCTGCGCCTGCTCAACCCCGGCTCCCCGACCGACCGCCGCAGCCGGCCCCACTGCACCTACCTCACCGCGACGGTGGCCGACGGAGCGCTCACGGACGTGACCCTGCACCGCCTGCCGAGGCCCGAGCGAGCGCCTGTGTGAGGATGCCGGAATGATCTCCAGCGACGGCATACCCGATGTCGTACCCGACGGTCGGGCGGACGCCGGCATCCCCGACGTCGTACCGGCGGGCCGCATGGCCGGCCGGGCGCAGCCCGTGCTGGCCCTGCCGGACGGCCTCCGGCTGCGGCCCTGGCGGCCCGAGGACGCCGAGGCGCTGCTCGCCGCCGGGCAGGACGCCGACATCCGGCGGTGGAACCTGTTCACCGTGGCCGACGCCGCGCAGGCCCGCGCCCGGATCGCCCGTATGCACGAGCGGTGGCGGGCCGAGACCGGCGCGGTGTGGGCCCTCGCCCGGCCGGACGGCCCGGCGGCCGGACTCGCCGGGCTCAACGACGTGGACCTGGCGGGCGGCGGCGCCGAACTCGTCTACTGGCTGCTGCCCGAGGCCCGCGGCGCCGGGCTCGCCGTCGCGGCGGTCCGCCGGCTCACCCGGTGGGCCCTGGACGACCTGGGCCTGCACCGCCTGCGCCTGTGCCACTCCACGGCCAACCCCGCGTCCTGCCGGGTCGCGGAGCGCGCCGGTTTCCGCTACGAGGGCACCCAGCGCAGCGCCCTTCTGCACGCCGACGGCTGGCACGACCAGCACCTGCACGCGAGGGTGGCCGGGGACCCCGGGTAGCGGCCGCCGCGCGGCCGTCAGCCCGCCGCCCGCGGATGGATCGCCCCGCTCGTGCGGCTGAGGGGCGCGCCGGTGCCGCCCCAGCGCAGCGCCACGATCTCCGCCGCCACCGACACCGCGACCTCCTGCGGTGTCCGGGCGCCGAGGTCCAGCCCGATGGGGGAGCGCAGGCGGGCCAGTTCCGTGTCGGAGAGGCCGGACTCGACCAGGCGGCGCAGCCGGTCGTCGTGGGTGCGCCGGCTGCCCATCGCCCCGATGTACGCCGCCGGGCGCCGCAGCGCCTCCCGCAGCACCGGCACGTCGAACTTGGGGTCGTGGGTCAGGACGCAGATCACGGTCCGCGCGTCGGTGCGGGTGTCGCGCAGATACCGGTGCGGCCAGTCCACGACCACCTCCACGCCCTCGGGAAACCGGCGGGGCGTGGCGAACACCGGGCGGGCGTCGCACACGGTCACCCGGTAGCCGAGGAAGTCCCCGATCCGGGCCACGGCGGCGGCGTAGTCGATGGCGCCGAACACCAGCATGCGCGGCGGCGGCGCGAAGGACTGCACGAACACGGTGACGGTGTCCTCGCGCCGCTCCCCGTGCGGCCCGTAGTGCCTGAGGCCCGTCTCGCCGAGGGCGAGTTCGCCGCGCGCGTCGGCGGCGACGGCCGCGTCCAGCCCCCGGGTGCCGAGGCCGCCGGCGGCCGTCCGCGGCCACACCGCGAGGGTGGCCCCGCGCGGTGCCGGCCCGTCGACCACGGTGGCCACGGTGACCGGCTCGCCGCCGGCCACGGACGCGGCGACCGCGCCGAACGCCGGATCCCGGGCCCAGGTCACCTGCCGGACCAGCACGGTGATCTCACCGCCGCAGGTCAGCCCGACCGCGAACGCGTCCTCGTCGCTGTACCCGAACGTCTCCAGCCGGGCCGTACCAGTCTCGGCGGCCTCCTGGGCCAGCTCGAACACGGCGCCCTCCACACAGCCGCCGGACACACTGCCGACCACCTCGCCGTCCGGGCCGACCGCCATGGCGGCGCCGGGTCCGCGGGGCGCGCTGCGGCTGACCTCGACCACCGTGGCCAGCCCGAACGGCAGCCGGGCGGCGTACCACCGGTCCAGCGCCGCGAGAATCTCACGCATCGCCCGCTCCGTTCTCGTTGAACGTTCATCGGTCGGCGGTGCCGCGCGGCCGTTCCGTCGTACGGCACCGTCTCAAGGACATGACACCTGGTGCCCAGGCTCAATCCGGGCATCCCCCGCACCGGCACGGACGGGCCGGCCGCCGGGTGGCTCACCGGGGCTCGGCGGCGGTCGTGGTGACTGCGGGAGGCGCGGGCCGACCGACCTGGCGGGATGTGCCCGGGCGTTATGCGGCCGGGGCCGGAAAGGGGAGCTCCGCGCCCCGGCACTCGGCCGATCCGGAGGCGGGCCGACCAGCGGGATTCACCTGGCCTGTGACGGGCGGGGCCGTCCGCTCGCGTTCGTCGTGACGGGGGGCGACACCAACGTTCGTCGTGACGGGGGGGCGACACCGACAACCGCACGCGGTTCACCGCCGTGATGGAGACGAATCGGATGCCCCGGATCGGACCGGGACGACCCCGCGTGCGGCCCGACCGCGTCCTGGGGAGAAGGGCGACAGCTCGGAAGCGATCCGCACCCGGCTCCGCCGCCGGGGCATCCCGCACGACAGGACCTGGGGGTCGACCCTCAGGGATCGGTCCGGGTTGCCGCCTCAGCCGCCCGCGGTGGCGAGTTTGGCGGCGAAGCCGAGGAAGAGGGCGCCGGAGCCGACGGTCAGGCCGGCGGAGAGGCGCCGGTGACGGCGGAACTGGGCGGCCAGATAGGTGCCGCCGAGGATCAGGACGGAGATGTAGGTGATGCTGATCGCCTGGTAGACGAGGGCGAGCAGGCCGAACGAGAGGGCGGGGTGAGGGTAGGAGGGGTCCACGAACTGGACGAAGAAGGAGAGGAAGAACAGGATCGCCTTGGGGTTGAGCAGGGTGATCAGCAGCGAGCGGCGGAACGGGTGCTCGGCCTTGGCGGGCTCGCCGTCGGGAGCGGGCCGTTGGGTGGAGCGGTTGCGCCACACGGCCACGGCGGCGCGGATCATCCCGATGGCGATCCAGACCAGATACCCGGCTCCGGCGAACTTGACCACGGAGAAGACCACTTGATTGGCCTTCAGAAGGGAGGCCAGCCCGGCCGAGGTGAGGAGCATCAGCAGGCATTCGCCGATGAACATGCCGGCGGCCGCCCGGTAGCCGGTCCGCACTCCCCGGCGGCTCGCGACCGAGAGCGTGTAGAGCGAACTCGGTCCTGGCAGCAGGATGATGAGCAGGGCCCCCAGGGTGTAGGTGGGCAGATTGGTGACACCCAGCATGTGGCGCTCCTTCCTGGGCGGTGGTGCCCGGTCCGGCCGCGGCGGGCGCGCGCCCACCGCGGCCGGACCGGCGGGGGACGGTGTCAGCCGACGTTGTCGCCGGTCCGGACATTGTGCGCGGAGACCAGCCGGTCCACCTCCGCCATTCGCTCACGGGCGCGCGGCGAGAAGAAGCCGGCCCTCGCCCGCGAGCTCGGCGCGGACCACGCCTTCGACCACACCGAGGCCGACTGGGCGCAGCGCGTTCGCGAGGTCTCCCCGGCCGGCGTCCAGGTCGTCCTCGACGCGGTCGGCGGCGAGGTCTCCCGGGCCGCCTTCGGCCTGCCGGCGATGGCCTTCGGCCGGATGGTCGTCTTCGGCACCGCCAGTGGCAAGGTCCCGCGGTTCGACCCGGAACAGGTCCATGTGCGCGGCGTCAGTGTCACCGGCTCCGGCCCGCGCGTCTTCATCCAGCCCGAGTACGGGTTCCGGCTGCTCCGTACCGCCTTCGAGCTCGCCGCGGCCGGCACCATCAAGCCGGTCCTCGGGCCGGTGTTCCCGCCGGCCGAGGCCGCCGAGGCCCACCGGGCCTTCGAGGAGCGCGTCACCACGGGCAAGGTGATCCTGGTCCCGTGACCCGTCGGGCGGTGCGGTGGCCGCCGAAGAGACACACCGCGATCCCTGCGGAGCGAAGGCGCCCGGTCCTTCCCAGGACCGGGCGCCTTCGACTTCTCCAGTAGCGGGCGGTGTGGTCTCCGGGGTGAGTGGGGCACCCCGGAGACCACGGCCTGAGGGTGCGTCAGTTGCCGCCGGGGCCGGTCCAGTCGGCGCGCACATGGCCCAGCCGGACGCGCTGCGGGTGGTCGCCGACGGTGATCGACGCCACCTTGCGCCCGGTGGCGAAGTCGATCGCCGTCACCTGGTCGGCGCCGCTCTCGGAGACGACACAGTCCTTGCCGTCCCCGCTGACCGTCGCCCAGTACGGCTTGGCCGCCGGGACCAGCGTTCCCTCCTGGAGCGAGGCCCGGTCCACCACGGTCGCGTAGTCGTCCATGGTGCCCGCCACGCACAGCCTGGTCCCCGCGGGATTCATCGAAATGCCGTGGTGGCGGGAGTCGTTGACCCAGGTGGTGCGGTCCTCGCCGGTCGCCGGGTTCTTCGGCAGCGTCTTCATCCGGGTGATCTTGTCGGTGGTGACGTCGTACTCGAGGAAACCGTTGAAGAACGACACCTGGAAGTAGAGCTTGGACTCGTCGGGGGAGAACACGGCCGGGCGGACCGCGTCGGAGAAGTCCTTCAGCCCGAACGCGTCGAGCCGCTGCCGCATGTCGATGACCTTGACCTGCCGGAACGTCGTGGCGTCCACGACCGTGATGTGCCGGTCGCCCTTGGTCCAGTCCCAGCCCGGTCCGTCCAGGTCGGTGTTGACGTCGCCGATGGACATGTTCCAGATGTACTTGCCGTCCTTGCTGAAGACGTTCTCGTGCGGCTTGTCACCGGTCTTGAACGACCCCAGCTGCCGGCCGGTGGCGATGTCCAGCACATGCACGGTGTCGGCGGTGGACGCGGACACCGCCACCCGGGTGCCGTCCGGCGAGACGGCCATGTGGTCGGCGCGGTAACCGGCCACCGGGAAGCGCCAGTTGACCGTCCCGTCGGCCAGGTCGATGGAGACCACGTCCGCGAAGCTCGGCCGGGACACCACCACCGACCGGCCGTCCGGGGTGGAGTACATGTCGTCGGCGAACTGGTCGTGCCCCTCGCCGACGCTGTTGCGGATCGCCTGGAAGTAGATCCACTTGACCGGGTCCGCGTTGATCTCCGCCATCCGCGCGTCCTTGTCCGGGACGACGCTGATCCGGCCGATCTTCGCGTAGTCGCCGGAGGACCGGATGACATCGGCGGTGCCGTCCCAGTTGTTGCCGACGAACAGCACCTCGCGCAGGCCGTCGGGGGCGGCGGAACGCGCGGAGGCGGAGGCCGCCGGCCCGGCGACGGCCAGGGCGAGGGCGACGGCCACGGAGCACAGGTGCCTGGTTCTGGAGGCAGCCATGACGGCTCTCTTTCCTCAAGGGAGGTCGGGGGGGAAGTCCGGGGATCTGAACACGGCCGCATTCACAGTGAACTTACTGAAAAGTAAGGAGAGGGCGGCCTTCTCGACAAGATGCGTGCACGACAAGATTGGACGACCGTGCACGACCACGGACGGCCGGCGGGGCGACGGAGGGGGACACGTTGGGCGGCAGGCTCAGGGCGCCGACGGGACGCTACGGCGGCCGGTCCGCCGAGGAACGGCAGGCCGAGCGGCGCCGCCGCTTCCTCGACGCGGCGCTGCGGCTGTTCGGCGACACCCCCGGCTACCGCGGCACCACGGTCGCCGCCCTCAGCCAGGCCGCCGGCCTGTCCACCCGCCAGTTCTACGAGGAGTTCCGCACCCTGGAGGACGTCCTGGCCGCGCTGCACCTCGAGGTCAACGGCTGGGCCGAACAGGCGCTCCTGGACGCGCTCGCCGACGTGGACGGCCTGCCGCTGGCCGAGCGCGCCACCGCCCTCTTCCGGGCCTACGCCCGCGCCATCACCTCCGACCCGCGCCGCGTCCGCATCGCCTTCATGGAGATCATCGGGGTCAGCCCCCGGCTGGAGGAGCAGCGGCTGGCCCGCCGCGCCCGCTGGGTCGACCTGATCCGCGCCGAGGCCGACGCGGCCGTGGCCCGCGGGGAGGCGGCGCCGCGCGACTACCGCCTGGCGGCCACGGCCTTCATCGGCAGCGTCAACGGGCTGCTGCACGACTGGACGGCCGGCTGGGTGGACGCCACGCTGGACGAGGTGGTGGACGAACTGGTCCGGCTGCTGCTGGGCATGCTCCGGCCGGAGGGCTGGCGCCCCGGAGCCCCCTGAGACGGGACCCGCGCAGGCCGGCGGGGGTGCGGCCCGGCTCGGCGCGCGTGATCCGCCCGGAGCTGGTCTGCTGGGGATGAAGGCTGTCGCCCCGATTCCCGGAGAGCGCCATGAGTACCTATCGCGTCGCCCAGGTGACCGAACCCAACGGCACCTTCGAACTCGCCGAGCGGGAGATCCGGCCGCCGGGACCCGGGCAGGTGCGGATCGCCGTGGAGGCGTGCGGGGTCTGCCACAGCGACGCGCTGTTCGTCGGCGGCGGACTGCCGGACGTGACCTTCCCGGAGGTCCCCGGGCACGAGATCGCCGGGCGGATCGAGGAACTGGGCGAGGGCACCCGGGAACGCGGCTGGAGCGTCGGCGACCGGGTGGCCGTCGGCTGGTTCGGCGGCTCCTGCGGGCACTGCCCGTCCTGCCGCCGGGGCGATTTCATCGTGTGCGCCGCCCTGAAGGTCCCCGGCTGGGCCTACGACGGCGGCTTCGGCGAGCGGACGACCGTACCCGTCGACGCCCTGGCCAGGATCCCCGACGCGCTCTCGGCCGCCGACGCCGGGCCCCTGGCCTGCGCGGGCGTGACCACGTTCAACGGGCTGCGGCGCGGTCCGGCCGAGCCGGGCGACCTGGTCGCGGTGCTCGGCCTCGGGGGCCTCGGCCACCTCGGCGTGCAGTACGCGGTGGCGATGGGCTTCGAGACCGTGGCGATCGCCCGGGGCGCCGAGAAGGCCGACTTCGCCAAGCGGCTCGGCGCCCACCACTACGTCGACAGCACGGCAGCGACCCCGGTGGCCGAGGCGCTGGCCGCCCTCGGCGGGGCGAAGGCCGTCCTGGCCACCGCCGGCAGCTCCGAGGCCATCACCGCGACCGTGGACGGCCTGGCCCCGCGCGGCGAACTGACCGTCATCGGCGCCACGCCCGAACCGCTGGGCATCAGCCCGGTGCAACTGATCATGAGCGGCCGGGTGGTCCGCGGGCACCCCTCCGGCACCGCGCGGGACATCGAGGACACCATGGCCTTCAGCGCCCTGCACGGCATCCGCCCGATGACCGAGACGGTGCCGCTGGAACGGGCCGGGGAGGCGTACGACAAGATGCTGGCCGGCGCGGCACGCTTCCGCATGGTGCTGACCACCGGCTGACGCCCGGGGCGGTCCGGGCCGGGCGCGATGCGGACGGTTGGTCGGGGCCCGGTCGGCGAGCACGGGCGGCGCCGTGCTCGTTCCATGCTCCGGGCTCGGCGGCGCCGTGCTCGCCCCGGATCCGGAAAGCCCAGGTGTCGGTATGCCGTCGGGTGCGGGGTTGAGGGCGGTGGGTCCGGGTCAGCCGGCGAGCCGGTCCAGGGCGCTCAGTACGGGCGCGGTGCCGTCCTCGCCGCGGATCCCGGCGCCCAGGGCCCCGGCGCGCCGTCGGTACGCCGGGTCCCGGGTGGCCCGTACCAGTGCCGTGGCCAACGCGTCCACGGTGAGCCGGCGCAGCGGTACGACGGCCGGGGCGACCCCCAGCGCGACCAGCCGGTCGGACCAGAAACCCGCGTCGAACTGCACCGGCACCGGCACCGCCGGCACCCCGGCGCGCAGCCCCGCCGCCGTGGTGCCCGCGCCCGCGTGATGGACCACGGCGGCCATCCTCGGAAAGAGCAGCGAGTGCGGCACCTCGCCGATGGTCAGCATGTCGTCCCCGTCGGCCGCGAGCCCGCCCCAGCCGCGCTGGATCACCCCGCGCAGCCCGGCCCGCCGCAGCGCCGCCACCACCCGCGCGCTCAGCCGCCCGGCGTCCGGCACGGTGGCGCTGCCCAGCCCGACGAAGACCGGCGGCGGCCCCGCGTCGATGAACTCCTCCACCTCACCGGGAAGCCGGCTCTCGGTGTCGTACGGCCACCAGTAGCCGCCCACCTCCAGGCCCGCCCGCCAGTCGGCGGGCCGGGGCACCACCAGGGGGCTGAAACCGTGGTGCACCGGCCAGCGCCGCCGCTCCCGGGCCCGCAGGGCCGCCGTGGTGCCCAGCGGAGGCAGGCCGAGCCGCTCGCGCAGCGCCGGCACGGCACCGGAGAAGACATGCTCCACGCCCAGACCCACCCCCTGGCCGGCGAGCCGGTTCACCGGCCCGCCCCAGGCGCCGCCGCCGAGCACCGGCGGGGCGAACTCCCGCGTGGCGGCGAGGGGTTGCAGATACACGCCCAGGCTCGGCAGCCGCAGTCCCTCGGCGATCGTGTGCCCGAGCGGGGCCAGCGAGGCGGACAGCAGCAGCACCTCGCTGTCCCGCGCCGCGTCCAGCAGGTCCTCGGTCATCCGCCCCACCAGGCGCCGTGCCAGATCCACCACGCGCACCAGCTTCCCGGCCCCGCTGGCGCTGCGGTGCAGGCCCCGGCCGCGCGGCGACCGGAGTTCCGCCAGCGGATCCACCGGCAGCGCGTGGAACCGTATCCCCGACCCCGCCACCAGCGGTGCGAAGCGGCCGTGGGTGACCAGCGTGACCTCGTGCCCGGCCAGCGCCAGCCGGTGCCCGAGCCCGGTGTAGGGGGCGGCGTCGCCCCGGGAACCCGCCGTCATGATCGCAACGCGCACGTCGGCCAGTATGGCCGCTCCCCTGGCCGCGGCGCCCGCGCGTCGGCGCGATTGTCCGGTACACGGGGGTCGGGCCCGCGGGGACGCCCGTGGTCATGGGTGCGGTGTTCCGGCAAGCACCTCGGGGGCGATCCGGCAGTGCGGGCGGGTGCGCACATGGAAGGCGAGCAGGGCCAGGGCGCTGGTCGCGGCGGACCAGGCGAGCGACAGCAGCCCGTAGGACCAGGGGGTGAAGGACGTGAAGGCCGCGGCCAGCGCCGACTGGCACGCGCCGTACAGGGGAAGCGCGCTCAGGCCGGTGAGGTCGGCGACGTTCAGGACCGGGTTCTGCAGACCGGTGTCGACCAGGCTGAGCATGATGACGAGAAAGAAGCCCTCCAGCTCGCCGCGTACCAACGAGCCGAGCAGGAGACCGATTCCGCCGTAGGCGAGGCCGGCGCCGAACACCGCGAGGGCCAGCGGGCCCAGCTGGTTCACCGGCAGCGAGCTGCCGAGCACGGCCATGGTGTACACGGCGATGAGCGCGGTGACCAGGGCGACCGCGGTGACCTTGGCGAGCAGCATCCGGAGCTTCGGATAGCCCGCCAGCACCAGCCGGCGGTCCGTCTCCCCGGCCTTGAAGGTCTCCATGAACATCGAGAAACCCGTGACCAGGGTGACGGCGGCGAGAGCGTTCACCACTTGACTGACATGGTTCGCCGGCGCGAGGACGTCGGTGCCCGCGGACTCCAGGGAGAACCGCAGCGTCCGGTCCGGCGCGCACAGCCGCGCCACCATGATCCAGGCGGGGATGAAGGCGACCGCCAGGAGCACGGCCATACGGCTGCGCAGGTGACCGAGGAGAGTGCAGCGCAGCATCTCGGTGTAGGCCGAGGGCCGGTACGTCATCGGGTGGTTCTCTCCATGTCCAGACGGCCGTCGCGCAGGTGGCCGACCGCGTCGAAGTGATGCCGATCGTGCAGCAGGTGCGAGACCACGACGATCGACCTGCCCTGGTCGCGCAGCCGGGCGGCGAGCGACCAGAAACGCTGGTGGGTGTCCCAGTCGAACCCTTGGTAGGGCTCGTCGAGCACCAAGAGCTGTGGATCGTGCATGAGGGCGAGCAGGAGGTTCAGCTTCTGTCGTGTGCCTCCGCTGAGCTCCCCGGCGCGCTGCCGGCCGCTGTCGGCGAACGCCAGGAGGTCCATCAGCTCGTGGGCTCGTGCGAGGGTCGGCAGCCGGTAGGCCGCCTGGAAGAGGCGGAGGTGCTGCATGACGGTGAACGAGTCGTTCAGCACGGCGTGCTGCGGGCAGTACCCCGCCTTGCCGGCGCGCTCCACCGTGCCCCGGTCGGGCGCCAGGTGTCCCATGGCGATCCGGAGCAGTGTGCTCTTGCCGGTGCCGTTCTCGCCGACGACGCCGACCAGTGTCCCGGCGGGCACGTCGAGGTCGGCACCGCGCAGGAGCTGTCTGCGGCCGTAGGCCTTCCAGACGCCACTGATGCGCAGGCGTGGCTGCCGGCACACGTGCTGCGCGGCCTCTGCGGTCACGTCGGGGGCCTTTCGTCAGCGAAGTGTGTAGACGGAGGCGGCCAGGGCGAGGGTGTACCACTGTTCCACCAGGCGGTAGCTGCGCTGGTCCTGTTCCCGGCCCCGCGCCAGCAGCACCCGGACGGAGAGCAGCAGGCTCCAACCGCACAGGACGACGTCCGTGGCGATGATCCACCAGTGCGGTCCGGCGGGCTTCATGAGGAAGTGGTGGATGGCCAGGGGGCCGACGGCGAAGCCGGCGCACAGGAAGACCCGGGTGGGTCTCTCGCCGAAGACCAGCGGCATGGTGGAGCGGTGGACCGCGCGGTCGCCGGTGATGTCGCGGAGGTCCTGGACGGACATCAGCAGGGTCACGGTGATCGCGAGGGTCACGATCCAGCGCCAGGCGTCCGGCGACATGGTGGTGACCATCTCCCAGGCGGCGGCCAGCTGGGCGACGACTCCGGCGCCGGCGTAGAGGTTCCTGCCCAGCCAGTGCCGGCCCCAGCGGTACTCGTGCTGGAGCAGGGAGAGGATCTGCCACATCAGGGCCCACTCCAGGACGCCCAGACAGTACCCGTACACGGGGAACAGGACCCGGACGGCGTTCAGGCGCAGCCGGGCGCCCCGGATGCTGCTCTGGCCGGTGACCAGCGGGCGGAACGGCTTGTTGACGCGGTCCTCCTCGACACCGACGAGCTGGTTGGCCAGAGTGTGTTCGTAGACGAACAGCCAGAAGTACAGCGCACCGCAGACCAGGGCGATCGCGGCTTCGGACGGGGGCAGCCGGGCGTGGACGACGGCCGCCGTCACGAAGCAGGTGGCGGGGAAGACGGTGGTCCAGCGGTCGGCGCTGATGAACAGCCAGCTCAACCGGATTTCATGCCAGGCGGTCTGGAGGACCGCCGCGGGTGCGGTCGTGGTCATCACTGTGGATCCCTACCTCCCTGGTGGGCCGGGCCGGTGGACGGCCGGGGCATCTCCTGGTGCCGGCCGGCGGCCGGTCCGGCGTCACGCCGTGCGGTGTACGACAGCCTCCGCGACGTCCTTCAGCGTGCGGACGGCGCAGGCCGGGAAGGGCGCCAGGGCCAGGGAGTCCAGGGCCTGCCGGTACCTCTCCTCGATCATCCGCTCGACCGCCCGCCGGGCTCCCGTGCTGGTGAGGATGTCGCAGACCTCCGCGGCTTCCTGCTCCCCGAGGTCGGGGTCGCCGATCAGCGTGTGCAGCCGGCCGGCCTGCGTCGGTCCGCAGACCCGCAGCGCGTGGACGACGAGGCTGGTGCACTTGCCCTCGCGCAGATCGTCCAGGCGGGATTTGCCCGTCCGGTCCGGGTCCCCGAACACCCCGAGGATGTCGTCCCGGAGCTGGAAGGCCTCCCCGAGGGGGATCCCGTAGGCGCTGCAGGCGTTCATGACCTCCGGGCCGGCACCGGCGAGGGCAGCCCCCACTTGGAGGGGGCGCTCGATGGTGTACTTGGCGGTCTTGTAGCGGATGACGCTCAGCAGCGTCTCGACGCTCGCGTGGAGCCTGCCGGTGGTCAGCAGGTCCAGGTGCTGGCCGGCGATCAGTTCGCTGCGCGCCAGGTCGACGCAGTGCAGCACTCTGGCCCGGTGGGCGTCGGGCATGGGCGTGGTGTGCAGCAACTCGTCCGACCAGACCAGGGCGAGGTCGCCGAGGAGGATCGCTCCGCCGGTCCCGTACTGCTGCGCGAGCCGCGGCACGTGGTGCCGGTCGGCCAGCGCCCGGTGGACCGTGGGGCGCCCGCGGCGGCTGTCGGACGCGTCCATGATGTCGTCGTGGATGAGCGCGCAGGTGTGGGCCAGCTCGATGGACGCGGCCAGCCTGACGGCGTGCGCGGCGTCGCCCTGCCCGCCTGCCGCGATCCATCCGGTCACGCACAGCAGCGGACGCACCCTCTTTCCCCCGGAGATGAAGTCGCGCAGCATCAGGATGAGCGGCGACTGGCCGGGCACGGGAGCGGTCCGTGCCTTCTCCGTCAGGAACTCGAACAGAAGATCGTCGATCGCGGTGCGTGGCGCGAAGAAGTCGGACTCCACCGCCAGTGTCTCAGCAGTCATCGCAAGGGCGCCTTTCAGAGGGAGGCCGGTCATCGGTCCGGCTCCGTCGCTTCGTTCCGTTGCCGGCCCACCGATACGTCGCCCGTGCGCCGGACGTAACGGCCCAGCGCCATCAGGGGGAAGACGTGCCCGTAGTACGCGTAGTGCGCGGCCACGGCCCGGGGCACGAGCGTCCCGGTGTAGTGCGGCTCCTCCCAGGTGCCGTCCTCCGTCTGCCGCTCGGTCAGCCAGCGCACCCCGTCCCGCACCACGGTGCTGTCGCGCTCTCCGGCCGCGAGCAGTCCGAGCAGCGCCCAGGCGGTCTGCGAAGGGGTGGACGGGCCACGGCCGGCACGGGCCGGATCCGCGTACGACTCCCAGCTCTCGCCCCAGCCGCCGTCCGCGTTCTGTACCGACGTCAGCCAGGCGACGGCGCGCCGGACGGCGGCGTGGCCGCGGGGAACGCCGGCGGCGACGAGAGCGGGCAGGACACTTCCCGTGCCGTAGACGTAGTTCACCCCCCAGCGTCCGTACCAGGCGCCGTTGGCCTCCTGCTGTTCGAGCAGCCAGCGGACGGCACGGCGGGTGCGGGGGTCGCGTGCCCTTCCCAGCGCGGCCAGCATCTCCACCACGTGGGCGGTGATGTCGGCGGTGGGCGGATCGGTGCAGAACTCACCGAAGTCGAAGAACGGGAGCCTGGCGGGGAGGGTACTGGTGTTGTCCACGTCGAAGGCCGCCCACCCGCCGTTGCGGCTCTGCATGCCGAGACACCACCGCACCGCCCTGCCCAGCGCGTCGTCGACCCGGGTCGGATCGGGATGGTCCACACGGTGCAGGGCGAGCGCCACCTCGCTGGTGTCGTCGTTGTCCGGATAGGTCCGATTGTGGAACTGGAAGGCCCAGCCGCCGGGAGACAGCCGGGGCCGCCGCGCGGCCCAGTCGCCGGGCCGGTCGGCCTGCCGGGTGAGCAGCCAGTCGGCGGCTCTGACCAGCGCGGGATGACCGGGCGCCAGGCCGGCGTCGAGGAGCGCGGTGGCGGACAGGCAGGTGTCCCACACCGGGCTGTGGACGGTGTGCAGGGCCCGCACACCGTCTTCCGGCCACGCGCCGCAGTCCTCCAGGAAGCCCCAGGCGGCCTTGAGCACCGGATGGTCCGAAGGGTAGCCGTGCAGGTGCAGGGCGAGGACGACCCACGTGGTCATGGGGGTGCACGCCCCCCAGCTGCCGTCCTCTTCCTGACGCTCCAGGAGCCAGCGGACGCAGGCGTTCGCCGCCGCCTCGCGTACCGGGCGGGGGATGCCCTTGGAGCACACGCGCACCGTGGCGTTCAGACGCCGGAAGACCCTCTCCCGGCCGCTGTCCGGTGCCGGCGCGACCGCGGAGGTGCCGCGCGGAGCGAAGAGCTCGTCGATGGCGAAGGGAGCCGGCCGTGCGGGGCGATGTGTGCTGATGACGCTGATGGCGACCAGCGCCACGCGCATGACGGAGCTGAACGAGTAGATGTTCAACGGCGCCCACTTGGGCAGGGCGATGATCTCCGGCGGGACCTCGGGCAGATCGTCCCAGCTCCACCAGCCGAGCAGGGCGAGCCATACCCGCGTCGTCAGCTGGGCGGCCGCCGCACCGCCCCGCTCGCGTACCCACGCCGCGCACCGGAGCATGTGCTCCTCGTCCGGACCGTCCCCGGCGAGCCGGAGCGCGACGTACGCCTGGATCGTGGTTCCCAGATGTCCCTCGCCTTCGAAGACGAGGGGCCAGGAACCGTCCGCGCTCTGCTGCGAGCGGATCCACCGTGCGCTCGCCTTCGCCAGACGTTCGTCCAGCACTCCGAGCAAGTGGCGCAGGAAGAGGTCGTGGGCGTCATAAGCGACGTCCGTCGTGAACCGGCCTTTCCACCATCCCCCGGCGTCCTGCCGGGCCAGCAGGTGGTTCGCGGCCCGCACCACCGCACCGCGGGCCGCCTCCTCCGCCGGGCCGGACGCGGGGAAGGCGAACGTCACCCCGGCGTCTCCCGCGACGACAGGGCCTTTCGCGTGCGGCACACCGCCAGCCGACATCGTCATGGCACTCCTAGACCACCGAATCCGTGAATGCCCCGCGTTGCGCAGATGATCTGAAATTCCACGACGATGACGGTCGCTGAACCACCGAGTCGTCGTCTCGCCGGGGCGGCATCGATCCTTCCGGATCTTTTCGGCCATCACATCCTGCATTCGAGTGCACGGTGCGGGCGTGAAGGGTCACGCCGTCCGCCACCGGACGCGCCGTCGCGCTGTGCGCCCCCGGCACGCCTCGCACGACTCCGCTCACTCCGTACGTACCCCCACCCGCGCCGGCGCCGGGCCGGGCCGGCAACACGGTGGTGGGACACGAGGGCCTCCTGAGTACCGGTCGTGGATGCCGCGATCCACACCGGACCCAGAAGGCCCTCATCCGCTCAAGTCCCCGGCGCGCCTGTGACCGACGTCCCGGGACGGCACACTCAGACGCCGAGCTGCCGGCCCGCCGCCGTCACCGTCTGTTCCAGCAGTGTGGCGATCGTCATCGGGCCCACCCCGCCCGGAACCGGCGTGATCAGCGAGGCGCGTTCCACGGCCGAGTCGAAGTCGACGTCGCCGACGTTCCCGGGGTTGTAGCCCGCGTCGATCACGACCGCGCCCGGCTTGATGTCCTGCCCGCGGATCAGCCGGGGCCGGCCCACCGCGGCCACCACGATGTCGGCCTCGCGGACCGCCGCCGACAGGTCCCGGGTGCGCGAGTGGCAGTACGTCACGGTGGCGTCCCGCGCCAGCAGCAGCATGCCCACCGGCTTGCCGAGGATCGCACTGCGGCCCACCACCACGGCCCGCTTCCCGGCCGGGTCGACACCTTACTCGTCCAGCAGCCGTACGATGCCGCCCGGCGTGCAGGAGACGAAGCCCGGCAGCCCGAAGCTCATCGTGGCGAACGAGGCGAAGGTGACACCGTCCACGTCCTTCTCCGGCGCGATCGCCTCGAACGCGGCCCGCTCGTCGATGTGGTCGCCCACCGGGTGCTGGAGCAGGATCCCGTGCACCCCCGGGTCGGCCGACAACTCCCGCAGCGTGCCGACGAGTTCGTCCGTCGTGGTGGTGGCGGCGAGGGCGACGTGCCGGGAGGTGATGCCGGCCTTGCGGCAGCGGTTCTGCTTCATGCGGACGTAGGTCACCGACGCCGGGTCCTCGCCGACCAGCACGGTCGCGAGACACGGCGCGGTGCCGGTGCGCTCGGTGAGTTCGGCGGCCCGCCGCGCGGTGTCCTCCACGATGCGGCGGGCGAGCGCGGTGCCGTCCATCAGACGGGCGGCCTGGGGCTGGGTCATGCTGCACACTCCTGGAGCGGATCGACTCTTCTCGCCCAGGCGCGCGGCTGACCTCGCGGGCCGCTCCCCGGTGGTTCTCCACCTCAGCGCCAGTCACGGCCCGCGTACAGCGTAACCGAGCGTGCGTACGACCTTCGGACCACCTTGCCTTTCCCTCCGGGCCGGGGCTACTCGTCCCACACCTGGATGATCAGCTGATCGGCGATCTTGCCGTCCCGCAGCGTGAGCATCGACTCGGCCAGCACCCGGGTGCCGTCCGCGTACTCGCAGGACTCGCTGTAGGCGGCGTGGTCGCCCTGGATGACGCACTGCTCCAGCTTGTGCGTCATGTCGCGGCGGTAGATGTCGTCCAGCAACTCGGCGATCTCGACCCGGCCGTGCAGCTCCGTGGGACGACTGGGCTGGTGGACACGGTCGACGATGCGGATCCGCGCGTCGTCCGCGTACAGCGACAGAAGGGTGTTGCCGGTGTTGCCCTCTATGCCCCGGCGCAGTGTCCCGGCGTCGAAAGCGGAGCCCGTCGCGCTGCCCATGGTGACCTCCTTCAGGCGCCCGCGGCCCGCCCGTGGGCGGACCGCCACGGGTCCCCCCTGACGAGACTCCTCCGCCCCGGCGGCCCCGGCAAGCGCGGACACCGCGGTCCGCCTCACGGGTGAGCCCGCCCCGCCACCCGTGTCCGGCCGGGGCGCCGGGGCGTTGCGGAGGGCATGATCTCAACACGTCGCATCGCCGCCGCCGTCGGTCTGGCCGCCGGGATCGCCGGCATCGCCGCACCCCAGGCGGACGCGGCGGGCACCGGCGCCCCCGTCGTCGGAAAGCTCGCCGCACTCTCCACGCTGGACTCGCTCACCGCCGGTGACATTCCGGCCCCGCACCGCGACCGGGTGCCGAAGGTCAGCGAGCAGGTGGGGGAGCTGAAGCACCTGCGGGAACTGAACCAACTGCGCCAGGTGGAGCAGGTCATCGCCCCCGCGGCGCCCCTGCTCGGCCTGGTGAACGCCGTCCCCGTCCGCCTGCGCTGACCCCCGCCCCGCGCCGCGGCCGACGGCGGCCGGAAAGATCCGCGATCATGTACGTGATCCTTCCCGCTGCCGACCGGTCGCGTCGTAGGGTCGTCGGCGAAGGCATTCGATGAAGGGACAGGCCATGGCGCAGGAAGTACGCGGCGTGATCGCACCGGGCAGGAACGAGCCCGTGCGGGTCGAGACGATCGTGGTGCCGGACCCGGGGCCCGGCGAAGCCGTCGTACGCGTCCAGGCCTGCGGGGTCTGCCACACCGATCTGCACTACAAGCAGGGCGGCATCTCCGACGACTTCCCCTTCCTGCTCGGCCACGAGGCCGCCGGCGTCGTGGAGTCGGTCGGCGAGGGCGTCACCGACGTCGCGCCCGGGGACTTCGTCATCCTCAACTGGCGTGCGGTGTGCGGGCAGTGCCGGGCCTGTCTGCGCGGCCGGCCCTGGTACTGCTTCAACACCCACAACGCCCGGCAGAAGATGACCCTCGCCGCCACCGGCCAGGAGCTGTCCCCGGCGCTCGGCATCGGCGCCTTCGCCGAGAAGACGCTCGTCGCGGCCGGCCAGTGCACCAAGGTCGACCCGGCCGTCTCCCCGGCGGTCGCGGGCCTCCTCGGCTGCGGGGTGATGGCCGGCATCGGCGCCGCGATCAACACCGGCGGCGTCGGCCGCGGCGACTCGGTCGCGGTCATCGGCTGCGGCGGTGTCGGCGGCGCGGCCATCGCCGGGGCGAACCTGGCCGGCGCGGCCCGCGTCATCGCCGTGGACATCGACGACCGCAAGCTGGCCAAGGCCCGCACCCTGGGCGCCACCCACACCGTCAACTCCAAGGAGACCGACCCGGTCGAGGCGATCCGCGAGCTGACCGGCGGCTTCGGCGCCGACGTCGTCATCGAGGCCGTCGGCCGCCCCGAGACCTACCGGCAGGCCTTCTACGCCCGCGACCTGGCCGGCACCGTCGTCCTCGTCGGTGTCCCCACCCCCGACATGAAGCTCGAACTGCCCCTGCTGGACGTCTTCGGCCGCGGCGGCGCCCTGAAGTCGAGCTGGTACGGCGACTGCCTGCCCAGCCGTGACTTCCCGATGCTGATCGACCTGCACCTGCAAGGCCGCCTGCCGCTCGACGCGTTCGTCACCGAGACCGTCGGACTCGGCCAGGTGGAGCAGGCGTTCGAGCGGATGCACCACGGCGACGTACTGCGCTCGGTGGTGGTGCTGTGATGACCGCGCGGATCGAACGCCTCGTCACCAGCGGCCAGTTCACCCTGGACGGCGGCACCTGGGACGTGGAGAACAACGTGTGGCTCGTCGGTGACGACCGGGAGGTGATCGTCATCGACGCCGCCCACGACGCCGAGGCCATCGCCCGCGCCGTCGGCGACCGCCGGCTGACCGCCATCGTGTGCACGCACGCCCACAACGACCACGTCAACGCGGCCCCGCGCCTCGCCGACCTGACCGGCGCCACGATCTGGCTGCACCGCGACGACCTGCCGCTGTGGCGGCAGACCCACCCGGACCGCGAACCCGACCGGCACCTCCTCGACGGCCAGGTCATCGAGGCCGCCGGCGCCGACCTCACCGTCCTGCACACCCCCGGACACGCCCCGGGCGCCGTCTGCCTGTACGACCCCGGTCTCGGCACCGTGTTCACCGGCGACACCCTCTTCCAGGGCGGCCCCGGCGCGACCGGGCGCTCCTTCTCCCACTTCCCGACCATCATCGACTCCGTCCGCGACCGCCTCCTCACCCTGCCGGCCGAGACCAAGGTCCTCACCGGACACGGCGACGCCACCACCATCGGCGCGGAGGCCCCGCACCTCCAGGAGTGGATCGACCGCGGGCACTGATCGCGGACGCCCCCGAAACACCGACAGAAGATGTCCGGTATTCCCGTGAGAGTGGCAGGGCACAGCAGGCACGGCCCACGGGAGGCAGGACATGACAGGACCGCTGGACGGCAAGGTGGCGCTGGTCGCCGGGGCGACAAGGGGCGCGGGCCGGGGCATCGCCGTGGAACTCGGCGCGGCCGGCGCCACCGTGTACGTCACCGGCCGCAGCACCCGCGCCCGCCGCTCGGAGTACGACCGCCCCGAGACCATCGAGGACACCGCCGACCTCGTCACCGAGGCCGGCGGCCGGGGCATCGCCGTGGCGGCCGACCACCTCGACCACTCGGCCGTACGGCACCTGGTGGACCGGATCGCGGGGGAACGGGGCCGCCTCGACGTCCTCGTCAACGACATCTGGGGCGGGGAGAACCTCTTCCAGTGGGACACCCCCGTGTGGGAGCACGATCTCGCGGGCGGGCTGCGGCTGCTCCGCCTCGCCGTCGAGACCCACGCCGTCACCAGCCACTACGCGCTGCCGCTGCTGCTGCGCCGGCCCGGCGGCCTGGTCGTGGAGGTCACCGACGGCACCGCCGAGTACAACCGCGACACCTACCGCGTGAACTTCTTCTACGACCTCGCCAAGGCGTCCGTCCTGCGCATGGCCTTCGCCCTGGGGCACGAACTCGGGCCGCGCGGCGCGACGGCGGTGGCCCTGACACCGGGCTGGATGCGCTCGGAGATCATGCTCGACACCTTCGGCGTGCGCGAGGAGAACTGGCGGGACGCCCTGGCACGCGAACCGCACTTCGCCATCTCCGAGACCCCGCGCTTCACCGGCCGGGCCGTCGCCGCCCTGGCCGCCGACCCGGACGTCGCCCGGTTCAACGGGCAGTCCCTCTCCAGCGGCGGCCTGGCACAGGTGTACGGCTTCACCGACCTCGACGGCAGCCGCCCGGACGCCTGGCGTTACCTGACCGAGGTGCAGGACGCGGGCAGACCGGCGGACGTCACCGGGTACCGGTGAACCAAGGTGCGAACGCACACTAGTTGACGTCTCGACAGGCCGAGTCGGCCAGAACCCGCAGCACCCGGTCGGTGTCCGCCTCGGTGGTCCGCCAGTTGCTGAACGCCGCGCGCAGCCCGGGCACCCCGTCGTACACCGTCGGCGTCAGGAACGCCTCCCCGGACGCGGCGACCGCCCGGGCCAGCCGCGCCACCCGCTCCTCGGACGGATCCTCGGCGAGGGTGAAGCAGACGACGTTGAGCCGCACCGGGGCGAGTAGGCGCAGACCCGGCAGCGCCTCGATCCCCGCGCCGAGCCGGCGGGCCAGCGTCACATTGCGCTCCACGATCTCCCGGTGCCCGGCCCGGCCGTAGGCCACGAGCGAGAACCAGGCCGGCAGGGCGCGCAGCCGGCGCGAGTTCTCCGGGGTCAGATGCAGGAACTCGGGCTCGCCCGCGGGCAGTCCCAGATACGGCGAGGCGTTGTGGAACACCGCCACCTGCAGATCGCGGTGCCGGGTGAACTGAACGGCCGCGTCATAGGGCACGTTCAGCCACTTGTGCAGGTCCACGCAGACCGAGTCGGCCGCGTCCAGCCCGTCGACCAGCGCCGCATGCCGGGGGCTGAGCGCGGCGAACGCGCCGAACGCCCCGTCCACGTGCAGCCAGAAGTCGTACCGTTCCTTCAGCGCGGCGATCGCCCGCAGATCGTCGAAGTCGACGGTGTTCACGGTGCCCGCGTTCGCGACCACGATCACCGGCCGGCCCGCCCGCTCGGCCAGCGCCGCCTCCAGCGCGGCCACGTCGACCGCCTCCCGCCCGCCCGGCAGCAGCGGTACCCGCCGCAGCCGGTCCCGGCCCAGGCCCAGCACCGACATGCCCTTCGCGACGCTGGAGTGCGGGCTGCCCGAGAGCACGTCCAGCGGACCCAGCGCCGCCGCCCCCTGCCGGGAGACGTCCACGCCCAGCCGTTCGCCCGCCCACTCGCGGCCGATGGCCAGCCCGACCGTGTTCGACATGGTCGCGCCCGTCACGAACGCCCCGCTGTGCTCCGCGCCCAGCCCGAACAGTTCACGCAGCCATGCCACCGTCTCCCGTTCCAGCTCCTCGGCCCGGGAGCCGCCCGCACCCGACAGGTTCTGGTCGAACGCGGACGTCAGCCAGTCCCCGGCGACGGACGCGGGTGTCGCCCCGCCGGTGACGAAACCGAGGTAGCGCGGGCCGGCGGAGCCGGAGAAACCGGGCGCCCACCGCTCGGTGAAGTACGCGAGGGCGCCCTCGCCGCCCACCCCCTCGGCCGGCAGCGGCGCCCGCCCCGGCGCCGGGCCGGGCGCGGCGACCGGCCGCCCGGCCAGCCCCGCCACCTCCCGGGCGGCGACATCACGGGCGGCCTGCAACAGTTCGGGAAGCCGGGCGAGGTCACCGGCGAGCGTGCGGTCCATGCGCCGCACCCTAGGCCGCGCGGGCCGCCGCCCCCCGCCCGGTCCACTTCGTGACAACTGGACCGGCCGAACCGGACACCGCCCCGCCGGCCCCGGCTGCCGCGCACGGCGGCCCCCGGGGACCCGACCCGGGCGGACGAACCGCTCAGGGCGTGCGATACGGTCTGAACTTCACCGTTTCGTCACAGCCTGACCGGAACCACAACCATGCCCTCCCCGGCCGGGTCTAGTAGTCCGAGACCGCGGGAATTCGAGCTGGAGAGCACCCGGGAGGACCGGGCGAGCAGACCAGGAACCGGAAGGAGAGAGGCCGCCATGGGGGGCATACGCAGACGAGGCGTCGTAGGGCTGGGCGTGACGGGACTGGTGGCGCCGCTCGCGCTCGCCGTCACCGCGGCACCGGCCCAGGCCGCGAGCTGTAGCACGAGCACCGGGCCGTACCAGAAGCAGGTGGAGAAGTTCCTGGGCCGGCCGGTCGACGGCAGGCAGTCCGCCGCCGACTGCACGGCGATCCGGGCGTTCCAGAGCAAGCACGGCATCACCCCGACCATCGGCTACGCCGGTTCGGTCACCTGGGGCGTGATGGACCTCATGAACAAGCAGAAGGCCGTCGGCAACAAGCCGAACAAGGACGGCAAGTGCCCGGTGAACAAGGGCCGGATCGCCTGTGTGAACCTCACGCTCCAGCTCAGCTGGATCCAGGACGGCAAGAAGCTGGTCTACGGCCCCGTGCCGGTGCGCACCGGCCGTGACCGCTACGAGACCCGCACCGGCCTGAAGAAGATCTACTGGCGGGACATCGACCACGTCTCGAACCTCTACGACGTGCCGATGCCCTACAGCCAGTTCTTCGACGGCGGCCAGGCCTTCCACTCGGTGGGCCTGAGCATGTGGAACCCGCCGGGCTCGCACGGCTGCGTCAACATGACGAAGAAGGACGCCAAGAAGTACTGGTCGCTGCTGAGGAACGGCGACGACGTCTTCGTCTACGGCCGCAAGCCGGGCACCTGAGCCCGGGCCGGTCCGTCAGGACGCGGGGGCGTCCCCGAAGTCCGGGATCCGAAGCCGTACACCGCCCTGCCGTGCCGACTCGTGCGCGACGATGCCCGGCAGGGTGTAGCGGGCGGCCACCCACGCGTTCACCGGCGGAAGTGTGCGCCGCGCCACGGCGGTGACGAAGTCGTCCGCCAGGAAGTGGTGGCTGCCCTCGTGCCCGTTGGGCAGGTGGTCGAACGCACGGGGCAGCCGGGACCGGTCGTGCACCGGCGCCGAGCCCGAGGTGAAGGCCGCGCGCAGCTCGGGCGCGACAGCGGCGAGGGACGGGTCGTCGGGCGCGACGGCCCGCTTCGGCTCCAGCAGCTCGGTGATGTCCTCGACGCCGCCGCGGTCCTGCCACAGGGCCACCGTGGCGAGCTGCTCCATGCTGGCCGCGGTCCCGAAGAACCGGAACCGGGACTCGCGCAGGTACGCGGGGTAGCCGACCCGCCGGAACTCGTTGGTGCGGAACGATCCGCCGCCCGCGACCTCGAACAGCGCGGTGGCGTTGGACACGTCGTTGTCGAACATGCTGACCGAGCGGTCGAAGACGCCGTCGTCGCCCTCGTCGCGGACGCCGATCGCCGACACGCTCACCGCGTGCGTCCGCCAGGCCCCGAGCACCCCGCCCACCGAGTGCGTCGGGTACAGCAGAGGGGGATAGCTGGCCGTCGCCCGCCAGTTCTCGCCGCCGCTGTACCGGTAGGCGTCGTAGAAGCCCAGGTCCATGTCGTGGACGTAGTCGCCCTCGGCGTAGAACACCCGGCCGAGGGCGCCCTCGGCGATCCGGGCGCGGGCGAGCACGGTCGCCGGGTGGTAGTGGCTGGTCTCGCCCATCATGTACGTCAGCCCGGTGGACCGGACGGTGGCGACGATCGCGGCGACCTCCTCGGCGGTGACCGCCATCGGGACGGCCGAGAACACGTGCTTGCCCGCGTTCAGGCCCCGCAGGACCAGCGGGCCGTGGGTCCAGCGCTGGGTGAAGACCGCGACCGCGTCGACGGCCGGTGACTCCAGCATCGCCGCGTACGACGGGAACGTCCCCGCGAGGCCGTGCGCGGCGACGAGGCGCTCGGCGCGCTCGGGCAGGAGGTCGGTGACATAGACGTCCCGTACGCCGGGGTGGGCGTGGAAGAGCGCGGCGAACCGGCCGGAGAACTGCCCCGCGCCGACGATGCCGAGGGAGAAAGTCATATGGATCACTTTCGCGACGCGAGATTTTATGCGTCAAGAGCAGTGACGTGATGAGCAACACGGTCCGTTATGTCCGTATCGCTCGCACTTACTCACAGCGCCTTCACCTCGATCGGCATATGCTTCACAGCATGTCCACCACTGTTGCAGCCGCCTCCGAGCGATCGGCCGCGGAGGTCAACGAGGAGATCCGGGCCCTGTGGCGCCGGTCGGGCGGGACACTGACCACCGAGCAGCGCGCGGAGTACCAGCGCCTCGTGATGGAGTGGGCCGCCGCGGCCCCGCGGTCGCACCGGGCCGCCTGACCGACCCCGCGCCCACCGCGCCGTACCGCCCGACCCACCCGCGCCCGTACCTCCCGGTCAGCTCCAGGTCGCCGAGTAGCGCCTCCGGTACGCCCTGCGGTCCCGCTCGGCCCGCAGGTACCGGGTCGCGGCCAGCGCGACCAGGCTGCCCGCGATGACCAGCAGACCCGGCCCGACGTTCCGGACGTCCGTCAGCCGGGCCGGCAGGGCACGGACCGGGCCCGGGGCCGCCGTGCCCGGGGAGACCATGGGGGAGGAGGCGCCCGCCGGGGTACCGCCGCCCGTGTCCCCGGCCGCGCGGACCAGCCGGACACCCAGCGCCGACAGCGCCTTGGTCACCGGCTGGAAGAACGTCGTCCCGCCCGTCGCGCAGTCGCCGTCGCCGCCCGAGGTCACACCGAGCGCGACGCCCTCGGCGAACAGCGGGCCGCCGCTGTCGCCCGGTTCGGCGCACACTGTGGTCTCGACGAGTCCGGTGACCGTCCCCTCCGGGTAGTTGACGGTCGCGTCGAGCGCGGTGACCCGGCCGTCGCGCAGCCCGCTGGTGCTGCCGCTGCGGAACACCCGCTGCCCCACCGCCGGATCGGCCGCCCCGGTGATCCGCACGCCCTTGCCGCCGCCGACCGCCACCACGTCGGCGCCCGCTCCCGCCCTGCCGCCGGAGTACCGCACGAGCGAGAAGTCACTGCCCGGGAACGCGCTGTCGACCGTGGTGCCGAGCGGCCGGCCGCCCGGGTCGCCGGCGAACCAGACGGCCCCGGCGGGCCCGCAGTGACCGGCCGTGAGGATGAAGTCGGACCGCCCGTCGGTGACGTTGAATCCCGCCGAGCAGCGCCCGCCGGCCGACAGGATCGGCCGGGCGCCGTTCAGCCGCGTGGTGAAGACGCCCTTCGTCCGCTCCATGTGCACGAACCCGCCGATCCGGTGGGCGACTCGGCCCAGCCGGGACCAGTCACCGGCGGACACCGTGCGGTCGGCCCGTACCACGACCCGGTTGGTCCGGTAGTCCACCGCCCACGCCGTGCCCGGCACGCGCGGCGCCGAACGCAGCGCCGCCGTCGCCGACTTCAGCTCGTCCATGCTGTGCGCGACGGTCTTCGCCCCGGCCCCGGCCCGGCGTACCGCCCGCGCCGCCGCACCGTCGGTCACCGCCACCACCGCGCGCCCGTCGGCACCGATCCAGCTGCCCGCCGTACGGGCGGTGCCGAGCCGGGCCACCAGCGCCGCACCGGTGTCGCCGGGCCGCCCCGGCCCGGCGGCCGGGGGCTGGTCCGCCCCGGCGGCCCGGGCGACCATCGTGCCTCCCAGGAGGAGTCCGCAGGCCGCCGCCAGGCGTGTCACCCGTCGGACGACCCGTCGTCGTGCGTGCCGCATGCGAGGCTCCCGAAGCCGGACCCGCGACGCCCGGGCGGACACCGCGAGGCCCCCGCCCGGGCGGGGGCCCGCTCCTCCATACGGCGCCCGGCGCGCGGGTGTTCAGCGGCCGCCGGGGTCAGTCCTTGCGGGCCACCCCGCCGAACATGGCGACCTCCGCCGGCTCCGGCCCGTCCGCGGGCTCGGGCCGCCACCGCGAGCAGGACACCAGCCCCGGCTCCAGCAGCTCGAGGCCGTCGAAGAACCGGGCGACATCGGCGGGCGTGCGCTGGGTGAGCTTCGGGGTGCCGTGCTCGTTCCAGAACCGCACCGCCTCGTCCACGTCCGGCATGGACGGGCTGGTGATGGTGTGCGACAGCACCAGGTGGCTGCCCGCCGGCAGCCGGTCCGTCAACTGCCGTACCAGGCCGTACGGGTCCTCGTCGTCGCCGATGAAGATGACCACGCCGAGCAGGATCAGCGCCACCGGCCGGCTGAAGTCCAGTGTCCGCGACGCGTGTTCCACGATCGCGTCGACGTTGCGCAGGTCCTCGTCCAGATAGTCGGTACGGCCCTCGGGCGTGCTGGTCAGCAGGGCCCGCGCGTGCGCGAGGACCAGCGGGTCGTTGTCCACGTACACGATCCGCGACTCCGGCGCGACGCGCTGTGCCACCTCGTGCGTGTTGTCGGCCGTGGGCAGCCCGGTACCGATGTCCAGGAACTGCCGGATGCCCACCTCGCCGGCCAGGTGGCGCACCGCGCGGCCCAGGAAGAGCCGGTCGGCGCGCGCGTACTCCCCGATGCCCGGGTGCAGTTGGCGGATCCGGTCGCCGGCCTCCCGGTCGACCTCGTAGTTGTCCTTGCCGCCGAGCCAGTAGTTCCAGATCCGGGCGGTGTGCGGCTGGTCGGTGTTGATGCGGGCGCGCAGCGAGGCGGCCACGCCGTTGGTGGCTGCCGGGATGTCGGTCACGTGGGTCAGCTCCTGGAAGACGGGGACCTCTGACGGGGGATACAGCGTGCGGGACGCAATCTAGCGCCCCGGCCGATCTTCGCCGTCTGGACCCCGGGCCCGGCGGGCGGGAGACTGCGCACATGGATCCCACACGGCTCGCCCGGCTCGGCGCCGGCCCCTACCTGCTGCTGACCAGCTACCGCCGGAACGGCACCCCCGTCGCCACCCCGGTCTGGGTGGTCCGGGACGGGGACACCCTCGGCGTATGGACCGCCGGCGACAGCGGGAAGGTCAAGCGGATCCGGCGCCGCGGCGATGTCCTCGTCGGCCCCTGCGACCGGCGCGGCAACCCCACCGGCGACCAGCTGCCCGCCACCGCCGAGATCACCGGCGCGGACACCACCGCCCGCTACCGGAGCCTCATCGCCCGCAAGTACGGCGTCGTCGGCCGCCTCACCCTGCTGGGCAGCCGGCTGCGGCGCGGCCTGGGCGGCACGGTCGGCATCCGGGTGACCCTCGGCGAGTGAGGGCCACCCGGGCGGCGGCCGCCTGCGCGGCGCCGTGCGCCGGGTCCTTCGGACCTACGGTGCGCCGTGGACCGGGTCCGTCGGTCCTACGGCGCGTCGAGTACCGGTCTCGCAGGGCCTGTGGCGCGCCGGGCACCGGTCTCGTAGGCGCTACGACGCGTCGAGCACCGATCCCGTCGCCTCCAGGCCGCCGGTGCGCGGCTTGCCGGTCTCGGGGTCGAGCTGCCGGAACCGCACCGACTCGGTGGACTCCCGCACCCCGTCCTTGACCGTGGGCACGGTGAGCTCCACGCTCGTGCGGCCCGCCGGGATGTCCGCCCACAGCCAGAGCCCGGCCACCTTGGACAGCGGTCGCTCGGGGTCGGGCTTCTCGCCGGACTGGTCCCGCAGCCAGGCCGCCGGGACGTCCTTGGTGGACAGCTCCGGAGCGGTGGCGGGCGCGACCCCGAACCAGGCGTCCATGTCGACGTCGACCGGCTCCGACAGCGTCACCCGCCACTTCAGCGACTGCCCCTCGGTCACCTTCGCGGCGACCGGTGTGAGGGTCATCGTGGGCGCCGGGTCGTCGTCGCGCACGGTGATCCCGCCCCGGTAGGAGCCGACGACCGCGCCGCGGACCGCCTTCACCAGCACATCGTGGGACACATCGGTGCCGTAGCGGGTGTTGCCCCGCACCTCGACCGGCACATCCGCGTCATGACCGCCCGGACGCACCGTCACCAGCCGGTCCGTCGCCCGCCCGGTGACCGGGTCGACGACGTACACCCGGACCTGGCCGCCGCCGCCCCGGCCCGACACCCGCACCGGAACCCGGTAGGTGCGCGAGCCCGAGTCCCCCTCGGACACGGTCGTCCGGCCGACGTCCACGCGCGGCAGCGCTTCCACGCGTACCGCGGGGGTTCCGGCCCGCCAGCCCCACGCGTCCATCAGCCAGGCCCGCCCGGAAGCCGAACGCGACGTCAGCTCGAGGGACTTGACCGAGCCCAGCTTCAGTCCGGCGCGGCCGGCCGCCGTCAGGGGCACCCGGACCTCCCGCGCCCAGTAGGAGGCGGTCCGCTCGCTGCCGGGAAGCCCGTCCAGCGTGACGCCGCCGAGCCTGGCCTTCTTGCCGGAGGTGTCGGTCAGCGACACGTCCAGCCGCGTGCCCCGGGTGTTCGGCGGTACGAACACCCGCAGGGCCAGCGCCGTCGAACCCGACAGCGACACCGGCTTGACGGGCGTCACCCGGGCCGGGCTGCCGGCGCGCGTCCAGCGCAGCGCCACCGCCTGCCGGCCGGTCTCCCGGTCGGTCTCCCACTGGGCGAAGTGCGGCGAGGCCCCCTTGGTGTTCGCGGCCAGGCAACTGCGGGCCGGGCTCGGGTCCGCCGCGGCGCACAGCTTGCCGCCGGTCACCGACACCCCGCCGTCCGGCAGGAACCCGCCGCCCCGGCGGGCGCCCACCGCGTGGCTCAGCACCCGCGCCGGGTCCGCCGACGGCGCCCGCTTCCCGGAGCCGTCCAGCAGCGGCCGCACCCGGTCGTCCCCGGCGAGGAACAGGCGTGCGGCGGCGGCGATGTACGTGCTGCCGGCCCGGTGCTGCCGGTCGGCGGACAGCCGGGTCGCGGCCCGCTTGCCGCACACCGGGTCGGGGTGGCCCGGTTCGTCGTAGAAGTCGTCCTCGGCCGGCGCCGCCGCCTGGCCCGGTGTCCACTCCGAGTTGAAGAAGTTGTGGTTGGCGCCGATCACGTACACGGCGCTGTGCAGCGCGCTGCCGTTGCCGACCGCGCGCGTGCCGTCGACGTACACCTCGCCCTGGAGGTCGGAGACGTCGCCGTCGCAGCCCGGCAGGATGGTCACCGACGGCACGTCCGGCACCGGGTTCTGCCCGAAGACGGTCGGGCCGATGAGGACGGTGCCCCGGACGGTCCAGCGCACCCGCCCGTGGTAGCCGTCCTGGTCGGCGGGTGGCGGGGCCAGGCTGTCCAGCGCGGCCCGGTTGACGCCCTCGCCACCCCGGGAGTGCCCGACCAGCAGCACCTTCGACAGATCGGCGCGGGGCGCCTCACGGGCCGCCTGCGGCGCCGTCCGGGGGTGTTCGGCCCAGTCGGCCCACCGGGCCAGGTGCAGCCGCACCAGCGACGACCGGGCCTGCGCGCCGCCGTCCTCGGCCGCGAAGTCCTGCCCGTTGATGCCGTTGGCGGCGATGGAAACGGTCACATAGCCCTGGGAGGCGAGCAGTTGCTGGTCGCGCAGATAGCCGCGGTGGCTCGGTATCGGCTTGGTGCCCCCCTTGCAGGGCCAGTCGCCGCCGGCCTCCCCGCGGCCCTTGTAGCACGTGGCGTGACGGCCGTGCAGGAACAGCGCGAGGGGCCGCTTGCCGGACGCGCCGACCGGCGCGACGACCACCGCGCGCATCTCCACCGGCTGCGGGAAGCCGGGCAGCCGGACCGAGTTCAGCGCGTACTCGCCGGTTCTGGTGCGGTAGTTGCCGGGCTTGCCCGGATCGACGGCGTTCGCGGGCAGCGGGGCGGGCGGCTGGACCGCCGGCGCGGCGCCCCGCGCTTCCGGCGCGTCCAATCGCCGCCCGCCGGACCAGACCTCCAGGCCGCCCGGCCGCGCGCCCGGCAGGATTCCGCGCAGCTCCGTCAACCGCCGTTCACCGAGCGGCAGTCGGAAGGTGTGCCCGTCCGCCGCCGGCCGTGGCACGCCCAACAGGCGGCCCCCGGCCCGGAATTCGACCCGCGCGTCACCCATCGGCACCGGCCGGCCGGACCGCCACACCAGCTGCGGCGCCGATCCGCCGCCGGTCAGCCGCCATCCCGGCGGCAGCGGCGTGCCGTCCCTGGCCGCCAACACTCCATCAGCACCGCTGGGTTGGGAGTCGGCGAGCGCCACCCCCGGGGATGCCCCGGCCACCGCGAGCAACGCGGCGGCCACCACCCCAATGTGCCGGGCACGGACCACTGTTCCTCCTTGAACCCCGACCTCGGACGTCCGGGCGGGACCCGGATGTCCCTTCGCCCCCGGAGGAGGGGAGACGGAGGCTGTGGGTTGCCTGTGCGCGGCGGGTGATGGATCACATCGCGGGACCGCGCCGCAGGCCCCCGCACCGCGCCGCCGACGCCATAGGCCCCGGGCCCGGCGGCCGAAACCGGAAGGGCCCGTCGCCAAGGCCGCGACGGGACGGCCGGCGGCGGGGAAAGGCCCTCCGCATGAGCCGAACCCGGCCGCCCCCGCGCGCCGCAGGGCGACGACGGCTATGTGCGCGACCGCAATGTCTTCGACGACGCCGTCACCACCGACGACGCGCGCGCGACGGGGCCTCGCTCTCCCGTCGGTCAGGGGTTCGCGACCGGACGTCCCGTGGCGGTACGGGACGTGATCTCGTCGCTGTGCAGCCGCTGAGACATTCCTACGGCGGTCAGGTCCAGGCCCGGTACGGCTCGTCCACCAGCTGGAAGACCGGTTCACCGCGCACCGGGTCCTTGGCGGTGGACAGCCGGACCCGGTCACCGCTGTGGATGCCGACCGGCGGGCCCATGACCCGGCCGCGGACGACGAACCCCTCGGCCATCTCCACCAGCGACACATTGCGCGCCGCAGGGGTGTTGCGGTGCACCACGGTGGAGTGGCGGACCGTGCCGACCCCCTCGCTGCGTTCCGTGCGCAGCTCACTGCCCTGGCACACCGGACACAGCAGCCGGTGGTACATCGCGGTGCCGCACCAGGTGCAGCGCTGGAAGAGGAGGGCGTCCCGGGAGTCGGCGGCGGGGTCGAGAACACCCGTCGCGGAACCGGCCGCCGGCCCCGAGGTGCTTGCTGAGTGGTGGTACACGCTGGTCACTCCCTGCGCTCGGCCGGAAACCCGCGTGCCCGGGGGCGGACCGGGCACACGTGCGCACGGTCGGCGTGCCACCGTGCACGCCGTCAGAGTATGGCACTGAGTGTCACTCGTAAAGGCACTGCGTACCCCCAAATTCAGCCGACCCGCGTGCGCCAGGGGGCCGGTCAGGGGCGGTCGAGGACCGTCTCCAGCTCCTGCACCACCCGCCACAGCGGGGCGTCCCGGCGGGAGACCAGCACCACCACGTCCCCGCCCGGTCCCGGCCCGGCACCGGCCGGGCCGCTCCAGAGGGCCGGGGCGTCCGCCGGCCGCGCGTACGTCATCTGCACATACGCCAGCGCGTGGTCCACGGCCGCGCCCGCGTCGCCCACGCCGTCCGACCGCAGCCAGGAGCGCAGGGCGTTGTTGTGCGCGGCGACCACCGCCGCCGCGATCACATCGGCGCGCAGCGTCCCGTCGGGCCGCCCCGCGAACCGCCCGCGCAGATACTCGGCGAGCGCCCGCTCGTAGCGCCACACCACCGACAGCTCATAGGCACGCAGCCCCGGCACCTGGCGGGTGAGGCGGTAGCGCTGCACGGAGAAGGCCGGGTTCTCGGCGTACATCCGCAGCACCAGCCGGGCCGCGTCGCACACCCGCCGCACCGGCTCGTGCTCCGGGCCGCTCGCCGCGAGGAAGGCGGTCATGTCGGCCAGGCAGCCCTCGTGGTCGGGGAAGACCACGTCCTCCTTGGAGGGGAAATAACGGAAGAACGAACGCCGGCCGACCCCGGCCAGGGCCACGATGTCGTCCACCGTGGTCTGTTCGAACCCGCGCTCGAGGAAGAGCCGGAAGGCCGCCGCCACCAGGGCGTCCCGGATCGGCGGCTTCGCGGCCGGCACCGCACTGCTGGAGCTCATGGACGGGAACGTAGCACCCATCCGGGTCTCCTGGCACTGAGTGCAGCGTGAGTGTCGGCAGAGGGTACTGAGTGTCGCGCTGCTGACACCGGGGGCGGACGAAGAGGGCCCGCACCCTGCGACGTAACCTTTCCCCAATGCTCGCCGGCCCCGGCCCCGCACCCCCAGGAGACCTCCCATGCCCGCCGCACGACCCCGCCTGCTGTACGTCACCGACCTGGCGTACCAGGCCCGCGGGCGCCGCTACTGCGACGAGGACATCCACCTGACCTCACGGCTGCGCGCCCACTTCGACCTGGCGCTGTGTCACCCGCTGGACGCGGCGGCACTGATGGACGGCTTCGACGCCGTCGTGGTGCGCAACAGCGGGCCCGTCCTCGGCCACCAGCGGGCGTACGACGACTTCCGCGCCCGGGCGCTCGCCGCCGGTACCCGGGTCTACAACCCGCTCACCGGGAAGGCGGACATGGCCGGCAAGCAGTACCTGCTCGACCTGACCGCCGCCGGGTTCCCCGTGATCCCGACCGTCGACCGCGCCGCGGACCTGTCCGTGCTGCCGGCCGCCGAACGGTACGTGGTCAAGCCGAAGCTGGGCGCCGACTCCCTCGGCCTGCGGATCGTGCCCGCCGCGGAACTGGGCGCGCTCGCCACCGGCGACGTCCTCATCCAGCCCTGCGTCGACTTCGCCTACGAGGTGTCCTTCTACTTCGTGGACGACGACTTCCAGTACGCCCTGTACGCGCCCGATCCCGCGCGCCGCTGGGAGCTGGAGCCGTACCCGGCCACCGCCGCCGACCTGGAGTTCGCGCGCCGCTTCATCGACTGGAACGCCCTCGGCTGCGGCATCCAGCGCGTCGACGCCTGCCGCGCGCCCGACGGCGGTCTGCTGCTGGTCGAACTGGAGGACCTCAACCCCTACTTGTCCCTGGACGCGCTGCCGGAGCGGGACCGGGACGGCTTCGTCGCCGCGTTCACGGCGTCCCTGAGCCGGTTCGCGCGCGCAGAGGTCAGCCCAGCCCGACCGTGACCTGCTGCCCGGCCCCCGCCGTGCCGGACAGATCCCCGAACGTCAGGGTCAGCTCGGCCCCGGTGGCCGAGGCGACGAGGGTGGCCGGCGCGGACATCACCGCGCCGACCGCCCGCCGCCAGGTCACCGTCAGGCCGGTGCGCATGCGCATCGGGTCGCTCACCACGATCACCGCCGTGCCGTCGGCCTGCTCGCAGACCACCACGCAGCACGGATCGCTGGCGGTGAGCGCGCCGGCCGTGCCGCCGAACCAGAAGTTGACCCCGGTGAACCCGGCCGACGGCACCGAAACACCCTGCTGGCGGTTGGTGTTGGCGAGGACGCTCAGCCACTCGGCGTCGGCCGCCCGCGCCCGGGTGGCCTCCGCCGTCGCGCCCGGCAGCAGCACATAGGCGTACGCGGCGTCCGCCGGGTCGGTGCCGTGGTCGAGGTACAGGGTCTGATAGGTACGGGTCAGGACGGCCGTCGAGCCGCCCTTGTTGATCAGGCTCCAGCTGCCGTCGCGGGCCTCGCGCAGCGCCCGTACCGTCGCCCCGCCCGGGAACACATAACCGCCGTGCCCGCCGAGGTGCGCCCACCCCGCCCCGGTGAGCGTCCGGGACCACGGGGCGCCGGCGGACCCCACCGTGCCGTCCGCCGTGAACGGGGCGTCGCCCGCGGCACCGAGGTTGCGGTTGTCCACCGTCGTCTCCACGGCGGTGCCGTCGCCGCACGTGATGCCCGCGCCGAGACACACCACCGCGTCGTCCAGGAAGAACCACGACTTCTTGGCCCGCAGCGACGACTGGAAACCCTTCAGGTACTGGCCGACCGCCGCCCGCTGCCCGTCGGTCGCCCCGCCCACCCAGTGCACGTCCGGCTTGACCGCGCCCCAGTCGCCGCCCGCCCCGTCCGCCAGCACCTTCCGGGAGACCGTCGTACCCGGCAGCCGGTAGGGATCGACGGTCGGCCAGAAGGCGTCGCCGTACTGGTCGCCGCCGAACGTGGCGCCCCACCAGTACAGCATCCCGGAACCGGTGTGCCAGCCGCGCAGGTTCTCGCCGTCGCCCGTCTCGTAGTGGGTGATCCTGCGGTCGGCCATGCTCAGCGACGCCGCCCAGCCGGGCCGGCGGTGGGTGGCCCGGGCCATGCACGGGAACAGCCGGTGCCCCGTCGGCTCGGGCACCGCCGGCACCGACGCGTCGTCCTGGACGCCCTTCAGCCGGGCCAGGTGCGGCACGCTCAGCGTCGGGTCGGCGAGCGGGGGGCTGGTGCGGTCGCGCTCCGCCCAGCCCTTCACCAGACCCCGCCACCGGGTGTTCTCGGCCGCGCTCGCGCCCTGCCCGAGCAGCACGATCGCGGCGAGGACCGCGTGCCCGCGCGTGTGGTCGTCCTGCTGGAGACGGGCACCGGCCGCGCGCCCCCGGCTGATCGCCCGGCCCGAGACGCCGTCCATGACCAGCCCGTTGTACACGAACGGCGCCCAGGCCCGCTCCACCGCGTCGAACACATGCTGCCGGCCGGGATCCGTCACCTCCCAGCCGGACCCCGCCAGCAGCGCGAACAGCAGGCCCAGCCCGCCGAGCAGCACCGAGCCGTAGGAGCCCGTGTACGGCACCGACCGGTGCTGGATGAAGGAGCCGTCGGCGTAGAGACCGTCGCCGGAGGTGACGTACCGGAAGACGGGGGAGAGGGCGTCCCGGGCGAGGGCCACCTTGCGGGGGTCCGCCCCGACCACCCCGCGCAGCGCCAGCACCCGGCACAGGTCCACCCGGTTGGCGCCGGTGCTGCTCCCGGTGTGGTCCGCCACTACCGAGTCGGGCACGAAGTGGTCCACCGCGGTGAGGAAACCCGCCCGTCGCGTGGCCGGCAGCGCGTCGTACAGCAGCACACACAGGTCCAGCAGGGCCTGCGGGATGCCGATCTGCCAGTTGTACCAGTTGCCGTACGGCACCCGGCCGGCGTGGTAGACGTCGTCGTGGAGGTGGCCGAGCCCGGTGAGGAGCGCGTCGCGCACCCGCGGGGCGCCGGTCAGGCCGGTGCCCGGCTGGCAGTAGGCCTGCGCGAGCGTGCTCAGCCGCGCGTAACTGCTGTTCAGGCGGGACGAGCGGTCGTACGCGTCCTGGTCGCCGTCCGGATCCCCCTCCGCGTACACCAGGTCGGGCCAGAGGGAGCCGGCGGCCGGGGCCATGGTGGCGAGGTACCGGCCGGCCGTGCCGCCCAGGTCGGCGAGCCGGGACCGGAAGGGTTCGGCGGCGGGGTCGAAGCCCTCGCCGAGGATCAGGGTGCGCCACCTCGCCCGGAGCGCCGGGAACTCGTCCGGCGCGGTGAACGCCCAGGCGGTGCCGAGGCCCAGCGCGGCGGCGGTGCCGGAACCGGCGGCCAGGAAGGAACGGCGTGACCAGCGAGACGTCATGATGGCGCTTTTAGCACGAGGGCGGTCGTCTCCGGGGACGACACGCGTCGCCCGCCGCGGCCGCGCACCGGCTCCTGCGACGATTCGGGAACGGAACGCGGGGCACACCGCCAGCAGGAACCACACCCCGGCCGGCCGAGCGAGCCGGACCGGGCGGCGACGGACGGAGCGGAACACATGGGCGACGACAGCGGCACGGAGTACGCGGACGGCGCGCCGGCCGGCGGTGGGCCGGTGGCGCGCGCGGGGGATCTCGACGGCTTCTTCGACCGGCTGGACCCCGACATGTGCGTGGTCACCGCCGTGGCGGGCGGTGAGCGCGCCGGATGCCTGGTGGGCTTCGCCTCGCAGTGCTCCATCCGGCCGCCCCGGTTCGTCGTGTGGCTGTCCAAGGCCAACCACACCTACCGTGTCGCCCGCGCCGCGCGGCACCTCACCGTCCATCTGCTCACCCGCGACCAGCGAGACCTGGCCGAACGCTTCGGCGGCCGGACCGGCGACGAGGTGGACAAGTTCGCGGGGCTCGCCTGGCGGGAGGGGCCCGCCGGCGCCGCCGTGCTGGACGAGGTGGCGGCCTGGTTCGTCGGCACCGTCGTACACCGCGTCGACGGCGGCGACCACGTCGGTCATGTGCTCGACCCCGTCGAGTGGGGCGAGGGCCGGCCGGGCCCCCTCCTGCGGCTCTCCGACGCCGCCACCATCGAGGCGGGCCACCCCGCCTGAGCCGGCGGCTAGGCGTCCGTCACCGGAGGCGCCGGCGCGTCATGCACCTCTTCCAGCGGCATCCGGATGTCCAGCACGCACACGTCGTCCCGCCGTTCGTCCGCGAGCATCGCCGCGAGCAGCGCGTCCAGCGAGCCGGACTCGCTGCGGCCGTGCGTCCGCACCGCCTCGGCCAGCCGGGCGAAGCCCGCGTCGAGGCCCTCGCCGGGGCGCTCGACCAGACCGTCGGTGTACAGCAGCAGCCGGTCACCGGGTTCCAGCCGCAGTTCCAGCGATTCGTAGACGGGGGCGGCCGTCGCGCCGAGCAGCATGCCGCCGGGGCGGTCGAGGAGGCGCACCTCGCCCCCGCGCACCAGCAGCGGCGGCGGGTGCCCGGCCTGGGCCCAGGCCAGCACGTGCCGGTCGGGGTCGTAGCGGGCCAGGACCATGGTGGCGGTGATCTGGCCGTCCCGGGAGTGCAGCAGCAGCTGGTTGAGCCGGGCCAGCGCCCCGGTGAGCGAGGAGCCGGTGCTGACCATGCCCTTCGCGGTGAACCGGAGCTGGGCCATGGTGGCGACGGCGTCGATGCCGTGGCCCGCCACGTCACCGACCACGAACAGCGCATCGCTGTCGGGCAGTTCGATGGCGCTGAACCAGTCGCCGCCGACGTGGATGCCGGCCTGCGCGGGCAGATAGGCCACCTCGACGCGCAGCCCGGCCAGCCGTACCGGCTTGCTGGGCAGCGGCAGCAGCGCGTGCTGGAGCCGGGCCGCCAGGGCGCGTTCGGCCTCCAGGGTGCCGCGCTGGAGCAGCATCGCGCGCTCGCTCTCCACCAGCGCCAGCTCCGCGCTGCGCTGCGCGGTCAGGTCCTGGACGAAGCCGTGCACCTCGACCGGGGTGCCGTCGGGCGCCGTGACCGCCTCCGCGACGATCCGCAGGTGCCGTACGCCCGTGGCCGTCCCGGTCCGGAAGGGCACGTCGAGGGGGTGCCCGCGCGAGACGAGGCCGGTGATCGCCCGGGCCAGCGGCCGGGTGTCCTCCGGCTGGGCCAGCTCGGGCAGCCGTTCCAGCGGCAGCGGCGGCCGGTCGGCGCGCAGACCGAGCACGGTGTAGGTCTGCGCGGCCCAGGCGATCTCGCCGGTGAGCAGGTTCCAGTTCGCCCAGCCGAGGTTGCCCAGCCGCTGCACATCGGCCAGCCGCTGCTCCTGCCGGTCCACCGGGTCGTACCGCAGCCAGGTCACCACCAGACCCTCGCCCAGCGGCGCGGCCCGGACCGTGTAGGTGGCGGTCGCCGACGCCGGGACGCCCGCGTCCTGGTAGGCGAACGGCTCGCTCTCGTACGGCACCCCTGTCTCCAGCGCCCGCAGACAGCCCCGCCACAGGGGAGCGCCCGCGACCGCCGGGTAGTTCTCCAGGAGATGCCTGCCGACCAGGTCCCGGCCCGTCCGGCCGAACACGTCGGTCGCCTCCGGGGTGGCGGCGGCGATCCGGTAGTCGGTCACCTCGCCGGAGGCCGCGCGCAGCGGGGTCAGCAGCACCGCCTGGCCCGGCAGCGCGTCGAACACCGCCTGCACGGTCCCCGAGACGTCCCCGGCCCCGGCGCCGCGCGGGCTGTCGAAGGCGCGCAGCCGGCCCGCGCACAGCCGCGCCACGGAGCGCAGCAGCTTCCGCTCGCGCGGCGTGAACGGCGCGTCGCGCCGGCGCAGCACCCCGAGGGCGACGCGCGCGGTGTCGCCCTCGGGTACGGGCAGCCAGGCCCGGGTCAGCCACCGCTCCGGCGGCGGCCCGATGAGCAGGTGGCGCGCGCGGTCCTCGGCGGGATGCTCCAGCCAGCGCGGCCGCCCGGACCGCAGCGCCTCCAGCGCGGGCAGGCCGGGCACCGGCGGGACGTGCCGCCACTGGGCGGCGAGGGCGGCCTCGACACCGGCGTGGCCGATCAGGGCGAGCCCGTCCTCGGGCAGCTGTTCGTACAGCAGTACGGCGTCGGCGGCCACCTCGGGCGCCAGGCGGTCCAGCAGACAGCCGGCCAGCTCGTGCGGCGAGCCGACCCGGACCAGGGCCCGGCCGAGGGCTTCCAGCACCTCCGCGGAATCCCCGGTGCCCACGGACGCCCTCTCCCCGGCAGCGGTACCGGTGACGGCACCGGCGCCCGCACCGGCACCGGCGGACGCGGGCGGGGGCGCCGGGTGGGCGGGCCGCTCCCTGGGCGGCGGCAGCGCGCCGAGGGTCAGCCAGCACTGTTCCACGAGCGAGCGGTTGCCGCCCTCGGCCCGCCGGAGGAGTTCCTCGTGAGCGGCGTCCGGTGCGCAGCCGGTGACGGCCATCAGCACGCCCTTGGCCCGCTCCAGGAGGGCCGTGGTGGCGGCCAGGTCCCGCAGCCGTTCCAGCTCGGCGCGCTGCCGGGCCACGACGTCGGCCGGTGCCGCCGGCTCCGGACCGGTGGCGGGGTCGCCCGGAAGCAAAGGCTCGCTCGTCACGCGTCGAGCATCGCACACCGGTGCCGGTCGGATCACTCGTCTGCAGGGCCCCGGTTCCAGTGACTGTCGTATGAGCCGTCCGGAAGGCCGGGGTCAGCGGGCGGTGCCACGGGTGGCCAGGGCCGCGCTGACCGCGCGGACGCTGCGCGCGATGTGCTGGAGCTGGAGTACCTCGGCGGCGTACAGCTTGATCGTGTGTTCGATCACTGATTCGGGCAGTCCGAGCACCGGCAGCTCGGTCCGTGCCGTCTGCAGGGCGGTCCGGGCGACCCGGATCTCCTGCTGTACCTGGATCTGCGCGTGCCGGGCGAGCAGGACCGGGTGCCGGATGAGTGCCGGGTAGCCGGCGTAGCGCGCGGGGACCAGCTCGCGCAGCCACTTGACCGCCGAGCGCTCCCAGTCGTAGCTGCCCGGCGTCTTGACCTGACAGGGCCAGTCTGGGCTGATGCGCGTGCTGGTCAGGGGCATGATCATCGCTTCCGGTGGGCGGCTTGGGGAAGGGGGGCGGCGTCGGGAGGGGGCCGACGTCGGAGGGGTGGTCGACGGGGACGGGGCGGCCCCGGCCTAGGGGATGACCGGGGCCGCCACGGGCGCGTCGCGCAGACGGCGCGCCCCGGCACACCCCGGGCGCCGCCGTGGGAAGGGAACGGCGGCGGGGGGTGTCCGTGGAGGAGCCCCGGGTGCGGGGGACCGGCGCTGTGTACGGAGGTGCGTGCGCATGGGCGGTCCGTCGGCTCTCTCGGGGCGGTGTGCGTGCGGAGCAGTATTTATATATGCGGGGAGCTTTGCAAGACGTATGAAAACATTCATGCGCTGTATGCGGTGAATCATCCCCGTCCCGCAGGCCGACGACCGCAGGATCTTCACGATTGCCCGGCGCGCGCGGCAGGAACGGCCGTTCGCCCGCAGGCCGGTCCCACAAGAACTCCCGGAGACCGGTCAGCCCCGGAGTCCGGTCGGTCCCGGAGTCCGGTCAGTCCCGCAGGAAGAACTGGTGGTGCTCCGACAGCTGCTCGTACTTCTCCAGCCGGGCCTGGGTGCGCTCCGGGTCGGCGTCCGTCATGGCCTGGAGCAGCGCCGCCGCCAGCACCCCGGGCGCGGCGTAGGAGTCGAACACCAGCCGGGAGCCGGTGCCGGTGGCGAAGGTGACGTCGGCCTCGTCGGCCAGCGGCCCCAGCGCCAGGTCCGTCACCAGGGCGACCTTCAGGCCCGCGTCCCGGGCCACCCGGACGGCTTGCAGCGTCTCCTGGGAGTGCCGGGGCATCGCGAAGGCCAGCACCCAGTCGCCGCCCGCCTCCCGGGCCTGCAGCAGCGCGTCGTAGGCCACGCTGCCGCCGCGGGTCACCAGCCGCACGTCCGGGTGGATCCGGCGGGCGGCGTAGCCGAAGTACTCGGCGAGGGACACCGAGATGCGCAGCCCCAGCACGGTCAGCGGGGTCGAGCGGGACAGCTCGCGGCCGACCCGGATGACCCGGTCGGGATCGGCGAGGTCGCGCCGCAGGTTCTCCAGGTTCGTGATCTCGGCGTCCACGGCCGCCTGGAGTTCATTGGCCCGGTCCTCCTCGCCGGGCCCGCCCGCGAGGCTGCTCAGCGCGATCGCCTGGAGCCGCTCCCGCAGCGCGGGGTAGCCGCTGAAGCCGACGGCGGCGGCGAAGCGGGTGACGGAGGGCTGGCTGACCCCGACCCGGTCGGCCAGCTCGGTGATCGACAGGAAGGCGGCCTCGGTGAGGTGCTCGATCAGGTACTGGGCGATCCGCCGCTGCCCCGGCGACAGACGCGGCCCGTCGAACAGTTCCCGCAGCCGGGAGGTCGGGGCGGCCCCGGTGCCGGGGGCGGTCCGGCCCGACGTGATCGCTGACGCCTGTGCGCGTGCCTGCTGCGGCGAGGGCACCGGTCGGCCTCCTTTGTCTGCCACGATCACTCAACATAGCTCACCGCCCCTCGCGGCCAGAGGGCCGAGGCGGGGCCCTCACCAGCGGCACGGCGGAAGGATCGCCCGGCGGACGGAAGGGGCGGGGCCTCGGACCCCGGGTACGTGCGACGGGTGGGCGCGGAACCTCGGCACCCCTGGGTGCGCGCCGCTGGACCTCAGCCCCCGTATGTGTACGTGTACGTGGGAGCCGGACCCCGGCGGCACCAGTTTCCGCAAGGCCCCGCAGGGAATCGGCGTCAGTTCCCGCAAGGCAGCGCGGCCGCCGGCACCACCAAGTCCGCCCGTTCCCTGGTCGACGCGACCAGGTCGGCGTTGCGCTGGTCCGTGCCCAGCACCCAGGCCACGGCCGCCGTGTGCTCCTTGCCGAACTCCTCGTGCCGGGCGACCAGTCGGCGGATCCGCTCCGCCTCGTCGATCTCGCAGAACCACACCTCGTCCAGGCACGGTCGCACCCGCGCCCACGAACCCTCGGTCAGCAGCAGGTAGTTGCCCTCGGTCACGACCAGGCGGGCCTCGGGCGGCACCGGGATCGCGCCCGCCAGCGGCTGCTCCAGCACCCGCTCGAACCCCGGCGCGTACACCACCTCGTCGCTCTCCTCGCGCAGTCGCCGCAGCAGCGCCGCGTATCCGCCCGCGTCGAAGGTGTCCGGGGCGCCCTTGCGGTCCCGGCGGCCCAGCCGGTCCAGTTCGGCGTCGGCGAGGTGGAACCCGTCCATCGGCACATGCGCGGCCCACCGCGGTCCGTCGCCGTTCAAGGCGTCCACCAACCGCTCGGCGAGGGTCGTCTTGCCCGCGCCGGGTCCGCCCGCGATGCCGAGAAGGGCGCGCCGGCCGTCCCGGGGCAGGGCACGGGCCCGGGCGAGGAGGTCGTCGAAGGTCCGCGGTACACGGTCGCTGGTCACAGGCACACCGGAAAGTGTGTCACCACCCGTCCGTGGCACGTGTGGTGTGCGCCACCGGCTGGAGTGCCCCGGACGGGGAACAGTCCTCGGTATGACTCAGCTCGGTCTGCCCGACACCATCCAGGCCTGCCTCTTCGACCTCGACGGGGTCGTCACCAGGACGGCCGTCGTGCACGCGGCGGCCTGGAAGGAGACGTTCGACGCGTTCCTGCGCGGCTACGACGGCGAGCGGGGGCGGCCGTTCGACGCCCACGCCGACTACGACGAGTACGTGGACGGCCGCCCCCGCGCCGACGGCGTCCGCGCCTTCCTCGCCTCGCGCGGCATCCGGCTGCCCGAGGGCGAGCCCGGCGACCCGCCGGACGCCCGCACCGTGCACGGCCTCGGCAACCGCAAGAACGAGCTGCTGCTGGAGAAGATCCGCACCGGCGGCGTCGAGGCGTACGAGGGCACCCTGCGCTATCTGGAGGCCGTGCGCGCCGCGGGCCTGCGCACCGCGATCGTCTCCTCCAGCGCCAACTGCCGTGACGTGCTGCGCGCGGTGGGCGCCGAGCGCTTCTTCGACGTACGGATCGACGGCGTGGTGGCGGCCGAGCGGCACCTGCCGGGCAAGCCCCGCCCCGACACCTTCCTCGCCGCGGCCCGGGACCTGGGCGTCGAGGCGTCCCGCGCGGCCGTGTTCGAGGACGCGCTGGCCGGCATGGACGCGGGCCGGGCCGGCGACTTCGGTTATGTCGTCGGCGTGGACCGGGTGGGGCAGACCGACGCGCTGTACGCGCACGGCGCCGATGTCGTCGTCAAGGACCTGGCCGAACTGGGAGGCAAGCGGTGATCACCGACCGGTCGTACGCCGTCGAACCCTGGACCGTCCGGGAGACCGCCCTCGATCTGGACGTCCTGGCCCAGAGCGAGTCGGTCTTCGCGTTGTCCAACGGGCACGTCGGCTGGCGCGGCAACCTCGACGAGGGCGAGCCGCACGGACTGCCCGGCAGCTACCTCAACGGCGTCCACGAGGTGCACCCGCTGCCGTACGCGGAGGCCGGCTACGGCTACCCGGAGTCCGGACAGACCGTCATCAACGTCACCAACGGCAAGATCATCCGGCTGCTGGTGGACGACGAGCCGTTCGACCTGCGCTACGGCCGGCTCGTCGCTCACGAACGCGTCCTGGACCTGCGCCGGGGCGTGCTGGAGCGCACCTGCGAATGGACCTCCCCGGCCGGCTCCACGGTCCGGGTGCGCTCCACCCGGCTGGTGTCGCTGGCCCAGCGGGCGGTGGCCGCCGTCGCCTACGAGGTGGAGGCCGTCGGCGACCGCAGCCGGGTGGTGATCCAGTCCGAGCTGGTCGCCAACGAGAGCCTGCCCGAGCCCGACGGCGACCCGCGCGCGGCCCGCGCCCTGAAGTCACCGCTGGAACAGGAGGACGACTTCGCCTCCGGCAACCGGCTGCGGCTGGTGCACCGCACCCGGCGCAGCGGCCTCAGGGTCGCCGTGGCCGCGGACCACGTCGTCACCGGACCCGAACGCACCACCACCCGCAGCGAGAGCGGCATCGACGTGGCCCGGCTGACCGTCACCTCCGTACTGGAGCCGGGACAGAAGCTCCGGGTGGAGAAGCTGGTCGCGCACGGCTGGTCCGGCGCCCGGTCGCTGCCCGCGATGGCCGACCAGGTCGACGCCGCGCTCGCCGCCGCCGCGCACGACGGCTGGGCAGGGCTGCTGGCCGCGCAGCGGGCCTGCCTGGACGACTTCTGGGCCCGCGCCGATGTGGAGGTGGAGGGCGACGAGGAGATCCAGCAGGCCGTCCGGTTCGCGCTGTTCCACGTGTTGCAGGCCGGGGCCCGCGCCGAGCAGCGCGCGATACCGGCGAAGGGGCTGACCGGCTCCGGCTACGACGGGCACGCCTTCTGGGACACCGAGATGTTCGTGCTGCCCGTGCTCACCCACACCGCGCCCCAGGCCGTCGCCGAGGCGCTGCGCTGGCGGTACAACACCCTGGACGAGGCCCGCGAACGGGCGGCCCAACTCGGGCTCGCCGGGGCCGCGTTCCCCTGGCGGACCATCGCCGGCCCGGAGGGCTCCGCCTACTGGCCGGCCGGCACCGCCGCCTTCCACGTCAACGCCGGCATAGCCGACGCCGCCGCCCGGTACGTCGAGGCCACCGGCGACACCGACTTCGAACGGGAGACCGGCCTGGAGCTGCTGGTGGAGACCGCCCGGCTGTGGCGGTCGCTCGGCCACCACGACACCCACGGCGTCTTCCACCTCGACGGCGTCACCGGCCCCGACGAGTACAGCGCGGTCGCCGACGACAACACGTACACCAACCTGATGGCCCGGCAGAACCTGCGCGCCGCCGCCGACGCGGCCGAACGCCACCCCGACCGGGCCCGGCACCTCGGCGTGGACGAGGAGGAGAGCGCGGCCTGGCGGGACGCCGCCGACGCCATGCACATCCCCTACAACGACGAACTCGGCGTCCACGAACAGCACGCCGGCTTCACCCGCTACCAGCGCTGGGACTTCGACGCCACCCGCCCCGACCAGTACCCGCTGCTGCTGCACTTCCCCTACTTCGACCTCTACCGCAAACAGGTCGTCAAACAGGCCGACCTGGTGCTGGCCATGTACACCTGCGGTGACTGGTTCGAGCAGGAGCACGACGAGGAGCAGATCGCCCGGAACTTCGCCTACTACGAGCCGCTGACCGTCCGTGACTCCTCCCTGTCCGCCTGCTGCCAGGCCGTCGTCGCCGCCCGGACCGGCCATCTGGACCTCGCCTACGCCTACACCGCCGAGGCCGCGCTGATGGACCTCGCGGACCTGGAGCACAACACCCGGGACGGGCTGCACATCGCCTCGCTCGCCGGCACCTGGATGGCACTGGTCGCCGGGTTCGGCGGCATGCGCCGTGCCGGCGACCGGCTGCGGTTCGCGCCCCGCCTGCCCGAACGGCTGCGCCGCCTCGCCTTCCACGTCGGCTTCCGCGGACGCCGGCTGCGCGTGGACATCGGCGCGGACAAGGTGACGTACGAGCTGCTGGACGGCGAGCCGCTGACCCTGTGTCACCACGGCGAGCCGCTGACGGTCGGCACCGACGAGCCGGCGGTCCGTCCCGTACCACCGGCGGTACACCGGCCCGCCCCCGCCCAGCCGCGCCACCGGGCGCCGAATACGGGCGGGGGGCGGTGAACCGGGGAGTGCCGTAGGGGTACCGGGTGCGGGCACGGGGAACTGCGCGACCGGCCACGTACGGGCCGCACCCGGCACGCGACCCGCACCCCTACGGCGCGCCCCCGCCACCGCCGAGCAACGCCCGCAGCACCCGTTCCTCCTCCGCGCTCAGCCCCGCCACGAAGTGCCGCAGCGCGGCGAGCGGGTCCGGCCCCCGGTCCAGGGCCTCGCGCATCGCCCGGGCCGTCAGCTCCGCCGCGTTCCCGGCCGGCCGGTACGCGCCGCGCCGCCCCTCGGCGTCCCGCAGCACCAGTTTCTTGTCGTACAGGCGGGTGAGGACTGTGTGCACCGTGTTGTACGCGAGCCCGCCGCCGATCGACTGCCGGATCTCCGCCGGGGTCAGCGGACGGTCGGCGGCCCAGAGGGCGGCGAGTACCTCGCTCTCCAGTTCCCCCGCGCCGCGCCGCCGACGGGCACGGGACCCTGCGCCGGCCATGCCCACCACATTACAGCGCGTAGGGCCGTCGGCCGGATGGCCCTGCCCGCCGGGCACGGCCGGGTGATCCGGGCCGGTCCGGCCGTGTTCCCGCCGCCCGCGTCCCGGCACTTGAGGGGCGGCGGGGGAGAGTGGACCCTACGACCTGTGGGGACGTAAGGGGTGGTCATGACGGTCAGCGTGCACGCGACACTCGACCCGGCGAGCCGCGCGCGCTCCCCTCGCACGCCCCCCGGCACCGCTCCCGCCGCCTGGCCGCTCGCGGCCGTCGCCGCCGCCTTCACCCTCGCCCAACTCCTCCTCGTGGGCACCGGTCTGGGCCTCGGCTGGGACGAGACGGTGTACGTCAGCCAGGTCGGCCGCCACGCCCCCGCCGCCTTCTTCAGCGCACCCCGCGCCCGGGGCGTCTCGCTGCTGGTCGCACCCGTCGCGGCCTGGTCGTCGTCCACCGCGCTGCTGCGGCTCTACCTCGCCCTGCTGTCCGGCCTGGCCCTGTTCTGGGCGCTGCGCGCCTGGCGCGGACTGTTCCCCGTCCGCGTCCTCGCCCTGGCCGGAGGCCTGTTCGCCTCCCTGTGGGTGACCCTCTTCTACGGCCCCCAGGCCATGCCCAACCTCTGGGTCGCCCTCGGCGCCCTGGCCGCCGTCGGCTGCTTCCTGCGCGTCCGCACCAGCCGGACGGCGCTGTGGGGCCTGGCGGGCGGCGCGGCGCTGATGGCGTGGATGCGGCCGGTGGACGCGGTCTGGGTCACCCTGCCCCTGTTCGCCGCCGGCCTCGCGCGCCGCCGGTGGCGGGCCCTGCTCGTGCCGGCGGCCGGGCTTTCCGCCGGCGCCGTCGAGTGGGTGGCCGAGGCCTGTACGAGCTACGGCGGCCTGGCCCGCCGGCTGGCCGACGGCTCGGCGATCCAGGGCGGCCTCGGCCTACACCTCGCCGTCGTGGACCAACTGCGTTCTCTGGGCGGCCGGACGCTGTGCCGGCCGTGCGCCGGGGCCCTGCCGCACCCCGTGTACACCTTCTGGTGGTGCGCGCTGCCGTTGCTCGCCGCGCTCGCGGCGGCCGTCGCCGTCCGCGCCCGGCGCCCGGCGGCCACCGCGCTGCTCCTCGGCTGCGCGGCCACCGCCGCCTTCCCCTACCTGTTCCTGATCGGCTACGCGGCACCCCGCTTCCTGCTGCCCGCCTACGCCCTGCTCGCCGTGCCGCTCGCCGACGCCCTCGACCGCCTGCTCGCCTCCCGGCGAGTGGCGGTCCGCGTCCTGGTCTGCGCCGCGCTCGCCGTGCACCTCGGAGCACAGCTCACCCTGGTCCACCGGGTGGCCGGCTCCCACACCCGGGCGCGCGCGGCGTGGGCCCGTACCGCGGCCGAACTGCACCGCCGGGGCGTCGGACCGCCCTGCCTGCTCACCGGCCACGAGGCCATCCCCGTCGCGTACGCCGCCGGCTGCGCCTCGGCCGCGACCGCCGGGCACAACGCCAACACCACGCGGGAGGCCATCATCCGGGCCGCCCGGCGGATCCCGGTCGCCGCCCTGGTGCCGGCCGGAGCCGCGCCGCCCGGCTACGCCCGCGGCTGGCCGTCCACGGCCGTCGGCACGGTCCGGCTGTACTACGTCGTCCCGGGCGCCGGCTCATGACCTCGCCGGCCGGTCTCACCGCCTCCCTCGGCCGGCGGCGCGCCTACTGGCACGCCGCCGGCTGCCTCACCGTGCTGCTCGGCGCGCTGTACGTGGTCCGCCGGCACTGGCCCGCCGTGGAGAGCGGCGCCGGGCGGCTGGCGGTCGCCGACCACGGCTGGCTGCTGACCGGCGCGGTGGCGGCCGCGGGCACCTGGGCGGCCTCCGCGCTCGCCCAGCAGGGCGCCGTCGTGGTGCGTCTGCCCGGACCCCGGCTGCTCGCCGCCCAGTTCGCCGCCTCCGCCGCCAACCACCTGCTGCCCGCGGGGATCGGCGCGGGCGCGGTGAACCTGCGCTTCCTGATGCGCTGCGGGCTGCCCGCCGGGCGCGCGGCCGGCGCGCTCGCCGTCAAGACCGCCACGGGCGCCGCCGTCCGCCTGGCGCTGATCGCGCTGCTCGCCCCGGCCTGCCCCGGGCTGCTGCGCCTGCCGCGGGTGTCCCCGGTGGCGCTCGCCGCCGCCTCGGGCCTGGCCCTGCTGCTCGTCCTGCTGCTGGTCACGCCCTGGTGGTCGCGGTGCCGGCGGGCGCTCGCCGCCGTGCTGGCCGACATCCGGGCGCTGCACGCCCGCCCGGCCCGCGCGGCCGCCCTGTGGGGCGGCTCGCTGGCCTTCGCCACGCTGCACGCCCTGGTCCTCGTCGCCGTCACCCGGGCCGTCGGACTGCCGCTCGCCCCGCTCCAGGTGGCGTTGCTGTACCTCGCCGCGAGCAGCGCCGCCGCCCTGCTGCCCACCCCGGGCGGGCTGGGCTCGCTGGACGCCGCGCTGGCCCTCGCCCTCGGCGCCGCCGGCACCCCCGGCGCGGGCGCCGCGTCCGCGGTGCTCGGCTACCGGCTGCTGACCGTCTGGCTGCCGCTGCTGCCCGGCCTGCTGGTGCTCGGGGTGCTGGTGCGGCGCAAGGCGCTGTGACATCCGGGAGTTTCCCGCGCGCCCCCGGCAGGTAGGAGTCGGGTACATGCCATACGACAGAGGGGGAGCCATGCCCGGGAACCACCGCGCGGGCCTGCCGGACGAGGCCTTCTTCACGCCGGGGACCTCGTCGTTCACCGAGTTCCTGGCCGCCCACCGCCCCGGGCTGCTGCCCACCGCGTCCGCCCTGCCGGCCGGCGTCCGGGCGGTGCCCGGACGGTTCCCGCACGGCACCACCGTGCTCGCGCTGACCTACCGCGACGGCGTGCTGATCGCCGGCGACCGGCGCGCCACCATGGGCAATCTCATCGCCCAACGCGACCTGGAGAAGGTGCACCCGGCCGACGAGCACACGGCCGTCGCGTTCGCCGGCACCGTCGGCCTCGCCCTGGACATGGTGCGGCTCTACCAGGTCGAGCTGACCCACTTCGAGAAGGTCGAGGGCGTGCCCATGACCCTCGCCGCCAAGGCGACCCGCCTCGCGGCCATGATCCGGCAGAACCTCGCCCAGGCGATGCGGGGGCTCGCCGTCGTCCCGCTGCTGGTCGGCTACGACCTCACCGCGCCCGAGGGCGGACGCGGCCGGATCTTCGCTTTCGACCCGGCCGGCGGGCTGTACGAGAAGCAGCACTTCCACGCCGAGGGCAGCGGCTCCCCGTACGCCCGGGGCGCCCTGAAGAAGCTGTACCGGCCGGACCTGACCCGCCGCGAGGCCGCCCTCGCCGCGCTCCAGGCGCTGTACGACGCGGCGGACGACGACTCGGCCACCGGCGGACCCGACCTGCACCGCCGCATCTTCCCCGTCGTCTCGGTCATCACCGAGGACGGCTACGAACGGCTGCCCGCCCCGGAGACGGAGGAACTCGCCCGCGCCATGGTCCGGCAGCGCGCCGCCCGCCCCGACGGGCCGCACGCCACACCGGACTGAGCGGGGCGGGGGAGGGACCGCCGACCGGGCGCGGCTTTCCCTGCCCATGGGACAGGTCTGCCGCGGTCTTTACTGCACAAGGGTTGCAGGTACTGGCGAATGGCATAAGGGTGGAGCAGGTGCAGTACCCGGGGGAAGGCTCCCCCCGACGGCCGTCCCCTGATCCCGCTCCGCCCCCTCCCCGCTCGGCCCGGGCCCACCCGCCCGGACCCGGCACCGCGTCCGCGGCTCCCGACGCGGCAGGAGCGGATCAGGGGCGGCGACGTCGGCGGCCGCCGCGCTCATGGCCAGGGGGATTAAGGCCCCGGCCGGGGGAAACGCGGATCAGGACGGTCCGAGAACCCTCAGGAGGCGACCATGAGCGACCAGCAGTCCGAGCAGACCCCCATGGCGGACGACACCTACCAGCCGACCGGCGGCAACGAGGAACAGGAGGACGCCGGACCGCTGGACCTGCAGGACGCGGTCGGTGAACGCACCTACGACGACATGCTGGACGAGGGCTACTCCCCGCCCGAACGCCCGCTGGGCGTCACCAAGCACGGCACCACCGCCGCCGAGCAGCACGAGGGGGAGACCCTCGACGAACGGCTCGGCCAGGAGGTCCCGGACGTCTCCGCGCCGCCCGGCGACGAGATCGGCGACCTGCCCGGCGGCGAGGGCGAACCACTCGACCCCGAGGCCGGCACCGTCCGCGCGGGCCGCCTGGTCGCCCCCGACGAGGGCAGCCACACCGACACCACCAAGGAGGAGGTCGCCCGGGACGTCGGCATCGACGGGGGCGCGGCGGGCGCCGAGGAGGCGGCGGTCCACGTGGTGGAGGAGGAGCCCTGAACCCGCCCGGCGGCCTCCCGCCAGGCCGATTCAGAGGGTCAGGCCCTCGCCGAGTGCGGGGGTGAGGACCTCGTACGGCTCCGCGGCCGCCGCGTCCAGGAAGCGGGAGAGCTCCCCGGGCTCGGTGTGGTAGACGCCGTCGATGTGGAAGCCGTCGTAGTGGATGGGCAGGACGGCCTTCGCCCCGAGCAGCCGTGCGGCCACCGCCGCCTGGCGGGCGTCCAGGGCTCCGGGGTAGGGGCTCGGCGGTGAGCAGTGCGGAAAGCACAGGGCCGGCCCGTTGATCGGGGTCAGTACGGCGTCGAAGGGGCCGTACCGGTGGGCGGCGCGCCACCAGTAGCCGTGGAACATGCTGTCGCCCAGGTGGATCACGCGCTTGCCGCCGGCCTCGACGGCCCAGGAGACCTGGGGGTCGCCGATGCCGTCGACGGCGGGCACGGCGGCGATGGTGAACGGCCCGATGGTGACGGTCTCCCAGGGAGCCGTCGTGCGCCTGGGCAGCTGCCGCGCGGTGAGTTCGCCGTCGGCCTGGAGCAGCCACAGGTTCTCGTGGTCGTCGCCGCCGAACGACCCTGGGTGCAGGACCGGTGCGCCGGGACGCAGGGCGCGGGCCAGGGCGGCGGCGTCCGCGTGGTCCCGGTGCAGGTGGGTGCAGAGCCCGGCGAGCGCGTTCCCCTCCGTGCGCGGGCGCACGACCTTCGGCAGGGGCGCCGAGAGCCCGCTACCCCCCAGTACCCCCTCGGGCTCGCCCAGCAGGTCGATGACCAGGCTCTCGCCGCTCGCCTCGATCTCCACCCCGGCCCAGCCCAGCCATCGGACACGCATGAACCCACCCCTTGTTTTAGCGAACGACCGGTTGCCAAAAAATTAGCACACGATCGTTCGCCAAAGTGATCACGTGTGCAGGTGCGCCCGAACGGGCGCGCGTCGAAAGGCCGGTTCGCCGGAACGGGCCGGTGCCGCGACGATGGTGCGCCGGACAGCGAGCGCGGGCCGGGCGCCGCTCGCGCCCGGCCCGCCGGCCTGTTCCTCCCGTCCTCTCGCGCCGGTTCCCCGGACCGCCCTAGGGCAGCAGCTTCTCGATGGCCGCCGAGCCCTCCGACTCCAGCTTGCGACGCGCCCAGGCCAGGTTCTTGGGCGTGACGTCCCGGCCCGCCGCCATCACCAGGTCCTCGGCGCTGACGTTCCCGGCGGGCGCGGAGTGGAGCAGGGCGTCCGGGGTGCGGACGTCGTCCGACGCGCGGGACTCTTCGGGTGTGGATGCCGACATGATGCCTCCTCCTCGGTCCGGATGACCGCATCCGTGCCGGTGCCTCCGAACGGGGCACACTCTCACCATTGCCCGCCCCGGCGCACCCTGCATCCGGAAGGCGCCGGGGGCGGGTGCGGAGCGCGTTCCCGCGCCACGGCGAACCACTCCCTCCTAAGCTGGAAAACATCCCGTACGCGGGAAACGCCCCGCGCACGGGAGACACCCGCGAACGGAGAGAACGCCCGCAGCCGGCCGGCATCCGCAAGCGGAGAAAACGCCCCGCACCGCTCACCGGGAGGCCGCCGATGGCCGCGACGCCGTTCGCCGAGGACGCCCCCAGCCCCCGCCCCCGCTACCTGCCCATCGCCGACCACGGCCTCATCGGCGACCTGCGCAGCGTGGCCCTGGTCGGCACCGACGGCACGATCGACTGGTACTGCTGCCCCTCCTTCGACTGCCCGAGCGTCTTCGCGGCGATCCTCGACGCCGAGCGCGGCGGACGCTACGAGCTGGCCGCCGCCGTCCCCGCACGCACCAAACAGTTCTACTTCCCCGACACCAACGTGCTGATCACCCGGTTCTTCACCGACGAGGGCGTCGGCGAGGTGCAGGACTTCATGCCCGTCGGCTGCGACGAGTCGCGCGAGGTGAGCCGGCACCGGCTGATCCGGCGCGTGGTGTGCGTGCGCGGCACCGTCCCGTTCCGGGCCCTGATCGCACCGCGCTTCGACTACGGCGCCGCCCCGCACTCCCTGCGCACCGCGGACGGCATGGTCTTCTTCGAGTCCCCGGCCCTGTCCCTGGCGCTCACCTCGACCGTCACCGTGGAGACCGACGGCCGGGACGCGCGGGCCGAGTTCAAGCTGACCGAGGGCGAGACGGCGGTGTTCGCCCTCGACCAGGTCGGCGCGCGGGTGCCGCCCCGCGGCTGCGCCCACGCCGAGGCGGAGCACGAGTTCAACGCCACCGTCGCCTACTGGCGCCGGTGGCTGCACCAGTCCCGCTACCGGGGCCGCTGGCGCGAGATGGTGCACCGCTCGGCCCTCACCCTGAAGCTGCTCACCTACGCCCCCACCGGGGCCATCGTCGCCGCGCCCACCACCAGCCTGCCCGAGCAGCTCGGCGGCGAGCGCAACTGGGACTACCGCTATGTGTGGGTCCGCGACGCCGCCTTCGCCGTCTACGCGCTGCTCAGGCTCGGCTTCAGCGGCGAGGCCGAGGCCTTCATGAAGTTCCTGACCACGCACATCAGCCCCGGCGACGGCGCCGCCTCGGGCCCGCTGCAGATCATGTACGGCATCGACGGCCGCGCCGACCTGCCCGAACGCGAGCTGCCCCACCTGGAGGGACACCTAGGCTCCGCACCGGTCCGGGTCGGCAACGCCGCCGCCGGCCAGCTCCAGCTGGACATCTACGGCGCGCTGATCGACTCGGTCTACCTCTACGACAAGTGGGCGCAGCCCATCTCCAGCGGGCAGTGGGACGACCTGTGCGACCTGGTCGACTGGCTGTGCGACAACTGGGACCAGCCCGACGAGGGCGTCTGGGAGACCCGCGGCGGACGCAAGAACTTCCTGTACTCCCGGCTGATGTGCTGGGTCGCCATCGAGCGGGCCATCCGGCTGGCCAACCACCGCGGGCTGCCCGCCGACCACCGCCGCTGGCGCCAGGCCCGGGACGCCATCTACCGGCGGATCATGGACCGCGGCTGGTCGGCCCGGCGCGGCGCGTTCGTCCAGTACGAGGGCGCCGACGTCCTCGACGCCTCGGTGCTGATGATGCCCCTCGCCAAGTTCATCGCCCCCACCGACCCCAAGTGGCTGTCCACCCTGGACGCCCTCACCGAGGACCTCGTCTCCGACTCCCTCGTCTACCGCTACGACCCGAAGGTCAGCCCCGACGGCCTCCGCGGCGACGAAGGCACCTTCTCCATCTGCTCGTTCTGGTACGTCGAGGCGCTGGTCCGAGCGGGCCGGGTCGACGAGGCGCGGCTGGCCTTCGAGAAGATGCTCACCTACGCCAACCACCTCGGCCTGTACGCCGAGGAGATCGGCCGCACCGGCGAGCAACAGGGCAACTTCCCGCAGGCGTTCACCCACCTGTCCCTGATCAGCGCCGCGTTCAACCTGGACCGCGCCCTCGGCTGAACCGCCCGGCGTGTCCCGGCCCGGCAACGGCTGTCACCGCCGTGTCACAGCCGGTCCGCGCCCCACAACCACCCCCGCCCCCGCCGGGTCCAACCACGCACCGGCACCGACCAGCCGGCTGACGGACCATCACAGACATTCGGGAGTAAGGGACATGACCGACCGCACCCGTCACATCGCGGGCTCCGCCGCCGTGACCGCGGCCTCCTTCCTGCTGCTGGCCTCGGCGGGCGTGCTCGCCGCCCCGGCCGCGTTCGCCGGCGTCCCCGGCGGCACCACGGCCGCCGACCGCAACAGCGACTTCGACGGCGACGGCTACACCGACCTGCTCATCGGCGTCCCCGAGGGCACCGTCGACGGCAAGGAGGGCGCCGGATACGTCACCGTGCAGTACGGCGCCCCGAACGGCATCGGCACTGGCACCACCGTCCCCAAGGGGCGGGTCCAGGTCGTCAGCCAGTCCACCCCGGGCGTGCCCGGCGCCTCCGAGGCATGGGACGACTTCGGCCAGTCCGTCGCCACCGGCGACCTCGACGGCGACGGCTACGACGACGCGGTGATCGGCGCGCCCGGCGAGGACGAGGGCACCGTCGCCGACGCCGGCCGGGTCACCGTCCTGTACGGCTCGAAGCAGGGCCTCGGCACCGGACCGAACGCCTCGGTCACCGCCGCCCGGCCCGCCGCCGGCGCCCGCTTCGGCCTGGCGGTCGCCGCCGCCAGGTTCACCGGCGACACCGCCTCCGACCAACTCGTGGCGGTCGACCAGAACGTCGGCCTCACCGCGTTCACCTGGCACGCGGGCGTCCTGCGCCGGGTCGCCGCCCCGCACTCCACCGGCCACCGCCTCCAGCCCGGCCACGTCACCACCGGCGACTACGACCGCGACGGCTTCGCCGACCTGGTCGTCTCCGGCTACAGCCCCGACGACGACTGCACCAAGGGCTGGTCGGCGTACTACGCGGGCGGCCCCGAGGGCCTCGCCTACCGGCGGGATCTGCACGGCGGCCTCGGCTCCGCCTCCGGCGACATCGACCACGACGGCTACGACGACCTCGTCCTCGGCCAGGTGAGCGCCGCCGACGAGGCCACCGGCGACACCGACGCGCCCGGCGGCCTGATCGGCGTCTACTACGGCGGCGCGGGCGGCCCGGCCGGCACCCAGGGCCCCGGCACCGCCCCGCAGTGGTGGTCGCAGAACTCCCCGGGCGTCCCCGGCACCGCCGAACCGGGCGACGCGTGGGGCGCCGACCTGTCCGTCGCCGACGCGGACGGCGACGGCTACGCGGACGTGGCGGTCGGCGCGCCCGGCGAGGACGTGGGCGAGACCGCCGACGCGGGCGCCGTCTGGCTGCTGCGCGGCTCCCGCGCCGGCCTGACCGGCGACCACGCCCGCTCCTTCGACCAGAACACCGCCCGCGTCCCCGGCACGGCCGAGGCCGACGACGCCTGGGGCGCCCAGGTCCGCCTCGCGGACACCGACGGCGACGGCCGCGCCGAACTGCTGGCCGCCGCGCCCGGCGAGAACGCCGGCGACGGCGCCGTGTGGCTGCTCCCCGCGAGCGGCACCGGGCCGCTCGCCGAGGGCTCCTGGTCCTACGGCGCGGCCGGCCTCGGCGCGCCCGCCCACGCGGCCCGCTTCGGCGCGGTGATCGACGAGTAGCGGCACCCGCCGATCGGCCGGTGTGTCCGCAGGTCGCACGGGTACCCGGGGTCTCCCACAGCGGAATCGACCCAAGTCTCGACCGAAGGAGGAGACCCCGGATGACCAGCACCAGCGAGACCGGCGACGTCACCGGCACCCGCGACAAGGACTACAACCTCATCTGGTACGTCGAGGCGTGCCTGAGCAACGCCCTGCGGCTGGAGCAGTACATCCAGGACGCCGAGCGGGACGGGGACAAGGAAGTCGTGGAACTGTTCCGCAAGGCCCAGTCCGACAGCCGCAAGGGCGCGGAACTGGGCAAGCAACTGCTCCGCTCCCGCCTCAACGGCGGCTGACCGCCGCTCCCGCCGGAGCGCACGCGCACCTGGGACGGCCCCGCGCCCGCGCGGGGCCGTCCGGCCGTCGGCCCGCGACCTTGCTCACGGCAGCGGCTGTTCCGCCCAGATGACCTTGCCGTTGGGGGTGTAGCGGGTGCCCCAGCGTTCGGCGAGCTGGGCCACCAGGAACAGGCCCCGGCCGCCCTCGTCGGTGCTCGCCGCGTACCGCAGGTGCGGTGAGGTCGTGCTGCGGTCGGAGACCTCGCAGATCAGCGCCCGGTCCCGCAGCAGCCGCACCCCGATCGGGCCACGCCCGTAGCGGATGGCGTTGGTGACCAGCTCGCTCAGGATCAGCTCCGTGGTGAACGCGAGCTCCTCCAGACCCCAGTCGGCCAGCCGCCGGGTCACCGAGGACCGCACCTCGGACACCGCCGCCGGATCGGACGGCACCTGCCACTCGGCCACCCGGTCACCGCCCAGCACCCGGGTACGGGCCACGATCAGCGCCACGTCGTCGCTCGGTCGGGCCGGCAGCCGGTCCAGCACCGCCCGGCACGTCTCCTCCGGCGAGGCGCCCGGCGCCCGCCGCAGCGCGTCGCCCAGCAGGGCGAGCCCCTCGTCGATGTCCCGTTCCCGGTCCTCGACCAGACCGTCGGTGTACAGCACCAGCCGGCTGCCCTCCGCCAGCTCCAGCTCCGCCGTCTCGAACGGCAGCCCGCCAAGCCCCAGCGGGGGACCCGCCGGCACGTCCGGGAACTCCACCGCACCGTCCGGCAGCACCAGCGCGGGCGGCGGATGACCGGCCCGGGCCACGGTGCACCGCCGGGACACCGGATCGTAGATCGCGTACAGACAGGTCGCGCCCGTCACCACGGCACCGCCCGCCGCCTGGGTCTCGTCCTGGTCGAGCCGCCCCACCAGCTCGTCCAGCAGACCGAGCAGTTCGTCCGGCGGCAGGTCGAGCGCCGAGAAGTTGTGCACGGCCGTCCGCAGCCGTCCCATCGTCGCCGCCGCGTGCAGCCCGTGCCCCACCACGTCCCCGACCACGAGCGCCACCCGGGCCCCCGACAGCGGCAGCACGTCGAACCAGTCGCCGCCCACCCCCGCCTGGGCCGGCAGATAGCGGTAGGCGATCTCCAGGGCGCCCTGCTCCGGCAGGGAGCGCGGCAGCAGACTGCGCTGGAGGGTGACGGCCATGCTGTGCTCGCGGGTGTACCGGCGGGCGTTGTCGATGGACACCGCCGCCCGCGCCACCAGCTCCTCCGCCAGGGACACCTCCTCGGCGTCGAACGGCTGCGGCTTCTCCGCCCGCCAGAAGTTCACCAGGCCCAGCACCAGACTGCCCGCCCGCAGCGGCACGGTGATCAGCGAGTGGATGCCGTAGTCCAGCACCTGGTCGGTGCGCTCCAGATCCTGCGCCCGCCAGCCGGGCGCCTCGCGCAGCCGCTCCACCACCACCGACTGCCCGGTGGTCAGCGCCCGGGCCTGCGGCGAGGTGGGCACGAACCGGATCCGCGCACCGGCCGGGTACAGCGGGGAGTCCTCGCGTACCCCCGCGCAGGCCGTGCGGCGCAGCGCCGTGCCCGGGCGGGGCTCCTCCCCGCCCAGCACCGCGTCGAACAGGTCCACGGTGGCGAAGTCCGCGAACCGGGGCACCGCCAGGGCGGCCAGCTCCTCGGCGGTCCGGGCCACGTCCAGGCTGGTACCGATGCCCACCCCGGCGTCGTAGAGCATGTTCAGCCGCTCCCGGGCCACCTCCGCCCGGCCCGACAGGGCGCGCAGCTCGGTGGAGTCGCGCAGCGTGGTGACGCTGCCGGCCGGGCCGCCGCGCAGATCGGTGGGCCGCTGGTTGATCGCCAGCAGGCGGTCCTTGACCAGGTGCACCTCGTCCGTGGCGACCCGCCCCGAGGCCAGCAGGCCCGCCGTCTCGTCGTCCAGGCCCAGCTGGAGCACATGACGCCGCTCGGCGTCCGCGGGCAGGTCCAGCAGCCGGTGGGCCTCGTCGTTGGCGAGCAGCAGCCGGCCGTCGCCGCCGACGATCAGGACCCCCTCCCGGACCGCGTGCAGCACCGCGTCGTGGTGCTCGTACATCCGGGTCATCTCGTACGGTCCCAGGCCGTGCGTCTGGCGCAGCAGCCGCCTGCTGACCAGGGCCGTGCCCGCGGTGGCCAGCGCCAGCGCGGCGGCGGCCGCCGCGAGCAGCAGCGGCAGCTGCCGGTCGGCGGTGCCGCCCACGTGCGCGGTGGTGATCCCGGCGGACACCAGCCCCACCACCTTGCCCGACGGATCCCGCACCGGCACCACGACCTGCACCAGCGGGCCGATCGTGCCGGTGATGTGCTCGGTGACCGTGCGGCCCGCCAGGGCCGGGGCGATCGTGCCGACGAACTTCTTGCCGATGCGGTCGGTCTTGGGGTGGGTGTAGCGGATGCCCTGGGTGTTCATCACCACGACGAAGTCCACGCCGGTCGCCGTGCGCGCGGCCTCCGCGCGCGGCTGGAGCACGGCCGTGGGATCGGGGGAGCGCAGGGCCTCGGCCGTGCCCGGCGCGTTGGCGAAGGTCTGCGCCACGGCCAGGGAGCGGTTGCCGGCCTCCACGTCGGTGTCGTGCCGTACCTGGAGCACCTGGGCCACCACCGCCGAGACGACCAGCAGCAGCACGATCACCACTTGGAGGAGGAACACCTGGCCGGCCACGCTGCGCCCGGTCACCGCCGACCGGAGCACCCCGGACCGGCTGCCGCCCGGTCCGCGGGCCTGGCGCGGCGGGCTGTGCGGTGCGCGCGGGTGCCCGAACGCTCGGGACGGCCGGGGAGCGGACCGGCCGGGCAGTCGCACCATGTGCCCATGTCTACACTGCCCGGCGCCGTGAGGCGAGAGCGTCACCCGGGGCGCCGACGGCCGACCGGAGGGCACCCGACCGGCACCGGGAGCGGCCACGGACCGTACGAGAGGCCCCGGAAGCGGTCCGGAACGGGGCGGGGTCAGGGTGACGGTTCGGTGTACGGGGGGGGGCGGGGTCAGGGTGGCGGTACGGTGCATCGGGGGCGGGGTCAGGGTGGCGGCTCGGCCGACTCAGAGGCCGTACCGGAGGGCCGGGGCCATGGCGGGGTCGGCTTACGGGCCGTAGAGGGGCGCCGGGCCGCGGCCGTGGCGGCCCGGGACCGGGGGCGCCGGGTGGCGGGCTGCCAGCAGGAGGGCCACGTCGTCCGGGCGGTCGGCGGCGAACCGGGCGGCGTCGGTGAGCCGGTCGGCGACCGCGCCCAGGGACCGCGCGCGCGTCCCGCCACGCCGGCCCACGGCGGCACCGGCCTTGGCCAGCGCCAGCCGCAGCTCCGCGATGCCCTCGTCGATGTCGGCGCCGGGCCGCTCCACCAGACCGTCGGTGTACAGGGCCAGGATCGCGTCCGGCACCAGCACCAGCTCCGTCACCGGGTACCGGGCGTGCGGATCCACCCCGAGGACGACACCCCCGGGAACGTCCAGCACCCGGGTACGGCCGTCCGGGCAGCGCAGCAGCGGCGGCAGATGACCCGCCCGGGCGATCAGGGTCCGACCGGTCGCGGGGTCCAGCCGCAGACAGCAGCAACTGGCGAACTGGCCCGGATCCAGGCCGATCAGCAGATGATTGGTGCCGCTGAGCACCTCGTCCGGCGGCCGGTCGCCCAGCGCGAACGCCCGCACGGCGCTGCGCAACTGGCCCATGGTGGCCGCCGCCTGCACCCCGTGCCCCTGCACATCGCCGATGACCAGCGACAGCCCGTCCCCGGACTCCACCACGTCGTACCAGTCCCCGCCCACGTCCATGCCCTGCGTCCCCGGCAGATAGCGGCCCGCTGTCTCCACCCCCGGGTGTGCCGACAGCCGGCGCGGCAGCAGCGCCTCCTGGAGCCCGCGGGCGAGGGCCGCCTCGCTGTCGTAGCGGCGGGCCCGCTCCATCGCGTGCGCGATCAGCCCGGCGAGCGCGGTGAGCACCGTACGCTCCTGCGCGCTGAACCCGCGCGGCCGGTCGAAGCCCAGGATGCAGGAACCCACCGGCCGCCCCGAGGCGATCAGCGGCAGGAAGGCGCGCGCCCCCACCTCCGCGTCGAGGGCGAGCCCCGGATAGGCCGCCCCGAGCTGCGCCATGGACTCGAAGAACAGCGGCCGGCCGGTGGTCAGGGTCTCCACCCCCGGGATCCGCGCGTCGAGGCCGACGCCCTCGAACGGGTCGAGGAAGCCTTGCGGGAACCCGGTTTCCCAGGCCAGGTGGAGCCGCCGCTCCTGGAGCAGATAGATGGCCAGCCGGCGGCCGCCGAACGCGGGCAGCAGCTCCCGTACGACCACCGCCGACACCTGCCGGGCGGTCACCGCGTCGGTCAGCGCGATGGCCAGCGCGATCGGCCGGTACAGCGGTGCCATCGAGCGGTCGTCCGGCTCCGCCCCCTCGTCCGGGTGCGCCCGGGCCGGCGGACCGGTCGCCGGGTCCATGCGGCTGGCCGGGACGAGCGTGCAGGTCAGCAGGTCCGCCCCCGGGTGCACCGACACGGCCAGCCAGTCACCCTCGCCGGGGCCGTCCCCGTCGCCGGCCGGCCGCCGCGCGTGGAAGCACACGGACTCCGGCGCGAGCAGGGCGCCGCGCAGGTGGTCGTCGTACGGCGGTCCGGACAGCCAGGGCAGCGCGTCCCACAGCGCACGCCCGAGCAGCCGCTCCCGGCACCGGCCCACGAGCCGGGCCGCCGCCGGGTTGGCGTACACGATCAGCCCCAGCCGGTCCAGGCAGAGCACGCCCTGCGGCAGCGGGTCGGCCACGGCCTCGGCGAAGGCGGCAGGGCCGGCGTGGAACACCACGCCGGTGACGGCGGGCCCGGCGCCCGGGGCGTCCGCCGGCCACAGGTCCAGCAGCCGCGGTGTGCCGTCCCCGGCCCGCAGGGTCAGCGGCGCGCCCGGGGGTCTCCCGGCCGCGGTGTCGCGCAGCGCGGCCAGGATCCGGTGCGCGTCGGCCGGCGCCAGGGCGTCGGCGAGCGCGTCGGCCGTCCCCGTGAACGCGCCGGGGTCCCGGCCGAGCAGGGCGTGCAGCCGGTCGTCCGCGCGCACCAGGGAGGTCGCCGGGTCCCAGCTGAAGCGTCCCACGGCGGGCCGCGCGGTCCGGCTCGGGGGCGGCCGTACGCAGACCGGCGCCTCGTCCCAGCGGACCGCGCCCTCGTCCCCGCCGGCCAGGCCGAGCAGCTCGGCGCCCAGACCCTCGGCCAGCCGCACCAGCAGCCCTTGGTCGAGGAGTTCGTCCCCGGTGTCCGTCAGCGCCGGGCACAGCACCGTCAGCACCCCGAGCGGCCGCGTCCCGCCCGGCACCGGCACATGCGCCGAGCCGAACGGGAAGGGCAGACCGGCGGCGAACTGCGGGTACCGGCGCATCGTCTCCGTGGCGTTCGGCAGGACCACCGGGCCGCCCCGCCGGTAGGCGTCGGCCACCGGGAACGGACGGTCGACGTGCAGCCGCCACCAGGACCGGAACAGCGGGCCGGGCAGTCCCGTCAGCACCGCCAGGCGCAGCACGTCCGGGGCATCCGACCGCAGGTACACGCCCGTCGCCCGGCCGCCGGCCGTGCCGAGCACGGCCGCCGAGGCATCGGCCAGCAGCGTGGCCAGCCGGTCCCGCGTACGCCCCGCCCGCTCGCCGCTCCCAGCCATCGGCCCCACCTCGTCCCGTGTGCCCGCGCTGGATGACACAGCAAGAATGCGCCACGAGAGGCGGGGGACGCACCCGGGCGGCCGCGTACGTTCTCCGGTATCGCCTCCGGTATCGCCGGAGGTCAGCCGACGGCGGCCGTCAGTTCCCGGGCGTCCGGCGCGGCACCGGCAGGCTGCGCAGGGCGAGGAGCAGAACGCCGATGTCGTCCAGGTACACCGGGTCGGGCAGCAGGTCGGTGGGCAGCAGCAGATAGGCGACCGCGCCCCAGAACACCCACCGCGGGCCCGTCGGCAGGCCCGCCCGCCGCAGCGTGCGCCGGGCCCGCACCAGCCGCACCAGCAGGGCCACGGCGGCGGCGAGCAGCACCGCCGCCACGCAGGCCGCGATCAGCAGCAGGGTGGTGGTCGTGTCCATCGGGGCTCCTTGTCCTGGCCGTCCGGGAGGGTCAGGACGGCTTCCCGTCCCCCGGCGCCGTTGTGCCGGCCGGTGCGCCGGTGTCGTCGGCCGCGCCGGACGGGGCGTCCTCGTCCTGGGCGGGTTCCGGCTGCCGGCGTCCCCACACGGGCAGTTTGAGCCGCTCGAACGTCCGCGTCAGCTGGTGCAGCGTACCCGGTGTCCGGGAGTCGGGCCGCTGCTGCGGCAGGACGGGCGGGGGTACGTCCCGGTAGGCGGCCAGGGCCTCCAGCGCCTGCTCGGCGGCCTGCTTGTACAGGTCCCGGGACTTCGTCATGGCCTCCAGCGCGTCGGCGTACATCGCGACCAGCCGCCGCTCGCGCTCCAGCTGCTCCTGGAGGGTCATCAGGGTCCAGTTCTCGCGCAGGTCCGTCAGCGCGTCGGCGGCGTCCTGGGACAGGGGGCGGGGCAGGGCGACGAAGTGCCGTAGCGCCGCGACGAGTTCGGCCGGTTCCGAGCCGTCCAGGAAGACGTTGCGCACGCGGTGCTCCCGGCCGTCGTAGTCCTTGGGCGCCGGGTCCGGCGGCAGCAGGACCGCGCCGCCGCGCGGCACCTCGACGCCCAGGTCCTTCAGCGCCCAGTTGACCCCGCGGAACTGCTGCGGGGTGGCCCGGTGCTCGATCACGCGGTGCCGCAGGCCGGGCGGGAGCAGTGCCGTCAGCGGCAGCCGGCCCCGCTCGTCCGGTGTCATCGCCTCGTGCACGACGACATGGACACACCACGCCTCCCGGGCCGCGTCGCGCAGCCGGCGACGCATCTCCTTGTCGTCCTCGGGCAGTGGGTTGACGTGCCGGAAGCGCAGGCCGGGCACCGAGGGGTGGTGGTCCCAGGAGCCGTCGTCGGTGGAGCCGCCGTCGGGCCAGAACAGGGTCGCGGGCGAGGGCCAGGCGTCGTCCCACGGCCGCTCCGCCTCCGCGACCAGCCGCCACTCCTGCCCCTGCGGCCGGCCCTGCGGCGGCAGCAGGGTCAGCCGGGCCCGCACGGTCACCGTGCCGCCGGCCCGCCATCGGGCCTCGAAGACCCCGCGGCCGGGATCCCCGGCCGCGGGCGGCTCGGCGAAGTCGTCGATGTCCCCGCTCTCCTTGTGCCGGCGCAGGGTGCGGCGGACGACCTCCTCGGGGGCGGGACCGGTGTGGCGGCCCCGCACCGCCCAGAGGGTCTGCGGGACGGTGGCGTGGTCGGTGGCGGAGTTCGACATGAGCCAATCTGCTGATGGGGGCGGGTGCGCCTCCCAGTATCACCGCTCGGCGGCGCGACCCGGGCGCGGGGGCCGAACCCCGCGCGTCGCCCGGGGGCACGCCCGGCGCACCGGCAGGCGCCCGTAAGCCCGTGTGCGGTACGGCGTACGCCCGGACCCGGTACGGCGCGCTGGTACGCCCGAACGGAAGACCGGGGGAGCTGTTCCCGCGATATATATCGGGTGCCGATATATTCTGGCCGCATGACAGCGAAGAGCATGACCCGTGCGGCGTTCTTCGTCCTCACGGCACTCGCCGACCAGCCCCGGCACGGCTACGGCATCCTGCGCGAGGTGGAGGAACTGTCCGACGGGGAGGTGCGGCTACGGGTCGGCACGCTGTACGGCGTGCTGGACCGGCTCACCGCGGACGGCCTGATCGTGCTGGACCGCGAGGAGGTGCGGCAGGGCCGGCTGCGGCGCTACTACCGGCTCACCGACGAGGGCGTGACGGCACTCGACGCGGAGGCCGAGCGGATGGCCGCCGGCGCCGGAGCCGCCAAGCGGCGCATCGCCGAGGGCCGCAGCGCCGGCACCCCGGCCCGTCCCGCCGCCGAGGGCCCGGCCGGCCTCGAACCCCCCACTCCGCCCGGACTCGCGGGAGGCTACGCATGACCACGCTGCTGGAAGCCCGCTACCGCGCCGTCCTGCGCCTGCTGCCCGCCTACTACCGGCGCGAACGGGAGGAGGAGATGGTCGAGACCTACCTCGGGGACCTCGACCGTGACACCCAGGACCAGAGTTGGCCCACGCTCGGCGAGACGACCAGTATCGTGGCGCTCGCCGTGCGCTGCCGGCTCGGCGCGCCCGGCGCGCCCCGCCCCTACGCCCTGCTCGGCTCGGCCGCCCGCCTCTTCGCCTTGTTCGCCGTGCTGCTCCAGGCGGCCTCGGTGGTCGTGGACCGCGCTCTCGAGCTGACCTGGACGTTCACCCGGGGCGCCGAGGGACGGCAGATGTTCGTCACCGGGTTCACCGGCGCGGGCCCGACCCGTACGGCCGTCGCCGTGCTGACCTGGGTCCTGCCCCTGCTGTGGACGGTGGCCTACTTCGCGCTGCTGCACGACCGCCGCCGCCCGGCCCGCTGCGCCGCGCTCGGCGCGGCCCTGCCCGCCCTGTGGCCGCTGCTCGCCCCGCTGACGGGGGACATGGCGCCGGGTCCGCACTGGTACGACACGACGGCCGCGCTGCTGGCCTGGCTGCCGGCACTCGCCCTGTGCGCCGCCCACCACCGGGACGCCCCGCCGGCCCGCCTGCCCGCCGGGTCACCGGGGCTGGTGTTCCTGGCCGGGTGCGTGGTGACCGGTGCGTCCGTCGTGCTGCTGCCGTCCGCGGCGGACGCGGTGTGGGCGCCCGCCACCTGCTTCGCGGTGGGCGCGCTGGGCTGGCTGCTGTGGCACGCCCGGCGCACGGACCGTACGCCTCCCGGGGCCGCCCTCGCCCTGACCGCGCTCGGCCTGCTCGTCCTCGCGGTACGGGTCGCGGCCCTGTATCCCTGGCTGCACGTGCCCGGAGCCAGCATGGTGCGCGGCGGCGGCCTCGGCCAGACGGCGGCCCTCGTCCTGCTGACCACGGCCCTGGCCGTCACCGCGGGCCGGGACCTCGTCCGCCGCTGACCCGGCATCCGGGGCGCGATCTGGTCCGCCGCTGGCCGGGCACCCGGGGACAGGTCCTTTGTCCCCCGCCGGGCGGGGCAGCCGGGGACGCGACCTTGTCCGCCGCTGAGAGGCTCAACCGGGGCCGCGACCTTGTCCGGTCCTGACCGGGCACCCGGAGCCGCGACTTCGTCCGTGGCTGACCGGCCACCCAGGGCCGGCCTCTGTCCGCCGCTCACCGGGCGCCCGGGGGCCGCCGCGCGGGCTGTCCGGCATCGAACGCGCCCCGCGCCGGCCCCGCGGCCCGCTCGGTGCGGCCGGGACCTTACGCCCCGCTCTCCCGCAGCATGTCCTCCCGCTCCACGATCTTCACCCGCTCGCGGCCCTGCGGCTCGCCCAGGGCGCGCTCGGCGGCGTCCAGCTTGTACCAGCCGTCCCAGGTGGTGAAGCGGACGTTCCGCTCGGCGAGGAAGGCGTCCACGGCCTCCGGCTCGGGCGCGGACGGCGTGTGCAGCCGGCCGTTCGCGTAGTCGTCCAGCAGATTGGCCACGGTCTCGTTGGCGTCGCCCTTGGTGTGGCCGATGAGACCGACCGGGCCGCGCCGGATCCAGCCGGTGACGTAGGTGGACTGCAGGTGGGTGCCGCCGTCCTCGACAACTCGGCCGCCCTCGTCCGGCACGGTCCCGGAGTCCTCGTCCCAGGGCAGCTTGGGCAGCTTCTCGGAGAGGTAGCCGACCGCGCGGTAGACCGCGGTGACGTCCCAGTCCTTGAAGACGCCGGTGCCCTTGACGTTGCCGGTGCCGTCCAGGGCGGTGCGCTCGGTGCGCAGGCCGACGACCTTGCCGTCCTCGCCGAGGATCTCGGCCGGGGACTCGAAGAAGTGCAGGTAGAGCTTGTGCGGACGGTCGCCGACGTCCCGGATCGCCCAGTTCTCCAGCGTCTTGGCGACCATGTCGGCCTGCTTGTTGCCGCGCCGGGTCTCGATCGAGCCCTCGTCGTAGTCGATGTCCTCGGGGTCGACGATGACCTCGATGTTCGGGGAGTGGTCCAGCTCGCGCAGCTCCATCGGGCTGAACTTCGCCTGGGCCGGGCCACGGCGGCCGAAGACGTGGATCTCCACGGCCTTGTTGGCCTTCAGGCCGTCGTACACGTTCGGCGGGATCTCGGTCGGCAGCAGCTCGTCGGCGGTCTTGGCCAGGATGCGGGCCACGTCCAGGGCCACGTTGCCGACACCGAGCACGGCGACCTTCTCCGCCTGGAGCGGCCAGGTGCGCGGCACGTCCGGGTGACCGTCGTACCAGGACACGAAGTCCGCGGCGCCGTAGGAGCCGTCCAGGTCGATGCCGGGTATGGACAGCGCGCGGTCGGCCATGGCGCCGGTGGAGAAGATCACCGCGTCGTAGAAGGCGCGGAGGTCGTCCAGGCTGAGGTCCGTCGGGTAGTCGACGTTGCCGAAGAGACGGATCTGAGGCTTGTCGAGCACCTGGTGCAGGGCGGTGATGATGCCCTTGATGCGCGGGTGGTCGGGCGCGACGCCGTACCGGATCAGGCCGAACGGGGCGGGCATCCGCTCGAAGAGGTCGATGGACACACCGGGGTCGGCGGCCACCTCGGATTTGAGCAGGGCGTCGGCGGCGTAGATCCCGGCGGGGCCGGCTCCGACGATGGCTACCCGCAGGGGGCGCGGCATGATCAGGTTCCCTTCGAGCGCTTAATGGGCGACTTGATCAGGAAGCCTAAACTAAGGCAGACCTTACCTGGTACGGGGGTCTGCTCTATGACCTCATAAGGCGCCCTTATGACTTGTCCAGGACCGGCTTATGCGCGCCCGGTGCCCGCGCGGGGGAAGCCGGGGATCGACCTGCCCCCGGGGGTCGGTGCCTCGCGCGCCGGTACCAGCTGCTCGGACCGGGGCGACAAGTCGGCGTCCTACTGGCCGGTGTTGCGCCTACGCGACCGGGGGAGGGGCAAGGTCACCGCCATGCCGCGCCTGCTGCGCATCGCCACCGGCGACGCCAAGGTCCTCGTCAACGGCCCCGGCAACGCCTCCTGGAGCTGCACCGGTTACGAGGAACGGCAGCTGACGGACGAATATTCGCTGCGCCCGCCGGGCAGTGACGTGGTGCGCACCTTCCGGTTCCAGAGCCGCTGGGACGGCCGCGACACCGACAGTGCCGACCACCGCACCCATATGGCCTTCGCCGCCGAGGACGGTTCCTGCCCGTCGGGCTTCCGGCCCATCCCGCGGCTGGTGCAGCGCGTCGTCTACGACGTCCTGGCGAGCGGCTGCACAAACCCGTCGCCGGCCACGGCGACTTCCGTGCGGCCATGGCGCCGCCCCGACGCCGGTAGCCCGGCACAACCTCTTGTGGGAGCGCTCCCACAAGATCAGTATGGGGTCATGTCCTTCCCCGACCCGGCCCCCGTGATCCGGCCCTACCGCCCCGCCGACCGGGACGCCGTCGCCGACGTCTGCGTCCGTACCGCGCACCTCGGCGGCGACTCCCGGGCGATCTACCCCGACCCGGACCTCATGCCGTCCCTCTTCGCCGAGCCGTACTGCCACTTCGACCCGGACCTCGCCTTCGTACTGGACGACGGCACGGGCCGGGCCGTGGGATACATCCTCGGCACCGCGGACACCGAACGCTTCGTCGCGGACTTCCGGCGCGTGTGGATACCCCGGCTGGCCGGCCGCTACCCCGAGCCCGCCGGGCCGCCGCGCACGCCCACCGAGGAGATGATCCGGCTGCTGCACCACCCGGAGCGGATGCTGCTGCCCGAACTCGCCGCCTACCCGGCCCACCTGCACATCGACCTGCTGCCGCGCTGGCAGGGGCGAGGACATGGCCGACGGTTGCTGCACACCTTCCTGGACGCCCTGCGCGGGCAGGGTGTCCAGGCGGTCCACCTGGGCATGGTCACCGCCAACACCCTCGCCCGCGCGTTCTACGACCGGGTCGGCTTCCACCCGATCCCCGTACCGGACGCCGGGCCCCTCACCTACCTCGGCCGGAGCACGGCCAGGGACTGAGCGGAGCCGTCGGCGTCCGGCTCTCAGGAGAGCTTGAGCGTCTGCTTGGCGAGCTCGAACGCGGGCAGCATCTCGTCGTGTTCCTGAGTGTCCATGCCGCCGAGGTGCAGGACGACCGGGCCGTCGGGCGTGCCGACCGCGAAGGCGCTCTCCTTCTTGGTCTCCTCCAGGGCCTTGTTGGTCGACACGTACTCCACCTCCACGGCCGGGACACCGCCGCCGGTCCTGAAGGAGTGGTACTCCGCCTTGCCGGCGTCCTTCTCGGCGGCGACGAACGCGCGCAGCACGCCGCCCGCGTCGGCGTCGCCGGGCTTGCCCTTCCACACGCGCAGGAAGCCGATGGTGCCGGACGGCTTGGCGTCTATCTCGCAGGCCGCGGTGACCGGCCCCTGGCGGAGCATGGCCGCGGCCAGCTCCCTGGCCAGGTCGTCGTTCTCGCCCTGCGAGATCTGGGCCAGCTCCTTCTCGGCGTCTATGGACTTGGGCTTCCAGTCCTTGGCCACGTCGAAGCTGACGGGCAGTTCACAGGCCGAACCGGCCGGGCCGAGGGTGCCGCCGCGGGCCGCCGCGGCCTTCCTCCCCGTGTCCCCGGCCGCCGCCCCTTTGGCGCCCGCCGACGCGTGCGCCGACGCGCTCGCGGACGTCTTCCCGTCGTCGTCCGCCGCCCCCGCGCAGCCGCCGAGCAGCATCGCGACCGCCGCCGCGACGGCCGCACGACCGCCGACTGTCCCCACCCTGACCTGCACTGTAGTCTCCCGTTCGATTCGGAGCCGCAACTCTAGCCGAGAGCACTGACAACGCCGGACGGAAAGCGGCTCACCGGTCCTCGGGCGGCCGGCCCGGGCGCCGGGCGTGCAGGAACAGCTGCGGTTCGGGCGTGGCCCCGGGAAGGTCGGGGGTGTACAGGGAGCACTCCTCGGCCAGCACCGTCAGTCCGGCGCCGGTCACCAGGCCGGTGAACGCCTCCGCGCCGAAACTGGTCACCCGGATCGGCTGCCCCATGAAGACACCCTCGGCGTCCTCCACGTCGAGGGGGACGGTGGCCAGCGCGACCAGGCCGCCGGGCCGTACCACCCGCGCCAGCTTCGCCACGACGGCCGCCTGCTCGGCGCGGGACATCTGGAGCAGCGAGAAGTACGCGCACACCGCGTCGAAGGAGGCCTCCGCGAGCGGCGCGTCACGGATGTCGGCGAGCCGGAACTCCGCACCGGGCACCTGCCGGGTGGCCAGATCCACCATGACCGGCGAGACGTCGAGACCCAGCACCCGGTGCCCGGCCCCGGCGAGCGTGTGCGCGGTCGGCCGGCCCGTCCCGCTGCCCACGTCCAGCACCCTGCTGCCCGGCGCCAGCCGCTCCAGCAGCCAGTCCAGGGACGCCCGGCGCTCCGCGGAATCGGCGAACGCCCGCTCGTAGTCCAGGCCCAGCGCGTCGAACACCACGGCGGCCGGCGTCCGGCCGTCCTCCTCGGTCATGGCGACTCCTCTCCCACCCCCGGCGGAGCGTTCCTCGCGCCGCCCTGCGCCGCCCGTCGTTTGCGCCCGCGGCGGACGCACGGCAGGGTGCCGGGTGTGCCTACCCTGCTGATCGTCCATCACACCCCGTCCCCGAACTGCCAGGCGCTGTTCGAAGCCGCCGTGTCGGGTGCCACCGCACCGGAGATCGAGGGCGTCCGCGTCGTACGCCGGGCGGCCCTGGCGGCCACCGCCTCCGACGTGCTGGGAGCCGACGGGTACCTGCTCGGCACGCCCGCCAACCTCGGCTACATGTCCGGCGCGCTCAAGCATTTCTTCGACCAGGTGTACTACCCCTGCCTGGACGGGACCAGGGGCCGGCCCTTCGGCTACTACGTCCACGGCGGCAACGACGTCACCGGTGCCGTGCGCGCCATCGAGACCGTCACCACCGGCCTCGGCTGGCGCCGGGCGGCCGACCCGGTGACCGTCACCGGTGAGCCGGGCAAGGCCGACACGGAGGCGTGCTGGGAACTGGGCGCCACGGTCGCGGCGGGACTGATGCCCGGCGACTGAGCGGCGGCCCGGGCGATCGCTCAGTCGCTCAGTCGCCGGGCGGCGGTGCGGGGAGTACCGGCTTCCGCCGGGGGAAGGGCCGGGGGAGCAGTGGCTTCCTCCGCGCGGCCACCGGAGTGATCCTCGTGCGATTGCGCCCGGTGACCGGCGTGGACCCAAACCCGCCTTGAATTGCTCTGTTAGTCATATTTATGTGTTTATCGGATCGCTGGTCGGGTGCGGACGGGCCGTCGGGACACGGCTTCCCGCGGTGCTGCCCCTGCTCATGGCCGTGTCGGCCGGAGCGGTGGACCGCGCCGTCGCCGACGGCGCGGGCAGCCACGGGCTCGCCCTGGAGGTCACCGTCAACACCAGGCCCGGCACGGGGGCGACCCGGCCCGGCATCCGCGTCGGACACCCGCTCGTGAAGACGTACCGCCTGATCAACCGGACCGGGGCCGACCTCTACGACGTCCGGGTGAGCGACCCGGGCCTGCCCGACGCCGTCATCCGATGCCCCGGCGGCGGCGATCACCTCCGCATGCTCCGCGGCCTCGACTCGGCGACCTGCACCGCGCGGTCCACCGCGCGGGAGGGCACCTGGATCGCGGACGTCACGGCCGTCGGCCAGGTCCCCTCCCTCGGCTACGAGTCCCGGGCCTCGGCCCGCTCCGGATACACGGGCGTCGGCGGTCGGCTGTCGCTGACCGAGACCGTGACGACCGGCGGCGAAGTCCCCGACGGCGCCCTCCTCCTCGGCCGGGCCACCGTCTTCTACGACGTGACCAACACCGGCAACCGCACGGTGTACGACCTGCGGCTCACCGACCCGGTCCTCCAGCCCCCGGCCATCGTCTGTGCGACGGGCGACGACACCGTACCGAGCCTCGAACCGGGCATCACCGCGCGGTGCGTGGCGACCGTCGAACGACCCCCGGGGGAGTACCTCAGCGAAGGGCACGTCAAGGGCACCGACCGGCTCACCACGCTCCGGCCCGACGGCTGCCCGGAGTGGCCCCCGAAGCTCAAGGCCTGGGCGACCGGCGGGTTCACGCTGTACCCGCCGCTGCCCCCGCCTCCGCCACCCCCTCCGCCCCCCGCAACGCCCACACCCCCCCCCCCCCCCCCCCCCCCCCCCCCGGCCCCGCCCGCCCCGCCCCGCCTCCGCCCGCTCCGCTGCCACCGCCCCCTGCGCCGGTGCCGCCCCCCGCCCCCCCGCCGCCCCCCCCCCCCCCCGGTGCCGTCTCCCCGCCCCCCCCGCCGCTGCCGCCGCCGGGCGCGCCCGCTCCGGGTGCGCCTGTGCCCGCGCCCGGCGTGGCCGCGCCCGGCGCCGTCGCGGGTGCTGCGGGCGCGGCTGCGGGTGCCGGTGCCGCCGCTGGTGCCGGGGGTGCGGGAGCTGGGGTTGGTGCTGCTGCCGGGGCCGGTGTGGGTGCCGCGGCTGGTGCCGGTGCCGGTGCCGGCGGTGGCGCCGGGGCGGCAGCCGCGGGTGCCGGCGCGGGAGTTGGGGCGGCAGCCGGCGCTGCGGCAGGCGCGGGCGCTGCGGCGGGCGCGGGCGCGGCGGCGGGCGCCGGGGTGGCTGCCGGTGCCGGTGCTGCTGCTGGTGCCGGTGCTGCTGCTGGCGTTGGCGCGGGCGTGGGTGCGGCGGCGGGTGCCGGTGCTGGGGGAGCAGGGGCCGGTGCGGCTGCGGGTGCGGGGGCCGGCGGCGCAGGTGCGGGGGCTGGTGCTGCTGCGGGTGCCGGGGTCGGTGCGGGTGCCGCCGCCGGAGCGGCAGCCGCTGGCGCCGGTGCCGCCGCCGGTGGCGGGGCAGTTGCCGGTGCCGCTGCGGGTGCCGGTGCGGCAGCCGGAGCAGCCGCCGGTACGGGTGCTGCCGCAGGCGCCGGCGCTGCCGCGGGTGCGGCGGCAGGAGGGGCTGCGGCTGCCGGCGGTGCCGGTGCGGCGGCCGTCTGGGGAGCGGCAGCGGCCGGAGGAGCAGCGGCGGCGGCAGGCGGGGGTGGCGGGACCGCTGCCGGTGGTGCCGCAGCGGCTGCCGGCGGAGGAACCGCGGGAGCAGCGGCCGGTGCCACGGCCGGCCAAGGCGGAGCCACCACCGGCCAGGGCCAGACCACCGGAGGCCAGACCACCGGTGGTCTGGCCACGGGCGGTCAGGCCACCGGGGGACAAGCCACCGGCGGTCAGACGACGGGGGGTCAGGCAACGGGTGGTCAGGCGACCGGAGGCGAAGCAGTCGGCGGCCAGGCAATCGGCGGCCAAGCCACCGGAGGTCAAGCCACCGGCGGTCAAGCCACCGGCGGTCAGACGACGGGTGGTCAGGTAACGGGTGGTCAGGCGGCCGGAGGCCAGGCGACCGGCGGCCAAGCCACCGGCGGCGAAGCAGTCGGTGGTCAAGCCACCGGTGGCCAGGGCACCGGAGGTCAGGCAACCGGAGGCCGGTCCACCACCCCCACAGGCCCCCGTACCCCCTCTCCCTCGCCCTCCGCCCCCTCCATCATGTCCCGGTTCATGCGGCCCGGGGGCAGGCCGACCGGGCTCGGTCTGCTTGCCGTGCTGTTCCTGCTGCTGATCCCCGCCGCCCTCGCCGCCGCGCTGCTCGGCTCCCGGCGCATCGGCAAGTAACCCCAGCCCCCAGCCATCCCCAGCCCTCAGCCCCCGCCATCCCCCGGCCCCGCCCCGGCCGGGACATCGAATCCAGACGAGACGACAGGAGACCGCGCCGATGATCGAGACCTTCGCCGTCGTTCTGGGGATCGCCGTGGTCGCCGCGGGCGCCGTGCTGCTCCAGCACCGCTTCTGGCCGCCCGCCCCGGACGAGGAACCCCGCGAAGACGTCGCCGAGTACATCGCCATGATGGTCAGCGTGCTGTACGCCCTCGTGCTCGGGCTGTCGATGGTGGCCGTGTGGGAGGCGCGGTCCGCCGCGGAGGACCATGTGCAGGTGGAGGCGAGCGCCGCGCACCAGATCCGGCTGCTCTCCGCCGGGCTGCCCGCGCCGGCGGGCGAACGGACCAGGGAAGCCGTCGACGCGTACGTGCACCACGTGGTGTCCGAGGAGTGGCCCGTCATGGTCGCCGGGCAGCCGCCGGACCGGCGCGGCTGGGACCTGCTGAACGACCTGAGGTCGGCGGGTCAGATCCCCTCCGGGTCCAGTCCCGCCCAGCAGGCCACGCTCCAGGAGACCCTGGCCCAGCTCAGCGTGCTGGACGACGCCCGGCGCGGCCGGGAGGCGGATGTCGGCGACACCCTGTCACCCGTGCTGTGGTTCGGGCTGATCGTAGGCGGCCTGCTGACCGTGGCCTTCATGTTCATGTTCGGCGTACGGCGCAGCGTCACCCATGTGGTGATGGTGATGGGCCTGACCGCGCTCATCACCTTCACCGTGTTGCTGGTCTACGGGCTGAACGAGCCCTTCAACGGCATGTTCGCCGTCGACTCGACCTCGTTCTCCCGCTATTTCCCGGGCAGTTGACGGTGTGGCGCCCGGCGGCCGGCGGCTTCCGCGTCCAGCCGGGCGGTGATCCGCCGCGGGTCCGGCCAGCGCACGTCGTACGCCCAGCCCCACCGCTCGAACCGGGCGATCAGCCACGCCGTGAGGTCCGGCTGGCCGCGCAGCCCGCCGTGCCGGGCGCTGTTGGGGTCGGCGTGGTGGAGGTTGTGCCAGCCCTCGCCGAAGGTCAGCAGGGCCACCCAGGGCACGTCCCGGGACTGGTCGCGGGTGCGGTAGTGGCGCGGGCCGAAGGCGTGCGCCACGGAGTTGACCGACCAGGTGACATGGTGCACGACGGCGTACCGCACCAGGCTCGCCCAGAAGAAGGTGACCAGCGCGGCCCGTGCGTCCTGGGTGACCGCCAGGACCAGGACCGGCGGCAGCGCGAGCGAGACGGCGACGGCCGGCGGGTAACAGCGGTCCAGGCGGCGCACGTCCGGGTCGGCGAGGAGGTCGGGGGCGTAGCGGGGGTAGTGGGAGCGGACCGGTGAGGAGGCGAACCAGCCGACCTGGGCGTGCCACAGGCCCTTCAGCAGGGCCCGCCGGGTGGTGCCGTACTTCCAGGGCGAGTGCGGGTCGCCCGCCCGGTCCGCGTACTGGTGGTGGCGCCGGTGCTCGGCGACCCACATCGTCACCGGGCCCTCCATGGCGAGGCTGCCCGCGACCCCGAGGGCGATCCGCAGCGGACGTTTTGCCTTGAACGACAGATGGGTGAAGTGCCGGTGGAAGCCGGCGGTGATGCCCATGATGGACAGCGCGTACATCCCGGCGCCGAGAACCGCGTCGTACCAGCGCGGCCCCCAGCCGCCGGCCAGGGCGAGAGGCAGCGCCAGCGCCAGCACGGCCAGCGGGCCCACCACGAGGGTGAGCAGATAGCCGGTGCGCAGCGGCAGACCGACCGGGACGGTGTCGGGGAGCGGGGCGCGCGGGCCCTCCGGGTGTTCGGGGGTCACGGTCACGGGGTGCCTCCCGCGCGGCGGGGCGGGGTGGTGCAGGGGGTCATGGGCGGCGATTATGCGCCGACCAGGCGGCCCCCGCGCACCAGGCTCGGCGGGCGGCGCGGCCCCCGCGGGCATCCTCTACCTGGATGGATGAAGGTGCGGGCGCGGCGCCGCTGGCCGACCATGGGAGCCGGGGCCGCCCCCGCCGGCGCGGCCCCGGCTCCGCCCCATGTCACCGAGCCGAGGGAGCGTCGGATGCGAGCGGACGGCACCGCACCCGGACGGCCCGCGCCGGACGGCCGGGAGGACAGGGAACTGCTGCGCCGGTGCGCGCGGGAGGTGGTGGACGTCGCCGAGGGCATCCGCGCGGTCTCCGCGCGCACCAGTACCGCGCTGTTCAGCCCGGCGCTGACCGCCTCCGCGCGCCGCCGCCCGCGCACCGGTCTGCCCGCCCGGTGGGCCCTGCTGCGCGCCCTGACCGGCAGACACGGTCTCGGCTCGGCGATCACCGCGCCGAAGGGCATGGGGCACGTCCTCGGCACCGCCGGCGAGGTGCTGGGCCGGGAGAGCCTGGCCGCGCTGGTGGCGGTCACCTCGCTGCGGCTGCGGATCGCCGCCGTGCTGGTCGACCACCCGGAGTTCGTGCGCGATCCCGGCATGCGCCGGCTCACCGAGGCCGTCACCACCGACAGGGACCTGGCGGCCGTACGGTCCCTGCGCGCCCTGTTCCGCGACCAGGGGGCCCAGCGCGCGCTGTCCGGGCTGGCCCCGCTGATGGCCGAACTCCTCGCGATCCGCGCCCTGCTGGACGAGGACCCGCACAACGACGAGACCGGCTGGGCGCTGGCCACCGGCCGCGAACTGTCCGCCGACCCGCTGCACGGCGTCAGCGCCGCCCACCTCGCGGGCCTGGACCAGGGCGAGGGCGCCGCCGAGGCCGTCGGCCTCACCGAGCAGGAGCGGCAGGTCATCGCCACCAAGGGGTCGTTCCTCGGCTTCCTGCGCAACATCGAGATGCTCTCCACGAACGGGCGGATCCTGCTGCAGAACGTGCGCGGTCCGGACGGCGTGGTCCGCTACGTCCTCCAGGCGCCCGGCATGGCACCGGGCCGCCCCCGCACCGACTCCCCGCAGGACTTCGTCGGCGCCTGGCGCAACCTGTTCATGCCCGACTCGCCGTACACCCGCGCGATCCTGCTCGCCCTGCGGGACTACGGCATCCCGCGCGGCGCCGAACTCGCGCTGATCGGGCACAGCGAGGGCGGGATCGCCGTGATGAACCTCGCCCAGAGCGAGGAGTTCTGCCGCACCTACCGGGTCACCCACGTCGTCGCCGTCGGCTCCCCGGTCGACACCAAGAAGCCCGCCGACCCGCGCACCTGGGTCGCCAGCATCACCAACCAGCACGACATCGTGCCCGTCCTCGACGGCCGCGGCGCGGGCTCCGCGTTCGACCCGCACCCGAACTGGTACGAGGTCGACTACACCGGGCCCACCCACGAGTTCCCGCTGTGCCACATGCTCCACGAGTACATCGAGCACCTGCGCACCGTCATTCCCGAGGCCCGCGAACGCGTCGACGAGGCCCTCACCCCCTACCGCGGCCCCGTCGTGCGCACCCAGGCCTACCAGCTCAAGGACCGCGCCAACCCGCCCGAGGGCTACCCCTTCCTCACCTTGCCCACCACCTCGCTGCCCACCACGGCCGGCCCGGTCGACGTGCCCGTGCGCTACTACGACTCCTCCGCCGCCCACCTGTGCTTCCCCGTCGACGCGGACACCGCCCGCGCACTGCTGCCCGGCGTCACCTGGATGACGCCGAGCCGGCTGGGCCGACGGGCGCTGGCGGTGCTGTCGCTGTACGAGCACCGCTGCACCACCATCGGCCCGTACACCGAGATCGCCCTCTCGGTGCTGGTGGACGACCTGTGGCGGCCCCGCCCCTACGACGTGGCCCTGGACCTGCTGCGCCGGGTCGACCTGCGCCGCACCGGCCGGTACGTCGTCTCCCTCGCCGTCACCAGTGAGGAGGCGCGGGCCGTCGCCCGGGAGATCTGGGGCCAGCCCGCGGTCCGGGCGAGCGCCGAGGCCAGGCTGACCGGCCGGGACCTCGCCGTCCGCTCCCCGGAGCTGGGCCTCGCCGTCGACGGCCGCCTCGGGCCCGGCGCGCGCTGCCCCGACGCCGACTGGATCCTCTACGGCCGCCGGGGCGAGAGCACCATCCGCACCCTGGTCCGGGCCCACGGCGGACTGCGGCTGCACCGCGGCGGCGGTGTCCGGCTGCGGCTGGACACCGGGGCCGCCGAACCCCTCAGCGGCCATCTGCGCCGGCTCGGCATCGCCGCGGCCCGCCCCCGACTGGTCCTCACCTGCCCCCAGTTCATGCTCCACCGCAGCGCCGGCGCCGTCCTGCCACGCTGACGCCCCCACCCCCACGGGAGCCCGCCATGGTGACCGAGTCCCCCCACCTCACGTCGTACGATGCCGAACTCCGCGACCGCGCCGAGGCGTTGCGGTCGGACGCCGAGCTGATGGACGTGTACGCCCGGCGGCTGCGCGCCACCGCGGACACCCTCGCCGGCTGCCCGGCGGCCCCGGAGTGGAGCCGCCCCACGCTGGAGCGGCAGGCCGCCGCCTGCACCACGGCGGCGGAGCAACTGCGCTCGGCTGCCGAGGCGTTGCGGATCCACGCGGGTGCGGGTGACTGAACCCGTCCGGCTCAGACCACCGCGGCCCGGGCGTCCGCCGCGCTCCGGCCGAGCGAGACGACGTAACGCCCCTTGTCCTCCGGCAGGTTGCGGTGCACCAGGTCGGAGAAGCTGCGGGTGTGCCGGATGATCTCCCAGCCCTCGGGGGAGAAGGTGGCGGGCCCGAACAGGCGGGGCGCCAGCAGCGGGTTGTTCAGCGCCTCGGAGAACGCGTCGACGGAGATGATCCGTTCGAGCAGCCGGCCGAAGATCGCCCCGGGCTCCGGCTCCTCCGCGAACAGCCCCACGTGCAGATCGATCGCGTCCACGTCGTCGTACACCTCCGTCAGCGCCCGCTGGACCCGCGGGTCGCCGGAGATCTGCCCCGGGTCGGTGACCCGGGGGAAGCCGTAGTAGGCCCGGTAGTCGTTGTACGAGGCCAGCCGCAGCTCCCGGCCGACGGCGACGCTGCGCTCCTCGATGGGCAGCAGCAGCGGGTCGGTGTTGAACAGTCCGGACAGACCGGCCGGCTGCCGGGACAGATCCTGGAACAGCGGGCCGAGGCCCCGGTCCAGGACCAGTTGCCCGTTGGCGACGGTGTGCGCGAGCGGCACCGGCCGGCCCGCGATGGTGTACGTCGACGGGATCAGGCTGTGCCAGCGGTAGACGAGGCTGAACTCGATCGTCGCCCGGTTCTCCCGGTGCCACACCCCCCGGTCGGTGCGCACCGGATCGAGCACGAAACCGAAGTGGTACGGCGTGATGTGGTTGATGTACTCCTCCAGCATCACCCGGATCATCAGCACGATCAGCGTGTTGCGGGTGGTCTGGAAGAGCCGTTCGTCGTCCCAGTCCGGGTGCGCGTCGGCGAGCAGGCCGGCCACCCGGTTGTGCTCGCGCAGGAACAGGACGTTCAGCGCCATCGGCCCGATGTGCGCGTGCGCCCGCTCCCCGCCCCACGCGAACAGCGTGTCCACGAACTCCTCGGGGACCTCGTCGAACCGCACCGGACGGATCGCCCGGAACTCCTCCCTGATCCGCCCGCCCTCGCACAGCGCGGGCGGGAACTCGCCGCCGTCGACGATCCGGCTCTTCAGCCGGCCGCCCCGGAAGGCGCGCAGACAGGCGGTGACCTCCTCCCGGTCGCCGTAGAGCTGGCACATGTCCAGGGTGTGCGGCGAGTCGGTGCGCCGCGGGTCGCCGGTGGCCGCGTGGCCGCGCAGGAACCCGTCGGTGAACCACTGCGCGAACGCCGGCAGCAGCGCGCTGGACCGGGCGCAACGGCGGCCCTCGCCCTCGCGCCGGAACAGCTCGGCCACCCGCTCCGGGGCGGGCAGGTCCCGCCGCCCCCCGGTCACCGGCGGCAGCTGCCGGCCCACCCAGGTCCGGTCGGTCAACGAGTCCCAGGAGGTGTACGGGGCCTTGGTGCTCAGCGGGTTGGGGCGCGGCGGTGCCTTGAGCACGGCGAGGTCGATCAGCCGGGAGTTGAGCCTGCGGTGCAGCCACCGGCTGCGCTGGGCCGTCTGCCAGGCCGGGCCGTAGTGGGTCAGCAGATGTGTCTCGAAGCGGTTGCGTAGCCCGTCCCGGGACCTGTCCCTGGCCCCGGTCCAGGGCGGCGTCCCCTCCTGCGGTGGTCGGGACGTGACGGCCATCGGTCCTCCGGTCGGTTCACGGATCGGTCGGTTCACGGATCGTCGGTGCGCGGATCGTGTCGGTTCACGGGGCGGCCGGTGCGCGGCCCGGCCGGACCCCCGGGTCAGGGCGCGGGCACGGCGTCGCGGCCGGACCGCACGGTGTAGTGCTGGGGGAACGGGGTGCCCGCGTAGTCCAGGGCGCGTTCGGCTCCGGGCAGCGGGCGCACGCCGGGGCGCAGCAGCACCCGCCGCACCAGCTCCGGCACGATGACCCGGGCCGCGTACCGGCCGACGCAGTCGTGGGCGCCGTAGCCGAGGACGAGGTTGTGCGCGGGCGGGCGACCGGGCCGGAACTCGTCCGGCGCGTCGAGCACCTCCTCGTCGGCCATGGCCGACGCGAAGCAGGCCAGCACCACGCTCCCCGCCGGGATGAGCGTCTGCCGCCCGGTGCCCGCGGCCAGCAGGTGGTCACGCACACACAGCCGGGGCGTGACCGGCACGAACGGGTGGAAGCGCAGCGCCTCCCACACATAGGCGTCGAAGCGGGACGGGTCGCTCTCGCCCGCCGCGCGCTCCGCCTCCGCCAGCACCTCGGGACGTACGGCGAGTTCCTTCAGCGCGGTGGCCGTGCACTGGGTGGCGTTCTGCTGATAGCCCGTCAGGTAGCCGACCAGGTTGGCGTTGACCCGCTCGTCGTCGAAGCCGTACCCGGCGGGCAGCCGGGTGCTCAGCATCCGGCCCAGCACGTCGTCCGGGCCGTCGTCGCCGGGCGCGGCCCGGCGGCGGGCGATCACCTCGGCGACCCGGTCGTGCAGTTCCCGGCCGGCGGCCACGCCCGCCGCGTGGATCTCCGGGTCACGCCCCGGGTTGATGGCGAACGCCCACTGCATCCGGCGCGTGCAGGAGTGCAGCGTCTCCTCCTCGATGCCGGTGAAGCCCAGATAGGCGACCGCGACCCGGGCGGCGGCCAGCCGGGCGTAGTCCTGGACGAGGTCGAAGGTGTCCGCGCCCCGGCCGATCGCCTCGTCCAGCACCTCGTCGGCGATCCGCGCGGTGAGTTCCCGCACCCGGGGCGCGTCCTCGGCGGCGAGCATCAGCTGCCCGTACCCGCGCTCCCGCCAGTGCACGTCCGCGCCGTCCCGGGCGAGGAGGAACGGCCCGCCGAGCACGTCCTCCAGCGCCGGGCCGAACACCCCCACGGTGAACGTCTCGGGCGCCGACAGCACCTCCAGGACATCGGGGTGCCGGGTGACGAACACACCGATGGGCGTGGCGAACACCGGCCGGCGGGCGCGCAGCTCGGCGAACAGCTCCGCCCTGCCGGTCGTCATGGCCCGCCGCAGCAGTGCCACCCGCTGCGGGACGTCGTCCTGGGGGAGCGCGTCGTACGCGGCGAGGAAGTCCATGCCGGTCATTCAGCCACCGGCCCGCGGCCACCGCACGCCGGACGGGCATTCGGGGCAGAGGGGTGCGGGCGGGCGGCTCGCGGGTGACGATGGGCGTCCGGGGGACGCGGCGGAGAGGAGTGCCCGATGCTGTCGGCGTGGGCCGGGGCACTGGTGCCCGTATTCAGCGACACGAGTGTGACCGGCACCGGCCACCTGGCGCGGCCGCCCGGCACCGGCCGCCTCCTCGCCGCCAACCACACCTCGTTCTTCGACCCGGTCCTGCTCCTCGGCACCCTGCACCGGCTCGGTGTGCGCCCCGCCGTGCTGGCCACGGCCGGACTGTGGCGGGTGCCGCTGCTCGGCCGGGCCCTCACCCGGGAGGGCCACGTGCCCGTGCACCGGGGCAGCCGGCGCGCCCCGGACGCCCTCCGGCACGCCGCCGACGCCCTGGCCGCCGGTCGGGACGTGCTCATCTACCCGGAGGGCGGCCTGCCCGGCTACCGCGCCTCCCACGACCGCCCGCCCGGACGCCTGAAGTCCGGGGCGGTCCGGCTCGCGCTGTCCACCGGCGCGCCGGTGATCCCGCTCGGGCACGCCGGCGCCCGCCGGGTCTCCTCCGGCAGCCGCGCCAAGCAGCTCGCCGGCTGGGCCACCGCGCCGCTGCGCCGCCCCCGCGTCCACGTCCACATCGGCCCCGCCCTCCGCCTGGACACCTCCGACCACCCCGTGACCACCCTGGAAACCGCCCTCGCCGAGGCATGGTCGGCCGCGGTCCGGGCTTTGGGGGAGGGGGCGGACGGGGCGAGGGCGAGCGGCTGATCCGACGGGGCGGGCACCGCACCGCCCAGCCGGTCCCGCCGGCCGGGCACCGTATCGGCGCGCCGCGCGAGCGGATCCGCTCGCCGCGTTCGCGCATCCGGGTGGTAGCGCGTCCCATCCCCGGCCGTACGAGCTGTCGTGGCGCGGGGCCGGGCCGTCCGGTCCGGATAATCACGGCTCATGCAACAGGTGCACACAGGCACGCCCCGGGCCCCGGTCGCCGTCACCGGACTCGGCCTGATCACCCCGGCGGGCATCGGCCGGGAGGCGGCCTGGGCGGGACTGTGCGCGGGGCAGTCCACCGCCGCCGCCGACCCCGCCCTGGCCGGACTGCCCGTGGCCTTCTCCTGCCAGGTCCCCGGCCTGGACGCGCCCGCCCTGCTCGGGCACCGGCTGGCCCGCCGGCTCGACCGGTTCACCACCTTCGCGCTGCTCGCCGCCCGCGAGGCCGTCGCCGACGCCGGGCTCGCCCCGGCCGACTGGGACGGTGCCAGGGTCGGCGTGGTGATGGGCGTCGGCACCGGCTCCATGCAGGGCTGGCAGGCCGAGTTCGACCGGCTCGCCGCCGCCGTCCCCGAGCGCGTCTCCCCGCTGGCGCTGCCGCGCAGCGTGCCCAACATGGCCGCCGCGGAGATCGCCCTGGACCTCGGCGCGCTCGGCCCCAACATGGTCGTCAGCACCGCCTGCGCCTCCGGCACCAGCGCGCTGGGCCTCGCCCGGGACTGGCTGCTGTCCGGCCGCTGCGACCTGGTCCTGGCCGGCGGCAGCGAGTCGGCCCGGCTGCGGATGACCGCCGCCTGCTTCGCCCAGATGCGCGCCCTGTCCCGCCGCGCGGACAGCCCCGACGCCGCCTCCCGCCCCTTCGACCGGGACCGGGACGGCTTCGTCCTCGGCGAGGGCGCCGCCGTCCTCGTCCTGGAACGCACCGCGGACGCCCGCGCCCGGGGCGCCCGGCCCCAGGCACTGCTCGCCGGGTTCGGCGCCTCCTGCGACGCCCACCACTTCACCGCCCCGCACCCCGACGGCGACGGCGCCGCCCGCGCCCTCGGCGCCGCACTCGCCGACGCCGGTCTGGGCCCCGAGGACATCGACCACGTCAACGCGCACGGCACCGCCACCCCGCAGGGGGACGCCGCCGAACACAACGCGCTGCACCGCGTCTTCCGCCGCCCCCCGCCCGTCACCGCCGTCAAGGGCACCATCGGGCACGCCATCGGCGGCGCCGGAGCCATCGAGGCGGCCTGCACCGTGCTCACCCTGCGCCACCAGCTGATCCCGCCCACCGCCAACCTGGACACGCTCGATCCGGCGATGGACCTGGACATCGTCACCAAGGTGCCCCGGCCGCACCGGATGGCGGCCGCCGTCAGCAACTCCTTCGGCTTCGGCGGCCAGAACGCCGTACTCGCCTTCACCGCCGCCGGCTAGTCCGCCCGGGCGGAAGAAAGGGCCGTCATGTCCTCCGAGATCTCCGACGCCGCCCCGCCGGCCGCGGCCCGCGGCCGGTCCCGGCCCACCGGCGAGCAGCTGATGATCGGCGTCTTCGTCGCCGTACCGTTCCTCGCCCTGCTCGCCGCCGTGCCGCTGGCCTGGCGGCACGGGCTCAGCCCCGTCGACCTCACCCTCGCCGTCGCCTTCTACCTGGTCAGCGGGCTCGGCATCACGGTCGGCTTCCACCGGCATTTCACCCACGGCTCCTTCAAGGCCCGCCGGCCGCTGCGGATCGCCCTCGCGCTGGCCGGCAGCCTCGCCGTGCAGGGCCCGCTCATCACCTGGGTGGCCGACCACCGCAAGCACCACAGGTACTCGGACCGGGACGGCGACCCGCACTCGCCCTGGCGGTACGGTCACTCGCCCCGCGCCCTCGCCAAGGGCATGCTCTACGCCCACCTGGGCTGGCTGTTCGAGACCGAGCACGCCTCACCCCGCGCCTACGCGCCCGACCTGGTCCGCGACCGCGCCCTGATGCTGATCTCCCGGCGCTTCGGCCTGCTGGTGCTCGCCTCCCTCGCCCTGCCCGCCCTGCTCGGCGGGGCACTGTCCTGGTCCTGGCAGGGCGCCCTCACCGCGCTGTTCTGGGCCGGACCGGTCCGGATCTGCCTGGTCCACCACGTCACCTGGTCCATCAACTCCATCTGCCACGCGACCGGTTCCCGCCCGTTCCGCAGCCGGGACCGCTCCGGCAACGTGTGGTGGCTGGCCCCGCTGTCCTTCGGCGAGTCCTGGCACAACCTGCACCACGCCGACCCCACCAGCGCCCGGCACGGCGTGCTCCCCGGCCAGCTCGACGCGAGCGCCCGGCTGATCCGCTGGTTCGAGCGCCTCGGCTGGGCCTACGACGTGCGCTGGCCGGACCACCGCCGCCACGCGGCCCGGCGCGAGCCGGACGCCGACAGCCGCGTCGGGGGAGAACGGGCCGGGGCGGACCGGGCCCGGGCGGACGCGGCCGGTGTCAGCGGACCCGTTCGGCCGCCGCGCGGGTGAGGTGACGGCGCGGCCCGGAGCCGCCCCGGGCCCGGCCCGTGCCGGCCTCGGACGCGTCGGTGAGCGGCCGGACGAAGAGACTGACGCTGGCCTCCTCCGCGAAGCCGTTGCGGCGCATCAGCTCGGCGGAGGCGGTGTTGCGCCGCTCCACGTCCGTGACCACGCACACCGCGCCGGCCCCGGCCAGTAGCGCACAGCACTCCCGCACCAGCCGGGAGGCCGCCCCGCGCCCCTGGTAGTCGGGGTCGACGGCGATCCACTCCAGGTAACCCCAGTCGGCGCGCTGCTCGAAGGACAGCGAACCGAGCACGAACCCGGCGACCCGGTCCCCGTCGAGCAGCACGAGACAGGCCGGGTCCGGCGCGTCCAGATGCCCGGCGACCGCAGACAGCGACCAGCCGGTGTACGGCATCGCCTCGGTGTCGTACACCCGGTGACCGAGGTCGAGTACGGCGGCCAGGTGCTCGATGCCGAGCGGGCGCAGCGTCAGCTCACCGGCGGGGGAGCCGGGCGGGGACGCCGGCTCCGAGGGGTCCTGCGGGTCCTGCGGGGCCGGAGCGGCGGTGGGATCGGTGGGCGTGTCGGCCATGAGCACTCCCTTCGGGGCGGCATTTCGCAGCATATGTCCGCTCCGCCGGTCGGGCACGGCCGGTTCCCCCGCCTCCGGGCCGGACGCCGTGGGGGAGAGGTGGTTCAGGGGCGGCCCGGGGTGCGGAGAGCCCCGGAGGCGAGCCGGTCGGGGCCGCAGAGCCCAGGGAGTCGACCAGGACACTCGCCTCCGGGTGGTTCACCGGGCGGCCTCGCCCGCTCCGCCTCGGTGGCGGCGCCGTGCCCGCCTGCCGGGGCGGCACGCTCGCCCTGCCCGGTGCCGCCGGCCGTCGGCGGGACCGGGTGCGGCCCCCGCCGCGCGGGAGCGGTCCGCGGCGGCGGTTGGCCGGCGGCCGGGCGGGGGAGCCGTCGGGGGAGAGGACGGAGTCATCGCCGTACGCCTTTCGTCCGGCCTCGTGTGCGAAGTCGCGGCCGACGGACCGGCCGTTCGGGCGGCACGCTCGCGCCACCTGCGGAAAGGCCCTGCCGACGGCCTGTCTTGCTTGGGCCGGACGTGCCGCCTGCTCCGTGGGTCGGGCCGGAGCAGCGGGACCACTCTGGCACCTGCCAACCAGGCATCGCAACCGGCAAGTTGAAATTTGCAAGTGGTGAAGTGCATGCTGCATCCGACGGAACGTGATCGAATGGGCCGGGAGCCGATCCGCCTGCGCGGACGGCCGAAGCTGACGAGGGGGGTGGGCGTGACCGTGGAGACCGAGTGGGGCGGCGCGCCCTCCGTGCTGCGCATGATCCTCGGCAGACGGCTGGAGGAACTGCGCATCCGGGCCGGCCTCAGCTTCGCCGAGGCGGGCGCGGCCATCGGGGTCAGCCACTCCACGATCCGCCGCATGGAGGCCGCCAAGGTGGCCCGGCTGCGGCTCGCGGACGCCGAGAAGCTCCTCCAGGTCTACGGCGTCACGGACCGGGAGGAGGTCGACACCTTCCTGCAGTCCGTGCGCGAGGCCAACAAGCGCGGCTGGTGGCACACATACCGCGACGTCGTGCCCCACTGGCTGCCCGCCTACCTCAGCCTGGAGCAGGCGGCCCTGCAACTGCGCGGCTACGAGAACCAGTTCGTGCACGGCCTGCTGCAGACCGAGGACTACGCCCGCGCCCTGCTCACCGCGTCCTACCCGCACGCCCCGGCCGAGATCACCGAACGCCGGGTCGCGCTGCGCACGCGCCGCCAGAAGCTGCTGACCGGGGCCGAACCACCGCGGCTGTGGGTGGTGATGGACGAGACCGTGCTGCGCCGGCCGGTCGGCGGCCCGCAGGTGATGCGCGCGCAGATCGACCACCTCATCGAGCTGGGCCGGCTGCCCCATGTCACCGTGCAGGTCATGCCGTTCGCGGGCGGACCGCATCCCGCGCTGTGGGGCGGCGCCTTCCACCTCTTCCGGTTCCGCGCCCGCGAACTGCCCGACATCGCCTACCTCAGCTGCCTGGCCAGGGCCGAGTACCTGGACAAGCCCGAGGAGGTGGTGGTCTACCGGGAGGCCCTGGACCGGCTGAGCGCCCAGGCACCGTCCGCCCGCAAGACCGAGACCCTGCTCGCCGAACTGCGCAAGGAGTGGTGAGCCGCCGACCGTATCCGCCCGTCGCACCACCCCGCGCAACCGCCCCCGCACGTGCCGACGCGAGGGCCCGACCCCTGACCCGAATGGGAGACACGGCGTTGCCCGACAACGGATGGCCGGCCGACCGGATCGACACCGAGAACGCCCACTCCGCCCGCATCTACGACTACATACTCGGCGGCAAGGACTACTACCCCGCCGACAAGGAGGCGGGCGAGGCGATGACGCGGGAGTGGCCCGCGCTCCCGGTGCACATGCGGGCCAACCGCGACTTCATGAACCGCGCGGTGCGCTGGCTGGCCGAGGACGCGGGCGTGCGGCAGTTCCTGGACATCGGCACCGGCATCCCGACCTCGCCCAACCTGCACGAGATCGCCCAGGCCGTGGCCCCCGGGTCCCGGGTCGTCTACGTCGACAACGACCCGATCGTGCTCACCCTCTCCCAGGGCCTGCTGGCCAGTGCGCCCGAGGGCCGGACCGCGTACGTGGAGGCCGACTTCCGGGACCCGGCGGCCATCCTGGGCGCCCCCGAACTGCGCGAGACGCTGGACCTGAGCCGGCCCGTCGCCCTCACCGTCATCGCGATCGTGCACTTCATGCTGGACGAGGACGACGCGGTCGGCGTGGTGCGCCGGCTGCTGGAGCCGCTGCCCTCGGGCAGCTACCTCGCGATGTCCATCGGCACCGCCGAGTTCGCCCCCGCCGAGGTGGGCCGGGTCGCCCGCGAGTACGCGGCCCGCGGCATGCCGATGCGGCTGCGCACCCTGGCCGAGGCCCACGAGTTCTTCGACGGCCTGGACCTGGTCGAGCCCGGCGTCGTCCAGGTGCACAAGTGGCACCCCGACGGCGGCGCGCAGGGCGTCCGGGACGAGGACATCGCCATGTACGGCGCGGTAGCCCGCAAGCCGTGACAGACCCGGGGCCGGGGTCCGACCCACCTCCCGGACCCCGGCCCCGCCCCTCGTCGTACGACACGTACGACGGGCCGTACGGCGGGCCGGGCGGTCGCCGCACCCGCGACGACCGGAAGACAGCCCCTGGAACGAGCCCTGGCAGGACCGGAGCAGCCCGCCCCGCCGGAACCGGGACGACCCGCCCTCGGCGGGACCGGAGGAAACAACCCTCCGACCACGGAACCGGAACGCCCGGAAAGCGGTCTTAGGGACCGTCGAAGGCCGGGATCGGCCCGGTCACGAAGAATCCGGGGGAACGAGACATATGTCCGAGCACAGCCGCAAGTCCCTCCTCACCGCCACGGCCCTCGCCGCCGGCCTCACGCTGGCCGCCGTCACCCCCGCCCTCGCGGGCGGCACCACGAGCCACACCCCCCGTGCCACCGCCGCGCCCGCCACCGCCCAGGGCGACCCGCGCGGCGTCACCCAGCACGTGGCCGACTTCTACGGCGCCTACATCGACGCCGTCTGGGCCGCCGACGACCCCACGGCGGCGGCGAGCGCCAAGGCCCTGCGCGGCTTCTACCTCTCCGCCGGGGCCCGGAAGGCGGTCGCCGCCTACGAGCGGCGCGAGCACGCCGACGGCATCCTGTTCGCGCAGAACGTGCCGGTGAAGTGGAAGGTGACCTACACCGGTTCCGGCGCCGGCCACGCCACCAACCGGGTCACGCTCACCTGGGGCGACGGCCCGCACGCCGCGGTCAGCCGGATCGACGTCCGGTCCGACCTGAAGACCCTGAAGATCACCGGCCTCGAGCCGGCCGCCTGACCCGGGCGCGGGCCCCGCCCCGCCCCATTCGGGGCGGGGCCCGCGTTCCGCCTGCCCGGCCGTTCCGCCTGCCCGGCGCGTGTCAGACGTGGCCGTGCGGCTGGTACGGGCGCGGCAGCCGCATGCCCCGGTCGGCCATGATCCGCCGTACCCGGTCGGGATAGTCGGTGATGATCCCGTCGACGCCCAGGTCCATCAGCGCCGCCACGGTGGCCGGGTCGTCACAGGTCCACGGCACCACCTTCAGCCCCCGGGCATGCGCCTCGGCGACCATGGCCGCGTCGGAGTAGAACCGGAAGCCCGGGTCGCCGACCTTGCCGCTCTGCGGGAAGCCGTAGTTGGGGGAGAGCGTGGTGACGCCGGGCAGGGTCGCCGCCGCCCGGACGAAGTCACCGCCGTAGTCGTCGGCGTCGATCCCGCCCAGCCACGGGGACGCGCCGGGCCGGCCGACCTGGAGGAAGTCGTAGTTCGTCAGCGCCACCAGCGGCCACCTCGGCGCGAGCCGGTGCATCGCCTTCAGCGCACCCCAGTCGAACGACTGGATGGTGACCTGCCGCTCGATGCCCGAGCGGTGGATCTCCTCGTACACCCGGCGCACGAACACCTCGCGCGGCGCGGTCTGTTCGGGCGCTCCGGCCTCCACCTTGGTCTCGATGTTCAGCTTCACGCCCCGGGCCCGGTAGCTCTTGACCAGGCCGAGGACGTCCTTCAGCTCCACCATCCGGAACCCCGTGACGACCTCCTGCTCGGGAAAGCCGGGCAGTTGCCGGTAGCCGCAGTCCAGCGTCTTGATCTGAGCCAGCGTCAGGTCCTTGATGTACTTGCCGGCATAGGGGTACACCGGGTCGCCGGGCGTGAGCGGGCCGGTGTCCCGGCACTTGACGCCGCTGATCTGCCGGTCGTGGTTGACGACCACCTTCAGGTCCCGGGTGATCTGGGTGTCCAGCTCCAGCGTGGACACCCCGAGCCGCAGCGCCTTGCCGAAGCCCTCCAGCGACTCCTCGGTGGTCAGGCCGAGACCGCCGCGGTGCGCCTGGAGGTCGAAGCGGGCCGGCGCGGGTCCGCCCGGCGCCGCGTGCGCGGCCACCGGGGTCAGCAGCGCGGACAGCAGGACCGGGCCGGCGACCAGGGGCCGCGCGAGGCGCCGCAGGGCCGGGCGTCGTGGGGACAGGGGGCGTGGGGACAGGTGTCGTAGGAACGGGCGTCGCAGGGACGGGTGTCGTACGGACATCGGGAACCTCACTCGGGTCTGAGCGGGCGGAGGAGTCCGCCACCGGGCGCGTGGCGGATTCTCGCAACGCCGCGCGGGGCAGGCCACCCTCCGGGCTGAACACCACGGCACGGACAGGTGAACGCCCCGCCGTCCCGGCCGGGGACACGCGCGCCGGGCGCTCACCCGTGATGGCGGCGGCGTTCGGCGATGGTGCGGTGTACGGCGATGAGCGCGGCGTCGTCGCCGAGCCGGCCGCCGGCGTGGGCGAGCAGATCGCGCCGCAGATGGTGCGTCAGCGCCTCCGGGCCGTCCCCGGTCCACCGCGCCACCCGGTCGGCGAGCGGATAGAACCGGCCCCGCTCGTCCCGTGCCTCCACCACCCCGTCGGTGTACAGCAGCAGCGTGTCGCCCGGCTCGAAGGAGAACACGTCCAGCGTGTGCTCGGCGCCGTGCTGCACCCCGAGCGGCGGCGAGGGGTGCAGGCTCGGGGCCGTGACGACGTGGCCGGGGCCCAGCAGCAGCGGCGGCGGATGGCCGCAGCTGGTCATCCGGGTGACCGCCTCGTGGTCCGGGATCTCCACGAGCAGCGCGGTGGCGAACCGCTCGCCCTCCTCCTCCGGGCGGTCCAGCTCGGCGGCGTAGCGGGTGATGCTCTGGTCCAGCGTGGTGGCGAGTTCCGTCAGCGGGACGCGCCGGTGCGCGCTCTCCCGGAAGGCGCCGAGCAGCAGCGCCGCCTCCCCGATGGCGGGCAGCCCCTTGCCGCGCACGTCTCCGATCAGCACGCGTACGGCGTCGTCGCACCGGGCCGCCGCGTACAGGTCGCCACCGATCTGCGCCTCGTCCTCGGCGGCCAGGTACAGGGAGGCGATGCGCACCGTGCCGATCCGCTCGGGCAGCGGCCACATCAGCACCTGCTGCGCGGCCTCGGCGACCGTGCGGACCCGGGCCAGCTGGGCCTGCCGGCGCATCCGCAGGGCGCTGTAGAGGACGGTGAGCACGACCAGGACGGTGAGGGTGATGATCTGGACGATGTGGTTCGTGGTGCCGAGCCCGCCGTGGGTGACGCCGAGGAAGACCTGCGCGGCCACCGCGAGGGCGCCGACCGCCGCGGTGGTGCGGGGGCCGGCGAAGGAGGGGGTGAGCGCGGGGGCGATCACCAGCGCCGGTCCGAGGTGCACGTCGTAGGGGGCCCGCATGTCCACCACGGTGATCACCACGATGAGCGCGACGGGCAGTACCAGCAGCGCGCGGGCCGACTGCCACGGCTGCCGCGGCCGCGCGCGACCGAGCCGGGATGCCATGCCTCCCAGCGTGCGCCCGGGGTGCGTGAGACGCACGTCACACCGGCGGATTTGGAATCGGACATTCCGGGTGGCTCTTCGGTTCCCGAATGGCGGACGCTGATCGCTTTGCCTTCATGAAGGGGATCGGCTAGCGTCATTCTCCGTTCAAATACCGGCTGGTTTGCCGATTCGGCCTGCGAAATAAAGGTACTTGACGGGTGATCTGAACCACCCTCAACCGAAATCGCAGCATTTAGCGTCCTGTGTCATGACACAGACGGCGATGAGGCCGGACGCCCGCGACACGGCACCCGGCGACGGAGTACGGGGCAAGGGCCTCGGCGGCAATTCCATCGGCCTGCTGGGCAGCGCGGTCATCGGCCTGTCCACCGTGGCACCGGTCTACTGCCTCACCTCCACGCTCGGCTCCACCGCCGGCGAGGTCGGTCTGCACATGCCGGCCGTCTTCCTCGCGGGCTTCCTGCCGATGTTGCTGGTGGCCTTCGCCTACCGGGAGCTGAACAAGGCCGTGCCCGACTGCGGCACCTCCTTCACCTGGACCGTCAAGGCGTTCGGCCCGCACGTCGGCTGGATGTGCGGCTGGGGCCTGGTCATCGCGACGGTGATCGTGCTGTCCAACCTCGCCGGCGTCGCCACCACCTACTTCTGGCTGCTGGCCGGGGAGGTCACCGGCAGCGACGCGGTGGCGGGCCTCGACGGCGACAAGGCCGTGCACATCCTCACGTGTCTGGCCCTGATCGCCGCCGCCACCGCGGTCAGCTACCGGGGCATGACCACCACGAAGGGCGTGCAGTACGCGCTGGTCGGACTCCAGCTCGTGGTGCTCGCCCTCTTCGTCGTCCTGGCCCTGGACAAGGCCCGCACCGGCGCCTTCCCCGGCCACACCGGCTTCTCCTGGTCCTGGCTCAACCCCTTCGCGGTGGACTCCTTCGCCTCCTTCAGCGCCGGACTGTCCCTGTCGATCTTCATGTACTGGGGCTGGGACACCTGCCTGACCGCCAACGAGGAGACCGTCGGCAGCGAGAAGACACCGGGCCGGGCCGCCCTGATCGCCATGGTCGTGCTGGTCGGCTCCTACCTCGTCACCGGGGTCGCGGCACAGATGGCCGTAGGCTCCGGCACCCACGGCCTGGGCCTGGCCAACCCGGACACCTCCGACAACGTCTTCGCCGCCCTGGCCGGCCCGGTCATGGGCCACCTCTGCGGCATCCTGCTCTTCGCCGCCGTCCTCGCCTCGGCCGCCGCCAGCCTCCAGACCACCTTCATCCCGGTCGCCCGCACGGTGCTCGCCATGTCGACGTACCAGGCCCTGCCCGCCTCCTACGCCCGCGTCCACGAGCGGTTCCGCACCCCCGGCCGGGCCACCGTCACCGCCGGCGTCGCCACCGGCGTCTTCTACGCGGTGATGTCGCTGCTCAGCGAGCACGTCCTGGTCGACACTATCTACGCCCTCGGCCTGATGATCTGCTTCTACTACGCGCTCACCGCGTTCGCCTGCGCCTGGTACTTCCGCCGCGACCTCACCCGCTCCGCCCGCGACGCCCTCTTCAAGGGCTTCTTCCCGGTCCTCGGCGGCATCCTGCTCACCGCCGTGTTCGGCAAGACGCTGTACGACATGTGGGACCCGGCCTACGGCAGCGGATCCGCCGTCCTCGGCGTCGGCTCCGTCTTCGTCATCGGGGTCGGCCTGCTGCTCCTCGGCGCAGTGATCATGCTGGTGATGCGGCGCCGCGACCCGGCCTTCTTCCGGGGGCAGGTCCTGACCGCGGGCACCCCGGCGCTCGTCGTGGAGGACTGAACCACTCCTTCGGGTGCCGTGTCGCGGGCGGTACCCCGGGTACCCGTACGACCCCCGGGCCGATCCGGCCGCCCGGGGTGCAAGGGTGCCGAATGGAGAGGTCATGACGCACGACGGGGAGGACACCGCGCCCCTGCGGCGAGCGGAGGTCACCGAGCTCCGGCTCGCCACCGACGGGCCGCGCCACGCGCCCGGACCCGCGGAACCGCGACACACGCCCGCTTCCGGGCCGACGGGGGCGGGGGTCGCCTGCGCTTCCGAGCCGATGGATCCGGCGGGACCAACGGGGTCGAGGGGGGCGATGGGGCCAGGATCGGCCTGCGCTTCCGGGCCGACGGGCCCGAGGAGGCCGGAGTCGGCTTCCGCCGCCGAGCCGCCGGGTCCGACGGGAGCGAGGACGGGACCGATGCCACCAGGGCTCGCTTCCGCCGCCGATCCCACCGAAGCGAGGGCCGCCTCGGCCACGGATCCCACGGAACTGCCGTCCGCACCGCCTCCGAGCCGTACCGGGCCCCGGCCCGCGCCGGCCCCGGACCCCGCAGGACCGCAGTCCGGGGCGGCCTCCGGTCACTCGGGTCACTCGGAGCCGCAGCCCGCGTCGGCCCCCGCCCGGTCGGATCAGTCGGATCCGCAGTCCGCGTCGGCGTCCGGGGGCGCGGAGTCGCGGCCCGCGCCCGTGCCGGAGTCGAGCGAGCCGCCGCCCGTGTCCGGGCCGGACCCGGCGGAACTGCCGCAGGACCGCAGCCAGGCGATCCTGGAGGCCGCCAAGCAGATCGGCGCCCTCCTCAAACGCGCGGGTCACCCCTTCGCGCTCGCCGGCAGCGTGGCGGTCTACGCCCACGGCGGCAGCCGCTACCTCCAGCACGACGCCGACTTCGCGATCCTCCCCGAGGACGCCGAGGCGGTGGCCGCCACCCTGCGGGAGGCCGGACTCGGCGTACGGCTCCCGCCGGAGGACTGGCTGATCAAGACCACGTGTCACGGGCAGAACGTCGACATCATCTTCTCGCTGGCCCACCAGCCCGTCACCCGCGAGATGCTCGACCGGGCCCATGTCCTGCCGGTCGACTCGGTGCTCATGCCCGTCCTCAGCCCGACGGACCTGATCCAGAGCCTGATCAGCGCCTTCTCCGAGCACTACTGCGACTTCGGATCCGTCCTGCCGGTGGCCCGCGCCGTGCGCGAGAAGGTCGACTGGGACGCGGTCCGCGCGGCCTGCGGCGCCGAGCCCATGCCCGCCGCCTTCCTCTTCCTCCTCGAACGGCTGAACGTGATCGACGCCCAGGAGGGCCAGCCATGACCGACACGAGCCCGCCGCCCCCGTCGGCGGCCGGGAACCTGGACTACCGCGTCGCCCACCTCGCCGACCACCTCGCCTCCGGGGAGCTGGGGGAACTCGGTGTACGACTCGAACTGCGCGGCGACGTCGTCCTGCTCACCGGCACCGTGCCGTCCACCCAGTGCCGGGACGACATCCTGCGCATGGCCCGCGAGGAACTGGCGGGGCATCCCGTCCACAGCGACCTGCTCATCGCCGGGACCTCCTCGCCCGACCACGGAGAGGACCTGACATGATCCGCGTCGCGGCCGTCGGGGACATTCACATGGGCCCCGAGAGCCAGGGCACGCTGCGCTCCGCCTTCGAGACCCTGCCCGGGTGCGCCGACGTGCTGCTGCTCGCCGGCGACCTCACCCGGCACGGCACACCGGAGGAGGCCGCGGTCGTGGCCCGCGAGATCAAGGACCTCGGGGTGCCCGTCGTCGCCGTACTCGGCAACCACGACCACCACGACGAACGGCCCGAGGAGGTCACCGCGATCCTCCGGGACGCCGGCGCCCACGTCCTCGAAGGAGAGGCCGCCGTCGTCACCGCCGACGGCGCCCGGATCGGGGTCGCCGGGACCAAGGGCTTCGGCGGCGGCTTCGTCGGCCGCTGCGCCGGGGAGTTCGGCGAACCCCTCATGAAGGAGTTCGTCCGCTACAGCCGCCGGTGCGCCGACGGCCTGCACGGCGCCCTGAAGGACTTGGAGGAGCAGGACTGCGACGTACGGATCGCGCTGACCCACTTCTCCCCGGTGCCGGACACCCTGGCCGGGGAGCCGCTGGAGATCTACCCGTTCCTCGGCAGCTATCTGCTCGCCGAGGCGATCGACACGGCGGGTGCCGATCTCGCGGTCCACGGCCACGCCCACGCCGGCACCGAGCACGGCATGACCACCGGCGGGGTGCGCGTACGCAATGTCGCCCAGCCGGTGATCGGACAGGCGTTCCACGTGTACCACCTGCCGGGCACGGCGCCCTGACCCGAGGCCCGGTCCGTCCTGGACGGACCGGGCCCGTCAGGCGGCCGTGCCCAGGGCCTCGCGGCCGGTCACATCGCCGTCCTTGGCGGCCAGCGGCACCGGCACGGGCCCGCCCCGGCGGCGCACCAGCAGGCCCGCGCCGATCGACCCGGCGATGAGCAGTCCGCCCGCGACCAGGGCGCCGCGCGCCCCGGCCCACTCCATCAGCAGACCCAGCAGCGGCGGTCCGCCGAGGCTCCACACCGTGCCGATGCTGCTCCACACCCCGAGCACCCGGCCGCGCAGATGCGGCGGCGGGTCGGTCTGGAGCACGGCCGTACCGGCGGTGTCGGAGACGGACTCCACGACCGCCATCGGCAGCACGAGCACCAGCAGCACCGCCAGGGACGGCGACAGACCGGCCACCACCTGGAGCAGCGCGCCGGCCGCCGCGAGCAGGCCCACGGTCCGCACGGACGGCTTGCGCAGCCGGGCGCCGAGGACCGCGCCGATGATGCCGCCGACGGCCAGCACGGTGGACACCGTGCCGAACGCCCCGGCGCCGCCCGCGAGCGGCCCGGTGACCAGGACGGCGAGGGTCAGGCCGTAGTTGCGGCCGAAGACGGAGCTGAGGCCGGTGATGCCCGCGAGGGCGACCAGCCGGGGCCTGCGCACGAAGAAGGCCAGGCCCTCCCGCACGCCCATCTCCGCGCGGGCCGGTGCCTCCCGTGGCACGGCCGCCGCCCCCTCGGCGGCCCCGGCGGCCGGCCGCAGGAACGGCACCACCGAGGCCACGAACAGGAACGACAGCCCGTTGGCGGCGTACGCGGAGGCCGTACCCAGGAAGCCGACGGCGATCCCGGCCAGGGCGGTTCCGGCCAGCCGGCCCGCGCTGTGCACCAGCGCGCCCACCCCGATCGCCGAGGGCACGTCCGCCACGGGCACGAGATCGTTGCCGAGCAGGGCACAGGCCGGCCCGTCGACGGTGGCGATGACACCGGTCACGGCGGCCAGCACCAGCAGGGCCGTCATGTCGATCCGGTCCAGCGCCACGAGCAGCGCCGTGGTGAAGGCGACCGCGCCGAGCAGCGTCTGGCTGACGGCGACCGTCAGCTTCCGGGGCCAGCGGTCCACGACCGCGCCGCCGAGCAGGCTCACCAGCAGCGCCGGGGCCGCCTGGACGGACATCGACAGACCGGTTGCCGCGGCCGAGCCCGTGATGTGCAGCACCAGCAGGTTCTGCACGGTGAGCTGCATCCACGTACCGGCGTTGGAGACGAAGTTGGCCGCCGACCACCAGCGCATGCCGCGGTGGCGCAGGGAGCGCCACGGCGAACGGGAGGCCGGGGCGTGGGCGGAGAGGGGCACGGCAGAGGCAGAGGGCACGGCGGGGTACTCGACAACCAAGGGTCCGGAGAGACCGGCGGGCACCGTCGGGCCGGCTGCGTCGCACGGCCGGGCCGCCTGGTCAGGGCGCCGACCATGGTGGCAGACGGGACGGGCGAGTCGTCGCCACACCGGCCGCGGAACGGGCCCGAAAATCCGGGAAAACGCCCTCCGAGCAGGCCCGTCGCCCCCCGCGTGGGGTTCCTCACAGGCACATCCACAGGCGGATCGCCCGGAGGCCGCCCGGCTACAGGTTGATGGCGCGCATCCCCGCCTCGTCGTACCGCTCGCCCGCCGGCTCGGGCAGCTCCGCGTCGATCCGGGCCAGGTCGTCCGCGGTCAGCTCGATGTCGGTCGCGGCCGCGTTCTGCTCCAGGTAGGCGCGGCGCTTGGTACCCGGGATCGGCACCAGGTCCTCGCCCTGGGCCAGCACCCAGGCGATGGCCAGCTGGGCCGGGGTCACGTCCTTCTCGGCGGCGATCTCCTTGACCTTCTCCGCGAGCCGCAGGTTCGCCGCCAGGTTGGCGTCCGTGAAGCGCGGGTTCGTGCGGCGGTAGTCGTTCCGGTCCAGCTCCTCGGTCGAGGTGAAGCGGCCCGCGAGGAAGCCCCGGCCGAGCGGCGAGTACGGCACGAAGCCGATGCCCAGTTCCCGGCACGCGGGCAGCACCTCGGCCTCCACGTCCCGCGACCAGAGCGAGTACTCGCTCTGCACGGCGGTGACCGGGTGCACGGCGTGGGCGCGCCGGATGGTCTCCGCGCTCGCCTCGCTCAGCCCGATGTACCGCACCTTGCCCGCGGCGACCAGCTCGCCGAGCGCGCCGACCGTCTCCTCGATGGGCACGTTCGGGTCGACGCGGTGCTGGTAGTACAGGTCGATGTGGTCGGTGCCCAGGCGCCGCAGCGAGCCCTCCACCGAGCTGCGGACATGCTCGGCCGAGCCGTCCTGCGGGCCGACGGTGCTCATGTCGCCGGGCACGGCGCCGTCCATCCGGTAATTGAACTTCGTGGCGATCACATACTCGTCCCGGCGCCCCTTGACCGCCTCGCCGACCAGCGACTCGTTGGTGAGCGGGCCGTACAGCTGCGCGGTGTCCAGGAAGTCGATCCCGAGGTCCAGGGCCCGCCGGATGGTCGCGATCCCCTCCGCGTGGTCGGTGGAGCCGTAGAAGGCGGACATCCCCATGCATCCGAGGCCGATGGCCGACACCTGAAGATCCCGCAGACTGCGCTTGTGCATGGGGTTCCCTTTCGCACAGGGGTTGTCGTCTCACCGGCGACGCTACGAGCTGGAGCGCACTCGAAGTCAAGACGGACCCGGCATGCGGGTGGCGGGGCAGGGCGCGGCTCGCGGGGTCAGTGCCCGGGGAAGTCGGGCAGCCGGTCCCTGATCTCCAGCGCCTGCTGCCTGATCCGCTCCGCCTGGCCCTCGAGTTCCTGTGCCTGGTCGGCCAGTTCCTGAGTGATCGGCCGGCCGACGCCTTCGGCGACGGAGCGGAGAGACGGGCGTTGACTCGGACCCCGCGTGCGCGGCGGGGCCCCGGAGCCGTACGGTACGGCTCCGGGGCCTGCCGTGGTGGTGCCGGTCGCTAGTCGCGTGCCGCGCATGGGTCGCAGCAGGAAGGGGCCGGTTCGACGCAGATGGTGACGGAGTCGGTGTTGTCGGAGGTGTCCGGCTCGGTCTCGTTGCCGGTCACCGTGACGGTGTTGGTGAGCGGGCCCGCCTCCGTGGCCTTGGCGCGCAGGACGAGGGTCGCGGTGGCGACGTCGGCCACGTCGCCGACCGTCCACTCGCCGGTCGCCGGGTCGTACGTGCCGGACGCGCTGTCGGCGGACAGGAAGGACAGGCTGTCGGGGAGTTCGTCGGTGACGACGACGCCGGTGGCCTGGTTCGGGCCGGTGTTGCGGACGGTGATGCGGTACGTCACGGTCTGGCCGACGGTCACCGTGGTCGCGTCGGCCGACTTCGTCACGTTCAGGTCGGCCGCCGGAAGGACCTCGGTGACCTGCTCGTCGGACGTGGCGGTCAGCGGCTCCGGGGTGTCGCCGAGCCGGTTCTCGTAGGTGGCGGTCGCGGCGTTGGTGATCTGCGAGCCGCCGGCGGACCGGTCGATGACCACCCGGTACTCCACCGTGGTGCCCGCCGGGACGGTCTCGGTGCTGGGCAGACTGCCGCCCTGCCCGGCGCTCGCGCCGTTGCCCAGGTGGAAGACGACCCTGTTCGTCTCCTCGTCGAAGTACGCCTGGTCGTCGCCCTGTTCGTCGGTCTTCGGGCCCGTGTTCGGGCCGTCGACGATGCGCAGGGACCCGGGCACATACGTGGTGCCCTCCGGGATGTCGTCGGTCAGCACGAGGTTCTCCGCCGCGCCGCCGCCCTCGTTCTTCGCGGTGATGCGGTAGGTGATGACGTCACCCACCTCCAACGGCCCCACCGGGACGGCGGACTTGGTCAGCTCCACGAAGGGAGCGGTGCCGAAGAAGATGCCGTCGAGGAAGTTGCCCACGCTGCGGTTGCCGCCGGCAGCGGAGACGGACCGGAAGGAGAAGCGCGTCGTCGTCTGCCCCGCCGGGACGGTGTAGGTGCCGGTGTAGAAGCCCCAGGCGGTGGTGCCGTCGGTGAAGCGCTGCTGTTCCACCGGCGAGCCTGGCGCGCCGATGTCCAGGGCCATGGTGTCCTGCCCCAGCCGGCCACGGTGGTAGAGCCGCCAGTACAGGGTGGACCCGGGCGTGGTCGGCAGGTCCTGGTAGAGCGTGGAGACCTCGTTGGCGTTCAGCTCGGCGAACTGGGAACCGTCGGCCGACGGCACACCGTTGAATCCCGACCGCCAGATCTCGATCATGTGGTCGGACGCGGTGGTGAGCCAGCCCGGGACCCGCGTGGGCGCCTGTGTCTGCGAGGCGTCCGGCAGGATCGCCATGTCGGCGACGGGAGGCTGTTCGAAGCTGCCGTTGACGAGCGCGACCCGGAGCGGAGCGGAGGGAGGTGTGGTCATGGGTCTTCCCCTTGCGTCGGCGTTGCTGGAGTGCGCCCCCAACCGGCCGCACACGCGCCGGAGGCGACGCCGGAACGCCAGCCAGAGCAGCGCATGCGCGCGCCCCCGGGAAGAGATGGTCGAACGGCTCTCGCCAACCTGGTGCGGCGGGTTTCAACCACCGCCCACCGAGGCCGCTTTCAGCCGGTCGCCCGTCGCCGCCAGGTCCGTGCCACTCCAGTCACCCACGTATACGTGACACCAAGCGCCAGCTCAGCCGTGGCCGAAAACGCCTGCTCATCTCCGTACCGCTCACCCTTTCCCGGGATGAATTTCGGGGCGTGAAGTTGACGCCCTCGGTGCACGGCACCGCTGCCGTGCGCCGAGGGCGCTGAGCCGGTGCGCTAGGGGTTGAGTCGTACAGGCAGTTCGAAGAGGTCGTTCTGGGTGACCACCGGCTTGTTGCGCAGTTCGCCCGCCGGTACCGCGAGGTCCAGGTCCGGGAACCGGGCGTACAGCGCCGGCAGGGCGATGCCCGCCTCCAGCCGGGACAGGGCGGCGCCGGGGCACACATGCGGGCCGTGACCGAAGGAGATGTGCCGGTTGCGCGTCTCACGGGTGATGTCGAAGCTGCCCGCGGTCGGGCCGTGCGCGTTCTCGTCGCGCCCGATCGCGCCGTACGACACGATCAGCGCGTCCCCGGCCGGGATCACCTTGTCGCCGACCGGCACGTCCTCGGTCGCGAACCGGATCAGGACGTGCGAGGTCGGCGTGGAGTAGCGCAGCGTCTCCTCGATCACCGCGGACCAGTCGGCCCGCCCGGACAGCACCAGGGCGCGCTGCTCGGGGTGGGTGGAGAGGTTGACGACGGCGTTGACGATCAGCGAGATCGTCGTCTCGTGGCCCGCCGCCACCATCAGCTGGAGCGTGGAGACGATCTCCTCGTCCGTGAGCCGGTCGCCGTCCTCCGCCGCGAGGATCAGCGCGCTGGTCAGATCGTCGCCCGGCTCGGCCCGCTTCGCCGCCACCGTCTCGGCCATGATCCCCGCCAGTTCGGCGAGGGTCGCCCCGACCTCCTCGGGCGGGGTCTGGGTGGAGAAGAACTTCTCGAACAGCACCTTCAGCCGGGGCAGCCGCGCCTCCTCGATCCCCATCAGGTCGGCGATCACGTACATGGGCAGCGGATAGGCGAAGGCCGACTTCAGGTCGACGGTGCGGCCGTCCGCGGGCAGCGCGTCCAGCAGGTCCTGGGTGAGCTTCGCTATCCGCTCCCGCATCCGCTCCACCCGGCGCGGGGTGAGCGCCTGCGCGACCAGCGTGCGCAGCCGGCGGTGGTCGGCGCCGTCGACGGTGAGCATGGAGCGGCCCGGGTTGGCCAGGCCGATCAGCGGCCAGTCCGCGGGGATCTCACCGCGCCGCCAGGCCCCCCACACGTTGATGTCCTTCACCAGGCGCGGATCGGTGAGCAGCGCCTTGGCCTCGGCGTGGTGGGTGACGGCCCACACCGGTACGCCGCCGGGGAGTTCGACCGCGGCGAGCGGACCGGCCGCGCGCAGGGCCGTGCTCTCGGCGTCCAGGTCGGTGACGAAGGGGTCCAGGGCGATGCGGGGTGCTGCGGTACCGGTCGTCATCTGACGTGCCTCCCAGGGCTGGGGTCGTAAGTGCGCGGGTACGGCGCCGGTCCGGGGAGGACACCCCCCGGACCCCCGGCCGCACGACGCACCGGCCGGGGCGACGCGGGATCAGCGGGCTGGTACGGGGCTGAACCGGACGGGCAGTCTGGTCAGTCCTCTCAGCCAGGGCGAGGGCCGCCGGGTGAGGGAGTCGGCGGGCACCGCCAGATCGATGTCCGGCAGCCGGTCCAGCACCACCTCGATGCCGGTCCGCGCGATCACCTCGGCGACCTCCTGCGCGGGGAAGGGGCAGCGGTGCTCACCGTGGCCGAAGGAGAAGTGCGCGTTGTTGCCACCGGTCAGCTCCGAGGCGTCGGTGCGCACCTGCGGATCGGAGTTGGCGCCCTGCAGACCGAGCAGCAGCAGGTCACCGGCCCGGACGGCCCGGCCGCCGAGGCGGGTGTCACGGGCGGCCCAGCGGCCCGCCACGTTCTGGGTGGGCGTGTCCTCCCACAGCACCTCGTTCATCGCCTCGGCGACGCTGTTGCGCCCGCCGAACAGGGAGGCGGCGAACCGGTCGTCGGTCAGCATCAGCCGGAGCGAGTTGCCGATCCAGTCCGCGGTCGGCTGGTGCCCGGCCGCCATCATCACCATCAGGTCCTGGACGATCTCCTCGTCGCTGAACCCGCTGTCGTCGGCGAGCATCCGGGAGACCACGTCGTCCGCGGGCTCCTTCCTGCGGTCCGCGACCAACCGGGCCATGGAACCGGCCAGATGCGCCTGCCCGGCCAGCGCCCGCTCCCGGCCGTCGATCATGTCGTTCAGGGCGGTGACCAGCCCGGGGCCCTCCTCGTCGGAGAATCCGTAGAGCCGGGCCAGGACCCGTACCGGCAGCAGCATGGCGTACTGCGCGATCAGATCGGCCTCGCCCGCGGCGCACAGCGCGTCGATCAGCTCGTCCGCGAACCGCTCGGCGTGTCCGCGCATCTCGAACGGGTCCACCGCCTCCAGCGCGTTGCTCACCATCGCCGCGCGCTGCCGGTGCCGTTCGCCGACCGTGTAGAGGATCGACGGCTGCTTGCGCCCGATCATCGGCAGCAGCGGCCAGTCCGCGGGGATGTTCTCCCACTGGTTCCACAGGTCCGAGTCCCGGCTGAACAGCACGGGATCACCGGTGACCTGGTGCAGTTCCCGGTAGCCGAGCACCAGCCAGGCCGGGATGTCACCGTCGAGCAGCACCGGCACCACGGAGCCGTGGTCGCGCCGCATCTCCCGGTACAGGCGCGCGGGTTCGGTCTGGAACCGGGGTCCGCTGAGCGGGACGGCGTCGGGGGTGGTCACACGAACTCCTGTCGGGGCAGGCCCGCCCGCGCGGACGGGTCGGCGTACCGGTTCTTCACGTGCTGCACCAGCGTGATCAGCACCTGCTTGCCCGACTCCCGGGAGCGGGCGTCGCAGTCGACCAGCGGCACATGCGGATCCAGGTCGAGGGCCTCACGGACGTCCGCGCCGGCCCGTACCGGACCGCCGAAGTCGTTGCAGGCCACGATGAACGGCGTGCCGTGGTGCTCCAGCCGGTCGATGGCGTACCAGGAGTCGTCGATCCGCCGGGTGTCGACCAGGACGACCGCGCCGAGCGTGCCGGTGAACAGCCGGTCCCACAGGAACCAGAACCGCTCCTGGCCCGGCGCGCCGAACAGGTACAGCACATTGCGCGCGTCCAGGGTGATCCGGCCGAAGTCGAAGGCCACCGTGGTCGCGGACTTGCCGCGTACCTGGGCGATGTCGTCGATGGCCTCGCCGGCCTGGGTCATCGTCTCCTCGGTGTTGAGGGGACGGATCTCGCTGACCGAGCGGACCAGCGTGGTCTTGCCGACGCCGAAGCCGCCCACGACCACGATCTTGAAGCCTTGGTCGACGGTGGCACCCAACGGGGTACGCGCGTCAGAGGTTGCGTAGTCCAACGAGCACCTGCTCCAGGATGTCGGGATCGGTGATGGCCGGCCGGCGCGGGTGCCGGGCGCTGACCCGGCCCGCCGCCAGCAGATCGGACAGCAGGACCTTGGTGATGCTCACGGGCAGCCGCAGCTCGGCGGCGATCTCCACCACCGAGGTGGGGGACTGGGCCAGCTTCAGGATCGCCACGTGCTCCGACTGCATGCCGGCCGTCGGCTCCGACTCGGCGACCACGAGGGTGACCAGGTCGAAGGGGTTGTCGGGGTCGGACCGGCTGCGTCCCTGGGTGATGGTGTACAGCCGGTCCGGAGCGTCGTCGCGGCCCGGACGGTTCCTGCCGGGTCCGCTCATGACGTACGGGGCAGAGCGGTCAGGTACGTGCCGAGCTGCTCCACCAGTTCGCTCATGTTGTGCCCGACGACACCGGCGTCCGCGTCCTCGGTGGTGATCACGGCCAGATGGGCGCCGGCGCCCGCCTCCACGATGAACAGCACACCGCCGTAGAACTCGGTCATCGCCGAGCGCACCCCGCCGCTGCCGTCGCCGAACTCCACGGACGCGCCGTGCGACAGCGACTGGATGCCGGCGGCGATCGCGGCCAGCTGGTCGGCCTGGTCGACGCTCAGCTCCGGCGTCCGGCACAGCTTCAGCCCGTCCCGGGACAGCACGAGCGCGTGCCGCGCACCCGGGGTCCTCTCCAGCAGGCCCTCCAGGAGCCAGGTGAGCTTGTCGTCGGCGGTGGTCGGGCCGGTCATGAAGTGGTGTCGCCTTCCGGGTGCGAGTGGGTGTGCGAGTGGCTGGGCGTGTGCGGGTGTGCGGGTGCGGGGGAGCCGTGGTCACCGGTCCCGTACGGGCCGTGCTCATCGGTCCCGTACGGGGGCCGGTCGGCCGGCGCGGCGGTCCGGCTGTCGTCGGTCGGCCCGGCTACGGCGGCCCGGTCGTCCGGCGTCGGCGCGTGAGACGTGTCGGACGGGCCGGACGCGTCGGAGGGAGCGGACGGGCCGGACGGATCGGACGAGCGGGCCGGGGGCGCCTCCTACGGCGGCCCGGCCGCGGGCGCGGGCCGCGGGCTCGGCGGTGCCGACGGGCGGACGGCCTGGCGGAAGCTGCTGAACCGGGCGGCGCGGGCCTTGCCCTCCTCCGCGCTCGGCGCGCTGCGCGGCCCGCTGTCGGACGCGGACCGGGCGCGCTCGGCCTCGGCGAGCGTACGGCCCCGGCGCCGCTTGGGCAGCCCGGCCGGGCCCGGTTCGGCCGGCGCGGCCGATTCGTGGATCGGGGCGGCCTCCAGCGCGGGCGGCGCCGGTACGGGCGTCACGCTCTGCGCGGGCGTCGCGTGCTGCGCGGACGTCACGGCCTGCGCGGGCGGGACCGCGGCGGCCGGCTCGGCCGGGGCGGGGCCGGTCAGGATGGACTGCGGGATGAGCATCAGCACGCCTGTGCCGCCCCGCGCGGAGGGCCGGAACGACACCTTGAGCCCGTGCTTGCGGGAGAGGCGGCCGACCACGGCGAGCCCGAGCCGGGTGCCGGTCAGACCGCCCAGCCCGGAGACGTCCCCGGCGACCGCCCGCTCGGCGCGGCGCAGCTGCACATCGCCCATCACCAGCCCGCTGTCCTCCACCGACACGATGACCCCGGCCGGCACCTCCTCCACGTACACGTGGACCTCGGCCGTGGGCGGCGAGAAGTTCGCGGCGTTGTCGAGGAGTTCGGCGAGCGCGTGCATCACGCCCTCGGCGGCGTGTCCGGCGACGGCGGCCTCGCTCGTCGAGTGCACCCGCACCCGCCGGTACCCGGCGATCCGGCCCATCGCGCCGCGCAGGATCGACTCCATGCTGATCGGCCGCGCCCACCGGCGCCCCGAACGTGCCCCGGTGAGCACGGCGATGGAGTCCGCGAGCCGGCCGGCCTGGGCGGTGCGGTGGTCGAGGTGGAGCAGATCGTGCAGCACGTCCTCGTCGGTGTGCCGTTCCTCCATCGCCCGCAGGTCGGCGAGCGTGGCGGTGGCCAGGGCCTGCATCCGGGCGGCGGCGTTGGAGGTCGCCGAGATCGCGGCCGACCGCTCGCGCCGGGCCTGCTCCAACTCGCCGGCCAGCCGGGCGTTCTCCTGCCGGAGCCGGTCCAGCTCCCGGGTGCCCTCGGCGACCAGGCGGTCCCGTTCGGCGGTGAACGACTCCGTCAGCTCCGCGCGCTGCCGGGCCAGTTCGTCCACGAGCCGCTGCTGTTCCTGCTGTGCCTCCTCGGTCGTACGGGCCTGCTGCTGGAGCAGCCGTCCTACGTCCTGGGTGACACCCTCCAGCCGTTGCCGGGTGTCCCGCGCGGTGCGCCGCGCGTGCGCGGCCGTGGCCACCGCCACGCTGAGGACGACCGCCGCCACGGCTCCGCCGCCGGCGAGCGGGGTGCGTGCCGCGCCCGGTGCCACCGCCACGGCCGCGCAGACCGCGAGCGCCGACAGCACACCGGTGACGGCGAGGGCGGAGACGAACGTACGGAGGGAGGGTCGGTCGCCGGGATGCGTGGGCGCGGTCATCGGTCCGGTCTGGTCCTCATGCGGCTGGGAGACATGGCACAGGTCGTGAATTCGCGGTCACTATACGAGAGTTCGTGATCAAAAAAGAACAGAACCCCATGGGTTCAGGGTTTCCGCCGGTCATCCGTGCCGAGATGCCGGTACCGGGGGACGGATCAATGGGGGCGAAGGTTGCCTCTCGGTACCTGATTCCCATGGTGGGACTTGCCACCCTTTAAGGATCTTGACGCCCCTCTTCCGGATCGCTGAACTGTCACCGGTGATCGATGAAGGACCCACCCGGCGGGCCCGCACCGCGCTCGCCCGGCTCGTCCGGTGCGCCGGACGCACGCTGGGCACCGAGTGGCACGGCATCGTCGTCGACCCGGTACGGCGGCTCGCGCGGCGCGGCCTGTCCGGGCTGCTGCTCGCGTTCGTCGCCGCGTCCGGTGTCGTCTTCTTCCACGACATCGCCCAGCACCCCGCCGGAGCGGTGTGGGTACGAGGGCTCGGCGGAGTCCAGGCCGACCTGCCGCTGTGGCTGTCCCTGCTGCGCACCCCCGTGTCCCTGTACGTCCCGGCGCTCGACCTGCCGGTGTGGGCGGGCATCACCCAGCTGTTCCTCGCCTTCGCCCTCGCCGAACTGACCCTGGGCCGGGCCCGGACCCTGGTCATCGCCTACACCACCACCCTGGCCGGCACCCTCACCGCCCGGCTGATGATCGCCCTGGGCCCCGGCTGGTGGGGGTTCGGGCTGCCGCCCGAGGCCGGGCGGGTGCTCGACACCGGCCCCTCCGCGGCCGTGGTGGGCCTGTTCACCTATCTCGCGGTGGTCCGGCGCGCCCCCGTGGTGTTCACGCTGACCGGCGGATCGATGCTGTGGGAGTCCGTCGCCGTACCCAACCTGGCGGGCCGCGAACACCTGATCGCCGTGGCCGCGGCCGTCGTCCTCGGGCTGCTGCACGGCCGGGGCGAGCGGCTGCGCAGGGCCGTACGGTCCCGGCTCCGACGCCGGTCCGGCCCGGCGGGACCGGTGCCGCCGGTGACCGGCCGGCCCGGCGCGTCCTTGTGGCGCCGGCCACCCCGCCGGTGTGATGGTTTTCGCACCTCGACCCGTACGGGCAGCCCCTAGGGTTTGCCGCGAGTGACGGCAGGGCGGGCCGAGGCCAGGGTGTTCGTCGCCGGCAGGCAGCTGAAGGGAATCCAGGATGTTCCGCAAGGTGCTGGTCGCCAACCGTGGAGAGATCGCGATCCGCGCGTTCCGGGCGGGCTACGAACTCGGCGCGCGTACCGTCGCCGTCTTCCCGCACGAGGACCGCAACTCACTGCACCGGCTCAAGGCCGACGAGGCGTACGAGATCGGGGAGCCGGGGCATCCGGTGCGGGCCTACCTCTCCGTCGAGGAGATCGTGGCCGCCGCCCGCCGGGCGGGCGCCGACGCCGTCTACCCGGGCTACGGCTTCCTGTCCGAGAACCCCGAACTCGCCCGCGCCTGCGAGCGGGCGGGCATCACCTTCGTCGGGCCCGACGCGGACACGCTGGAGCTGACCGGCAACAAGGCGCGCGCGGTCGCCGCCGCCCGCGCCGCGGGCGTGCCGGTCCTCGGCTCCTGCCCGCCCTCCACCGACGTGGACGAACTGGTGCGCGCCGCCGAGGACATCGGCTTCCCCGTCTTCGTCAAGGCGGTCGCGGGCGGCGGCGGGCGCGGCATGCGCCGCGTCGAGGACCCGGACCGGCTGCGCGAGTCCATCGAGGCCGCCTCCCGGGAGGCCGCCTCCGCGTTCGGCGACCCGACCGTCTTCCTGGAGAAGGCCGTCGTGGAGCCCCGCCACATCGAGGTGCAGATCCTCGCCGACGGCGAGGGCAATGTCATCCACCTCTACGAACGCGACTGCTCGGTCCAGCGCCGCCACCAGAAGGTCATCGAACTGGCCCCCGCGCCCAACCTGGACCCCGGGCTGCGCGACCGGATCTGCGCCGACGCCGTCCGCTTCGCCCGCGAGATCGGCTACCGCAACGCCGGCACCGTGGAGTTCCTCCTCGACCGCGACGGCAACCACGTGTTCATCGAGATGAACCCGCGCATCCAGGTCGAGCACACCGTGACCGAGGAGGTCACCGACGTCGACCTGGTCCAGGCCCAGCTGCGCATCGCCGCCGGCGAGACCCTCGCCGACCTGGGCCTCTCCCAGGACACGGTCACCCTGCGCGGCGCCGCCCTGCAGTGCCGGATCACCACCGAGGACCCCGCCAACGGCTTCCGCCCCGACACCGGCCGGATCAGCGCCTACCGCTCCCCGGGCGGCTCCGGCATCCGGCTCGACGGCGGCACCACCCACGCCGGTACGGAGATCAGCGCGCACTTCGACTCGATGCTGGTCAAGCTCACCTGCCGGGGCCGCGACTTCCGGGCTGCCATCGGCCGGGCCCGGCGCGCGGTCGCCGAGTTCCGCATCCGCGGTGTGGCCACCAACATCCCCTTCCTCCAGGCGGTCCTGGACGACCCCGACTTCCAGGCGGGCCGGGTCACCACCTCCTTCATCGAGCGGCGCCCGCACCTGCTGACCGCCCGGCACTCCGCCGACCGCGGCACCAAGCTGCTCACCTACCTCGCCGACGTCACCGTCAACAAGCCGCACGGCGAACGGCCCGGGCTGCCCGATCCGCTGACCAAGCTGCCGCCGCTGCCCGCCGGCGAGCCGCCCGCCGGCTCCCGGCAGCTCCTCGTGGACCTGGGCCCCGAGGGCTTCGCCCGGCACCTGCGCGAGTCGCCGGTCCTCGGCGTCACCGACACCACCTTCCGCGACGCCCACCAGTCCCTGCTGGCCACCCGGGTACGCACCAAGGACCTCCTCGCCGTCGCCCCGGTCGTCGCCCGCACCCTGCCGCAGCTGCTCTCCCTGGAGTGCTGGGGCGGCGCCACCTACGACGTGGCGCTGCGCTTCCTCGCCGAGGACCCCTGGGAGCGGCTGGCCGCCCTGCGCGAGGCCGTGCCCAATCTCTGCCTCCAGATGCTGCTGCGCGGCCGCAACACCGTCGGCTACACCCCGTACCCGACCGAGGTCACCGACGCCTTCGTGCAGGAGGCCGCCGCCACCGGCATCGACATCTTCCGCATCTTCGACGCCCTCAACGACGTCGGCCAGATGCGCCCCGCCATCGACGCCGTACGCGAGACGGGCACCGCGATCGCCGAGGTGGCCCTCTGCTACACCGGCGACCTCAGTGACCCGGCGGAGCGGCTCTACACCCTGGACTACTACCTGCGCCTGGCCGAGCGGATCGTCGACGCCGGCGCCCACGTCCTCGCGATCAAGGACATGGCGGGTCTGCTGCGCGCCCCCGCCGCCGCCAAGCTGGTCTCGGCGCTGCGCCGCGAGTTCGACCTGCCCGTGCACCTGCACACCCACGACACCGCGGGCGGCCAGCTCGCCACCTACCTCGCCGCGATCCAGGCCGGCGCCGACGCGGTGGACGGGGCGGTGGCCTCCATGGCCGGGACCACCTCCCAGCCGTCGCTGTCCGCGATCGTCGCCGCCACCGACCACTCCGAGCGGCCCACCGGCCTCGACCTCCAGGCGGTCGGCGACCTGGAGCCGTACTGGGAGGGCGTCCGCAGGATCTACGCCCCGTTCGAGGCGGGCCTCGCCTCGCCGACCGGCCGGGTCTACCACCACGAGATCCCCGGCGGTCAGCTGTCCAACCTGCGCACCCAGGCCGTCGCCCTCGGCCTCGGCGACCGCTTCGAGGACATCGAGGCGATGTACGCCGCCGCCGACCGCATCCTCGGCCGCCTGGTCAAGGTCACCCCGTCCTCGAAGGTGGTCGGCGACCTCGCCCTGCACCTGGTCGGCGCCGGGGTCGCACCGGAGGCATTCGAGGCGGACCCCGGCACGTTCGACATCCCGGACTCGGTGATCGGCTTCCTGCGCGGCGAGCTGGGCACCCCGCCCGGCGGCTGGCCGGAACCGTTCCGCACCAAGGCGCTCCAGGGCCGTGCCGCGCCCAGGCCCGCGCCCGAGCTGACCGCCGAGGACCGCGAGGGGCTGGCCAAGGACCGGAGGCCGACCCTCAACCGGCTGCTGTTCCCCGGCCCGGCCCGCGAGTTCGAGACGCACCGCCAGTCCTTCGGCGACACGAGCGTGCTGGACAGCAAGGCGTTCTTCTACGGCCTGCGCCCCGGCAAGGAGTACGCCGTCGACCTCGAGCCCGGGGTCCGGCTGCTGATCGAGCTCCAGGCGATCGGCGAGGCCGACGAGCGCGGTATGCGCACCGTGATGTCCACGCTCAACGGCCAGCTGCGGCCCATCCAGGTCCGGGACCGGGCCGCCGCCTCCGACGTCCCGGTGACGGAGAAGGCCGACCGGAACAACCCGGGCCACGTCGCGGCGCCCTTCGCCGGTGTGGTGACCCTGGCCGTCGCCGAGGGCGACGCGGTCGAGGCCGGAGCCACGGTCGCCACCATCGAGGCGATGAAGATGGAGGCCGCGATCACCGCCCCGAGGGCGGGCCGTGTCGCCCGCCCGGCCATCAACCGCGTGCAGCAGGTGGAGGGCGGCGACCTGCTGGTGGAGATCGTCTGACGCGGACGAGCGGTACGGCCCACGGGGGCGGGCAAGGGCAAGGGCGTGGGCACGCGCCCGCGTCCGTGCCCGCCCCCGTATGTCCGCGCCGGCTTCCGTGCCCGAGCTCGTGCGCCCGCGCCGGTGTCCGTGCCCCTCGCGGCCGGTTTCCGGCCCGTGGCCGTCCGCCGTGGCCAGGCACGGGAGGCGTCGCGGTGGCGCCTTCGCGGCAGCGCCGCCGACGGGCCGCACTCGTCCGCCGACGGGCCGCATTCGTCCGCTGGCCGGATCGCCTCCCGCACCGCCGATTGGGCCGCATCCGTCCGCCGACGGGTCGTAGCCGTCCGCCGGCCGGGCTGCCTCCCGCACCGTCGGCCGGGCGCGCCACGCCGCCGACGAGCCGTGCGGCGCGCCGTCCGCCGGCCGCACCGTCCGAGCCCGCGGGTCCGCCGTGGCCGGTCCTGTGGCCGGTCGGGACGGGCGGGCGGTCCGGTCCGGCTCGGCTACAGGCGGCCGAAGTGGTACCGCAGGCGGGCCAGCAGCAGGTTCGGGTCGCGTGCGGTCCGGTAGGCCGCGCTCGGTACGTAGACCGTACGGCCGCGTACGGCGACGGCGGTCGGGCCGGCCAGCCCGTCCGCCTCGGTGAGGACGGCGGTGTGGCCGCCGTCGCGCCGGACGAGCACCACCTGGTCACCGCCGTTGACCGCGGCCAGGACGGTGCGGCCGGCGCCGGGGAAGGCGAAGTCGTCGATGCCGTCGAGCCCGCGCGCCCGGGTCTCCGGCGCCCCGGCGGAGCCGTCCTCGCCCACGGGGATGCGCAGCAGCGTCCCGCGGTCGGTGTTCGACACCCACACGGAACCGCGGTGGACCTTGACGCCGTTGGCGCCGAAGCTCCCGGTGCGCGAGGGACGCAGCTCCGTCCGGTGCGCCCAGGCGGTGGCCGGGCCGCCCGCCGCGGGCACGCGCCAGACGGTGCCGCGCACCGAGTCGGCGGCGTAGAGCACGCCCCGGCGCCCGTCGAGGGCCAGGCCGTTGGGGAACCCGTCGGGCGGCAGCGCGGCGATCTGCACCGGGGCGGCGCCGGGGGAGATGCGCCAGACACCGGTCGCCCGGGTGCCGGTGGCGTAGTTGACGTACAGCGTGCCGTCGTGGGCGCGGACGATCCCGGTGAGGGCGGCACCGCCCACGAGCGGGGTCCGCCGGCCGGCGACCGCGGGCAGCTCGGCGCGGGTGGTGCGGGTCCCGTCGGGGGCCACCCGGACGACCGTACGGGCGGAGGCGAAGGTGAGGTCGGCGGAGCCGTCGGGTTCCAGGGCGATGTTCTCGGGGCGCTGCCCGGCGGCCGGGTCGAAGCGGGCGACGACACGCGCGTCGCCGACGGGCGGCTCGGTCCCGGGGGCGGGCGCGGCGGCGACCAGGCCGAGTGCGAGCGCGGCCGTGGCGGCACCGGTCAGGCGGGGGCGTCGGGGCATGTGACCTCATTTCGGTCGGCGCGCGGGGCGCCGGCGTGCGGGGCCACACCAACATGACGGTGGACGGACCGCCGCCCGCGGGAGCCGGGGCCGCGGGTTCGCCCGCGCGGACCACCCGGGCGCGCCGTACGAGGCACACCCGGGCGGCATCCGGCCGCGGCGGCCCGTGGGGTAGCCCGCAGACGGGCGGTCAGTCCCAGAGCGGGTAGGTCATGACCTGCTGGTAGCCCTCCGGGCGGTCGCCCGGGTACGTGAGGCTGATCTGCGTGTAGCGCTCGACGCCCGGGTGTTCCTTCCAGGGCTTCGCGCCGCCGAGCCGCACGGTCACCGGGTAGGCGTGGAAGGTGCCGGCCGCGCAGTACGGCTCGCAGTCGTTGACGACGTTCACGCCCACGGCGGTGGCCCCGTCCGGGCTCCACTCGGACCAGCGCAGCCCGCTGAGACGGCTGTTTCCGTCGCCGCAGGCCAGGATGAAGTCGATGGGGCGTACGGTGCGCTGCCACAGGCAGTCGACCAGGACGGGCCGTTCCGCCCGGGTGTGGTGTGGCGCCGTGGAGTCCGGCGGACTGGCCGAGGCCGTCGTCATGGCCGCTGTCAGCAGGGCTCCCGCCGCCAGGGTGACCGTCGTTCCCACCACTGATGCGCGCATCGTCGCTCCCGCCCGTCGTGCTTGGTCCGAACGCGTGTCCCCGACGCTACGACCGTCCCGCCGTTCGCACCAGTCGCGCAGGTCGGACGGTATGCCGGGGATGTCCGGGAGGGTGGGACCCGTCGGCGGGCCCCGCCCTCCCGGGCTGTCGTGGTCACGTCACCGTGCGTCCGTCAGGCGCAGGGAGAAGCCGCGGTCGAGCGGCAGGCGGGCCGTGGTGACGGTCGTGACCCGGGTGGCGGGGTCGTGGGACCAGGCGGAGCGCGGGAGCCGGCGGCCGTCCAGCAGGACCTGAGCGGGCGCGGTATCGGCGCCGTGCACCGTGAACCGGTACGCCCGGGCGTCCACCTTGCCCGCGTAGGCGCCCCGGCTCGCGCCGACCGTCACGGTCGTGCCCCGGCCGTCGGCGCGCACCGACACCTTCTGCGTGGCCGCGGCGCCCCGGGCGAAGTCCCGGGTCACGCCGTCGTCCTCGTACAGCGTGTAGTGGCTGGTGCCGTGGGCGGCCGGGTACAGGTCCCAGTCCAGCTCGTGCCGGTCGCGGGTCTGCCAACTGGTCGTCCCCTTCGGCCACATGGGGACGATCGCGCCCTCGCGCACGAACAGCGGCAGGGTGTCCAGCGGGGCGTGGTAGCCGTCGAGCGTGGTCGGCCCCTGATAGATGCGCCCGGTCCAGTAGTCGGTCCAGGTGCCCTTCGGCAGATAGATGCCGTTGCGGGTGCCGGAGTCCTCGTAGACGGGCGCGACCAGGAAGTCCGGGCCGGAGAGGAACTCGTACTTCGCCCGCTCGCCCAGGGTGGCCGGGTCGTCGGGGTACTCCAGCCACAGCGGGCGCACCGCCCCCACGCCGGTCTTCGCCGCCTCGGCGGACAGCGTGTACATGTACGGCAGCAGCCGCTCCTTCAGCTGGAGGTACTTCCGGTTGACCGAGGTGTACGGCTCGCCGTCCCGCCACGGCTGCTGCTCGGCGGGCTTGCCGGTGGTGAGGTCGCTCGCCCAGCCGTCCATCGTCATGATGGCCGGCAGGAACGCCTTCCACTGCAGGTCGCGGGCGTACATCTTCGCGTCGTGGCGGTAGATGCTGCCGACGTCACCGGTGTTGTAGGCGATGCCGGACATCGTCGCGCCGGCGTACGTCGGGATCTGCCAGCGGATGTAGTCCCAGGACAGCTTCTGGTCGCCGCTCCACAACACTCCGCAGCGCTGGGCGCCCGCCCAGGACACCGGCAGCCAGACGAAGCCGCGGGCGTCGCTGTTGTCCTCGATGCCCTTCTTCGCGGCGTCGCAGGCGTCCAGCGCGAACTTGTAGCCGTTGCCGACCCAGGCCACGTCCAGCTTGGCCACCCGCTGACCCGCCTTGACCTGGTCGGCGAGCTTGTCGATGCCGTTCTCGGTCCACAGGCCGAGCTGGGCGTGGTGGTCCTGCAGGCCCTTGGCGGTCTGTTCCAGGTTCTCGTACCCGCAGCCGTACCCGTCGTTGACCAGCATCCAGCCGAGCGGCATCTCGTGCTCGGTGTAGCCGTCGGCGATCTTCAGGGCGTCCAGGGTGTGCCGCTCGCCCCGGTTGGCGTTGTGCAGGTAGCAGTCGGAGTCGCCCGGTTCCAGGCCGTACACCGGCGGCATGAAGGGGCGGCCCGCCAACGCCGTGTACTTGCCGATGACTTGCTTGGCATCACCGAGGAAGTAGTAGGCGTCGAACCGGCGTTCCTGCTGACCGGTCGTCACCGGCGAGCCGAAGGTGTACACGCCCGGCGCGAAGGTGTTGCGGAAGACGCCGTAGCCCGCGCTGGAGAGGTAGAACGGCTGGGAGTTGTTGTAGCCGCCCTCGTTCCAGTCGAAGCTGTTGGCCACGTACATCGTCCGGTCGCGGTGCGAGAAGCTGCCGTTCTGCTCGCCGCCGCCGAAGAACTGCTCCTCCGGGCCGCGCACGAGGCTCTGCCGCATCCCGCCGGTCGACCAGCGCAGCGGCTTGTCCTCCTGCCAGATCCGGGTGCGGTTGTCGGGCCGGTACAGCCCGAACCGCAGCGGCTTCTTGTACACGCGCAGCACGGCCTGAGGGGAGCGGATGCCGTAGTAGTCGCCCGCGTCGAAGGACGAGGTGCCGTGCTGGAGCGCGGGCCGCCGGCGCACGATGGCGGTGCCGGCCGGATCGCTCAGCGCGCCGGACGGGTCGGCCTGGAGCCGTAGTTGACCACCCGTCAGGAAGTCGGCGCGCGCCGTCAGCCGGCCGGCCGCGATCGTGTAGCTGCCGTCGCCGCCGGAGAAGGACGTGAGGTCCCCGGCGTCCGTGGTGGCGGGCAGATAGGCGGTGCCGGTGAAGGAGTTGTCGTGCACGTCGTACGGCACCACGAGCACGTGGTACGTCCCCGACGCGCGTGGGATCACCGTGGCCTCGGGGTCGGCGGTGCCCGCGCTGGAGGCCACCTGTTTGCCGTGGTCGTCGTAGACGTACAGGTCGAAGTCGTCGGAGGGGCGCTCCCAGCTGATGGACAGCGGGACGCCGCCCTCGGGGTTGTCGTTCCAGTAGCCGTCCGGCACCGACACGGTGAGGTCGAAACGGTGGCAGACCGTGCCGTCGGGGTCGGCGGCCTCGGCGGGGCACTTCTCGGGGCCGCCACCGGTTCCCTTGGCATAGACGGGGCTGCGCCAGCCGACGGTGGCGTGGGCGGGGTCCAGTACGGCGCCGGAGGCGGTGGTCGCGGCCTCGGCGGGTGCCGGGCCGGACAGCACGGTCGCGGCCAGGGCGGTCGCCAGCCCCAGCGGAACCCAGGCCGGCCAGGGCACACGATGTCGGAGTCTTCGCACGGCGGAACAGCTCCCCTCGCACCTTCGCGGATTGACTGTCCTGACTGACGTTGCTCACAAGCGCTTGAAACAAGCGTCAATCGAGCAACTTCACGCACGAAGCCTCGGGGTAGACGCAGGTACATGTCAATACCGGGGTGGTGGGTGGCGGGCGATACCGGGGGTGGGCGGCAGATACCGGGGTGAGTGCCGGGCGGCGGGGCGCCGCGCCCGGGCCGCCGTCTGCTGCATTGGCGGGACCCGGATCACCGGGTCGGGGGAGTGGGCCCGCGGCCGACGGGCCGGACCTGCGGGCCGGTGTGACGATCACAGCAAGGTGACACAGCGATCCCGGCCGTCAGCACGGCCGGTGGGAGGACCACACGATGAACTCCGCTCTCAAGCGCCTGCTCGGCGCCGGCGCGGCGGTGGCCACGGGCGCCACCGTCCTGCTCGGCACCGGCGCCGGCACCGCCGAGGCCGCCGGCCGCGCCCACTGCGACCGCGCCGAGCGCCCCATATGGAGTGAAGGGCCCAGCCGTAACGTGACCGCCCGCCACTGCGACGTACCGGACCAGGACCACCGCTGGTACACCGTCGAGTTCGACACCCTCGTACAGCCCCACCAGAAGAACGACTACGTGGACGGAGGCGTCGAGCGGACCGGCACCCTGCACGACAGAAGCATCAGGTGCCTGGGCTACACCACCGACAAGGACACGGTGAACTGGTTCGGCTGCCTGCCCCGCCTGAAGCACGTCTCCTGACCACGGCCGCCCGGGCCCCGCGCCCGTGGTCAGGCCGGGGGACCCGCGACGCGCAGCACCGCCGTCGCGGCCGGCGCACCGGCGCCGGCAGCAGCGGCGGGAGCGACGGTGCCGGTGGTGGAGGTGACGTCCGTCCACCAGTCGGCGCCGTCCTCGGCACAGCGCAGCAGCACCCCCTCGCGGATCGCCCAGGGGCAGACCACGGCCCGGGGCAGGCCCATCAGCTTCAGCGCGGTGTGCCCCACCACCGCCCCCGCCAGGCTCTGCGCGGCGCGCGGCGCGGAGATCCCCGGCAGCCGGGCCCGCTCCGCGGCGGGCAGCGCGGCCAGCGCGCGCACCGCCTCGCGCAGATCACCGCAGGCCAACTCCCGCTCCACGAACGGGCCGTGACGACCCGGAGGCGCCCCGCACAGCCGGGCCAGCTGCTGGAACGTACGGGAGGTGACGGCGACGGTACGCGGACGCTCCCAGCGGATCCGCGCGGCCACGTCCCGCAGTTCATGGCGGACCCGGCGGCGCAGCTCCTTCAGCTCCTTCGGCCCGGGCGGGTCCTGGACGGTCAGGTACTCCCTGGTCAGCCGGCCCGCGCCGAGCGGCAGGGACGCCACGAAGCCGGGCATCCTGCCCCGCCCGAAGGCCACCTCCAGCGAGCCGCCGCCGATGTCGAGCAGCGCCAGCGGGCCCGCCTTCCAGCCCAGCCAGCGGCGGGCCGCCAGGAAGGTCAGCTCGGCCTCCGTCTCCCCGGGCAGCGTGCACATGCGCACCCCGGTCCCGGACGCCACCCGGTGCAGCACCTCATGACGGTTCGGGGCGGCGCGGACCACCGTGGTCGCGAAGGCCAGCGGACCCGCCGCCTGCCATCTGCGGGCCGTGGCGCTCGCCGCGCCCACCGCCTCGACCAGCCGCCGCACCGCCTCGTCCGCGATCGTGCCGTCCGGGCCCAGGTGTTCGGACAGGCGTAACTTCCACTTGACCGTGTGCACCGGCAGCGGCACACCCCCCTCCACGTCCGCGATCACCAGTCGCACCGTGTTCGATCCCGCGTCCACCACGCTCACCCGCATGGCCGGGACGTACCCGTTCCACCGGCGCGATCACCCCTCGCACGAGGGGCGTTCCGGAGCACGCGCCTGCCGGGCCGCGCCCCGGGAGCGGCTCGCGCGGCAGTCCGCCGCGGACCAGTGGCGCGAGGCGCACGGGCCGGGGGAGAGCGGGCGCCCGTCCGGCGGCAGGGTGCGCGCACACCAGCCGCACACCACGTCCGCACCGGCCCCCGCCGCCCGCAGGGACGCGGCGGCCCGGACGGCGGTCTCGAACGGAACCTCCTCGACGACCGGCGCCGGGGCGGCGGACAGCAGCAGCGCGCTCCGCCAGGCACTCAGGCCGGTGACGGCACGCAGGACCCCGATCACCTCCCGCCTGCTGTCCCCGGCCCAGCCGGTGAGCACCACCGCGAAATCCGGTTCTTCCACCCGACCCTCCCCGTCCCGCCGGCTCTGTCCGGATCCCGCCCCCGTCCGGCCACCGCTGTCCTTGGATGGACGGGCCACCACCGCCGCCCCGTCAGGACGGCGGGCGACCGGAGCGGATGCGATGAGGGTACTGGTGATCGGCGGCGGGATCGCGGGAACCGCGACCGCGCTGGGGCTGCGCAAGGCCGGGCTCGACGTCACCGTGTTCGAGGCCCACCCGGACACGGCCGAGGACCTCGGCGCCTTCCTGACCCTGGCGAGCAACGGCATGCGCGCCCTGGCCCAGCTGGACGCCGTGAACGCCGTCACGGCCGTCGGTTTTCCGCTGACTTCGCTGCGGCTGCTCGACAGCCGGGGCGCGCAGGTGTCATACGCCCCGCTCGGCGAGGCGGACGACCCCGCCCTGCGCTACCGCTGTCTGCGCCGGGGCGAGCTGAACGCGGCCCTGCAGGGCGAGGCGGCACGGCGCGGCATCGCCCTGCGCCACGGGGCCCGGCTGGTGTCCGTGACGGACGGCCCCGACGGCGTCACCGCCCGCTTCGCCGACGGCACCACGGCCACCGGGGACCTGCTCGTCGGCGCCGACGGACTGCGCTCGACCGTGCGCCGGCTGCTGATGCCCGAGGTACGGCCCCGATACGCCGGACAGCGCGTCTACTACGGCTACACCCGCACCGCGCCCGCCCCCGGCCCGGACGGCTCCCTCACCATGGTCCGGGGCGGCGCGACCGCCTTCGGGTACGCGGTGTCCCCGGCGGAGGAGACGTACTGGTTCGCCCGCGAGAGCGGTGACCCGCTGCCCGCCGGGGCGCCCGCCGCGCCGTCGGCCGGCGCGCGCGAGCGGCTGCTGACGCTGCTGCGCGCGGACTCCACGCCCGCCGCCGGCCTGGTCGAGGCCGCCGGCGACGCCATCCTGGTCACCAACGCCACCGAGCTGTCGCCGGGCACGGCCTGGCACACCGGGCGGGTCGTGCTCGCCGGCGACGCCGCGCACGCGGCCTCCCCGGCGACCGGGCAGGGCGCCTCGATGGCGCTGGAGGACGCCGTGGTCCTGGCCAAGGCGCTGCGGGACCTGCCCGACCCGGCCACCGCGTACGCCGCGTACGAGCGGCACCGCCGGCCACGGGCGGAGCACAACATCACCGTCAGCGGCGCCCTGTCCCGGAACACCGCGGGCACCGTGACGGCGCGCCCGGCAGGACCTGACGAGCGCCTCCTCGGCCAGCTCGCCTGGGACACCCCGCTGTCCGCCGTCCCGCCCGGGCCGGAGGTGTGAACCGGCCCGCCGGCGCGCGAAAGTGCAAGAGGCGGGGGACGGGAGTCCATTGCCGCGGCGCGGCCGGAGCCGGATCGTTCCGTGCGACCGGCCCCGAGGCAACTAGGAGCTACCGTGCGACTGTCGATCCGAGCGGGCGGCGCCGTGGCCGCCGCCGTCGCCCTGGTCCTGGGCAGCGGCACCGCGTCCCCCGCCGACGCCCGCTACACCGTGACCGTGGGCACCCCCAAGCCGTTCCCGCATCCCACCGACACCCCCGCCACCGCCTTCACCGACCGCGACGGCACCTTCCACTACCAGCAGTCCGCCGCGCTGTACGGCGCCGACGACCCCCGGGTCTGGGACTTCTACACCGGCAAGGACTTCGACACCGCCGCCTTCGACCGGACCCTGAGCGAGGCGGCCGACCCGGCCAACCCCGCCGACCGCAACGACGACACCACCTGGCGGTGCGACAACAGCCCCACCGGGCGCGAGGCGACGTACGCGCCGGCCGGCTCCGGATACGCGCGGAAGAACTACTGCGACCTCTCCGGGATCTGGATCGACCCCGACACCGGCGACTGGTACGGCCTGGTGCACAACGAGTTCACCCCGCGCCCCTTCGGCGACGGACTGCACTACGACGCCATCGACTACGCCGTCTCCACCGACCGGGGCCGCACCTGGACCATCAAGGACCATGTGCTCACCTCGCCGTACAGCACCAGGCGCGGGGACACCACGGCCTTCCCGCACGAGACGTACTCCTACGGCGACGGCGACCAGCGCCTGTTCGCCGACACCTCCTCCGGCTACTTCTACGTCTATTACGGCTCGCGGATCGTCGACAAGAGCGGCGGCTGGAAGGCCTTCTACGAGCACGTGGCCCGCGCCCCGATCGCCGCGAAGATGGCCCCCGGCTCCTGGCACAAGTGGTACGACGGCGCCTGGTCCCAGCCCGGCACCGGCGGCCGGGAGAGCAACATCGTCCCCGTCGACGCCGGGCACCCCACCGGCTACACCCCCGTCGGCGCCGAGTACGACCCGGCCAACACCGGCACCGCCGCCGAGCAGATCGCGGCCGGGAAGATGCCCCCGACCTCACCGCTGTTCGTGATGAACATCGCCTACGACGCCCACCTCGGCCGGTACATCGGCACCCCGCAGGCCGTCGACCAGAGCGGCCGCGCACCCCAGTACCTGTACGCCACCGACGACCTGGCCACCCAGAGGTGGCAGCTCATCGGCGACACCGGCGACTACACCACCGCCTCCTGGTACCGCTGGTTCCTGGATCCCGTGAGCCGCACCGGCTCCGCCGTGCTCGGCCGGACCTTCCGCGCCTACTGCTCCTTCGGCTGCTCCCACGGCTCCTCGGGCGAGTACGCCGACGTCACCGTGGACTCCGCCACGCCCGCCGCCCCGCCCGTGGACACCGGCCGCCGCTACCGCATCGCCGCCGGCAGCGGCCGGATCCTCGCGCAGGAGTCCGGTGGCTCCGCCGTCACCTCCCTCGCCCGGCCCACCGGCTCCGCCCGCGAGTCGTGGTCCTTCACCCCGACGGGAGACGGCGCCTTCACCATCGCCAACGCGGCGACCGGCCGCCTGCTGGGAGTGGACTCCGCGCGCACGGCGGGCCGGGCCTGGGGAGCACGGCCCACGGTGACCGCCGCCCCGGCCGGCGGACCGGCCGTCGGACAGCAGTGGTTCCTGATCGCCAACTCCTCCGCGCCCGGCACCCACCGCCTGGTCAACCGCTACAGCGGGCTCGTCCTCGGCCTGTCCGCGGCCCCCGGCCGGCTCGCCGAGACCACTGCGCCGCGCACCTGGACGGCCCCCGCGGGCTCCCCCGGTGACGGTCGCACCGCCGCCGAACAAACCCTGACGTTCACCCCGTCCCGGGCCTGACGCACGGCTGCCCGGGAGTCCCGGCCGACGAAGGAGGTGGTGTCCGAAGGCTTGTGGTCGGCTTGGTTCATCCCTTAAATCAAAACCTGAACTAAGCCGTGGGGCCGGTGAGTCGGCCCCGCCACGTCTGGAGCCGCCGTATGAGATGGAGACCCCTGGGTGTCACGCTGGCCGCAACGGCCGCACTGATCACCCTGCCCGCCGCCCACCCCTCGGCCGGCGCGGCCGAAATCCCCTTGTCCCAGGGGAAGTCGGCCACCGCGTCGTCCGTGGAGAACGCCGGCACCGCGGCCGGCAAGGCCGTCGACGGGGACGGCGGCACCCGGTGGTCCTCGGCCGCCGCCGACGACCAGTGGCTCCGGGTCGACCTGGGCGTCACCGCCTCGGTCACCCGGGTGGAACTCGACTGGGAGGCCGCCTACGGCAAGGACTACAAGGTCCAGATCTCCGGGGACGGGAGCACCTGGACCGACCTGAAGTCCGTCACCGGCTCCGACGGAGGCGCCGACACCCTCGACGTCTCCGGCCGGGGCCGCTACGTCCGGATGCTCGGCGTGCACCGGGCCACCCCGTACGGCTACTCCCTGTGGGAGTTCCGGGTGTACGGCAGCACGGACACCGGCCAGGCGGGCTGCGACAGCGGCAACGCGGCCAGGGGCAGGCCCGCCACCGCCTCCTCCACCGAGAACGCCGGCACCCCCGCCTCCGCCGCCTTCGACGGCGACACCACCACCCGCTGGTCCAGCCAGGCCGCCGACCCGCAGTGGCTCCAGGTCGACCTCGGCGCCGTCAAGGACATCTGCAAGGTCGACCTGAACTGGGAGGCCGCCTACGCCAAGGACTTCCAGCTCCAGGCCTCCGCCGACGGGCAGAACTGGAGCACCCTCAAGTCCGTCACCGGCGCGACCGGCGGCACGGCCTCGTACGACGTCAGCGGCTCCGGCCGGTACGTACGGATCCACGGCACCGCGCGCGGCACCGGCTACGGCTACTCGCTGTGGGAGGCAGCCGTGCACACCGGCACCAGCGGTCTGCCGCCGGTCCAGGGCGGCGGCGACCTCGGCCCGAACGTCATCGTCGTCGACCCCTCCACGCCCAACCTCCAGCAGAAGTTCGACGACGTCTTCGCCCGGCAGGAGTCCGCCCAGTTCGGCACCGGCCGCTACCAGTTCCTGCTCAAGCCCGGCACGTACAACGGCATCAACGCCCAACTCGGCTTCTACACCTCGATCTCCGGCCTCGGACTGAACCCGGACGACACGCAGATCAACGGTGATGTCACCGTCGACGCCGGCTGGTTCAACGGCAACGCCACGCAGAACTTCTGGCGTTCGGCGGAGAACCTCGCCCTCAACCCGTCCAACGGCACCGACCGCTGGGCGGTCGCGCAGGCCGCGCCCTTCCGCCGTATCCACGTCAAGGGCGGCCTCAACCTCGCGCCCAACGGCTACGGCTGGGCCTCCGGCGGTTACATCGCCGACTCGAAGATCGACGGCACCGTGGGCCCGTACTCCCAGCAGCAGTGGTACACCCGGGACAGCTCCGTCGGCGGCTGGACCAACGGCGTGTGGAACATGACCTTCTCCGGCGTCCAGGGCGCCCCCGCCACCAACTTCGACAGCGGCCCGTACACCACCCTGGACACCACCCCCGTCTCCCGCGAGAAGCCCTTCCTCTACCTGGACGGCTCCTCCTACAAGGTGTTCGTCCCGGCCAAGCGCACCAACGCCCGGGGTGTCTCCTGGCCCGCGAACGCCGGCACCTCGCTCCCGCTCGACCGGTTCTACGTGGTCAAGCCCGGCGCCACCGCCGCCACCATCAACGCGGCCCTCGCCCAGGGCCTCAACCTCCTGTTCACCCCGGGCGTCTACCACCTCGACCAGACCCTCGACGTCACCCGCCCCGACACCGTCGTCCTCGGCCTGGGCCTGGCCACCCTCGTCCCGGACAACGGCGTCGACGCGATGCACGTCGCCGACGTCGACGGCGTACGGCTCGCCGGATTCCTCATCGACGCCGGCCCGGTCAACTCCGACACCCTGCTGCGCATCGGCACCCCCGGCGCCGGCGCCGACCACTCGGCGAACCCCACCACCATGCAGGACGTGTTCATCCGCATCGGCGGCGCCGGACCCGGACTCGCCACCAACTCCGTCGTGGTCGACAGCGACGACGTCGTCATCGACCACACCTGGATCTGGCGCGCCGACCACGGCAGCGGCGTCGGCTGGGACACCAACCGCGCCGACTACGGACTGCGCGTCAACGGCGACGACGTCCTGGCCACCGGCCTGTTCGTGGAGCACTTCAACAAGTACGACGTCCACTGGAGCGGGGAACGCGGCCGGACGATCTTCTTCCAGAACGAGAAGGCGTACGACGTCCCGAACGCCGCCGCCGTCACCCATGACGGCATCGTCGGCTACGCGGCCTACAAGGTCGCCGACTCCGTCACCACCCACGAGGCCTGGGGCCTGGGCAGCTACTGCAACTTCACGGCCGATCCGTCGATCGTCCAGACCCACGGCTTCCAGGTGCCCGTCACCGCGGGCATCAAGATGCACGACCTGATGGTGATCTCCCTCGGCGGCAAGGGCCAGTACGCCCACGTCGTCAACAACACGGGCGCCCCCACCTCGGGCACCGACACCATTCCCTCCAAGGTGACGTCCTTCCCGTAGGACCCGTACGACACCGCCCGCGGAACGCGCCAGGCCTCACCCCTCGGCCTGGCGCACGTCCTCCCACGCCCGGCCGCGCAAGCCCGCGTCGCCCAGTACGTCCGCCGCCGTGCAGGCCAGCGCCTCCACCACGGCGAGGAGCACCCGGCGCGCCCGCTGCGAGGCCGCGGCCTCGGCGAACTCCGGAGTGTGGTCCGAACCCCCGGCGCCCATGATCGCGACGAAGGGGTGGATGGCGGGCACCCGCCCGCTGACGTTGCCGATGTCGGAGGAGCCCAGATAGACCCCGGGAGCGGGCGCGGTGAGGGCGATCCCGGCCCGGTCCAGATGCCCGGCGAACCGCTCGGACAGCGCCGGGCTGTCCCGGAAGTGCTCATAGCGCACGCTCGCCCGCTCCACGGTCACCACCGTGCCGGTCGCCCGGGCCACCCCCTCGGCGGCCGTTCCCAGCTGCCCGGCCAGCTCGTCCAGGGCGGCCGTGGTCAGCGCCCGCAGCCCGAACCGCCCCTCCGCGTACTCCGGGACGATGTTCGTGGCCGTGCCGCCCTGCGTGATGATGCCCTGCACATGGGAGCCCTCCGGCAGCCGGCGGCCGAGCGAGGACAACACGTTGAACAGCTCGATCAGCGCCGCCAGCGCGTCGATGCCCTCCGTCGGATTGCCCGTCGGGTGCGCGGCCCGGCCCCGGAAGGCGACCCGGTACTGCTCCTGCGCGGTGAGCGGGGCCCGCACCCAGTCGTACACCCCCGGGTGGAACATCAGGGCCGCGTCCACCCCGTCGAAGACACCCGCCTCCACCTGAAGCGCCTTGCCGCCGCCGCCCTCCTCGGCCGGCGTGCCCACCGCGAGGACCGTGCCCTCGCCGCCGTCCCGCACGGCGTCCAGCACCAGGGCCGCCCCGAGGCCGGCCGCCGCGATCAGATTGTGCCCGCAGGCGTGGCCGAGCCCGGGCAGCGCGTCGTACTCCAGCGGGAACGCCACCACCGGCCGCCCCCGCCCCGAGCGGGCCGTGAACGCGGTCGGCAGCCCCGCCACCTCACGCCGCACCTCGAAACCCGCGCCCTCCAGTTCCCCCGAGAGCAGCGCCGCCGCCCGGTGCTCGGCGAACGCGGTCTCCGGGTCCGCGTGCAGCGCCGACGCCACGGACCACAGCGCGTCGGCGCGCCGCGCGACCTCCTCCCCGATCCGGCGGTACAGCGACACGAGTCCTCCTCGGTGCGGCGGGTGTGCTCTGCCGGGCCGGGTTCCACCCGAACGGCTCCCGACACCGGGCCGCCGGGTTTGGGGCGCCCCACCGGTGCAACACGGTGGGTGCGGAACCGAACAGTTCAGGAGGCAGTCATGGACCACTCCCGCGTACCCGTGCTGGAGGCTCTGCAGGAGTTCCGGCGACGAGGGGACGTGGTGTACGGGCCTCCGGGACACAAACAGGGCCGTGGCGCCGATCCGAGGGTGGCCGACATCCTCGGGCTGGACGTGTTCCGCTCGGACGTGCTCAGCCTCAACGGGCTGGACGACCGCCGCCAGTCCCAGGGCGTGCTGGAGCAGGCGCAGGAACTGATGGCCGACGCGGTCGGCGCCGACCAGGCGTTCTTCTCCACCTGCGGCAGCTCCCTGTCGGTCAAGACCGCGATGCTCGCGGTCGCCGGACCGGGGGAGAAGCTGCTGCTGTCCCGCAACGCCCACAAGTCGGTCATCGCCGCGGTGATCATCAACGGGGTGGAGCCCGTCTGGGTGCACCCCAAGTTCGACGGCGAACGGCACATGGCCCATCCGCCGGAGGCCGACGACGTCCGCGACCGGCTGCGCGAACACCCCGACGCCAAGGGCATGCTGCTGATCACCCCCACCGACTGGGGCACCTGCGCCGACGTGCGCGCGGTCGCCGACGTCTGTCACGCCGCCGACGTCCCGCTCATCGTGGACGAGGCGTGGGGCGCCCACCTGCCCTTCCACTCCGGCCTGCCCGTGTGGGGCATGGACGCGGGCGCCGACCTGGTCGTCACCAGCGTGCACAAGATGGGCGGTGCCATCGAGCAGAGCTCGGTCTTCCACCTCCAGGGCGACCGGGTCTCGCCGACCGTGCTCAAGCAGCGCGAGGACCTGCTCGGCACCACCAGCGCCTCCAGCCTGGTCTACGCCACCCTCGACGGCTGGCGGCGGCAGATGGTCGAACAGGGGCACGACCTGCTGGACGCGGCCCTGCACCGCGCCGAACGCGTCCGGGCCCAGCTGCGGGAACTGCCCGGGCTGCGGGTGATGGGCGGCGAGATCATCGACGAGGGGCTGGCCGCCGAGTTCGACCCGCTGAAGATCGTCGTCGACGTACGGGGCCTCGGCATCAGCGGCATGCAGGCCACCGAGTGGCTGCGCACGAACTGCCACATCGACATGGGCGGCTCGGACACCTGCCGGATCACCGCCTCCATCACCCACTCCGACGACGAGCAGACCGAGAAACTGCTGGTGGAGTCCGTGCGTTCGCTGGTGGAGCGGGCGGACGGCATCGAGCGGCGCCCGGCCGTGCACCTGCCCGAACCGCGCGCCCTGGAACTGGAACAGGCGGTCCTGCCCCGGGACGCCTTCTTCGGCCCCGCCGAACAGGTGCCCGCCGAGCGGGCCGTGGGCCGCATCGCCGCCGAGACGCTCAGCCCCTACCCGCCCGGCGTGCCGGTCGTGGCACCCGGCGAGGTCATCACCGCGGAGATCGTGGACTATCTGCGCAGCGGCATCGCCCACGGCTTCCTCGTCCCGGACGCGGCGGACTCCTCCCTGGACACCTTCCGCGTCGTCGCCCGCCCCTGACCGGCCGGGCCCCGCACACCGTTCGAACTGCGCCACGCCGACTCAGCGCCTAGGGTGGCGGTGCGGGCGGCCGGGCACCGGCGGCCTGCCCCGGGTCAAGAAGCCGGCCCTGCTGACGGACACGTCCGCGGCAGGGGGCTGTGGCCCTGCCGACGGTCCCCGGGCCGGACCAGCGCGTCCGGCGGGCCCGCCGTCCCGGCAACTCGATACGAGACGGCCCGACTTCACCCCGACCGGGAACTCCCCGAGGTTCCCGGTTTCGGACGCCCCGGCCCGGGGACCTCGGTACGAGGCCACCATCGGCCCCCCTCCGCCCGGGACCCACCCGACGCGGGCCGTGGTGCCGGCCGCCCGCCCCCGGCGGGGCGACCATGCGGCGGACACCCGCTCGTTCGTGCCGGGCCCGCCCCCGTGACCAGCGAAGGAATTGCCACTGATGAGCGAGACGAACCCCCTGAAGCGAGCCGCGGACAAGGTGGCGGACGCCCTCCAGGGAGGACCCAAGGGCCCCGAGGACGGCATCCCGGGCAAGCCGGGCCCCCAGACGCCGCCGGTCGCCGAGCCGACCGACCCCCACGAGCCCTTCCCGCCCAAGCCCGACCAGACCGGCCCCGACACCGTCTCCCCGACCGGGCAGCCCACCGGCGCCGACCAGGCCCGGATGGCGCAGAGCGGCAGCTATCTGACCAACGCCCAGGGCACCCGGCTGTACGACACCGACCACTCCCTCAAGGCCGGACCCCGCGGCCCGGTGCTCCTGCAGGACCACCACCTGCGGGAGAAGGTCATGCACTTCGACCACGAGCGCATCCCCGAGCGCGTGGTCCACGCCCGCGGCGCCGGCGCGCACGGCGTGTTCCGCAGCTACGGCACCGCGGCCAACGTGACGAAGGCGGCCTTCCTCGCCGAGGACGTCGAGACACCGGTGTTCGTCCGCTTCTCCACCGTGCTCGGCTCGCGGGGCTCCTCCGACACCGTCCGCGACACGCGCGGTTTCGCGACCAAGTTCTACACCAGCGAGGGCGTCTTCGACCTGGTCGGCAACAACATCCCGGTGTTCTTCATCCAGGACGCCATCAAGTTCCCGGACGTCATCCACGCCGGCAAGCCGCACCCCGACCGGGAGATCCCGCAGGCACAGAGCGCCCACGACACCTTCTGGGACTTCGTCACCCTGCACACCGAGGCCGCCCACCACACCCTGTGGAACATGTCCGACCGGGGCATCCCGCGCTCGTACCGCACCATGGAGGGCTTCGGCGTCCACACCTTCCGCCTGGTCAACGCCGCCGGCGAGACCACGCTGGTGAAGTTCCACTGGAAGCCGAAGCTGGGCGTGCACTCCCTGGTGTGGGAGGAGGCGCAGATCATCAACGGCGTCGACCCCGACTTCCACCGCCGGGACCTCGCCGACGCCATCGAGGCGGGCGCCTACCCCCAGTGGGAGTTCGGCATCCAGACCTTCCCCGACACCCCCGACCAGACCTTCGAGGGCATCGACCTGCTGGACCCGACCAACATCGTCCCCGAGGAACTGGCCCCCGTGCAGCCGATCGGGCTGCTCACCCTCGACCGCAACCCGTCCAACTTCTTCGCCGAGACCGAACAGGTCGCCTTCCACGTGGGCCACCTCGTCCCCGGCATCGACATCACCGACGACCCGCTGCTCGCCGGCCGGCTCTTCTCCTACCTGGACACCCAGATCACCCGCCTGGCCGGTCCCAACTTCCCGCAGATCCCGATCAACCGGCCGCACGCACCGGTCAACGACATGCTCCGCGACGGCTTCCACCAGACGGCCGTCCACCGGGGCGTGGCCCCCTACCGGCCCAACTCCCTCGACGGCGGCTGCCCGTTCACCGCCGGCGCGGACCTGGGCGCGTACGTCGAGACGCCCGTACGCGTCCCCGAGGCGACCAAGGTCCGCGAGGCGCCCGAGTCCTTCAACGACCACTTCAGCCAGCCGCGCCGGTTCTGGCTGAGCATGAGCCCGCCCGAGCGCGAGCACATCATCGGCGCCTACACCTTCGAACTCGGCAAGTGCTACGAAGTGGCCATCCGGGAAAGGGCGTTGCAGGTCCTGGCCAACATCGACCCGGAGCTGTGCGCGGGCGTCGCGGCCGGCCTCGGCCTGCCCGCACCGGAACCCACCGTGCCCCTCGCCGACGTCCAGCCCAGCCCCGCCCTCTCCCAGGTCGGGCGCACCTGGCCCACCGACGGCAGGATCATCGGCATCCTCACCGGACCCGACGGCGACCTCGACGGCGTACGGGCCGTCCGGCAGGCGGTCCTCGACGGCGGCATGGTCCCGCTGATCGTGGCACCGGTCGGCGGCACCCTCGGCGACGGCGCCGACGCCCTGACCGTCCAGCGGACCTACGCCACCGCGCGTTCCGTGGAGTTCGACGCGGTGCTGGTGGCGGGCACCCCCGGGGTGGGCGCGGACGCCTACGGAGCCCGGGACGCCAAGGCCGGCCAGCCCACCGCGGGGTTCGCCACCCCCGACCCGCGGGTGGGGCTGCTGCTGGGCGAGGCGTTCCGGCACGGCAAGGCCATCGGCGCCGCCAAGGGCGGCGAGGCGGCCCTGGAGGCGGCCGGCATCCCGCTGGACGCGCCCGGTGTGATCGCCGGGGACACCGCCACCGGCGTGCTCGCGGAACTCACCCGGCTGCTCGGCGCGCACCGGGTCTGGGAACGCTTCCCGTCCGCCGCCTGAGCGGCCGGACGGGGGAATGTCACGGCGGGGCCGCCCGGACGGCGTAGCAGCGGAGGCGAACGGCACGCCCCCCGGGTGTGATGGAGGCGACCCGACGTCAACCAGTGAGGCAGAACATGCGTCTTCGCTCCTTGGCCACCACGACCGTCATCACCGCAGCCCTCGCCCTGGCCGGCACGGCCAACGCCTTCGCCTCCGACGGCGGGGGCGGGGGCGGCGCGTCCGCAGTCGGCGTCGCCGCCAACAGCCCCGGCATCCTGTCCGGCAACGTCGTCCAGGTACCGATCAACCTCCAGGCCAACGTCTGCGGCAACACCATCAACATCATCGGCCTGCTGAACCCGGCTGTCGGCAACATCTGCGTCAACAAGTGACCCCAGCCGTGCGCCGGCCCCCGCGACGGGGGGCCGGCGCACGGCTGTTCACCCACTGGTGGTGCGGCACAGCAACAGGCAGATGTCGTCGTCGTGTTCGGAGTCGTGCAGCATCGGTTTGAGCAACGCGTCCGCCGCCGTGTCCAGCTCCGCAAGCTCCGCCGCGCCGAGCACCTGTACGGCCCGGGCGAGCCGGTCGATGCCCGCGTCGATCCCGGCGGTCCGCCGCTCCACCAGACCGTCCGTGTACAGCGCGAGGACGGACCCGGCCGGCAGCTCGACGGTGTGCTCCTCGTACTCGTACGGCAGCGGCACCCCCAGCATGATCCCCGGCTTCGCGTCCAGCACCCGTACCTCCCCCCGGGGGCCGCGGGCGACGGCCGGCGGATGCCCCGCGGCCGCCCACACCACCTCCGGCTCCCCGGGCGTGAACCGGGCGATGGCACAGGTCGCGTACAGCTCCGGCTGCTGATGGCGGAGCATCCGGTGCAGCAGCGTGAGGATCCGCGCCGGGCCGTTGCCCTCCACGGCGTAGGCGCGCAGCGCGGTGCGCAACTGGCCCATGATGACCGCCGCCCGCAGTCCGTGCCCGGTGACGTCACCTATCACCGCCAGCACACTGCCGTCCGGCTGGGAGAAGGCGTCGTACCAGTCGCCGCCGATGTTCAGGCCGTGCGTCGCCGGCAGATAGCGCGCGGCCAGGTCCAGGCCCGGCACGGTGGGCAGCTTCGTCAGCTGCGCGCGTTGCAGTGCCTCGGCGACGTCCCGGTGCTGCTCGTACTGGCGGGCGTTCTCCAGCGCGATGCCCGCCCGCCGGGCCAGCTCCAGCAGCATCACGGTGGTGTCCGGGTCGAAGCGCTCGCCCGGCGCGGCCAGCGTCAGCACCCCCTGCACGGTGCGCCCGCCCAGCGGCAGGCACAGCAGCGGCCGGTCGGGGGAGAGCGCCGAGGCCGGCAGGTCGTCCACGCCGGGCAGCCCCCCGGGATGGGGGCCCGCGTGCTGGGGACGGCCGGTGCGCGCCGCCGTCACCGTGGCCGCCGCCCGGTCGCCCGGCGGGGTCCGCTCGTCGTCCACCAGCCATACGTCGACGTGCCGGGCGTACTCCGGGACCAGCAGCTCCGGCAGCCGGCGCAGGATGTCCTCGTGGTCCAGGGAGGCGTGCAGCACCGCGCTGGCGTCGGTCAGGAAGGTCAGCAGCCGGCGGGCGTTCTCCGCCTCGGCACGGGCCGCCCGCTCGGCGTCCAGCAGGTCGCGCTGGGCCAGCGCCGCCGCCTCCAGCTCGGCGTGCAGCGCCAGCACCCCCTGGTTGGTCTGGTGCAGCTCCTCCCGGTGCAGCCGCAGCAACTCCTCCGTCTCGGAGAGGCTCGTCAGCACCGCGGCGGTGTCCTCGTCGGCGCTCAGCAGCGCCTCGGCGAGCGGGGCGTCCTGCGGGCCGGGCGGCGGGCCGGGCACCGCGCCGGTGCGGTGAAGCGTGTGCCGCCAGGGTTCCGGCCCGCCCAGGGCGATCCCCAGCCGGCCGTCCGGGCCGGCGGTCACGGCCAGTTCGGCGCCGCCCGCGGCCAGGGCGCGCCGCAGCCGCACCCCGAGCGCGCTGAGGCAACGGGCGCGGTCGAGCGCGGGCACCCCGGCGTCCGCGAGGAGCCGCGCCAGCCGGGCACGGGCGCGGGCCGCGTCGGCGGCGGAGGCGATGGTCCAGGTGTCGCGGGCGGCTGTCATGGGGCGGTGGTCCGGCGGTCGGGGGCCAGTACGGCCACGCTGGTGTCGTCGCGAACGGGGCGGGCGGGGCTGCCTGCGTCACGCAGGATCGCCGCGGCCACCACCGACGGGTCGTGGGCGAGCAGCCCGGGGTCCTCCGGCGGCGTCCACCGGCTGGGCAGCCCGTCGCTGTGCACCACGAGCAGGCTCTCCTCGTGCCACGGCAGCCGGCGCACCGGGACCTGCGCCGGGAAGTACGCCCCGACGATCCCCGGATGGGACACCAGGGACGTCCAGGACCCCCCGCTGCGCACCCGGGCGCTCACATTGCCGACCCCGGCGAAGCTCAGTTCCGCCCGGTCGGTGTCCACCTGCGCCACCGTCACCGCCGCGCCCCGGGTGGGCCGCAGCGCCGTGTGCAGCCGGCGCAGGATGTCCGCGGGCGGCAGATGCCCGGCGCGGCGCAGCTCCGCCACCGCCGCGCCGGAGGCGTGCGCGGCCTTCGGTCCGTGCCCGAGACCGTCCGCCAGCAGCAGCGTCAGCAGCCGCCCGGAGCGCACCCAGCCCCAGGCGTCACCGCACTGCGCGTCCTGACGGAGGGAGACCGTGATCCCGCCCGCGGGCAGCCGTGCCGGGGGCGCCCAGCGCTCGCCGGGCTCGGCGTCGATCCGGGCCGCCGCGACCGTCCCCCGGCCGGGCCGGCTGTACAGGTGGAAGGCGTTGGCGCTGCGCCGGCAACTGCCCAGCCCCGCGCCGAGCGAGCCGTCGGCGGTGGAGTAACCGTCGCGCAGGGCGGCGTCCACGTCGGCGATGCCCGGCCCGTGGTCCAGCGAGTACAGCTGGACCGACGGGCCCGCGCCGCCGTCCGGCGGCTCCACCAGGTTCACCACCATCAGGCCGCCGCCGGCGTGCTTGAGCAGATTGGTGGCCAGCTCGGTGGCGACCAGCTCCGCCGCCGCCGTACGCGCGGGGGCCAGACCCGAGTCGTCACACGCCTCCCGGGCCGCCATCCGGGCGTCCCGCACCCGGGTGGAGTCGTGCACCGGGACCTCCCACACCCGGCCCATCACAGCCCCGGGCGAGACGCGGGCACCTGGGCCACCCAGGCCACGGCCGTCACGGTCGTGCCCCGGCCGGGCTCGGTGTCGACACTGAACTCGTGCACCAGCCGCTTCGCTCCGCTCAGTCCCAGCCCGAGGCCGCCGCCGGAGGTGTACCCGTCGGTCATGGCCAGTTCCAGATCGCGGATGCCCGGACCTTCGTCGATGAAACACATCCGCAGGCCGCGGCTGCGTCCATTGTCCAGCGGAGTGATCTCCACCCGCCCGCCGCCGCCGTGCACCAGCGTGTTACGGGCCAGCTCGCTCGCCGCCGTGACCAGCTTGGTCTGCTGCACCAGGCCGAAGCCGAGCCCCGCCGCGCACTGCCGCACGTGCTGCCGCACCCAGGCCAGATCCGCGTCCGAGCCGATGGGCAGGCTCGTCGCGGACACCTGGCCGGACGGCTGCATCAGCTCCCCCTCTGGTTCAGCAGTTCCATGGCACGGTCGACGTCCAGGGCGGTGACCAGGCCGGGCAGCGTGAGTCCCAGCTCGACCAGGGTGATCGCCACGGCGGGCCGCATCCCGGCCAGGACCGTGCGCGCCGCCAGCAGCCCGGCCGTGGAGGCGATCTCCGCGAGCACCCGGCCGAGGAAGGAGTCGACCATGTCCACCCCGGAGATGTCGATCACCACTCCGGTCATCCGGTCGGCGGAGATGCGGTGGGTGATGTCCTGCTGCAACTGCTCGGCCATGCCGTCGTGCAGCTCGCCCTGCAGGGAGACCAGCAGCACGTCGCCGAGGGCGAGCACCGGCACCGACGGCTGGCCGGGAAGGGGCTGGTTCACCGGATGCTCTCATTCGCGTGCGCCCGGGACACCTCGATGCCCTGTTTGCCGAGGGCGTAGGCCAGCGCGTCGGCCAGCGAGGACCGGGTGAGCACCGAGCCGAGGTCGATGCCGAGCTGCACGATGGTCTGCGCGATGGCCGGGCGGATGCCGGAGACGATGCACTCCGCGCCCATCAGCCGGGCCGCGGCGACCGTCTTCATCAGGTGCTGGGCCACGAGCGAGTCGACGGTCGGCACGCCGGTGATGTCGAGGATGGCGTACCGGGCCCGCTGGTCCACGATCGCCTCCAGCAGCGACTCCATCACCACCTGGCTGCGGGCGCTGTCCAGGGTGCCGATCAGGGGTACGGCGACCGTGCCCTCCCACAGCTTGATGACCGGGGTGGCCACCTCCAGCAGCTGCTGCCGCTGCCGCTCGATCAGCTCCGCGTTCGCGTCCAGCGCCGTCTCCATGACCACCAGCCGCAGCGTGCCCAGCAGCATGGTCAGCGCCAGCACGGCCTCCTGAGCCGGCGGGGCCGTGGGGTCGGTGAACTCCTCGCGGAGCAGGTCCACCACGGGCACGCGCAGCCCGGCCACCTCGTCGGCGATCTGCGAGGCGGTGGACCCGGTGCGGGCCCGGGTCTGCGTCATCCGCCCCAACTGGTCGCGCACCGGCACGAAGCCGGGCGAGCCCACGTCCTCCAGCCGACCGCTGACGGCCACCTCGGAAAGCGCTTCCACCACGGCCTTGCACGCCTCCACCGCCTCGTCGCGGGAGACGGTGAAGACCGAGCGGAACAGGGGCGTGTCGGCCCAGCGCTGGGCGATCTGTTCCTTCCGCTGTTCCAGGAAGGAACTCACCACCTGAGGTGCCGATACGGCCGCGTCCTGCTCGGGCACTGTCATCCTCTCCTCTCGCACAGCCAGGGGCGCCGGTGGGCCGGCTCTCCGAAGCCGATCATTGCCGACCGCCCACCGTAGCGACCGGCGTCCGGCCGGGCCAAACCCGCTCCCGGCTTCGTGACCAGGGCAACTGATGCCCGGGCCGGGAACGGTCGGCCCGGCGGGGCGTGCGGACGAGCGGGCGGGACCCCGAGGGGTCGTGCACTGATTGTCCGGGGTGCGACGGCTCGGCTCCTTCGGTGCGTGGGGCTGTCGCCGGCCCGGCGGTGCGCGTCCGCCGGGCCGGCGCCGGTCAGCCGCCTACCCCCGAAACCCGCGGACTCTCCTCGGCCCCGCCGACGTCACCCGCGCGTGCGACACCCGCCGGTACGGGCGGGGCGGGCCGTGCGGGGACGGGCGGCCGGGGAGAGGGGGAACGGACGGCCGAATGCAGCCGGAAGAATCGGCTGGAAAGCGAGGGGTGGTCAATCGCGGGCCGGTGCCGGTGCCGGGGCCTCACGGCGGGCCGGTACGCCGTCCGGCCGCGCGGCCGGACGGCGGCGGCGCAGCAGCAGGCGCCGGGCCGGGCGCTCCACCGCCTCGTACAGCACCCAGGACAGCCCGAGCGAGACGGCGAACGCGGCCGCGCTGACCGCCAGCCCCGCGAAGGGGCCGAAGCGCGGCTTGGTGCCCAGCACGGTCGTCGCGGCCCGCAGCACCAGCAGATGGACCATGTAGAAGGCGAACGACAGCTCCCCGAGCCGCACCATCCGCCCGCTTCGCCACAGGGACGGCAGCCCGCGCAGGTCGGCGACCGCCGCCGCGGGGATGAGCAGCGCGAACCCGGCGAGGGTGCACACGGTGGCCGAGTAGCCGGGCGTGACCTGCGGCACCAGGAAGTAGCCGATGACGGCCAGCGCGAGCGACGCCTCCAGCCCCGGCCCGCGCCAGCGGCCGAGCAGCACCAGCCGCGCGGTGACCGCGCCGAGCACGAACTCGGGCAGCCGGGCGGCGGGGAACGAGTAGACCGAGTGCGTCCACCAGTGGTGGGCGTCCGTCCAGGCCAGCAGCACCACCGCGGCCACCGACAGCCCGCCCAGCGCGGTCGTGCCGCGCGGCCCGAGCCGGCGCAGCAGCAGGAACAGCAGGGGGAAGGCGGCGTAGAAGAACGCCTCGCAGGCCAGGGACCAGCTCACCGGGTTCAGCGTCTGCCACCACGGGTGCCACCAGGAGTGCACCAGCAGCGCGTTGGCCAAGGCCTGGTCCGGCGCCGGCAGCGGGCGGTGCGTCAGCGTGCCCGCCATGACCAGCGCCATGACGAGGGTGACCAGGTGCACCGGGTAGACCCGGGCGATCCGCCGCCGCCAGAAGGCCGGCGCGCGGTCACGGGGCCGCGCCGACCAGGTCAGCACGAATCCCGACAGGACGAAGAAGAACGACACTCCGGTGGCGCCGGCGCCGAAGCCCCAGGACATCAGGCGGCCACCCGTGCCGCCGAACCAGCCGAAGTTGTGCACGTGCAGTCCGAACACCAGCAGCGCCGCCATCCAGCGCAGTCCGGTGAGCGACGGCAGGGAGGGCGGGGTGGGCGGTGCGGGGGACCCGGCGGCCGCCTGGCCGGTCCGGGCGGGCGGCGTCCGGAGCGCCCGGGTCGTCGCCGTGGTCATCGCATCACCTGCCGCAGGAGAATCGCGTGGGGCATGAAGGGGTTCGTTGCCCGTCCGCGCCCGGTCCATCACGCAGCTCGGGAAACTTCACACTGCTGCCGAACGACGCGTCGCCATGGACGCCACGGACGGCGGGACGGCGTGCACCCGCACGAGTGACGACACCGGCCCGTGGCCCACCCACGACCGGCCGGGCGTGGACGCCCGGGCCGGGCACGGACACCCCGGTCGGGCCGCAGCGTCGCCCGGGTCAGGCTGCGAGGGCTGCCCGGGTGAGGCCGTGATGCCCGCTCGGGTGGGGTCGCAGCGCTGGCCCCGCTCGGGCCGTGGTGCCGACCGGGTCAGGCTGCGAGGGCTGCCCGGGTGAGGCCGTGATGCCCGCTCGGGTGGGGTCGCAGCGCTGGCCCCGCTCGGGCCGTGGTGCCGGCCCGGGTCAGGCTGCGAGGGCTGCCCGGGTGAGGCCGTGATGCCCGCTCGGGTGGGGTCGCAGCGCTGGCCCCGCTCGGGCCGTGGTGCCGGCCCGGGTCAGGCTGCGAGGGCTCCCCGGGTGAGGCCGTGATGCCCGCTCGGGTCGGGCCGTAGCGCCGGCCCCGCTCGGGCCGAGAGGCCCGCCCGGGTAAGGCCGCGGTGTCTGCTCCGGTCAGGCCGCGGTGCCCGCCCGGGTCAGGGCCTCGATCAGCTGCTCGCGGGTCATCTTCGACCGGCCCGGTACGGCCGCCGCGCTCGCCCGCTCGTACAGCTCCGCCTTCGACAGGGAGGCCAGTTCGCCGGGCCGCTCCCGGCGGGCGGCGGGCTCGCGGCGCTTGCCCTTCTTGCCGCCCGGGCCCGTCTCGCCCCCCTCAGCCCGCTTGCCCTGCTTGCCGCCCGTGCCGGTGCGGGACCGGCTCTGTTCCACGCTGCGGCTCAGCGCCTCCATGAGGTCGATGACGTTGGTCGCCTCCGGCGGCTGCGGTTCGCCGACGACCTCCTCGCCCTCGCGCTTGGCGGCGACGAGCTTCTTGACGCGTTCCTCGTAGGTGTCGCGGTAGTCGTGCGGGTCCCAGTCGATGGTGAGGGCGTCGATCAGCTGCTCGGCCGTGCGCAGCTCCCTGCTGCCGGCCTTCGCGTGCCGTTCCGGCAGCTCGGGCACCACATCGGCGGGGTCGCGCACCTCGTCGGCCCAGTGCAGGGTGTGCAGGACGAGGACGTCCGGCTGGGCCCGCAGCGCGGTCAGGTACTCCTTGCCGCGCATCGTGAGCGTGGCGATCCCGGCCTTGTCCGAGCGGTCGAGGGCCGCCCGCATCAGCTCGTAGACCTGTGCGTACTCCTTGCCGCGCGGGCCGACGTAGTAGGTCCGGTCGAAATAGACGGGCTCGACGCGGTGGAGGTCGACGAACCCGGCCAGGTCGATCACCTTCGACCGGCCGGGCGCGATCTCCTCCAGCTCCTCCGGCTCCACGACGACGTACTCGCCCTCGTCCAGCTCGTACCCCTTGACGATCCTGTCGCCGCCGACCTCCTTGCCGGTGCGCTCGTTGACCCGTTTGTTGCGGATCCGGTCGGAGGTGCCGCGCTGGAGCTGGTGGAAGTGGACGGTGTGGTCCTGGGTGGCGGTGTACAGCCCCACGGGGAGGGTCACCAGCCCGAAGGTCAGGACCCCCGTCCAGATCGGTCTCGCCATGGCTCCCTCTCTCCTGTCGCCTCGTTCTCCCGGCACGGGGCCGTTCCGTCGTGGCGCTCAGTCGCGCTCGCCGGCGGCCAGCCGTTCCACCCGTTCCGCGGCCGTCTCGGCATGGCGCCGGGCCTCCCGCACGGCACGGCCGGCCCGCCGGGCCCGCTCCCGGGCCGTCCGCTCGTCGGTACGGGCCTGCCGCTGCTCCCGCTCCGTCAGGCGCAGCTCGGCGCGCAGCTCCCGTACGCGCCGCTCGGCCCCGGCCACCCGGTCGCGGGCCGTCTCCGCGTCCGCGTCGGCGGACCGGACCTCCGCCTCGCGGTCGCGCAGGTCCCCCTCGGCATCGTGGGCCGCCTGCCGGGCCTCCTTGATCCGGCGCCGCCGGGCCAGCTCGTCCTCGTCGGGCTCCACAGCCGTGTCCCCGGGCTTCGCCCGGCGAGGGTCCTCGCGCTCCTCCCGGTGACCGTCCTCTTCCTGGTGGCCGTCCTTCTCCCGGCGGCCGTCCGCGGCACGCCGTGGCACCCCGCTCGGTCGCGGTTCCAGGACGTCCGCCTGCGGAAACCCGAACGTGGACCTCAGCGGTTTCACCAGCCGCCCCGCCGCCCACGCGCGGGCCGCCTCCGGGTCGGCGAGCACGGCGTGCAGGGTCTCCTCGACCTCGCGCTGGACGCTCTCGCCCACCGGATGCCCCTCCCGCTCGGCCAGCCGGCGGGCCTGCCGGCCCAGCGCGCCGATCACCTCGCCCTGCCGCCGGGCCAGCTCGCGCAGCCGCGTGCCGTCCAGTTCCCGGTGCGCGCGGCGCAGCTCCTCGCCGAGGCCGAGCAGCGGCTCGACCTCCTCCGGCCGCCGGCGCACCAGCAGATTGCCCGCCCAGGCGGCCAGGCTCGGCCGCCGCAACGCGCCGATCTCTTTCGCGAGGGCCTGCTCACCGGCCTCGCGGGCGTCCCGGGCGCGGCGGTCACGGGCTGCCACGAACTCCTCCGGCCGCAGCCCGTACAGCTCGTCGGCGACGGAGTCCAGGTCCACCGGCATCCCTCTCGACGGCCACCTCGATGACAGAGTCCCGGGTTTCTCGTCGTAACCGCTTTATGTGCCCTTTGCGATGATTCGTCCGTACGGTCGGTCCGGGTTCCGTTCCCCCGTCCGGTGGACCGACCGGCTCGCCGCACCGCTGCCGCCGGCCGGGAACCGCATGATGCGGGCATGCGCGCGACCCGGCTCCGCGGCCCCCGCCCGACCGGTGCGCGCAGGACCCCGAGGACGGCCGGACGCCACCCGGACGCGACCAGAATTGCATCCTTCGTTTTCTTGAACCCCTCGTGTTTATGACGATAGGTTCGGGGCATGTCCGCCTCCCCGAGACCGACCACCGCCGAGGAGCTGCGCGGTGCCGGCCTGCGCGTGACGGCAGCCCGCGTCGCGCTGCTGGAGACCGTCCGGGACGGTGACCACCTCGGCGCCGAGGCGATCGCCTCGGGTGTCCGCGATCGCGTAGGCCACATCTCCCTGCAAGCCGTCTACGAGGCCCTGCACGCGCTGACCGCCGCGGGTCTGGTGCGCCGTATCGAGCCGGCCGGCCACCCGGCCCGGTACGAGGGACGTGTGGGCGACAACCACCACCACATCGTGTGCCGGTCCTGCGGGGCCGTCGCGGACGTCGACTGTGCCGTCGGCGACGCGCCCTGCCTGACCGCCTCCGACGACCACGGCTTCGCCATCGAAGAGGCCGAGGTCGTGTACTGGGGCCTGTGCCCCGGCTGTTCCACCGGCCGCAGTTCCTGAGCACCGAGTTCCGCACAGTTCGGAAGGATTGCCATGACTGAGAACCACGACGCGATCGTCACAGACGCGAAGTCGGAGGGGAGCGGCGGCTGCCCCGTCGCGCACGACCGGGCCCTGCACCCGACCCAGGGCGGTGGCAACCGTCAGTGGTGGCCGGAGCGGCTCAATGTGAAGATCCTCGCCAAGAACCCGGACGTGGCCAACCCGCTCGACGAGGACTTCGACTACGCGCAGGCCTTCCAGGCCCTGGACCTCGCCGCCGTGAAGCGGGACATCGCCGAGGTGCTCACCACGTCCCAGGACTGGTGGCCCGCCGACTTCGGCAACTACGGCCCGCTGATGATCCGCATGGCCTGGCACAGCGCGGGCACCTACCGCATCAGCGACGGCCGCGGTGGCGCCGGCGCCGGCCAGCAGCGCTTCGCCCCGCTCAACAGCTGGCCGGACAACGGCAACCTGGACAAGGCCCGCCGCCTGCTGTGGCCGGTCAAGAAGAAGTACGGCCAGAGCATCTCCTGGGCCGACCTGCTGATCCTCACCGGCAACGTGGCCCTGGAGACGATGGGTCTGAAGACCTTCGGCTTCGGCGGCGGCCGCGAGGACGTCTGGGAGCCGGAGGAGGACGTCTACTGGGGTCCCGAGACCACCTGGCTGGACGACAAGCGCTACACCGGCGACCGCGAGCTGGAGAACCCGCTGGGCGCCGTCCAGATGGGCCTGATCTACGTCAACCCCGAGGGCCCGAACGGCAACCCGGACCCGGTCGCCGCGGCCCGCGACATCCGTGAGACGTTCCGCCGCATGGCGATGAACGACGAGGAGACCGTCGCGCTGATCGCCGGCGGCCACACCTTCGGCAAGACCCACGGCGCCGGCCCCGCCGACAACGTCGGCCCGGACCCGGAGGCCGCCGGCCTGGAGGAGCAGGGCCTCGGCTGGCGCAACACCTACGGCACCGGCAAGGGCGGGGACGCCATCACCTCCGGTCTCGAGGTCACCTGGACCAGCACGCCGACCCAGTGGAGCAACGGGTTCTTCAAGAACCTGTTCGAGTACGAGTACGAGCTGGAGCAGAGCCCGGCCGGCGCCAACCAGTGGGTGGCCAAGAACGCCCCGGAGATCATCCCCGACGCGCACGACCCGGAGAAGAAGCACCGCCCGCGGATGCTCACCACCGACCTGGCGCTGCGCTTCGACCCGATCTACGAGCCCATCTCCCGCCGGTTCTACGAGAACCCGGAGGAATTCGCGGACGCCTTCGCCCGCGCCTGGTACAAGCTCACCCACCGCGACATGGGCCCGAAGTCGCTGTACCTCGGCCCCGAGGTCCCGGAGGAGACCCTGCTCTGGCAGGACCCGCTGCCCGAGCGCGAGGGCGAGCTGATCGACGACGCCGACATCGCCGCCCTGAAGACCAAGCTGCTCGACTCGGGCCTGTCCGTGTCCCAGCTGGTCACCACCGCGTGGGCGTCCGCGTCCACCTTCCGCGCCAGCGACAAGCGCGGCGGTGCCAACGGCGCCCGCATCCGCCTCGCCCCGCAGCGCGGCTGGGAGGTCAACGAGCCCGACCAGCTCGCCCAGGTGCTGCGCACCCTCGAGGGCATCCAGCAGGAGTTCAACGCCTCCTCCGGCGCCAAGAAGGTCTCCCTGGCCGACCTCATCGTCCTCGGCGGTGCCGCCGCCGTGGAGAAGGCCGCCAAGGAGGGCGGCTTCGAGATCGAGGTGCCCTTCACCCCGGGCCGGGTCGACGCCGGCGAGGAGCACACCGACGCCGAGTCCTTCGAGGCGCTGGAGCCGACCGCGGACGGCTTCCGCAACTACCTCGGCAAGGGCAACCGCCTGCCCGCCGAGTACCTGCTGCTCGACCGGGCCAACCTGCTGAACCTGAGCGCCCCCGAGACGACCGTGCTCGTCGGCGGTCTGCGCGTCCTCGGCGCCACCTACCAGCAGTCGCAGCTCGGCGTGCTGACCAAGACGCCCGGCGTCCTCACCAACGACTTCTTCGTCAACCTGCTCGACATGGGCACGCAGTGGAAGGCGACCTCGGAGGACCAGACCACCTTCGAGGGCCGGGACGCGAGCACCGGCGAGGTGAAGTGGGCCGGCAGCCGCGCCGACCTCGTCTTCGGCTCCAACTCCGAGCTGCGCGCCCTCGCCGAGGTGTACGCGAGCGACGACGCCAAGGAGAAGTTCGTGAAGGACTTCGTCGCCGCGTGGAACAAGGTCATGAACGCGGACCGCTTCGACCTGGTCTGACCGGCCCGGCCGGTCCGGTGACGGCCGTTCCGGCCCGCTGAACGGCGCGTCCGGGTCCGCCCCTCGGGGTGGACCCGGACGTTTTTCCGTGCCGGCGTGCGCCGGGGCGTGTCAGCGGCCGAGGGCCGCCGCGCCCGCCTGCGCGTACCGCTCGTCCAGGTCGCCCGACGGGGCGCCCGCGACGCCGATGCCCGCGACCGGGGCGCCCTTGGCGGTCACCGGCGCGCCGCCCGCGAGGAACAGCGTGCCCGGGATGTCCTTCAGGTTCGGCGCCTGCGCCAGCCGCTTGGCCAGCTCCGAGGTCGGCGCGTTCCAGGAGACCGCGGTGTACGCCTTGCGCTCCGCGGACTCGTACGACTGCGGGCCCGCGCCGTCCCCGCGCAGGGTGACCACGGTGTTGCCGTTGCGGTCGACGACGGCCACGGACACCTGCCGGCCGTCCTTCTCGGCCGCCTCCAGCGCGGCGCGCGCCGCCTTCGTGGCCGCGTCCACGGACAGGTGCGTGCTCTGGGTCAGCTCACCGCCGCGCGCCGCCACCGGTGCGGCGGCGGGCGTGGCGCCGGTGGAGTCGGCGGCGTTGGCGGCGACCGTGCCGACGACACCGGCCCCGACGACGGCCAGGGCGGCACCGCCCACCAGGACGCGGGAACGGCGGGACGGCCTCTTGCGACTGGGCATGCTGAGGAACCTCTCGGTAGATCCTGGGCGGGAGGCGGAATCGCTTCCCGGAACCGATCCTGCTGCCGGACCGGGCCGCGTCCCGTCGGTGGACCGGTCGCCTGGGGGGTCATCCGATCGGATGACCCCGCGGCCTCCGTACCTGGGCACAATGGAGGGTGTTTGCCCAGTTCAGCGCGGAGCCGAGGGAGGTGTCAGGGGTGGCCGCACCCGAGCGCGACGACACCCGCGCCCTCACCGTCGTCATGCACACCGCGTTCTTCGTGCTGCTGTCCGCGTCCGTCGCCCGCTACCTGGCCCGGCACGCCGGGGGACCGCACACCCCCTGGGTGATCGCCCTGTCCGTGCTGCTGGCGGTGCTCTACGTCCTCGGCCCCGCCCTCGGCACCCGCCCCACACCGCGCCGGCTGGCCTGGCTCGGTCTGGCCGTGGCGGCCTGGGCGCTGCTCGTCGTCCTGGCCCCGAGCTTCGCCTGGTGCGCGGTCCCGCTCTTCTACACCGGACTGCGCACGCTCCCGCCGCGCGCCGCCATCCCCCTGGTGGCGGTGCTGACCGCGCTCGCGGTGGCCGCCCAGCTCAGCCTTGCGGGCTGGGCCGACCCGAACGTGCTGCTGGCCCCGCCCGCGGTGGCCGCCGTGGCCACCACCGTGTTCGTGGTCATGCAGCGCCAGGCGGCCCGCCGGGACGCCCTGATCGCCGACCTGGTCCGCACCCGGCGCGAACTCGCGGCCACCGAGCGCCGCGAGGGCACCCTCGCCGAACGCGAACGGCTCGCCCGGGAGATCCACGACACCCTCGCCCAGGGCCTGTCCAGCCAGCGCATGCTGCTCCAGGCGGCCGACCGTCTGTGGGACAACGCCCCCGGCACGGCCCGCGACCACGTCCGCACGGCGGCGGCCATCGCCGAGCGCAGCCTCGCCGAGGCCCGCCGCTTCGTCCACGACCTGACCCCGGCCGACCTCGCCGAGGGCGGCGGCCTGCTCCGGGCCCTGCACGCCGTCGCCGAGCGCGAGACGACACCCGGTCTCACCGTCCGCGTGCACACCGAGGGCAGCCCGCCCGACCCGCTGCCCGCGCCCGTGGAGTCCGCCCTGCTGCGCATCGCCCAGGGCGCCCTCGCCAACGTCCGCGAACACGCGGGGGCCACCGCCGCCGCCCTCACCCTGACCTGCCTGGACGACCAGATCGTGCTGGACGTCACCGACGACGGGCGCGGCTTCGACCCGCACACCCCCGCCGCCGGACCCGCGCCCGCCGGGGAACGCGGCCACGGCCTGCCCGCCATCCGTGCCCGCCTGCGCCAGCTGGGCGGCACCCTCACCATCGAGTCGGCACCGGGCGAGGGCACGGCCCTGTCGGCGGCGATCCCGTTGGAGCCGAGATGACCCACACCCCCGCGACGGACGCCCGGACACCGGTGCGCATCCTCGTCTGCGACGACCACGCCGTCGTCCGCGCCGGACTGCTGGCGCTGCTGCACAGCGCGCCGGACATCGAGGTCGTCGGCGAGGCGGGCAGCGGCGAGGAGGCGCTCGCCCTCGCCCGCAAGACCACCCCGGACGTCGTCCTGATGGACCTGCAACTGGGCGAGGGCATCGACGGCGTCGAGACCACCCGCCGGCTGCGCGCCGAGCCGGCCGCCCCGCACGTCCTGGTCCTCACCACGTACGACACCGACGCCGACGTCACCCGTGCCGTCGAGGCCGGCGCCACCGGCTATCTGCTGAAGGCGGAGCGCGCGGAGGACCTGTTCACGGCGATCCACGCGGCGGCCCAGGGCCGCCCGGCGCTCTCGCCCCCGGTCGCCGATCGTGTGATGTCCCGCCTGCGCAACCCCCGCCCCGCCCTCACCCCCCGGGAACGGGACATCCTCGCCCACCTCTCCCGGGGCCTGTCCAACCACGCCATCGCCCGCGCCCTCTACATCAGCGAGGCCACCGTCAAGACCCATCTGCGGCGCATCTACGACAAGCTCGGTGTGGACACCCGGGCGGGCGCGGTGGCGGTGGCGAAGGAACAGCGCCTGCTGTCCTGAGCGGCCGCGCTGTGCCGAGCGACCGCGCTGTCCTGAGCGACGCTGTGCCGAGCGGCCGGGACCGGCTAGCTCCGCAGGGCCTCGAACGCGTCCCGGCCCGCCGCCCCGATCGCCTGGTCGATGTCCGGTGCCAGTCCCGCGCGGCGGGTCGCGCGGGTGAGCGCGGCCATCGCCACCCGGTCCCCGGAATCCGCCTCGACGACCCCGATCTCGTGCCGCAGATGGAGGAACGTGCCGGTCTTGCCGCTCCACCGCAGCGTGTCCGCGCGCAGTTCGCCCGCCAGCCGCTGGGTGAAGACCTGGTGTCCCATCAGCCGGCGCAGCTCGGCCGTCGCGGAAGGAGTGGAGATCTCGTCGCGCCACACCCGCTGGAGCAGGCCGACCAGCGCCGCGGCCGTGCCCGCGTTGGCATGCGCCGGGTCCAGGGTCTCGATGGTGTGCCGGCCCGTCCCCTCGTCCCGTACGGCCAGCTCCAGGGCGAGGGAGAAGTCGTTCCCGGCGGCGCCGGCCGCGCACTCGTACAGGTGGTTCATCCGGTGCCGCACCCGGATCCCGTCACACCCCCAGGCCCGCAGCCGCGCGTCGGTCTCCGCCGTCGGCACCAGGTCGAACAGGGCGTCCGCGGCGGCGTTGTCGCTCACCGACAGCATCAGCAGGAGCAGATCGCCGACGGCCACCGTGGCCGGGTGCCGGAAGGCGGCGAGCCCGGTGGGGCCGACGCTGCTGGTACGGGGATCCACCGTCACCGGGCGGGCCGGGTCCAGCTCCCCGGCCGCGACCCGGTCCAGCACGACCAGGGCGAGCGGGACCTTGGCCACCGACGCCAGCGGCACCGGCTCGTCCGCGTCGAAACCCAGCTGCTCCCCGGTGTCGAGGTTGCGGGCGAGGAAGGAGCCGCGGACGCCCACCGCCGCCCAGTCCGCGGCGATGGCCTCGGCGACGGCCGACAGGGCCGCGTCGCCGCCGGTGTACACCGGGTGGTGCGGCGCCGCGCTCATCCGCGTGCCGCCAGCCGCGCGGGGGCTGTCCTCGCGCCCGGCCACCGGCCCCGGCCCGCCCCGGTGGGGCACGGCGCCCACCGCCGAGGCGAGCAGCGTGGCCAGCCATTCCGGTGCGGCCGCCGTGCCGTCCCGGTCCGGGGCGGCACGCACGTCGTAGCCCCGGTGCAGGGCGCGGTCGGCCAGTGGTGTCCAGTGGGCGCCGTGCTGCCGGGCGAACGGTTCGGCGCACAGCAGCAGCGCGTGCCCGGCCAGGGTCTCGGCGAGCGCGGTCGCCGCCGCTCCGGCCGGCCGGATCCGCTCCTCGGGCAGCCCGGCGCGCGCGGCGGCCCGCGCCAAACGGTCCTCGAAGTACGGCACTTGATCCTCCGTCAGCAGCAACACGGGCGGGGGAGCGGCACGTCCGGCGCCCCGGCCGCGGCGCGGCCGCAGCTCCTCCAGGTGCAGCGTGCGCCGCGCGGCCGTGCCGTCCGGCACCGGCGCGGACGCCACCCCCAACGGCACCTGGAACACGGCCCGTTCCGGCGCGGTGCGCACCAGCGCGTACCCGAGCGAACCGTCCGCCAGCCCCGATTCCCGTTCCGGCGGCGGCAGTTCCCGTATGCCGAGGGTGACCCCGTGCTCGGTGCCGGCGCGCAGGGCCCGGGCCAGCGCGGCCGGGGCGCAGTCCGCGGGGACACCGACGGCGCGCACCCGCGAGCGCCGGGCCGAGCGGGCGACCTGCCGCAGCCGCTGCGCCCGGTCCAGCACGTCCCGCGCGTAGGGGAGCAGCAGCACCCCCAGCTCCGTGGTCTCGATCTGCCGCCGCGACCGGTCGAACAGCGGGCCGCCGAAGTACTCCTCCAGCGTCTTGACGCGGCGGCTGAGCAACGGCTGGGCGATGCCGAGCCGGTCGGCGGCCCGGGAGAAGCCCGCCTCCTCGGCCGTCGCCACGTACGCCTCCAGGTGGGCCAGTAGATCCACCCGGCACTCATATCAATAAGGCATGGGAACTTCAAAGTTTCCTCTTGGACATGGGTGCCCCCGCCCTGCTTCGCTGTCCCCGTCGAAGATCGGCACCGAAACGACGTACGTCCGGGAGGAGTACGCCCATGACCAGTACGCCCATCTCCAGTACGACCGCGCCCACTACACCCTTGACCAGTGTGATCGCGCCCGCCGCCGGCCCCGGCCCGCTGCCGCGCCGCCGCCTGCTGCGGGCCGGCCTCGCCCTCACCGGCGCCGCGATGGCCGCGACGGCGGTCTCCGCGCCCGCCGCGTCCGCCGCCCCGGGCACCGCCGCGCACACCGGCCGGACCGGACCGGCCGAGCTGGCCGAGCTGGAGCGGCGCCACGGCGCCCGGCTCGGCGTGTACGCGCGCAACGTCCGCACGGGGCGGACCGTGGTCCACCGGGCGGAAGAGCGGTTCGCGATGTGCTCGACGTTCAAGGCGTTCGCTGCGGCGGCGGTGCTGCGCGACCACGGCGACCGCGCTCCGCTGGACCGGGTGGTGCACTACCCGCCGCGTGACATCCTGCCCAACTCCCCGCGTACCGAGGAGAATCTGGCGACCGGCATGACCGTGGCCGGCCTGTGCGCGGCGGCGATCCAGTACAGCGACAACGCGGCCGGCAATCTGCTGCTCCGGGAGCTCGGCGGCCCGGCCGGACTCACCCGTTTCCTCCGGTCGCTCGGCGACACGGTCAGCCGGCTCGACCGGTGGGAGCCGGAGCTGAACACCGCGATCCCCGGGGACGTGCGGGACACCACGACACCCGAGGCGATCGCCGGGAGCCTGGAGCGCCTCACCCTGGGCCGGGCCCTGCGCAGGGCCGACCGGGAGCGGTTCACCGGCTGGCTGAAGGGCAACACCACCAGCGCGGAGCGGTTCCGCAAGGGGCTGCCGTCCGCCTGGGTGGTGGCGGACAAGACCGGGACCGGGGACTACGCCACCGCCAACGACATCGGCGTGGCCTGGACGACCCGGGGGACCCCCGTGGTGCTGGCCGTCCTGTCGGACAAGAGCGCCCCCGACGCGCCGGTGGACCAGGCACTGATCGCGGAGGCGGCGGCCATCGTCGCCCGCACCCTCGCCCCGGGCGAGTAGCCAACCCCTCGCAATTCACAATTCTGAATATGAATCATGTACACGGCTGTTGACGTGTGCATGACTGCTCCCTACCGTCGGGAAGGTCCAGAGGGAAAGCGCTTTCCGGTCACTGTCCACCATGCCATGACCGGCCGCCGGGTTCACCCCTCTGGACCGCTCGCACCCGCACAGCCGAGTCGACCCGCAGGGAGACAAGCCGATGCAAACAAGACCAGCCATCGTGTGCGCCGGGCTGCTGACCGGTGCGCTCGTCGCGCTGACCGGCACCACGGCCCAGGCCGTGACCACCCGGTACGAGGCCGAGAGCGCGCCCGCGGTCTGCACCGGGACCATCGACTCCGACTGGACCGGGTATTCCGGCAGCGGATTCTGCAACGCCACCAACAGCTCGAGCGCCTACGCCCAGTTCACCGTGAACGCGGCGAGTGCCGGCACCGCGACCCTGAACATCCGCTTCGCCAACGGCTCGGCCGCCGCCCGGCCCGCGACCGTCGCCGTCAACGGCACCACAGCCACCACCGCCGGCTTCGAGACCACCGGCGCCTGGGACAGCTGGACGACCAAGACGCTCACCGTACCGGTCAAGGCGGGCGCCAACACCGTACGCCTCACCCCGACCACGGCCGACGGCCTGCCCAACCTGGACTACCTCGACGCCGACGTGGCCACGGCGGCGACCGGCAATGTGCTCTACGTGTCACCGACCGGCACCGACGGCGCGGCCGGCACCGAGTCGGCCCCGACCACGCTCACCTCGGCCATCAGCCGGATCACCCCCGGCGGCACCATCTACCTGCGCGGCGGGACCTACCGCCAGTCCGCCACGGTCACCATCCCGGACGGCAGCGACGGCACCTCGGCCGCCCGCACCACCCTGTCCGCCTACCCGGGCGAGAAGCCGGTCCTGGACTTCTCGGCGCAGACCGAGAGCCCGTCCAACCGGGGCATCCAGCTGTTCGCCGACTACTGGCGGCTGTACGGCCTCACGGTCCAGCACGCCGGTGACAACGGGATCTACGTCGGCGGCAGCAACAACGTCGTCGAGCGGGTGGTGACCGCCCACAACCGGGACACCGGGCTCCAGCTCGGCCGGATCGCCTCCAGCACCCCCAGCTCCCAGTGGCCGGCGAACAACCTGATCGTCAGCTCCGAGTCGCACGACAACGCCGACTCCGACGGCGAGGACGCCGACGGCTTCGCCGCCAAGCTGACCACCGGCACCGGGAACGTCTTCCGCTACGACGTCTCCCACCACAACATCGACGACGGCTGGGACCTGTACACCAAGACGGACACCGGCGCCATCGGCCCGGTGACCATCGAGTACTCCCTCTCCTACGGCAACGGCACGCTGAGCGACGGCACCGTCAACACCAACGGCGACCGCAACGGCTACAAGCTCGGCGGCGACGACATCCCCGTCGACCACGTCGTCCGGCACAGCATCGCCTACAAGAACGGCCACCACGGGTTCACCTACAACAGCAACCCGGGCACCATGACCATCTCCGGCAACGTCGGCGTCGACAACGCCGAGCGCAACTTCTCGTTCGACAAGGGCACGTCGGTGTTCCGCGACAACACCTCCTGCCGCTTCGCCGGCAGCGGCTCCAATGACAAGACGGTCGGCAGCGCCGACGGCTCCAACCAGTTCTGGGCCGGCTCCAACGGCTCCCGCTGCTCCTCGTACGCGGGCGCCCTCGGCTGGTCCTTCGCCTCCGACGGCCGCCTCGTGGTGACCTTCGGCGGCAGTGTCGTCAACCCGTAACCGGGTACGGCGGTTCGGGCACAGCGGGACGCCGTCCGGTACGGCGTCCCGCTTCCAGCCGTCTCAGCAGTGGGACTTGGTCTGGGTGAGCAGGCCGAGCCGCCACGGCAGGCTGTTGTAGTCACCGCTCGCGGCCGGGTCCATGCCCTGGTACAGGTACTGGAGCTTGCACGCGGGGATGGTCAGCGTCTGGTCGTAACCGGCGCGGATCATCTCGCCGTGACTGATGTCCTTCGTCCAGGCACCCGACGGGAAGGTCACGTTGTTCGCCCGGGCGAACGGATTGCTCTCGGAATCGGCCAGCGGGGACCAGGAGCCGGCCAGGCTGGAGGAGGTCCAGGAGCGGAAGTAGCGCCGGCCGTCGGAGCCGATCGCCTCCACCAGCATCAGATACTGGTCGCTGCCCTTCACCTTGTAGATGTTGCTCGCCTCGAACAGGGCGTACCTGTCGGGGTCCTGGGCGGCGATGACGGTGTTGGTGAACCCGTTCGGGAACTGGCCGACGGTGGTCTGCGAGCGGTAGAGGTGCCCGTTGTCGTCGGAGGAGAACAGATAGCAGTCGGCGCTGTCACAGATCACCCACATGTCGACCCAGTAGCCGTTGCCGATGTTCTGCTTGATGATCTCCGGCATCTCGGGGTAGAAGTCGCGCGGCGCGCTCCAGCCGTCGGGGTCGGAGATGTCCTTGTTGGTGGAGTACGACGCGTTGCCCGTCTGGTAGACCAGGTACCACAGCTTCTGCGGCGCGTAGTAGAACACCTGGGGTGCCGCCCGGTAGCCGCTGCCGATGGCCGTGCGGTCCAGGTAGTGGTGGGTGGCCTTGCCCGCCTGCGACCAGTCCTTGAAGCTCAGGTAGACGAGGTTGTAGCCGGAGGCGCTGGCCACGCTCGCGAACACGTGGTACTTGCCCTTGTAGCGGACGACGGACGGGTCCTTGATCCCGGCGATGTCGTGCGTCGCGTCGGACTTGGGCGCGATCAGCTGCTTGCTGGAGGACCAGCTGAAGCTCGACGGCAGCCCCTTGTGCGGGGCCGGGGCCGCGGCCGTGCCGCCGAGCGCCGACAGCACCGCGCCGTACGCGGCCTTCTTGTTGCCCGCGCTGTCGAACAGCAGCGGGTTCTCGCCGCTGCGCCAGGAGTCGCTGTCGCGGATGCCCCACACGGTGATGCCGGTACAGCGGGCGACGCTCTGGCACGCCTTGACCGTGTCCGCGTACGCGGTGGCCGGTGCCTGCGCGATGTCCAGCTCGGTGATCTGCACGTCCACGCCGAGGGCGGCGAAGTTCGCCAGCGTGTTCCGGAAGCTCGACGGCGGGCCGGAGGTACCGAAGTGGCTCTGGAAGCCGACGCAGTCGATGGGCACGCCACGGGACTTGAAGTCGCGCACCATGCGGTAGACGGCCTGGGTCTTGGCGTCCGACCAGTTCTCGATGTTGTAGTCGTTGTAGCAGAGCTTGGCCGCGGGGTCGGCCGCGCGAGCGGTGCGGAAGGCGTCCTCGATGTAGCCGTCACCCAGGACGTTCTGGAAGACGGAGGCCCGGCGCGCCCCGCTGCCGCCGTCGGCGAACGCCTCGTTCACCACGTCCCAGGCGTAGATCTTGCCCTTGAAGTGGGTCGCCTCGGCGGTGATGTGGTCGCGCATCACGGTGCGCAGCGTGGTGGCGTCGGTGATCGAGCCGACCCAGCCGGGCAGTTGGGAGTGCCAGACCAGGGTGTGGCCCCGCACCCGCTGCTTGTGCGCGACGGCATGGCCGACGATCTGGTCGGCGGCGGTGAAGGTGAAGGAGCCCCGGGTGCGTTCGGTGGCGTCCCACTTCATCTCGTTCTCGGGGGTGACCGCGTTGAACTCCCGGTCCAGGATCGTGCTGTAGGTGCCGTCACCGAGCCTTCCGGCGGCCACCGCGGCGCCGAAGTACCGCCCGGACTTTGCGGCCTGGGCGCCGAGGGTGTCTGCCTGCGCGGGGGCGGGCCGGGCGTCGGCCGTTCCGGTCACCGCGAGGGTGGCGGCGGCGAACGCGCCCATCAGGGCGACCAGGCGCCTGCCTGACCACGGGGGACGTTTCATGGTTCTCCTCGTACGGACGATCGTTGCGGGTGTCGTGGCATGGACCTGCCAGTACCATGGTGGCGACCGTTCGGTATTGCGAACAACGGTCGACACCCCGGATGTCCGTGATGATAAGAGGGGCTGTGGTGCCGACAACACCCCTCGCATCATTCGAAGTTGACAACGAAACGTTTCGGGGTGAGGGTCAGCCGACCGGATCGTCCGGGGAGACGGGAAGCGTCTCCAGGTCCGCCGCGGCCAGCAGCTCCGCGATCAGCTCCGCCGAGCCGCCGACGTAGGTGCTGACCAGATCCACGTCACCGCCCAGCACCCAGGCCCGGTCCCGCGGCCACCACAGGTCGGGCAGCTCGGCGAACTCGTCCAGCGTGACCGGGGAGACGGCGTCGGTGAGCCGGCCGGCCAGCAGGACCTCCTCCCGGCCCGGCGTCCCGAACGTCGGGAACCGGTCCCAGTCCCAGCGGCCGTACCCGTGCCAGAGCCCGAACCAGCACCGCTCGGGCGTGCCGGTGTGCCGGGCCAGCACGGGCAGCAGTGCCTCGGCGACCTCGGGCGGCGTCGGCCCCTCGGCGGGGTGTTCGTCCCACACACCGGGCAGGCCGGGGTCGGATCGGTCGAGGTGGTCCTGGTCCGCCCCGATGACCTCGTGCCAGCGGCAGCCGGGCGTCACCCGCGTCCCGTGGGCGGCGGCCACCGCCGACCAGCGCACCGGCCGCTCGTCGAGCCGGGCCGGATGCAGGATCCGCGCGTAGGCCGCGAAGCCCGGCGCGGCGACGCCCGCCACCGTGCCGAACGCCCCCTGCCCGGGTCCGGTGAGCCAGTCGGCGGGGGAGAGGTCGGCGGCGCGTACCCGCAGCCGTCCGTACCACTCGGGGGCGGGGGCCTGGTCGACCAGGGAGAACTCGTTCACCTGCCCAGTGTGCCGCAGGCGGGCCGGGGGCCGATCGCCCCCGGCCCGCCCTCACCCGCGGGTCGCGCCGGTCACGCGTGGCTGTCGTACGGGCGCGTGATGATCTCCATGCCGTGTCCGGCGGGGTCCATGAAGTACACGCCCCGGCCGCCATGGTGATGGTTGATCTCACCCGGCTGCTTGCCGTGCGGATCGGCCCAGTAGGTGATCCCGGCCGCCCGGATGCGGGCGAAGGCCGCGTCGAACTCCTCCTCGGAGACGAGGAAGGCGTAGTGCTGCGTGACGATCGACTCCGCCGGGATCGTGGCGAAGTCCAGGGTCACCCCGTTGCCGGTGGAGACCGGGACGAACGGGCCCCACTCGGGCCCGGTCTCCAGATCCAGGATGTGGGCCAGGAACTCGGCGGACTCCCGGTTGTCCCGGGCGTGGACGATGGTGTGGTTCAACTCGACTGACATGAGTGGAATGCCTCCGAGGGCAATCTCACGGGCACCTCCATGCCTCACCCGGACGGTGACCGACACGCGATGCCGTACGCCGATCCTATCGGACCGCTCCGGCCGGTCCCCGGTGCGTCACATGCCCGCCGGTCACCGACAACACCACGGGGGCGTCGATGAGTTCGTCACCGGGCGCGTGCACGGGGTCGACGGCCAGCGCGGTCAGGTCGGCCCGGAGGCCGGGCGCGATCCGGCCGGCCACGTCGGCCTCCCCGGCCGCCGCCGCGGCGTGCGAGGTGCAGCCCTCCAGTGCCTGCGCCGCGGTGAGCCCCGGCCGGTGCGCCGCGGCGCCCTTGGGGCGGCGGGCCGTCACCAGCACCGCCCGCACGTCGTAGTGCGCGATCGGCCAGTCCGAGCCGAGGGCGACCGTGGCCCCGGCCTCCCGCAGATCCCGCAGCCGCCAGGCACGGGCGGCCCGGTCGCCGCCCAGCCGGCGCGACCACTCGTCGGTGCCGTCGTCACGGGTGTAGCCGGTGTGCGGCGGTTGCAGAGAGGCCGCGACGCCCAACTCGGCGAAGCGCGGCAGCAGTTCGTCGGGCGCGGTCTCGATGTGCTCGATCCGGTGCGCACCGTGCCCGCCCGGCCCCAGCGAGGCCACCGTGTCCAGCACGTGCCGGACGGCGGCGTCCCCGATGGCGTGCGTGGCGGTGCGCACCCCGGCCGCGTGCAGGGTACGCACGGCCTCGGCGTACGCGCGCGGGTCCGGCCAGAACGCGTCGGTGCCCTGCCCGTGGCAGTCGGGGTGCTCCAGCCAGGCCGTGCCGCCCTCCACGGTGCCGTCCATGAAGAACTTGACCCCGCCGACCACCCAGTGCCGGCCGCCCCGGCCCTGCGCCTCGATCAGCTCGCGCAGCGCGTCGGCGTCCGCGCCCGGCATGCACCAGGGCGCGAACCGCAGCCGCACCGGCAGCACCGTCTCCCGTGCCACCGCGTCCACCAGCTCCAGGTCCCCGCCGTCCATCACATGGGCGCCGGTCAGCCCGGTCGCCGCCATGGCGGACAGCAACTCCAGCAGCCGCGCCCGCCGTTCGCCGTACGAGGGCCGGGGGACGACGCCGGTGACCAGGTCCATCGCCGCGTGCTCGACCAGATGCCCGGTGGGCCGCCCCGAGGCGTCGCACACCACCTGGGCACGCTGGTCGAAGGCGCGCGGCCCGGTCACCCCGGCGGCGGCCAGCGCGGGGCCGTTGACGAGGGCGGAGTGACCGTCGTACAGGCGCAGGAAGGCCGGGGTGTCGCCCAGCACGTCCGCCACCAGCTCATGGTGGACCGGGCGGCCCTGGAACGCGTTGTGGTCCAGCCCGTAGCCGACCACCCAGCCCTCGGTCCGCTCGGCCCGGGCGAGCGCCGCGCGCAGCCCGGCCAGGTCCGTCACACCGGACAGATCGGTGCCGGTCGCCATGTCGAGCCCCCACACCGGGTGGCTGTGCGCGTCGGTCAGGCCCGGCACCAGGTGCGCGCCGCGCAGGTCGACGATCTCGGTGCCGGGGCCGCGCCAGTCCCGGACGTCGTCCGCCGTGCCGACGGCGGTGATCAGCCCGTCGCGCAGGGCGACGGCCGTGGCGGTGGGGCGGGCGGGGTCCAGGGTGCGGATCCGGGCGCCGGCGAGGACGAGATCGGCAGCGGGCATGCCGTGAACTCCTAGCGGGAAGAGGGTCATTCGGTGGGTTCGGTGCCGAACGTCGCGTAGACGCCCGGCCGGTCGCGGCGCAGCCACCAGGCCAGCGGCAGGCCGAGGACGAAGACGGCGGGCGCGGCGACGACGAGCACGACGTTCACCGCGCGTGGCGCACCGGTGAACAGGTCGATGTGGGAGACCACCAGCACGATCGCGGCCGCCAGCAGGACGGCGGCGAGGGCGGGGGCCAGCACCGTGCGCACCCGGCCCTCGGTGTGCCGCACCCGCCGGAAGTAGCGGAACACGGCGAGCGCGGCCAGCAGCTGGAGCAGCAACAGGCCGATCATTCCCGGGGTGTTCACCCACAGCAGCAACTGCTGGTACGGGTCGGCGCCGGCGGCCCAGAAGGCGAGGACGACCACGGCGCCGAGGGCGGTCTGGGCCAGGCCCGCGAGGTAGGGGGAGCGGTGCCGGGGGTGGACGCGGCCCAGCCGGCGGGGCAGCACGCCCTCCTCGGCCAGCGCCAGCGCGTAGCGGTTGATGGCGTTGTGGAAGGCGAGCAGCGAGGCGATGACGCTGGTGACGATGAAGACGTGCATCAAGTCGGCGGCCCAGCCGCCCACATAGGTGGTGATCGCGGTGAAGAAGAGCCCGGCCGGATCCTTCCCGGCGGCCTGTACGACCCGGTCGTCGCCGAACGCCTGGACGGCGATCCACACGGTGAACGCGTAGAACAGGCCGAGGAAGCCGACGGCCGCGTAGGTGGCGCGCGGCACCGTGCGCGCCGGGTCGCGGGCCTCGCGGCGGTAGATGACGGTCGACTCGAAGCCGGTGAACGCGGCGAACGCGAAGGCGAGGACGGCCGCCGTGCCGGGCACGAACACATGCGCCGGGGCGAGCGAGGACAAGGAGAGGCCGTGCGCGCCGCCCCGCACCAGCACCCCGCCCGCGAGCAGCACGAGTATCCCCGTCTCGGCGACCAGCAGGACCCCGAGGACCCTGGCGCCGAAGTCGATCGAGCGGTAGCCGCCGTAGCCGATGAGCACCAGGCCGGCCAGCGCCACCGGCAGCCAGGGCACGTCGGCGCCGAAGAGGGCGTGCGCGGTGTCGCGGGTGGTGGTGGCGAGGAGGCCGTAGACACCGATCTCCATGCCGTTGTAGCCGACCAGGGCGAGCAGGGCGGCACCGATCCCGGCCGGGCGGCCGAGGCCCCGGGTGATGTACGCGTAGAACGCGCCGCCGCTCGTGACATGGCGGCTCATGGTGGTGAAGCCGACGGCGAAGACGGCCAGGGTCAGCCCGGCCAGCAGATAGCCGACGGGCGCGCCGACGCCGCCCAGCAGGAGGGCGAGCGGGGCGACGCCGGCCATGACGGTCAGCGGCGCGGCGGCGGAGACGACGAAGAAGGCGATGTCGGCGGTGCCGAGGGTGCCGGACCGGAGGCCGGGCGCGTCGGACGGCGCGTCCTTCTCCGGGAGTCCGGCGGTGGTCACGGACATGCGGGGGCCCTTCTGGCAGCGGAGGGGAGGGGATCCCGGTGGTGGGGCAGCGGGGTGCGCGGGTCGCCGGCGGGCGCGGCCGGGGTGGGCCGTCCGAGCCGGCGACTTGCGGGTGCACGAGGGGATGGCGGGCGCCCGGAGCCGTAAACCTAAAGGCTTTCGGTTTCCGCAATGTAACCTGCCGCTGGGCATCCGGGAAGACCTCAGGGAGACGCTGACCATGGGACGGCCGCGCACACCGCTCCTCGACCGCGAGCGCATCACCACCACCGCGCTGCGGCTCATCGACGAGACCGGTGACTTCACCGTGCCGCGGATAGCCCGCGGGCTCGGCGTGCAGACCGGCTCGGTGTACCACCACGTGGACGGCCGGGACGGCATCGTGGAACTGCTGCGCGAGCGCGTCTGCGCCGCCATCGACCCCGCCACCCTGGACCTGACCCCGTGGGACGCGGCCATGGAGGCGTGGGCGCGGTCCTACCGGGCCGCGTTCGCCGCCCACCCCCGGGTGATCCCGCTGCTGATGACCTCCCCCGTCCGCGCGCCCCGGGTCCTCGCCCAGTACGAACGCGCGGTGGGCGTCCTGCTCGCGGCCGGATTCGAGCCGGCCGGAATCATGCCGCTGATCGTCGCCCTGGAGAACCTGGTGCTGGGCTCGGCCCTCGACCTGGCCGCCCCCGAGGCCATGTGGGAGCTGGCGGACGGCACCCCGACCCCGCGCCTGGCCGAGGCCCTCGAGGCGGCGGGCGACGGCCGCGCCGACCGCGCCTTCGAGGTGGGACTCATGGCCTTCCTGAACCACGCGCGGGCCCTGCGGGAGGGGCGGTAGCCGGTCTCGCTCCGGCGGAGCCCAGGGGTACGTCCCCTCGTCGGCGCGGGGGCTCCTGTCCTGAAGGTGCCGGGCAGCTCGATGCCAGGCCAAAGGCCTTCCGGCGGCACCGACGGGGCGGCAAGGTAGTGATCACGAGGACGGCGGCGGGCCCAGCGCCCGGACGCACCAAGGACCCGCTGCCCTCCGCCCGCACGCCGAGCCCGCCCGAGAAACGAAGGAACACCATGTCGCGCATCACCAGCCGCCGCGCCGCCGCCGAGCCCGTCATCGGCTGGGGCTGACCCATGATGCGCGTGGTGCCGCCTCGCTGACCTGAGTCTTCGCACGCTGACCACAGGATCGCGAGGAGCACAGCGCTCCCGACCCCTGGCCGACGTCACCGAGCACGGCACCGGCCTCCGCCTCTTCGTACGCCCCGACGCCGACGCACCCGCCCTCGCGCGGACGCGTCCGCTCCGGCCGCGCCCGGCACACCATCGCCGCCCCGGGCCACCCGCCCGCCGCCGGCTGATACGGCGCACCCGACTTCTTCCCCATCCCTTCCCGGGGCACCGCCATGCCCCTCGTCAGGAGTACCCTCATGCCCACAACCGCCCTGCCCCGCACCGTCCGGACCGGCCTCGCCTCCCTCGTCGTCGCCGCCGCGCTGACGGGCCTCGCCACCCTCCCCGCCCAGGCGAACGAGTTCACGGACATGGCGACCCTCGCCAAGAGCCAGAACGGCAACGGCCCCTGCGCGGGCGGGGGTTACGACAACGGACTCAACCAGAACAACAGCTGCGACGGGCACGGCGGCCAGTCCCACGCCTGGTGCGCGGACTTCGTGGGATGGGTCTGGTCCCACTACAACGTGCAGGGCCAGAGCGTGCTCACCGACGCCGCGGCCAGCTTCTACCAGTACGGCCAGAAGTACGGCACCCTCTCCAGCACCCCGCATGTCGGCGACGCCGTCGTCTACGGCTACAGCAACGGCTGGGCCCAGCACGTCGCCCTCGTGACCGGCGTCAGCGACGGCGTCGTCACCATCACGGGCGGCAACCAGGGCCACTCGGTGAACCCCGAGGGCATGGTCTCCACCAACTCGACCACGTCCTACCGGGTCGGCGACGCCCCCTGGGGCCAGCGGATCAGCGGCTACATCTCGCCCAAGCTCCAGCAGGCCACCCCGCCCCGTGTCTCCCTCTCCGGCGCCACCGGCACGGTCTCCGGCGTCGCGAACCTGACGGCGACCACCTCGGCCGGCACCTACGACGTCGCCTCCGTGCAGTACTACGTCGACGGCGAGGCGGTCAGCGGCAAGATCACCAAGGCTCCGTACGGCTACGACCTCGACACCAGTGCCTTCCCCGACGGCAAGCACATCGTGTCCGCCGAGGTCACCGACGTCAACGGCAATACTGGAGCCTCCCGCAGCCAGATCATCACCTCCAACGGCGAGGCCACCTCCACCTTCCACGCGGACTTCAACGGCGACGGCAAGGGGGACATCGCCGTCCTGTACGACTACGGGCAGGAGTCGGACGGGACGTTCCACACCGGCCTGTGGACCTACCTCAGCAACGGATCGGGCTTCAACCAGCCGGTGAAGGTCTGGGACAACGTCTCCGCGAACGCCGGTTCCTGGAACTGGGACCGCTCCAAGGTCACCACCGGTGACTTCAACGGTGACGGCAAGGACGACGTCGGCATTCTGTACAACAACGGCGAGCAGACGGACGGCAGTTACAAGACGGCGCTGTGGACCCTCACCAGCACCGGCACCGGATTCACCGGCCCGTCGAAGAAGTGGGACAACGTCTCGGCGAACACCGGCTCCTGGAACTGGAACCGGTCGAAGGTCACCACCGGTGACTTCAACGGTGACGGCAAGGACGACGTCGGCATTCTGTACAACAACGGCGAGCAGTCCGACGGCAGTTACAAGACCGCGCTGTGGACCCTCACCAGCACCGGCACCGACTTCGCCAACCCGTCGAAGAAGTGGGACAACGTCTCGGCGAACTTCGGTTCCTGGAACTGGGACCGCTCCAAGATGGTCGCCGGCGACTTCGGCGGCGACGGCAAGACGGACATCGGCGTCCTGTACGACAACGGTGAGCAGTCCGACGGGAGTTACAAGACGGCGCTGTGGACGTTCACCAGCACCGGTACTGGCTTCGCCAACCCGTCGAGGAAGTGGGACAACGTCTCGGCGAACTTCGGTTCCTGGAACTGGGACCGCTCGAAGGTCACCACCGGTGACTTCAACGGTGACGGCAAGGCGGACGTCGGTGTGCTGTACGACAACGGCCAGACCGAGGACAGCCGCAACAAGTCGGCGCTGTGGACGTTCACCAGCACGGGTACCGACTTCGCCAACCCCTCCCGCAAGTGGGAGTCGGGCACGGGCAGCTGGAACGCCGACACCAGCAAGCTGACCGCCGGTGACTTCGACGGTGACGGCAGGACCGATGTCGGGGTGCTGTACGGGTACGGCCGTCAGGACGACGGCACCAACCGCACGGGTCTGTGGAAGTTCTCCAGCACCGGCACCGGCTTCAACGCCCCGGTCATGTCCTGGGACAGCGCCGCGGGCTTCGGCAGCTGGAACTGGAAGGCCAGCAAGCTCGGCTGACGCAGCGAAGAGGTGAGGACCGACGCCCGGCCGCCGCCGGAACCCCCGGCCGGCCGGGCGTCCCGCCCCACCCCCGTTCGCACCACCGCCACCTACCCCACCACCGCCCTCACCGGCCCCGCCCGCCCCAGGAGAGACCCCGCCATGTCCCGCCGCTCCCGTCTGCTCGCCGCCACCGCGCTCGCCGCCTCCGCCGGTATCGCCGGCACCCTGCTCACCGCCGGAACGGCCACCGCGGCCTCCGTCGCGACCTGGGACAAGGTCGCCGCGTGCGAATCGGGCGGCAACTGGTCCATCAACACCGGCAACGGCTACTACGGCGGCCTGCAGTTCTCCCAGTCCACCTGGGAGGCCTACGGCGGCCTCGCCTACGCCGGGCGCGCCGACCTCGCCACCAAGAAGGAGCAGATCCTCATCGGGGAGAAGGTCCTCGCGAGACAGGGCGAGGGCGCCTGGCCGGTCTGCGGCCCGGCCGCGAACCTGGGCTCCGACCACACGGACCCGTACCCCGACCCGGTACCGCCCACCTCGAAGGTCACCGGCCCCGCTGCCGGCTCGGTGCTCACCGGCACGGTCACCCTCACCGCGTCCGTGACCGACGCCGTCGGCACCCCGACCCAGGCCACCTTCTACGTCGACGGCGACGCCGTCGGCACGGACACCGGCCCGGGCCCCGCGTACAGCGTCACGCTCGACACGGCGACGCTCACCGACGGCGCGCACACGGTGACCGTACGAGCCGTCAACGACGCCGGACAGACGGGTCCGGTCTCGGACGGGGTCTCCTTCCTCACCGCCAACCGCGCCGCGACCGCCCGCACCACCGGTGACTTCAACGGTGACGGCAAGGACGACATCGCGGTCCTCTACAACAACGGCCAGACCGCCGACGGCGGCTACCGCACGGCCCTGTGGACGTTCACCTCCACCGGTTCGGGCTTCGGCCAGCCCGTGAAGAAGTGGGACAACGTCTCGGCGAGCTTCGGGTCCTGGAACTGGGACCGCTCCAAGGTGGTGGCCGGCGACTTCAACGGTGACGGCAAGGACGACATCGGCGTCCTGTACAACAACGGCGTCTCCCAGACCGGCGGTTACGGGACCGCGCTGTGGGCGTTCTCCAGCACGGGCAGCGGCTTCGGCAACCCGTCGAAGAAGTGGGACAGCACCACGACGGCCGACTCCTGGAACTGGGACCGCTCCAAGGTGGTCGCCGGTGACTTCAGCGGCGACGGCAAGGACGACATCGCGGTCCTCTACAACAACGGCCAGGCCGCCGACGGCACCAGCAGGACCGCGCTGTGGCGGTTCGCCGCCACCGGCACCGGCTTCGACCAGCCGGTGAAGGTCTGGGACAACGTCTCGGCGAACGCCGGTTCCTGGAACTGGGACCGCTCGAAGGTGACCACCGGTGACTACAACGGGGACGCCAAGGACGACATCGCCGTCCTCTACAACAACGGCCGGGCCGCCGACGGTTCCTACCAGACCGCGCTGTGGACGTTCTCCAGCACGGGCGGCGACTTCGCCAACCCGTCGAGGAAGTGGGACAACGTCTCGGCGAACGTCGGCTCGTGGAACTGGGACCGTTCGAAGGTGACCACCGGTGACTTCAACGGTGACGGCAAGGCGGACGTCGGTGTGCTGTACGACAACGGCCAGACCGACGACGGCCGCAACAAGTCGGCGCTGTGGACGTTCACCAGCACGGGTGCGGACTTCGCCAACCCCTCCCGCAAGTGGGAGTCGGGGACGGGCAGCTGGAACGCCGACGTGAGCAAGGTGACCGCGGGCGACTTCGACGGTGACGGCAGGACGGATGTCGGGGTGCTGTACGGGTACGGCCGTCAGGACGACGGCACCAACCGCACGGGTCTGTGGAAGTTCTCCAGCACCGGCACCGGCTTCAATGCCCCGGTGATGTCCTGGGACAGCGCCGCGGGCTTCGGCAGCTGGAACTGGTTCTCCAGCGACCTGGCCTGACCCCGGGCGCCGGCCCCGGCCCGCCGCTCACCCGTACCACCCGGCCCCGTCCCACGCCACGGCGTGGGGCGGGGCCGTTCCGCGGGCCCCCGTCCGCCGTCCCCGTTCAGCGGGCTGGGATCAGGTCCCCGGTCAGCGGTACCTCCGGCCGGCCCGTGTTGTCCACCACGGCCAGGCGGGGGCCGGCCGGTTCCGGGTGCCACTGGCCGCCCACCAGGGGCAGCAGCGCGATGTTCGGGGTGGGACCGGCCGTCCAGTCCAGCGGGCCCGCGATGGTGTCGAGCCGGGTGCGGGCGACGGCGTCGGCGACCGAGGCGCGGTCGGCCGGGTCGGCGGCCGTGGCCAGGGCGTGGTGCGCGGTCTCCAGCAGGGCGTGCGCGAGCCCCAGCGGCTGGAGCCAGGACGCGCCGGTGTCCTCCTCGTAGGCACGGGCCAGTTCGGCGCACGTGCCGCCGTCCAGGCTGGAGCGGTAGGGGTGGACGGGGCTCCAGTAGACGAGCGTGGCCACCCGCGCGTCACCGAGTTCGGCGTGCACGTCGGGGGCGGGGGTGGTGTGGGTGTGCGGATAGGTCAGCCAGCGTGAGCAGGTGATCAGCCGGGGCTGCAGTCCCGCCTCACGGGCCTGACGGTGGAAGAGGGCCAGGTCGGTGGCGGTGGACGCGCTGGTGACCAGGTCGGCGCCGTGCTCGCGCAGGCGGTCGGCCTGGGCCCGCAGGTCGCCGGCCGGCTCGTGGTAGGCACCGAGGTCGGTCAGCGTGTGGCCCCGCCCGGACAGCACCGCCTCGAAGCCGTACCGCTCGTGCCGCAGCAGCCGCCCCTGGAGGTCGTCGTTCCACAGGCAGCCGACGGTGGCCCGGGGGGTGACCCGCTCCCACATCCCGGCGAAGACCCGGGCGATGTCGTCCAGGCCCCAGGAGAAGTGGTACGTCCACCGGAACCGGTGGCCGGGACCGGCGCCCCGCGCGTGCACGTACGCCTGCCAGGGGAACGTCGTCGACACGCACGGCACCCCCGTCTCCTCGCAGGCGTCGGCGACGGCGGGCAGCACCCGGGTCCCGGCCATGGTCAGCACGATCCGGGCGCCGTCCTCGTCCGCCAGGTCCCGCACCGCCTGCCGGGCGGCCCCGGGCTCCGAGCGGCTGTCCCGGACGGCGACGGTCACCTCGTGGCGCCGGCCGCCGTTGCGGACGTGCGCGAGGCGCGGCGCCAGGGCGCGCAGTACGTAGGAGAGCGGCGCTCCGAGCGGGGCCAGGCGTCCCGTCAGAGGAGCGACGACGCCGATACACAGGGGAGGTGGGGCCATGGTGCTGTCCTTCGCGGGGTTGCCTGCCGTGCGGTACGGGATCACCGGGGACAACGACGAAGCGGAACATCGGCTTCGGCCCGCCGGGGTGAAAAATCCCAGGTGAGAAGGGCACGCGCTGTACGAGTTTCCCAGTACCGGCAGTAACATGATCACCTTGTTCCGGGTGTACCAGTCAGTCAACTAGGTGCCGTCCCCGGACGGCACCCTGCCCGGAGAAGTCCATGTCATCTGTCAATGACGCGTTGGAAAACGCGCGCTTCACCTACGAACAGCACATGAACACGTGCCGCCAGTGCCGTGCCGACGCCGCGCCCTGCGCCGTGGCCAAGCATCTGCTGCGCCTGTACAACCTCGCCCGCCGGGACGCGATGCGGGCCGCCGGTCCGGACGCGCCGACCGTCTGACCGGCACGGAACGCTTTTCACCCGCCGCAAGGAGGGAACCCGGCCGCCTGTCCCGTCCTCGAGAGACACAGGAGGCCACCGTGACGGACCCGCACGGTGACCGGCCCGATCCGGTCACCCAGCACGCCCGCCCCGACTTCCCCTCCCAGGACCAGCCCCACCCGGGCTGGACCGGCCCCATGGACCCGCCGCCCGACCACGGCGAGGAGTCCTACCGCGGCGCCGGCCGGCTCGACGGGCTGCGGACCGTGATCACGGGAGGGGACTCCGGCATCGGACGGGCGGTGGCGCTCGCCTTCGCCCGCGAGGGTGCCGACGTGCTGTTCACCCACCTCGCCGAGGAGGAGGACGAGGCGCGCGAGACCGCCCGCCTGGTCGAGGACGCGGGCCGCAAGGCCGTCGCCGTGTCCTGCGACATCAGGGAGGAGGACAACTGCCGCGCCCTGATCGCGCGGGCGGTCGACGAGTTCGGCCGCATCGACGTCCTCGTCAACAACGCCGCCTACCAGATGTCCCAGCCGGACGGCATCGAGGCCATCAGCACCGAGCAGTTCGACCGGGTGCTGCGGACGAACCTGTACGGCATGTTCTGGCTGACCAAGTTCGCCCTGCCGCACATCCCGGCCGGCGGCTGCGTCCTCAACACCACGTCCGTACAGGCCTACCAGCCCAGCCCGCACCTGCTGGACTACGCGATGACCAAGGGCGCCATCGTCACGTTCACCCACGGGCTGGCCCAGATGGTCGCCGAGCGCGGCATCCGGGTCAACGCCGTCGCGCCGGGCCCGGTGTGGACCCCGCTGATCCCCGCGACCATGCCCGACACCGCGGAGTTCGGCAAGCAGAGCCCGCTCGGCCGCCCGGCCCAGCCGGCCGAACTGGCGCCGGCCTACGTCTATCTCGCCTCGCCCCAGGCGAGCTACATCACCGGCGAGATCCTCAACGCGACCGGCGGCACCCCGCTGCCCTGACCGGCGGCCGTTCAGCCCGGGAAGGGCGGTTCGGCCAGGAGCTCCCGCAGCCACTCGGCGCTCTCCTCCGCCCCCGGCGCGGTGCCGGGGGCGGAGGGGAACATCCGGCCCCAGGAGGCGGCCCGGCCGAGCGCGCTCAGCCGCCAGGCCAGTCCCGCCGCACGCCGTAGCCCGGCCGTCGTGCGGCCATCGCCGGTCCACGGCTCCAGATAGGCGTCGAGCAGCCGGGGCAGCACCTCGGGCCCGTAGCGGTCGCGGGCCCGCTCGGCGGGGACGCGCAGGCTGCAGAACGGGTGGGTGACGGCGGCGTCGCCCCAGTCGAAGAAGGTGAACCGGCCGGGTGCCGGCCGCAGCAGCTGGCCGTCGTGCAGATCGGCGTGGTCCAGCGTGTCCGGGATGCCGGCGGCGGCCAGTTCGGCACACCAGTCGACGAGCCGGGGCCGCAGCGCCTTCAGCCGGACGCGCTCGTCCGGGCCGAGCGCGGTGTTCGCGTCGAGCAACCGGTCGAACACCACGGGCAGGTCGGCGGTCCGCGCGGAGGGCACCCCGAGCCGCTCCATCTCGGCGGCGCGCGCCACCAGGTCGCGCTGCATCCCGGCGTACTGGCCCAGCAGCGACTCCCACTCGCGCGGCTCCACCGGCTCCCGGTCGAGCACCGCCCGGAACAGCTGCCCGCCGTCGGGGAGCAGCACCCAGCCGCGCCCCGCGTCGACGGCCAGCGGGCTGAGCACGTGTTCCGGCACCCAGCGGGCCAGCGCGGCGGTCAGCGGACCCTCGAACGCGGCACCCGGCGGAGTCGCCTTGAACCAGACGGCGCCCTCCCCGGCGACGGGCACCCGGACAAGCACCGACCAGGGCCGCAGCCGCACCCGCAGCGGGCCGTCCACGCCGAGTCCCCGCTCGGTGAGGTGCCCGCCCACCCAGTCCAGCACCGCCGTCCGCCAGGACTCCGTCTCCCACGGGGTCACGGCGTCCGGGTACGCTCCCCGGTCCACCATCGCTGTGTGTTCGTCTTGCATCGCCCCATCCCAGCAGCGCCCACGAGGGCGTGGCCAGCGATTTTCCCGGGGTGGGGCGCGGCGCGTCAGTCCTTCACCGCTCCGCCCAGGCCCGAGACCAGGCGCCGCTGGACCAGCACGAAGAAGACCAGCACCGGGACCGTCATCACCGTGGACGCCGCCATGACACCGCCCCAGTCCGGTTCGTCGGGCTTGTAGAAGACCAGCAGGGCCATCGGCAGCGTCGACTGCGACGTGTCGCTGATGATGAAGGACTTGGCGAACAGGAAGTCGTTCCAGGCGGAGATGAAGGAGAACACGCTCGTGGCCACCAGGCCCGGCAGGACCAGGGGGAGCAGGATCCGCCACAGGAACCGCGCGCGGCTCGCGCCGTCGAGGTACGCGGCCTCCTCCAGGGACTCCGGAACGGCCCGTACGAACCCCCGCAGCATCCAGACCGCGAACGGCAGCGAGAAGGCGATGTGCGGCAGGATCAGCGAACCCAGCGTGTTCAGCAGGCCGAAGTCCCGCATCAGGAAGAACAACGGGATGGTGAGCGCCTCCACCGGGACCATCTGGGCCACCAGGAACATGATCAGCAGGGTGGTCCGGAAGCGGAACCGGAAGCGCGTGACGGCGGTCGCGGCGAGGAACGCGATCAGCGCGGAGGCGACGACGACGCTCCCCGCGACGAGGAGGCTGTTGACGAAGTACCGGCCGAACTCGTGCTGTTCGAACACGCGACGGAAGGAGTCCAGGGTGGGGGAGGCCGTCCAGGGCCGTGGCTCGGTGGACTCGATCTCCCCGGCCGGCCGGAAGGCGCCGAGCAGCATCCAGTACAGCGGGAAGGCGACGACCGCGGCGACCAGCAGCGCGGTCGCCTCGGCGGCCAGCCGCCAGGGGCGCCGTACCGGAAGGCGTACGCGACTCACAGTTCCTCCCCTTGGCGGCGCAGCAGCCGCAGATAGCCGAGCGTGACGGCCAGCAGGAGCAGCAGCATCACGACGCCGATCGCCGAACCGAGGCTGTACTGCGAGGACGCGAACGCCTTCTGGTAGGCGTACACGTTCAGCACCAGGTTCTGCCCGGCGATGCCGCCGCCGCCCGTCATCACGTAGATCTGGGTGAACACCTTGAAGTCCCAGATCACCGACTGGACGGTGACGATGCCGAGGATCGGCCGCAGCATCGGCGCGAGGACCGAGCGCCAGATCCGCCACTGCGAGGCGCCGTCCAGCGCGGCGGCCTCCAGCACCTCACCGGGGACGGCGCGGATCCCGGCGTAGACCGTGATCATCACGAACGGGAAGGAACACCACACCACTTCGAGCAGCACCAGCAGGAACGCGCTGTAACGGCCGTACGTCCAGGAGAAGTCGCCGAGCCCGAGGAGGCGGTTCACCGGGCCGAAGTCGGGGTCGAAGAGGAACAGCCAGACGGTGGAGCCGGTGATCGTCGGTGTCGCCCACGCGCCCAGCGCGGCCAGCAGCAGCGCGAGCCGGGGGAGCGCGCGGACCCGGGTGAGCAGGACGGCGAGCGCGCAGCCCACCGCCAGCGTGCCGAGCACACAGGCCGCCGCGAAGCCGACCGTCGCCAGCAGCACCTGACCGAACTGGTCGTCGGCGAACAGGTCGGTGTAGTTGGCCAGGCCCCGGAAGCGGGTCGGTTCCCCGCCGCTGACCTGGGCCTGGGTGTACTCCAGGAACGAGATCAGCCCGAGCTGGTAGACCGGGTAGACCAGCAGGGCGCCGAGGACGGCGAGGGCCGGCGCGAGATAGAGCCAGGGGGTCCAGCCGCCGCGCGGGCGCGGGCCCCGGCGGCGGGAGGGCGTCGTAGCGGGGGCCCGCCGGGCGGCGGTCGCCGGGGCGCTCCGCTTCGCCGGGGGTGCCACCGTCGTCCGCCTCATCCGGCGGACCCGAACGCGTCGTCCATCTTCTTCGCCGCGTCGGCCGAGGCGTCCGCCACGTCCTTCCGGCCGCTGACGATCTCCTGGAACATGGTCGGCAGCACCAGCGAGGAGTCGATCTGCGCCCAGGCGGGCGTGACCGGCACGAACCTGGTGCCGGCGGCGAGGGTGTCGACGAACGGCTTGACGAACGGCTCCTTGGCGGCGGCCTGTTCCCGTACGTCCGTGAAGGTCGGCAGGAAGCCCATCGCGTCGAACAGCCGCCCCTGCGCCTGCTTCGAGGCGAGCCGCTTCATCAGGTCCACGGCGAGCGTGCGGTGCGACGTGCTCTTCAGCACCCCGATGTTGTTGCCGCCCGCGAAGGCCGGCGCGATCGAGCCGGCCTTCGCCCCGGGCAGCGGGACCACCGCGTACTTGCCCCTGGCCTTCCCGGCGTCCACGGCGGCGTGGCTGAAGTTCCCGCCGATCGCCATGGCGGCCTTGCCCGCGGCGAACGCGGTCACCGTGTCGTTGCCGGTCCAGCTCGCGCACTTGGCGGCGGGGCAGTTGTCGTCGCCGAAGAGGGAGGTGTACGCCTCGATGCCCGTGCGGGCGGCGGGAGTGCCGAGGGCGGAGGCGTACCGGCCGCCCTTCTCGGTGGCCAGGTCGCCGCCGTTGGCCCAGAGGAACGGCAGCGCGCCGTAGGTGTAGGCACCCCCGACGGCCAGGCCGTACAGATCGGGGCGCGCGGCGCGGACGCGCTTCGCGGTGGAGATCAGCTCGGCCTGCGTCCGCGGCACCCGCAGCCCGAGCCGGCGGAAGACGTCGGTGCGGTAGTACAGCGCCCGGATGCCGACGAAGTACGGCGCCCCGTAGACCCTGCCGTCCACGGTGACCGAGCGCCGGGCGGTGGGGTCGGTGTCCCGGGCCTCGCTCCAGGCGTCGAAGTCCCGGGTGACGTCGGCGAGTCCGCCGTCCTTCACATAGCCGGCGGTGTCCGTGTTGCCGTACTCGATGACGTCCGGCGCGGACTCGGGGCCGTTGAAGGCGGCCTTGACCCGCTGGGCCCGGGTCTCCACCGGGATGTACTCCACGGTGACCTCGGTGCCCCGGTGCGCCTTCTCGAAGTCGGCGAGGACCGCGTCGACGACGCGCTGCTTGGGCTGGTTGTCGACCTCCTGGAAGAGCCAGACGCGCAGGGTACCGGTCTTCTCGTCCTTGCCGGAGGAGGAGGTGCCGGAGGTCTGGGGCGCGCAGGCGGTGGCCAGGACGGCGGCGAGCGCGGTGAACCCGGCAAGGCGGACGGACAGCTTCATGGACTGCTCCTCCGATGAGGCGTTGCAGCATGCGCAATGATGGTTTCGCTGTGCACAACGCCTCGGAGGCTAAAGGCTGCGTTCACGCCCCCACAAGAGGTCTCCACCACTCTGTGACCACCCGACGCACACCGTGCAACGCCCAAGCGGACAAAGCGCCCGGAAAGCGCGTCAGCGCACCGGGAAACCGAAGGAGTACCCCTGCTCCTTCAGCCACGGCAGCAGGGTGCGCAGCGCGGCCACCGTCTGCGAGCGGTCACCGCCCGCGTCGTGGAAGAGGATCGTCGGGCCGTTGGCCAGCTCGCGCTTGACCGTGGCGATGATCGCCTCGCTGCCCGGCCGCTCGAAGTCCTTGGAGTCGACGTTCCAGCCCAGGGGCCGCATCCCGTGCGAGGCCGCGAGCTTCCGGCTGTAGGGGGTGAACGCGCCGCCCGGGGCCCGGTAGTACATCGGCCGCACCCCGCCCGACGCCTGGGTGATCTGCCGCTCCGCGTCGGTGATCTGCCGCGCCTGGTAGGACTCGGACTCGTGGTCCATGCCGGTGTCGTGCGAGACCGTGTGGTCGCACAGCCGGTGACCGGCGGCCACCACCTGCCGGACCAGATCGGGGTGCGCCTGAGCCTGCGGGCCGACCATGCAGAACGTCGCCTTCACGCCGTTGTCCCGCAGCAGTTCGAGCACCTGTGGGGTCCAGACCGGGTCCGGGCCGTCGTCGATGGTGATGTTGACCGCGTGCGCGCCCCCGTCGGAGGCGTGGACGATCGACGGGGACACGGGCGTGGCCTTCGGCGTGGCGGGCCGGGCGGAGACACCCGCCGCGGCCGGTCCGCCGCCGCTCTGCCCGGCCTGCGCCGACCACACCGACGTGACGGCGGCCACCGCCGTCACCCCGACCGCCGCCGCGATCACCCGGCCGTACCAACCCCGTCCGCCATGCCGTGCCATGTCCGCCCCGCCCCTTGGTGTGATCCGTCGTGCGTTCGATTTCCGTGCACCTGGCAGGACGGGCGGGAAAGATCACGGGATCCGCCTGTTACGGATCACGGACAATTCCGAGGCGCTTTGGCGACAGTCGCCGCCGGGCGGGGCCGGAAATCGTCCGTCGTCGCGTCACGACTGTTGATGCGCGGGCGTACCACCGCGTCCAATGGCCGTGCCCGGCGGCGGTCCGCCGCCGGTGACGGACGTACGCAGTGGGGGTTGGGGAGACAGTGCGTCATTCCAGAACACGCGCCGGGCGACCGGCGACAGGACCAAGAACCAGGCTGAACGGCATATCCGGTGCGGCGGCGCTCGTGGGCGCCGCCGCACTCGTCGTCTCGGCGGCCGCCGCCGCGCCGGCGGCACCCACGGCGGCCACGGCATCCGCGGCGACTCCGGAGGGGGATTCCGCGACGCCCGGGCCCGGGGCGGTTCCGGCGCCGCCCGCACTGGTGGACGGCATCCGGGAACAGGCGCCGCTGGCCCGCACGGCGGCGGACGCCGCCCGCGCCCACCTCGCCGCCCGCAAGGACCGCTACCGGATCGCCGACCCCGAACGCGACCTCAGGCCCGCCGGCACCCTCACCTCCGGCGGCCGGGAGACCGTACGCCTCCAGCAGACCCACCACGGGGTCCCGGTGCTGGGCGGGCAGTACCTCGTCCGCATGGAGCGGCACGACGGCCGCCGGACCGTCACCGGCACCTCCGGCCGGTACTTCACCGGGCTGCGCACCGGCACGACCGCCGGCATCGACGACACCCTGGCGGTGGAGCGGGCGGTCGACGCCGTACGACGCGACCTCGCCGCCCGGGACTTCACCGCGGGCCCGGACGACGAGGACGCGGACACCGCGCTCACCGGAACCGCCCACGGCCTGGTCGTCATACCGAACGGAACCGGCGTCCTGACCCGGCACATCACCGTACGCGGCACCGGCCCGGCCGGCGGCGGACCGGTGCTGCGCGAGGTGTACATCGACGCCCGGGCCGGCTATCCCGTCCTCCAGTACAGCGGGATCCGTACCTTCGCCCCATCCGCTCCCGCCCCGGGGCCCGCGGCCCGCGCCGCCCTCGCCGACGGACCCGCGCCCGACGGCACCACCGGCAGCGGCGTCCGGCTGGACGGCACCACCGTCCCGCTCGCCGTCACCCACGACGACACCCGCGACGCCTATGTGCTGCGCGACCGCACCCGCATCCAGAGCGACCCCGATCACGTGCTCGCCACCTGGGACGCGGGCGGCCACTGGGCGAGCGACCTGTCCGGCGCCTGGCCCGACGACCTGAAGGAAGTCGCCTCGGCCACACCGGAGTTCGGCACCGAGGCCACCCGGTCCGGCGCGGTCGACGCGCACTGGGGCGCAGGCCGGGTCTACGACTACCTGCGCACCAAGTTCGGCCGGGACAGCCTGGACGGACACGGCATGGCCGTCAACTCCGTGGTGGGCGCCACCGATTACGGCCAGCCCTACGTCAACGCCTTCTGGGACGGCCAGAAGATGGTCTACGGCTCCGGCGACGAGGAGTACCGGCCGCTGTCCGCCGCCCTGGACGTGGTCGGCCACGAGATGACCCACGCGGTCGTCTCGTCCTCCGCCGACCTGGTGTACGCGGGCCAGTCCGGCGCCATGAACGAGGCCATCGCCGACTACTTCGGCAACGCCATCGAGGCCGACGCCCGCCGGCTGCCCATGGACGACCCCGACTCCGGGCTCGTGGGCGAGACCCTGTGCCGCACCAAGGACCCGCGCGGCTGCGCCTTCCGCGACCTCAACGACGGGCGCACGACGACCGGTTCGTTCCTCGGCGTCGGCTTCGGCACCGACAACGGCGGCGTGCACCTGAACTCCACCGTCTTCTCCGGCGCGCTCTGGGACATCCGCGAGGAGATCGGCCCCGAACTCGCCGACGCGGTCGTCTACAAGGCGCTCACCGAGTACCTCACCCCGCTCGACGGCTTCACCCAGGGCCGGGACGCGGTCCTCGCCGCCGCCAAGCAGCTGGGGGCCGGCGGGCGCGCCCTCACGGCCGTCCGGAAGGCGTTCACCGCGCACGGCATCGTCCCGCACTGGGAGGAGGCCCTCGGCATCGACTCCGACGTGCTGCTGCCCCGCGTCACCACCTACGACTCCCACCTCGGCGCGGGCGGCGGCTGGTGGGCCGCCGCCCGGTCGGACGAGTCCGGCTCGGAGCCGTACTCGGTGTGGGCGGGCCGTACCGACGGCAAGGGGCAGCTGAAGCTGATGAGTCCCAACGACGGCCGCTACCACGTCAATCCGGCCACCGACGGCACGACGGTGGTCTGGCAGGCCCACGGACCCGCCGGCGTGGACATCCTCGCCCGGCCCCTCGCGGGCGGCCCGGTGCGCACCCTGTGGCACGGCCGCGGCGCCGGCTCGGCCCTCGGCGTCGACGGCGACACCGTCACCTTCGCCTACTACAACCACGGCGGCCGGGCCGGCGTGGCCTACCTGAGCCTGAAGGACCCGGCGAACGTCGTCACCATCGGCGGCGGCACCTACCACCGGGCGACCTTCCCGGCCGTCGCCCACGGCAGGATCGTCTACCAGGACCGGCAGCGCGTCCGCGCCGTGTACGAGTCCACCACCCGCCTGATCGACGTGGCCACCGGCGAGCAGACCGTGCTCCAGAAGGCCGAGGCGGACGCCACGCTCGGCCCGACGGCCATCACCGCCGACCACGTCTACTGGCTGCTCGACGCCGTCGGCCAGAACGGCACCACCACCCTGCGCCGCGCCGCACTCGACGGCTCGGACGTCACCGACCTCAGCCCGGAGACCGGACCGGACGCCCTGAACGTCTCCGAGGTGACGGCCGGCGCGGACGCGGTGACGATGGTCGCCCGCACGCCCGCGGCCGAGGTCTCCAACGCGGCGCTGTCCAAGCTCTGGCAGTTCACCCCGGACCACAAGGGCGACGGCACCCGCCGCGCCCGGGTCTCGTGCAACCGGGGCGAGCAGCTGTCCGCCGCGGCGGCCGACGGCACCCGGGTGGTCTGGCTGGACGCGACCACCGGTACCACCGACGTGGTGACCCGGGCCCGCCCCAGCGGCACGTGCGCCTGACCGCCCTCATACCGGTGCCCCCGCTCGAGGAGCGGGGGCACCGGTATGAGGGGACCGCGTAGGACCGCGGCTACCAGAAATGACGACGGCCGGCGACCGCGTGGCCCATGGACCCCATGATCCACAGGATGGCTCCCACCACCAGCAGGATGATGCCGATAGTCCACAGGATCGAGATGCCCGTGATGAAGCCGATGATGAGCAGGATGATGCCGAGGGCGATCATGGCGTGCCTCCAGCGGGTAGTGGTGCTCCTGCTCGCCGGGTGCCCCGAACGCGACGGAAATCGCACCCCGCGCGGTAAAAACTTCGCGTAACGGATGATCGGCATCGGCCGGTGACGCAGGTAAGCGGACGGAGAACGTCCGTGTTTCAAAAGTTCGGTTCGCAATGTTGATTTCTTGTTGCTTGAGCCTCACATTACCTATCGGTAGTACTCCCCGGTAATCCCTCCCGGCGCGCCCGTGGCACCGGCGTGCCCGTGCGTCCCGGCCCTCTCCGGAAGGGAGAGTGTCATGCCCATGTCAACCCTGCGCCGTGTCCTCACCGCGGCGTCCGCGGCCCTCGGCACCCTGGCCCTCGGCCTCGGCGCGGCCCCCGCGCAGGCCGCCACGTCCCTGGACTACGCCGCCCTCGGCGACAGCTACAGCGCCGCGTCCGGTGTGCTGCCCATCGACCTCGGCAGCCCGCTCTGTCTGCGGTCCACCGCCAACTACCCCCACGTCATCGCCGACCGCACCGGCGCCCGGCTGACGGACGTCACCTGCGGCGCCGCCCAGACCAAGCACTTCACCGAGTCCCAGTACCCCGGCGTCGCCCCGCAGACCGACGCGGTCACCGCCGACACCGACCTGGTGACGCTCACCATCGGCGGCAACGACAACGGCACCTTCATCAACGCCGTGACCGCCTGCGGCGCCGCCGGCATCCTCAGCGGCGGCCAGGGCAGCCCGTGCAAGGACAAGTACGGCACGACCTTCGACGACCAGATCGACGCCGGCACCTACCCGGCGCTGAAGGCCGCGCTCGGCGCCGTCCGGGCCAAGGCGCCGCACGCCCGGGTGGCCGTGCTCGGCTACCCGTGGATCACGCCCGCCAAGGCCGACCCGTCCTGCTTCGTCAAGCTGCCCCTCGCCGCGGGTGACGTGCCCTACCTGCACTCCCTCCAGGCCCACCTCAACGCCGTGGTGCGGCGCGCCGCCGAGGAGACCGGGGCCGTGTACGTGGACTTCGCCGAGGCGTCCGCCGGGCACGACGCCTGCCGGCCGGCCGGCACCCGGTGGATCGAGCCGCTGTTGTTCGGACGGAGCGTCGTCCCCGTCCACCCCAACGCCCTGGGCGAGCGGCGCATGGCCGAGCGCACCCTGAGCGTCCTCGGCCTCGGCTGACCCGGCGCCGCCCGGCGGCCCCCCGTCCGGGGCCGTGGGGGTCAGGCGTCCGCGAGCAGCGGGTCGTACGGGGTCGAGCGGGCCCGGCCCGACATGAAGGACAGGAAGTCCCGGACGAACGCGCCGCGCGCATAGGCGTCGTCGGTGCCGGGCAGGTCGCGGTGGAAGCCCCGGCGGAACAGCGCCCGGTACTCGGCCGCGTCGATGCGCTGGTCGCCGTTGGCGTCGGTGACGTCGAAGAGGACCTCGGCGACCCGGATCAGGGCGGGACCGGCGAGCGACGGCACGGCCTCGGTGTACTCCTGACAGCTGACGCGGCCGTCGCCGTCGGTGTCCAGAGCCGCCTGCAGTTCCCGCCACCAGTCGGCGAAGGCGTCGTACAGCCGGGTCTCCGCGGGCTCGTCCAGGTCCAGGCGGCCGGCGAGTTCCCGGGCCATCGCGGCGAGGTCCGGCCAGTCCACATAGCCGTCCCCGGTCTGGTCCAGCACCGTGGCGAAGAACTCCTCCGCGCCACGCCGAAGACCGGTGTCGCCGTGCTCCGGCTCCGGCGGCAGCGGTGTGATCAGCCGGACCAGGGCCCCGGCCCGCCGCATCCGGTCCCGCAGCGCGCGCAGGCTCCGGGCCCGGGGATCGTCGCTGTCGGGGGAGAGGGCGAGCAGGTCCAGCACCGTCTCGGTGCGCAGCCAGCCCTCCGGGAGGAACCGGGCGAGACCGGCGCCCAGATAGGCGCTCTGCATCAGCGTCCGGGCGCCGGGCAGTTCGGGCAGACCCGCCCGCTGGCGGAACGGCTCCGGCAGGGACGCCACCGTGATCGCGCCGATGACCGGTCCGACGAGCGCCCGGCCGGCCGCCCACAGCGTGGGCAGACCGTGCAGCAGCGGCGGCGCGGGCAGATGGTCGAAGAGCCGGTAGAGGATGATGCGCATCGCCTCCGTGTGCTCCAGCTCCTCCGCCACCACCCGCTCGTAGTACGGCCAGAACTCGTGGACCGTGGGCGGGAGGTGCCGGGCATCACCGTCCAACGCGGCCAGATAGCCCCGGAATTCTCCGTACAGCTCCTCGATGGCGTCCTGTTCCAGCGGCTGCCCGCCGAACCGGCACATCGCGACGCTGCTCTCGAAGAGGGTGGCCACCACCCAGGCGCGCACCGCCGGGTCCATCGCGTCGTAGGGCCGGTCCCGGGCGTCGGTGCCGCTGATCCGGGCGTGCATCCGGTTGAGCCGCGCCGCCTCCTTGTGCCGCGCCTCCTCGTCGGCGCCGGACATGCGCTGGAGGCTCGTGACGGTGTTGCGCAGCCGCCGCCACGGGTGGGTCACGAACGTCGAGTTGTCGGCGAGGGCCGCACCGATCTGCGGGTGCGCCGCCTCCAGTACGGTCGCCCGGATGATGGCCAGGGCCCATCGCGGGTCGTTGAAGAAGCCGCGGAACCGGCTGCCCAGGCCGAAGAGCTGGTCGGCGCCGGTGGTGTGCTGGGGCTCGTCGGCGCCCGTCTCGGTCACGGTCGTCGTTCTCCGTTCTCGTTCGGCCGTACGCCGCCGAAACGGCGCTCGCGCCGCTGATAGGTGTGCAGACACTCCAGGAAGTGCGGTGCGCGGAAGTCGGGCCACAGGACCGGGGAGAAGATCAGCTCCGCGTACGCGACCTGCCAGAGCATGAAGTTGGAGATGCGCTGCTCCCCGGAGGTCCGGATGACGAGGTCCACATCAGGGGTGTCGGGGAAGGGCAGATGAGCGGCGAAGCACCGCTCGTCCACGGCCTCGGCCGGCACCCCGCTGCGGATCAGCGACCGTGCCGCCGCCACGATGTCCCGGCGCCCGCCGTGATCGAACGCCACGGTCAGCGTCATGCCCCGGTTCCCGGCGGTCAGGGTGGTCAGATCGGCGAAGTCCCGGGCCAGCGGCGGCGGGATGCGCGGGTCCGTCACACCGAGGAACCGGCAGCGGATCCCGCGCGCGTGCAGCAACGGGGCGTGCTTGCGCACCACGCGGCGGACCAGTCGCATCAGGAAGTCGATCTCGGTGCCGGGCCGTTGCCAGTTCTCCGTGGAGAACGCGTACAGGCTCAGCCATTCCACGCCGGCCGACCGGGCCGCCTCGATGACGTCGATCACCGTCGTCTCGGCCGCGCGGTGACCCGACGTACGCGGCAGCGACCGCCGTGCCGCCCACCGGCCGTTGCCGTCCATCACGCAGGCCACGTGCCGCGGCACGCCCCGGCGGCCCTCCTCCCGGGCCGGTCCGGAGGCGGAACCCTCCACGACTTCCTCCAGCGTCATGCCTGCCCCCAACGGCCACGAGCGGATCCGCGCCGCTGCTCTCGGCCCCGTCGGGTCGTGGGCCGGATCGTCTCCAGCAGACTGTCAGCCGCCCGCACCCGAACGGCGGGGCAACGACCACGGTTCACCCTTGGTACTGACGTGCGAGGGCCCGGCTCGTACACGCCGGTCCGCCCGGCAACCCGGGCGGGAACGGGGGGTTGTCCTCCGGTCCGTGCTGGGGGCGGCCCCAGGACCGATCCGGCTGCCTGCCGGAGTGAGCACGCGGCGGGCGTTGCCTAGCGTGCTGTCACATGGTGATTTCCTTACCGCGCCGCGTGGTTCGCCGGCGTACCGGCCTGGTGGCCTTGGCCGTGACCTGTTCGCTGACCGCGGCCCCCGCCGCCATGGCGCACCCGGCCCGGGACGCGCCCCGCGCGTGCGGCCCGCATCCCGAGGTGAGCCGGTCCGTGCGCCACTTGGTGACGCACGACCGGATCGCCGGCGCCGCCGTCCTGGTCACCGATCCCCGCCCGGCCGCGCCCTGCGCCCGCTGGACGGTGACCGGCGGCACGGCCGACCTGCGCACCGGCCGCCCCATGAACACCGCCGACCGGCTCCGCGCCGGCAGCGTCACCAAGACCTTCACCGCGACCGTCGTGATGCGACTCGCCGCCGAAGGGCGGCTTTCCCTGGACGCGCCCGTCGAGCGCTATCTGCCCGGCCTGATCCGCACGGGCGGCCACGACGGCCGCCGGATCACCGTACGACAGCTGCTGCGGCACACCAGCGGGCTGCCCGACTACCTCGAGGCACCCGAGTGGCAGCACCCCGAGCGGGTGCGCTACCGCCACTTCGAGCCGCGCGAGCTGATCGCCCGCGCCCTGCGGCTGCCGCCCCCGGACCGGCCCTGGCACTACGCGACCACCAACTACCTCGTCGCCGGGCTGATCATCCGCGAGGTCACCGGGCACAGCCCGGAGACGGAGATCACCCGTCGGATCATCGCGCCGCTGGGCCTGCGCGACACCTACTGGCCCGGCGACGACGTCCGCGTCCAAGGCCCGCACTCGCACAGCTACTTCACCGCGGCCGACGGCCGCCGCGTGGACGGCACCGCCTGGAACACGACCTTCGGCGGTGTCGGCGGCGCCCTGGTCTCCACCCCGGCCGATCTGACCCGGTTCGCCACCGCGCTCTTCACCGGCCGGCTGCTGCCCGCGCCGCAACTCGCCGAGATGCGGCGGACGGTGGCCGCCGACCCCGACCGGCTGTGGCCCGGCGCCCGCTACGGGCTCGGCCTGATCTCCTCACCGCTGTCCTGCGGCTCCACCTGGTGGGGCCACGCCGGCACCGTGCCCGGCGGCCACCGGGCCCTGGTCGCCGCCGGCCCCGACGGCCGCACCGTCGCCGTCGCCCTGAACGAGGTGCCCGCCACGCTCCAGGCCGAACGGGACTTCCTCGACATCGTCGACAAGGCCCTCTGCGAGAAAACGCCCACCGAAAGGACCCCGGCATGACCGGCACCACCTCCCCGGGCCGTCAGCGCCCACGCCACCTGGCCGCGCGGGCCGTATCCGCCGTCGCCCTGGCCCTCGCGGGCGCGCTGTCCCTGGGCACCGCCCCCGCTTCCGCCGCCCCGGCCCGCCCCGCCGCCGACCCCCTCGCCCGCTACCACCACCAGCACCTGCAGTGGAAGAGCTGCCTGCTCGGCCCCGACGACGCCACCGGCAGGGAACTCGAACAGGCCGGCGCCCAATGCGCCGACGTCACCGTCCCGTTGGACTACGACCGTCCCGACGGCCGCACCCTCACCGTGGCCATCTCCCGCATCCGGGGTACCGACACCGCGCACCGCGTCGGCGCCCTGCTGCTCAACAGCGGCGGCCCCGGCGGCCCGACCCTCGGCGACCCGCCCTTCGTGCGCCGCGCGATGCGTGAGGTCGCCGCCCGCTACGACGTGGTGGGCGTCGATCCCCGCTTCGTCGGCCGCAGCACCCCGCTGGACTGTCGCTGGTCCACCGGCAGCATGATCCGCGGTGCCGGTACCGACCGCGCCGGCTTCGAGCGCGAAGTCCGTTTCGCCGCCGGCCTGGCCCGCAGCTGCCGCACCCACGCCGGTGACCTGCTGCCGTACTCCAGCACCCGGAACACCGCGCGCGACATGGACGTGATCCGGGCCGCGCTGGGCGAGCGGCGGATCTCCTACCTGGGCTACTCCTACGGCAGTTACCTCGGCCAGGTCTACGCCACGATGTTCCCGGGGCGCACCGACCGGGTCGTCCTGGACGGCGTGATCGACCCCGCCCGCTACGGCCCCCGGCTGCTGCGCGACACCGAGGACGCCAACCGGCACGCCCTGCGCGGCTGGGCCGACTGGGCCGCCGCCCACCACGCGGCCTACGGACTGGGCCGCACCCGCGCCGCCGTGCTGGCGACCGTGGAAGCGACCCGGTCGGCCGCCGCCCGCACGCCCCTGCGCGTGGGCGGCTATCGGGTGGACGACCACGACCTGCCCGTCATCGTCTTCAACGGCCTCTCGCAGGACAACCCCACGGCCTACGGCGACTTCGCCGCGGGCGTGCGGGACCTGCGGCGCGCCGCCGAGGGCCGGCCCGTCACCCCGTCCCCGTGGCTGGCCTCCACGCTGGAGTTCGCGCTGACCGGGCACGGGTCCGCCTACGGCAGCGCGCAGGCGTCCATCCTGTGCGGGGACGTGCCCGGGCCCCGCGACCCGGAGACGTACTGGCGCGACCTGCGCCGCGCCGGGGACCGGCTGTTCGCGCCGGTCACCCGCAACATCAACGCCTGCGCGTTCTGGGACCCGCCGCGCGAGCACCCCACCGCCATCCGCGCCGACCTGCCCGCCCTGCTCGTCAACGCCACCGGAGACCCCCGCACCACCTACCCCGGCGCCCGGGCGGTGCGCCGTGACTGGCCCAGTTCCCGCCTGGTCACGCTGCGCGACGCCGACCAGCACGCGGTCTACGGCGTCTACGGCAGCACGTGCGCCGACGCCGCGGTCAACGCCTACCTCGCCACCGGCCGGCTGCCGGCGACGGACGTCGACTGCCCCCGGCCCACCCCGTGAAACGGCGGTGGGGCACGGCCGGGGTGATCATCTAGCGTTCGACGCATGACGCAACGACGAGCGATTCTCAGCGGATCCACCTTCGAGGAGCGGATCGGTTACGCCCGCGCCGTGGTCGACGGGGACCGGGTCCATGTCTCCGGGACCACCGGGTTCGACTACACCACCATGACGATCTCCGACGATGTCGTGGAGCAGGCCGAGCAGTGTCTGCGCAACATCGGCGCCGCGCTGGCCGAGGCGGGGTGCGGCTTCGCCGACGTGGTCCGGGTGCGCTACATGCTCCCGGACCGCGCCGACTTCGAGCCCTGCTGGCCGGTGCTGCGCCGTTGCTTCGGGGACGTCCGGCCGGCCGCCACCATGCTGGAGTGCGGCCTCGCAGACCCCCGTATGAGGATAGAGATCGAGGTCGACGCCCGTCTCCCGCAGGCGAGTTGAGCACGGAGGCAGCGACCGGGCCGGACCGTCGAAGCCCCGTCCGACGAGGGGAGCGGGCTCACCCTCCGGCGGCTCCCGGGCCCCGATGCCTGCTCACCCACCGGTCACCGGCGGGCCGGGCACCGGGGTCTGGGACGCGAACCGCCGGGCAGCCGCCCACTCACCGGCCTCCGACCCCGCCAGTTCCTCGGTCCTCGACGCCGGCAGGGCCGAGGGGTTCACGCCGTCGTACGGCGCCGAACCGGAGTTCCAGCCGACGATCCCGCCCTGGATCGCCATCAGCACGGAACTCGCCCGCACCCGGTTCTCGCCCCGGCGGAAGAGCTGCCGGAGCCCCGCCGACACCACCACCAGCGCGCCCCCCGTCCGGATCGCGCGACTCGGCCCACCAGAAGCCCGCTTCCCCTTGACTGCCTGGCATGCGGGCGACCTTATGGCATGGCGGCCCGCGCCAACCCCGGACCACCGCCGCACCGTCGTCCGGTCGTGCTGCCGCGTGGCGCCGTCCCATGCGTAGATATCCGGCCAACCTCCGGACGGCCGGGCCGCCCGGTCCGGGCCACGCCCGGTGTCCGCTCCCGGCGACCGGCCGTCCGGCATCCGGGCGCGCACGGACGCTCGCCCACCAGTGCGCGGGGCGCGGTGGCCGGGCGTCGGCACGGCGGGGCGAGGCGGAGCGCCGGTGAGCGGCGAAAGTCCGAAAGCAGGCTCCTGGCCGGGATTTGGACCGACCTGGTGATTATCCCGTGAACGATCTCGGGAAGGCTCCGGGGGTCGCCGACACGTGATCTTCACCGGCCCGCCCGGAGTCGCCGCGTGTCACTCGTCCGTCCCCGAGGGGAGGTGCAGTGATGAAGCTTCTTTTCGCCATCCGCAACCGGGTCGCCGCCGCCAAGAGCCGTAAGGCCAACGCCTGGTACCTCTGGTACTGATCCCGCTCCGCGCGCACGCGATGACGTCGCTGCCCGGCCGGCCGCCGCGCGGTCCGGCCGGGCGGCGACGTCCGCCGCCTCCCCGCCTCCCCCGCCCCCGTCCCGTATCGGAGGAGCCATGCCGCCGTCATCCGCCGCGCGGTCGCGCACCACGGTGTTCGCCCCGCGGCTCGCCGCCCTCATCGACGACCACCTGGGCCGGGACGTCTTCCGCCTCGAACCGGACACCGTCGGGGTCGCGGGGCACGAGATCGCCGACCGGATCCTGGCCGCGCGCCGGGCCACCGAGACCGAGCGGCCCACCTTCAAGCCGCTGCACGGCCGGTCCATCAGCCGCTCCGAGGCGTCCACCGTCACCCGCACCATCGGCAACGACGTGCGCGAGGCCCTGGCCAGGCCCCTGCCCGGGAACGTGGACCTCACCGGCCCCTGGCCGCTGACCGGGCACAACTTCCTGCGCGACCTCATCCTCGGCCAGGACCCGCGCCGGCTGCGCATGCTGATGAGCCGCAGCCTCGAACTCACTCCGAAACTCACCTGGTCGGTGATCACCGTCGGTGCCGCCCTGCCCGGCTGGCCCCGGCCGGGCACCCGGCTCACCGGCCTCGAGAACCGCGCGGCGCGGGCCTGCGGCTACCAGGAACGGCGCTACGCCATGGGGATGTACCGCAGGGCCGCGGCCCCCGTGTGCTTCACCGTCTCCACCCTCGTCGCCAACGCCCTCTGGCTCGGCGCCCCCTTCGAAGACGGCACGTCCAACCGGAACATCATCCTGGAGTCCCTGCGGCTGCTGCCGCCGTCGTGGAACATCCTGCGCAACGCCTCCCCCGAATACCCGGCCATCGACGCCCGGATAGGCGAGCGGGACGACGTCCTGCTGCTGCCCCTGCTCGCCCACCGCGACCCCGCCCTCTGGGACGACCCGGACGCCTTCCGCCCCGAGCGCTGGGACCGCCTCGACCCCGACACCACCCCCGGCTACCTGCCCTTCGGTCATGTCTCGGAGCGCTGCTGGGGCCGCCACATGGTCATGCCCCTGGCCGAGCTGCTGCTGGACCTGGTCCGTGGCTCCGGACTGGTGGTCGACCCCGGCCAGCGGGTCGGCCGGCTCCCGCTGCTCGGGCTGCTGGGCGTGGAGGAGGTACGGCTGACCCGGCCGCGCTGAGGGCCGTCGCACCGGAATCCGAGCCCCGGGCCGTTGGCCACGGCCGCTATGTCAGGTAACCTGACACAGCAAGCGTACGAACCGGAGGCTTCGCATGACCATCGAATACGCCACCCGTCACCGGGCCCGCTCCTTCATCCCGCCGGAGCCGGGCAAGCCCTACTTCATCGAGAAGGGCCTGGGCGACCGGGCACACCTGTTCGGCGACCTGATCACGATCTACGCGGGCGGCGAGCAGACCGAGAACACCTTCAACTTCTTCACCTGCGAGGGCCCCAAGGGCGAGGTGATCCCCGCCCACTCGCACGCGGACACCTACGAGGTCTTCTACATCACCCAGGGCGCCGTACGGCTCTTCGTCGAGGACCTCGAGGGCGAGCAGCACGAGAAACTGCTCACCCCCGGGGACTTCGGCTTCGTACCGAAGAACTGTGTGCACGCCTACCGCATGGAACGCCACCACTCGCAGGTCGTGGGCGTGGCCGCCGGACCGGGCGGTACCTTCGAGCGGTTCTTCGAGTCCCTCGGCACCCCGGCCGAGGAACTGGGCCTGCCGGTCCGGCCGTTCGTGCCCGAGCCGGAGAAGTTCCGGACCGTGCCCGAGCAGTACGACGTCCGGTTCCGCCCCGACCACCAGTGGCACACCGGGAGTTGACGGCCGTGGCGCCACGCGAGGAGCCGCCGGTGACCCTGGCACCGCGCGAGGAGCGCACCGGTGACCGGGCCCGGTGACCGTCCCGGTTTCATCGATGTCCGTGCCCACTTCGTCACCGACTCCTACGTGCGCCGGCCAGGGCGGCCGGGCACGAACGGCCCGATGGCATGCCCGCCTGGCCGCGGTGGTCGGCCCGGGCGTACCTGGAGCTGATGGACCGCGCCGGCATCGATGCCGCCGTGCTGTCGGTGTCGTCCCCGGGCACGTATTTCGGCGACCCGGCCGCGGCCCGCGCGCCGGCCCGCGAGGTCAACGAGGACGGGGCCGGGGCCGGACCGGGACCGTACGGGCCCACCCCGGGCGGTTCGGGATGTTCGCCTCGCTGCCGCTGCCGCTGCCGCTGTCCGACGTCGACGGCGCGCTCGCGGAGATCGCCTACGCCTTCGACGAGTTGCACGCCGACGGCGTCGTGGTGCGGACCCACAGCCACGGTGTCTACCTGGGCGACCCCCGCCTGGAACCGGTGTTCGCCGAGCTGGGCCGGCGCGGGGCCGTCGTCTTCGTCCACCCCGCCTCCCCGGTGTGCGGGGAGCGGTCCGCGCTCGGCCGGCCCCGCCCCCCATGGTGGAGTTCGTCTTCGACACCGCCCGCTCCCTCACCGACCTGATCTTCACCGGAACCCTCGCACGCCACCCGGGCCTCAAGGCCGTCGTACCGCACTGCGGCGGCGCCGCCGTGGCCCAGCTGCGCCGCCTCTACTACGACCTCGCCGGCCAGGTCGCACGCCGCGTCGTTCGACACCGCGCCCGCCCCGGTGCCGGGCACCGGCTGGCGCTCCCTGACCACCGCCAACGCCCGGACCCTGTTCCCCCGCCTCGCCCATTGAGGAAGCCCATGCCATCCGAGGACCCCATGCAGGAAGAAGCCGTGTCCCAGGACGCCCCGTCCTTCCCCGCGCAGCCGCCGGCACCCCCGGACCCCGCCCGGCTGCCCCTGCCGCCGCACGCCCGGCCCGCGCCCGGTGTACGGCTGCTGCGCGGCGCCGTCTACGCCGTGCCCGACGGCAGCCGGCCGCTGGAGACCGACCTGTGGCTGCCCGAACCGGCGGACGGCCCGCTGCCCGTGGTTGTTTTTGTGCACGGCGGCGGCTGGCGCACCGGACTGCGCGACGACCCAGGGCCGCGGTTCCGGCACTGGCTGCCGGGGCCGTTCGCCCGGCTGGCCGGGGCCGGGGTGGCCGTGGTCTGCCCCGACTACCGGCTCAGCGGCGAGGCCCGGCACCCGGCCCAGCTCGACGACCTGCGCGCGCTGCTGGTCTGGCTGCGCGACCGGGCCGGGGAGCTGGGCCTGGACCCGGACCGGGTGGTCCTGTGGGGCGAGTCCGCGGGCGGTCACCTGGCCGCGCTGACCGCGCTCACCCTGGGGGCCGCCGGTGCCGGAGCGCCGACGGTGACCGTGCGCGGCTGCGTCACCTGGTACGCGCCCACCGACCTCACCCGCCTCGCCGACGACCACCCGCCGGGCCGCTTCGACCCGCGGGACCCTGCCTCGCGCGAGGCGCTGCTGCTCGGGGCCGCCCCGGCCGCCGCCCCCGGCCCGGCCCGGGACGCCAGCCCCGCCCTGCGGGTGACGCCGGCCGCGCCGCCGTTCCTGCTGCTGCACGGCACCGAGGACGAGCTCGTGCCCTGCGCGCAGAGCGACCGCCTCGCGACGGCGCTGCGGGCGGCGGGGGTGCCGGTCGAGCAGGTACGGGTGCCCGGCGCGAACCACCTGTGGCTGGGGCTCGCGGAGGAGGAGGTCGAGCGGGTCTTCGCGCGGACGGCCGGGTTCGTCACCCGGCACTGCGCCCGGGAAACCGACGGACAGGAGGATAATCCGCTGGGTATCCGATCATCCGAGGAGCCATGAGTCATCGCGCCGCCAACCTGCCCCAGCTCCTGTCCGAGGCCCGCCGCTGGTTCGAGGACGCCCTGTTCGCCAGCATGGAGGCGGCCGGCGAGCAGCCGGTGACCACGGCGCAGGCGTCCGTCTTCGCGATGCTCGACGCCGAGGGCACCACCGTCTCCGAACTCGCCCGGCGGATGGGTGTCACCCGGCAGACGGCCCATCAGGCGGTGCACGGACTCATCGGCATGGGCCTGCTGGAGCAGGAACCCGACCCCGGTTCCGCCCGGCGGCGGCTGATCCGGATGACCGCCGAGGGGCGGCGCGTGCACGAGCGCGCGCAGGCCACGATCGGGGTGATCGAGTCGGTACTGGTGGAGCGCATCGGAGCGGACGCCGCGCGCGCCCTGGAGGGCGCGCTGCGCTCCGACTGGGGCGTGCCCCCGCTGGTCGCGGCTCCCTGAGCGGTCTCACGAGGCCGCGTTCCGCTCCGCTGCGGGGACCGGGACCACCTCGATGCGCTGCACGGCCCGGCTGAGCACCAGCACGCCCACGACGATCAGCAGCGCCCCGCACAGCTCGGGCACCAGCCACCATCCGGTGCGGACGCGTTCGCCGAAGAGGGTGATGCCGAGGGTCAGGCTCACCACCGCGTCGCCGATGGTCAGCGCGGGCTGCGCCGCGGCCAGCGGACCGGCCTGCAACGCGTTCTCCAGCAGCAGTACGGCGGCGACACCGGCGAGCGCGAAACCGTACGTCTGCCAGGACCGCAGGAACGCCGTGAGGCCGTGGTCGGCGAAGGTGCCGCTCGCCGACTTCAGCAGGGCGGCGGTCAGGGCGTTGCCCGTCGCGGAGGCGGCCGCCAGCAGCGCGGCGCGCCGGGTCGGCGGCCGGCCCGGGCCGGCCAGTCCCACCAGGCCGGCCATCACGCCGGCGCACAGCAGCAGGACCGGCAGCCACCGTGCGAGCGGCGCCTGGTCGGTCGCCCCGTGCGGGGCCGCCGCGAGCAGCAGGACGGCGAGGCCCGCGACACAGCCGCCGACCCCCCACCAGCCCGAGCGTGGCAGCCGCCGGTGCATCAGCGGGGCGGCGACGAGCAGCGCGAAGGGCAGTTCCAGGATGAACAGCGGCTGCACCAGGGCCAGCGGGCCGTTGACCAGGGCGAGGCTCTGGAACAGCGCGGCGCAGGCCACACCGGCCATACCGATCATCCAGATGGGCCGGTGCACCAGCTCCGCGAGCAGGCGCAGCCCGCCGCGGGTGCTGGCCGAGGCCGCCTTGCGCTGGAACGCGGTGCCCACGGCGTTGCTCGCCGCTCCCGCGACGGCGAACGCCGCGGCGAGTTCGATCACGGCTCTCTCCCGCCTGCGGCAGACCTCCCGGAATCGGACGCCTTCAGCCTACGGAAGGCGGCGCGGGCCCGCCGTGCGGGCCGGGCGTCCGCCTCGCCCCGGCGGCGGGGCTCAGCCGGACGGCGGGAAGCGGTCGGCCGCCGGACCCAGGGCGGCGCGCTCGGCGTCGGTGAGCGCGGCGCGGCCGGTGCCCACACGCGCGTGGGCGTCCCTCCACTTCGGCGGGCCGGGCCGGCCGGGCAGCCCGTCGAGGGCGGCGCCCACCGCGGCCGGCCCCTCGGGGGAGGGCCCCGGCGCGTGCGGCAGTGCCACGGCCAGGTCGAGAGGGCGGACGGTCGCCTCCACCGCGAGCGCGTTGATCAGGTTGCCGGCCGTCAACGTCGGCCGTCGCCGGCCTCGGCGACGCGGGCTCGCGCGGGATGCGGTCCGGTGGCTGTGCCGCTCCCGGGGCACCGGGGCGCACGTGACCCCGGGCCGCCTCGTGGGCGGTCCCGGGTCACGTGTCGGCGGGAGTGCGCTCAGGCGGCGGCGAGGCGCTTGGCCAGCTCGCGCGCCTTGGTGGCGGCGTCCTCCAGGGCACGGTCACGGGAGGCCTCGTACAGCGGGACCAGTTCGGCCATCGCCGGGTTCACGGTCGCCATGGTCAGCTCCGGGACGATGAAGTCCACGTCCAGGCCGAGGCCCGTGCCGAGCGCGGCGTTGAGGTAGTTCTGCACGTACTCGAAGCCCTCGCGCGGGGTGCCCGGCGCGTAGGAGCCGCCCCGGCTGGCGACGACGGTCACCGGGGTGCCCTTGGCGGACTGGGTCTCGCCGGCGGTGCGGCCCATCAGGATGACGTTGTCCAGCCAGGCCTTGAGGGTGGAGGGGATCGTGTAGTTGTACATCGGCGCGCCGATCAGCACCGCGTCGGCCTGCTCCAGCTCCTCTATCAGCTTGACGCGCTCGGCGAACGCGGCGGCCTGCTCGGGGGTGTGGGTGTCCGGGTCGGTGAAGCCGGCGAGGTGGGTGTCGGCGGTGATGTGCGGAACGGGCTGCGCCGCGAGGTCGCGGTAGATCACCGTGCCCTCGGGGTGCTCCTCCTGCCAGTGCTTGCGGAATGCCTCCGTCACGACACGCGAGGCCGACGCCTCGGCCGGGAACACGGACGAATCGATGTGGAGCAGGGTGGCCATGGGTGTCTCCAGAGAAGAGCGGGAACAGCCGGACGCCGGAAACGGGGGCTGTTGTTTCGTACTGGACTACTTTTAGCACATGAACTTACTTTTCTTCAGCACCCTACGGCGGGGTAGTACCCTGAGGTCATGGACGAGAACCACGACAGCGCGGCGTGCAAGCGGGTGGACGACGGCATCACCCGCGTCTTCCAGCTCCTCGGCAAGCGCTGGAGCGGGCCCATCGTGGCCGTCCTGGTGGGACAGCCCGCCTACTTCACCGACCTGCGGCGGGCCGTCCCCGGCATCAGCGAGCGCATGCTCTCCGACCGGCTCGCCGAACTGGGCGCCGCCGGCCTCGTCCTGCGCGAGGTCGACGAGGGCCCCCCGCTGCGCGTCTCCTACCGGCTGACCGAGGCCGGCGCCGCCCTCGAACCCGCCCTCCGTGAGCTGGCCCAGTGGGCCAAGGACCACCTCCCGGACGTCTCGGAGTGCACGGGAGCCGCCCTGGACCGGCCGCGGCGGGCATCGGCCTGACAATCCCGGGCATCGCCGAGCGAAGGCTGCCTCGGTCCCGGCAGAACCCGTCAGTCCAGGATCGTGGCGAGGCCGCGGCGGCGAAGGTCGGCCAGAGTCCTCAGCATCGCCTCGATCTGCTCGGGGGAGTGCCCGACCCAGTCCTCGAGCTCCGACACGACGCGCACGGGCTCGCGGGTGCGGTAGGAACGGGTGGGGTTGCCCGGGAGCTTCTTGTCGGTGACGTTGGGATCGTCCTCCAGCTCACCGGTCGGCTCCACCACGTAGATCCGGCCCGGCCCGTCGCCGGCCGCCAGCTCGGCGCCCCAGGCGGCGGCGTCCAGCGTCTCGGAAAAATAGACATGGCGGGAGACCCGTCCCTCCTCGTAGTTGGACGCGTGGCCGGGGGTCAGCACGTCCCCCGGAACGAGGTCTGCCTTCGTACCGTGCAGGTACGTCCCCGCCTCGTACACCTGGAAGGGGACAGGGGCGCTGGTCATGGGTTGCTCCTTCGGCCTGGACTCGGGCCAACAGGAAACCACGGAAACCCCGTTGGTCCGCCAGGTGGCTTGCGAAGGCTCCCCCGGCACGGCACGGTCACGCCCTGGTGGGCGGTCGCCGTCCCGCGTGCCGGCGCCGGCCGTCTCAGTCGACCGGCCAGGTGTGTACCGGGGCGTTGAGGTGCATGTAGTCGATGTACACCTCGGTCATCCTGCGCAGCGCCTCATGCCGGCCGGCGTGCGCGGTGGCGTCGACGTGGCGGCACATCTCCTTCTGCCACACCGCTCCGTTGCGCGCCGTCACACACCGCTGCTCGATCACCCCGAGCAGCGGCTCCCGCCAGGCCGCGTCCATACCGGAGTGCTCCAGGCCCCGGTGTGCGAGCGGCAGCAGCCGGCGCAGCACCAGCTCCGGCGCCGGCACCTCGCCCATCCCTGGCCAGTACAGCGGTGCGTCGATGCCCAGCCGGGCGGCGGTGTGCAGATTGTCCTCGGCGGCGGCGAAGGACATCCGCGACCACACCGGCCGGTCCTCCTCCACCAGCGCCCGGGTCAGGCCGTAGTAGAAGGCCCCGTTGGCGAGGGTGTCGGCGACCGTCGGGCCGGCGGGCAGCACCCGGTTCTCCACCCGGATGTGCGGACGGTCGTGGGCGACGGCGTACACCGGCCGGTTCCAGCGGTAGATCGTGCCGTTGTGCAGGGTGAGTTCGGCCAGTTCGGGGACGTCGCCGCGGTCCAGTGTCTCCATCGGGTCCTGCGCGTCGCACAGCGGAAGAAGGGCCGGGAAGTAGCGCAGATTCTCCTCGAAGAGGTCGAAGACACTGTTGATCCACCGCTCCCCGAACCACACCCGGGGCCGCACCCCCTGCACCTTGATCTCCTCCGGCCGGGTGTCGGTGGCCTGCTCGAACAGCGGGATCCGGGTCTCGTGCCACAGCTCCTTGCCGAACAGGAACGGCGAGTTGGCCGCGAGCGCGACCTGCACCCCGGCGATCGCCTGCGCCGCGTTCCAGTAGCCGGCGAACTCCTCGGGCGACACCTGGAGATGGAACTGCGTGCTGGTGCACGCGGCCTCCGGGGTGATCGTGTCGGCGTAGGTCCGCAGCCGGTCCGTTCCGTCGATCTCGATGCGCAGATCCTCGCCGCGGGCCGCGAAGACCTGGTCGTTGAGCAGCCGGTAGCGGGGGTTCTCCGACAACGCGTCCTCGCCGATCTCCTCCTGCCGCAGGGTGGGCAGGATCCCGACCATGATCAGCCGGGCGCCGGCCGACCGGGCCCGCTCGTCTGCGTGGTTCAGCGCGGCCCGGATCTCCGCCTCCCAGGCGTCCGGACCGCCCGCGGTCAGCCGCCGGGGCGGAACGTTGATCTCCAGGTTGAACCGGCCCAGCTCGGTGGACCACGCGGGGTCGGAGATCGCCGCCAGCACATCGGTGTTGCGCATCGCCGGCTCGCCGGCGTCGTCCACCAGGTTCAGCTCTATCTCCAGGCCGACCTGAGGACGCTCGGCCTCGAAGCGCGCCTCGCGCAGCATCTGCGCGAGCGCCTCCAGACACGCCTGCATCTTGATCCGGTACCGGCGGCGGTCCTCGCGGGTGAAGACGAGCGCCGGGACGTCCCGTCCCATCGGCCCTCCCAGGTCCCCTCGTCGGACACCTTCCTCTCCAGCGTCGCACCGGGGCGTCCCGGGCACCATGCAGGCCGGGGGAGGGGGCGGTGGCCGGCCGCCCGGGCGTGGTGAGGGGACCGACGGCTGCCACGGCGGGAGTGGCAGCGAGGGCGGTCGGGTGGTCCGGCCGGTCAGGACGTCCCGCAGCGGTCAGGGCTTCTTGCGGGCCACGCCGCCGTAGAAACCTATCTCCTCGGAGCGCGGCGGCGGCGGGGTGTCCGGGCGCCAGAACGGGACCTGGGCCAGGCCCGGTTCCACGAGCTCGAAACCGTCGAAGAAGCGCTCCACCTCGGCCCGGCCGCGCAGGTTCAGGGACGCGGTGGCGTTGGTGTAGACGGCCTGGGCGTCGGTGCGGTCGGCGAAGTCGCCCGTGGCGTGCGACAGCACCAGGAAGCTCCCGGCGGGCAGCGCGTCGCGCAGCGTGGCGACGACCTCGGCGGGCCGGTCCGTGTCGGCCAGGAAGTGCAGGATGGCGACGAGGAGCAGGGCCACCGGCTGATCGAAGTCGATGAGCTGGCGGACGTCGGGGTGGTCCAGCACGGCGCGCGGGTCGCGCAGGTCGCCGAGGACGATACGGGTCGTACCGGACCGGCTGAGCAGGGCGTTGCCGTGCGCGGCGACGATCGGGTCGTTGTCGACGTAGGCCACGCGGACGTCGGGCGCCACCGTCTGGGCCACCTCGTGCACGTTCGGCGACGTGGGCAGCCCGGTGCCGATGTCGAGGATCTGCCGGATCCCGCTGCCGACCACGTACCGGACGGCACGCTGCAGGAAGGCGCGGTTCGCCCGGACGCCGATGCGTGCCTCGGGGGCAGCGGCGGCCAGTGCGTCGCCCGCCTGCTGGTCCACCTCGTAGTTGTCCTTGCCGCCCAGCAGATAGTCGTAGATCCGCGCGGGGTGCGGCTTGCTGGTGTCGATGGTGACGGCCTCGTAGCCGTTCTCTGTCACGCTGTGCTCCTCTCGGCGGCCGGCCCGGCCTCGGTCCGCGACGGCCGGGCCCAGCCTCCCACAGGAACTTCCCGGAGGGTCACGGGAGTTCCCGCAGGCCCGGGGCGGGAGGCGCGGCCGGGGGAGCCGCCCTCCGGCCACTACCCTCCGGCCACTACCCTCCGGCTACGAGCCGTCGCTCTCCAGCCGCCGCCCGCCGCCAGCCGACGGTGTCGGCGGGGGCCGCCCGAGGACCTCACCCAGCCGGCTCCCGTCAGGTGGCACACCCACCACCGGGGACGGAGAGTCAGAACCGACCGGCGGTGCGGGCACGTCCGCCGGCCGTCCCCCACGGACCGGCACGCCGTCCCGCCGCCCAGGCGGCGGCGGGCCGTCCGGCAGGGGCGGGGAACGGTGAATCCATTGCGCTCGGGCCGTTCCCCGCCCCGTCGGTCGCCTGGCCGCCCCCCGCCTCGCGAGCAGCGCTCAAGCAGCGCTCGCCAAAAAATGATGTGCGCCGGTGCCGGCGCCCGCGTTACCGTGACCGCATGTCTACGCCCCGAATCTCCTAGCCGAGGACCCGCTTCCACGCCAGAAGTGTGTCCTCTAGCTTTTTCGGAGCGTTACCCCATGATCACCGCTCGTGATGTCGAGCTGCGCGCCGGTGCCCGCCTCCTGCTGACCGGCGTCTCCTTCACCGTCTCGCCCGGCGACCGGATCGGCCTCGTCGGCCGCAACGGCGCCGGCAAGACCACCCTGATGACCGCCCTCGCCGGACAGTCCGGGCCCACCGCCGGTGACATCGTCCGCACCGGACCGGTCGGCTTCCTCGCGCAGGACTCGCGCGCCGCCGACCCGGCCGTGACCGTCACCGACCGCATCCTGTCCGCGCGCGGCCTCGACACCGCCCTGCGGACCCTGCGCGAGGCCGAGGCGGCGCTGGCCGCCGCCACCGGCGCGCCCGAACTGGACCGGGCGATGCGCGCCTACGCCCACGCCGAGGCCGCCTTCCAGGCCGGCGGGGGCTACGCCGCGGAGGCCGAGGCGGCCCGGATCTCGGCCGGACTCGGCCTGCCCGAACGCGTGCTGGGCCGGCCGGTCGGCGCCCTGTCCGGCGGGCAGAAACGCCGTGTGGAACTCGCCCGCATCCTGTTCGCCGGAACCGACCGCACCCTGCTGCTGGACGAGCCGACCAACCACCTCGACGCCGACTCGCTCGCCTGGCTGCGCGCCTTCCTGAAGGCCCACCAGGGCGGTCTGGTGGTGATCAGCCACGACACGGCCCTGCTCGCCGATGTCGTCAACCGCGTCTTCCACCTGGACCCGGCCCGGGCGACGATCGACATCCACAACACGGGCTGGCGTACGTACCTCACCCGGCGCGAGGCGGACGAGCGGCGCCGCACCCGGGAGCGGGCGAGCGCCGAACGCAAGGCCGCCGCGCTGCACGCGCAGGCCGACCGGATGAAGGCCCGCTCCGCCACCGCCACCATGGCCCGGAGCATGGCCCGGCGCGCGGACCGGATGCTGGCCGGGCTGGAGCCGCGGCGGCGCGCCGAGAAGACGGCGCGGATCCGGCTGCCCGAACCCGCTCCCTGCGGGCGGACACCGCTCGGCGCGATCAGCCTCGCCAAGTCCTACGGCGGCCACCGCGTCCTCGCCGGGGTGGACCTCGCCGTGGACCGGGGCGGCCGGCTGGTGGTGCTCGGCCTGAACGGCGCCGGCAAGACTACTTTGCTGCGGATCCTGGCCGGCGCGGAGCGTCCCGATGCCGGGCGCGTGGTGTACGGGCACGGGCTGCGGCTGGGCTACTTCGCCCAGGAGCACGACACGCTCGACCCCCGGCGCACGGTCCTGGAGAACCTGGCCCTGGCCGCACCGCACCTGGCCCCGGGCGAGGCCCGGCGCGTCCTGGGCGCCTTCCTGTTCACCGGGGACGACGCCGACAAGCCCGCCGGGGTGCTGTCGGGCGGTGAGAAGACCCGGCTGGCGCTGGCCGGCCTGGTCCACTCCGGGGCGAACGTGCTGCTGCTGGACGAGCCGACCAACCACCTCGACCCGGCCTCCCGCGCCGAGGTGCTGGACGCGGTCGGCTCGTATCCCGGCGCGATCGTGATGGTCACCCACGACGAGGGCGCCATCGACGCCCTGCGCCCCGACCGGGTCCTGCTGCTGCCGGACGCGGACGAGGACCTGTGGAGCGAGGACTACCGCGACCTGATCGCCCTCGCCTGACCCGGGACGCCTCCGGGCCGGGGCACGGGGACCTGCCGACCCCTGCCGGCCCGGGGGACAGGGACCTGACGGCACCTCCGGCCTGGGGCACAGGGACCTGCCGAGCCGCTCCCGGCCCGGAGCGTGTCCCGGTGTTCAGCGGGACAGGTCCGTACGGCGGTCAGAAATGCGTGCCGCCGTCGACGCGGATCTCGGTCCCGGTGATGAACGCGCCGTCCCGCGAGCCGAGCATCGCCACGACGGAGGCCACCGTCTCCGGGCCGGCGAACCCCTGGCCGAGCGCCGGGGAGAGCTTGGCGAACAGGCTCATGTCGGCGTCGGCGGGCAGCCCCGGCCCGTTGCTCAGCCCGCTGGCGCCGCTGCCGTCGGTCATCCCGCTGGATATGGAACCGGGCTGGACGGCGGTGAAGCGGATGCCCCGGCTCGCGTACTCGGAGGCGAGCGCGTGCGTCATCGACTGGATGCCGCCCTTGCTCGCCGCGTACGCCGCCATATAGGGGTGCGCGAAGACGGCCGAGGTGGAGCTGAAGTTGACGACCGCCGCGTCCCGGCCCGCCAGCAGGGCCGGGATCGCCTCGCGGATCACGAGGAACGTGCCGACCAGGTTGACCTGGAGGACACGGGTGAACTCCTCCAGGCTCGTCTCGTGAGAGTGCGAGGAACGCAGGATCCCGGCGGCGTTGACCAGCACGTCCAGCCCGCCGAGCGCGGCCGTCGCGGCGGCGACACCGGCGCGTACGGAGGTCTCGTCGGCGACGTCGATGACGACGGTGGTGAGCCGGTCCGCGTACCCGGCCGCCCTCTCCGCGGTGTCCCGCAGACCCCGCTCGCTCACGTCCGCGGCCACCACGCTGCCGCCCTCGGCGAGGACGCGCAGCACGGTGGCCTGGCCGATGCCGGAGCCGCCCCCGGTGATCAGCGCGCGGCGGCCTTCGTAGCGGTTCATGTGTTCTCCTGCCCGGCCCGCCGGGGTGCGGCGGGCCCTGAGCGACGCCGGTTCTCTTGCCGTCCGGCGCCCCGATGCCCTTCACGTTACGCCTAGGTGGCACGATTTGCCATTTCGTCACTGCATGCCACCAAGGCTCGTCGGGTCGTACGCTTCTGGGATGAGCACCAAGCCGCCCACCTCCCTCACCGAGCGCCGCAAGGCCGCGACCCAGCTGGACATCGCCCACGCGGCGGCGGAGCTGTTCGCCGCGCAGGGGCCGCACGCGACCACCGCCGAGGAGATCGCCCGGCACGCGGGCGTCGCGCTGCGCACCTTCTACCGCTACTTCCGCTCCAAGCAGGACGCGGTGAGCCCCCTGCTCGCGGCCGGGGCCGACCGGTGGCGGGCGCTGCTGGAGGCGGCCGAGCCCGGGGCCGGTCTGCTGCGGGCGCTGGAGACGGCGGTCGAGGAGTCGCTGGCGGCACCCGACGAGGAGGCCGCCGTGGCGCTGGAGCGGACCCGGGGGCTGCTGCGGGCCGCCGCGGACGATCCCGCGCTGCGCGCGGTCTGGTACCGGGTGAACCAGGAGTCGGAGGAACGGCTCGTCCCGGTCGTCGCCCGGCTGGCGGACGGCCGCCTGGAGGTCTTGCGGGTGCGCCTGGTCGCGGCGGCCGCCACGGACGCGATCCGCATCGCGCTGGAGACCTGGGCCGCCACGGAGGCGGGCGTCACGGGCGAGGGCTCACCGGCCGCGCTCGCACTCCGCTGCCTGCGCCAACTCCTGGGCGGAATGGAGGAGTTGCCCCCCGCCCGCGACCGGTAGGACGGCCGGCGGCCGCCCGGCCCGAGTCCCGGCCCGAGTCCGTTGTCAGTGGGTGCCCCTACGGTGAACAGCAGTCGGGAACCCGCCGGAACGGCCGCGGGTCCGTCTTGGGGAGGGGTCTGCCATGTCCACGGGGTCCGCGGTGTCGACGACGTACCTGGAGCTGTCACAGGAGGGCGGCGGCGCCCACAAGTTCTACGAGGTGACCGTCGACGGCCGGGTGGTGACGGTGCGCTACGGCAGGATCGGCGCCGCCGGGCAGACGCAGACGACGACGTTCCCGACCGAGGAGAAGGCGCGGGCCGCCGCCGCGAAGAAGGCCGGCGAGAAGATCCGCAAGGGATACGCGCCTGCCGTCCAAGGGCAGCGCGCGCCGCGTGCGGTGACCCGCCGTCAGGTCAGCTCGGCACCCTCCACGGCGCGGGCCGTGGCACCGGTGCTGTGGCGGTTCCGCACCGGCTCGGCCGCGTTCGGCATCCACGTGGACGACGAGCGCTGCTGGGTGGGCAACCAGGCCGGCGATGTCTACACCCTGGACCACGAGGGCGCCGTGCTGGCCCGCTTCAGCCTGCCGGACGGCGTGAAGTGCCTGGTCGCCGACGACTTCTGGATCTACGCCGGCTGCGACGACGGCACGGTGTACGACCTGTCCTCCAAACTGCCCTTCGCCGCCTACGACATCGCCGCCGACGTCGACATCTTCTGGCTGGACATCCACGAGGGCGTCCTGGACGTCTCGGACCGCGACGGCCGGCTCACCGTCATCGACCACGAGGACGAACACCAGTGGTCCCGCCGCAGCCAGGGCGAGCACGCCTGGATGGTCCGCGCCGACGACCGGGCCGTCTACCACGGCCACCAGCGTGGCGTGACCGCCTACGCGCCGGACGGCGGCGGCGAGTTGTGGCACACGCCCACCAACGGCGGCGTGCTGTTCGGCTGGCAGGAGCGGGAGGCGGTGTACGCGGGCACCGCGCACCGCGTGGTCCAGCGGCTGGCGAAGGCCACCGGCGCGATCGAGGCGACGTACGCCTGCGACAGCGCGGTGTACTCGTGCGCCACCTCACCCGGCGGCCGCTTCGTCTTCGCCGGGGACGCGGCCTCCTCCGTCTACTGCTTCGACCAGCACGGCAGGCGGCTGTGGAAGCTGGGCACGGGCGGCGGCTCGGCGCTGTCGATGCAGTACCGCGACGAGCGGCTGTACCTGGTCACCACCGACGGCTCCCTGGTCTGCGTCGACGCGAGCGAGGCGGCGATCGCCGCGGCCCAGCAGGGCACGGTCCCGGTGGTGCGGGACGTCAAGCTCGCCGCCGCCACGCCGACGTACGCCCCGGCCACGGCCGTGACCGCGGTCTCCACGGTCGACCGGGCACCCGCCGGAGCGGTCGTGGTCGAATGCGTCCAGGAGGCCGGCCGGGTCCGGGTGCACGTCGTCTCCGAGGGCTACGACCACTCCTGGAACGTGCAGTTCCCCCGCGCGATACGCGAACCCGGCGCCCGCTACGTCGTGGACGCCCTGCACCCCGCGTCGGGCGGCTTCTACCGAGTCCGCGGCGACATCCACCGCCTCCTGTGACCCGGTCCCGGGCCGCCGAAGCCGTACGGGCGTCAGGGCACGGCACGCAGCGGCCGGCAGGGAACGGCCCGTTCCTTCACCCCGCCCCGCCCGTCCGGCTCCACCCGGTACAGCCGGGCGTCCGGCCTCCGGGACACCGCCTCCGTCAGACGCCCGTCCGTGAACAGGACGGCCGCGCCGTCCTCCAACGCCCAGCCGGCGGGCAGCGCCCCGTCCGCCACGGCCCGGCGGTACGAGGGCCGACGGCCCGGTTCGCTGTCGTAGTGGGGACACACCGAACCCGGCACCAGCCCCAGCCCGTCCCGCAGAGCGGCGAGCGGACCGAAGGAGTCGGTGTGCGAGGCATCCGCCCAGCAGTTGGCACCGGCACTGATCCCGCACAGCAGCGTGCCCCGGTCGCAGGCCTCCCGCAGCAGCCGGTCGACCCCGTGCACCCGCCATACGGCCAGCATGTTCGCGGTGTTGCCACCGCCGACGTACACCACGTCCTGGGCGAGGAGGAACGCGCGCAGCGCGGCGTCGTCCACCTCGCGCCGGAACAGCGTCAGGACGGCGGGCTCACAGGCACGGGAGCGGAACGCGCTCAGGAACCGGTCGACGTACGCCGGAGCGTCACCGCTGGCCGTGGGCACGAAGCACACTGTGGGGCGGGGGCGCCTCGCGTGGGTGAGCAGCCAGTCGTCGAGCAGCCCGTCCTCGTCCGTGGAGAAACCTCCCCCGACGAGTGCGACGCGGCGGGCGGGAACGCTCACCATGGGCTGCCTCCTCCGGTGGGCACGGACGGGACAGGGTGGACGATGCCCGTGGGTGACCCCTGTCGCAAGCCGATATCCGGGACCGGACGGGTCCGGGTCAGGGGAGCACGGTCGCCGCTCGTTCCAGTACCTCTCGTACGGCGGGCAGTGCGTCGGTGCGGTCCCGGGGGATCAGGCCGATGCGGGTGCGGCGGTCCAGGAGGTCGGAGGCGTCCAGGGCGCCTTCGTGGCGGAGCGCCCAGAGGAGTTCGGCGCGGGTGACGGGGTGGCCGGGGAGTACGGGCTCGGCCAGGCCGGGGTCCTCGGTGGCGAGGGCGTGGACGGCCACGGCCTCGGTGCCGTAGCGGTGGACCAGGCGGCGGGGCGCGGGCAGCGCGCGCAGACGGCCGGAGGCGGCGGCGCCGACCAGCGGCAGGGCCGCGGTGGGGGAGGGGGCCACGCGCAGGCCCCGCGCCTCGGCGGCGGCGTCCACCGCGTCCTGCGCCATCCGCCGGTAGGTGGTCAGCTTGCCGCCGACCACGGTGGTGACACCGTCGGGCGAGGTGAGCACCGCGTGCCGGCGGGAGATGTCCGAGGTGCGGGCCGGGGTGCCGGCCCCGGAGCCGGGCGAGGTGTCGAGCAGGGGGCGCAAGCCCGCGAAGGCGCCGACCACCTCCTCCCGGGCCACCGGGGCGTCCAGCACCGAGCCGAGCACGTCCAGCAGGAAGCCGATGTCGGTCTCGGGCACCTCGGGCACGTCCGGGACCCCGCCGTCCACCGGTTCGTCGGTCAGCCCGACGTAGACCCGGCCGTCCCCCTGCGGCAGCACCAGCACGAAGCGGTTGGTCTCCCCGGGGATCGGGATGTGCAGGCCGGCCGGCAGGGCGCCGAGCCGCTCGGAGCGCAGGACCAGATGGGTGCCGCGCGACGGGCGGATCCGGATGCCCTCGGCGAGGGCACCCGCCCACACCCCGGCCGCGTTGATCACGGCCCGCGCCCTGATCTCGCCCTCCTCGCCGGTGAGTTCGTCCCGGATCCGGGCGCCCGTCCCGGTCAGCTCCAGCGCCCGCACCCGGGTCAGCACCCGCGCGCCGTGCGCGGCGGCGGTCCGGGCCAGGGCGGTCACCAGGCGGGCGTCGTCGGTCACCCGGCCGTCCCAGGACAGCAGCCCGCCGCGCAGTCCGGCCGCGCGGACCGAGGGCGCCAGATGCCGGGCCTCGATCTCCGGCAGCCGGCGCGGCGCGGGCAGCACCTGCCGCGGTGTACGGGCGGCCACCCGCAGCATGTCCCCGGCCCGGAAGCCGGCCCACGCCAGCGCGGCCTGGGCCCGGGACACCAGCGGGGTCAGCGGCAGCACGAACGGCTGGGCGGCCACCAGGTGCGGCGCCGTACGGGTCATCAGCACCCCGCGCTCCACCGCGCTCTCGTGGGCGACGTCGAACTGCGCCGAGGCCAGATAGCGCAGCCCCCCGTGGATCAGCTTCGAGCTCCAGCGGGAGGTGCCGAAGGCCAGGTCGTGGGCGTCCACCGCGACGACGTCCAGTCCGCGGGCCGCCGCGTCCAGGGCCGCCCCGGCGCCCGTCGCGCCGAGCCCGACCACCAGGACGTCGGCCACCCGGCCGTCGGCGGCCTCGGCCAGTTCCCGGCCGCGCCGGTGTGCGCTCAGGGACGAGCCGGGCGCGGCCTCGGTGTCGCTCATGGCGTCAGGGTCCTCTCCAGAAGGGTGCGCAGCTCACCGAGGAACGCGGCGGAGTCCAGCTCCGGATCGTCCTCGTCGGTCATCGTGCGCAGGGACAGGGTGAAGGACTGTACGGTCAACAGCAGGGCGCGGGCCTGCCGTTCGGTGTGGCCGGGCCGTACGGAGCCGTCCGCGTGGCCCCCGCGCAGCGCGTCGCCCAGCAGCGCCAGCAGTGCCTCCTGGCTCGCGCCGCGCCGGTCGAGGACGTAGGGCAGCAGCAGTTCCGGATCGACGTCGACGATCTTGCGGAAGAGGGGATGCGCCCGGAACGCCGCCACCCCGGCCACCAGCCCGTCCACGATCCGGGTGCGCGTGGCGACTCCGGGCGCGGGCTGCGGGATCGCCCGGGTGGCCACGTCGATCCACTCCCGGGTCATCAGATCGCCCACCAGCGTCCGCAGGTCCGGCCAGCGCCGGTAGAGCGTCATCCGGGAGACCCCGGCGCGGCGGGCGACGTCGGCGAGCGTGGTGCGCCGCACCCCGACGGCCAGCACGCAGTCGCGTACCGCGTCGAGCACGGGATCGCCGTCCGAACCGTTGTGACGAATAGGCGTCATGTGTCACAGTGTAACGCCCCGGGAGCGGGACGGAAGCGGCACTGCTCCCGCACAGCTCACGACGACCGCCACGCCCAGCCCACCGACCCAGTGAGGACGACCGTTCAATGGACATGCTGTGGAACGGCTGGGGCGACCCGGCCAAGGCGGCACCGCTGCCCGACACGGTGACCGGGCTGCTGTGCGACCTGCTCGGTGTCAAGCCGAGCGGCACGCCCGCCCCCGGCCTGACGGACCTCCGCCCGCCCGCCGTCACGGCCCGGCCCGCCGCCCTGAAGGCCCTCGCCGAGGCCGTCGGCGGCGAGGAGCACGTCCGCACGGACGACGAGAGCCGCATCCGGCACACCCGCGGCAAGTCCACCCCCGACCTGCTGCGCATCCGCGCCGGAGACGTCGCCGACACACCCCAGGCCGTCGTCCTGCCCGCCGGTCACGACGAGGTCCTCGCCGTGCTGCGCGCCTGCGCCGCGCACGGCCTGGCCGTCGTCCCCTTCGGCGGCGGCACCTCCGTGGTGGGCGGACTCGCCCCGCACCGCAGCATGTTCGTCGCCCTGGACCTGCGCCGCATGAACGGCCTGCTCGACCTGGACCCCGTCTCGCGCACCGCCGTCCTCCAGCCCGGCCTGCGCGCCCCCGAGGCCGAACGGCGGCTCAACGAACACGGCTACACCCTCGGCCACTTCCCGCAGTCCTTCGAGTGGGCCACCATCGGCGGCTTCGCCGCCGCCCGCTCCAGCGGACAGGCGTCCGCCGGATACGGCCGCTTCGACGAGATGGTGCTCGCCCTCACCCTCGCCACCCCCGAGGGCACCCTCGACACCGGCCGCGCCCCGCGCTCCGCCGCCGGACCCGACCTGCGCCAGCTGATCCTCGGCTCGGAGGGCGCCTTCGGCGTCATCACCTCCGTCACCGTACGGATCCGCCCGCTGCCCGAGACCCGGGTGTACGAGGGCTGGCGGTTCGGCTCCTTCCAGGAGGGCGCCGCCGCGCTGCGCCGGCTCGCCCAGGACGGTCCCCGGCCGACCGTGCTGCGCCTGTCCGACGAGACCGAGACGCTCATCGGACTCGCCCAGCCCGACGCGATCGGCACCGGCCCGGAGCAGGGCGGCGCCGGATGCCTGGCGATCACCGGCTACGAAGGCACGGCGGAGGACACCGCGCACCGCCGCGCCCGGGCCGCGGACGTCCTGACGGCCTGCGGCGGCACCCTGATCGGCGCCGAACCCGGCGAACGCTGGGCGCACGGCCGCTACTCCGCGCCCTATCTGCGCGACGCCCTGCTCGACGTGGGCGCCTTCGCCGAGACCCTGGAGACCGCCGCGTTCTGGTCCCGGATCCCCGAGCTGTACAAAAGAGTCCGCACCGCCCTGACCGACACCCTCACCCAGGCCGGCACCCCGCCCCTGGTGATGTGCCACATCTCCCACGTGTACGAGAACGGCGCCTCGCTGTACTTCACCGTCGTCAGCGCCCAGGGCGAGGACCCGGTGGCCCACTGGACGCCCGCCAAGCACGCCGCCAACGAGGCCGTACTCGCCGCCGGCGGCACCATCTCCCACCACCACGGGGTGGGCACCGACCACCGCGACTGGTACGTCCGCGAGGCCGGCCCGCTCGGGGTCTCGGCGCTGCGCGCCGTCAAGCGCCGCCTGGACCCCGACGGCCTGCTCAACCCCGGCGTCCTGCTGCCCACCGACTGACCCCGCCCGATCCGACCGCCTGCCTCGGAGGCCCACCGATGCGCCAGTTCACCGCCGTCGTCAACCCCACCGCGGGCGGCTCCACCGGGGCGGCGACCCTGCTCCGGCTGGCCCGGCTGCTCCGCGAGGCCGGGGCCGGGCTGGAGACGGAGTACAGCCACAGCCTCGCCCACGCCCAGGACATCGCCCGTACGGCCGGTGAGCGCGGCCGGATCGTGCTGGCCGTGGGCGGCGACGGCATCGCCGGCGGCATCGGCGGCGCGCTCAGCGGCACCGGCACCGTCCTGGGCCTCGTACCCGCCGGACGCGGCAACGACTTCGCCCGCGCGCTGCGTCTGCCGGCCGAACCCGAGGCGCTGGCGGACATCCTGCTGCACGCCGAGCCCCGGCCCGTCGACACCATCGAGGTGCGGTCGGCCGCCCACCCGCACACGGTGGTGCTGGGCAGCGTGTACGCCGGTGTCGACGCGGAGGCCAACCGGCACGCCAACAACGCCCGGCTGCTGCGCGGCGCCGCCTCCTACTACGCGGGCGGACTGCGCGCCGTCACCTCCTGGCGGCCCGCCGACTACAGCGTCACCGTCGACGGGGCCGAGCACACCCACCGCGGCTACACCGTAGTGGCGGCCAACTCCCCTTATTACGGCTCGGGCCGGCTGATCGCACCCGACGCGCGGGTGGACGACGGGCTGCTCGACATCGTGCTGATCCGCGAGGCCCCGCGCCGGCTGTTCTTCGCCCTGATGAACGAACTGCGCACCGGCGCCCACGTGCACCGCCCCGAGGTACGGGTCCTGCGCGGCCGGGAACTGCGCATCGAGGCCGGCCGGCCCGTCCCCTACGGCGCCGACGGAGAGGTGGAGGCCACCCTGCCGGTCACCCTGCGGATCCGTCCCGCCGACCTGCCGGTCCTGTACTGACCCTGGCCTGCCGACTCGCCCGCGATTTCCGGGGGTTCACGGAGCATCACCTCGCCCGCACCAGGGTAGGCGGTAGGTGTCTGGGGAGGGGTGGTGGGCCGGATGACAGCGGAGCGGGCCGAGGGTGTGGTGCGAGCGGTCGTCGTGTCCGACGGACGGCTGCTGCTGGTCCCGGAGCAGGGCGGCTGGGGGCTGCCCTCGGGCACCCCGCAGCCGGCCGAGACACTCCAGGCCACCGCCGCGCGGGTCGTCTACGAGCTCACCGGCTACCTGGTCGACGGCACCGAGGCACTGGACCAAGGGGATGCCGACGGCGGGACGACCATCCTGTGCCGCCTGCTGACCGAGGCACCGTCCGACGGCGGCCGCCTCACCCCGGACCAGCTGCGCTGGGCAACGGCGGAGCAGGTCGTCGACACCCCCCTGTCACCCCCCGTACACCACTACCTCCAGGGCCACACACCCCCCATCTGACCCCACGGCCACCCAGCCACGGTTCAGCGGCCTTGCGGCCACGGTCCAGCGGCGTTGCGGGTTACGGCTCAGCGGTCTTGTGGCCACGGTCCAACGCCCCTCTGGCCACGGCTGGGCCCGTCCGGCCACGGCCTTGCGGGTTACGGCTCAGCAGTCTTGCGGGCACGGCCTAACGCCCCTGTGGTCACTGCCCAGTGGCCTTCCGGCCACGGCACGGCCCGTCCGGCCACACCCCAACGCTCCTCCGGCCACGGCCCGGCCCGTTCGGCCACGGCTCAATGGCCTTCTGGTCATTGCCCAGTGGCCTTCCGGGCGCGGAGGGTACGGGTCGGCCGCGGCCGAAGACGAGGCGGCGGCGCCGGCAAGGCGGCTCAACATCTCTCCGAGCCCGGTGCAATTCCCCTCGGAGCACGGACCAACGCTCCTCCGACCACGGTCGCCCGGGCCGTCAGGGCCACCCCCGGCGGCCGGTCACCCCGCCCCCGGTCACGAGCGCGCGACAGTGACCCCCGGCGGTGACAACCACTCCGCCGTCCCGCCACCCCGGCCGGTCCAGGCAGATGCGCAACCGCACGACCGCCAGACCGCCCGGCAAGCCGGCGACGGAACGGCCGTCCCGTCGTCCGGCAACGACCGGGAAACGCCCGGCCCGTCCGGCAACGATCGGCCCCCTTCGTCCGGCAACGGTGGGGAACACCCCGGTGGTCCCGCGGCAGTCGGGAAACACCCCGGCGTTCACACCGGTCCAACCGCCCCGCCCCCTCCCTCCGCTTGCGGTGCCGTCCGGCGGGGGTTTCAGTGATGTAGGGACCCCTCGTGGGTCCCTCGCGTTGCCGACAGCGCGGATTCCCCTCGCGGACGCCGCTCGCGGAGTTGCGCCGCGGACGGGCCGGCCCCCCACGCGCGCCAGGAGCTGTCATGTCGATGTCGTTCGGTGCACCGTTCGGTTCGTCGGACCCCTTCAGCGAGCTGCTGAACCGGTTCTTCGGTATGTCGCCGGCGTCATCGCCCCCGGCGGTGCAGCGTGTCCCCATCGGACGGCTGCTGACCGAGTCCGCGCAGGAACTGCTCAACCTGGCCGCGCAGCGGGCCGCCGACGACGGCACGTCCGACCTGGACACCGAACACCTGCTGTGGGCGGCGACCCGGGTCGAACCGTCGCGCCGGCTGCTCTCCCAGGCGGGTGTGGAGCCCGACACCCTCGCCGCCGAACTGGCCAAGGTGCTGCCCCACGAGTCCGGCACGCCCTCCGCGCAACCGGGCCTGACGCCCGCGGCCAAGCGCACGCTGCGCGCCGCCTCCGCCCGGTCGCAGGCCGCCGGGGTGTCCTACATCGGCCCCGAGCACATCCTCGGCGCCCTGATCGGCGACAGCGACACCGGAGCCGCCCGGCTGCTGCGGGCCGAGGGCCTGGACCCGGGGCGGCTGGCCGGCCTCACCGAACAGTCGGCACCGCGCCCCGAGGCGGCCCCCGCCGAGCGCGGCCGGCCGGCCACCACCCTGGACGAGTTCGGCCGCGACCTGACCGAGGAGGCCAAGGCCGGCAAGCTGGACCCGGTCGTCGGACGGGCCGAGGAGATCGAGCAGACGGTGGAGATCCTCTCGCGGCGCTCCAAGAACAACCCCGTGCTGATCGGCGAACCGGGCGTCGGCAAGACCGCGATCGTGGAGGGGCTCGCCCAGCGCATCGTCGCCGGCGAGGTCCCCGACACCCTGAAGGACAAGCGGGTCGTCGTGCTGGACCTGTCGGGCATGGTCGCGGGAGCCCAGTACCGGGGGCAGTTCGAGGAGCGGCTGAAGAAGGTCATCGAGGACGTCCAGGCGGCCGGCGGCGACATCATCCTGTTCATCGACGAACTGCACACGGTGGTCGGTGCCGGCGCCACCGGCGAGGGCGCCATGGACGCGGGCAACATGCTCAAGCCCGCCCTCGCCCGCGGCGAACTGCACGTCGTGGGCGCCACCACCATCGACGAGTACCGCAGGTACATCGAGAAGGACGCCGCCCTGGAACGCCGCTTCCAGCCGGTGCTGGTCCCGGAACCCACCGTCGAGGAGACGGTGCAGATCCTCGAAGGACTGCGCGACGCCTACGAGGCACATCACCAAGTCCGCTTCGAGGACGGCGCGTTGACCGCGGCGGCCGAACTCTCCGACCGGTATGTCAGCGACCGCTTCCTGCCCGACAAGGCCATCGACGTGATGGACCAGGCCGGCGCCCGGGTACGGTTGCGCGGCACCGGGCGCTCCACCGAGATCGTCAGCCGCGAGGACCACATCGCCAAGCTGCGCCGGGAACTCGACCAGGCCGTGTCCGCCGAGGACTTCGAGAAGGCGTCGGAGATCAAGCGGCAGGTCGCCGAGGTGGAGGGCGAACTCGCCGGCATCGAGGAGCGCCGCGAGGGCGTCGTCTCCGTCACGGCCTCCGACATCGCCGACGTCGTCTCCCGCCGCACCGGCATCCCGGTCTCCCAGCTCACGGCCGGCGAGAAGGAGAAGCTGCTGCGGCTCGAAGAGGAGATGCACGAGCGGATCGTCGGCCAGGACGAGGCCGTCACCGCCGTCTCCCAGGCCGTACGCCGCAACCGCGCCGGCATGGGCGATCCCAACCGGCCCGTGGGTTCGTTCCTCTTCCTCGGCCCGACCGGTGTCGGCAAGACCGAACTCGCCAAGACCCTCGCCGCCCTGCTCTTCGGCAACGCCGACCGCATGATCCGGTTCGACATGAGCGAGTTCCAGGAGAAGCACACCGTCGCCCGGCTGGTCGGCGCGCCCCCCGGATACGTCGGCTACGAGGAGGCGGGCCAGCTCACCGAGAAGGTCCGCCGCCAGCCCTACAGCGTGGTGCTCTTCGACGAGGTGGAGAAGGCCCACCCCGACATCTTCAACACCCTGCTGCAGATCCTGGACGACGGGCGGCTGACCGACGCCCAGGGCCGCACCGTCGACTTCCGGCACTGCGTCGTCATCATGACGTCCAACATCGGCGCGCACCGCATCCTGGAGCACAAGGGCGATGTGTCCGACCTCAGGGCCGAGTTGATGGACGATCTGCGCGCCCGGTTCCTGCCGGAGTTCCTCAACCGGATCGACGACATCATCATCTTCCACGGTCTCACCGAGGACGACCTGAGCCGGATCATGGACCACCTGCTCGACCGGAGCAAGCACAAGGTGCGCGCCCAGGGCCTGGACCTGGAGGTCACCGAGAGCGCCAAGAAGCTGCTCATCGCCCACGGCCACCAGCCGGAGTTCGGGGCCCGCCCGCTGCGCCGCACCATCCAGGCGGAGCTGGACAACCGCATCGCCACCCTCCTGCTCGGCGGCGAGGCGGAGCCCGGTGACACCATCGTCGCCGACGTGTGGGACGACTCGCTGCACTGCTCGGTGCGCCGCGGCGCACCCGAGGCACCCGCCGGCTCCGCCCCCGCACCGGCCGGGTGACGGCCGGGCGCCGTCAGGAGGACGGAGGCTCGCCGATGGACACCAGGACCGCGGTCGCCGGCCCGTCCGGGGTGTCGTAGCGCACGGTGTCCCCGGGCCGGCGGCCGAGCAGGGCCCGGCCCAGCGGGCTGTCGGCGGTGACCAGCGTCTGGTCCAGCGCCTCGGCCACCTCGCCGATCCGCAGCGTCTCCGTCTCGCCGTCCGGGAAGCGGACGGTCACCGTGCTGCCCACGCCCACCACGTCGGTCGGGGCGGGACCGGCCGACGCGGCTTCGCGCAGCCGCTCGGTGATGTCCTCGATCCGGCGGTCCAGGCGCCCCAGTTGGTCGGCGCGCCGCAACTGGTCGGCCTGGTCGCCGACCGACGCGGAGGACTCCCGGAGCGTTCCGGCGACCAGCCGGCGTTCGTCCCGCAGGTCGGCCAGCTCCTGTTCCAGCGCACGGCGGGCCTGTGCGCTGATCGGCTCCGGGTCACCGGTCATGACGTCTGCTCCTTGGCGGGACGGGTAACCGGAAGGAAGAGTCCGGCGTTCCGCATCATAAGCGGATCAATCACGTCCAGAGTGTACGAAGGGACATACCGGGATAGTGTGCTGCTGTTCCGGTCTCCGGGCCGATGCCGGCCCATGGAAGGCGCGGAGGGAGGTGTCCCATGTCCTCGAAGCGACGCCGCAAGAAGAAGTCGCGCCGCAACCACCGGGCCAACCACGGGCGGCGCCCGCAGTCCTGACGCAACCGGCGGCCCGTCAGTCCTCCTCCAAGGCGTCACGGACGCTCGGGTAGCAGGCGATCAGCGGGGTGAGGCCGACGATCTCCAGCGTGCGCAGGACGGACTGGCGGACCCCCGCCAGCCGTAGCCAGCCCGTCGGCTGATGGGCCTGGTGTCCGGCGATGAGGACGTTGATGCCGCTGGAGTCCATGAACGGCACCCCGCTGAGATCCGCGACCGTGCGGGTCCCCGGTGCGGGGCCCGCCGGGGTGAGGGCGTCCCGGAGCATCCCCGAGGTGTGGTGGTCGATCTCGCCGGTCACCGTGACGACGGCGACCCCGTCGATGGTGGACCGGAAGACGGACAGCCGCTCCGGTCCCGCCTGTTCGTTCATCTCCGCCGTGTCCGCCACGCGTTTCCTCGTCTCCGCTCGCCGTTCCGGGGCCCGGACCCGCGCATTCCCGGCCGGGTCCGCCGCCGGTATTCCCTACCGGTCTTACCGGGCCTTGCCCCGCGCATTCCTCAGCGGGCGGCTGCCCCGGATCGCGCGGAAGATGCCGGCCGGCCCTGTCGTGTTCCGGCGCATATCCGTCGGGCCGGCCGTGAGTTCGCTCCTTTCCGCGCAACCCCGCGCCCCCAGACGCCCTGGTGTCGGCCGCCGCACCCCTGACGGCGGACCCGCCCCGGTGGAACATCTCGACAAGTCGATACCGTATGTCGGAAGATGTATACCGCAGTGCGGAATCATGGGGGCGTGTCGGTGAGGGGGCGGAACGTGCGGCGGTCGGACGGTGTCCGGTGGTGGCGTCGGGGGCGGGGCGAGGGCTTCGGACGGTGGCTGCTGCGCGGTCCGGCGCAGGTGATGTTCCTCGCCGACGTGCGGACCGGCGCCGTCTTCTGCCTCGCCCTGGCCGCGGCCGACTGGCGCTACGGCGGCTACGCCCTAGGCGGCGCCGCCCTGGGCACCGGCACGGCACGGCTGCTGCACGTCGCCCGGGACCGGGTGGAGCAGGGACTGGAGGGGTACAACTCCTGCCTCGTCGCCCTGTGGTGCGCGGTGTTCCTCGGCGCGGGCCGGCTGTCCACGGCGCTGCTCGCCGCCGCGGGCTGCGTGGTGACCGCCGTCGCCACCGCCGCCGTGGTCCGGCTGCTGCACGGGTGGCGGCTGCCGCCGCTCACCCTGCCGTACTGCCTGCTGGCGAGCGCGGTCACCATCGCCGCGCCCGCCTTCCGGCGCGTTCGGCCGCACGAGGCCGGCCCCGCCGCGCCGCCCGGCCCGGCCACCGGAGCGACCGGGCCGCACCCGGACGACCTGTGGCGCGCCTTCTTCCGCAACATCTCCCAGGTCTTCTTCCTGGACCAGTGGTACGCCGGGGCGCTGCTGCTCGCGGGTCTGTTCCTGGCCGGCCGGGTGGTGGGCCTGCTGGCCTGCGCCGGCAGCGCCACGGGCATCCTGACCGCGTGGGCGCTCGGCGCACCGGCGGCCGGCATCGCCGACGGCACGACGGGCTGCAACGCGGTGCTCGTCGCCATCGCCCTGGGCGGCGTGTTCCTCGCGGCGGCCCCGGCCACCCTGCTGTACGCGCTGCTCGGCGCCGCGACGGCGACCGCCGTGACCCCGGCCGTCGCACATCTGCTCGCCCCCTCCGGCGGCCTGGCGTTCACCTGGCCGTTCGTGCTGACGACCCTCTGCTTCCTGGCCGCCGCCCGCTCCTTCCCCCGGCTGACCGCCCGGACCCCCGCCCCGGACACGGACGAGGTACGCCCGCAGCTGCCCGGCACGACGGCGCGGACCGCGTAGGCCGCCGGAGCGGCGGCGGGCGCCCGGCCCGTGCCCGTAGACTCCCCGCTGCCCAGCCGGACCGGGCGGCGCGGTGTGCCGCCCGGGCGGTGCGTCACGTACGGACCCGTACGGGCCCGGTCGTTGGGTTTGCTACATTGCGCAACCACGCAATCAAGATCGCGCAGGCCCGACCGTTCGGGGGAGTGGAAGATGACCGACCCGTGGGACGGACCGGCCGGCCGGGGCACCCGCAGCCGGGGTGTCCGCGTGCCCCGCCCGCGCACGGCCGCGCCGGACCGGGCGGGCTCCCCAGGCGGCCGGGGCGCAGTGGGCGCACGCGCCGGCACACGGCCCCGCGAGGCGGGTACGGCCGGACGCGGCCGGCGGCTGCTGCGGACCGCCGCGATCACCCTGTCCCTGATCGTCGTGATCACCGCCGGCGCGGGCTGGCTGTTCTACCGGCATCTGGACGGCAACCTCCGCAGCGTCTCACTGGACGGCAAGGGCGGCACCGAGAAGGCCGACGCCTTCGGCCGCACCCCCCTCAACATCCTGGTCATGGGCTCCGACGGACGGACCAGCACGACGGACTGCCGGCTCGGCGGCGGCTGCTCGCGAACCGGGGTGCAGACCGGCGGCAACGCCGACGTGGAGATGGTGCTGCACATCTCCGCCGACCGCTCCAACGCCTCCGTGCTGAGCATTCCCCGCGACACCATGACCCGGGTGCCGGCCTGCCGGGACGGCGAGACCGGCCGGTCCACGACCGGCTACTACGGCCAGGTCAACAGCGCCCTGCGGTACGGGCCCGCCTGCCAGGTGGCCACCGTCCACCGGCTCACCGGCATCCCCGTCGACCACTTCGTCAAGCTCGACTTCTCCGGCGTGGTCAAGATGTCCGACGCGATCGGCGGCGTCTCCGTGTGCGTCAGCGACGACGTGTACGACACCTACTCCCACCTGAAGCTGTCCCGGGGGACCCACACCCTCGAGGGCGTCGCCGCCCTGGAGTTCGTGCGCTCCCGGCACGGTTTCGGCGACGGCAGCGACCTCGGCCGCACCGTCTCGCAGCACGTCTTCCTCAGCGCGATGATCCGCAAGTTCAAGAGCGCGGGCACGCTCACCGACCCCGGCGCGGTCTACCGGCTCGCCGACGCCGCCACCAAGGCGCTGACCGTGGACGACGGACTGGGCAGCGTCAAGAAGCTGATCGGGCTCGCGGCCGACGTCAACAAGGTGCCCGCCCGGCGGATCACCTTCGCGACCATGCAGACCGCCCCCGACCCGGCCGACCCCGACCGGGTGGTGGCCGGCCCCGGGGCCGCGTCCCTCTTCGCCGCCATCGCCGGTGACCGGCCGCTGACCACCGGCTCCGGCGCGAAACCCAGGGCCACCGCCCAGCCCGCCGCGAGCGCCGAGCCCGCCGCGCGGATCGCGGTGACCGTACGCAACGGCACCGGCATCACCGGCCGCGCCCGGGCCCTCGCCGACGCCCTGACCGGCCAGGGCTTCCGCTCCGCCACCACCGGCAACGCGCCCGGCCCCGCGACCACCACCACCCTCACCTACGGCCCCGGCCGCGAGGCCGCCGCCCGGACCGTCGCCCGCGCGCTCGGCCTGCCGTCCGCCCGCCTGAAGCAGGGCACCGGAACCGGCCTGACCCTGGTCGTCGGCAGCGACTGGCCCGGCGGAGACCACTACCCGGGCACGGCCACCGCCTCCCCGGCGCCCGCCGGTACCAAGGCCGCCGTCGGCGGCGCCCACGCCTCCACCGCCGACCAGGGCAAGACCTGCGCCAAGGTCAGCCCCTACAAGACCGTCACGCTCGACGGCGTCGCCATGACCCCGGCCCAGGCGTACGCCGCGGCCCGGACCCGGCCCGACTCCGACGACTGACCCGGTCGGCGGGCGCGCCGCCGTGCCCGACCCTGCGCCAGCGGGCCTCGCACCAGCAGAAGAGGCCGAACGCGGCCAGACCCAGCGCGACCAGCGCGAGCACCCACGGCCCGGCCGGCAGGTCCCGGAACGCGCGCAGCGTGTCGTCCATGCCCTTCGCCCGCCCCGGCTGATGCCGCACGGCCGCGACGACGGCGAACACACCGGCCGCCGCGAACACGACCCCACGGGCCGCACCCCCGGTCACCCCGAGGGCCTCGACCACCGGCCGGGCCCGCCCGGACAGCGCCTCGCCCCGCAGGTCCTTGCGGAACTTCCGGCGCACGGCCCGCACCAGGATCCACAGCCCGGCGACCACCACGCCGGCCCCGGCCAGGCCGAGGATCCATTGCCCGCCGGGCCACTCCAGCACCCGGGCGGTCACATCGTCGGTCTGCCGGTCGGACGAGCCGCTGCCGCTGCCCCGGTCCCCGGCCGCGTAGGCGAGCACCGAGTAGGAGACGAAACCGTAGAACAGGCAACGGAACAGGGCCGCCACCCGCCGGGAGACCTTGGACCCGTCGGGGCCCGACGCGCCGAACACCGCTTCCGACAGCTGCCACACGGCCAGCCCGGCCAGTGCGACGCCCACGAGCCACAGCAGTGCCACCCCGAACGGCCGCCCGGCCAGCTCGCCGAGCGCGCCCCCTCGGTCGGCCTGCCGCTCACCGCCGGCACCCCCCAGGGCGATCCGCAGCGCGATCACCGCGACCAGTACGTAGAGCAGCCCGCGCGCCGCGAAGCCGGCCCGGGCCGCCACGGCCATGGGTCTGCTGTCCGCGGCCCGGGCCGAAGAGCGTAGTACGTCCATACACCGCCGGTGCCCCCGCGTCCCGCCCCGACACCTGCCCGGGCGGGCCGCTCAGCGCGGTGCGGCACCTGCCGGGCCGCCGGGTCGCCGCCGCCGGCCCGGCAGGTGCCCGCCGAGCAGCACCGCACCGGCACCCGCGGTCAGCAGCCCGCCGGCGAGGAAGACACCCCGCGGGCCGGCGTGCGACAGGACCAGCGCCCCCAGGGCGGCGCCCGCCGCGATGCCGGCGTTGTAGCAGCCGGAGTTCGCCGCGAGCGCGAGGTCCGTACGGCCCGGGGCGCAGTGCAGCATCGCGTTCTGCGCGGCCATGAACACCGGACCGAGCGCCCCGCCGGTCAGCACCAGGAACAGCACCGCCGCCGCGGGCCGGTCACCGGCCGCGCCCAGGCCGAGCATGCCCACGGTCTGCACGATCACGGCGGCGGTGAGCGCCGCGCGCGGGAAGCGGTCCAGCGCCACGGCGGTGACGCTCACCCCCGCCAGGCACGCGGCACCGAAGACCGAGAGCAGCACACTCACCGTGCCCGGGGCGAAACCGCTCACCCGGTCCAGGAACGCCACGATGTACGTGTATCCCGCGAACGCGCCGGTGGCGGAGAGGAACCCCGCCGCCAGTACGGTCCCGAACCGGCGGGCGTCGGGCCCGGTCGCGTACGCGGCGGGCTCCTCCTCCGGGCGCGAGGACGGCAGCAGGGCGGCGATCGTCACCAGACACACCAGCCCCGTCACGGCCGGCAACGCGAACGGCAGCCGCCAGCCGCTCAGCCGGCCCAGCCAGGTCGCGGCCGGGACGCCGAGCACCAGGGCGAGCGAGCCGGCCACGGACAGCGCCCCGACCACCCGCCCGCGTACCTCCGGCGCGAACAGGCCCACCGCGACCGGACCCATCACGGCCCAGAACAGTGCCTGCGCGAGGGCGGCCAGCAGCCGCGCGGCGAGCAGGACGCCGTAGGAGCCGGCCAGTGCCGACACCACGCTGGAGACGACCAGCGCGGCCAGCAGCCCGGTGAGCACATGGCGCCGGGGCACCGCCCGCAGGACGTGGGCGAGCGGCACCGAGGCCACGGCCACCGTCAGGCCGTACCCGGTGACCAGGAGACCGGCCGCCGGTACGGACACCCGCAGGCTCGCGGCGACCGGCTCCAGCAGGCCGACCGGCAGGCTCTCCACCGTGTTGAGGGTGAAGGCGGCCAGCATCAGGGCCGCGAGCACGGCCGTACGGTGCCAGGCAGCCGGCCGCGCCGTGACCCCGTGCGCCGCTTCCGCCCCGGCCCGTCGCGCCTCCCGCATGGCACCGTTCATGGCAGTACCCCACCCGGCCCGCCCGCCCCGCCGCAACCGAATTCCCCCGCCGCCGGGTCCGTCCCCAACGGCCGTGGGCCGCCGTGGTGTTGACCCACCGTGCGGTACAGTACGTACTGTTTGGTTTGGTTTCCGACCCGGGGGAGGGTGTGTGGCTCAGCAGGACCGAGCCGTCCGGACCCGGCGCGCCGTGCTGCGGGCCGCGGCAGCGGTCTTCGCCGAGCGCGGATACGCGGCCGCCACCATCTCCGAGATCCTCAAGCGGGCCGGTGTCACCAAGGGCGCCCTGTACTTCCACTTCGACTCCAAGGCGGCCCTCGCCCAAGGGGTGTTGCAGGAACAGCTGACACCCGAGTACCACCTGCCGCGCGAGCTGAAGTTACAGGAGTGGGTGGACGCGGGGATGACCCTGGCCAGACGGCTGCCCCGGGAACCCTTCCTGCTCGCCGGCGTCCGGATCTCCGCCGACCGGCCCGGCCGTGAGGTGCTCGGCAGCGCCTGGCCGGCCTGGTCACGGCTGACCTCGCACGTGCTCACCGAGGCCAAGAAGCGGGGCGAGGTGCTGCCGCACGTGGTGCCCGAGGAGACGGCCCAGGTGTTCCTCGGCGCCTGGGTGGGCGCGCAGTTCGTCTCGCAGACCCTCGCCGGCTGGGAAGACCTGGACGACCGCACGGCGGCGCTGTACAGCCACCTCCTCGGCGCGATCGCGGCCCCGCCCGTCCTCACCCGGCTGGACACCGCGCCGGACCGCGGTGCCCGGGTGATCGCCGAGGCCCGGCGGCGGTCCGGGGACCTGTCGGGCATCGCCTGCTGAGCAGGCCGCGCGTTTCGGACGGAAAACCGTACGGGCGGTTTTTTTCCAGGATCCGGCTCGTCACACGAGGCCGGCGAGAAATCCCTCCAGCAGCTCGTGCAGGACCTCGGGCCGTTCCAGGTGCAGATCGTGCCCGGTACCGGGGACACTCACCGCCACGGCCGGCGGTCGCGCCGTGAGCATCGCGTCGATGTCCGGCCCCGGGATCAGGCTCGACCGGGCGAACACGGCCAGGGTGGGACAGCCGACCCGCCGCCACGCGGGCAGGGAGGAGCGCCGGGCGGTCTCCGTCAGCGCGGCGACCATCACGTCCCGGTCGAACCGGGGGCGCCAGCCGTCCTCGTGACGCTCCAGGCCGGCCGCCCAGCCCTCGCCCACCGGGCCGCCGCCGAAGAAGGAGACCGCCGCCGCGCGGGAGGGGAACGGCACCGGCCACGAATCCAGCCACGCGCCGACGGTCGCGGGAGCGCGGGGATCGGTGTCGCGGGGCGCGGCCTCGACCAGGACGAGCGCGCGGACCAGCGCGGGGTGGGCGGCGGCGGTCAGCAGCGCCGTGTGACCGCCCAGCGACTGCCCGACCAGCACGGGCCGGTCCAGCCCCAGTCGCGCGGCGACCGCCACCACGTCCGCCACGAAGGCCGCGCCCGAGACATCGCCGGGGTGCCGCTCGCTCGCGCCGTGCCCGCGCTGGTCGACCGCCACCACCCGGTGACGTCCCGAGAGCCTCTCCGCCAGGGCGTCCCACTCGCCGGCGTGGCCGGCCAGCCCGTGCAACAGCACCACGGCGGGTCCCGGACCGCCCCCGTCACGGCAGACCAGCCGGACTCCGTCCCGGACCACCACCCGCTCCGACCACTCCACAACCGGCCCCCTGGCTACCGTCGTTCGTCACTCCCGGCCGGGTGATGCTATTCCGGCCGGGCGGCGGGCCCCTCTCCTGGTCGCGCCCGGCCGGGTGGCGGGCTCTTCCGCTCGTTACTCCGGGCCGGGCAACGGGTTCCCGGCCGGTCAGTTCCCGGCCGGGCGGCGGAACCCCGGTGCGTCGGTCCGGACCTGGCGGCGGGCGCCTCCGCTCGTCACTCCCGGCCGGGCCACGGGACCCACCGTTCGTCACGTAACCGTGCGGCGGCCCGGGTCCGTTGTTCCCGGCGCTGCGACGGGCCCGTGTGCCACCCGGACCCTCACCGGGCGCCCGCCCGGTTCACGGTTGTCCGCCGCGCTCCAGCGGGATGCGCTCGCCGGCCTCCACCGCCACCGGCAGCCGGTTCTCGGCGGGCGGCAGCGGGCAGGTCGCCAGGTCGGTGTAGGCGCACGGGAGGTTTCCGGCCCGGTTGAAGTCGAGCGTGACCGTACCGTCGGGGCCGGGCGCCTCGATGTACAGCGAGCGGTTCGCCGCGTACGTCGTCACGCCCGAGGTGGCGTCCGTGAACAGCACCATCAGGCCGCCGGGCCCGCGGCCGTTGAACGCGGTGAGCCGGTGCCGGGCGCCGGCCAGCTCGAACTCGACCTCGCCGGGGGAGTCGTAGACGTGCTCCAGCCCCTCCACGGCGGCGCCGACGGTGACCGGCCGGGGCTCGTCGTAGGGCAGGAAACGGCCGGTGACGACCCAGCGCGGGTCCGGGGCGTAGACGGGGGTGTGGCGGAAGGAGGTGCGCAGCGGGTTGTCCGGGTGGCGGGGCCGCAGGATGTCGTGGCCGCCGCGCCGGGCGACTTCGAGCCGGGCCTCGCCCCAGTCGGCGTACCGGCTCTCCCGCTCGGGGATGACCCCGAACGCGTAACGGCCGCGCACCGCCGTGCCGTTCACGGTCAGCTCCTCGCCCTCGGCCAGTTCGACCACCACTCCGTCCGCGGTCGCCGACCACGCGCCGGGAGCGTCGTCGAACCGGGCCGGTTCCGGGCCCAGCCAGTGCAGGCCGGTGATGGCGAGGAAGCCGTGCGGTCCGGCCAGCACCTCCTCCTTGGCCCGGTGCCACTCCTCCCACTCCGTGACGAAGGCCAACCGGTCGATGTCCTGGACGGTCATGTCCACTCCCTCGGGTAGGTGTTGCCGGTCGTGTCCCGCGTCCGCTTCAACGACCGCGCCCCGCCCGTTCATCCCGGCCACGGCACCGTATGTCCGGGGCATATACCGGCGATTCGACCGTTCTGCCGCGGGCCGGGCCTGCCGATGAGGGGATATGTGGAGCCGGTCACTAGGATGTGACACCAAGACAACCATGCGACCGGCCCGTTCCATGCGTGCCGGTCGGGGTCGCCGATGCCAGGGACCGCTCCCCGGGCTGCGGTGATCTTCCTTCCCAGGAGGACCCTCCGCATGTTCCGACGAATAGGCACCGCCGTCGTCCGTCATCCCATTTGGACGATCGTGGCGTGGCTGATCGCCGCGGTGGCGATAGTCGCCACCGCACCGAGCCTGCCCTCGAACAGTGACGAGAGCAGTTTCCTACCCAAGAGTTACGAGTCCATCAAAGCGGCGGATCTCCAGCAGAAGGCGTTCCCCAGCGCCTTCACCCCGTCCGCGATCGCGCTCTACCAGCGCACCGACGGCGGCAAGCTCACCGCCGCCGACCAGAAGGATGTCGCCCGGATCACCACCGAGCTGGGCAAGAAGCACATCGACCAGGTGCAGAAGGTCGTCCCCGGCCCGCCGTCGAAGGACGGCAAGTACACCATGACCCTGGTGCAGATGGACAGCAAGAACGCCGGTCAGCCCAAACAGGCCGATGCGGCGAAGGAGTTGCGTGAACAGGCCAAGGAACTGGCCAAGGGTACGCATCTCGACGTCAAGCTCGGCGGTTCCGCGGCGCAGGCACTCGACCAGCAGGACTCGTCCAAGCGCGGCGAGGCGCTGATCGGTATCGGCACCTTCGTCATCATCCTGGTGACCCTGCTGATCATCTTCCGGGCGCCGATCCTCGCCGTACTGCCCCTGGTGCTGATCGGCCTGGTGTCCGCCGTCGCCAACGGTCTGATCGCCTACGCCACCAAGCTGTTCGGCCTCCAGGCCAACAGCTCGATCTCCTCGATCCTCATCGTCGTGCTCTTCGGCGTCGGCACCGACTACTTCCTGTTCCTGATATTCCGCTACCGCGAGAGCCTGCGCGCCGGGGACGAACCCAAGCAGGCCATGATCAACGCGGTGGACCGGGTCGGCGAGGCCATCGCCTCGGCGGCCGGAGCGGTCATCATCGCCTTCCTCGCCCTGGTGCTGTCCACGCTGGGCTTCCTGAAGCAGATGGGCCCGGCGCTCGCCATCGCGGTCGGCGCCACCCTGGTCGCCGGCCTGACCCTGATCCCCGCCGTGGTCTCGCTGATCGGGCCGAAGGTCTTCTGGCCGTCGAAGTCCTGGCAGAAGGAACCGCAGAACGCCCGCTTCGCCGCCCTCGGCCGAGGTGTCCAGCGCCGCCCGGCGCTGACCGCCGTCGTCTCCGGGCTCGTCCTGCTGGTCCTGTCCATCGGCACCCTCGGCTACAAGGCGACCTTCGACCTGGCCTCGGGCTCCATGCCCAAGACCAAGGAGTCCATGGTCGTCCAGGACGAGATGCAGAAGGCGTACTCGGCGGGCGCGGCGGCCCCCACCGACGTCTATCTGTCCAGCACCGACGGCAAGCAGCTGGACGGGTCCCGGTTCAAGGAGTACGCGCGGAAGCTGGGCGAGGTGGACGGCGTCGCCAGCGCCCGCATGACCCAGCTCAACAAGGAGGGCACCACCGCCGACTTCACCGTCACGCTGAAGTACGAGGCGTCGACGGACAAGGCGATCGACGCCGTGGGCCGGGTCCGCGACGTCGCCCACTCGGCGGCGCCCGACGGCACCGAGGCGTTCGTCGGCGGCATGTCCTCGATCTACAAGGACATCGACGCGGCGGTCAACCACGACTACCGGACGGTCTTCCCGGTCGCCGCCCTCCTCATCATGGTCATCCTGGGGCTGCTGCTGCGCAGTGTGGTCGCCCCCTGGTACCTGATCGCCTCCGTGGGCCTCGGCTTCGGCGCCACCCTCGGCGCCACCGTGTGGATCTTCCAGAACGGGCAGGGCCACTCGGGTCTGATGTTCATGCTGCCGGTGATCATGTACCTCTTCGTGGTCGCGATCGGCACCGACTACAACATCCTCATGATCGCCCGGCTGCGTGAGGAGGCCCGCGCGGGCCGGGAGCCGCGTGAGGCGGCCGGCATGGCCCTGCGGCACGCCGGGCCGACCGTGGCCGCGGCGGGCTTCATCCTGGCGGCGACCTTCGCCACGATGATGCTGGCGGGCAACTCGCTGCTGTCGGAGATGGGCTTCGCGGTCTCCTTCGGCATCGTGGTGGCCGCGTTCGTCATGGCGATGTTCTTCACCCCGAGCCTCACGGCCCTGATCGGCCACGCCGCCTGGTGGCCGGGCCACGGGGACCGGGCCGAGACGCCGGACGCCGGGGCGGCCGGTTCCGGTACGGTCCGGCACGACGAGGACCGGGACACCACCACCCACGATCCGGCGGGCCGCCGCGGCTAGCGGCGACCGCGACGAGAGACGAGTCCTGCCGGGCCGCTTGGCCCGGCAGGACTTTTTTCATGCCGCTTGCCGGCCGGTCACCGCCTTCCGGCCGGCTGCCGCCCACCGGCCGGTCATCGCTTCCCGCCCGGTCACCCGGCGTCGGCGGACACCTGGAAGTAGTGCTCCTGGTCCAGGTCCGCCAGGAGTCCGGGGTGTACGGGCTCCCAGCCCACCAGTTCGCGGGTCAGGGTGCTCGACGCGGCGGCGTCGACGCCGAGGAAGTGGCTCATCCAGGTGAAGTGGCCGACCGCGTCCTCGGGCGCCACGGACACCGTGGGCACACCGAGGCGGCGGCCGATGACCTCCGCGATGTCCCTCAGGGCGATGCCCTCCTCGGCTGCGCCGTGCAGCACCGATCCGGCGGGTGCCTTCTCGGCCGCGAGCCGGAACAGCCGCGCGGCGTCGAGCCGGTGCACGGCCGGCCAGCGGTTGGCGCCGTCGCCGATGTACCCGGAGACGCCCTTGGCGCGGGCGGTGGCGACCAGCATCGCCATGAAGCCGTTGTCCCCGGCGCCGTGGCAGGTGGGGGAGAGCCGCACGACGGAGGAGCGGACACCGCGCGAGGCGAGCGCGAGCACGGCCTCGGCGGTGGCCCCCCGGATGGCGGCGGCCGAACCGTCGGCCGGGGGCATGTCCCGCTCGGTCGCCACCCGCCCCGGCGCGAGACCGGCCAGTCCGGATGCCAGGACGAAGGGCCGGCCGGTGCCGGCGAGCGCCTCGCCGAGGGCGTCGACGGCGCGGCGGTCGGCTGCGCCGGCCCCCTCGAAGTCGCCGCCGAAGGCGAGATCGTGCTTGAAGGCGAGGTGGATCACGCCGTCCGAGGCGGCGGCCGTCGCCCGCAGGACGTCGAGGTCGTCGAGGTCGCCGCGGACGGCCTCCGCCCCGGCCCCGGTCAGCGCGGCGGCGGAGGCGTCGGAGCGGGCCAGCCCGACGACCTGGTGCCCGGCGGTCAAGAGGTCGGGCACGAGGGCGGAGCCGATCCAGCCGGACGCGCCGGTCACGAAGAAACGCATGGGGGAACTCCCGACTAGTGATGTCAGTGACTGTCATCGACCCTAGCACTCGATGACAGTCACTGACATCGCTAGGATCCCGGTCATGAGCAGATGGGAGCCGAACGCGCGCGGGCGCCTGGCGGATGCGGCGTTGGAGCTCTACCGCGAGCGGGGCTACGAACAGACGACGGTCGCCGAGATCGCCAAACGGGCCGGCCTGACCGAGCGGACCTTCTTCCGCCACTACGCCGACAAGCGCGAGGTGCTGTTCTCCGGCGCCGGCGAGCTCCAGGAACTGTTCGTCCGGGCGGTCGCCGACGCCCCCGAGAGCGCGGCGCCCATCGACGCGCTGGCCCGCGGACTCGACGCGGTCAGCGAGACATTCGCCGGCCGGCGGGCCTACGCGCGCGCACGGCACGCCGTCATCACGGCGAACGCGGAACTCCGGGAACGCGAGCTGATCAAACTCGCCTCCCTGTCGGCGGCCCTCGCCGACACCCTGCGCCGCCGCGGCGTCACCGAGCCCGCCGCCGGTCTGGCCGCGGAGGCCGGGGTGGCCGTCTTCAGAATCGGCTTCGAACGCTGGCTCGCGGACGACGGGGAACGGGACATGACCGAGTCGGTACGGGAAGCGCTGAGCGCCTTCAGGGCGGTGGCGGCCGGGGAGTGACGGCGGCGGGGGCTCCGGTACGGCGATGCGGCCCCGCCGGGCCGTGGTGCCGGGGTACGGCGGTTTCCGGCGGGCAGTGTCCTGAAGGCGCGTACGGCGGGACACTCGGCCCCGGTCGGCAGTGCGCGCACCGGGGCCGGTCGCCGTTCGGGTCGTAGCCGTCGGCCGTGCGCCGTACCCTCGGCCGCCGTGGCCCGTACGGGCACCGGCGCCCGGGGTCTACGGCGATGAGCGGAACGGAGTGATGCGGGCGGGCGCCCGTCACACCTGCGGCGCGGTCGGGCGGACGGCGACCGCGTCGACCTCGAACAGCATGCCGGGCAGCGCGAGGGACGCCACGCCGCTCAACGTCTGGGCCGGCAGCCGGTCCCCGAAGCGCGCGAGCAGGGCCTTGCCGAGGACCTCCAGCTTCGCGGCGTCGTGGTCGACGACGAACGTGCCGAGCCGGACCACGTGTTCGTACCCGAGCCCCTCCGCCTCCAGGGCCAGCCGCAACCGGTCGAAGGCCAGCTCGACCTGCGCGGCGAAGTCGCCGGGCACCGGGGCGCCGTCGGCGTCGGAGGCGTACTGGCCCGCGATGAAGACGAGCGCGCCGGGCGCCGATACGGCGTGGCTGTAGCCGAACGGGGTCGGGTCGTGCAGGGTGGCCGGGTTGGTGATCGTGCGCGCGTCGCGGGCCATGGATGGTGCTTCCTTCCGTCGGGCACGGCCGCCCCGGGAGACGGGGTACGCCGCATGCGGTACGAGGGCGACAGCCGCCTTCCGCCTCTCCAACACCCGCCGGTCACCGGCCATTCCACCCTTCCCGAGAGTGGCACGCTCCCCTCCGCCGCGGCGGCCGGCCGGCGCAGCGTGAGCGCGCGCCGCATGCTCGTGTGAGCCCTGTACGCGCCCCCCGCCGCGCGAGAAGACTGCGCTGTCGACGGGCAGGTGGCCGTCGGCCGTCCGCCCGGCGTCCCGGGCCCGGAGACGCCCCGTATCCCGAGCCCGAGCCCGAGCCCAGAGACGCCCCCGCGTCCCGAGTCCAGAAAGGCAGGTCGGCCGCTGTGCTGTTGCGTCTGCCCACGTCCGTACCGGAAGCCCGGCAGTGCCTCGCCGACGGGGCCGTGCCGATCGGCGGGGCGACGCTCCTCTGGGCGACCTGGCAGCGCGACGGATTCCCCGGACTGGCGGTGTCGCTGAGGGAGGTGCCGGAGGCGAACGCCGTCGGGCGGGAGACCCTGGGCGGCGCCGTGCTGCTGCACCGGATCGACGCGACCGCGCCGGACGTCCTGCGGCTGGCCGCCGCCACGATCGGCACCGGCGCCGTGCGGCGGACCGCGACGGTCGGCGGCAACATCGTCGGCAGTACGCTGCGCTGCCTGCTGCCGCCCGCCCTGGCCCTGGACGCCCGGGCCACGGTCCTGGAGCCCGAAGGGGTCCGCGAGGCGGACCTGGCCGAGGTGGTCGCCAAACGCCCCGTGCTGCTCGGTCTGCACTGGCGCGCGCCCCTCGCCTCGGCCTACCGCAAGCTGCCCGCCGAGCCCGGCGGGGAGCCGCCCCTCGTCGTGGCCTCGGCCCTGCACGCCGAGGACGGTGAGCGGCGCCGCCTGCGCGTCGCCGTACGGGACGGCTACGACGTGCTCACCGGCACCACCCGGTGCGACACCGGCGCCGAGGACGCCCTCGACGCCCTGCGGGACACGGCCCTCGGCGATCTGCCGGCCACCGCCTGGGAAGCCGTCCGCCCGCAGGTCACCGGCCTGCTGGAGGGCAGCGGGCAGAACTGAGGGCCGCCACCCGGGAGGCTCGGCGCCCGGCCGGCGGCGTGCCACAGTGGCGGTATGGCGACACAGGCGGACCTGGTGGTACTGGTCGGGCTGCAGGCCTCCGGGAAGTCCACGTTCTACGCGCGGTGCCTGTCCGACCGGTACGAGCTGGTCGGCAAGGATCTGTTCCCGCGCGGCGCGAGGAACAAGCAGGCCCGGCAGATGCGGCTGGTCACCGAGCACCTGGCGGCGGGCCGGCCCGTGGCCGTGGACAACACCAACCCGTCGCCGCAGGAGTGGGCCCCGCTGGTGGCGGCGGCCCGGGCCCACGGGGCCACCGTCACGGCCTACTGGTTCCCGCCCGACGTACCGGGTTCCCTGCGCCGCAACGCCGCCCGCGAGAGCCGCGGCCGGGTCCCCGACGTCGGCGTCCTCGCCACCCTCAAGAGGCTGCGCAGGCCCTCGGTGGCGGACGGGTTCGACGCGGTGCACGAGGTGCGGTTCGACGGCCGGGGCGGCTTCGACGTACGGCCCTGAGCCGGCCCGAAGGCATCCGCCGCGGACCGTGTCGCGTCCGGTGCCCAGAGCGCCCGGGTGCGGAAAGTACAAGATCGGAAGGGGCTTACGGTTCGGGCGGCCGGCGGGATACCCCTGGAAGGGGGCGGCACCGGCCGGGGGCCGCCCGTGAGGAAGGAGCCCAGCCGTGGACGGATGGTTTGTGGACGACCGCTGCACGAACTGCGATGTGGCCCGGCAGTTCGCGCCCGAGCTGATCGACGAGGCCGACGGGAGGTCGCGGATCCTGCGCCCGCCCGCCGACGAGGCGGAGAACCGGAGCCTGCACGCGGCGGTCTTCGCCTGCCACACCCGCTCGATCCGGCCGGCGACCGGCCGCGTGGACCCGTCGCTGGACCCGTTCCCGCTGGCCCTGGACGACGGCGTGCTGATCTGCGGCCACAACTCGACGCACACCGCCGGCGCCAACTCGTACCTGCTGCTGCGGCCGGCCGGCACCCGGATGATGATCGACACCCCGCGCTGGAGCCCCGAACTCGCCGAGCGCTACTCGGCCGACGGCCCCGTGACCGATGTGCTGCTCACCCATCGCGACCACGCCGCGCACGGCCGCCGCTACGCCGACCACTTCGGTGCCCGGCTGTGGATCCACGAAGGCGACCTGGACGCGGCGCCGGACGCGGACCAGGTGATCCGCGGGCTGGAACCACGGGAGATCGCCGAAGGCGTCACCGTCCACCCCCTGCCCGGACACACCCGGGGCAGCGTCCTGTACCTCGCCGACGACCGGTACTGCTTCAGCGGCGACAGCTTCTACTGGTCCCGGACCACCGCGGACCTGGAGGTCGCCGACAGCGTGACCTGGTACTCCATCGAGGAACTGGCCGCGTCCCTGGCCCGGACGGCGCACCGGCTGCGGTTCGAATGGGTGCTGCCGGGCCACGGCGACCGCCGCCGGCTGCCGGTGGACGAGATGTCCCGCCGTCTGCGCGACCTGACGGAACGCACCCGCCTGCTGCAACCCCGGCCGGTCGACTTCACGGCCGTGCGCTGGTGAGCGGCGGAAGTATCCGTGACGCCGCTCAACCGCTCCAGGATGTCCCACTGCGCCGGCCTCGCCTCGGGCACGGCCCACGGCGCCGGGGTAAGGGCGCGGTTACGCAGCGGTGACGGGCGGGGTCCTGCTGACCGGTAGAGGACAGTCCGCTTTCGGTCATTGCACGGGCCATGCATCGTACATATGGTCTTGGGCGGCACCGGAAATTCGGTACATGCCAAGAAGTCTCCTGTCAGCGGGCACTTGCTTCGGACGGACTCGGAGGACAAGCGGCGTGGTCAGCGTTCTGATAGATCAGAATGACCGTTTCCTGGATATTCTGGAACGGCTGAGCTCGAAGTCGGTCGAGGATTACTACAATCCCTACAAGCTCTTCGAGTGGCCGGACCGACTTCCCGAGAACATGTGGTGGATGAGTCCCGAACTCACCACCACGTACGGGACGGCCGCGGCCGAGAGGCTGACGCAGGAACAGCTTTACGCGCTGTCCCGCTACGAGAGCATCAACTTCTACAGCCTCAACGTCCACGGAATCCGTGAACTTCTCATCGAGGTGACGAAGAGGATCCACACCTCGGGGTTCGAGACCCCGTCCGAGTTCTTCCACCACTTCATCGGTGAGGAGAACGAGCACATGTGGTTCTTCGCCGAGTTCTGCCTGCGCTACGGCAAGAAGATCTACCGTCAGCCGGCCGGCGCGAGCGCGGAGATACCCCGCTCGGACGTGGAGAGCCTGCTGGTGTTCGCCCGCATCCTCATCTTCGAGGAGCTGGTCGACCACTTCAACTCCAAGATGGCCCTGGACACCCGTCTGCACGAGACGATCCGGGCCATCAACCGGATCCACCACCAGGACGAGTCCCGGCACATCGCCTTCGGCCGCGAACTGGTCTCCGCCCTCTTCGCCGAGGTCAAGAAGAACTCGACCGAGCAGGAACTGGCCGATGTGTCGGCCTACATCAAGCGCTACATGACGTACAGCTTCGAGTCGCTCTTCAACCCGCAGGTGTACCGGGACGCGGGCGTGGAGAAGCCGCAGGAGCTCCGCCGGGAACTGCTTCAGGCGCCGACCCGGGCGCAGTTCGAGCAGAGCGTCTTCCGGAAGACCACCAAGTTCCTTCAGAAGGCGGGAATCATCTGATGCCGCCCACCACGCGGTTCGACCTGGGCACCGGCGACGCGCTCGTCATCCTCCCGCCGGACCAGACCGACCTCCTCAGGGAACTGGACGCCGTCTTCTCCGGCTGGGGACGCGCGCAGGGCGCCCGCGAGATCCTCCCGCCGCCGGTCTACCCGGTCCGGGACCTGGAGAAGTTCGACGTCTACACGAACTTCCCCCACCTCGCCCTGGTAGGGACGGGCCTCGACCTCGACACGGGCTCCGGCAAGCCCTCGGACGGCGGGTTCGCCCCCGAGAGCCTGCTCGGGGCGCGACTCGGGCTCCCGCACGCCACCTGCTACGGGGCCTACCTCCACCACGAGAACTCCCACGTCCCCGACGAGACCCTGATCACCCTGGTCAACCGGTGCTTCCGCAACGAGGAGCACTACGGCGGGCTGCGCCGGCTGCTCAGCTTCCAGATGCGCGAGATCGTCGCGCTGGGCTCGTACGAGCACACCCAGGACACCATCGCCCGGTTCACCGAACGGATCCTGGAGTTCTCCGGGGCCCTGTCCCTCGGCCTGGAGAAGGTGGCCGCGACGGACCCGTTCTTCGAGAACGACGGGGCGCGCGCCCTGCTGTCGAGGCTCAGCCCCGTGAAGTACGAGTTCCAGGCGGGCGATCTGGCCATCGCCTCGGTCAACACGCACCGCAACTTCTTCGGGGAACGGTGCAACATCCGCCGCGAGAACAGCGACGAACACGCCTACACCAGCTGCGTCGCCTTCGGTCTGGAACGCTGGCTGGCGGTCCTGCTGGACCAGCACGACGGCGACGCGCACCAGGCGTTGGAAGCCGTCCGGGCGGCAGCCGAACGGGTCTCCTGACATGCTCCCGGGGCGAGTCGGGATCGATCTGGTCCCCTTCGCCCGGGTGAGCCGGCTCCTGACGCCGGAGGCGGAACCCGTCCTCCCCCGCATGCTCTCGGCGGAGGAACTCGGGCTCTGCGTCACGGAGAGCGGGCCGGACATTCCGGGAATCGCCGGACGGCTGGCCGCCAAGGAGGCCGTCTTCAAACTGTTCCACGCGGCCGGGCAGCCCATGCCGTGGCTCGGCATCGAAATCCTGAAGGAGAACGGCGGGCGGCCCGTGGTGAGGCTGAGCGGCCGCGCCGCACGACTGGCACGGGACGCCCGTGTCGGACACATCGAAGTGAGCATCGCGCACGACGATCCCTTCGCCGTGGCGGTCGCGTTCTGCGACACGGCCACGGAGAAGGAAGCACACCAACAACTCGAATCGGCTTGACAGACTGAGGAGTTGAAATGGCTTCCGCAGGCATCGAGGAAATACGTTCGTGGATTCTGAGCCGGCACCCGGAACGGGATGACGTCGCGCCGGACGAGAACCTCATCGAGAGCCGCCTGGTCGACTCGCTGTCCTTCGTCGAACTCGTCTACGCGATCGAGGGCGCCAGTGGCGTCGAGATCGACTTCGACAACATCGACATTCGCGATTTCCAGACCCTCTCCTCCATCGAGAAGGCGTTTTTCGCGGCGGTCTGACTTCTTACGGAGGTAAGGGACGTGGAAGCTGTTTCGTATACGGCCCAGTGGACGGCGGCCGCTCGCGCCCTGGAGTCGGAACGCACCGGGGACGCCATGTTCGAGGACCCGTTCGCCCGCGCACTCGCGGCGCCGCGCGGCTTCGAACTGCTCGACAAGTACGGCGGTGGCGGACTGATCCCGTTCATCGCGATCCGCACCAGGTACTTCGACGACAGCGTCGACACCGTGCTGCGGGACGGCGACGTCCGGCAGGTGGTCCTCGTGGCCGCCGGAATGGACACCCGGGCGTTCCGCCTGACGTGGCCCGCGGGCACGACGGTGTACGAGATCGACCACGAGGCCTTGATGGAGGAGAAGCGCGCCCGCCTCGCCCGGCTGGGCGGCCGGGCCGCCGTCGAGCGCGTCGAGGTGAAGGCCGACCTCGCCCAGGACTGGCTGCCCGCCCTGAAGCAGGCCGGCTTCGACCCGGCCAGGCCGACGCTGTGGATCGCCGAGGGACTGATGTTCTTCCTCACCGAGGAACAGGTCGTCCACCTGCTGCGCACCCTGGGGTCGGCCTCCGCCCCCGGCAGCTGGCTCGCCGTGGACTTCGTCAGCAAGGCGCTGCTGCGCAGCCCGTTCTCCCAGTCGTTCCTGAAGGGACTGAAGGAAGACGGCACGCCGTGGCTGTTCGGGACCGACGAGCCGGAGGACTTCCTGGCCGCCTCGGGCTGGAAGGTACGGGATCTGCGCGAGCCCGGCGACCCCGGCGCGGGCGAGGGCCGCTGGCCGTACGAGGTGCAGCCGCGCGACCGCCGGGGCGTGGCCCGCAGCTGGCTCGTCCGGGCCGAGTACGCGGGCAGCTGAGGAGGCCGGGTGAGCACCGCGACGACGCTGGAGAGGATCGAGTCGTTCCTCCCCGAACGCAGCGTCCGCATCGACGACGTGGCCGCGAGCCTCGGGCTCAGACGCGCCGAGGTGGGCGTCTTCCGCAAGATCTACGGACTGGACCGGCTCCGCTTCGACCCGGACACCGGCCTGTTCGACCTGGTGCTCCCGGCGGCACGCCGCGCGCTGGCGGCGCTGCCCGAGGGACGCAGGGTCGAGTACGTCATCTACGCGCACACCGTGCAGGCCGTCGCCCCGCCGGACGTCGACACCGCCGCGACGATCCGCGAGGGCCTGGGGCTGCACGACGCGGAGGCCTTCGCGCTGACCCACCAGGCGTGCGTCAGCAGCCTGGGCGCGATCGACCTGGCGGGCGAACTGCTGCGTGCCGAGGCGCCCGAGGGGGCGTACGCGCTGATGGTCACCGGCGAGCGGGCGTACTCGCCGAAGGTGCAGCTCATCCCCAACAGCGCCATCATGGCCGACGCGGCGGCCGCCTGCCTGGTGACCGTGGGCGGCCCCGGCGACGAGGTGCTGTCCTTCGTCACCCGCACGCTCGGCGAGTACGCCGCCGGGCTGGAGATGACGAAGGAGGAGACACAGGGCTTCGGGCAGGTCTACGGCACCGTGCTCGGCGAGGTGATCAACGAGGCCGTGGACGCGGCGGGACTCTCCTTCGACGACGTCGACCTGGTGGTCCCGCACAACGTGAACATGGTCTCCTGGCGCCAGACGATCAAGGAGATGGAAGCCGACCCGGAGAAGTTCTTCCTGGACAACGTCGCGCACTACAGCCACACCTACGCCTCCGACGTCTTCGTGAACTACACGACCCTGCGCGACCAGGACCGCCTGGCCGACGGCCGCTACTACGTCCTGGTCTCCGTCGGCCTCGGCGCCACCTTCGGCGCCATGGTGATCAGGCACAGGAAGCGGTGAACGCGATGTCCTTCGACGACGGCTACACCGCGGGCCTGAAAGAGGCGCTCACCGGCGACCGGGACGCCCGGTTCGTATGGCTGTGCAACTTCGAGGTGGAGAACCAGTGGGCGCGCTCCTACACCGGCCTTCCGGCGGCGCGGGGCTCCGCCACGGCCGCCACCGTGCAGCGCATGGAGGAACTGGGCGCCCTCCTGGCCGAGCCCGCCGACTACCTGCTCCTCGACCGCCCGCTGGACGAGGGTTACCGGAGCTACGCCGAGAAGACGGGCCTGGGAGCCCCCACCGAGCTGGTCACCGCCGCGCCCGCCGCGGCCGGCGGCACCGGCGCGGCCGTGCTGGACTCCCCGGAACTCCTGGAGCGGCTGCGCCGGATCGCCCGGGACGGCGCCTACCTGATGCCCATGGGCAACTCCGCCCAGGAGGAGCGCATCGGCGAGCTGACCGGGCTGCGCCCCGCGGTGCCCGACGCCGCCACCTACGAACGCGTCAACAGCAAGATTTACAGCCGGCGCGTGGCCGAGGAGCTGGGGCTGCGCACCATCCCCGGCCACTGCTGCGAGACGGTGGGGCAGCTGCGGCACGCCCTCGAGAGGCAACTGGGCGAGGACCGGCCGGTGATCGTCAAGGACGCCTACGGCGTCTCGGGCAAGGGCCTGCTGGTCCTGGACAGCCGCAGGAAGGCCGACCGGCTGCTGCGCATGGTCGAGCGCAGGGCCGCGAACCGCGGTGACGACGCGCTGCACGTCGTCGTGGAGGCGTTCCTGCCCAAACGGTTCGACCTCAACTACCAGTTCACCGTCGACCGCCGCGGCCGGGTGCGCTTGGACTTCGTCAAGCAGGCCCTCACCTCCGGTGGTGTGCACCTCGGCCACGTCATGCCCGCCGACCTCACCCCGGCCCAGCAGGACGAACTGGCGACGGCCGCCGTGGCACTGGGCGGCCGCCTGTACGCGGACGGCTTCTTCGGCGTCGTCGGCGTGGACGCCCTGCTCGGGGCCGACGACCTGGTCTACCCGGTCCTGGAGATCAACGCCCGGCTGAACATGTCCAGTTACCAGGGACGGGTCACCGAGCGCTTCGGCCGCCCCGGAGGAGCCGCACTGGCCAGGCACTACCCGCTGCGGCTCGCCGAACCCCTGCCGTTCGAGGCGGTCACCGACGCGCTCGGCGCCCTCGCCGAACCGCCCCACGACGGGGACGGGCTCGTCATCACCTGCTTCGGGACGGTCAACGCCCAGGCCGGCGACGTGCTCGCCGGCGAACCGACCACGCCGGCGCCCCACTTCAACGGCCGGCTCTACACCATGCTGTTCGCCGGGGACCGCGAGGGACTCGACGCGCTGGACCGCCGGGTCGAGGCCGCGCTCGACCGACTGAACACAGCCGGGAGGACGCCATGAGCAGTCGGGAACTCCACGTACAGGGCATACCGGTGTCACGGATCGCGGAGGAGTTCGGCACCCCGCTGTTCCTCTACGACGCCGACGTACTGCACTCCGTCTACACCTCGCTGAGGGAGCGGCTGCACCCCGCCGTCGACATCTTCTACTCCCTCAAGGCCAACCCCAACGTCAGCGTGTGCGGCTACCTCGCCTCACTGGGCGCCGGGGCCGAGATCTCCTCGATGGTCGAGCTGATGACGGTACGGCGGGCCGGCATCGCGCCCGAGAACGTCATCTTCCTGGGACCGGGCAAGACCCGCGCCGAGCTGGAGGCGTGCGTCACCGCCGGCATCCACGCGGTGGTGTGCGAGTCCCTGGAGGAGGTCACGCTCCTGGAGGAGATCGCGGCCGAGCTGGGGCGCGACGACGTCACCGCACTGCTGCGCATCAACCCCGACTTCCACACCAAGGGGTCCGGCCTGGCCATGGGCGGCAAGCCGCGGCAGTTCGGCATCGACGCCGACACACTGCGCGGCTCCCGGGGGCTGATCGCCGCACTGCGCCGGGTGCGGGTGCGCGGCTTCCACGCGTACATGGGGACGCGCTTCCTGAACGCCGACGACCTCGTGCACAACACCCGGGAGATCCTCGCCCTGGCGGCCGAGCTGTCGGACCGGCTGGGCATCGTCCCCGAGACCGTGGACTTCGGCGGCGGATTCGGCGTCGCCTACTTCGACAACGAGAAGAGCCTCGACATCGAGACCACGGTCGCCGGCATCAACGAGGCCGTCGCCTCCTTCACCGCCAAGTACCCGCGCTGCCGCCTGATCAACGAGCTGGGGCGCTACCTCGTCGCGGCCTGCGGCACCTACGTGGTGCGCGCGCTGTACGTCAAGGAGTCCCTCGGCGAGAAGTTCGTGATCGCCGACGGCGGCACCAACCACCACATGGCCGCGGTGGGCATCGGCAGCTTCGTCAAGCGCAACTTCCCGATCCGGTCGTTGAGCCGGCACGGCGACGAGGCCGCGGACACCTACACGGTCACCGGGCCGCTGTGCACCCCCAACGACGTCATCGGCAAGAAGGTCCAGCTGCCGCGGGTCGAGCCCGGCGACCTGATCGGTGTCGAACTCTCCGGCGCCTACGGGCCGACCGCCTCACCCGGGCTCTTCCTCAGCCACGGATTCCCCGCCGAGGTCCTGGTGCACGGCGGGAGAGCCCACCTCGTCCGCGAACGGGACCGCAAGGAGGACCTGCTCGACAGGCAGCGCCTCGTGGACTTCACCCGCCACTGAAGGAACCCGGCACCGAAGGAGAACATCGGCAATGGAACGTCACGACGTGGTCAACGCCGTCGAGAAGGCGCTCAGCGAGGTGCTGGAGCAGCCCGTCACCGGCCTGACCGAAGAGGTCCGGCTCTTCGAGGACCTGCACCTGGACTCCACCTCGGTCCTGGAGATGCTGATGGCGCTGGAGGACGCCATCGACGTGTCCGTGGACCCGGAGAACCTCGACATGGACGACTTCAAATCGGTCGGCACCCTCACCGACTACGTCCTGTCCCAGCAGACCACCAGCGGAGTCTGAGGCGGATCGCGCATGCCGGCCCTCCTTGCGGCCTGCGGGGTGGTGGCACCGCCCCGCAGGTCCCCCGAAGCGACCCTGTCGAACCTCTCCTACTACCGTGACCTGGTCGAGCCCTTCGGCCTGGAGGTGGACGAGACGCTGCTGCGCTCCGCGCCCCACGTCAGCCACCGCGACCTGGTCGACCGGCTGGTGACCGCCTCCGACGTCCGCGACAGCGAACCCGACCTGGTGATCGTGGCCCACGCGCTGCCGGACATCACCCCGTTCACCGCCATGGCGCCCTACCTGGACCGGCTGCTGGGCGGCCGGGCCGTCAACTTCGGCATCCACCAGCAGGGACTGGCCGCGCCGTTCACCGCGCTGCGCGCCGTCTCGGCCTTCCAGCGGGCGGGCCGCTCCCGGCGGGCCGTGCTCGCCGTCCTGGAACAGACCACCCTGCCCACCCGGTTCCCCCTGGTCCACGACAACCACCTGGTCGACTCCGGGGTCCTGCTGGTCCTCGGCACCGACGGCGGTCCGCGGATCGCCCGGGTGGAGTCCGTCGCGGCGACCGAGTCCGCCGTCACCCGGCTCGGCGAGCTGACCGCGAAGGACCCCGACGGCACACTGCTGGTCACCGGCCCCTGGCTGGACCGCGACCCGCTCGGCCAGGACATCCCCTCCTTCCACTGCAACCCGGGCACGTACTGCACCAGCGTCTGGCTGGCACTGGCCCGGCACTGGACCGACTGGCGGGAGCGCTACGGCACCGTGCTGCTGTGCGACACCGACCCGCTCTCCGGCGGCACCCACATCGCGGTACTGCAGTCGGACCGGGCCCGGGACGCGGCGCGGGAGGAGCGATGACGACGACGGACGCCACGCTCCCCGCCCCGGTCCTCGGGTGGCTGGAGGCGTTCGCCGGGGAACTGGACGACTGCCACGAACAGGCCGCCCCTGGCGGCACGGTGTCCTCCCCGGCCGGCTGGACCATCGCCTCCGCACAGCGCCTGCCCGCGGGCACCCCGGTCCCCGGCACCTCGGGCACCCTCGCCGCCGTACGCGACGCACCACCGGCCGGCGACACGGTGGCGCAGGTCTTCTGCGACGCACTGGTGCGGCTGCACTGGCGACTGCTGCGCGACGTCCTCGACGGCGCCGTCAGCCGCCTCGACGGGCGCACCTCGGAAGGCGCCCCGCTGCTCGGCCGGCAGCTCGTACGGGGCACGATCGCGGACGTGGCCCTGGCCCTGTCCGAGACCCGGGACCTCCTCGACCTGCCCCGGCCCACCGCCGGGCGCCGCCGCCGGATCCACCGGGACCTGGTCGCCGCCGGCCGCACCGCGCTCGGACTGTACGGCGCGAGCAGCTTCGCGGCCGAGGGACCGGGCCGGCTCCTGTACGCGGCCGAACTGCTGGGCAACACCTATCTGCACACGGGAGAGCCCGAGGAGGGAGCCGGCCGTGAGTGAGCCCCCGCTGCCCCGCCGGACGGAGGTGCTGCGCTCCCATGTCAGGGACGCGGCCGCGCAGCTGCGGGACCCCGGCATGGAGATCGACCGCGACCCCACGGCCATCGACCGGTGGCTCCACCTCCCCGCGGCCGGCCTCATGCGCCTCAGCACCATCCCCGTGGAGTACCTGGACGCTCCGCTGCGCATCGACGGGCACACCTACGACATGCGCTCCTGCCTGGAGCACACCGTCACCATCGAGGAACTGAGCTACGGCGACGCCGGCTTCATGCTCGCCTGCCCCGGCCCGCTGATGTCCGGGGTCGCGGTGGACGCGCTCGGCGACGACAAACAGCGGCACGCCTACTACGAGCAGCTGAGCCGCCCCGAGGCGACCTGGACGTTCTTCGGCCTCACCGAGCCCGCGAAGGGATCCGCGGCCACCGAGCTGGAGACCGCCCTGACCCCCGACGGCGACGGTTTCCGGCTCAGCGGAGCCAAGCGCTACGTCGGCAACGCCGCCTTCGCCCGGCTGGGCGTGGTGTTCTGCCGCCGGGCGCCCGGACCGCTGGGCATCGAGGCCGTGCTCGTCGACACCCGGGACCCCGGCTTCCGGGCCGAGTTGATCCCGACCGTCGGGATGCGCGGCGCGCGCATCTCCGCCATCACGCTCGACGGCGTACGGATCGAACGGGAGCAGGTCCTCGGCTACGACACGCTCAGGCCCAGCCGCCGCGGACTGGTGGGCGCCATCCGCACCCTCCAGCGCTTCCGCCCGGTCCTCGCCGGCACCGCCCTCGGCCTGACCCGCGCCGTCCTGGACCACGTCCGCCGCGAACGGCCGGCCCTCACCGGAACGGCCCGCGACCGGCTGGAGGACCTGCGGGACCGGCTGGAGGCCACCCGGCGGCAGAACTACGACATCGCGTCCGCGATCGACGCCGGAAAGGTGCGGTCCGACCGCATCGCGGGCGTCAAGACACGCGCCGCCGAACTGGCCGAACGCGCCACCCTCGCCGCCGCCGACCTCCTCGGACCCGCCTCCCTCCTCGAGGACCCGTGGCTCGGCAAGCTGTACCGCGACGCGCGGGCCTTCGAGTTCATGGAGGGCACCGGCCACATCCAGCGGCTGGCGGTCTTCCAGGGCGTTGCCAAACACACTTTCCTCGCATGACCCCGGCCCCCGCACCGGGGCCGGGGAAGGAGACAGGGAGCGAGCCATGTGGATCGGCATCGACGTCATGACCGAGGACGAGCTCGGCGACCTGCTCGGCCGGCCCTGGTTCCGCCGTTACGTCTACGACGCCGACGAACTCGCCCTCGCGGACTCCTTCGGCGCCGAACGCGCCCGGGAGTTCCTCACCGGCCGCTTCGCCGGCAAGGAGGCCGCGCTCAAGGTCATCGGCACCGGCGTCGGGGCGGGAGTGACCCCCCGCCAGGTGGCCATCCTGCGCGCGGACGACGGGGCCCCCGTGGTACGGCTGACGGGGACCGCCGCCCAGCGCGCGCGGGAACGGGGCATCGGCTCCCTCAACCTGTCCATCACCCACAAGAAGGGCTTCGTCGTCGCCGCGGCCATCGGGGTGCCCGCCCGGTGCGGGCACCACCGCGACCGGCCGGACGACTGACCCCGCCCCGTCTCCTCCCGCCCGCCGTGCCCGTATCCGCCGCCGGTGCGCCCCGCGCACCGGCCCACCCCTCACAGGGAGCGATGTGTCCCGTCGCCTGTTCACCTCGGAGTCCGTGACCGAGGGCCACCCCGACAAGATCGCCGATCAGATCAGTGACACCATTCTCGACGCGCTGCTGGAGCAGGACCCGTCCTCCCGGGTCGCGGTGGAGACGTTGATCACCACCGGTCAGGTGCACGTGGCCGGGGAGGTCACCACCACCGCGTACGCGGACATCCCCGCGCTGGTGCGGGGCAGGATCCTCGACATCGGCTACGACTCCTCCAAGAAGGGCTTCGACGGCGCCTCGTGCGGGGTGTCGGTGTCGATCGGCGCGCAGTCCCCGGACATCGCGCAGGGCGTCGACACCGGAGGCGCGGGCGACCAGGGCCTGATGTTCGGCTACGCCACCGACGAGACCCCCGAGCTGATGCCCCTGCCGATCCGCCTCGCCCACCGCCTGTCCCACCGGCTCTCCGAGGTCCGCAAGAACGGCGCCGTCCCCTACCTGCGCCCGGACGGCAAGACGCAGGTCACCATCGAGTACGACGGCGACAAGGCCGTACGCCTGGACACGGTGGTGGTCTCCTCCCAGCACGCCTCCGACATCGACCTGGAGACCCTGCTCGCCCCCGACGTCCGCGAGTTCGTCGTGGAGCCGGAGCTGAAGGCCCTGCTGGCGGAGGACATCAAGCTCGACGTCGAGGGGTACCGTCTGCTGGTCAACCCGACGGGCCGGTTCGAGATCGGCGGTCCGATGGGTGACGCGGGCCTGACCGGCCGGAAGATCATCATCGACACCTACGGCGGCATGGCCCGGCACGGCGGCGGCGCCTTCTCCGGCAAGGACCCGTCCAAGGTGGACCGCTCGGCGGCGTACGCGATGCGCTGGGTCGCCAAGAACGTCGTGGCGGCCGGCCTGGCCTCCCGCTGCGAGGTCCAGGTCGCCTACGCCATCGGCAAGGCCGAGCCCGTCGGCCTGTTCGTGGAGACCTTCGGCACCCACACCGTGGACGCGGGACGGATCGGGCAGGCCATCGGCGAGGTGTTCGACCTGCGGCCCGCCGCGATCATCCGCGATCTGGACCTGCTCCGCCCGGTCTACGCCCAGACCGCCGCCTACGGCCACTTCGGCCGCGAACTGCCCGACTTCACCTGGGAACGCACCGACCGCACCGACGCCCTCCGCGCCGCCGCCGGCCTGGACTGACCCCTGACGGACCGTCCGCGGACCGCGGTGCGGACGGTCCGAACCGCCCCCCGGCGCTCGTGCGACCGGGCGGGCCGAAGGAGGAAGCACCGTGCGTATCGCCGTGACCGGATCCATCGCCACCGACCATCTGATGGTCTACCCGGGCCGGTTCGCCGACCAGCTGGTCGACGGCCACCTGGAGCGGGTCTCGCTCTCCTTCCTGGCGGACACCCTGGAGATCAGACGCGGGGGAGTGGCCGCGAACATCGCCCTCGCGCTGGGACGGCTGGGCCTGCGCCCGCTGCTGGCGGGAGCCGTGGGCACCGACTTCGCCGAGTACCGCCGGTGGCTGGAGACGAACGGCGTGGACACCCGGCTGGTCCACGTGAGCGACACCCTGCACACCGCCCGCTTCGTGTGCACGACGGACACCGACCAGAACCAGATCGCCACCTTCTACGCGGGAGCCATGGCGCAGGCCCGCGTCATCCGGCTCGAGCCGGCCGCCCGGCAGCCCGGCGGGCTGGACCTGGTGGTGGTGGGACCCAACGACCCCGAGGCGATGCTCCGCCACACCGACGAGTGCCGCGCGCTCGGCGTCCCGTTCGCCGCCGACCCCTCCCAGCAACTCGCCCGCGTCACAGCCGAGGAGGCCAGGCGGCTGATCGACGGCGCCCGCTACCTGTTCACCAACGAGTACGAGGCCGCCCTGCTCCGGCAGCGGACCGGCTGGACGCACGAGGAGATCCTGGAACGCGTGGGGACCTGGATCGTCACGGCCGGCGCCGACGGCGTGACCATCGCCGGGAAGGGAGGGCCGCGGTTCGCGGTCCCGGCCGTGCCGACGGACCGCGCCCAGGATCCCACCGGTGTCGGCGACGCCTTCCGGGCCGGCTTCCTGGCCGGCGCGGCCTGGGACTGGCCGCCGGAGCGCTCGGCCCAGCTCGGCTGCGCGCTGGCCACCGTCGTCCTGGAGTCGGTCGGCACCCAGGAGTACAAACTCTCCGCCGCCGACCTGGCGATCAGGATCGAGGAGACCTACGGCAGGACCGCCGCCGCCCGGATCCGTACGCGCCTGTCGGAGGTGCTCTGACGGCCCCGGGGCCCGGTGCGGGGCGTCGCCCCGCACCGGGCCCCGTCCGGGACGCGCGAGAGCCCGCCGGCCGGCCGGCGGGCGAAGGGATGCCGTCAGCCGCCGCCGAGGGTGCCGATCAGGCCGGCGCTCGCGGCGGCCGCGCCGGCCTGGAAGCGGCTCTCCGCCCCCAGCTCCTCCATGATGGCCGCGATATGGCGCCGCAGGGTGCGGGAGGAGATCCCCACCCGGCGGGCGATGACGTCGTCCTTGAGACCGCAGGCGAGCATCTTCAGGATGGCGTTGCGGACGTTGTTGAGCGAGGCGCCGTTGGAGGCGTTGCCGTCGAAGACGCAGGCCGGCTGCCAGGTGTTCCGGTAGATGCCGCACAGCACCTTCACGATCGCCGGTTCGTAGACGGCGGTGACCGCGGAGGTTCCCCCGTCGGAGGAGTCGGTGGGCAGGAACGCCGTCTCCTGGTCGACGATGATGACGAAGTGCTGCACCTCGTCCGACGTGCGGACCTCCGCCCCCGAGTCCAGGTCCTGCTGGAGGATCGCCCGGAAACTGGGATGGGACCTGGCCGAGTGGGGGTACAGCGTGCGCAGCCGCACCCCGCGCCGCACCGCTTCGTAGGAGAGCCGGAGGGTGTCCTTCAGGATCTGTGTCTCATAGCTGCACACCGGCCACATCGTGAGGATCTCCCCCGAGGACTGGCGGAGGGAGTCCGTCAGCCTCAGGGAGATCTCGCGCTGGTTCTCCAGTGTCGCCACCAGCCGGCTGGTCCGCTGGGTGCGCTGGTGCCGTTTGAAAGACTTGGAGAAACGTTCCAGCTGGTGGTGGATGGCGACCAGTTCGCGCCGTTTCTCGTGTATGGCGGATTCGAGGGGCAAAACGAGTTCCGTCTCGGCGGCGTCGGGGTCGGCCGCCAGGAAGGTGTCCTGCTCCTTGCAGTGCCGGACGAGTCTGAGCCGCTGCAGTTCCCGCATCGCCCGGTTGACGGCGGCGCTCGGCAACCCGAGCGCCGTGGCGATCTCCGTCGTGGTCGCCGCGTGGTACGACAGGACGTGGTCGTACACCCCGAGAAGCAGGTCCTCGCCGACGTCCTGGCCGCGTGCCGTCGGCTCGCGACGAGTTCTCTCGTTGTCCTCGGCCGACAGCTCGGATAAGCCTGCGTACGCGAGCATGTTCTCCACTGCGCTCACCATCCCGAGTCAGACGGTCAAAGAGGTTCGTTGCGGAGGATCTCGGCGATCTCCTCGGCGACCTCCGCTACCTTTTCGTTCAGGAAGAAATGGCCACCGGAGAAGCGCCTGATCCGGAAACCCGCGGATGTGTGCCGTTCCCACCCCTGCTCCCCGCCGCCGGTCAGATACGGATCCGCGTCGGCGTGCAGGAAGGATATGGGGCAGCCGACCGACGCGTTTTCGGGGGCGAGATAGGTCGAATTGGCGTGATAGTCGTTCTTCACGACCGCCAGAATGGGCTCCAGGAACTTCGGTTTCTCGAAGAACCGGGGAGGAATGCCGCCCAGCTCCTTGAGTTCGGCGATGATCTCCTGGTCGTCGCGCGGCGTGTGGCTGCCGAGCCCGTCCGAGGGCGAACGGCGTCCGGACACGATGAGCTGCCGGGGGGCGGCGCCGGCGGCCTCCAGGCGCCGGGTGACCTCGAAGGCCACGACCGAGCCGAAACTGTGGCCGAAGACGGCCACCGGTCTGTCGAGCCAGGGGCGGACCTCTGCGGCTATGCGGTCGGCGAGTGCGCCGACGTCCTTGACCGGCGGCTCGCCACGGTTGCCCGGGCGGCCCGGGTACTGGACGGAGAGCGCCTCCACCTCTTCGGGCAGGGCTGCGGACAGCGCGTTGTAGGCACTGGCCGAAGCGCCGGCGTAGGGACAGCACACCAGGCGGATCCGGGGGTTCACCCGGGGTACCGCACTCCGGATCCACTCGCTTCTCTTGTCGAGGGGTTGGACGGCCATGTCACCTTCCGTGTGCCCCCGGAGGGGGTCGTACCGGATCGGTCGCAGGAATTGCCCGAGAATAGCGCACCGCCGGTGCGGGCGAATTTCACGTCATGCCGTGCTGGTCACGCTACTGACGGTCGCGTCATATGTCAACGGTGTTTCCTGCGGGTATCGTGAGTGGCGTGTGACGGATGAAGTTTTTCGGCGAAACGGCGGAATTCGCCGGGAGGACCCTTTCGGATGGCCCGCTCCATTCCAGGGAGAGCAACCTCTTTTGGGGAGTGCGGGACCATGGGTAAGCCGGTTCGCAATTATCCGTATTCACCCGCAGGCCGGAAACCGGCGCGAGTGGCGCCGGCCGGCCGCCCGGGGCGGGCCCGGTCGGTCAGCCGAGCCGCGCGGGCGGGCGCCGCCGGGCGGGCGGGACCGGTGAAGGCCGACATCGTCGGCCGGCGGCCCGGGGGCCGCGCGAGGGTCTTGAAGGGGCCCGTACCGAGGGCGGCGTGGCGCGCCACGGCCACCGCGAGGCCGGCGCCGCCGCGGCAAGGGGCGAGCCCGGACATGGCGTCTCGGTGGTCCGCACGGTTCCCGTCATGAGCGCACCCGCACCTCCCGCGATCCCGACCGCCGCAGCGGCTGTCGTCATCCTCCTTCGATGAGCATCGTCACTTTCGATGCGAATCAAACTTTGGAGTATGTGACCGACGGTCGGAAGGGCGCCGCGTACAAAGCGGTACGGCGGTCAGGACAGCAGTCTCTGCGCCATCTGCCGCGCCCGCCGGAAGGGCTCGACACTGCGCTCGCTCATCGCGGTGACCACGGCCCCGTCCATGAGCAGCGTGAACTGTTCCGCCAGCTCCGGCGCCCCGGCGTGGCCGGCGTCCTCGATCAGGCCGCGCACGTAGTCGGCCACCTTGCGCTTGTGCTCGACCGCGAGCCGGTGGACGGTGCTGCCGGGTTCCTTCGCCTTCTCCGCCATGGCGTTGATGAAGGCGCAGCCGCGGAACGCGCTGTCCTCCGCCCCCTCGGCCAGGGCGTCGAAGACGGCCAGGGGTGTGCCGCCGCGGGCCTCCACCCGCTCCCGCAGCCACTGCCTCCATTGTTCGTCCCGGCGCTGCAGGACCGCGGACACCAGATCGTCCTTGCCGTCGAAGTGCCGGTAGAGGGAGGCGCGGCCGACCCCGGAATGGCTCAGAAGGCGCTCCAGGCCCACTCCGTTGATGCCCTCCTCGTAGAAGAGCTCATCGGCTGCCTGGAGGAGGCGGTCACGTGCGCGAGTCGGCATGTGACCAGGGTAGTCGCCCTTGACGCTAAACGGTACCGACCGATACCGTCCGCCAATATGGTACCGATCGGTACCGAAATCGAGGAGGGTTCATCGTGAGTAAGTCCGTCCCGGACCACAAGAGCGGGACGCCTGAGGGGAAGACCGACGAGGGAGAGTCCGCCGCACCGTGGCGGGGAGTCCTCGTCCTGGCATTCGGTGCCTTCGCCATCGGTACGGACGAGTTCGTGCTCGCCGGTGTCCTGCCCGAGCTGAGCGACTCCTTGTCCGTCAGCATCACCACCGCCGGACAGGTGGTCACCGTGTTCGCGCTGACCTGCGCGGTGATGGCGCCGATCCTCGGCACGCTCACCGCCGCCTGGCCGCGTCACAAGGTGCTCAAGCTGTCCGTGCTGGTCTATCTGCTCGGTGTCGTGGGGACCGGTCTCGCACCGTCGTTCCCCGTGGTCCTGGCGGCCCAGGTGATCGCCGCCGTCGGCGCCGGCCTCTACATCCCGGCGGCCAGCGTCACCGCCTCGGCGCTGATGGGGCCCGAACGCCGCGGCCGGGCCATCGCCGCCGTCACCACCGGACTCACCGCCGCCACCGCGCTGGGCGCTCCGATCGGGACCGTCGTGGGCAGCGTCCTCGACTGGCGGGCCACGATGTGGTTCATCGCCCTTCTCACCGTGCTGAGCCTGTTCGGCGTGTTCACCCTCGTGCCGGCGGTGGTCACAGGGGCGCCGGGAGGTCTGCGCCAGCGCCTCGCGCCGCTCGGCGACCGCCGTGCGGTGGCCGTGCTCGCCGCGACGCTCGTCGCCTTCACCGCGGCGTACATCGTCTACACCTACATGGCCGAGGTGTTCGCCCCCGCCACCGGCGGCGACGGCCGGAAACTGGCCATCCTGATGTTCGCGTTCGGCCTCACGGGCATGGTCGGCAACTTCTACGCCGGGACGCTCGCCGACCGGTTCGGGGCACGTGTGGTGGTGGGCGGCGCGGTCACCCTGCTGGCGGCCAGTCTCCTCGTGCTGCCGCTCGCCACCGGCTCGTTCGCCGCGGCGGCCGTCGTCATCGTGGTGTACGGCGTCGCGGCCTGGGGCATCACCGCGCCGCAGCAGTCGCGCCTGATCACCCTCAACCCGGAGTCGGCTCCCCTCCTGATCTCCCTCAACGCCGCGTTCCTCTACCTTGCCATCGCCCTGTCCGGCGTCATCGGCGCGGTGGGCATCAACACCATCGGGGCCCGGAACATCAGCCTGATCGGCGCCGCGGTGGCCGTGCTCGCGCTGGGCCTCTCCGAACTGGGGCACCGGCTGGCCAAGAACTCGCCGGCGCGAACGGCCAAGGTCACCGCGTAGCCGGCCGACGTGTCATTCAACCCGTAGTGAAGGGCGTTCCTATGTGCGGAATCGCTGGATGGGTGGACTTCGAACGCGACCTCGTCAGGGAGGTCGCCGCGGCACAGACCATGACCAGGACGATGGCCTGCCGAGGCCCCGACGACGAGGGGATCTGGAGCGCCGGACACGTGACGCTCGGACACCGCCGGCTCGCGGTGATCGACATCGAGGGCGGCCGGCAGCCGATGCGCACCCCGGAGACCGGTCCGGACGGGGAGCCGCTCGTGGTCGTCAGCTACAGCGGCGAGGTGTACAACTTCAAGGGGATCCGCGAGGAACTGGTCCTCCTCGGACACCGCTTCCGCACCAGGAGCGACACCGAGGTCGTGCTCCGCGCCTACCTCCAGTGGGGCAGCGCCTTCGTCGACCGCTTCAACGGGATGTACGCCTTCGCCCTGTGGGACACCCGGACCGAGGAACTCCTCCTGGTCCGGGACCGCCTCGGGATCAAGCCGCTCTTCTACTACCCCACCCCCGCCGGAGTGCTCTTCGGATCGGAGCCCAAGGCGATCCTGGCGAACCCGCTCAGCAGCGCGGTCATGGACCTCGACGGCCTGCGCGACGCGCTCGCGCTGGCCCGGGTGCCCGGACGGACCCCGCTGCGGAACCTGTACGAGGTACGGCCGGGCCACATCGTCCGCGTCAGCCGTGAGGGCATACGCCAGGAGGCGTACTGGAGACTCGAGACCCGTCCGCACACCGACGACATCCCCGCCAGTGTCGCGAAGGTGCGGGAGATCCTCGAGGACGCGGTCACCCGGCAGATGGTCTCCGACGTGCCGCTGTGCACGCTGCTGTCGGGCGGCCTGGACTCCAGCGCGCTGACCGCGCTCGCCCAGCGTTCGCTGGACGCCGACGGCGGGGGACGGGTCCGCACGTTCTCCGTCGACTTCGCCGGGCTCGCCGAGAACTTCCGGCCCGAGCCGTTCCGGGAGGCGCCCGACGCGCCGTTCGTCACCGAACTCGTCCGGCACGTGGGCACCGACCACCGGGAGATCCTGCTCGACACCGCCCGGCTCGTCGAGCCCGGCGTGCGCGACGCGGTCCTGCGGGCCTGGGACCTCCCGTACGGGATCGGGGACCACGACCCTTCCCTGTACCTGCTGTTCAAGGCCGTCCGCGAGAACTCGACCGTGGCCCTGTCGGGGGAGTCCGCCGACGAGGTCTTCGGGGGCTATCTGTGGTTCCACGACCCGGTCGCCTCGCAGGCCGACACCTACCCCTGGCACGCGATCAACAAGGTGCCGGTGAGCGAGCAGGCCACGAGCTTCCTGGACCCCGCCCTGGTCAAGGAGCTGAGCCTCGCCGAGTACATCGCCGACCAGTACCACAGCGCCGCAGGCGAGGTCACCCACCTGCCCGGTGACAGCCCGGACGAACGGCGGATGAGGCTGGCGAGTTACCTCAACATCACCCGCTTCCTGCAGATGATGCTGGACCGCAAGGACCGGATGAGCATGGCGACCGGCCTGGAGGTCAGGGTCCCGCTGTGCGACCACCGGCTCGTCGAGTACGTCTACAACGCGCCCTGGTCGGTGAAGACGTTCGACGGGCGGGAGAAGAGCCTCCTGCGGCACGCGACCAAGGACCTGCTGCCGGAGTCGATCGTACGGCGCCGCAAGGCGCCCTACCCGTCGACCCAGGACCCCGGGTACGACGAGGCGGTCAACCGGGAACTGAGCCGGATCGTCGCCGACCCCGACGCGCCGGCACTGCCGCTGCTGAACCTCGAGGCGATCCGTTCCCACCTCGCCAAGCCGGTCGACACCCCGTACTCGATGATGCAGCGTTCCGTCTACACCGAGACCCCCGTGCGGCTGAACGCCTGGATGGAACTCCACGGCGTCGACATACGGAGCCTCATGGTCTGAGGCCCGCCCGACGACCACGCGATACGGGCCGGAAGGGGAGTCGCCCGGACATCCCTTCCGGCCCACCGGTGCCACCGGAACCTCCCGGCCGCCTTCACCCCCTCACATGTCCGGCGGGAACCAGGCCTGGAGGGTCTGCGGGTCGATCGGCATGGAGATGTGCTCGTGGGTGATCAGCCACCGGCCGTTCAACTGCCGGAAGCACACGCTCGAGCGCACCCAGATCCCGATGTCGAGCCCGTTCCTGCGCGTTCCCGAGTCCAGGTGGAGCATGTGCGCGAAGGCGATGTCCGAGGCGCCGCTCGCGATGGTGAGCGCGTGCGTCTCCAGCCCGATCGGGCCGTCGTACTCGCCGAACCACCGCTCGAAGTTGCCGCGGACCTCCTCGCGTCCCGTGAACTGGAGCGGGGGGACGGCATCGTAGTAGACGATGTCGTCGGAATAGTGCGACATGAGCCGGTCGATGTCCTTGGTGCGGCTGGCGTCGACGCGGCTGTCCAGCAGCGCCCTGATGTCGGACTCGTGTGAAGCCATTGCATCCTCCTCCGATGTCACTTGCCTGACCGCGCGGCCCCGTGAAATGTGAGGTGCCGGCAGGTACCGGAGGGAAGCGGCCGGCACCGCCGACCTCACATTCCGCCGGGCTGTCCGGTCGTACATGTCGGCAGCGAACGCGACACGAGGAAACGGGGGAGCCGTGACCATCCAGTCCGGACCGGGAGACGACCTGATCGATCCGAGCCTGGCCACGCTCATGGGCGAGCGGCGTCGGCTGATCGATCTGGCCTACCGGCTCCTCGGCTCCTTGTCGGAGGCCGAGGACGTCGTCCAGGAGACCTATGTCCGCTGGTACGGCATGTCCCGGCAGCGGCAGGAGGCCGTCGAGTCGGTCGGCGGCTGGCTGACGACGGTCGCGACCCGGCTCTGCCTGAACGTGCTCGGTTCGGCCCGGGCCCGGCGGGAGCGGTACGTGGGGCACTGGATCCCCGAACCGCTGCCGGAACGCACCGAGCGGCTGGACGGGGCCTCGGGCGCCGCGACCGACGACCCGGCCGACCGGGTGACCCTGGACGAGTCGGTCACCATGGCCTTCCTGGTGCTGCTCGAATCCATGACCCCGGCCGAGCGCGTCGCGTTCGTCCTGCACGATGTCTTCCGGTACTCCTTCAGCGAAGTGGCCGAGATGGTCGGGCGCAGCCCGGCCGCCTGCCGCCAGCTGGCCGCCTCGGCCCGCCGCCGGGTCCGCCACGCGCGGCCGCCCTCCCACCCGGTGCCGGCCGACCGGGCCGCCGGCATCGTCAGGAACTTCAAGCGGGCTTGGGAGACCAAGGACGTCGGCGCCCTCGTCGGTCTCCTCGACCCCGGCGCGACAGCGGTCGGTGACGGAGGCGGTCGCGTCACCGCTCTGCCGCACCCGATCGAAGGCGGCGAGCGGGTGGCGCACTTCCTGGTCGGACTCACCACCAAGGCCACCGGCCTGGTGTTCACCGAGCGGACCGTCAACGGTCGCCCGGGCCTGGTCGCCAGGTACGCGGGCGCCACCGTGGCGGTGTACGCGTTCGACATCGTCGGCGACCGCGTCAAGCACATCTGGGGCGTGCTGAACCCCGACAAACTCCGGCAGTGGACCGCATGACGCGTGCCGCCCCCGGGCACGAGGGAGGCGGCCGGGTGGCCGGGGTTCGGAGACCGGGGGTACGGCACGATGGTCGACGGCGACGGCCCGGTGCTCGACGACCCCGTGGGCCGGTCGCTCCGCCGCCCCCACGCCCGCCTCGCGCGCGGGCTCGGCCTCGTCGCCCGGATCCGGCCGGGGCCGTTCTGGCCGCGGCCACATGAATGCGGTATCTGTCCCGTCGTCCGCGGGCGAGGGAGGCCGGTGGCGATGGCGGGGAACGGTCGCGGCCACCGGGCCGGACGGGGAACAGCGCCGCCCGTACCGCTCCCGAGGCGCGTGAGTGGGGGCCTTGCGGTCCGACTGGCCGGTGCACTCGCCGCGCGCGTGATGGCGCGTGGCGCACGCCCCTTCCCGCGGGTGGCCGAGGCGAGCACCGGTGTGATCTCCCTGGACGCGCGGCTCGGCTTCACCCCGCGAGAAAATGACCTTCCGCGGGTCTTGTAGCCCCAACAGCCCCCACGGGCCTTGCCGATGGCCCCGGAGCCGGCGAAACGGCCCCCGGGCCATGCGTTCGGCGGGGGCGGCGCCGGCGCCGGTCACGCGGCGAGCCCGGTGCCGTGGCCCGCCCAGGTGACCGGTGCCGGTTCAGCACCCCCCGTACGCCCGGCGGGATCAGAACTCCTCGTCGCTGAAGTCCTCGTCGGCGAACTCGTCGTCGTTCAGCTCCGGCGTGGAGAAGAAGCCCTGCATCATCTCCTTCAGGTCCAGCACCTTGGCGTCGGCCGGAGCGGTGGGCTTGGTGCCGTCGCTCATCCGCAGGACCAGGCCCAGCTTCTTGACCTTGGCGGTCTCGGCCAGCTTGGCGAGGTCCACGTTCACCTCGGACAGCTCGCCGTTCTTCAGCGTGAAGTCCGCCGTCACCTTGGCGTTGGGGGCGTCCTTCAGGTCCTTCTCCGTCGGCAGGTCCATGCCCGGCGGCAGGTCCTTCGCCAGCGGGCGGATGCCGCCGATCATCTTGGTCATCAGCGTGCGGAACGGGGCCGTGGCGGTGATGTGCTCGGTGTCGCCGTCCCCGTCGGCCGTCTTCAGCTTCACCTCGCGGGCGACGATCTCGCGCAGGGACTTCATGAGCTTCTTCTGCGTCTTGGCGTCCAGGGACGGGGCGGGCGAGGGGCTGTCCTCGTCCTCCCCGCCGCCGAGGCCGGCCTTCTCCATCTCCTTGACGCTGAACTTCACCCACTTGCCCTGCAGGGCGTCCTTGAAGGCCCCGGCCTCCGGCGGCAGTTCGTCGGCGGGCGGCACGGGGCTGCCCGTCAGCTTGCCGATGGTGTCGACGTCGGCACGGAGGTAGATGTAGTCACCGATCATCCGGTACTCGGCGAGGTCGCCGTCCGGGCTGCTGATCTTCATGGCCATGCCGACGAGGTCCTTCTCACCGGACTCGGCGAGCGGCTTCTTCGACTCCACGGTGAGCGTGATCTTCGCGTCGCTGACCAGCTTCGCGGCCTCGTCGGGGATCTCGTTGCCGGGCTCCGGCTCGGACTTGGCGTCCAGCGCCTTCACGGTCGCGGCATCGGTGTCCAGGTCCAGCTCGAAGGAGAGCGTCTTCTTCTCGCCGAGCTTGTCGAAGGCCTTGTCGAGCTTCTGGCCGGCGGAGAGCTGCTCCACCGTTCCGCAGGCGGCGGAGCCCGCGAGGACGGCACCGACGACGGCGGTGGCGGTGAGGGTCTTGCGTATGGCGCTGATGATGGTCTCCTTGTAGACGCGACCACGGTGTGGTCGATGAGAAGACTCACAGCCCGCGCACAAGGTTGCATTCGATTTTTTAGCTGCGCTTGGTGAACCGGTCGGACCGCCCGAGGAACCGGAAGCCGTCCCCTTCCGTCTGGTACAGGAAGTACCCCTCGCCCCGCGGTGTGTCGATGCTGCCGGCGGTGAAACGGAGGGACTTGGCGAGTCCCTGGTAGGTGAGGTCCGACAGCCGTTCGGCGACCGCCCCGGCGGTGACGCCGGCCCGGCCGCCCAGCGACTCCAGGGCCCGGGCGACCAGCCCCACCGCGTCGTACGCCTCCGGGGCCCAGCGGCCGGGCGCGGTGCCGTAGGCCGCGCGGTAGGCGGCCCGGAAGGCGCCGGACACGCTGCCGGGATCGGTGAACGGGGCGCCGAACACCCACCCCTGTGCCGCCGTTCCGGCCTCCCGGAGGAAGTCCGGCCGCATGATGTGCCAGGTGCCGAGGCGCGGCCCGGCGAAGCCGGCCTCCGCGAGGGCACGGGCGCAGCGGGCGGCGCGGCCCGCCGATGTCCCGGTGAAGACGACGGCCTGGGCCCGGTCGGCGAGCGCGGCGCGGACGGCGGGGGAGAAGTCCTCGCTCCCGGCCGGCACGGGGTACACGCGGGTCGTGCCCTCGTTCGGCGGACGCCGGGTGAGCGAGTCGGCCAGGTCGGAGCCCACGCGGCCCGCCGCCCGGTCGTCGATCACGGCGGTACGGCCGACCGGACGTACGGAGGTCAGGTACGCGGTCAGCGCAAGCGCCAGGAACTGCTCCGGGGCGCGGGTGGAGCGCAGGGTCCGCAGGGTGTCGTCCTCGTCCAGCCGGGGATCGTCCAGGGACACCAGGACCATGGCGGTGCGCGCGGTCTGATAGCGCGGCGCGGCGGCCCGTGCCGCGGTCGTCGTGTCCGGTCCGAGGACCGCGCGCACGGCGGCCTTGGTGAAGCGCTCGGCGGCCTGCCGGGCCCGGGTGGCGTCGCCCCGGTCGTCGAAGGTGTCGAGGGCCAGCCGGAAGGCGATGCCCGCGCGCGCGTTGTGGTGCGCCACGGCGAGCCGCGCGCCGCGCTCCTGGGCCACGCCGTCCGTCTCGTCCGCACCGCTGAGATCGGCCTGGAAGCCCAGGGTGTGCACGGGCAGTCCGGTAGCGGACCTCTGGCCGAGCGTCAGATACGCGGCGGTCCCGCCGCCGAGCGCCAGCACCGAGGCCGCCGCGCCCCCCACCGCCAGCACCCGCCGCCGGCCCGGCGCCCCCTGTCCGGCCGGGGCCGTCGGCGCCGGACCGGCGACCGCCACTTCGGGTGCCGCCCGGCGAGGGGCGGGTATGTCCAGTGCGCGGGCGGAGCGTTCGGCGACCAGGCGCAGCACGGCGGGCGGCAGCCAGCCCCCGGCCCCGCCGCCGGCGGGGCCGGCGTCCCTTGCCAGCCGCGTCCGGGGGTCCTGCAGCGCCGCCCGGACCCGCGCGGCGGCCGGGCGGCGCGCGGGGTCCTTGGCCAGGCAGCTCTCGATCAGCGGGCGCAGTCCGGCGGGCACGTCCCTGAGGTCCGGGTCCTCGTGCACCGTGCGGAACAGCACCGCCGCCGCGTGTCCGGTGCCGAACGGACGCCGGGCCGAGGCCGCGTACGCCAGCACGCACCCGAGGGAGAAGACGTCGCTCGGCGGGCCGACCTCCTCGGCGCGGGCGCGGGCCTGTTCCGGTGACAGGAAGCCCGGGGTGCCCACGACGGCGTCGGGCGCGGTCAGCGCGGTGGCCCCGGCGGCGAGGGCGATGCCGAAGTCGATGAGGCGGGGGCCGTCGAGGCCCAGCAGCACGTTGCCCGGCTTCACATCGCGGTGCACCAGACCCGCCGCGTGCACGGCGGTCAGCGCCTCGGCCAGCCGGGAGCCCAACACCCGCACCGCGGTCACGGGCAGCGCTCCATGCCCGTCGACCGCTTCCGCCAGGGCCGGGCCCGGCACGAACTCGGTGGCCAGCCAGGGCGAACGGGCCTCCGGGTCGGCGGCCACGACCGGCACCAGCCACCGCCCCGACAACCCTCGTACGGCGGTCACCTCGCGCCGGAACCGGGCCCGGAAGGCGGGGTCCGCCGCGTGCTCGGCGCGGATCACCTTCAGCGCGACCAGCGTCCCGCCCCCGCTGCGGGCGAGATAGACGACGCCCATGCCGCCGGCGCCGAGCCGGGCCAGCAGCCGGTGCCCGCCGATGTCCTCCGGGTCGTCCGCGGCGAGCGGGCGCATCACAAGGTCGCCTCGCCCGCGTAGGCGTACCGGCCGCCCCTCACCTCGTAGCGGAACAGGTCGTACCCCTTGAGCTGCCGGCTGTCGTCGAACGCGTAGGTGCGCACCAGCCCCTGGTACGTGCCCTTCGCCAGCAGGTCGTACAGCCTGGTCCGGGAGGGCCGGCCGCCCGCCTCGGTGAGCCGGGTGATGACCATGCGGGCCACGTCGTATGCCTCCGCCGCCCAGTACGGGGGAGCGGTGCCGTAGCGCCCGCGGTAGGCGTCGGCGAAGCCGCGCACCCGTGCGGCCGACGGGTCGATGTACGGCGCGAAGACCTGCCAGCCCTCGGCGGCCGGGCCCGCGGCGGTCAGGAACTCCTGGCCGGCGGCCGGGTAGCCGAGGGCGCGCACGCCGGTGAAGCGCCGCTCGGCGAGCGCGCGGGCGACGGCCGCCGCACGCGCCGGGGTGCCCGTGTAGACGAACCCGTCCGGCTCGTGCGCGAGCATCTCCGCCACCACCGGGGCGAGGTCCCCGGCGAGCCGGGGCACGACCCGTGGTTCGGCCGGGATCCTGAGGGTGCCGAGGGCCTGGAACGCGGTGTGGCCGATCTCCCAGGAGGGGATGCCGCCGTCGCGGTCGATCAGGAGGCCCGCCCGCCGGGCGCCCGCCTTGGCCAGCTGAAGGGCGATCAGCGCGGGCGACACCATGTACCCGGGCACGGCCTGGAGGAAGTGGCGCGGCTCCGACACGCCGTACACCGCCTGCGCGGAGGACGCCGTCAGCTGGGGAACGAGCCGGGCGTCGTAGGCGTCCAGGCTCGCGCCGGTGGTCCGGTCACCGGTCGAGCCCATGACGGCGAGCAGGTCGGGGTCGGCGGCCAGGGACCGGGCGGCCCGTACCGCGCGGGTCTCGTCGCCGCCGTCGTCGGCGACCGTGAGGGCGAGTGTGAACGGTTTGTCCTTCCGCGCGTTGAACTGCTCGACGGCCAGCCGTACACCGCGTTCCTGCGCCTGTCCGACGGCTTTCTGCGGCCCCGTCAGATCGGCCTGGACGCCCAGCAGCATGCGGCGCGCGGCGGAGGCGGGCGCGTCGTCGCGGCGGCTCGCCCAGAAGGCGGCTCCGCCGCCCGCCGCGAGGAGGGCCGCGCCGCCGAGGAGCAGGAAGCGGCGGCGGCCGCCGGGGCGCGACGACGGGGCCGCGTCCCCGGGAACCTCCGTCGGCGGCCTGTCCGCCCCCGCGTCGAGGGCCGTCGCCTCGATGTCCGACAGGGCGAGCAGCGCGGCGGACCGGTCCGCGACGAGCCGTACGACGTCGTCGGGCAGCCAGTCGGCGGCTCCGGAGGGAGTGTCCCCGCCGAGCGCCTCGTCCACCTCGCGGGCGGTGGGCCGGGCGGCCGGGTCCTTGGCGAGACAGCGCTCCAGCGGCTCGCGCAGACCGTCGGGGAGCCCTTCCAGGTCGGGCTCGTCGTGGACGGTGCGGTACAGCAGGGCGTCCACGGCACCGGTGCCGAAGGGCGGGCGCCCGGTGGCGGCGTAGGAGAGGAGGCAGCCGAGGGCGAAGACATCACTAGCGGGGGTGGCGGGGCGGGCCCGTGCCTGTTCCGGCGCCAGGAAACCGGGGGTTCCGACGACCATGCCGTCCGAGGTGAGGGCCGTCTCCTCGGCGGCGCGGGCGATGCCGAAGTCGATCAGGCGGGGGCCGTCCAGGGCGAGCAGGACATTGCCGGGCTTGACGTCGCGGTGCACCAGTCCCGCGTCGTGCACGGCGCTCAGCGCCCGGGCCAGCATCCGGCCGAGCACGCGCACCGCGGCCGGCGGCAGCGGCCCGCGCGCCGCGACCGCCTCGGCGAGCGAGGGGCCCGGTACGAAGGCGGTGGCCAGCCAGGGCGCGGGCGCGTCCGGGTCGGCGCCGGTCACCGGCACGGCCCAGGGGCTGTCCACCCGGCGGGCCGCGGCGACCTCGCGGCGGAACCGGGCGCGGAACTCGGGCTGGTCGGCGTGGTCCGGCAGGATCACCTTGACGGCGGCCAGCTCCCCGGACGGCGCCCGGCCGAGGTAGACGACACCCATGCCGCCGGCGCCGAGCCGCGCGAGCAGCCGGTGACCACCGATGCGGGAGGGGTCGGAGGGCCTGAGCTTCTCGGTCATCGGTGACCGCCTTCGGAGGCGGCGGGCCCGGTCGTCTTCGGGACGTCGGTTCCTGTCGCCGGAGGCGGGACCGACCCGGTCGGCGTCCGTCGTTCGATCGCGCCGCGGAGGCTGCCGCGCATCGTGGCGTGCGGCTCGCGCAGCAGCTCCAGCAGGCCGCGCCGGGTCCAGCCCTTGGCGCCCCGGGCGGAGACCGCGAGGGTGAACTGGCCGATCCGCGTCTGCTCCCAGACGTACGGGTGCGGGCCGCCCACATCGTCGCCGGTGTAGGTGCCGGACTCGGCCAGGACGTCGTCGGCGAAACCGTTGCCCGAGTCGCCGAGGGCGTTCGGCACGTCGGTCAGGTCCCGGAGCACCTCCCCCGGGCGCAGCAGCTGGGAGGGACAGCGCATCATCTCCTCCAGCACCTCGGCGTTCTCCCAGTCGGCCTGCTCGGCCGAGCGGTGCACCGTGACGACGGCACTCAGACGCAGCGGCCCCCTGCCGCCGCGCGCCGGGATCTCGTAGTGGCGGGTGAGACTGGCGAGGACGTCGTCCGGGAGCGCGCGCTGCTCCCAGACGCAGGAATCCCCGAGCACCGCCCACCGCCGCGGGTCGCTCTCGTACGGCTCACGGCGCACGGTGCCGGACCCGAACGCGGAGGGCCCCGGCATGATGCCGCGCACCAGGGCGGCGGCCTGGTCCCGGGTCCGGGGCAGTCTGGCCGGGTCGGCGTCGACCACGGCGGTCGGCGACGGGCTGGTGCCGGCGGTCCCGTCGCTCTTCGCCGAGGCCGCCGGCCGGCCGGGACCGTCCCCGCCGGAGGTACAGCCGGCCAGCACCAGGCCGCACATCGCGACGGCGCAGCCGAGGCGCGCCGCCGACCCTCCCAGCTCCACGAAGTCCCCCCGCGGGTCGCCCGGCCGTCATGCGTCGGACCTCATGCTAGGCGGCAACGGGCAAGGAACGGGCGGCAGTTGGCGATCACGTGGCCCAGCTGTGCCACGGCTGTCACACAGTCCGGACCGTGTGACGGCCCGTGCTCAGTGGCGGTGCCCGGAGTGCTCGCCGGACTCCGGGGCGGGTGACGCCGGGGTGTCCGGCCGCTCGGCGGGCCGGCCCGCCCGGACGGTGAACGCGGCGGTGTGGACCCGGCCGGCGTGCTTGAAGTCCAGGAACAGCCGGTAGGTGCCGGTGCTGGGCGCCGTCGTGGTGAACGAGATGTCCGGTCCCGGCCGCGTCCTGCCGTCCCCGGGCTCGCCGTTCGGGTGTACGTGCAGATAGCCGAGGTCTCCGGAGCGCAGCGCCACCAGGTGGCCGTAGGCGCCGAGGTAGGGCTGGAGGTCACGTACCGGCTTGCCGTCGCGGGTCACGCCGAGCGTCAGTGCGCTGTCCCGGCCGGGGGAGAGCCGGCCGCGGAGGCTGACCTGGTACCCGTCGACCTCGGCCGTGGCGGCGGGGGCGGGGAGGGGCGCGGGCGCGTAGGCACCCGAGGCGGTGAGGTCGGCGCCGAGGGTCAGTCCCTCGCCGCCGTCCGGGGTGAAGTCGGCGAAGACCCGGTAGACCCCGGCCCTGGGCAGCGTCAGGGGCGCGGACCAGGTGCCGTCGGTGGCGCGCGTCGGGTGCAGGTGCTGATAGTGGGTCAGGTCCCGGGAGGCGATGATCAGGTGCAGTTCCTTGGTGTGCTCCTCCCGGTAGGCGGTGAGCGGGCGCCCGGTGGCGTCCCGTACGACCGCGAACCGCAGGTCGGTCTTCCGGCCCGCCGTGACGGCCGGGGTCCTCAGGTCGAGGGTGTAGCCCCGCTCCGAGGTCTGCAGTCCGCCGGGCGCCGCCGCCGGGCCGGGACCCGCGGCGGGCTTCCCGCCCGGCGTGGCGCCCGCGTGCCCGTCGTGTGCCGCGCTCTCGGTCCGGAGGGAGATCTCGCCGACCCCGCCGCCGACGCCGTAGGCGATGCCGAACGCGGCGGCGAGCGCGGCGGCGTAGGCGGTGATCCGCAGCCCGGTGTTCATGGTGACTCCTCGTCTGTTCGCTGCCCACAGGCGGCCCGATGACCTTCAACATACCCCAGGGGGGTACAGAGTCAAGCCGGGAGCGCCTTGCCTCGCAATACGGGTAGGGGGTATGTGTGGAGTCGTGTCACCGCCAGTGCGCGACGAGAGGACCCCAGGATGACCACCGGGCCGAACACCTCCGGACGGCGGGACCCGGAGGGCGGCGGACCGGCCGCGTGGGCCGCGCTCCGCAGGGGAGCCGGGCACCCCCTGGCCCGTATGGCGGCGATCGCCCTCCTCCAGGCCCTGGCCGCCCACCTCGGTCACACGGACCCCGGCCGGCCCTGTGACTGCCGGGGATCCGGCGGGCGCGCCGCGATGTGACAGGCGGTCACGTCGCCACTACCCTGCGCATGTGATCGGAACGTGGGGCGGCGACGGGAGCGCGGGGCGCTCGCGCCGCGCCGCCCTGCTGATCGGGCTGGTCCTGGTGATCGCCGCCCATCTCACCGGTTCGGTGCACGCCTGCTCCTTCGCCGGATCCGGCCCGAGTGCCGTGGCGGCGGCGGAGGTCGCGCACCCGGCGGACACCGCCGACGGCACGGACCCGACCGGCCCTCCCCGGCACCGGCACACGGCGGACGGCCATCTGGACCACACGGCGGACCGGCCGCGCGCCGCCCTGGACGACACCGGGCTCGACGGCGGCCAGCACCCGCCGGCACTGCCCGCCGTGCCGCGCGGACGGGCGACGCACCCCGGCCGGCGCAGGCCCCCCGGTGTCCCGCGCGGCCGTGCCGACGGCCCCTCGCTCGCGGCCGTCTGCGTACTGAGGCAATAGGGCGGCCCCGCACCCCCGGACCCGTCAGGCGGCCCGGGGAGTGCCCGCGCGCCATGCCCCCCACTCACCCAGCGCCCGCCGTACCGAGGCCGGGCGCGAAGGAGCCGTACCCCCATGCCCCTCTCCCCGCTCGCGCCGCTCCGCACGCGCACACCCCGCCCGCCGGCCGCCCGGCACCCCGCCCAACTCGTCGGCGACACCCCGGTCCTGTGGATCGACGAACCCTTCGCCCCGCCCGGCCGGGGCTTCTACGCCAAGCTGGAAGGCGCCAACCCCGGCGGCCTCAAGGACCGGCCCGCCCTGTACATGGTCCGCGAGGCCCGGCGCCGTGGCGACCTCGCGCCGGGCGCACCGGTCGTCGAATCCTCCAGCGGCACCCTCGGCCTCGGCCTCGCCCTGGCCGGGCTGACTTACGGCCACCCCGTCACCGTCGTCACCGACCCCGGCCTCGAACCCCCCGTGGCCCGCCTGCTCACCGCGCTCGGCGCGCGGGTCGTCCGGGTCACCGCGCCGCACCCCGAGGGCGGCTGGCAGGAGGCCCGCCGCGCGCGGGTCGCCGAACTGCTGGCCCGCACCCCGGGCGCGTACTGCCCGGACCAGTACCGCAACCCCGACAACGCCGCCGCCTACCGGCCCCTCGCGGCCGAACTGATCGCCCAACTCGGGCGCGTCGACGTGCTGGTGGCGGCGGTCGGCACGGGCGGACACTCCGCCGGGATCTCCGCCGCGCTGCGCGAGAGCTGCCCCGGGCTGACGCTCGTCGGCGTGGACGCGGTCGGCTCGGCGATCTTCGGCCAGCCGGTCGGCCCCCGGCTGATGCGCGGGCTCGGCTCCAGCATCCACCCGGACAACGTCGACTACGCGGCCTTCTCGGAGGTCCACTGGGTGGGCCCGGCCGAAGCCGTCCGGGCCTGCCGGAGCCTCGCCCGCCGGTACGGCGTCTCCGGCGGCTGGAGCGTCGGGGCGGTGGCGCTGGTGGCGGGCTGGGCGGCCCGTAACCACCCCGCCGGGACCCGGATCGCCGCCGTCTTCCCCGACGGACCGCACCGCTACCTCCACACCGTCTACGACGACGACTGGTGCCGGGACCACGGGCTCCTCGGGGCGGCCCCGCCGACGGAACCCGACGAGATCGCCGAGCCCGACGCGCGCGTGGTGACGCGCTGGACCCGGTGCGCCCGGGTCCGCGACCCGCTCGCCCGCGACCTGGCGAAGACCCGCGCCCTCGCGAACCCCCGCGCCTCGGCGAAGGCCGACGCCCTGGCGAAGGCGGGTGCCCGGTGAGGGGGCCGTGGACCCGGATGGCCGGCTTCGGCCGGCCGGCCCGGCTGCTGATGGTGAACCAGTTCGGCATCAACCTCGGCTTCTACATGCTGATGCCCTACCTGGCCGACCATCTGGCCCACGGCCTCGGCCTGGCCGCCTGGGCCGTCGGGCTGGTGCTGGGCGTGCGCAACGTCTCCCAGCAGGGCATGTTCCTCCTCGGCGGCACCCTCGCCGACCGCTACGGCTGCAAGCCGCCGATCCTCGCCGGATGCGCCCTGCGCGCGGTCGCGTTCGCGCTGCTGGCGGTGGCGGAGTCGCTGCCCGTCCTGGTGATGGCCTCGGCGCTGACCGGCCTGGCGGGCGCGCTGTTCAACCCGGCGGTGCGGGCCTACCTCGCGGCCGACGCCGGCGAGGAACGGAGAGTGGCGGCGTTCGCCGCCTTCAACGTCTTCTACCAGGCGGGCATCCTGATCGGCCCGCTCGCCGGACTGGCCCTGCTGGCCTGGGACTTCGGCGCCGTGTGCACGGTCGCGGCGGTCGTCTTCGGCGTCTTGGCCGTACTCCAGGCTCGGGCCCTGCCCGCCCGGCCCCCGGCCGGCCGGAGCGCCGGACCCGCCTGGCGGGCGGTCGCCGCCGACTGGCGCACCGTGGCCGCCAACCGGCCCTTCCTGCTGTTCGCCGCCGCCATGAGCGGTTCCTACCTGCTGGCCTTCCAGGTGTATCTCGCCCTGCCGCTGCACGCCCGGGACCTGTTCGGCGCCCGGACCGGCGTGGTGACGGGCGCGGTGTTCGCCGTCTCCGCGCTGGCCGCGCTGGCGGCGCAGGCGAAACTGACCGCGTGGGCGCAGCGTACGCTGTCCGGCCCGCGAGCCGTCGTCCACGGCCTGACGGTCATGGGCGCCGCCTTCCTGCCCCTGCTGCCCCGCACGCACGCCCCCGTGGCCGGGGTGGCCGCCCTGACGGGGTGCGCGGTGCTGCTGGCCTGGGGCGGCGCCCTGCTCTACCCGTTCGAGATGGACACCGTGGTCCGGCTCTCCGGTGACCGGCTCGTCGCCACCTACTACGGCGCCTACAACACCGCCTCCGGCATCGCGGTCTCGCTCGGCAACCTGGCCGTCGGGGCGCTGTTCGACACCGGGCTGCGCTGGCTGCCGTGGGCGGTGCTGGCCGCGACCGGCCTCGGCTGCGCCGCCCTGGTCGCGCGGCTGCACCGGGCCGGACACCTGGCCGCGCCGCCCGTTCCGGCGGCCGGACGACTTGCCGCTGGATAGGGGTAGGGGGTATACCTGTGCTTCGTCAGCGCTTGCGATACCCCAACCCTCTAGGGGTATTTGACGCGCTCCGTGACATCACCACCCTCAGGAGGAAGTCCATGTCGTCCTGCTGCAGCCCCGACGGCAGCTGCCACTCCGGCTCGGCCACCACCCGGATCACCACCGACGCCACCACCACCGTCTACACCGTGACGGGGATGACCTGCGGCCACTGCGAGGCAGCGGTCACCAAGGCCGTCAGCGGGGTCGACGGCGTGCTGTCGGTCGAGGTGGACGTGAAGACGGGCCGGGTCACCGTGGTCGCCAAGGACGACCCCGACGACGCCCTGATCGCCCGGGCCGTCGACGACGCCGGCTACGCGCTGTCCGGCCGCGCCGCCTGAGGCCGGTCCTCGGGACGCTCCCCGCCGCGGTGCGGGGAGCGATCCGGCCGGGCCCGCCCCACCCCCGTCGGCGGGCCCGGCCGGATCACGTTCGCCCCGCTCAGGAAGACACCGCGTGCACGCGCGCGTGGGCGGACAGCCGGGCCTGGGTGCCGGTGTCCAGGGGCAGTTCGATCCGGCGGTCGATACGGTCCTCCTCCCAGTGCCGGGTGTCGATCAGCCACCAGCGCTCGACATCGACCCGGTACAGGCGGTGCGGCGCGGCCCCCCGCAGCCGTTCCGGCGGCAGCTGCCACCGGGCACGCTGCCCCGCGTCGGGGAACACCGTCTCGTAGAAGGGCGCGTGGTACGCCTCCAGCTGCTCCGGGCCGATCTCCGCGCAGCGGCCGGTGAACTGGGCGCCGTCGACGGACGCGACGGCCACCCCGGCGGCCCCCTCGGGCACGAACAGCGAACCGCTCACCCGGGGGTCCGCGCGGATGTCCCCGCTGTGCCGGGCGCCGGTGGACGAACCGAAGACGAAGCGCAACGGACCGGCGAACCAGGCGTATTCCAGGGTGGCCACCCACGGGGCTCCGTCCCGCGCGGTGGCCAGGTTCAGATAGCGGGCCCGGTTCAGCAGGTGTGCCGTCCGCTCGAGCAGGCTCTCGTCGATCGCCATGCGGGACCTCCCGGTGTCGTTCTCTCGGTGTCGTGGGGCGTGCTCACTTGTGCCGCAGGAAGACCGGCAGGGACGAGACGTCGTTGCCGATGAAGGTCTGCCCGGGCGGCACGTCCTCCGGGTCGACGGCCAGGGCCAGCCGCGGGAACCGGTCGAACAGGGCGGGCAGCGCGATACGGGCCTCCAGCCGGGCCAGGTGCGAGCCCGGGCAGAAGTGGGCGCCGAGACCGAAGGCGATGTGGTCCTTGTCCTCCCGGTCGATGTCGAAGGTCTCCGGGTCGCGGTGCACCCCCGGGTCCCGGCCGTGGGCGCCGTAGCAGATCAGGATGGCGTCCCCGGCGCGTATCACCACGCCCTCGCCGAGATCGATGTCCTCCTTGGCCCAGCGCATCGGCAGGTGCATCACCGGGCAGTGCACGCGCAGCGACTCCTCGACGGCGTCGTCCCAGCGCTCCGGGTCCGCCCGGAGAATGCTCAACTGGTCGGGGCGGGCCAGGAGTTCGCGGATGGTGTGGTCCAGGAGGTTGATGGTGGTCTGGCTGCCGCCGCCGATCATCAGCAGCAGCGTCGACACCAGTTCGTGCTCGTTCAGCGACTCCTCGCCCTCCTCGCGCGCGGCGAGCAGGAAGCTGGTGAGGTCGTCCGCCGGAGCGGTCCGCTTGGTGGTGATCAGCAGGTGCATCGCGGCCACCAGGTCGTTGTACAGCGCGACCGACTCCTCCTCGGACAGGCCGGTCCGGGCGACCTCCCGGAACACCCGCAGCACCTCGGGCCGCTGGTCGTCCGGGATGCCGAAGAGGTCGCAGATCACCTGGGTGGGCACGCTGTAGGAGAACTCCTGGTGCAGATCCACCGGTTCGTCGGCGGGCCGGGTGGCCAGCTGGTCCAGCAGCATGGTGACGTCCGCCTCGATGTGCGAGCGCAGCCGCTCCACGCGGCGCGGGGTGAAGGCCGGGGTGATCAGTTTGCGCAGCCGCGCGTGCTCCCGCCCGTCCGCCGTGGCCATCGAGTCCAGGTCGACCCACGGCGACAGCCACGGCACGGAACCGGGCTGATAAGCCGGCACGGTCTTCTTCAGGTCCCGGGACACACCGGGGTGGGTCAGGAGCATCCGTACGACGTCCCCCCGGGACACCGACCAGGCCGCCACCCCCTCCGGCAGCTGCACGGGGACGGCGGGCCCCAGCGACCGCAGGCGTTCGACCTGCGCGTACATGCACCGGCCGCCCTTGTTGTCGAGCGTCTCGGTGGGAGTTGCGCTGAAGGGAATCACTGACACTGCGTGCCTCCTGACGAGGGCCGGACGCGGCGGCCGGCGCGGGTGTCGGACCGCTCCGGCCGCCTCGTCCGGCGGTGTTCACTGGAAAACGCTGTAGGTATGGGTCTGTTGGTGCCGTTCCGTTGTTCCGGTCGGTTCGCCCCGGGCGCTGCCGGTCAGTCGGAGTCGGCGGCGGGGACCGACGGGGCGGGGCTCGCCTCGGCCGGCCCGGCGTCGGGCACCGCCGAGCCGGTCGGCGGTACGTGACGCAGCGAGAGCGCCGCGGCGACGGCACCCGCCGCCGCGATCACCGCGGCCGTGCCGGCGGCGACGTTGAGCCCGCTGGTGAAGGCGTCCCGCGCCACGACCAGCAACTGGTCCCCGACCTGCCCGGGCAGTTCCCGGGCGGCGGCCACGGCGCCGTCGAGGTTCTCCCGGGCGGCGGAGGCCGCCGGGTCCGACAGGCCGGCGGGCAGCTTGTCGTCGACGCCGGCGCGGTAGACGGCGGTGCCGATGCTGCCGATGACGGCGACGCCCAGCGAGATGCCGAGGTCGTTGACGGTCGACGCCAGGCCGCCGGCCGCGCCCGCCTTCTCCGGCGGCACCGAGCCGACCACGAGGTCCGTGGTCAGCGCCATGGACGGGGAGACCGCCGGGTAGAGCACGATGAAGCCGACGATCACCCACGGCAGTCCGGTGGTGCTGTCGACGAGGGTGAACAGGATGTAGCCGACGACCTGCACGGCCAGTCCCGTGGCGATGACATACCCCGGCCGGACGCGCCGGGCGAGGACCGGGGAGCGCATCGCGACCACGATCAGGACCAGGGCCGCGGGGAGGATCGCGAACCCGGTCTTCAGCGGCGAGAGGGCCTTCACCAGCTGGAGGTACTGGGTGAACATCAGATACACGCCGCCCAGGCCCATGGCCGAGAGGATGAAGACGCCCAGCGCCCCGCTGACCGTCCGGTTCTTGAACAGCCGGACGTCCAGCAGCGGCTCGGCGGAGCGCAGCTGGCGGACCACGAACACGACACCGAAGAGCAGGCCCACCACCACGGCCAGGGCCGGCACCAGCGGTGAGTCGCTGGTGGCGAACGCCTTCACGCCGTAGATCAGCGGCAGCAGCGTCAGCAGCATGAGCAGCGCGCTGAACAGGTCCAGCCGGCCCGCGCTCGGGCCCTGCCGGCCCGGCAGCAGCAGGGGCGCGCCGATCACCACGACCGCCATCACCGGTACGGCGACGAAGAACGTGGCCCGCCACGAGAACGCCTCCAGCAGCAGACCGCTGAGCAGCGGGCCGAGCGCGACACCGGCCGAGATGGCCGCCGCCCAGGTGCCGATGGCGACGCCCCGCTGCTTGGGGTCCTGGAACATCGTGAAGATCAGGCCGAGCGTGGTCGGCATCTGCATGGCCGCCGCCACGCCGAGCAGCGCACGCCAGACGATCATCAGCTCGGGCGAGTCCGTGAAGGCCGCCGCCGCCGAGACCAGCCCGAACAGCAGTGCCCCGGTGATCAGGAGGTTCCGGTGGCCGAAGCGGTCGGCCACCGTGCCCATCAGCACCAGCAGGCTGGCCATCAGGAAGCCGTAGATGTCCAGGATCCACAGTGTCTGCGTGCTGCTGGGCCGCAGATCCGCCGCGAGATAGGGGATGGCCAGGAACAGGATGGTCAGCATCATGAACAGCAGGAGCGCGGGAAGAACCAGCAGGCCCAACGCGGCCCACTGCTTGCCCCCTGCTCGTAACTGCGGACTTCCTGTCGAAGACATCAGCACTCCTCTCCTCGTCGAGACCTGCGGCAGGACCGTGCCGCGCCGTGGCACGGCCACCGGGCACACAGGAATACCCCTACCGGGTATTGCAGTGAAAATACGGATGGGGGGTATGGGTGTCAAGCCGGGTGGAGAGCCCGCGGACGGGGGCGTTCAGCCCGTGCCGAGGCCGCGTGCCAGACAGCTCCAGAACGCGGCCTCCAGCCCGTGCACGGTCCACGCGCAGCGCACGGCGGCCACCGGGTCGTCCCCGCCGGCCAGGCCGTCCGCCAGGGTCGCCGTCGCCTGGTCCAGCAGGGCCTGCGGAGTGTCGGCGAAGTAGCGGAAGTGCTCCAGCGCGCGCTCCTCGAAGCCGTACCGCGCCACCAGGGCGTCGGCCACCCGGGCATAGGTCTCGGTCGACTCCGCCACGTTCGCCAGCAGCGCCAGCGCCGTGTCGCTCGCCGTGCCGAACAGCGCCGCACGCGCCAGATAGGCCGGATAGGCCTGGGCGAGCGGCTGCGGCTCGTAGGCCCGCAGCTCCTGAACCGTGAGGCCGAGCGCCGAGGCGAAGCCCCCGAGCAGGTCCAGGGCCTGGGCCTCGCCCTGGGCCATGGCCAGGAACAGGTCTCCGGCGGGTGCGCCGGGGAAGCGCGACGCGAGCAGCGCGAAGCTGCGGCGGTCGCTGCTCACCAGGTGATACAGCTCCCCGGCGAGCCACTTGAGCCGTTCCCCGGGCATCCGGCCCTGTTCCAGCACCTCCAGGAAACGGTTGGGCTCGGCGTCCTCGGCGATCCGCAGCCGCGCCGCCTCCAGGACGTCCGTCACGGTGTTCACCGGGTCCTCCTCGTGGTTTCGTCGGACGGCCGGGCGGACTTCGCTGTTCCCGCCGGCCGGATGACGCGTCGCAGACCGGGGCCCGTCGCCGGCCCCGGCCGCTGCTCGGCGATCCAGGGCCCGTCGACGGAGACGTCCACCACCCCTTCCTCCAGCCAGGTGTAGCGGCCCTCCAGGACCTGCCCCGTCACCGCGCGGTCCACGGCGTCGGTGTTCTCCCCGAGCCGGGCCAGCGACTCGGCCACCCGCAGCCGTGCCTGACGGCAGAAGGCGTCGGCGAGTTCGGCCGGGGAGCCGTCGGCGCCGCCGAGCGCCCGGGCGTGGACACAGCTCGCGCTCATCGCGTACAGCTCGGCCCCGATGTCGACGATCCGCCCGAGGAACCGCTGCCGCCCGTCGAGTCCCTCTCCCTCCGGCCCGGACTCGGCGGCGACCGCGCTGAGTTCACCAGCGATCCGCCGGCTGGTCCGGGCGACGAACTCCAGGTGGCCGTCCAGGACAGCGTCGTGCCGTCCCGCCGAAGCGTCCGGTCCGGCCGGTATCCCGGCGCGGGCGGTCTGCCGCACGGCTGTCGTGTCTCCGGTACGGGCGGTGTGTCCGGCTGGGGCCGTGTCTCCGGTTCGGGCGGTGTCTTCGGCCGGCGCGGTGTCTCCGGTCCGGACGGTGTCTCCGGTCCGGAAGGTGTCCCCGGCCGGCGCGGTGTCCCTGGCGGGCGCCGCCTTTCCGGCCGCCGCGGCCTTATGGGCTTCCGCTGCTTCCCCGGCCCATGCCGATTCCTCGATCCACGCCGCTTCTACGGCTCGCGTCGTCTTCCCGGCAGCGGCTCTCTTCCCGGCGTGCGTCGTCTCTCCGGCACCTACTGCCTTCCCTGTGGCCGCCGGTTCCACGGCGCCCGCCGGCTCCTCGGCGCCAGGCTTCTTCCCGGCTCGCGCCGTCTCCTGGCCGGGCGCCGTACCCCGCTCACCCGCCGCGGCCCGGTGGGCCTCGATCAAGTCGTGGGCCAGGAATGCCCTGAGGGCCTCGCTGGAGCCGTCGAAGATGCGGCCGACCCGGACGTCACGCAGCAACTGCTCGACCGGGACGCCGCGTTCGCCGCGGGCGACGGCCGACTCGGCCGTCTCGTAGCCGCGGCCGCCCCGCAGCTGCACCAGTTCGTCCGCGATGACCCAGGCCTGTTCCGACGCGAACAGCTTGGCCAGTTCCGCGTCCAGCCGGGTGTCGGTGTCGCCGGCCGCCGCGCGCCGGGCGATGACCTCGACCAGCGCCTCCAGCGCGAAGGCGGTCGCGGCGATGAAGGACACCTTCCCGGCGACCGCGTCGTGCCGGGCGATGGGCCGCCCGAACTGCACCCGGGCCGCGCTCCACTGCCGGGCTATCTTGAGGCTCCACTTGGCCGCGGCGGCGCTCACGGCCGGGAGCGACAGCCGCCCGGTGTCCTGCGCGGCGAGGGCGATCGCGAGCCCCTCGCCCTCCGCCCCGATCCGGTTGCCCGCAGGGACGGTGACCCGGTGCAGCCGGACGCAGCCGTTCTCCAGACCGCGCAGCCCGAGGAAGGAGTTGCGCCGCTCCACCGTCACCCCGGGCGCGTCCGCCTCCACGACGAACGCCGTCATCCCTCCCTCGCCGCGCTCCCCGGCGGGTACGACGGCCATGACCACGAGCAGGTCCGCGATGACCCCGTTGGTGGTCCATGTCTTCACCCCGTCGAGCACATAGCTGTCCGAGGCCGGGTCGTACACGGCCGTGGTGTGCATACGGAACGGGTCGTTGCCGATGTCGGCCTCGGTGAGGGCGAAGGCGGTGATCTCCCGCACGCACCGCGGCAGGAACGCGCGTCTCTGCTCGTCGGTCCCGAACAGCAGCAGCGGCTGGATCAGCCCGATCGCCTGGTGGGCCGCGAGCAGCTCGCTCAGCGCCGGATGCGTCGTACTGGTGAGCATCAGGGCGCGCAGGTAGCAGTGGGTGGACAGGCCCAGCCCGCCGTACCGGCGCGGCAGCCGGATGGCCAGCGCGCCGATGTCCTTCAGCCCCTCGACCACCTCGTCCGGGACACGGTCCGCGCGCTCGATCGCGGCGCTGTCGACCTCCTTCTCGCAGAACTCGCGCAGGCGGGCGAGGAAGCGCTCCTCCGCCGGTACCGGCCGCCGGGGGCCGCCCGCGGGCCCGGTGAGGAGATCCGTGTCCGGCCGGCCGAGGAACAGCCCCGTGGCGAACCCCGGCCGCGGTGCGCCGGCCGGGGTGCCCTGCTCCGGCATCTCCGGCGCCGTCATGCCGCGGAGGCGGGGACGGCCTCGACGACCGACAGCGGTCCGGCCTGCCCCACCCCGACCGACCGTACGGTGAACCCGGTCTCCGCCAGCAGTGCCCGGAACTCCCCTTCGGTACGTTCCCGGCCGCCGGTCGTGACCATCATGTTGACGTCGGTGAAGTACGCGACGGGGGCGGAGGTGTCGGCGGTCTCGGGCAGGACCGTGCCGACGATCAGCAAGGTGGCGGAGGCGGGTATGTGGGCCCGGACCGTGCGCAGGATCGCGCGTGCCTCGTCGTCGCCCCAGTCCTGGAACACGCTCTTGATGATGTACAGGTCGCCGTCGTCCGGCACGGACTGGAAGAAGTCCCCCGAGCGGACCTCGCACCGGTCGGCGAGTCCGGCCTTGCCCAGGGTGGCGGGTGCCTCGGCGACGCCGCTCGGGCTGTCGAAGACGATGCCGCGCAGCCCGGGCCGGGCCTGGAGGATCGCGGTGAGCAGGGTGCCGTCGCCGCCGCCGAGGTCCACCACCGTGCCGGTCGCAGGGAAGTCGTAGCCCGCGGCGAGCTGCGCGGCCGAGAGCCGGGACTCCTCGCTCATCGCCTCGTTGAACAGGGTGCTGGTCTCGCCGTGCCGGGCCAGCCAGTCGTAGATGCCCGTCTCGTGGACGTGGTCGAAGGCGCGCTCGCCGGTGGTGACGGTGTGGCGCAGGTTCTGCCAGGACGTGAAGAAGATGGGGTGGCAGAACATCTTGGCGAACTTGTGCAGCGAGTCCGGGGAGTCGGAGCGCAGCTGGGAGCCGATGCCGGTCAGCGCGAAGCGGCCCGGCTCGGGCTCCTCGGCGATGCCGACGGCGACCAGCATGCGCAGCAGCCGCCGCAGCGAGGGCTCGTGCGTGGCGGTCGCGTCGGCCAGCTCCCGGCTGGTGCGCGAACCGGTGCCGATCAGGTCCGCGAGGCCCAGCTCGGCGGCCACACCGATGCCGTGCGCCGTCATGTAGCCGCCGATCCGCTCGATCAGGGCGGCACGGAGATCCAGTTTGCCGGTGGCGAGGACGTCCTGGGGAGTCGTGCTCATGGTCGTACTCCTTGTCGTGGGTGTCGCTCGAAGAAGGCCGGCCGGTTTCCCGCATCGGTACGGGAGGCCGGCGTGTGGGTGCCGACTGGTCAGGGGCGCCCGCCGGTGAGGCGGTGCCGGACCCAGACGTTCGGTTCGACGTACACGGCGTGGTCGTGGACGGTGTTCACGGTGAGCGGGGTCAGGGCGCCGGGCAGCTCCACCGGGCCGTCGGTGTCCAGGGGAAGGCCCGTCCACTCCCGCCACTGGGCGAGGCTCCCCGAGATCGTCATGGACGCCGGGCACACCCGCAGCACCTCACCGCCCGCCCGCACATGCACCCGCAGCCAGGGGTCCTCGGGCAGTCCGTCGGGCCGGCGCAGCGCCAGGTACTCGGCCAGCGGCAGCCACGGTTGCCGGTGCTTGCCGCTGGGCCGGAGCGGCACCACCACGTCGTGGAAGCCCGTGGCGCGGGCGTGGTCGAGCAGGGCGCGCAGCGTGTACCCGGACAGGTTCCGCGCGAGGCGGTCCGGGACGACGGCGACCTCCAGCGCGCACAGCGCGGTCGGTTCGCGGCCGGCGACGGTGTCGGACAGGCACTGGCGCAACGCCTCGTCCCAGCCGGTGTCGGGCAGCCCGTCCGGATCGCCGTCCCAGGCGAGGGGCACGCCGGCCGCCCGGGCGACGACGTGGTCCTCCTCGTCGAGTACGACGAACTGGTGCCCGGCGTGGCGGCGCAGCGCCCAGTCCACGAGGAGCGGATCGGGGCGGATGTAGGCGGGCCACGACGACTCCATGGTGAGCATCGCCTCTTCGAGGTCGGGCCGCTCGGCGAGGCTGACCGCGCGCAGGCCGGTGCCGGTGGTGCTCATGGCGTCTCTCCCGTCGGTGAGTGCGGGCACGGTGGTCGGCGTGGTCCTCATCCGGCGAGCCGGCGGGCGGGCAGCCGCTCGGTGGGCAGCGGCCGGGCCGGGTGCCGGCCGGCGAGCAGGGTGAGATAGCGCGCCCGGGGGATGGGCCGCGCGCCCAGGAGCCGGACGTGGTCGCCGTCGCGCTGGACGTCGACGGCCAGCCCGCCGGCCGCGGCGAAGCGCCGGGTCAGGTCGGCGACCGCCGTCTTGCCCGCGCCGCTGCGCCGGGTGAACTGGGAGTCGGCGCTGAACACGCGGCCGATCCGGACGCCGAAGGTGCCGCCGATCAGCTCGTCGCCCTCCCACACCTCGACGCTGTGCGCGTGGCCGAGTTCGTGCAGCACGCACAGGCCCCGCAGCAGGTCGTCGGTGAGCCACTGCTCGGTGCGTCCGGCGCGGCACTGGCGGACCACCCGCTCGAAGCACACGTCCGCCGTGGTGGTCCAGTCCGGCGTGGCGCGCAGCTGCCGACGCAGGCTGCGCTGGAGGCGGGCCTGGCCGACGTGGATGACGGGCCGCGGGTCGGGGGAGCACCAGGCGACGGAGAAGGGGTCATCGCGGCCGGGCAGCACCTTCACCACCCCGGCCTCGACATCGGCCTCGTACATCAGCTCGTTGACGATCCGCTGCTCGGCCGTAGCCGCCGGGAACGGGTACAGGCCGCGCCGGTAGGCGGCGAGCAGGGACTGGGGGCCGAGGTCGCCCCCGAAGGCGACGGGCCCGTCCGCCGGGCCGCCGAGGACGTCCAGCGACTCCCATGAACCGACGGCACGCGCCAGCGTACGGATGAACACGTCCACCTCACAGGAAGTCGATGGAGGTCAGGTACCGGATGTAGCGGTCGAGCAGGTCCGCGTCCACGGGCGGGATCTCGATACCGCTGCCGCGCAGCGCGTGGTCGACGTTGTCCCGGGTGAACACGGGGAACGTCGTCTCCAGGTACATCTCGGCCACGCTCATCTCGCCGGTGGAGCAGCGGTCGATGAACAGCGGGGCGAACGGGGTCATGGGGTGGCCGGGCCGCTCGACGGCCATCCTGACGATCCCGTCGACCCACTCCTCCCAGGGGATCTCGCGGATGGTGTGCCCGTGCGCCCGCAGCCGGTCGGCCAGCACGGATACGTTCACCTTCCCGGGATTGGTCAGGTGGTAGATCTCGCCCGCCGGGAGCCTGCTCGACGCGATGTGCAGCAGCGCGGCGGAGTAGCAGTCCACCGGCGTGTAGTCCAGGGGGAGTTCGGCGATGGGCGAGGTCCCGGTGTCCACGATGAACTTCTTCATCGCGCACATCTCGGTGGCCGTGTTCCAGGCACCGGTCACGCGGTCGCCGGAGATGTCGGCGGCCCGGTAGACGGCGACCGGCAGCCCTTGCGCGGCCGCGTTCAGCAGCAGCCCCTCGGCGACCCACTTGCTCTCGACATACCCCACCGACAGCCGCTCCGGGTGGCCGGGCGGAGTCTCCTCGGTGACGTGCCGGACACCGGCGGTGCCGAAGCCGGAGATCACGGCCATGGTGGAGACGTAGTGCACGGGGATGTTCCGGTACCGTGCGGCCATCCGGATGATCTCCCGGGTGCCCTCGACGTTGGCCGGGCGAATATGGGAGTACGGGTAGATGAAGTTGACCAGCCCGCCCGGGTGGTGGATGACGTCGACCGTCCTGGCGAAGTGGTCGAACTCCGCCTCCGTCAGCCCGAGCAGGGGCTGCGCCAGGTCGCCCGGCACGACCGAGATCCGCCCGGACGCCACGTACTCGGCCAGGTCCTCGGCGAGATAGCGCCGCGCGGTGCCCTGGAGGCGCTCGACGGCATGCCGGGCGTCGCGGGCCCGTACCAGGCAGTGCACGGTGGCGCCGGTGCTCCGCAGCAGGTCGCGCAGCAGATAGACGCCCAGGAAGCCGGTGGCCCCGGTGAGGAGGACATGGGCCGGGTCCGCCCAGGCGGTCTCGGTGGGCCGTGCCTGGACCGGCACGCCCACGGCGGTGTCCGCCCGCAGATCGGCCGGGGCCGCGCCGTCCGCGCCGAGCGTGCCGGCCCGGGCCGACTCCACCGCCGTGGCGAAGCCGCGCAGGGTGGCGTCGTCGAGCAGCAGCCGGATCAGGGGGCGCACCTGGGTGATCAGCACGCCGAGCGAGGCCCGCACCTTCGCCATCAGCTCGGCCGCGAGGATGGAATTCCCGCCCAGGTCGAAGAAGTTGTCGCCCGGCTCCACCGACTCCACCCCGAGCACCTGGCACCACAGGCCGGCGACGGCGCGCTCGACCAGGCTCGCCGGGGACGCCCCGGCACCGGCCGCCGCGGGGGCCGCGGGCAGCTCGGAGGGATCGGGCAGCGCGGCGAGGTCGGTCTTGCCGTGCGCGGTCGTCGGCATCGCGTCGAGCTGGACGAACCGGGCCGGGACCATATGGGCGGGCAGATGGCGGGCGGTGAAGGCGCGCAGTTCCCCGGGATCGAGGGCGCCCGGGGCGCGCCGGGCGGTGAAGTAGGCGACGAGCTGGTCCTCCCCCCGGTGGGTGGAGGAGATGACCGCGACGTCGTCGACGAGGTCGTGCGCGGACAAGGTCGCCTCGATCTCGGCCGGTTCGATGCGGAAGCCGCGGATCTTGATCTGCCGGTCGGCCCGCCCCACGATCTCCAGGTTGCCGTCGGCCGTCCAGCCGCCCAGGTCGCCGGTGCGGTACACGGCCCCCGGGCCGTCCGCCCCGCCCGGCAGGGTCACGAACCGCTTCCGGCTCTGCGCCTCGTCCCCGAGGTAGCCCTGGGCGACGCCGGGACCGCCGAGGTAGATCTCGCCGTGCCGCCCGGGCGGGACCGGGGCCAGCCGCTCGTCCAGGACCCGTACGACGGTCCCCGGCAGCGGCTGTCCGACGGGCGCCGGGCCCTGGGCCGGCAGCGCCTCGGGGGTGATCTCCATCGTGCAGGAGGTGATCGTCGTCTCGGTCAGCCCATAGGCGTTGACGAGGCGGGAGCCGGGCATCAGCCGCAGGGCGGTCCGGCAGTCCTCGGCGTGCACCGCGCTGCCGCCCACGATGGTGAGACGCACCGGCAACTCCCCGGGGTCCCGAGCCAGTTCGGCGAGGAAGGCGCGCCAGTACGGCGGGGTCAGGTCCATGACCGTGATGCCGAGCGACCTCAGCCGGCCGGGCAGTTCGCTCGGTGCCCAGGCGTACTCGGGCAGGACGAGGGTCGCGCCGTTGAGCAGGGTGTTGAGGATCTGCTCGATGGAGGTGTCGAAGGAGAGCGCGGCGAACTGCAGCACCCGGTCCCGCGGTGTGACGCCGTACCGCTCGTTGACGTTGTGGCACAGGTAGGCGAGGGAGGCGTGGGACACCCGTACGGCCTTGGGGGAGCCGGTGGAGCCCGAGGTGTAGATGATGTAGGCGATGTCCGCCGGTTCGACGGTGGCGGCCGGAGCGGCGCCGGGGGAGTCCTCGGCGCCTGCGGCCCGCGGGTCCAGGGCCGTCACCGGCAGCCCGGCGAACCGGCCGGCGTGCTCGGGGCGGGTGACGGCGACCGCGCAGCCCGTCTCCTTGACGTAGGCGGCGATCCGGTCGTCGGGCACGTCCGGGTCCACCGGAAGATAGGCGGCCCCCGCCTTGAGCACCGCGAGGAACGACACGACGAGGTCGATCGAGCGCTCCAGGTGGACCAGGACCACCGATCCGCGCCCCACTCCGCGGGCGCGCAGCCGCCGGGCTAACCGGCTCGCGTCCGCGTCGAGTTCGGCGTAGCTGATCCGGTGGCCGTCGTGTTCCACCGCTGTCGCCTCGCCACGAGCCGCCGCCACCGCGGCGAAGCGCTCGTGTGCGTACGGCTTCCCGATGATGTCCATGAGTCCTCTCGTCCAGTGCGGGTGTGAGAACGCTGACCGTCCGCCGACGCGCGTGAGCGCACGGCGGACTCGTGCCTGGGATTGCGCCGGCCCTGGAGGAACGGCGGCAGGCCGGAGTGCCGGTGTGCAGTGAATCCGTTGGCTGTGGGCGGGAATCAGAAGGAAGAAGTCACCGCGCCCGGCACATGGCGGGCGCGCGGGTGCGGCTCGGTGGCCACACGCACGGGGATCAGCCGGCTCGGGGACAGCGGGTGGGCCGGTCGATCGGCCCCGGAGGTGTCGGTGTGCTCCGGCGCCGTCACAGACAGCGGTGTGCGGCCGCGCCCGGTTCGTGCATCGTCGATGTCTCCATCGTTGCCGTCCCCCATCTTCAACCGAACGTCAGTTTCTGTGCCTCGGTACTCGACCTGGCGCCGACTGTGCTCTGTTGCGACCGTGCCGAGGAAACCCTACGGGGGTAGGCGTTGTCAACGGGGGAAGATTTCTTTTCCGGAGAGTGGAACGAGGGGCGGAGAGGCGGCCACACGGGGAAAAGAGAGGAGTGAAGCCGCTCACACCCGCGTCGGCCACAGAAGGACGGGGGCCGCTTATCGAGCGGTAATCCGATGCGTCACCGAGGGCGGGTCGGGCCCTTCTCCGTGCTCAAACACCTTGCTTCCCCTAGGGGGTATGGGTATAAGTGGTGCGGAACGGGACTCCAATCCGCAGGCGGGAGCGGCTTTTGCGCAACTTCTCCTAACCGGCCCGGGCCGGTCGTGTCCCGCTACGATTTCCGAAATGCCGGGACGAGGCCGCCGTCGGTGTCGCCCGGGCATTGGCGTCCCGTTAACCGGCGATTGTCCGCGACATTCCGGGCGTTGGCCGCGATATCCATGGACCGGCCCGTTACTCCCGCACCGCGTCCGCCGTACCGCGTCCGCCTTCCGTTCCCGCCGCCACCGCACCGACGCCGACCACCGGCCCGCCGATGTCCGGCCGCATCTGGAGAACGCCATGAGTCACGCTCCGCCCCGGGACGGGCAGACCGGGGACCGCTGCGCCCGCGGCTCCGCGCCCGCCCGCCCCTTCGACGCGGCACGGGGAGTGGACGGCACCACCCGCCGGCGACCCCGCTCGGCAGCGGAAAGGCCCCCAGGTTCGACGCCTTCGACGCCTTCGACGACCTCGACGTCCGCGCCCTGTCCCGCCGCCCCGCCGCCCCGCCGCCCCGGCGCCAAGTGGAGCCGTGCCGAGCCGGACGTCCTTCCGGCCTGGAGCGCGGAGACGGACTTCCCGCCCGCCCCCGCCGTGCGCGAGGCCCCTGCTGCGGTGCGTGGAGGAGGATCTCGGCTACCCCTCCCGGGGCGGGCGGCCCGCGGAGAACCCGCTGCGGACCGCCTTCGCCGAGCGCATGCGCACACACCACGGCCGGCGGCTCGACCCCGCTCACGTACGGGAGTTCACCGACATCGACCAGAGCCTGCAAGCCGTGCTGAACGTCGCCACGTGACCGGGCGACGGCGTCGTGGTGCACACCTCGGCCTACCCGCCGTTCCTGGAGACCATCGCGGGCATGGGCCGGCGCCCGCACGCGGTGGCCATTCCGCAACGGCCGCAGCTTGGGCGGCCCGCCAGTGCCCGGTCGCCGTAACTCGGCCACCCCGGACGGCGACGCCTGGACGTTCGACACCGACCGACCGGCCGGACCGGGAGCTGTGCGGGGGCGGCTCCCGGGTGCTGCCGCTGGTCGACCCGCACAACCCGACGGGTGGGGTACTCGGCCGCGAGGAACTGCGGGCGCTGGCCCGGCTCGCGCTGCGCCACGACCTGCTGGTGGTCGCCGACGAGGTCCACGCCGGCCTGGTCCACGACCCGTACCGGCACATCCCGTTCGCCTCCCTCGCCGACGAGGTGGCCGACCGGACGGTGACCCTGACCTCGGCCACGAAAGCGTTCAACGTGCCCGGTGTGCGCTGCGCCGTCGCCCATGTCGGCGCGGCCGCGGTGCGCGAGGCGCCTACCCGTCCCACCCATCCGCACGGCGAGCCCAACACCTTCGGGGTCGCCGTCACCCTGGCCGCCCGGCGGCACGGGGAGGACTGGCCGGCGCGGCGGCGGCAGGTCCTGGCCCGCAACGCCGCGCTGGTGCGCGACGGGCTCCCGGCCGGGATGGGCTACCGGATGCCGCAGGCCGCGTTCCTCGCCTGGCTGGACTGCCGCGCACCGGGGCTGGAGCCCGACCCCTACACCTTCTTCCAGGGCGAGGCGAGGGTCCTGCTCAACGACGGCCGCGCCTTCGGACCGGGCGGTGCGGGCTTCGTACGCCTCGACTTCGCCACCTCCCGGGACATCCTGGAGGACATCCCGCGCCGGATCCGGGAGTCCCTGACCTGACACACGCGCGGACGTACGACGGCGGCGGGGCGGACCGTGCCGGACCGCCCCGCCGCCGTGCCGTGGTTCAGGCGGCGGCCCGGAACCGGCGCAGCCGCAGGCTGTTGCTGACGACGAACACCGACGAGAACGCCATCGCGGCACCCGCGATCATGGGGTTGAGCAGTCCCGTCGCGGCGAGCGGCAGGGCGGCGACGTTGTAGGCGAACGCCCAGAACAGATTGCCCTTGATGGTGCCGAGGGTGCGCCGGGCGAGCCGGATGGCGTCCGCCGCGACCCGCAGGTCCCCCCGGACCAGGGTGAGGTCGCCCGCCTCGATGGCCGCGTCCGTGCCGGTGCCCATGGCCAGGCCCAGGTCGGCCTGGGCCAGCGCCGCCGCGTCGTTGACACCGTCCCCGACCATGGCGACGGAGTGTCCCTCGCCCTGGAGGCGCTTGACCACGTCCACCTTGTCCTCGGGCATGACCTCCGCTATCACCTGGTCGATGCCCGCCTCGGCGGCCACGGACCGGGCGACGGTCTCGTTGTCCCCGGTGAGCAGGATCGGGGTCAGCCCGAGCGCCCGCAGCCGCCGGATCGCCTCGGGGCTGGTCTCCTTGATGGCGTCGGCGACCTCCAGGACGGCGCGGGGCTCACCGTCCCAGGCCACCGTGATGACCGTACGGCCCGCGGCCTCGGCGTCGGCCCCGGCCCGCGCCAGGCCGGCGGGCAGCTCCATGGACCGCTCGGCGAGCAGCTTCTGCCGGCCGACGAGGACGCGGTGCCCGTCCACGACGCCCTCCACACCGAGCCCCGGCAGGTTCCGGAAGTCCCGCGGGGCCGGCAGTGTGCCGACCCGGTCGGCGGCACCGGCGGCGACGGCCTGGGCGATGGGGTGTTCGGAGGCGTGCTCCAGCGCGCCCGCCAGCCGCAGCACCTCGCGCTCGTCCACGCCCTCGGCCGGGTGCACGGCCAGCAGGCTCATCCGGCCGGTGGTCACGGTGCCGGTCTTGTCCAGCACGATGGTGTCGACCTTCCGGGTGGTCTCCAGGACCTCCGGTCCCTTGATGAGGATGCCGAGCTGGGCACCGCGGCCGGTGCCGACCAGCAGGGCCGTCGGGGTGGCCAGGCCCAGGGCGCAGGGGCAGGCGATGATGAGCACCGCCACGGCCGCGGTGAAGGCGGCCGTGGCGCCGGCGCCGTTGCCGAGCCAGAAGCCGAGGGTGGCCACGGCCAGCCCGATCACGATGGGCACGAAGACGGCCGAGATCCGGTCCGCGAGCCGCTGCGCGGCGGCCTTGCCGTTCTGCGCGTCCTCCACCATCTGGGCCATCCGGGCCAGTTGGGTGTCGGAGCCGACCCGGGTGGCCTGGACGACGAGCCGGCCGCCGGCGTTCAGGGTCGCGCCGGTGACGGCGTCGCCCTCGCCGACCTCCACGGGCACGGACTCGCCGGTCAGCATGGAGGCGTCGACCGCCGAACTGCCCTCGACCACGGTGCCGTCGGTCGCGATCTTCTCGCCCGGCCGGACGATGAACCGGTCGCCCACGGCCAGGTCCTCGATCCGGATCCGCTCCTCGCGGCCCCCGCGCAGTACGGTGACCTCCTTGGCGCCCAGCTCCATCAGGGCCCGCAGGGCGGCGCCGGCCATGCGCTTGGAGCGTGCCTCGAAGTACCGGCCCGCCAGGAGGAAGGCCGTCACCCCGGCCGCGGTCTCCAGATAGAGGTTCCCGCCGCCGTCCGAGGGGGAGATGGTCAGCTCGAAGCCGTGGGTCATCCCCGGGGTGCCGGCCGAACCGAAGAACAGCGCCCACAGGGACCACAGGAACGCGGCGGCGGTGCCGACCGAGATCAGGGTGTCCATGGTGACGGCGCCGTGCCGCAGGTTGGTGAAGGCCGCGCGGTGGAAGGGCCAGGCGGCGTAGGTGACCACCGGCGCGGTCAGGGTGAGGGAGAGCCACTGCCAGTAGTCGAACTGCCAGGCGGGCACCATGGCCAGGACGATGACCGGCACGGCCAGTGCCACGGCGGTGATCAGACGCTCGCGCAGCGAGCGCAGTTCGTCGTCCGCCCGGCCGCCGGTCTCGCCCGCCTCGCCGCCCTCCGGGGCGATGGGCGCGGGCGGCGCCGCGGTGTAGCCGACGGCCTCGACGGTGGCGATCAGATCCGCCACCTGGAGGGCGGGGGAGTAGGTGATCTTGGCCTTCTCGGTGGCGTAGTTGACGGTGGCCTCGACTCCCTCCATGCGGTTGAGCTTCTTCTCGATCCGGGCGGCACACGAGGCGCACGTCATCCCGCCGATGGTCAGCTCGACTTGGGCCAGGTCTGGGGTGGTTGTTGCCATCATGCTCCTCGGCAGGGGACTGCGGAGCCGGCGGACCAGGTGGCGGCCCGCGGCCGGTTGCATACCCCTACGGGGTATCGGTGAAGCTATGTATACCCTCGCGCCCCTCACAGAAGCAAGGCGCGGAAAGATCATTGGCTGTATACAGCCGGGGGGTATGCCCGCCAGGGGTTCCGCCCGCGCGCCGACGTCCGGTCAAGGCGCCCCTGGGCTGCCCTGCTTCACATGGCGCGCCGGGCGGGGCCGGTCGGTCGCGGGTGCTTCATACGGGCCGCGGGTATCTTTCTGAAGGGAGCTCGCCGCGGTGCGGGGCATCCCTCGGGAGAGGGAAGGGAAGCGGAGTCATGGCGGGGCAGAAGAAGCACAAGGACGACGTGTTGATGCGGCTCCGGCGCATCGAGGGCCAGGTCCGCGGCCTCCAGCGCCTGGTGGCCGAGGACACCTACTGCATCGACATCCTCACCCAGGTGTCGGCGGTGACGCGCGCGCTGCAGTCGTTCGCGCTGCAGATGCTCGACGAACACATGGCCACCTGCGTGAGCACCGCGGTCGCCGAGGGCGGCGAGGAGCGCGAGCGGAAGCTGAAGGAGGCGTCCGACGCGATCGCGCGCCTGGTGCGTTCCTGACGGCGGCCGGCCGTCGCCGGCCGGCGTCTTCTCGGCGCGTGTGAACCTTCGTCACGGAGCGCAAGTCGCCCCGGCCGCATGAATGTTCACTGAGGACTGCCCGCGCGCGAGGGCCGGACGCGGCGCCGGAGGGCATGGGGCTGCATCTGCACCAAGGCGCCCGATCGCTGCCCGTACGGCCTCTCCGTCCGGGGCTTGTCCTGATCTCTCCTCACCCCTAGGGTCGTCCTCGTACGATAGCAAGCGCTTTCCATGGCTGTCTGCGTCTTGCCGATCCCTCCGAGGAGCGCCGCATGCCCCTGCCCGCACCCCGCCGCCGCGTCGCCGTGATCGGCACCGGTGCCATCGTCACCGGCGGCCATCTGCCCGCACTCAGAGCCCACGCCGAGCGGGTCGAACTGGTCGCCGCCGTCGACCTGGACGAGGGCAGGCTGGACGCCTTCCGGCAGCTCGCGGGCGCGCGGGTCGCAGGTTTCACCTCGACGGAGGCCATGCTGGACGAGGCCCGGCCGGACCTGGTGCTGATCGGCACCCCGCCCGCGCTGCACCGGGAGCAGACCGTGGCCGCGCTCAAGGCGGGCGCCTGGGTGCTGTGCGAGAAGCCGCTCTGCCTGTCCCAGGCCGAACTGGACGACATCGCCGCCGCCGAGGAGGCGTCCGGCGCCTACGCCGCGGTCGTCTTCCAGCACCGGTACGGCTCGGGCGCCGTGCACGCCCGCGACCTCATCGCACGAGGCGAGCTGGGTGCCCCGCTGGTGGCGCACTGCCAGACCACCTGGCACCGGGACGCCGCGTACTACGCCGAGCCGTGGCGCGGCCGTTGGGCCACCGAGGGCGGCGGGCCCACCATGGGCCACGGCATCCACCAGTACGACCTGCTGCTGCACCTGCTCGGAGAGTGGGAGGAGGTCCGCGCCATGGCGGCCCGCCTGGTCCACGACATCGACAGCGAGGACGTCTCCACCGCCCTGGTCCGCTTCCGCGACGGCGCGCTCGCCACCGTCGTCAACAGCGTGCTCTCCCCCCAGGAGGTGAGCCGCATCCGCGTCGACTGCGCCGACGCGACCGTGGAGTTGACCCACCTGTACGGACACGGCAACGACGACTGGGTCTACACCCCGGCCCCGCACGTCGACCCCGAGCGCGTCGCCGCCTGGCGCGCCCCCGCGCCCGATGTGCCCAGCTCGCACACCGCGCAGCTCGGTGCCTTCCTCGACGCCTACGACCAGGGGGTACGGCCGCCCGGCAGCGGACGTGACGCCCGCGTCGCCGTGGAGTTCGCCGCCGCCCTGTACAAGGCGGCGTTCACCGGGCGGCCCGTGCGCGCCGGCGAGATCGGCCCCGGCGATCCCTACTACACGGCCATGCACGGCGGCCACCCCGACTGGGCCCCGAAGGAGCGCGCGTGAGCATTCGCGTCAGCCACGTCCACGGCGAGCACCTCGCGGTCCAGGCGCCGGACGGCACCGAGATCCTCCGCTACGTCTACCGTCCCGACCCGGACCCCTTCGAGTCCCCCAAGCCCTACGCCCACCCGGTCCGCACCCTGTCCGGGCGGACGGTCACCGGGTACCGCCCGAACGACCACCGCTGGCACAAGGGCGTACAGATGACGGCCAGTCACCTCTCCGGTCAGAACTTCTGGGGCGGCAACAGCTATGTGCCCGGCCGGGGTTACCTGGCGCTGCCCGACCGGGTCGGCTCCATGCGCCACGACCGCTTCACCTCCCTCACCGCGGAGCCCGAACGGCTCGCCGTCACCGAGGAGTTGACCTGGGTCGCGCACGGCGGGCAGGAGTGGGCGCGGGAGAAGCGCGGCATCGCGGTGCACTCGCTCGACGAGGAGGCCGGCGCCTGGGCCCTGGACTGGTCGATCCGGCTCACCAACATCCGCGCGGAACCCCTGGTGTTCGGCTCCCCGACCACCGCGGGCCGCGAACTGGCGGGGTACACCGGCCTCCAGTGGCGCGGCCCGCGGGACTTCACCGGCGGCCGGGTCCTCGCCCCCGGCCCCCAAGACGCCGGCGCGGCCGAACTGATGGGCAGTCGCAGTCCCTGGCTCGCCTTCACCGCCGAGCACGACGAAACCGACGGCCACTCCACGCTGGTCTTCGCGCACGCGCCGGAGAACCTGGACGAGGCGTCGGCGATCCACGAGTCCCACTGGTTCGTCCGCGCCGAACCCGTCCCCACGGTCGCCTTCTCCTGGGCGTTCTTCGAGGAGTTCACCCTGGAGCCGGGGGAGTCCTTCGGCTACCGCTACCGGCTGGTGATCGCCGACGGCGCCTGGGACCGGGACCGGATCGCCGCCCACCTGGCGGCCCTGCCGTGGTGACCGGGCCGGACCCCGGCTGCCCCGCCCGCTGCCCGGGGCGGTCGGCCTGTCCCACCTCAGCGCCTACGACTGGGAGGCCGCCGACGGTGTGCGCGGCGGCAGCCCGCACCTGCACCTGGTGTGCACCGAGGCGTACGTCGTCACCGGCGGCCGGGGAGCGGTGCAGACCCTCGGCCCCGACGGCTACCGGGACATCCCCCTCCGGCCGGGCACGGTCGCCTGGTTCACCCCGGGCACCGTGCACCGCATGGTGCAGGGCGGCGGGCTGCGCGCCACCGTGCTGATGCGGAACAGCGGCCTGCCCGAGGCCGGGGACGCGGTGTTCACCTTCCCGCCCGAGGTGCTCGCCGATCCCGAGCGGTACGCGGCGGCGGCCGCGCTGCCACCGGGCACCGGCCCCCGGACGGAAGCGGCGGCCCGGCGGCGCAGGGACCTCGCGGTCGAGGGCTGCCTCGGGCTGCGCGAGGCCCTTGCCACCGGGGACGCCGGGCCCTACCGGGACTTCCAGCGCGCCGCCGCCCGCCTGGTCCGCGCCGAGGTGCCCCGCTGGCGCGAGCTGTGGCTGCACCGTGACGAGTACGCGCTGCCGGGCACGACACCGCCGTACGACGGCCGCGGCTACGGGTGGGAGCCGACCGGCTCGTAGAGCGCGGATCTCGCCCGCGCGGGCCGGGATCAGGAGAGGTTCTTCTCCAGCGCGGTGAGGTAGCTGCGCATGAAGTGGTCGCGCAGACCGTCGCCGGCGGGTGCCAGCGGGTCGGCGGTCAGCCCCGCCGCGTGGTCGAACAGTCCGCCGATCACCGGCATCTCGTCGCGGACCTTGCCGTGGGAGTCGATGTAGCGCAGAGCGTCGACGTGGGAGTAGGGGGGTGCGGGCGGCATCTGGGGGACGACGTCGTTGTTGTTCACGAACCGGTACATCCGGCCCTTGTAGCCCTTGTTGTAGGCCCTGGCCAGCGCGGCGTCGCAGGTGCGGGGCTGGCCGTAGGTGTAGACGCCGTCGGCGGCCAGACGCGGGTCCTCCAGGTACATGCGGGCGCCGGCGAGCATGGCGAGCGCCCCGCCCAGACTGTGTCCGGTGAACCAGACGGTCTGGCCGTTGGTGCGCAGTTCGGCGTGGGTGTTCTTCACATCCGGCCAGATCGATTCCAGCGCCTCGCCGAAGCCGTCGTGGACGCGCCCGGTGCCCGCGGGTCCCTGCCGGGGCGGGGTCGTGGCGTCGGAGAGCCAGTCCTTGATCTGCCGCGGTTCGGTCCCGCGGAACGCGGTCACGATCATGTTGTCGCCGGCCATGGTGTAGGCCTGGGTGTCCTGGAGCGGGAACGGCGGGGTGAAGCGTGTCTCGTGGTGCCGGACGGTGTCGAATCCCCACTTCCTCGCCTGCGCCTCGATGGTGGCTTCGTCCTTGTAGGCGAGGTCCGAAGCCAGCGCCAGCCAGTAGGCGCGTTCGAGGCTGTAGTCCGTCGAACGCTGATCGATCTCCACGGGAACAGGCACAGCAGGATCCTCCTCGCTCCGGGCCGGGCACTGGGGCCGACGGGCCGTTCACGCTCCCGGCCCGCCCCTGCCATCTATGCCTCCGCCGCCTCCGGCCCCGGACCCGACACGCCCGTCTCCACCCGTACAGGCCAGCGCGGTCGGCGCCGCCCCTTGACGGGTGGTTGGTCCGTACCTATCGTCTCGTCAACTCGGCCGTTCAGGAAGCCGTATGACGTTCACATACGAGGACGGATCAGATGCAGGACAAGGACATACCCGCCCGACGCCGCCGCCGTAAGTCCCCGCGTTCCGCTCTCGCGCTCACCGCGGCCGCGACCCTGCTCGCCACCGGGCTGCTCTCCTGGCCCGGCACCCAGCGGGCGCAGGCCGCGCCCACCGCCTTCACGCACCCCGGCGTCACCGTCTCCCGGGCCCAACTCGACTTCGCCCGCGGCAAGGTGCTGGCCGGCGTCCAGCCCTGGAAGAGCGCCTACGACCAGATGATGGCGAGCAAGTACGCGAGCCTCAACCGCACCCCGAAGCCCCGTGCCGTCGTCGAGTGCGGTTCGTACTCCAACCCGAACTACGGCTGCACGGACGAGCGCGAGGACGCGATCGCGGCGTACACCGACGCGCTCGCCTGGTACATCACCCGCGACGAGCGCTATGCGAAGAAGGCCATCGAGCTGATGGACGCCTGGTCCGCCGTGCTCCGGGACCACACCAACAGCAACGCGCCCCTCCAGACGGGCTGGGCGGGCTCCTCCTGGCCGAAGGCCGCCGAGATCATCAAGTACACGTACACCGGTACGTGGGCCAACTCGGGCCGGTTCGCGACCATGTTGCGCGACGTCTACCTGCCCGAGGTCATCAACGGTTCGAACTCCAACGGCAATTGGGAGCTGTCCATGATGGAGGCGGCCGTGGGCATCTCCGTCTTCCTGGAGGACAAGGCGGCGTACGACGCCGCCATGGCCAGGTTCCGCACCCGCACCGCCGCCTATGTATACCTCGCCTCCGACGGCGACCTGCCGAAGACCGTCCCGAGCCAGAACCTGAACACCCGCGACAAGATCGTGTCGTACTGGCAGGGCCAGTCGACCTTCGTCACCGGACTCACCCAGGAGACCTGCCGCGACTTCACCCACACCGGATACGGCATCTCCGCCATCTCGCACGTGGCCGAGACCAGCCGGATCCAGGGCCAGGACCTGTACGGCACCGATGTCGGCGAGCGGCTGCGGCAGGCGCTGGGCTTCCAGTCGAAGTACGAACTCGGCGCCGCCGTCCCGAGCTGGCTGTGCGGCGGCAGCGTCAACCGCGGGCTCGGCCCGGTCACCGAGGTCGGCTACAACGCCCTGCACAACCGACTGGGCATCGCCATGACCAACACCGGGACGCTGACCGCGCAGAACCGCCCGGCGGGCAGCAACAATCTCTTCGTCGCCTGGGAGACCCTGACCCACGGGGACAATCCGAACTGACGTCACATGGCGGACTGCCGACGCAAGGAGCCCCGCAACCACGTATTTCACATCATCGGATGACTACTTTTCGCTGCCTCGATGACCCGTGTGGGCGTCTTCGCTCCGTTGTGGGCTCATCGCCCGAATCCTAGCGTCATCTGACGAAGTGTTCGGCTCGCCGACCGATCGGCGAGCCGCCCCGCAGAGACCGCCAGGGACGTGACATGGGAACCCCTCCACCGCCGAACAACACGGACATCGTCAGTACTTCTTGTATCGAGGTCACCGGAACGGGCCGGCGCAACGACCCGTACCAGCTCGAACCCGTCATCAACCCCGACGACTGCAACGCGCTCAGGTGCACCCCCGAGGGGCTGCTCGTTCCGCGCACGGTCCCGGCCGGGATCGAGCGGGGCGGCAACATCGGCGCCGCGCGCTCGGTGGACATCGACGTCACCGACACCGGAGGCGACAACTGTCCCGACACCTGGACCATCGGCGCCCGGCTCACCCCCGTCTACGGGCAGGCCGCCGGCCAGAACCGCTCGCTGCCCCTCAACGGCGAGTGGACGGCCACGGACTGCGTGGCGACGCTGCCCGAGCCGGGCGTGTACCAGGTGACGGCGATGGCCGTGGGGCAGATCTGCGCGATCGCCAGGTACAGCACCAACGTGTGGATCACGTTCGCCCTCCAGCGCGACAACGACGTGATCCTGGCAGGGGCCGGTGTGGTCCAGCACCAGTACGGTTTCCCGCCGCTCGGCAACGGCTACCAGGCGTGCCACGTGGGCCAGGGCTCGATCACACGGAACGTCGTCGTCGGCGACCGGGCCACCCTGCGCGTGGTGGCCTCCGCCTCCGGCCGCGTGGCCGAGAACAGCACGCTGCAACGCGCCGAGATCCGCGCACCCCGCATCTCGTGGCACAAGATCTCCGACTAGATCTCCGACCAGGGGGAGCCATGAGCGACAGCACCGTCCCCACCGACCTCCGCGCACGCTACTTCACCCGGCAGGGGGAGGGCGTCCAGGTGGTGCACAACCTCCGCGACACCACGGCCTACCGGGAGCTGGGCTACGAGGAAATGGACGAGGAGGCCTACCACGCCGGCCTGCCGGACTCCGTCGACGGCCCCTGCACGGACCACTTCGCGGACTGCCAGGGAGGCTGAGGAACGCCGTGCCGGGCCGCGTCGATGCTGCGCCCGCGGCCCGGCACGGTCAGGTCACGCGGTGATCCGCCGCCCTGTGGGGCACCGTCGGGTCTCACCGGCGGCCCCGTGCCGGAGTACCGGTGATCACAGAGCCGGACGGCCCGTGTCGCCCGGCTTGATGCGGCCGCGCCAGGCGCCGGACTCCGCGCCGCGTTCCTCGATGTACTCCTTGAACCGCTTCATGTCGCCCTTGACCCGGCGGTCGATGGTGCCGATCAGGTCCCCGACCTTCTCCATCGGCCCGCTGGTCTCGACGTCCATCACCAGCTCCACCCTGGTGTGGGTGTCGTCCACCCGCTCGAAGCGGACGCTGCCCCGCTGGCTGGTGTCGCCGCCGACCGTGCGCCACGTGATCCGCTCGTCCGGCAGCTGGTCGACGATCTCGGTGTCGAACTCCCGCCGTACCCCGCCGATCTTCGTGGTCCAGTGATTGTGCCGGTCGTCCAGCTGGGTGACCTCCTCGACGCCCTCCATGAAGTTCGGGAAGCTCTCGAACTGCGTCCACTGGTTGTAGGCGGTGTGCACCGGTACGCCGACTTCCACCGCTTCCTTGACCGTGCTCATCTCCAGGTCTCCCTTTCTCGCTGGTGGGGTGTCCCGGGCGGGCCGTGGTGTGCGGCGCGCCCGGGCCGGGAGTGCCGGGTACCCGGGGAGCCGACGGTCATGGCCACCGGATCCGATCAACGCCGCCGGCTCGCCGGCGCCCCCGGGTCCGCCCCCGGCCCCCGTAGCGCGTGCCGGGCAGGCGGGGGTATGGATCCGGCCACCGCCACCGTCTTCGGGCCACCGCGCTGACGTGGTGTTTTACAGTGTTTGCCACCAGTTCAGGGCAACAGGACCTGTGAGGTATTCGCGAACATGCCGACCGAGACGTTTGAGTTCCAGGTAGAGGCCCGTCAGCTGCTCCAGCTGATGATCCACTCGGTTTACTCGAACAAGGATGTCTTCCTGCGGGAACTCGTCTCCAACGCCTCCGACGCGCTGGACAAGCTGCGCCTGGAGAAGCTCTGGGACGACTCGCTCGACGCCGACGTGTCCGATCTGCACATCGAGATCGACATCGACAAGGACGCCCGTACCCTCACCGTGCGCGACAACGGCATCGGAATGTCGTACGACGAGGTCGGGCAGCTCATCGGCACGATCGCCAACTCGGGCACCGCGAAGTTCCTCCAGGAGCTGCGCGAGGCCAAGGACAAGGCCGGCGAGGACGGGCTGATCGGCCAGTTCGGCGTCGGGTTCTACTCCGGCTTCATGGTGGCGGACGAGGTCACCCTGCTGACCCGGCGGGCCGGCGAGAGCCAGGGCACCCGGTGGTCCTCGCGCGGCGAGGGCACGTACACCCTGGAGAAGGTCGACGACGCGCCGCAGGGCACATCCGTCACGCTGCACCTCAAGCCCGCCGACCCGGAGAACCAGCTCCACGACTACACCTCCCCGTGGAAGATCCGGGAGATCATCAAGCGGTACTCGGACTTCATCACGTGGCCGATCCGGATGGTGCCCGAGAAGTCCGGTGACGACGCCGAGACGCCCGAGCCCGAGACGCTCAACTCCATGAAGGCGCTGTGGGCGCGGCCCCGCGACGAGGTGTCCGACGACGAGTACCACGAGCTGTACAAGCACATCGGCCACGACTGGCGCGACCCGCTGGAGACGATCCGGCTCCAGGCGGAGGGCACCTTCGAGTACCAGGCCCTGCTCTTCCTCCCGGCGCACGCGCCCCACGACCTGTTCACCCGCGACTTCAAGCGGGGCGTGCAGCTGTACGTCAAGCGCGTGTTCATCATGGACGACTGCGAGGCGCTGCTGCCGCCGTACCTCCGCTTCGTCAAGGGCGTCGTGGACGCCGCCGACCTGTCGCTGAACGTGTCCCGCGAGATCCTCCAGCAGGACCGCCACATCGAGATGATGCGGCGCCGGCTGACCAAGAAGGTCCTGTCCACGGTCAAGGAGATGATGACCAAGGACCAGGAGCGCTACGGCACCTTCTGGCGGGAGTTCGGCACGGTCCTGAAGGAGGGACTGATCACCGACGCGGAGAACCGCGACGCCATCCTCGCCGTCGCCTCCTTCGCCAGCACCCACCACGACACCGAGCCGACCACGCTGAAGCAGTACGTGGAGCGGATGAAGGACGGCCAGGAGGACATCTACTACCTGACCGGCGAGTCCCGGCAGAGCATCGAGAACTCCCCGCACATGGAGGCCTTCCGGGAGCGGGGCATCGAGGTGCTGCTGCTCACCGACCCGGTCGACGAGGTCTGGGCCGACGCCGTCGGCGAGTACGAGGGCAAGAAGCTGCGCTCCGTCGCCAAGGGACAGATCGACCTCGACGCCAAGGACGAGGACGGCGCCGACGACGACCGGGAGAAGCAGACCGAGGAGTACGCCGGGCTGCTCGGCTGGATGAAGGAGCGGCTGGACGAGGACATCAAGGACGTACGGCTGTCCTCCCGCCTCACCGTCTCCCCGGCCTGTGTCGTCTCCGACGCGCACGACCTCACCCCGGCGCTGGAGAACATGTACCGCGCGATGGGCCAGGAAGTGCCCCGCGCCAAGCGGATCCTGGAGCTGAACCCCGACCACCAGCTGGTGAAGGGCCTCAACCAGGCGTACAAGGAGCGCGAGGACCGCACGGAGCTGGCCGAGACCGCCGAGCTGCTGTACAGCCTGGCGGTGCTCGCCGAGGGCGGCCAGCCCAAGGAGCCGGCCCGCTTCGTCAAGCTGATGGCGGACCGCCTGGAACGTTCGCTGTGAACCACCCCGCTCCGCGTCACGGCGACGGCGGAGCGGGGGCGCCCAGGTCGAGGGCCGTCGCGCGCAGGGCGGCGGCCACGAGGCCGGCCGGTTCGGACGGCGGATGGAGGAGGCGCGCCAGGAGCAGCCGCCGCTGTTCCTGCGGCCCGCCGCGGACGGGGAGCACGCGGACCCCCGGCGGCGCGTCGGCGGCGAGAGCCGCGGGCACCGTGGTCAGCCCGCAGCCCGCAGCCCGCAGCCCGCAGCCGGCGGCCACGACGTGCAGCTTGGCCGGCCAGTCGCGGGCGGTGTGGACGATCTCGGGCCGCTCGCGATCCACGACGGCACCGCCCGGGAGGCCGACTGGCCGGTCTGGCTGAACGTGCCTCGAAGGTGGCCCAGGTCGCCGCCGGACGCCGCGAGCGTGACCTCGCCACCGGCACACTCGTCGCGGCGGTGTGCCCCGGCATGGTCGACACCGCCACCTCGCGCCCCTGGTTCACCGACTACAGCCGGGCCCAGTCACCGGCCCAGGCCGCCGCGGCCGTGCTCGACCTGGTCTTCGCCGAGCGCGTCGCCCCGGCCCACCACGGCGAGCCGGTCCGCTTCGGCAAGGCCCTGTCCTGGTACGACGGCGCGCCCCCGGTGGAGCAGGAGCGGCTGCTCACCCCCTGACCGCGAGGGCGTCGCCCGGCGGCCGGGCGGGTTCAGAAGGCTCCGAGGTCGGCGGCCACCCAGTGCTCGGGACGCATGGTGACGATGAAGTGCTCGCCGAGGTGGGTCCGGTCGTACTCCACGAAGGCGGCGACCTTGTCCTCGGGGAGGTATCGCGCGGCCATCTCCCAGGACAGCTCGGGACTGTCCGGGGCCGTCGCGACGACCGGGCCCTCCACGGACACGTAGCGCACGGTCGGTTCGGTGCGCTGCACCATCAGGCTGAAGCGCCCCGCCGCGCGGATCGCCCGCCCCTTGCGGGAGTCGGGCCCGGTGCGCACCCACAGGTCGCCGCCCGGCGTGTACTGGTACCAGATGGGAACCGTCAGCGGGGCGCGGTCCGGATGTTCGGCGACCGACAGCGCACCGATGTGCGGCTCCGCCAGAAACAACTCGCGTTCACGCTTCGAGAGTGCCATCGGCCGACCTTAACGTGCCGGTGTGGCGCGGACCAAGAGCGTTACGGCCCGGGCGGGGGCGCGTCAGCCGGTGCCGCGCTCCAGGACCCGGCGGGCCGCCTCGGCCTCCGCCGCCGGCGGGGACAGTTCGTCCAGGGTGTCCAGCTCGTCGTCCGCTTCCAGCTCACGCTCCCAGGCCGCCGCGAGCCGCTCCTGCTCCTCGCGCGGCCGTGCGCCGACGGCCTTCCGGTGGTCGGGATCCAGTGCCGCCAGGAATCGTTCGACCGGGTCCGTCGGCATGCCGTGCTCCTTGTCGCCGCGAGGGGTGCCGCTCCCGGCCAGCATGGCCAACCGGGCACGCGCCCGCCGCCCGACACGGGCCCGGACCACCCTGATGGCCCTGCCGCCGCCTCCCGGCCCCGCACGGCGCGCGTCAGGTCTGCCGGGCGTGCACGGGTGCGTTGGCGACCTCGTCCGGACACTTCCGGTGCGGGTTCCGCCGCCGGTCGCGCCGCCAGTCGAACACCGCGAGGGCCAGGGAGGCCGCCATGCCGGCCAGCGCGGCGCCCAGCGCGGTGACGAGAGCACCGCGGTAGTCGCCGTCGCGGCCCAGCACCAGGTAGAACAGGCCGGGCAGCGCGGCGGTGCCCAGCGCCGCGCCCAGTCGCTGCCCGGTCTGCAGCGCGCCGCCCGCCGCGCCCGCCATGCGCACGGGCACGTCCCGCAGGGTCATGGTGATGTTGGGGGAGACCACGAAGCCGCCGCCGACGCCGCCGAGGAAGAGCACCGGCGCGGCGACCCAGGGCGCGAGATCCAGCGGCGCGAGCCGCAGCAGCAGCGCGGTGCCGCCCAGGCCGGCGATCACCCCCGCGAGGCCGCAGACGGTGAGCAGACGGCCGTACCGCTCCACCAGCCGGCCGGAGACCACGGCCGCGCTCGCCGAGCCGAGCGCGAAGGGGGTGACGGCGAGACCGGACCGGAGCGGGGAGAAGTCCAGCCCCCGCTGGTAGAAGAGGGCGAACACCAGCCACACCCCGCTGAAACCGACGAAGTACAGCGTGCCGATGCCGGCGCCGACGGCGTAGCCGCGCACGCTGGTGAACAGGCGCGGGTCCAGCAGCGGCTGTTCGTCCCGGGCGACGAGACGGCGCTGCCACCAAGTGAAGACGGTGAGGAGCGCGGCACCGGCGAGGAACAGCCACCACAGGTGCTCGATGCCACCGGACTCCGCCAGCACCAGCGGACACATCAGCGCGAGCACACCGAGCCCGAGGAGCAGCACGCCGGGCAGGTCCACCCGGCCCCGCCCGGAGCGCCGGGTGCGCGGCAGCAGACGGCGGCCGAGCAGGACGGCCAGGATGCCGATGGGAACGTTGACGTAGAAGATCCACCGCCAGCCCTGGTCCCCGGAGGCCAGGGCGAGGATGGCGCCGCCGGTGACCGGACCGGCGGCGGAGGATATGCCCACGGTGGCGCCGAAGAAGCCGAAGGCCCGGCCGCGCTCGGCGCCACGGAACATCTGCTGGATGAGCGCGGAGTTCTGCGGAGCCATGAAGCCGGCCGCCAGCCCCTGGGCGAGACGGGCCGCCACCAGCAGCGTGATGTCGGGGGCCGCGCCGCAGGCCGCGCTGAAGACCACGAAACCGCCGAGGGCCAGCAGGAAGATGCGGCGCCGGTCCAGCGCGTCACCGAGCCGGCCGGCGGTGACCAGGGCGAGGGCGAAGGTCAGGGCGTACCCCGACACCACCCACTGCACCTGCGCCGGGGAGGCGTGCAGGTCCTGCTGGACGGTGGGCAGGGCCACCGCCACGATCGTGACGTCGAGCAGGCTCATGAAGCCGGCCACCAGAGTGACCCACAGGGCGCGCCACCGCTGCGGATCCGGCTCGTACCCGTCCCCGCGGGTGTCCGGCTCCCGGCCGCCCGCGGCCGACGTCGACGCTGTCACGTGGACTCCTCTCCACCGAGGCCACCGGGCGGATCCACCGGGGCCACCGGTCGGACCAAGTTCCCCCGCCCCTACCGGGCACACATACCCGGCCGGGACCCCCGGCCCGCCACCGCATCCGGCCATGGACCGCCGACCAAGCACCGAACGGACATCTCGCCTAAACTGACCGCATGGACACAAAGAGTGACGCAATACTTTCTCGCCGTGACCGTTCGCCGCTCTCCCGCGGCACCACCCTGATCTGCGTGGCAGCCGCGGCCGGAGCGCTGCTCACCGGGTGCGGCACCGACACCGGCGGCGAGGCCGCGCGGAGCGGTGCCGCCGAGGCCGCCCAGGCCGCCGCGACCTCGCCCACGCCGTCGGCGGACGGCACCCTCACCGAGGACCAGCAGGAGCGCAAGGCGCTCGTCCCCAAGGCCAAGACCGGCTACGAGCAGGCGCTCAGCGCGGCGGTGGGGGCCGTGTCGCGGTCCAAGCCGGTCTCCGTGGAACTCAAGGGCCCGCCCGACAGCCCCCGGTGGGAGGCCGAGGTCGCCACGGACGACGGCACCGCCCACACCGTCTCCGTCGACGCGGCCGACGGGAAGGCAGGCAAGGCGCAGGCCAAGGACGAGGACGGCGACGACAAGCGCGAACTGGCGGACCTGCTGAAGAAGGCCACCGTCACCCCGCAGCAGGCCGCGCAGACGGCCACGGACAAGACCAAGGGCACCGTCACCGCCGTCGAACTCGACGACACCGACGGCGGCACCCCGAAGTGGTCCGTCGACGTCGTGACGACCGACGACTGGAACAAGACCACCTTCGACATCGACGCGACCAACCGCAAGATCCTCCGGGAGCATGTCGACCGCGACTGACGGACCGCCCGCGGACCCGGGAAACGAACCGCCGCGGCTCCGCACCGCCTCCGACGCGGTGCGGAGCCGTCTGTCGTGCCGCCCAGGGCAAGGGACCGGAGTCAGGTCTCCCGCAGCGGCGCGTACGCCGTCTCCGCCAGACCGAACGTCCAGGCGACCCCCTGCCGTGCCGTCCGGGTCGCCGGCGGCACCCGCAACCAGTAGGTGCGGTGCGAACCGTCCGGCTCCGCAGTGGAGTTGAGCACCTCGACCATCACCACCGGCTCGTCCCCTTCGAGGTCGATCCGCCACAGCGTGCCGGTCTCGTCCCGCTGCAGCGGACGGGCCGCCGAGTCCGCCAGATAGCGGTCGTAACCGTAGAACTCCAGCATCACCCGGCGCAGTTCGGCGTTCTCCTCCGACCGGATGCGCTCCGGGGTGAGCGTGCGCAGCTCCGCCACGAAGGACGCCTGGACCGGCATGCCCCGCCACGCGTACAACGCGAAGCCGTCGGGAAACGCCAGCGCCGGACCGTCACCGCGGTCGAGCCGGCCCGCCTCGTCCCGGTACAGCGCCGAAGGACGCTCGCAGACCACCGCCACCTTCGCGAACGGCCACCACCACCCCGCGCTGCGGCACACCTCGGCAAGCCCCTCCAGGGGACCCTCCCGCCCGGCGAACGCCGCGAGCCAGGGCGCGTCGTGCTGCCCGAGCACCGCGTCCAGCAGCGCCAGCCGTATCTCCGGGCCCTCGCCCAGTTCCTCCAGCACACCCGCCCGGATCCGGTCGACCAGCGCCTGGTTCCCGCTCCACAACCGCCCGCCGGTGGCCGCCCAGTGCGCCGCCCAGCCGGCCGCGCCCAACTCCTCGTGCAGCAAACGCCGTCGGGCCGCCCACGGCGCGCTGCGCACCGCCTCGCGGACACTCGGTCCCTTGTCCGGCAAGGACCGCACCAGCGCGACGCCCTCGCACGGCGAACCCGCCCACACCACACGCTCCGGCCCGGGCAGCCCCACCGCGCGATAGGCCGCGCGGACACCCGCCTCCGCCCTCGTGCGGTCGGCCGGCTCCGTCGACGCCGCCCACGCGCGCCACTGCCCGGCCGCATCCCGCCCCGTGTCGTCACGCACCACCGACGATCCCTCCCGCCGCGTCACCGTCCGCCCCGCCCCTCAGTCCGCCACGATCCGCACGGAACCGGGCACGTACTCCCGCTGCCGCACCACCCGGTACCACCCCGCGGGCAGCGCTATCGGCGCGTGCTCCTCGTGCACCACCCGGCCGCCCTTGGGCAGCCGCAGCAGCATCGGCCCCAACGGCCCCGGCTCCCGCACCAGTTCACCCGGACCCACCACCGCGTGCGCGTGCCCGGTGACCTCGCCCAGGGCCAGCACCAGCCGGCCCCGCCCGTCCCTGCGCTCCCGTGGCGCGCCCGCCACATGAGCCGGAACCGCCTCCTCGGCCACGGGCACGAGCAGCACGTCTCCCTGCCGGTACATGAACACTCCCCTCCCCGGCGGCGCACACCGCCCCCGTGCCACCGACAGTAGGACCCGCCACTGACAACGCCCCCGCGAACGCCCCCCGCCCTGCGCCGTTGTCAGTGCCGGTTGGTAGAACTGCCCACATCACCCCGCGTCCGACCCAGCTCCGGGAGCAGCAGCATGACCCTTGGCGACCACCCGCACGTCTTCCACGGCCTGCCCGTGTACACGTTCCCCGAGCCGGACTGGAACAAGGACCTGCCCGAACCGGACGGCGTCGCCTGGCGCGTCGGCACCACCGTCTACGACGCCGGGGAGGGATGGGAGGAGGTCTTCGCCCGCTTCCTGGACAAGGTCGACACCACCCGCGTCCGCGCCCTGATCGTCGGCGCCTGGCAGGAGGCGTACGACACCGACTCCTCGGCCGTCATCGAGGCACTGCTCGCCGCCCGCGACCGCCTCCCCGCGCTGCGCGCGCTCTTCCTGGGCGACATGGAGTCCGAGGAGTGCGAGATCTCCTGGATCAACCAGACGGACGTCACCCCGCTGCTCACCGGCTTCCCCGACCTGGAGGAATTCGGCGTGCGCGGCGGAACGGGCCTGGGGTTCACGGCCCTGCGTCACACCCGGCTGCGCACCCTCGCGATGGAGACCGGCGGGCTGCCCGCCGAGGTCGTGCGCGCAGTCGGCGCGAGCGACCTGCCCGCCCTGGAACACCTCGACCTGTGGCTCGGCACGCCCGACTACGGCGGCGACAGCGAGCCCGCCGACCTGGAACCCATCCTGTCCGGGGCGCGCCTGCCCAGCCTGCGTCACCTCGCGCTGCGCGACAGCGAGATACAGGACGCCGTCGCCGCGGCCGTCGCCTCCGCCCCGGTGGTGGCCCGCCTGGAGACGCTGGACCTCTCCCTGGGCATCCTCACCGACGAGGGCGCCTCCGCCCTCCTCGCGGGCCAGCCCCTCACCCACCTGAAGAAGCTCGACCTGCACCACCACTACATCACCGAGCCCCTGCTGGACCGGCTCCGGCAGACCCTGGAGCCCGCCGGCGTCGAGCTGGACCTCGACCGGGACGACGCCGACGAGGACGTGGAGAGCGACGGCACGGTGTGGCGCTACGTGTCCGTGGGCGAGTAAGTGGCCGCGCACCACGAGGACCTCCGCGCGCGCGAGGCGGGCGACGTGCGCTTCGCGGTGGTCGGCAACCCCGAGAACCGCCGCGTCACGCTCTTCGCCCGAGCCGTGCGCGCGGCCGGCCTGCCCGCCCCGCGCGTCGTCGCCTGGGCCGACGTCCTGCGCGCCGGCGGCGCCGACTTCGACGCCGGCGAACTGGTCCGGCTCGACTCCCCGGGCGAGAACGCCGAGGCCGACCGGCTGCTGCGCGGCGCCGAGGACCCCACCCGCGTGGAGGGCTCGGCCCGCTGGTACGCCACGCTGACCTCCGTGCTGCGCGGCCTGCGCGGCGGCACCCGCCTGAACCACCCGGACGACCTCGCCGTGCTGTTCGACAAGCGCCGCTGCCACGCCGTCCTGGCCGCCGCGGACGTGCCCGTGCCGTACTCGCCCACCTCCGGCGCTCACGCACCGCCCGTCCGCGGCTGGGGCGATGTGCGCGCCCTGATGCGCGAGCACCGGATGCCACGGCTGTTCGTGAAGCTCGCGCACGGCTCGTCCGCGTCCGGCGTGCTCGCGGTCGAGGCCGCGGGCGGCGGCCGGATCCGCGCCACCACCTCGGTCGAACTCGCCCCGGACGGAAGGCTGTTCAACTCGCTGCGGATCCACCGCTACACCGACGAGCGGCGGATCGCCGCCATCGTCGACACCCTGGCCCCCGACGGCCTGCACCTGGAACGCTGGCTGCCCAAGGCCTCCCAGCGGGGCCGCGCCGCCGACCTGCGGGTCGTCGTGGTCGCCGGCAAGGCCACCCACGCCGTCGTACGCACCGGCGCCTCCCCGCTGACCAACCTCCACCTGGGCGGCCGGCGCGGCGACCTCGACGCCGCCCGCGCCGCCGTCGAGGCGTCGGGCGCCCGCTGGGCCGACATCCTCGGAGTGTGCGAACAGGCCGCCGCCTGCTTCCCGCGCACCCTGTGCGTCGGCGTCGACCTGCTGCCGGCCACCGGCTGGCGCCGGGCCGCCGTCGGCGAGGTCAACGCCTTCGGCGACCTGCTGCCCGGGCTCACCGGCCTGCCCGGCAGCGGCGCCGAGGGCCTCGACACCTACGCGACACAGGTCGCCGCCGCCCTCACCCGGCACACATCGCCACCCCACCCGCACGAGAACGGAACGGGAACACCCCATGCCCTCGCCTGACCCGACGCCTTCGCACCAGCCCCCGGGCCGCGCCGGGCAACTCGACATGAACCGGATCATCGGCAGCCACGACCTGCTGCTGGTCACCCTCGACACCCTGCGCCACGACGTGGCGGCCGAACTGGCGGCGGCCGGCCGCATCCCCCACCTGGCCCGCCACCTGCCCGGCGGCCGGTGGGAGGAACGGCACGCCCCGGGGAGCTTCACCTACGCCTCCCACCAGGCCATCTTCGCCGGCTTCCTGCCGACACCGGCGGCCCCCGGCCCGCACCCCCGGCTGTTCGCCGCGCGCTTCGCGGGCAGCGAGACCACCGCCGACGGCACCTATGTCTACGACACCCCCGACCTGGTCTCCGCCCTCGCGAAGGACGGCTACCACACGGTGTGCATCGGGGGAGTGGGCTTCTTCAACAAGCAGGGCCCGCTCGGCTCGGTGCTGCCCGGACTGTTCCAGGAGTCCCACTGGGAACCGGAGTTCGGCGTCGCCTCACCCACCTCCTTCGAGGCCCAGGTGACCCGCGCCGAACAGGTCGTGAGCCGGCTCCCCGCCGACCGGCGGCTGTTCCTCTTCGTCAATGTGTCGGCCCTGCACCAGCCCAACTGGTTCCACCTGCCCGGCGCCACCCGCGAGGCCGGCGACACCCGCGCCACACACGCCGCCGCCCTCGAATACGTCGACCGGCACATCGGCCGCCTGTTCGCCGCCGCGAGCAGCAGGCGCCCCTGCTTCACCATCGTCTGCTCCGACCACGGCACCGCCTACGGCGACGACGGCTACACCGGGCACCGCCTCGGCCACCCGTCCGTGTGGACCGTGCCCTACGCCCACTTCGTCCTGAACCCCGACCGCCCCCAGGACCCCACGCCCGCCGAGGCCGCCCGATGACGCTCGCCCCCCAGCCCACCGACGCAAGCCCGTACCAGAGCTACGTCTACGCCTACCCCCACAAGACCGCCTACGGTCCCCTGCCCGACCGCCCCGCGCTCACCACCCTGTGGGCGGCGGAACCCAAGGACGCGCTCTCCCTCTATCTGCACGTGCCGTTCTGCGAGGTCCGCTGCGGCTTCTGCAACCTTTTCACCCGGATCGGCGCCCCCGACGGCCTCACCACCGCCTACCTCGACGCCCTGGAACGCCAGGCGACGACGGTCCGCGCCGCCCTCGGCGACAGTGCCGGCGTCCGCTTCGCGACGGCCGCGTTCGGCGGCGGCACGCCCACCTTCCTCACCGCCGCCGAACTGACGCGCCTGTGCGACATAGCCGAGCACCGGATGGGCGCCGACCTGCGGGCCGTACCGCTCTCCGTCGAGGCGTCACCCGCCACCGCCACCGCCGACCGCCTCACCGTCCTCGCCGACCGGGGCGCCACCCGGCTCAGCCTCGGTGTGCAGAGCTTCGTCGACACCGAGGCCCGCGCCGCCGTACGCCCCCAGCGCCGCGCGGACGTGGAGGCGGCCCTCGCCCGGATCCGGGACGCGGCCATCCCGGTGCTGAACATCGACCTCATCTACGGCATCGACGGCCAGACCGACGCCACCTGGCTGCACTCCCTGGACGCCGCCCTCGCCTGGCACCCCGAGGAGCTGTACCTCTACCCCCTCTACGTCCGGCCCCTCACCGGCCTCGACCGCCGCCGCCCCGGCCCCGACCCGGCCTGGGACGAGCAACGACTGCGCCTGTACCGGCTGGGCCGCGACCACCTCCTCGCACACGGCTACGTCCAGCACTCCATGCGCATGTTCCGCCGCGCCGACGCCCCGCCCGAGGGCCCGGACGACCACGCCTGCCAGACCGACGGCATGATCGGCCTCGGCTGCGGCGCCCGCTCGTACACGGCCGCACTGCACTACTCCTTCGACTACGCCGTCGGCATGCACGAGATCCGCGCCATCATCGACGACTACGTGGCCCGGCCCGCCGCCGGCTTCGCGCACGCCGAGTACGGCCGCCGCATGACACCGGACGAGGCCCGCCGCCGCCATCTGCTGCAGTCCCTGCTCCAGGCGGAGGGCCTGGCGGTCGCCGACTACCGGGCGCGCTTCGGCACCGACCCCGCCGAGGACTTCGGCGCCGAGCTGAACCGCTTCGCCGCACGCGGCTGGCTGGAGCCGGACAGCACCCGCCGGCTGCGCCTGACCGCGGAAGGGCTGGCACACTCCGACGCGATCGGCCCCCAGCTGTTCTCCCCGGCCGTACGGGCGGCGATGGCCGCCTACGAAAGCAAGTAGGCGGCCTCGTGGACCTCACGATCCTCTACCGCGGCCCGCTCGCCTCCTGCGACTACGACTGCCCCTACTGCCCGTTCGCCAAGCGGCGCGACACCCCCGAGCAGCTGCGCGCCGACCGCGCCGCCCTGGACCGCTTCACCACCTGGGCCGCCGCACAGACCGGTGACCGCCTGTCGGTGCTGTTCACCCCGTGGGGCGAGGGCCTGGTCCGGTCCTGGTACCGGCGGGCCCTGGTGGACCTCTCCCGGCTGCCGCACGTCCGCCGCGTCGCCATCCAGACCAACCTCAGCTGCCGCACGGACTGGCTGGCCGACGCCGACCCCGCCACCGTGGCCCTGTGGTGCACCTACCACCCCGGGCAGACCCCGTACGGCCGCTTCCTGGCCAAGTGCCGCGATCTCGCCGGGCGCGGCATCCGGTACAGCGTCGGCATCGTGGGCCTGCCCGAGCACCTGGACCACGCCCGCCGGCTGCGCGCCGACCTGCCGGACCACGTCTACCTCTGGGTGAACGCCGCCGAGGGGCACACCTACACCGACGCGGACGCCGCCGCCTGGACGGACCTGGACCCGCTGTTCCCCTACAGCCGCCACCCGCACGCCAGCGCCGGGCTGCCCTGCCGCACCGGCGAGTCGGTCGTCTCGGTCGACGGCGAGGGCACCGTCCGCCGCTGCCACTTCGTCCGCACCGAACTGGGCAACCTCTACGACGGCTCCTACCGGGCGGCGCTCGCCCCGCGCCCCTGCCCGCTGGCCGTGTGCGACTGCCACATCGGCTACGTCCACCTCGAGACACTTCCGCTGTACGACGTCTTCGCGGGCGGCGTGCTGGAGCGGATACCCGCCGGCCGCTGAGAGGCGGCCCGGCGTTTTCCCGCCCGGCACGGGGGAACCCGGACGTGCCGACGAGTGGAGCGGAGGACGCCATGAGCGGACACACCGGCGAGCCCGCCGACCGGTACGGGCGGGCCCGCGACGAGAAGGAGCCCGGAGCGCACTCGGGCGCCGAGAGCCAGGCCCGCGAGCGCACCGTCCCGGGCACGGCCGGAGCCAAGGAGGGCTACCAGCCCGACAGCGGCACCACGGCCGGCGAGCCGCTGCGCGGCGTCGAGGCCGGGGACCGGCGGCGGGACGACCGGCCGCGGGGCGGCGAGGAGGACCGGTCCGACGGCTGACGCCCGCCGGAGGCTACGCGTCGTCGGCCGGGCGCCGCACCACCAGGCTGCTCACCTCGAAGGACATCTCGGTCGTCTCCGGGTCGGGCGGCGGGTGGTAGCGCCCGGCGCACACCGACAGATTGACGATGAGGAAGGCGTGCCAGCGGCGGCCCACCCCGCGCCGGTCAGCGAACACCAGCTCGCCGTTCAGCCACCAGTCCACCGAGTGACGCCCGAACTCGGTACGCAGGTCGACCCAGGCGCCCGGCCGGACCGCGTCATGACGCACGTACCGCTGGGACCGGCGCACATGGTTGGTCAGCTCCAGCAGGTCCGGGTGGTCGGGGTGGTACTCGAAGACGTCGACCTCCTGGCCGCCGTCCCGCCACGTCCAGATGGCCGGCCACGCGCCGGTCTCCGCGGGCAGCCGGACCCGTGCCTCCAGTACGTCCCCCGCCACCAGGACGAACTCCTCCTCGCTGTCCTCGGTGGTCAGCAGGCCGGTGTCCCACCCGCCGTCCGGCCGCCGGGTGGCCCGGAACACGCCCGAGCGGCTGTGACCGGCGTCGTCCACCAGATGGTCCAGCTTGTCGTCGTCCGGATTGACCGGGCCGCCGCCCGGATAGGCCGAGGAACGGCCCGCCGTCCACTGCGCCGTGGACGCGAAGTCCGCCGTGAACACCACGTCGGACCGGCGGGGATCCCGGGGGGCCGGCGGCGAGGCGCCCGTCGTCGGTTCGCTCATGTCCGATGTCTCACCGGCGGCGGCCCGGACATGCGCGACGGCTGACCGGCGCAGCGTATTTCCTTCGTGTGGGTGAAACAGAGACGGCCGTCGCGTCAAGGCAGGCTGGCGCCCTGCGCCCGGAGCTCCCGCTGGACCGCGCTCACCGGCACGTCCCGCGGCCGCCGCCCCCGGGTCGCCGCGAGGGCCGCGCACACGCCCGCCGCCTGCCCGGTGGCCATGGAGATCGGCATCACGCGGTAGGAGGAGTGGGCCACGTGGTCCCCGGAGATGCAGCGGCCCGCGACCAGCACCCGCTCCAGGCCCCGGGGCAGCAGACAGCGCAGCGGGATGTCGTAGGACTCGCCGCGCGGCAGCCGTTCGAGCCGGGTGCCGCGACCGCTCGGGTTGTGGATGTCGACCGGGTAGGCGCCGCGCGCCACGGCGTCGTCGAACTTGCGGGCCGACAGCACGTCCTCGCCCGTCAGCAGGTACTCGCCGGTGATCCGCCGGGTCTCCCGGACACCCACCTGGACCCCGCTCTGCACCACGTAGGAATCGGCGAAGCCCGGCACACGGCCGCGCAGGAACCGGGCGATCTGCGCCATCTGCCGGTGCGCGGCGAGTTCCGCGCGGGTCAGGTCCCACACGCTGGTGCCGAGCACCTCGGTGACCCGTGTGGAGTTCACCGCCACCTCGCCCGCGTTCGGGGTGGCGAAGAAGAGGACGTCCTCGCGCGGCAGGTCCAGCTCACCGGCGTCCGTGGCCGCGCGGACCAGGTCCCACAGCCCGTGCACGCCCTTCCACTGGTCCGGCCGGGCGCGGGTGTAGGCGGCGAACTCCTCGTGGTCGAAGCGGACCATGCGGAACATCAGCGTCATCGGCTGGGTCCAGCCGTCCTCCGGCCGGCCGGTCTCGTACCCGGCCCCCGCCGCCGCGGCGATGTCACCGTCCCCGGTGCAGTCGACGATCACGTCCGCGTCCAGCACGAGCGGCCCCGACTTGGTCTCGAACACCGCCCGGGCCCGGTCGGGCAGGCTGACGACGCCGGAGGCGAAGGCATGCAGCAGCATCCGGACCTCGTGGCTCTCCAGCAGCTCGTAGGCCGCCAGCTTGAACAGCTCCGCGTCGAACGGCACGGTGTAGCCGGTCTCCAGCGAGGGCCGGATCGCCGCTCCGGTGCGCACCAGCTGCTCCAGCAGCACCCACAGCACCCCGCCGACGACCGGCTCGCCCTCGCCGTGGTCGGGCGGCAGCAGCCGCGTGGTGTCGCCGGGCACGGCCTGCTTGACCTCGTTGTGGAAGCTCATCAGCGGCATGACCAGGGCCGCGGTGGCGTTGCCGCCGAGGAAGCCGTAGCGCTCCACGAGGACCACTTCCGCGCCCGCGTTGGCCGCCCCGACGGCCGCGCCGAGGCCGGCCGGCCCACCGCCGACCACCAGCACCTGGGTGGACCCCGCGTGCAGGGCCTGACGCGGCGGAAGCTCCACCGTGGTGGGAACCCGGGGCGGCATCAGATGGGACACGGTCACTCCCTCGGGGAACGGGGGCCTTCGGTGTCAGCGGGCGGTGGAGGCGGGCACCGGCGTGCCGGCGTGGCGGACGCCGGGCGCGGCGGCACCGTCCAGATAGGCGAGGAGCCGCTCCCCGGTCCGGGCCGCCCGCAGCCGCATCGCGGCCGTGCGCACCGCCGCGTCCGCCGCGCGGGCGTGCCGCTCGTCCCACAGCCGGTCCACCTCCGCCAGCAGCAGCCCGGCCGTCTCCCGGACCACCCCGCGCAGCGCGGGCGCGCCGATCCGCTGGGCGAAGTCGAAGACCTTCCCGGCGTACGGCAGCGGCAGCAAGGGGATGCCGGCCAGCGCGGCGAAGACCAGGAAGTGCAGCCGCATGCCGACGGCCAGGTCCAGCTGCGCGACGATGTCCAGGACCTCCTGGGGCCCGTGGTCACGGTGCAGCACAGTGCAGTGGTCGGCCGCCGCCATCCGGGACGCCACGGCGTGGGCGTGCCGGATGTCGCCCCGCTCCATGGAGATGAAGACGATGTGCGCGTCCAGCCGCTGCACCAGGAAGTCGCCCATGCTGGCGAGCAGTTGGTGGTACCCCTCCTCGTCCAGGTGTTCGGCGGCGTGTCCGGGCTCCCGGACGCTCATCCCCACCAGCCGCCCCCGGCGGGGCACCGCCTCCGCCCGCAGCAGGGCCCGGCCGCGGTCGCCGGGCTCCAGCAGCAGCGCCGGGTCGGCGGTGACGGAGACGGGCCGGGTGACACCGGCCTCTTCGAGGACGAGCTTGGACTCCTCGTCGCGGACCGTCACCTCCACCGCGTCCGACAGCACCGCGCGCACATACGCGCAGTCCGTCTCGTCGGTGAGCGGCCCGGCGCCCACCGCGTAGGTGAAGACCGGGACGCCGAGGCCCTGCGCGGTGCCGGCCAGCCGCAGATACCGGCGCGCCTCGGTGTCGTAGAGGATCCCGCCCCCGCCCAGCACGAGGACGTTCAGCCGGCGCAGCGGCTCCGAGATGCCCTCCCGGCAGACCCCCTCCCACCCGACGACCTCGACGTCCGGATGGACCGAGCGGGTGTGCGCCGGATCGCGGGAGAAGACCACGAAGCGGGTGTCCGGGCGGCCGGCCCGGACCTGGTCCAGCAGGGCGGTGAGAATCGCCTCGTCGCCGACGTTGCGGCCCCCGTAGGAGCCCAGTACGCCTACGGTCACGCCGTCCGCGCCATCCATGACCGCTCCCTTACGCTCACAGCAGAAGCTGTACCAGCTTGCCGCCTTCCGGCGGGGACCCGCGACCGGAGCCGCGTGGGGGCCGGCCGCGTCAGCGGGGGACGCGGTGCCTGCGTCCGCCCCGGCGGAAACGCACGGCGGCGAGGACCAGGGCCAGGACGAGGACCACGACGCCGATGACCAGGAGATAGAACAGGCCTTTGACGACGAATCCGATGATCCCCAGGACGACGGCCACGAGGATCAGGAACAGGAACAGGCTCATCGGATCTCCCGGCGGGTTCGGTGGATCAGCGGCGGGCCAGACGTCGCTCGCCGCCGGCGCCCGGTGCGTAGGGCAGCTCGTAGTGGGCGAAGACGCCCGGTTCGTCGGCGGCGGTCAGTTCGCCGTCGGTCTCGATGGACGGGGCCTTCTTCACCCGGTCCTTGCTCTGGGCGACCTTCAGATAGCCCGGACCGACCGTCGCGCCCGTGAGGGGGACGAACGCCAGCCGGCGACGGGTGGGCAGCCCCACCGTCACCGTGGCGAAGAAGGGCTGGTCGGTGGCGGTGTCCACGTAGACCGACTCCAGAACGCCGATCTTGTGACCGTCCGTGTCGACCACGTCGTGACCCCGCCACTCGCGGATATCGGATGCCTCGAACATCGGTACCTCCTGTGCACGGGGTACCCACTCGCGGGCCGGGGATGTGACAGCGGTGGGGTCGATGCCCTCGGACGGCGTACCTGCCCGGGGCCGGATGCCGGGCCGGTACGCCGAGTGCTCACTTCACGGGCACGAGGTCAGGAACTCGATCAGCGCCGCGTTCACCTCGTCCGGCCGTTCCTGCTGGGTCCAGTGGCCGCAGCCGGCCAGCTTCAGCGGCTCGCGCCACAGGCCGGGCATCAGCGAGGGCAGCCGCTCGATGAGCTCCGGCGTGCCGGGGAAGGCGGGGACCACGTCACGGTCGCCGTAGATGTACAGGGACGGCGGGGTGACGACGGCGCCGTGCCAGGGGGCGGTCAGCTCCCAGTTCCGGTCGAGGTTGCGGTACCAGTTCAGGGCCCCGGTGAAGCCCTGGGAGAAGCTCTCCGTGAGCGCGTCGAGGTCCTCCTCGGTGAACCACTCGGGCAGCACCTCCGGGTCGGCCATGTCCGCGAGCCAGCCGCGCTCGGGGTCGACCAGCGGCTGCTTCTGCCCGGCGCCGGGAGCGTCCCCGGAAGCCCAGTAGAAGAACTTGCGCAGCGCGGTGCGGGTGTCCGCGGCGAACTCGGCGTCCGCGACCCCGGGACGGTTGAAGTAGTTCCAGTAGAAGCGGCCGCCGAACATCTGCTCCATGGCGGGCAGCGGCGGCCGCGAGCCCCTGAACGGCGGCGGCACGCTCAGACCGGCCACCCCGCGCACCAGGTCCGGCCGCAGCAGCGCGGTGTGCCAGGCGACCGGCGCGCCCCAGTCGTGCCCGACCACGTACGCCTTCTCCTCGCCCAGCTCCCGGATCAGCCCGACGACATCGCCGACCAGATGCAGGATGGTGTACGCGTCGACGGCCTCGGGATGGTCGCTGCGCCCGTACCCGCGCTGGTCGGGGGCGACCACCCGGAAGCCCGCGGCGGCCAGCGGGCCGAACTGGCGGTGCCAGGAGTGCCAGGACTCCGGGAAGCCGTGCAGCAGCACGACCAGGGGGCCCTCGCCCTCCTCGGCGATGTGCAGCCGGATTCCGTTCACGTCAACCATGCGATGCTCAACCATGCCCCGAGACTACTCGCGTGATCATCTCGTGGACGGTGACCCGCGCGTCCGCCCTACGGCGGGCCGGGGACCGCGCCGGCGCTCCGGTACGCCGACGGGGGCCGACCGAGCAGCGCGCGGAACGCGGCCGTGTACGCGGCGGGGTTGTCGTAGCCGAGCGTGACCGCGACGCGGGTGACCGGCATGCCCGCGGCGAGGTACCGCAGGGAACGCAGGATGCAGGCCCGCTGCCGCCACTGCGCGAAGTTCAGGCCGGTGTGCCGGCGGAACAGGCGGGCGAGGGTGCGTTCGCTGACACCGAGGGACGCGCACCAGCGCGCGGGCGGGTCGTGGATGTCCGGCGCGCCCAGGAACGCCTCGCACAGGGCGCGCAGCCGTGGCTCGGCCGGCAGCGGCACATCGAGGGGCAACGGGGCGAGGTTCCTCAGCTCGTGCAGGAGCAGGGCGGCCACCGCGGCGTCGCGGCCGTGCTCGGCGTAGCGCGGTTCCATCTCGACGGCCGCCAGGATCAGGGCCCGCAGCAGGGGCGAGACGTCGACGGCGCGGCAGCGGGCGGGGAACCACGGCACGGCGGCCGGCTCGATGTAGAGGCTGCGGGTGCTCACTCCCGTCATCGTGACCTGGTGCCGGGTTCCGGGCGGGATCAGCACCGCGCGGGCGGTGGGGACCGTCCAGCTGCCGTCCGCCGTCTCGACCTGCATCACACCCGTGGCCGCGTACAGCACCTGGGCGCGGCGGTGTTCGTGCCAGGCCAGGAGGTGGTCGTGGGGGTAGTCCGTGCCGATGGCGAGCACGGCGCGGTCGAGGTCGTCCACCTCCGCGACCGGGATGTTGCGCATGCCGCGACCGTACCGCCGGCCTGTCCGCTGCGCGTAAGAAGTCGGCGACTTGTCGATTGCCCGTCACCGCGCGTGCTCCGTAGCGTCCTTGCCGTGCCGACCTCGCTCCCCACCCTCCTGTTCTCCTCGCTCCCCACCCTCCTGTTCTCCTCGCTCCCCACCCTCCTGTTCTCCTCGCTCCCCACCCTGCTGTTCTTCGGCTGCCTGACCGGCGTGACGACCGTGCTCTTCGGCTTCGGCGGCGGCTTCATCACGGTCCCCGTCGTCTACGGCGTCCTGACCGCCACGGCACGACCGGACGCCGACGCCATGCATGTCGCGGTCGCGACCTCGACGGCGGTCATGGTCGTCAACGCTGCGGCCGCGGCCCTGGCCCAGTGGCGCCAGGGCCGGCTGCGCCGTGCCTACGTCTGGCCGCTGGCCGGGTTCATCACGGCCGGCGCCGCCGCCGGGTCCTTCGCGGCCACCTTCCTCGGCGGCACGGCGCTGCGCCTGCTCTTCGCCGGCTACCTGCTGGTGACGATCGGCGACAGCCTGCTGCGCGAGGGCTTCCTCTCGGTGGCGCACCAGCCGCGTCCGAGGCCCCTGGGCCGGGCCGCCACCACCCTCGGCGGCACGGGCATCGGCCTGGTCGCCGCCGCGCTCGGCGTGGGCGGCAGCGTCCTGACGGTCCCGCTGCTGCGGCGCAGGGGCCTGCCCATGGCCGAGGCCACCGCCATGGCCAACCCGCTCAGCGTTCCCGTCGCGGTGGCCGGCACCCTCGTGTACGCCCTCGCCCCCGCCGCGCCCACGGCCTCCGGCCGGCTCGGCTACGTCGACCTCGCGGCGGGCGCCGCCCTGCTCCTCGGCTCGCTGCCCACCATCACCCTGCTGCGGCGGATCACCGGCCGGGTCCCGGACCGCGTCCACTCCGTCGCCTACGTCGTCCTGCTGCTGACCGTCCTCGTCGCCATGGCGGTGACCGGGACGTGAGACGACGAGCCCGGACGCGCGTCGGGGCCCGGGCGCCCCGTCGCCGGCGCCCGGGCCCTCGGTCCCCCTCCGCGGATCAGCCGCTCACAGACGCTGCCACAGCGCCGGGGCGTTCGGCGGCTCCCACCCCGCCTGCGCCTGGTGGCCCTGCAGACAGCGGTAGGAGGCCCCGCCGTACGTCACCGTGTCGCCCGCCTGGTAGACGGTGCCGGCCGCCCAGGTGCCGCCCGGCTCACCCGGGTCACCGGGGTCTTCCGGGTCCTCGGGGCCGGTCCCGGTCGTCTTGAGGGTGAGGCCGTAGGACTGCAGGATCGGGTTGACCGGCTGGAAGTACGTCGTACCGCCGCTGGTGCAGTTGCCCGAGCCGCCCGAGGTGACCCCCTGCGCCTGGCTGCCGGAGATGAACGAGCCGCCCGAGTCGCCCGGTTCGGCGCACACCGACGTACGGGTGACCCCGCTGACGGTGCCCTCCTGGTACGTCACACTGGTGTTGAGCTGCTGCACCGTGCCGCAGTGCCAGCCCGTCGTGGAACCGGAGCGGCACACCGAGGAGCCCACCGGGGCCTGCGTGGACCCGGCGACCTGGACGCCGGAACCGGTCACGTACGGCGTCGCCGTCCAGTTGGAGTTCGTCGCCACCCACGCCATGTCGTTGCCCGGGAAGACCGACGCCTGGAAGGTGCCCTGCGCGACCCGGTTGGAGCCGGTGGTGGTGCTGCCGGCCCGGCCGCAGTGCCCGGCCGTGGCGAAGCCCTGCTGGGTGCCCCGGGTCACCGGGAACCCGATCGAACAGCGGCTGCCGCTGCCGATGTAGTACGCGTCGCCGCCGCGCAGGTCGTACAGCGGGCGAGGGTGTTCGGCCGACTTCACGACCCGGGTGAGGGCGGCGTCGACGTGCGCGGCGGCCAGCAGGGAGCGCGCCGCGTCCGGCCGTATCGCCTCCACCACCAGCGTGTTGGTGGGCACGTCGACGTACCGGACCGGGACGTCGGTGGTGGCGCGGTGGGCCGCGGCGCGGTCCACCCGGGCCTTGGCGGCGTCCAGCGCGGCCAGGGAGTGCTCCACGACGACCGCGCGGGCGCCGTGCGCCCGGATCGCCGGCACATCGGCCGGGTCGGTCGTGGCCACCGTCAGCGTGTCCGACTCCGCGCCGCGCACCCACGCGCCGGCGAAGTCCGTGCCGAGCGCGGCCCCGACCCGGCCGGCGGTGGCGCCCGCCTCGGCCTCGTTGGCCAGCCGGCGCTCCGCCTGTCGGCGGTCCAGTCCCAGATCCCGCTGGAGTGCGCCGAGGAGGGCGGGCGGCGCCGCGTCGGTGCGGAGCGTCTCGGCCGCCGTGGGCGGGGCGGGGGAGGCGGACGGCTGGGCGCTCGCGGAGCCGCTGAGCCCGGCCACGAGCAGGGCACCCGCTGCCGCGGCGGCGGCGCACGCGGCTCTGAGGTGTCGTTGGAGCATGGGGAGGTCTCCTCGGATTCGGTGGGAGTGCCGAAACCGTAGGGAGATCCCGCCCCGCCCCATAAGACATCAGCCGACCCCCTGCCCCCGCGTTATGCATGGGGACGTGATGCATGGAGACGTGAGCGGGGGCGGCCGGCTCGGGAGGTGAGGTGTGCTCAGGACAGGAGGGTGTGCTCAGGAGGCGAGGCCGGTGCGGCGCTGCCGGGCCGCGGCGTCCCGGTCCTCGCGCCGCGCGAGCCAGTGCGCGTAGCTGTCGCTGCGGGCCGCCACTGCGGCGTGCGCCGCGCGGGCCTGCGCCAGCACCGTCGCCACCGTGTCCGGCCGCTGCCCGGTCCGGTGCCAGCCCAGCAGATGCCGCCACACCAGCGGGGTCCCGGCCAGCGGACGGGTGGTGATCCCGGGCGTCGGCGGGAAGGTGGCCCGGCACAGGCCCACCGCCCGGCCCACCTGCACCAGATGGACACAGGACGCGGTGTCCGTCTCGTACATGCGGCGGGGCGTGAAACCGGCCCGCGCGCAGGCCGCGGTGAAACAGTCGCCGAAACAGCCGTCGCCCGGGACGCACGCCCACTCCTCGCCGGCGAGCGCGGCCAGGTCGGCCTCCCGGCCGCGGGCGAGCGGATGACCGTCGGGGAGCATCACGAACACCGGGTCGACGGCCACCTCCTCCCAGGTCAGGTGCGGTGCGTCCGGCGGGGGAGCGGAGCCGCAGGCGCCGGCCAGCGCGAAGTCCAGGCGCCCCTCGGCCAGCAGCTCCGCCAGTTGCCGCTCCGACCAGGAGGCGCAGGTGGTCACGGTGGTGCCGGGGACGGCGTCGGCGAGCCGGTCCACCAGCGCGCCCAGCAGCGGACCGTGGGTGCCGCCGAGCCGCAGCCGCTCCCCGTCGCGCCGGGTGCGGGCGAACCGGGCCGCCTCCCGCTGGAGTTCGCTGACCGCGGGCAGCACGATCCGGGTGCGCTCCAGGACCAGCTCGCCGAGGGCGGTGGCCCGTACGCCGTACCGTCCGCGCTCGAAGAGCGTGCCGCCCAAGGCCCGCTCGATGCGCCTGAGCTGCGCGCTGAGCGCCGGCTGGGCGAGCCCGAGGGCCGTCGCCGCCTTGGTCAGACTGCCCGCTTCCGCGATGGCCCGAATGGTCTTCAGATGCCGCAACTCCAGCTCCATGAGGGGAGCTTGCGGGGTGGGAGGGCCGGGGGCAAGAGGCTGGTACAGACCAGAGGGCGGGTTTCGCTGTTTCCCGGTGTCCAGGTCCGTGGCATGGTCACAGCGACGCGATTGGTCTGTACCTGCTTGGCGTCCGCGCGGTGCCCGGCAGGTCCTGGAGAAAGGGGAGCATGGCCGATGCGCAGCACCACCGTGTTACCGGGCACCCCCGGCTCGCCGCCCGCGGCCGGGGACGTGCCCCTGCACCGGCTGGAGGTGGCCGGACCCGGTGCCCCGCCCTTCGCCGCCGGTTCCTTCGAGGCCGTGGGGCCGCTGTCCCGGTGGGACCGGCCGCACCGGCACACCTTCTACGAGATCGTCCACGTCAGCGCCGGTTCCGGCACCCATGTCGTCGATCTCGCGCGCTGGCCGCTGCGTCCCCCGCACCTGGCGGTGATCCTGCCCGGCCAGGTGCACCACTGGGAGGGCGGCCGGGGGCCGGAGGGGACGCTGGCGCTGTTCACCGACGACTTCCTGGTGGACCACCCCCACGACCGTGAGCTGCTGCGGGAACTCGGCGAGCGGTGCTGGTTCGCCCTGGACCCGGAACAGGACCGGTCCGTGCGGAGCCTGATGGCGGAACTCGTCACGGAGCACCGGGAGCGGGCCCCCGGACACGAGAGCGTCCTGCGTTCCCTGCTGCACGTGCTCGTCGTGCGCGCCTCCCGGCTGCCGGGCCCCGCCGGCGCCGGCCGGGACCCGCGTGCCCAGGGCCGGCCGGCCGCCGTCGCCGAGGCGTTCGCCCGGCTGATCACCCGCCCGGAGGCGGCGACCTGGTCCGTCCGGGAGTGCGCCGACCGGCTCGGGGTGACCCCGCACTACCTCACCCAGGCGGTCCGGGCCGCCACCGGCCGGCCACCCGGGCGGCTGCTCATCGAGGCCCGTGCCTACCAGGCGCAACGGCTGCTGGCCCACACCCAGTTGTCGGTACGGCAGGTCGCCGCCCGCACCGGATTCGCCGACCCCGCCTACTTCAGCCGGTTCTTCCGGCGGGAGACCGGCACCAGCCCCGGCGACTTCCGAAAACACCACAGCCGCCCTCATCAGTCCCTCGAAGCGCCGCCGACGCACGCCTAGGTTCGTTGCCGACCGGCCCCAGGGCGCCCGCCCCCGCAGAAGACCCCACAGGTCCAGCCCCACAGGCTCAACCCCCACAGGTCCAACCCCACAGGCCAGCCCCACAGGACCGGCCCCGTAGGAGGGCCATACGGGTCCGCCCCCGCACACGGAGGCACAGGTCCGCCCCCAGGAGGAGGAGACATGGACGGAGCAGGTACGCACGACACCGACCGGAACGGCGCCGGCGGCACCGGTGGCAACGGCGCGGACGCGCCGGACGCGCCGGAGGGTGCCCGGCTCGTCGGCCGCAAGACCGTGCTGCGCGCGGCACTCGCGGCCACCGCCGCGATCCCCCTGGCCCTCGCCGGAGGCCCCGCCCTCGCCCGCACCCTGGCCGCGAGCGGCACGGAGCCGCAGCTCACACCGCCGTGCGACGACGGTGACGACCCCACCCCGGAGCAGACCGAGGGCCCCTACTTCAAGCCCAACTCCCCGCAACGCACGAGCCTCCTGGAGCCCGGACTGCCCGGCACCCGGCTCACCGTGAGCGGTTATGTCTTCGGCCGGGCCTGCCGCCCTCTGTCCGGAGTCCTGCTGGACTTCTGGCAGGCCGACAACAACGGCGCCTACGACAACACCGGGTTCCGGTTCCGGGGCCACCAATACACCGACTCGCGCGGCGCCTTCGCGCTCACCACGATCGTGCCGGGCCTGTACCCGGGGCGCACCCGGCACATCCACGTCAAGGTGCAGGCCCCCAACCGGCCCGTGCTGACCACGCAGTTGTACTTCCCGAACGAGCCGCGCAACAACACGGACACGATCTTCGACCCACGGCTGCTGATGACCGTGCGCGACGGCAGCGGTGGCCGGGAGGCGGCGTTCGACTTCGTCCTCGACGTGCCGCAGGACCCCGGTCCCGGCCCCACACCGCCCGGTGGCACCTGGGCCGTCGGCACCGCGTACCGGACGGGGGACCAGGTCACCTACGGGGGCCGCGGCTATGTCTGCCTCCAGCCGCACACCGCCCAGCCGGGCTGGGAACCCCCGGCCGTACCGGCTCTGTGGCGCGCGGTCTGAGAGCGCGGCGTGCGACGGCCCTGACGCCGCGGGCACCGGCCTTCCGACCACGGCCGGTGCCGTCCGGCAGAGCCTCACCGGGGCCGGGCCCCCAGGGTGAGGACGCCCGCCCCGGGTGGGGCCGGGGCGGGCGTCCGCAGGAGTTCCGGGGGACAACCGCCTTACGCTGTCGCGGACTTCGTCTTGCGGGTGAAGACCCGGGCGGCGACGTTCTCGCTGATCAGGGTGTCGCCGACGGCGTGCCGGCTTCCGGCGCCCGGGAGGACGCGGGACCGGCGGCGGAGGCATCGCCCGTGGCCCGGCGCGACGTACGCAGGACGGTCACGGCGATCACCAGTGCGCCCAGGACGAAGACCGCGCCGACCTGGAAGGCGAGTCGGTAGCCGTCGGTCAGCGCCTCGGCGCGGGAGGCGCCGTCGTGCGGCAGGGCGCCGGTGTGCGAGGCGGCGAGGGCGCTCAGCACGGCGAGACCGAGGGAGGCGCCCACCTGCTGCACGGTGTTGAACATCCCGGAGGCCAGGCCCGAGTCCTGCGGGGTCGCGCCCGACATGGCCAGTCCGGCCAGCGCCGGCATCGCCAGGCCGAACCCGATCCCGAGCGGCACGGTCGCGGGGAACACATCGGTGAGGTAGGCGCCGTCCGCCGGGATCCGTCCCAGAATGCCCAGACCGGCGCAGATCAGCGCGAGCGCGGCCGGCAGGACCGCCCGGGCGCCGAACCTGCCGATGAGACGGGGCGCGAGGAACAGCGACATGACGCCGACCAGCAGCGGGACCGGAACGACAGCGGCACCGGTCTCCACCTCGTCGAAACCCAGCACCTTCTGCATGTACAGCACGACAAGGAACTGGAAGCCGAACAGGCCCGAGATCATGAGGGCGTGTGTGCCCAGCGCGCCGGACACGGCGCGGTACCGGAACATCCGGGGCGGCAGCAGCGGGTCCTCGGCCCTGGCCTGCCGTACGGCGAACGCGGCCAGCAGGACGAGGGCGAGCAGGCCGAAGCCGAGCGTGCGGGCGGAGCCGAAACCGTGGTCGGCCGCGGCGACGATGGCGTAGACGGCCGTCATGAGCGCGGACGTGATCAGTACGGCGCCGAGCGCGTCCGTGCCCCTGCCCCGGCCCGTGCCCCGCTCGGCGACCAGCACCCGCTGGGCCAGGACGACGGCGGCGACCCCGATGGGCACGTTGACGAAGAAGATCCAGTGCCAGCCGACGGCCCGGGTCAGCACGCCGCCCAGCAGCAGGCCGAGGGTGCCGCCCGCGGACTGGACGAAGCTGTAGACACCGATCGCCTTGGCGCGTTCGCCCGGCTCCGTGAACATGGTGACGACCATGGCGAGGGTGACGGAGGACGTCACCGCGCCGCCCACGCCCTGGGCGAACCGGGCGACGAGCAGCGCGGTCGTGTTCTGCGCCAGGCCGCACAGCAAGGACGCCACGGTGAAGACGACCAGACCGGTGACGAAGACCCGTTTGCGGCCGAAGAGGTCGCCGAACCGGCCCGCGAGCAGCAACAGGCCGCCGAACGGGATCAGATAGGCGTTCACGACCCAGCCCAGCGACGAGGAGGAGAAGCCCAGGCTCTCCTGGACGGCCGGCAGCGCCACGTTCACGATGGTGCCGTCGAGGATCACCATCAACTGGCCGGCGCAGAGGATCGCCAGCGCGAACCAGCGGGACGTCCGCACTGCCGGTGCGGGCACGGTCCGAGCGGACATGTGTGTGCCTTTCATGGGAGCTGTTTTGTTACGGGCTCCATCCTGGGCAACCGCCCCCAAGCGGGGAAGAAGGCACTTTTTTGTCTCGCCGTCACAGCGATGTTCCACCGTGACATCGATGTGACGGGCGGGCCGGCCGGAAACCGGCTGCGTCGTCGGTGCGGGCGCAGCCGGGGTGCGGTGTTCAGGGGCAGGTGACCACCTGGCCGGCCCAGGACAGGCCCCCGCCGAAGGCGAGCAGCAGGACCGGGGCGCCGCTGGGGAGTTCACCGCGCTCGGTCAGCTTGGACAGGGCGAGCGGGACGGACGCGGCGGAGGTGTTGCCGGACTCCACGACGTCGTGGGCGATCACCGTGCTCTCGGGCAGGTCGAGTTGCCGTACGACGGCGTCGATGATCCGCAGATTGGCCTGGTGGGTGACCACGCCCGCCAGCTCGGCCGGCGTCAGACCGGCCCGCGCACAGGCCTCGCGGATGATGCCGGGCAACTCGCCGGTGGCCCAGCGGAACACGGTCTGCCCCTCCTGGGCGAAGCGCGGGTGCCAGTCGTCGACGAGCCGGACCGCGTCACCGCGGGTGGGGTCCGAGCCCCAGCACACCGGGCCGATCCCCTCCTCGGCGGAGGCGCTCAGCACGGCGGCGCCCGCCCCGTCGCCGAGCAGGACGCAGGTACGGCGGTCGGTCCAGTCGGTGACGTCGGACATCTTCTCCGCGCCGATGACCAGGGCGTGCCGGGCGGCGCCCGCGCGCAGCGAGTGGTCCGCGCAGGCCAGCGCGGTGCAGAAGCCGGCGCAGCCGTTGTTGAGGTCGAAGGCCACCGGGGCGGGCAGGCCGAGGCGCCCGGCGACCTGGGCGGCGATGGAGGGGCAGCGGTCGACGGCCGAGCAGGTCGCCACGGTGATCAGACCGATGTCGGCGGGCTCCAGCCCCGACGCGGCCAGCGCCTTGCTCGCGGCGGCCGCCGCCATGTCGGTGACCGACTCCTCGGGGGCGGCGATGCGGCGGGTGGCGATGCCGGTGCGGCGCCGGATCCACTCGTCGCTGGTGTCGACCATGGTGGCCAGGTCGTCGTTGGTCAGGACGCGCGTCGGCTGGTAGTGGCCCAGGGCGGCGATACGGCTTCCCGGCACGGCGTGATCTCCTCGGCTCGGCATCAGGTGCTCCGGAATATAGCAACCGATCGGTCGGAAGCTGAAGCGGTCCCTCCTCGCCTACGATGGTGGGTATGAGCCCTCGCAGTTCCGTAGCCGAAGCCCGCAGGACGCGGCAGCGCATCGTCGAGCGCGGTATCGCCCTGGCCTCGCGGGACGGCCTCGAAGGGCTCACGATCGGGCGGCTGGCCGCCGACCTGAAGATGAGCAAGGCCGGTGTGCTCGGGCACTTCGGCACCAAGGAGGCCCTTCAGCTGGCCACTCTGGAGGGCGCGGCGGCGGCGTTCTCCCGCCTGGTGTGGGAGCCCGCGGCGGACGTGCGGCCGGGCCTGCCCCGGCTGCGGGCCGTCTGCGAGGCGTGGATCGCCTACCTGGACCTGGACGCCGGGCGTGCCGTCTTCCCCGGCGGGTGCTTCTTCACCACGGCTTCCATCGAGTTCGACGCCCGCGGCGGCCCCGTCCGGGAGGCCGTGGCCCGGATGTCCCGGGTGTGGCGGCGCCGGCTGGCCGCGGAGGCGCGTACGGCGGTGGCGGCGGGCGACCTGCCGGCGGACACCGATCCGGACCAGGTCGTGTTCGAGCTGATCGGCCTCTTCATGGCGCTGAACCAGGAGATCCAGCTCTTCGCGGCACCGGACGCCACCGACCGCACCCGGCGGGCACTGGACCGCCTGCTCGGCCCGTGCCCGGCGCGGTCGGCCCCGTAGCCGCGACGGCCTGGGTGCGCTGTCGGGGAGTGTGTCAGCCGGAGTCGGCGTCCTCGTCGAAGTCACCCAGGTGCACCGGCGCCGGAAGGGGCTCGCCGGCCGCGAGCACGGCGCTCAGATGCGACGCCAGCCGCTTCGGGCGGACGGTCTGCTCGGTCGTGGCCAGTTCGTCCAGCGACCACCAGTGGTGTCCGTAGCGGGCCTCCTCGGTGGTGACCTCGACCTCGCGCGCCTCGACGGCCGTGACGCGGGCCAGGCGGTACTCCTCGTACTGGTCGAAGCGGTGGCCGTCCACACTGAAGACCGCCTGCCGGGTCCACACCACCGGGCTCAGCCGGTGGGCGGCGAGAACCAGTGCCGTCTCCTCCCGCACCTCGCGCACGGCCGCCCGCACATAGTCCTCCCCGTCCTCCACGCCGCCGCCGACGGTGAACCACCAGCGCGCTCCCGGCCGGCGCGGATCGCGTCCGCACAGCAGAAGGAGGCGATCGCGGTCATCGACCAGGAGAACACGGGACGTTCGCCGCTTCGTCGGTGTCATGGAGGCCGATGCTATCCACGGCCTTCCGGTACGCGGGCCCCGCCCGTTCACTCCGGAGATCCGTGGGCCGCGGCGACACGGTGCCACGGACCGCGGGTTCCGTGCCGCGGTCCGTGGCGGGCCGGCCGCCGGGGAGCCGGCCCGTGTGTTCCCTCGTGCTCAGTCCGCCTTGTTCACCTGCGCGAGAGCCTTGGCGAGACCGTAGGCCCACAGCTGGTTGACCCGGGAGCGCTCGGTGGCGTTCGGGTAACGGTTGGTGCAGGAGGGGCCGGGGCCGCCGCCCGACATCAGCTCGCTGCACGGCCCGCTGTAGTGGTCGGGCAGGCCCAGCACATGGCCGGTCTCGTGGGCGGTGACGCGGATGGAGTCGTACTGCTGGTTCTGCGCGTAGTCCAGGAAGATGTAGCCGCGGCCGTGACCGTCGGTGGAGGCGTAGGACCCGCGCGAGTCGCTGCCCTCGTAGTAGGCGAAGTCGCCGCCGCTGGAGGTCGCCTGGAGCTTCACGTTCGACACGGAGCTGTTCCAGATCGAGGCGGAACTCGATATCTGGGTGCGGAAGCTCGGGGCCTGGGAGGCGTTGTAGTAGACGGTCACCGCCTTCAGCGAGGGCTGCTCGGCCTGCCGCTTGGCGACCGACTTCATCACGGCGTCGAAGAACGCCTTGGTACCGGCGTCCTCGGCGCTGCCCACGTAGCCGGCGGCTACGGTACGGGCGGGTGCCGCGGCGGTGTCCTGCGCGCTGACCGGGCTCGCGGTGCCGAGCGCGGCGGAGGCCAGCCCGAGGCCGAGGGCCAGGCCCAGAAGTCTCCTGGTGCTCTTGGACCCGGTGCTGTTTCGGAACGACGCCATGGGGAGGCTCCTTCTCGTCCTGTGGGGTTGAACGATCGGTTGCCAGTGAGTCTCGGGCAGCCCAACACGGCGGGGGATGATGGCACTTGGGGATAGCACCGGGCTATCGCCGACCGACTCGTCCGCTTTCCTTGTAACTTGAACATCTGGTGTCGGGTTCCGTGCCGCCCTACGCTCCCCCCATGGAGTTGGAGGTGAGACATCTGCGTGTGCTCTGCGCCATCGCCGACACCGGCAGCCTGCACAAAGCGGCCCGGGAACTCGGCCTGGCCCAGCCCTCGTTGAGCACCCAGCTACGGCGGATCGAGCGCGCGCTCGGCGCTCAGCTCTTCGTACGCGCCCGCACCGGCTGCCGGCCCACCCCGCTGGGGCTGGCGGTGCTCAGCCGGGCCCGGCCGCTGGTGGCGGAGTTCGCGGCGATCGTCACCGAGACCAGGGCGGCGGCGGCCCGTGCCGCCGGCGGGTTCCAACTGCGCCTCGGGGCCACGGCCAGCAGGGCCATCCCGGGCTGGCTGCGACTGCTGCGGGCCCGCCGCCCGGGGATCGAGCCGACGCTGCAGATGAGCGTGTCCGCCAACGCGCTGCTGGGCATGGTCGCGACCGGCCGGCTCGACATGGCCTTCGTGCACGAGGTCGAGGGCAGTCCGCTGCGGGTGCCGCCCGGACTGTGCCTGCGGGTGCTGGTCGAGCGGGAACCGCAGTTCGTCACGCTCGCCGCGGACCATCCGGCGGCCTCGCGGTCCCGGGTGCGGCTCGCAGACCTGGCCGGTGACCGCTGGATGGTCGACTCCACGGTCGACGGCGAGTGGGACGCCCTGTGCCGGGTGCTGCGCGCGGCGGGCCTCGACTCCGAGATGCTGCACGGCGACTACCTCACCGCGTACTCGCTGGCCGCCATCGGCGAGGTGGTCACGGTCAGCCAGCCGACCGCCCCCGTGCGTCCCGACCTCGCGATCCGTCCCCTGGAGGGCGACCCGATCGGGGTACGGCTGCTGCTGGCGGCCCGTACGGAGCGGGAACTGGACGGTGTCTACCCGGAGTTGGAGGAGGCCTACTGGACGGTGGCGTGGGAGGCGCCGGCGTACCGTGAATGGCTCGGGCGCGCGCACGCGGCAGACGGCGGACCGGTGACCCTCGGTGTGCCGGACCGCCCGCCCACGCACCACCCGGCCCCGGCCACACCACCGGCCCGCAGGCCGCGGCCCCTGGCGGCCGACGCGCACGCGGGTTAGCCGAACCTCGGGCGGGGGCCACGGTCCGTTGCGGCGCCGGTGCTGGGCGGCTTCTGTTCGGGCCGGCGTAAGGAGGCCGACCGAGGGCGGCGAGCCGGATCATGTCCATCTGCTCATCAGAGAGAGCGGCCCAGGGTGATGCGCCCGGAGCGGCCCGGCCCGCCGGGAGGGCGCCCGGCGGATCTCGCCGGCCACCTCCCCGGGGACCGCCCGCGGATGGCCGCCTCCCGGGTGCCGTGCCCCCGCTAGGCCTGATGGCAGGGGGTGGGCGTGTCCTGCTGCCGGACGGGCAGGGTCGGCTGTCCGTCGCTCAGCGCTTGCCACCATGCCGTGCACAGGAGTTCGCTGAACCGATCCATCCGGCATTCGGGCGTCGAGTAGTAGACGCCGAACATCAGGGCCAGCAGCAACTTCCCCATGCGCTCGGGATCCTGGGCCCCCGTCAGCTGTCCCTGCCGGCGGGCCTGTGTCATGAGGGTCGCGACCGTGTCGCACAGGTCCTGGGCCACCCGCGGCAGCCGGCCGTGAGCGCGGGCGGCCTCGCTGGACAGATGGAACCCGGCGCGGAAACGCAGATCCGTCTGCAGCCGTTCGGCCAGCCTGACGGCGAGGAGGCGCAGTTTCTCCATCGGTGCGGCAGGGCCCTGCTCGACCTGCGCCAGCAGTTCCTGCCATGTCTGCTCGAAGGGTCCGGTCAGCGCCTTGGCCAGGAGCCGCTTCGACGCGAAGTGCGCGTACAAGGCGCCCTTTGTCATATGGGCTTCCTGTGCCACACGTTGCAGATTCGCACCCATGTACCCATGCCGGGCGAACTCTCCCGCTGCCGCGTCGAGCAGTGACTCATGAGTCCTGCGTGCTCTGTCTTGCTTGATCACGGTGCCCCTTCGTGCTCCGGAATGGTTCGACAAATCACCCCCAAGAAATCCTTTCTTAACGCCGCGGGGCCCACAAGCGGAGTGAGATGAGCTGTCCGAAACCGACACCGCTTGCTGCCTCCCCTATAAGGAAGGTGCGCCGGTCACAGGGCAAGGCGCGGCCGGCTGGCCGAATCACTTCCGTCCCTCACGGCTCAACGGGCACGGGGCGCCCGACCGGCCCGGCCGGACGGTGCGGCGTCGACGCCACCGGGGGTGTCCCCGCAGGTGCCGGGGAGAGGTTGGAAAGCCATCAACGGCTCCCCGGAAATTGACGTTTGAGAAGGTATTTCGTCTCGGGGCTGATCGCGCATAAGCATTGAGTACCGCACCGCACATCGGTGCGGCCGATGCCAGGGGCAGAGGTTTCGACATGCGATCTGGGCCGGACGGTGAACTGCCGGCCGGCGTCGGGCTTTTCCTGGCCACCGAGGCCGGCTGGGTGCCCGTGAACTGGAGCCTGCTGCTGGAGGAGTCCTGCTGCGCGGACGGGGAGCGCCGTGTGCGGGCGCGCATACCTGCGTCCGTCACCGCTCGTCCGGCCTGGAGACACATCCTGGACTTCGCGGCGGACGTGGCCGCCAACCCCTCGCTGTCGGGCATTCCTTGGGCGCTCGACCTGCGCCGCACCGGTGAAGCGGGCGCGGCCGGGCCGTCCTCGGCCGGCTCGAACGGCCGGCCGTCCACTGCGGTGAGGTGCGGCTGCCCGGAAGGGTGGGAGAACCGCCCGGCGGGCCACGCCTCCACCGTGCCCTGGCCCGCCCGGGAGACGTCGGCCGGGCCGGTCCCGGATGCGCGGGTCAGGTTGCGGAGCGGTCCCGTCCGCCGACGGACATCAGGCGCCGGGCCTTCTCCAGCGCCTCGTCGCCGTCGGCCCCCGCCAGGATGGCGTCCAGGAGGCCCGGGTAGCGCGCGTCGAGGTCGTCGCGGCGCAGCGACAACAGGTTCTCCCTGCCGGAGGGGTGCTGCCAGATGACACCGCTCTCGCGCAGGACGCGCCAGTGATGCGTCATCGTGGACTTGGCGGTGATCCCCAGCAGCCCCAGGACGCTGCCGCAGTTGTGTTCCCCGCCCGCGTCGAGTAGACGGACGACGGCGAGTCGTACAGGGCTGCCCAGCGCGGACAGGACGCTTTCGATCCGGATCTGATCGCGGTCTGGATGGCGGCTCATATTCCCACAGTACCGCGATATTCAAACTTTCCATCACCTGGGCACTTGGCGATCGTTGGCGTCTCTCGCGGGTGCCGGGCCGCCGTCCCGACACCCCTCCCGGCTCCCCTCGGGAGCTGATCGTCCGCATGGATCTCCTCTCGGCGCGCCCGCCCGGCCGGACCGGTCGGAGGGTCACGATAGTTCGACTGTACTAAGGTGGCCGAACAATACACTGTACGTAAGAATGCGAACAGTCGTACTGTTGCGTCGTCCGGGCTGCCGGGCGCGTCGCCCGGGCTTCCAAGCCACGAGAGAGCGCACGTTCCACAGCTCCACGCACCACACCACCAGATCCGGAAGGGCCCTTCTGCCATGTCCTCTGCATCAGCGCTGAACCAAGGAGGCCCGGGCGGCGCCCCACGTCGCTTGGGCTGGATCCTGACGCTGCTGGCCCTCGCGCAGCTGCTCTACGGCCTCGACCTGAACATCGTGTTCGTGGCGCTGCCCGAGATCGGCCGGGAGCTGGGCTTCCCCGGCCAGACCCAGCAGCTGGTGGTCAGCGCCTACGTCGTCTTCGCGGGCGGCTTCCTGCTGTTCGGCGGGCGCGCGGCGGACCTGCTCGGCCGGCGCCGGATGTTCGTCCTCGCCCTCACGATGTACGCCGTGTCGTCACTGGCCGGCGGTCTCGCGACCGGCCCCGAGGTCATCGTCGTCGCCCGTGCCGTCCAGGGCATCGCCGGTGCCCTGCTGCTGCCGTCCACCCTGTCGCTGATCAACACCCTCTTCGAGGAGGGCCCCAAGCGGAACCGGGCCCTCGCGGTCTGGGGCGGCGCCGGGGCCAGCGGCCTGACCATCGGTGCCCTCCTCGGCGGTGTGCTGACGGACAACTTCGGCTGGCCGTCGGTCTTCTTCGTCAACGTCCCCTTCGGCGGCCTGGTCGCCCTGTGCGCGCTGTTCGTCATCCCGCGCGACCCGGCCCGCACCGAGCGCCGCAAGTGCGACCTCCCCGGCTCCCTCACCGTCACCGGCGGTGCCACGCTGCTGGTGTTCGCCCTCGTCGAGGGTCCCGAGCGGGGCTGGGGCGACGGCCTGGTGGTCGGCGCGTTCGTCCTCGCCGTCGTGCTGCTCGCGCTCTTCGCCGTGGCCGAGTCGCGCGGCTCCGATCCCCTGATGCCGTTCCGGCTGTTCGACAACCGCAACCTCACCGTGGGAATGCTCGTCACCTTCCTCTACATGGCGACCTTCGGCGTCCTGCCGTACTTCCTCACCGTCCTGATGCAGAGCGTGCACGGCTACAGCGCCCTGCAGACCGGCCTCGGCTTCCTGATCCCGTCGCTCGCGATCGCCACGGGCACCCAGCTCGGCGAGCGGTTCGCCAGCAGGATCGGCACCCGCACCACGCTGATCACCGGCTTCGCCGTCGGTGTCGTCGGCACGGCCGGCCTCGCCTTCGGCTTCGACGCCGACGCGAGCTACGCCGTGCTGGTGCCCGGCCTGATCGTGTCCGGCGTCGGCCAGGGCATCGTCTGGACCGCGATGTGGATCGCCGCCGCCACCGGCACCGCCCCGCAGGAGCAGGGCGTGGCGAACGGCATCGCCTCGACCGCGCTGAACATCGGCAACGCCATCGGCCTGGCGCTCTTCACCGTCATCGCCGAGACCGGCACGGACGGCAAGGCGGGCCAGGCGCTGAAGGCGGCGCAGGCGGACGGCGAGTTCCTGGTCGTGATGCTCACCGCGGCCGGCATGGTCGTCGGCCTGCTCGTCACGCTCGGCCTGAAGCGGCAGCCGGCACCCGCCGCCGTGTCGGCGCCCGGCAGCGAAGAGGAAGGGGCCCTCGCGACCCGCTGAACCCCCGGACGGCGAGCACCGGGAGGCTGGAAATCCCCCGCTCGGCTCCCCGCCCGTCCGGCCCCGCGCCCGCCGTCGCGGGCGGCTGTTGCCCGGGCTTCCCGAAGTCTCCCCCGGCGCGCGGCCGAACTCGGCTGTGCCTTCGCCGCCGTCGTCCTCGAATCGGTCGGCACGCAGGAGTACAAGCTCGTACCGGGGGACCTGGCCGCCCGCAGCGACCGGACCTGCGGCCGGGCGGCCGCCGCCGAACCGGAGCCCCTCCCGGCAGGCGTGGCATGACGCCCTGACCGGCGTCGAACGCGGCGTCGGCGACTGCACCAACCCGACCGCCGAGGGCCTGCCGTGACCACCGGCCGGGTCTCGAAGTTGCCGCCGGCACCAGTCCGACCGCCAGGGGCCGGCCCCTTCGGCCCCGGCCCGCCGGTTGAGACGGCGCCCACCGGTCAGGCCGGCGCCCGCCCGTTCAGACCGCGTCCGCCGTCCGCTCCTCCTCCGCCGCGTCGTAGGCGGCACGGGCCTGGGCGATGGCCGAACGGTGGCGCTCGGCCCAGTCCACCAGTCCGGTCAGCGAGGCGTACAGCTCGCGGGCCATGGGCGTGAGGTCGTACTCCACCCTGGGCGGGACGGTCGGGTACACGGTGCGGACGAGGAGTCCGTCCCGTTCCAGGCGGCGCAGGTTGAGGGTGAGCATGCGCCGGCTGATGCCGTTGACGGCGCGCTCGATCTCGGTGAAGCGGATGGGGCCGTGGGCGGCGGCGATCAGGATGCCGATGCTCCACTTGCCGGCGACGTGGTCGAGCACCTCGGTGACCGGGCAGGCCTCGACCTGCATGGCCTCGGCAAGACGGGCCGGACTCCGTGACATTGACGTGCCTCCTTCCGCGGAGGGCCAACGTTACCGAAACCGGCCACCGCCCCACATCGTGCGTCCGGGGGAGGGCGCGGTCGTCGACGTGTTCGGTCGTCTCCCTTGACACCCTCCCGTCGCCGCCCCAACACTCCAGCCGTGGGAGAGCGCTCTCCCACCGCCTCCGTACGACCCCTCCTTCCCCGCGTCAAGGAGCCCCCATGTCACGGAGATCGCAGTTCCTCCCGGGTGCGCTGGTCACCGCCGCCGTGGTGCTGGCCTCGCTCGGCGTCACCACGGTCGCCGCGTCACCCGCCCCCCGCGCCGCCGGCGGAACCGGTCACGCAGGCCACACCACGGCCGTATCGACGGCAGCCTCCCCCGAGGACCCCGACGGCGACGGCTACATCCCCGCCGTCCCGCCGGTCACCGGCGTCACCCCGTCCACCCGGAACCCGCCGCACCGCTACTTCCACGAGTTCCAGGCCAACTGCGCGGTCAGCCACACCAAGTCGGACGATCCGATCGCCTACCCGCAGCGGCCGGGCGCGTCCCACGACCACACGTTCATGGGCAACACCACCACGGACGCGTACAGTACGACCGCCTCGCTGAGCGCGGGCGGCACCACCTGCAAGGCCCCCGGGGACCTGTCCGGCTACTGGATGCCCACCCTGTACGACGGGGACCGGCCCGTCCTGCCCGTCGGCCCGCAGACCATCTACTACAAGGCCGGTGTCACCGACTACACCAGCGTGCGGCCCTTCCCCAAGGGCCTCAGGTTCGTCGTCGGCGACCCGACGCAGAGCGCCGACGCCTTCCGTCACCACCCCGGGTTCGTCGAGGGCTGGGAGTGCGGCGACAGCTACTTCAACACCGAGTTCCCGGCCACCTGCCCGGACCGCGCCGACGTCCAGCTCAACATCCGTTTCCAGGCGCCCAGTTGCTGGGACGGCAAGTACCTGGACACCCCCGACCACCGCGACCACATGGCCTACCCCGTGGTCAAGCCCGGCACCAACGACAACGTCTGCCCCGCCGGGCATCCGGTGGCCCTGCCGATGATCGAGTTCAAGATGGCGTTCCCCGTCAACGGCGACCTGTCCCGGGTACGGCTGTCCAGCGGCACCGGCCACAGCTTCCACTACGACTTCTTCAACGCCTGGGACGAGCGCACGCTGAAGGCGCTGGTGGACCACTGCGTGGTCGGCGGACTCCAGTGCGACGCCCGTGGCTACGACCAGACCCACCCCGAGGCCGGCGCCGCCCTGAACGCCGACTACCGCCTGCCCTGACGCACCCCCACATCAGCGCACGCCCCCCACGCCCGCCGACATTCCGGAGACACGACCCCGCCATGAGACCACCACCCCGCACCCGCCGCCTCGTCGCGCCCCTCACCGCGGGAGCGCTGGCCGCCTGCGCCCTCACCGCCCTGCCGGCCGCCCAGGCGCACGCGGCCGGCAGCGTCGTCAAGGTCACCGGCGGTCAGGGCGCCTGGCAGCTCACCGTGGACGGACAGCCGTACCGGATCAAGGGCCTCACCTGGGGCCCGTCCCCGGCCGACGCCGACCGGTACCTGGCCGACCTGAGGTCCATGGGCGTCAACACCATCCGCACCTGGGGCACCGACGCCACGAGCAAGCCGCTGTTCGACTCCGCCGCCGCGCACGGCATCAAGGTCATCGCCGGCTTCTGGCTCCAGCCCGGCGGCGGACCCGGCAGCGGCGGCTGCGTCGACTACGTGACCGACACCGCCTACAAGAACCGCGTGCTCGACGAGTTCCCCACCTGGGTGCGCACCTACAAGGACCACCCCGGCGTACTGATGTGGGACGTCGGCAATGAATCGGTCCTCGGTCTGCAGAACTGCTACAGCGGAACCGAACTGGAACGCCAGCGCGACGCCTACACCACCTTCGTCAACGACGTCACCAAGAAGATCCACGCCGTCGACCCGAACCACCCGGTCACCTCCACCGACGCCTGGGCCGGCGCCTGGCCCTACTTCAAGAAGAACGCCCCCGACCTCGACCTGTACGCCGTCAACGCCTACAACGCCGTCTGCGGTCTGAAGTCCGCCTGGGAGCAGGGCGGTTACAGCAAGCCCTACATCGTCACCGAGACCGGCCCGGCCGGCGAGTGGGAGGTGCCCGACGACGCCAACGGAGTGCCGCTCGAACCCTCCGACCGGGCCAAGGCCGACGGCTACACCCGCGCCTGGGGCTGCGTCACCGGGCACCAGGGCGTCGCGCTCGGCGCCACGATGTTCCACTACGGCACCGAGTACGACTTCGGCGGCATCTGGTTCAACCTGTTGCCCGCGGGCGAGAAACGGCTCTCGTACTACGCGGTCAAACGCGCCTACGGCGGGGACACCACGCACGACAACACCCCGCCCGTGATCACGGACCTGACCGTCGAGGGCGACGCGGGCGCGGTCCCGGCCGGCCGCGACCTCACCCTGTCCGTCCGCGCCGCCGATCCCGACGGCGACCCGGTCGGCTACGAGGTCCTGGACAGCAGCGCGTACATCGACCAGAACCGGAACCTCACCTCGCTGCCCTTCACCGACCTCGGCGGCGGCCGGCTGAAGGTGACCGCCCCCGACCGGCCCGGCGTGTGGAAGGTCTATGTGAAGGCCAAGGACGGCCACGGCAACGTAGGCGTCGAGACCCGGTCCGTCCGGGTCGTCCCGCCCCCGGTGAACGGCACCGACCTCGCCCTCGGAAAGCCCGCCACGGCCTCCTCCTACCAGCCGGGCTACGGCGACTGCCCCTGCCCCGCCGCCAACGCCGTGGACGGCGACCCGGGCACCCGCTGGGCGAGCGACTGGAGCGACCCCCAGTGGATCCGGGTCGACCTCGGCACCCGCACCGCCTTCCGCCATGTCCAACTGCTGTGGGAGGCCTCCTACGCCAAGGCGTACACCGTGCAGACCTCCGACGACGGCCAGACCTGGGGGACCGTGCGGACCGTGACGGACGGGAACGGCGGCGTCGACGACCTCGACGTGAGCGGCACCGGCCGGTACGTCCGCATCAACGCCACCGCCAGAGGCACCGGTTGGGGCTACTCGCTGTACGAGTTCGGCGTCTACGGCTGACCGCCACCCGGCGCGCGACGACCGGACCGGGACCCGGGAGAGCGCTCTACCGCCGCCGCCCGACGGGCCGTTAGGGTGCGGGACATGAGCAGACAGGCCCCGACCCTGGAGGACGTCGCCCGGGAGGCCGGCGTCTCCCGGGCCACCGTCTCCCGGGTCGTCAACGGCGTGCGCAACGTGGACCCCGCGATCCAGGAGCTGGTCCGCCAGGCCATCCGGCGTACCGGGTACGCACCCAACCGGGCCGCCCGCTCCCTGGTCACCCGGCGGGCCGAGGCCGTGGCGCTGGTGGTCTCCGGCGCCGGGGACACCTCCGAGGAGGCCCAAGCCGCCTTCGCCGCCCGGGTGTTCGCCGACCCCTTCTTCGGACGGGTGGTCGCGGGCATCGTCGGCTACCTCCGCCCCCGCTCGGTCCACCCGGTCCTGATGTTCGCCGAGTCCGCCGCCGCCCGCGAGGAGGTGCTCGCCTACCTCGGACAGGGCCGGGCCGACGGCGCTCTGGTGGTCTCCAGCCACGCCGACGACCCGCTGCCCGCGCTCCTCGCCGACGCGTCGCTGCCCGCCGTCCTGTTCGCCCGTCCCGCCCGCCACGTCCCGCTCAGCCATGTCGATCTGGCCCACCGGGACGGCGGCCGGCTCGCCGCCGAACACCTGCTCGCCCGGGGCTGCCGTCGGCCGGCCACCATCTCCGGTCCCCTCGCGGTCCCCGCCGGCCGGGAGCGGCTGGCCGGCTTCCGGGACGCCCTCGTCCGGCGGGGCCATGCCCGTGTCCCCGTCGCCGAGGGCGGCTTCACCTACGACAGCGGCGTCGCGGCCATGACCGGCCTCCTCGCCGAACACCCGGACGTGGACGGGGTGTTCGCGGCCAACGACCTCATGGCCCGCGGCGCCTGCCAGGCGCTGCGGGAACACGGCCGGCGGGTGCCGGAGGACGTCGCGGTCGTCGGCTTCGACGACTCCACGGCCGCCGTCGACCGGCACCCCCACCTGACCACCGTGCGCCAGCCCGTGGAGGACATGGCCGCCGAGATGGCCCGCCTGCTGGACGAACACATCCACGGCACCCGCACCGAGCCCACGTCGGTCCTGTTCGACCCGCGGCTGGTCGTACGGGAATCCGCCTGACACCACCCGCCGGCGCGCGCGGCCGCGCACCGGGAGCCGGCCGGGTCACGCGTGGGTCGCCAGGACCATGTACGGCGCGGTCCGGATCTCCGCCGGGACCGCCGAGGCACCCGGGCCGGCGGCGGGAAGCGTGGGCAGCTCGACGGCGGGGGAGGGGAAACCGGCCTCGGCCAGGAAGCGCCGGTACCGGTCGAGGGAGCGGTAGTACGTGGTGCTCGTCATCATCGTGCCGTCGCGCAGCCGCAGCAGCGTGGGCACGGTGTCGCCGTCGCCGTAGACCGCCCCCGGCTCCCCGTGGCGCAGCGTGGAGAAGGCCACGCCGGTCGCCGCCGGATTGAGGTCGGCCAGCAGATACGGCGCACCGGGGCGCAGTACCCGGCGGATCTCGGCGGTGAGGGCGGCCAGCCGTTCGTCGTCCGGGTCGGTGCAGTACACCAGGCAGCACACGGCGGCGTCGACGCTGTCGTCGGCGAGCCAGTCCAGGGTGCGGCCGTCGAACAACCGGTAGGAGACACGGGGGTGGGGGCGGTCCGCGCGGGCGATGCCGAGCATGTCCGCCGAGGGATCGGCACCCTGGACCTCCCACTCACCGGCGCTCGCGAGCCGCGCCGCGACCGCGCCGGTGCCGCACCCGACGTCCAGGGCCAGCCGGCCGGGCCCCGCCCGCCCCGCGAGCCGGCGCAGCACGGCGGGGAAGATCAGCCGTTCGGCGAGCCGCATGTCGCGGTCCCGGTAGGCCTCGGCCACGGTGGTGGTGTCCCAGCCAAGCGGCTCTTCGTCGGCGGTCAAGGGCGGTGCCTCCTGCACTGAAACGGGCCCGGACGGGTGAAGCGGCACGGTCGGTGGCAGCCTGGCACACGACGCCGCCACCGGGCCGCACGGTGGCGTGAATTCCCCCGGCAGCGCGTCCGGCCGGCGGCTGTTGACGGGGGCCGCGACTCGTGCCGTACACCGGCCGATGAGTTTTCGCGTGCTCCACGGTCAAAGATCGTGAACCATGTGCGACGGCTGTCACCATCGTCAGCCGCGACAACCGATGACGACATACCGAGGAACCCACATGCGCACCCTGATCAGCACCGCCTTCGTCTCGCTCGACGGTGTGGTGGAGGCCCCGGGCGGCGAGCCCGGCTACCGGAACTCCGGCTGGACCTTCAAGGACGTCGAGTTCCTGCCCGAAGCCTTCGAGATCAAGGGCCGGGAGCAGCGGCAGGCCACCGCGATGCTGCTGGGCCGGGTCAGCTACCAGGCGTTCAGCCCGGTGTGGCCCGCCATGGCGGAGTTCGCGGAGTACAAGGAGATGCCGAAGTACGTCGTGTCCACCACCCTCACCGAGGCCGGCCTGGTGGCGGACTGGGGCGACACGACGATCCTGCGCTCCCTCGACGAGGTCGCCGCGCTCAAGGCCACCGAGGGCGGTCCGATCATCGTCCACGGCAGTGCCGCCCTGAACCGGAGCCTTTCGGACGCCGGCCTCATCGACCGTTACCACCTGCTCGTCTTCCCGCTCCTGCTCGGCGCGGGCAAGCGGCTGTTCAGCGCCACGGACAAGGACGCCCAGAAGCTGAAGCTGGTCGAGCACGAGACCTACGCCAACGGCATCCAGAAGAACGTCTTCGACGTCGTACGCTGACCCGCACCCCTGCGACTACCCGGCCCCGGCGGAGCCCGCTCCGGCGCCGCCCGCCGCATCACCCGGACAGCGCAGCGCCCCGTCGCAGCACGCCGACTGCGTGATTTTCAGCAGGGCGCAGCCGCGCCACCCGCCCCCGGCACATTCCCGTGTGGATGCTCGGCGTATGTCTCACCACCTCAGCGGCCCCGACCTCCGCTCGCCCATGGACGACGCCCGGCTCGACCTGACCGACCTGTTCGTCTTCACCGTGCCCGGCGACCGGACCGTGCTGATCATGAACGTGAACCCGGTCGCACCGACCGGTGGCCAGGCCTTCCACCCGGACGCGGTCTACCGCATCGATGTGGACACCGACGGGGATCACCGGGCCGACGTGGCGTTCAGCTTCGTGTTCTCCCCGCCGGAGGACGGGCGGCAGACCGTCACCGTCCACCGGGCGGAGGGCGACCAGGCGCGGGAGCCCGAGGCCGCCGGGCGGACGCTCTTCACCGACGTGCCCGTGAGCCTCGGTACCGAGGCCCGGGTGGCCGAGTCCGGGCCGTACACCTTCTTCGCCGGGTTCCGCAGCGACCCGTTCTTCGCCGACCTGGACGGCATCGTCAAGAAGTTCCAGTGGACCGGCGTGGACTGGGGTGCCGACAAGAACGTCTTCGGCATCGTGCTGGAGATGCCGCACACGGAACTGGGCACGGGCCCCGTGATCGGGGTGTGGGCACGGGTGAGCGTGCGCCAGGACGGACGGCTGAAGTCCGTCGACCGCGGCGCCCACCCCTCTCTGACCGCCTACTTCAACGCCGACGACGTCAAGGACGCCTACAACGCGGGCGAGCCCGCCGACGACTGGGACACCTACCGCGCCCCCTGGGTGGCGGTGCTCCAGCACTTCGGCGGCTACGACGAGCAGTCGGCCGAGCAGGCCCTGCGCACGGTGCTGCCGGACATCCTGCGTTTCGACCGCGGCAAACCCACCGCCTACCCCAACGGCCGTACCCTCACCGACGACGTCACCTCCGCCCGGCTGGCCATGCTCACCGCGGGCAAGGTCACCACCGACCACATCGGTCCCCACACCGATCTGCTCCCCGGTTTCCCCTACCTCGGCGTCCCCCACACCGGCTGACGGACGGAGGTCCGGCTCTGTCCTGTGGTGCCTCCGGCGTACCACTCGCGGGTGCATACGGGCAAAAGTGTCGATACCGTCGGATTCACGGACCAGCAGGCCCCAGAGGCCGCCTGGCGGTCGGCCATGGCCCGTTCGACGCGTGGACGGCACGGCCCGGCTGCCGGGCCAGTCAGGGAGACAGGCATGAGCCGAGCCAAGCGCAGGCCCAGCAGCACCTTCCACGGACGGACGACACCCGGGCAGGACGGCGGCTCCGGCCCCTCCGCGAACACCGGGCCGACCGGACGCCGGCGCGCGGTGCCGCCAGACGGGACCGACGGGGGGCCGATACCCGACGGGGAGTCCGTACCGCCGGAGCGGCCCGGCCTCCCCGAGGGCGCGAGCACGGCCCCGGAGCACCTTGTCCCTGCCGGTCCTGCCGGTTCTGCCAGTTCTACAGAATCTGCCGGTTCCGCCGGTCCCTCCGGATCCCCGCAGACGCCCGGGCCGCCGAGTCCGCCGAGTCCGCCTCCTGCCCCCGGAGTCGCCGCCGGTGCCGGTCGGTCCGGGCCGGTGTCCGGTCCCTGGAGCCGGCGGGTGTCCGGCGGTGGGGCGCCCGTGTCGGGCCGGCGGCCGATACGGCTGCGTCTGTCGGAGGCCGATCCCTGGTCGGTGATGGTGACGAGCTTCCTCCTGCTGGCCGGGCTCGGTGTGCTCGTGGTCGCCACGGCGGGCGTGTCCTGGATCATGCTGAACGCCATGGCGCCGGACGTCCTGCCCGCGTTCAGCACCTTCCTGGCCGTCGCGGTCGGAGTCGTCACCGTGGAAGTCGTCCTCGGCACCGGCCTGGTGACGCTGGGCGCCTTCCTCTACAACCTGTCGGCGCAGTACAGCGGCGGCGTCGAGATAGCCGTGACCGAGGCCCTGACCGGACCGCCCCCGGCCCATGTGCGGACCGTGCTGCTCATGGCCAGGGCCCGCCGCCGTCTGCGTACACGGATCCCGGCTCGGACACAGAGCGATCGCCGTACGGACTAGATCGGACCGATTGTCGTACGGGCTGGCTCGTCGTGCGGCCTGAACGACGGGGCGGTAGCCGGCCCGGCGCGGGAGCGTTCAGTCGCGGAGCAGTGCCAGGGCCTCGTTCAGGTTGTGCTCGGCGATGCCCGCCATCGCCGCCCGGTCGGGGAAGTGCCCGTCGAGCAGGCGCAGCGGTCCCGCCGTCAGGGAGAGCCGCTGGGCCAGCAGGTACAGCGCGAGCCGGTCCTCGTCCAGTCCGTCCACCGCCAGCGGTCCGTACGCCTCGCGCAGGCGGAGGCGCAGGAAGACGTGCTCCCACTCGACGTCGAAGTACATCGTGCCCTCGACATCGATCAGCACGGGGTTCCCGTCGGCGTCCACCAGGACGTGATCGGGGCCCAGTTCACCGTGCACGACGGCGTACTCCGCGCGGGGCCGCACCGCGCCCGCCAGACGCAGCAGCCGCTCGGCCAGCCGGTCGCGGGCCGCCGCGACCCGAGGGTCGCGCGACGCCGCCTCGGCGAGGTCCCGCAGCGCGCGGGCCAGGACGACCTCCTCGCACGACGACCCGCGCGAGATACCGCCCTGGTCGACCACGGTCACCTTGCCGTACGCCGGTGCGCGATGCCGGCGCATCGCCTCCAGCGCCTCGGCGAGCCGGGCCATGACCGGTGCCGCCGCACAAGGGTCCCGGGCGAGCAACTGCTCCAGCGTCTCGCCCGGCAGGTCCTCTACGACGGCCAGGCCGGCCGAACCGTCGCCGGCGCCGCGGTCGATCAGGCGGATCGCCGGGACACGGACGCCGAGCGCGGTCAGCCGCGCGTGCGCGGCCTCGAACAGGTCGAGCCCGAGCCCCGGCGAGAACGGGTCGGTGAGGTCGTGGTCGCCCTCGGCCTCCGGCCAGTAGTTCTCGGCGTCGTCCCACAGGTAGGCGATCGCGGTCGTCGCGTCGTCCATCACCAGGCGGTACACGCCCTTCTTGCTGCCGCCCGTGACCCGTTCGACTCCCGCCAGCCGCAGCCCGCCGCCCAGCGCGGCCCGCGCCGCCTTTGCCAACCGCTCCCGCGTGAGCACCGTCAACGTCACGTGACCGACCGCCTCTCCTCCAGCACGACCCGCGCACCTTACGCGGCCACGGCCCCCGGCGGCCAGAAGGAACCCGGCCCGGGGCTTTCCCCGGGCCGGCCCGGGGCCGGTGGGTAGAGTCGGGGCATGTATCCGGTCAACCGATCCAGCACCCGCCTGGCCCTCCGGGAACTGAGCACCGAGGACGTGACCGCGGTGCTGGCCGTCTACGGCAGCCCGGAGGCGACGGAACACCTGTCGTTCGAGCCGCGCAGCCGGGAACAGGTCGACCGGATCGTGGCGCGGTCCATCGCCGCAGCCGGTGAGACACCGCGCGCGGAATACGCGCTCGCCGTCATCGAGCGGGCGACGTCCGAACTCGTCGGCTTCGCACGGCTGGCCCTCGATCCTCATCAACAGCGGGGCGCCACCATGGGCTTCGCACTGCGCCCACGTTCCTGGGGTGCCGGCTACGGCGTCGAGACGGTGCGGCTGCTGCTCGGCTTCGGCTTCGAGGACCTGCGCCTGCACCGGATCTGGGGCGCGCGGTCTCCGCGGAACGAGGCGTCCGCCCGCACCATGGCGGCCGCCTGCATGGTCGAAGAGGGCGTCATCCGGGAGCACGTCCTGAAGGGCGGAGTGTGGAGGGACTCCGTGGTGCACGCCATCCTCGACCGGGAATGGCATGCCGCGATGAGGAGCCGCGCTGCCGGTGGCTGAGGTCCGCCCCTTCACACACAGGAGAGCGAGGCGCGGCGGTAGGGTGAAGGCCCGTGACAGAACACGCAGCCCAGCACAGCCTCCATCCGCTCCCCTCACGCCCGCTCCGCATCGCCGCCGCACAGGCGCAGGCCGAGGCCGGCGATGTCGAGGCCAACGTGGCCACCGTGGCGGCCATGGTCCAGGACGCCGCCCGGGCCGGGGCCCGCCTCGTGGTCTTCCCGGAGAAGTTGTCCGGTTAGGGGCGCGGACCTGCGGTGATTCCTCCATTCCCACTGCTGGCCAGGGGAGTTGTGTCTTTCAGCGTCTTTCACGGGCGTGCCGTCTTGTGTGGTCGATTCTCCCCACGCGCTCCCCAGCGACGCGGATACTCCCCAGATTCTCCCCAGGGAATCCGTCGCCGAGACCAGTTCCCGGTGGCAGCGTGTTCCCGGCCCATCAATTCGGTGGACACGCTGAGTGACTGATGCGGGCTGGCCGTTTGGGGCAGCCAATGTGGTCTGGTGTCGCCCTGCGTGGTGGCCCTTCCACGGCGGAACACCTCCGGGTCGGCGGGGAGGACACGTACACGATCGACGGTGACGACGGCGCCAGCGGAACACCCCCGCGTCGGCGGGGAGGACTCGACGGAGAGCGCGCGCTGGAGGTTCTCGTACGGAACACCCCCGCGTCGGCGGGGAGGACGTCGGCTCGTCCTCGGGCTCCTCGTCCTGGTCCGGAACACCCCCGCGTCGGCGGGGAGGACGGAGACCACGAAGTGGCTGCACGCCGCCCCCTCGGAACACCCCCGCGTCGGCGGGGAGGACTCGAACGCGGTCGCCACCCGCCCGACCGCGGTCGGAACACCCCCGCGTCGGCGGGGAGGACCGCCGTCATTGTCGGCCTGGTGCCCGGGCCGGCGGAACACCCCCGCGTCGGCGGGGAGGACGATGTCCTCTCGGATCAGGCGGCCAGCAGGTGCGGAACACCCCCGCGTCGGCGGGGAGGACCGTTTCCTAGGCGCACTAGGGCGTGTATCGAAAGTGGATCTTCACCGTGCGATGATCTTGGGCCATGGCACGGGGAGATCTGACGGACGCGCAATGGGCGGTGTTGGAACCGCTGTTGCCGAGGGGCAAGAGGCCTGGACGGCCGCCGATGTGGGCCAGGCGGCAGTTGATCGACGGGATACGGTTCCGGGTTCGCACCGGCATCCCGTGGCGGGACCTCCCCGCCGAGTACGGACCGTGGGGTCGGGCGTACGACCTGTTCCGCCGGTGGCAGCGGGACGGCACCTGGTTTCGGATCTTCACCGCGCTGCAGGCCCAGGCCGACGCGAAACAGCTGATCACTTGGGACATCAACGTCGACTCCACGGTGTGCCGGGCCCACCAGCACGGCGCCGGGGCGAGGAAAAAGGGGGAACTGCAGAAGGAACCGCCCGGCGGCGTCACCGTCGAGCCGGACGACCATGGGCTCGGGCGCTCGCGTGGCGGCCTGACCACGAAGCTGCACCTGGCTGTCGAGCAGGGCCAGAAGCCCATGTCTATCGTGATCACGGCCGGGCAACGGGGCGATTCCCCACAGTTCGAGCCTGTCCTGAACAAGGTCCGTGTCCCGCGTCTTGGGCCGGGCAGGCCGCGCACCCGGCCAGATCGCGTGCGCGCCGACAAGGCGTACGCCTCCCGGAAGAACCGCGCTTACCTGCGGCGGCGCGGGATCCGCTGCACCATCCCGGACAAGGTCGACCAGGCCCGCAACCGCAAGAAACGCGGCTCGCGCGGTGGTCGGCCGCCGCAGTTCGACCCGCAGGACTACAAGGCTCGGCACGCGGTCGAGTGCGGCATCAATCGTCTCAAAAGGCACCGGGCCGTGGCCACGCGATACGACAAGCTCGCGGTCCGCTACGAGGCGACCGTCCTCGTCGCGGCCATCAACGAGTGACTGTGATCAGGGCAGTTGATACAACGCTGGCAAGGGTCCCCAAGCATGGATCTGCGGTCACGCCCCGGCTATGTCGAGGAGGACCTGCGCCAGTTCGCGCGGCTTGGAGAACATCGGCCAGTGGCCGGTGTCCATCTCGATCAGCCGCCAGTGCCCACTGGTCAGCAGCTTGGCTACGTCGTCGCTCGGCTCGGGGTCACCGAGCGTGCACTTGATATAAGTCGCCGGGAGGTCGCCAAGCGGCCTTTCCAGCACTGCGGGTTCGGTCAGCGTGGCACCCGGGTGCGGCGTCGCACCGCCCACGATCCGTGCGATCTGCTCATCGGTGAGACCGTGGCCCTCGAAGTGGGCCGCGGGCGCGACCGGCCAGAATCCTCCGTTCTCGGCGATCGATGCCCTCACCATCGCCCCGCCGTCCGGCCAGGCGGAGACGAACGGTTCACCATCGGCCGGAACACTGGAGTCAAGGAAGACCACGTGCGCTAGCCGGTCGCCGACCCGCCCGGCGGCCTGACCGCTCGGGACACCCGAGTAGCTGTGACCTACCAGAATGACTTCACGCAGGTCCTGGCGCTCGACCTCATCAACGATGTCCTGTACGTGGGTCTGCTGACCAGCCGGCACACCTTGCTTCTCAGCGAGACCGGACAGCGTCAGCGGGTGGACGCCATGGCCGGCCGCACGCAGATGCGGCACCACATCGTCCCACGCCCACGATCCAAGTCGCGCACCTGCAATTAGCACAAAGTTCGCCATGGCCGCACCGTAGCGGAGCGGCCCGACGACCGCTCCGGAAATACTTTCGATACACGCCCTAGCAAGGACCCAACGCGGAACACCCCCGCGTCGGCGGGGAGGACCCGTTCCACCGCTTCTTGATCGTCTCTAGTTCCGGAACACCCCCGCGTCGGTGGGGAGGACGACCACCTCCACCAGGCCGGCGCCGACACCCGCGGAACACCCCCGCGTCGGCGGGGAGGACGCCGCCGCCTCCAAGGCATCCATCCTCGGCGACGGAACACCCCCGCGTCGGCGGGGAGGACGGCGTGGCCGGGACCGGGCGCGGGCGGACCCGCGGAACACCCCCGCGTCGGCGGGGAGGAGGGTGCCGGGGGAGCGGTGGAGGAGTTGGTCGACGGAACACCCCCGCGTCGGCGGGGAGGACGTGGAGCCGTGGCAGCCGACCGGCTGCGCCTGCGGAACACCCCCGCGTCGGCGGGGAGGACTACCCCGGATCAGGTTGCACGTGCCTGCCGGACGGAACACCCCCGCGTCGGCGGGGAGGACTGCGTCCCGACCGGCGCCACGACCGCGTAGGTCGGAACACCCCCGCGTCGGCGGGGAGGACTCAATCTAACGGCCCCTCAGCAGGACATACGGCGGAACACCCCCGCGTCGGCGGGGAGGACCTGTCCCACCCTCGGATCGTCACCGTCCACGACGGAACACCCCCGCGTCGGCGGGGAGGACGAGACGGTCCGCGATCTCCCCGTCCGCATACCCGGAACACCCCCGCGTCGGCGGGGAGGACCGCCCGAACGGCCGCGCTGCGGTCCGCCTGGACGGAACACCCCCGCGTCGGCGGGGAGGACGGGCACGCCCCCGGCCGACGGCCCAGGTGAGCAGGAACACCCCCGCGTCGGCGGGGAGGACGAAGTCGTCCTCAGTCGACCTCGAGGCGCGGACGGAACACCCCCGCGTCGGCGGGGAGGACCTGGAGGCGAGAGTCCAGCCCCCGGCGACACGCGGAACACCCCCGCGTCGGCGGGGAGGACCGTGACGGTCAGACTGTAGGCGTCGAGAAAGGCGGAACACCCCCGCGTCGGCGGGGAGGACGTCAACGCGGCGGCGGGCATGCCGATGTCGATCGGAACACCCCCGCGTCGGCGGGGAGGACGGACCGGAGGAAGTAGCCGCCGTGCCCACCGCCGGAACACCCCCGCGTCGGCGGGGAGGACGGTTCCGACGACGATGGGCAGGATGACGCCGACGGAACACCCCCGCGTCGGCGGGGAGGACCCTTTCTGACCTGGCACTTAAAGGGGGCTTTGCCTGTTCTTTGCTTTCAGGGGAGCGCCGTGTCGGGGCGGGTAGGGATGCATGTTGTCAGCTTACCGAGGCGGGGGAAGGTAGGGCTGTCAGTGGGGGGTGGTTGAATGCCGGCTTCAGTGCTGGGACGGCATTTGCTGGCTGGGGTGAGAGGGCGATGATGGCGAAGAAGTGGGATGCGCCGGATGAGTCAGTGTGGGGGAAGTCGAGGGGCTTAAGTCCGGGGCTGCCGCCGTATCCGCTGATCCGGCACCTGTTGGACGCTGCCGCGATGGCGCTGCACCTGTGGGATGCCTACCTGTCCGAAAACCAACGGGCGAGGATTGCCGACGGGATGGGGTTGGCGGGTGAGTTGGAGCGTGCGAGAAACGTCGTGGGGCTGTGTGCTGGTCTGCATGACATCGGGAAGCTGTCAGGTTTCCAGTTCTGTTCCTTGCACGGTAGCCAGTACCTCAGCGCTGAGCTGGGCGACAGTCGTAGGGAGATGACCGCAGACCGGTTCGGACATGACGTGGCCGGTCTGCAGGTCGTACAGGAAGTGCTGGCGGATCTGGGCTTTGCCGCTGATGCAGAGTTGAAGGTCGCAGAGCGGCTGGCCGAGATCGTCGGTGGTCATCATGGGCGTTATCACCGTGTTGAGAACAGCGTCGCTCCGGCGTTTCTCGGCGGGCCCGCCTGGGCGCGGCAGCGGACTGCGCACGCAGCTGCGGTGCACGAGTTGCTGGGAGCGCCGGAAGTTCCGGGTGTGTTCAAGGCGCCGGCCGCAGTGCTTGTGACGGGTGTGGTCATTCTTGCGGACTGGCTGGTCAGCCAGGAGGACTACCTCCGAGGGCGGCAGCAGAGGCTTGAGCCGGTGCTGACGGATCATTTCGAGCGCTCCCTCAAGGATGCTCCGGGTCTGCTGGTTGTGGCCGGGCTGGCCCGGGTGCGGTTGCAGCGCAAGGGGTTCTCGGAGGCGTACGGGATTCAGGGTGCGCCGAATCCGCTCCAGCTGTCCGTGATGGAGGAGTTGCGGCAGGCGGTGGGTGAGGGACGTCGTGGCGGCATCGTCCTCGTTACTGCGGCGCCGGGGGATGGAAAGAGCGAGACGGCTCTGGAGGCCGAACGCGTTCTGTCGGAGCGCTTCGGTACGCGGGGGTACGCGTTTTTGCTGCCTACGATGGCCACCAGCGACCAGATGTACGGGCGGGTTGCGAAGGCGTTGCTGCGCCAGGCGGGCGAGAACGCCGGGCTGACGCTGGTCCACAGTATGGCCTGGTTGAACAGCGCCTACGCTGACGACGACTTGGAGACGCAGGGTGTCCTTACCTGTGACGGTGACGAGGTGGGAGAAAGAAGGCTGCGGGCGGAGGCCGATATGCGGCCGCAGCGGTGGCTGCGCGGGTCCAAGCGTCCGCTGCTCGCGCAGTTTTCGGTCGGCACGGTCGACCAGGCCCTGATGGCGGTGCTGCCGGTGCGGCACAACGCGCTGCGGTTGCTGGCGCTGTCGGGGAAGACGTTTATCGTGGATGAGGCCCACGCCTATGACCCGTACATGCAGGTGCTGTTGGGCCGGTTGCTGAACTGGCTCGGGGCGTACGGTGTTCCGGTCGTTCTGTTGTCGGCGACGATGCCCGCGTCTGTCAGCGACCGGCTGATCAAGGAGTATCTGCAGGGCGCCGGCCACAAAAAGCGCGAGCTGAGCAGGCGCTCGTTCAACGCGCCTTATCCCGGATGGCTGTATGTGGATGGGGAGAGCGGCCGGGAGACGTCGATCTCGTGTGCCCGCCGGCATGAGCAAATGCATGCGCGGAGTATGGAACTCGACATCGCTGTGGAACCGGTCGTCCACGGCCGTGGTGGTGGTAGCCAGGCGCGCCTGGCGGTGATGGAGCGGGTGCTGAAGCCCGTGAGTGAGGGGGAGGGCGGCACCGCCCTGGTGGTGTGCAACACCGTAGGGGATGCGCAGGACACCTACCTGCAGTTGCGCCAGCGGTTCGACCAGCGCTCCCACGAGGAGGGTGGGACCGTGCAACTGCTGCACGCCCGTTTCCCCGGCGACGTGCGCGAGGCCCGTACCCGGGAGGTCACCGAGGGGCTGGGCCGCGAAGGCCCGCGTCCGGTGCGCCGCATCGTTGTCGCCACCCAGGTCGTTGAGCAGTCTCTCGATCTCGACGCGGACATCGTCATCAGCGATCTCGCTCCGCTGTCATTGCTGTTGCAGAGGGCAGGACGGTGCTGGCGGCACGAGAACCACTGGACCGCCCACGGCTATCCGGGTGACCGGGGCCGGCCGGCCTGGGCGAGCGGGCCGCGTCTTGTAGTGCTCGACCCGATCGCGGGCGGCGGGAAGACGCCGGAGCAGTGGGGTGAGGTGTATTCCGAGCATCTCCTCGCCACCACCTCCCGGGCCATCGCCGGGATCGAGGGCGGCACCATCTCTATCCCAGGAGACGTGCAGGAACTGGTCGAAGCTGTTCACGGTGACAACCCGGACTTCGACTGGAACAGTCCGGGCGCCAGCGAGGTGAAAGCCTGGACGGTACACAAGGGCAAGGAGACGGCGGAGCGCAGCATGGCCGGCCTTCTCGCCATTCCGCGTGCGCGCAGCGTTTCCGCCTTGCACGACCTGCACGACTTGCCCGGTGAAGAGGACGAGTGGGAGGTGTCCACCAGACTCGGCGCCGATTCGGTGCGACTGCTGTGTGCCTATGTCCAGGAGGACGGCCGTGTCACCCTGGATGCGGAAGGTGAGCAACCGCTGCCTCAGGCGACCTCGGACGGCAAGATGCCGGTCTCGTCCGTACGGGAAGTGATGCGGCGTACGATTCCGGTCCGCGCCGACTGGCTGAAGGAAGCGGATCCCGGCAGTGTCGCTCGGCCGGAGTCGTGGGCGGAGCATCCGATGCTTGGAGAACTGCGGGTTCTTCGCCAGTTCGTGGAAGGCGGCAGCGGGCGGCCGGTGAAGGTCGGTGCCAAGCTGCTGTGGCTGGACAAGGACCTCGGACTGGTCCGTAAGTGACCCGAGTTCAGTCGGGCACCCCCACATCGGCGGGGACGGCGTGAGGTGGCGTCAACCTCCCTGCCCCTCGACTGAAACACCCCCGCTTCGGCGGGGAGGTGGCCTCCGGAGTGCCGAGGGCCACCTCCGTGGAGGTTACCGGGCAAGGCGGCGGTGGGCCTCCGCGGCTCCGAGCAGCAGGGCGCTACACGATCCGACCGTCACCGGGTCCGGACGCATGCCGATCACGATCACGATGACGGCGACTACGAGCACCCACGGTCCTGCGGCAGTCCACGGGGCGGGAAGGGACGGCTGCATTGGCGCTCCTCAAGTTCGCGCGGAGTCCCTTACCGGACCGGCGTGGGCAGGGTTGTAGTCCACTCCGGCAGGCACGGGCAAGTCGATCTTCACCCTCCCGCTCCCTCCGAACCTCCGTCACCCTCCCTGGCCTTCAACCTTCTGAAGAGGGCCACCTATCCGGGCCGGATGCGCTCTACTGGTGCTCTTCCCGGCGGAAAACGGATCCGCTGTCAGTGGCGGCTGCTTCAATGTCGGGACGCTGAGCGCTGGCCCGCTCGCGTGCTTTGTCACGCCGGCAAGGAGGAGCAGAGGCATTGGAGGATATGGCCGTGAGCGAGGGATACGACCTGAGAGTCGAGCCGTGGATTCCTGTGCGTCTGCTGAACGGAAAATCTGACCGCTTAGGTTTGTGTGAATTGTTCAAGCAGGCTCACGAGATCGGCGACCTGGAGGTTCCGGTGCCGCCGGCGGCGGCGGGCTTGCTGCGGATTCTCGCGCCGATCGCGGCGAGGATCGCCGCTGATGACGGTGACCGGCTCGACGACCCGGACGTTGCGGAGGACATCGGCGACTGGTTCTCTCTGCGAGAGCGCGTGCTGAAGGCCGGAGCGTTCGATCCAGACGCGGTGGACGCCTACTTCGGCCGGGAGGACTTGGCGGGCCGGTTCGACCTGTTCCATCCCGCACGGCCCTTCCTTCAGGACCCCCGGCTGCGCGTGGAGTGCGTCGACCCGAAGGGGGCACCGAACCCGTCCGGTGTGAACAAGCTCGTGATGGGCCGCCCCACGGGAGTCAATGGCGCCGTACTGTTCGGCCACTTCACCGACATCGCGCCCGTTCCGGTACCGGCCGCCGAGGCCGCCTGGCATCTGATCGCGCAGTTGTACTACGGGCCGTCGGGGCAGTGCACGCCCCGCCGGATCACCAGCGAGCGGACGGGCAGCGGTGACGCGGCCCCACTGCGCAAGTCCATCTCCTACTTCCCCTGGGGTCCCGACCTGTTCACCACACTGGTGCTGGCCGTGCCGAGCCCACAGGACGACCTGGACTGGGAGGCGCAGGACGCATGCCCGTGGGAGGAAAATCTCAACGCCCCCCTGGGACCTTTGCCGCCGGTCACGTGGCCGGGACGGATGCTGACCGGCCGGTTCCGTCATGCCGCGCTGCTGGTGCCGTCCGAGGACGGCCGGACGGTGGTCGACGCCTACCTCACGTGGTCGACGCACGAGCCGCCGCAGAAGGTACGTGACCCGTATCAGATCCTCGACCGACGCAAGGACGGAGATTTCCAGCCGCGGGAGGCCGACGGGGCGCGAGCACTGTGGCGGGATCTTGACTCGCTGCTGCTGAAGGACAGCCGGCAGGACGCCCGGCGGCCCCCGGCGCTTGAGCACCTGCCCAGGTCCTTGCTGTCACGGCTGAGGGTGCGTGCCTACGGCTTTGACCAGGACGGCCAGCAGAAGGACAGTGTCTGGTTCCGGGCGACGAGTCCGCAGGTCCTGCAGTGGCAGGAAGAAAACGATGCGGAGATGGCCTATCACGTCAAGCGCTGTCACACCGCTGCGGAGAAGACCGGCGACCGGCTGGACTTCGCCGCGAGGATCGCCTGGAAACTCGCCACCGACACCAACGCGGACCCATCGCCGAAAGCCAAGATCAAACTGGACTCCCGCAAACCTGGCCCCTGGGCTTCTGCCGCACTGACCCGGTACTGGCCGGCCGCGGAGGAAGAGTTCTGGAAGCTCACCAAGTCCGGCCACACCACGGCCCAGGTCGATAGGCCGTTCGTCGACGCGGCCTTGGCCGCGCTCGACGAGGCCATCGGCCACGCCAACCGTGCGGACATCCGGGTGGCACGCGCCCGGCACCGCGCCCGCGGCCTCCTCCTGGCACTGCTGCAGCCGCCGGTGCCCGACTGAACCCGCCCGACTACGCCCACACCGGCGACCGTCGGCGCTTCGTCACCTCACCTCATCACCCGCATCAGGGATGCCTCATGACTGATTCCGTGCCGACGGTGTCCGCACCGACGGCCTCTACAACCGACCGTGTCTCGGACCGGTTTGTCGCCTACGTACACCGTGTGTGTGAGTCGAAACAGGCCCGTGCCGCCCTGCGGCGCGGGCTCGGCCTGCCGGTGGAGCGCTGCAACTACATGCACCGGTACCTGGTGCCGTGGCTGCGCGACCACGACGACCAGCACCATGCCGATGTGCGGCGGGCGTACTACGCGGTGGCCTCACTGATCGCTGCACGTACCCGCTCGGCCCGCGACACCGCACCGGAAGACGGCACGTCCATCTCCTGGTTCGAGCGTCCCAACCTCGGGGCCTCACTCGGCCAGGCCGTCGCCAAAGGCGTCCTGAAGGAAAACTCCGCCGAAAGCGCCCTGCACCTGATGGCCCGCCAGAGCAGCGACGCCGTCCACCCGGGCCTGCCCGCCCTCGTCCGTCAGATCCTCAGCGGCAACATCACGGTCGACTGGGCGGTCCTCCTGGTGGACCTCGCCCGGTGGAACCGCGACCGCGACCGCATCGCCACCCGCTGGCTGGAGAGCTACTTCCGTACCGCCAGCGGCACGACCGACCCCACCCACCTCAATCCCGCCGAGGAGACCGGCCGATGACTCTCTACCTGGACCTGAGCGCCCTGCAGTCGGTGCCCGCCGCCAATCTCAACCGTGACGACCTCGGCTCTCCCAAACAGGTCCGCTACGGCAACGCTCCACGGATCAGGGTCTCCAGCCAGTCCTGGAAGCGCGTCATCCGGCTCGGCGTCGAGCAGGATCTCGGAGAGAAAGCCGCCCGCACCCGTCTGGTGCCGGCGAAGGTGCAGCGCGCCCTGGAGAGCGCCGGCTGGCCCACCGAGCTGGCCGTGTTCGCCGGATCGCAGGTCGCCGCGAGCGCGGGGAAGAAGGGCATCGGCACGGAATCGGCCGGCCACACCTCGGTGCTGCTGTTCCTGCCGGAAGCGGCCATCGACGAACTGGCTGCCGTCTGCGCCGAGCACCGCGAAGCCCTGGAGGCGGCGCAGGGCAAGAAGAAGCCCGGCCAGGTACTGCCGCCCGAGAGGATCGAGGCGATCCTTAAGCGCCGCACCGCCTCCATCGGCCTGCTGGGCCGCATGCTCGCCGAACTCCCGGACGCCAACGTAGACGGCGCGGCCCAGGTCGCCCACGCCTTCACCACGCACGCCGCCGAGCCGCAGCGGGACTACTTCACCGCAGTCGACGACTGGCTGGGCGAGGCCGAGACCGGCAGCGGCCACCTGGACACCGCCGAGTTCAGCGCCGGAGTGTTCTACCGGTACGCCACCGTCAACGTCGCCGACCTGCTGACAAACCTGGAAGGCGACGCCAAGGCCGCCCGGACCGTACTCAGTTCCTTCGCCGAGCACTTCCTGCTCTCCCTCCCGCAGGCCAAGAAGAACAGCACCGCCCCGCACACCGTTCCGGACCTGGCCTACCTCGCCGTGCGCGAACACCGGCCGCTGTCCCTGGCCGCGGCCTTCGAAACACCCGTCAGCAGCGACCGGCAAGGCGGCTTCTCCCAGCCATCCCGCCAGGCCCTGGACGCCTACGCCGGCAACATCAACCGTCTCACCGGCAACCGCAACCGCCGCTTCCACGGCCACACCGTCATCAACCCCGACGAGAAATACACCGGGCTCGGCACCGCCCATGACTCCTTCGAGCAGCTGATCGACGCCGCCGTCGAGGCCGCCGTGCCCGCAGTGCAGGACCAGCAGTGAGCGGGCTCCTGCTGCGCCTGGCCGGCCCCCTGCAGTCCTGGGGTGAACGGTCCGCGTTCACCCCGGTCAGGGACACCGCGCCCTTCCCGACCCGCTCCGCGCTGATCGGAATGTTCGCCGCGGCCGAGGGACACAGCCGCGACCAGGCAGACCTGGACCGATACCGGGACCTGCGGCTCACCGTGCGCGTGGACCGGCCAGGCGTCCGCCTCGTCGACTACCACACCGCCGGCGGCGGATTCCCCAAGGACCGCACCGCGGCCACCAGCGGAGGCAGCAACAAAGGCGCCGCCGTCATCACCCGCCGCCACTACCTGTCCGACGCCGTGTTCGTCGTCGCGGTCACCGCACCACAAGAGACCATCGACCGCCTGGCCGCGGCACTCAGCCGCCCTCACTGGGCGCCCTACCTGGGCCGCCGCTCCTGCGTCCCCGACGAGCCGTTCCTCCTGCGCCACCACGTCGACAACCCCGAGGAAGAACTGCGCACACGCGTGCCGCTCAGCCGCACCCCACCACCGGCACAGGACGCCCACAGCCGGGAAACCGGGACGATCGCCGTCGACTTCCTCCGGGAACAGCCACCGCCCACCAGCAGTTCGTCCGCTCCTGCCCCGGTCGACACGATCGACGTGAACGACGTGCCGGTCAGCTTCGCCCAGCACGGCCGCAGCCACACCGGCCGCCGCCTCTACCGCACCGTGGAAACAGTTCCCCGATCCCTCGCAGGCCCGCCCAAGACCCTGATGCAGCGCCTGATCGACTACGCCCACCGCGAGGAAAGTGCATGAACGACCACCCGGTGATCGCACGCATCCGCCTCAACCCGCACAGTCGCGACGTGCAGCGGGACCTGCGCGACGCCACCGAGATGCACCGCACCGTCATGCGGATGGCCCCTGACGACCTCGGCAACTCTCCCCGATACCAGGCCGGGCTGCTCTACCGGCTGGACGAGACCGACACCTCCAGCGTCCTCCTCGTCCAGGCCGCCAGCCTCGACCCGTCACGCCTGCCCGCCGGCTACGGTCACGCCGAAGTCAAAAGCCTCGCCCCGATGTTCACCGCCTTGCGCAAAGGACTCGGCGTCCGCTACCGCATCCTCCTCAACCCGACCAAACGGGAGAGACTCTCCCTGGAGGAAAAAGGGCAGCGGGGACGGATCGTTGCGCTCTCCGGCGCCGACGCCGACCAGTGGTGGCTGCGCCGGGCCGCCGAAGCCGGACTCGACATCCACGTTCTGACCCCCACCAGCATGGAGCCGGCCCGCCCCCGCAACCGAGAAGCCGACCGCATGCGGCACAGCCTCCTCCGCTACGACGGCACCGCCACCGTCACAGACCCCGACGCCCTGCGAGACGCCGTTCTCCACGGCATCGGACGCGGCAAACCCTACGGCGCCGGCCTGCTCACCCTCGCACCCGCGAGGACCACATGAGCGCGCCGCGACGCGCTGGCGACGCGCGCAGACGCCTCGCCGCCCCCACCCTGGCCATGCTCCCTCGCGTCGCGGACTCCCTGTCCTTCCTCTACCTGGACATGGTTCGCGTGGTACAGGACGACACCGGTGTGTGCGCGCAGATCAAGACCGACGAAAACCGCACCGACCTCGTCTACATCCCCACCGCCGCCCTGTCCTGCCTCCTCCTCGGCCCAGGCGTCTCCATCACCACCCCAGCACTGACCACCCTCGCCCGTCACGGCACCAGCGTCGTCTGCGTCGGAGCCGGCGGCATCCGCGCCTACGCCGGCATCCTCCCGGACTCCCTCACCACCCACTGGCTCGAGCAACAGGTCGCGACGTGGGCCGACCCGGCCAAGCGCCTTGAGATCGCCGTCCGCATGTATCAAATGCGCTTCAAAGACGCCGACATCCCCGAATCCGTCAACCTGGACAAACTCCGTGGAATGGAAGGCCAGCGCATGAAAGCCTTCTACAAGATCCTCGCGCAGCAGCACGGCATCGGACGCTTCCGACGCAACTACCGCCCCGACCAATGGGACAGCCAGGACCCCGTCAACCTCGCCCTGTCCGCCGCCAACACCTGCTTGTACGGAATCGTCCACGCAGCACTCCTCGCCCTCGGACTCTCCCCGGCCCTCGGCTACGTCCACGCCGGCACACAGCACGCCTTCGTCTACGACATCGCCGACCTCTACAAAGCCGACACCACACTCCCCCTCGCATTCGCCCTCCACAACTCCGACAACCCCGAACAGGAAGCCCGCCGCCGCTTCCGCGAAGACCTTCGACTCCTGCGCCTCCTGCCCCGCATCATCCGCGATGTCCAGTCCCTGCTGACCCCACCCCACACCCACACCGCAGCAACCGACGACGACACCGACGACGAAACCTCCGAACGGCATGACGTGCGCATGGTCCACCTCTGGGACCCCAAAACCGGAGTCCTCCCAGCAGGCGTCAACTACGCCAACGGAGGCCACTGATGCCTTCCATGGTCGTCATCGCCACCACCGCGGTCCCCACCCACCTACGCGGCGCCCTCAGCCGATGGACCAGCGAAGTAGTCCCCGGAATCTTCGTCGGCAGCGTCTCGGCCCGCGTCCGCGACGAACTCTGGCACAACGTCACGCAAGTTGTCGGTGACGGTGCTGCCATCCTCGTCCATCCCGCCGCCACGGAACAGGGCTACGCCATCCGCACCGCAGGAACCCGCCGCCGGACCCCCGTCGACTTCGACGGCCTCACCCTAATCCGCATGACCGCCGCACCCCAGGTAAAGAAAACGCAAACCCCCTCTTAGTGCGCAGGTCAGAAAGGGACCTCCCCGCCGACGCGGGGGTGTTCCGGTGCTCGCTGGGGCTGCCGTCGCCTGGATCATGACCTCCCCGCCGACGCGGGGGTGTTCCGGCGCACACCACCCAGCACCACGTCGCCGACTCGACCTCCCCGCCGACGCGGGGGTGTTCCGTGCCGTTGCGGCACGTCGGCGCCCGCCGTTGCGACCTCCCCGCCGACGCGGGGGTGTTCCGCGGGGCTCTTCGGCGTCCGCCGCCCGGCCGCCGACCTCCCCGCCGACGCGGGGGTGTTCCGGCCATCGAGCGCGCCTTCGGGAAGAAGGCCGCGACCTCCCCGCCGACGCGGGGGTGTTCCGCTCACGATCTGCAACTGAGGCATGACTCCACGGACCTCCCCGCCGACGCGGGGGTGTTCCGGTCTGTTCCTTGGCTGGGCCGATGCTCATGGGGACCTCCCCGCCGACGCGGGGGTGTTCCGGTGTGGAGTCGGCCGTGGCTGAAGCACCAGGCGACCTCCCCGCCGACGCGGGGGTGTTCCGCCGCCATACGCGCCGCCCTCGCCTCCGCCGCCGTCCTCCCCGCCGACGCGGGGGTGTTCCCCCGACGGCGGGTTCCACCCCGACCACGCGGCCGTCCTCCCCGCCGACGCGGGGGTGTTCCGGTTCGCCGGCCGCCCCGGGCCTCCCAACCCGCGTCCTCCCCGCCGACGCGGGGGTGTTCCGTTCGTCGAGGGTGATGCGCTTGCCGGACTGGAGTCCTCCCCGCCCGACGCGGGGGGTGTCCCGCATCCCCGCGATGGCGAGCATGCCCAGGGTCTGGCCTCCCCGCCGATGCGGGGGTGATCCGGTGTTCGTGGCCGTCACGCCGGTGGCTCGGCGCCCACCTCGCCGACGCGGGGGTGTTTCACACGACGCGGTGACGCGCGAGGAGCTGCTGGCGTCCTCCCCGCCGGGGCGGGGGTGTGACGGTCGTGTACGCACGGCGGAGTTTTTCCCGCCGGTGCAGGGGTGTCTCGGCGTTCGAGGAGTAGTGCGGCGCCGCCTCGAATGTATGCGTTCGGTAAGCGGCAGGAAAGGCACACGGCTCCGGAGGCCGTCGCTGTTTGTCTGGCCCTGCACCAACTCGTTCAATGCCACGTTCGAGCCGTCACCGCCTGTCAGTACCGTCGGTTCCTCTGGGCCCGCGGTACGGTCGACCGCCCGCCACCGACCGAGGCCACGGTCCCAAGTCCCAGCAGGTCCATGCCGAAAAGCCGGCAGCGAACCAGGCCCACGCTGCGCCGGTGCCCGCACACGGCGTGCGCGTCGTAGTGGATGAGCTCTCGGTGACGGAGGTGAGCCTCGGACTGCTCGACTTGTACAGCTCTCGACCTTCGAATGTGGCGTAGAACACATGGTGGCCGCAAAGGGAATCCCTCCTTTCGGTGGGTACGCCCCTATCTGTTGCTCTAGGCGTGAAGACGTTGATCCGCTAAGTTCCCCCCGCTAATAATCTTCATGAAACTTCAGAAAGTGGCTGCGCATGTTGCGACGCAGGCATCGCGGGGGAGCGGTGCGTGGGAGAGCCGCCGCCGCGGCACTGGTGGTGCTCCTTAGTGGCGCCGGCACCGGGAGTGCGGTGGGTGCCGGAGCAGCTGAAGCGCCGCCGTCGACATCGGAAGTGCTCCCCTTGACGCCCTCGGAACCTGCGGACGAACCGGGACGGGGCAAGGCGTTCTGGCAGGATGACGGCCCACCAGCCGAGTCGGAGGAGCAGAAAGCCTCTCGCAGGGCTGCCGAGTTGGGGCAGCGCGTCGAGGTCACCGGGCTCACCACCACCACTGGGCAAGTGTTCGCCAACAGTGATGGCACCTTCACTGCGGTCTCCGCTGCCGCTCCTGAGCGCGTGCGCAAGGACGGCAAGTGGATGGCGGTTGATACCACGTTGGTAATGGGGGCGGACGGCTCGGTCAGACCAAAGTCGGCCGAAGACATTGTGGTATCAGGTGGCGGTACCGGTCCGCTGGCGCGGATGAGGCTAGGCGGGACCGAGTACGCGGTCACTGCCCCATGGGGGCTTCCCGAGCCGGTGCTCGACGGATCGTCCGCGATCTATAAGTCGGTACTGCCGGATACCGACGTGGTGGTGCAGACGCATGCAGACGGCTTCAGCTATCACGTGGTGCTGCGCACTCGGGATGCGGCCGCCAACCCTGCGTTGGAGTCGATGCGCTTCCCGATCACCACCAAGGGCCTGACTGCGCAGTCGTCTCCCTCGGGCGGCGCCGCGTTCGTGGACGCTTCCGGTCAAGCTGTTGTGTCGAGCAGCTCCGCCCTCATGTGGGATTCGGCCCCCGCGCCTGCATCGACGACTGTGACCGGCCTGCGCAGCAATACCGTTGAGCAGAGCAGTTCCGGTAGTGCCTCGCTCAGCCCTGGTGCCGGCTCTCGTACAGCGGTCATGGACGTAACTGTCACCGACGAGACATTGTCCATAGCTCCGGACCATGAGTTCCTGCAGGACCCTGCGACGGTCTACCCAGTGGTTCTTGACCCACCGTCCTTGAAGGCATCACTGACCGGATGGACTACGGTCTGGTCCGACTCCGCAAGTACCAGTTTCTGGAAGACTAAGCACGCTCTTGGCGTGGGCTATGACGCCTACGTTGACAACAAACTGTCGCGCTCGCTCTTCCAGTTCGACACCAGGTCAGTCGCAGGTAAAAAGATTCTCGGGGCAACGTTCACGTCCTACGCCATTTGGTCCGCCAACTGCGAGAAGCGCGATATTGACCTTTACCGGACTGGAACCATCTCCAGTTCGACCACCTGGAGTCATCAGCCGTCCTGGTCCGCTAAGGTCGACACCGTCTCAGCAGCCAAGGGATTCTCATCCAGCTGCCCGGACGGCGACATCGAGTTCGATGCCACGGCCGCCGTCGCATACACGGCGAAGGCCAAATCGACGACTACCACCTTGGGGCTGAGGGCGAGCGAGTCGGATCCGATCGCCTGGAAGCAGTTCATGTCCCCCCTGGACGAACGGGCCTCCACGGAGCGCAAGCCGCGCCTGTCCATCACTTACGTGACACCGCCGAACAGCAAGCCTTCCACGGTGAAGATGTCCGATCCCAACGTTTCCTGTTCGGCATCTACCAGCCCCGCGTTCATCCGGGATGACACACCGCGGCTGACGGCTACGCCGACTTCGAGTGACGGATCGAACGCGATTCTGCGCCCGAACTTCGAGTTGTACAAGGGCAGCAGCACGACGCCGACCGTCCTGAAGCCGAGTACGTGGACCGGCAGTGGTACGGCGGGCACCTCGGTTACCGCCGCGCTGTCCAAAGACGCGACATACAAGTTCCGTGCCCGTACGGAATACAAGTACACCTATGGAGGTGCGACCAACTACCTCTATGGCCCCTGGTCCGCCTACTGCTACTTCGAAGTGGACCCTGGAGGGCCTCCTCAGCCGGACGTCACGTCGGTCGCATACCCCGAGTGCGCCGGGACTGATTGCTCGGTCGACAGCGAACACGGCGGAGTTGGCACTCCTGGGAAGTTCGTGATCATGGCAAACGCCTCTGACGTGCGCCGCTATGACTGGTGGCTCAACGGCGTCAAGCTGGGCAGTAAGCAATTTGCTGCCAACACGCCCTCATATGAAATGTCGGTGACTCCGGACAAGCGGCTGACCAATACCTTGCGGGTGCAGACGTTCGACAATGCCGGGTATCCCAGTGCCCACAAGGACTACCTGTTCAAAGTGGGCCGGCCCTCCGATTCCGTTGCTGCCTGGAAGTTCGACGAAGGTACCGGGACTGCTGCGGCCAATGCGCACGGCAGTATCCACCTCATGACCTTGAACCAGTCCTCCTGGGTATCCCAGGCGAGGAACGGTGCCGGTCTTGCAGGTACTGGCACTACAACCTGGGCGGGCACCCAGGGGCCTGTAGTAGATACTGCGAACAGCTTTGCCGTCGCCGCGTGGGTCCGCCTCAAGGACAAGCAGCAGACCACCGTGCTGCAGCAGCAAGGTGTCAACGTGGGCGCTTTTCAGTTGTACTACTCCACCGGCTATGACCGTTGGATCTTCAACCGATACGCCACGGACCAGACCAGCGATGAGACAACCATCGCCCGAGCTGTATCCGCACGGCCTCCCGTCATCGGCGCTTGGACACATCTGCTGGGCGTTTACAACAAAGAAGCCAACAGGATTCAGCTCTATGTGAACGGGCAGTTGGAAGCTGAGACGTCCTTCACCACACCATGGGCTGCAAACGGGCCCATGGAAATCGGACGCTGGCATGCCGGCACGCAGATGTATGCGGACGTCGACCATGTTCAGGCATGGAAGCGCGTGGTCTACCCATCCGAGCTGAACGCGCTGGTCAACATGGAGGACTCTGGCACGGGGCTTCCTCAGCCTGAGCTCCTGGCTCACTGGGAAATGAACGAAACGTCCGGTACCACTGCCGTTGACAGCACTGGGCGAGGTAACTCACTTGCCCTTCAACCAGGCGCGTCGTTCGTTGCCAACGACGAGTTCGGCCACACGACCGTCATGGCTCTTGACGCGGATACCGGCGGGCACGCCACTGCTTCAGCAGTGCTGGACAATAGCGGCAGCTTCTCCGTGGCCGGATGGGTCAACCTCTCAGCGGACTCCAAGCTGGAAGACACCACCATCGCCCACTCGCCCACCGTCTTTTCCCACCCAGGCACTCAGCGGGACGCTTTCCGCCTGTGGTACCGGCAAGAACCGGGTGAGGCGGTCGGAGACTGGAACTTCGGCCTGTTCAGCAGTGACGTACTCGGAGGGCCGGGCGCCATGACGACCTCCGACGAGGTGAACTCGCCCAACGGCTGGGTGCATGTGGTCGGCGTCTTCGACTCAGCCGCACAGTCGGTCAAGCTCTATGTCACCGGTGAACGGCAAGGTGACGAGGACGGCGCTTTGTTCAAGGGCGTCTTCCAGCCGGCTGGGCCGCAGATGGTCGGGCGAGGGCGCCGTCATGACAACGGCCAGTGGGGCAACCTCCTGCCGGGCCGTCTCGATGACCTACGCGTCTACGCCGGAGTGCTGTCAGAAGCCGAAATCACCAGACTGTCCACCGTGGACGAGCCTCCGGTACCCATTGAGTAGCCCCTGTCCACTTCTTCCCGTGCCACCGGGGCAGATCATGAGCAGAAGTGGTCCACTTCTCCTCTCGACGGGGGTTGGCGATTGTGCTAGGAGGTGGCGAGATGCGCCTCGCATGCCAATTCGTGGCTTTCACCGAACAGCCGGTCTATGCGGGATATCACCAAATAGTGTGCTCCTGATGGGCGGCTCCGCCGCCACGACAACCGCATGTGAGGCTCCCACTTCCGGTTCTGCTCCACGCTCTTCGCGTCTGTGCCGGGGCGCGGTCCGAACAAGACGCCAGCCAACTACCGGTGGGGACGAGCCGTTCACCCCCACCGACTGAACCTCTGACGCGCTGCCCACCCCGTGGTGTGCAGCGGTAACCCCCGTGGTGCGCCGAATCCGATCCGGCTCGGTACACCGCTTCGTTTCACGACCGAAGGAACGCACTGTGACAAGGCGCAGATTCGCGCTGCCCTCATGGTCATGGCATCAAGCGGGACGCCGCAGACTGGCAGCAGTCAGTCTCCCCGTCACCGCTGCCGTGATGGCAACGCTGCTCGGAGCGGCTCCAGCCGAAGAAGCAGGCCGCAGCCACAGCAAACTGCCTGAGCCTAAGTACGGCAAGGCAGTTGCCTTCAAGGCCCAGATCAGCAAGGGCGTTGATCCAGCCGACGAGGCCGCCGCCAAGACCCGCAAGCAGGTTGCTAACGAGCCCGTATGGCCTGCCCCAGGCTCGGCAACGGTGGAACTAGCCCCTGCAGCAGCGCACCAGAAGTCGAAGGCCAGCAGCCTGCCAGTAACGCTGGCCGTCCCGGGCCGGCCCAAGTCCGCGGCCACCAAGGTGGCCCAGGCCCCGACGAAGGCCAAAGTGACTGTTCTCGACCGCAAGGTGGCCAAGAGGCTCGGTATCGAGGGACTTGTGCTGTCCGTGCAGCGCACCGACGGCAAGACCAGCGCCTCAGACTTGTCTCTGAGCGTCGACTACAGCGGTTTCGCCCAAGCCTACGGCGGCGCATGGGCTTCCCGCCTGCGCGCTATCGAGCTGCCTCCGTGCTCTCTGACCACTCCCGACAAGCCGCAGTGCCGCGTCACGCAGGTGCTGCCCACTGACAACGACACCGAGGACGACACTCTCACCACCGAGGTCACCACCCGTCAGGCCAGCACCGCGGCAGCGACGACGACGGTGGTGGCACTCACCGCGGCCGCTTCCTCCGACCAGGGCAGTTACCAGGCCACACCTCTGTCGGCGTCCTCCACTTGGGCGGGCGGCGGATCGAACGGCGACTTCACCTGGTCCTACCCCATGGACGTCGTGCCCGCACCTGCCGGCACCCCCCCGTCGCTGTCGCTGGGCTACTCGGCGCAGAGCGTCGACGGCCGCACCTCCACCACCTCCGCGCAGCCGTCGTGGGTCGGCGAGGGCTTCGACCTGCCAACGTCCTACATCGAGCGTTCCTATGGCTCCTGCGACGACGACGGTCAGGATGACAAAGCCGACCTCTGCTGGAAAGAGAACAACGCCTCGGTCGTCTTCAACGGGAAGTCCAGCCCGCTGATCAAAGACGCCAACGGCTGGCACCTGAAGAGTGACGACGGTGAAAAGATCACCCTAGCGACCGGGGCGGCCAACGGCGACGACGGTGACACCGGTGACCAAGGCGAATACTGGACCTTGACCACCACCGACGGAACCCAATACGTGTTCGGCAAGAATCGTCTGCCTGGTTGGTCCGACAATGGCACCGCCACCGACGACCCCGTCACCAATTCCACATGGACTGTCCCGGTCTTCGGTGACGACTCCGGTGAACCCGGCTACTCCAGCGGTACCAGTTTCGCTGGACGGGCCAAGCTTCAGGCATGGCGCTGGAACCTCGACTACGTCGTTGACCCGCACGGCAACGTCACCAGCTACTGGTATTCCCCAGAAGGCAACTACTACGCCAAGAACGCCTCGACTGGTAACGGCACCTTTTACCACCGCGGCGGCTGGCTCAAGCGTATCGACTACGGTCAGCGAGCCGACAGCATCTTCAGCAAGCCTGCCGCAGCCCGTGTGAAGTTCGATGTCGCCGAGAGGTGCATACCTGTCACCGGCGGGGAAACCTGCGGCACCCTGACCGCGACGAGCAAAGCGGCTTGGCCGGATGTGCCGTTTGACCAGATCTGCGCCGCCAACACCACCTGCACTGATCGCAACGCGCCGTCGTTCTTCACCCGCAAGCGACTGACCGACGTGACCACGCAGGTCTACAAAGGCACCGGCACCGGCGCGGACACCGACTACCGCGACGTCAACACCTGGCACCTGGAACACTCCTTCCCAGACCCGGGCGACGGCTCCGCGCCAGGCTTGTGGCTGAAGAGTATCCAGCGCACCGGAAAGTCCGGCACCACTCCGATCACCCTGCCAGCGGTCACTTTCCAGGGCGTCCAGCTGCACAACCGCGTCGACAAGACGGGCGACGACGTCGCGCCGTACATCAAATGGCGTGTCCGCAAGATCACTTCTGAGACCGGGTCGGTCGTAACCGTCAACTACTCCGACCCCGAGTGCATAGCAGACACCAACCTGCCCACCGCACTCGACAAGAACACCAAGCGCTGCTACCCCGTCAAATGGATCCCACCCTCCAACCCCACCGGCGGAGAGGACCCGCAGCCACGCACCGACTTCTTCCACAAATACGTCGTCACCCAGGTCACCGAATCCGACCCGACCGGCGGCGCACCCCTGAAGGAGACCGACTACACCTACACCGGCGGCGGCGCCTGGGCCTACGACGACGAATCACCCATCTCACCGGCCAAGTACCGCACATGGGGAATCTGGCGCGGCTACAACACGGTCACCACCACCATCGGTGAAGCCTCCGGGACCCGCTCGAAGACCACCGCGCTCTACTACCGCGGCATGCACGGTGACAAGCAGACCAGCGGCACCCGCAGCGAGACGATCACCGACTCACAGGGAGTGTCCCAGACCGACTCCGAGGAGTTCACCGGCCAGCTCCGTGAGGAGATCACCTACAACGGCGCCTCCGGTCAGGAAGTGTCCGCCAAGGTCATCACCCCCTGGTCGCGGCAGACCTCCAGCGACGGGCACTCTTACGGCACCGTCCGCGGCTACATGGTCCGCACCGGCACCCAGGTCACCCGCACCCGCTTGAACAGCGGAGGCACACTCACCGCTACCTCGACCACCACCTACGACCCGACCAGCGGGCTGCCGCTGACCGTTGAAACCGACGCCAACGGTTCAAAGGACTGCACCCGAACCTGGTACGCCACCGACGAAACCAAGTGGATGCTCTCCTACCCCAAGCGGGTGGAAAAGGTTTCCGCCGCCTGCTCGGTGACTCCCAATCGTACAAACGATCCCAAGACCACCGACCTGGTCTTCGAAACACGCATTTCCTACGACAACCAGGCTTACGCAGCCGCCCCGACCAAGGGCGATGCCACCCGCACCGAGCGCCTCGTCGGCTACGCCACCGACGGCTCCGGCCAGTATCAGACTGTCACCACCGCCGCCTACGACGCGCTGGGCCGCCCCACGGACACCTGGGACACCAAGGGCACGCGAACCAAGAACATTGCCTACACCCCGGCCGCCGGCGGTCCCGTCACCCAGACAACGACCACCAACGCAGCCGGCCATACAGCCATCGCTGAACACGCTCCCGACTGGGGTGTGGACCTCTCCCGGACGGACGCCAACGGCAACCGCACCGAACTCGCCTACGACGCTCTCGGCCGCCTCACCGACGTCTGGCTGGCGGACCGCGACCGCACCCAGGCTCCCAGCCAGAAGTACGAGTACAAAGTCCAGTCCGGTGCCGCCTCCTGGGTGGCGACCAAGTCCCTGAACAACGACGGCACCACGTACCTCACCCAGTACGCCATCTACGACGCACTGCTGCGCCCTCGGCAGGTCCAGATGCCCGCGGCCACCGGGACCGGCCGGGTGATCTCCGAAACCAAGTACGACAGCCGCGGCCTGGCAGTGGAAACCGCCGCACAGTACATAGACAACCAAGCCCCCAGCGGGTCTCTCGCCACGCTGATCACCGCTGCACCCGCCGGCACAGAAACCATCTTCGACGGCGTGGGACGCCCCACGGTGCAGAAGAACCTGGTCAGGGGCCAAGAGCACTCACGCACCACCACCACCTACGACGGGAACACCACCACCGTCCAGCCTCCCGAGGGCGCCCCGGCCGTGTATGAGGAGTACGATGCCCGCGGCCGCCTGGCGGAGAAGCGGGAGTACAACGGCAACACGGTCACATCCGACTACACCGGATTCACCTACACCTACGATCACGCCGACCGTCTGAAGACCGCCAAGGACAGCGACGGCAACACCTGGTCCTTCGGCTATGACCTCCTCGGCCGGCAAACCAGCGCCTCGGCCCCTGACTCCGGAAGCTCCACCACCGATTACAACGACCTCGACCAGGTCATCGCCGCGACCGATGCCCGCAACAAGACGATCGGCTACACGTACGACAGCCTGGGCCGGCAGACCGCCCGCGTCGACGGCCGCGTTCCCCTCGTCGGCGGAGTGCCCACCCCGGAGAACGCGAAGATCCTGGCCCGCTGGTCCTACGACACCATCGCCAAGGGCCAGCTCACCTCCAGCATCCGCTACGTCGGAGGCAAGACCGGCGACGTCTACGCCATCACCAACGCCTCCTACGACAAGCTCTACCGGGTGCTGAAGGAGCAGTACACGATCAGCACCAAGGAAGGGGCCCTCGCCGGTACCGGCGTCTACACCATCAGCAACACCTACAACATCGACGGCACGCTGCAAAAGCGCACCATCCCCGCCATGGGCGGACTCGCCGCCGAGACTCTCGACTACGGCTACACCTCAACCCGTCTCCCGGATACCCTCCAGGGCCTGACCGGCATCGTCCAGAACACTGACTACCTTCCGGCCGGCGAGCACATCCGCACTACCCTGGGCGTCTCCTCCTCCGCGGACTGGACCGAGGTCAACTACGCCTACGAAGAAGGCACTCAGCGACTTGCCCGCCAGACCGTCGTCTCCGAAACCCGCACCGGCACCGACGCCGATATCTACTACCACTACGACAAAGCCGGGAACCCGACCGAGATCGATGACCTCTCCACCAGCCCCGGTGACAAGCAGTGCTTCGCATATGACGGCCACCGCCGTCTGAAGACCGCCTGGACCGCCACCGGCGACTGCGCCACCACCCCCGCTGCCAGCAGCATCGGCGGCCGCGCACCGTACTGGCAGAGCTTCACCTACGACTCGAGCGGAAACCGAAAGACCACCACCGACCACTTGGCAACTGGAGGCCCGGCCACCACCACCTACACCTACAAAACCGCCGACCAACCCCGCCCGCATGCCCTGACCAGCACAGTCACCAGCCTAGCCTCGGGCACGCAGACCATGAACAGCTACACCTACTGGGAGAACGGAGCCACCAAGACCCGCAACCTCAACGGCACTACCCAAACCCTCGACTGGGATGTCGAAGGCGAGCTGGAGAAGGTCACCGAAGCCAGCGGCGCAACCACCACCTTCCTCAACGACGGCGACGGCAACCGGCTCATCCGCCGAGACGCAACCGGAACCACCCTCTACCTGGCCGAGACCGAACTCCGCCTCGACAAGGCCAGCGGAAGAGTCACCGCCACCCGCTACTACACACATGCGGGCAAAACAGTGGCGATGCGCACCCCCAGCAACCTGACCTGGATGTGCACCGACCACCACGGCACCGCCGACCTCCAGGTCGACTCCGCCACCCAGGCCCTCACCCGCCGCCCCACCAAACCCTTCGGCGAAGACCGCGGTACTGAGAAACCCGCCACTTGGCGCGGCGAGAGGGGTTTCGTCGGAGGAACCGAAGACCCAACTGGCCTCACTCACCTCGGATCCCGCGAATACGACACAACAAACGGACGCTTCATCAGCGTCGACCCCATCGGCGACATCAAAGATCCGCAACAGGTCAACGGCTACGGCTACAGCAATAACAATCCCGTCACCTTCTCCGACCCCGACGGTGCGTTCTTCGGCGCCATTATCGGAATAATCAGGGCAGCGGTCAAAGCCGTCATATCGACGGCTAGGGCTATGTGGAAGACCGTCACTCGCAGTAGCGGCAGTGGTGCCGCATCCGGTGCGATGTCCACCGCCGGGAGCGCAAACTACAGCCAGAGCAGTAGTCCCGGCTCAACGTGCTACAGCTTTTCGCGTAAATACGTCATTCCTGTGTCGTGCGACAGCGGGTCGGGTGAGCCGTCAAACCCCCAGGCGCGCGGCGGATGGAAAGAAGCAGCTGCAGGGGCCGGACGTTGGGTGACGGAAAGCCTCGATTTCTTGGCCAAGGCGAGCCCGTTTTGCTGGTTCGAGGACTGTGACGTCACCGACGATTATGATGAATTCATCGAAAGTAAAGGTGTCGATACCGACTCCGAGCTTTATCAGGACACACAAACCAGGCTCGACATCTACAGCTCGCTCAGTGCAGCTGGCGCTTGGCGATCGGGAGCAAGGCTCCTGAAGAGCGGCAGCAAGAAGCTCGACGCAGTAGTTTCTCGCTGTAAGTGCTTCCTTGCCGGTACAGCCGTTCTCGTAGCCGATGGCTCCACCAAGAAAATCGAGGATGTCAAGCTCGGCGACAAGGTAATGGCGACTGACCCGGAGACCGGTCAAACGGCACCCCGGAAGGTAACCGGAATAATCCGGACGGACGGGGACAAATACTTCAACGAACTGTCCATCGCCACCAACGATGGCATCGAGAAGCTGACCGCGACCCACGAGCACCCCTTCTGGTCTCCCTCCCGGCATGACTGGGTCCCAGCTGGCGAGCTCGCTCCAGGCATGACCTTGCGTACCGAAAAGGGAAAAACAGTCGTCGTTACGGGTAATCGCCCCTTCACCCGGCATGCGCGCACATACAATCTGACGGTCGACAGCCTCCACACCTACTATGTGCTGGCGGGCGAGACTCCGGTGCTTGTTCACAATGCATCGCCAGGTCAGAAGTGCGATCTGACGCTAGGTGCTGGTCCGCATGCGCGAGAGGGGGTAGCCTTGGTGAACGGTGACATCGACGAAGATGGCGTTCGGGATCTGATCAATGAGTCAGGAAATGCGCATGGCTGCCACACCTGCGGCTCCAGGGTTCCTGGGACTAAAAAGGGTGAGTGGATTCCGGACCATCAGCCAGCATCTAGTCTCGTCCCTTTCGGGTTTCCTCAGACGGCGTATCCTCACTGTCTCATCTGTGCGCGGATGCAAGGTGGGGTCGTCTCGCAACTTTCACAAGGAAAGAGTAAGAAGGAATGGTAGCTCGTGGCCCTGTGGCTGCATTTCAGGCAAAAATCGAACACGGGTGCCTGATCTTGCGAGATGCAGGAAGCGAGGATGACGTCAGCGACTGGGATCCGGCGTCGAACAGCTGGTATCAAGAGGGCAGTGCAGTCATTTTCGGTGTTCAGGCCAGCGTAGATGGTCCTGTCGAATGTGAGGTATGGAAGTCGGCTCCTCCTGAGACGCTTCCCGTGACCCTTGTCGAGGTGTCACTCCCATGTCCGTCCGGGTGGCTCGTATTGCACGATCCGAACGAACACGCTCGAATGCAATTCGCGGGGTTCCCTGGCTCCGTGAGCTGTTCGGTGATGGTGGATGATCCGCAATTCCCGTCACAAGTGCAGATCTTGCTTGGGGAAAAAGACAAGTAGTTTCCTGGAATAGCCGAGCTATTCAGAGACTGCGCTAGTTCTCGTTGAAGCCCCGTCAAGCGAGTGCTGACGGGGCTTCTGCGTGGGCGTCCTAGACGTCATCATGCGTTGGCTCAGAGTGCACGGCCGAAAATTCTCCCCAAGGGAAGCCGTTGCCGAGACCAGTTCCCGGTGGCAGCGTATTACCAGCCCATCAATACGGTGGACACGCTGAGTGACTGATGCGGGCTGGTCGTTTGGGGCGGCCAAAGTGGTCTGGTGTCAACCTGTGTGGTGGCCATTCCCCGGCGGAACACCTCCGCTTCGGCGGGGAGGACCTGGCCCTGGAATTCATGCAGCATATCGGCTCCGGAACACCCCCGCGTCGGCGGGGGTGTTCCAGACGATGCGGTGACGTGCGAGGAGCTGCTGGCGTCCTCCCCGCCGGGGCGGGCCGGACGCCAGCAGCCACGGACGAGGAGCGCGGGGGGTTTGTGGACCTTCGTGATGGCTCCATAGCGATGGACGAGCACATTGCGATGCACCGGGCGTCGGACGCAGGAGCCACTTCAAAGAGGCAGGGTGGACGCGCCCTTGGGGACCAGACGGTGTCCGCGCACCTGAACGGCATGCACGGTACCGCACACTATGCACCCTGATTTCTCACTGTATATGCGGGCAAATTGGATACCCCCTTCCTGGGGGTCAAGGGGGCGCAGGTTCAAATCCTGTCGTCCCGACTGGAGACAGTCGCAGGTCAGGGCCGGTTTCGGAGCAATCCGAGACCGGCCCTCGGCCGTTTTTGGGGACCAGTTGGGGACCAGTGCTCCCTTGACCGGTGTCAGCGGGTCATGACGATCCGGCTCGGGAGTGAGCGGGGGGCGCGGACTGCGCTGAGGTGTGTGGAGAGTGCTGCGCCGGCGGCCGTGATCTTGTGGACGTCGGGGTGGAGGTAGCGCTGGGTGGTCATGAGGGAGCCGTGGCCGGCGATGCGCCGCAGGACGTGGACCGGGACTCCCGCGTCGGCGAACCAGGTCAGGCCGGTGTGCCGGAGGTCGTGGCGGCGCAGGTGTTCGTAGCCGAGCCGGATGACCACGTCGTCCCAGTGGGTGGCGTCGCGCAGGACGGCGGTGGAGATGCGTCCGCCGCGCGGGCCGGTGAACAGGCGGGCGTCGGGGTCGGGTCCGGCGGACGGGATGCGCTGGGCGACGAGGGGGCGGGTCTCCTCGATGATGGGGACCTTGCGGGCCCGCTTGCCTTTGGTGCCCTTGTCGGTCAGGCCGCCGGGTGCGGGTGTGGTCTGGCGCCGTACGGTCCAGATCCACTGGTCGGTGTCGATGTCCTGGATGCGGCAGCCTGAGACTTCGCCGATCCGGGCGGCGGTGCAGGCGGCGAAGACGACGACGTCTCCCCAGCCGCGGTACTGGTCGTGGGAGGCGGCCACGAGCGCGTCGGCCAGCTGGACGAGACTGTCCCAGTCGGGCAGGGCCAGCGCGCGCGGATTACGGAGTTCGTCCTCGGCCTGCTTGTAGAGCTTCTGCCAGCCGGTCACGCGGGCGGGATTGACGGTGATGATGCCGTCCCGGACGGCCTGTTCCATGACGCGGACCAGGACGGCGATGGTGTTCTTGACCGTTGAGCGGCTGTGCTTGTCGGCGATCCAGTTCTGCACGGTCCGGTCGACGACACCGTTGGTGATCAGCCGAACGGCGAGGTGACCCAGGGCGGGAACCACACATCTGCGCCACCCCGCGAGGTAGGGGTCGAGTGTCTTCAGCTCCAGGCCGCGCAGCGCGAGGTCCATGTTCGCCTCGCCGTATTGGGCCAGCGTCATGGTGGCGGTCGGCGGGGTCAGGCCGGCTTGTGCGGCCTGGACGATGGCCTGGAGCCACTCCTGCGCTTCTTCTTCACTGTTCTTTCCCTCGGACAGTGACTGACGGCGTTTGGTGGTGGGATCCCACCATCGGACGCGCGCTCGGTACGGTGCCTTGGATCCCCTTGGCGGCATGACCGGACCTGAGAGCCAGCCGCTGCGGTCCTCGATCGACCTGTTTCCGATGACGCACCACGTGGAGTGCGTGGCGATCCTGGAACCCATCGCAAAGGGAGCCTGACCTGCGGGTTTGGCTGATGTGCGTTATGTGCACTGTGGGTGTTACGGGCGATATCTTGACGCTGAAATGACGCTCGCCGAGGCATCGTGACGCTCATTTGACGCTGGTTCTGATGAGCCGTCAGGTACGTTGCCCTGCTGGTCAGGCGGCCTCCTGACTGTGCGGGTGTGGCAAGGCGTCGGGAGTTTCGTGTGCCGAGCGGTCCCAATCAGCCGCCTGGGCAGCGTGCCAGTAGGTTCTTCGTCTGCTGGTGGTACAGGGGCGGCAGGGTCGCAGACCAGTGGAAACGGCCATCCACGTGGCCCGTGTTCGGTCGCTGGTCCGGGAATGGTCCGGATCTTGGCCTCTGGTCGACAGAGACGGGCTGGGGAAACGCCTGCTCGGCGTACCAACGCCGATGTGCATGCCTAAATCACGCTGAGACCTCCAGAACTTAGACCGTGTCCTACGTGGTGAGGCGGACGAGTCGCTTGTAGCAGCAGAGGGCTAAGGAAAGACCGAGGAGGCCGAGGTAGTTGCGAGGTTCTCGTTCGTAGCGGGGGCTGAGGCGGCGGTAGTCGGACAGCCAGGACATCGTCCGCTCGATAGCCCATCGACGGCGCCCCAATCTCTCGCTGAACTCGATGCCTTTGAACGGGCGATCCGTACGCCGATCTGCTTGCCTCGCAGCCATCTGCGCAGGTCGGCCCGGGCGTAGGCTTTGTCGGCTTGGAGGCGCTCGGGCTTGAAGTGGCGGCTGCGGTGGGGGTCATGTCTCGTTTGGTGACCCTCCATCATCGGCTTCAGTCCTTCGCTGTCGTGGACGTTGCCGGCGGAGACGCCCGACAAGGACAGGCAGGCCGTTCGCGTCCGACAGGATGTGCATCTTGGAACCCGGCTTGCCCCGGTCCACGTGGCCCGGACCTGTGTGTTCGCCCCCTTCTTGGCCCTGACGTGGGCGGTGTCGAGGATGACCCGGGATACGTCCAGGAGCCCGGCGTCGTTCAGGCGGTGGAGCCCGGCTTCGTGGAGCCGGCCCCATACGCCCGACACCAAACTGGATCAGGAACCGGCGGTGGACGTCGACTTCGATACCCCGAAGCAGAGCGGCAGCGACCGCCAGGCGCACCCGTTGACCAGCACGTAGACGATGGCCGCGGACACCGTCTCATCAGGCGTGTTCTGCGTTCCACCGCCCTGTAGCCGCGCCCGTTGCTCCGGAAGCAGCGGCTTGGCGATCTCCCACAAGCCGTCCGGCACGATCCAGCTCCACGTTTCCCCATACCGAGCCAACGTCCGCCTCACCACGTAGGACACGGTCTAAGTAGTCTGTCCGTAATCAGCGACTCTGATACCCGATGCTCACCAATGGAGGAGCGAGCGGTAAGCTGTTTTCCACTGCTCAAGCAGCCTGGCGGTCGCCCTCCAGGGCGACCGAGGATCGCAACGCGATCGGCCCCGGGATCATGGACCGCGCCCAGCCGACTGGCGGTCGCCCTCCGGGGCGACCGAGGATTGCAACACCACGGCGCCGATCAGGTAGTGCGGAGGCGTGCGGGACTGGCAGTCGCCCTCTGGGGCAACCGAGGGTCGCAACCTCGACTCCACGAACGTAGAGCCGCACGTCCGGGCCCCGACGGTCGCCCTTCGGGGCGACCGAGGATCGCAATGCACACTACGCCGGCGGCCCGGGGTGTGTTGGCTTTCTGGCGGTTGCCCCGTCTTCGGACCGCATTCTCTCGCCGCGCCGGACGATCCCGATGTGCTGCACCACTACTACCAGCGGCGCTATGCCTACCAGTAGGGCGGGGACGCGAAGTCCGGGCTGGGAGCGCACATCCAGAAGCTGCGGCGCGCCCTTGGCTTCCTGCAGGTGGACCGTAAGTTCAAGATGATCGAAGACGAACACAGTGTCCCGGTGGTCGTCATCCGGCACGAGCGTGGCCGGGAGTAGATCGAAGAAGCCGTCGCGCAGCTGACGGACCATTCCGGCCTTGCGGCCCGGAAGTGCTGCGCAGTCTCCAGCAGCACACACGGCCTCCCTGCCGAAGAGGGAAGTCGATTCCGCGCTGCGCTGTGGATTGGCCGTCCCGGTGACGGGCGACCCGCTGCCCACGGTGCGTGCCGCACTTGAGCGTCATCGACAACATCACGTTGCGATCCTCGGCCGTTCCGGAGGGCGACCACCACGGTGCTCCTCGCGGTTCACCTGTTCACTCACATGCTGTTGCGATCCCCGGTCGCCCCAAAAGGCAACCGCTAGTACACCATGCCCGTGACGCTCGCTCAGGCACAGCTGTTGCGATCCTCGGTCACCCTGGAGGCTGGCCGCTAGATCGTCGATCGTAGCGTTCGGCAGCCACCGGCCCAGCGTGTTGCGATTCTCGGTCGCCCTAAAAGGCGACCGCCAGGAGGCTGTCGGGGTCTTCGGTGAGCGGTGGCGAAGTCGTTACGATCCTCGGCTGCCCGGAAGGGCGAGCGTCAGGTGGAGACCATCTCGTCAAAGCCCCAACCCTTTCAGTTGCGATCCTCGGCCGCCCCGAGAGCGACCGCCACTACTTCGCTGGGCTGGTTGCCCTGCACCTGGTTGTTTAGTTGTGATCCTCAGTCGCCCGAGGGGCGACCGCCACACGGACTCACGGTCGTAGAGCTGGGCGCCCCCATGCCCTTGCGATCCTCGGCTACCCAGGAGGGCGACCGCCACGACGCCGAGGTCGGTCTTCTTGACCGCGAACTGTTCGTTGCGACCCTCGGTCGCCCCGGAGGGGGCGACCGCTACAACTCGTACCGGCACCCCTCCGGAAAGGGCGTCCAGAGATTGCGATCCTTGGCTACCCCGGCGGGCGACCGCCGTATCGCGCCGCAAGATCCATATGCGGGCAAGGATAAGTTGCGATCCTCAGTCGCTCCGAAGGGTGACTGTGAGTCTGCTGTGGACTCATGGTGTTCGTGAGCAGCGCGGGTGTTGTGATCCTCGGCCGTCCCCAAGAGCCAGTGGTGCGGATTGTCGGGGTTGGTGGTGGCGTTGTGATCCTTGACTGCCCCCAGGGGCAGCCACCACGTGTGAGCAGTGTTTTGGAGTGCTGTGAGGTAAGGGCGCGTTGCGATCCTCGATCGCCCCTGAGGGCGACCGCCACATCGTGTCCCGCCTGGTACGGATCGCGGTCGCGCTGTTGCTATCCCCGGTCGCTTTGACAGTGACCACCGCCGGGGTGTCGACCGGGGCGCTTGTCGGCCACGACGGGGGTTGCGCTCGCGGCCGTCCCGGGAGGACGACCGTCACCATCCAGAGAGCCGGGAGGTGCTGACAGCTCTCGTGTGCGAACCTCGGTCTTCCTCGGGGGACGACCTCCTTCCCGCGATTCCGGCGCGGATGAAAGACCGCTCGTTGTTGGGATCCTCGGCCGCCTTGGGCGACCGATCAAAACAGAACTTTCATGGCGCGGCTTACGTGGTGACTTCGATGTTGTGATCCTCGGTCCGCCAGGCAACGACGAACCGGATTGACCGAGGCATCGGCTGTTCCGATCCTCGGTCGTCCCGGAGGGCGACTGCCATGGGTGCAGGTCGCGGCGGTGTCGCGTGATCAGACGCGGTTGCGATCCTCGGCCACCTCGAACAGGTGGCTGCTGGCTGAGCAGTATTGTGGGGCGCTTTGAGGAAAGGGGGCGCTGTGAGTCTCGGCCGCCTCGGAGGGGGTCGCCAGGCCACGCTCCGGTTTACGAGCGCGACATTCTTCGGCATTGCGAATCTCGGTCGTCCCGGAGGGCGACCGCCACAACACCGACAACCTCTGGTGGCGCTGGTGCGGGCTGTTGCCATCCTCGGTCACCTGGGGTGTGACCGCCGAACTCGGACCAGGGCACCGAGCAGCCGTCTACTTGATTGTGATCCTCGGCCATCCCGGAGGACGTCCAATCATGCGAGGTCGTTATGATCGCCGGTCGGTCCGGGACGCAGTTGCGATCCTCGGCCGCTATAAAAGACGACCGCTACTGCTGGTGCCGATAGACCGCCGCGATGACGTCCAGGGTGTTGCAATCCTCGGTCGCCGTAGCAGACGACCGCCACGACTCAATCCAATGTTGCGTCTCATTCAGGAGGGTGTTGCGACCCTCGGTCGCCATAGAAGACGACCGCCACTAAGCCGCCATGCGTACTGGACGAGAGAAGAGCAATCGTTGCGATCCTTGGTCGCCGTAGAGAACGACCCCACTGCCGACGGCGGTGTCGCCGTTGATCACAGCGTCGGCGTTGCCATCCTCGGTCGCCGTAGCAGACGACCGCCACCGGAAGTCGGCGGCTACTCGTGGGGCAGTCTCTACATGCTGCGATCCTCGGTCGTCCCGGAAGGCGGCCGCCACTCGACCGGATAGTTACCGACGCCAAGGCGTTCCTGGGTGTTGTGATCCTCAGCCACCCGAAGGGGTGATCGCCATCCTCGGACACCGTGTGAGGACGTGGACGACCGGGGTGTTGCGATTCTTACCCGCCACGAAGAACGACCATTATCTGCATGGCGCGCACCCGCTTACCCACTCGCTCGAGGTTTTGCAATCCTCGGTCACCCCGGAGGGGCGACCGTCACGCTCTTGCCGTTAGCACCCTTCCCACATAGCACGGCGTTGCTATCCTCGGTCACCTTGAAGGGCGACCACCTTGTGGAAGCCATGGGGGGCCAGCGAGACGCAGCCGACGCTGTGATCCTCGGCCGCTCTGAAGGGCGACCTCCAGGTTCCGTCATCAGCACGTCAATACGCGTGGTCATAGTGTTGCGACCCTCGCCCGTCCCGGAAAGCGGCCGACACATCCACGCTCATATCCATCGCGTACATAGCGCGTTGGTTACGATCCTCAGCCGCCCTGGGGGCAGCCGCCGCTGCTCGTGGAGCGGTTCCAGCACTTTGCGTGCGATCGTTTGGTTGCGATCCCCGGCCTGCGTAAGGGACTTGCGTCCACATCCGGAGGACGACCGCAAGTCGGTAAGGAGCTGAGCAGCCCAAAGTTTATACACGTTTCGATCCTCAGTCCTTCCGGACCTACGGCTGGCGGTTGCGACCCTTGGCCGCCTGTAGGGCGTGTTCAGTTGATGAGCCGGGTCAGGGTCACCCCGGCGGGGACGGTGTCTTCGTCGATGGTGATGCGGTCGGTGTAGTCGTCCCAGGATCGTGCCTCGCTGTGGCCGAGCGGCTTGATGCGGATCAGGTCGAAGAGCTTGTGGGCGGGGGCTCGTCCGTAGGCGTCGTCGTGGGAGAAGACGTACAGGCCACGGATGGCCATTTCGCCGCGGGAGGATGCCCGGTCGTGGTCGAACATCATGGTCAGGGCCTGCCAGTAGGCGGCGAGGTCCTCCGGAGTGACGTTGGCCTTGGCACCGAGGGCTCCGGAGTAGAAGCCGTGGCCGCGGTAGAGGCCGTAGGGGACGTAGTGCTTGTTGCCCATCTCGGTGACCTTGCCCTTGGCCAGGTCCTCGGGTTTGTTCGGGGCGACGCGGGTGATGCCGGCCTCCAGCGGGGTGATGGGGTCGATGGAGCGGGAGAAGGTGAGCTGCATGGGCCCGCGGGCCCTTCCTGCGTGCTTCTTCTGGTCGCCCACGGACATGACGGCTCCGAACAGGCGCACGTCCCAGAAGTTGCGGATCATCCACTCCTGCGCGGTGGCGGTCTCGCCTTCCTTGGCGCCCCCTTCGGTGTAGGCGCGCTGGATCTGCGGGTTGAGGGCGACGCCCTGTTCGACGTACATCTCGAAGCCGGGCCGGCCCTGGTGAATGAGTGTGACGGTGCTGCGGATCTTGCGCTTGAGGGCGACGTCGGTGATGAGGCCCTGGCCGGTGATGGGGTCGGTTCGGGGCATGCCGCCGGCGTCGGGGTCACCGTTGGGGTTGCCGTCCTTGACGTCGATGAGGAAGACGTAGTCGTGCTTGCGGGTGGGGTCCAGGTGTGCGTCGGTCATGGTTGCGCTGGGTGTCCTTCCGGGGCTGTGGCGTGGTGGTGAAGCTGGCGGCGGCGGGGCGTCCGTCACCAGAGGGTGTCGTCCGAGGCGTCGGCGTCCTCGACGACGGCTTCAGGAAGGGCGTCCGCTTGCTGCCCTGCGGCGAGTTCCTTGCTGGCTTCCCGTGCCTTGATGGCCTCTGCCGCAGCGCGTGCGGAGTGGGCTCGCTGGTGGTCGTAGCCGAGGACGAACAGGGCCTGCTGCTCGGTGCTCAGGTGGGCGGGGATGGTGTCGAGCAGGTCGAAGGTGTCCCGCAGCCGGTTGTCCATGGCCTTGGCCGCAGGTTCGCTGGTGCGGGCGATGGTGCGCAGGTGGGGGCGTGCTCCGATGCGGAGGCGGGTGAGGACGGCTTGGGGGGAGACGACCGCGGTGCTCAGGTACTTGTCGGTGATGGTGGTGTTGACCTTGGGCATGGCCTTGCGCTGGATCGCTTCGAGCATGGCCATGATCCGTCCGCATACGTAGCCGGGCTCGGTCGACTGGGGGTTCAGCTGGGGCACACAGAGCTCCTTGTGGCGAGTGGTCGTACGGATCAGGGCGAGGCGCAGCAGGGCGATGCGGGGCCGGTCGAGGTGGTGGTCGGCGCGGACGCGCTGCAGGAGGACCGGCAGGAGATGGGCCGGTGGTGCGGCACCGTGGAGTGCGGCTTTGGTGAGGTCGGCTTGCAGGTGCTTGGGGACGGTGGTGTCGACGTACTTGTTCTTGCGCTTGTCCCAGCGGGCGCAGGCGAGGGCGAGTCGCCAGACCGACCAGTAGGTGTAGGTGTTGTTCCAGCCGTCCCAGGTCTGCTGGTCGGAGAACCAGGTCCCGAGTCTCCGTTTCAGTTCGGGGACGGGGATGGTGATCCAGTCGGCGACGATGACCCTGTTGGTGTTCACCCGCAGGGTGAGGGCGTAGAAGGCGTCCTCGTCGAGGACTGCCAGCGCGTCACGTCCCCGCCGGGGGTGGCGGAGGCCGGCGATGAGCTGGGCCACCTCCTCGGGCTCGGGGTTGTTCAGGGCCCACATGGACGTGTCGGTGTCGGGGTTGCGGGTCCACCAGACGATGGCGGAGTCGTCGGCAAAGGCGCGGTGTTCGGGGTCGGCGAGCAGCGTGTTCAGGGCGGTGGCGGACTTGGTGCCGCAGTCGACGCAGATGGGGGTGGCACCGAGCTGCTTGGTGCCGGCCCTGAAGTGGGCGGGCTGGTTGAGACAGACCAGCTGGGTGTTCATCCCGGAGTTGGGGATGCCCTTGATGGGAACCGGGAGGATGGACAGCAACGGCATGACATGCCCGCAGACGAGGCAGAGCCCCTGGTTCGTCTTTCCCGCCTTTCCGCTCTTCGCTTTCCTGACCTTGTCGGCCCACCAGCTTCTGGCTTCCGGCAGGTCGTGGAGCCACTCGCCGTCCACGCTGATGGCGACGAGGTGATCCTTGTCCATCTCCAGCGGCCACGCGGTCGGCGCCGGGCTGTTCAGCCACGCGGCCACTGCCTGCGCCTGGGGAAGGTGAGAGTGGTCGTTGCACCAGGAGGTGACCAGTGAGCGGTAGGCGGCGTGCCGGGTTTTCGCCTTGGTCACGTCGGCAGAGTTGATCGAGAGGGCCTTCTCCCCGTCCGGCCCTTTCACCAGGCCGGGGTGAGCGAGCGCGAACTGTGCGGTGTCGGCGAACAGGATCGGTGCAGGCTTCTGCCCGGAGCGTCCGGTGTACGGGGCGGTGATCTTCCGCTGTTCCTGGCGGAGGTCGATGACCAGCGGTTCGGTGTTCCCCGTACCCATGCTGGAGAGGTCGATCTGCCACATGACCCGGCGCGCGAGGTAGTACTCCGGGGTGTCGCCCTGCCGGCTGTTGGCTTGCTGGACGAGGCTCTGCAGCAGCACGTCAGGCCACCTCCTCCGCGGAGGCGCGTCCCTCGGCTCCGGGCATGCCACCGACTTCGGCAGGGGCGAGCGGACGGTCAGGCACGTGGAGAACACCGTGCTCCAGGCTGGCCCGGAACCAGTGGTAGCGCTCCTTGCCCTTCGGAAGGTACTCGATGTGGTGGAGCATCAGCCCGAGCTCGTCCAAGGGCGGAATGCCCGCCTGGTCGGCGGCGGTGACCACGCCGGCTTCCTCTGCCGAGCCACGAGGCCCGAAGAAGGCTGCGAACTCGCGGCAGCCGAAATGGGGCTGCTCGTAGCAGGCACCACGTGCGAGCCGGCGGTCGAACTGGTCGCGGTACTTCGGCAGGGGCGCGGTGCATCGGTCGGTGGCGCGGATCGTCGCGTGGATGCGGTAGGCCACGTCGCTCAGGGCGACGGTCACCCGCTGGCCGCGGTCTTCGGCGACATCGTAGCGGTAGCCGTTGTTTGCTCTCAGGCTCTCGTAGGCGTACTTGGTGATGATCGAGTTGTTGACCTCGTTACGCCGGAAGCGGGTCCACCTCACCGGCTTGAGCTGCTCGATTCGCTCGACCTGGTAGGTCATCTCCGGCTTCCAGAAGATGGCCTCCAGCAGTCCCCTTGCCGCCGAGGGAGTCATGGTCGGATAGGAAACACGTTCGACTTTGAGTTCCGGACGGGTGAAGCAGGCCAGCGGCCCCCACGCCTCCACCTGGACGTGAAGTGGCTGGTCAGCCCTCTCCTCACGCTGCTTTCGGGGACGCGACGCAACCATGCACTTGTTCCCTTCCCTGCCTGCTGACACGGCCCGTTGTCAGTGCCTGCGGCTAGCTTCCATACGTCGCACAACCCCGAGGTCTACGCCGTGGGATTCGAGGGGTATGCGGCGATCTGGTGGGATCTCAGCGTATAACTGATAGAAAGTCAAATATGGTTGCCGACAAGGCAGTTGACGCGTTAGCTGGTTCGAATCCCGTCCCTGAAGGCAGGCTCGTGGCCCACTCGCCGGGCCACCAAGGGACCTGGCACTGGTACGAAGACCACGCCCGCGGCACGGGCGAGCTGGCCCGTCGGTTCGCAGAGCCATGGGGAGGCGGTGACCTCGCCTACCAGCTCGGACGCGACCACGACACCGGCAAAGGGGCCTGCGCGTGGCAAGAAGGGCTGATCGAGGAGGCCACCACCGGCCGCAAGACCAGACGGCCCCCACACAACGACGCCGGAGCCCTCCTGTTCGCCCGGGCGACCGAACGTTCCCCCGCTCTGCTGCCCTGCGCCGGTGTGATCGAGGGACACCACACCGGTCTGTCCGCGTGGTCGGAAGTACGGCTCCGGCTCAAGGCCCTGATGGCCGACTCCAGCGAGGTGGACGAAGCCATCCACAGGGTCGCCGCGATCATGCCGGAAATCCTGGACGGCTCATGCCCGGCCGCTCCGGACTGGCTCGACCCCCGTGACACGATCGCTGTGGAGATGCTGGTCCGCATGACCTACTCGGCCGTGGTCGACGCCGACCGGCTCGACACCGCAGCCCACTTCAGGCCCGGCACGCACATCCTGCCGCACATCGGGATGGCGGAACTCTGGGAGCGGTACGAGGCCCGCCGCCAGGAGGCCATCACCGAACGCCAGCGCTCCAAGGGAGCCTCCTGGCTGGACAAACTCCGCGAAAACGTCTACCAGGAGGCCCTCCAAGCCGCCACCGGCAAGCCGGGCGTCTACCGGCTGCACCTCCCGACCGGCGCCGGAAAGACCTTCACCGGCGGAGGCTTCGCCCTCCGCCACGCCTCCCTGCACAGACTGCGGCGCATCATCGTCGCAGTCCCCTTCATCTCCATCACCGAACAGAACGCAGCGGAGTACCGAAACCTCCTGGACCCCGAGCAAGGACCATCGGTCGTACTGGAACACCACTCAGCCGTGAACGTCGAAGCCCCGCAGCAACGCACACCACAGTCCGCCGGCACCTCGACGAACGCGAGCCACGGCCAGAAAGGCGGCCGACCCAACCGGTGGTCGAAACTGGCGACCGAGAACTGGGACGCCCCCTTCATCGTCACCACCACCGTCCGCCTGATCGAAACAATCTTCGGAAACACCCCCTGGGCCACCCGCCGGCTCCACCGGCTCGCCAACTCCGTGATCGTCCTCGACGAAGTCCAGGCCCTCCCCGACAGGCTCCTGACCCCGATCCTCTCCAGCCTGCGAGAACTCGTAGAGCACTACGGAGTCACCCTCGTACTGTCATCGGCAACCCAGCCGGAACTCGCCGCACTGAACCCCTGGCGCTCCGGCCTCCCCCAACGCGACGTCGTCGCCGACCCCGCGCCACTCTTCAAACAGCTGCGCCGCGTCAGGTACGAGTGGCGGACAGGCCCGGACGTGACCCTGGCAAGCATCGCCACCGAGGCAGCCGAGCACGACCAAGCCCTCGTCGTCGTCAACGGAACCAAGGACGCCAACCAGGTCCACCGCGTCTGGATCGGCACCAACCACGCCGAGGACCCAGGCGTCCTGCACCTGTCGACCCGCATGACCGGCGGCCACCGCCGAGAAACCATCCAGACGACGAAACAACGTCTGGAGGAGGGCCTGGACACTCTCCTCGTGTCGACCTCGCTCATCGAAGCAGGCGTCAACCTCGACTTCCCCCGCGGATACCGCGCCAGATCAACACCAGAGTCCGAACAGCAGGCCGCCGGACGAGTCAACCGCGAAGGCAAACGCCCCAAGCAAGACAGCGTCATGACCATCTTCGACCCCCGGGACGGACTCAACCCGGAACTGGTCTACAACACGTGCGCCATCGCAGCAGCATCCCGCCACTTCGGCGACGGGCTGGCCTATCCCGACGATCTGGACGCCCTCCGCTCGTACTACCAGCACCGCTACCGCCTCCAGGCAGGACAGCACTCCAAGGACCCCAACGGAGCCACCGGCGAAGTCATCGAAGCGCTGCGCGCAAAACTGCACTACCCGGAGGTCGCGCGCAGAATGAGGATCATCGACAACGAACACTCCGTAGCCGTGGTCGTCATCCGCCCCCACCTCAAAGAAGAAACCCGACAGGCCGCCCAGAACGCCGTCGACCAGCTCCGCCGTGGCCTGCCAACACCGGCGACCTACCACACCCTGCAGGAACACATGGCATCCATCCCCCAGCGGGAACTGGAACTGGCAATTAACGCTGGCCACGCCATCGAAATCGCCGGCGATCTGCACCAGTGGGTCGGCCCCTACCATCCCCAACGAGGTATCGAACCTCTTACATGACCATCCAGACCACCAAGCAGCGACTCGTCGATGCGCTGGTCCCATGGTGTGATGGTCAATGGCATAGGAATGAGAGCTTAAAACCCTTGAAGTCCCAACCAGGCGCGGTGGTCACCCCCAGAAGCGACCGAGGATCGCAGCGCGGACGGCACGATCTATCTTTGTGGCAGAACGCAGTTGGCGGTCGTCCTTCGGGGCGGCCGAGGATCGCAACGTCGTGCCGCCCATGGTCCGCGGCTTCAGACTGGCAGTGGCGGTCGTCCTTCGGGGCGGCCGGCCGAGTATCGCAACGACTTCTACGTCTCGGTGACCGCTGACCAGCTCACGTGGTGGTCGCCCTCCGGGGCGGCCGAGGATCGCAACACCCGCTCACCCACGCGCGCGGACACCGACGGCAGCGTCGCGGTCGCCTTCCGAGGCGGCCGAGGATCGCAACCACAGCGCCCAGCGCAGGCGCGGGTCACGGACCCTCGGGTGGCGGTCGCTCTCCGGAGGCGGCCGAGGATCGCAACACGTCGGCCTGGCGGACGGGGGCCAGGTCCTCGAACGTGGCGGTCGCCCTCCGGGGTGGCCGAGGACCGCAACATCAACTCCGCGCAGGCCCGGCACCCCGCGCTGCCCCGTGGCGGTCGCCGTCCGGGGCGGCCGAGGATCGTAACGCCCTCTACGTCGAGCTGAAGCCCCGCGGCTGGGTGTGACGGTCGTCCTCCGGGGTGGCCGAGGATCGCAACACCACCTACGAGGTCGCCGCAGACAACAACTTGCCCGGTGGCGGTCGCACTCCGGGGCGGCCGAGGATCGCAACGGCATCACCCCGACCACCGGCAGCCCCGGCGGCTTCGTGGCGGTCGCTCTCCGGGGCGGACGAGGATCGCAACTGCTTGGCGGCGCGTACGTTCACTCGGGCCTCGACCGTGGCGGTCGCCCTACGGGGCGGCCGAGGACCGCAACAGTTCGGCCGGTTCAGAGTGACCGGTTACGGGGGGCGGTCGCCCTCCGGGGTGGCCGAGGATCGCAACCGTGAGGGCGCGGCGTGGCTGTGCACCGGCTGCAAGGTGGCGGTCGCCCTCCGAGGCGACCGAGAATCGCAACAGCGCCTCGTACACCTTGCCCCGGCCGGCCACGATGGTGGCGGTCGCCCTCCGGGGCGGCCGAGGATCGCAACACGTTCGACACGGGCCAGGAGAAGGAAGACCGGCTCCGCGGCGGTCGTCCTCCGGGGCGGCCGAGGATCGCAACGTCACGGACATACGCCCTGACCGGGCCTGCATGGTCGTGGCGGTCGCCCTCCGGGGCGGCCGAGGATCGCAACATCTCGTCCATCGTGAGGATGGCCAGTCGCCAGGGCTTGTGGCGGTCGTCCTCCAGGGCGACTGAGGATCGCTACCTCCCCTGGACGGCCGCCTGATGGACCTGCTGCTCACCTACGACGTCGACACCACTAGTACTGCAACGGTGCTTGCCGTGACTGATGGCCAGCTCAGTCGTTGGTGTGGTTATGGGTGGGGACCTTGCTGATGTCAGGCTGTGGGCCGGTGAACTGGACGCTGTGCATGACCGGTTCGTGCACCGGTTCAACAGGGAAGAACCGCGTCAGTCGGCGCTCGCTTACATGCGAGGCTTGGTCGCACCGCTGGAGCGGAAGAACGGCTGGACGCTGGCGGAGGAAGCCGGGCACGAGGGTCCCGATCGCATCCACCGGTTGCTGAACCGGATCGAGTGGGATGCCGACGAGGTCCTGGACGACGTACGCGACTACGTCGTGGAACACCTCGGCGACCGAGACGCCGTGCTGATCATCGACGACACCGGCTTCCTGAAGAAGGGCCTGCGGTCGGCCGGGGTGCAAAGGCAATACTCCGGAACCGCCGGCCGGACCGAGAACTGCCAGATCGGTGTGTTCCTCGCCTACGCCACCGGCCGCGGCCGCACGCTGATCGACCGGCGGCTGTATCTGCCCACGTCGTGGACGGACGACCGGGAACGCTGCCGACGGGCCGGCATCGGCGACGAAGTCGCCTTCGAGACGAAGGTGGCCATGGCCAAGGCGATGGTCCACAAGGCCATCGCGGACCGGATCCCGTTCACCTGGGTGACGGCGGATGCCGCCTACGGCTTCAGCAAGGGCTGGCGCTTCGAGCTCGAGCAGGCCGATGTCTTCCATGTCATGGCCACCACCCGGCACGACACCGTCGTCACGCGCTGGGCACTCGACCATCCCGTCCACGACCTGTTCCCCGGCCTGCCGCGGCAGAAGTGGAAGCGTCGTTCCTGCGGCGAAGGGGCACACGGCCGGCGGATCTACGACTGGGCCCGCGTCGAGGTCAGGCCCTGGCACCGCGAGGACCGCCGGCACTGGGTGATCGCACGCCGCAGCGTCAGCCGACCCGAGGAGATCTCCTACTACATCGCCTACTGCCCCGCCGACACCACACTGGACGAGCTGATCCGCGTCGCGGGTAGCCGCTGGGCTGTTGAGGAATGCTTCCAGACCGCCAAGCAGGAATGCGGCCTGGACGACTACCAGGTCCGCCGCTACCCCGGCTGGCACCGCCACATGACCCTGGCCATGGCCGCCCATGCATGCCTGACCGTCCTGCGGGCCCGACAGCTGGACACGGAGAAAGCAGAAACGGATCCTCCCAGCTCATCCACCTCAGCCTCGCCGAAATCCGACGGCTGATCACCCGCCTCACCAGCCGCCGTCCCACCCCGGTCGGCCACGTCCTGCACTGGTCGACCTGGCGCCGACGACGCCAACACCAAGCCCGCACCAGCCACTACAAACGACGCGGACACAGCCCTTGACCTGGCCAGCACTCAGCACAAACACCGTTGCAGTACTAGGCCCTGTCGTCAAATGATCTTGGCTGGGGGATCATGGTCGTGTGATACGTCGTCATGAACTGTCCGATGCCGAGTGGGAGTTCCTTCGGCCGCTGCTGCCAGTCTCGTTGCGGGGCCGGAAGCGGTTGGACGACCGGACGGTCCTCAACGGGATCGTATGGAAGTTCCGTACCGGAGTGGCCTGGCGGGACGTGCCCGAGCGGTACGGACCGTGGGCCACGCTGCACACCCGTTTCCGCCGGTGGGCCAAGGACGGAACATTCGAGCGGATGCTGCGGGCAGCGCAGGCCAAGGCGGACGCGGCCGGGGACATCGACTGGCTGGTGTCGGTCGACTCCACGATCGTGCGGGCCCACCACCACGCCGCAGGAGCCCGAAAAGGGGGCCCCGGGCACTCGGACGGTCGCGAGGCGGCCTGACCAGCAAGATTCATCTGGCCTGCGATGCCTTCGGTCGCCCGCTCGCGCTTGTGGTCACCGGCGGCAACACCAACGACTGCACCCAGTTCACCACGGTGATGGAGGCGATCCGGGTGCCCCGCATCGGCCCTGGCCGGCCCCGGACCAGGCCGTCTCATGTCATCGGTGACAAGGGCTACAGCTCGAAGGCGATCCGCACCTGGCTGCGGCGGCGGGGCATCGCTCACACGATCCCCGAGCGGGCCGACCAGGTTCGCAACCGCCTCCGCCGTGGCAGCCGTGGTGGCCGGCCCCCGGCCTTCGACCAGCAGCTCTACAGGCGGCGCAACGTGGTGGAACGGTGCTTCAACCGGCTGAAGCAGTGGCGCGGCATCGCCACCCGTTACGACAAGACGGCCGAGTCCTACCAGGCAGCCGTTACCCTCGCATCCCTGCTGATGTGGGCGTGACATTTGACGACACCACCAGCCCAGCTGGCCAACGCCGCCTTCGCCGCGTCGCGAAACTCTGTGAAGGCCACGGCCTGCGGGTCCAGAAATCCGTTTTCGAGATCGTCGCCGATGAAAAGACACTCCTCACCCTCCTCCATGACCTCGACCAGATCATCGACTCCGACACCGACAGCATCCGGCTCTACCGGCTGCCCGCCGACGGCTTCGACCACGTCCAGACTCTCGGCATCGCACAGGTCCAGCCCCATCGTGGAGACCTTGTACTCTGACGGACCATGACGCCCGCTAGACGACCGACGGGCGGATGCGTGTTCGTCCCGCCCGCCTGCTTCGGAACCGGAAGCACACACGCGACACGCGGATCGCACCGAAGTCAAATGTCCGCATTCAGTAGCTCTGTCGCCTGTCGCTCCACTACTCGGGAGCGAGCGGTAGGCTGATTTTGCTGCTCAGACAGCGTGGCGGTCGCCCTCCGGGGCGGCCGAGGATCGCAACTCGGCGTCCGCGAACACCCGGTCCGCGGCCTGGTCGTGGCGGTCGCCCTCCGGGGCGGCCGAGGATCGCAACAGAAATCCGTACGCCACGGAGAGGGCGAAGATCTCGGTGGCGGTTGAGGATCGCAACACCCGATGGATATCGGCGGATGTGAGTCCGACGGAGAGTGGCGGTCGCCCTCCGGGGCGGCCGAGGATCGCAACCCATGTCTGCCGGAGGAGCGGAGACGCCCCATGTGTGGCGGTCGCCCTCTGGGGCGGCCGAGGATCGCAACCGATTCTGAGGTCGGTGAGGGATCATGACCTGGACGGTGGCGGTCGCCCTCCGGGGCGGCCGGGGATCGCAACAGGTCGTCCGGCGATCCGGTCCGGAACCTGACGCGGGGTGGCGGTCGCTCTCCGGGGCGGCCGAGGATCGCAACTTCTGGGAGGTCCGCGGATGGGGCCGCCACGGCACCAGTGGCGGTCGCCCTCCGGGGCGGCCGAGGATCGCAACGGCGTCTGCAACACCCCCGGCTCCGCGCGCCGCGCGTGTGGCGGTCGCCCTCCGGGGCGGCCGAGGGTCGCAACCCAGGCGTTCGCGCACGTCACCGGCCCAGGTGAGCATGGTGGCGGTCGCCCTCCGAGGCGGCCGAGGATCGCAACGAGGCGCGGTAGAGGGCGCCGCCGAGGAAGGCGTGTGGCGGTCGCCCTCCGGGGCGGCCGAGGATCGCAACGCCGACTCCGGCCGGAGCTTCGGCCACCCTCGCGTGTGGCGGTCGCCCTCCGGGGCGGCCGAGGATCGCAATAGCAACCTCGCCCGGGTCCGCTCCTGCTCGGCGGACCGTTTGCAGGGTGATCAGCTAGTCGGGGATCTCATGCACACCCATGGATCTTAGGTGGCGGGCGCCCAGTGCTGCCGGTTCCCTTCACCGACTGATCGGGTGCAGCACCTCCCAGCGATCAGCTGGTCGTCCGGCCGGGCCGGCATCCGGCTGGGCTGCGCAGAGAAGCCGCCGTCGTTCGCGCTCGGGCTGGGCCGGACCCGCTCGATGCGTCTGCAGGTCATCTCGCGTATCCCCTGAACGGGTAGAGGCTGAGGTTTCCCGGGCGCGTCGCGTGGAGTCGCCGTTACGAAGAGCACGACCAGTGATCTCCGAAAGGACTCCGTCGTGCGTTTCGCCCAGACCGCCGCCCCCGCCGCTGCCCTCGCGGCCCTGCTCACCCCCGCCGCCGCCCATGCCGTCCCGGCCGCTGATCCCATCGGGCGCGCCGCGGGCCGGGCCGTCACCCTGCCGGTGCGCGACGGCCTAGCCGCTCTGCCCGTCCGCGACGAGGACCGCACCGGGTATGAGCGCACCAAGTTCAAGCACTGGGTCGACGCGGACAAGGACGGCTGCAACACCCGCGCCGAGGTGCTGATGACCGAGGCCGTCATCGCACCCGAGCAAGGCGCGAGCTGCCGGCTCAGTGGCGGCCGCTGGTACTCGCCGTATGACGACCGCTACTTCACCGGGCCCAGCGGCCTGGACATCGACCATCTGGTCCCGCTCGCCGAGGCATGGGACTCCGGCGCCTCCGCCTGGTCACCGACGGAGCGGGAGGCGTACGCCAACGACTTGGGTGACGGGCGGGCGTTGATCGCGGTGTCGGCGGTGTCGGCGGCGTCGAACCGGTCGAAGGCGGACCAGGATCCGGCGACGTGGCTGCCGCCCGCGGCCGGCTACCGCTGCCAGTACGTCACCGACTGGGTCGCCGACAAGACGCGCTGGGGCCTGAGCATCGACTCCGGCGAGGAAGCCGCCCTGTCCCAGGTCCTCAGCCAGTGCCCCAACGCGCCGATCAGCGTCCCCCTCGCCCGGTAGGGCCGGGACGTTGCGGCCCAGCACCGGCGGTCAGTCCTGCACCGGCAGGTCGGTGGTGTAGTCCGCGAGGAGGCCGGACCGGTTCGCGGCGTACTCGGCGCGCGCCTGGAGGTCTTCCTCGCCGATCGTGGGGTGGACGGGTGGTGTGGCCGGTGCGGGCCAGAGCTGGATCAGGTGCCGTTCGCCGTGGTCGCCGATGCCGGGTTCGGGGTCGTCAGCGTGACAGTACAGGCGCATCCGTATCCAGTGGTCGGGGCCGGGAGCGGGGTGCACACGCAGGGGCGGTTCTTCTTCCGGCCATGCGTCCGTGACGTCGCCGGGGTCGACCGTGGCGAGGTGCACACGGTCGGTCTCGGCCAGCAGGCTGATCTCTTCCGCGGGTTCCCAGTTGCTGTCCGTCTCGGGGGCGGGTGGGCTGTCATGGATCTGGACGGTGAGCTGCAGGGGTCCGGTGTCGGTGGTCGGCAGGACGATGGCGCTGGAGGAGCCGGCGGGGCCGCAGCGCCAGCCGTAGGGCATCTCGTCGGGGTAGTCGTCGTGTTCGGTGAAGCCGATGAGGTATCCGCTCTCGCCGAGGTCGACGGTGAACTCCGCTTCGTGGACCAGCATGAACAAGCTCCCGTTTCACAGCCGAGGTGCTCCTCCCCGAGGCGGCCGGGGAGGAGCACCTTTGGTCTAGCACAAGGTGGTGCGGCGGTTCAGACGATCACGAAGAAGGGGTCGTGGTCCATGACGTGGTAGGCGCGGCGCCAGGTGGTGATGGTCCCGCCCTGGCTGTCGTTCTCCGCCTTCCGCACCCACGTGATGGTGCGCTCCTTGGCCGGCAGGTGGGTGCCGCCCTCGTAGGTGGAGGCGAAGGGGTACTCGTCGCAGGAGGTGCGGCCCACGCGCTTCATGTCGGTCGGCGGGTTCTTCGGGCACACGGCGGCCCGGTTCTTGTTCTTCTGCTTGTCGTTGATCATCCAGTGCAGTGGCCTGCCGCCGTAGGGGTCACCGTAGTGGCCGCCGCGGAGGCGGAGCCCGCGGATGCCGTCGGCGATGATCGGCTGGTTGATCAGAGAGACGCCGGTCGGAGAGTCGGGGATCGCGCATCCGCTGGTGCCGTAGTAGTTGTCGCACCGGTAGACCGCGGAGTCGTACGAGACGGTGCCGGGGCTGTAGCCGGCCTTGGTGAACGTGTACGTGTAGGTGGTCTTCGCCTTGGCGTTGATCTTCTTCTTCGTGATGGGGCTGGTCGTGTAGTCGACGCTGCCGCTCGACTTGCTGTCCAGGGTGCGACCCTGGTCGAAGTGGACCTTGGCCTTCGTCCCGCTCTTGGACGAGGCGGCGATGTTGACGTGCAGGCCCTTGCCCGCCCGCGTGGTCTTCGCCTTGGAGATGGAGAACTTCTCCGACCAGTTGATGGACTTCGCCTTCAGAGTCATCTGGTGCTTGACGTCGAAGTCAGCGGTCCCTTCGAGGACCGGCCCTCCGCGCACGATCTTGACGACGTCGACGTGGATGGTGATCCACTCGCACTCGCTGTACCGGTTCACCGTGATGCGGTTGATGGTGCACGTGGCGTTCGCGTTCGGTGCCGCCACCGCTGATGTGCCGGCCTGCTTGGCCGAGTGACTGACCGTGACGCGCAGCGTGCCGGCGTCCTGCTGCTCCGCCGCCGCCGGCGCACCGACTCCGACGGTCAGCGCGCTCACCGCGATCGCACCGGCAGTGATGGTCCGTCTTAACTCCACTAACTCCCCCAGAGTTCGCTACGGATGCGCCAGGAAACACCAGCAACTGGGCCCCCTCCTGGTCGCGTTGACCGCATCCAAGCACGACGCCTTGAGAGCATGCATCCGGATTACGCCGATCCGGGAGCTCTGCGAACGCTTTCAGACACTGTGGGCTGGCTGCCGCGTCGCCGGGCGGCTACGGCCGCAGTTGGGTGAACAAGCCCTGCTCGGTCTCGACCAGGATTCCGCGCTTGGCCAGCCGTTTGAGTTTCAGGCGGGTGTTGTTGATGTTGTTGGGCGTGATCTCCAGGTCCATCACCTCGCATACCTGCCGCGCCCGCAGCGGTGTGCCGGCCGTGGCGAACGCCGTCATGATCTGCTGGTAGGCCGGATGGTCCGGCAGCTTCGGGGCCGGCGGCGCGGGCGGCTGCCGACCGGGCAGCTCCAGCAGTGTCTTCCGGGTGATCTGGACCTCCTCGGCGGACCGGCTGAGTTCGTCCAGCCGTGCGGTCAGCTGCGCGATCTGCTTCCTCGTCGCGTCGGTCTGTACGGTGATCTCCCGTTCCCGCTCCTCCAGCCGTACCAGCACCGCCCCGAGGGTCAGCTCCCCGCCGGTCATGAGCTGCGCCAGGCCGCAGCGGTAGCCCCGGTCAGCCGGCGCAGTGTCACCGCGGTCATCGCCCAGTACACCCGCGACTCCGAACTACGGGGCAGGTGCTCGTAGTCGCGCACGGGCAGGCGGCGCAGCATCAAGATCCCGTAGGCGCGCTCCACGATCCACCGTCTGAGGATCGGCACGAACCCGGTCTGGCCCGGGTTGCGCTCGCCGATCTCCACCTCGATGCCCACCGCCTGCCCGTGCGCGACGACGGCGTTCTTGAAGCCCTGGTCGACCAGCGTCTTCAGAACGGTGTCGGTGTCGGCGGCGACCTTGTCCAGCAGCGTGATGCCGACGGCGTTCTCGGGCGCTGACGCGGCCACCACGACGACCGCGATCACCAGCCCCAGGACGTCAACGGCCGGGCCGCGCTTGCGGCCCGGTACTTTTTTGCCGCATCACGCCCCGTCGACTCCGCCGGCACCCCGGCCGCCGCGTGAACGCTCTGGGTGTCGAGCACCACCAGGCTCGGGTCCGCGCCTTCCGCCGGGCCTTCTCGCGCACCTGCCAGCGCAGCAGGTCGTGGATGGTCTGGTCGGTGCCGTCGTCGCGCCCCTTGGTGAAGTAATACATCACCGCGCCGCGCGGCGGCAGGTCGTGCAGAAGCAGGTCCCACTGGCATCCGGTGGGGCCCTAATGGAGGAGCGCGTTGACGATTTCGCGCATCTCGTACCGGCCTTATGGCCGCTGACCGAGCGGTGTGCGGCCTTCCACGCGGCGATCACCGGTTCAACCAGCGCCCACTGCTCGTCGGACAGGTCGGTCTTGTAGGGCTGGCGCTCGCTCACGGTGTTCAGCCCAGTATGTCTGAGCCCTCCGGCCGGCTGGACTGCCGCAGTCCCAAACGTTCACGTGACGACAAACCGTCTATCAAGTCGCATACCACCCTCTCGCTTTGATTGGCAGACCCGCGATCCGCTACCAGCGCCAGGGATAAGCACATCAGTCAGATTATCACATATGTAAATTCTCTTATTCGAAAAAAGGAATCGAACTGCACCCTTTCGGGGAAATGTGCCCGCGGGTAGATTGGGTTAGCCTTGCATATGAGACGCATGGAGTTCCCATATGGGAACTCCATGCGTGGGAGAACGGTGTTTCGACGAGCGCAAGGTGGTCTTGACGTGGTAGAGAATGGGATTTCCGCCGCCGAGATTAAGGGCGTTACGTGGAAGAAAGCGCGAGGAAGTGTCGGCGCGGGGGAGTGCGTCGAGGCGGCCGGGCTGCCCGGGGGTGGTGTCGCCCTCAGGAACTCCCGGCACCCGGCTGGCCCGGCCCTCATCTTCACCGGTGCCGAGTGGGATACGTTCGTAGCGGGTGTCAAAGGTGACGAGTTCGACCGTCTCGCCAACTAGGAAGCGCAACGCGTAATGCATTGGCCATAGTTTGTGGTGGCGGGCATGCCTCCGGCATGCTGTATGGGAACCTCTGCCCTCTGTCCAGTTCCCGGAGTTTGCATGGCCGCCATCCACAATCCCCGGCCTGACCTTGTGGTTCCGATGCAGAATTCCGGCGAGACCCTAAGCGGCCGGATGCTGGGCGACGAGCTTCGTCGTCTACGTGAACGGCGAGGTTACACCCTCGCCGACGCGGCGCGAGTGATCCGCGCAAGCACCTCGAAGGTCAGTCGGCTGGAGCGGGGACAGAACCCGGTCAAGTACCGCGACTTGAACGATCTCGCCGAGTTCTACGGTGTCTCCCGCGAGGAACGAGCTCATCTTGACCACTTGCACCAGCAGGTCGGGAACGAGGATCTGATCCAGCGGTTCAACGATGTCACGCCGGCCTTTTTCAAACGCCTAATCCGTCTAGAACGGGCCGCGCACCGGATTACAGTCTACGAACCCCGCGTCGTACCGGGCCTCTTACAGACGGAGGGGTATGCGCGTGCGCTGGTGCGACTCACGGAGATCGATCGCTCCGACAGGGACATTGAGCTCATCGTCCGCCTTCGAATGGAGCGCCAGCTCATGCTCGACGGTGAGTTTCCCCGATTGGCAGCACTCATATATGAGAGAGCTCTTTACCAGCCGTATGGTCCGAGCGACATGATGGCGGAGCAGATGTACCACCTTCGCGACGCGGCCAAGGCCGACAAGGTGAACGTACGCATCCTGCCGAAGCAGTTCATCGCGTTGCCAACTCCCATTTTCCACCTGATGTTTCCTGATGGTGAGCACCAGGAGCTGGCCTACGTCGAGCACGCGAACAGTGCTAACTACATCACGCAGAGAGCAGAACTCGACCGCACACGCAAGCAGCTGACCAACATCTGTAACAACGTCTACGACCGGGAAGACAGCGTGTCGGCGTTGGAAAGGGCCATTGACTATTGGGAGCAGAGTGCTGCTGAGGAGCAGCCAGGCTAGGCGCCGGCACTGGTTGGCTGCTCCTTAAGCGAGGGCTTCACCTGCAGACGCGACCGACTCCGCCCCACTCGACCCAGTCGGTTGGGCGCATATGCGGAGGCGGAGGTGGGGAGTCGGGAAGCCAGTCGATTACGTCGACGAGGCCCGGGGGGTCTTCGATCTCCAGAGTTTCGAAGTAGCGTGCTACCTCGTACGGTTGACGTACGCGGCCCCAGTTGCCTCCGGTGGCACTGTCCATGAGGCGAGTAACTCCGTCGCGTACCTCGGGGTCATCGCTGATGAGTTGGCAGATAACCACGTAGCTGCCGGGCGCGAGCTGTGCCGAGACGTTTCTTATCAGAGCGGCCGGGTCGTTTTCGTCGTCTGCGTCGGGCAGACAGTGCAGGACTGACACGAAGAGTGCTGCAATGGGCTTGGCCCAGTCGAGGAAGCGGCTAGTGGCGTTTCTGATGTCGTTCGTGCGGCGCATGTCGTAGTCGATGACCAACGTATTCTCGTTGTCATCGAGATGAGTTCTGGCGTGGGCGAGGACCATCGGGTCGTTATCGACATAGACGACCTTGGCATTGGGGTTGATGCCCTGGGCGACCTGATGCACGTTTTCTTGGGTGGGAAGGCCGCTGCCGTGATCCAGGAACTGCGTGATCTTCTTCTCGGCGGCGAGGAATCGTACGACCCTGCGCAGGAAGGCCCTGTTGTTCCGGGCGAGTTGCTGGGTACTTGGCGCGATCTTCAAAAGTTCTCTGCAGGCGGCCCGGTCGACTTCGTAATTCTCCGTTCCCCCTAACAGCCAGTCGTACATGCGTGCTGCGCTGGCCTGGCTGCTGTCGATCAGGCGGATAGTTTGGGGTTTCTCCCCGTTGGTCATACGCGCTCCCGTAGGCCCTGGTCCGGGCTGCCTCCGACGGATGTGAGGGCTGATTCTAGGAGTGCGACCTGGTGACGGCTAGTCAACAAGGGCGATCAACGGGGGCAGAAAAGCGCCACGAGGGGTGTGTAACGCTGGTCAGCGCACGCCCCCTGGGCGGCATGCGCTGACTATGCTTCACCCGTCGAACGAGGTGCCGAGCTCTCGTTCAGCACCGCGCAGCAGGGCGTGCGCGATCGGCTCCGTCATCCCCATGAGGTGAGCAGCGCGCTCTACGGACAGACCCAGATCGTGATGGAGGATCACGATGTCGGCCTGGGCGGGACTGAGGATGGCGTGAAGCCGTACGGCTCGGCTGCAGGTTCGGGGTGTGCGGCGCGCGGCCTCCGCGCGCAGGTCCGTCCAGATGCGAGCCGCAGGACACTGGCTGCTCAGCACCACGGTCCAGCGGTGATCCAGTGCCTCCAGCACGGCATCGACGCATCGCCTCGCCTCCGCCCAGTCGGTGATCCGCTGCTCCACGTACTGGACGTACGCCGGCCGGTTCGCCTCGCACAGCGCCTGATACCCGCGCCAGGAGACGGACAGGCGTGCACGGCTACCCCTCCGGTGGCTCATGACAGCGCCGTCCCTTCACCGGACTCCATCTGCGCGGCCCTCGCAGCGACCCACAACGGCTGGAACAGCGCCGACTCCGCGCCGAACCCTGCCAGAAGCGTGGTCACCACCGACCATGGCGGAACTAGGACTTGTCCGGCCGATCATGTACGAAGCCAGATGGCGAGGGCTGCGGCAGTCGCGGTCCCAAGGAAGACGTAGCCGCGTTTGTCGTAGCGGGTGGCCACGGCCCTAGCGTGCTTGAGCCGGTTGATCGCCCGTTCGACGGTGTTGCGTTTCTTGTACCGCCCTTCGTCGAAGCCGGGTGGCCGTCCGCCGCGTGATCCTTTGCGCAGTCGGGCGGCCTGGCTGTCGGTCTTCTCCGGAATCGTGTGCCGGATGCCCCGGCGCCGCAGGTACTCGCGGCACGGTCCGTTGCTGTACGCCTTGTCCGCCGCGAGGCTCTCAGGTTTCTTGCGCGGCCTGCCCGGCCCGATCCGCGGGACGCGGATCCTCTCCAGCACCGGCTTGAACTGCGTGCAGTCCGCTCGCTGTCCCGGTGTGACGATCAAGGACAGCGGGCGGCAGCGGCCGTCCGCACTCAGGTGGAGCTTGGTGGTGAACCCGCCCCGCGAGCGGCCCAGGCCCTCACCTCCTGCACCACCTCCACCAGGCGGGCGACCAGGCTCTGCCACGGCGTTTCGCCCTGGTGTTCTGCCGGTTCGGCCCCCTTTGAGGCGGGCGCCGGCGGTGGTTCGGTGCGGGCGCCGGCAGCATGCTGATGTGCCCGCACGATGGTGGAGTCGACCGAGATGTTCCAGTCGATCTCCTCAGCCGCGTCGGCCTCGGCCTGGACCTGCTGGAGCAGGCGTTCCCACGTTCCATCGGCCGACCACAGGCGGTGGCGTTCATACACCGTCTTCCATGGGCCGAACCGTTCGGGCAGGTCACGCCACTGAACGCCGGTCCGCACCCGGTGCAGAATCCCGTCGATCACCTGCCGGTGATCCCGCCACCTGCCACAACGCCCGTTGCTGACCGGCAGAAACGGCCGCAGTCGTTCCCACTCGGCATCCGTCAAATCTCCCCGCCCCATGTCCACATCAACGACGCAACGGCGGAGTAGTCACATGATCGGCCGGACAAGTCCTAGCTGCCCGCACAGGGCTGCGCGCGCCACGGTGACGTCGACGTCCGACGCAATCGCCAGGCTGGGCGCGCCGGCCGCCAGCCATGCACCCCGTAAGGCCGCCGCCAGGCGCTCGGTACTGCTCCTGCCCGTGGACAAACGCTCCCCGGAAGCGCACTCCCACAAGTGCAGCAGGTCCTCCGGCTCGCCACGCAGGACATGCGCCACGGTGTACGTCTCAGGCCAAGACGCCGCTGTCCGCCCCTCGACCATGTCCGTCATCTCGCGAAGAGACATCCCCGCCATGGCCGCCGCTTCCAGGAGGCTGACACGGGACACTTTGCAGAGGGTCTGTAGGGCAACCCCTAATGCCTGTCTGGCCCTTGCTGCCTGGCCTGAGCTGCGCGGGCGCGGGACGTGCTGTGCGGCGGACACGGCGCCTGCCGCGGAACCGCCGCCCTCTATCAGGTTCGGCGGCGGCACGCGTCCGACCAACAGGTCCGAGGCGCGGGGGCCACCCCACCTTGCCACGGCCGACGCCCGGCTCACGCCGGCCGCGGCAGCGATGTCCTGCCACCCCTCGCCGCGCCGCAAGGCGCTATCAATCGCGACTGCGACCAGACACTCAGTATCCCGGGCGATGTGCTTGGCGAGTACGAAGACGCTCTCCAAGTCCATCTGCTGGCCGCCGTACAACTGGAGGCTGTTGGTGACCAGATCGTGTGCGATCGGCTGCCAGGACGGTCCCAGAACACGCCGTGAGCGGTCTCGCTCGCGTTGGGCCCGGCGCCTGCACTTCGGCGTGCAGTAGGTTCGTGGGCGCCCGCCCTTTCCTGTCTTCTCGATCGGGGAGTTGCACCGCAGGCACCGGACCCCCCGTGATGGCTCTGCCATCAGGTCTCCCTTCGCCCCCCTGGGCGCGGTTGCCCACAGCGCTGGGGGACACCAGCAGTTGAGCCGGGTGGAGCCGCTCTTCAGCGGCCCCACCCGACGAGGGATCAGGCCCTGCGGTAGCGGACTCGGCGAAGCACGCTCCCGTGACTGGCCTTTAGGAGGATCACGACGCCCGGCAGGACGAGCGGCCAGTAGCCGGGCAGGCTCGACGGGACGAGCGGCCAGTAGCCGGGCAGGCTCGACGGGACGAGCGGCCAGTAGCCGGGCAGGCTCGACGGGACGAGCGGCCAGTAGCCGGGCAGGCTCGACGGGACGAGCGGCCAGTAGCCGGGCAGGCTCGACGGGACGAGCGGCCAGTAGCCGGGCAGGCTCGACGGGACCGGGCGTACTGTCACGAAGACAACGGCAGCGATGACCACAAGGATGGCGGTCACCCAACTCCCGTACACACGCACATCGGTCCGCGAGACTGTCGTGGTTTCGCTTGCACGCGCGGGAGGGATACTCCCGTGGGGACAACCCAGGGGTGCCTTACCAGGCCCTGGGGTAGCTCCAAAGGTCAAGTTCCTAACCTTCCTCGGTTAGCGATGGCCTGATAGGTGGCCCCGGGGCGCAATCCCGGGGCCATCGGCATCACGGTCCGCCATCAAGTGACCGCGACCCGTCATCAGACTATCGGCAAAATGCAGTCTTCGCGGCAAGTCTCAGAGAGTTCCCTGCGTGCAACCTGAATCCCAGGTGCAATCGGTGTCCAGGTTGACATTCACCAACTTCTTGCTGGCGAAGTTTGATCGACTAGATATCAACTAAGGATCGAATGAGTGTAGAGACTTGCCAGCTTTGAGGTGCGATGGTGACAAACCAGCAGGTGGTGAGAGTTCCACTGTCCTGGGGCTCGCTCTCTGCAGATGCAGGAAAGAGGACGGTGACGTCCGGGTGCACTCGTTCGTGCATATGGGAAAATTGCAAACGTGCGAATGTTAACAGGCTGTCCTCTCTTGGTGCTGCTGCGCGGTTACCGCGTCCGTTGACCTCAAGAGCATCAAGGCGCCGGAGTGTCAACGCCGGGGTGTGCGCGATTTGCTGAGCGAACGCGCGGCTGACGCCCTGCGGGAAGCCCAAAAGTGACTCACCGAATAATTCGTTCACAGTTTCGAGGCTAGGCGAACGTTCCCCTGCAGCGCTGTACTCAAGAGGGCGTGCCCATGGCTACGGAGGTCCTTCGGTGACGAACAGGCGACCGACTCGTAGGTTGACGTCAAGGAATGTCATCACCTCCCCTCTCGCCTTCGCCGCCCGGTCAGCCGCGATGGGTTCGAGACACTGCAGGGTCGACCCCATGATGCGTGGCTGTGCAGCGGCTGCCTTAGAGGTTGTCCCGTAACTGCTGGTCACAGCTGAGATGATCTTGCCGTGGCTGGTGTGATCACGGCGTCGGAGCCCTCGTGGATAGGCCCGTTCACCGGGCTGAGCCCGCGGCAGTTCAACAAGCTGATCACCACGTTGCGGCGTGAGGGAGCCGATCCGGTCCGCAAGGGCCGGCCGTGGTCGTTGCCGTTGGAGGACCGGGTGCTGCTGGTGGCCGCGTACTGGCGCACCAACCTCACCCTGCGCCGACTCGCTCCGCTGTTCGGCGTGTCCAAGTCGGCGGCCGACCGGATCGTCGGCCACCGCGGGCCGGCTCTCGCGCTCCAGCCCCGGCGGCGGTTCCGCAAGGACACCGTGCTCATCGTGGACGGCACGCTGGTCCTCACCCGCGACCGGGCCGTGGCCGCCTCCAGCAAGAACTACCGCTACTCCACCAACCACCAGGTCGTCATCGGCGCCGACACCCGCCTGGTCGTCGCCGTCGGCAAGCCGCTGCCCGGCAACCGCAACGACTGCCGGGCCTGGAAGGAGTCCGGCGCGAAGACCGCCGTCGGTACCACCCCCGCGGTGATCGCCGACGGTGGCTACCGGGGCACCGGCCTGACCGTCCCGCACTACCGCCGGCACAAGGACGAGGAACTGCCGGCCTGGAAGGAGGAGCACAACGCCTCCCACCGCAAGGTCCGCGCCCGCGTCGAGCACACCTTCGCCCGCATGAAGAGCTGAAGATCCTGCGCGACTGCCGCCTCAGAGGAGAGGGCGTCCACCACGCCATGCTCGGCATCGCCCGCCTGCACAACCTCACCCACACCGGATGACAGGCAAACGAGCAGGTCAACCAGCATGATCGTAGCATTTACGGGACACCGTCTAGCACGCGCATTCGTTAATACGCATCGTGTCGCTGCTGGTGTCCTCGGTATGAGGGCCAGGGCGAGCCAAAAGGATTTTTAGAATCTTCGTTTCGTCGTGTCGATGACCGAAGCGGGCAGCGCGCCGGAAAGGCCCTGAGCCGCCCTCCAGCCGCAACGCCTCTTCGCAAGGGGCCTACACTGCGGACTCTGCACGTCGGTGCCGGGCCTCAGCCCAGATTCGCTCGCCCGGCAGTCGGTGCTGTTCGCCCTCTGCCACTTTCAGCGCGTCTCTTGTTTTCTCCGAGCCGGTGCTGTCCCGCAGCCGCTGTCTGGCTGTCACAGGCGGGCGCCGCAGCTGAAGGTGGACGGGCCGCTATCTACCTCCGCAGCAGGGGTTGTCCCCCTGAATCGATGCTCCGGAGTATGGAGTGAGCGCTTAGAAGGCGCCTGCTCTGTTCTGGCGTACACCAGCGATTCCGAGAGCTGCCGGTCCGATCCGTGTGCTGCGCCCTGCCGCTGCCCCTGCTGGCGGGGATGGTGACAGACGGCTCCTCTGACCGACTCATCATGGCTGAGGATGTTGATTCGCCGACGGCAGACACATTTGCCCCCGGTAGGGACTGGAATACAGCGGCGAAGCAAGTAAACCTAGAGCGGTCCTGGGAAAGACCGGCGACCTATCTCATGTCCTAGGCGTATCAGCGGGGTGCGCCGAGCACCGGACTGGGCGCAACATACCCGACGATCGCCGGTTGGCCAAACCGGCATTTCTTCAGACCATTGAATAACCAGGGGACGTCAGTGCGTCCCGATATCTCGTGTAAGGAGTCATGCAGTTTTGTCACAGCTCGCAATAGACGAATCGACCTTGCTTTCCGAGCGGCGCATCGGTGCCCTGCTGCGGTGGGCGCAGCAGAGTCCCGGGACACCGGGGGCGGTCTTTCCCTTCCTCGCTTCCATGGCGGGTGCGGCCCTGCTGCCTGGTGAGGCCACCCGGCTCCGGGTGCACGATGTGACGCTCCCGGAGGAGGGGTTCGGTGAGGTGCGGGTCCGCGCCGGTGAGGGCCGCAGTGTTCCTCTCACCCCGGAGATCGTGGGTGTGCTGCGGCAGTGGATCGACCAGGCCGGCTTGAAGCCGGGTGATCTGCTGTTCCCCGGCGAGCGCGGTGGGCCGCTTGCGTCTTCGGTGTATCGGAAGGCGTGGAAGCAGGCGTGCGAGGCGGTGCTGAGCGGCGAGGAGCGTGAAGCGGGAGTGGGGGAGAGGGTAGCGATTCTCCGCGAGTCCTGCCTGGATCTGTGGCTCAAGGCGGGTGTCCCTGTCTGGGTTGTCGCTGAATGGGCTGGCCTGAGCGCTAGCTGGTTCGCTCAGCGCTACCCGCATCGCTTCCAGGTAGAGGACGTCGAACTCGACTGGGAGCACCTGGCGAAGGTCACGGCTCTGCCGGACTCGCTCAACCGGTAATTTCCCGCCCCGGTCCCTGGCCGGCGCGCGAAGGCGGGGCCCACACGCCACGCCTCTGGAGCGGCGGTTGTTCTGACGGCAGTGGCCTTCGTCTTGGTCCGTCTCGTTGCCCGGCTGGGCCGGTGCGCCGGCTGCCCCTTTTCCCTCTTCAGCTCCCGCGAGGACTCATCGATGCCTGCCCGTTTGCTGTCCGTTCCTGCCGTAGCCGCCGCTCTGGACGTCGACCGGCGTACCGTCTACCGCTTCATTGCCGCCGGAGAACTGCCGGTTGTCGACCTGCGTACCGGAACGGGCCGCTCCCGTGTCCGTGTGCCTGTCGGCGGGCTGGAGGAGTTCATCGCCAGCAGGTCGGTCGTTTCCCCGCGCAACCGTCGCTGACCTCGTGCTGTCGGCCCGTCCCTCATCCCCGAACAAAGGAGTAGTACCGCGTACCTGCGCAAGTTGACATCAGGCAAGTGGCAGGCGACCGTACGCAACCGGAGCGGAGACCGGTTCAGCGAGAGCTTCCCGCTCAAAGCCCAGGCCCGTGCCTGGGGTATCGAGATGGAGACCCAGTTCGCCCGCGGCACCATGCGTGATCCGCGGGCCGGTGAGATGGCCTTCCGTGAGTGGCACGACCGGTGGTGGAACGCCCGTGTGGTCGAGCCCCACACCCTGCGGGGAGACGCCTCCAGCATCAAGAACCACGTTCTGCCCTACTGGGCGGAGTGGGAGATGCGGGCCATCACCCGCATGGACGTCCAGAGCTGGATCCGCAGCCTGATCGAGAAGGGCACGGGCCCCGCGGCCATCAAGCGGGCCTACAACCTGACGTCCTCGATCATGCGGGCGGCCGTCGACGACGACGTCATCGCGGTGAGTCCGTGCCGCAGCATCGACCTGCCCCCGATTGCCGTGAAGCCGCCGCAGTGGTTCACGCTCGACCAGGCGCAGAGCATTCTGGACGAACTCCCCACCGCGTGGAAGACGATGTGCCTGCTCGGCTTCTACACCGGGCTGCGCTGGGGGGAACTCTCCGGGCTGCACTGCCACCGCATCGACCGGCGCCGTTCGCGCCTGTTCGTGGTGGAGGTCAACACCAAGAGCGGCATCAAGGAGTACCCCAAGAGCTCCAAGAGCCGACGCGAGGTCCCGCTCCCGCCCCACGTCCTGGAGGCGCTCGAACGCCACATCCACCGGCTCGACCGTGACGCGTTGGTCTTCACCACCATCACCAAGGGCCGGGCCGGTCGCCGCCTGGACGACGGGAACTGGCGCCGGCAGACCTGGTGGCCGGCCGTCGACGCCGCCTGCTACTTCGACAGCGACGGCGAACAGCAGCCCGTCCCGCACTATCCGCCGCACTCCATGCGCCACACCTGCGCCTCGTGGCTGGTGCAGAAGGGAGTATCGCTCTACGAGGTCCAGCACCTCCTCGGTCACGAGAGCTTCCAGACCACCCAGCGCTACGCCCACCTCCAGCCCGACGCCCACAAGGCCGTCCTCGGTGCGTGGCAGCGCCTGGACTCCCCGCTCGTCATCGCCGCGTGAACACGCCTCCGCCCTGTCCCCTCAAGGACAGGGCGGAGGCGTTCGCGCACTCAGGGATGCTCCGTGAGCGCTTCGTCGGGCGGCGTCCAGCGGCCGTCACTGTCGTACGGCCAGGGGTGGGCGTAAGGATCCGCCTGGAGGAGTTCGGCCAGAACCTGACGGCTGGCCGGCGGAACAGGCGCCTTCCTGCTGACCATGGTCGCCGCCATCCACCGCTACGGTATGGGCTACCCGGCCGGCGGCTCGGGCGCCCTCCTCGCTGTCCTCGCCGATGACGGTGCCACGGTACGCACCAGCGCGCGGTGCAGCAGATTGTTTTCACCTCCGGCGGGGCAACCGGCGTACAGCTCACCGACGAAGAGGTGCTGTCCGCCCGCAAGGCCGTCGTCACGGACCTGAGTCCGCCAGCTGCCCGCGCTCGTCGCTGGCCGCTTCGGCCACGACTGGGAGCGCAAAGCTGCCAGGGTCAAAGCGGCCCCTTCACCCTGCTGTGCGGCCACCTCGCTCTGTCGGAACGGCCGCAGTTCAAAGCCGGGGACGAGGTGAGCGCCGCGGGCCTTCAGGAGACCGCACTGCCGTTGCCCGACGGGCCTTATCTGCATCTGTCAAGTGCAACTGCTGGTCACAGGCCCAAAGCTTGTGCAGGCACATCAGGCACGTTCCTCGCCGCCGATGCGAGAGGATCGGCACGATAGGGGCTACGGACGAGGCACTCGAGCGAAGCGAGGACGAGGGACCTCCTCAGCGACGACTGATGGCGATCTCTGAAAACGGCCGCGCTGTCGGTGCGGCCCCCTACAGTTCCGTCATGTCCAACTATCAACGGCCGCAGCCGAATCGAAAGTTCATGCTGGTCGAGTTCCCCGCCGGCACCCACCTCGACCGCTCCCGTGCCTCCTCCGGCGGTATGCGGGGTACCGCCCGCGATCACCGGGACAACTCGCTCGTTGCCCAGACCGAACTCTTCGACGCCGACGACCGGTACGACGAGGGCTAAAGGGACGGCCTAAGGAACCTCCTCGTCAACTGCGCCACCGACATTGCGGTTGAGGTCGCTCAAACCGTGACGGTCGCCGCCGTGGAGGTTGCCACCCCGTACCTCAAGGACGGGGCACGCCGATTCAAAGAGAAGCTGCGACGCAGGCCCAAGGACACCCCGGCCGCCGAGGTGGTACAGGAGGCTGCCCCCGAGCGGCCGACTGCGTCTGGTCTCCGACCGGTGACTGCTGCCGCCAACGGCCGCGACCAAGTGGACCTCGTCCTGCGTGCCGACCAGGGTGACGCCAATGTGCAGGCCGCGCTGGAGCGAATCAACACGCGCGCGGCCGAGACATATGGCATCGCCGCGCACTACTCCGCCAGCCTGCCCGCGGCAGACGTTGTCGGCGAGGCCATGCGCCAGGCGCTGGCAGCAGCCGCGCCCGGCTACGTCGCCGCCGCCCTCGAACGCCTCGCCTTCGACGACGAGCTTGGCCTGACCCCCGCGCAGCAGAAGCGCCTGCGGGATCGCGCCGCGGAGCTCGACCCCGGCGTGGTCGAAGACCTCACCGGCGCCAATGCCCCGCTCGCGTAGCCCGGACGCTCCGGGCGCGAGAGTGGCCGCTGCGCATACGGCCCCCGATCGGGCGCCCCCCGGCCGGGGGACGTCGCCGTCCTGTGAGCTACTGGTCACTTCGTGGCAGCTTCAGGTGGACAGGGCGCAGACGGGTGACCGCAGTGCCGCGAGTCGGGTGCTCATGTCCGCGTAGGCGTCGCTGCCAGGGCCCTCGGCCGGCGAGATCGGAGAGCCGGTGGCGGAGGCCGTCGTCGGCTCCGGCCTATGGCCTTGCGGGCTGTATCCAGTACTCATGGCACTGCCTCTCAAGTGGATCAGGTTGCGGAGTGCGGGCTCAGAAGCGGGCGTACCGGATGTCGATGCAGTCGGAGCACATGGGGATCGAGTCGTCATCAGGTGCTATGTCGAGGACAGACCCGCAGCCGCCTTCACAGTCGATCAGGTGCTTGAAGACGGTGCCGCACGAGAAGCACAGGGGCGTCGCCCCGGGCTGGCCTGCCGCGGTCACCGCGTCCGGCACAAGGGCGCATACCCCGCACTCCGGGCAGTCGACTACCGGCGGATCGCCGCCGTCCTGGAAAGCAGAATGCTCGTCCTGGCCCAGGATGATCCATGCGTAGTTGACGGCGGCGGACTCCGGGTTGTCCGGCCACACCTGATGGCAGAACAGGCAGCCAGGACCCTCGTCCTTGCCGTCGTAGGCGACCATGGCCCACTGCTCGCAGTCCGGGCACTTCACCGTAACGTCGGCGACCTTGGCCAGGTCGCTCCGGAGGTTGTTCATGCGCTGCTTGACCAGCGTCTCAATGCCCTTGAGCTGCAACCGGAACGAGTCCATGTCTCTTTCGACGCCCCGGGCTTCGGCGGGGTCGAGTCCTGGGATGAGGTGCCGGTGGATGAACGTGATCAGGAATTCGAGCACCCTCGCCGCGCGAGACTCGATGGCGTACGCGTTGTACGTCAGGCCGTAGTGCTGGAGGGCGTTGCGGCTCTCCCCGAGCTCCTTGATGCGCTTTCGGTCATTATCGTCGAGGTCCAGGCGGGCGATGTCGCGCAGGCGGTCGAAGGCGTCCAGGGTGCCGCAGCTCTTGAACTTGCCGCTCCCCCAGGTCTCGTGGGTGGCCTCGGCCGGGTTCTGGAAGATGAGGCTGAAGTGTTCCTGCGCGAGCCGGGCCTTGAGCAGCACCTCGGTGGCCGCCTGGAGGTGGAGCACCGTGTACTTGAGGTCGCGGGCGCCGGGCGGCTTCTCGCCTTCGGTCAGGTGCTGGAAGACGCTCACCAGGTAGTCCATGCCGTTGGACACTGGGGTGTAGGACACGTCCGGCCGCTGGGACGGGCGTTGCGCCTTCTTCTCGGTCTGGGCGGGCGCCGGCGTCGGCGCCGGGGCCCGCTCCGCGCCGCCCTCGGGCTCGTGGGGGTGCTGCGCGTCCGCCTGGTCGGTCATCGGGTTCCCTCCCCTAGGTACCGGCTATTCCAGGGAGAATCGTCGTCCCTCGCAGGTCAGTCAAATGGTTGCATCAACGAGCGGACAGCGGCGATGAAGATCGAAACGACTTCGGCGGATACTTTGTGGAGGTCAATCCCAAATATCCGTCATGATCGGCAATATCCCGCCGTCAGTATGGTGTTCGTGCGGGACGAAGATGTCTGGGATCCGGTGTGGCCTGACGTCGAAGGGCTGGTCATCGACGCGGTGGACGTCGTCGGGGACGTGGTGTGGATCGACCTGCATGGCCGGCAGCAGACGGTAGCGTGCCCCTCGTGCGACGCGGCCGCGTCGCACGTGCACAGCACGTTGTGGAAGTTCACGTAATTGCCCAGCTTCTGACGTGGGCTGACGGCAAGGCAGATTGCGAGCTGTTTCCAACTTCAGCTTGAGCAGGTCAGATGCAGGGTGAGGACCGCACCCGCAGCAACCGCTTCAAGCGCTGAACACTTCGCGAAGCGCTGCAGGCAGTCGCGAGCCGGCAGCTCGGCAACCACGACGACGAAAGGCAGATCAGCGCACCGGCTCAGACGTGCCTCGCGTCTGGTCGCGGCTGGCGACCACCAGGTATCCATCGCTCTCGGGATCGAAGGTGGTGGACTGCAGCGTGAGCCCAACGCTCCGCAACTGCGCCACGAGGTCCTCGTACCGGTAGGGCCAGATGGACGTCCGTACAGAGCCAACAACGGTTTGACGACCATCCACTCGCCGGGGTGGTAGTCATCCGCGCGCACCAGCCTTTTTGCAAGATCGGGGCGCTGCCGCCGCAAGTACGCACGGGCTTTGAGCGCATGAGCTGGCTGAGAGGCAATCTTGATGCGATCCACGTCTTCTAGCAGTGGGATCACGTTCGTGATGTCCTCCCACGTCGTCGCGCTTTGTTCTTCGAGGAGCACCGTGCCGTCGAACTCAAGCACCGACTTCGCGTAGTCAGCCATCAGCTGGGCCTCGGTGGCGCCGCTGCTGGTCGTACCGCCGCTGAAGATCACGCAGGTCCCCTGCGCACCGTCAGCGGCGATGGAGCGGATTCCAGCACGGACTCGCCATCGGTTGATCAAGTTCGCCGTCGCTTGGGGATTCCGGTACCCCAACACCCCCACGGCCGTGGAGGCGCCCCCGCTACTCCCCACGAGCGCTCGAGACCAGCGCCAGTTCAACCACTCGCCCCAGGCCAGGGCTGCAACCCCAGCTATCGCCAGTCCCATCCTTCGCCGCATGCGGCGACTCTAGGGCACCTCGGTATCGGGCCGCGGAAGAACCAGCCACCCTACAGACGACGCATTCTGTTAGGAGTTCTTAGTCGGGAGCCGTCGTCATTCTCGGTGCACCTCGGGCACGCCCGCCTCGGCGAGCATCGTGAAGAGGTCGCCTATGGGGCCGGTGCGGTCAGACCGGTCTGTGGTGAAGATCAGTCGATGAGCAGCCCGGGACAAGCCTACGAAGAAGGTCGATTTTCCTTCGCGCCGGTCGCTCCCGTACGCCCACCACTGTTTCGCGTGGATGCCAAGGAAGAACACAGTGTGGTATTCGAGGCCCTTGCTGCGGTGTGCGGTGAGCAGGACGACCGCATCAGCCCCTTCGAAGTCGTCGAGCACGTGCCCCCATTCGGTAGCGCCGTTGATCGCGGTCTCAAGGCGTGCCTCGAATGCGCCAAGGACGATATCGAGATCCTCCCCAGGGACTGCCGACTTCACGTAGCGGCGGAGAGCGGCGCCGTCGAGGAGGCTGACGACCTGGTTGATGGCTTCGGCGGCCGATGTGGCCGTTGGGGGGTGTGCACGGAGCCAGGTGCGTAGCTGGGTGGTCAGTTCGGCCAGTTCCTCGCTGACGCGACGTTGGGCGCGGTTGTCCTCGGTTGCTCCGTGGACGCGTTCCATGGTTGCCGCTACGTCCCGCCAAACCTTGGCGAGGCCATGAGGTTCGTTGGCCAAGCGGAGCAGACTCAGCAGGAGGCGGGCCGTCTCGCTTTTCAGTAAGTCCTGCAGGGGCATCTTGCCGAACCGGGCGTCATCGTTGCGGACTCTGATGCCGTGGGCGGCGAGGCGGGCACGAAACAGTGGCTCGTAGTCTTTGATCGTCTGGCGAGCGATGAGCGCGAAATCCGATGGCGTACGGTCCGAGGCGGCGATGTCCCGGGCGATCCAGTCGGCGATGAAGGTCGCCTCCTGATCGCTGTTGGAGAACGTCCACAAGACGGCTGGCTCGTGCCCGACTTCGGCGGTCGCCTTCGAGGTGGCCCGTACCGTGGTCGGGTCCAGTTTGCTCGCAATGACGTGCTGAAGTTCCACGAGCGCATCGCTGGATCGGAAGTTCCACGCAAGCGCATAGGAAGTGGCGTTGAAGGCGTCGGTGAAACGCTGGAGTGCCTCGGGTAGAGCGCCAGCCCAGCCCATAATCCGCTGCTTGCTGTCTCCGACCGCGGTGACTGTGGTCTCTGAGCCGAACACGGAGGTGAGGAAGGAGAATTGCGCGCTTGTCGTGTCTTGGAACTCGTCGACGAAGACCATAGGGTACGTCATGCGCAGGGCGCGTCTGAGCTTCGGCACCGCGCGGACGAGCAACTCGGCGAGTCGGTTGAGCATCACGAAGTCGACTTCCGCAGTTCCTGTCCGTAGATAGCGCGCGCGCCACCACTCGCGTACGGCGTAAGAGACGGCGTCGCCTTTGTCCTCTGTCGGCAGGCTCTCGGGCAGCTGCCAGCCACCCACGGTGTCGGGGACGAAGCGCCGGGCCTGGAAACCGAGTTTGCCGGATAGGGCTGGGGGTGCCGAGAAGGCGACGTCGTTGAGGAACTGGCTTACCTCGGAATCGGTCGTGTAGCGGATGTCGTACCCGTCGCTTATCCGCCAGTCCGCTGGCAGCGCTGCAGCGAACCGGTCCACCAGGCTCTTCGTGAAGGCGTCGAATGTCATGGACGCGAATCGGTCAGCGTGTTCCGGGACTCGGGAAGCGACCCTGCGGCCGAGGTTGGCTGCGGCGTCCTTCTTGAACGAGATGGCGAGGATGCGCTGGGGCCACGGGCAGATGCCGGTTTGCAGGAGGTAGGCGGCGCGCTGCGCGAGGAACTCCGTCTTGCCCGCGCCCGGACCTGCCACGACTGCGACATTGCCGGTGTCCCGCAGAGCTTCCCACGCGGCCGGTTCGAGGTCCGAGATGCCGATCGGCCGCCATTTCTGGGCAGAAATCAGTGTGGTAGCGGGCGCAGTTGGCGGGTTCGCGCGGCCCGACTGGGTGGGGACGCTCACAGGGAGATCTTTTCCTGGATGTGGCGCACGAGGCTTTGGAGCCACTCGGGCGCGTTCGCCTTCACCTCCGCGTTGCTCAGGCGGCCGAGCGCGCTGATGTGGGAGCTCGGCTTGGACCGGGTCACGAACAGGTAGCGGTACCAGCCCAGCAACTCAAGGTGCTCGGCGTCCCTCCAGTAGTCCTCCCTGGTCCCATTCTCGCCCATGACCGTGATGAGGGGATCGCCGGCCCCCGGTCCGCGGTCGCCCCCTTCGAGGTGCGTGTAGGCGTCTTTGAACGCCCTAAGCATGGCGTAGTCGAGGTCGAGGGGCGTGGCGTAGAAGACGCCGAACGTACGTAGGTGCTTCAAGATCGGAAGAATGGCATCGACTTCGAGATCGTCGGTGATGTCGTCGATCTTGTCGTAGCCGACGAGCCCTTCCAGCGGTCTCAGGCCGCTGGTGGCAAGGCGCTTGCAAGCATCGCGCAGCCGGGCTGGCCCGGCGCCGTCCTTGCCGTAATCGAGGTCCAGCAGAGTGGCGTGCGGGATGTCCAGATTATTCAGGAGCGTCCACATGTGATTGGTGTGCCGACCGCCGAGTGGCACCATGGAGATGAACGACGGATCCAGCTGGACGCCGTGTGCGTGGGCGATGCGGGGGATCACGAGTTGCTCGGAGTCGCCTTCGCCCAGTACCACGAACTTGGCGAAATACAGCTCTGGGTGAGCGCGCACCGCCTCACGCACGTACTTGCCAGCCTCCGTCGTATTTTCCGGGAGAATGATCTCGCGAACCGATGCTGTCGCGGTGGCGGCTTCCGTGCGGAGGTACCGGACGTCTTCGGGGCGGATTCGGGCCATGACGCTGGCGGAATGGCTGGAGAGTACCGTCTGCGTTGCTGGGCTGCCGCTCAACTCCTGCAGCTGGGTGATGATCCGGGACAGAAAGAACGGAGAAAGGCTGTTCTCGGGCTCTTCGACCGCGATCAGCGTCAGGTTCGGCAGGTGGGCGTTGTCCAGCGCGAAGTCTTTGGCGTGCTGACCGTCGTTGATTGCGCCCTCCACGTCGAGGGCAGCTGCCACCAGGGCGAGGTGAAGCAATGATCGCTGCCCGTCACTCAGCGTGCGGGCAGGGCGAGGGCGGCCGCTGCGGTCGGGCTCGAAGACGAGTTCGGAATCGCGGACCAACCGGTCGAAGTCGCCGTCGAGGAGCCGCAGCTTCGGGTCCGAGTGCATACCTGCATCATGGAGTTGCTGCCATCGCGCGGTCAGCGCCCCCTCCACGACCCGGACGACGGGTTCGTCGGTGAACTTCTCTGCGACCTCTGCCGCGTGCTCGCTCACGAGGTCACGCAGACCGCTTGACCACTGCGCGGCTCGCCAAAGCCGACTGCGGAGGAAAGAGGTCACCTGGCGTACGCCGTCGCGGGACGCCGGAATGTAGACCATCTGGATACGGCTGCGCTCCACCGGAGTGAGCGGCGCGTAGTCCTCCTCACCGTACTCTTCGACAAGGGTGTTGACGATCAGCCGTGACTCGGTGATGGCGCCCTCCACCGTGCCGTCATCGACCCATTGGGCCCGGAGTACCACCCGAACCTTCAGGTCGCCGTCCTCCGTGGCGGCCATGCGCCTGAAGAACTCCGGAATCAGCCGGGTTAATTCCTTCTGCCCCTCACGCTTCTCGCCTATCGCGGCCTCACCGTCGTCATCGGCGTCGAGTTCAGGGAAGGCGAGCACTACTTCGATCGTCAGCTCGCGGGTGGGAGGAGGGGCGGTCTCGCCGAGGGGCACGTGAAAGTCGTCCACGCGTACGGCCCGCTCCTTGGCGGACATCCCGAACAGCCGTAGCAGCGCCTCGCAGACTGCGGTCTTGCCCGAGCCGTTGGCACCGATGAGCGCAGTGATGCTCGGCTCCAGGCGGACGGATGAGCCCTCCGGCCCGAAGCACTTGAAGTTCTTCAGCACGAGCTTCTCGATGAACATTCGCCACTTTCCGGTTCAACGACGTCATGAACGGCAAGGCCCCGCGGATGACGGTATCGGAACCGCACGATCTCCGGGCAGGTTCCGATCAAACCACCGGGCACTTGACCGGCGGCCTCCTTTGTTCGGGGACGTAGCCAGCGACGCACCAGCAGTTCGAGCTGAGTGCCTGTCCCGTCTTGCTCGTGCCCGCGCTCGACAGCAGAGGCGACCAGGACCCTGCGGGGTGGCGGCCGCCGGCCGTGGACGCAACGTGCCGGTACGCCTCCGATCTGGTGCTGGATGCCGTGGGCACACTGACCAAGTGTTAACCTCGATGTTTCGTGAGGGTCCGTCAGCTTGCTGACGGACCCTTTCGGCTCGTTCGGGGCCGGAGATTCCTGCAGGTGGGCAGGCTGGTGGCCCGGCTGTCGCGTCGGGTGGGCGCCGGGTTCCACGGCTCCGGTCGGGTGGTGCTGCTCGTAGGGACGGGAAGTTGCTGGTCAGCCGGGGTTCGGCAGGGCCGCGAGCCGTTGTATGGCGTTGGTGATCACGCCGGTCCAGGGCCAGTGCCTGGCGAGGCGGAGGATGTGGCGGCGGCCGGTGGTGACCAGCTGGGCAGCGGCGGAGAACAGCCGCAGTCGTATGCGGCGGGGTTGCCACAGACGTGCGGCTCCGGTCAGCGCCAGCATCGGCATCCAGGCCAGCAGGTCCAGGGCGATCTGGACGATCTCCAGCCAGATCCGGTTCTGCGCGGCGTCGTGAAGGGGGAGGTTGCGCAGGCCGGTGGCGCGGGCGGCGCGGATGCGGTCCTCGGCTCTTGCTCGCTGGCGGTGGCGCAGTTCGAGTGCGGCGATCGGGATGTTCTTGGTGTTGGTGGCGAAGCAGGTCAGGCGCATGCCGTCGGCGTCGGTGAAGCGCAACTGGGCGCCGGGGTGCGGGCGTTCCTTCCGCACGATCAGCCGCATCCCCTTGGGCCAGCCCTTGAGACAGTCGCCGTCGAGCTCGGCCACCCAGGCGCCGTCGCGGATCTCGCCGTCCGGCTCGACGGCAGGCGTCCAGGCCGGTGCCGGGACCTTCAGGACGGCCTGGTGGACGGCATCGGTGATGGTCATGCCGACCGAGTAGGCCAGCCACCGGCCGCGGGCGGAGAGCCAGTCGACGAACTCGTGGGTGCCCCCGCCCGAGTCGGTGCGGATCAGCGTCCGCCGTCCGCGCCGGTACTTCTTCGGCAGCTGCGCCAGCGCGAGCCGGGCGGCTTCGATGTGGTCTGCAGCGGTGTTGCTGCCCGCGTTCCCGGGCCGCAGCAGAGCGGCCACCGGCTCCCCGGACCCGCCCCGGCCGTGGTCGACGAACCTCATCAGCGGATGGTGCCCGAAGGTCTTCTTCCAGGTCGCGGCCGCATCCTGCTTCTCGGAATGCGCGATCACCAGCACTCCGTCCAGGTCCACGACCACCTGCCCGGCCGCGTCCGGCGCCGCCTCCCCGGCCACCGTCCACACGTGTTCACGGACGTGAGCGCGGGCCTGCCGCAGTGCGGTCAGCGCCCGCTTCCCGCCTGCTGCCAGCGCGTCGATCAGCCGGGACACCGTCGGATCGGAGGCCACCGGCCCGAACACCGACGGCTCGGCCCGCAGCAGACCGACGTCCGCCGGCAGTCCCCGCCCAGCGCCACCGCGAGGGCCACATCCAGCAGGACCTTGCCCGGATCATGCACCGCCCGCGGCTTGCGCCACGGCGCCAGCGCCGCCGATATCGCCTGATCCAGACCGGTCTTGCGGACAGTCTCCACCAGCAGCACACCACCGGCCTGGGAGACCACCCCGCGACCACCGCCCTCGACACGGACACGCGGGTAGGACCCGATACGCTTCTTCACCTGGAGAGTGCTTCTTTCATGCGACGACCTGGACCCTAGACAAGTCCCATCGTTGCAGTTCAGGAGCACTCTTCACGTTTCTGATCAGCCACCGGACACCCTGGCACGCGAAAGCGCGAGGCTAGATCCCGGAGTGCAGGGCCGTCGCCTCGGCGGCAGAGATCGAGGTCAAGGGCTCTTACGTCCAGGCCGGCCAGGTAGGCGGTTCTGCACCGACGCGCGCTGCCTCCGTCGCCTTCGTGATGCCGCGCAGCGGCGACGGTGCTCTCTGCCAGCGTTCGGCCCGACGGTGCCCTGGCCAGCTGCGCGCCGGTCGCCGAGTGCGGGGGAACGAGGGTTTCTTCTCCCGCGGGCCAGAGCTTCACGGAAGTGCCTTGAGCGCCACCGCGAGCGCGAGGAGAATCGGTCCTCGAACAGGGAGAACAGGTGGAGGAACGTTGTTGCTGCTGGACACTGACGCCCTGCCCCCCGCCGAACGGCTAGAGGCATTCCGGCACGGGATGACCAACGAGTCGGTGCCCAACCGCATCGTTCACGAGTCCTCCGAAGGCGTTCACGCCCGGATGGAACTCTGGAACGTCGGGGACCTGCCGATGTTCTCCACGTACAACAGTGGCTTCGAGGCCCACCGCACCCCCGCGCACATCCGCAGGCAACGCAGCAACCCGGTCGTCTCGGTGTCGCTCCAGCACCGGGGGACGGGCCGCGCGGAAGTCGCCGGCGAGCGGCTGACGTTCGGGCCGGACGACGTCTGCGTCTTCCACGAGCTCTCGCCCCGCGTCTACGGATGGTCGGGCGACGGGGGATCCCAGGCCATGGTCTTCGACGTCGAGCGGATCGGCCTGCCCGTGGAGACGGTGGTCAGGGCCTCCCTCCAGCTGCGGGCCAGTCCGCTCCACGACCTGGTCCTGCGGCACCTGCGGGACATGTGGCGGAATCCGGGCCGACTGGCCCGGGACCCCGGCGCGACGGCCCTGGCGAGCGCCACCGCCGACCTGGTCCGAGCGCTCCTGATATCCGCGGCGCACGACCCGCGGACACCGGTCGTGCGGTCGGTGATGGACGAGACCCTGCTCACCCGGGTGATGGCCCACGTCCGCCGGCACCACACCGACCCCGGCCTCTCCGCGGAGAGTATCGCCCACGCGCACGGGGTGTCGGCCCGCCACCTCTACCAGGTACTGCGCGACGCCGACATGAGCCTGGAACAGTGGGTCATCTCCGAGCGGCTCGCCACCGCCCGGAAGATGCTGGCCTCGCCCGACCACGCGGGTCTCACCATCGGAGCCGTCGCGGCCCGCTGCGGCTTCTCCAGTCCGAGCCACTTCGCCCGTAGATTCCGGTCCGCCTACGACGTGTCCCCGCGCGAGTGGAGGCAGCAGGCGAGACGGGGGACCACCGCCCCGCCCCGCGCCTGAGTCCAGGGCTCGTGCTCCCGAAGAACACGTGCTCACCGAGTCACCTGCTCCGGAACGCTCCTGGGCCTTGAGTCGTTCAGCGGTCGTATGCTTCGCGCACCGCGTGAGCCAGGGCCGCGCGGGAGGCCACGTTGACCTTCGGGAAGATCTTGTAGAGGTGGGTGCCGACGGTGCGCGGTGACACCTTCAGCCGCTCGGCGATCTGCCCGTTGCTCAGGCCCGACGCCACGAGTCGCGCGATGCGCAGCTCCTGGGGGGACAGCTGCCACACCTCTGTCGGCCTGGTCCGCGCGACGACCGTGCCGGCGGCCCGGAGTTCCGCCGCTGCCCTGCCGGACCAGGGTTCCGCCCCGAGCCTGGTGAAATGCGTGTGCGCGGTCAGCAGGTGGGCACGGGCCTCCTCGGGGCGATGGGCGAGCCGCAGCCACGCGCCATGGCGCAGGTGCAGGCGGGCCAGTTCGAAGGGCCACGCGTCGGCCCCCGGCATCGCGTAGGCGGCCTCGCTGAGGGTGTGCACGTCCCCGCCTTCGGCGGCCATCGCCTCGGCGGCCGCCAGCACGAAGGCGTGCCGGGGCGCGATGTCCCCCATCCGGATCTCATGGCCGGCCGCGATGTGGCGCAGCGCCTCGGCGCGGCGTCCGGTCCGCACCGCCGCCTCGATCAGGTCGAGGAACACGTGCTGGAAGTGCGGCTCCTGAGGAGGGAACGTCCCCGGCGGGGTCAGGGACGCCGCCAGCGCGTACGCGGTCTCGTCCGCTCCCGAGGCCAGGGCGTGAACGGCGCGGATGCCGGTGATCCGGCGCAGGACGTAGGCCTGGCCGCGCTTCGCCGCCCAGGACTCGATCCGTTCCAGGACCGCTTCCGGCTGTCGGCCGCGTGCCGCGTGGACCGCGGCCTCGGTGAGGCGGAAGAGCCGTTCGTGGAGTCCGCAGCCCTGCTCCCGGGCCGTTTGCGCGCCCCGGCGGGAGACGGTGAGACAGCGGTCCCACCGGCCTCGCAGGTAGTCGTCTCCGCAGGTGGCGAGATCCACGTGCGCCTGGGTCAGATACGGGGCCCGCTGGACGACGCGGTGCCAGAGCTGGGCGTGCTCGCCCACGCTGTCGAGTGCGGCCGCGATCCACAGCAACTGCCAGGCGTCCCTGACCTCTTCCTCGGGAGTCAGCGCCGCTACCAGCCGCCGCAGGCGGCGCGTTCCGTCGGTGTCCGGACGGGTGGGCCGGTTCCAGAGGTCGAAGCAGAGCCGTGCCACGGCCCCGGAGCGGGGCAGTTCCGTGCGCAGGGCGTCCCGGAGCGCCGGCTCGTCGGAGAAGACGGCCGTCAGGTGGAGCAGGAAACGGAGGGTGGTCCGCGCGGTGTCGTCTGCCGTCGGCGCACGGTGGCGCAGACCGGCGAGCAGCGCCGGAAGGCGGAGGACGGCCGGGGAGAGATCGCCGTCGCTTTCGAATCGGACGTAAGCGTCGGTTAGTTCCCACAGGGGGCGGCTGTCGGCGGGTACGCCTTCGACCTCGGCGTCCGCCAGCAGGCGGATGGCGAGGGCCGGCTGTCCGCCGACGGCCGCCGCGTGGGCGGCGGCCGTGAGCCTGGCGCCGCGAGCTCCCGGGCGTGCGCTCAGCCGTGCGGCGTGCTTCAGAAGCATCGCGGCTTCGGGGTGGCCACCGTGCCGGATCCTGCGGCGGGCCACCTCCACGAGGTGGTCCGCCACGTCGTCGTCGGTGCCTTCGACGGCCGCGGCCAGGTGGGTGGCACGCCGCTCATCGTCACGGGGCAGCACGGCGGCCAGGGCGGCGTGGGCACGGCGCAGGTCCGCGGCGGAGGCCGTCCGTACCAGGCACGTGCGGACGAGAGGGTGCAGGAAGGTCAGTCTGGCGTGGTGCAGGCGGACCAAGCCGGACCTCTCGGCCGCCACCAGCGTGTCCTCCGCGGCCGGCGATCCGGCGGCGACGGCGGCCTCGATCGCCAGGCGGACGCTCCGCTCCTCGTGGCCGGCGAGCGCGTGGAGCAGGAGCAGGAAGCGGGTTCGCGGAGGCAGGGCGTCCAGCCGCACGGCGAAGTCGTGTGCCGGGCGGTCGCCCGAGGGAGCGGCGAGGGCCGGAGCCTGCTCCGTACGGTCGACGTGCTCCGGCCGCGCGGACGTTCCCACCAGGGCCAGCGGATTGCCGGCAGCTTCCCGTACGAGGCCGGCCCGGGCCTGCGCCGTGAGGTCGGGCCGGCGGCGGCGCAGGACCGCATCCGACTCGGCAGAGGTCAGCGGGGCGAGATCCAGCACCTCCGCACCGGTGCTGTCCAGGGCCGACGCGGCCTCGGCGCGCACGGCGCAGACCAGGACGATCGGCGCGGCGGCGATTCTGCGCTGGACGAAGGCCAGGACGCCCGCGCTGGGCGCGTCCACCCACTGGAGGTCGTCGACGGCCAGGAGCAGGGGCTGTTCGTCGGCGGTCCCGCTCAGCAGCGCCAGGGTGGCTGCGGCGACGGCTAACCCTCCGGGAGTCGTGCCCACCGCGGTGTCCAAGGCTGCTTCCAGACAGAGGCGCTGGGAGTCGGTCAGCACGTCGTGCCGGTCCAGCAGGGGCCGGACCAGCCGGCGCAGGACGTCGAGGGCCATGCCCGCCTCCGGGGCGGTGCCGACGGCCCGCAGGACGCGCAGCCCCCGTTCCGAGGCGAAGGCGGCCGCCTCGTCCAGCAGTGCGGTCCTGCCGATGCCGGCCTCGCCGCGCAGCCACAGCGCCCGCCCTCCGGCCGGGGCCGCGAGCACGGCGTCCCGCAAGGCTGACCAGGGGGCGTCCCGCCCCGCCAGCGACGTACAGGACCGAGGTCGTGCTCCCGTCGTGCCGTCGGACTGCATCGTGCCGCTCCCTGGAACCGTGACCGCGTCGAGCGGCGAGGACACGGCCCCCACCGCGATTTCGACGCTAGGACGCGGCCGGAACGGAACCGGCGGTCGCGCACGCACAGGCCAAAGCCCTGCAGCCACAGGCCGAAGTTCCGCGGACGCAGGGCGGACCTCCGCGGCCACTGGCTGCGGAGGTGCCCCTCCGGTTCTCTCCGTCCTTCGCGCGGCACCCACCGGGCGGGCGAGGGGAGAACGCGAAGCGGCCGGCCCGGACACAGAGGTCCGGACCGGCCGCTCGGAGGGGCGTATACGTCAGTGGGCGGTCATGCCGCGTCTCCCGCCGTGGGATCGACATGACGGTTGAGAAAGGCGAGGGCCGTGTCGGCGACCTCGCGCCATCCGCTGTCGATGGTGAGGGCGTGGCCCCGGCCCGGGATCTCCAGGATCTCCGTGACCGCGGACCCGTTGCGCACCTGCTTCTTGTACGAGGCGTGGGCGATCGCCCAAGGAACGGTGTTGTCCTTCTCCCCGGAGAGGATGAGCAGGGGACCCCGGTCGGGGTTCACGGTGTCCACCTTGACCTCGGTCCACGGGTTGACGTTCGCGGCCGCGGCCTGGAACAGCGGTTCGCCGGGGGCCGGCACGGCGAAGGTCTCGTACAGCTCGCGCGCCTCCGCCTCGCTCACGGCGTTGGCGAACGAGTACCGGAACTGCTCGTAGGTGAGCGGCACCGCCCGGTGGTAGTTGGCGGGGTTGCCGAGTACCGCACTGGCCGCCCGCAGGGAGGACAGTGGCAGGGGCAGCACGCCCCGGAACGGTGCCGGGTCGATGGCCACCGAGGCACGGGACAGCCCGCGGCCCGCGATGATCTGGGTGATCAGGCCGCCGAAGGAGTGCCCGACCACCACCGGCGTGCGGTCGAGCTTCCGCACGAGGTCGCAGAAGTGGTCGGCGACCTGACCGACGCTCTTGCCGGCGAAGACCTCGGGGTGAGCGTTGGCCTCCTCGACCGTCTCGGGGTCGTCGGGCCAGCCCGGCATGACGGGGACGAAACCGGCGGCGTCGAACACGCCCGCCCACCGCTCCCAACTGGTGGGCAGGAGCCAGAGGCCGTGGACGAAGACGACGGGGACGCGGCCGTCGGCGTTGGCTCGTTCGACCTGGGCCAGGTCACGCGCGTAGGAGCTTTCGGAGGGGAGAGACACGGAACATCCCTTCGGGAGTGGGGCGCGGTCAGCGCCGGACGGCGTCGGCGGCCGATCGGATCAGCGAGGTCACCGCGTGGGGGAAGCTGTGGAGCGGCAGGTGCGAGCTGGGGACCTCGACCGTGTGCGAACCCGCGCGCCGGGACTGGAAGCGCTGGAGCTCCGGCGGGATGCCGCGGTCCTCGGTGGCGATCAGCGTCCAGGACGGGAGCGTGCGCCAGGCCGCCTCGGTCGCCCGGTCGCCGAAGGCGGTGGCGCTCAGCGGACGCTGGACGGCGGCCAGGACGCGCGCGGTGTCGCGCGGCACGTCCTGGGCGAAGACCTGGTGGAACTTGTCGGTCCTGAGATAGAGGTCGAGGCCGGGGGAGCCGTCGGGCGCGGGTGAGGGCACCTGGATGAGTGCCGGTGCCAGCTGCGAGCCGGGGAACCGGGACGACAGTTCGCCGAGCACGTCGCCGGCGTCGGGCATGAACGCAGCGACGTAGACGAGTGCTCGGACGCCAGGGGTGCGCGCGGCGGCCTGGGTGATCACCGCACCGCCGTAGGAGTGGCCCGCCAGGACCACGGGACCCTCGACGCTTTCCAGGAAGGCCGTGATGTGGGCCGCGTCGTGGTGCAGTCCGCGCAGCGGGTTGGCGGGGGCCAGCACGCGGTAGCCGCGGTCCTGGAGCCGTTCGATGACGGGCGACCAGCTGGACGCGTCGGCGAACGCACCGTGCACCAGGACGATGGTGGGCCGGGGCTGTCCGGAGGGCGCGCGGTCCTGGGCGGCGGCGGGGTGAGCGGCGGCGGTGCCGATGCCGAGCGACGCGACCGTGGCGGCACCGGCCGTGATCGCCGTACGCCGTGAGAGGCCCTTTCCTGACATGGCCTGGGCATGGGACATGTGTCTGCGCTTTCTGTGCGGGGTTTCGGCGGGGCGGAGGGCGTCTTTCAGGCGCGGGTCAGCGGGGTGTGGACCAGGTGCTCGCCGAGGAACCAGACCTGGGTCTCGCCGGTCCGGATGACCTCGGAGACGATGAGGTCCTCGCTGCCGACGTCGTCCCGTTCCGCCACCCGGCGCGCGGCGTCCCGGGCGTCGACCAGGATCGTCTCGTGCGCCTCCAGGAGGCGCGACAGCATGGCGGGCAGCTCCTCCACGCCGTCGGGCGGGCGGGGGACGCGGGTCATCTCCGCGACGTGCCGGGGGTCGCCCACCGCGACGCCGCCGAGGCTCTGGACGCGTTCGGCGAGGAGGTCGACGATCGCCAGCTGCTGTTCCGCGTGCCGGTCAAGGAGCAGGTGCAGCTGGTGGAAAGTGGGCCCCCGCATGAGCCAGTGGTGCTTCTTGTACAAGGCGTACAGCATCTGGGTGTCGGCCAGCAGGAGGTTGAGGCGTCGGCAGGAGTACAGTCGGCTGTCGTGGGAGAGGCCGATGCCCACGTGCTGCAGAGTGTCGAACGCCTGCACCTCCCCTCCCGCACGGCTCTGGCGCGGTGGCGGGGTGTCGAAGGACGGGGGAGCCGTCATGTTTCACTCCGGATGTCTGAGGGATGGGTACGGAGTCCGCCGCCGGGACCCGTGGGCGTGGGGCGGTGCAGCACCACACGGACGGCCAGGCCGCTGCCCACCCCGCCGGCCACGGCGACGAGGGACCACCAGACGGGCCAAGGCGTCAGGCCCAGGGCCGCGTCCACGGACCAGCGGCCGGGACCGGTGAGGGTGAGGACCGCGGGCAGGACAATGAGGACCAACGGGTACTCGTAGCCGTCGTTCTGCACCCACAGCCCGTGCGGGAGCTTCACGGTCAGGGCCACGGTCATCACGCCGACGACACCGGCCGCGGCCGGCGGGGTCAGGGCGCCGGCGGCGAGCGTCAGCCCCGCCCCGATCTGGGCGCCGCCCGCGGCGAGAGCCGTCAGGGCGCCGCCGCGGAAGCCGTCGCCCCGGAATTCCGCGGCACCGCCCGCCAGCCCCTTGCCGCCGAGCCGGAAGCTCACCTTCTGCACTCCGTGCCCGGCGACGAGAAGCCCGACGAGAAGCCGCAGGACCAGCAGACCGATGTCCATCGTCGTGCTCCTGGGGGTGGTGAACGCCGGAGAGGGGATCAGCCCGCGGCGTGCGGGTCGATCATGGACTGGGCGTAGACGACCCCCATGCCGTAGGCGCCGCCGTGCTCCTTCACCACGTCGAGGGTTCGGGTGTACGTCTCCGAGCGCGCCCAGTCGCGCTGGAGCTCCAGCAGGACCTGGAGCCAGGTGACCGGGACGGCGCCGGCCGCGGTCATGCGCTGCATGGCGTGCTCGTGGGCCTCGGGCGTGACGCCGGCGGAGGCGTCGGCGACGACGTACACCTCGTAACCCTGGCCGAGGGCGGAGAGGGCGGGCAGGACGAGACAGACCTCGGTCCACAGCCCGGACAGGATGATCTTGCTGCGGCCGGTGGCCTTGACCGCCTCGACGAGCGCGGGGTCCTCCCAGGCGTTCATCGTGGTGCGGTCCACGATCTCGTGCTTCGGGAAGACCTCGCGCAACTGCGGCAGGAGCGGCCCGGAGAACGACTCGGCGGCGACGGTGGACAGCACGACGGGCACGTCGAAGACGGTGGCCGCCTTGGCGAGGCCGACGGTGGCGTTGATGACCCCGGCGCGGTCGGAGCTGGCCGCGCCGAAGAACATCTGCGGCTGGTGGTCCACGAACAGCATCATCGCGTTGTCGGGGGTGAGCAGGTCCGGGCTGGGGGCTGCCTCGACGGCATCGAAGTCGATCACGACGGGTCCTTTCAAGGGGATGAGAGTCGAGAGGGCGAAGAGAAGTGCCCGAGGGAGCAGGGCGATGCTGCATGGAACTGATTTATCGTCAGCTTGCGTGCTGGCCCGCTCTGTTCACGTGCAGACGCTACGGTCGTGAGAGGCGCCGCAGCTTTGCTCAGGGTGGCCGGGGCTGTTCTCACACTGCATGGCTCGTCGGCGTCCGCTCAGAGGACGAAGCATGGATCGAAGACCTGGGGGGCGTTCTCAGGGGCGAAGCCACGCGCGACCCGCCACTGGCGGTGCTGCTCCGACGCCGCCACCGCCTCGGCCAGGCGGTCCGCCTGGCGCGCCCCCGTGATTCCCGGTGGCGGGGTCGCCTGATAGCCGCCGAAGTGGGCCACCGGGCTCCAGGAGGGGCTGACGGGCGGGACCACTTCGTCCAGGCCCTCGTACTCCGCCGCCGCGTAGACCAGCCGGCCGCCGACGACGGTGAGGACCGACTCGATGTGCGGGATGTCGTCCCCGTGCACGGCGAAGTAGTCATGGGACAGGACCGCGAAGTCCGCCAGGAAACCCGTCCTCAGCAGACCCTTCACCTCGCCCTCGCCGGTCATCCGGGCGCCGCCCCGGGTGTACATCTCCAGCGCCTTCTCCCGTGACACCAGCCGGTCCGGCGGGTACAGGCAGAGGTCGCCCACGGTGCGCCCGGTGACGAGCCAGTGCAGGGCCACCCAGGGGTTGTACGAGGAGACCCGGGTCGCGTCCGTGCCCGCAGCCACCGGCAGGCCCCGCTCCAGCATCTCCGTGACCGGCGGCGTGCGTTCGGCTGCCTCGGCGCCGTACCGGTCGACGAAGGCCCTGCCCTGGAAGGACATGCGGTTCTGCACGCCGATCGAGCCGCCCAGCGTCGCGATCCGCTCCAGACTCCGCGGGGACACCGTCTCGGCGTGGTCGAAAAGCCAGCGGTTGCCCGAGGGGAAGAGGCCGTCCGCCGTCAGCTTCTCGAAGACCGCCAGATCCCGGCGGATGGTCTCGTCGTAGGTGGCGTGCAGCCGGAAGCCCCAGCCGTTCTCCATGAGCAGCCGGACGGCCTTCTCGAACTCGGCCTCGTAGCCAGCGGCGAGTTCGGGCCGGGGCTCCGAGAAGTTCTCGAAGTCGGCCGCCGCCCAGGTCAGGTTCTCTCCGGCACCGTTCAGCCGGAGCCATTCGTCGCCCTCATCGGGGCGTACGGTCTCGATCCACCGCCGAAGGTCGTCCAGTTCCTGTCCGGCGGTTTGCGGGAAGAGGTGGTACGCGATCCGCAAGGAGAGCTCTCCGGCCCGGGCCAGCTCGGTGACGGTCCGGTAGTTCTCCGGGAAGCTCTGGAACCCGCCGGCCGCGTCGACGGCGGAGGTGAGACCGAACCGGTTGAGTTCTCGCAGAAAGTGCCGGGTAGAGGTCTTCCGGTCCTCCTCGCCCAGCGTGGGCGCCGCCGCCAGCGTCGAGTAGAGGATCAGCGCGCTGGGCGCGGCGAGCAGGACCCCTGTCGGCTCCCCGTCACGTCCGCGCACGATCTGTCCGCCCCTCGGGTCGGGGGTGTCGCGGGTGTAGCCGGCGGCGCGTACGGCGGCGCGGTTCATCAGGGCGGACTGGTACAGGTGCAGGACGAAGACGGGGGTGTCCGGGGCCGCCGCGTTGAGTTCCGCCACCGTCGGCATCCGCCGCTCGGCGAACTGCTCGGCCGTCCAGCCGCCGACCACCCGTATCCACTGGCCCTTCGGGGTGCGGCCGGCCTGCTCTCGCAGCATGGCCAGCGCCTGCCGCAGCGAGGGAACGCCGTCCCAGCGCAGCTCCAGCACGTAGTTGAGGCCGCCCCTGATCACGTGCAGGTGCGAGTCGTTCAGGCCGGGGACGATCCGGCGGCCCAGCGCGTCGACCACGCGGGTCCGCGGCCCCACGTGCCGCGTGGCCGTCGCCTCGTCGCCGAGAGCGGTGATCCTGCCGTCGCGGACCGCCATGGCCGTCGCGGCGGGACGCTCCGGATCACCGGTATGGATCTTGGCGTTGCGGACGACGAGGTCCGCGGCGTCGCCGTCGTCGAGGTCGGGAAAGGGGGTGACACCGCTGACGGGCATCGTCGTCATGACGGGGCCTCTCGTTCTCGGGAGGAGTGGGGCAGGGCCCGACGAGCCCCGCAAAGGACAGGGGAGGGCGGCGGGTGGTTCTAGTCGCGCCGCCCGAGGATGGCGTTGAGCGTCCGGTCGAGCTCGGTCCGGATCCGCAGAGAGACGTCGTATGGCCGGGTCTGGGTCAGCGAGAGGAAGGAGCACAGCGTGTCCGTGCGGAAGCGCACCACGCAGGAGCCGTAGAGGGAGGCCAGTTCGATGTGCGTCTCGCCGGCGTCGCCGGGCCGGACCCGGACGTCGCCCTCGCCGACGGTCCGGACGACACCGTCCTCCAGCAGACTCCGGGCGAAGACCCAGGTCGCCGCCCCGCCCTCGTCTGGGCCTTCGGCCGGGGCGAAGTCGAGTCGCACCGCCAGCGGGTCGCCGGGATCGTGCCGGATCCACACCACGAGCCGGGCTGCGCCGTGGTCCGGCGATAACACGTTCACCGTGACGAGTTGCTGGACGGGCCTCACGGAGACTCCTCGAAACGTGGTCCTGGGGGACGCCGGCGCCATGGTGCGGGCGGACACGACGACCGGAGGGCTCAGAGCGTGCGTCGGACACCGGCCGCGCGTTCGAGGTTGCGCAGCTGGACGGAGAGGTCGCCCTCGACGGCGTGGTGTGCCGGGCCGCTGCGGCCGATCGGCAGGACCTGCTCGCCGCGCATGTCCTCCAGCATGAGGGCGAAGGCCGCGTAAAGGGCCGTGGAGGCCAGGACCAAGGCGAGGACGCCGGAGAGGGTGCCCAGCCAGGCGACGCCGGAGAGGTTGGCCACGGCGGCCACGGCGAACCGGGGGACGGCGACGCACAGCACGACCCACAGGGCCCGCTTGGCCCTGGCCACGCTCGCCATGAGGGCGGCGAACACGGTGAAGGCGAGGTTCAGGACGCCCAGCACCGCCGTGCCGCCGGGCGGGGCGAGGGCCAGGACGAGGGACGTGGCCAGCCAGGTCCCGGAGAAGCAGGCCATGAGCGTGGCCGCGAGGACGTCCCGGGCGCCGAACGCCAGGACGCCCACGAGGAGTTGGAGCACGAAGGCGGGCAGGATGGTGAAGGCGACGGCCCGGTGGGCGTTCTCCTCGAAGACGCCGAGCTGGAGGCAGCCGACGATGACGGAGGCGATGGCCACGGCGTAGAAGCCGAGGGGCATCGGTGACGCGATCGGACGGAGGTTGATGCGTGTCATGCTCCGCAGATCGGGTTCGTGGTGCCGGCCGCCGGGAACGGGCGTCGGGCTGTCGGGGGTGTCCATGGGCTGCCTGCCTGCTCGGAGGGGGAACGGGAAGAGCGGGGGGTACGCCGGCCTGCCGGGCCCGCGTACCCCGGGGCGTCCGCACGGGGCGGGCCCTGTCCCGGGCGTCGCCGCCCGTGCCGGTTCAGTCCTCGGCGAGCGCGGCCCGGAGCGTGTCCACGGCGAGGGCGATGGCGGACCGGGCGGCGTAGGTGTCCCGCAGGGCGTTCAGCATGACGAAGTCGTGGATGATGCCCTGGTAGCGCACGGCGGTCACCGGCACGCCGGCGGCGCGAAGTTTGTTCGCGTACGCCTCGCCCTCGTCGCGCAGGACGTCGGCCTCGGCCGTGATGACCAGGGCGGGCGGCAGGCCGGTGAGCTGTGCGGTGGTGGCGCGCAGCGGGGAGGCGGTGATCTGGGCGCGCTCGCCCTCGTCGGTCGTGTACTGGTCCCAGAACCACTTCATGCCGTCGCGGCGAAGGAAGTAGCCCTCGGCGAACTGGTGGTACGAGGCGGTGTCGAAGGACGCGTCCGTCACGGGGTAGAAGAGCACCTGCTGGCGCAGAGGCACACCGCCCCGCTCCTTGGCCATCAGGGTGAGGGCTGCGCTCATGTTGCCGCCGACCGAGTCGCCGGCGACCGCCATGCGGGTGGCGTCCAGGCCCTTGTCCGCCCCGTCGGTCACCACCCAGCGGGCCACGGCCCAGTTCTGCTCGACGGCCACCGGGTAGCGGTGCTCGGGGGACAGGTCGTACTCCGGGAAGACGACGGCGGCACCGGTCCCGACGGCCAGCTCCCGCACCAGCCGGTCGTGGGTGTGGGCGTTACCGAAGACCCAGCCCGCGCCGTGGATGTAGAGGATGACGGGCAGCTTGCCCCGGACGCCGGCGGGACGCACGACGCGCGTCTTGACGGATCCGCCGGAGGGGACGGCGACGGTGACCCACTCCTCGTCGACCTCGGGCTTCTCCACCGGTCCGGATTGGACGTCGTCGACGGCCTTGCGGCCGTCCGCCACGGGGATCTGGAAGAGGAACGGCGGCTTGGCGGTGGCCTCGGCGAAGGCCGCCGCGGCCGGTTCCAGGACAGGGGTGACAGGAGCGAACTCGTGCATGGCTGAACCCGTTTCGTGAGGGACGCAGATACGTTCGGCGCGCCTCCGTGAGGCGGCACACCGGACGTTATGTCCCTTCGCGCGGCGCGAACCGGCGCCCCGTGCACAGGTCTTGCCCGAGGGCGCACGGCGCGACTGCTCGCCCCTCGATTCCGCGGGACGGGGCCCCTCACCACCCCCGGTGCAAGGCGACGTGGAGGATGTCCACGGTCTGCGTCCGGGCGGCCCGGCCCGCGTCGCTGTCCCGGAGCATGTCGAACAGGATGAAACCGTGGATCGTGCCGTGGTAGCGCACGGACACGACGGAGACGCCCGCCGCCCTCAGCTTCGCCGCGTACGCCTCGCCCTCGTCGCGCACCACGTCGGCCTCCGCGGTCAGGACCAGCGCCGGCGGCAGCCCCCTGAGGTCGTCCGCGGTCGCCAGCAACGGCGACGCGGTGATCTCCCTGCGCCGTGCCGCGACGGGGACGTAGCTCTGCCAGAAGCTCCGCATGACGGTGCTGCGGAGGAAGTAGCCCTCGGCGAAGTCCTGGTAGGACGCCGTCCGACCGGTGGCGTCCGTGACGGGGCAGACCAGGACCTGGTGGACGAAGTCCACGCCTCCCCGCTCCTTGGCGAGCAGTGTCAGGGCGGCGGCGAGGTTGGCGCCTGCCGAGACGCCGACGACGGCGATGCGGCAGCCGTCGAGCCGCCAGTCGGCGCCGTTCTCCGCGATCCAGCGGGCGACGGTGTAGCTCTGCTCGACGGCGACCGGATAGCGGGCGGCCGGAGCACGGTCGTACTCGGGTACGACGACGGCTGCGTCCGAACCGAGGACCAGGTCCTCGAGGAGCCGCTGGTGCGTGGTGGCGGTGGTGTGGGCCCAGCCCAGGCCGTGCAGGTAGAGCACCACGGGCAGGAGCTCCTCGCTGTCGGCCGGCCGCAGGATCCGCACGCGGACGCGGTCCCCGTCGCGACCCGGGAGCGCCAGCCACTCCTCCTCGACGTCCGGTGTCCGGTCGGCCTCTCCGCGCAGGGCGGCGAGCGCCGCTCCGGAGAGAACGGGCCCCGCTCTCCCCGGCACGCCCGGGCATTCGTGGGCCTCGACGAAAGCCTGGGCCAATTGTTCGAGGACCGGAGGCGGTCCGGCGACATGTTCCACGACACACTCCCGCGCGTGGGCGCGATCCGGGACGGAAGAGCTGACGGATCCGTCGGCCCGGTCCGCTCCTGACCGCGGCAGCGGCCGCCCGGGCAACGGACCCCCAGCCTACGGACCGGTCGGGGCTCCGCGGCCCCTCCGCACCGGCCATACGTGCCTGTCCGTGCACACCTCTTGTCCCAGAGGGCGGCTGACGCTCCGCCCTGGGCCATGGCCGCACGTCAAATGACCTATGTGGGGACTTCCCACGCCGCCGAGCATGTGAGGGAACGCACGTGGCCGTTCGCACCCCCTGAGCGGAGAGTTCGCCGACCGGCCGGCGCCCGAGGACAAGGAGCACGCGTGGGACACGTTCTTCGGGACATGGCGGCGGGACGGGAACACGAGGTGCCCCGACCGTGGCAGGACGCCTTCGACGGTCTCCTCGCCCCCGTCCGTCTCGTGATGCGTACCTCTTCAGTAGACCTTCCGCCACCGTCGATCACCCATCTCGGCTATCTGAGCCTGCTGCTCGCCGAAGCGGGGCCGTCGCAGATGAGCCGCACTCCCCGGCACATCGCCCGCAGTCCGGCCGAACGGGTCGCCGTCGCCCTCCAGCAGTCGGGCACCGCGTTCCTCACCCAGGACGGAAGGAGCACCGCGCTGGAGCCCGGAGAAACGGTCTTCATCGACCCGCGCCGGCCCTTCGCCCTGGACCAGCGCGAGTCCTTCCGGATGCTGCTGGTCTCCCTGCCCCGGCAGACGCTGGGCGACCCCGCGGACCACCTGTTCCAGCTCACCGGGCGTGCCGTGACGGGACGGAGCGGTGTCGCCGCCCTGCTGATCCCGTTCCTCGAACGTCTCTCCCACCTCGCGGACCAGGTGACTCCGGCCACCGGTGACCTGCTCGCCGGGAACACCGTCGAGTTCATCGCCCTCCTCGCTGACGAACTGCTCGGGAGGGACCAGGAACCGCCGGGCGACACGCGCGCCCGCCTTGTGCCGCGCGTCCGTGACTACATCGACCGGCACCTGGGCGACGCGGACCTGACACCGGAACGAGTGGCCGCGGCCCACTACATCTCGGTGCGCTATCTCCACCGTCTCTTCGAAGGGGAGGGGACGACGGTGGGGCGGCTCATCCTGCGGCGCCGGGTCGAGGAGTGCGCCAGGGAACTTTCCCGTCGAGGACGCGTCAGCCCGACGGTCTCGACGGTCGCCCGCCGCTGGGGCTTCCAGAGCCCCGCACACTTCAGCCGCGCCTTCAAGGGGGTGTTCGGCGTGCCACCGCGGCAGTGGAGACTCGCCGGTGACCTGGCGGAGGGCACGTCCGGCCCGGAGCTGTCGAAGGGAGCACAGCGCAACGCCGTGAACTGACGCGCCCCGGGCGTCAGTCATCCGACCTACGTACCGGAGGCGGGGCACGCCGAAAGTGGAGGCACGGACCATTCGCGCACAAGACCGGAGGAGCCCACGGTGCCGTCCCCTGAGCCTTCACTCCATGGACCGGACCCGCGTTCCGGTCCGGGTCTCCAGGCCGTGGGTCCGGAACGGCCGTCGTACGTCCGGATCGGTGTCGTTGCCGGCGAGGAACTCGCCCACGCACGCACCCTGCCGTCTCGGGCGGCCGACGAGCCGGACTCCCGCGAGATCATGGTCTGCGCCCCGCTCCGGGGCGGCCTCCTCCTCGCCCCCGAACGCGGTGGCCTGGTGACGCCCGGGAGCCTGGTCCTGGCCGACTCGGCCGCCCCGGTCATGGTGAGCGGGACGGCCGGATGCGCCCTGGCGGTGCTGAGCGTGCCACGCCGGCTGGTGCCGTTCCCGGACGACGCCCTGGCGCGGACGACCGGCTGGGCGTACGACGCTTCGACGGGCGTCGCCTCGTTGCTGCATCCCCTGCTGCTCTCCCTGGCCACGGCCGAGGGCTCCTGGGGAACGGAGGAGGGGACGGGCGGAATGGCGACACGGCTGTGGAACCAGGCGGCGGACCTGCTCACCAGCCTGGTGGCCGAGGAGGCCGAGCGTGACGCCCGCCCCGGAGAGAGCGGCCTCACGGACGGCGACCGCCGGGCGGCGGACGAGATCCGGCGCTGGGTGAACTCCAGGCTTCCGGACCCCCGGCTCCGTCCGGACGCCATCGCGGAGGCCCACCACATGTCCGTGCGCCGGCTGCACAAGCTTTTCGCGGGGGAGAACGGCACGATCGGCCGCTGGATACAGCGGCGCCGGCTGGAGGAGTGCCGGCGGGAACTGGGCCGCGGCGGCAGCGGGGTGAAGGTCCAGGCGGTGGCCCAGCGCTGGGGATTCGCCACGGCCGCCCACTTCAGCAGATGTTTCCGCGCCCGTTACGGGATGTCGCCGACCGAGTGGAGGGACCAGCGGGCCGAGAACGGCTCGGTGGAGCCGACGACAGGGACTGGCGCGCTCAAGGGCTCGGTGAGGACGGAAGCCCTGCCCTCGCGGCGGGATCACCAGGGGGCGCCGGCCGGGCGGGAACCGGGCTCAGTCCTGCTGGGCCGAGTCGTCGGCCAGTGCCCGGGAGATCCCGGCCCTGGAGGTGACTCCGAGCTTGGGAAAGATCTTGTACAGATGCGCAGCGACGGTACGAGGTGACACCTGCAGGGCCGTACCGATCTCCTTGTTCGTCAGGCCCGTCGCGGCGAGCTGGGCGATGCGCCGTTCCTGGCCCGTCAGGAGCCCGCGTCCGCCGAGCGTCGCCATCGCCGGTCCCGCGGCGGCCATCTCCTCCTCGCAGCGCTCGGCCCAGGGCTCCGCGCCCAGCCGCCTGAACGCCTCGTGCGCTCGGTGCAGTACGTCGCGTGCCTCCGCGCGCCGCCGCCGGCGCAGCCACGAGCCGTGGGCCAGTCGCAGCCGGGCCATTCCGAAGACCCAGGTCTCGGCGCCCTCGACGGCGTAGGCGGCCTGGTACCGGACGTCCGCGACGTCGTCGGTCGCGGCGACGGCCGAGGCCGCGGCGAGGAGGAAGGCGTGGTGACCTGAGATGTCGGCCATCCGCGCCGCCCGCCCGGCCTCGACGTGCGCGGCGGCCTCGCGTCGGCGACCCGTGTGCACGGCGGCCACCACGAGGTCGAAGAACGGCAGGTGGAACCAGGGCAGACCGCGCGGCAGCACCCCGGGGGGCATGAGCTGGACCAGGAGCAGGTACGCCTCCTCGTACCGGCCGTGCGCCAGCGCGACCAAGGCCCGCAGGTGGACGAGGTGGTCGGTGACGAACCGCATCCGGGCGCCCGAGGCCGTCGGCTCGATGAGCGCCTCCACCTCCCGGAGCCCCTGTTCGTCGCCCCGGCCGGCCAGGAAGTGCGCGTAGTAGTGACGGAAAAGCAAGGCATTGCAGTGGTAGCCGCGGTCGTCCGCGGCCTCCGCCTCCCGCAGGCACGCGGCGGCGCTCTCCCACCGGCCCCGCAGGTAGTCCTGGTAGAACCGGGCCTTCGCGACCGAGCCCTGGGTGGCATAGGCGTGCTGCCCCGTGAAGCGGCGCCACAGCGTCTCGTCGGCCGCGTCGACCGCCGCCGCGGTCCACAGCAGCAGCCACGCTGCCCCCGCCTCCTGCTCCTCGCTCATCTGCTGCGTCAGCAGGGCGAGTTCACGGGCCGCCCCGTGCGCCGTCCGGGGCGGGTCGGACCAGACCGCACGGCACAGCCGGGCCAGCGGAGAGACGGCGCCGGCGTGCTTCTCCAGAGCGCGCCGGCCCCGGGGGTCGTCGGTGTAGGAGGTGGCGAGCAGGAGCTTGAAGTACATCTGCTCCGCCAGCCCCTCGAACGGCTCCACCCCGGTCCGCGAGAGGAGGTCCAGGGCCTGCGGCAGCAGTGTGAAGGACGACTCGAAGTCGATCCGGTGGCTCTGGTCGACGTACACCACCGCGTAGGCGAAGAGGGGCGCGAAGCCCGGAGGTACCGGACGGCGCTGGAGCTCCTCCACCAACTCCGCCGTGTGGGCGAGCCGTCCGCCCCGCGCCGCCATGACGGCGGCCCACGTCAGGCGTGCCGTGTGGGACGCAGCATCGGCGCTCAGGGCTGCCGCCCGGTCCATCAGCACCGCCCCCTCCGCGTCGCCGCCGCGTCGCGCGATCTGCCGCGCGGCCTCTTCCAGCCGCTCGGCGAGGGAGGCGTCCGGCAGGACCGCGGCCAGCGTCTCGTGCCGAAGCCGTCGGGGATCACCGGTCTCCAGCCGCCCCGCCAGGAACCGGTGGGCCGCCCGCTCGTCCTCGGGCGAGGCCAGGGAGATCACCGCACTGCGCACCAGGGGATGGCGGAAGGCCAGGGCACCGTCCCCGTCGAGGTGCGCCAGCCCGCTCTCCTCAAGGGCGGCGAGGACCGCCGCAGGGGTCCCGGGCGCAGCGGGGACAGGTCCAGCGCCCGCCTCCCGCACGTCCAGCCGGCCACCGAGAGCGGCCAGGAGCAGGACGTGCGCGGCGTCAGCGGGCAACGACCGGATCCGCTCAGCGAAGAGGTGCTCCAGCCGGTGCGTCAGTGACATCCGGCCGGGCGCCCCAGGGACCCCCGCGTCGTGCTCATCCTCCGGCAGCGCGGGCAGCTCCAGGAGGGCGAGCGGATTGCCGGCGGCCTCCGTCAGCACCCGCGTGGCCGCGGCCGCGGGCAGGGTCGGGTGGTGGCGGCGCAACAGCGCCTCGGCGGCGTCCGGTTGCAGTGCTCCCACCCGTACCGGCTCTGCGGTCCACCGTTCGGTGGCCGGACCGTCCTCGCGGCCCGCACCGACGAAGACCACGGGCAGAGCGGCGACGTGCCGGTGCAGAAAGTCGAACACCGCGGTGCTGGAGTCGTCCATCCACTGCACGTCGTCCACCAGGATCAGCAGCGGTCGGTCGCGCGCGGCCTCGGTGAGCAGGGCGAGGGCGGAGGCACCCAGCGGGGCCGCACCGGCAGGCGGTCCTTCACCCAGGCCCAAGGCGCACTCCAGCACGTCCCGGTCCCGTGCGGGGAGGGTTCTGGAGCGCTTCAGCAGCGGCCAGAAGACCTGGTGGAGGCCTCCGAAGGCGAGCTCCGCCTCGGCCACGGCCCCTACCGCCTGCACGACGGCGAAGCCGCGCCGCCGCGCCGCGTTTCGTGCCCAGGTCAGCAGTGCCGATTTGCCGATGCCGGCCTGGCCACGCAGGAGGACCGCCGTTCCTCTCCCGTCGGAGATCGCCGCCTCCAGGGCACAGGACAGCAAGGCGGTCTCCCGCTCCCGCCCCAGGAGTTCCCCGTCCTCCGCCTCACACACCCGAACGTCGCCCCCCCATACCCCGTCTGCCGGTGCGCCCGTACCCGTCCCCGCGTGCGCCGGCCCGCCACGAGAATATCGCTCACGCCCATGTCACAGCTCGGAATGTCGTGACGGCGGCCGTCAGGGCGCTCCTCTCTCCCCGGAGTCCACCGGTCCGTCCGGGTCGCGCACCGCGCCGTCCAGGAGTGTCGCGAACCGCCCGGCCAGGCGACCGGCGGCCCGCTCCGGGACGATCGAAGGCCGGAACTCGAGCAGGGGACGCACGGCGTCCCCGACGCGGTCCGCGATCAGCCCGAGATCCACCTTCGCGGCGTCGTGCACCCAATCGGCCTCGGTCACCACACATCCCTCCAGCAGCAGCCGCGGCTGCACGTCGCCGCTGCGGTAGGAGAAGAGGGGGACGACGCTGTCCGCCGGAGCCGGGCGGAGCGGGTTCCCGGGGCCCGTACCGCTCTTCTCGGCCTCCGACCAGGCGTCGTGCACCCGGCGCAACGCCTGACGGAAGGTGGTGCCGTCGGGGAGCGGGACGTCGAACCGGCGGAGCCGGGTGAAGAAGCCCGTGATCGCGGCGAGCTGCGGGTGGTCGCGCCCAGAGACGGGGACGTCCACCACCACGCGAGGAGACGACGTCCGGCGTGCCGCCAGTGCGAAGGCCGTCAGGAGCACGGTGAAGATCGGCACCCGTTCCTGACGAGCGAGGCTCTGCGCCTCCAGGATCGGTACGGGAGCCGTCTGCAGGCGCCGCCCCGGTCCGCCGGCCGGACGGGGGAGGACCCGGGGGAGGGGACACTCCGGGTGGGACGCTCTCCCGGCCTGCCAGTGGGCCCAGTCCGCGTACTGGATGTCGAGCGGCGGGAGGACCGCGTCCGCCCGTTCGGTGTCGGCGTAGTACCCGCCCAGCTCATCCATCAGGATCCGCAACGACCAGCCGTCGGCGGCCAGGAGGTGGACCGCCAGGACGACGAGGTGTTCCCCGGCCTCGCGCCGTACCACCAGCACACGCGCGAGAGGGCCTCGGGCCAGGTCGAACGGGCGACCGGCGAAGTCTCGCAGGAGGGCGCCCTCGTCAGCGAACGGGGACGGCGTGCCCGAAGTGGCGGAGGGAGCATCCGCGACGGTCAGTTCCCAGGGCGTCACGTCGGGTGCCTCGACGCACTGCCGCCGGATCGTGCCGTCCTCGTCGGCGAGGAAGGTCGTGCGCAGGGGTTCGTGACGGGCGGTGAGCGCGTCCAGGGCCCGCCGCAACCGGGGGAGGTCGAGGGGACCGCGCACGTGATGGGCGAGAAAACTCACGTACGCGGAGGGATCGGCGCCGGGGCCGAGCTGATCGAGCAGCCAGCGCTGCGGCTCCGCGAGCGGAAACCACACACGGTCGTGCGACGGCACGGTCTCACGCCTCCTCGGCCGAACGGCGCCTGGGACGGCGCGGGATGAGCTCCTGGACCGCCGGCCGCGCCAGAGCCGCCACCGCGACGGCCGTCGGCGCCCCGAGGAAGGGCTTCAGGAGGATGTCCAGGCCCAGTTCGGAGCGGGCGAGCAGGGTGAACCGGAGCGCGCCGAGCGAATCGCCGCCGAGCTCCAGGAAGTCGTCCTCCGTCCCCATGTCGGGCACCCCCAGGACCCGGCCCATCAACCGGGCGAGTGCGGCGGCGTGCCCGCGCGACCCGGCGCCGGACGGAGAATGGGGCCTGAGGCTCGTCCCCTCCGCCCGCGTGCCGGGGACCGAAGGGGAGGGCTCCACGTCCTCGGCGGCCCGGGGCGTCCAGTACGGAAGCTCCTCCATCGCCGTGCGGGGGTGGTCGACCACCGTGCGCAGGACGGCCTCGTAGCAGTCCATCATGCCGCGCACGGTGTCGTCGTCGAGCCGCGAGGTCTCGTACTGCCAGGTCAGGGTGAGTCCCGCCGGCCGCTCCGCCGGGAGGACCGGGCCACGGGAGCGTGGTATGCGCAGCAGACCGTCCGGGCCGATCCCGCTGCGGTCCGGCTGTTCCTCCTGGTGAGGGAAGCCGGTCACGCCGAGTTCGAACTTGGCCGCGCCCAGGGGCAGGCCTTCGCGGACCGTGATGTCGAGCGGTGACTCGGGCAGGGCGGGCAAGGGGGTGTCGTGGAAGCTGAAGGCGGTCTGCACGAGCCGGTTCCTCTCCCCGGCGGTGCGCCGCGGGTGCAGGGCGATCACCTCCTCGAACGGCAGCTCTTGGTGCTCGTACGCGTCCAGGCAGGTCGAGCGCACCTCCGCGAGGAAGGCGGAGAACGACAGGCCGGGGCGCGGTTTCCCGCGCAGCACCACGGTGTTGACGAACATGCCCACCACCTCGGCCGTACCGGGGCGGCGCCGGTTCGCCATGCCCGAGCCGACGAGCATGTCCCGTGCGCCGGTCGTCCGGTGCAGGACGGCCAGGAACGCGGCGAGGGCGACCATGAAAACGGTGGCGCCGTGCGCACGCCCCAACACCTCCACCCGGCCCAGCAGTTCGGCCTCCAGGTGCAGGCGCTGCTCCGCGCCCTCCGCACCGGAGACGGATGCGGACGCCTTCCGGGCAGGCAGCGGCAGGGGCGGCGGGGGCGAGTCCAGTGCGACGCGCCAGTACGCCCTCTGCCGCTCGGCCCCGGGCCCGGCCGTCCAGTGGCGCTCGGCGGCCGTGAGCGCCCCGTAGCCGGGAAGGGCCGGCTGGATGTCTATGCGTCCGTGGCGGACGTGTTCCGCGTAGCCCCGCACCAGGCAGGCGAGGAGCAGCCGTGCCGAGTGCCCGTCGTGGACGGCATGGTGCTCGGTCTGGACGAGGACGTGTTCCTCGTCCGCTGTCCGCATCAGGTGCCAGCGGATCAGGGGCCCCGCCGACAGATCGAAGGGTCGGCGGGCCTCGGCGAGGGCGGCCTCGGACACGGCCCGTTCGACGTCCGGGGCCTCCCGCAGATCGCTGTACCGCACCTCCGCGCGGGCGGTGGCATCGACCACGTAGCGTGGGGTCCCGTCGTGGACCGGGAGCCGGCAGCGCAGGACTTCGTGACGGTCCACCAGCGCCTGAAGGGCGGCGCGCAGGGACGGCTCGCACAGGGGGCCTCGGATCCGGGCCACGGAGGCGGCGTGGTACGCGGGTGTCCCGCCGGACATGGTCTCCGCGAGCCAGACACGCTGCTGGGCGGCCGAGCAGGGCGGCGGTCCGGCGCTCTCGCCGGCAGGCAGCGGCAGCGGTGGGCCGTCCTCCTCGACGGGGGCGGCGAGGGCGGCGAGTTCGGTGATGACGGCCCCTTCGAGGACGGCCCGCAGCGGAAGGACCGTTTCCGTTTCCGCCCGGACGCGTGCGGTGAACTCGACGGCCTGGAGCGAGCCCCCACCGTGCGCGGTGAGGGAGTCGTCGGCGCCCAGGGCCCCTTTGCCGAGGACCTCCCCCGCAATGCGAGACAGACGGGCGGCAGGCCCCGACAGCGGGGCCGTGGCGGCGGCCTCCCGCCCGGGCGGCGGCAGCAGACTCCGGTCGACCTTGCCCGAGGGGGTCAGCGGCCACGCGTCCAGCACCGTCACCGAGGCCGGCACGAGGTGGGTCGGGAGCACGTTGCGCAGCTCGGCCCGCAGGTCATTGCCGTGACGCCGCAGGGACGCCGAGTCCTTCAGCGTGACGTAGCCGAGCAGCCTCCGCCCCTCCACGTTCTCGTCCACCATGACCACCGCGTCCCGGACGTCCGGCAGACGCACGAGAGCCGATTCGACCTGGGCCGGGTCCACGCGGTACCCGTTCACCTTGGTCTGCGCGTCCAGGCGTCCGCCGAACTCCAGTTCACCGTCGGGCCGCAGCCGGCCCCGGTCCCCCGTGCGGTAGATCGGACCGGGAACCGTGCCCGTGGGATCCTCGACCAGACGGCGCGCCGTCTCCTCCGGGTCACCGACGTACCCGGGTGTGAGACCCCAGCCGCCGATGCAGATCTCGCCGAACTCCCCGTCGGGGACGGGCCGCAGCGCGTCATCAAGGAGCAGGATCCGGCGACCGGGGACGGGACGGCCGACGGGGACGGTGCCGGAGGGCGGGGCCGCGGGGTCGACCGTGTGCAGGGTCGCGCAGACGGTCGCCTCGGTCGGGCCGTATCCGTTGACGAACTGGACGTGCCCGGCCCATCGCCGGGCGGTCTCCGGGAGGCAGACATCGCCCGCGCTCAGCAGGACTCTGAGGCCGGGGAAGTCCGTGGGTCGCAGGGTGCGGGCGAGGACCGCCGGCACCGTCGCGTGCGTGGTGCCGGTCTCGGCGGCCACGGCGGGCAGCGGGCGGCCCAGCCTTTCCTCGTCGAGCACTTCCAGACGGCCGCCGTGGCCGAGCGCGAGGAGCAGGTCGAAGACCCAGCCGTCGAAGAGGGGGGTGAACACCTGCAGCACCACGCTGCCCGGTCCGAGTCCCGCGATCGCGTGGCGCTGCGCCGCCACCAGGTGGGGCAGCCCTCCATGGGTGACCGGCACGAGCTTGGGGCGCCCGGTGCTGCCCGACGTCCGGATGAGGTACGCCCAGCTGCCGGGCTCGGGCGCTCCGGCCTCCGGCCTGCCCTGGGAGGGGACGACGGGGGGCCGGGCCGCTTCGACTCGTGCCAGGTCGAGCACCGGCACCGGCAGTCCGGGTCGGCCTGGGGTCCCGGGCCCGGACCCGGCCCCGTCCTTCGAGCGGGTGACGCACAGGACGGCACCGGCCTGCCGGAGCCCCTCGGCCGTCCACGTCGTCCGGTCGGCCGGATCGAGGGGCATGTAGGCCGCTCCCGCGTGCCAGATCGCCAGGACGGCCTCGGCGAAGTCCACGCTCCGCGGGAGCAGGACCCCCACGACGTCACCGGGCCCGATGCCCCTCACGCGCAGCTGGGCGGAGAGCCGCCGTACGCGTTCGACCAGTGCCGCGTACGTCACCGTGCGCCGGCTGTCGCCCAGCGCCGGCGCGTGCGGGGTCAGCTCGGCGAAGTGGGTGATCGCCGCCCAGGGTTCGGCGGGAGGTTCCTCGGCCGGCGGAGCGGTCACCTGCCTGGTAACCGGCAGCGTGCTTCTGGCGGGCGTCTCGTCGGGCATGGGCGTCGCGATTCCTGTCCGGAGGGGGGCGGTCGCCCGGCGGCCCGGTAGCCGGTGGCCGGCCGACCTGTGGCAGGCGCACGGGAGGTGTCCGCTCGGGAGCCCCTGCGCCGGGAGCAGATTATCCAGCCACTCGTTTCCGGACACGACCAACCCTGCCGGAACGCCCTCGCGCCCCGGGACGACGCTCGCTCTGACGGCCGGACTTGTGACACCGTCAGATGCCTTGCGCGCCAAGGACGTAGGCCGTTGCCGCGAAAGGCAGCACGGTCCGACCGCTTCCCTGGCGGGAACGCCGGGCCGGCGTGGCGGCAAAGGTGACGTCAGTGGTGGGCGTGGACGACGGCGTGCCCCTTGCCGCGGCCGATCATCCACTTGTTGACCGGGGTGGTGACCACGAACGCGATGGCAAATCCACCCAGGAGCGACGTCCAGAACAGACCGTCCGTCAGGTGGGCGTCCATGGCCCCCGGGACCAGGGCGATGACGCCGTTGTCGATGAGCTCCATGACGGCGATGGAGACGCTGTCGGCGGCCAGGGCGACCTTGAACGCGGCGCCGAGGGTGAGCCCGGCCCGTACGAGGGCGGTCAGGGTGGTCGCGTAACCGAACACGAAGGCCAGTGCTATGGCCAGGGCCATCGTGGGAGCGTTGCCCCATCTCAGCGCCGTACCGATGACCATGCCGAGAATCTCGCCCACGGCACAACCGCTCAGACAGTGCGCGGTCGCCTTCGCCGCGGTGCCCCAGGAAGCGCCCGTGCGGTGGTGCGCCGTGCCTTCCGGGTCGGTGGCGTGTGCGGTGTGGGCCGGTGGGCGGGACACCCCGTGGGAGTGGTTCATGAAAGGTTGCCTTTCTGCTCGTCACCTTGCCGCGATGGGTAGGCGCCGGAGCTCCGTTCCGCGCCATTGATCTCGAATCACCGTAGGGAGGCGGATTCGGCGCTTCTATCCCCAGCGCGGCCCCTTCTGTTCCAGGACTGCACGCTCGTACGCCCGCCACCGAGGGCACCGGCCCACGCCGGGACCAGCGATGTGCACGCTGAGGAAAGAATCCCGACCGGCCGGAGATGTCTCATGGAGTCGTTCGACGCATCGCGGAGGAAGTGGTTCAGGCTTTCCCGCTGGGCCGTTCGGCCCGGCTGGTACACCTGCCACTCCTCTCGTGGTGACACGGGAAGGAGGTGGACGGCATGGGAGCGTTCCCGGGTAAGCCCTGGTAGGGAAACCGGAGGCCATCCAGATGGCGGGGACGAACGACGCCCCGCCATCGCTCCGCGCGAGCCACGGAGAAGCCGAGAAGGAGAAGCGGAGAAGTCGGAAGTGGACCCATGCCTGCGTTCTTTCAGCCCTTGCGGTACGCGCGGTTCCGTCGCCTGTGGCTGAGTCAGCTCGCCAGCTCCGTCGGCGACAGCGCCTTCGCCGTCGCGATGGTCGGGATCATCCTGAACGAGCGTCGAGCAGCTGACCTTGGTTCCGCCCTGGCCTCGGAGGGCGTCGCACTCGCCGTGGTGACCTTGTTCGCCGGTGTGTGGGTCGACCGATCGTCCCGGGCGCGCGTCATGGCCGTTTCCGACACCCTCAGGCTCACGGCCGTCCTCGGATTCCTCATCGCGCCCTCGGATCTCCCTCTGTGGCTGCTGATGACACTGGCCGCGATGATGGGCGCCGGCGCCGCCCTTTTCAGGCCCGCCTTCGGGGCCCTCGTACCGTCGCTCGTGCCTCCGGAGGCGATTCCCGCGGCGAACGCTCTCCGGTCGGCCGCCCTCCAGTTCTCCGCCGTCATCGGGCCGGCTGCGGGCGGGATTCTCCTGGCGACCCACGGCGCGGACAGCGTCCTGCTCTTCAACGTGGCCACCTTCCTGGTCAGCATTCTCACGCTCATCGGCACGAAGGACCCGCGCCCCGTACGGCCGCCGTCGCGCAATGCGTGGCAGGAAGCGCGCGCCGGATTCGGTGAGGTGAGAGCCAGGCCCTGGGCACTTGCCATGATGGCCCTGGGGTCGGTACACGCCCTCGTCGTGATCGGCCCGCTCCTGTTCCTCCTCCCCGACCTGCTGCGAAAAGGAGGCCACTTCGCCTCCTACGGACCTCTCATCGCCCTCCAGGCGTCCGGAGCGCTGGCCGGCGGCATCCTGGCCGCGCGATGGACACCACGGAACGCGGGCACCGCCGTCATCTGCGCGAACGCGGCGGCAGGGCTCCAGCTCGCCTGCCTGGCCTACGCCGCGCCCGTGCCGCTGATCGGTTTGGCGGCCTTCGCCACCGGGGCCGGGTACGCCTTTGGCGGGGTCGTCTGGATCAGCACCCTGCAGCGGAACGTACCGAACGAGACTCTGGGCCGTGTGCTCTCCCTCGACACGCTGAGCGGTTACGCGCTCATGCCCCTCGGCGTCGCGGTGGCACCGGTGGTGGTGAGCACCCTCGGCAGTCGGACGTTCCTTCTGGCGGCCCTGACCGCGCTGCTCACCGCAACGGCCTTGCCCCTCTTCTTCCGGGACGTCCGCACAATGGGCCGGAGCACGCCCTGACGACCTGACCCCCGCATCGCGGGAAGACCGATGCTCGGGCGCCGTCGGTTCACGACAGCCGCTGACGTTGACAGATCGCCTTTCCATGGCGGAACCATTCGGGCACGCGACCGTACCCCGGTCCGTACCCGGTGCAGCAGCCTGGCCAAGACCCACCGGTGGCCTGGCCACCTGCTCCGAGTCTGTTGTCGGCGGGGCTTCTTTTTGAGCGCCCAGTGCGGTTCAGACCTTCTCGGCAATCACGCGCGGATGGTCGGCAGTGAGCAGGGTGATGTACTCAACGTCGGACGTCAGGATCGTGACCCGTCCCGGCTGGGCGAGAGCGGTGGCGCAGAGCATCGCGTCGATGGCGTACTTGTGGCCGTGGAGCCCGGCCGTGCGCAGCAGGGTGGGCGGACTGGGTCAGGGCCTGGGTGATGGGCTCGAGCCGCAGTCGGGACAGCGTCCACTTCAGTGCGGCGTTGTCGATCCGGGGGTGGATCACCTCGACGAGCGCAGCAGCCGAGGTGATCACTGGTAGGTCGGCGTCGCGGGCGGCGGTTAGCCACTCGTGGACTTCGTGGTCGCGTTTGACGGCCTTGGCCAGACCCTCGCTGTCCAGGACGAGCGCGCCGCTCACGCGGCCGCCCCGGCGTCGGAGGAGGTTCCACTGATGAGCTCGGCGCGCTTGGCGGCCACGGCTTCGGGATCGGCGGGGCCGTGGGTCCTGTCGAAGTCGGCGATCAACTCGTAGAGGTTGTCCCGCTCGATCCGCCACTGCGCGGCCTTCTCCAGGTACGCGGAAACGCCCCGCTTACCGACCCGCTCACGGATCGCCTGCAAGGTGCCGGCGGTCAGGGAGACGGAGATGCCGCTGGTGGGGCCGTCGCCGGGCGGGAAGTCGGGGGCGTCGCCGTCGGCCATGCGTACGGCATGTCGAATGCTATATGGCGAGACTCTTGGCGACGGGGAGCCGGGATGCCCATCGGGCGTGCGTCAGGGGGCGCGCGTAGCGCCCGTTGTGCACGTAACGCACATTGATCTTGAGTCCGTTTTGCGTCTCGCGAGCCGCTGAACTGCGCGTTTCCTTAACGTGTTTTGGCTCTACATGTTTGCGATGACGCATCATGTGGAGTGCGTGGCGATTCTGGAGCCTGTCGGTAAGAGCTGCTGACCTGCGGTTTCGGTGGGTGCGCATGATGTGCGCTATGGGCTTTACGGGCGATATCTTGACGCTCGAATGACGCTCTGCGAGGTATCTTGACGCTCATTTGACGCTCTTTCTGATGGGGCATCAGGTGTATCGCGCTGCTGTTCAGGCGGTCTCCTGGTTTCGTAGGTGTGGCGGGCTGTCGGGGGCATCGAGCTGCTCACCCAGCCACCACCGTCCGGACCGCAGCCCCCGAGCCAGCAGGGCCGTTGTCGGGACGCGGTCCCGGGCGAAGTGAGTCGCCAGCGCCTCGACATCGGCCTCCCTATGGCGATCGCGTACTTTGACGAAGCATGATGGCCGCGATACGGCCGACGGTTGGATGTGTGTTCCTCCCTCACGTCTGCTTCGGAACCGGAAGCGCACACGCGACACGCGAATCGCACCTAGGCTGTATGTCCGTATTCAGTAACTCTGTTACCCGATGCGCACCCATAGAGGAGCGAGCGGTAGGCTGTTTCCACTGCTCACGCAGCCTGGCGGTCGCCCTCCGGGACGACCGAGGATCGCAACGAGCACAGCGATCCGGAGCCGGGCATCCTCCCGCAGGGTGGCGGTCGCGCTCCGGGACGGCCGAGGATCGCAACCACTCCGGGACCACCGCATCCGGGTACACGACGTCCAGTTGGCGGTCGCCCTCCGGGATGGCCGAGGATTGCAACGGCACGCTGGAGCACATGAACCGCACCGGCGAGATGTGGCGGTCGCCCTCCGGGGCAGCCGAGGCTCGCAACGCCGTGCTGACGGGGCGGGGCGTGCGCTGGGTGGAGGTGGCGGTCGCCCTCCGGGGCGGCCGAGGATCTCAACATCGACCCTGCGTACCTGCACGGCGAGCACGCGAACCTGGCGGTCGCCCTCCGGGACGACCGAGGATCGCAACCTGCCTACCTGCGGAAGGTGGAGCCGGGCCCCTACGGTGGCGGTCGCCCTCCGGGGCGGCCGAGGATCGCAACGTCGTCTCCCAGGTCCCGGCCGACGAGCACCGTCTAGGCCCTGTCGTCAAATGATCTTGGCTGGTGGATCATGGTCGTGTGATGCGTCGTCATGAACTGTCCGATGCCGAGTGGGAGTTCGTTCGGCCGCTGCTGCCAGTCTCGTTGCGGGGCCGGAAGCGGTTGGACGACCGGACGGTCCTCAACGGGATCGTATGGAAGTTCCGTACCGGAGTGGCCTGGCGGGACGTGCCTGAGCGGTACGGACCGTGGGCCACGCTGCACACTCGTTTCCGCCGGTGGGCCAAGGACGGAACGTTCGAGCGGATGCTGCGGGCAGTGCAGGCCAAGGCGGACGCGGCCGGGGACATCGACTGGCTGGTGTCGGTCGACTCCACGATCGTGCGGGCCCACCACCACGCCGCCGGAGCCCGAAAAGGGGGCGTCGGGCACTCGGACGGTCGCGAGGCAGTCTGACCAGCAAGACATCTCATGTCGTTGGAGGTCAACTTCGGTGGGCAGGCGGCGAGTGCGACAGGTGCGGTGAAGGCCCGCTCGGGCTCGTAGGGCGTGCGGTTCTGCAGGCAGTGGTAGAGGCAGCCGAGGAGCTTGTTGCACAGGTTTCGCAAGGCGGCGGTGTGTCGTTCACCGGTGGAGCGTCGAGCGTCGTAGTGCTCGCGAGGCTCGTGTGAGCGCAGAGCGTCGAAGGCCCACATGTAGCCGGCGGAGGCCCGCCGCTGGTTCTTGACCGTTCTGGCGACCACGACGCGGCTGCGACCTGAGGCGCGGGTCACCGGGGCGGCGCCTGCGTATGCCTTCAAGGCCCGGGCGTCGGCGAACCGCTCCCGGTCGTCGCCGACCTCGGCGAGGACACGGGCCCCGGACGTTACCGACAGCCCGGGGAAGCTGATGATGATCTCCGAGTCCGGGTGGGCGAGGAACGCTTCCTCGGTGGCCGTCGCAAGGTCGTCGACGCTCCGGCAGGTTGCGTCGAGCTGCTGGATGAGGGCCTGGGCCTGCTTGCCCATGGCCTGCTCGACCATCGGCAGCTGGTGCAGGCAGCCCCTGCGGAAGATCTCCCGGAGCCGTTCCACCTCGGGCTCGGCCCCACGCCGCAGCCGGCCGGCACGGTTGAGCAGAGCACGCAGCTGGCTACGGGTGAGCCGGGCCGCTGCCGCCGGGGTGGGTGCCGCGGCCAGGACCGCGCGGGCGTGCTTGGAGTCGAGGCCCAGTGTGCCGGAACCGTGGAACGCCTGGAGGGCGGCTGGGTAGTACTCGCGCAGGTGAGAGCGGAGTCTGTTGACCATCTGGGTCTTGTCCCAGATCGCGTCCTGATGGGCTCGGGCCAGGACGGCGACGGCCTGGACGAGTTCGCTGTCGGCGGGCAGTGGCCGGTGGGCGGCCATGTTGGTGCGGAGGATGTTGGCCAGGGCGCGGGCGTCAGCGGCATCTGACTTGGCCCGGGCGATGCTGCTGCGGTCGCGGTAGCGTGCGGCGGCCAGTGGGTTGATCGCGTAGATCTTCCACCCGGTGGCCCGCAGACTGGCCACCAGCAGGCCGCGCGGGTCTCGATTGCCACGGGTATGGGCTCCTCAGGACTGTCGCCGTGGCGGGCCAGCAGCTCCAGCAGGGCATTGAAGCCGGCGCTGTCGTCGCTGATCCTCAGCTTGGCCAGTTGGGTGCCGTCCTGGTCGACCAGCGCGATGTCGTGGTGGTTCTCAGCCCAGTCGATGCCGCAGAAGACCTTGCTGAACCTCGTTCTCCTGTTTGCGCGTTGTGAGTGTGCTGGTTGGCTCCGTGCGGAGCACGCGGCGCTCTAATAGAAGTGCTCGGGGCACGCCATCTCATGAGCCGTTCGTGTCTCCAGCGACCGGCAGGGACCTCGGTCTGCTGGAGAGCTCTGGGCTCGCGAACTTCTGAGAGGTCGGCCCCTGCCGGCGGGCTGGGGACATGAAAACCTGGCTGGGTGCGGTGCCACCGGGCGGGGCGCGGTCTTGCTGAAGGGATCGCGTCCCCGGATCCACCTTGGGCCTCCACCCGGCGGCACGGTGAGGAGGAGCCGGTCTGACCCGAGGGATCACAGTCCCGGAACGGGGGCAGGCTTCCACCTCACACAGCGGGCCCTTGCGCTTCCGTGCTCGGGCTCACTGCTGAGCTATTAGATCCCCCCGGCCTGCCACGGCAGAGGCCGTCCGCTCGCTTTCGTCCTAACGGGCGGCAACACCAACGACTGCACCCGGTTCACCGCCGTGATGGAAGCGATCCGGGTGCCCCGCCTCGGCCCGGGACGACCCCGCACCCGGCCCGATCACGTCTTGGGCGACAAGGGTTACAGCTCGCAGGCGATCCGCACCTGGCTGCGGCGCCGCGGTATCCCGCACACGATTCCCGAGCGGGCCGACCAGGCCCGCAACCGGGCCCGGCGAGGCAGCCGAGGAGGCCGCCCGCCGGCCTCCGACCGTGAGGTCTACAAGCACCGCAACGTTGTGGAACGGTGCTTCAACCGCTTGAAGCAGTGGCGGGGCATCGTCACCCGGTATGACAAGACCGCCCAGTCCTAGTAGCCGGGGAAGATCCAGTCGGCGGGTGGGGTGGTTCGGCCGATGGCAGATGTGGCATGCGGCAAGCGCATCGGAGTCCGGATCGCCCGCAAAGGCATCGAGTTCAGCGAACGGCTGGGCCGCCGCAGATGGGTGATCGAAAGGACCATGCCGTGGCTGTCCGGCTACCGCAGACCCAATCCCCGCTACGAACGCAATCCCTTACCTCAACGTGGGCAACGTGCCGCTTGCGAGGTGAACCCCGGATCCGGCAGCGGGGCTGGTGCGTGCCGGAACCGGGGTCGCGGTGGGCCCCTTTGGGGCTACTTGACTGCTCCTGCGGTGACGCCGCGGGTGAGGGAGCGCTGGAAGAGTAGGAAGAAGACGACCATGGGGATGACGCCGAGGAGGGCGGCGGCGCTCATGGCGGTGGGGTCGCTGGTGTACTGGCCCTGCATGACGGACAGGCCGAGGGGGACGGTCTGGTTGTCGTTGGAGATCAGCAGGACGAGGGGGTAGAGGAACTCGTTCCAGCTCCAGACGAAGAAGAAGACGCACATCACCGACAGGGTGGGCCAGCTCATGGGCAGGATGATGCGCCAGAGGATGGTCCAGCGTCCGGCACCGTCGAGGGAGGCGGCTTCGATAAGTTCCTTGGGGAAGCCGGCGAAGACGGAGGAGAGCAGGTAGGTGCCGAATGCGCTGTAGGTGACGCCGACGAGGATGGTGTAGCCGAGCTTTCCGTCGTACAGGCCCATCTCCTTGAACAGGTAGTAGACGGGGTAGACCAGGCCCTCCTGCGGCAGGACGTTGACGCCGAGGAAGAAGACGAGGAAGGCGGTGCGCCAGCGGATGCGGCCGATGCCGATGGCGTAGGCATTGAAGAGGGCGACGACGACGGCGATGAGGACCACGCCGAGGCTGATCTCGATGCTGTTGATCAGTTTCTGGGTGAAGTCGACGCGCTGCCAGACATCGCTGATGATGTCCCAGTTCCAGTGTTCGGGCCAGGACAGTGAACCGTGGGAACGGTAGTCGGCGCTGGTCTTGAAGGAGTTGAGCAGGATGATCGCGAACGGGGCGAGGAAGGCCAGGACGAAGACGGTGACCGCGGCCACGACGGCGTAGGAGCCCGCGCTGCGGCGCTTGCCTGCTGCCCGGCGCTTGCCGCGCCTGGGTGCGGCGTGGCCGGCAGGTGCCGTCTTTACCGGGCGGGGCATGGTGGTGGTGTCGGTGGTCATGGTCATCCGTCCTCGCGGGCCTGGCGGGTGAGCATCGTCCCGGCGATGATCAGCACGAGCAGGGTGATGGTGCTGGAGATCGCGGATCCGTAGCCGACGTCGGCGCGTTCGAAGAAGTTCTGGTAGGCGAAATAGGCGGGGACGAGGGTGGAGTTTCCGGGGCCGCCGCCGGTGAGGACGAAGACTTGGGCGAAGACCTTCAGGCCGGCGATGGTGGTGGTGACGAGGACGACGTAGACCTCGGGCCGCAGGATGGGCACGGTGATGCGGGTGAAGCGCTGCCACCAGGTGGCTCCGTCGAGGGAGGCGGCTTCGTAGAGTTCGGGGTCGATGCGCTGCAGGCCGGACAGGAAGAGCACCAGGGGGTAGCCGAGCTGCATCCAGACCAGGACGCCGAGCACGACCCACAGGGCGAGGTCGGGGTCGCCGAGCCAGTTCTCGGCCAGGGAACCGAGGCCGATCTTGGCCAGGAGGCTGTTGAGGGCGCCTTCGGGGGCGAGGATCCACCCCCACATCAAGCCGGTAACGGCGACGGGGATGACCTGGGGGAGGTAGAGGCCGGAGCGGAAGACGCCGACGATTTTGTCGCCGTGGTTCTTGCCGATGTAGTCGAAGAGCAGGGAGGCCAGGAACAGGCCGAGCAGGGTCGGTACGACGGCGATGCCGATGATGACGAAGGCGATGTTGCGGAAGGAGGCCCAGAAGTCGGCGTCCTGGAAGAGGCGAGTGTAGTTGTCGAGGCCGGTGAAGGTGGGGTCGCCGATGCCCTGCCAGGTGGTGAGGCTGTAGTAGAAGGTCATCACCAGCGGGACGACGAGGAAGAGCAGGCTCAGCAGTAGGCCCGGTGCGAGGAAGAGGGCGTATCCCGTGGACCGCGGGTGACGTTTGCTTTTCACTGTTGCTCCTAGGTGGGCGGGACGGCGGCCCGGTGGGCCGGGGTGCCGTCCCCGGGGCGACGCGGTGTCCCGGTCGGCAGTCCGGCCGTGGGCGGGGCTGGGCTGCCGTTGCCGTGACGGGCTCGGCCGTGGATGGGGAATCCTGTGGCCGGGCGGTCTCAGTGCCGGGATGCGGTGTACTTCTCGTAGGGCGCGGCGAGCTGGTCGAGGATGGCGTCGGGCTTGCCGCCGTTCATGAGGTTCTGGGTGGCGGCCAGCCAGGTGTCGAAGTAGCCGGCGACGGGCCAGTCGGGGTAGAAGGCCAGGCCGCCGTTTGCCTGGTCCTGGTCGAAGGCGTTGATGAGCTGCCGGGACCTGGGGTTGGTGATCTCGTCGGGCTTGGCGGCGAGGGGGATGTTGCCCTCTTCACCGATGAGCTTCTGGATCTTGGGTGACATGGTGATGTCGATGAAGTCCTCGGCGAGCTTCTTGTTCTTCGCCTTGGTGGGGATGACCCAGTTGTTGCCGCCGGCGCCGAGGGTGATCTTGCTGCCCGGGTAGGGGGCGGTGGACCACTGGAAGTCCTTGATGTCGGTGGTCAGGCCGCCGAACCACCAGTTGCCGCCGACCATGATGGGCCGCTTCTGGGAGACGAACTGCTCGGTCATGTCGGTGCCCTTGAGGCCGACGTCCTTCTGGTCGAAGTAGCCGTTGTCGACCCACTCCTTGAACTTGTTGGCGGCGTAGGTCATCTCGGGGCCGTGGAAGTCCACCTTGCCCTGGTAGCGCTGGTAGTCGTCGACCCACTTGTGGTCGGCCCTGGAGAGGGCGAGCAGGTAGAGCCAGTGCATGGCGGGGTGGTCGTTGCCGGCGTTGGCGAGCGGGGTGACGCCGGCGGCCTTGAACTTGGCCAGCGCGGCTTCGAAGCTGTTGAAGTCGGTGGGCTTGGCGACGTGGTACTTCTTGAACAGGTCGTCGTTGTAGTAGGCGAGGACGAACTCGCCGTAGTTGGGCACGCCGTACCACGTGTCGCCGCCCATCTCGCCGTTCTTGTCGTAGCGGGCGGTGACGGAGGCGCTGTCGCTGATCTTCTTGTCCCAGCCGTGGGCCTTGACGATCGGGGTGAGGTCGGTGAGCAGGCCCTGCTTGGCGAGCAGGCCGGTGGTGGCGTTGCCCTTGTTGTACTCCATGACGTCGGGCGCCTTGTCGGAGTTCAGGATCATGCCGGCGTTCTGCTGGATCTGGTCGAACGTCTTCTGCTCGAAGACGACCTTCACCTCCGGGTGGCTCTTCTTGAACTCGGTGACGGCCGCGGCCCACGCCTTGCCCAGGGCGCCGTCCTTGTCCTCGTAGTGCCACAGCCGCAGGGTCTTGCCGTCGCCGGCGGCGGAGTCGGAGCCGCCACAGGCGGTCAGCGGGGCCAGCAGGGCCAGCGCCGAGACGGTCAGCAGCAGCGGCTTTCTGCGCAGGGGGAAGCGGGTGCGCGGGTTGTTCATGGCTGTTTTCCTCGCGTGTGCGTCGGTGCGTTGGAGCGGGCGTGTCAGACGGTGCGGCGGCGGTGGACGCGCGCTTCCCACGGCTGCAGGGTGTGCGGGCTCGTGAGAGGTGAGGTGGCGGGCACGTTCGCGATGAGCGTCTCGGTGCCTTCCCAGCCGTCGGGCAGGTCGATGGTGAGGTCGTCGGCGCCGAAGTTGGCCAGGACGAGCAGTTCGGTGCCCGTGCCCGCATCGTGGCGGGTGAAGGCGTAGAGCTGTTCGTGCTCGGGGTGGAGCATGTGGAAGTCGCCGTGGGTGAGGGCGGGCTCGGTGTGCCGCAGGGCGATCAAGCGGCGGTAGTAGTGGAAGACGGAGTCGGGATCGGCCAGCTGTGCCTTGGCGTTGACCTCGGTGTGGTCGGGGTTGACCGCGATCCACGGGCGGCCGGCGGTGAACCCGCCGTGCTCGGTGGCGTCCCACTGCATGGGGGTGCGGGCGTTGTCCCGGCTGCGGTGCCGCAGGCCGTCGAGGATCTGCTGTTCGTCGGCGCCGACGGCGAGCTGGTCGCGGTAGTGGTTGAGGGACTCGATGTCGCGGAAGTCGTCGATCGACGTGAACGGCGCGTTGGCCATGGCGAGTTCTTCGCCCTGGTAGACGTACGGGGTGCCGCGGTGCAGGTGCAGGACGGTGGCCAGCATTTTCGCGGACCGGTAGCGGTAGAACGGCGAGTCGTCGCCGAAGCGGGAGACCACACGGGGCTGGTCGTGGTTGTTCCAGTACAGGCTGTTCCAGCCAGTCTCGCCCAGGCCCGTCTGCCAGCGACCGAGGCTGGCCTTGAGATCGGTCAGCTTCAGGGGGCGGACGTCGAACTTGCCACCCGGGCCCTGGTCGAGGCCGACGTGCTCGAACTGGAAGACCATGTCGAGTTCGCGGCGGGCGGGGTCGGTGAAGAGCTTGGCCTGCTCGACGGTGACGCCGGGCATTTCGCCGACCGTGAGCAGGCGGCGCGGATGGCCGACGAAGACCTCGCGGTGCATCTCGGCGAGGTAGTCATGGATGCGGGGCCCGCACACGTAGTACGGGTGGCCGAGTCCGTAGCGGGCGCCTTCGGGGACGATACCGTCGGGCAGCGCCGGGTCCTTGGAGATCAGGTTGATGACGTCCATGCGGAAGCCGTCGACTCCGCGCTCCAGCCACCAGCGCATCATCGCGTACACGGCCTGCCGGACGTCGGGATTGTCCCAGTTCAGGTCGGGCTGCTTGCGGGAGAAGGTGTGCAGGTAGTACTCGCCGGACGCTTCGTCGAAGGTCCATGCGGGACCGGAGAACCACGACTCCCAGTTGTTCGGTTCTGCTCCCGCCGTTCCGGGCTGTATGCCCTCCCGGGGCGGGCGCCAGATGTACCAGTCGCGCTTCGGACCGCCCGGGCCGCCGCCGCGGGAGGCGGTGAACCAAGGGTGTTCGTCGCTGGTGTGGTTGACGACCAGGTCCATGACGAGCTTCATGCCGCGTTCGTGGACGGAGGCCAGGAGGCGGTCGAAGTCGGCGAGGGTGCCGAAGAGGGGGTCGATGTCCTGGTAGTCGCTGATGTCGTAGCCGTTGTCGTCGTGCGGGGAGGGGTAGACCGGGGAGAGCCACAGCACGTCGACGCCGAGTTCGGAGAGGTAGTCGAGGCGTTCGGTGATGCCCTGCAGGTCGCCGATGCCGTCCGCGTCGGAGTCGGCGAAGCTGCGCGGGTAGATCTGGTAGACCACCGCGTTGCTCCACCAGGCGTCGGCAGGGCTGGGCGCGTTTTCGGGCACGTCAAATCCTCATCGTTGATGCTGGGTGCTTGCCGGGACGGTATGCCGGGGTGTCCGGGGGCGGGGTGACCGGTTGCCGGGGTGGTCCTGTCGGTCAGGAGATCGCGGCGCCGACGGCCTCGCGGATGACGAGGCAGGCGGCGCCTCGCGCCCACAGGTCGTGGGTGACGGGGTCGACGTGGATGTCGCAGTCGTGGGCGGCGGTGGAGAAGGCGTGGGCCTGAAGGGCCTGGTTCATGGCCGGTCCGAACAGGTCGTGGGCGACGGCGCCTTCCCCGGCGAGGATGATCTTCTGAAGGTTGAGCAGGTTGCACATGCCGGCCAGTCCGCGGCCCAGTGCGGTGCCCGCCTCGGCGAAGGCGGAGCGGGCGACGGTCTGTGCCGAGCCGCTTCCCGAGCGGGCGATGTCCATGGCCTTGTCGATGGTGGCGCAGGGCACCCCGGCGTCCTGGAGGTGGCGCAGTACGGCCCGGTCGCCGGCGAGTGCTTCGAGGCAGCCGCGGCGGCCGCAGCTGCACATCGGGCCGACGGGGTCCAGGGGCAGGTGGCCGAGTTCTCCGGCCAGGCCGCTCGCGCCGGAGAAGAGGGCACCGTCGAGGAGGAGGCCGCAGCCGATGCCGGGTCCGACGGTGACGACGGCGAACGAGTCGACGTCCCGGCCCTGTCCGAACCAGCGCTCCGCCACCACGAGGGTGTTGACGTCGTTGTTCACCACCACCGGCAGCCCGGTGGCCTCGCGCAGCGGACCGGCCACGTCGACCTTGTTCCAGCCCAGCAGGGCCGAGTACCGGCACACGCCGGCGGCGGAGTCGACGTGACCGCTGACGCCGACACCCAGGCCCAGCACCCGGTCCGCGGCCTCGGGCGCCTGTTCCAGGAGGCGCAGCGTCAGGGCTGCGGCGGCGGACAGGACCGTCTCGGGGGTGCGGTCGGCGATGGGTTCTTCGAGGCGGGCGAGGACGTTGGCGGCCATGTCGGTGACCACACCAGACACCTGCGCGGGGCCGATCTTGATGCCGACCACGATGTGCTTGTCGGGGTTGACGTGCAGCATCTTCTGCGGCCGGCCCCGCCCGTTCGGGGCGGCGTCGCTCTCGTGCAGGTAGCCGTGCTCCAGCAGCGGGGGGAGCATGCGCGTGACGCTGGAGGGCACCAGGCCCAGTCGCTGGGCGAGCTGGGTGCGCGACAGCGGACCGGAGGTTAGCACGGTGGCGAAGATCTCCGCGCGGGACTGTTCGCTGACGAGATCCGAGAACCGGACCGGTGAGGGGCTCATCTCTGGTGTCTCCAAACGTGTGTGACGGCGCGTCAGCCGATGCCGACGTAGTTCAGCGCTATCGAACCGCTGTCGTCGGCCGTGCGCATCAAGACAAGGAGGTTCTTGCCCCGGTCAAGCCGGATGCGGCCGCTCGGCGTCGACCATCGGTTGGAGGTGGGCCCGAAGGCGAGGGGCCGGGGCGGAGTGACCACCGTGCGGTCGGGCCGCTCGACGCCCGGGGTGAGGGGCGCCGCCTGGGAGGCGTGGTAGCGCAGGTCGAGGCGGTAGGTGTCGGCGCGGGGGGCTTCCACGGAGAAGGTGACCGACTGGTCCTCGCCGGCCATGCGGGCGTAGCCCGTCGCCTGATGTCCGGAGAGCGTGTAGCTGATGACGTAGCCGTGCTCAGTGGTGCGGGAGGAGTCCTCGATCCAGCCGTCGGTGCAGGCCATCGTGTAACCGTGCGGCGCGAGGTCGCGGGCCAGCCAGTCGATGTCGGCCTTCCACTCGTCCTCCGGGATCGCGGCGATGTGGGGGAAGGGCCACCCGTAGATGTTCCAGTACAGCGGGCCGGCCCCGGAGCGGGTGAACACTGTTACGGCTCGCTATCGGCAACAGCGACCTGCTACGGGAGGCTGCGGTGCCAGGCGCACCCGCCAGACCGGCGGGAGCGGCCTCTGCCGCGGCGGCGTGGGGAGCGGCCGCCGAGGAGACCAGGCCCGCACCGGCGCCGGCGCCGGAGAGGATCCGTCTGGAGAGCGTCATGCGTGTCCCCCGGAGTGTTCGGCAGGGCCGGTGCGGCTCGACCGGTTGCCTGCGGATGACGGGAGTGTGTCCCTGAATGTTTTCATGCGTCAAGAAAGAAAAAGGCGCGTTATCGAACCGTGATGAACGCCTTCCCCCCTGCCTGTCCGGCTCTGTCTGGGGAGTGGATGGCCACGGCGGGCGAACTGGAGCGACGAATCTTGTTCATTTCGTTGACATGGGGAAGAAATAGCGGGACGTTAACCGTCGACCGCACCGCAGCACACCGCGGCGTGGTCGCCCCTTCTGTGCCAGGGGTGCAGTGCGTCTGCGGCATCCGCATGCGCGTCGCTGCGCCCGGCCCTGCCTAGCGGCTGCCGCCGAGACCCGCGGCTCGCTGCCGGTGCACCTACCCTCACGGCTCCCCCCGGGCGCCCGCTCATGCGGACGTTCCGGCGGCTGGGGTGCGCGCGGTCGCCGCCCTTCCCCCAAGCGAGGAGATATGACAGGAGCACGACACTGCAGAGTCCGTCGTACGGGACTGGCTGCCGGCCTGGTGCTGGCCGCATCAGGGCTGGCGTTTGCGCCGGCCTCCCCGGCCTCGGCCGTCGGCGTCAGCGACGCCTGGACCGACGCGTCCCGTTACTCGCCGGGCCAGGAGGCCACGGTGACCGCGCAGGTCGACGGCAGCGGTCCGGTGACCTTCACGCTCACCCACCTCGGGGACGTCGTGAAGAGCGGCACCGTGCAGGCCGACGGCAGTGGACGGGCCGTGTGGAAGGTGACGCCGCCGTCCACGGACTTTCAGGGCTACCTGGTCGAGATCCAGGCCGGCTCCAGTCGCACCCAGACGGCGATCGACGTCTCTTCCACCTGGACCCGCTTCCCCAGGTTCGGGTTCCTGGCCTACTACGGCACGAACATCTCCGTCGACGACGCCAAGGGCGACATCGCCGAGCTCTCCCAGCGCTACCACATCAACGCGCTGCAGTACTACGACTGGCTGTGGAAGCACGAGAAGCCCGTCAAGCACGACGGGTCCGGCGTCGCCGGCACCTGGACGGCGTGGAACGGCGATACCCTCAGCTCCACCACCATCCGCAACTACATCGACGCCGAGCACAGCCGCGGCATGGCCGCCATGCCGTACCAGATGTCGTACGCGGCCCTCAACGACTACGACACCTCCCAGGTCAACCCGGACTGGCGGCTGTTCAACAGCCCCGGCGGCACGGACGAGTGGTACTACCCGATGCTGCCCAACCAGATCCTGCACCTGATGAACCCCGAGAACCCGGACTGGCAGAACTACATCGTCGGCCAGTACAAGGACTCGGTGAACTCCATGGGCTTCGACGGCGCTCACTTGGACCAGATCGGCTACTGGTCGGAGAAGTACGACAAGGCCGGCAACAAGGTCAACCGGCCCAACGGCTTCGCCCAGCTGACCAACAAGACCAAGCAGGCTCTGCCCGGGGGGCACAACGTGGTCGGCTTCAACGCCGTCGACGGTTACGGCGACGCCGAACTGGCCAGGTCCAACGCCGACTACCTCTACACCGAGTTGTGGTCGAACTACGAGACCAACTCCTCGGTCAAGGACTACCTGGAGCGCCAGCGCCAGGCATCCGGCGGCAAGCCGCACATCACCCCCGCCTACATGAACCGCCCCAACACCCCCGACTCCAGCACCCCGAACAACAACTCCGTCTTCGACACCACCTCGGTGCAACTGGCCAACGCCATGTTCGCCGCCAACGGCGCCGGCCACCTCGAACTCGGCCCCAACGACCACATGCTCAACACCGAGTACTTCCTCAACAAGGACAAGAGCATGTCCGCCGAGCTCAAGGCATGGGAGAAGACGTACTACGACGTCATCACCGGCTACGAGAACCTCTTCTACGGCCCCGACCTGCACACCGCTTCGAACAAGACCGCCATCGACGGGGTGAACACCTCCACCGACGGCTCCGGTAACACCGTGTGGACCAACGCCATGCGCAACGGCGACACCGACGTGCTGCACCTGATCAACCTGCTCGGCAACGACGGCAAGTGGCGCGACGCCGGCACCGCCACTCCGCCCACGAAGACCAACGTCTCCGTCAAGTACTACCTGCGCGACGGACAGCAGGCCCCGGCAGCCCTCCGCGTCGGCAGCCCCGACCGCGACGGCGGCCGTTCTGCCAACCTCCCCTTCACCACCGGCAGCGACTCCTCCGGCACCTACCTGAAGTTCACCGTCCCCGAACTGAAGAACTGGGACTTCGTCTACTTCGACCACACCGCCAACACCGACGACCCCGGCGACGGCGGCGGCACCGACCCGGGCAACGGATCCGGTACCGGCAAGCAGCTCGTCAACGCGAACGGCAAGTGCGCCGAGGCCAAGGACGGCGCCAACGCCAACGGCACCCCCGCCCAGCTCGCCACCTGCGCCGGCACCGACCGGCAGAAGTGGACCCTCAACGGCACCGAGCTGCGCGTGCTGGGCAAGTGCCTGGACGTCGAGGGCGGCAACACCGCCAACGGCACCAAGACCCACCTGTGGGACTGCGGCGGCTACGACAGCCAGAAGTGGGCCTTCCAGTCCAACGGCACCCTGAAGAACCTCAAGTCCGGACGCTGCCTCGACATCGAGAACCAGAGCACAGCGGACGGAGCCCGGCTCCACCTGTGGGACTGCGGCGGGTGGAACAGTCAGAAGTGGTCTCTGACCAGCTGAACCAACCACGCCGGCCGCGCCCCGCGCCCAAGGCGCAGCCGCAAACCCGTACGGGCCCTGAGCCCCGTACGGTCCCGATCGGCCGGCATCCCCGCTTGAGGGTGCGGGGGTGCCGGCCTCCCCAGGGGCCTCCGACCGCGGTGCCGGTACCAGTGCCGCAGCAGGACGCTCACTTCGCGGAAGGACACCTCCTGTGAACCTCGAAGCGATCAGTGCTCCCGTCGTACTCGCGCTCTACCGGACCGTGGTGGGCTTCCTGTTCGCCTGCCATGGCGCGGCCACCCTGTTCGGCGTCCTCGGCGGCCCCCACGGACCGGCACCGGCCGTAGGCCAGTGGCCGGGATGGTGGGCCGCCATCATCCAACTGGCCGGAGGGCTCCTGGTCGCCCTCGGTGCCGGCACCCGCCCGGCGGCGGTCATCTGCTCCGGATCCATGGCCTACGCCTACTTCGTCCAGCACCAGCCCCACGCCCTGTTCCCCATCCAGAACGGCGGCGAGCTCGCCGCCCTGTTCTGCTGGGCCTTCCTGCTCATCGCCGCCCTCGGCCCCGGCACCTGGTCGGCGAACACGCTCATCCGCCCCACGACGGCGGTCGCCCCGAGGCGAGAGGAGGTGAGCCGGCCCGACAGCTGACCTGAACAGCACCCTCCCGAGCACGCGCAAGGCTCTCACCGGCCGGCACCGCCGACCGGCACCCTTCCCGAAACAACGGAGGACAACCGACCATGAATCACACGACCGCGTCCCGCCGCACCGCGCTGGGCGCCGCCGCACTGGCCACCACCCTGCTGGGCCTGATGGCCCAGGCACCGACCGCCTCCGCCCACGGCACGGTCATCGCCCCCCAGACCCGCAACTACGGCTGCCTGCAGCGCTGGGGCTCCAGCGAGCCCAACGAGGCCCAGGATCCCATGTGCTACCGCACCTACCACGAAAACCCCAACGCGATCACCGCGTGGAAGGCCGTCTACGCCAACAACACCGGCGACAACTACCAGCAGGTCATCCCCAACGGCCAGATCTGCAGCGCCGGCGGCCAGGGCGAGACCAACTACGGAGCGCTCGACCGCCCCGGACCGTGGATCACCACCAGCATCGGCTCCGACTTCACCGTCGACCTCTACGACGAGGCCCGGCACGGCGCCGACTGGCTGGAGATCTACGTCACCAAGCAGGGCTTCGACCCGACCACCCAGCTCATCGGCTGGAACAACCTCGACCAGGTCAAGAAGACCGGCCGCTACCCCTACCAGGCGCACTACACCACCGATGTCAGCACCACCGGATACAGCGGACGCCACGTCGTGGTGACTGTCTGGAAGGCATCGCACATGGACCAGAAGTACTTCCTGTGCAGCGACGTCGACTTCGGCTGACCCAGCCGCCCCGCACCTCGCAACACCCCCACGCCAGCCCCGCGAGGACACCGTGCAAAGCGCTCCTCGCGGGGCCTCCCCACACTTCACCCGCAGCCACCGCTGCGGTACCGGTCTGGAGGCGCCGGATGGCCCACCGAGGCACACTGCCCACCCGCGTCCGTCACCAACCCCAGCGCCATCAACGCCCTTCGGCGCTGCCCCCGCACTGCCACCGGTACTCGGCCGCGGTGCACCGGGCAGCCGAGCGCTACCGGCCTGGCAGCCTGGTCATCCTGCGTGTCAGCGTGGGCGTCATCTACTGCTGGTTCGGCATCCTCAAACTCTTCCCCGCCACCAGCCCGGCCGAGCACATCGCCCTCCAGACCATGACCAAGCTGACCGGCAGCCTGGTGCCCGCCCAGGTATCTCTGCCGCTGCTGGGCACGGCCGAGACCCTGATCGGCCTCGCCCTGATTACGGGGATCCTCTTACGCCACGCCCTCGCCGCGTTCTACGCCCACATGAGCGGAGTGCTTTCCTCCCTGGCCCTGCTCCCCGACGCCATGTGGCATCACGGCATCCCCACCCTCGACGGCCAGTACGTCCTGAAGAACCTCGTCCTGATCGCCGCCTGCCTGGCCGTCACAGCCGACGAACTCACCCGCTGACCAACGCCCGGCTGCAGCCTCGCCCCACTCTCACCGCACCTCAGGAGACCAACCCCCTGGGCAGCACCATCACCCTGAACCGACTCGGCAAGACCTACCCCGGTGGCCACGGGGCCGTCCACGACGTCTCCCTGCACCTGCCCCCGGCGATTCCCTCGTCCTCCTAGGCCCCTCAGGATGCGGAAAATCCACTCTGCTCCGCTTGATCGCCGGCCTTGAGGACATCACCAGCGGCGAACTGCTTCTCGACCAGCAGCCCGCCAACGATCTGCCCGCCAGCGAACGCAACGTGGCCATGGTCTTCCAGAACTTCGCCCTCTACCCCACCATGACCGCCGCCGCCAACATCGGCTTCCCCTCACCGCACGCGGCGAAGAGGAAGAGCACACCGCCCAGTCCGTCGCCGACCGCCTCATCTACCGATGCCGTGACCTGGTGTTCTCTGGCTGTCTCACGGCTTGGCGAGAGAGTGCTGTCTCACAGCCGTGTCGTTTCCTCTGCGGCGGTGCGGGGCCGACGGCATGCCGCCGGCCCCAACGAATCACCGCTCGTGGTGGTCCGTCTTCGTGATCCTGAAGTGGGCCACGTTGTCCTCGTTGTCCTCAGTGGCCCATCGGTGGAAGCCAGCCTTCTCCAGTACGCGGACGGAGGCCGGGTTCGACAGCTCCACGTTGGCGAACACGGTATGGACGCCGGGGGCGGTGAGGGCGAACTCGGCGAGAGCCCGGGTGGCCTCGGGGGCATACCCCCGGCCGCGGCGGGAAGCCACGATGCCGTATCCGATTTCGAGGGTCCCCTCGCTGGGCGGCCAGAATAGGCCGATCGAGCCCACCACCAAGCCGCTGCCGCGCTCGATGATCAGACGGTGGCCGTGCTCACCGAGCCAGTCGGGAAACTGGTCGAAGAGGCCCGCGACGACGCGGTCGCCTTCGGCGGGGAAGTCGTCCGCCCAGTCGACCGACCTGGTGTTGTCGAGGACCGCGGCGGCCTCGGACGAGCACCAGGGTCGAAGAACGAGGCGGTCGGTGGTCAGCTGAATGTGGGCTGACGAAGAAGAGGAAGTCACGTGTCATTCCTGGTTCGTTGGAACGACCGGCCCGCGCTCTGCTAACGCGCGGGCCGGAAAAGGGCATGCTGAAGACGGCCGACGGCAGCCATATTCATCAACCTCCCTGTCCCGTGATCACGCGTCTCTCGCGCTGGCGTGACGGTAGCAACCTCTCGCCGGCCTGGGCAAAGCGTTTTTGGTAGACCATGGCGAGCGCAGCGGCCTCGCTGCCGGCGCCTTTGGTGACCAGTGAACGCGCCGACCTGCTTGTCTCACGGCCACTGCACAAGTGCAGCCGATATGAGGCAGGGCGTGAGACTGTTCAGCGAAATCTGAGACCCTACACAACGGAGGTGTACAGCAGTTCGCCCGGGGCAGACAGGAAAGATCCGCGAAAGACTGCGGGGCGACCGAGGATCGCAACTCCTTCGGCTTTGGGCCTCTGGTCACAGCCTCACCGCGTGGCGGTCGCCCTCCGGGGCGGCCGAGGATCGCACGGTTTGATGACGCCGGTCCATTCGAGGTGGTCGCCGGTGGCGGTCGCTCCCCGGAACGGCCGAGGATCGCAACACCTGCGCGAGCAGCGTCTCCGTACCCGACCACTGCCGTGGTGGTCGCTCCCCGGGGCGGCCGAGGATCGCAATGACAAGGCGCTCAGCAACGTCCGCGCGGTCACCGGCGTGGCGGTCGCCCTTCGGGGCGGCCGAGGCTGGCAACCCTCTCCTGTACCCCATCGTGGGAGTCGAGCCGCAGCCTGACGGTTGCCCTTCTGGGCGTTCAAGGATCGCAACATCGACATGGACAACTTGCGTACGCCGGTGCGTGTGATTGAGACGGGGCAGGTGCTTAGAAGGCGCCCGCTCCAGTGCTTGTGGAATGGGCCCTGACCTGGGAAAACGTGATTTTCTCCGCCGTCCCCTCGGACACCGGGGGACGCATGGGGGAAACGTATCTTCCCGATGACTGGGGGACGCGATGTCCATCTGACGTCCGTACGCGCAGGATCTCACATCACCTTCGGATTAGCCGACCTTCGTTGAAACAATTCCGCGCCCCTCGGCGTTACGGATCTTGAAGCCGAGGAAGGGAAGGTGTGGGGCCTGAAGCTGTTCCACATGACACAGAGCGGCGCGGCCGAGGTCGCGCCGCGTCTTGCTGAGACGGAAGCGGATGTGCAGGCTCAGGTCGAGGTACACATGGAGACGTTGCTGGGCGTCCGGTTCCTGGCGAGTGAGTACAGCACGGGGCCGGTCCATGGGGGCAGGATCGATTCACTCGGTCTGGACGAGAACGGGTCACCCGTCGTCGTGGAGTACAAGCGCGGTGTCGACGCCGGCGTCATCAACCAGGGCCTGTTCTATCTGAGCTGGCTCGTGGACCACCGGGCCGAGTTCGAGCGCCTGGTCCGCGACCGGCTCGGGGCTCCGGCCGCGGCCCAGGTGCTGTGGAGCAGCCCGAGGCTGATCTGCATCGCTGGGGACTTCACCCGCTACGACGTGCACGCTGTGCGCGAACACCGGCGCAGCATCGACCTGGTCCGCTACCGGTACTTCGGCAGGGACCTGCTCGGACTTGAGACCGTGTCCTCCGTCAGCGGCGGGCAGCCGGCAGTGCGAGGGGCCAGCAGGAAGCCGGTCGTACGGGCAGGAGGCGCCGGCCCGAGCGCGGCGCTGGACGAGCTGGTGCAGGCGCTCGACGAGATACTGCTCGGTCTCGGCGACGTGACCTGCGTGCAGCGCAAGACGTACCGGGCGTATCAGCGCCTGCGGAACTTCGCCTGCGTCTGTCCGCCGCAGAGAACCAAGCTCCTCGTGTACCTCAAGGTGGATCCGAAAGAGGCCGACCTGGTGCCCGGCTTCACCCGGGATGTGTCCGCTCTCGGCCACCACGGGACTGGTGATCTGGAGGTGCAGCTCCGTGTGCCGAGGGACGTGGAGCGGGCGCAGGAGCTGTTCCGGGCGAGCTACGCGATGGCGTGATCGCCTGCCACAGGGGCCTCCTGGGGGCTGTGCTTCGTGTCGTGTCCGTGGCCGTAGGCGGCGCCTTTCGACGTAGGGGCAGGGCGTGGCGGTGGACTATCTATGGTGCGCGGGATCGCCGGTTTGGCCAACCGGCGATCCCGCGCTATGTTGCTCCGCTCTGCCCAGCGTGTCGCTGGGCGGGCCGCCGGCTCCGGTCTCTGCTCAGGTTGTCCTGGCGGCTTTGGCAGTAATCAATTCTCGGACGGGCGGTGGCAGGACTCCTGGCATCTCCAGGACATGCCACTGACAGCCGGACTTACTCATCCTTCGGCGGCTTGACGTAGAAGCCCGGATGCCGGCCTGATCCTCTACCAGGTCCTCGATGTCATCCAGGACCTGCTGAGGTGCTGGACCGGCACCTGCACCAACTAGCCGCCGTGCCCATGTTTCGGCCAACCTGTGACTGAAATGGCCACCGGTTCGGTGCAGTTGCATGAACAAGCTCACTCACTTTCGCGAGCCGTTAATGTTGGCATAGGCCAGCAGCACGTGTACGGCGTGGGTCCTGACCAGCGTCTTCCTGTGACGGCGTCACAGCTCGAACAAATTGACGTAATTGATCCGATTATCCGATTTGCTGTACACCACTCGCGGATGTGCTGCACGATTGATGGCGCGTCCAACTCGGGACCGCATCAGTGGTGTTAGCTGGAGGAGATCAAGTGGGAGCCCATCCGCAGGCTCGACGGCAGGTTCGACAGCTCCACAAGGCTGTGCCCAAGGCGCAGCACATGGTGGTTGGTCGTGAGTTGCGGCGACTCCGTGAAGCGCAGGGTCTGTCCCAGACAGAGGCCGCTCGCCGGCTGGGGGTCCAGAACTATACCGTCAGCCGCATCGAGACCGGCGAGACCCCCTGCAAGCCCGAGATGGTACTCAAGGCTCTCAAGATTTACCGGGCGTCCCCCGAGGAGGAAGCGCATCTCCTGGAGGTGTTGGAGAACGCTAACCGGCGCCACTGGTGGCAGGGGTCGGAATGGCGCGGGGTGGCCAAGCGGCAGCTGCTCACCCTGGTGACGTTGGAGGAGAGCGCCAATCGCATCCGGGTCTACGACCGCGACCGGGTGCCTGGGCTGCTTCAGACGGCCGAGTACGCCCACGCCGTGATTCGCTCGGGGATGCCGGAAGCACCCGAAAAAGAGATCGAAAAGCGGGTGCAGTTCCGGCTGGAGCGCCAGGCGCGCTTCCGTGAATCCGGATCGGCGCACTACCTCTGCCTGCTCGATGAAGTGAGCCTCATCCGGGGGTTCGGGGCTAGGGACGACATGCGGGACCAGGTCAGCCACTTGATCGAGCTGGCCGACGAGCCGCGCATCAGCCTGCACATCGTTGAACTGACACGCCTGAATCTGCCGGTCGGTTTCGGCCAGACCATGTTGTTCGACTTCGAAGAGCAGCGGCTTCCCACGGTTCTGTACGAGGAAGGCCACGAAAGCGGTCTCGTCCGCCAGGAACCGGATGAGGTAGACCAACGCTGCAAGAGCTTTGATCGTCTCTTCAAGGCCAGCCTATCCAAGAAGCATTCGAAGCAGCGGCTCATCGACATGCGCACCAAGCTGTAGAGCAAGGACCGTGAGACTAAGAGGTCCTAACAGAAGTTGTTGATCAAGTGACCATCGGCTCGTCTGCTCGTTGCCCGGGTCGTGGGGAAGCGTCAGTCGCGGCCGTGGATCGTGTCGGACGAACTGTGGTCGCTCATCGAACCGTTGCTGCCCGAGCCGGGGCCGAAACTGGTGGCGGGCCGGCCACGGGTACCGGACCGGCAGGCCCTGTGCGGGATCCTGTTCGTGCTGCACACCGGGATCCAGTGGGAGTACCTGCCGCAGGAGCTGGGCTTCGGCTCCGGGATGACCTGCTGGAGGCGCCTGGCCGCCTGGAACGAGGCCGGCGTGTGGGAGAAGCTGCACCTGGTGCTGCTGAGGAAGCTGCGGTCGGCGAAGAAGCTGGACTGGTCGAGGGCGGTGATCGACTCCTCCCACGTCAGGGCAGCCCGCCGGGGCCCAAAAGCGGTCCCAGCCCGGTCGACCGAGCACGGCCGGGCAGCAAGCACCACGTCCTTGTCGACGGCCAGGGCATCCCGCTCGCGGTGTCGCTGACCGGAGGCAACCGCAACGACGTCACCCAGCTCCTGCCCCTGCTCGACCAGGTCCCACCGGTCGCCGGCGTCGTCGGCAGGCCGCGGCGACGGCCGGACATGCTCTTCGCGGACCGCGGATACGACCACGACAAGTACCGGCGTCTGCTGTGGAAACGAGGCATCCGGCCCGCGATCGCCGAGCGCGGCCGGCCACACGGCACCGGCCTGGGCATCTCCCGCTGGGTCGTCGAACGCACCATCTCCTGGCTCCACGGCTTCCGCCGCCTGCGCATCCGCTGGGAGCGACGCGATGACATTCACGAAGCCTTCCTCGGCCTCGCCACCTGTCTCATCACACACCGCCACGTCCAACGCCTTTGTTAGGACCTCTAAGAAGGGTCACCTCTTCAAGGCGACACCTGCGTAGAGAGACGCGTCGGCGTCCGTAGCCAAGCTGGGCCCGCTGGCCGGCGTCGGCCGCCAGCGGTGGGCAACGACAAGGCCCGGATCGACTGGGTCAAGGCGATCGAAGAAGCGCAGCACCTCGGCATAGGAACGCACTTGTGCCGGGGTGCCATTTTGTGTGTATAGGTCCACGATGGCTTGCCAGGGCTCGGGTGCGAAGTCTCCCGTGCAGTGGGACAGGCTGAGGTACGAACCGGTGGGGAGCGCATCGAGGAGCCGTTCTACGACCCCGTACGCGTCTTGGTCGTCTGGGACGAAGTGCAGCAGGGCATGCAACGTCAGCGCGACGGGTTTGTCGAACGAGATGCAGCCGTCCTCCCTGACGGCGTCGATGACCGCCTCAGGTGAGGTGACGCTGGCTTCGATGTAGCTCGTCTCGCCCTGCGGGGCGCTGGTGAGGAGCGAGTCGGCGTACGCCAGGACGATCGGGTCAGTGTCGACGTATGCCACCTTGCATCGCGGGTCCACGGCTTGCACCACCTCGTGAAGGTTGGGCGCGGTGGGTATACCGGTGCCGATGTCGAGGAACTGACGGACGCCGCGTTCCGCGGCGAGGAAGTGCACGGCGCGCTGCATGTAGGCCCGGTTGATACGGGCCGTCGTCACGATGGCGGGGAACTGCTGGATGACGGCTTGGGCCGCCTCCCGGTCGACTGCGTAGTTGGTCTTGCCTCCCAAGTAGTAGTCGTACATGCGGGCACTATGTGGCCGATCTTGGCCTAAATCCCTCGCTCCTTCGTCCGAGGACCCAGCCTTCTTGTCGACGCCATCCACGCGGACATCCACCCCTCTGTCGCTGTGTCACTGGCACGTCCTGGTCTCAACCACCAAACCTACTACTGCAATTGCGCGCCTCACATGATGGACTGACAGTCTTGGTGGTTCCAGAGCAGGCGCGATTCTTTGATGTGATCTCGGTCGGCAAGGCCACCTCGACGTGCGCGAGGTGGCCGAATCGCCATCTCAGGCTTGGCCGGCGCCCATGTGACCGCCCTTCAGTGCGGAGACGAACGTCGTCATGGTGCGCCACCCCACCGAGACCACTGGCCCTTGGCGGTCTTTGGAGTCACGGAGGGCCACCGAGTTGCCCAACTCGGCCAGCTCGACGCAGTCGCCATTGCTGCCGCTGTACGAACTCTTCCTCCAAGAAACCTTCGCGCCTTTATGTCCGACTCGCACAGGGTTCGGCTGATCCATCATGCTACCTCCGCGTCCCACGCTTCCCCCTTACAGACATGCAATTGCATGACTGTGATTCGGTAGGAGTATCACCGCTCCCCGTGACGGTTATGCCCTGGCACGGAAGAGATTCGAGGCCAAGGAAGCGTGCTACGCGCAACTGCACGTGGTCGCCAACTTCTTTCCATACCGCCGCACCGGCCTGACTGCCGGACTCAATAGCCTGGGCGCGAACAAAGAAATATTCGGTGGACATGTGTTCGTTGAATATAGAGAGGGGTCTTGACCTGGGCAGATGTCGGATCTCCGAGGTGCGCTGGGCGTCGGAAAGACACGAGGCGTCGTTGCTGGCTCGCGTATGCAGAAGGCGTGGACGCCATTTAGCGAAGGCGCACAGCATGGCGGGGCGCACGAGGCGCGCAAAACCCGTGATGGAAGGGGCCGTTGGGCGCTCTACTGTCTGAGTCAGCTGATCAGCTGATTAGCCGCAGGGCCCTGGCTGCACAGTGTCGCGGCCGTCGCCAGGGTCCTGCGTTCACTCCGACCGAAGGAGATACGCCTATGACGCCCTCGTTCGACCGCAAAGGCGGCAAGCTAAGCGTGCCCGCCCGTGCAAAAGAGGCTAGCAGCCGCCTCCGGGACGTTGTCTGTTCGATCTGCCTTACCGACCAGGTGGCTCTGGTCGCGCAGACGTTTGGCGTAGTTCTGTCGTTGCAGGAGCCGCCAGCGTCGTCGGAAGATCACATTACGGCGGTGCTGAGTCTGATCACTCACGGCTACCAGCTCTACCGGACGCTCAAGGAGAGTTAGCAGCGCCAGTCGGCCACCCTCGGTACGGGGGGCGGGCCTCATCCTTATGAGCTGGGGTGAGCCACCCGTCCAAGTGCACGCGCCCCGACTAGCTGCACTGCACAAGGAAGTCTGGACGGGGCGTCTTCATGCGGGCGAAGGTGTGTTCGACGCGAGCGCGGACATGTTTGTGGGACGTGTTGTGCGCTTCCTTCCAGGTGGGCAGTTCCTGAGCCTTTCTGCGGCGGTGTGGCATGACCAGTCCGGTGCCGGGATAGCCGCCGTTGGCGATCGTCGTGTACGGGACCGCCCTTAGGGATCGGTCAGCGTCGGCGGGGAGCTGGTGGCTGGTGAGGGGTTTGAGGTGGGAGGGCGGGTGCGCTCTGGGTCACCCGTTTCGTCGGCTGACGCATTCCGATTCCCTCGGCGAGTTCTCCGGTGAGGTGGGAGAGCAGGGCGGCGGGGGTGTAGGTGGAGGCGTGGATGGCCCAGGTGGGGCGGTCGGGGTTCTGTCCTGCCCACAGGGTCCAGGTGGGGAGGTAGTGGCCGGGGTTCTGGGCGGCGAAGGCGTCGAATTGCACGCCGGCGTCTTTCTGGGGGGTTTCCCAGCGGATCCATCGTCCGTCCACCGTGTGGTTCCATCCGGCGTCGGTGAGGGGGCGGGTGGCTTCGGTGACGGTCTTGTCCGTGATGGGGCTGCCAGCGACTGTTTCCCATGTGTCTGTGTCGTCCAGCTGGTCCAGCAGGGCCTTCAGCACGGGGGCGGGCGCGGTGTCGGTCGCGGTGAGATGCCACATGCGTTCGGACACGGGTGTTTCGTACGCGGCCACGGTCCAGGACGTCTCCCGGGGGTCTGCTTCGTGGACGCGTTCGATGCGCAGGGTCTGGGACTCGTGGATGGCGTGGGTGGTGTCGTCGGACCAGGTGCGCCACTTTTGCCACTCGCCGTGTGCGGTGAGGAACTCCTCCAGTAGGGCGTCGTGGTCGCCGGGGTCGGCGGCGTACGCCGGCACGACTTCTGGTTCGGGGGCGGGCTCGGGCTGGGCCGCCGGCGATTCCGTGCCGGTGTCCGGTGTGCCGAGGAAGGTGCGGGCTTGGGCGGTCTGGCGCTCGGTGTCGGTCAGGGGTGCGGGGCCGGGGCGCATGCTGTCGCCGTGGACGCGTTCGAACGTGGTGAGGGCCTGGGCGGGGGAGTCGAAGGTGTCGGCGATCTGCCGCAGGTGGTTCTCTCCGTGGAGGTAGACGCTCTTGCCTGTATCGAGGTAGGTGCCGACCGCGACGGTGGTGTGGCCGTCGTGGGCGTGGGCGTGGATGAGGAGCCGGCCGTGCCGGATGTCGTCGTAGAGCTTCTGCGCTTGTTCGGAGACCTCCCGGATCTCGGACCGGGTGAGCCAGGGCATGGGGTAGTCGGCCCAGGTCCACTCCTCGTGGATGGCCTTGCGGAGCCGGTCGCTGATCTGGGTGGGGATCCCGGCCGCGTGGAGTTTGTCGGCGGTTTCGTTGGCCCAGTAGGGCTCCGCGTGGTCGATACGGACCAGGACGAGCGTGTTCTCGGCGGCGTTCTCCCAGCCGTCGGCCAGGAGGATGGCCAGGGCGCGATCGGCTTCGGTGCCGGTGCCGGTGACGGTCGCGGTCACGGCGCTGGGGTGGGTGGGGTGGGTGTCGAGGCGGACGTGGGCGTCGAGGGCAGGTTCGGTCACGTGGGGTGTGCTCTTTCTGCCGGTGGCCGGACCCGGTCGGGGCCCGTCCACCGGCATGGTCGGGGTCAGCGTGTGAGGCGGCCGGCGGAGGCTGCCGTGGTGGGGGCGGGGCCGGTGCGCCGGGCCGCCGGGGTCGTGCGGGGCGGGGGGCCGGTTGCTGGGGAGGTGGCTTGCTGCCAGCGGGTGCGGATGGCCGTCAGTTCGGCGAGGGCGCGGCGGCTGCCGACCACGAGCTGGTAGGGGCTGTTGGCCGGGTCGTCGCTGAAGGTTTCGATGCGGCGGCCGGCGTGGTGGGCGGTGGCGAGGACGGACCGGCGCAGGATCCGCTCGCCGAGGTAGGGCGCGGACACGTCCGGCCGGGTGAGGAAACCGAGCACCTCCCGTGGGTCATCGACACCGTTCAGGACACCGCGCTGCTGGGCCTGCCAGAGGACGGTCACGGGATCGACGGGGGCGCGCTGGCGCACCAGTGTGGTCAGGCACTGCCAGAGTCCGGCGTGCAGGGGGAGGGTGAAGTCCTCTTCCGTCAGCCAGTGCATCTGCTCGATCTCGGCTGGCCGTGCGGTGGCTGTGGCGAGCAGCAGCCGCTCCTCCTGGGCGGCCTCTTCACCATCGGGAGGGGGTTCCTGCGGGGGTAGGGGGGTGCGGGGCAGGGAGCCGGAGTGCGGCGGGAAGACGGCGGCGACGTCGTCCACGACACCGGCGAGGGCGTCGGCTTCGGCCAGGGTGCTCGGCACGGGGTGGGGGAGCGAGGTGTCCCGCGCGGTGTGCGTCAGGCGCTGGGCGGCCTTGTGCAGGCGGCGGCGGGCGTGCTCGGCTTGGATGATCCGCGTGTACGCGGGCGCGTGCCGGGGGGTGGGGCATGCGCTGATGAGGGTGTGCAGGTGGGCGGCGGTCAGCCCGCGGGCCTGCCTACGGGCGGCGGTGAGCACCTTGCCCAGCCAGGCGATGTGCTCGGCGTGCTCGCCCGGGCCGGGGGCGGCGGGCCGTGCACGCAGGGCGGCGAGCGCGGCGGCGTGATCGGGGGGCTCGACGGGGGCGGGGGCCGGCAGGGCTTGGATCGCGGCGAACACCGCGGCGTGCGCCGGGGTGGTGAACGCGTCGGGGCTGATGCCGGTCATGTCGGGCAGGCGGTGCGGTTCGGACAGGAGGGCGCCGAGCAGGGCCTGTTCGGCGAAGTAGCCCGGCGGCGACGGTGTGCTGGTGCCGGGGCCGTCCTTGTGCGGGTGGGTGGTGCGGGGCATCAGGCTGCGAGGGTGAAGTCGTCGGGGCGGAAGGGGACGTTGAGGTGGGGGGCGAGGAGGTGGGCGGCGAGCCGGGGCGGGACGGCGTTGCCGATCTGGGAGAACTGCTGGCCCTTGTTGCCCTGCCAGGGGTAGTCGGCCGGGAAGGACTGCAGGATGCCCGCCTCCCGGGCGGTGATCTTGATCGGCTCGGGTACCACCATGGTCTTGCCCGCGGTGTCGCCGGGGCTGGGGGTGGCGGGTTCGGCGACCCAGGTGCACTCGTTCGCGCGGTGCCCGAAGAACAGCGTCCCGGCCGGCTCCCGGACCGACCGGACGGTGGCGTTGGTCTGGTTGTTGCTGCGCAGGGACCAGACCCAGCGGTGTGCTTCGGCGGTGAACGTCGGCGCCGGACGGTCGGAGGGCCGGGCGGAGCCGGGCCGGGCGGCCCAGGCTGGCCCTTCACGACGGGATCGCAGGACGGCTCCGCCCGGGTGGGGAGTCCAGGTGCCGCGGTCACGGGCATCGGCGAGGGTCTTGCGGGAGCCGGAGGGGAAGGGCTCGGGGCCGCCTCCCGGGCCCCCGCCGGCACACACGGTGGGCACCGGGCCGTCGGTCCGGCCCCACCCCAGGGCCTCGGCCATCGACACCCACCGGGCGCGGCCGGGCCCGAACAGCGACTCCGGCTCGGCGACCTGGGCGTGCGTGGGCGGCGGAGGCCCGGCGGTACGCACCCGGGAGGCGAGCAGAATCGCCCGGCGGCGGGTCTGGGGGACTCCGTAGTCGGCCGAGTTGAGGATCCCGGTCCACACCGAAAACCCCCAGGTGCGCAGGATGGCGGCGTACTGCCGCCACAGGGGCAGGACGTCGGGGACCTCCTCCATGGCTACCCACTCCGGCTCGCCCACCGCGTTCAGGGCGTGCAGGTAGCGCATGGGCTCGGCGGCGAGCAGGGAACGCGGGTCGGCGCACGCGGCCAGGAGCTGGTCGCGGGTGTCGCGGCCAGCGGCGAGGTCGGCGACGGCCTGGTGGACGAGGGGCTGATCGACCAGGCCCAGGCGCTTGCCGGCCATCGACCACGCCTGGCACGGCGGGGAGGCGATCAGCCCCAGGACACGTCCGGAGAAGATCCATGCCGGGTAGCGGGCGACATCCGTCTGCACCGTCAACTGCCCGGCGCAGGCCCGGGTTTTGCAGGCCCAGGTGTCCCACTCCAGGCCGACGTCCCGGGCCCCGAGGAGGGAGAGGGCGTGGCTCCAGCCGCCGGGGCCGGCGAACAGGTCGAGGATGATCCGCCTCACGCGGTCACCCCGAAGTCGTTCCGGATGTGCCGCAACTGCACGGTTGTATGGACTGGGCGGGATATGGCGGATTGAGGCAGGGGCTGGCCTTTCAACTTGGGCAGCAACGGACAGAGTTGGGTCGAGAACTTCGATCCCGTGTGCGTCCGTGGGTCTGAGTGGGTCAGGGTGTCGCCGAGGTGGCCTGGAGCACCCGCGGTCAGGCTCCCGTTTCCGTAGCTGAGCGCGGGGTCGGCCATTCAAGGGTGGGCACGTCAGCGGCTTTTCACTGCGCGCGGTGCCGCGGCGGAGGGCGGTGTGGCGGGCGCGGGGTTGGCCTGTGCGGAGTTGACGGGGCGGGGCGTGCGGGCGGGGGTGGCGGCTTGTACGCGAGCGGGTGGGTGCGCCAACTCGACCGCTGCTGCCTGCAGCTCATCGGCTGCGACTTCGAGTGCCTCGTCGGCAGCGTCACGACAGCCGGTAATGATCTCGTTGACGTACCGGAGCTGGCGTTCCAAGTCCGAGGGGCTGTTGTGATACCTGGGGTAGGTGGTGAAGTTGAAGAACGTTACTTCGGCCTGCAGGCGGCCGAGTTCGGTCATGGCCTCACCGAGCGGGACGAGGGCAGCGCTGTACACCACTACTGCCTTCTTCGCGTCCGCGGAAGACAGGCCCAGGCGGTGGCTGACCTGGTCACTGACAGCGGTGAGGATTCCGGCCAGGGAGTGCACCTGCGCGGTGACGCTGTCCAGGTCTGGGATGGCGGGAGCCGGCGGCAGGGCGCGCAGCTGGAATCGGAGGCGTTCGATCTGGCCGGCCATGTCATAGAGGGCCAGGGCCTGGGTGATGCTGGTCATGATCAGTGCTCTCGGGCATTCGGTCCGGCGGATGGGGCGGGTGTGGTCACGCGGTGAGGTCGAAATCGCTCCGCACGGGGTCGCCTGACCGGCAGGCCCACGGGGAGCAGCCGTCCACCACCCCGTTCTCCAGGTCCTCCACCACCGCGGTGCGGTCATCGATCTCCTGCTGGCGGGCGGCCCACTCGGCCGCCGTGACGTGGTCGATCGGCGCCTCGCTGAGCGGGACTCGGGAGCGGTGGAGGAACGCCTGCCCGAGCAGCCGGGTGCCGGAGGCGTTCGCGCGGGCGTTGCCCGCCCGGATCGCCGCGTCGAACTCCACGACGTCACGCCACTCCTCGGGGTTTTCCCGGATGTGCCGCCACTGCGCGTTGCCGTGGTACGGGCAGCCCAGGCAACTGGACTTCGGGGTGTCGGCGAGGCCGAGCGAGGTGAGGTAGCGCAGGCAGTCGCTGCGCGACCAGCCCAGGTCGATCAGGGGGTGGCGGTTGCGCATGTAGCGGACGTCGGCGTCCTTGGCGCGGTGGAACTCGTCGGTGGAGATGCCCACCCACTGCTCGACGAAGACGTCCTTCGGGACGCGCTGCGGGTGGGGGTAGCCGAGCAGTTCACGGACTTGTCGTTTGATCGGTTTTATCTTGTATTCCCCGGTGCACTGGCGCCGGGTCATGCCCGGCCTGCCGTCCTGGTTGAGGATGTACAGGGGCATGGACGCGAAGCGATGGTTCGGGTCGAGGGCGTCGTTGCGGATGTTGCCGGAGGAGACCCGCAGGACGGGTATCCCGGCGGGAGCGGCGATCTCCTTCTCCGCCGGTCCAGGTGCTGGTAGACGGCGCGGGGCTCCCAGCCGGTGTCGGCGAAGATGGCGTAATCGGCCTTCGGGAGAACGCCGTTGGCGGACAGGGCGAGCAGGGTGCTGGACTGGACGCCGGCACCGAGCGAGATGCAGATGAGCGTGGGCGAAGCGGGAATCAGGGACTTCCTTGCGGGAACGAGGCAGCAACGGGACGCGTCAGCGGCGGGCGCGGGCGGTGCTGACCGTGGCCGGGGCGGGGACCGGGCTGGCCACGGGTGGGCTGGGGATGTGGGGGGTGTCGATGACCGTGCTCAGGACGCAGGTGCCGAGGGTGGTCAGGCGTACGCGGTCGCGTGAGGGACCACCGGGGAAAAGCGGGGGCACGGTCGTGGACTGGCGCTCCACCAGGCCCTGGGCTTCCAGGTGGCGCAGGACGTCGACGGGCACCGGCACGCTGTGGCCGTAAGCGCGCTGACCGTATTGATCGGTGACGGCAACGTGGCCCTGGGCGACTTCGAGCAGAGCACCCCGCTGGGCCGCATCCAGGCCGGGGACCGTGGTGGTGCTGCGCGCCCGCTGGGGCAGCCTGGCGGCGATCTGCGCGGCGGAGGCGACGATGGTCGCCGGTGCGAGGGCGGTCAGTTCACGGGCCAGCCGCAGGTACTGGCCGAACCCGCGACGCGGATCAGGGTGTGCCGGGCCGGCGTCGTCGGCGGGCCGGGCTTGCCGGGCGGCGGTGAGGTAGCGCGTGGCGCCGCCGGCCAGGTAGGCGGTCTGCTTCAGCCGGACGACGGCGCTGGTGACCGGCTCGACGGCCGGCAGGGACTGCTGTCGTACCGCCTTGATGCCGGCAAGGGTCTCCCGCTCCAGACGGTGGGAGGAGGACACGTAGGCATCCTCGGGGAGTGGTGCGCGGCCGGCGAACAGCATGTCGATCGCGTCGTTGTGCTGGGTGTAGAGGTCGGCGAGTGCCAGCAGCCGTTCCACGGGCGTCAGCGCGGCGGGTGCGGCCACGTCGAACAGCGGGGTGTCGGGGTCGGGCGGTGTCGTCATCAGTGGCGGGGCTTGGCGGCGGGTGGGGCCGGAACGGACGGGGGTGCTGCCGGCGCGGCTTGCCCGCCGGGCGGCAGGGACGTGCTCAGACAGGTACGGGCGTCCGACAGAGCGAGCAGGGCGTCATGGACCTGCTTGGTGAGCTGGCTCAGCGCGTCAAAGACGTCAAGCCGTTTGGCACTTCGGGCATCGGACTTGCTCAGGGCGATGACGGGGGCCAGCGCCAGGGTGTAGTGGGCGGTGGCGCGGCCGAGGTGAGCGGCTGCCCGGCCGAGCGGCTCGACGCGTTCCTGGTCCGCGGGATCGGCGTGCTCGCAGGCGAGCCCGAAGTGGGCATCGCCGACCGCTCGGGCTGTCAGGTGACAGAGCAGGTCGATGTGCCGCAGCACGGTGAACACGCCGTGGGGCGAAGCGGCGACCGGGTGGTGGAGCAGGTCGGCGATCACGGCGTCGATCGCTTCCGCCATCGTCATGTCGTCCAGGTCGGTCGGCTTGTAGGTGTGCAAAAAGGCGGGGTTCCTCGGGAGGGCTTAGCGGGTTGCCGACCGGGTCACGGCGGCCTTGGCCGTGGGAGGGATGGCCGCGGGCGGGGCGGAACGAGGCTGGCCCAGGTTGGCGAGGGTTGCGGCCAGGGCCTGGCAGCCCTCCGGGGTGAGGTGGGGCCGCTCGTCGTGCATCCACAGCGCGCAGGGCTCCCGTTGCACCAGGCCACGGCTTTCCAGGGAACGGATCGTGGTGATGGCCATTCGCCCGGTGCCACGCTCGACCAGGACCCCGTGCTGGTCGAGGGTGACTCGGCCGGCGGCGACGGCTTCGAGCGCCGCCCGCTGCGTGGGTGACAGGGCCGGCGGCGGCCGGAAGGCGCCGGGGTGCTGTTGGCGCAGTTCGCGGGCGAGGAGACCGGCGGCGGCCAGGCAGTCCTCGGCGCCGAGCGAGGTCAGCTGTTCGGCCAGGCGGGAGTGTCTTGCGGCCTGCGCCGTCTGCGCGGCGGGCGGAGCCGTTGCCGGTCCCTGCCCGGGGTGGTGGGAGACGGTGTGGGACAGCAGGTCGACCGCGTCGATGAGGTGGTCGGCGGCGACCACGGCCAGCGTGGCGAGCTGCGTCATCCGGACGATGGCGCGTTCGACGTCCGGTGAGTGGTGGAGCCCTGGCGCCGTACTGATGGCGTCGCGCGCATCGAGCGCGCCCCGGGCCAGGGCCTGGGTGACCGGGATGTGCTCGGCTGCCGCCCCGGTCGCGTAGGCGGTGTGTGCCGAGTTGATGCGGGTGAGGACGTCGCGGTGCCGGGTGAAGTCGGCACCCAGGAGCAGAAGGCGTTCGGGCAGAGGAAGGTCGGGCAAGGTCATCGTTTCTGGGGTCGGCCGGCAGACGCGCGGGCTGCCTGCGCGGCGGCGTGGTGGACGTGAGGGCTGACGGCGGCTGCGGCCAGGGGGGTGATCAGCGCACCCGAGCCGTGTTGGACGAGGTAGGGCAGGTCCTTGAAGAGCCGTTCGACCGGTGCCGGGTCGGCCAGGTGGACGAAGAATTGCCGGGCCAGCTCCTTGGGGGCGTCGCGGCTGAGGGTCGCGGTCCATTCCGTGTCGAACCCGTCGTACAGCGAGTGCGTGAACCGCCAGGGCAGCTCACCGCCCGGCTCGTAGGTCAGGACGCAGTGCCCGTCGGGGGAGGCGTAGACCGTGGTGGTCTCGGTCCGGGTGGTGGTCCAGCCGTTGAGGGCGGCGGTCTGGTTCAGGGTGCTGGTGGTGAGGGGGATGCGGTCGGCGTGCCGGGCGTCGCCGAGGAGCTGGGGCAGGGTCTGGGCGACGGCGGCGATGGCCTCGATGGGGGTCTGCCGGGAGAACCGGGCCGTCCAGGAGGGGTCGTGGTGGCGGATGGTCCACCACGAGCCGTCGAACCGGGTCGGTTCGAAGTCGAGGAAGGCACTGCCGCAGGGACTGTCGAGGCGGATGTGCCCGCTGGCCGGGTCGTGGTCGTAGGACCAGTCGAACAGGTGGATCAGGGGGCCGAGTGCGTCGGCGATCCGGGTTCCGGACCCGGCCAGGTACCGGGGGGAGACGAGCACGAGGTCCTCGGGCGCGAACGTGGTCATCGCCGCCGCCCGGCCGTAGAGGAGGCAGAGGGAGCGGGCCGGGCCGGTGCTGACGGTGGCGTCCGCGAGGACCGCTGGGTGTCCAGGACCAGCTGTCCGGCGGCGGTGACCGAGACGTCCTGGCCGCCGAGCGAGGAGTCCCGCTCCTGGACGCGGACGAGCCGGTTCTTCGCCAGGACGTGGAACGGCTTGCTGTGGATGGTGCTGCCGTTACCGGCCCGGATCGTCTCCCGGCCCCCGCGCAGCGAACGCCACAAGCGGGCACCGTCCTGGGCGATGGCCTCCAGCGCCGTGTACTGGCCGCGGGTGAGCTGAGGCAGCGGCGGCATGTGCTGCGGATGCCGGATGAGATCCCGGACGATGCCGGAGGCGGCGTACTGGCAGCCCGTCGCGCAGACATCCAGCTGGTGGGCGGCATCGGCGACGATGTCCGCCAGCCGGGCACGGGTCTTGGCGTCCTGGGCCTGCCGGGCGGCGGCGTCCGGGAGCGGCTCGCCGGAGAACCCGGTCGCGTCCAGCGGGTTGTCGGACACCGCTTCGGCGAGGTCGAGGGCGGCCAGGCAGGCCGCTTCCACGGCGGTGCTCAAACACTTCAGGGAGGCGCGGCTGCCGGGGACGACGGTGTACTGGCTGCCGTCGAGGACGGCCAACTGCTGCAGGGTACGGCCGGTCAGCTCGTGCACCTGGGCGATGGCCGGGACGAGCTGCTTCAGCAGCTCGCTGCCCGGTTCCGTCTTCAGGCGGGTGACGCTGGTCTTGAGGGCGTCGAAGTCCGCGCCGAGCCGGCGCAGACCGTCGACGGTTTCGAGGAGATCGATCTGGCGGGTGGTGATGGTCGGGCTCCAGAGAGGGTCATCGGGATCGGCGCGGTGCCGGTTCCGCGCCGGGGCGGCCGGGGATGGTGGCGGAAGGACGTGGGGATGAGGCCGGGATCGCGTCGGGGGTGGGGATGCCCAGATCGACGCGGACGGTGATGCCGTAGGAGCAGGCGTGGGCCTCTGCCCGGACCACCGCGCCCAGGAGATGGGCCATGCCCAGCGGCGTGGCCGGCTGGTAGGAGGTGCCGTCCGCCGAGCGGGCGAAGCCGTGCTGTTCCAGGATCAGTCGGGCCACTTCGGTGGTGGCGGTCGCGCTGAAGGTGGTGGAGGTGAGCGTGAAGCGGATGCCGGGATCCGGCCGGGACTCTTGTGGGTTTGCCCGGGTGGTCCAGGACAGGTCGACCAGGTCGTGGGTGTGGGCCAAAAGCCCGTACATCGCTATCCCGGCGTGCTCGTTGGCTTCCTCGGACGTGGTGGGCGCCAGCAGGTAGACCGTGCGGTCGTTGATCTTGCGGGCGGTGAATCCGGCACCGGTCAGTAGACTGTTGGCGCCGCGGATGGGGCGGTTGAGAACGACGAACGTATAGGCGTCATCGGTGGACCCGATGAACACGTCCGGGACGTTCACGAAGGACAAGGGATCTCCGGTGCGAGGTCAGGACTTGCTGATGAGCAGGAGGGGGAGGCCATGCTGGCGTGGGCAACGCCGAGGGTGCAGCGGTCGCACCGTCTTACGGGGCCTCCCACAGGAACCGGGCGATGTGGTCGTTGCCGTGATCGGTCCGGGGCCGGGAGGGGGTGTGCCATCCGGGCCGGGGCGGGCGGGCGGCGACGAGGCGCCATCCGGCGCCGCGCAGAGACGCGCCGCTCTCACCTTCCTGCGTGTAGGTGATCAGCCGGCGGTAACCGAGTGCCTTCGTTGCCCGCCATGAGGCCGCATACAGCAACGAGTTGGCGTTGCGTACCCCGTCGCTCGCGGTGCGGGTGACTTCCAGGGTGGCGTCATCGTCAAGGTGGCGGGCGACGGGGCGGCCGACGATCGCCACCGCCCGCAGGGTGCCGTTCTCGTCGGCGGCGCCGACGGCGAAGATCTGTCCGGCCGGGGGAGCGTGGTGGCGGTGCCAGGTCCGGACGAAGTCCTTGGCCTGGCGGGAGCGGACCGGTACCAAGTGCAGCCGGGGTGTGCTCATGCGGCCTGCCCGTAGTCGGCCTGGGCGGGGGTGTGTTTGGCGACGGCGCGGGCGGTGATGGCTTTGGAGGCGCGGGCGGAGGCGGCGGCCAGTTCGCCGGCGCCGGGCTCGGCGTACCAGGGGCGCAGGTCGAGCATGGCGGCGCGCATGCCGGTGGCGAAGAGCAGGGCGGTGCCCTTGGGCAGGGCGCGGATGGCGTCGGCGGGCAGGATCCGCTCCTGCCGCATGCTGACGGAGGTCGACTTCCCCGACTCGGACGTGGAGGTGGAGGTGGTGGCGACGTCGTGGTCGCCGATCAGCCGGGACAGCTTGTCCGCGAAGTCCGGGTCATCGATACCGGAGCCGATGACCTTGACGGTGGCGGCGGACCACATCGCGTCCATGCCCGCATCGCCCCAGACCTTCTGGCCCTGGCGGTAGGACTGCAGGATCGTGATCGGGATGATCCCGCGTGAGCCGAGGTGGCTGTACAGGTCGGGCAGGTCGCTGATCTTGCAGACGTTGGCGGCCTCGTCCAGGATCGCCAGCATCGGCGGGTCCAGACGTCCGCCGGCACGTTCGGCCTGGGCGGTCGCCGCCCGCATCACCGAGTCGGCGCACGCCGCGATCAGCGCGGAGGCGCCTCCGCCGCCGTCCTTCGACAGCAGGTAGAGGGTGTCGGTGGAGGTGACGAACTGCGACGGGCGGAACTCGGGGACGTCCTTCTGTGGGGTGACCCAGGCGGCGATCTCGCTGTTGAGGAGGGCGGCGGCGTACTGGCGGGCGGTCTCGTAGATGCCGTCGCGGGTCTCCGGCGGGCCTTCCACGGTGCCCTTGAGCTGGGCGGCGACGGCGGTGAACTGGTGGTCGCGCAGGATGTCGAGCGGGGTGCGGTCGGCGGGGAAGGCCAGCCACTGCATCACGTCGGTGATGGGCCGGTCATCGAGCGCGGCGGCGAGGAAGAGCTGGGAGAGGATGTTGGATCCGGCCTTGGACCAGAAGTCGCCCTGCTGGCTCGCGTCCACCGAGGCGGCGAGGAAGTGGCCGGCCAACCGCCCGGCACCGTCGAGGGTCTTGGCGTCGGCGAGCGGGTTCCACCACATCTCGCGGGCCGCGTGGGCAATTTGCTGCGGGTCCATCGACCACACCTGGCCGACACGTGCGCGGGCGTCCAGGGTGGCGGTGTAGGCGTCACCGGCCGCCTTGTTCGACGTCAGAAGGACTGGTCCGGGGGCGTTGAGGATGGACGGGATCGCCAGCGACGTCGTCTTACCCGAGCGCGGCGCCATGATGGCGACGGCCACGTCCTCGTACCCCATGCGGACCTCGTGCCGGGTGCCCTGGAGGTTGCCCAGGAGGATGCCGGTGTCCTTCGGCGCGATGTGCTTGGCGGTCTTCAGGCTCGGGCGCAGCGAGCGCGCCTTGTCGGTGATCGCCTTGGCCATCAGGGGCTCGATGTCCCTCGGCTTGGCCATCGCCGTGATCTTCTTCTTCCGGCCGCCGCCGTTGTTCTTGTACCGGGCCCACAGCAGGCTGGCCGTCGCGCCGAGGGCGAGCAGGACGGTGACGGGGACGATGCGGGCGCCGATCAGCAGGGACGTTTCACCAACGTTGGGCCAGAGCTGGTCGGGGTGGAGCAGGGCGGTGGTCGGCTGGTAGGGCGCCCAGGGGTGCCCGGTGAGGTAGGCGGTGAGGTTGCCGGACAGCCAGGCGAGGTGGGACAGGGGGACGACGACGGCGAGGATGCCCATGAGGAGACGGAAGGCGAGGTCGTAGCCGTCGGAGGTGTTGGTGGAGGCAGGGGGCAAAGGGCTGCGTGCTCCGGTGCGGGGGGGGGGGGGGGGGGGATCAGCGGGTGTGGCCGGGGTCGGCGGACGGCCGCCGGGGAAGGCCGGGTGGTGCCGTCGGGGTCTTGTGGCGGGCGGCGAGCGTGCGGACCCGGTCCTCCAGCACGAAGGCGATCTGGGAGGCCCGTACTTCGGCGCGGGTGTGGGTGACAAGGTGCGGGTCGCGGGTGGGGAGGCTGTCCACCGTGCTGATACGGGCGAGCGGGGTGGGGTCGGTGAGTGCGGTGGTGAACGCGGTGATCAGGTGCGGTGGGGTGTGCTCGCTGAAGTGGGCCTGCCATACCGGTCGCTGGGCTTGGTTCAGGGTGGTGGTCACCCACCAGGTGCCGGTCGCCTCGTGCAGGTCGACGCGTACCGTGCCGTCGGGGGAGGCGAGCCGGTTGTCCTGGGTCGTCGGTGACCAGCCCGCGTCGCGGAGCGGAGCCAAGGGGTCCCAGGCGTCTGCCACATCGCCGGTGGGGGCGGTGAGGGCGTCGGTGAACGCCGCGATGATCTCGACCGGGGTGCGGGCGCCGAAGCTGGCGTACCAGGCGGGCCGGTCGGGGCTGGCGGCGTGCTGGATGGTCCACCATGCGCTGTCCGGGTCGGGTTCCAGCCGCAGCAGTGCTTTCTGGTCGGGGCTGGAGAGGATGACGCGCGGCATGAGGGGGTCGTGGCCGTGGCTCCAGCCGCAGGCGCGGTGCAGGGGGACGGTGATCCAGGCGGGGTCACCGCCGCCGGCCAGATACCGCCGAGCGACGAAGTCGATCTCGACCGTCTGGGAGGACTCGTGCACGGTCACCTCCGCGCCATGGTGGTGTGGCCGGTGGCCGGGGCCGGTCGCGCGGCCGGTGGTCGGGACCAGGAGGTAGGGGGGCGCTTCACGGCCGTGTTGATCTCACCGATGATGTGGCCGTGGGTGGCCCAGTCGTCCAGGTAGCTCCAGCACTCGGCGTGGTGTTCGGCGAGCGCGGTCTCGAAGGCTTCGGTGCCGCGCGGGAGGCTGTCCTGGGTGGCGTGCCACTCCTCTTCCAGTGCGTCGAGGCGGTCGAGTGCGTCTCGTAGGACGCCGAGCTGGTGGATCCAGCGGGTCTGCGCGCGGTCGGCGGGCACTAGGGGCAACTGGTTTTCGGCGCTTTCCAGCAGGTGCCGGGCGCCGGCACGTACCTCCTCGAACGCCGCGGCGGTCTCGGCGTCTCGGCGGCTCTGGCGCAGGCCGTAGGCGTGGTCGTCGTACGGCCAGCCGTCGAGGTCGGTGTGCAGGTCGGAGTACGAGTTCCAGGCGTCGAGGATCCTCTTGGCCTCGCCGATGTACCGGTCGAGGCGGCGCAGGAACTCACGCTGGGCGTTGGGGTCGGGGGAAATGAGCGAGGTGCCTTTCGGTAGGTCAGCGGCGTGCGGCCGGGCGTGGGGCGGAAGCGATGGCGGCCGGTACGCCGGGTGTGCTCTGCGCGGCAGCGCGGCGGGATTTGCGGGCGGCGGCGCGCACCGCTTTGAGCCGTGCGGCGTGCTCGGTGGCGAGTTTCTCGGCCTGCGGACCGCGCTCTTCCTGGGTGACCAGGTGGAGGTGCGGGACGTCGGCCCGGGCTCGCTGGACGGGTTCGTCACTGGCCAGGGCCTTGGTGAAGGCGGCGAGCAGGTGCGGGGGCATGCGGTCCTCAAGCCAGCCAGTCCATACCCGGTCGTGCCGCTCGGTGGTGGCTTCGGCGAGCCAGTGGAAGCCCAGGGCCTCGTCGGCGAGGCGGCGTAGGCGCAGGTGTCCGTCGGGGTGGGAGGCGTCTTCGTTGCCGTGTTCGTCGTGCTGGTAGTACCAGCCGGCCGCAGTGAGCTGGGACCAGATGTCCTCGGTGTGCTCGGGTACGGGTTCGAGCAGAGCGTCGGTGAGGGCGCCAAGGATCTCCACAGGCGTGTTCGCACCGAACTCGCTGTACCAGCTGAGCTGTTCGTGCTGTCCGTGGATGCGCCACCATCTCCCGTACGGTCCCGGCTGGGGCTCCAGCACCAGGCTGTGACTCCGGTCGGGGCTGGCCAGGACGACGTGGGGGAAGTCCGGGTCGGAGAGGTTGTGCCATCCCGCGGCCCGCAGGGTCTGGGTGATCCGGCGGGGATCACCGCCGCCGGCCAGATACCGAGGGCGGGTCTCGAACCAGATCAGGCCGTACGGGTCGTTGGCGCGGGTGGGGATGTACGGCCGTGTCACCACCGCGCTCCGGGGCGGATGTCGTCCAGCGCCGCATCGGTGCCGTCGCCGGGTGCCGGGCGGGTCGGCCTCATCGCTCGTCCTGCGGCGTGGCGCTGTGGGTGAAGTGCTGGTGCAGGCGGGGGAGGTCCCAGTGCAGGACGTGCCAGTCGGTGGCCTCCTGGGCGGCTTCGCGCAGGCCGTCGATGATCAGGCGTATCTCGTCGGTTTCCGGGAGGCCGGACTGGTCGGATGCCAGGCGGGCGGCGTCGCGCAGGATGTCACCGAGCAGGACCGGAACACCGGTGTCCTTGTCCAAAAGCGGTTCGAGCAGCGGCAGTGCGTCGGTGACCGGCGGATCGCCGCGCAGATACTCCTTGACGTCGGCGAGGGTGCTGGTCGTCTGGGCGATCTGGCTGGGGTCGGGGGTGGAGAAAGCGGGCAAGGCTGCCCTCCTTCCGAGAGGGGAAGCGGTGGTTCGCCGTGCGGTATCCGTGACCGGGCGAAGAAGCGCGGGCTCAGCCGGTCCGGCCGAGCCGAGCCGGGTTGGGGTGAAGGTGCCCGCTCACAAGATCAGCGCCGGGGAGCCGGACGTGCGGCGGCCGATGGTCCCGGGACGGCTGCGGCTGTGGTGCTGTGCCGTCGGGCCGCGCGGGCGAGGGCGCGCAGGGTGTTCAGGCGCGTCTTGTGGGCTTCGATGATCTGCTCCGGTGTGACCGTGCTGCGCTGCTGGGTGACGCTGTGGTGGGCGGTGCGCTCGTACAAGCCGCGCTGAAGCGGGGCGGCGTCGGCGAGCGCGGTGACGAACGCCGTGACGAGGTGGACGGGGGTGCCGGCATCGAAGTGGGCGTGCCAGATGCGAGAGCCAGGGCGGTCGGGGTCGGATACCTCTACGTGCCAGGCCGCCCGGGAGTCGTCGGGCCGGTCGGCGTGCCGTTCGATGCGGCAGGTCGCATCCGGTGAACTGGCCGCTCCTCGGGCGTCGATCAGCCATCCGGCGGGATCCAGCACGTCGAGGGGGGTGCTGTGCCGCTGTGGTGGAGGGGCGATGAGGGCGTCGGTGAAGGCGCCGAGGATTTCGGCGGGCACGAGTTCGCCGAACCCGGCGGCCCAGCTCCGTTCGGTCTCGGTGGCCTCGGCCCACAGCCGCCACCAGGCGGACATCCCGTTCCCTGGCGTGAAGTCCAGGCGGTAACGGTGGTCGGGGCTGGTGAGGACGAGCTGGGTGCTGAGCGGGTCGGAGGTGCGTTTCCACCCGGCGGCGGCCAGACCGTGGGTGACGTGCCGGGCGTCACCAGGGCCGGCGAGGTGCCGCGGGCTGGCGTCGAAGGGGATGCGCCACTCGTGCGTCCTGGCGAACTGCGCGAGCTGCTGTTCGCTCACCGGCACGAGCCGCACCCCGGCTCACTCGGCTGGCGCAGGTACTCGGTGAGGCGGGACAGGGTCCCGCGAACGGTGCGGATGTCATCCGGGGTGAGGTCGGGCACGAAACTCCAGGGAGGGGTGGTCAGCGGCGCACGTGAAAGGCGCCGGTCTTCGCGTGCGGCCGGGCAGTGGTGGGGCGGGGGCCGCGCGCCGAGTTGCGGGCCCAGGCGGCGGCACGTGCGGCGGCGATGCGGGCCTGCTGCCAGGCGCCGAGCTGGGAGGGCAAGACGGACACGGAGGTGGTCTGGATTTTGCTGCTGTGCGGGACACGCCCGCGTGGTCGCATCACCGGCTCAGGTGAGGCCAGCGCCGTGGAGAACGCCTGCACGAGATGCAGGGGGGTGCTCGCGGAGAACTGCGCGGTCCAGCCGTTGCCCTGCTCGTCCCGCGCGCCCGACCACCACATCGCGTTGCCCTCACCGTCCTGACGGAAGTGCAGCCACGCCGCTTCGTCGGGGCTGGTGGCGGTGTAGTGCCGGCCCTCGGCCCGCGCCACCCAGTCCTGCTGGGCCAGGGGCGCCCAGACGTTGGGGGCGTGCGCGGAGCGGGGCTGGGTCAGTGCGTCGGTAAGCCCGGCGATGATCTCCACCGGAGTCTGCCGGCCGAACAGCGCCCACCACTCGGCCTGCTCCCCGCGCGCCCTGGCCTGGATCATCCAGCCGCCCGGCTGGACGTAGGGGTCGTAGGACAGGCGGATCGCACGGTCCGCGCTCTCCATGACCAACGGCCCGCCGTTCCTGGACTTGTGCTGCCAGCCCGAGGCACGCAGAAATTCAGAGACATGCCGGATGTCCCCGCCGCCGGCCAGCGCCCGCGGCTGGATGAGGTAGTGCTGCTCGGCCTGCTCGCTAGGCCCCCAGCCCGGCCAACGCCTCTTCCTCACCGGTGCCGCCTCGCCACCAGCGGCGCGGGCGATGCGGGCCGGGCCTCCGCGGTACCGGCCGGTGCGCCTGCCCGGCCGAGCGTGTCCTTGTGCTCGTCGAGGTCGACGCCGATGCTGTGCAGCTCGTTCGCGGCCCGGCCCAGGGCCAGACACACCTCCGGCGGTAGCTCGCCGCGCTCGGCCTGGTCCCTGGCGATACGGGCCCCGGTCTCCACCAGCTGGGTGAAGTTGCCCAGGAGGCTGTCGTCCGGGTGGAGGGTGTACGCGATGAGGTTCAGGGCCTGGTCGGCGGGCAACTGGTCGAGAACGCGGGACAACTGCCGCATCCGCAGACCGATCTGGTCGGCCAGCACCATGATGCGCGGGATGGAGTGGGGCATGCTCCTCCAAGAGCGTGAGATCGAACGGTCAGCGGCGGCTGGTCCGGTGGGCTTCGCTGAGAGCGGTCTCGGGGCGCGCGCCGGCCAGCAGGCAGGTGCGGTCGGGGCCGGTTGGCGTGCAGGCGCGCAGGTAGCGGCGGAAGAGTGCGGTCGCCAGGCGAGGTGTGAGGTGCCGGCTCATCGGCGGGGGTGTGCGGGGTGTTACGGAATCCTCCGGTGATCGACGGGCATGGTCGGTAGCCGTGGTGCCGGGCTCGGCGTTTTTACGGCGGAGTCGGGCGGTGCGGGGGTGCGGGCGATTTGGTTACGGAGCCGAAGGATCTGGTCGGCGGCCCGCGAGAGCGCATCGGCTGTGTTCATGAGCTGCGCGACCGGTTGCGGGTCCGCGCCGCCGGCGAAGGACCCGACGCACAGGACTGCCACGGCCTGCCGGATGAGTGGCAGCAGTCCCTCGCCAGGACCGGCGATCTCGGTCAGCAATGCCGCCTGCTCCTGGGCGTCTGACGTATCACCGGCCCGTTGTGACAGCTGGACGAGGTACCGCAGCGCGGTTTCCCGGTCGCCGTCCGATACGGCTAGGTCGTTCAGGAACGGGTCGAGGTGAACGCTGTATCCGGCGGCGAGCAGGGCATGCGAGGCGGCCATGGCCCTGCGGCGTTGCTCCTGAACGGGCAGGTGGTGGGGAAGACGGTGGTAGGTGCCACGGGGGCCGGGGGCGTCGAGGAAGCCCGCTCGCTGAAGAATCCCGGCCGCCTGGTCGGCGCCGCCCAGGGCGAGGACCAGCCCGGTCCGCGGGTCCTTGGTGATGGTGACGTAGTCCAGGACGTGGAAGTCGGGTTCGGCGTGCTTCACCGGGACCGGGCCGCCGAGGCGCGGGGCGCGGCCGGGGCCGGCGGGGAGGACGGCGCGGTGGCGGTCGGGGTGATCCGGCCCGAGGGGTGCTGGAGCGCGGTGGCGATGCCGTGGGCGCGCAGCTGCCGGCCGGCCTTGCGGACGGCACGGGCCTGCTCGACGGTGTCGTCGCCGGGCAGCCGGTAGATGCCGGTCTGCTCCGGCTGGACGAAGCCGTTGGCCACCAGCACGTTCGCGGCCGTTTCCCCGATGGGGGCGGCGGCGAGGCTGCCGTCCGGCTGCCAGGTCAGCACGAGACGGTCCGGCTGCGAGGGCACGATGGCGTCGAGGGCGTTGTGGCGGACCTGGGCGAGGGCGGCCTCGTAACGGGGGAGCAGGTCGGTGGCGACCTGCTCGGCACCGAGGAAGGGATCGTCCGCCACCGCGATCCCGTTCGGCTCGGCCACCCCGCGGTACGCCTCGTCGGGCAACTCGCGCGGGGCGATGGCGGCGATGAGGAAGCCGCCGAGTTCGTCGTACCGGTCGATGACGAGGAGCTGGGCGCCGTCCGGCCGGGACAGGACGGCCGCCTGCCGCAGCGGGTGCTCGGCGAGGGAATCGGCGACGAGGTCTAGGTCCCAGATCCGCTCGTCCAGGGCGGCGAGGGCCTTTCGGTGTCCGGCGGGGTGGTGGGTGCTGCTCCAGGCGCCGGGCAGTTCGCCGGCCAGGACGTCGGCGAAGGAGGCGAGGCGTTCGGAGTTTTCGTGGTCGTGCATAAGGTCCTTGAGCGAGAAGAGCGGGGGGAGGGGGGTGGGATGTTCAGCGGCGCGGTCCGCCGGCCACGGGCGGTGGAGGGACGGGAAGGGCGCGCGGCGGGGGCGGGCAGGCACACACGGCGGACCGTTCGCGCTCCCCGGCGGGGACTTCCTGGGTGCACTCGGTGCGGCCGGGGTGCGGGGCGTGCTGGTCGGCGAGGTCGTTGCGGGTGTGGACGAGGTCGGTGTGGATCACGCGCAGGTTCTCCTCGGCCAGGTAGCGCAGCCGCCGCGCGGTGTACGGGGCCGAGTCCGTGCCGAGACCGTCGTGGAACTCGGCTGCGGCGATGAGGATGTGACCGACGGCGTCGAGGATGCCGTCGCAGGGGGCGGTCAGCTCCGTCAGGATCTCGGCGGCCTCACCGGTGCTGGTCGCCTGCCGGATGCGCTCGGCGAGGTGGGCGACCGACGCACCCAGCACCTGCCACCGGAGGGGGCGGTGACTGGTGTCGAAGTCGGCATCGCAGTCGACGTGGTAGCCGGCCGCGCGTAGCCGGGCCACCGCCTCGGTGGCGAGCCCGGTCTCTTCGTCCCGTGGAAGGCCGATGGGTGCCCGGTGGTAGGTCTCGTGCAGGCGGTGGACGGGTACGAAGCCCGCGCGTTGCAGGATGCTGTGGGCTTCCAGGTCGCCGTCGCGGGCGAGGACTTCCTCGGAGTCCGGGTCGCGGCAGATAGTCAGGTAGCGGTCGGACAGAGGCAAAGGGAAGCGTTTCTCCTACAGTGAGTGCCCGCCCGCGACATGGGCAGCGGGCACAACGGGGACTGCCGGCACCCGGCCGGGGCGGGCGGTCAGACGGGTGGCGGTGGTGTCGAGATCCTGCTGGATGCGGTGCAGGCGGTGGGCGATCAGCTCCAGACGGTGCCCGATGTCGGGGCCGGCGCCGGGCTGGAGCGCGGCCCGGTGCGCGGTGTGCTCGACCAGGGCGCGCACGGCGGCCAGCGGACCGGACCGCTCGTCGGTGAGCTGAGCGAGAACGCCGGCCAGCTGTGAGGACGCATCCGGGACTGACCCGGTCAGGCACCGGCGGCCGGGTGCAGCGGCAGGAGCGATCAAGCGCAGGTCCTGCTCGATGCGCCGGGCCTCCGCCGCCAGCCGTTTCAGCAGACCGGTGGGCAGATTCTGCCAGGCGCCGTCCAGCCGGATGAGGTTGGCGATCACATCCAGGCGCCCGGGCTGCGCCTGGATGGCGATCCACCGGCAGCCGGCCGTGTCCCCGGGGTTCTGGAATCCTGCCGCGCGAGCGAAACGGTGGGCGATTTCGGACCACTCCGCACCGTTCAGGCGGCGGTCATCGGGGTGGAGCCGGACAGAGAGGTGGACGACGGCCATCCGGTCATCGGCGGGGCCGGCGGCGAACGGGTGCTCCAGCAGCGGATCTTCGAGGTGCTCGGCCCACTGGGCGGCCGTCCACGCCGAGGTTTCGCCGTCCAGGAGGTAGGCGTCCAGGGCCGGCCAGTAGGCGACCACCGTGTCCTTCGTCAGCACCTCCTCCGTGCTCACCACGCGCCCCAGGGCTTCGCCGAGCGGTCCGTGCGGGGTGCCGGAGGGTTCGTTGAGACGGGGAATCATGCTGGTACGGCTCCGGTGAAGGGACGGGGTACTGCTCGGTGACGGCCAGGGTCCGTACGTCCGCCACGGCGAGGGCGTGGCGGGGACGGCGGGGGCCAGCGTCACCGGCCGCTGCGGGCGTCGGCGATGTGGACGAGCTGGCCCAGGGCCGTGGTGGTGTACCAGCCGCAGTCGATGATGGCGTCGGCATGGCCGGCGTACTTCGGCAGCAGGTGGTCCTCCATGGCGCGCTGGAAGATCAGGCAGTCCGGGCAGCGCCGCGAGAGGTGCACCAGGTAGCGGGGGTGGGCGGTGATGAACGTCTGGGCACCGCCGTTGGGATCGCGCAGCCGCCAACCGTCCTCGTCGGTCGGGGTGTGCCAGGACGGGGCGACAACCCGCATCGCTTCCCCGCACAGCCGACCGCCGGCGACGCCCTTGATGACCATGACCTGGTCACCGGCCTCGAAGTGCCCGTGGGTGATGTCCCTGGCGGGCGTGAGCGGGTCGGGCGTCGGCGCGAAGGCGGGGGTGGACGGCGGGGTCCAGGGCGGTGGGAGCAAGGCGGATCCTTCCACGTGGTGCGTGTAGCGGCGGGAGGATCAATGGTCCGCACGAACGCCGGTTTGGCTAACCGGCGATCTGCGGCTATGTTGCGCCCGCTGCAGCGGGCGGAGTTCGCGACTTCGAACTCTGCGGCGTTCAGAGCCGAGCAGCCGCAGCTGTCAGCATCATGCGTTTACCCAACGCTCGGGCTCCACGGCGCTTGGGTCGCCCATGATACCCGCTACGGAGGCACTCGCGTGACGGGCACGGCCGAATACATGGCATATGCCAAAGTGTCTTGACTCCTCGAATGCGCACCTAAAGCTGCGCTACTTTCTAAAACCCCTTCGGTGGAGTGATGAGGAGTCCCAGGTGATTGAAGTCGGGGTCCTGGCGGTGACGGCGATCGGGATCGCGGGAGACTTCCTGGCCGGCGTGGCGCAGGATGTGGCCGCAAGCGCTGTAACCGATCTGGTACGGCAACGTTTGCAGTCGACAGAGGAGGGTGCCACGGCGCTGGCTCGTCTGGAGGAGGCCCCGCAGGATGCCAGTCGGCGTGTCGACGCCGCTGGGAGGCTCGCCGCTGCGTCGGAGGGTGACCCCTCATACGTTCAGGCCCTCAGCGACGCGGTGCAACTCCGCAGCCAGACCGTGATCCAGGGGACTGCCACCACTGGTGCGCCACATCATCAGGTCTACATCAACGGGGGAGGCGTTACCGGCAAGAACGCCCAAGTCGCGGGAGGCAATATCGACAGCTCGAAGCGGACGAACCGCTTCGGGATCGGAGGCTCCGCTTGGGTGCTCCTCTTGGTGGGTGGTGTAGTAGCTAGCGGGCTGATCTATGTGGCTTTGGGCGGTGGCAGCCATTCCGGTGCCCCGGGGGCTGGTGCCTTCGGGCCGGGTTACGGCACTTCTTTGGTAGGGGCCGCGCCGGGCGAGGACGGCGTACGTGAGACCTGGGCGGCGTACACAAAGGCTTGGTCGAACAAAGATGCCGTCACTGCCTGTGCCCTTCAGACTCCACAAGCGCGGATCCAGCTGGAGCAGAAGGTAGGTAAGTGTGAACGCTTCTTTGAAGAAGGATTTCAAGGTGCGGACGCTGAAACGCTGGGGGCTCCGGTAAACGGCACGGTTGAGCTATCCGATGTCACGGTGAAGGGACGTTCTGCGGAGCTTGTACTCCTTGACCGGGGGGCTCCGCAAGAGAGTGCGACCTACCTCTACATGGAGCGTTTCAGTGACCGGTGGAGGATTTCGCAGAACTTCCTTTACCGGGCCTTTCATGACTGCCCGAGCAGTCCCGAGGAGCTTGCTAAAATCCGCATCACCGGTGGTGACGAGAACTGCCTCGTCGGTGTCGGCTGACGGCCGTGCCGTGAGCCATGCCGAACCGGAGCATCGCAGCGTCGGCTCCACGGTGGAGCGCAATAGCATGCAAATGATGGCAGTTGGGCGTAAAAACGCTACCCGTAACTGATCAACGAGCGTGAGGGCCGCCGCCTTGGCTTCAGACCTGTGGATCATCAGTGGAACGGATTCTCCGTTCCACGGTCCTGCTCTGTTGCGGCGTCGAGGAGTTCGGGCAGGTCGGTGCCGTCGGAGTCGCGCTGGTCGATCCACCAGCCGGCCCGGGTGATGGTGCGGGCCTTTTCTTCCAGTTCGGCCCAGTCGGCGTCGTCCCAGGTGCCTTCGATGACGAGGGCGGTGTGGGCGGCGGTCATGAGCTGGTGGCGGGTGCGTTCGCCCCAGGCAAGGGCGCGTTCGGGGCCTTCCAGCGGGGGCATGTCGAACTGGGCGGCCCACTCGGCGGCGGCCCGCTGTTCCTCAGCGCGCTTGGCGGCGAGCCACTCCTCCTTGGAGGCGGTGTCGTTACTGCGGGCGGCCTTCCAGCAGTCGGTGCAGTCCCGTTCGCCGAGCCAGCGGGCGAACCCGGCGCGCCGGTCGGCGGCACGGTCGGACAGGTCGTGGACGACTTCGTGGCCGCAGGCATGTTCGACAGTCCACTTCGTGCGGACAGCCATAGATCATTCTCCTTCAGCAGGTCGTGGCGTGGGGGTAGGGGCCCGCCGAATTGCGGTGGGTACTACGCCCGGCGGGCGGTGGCCGTGCTGCGGGCCGGCGGTGCGGGGGGTGTGGTGCTCACTGCGGCGCGGGGCCGTGTCCGGGGTGGTGCCGGGGTGCGGTGTGGGGGCAGGACGCCGACGGTCGCGCCGAGATCCTCGGCCGCGTCGTGGACTTCCTGGGTGAGGAAGGCGAGTTGCCGGCCGAGCGCGGCGAGCCGGGCGCCGACCTGCTGGCCGCGGACGGTGTCCAGGGCGTAGGAGAAGCGGGCCGCGGTGTCGAGGAGGCGCTCCAGCCGGACGAGGGGGCCGGCGTCGTAGCCGGGCTGCGCGGCGGCGAGCAGGGCCTCGGAGACCTCGCCGGCGGTGCGGGCCTCGATGACGTCTTGGAGCAGCTCCTGTACGGGGCGCTCGGGCGTGGGCTCGGGCCGGTTGAAGCGGGAGGGGGCGTCCGGGCGCAGGACTCCGGGCGGGACCGCGCGGGGCAGGGCCCGGCCGGCGGCCAGTTCGTCGTCGTAGTGCCCGATGACCTCCCAGCCCGCCGCGGCATCCAGGTCGCCGGACAGGGCTATGACGGTGGAGGTGTCGTCCTGGACCAGGTAGGCGAGGGTGATGAGGCGGCCGTCGGCTGCGTACCAGGACTCGATCGGCTCCAGTTCACCCCGCCGTCGTGCGGCACGGGCCTGGTCGGTCCACCGGTGCTTGTCCTCGGCGGACAGTTCGGGGCCGGGGTGATGGTGCTGGTCGGCGAGGTCGGCCGCGATGGAGCCGTAATCGGCCCAGAAGGCCAGGTGCGGCCACACGGCAGCGTGCTGTTGACGTTGCTCGGTTGACCCCGGTCCGGCTGGGTGGGTCAGGGTGCGGGTGATCTCGGTGTGGGAGGTGGCGAGGGCGTCCAGTAGGTCACGCCAGGCTTCGGTGTGCGGGGCCGGGGGCTGGTGGTCGAGGCCGCTGCGGGCGGCGGTGAGCAGCTGCTGGCCGTGTTCGGCGAGATGGATGGCGTAGGTGGCGAGGGCGGCCTGGGTGCGGCGCGTCCGGGCGGCGGTGGCGGCGTCGTGGTGGACGGTGCGGCCGTAGCGGTCCCGGCTGGCGTCGAGGGCGGTCTCGGTCTCGCGGGCGATGACCGCCATCCGCAGCCGGTAATTCCGCGCCCGGTCGGCGAGTTGTGCCGCGCTGGGCGGGGTGGTGTCAGGGATCAGGTTCTCCCGGAGGAAGGGTTTCAGCGGCGCTGTGGCCTGCTGGGCGGTGCTTGGGCGGTCATGGCCGGCGGTCGTGCGGGCGTGGCCGGTTCGTCGGGCGGGGTGTAGCGCAGATCGGGGTCGAGGTGCACGCGGTAGCGGGCGGTGGAGAGCATGCCCGCTGCCCAGGTCGCGTGCCTGTTCTCCCAGTCGCGGCCGAGGTCGAACGGCAGCCGGACCCAGACCCGGCCGCGCAGGGCCGGCAGGAAGAGGAACCCCGCCCGGAGCAGCACCTCCTTGGCCACCGCGTCGATCCTTCCGCTGACTTCGACCTCGCCGCCCTGCCCGCGCGTGATGCGGATCGTCTCGTCGTCGGGTGTCATCGCGACCGTCCCGTGTGCAAGTGCACGGTCGGGGCGTAGGCGGGCTTCGACGGAATCGGCCGTGTGGCGGGTGTGGTGGTGGGCGGCGTGGCCTGGTGCTGCGGGGAGCGCACGGCCGCCGCCTGGGCGAGCCGGTTACGCCGCTCCAGCAGAGCGTGGGGCCGGGCCGGGCGTGCCGACCGCGACGGTGGGTCCGGGTCGAGGCGGAGGTCGGCGTCCACCGTGTAGCCCAGGGCCCGCAGGTCGTTGACGGCGTGGCGGGCACGGCGCGCACCGTCACGGCCGGGCTCGGTGAGCCGGAACAGCGTGGGATGGCCGGGGACGGGCTCGAACTGCTCGCGGGTGAGGAACCAGTGGCCCAGGTGGGCGGGCATGGTCGTGGTGAACGCGGCGACGAAGCCGTGCTCGGGGTGGGTGCCGAAGGCGAAGTGCGTGCCAGGGTCCAAGAAGGGGGCCTTCCTACGGTCAAAGGCGGTGTGCGGGCCGGTCCGCGGGCAGGGCGCGGGGCGGGGGTGCGGGGAGTGTGGGCGCGGGAGGCGGGCTTGGTGCTGCGGCGCGGGCCTGGCGCAGGAAGCTGTCGCTGTGGGTGAGCCAGGGCGCGATCACCGGCCAGGTGCGCTGGTGGTGGTCGGCGCGGGACAGCGGGACGCCTCGGGTCAGGTCATCGCGTACCTGTTCAGCGGCGAGGAGCGCGGCGGCGAGCTGGTCGAGGGCCTCGGCGTCCTGCGGCCACGCACTGGCCGCAGGACGGCACCGGTCCAGCAGCACCGGGGCGTGGTCCACGACGGTGAGGAACTCGCGCCACGCGCGGTCCAGGAAGGCGCCGCCTGCCCAGGCGCCCTGCCTGGACTGTTCTGGCAGGGCACCCTCGCCCCCTGTGGCGGTACGCGGTTCGTGCTGGGCTCCCAGTTCCGACTGGATGAGGCCGAGGGTCTCGGCCACCATGGTGGTGCGTCGCTCGTGGACGGCCCGTTCGTAGGCGGGCAGATACCGCTCGGTGATCGCCTGTGCGGCGGGGCCGGGGAACGGTCCCACGATGATGCTGCGCGGGGCGTGCGGATCGCCGTCCACCTCGCCGAACGCCGCGGGAGCGAGGGCACCGACCAGGTAGCCGAGCCGGTGCCCGGGGCGTTCGGCCAGCAGCAGGATGGTGGCGGTGGCCTGGTTGGTGAGGGTGGCGGCGTAGGGGATCCGGGCAGTCCGCACGGCGTGGGCTAGGTCGCCGTTGTCCCACAGATAGGGGAGGAGGTCTTCCTGCCACACTGGGTGGGCGTAGATCTCGACCTGCGTGTTCCACTGGCCGGGCAGGAGGCGGGCGATGTCGCGGGCGGCGTCCCCGATGAACCGCCGGCTGCTGGCCGTCACCTCGATTCCGGACGCCTGGGCACGCTGGACCAGGCGGGCCAGGGCTTTTTTGGCCGCTGCCTCGTCCGCGTCGGACACGTGGTATGTCCCGGCCTCACCCCGGCGGAACCCGGTAGCGCCCAGTACCTTCTCCGCGGATTCGTAGTGCTTGCCGGTGGCGATGGCGACGACGCCGATGTTCCGGCTGTAGGTGAGGGTGATCTGGGCGTCAGCCACGTGCGGTCTCGCGGCGGGTGAGCGAGCGCAGGCTGCGGCCGTAACTCCAGGCGTGTTCGCGGGCGGCGGCTTCCAGCTGGTCGTATCCGGGCTGGGCGGTCATCTGCCCGGGGTGCTTGCGGTAGCGGTAGACCGGCTGGGGCAGCAGGATCCCCGGGGCGAGGCTGGTGATGCCGATGGCCGTCATGTAGTCCTCGCCCTGGACCAGGCCGCCCATCGGGGCGGCGCGCACCAGCTTGGTGCGGGCCAGGATTGTGGTCGGCCCGATGGGGATGGTGTCGGCCGGCGAGTGCCAGTACGTCCACACATCCCCCGCCTCGTGCCGGCCGGGCGGTGTCGGGCAGCGCCAAAGCGTTGTGGTGCCGTCGGGGTGGAGGTCCTCGCTCCACCCGGCGCACCAGCCCACCCCCGCTTGCTCCAGGGTGTCGAGCCGTGCCGCCAGCGTGCCGTCGGGGAACAGATCGTCGTCGTCGGCCCAGTTCACGTACGGGGTGCGGACGAGGTTCAGGGCGAGGTTGCTGGGCGCACGCGGCGCCGACTGGCCGCGGCAGTGCCAGCGTACGGACCCGAGGATCGCCGGCCAGTGGTGCCGGTAGGCGTGCGGGGTCGGCGCCGTCGAGGGCGATGACGGCCTCCCACGGGACCGTTTGCCGGGTGAGGCTGGTGTGCAGGGCGGTCAGGAAGCCGAGGCGGTCTTCGCGCAGGCGGGTGGCGATGACGACTGTGATCACAGGCGGTGTGGGCAGGGCAAGATCTCCAGGTTGCGGTACGGGGTGGTTCAGCGGCGGGCTGCCGTACGGGACGGCACCGGCGCGGTCGCGGGTGCGGCTGGCGTCGGCCCGGCCGCAGCGGGCGTGGCGAGCGGCGAGGGGGCGGGGGCGAGCCAGTACCGGGGGTTGTCGCTGAAGCACTCCAGGGGGTAGGCGTCCCAGCCGACGACCGGGCCGGCATTGGCGTACGGCATGCTGATCACCTCGATGCCCTCCGGGCGCAGGACGTAGCCCCATTCCAGGTCCTGGTCGGCCGCGTCCTTCTCGGTGACCGTCATACGGGTCGGCGGTGAGCCGTCTGGGGTGATGAGGTGGTCCAGGGTTTTGCTGGGCCATCGGTCGCCGCGGGTCAGCTCTTCGACGATGTAAGGCTGCGCGCCGTCGAGGAGGTCGGTGCCCAGCTCTTCCCAGCCGACGGTCACGTCGTCCACGAGATGCCGGGTCATGGCATCGAGGTCGCGTGCGAACCGGTACTGGAAGGCGGCCAGGAGCAGGGGCAGCTGCGCCGTCGGATAGCCGTCGAGGTGTACGTAGATGCCGTCATAGCCGCTTGCGGTGGGACGGGCGATGAAGGAACGGGTCGACAGAAGATCTCCAGAGACGGTGAGGTCAGCGGCCCGGGGTCGGGCCGGCGGGCGGGGCGCTGGGAGGGGAGGGGGGAAGACCGGGTGCCTTCGGGCCCTGCTGCGGGCTGGGCGGGGCTGGTGCCGGGTCGTATTCGGCCCGCAGGATCGCCAGGTCCGCTTGGTGGGCAAGGGCCAGTACGGACAGGCTGTGGCTGGCCGCGGTCATCAGCATCTTCGGCGGCGATCCCAGCTCCGCTCCTCGGTTCTGGTCCCGCCATCGGGCGGCGGCCACGAGGTAGTTGCTGATTGCGTGGAGCAGGGGGTGGGCGGCGTCCAGCAGGCGCTGGGTGACCGCGCTGGCCTCAGCAGGGGTCTCGGCGGCGGCGAGTGCGTCGAGATACGGGGTGAGGTCGGGGGTGGGCAGGTCCTGCTCGGGCAGCGGGTGTCGGGCCAGGAAGTTTTCGGCGTCGCGCTTGGCCCAGCGCAGCAGGTCGTTGTCGGTGGCGATGCCGTAGCGGGCGGCGGCGATCTGGTCGGCGTCGCGGCCGACGTTGTCGTACAGCTCGAAGTCGGGATCTCGCAGAATCGTCTCCTGGAAGAAGAAGTCGGGGATGGTCGAGGTCGGCTGGCCGTGCGGCAGCCGCCGTACGGCCGAGGTGGGAAGGGCGCGCACGGGGCGGAGGCCGGTCAGCGGGCGCGGGCCGGGCTCGCCTGCGGGGAAGGCGGGGCCGCAGCGGGTGACGCTGTGCGGGTGTCGGCGGCGCGACGCAACTGCTGGGCAGCGCGGATCAGATGGGTGCGGGCTGCGGTGAAGTGGTCGGCGAGGCGCTGGTGTGTGGCTGCCGTGGCCCGGTTGCGGTCGCGTCCGGGGGCCTGGTGGGTGAGGTCGAGCAGGACGCCGAGGTCGTGAACGGCGCGGCCGAGGGCGGCGAGCGCGCCGCTGGTGGGTCCGGCGGCACGGGCGAGGGCGAGCGTGGTGCGGCGCTGGGAGGACGTGACCTGGTCCGGATAGCGGGCCGACGCCCGGTGACGGGAGGCGCTCTCGCCGGCCAGGTAGCCCAGCAGTCGTGCCAGGTTGCGTATTTCGTCGTCCAGGATCTCCCCGACCGCTGGGTCGGCGCGGACTTGGTCGGGCAGCGGGAACTGGTCGGCGATGGTGTTGAGCTGGTCGGCGATGCCGTGGAGCAGCATCCGCTGGTCCCCATGGGACAGTCCGGGTGTTCGCACGGGAAGGGCCCGGAACCGCTATCGCCGCGCGGTCGGCGGCTGCTTCGGGGCAGGGGGCGCGCCGAGTGCCGGAGCCGTTGTGCGGGAGGAGGGAGGAGTGGGGGCGGCGTGACGGAGGTTCACGCCGATGCCCTGGGCGGTGAGCTGCCGCAGAGCGCTGCCGAGCAGGAGGGCACGTTCCCCGGGGCCGTAGGAGGTGGGCAGTACGAATGCGGCCTCGTCGGGGCTGTACTGGAATCGGTACTGGTAGAGGACGGGGCGGGCTGCGGCGGGCACGCTGTCATACGGGGCGCCCACCACGCCGTCGGGGTACCAGATCAGCGTGAACGACTCGCTGACCTCCGGTGTGGCGGGCCGGTGCGGTGGCTCCGGCTGGCGGCGGGCCTTCTCGTAGACGGCGGCGAGCGCTTCGACGTAGCGGGGCAGGACGCGGCGGGTGACCTGGGCGGCGGCACGGACGGGATCGTCGGGCACGGAGATGCCGTTCGGCTCAACGACGCCGCTGAAGTGGTGCGGTCGCACACCGTCGGGCCGCAGGGGCGCTACCAGGTACTGGCCCGACGAGCGGGGGCGCGGTATCACGATGAGCTGTTGGCCTTCGGGCCCGTCGAGGACGGTGATGGGGGTGTCGGGCCAGTCGAGCAGGGCCGAATGGGGCGGGCCGCAGTCCCAGACCCGCTCTGCGAGGCGGCACTGGTCTTCGAAGGGCAGGACCTCGGTGTCCCGGCGGAACCAGTTGCCGGACAGGTGCGCGGCGAGGCCGGTGGTGAAGGTGCTGGAGGCGTGCGGGGGCAGGTGGGTTTCTCCTGGTGGTGAGGGCGGGCGGCCAGGGGCGGTGTCAGCGGCGCGGTCCGGCCGAGGGCGCTGGTGCTGCGGTGGCGCTGGAGGAGGGCGCGCCCGCGCCCGGGTGTTCTGGCCCTGCTGCGGGAGGCGTGTAGTGGGCGCGCAGGTTCTCCAGGTCGGCCTCGGCCACCTTGACCACTGCGGTGCGGATGGTCTGGGCCGCTTCGCGCAGCAGGCGCACCGCCTGGGGTGTGTGCCGGTGCTCGGTGCCGGCCCAGAGGGCGAGGGTGACGAAGTGGGCGGCGATGTGGTCGAGGACGGGTGCGGTGGCGGCGACCAGCTGGTGGGTGAGGGCGCTGACCTCGGCGGGCGTCCGGGCGTCGGGGAGTGCCTGGAGGTAGGGGGTCAGGTCCGGCAGCGCGGCCGGCTGGTCGGGGAGCGGGTGGCCGGCCAGAAACGGTGCGGCGTCCCGGCGGGCCTTGCGGTAGAGGTCACCGGGCTCGGGGCGGTTGGGCGACCGTGGGGACGGTTGGTGCGGCAAGGAGGCTTCCGGTGCGGGTCAGTGCATGCGGGCGTCGGTGTCGAAGAGCGCCAGCTCATGGGTGTGGAGCAGATGTTGAATGATGAAGGACCTGCCGGCGACCTTCCACAGGCCGCGTCCGCGGTTGAGGTGCGCGATGGCGTCGACTTCCACGGAGGTCAGGCCGAGCAGGGAGGCGGCGGCGTGGAGCTGGTCGGTCTCCTGCCGGTAGATGATCCGGGTGGAGCAGTCGGCCAGGAGGCCCTCGGCCAGGGCCCGGCCCTGTGATCCGGCGTCGCCGGCGGTGAGCAGGTCGGACAGCCGGTGGATCACCATCAGGTTCGCGATGCCGAGCCCGCGGGAGAGTTTCCACTGGGCCTGCATGCGCTGGAGCAGGCCGACGTGGCGCATCAGGCGCCATGCCTCGTCGTAGACGATCCAGCGCCGGCCGCCGTGCGGGTCGGTCAGGGCGGACTCCATCCAGGCCGAAGCGCAGGTCATGGCGAGCACCAGGGCGGTGTCGTCACCGGACCCGCCGAGCCGGGACAGGTCGATGGTGAGCATCGGTGCCCGCGGATCGAACGTGATGGTGGAGGGCGCGTCGAACATCCCGGCCAGGTCACCGTGCACGAGACGGCGCACGGCGTGGGCGAGGTCACGGGCGGCATCCCCGAGGTGACCGGCCATCGTCCCGGCCGCCTCGTCCAACTGTGCGGGCTGGTTGAGGGCGGCGGCGACATCACCGAGCAGCGGCGTACGGCCGGTGCCGGCGGCCTGGGTGACCGCGATGTCCAGGGCGACGTCGAGCGCGGTGTGCTGCATCGGCATCAGGTCCCGGCCCAGCACGGTACGGGCCAGCGAGCCGAGCAGCAGCAGGCGCCGCTTGCGGATCTCTCCCTCCCAGTCGGCCTCGGTGATGCTGTCCGGGCGCGGGGCGGCGTCCAGCGGGTTGAGGCGGCCGGGCAAACCGGGGCCGAGGGCGACGCAGGTGCCGCCCAGCGCTTGGGCGACCGGCGTCCACTCACCCTTCGGGTCGCAGGGGACGTAGACGCGGTACCCGAACGCGATCGACCGCAGGGCGAAGCTCTTGGCGAGCGCGCTCTTGCCCTGGCCGATCACCCCGGCCAGCAGCACGTTGGGGTTGGTGAAGCCCTCCACCTTCCCGTACAGCGCGAACGGGTCGAAGCAGAAGGAGGCTTCGGCGTGGACGTCGCGGCCGATGTAGATGCCTTCGGCGCCGAGACCGCCTTCGGCGAGGAAGGGGTAGGCGCCGGCCGCGATGGCGGTGGTCATGCGGTGGGCGGGCAGCTTCAGCCGGTTTCCGCGTGCCGAGGTCCGGCCGGGGCGTCCGCCTGCCGGGTAGACCGGTGGCGGTGGGTCGTGTTCGGCCGGACCGGCGCCGGCCAGGGTGCGGTCGGTGGTTTCGGTGCGGGCTTTCGCGGCGGCTTCGGCGAGCCGGCGGCGGGCGGCACGCCGGGCGGCGCGGTCGGTGCCGTGCGGGGTGAACAGTGGGGAGGCGGAGGCCCGGCGGGCGCGGCGGGCGGGTCGATGGTTCATAGGGGCGCCTCGTCTTTTCGGGTGAGGCTCACCGCACGCACGAGGTGGTGTGCGGGGCGCGCAGGTCGGTGGGGGTGGTCTTGCGGCGGACGATGTGTCCGGCCGCGAGGTGGCGCTGGCAGATGGTGAGGAACGGCGGGCCGTCGGGAAGCTGCTCGGGACGGCACGCCACCGAATCCTTCTGCGCGGTGGGCAGCAGGTGGAAGGCCGCGTGGATGTCGGAGGCGGCCTGCCACAGCCGGGTGTGGGCGGTAGCGAGGTGCCGGCCCGCGGCCGGGTGCGGGGGACGTGCTGCCTCGGCCAACTGGTCGAGGAGCCGGTGCAGTTCGGTCAGGTGGGTGTGAAGGGCGTCGAGGTGGGCTCGGTCCGGCGGGCCGGCAGGCCCGGGGCGGGTCAGAGCGCGTGTGTGGTGACGGACGCCTGCGGTGGCGGCCCGCAGATAGGGGTGCGAGTCGGGCACGCTGGGACGGGGATGGATCAACGGGGTGTTCCTTGCCGCTGGGGAGGCGGGAGCGGGGGGCCGGAGTCGGGCCGGCTGCTGCGGTGGAATGGGTACGGTGGGTCGGCGTGCCGGGGGCGTAGGCGAACCGGCGGCTTCTGTTCGCTGCGCAGGTCGTTGTATTCGCCGCGCGTGGGGAGGTTGGGGTGGTGGCTCAGCTGCGGCAGGCAGACGATGTCCGCGTCCTGGCCGTCCGTGGTCCCGGCGGTGGCCAGGTGCCACACGCACCAGCTGGGGAGGCTGGCCAGGGAGCGGATTGCGTATCCGAAATCCATGGCGTGGACGACGAAGCGGGTCGAGGCTTCGCCCAGTGACGCTCCTGGCCGGCGAAGGTGAGGGTGAACGGGCCGGGCGTCGGCGTATCGAGGCAGACGGCCAAGCGGGCTCCTGCGGTGTTGAGATGGTCGCTCGCCGCAGTGGCGGTGGTGATGCGGGCGTCGTTGTATTCGTAGAGCTTGTTCTCGACCACCTCCAGGGGCGTTCGGTGGCCTAACGGTGCTGGTCCGAGTGTCGGATGGAGTCCGTACCCTGACGCGCGAGACGTGGCGTGATGCCACGGCTGCGAGCATCCCCCGAAGTACATCGTGGTCCAACCCAGTGAATTGGCTCACCCGATCGGACGCGCTAGGTGAGCAACTGGTCGCTGGCATGGGCACGGTCAGGGCATGACTACAACGACTCACTTTAAGACGGCTGTTTCCCGGATGACGCGCGCGTTCACGGTGGGTGCCACCGTCGGCATCGTTTGTGCGGCGGGGGCCGCCACTGCCACAACCGCCGTAGCCGCGACGCCCACCACGCACGTCGCCACAAAGACAGTCCCGGCCTCCGCTTACGCCCGCGACGTGGACGACACCGTGGAAGAGATCGGCTGTGGCAACGGCCTCTTCCCTCCCCTCAACTTCTGCGACTAGAGGGTGGTGCGGGCGAGGGGGAGCGCGCCGACGGAGAAGGCGTCCGGCTGCTGATACCACAGCCGCCGGAGGTCGACACCGGCGGTGACGGCGGCGGTCTCGATCTGCGCGCACGCGGCGTCCAGGGCGGCGTCGGTGTCGGCGCTGACGGTGACCAGGCCGGTCAGGGCGACGTCGGCGTGCCCGGCGATCAGCTGCCGCTCGCGGTTTTTGACGTCGGCGTACTCGATGGAGTCCTCCTCGCTGTCGACCTGCCCGCGGCGGGCGCGCTCGGAGGCGTCGGCGATGATCGCGGCCTTCTTGCGCTGGACGTCGCGCAGCGCGGATTCGAGCTGCTGCGGGACGTAGGTCAGGGACAGGGTGCGGCGCACGCCGGCGGTGAACAACAGCCCGTGCAGGAAGCCTGCGCCGATTTCGGTGCGGGGCCAGTTCTCCACCCAGTAGGTGGCGTGCCGGGCGGAGTCGGTGGCGATCCGGTCGTACTCCTCGACCTGGACGACGGGTCCGGCGGCGGCCGGGTCGGCTTCCGCGTGGCCGGTGGGGGACCACTGCTGGAGCGTGGCGAGCGCGTGGGGGTCGTAGGCGGTGCGGATGACGGCGGCGATCTCCCGGGCGGTCAGCCACCCGGTGATCATCAGTCCGGCGGTGCGGGCGGCCTGGGCGATCGAGGCGGTGGTCTGCTGCAGGACGGTGAACGCGCCCGGGAGGCCGCCGCCGGCCTGGGAGATCAGGCGCTTGGCGGCCTTGAGGTCGAGGGAGATGGCCAGGTAGGTCTCGTGCGGGGCGGCGGCCGGTCCGGCGGAGGCGACCAGGTCCGCGTAGACCTGTCCGGCGACCGGTGTCTCGGGCCGGCCGTGCTGCGTCCAGTGCCGGGCCAGGGTGTCTCCGGAGTCGGGGACGGTGCGTTCCAGGACCTGCACGGTGGCGACGTGTCCGGTGCGGGCGGTGCCCGCCAGCGCGCGCCCCCAGCCACCCACGTTCTGGTTCTGCGTGGCCGGGTCGAGCAGGGCGAACGCGCGGCTGCTGACGCGGGCGACGGCGGTGAGGGTCTGCTGGTGCGGGTCGTGGACGGCGGCGGCGCCGTTGGCGGAGTCGCCTGGGGTGACGACCTTGAGGGAGGCGGCGGTGCCGGGCAGGTGGAGGAGGCCGTCCTGGCGGGGGCGGGTGACGGGCCGGGCGAGCCACAGGGTCTGGCCGGTGTGGTGGCGCCAGGCGTAGCGGGCGACGATGGGTGCCCAGTCGATCAGGGAGCGGCCCTGTCGGCGGACGGTGACCAGGGCGGCGATGGTCGCCCAGAGCGGGGACAGGGCGATGACGCCGAGGAGCCCGGTCGTAAGAACCGTGACCAGGAGCAGGGCGAGCGCGGCGGCGACGAGGACGAGCTGGTGGAAGGTGAGGCCGAGCAGGATGCCGCGGCGGCTGCGGTGCGGGAACTTGACGGTCGGGGATATGGCTGGGGTGGCGGCGAGGTCGGACAAGGGCGGGTCCTGGAGCGAAGGCCCGGGGGCGGGACGGGTTCCCGCCCCCGGGGGATCGGGCGTCGGGCAGGAGGTCACAGACCGGCCGCGGGCGGCGGCGGAGGCGAGACCGGCCCGCTCGTGCCGACGTTCTGCGCTCCGGGAGACTGCGCGCCAGGGGAGGGCGCGGCACCCTGCGGCGGCGGAGCCGTCGTCGGCGGGGCCGACCGCCATCCGGCCTGCCCGCCTCCGGCTGCGGCATTCTGAGCGAAACTGCCGGCACTGGCGCTGCCGGTGGTGCTGGGACCGGTGCCGGTCGGGCTGGTGGTGTCGTCGGTGACGTGGGTCGATGGCTGAACGGGACGTTCCACACCGGTCTTGACAGACGTGCCGCCGGACGCGCCACCGGCGTCTGCCTCTCGTGCGGAGTCCTGTGTGCTGCCGGACGGGCTGGCGGCGATGTCGCCGGGGAACCCGTGCTGGCCGGGCACGCTGTCTGGACCCTGCGGAGCGGCGGCGGCACCGCTGGTCCCGGCGGTGGCCGCCATGGAGACGGCCTTCCTCCCGGCGCGCTCGGCGTGCTGCCGGGCCATCTGCGCACCGGCACCGCCGGCGCGGTGCAGGGTTTCCCCGTCGGATCCCTCGGCCGCCCAGTGCACGAACTTGAACGTTGCGTACGGGCACAACAGCACCAGGACCATGATCACGATGCCGGCGAGGACATCGGCCAGAGCCGCCAGACCGTCCTTGGTGTCGGAGTTGCCCATCGCGGCGATACCGAGGACAAAGATGATCGTCATCAGCAGCTTGGAGACCACCAGGGTGGCGGTGGCCTCGATCCAGCCCTTGCGCCAGCGGCGCGCGGCCTCCCAGCCGCCACCGGCGCCGGCGAAGGGGGCGAGGGTGACCATGACCAGGATGCCGACCTTGCGCACCATCATCACGCACCAGAACAGGAACGCGCCGATGGCGGTGGCCAGTCCCGCGAAGACGGCGACGAGCCAGCCCAGCCCGGCCACTTGTGCCAGGGCGCTGACCTTGACGATGCGGCGCACCGCGGAAGCCAGGTCGGTGTTCGCGGCCTCGAACAGGCCGGCGGACAGGGCGTCGGTCACTTCGACCGCGACGGTGGTCAGGGCGATGGCGGCGAACGCGAAGATCACACCGGATGCGGTGCCGGAGAACGCCTGGGTGAGGGCCTGGCCGTCGCGGCGGATCGCGGCACGCACCAGCTGCGCGCAGAAGGTGGCCACGAGGACGACCAGGCCGATGGGCAGGATCGTCTCGTAGTTGTCGCGGAACCACCCCGCGTTCAGATCGACGCGGGTGGTGGCATCAACGGCCTTCGATGCCAGGTCGGCCGCGGACGCGGCGAGTTCGCCGGCGCTTCTCGCCATCCAGTTGCCGATGTACTTGCCCGGGTCGGAGGCGAAATCGATGGCCTCGCCGACCGAGCAGACCTTGTCCGCCAAGGGAAGGCTGCAAAACCCCACGGAGTGCTCCTTCAGGTCAGGGCGCGACGCGCGGGGCGATGGCGACGAGCGAGCAGTCGGTGGAGGGGCGGCACTGGACGGCGAGGGTGACCGAGCGGTCCTCCGCCCCCGTGCCGCCCTTGGCCCAGGTGATCGTCTGCTTGCCGGTGACGGTCACCGCGTAGATGTACGCCTTGGTGATCGCGGCCGGGTCCTCGGCGAGCGCCTGCTTGAAGGCGGCCGGGTAGTGGCCCTCGGCGATGGTGGCGGTGGCGTGCTGTTCCTGGTCCGCCATCCGCGACCACAGCACCGGGTCCGGGATCTGCGCCGCCACCGAGGCCCAGTCGCCGTACTCGCCCTCCTTCGTCATCCACGCCCGCATGCCGGTCAGATGCTGGGCCTGGCTGGTGGTGCGGGTGTCGTAGGACCAGAGCATCTTCGCGGCGGCCTTGGCGAACTGAACCGGATCGGAGATGCTGGGCGGCCCGGCCACCGGGCCGCTCCAGGAGGAGGGCTGGCCGGTGGGGGCGGTGGAGCTGTGCGTGGGTGACGGGACGGGGTCGGCGGCGCTGGTGTCGGGGTGGTCGTCGCGGCCGGTGAGGAAGGCGGTGGCGGCGGCCAGGGCCAGCAAGCAGGCCAGGCCGATCGCGATCACGGTGACGCGACGCTTCGGCGACCAGCGCAGGCTGTAGTTGGTGAGGCGTTTGAGCATCAGTGGACCTGCGACCCCAGGTTGGAGAAGAAGGCCACGATGCCGTTGGCCGCGCCGAGGCCGAGGGCGGCGCCGGCGGCGACCGTGGCGCCCTTTTTACCGGTGGCCTCGGCCTGGTGGCCACCGGTGTGGTGGCCCCACGCCCAGACCGCGAGGCTGACGGCGAGAGCACCGACGACCGCGATGATGCCGAACAGGTTGATCGAGTTGACGACGGTCTTCAGGACGGACAGGCCCGGGAGGCCGCCGCCCTTGGGGGAGATGCCGGGATCGTAGGCGAGCCGGACGACATGGTCGGCGAGCAGGGACACGGGGATAGAGGGCTCCTTGCGTGTGCGGGCCAGAAGGCGCGGGTCGGGAAGTTCAGGAAGACGGGGGTGGTGCGCCGGGTGGCGCGAGAGGGGGGTGGCGTCACAGGACGCGGCGGGCGGCGAGGACGGTCCAGTCCTTCAGCGGCGTGATCCGTACTGGCTTGCCGGTACGGGGGGCTTCGATGACCAGGCCCTGGCCGATGTACATGCCGACGTGCTCGGGACGTGCGGCCGTGCCGCGGCTGAAGAGCAGGTCACCGGGCTTCAGAGCCTTCGGGGAGACGGCCTTGCCCTCACCCACCTGCGTATAGGTGGTGCGGGTGAGGGTGACACCGGCGTGGCGGTACGCCTGCTGCATCAGTGAGCTGCAGTCGCAGCGGGCCATGGCGTCGGGGCCGTGCGGGTTGGTGCAGGAGCCGCCCCACTGGTACATCGTGCCGAGCTGGTGCATCGCCCAGACGATCGCCTTACGGGCCCGCGGATCGGTGTCCTTCGGGATCGTGTACCCCTTCGGGACCGCACCCTCGGGGATCGGTCCGAAGGACGTCCCGTCGGCGCCGTCGCAGCCGGTCGCCGTGGCGGGCGCCGCGCCGTCCTTGCCGGAGTCCTTGTGCCAGGAGCCGGGGAAGGTGGCCGAGATCGCCTTCTGCAGCGCGGTCGCCAGCGGCTCCCACTGCGCGTAGGCGTCCGGGTAGGCGGAGCGCTGCACCGCCTGGGCGGCCTGGGTGACGGTCATCTGCTGCCAGCCGTGCACCTGCAACAACGCCTTGTAGAACCGCTCGCTGGCGTAGACGGGATCGCGGATCTGCTCGGCGGTGCCCCAGCCCTGGCTGGGCCGCTGCTGGAACAGACCGAGGGAATCCCGGTCACCACCGGACAGGTTACGCAGCCGGGACTCCTGCATCGCGGTGGCCAGCGCCACGATCTGCCCGCGCCCGGGCACGTTGAGGCTGATGCCGGTGGCGACGATGGTCTGCGCGTTCGGGATCTGCTCGGCGGGCAGGTCCAGGCCCTTGATATGGACCTTGGAGGCGTCCGCGCCGTCGAGGATCTCGGTGACCTGGTCAGCGATCTTGCTCGTGTCCACGTTGGTCAGGCAGTCCAGCGGGGAGGCGGTGTTCTGGGCGGCTTCGCTGGAGGTGGCCATCATCATGGCGCCTGTACCTAGGAGGAGAGGGGAGAGGAAGACGACGCCGATGCCGGCGGCGAGCGTCTTCAATCGGAAGCGCCCGCAGGGTGGTTGTCGGCTTCGGGCTGGGGCGGGTAACGAGAGGTCATGCATTCTCCGGGGGCAGTGTCCGGCTGCCGCGGCGCGGGGCGTGGTGGAAAGGGTCCGCGGCGGCCGGGGCGGGTGTGAGGGAACGGGCTGGTGCGGGCGAGTAGCCGCTCGCCAGCACTGCCGGGGACGTGGTCCAGGTGTGTGCGGGCACGGGAATGTGCGTGGTGGCGTGACGTTCGGGCCGGCGGCGGCGTGTGCCGGGCGGGTTCCAAAACAGTAGGCCCGGATCGGCCGTTGGCCAAAAAGTCGGCGGGGAGGTGCCGGAATCCGGCCCCTCAGTCGCTTACTTCTTGGTCGTCGGCCGATTCGCGTCTACAGTTTTTCAACTCCCCCTCGCTCTGCCCAATGGGCCGGCCCTGGGCCTTTTCATGCCCGGAAGTCGGTCTGCGGGGCTTTCCGATGCGACGGGCGCTCCCCACCAGCTCACCCGAATCGGGGTTCTCTCTTTGCCTTTTTCCCTGCATCAGGGCGACGCCCTGAGCGTTCTTTCCCAGCTCCCGGATGACTGCGTCGACGCGGTCATCACCGACCCGCCGTACAACTCCGGCGGGCGCACGGCGAAGGAGCGCACCAGCCGCTCCGCGAAGCAGAAGTACACTTCCGCAGACGCCAAGCACACGCTGCCGGATTTCACCGGCGAGAACATGGACCAGAGGAGTTATGGCTTCTGGTTGACGCAGATCATGACCGAGGCCCACCGTCTCACCAAGTCCGGCGGCACGGCGCTGCTGTTCACGGACTGGCGCCAGCTGCCCATCACCACGGACGCGATCCAGGCGGCCGGCTGGCTGTGGCGCGGTGTCCTGGCCTGGCACAAGCCCCAGGCCAGGCCCCAGGCGGGCCGCTTCACCCAGAACTGTGAGTTCGTCGTGTGGGCGTCCAAAGGCGCGATCGACGCCTCCCGCAACCCCGTCTATCTGCCGGGCATGTACTCCGCCTCCCAGCCGTCGGGATCCAAGCGCCAGCACATCACGCAAAAGCCGGTCGAGGTCATGCGCGAGCTGGTCAAGATCTGCCCGCCGGGCGGCACGGTCCTCGATTTCTGCGCCGGCTCCGGCTCCACCGGCGTGGCTGCCCTCCTCGAAGGCCGGGACTTCATCGGCGTGGAGAAGACCAAGCACTACGCGTCCATCGCCGCCGACCGGCTCACGGAAACCATCCGCCAAACCCTCGGCCAGGACGACATGGTCCTCACCGCCTGACGCCACAACCCCTCGCCACACCCACGGGTAACGCCCTCAGCCGGTGCGTGACCTGATTCCGCCTGCCCCTAGCCCTGGCACTCAGGAGGCCGTTTCACCCATGCCCGAATCGATTGAACCCCCGGCTGACGGGGGACCGGACCCGGTGCGTATCCCGGACACCCAGCTGGAGGGCATCGAAGCCAGCGTCCGCCGCCTGATGGAGCAGACCGCGGAGCAGGCCCGGCAGCTCGACCACCTCGCCTCCACCCCGCCCTCCGGCGCCTCGCCGTTCGCGGCGTTCGGCATGCCCGGCTTCGGCGGGCCGCCGGCACCGGCCATGCCCGAGCCGCGGCCCATCCTGGAGCTGGAAGGCGAGGCGTACGAGGATGAACTCGACGCCCTGTCGGACTGGGTCGACGACTTCCTTCTCCCCGTCTACGGAGCGGAGGTCACCACCGCGGCGCCCTGGTGCCTGCAGTGGCAGGAGCACAGCGACGTCGTCGCCTGGCTGCACGCCCTGTGGCTGGCCTACCAGCAGCACAAGGACCCCGAGGCGGGTCTGGCCGGCATGTTCGTGTGGCACCGCGACTTCCTCACCCACGCCATGGCGGCGATCCGCGCTCCCGGCGGTCCGCTGTCCGCCTGCATGACCTCCCCCGAGCGCCCTGCCCACCGCCTCCTTCCCGGACCGCCCCCCTCGGCCCGCGCGGAGAAGGAGTCCGAGGCGCAGGTGCCTGGGCCCGGTGAGTACGGGCTGGCGTCATGAACCAGGGCCAGCGGCCGGCCTTCGGGCTGAGCTTCGACCCCCGCGCGCTGACCGACCTTCTCCAGGCACCCTCCGACATCCGCGACCTCACCCTCGCCTACCTGCAGGAAGTGGTGAACGCCGAACGCTTCGGGACCCGCCTGACCGGCGATCTGGAGGGCTACCGGAAGCTGTTCGTGGACGCCCGCAAGGACTGGCGCGTCGTCTACGGCGTCCGCCCGGCACCCCAGACGTCCGCGCACGCCCGGGAGATCTACGTGGTCGCCGTCCGGCCCCGGGCGGGCAACGACGTCTACGACGAGGTCGGCCGCCGGCTCGGCATGCGCCGTCGGCCCCTGAGCGCCCGCACTCACGCGGCACGCTCCCGCTCCCCGCAACTGGCCGCCCGCCACCCCGTCTCCCGGCGGGTTCCGCTGCCGTCCGCCATGCCGGGCCTGCCCCGCCTGGCACAGAGCGCCAACCCGCTTCACATCCGCTGACCACAAGGAGCCGCTATTGCCTCCCGAGCCGGCGCCCACGACCACCCGGCGCGCCGTGTCCCAGCTAGACCCCCGTATCGAGGCTGCCACCGGCCATGACGTCGACACCCTGTGGGCACACCGCGACCGCGGCCTTCTGGACGAGACCCACGCCGAACTGGTCGACCGGCACCGCGAACTAGCGGCGGCCGAGACCAGCGTGACGTTCTACCGCACCCTCCTGCACCGACTGTCCTCGGGCGAGTACCCGGTCGATATCGCCCTGTTCGCGCGGATCGACCGCACCGTGGACCAGCTGGAGGAGGCCGCCGACGCCCGCGACAGTGCCGCGCAGCGGGTCCTCGCCGCGCTGGAGCCGGTTGAAGCCGCTGCCCGATCCGCCCCGCAGTCCGGCGAACAGCAGATCACTGCCGCCGATCAGGCGGCACTGCTGGCCATCGCTGGCGGCGCCAAGCTCTACGAGCACCTGCTGACCAGCCGCCTGTCGGTGACCACCGCCTCTGGTACCCGCATCCCTTACGCCCACCTGCAGCGGTTGCACGCCGCCGGTCTCGTGGACATCGACACCACCCCTCCCGTTCACGCTGGCCAGCCGGTCAGCCTGACCGACGCCGGCCGCGCCGCGCTGGCATCCAGTCGCCGTCCCCAGACGTCCCAGGCTTCGCCGCCGGCGCCCCGGCCAGGGGCGTGGCCGTCCACTCCCGCACAACGGCGCTGAATCGATAACCGGTCGCCCGCGTCACGAATTCGTGGTGCTGTCCAACTGATCCGCCGTGAGTGCCCGCCGGACCGGACGGAAGCCGTCTTCTTCCGGCCGGTTTCCGCGGCCGGAATCGGCCGCTCGCCGTCTGCCGGGCCGTTCGCTCTATAGGCGCGGCTGCGATTGGCGCGGCGAAACATACCCGATGATCGCCGGTTGGCCAAACCGGCGATTCTCTGGACTCTTATACGGCCGCCGGGACAACACCGGCCGGCACCCCCTTTCCTTCTTCTCCCCGTATGGAGGCTACTTCCGCATGCGCGCAACCAGAATTGCCGTATCCGCCGCACTCCTGGGCGCCCTCGCCCTGCCGATCGCGTCGGCCACGACCGCCACGGCCGCTCCGGTCAACGCCCTGACCCAGTCCTGCACCGACCCGGGGCCCTGGATCGTCGGCACGAAGGCCGTGACTATCCGCTCCAAGGCGTCGGTCAAGTCCACCGCTGTCGGAATTCTCTACCTCGGGCACAAGTTCACCGTCCACAAGGCGAGCGGGAACTGGCGTTACATCACGGACCGCACGACGGGCGTGAAGGGCTGGGTGTCCGCCGCCTACGTCTACCGCGACGTCCCGATGTGCCTCGACTAATACCCCGCCGGCAACGGCGGCGGGATTTCAGCGCCCCCGCCGCTTGGTCTGCCGCCTCACCCTTCGGCCGTTCGGGACCACCGTAGAGGAGTCTTTCTTGTCCGCCGCTCCACCCGATCCGATGGACGACGTCGTGGGCGTGCTCACCGCACAGATCGAAGCCCGCTTCGGAATGGGCATCGACCACTTGAAGGCCGCCGTCACCGCCTCGCCGGCCGCGAATTCCGACGCCACCGACATCGTCAAGTGGCACGGCATGCTGCTGGAGTCCCAGGCGACGCTCGATCGTGCGGAGGACGCTCTCGTGGCCGCGCTGGAGAGCCAGCCCAGCGAGGTGGACGACCCGACGATGGAGCTGGCCCATCGCGTCAATAGGGCCGTCGCCGTCCGTGACGGGCGGGCCATGGTCGTGCGGTGGCTGCTCGACCCTAACGCCGTGGGTAAGCACGGCTTGGCCGCCCGGATGCTGGCCCGCTTCGGCCAGCGCCAGGGCCCGGCCGTACCGACCAGCCCGGCGCCGCGGCCGGCGAGCGCGCCGCAGCCGGGAAGGACCCTTGCGCGATGAGTGCCCAGCACCGGCCCAGCTCCGCGGACGACCGCCTGCACGAGGTGTTCGGCGCCCCGGTCGGCGACCTGCACACAGCCGCGGTACTCCCCAACGCCTCCCCGGCGCTGGCGCGGGCACTGGAGCTGCGCTCCTTCCTGGCCGTGGCCGAGGAGCAGGTCGCCCGGGTCCGCGACCGCGTCCACGCCGCGATGGCCCCCGACCGGGACATGGACGAGTTGTCCGCCGAGGCCCTGCGCTGGGACCAGCAGTGGCTGCAGGCGGCACTCGAAGCCCGCGCCGGCTACCGCACCGCGCTCGATCAGCTCCTGCGCGCCATGCCCGCACCCGGGCAGCACACCCGGACCACGCGCACCGCGCAACCAGCCCTTTCCTCCGCCCCGTCCACGGCCGCGGTCGCCCCGGCACGAACGAGTGCCGGGGCGACCCGGGCCCGCCGACTGTGAAAGCCCCGGCTTGACCCACCCGACGTCCACCGAGATAGCAGGACGGATCGAGGACCTCTACGGCGCACCGCTCGCCGACCTCGAAGCACATGCCCAGGTCCAACCGCCCGACATCCTCACCGCCCTCCTCGGCCTGCACAGCACACTCGCTCTCGCCGAGCACAGCATCACCGTCCACCGCGAACGCCTCGCCCAACTCATCCACCCCGAGCGGGACATCAGCGCCCACGAGGTGGTGCACGTACTCGACTGCGCCCGCCGGATCGCCGAAGCGGTCGCCGTCCGCGACACCCAGGCGGTCACGGCGTCGGCAGTGCTGCAAAGCCTGGTCCGCATCGAGCCCCCCGAACCGGCCGAGCGGGCCGAGCAGGCGGAGTCGCCCGAGCCGTCCCCGGCCCCACCCACCACCACGGTGCCCCCGGCCCCGCCCGCCGCGACCACGACCAGCGCACCCAGCCGCTGACCCGCACGCGTATCCGTCACGAACAGGAGTTCCTTCCTTGGCCCTCACCGGTCTGCCTCCCGACACCGACGCCGACGTCGCCCGGGTCACCGAGGCCCTCGCCATGATCACGCCGCGCTGGAACGTACGGCTCCTGCTCGCCTTGCACGGGCAGCCGCTGCGCTACAGAGAACTCGCCGCGAAGGTGCCGTGGCTCCGCGACGGCCAGTTGGCCCCCAAGCTCAAGCAGCTGTGCGATACCGGTCTCGTTGAGCGCACGGAGCACAACCCGCGGCACGTCACCTACGGCGCGACCGACCGTGCCACCGCGCTGCTGCCGGTTCTGCCGCTGATCGTCACCTGGGCCGAGCAGTGCCTGGAAAAGCCCGAGCAGCCGCTGTCCGCGATCGAGCAGATCGAGGACAGTCTCACCCTGCTGACCCGGCGGCACGCCGCCGCGATCTTGTGGGTGCTCAAGATCCGGGGCGAGGTCAGCGGACCGGCTCTGGCCCAGGAGGTCATTCCCGGCAGCTACTGGACCAACGTCTACCCGCCGCTGCGGCAGCTGGTGGACGACGGACTCGTCGCCACCGACGGCAACGGGCAGCCCTACCGCCTGTCTCCCACCGGGGAAGGTCTCGCACCGGTACTGAGCGCTTTGTCGGCATGGTCCGCCGGCCAGCCCCTGGCCCAGGCCGGACAGCACCCGGTCTGGGGCAGCGCCCAGACCGCGCCGGGACAGCGGATGTGGCTCAGCCGCCCGCCGCGAGCGCAGGCGCCGACGACCACGCCCGCACCGGCCAGGACCGGCCAGACGCCGGTCTGGCAGCGCACCGATCTCTTCTCCCACGCCACCCCGTCCCGCCCGCTGGCGGCCCTGCCCACCGGAGGCCCGCGCCGATGACCCCCCTCTCCCACACCACCGGCCTCCGCCACGCCTGCACGGTGCTGTCCAGGCCCGGCCTGATCCGCTTGGTCACCGAGATCGACGACAACGGCCCCATCCCCCCGCGCAGCCTGACCCGCACCCTGCCCGACCACCATCTGCACTACACCGTCCGACAGGCTCGCGCCCTGGGACTGGTCCGCCACGAGCCCGGTGTGGGCCTGAGCCTGACCCCGTCCGGCTCGGGCCTGACCGACATCTACGACGCGCTCGCCCGCGTCGCACGCCGCCACCACCTTCCGGCACCGGTGTGCGACTTCACCACCCGCGTCCAGCACACCCTCACCCTGCTCGCCATGCCCGTCCTCACCACCGAGCAGACCGAACGGGGCTCGCGGCCGGCGGCCGAGGATCTCGACGGAACGCGTGCCCTGCTCCAGCAGTGGCTCCAGGAGAACCCCCAGCTGACCCAGGGCGCCGAGCCCGTGCTGGCCGCGTGAGGGCCGCCAGAACCCGGCACGACCGCCGCTCCTCCCTGTTCCGCAGTGTCTACCTGCCCCGATCGGTCGACGGGGCCGCGTTCGCGATGACCACATACGGCATCCCGCTCATCGTCGTCGCGACCACAGGGTCGGCCGCACTGACCGGACTCGCTTTCGCCCTGGAGTGGCTGCCACGCCTGGTGGCGTTCACGGTGGCCGGCTCCCTGGTCGACCGCCACGGCATCACCCGCGTCTTCCGTACCGCGTGCGTCGGCCGGGCACTGGCCGTGCTGCTGGCCGCGCTCCTGCTCGCGGTTCCCGCATTTGGGGTGCCGGCGGCGGCGGCGGTGGTGATGGTGCTCGCCCCAGTGAGCGGCTTCCTCACCGAGTGCAGCTACATCGCCGCCGAGACCGCGGGCGGCGAGGCCAGCCGCACCGCCGGAGCGCGGGCGCACCGGGTGCAGTCGGTGCTGCTGGGCATCGACCAGACCGCCACGCTGGCCGGCCCCCTGGTGTCCGGCCTGCTGCTGGAGTACGGCGGACCGACACTCATGCTCAGCACACTCGCCGCCCTGTCCCTGCTGGCCGCCGCCCTGCTCCCGCACCGGCAGCACACGCCCAGCGGCGATCGGCAGAACGCGAGCGGTGTCCGGGCCGGCTGGGGCACCCTGCGCGCCCTGCCCGCCCTGGCCTGGCTGGTGGGCGGCCTGCTCCTGTCGAACTCGGCCATCGCCCTGCTCCAGGCGGCGATGCCGGTGATCGTCGTCACCGAGCTGGGCCGCTCCAGCGCCGATGCGGGACTGATCTGGTCCGCCGCCGCCCTCACCTCCCTCCTCGCGATCACCGCCGCGCGCCGGGCGATCGACCGGTGGGGACTGTGGCCCGTCGGCGCCACCGCCGCCGCCATCGCCGCAACCGCCACCCTCGCCGTCGCCCAGGCCGACACCTACCACGGCTACCTCGTCCTGGTCGCCCTGCTGATGGCCGGCGAAGGCGGCCTCACCGTCGTCCTGCGCACCCTGCGCTCCCACCTCATCCCGCCCGAGGTCTTCGCCAGCACCCTGAGCCTGACCATCCTGCTGCTCCTGCTGCCCTTCCCCGCAGCCGGACTGCTGATCGCGGCCCTCCCGCCCGGCCAGATCGGGCACGCCGTCACCGCCACCGCGCTCCTGCAGGCCCTCGGCCTGGCCGCCGCCTTCACCCGGCTGCGCACCCTGCGCACCACACCGGCCTGAACCCCTGGCCCCCGAAAGGAACGACGCGCCGCATGCCCACCGTGCAGGACGAACTGCCCGGCCTCACCACCCCGCGCCGGGACGACACACCCACGATCAGCGAGCAGTTCCGCGCCTTCGACGCCGAACACCCGTGGATCTACCGCGCCCTGGAACGGCTGGTCGAGGAACGCCTGGCCGCCGGAGCCGAGCGGGTCGGAATGAAGGCCCTGCTCGAAGCCCTGCGCTGGAGCCGCCCAGTCGGAGTGAAGGGGCTGAACAACAACTACACCGCCCTGTGCGCGCGCAGACTGCTCGCCGCCCATCCGCAGTGGGCGTCCGTGATCGAGGTCCGCCGCCGGCGCACCCCGTAAGCCGCCCACGCTTCCCCTTCGTCGTCTCGTCTGAATTTGAGGAGTTCCTTTTCGTGTCCCGTCCTGTCGTCCTGGTCGTCGCCGCCGCCGACATGGAAGCCGAGGCGTACCGCGGGTACTGCCTGCAGTCCGTGGCCGCCGTCTACGACGTCATCCTGATCACAGGCCAGGAGCCGTCGTGGGAGGTGCCCTACCTCCGCGACTGCATGGTGGTGCCCGACCCGGCCGACCCGGTACAACTGTCGGCCGCCGGAAAGACGCTGGCCGAGCGCTACGACCTGGCGGGCGTGTTCACCTGGACCGAGTGGTACCTCGTGGCCGTCGCCCGCCTCGCGCGCCAACTCGGTCTGCCCACCAACTCCCCGGAAACCATGCAGGCGTGCCGCAACAAGGCCACCTCGCGTGCGCTGTTCGCCCGGCACCAAGTCCCCTCGGCCGCCTCGGTGAGTGTGCGTACCAGGGCCGAGGCCGAGGCGGCGGCCGAGCGGATCGGCTACCCGGTCGTGCTGAAGCCGGCCGCGCACGCGGCCAGCATCGGCGTGATCCGCGCCGACACTCCCGAACAGCTCACCGCCGCCTATGCGTTCGCCGGCAAGGCTGCCGGTCTGGGGCAGGAGAGCCAGAGCGTGCTGGTCGAGGAGTATCTCGACGGGCCCGAGGTGTCGGTGGAGTGCGTTACCTACCGGGGCGAGACCACCGTGGTCGCGGTGACCCGCAAGACGGTCAGCGAACCGCCGTACTTCGAGGAACTGGCCCACTCGGTAGACGCCGCCGACCCGCTGCTCGATGTGGTCGCCCCCGCGGCACGCGCCGCGATCCGCGCCCTGGGCATCACCGACGGCGTCAGCCACGTCGAGATGCGTTTGGTCGACGGCCGGCCGAGGTTGGTCGAGGTCAACGGGAGGATCGCCGGCGACATGATCGGCCACCTCGTGGACCTGGCGACCGGCATCGATCTGCCGCGCGCCGCCGCCGACATCGCCTGCGGCCGGGCACCCGATCTCACCCCCACCCGCTCCTCGGCCGCCGCGATCCAGCTGATCTACCCGCCCGTCTCCGGCACCCTGCGCCGCGCCTACCTCGACGGCATCTGCCCCCGCTGGCTGGACCGCCTCCACTTCCAGCATCAGGCCGGAGACCAGCTCCTCCTCCCGGCCGACGGCGGCACCATGTTCACCGCCCGCATCGGCTACCTGATCACCACCGCCCCCACCGCCGACCTCGCACGAGAACGCGCCGACCAGGCCGCCCGCCGCCTCCACATCGACATCACACCCCTTACGGGCCGCGCGTCTGTCAGCGGCGGTTGCGCCGCGTGAGCCGTCCCACTGCCGCTGCCCGCTGCAGCCGGATGCTGCTGACCGGCTACTTCCTCGGCCTGGGCGTCGTGATGGCCATCTGGGGCGCCCGGATGCCCGCCGTCCAGCACGCCGCCCACCTCAGCACCGCCCAGCTGTCGCTGGTCCTGCTCGCCGCCGCCCTCGGCATGGTCGCCGGCCTGCGAACCGGTGGCCGCCTCGCCCGCCCCGAACGGCTACCCCACCTCCTGACGGGAGGAGCCGTCGGCCTCGCTGGCGCACTCGCTGTGCTGGGCCAGTGCCGCACCCTGGCCTCGCTGCTCGCGGCGGCGCTCGCCTTCGGGGCCGCGCACGGTGTCGTGGACGTCGCCGCCAACTCCGCGGCGGTGCGCTGCCAAAACGCCTATGGCCGGCCCATCATGTCCTCCCTGCACGCCGCCTACTCCCTCGGCGCGCTCGGCGCCGCCGCCCTGGCCGCCGCCACCGCCGCGACCAGCCACAGTGTCCTGTTCCTGGCCACCGGGCTGGCGCTGACGGCCGCCGTGCTCGCGGCCAGACCGCGCACCCTCGCCCTGCACGGCGCCGACCAGCCGCCCACGCCCAGCGGCGGCGCGGCAGCGGTGCTGCCGCGCCGCAGGCTGTGGCTGCTGGGGGCGCTGGCGGCATCCAGCCTGCTGGGAGAAGGGGCGGCAGCCGACTGGGCGGCCGTGCACGTCCACACCCTGGGCGGCACCACGGCCGCCGCGGCGAGCGCGTTCGCCCTCTACAGCGCGGGCATGACCCTGGGCCGGCTGACCGGCGACCGCCTCACCACCGCCTTCGGCACCCCGACCGTGGTCCGCGCCGGAGCACTCCTCGCCGCAGCCGGCCTGACCACCGGCGTCCTGGCGGGCAATGTGCCCGCCGCCCTGGCCGGCTGGACGGTCTTCGGCCTCGGCCTGTCCACCACCGTCCCCAGTCTGATCACCGCCGCCGGGACCGGTGGGCCGAAGGCCGTGGCCACCGTCTCGGTGACCGGCTACCTCGGCCTGCTGGCCGGCCCCGCCCTCATCGGCGCCCTCGCCACCGCCACCACCCTCCCCACGACCCTGCTGCTGCCCGCCCTCCTCGCAGCCGCCCTCGCCGTCCTCGCCCACCGCGCCCTGGAGAACACCGCCCCTTGACCCGCACCACCCTGGACGCCGTCATCCTCGACTACAACGGCGTCATCGGCCTGCAGCCCACAAACGATCAGTGGCTCCGCCTCGCCCGCACCGCCGCCTGGCCCGACCACGACCTGACCGGCTTCCAGCACGCCTTTTGGAGCGCCCGCGAACCCTACGACGCCGGCCAGCTCAGCGACCTGGCGTACTGGGCCCGGGTCCTCGGCTTCCACCCCGGCCCCCGCCTGCTGCACGAACTCCGCACCGCCGACACCGACATGTGGACCGGCACCGACGAACGGGTCCTGGCCGTCCTGCGCCGCGCCCATCGGGCGGGGCTGCCGATGGTGCTGCTGTCCAACGCCCCCGCCTACCTCAGCGACGTGCTCGATACCCACCCCTGGCGCCGGATGATGCACCAGTCCCTGTATTCCGCCCGGCTGCAGGTGTGCAAGCCCGACCCGGCCGCCTACGAACACGCCCTGAAGGCCACCGGCGCCGACGATCCCCAGCGCGTGCTGTTCGTGGACGACCGCGCCGACAACTGCCGCGCCGCCGAAGAAGCGGGTCTGCGCACCCTGCACTACACCGGCAATCCGGCCGATCTCGGAGCCGCCCTGACGCCCGCGGCCGGCTGAACGCCACCGGCGAGTCCCACCCTCCAGGACCTCATTGCCTCCCGACAACGCCCTCTCGGCCAGCGGCGACGTGTACGTTTCCCCGCGCTACCTTGCCGGACTGCCCGGCCACGCCGACCCCAGCTTCGACCCGGTAGCCCACTGGCCGCACCACTACCCCGAAACCGGGCCGTGCCAGCTCGTCGTCGCCTCACCCGACCACCGCATCCGCATCGGCTGGTTCGGCGACGACTACGACACCTGGGTCATCAGCGCGGCCGAAGACCCCGTCTCCCCACCCCGCTGGACCGCCCGGATCAACCACACCACACCCCCCGAGATCGTCGCAGGACTCACCCGCCGCCCTCGCCGACGAGTGGGCCGAGGACAGCAACACATTCCTCAACCAGCCCTCCGTGTACTGGACCACCGGCATACGCCCCCTCCTCGATGCCGGCTGGAAGAGAAACCCTCCACGCCACGGCGTGGTGGACATCGTTGCCCCGGACGGGCTGGCCGGGGCGAGCATCGACGTCGCCGCCCCAGACCCCGACGCCGAGGCGGTGACCCTGTGGGCCGGACCACCGGGCTGGGCCACCCGCGCCGAAGCGGTCTTTACCGCGCGCACCCCCTCGCACCTGATCGCCGCCCTCGCCGACCCCACCCCGGTCATCCGCAGCAGGACGACCCTGCACCCGCGCCTGGCCGGGCGGGCTCAGCTCGCCCCCGTCGAACCGCCCAAGCCCGCGGTGCCGACTCCGCTGGACGTCCGGCGTGCCGCGGCAGCCCGCCGCCCGACCGTTCTGCCGACGAGCAGCGCGCGTCGCTGGACCACCAGCACGCCACCGCCCCCAGCACACCCGGCGGCCCGCCCGGGGCTGCGGCGCTGAACCACTTCCGCCCCCGCGAAAGCCACCCATGCCCCTGTATGCCAAGCAGTTCTTCACCGAGCAGCTCCGGCTCACCGACGGCACCGTCATCGGTGACTCCTACTACTCCGCCCCCACACCCGGCTCGCCGCTACGGCTACGGATCGACTTCGCCCGCACCATCAGGGTCGGGGAATACGACGGCCTGCGACTGCAGATCCTCCACACCGAGCAGGGCGTGCTGGACAGCCTGATCCTCACGTTCGCCGCTCACGGCACCTTACGCAGCCGCGACGACGCCCTTGACCGCCACCCCGGAGACGACGGCTACGCCGTCATCCGCGACTGGAGCGAGCGCGACGAGCCTCCGTGGCAGGGCGCCGCAACCACCAAGCTGCGTCAGGCGATCGAGCAGTACACCGCCCTCTGGTTCCCCCAGACGGCGAAACAGCAGCTGAAGCAATCACACGACGCGCTGTCCCCGGCCCGTCGCCCGGCGACGGAGGCACCCAACGGGTTGTGGCTCACCGACCCGGACTTCCGCACCCGGCTCCACGGCGCCACCGTCCGGGTCCTCGATGTCCTAGCCGACTGCCTGGATGACGACTTCCGCCTCATCCAAGCGCTCGACGGAGCCCGCCACCAAGCGGACGAACTCCTCGGCGTCCCGCAGGCATTCGGTGCTCTGGCCGAGGCACAGGCCGCAGCCCAGATCGTCGGAGGCGACATCGGATCGCCCTTCGACCCCGCCATCGCCCGAGCCCTCGTCCTCCTGGACCAGCGGCCCGTCGAAGAACAGGAACAGGCCGTGCGCACCGCGCTACGCCGCCTCACCCTCACCACCCGCAGTCACGCCCCGACCGCGCCTCGACCACCTGCGCCACTGCCCCCTTCGACCGGCCGGACCCGCTGACCGCCGTACTCCAGGAATCCCATGCCGCCTCATACCGACGCCCCCGACGGGGACGTTCACGTCTTTCCGCGCTACCTCGCCTCAACCACCGGGACGGGCGGTCCCGCCCTGGCCCCCCTGCTCCAAATCGGCTGCAACCTCCACCACGACGATCTGGGCAACGCCTACCTCACCGCGCCCGATCACACCGTCCGCCTCGGCTACCTCCCCGAGAGCGAGGACGACGGCATGTGGCGCATCACCGCCTACGAAGACCCCTTCGGCCCGCCCCTGTGGGGTGTGTGTTTCAACGAGTCCTGCCCGACGGAGTTCGTCACCGCGTTCACGACCGCCCTCGCCGAGGCGTACCGGCAGGGACCCATGAACTACCTGACCGGCCCCGACACCACGGACAGGGTCCCCGACCCCCTCCCGGTGATCACACCACTGCTCGCACACGGCTGGCGCCTCGACCATCCCCACTGGGACGCCTTCGCTGTCCAGTCACCCGACGAACTGGCCACCCTCCAGTACGCCACCGGCGACCTGGACCCGGAAGCCGAGCTGACCACCCGTAAGGCCCGCTGGGAACTGTGGGCCGGCCCACCCGACCTCCCCTACTGGTACGCCACCGCCAGCACCAACACCCCGACCGTGCTCCTCAAAGCGGTCACCGAGTGCATCTCCGATCCAGCACCCCTGCCCCGCTGGCGCGAGGAGACCTTCAGCTATGTCGAAGGCAAGGCTCAGCTGACGCCCATCCGCCCACCGGCTCCCAGCCCGCTCGACGTCCAGCGTGCCGCGATCCGGCGCCCGGCCACGCGGCCCGCAGCCAGCGTCCCGCGCTGGAGCACCACCAGTCGGCCCACCACCGGAACACGCCGATAACCCGGCCAGGAGACCCGTTCGGCGTGCACGCAGGACCCTACGGCCGGCCTCATCGCGCGAGTGGCACCGGTTCCGCCGACCGCCCACGGCGTACGCCGCGACCGCTGATCACGACGAACACCAGCCCGACAAGGACACCTTCCCCTTCATGCCCAACCTCTTCGAAACCCTCGGACCCGACGCGACGGTCTGCGTGCTGCCCCGCTACCTGGCCGGCTCCGGGCCGCCCGACCTCCGCACTGCCTGGCCTTTCCCCTTTGACGAGGACTGGACCCTGCACCAGCCCGAAGAAGGGACGGCCGTGGCGAGCAGCCCCTGTCTGCGGCTCCGCGCGGGATACGTCACCGCCCCTGGCAGTCCCGGTCGCGCTCAGTGGATCACCGCAGCCCACAAAGATCCGTTCGGTCCGGCCACCTGGCAGATCACCTTCGACTCCAGCACCCCGGTCGAGTTGGTGCACGACGCCCACGCAGCTCTGCTCGATCTCTACCGCGAAGGCCGCGACAGCTTCTCAAATGCCTTGTTCCGTTACTCCCTAACGCAGTACGGCGCCTACGCACCGCTTCTCGCCCGCGGCTGGTCCCACGTTGTCGACACCGGGGGCACCCAGTTTTTCACCGCCCCTGACGATGCGTGCGGCCTTGAGCACAGCTACGCCCCCTCCTCGCCACCGGAATCCCCCGACCCGGTCTGGAAAGCCTGGGGAGGCCACTGGGAGAACCCTCACTGGACCGCGCAGTTCACCCGGTTGACCCCCACCGACGTGGTCACGGCCTTCACCACCTCCCTGCTCTCCGCCGAGCCGGTCGAACGCACAATGAAAGACATCCCGCACCGCAGCCGCTATGCGGTCAAGATCGCGGCGGCCACAACGCCAGCGCCGAACAGGTTGCCCGCCCCGGTCGCTACGCCGCTCCCGAGACCGGCAACGAACCGAACTCGCTGATCCGCCGCCCTGCCCGGCCGCAGGACACCGCCGACCACTGAATCAAGCACAGCCACGCCCCCGGGATCCGCCCTCGCGGCCCGGGGGCGCGGTCTTGTGCAGTCTTCCCGGCTCGGGGATAGATTCCGTCCCGCCGCAGCAGCTGGTCAGTCGATGGCGCGGCTGAGCATGGACAGCAGCCCGCGCTCACATGCTTCCGGCCCGTCGACCTGGTCCACGAAGTCGGCGATCAGCGCCAGGGCACATCCCATCGCACGCGGTTCGCTGTCAGGGACCGGCCCGGCCTGGTCCCGCCAGGCCACCGGATCATGCCCGTCGAAGACCGCGGTCACGACCTGGCGCACGATCGGCAGGTCGGACGGCTCCACGACATCGCCCCACTGGCCGACCTTGTCCATCAGCGTCTGGGTGAACCGCTCGGCGAAGCCCTCCCCGCCCAGGCGCCCGCCGCCCACCAGGCGCAGCGCACCGCCGATCAGCCATACCGTCCCCCGGGAAAGCTCCCCGGCACCGTAGAGGGCCGTGGCCGCCGCGATGCGCTCGGACAGGGCCGGCCAGGCGCTCGGCTGGTCTGGCGAGCGCAGGATGCTCACCTGGTCCCACGCCGCCTGCACCGCACCGACCTGGACCTGTGCACCGCTCGTCGTCATGGCCGCCGAGCGTAGCCAGGCGTACAGGTCCTACGGGCGGTAATGCCGTCAGCAGACCCGAAAGGGGGGGGCGGCCATCCGTCCCGGCCCGGGAAACAGGGCGCGCCCCGGGCAGAAGGCGCTCGGGACGCTCGGCCCCCGCCGCGCGAGACCCCAGACACCTATGCCGGTCACGGTCAGCCGGGATGCACAGAAATCGAACAAGTGATTGAATCCGGCCATGAGCACGATCCCGAACGACCTCGCCCGCGCGCAAGAGGAGTGGCATACCGCCTACCGTCAGCTCGCCGACCGACCGTGCGCCGCGCTGCGCCGTCGGCTTCTCCGCCTGTCGACGCAGCCGATGTTCCATCCGTACTGGCAGAGCCGGAGGCAGGGGGCCTGGGCAGCGCTGCACGGTGCACGCCATGACCGAGCTGCCTCCTGACCCGCTCCGCCTTCGGGCGATCCTCGCGCACCTGGAACGGCAGGTCGCAGAGAACGACACGGTCGGCCACTACCTACGCCTCCAGCGCGATGCCGTGCGGCAGGCCCTGGCCCGCGCCGAGCAGCCGTCCCCCCGGCATCAGCGGCCCGCCCGCCCGGTGAAGGGTGCAGGTCCCCTGCCCGCCCTTGCGTCGACGCATGTCGGCACCGGCTTCGTCGTACAGCAAAAACGCACCCCGACGGGCCCGGAGCCTGCGCTGATCCACCTCTCGGACTGCTCCATGATCGAGGGCGCGCCACACCGGATCAGGGCAGATGAAGCCCGCGCCGCGCTCACCGACCCCAGCGTCACCGCCTGTACCTTCTGCCGCCCCGATACCGACCTCGGTATCGATCTGGCGTGATGGATCACTGGTTGGGTGCCATGAGACCTATGGCCGGATATATTCGTACACATGGACAGTGTTCTTGGGCGTATCGACCCGGCGGTGGACCGGACCGCCGCCGCGCGCCTGCTGGGCTGCTCACCCGACGAGGTCGGATACTGCCCACGCTGCCAAGGGCTCACCTGCCGATACGGCCGCGAGGCCCAGGTCATCTGCCCGGCCTGCCGAGCGGTTCAACCTCCCTCGGCGGCCGGTGTCCCGAGCTGAGTGGCGAACACGCCGAAAGTTACCCGCTGCGCTGACGGTCTTCTTGACTCGGCGTCGTCGTCTGCTTCACCCGGTCGTCGGGTGCCCGCCGAGGCCGGTACCGGTGCCGGATGGCACTCGGGAGTACAGCTTCTACGGCCACCCGAGGGGCTGGTCACGGCTTCCTGCTCGACAGCACCCTGGTGGTGCGAGCCCTGGACGGTGATGCCGTGCCGCTGACAGGCCGGCTTGTCGCTGCGGAGTGAGGCTAGAAGAGGGCGTCCTGGTCGGGCTCCTGCCGGGGCAACTCAGCGACGTCCTCGCCGCGCCACTTGGCTTCGAGGTGCTTGCGCCAGCCCTGCGGCGGGGGATGCGGGATGCCCCACTCCGCGAGTTGCTCCCTCGTCCAGCCGCCGTTCTCGGTCATGGCGGCGGTCACTTCATCGGGGGAAGGCACGTAGTTCGGCACGTGCTCATCATGCCCGTCTCCAGTCTGTTCTGACCCCGCTGCCGGGTCTAGGCCGGTTCGGCGAGGCGTGCGTGGCGTTGGACGAGATCGAGAGTTCCTCCACCGAGACGGAGGCGGGACACGGTGGCTGGGGGAAACCAGGCGAGCATTACGCCTTCCGTGAGAGGAAGCCGGGACGGGTCGCCTTCCCAGAGCGCGGCGAAGATCCGGACCGGGACGGTCAGGCCGTCTGCGTCGCGGACTTCTTCGTCCAGGAACGCCTCCAGCCGCTGGGGAGCGATACCCGCCTCCTCCTTCAGTTCGCGCAGGATCGTGTCCTGCGGAGTGTGGTCGCCGGGCTCGTGGCCGCCGCCGAGCAGGGCCCAGCACCCCGGAGTCCAGATGCCTTCCCGCATGTCGCGCAGGTGCAGCAGGTACTCGCCGCGCTGGTTGTAGATCAGCGCCGAGGCGTTCAGCGGGGTCACCTGGCCGTCCAGACCGGTTACCTTGGCCCTCAGCTCCGCAAGGGCGACATCCGCTGCGGGCTGCCAGTGGGCTGCGGTGCTGGGGGTGTGGGCGAGGTAGAACGCGAAGCGAAGGTCGGCGATCGGTGCGCCGGGTGCCCGGCTGTTCGCTCCGGGGCCGGGTGCGATGTCGATGGGAGCGCGGACGTGTTGCGGCGTGAGGCAGAGATCGCTGGTGGGAATGCCGGTCTGCTCGTGTACGGCGCGCAGGGCGGTGGCCAGTGGGCTGCGGTCCCCGTCCCGTGGTTTGGCGCCCGGCAGCCCGGTGCTGGCGGGGGCGTTCGGCGCGTGCAGGATGCGGCGGGCGCGGTCGATGACGACGGCGCTGCACGTCACCAGTACCGGGTCGGGCGTGCTGTGTGCGACGTCGAGGGCGGCGGCCACGGTGGCCAGGCGGGCGCTTTCGGTGGGGTGACGGAGCAGATACGAGTCGAGGAGGGTACGCAGATCGGTTCGGCTGAACACAGGTAAACCTCGGGGGTGACGCGGGTGATGGCGGCAGGTCGGCAGGTTCCGGAATCGTCGCACGACCGTGTTCACGATGGGGTGGGAACGCGCTGGCGGGGGTCGGGGTCGGTGGCCAGCCGGGCGTGGAGGTGGGAGTCGTAGCGGGTGCCGGTGTGGTCGGTGGTGGCCTGCCGCATGGTGCCTTCGAAGAGGAGTCCGGCCTTGGCCGCGACGGTGCACGAGGCCGGGTTGTTGGTGGAGTGGTGCAGGGCGATGCGGTGGAGCCCCATGCCGTCGTGGTCGGTGGGGCTCAAGGCCCATCCGGCCGCTGTCAGCAGGGCGTTCGCCGCGAGGCCCCGGCCGCGGGCCCATGGGGCGATCCAGCTGCCGACTTCGGCGTTGCCGTTGTGGATGCGGCGCAGGCCGATGTAGCCGGTGAGGTCGTCGGTGTGAGGATCGGCGATGGCGAAGTCGGGAACGCCCTCGGACCAGGCCGCCAGGCGGGTGCGCAGCCACCGGGCGGCGCGTTCGTCGGCGGGGAGGCGGTGGAGGTGGGCCCCGAGGGCCCAGCGGAGGATTTCGGCGTCAGCGAGGGCCTGGGCGACGAGCGGCTCGTCTTCGGGGGAGAACGGACGCAGCACCAGTCCGGTGCCGGGCAGGCGAGCGGGCAGTCGGGGCGTCACGGGTGGCTCCTCGAAGGCCGTTGGGGCCTGGGCTGGGTGGACAGTTCGGCGACGTACTTGGTGAGGTGGACGCCGGGCCGGTAGGTGAGGCGTTGGTGGTCCACGGGAAGTCCGAAGAGTCCGTTGAGCATCTGGCCGACCAGGTCGGCGCCGGCGGCTTCGCTGAGCCGGAACCCGGCGGCGAGACGGTGATTGACCTCGGTGATCACGACGGGGGCGGGGTGGCCGGTGGTGATGAATCCCTGCACGTCGCAAGGGCCGACGGCTCCGATCGCCGCGAGGGTTACTCTGACGAGCTGTGTGGCCTGTTCGTGGTGGAAGGTGGAGGCGACCATCGACATGCCGCCGTGGACCAGGAGCCGGTGGTCCAGGATGACGGAGGCGTGGCCGTCGCGGTCCACCAGGCAGTCCGCGCTGAATTCCTGCCCGGTGATGCGCTCCTGCACGATGGGGTCCGCGACCAGCTCGCACAGCACCGCCGCTTGCCGATGGGTGTGGCAGAAGTGGACGTCCTTGGAGCCCTGCCCCCGGCGGGGCTTGACGACGAGCCCGCTTCCCTCGGGCAGCGTGTGCAGGTCCTCGGGCCGGGCGGTGAGGGGGGTGGGGATGCCCTGAGCGGTGACGGCCTGGTGGAAGAGGGCTTTGTCCAGGGTGGTGGCCGCCGTGCGGGCCGCGGGCAGCCACGTCCGGATGCCCGCGGCGTCGAATTCCTCGTGCATGTCGATGAGGAGGGGGAGTTCGCGTTCGACGCCCGAGATGATCGCTTCGGGGCGGAACGCGGTGAGCAGGGCGCGCAGATCGTCCTGGTACTGCGGGCTGTCGGCGCGGGCGACGAGCCGGGAGGTGATGCCGGCAATGATCAGTCCTGGGGCGAGGGGGTTGGAGTCGGTGCCCAGCACGGTGTGGCCCGCGGAGGCCAGGCACGCGGCGAGGTCGAGGCCAGGCGCTCCGCCGACGCCGGTCAGAAGTAGACGCCGACGGGGCACCGTGGTGTCAGGGGACGCGGTCATGTCCTGTTCCTCCCAGGTGATGTAGGAAAGGCGGCGCCGACGGCGCCAGGAAGAGGCGGAGCAGCCGGCGCCCGGGACGCCGGGGTCAGAGGACCTCGTTGGTCAGGGCTTCGAGGAGGGCGGCGGCTGTCCATCGCGCGTCGTCGGGGGCCATGGCCGGATGGAACGGCAGACTGAGGATCTCCTTGGCGGCCCGCTCGGTAACGGGCAGGGGCCGAGTCCACCGCGCGAAGGCGGGTTGCAGGTGGTTGGGCGGGTAGTGGACGCCCACGCCGATGCCCCTGTCCCGCAAGACCTTATGGACGCGGTCGCGGCCCGGGACGCGGACCACGCAGTTGAACGGAACCGCGTCGGACCCCACATCGACAAGGGTGACGCCGGGGGCGCCGCGGAGGGCTTGCGCGTATGCGTTCCACAGGGCGATCCGCCGGGCCGCGACCTCGGTGAACCGTGCCAGCTGGACGCGGCCGACCGCCGCGTTGACGTCCGGCAGGACGCCGCGCAGGCCCGGCCCCTGCACGGTGTAGGTCGTGGTGCGGATGCGGTCGGCCTGGGAGCTGGTGATGCCAAGGCAGCGCATCTGACGCAGGGCCTTGGCTTCCTCGCTGGTGCGCGGCACGGTCGCCCCGCCGACCAGGGCCGTCAGCTGCTTGATCGGCCCGAAGGAGTACACCGTCGTGGCCAGCCCCTTTATCCGCCGGGACCCGAACGCCTGCGCGGCGTCCTCGATGATGTGGATGTTCCGGCGCCGCAATTCGGGGGCGATGGTGTTGAGATCGACCGGCCGCCCGCCGTAGAGGACCGGCACGACCGCCCGTGTGGCCGGGGTGATCGCCTCCCGTACGGCTGCCGGCTCCACACACAAAGTGTCGGGGGCGTGGTCGATGAAGCGGGGAGCGGCACCCAGGGCCACGATCGGCTGGATCGTGGCGGCGAACGTCTGGGAGGGGACGATCACCTCGGTGCCCGGACCGACACCGCACGCTTGGAGCGCCAGGTGGATGCCCATGGTGGCGGAGGAGACGGCCACGACGTCGTCCACCTCCAGGTAGTCGGCAAGCTCGCGTTCGAACGCATCCGCCTGGGGGCCGTGGCCGTACTGTCCGGCCTCCACGGCCCGCGCCATGGCGACGGTCTCCGGGCCGTGCAGGTAGGGGCGCGCGTTGTGTCGCACCGCAGGGGGCGGTGCGCCGGTGCACGGAAGGGACATGGGCTCTCCGTAAGTTATTGTCCGACCCCACACGGGCCCGGTCGGGTTCACGCAGACAGGGCCGAGCGGGACGTCAGCGCGCGGGCCAATGGCGAGTCGACCTCGTGGTGCGGAGACGTCCACCGGTCGGGGTGGGCCCGGTACCAGTCGACGGTCTCCAGGAGTGCTTCTTCGAAGACGCGGCGCGGCTGGTATCCCAGCCGCGTGGCCTTGGTCCAGGTCATGGCGTAGCGCAGGTCGTTCGACGGGCGGTCGGGAATGAAGTCGACGCGGTCCCAGCCCGCGCCGCAGGCGCGCAGGATGTGTTCGGTGAGCTGTCGGCCGGTGAGGTCGGTGCCGCCGCCCAGGTTGTAGATCTCGCCGGGCGTGCCGTGGCGCAGGACGAGGTCGATGCCGGCCGCGTTGTCGCTGACGTGGAGCCAGTTGCGTACGTGTTCGCCGCAGCCGTGCAGTCCGACTCGTTCGCCTTGAAGCAGCCGGGTCACGAACCGTGGGATGACCTTCTCCGGGTGCTGATGGGGGCCGTAGTTGTTCGAGGAGCGGGTGACGCACACCGGCAGGCGGTGGGTGGCGTAGGCGGACAGGGCCACCAGGTCGCTCGCGGCTTTGGACGCCGCGTACGGCACGGTGGGCCTGAGGGGGGCGTCCTCTGCTGCGGAGCCCTCGGGCAGCGGGCCGTAGACCTCGTCGGTGGAGACGTGTACGAACTTGTTCAGCCGGTGGCGGCGCACGGCGTCCAGGAGGAGCTGGGTGCCCAGGACGTTCACGGTGAGGAAGTGGCCGCCGGCGAGGAACGAGCGGTCCACGTGTGACTCGGCCGCGAAGTGCACCACCGCGTCGTGGGTCGTCACCAGACCGTCGACCAGGTCGCGGTCCAGGATGTCGCCCTCGACGAACTCCAGCCGGTCCGACTGGAGTACCGGGCGCAGGTTCTCCAGGGAGTCGGCGTAGGTGAGGGCGTCCAGGACCGTCACGTGGTCGTCGGTGGTGGACAGGACATGGTGGACGTAGTGCGATCCGATGAACCCGGCGCCGCCGGTGACAAGTAGACGCATGACGTTCTCCTGGGTGGGTGGGATGAGCCCCCGGGGTACCGCGGTCGGTCCGCTGCCGCGGCAGCCGCTCGCGTGTCAAAGCCGGGGTGCTGCACCAGCGTCCCGGCCGGCGCCCCGGCCCGGGAGGCTCACAAGGGGGCACATCTTTTGCCACCCCGCCTCGCGTCGGGGCCGGTGGGTGGACACTGAGTCCCCGCCGAGACGCACGAGCGGAGCGCCGGGGGTCACGGGAGGCACAGATGGCTGTGGAAACGGGCAACCCGTTACTGGCAGGGCTGATCGCTGAAGCCGGACTGAGCAACAAGGAACTGGCCCGAAGGCTCAACGCACGGGCCATAGCGGCCGGGGAGGCGGCGAGTTACACCCATACGAGCGTCAAGAACTGGACCGACCGTGGTATTCACCCCCGGGATGCGATAGTCCCCTTCATCACCAGCATCCTGGGCGAGGCGCTCGGGCGCCCTGTGACCGAGGCGGAGATCGGATACGCCTCCAAGGACGCGCGCCGCCGGCCGGGAAACCTGTTCCCCCGTGACCCGATCGAGGCGCTGCGGGGAGTCGCCGACTTCTGGAGCAGCATGGACCGCAGAGAATTCCTGAGCGGCAGCACGTCGGCCTTCGCGGCCTCGGCGTTCATGTCCCCGGTCACCCGGTGGCTGGCCGTACCCGCCGACCCCCCTGTGTCCGGCCTCGCCGGCCGCCGGATCGGCCGCGCCGACGTCAACGCGCTGTGGCACGCCGCGGCGCTCGCCCGCAAACAGGACTCCCGGTTCGGAGGAGGAGACTGGCGCACCAGTGCCATCGCCAGGACACTGCGCGTGCACGCGGGCCCCATGCTGCGCGGCACCTACTCGGACGAGATCGGGCGAAGGCTGTTCACGGCGGCAGCGGAACTCTCACGCGCAGTGGGCTGGGCGGCCGTGGACATGAACCATCAGCAGGCCGCGCAGCGGCACCTGACACACGCTCTGCGGCTCGCGCGGCTGGCCGGTGACGTACAAAGCGGATGCTACGTGCTGTCAACGATGGCCCTTCAGACGTTCCTCGCCGGTTACCCCGCGGAAGCCGCCGACATGGCGGAAGGCGCCTACGAGCGGGCCCGCCACGTCGCGGCGCCGCGCGTGCTCGCCTTCGCCAAACTGGCCGAAGCCCGCGCGCACGCCCGCGCCGGGCACACTCAGGACGCCGGCGCGGCACTCCACCGGGCCGAGACACTGCTGGACCAGATCCGCCCCGAGAACGATCCGCCGTGGCTCGCGTACTTCACGCACGCCCGCCTCGCCTCCGATGCCGTCGAGACCCACCGCGACCTCGCCCAGCCGCAAGCCGCGCTCCGCTGGAGCCGGGAGGCGGGCGCCATGAGCAAGGACCAATTCACCCGGGCCGTGGGGCTGCGCACCGCCGTGATGGGAGCCACCTACATGCAGACCGGAGAACTGGAGGCGGGCATCAGCAGCGGGCATCAGGCCGTGGACATCCTCGCCCCCGTCCAGTCGGTCCGCGCCCGGACCTACGTGGCGGATCTGCTGGCCGCGGCTGGCCGGTGGAAACGGCATCCGGGCATCAAGGAGCTGGCCCTGCGCGCGAACCGGGAGATGCGCGTGCCTCTGCCCGCCTGACGCACCGAGCGCCCGGCGCCCCGCAAGGGGGCCGGGCGCTCGTCCAAGCGGCACCGGGACCGCTCAGGCACCGTCCGTCCGGCGGCGCAGCACACGGTCACAGGCCGCCAGATGCCCGCCGAGGGCTGCCTCGAACTCGGCCCCACTGCTTTGCAGCAATTCCCGCCGGATCGCGAGGTCCGGGCCCCACACGCCGGACAGCCGCCCGACGAGCCGGCCCGGGTCGGCCGCCGGCTCCTGCGCCACCTCGTCCACGAGACCGGCGGCCAGGGCCTGCTGCGCCCCCACCGGCTCGCCGAACAGCACCGCCCGCCGCATCACGGCCCGCTGGGACAGGCGGCTCATCCGGTACAGCGCCATCCCCGGCCAGACCTCCCCGGCCGCCACGCAGGGCACCAACTCCACCGTCGGATGCGCGATCCGGTAGTCCGCCGCCAGCGCCGCGTCCAGCGCGACCCCGGCACACGGCCCCCACATCGCCGCCACCGAGGCGGCCGGCAGCCGCTCCAGCCGCCGCAGCACGCTCTCCCACTTCGTCAGCAGAGCGATGTCCGGGACGGAAGCACCTGGGGTGCCACCACCTCCCCGGGTGCGCAGCACGACGAGGGCCGCTTGGTGGTCTTCAGCCCGGTCACACGCCCCGCTGACGGCCGCGACCAACGCCGCGCTCAGCCCCGCCGTCCCGTCGACGTCGACTTCCAGCACCTCACAGGCCCGCCTGGGCTCCCGCTGCATCACGCCGCCCCCTCCCACCGGACCAGGGCCGCCTCGATGGTCGAGCCCGGCCCCATTGCCATGAGCACTCCGAAGTCGCCCGCCCTGGCGGCCCCCTCCTCGACCAAACGCTCGTAGGAGAACAGCACCGAGCCGCTGGAGAGGTTCCCGTAGTCGCGCAGCACCCCCATGGTGTGCCGCACGTCGTCCCGGGTCAGGCGCAGGTTCACCCGCACCGCGTCGATGACCTTCTTGCCTCCCCCGTGCACCAGCCAGTGGCGCACAGCGCTGCGGCGCAGGCCGGCATCGGCGAGGAGACGGTCGACGACCTCCTCCACATGCGCCCCGATGACGTACGGGATCTGCGGGTCCAGGAAGAACGACAGCCTTCCCCGCCGGTCGTCCCAGTCGTAGCGCATCGCGTCCACCGCCGACGTGATCACCAAGCTGGCCGACGACAGCAGACGCGGCACGAGCCCGCCCTCGTCCTTCCCTTCCCTCGCAGCGCCGGCGGGCCGATAGGTGAGGGCCACGGCGGCGGCACCGTCGCCGAAGAGGGAGTTGACCACTGCCGTGCGCATCGTGGAGTCGAAGACGTATGCAGCCGAGCAGACCTCGGCACACAGCACCACCGCGACAGCCCCCGGGTTGGCCACGCACCATGGCCTGGCGGCCATCAGACCGTTCATGGCCGCGTGGCAGCCCATCCCCACGATGTCGAGACGCTGGACGGCCGTCGGTAGCCCCATCTCCCGCAGCAGTAGCGCACTCAGCCCGGGAGTGAGCAGCCCCGTCGTCGACACACAGCACAGGTAGCCCACCTGCTCAGCGACGAGGCCGGCCCGGTCCAGACAGGTACGGATCGCCCGGCTGCCCATGTCGAGCGCCGTCCGCCGGTGCTTGTCCAGCAGGTCGCCCGGGCTCTCCACGACCGGACCACCGGGGCCCGGGTCGGGGAGCGTCAGGAAGCGGCGCTGGATCCCGCTTGATCGGAACAGCCTGACCACCTTCGGGTCAGAGACAGCGAAGTGGTCCAGAAGGTCTGACTGCGAATAGCTGCGGCCTGCCACGGCCGTGCCGACCGACCTGATCGAGGGAGCCGGGAGATGGCCACTGTTCCTCAGCGGCCGTGAAACGGTCATCGAAGCCTCCTGCGAGCCAACGAACGAGAACCGGCGCGGCTCACACGGGCGAGCCACCAGGGGACCGACACTGCCTCGCCATCTGCGCCTGGGATAAGGCTCACGAGGGGGCACATCTTCCGTTCTCCCGCCCAGCCACGTCGGCGGGCAGGGGGCAGCGTCTCCGTGGGCTTCTGCGCCCGCGGAGTCGCTGCGCGGCTGGCAGTACGCCCTTGCTGTATCCCCGCCCGCTGACATGCCCGGGGCTCGCTCGCTGCCAGGGCACCGAGAGCCAGGTGGTGGGGCACCGGGCTCAGCCGGTGGCTCCGGGTGTACCCGCCACAGATCAGTGGGGATGTCTCGTGACCGACCTTGGGCTGGCCCGGTCATGACGGGGTGAACCAGACGAACCCGGTGCAGTGCATGTCGGCGGCTGCTGGGAGGAAGAGAAGAGCGGCTTCTGTCGGCCAGCCTCCCGCGTTCAAATACGCGACGCTGCTGCGGCCTCAGGCAGCGGTCCTTCAGGGATGCCGCCCGGACCACGACGTGACGTGACTAATTGCTACATGCACTTTGGCTTGATCATGCTCGGAGAAGTGCTGTGCTGATGGTAATGTCATCTCGACCGCAGGACTAACTAAAACCGGGGTTTCTTGTGCGCAAATCTACCTTTGCGGTGTCCGCTGCTGCCGCATTATTCGCTGTTTCTATCATTGTCGCCCCCAGCGCAAGCGCGACCGCTGAGGGCTGCGGAGATCTGTCCAATGGGCAGCTGTGTATAAAGCACCCATCGACGCCCGGCGGTACTTACACGACGGAATACTCCAAGCATTCCGGCGGTGATGTTGAGGTGCAGCTGGGATACCAGTCCCGGTACAGCAATAAGATGCAGCCGAAACACTTCGACACCGGCTGGTTGAACGCCAAGCATGGGGATATCCTGAGGAAGGGTCGGTACCTCACGCTGGACACGGGGTGGTGCATTCGCGCGCTGTTGAAGACCCACAGTGACGAGTTCGTGAGCAAATGGTACTGCCTGAAGTAGCGGTGGGCGCGTGCCGCTGAGCGCGACCAAGGGTTGACCGCTGTAGGTGCTGATGGTGCTATCCTTCGCACCTACAGCCTCCCCGCGCCAGTGCATCAAGGGATACCTTCGTGTGGCAAGTAGTCCTTTACGTTTCACCTGTCAGTTGCTTAGCGGCGGCCGTATTGGCAGTGCTGCTCTGCTTTCTCGCCGAGTTCATTGCGGCTCGGCGTCCTGATGTCATCAGAGTAGCCTCTGGCTTCTTGTTGACCCTTTGGGTGCTACTCGTGCTCGCCGCCACTGTAATTCCTGACGGGCCGCCGACGGGCGGATTCGATCAGATTTACTGGCTCCCTGGCGAAGGGCTCATCTACGGGACAGACAATATGGGGTCCAACGAGATCTCGATGATTTTCAAGCAAGAGGCGGCGAACGCGGTTATGTTCGCACCCATTGCGATCCTCGCCTATTACGCGCTGCGTAATCCCTCTCGCCTGCTGGTGTTGGCTGGATGTGTGGCGTTCAGTTGCGGCATTGAACTGATCCAGTGGTTGGAGCAGGCAGGTAGAACGGCAGACGTTGATGACCTGATGTTCAACTCGCTCGGTGCTGCGTGTGGCCTTGCCGCCATCTCTATCGCCTCGATCGTCATACCGCGAAAGCGTCTGCGCGTTCGCGCTTGATCGTGCCATAGGCAGAGCACGCAGAGGCTATCGCGTCACTACCCGCTATATGGTCGAATCTCTTGACCGAGCTTTTCGCCAAGTTTCTCGAACCTCGGCACTTGCATTGGATGCATCTCCGTCCGGATCCGCATGAAACGGACCGGGTGACGGTACCGGCCCGCGTCCAGCGCTGTGTCCGCGATGAACTCCGCCACCAGCTCAGGCTTCACGGGACGGTATGTCAGCTCTCCGCGTGTTCCCCAGGCGGCAGAGAAGCGGCGGCCGGCCCATGGGTGATCCGCTGTGGCCGGCGTCAGATGCTCGGCCAGCTCCCGCCGGACGCTGGCGGCCAGGGAGGTGGTTCGTGCGACCAGCCGGAGGTCGTCGGAGGCGTCGTACCGTCCCAGCAACAGGCTCAGCGGCCCCGTCAGAGAGCCGGTGACCCCACCGATCAACGCTTCCGCGGTGACTCGGGCGCGTACCTTGATCCACGCCCTCTTGCGTGGCAGACATGACTGGTTCAGGCCCTTGAGCACCACACCTTCGATGCCTGCGTTTCCCCAAGCCGGGTTGAGCCAGTCTTGTGCCGTCGCCCGGTCAGCCGTGGCTGGACAAAGCGTGAAGGGCGCGTTGAGAACTCCAGTGGCGAAGAGGGATTCGAGCCGGGCGCGCCTGTCCCGGTAGGGCAGCGACATCAGGTTGGTGCCGTCTGACTCCAGTACGTCGAAAGTGATCAGGTAGGCGGGGTCCGCTACAGCGGCCTCCTCGGCGCTGCGACCTCGGTGACGGGCTCGGCTCTGGAGTGCGGCGAAGTCCAACCTCCCTTGATGGGGGACAACCAACTCACCGTCCAGGACGAGGCTGTCACCGAGGGCCCTGGCTGCCCGGGCAATATCGGGGAACGCCCGGGACAGGTCCGCGCCCTGGCGGGACTGCACCATCACAAGATCACGACGGGCGAAGACGATGGCACGGAACCCGTCGGGCTTCTGTTCGGCGACGATGCCTCCGGGCAGGGCATTGGCCGGCGGCAGCTGCCATCGAGCCTCAGCGAGCATCGGATCGATGGGAGGAGTCAGGGGCACACCTCCACCTCTACTCGCACCTCACCCGCCCCGCGCGCTGAAAACCGCTTCGGGACACCGCACCCGACCTTGCCCTGTTTTTGGCCGTCTCTTCGCGGGCTCCCGCACGACTGCTTCGCTCTGTGTAGGTTCTCACCGCTCGTGGCACAGACTGTGCTCGCGGGCCAGCCCTTCTTACTCTGTCTCAGGGCGGCGGCACAGATGCTCAGTCGGATGAACGTGGCATTTCCTAACGGCTCATTGATCAGCTCGGTATAGGTGCGACCCTGTTGCCGACCCGAGCGGGGCGCCGTGTGTCGACGATCAAGTTTTTCCCATGTCGGGCGGTTTGAGCGTCATGTAATTCCCCATGTCGAATTCTCCTAATTGGCCATGGGTAGCGCGGAGGTCGGGATCGAGGGACCTGGTCGTCGCGGAGCTGCTCATGTTCCTCGTCCCGTGGTTCGGATGGCCGATGGGCAGCCCGGATGGCGAGGAGAACGTTCGTCGTGGTCGACATCACCGAGATCTACGTCCACTGGTACGCGGGTCGCTCGAAGAGCGAGCTGGCCGCGTCGCTGGGAGTGGACCGCAAGACGGTCAGGAAGTACCTGGCCCCGGCAGAAGCGGCCGGGATCAGCCCGGGAGGGCCGCCGATGAGCGAGGCGGACTGGTCGAAGCTGATCAAGGAGTGGTTTCCCGGGCTCGTCGACAGACGGCTGAGGCAGGTAACCTGGCCGGACATCGACCAGCACCGCGACTACATCAAGAGCCTGCTCGGGACGGTCACCGTCTCGACGATCCACCAGCGGCTTCGTGACGAGCACAAGCTTCAGGTGTCGATCTCTTCATTCCGCCGTTGGGTGCACGCGACACTTCCCGATGAGGTGGCGAAGTCGCAGGTCACCGTGTTGCGGGACGAGATCGAACCCGGATCGGAGGCCCAGATCGACTACGGATTCCTTGGGCAGTGGATCGACCCGCGGTCCGGCAAACGCCACCGGGTCTGGGCGTTTGTGATGGTCCTGCCCTGCTCGCGGCACATGTTCGTCCGGCCGGTGCTGCACCTCGACCAGCACGCTTGGACGGAAGCGCATGTCGCGGCCTTCCGCTACTTCGGCGGCGTCCCACGCCGGCTCGTCCCGGACAATCTGAAGACCGGAGTCGACAAGCCCGACCTTTACGATCCGAAGATCAACAGATCCTATGCCGAACTCGCCACCCACTACGGCGCGTTGGTCGATCCGGCGCGGGCTGCGAAGCCGAAGGACAAACCCCGAGTCGAGCGGCCGATGCCCTATGTCCGCGACTCCTTTTGGCGAGGACGCGAGTTCACCTCGATCGAGCACATGCAGGCCGAGGCCGTGACCTGGAGTCAGCAGGTCGCTGGCCGACGGAAGTGCCGGCCGCTGAGCGGGGCCGCCCCGATGACCGTGTTCGAGGCGCTGGAGGCCGCCGAACTGCTGCCTCTGCCTCCGACCCCGTTCGTGCTGGCCCGCTGGTCGACGGCCACGGTCGGACCGGACATCCACATCAAGGTCGGCCGCACTCTCTACTCGGTGCCCTGGAAGCTGATCGGCCGCAAGGTCGACGTCCGCTCCACCGCCACCATGGTCCATGTCGGCGTACTCGCCTATGTGCAGAGCCGCGTACGGATGAACGTGCAGAGCAAGGAGACCTGTGAAGCGCGGGCGTCGTGGTTCGAGATGATGGAGCGTGTCTCTTCGCTATTTCAATCAGACTGGCTGGACCGCGATCTTCAATGGCACCGACACCGAGGTCGGCCGCATGGTGCGCGTGGAGGGCTGGGACCAGGCGACCGGGACGGCCCTGGTCGTCGATCCCAAGCGTGGTGCCCTGCGTGCGGTGACTGACTACGAGGACTTCTCCCACCTGGAGCGAGCTGACCAGGTCGTGGCCGCGGTGCCTGGCGGAGGGTGGCGGGTGCACTGGAAGGACGAGGGCCCGGGTGGAACGCCGCTGACGGAACAGGTGCTGGCCTGGCTCATCACGTCGCAGGGGCGTGCGACGGCCATCACGGTCGATGCCCAGGGGCATGTCGAGGATGCCGATGGAGCCGACGCCTTCATCCCGCCGGGCCAGGACCTGGGGTCCTGATCGCAGCTGGTCAGGCCACGTCGTTCTCTCGCTCGATGGCCTGGAGGCGGTTCTTCAGCCGGTAGCTGGGGCCGTTGATGGAGATCACTTCGCAGTGGTGGAGGAGCCGGTCGAGGATCGCGGTGGCCAGGACCTCGTCGCCGAACACTTGGCCCCATTCGCTGAAGGTCTTGTTCGAGGTCAGGATGATCGAGCCCTTCTCGTAGCGCTTGGAGATGACCTGGAAGACCAGGTTCGCTTCCGCTCGTTCGAGGGGCTGGTAGCCGACTTCGTCGACGACGAGGACGCCGGGCCGCAGGTAGGTGCCGAGCTTGTTCGTCAGGCGCCCGGTGGTCTCGGCGGCTTTGAGGTTGCGGACCATGTCGTCGAGGCTGGTGAAGTAGATCGAGTAGCCGGCCCGGCAGGCCGCGACCGCCAGGGCGACGGCGATGTGTGTCTTTCCGACCCCGGGCGGCCCGAGCAGGGCGGCATTCGCCTTGCCCTCGACGAAGGAGAGGGTGGCGAGGTCCTTGACCTTCCGTGGATCGAGCTCGGGCTGGAAGGAGAAGTCGTACTCGTCGAGCGTCTTGTGGTGCGGCAGCTTCGAGAGCCGCAGGCCCTGGCGGAAGCGGCGGTCGTCGCGGACAGCCAGTTCCTCGGACAGCCAGTTCCTCGGACAGGACCAGGTCGAGGAAGTCGAGGTAGCCCATCTTCCCCTCGTCGGCCCGCCGGATGTACTCGTTGATCGTTTCGGCCAGGTGGGGCAGGCCGAGCTTGCCGGCCGTGTTGCGGATGCGGGTGGAGACCAGCTCGCTCAAGACGTTTCCCTCGTGCTCGGACGGGTGGTGAAGGGGCGGGTTCCGGTCAGCTCGTCATAGACCGACAGCGGCCGGCGGCCGACCTCGACGCGGGTGGCTGCGGCCCGGTTCAGCAGAGCCCGCAATGGCCCTGATTCCTCGCCCCGAGGACGCTCACGACGGGGCTGCGGCAGAACATCCCCGGTGGTGGTCCGGCGTCCCTCGCCCGTGGGCAGGCCGTCCCAGTGGGCTTCCTCGACGACACGGACCCCGCGGCCGATCGCCCGCGGGTGGGTCGCCAGCAGGGTCTCGCCGCTGGAGTCGGCCATGGTGGAATGCAGCATGATCTGCGACTTCGTGGCCCGGATCTCCACTAGCTGCCGCGGGCGGACCCTGCGGGCGGGCACCGAGTAGAGGTTGCCGCCGAAGGCGACCAGGCAGTCCTTGCCGACTGGCCGCAGATGCCGCTCGGCCACCAGATACGGAGTCGGCGGCAGAGGCCGGAGAGCCACGTGATCACGGGCCGCCCGTTCTCCGATGATCTGCTGGTGAGTCCGGTGAGCCTGGGCCCGTCGCTGCGGGACCCAGGTGATGAAGGCGGCGTCCATCTCCTCGACGGAGGAGAAGGACCGGCCGGACAGGACGTGGTCGCGGACGATCAGAACCTGCCGCTCGACACGTCCCTTGCCTGTGGGCCGGTAGGCGGCCAGGACGTCGATGTCGAAGTCGTAGTGGCCGGCGAACCCGACCGCTTCCGGGTGCAGCGGAACCGCCTCGCCCGGGGCGACGTGGCGGCGGACGACGGTCTTCGTGCGGTCGTAGACGATCGTCATCGGCACCCCGCCGAAGTGCGCGAACGCGCGGCGGTGGCAGTCGAAGAACGTCTGCAGGTCCTGGCTGGTGGTGAAGCAGCAGAACGGGTCGCGCGAGTACGACAGCGTCATGTGGAAGGAGTAGACCTTCGGGATTCCCATGTGGGCGAGGATCTTGCCCTCGTCGCCCCAGTCCACCTGGGCCTGGGCGCCGGGGATCACCTCGAAACGGCGGTGCATGCCCGCCAGCTCATTGGGCGTGATGCCGAGTTCCTCGGCGATCCGGGGCCGGGCTTCCTGGACGTAGAGCTTGGTCCGCTGGTAGTTGCCGGTGAACCCGTACTCCGCCGCAAGGCGCTCGTGGATCACTGCGGCCTTCATCAGGATCTCGGCCCTCAGCATCGAGTCGACCAGCGGAGCGAACTCGTCGATCATCCTCGCCTTCGACCGACCGTTCGGCGACCGGCGCGGAGGTGCGGCGGGTCCGTCGGCTGCCAGGTATTTGCTGACCGTCCGCCAGTTCAGGCCCGTTTCCTTGGCGACCTCGGTCAGGCTCATCGCTCCGGACTCGACCAGACCACGAAAACGCCGTAGTTCCAGCCAGCGCTGCGGATCCAGGACCACGGCCACCCCATCTCTGCGACCTCGACCAACAGGCAGCAGAGTGCCGAATCCTCAACCTCAGCACATCAGGAACCCTGCACGTTCATCCGTACGCGGTCCTGCACGTTCACGTGTACGCCGACAGTCCAGGTCTTCCACGACGGACAGCTCGTCAAGACCCACGCGGCTCTCGACCAGGGAAAACGCACTGACAAGAGCGACTACCCACCAGAGAAGATCGCCTTCCAGATGCGCACGCCGGTCTGGTGTCGCGGCCAGGCATCCGAGATCGGCGACTCCTGCCGCGAGGTCGTCGACCAGCTGCTGGAAGTCAACGTTCTCTACCGGCTCCGCGCTGCCCAGGGGGTTCTCGGACTGCGCAAGAAGTACGGCGACACGCGGCTGGAAGCGGCCTGCGCCAAGGCCATCGCGGTCGGCGATCCGTCTTACCGCACCATCAAGGGCATCCTCATCGCCGGCACCGAGACCGATCCCGAGCCCGAGACCAGTGGGGACGCTGGAGCCGCGGCCTTCCTCCACGGCCCCGCCCGGCTCTTCGCCACCGTCGCGACCCCCGACACCACGGATGACGACCACAACGACCAGGTCCACGACGAAACCGAGGTGGAAACCCGATGACCGTGATGGACGCCGCCCTGCGGGAGTCACTCAAGGCCCTGCGACTGTCCGGCATGCTGGAAACCCTCGACGCACGCCTGGCCCAGGCCCACGGCGGAGAACTCGGCCACCTCGACTTCCTCCAGGTCCTCTGCCAGGACGAGATCACCCGCCGTGAGACTGTCGCCTTCCAACGCCGACTGCAGCGAGCCAAGTTCGAGCAGCAGGTCACGTTGGAGGAGTTCGACTTCACCGCCTCCTCGAAACTGCCTGCGGCCCAGATCCGCGACCTGGGAGCCCTACGCTGGCTTCACGCCGGCGAGTCGGTCATCCTCTTCGGACCGGTAGGGGTCGGCAAGACCCACATCGCCCAGGCCCTCGGCCACCTCGCCGTCCGTCAGGGCGCCCACGTTCGCTTCGCCAAGACCAGTCGCATTCTCGCCGACCTGGCCGGTGGTCACGCGGACCGCACCTGGGAGAAGCGGATCCGCGAGCTCGTTCGCCCCGACGTGCTCATCCTGGACGACTTCGCGATGCGTCAGATGTCCGCGGCCCAGGCGGACGACCTCTACGAGCTGGTCAGCGAGCGGCAGGGAAGGTCTCTGATCATCACCAGCAACCGGGCGCCCAGCGACTGGTATCCCCTCTTCCCTAACCCCGTCGTCGCCGAGTCGCTCTTGGACCGGCTGATCAATACCAGCCATCAGGTCATCATGAACGGCCCCAGCTACCGCCCGAACAAGCGCCCCAAGAACCGCACTGACAAGCCCTCAATCAAATGACCGGGATCAGTCCCACCAGTTGAACATCAGCTCGCCGACTGTGCTGGGACGCCAGTAACGCACCTGTTCCAGCTCTGCTTCGGCGAGCTCGCTGGTGTCAACCGTCGCCAACGGCGTGCTCAGTTCGTCGACGTCCAGCAGCCGGAAGCCGCCCCGCTCAAATGCGTCCGCCCAGGCCGGTGGGGAGGCGAAGTTCGTCAGGGGCACACCTGCCCGCGGTGGACTCGCCGCAAAGGCAACAACCGGGAGTACCTCGTGGCACAAGACGCTCGACCGAATGCCCGGGGCGGTAATCAGAGCCGCATGGAAGTTCGGCGTGACTCCGGCCGGCGCCACTTCGGCGACCGTGCCCCGAATCGATCGGGCCACGGCATGGCAGGCGGTTTTGAAGGCCACTACGTCCACCTGAGGCAACGCGGCATCGTCGTGCCCCCAGAACCCGGTGGCTCCTCGCGCGACGCGGATCAACGCACGACTCAACTCTCATCCCGTCCGTCAGGCCCTCTGCGGGTGCCACTCGACCGAGCCGAGTGATCACGCGCCGATTCTGCCACCCGTCGGAGTCCTCCCCGAGGGCCGTCTCAGTCATGAGGGTGGGGAATTACGTGAACTTACCCCTGGGGAAATACGCGATCGTCCACACCGTGGCTGCCGTCGTCCATGTCAGTGGGCGGCTGCTGTTTCGCGGTGCGGTCCAATCCCAGCCCTTTCTGGCGAGCGAGATCTGTTCTGAAAGGTTGGGCCCGGGTCTGCGCGTCAGGCTTTTGAGAGTACGGTGCACTCGGTGCGGGTCCCTCGTTCGTACTCGTGTTAAACGTATGCCCGGTCGAGGTCGGGGTTGTCGTTCCAGATCGGATGCTCCGTCCAGATGAAGCCGCTGCCATAAATACCATCGGTCTCCCTGTCGAAGGCGCGCAGCGCCTCGGCGGCCATCTCCGCATTGTTCAAGGCGTATTCGACCTGAGTGACGGTGGCGGCGGCGTCGCGCAGGTAATCCAGTTCAGCGGCGTAGGTGCGGCGGTCGTCGAGCGCGCCCCGGCGTAGCAGGAGCAGGCGGCGGGCCATTGGGGCTGGGTGGCGCTTGCCTGCCGGCTTCGTCGATGCGGTCGCCGTGTCGAGGGTGGCCTGCAGCGCGGCGAGGGATTCTTCTGAAAATAGCCACATGTCCAATAACTTTATGTGGTCAATGGTGTACTCATATGCTGGAGTCATGTCCACCGCGAGTCCTGTCCCGACCGACCCCCATCACGAGGAGCGTAAGGCTCCCTGCCCCCCGCGCCGCCGCGGCCGGCCCCGCAGCGACGAAGGGGGCTTTGACCGCGCGCATCTGCTGGAGGCCGCACTGCACGCCTTCGCCATTCACGGCTACCAGGGGGTCTCCATCCGGACACTCGCCCGGGAACTGGGCGTGAGCCACAACCTGCTCAACCAGCGCTTCGGCTCGAAGCAGGACCTCTGGTACGCCGCCGTCGATCACGGCTTCGGCTCCCTCACCGATGAACTCCAGCGCGTGATGACCGGCACCGGTGACTGGTACGCGCAATTGCATGCCGCCATCACCGCTTTCATCCGGCACTCGGCCCGCAACCCGGACCTTCTGCGCCTCGTCGACACCGAGGGCGCTACACCGAGCGAACGCCTCGACCACCTCGTCGACCGGTTTATCGCCCCGGCGACCTCTCCGCTGCGGCGCCATCTGCGGACGGCGCCCGACGGGGAGTCGCTTCCCTTGCGCAGCCTCCATTTCCTGATCACGCGGGGTGGAGCCGCTCTCTACTCCAGTCCTGCCCTGGCCCGCAGTCTGGACGAGGGTGACACCACGGATCCCTTCGCCGCCGAAGAGATCGAACAGCACGCGAAGTTCGTCGCCGACGTCATCGTGGAAGGTATCCGCGCCCGAACGTCGGGCGGAGTCAGCGCGCGGGCCGGTACCAGCGACGACTGACCGCCGGTACCGGTGGTGTGGGTAAAGGCCCGGGAGACCGACTGGATGGTCGGGTATCGACGGACGGGGTGGTGACGACGTCGCCGTACCCGCCTGCGGCCTCGCCGCCGTGGGGCGGGCGAATGCGTGAGCGATGAGGAACGGGCCGGGCCGAGCCGGAGAACACCACAGGCTACGTTGAGGGCGGCGGCGCGAGTGCCGCCGTGGCGACGCCAGATGTCCCCGCCGGCTCGGTCGGCGTCGAGGGGCTGCAGGAGACCACTGACGTCGGTCTTCCTGTCCGGCCACAGCCGCAGGGCGAAGGCAGGCCGCGCCCTGGGGCATCGGATCGGTGCGGGGCCACTTCGCACTGCGGCGACGAAACGCGGGGGTTCCCGGGGTGGCGTTGAGGTGAGCGGCGAGGTCATCGGCTCAGCCGGACAGCCTTTCCGTACCACACTCTTGTCGGCATCTTCCGGCTGACTGTCACCGAGGATCGTTGGGCGATTCCGGTGGTGGGGCAGCCTGTTGAGGAGGGGCCGGCGTCGGGCTGGGACAAGCAGAGCGGGGCCTCAGGGGGGCATCGTCACGGCCGGGCAGATCCACCGGTGGCCAGGCGCATGAGGTCGGAGTCGAAGTCGACCCCGGATACCTCGGTCGCCGCGCCGGCCGGCTGGGCACTGCTGCCGAACGTGTGCTGGTATCGCTTCCACGTGCCGTCGGTGATGGCACGCGCGACCCCGCTCTCCATCAGGGCGGCGAGCTCGGTGGCGGCCCGCTCGATGCGGGCTCCGAGCGCGGTGTCGCCCCAGTCCTCGGGTGCCGCGAACAGGGCGGTCGGGATGACCAACGCGCGCATGTACGCGAACAGCGGACGCATCTGCTCGTCGGGCACGAGGGCGTGGCGGGCGCTGCCGGCCGTGGCGGTCACGGCGACCGGCTTGGCGATCAGCACGTCGTTGTCGAGCAGGTCGACGAAGGCTTTGAAGAGGCCGGAGACGCCCGCCTTGTACACCGGAGTCGCGGTGATGACGGCGTCGGCGGCGGCCAGGCTGTCGACCGCCGGGCGCAGTTCGTCGCCGACGAAGCCGGTGATCGTGGCTTTACCGATCTCGTCGACCAGGGTGCGCAGCTCGATGGTGGTGACCTGTGCGTCGACGTCGTGGGCGCGCAGCAGGTCGAGGGTCTTCTGGGCGAGCCGGTCGGCCAGGAGCCTGGACGAGGACGGCTGGCTGACGCCTCCGCTGATGACGACGATGGAATGGGGTGTCGTGGTGTGGGTGGTGGTCATGAGCGGTGTGGGTCTTTCTCTTGTGAGGGCGATCCGGTCGGCGGTGCGGCGTCGGCCGGTCCGATCAGTGCGGTGCACAGCTCGCGCAGCCGCGTCGGCTGCTCCGTGTTCAACGCCTCGGTCATGGTCCGGACGATCTGAGCGCTGTGCCGCCCGCCGACGCGTTGCCGGAGTGCGCAGCCGGCCGCGGTGAGGGCGATGCGCTGCGCGCGGGAGTCCTCGGGCCGGGGCGCCGCTCAGCCGGCCAGGTCACGAGGCGGGAGATGCCTGGCTGGGGCAGCATGACCGGATCCTTGAACCGGGGCATGCGCGGCCCGGCCGGGGCCTTGGACAAGGTGTGGAGGACGTCGTAGTCGCGTGGCGCCGGCGCGCGTCCCGCAGGTCGTCCTTGGTGAACGCGCGGGCAAGGACGTCCTGCGCGCGGAAGAGACTCTCTCACGCCTCGACGGCGATGCGGGCGGCGTCGTCGCTCATGCGGTGGGGTGGACGGCGACCTGGCCGGGGTCGGTGTCCTGATAGGGGGAGGTGCCGGTGGTGTTGTCGCCGCGGTTGGGATTGGGGCGCGGCTGCCGGACGGGCCCGTCGCCGTACTTGGCCTGCACCAGGGAGGCATGGGTCGGCGCGGCGGGGACGCCCGGTGCGCGGCGGGAGGCCATCTCCTTGCGCAGGACGGGTACGACCTCCTCGGCGAGCAGGTCGATCTGCTTGAGCACCTCGCTCTGCGGCAGCCCGCTGCCGTCGACGACCCACAGCTGGCGTTGGTAGTCGCCGAACGTGTCGTGAAAGGTGAGGGTCTTGTCGATGACTTCCTGGGGGCTGCCCACGCTCGTCGGTGTCGCCCGCGTCCACTCCTCCAGCGGGATTTTGATGCCGTGCGGGCTGTTCTCGAAGTAGGGGCGGTAGTTGGCGTACGCGTCCTGGGACCGCTTCGCGATGTGTGCGTGACCGCCGAGGCCGACGATGGCGTCCTGGGCGCGTCCGTGTCCGTAGTGCTCGAACCGCTGCCGGTAGAAGTCGACCAGCGGTTTGAAGTGGCCGTTGGGCGCGAGGATGTTGTTCGCGAAGAATCCGTTGCCGTAGTACGCGGCCTGCTCGGCGATCTCCGGGGTGCGGATGGAGCCGTGCCAGACGAACGGCGGTACGTCGTCCAGCGGGCGCGGCGTGGAGGTGAAGCCCTGCAGCGGTGTGCGGAACTCGCCCTCCCAGTCCACGACGTCCTCGCGCCACAGCCGGTGCAGCAGGTTGTAGTTCTCCAGTGCCAGGTGCACGCCCTTGCGGATGTCCTTGCCGAACCATGGATACACCGGGACTGTGTTGCCGCGGCCCAGCATCAGGTCCAGGCGCCCCTTCGCCAGGTGCTGGAGCATCGCGTAGTCCTCGGCGATCTTCACCGGGTCGTTGGTGGTGATCAGCGTCGTCGACGTCGACAGGATGATGTTCCGGGTCAGCGCGGCGACGGCGGCGAGCAGCGTCGTCGGGGAGGAGTCGAAGAACGGCGGGTTGTGGTGCTCGCCGATCGCGAAGACATCGAGGCCCGCCTGGTCGGCGTGGTGTGCCATCTCGACGACGGCGTCGATTCGCTCGGCCTCGCTGGGGGTGTGCCCGGTGACCGGGTCCCGGGTGATGTCACTGACGGAGAAGATCCCGAACTGCATGTCGTCCGCTCATTTCTGTTCGATCGATTCACGCGCCGCATCGCATGACCGGCCGTGTTTCCGCACCTTCCTGGCCGCCCGGGTTCCGTGACTCATGGTCGGCAGCGGAAGTGCGCCGGGCCGGCGTGCTGCGGCCCCGCCGGGCATGTCCGGCGGGGGCCGATCCGCTGGGGCCTAGGTATAGGCTCCCATATATATTGACAGCTGACAATTTAACTTTTAACCTCGGGGGTATTCGCGAGTCGCACCCTGTCGCGGGCGCCCCCTCCCGGACCGTCCCGGGCGCCTGGTGATCCGGTGCGCTTCGACAGATGCGACGCCCTCGCTGAGCGGCGCGCTCACGGCTCGTTTCCGCCCGCTGCGGACTGGACGCGCCGACGACCCTCTGGAGGACCCCATGACTGCCACCCCTGCTCCCCGGGCGCTGGACGACATCCCCTCGTGTTTCGCCTACTTCAGGAATGAGCCCGGCCCGGCCGGGCGTGCCGCCGCCGAGAAACTCGGGCGGTTCGTCACGGGCAGCATCAAGTTGCCCGCGGACACCGTGCGGGCGATGGGAGGCGATCGGTGCCGCGGTGACGTGCTCTCCGACACCTTCATCGAGGCCGCCTTCGCCGACGGTTACGCCGGCAAGGTCCGTAAGATGGTCGACCAGGCACTCGCCCACGGCGTCGGCAGTGTCGAGGACGCCCCGGCAGAACTCAGGGCGCTCTTCCACCACCTGGACACCGAGCCGGACTGGCTCGACTGGAACCTCGTCGAACGCGGCGCCCAGGTGTTCCGCCAGTACGGCACTGACGCCTTCCTCTACTTCGGTGTCGTGACCATCGGGGGATACCGGCGCGAAGAGATCCAGAAGCCGCTCGTTCTGACCGGCGCCTACACCGGCGGCTCGGCCTTCGGCCGGTTCCTGGAGACCTGCCGGTTCTGGACGGACGTCTCCGAGCCCGACGCGCTGCGCCAGGGCGGGGCGGGCCGCAAGACCGCCGTGATGGTGCGGATCATGCACTCCATGATCCGGCACACGATCGCGCCCCACCAGGAGTGGGATGAGAAGCGATTCGGTGTCCCGCTCAATCAGTACGACCAGTTCACCACCATCATGCTGTCCTTCCTCCTCAGCCAGCACATGAAGCGGCTCGGCTACCGGATCACCGAGGAGGAAACCCTCGCGCACATGCACTTCTGGCGCTATGTCGGCTACCTGATGGGCGTCGAGCCGGCGTTCTACCCCGAGACCACCGAGGACTGGTGGCGCGCCTCCTACGTCCTCACGTTGTCCTCGGACCCCCACGACGGGGCCGACAGCCGCCGGCTGAGCCAGTCGTTCATCGACGCCTTCCAGCCGGCCCCGGAGGACCAAGGCGAGCAGCGCGCGGCGAAGGAGCGCGAGTACCGCAAGGTCCTCGGATACGCCGGTTTCTTCGTGCCCGCGGCCACCCTCGCCGTGACCGGCGTACCGCAGGCCGGGCTGCTGCGGTGGCAGCCCCTGACCCGGTTCGTTCCCAACCTGGTGACGTCGACCGCCCGACGTGTCGTCCCAGGATTCGCTGCCGCGCTCGACCTGCGCCGCAGGCAGTCCCGCACGGCATGGCTGAGCCACCACACCGGGGGCCGCCCGGCCGCGTTCGCCCCTGTCGAGAGGCTGTCCCGATGAGCAGGAACATCACCGCCGCGGTGGCCCGTGCCGACCGGAGCGACTTCTCCGTGGAGCACCTGGTGCTGGAAGAGCCGCGCGCCGACGAGGTGCTGGTCCGTTTCACGGCCAGCGGCCTGTGCCACACCGACCTGGAGGTCCTGGCCGGGCGCCTGCCCACCCCGCGTCCCGTGGTGCCGGGCCATGAGGGCGTCGGTGTGGTGGAGGCCGTGGGACCTTCCGTCGTCGGCTTCGCCCCCGGTGACAAGGTGATCGCCAGCCTGGACTCCTGTGGCTCGTGCCGAAACTGCCTGGCCGGACAGCCGGCCTACTGCCCGCAGCACACCGCCCTGAACTTCGAGGCGCGTCGGTCCGACGGAACTGTCGGCATTGTGGACGCGGACGGCCGGCCCGTGCACGATCACTTCTTCGGCCAGTCGTCGTTCGCCAACTGGGGCCTGTCCCACCCACGCGGCCTGATCCGGGTCGACCCGGACCTCGACGACGCGGTCCTCGCCCCCCTGGGATGTGGCGTCGTCACCGGCGCGGGCGCCGTGTGGAACGCGCTGCGGGTCCACCCCGGCAGCACGGTTGCCGTCTTCGGCGCTGGAACGGTCGGCCTCAGCGCAATCATGGCAGCCGAGGCGGCCGGGGCGGCACAGATCATCGCCCTGGACGTGCACACCGAACGGCTCGCCCTCGCAGCGGAGTTGGGCGCTACCGACAGCGTGGACGTGTCGTCAGCGGACTCGGTCCATGAGATCCTGTCGCTCACTTCGGGCGAGGGGGTGGACTACTCGGTCGAGTGCACCGGGCGTCCAGAGGTCATGGCGAACGCGGTGGAAGCACTCGCAGCCCTGGGCACCGCCGCGATCCTGGGCGTTGCGGGGCTCGACGCCGATGTGCGGGCGAACGCCTTCGAACTCCTCAAGGGACGGACAGTGATCGGTTCGGTGATGGGCCATCAGGCCCCAGGCGCCCTTGTCCCGCGCATCCTCGATCTGTACCGCCGCGGCCGGTTCCCCCTCGAACGGCTGGTGCGCACCTACCCCCTGGCAGACATCAACGCCGCCGTCTCCGACTCCCGAGCCGGCAAGACCATCAAGGCCGTGCTGACACACCTTCACTGAACCGGCCCGCAACGGACCGGTGGGAGTCCTCCCCCTCCCTGCTGGTCTCCCGCACCCGAACCACGGGTCGGGCACGCACCGGATCATCGCACTGCACGGCTGGTCCAGCGACCGGACCAGTTGCCAGCCGCCGCTCGACCACTGCGACGGTGACCGCTACTCGACGCCACCGTGGACTACCGCGGCTACGGCGAGGCCCAGGACCGCAAGGCCCAACACGACTGCCGCTAACCGCCGACGACTTCTCGCTGGGTTGAGGTATCCGAGTGCGGCCGACGGCATCGTCGCCTCCGGGGCCAAGCGCCGAAGCATCATCGGGGAATCCGGATGGCACGCAGCGGTTCCAGGAGTGGTGGGTGAGGCGTTAGGCGAGGTCATCGACCCAGCAGGACCGACCTGTTCACCCCGCGCCCTCGCCGGCATCTTCCGGCTGACTGTCGCCGAGGATGCGCCGAGCGTCGTACCGGGGGAAGGGCGTGCGTCAGGGGCGTCTGCGGTGTGGCGTGTTAACGGACATGGGGCGCTGTCGCGCGTCGTTCGAGTATGTGAAGCGCGCGCTCGCCCCACTGGAGGTTCTCCTTCTCGAAGGCCATGCCGCGCAGCAGCGTCAGGTACGGTCCGATCCGTTCGGCCTCTGCGAAGTACTCGTTCTCGGTGCGGCCCGCCAGCAGGCGCTCCCGGAGCCGTTCGTAGCGGGCGAGCTTGGCCTCGGCCCACTCCATGCGCTCGGTGATCGCCGCCTTCACGGCGTCGATGTCGCCGACATCGGCGCACTGGACTTTGACCAGGAGTTCGTCGCGAATCGCCGTGGGCTTGCCGAACGGCTCGGCGACGTAGGCCCTCACGGCCTCCATCCCGGCTTCGGTGAGGGAGAACAGGCGCTTGTTGGGCCGGCGTTCCTGCTCGACGACCCGGGCGGCGATGAGCCCCTCCTCATGCATGCGCTCAAGCTCGCGGTACAGCTGCTGAGGGGCGGCCGTCCAGAAGTTCGCGACGGAGGCGTCGAACGCCTTGGCCAGGTCGTACCCGGACGCTTCACCTTCGAGCAGGGCGGCCATCACCGCGTTACGCAACGCCATGACCCTGACGGTAGCACTTTGTTGACTAATCACCCATGCACCGATCCCGCGCCCGGACGGCACTCGACCACTCGCGGGGTATGGACAACGGCCCCCTCCGAGCCTACCCTCCGATGCGCCTATTCAATTAGTTGACTAGAGGTGGTCCTGTGCATCCGTTCCGTACGGCAGTGGAGAACCGAGACGAGGCCGCCATCGAGGCGCTCCTCGCCGAGAACGTCGTCTTCACCAGCCCGGTCGCCTTCAAGCCGTACCCGGGCAAGGCCATCACCGCCGCGATCCTGCGCGGAGTGATGCGGGTCTTCGAGGACTTCACCTACGTCCGCGAGATCGCGAACCCCGACGGCCGCGACCACGCCTTCGTCTTCACCGCCACCGTCAATGGCCGGCAGATCCAGGGCTGCGACTTCCTCCACTTCGACGACGAGGGGAAGATCGACGACTTCATGGTGATGGTCCGCCCGCTCTCCGCCGCGAAGGCACTGGCCGAGGCGATGGGAGCGCAGTTCGACCGGATCGCCCAGGAGGCGGCCGGCACCGAAGAGGCGGTCGGCAAGTGACCGACGTCGACGCGATCGTCATCGGCGCGGGCAACGCCGGCCTCACCGCCGCTGCCACCCTCCAGCGCGCCGGCCTGCGCACCCTGCTCGTGGAGCGCCACAACGTTCCCGGCGGCTGTGCCACCTCCTTCCGCCGCGGGCGCTTCGAGTTCGAGGTCGCACTGCACCAGCTGTCCGGGGTCGGATTCGAGGGTCAGGACTTCACCCTGCGGGGCCTGTTCGACAAGCTCGGCGTGGCCGACAGGCTGGAGTTCGTCCAGGAGGAGGACCTGTACCGGGCGGTGGTGCCGGGCAGCCATGACGTCACCGTGCCGGCCGACTGGGCCGGGGCCGTCGACGCCCTGGAGGGCGCGTTCCCGGGTAACCGGGACCGGATCGAGCGGTTCTTCCAGCTCGCCAGGGACGTCACGTTCTGGCAGATGGCCGCCATGCGCGGAATGCCGGCCGATGAGGTCGACCCGGTCCTCTTCCGCCACGGCCTGCGCCCGTTCCGCGACGTACTGGACGAGCACTTCGACGACCCGGCCCTGAAGTCGGTACTGGCCACCTACTGGACCTACCTCGGGCAGCCGCCGTCCCGGCTCCCGTTCCAGGACATGGCCCTGATGCTGTTCGCCTACCTGGAGTTCAAGCCCTGGCACATCAAGGGCGGTTCGCAGGCGATGTCGACCGCGCTCCTGGACTCCTTCCTCACGGCAGGCGGCGATGTGCGCTTCAACACCGCCGTCGAAACCGTCCTGACGGAGCGAGGACGCGTCGCCGGAGTCCGGCTGGACGACGGTCAGGAGGTGTCGGCCCGGGACGTGATCTCGAACGCGTCACTGCCGCTGACGTACGGGATGCTCGACGACCCCTCCGTCGTGCCGTCCCGGATCCGCGCCGACCTCGCCACCCGCCGCATCGGCGTCTCCGGCTTCGTGCTGCACATGGGCCTTGACGCCACTCCGGCCGAGCTCGGCTTCACCACGAGCACGACGTTCGTCAACGCCGACGTGGACGACGACCGTACCTACGCCTCCTGGCGCACCCTGGAGCCGGCCCGCGGCATCTGCGTCTCGTCGTACGACGTCGCGCCGATCGGCTTCGCCCCCTCCGGTGCCACCCACGTCAGCCTGATGACCCTGCAATACGGGGACGTGTGGGAGAAGATCCCGCCGGCCGGGTACGCGCAGGCCAAGTTCGCCTACGCCGAGACCTTGCTCGACCGGGTCGAGGCCATCGCCCCCGGCATCCGCGACGTCATCGAGGAGGTCGACGTCGCCACCCCGCGGACGATGGCCCGCTACCTCGGCCACCCCGGCGGCGCGATCTACGGCTACGACCAGGACCGCACCGAGAACTGGCTCTTCCGCGACAGCGTGCGCGACCCCGGAGTCGAGGGCCTGCACCTGGCCGGCTCCTGGGCCGGCATGGGCGGCTTCCAGCCCACGCTCGAAGCGGGCCACCGCGTCGCCCGCCGCCTCCTGCGTGCCCAGACCGCCTGACCCTCCGGGAGACACCTGTGAAGCATCCCCTCGCGCCGCTCTTCGACGGGCACGACGACGTCCAGGCGGAGATCGACCGGCGGCCCGCGGACACCGCGGACCACACCGCGGACACCCGCCGGCTGATCGACGCCCACCATCCGAAGCGGCTGACCCTCCCCGTCGCTGACGTCGTCACCGAGACCCCGACCACCAGGACCTTCCGGCTCGTCCGGCCCGACGGCGGCGAGTTGCCGCCGTTCCTCGCCGGCCAGTACGTCGGCGTGTACGCGGACGGCACGAACCGGCCGTACGCCATCTCCTCCAGCCCCGCCCGCCCCGGCCACTGGGACCTCACTGTCCGGCGTGTCCCCGGCGGACGCATCAGCAACCGCCTCATCGACACTATTACCGCCGGCGACACACTCACCACCACCGGCCCGATGGGCAACTTCCACCACAACCCGCTCTTCCACGGCGACGACGTCGTCTTCCTCGCCGGCGGATCCGGCGTAGCCCCCGCCATGAGCATGATCCGCGAGATCGTCGACCGCGGACTCGACCGCCGCTTCCACCTCCTCTACGGTTCACGCTCCGCCGACGACATCCTTTTCCGCGAGGAGCTCGATGCCCTCGCTGCCGACCACCCGAACCTCTGGGTCGACCACGTCGTCGCCGACGCGGGGCCGGAGTGGGCGGGGCCGACCGGCTTCCTCACCGCCGGTCTGATCAAGACCTTGGCCGGGCCGCTCGACGGGCGGATGGTGTACGTGTGCGGGCCCCAGGCCCTCTACCCGTACGCGCTCACACAGCTCGCCGAGCTCGGCCACCCGCCCCGCCGGATCCGCTTCGAGGCCAACGGCGCCCCCGCCGACCCGACCGCCCAGTCGCACTGGCCCGCCGGCACGGACCCGGCCGTCGAAGTCACCGTCACCGCCCGGGGCCGCACGTTCCGGTCCCGCCGGGACCGTCCGCTCCTCGACGCCCTGGAGGACGAAGGCATCCGCCCCGAGGCCGCGTGCCGCTCCGGCGAGTGCAGCCTGTGCCGCGTCCGCGTCCTCAAGGGCACCGTCCACACCGCTGAAGAAGCCCGACTACGGCTTTCCGACGAGAAATTCGGCTACACCCACTCCTGCGTCGCCTACCCGATCACCGACGTCGAACTCGACGTCTGAACCGCATTGAGGTGCCCGGCCTCCACCGGACGGGCACCTGCCCCAGGCTGTGCGCGGGGTCATCGCGTGCCACAGCGCGTCAATCCGGAAAGCCACCGCATCGCGGGGGCGCGGCGGCATTCCGGCCGGTCTGCTCAAGGAGCCGCACGCCGTGTCAAAGATCGACGCACCAACCATCGGCCAGCTGTCCATCCTCGCCGCGCACGCCTTCGGCCCGCGCACAGCACTCCGGTACAAACGCCACGGAGCCTGGCACACCGTTACCTACCGTCAGCTCGCCGACGCGGTCGACCGGATCGCCACTGGACTGCTGCGCCTGGGCGTCCAGCCGGGAGACCGCGTCGGCCTGTTCGCCGAGACCCGCCACGAGTGGACCCTGTGCGACCTGGCCATCGCCCGCGCCGGCGCGGTCAGCGTCCCCGTCTATCCCACCAGCACCCCCGAGGAGTGCGCCTGGCTCCTCGACCACGCGGCAGCCCGCACCGTCCTGTGCGACACCGCGGCCAGGGCCGAGACCGCCGCGACGTGCCCCGGGGTCAAGACGGTGATCGCCTTCGAGGACGAGGCCCCGGCCGGGTGCCGCACCCTCGCCGAACTGCGCAACACGGTGCCCGCCGACACCGACCGGCAGCGTCTCGACAGCATCGCCGACGGGATCGGGACCGGCGATCTGTCCACCGTGATCTACACCTCCGGCACGACCGGACGCCCCAAGGGCTGCATGATCACGCACGACAACTGGCGCGCCGCCGGCACAGCCATCTCCGCGCTCCTCGACGGACTCGGCGACGGCGAGGAGGTCTACCTCCACCTGCCGCTGTCACACATCATGTCCCGCACGATCCAGTTCGTCGCCCTCTCCCACGGCGCCGCCCTGGCGTACTTCGGCGGCGACATCCGCAACGTGATCGCCGAACTCGCAGAGGTGAGGCCGACGATCCTGCCCTCGGTGCCCCGCCTGTTCGAGAAGGCGCATGCCGCCGTGAAGGACCTCCCGCCCCAGGTGGTCGCCGACGCCATCGGCGGGAGGGTCCGGCTGGCCGCCACCGGGGCGGCACCCATGGACCCGGCGGTCCTCGACTTCTTCGCCTCCTGCGGCATACCGATCCTCGACACCTACGGCATGACCGAGTCCACCGCACTCATGACCGCCAACCTGCCCGGCGACATCCGCTACGGCACCGTCGGCCGGCCCCTGCCGGGCGTCGAGATCCGGATCGCCGACGACGGCGAGATCCTCACCCGCGGCGCGGCCGTCTTCGCCGGCTACCTCGACAACCCCGAGGCCACCGCCGAGGTGATGACCGACGGCTGGCTCCGCACCGGCGACCTGGGCGAACTCGACGCCGACGGATACCTGACCGTCACCGGCCGCAAGAAGGACCTCATCATCACCGCGACCGGCAAGAACATCGCCCCCTCCGCCCTGGAGAACGCCCTGCGGCTGAGCCCGCACATCTCCCAGGCCGTCGTGATCGGCGACCGCCGCCCCCACCTGGCCGTCCTGGTCACCCTCGACCCCGACACGGTCACCGCCTGGGCCACCGAGCACAACATCCCCGGCACCTGGCCGGAACTGGCACGGCACCCCGAGGTGAAGGCCCTCGTCCAGGCCGAACTCGACAAGGCGAACGCCCGCTTCCCCCCGGTCGCCCGCGCCCGGGCCCTCGCCGTCCTCGACCGCGACTTCACCGTCGAGGACGGCACCCTCACCCCGTCGCTCAAGGTCCGCCGCAACCAGGTCGCCACCCGCTACGCCGCCCTCATCGACACGCTGTACGGCACCTCCTGACCCGCGGCCGGCCCGCCATCAAGCGGACGGGACCGGCTCCGCGGCCGGCTGCACCGCCCGTGGCCTGCGATGCAGGCCACGGCGGTCGTAGAACCATGTCGCTCCGAATCCGAAGCCGAGCCCGCCGGCGAGCGCCACGCCCGTCATGACCCAGGCTCGGGACAAGCCCGCCGCCCCTTGCGCGTCGAAGTAGAGGATCGACCGGACGCCACCAGTGATCTGCCGCAGCGGCTCGAACTCCGCGAGCCCGCGGTAGAAGCCGGGGAGCGCCTCGACGGGCGTGGTGGCGCCGGCCGACGGGACCGCCATGGCGATGAACACCATCGTCACGAGCAGCATCCCCGGAGTGCCGAAGGCGGCGAGCAGCGCCAGGGCACCGACACCCACCGCGGCTACCGCGCACACCGACAGCAGCCACAGCTGAGGCAGGTGCGCCGCGTCCATCCCCAGGATGCCCACGGCGGCGCCCATGATCAGACTGCCCATCATCAGAGAGAGCCCGAGCATCAGCGTGGCGGCCGCGGCGAAGGTGTGCGCCCGCGAGGCCGCTACAAGAGGCCGCTGGCGGCGCCACGGCCCCAGGTCGCTGTGTCCGTATCCGAGCGCGGCGTCCACCTGGCTGTGCAGCACATTGGCCCCGAGCATGCCCGAGACGACGAGGACCAAGGCGTAGTAGAAGGCCGTCAGCCCCATGCCGCTGTTGCTGCCGAGAGGGTGGCCGTCCCCCACCTGGACGCTGACCGGATCAGCCAGCAGCAGCCGCTCCGCCGCGCTGGCGGCAGGCTGCCCGGCGGCGGCACGCGTCAGATGCCGGCCCAGCGCGGAGGAGGCCGCGTGCGCTGCCTTCTGCGAAGCCTGACTGGCCATGGAGGACCCGAGACTGCCCGCCGACTGATTCGTCAGCACCGTCAGCACCGGCCGAATCGGACGCTGGCCGCCCGGAGCCGACAGACCGGCGACCGAGGCCGTGAAGTTCTCCGGCACCACCAGCGCGCCGTACAGCTTGCCCTGCGCCAGCAGCTCATCGGCCCGGGCGCGGTCGACACGCTGCCAGGAGATCTTGCCGTCCGTCGGGGTCGTGGCGATCTTGTCGGTCACCTCGTCGCCCATCCGGACGGACTTGCCGCCGACGGTCCCGCCCTTGTCCGCGTTCACCAGGCCGACAGGCAGGTCCCGCAGGTGCCCCGGCGGGTCGATGTTCGCTCCCAGGTACAGCAGAGCGAACGCCAACGACACCAGACCCAGGATGATCCCCGATCCGACCCACAGGCCGCGTTCACGCAGCACCCGACGGACCTCGAACCAAGGGGCATGAGACAGCTCGGACAAGAGGACCTCCAGTGCGGTGGACTCAGCTAAGCCACCCTACTAATAATCAACAATATGAGTATACGCTGAATTGATCATGGATGTTGTCACGCAAGCGGCATCCAGTCGTACGGTCCGTGACCGTCACGGGCAGGTGGCCCGGTCGTCGAGGGAGCAGAGGCGGGGCGGCATGCCCCGGCGACGCGAGCGCGCTCAGCCGGCCGACGTGGACGGGGTGGGCGAACATGCGGGCACTGAAGAAGGGCTGGGGGCAACGGCGAAGTGGAGGTGACCTGCACTCCCCTCGGCCGCATCCGGTCACATGGCGTCACCCTACGAAGCGCAGGGCCTGGGTGATCACCGCCGGGGCCCTGCCCTCGTGGCGGTCTGTCAAGGCCCCGGGCTGGAGAAGCAGCTTCAATCCTGCACCAGGTGTCGCAGGGGCCTGCAAGCAGTTCCGCCCGCTCACCGGTGAGCGGGCGGGCAGGGGCAGATCACTTCCGCCGAGGGCGCCCCGGATAGGACCCGGCGGGGCGCAACGGGACCGAGTTCTTGAGGAATGCGAGGCGGACGGTGGCGAGGGTTGTTCCTTCGCGGTCGGCGATGTCCTGGAGCGACAGGTGATCTTCTTCGTACCAGGTGCGCCACTGCACGATGCGGCTGGCGGTGTACTGGGTCCGGCGGAACCGGGGTGGGCTCCAGTCGACGGGGTGCTGGGACAACAGGCAGATGACGTGGGCCGTGGTGGTGTTGAGTGTGTGCGAGCTGGGCGATGGAGAAGTCGCCCATCGGCACGGCCTGCTGGAGCTGCGCGACGGTGATGCTGTCCGGGGCCGGCCCGGGAAGGACGAGGTGACGCAGGGCACGGGCAGAGAGCTGCGGAGTCCACTGGAGTGGCTCGTCGATGCCGTGCTCGTCGAGGAGCGCGTGCGTGGTGTGGGTGAGCAGTTCGGCTTCGGCTGGCAGGATGCGCCAGCGGAAGCGCTGGTACTGCTGGCGCTGCGCTCCGGCAACCGGCGCGAGGGCCGGGTGGGCGAGGTGCGGCGGGGAGCGCGTCAGAGTGTGGAAAATCCAGCGCTGGGCGTGCGCGATGTTGGGTGCGTGCGTCGAGCGCAGGCGGCGTTGCAGATCGCTCCAGCAGCGGGGGTCGATGAAGCGGGCCTGTGTGGTGAACAGGGCGCGGCGGCGCGCGTAGTCGATGGGAGCGCCGTGCTGGTCGAGATGGTCGGCCAGGAGGATCAAGGCGTGCAGAAGGTCGGCGCAGTCGCTGCGGCGAGTGAGGCCGGCGAGGAGTGTGGAGACGTTATGGGCGGTGACGGTAGTGCCGGTCAGCCGGGGCGCGGCCTGGATCGAGGTGGTGTTGCCGGCGAGCAGGCAGGCGACGGCCAGGAGCTCGTCCGTGCGTTTCGCCATGGGCCTGCCGTTGGGGTGATGCGGGGACAGACGTAGGGCCCACTCCGGCCATAGGGCGGCTGGCAGCATGCTGGCCCTGGAGTCGTGGTTGGTGGGGGGCCTGGTGGAGTGCACGGCGGTGCGGTGGCCCAGACGGTAGACGGGCATGATCTGTATCTCGCGGCTGCATCGCAGGGTGGCTTCGAGGACAGGCGAGAGCGTGCCGCTGACCGAGACGACGCCGGCGGGATACAGGGGGCGGCCGGAGGAGGCCACCCGCTCGGTGAGCCACCGCGCGGCGTCGGCTGCGGCGGGGATGTCCGCGGCGCACAGGATGCGGAGCCCCGCTGCGGTCGCCACGGCGGTGGCCGCGGCGTCGTCGGGCGCGTAGTAGCTGTGCACGTTACTGCGCCGGGTGTCCGGATGTCGTTGGGAACGTGGAGACAGCGGGTTGGTCCGGTACTGCTCCAGACGTTCGAGGACTTCGTCCGGCGCCAGGAAGCGTAGGTTGGTGTTCGTCGCGTGGTTGAGGACGAGTGCACCCAGACTTTTCAGGTCTCGCAGCGCCGTCCGCAGGGGCATGCCGCCGGTTCCATACAGAGGCCAACGCGCCATCCGGTCCGGAGCCACGAGGGCCGTGTCGATCAGGCGCTGCGTCTCCTCCAGGGCTCCGCCGGGCGGGAGGGTGAGAACTGGGGCGTCGGTCAGAGGGTGGTGGCAGCGTCGTGGGCGGGGGCCGCTGGCCACTGCGGCGCTTGAGCACAGGCCGGGGCGGGGCACCCCCGGATCGACGAGCCCCGAATGCGGCCGGTGGTGATAGACCACCGCCACCCACTCGCGGATGATCGCCTCCAGCTCGTCCAGATAGAAGAACGCCTCCGTCTCTGGGCGCTCGCCCCGGCCGTGAATGTCCGGGCCCTTGTAGCCGGGGAGGGCCTGCAGCAAATCTTCCCGCAGCGTGCGGAAGAACCGCTCCACCGGCCCCTTGTCCCGGCCCGTCCTCAGCCGTGCCGGCTGGATCGACATCCCCATCCGCCGGCACACACTCGTGAGATACTCCGAGACGTAGACCTTGCCGTGGTCGACGACCAGTGTCTCCGGCACCATCGCCGGCCCCGCGAGCCCCGGCCCGTCCACGGCATCGACGTCCACCAGCACCGACCGCGGAATCCCGTGCTCCGGCCACACCGCGTGCCGAGGCCAGTCCCTCCCCGCAGGCCGAGGACGGAACGCCTGGTAGAGCACCGCGCTGACATCGACAGCCTTCGTTGACACCGGCGTCACCCTGATGCCGGTGATGCACCGCGTATACCAGTCCATCCCGATGCTCAGCTCCGCCTGCGCCCACCGCAGCGTGACGGGATCGAACGCGAACACGTCCAGCCGGGTCGAGTCCATCAGCAGGTACTCGCCGGGCCGTGTCGGCCGCAGCTTCCCGTACGCGCCATCCGGCCGGTCGGCGATGTCCCGGTTGCGCTTAGAGGCCCTAACAGAAGTTGTTGATCAAGTGACCATCGGCTTGTCTGGTCGTTGGTCGGGTCGTGGGGAAGCGTCAGTCGCGGCCGTGGATCGTGTCGGACGAACTGTGGTCGCTCATCGAGCCGTTGCTGCCCGAGCCGGGGCCGAAGCTGGTGGCGGGCCGGCCTCGGGTACCGGACCGGCAGGCGTTGTGCGGGATCCTGTTCGTGCTGCACACCGGGATTCAGTGGGAGTACCTGCCGCAGGGGCTGGACTTCGGCTCCGGGATGACCTGCTGGAGGCGCCTGGCCGCCTGGAACGAGGCCGGCGTGTGGGAGAAGCTGCACCTGGTGCTGCTGAGGAAGCTGCGGTCGGCGAAGAAGCTGGACTGGTCGAGGGCGGTGATCGACTCCTCCCACGTCAGGGCAGCCCGCCGGGGCCCAAAAGCGGTCCCAGCCCGGTCGACCGAGCACGGCCGGGCAGCAAGCACCACGTCCTTGTCGACGGCCAGGGCATCCCGCTCGCGGTGTCGCTGACCGGAGGCAACCGCAACGACGTCACCCAGCTCCTGCCCCTGCTCGACCAGGTCCCACCGGTCGCCGGCGTCGTCGGCAGGCCACGGCGACGGCCGGACATGCTCCTCGCGGACCGCGGATACGACCACGACAAGTACCGGCGACTGCTGTGGAAACGAGGCATCCGGCCCGCGATCGCCGAGCGCGGCCGGCCACACGGCACCGGCCTGGGCATCTCCCGCTGGGTCGTCGAACGCACCATCTCCTGGCTCCACGGCTTCCGCCGCCTGCGCATCCGCTGGGAGCGACGCGACGACATTCACGAAGCCTTCCTCGGCCTCGCCACCTGTCTCATCACACACCGCCACGTCCAACGCCTTTGTTAGGACCTCTTAGTGCCTAGCCGGAATAGCGGGTGCCGTCGTTCCAACTCGGCCAGCAGTCGGAACGCGGACGCCCGGCTGGGCTGGGGCACGACGTCCGGGCCGTAGCGCGCGATGACCCGGGCACGCGTCCGCTCGATCACCATCGTCCGCGACGGTTTCGACTCCCCGGTGTGCTCAACCATCACCTCAAGGGCCGTCTCCGACCACCGGTCGTCAACTGCCACTTTCTGCGTCCGGCCTGGTCCCTTCTTGGGAGCCAGCCCCGCTTCACCATGGGACCGGAACTCGGCGATCCACCGTTTCAGCGTGCGCAGTCCGATGCCGAGTTCGATCTTCGCTGCGTAGCGGGTCTCCGCTGACAACTCCGGCGTGTACTCCGGTCGCGGTTCGCCAGGCAGCGCGAGGTGAGACGTGCCCGAACGGTAGCCCGTGAGCACCTCGCGGATGTGTCCGGCCCGGTCTCGGACCCTCTGTCTCTCCGGCTCGCTCAACTGCCCGAGTACCACCGTAGCGATCTCCTCAGGGTCACTCCCTGCCGGACCAGGGTTGTCGGAGTCAACGACCGCGCGACCAGAGAACAGCAACTCTTTCAGCGAGACGCGACGTACCCGTGCCTGGCCGTCCCGAAGGACAACCTCGTTGCCGTCTGCTGTGGCAACCAGCTCGACCACCTCGACGGTCTCCGCGTCGTATCGAAACCGTGTCCCCACACCAATGCGGGTTCCGGCCCAGGTCATGCGGCGACCCGCAGCACGTGCGAAGGGCGAAGCGCGCCATCGAGATCGGTAACAAAGTGCCCAGTCCACAGCAGGTGATGCACGGCAGCCTGTACCTGCGGTCGCTCATACGCGGGAAGGAGGCTGGATGCCTCCCCTAGGGTCTGTCGTCAAATGATCTTCGGTCGGGGATCATGGTCGGGTGATATGTCGTCATGAGCTGTCCGATGCCGAGTGGGAGTTCGTCCGGCCGCTGCTGCCCCGGTCCGAGCGGGGCCGCAGGCGGTTGGACGACCGGATGGTCCTCAACGGGATCGTGTGGAAGTTCCGGACCGGAACGGCCTGGCGGGACGTGCCCGAGCGGTACGGCTCCTGGGCCACGCTGCATACCCGCTTCCGCCGGTGGGCCGGGGACGGCACCTTCGAGCGGATGCTCCGGGCCGCCCAGGCCAGGGCCGACGCGGCCGGGGACATCGAGTGGCTGGTGTCGGTCGACTCCACGATCGTCCGGGCCCACCAGCACGCGGCCGGAGCGCGAAAAGGGGGTTCCGCATCCCGGGGCTCGGCCGGTCCAGAGGCGGCCTGACCAGCAAGATCCACCTGGCCTGCGACGGTGCCGGCCGCCCGCTCGCCTTTACCGTCACCGGCGGCAACACCAACGACTGCACCCAGTTCACCGCCGTGATGAAGGCGATCCGGGTGTCCCGTCTCGGGCCCGGACGGCCCCGGGTGCGACCCGACCACGTCATCGGCGACAAGGGCTACAGTTCCAAGGCCATACGGGGCTGGCTGCGGCGACGGAACATCCAGCACACCATCCCGGAACGGTCCGATCAGGTGCGCAACCGGCTCCGGCGCGGCAGTCAGGGCGGTCGCCCGCCGGCCTTCGACAAGCAGGTCTACAAGCGGCGCAACGTCGTCGAACGGTGCTTCAACCGCCTCAAGCAGTGGCGCGGCATCGCCACCCGCTACGACAAGACCGCCGAGTCCTACCAAGCAGCCGTCACCCTCGCATCGCTGCTGATGTGGGCGTGACATTTGACGACAACTCCTAGTACTGCAACGGTGCTTGCCGTGACTGATGGCCAGCTCAGTCGTTGGTGTGGTTATGGGTGGGGACCTTGCTGATGTCAGGCTGTGGGCCGGTGAACTGGACGCTGTGCATGACCGGTTCGTGCACCGGTTCAACAGGGAAGAACCGCGTCAGTCGGCGCTCGCTTACATGCGAGGCTTGGTCGCACCGCTGGAGCGGAAGAACGGCTGGACGCTGGCGGAGGAAGCCGGGCACGAGGGTCCCGATCGCATCCACCGGTTGCTGAACCGGATCGAGTGGGATGCCGACGAGGTCCTGGACGACGTACGCGACTACGTCGTGGAACACCTCGGCGACCGAGACGCCGTGCTGATCATCGACGACACCGGCTTCCTGAAGAAGGGCCTGCGGTCGGCCGGGGTGCAAAGGCAATACTCCGGAACCGCCGGCCGGACCGAGAACTGCCAGATCGGTGTGTTCCTCGCCTACGCCACCGGCCGCGGCCGCACGCTGATCGACCGGCGGCTGTATCTGCCCACGTCGTGGACGGACGACCGGGAACGCTGCCGACGGGCCGGCATCGGCGACGAAGTCGCCTTCGAGACGAAGGTGGCCATGGCCAAGGCGATGGTCCACAAGGCCATCGCGGACCGGATCCCGTTCACCTGGGTGACGGCGGATGCCGCCTACGGCTTCAGCAAGGGCTGGCGCTTCGAGCTCGAGCAGGCCGATGTCTTCCATGTCATGGCCACCACCCGGCACGACACCGTCGTCACGCGCTGGGCACTCGACCATCCCGTCCACGACCTGTTCCCCGGCCTGCCGCGGCAGAAGTGGAAGCGTCGTTCCTGCGGCGAAGGGGCACACGGCCGGCGGATCTACGACTGGGCCCGCGTCGAGGTCAGGCCCTGGCACCGCGAGGACCGCCGGCACTGGGTGATCGCACGCCGCAGCGTCAGCCGACCCGAGGAGATCTCCTACTACATCGCCTACTGCCCCGCCGACACCACACTGGACGAGCTGATCCGCGTCGCGGGTAGCCGCTGGGCTGTTGAGGAATGCTTCCAGACCGCCAAGCAGGAATGCGGCCTGGACGACTACCAGGTCCGCCGCTACCCCGGCTGGCACCGCCACATGACCCTGGCCATGGCCGCCCATGCATGCCTGACCGTCCTGCGGGCCCGACAGCTGGACACGGAGAAAGCAGAAACGGATCCTCCCAGCTCATCCACCTCAGCCTCGCCGAAATCCGACGGCTGATCACCCGCCTCACCAGCCGCCGTCCCACCCCGGTCGGCCACGTCCTGCACTGGTCGACCTGGCGCCGACGACGCCAACACCAAGCCCGCACCAGCCACTACAAACGACGCGGACACAGCCCTTGACCTGGCCAGCACTCAGCACAAACACCGTTGCAGTACTAGGAGCACTCCGTCCAGGCCGGCTCCGGAAACTGCCTCCAGCAGGTCGGTGCGGAACAACCAGGGCCTGCGGTAGCCAGCGAGGAAGCGGATGTTCTCCAGTCGTGCCTGTGGCGGTTCGCTCCACACCTCGTAGGGCCACCCTCGGGCTGCCACCAGTTGCCGGGTCCATCCGAAGGTGAAGCCCACAGTCGGCTCACTCAGCCTACGGAGGGACTTCACCTCTACGACCTTCGGACCGTCCCTTGTCATCAGCAGGAAGTCCGGAACGTGTCTGCGAACCTTACCGTCCACCTCGACCCTCATCAGGAACGGCTGCGCGACGATGCCCCACACGGACGGGTCGAAATCGGCGAAGAGAAGCCTCGCCAATTCCAGACGACTCTCGTAGATCACGTGATCACGTAACGTGGCCGACCAGTAGACACCGGAGAAGTGCTGTTGCCCTCGGTACGACCGGAATGTACGCCACGGGGCTGCCTTGGCCAGGCGATCCAGCGGGACCGATCGCCACGCCTGATCCGCGACGCACCCACCGTCCCGGCATCGGAAACTTACAAAAGCACTTGTGCCGTCCATCGCGCCCCCAGTAACCGCCCTGATGACCACGGTGGCAGCGCAGCATCCGCGACGATGCCAACCTCGTGCAGAGTCACCCCAACAGGCGAGGCACTCGACCTGCGAATCTCATATGGATGGCACAAGTGCCAAAGCGGTGCCATTGCGGCTGAGACTGTGCCGCGAAATCCTGAACCCTGCACAACGGCGGTGTATAGCAGTTCACCCGGGGCAGACAGGAAAGATCCGCGAAAGACTGGCCAACGCGTCCGGGGCATGTCAAGGTAGACGACCTCCCCGGAAAAGCCCAGGTCAGGAAGGGATCGGCGTCCGACGTCAGCCGCTAAGGGCGGCATGCCACCGCGGTCGGGTCGGGGAGTGGATGGCCTTTGAGGCCGAGACTGCGGAGGGCGTTGTCTCCGCGCCGTGCTCTGCTCCGTGCAGGCGCCTTCCTGTTTGACCGACGGTTCATCTGGCCGAGCGTCGTATCCGCCTCTTTCCCTCGTGAGGAGGCTTCCGTGTCGTCCGCGGAAATGACCGTCCAGGATCTCATCGACCTGCTGTCCGCCTGTGAGCGTGATGCGCCGGTTCGGCAGGCGCTGAATCCCTTCTTCCCGATGGAGCACCGGCTCGCTCAGGTCATCCAGGCCATGGACGCGACCGGGAAGACGGTCGTCTATCTCGCCGAGGGAGGTAATGAGCACAGCCAGCTCGGTGCCCTGCCGCCCGAGATCGCCGTAAAACTGGCCTGGCAGTCTCCCGTTCAGCCGCCACCGCGTCGTGCCCGCCGCACCGCCCGCGGCGGCCAGTAAATCCCCTCACCCCTGGAGGTGCCCCTGAACCCCGACGCCCCGCTCGACCCCGCCGCCCACAACCAGTTCCCGGCGGCCTGCTGGGTCGGCCCCCGCCACCTGGCCGGCGACGACGGCCGCCTCTACGACACCGTCGCCGACACCCTCTCCACTCTGGGCTGGACGAGCCTGACGATGGTCCGCGGCCGGCAGGAGCCGGACGAGGAACCGGAGAACCGGCAGGTTGTGCGCAGCATCGTCCTGCACCTGAGCCCCGACACCCTCCGGTGGGCCCAGTGGGTCTTGGCGGACGAGCCGTTCCTGCTCGGAGACCTGCCGATCGCCTGGCACGTCTGCGCGCGCACGGACGCGAACAGTCCGCTCGCGCAGTGGTCCGCGTACTTCACCTCGGATGTCCCCGGGGAGGCCGTCGCCGACTTCCTCGTCGCGCTCGACGCACGCCGGCACCCCGCAGCGCCGTCCGGCGGCAGGGAGCTGGTCCTTGAGGCGGTTACCGGGCACGGGTGGCTTCTCGACATCGACCAGCCGCATGCGGGGGCGATGGACGCGACCTTCACCAGCCACATCAGCTACGGCACGGTGCCGCCTCTCATCCAGGACGGCGACCCGCAGACCCTCACCCGCGAGGTGGGCGAGGAGCTGGACGGGTGGCAGGCGTGGTCCGAGCCGGTGCTCGGCGGGCGGTGCCTGTGGGCGGCATCCTTCAGCTCCAGCGTCCCCGACGACCTGGTCGCGGCCTTCGCCCGCTCGGTCAGCTCCACCGCACCAGTCCTGCGCCGGGTGCTCCCGGACAGCACCCGGGACCGGCTCCTGCGCGCGCCGGCCATCTAACGCGCCCGGCCGTGCCTGCCGGCCCGGAACCGAGAAGCCCGGCCATCCCGATGGGGATGGCCGGGCTTCTGGCATACCCGCACGCAACGGGCAGTCGGCGACGCCTCGACGGCGGACGTTAACGCGATATGGCCTTGGCGAGGGCCTTGTCGAGGTGGCGGTCGACGAGGGCGGGGGAGCCGGAGACGATGACGAGGACGTTGCCGTCGCGGATCGCGGTCTGCTTCATCACGCTGTCGTGTCCGCCGGCGGAGAAGGTCAGCAGCTGGCTCCACTGCTCGTCACCGAGGTGGGGCGGCGCCGTCTTCCGGGTGGCGATGTCGATGGCGGAGCCGCCGACGAGGATCTGGTACTTCAGGCATCCGGTCATGGCGTCGAAGATCCTCCCCATGCCGTCGGACAGTTTGCCGGGGGTGTCGCTGTACAGCTCTTCGGAGACTTCCGAGTCGCCGCTGCCGGCGTAGGTGAAGGCGGTCGTCGCCTTGCGGGGGAAGTCGAGTGATCCTCCGGTGGCCGCGTCACCGCCCAGGTCGTCAAGGGCGGGGCAGCCGAGCACGGTGACGTCGTCGTCGTGCTCGGCACGCTCGAGCTTGCGGGTGTAGCCGCTGCCCAGGTCGCCGGCGGCGAGCAGTCGCTCCGTGAGCGCGGCCGACGACAGCGGGCTGCTGCCCGGCTCCGGCACGGCCGGGCCGGTGGCGCGGGCGGAGGAGGACGTGGCGGAAGGAGCCGTTTCGACGTCGGAGGAGCAGGCGGGCAGGACGAGGAGGGCGGCGGCGGTGATACCGGCGGCGGTGGTGGTGACGCGCACGCGCACGAGGTGACCCCTTTTGTGCTGGGAGGCGGTTGGGCAGTGCGGGCCCGCGGGCCCGGTGGGGCGGTAGGGGGGCGGGGGTCAGTGGCCGAGATGGCGCAGGCAGTCCTCGAACGCGAAGAGCGTGTTGTCGGCGGCCGGCCCGGAGTGCTGGTTGAACCAGGCGACGTCCAGACGCTTCTCCTGCTGCTGGTGACCGGCGCGGCAGCGCAGCCAGATCTGGGCGCGGGTGGCCATGATGATCCAGTCCCGGTAGGCGCCGCACCCGGTGCACGTGACGATCTCGCCGTCCAGGACGAGAGGCCACGGCCACGGCATCATCCACCCGTCGACCTGGTCGTGGCTGGGCACCCGCAGCTCTGGGGGAAGGAAGTCGTCCACCTCGGCCACCGGCTCCGACGCCCCCGCATCAACCTGTGACTGCGGGGGAACCGGACCGGCCTGCGGCGCCGGCGCCGGGGGACAGGACATGCGCTGCGCCATCTCCCACATCTCCTGGTGCTGGCGCCGCGCCTCGATGACGAACGGGTCCTGCTTACGGCGTCGTATCCGGTGAAACACCCTGGCGTCCTCCTGCGTCTCGTCCTGCTCGCGTCAAGATCGTCCCCCAAGGATCCGGCCCGTTCAACTCACAAAAGCCCTAGTCACCGGCCGCGCCCGGATCCGGCCCGGGTATGCGCCTGGCCGGTGGTGCGGCCGGCGCTGCGCCCGGTACGGCGGCCGGCGAACACCGTGTTGCTGGTGTCGGCGGGCAGGTCGGAGCTGCGGCGCAGGCGCCACACCAGCACGTCGCTGACGGACTCGGCGGTATCGAGTTCCCTGCGCCCCGCCGCGCCGGCGAGGAGCGCGGCGGGATCATGACCGGCGGCTTCGGCGTCGGCGAGGGTCGCGGCGAGCGCGTACCAGCCGGGCTCGGCCAGAATCTGCTCCGCCAGCTGGGGCACGGCCTGGCGCAGGACGGCCGTCTGCCGCTGCAGAAGCGGGCGGCCCAAGCGCCGGCCGCGCTGATAGAGGGCGCCCAGCGGCTGGGCGGCGGCGGCCTGGTAGGCGGCACGAAGGTGCTCGGCGGCCTGGCGGGCGGCGGCGGCCTGCTGGGCATGGCCCTTCTTCGCGTGCCAGTGGAGGGCGGCGGTGACAAGGAAGAACAGCATGTCGATCGCCATCGCGGTGGTCGCCCCGTCCTCCCCGCGGCCGAGTGCAGGACCGCCCTGGACGAGGTCGCGGGCGGCCTGCCGCAACGCCCGGTCGTGGCCGCGCTCGGCCCGCACGTGCGACCTGGAAGCCCGCTCGAAGGCGACGGCGGCCTCCCGCAGCTCCGCGCGGGTGTGCGCGGCGGAGGTCTTCGCGAGCGCGTCCAGGACCTCGCCGGCCGAGGCGATGTACGCGGCGGCGACCGCATCGTCCTCCTGCTCGATGACGATCAGCGCCTGCCACGCCGCCGAAGCCGTCCGGCGGCGGGCGGCGGACGGGCCGCCTGGCCCCGTAGGCGAGGGCGGCTCGACGGGCGTAACGCCCTGGCCGTCATCGAGGGCGCTGGTGAAGCGTTCCCGGATCCGGGGCAGGGAGAGGTCCGGGGCCAGGCGCGCACCGGGGTAGAACACCGGCTCGCCGTCCTTGTTGCGGTCATCAGGCAGGGCGACCTTGTAGCCGAGCAGGTCACCCGAGGGCGCGGTGCGCTTGCGGACGAGCAGGCCGGCGGCGGCCAGCCGGTCGAAGAACTCCTCCTCACCCGCCGCGCCGGCCACGGCGCGCCGTACCGTCTCGCGCAGTTCCTCGCGGGCGGTGCGTTCGCGGCCCTGCCGGGCGGCCTTGTGCCGCTCGGCGCTGGTGGGCCGCTGGGCAGCGGTCCCGTCGCCGGTGTTGAGCCGTTTGAGGCCGTACTCGGCCTCGATCAGGCGGGCTTCGGCCTGTGCCCGGCCTGCATCGTTGTGCAGACGGGGCCTTCGTCCGTCCTCGCGGACCAGGGTGGCGACGATGTGGATGTGGTCGTCGGCGTGGCGGACGGCGGCCCAGCGACAGCCGGCGTCGTCGCCGTCGAGGGCGATCCCGGTGGCCGCGACCATGCGCCGGGCGATCTGCCCCCACTGCTCGTCCGACAGCACGGGGTCCTCGGGTGCGGCGCGCACCGACAGGTGCCACACGTGCTTGGCCGGGCGGCGGCTGGGGGCGAGGGCATCGACTGGCTGGTCGAGGAGCTGTTGCAACTGGGTGTAGGTGGCCTGCGGGTCCCGGCCGGGGTCTGGGGTGAGGCTGTCCCAGGCCGCCACGAGGTGCGGGTCGACGTGTTCCTCGTGCGTGCCGGGCCCGTAGAGGTAGTACAGCAAGCCGATGGTGCGCTTGCCGCGCTTGTGGACTCTGGGGATCATGCGGTGTGGTTCTCGGTGTCCAGGTAGTGCTGGGTGAAGGTCTCCACCCGCTTGGCGGCGCGGTGGACGGCGTCCAGGACCGCGCGGGCGTGCGGGACATCGGCGCCGGCGTTGGTGGCCTTGGCCACCTGGTTGAGGTTGTTGCCGATCTGGCCGAGGTGTCGGCGCACGGCGAACAGCTCGGTCAGCATTTCTCGTTCGGTGGCGATCTCGGCAGCGGTGCGGTCGAGATCACGGGCGGCTTTCAGGGCGGCGTGGGCGAGGAAGGCCGCGACGCTCATGCGGCAGGCGGACGCGGCGCGCACGAGGAGCTGGTACTCGTCGTCATTCATGCGGCAGCTGGGTTGACGCATGCGCTTGTGCTCGTCGCGCAGGCGCTCGCGCTGGCGAACGTGCGGCTTCGGCGGCGCGGCGTGCTCGCAGTGCGCGGTGTGACAGGCGTGTGGCGTTTCCCCTTCAGGATGCGATCCGCCCTCGGTCGCATCCTGGTGGACCGGCGCCCCCTGGTGTCGGTCGCCTCCCGCCACTGAAGGGGCGGGCCAGGCAAGAGCATTGCTCCCATCGGGAGCAATGCTCTTGCGATAACTTGCTCGCCCCGAGACCGAGTTGGGGTCATCAGCGGGTTCCGGGGCGGAGCCGTTCTCGGTCGGGTTCGTCATCGGCTCTCGGGCCTCGCTGCGCGGAGCCGACGCTGGACGGCGGCGGCCAGGGCAAGGACGTCGGCCGGTCCGTCGAGGAGCCGGACCGGACCGTGCGGCTCGTGCTGGACGAGCCACCCGCCGGTCGGCAGCCCCACCATGGCGTGGACGAGGTGCCGGCCAACCAGCACAGTGGCCCAGGCCGCCGCCTCAGCGGCCACGTCCCGGGACGCGGGAGCAGGACGGGGAATCACGTGATGCCTTTCGGTGCGCGGGCGGTGGCCCGGCGGTATGCCGGGCCACCGCGAATGTTCAAAGGAAGGGACCCGCGGGATGGGCGGGTCAGCCGCACTCGGGGCAGCGTGCGACATGGCCGCTGAGCGCCCTGGCCATCCGCGCCTTGGTCGACGTCGCATACGTCGCGCTGGCCTTCGCCGACGACCTGCCGGCATGCCGCTTGGAGTGCGCGCTCAGATAGCTGATCTCCCGCTCGTACTCCGCGCGCATCGCCGCGAACTGCGGGCACGTCCTCATCTGGTACTCCTTGCCGTCGTGCTGGTCTGGCTGCGCAGAGCCGCCAGAACCAGGCTCATGCGCTCGTTTCGGATGCCGGGAAGGTTCTGGTCCCGCAGGATCTTGCGGAGCTGGACTCGGGTCACGGTGTCGTTGCCGTCTCGGTCGAGCAGGGCGGGTACGTGAGGACGGATCAGCTCGACCAGCTGGTCGACGTCCTCCTCGGGCGCGCGAGACGGACGCTGCGCTTGCGGGCCGCGGGACCGGCCACTTCGCTTCGCCCGCGCCTTACCCTTCGAGCCCGGCGCCCGGCGCAGGTGCTGGCTGTGCCGGTTCCCGGCTGCGGTCCCGGACTGGTCGGTCCCCGGTCCCCGGTCCCCGTGGTCGGTCCCCGGTCCCCGGTCCCCGTGGTCGGTCCCCGGTCCCCGGTCCCCGTGGTCGGTCCCCGGTCCCCGGTCCCCGTGGTCGGTCCCCGCGTGGTGGGGTGGGGATCCCTCGTGCTGCTTGGCGGTTTCGCCGTCCGGTCCCTGTTGAGCTTGCGGTTCCCGGCCCCCGGTCTCCCCGGTGTCAGTGCGGGGACCGCCGCCGGGGGCCGGGCTGCTCTGAGGGTTTGCTGCGGGGACCGCGGTGGCCATCTCCCCGGTCGGGTCCGGGGACCAGGGGGAGGAGAGCGGGACCGTGGCGAGAGTGAGGGCGTTGCGGCGGGCGGCGAGCTGGGCGAGCAGTTCGGCGCGCTGGGCGGGGTCGGTGCCGACCGAGGCCCGGCCGATCGCTTTCGACAGCCGTCGGGTCAGGCGCCGGCCCCGTCGGCTCTGCCGCTGCTCGGTGCTGAGGTCAGCGAGCCGGGTGGCGAGGTCCACGGCGCGGATGGTGGCGCGGTCCCGGGTGATCTGCGCCGCGTCGCGGTCCCGGGTGGCGATCCCGAGACGGGACAGCAGCCGCTCGCGTGCTTCCCGCCCGAGGGTGGCGACCAGGCCCTTGGAAGCGGCCCCGGGGGTGCGCAGGCGCAGCTCGATGCCCATGGCCAGGTGCCAGAGCATGCCTGCCATGACGGGGCCGACGAAGGCCCGGACGGTGCCGCCGACGATCCCGCTCTCGGCGTAGGCGGGGATGACCTGCACGCCGCTGATGACCCAGACCAGGGTGCCCGGCATGCCGGGTGAGCCCTGGGTGGTCAGGTTCTGGCGAGCCATCAGGGCGGTGGCGAACAGGCCGAGTTCGGCGGCGGCGAACATGCCGGCGCGTTCGGCGGTGCCGGCTATGTCGAGGTAGTCGGCGGCGAAGCGCCAGGACGTGTCGGCGCTGTAGGCGGTGCAGCCGAGCGCGGCCAGGGCGGCGGCCACCACCGCCTTGTTGCTGGATCGTTTCTGCGAGCATCGTGCCCGCCGGGCTGCCCAGCCGGTCAGAGCCAGGGCGGTGGCGGCGCCGGGGATGCCGAGAGTGAGGAGGAGGGAGGGGTCGGTGCCGGCACCGAGGGACAGGACGTGCTGGGTCATGCGGCCTTTCCGACAGGGGCGTGCGCCGGAGTGGGCGTCGCCGGGCGGGCCAAGGGCTGCTGCGTGGAAGGCGGTGCGGTCGCGGGCCGGGGCCGCCGGGCCACCGTGGTCTTCTTGACGGGGTTCTTCCGCCGGGGCACGCCGAGGGTGCGGTCGCGGTCGAAGACCCTGTTGGCGGCCTGCCGCAGCAGGTCCCGGGCGTGCTTGGTGCTGATGTGCAGGGCGGGGGCGAGCCGGTCGGGGCGCCATCCGCGGACGTAGGCGTGGTCGATGACGACCTGCCGCTCGGCGTCGGTGAGGTGGACGTCGCGGCCGTTGAAGAAGGCGGCCACGCGGCGGTAGTCGAGGCGGCGGGGCAGTCCGTCGTGCCAGGGCCGGCGCTCTGCTTCCGTCAGCCCGCCCCAGATGCCTTCCTTCAGGTCGTTCTCCAGGGCGTAGTTGAGGCAGTCGCGGCGGACCGGGCACGGGCCGCACAGCTCCTTGGCGTCCGCGATGGCCTCGTGGTCGCGGGGCAGCGGGAAGAAGGTGGCGTCGGCGTCCTCGGGGTCCATGCCGTGGCACACCCCGTGGGGCTGCCAGCTGGTGTCGCCGATGCCGCGCAGGCCGGTGGCCGGCGAGGTGTGGGTGGTGATGTGGCGCAAGAAAGTCTCCGGTGTGCTGCCGCGTCGGCCGGTCGGAGGGATGGTGGTGGGCGGACGCGGCGTCGGGCGCCTGCCGTGGCACCGGGCAGGGGCGCCGCGGCAGGGGCGGGACGATGGTGTCGCACGTGGTGCACCACGCGGTGGTGCACCACGTGCGGGCCGGTCAGGCCGTCGCGGTCTGCTGCCGGTGCTGGGTGGCGGCGAGGTCCTTGCGGCCCGGGTGCGGCTTCTCCCGAAGTGCGCTGCCGCGTGCGAAGCCGTCGGGGTCGATCCGACGGCGGCGGCAGGGCTCGCCGACCGGTGCCTCGCACCAGTCGCAGGGCACCGACAGCGCGTCGGGTCGGCCCTGGGCGAGGGCCTCTTCGTGGGCCGCGCGGGCGCGGCGGAAGGGCGCGAGGGCGGCGCGGGCCTCCGGCGGGATGTAGGAGCCGACCTGCTTCAGCCGGGCTTTCAGCCTGGGGTTGGTCCGGCCTTCGGTGAGCTGCTGGTAGGCCACGGGCTGTGCGGTGCCGGTGGCGACGGCGTGGCGGGTGCCGACCAGCTCGGCGGTCCAGGCCGCCTGGTCGTCGGGGTCGGCCACCGGGATCGGGTCGGTGTGCCGGTGCAGGCGGTCGCGCTTGTAGCTCTCCCACGGGCGGGCGATGTCCGCCGGCAGGATCTGGTACGGCGAGACGCGGATGTGTCGGCGGGCGACGACGCAGGCGTCCCAGCCGTGCGGCGTGGCCAGCGGCACGTCCTCCAGCAGCTCGTGCCACTGGGCGAGCTGGTCGCGGGCCTCGGCGTGGTCGGTGCGGATGGTGCGGGGGTCGAGTCGGCCGATGTAGGCCAGCAGGGCGGCGATTTCGCGGCGGTCCATGGCTACTCCGTTCCGGTCGGCGTCGGCTCGTTGAGGGCGGCGAGGAGGGCGGCGGTGTGGGCCTCGGAGCGGGTCATGCCGCCCGCCGGGGCGGACCCGCCACCGGGCAGGGCGTAGAGGTTCGGGCGGGCCGGAGCGTGCTCTCGGGCGATCCAGGCCCGCCAGTCGGCAGCCCAGGCAGCCGCCGCTCGGGGTGCGTGCCCGGCTCGGTGGGCGCGCCACTTGGCGTCGGCGGCGCGCAGGCCCTCCTCGCCGAGGCGGTCGAGGTGACCGTGCTGGCGGGCCCAGGTGTGGCTGGCTGGGTCGACCTGCCAGTCGGTAGCCGAGGTGACGGCAGCACCACTACTGCTGCCTTTACGGTTCACCTTCAGTTCTCTACGGTTCTGGGGGCCGGATTCCGTACCGTGGTGGGGTCGGATTCCGGCCCGTCGGGGGGTCGGATTCCGTCGGGAGGGGCCGGATTCCGTACCGGCCGGATTCCGGCGGGAGGGGTCGGATTCCGTACCCTTCTTCGGCCAGATCCCGTACCGCCGCAGGTCCTTCTCATCGTCGTCGTCCAGCTCCGGCACCGGGTCGGAGTCGGTCGGAGGCTCGACGTACGCCTCCGGGTCCTCGCGCCGTGCTGCGGCGACCTTGGCCAGCCACGCGGCAGCCCGGGGCAGCCGGTAGACCGTGGTGCGCTGCGGGCCCTCCAGGTGGCTGAGGACCTTCAGCTCGCCGCTCTTGTCGAGCGCGACCAGCGCGTCCCGCACCGCCGTACGGGAGGCGTTCGTCCGCTCCACCAGGCTCGCCACCGAGGCCCAGGCGACGCACTTGTCGTCCGCGACCCGGTCGGCGATCGACAGTAGGACCAGCCGTGCGGTGCCCCGGCTGGAGCTGTGCTCCCACACCCACTCGCGGGCATTGACACTCATCGGCCACCCCCGCCCGCACGGTTCGAGCGTCGCTGCGGGGACGCCGAGCTGTCACTGAGCGTGACGACGCTGTGGGGTGTCGAGGAGGAGGCGGCTGCCGCGCCGGCCGGATGTCCGGGCCTTTTGCGCAGGGCGGGAGGCATGCAAGAATCCCCTTTGCAGTGTTGCCGCGCTGACGCGCCCCGTGGAAAGGGATCAGCGTGGTGATGGTGGGCAATCTCCGCCCCTTCGGGCCCAGCCGGGCCCGCCCCAGGGCGGTACGTGCCGCTACGCGTTCGGCGTCCTGGAGTAGCCGCTCCTGGGCGCCGTCGCTGTATGCGGACCTGCGGGAGTTGGTCGGTACCCGCCGCGTTCCTCGCGTGCGCGGGTGCCCCAGGCGGGTGGCCCGGGGGACGACGAACATACGCACGGAGCCGCGTCAAGGTCCAGGCTTGACTCTTAAACTCTGTACTAGTTGCACAGCGTGACGAGGGATGAAGCGTGCGTGCAGGGCGTGCGGATCACGGCACGGCCCGGACGCGGCCCCCTCGCAGCGGGTGACCAACATGAAGACCCCTTCTGACCTGGGTTTCAGCACTTAAGTGTTGACGGGTGGGCCGACTCTACGGCGAGACGTCAGGGCCTTGTCAACACTAAAGTGCTGCCCCGGGGTGGGGTGGCATATGGATTCCGCACTTGAGTACACTGCGCAGCGGTGCCGGGATCGGAGGTGAAGCGGCCATGTCGGAGACAGCCAGCGGTGCTGGCATGGACGTGCCTCTGGAGGCCGGCAGGGTGAAGGTACGGTTGAACGCCCTGTTCGCCGGCGTCAAGAACCCGAAAACCGGCCGCCCCTACACCGTTGCCGAGGTGGCTAGCGCCACCGGCATCTCGGAGAGCGCCATCCGTCAGCTCAGACAGGGCTCGAAGCAGAACCCGACCTTGAAGACGGTCGAACTCCTGGCAGCCCACTTCGGGGTGCAGAACGACTACTTCTCCAAGGAGATGAGCGGCGCGGATGTGGACCGCGTCGTGGCCGGACTGAAACTCCTGGACGTACTGGAGAAAGCCGGCGTTCAGGATGTCTTCGCCCGCGCCGGCGAGCTTTCCGTGGACAGCATGCGAATGGTCGCTGCTGTCATCAATAGCGCCCGCAAGGCCGAAGGGCTCGACACGGACTGAGGGAGAGCACCGTCAGGAAGAATGCTTCGCCTCTGTCGCCCGTAGCGTTGCCGCTCGTGTTGATACCGGCGCAGACGGTGTGTCCCGAGCCGGAAGGATGACCGTCAGCCGATAGGACGGCATGTCCTCGACCCTCATCGTCAGAACACTGACCAGGAATTCCCTCGTCCCCTGTCGCGGCAGATACAGCGCACGAGGCTGTGCGGCGCTGGGATGGGAGACGGCTGGCAGGTCGGGGGAATCCCACAGTCTGCGGGCTGCGGGGTCATTCTGCACCGTCCGAATGACAGCCTGAAGCCCGAGGTCGTTGCCCCGCCGCTCGGCCTCCAGCCGCAGTTCGGCGATCATCGGAATCGCCCAGTCCTCCTCCCAGCGGATGAGTTGGGTACGAGCCTCCGGGTAAGTGAGAACCCAGACCGCCACGTTCGTCCCGTAGAGCATCCACGGGAAATCGCGGCCCGCCGCACGGTTGAAGAGCGAGACCTCCCAGTGGCGGTCCCGCAGATATGCGGGCCAGGGCTGCGATTCGATAAACCGCTTCACCGCCGGCGGAGGCGTCTGGCGGACTGGCCTTTGCCTTCGGGTGGGCACTGCCTCTTCGACGGCGTCGGGTGCCGGTCTGCCGTACGTCAGCTGCCAGACGGCCTCCCACTCGTCCTCGGTCAGGGCGAGGATGCGGCGCACCCGCTCCAGCAGCGTCTTGGAGAAGGTTCTGGGTTTGCCCAGTTCCAGGTTCCGGTACCACTTCGTGGACACGCCGAGAAGTTGGGCGACCGCATCCTGCGTGAGGCCGGGGCCGCTATGTGGGCCCAGAAGCGCGGCGGCCCCCGGAATGTCGTGAGGGTCGATGCGACGCCGGGCATGGCGCAGGATCCGCGTAATCGTCGTTCGCGGCGCGAGGTCAGGGGAGTTGGTCTCAGGCATAGCTCGTCGGTCTTGAGATATAGGTCACAGCTTGTGGTGACCTCTTGGCGGCTTTCCCCCGCTGGGAAGGCTAACAGGGCGAAATGTCGGGCTGTAACGGACCGATCGTCCTGTATCTTGGTTCAACCTTCAACCGTACTCGCATTATACGGCGTAAGGGGAACTGTCAGTTCCCCTTCCCTGATCTTGCCCCTGTGCGGGGTGGGGTGATGCGCCTAAGATCCTCCCCAGGGGGAGAAGTTGGGGAATTCCGGAGAAGAGGAAGGCGGTCAAGTCATGTGGCGCGTACGTGCCTTATGTGAAGCCGCCCGATTCTCGCCAGTCGTCTGACTCCCTTCCGCCGCCCGCCAGGCGACGGAGGAATCGGACCGAGCGTTCGCCTCTCAGTCGCTGACCCGCTACGTGCGCACAGACACCGACTGGCTCACCAATTCGTGGCCGGGCCATAGTGCCCTGCGGGTGTAGTGCCGCCCGGAGTTGCTCCACGGGCTGCTGGACTGATAGCCCCGCGGACGCCTGTGCGCCGGCCACCGCCCTGAGCAGATAATCCAGTTCCGTGCAGTTAAGGACCACCCATGTTTCTTCGCCGGAGGCATGAAAAGCGCGCCCGTGTAACGGGGTTGGGGGAGCGCGAGTCCCGGCTGTGGCGCGTATGCGAGGACGCCCTGCGGGACGTGCGGGTGCAACGGCCCTTCACGACCGAGTCGTTCTGCGAGGCGCTGTCGGCGCAGCGCGGCCGGCAGCTGGTCCTTCGGGAACTGCCGGACAGTGACGGGCTGCGGCTGCCGTGCGGGCTGTGGGTCGCCTATCCCGACGAGGACCACATCTGGCACATCGCCGCCACCAGCCAGCGCCACCGTCAGCAGGTCGTCTTCCACGAGATCGCGCACATGCTGCTCGACCACAAGGGCAGCTCCGCCGTGTCGAGCCTGCTGGCGGCCCTGCCGCCGGAGATCGCGCCGTCCCGCGTCAGCGCGGTCTTCGGCCGGACCAACTACTCCACTGACCAGGAACACGACGCCGAACTGACGGCGACCATCCTCGGGGAGATCGTGGACCAGTTGCCGACCGCGTCGTCCACCTCCCCGCACGGTCTGCTGGACCGCGTGGACGCCACGATGGCCCATCCGCGAAGGAACTGCCGATGAGCCACCAGATCCTTGTCGCCACCATGCTGTGGGCAGTGGCTCTGTGGAGGGCACCCTCGCTGCGCCACTCCCGCAAGCAGCGGGCCATCTCCCTGGCCTTCCTCAGCCTCGCCGCGGCGATGACCCTGGAGGTACCCGCGGTCTCGGCACACTTCGACTCCGTGACTGGCATCGCAAGCACCGCCTACCTGCTCAAGCACATGCTCGGGCTGATCTCGGCCGCGGCCGTCCTGGAATTCGTGATCGCCGTCGTCCGCCCCCAAGGGTTCCTCCAGCGCTCCCGCCACGCACTCGAAGCCGCGTGCCTGCTCCTCATGCCTGCCGCGTTCGCCCTGGCCCCCGACGACGCCCGAGTCCCCGACGACATCGTCTTCGCCCACGAAACCTCCCGGTGGGCACTGCTGCACGTCGGCGTCTTCACCCTCTACATCGGCTGCGCCATGACGGTGACGGCCATCCTCTTCCTCCACGCGGCCCGCCACGCCCGCGACCGGTGGATCCGAGCCGGGCATACCCTGCTCGGCCTCGGAGGCGCCATCGGTGTCCTGTATGCCCTGCAGCGCCTCGTTCACCTCGCCCACATCGCCACCGGCGACGCCACGGCAGCCGACGTCCACCGTGCCGACGCGGTATCGACCACCCTGAAGGTCGCCGCCATCGCCGCTATCACGGCCGGCAGCTGCCTCTCGCCCCTGTCCGTCGCGGCCACCGCCCTGCGGCAGCGACGGGCCCTTCCGCGACTCGAACCCCTCTGGCGCACCCTGACCGACGCCGTGCCCTCCGTCGTGCTGCCCATCAACCCAGGGCACGCCCGCACCCGCCTGCTGCTCCACCGCCGGCTCGTGGAGATCAGCGACGCCACCCTCACCCTGCGCGAATACGTCCCCGCCGACCTGCAGCACCGCGCCCTAGACATGGCGAAGAGCGCCGGCTACCCACCACGAGCACGCTCCGCCGTCGCCGAGGCCGCCTGGCTGAAGACCGCGGTACTCATCGCCTCCTCCTCCGCCCCCTACAAGGGAGAGCACCCCCACTCGGGCAGTGACGGCCTGAGCCCAGCGGCCGAACTGCGCTGGACCTGCCAGGTCAGCGCCGCCTTCGACCGCTGCCCCAGCGTCGCGGCATTCGCCCGAGCCGAGGCCGCCAGGATCCAGGAACAGAACCGGAAGCAGCCCGCATGAGCACGTTGACAGCACCGACCACCCGCCAGGACATCGCCCGGACCATCAGCGACCGGCTCCATCCCAAGACGTGGATCGTGACTGTCTGCCTCGCCATCGGCTGGCACGTCGACTGCTGGAGCGGCCTGGCGTGGAGCCTCGTCGCGGTGGTGTGCGCAGCGGTCATCCCCATCCTGTTCATCGACCACGGCATCAAAAAGGGCCGATGGGGCGACAGGAACGTCGGCGCGAAACGGGCACGGCTGCTGGTAATGGCGGTCATCCTCGCCTCCGTGCTGACCTGCTTCACCCTCATGGCCACCCTGCACGCCCCCCGCGCCCTGATCGCCCTGGTCGCCAGCATGATCGCCACACTCGCGGCGCTCGCCCTGGTCACGCTGGCCTGGAAGATATCCGTGCACCAGGCCGTCTCCGCCGGCGCCGTCATCATGCTCGCCCAGACCTACGGCCCCTGGGCCCTGTGCGGCTACGCCCTCGTCGCCATCGTCGGATGGTCACGCGTCGCGCTGCGCGACCATACCCCCGCCCAGGTGATCGCCGGCACCATCCTCGGCTCCGTGGTCGCCGCAGCCGTCTTCGCCGCGCTCCGCTGATACCCGGGAGGCCAGCTCTACCGAAGCCGCGTTGCCGCCTGTTGGTCTCGGTGGGCCTTCCTGGGCACCGCTACGGGTGCCCCATCAGGGCGGCTCCACCGGGTCGTCAGCACATCACGTCCGAACCTTCACGCAGCATCTGCCCAGATGCTGCTGAACGTCGGTGGCCGACATGAAGAGGTGAGCTTGCAGGCCGGCTGCCGCTGCCGACCTGACGAAGGTGGGCTCGTCGTCAAAGTAAAGAAGATCGCCGGGCGCGGTGGCCATGCGCTCGGCGGCGAGCCGGTAGGCGTGAGGAGAAGGCTTGTCGACACCGAGGTCGGCGGAGGGCATCACGTGATCGAAGGTGATGCCATGGTGTGCAAGGTCGGCGTGCAACGCGTCGGTGGAATTTGACAGGACGCCGACAGGGAACTGCTCGCGGATCAGCGGAAGCAGCCTCAGCATGTCCGGGTCGGCTTCACCACGGTCCTGACGCCAGGCGGCGAGGGCGTCTCGGACGTGGTCTCCGTAGTCAGCCGCGAGGCGGTCGGCGACGTCCTCAGCCCACTGCCGGTTGGTGAGGACGCCGACTCGGGCGAGCCTGTAAGACCGTGTCCTATGTGGTGAGGCGGAGGAGTCGCTTGTAGCAGCAAATGGCTGCGGCGAGTCCGAGAAAGGCGAGGTAGTTGCGGGAATGGCGCTCGTAGCGGTGGTTGAGCCGGCGGTAGCCGGTCAGCCAGGAGAGGGTACGTTCGATGACCCACCGGCGTCTCCCCAATCGCTCGCTGGACTCGATGCCTTTGCGGGCGATGCGCACTCCGATCCGCTTGCCACGTAACCATTTACGCAGGTGAGGAACGTCGTAGGCCTTGTCGGCGTGGAGACGTTGGGGCTTGAAGTGTCGGCCGCGGTGGGGGTCGTGTTTCGTTTGGTGACCGGCCACCATCGGCTTCAGTGCTTCGCTGTCGTGGACGTTGGCGGCTGAGACGCCGACGAGTAGGGGCAGTCCGTTCGCGTCCGACAGGATGTGCATCTTGGAACCCGGCTTGCCCCGGTCCACGGGGCTCGGACCTGTGTGTTCGCCCCCTTTTTAGCGCGGACGTGGGCAGAGTCGAGGACGACGCGGGTGACATCGACGAGCCCTGCGTCGTCGAGCCGGTGCAGTACGGCCTCGTGCAGGCGGCCCCAGACCCCGGCTCTGGACCAGATGAGGAACCGGCGGTGCGCGGTCGATTTCGAGATGCCGAAGCAGGGTGGCAGGGCCCGCCAGGCACAGCCACTGACCAGGACGTAGATGATCGCTGCGAACAGCGTCTCATCAGGCGTGTCCTGTGTCCCGCCACCCTGCGGCCGGACCTTCGACGGCGGGATCAGCGGCTTCGCGATCTCCCACAGCCCGTCCGGAACAATCCAACTCCACGTACCCCGCCCCATGCACAGCCAACGAACGCCTCACCACATAGGACACGGTCTAAGACGCCGTTTCTGATGGTGTGATCGCTCGTTGAGCCGTGCATGACGGATCTGATGGAGCGGTTGGTGCCGGGCGAGTTGTGGACGCTGTTTCGGCGGGTGGTCCCGCCGACGGAGGTCATACGCCCGCAGGGCGGCGGCCGTCGACGGGCCGGGGACCGTGAATGCCTGGCAGGGATCATCTTCGTCGCGACCTCGGGCTGCACCTGGCGGCAGTTGCCGCCGGTGTTCGGGCCGGCCTGGCCCACCGTCTACCGGCGCTTCGCCCAGTGGAGCCGGGACCGGGTGTGGGCCCGGCTGCACCGCGTCATCCTCGACGAACTCGGCGCTCGGGGTGAGCTGGACTGGTCGCGGTGCGCGATCGACTCCGTCAGTGTCCGGGCGGCAAAAGGGGGCCACTGACGGGACCGAATCCGACCGATCGCGGCAAGCCGGGATCGAAAATCCACCTCATCACCGACCGCAACGGCGTGCCGCTGTCGCTGGGTGTCTCCGGCGCCAATATGCATGACAGCCTCGGCCTGGAACCGCTCGTGCGCGGGATCCCGCCCATCCGATCCCGCCGCGGACCCCGCCGCCGGCGTCCGGCCAAGCTCCACGCCGACAAGGGCTATGACTACGACCACCTGCGGAAATGGCTTCGCGAGCGTCGCATCCGCCACCGTATCGCCCGCAAGGGCATCGAGTCCTCCATGCGGCTCGGCCGACACCGCTGGGTCGTCGAGAGAACCGTCTCCTGGCTGGCCGGATGCCGAAGGCTGCACCGCCGTTACGAGCGAAAGGCCGAGCACTTCCTGGCCTTCGTCGGCATCGCCGCGACCCTCATCAGCCACCGCCGGCTGAGCAGGTGAGGGGAACCTGCGAGGAAGTCAGGCGAGCAGCGCACAGCCGACGATGGCTTCCAACTGCAAGAGGAGACCTGGCGTTAGATCGTCAAGACCGCGGTCTTGGTCCGGCACCACGATCGCGGCTCCAGGCCCCACACTGACCTCGCAAGTGCGAGCAGGCAAGAACTCCAGCAGCCAGAACTTGATCTTCGACACCTGTTCTTCACTGAGCTCAAGGGTGTCGTCCTGCGCGATTAGTCGGATCACCCCGACACGGTAGAACGACAGTGGGGCACGCAGTCGAGGGACTGCTGCACCTTCAGGTCAAGACACTCTCGGTACTTACCCTGCGCACGGGGCACTCCCTGCCACGCCGGCACGCCAAAGGAAACGCCGTCTTAGACCGTGTCCTATGTGGTGAGGCGTTCGTTGGCTGTGCATGGGGCGGGGTACGTGGAGTTGGATTGTTCCGGACGGGCTGTGGGAGATCGCGAAGCCGCTGATCCCGCCGTCGAAGGTCCGGCCGCAGGGTGGCGGGACACAGGACACGCCTGATGAGACGCTGTTCGCAGCGATCATCTACGTCCTGGTCAGTGGCTGTGCCTGGCGGGCCCTGCCACCCTGCTTCGGCATCTCGAAATCGACCGCGCACCGCCGGTTCCTCATCTGGTCCAGAGCCGGGGTCTGGGGCCGCCTGCACGAGGCCGTACTGCACCGGCTCGACGACGCAGGGCTCGTCGATGTCACCCGCGTCGTCCTCGACTCTGCCCACGTCCGCGCTAAAAAGGGGGCGAACACACAGGTCCGAGCCCCGTGGACCGGGGCAAGCCGGGTTCCAAGATGCACATCCTGTCGGACGCGAACGGACTGCCCCTACTCGTCGGCGTCTCAGCCGCCAACGTCCACGACAGCGAAGCACTGAAGCCGATGGTGGCCGGTCACCAAACGAAACACGACCCCCACCGCGGCCGACACTTCAAGCCCCAACGTCTCCACGCCGACAAGGCCTACGACGTTCCTCACCTGCGTAAATGGTTACGTGGCAAGCGGATCGGAGTGCGCATCGCCCGCAAAGGCATCGAGTCCAGCGAGCGATTGGGGAGACGCCGGTGGGTCATCGAACGTACCCTCTCCTGGCTGACCGGCTACCGCCGGCTCAACCACCGCTACGAGCGCCATTCCCGCAACTACCTCGCCTTTCTCGGACTCGCCGCAGCCATTTGCTGCTACAAGCGACTCCTCCGCCTCACCACATAGGACACGGTCTAAGCCGCGTGAGGGATACAGATGCCCGGGACAAGGTGTCGGCCCTTTTCCGGGTACTTCGGCGGCCGCCCGCCACGGGTCACCGCGGCGGTCCGGGCGTACGCGCGGGCCCGGCCGAACGGGCTCTTCGTGGTGCCCTTGGCGCGGGGCGTTAGTGCCTCCAGCCAGAGGCGGCCGTCGACCCCATCGCACAGGTCGTCGCTCGGAAGCGGGGCGAAGGGAGCCAACCGCATCCGGTGGGGATTGTGCATCGTTCACGTCCTCGTCAGCGGGTGCGCGTGGCGCCCCGCGAAGCCGAGGTCGTCGTTGCACAGGCGTTCGTCGGCGAGTCACCGCGGCCGTCGGCCCTGTCGCGAGGTCAGGCACGCGAGCGTCGTGGAATCCGGCCCCGCCAGGTCCGCGCTGACCGGCCGGTCGTCGATCGGTACGCGCGCCTATCGGCTGCCCACCGCGCCCGCGGTCACCGCGCGGGCCGTTTCCAGCAGGGCGGACAGGACCGGACGGTCACGGTCCATGGGCATCCAGGCGAGTGCGGCCGTGGACTGCGGCGCGTCGGCCACGTCCAGGTAAGTGACTCCGGGACGCGGGTACAGGCTGCGGGCGGAGGCCGGAAGGAAGCTGATGGCCTGTCCGCGCGCGACGATGTGCAGCAGGCCCTCGATGTCCGCGGCCACGGGACCGAAACGTACGGGTGCACCGTCCGGGCGTGGGTTGACAGCCCAGTCGTCCCACCAGTCACGTGGTGCCTGCTCTGGCATGTCGACCACGAGGTGGTTCGCGAGGTCAGCCAGGGTGACCGGCCGCTCGGCGGGGAGGGCGGTCAGCCCGTCCACCGCCGGCAGGCAGGCGACCCGAGGCTCGGTGACCAGCCGGATGGTACGCAGCGTGCGAGGCAGCGGGAACCTGAGCAGGGCCGCGTGTACCTCCCCGTTTGCGAGCGCTTCGACTTGGTTGCCGAAGGTCAGCGCGCGCAGTTCCACCGTGATACGGGGCTGACGCCGATGCAGTTCAGTGAGAATGGTGTGTGTGTAGGGCATCGCTGCCTCTCCGGCGATGAAGCCGAGCACGAGACGGCCGTGCGCCTGACGTGAGTGCTCGATGGCGTGGGACCGCAACCGCGCCATGGCCTCCACCACTTCCCGGGCCTCGGAGGCAAGCGCCCGACCCGCCGGCGTCAGGGCCACCGACCTGCTGGTCCGGTCGAGCAGGGCGACTCCCAGCTTCCCCTCCAGCAGGCGCATCTGCTTGCTGAGAGCGGGCTGGGTCATGAACAGCCGTGCCGCCGCCCGCCCGAAGTGCAGTTCCTGTGCCACCGTGAGGAACAGGCGCAGCTGGTGGGTGCTGGGGTCGCGGTCGCCGCCGGGGAATTCAAGACCGCGCGTCTTCGCCGCTGACTCGCCTTCGATCGGAACGTCTCCCATACAACAAAGGCTATCGATCGGGTGCGGACGGAGATGCAAGAACTGTTCTCTCCTCGCGGGGACCCGGTGAAGAATGGTCTCGCGGGGGAAGCCAGGACTCCGGTCTCCGAGCGACGGAGAGCCCACCTGCGCATAGTAGGAGCGGGTCGTCAACACCATGTGAAGGTGCCGCGACAGTGCTCGCCCGGAGTCACGAATGACTGACGTACTGGTGCCCGCGGCCAGAGAGCCGAGCCATGCAACTCGGACTCCTGTCCTGGACTGCGGGAGAGGCTGGTACTCGTCCGACTGAGAGGAAGAACGCGATGACACTTCTCCAGAAGGCTGCGGCCACCGCGGCACTCGCGGTAGTCGCTGCCACCACGGTGAGCATTGCGCCAGCCGTGGCGGCAGCCCCGATGCAGACGACCGGAACCAGGCAGGCCGCCACAGCGTGCGGCTGGCGCACCGACTGGACGGGCCACGCCTACTACAACCACTGCGGCACCGGCAATGTGGTCATCTTCGTGGACCGGCTGAACATCGGCGGCATCAGGGACTATGAGCAGTGCGTCACCCCTGGCGATCACTACCTTGGCGACTGGCCCGACTTCCAGGGCGCCTGGTACGCAGGGAAGACCTGCTGACGAACACGTACGCGACAGGCACCTGGACAAGCGCGGGTGCCTGGCCTGCCGCGCGGGGCACATACCCCAGGCCGATATGCCCGAGTCGGGGGGCGGGATTACGGCTTGGTGCCGGTGATCGTCTCGCGGCTGCCGCCCTGGCCGGAGTTGCGGTCGACGCGGGCGAGGCTGACCGGGGCCTAGGCAGTGTCTTGTCGATCACGTGTCAAGCCAGATGAGTGTGCTGGCCAGAGTGATGGCGGCAAGGTAGCGGCCAGGCTGTTTGTCGTAGCGGGTGGCGATGCCGCGCCATTGCTTGAGGCGGTGGAAGCAGCGTTCGACGACGTTGCGGCGACGGTAGACGGCCCTGTCGAAGCCGCAGGGGCGCTCGCGACGCCGGCGTCGGCCCGCGAGCTGGTCGATGCGCTCAGGAATGGTCGCTTTGATGCCGCGTCTGCGCAGGTAGGCGCGGAAGGAGCGGGCCGAGTAGCCCTTGTCGGCCACGACCCGCTCGGGCCGGACGCGGCGCCGTCCCGGTCCGGACCGCGTGACACGGATCTTGTCGATGACCGTCTCGGCCTGGGTGCAGTCGTTTCGCGTGCCGGCCGTGACCGTGAAGGACAGCGGCCGGCCCCGCCCGTCGCAAGCCAGGTGGATCTTGCTGGTCAGTCCGCCGCGGGAGCGCCCGAGCCCACGCTCATCGAGCCCCCTTTGGCGGCCGTGTGCTGATGGGCCCTGACGATCGTGGAGTCCAGCGCGACCAGCCAGTCCACCTCTGCCCGCTGCTGGGCTGCGGCCAGGAGCCGGTCGAAGGTTCCGTCGACGGCCCAGCGGGCGAAGCGACCGTGCACGGTCTGCTAGGGTCCAAACCGCTCCGGCAGATCCCTCCAGGGCACCCCGGTGCGGAACTTGAACACGATGCCCTCCAGGACCTGGCGGTGATCCCGCCACCGTCCACGGGCCCGGCCCACGGGCGGCAACAACGGCTCGATCACCGCCCAGGCAGCGTCAGTTATCTCCTCGTCCCTCACGACCAGTCCAACGATCGGATGATCGGAAAGACACTGCCTAGGACCGTGAACAAAGCCAGCCAGGCCAGCGAGATCCTCGCCGACTCCGCCGAAGCCCACCATGTCCTCGCCCGCCGCTACCCGCAGGCCCGCATCCAGCGCATCCCGTTCGCCGTCCACCCCATCACACCGCCGCTGCGCACGGACCTCCACGCCGCCCACGGCGTGCTACGCCGACGCGCCCCCGGCAGCAGTGACTGATAAGAACCGCGTCGAACCGGCCGCTGGCAGTCGGCTTGAGCTGGTGTTGATGGTTTTGGTCATGGCCCGGTTCACGCCTTGGTCGCGTCCGGGGACGTATGAGGGGCAGGGCACGTATCCGGCGCGGTGGTACAGGGCCAGGGCGGCGGTGTTGCGCCGCCCGGTTTCCAGCATGATCTGGGTGGCTCCGCAGCTTGTGGAGTGCCGCTCGAGGTGTTCGAGCAGGTACCGGCCGATTCCTTGCCCGCAGGCCTGGTCGGTGACGTACATCCGTTTGATCTCCGCGGTGTCCTCATCAAGGAGGCGTACCCCGCCGCAGCCGACCGGCTCGTCGCCGATGCTCGCGACGAGGAACAGGCCGCGGGGCGGGTCGAAGTCCGTCCCGGGCGTGGTGTCCGGGTCGTCGGCGAAGCCGTACAGGCGGAGTTGGTCGGCGCGCAGGACGCGGGTCAGGCGGCGGGCGTCGGGGTGGTCGTACGGCACCGCGGTCACGGAAGGCGCTAGGCGTAGCGCTTCGGGGGCGGTGGGCGTGGACGTCATGCACCTGATAGTGCCCTGTCGACGGTCGCGAGTGCACGGCAGGCTCGTCCCGTACCCCGTTTCGGGACCTGGACGAGGTCGAGGCGTTGCGGGCCGCATGGGACGAACCGCTGGAGACTTACATCGAGCAGGTCGCGGCCGGCTTGCGGTAGGGCAGGCTAAGGACGGCGGCCAGGGCAAGCGAGTGAGCGTCTGGGCCGCTCTAACCGATTCGCCGGCGTGGATCTGGCAGCGGGCTGCCGGCTGCTGCTCCGCAGATGCTGGCCACGCCCCGGGCTGCCCCGCCGAGCGGCCGGTCGCGCAGGTCGTGACTGCGGCGGCCAGGAGATCGATCTGCCGGGCGGCCGGGATGCCCGTCGGGGGCATGCGGTAGGAGACCGGCTTGTCCGGGGACGCGGTGGGGCCCGCCCCGCCGTCTGCTGTGCCGTGGTGGTGGGAGGATGCGGCCGGGCCGGAGGAGAAAGCACTCATGGAGTGGTCTTTCCGTACGTCGCCGAGGACTTCGGCGGTTTCGGGAAGGGCTCACGCCGAAGTGGCCGTATGGCCTATGCTGACCACCGGTGGGCGAGCCCTTGTCTGTAGGCATGCGCCGACGGCTGCCGTGGGCTGTGAACTTGCGGCGGCCGGTCTGTTTGTGTAAGCCCTTATCCGTTTCTGGCGGCCTCCGATCCCGCGGTGGCGAGCCGGTAGCGGGATGCGGCGTCGCGTACCACGGTTCCCTCCTTGTGGAGTTTGCTCAGGCGGGCCCGGATCCTCGACGCGGAACGCGTGACACCGAGGTCCTGCGCCTCGCGCATGATCTCCGGGGGCAGCAAGCTGCTCCGGCCGCGCAGGACATGGAGGATGCATTCCTCGATAGACATCCGCCGGCCACCCTCGTCGGCCGCGGGCTTTTCCAGGTTCGAGGGGGTGGCGTCGTTGCCGGTGGTGTCGCCTTCTCCGGTGTAGGGCGCATCGCGCGCAGCAGAGTGGTGTTGTCCGCTAGTCGCCTCCGACCGTCCCAGACGCTGGCGGTACCGGTGTCCGGCGGATTGCTGGCCCGGTTGCCTGGAGAGAGGACAGCCAGTGCGGAGCATGCTGGCAGATCAGGTGGTGGTTCTGGCGCGTGCGGGGTGGGTGTGGTGGAGGAACTCTTTGGCCCGGGGATCTGTTGCCCAGGGTGCGAGGTCGTTGGTGAGGGCGTGCAGGTAGCTGCGGGCGCGGGTGGAGTGCACCGTCCTCAGGATGGTGCGCGCCTGAACTCCGGTTGCGAGGCCGCGGTCGAGGTCGCCGTTGCGCAGGTGGCTGCTGGCCAGGACGGCGAGGCGGATACCGGTGGCGCGGGTGAACTGGTCGGCGGGCATGGGCTCGGCAAGCCGGGCCCATCGCAGTGCCGCCTTGGGCTGGTTCAGGTCTCGGTAGATTTCGATGGTGTCCGTGGCCAGCCGGGCGTGGGTGAAGTAGGCCAAGTGCTCCGGGTCGTGGATGCCGGGCCGGATGGAGTCCAGGAGCCGTTCGCAGGTCGCGAGGGCGGTTTGCGCGGCGCGCGCGTTGCCGGCACGGCCGTGGGCTCGGGCTTCGGCGAGTTTGGCGAAGGCCAGCACGCGGGGGGCGGCGTGGCCGCGGCCGCGTTCGTAGGCGCCTTCGGCCATGTCGGCTGCGTGTTCGGGGTAGCCGCGCAGGAAGGTCTGCAGGGCCATGGTGGCCAGGACGTAGCAGCCGGTTTCGATGTCGCCGGCGGTGCGGGCGAGGCTGAGGGCCTGGACGAAGCGGCGCTGGGCGACTTCGTGCTGGCCGACGTCGAAGGCGGCCCATCCCACCACGCGCGAGAGTTCGGCGGTGGCGGCGAACAGTTGGCGGCCGACGGCCTGTGAGTACCTGCCCAGCAGCAGCGGGGCGGCCTGCGTCTCAAGGCAGTGTGTGACGCTGCTGGTCTTCCAGTTCCCGCCGCCGAACTTTGAGTCCCATTCGCGGGCCTCATCGGCGGCGGCCCACAGCTCGCTGACGTCGCTGCGTCCGACCTGGCGTGTGCCGCGGCCGGCCGGGGGCTCGGCGGCTGGCCGTGCGAGCCAGCGGGTGACGGGGGTGGTGTAGGCGGACAGCGCGAAACCGCCGTTGGTGAGGAAGTGCCTGCGGTCCACGGTTCTCCAGTAGGTCGCGGCGACGCGGACGGCGTCGACGGGGTCGCGGGGGAAATCCAACCCCAACTTCCGCCCGGAATCTGGTGCCATGGGCATGCCGATGTCGTCGGCGGTGACGGGCCGCTCGAGGCGTTCTGCCAGCGCAGCGGCCAGGAACTCGGGCACACGGCCGCGTGGGACCATGCCGAGATTCACCCATCTGGTGACGCTGGTGTGCTCGTAGCGCAGCGGGACGCCGTGGTGAGCACCGATCTCGTTGACCCGGGCGGCCAGCCATTTCCGGCTCGCTCCCGACTCGTCAATGAGCCGGGCCAGTGCCTCGTTGGCATGGCCCGTGCGGTCGTTGGTGTCTGCCACCAAAACCTCACACCTTGGATGGATGCCGCGCAGCACCGAACGCCGCGCGGCGGCGGGCTTCGAGGGTAGGCGCGGGGGCGAACTCCGCGCTGGCCAAGTGCGGAGTTCGCCCCCCGAGTTCGCCTCCCCAACGCGGGCCCGGCACGGTTATCTGGTCACTGCCGAGGAGAGCGGATCGCAGCCTCACCGGGCGGTAAAAACAGGCGTCACGTCTCTCCCTCCGGTCACCCCACGCCTGCGTGCAAGCCCAACGATCGGTCCGCGCCCTGCGGCCCTCGACGGGCAGCGACTTCATCCAACGCACTGCCTGGTCACACCATCCGTTACCGCGCGCACGGCCGCCTACCGGCTGCCGGGCGCCCTTGAGTGGGAGGACGTCATGCCAGACGCGTTAAAGCCGGTGTCCTGGGCGGATCTGCCGATGCCCGATCTGCACCGCTTGACCACCAGCCAAGACAAAATCCGGCACTACCCGCATGATCCGCTGCTCGTCGAGGGGTGGGCATCGGTGTGCCGTCTGTCCGGTGCCGAGGGGGCGTACCGGTTCGCGGAGCAGACGGGACTGATGTGGCTCCGGCCCGACCTGGCGCTCTCCGGTGGCGTGGAACGCGTGCTCCACCACACCGAGCAGGCGGGCTTTGTCCCTCTGGCCGCCCGGCCGGCCCGGCTGAGCCGAGAGGGCGTCCGGGCGTTGTGGTGGTGGCAGTTACGCCGGGCGACGGTGGAGCGGCTGCTCCTGCTCGACGCGGTGGCCACGCTGGGCCCGGGTCTGCTGGTGCTGTACGGGCATCCGCACGGGGCGGTGGCCGAGCGCCTGACGGAGCTCAAGGGCGGCAACGTCCCCACGGCCCGTGCGCCGGAGTCGTTGCGGACGGTGGCCGGGAGCCCGAACCGGATCCTGACGATGGTACACACCAGCGACGACGGTGCTGATGTGGTGCGGGAACTGGCGGCATTCCTCAACTGGCCTGAGCGGGCGATTTTCCTCCAGCAGGCGCAGGCCGGCCGTGGCCGCCCGCTTGCGGGCCGGCGGGCGGTCGCTGAAGCGGTCGCGGCGCTGTGCGCCTCCTACCCGCTCCACGCCCGCGAGCAGGGGTCCGATGGGGGCCGGGAAGCGCGGGTGGAGCGGTTGGCGGCGGAGGTGCGCCAGCCGGAGACGGCGTCGCGGTGGGCGGCGGTATGCGACTGGGCGGAGCGGGTGCCGGCGGTCAACGCCTGGACCGCGCCCCGGGTGTCACAGGGTAGCGGCGAGCTTGAGCCACCGGTCGAGGGTGGCGGCCGCGCTGCCGTCGTCGATGGCGGTGCGGGCGGTGTCCAGGGCGTCGGCGAAGGCGTCGTCCAGGTCCTCGGCACTGATACCGCGGTGGGCGAGGATCGCTCCGGCAGCGTTGGCCAGAACCGCATCGCGGGCCGCACCGTGCTCTGCGCCCAGGACACGGTGGACGGCCGCGGCGTTGTAGGAGGCATCGCCACCGCGCAGCCCCTCCGGGCTCGCCCGGGGCAGGCCGTAGCGGGCGGTGTCCAGAGTGCGGGCGGTAACACCGTCCGGGCCGGTGGCCCAGACGGTGGTAGGCGCGGCGGTGGTGATCTCGTCGAGGCCGTCATCGCCACGTACGACGAGGGCCCGGGTGCCGCGGTCGGCGAGGACAGTGGCGAGGACCGGGGCGAGCCCGTGGTGGGAGCAGCCGACGAGGGTTGCTCCGGGATCGGCCGGATTGGTCAGCGGGGCCAGGTAGTTGATGGCCGTGGGCACGCCGAGCGCCTTGCGGACGGGCCCGGCGTGCCGCAGACCGTGGTGGAACTTCGCTGCGAAGGTGAAGCCGATCCCGGCTTCGTGCACGCAGCGGGCGACAGCGTCGGGGGACAGGTCCAGGGACAGACCGAGTGCCTCGAGAACGTCGGCGCTGCCCGCCTTGGAACTGACGCTGCGGCCGCCGTGTTTGACGACGGGGATGCCGGTGGCGGCAACGACGATGGCGGCCATCGTCGAGACGTTGACGGTGTGGGCGCCGTCGCCTCCCGTACCGACGATGTCGACGACGCGGCTGCCGTCGACCGGGAGCGGGACCACCCGCTCCATGAGCGCGTCGAGGAGCCCGCGCAGCTCGGCCGCGGACTCGCCCTTGGCACGCAGGGCCACGAGGAATCCGGCCAGTTGCGCGGGCTCGGCGGCGTCGTCCATGACCTGACGCATGGCCCAGGCCGTGTCCTCGGCGTCCAGGTCGGTGCCGGCCAGGAGAGCGGCGAGCAGGCGGGGCCAGGTGCGGGCGGCGGGTGTCACGGGGGTCCTCTCGATGCGGCCGGCCCCTGGTGGGGCGGGGGCGAGGGGCTGCGGGGTTCGAGCGTATCGAGTCCGGGCGAGCCCGGTGGGGGGAATCGGCCAGCGGCCGTCGTGCACGCCGGGCGCACGTGGGCACGGTCGACGGTGGGCGCGTGTCTGCGGCGCCGGGCGGGGGCCGTGAAAGGCGACGGCGGCATGGTGTTCGTGGTCGGAGGGTCGCAGATGTACGGGGCGCCGCCGTATCTGGCGGGCTTGGGGGCGTTGCGAGCGGGCACGGACCGGGTCTACGTCCTGGCCCCTGCCAGTCCGGCCGCCGCAGCGGCCGCACTGGGCATGCACATGCTCCCCGTCCGCGGCCGGGAGCTGGCCCCGGCAGACGTCGAGGACCTGGTGCGGGCGTCAGACGCGGTGGAACAGCGCCTGGCCCAGACGGGGGCGGCTGGACGCGTGGTGTGGCTGGTGGGCCCGGGCCTGGGAGGAAGCCCCGTAGCGGACCGGGTGCTTGAGGCGCTGTGCGTGGCCAGGAACCGCAGCGGCGTGCGGTCGTCCGCCGTGGTGGTCGACGGGTCGCTCGGCGGCGGCGAGCAGGGACGACAGCGACTCGCCGCTCTGGGCGCGGCCGTCGTGCTGCTGAACCGGGCCGAGGCAGCCGCCCTCGCCGGGCAACGCCACCGACCGGTGCGTTTGCCGGTGACGGACCTGGTGCGGCTGGCTGGCCGGACAGGCGCCACAGCAGTGGTGGCCAAGGACCGTGTCGACCGCGTCGTCACCTCATCGGAACTGGTGCACCAGATCACGGCAGGACACCCGTCGCTGGCCAAGAGCGGCAGCGGGGATGTGCTCGCCGGAGTGACGGCCGGACTCCTCGCCCAGGGCCTGCCCGCCCCGCAAGCGGCCGCACTCGCCTGCTACCTCGTGGGCACCGCCGGACAGCGGCTCGCCCGCCGCACGGGAGTGGGCTGGCTGCCCAGCGACCTCCCCGACGCCCTGGCCGATCCGATGCGCCACCTCCTCGAGAGCCGGCCGCGCCTGAACCGGATCGCCCAGCTGATCACCGATGTACCCAACCGATGGAGGCAGTCATGACCACTGTTGCCCACACACCGCCGTCCGGCACCCGGCACACCGTGGCCGACGATATAGCGGGCGTGTGCGAGGCCGCCCGCACCCACCGCGCCTACGGCGAGGAGCACAGCACCCTGCACCCACAGGTGTGGGAGGCACTGCGGTCCTCCCCCCTTCCGAGGGCCGCACTCCCCAAGCACTGTGGGGGACTCGAGTGGGGCGCTCCGCACATCGTGGAGGCCGTGCGCGTGGTGGCGGCCGCGGACCCGTCGGCCGGATGGGCGGCGGCGATCCACGCCCCGGCCGGCGCGTTCCTGGCACGGCTGGACCCGCCGCTCGCCAAGGAGCTGTGCCCGCCGAGCGAGACAGCGGTGGCGGCACCCGTGATCGGCGGGTCGTCCGTCCCGGCCGGCACCACAGCCCCCGCCGGGGACCGGATGCGGCTGCAGGGCAGATGGCCGCTGGTCACCTCCGCTCCCCAGCTCACGCTCGCCGCGCTCGCCGCCCGGACCGAGGAAGGGACGCGGTGGTGGCTCGTGCCCGGCACCGAGCTACGCGTGGAGGACGACTGGGACGCGGTCGGGCTGCGCGGCAGCGCCTCCCACTCGGTGTCCTGCGACACCCTCGTCCCCGCCGGCCACAGCGTCTGTCTCACGGACCCGGCACGCATCGACGGCGCGCTGTACCGGTTTCCGCTGTACGGGCTGATGGCCGCGTGCATCGCGGCGGTCGCTGAGGCCACGGCCGAACGGGCCCTGGAGGCGTTTGCCGCCTTGGCGCAGACGGCACGCCCCCGGCACGCCACCGGCTCCCTCGCGCACCTGCCGGCCGCGCAGGAGCACTACGCCGCCGCGAGCGCCCGGCTGTCCGCCGCCTCCGCCTTCATGCGAGAGGCGGCCGGCCAGGCGTGGCACGACGCGGTGCGCGGCCAGGTCGAAAACGCCGCCCGGGCCCGGCTGCGGGCCGCGGGCGCGCACCTGGCGGCGACGTCCGCCGAGGTGTGCCAGAGCGTGTTCGAGGCAGCCGGGGCGGCAGGCCTGTACCGCAGCAGCCCGCTGGAGGGCTGCTGGCGTGATGCGGCCGTCGCCTCCCGCCACGCCCTGGTCGCCGCACACGGCCGCCGCCTGGCGGGCGCGCAGATGCTCACCGGATCCGCAGGAGGGCACCTGTGACGCGCACACTACTGGAGGCGTTCCTCGCCCAGGCACCGCAGCGGCCCGCCGTGATCAGCGGTGAGCGCGGTCAGGTGTGGACGTTCGGGCGGCTGCTGGCCGCCGCTGTCCACACAGCCGGGCGGCTGCGGGACGGCAGCGGCTGCGCCGGCCGCACGGTACTGGTGCACGCCCGGGGAGCGGGCGGGCCGCTGTTCTCGGTCGCCGACCTCGCGGTACTCCTGGCCGGCGCCGTACCGGCCGTCATCCCCGCCCACCTGCCGCCCGGCCAGCCGCAGCAACTGCTGCAGATGCTGGACCCGGCGGCCGTCATCGACACCGCCCCCGGCCACGAGCACCCGGTGCTCGATGCCGCACACGCCCAGTGCCTGCCGGTGCACTGCCTCACCGAAACCGGGCCCTGGCCCGCCGAGCCGGGCGCGGCCGGACGAAGGGCCGCGCGCGCCTGGGCTGCTGAGCGGCGTGAGCCCGCAGCCGCGATCGTGTTCACCTCCGGCACCACCGGCAGCCCGCGCGGCGTCATCCTGCACGACCAGGACCTCGTCGCCGGGATCCGCGCGTGGCGTGCGCACTGGCCTGCCGACGCGACCGCCCGGGGCACGCTGGCGTACCTGCCGGTCGAGCACGTTGCCCAGCGGATCATGGGCCACTGCCTGATGTGCCTGTTCGGCACCACGGTGCACACCACCACCCCGCCCCAGGCGGCCGAGACGCTGGTCCGGGTGCGGCCGTCGCTGCTGTGGGGGGTGCCGTACACCTGGGTGCACCTCGCCCAGGAAGCCGAGCGCGATCCGGGTGTGGCGGCCGCGCTGGGCGGGGTGCGGCTCGCCGTCAACGGCGCCGCCGCGCTGGACGCCCGGGTCGCCGGCCGGCTCGCTGCCTGCGGCCTGCGTGTTGCCGGGGCCTACGGCGCCACCGAGACCACCGTCCCCGCCTTCCATCAGCCGGACGTCCGCGACGGCCGTCTGGGCCGCGCGGTCGGCGTCGAGCACCGGCTGGCCGAGGACGGCGAGTTGCTGATCCGCAGCCCGTACGCCGCGGCCGGCTACGTCACCCGCTGGCCGGCCATGCGGCCGGTCACCCGCCAGGGCTGGTGGCACACCGGCGACGTGGCCCTGGACGACGGTGGCGGGCGGCTGCGACTGGCGGGCCGGGTGGCGTCGGCCTTCAAGACCGCCCGCGGCCGCCTGGTCCAGCCCGAACCCGTCGAGGCGTACCTGCTGGCGCAGCCTGGTGTGGCCGCGGCGTGCCTGGTGGGTGACGGCCTGCCCGCCACCGTCGCCCTGGTGTCCGCGCCCCGCACCGCCGACTGGCCCGACGAGCAGGTCCGGGCCTTGGAGGAGGATCTCGCCGGCTGGCTCGCCCGGGCCCAGCGTGCGGGCGCGGTGCCGTGGACGGATCTGGGCGCGGTCCGCGTCGTCGCCGACATGTGGGCGGAGTTGGGCCTGGCCACCTCCACCGGCAAGCCCCGCCGTGCCCAGCTCGCCCGCCACTACACCCGGCTGATCACCACCGCCGTCCAGGAGGACACCCATGCCTGACACCGACCCGCGTCCCGTTCTGCTGATCGACATGGGCGGCGTGTTCTTCACCTACTCCTTCCAGCAGGCGATCGAGCATTGGGCGAAGGCGGCCGGTACCCAGGCGCAAGCGCTGCACGAGGCGTGGCAGATCGACGCCCCCTTCGACCGGTTCGAACGCGGCGAGATCGAGCCCGCCGCCTACCTCGCCCACCTGCGCCGCCTGCTCCACCTGGAGTTGGACGACGCGCAGCTGACCGAGGGCTGGAACGCGATCTACGGCCCGGTCAACACCGACCTGGTGCGGCTGCTGCGCACCCCGGATGTGCGGGACCGGTTCACGGCCGTCGTCGCGGTGTCGAACACCAACGCCCTGCACGCCCCTGCCTGGCGGCGCCTGTACGAGCGGGACCTGGACGTCTTCGACACGGTGGTGTGCTCCCACGAGATCGGCACCACCAAGCCGCTCCCCTCCTTCTTCGACCACATCTGCGCCGCACACCACGTACCGCGCGAGCGCCTGGTCCTCGTCGACGACATCCCCAAGGTCACCCGCGCCGCGTCCGCGCTCGGCCTGACCACCCACACCTACACCGACAACACCTTCCTTCAGTCCTTCTTGAAGTCCCTGTAAGGAGCATGCTGCTGTGGATCACGTTCTGATCACCGGCGCCGCCGGGTTCATCGGTTCCGCCCTCACCGAGGCACTGCGCGCCGACGGCACCCACGTCACCCCGGTCGACGACCTGTCCGTGCCCTCCTGGCGGCCCCGCCCGGCCGGCCTGCAGGCACGCGACGTCCGTTCCCTGACCCCCGAAGACCTGGACGGCGTGGACACCATCGTCCACCTCGCCGCCCACAAATCCGTCCCCGCCTCCTTCCACGCGGACACCTTCGGACACAACACCGCCGTCGACCGGCACCTGCTCACCGTCTTCGCCGCATCCGGCGCGCGCCGCTTACTGCTGGCCACCAGCTGCGAGGTCTACGGCGACCAGCCCGGACCGCTCGCCGAGACCGCATCGTTGCGCCCGCGCTCCCCGTACGCGGTCGGCAAGGCCGCCACCGAGCACCTCACCGAGGTGTACCGGCTGATGACGCCCGCCGACCGCCAGCAGTTCACCACGATACGGCTGTTCAACACCTTCGGACCCTTCGAGGGGGATGACGCGGTCGTTCCCGCGTTCCTGGACGCGGCCGCCGACGGCCGCCCGCTGCCGGTCGAGGGCGACGGATCGCAGGCCAGGGACCTCACCCACATCGACGACACCATCGGGATGCTCCGGCGGATCCTGGCCGGCCGCGAACTGCCGCCGGCCCTCAACGTGGGATCGGGACACACCACCACCATCCTCCAGCTCGCGCAGCAGATCATCGCCCTGACGGGCCGCGGCAGCATCGAGCACACCGCGCCGCGCCCCAACGAAATCTCCTCCTTCACCGCCGACATGCGCCGCTTCGAAAGCCTCTACGGGCCCGTGCCCCGCCGGGACCTGCGCGATGCGCTGGCCGACACCCGCGACCGGCGCGCCGCGGCCCGGCCCGCCCTCACCGCCCGATGACCAGCCACACCCTCCATACGGGCCTGGTGGCGCTGGGGACCTTCGAGTACGGGTCCACGGTGCCACCGGGCCAGGCCCGGCAACTGCTGGACACCTTCTGCGCGCTGGGCGGCCAGATCATCGACACCGCCCCCACCTACGGACCCACCTCCGGCGGCTGCCAGGCCGAGGCGCTGATCGGGCGGTGGCTGGCCGCCTCCGGAGCGTCGGCGGCGGTGGTGAGCAAGGCCGGCCTGGACCCGGCCCGGCCCGAGCGCGGCATCCTGGATCCGGCGGCGCTCATCGCCAGCGCCCACCGGTCCGCCGAAACGCTCGGCCGCCCGCTGACCGGACTCCTCTGGCACCGCGACGACCCGGCCGTCCCCGTCGGCGAGATCGCCGACGCCGCGCACCAACTCGTCACCGACGGCACCACCCGGTATGTCGGCGCCTCGAACTGGACCACCAGCCGCCTCGAGGCATGGATCCGCTACGCCGACCGCAACCAGTTGGCCAGGCCCCGCATCAGCCAGCCGCTGTGGAGCCTGGCACGCCGCGCGCAGCCCCCGGCCGAGCCGTGGCTCGTCGAGGCCGGCCCCGACCACCTCAACCTGGCCGCCTCAGCCGGGCTGACGCTCATGCCCTACCGGACGCTGGCCGCCGGGTACCTCACCGACGCGCACAGCGGACGGCACGCCGCCCACCACCAGGCCACCTACGCCACCACGGACAACACCGTGCGCCGTGAGCGGCTGCGGGCGGCGGCCGTCCGGCTCGGCGTCAGCGTTCCCGGCCTCGCGCTCGCCTGCCTGCGGGCCTCCACCCGTGCCCGGGTGGTGCCGGTGATCGGCCCGCGTACCACCGGCCAGCTACACGAGGTCCTGAACGGCGCGGGCACCGTGATCTCCCCGGACCTGGCCGCCCACCTCGCCGGAGGGCAGACGTGACCGCGGCCGCGCCTCCGGCTGGTGACGTATCAGGTGAGGAGCCGGGCGAAGCGGTGGGGGACGATGCCGGTGGAGTTCACCGGGTAGGGGAACGACCAGGTGGCGCGCCGGCAGAAGTCGCGCAGGTCGTGCCCCACGGCATCCAGATCTCCCACGATCGACAGGGGTTCACCGAAGTCGAACACCGCGGTCCCGGCCCGGCCTTCGACCGTGACGTGCAGGGGCCCGCCAGCCGGGGTGAGCCGGATATGCCGCTGCTGACCGTCCTTGTCCCGCACCTGCCACGCCCCCTTGGTGCCGGCGGGCGTCACGTGCAGTCCCTTGTAGGCCAAGCGGTGCAGCCACCGGTTGACCAGGTCCTCCACGGCCGTGCGGCGGGCCGCCGCGTCGAGGGCTTGCGGTTCGAGGCGTCGTTTGACCTTCGCGGGCACGCCGGCCGCCAGCACGCCCGGGGGCAGAGAGGCGGTCACGGTGGCGGTGGCCGCCACCACCGTCCCGGCGCCGACGGTCACGCCCGGCAGGACGGTGCACCGAAACCCGAGCCACACCGCATCCTCCACGCGTACGCCGGCGAAGGCCGCCTGGTGGCCCTCACGGACCGCGTGCCCGGAGTGGTAGCCGTGGGTGAAGATCGTGACCTGGGGGCTGATCCCGACATTGTTGCCGATGGTGATGGGCTCGGTCGGGTTGAGCGTGACGTCCGGTGCGAGCTGGCAGCCGTCGCCGACGGTGACGGTGGAGTGTTCCTCCATCGACGCGCCCGCACCCACCTGCCACCGCAGGCCGATGTAGGTGCCGGCGCCCACCGTCAGCTTCCGGCACACCACGTCCGCGGCCGCGTCCAGCCGCGTGCCCGCACCGGCTGTGAACCCGTCGGCGGCCAGCACCCGGCAGCCCGCCCCGACCTGCACCTCCTCGGCCAGCTCGATCCGCGCCGCGCGCAGATCACAGCCCGCCTCGATCACCACCCCGTCCCGCAGGACGAGTTCGTCGGCGACGATCACCGACCCCGCGCCGATCCGCACCCCGGCCCCGATCCGCTGACGCCCCACCCGCACGTCGACACCATCGAACACCCTGATCTCCTCCATCCCAATCGAACACCCTGAACACCGAGGCGCCCCGCAGGGGCCGGCCGCACAGCAGCAGCTGGCTCCGTGGGAGCACGCACGAGAGAGGACCGATTCCTGTGACCGACCACCCCGTCGAGCGGGTACTGGCCGTGGCCGCGCACGCCGACGACGAGATCCTGGGCGCGGGCGGCACCTTGGCCGTCCACCGGGCCGCCGGACACCCCGTGATGCTGCTGATCCTCAGCACCTCCGGCACGAGCCGGCCCGGCACCGCCCACGACCACGCCCAGGTTCAGGCACACCGGACGGCCTGCGCCCAGAAGGTCGCCGACCTCTACGGTGCCGAACTCGCCCTCGGAGATCTTCCGGACAACCGGTTCGACACCGTGCCGCAGCTGCGGCTCGCCCAGACGGTCGAGGACGCCGTGCGCGGCTGGCGGCCCACGATCGTCTACAGCCACAGCGCCGCCGACTTGAGCCGGGACCACCAGCTGACCGCCACCGCGGTGGCCGCGGCGACACGGCCGCAGCCGGGCACCAGCGTCCGCACCGTTCTGGCCTGGGAAGTACGCTCCGCCACCGAATGGGGCATCCACCAGCCGCTCCGGCCCACCTGGTTCCAGCCCCTCACCGACGACGCACTCGCTTTGAGGCGGCAAGCCCTTGAGATCTACGCTTCCGAGCTGCGGCCCTGGCCCCACACCAGGTCGATCAAGGCACTGGAGCACCAGGTGCGCGTCCGCGGAGCGGAAGTCGGCGTGGACGCCGCCGAGGCGTTCGACGTCATACGCCACCTGCCGGGCCTCACCGGCCGGCCGGCGTGAACACCGCGCCCTGGCCCTGGTAGTCCAGGGCCAGGGCGATCCGCTCGGCGACGTACGGCCGCATGGCGGGCAGCGCCCGGCGCGGAAACCAGGCGACGCACAGGGACTCGTCGTCCGCGACCCGCGCCCGATGCCCCTCACCGTCCGGCCGGCACACGAACAGCAGCTCCAGATACTGCGCACGGTCACCGTTGGGATGCGTGATGCGCGGCGACACCGTCACCGCCACGAGCCTCTCGACCACGACCGGCACGCCGGTCTCCTCCCGCACCTCGCGCACGACACCGTCGGCCGGCGCCTCACCGGGCTCGAGGATGCCCGACAGCAGCGACCACTCACCGGTGTCCGACCGACGATGCAGCAGCACACGGCCCTGGCCGTCATGAACCACGGCGTTCACCCCAGGCAGCCACAGCAGAAAGCCGGGGCCGACGTGAGCACGCAACTCGGCAACGAAATCGGGGGTCAACAGCACCACCACCTTCGAACGGGACCAGCCCATGCAGACGGATCAGCACCCACCTCACGCCACCGGCACCCGCCACACCACCCACCGCGGCACGACAACCGAGATCCGCACCGGCGGATCGTGACAACCCCTGATCAAGCCCTGCGCCTCGCCGCCATCACCGAATCCGGAACCCCCATGCCCCACAGAAGCCTGCGGCCGCGCCCGACGGCCGCACCGCCCGGCATACCGTTCACCGCCGCCCTGGCCCGCTCCCATCTCAACGCCCCGCAGCTGGTGCGGGCCGTCAACGTCAAGCTGGACGCGACGGGCCTGCCCGCCCTGCACCCCACCGCCGCCTACAACTGGTGCACCGGGTCCATGCCACGCTCACCCCAGGTCCGCTCGCTTGTGGCGCTCACCCTGTCCGAGGCCACCGGCACCACGGTCACAGCCGACGACCTCTGGGGCCCGTCCACCCGGCCCCGGCCCGTCCTGTCGGCTGCCGACGAACTTCTCGGCCACCGCCGCCTGCCCGACGTACTCAACGCCGCTGCCCATTGGAGCGCCGAAACCACCGTCCACGCCGACACCCAACTCGCCGCCCCCACCACCCTGTTCACAGCCGTCTGGGATGCCACACACCAGCCCCCGGGCCAGGCCTGCGCCATGCGGCGCTCCGCACCCCGCGTCGAACCCGCGATGATGACCCTGCTCGAGGAACACCTCACCTCCCTGCGGCATCTCGACGACCAGACCGGGGGAGGCCCGCTGCCCCAGCGCCGCGTCCGCATCGCCCTCAGCGAGGTCATCCTCCTGCTGCGCACCAGCAGCCACACCCCCGGCCTGCGCACCCGGCTCCTGCACAACGCCGCCGGCCTGTCCCAGCTCGGCGGCTGGATGGCCTTCGACAGCAACCTCACCGCCGCCGCCCAGCGCTACCAGCTCCTCGCCCTGCGCCTCGCCCGCGCCGCAGACGATACCGACACCCTCTCCAACATCCTCGGCATGCTCGCCTACCAGCACGCCGCCACCGGCCACCCCCAAGAAGCCCTCCGCTACGCCACCGCCGCGGTCGAACACGCCGCCCGCAGCCTCCCCCTCGTCCGCGCCCGCGCGCTCGGCCGCCTCGCCACCGCACACGCCGCGGCCGGCGACATCGACCGCTTCCGCCGCACACACGATCAATGCCGCGCCCTGATCACCCGCCGCACACCCGACGATCCCCCCAGCCTGTACTACTTCACCGACGACCAACTGGCCGCCGAAACCGGCCACGCCCTGGTGGAACTCGCCACCACCCACTCCCAGCGAACCCGCGCTCGCACCTTGCTCACCGAAGCGTCCGACCTGCTCACCCCCCATGTCAGACAAGGCGGCGAGGCCGGCTACCACCGCTCCGCCGTCCTGCACGGCATCCACCTGGCCCGCGCCCACCTCCTCGTCCGCGACACCGAAACCACCGCCGCCGTCCTCACCCACGTAGCCACCGGCCTGGGCGGAGTGCAGTCCCCGCGCTGCCGCGCTCTGCTGCGAGCCCTGCGCAACCAGGCGGGCCGGCGCCTGCGGACCGCGGGACACGCCCATGCGCTCGAAGCCGTCGACCGGGCACTGTCACACACATGACCGCACACGCTCACCAGCGCACCGGCCCGTGCACCATCGAAGCCGCGCCGTACGACGACGCCGGCGTCCGGCAACTCCTCGCCGAGTTCCAGGCCGCCCAGATGGCCCTGTACGGATTCGCCGACGACCCATCCGCCACCCCACCCGAGGACTACACCGCACCCCACGGGCTGTTCCTCCTGGCCCGCACCGCCCACCGGGAACCTGCCGGATGCGGAGGATGGAGGCGCCTGGACGAGCAGACAGCGGAGATCAAACGCATGTACCTACGTCCCGCCTTTCGCGGGCTGTCGCTCGGGCGCCGCATCCTGCGCCTGCTGGAAGACGACGCCCGCGCCCAGGGATTTCACGTTGCCCAGCTGGAAACCGGCGTCGACAACCGTGCCGCGCTCGCCCTCTACCACTGCGAGGGCTACCACCCTATCCCGCCCTACAGGCCCGGCCGGGACCCGTCCATCAACCGGGCACTGCGCAAACAGCTGTGACCCGCTTGCCGACAGGCAAGACCGCGCGGGCCGCTGACCGCCCCCTGGTGGGGGTCGCGGATCTCGTCCGGGCAACGCACGGGGGCCGAGACCAGGGTTTGCGCGAACCTCGGTGGAACACCCGCGGCCGGGGCCAGAGCACCTGCGCAATCTGCATGCGCAGCAGCTGCGACCGGTGAAGGACCGGCCAGTTGGAAGCAGCGTGAACTCGCGGCGCTGTTCGACGGCAACGACACGCTCTCCTTCTACGTGCCCGAGCGGATGAACGGGCCGGGAGCCGGGGGACCGCCTGTGCGCGAAGGGGGCGTTGTCAGTGGGGCCCGCTAGCTTGGTCGATGTCCCGCCGGTCCGGCGTTGGGGCTTCCCTTGTGCTGTTGCGAAGGAGATGGTGCGTTGTCTGGTTTCGAGAGGTCGAGCATGGTGCGGGTGATCCCGCCCGCCCGGCCGCGCAAGCTCGCCAAGGTGCCGTTCGTGGAACTGGCCGACGGGCGCCTCCAAGGCGTCGTCTCCAGCGGGTCGGCCATCGAGAGGGTGTACGTCTCCTCGGTCGCCGCCGGGACGTACGCCTACGCGTGCAGCACCAACAACAACCGCCCCTGCGGCGGGGCCCGGGGCGGCTTCTGCAACCACATCGGCGCCCTGATTGGCGAAGCGGTGGTGCAGTACGGCGCCGAGCGCGTCGCCCGCTACCTGCGCGTCGACGTCGCCGACGGGGAGCCGACCGCCCAGTCGCTCCACCTCACCATGAGCGGGACCAAGCCCTTCCCGGCGGGCAGCAAGGCCGCCGCCTCCGTCTTCAGCCGGTTCCTGCGCCACCTGGCCTATCTCGAACTGCCGCCCACCACGGCCCCGGTGCCGGAGATGCAGTGGTTTGCCTCCACCAGGGAGGTGGCTTGATGCGGATGGACCTGCTCAACGGACCCGTCGACGGCCTGGACGAGGCCCTCGCCGCCGTCGACGCCTTCGACCGGACCCTGACCAAGGGCCTCCTTCGGCCTCACCCCGCCGACGCCGAGGGGCTGTTCGCTCTCGCCGACGCGGTCGCCGCCAGCCCGCTCGCCGCGCGCGTCGCCGAGGCCGCCGACAAGGCCGCGGCCGGTGTTGCCGGCGAGGACCACCTCCTGGCGCTCGCCGCTGCCCGCACCGCCCTGCTCGGCGCCGCGCACGACGCGCTGGCCGCCCGCGCGGACGAGGCGACCGACCGTACCCGCGCCGACGCCCCCGCACCGGCCGCTCCCGCCGAGCAGGCGCCGAACCTGCTCGCCGCCGCCCGCTCCTGGCTCTGCGACCTGGCCCGCACCGGCTGGCAGGGCCTCGACCACGACGTGGTCTCCGGCTCCTCGCAGGTCGTCTCCGCGATGCTGCCCGAGCCGGCGCTGCGCCGCCTGGCCGCCCTCCTCGACGGCTTCGCCGCCGAACTCGCCGCCTCCTGCCCGGGCGCGACCCTGGAGCGGATACCGGTGCGCCGCTGGGCGGACCTGTGGGCCCGCGGCATGCTCCTCACGGTGCCCGGCGCCGTCCCCGCGCCCGCCGCGGACACGCTCACCGGCCGCCTGCTGTCCCTCGGCACCGACCTGCAGGAACACGCCACCGCCGCCCAGGCGCAGGTCCACGCCGTGTTCGAACCCGCCGACGGCGGCACGCCCCGGCTGGTGAGGGCGAGCGTGTCCGTGCCGAAACCCGACACGGTCCTCGGCGCCGGCGTCTGGCAGTTGCTGCGCCCGCACATGAGCCTGCTGGCCGCCGCCGGTGAGGGCCGCTCCATGGACCTCACCGGCATGCCGGTCACCGCAGAAGGCGACCTGATCTGGCAGGACGAGCACGCCCGACCAGGCGAGCCTGTCGACCCCTTCACCACCGCCCGCGTCGCCCTGCCCACCGCGGAGGCCCCGGCCACCGCACCCCTCGACCGCCACCCGGTCCTGCTGGCCCACCCGGTGTTCCTGGAGGGCTACGGCACCGAACAGGACGCCGGGACCGGGACGGTGACGTTCACCCTCGCCGGGCAGCGGCTGCCCGTCGACACCGACCGCCTCCCCGTCGCCGGTCCCCTCACCCCGCAGGCCGTCGCCGGGTCCACCGCCTGCATCGGACTGCTGCGCTGGGACGGCGACGGGTTCTTCCTCCAGCCGCTCGCCGTGGAGAGGACCGTCCGCAAGAAGGCCGTCGCCCTGCACGCGGGCGCCTGGGCCGGCGGCACCACCGACAAGACCGGGGTGAAGGCCGAGAAGGCCGCCAGCGACGCGGTGGCAGTGCTGCGCGAACGCGCGGGAAGGCTGCTGCGGAAATGACCGACCACACCACCGGACAGTCCCCGGCGGCCGTCTCCGACGACAACCGCCGGCAGGTCCTTTACTGGCGGCTGCTCGCCCGCCTCTTCGACCCCGAGGAGCAGGCCGGCCTGGAATCCGCCTGCCTCGCCGTCGTAGAGGACATCGGCCTGCCGCCCGCCCTGCTCGACCCGCAGACCTCCGTCGACGCCGTCGTGCAGCGCCACCCCGAACTGGCCGCCGACTTCGACGGCCTGATGGTGCCCGAGCCGGACGAGGACGGCCGCGACCGGGCCGCCGAGGTGCGGCGCGCCGCCCTCGTCTCCAAGGTGCTCCTCAACGTCTTCGCCACCGGCAGCGGCACCGTCACCGCCGGGCAGCTCGCCCGCTGGCAGGCGGATGCCGGATGGCTGGAGCGGGCGCTCGGCTGCAAGCCCGGCGAACTGCGCGGCGGACGGACCGGCCGCGGCACCGGGCCCGGAGCAGCCGGCGGACCGGGCGGGGGAGTGAGCCCCACCGGCATTGGAGCAGGCCACCCCACCCCCGACCTCAGCACGCTCCTGCCCGTCATCGGCCCCGAACTAGGCGCCTTGGAAACCGACCTGGTCAAGCGGATGCACCTGCGCGAAGTCCTCGCCGACCCCCGGCTCGCCGCACAGCTCACCCCGAGCATGTCGCTCATCGAGCAGCTGCTGCGCGACAAGAACAACCTCTCTGGCGTCGCCCTCGCCAACGCCAAGGCACTGATCCGCCGCTTCGTCGACGAGGTCGCCGACGTCCTGCGCACCCAGGTCGAGAAGGCTTCCGTCGGCGCCCTGGACCGGTCGGTCCCGCCCAGGCGGGTCTTCCGCAACCTCGATCTCGACCGCACGATCTGGAAGAACCTCACCAACTGGGACCCCGAGGAGGAGCGGCTCTACGTCGACCGTCTCTACTACCGGCACACCGCCCGCAAGACGACCCCCCAGCGGCTGATCGTGGTTGTCGACCAGTCCGGCTCGATGGTCGACTCGATGGTCAACTGCACCATCCTGGCGTCCATCTTCGCCGGCCTGCCCAAGGTGGACGTCCACCTCATCGCGTACGACACCCAGGCCCTCGACCTCACCCCCTGGGTGAGCGACCCCTTCGCGACCCTGCTGCGCACCAACCTCGGCGGCGGCACCGACGGCACGGTCGCCATGGCCCTCGCCCAGCCCAAGATCGCCGAACCGCGCAACACGGTCGTCGTGTGGATCTCCGACTTCTACGAATGGCGCTCCGAGCCGCTGTTCGAGTCGATGGCCGCCATCCACCGCTCCGGAGCGAGGTTCATCCCCGTCGGCTCGGTGACCAGCTCCGGCCGTGGCAGCGTCAACCCGTGGTTCAGGGAACGCTTCAAGGACCTCGGCACACCGGTGATCTCCGGTCACATCCGCAAGCTCGTCCACGAACTGAAGTCGTTCCTCACCTGAGCCGACCCCGCCTCCCAGCACGCATACCTCTGTCTTCCTCTTGTCACCGAAAGGCCATCGACATGTCCGACCTGCTGCGCGCCCCCGCCGAGATCAAGTACGCCGAGGAACTGGACTGGCTGGAGTCCATCGACGACAACCCCAAGCCCTACTCCTGGCGACTGTCCCCCAAGATGATCCGCCTGTTCATCCTGGGCTCCGAGCGAGCCGACGGCCTCGACCGCGAGATCTCCCAGAAGTGGTTCGGCGACCGCGGCATCGTCGAGCGCGCCATCGTCACCCTCGCCTCCGACCGCGGCCTGCTGCTGATCGGCGACCCCGGCACCGGCAAGAGCTGGCTCGCCGAACTGCTCGCCGCGGCCGTCTGCCGCAACTCCACCCTCGTCGTGCAGGGCACGGCCGGCACCACCGAGGACCACATCAAGTACTCGTGGAACGTGTCCATGGTCATCGCCAAGGGTCAGTCCCGCGAGTCGATGATCCCCTCGCCGATCATGACCGCGATGGAACAGGGCGTCATCGGCCGCTTCGAGGAACTCACCCGCTCCACCAGCGACGTCCAAGACGCACTGATCTCCATCCTCTCCGAGAAGTACATCTCGGTGCCCGAACTCGACAGCGACAACATCGTCTTCGCCAAGCCCGGCTTCAGTGTCATCGCCACCGCCAACAGCCGCGACCGGGGCGTCAACGACCTGTCCTCCGCGCTCAAGCGCCGCTTCAACTTCGTGCGCATCCCGGTGGTCACCAACAAGAAGAGCGAGGCGGAGATCGTCCGCTTCCGCACCGAGGAACTGCTGCGCCGTCACCACATCGAGCTCGACGTGCCGCCCACCCTGCTGGACGTGCTGCTGCAGAGCTTCGCCGACCTGCGCGCCTCCGCCGCCGCGGCCGGCAGTGACGACGAAAAGCTGGAGTCCGCGCTGTCCACCGCCGAGCAGATCGGCGTGCTGGAGGACGCGGTCCTGCACGGCAACTTCTTTGGCGAGCGCTCCCTGACCGCCCGTACCCTCGCCTCCTCGCTGGTCGGCTCGCTCGCCCGGCGCGAACCGGAGGACCTTGCCATCCTCAACAAGTACCTGCACGGCGTCGTCGAGCCGCGCAGCAAGGAAGAGGGCGGCTCTTGGCCGGAGTTCCTCGAAGGCGGCCGCGACGCGATCGCCACCCTGTCGTGACCGCCCGCACCAGCACCATGGAGAGCACGGTGAATGAGGGAACCTTCTCCGCCCTGCGCGGCCAGCTGCAGGAAGCCGCCGCCGCGTTCGCCGGCGGCCCGGACGCCCTGGAGGGCATCCTCCTCGGCATCGTCGACGACGTCGACCGCGCGGTGCGCGAACCGCTGGAGATCTTCCCGGTCTGCCATCACTCGCCCGCCTCCGCGCTGGCCATGGCGCGCCGGCTGCGCGAGAAGCAGCCCAAGGTGGTCTACCTGGAACTGTGCGAGGACATGGCGCCGCTGCTGACCGAGCTGCGCAACTGCCGGCTCCCGGTCGCGGTGCAGGCGTTCGCGACCGAGGTCGACGGCTTCCCCGCCGAGTGGGCGCCGCTGTCGGTCGTCGCCCCGATCACCGAGGCGTCGGCCGAGTACCAGGCGATCGCCTACGCCCTGGACGCCCCGGGCGTCGAACTCGTCCTCGTGGACCGCTCCTCAGACCACGTCTTCCAGTGGCAGGAGAGCAGGAACGACTCCACCGCATTCGCCGACCCGGATGCACCGCCCGCTGAGGAGGAGGCGGCACTCCACGGCGACGCGGTCGGCGTCGAGATCGGCGACCTGCGCCCGCGCTTCGCCGATCTGGAGGAGCACCTGCTGCGGCACGGGCGGGTGCGGCACTGGTCGGAGTGGTGGCACCAGTACGTCGAACTGCCGCTCGGCGACAGCGACCACGACACCTACCGCCAGGTCATGCTGCTGATCGGCAGCCTCTTCCGGCGCCTTGCCCCCGGCGAGGCACACCAGGTCCGCATTGACGAGGACCGCGAGCGGTACATGTGGACGCGGATGCGTGAGCACCTGGCCGCGACCGGCACCGATCCGGCGGACGCCCTGTACGTGTGCGGCGCCTTCCACGCGGCCAGCCGCGTCGAGGAGTTCGGCGTCCACGGCGCCAACACCTTCGCGATCACGCCACCGAGCGCCACCAAGTGGCAGCACGGACTGATCCCCTCCAGCCACGCGGCGATCGAGGCGCAGTTCGGCCTCGCCGCCGGGTCGGTGTCCATCGCCGCGACCCAGTGGGCGAAGAACCTCAAGCGCACTCGGGTCAAGCCCTACCGGCTCGCCGGACAGGCCGGCACCAAGACACCGAAGGCAGCGAAGAAGGCCGCGTCGGCCCCCGCCGCACCGGCACCGGCCGACCAGGGGCCGGCCCCCGACCGGCTCACCGGGTTCCTGCAGCGGCCCCCTGTCCTGGACCGCCTCGACGAGGCCGAACTGCTCGGCTGGTCCGTGGAGATCGTCCGTGCCGCCCGCCGCAACGGCTACCTTGCCTCCACCGCCGACGCCATCGCGGTGTTCGAGACGTCGATCCTGCTCGCCGGGATGCGCGACCGGGCCAAGCCGACGCCGTACGACTTCCAGGACGCGGCGGTCACCTGCATCGAGAAGGACACCGTCCCGGGCCGGCGGGACGTGCGCCGGCTCGTGGAGATCATGCTCGGCGGCGACCGGGTCGGCCAGGTCGGCTACGATGCCCTGCCGCCGCTCGCCCGGGACGTGCACGACCGGCTCGCTCCGCTGAACCTTAAGCTCCAGCAGCGCGGCGTCCAGCGCGCCCTGCTCGACATGGCCGCCCGGCCGGAACTCCAGCAGTGCTCGGACGTGCTGTGGATGCTGTGCCACCTGATGCCGCACGGTGCCGCCCGCCCCATCATGGGCGAACGCAAGCTGGGTGAGCGCCCCATCCAGGAGTCCTGGGACCTCGCCCTCGGCACCCACCAGCGTGCCCTGATCGAGCTGGGTTACGAGGGTGTCAGCATCGAGCAGGTCCTCGAACAGCGGCTGCGCCGCACCGCGTACGGCCCGCACGCGACCACGGCGAAGGTCCTCGAAGCCGTCGAGGACGCCACCCTGTACCTGCGCAGCCGCCGCCTCGCCGACGAACTCGGCCGACACGCGCTGGAGGTCCTGGCGACCGAGCGCAGCGTCGACAGCGCCCCCGAGGTGCTGCGCCGGGTGCGCGGACTGCTGGCCTACTACCGCACCGCCGAGCCGTCCCTGCCCGCCTGGATCGAGTCCTTCGTCAAGACCGGCTACGCGCACTACTGCACGCTGCTGCCGACGGCGTTCACGGACGACGACGCGAGCGTCCGCCAGGTCGCGGCCATGCTGGGCTTCCTGTTCAGCATGGAAAGCCTCGCCCTGTCCCTCGGCTGCGACCGCAACCAGCTGGAACTGGCCGTCGCCCAGTCACACCCCCAGGACCCGGCGAAGACGGCGCTGCTGTGGGCGGCCCGGACCCAGCTCGGCACCCTGTCCCGCGCCGACCTGCGGGCCCGATGCGCGGAACTGCTCGGCAACCCCCTGGTCATCCCCGCCTACCCGCACTACCTCAGCGGGTTCCTCCACGCGCTGGAACCCGTGCCCGCACTGGCCGACTTCGTCGTCGAGGCCGTCTCCAACGCCTTCGCCCAGCTGCCCGACCCGGTGCTGCTGCCCTGGCTGCCGACCCTGATCACCAGCCTGCGCAGTAGCGGCGCCGACCTCGCACCCCTGCTGATCCGCGAGGCAGGCCGCATCTTCCCCAACCGGCTGGCCGACCTGGACACCTGGGTCCCACCCTGGCAGACCGACCCGGCGACAGCCACGGCCCGCCCCCCGCGCGACCACACAGCCGCGCCCGGCAGCGTACCGCTGCTCGCGGCCTACCCCACGACCTGCGACGCCCTGGCCAACCTGCTGGGCTGCGAGAACGGCTGGCAGACGCCCGCACCCGCCCCCACCGGCGCGGCGCTACTCACCCACCACCCACGCACCGCCCAAGCACTGGAGGAACTCCTGACCGCCCCCTGACACCCGGCCCAGGGCCACCACACGCCGGTGCGGTGGCCCGGACGCGACCGGCTTCCACCCCGCCACACCCGGCACCGCGATGGGCGCCCGAGCCACTTCCTCTGCGGGTGCCGACGGCAGCACAGGCCCCTCACCAACAACCACGGCCCACCCCGCACCAGCCTGGGCCGCTATTCTGCCTGTCCGCCGACGCGCCGGTTTCAGCCGTTGGTTGGCTATTTCCGGCATCCGGCGGACAGCACCCGTCACAAGCCCCACCATAGAAAAGCCATCTTTCCTGCCGATCTTGGGGAGACAGCGATGGGTAAGCACGAAAAGCCGCCGGCCGACCCGGGCACGGGCACCCCGCCGCCCGGCAACAGCGACGGACAGGTCCCTCCGCCTCCGCCCAGTACGGGCAAGCACAAGAAGTAGTGGATCGGTGCTGACGACCGCACCCGGCATCGACAGGCTACGGCGATCGCTGGCCGCTGCCATGGAGCAGCGGGGCGACTGGCCCGAACGCTCCCCCTGGATCCGTGAGGCCGTCGATGCCCTGCCCCGGCACCGGTTCGCCCCCGACCGCGTGTGGCGGTGGGACGGGCACGCCTACGTGCCGGTGAGCCAGCGGACCGATCCGGCCGGCTGGGCGAGCGAGGTGTATCCCGGCCCCGACACGGCGACCGTCACCGAGGTCACCGACGGACTGCCGACATCCAGCCTGTCCAGCCAGGCCGTCGTGGTCGACATGCTGGACTCCCTGCTCCTCGAACCCGGCCACCGCGTCCTGGAGCTGGGAACAGGCAGCGGATGGAACGCAGCCCTGCTCAGCCGGCGGGCCGGACCCGATCGCACCGTCAGCGTCGAGGCCAGCTGCGACCTGGCACACGCGGCACGCCGGGCACTCGCCGCAGCCGGACTCACCCCGCGCGTCGAAGTCGGTGACGGCAATCAGGGATGGGCCCCCGCAGCACCCTACGACCGGGTCATCGCCACCTACGCCGTCGAGCGGATCCCGTGGGCCTGGATCGCACAGACACGGCCGGGCGGACGCATCGTCACCCCCTGGGGCCGACTCGGACACCTCGCGCTGACCGTCGCCGACGACGGCCGGTCCGCGACCGGATGGGTCCAGGGCCTGGCCCAGTTCATGCCCGACCGCGAAGGGCTGCGCCGCGAAAGCGACTTCGCACAGGTACGCGCCCGCAGCGAACCGGAGCAGGAGCGCCCTTTCCTCCGCGACCTCACCCCGCTCCACGACAACGCGCACCTGCGGTTCGCGCTGCGCGTCGCCCTGCCTCATCTGCGGATGACGCTCGCCTACGACGCTGACGGCCTCAACGCCTGGATCCACGACACCGAGCAGTCCTGGGCCGCGCTCTCGGCCATCGGCGGCGGCCGGACGATCGCCACTCAGGGCGGCCCCCGACGCCTGGCCGACGAACTGGAGACGGCCTGGGACACATGGCTTAACCTGGGCAGCCCCGACCTGTACGACTTCGGCATGACCGTCACCGACAACGGCGCAACGCAATTCATCTGGGTCAACGACCCCACGACCGGACCCCACTGGCTGATCCCCTGAAGCTGCCCGTGCGGACGATCGACGGAGCACCGGCGCACTCCCCAGCAACACCGGCAGGTGCAAGGACGCGGGGCGACACCGTCGGCAACGGCTGCTGATGGGCGGCCCCGGTGTTGGCACGGTTCGAGAAGCCGTACGGGCCTGGGCGTCAGGCGGCCTTCGGCCGGTGGGGTTCGCGTCAGCGTTCCAGCAGGCCAGAAGGGGGACACCGCGGTGCGTGCCGCGTAGTCGCTCAGGCCCGGCAAGTCGGGGCGCAGCTCGGCGACCCGTGCGGTCAGCGCCCGCACCGATGGGCGGCGGGCCTCAAGCGGGGCGGCGAGCTCAACGAGGCGCAGCTGGGCGAAGGCGGCCGTCGTGTCACCGGCGTCGAGCAGGCTACGGGCGGTGTCGGTGGCGGCGCGGGCGCGGCGTTCGGCGGTGGGCAGGGTCTCGGGCTGCAGGCGGCGGGCGTGGGCGAGGGCGGCGCCGAGGTCGCCGAGGTGGCGGTGGATCTCAATCCGGTACAGCAGGCACTGCCCGGCGGTCAGCTGACGGGGCCGGGCGCCGGTGAGCGGGAGGCTGGCCAGGCGGCGGGCCGTCTGCTCGGCCTGGGCCGCGAGGTCCAGGGCGAGGACGCGCTGGTGGGCCTGGGCAGCGGTGTAGGCGGCGGTGAGCGCCGCCATGCCCGCCGCGTCCAGCTCGGCGGCCGTGGGCCGGGGGCCGGCCGTCAGGTGGGCGAGCGCCTCCTGGAGCAGGTGCAGGGCCTCGTCGGTACGGCCGGTGCGTCGCAGCGGGGTCGCGGCCGCACGGGCCGCCGCGGCGAGCACCAGCGCCTGGCCCGAGCGGCGGGCCGCGTCTACGGCCCGGGCCGCGAACGCGCCAGCGGCCTGGGCGCGACCCTGCTTGACCTCCAGATGGGACGCCAGCACCCACACGTCGGCGGCCCGGGCGACGCCGGCCGGGCCGCGGTCGGTGCTGCGCGCGGCGGCGTCCAAGAGCAACGGCAGCACCCGGCCGAGCCGGGCATAATCGCCGGCCGCGAACAGTCGGCGCGCCGCCGCGATGTCGCCGGCCGACAGTCGCGGCGCCGGGGCCGCCCACGCAGATGTGGAAACCGTGAGCATCCCGGCTCCCAGGGCAACTCCCGCCGTCAGCACGCTGCGCCGCTCCACGCCCGTCTCCTCGTCTACTCGCTCGGCGTCGAATCCGGTGTTGTCTTGAAGCTACGGCGGGCCGGGCCGTACGGGCAGGGCGCACAACGCCTCCGCCGTGCGCCCCCCGGCGGCGGCCGTACGGACAGCTCCTGGTGCCCTCTTGCCGAATGCGGCGTTGGCCATGACGGGTCCCATGCTCGGCCCGCTGCCCCACACGCGGCCGGCTGTCCTGATGCAGGGGGCCGGTCGTAACCAGCCGCCGCCTACCAGTGCACAGGACGGGTGATGGACGGGCTTTACGACCGAACTACCCAACGCCGGGAGGCTCCCACCGCCATGCCGATACCGCCTTGCGCGCCATGGCCCCGCCCAGCGGCCGGCCCGGCACGACCGAAGCCCAGCCCGACGTCCTTTGGAATCCCTTCTTGCCCGCCACCAGACATCAAGCACGAAGCCACCGACGACAGTTCGAGCGTCGGCAATACCCGCCTCGAACACGGTCGTTGTCGATCTGCGTGCCCTTGTGGATGGCGAGCGCATCAAGCGTGGACCGCGGCACATGACAGCATGGCAGTCAGCTGAACAGCAACGCTTCGGATAGTCTCGCGGCCCAACTGGCATACGTATGCGGCAGTCCCACGACTGCCCAGGAAAGGGTCAACCATATGCCCGAGAACGCGACAGCGTCTTACAGTGAACTGGCCTCGCAGTACGCCACCAAAGTCACGGCCGACCTTGAATCCAATATGCACGAGCAGGCACGCGTCAGCTCAGAAATCGAGGCGCTGCAGGAGAAGTTGGCCGGCTTGCAGCGGGACCACGCGGTGCTGGTGAACATGCGGGAGGCGCTCGCCCTCACACCCCGCGACCCGGCCCCCCCGGTGCCCGCCACCACAGCTGATGTCCCGGGCCCCCGCAAGAACGCCGCCCGCTCCGGCGTAGGGGGAGCCGCCACTCCGAGGCCGGCCGCTTCTCGTCGTACCACGTCCGGGTCCGGCAAGGCCAAGCAGAGCCGGCGGAAGAAGTCGGCCGCCGACGCGAGCCCGGCGAATACGAGCGCCGCATCGCAGGCAAAGGCGCAGGCAAAGGCGCAGCCGAAGGCCAAGACGAAGACGGCCACACAGACGCAGCCCGGGACTGCGGCCGACAAGACGAAGGCCGACAAGCAGCCCACCCTCGTGGACCTGGTGCACGAACACCTCACCGGGACGAACGAACCTCGCTCGGCTGCGGAGATCACCACCGCCCTCGGCCAGGCTCACCCTCAGCGAGGCGTCAAGGCGACCGTCGTGCGCAACACGCTCGAAAATCTGGTCGCCAGGGGTCAGGCAGAGCGCTCCAAGCAGGGCAGCGCCGTCTTCTACACGGCCGCAGGCAAGGCGCAGGAGGAGCCCTCCGAACAGTCCCCGGAGGTGCCTTCCGCGGCGAACGGGAAGGACTCCGAGGCCGCCGCGCCCGCCGCTCAGACCGGTTGAGCGGAAGTGGCCGGAGTGCTGCACACGCGGCACCCGGCCACACCGCCCGCTCCCACTGCGGACACGGCCGAACGGCTGAAGCGGTTCCCGCCCCGGCCCCGGGGCGTGCCGTACCATTTGCGGCCGGTACCTCAGGCGGTGCGCAGCGTGCGAAGCCGGTCCAGCAGATGGCCGTCAGACAGGTCGAGCCGCCAGTGGGGCTGGAACCCCGGGTGATCGGCCCATTCCTGGATGAGGACCCTGATGGTGGCTTCGTCGCCGCTTTCCAGCAGCCGGCACTTCCTGTCGATCTCCGCGAGGATCGCCTGCGGGCTGTAGCGCCGGCAGAAGCGCACGTCGTAGACCAGACGGACATTGTCCCGCGCCTGCAGGCGCGTCCATCCCACGGCCAGGTGACTGGCGCGCTCCACGGTGGACAACCGCACGCCGTGCCCGGCAGCCTCCGCGGTGTTCCAGTCGTCCTCGAGCCGCTGGGCGGCGAACGCGATCATGTCCTTCACCACGTCGCGTCGGTCCTGTGCGTCGGCCATGGATCGTCCTCGTTCTCTGCGATGGCGGTTGCATCGGTAGCGTGCCGGAAGGGACTGACATTCGGTCATGCCCCTTCTTGTGGTGTAGGCGATCAGTCGTCTGATGCGGCGGGCAGGACGATCGTGTCGTCGGGATAGAGGGCGTCCATGCTCTCGTTGGAGAGGTAGCGGCGAGGAAAGGCGATCCATTCGTCGTGGAGTTCGGCGAGGCCCGCGGTGGCCAGGCGGAGGACAGCGGTCGGGTTCGGGAAGACCTGGACGACATCGGTGCGGCGTTTGATCTCCCGGTTCAGTCGCTCGAGCGGGTTCGTGGACTGGATCTTCTTCCAGTGCTGGTGGGGGAAGTCCGCGAACGCGGTCAGGTCCTCCTTCGCCTCCATCAGCATCTCTCTGACCTTGGGGAACTGGCGGCCGAGCATGTCGGCGACGGTGTCGAGCTGGCTGCGGACCGCGTCCGCGGTGGGCTGGGCGAAGACCGTGCGGATCGTGGCGGCGACCATCTCCGCCGACCCTTTCGGGATCACGGCGAAGACGTTGCGCACGAAGTGAACACGACACCTTTGCCAGGCGGCGCCGAGCATGACCTTGCGGATCGCTTTGACCAGGCCGCTGTGGCTGTCGGAGATGACCAGGCGGACGCCGCTCAGGCCGCGTTCGCGCAGGTGACGCAGGAACTGGGTCCAGAAGGCTTCGGTCTCGCTGTCGCCGACCATGACGCCGACGACTTCGCGGCCGCCGTCCTGGGTGACGCCGGTGGCGATGACGATGGCCTGGGAGACGATGCGGTGGTCGACGCGGGCCTTGACGTAGGTGGCGTCGAGGAAGAGGTAGGGGAAGCGGATGTGGTCCAGCGGACGGGTGCGGAAGGCGTCCAGTTGTTCGTCGAGGTCCGCGCAGATCCGGGATACCTCGCTCTTGGATATCCCGGTGTCCGAGCCGAGTGCCTTGACCAGGTCGTCGACCGACCGGGTGGAGACGCCGTGGACGTATGCCTCCATGATGACCGCGTAGAGGGCCTGGTCGATGCGCCGCCGGCGCTCCAGCAGGCTGGGGAAGAAGCTCCCGGCCCGCAGTTTCGGGATCGCGAGCTCGAGGTCGCCGGCCTGCGTGGTCACCGTTTTCTCCCGGTGACCGTTGTGCCAGGTGGTGCGGGTGCCGGTGTGTTCGCCCCACTCGGCGCCGATCTTTGTGGTGGCCTCGGCCTCGATCAGTTCCTGCAGCAGCCTTTCGGCGACCTCGCGGACGAGTTCAAGACCATCGGCCGAACGTAGTGACTCAAGCAGGCGAAGTAGGTCATGCTGGGACAAGGCCACCGTGCACCCCCTGGGGTCGAACTGCCCGTTCACTCCGGACAGTTGCACGGTGGCCTGCCAGTTGAGCAGGGAGCAGACACCGGCAGACGGTGCACCCGAGGGAGCAGAACCCGCGCACTCAACCGCGGAGATCCCCTACACCACTCGGCGGGACGCCATCCTGACATTCGGGTACGGGCGCCAGTTCCATGCTGAGAGCAGCAGCGCTGTTGGCGGCCAAGCATGGCAGTTCCGTCTTCTACACAGCCGCCGGCAGGGGCCGACAGGAGACCCCCGAAAAGACCGCAGGACTGCCATCCCCTGCGACCAGGCAGGAACCCGAGCCCGTCACAGCCGCCGCCACGCAGGCCGTATGAGCCGGTGTGGCCGGGCTGCTACACGCCCGCTTCCGGCCATACCGTCCCCTCCGGTCGGGCACACAGCGCCGTCCCACGTCCAGGCGCCAGGCTGACACGACCGGCGCCGTCAACCGGGACGAGCCGGTCCACCCCTGGCGGCCGCAGCCAGCCTCTTGTCGTGTACGCCGGCGCGGCACGAGGGGACAGGCGATGGGGTCAGACAGCCTTACGGGGGTAGCGCTCGCGCATGCGCAGGTCGGCCTCCGCGGCCGGCTCCAGTCCGACGCAGGCACGCCGGGTGACGAGCTGGGCGGGGTCCCTCACGGGGTGCGGACGAAGGTTGCCTCCGTCTGAGTCGTGGGTGTACTGCGTGCCGTACTCCTGGAGCTCGCCGGACGCGACCAGCACCCGGTCGGTGAGGTAGGCGAGGTGCCGGGGCAGGGCGTCGCCAGCTGCGACGGCGTCCTGAAGCAGGACCAGCACCTGACGCTGAAAGCCGGGATCGCGGTCGGCGTGCTGGGCCAGAAGCCAGGCCTCGTCGGCTCCCTGCTCGCCGACCAGTGTGATGCCCGGCCAGCCGTGTTGTGCGATGACCTGCTTCAGCCAGGCGGTGTTGTCGGCGTCGACCAGAAGCAGGTCGTCCGCGGCACCGGTCTCGAGCAAGCGGCGGCGGGCGGCTTGGTCCTGCTCGGCGCGGCGGTGGAGCTCTGCGGCGAGATCGTGGTTCATCGGGTCCGGCCCTCCGTGGGAGTGCTGTGGATTGGTCCAGGGGTGTGCGGTGACCGCGCACGGGCGGTTCGAGCGCGGCGTAGAAGGCTGTTACGCGCCGGGTTGGGCGCTCGCACCGGTCAGCCGCACCAGGTCGGCAGCGAACCCGGGGTAGCTGGTCGCCACTGATTCCCAGCCGTCGATCACCGTCGTGCCCTCCACGCACGCCGCGGCGACCGCGGCCGTCATCGCGATGCGGTGGTCACCGTGCGAGTCCACCCGACCCGCGCGCAGCCGGGAGCCCCCCTCGATCACCATGCCGTCCTCCGTCTCGGACACCTGCACACCAAACGCCCGCAGCAGGCGAGCGGTCGAAGCGATCCGATCGCTTTCCTTGGCCCGCAGTTCGCCGGCGCCTGAGATGACGGTGGTGCCCTCGGCGACGGCCGCCGCCATCGCCAGCGCCGGGACCTCGTCCACGATGCCGGGGATGTCCTCGGCCGTCAGGTCCACCGCCCGCAGCCGTGACGCCTTGACCGTGAGGGTGCCCGTGGTGAGGTCGAAGTCGATGTCGGCGCCCATCCGCTCCAGCACGTTCACGAAGTCGCTGCGCCCGAAGCCCGTGTACAGGTTCTCCACCACCACCTCACCGTGCTCCGGAGCGAGTAGGGCGGCCACCGCCCAGAACGCGGCCTGAGACGGATCGCCCGGCACCACGACCTGCGTACCCGTCAGATCCCCGGGCTCGACCGTCACCCGATTGCCCTCCACACGCACCCGGCCCCCGAACTGGGTCAGCATCTCCTCCGTATGCCGCCGCGTCGGGTGTACCTCCTCCACCGTCGTCGGGCCTGCCGCAGACAGGCCCGCCAGCAGCAACGCGCTCTTGACCTGGGCGGACGCCTGCTTGGGGGAATAGGTGATGCCGGTCAGCCTGCCCCCGCGGATCACCAGCGGGGCCAGCCGCCCACGCTCGCGTCCATCGACCCTGGCGCCCATCGTGCGCAGCGGTTCAGCGATCCGGTCCATCGGCCGACGCCGAAGGAAGCGGTCCCCGGTGAGGACCGAGACGCCGTCGATTCCGGCGCAGACGCCGGCTGTGAGGCGAATACCGGTGCCCGCGTTGCCGTGGTCCAGGATGTCGGCGGGCTCGTGACGGATCGGTCCTTCCACCCGCACACGGCCGTCATCCGTGGAGGTGACGGACACACCGAACTGCTGGACGCCTCCGAGCGTGTGTGTCACGTCCTGTCCCATGGACAAGCCGGTGATGACGGTGGGGCCGTGGGCCATGGCCGCCATCAGCACAGCCCGGTGCGAAATGCTTTTGTCGCCGGGTACCTGGAGCAAGCCGCGGGCTGGCCCGGCACCGGTCACCTGGAGGCTGGAGACGGCATCGAGGTCGGAATCGGAAACGGCGGGTGCCATGAGGCTCTTTCTCCGTGCAATGACGCGCGTGCGGCCGTAGGGGAACAAGGCAACGTGCCCGAATGATCACGCTCCAGATCGACCCTATTTCACCGACAGCTGCCGTTGCCCGAAGTTCGCGAACCCGGTGCCGCAACAGGTCTGGAACGCGGGCGGTTGGCCGAATCGCAGAGGGTGCCGCTCACGGATCCGCGGTGGGCGCGTTGGCCTGCACCCCCTCGCACTCGATTTGCAAAGTGCGGGCATCCGCCGTACGCCATGGACCGACCGGGCAGGTCCCGGGGGAGCCGGCCCGGGCCGAGATCAGCGGTCAGCGCGGCGCTGGCGGTGCCCACCAGGTGGCAGGCCAGCGCCGCGCGTCCGGGGCCGGGAGCATCCGGGCGAGGAAGCCGGCCGCGACGCCGGCCAGTACGTCGCCGGCTCCGGGACCGGCCAGCGCCGGATGCCCGGGCCAGCACTGTCCAGGCCCGGGTTCCGTCGGATCAGGTCCACGATCCCCGTGGCCACCACCACGGTGTCCAGCTCGCGGGCCAGCGCAGCCAGCTTGCCGGTCAACACGGAGCCGTTCAGGGTGGCGTCCTGTCCCACGGGCCCGACCCAATGCATCTCGCCGAGGTCTTCGGGCTCGACGAGAAGACCGCGATGCGCTAGGCGGACTCCGCACGAGCCCCGCTGGAGCAGGCCGCTGAACAGCACCTTCGATGAAATTTGGTCGGCCTCCCGCCGTCGGGCGGGACGAATCCCGTCCGACGGCGACCGGCTTCCAAGCGCCGGATGCAGGGCGGAGTGCCGTTGCCCGGCTACTCAGCTTGTTCCGGCACGGCCTGCACGTGGTCGTCGCTCCAGGACCGGTGGCTCCTCCTGTTCCTGTGCAGTACCTCGCCACACTGGATGTGTCCCGGCTCCTTGGTGCACTGCACCCAGCCGGAGTCGGCGTCGAAGAACATCGCCGAACACGCATCCGCCACAGGTTCGGGGGTGGGGCCGTACAGCCCCAACCGGTCCAGCAGGCCGTCCGCGAGCCTCTCCGCCGCCTTTCCGTCCAACTCTGTGGCAGCAGTAATCAGCTCCACGAGCTGCCCGTACCTTCCCTCCGGCGTGATGGTCGGCAGAAGCGTCTTCCGCGGGATCATCAAGTCCTCCAAGGCTGAATCGAGTAAACCCCTTCACTCTTCAGGCCCGGCAAGGACGTCAACCGGCAATAAATCTCAAAAAGGTGACGCACATCACACGCAAGCTCAGTCGTGGTGGACCACCGACATCCACTTTCGCCGCTGGCGCCCTGACCTGATCCTGCGAGCGGCCAAGGCCTGGTCATGGACAGCCAGGTCTCCTTGTATGCCGGGGTGGCTCGAAAAGCTACGGCTCTCTGAGCTGCGGGTGCGCACCGACGAGCCGTAGCGGGCGGTGACGCCGCCGCAGGCGCGGACGCATGGGCCGATCTGTTGGGGGAGAGCAGGAGCATGGCGGCCGAGACCGCGGGCGTGGTGACGGGGATTCCCTCGGGGGACGTCGCTCGTGCTGTCGAAAGTACGGCGGCGGTCCGACACGGGATCCCCGCGACAGAGACGGTCAGAAGGGCAGGCCGGCCACTTTCTGGTGCGCTTCGCCCAGGGTCCACTGGGCGCTCTGCTCCACGTTGAGACGTTCCGGGAAGGAATCAAGCCTCGCGACCAGGTCGGCGATGTACGCCTCCACGCGGGCGACACCATGGCAATTCCGCCGGCGTATCCGGGCAAGAGCCTTTGCGACCTGACCAGCCCGCAGACGCGGGAGGACGTAGACCGGGTTCGTCGCCGACAGGCTGAAGTCGTTCTGGGACAGCTCCTGGCCGACCCGGGCTTGATCAATCCGGCTGTGGACAGGACGGAGGCCAGCAGGGATAGGTTCGTGCGGGCCTGGGGGCTGATCGAGGCGGCGGCCGTGTAGCAGGCGCCGTCGCTCTCTTCGGGGCTGGCGTTCACGCGCGTGCCCCCTGGACCAATCCTTCTCCGCGCCGTCCGCACCGGGCAAGGAGACGGTCAGACCCAGGTGTAGTTCTCGTCGGTGACGGCGGGCAGGGCGGCGTCGGTGACGGTGGCATGGGGATCGGGTAGGGCGGCGAGGGCGGGTCCGATGGGCGGGAAGATCGGCAGGTCGGCGCTCTTGCGGTAGTCGACCCACTCGATGATGCCGGTTTCGTGGCTGCCGTCGGGGAGTTCGTCGTGCTCGGTCTCGGCGAGGGTGGCGCGGAGTTCGGGGGTGATGTGGAGGCGGTAGATCAGGTGGAGCTTGCGTGGGGGCGGGGTGGGGCCGGGGCGGGTGACGCGCTGGTCGATGGCCCACAGCAGGTCGCCGCCTTCAGCCTGGTCGACGTCGAGGCGGAGTTCCTCGGCGAGTTCCCGGGCGAGGGCGTCGGGGAGGCCTTCGCCGGGTTCGACGTTGCCGCCGGGCGGGGTGTAGTGGGTGGAGTCGGCGCGGTCGCGGCGGATGAGGGCGACCTCGTTGCCGCAGAACACCAGGGCCCCGGTCCGGATCTTGATCCGGGAGAACGGGGCCGGTGTGTCGGGAGTGGGTGTCATGGCGGCCAGTATCGCGGCCGTGTGCGGGGCCCGGGCGGGCTTTACCGCTCGTTCCCCGCCCGCCCGGGCGCCCGGGGTTCAGGCGGCGGGCAGGCCGGGCAGCGCGAACCCAGCCCTGCCCTGGGTCATGGTGGTGTGCTCGGTCCAGCCGTCCGGCAGGGTCAGCACGTGGCGGCGCAGGCGGCAGCCGGTGGCCCGCATGACCGGGGAAAGGTGGCAGGGGTCGAGTTCCTCGACGAGCAGACTCGGGGCGTGGGTGGCCTGGTTCTTCTTCCCGGCGACCGCGATCGGCAGGCGCCCGGCCGGGGCGAGGAGCAGCGGGGTGATCCTCCAGATGGGGCCGCGGACGGTGGACAGGCTCACCAGGCCGAGCCGCGTTCCTCGCGCGGGGTCATCGGCTCGCCGCTGGTGCCGGTCAGCCCGCGGAACAGGTGCTCGGCACGGCCCTGGTTGACGATCTGGCCGGTGTCGATGGTGAAGGCCCGGGAGAAGAACAGGCGCGGCGGGTAGCCGGCCCGCTCCAGCACAGCGGCGTAGGCGCGGATCTGCGGGTGGACCTGCTCGCGCAGATGGGCGGCCGCCGCGGTGTCGACCGGATCCAGCTCCTGCGCTTGGGCGGCGAGCGCGGCAAGGACGGCGTGGACGTCGGCGCCGGTGGCGGCGGTGAACTCGTCGCGGCGGCCGAGCCCGCGGGCCCGCTTGTGCGCGAGGAGGGTGTTGAGGAAGGGGCGGGTGGCGTCGGTGTAGCCGGAGTTCGGGCGGATGCGGGTGGCCGGGTAGAGGTGCAGGGCGGTGAAGGTGCCGTCGGGGTGGAAGTCGGGGTCGGCCGCCCAGTAGGGGCCGTCGGCGTTGGTGAAGCGGTGCACCCGCACCTCGCGTGCCCGGTGCGGGAAGGTGAGGGTGCCGGCGAGCGCGGCCCGCACCGTGGCCGCGGTCGGCTCGGCCTGGTCGGCGGTGATGTGCAGGTAGGCGGCGCCGGGGCGGGAGTCGCACGGCGGCTGTCGGGGGCCCAAGTGGCGGTGACGACCGCCGTGCGAGCCCCGGCCGCGTGGTGCTGGGCGAGGACACCGCCGACGAGGAGAGATTCGTCGTCCGGGTGTGCGAAGACACCCAGAAGGGGCGGGCGGGAAGCATCTGCAGGGGGCGGGGTCACGATGGTGCCTTCCTTTCGAACGCGGTGGGCGTGGGCGACGGGCTAAGACCGTGTCCTATGTGGTGAGGCGGAGGAGTCGCTTGTAGCAGCAAATGGCTGCGGCGAGTCCGAGAAAGGCGAGGTAGTTGCGGGAATGGCGCTCGTAGCGGTGGTTGAGCCGGCGGTAGCCGGTCAGCCAGGAGAGGGTACGTTCGATGACCCACCGGCGTCTCCCCAATCGCTCGCTGGACTCGATGCCTTTGCGGGCGATGCGCACTCCGATCCGCTTGCCACGTAACCATTTACGCAGGTGAGGAACGTCGTAGGCCTTGTCGGCGTGGAGACGTTGGGGCTTGAAGTGTCGGCCGCGGTGGGGGTCGTGTTTCGTTTGGTGACCGGCCACCATCGGCTTCAGTGCTTCGCTGTCGTGGACGTTGGCGGCTGAGACGCCGACGAGTAGGGGCAGTCCGTTCGCGTCCGACAGGATGTGCATCTTGGAACCCGGCTTGCCCCGGTCCACGGGGCTCGGACCTGTGTGTTCGCCCCCTTTTTAGCGCGGACGTGGGCAGAGTCGAGGACGACGCGGGTGACATCGACGAGCCCTGCGTCGTCGAGCCGGTGCAGTACGGCCTCGTGCAGGCGGCCCCAGACCCCGGCTCTGGACCAGATGAGGAACCGGCGGTGCGCGGTCGATTTCGAGATGCCGAAGCAGGGTGGCAGGGCCCGCCAGGCACAGCCACTGACCAGGACGTAGATGATCGCTGCGAACAGCGTCTCATCAGGCGTGTCCTGTGTCCCGCCACCCTGCGGCCGGACCTTCGACGGCGGGATCAGCGGCTTCGCGATCTCCCACAGCCCGTCCGGAACAATCCAACTCCACGTACCCCGCCCCATGCACAGCCAACGAACGCCTCACCACATAGGACACGGTCTAAGACGGCGTCTCAATTGGTGAGGTGCCGTCGAATGAACGGTGCCGTTCCCAGGACGAGTGCGGTGAACGCGGTCAGTCGCTGAAGGCCGGGCTGAGCTGCGAGACTGCTGTGCTGGATGCCGTAGACCGCGTACCAGTTGGCGGCGAGGTCGGTCGCCATGATGACGCAGGCGAGGTCGATTCCTCGGCGCCTACCGCGGACCAGGAAGACGGCGGCGAGCGTGTCGAACAGTGCCAGCGACGACCAGTAGAGGTTGAGCCACCCTGGTGCCCAGTCGTACGGGTACAGACCGTGGCGAAGCAGGTCAGCGACGTGCGTAAAAGCGCCGACGAAGAGCAGGACGGCTGCGATCCCGCAGGCCGATATGACCGCCCAGCGCGGGGTGCGGTGCATCCATCCGATCACGCTGTGGATCGTCCCACCTGTGGGTGGCGCCCGTCAGGCTGCCAGTCTGCGGTAGCAGATGAGGGTGCAGGCGATGGCGGTGAAGGCCAGGAAGTGCTCGGCCTTGCGCTCGTAGCGGCGGTGCAGGCGGCGGCAGCCGCCCAGCCAGGACATCGTGCGCTCGATCGTCCAGCGATGCCGACCCAGCCGTGTGAAGGATTTGACGCCTCTTCGGGCGATGCGGTTGCGGATGCCGCGCGAGCGGAGCCATCGGCGCAGGTGGTCGTAGTCGTAGCCCTTGTCCGCGTGGAGCTTGGCGGGCCGCCGCCGGCGCGGGCCGCGGCGGGACCGGATTGGAGGGATGCCGCGCACGCGTGACTGAAGCGCCTGGCCGTCGTGGAGGTTCGCGCCGGAGATCGCGACGGAGATGGGCAGACCGGTCCGCTCGGTGATCAAGTGGATCTTCGAGCCCTTCTTGCCCCGCCCTTTCAAGGCCCGCATGTTCACCGAGTCGATCGCGCAGCGCGACCAGTCCAGGCCGCCGCGCGAGCCCAGTTCATCGAGGATGACGCGGTGCAACTTGGCCCAGACTCGGGCGGTACTTCCACTCGGTGAAGCGCCGGTGTGCGGTTGGGCCCGACGGCCCGAAGACCGGCGGCAGCTGCCGCCAGGTGCAGCCTGTTGTGGCCACGAAGATGATCGCGACCAGCACTTCGCAGTCCCCGTACCGGCGCCGACCGCCGCCCTGAGGTCGTACCGGAGCGGGCGGGACCACCCGTTGGAACAGCTCCCACAGCTCGTCTGGTACCAAGCGCTCGACCATCACCACACAGCGCAGACTACTCGCCCCGCCAAATGAGACGACGTCTAAGACCGTGTCCTATGTGGTGAGGCGTCGTTGTCCTCGGTATGGGGCGGGGGACGTGGAGTTGGATTGTTCCGGACGGGCTGTGGGAGATCGCGAAGCCGCTGATCCCGCCGTCGAGGGTGCGGCCGCAGGGCGGAGGAACGCAGGACACTCCTGATGAGACGCTGTTCGCAGCGATCATCTACGTGCTGGTGTCCGGCTGTGCCTGGCGCCAATTGCCGCCCTGCTTCGGTATATCGAAGTCGACGGCTCACCGCCGGTTTCTGATCTGGTCGAGAGCCGGGGTCTGGGGTCGATTGCACGAGGCTGTGCTGCACCGGCTCGACGACGCCGGCCTGATCGACGTCACCCGCGTCGTCCTCGACACCGCCCACGTCAGGGCTAAAAAGGGGGCGAACACACAGGTCCGAGTCCCGTGGACCGGGGCAAGCCGGGTTCCAAGATGCACGTCCTGTCGGACGCGAACGGACTGCCTCTCCTCGTCGGCGTCTCGGCCGGCAACACCCACGACAGCGAAGGACTGAAGCCGATGGTGGAGGGTCACCAAACGAGACACGACCCCCACCGCGGCCGCCACTTCAAGCCCCAGCGCCTCCACGCGGACAAGGCTTACGACCGTGCCGACCTGCGGAAATGGCTGCGCGGCAGGCGGATCGGCGTCCGCATCGCCCGCAAAGGAATCGAATCCAGCGAACGATTAGGGCGACGCCGCTGGGTCATCGAGCGCACCATGTCCTGGCTCTCCGGCTACCGTCGGCTCAGCCCCCGCTACGAACGCGACCCCCGCAACTACCTGGCCTTCCTCGGGCTCGCCGCCGCCCTGTGCTGCTACAAACGACTCGTCCGTCTCACCACATAGGACACGGTCTAAGCACGGCCAGGTGAGCGATAGGCCTGGAAGTGGGCGGGCGGTTGGTCGAGCGGCAGGTCCGGGTTCCAGGCGGTGAGGCACTGGGCGCTCGGTACGAACAGAGGGCCGGGCAGCGCGTCCAGGGGCCAGAAACGCCAGGATCCGATGGCCTCCTCGCGCTGCTGAGGGACGCCGGACCACTGCGAGACGACGACGGGAACTGTCACCCGGACGACGTCGCCCACCCGGTCCAGGAGCGTGCCCAGCACCCGTACGTCGCCGGGATCCGCCACAAGGCCGGCTTCCTCGCGGAGTTCACGGACGGCGGCCTGAGCGAAGGTCTCTCCCGGTTCGACGGTTCCGCCGGCGAGCTCCCATGTACGGCGCCGGTGCCGCCCGAGCAGGACGCCGTCCGGGCCGTGCACGATGACGCCGACGCCCAGCGCGGTATTCGGCGGGGGCAGTGCGCTGGTGCGGGGGCGGCTCGGTACGCGCTGCGGTCGGCGGGCGGCGTACAGCCGGTAGGAGACGTGGTTGTCCGGCTTGTCGGAGTCGATCGTGGTGACCGCCTCCATGGTGAATCCGTGCTGGATGAGGAGGTCCTCCCAGAGTTGCGGGGTCAGGACCCACATGTTGACGGGGTGGTCGTCGGTGGTGCCGGGCAGCCTCAGGATCTCGGGTCGCGGGACGGCCTCGTTCGACGGCCCGGTGCCGTTCGAGTTGGTGTGCAGCGCGGAGAAGAGGAGGCGGCCGCCCGGCTTGAGGCCGTTGGCCAGGACGGGCAGCAGCCGGTCGGGGTCGAGGTAGGGGACGGAGGAGACGGAGTAGATGAGGTCGTACGGGTCGGCGTCGCGTAGGTGGGCCACGGCGTCGGCGCACACCAGGCGCAGGCGTGGGGTGTCGGGGTAGCGAGTGGCGGCGCGCTGGTGCTGGGCGGGGGAGGCGTCGACGGCGGTGACGTCGGCGCCCCGGGCGGCGAGGTGAGCGGCGTGCCGGCCGAGCCCGCTGCCGAGGTCGAGGATGCGCAGCCCGGTCACATCGCCGAAGACCTCGGTGCCGGGGCCGGTGCCGGGGATGCCCCAGTCCCACCGGTCCAGCTCGGGCAGCCCGAGTCCTCGCGCGAGTTGGTGGTTTCCGTAGGTGTTCCAGGTCGCGACGGTGTCCTGCTCGGTGCTCAACCGGTCCTCCATCAGATCGCAGGGCGGGGGTTCACGGGCGCAGGGCGTAGCAGCGCAGGACGTCGAGGTCGGCGGTGTGGACGGTGGACCAGCCCGCGGTGAGGAGTTCGGCCTGGGCCGGGGTGATGCCGAGGTTCTGCAAGGGGTCGGTGGCGGGGCGGCGGCCGGCGATCTCGGTGACGACCCAGAAGGTTCCACCTGGGGCGAGGAGCCGGCGGACGCGGTCGAGGAAGACGGCCTTGTCGTCGATCCACCGATAGACGAGTCGGCAGGTGATGGCCGCGTAGGCCGGCTCCGGCAGGGTGCCGAGGTCGTCGGTGGTGAAGTCCATGCACTGCCAGACCGGCACGATGCCGGGCCCGGGGTCCTGGGCGGCGGCGAGCGCGATGGCGGTGGGGGAGCAGTCGATGCCGGTCGTGCGGTAGCCGAGCTGGGCGAGGCGTCGGGCAAGAGCGCCGTCGCCGCAGCCGATGTCGAGGGCCGGGCGGGCACGGCCAGGGCCGAGGTGGTCCTCCAGCAACCGGTTCTCGGTGTCGTCGAGCTGCCGGTAGCGGCGGCCTTCGGACCAGAGCGGTTCCCAGTAGGCCGAGGCTGCAGTGGGCGTGGTGGTCATCAGGCTCCTTCGCGGGCGGGCGGCACGGCCGCGCGGGCGGGGATCTCCCGCAGCGCGCGGACGGGGGAGGCGAGCAACAGGGCGACGGGTACGACTTGCAGGAGCGCGCCGATGGCGAGGGTGGCCCGGACGTCGAGGAGGAGGACCAGGCCGCCGGCGGTGGCGGCGGCGAGCGGGCGGGCCCCGGCGGTGAGCGTGGTGCTGGCGGACTGCATTCGGCCCTGGAAGGCGGGGGCGCACACGGCCTGGCGCAGGGACCGCTGGCTGGTCCCCGACGCCGTCGCCCAGAACAGCTGCACCGCCAGCGTGGCGGCCAGGACGCTCTGCCACCGAAGGCCGGGCCCAGCGCACAGCAAGGGCACCTGGGCGAGGGGGCTGACCGCGAACCCCACGATGATCGTGGGACCGATGCCGATCCGGGCGGCGATCCTCGGCGCGAGCAGTGCACCGGCCAAGCCTCCGGCGCCGCCGGCGCCCATGATCACGCCGAACGCCGTCGGGGACGCTCCGAGTCGGTCCAGCAGGTAGTACGCCCAGTAGGTGTTCATCACGGCCAGGCCGAAGGAGAGCGTCGACAGGGCGGCGATCACCGTGCGGATCGTGGGCTGCCGGGCCACGTAGCGCACGCCGTCGGCGATGTCGCGCACAAGGCCGGTGCGGGCGCACGGCGCGGTGGCGGTCTTGGGGACCCGCATGCGCCAGACGAGTACGGCGGAGGCGAGGAAGGACAGGGCGTCGGCGAGAACCGACGGGGCGGGGCCGACGGCGCCGACCAGGGCGGCCCCGGCGTTGGTGCCGGCACTGTCGGCCACCGAGGACGCCGCGCCGATCTTGGCGTTCGCGTCGTGGAGCTGGTCCGGATCGACGAGGGCCGGCAGCAGGCTGATCGCTGCGGCGTCGTGCACGACCTGGGCCGCCCCGAGCACGATCGCGACCGCGCACAGCTGCCCGACGGTGAGCGCCCCGGCAAGGGCCGAGGCCGGGATGGTCACGAGCGCACCGGCCGCTGCCAGGTCCGAGGTGATCAACTGGGGCCGCTTGGGATGCCGGTCGGACAGGGCGCCCGCCCACAGCGCGAACGCGTTCGGGAGCTGGCCGAGGAACGCGAGCAGGGCGACCTCGGTGGTGGAGGCGCGCAGCTCCAGCACGGCCAGCGCAGGCAGGGCGACGGTGCTCACCGCTGACCCCGAAAGGCTCACGGTCTCGGCTCCGAGGAGGAGCCGGAAGGCCGGAACACTCCACGCGGTCGTTCGCTGCGGGGTACGGGCGGTAACCGTCACCGGGCCCCGCCCCCGGCCGCCGGTCCTGGGATAGCGGCGGCCCGCTGAATCCGGTGCCCGACCGGGCGCGCGGCTTCGGCGAGCGGATACCAGCCGGCGCCCGTGACCTCGGACTCCTGAAGCTGCCCGATGTCAGCGTTCCGCGTCGTGAACGCGTATCCGAAGTCGAGGTGGTGGTGCTCCGGCTCCCCCTTCTCCGGGCGGGCCGGAACCTGGCCGTACTCGATGTAGACCGGCGCACGGGACGCGGGGACGACCTGCTGCGGATCGACCCCGGTCTCCTCAGCCAGCTCGCGCAGCGCGGCGTCGAGCAAGGTGGCGTCGGACGGTTGAAGGTGACCGCCCGGCTGCAGCAGGATCCCGTAGGCCCGGTGCTGCACGAGGAGAATCTCCGTACCGGCACGGACCAGCAGCGCCCCGACGGTGACGTGCATCGGGAAGTCGTTCCGCGAGGTGCAGCCGCCCCGCCGGGCCAGCAGCCGCATTGGCTCGGACAACGGCGTCGCCTCGTCGGGGTGGAGGTAGGCGGCCAGTTCCTGGGTGATGTCCGTTTGTCTGATCAACCAGGCGTCGGACTTGCCGCGAGGTCCGGCGGCGGACGGGGCAGGCTGGTGCGGCTCCAAGTGGGTCACGGCTTCTCCATGTTCGACGGCTGCGGGGCGGCCAGGGCACGAGCCCGGCCGGCGGGCTCCTGGCCGGCACAGGGGGCCTGCGGGGCGTGCCACCTTGTGCGCACGGTTCCTGTGCAGGGTGGAGATCACGCGGTGTCGCCCGCCTCACCACCGCCGGTGCGCTGCTGGAGCTCCCAGAGGGACCGGAACAGGCCCGGCTGCCGGGTGAGCTGCGCGTAGGTCCCCTCTTGCACCAGGCGCCCTTGGTCGAGGACGACGATCCGGTCAGCCACGGCCACGTTGGCGAGCCGGTGCGTGATCAGGAGGATGGCCCGGTCTTTGGCCAGCTCCCGCAGTCCGGTGAAGACGTGGTGCTCGGCTCGGGCGTCGAGGGCGGCCGTGGGCTCGTCCATCACCAGCAGGGCCGCGTTGCGGTGGAAGGCTCGGGTGAGCACGACGCGCTGCCACTGTCCGCCGGACAGCTGCTGGCCGCCGAACCACTCGGAGGTCAACAGGGTGTCGAGGCCGGACCGCAGAGCGGGCAGCATGTCGGCGGCTCCGGACGCCTCGCAGGCTGCCAGGACGGCGGCGTCGCTGCTGTCGCCCTGCCCGAAGGTGATGTTGTCCCGCAGGGTCAGCGGCAGGTATGTGTACCGCTGCGGGGCCAGGGCGACGTGCTTCCACGCCTCCCAGGGCTCCATCTCGGTCGTGGTCGTGTGGTCCCAGGCCACTTCGCCGGAGGTGGGCAGGAGCAGGCCGCAGATCAGCCGGGACAGCGTGGACTTCCCCGATCCGTTCTCTCCGACCAGGGCCACGATCTCCCCGCGCCGTACCTGCAGTGACACCCCGCTCAGGCTGTCCCGCTCGGCGCCGTCGTACCGGTAGGTGACGTCGCGGACCTCGAATCGCTCCGGGGCCGCGGACAGCGTCTTCGTGCCGCGCGAGCCGGCCATGGCCTGCCCGTGGGCGTTGTCGAGGAAGTTCTGCCAGTCCTGCACGTACCAGCCGGTGCGCACCAGCCGGGCGCCGCCGTTGATGATGCCGCGGACGGAACCGGTCGCGGTCTGGAGGGCGAAGACCGCGCCGCCTCCGGCCGCCAGGTCCATGCGCCCGGAGGCCAGGAGCCACAGCAGCGCAGCCCACACTGCGGCCGAGGCCACTCCGCCGGCGGCCGCGCCCGCCAGGCCCATCCACGCGCCCGTGTCCGCGGCCTTGCGTTCGGCGGCGTTGACCGAGGCGGCGAGCCGCCGGTACCGGCCGAGGAGGAACGGCCCGGCCAGGCAGGCGCGCATCTCCTCGCTGGACTCCATGTAGGCCATGTGCCAGCGCAGTTTGTGCAGCATCCGGCGTCGACCCGAGGTCTCCAGACCGGCCAGGTACACCACGCGGGCGGCTCGCACGTACGCGGCTGCCTGGGGCAGGCACGCCAGCAGCAGCAGGGGAAGGAGGACCGGGTGGATCACGGTGAGGACGGTGGCTCCGGCCACGAGGGTCGCGGTGGCGGCCAGCACGTCCTGGGCTTCCTCTACGAGGTCGGGGGTGACCTGGGAGCCGCGGTCGGCGATGTCGTAGAAGTCGTTGTAGCCGGGCTGGTTGTTCGCGGCGAGCTCGGCGCCGAGCGCAGCCTCGATCATGGTGAGTTCCGCGGCCCGGGCCAGGAAGGGCCGGAGCCGCCCGGTAAGCCACGTCACCGTGATGCCCAGCAGGGCGCGAAGGCCGGTCGCCGCGGCGATCACAGCCAGCTGCGGGGCCGCCTCCCACAGCCGGTCGGAGATGTCTGCGGAGGAGATCAGCGCGGTCAGGGTCCCGGTGACGGCCAGCAGGCCCAGAGCCGCGAGCACGCCGGTGGCGACCTGGCAGGCGAGCAGGCCGGCCGTCGCGACCCGGTCGACCCGCCAGGCCATTTTCAGGGAGCGCAGCACCAGCGCGGGCAGGCGCCGCGCCATCGTGACGGTCGTCATCTGCGCACCGGCCTGGAGCCGGGAGGTGTCCCGGTAGAGGAACTCCTCCTCCTGCGGCGTGCTCACAGCGTTCTGTGGAGGGCTCGCCGCCGACGCGCCTTCGCTCTGCTGCGCGGATGTACTGCCCGTGTTCACGCTGTCCCCCGATCTGTCGGTCACGGCTGGTCCGTGATGCTCAACGAGCTGGCAGAGATATCGAACTGGTGTGTTTCAGTCGCTCCGGGATTCCCGAGATAGAGCGGGTGGCGGCGTGTGGAGGATGCATGGACCCGTCCGGCGCAACGGGTCTGTCCGACCGCATGGTTGGCCGAATCGCCGAGGTTCCCACCCGCGAGCGGGTGTGGCTCGGGGGGCTGGCCGCAGCAACGGTGCAATGAGCCCGCACCGCCGCTCGGGGTCGATGCCGTGGTGCCGGTGCCGGTGAGCGCCGAGACGCCCCTCAGCGAGTTCGTCGTCGTGCTGGTGGTGCTGGTCGTACAGCTGGTGCAGGGCGCGGGCGGGGTCGGTCACCTTCTGGCCAGCGCGGAGGTCGGGAGCGGTGCTCGCGAAGGCGTTCGGTCCGATGACGGCGGTGATGGCGACCGTCCGGCCGGAGAGCTCGGCAATGTGCAGCGGTCGGAAGGAACGGGCGCCCGTGATCGGGTCGATGACGTTGGCGCAGATGGTCAGGTTGCGAAGGGGACCGGTGTGGTGGGGACAGCCGTGGTTGCCCGGGGCGGTCACGTCGTACAGCTCGGTGAGGCGCTCTTCAACGGGGCTCGAGGGCTCCCACTACCCCGTGACCAGGGGAGCGGCATCAGGACGCTCAGGGTGAGCGCGCGGGAGCGGGCGACGACGAGGACACTGCCGCCCTTGGGCCTCAGGGTGCCGGGGGCGTGGAGCCGGGCGGGGTCGAGGACGTGGTGGGGGCGGCCGAGCACGCGGGCGACGAGCTCGCCGAGGTCCTCGTGGCCGGCCAGGCTCACCACCCGGGCGAGTCGCGGCCGCCAGCGGGTCGCCGCCGCGGTCGGCGGCGGCGAGCTGGTGAAGGGCCCAACCGGTGTGGTGGAGCAGGTCGTCGGCGCGGGGAGCGGCGGCCGTCCGGGCGGCGGGGGTCCAGGGCGGGAGGTGTTCGGCGTCCACGTCACCGGCCGCGTCCGTCCAGGCTCATGGGGTGAACTCCTTAATGAGGGTGGGCCAGTGTGCGACGAGGAAACGGAACGAGGAACGACCTCCGGTGGAGAAAGCGGCGCCCGCAGGCCCCCGAGGGGATAAACCGGTCGGCGCGGATCGCCTGGCGGATCCGGACCAGGCGCGGGATCCGGCCGGCCAGCGGCTGCACCCGGGCCCGCTGTCGGCCCGCACCGAAGATTTCAGTCGGCAGGGCCCTGACCTGCCGACTGAAATCTTCCGCGCGGCGGTCAGTCCTGGAGCCGGGCAGGAATGATGCCGTTCCTCATCGCGAAGTCCAGGTCAGCGATCCTCGCCAGGGCCCGCTCGCGGTACTCCTTGACGAACGCCAGCTGGTGGTCGGGGTCATCGGGCAGAACGTCGGGGGCCACCTCGGCGTACTCAAGGCGGGCAGTCCTCCAGTTCGCCACGAGGTCAGCGGCTCCAAGCGGGGCCAGACCTCCTTCGCTGGCGGCGACCAGGGACGAGACGGCCTCCTCCAACGTCACCTCACCGGCGTCAACGGCGCGGCCGTACTTCTCGATGTCGCTTACCGTGTATCCCATACCTGGCATGCTCCTTGCATCTCGACTAGCGCGTGATGTGCGACCGCCGTGCGCCAGGATCCAGTGCGTTCTGACTGAACTGTTCGGCGCCGCACTGAAGAACCTACTGAAGTATTTGGTGCGCTACTGAAATCTTCGCTGCGGTCCGACACCCGCGTTTGGCGGTCGGGGAGCCAGGCGGCCAGCTGGCGGGGGCGCATCTCCTTCCACACCACGGCGTCCACGAGCCCGCCGCCCATCGCGGCACGGCGGTCGTGCCGGGTGCGGGGCCGCGGTGACCCAGCGTGGTGACCGGGCCGCCGGTGCGCTGGGCGGTGAGGTGGCCGGCGAATACGCGCCGAGTTCACAGGCCAGGCAGCAGCACACCGAGCGGGCGCCGGTGAGGTCGTCGAGCGTGAAGATCCGCTCAGCCACGTCCGCCCTCGCCGGCCGGGCCATAGGGCGGGTTCATCAACGGCGCGAGCTCGGCTGGGCTGGGGGGCTGATTGGTGGCCAGCCAGCCGGCATGGGCGGCGGGCCGGCTGTGGGCGAGATCGCGGCCGTCCGGCGCGCGGACTGTGCCGCCGGAGGTGTGCACGGCCAGTGCGGCGCTGACGTAGTCCCACGGGGTGGCTGTGTCGTGTCCTGCGGGCAGGTGGGCGGCGACCCGGGCGCGGCCGAGTGCGACGAGGGTCATCATGACGCTGGCGGTGGGCACCACCTCGACGGGACGGCCAGCAAGGATCCGGCGGGCGGAATCGGCATCGTCTGGTCTGGTCAGGACTGTGCTCTCGTCGAACACGGGCAGCCGGTCAACGCTTCCGGTGACAGTCCTCGCGGCCCGGTCGACGCTCACGCGGATGTGGTGGGCGGGCAGGTCCACGATGCCCTGGACGGGGAATCCTCGGCGGATGCGGCAGGCGGTGACCGCGAAATGCGGGCTGCCGGATGCGACCGCGGCGACGCCGTCGAGCGGGTTGAGCAGCACACAGTCGGCGGGCAGCGCATCGGAGGGTGGTGGGCGGTGCGTGACCGTGATGACCGGCAGGTCTGGCCAGGCGTTCGCAAGGGTGCTGGTGAGCAGGTCCTGCAGGCGCCGGTGAAGGCCGGTGGCAGAGCGCAGCCCGCGGCTGCGGCACGAGTCGATCTCACCTGCTGCCTGGTCGAGGACGTCGCCTAGGGCGCTGGCCAGGGTCGTCGTCTCCGGGGTGCTGGTCATGGGCGCCTGGTTCCGAACATGTCGCAGACCTTCCGACGGGCTGGGTCAGGGTGGAGGGGGAGGGCAGGTGTTCGAACCGCTGTAGTGGGGTCTGCCGACCCGGACGCTCCGGTGGGGCAAGGGCCACAGGGATAGGCAGCGGGCAGCAGAAGCAGTGTCCGAGCCGTGCAGTCCGATCTGCCTGCGCGCTGAGCGGCGCCGTTTGCACGGCCCGGTACGGGCCGTGCAAACGGCTGGTAGTGGTGTGGTCAGGTGCCCACGAGAGGCCGGTCGGTGATGGCGAATGCGAGGTGGGCCGAGTACTGGGGGGTGGACACGTCGTGCTCGACACCTTGTGGGATGAGCAGAACGTCACCGGCCTGGGTGAGGATTTCCCGGGGCTGGCCCGACGGGTCTGCCCACAGCCGCCACACCTTCGCACCGCGCATCTGTACGATCATGCCGTCCCAGTGGTCCTGATGCCGCCCCATCGTGGTGTCCTGCTGCCGTGATTCGTACAGCGCGCAGACCACACGGCGTCGCAGCATTCCGGCCAGGCGCAGGCTGATCAGCGACGGCCAGCCGTCCGATCGCGTCTCGATGCTCTCCATGACCCGCGTACGCGGCCACTCCGAGTAGTGCCGGGCGATCGCCGCCTCGTCGGTCTCCCGCTGGAAGTCGTCGCCGTCCACGAGCGTGACGGCCTGTGCGGATTTCCGCGCGCCGGGATCACTGGGCAGCGGAAGCGACACCGCCTCCTCCGCCGGGATCACCGAGGGGAGGTGGGTGAGCGACATTCCACGGGGACGCCAACGCGGCACCACTACCGAGCTGAGCGGCGTCCAGACGGAGGAGGCGATACGGCGGTGCTCGTCTTCTCGCGCGGTCACCGACTGATCACGCCAGGGGACATCAAGTGGTCCTTGCCGCTCTTGAGCCAGACAGTGGCCTGTGGGGACTGTGCGTACGAGACGAGCTCTTGGTCGTTCGGGTTGATGACCCGCGCGGCGTGGAGCAGGTCTCCGGTGTTCACCTCGGTCAGCTGGCGCGCACGCAGTTCCACGACGCCGCTGACCGGGTTGAACTCCTGGACGACAACCTCGCCTTCGCCAACGGATACCTCGTCCTGGACCGCGAGAAGCCGGAATCCGCTTCCGGCGGGGTGGGCCGCGAGCAGGTCACGCACTCGCGCGAGCAGGTCGGCTTCCTGGGATACGAGAGTCTCGTGAGTGGTGATGGTCATGTGGGCTCTCTCCTGGGTGGGTTGAAGGGTCAGGGTGTACTGGATCCGGGCGAGTGCCGGGCTCCAGCGGGGATCAGGTCTTCGAGGGCGTCCCGGGCTTGGCGGCCCTGGGGCGCAGGGTGACGTTGCCCCTCACAAGGGTCCGGTGGATCGCACCGTAGGAACGGCCCGTCTTCTTGCAGATGCCGCGGATGGACGTGGTCTTGTAAGCCGCGACAACCAGTTCGGTAAAGTCGGCCAGTTCCTGGCCCGTCAGCCGGCGGCCTTTCTGAATCGGGAACGGGCCGTAGCCGCCGTCCGTCGACCCTGCGGGTCCGGCCGTCTGCTGGGTCGTGGGTTTGGTTTCGTCCATAAATACTCCTTTCGAAGCGGGTGGTGTCAGACCTGCAAGGCGTCATCGGCGGGAGGTCACCCACGCCCGGTGTGTGGCGGGAAGCAAGCCAGCCGGTGCACAGTGGAAGTTTGGGGTGGGCTACGTTCCGGACGTCCGGTGCGCTGGTTTCGCCGCCTGTGCAGTGCGCGGCGAGCGCGGAGTCCGTACGGGGGCTTCCGCGCGGACTTGGTGATCTGCTTCGAGGACGCGCGGGCTGCCCGCCGGCAGGGAGGGCCGGCAGCGGCTCACGCTCGTTGTTCCTGGTCACCGCGGATCGGCGCCGCGAGTGGGCTTCTTCCGCTTCCCCTCGACCGTTTCGACGCCGCGTTGCCTGCCAGGTCTGCCGGCCGGGGCCACCCACCGGCCTGGGATCAGAAAGCATGGGCTGGGCCTCCCCCGGCGGCGTCGGCCAGGCGCTGCGCCAAGCGCCGGCTCTTCAGGAGCTGAGCAGCCGTCCTCGCCTGCGCCAGCAGTTCCTCCCGCTCGGCCTGGTCGCCCCGTAGCCGCGCCAGCTCCGCACCGGTGATCAGCACATCCACACTGACGCGCGTGCGTTCCGGCGGCAGATCCATCGCCACCTTCAAAGCCTCATCGCCCTCTTCGGTCAGCTTGGCCGCCGTCAGCGCCCACGCGGCCTGTGCCTCCAGTTCCGGGCGGTTCAGCCACGCCAGCCACCGCGGATCCGATCCCCGCCCGGCCCGGTTGAGCGCGGCACGCGCCCGCTCTACCGCCGCCCGACACTGCGCGCCGTCCCGGTTGTGGGCCCACGCCCTTGCCTCCGTCACCGCCGCGTAGGCCCCAACCAGCGGCGGAGCGTCTGCCGCCGCGGCAACCGCGCTGCGGGCGTGGGCCAGCACCTCACGGCCGTCGCGCGCCAATGCCGCGAGCCGGGCCTGGTGGATGCAGCCGCGCGCCAGCCGCCCGCGGTCCCCGATCGCCTGTGCCAGCCGCATGCCCTGCAGGACATAGCGTTGGGCCAGCCCCGGCGCCTGGTCGTCGTAGGCCATGCTCGCCAGCGTGAGCACCGCGTCGGCGACGCTGCCGTACAGCAGCCGGCCCCGCCCGGCGTCGAAACCGCCTTCCAGCAGCGGAGCGGCGTGGGCGGAGAGGAAAGCGGCGAACACCGAGCGGAACCCGCTTCCGTGCCGGGCGTCCGTTCTCGCATACAGGTCGGTGTGCGCGTCCAGGAGTTCGATGTCCGCCAGGGTCACCTGCCGCTGTCCGTACCCGGCGAACTCCGTGTCCGGGAGAATGACCGAATCGGTGACCGCGAAGGGCTCCGGGACGAACAGCATCCTGCGCACGGTCGCGCTTTCGGGCACGGCGTCCAACTGCCACAACCTCCGCAGCATCCGCACCGCGTGCCTCACATCACCGTATTGCAGCGCCTGCTCGGCATCCCTCTCCTCGGACGCCCAGCCCAGGCTCTCGGGGCTCACCGGGCGCTCGCACGCCTGACTCAGGACGTAACACGCCGCGGCCGCCACTTTCGGTCGCGGCTGCGTCCCCGTGCGCCACCGCGACACCGTGCTCCAGCTCACGGTCGGAGGCTGGCCGATGGTCGCGCAGTGCTCGCGGATCCGCTTGGCGAACTGCGACCACGACCACTTGAGCTCCTCCAGCACGATCCGTTCCAGGGCCGTGTTCCTGTGTGAAGCACCGGGCGCCGACGCAGCCCCACTGATCGGGCCGCCATCGGCAACATCCCTCTCCTCGGACGGCCAGCCCAGGCTCTCGGGGCTCACCGGGCGCTCGCACGCCTGACTCAGGACGTAACACGCCGCGGCCGCCAGTTCCGGTCGCGGCTGCGCCCCCGCATACCACCGCGACACCGTGCTCTGGCTCACGGTCTGGGGTTGGCCGATGGTTGCGCAGTGCTCGCGGATCCGCTTGGCGAACTGCGACCACGACCACTTGAGCTCCTCCAGCACGATCCGTTCCAGGGCCGTGTTCCTGTGTGAAGCGCCGGACGCCGGCGCAGCCTTACTCATCCGGCCGCCACTGGATTCCGGGTGACCGTCAGGTGTCGACGGCATCGCGGGCGTGTTGCCTCCGGGGCGCAGGGTGACGCCGTTATCCGAGGGGAGCTGGTGGATCGCCTCGTAGGAGCGACTGGCCTTCTTGACTATGTCGCGGATGGGCGTGGTCTTGTATGGCGTAACCCATGCGGTGAACCCGGCCCGCTCGTGGCGCGTCAGCTGACGGCCTTCTTTGAGCCGGAACAGGCCGAAGTCGGCGCGCTCCGGCGGGGTGGGGGCGCTCGTCTGCCGGCGCGTGGGATGGTTTTCGTCCACGGGTACTCCGTTCGAACCGGGTGGTGTCAGGTCTGTGGGTGCATCAGCTCGGTGAGGTCATCCACTGCCGGTGCATGGCGTAAGGCCAGCCACCCGGCGGCCCTTTGGAGCCGGCTATGGGCAAGGCCCAGCCGGTTCGGCGAGCGGGCTTCGCGCTCCTGCCGTGCAGGGCGAGCGCGCCGGCGGTGCAGCCCCAGCAGGTGGCCTTTCGCGCGGCTGCTGCAGGGTGGAGGGCAGCCGTGGCGCGGTCGAGCGCGACGAGGGTCATCGCGATGCCGGCGGGCCCGGCCGTGATGGGCCGGCCGGGCAGACGTCGACGGACCGGTCCGGCGTGGCGAGGGCTGACCAGCACGGTGCCCGGGGTGAACAAGGGCAGGCGATCCGCTTCTTCGGTGATCGTCAGCATGCCCCGGTCGGCTTCCAGACGAGGAGGATGCAGCCGCGGAGCATCAAGGCGAGTGCGCGCGGTGTGCGGCTGCTGCAAGGGCCCGGCCTGCGACGGGTTCGGGTCGGTGCCGGACAGAAGGGCTGTGGTCATGAGCGTGCCCACCGTTCGGCGGCGCGGTGGAGAGCGGCCAGGGAGTCCTCGGGGCTGAGAGCGGCGGCCAGTTGCCGGTCGAGGGCTGCTTTCTTCCACGCGGCGGCCGGCCCGTTGCTGTAGGTGACCCCGTACAGGTGCTCCTCGACGCACACGGTGGTGTGTTCGAGGGTGAGTTCGCTGCCGACCGGTTCGAACCAGGTGTCGTAGTCGGGTATCAGGATGCGGAACTGCAGTACCCCGGCACCGGCCATGGCGGCCAGGTGCCGCAGCCGTGCGGCGGTCGTCGCCGCGTCGATGTATCCCCAGGCGAGGGTGTACTCCTCCCACAGCAGGGTGACGGGACAGGCGGGCCACGGCCGTGGCCGCGGTGCCGTCGGCATCCCCGGCCTCGGTTGCCCGGTCAGTAACGTCCCCTTGGTCCCCCACCCGTAGACGAAGGGCGGCACCGTGCGAGTGGCGACGCGGATCGCGACGGCTTGGCCCTCCAGCGCGGCCAGCCTGGGGCCCGGGTCCGCGCCGAGGTCGGGCACAGCATGGTCGTGCTCGGCAGCGAGCAGCTCTCCCAGCTCCTCCACCTGCTCTGCGGGGATCCCGTAGCGGCGGGCCAGGGTCACCGCGTGCTGTGGGGACCATGTTGCCCGGCCGGTCTCCAGGCGGATGATCCGTGCCTCGCGCAGGCCGAGGCAGGCGGCGGCATCACCCGGGGAGAGACGGGCGTGCTCGCGCGCGGCCCGCAGGATGGTCCCGACGACGACATCGTCCACGGACGCCTCGCGGCAAGCACCGTCCTCGCAGGCGTGGCCGCTCTTCGTGGGAGGAACCAGCGCACGCACGACAGCCCGTGCCGCGGTGGCGGGTACGGTCATCACGCTGTGCCTCCTGCCTGTGAGCCAAGGCAGCGGGCGCCGTCGGGCGCCCCGGCCGGCGGCCAGGCGTACACGCCGCCCACTGGCGCACCGCCGGGCGGAGCCGTGAGTGCTGTGGCCGTCCGCTCCCGATCCGGGGGCCGGGTGGCGGCGGATGCCGGCCAGAAGGCCGGGCGGGCGAACGGGACCCAGCCCGGTGTGCGCATCGTCAGCATGGCGTGCCAGCGCGGCACGCCGTCCGGGTTGAGGGTGTAGGCGGGCCACGAGCTGTGCCAGGCGGCGCTGTGAGCGGGGTGGCGGGGAAACAGGCCGATGCCCGCCTGCCGGTAGATCCCTGCCACCTGGTCGACGGAGGTAGGGCGGCGTGTGGCCGTCAACTGCGTGAGGGAGATGACGCTGCCCGGGGGCAGCGCCTTGCGCAGCACCTCCATCAGGCAGTCCATCACCTCGTCGGCCCAGAAATGCGACACGTCATGCGCGAGCACGGCGATAGGGCTCGTCCAGTCCAGCGCCCGGACGGCGTCTGTCTCCAGCAGGGCCTTCGGCTCCGCGAGGTCGGCGAGGACCGCGGTCGCCGATGCGTCCGGCTCGGCGGCCAGCGCGGCCCGCCACGCGGCGACCACGGCCGGATCCCGGTCGACGTACACGGTGCGCGAGGGACGGATCGCGGAGGCGATCCGGTGCACGGCCCTCGCACCGGGCAGGCCACCGCTGAGGTCGAGGAACTGGTCCTGCTCCGCGTGCGCGGCAAGGTGGCGCACCATGCGCTGCCCGTGCCGGGCCTGTGCCAGGACTGTCTGCGGCCACCACGACGCCGTCCGGGCCAGACGCTGGGCCATGACCCGGTCCGCGGGCCGGCCGCCGCCACCGAGCAGGGCGTGGCGGATGCGGGTCGGTGAAACCCCGGGCACAGGCGACCCCATGGTCACCCTGGGGGCGGCGGCCGGCTCACCGGCCGCCGCGTCCGGGCCGGGCCGGCCGCCCGCAGCGGTGAAGACACGCGGCCGCTGGGCGGCCTGCCCCAGCTGGAGGGCACCGGCCGACGGACGCGAGTGGGTGATAGCCGCCTGTACCAACTTCCGGGGCTGTGCCGCGGCCCTCCCATTGCGCGCCCACGTGGCCTGCCCGGGCGGGTACCCCACGTACAGCTGGCGGCGGGCGCGTACTTGCGGACCTTCCTCCCGGATCCCCACCGTCAGCGTCCACTCGGACACCAGTTCCTCCGGGGCCGGGACATGTTCCGGAACGACACGCACGACCAGAACCCGGCGGCCGGCCAGATCCGCCAACTGGGCCAGCTGCTGTGCCGGGGCCGTGTCCAGGACGGGCTCGTGCAGCAGCAACAGGATCCTGCGCAGGTGCTGCATCCGGCCCGGAGCCGCAGCGACGGGAGCCACGGCATCGAAGACCGGCTCGAGCGGGCCGGCACTGAGGAGTACGGCCATGTGGGAGGCCCTCTTCAGCGCCGACACCCACCAGCCGCGCCTGAGCGCGCCGAACTCCGCTTGGTGCGCGTGACCGCGGGCCAGCAAGGTGGTGGCCGCCTGTGCTTCCGTCTCGGGTGCGCCGTAGGTGCGCAGCAGTGTCCGGGCGGCGTCCTCCCGCACAGGACGCTGTGCCGACTCGATGCGCCGCAAGTGATCGTCCGATATCCCCGTGGCCTCTTTGACATGCGGGTAGGACAGTCCTGCTGCGATGCGGTAATGGCGCAGGACGGCGCCGGTCAGCAGAAGCGGGACGGGCGGGATGTCACAGTGCGGCGCACACCGGGCCGGGAGGAGGGCGTCACCGGGCATGGCACGGCCCTTGCACAGGAGGGGTGTTCACGGGAGTTCCTGCGGGATAGTGGGTCAGCGGATGGGGTCGTGCATACGGCAGACGGCGTCGAGGTCGAACCTGGCGAGGACAAGGCCGTGGTCGGTGACCTCTTTGACGTCATCGGTGGCCACCACCTCGTAACCGGTCAGCGTCTGGGCCCAGTCGGGGGTGGCGCAGATCCGGTCGATACGCTGCGCGGGCCCCTGATCGGTGCGGGTCAGGCTCGCCGTGGGCAACAGCGCCCCGGACTGATCCAGGATGGTGCTGGCGTACAGACCGAGGTCCGTGAAGACCCCGCTGCCGGTGAGGATTTCGTCCGGCCTGGTGTCCGAGACCCGCTTACCGTCACGTTCGATGGTGCGGTGCTCGTAATGGACGCGGTCCGGGATCGTGTCCCAGTCCGGGAGTGTCTCGCTCTCCAGATCCGTGTGGGGGTAGCTGTTCATGTCCCCGCCGACAATGACACTGCGGCCGCAGTCAGCGAGGGTGGTGAGCCACCTCGCCTCCGTCGCGCGGATATCCGGATCGAAGTGACACAAATGGGCGGAGGCCAGCTCGATCGGCCTGCGACATCCCTTGATACGTACGCGGAGACGGCAGATCGGCTTCCACGGCAGGTCGTACTGGTACTCGGCGACGATGTCGAACAGGACAGGGTCGATCATGATGCCGACCGGGTTGCGGCTCCGCCCCTCCGGCGGCCGCGTCATGAACGGCATGAGACCCAGCCGGGTGCCCTCGGCGTAAAGGTCAGCTTTTCCGTTGTCCCAGGCGCGGGTCAGTTCCTGACGGAAAAAGACGTGCGGTTCGAATGCTTTGACGATGCTGTGTGCCAGCTGCCGTTTGTCTTCATCTCCGCTGCGCCCACGGCCATTGTGTTCCACATTCCAGGAGGCAATCCGTAGCTCGCGAGATGAGGCCATGATGACGTGTCCTTTCTTACGTGAACAAGCGCATGCGGAAATCTTTCGACGTCTTTCCGGGGTGTCGGTCCCCGGTCGTCAATGTCGTGCTTTACGCGCTTGGTGCTGACGCGTGCACGTTTCGCGGCGCTGGTCGCCTGGCCGCTGAAGGCGGTCGCGCAGCGCTGCCGATGTCACCGACGAGCAGGGCATGCGCGGGTCCCGGCGTCGTTGGTCTCGGGTCACTTGTCGGTGTCCGAGGGACTCCGGCATGACCGAGATTGAGGGCAGGCCGAAAATCCGTGGTGATGTGCGGTGCTTTTGTGGCCCACCAGTGCACATACGGTGCCCATTCGGCTTCCCGCCGCATATGTGGCGGCCCGCTGCGCGTTCTCGCATGTCAGATCGATGTCGGCGGTTTCGCGCTGGGCTTGCTGGGCGACGGGACGTGCGAGCCCCGTCGATTCTTCGACGTAAGGGGCCGCCGTGTGAAGTATCTCGTTCATTGCCTGTGTCAGCAAGTCGTTACTGCCGATTTCACCGATAGTGGTGTGCGGGGTCATTGCGCATTGCCTGTCGTGGGGAGGTCCGGCGTGGCAGTGAATGTGCGTAAGGCTGCCCACAAGAAAATGGGGGCGGTGAAGAGGTGGCCTGCGGGGTCACGGGTGATCCAGTGCAGCGGTGCCTGGTCTGCTGTGCGGGTGCCTCGCCCGGGGATGGTCACGTGCTGCCCGGTCAGGTAGGTGACGGCCTGCGGCCAGTCGGTTCCCGGGGGCAGGACGGCGGAGTCGGGCGGGACGAAGAAGTGCCAGCTGCCGTACTCCGTGAAGACGGCCCCGCGGCGTATGCCGCGGCGCTGCAGGTAGTCCAGTGCGAGGCGCCCGGGGGTCTCTGCGACGCGCACAAGGTCGAACGTCTCACCGGCCAGCACCGTTGTGGCAGTGGGGCTGCGCCAGGCCGGGCCGAGGACGGTCAAGGCCTCCTCACCCGGATCCGGCGGTAAGGGCCGCGTGCGTGTGTGCCCCGGCAAGCGCTCGGCCGCTGCGGCGGGTGTGGCCAGGGTGCTCAGCATGCGCCGTCACCCGCCGCAGCGGCAGCGGCGGCTGCCTTGTTGAGGGGAACACTGCAGCGGATCAGGTGGACGAGACCCGGCCGCGGCTCGGCCGGCATCTCGACACGGGCCACCCGCTGCCCCTGATCACACCACCCGGCGCCGTAGCCGCCTCTCTCCCAGCCCAGATGCTCGGCGTGCCGCACAAGGCGTTCTTCCGGGCCCGTCGCGTCCTGGTGGCGGATGGGGATCTCCGCCCGCACACAGGGCATGCCGAGGCGGGCGGCGAAGTCCGTGGCCCACAGGGTCATCAGCCGGCCGACGTCAGCCGCCCCGGGGACGCTGTGCGCGTGACTGATCAGCACACTCGGCCCCTGCGCCCGTGGCCCCCAGTGCCGCAGACCGGGGTTGCGGTGCAGCAGCAAACACCCGATGAGCGCGCCGTCCTCGAACACACCGACCGGCTCGGTGTCTTTGTCGGGGACGGTGTAGAGAGCAGGGGCCTGGAAGTCGCAGGGGAGGTTGCGCACGACGAGCCACCGGTTACGGTCCCGGACGAGGGTGCCGGCCTCGGCCTGCTGGGCGCTGGTGCGCAGCGGGCGTACTTCGTATGGAGGCCCGGAGAGTGGCGCCTCACTCATCGGGGTGGCCCTTTCGTAGCTGTGGCTGTGGCTGTGGCGGTGCCGGGCGGGTGGCCAGGCGCAGTTCGCGCTCGTGCCAGTGGTGGTCATGGTGCGTTTTCCGGGTCGGTGGGCCTCGGGAGGTGCTGACGGTTCAGGGGGCGTCCCGGCCGCAGGGGCCGGGACGCCCGGCCGGCCGCCGGACGCAGGGGGTTACGGGATGGCGGGCACGGCGGTGAGGGACGGCTCCATGCTGCGCTGGCCGGGCAGCGACAGCGTGACCTGAGGCATGAGCCGTCGCGCCGCCAGCGCCAGGCCAGCGTGGCTGAAGGCCTGCGGGAAGTTCCCCACCTGCCGCTTGGACCGCGGGTCCCACTCCTCGGCGAGAAGCCCGAGCGGGCTGCGCAGGGCAAGGAGCTTGTCGAACAACGCGTGGGCCTCGTCAGTCCGGCCGATCATCGCCAGGTCCTCCACCATCCAAAACGCGCACAGCAGGAAGGCGCCCTCGTCGCCGGGCAGGCCGTCGACGCCCTCGTCCTCGCCCTCGGTGGGGTAGCGCAGGATGAACCCGTCCGGGGTGGACAGCTCCCGCTGGATCGCCTCGATGGTGCCGACCACCCGCTCGTCGTCCGCCGGGAGGAAGCCCACCTGCGGGATCAGCAGCAGCGAGGCGTCCAGCTCCTTGGAGCCATAGGACTGGGTGAAGGTGTTGCGCACCGGGTCGTAGCCCTTCTCGCACACCTCCCGGTGGATGGTGTCGCGCAGCTCCCGCCAGCGCTCCAGCGGGCCGTCCGCGTCCCCGGACTCGATCAACTGGATGGCGCGGTCGAAAGCGACCCAGGCCATGACCTTGGAGTGCACGAAGTGCCGGCGCGGGCCGCGCACCTCCCAGATCCCCTCGTCCGGCTTGGCCCAGAGCTGTTCCAGGTGGGCGACGAGCAGAAGCTGCAACTCGGTTGCCCTCGCATCGGGTTCGAGGCCGGCCCGGCGGGCCTGGTGCAGGGCGTCCAGGACCTCGCCGTACACATCGAGCTGGAGCTGGCCGGCGGCGGCGTTGCCGATACGGACCGGGCTCGACTTCTCATACCCGGGCAGCCACCACAGTTCCCGCTCTGCGAGGTCCCGCTCGCCACCAAGGCCGTACATGATCTGCAGACGCTCGATATCGTCGCCGATCGCCCGCACCAGCCACGTCCGCCAGGCACGCGCCTCGTCCAGGTACCCGTAGGCCACCAACGCGGAGATTGTGATCGCGGCGTCCCGCAGCCAGGTGTAGCGGTAGTCCCAGTTGCGCACGCCCCCGAGGTCCTCGGGCAGGGACGTCGTCGGAGCGGCGACGATGCCGCCCGTCGGGGCGTGGGTGAGCGCCTTCAGGGTGGTCAGGGAGCGGACCACCGCCGTGCTGTACGGCCCGTCGTACGTACACTGCTGTGCCCACGTGTGCCAGAAGGCGGCCGTGTCCTGCAGGGCGGCGTAGGGGTCGGGCCGGGGCGCGGCCACCAGCGACGTGTCCTGCCAGCTGAGGGTGAGCCCGATCTTCTGGCCCTCCCGGACGGTGAATTCCGCCGTGTCGTCCACGCTGGGCAGGGGGCTCGTGGTGTCCAGCCACACCGCGTCCGTGCCGAAGGCGAGTTGCGTGCGGTCGCCTACCTGGTGCACCCGGGGCATGAAGCGGCCGTAGCCGAACCGCACCCGCAGCGTCGAGCGCATCACCACACGGCCCCGCAGGCCTTCCACGATCCGCATGACTTGGGGGCCGCCGCCGGAGGGCGGCATGAAGTCGGTGACGCGCACGGCACCGTCTTCGGTGTCCCACTCCGAGACGAGGATCAGCGAGGTGCCGTCGTATCCGCGACGGTTCGCGGCGGGCGGCGGGGTGTCCTTCGGGTGCGCCGGGCCGAGCCGCCACACGCCGTGCTCCTCGGTGCCCAGCACGCCGGCGAGGACGGCGGGTGAGTCGAAGCGGGGCATGCACAGCCAGTCCACCGAGCCGTCGTGGGCCACCAAGGCGGCGGTCTGCATGTTCCCGATGATTGCGTAGTCCTCAATGCGGTGCGACATAAAAGACGTATCCATTCATGTATGGCGTGGTGCGGGTGGGTTGTGCGTGGTGCCCGGGGGCGTGACACGGTCTGCGGCGCGGCGCGGCCGGAGGCGACGGGGGTGCGGTGGGCGCGGGAGCGAGCCGCCAGGAGGTGAATGCCGGGCGGCGCCCGCGGCCCTCGGGGGTCTGTGGCAGCAGGGCGCGCTAGGCGGTGGCCCCCTTCTGGTGCCTTGTCAGGGACAGGCGTTCTTCGACGGTGCGCATGTGCGCGCGCAGGGCCGGCTCGAGGTCTATGTGCTCACCGGCCCGGAAGCGCGTGTGCCAGTGGGCGGCGATCACCGACTGGGCGTAGAGCCCGTCCGGCGAGCTGAGCTGGTCGCTGAAGTACTCCGTGACGCGGGCGGCCACATCGGGGGTGTCCAGGCTGCTGAGGAGGAGGCTGGCGGCGTCGGCGAAGCGGGGGGCGCGTCCGAAGTCGTCCCAGTCGAACAGCACGGCCTCACGGCCGAACACCGCGAGGTTCGCCCAGCACACGTCGCCGTGTGAGGCTACCCACGACGCTGGATCGGCGGCGCCCAGTGAGCGCGCTGCTGTCTCCTGCCAGGTGATGGGCGCCAGCCCCGTGGAGGGCACGTCCTGGATGCTGTCGAGTGCGGCACGAAGGTCGCTCCACCAGGCCGCGGGAAGGCCGGCCACCCACGCGGGGGCTGCCCTGGTGGAGCTGAAGGAGCGCACCGGGATCCGGGACATCAGCTCCGCCTGGTAGGCCCAGCCGCCGCACGCCCAGGCCTTCTGGGCCAGCAGCACCGGCCGCCGGACTCGCAGGCCGGACACGACCCGTTCCGCGGTGGCAGCACCCGCCCAGTACGGCGGAACCGGGTCGGCGGCCGGCCGCGACCGTAACTTCATCCACCGCTCCGCGCCGCTGGAGGCGTCCAGCACCGGCAAGGACAGGGCACTGCCTTCCCAGCCCCACACGCGTTCGGCGCCGTCGAACACGGCACCGAGGAGAGCGGCGCCGTACCGGGCTTGTTCCAGCAGCCGGTCCCGGATGTCGTCCGCCAGCGGTACGTCATGCATTTCGCTGCTGGTGCGGGGCACTACGACGGCGGGGGAGACCACCGGGGACTTGGTCGGCTTGCTCATGCACTGCTCCCTGCGGGCATGGGACGGGTAGGAACCGTGGTGTGCGGTTGGAGTTCAGGCGGTGGATTCGTGGTGGCGTCTTCAATGGGGCGCGCAGGTCGGGCTGCTTCGTGTGTGGGCCCGGGCCGGTCACGAGGCTGCCCGCGCCGTCCAGTGGTCGGCGGCCTGCCGGATCAGCGCGTAGGAGTCCTCTTCGCCGGCTGCCTCCTCAACGGCCCGGTGCAGAGCGTCGTGGAGTGCGAGCGCGTACGCGGAGCCGGTCTCGTACCACGGCGCCGTGTGCATCCCGGCGATCAGCCGGTTGCCGTGGACCGTGAACGTACCGACCTCGCCGCCGGCGAACTGGATGGCATCGCTGGCCCTGTCACCGGCAAGGACACGGATGCTCACCGGCCCCGGGCCGCCGCGGCCGTCCATCAGGTCCAGGAGGTGACGCAGTTGCCCGGCCATCACCTCGGGGCCGGCGCCCGGCCGGCGCAGGACGGTCTCGTCCAGCAGCAGAATCCGGCGCGGCGGGCGGCTGTGCCGCACGTGCTCCAGCCAGGACGGCATTTCGGCGGGCTCATCGGGATGCGGGCAGTACTCCGGGGCGTTGATCACCTCCCGGTAGGCGGGTGTGCGGTAGCCGGGCGGGATCCGGAACAGGGTGTAGTACACCGTCTCGCTCGCCGCCCGTGCCACGGCCGCATACCGGGCCACCGCCGTGTCACCGGTGACGTCGACCCACTTGTCCCACCGTCCGTGGCGGAACAGGCCGCTTGGATCGCTCGGTTTCCTGGCGCGCGATGACCGCGTCGTCACGTGCCGGGTGCCTGGCTTCGCGCGCGGGAGGCGCGATTGCAGGTACTCGATCTCCCGGCCTGGCACGCCGTAGTAGTGCAGGAGCGACTCCAGCGTGTGAGGAGATACGGAGTTCTCGGCGCGTTCCAGGCGGCTGATCGTGGACACGCTGACCTGAGCACACCGGGCCGCGTCGGCCAGCGACCGCCCGTTCGCCTCCCGCAGGGTGCGCAGGTAGACGCCCAGGACGATCTCGACCGGCGCCGGGAGGGCCGCAGCCGCCGGCAGGTCGTGGAGCGGAGTGGAGGCGGTCACAGCACCTCCAGCAGTGTCCTGGCCAGCGCGCTCGTGAGCGCTTCCGCCTGGGCGATGGTCAGCGGGCCCAGGACGAGAAGGTCGTCCATGCAGTAGTCGCACAGGATGCCCCGGGCGGGATACGCACGGACGCCGACCGAGTCGCCGCCGAGCTTCTCGCTGAGGAACCGGGCCAGATCGTCGGCGACGGCGTACAGCTCCTGGGGGCGTGTCGGGGCCGGCGCGGCCTGGGGCTCGCCGAGTGCCGCCCTCACTTTCCGCGCGTCCTCGAGCGTGAGCTGAATGCCCTTCACGTGGCCGTGGAGGGTGTAGACGGCGGCGGGGTCGCAGAAGTTGTGCTCCCGCATGACCGCGACCAGCTCCCTGGTCACCTTCAGGGGGTGGGGCAGTGTGTCGATGACCGCCTGGAACAGCCTGTTCACGCCCTCGGCGCTGTGCACGGTGGTGAGCACGGCCGGGCCGACAGCGCGCTCGAGCCGCTCGACGTCCGCCTGGATGCCGGCCCTGGCCAGCACGGCCTTCGCAACGGTGACGGCCTGGGGATCGGCTGTGTCGGTGCCGGGTGCGGCCAGCACGTCACCGTCGTACGACAGCACCCGCACCCGGTGCGCCGAGTCGGCCAGGACGTCGTGGGTGCCGGGAAGGTCCTGCAGAAGGTCCCGCAGGCGCCTGACGGCATCACCGAGTGCTGCCTGCGAGTCCGGTGGCGGGGTGGGATTGGTCTGCGGGGTCGCATCGGACATGGTGAGCACCGTTGATCGGGAAGCTGCGCGAAGGCAGGACGACAGAGGGTGGGGTGGGAAGGCGTGGCCGGTTCGCGCCGGCCGGGCGTGTACGCGGGTGGTCATCGCGGTGATTCCGGATCGGTGGCAGGGCTCAGTTGTGCTGAGTGACGGACACGGCGCCGTTAGGGGCGTCGGTGATGCGCCTCGTCAGCAGACGCGCCTGGTCGACCGTCGAACCGATGGTGAGTCGGTCCTCGGCGTGGGCGCATCCGGGCTCGGCTATGACGTCGACGTCGGATCCGGCCACCCCGGTCAGGAGCCACTGGATCCGCTCGGCGAGACGGTGCATTCCGCGGGCCCGGCGCAGGTTGAGGCCGTCGGCGAGTCTCGGGGCGCCGAGCAGAGCCGCCAACTGAACGGTCGAACTCAGCCCCTCGTCCGGGAGGATGAGTTCGATGACGTGGGCGCTGACGGCCACCTCATGGGGCAGGCCGTGGGCTTCCAGAGCGTCTGCCAGCTGGGCAGCGGTGGTGTGAACGCGGAGCCAGGGGCCCAGCGCGACGGCGATGAACCTGCTCACGGCCTCGGCGGTGGACAGGGTGATGACGACGTAGTCGCCGTCGTTGAGCGAAGCCGTGGCAGCGATCTCGTTCCTGTCCAGCCAGTCGTTGGCGGACTCGGGGGTCGTCTCTTTCCACGGGGCCTTGCTGCTGTACACCGTGACGGTCAGGGCGTCGTCTGTTGTGGGGACGGCCTCCGCCACGAAGCGGGCTTCGTCGAGGGCGTCTGAGAGGACCGTCAAAAGGGGGGCGGCCGGCTGCGGGGGGACGGTGCCTGCTGGGTCCGCCGATGCGGTGTTCACGTCGGATCCTTCCTAAGTGCGTGGTGCGTGAGGTGGCCGGTGAAGCCGCCGGTATCCCGGGCGGGGGCGTGAGGAAGGCTGGCGGCCGGGGCCCGTGCACGGCGATGCGCCTTCACGGGGGCGCACTGCCTGCGGGGTCGAAGGCGCGACATGAGGAAACTCCGGGTCGTTGGCGGTGAGGGATCAGCGGCGCAAGGTGTGTGTCAGGGCAGTCCGCCAGTGCTGAGCAGGGACAAGGTGGTCTCATCCAGCACGGCGTCGTTCAGCCTGATGACAATCCGGTTCGCGACCACCTGATGCATCCGGCTGTCCTCGAAGAGCACCAGTTGATCGGCCTGGGGCGGCTGGGTGGGCGAGTACACGGTGCCCCAGTCCCCGATAATGTCGATCTCCTGTGTCCGCACGGCGATAAATCCATGCTCGGTACGGCAGTTGCGCAGCGCCCAGCATGCGTCCGCGAGGCACATCGGCGGGGTCACGGTGATGATGTCGCAGGGCCACGCCAGCGGTGTCTGCGCGATGATGTGCAGCAGCCACAGCATCCCGCGCTCGTCTCGGTGCGCCTCTCCCGCGCAGCCGCCGCACCGCGGCGGGTGTCGCATGACGTCCGGCTGCCGGACGGGGTGGTGCCCGGCCCACCGCTGGCCGCCGGTCTGGGTCCCCTCCCACCGCTCCCACAGCCAGCCGTCGATGCACCGGTCACTGGGCCGTTCGTCGGCGTAGCAGACCCGGCCGTCGGCGTCGAAGATCACCTTGACGTTGCTGGGTGCCTCGTCCCTGTACGGGGCGATGTAGAGCCGGCGCTCCGCCCGCGCCCCATCGGCCGCGGGACCGGAGGCGGGGGTGGCGGGGACAGCCAGGCCGTGCACGGGGTCTCTCCTGGAGGGTTGAAGCGATGCGGGTGAGGCTCTTGTCGGTGCGAGCAGTGGTGTGCGCGGGCGCGCGTGGGGGCTTACGCGGGGGAGCGGCTGGTTGCCGTCCAGGCTGGTTCCGGGGGGAGGCGTTCGGACCACTGGATGGGCTCCTCGTCCAAGGCGGCGTGGGCGAGCTGGATGCGCTGGACTTCGCCCGTGCCGGCGGGCGGGTAGGTGCACTGGGCGTCGCGCCACAGCCGCTGCAGGGGGTAGTCGGCGCTGAGGCCGTGCGCGCCGTGCAGCTCCATGGCTTCCTGGGCGGACCGCACCCCGTACGAGTGGCCGAGGTGCTTGGAGTTGATCAGCTCCGCGTCGCAGGACAGGCCCAGGTCACGGAGGTAGACGGCGTGGTAGGCCAGGTTGCGGGCGGCCCGCAGACGGGACTCCATCTCACCGAGGCGATCCCGTACCACCGGGTGGTCGGACAGAGAACCGCCATAGCGGGGGCGTCCCTTGAGAAAGGAGGCGGTGGTCTCCACGACCTTCTCGTGCACGCCCAGGCTGACCGCCGCCAAGTTGGCACGGCCGTAGAGGATGCTGCTGCTCATGGCGACGTCGAGCCCCCGGCCGACCTCGCCGATCCGGTTCTCGTCCGGGACGCGCACCTGGTCGAGGTCGAGACGACCGGCGGAGAAGCCGTGGAGCCCAACCTTGAGCTGGTGACCGGCGAGTTTGAGGCCCTTGCGGTGGGACTCGACCAGGAACGCGGTCAGCGCCCCTGAGGGCGGCACGCCCGGTTTGGCGGTGCGGGCGATGACGAGATGTGCCCCGGCCAGGTGCGCGTTGCCGATGTGGGTCTTGCTGCCGGTGATCACCCACTCGTCCCCGCAGCGGTCGGCGGTGGTCTCGATGCCGCCGATGTGGCCTCCCGCGGCCGGCTCGGTGGTGGCGATCGACAGCAGCAGCGTCCCCTTGGCGACCTGCGGCAGCCAGTGCTTTTTCTGGGTGTCGGTGCCCCAGTTCAGCAGAGCACCGACGGGGATGAGCGTGGCCTGGAGGATGGCCCCGGCAGCGGCCGACACGAGGGCGACCCGGTGGATCAGGATCGTCTTGGCGACGTGCCCGGCCCCCATGCCGCCGAACTCTTCGGGGACCGTCACCGCGAACCAGCCACGCTTCGCGAAGGTTCCGGAAACGTGACGCTCCACGTTGTGGGGCGCTGTTTCCATGCGCAGCACGCGCGGGGCGATGTCCTTGGCCGCGACGGTGTCGGCCTCGTGCCACAGCGCTGTGTGGCGGGAGGTGAGGTAGGGCTGGAGTGCTGGCGGTGGCGGGGTGGTGGGCATGGTCGTCTCCCTGTGCCTGGACGAAGAGTGCTGGCTGGGACTTCCGGAGAGGGGGTGGCGGAAAAGAGGGGTGTCCGTGGCCGGACCTGCCGGAGGGGGAGCCGACGCGCGGATCCGCTGCCGACACCTGCGGTGCTGCTTGGGCGAGGCAGGTGTCAGGCGCCATGTGGGCTCCCTCCTCCGGCTACGGACGGATGAGGGTGTACGCGACCCTTCGGCTAGAACCTGGGCCGCTGCTCCATCAGGCCGCCGGCCTCCTGCGCGAACTCCTTCATGCGCTCGACATCGGCGAGCGTCCACTGCGTCGTCAGGGTGCCGACACCACAGATCGTGCCGAGACAGATGCCGGTCGCGGCGTGAATGATCGGGGCACCGAGGTAGGTTTTGACACGGAACCGGTGCATCGCGCCGTTGCCCGCGCTGCGCGGATAGTCCAGGACGTTGTTGAGCGGGAATGCCGTACGCCGGGCCAGTGTGAAGACGCACCAGCCTTCGGTACGGGGCATGATGCGGTCCGCGACCGGATCCGGGTCCTGGCTCGTGCTGTGGCCGCCGGACCGGGGGCGGGACAGCCCGACGAAAAACTGCTCGTGCGCGACGATGTTCACGATGCCACGGAAGGAGGGCTGTCCCGTGCGCTCGATGAAGGCGTCGGCGACCCGGTCGGCCAGCGCGTCCAGTTCGGGAATCGGGCGCTGCTGGTCCAGGCCCAGCTCCGCGAGGAGTTCCAGCCGGCGGGGCAGCTCGTGGTCTTCCGGGAGGCCGTGGCGGCTGGTCTCGCTGTTGAAGGTAGTCATCACAGGTCTTTCAGATCGAAACGGCGGGTGTGTCGGCGCAGGCGATCGCGTGCGAGACGAGATCCGTGAGGACGGTGCGGGCCGAGGGCCTTTTGCGGGCGTCGCAGGCCAGTACCGGCACACGGGCAGCAAGACCGAGTGCGTCACGTACCTCGTCCGCGGAGTAGCGGTGGGCGCCGTCGAACTCGTTCACCGCCACGACGAAGGGCGTGCCACGGCTCTCGAAGAACTCCACGGCGTGAAAGCAGTCCTGAAGGCGCCGGGTGTCGGCCAGGACGATCCCTCCGATGGCCCCGCGTACCAGGTCGTTCCACAGGAACCAGAAGCGGTCCTGGCCCGGTGTGCCGAACAGCATGATCTGCACCAGGTAGGCCCCGCGGGCAAGACTGTGGGCGGGCAGGGTGATGCGCCCGACGTCCATGGCGACGGTGGTGGTGGTCTTCGGCTCGGTGCCCGTCAGGTGATCGACGCCGATGCCGGCCTGGGACATGGTTTCCTCGGTCGACAGCACGCCGATCTCGCTCAAAGCGCCCACCATCGTGGTCTTGCCGGCGCCCAGCCCGCCGGCGATGAGCACCTTCGCAGCCACCACGGGCAGTGCGTCAGAGGAGGTTGCGTAAACCATTGAGAACGTCCTTCAGAAGGTCCAGGTCACTGCCGACGGCCTCGGAGCCGAACATCCCAGGGGCTGGAGGGACGACGAGGTAGTGATCCACGATCATGTCGCTGACCATCACCTTGACGACCTGAAGCGGCTGTTTGAGCCTGCCTGCGATCTCGGCCACCGTGCAGGGCACGGGTGTGCACAGGTCGGCGATCCGCGCGTAGTGGGGCTGCAGAGGGGTGCTGGGAGAGTTGGCGCTGAGAACGACGAGGGTGGTGAGCTCGAGATCCTTCGACGGCTTGACCCGGCCTCGGACCAGAGCGTAAGGACGGGGCGCCCCCAGCCCGGCCTCGGCGAAGTCCGCTGTCTCGTGCCCGCTCATGTCAACCGCGCGTCCGTGCGGCGGCCGGCGCCAGGCGCTCGGGCACCGACAGGTTCTGCGGCATCTGCCCGACCAGCAGGGACATCTCGAAGATGATCTGCCCCGGGTCCGCGTCCGGTTGGCCCATGACGGCCAGAATGGCCCCGTCACCGGCCGCCCTGATGTACAGGTGGGCCTCGCCCATCTCGATGAGGGTCTGCGCCACCGGTCCGGCGCCCAGCTGCCGGCTGGCGCCCTTGGCCAGGGAGTGCACGCCACTGGACAGCGCGCTGAGGATGTCGGCGTTCCCTGTCGCGGCGTTGTCCTCGATGTTCCGACTGGCGATCAGCAGCCCGTCGGACGACGTGAGGACGACGGCCATGACACCGGAGCCCTTGGACTTGTCGAGGAAGTCCTGCAGCAGCCAGTCGATGCTGTGGTGGTCATTCGGCATGATCGTTCTCCTCGTGGGGGGTGTGGCTCGTCAGGTCAGGGCGCGGGGCGTCGCGGTCGACGTCGTGCGCAGCGGGGGCACGGCCCCCTGCGAAGAACGCCCGTGCCAGGGCGGGGCTGGGAGCGGCGCGTGAGCTGTCACCGGCCTCCGGTTCGGTGCGCAGGCCAGGGTGGCTGTACTTCTGCGACGTCTCGCGCCTGGCCAGCGGCGGTCTGTCATCCGTGGTCCCGGACGGTTGCTCGCCCGCCGGGTGAGTACGGCTGACGGCGGGCTGTCCCGCTCGTGCCGGAACGCGCCGGGGCAGCGCAGCCACCGGTTCCGCGGCTCGCCCGCCAGCCGGACGGGGCGCCACCGGCTGCCGGGCCGGGAGCCGGACGGCCGGCAGCGCGAGCGTCGTCTCCGCCGGTACCTCACCCGAACCGGCCCCGGCGCCGGGCTGGTGAGGCTGCCGCACGGGCACCCGGCCGACTACCGGCTGAGCATCCCGGGGCTCGTTGTCGGCATGCAGTTGCTCGGCCGGGAGCACGACGATGGCGCTGTTGGCCCCGTAGGCGTTCGTCTGCAGCTGGACACGCACCCCGAAGCGTTTGGCCAGCAACGAGACGACCCACAGGCCGAGCCGTCCGGTCCGGACGTACTCACCGGTGTAACGGGAGGCCGGGTCGGCCAGCAGCTGGTTGAGGTTCTCCATGGTGTCAGCCGGGATGGGGGAGCCGCGGTCCTCGACCTCGATGGCGAACCCGGCAGGAACCCGGCTCACCCGCACCGTGACCGGCTGATCCGGAGGGGAGAAGTTGGCGGCGTTGTCGATGAGTTCGGCCAGCAGATGCACTAGACCGGCCGTGACACGTCCCCGGACGAGCGTGTCGACCGGCGTGATGACGGTGACACGCTCGTAGTGCTCCACCTCCTGCAGCGCGTGCCAGATCACCAAGGACAACTCATCGGGCGTGCGGGACTCCCTCGGTGCACCACCGCCCAAGATGATCAGGCTTGCGGCGAACCGGTGCACCCTGGTGACCTTGTGGTCCAGGCGGAAGACCGGGCCGAGAATGTCGGGGTCCTCGATCTTCTGTTCCAGGCGGTCGAAGCCGGAGATGGTCGCGGTGGTCAGGGTGACCATCCGCCGGCCCAGAACCAGCAGCGCGGCCCGGTCCCGGTCGGCCGAACTCCTCGCGACGTACGACTTCACGCCTTGGACGAACTCGTTGAGGTCACACGCGAGACGGGCCAGCGGGTCCCCGGCCGGATCCGCCTGCTGCACGGCCCGGACCTGCGGCTGCTCGCCGCGCCGCACCTGATCCACGAAGACCTGGATCTCTTCGAGCGCCTCCGGCAGACGAGCGCGCAGCTGGGCTACCTGGTCGGCGTTCTTCTGCAGACGAGCTGCCTCCGCCTGCAGACGAGCTGCCTCCGCCTGCTGGCGAGCCGTCTCCACCGCGTCCACGGCGGCCGCTGTGGTACCGCTCAGCCGCCAGGCGACCACGCAGACCAGCCCGCACAGCACCGTGGCCCCGCCAACGACCACCCGGCCGTACCCCGGCTCCACCGCAGGCACGGCTGCCAGCAGTGTGAGCAGAGCACACAGACCGGGCAGCACACCGATCAGGCGCAAACGCCGCCGCAGGCCCTGCGCAGTGGCCACGCGCTGTACCGGCGTTGTGCGGCGACGCCGGCGAGCGTGACTGGCGCGACCACCCTCACGCATGACAGGCCTCCCGCACACCCACGGCCTGAAGCTGGCCGGAGACGTCTCGCAACTGGGAACGGGTCTGGCTGAGGTGGTGATGCAGCGCTCCCGGCTCCGTGGTCGCAGATGCCAGCCGCCCGGCCGGCAACATCCACAGGCGGCTGTGGCAGCCCGCCCAACCTCCGTCCGGCCTGCACTGCCGTACGGCCCCGTCTACACAGTCCGAGTGCGGCGCCCCCCACCAGTGGGCGGTTCCGGCCCTGACCGGCACGAGCAACCTGCGGTGCTCAAGGCAGCACAGCAGCGGCCCGACGCGGTGGGCCTCGTCAATCATCGTCTCGATCGCGGACAGGCCCAGCACCATTCCGACCCGGACGACGTCGTAGTCGCGCGGCAGCGCAAGAGGACGGGGTATCTCGGCGAAGCCCAGCTGCCACTGGTAGCGCGTGCTCAGAAGGGGAGTCATCAGCTCTCCGGTCAGGACGGACAGAATCCGTCGGGAACTACGGGTGCGAGGGCCGTTCTGGTGCCGCCGTAGCGGGGCATGCCGTGCGGCCCCAGAACGGAGACGAGGCCTCACCCGGCTGCCGCGGAGGACGCGTACCTGTCGGCCGGCGCGGGCCGTTGTCCACGGCCACGCGGCCTGTCCGAGCGGTCGGGGGAGTTGCTGCACAACATTGCGGTCCTCAACGGTGAAGAGAAAGCAGCTGGTGGTGATTGGGGGAGACGTTCGACAGCGAGCGGTTCGCTCACTGACCTGCTGGTGGCTCGGTCGGCCGCTCGTCGTCCGGACCGGTCCTGCGGCTCGCCGGACCTTCGGCCTGCCGGTCCGCGAGGAGCAGCAGAGCGGCCATGGCACCGACGATCACAGCGGTCACAACGGCGCCCGCAACGGTCACGTCAGCCACCCCGGCTACGGCGGTCCTGGCGGTGACGCCGGCTCGTCATGCGCGCGGGACCGATGCGGCGAGAATCAACGTGGCCAAGGCCACGGCGAACACCAGCAGGCGCACCGTATTGCGGCTGGGCATCCTCGGCCGTGGACCGGGCAGTCGACTGGCAGGCCCCGCGACGCTGCCGCGCCCACGCACGGCCGTGATGACGCTCTGGGTGGCCTCGGCCAGGTGCATGAGGTGCACGCGGCTGGACACATACCCCTCCGGGACAGTGGTCGCGCTGAGCCTCTGCGCGCGCGTGACCGTCGGATCCCCGGTGGGCAGACTCGGCGCGAGCTGGCTGATGTGTTCCCGCAGCCGGGCGGCGAGCGTCTCGACATCGTCCGATGTCTCGGGCAGCGGCACGTTGTCGTCGAGCACCAAGGCGACCGTCTCGGCCGCTGCCACGGTGCGATCTCGCTGGGCGATCGGCGTCCGACGCACAAGGCGGATACGCAGAACGCTGGCCGGTGCCGTCGGAGAGTGCCTGAAGCGGTGAGCCAGTAAGAGGGACAAGACGGAACTCCGGTAGGTGGTAACGCGGGGAAGTCGCTGGCGTCTGCGGGCCGATGGGCCGCTGTGCTGCATCAGCGGTGCGGTGGTGCCGATGGGCTGGGCGGAGGCGTTCACGAGGCTGACGCCCTTCCTGGCAGACTCACGGCGAACCAGACGCTTTTGCCGGCGTCCGCCCGGGGGATGACTCCCCACTGCTCAGCGACCTTTGCGATGAGGTGAAGACCGCGGCCGGACTCGCTGTCGGCAGCCGGGCTGCACGGACGCGGCATGAAGCTGGAGGGATCGCTGACGGACACCTGCACGCGGTCCGCGTCGCACTCGACCGTCACGGTGATGGTGTCCTTCTGTTCGCGGCACCCGTGCACGATGGCGTTGGTCAGCAGCTCGCTGGCGAGCAGGCAGACGTCTTTCACCACGGATGTCTCCGCGGCCCAGCCCCACATCGCCAGGCATTTCTCGATCAGGCCCCGGCCCAGCTGGACGCTGGACCGGACAGCGGCGTAGTCCTGAACCTGCTGTACGACGCGGCTGCTGGCTGCCAGAACCTGGCCGTCGCACGGCGTGCCCTCCCTCAGGGCGGCCCAGGAGGCGTCCGGGAACGAGGTCCCCAGCGTGACCAGCTGGGCGCCCGCCGTCTCCAGCCATCCCAGTATCGGGATCCGGTCGCACTGTTCGACAGCCAGGTCCGACAGCGAACGGACGATCACCGCGTCGGCCAGGCCGGCCTCGACCGTGCCGACGACCGTGGCCCAGCCGCGCCGCTCGTGCAAGGGCGCGGTCACCGGGTCGGGGTCACAGACACGCGTGTGCACGGTGTGTCCCTGCCGCGTGGCATCCGCCACCAGCTGGTCCAGCCTCAGCGGGGCGGCCGTAACCGTGCTGGGGTCCGCGCACATGTACGCGACCGCGCGTTCGGACAGCAATCGTTGAGCGTTCACAGGAATCCGTCTTTCCGTCATCCAAGGGACGGGCCGGGTGAAGCGGGGAAGGCCAAGCAAGACCTAGGCACGGGCAGTCCCGGCGAAGGGCGTCCGGCGGCTTACAGCTGCGGAGGGGGCTTTCGGCTCTGGTCGCCCGGGTGGGTGACGTCGTCACCTGGTATGCCCCGGAGCGCTCCTCGCAGAGGCGTGAGCAACTCGGTCGCCTCCGGGAGAGCTTGATGTGCGGTGGGGAGGGTGTCCCATCGCAGGTTCCGGGACGGCGGCAACGCCGTCCACGCGGTCGCGCCCGAGCGGACGCTGACGCCCTGGCCGGCCAGATGACGACCGGAGCCCGGTGCCAGGAGAAAGACGGCAACGCCGTGGTCCCGCTGCAGACAGGGAACATAGACCCCTTGCTGCTCGAGGGCCACAGTCAAGGCCATCCCGGCCGGGTACGGCACGCTCACGGCGTCGAAACGCACGCACGGCGCGATCAGCCCGGCCCCGGGACGTGCTTCGATCTCCTCAGCCAGCTCGCCGGCCGTCAGCGGCACGACCGGCTCGGTGAGCGGATGGGCTCCCGGCGCGGGGCAGTTGACCGTGCCGCAGGTGCATCCGGCGCTTCGGTTGTAGCGGTGGCCGACCGCGATGGGCCAGCCGAGGACCTGGGTGTAGGCGAGTGCGCAGTCGCGTGTATCGCGTCCGTGCAGAGCGTGGAGTGAGGTTGTGTCCCCGGGGCTGGTCAAGGCGCCGTCGTGGTGGGTGACCTGCATGGGAACGAGGATGAGGTACGGGGAGGGAGGCGACCCACATTTTTTCTGAAGGTCGCCAACTGGCATATGCCTACCCGCTGTTAGGCGACCAGGGACATGTTCCTCACCAGCCCGGACAGGGCAGCGGCCTGTGACGGAACACCCTTGCGGGCGAGGTCCTCCACCAGAGCCCGGGCCATGGGATGGGCGTACACATACAAGGGAGCACCGGCCGCCGCTTCGCGGAGAGTCAGCACCGACTCCGCGGCCTTGCCCATCTGCTGCAGAGCACGCGCCCGGTCGATCTTGTAGTGGGTCAGCCGCTCGCGTGACGGCACGTCCGCCACGTTCACGTCCTCCACGAAGGACAGGCCCTTGCCCGGCTCCTCGATCTCCACCCCCACCTCGGCCGCATGCACCTGCACGTTCGGGCGCCCGAAGACGGTATGGAAACGCAGATCCGCGAACCCGGCGGGCAGTCGGCCGGCGATCTCCAGCGCCCGCTGGGTGTGCTCCCAGGCGTCCTCGCTCCGCCCTGCACGCGCGCAGGCGATGACGTGCCGCAAGGTCAGCGCTCCCTGAAGCGCGAGTGCCGCTTCGTCGCCGCCGGACGTCAACGGCTCCAGATCGCGCAGGGCCGCAAGCGCGATCGCCTCGGTCTCCGGCATCGACCCCTGATGCAGCATCGCCCCGCACCGGTCCCACGCCACAGCCGCCTTGGCGATCGGGTCGTCCAGCTGCGTCGCCGCGCCGGCCGCGACCTCGGCCGCATTCCACGCCAGGTCCGGATACCCCAGCTGATTCAGCGTCTGCCGGGCGTTGCGTGCCACGTCGACCACCAGCGTCAGCACCGCGGTCCGCTCCGGCCCGCGGTCCCGCGCCAGCAGCGCGGTGTTCAACTCCTCCAGCAGGCCGGGCAGCAGGGACGCGGCATCGGACAAAGACGCCTTCTGCCGCGCCCGGCTCACGGCCGTGGCCTGCGCGCGCATCCGGTCGATGTCCGCAGACGCGCTGGTCGGTGCCAGCCCGGGATGGTTGGACAGAATCAGGCTGGCCCGCCGCAACACCGTCCGCAGCGCCGGTATGAAGGAGTGCGCGGTCGAACCGGCCTCGCGGGTAAGGCGGTAGGGCTGGCCGAGCAACCACACCACGTCGACGTGGCAGATCTCCGCGATGGAGCAGATCACGGAGTAGCGGTCCAGGCTGAGACGGCTGGCCTCGACTTCCTCGATCCAGCGGTCGGAGCGGCCGAGGAGACCAGCCAGCTCGCTCTGGGACAACCCTGCGGCGATCCGGGCGATCCGCACGCGACGGCCGATGTGCTCTGACGGTTCGGGCATGATGGACTCCGTTCTGAACTCGACACTCAGAACGGTACCCACCGCGCTGAGCGCTGGGGCCAAAACGGCTTCGCGTGCTCAACGGGCACGCGAAGCCGCCAGCCCCTGACGTACGGCCCGTCACCAGCTGGTCCAGCCTCAGCTGAGCGGCCGTGTCCGCGCTGGGGTCCGCGCAGGGGTACGCGACAGCGCGCTCGACCAGGGCTCGTTGAGTTGCCCCTTCGGTTCCGGCTGATCCTCGCGGCGGGGTGCTGTCGGGTGTGGCCCAGCGGGGTGTCTGAGCCGCACTGCCGTCCGGCGCCGTCGCAGCGGACCCGGAAGGGCTCCGCCGGCCTTGGCAGTGCACGTTCATCGGCACGTCTCCTCGCCTGCCACCGGACGAGCGGCTTTGCCAGTCCGACCGGTGTTGTCCTGGGGATGAGGTCGTCGATTCCCCTACGCCGCGATGGACTTGAGGGAATATCGTCTCCACGAGAAAACCGCGTTCGCGGGCCAGGGGAAATCCCAAAGGGCTCACCGACGCGATACACGTGATACAAGATCGTTTCGGGAACAGGGGCGCACCATGGGGCGCACGCGCAACACCCGCCTGGAGGCCGTCATCCAGGAACTGGGCCTGTCTCAGCGGCAGCTGGCCGCCCGCTTCCGCGCAGTGGCGGCCGAACACGGTGCGAGCGAGCTGCAGAGCGTGGCCCAGCCGTACATCGCCCGCTGGATCGCAGGGTCTCCAATCGAGGGCCGCGCACCGTATATCTTGGCCGAGACGCTCTCCCGTGGCCTCGGCCGCCGCATCACGCTCGCCGACATCGGACTGGCGGCGCCGGCCGAGCCGGAACCGCAGCCACCGGCGTGGAGCGAGGACACCCTGACGACGCTGGTGACGCTCGGGAGTACGGACATGGACATCAACCGCCGCCGGCTGCTGACCAACTCGGTCTACTCGCTCGCCGCACTCGCCGTCCCCGAGGACCGCTGGTTCGAGCAGGCCATAGACCGGGCCCGGGCGCGCAGGCCGCTGTCCGACTACCGGGTCACCGTTCAGGACGTCGAAGCCGTCCGAGAGATGGCCGCCTTCTTCTCCCGCCGCGATCAAAAGCGCGGTGGACGCGCCGGGCGCACCGCCCTCGTCGCCTACCTCCGCTCCGAGGTCGCAGAGCTGCTCAACGGCCGCTTCCCCACCGAGGACATCCGACGCGGCATGACCTCGGCAGCCGCCGAACTCGCCTACCTGGCCGGCTGGACCGCCTTCGACGCAGGCGAACACCCCGTCGCCCAGCAATGGCTGACCATAGCCACCAAGCTGGCAGAGGAAGCCGGAGACGCCCCCTGGCCGGCCACGTCCTGCGGGCCATGGCACACCAAGCCGTCGACCTGGGAAAACCCCAAGAAGCCGTACGACTGGCCGAAGCCTCCCTCTCCAGCCGCCGCTACGCCCAGGCCTGCTGGCGCGAGCGCTCGCTGCTCGGCGTGGTCCACGCCCGCGGCCTGGCCGCCGCCGGCGAGAAGAAAGCCGCTGTTGCCGCACTGCTGCGTGCCGAGCGGGACCTCAGCCGTGCGGACGCGGACGACGACGAACCGAACAGGGTCTTCTTCTTCGCCGAGGCCAGCCTCGCGCACGAGACCGCCGCCACGCTGCGCGACCTCGGCGAACTTCCGGAAGCCGAGAAGCAGTTCATCCGCAGCGTCCGGACACGACGAGCCCAGTTCGCCCGGACCCATTCCGTCACCCTCGGATACCTCGGCGCCGTACAGGCTCAGCAGGGGCACCTGGACCGCGCCTGCGACACCTGGAGCCAGGCACTCGACGCCATGACCGGCGTGCAGTCCGGACGAGCCAGGGAAACCGTCGTCCAGATGCGGCGGGCGCTGTCCCCCTTCCGCAACCGCGCGGGAAGCCACGCCGCCGAACTCGATGCCCGGGCCCGGGCCATGCTCGGATCCATCTGACCCGTACCGTTGGGCAAACTGGCTCGGGGAGGGCCCCTTCCCGGACCGCTGACGACTCATGAAGGGCAGAGCGTGTTCGACGAGTACATCCAGGTGCCGGTGATCGCCACCGTCGTCGGTGGGCACACAGGCCGCCTCGACGACTACAAGGGCAACGTTGAGTCGATCATCCGCGTCGTGCCGGGCATCCCGGAAAGCGCCCTGCAGGGGATCGAGGAGTTCAGCCACCTCGAAGTCACGTGGCACTTCAGCCTGGGCTCGGACAAGGACATCGAGCTCGAGCCACGCAGTCCTCGCGACAACCCGGCATGGCCGGCCACCGGCGGCCTCGTCCACCGCAACCACCGACGCCCCGCCCGCATCGCCACCTCCTACCCCAGACTCCTTGGAGTCGACGGCCGCGATCTCCATGTCGTCGACCTGGACGCCGACGACGGCACCCCCGTCATCGACCTGGCCCCGGTCTTCCAGGAGATGCTGCCGCGCGGCCCCGTCTACCAGCCGCAATGGCCAACCGAGATGCTCCAGACTTACTGGAAGGACGCCAGCCAGCGCCCCTGAACCGGCCACTCGCTCATGGGCGGCCTGCTTTCCGTACAGGCGAATTCCGGGAGTTACGGCCAGAGGCCGAGGAGGCTGAGGCACCACACTGTCCCCTGCGGCACGTTCGCTTTTCAGCCGCGGCAACAGGGCGGGGTCGCCGCCAGTGACCATGCTCATCGTCGTGACGTCCTCATGGGGGATGGGAGAACCGAGGCGGAAGGCCACATAGTCCTTCCCGGAAAGCGTGTGCTGGTGAGGCAGGGGGTGCGGGCGGGGGTGCGCGGGGCGGCGTCAGAGGATCGCCGACCATCCCTGACGGGAGAGGGTCATCGCCCCGTCCGGCGCGATGCGGGCCTGGGCTCCGTAGACGGGGAGTTCGCCGTGCTCGATCCACCGCCAGCGGATCTCTTCGAGCAGGTCGTACAGGCGGCGCGGGCCGCCCTGGTGCACGGTCGAGGTGCGCTCGCCCGCCGGCGTGCGGGCGCGAGCCCAGGAGCCGTCCGGGTGGGCCATCCAGGTCGTCCGGGTGCCGTCGGCGGCGGTGTCCGTGCGGTGTTCGATGCCAGGCGCGGTCAGGGTCAGCATCGACCACACCTCCCACGCCTGTGCCACATCCAGCACCGGCAGCGGTGACACGGAGACCTCGCCGTCGGCCGTGGTGGCGAGGTCGAAGACAGCGTCGAGCGTGGAGGGCGAATAGTCGTCGCCGGTGCGTGCGGACATGAACGAGGCCCGGTCCCAGGCGACGTGCCCGGTGGCGCCGCCGTCGTCGGTCTTGTCGGCGACGATGAGCAACCCGGTGTCGGAGACCGTGGTCACCAGCCGTCCGCCCTGTCGCAGCGCGGCCAGCCAGCCGGCCGGAATGCGCGGGACGGAGACGGTGGCCACGATCCGGTCGTACTGGTCCGGGAGGGGCTGGGTGAGGTCGGCGACGGCCAGGTGCGGAGACAGCCCGATGGAGCCGAGCCGTTCGGCCGCCGCCTGCACCAGATACGGGTCGACATCGACGCTGGTGACCTGGTCCGCGCCGATCCGCCGGCACAGCAGGGCCGTGCCGTAGCCGGAGCCGGTCGTCACCAGGGTGCGGCAGCCCTCGCCGAGCGAGGCGTACCGGTACATGGTCACCACCAGGCTCGGCATCGTCGAGGACGACGTCGTCCTGCCCCTGACCACGGTCCCCGGCTCGGCGTGGTCGGCGTGGAGCGGGCCCACGCGGGTCACCAGGGTCCGGTCACGGTAGGCGGCCCGCATCCACGCGTCCGGGTCGCCGGGACCGTCGCGGACCACCCGGCCGCCCTCGCCCCTGACCCACCAGCGCGGCACGAACAGGTGACGCGGGACGGTCGCGAGCGGCTCGTGCCAGCGCGATTCCGGCCGCACTACCGTGCCGGTCAGCTGGCGCGCGTGGCTCTCCCACGGCTCATCCACGGGACATCTCCCTCCTTCTCGGTCTGCGGTGTTCATCCGTCCGCGGGGTCGCAGGTGTCGCCGCTGGAGGGTCCGCAGGAGTCATCGTTGGGCGAGCAGTCCGGAGGGCACGGGCCCGCGCTGCGGGGGATACCCGCGGCGAGCTGCCGCCAGCGGGGACTGCTCAGGACCGCGGCCAGAGAACCCTCACCGTCCTTGACGCTGCCGCCGGTCAGGAACCGGCCGATCTCGCACACCGCGACCCGGCCGTCCGGGAGGACCGCGGCCTTCCCGTCCGCGCACCGTCCGCACAGCTGCGACGTGGACGGGAGCACGGACGGCACGGCAGCGTTTCCGACGGCCCGCACCGGGCTGACCGTGACATCCTTGATGCCGAGCCGGAGCAGGTAGGCGCGGGCCTGCTCCGCACGCTGTCCGCCGCCGATGACAGCGACCCTCACCGGGATACTGCGGCGCACGGCCTCGAGCAAGTTCGCGCGGGTCGACTCGTGCGAGCCGCGCCGCCCGGTGATGCGGTCGTGCTCGGCGGCGTCACTGCTGTAGAACGACGTCGCCAGCCTCACGTCGGGACGGGCGTACAGCGCCCAGTGCTCGGCCCGCACACGGAACAGGTTGCTGTACACCCGCACCCGCAGCCCGTGGGCCAGGGCGTAGTGGACGAGGCCGGTGAAGGACGGGTGGAGGGTGGGCTCGCCACCGATGAACTGCACCGTGTCCGTACCGAGGGCGGCCGCCTCGTCGATGACCCGGCGCCAGTCGTCATCGGTCATGCTGCCATGCCCCTGCGTCGGGCCGGATTCGGCGTAGCAGTGCTGCGGACAGGTGAACTGGCACCGCGAGGTGAGCTCCAGCGACACGAACTGCAGACGCGCAGCCTCTCCGGGAGGCGCATGGTGAGCGATCGGCATAAGGGCTTCCTAGGGCTGAGGAAGGGGGGCGGTGCCTTCTGGGGATAGCGTCGCGGTTTCCGGGCATGCTTCGGTAGCGAAAATGGCCCCCACTTCTCCCCACTTCAGCAGTGCGGAGATATGGCGGCGTACCTGTCTGACCACTGACCAAGGAATGGGTAAACAGCCTGAAATCGGACAGTGGTTCCGGTGGCGATGCCTACGATGGAGTGTTGTCTGCGGCGGCCGGCTTCCCGCCCCCACTTTTCCCCACTTCCACGGAAACCCTTGACTTCAATGGGGACTTCTGTTAGAGCCCGGGGGTTGTTGTCTGAGTGTGGCGGTTGGCTGTTTGGAATCCACCCAGCTGAGAGCGGCCTTCATACTGTCTCCTGTGCCTACAAGCACCTGCCGGGGTCGATGCGCAGTGGCCTCGTTGCCGACATATCGCGGTGAGGGATGTCCGCGAAGAGCGCATGCCTGTGCGGTCCGCCCGCTGACGATGCGGAAGGACGGTGACGGCCTCGAAGTGGGGAGAAGTGGGGGACGGGTTCACTGTCGCTCGCGCAGTGGGATGGTCCACGGTATTCAGCAGGACCTGCCGGTCCGTGCCCCATGCATTGCGAGATGCAGCGAGGAGTGATCCCCCGTGCTTGGTTCCACCGGCACAGCCTTGTCGCGCGACCACGGCTGCGGCAGCCCCACGACGCACGCTGCCATCGACCTCTGCGGCTTCAAGGCCCCGCAGAGCGCCGCCCGCCGCGTAGTGCGCACAGCGCTCGCTGGCAAGGCTGACGGCGAGTACTTGGACGACGTGGTCCTGGTGGCCGACGAACTGGTGGGCAACGCGGTCGAGCATGCAGGAGAAGCGCTCGCCATGGTCATCGACGTCTACAACTGGGGAGTGGCTGTCCAGGTTCGTGACCGAGAGGCCAAAACCGCGGAGGTACCCGAGAAACCTCTAGCGGCCGGCGAGGACGACGAACACGGGAGGGGCCTGTTGTTGGTGGATGCACTGGCGAGTGCCTGGGGAGTCCAGCGCGACAGCGCGGGGAAGCGCGTTACCGCGATCTTCATGCACCGGACGGGAGACGCTGAGTGACGACACCAAGCGATCTCGGATCCCGCTGCCTGGCCCGGGGACTGGTGGTGCGCCCGCTGGGCATCGGCTGCGGGAATTCACGGTGGTCGCCGTCTGCCGTCCAGCCGGACGACGCACGACTGCTCGACTCCCTGCGTTGCGCCCTGGAGGACAGCGCAGGCGAGGATGACGCGCAGCTGTTCGACACGGCCGACAGCCTGCGGAACGGCCACTCAGAGAGGCTTCTCGGTAAAGTCCTGAAGGAACATCGGGGTCACAGGGCGCAGGTCGCCAGCAAGGTCGGCAGAATCCAGGGTTCCGCTGCTCACCCCTATGCCGGCCCGCGGGTGCGGCACCAGCTGGAACAGACCTTGGACAACCTGTATCTGGACGAGCTGGCCCTCTACACCCTGGAGTCCGACGACTTCGGCCTCGGAGACCGGTACCTCGACCCAGTCATCGACCAGATGCGGGCGCTGCGCGATCTCGGCCTGATCCGGGCTATAGGTCTGCGCGGGCCGGACTTCCTGTCCCCTGCCTGTTCGATACGACGCTTCCTGTACCTGTTCGACCGCATCCGTCCTGACGTGGTCTGGACGCAGGCGAGCGGCCTGCTGCCACTGCCCGACCTGGGAAACGGGGAAGACCTCGGCATCTTCACCGCCCGCCGTGGTGTCGGCCTGGTGATTTCCTCGCCGCTGGCGCACGGCGCATTGGCCGGCGGCTCCCCACTCCGCGCCCTGGCCGCATGGGGTAGCTCGGCGGTTGGCTGCACGAAAGCCGCGACGTCAGCGATCACTGCTGGCATCGCGGAACTGGCCGGCCTGTTCGGTGGTTCCCCGGACGCCCTGGCCCGGGTGGCCTTACGGTTTCTCCTTCAGCAGGCCGGCAACGCGGTGGCGGTCGTCGGTGTCGGCGACGAGCAGCAGGCGGGCTACAGCCTCCCTTGCTTGGGGGAGCCGTTGTCCGAGGAGGAGCTCGCGGTGATCGACGTGGTGTTCTCCCGTATCCAGGACGCTTTGACACGGCCGCGCAGGCGTGCCCCTGCCGTGGAGGTCAGCGTGTGACCGGCGAAGAGGCCGGCTGTTGATCAGAGAGGGACGGCGTTGCGAAGGTAGCGTGGTACGCCATCGTTGAGGGCCTGCAAGGCGTGCAGGGTCCGGGCCCGCTGGCGGTCCGGCAGCAGTGGCAGTGCCTGCGGTATCTCGAAGAAGCAGTGCTCGGAGATCTCCTCGTCGCTGGGCTTGAGCGCGTCGGCCTCGCCGGGGGACAGGACACCGGCGTCGAAGACGAAGCTGAAGAGATCGTCCCACGGCCCGTGCGGTTCGACCCAGTCCACGCACAGGAACCGCAGGCTGGTGATCCTCAGGCCGAGTTCTTCACGCACTTCTCGTCGAACGGCATCGTCGGGTGGCTCGTTGGCTTCGGCCATTCCGCCGGGTAGATCCCACCCTTCCTTGTAGGTCGGGTTCACCAGCAGGAGTCTGCCGTGCTCGTCTCGGATCAGGGCGTCCGCCGCTGTCCGCTTCCGGGCCTGCCGTGCGTTCCCTTCGGCCAGGTAGGCGTCACGGCCGGGCTCCCCCGGCTTGGGTGCATCGTTCACTGCGGACCTTCCGGAAGCGCGAGACTGCCGAGCAGCAATCTACGGTGCTGTGCCGTAGCGGACATACGCGATAGGAGCTCCCGGACCTCTGCGACCTGATGATGCTGGTCGAAGTCGGACATCAATGCTTCCAGTTGAGCGCTGAGCCGGGAAGAGGTGACGGACTGGCAGGCGGTCAGAAGCTCCAGACCGACCGAGCATGCAGCGTCGAGCTGGCCTTGCGCGAGCAGGGCTCGCGCAAGCGTGATGTGTCCGAACGCCCTGCTGCGAACCCTGCTCGCATCGCGTAGCGCCACGGCACGTTCTGCTTCCTCGACTGCCTGGGTGAGCACGCCGAGATCCAGGAGCGTGGAGGCGGCTTCGCTGGCAAGAGCCGCTTCGTCGAACGGCGCTACCCACAGGGCCGCGGGCGCTGTAGGGGCGAGCTCCAAGGCGCCTCGTGCCGTGTCGAGTGCTCGCCGTGCTTCCCGTTCGGCGCCGAGTTGAGCGTGTGCCCTTGCTTCCATGGCGTGGAGACGGGCGGCGAGAGTCGGCACCGTCGGTCCGGTGGACAGTCGTGTGAGTCCGCTGCGGGCGAGATCGGCGGCGGTGGCGAGCTGCCCGGTCTGCAAGGCCAGATGGCTCATGCCGGCCAGCACGTTGGCGCCCGCTGCGACGTCGGTAAGGCTTTGCGCCAGCCGCAAGGCACGGTTGAAATGCCCGGTTGCGATGTCGTCTCGTCCGGCGTCGTGGGCCATCCACGCCGCCATCTCTGTGAGGACGACCGCCGCACCGAAGGCGGTCTCGCCGTCGTCATGATGGTCCGCTGCGCCGAAGAGGCAGGGAGCGATGACCGTATTGAGGTAGTGGAGCACGGAGCGGTAGACGTGGCCGCCGCCGAGCTGGCGGTCCGCGAGGCGGAACGAGGCCAAGGCGGCCAGGTGCGGGGACGCCGGTAATGCGCTCGCCGGTGCCGTGACGGTCCCGTCGGCGGTTTGCTGTCCGGCATCCGGCTCTGGTGGGCCGAACAACTGCTCGGCACGCTCGCCGAAGAGGTGCTCCAGGACCCGGCATGTCGCCTGCCGCGGTAGCCCCTTGATGTCCCCGGCCATCCAGCGGTCCCACGTGGACCGCGAGACGTACACGGAGGCCAGGGAGGGGTTGCCGTCGAGTCGGGCCACCTCCTTAGCCGCCCGCTCGAAGTGCAGCGTGAACGTCTCGTAGAGGCGCATACGGTGTGCTTCGACCACCGTCGGGAACCGGATCGTCCTCCGCATCGTCGTCTGCCGTCTTCAGCTGCGGGGGCCGAAGCTGAGAAGGGGCACGTCGTACAGGTCCGCGCTGCGGAGCCGTGTCAACGCCGGCGCCTGCTGGGGATGGGTGACCTCGACGATGGGGATCTCACAAATGAACTGGACTGTAGCGCCGAGCAGGTGCGAAACCCGCCCCTCGGCCGACTTCCCCTTGATGCCGACCGCGACGTGGATGTGGGGGGCCAGACAGTCCTTGTCCGTGTCCCAGGCGAGCGTCCCGCCGCCGAGTGCTTCCAGCGATTCGACGGTGACCTCCTCCCACAAGGGGGCCTCGGGGTCGGCGAGGGGCTCGCAGGAACCTACCAGCCGGGCAGAGCGCAGACCGCCGACGAACGTCGGGATGTACCCGGCCTGGATGCCCCGATCGGCGCAGAACCGGATGAGACCTTCCAGGAGGTCCTCTCCGTGATCAAGGGCGAGCATGAACTGTCTGCCGGTGTGGACCTGGGTGTAGCGCATGGGCACAGTCGTCCTTCGTGCTGGTCGGGGCCGGGGCGGATCAGGGATGGTGCAGGAACGCCTCTGCGATCTCGTAGCGGGGTGAGCCCGCGGCCAAGTGGGCGGTCAGGAGCAGACGGGCCTTGTAGGCATCGAGTGCGCCGGCACTGATGAGACCGCGGGCCAGCAGGTCGCTCTCTGAGCCAGGAAAGGCGTAGGTCGAGGCGAGGACGGGACCGGTGCCGATGCGCGATGCGAGGACGACGGGTATCGCCTTCGCCAGCGCTTCCAGTCGGCTGCACCAGGTCCGGGGGACGTGGCCGGCGCCGAACGCGGCCACCACCAGGCCGGCGACTTTGTTCTCCAGGCCCTCCAGCAACGTCCCGCTGCTGTCCAACGACGCGGTGACGATCTCCACCTGCGGCAGGGCGCCGGTCGGCAGCGGCACGGGAGCCATCACGCTCAGTGCGCGGTGGAGTCGCACTGCCCCTTCCACCACGTGGCCGAGCGGACCGATGTCCGGGGAACCGAAAGCTCCCGGGCTGGTGGTGTGCATCTTCCGGACGTGGCGAGCGGCGTGGATCTCATCGCCCAGGACAACAAGGACACCCGCTCCCCGCGCCTGCGCGCTCACGGCGGTCTGCACTGCGGCCAGCAGGTTCGCCGGGCCGTCGGCGCCGGCCGCCTCGGCCGTGCGCATCGCGCCGGTGAAGACCACTGGCGTGCTGCCCGGGTAGTAGAGGTCGGTCAAGTACGCGGTTTCTTCGAGGGTGTCGGTGCCCTGGGTGACCACGATCCCGTCGACGCCCTCGCTGACGGCCCGCTTCAGCCGGTCCACCAGGGCGACGATGTCGCTGATCGCCAGGGAGGCCCCGGGCATCTGCCGGAAATCTTCCACGGTGACCGTGGCAACGCTGTGAAGGCCGGGTACGGCGCGCACGAGGTCGGCGCCGGTCAGCGTCGGTGCGACGCCGGAGGATGCCGCGGTGCGCGTCATGGCGATGGTGCCACCCAGGGTGAGCACAAGAACGGTGCGGTTCGGGTCACGATCAGCGAGGAGCACGAAGGGCCTTTCAGCGTGGCGGGAGCGGGCGGGTTCACGCGCAGGTGAGCTTGCCGAGGAAGAGCAGAGCCTCGTCCAGCGCTTCCACGGCCAGCAGACGGCTGCGAGGGCGGACGAGACCGGCCGCGCCGTACTCGCCCAGCTCGTGGCACCGGGCCGTCAGCCACTGCCAGTCCAGACCCAGGTACCCCGCGAGCGCCCGCAGACGGGATGCGGAGTCCTCGCCCACCAGCACATCGGTGCTCTGCGCGTCATCGAATACGCTGGCGTACGTTCGCAACTCCCCGCGGGACGAGGTACTGCCGGCAGCCCACAGTGCTCCGCCGGGGACCCGCACCCAGTTGGCGATGACGGCGCGCCGGCCAGGAACAAGGGCCACCCCGTCCACCTCCGAGTACTCCGGCTTCGGCACCACCCTGACCCGGATCCCGAAACGCTCCATGAGGGCGATCGCCAACAGCAGCAGGACCTTCTCGTAGCGTTCGGCGCGTGCCACTTCGGCCTCCGGAAGGCAGAAGACCCGGACGGTCTGTGTCGCGGGACCATGGAACCGCTCGAGGGACCGGAGGTAGTCCAGCTTGTGCTTGAAGAACAGCCAGCAGGCCGCTTCTTCTCCGCTTTGCTCACGAGTCCAGAAGACCGGGACCTCCGTAGCATCGGCCAACTCCTGCTCGACATGACGGGCGCAGAACGCCGATCCCATCCAGCTACTGCCGGCAGTGGTCAGGTCCAACAGGAGCTGACTGGGCGCGGAACGAGGCAGAGACAGGTAGGTGTCCAGCAGGTGCAGCTCTGCGTCAAGCGCCTGGTCATCGGCCAGGAGGCCGTCATCGAGCTGGGTGAGCGCCCACAGAATGCCGTAGGTGAGGTCGTCCAAAAGGTACGCCGAGGGGATCGAGATGACCCCGGCGGCAGGGGAGTCCGGCAAAGTGGTCCTGCGTGCGGTTGTGGAATCGCGGACGTAGAGGTTGACGTCGTGATGTCCCTCTTCGACTCCGACGAGGAACCCACGGCGCGCCGGCCGTAAGAACTGCTGAAGGTCGTGCAGCCCGTCCTGGCTCAGGTCGCGCACGTGGGCGCTTTCACCCCGCTTGGTGACAGGAAGAAGGTGCACCGCTGCACTGGTGCCGTCCAGGCATCGGCGTCCGGCAATATCCCAGATGCCTGTCGGCCCGCCTGCGGGGAGAAGCAAGCTGGACGTGGGCCAGCGTGAGCCGATGCGCGCGACTGCCAACTCCGGAGCCCCTGACGACCCGCTCGCGCCGGGTGCCGGGCTGAACAGCTCAGCGGCTGTGTGTCCGAACATGTGCTGCAGGATCTGCGCCGCCTCACCGCGCGGACGGCCGAACCACGTACCCGAAGACCACCTATCGAACGTCGTACGCCCTACGCTGGTCGTGGCGAGTCGACGGTTGCCGGTTTCGCTGGCGAGCTCCCGGCCGGCCGCCGCGAAGCGGACGCAGAACACTTCCCACCGCAGAAGGTCGCGTTCCTTCAGCAGGAGGCTGAAAAGCGTCCGACGCATCGCGGCGGCCCCTCCCTGGGCATGTACGGGCAGCAGAGCAGCGGAACGGCCCCCACGCGTGGCGACGGACGCTGCACACTTCGTGACCCTCGCTAGAATGCTCCCTCAGGCAAGCCGTTAGCAATATGGCCGAACAAATTGTTCGGCCATATTGCTTGTAGAGAGGGCGGCAACCCGCCAGACTGGCCCCCATGCCAGAAGCGAGGACGCCGTGGTCGTTGACCCTCAGCGAAGTCGGCGCGCGCCTTGAGGAGTTGCGGGAGCGACGCGGCCTCACCCAGGGCGACGTAGCAGACCACGAGATACTGCGCCAACGCCGCATCAGGATCGACAAAAGCGGACTGAGCCGACTGGAGAGCGGACAGCGCCGCCGCGTCCCCCGCGACCTCGTCGAGGCGCTGCTGGAGTGCTACCAGGCCAACACCACAGAACGTTCGCAGATCCTGGCCCTCCTGGGTGCTGACACCACCCCGGCCGGTCGACCACGCCCTGCGCTGTGGCGGCGCAACGCCAACCTCCTCGGCCCCATGCAGTTCGAGGGCTTCCTGATGATGGAGCGACGGGCTGCCGGACTGGCCAACTACGAACGGGACGTATGGCCGGGACTGTGCCAGACCGAGGATTACGCACGCATCGTCATCGCCCGGATGCGCCCAGAATTGCGCCCTGCCGAAGTCAAGGCCCTCGTGGACGTCCGCATGGACCGCCAGCAGCAGGTGCGCGAAGGTGCGCTGCAGGAGTTCCGCGCTCTTGTGGATGAAAGGGCACTCCTTGACACCATCGGGGACAGATCGGTGCTGCGGCGACAGTTGGAGAGGATACTCGTTGAATCCGAGCATCCTCGGAACACCATCCGCATCCTGCCGGAAGCGATAGGCCTTCACCCGGGCTCCGCAGGTGCTTTCGTCCTGATGACTTTCCCGGAAGCCGCCCGCGAGGTCGTGTGGGTGGAGACCATGGTCAGCTCGGTGTATTTCGACGGCGAAGACGACGTTCAGCGCTACACGGCGGCCTTCACCAAGCTGTGGGAGCGCGCGCTGGACCCTGGAGAGACGCGTACGCGCCTCAAAGAAAAGATCAAGGAGCTCGAACAGTGACCAAAAAGCCGGACCCGTCCTCGTTCGACCTGACCTCAGTCGACTGGACGGTGTCCAAGTACAGCGGCGGCGGCGGGAACTGCGTGCGGGTCGGCGTCAAGAACGGGTACGTTCTGATCGCCGACTCACAGAACCCGGACCGCCTGCCCCACGTCTTCACCCCCGGCGAGGCGAAGGCGTTCCTGCTCGGCGCGAAGGACACAGACTTCGACTTCCTGCTTGACCTCTGACTGCCCTAGCGCGCCGTGAGAAACGGGCCGGCCCCACGGCGGTTGGGGCCGGCCTGGCTGTTTCTGCCCAGCGCTTCCTGCCACCCATGACTGCGTGGTCTCAGACGGCGACACTGGTCGGCCATCCTGCTATGCGTTCCGCTGCGTGGACGGGGAGCGGACCTGCCGGGGACACGTCTGCCGCCAGATGCCCAGGACGGCCTGGACTGCACTGGAGACTTGATCCTGCTGGCCGTTGTCCGCCCACATGTGGGCGTCATGCTCGCTGAGTGTGACCGTCTGTCCGGTGACGCTGGCGGTGAAGTTGTGCTGGCGGGTGCGGCGGCCGGAGCCGGAGCGGTAGTCGAAGTGCCCTAGGTAGGTGCCGACCTCGGTCACGGTCAGGCCGGTTTCCTCGGCGACCTCGCGTCCCAGGGCATCGAGCAGGCCCTCACCGGGTTCGACTCCGCCGGAGGGCAGCTCCCACAGCCCGCCGAGGTAGTCGTCGGCCGGCCGGTGCAGCAGCAGCACCTTGCCGTCCTCGCTGGCGATGACGGCGCCGACAACGATCTTCTCGATGCCGTCCTGGGCGGCGGTGCGGGCGAGGTCGTCCAAAAGGTCGGGGGTGACGGTGAAGGTGGTCACGTCAGGTCCTTCGCGTGGGTTGCGACTTTGGTGAGGGCGGCGGTGTAGGCGTCGGCGAGGCAGACGTCGTCGGCGCCGCTCCAGACCGGCAGCTTCAGCGTCGTGGCGTGCACGTGCTCAGCTGCGGGGAAGTTGTCGGCGGGCTGGTGGTGACCGCCAGCGTAGCCGGGCAGCAGGGAGCCGGGGGCCTGGAAGAGCGGATGCATGTGCAGCGGGCAGGTGGAGCCCGGCTGATCGGCTTCGGTGGCGCCTTCGGCGTGGAGGGCGTCGAGGAACCGCCCGACTGGCAGGCCGCCGAGTTCGGCGGGCTCGTAGCGCAGCGGCAGCGCGTACCACGACGCGCGCGCAGCGGCCGGTACGGCGGGGATGCGGATGCCGGGGACGCCGTCCAGGGCGGCGCACATCCGGGCCGCGATCGTCTGGCGTCCGGCGAGGTGGTCCTCCAAACGAGTGAGCTGGGTGCGGGCGAGGGCCGCGGCCAAGGGGTGGATGCGCAGTTTCAGCCCCATGCCGGTGACTCCATAGCGGGCGAGAGGATGGGTGGCGGGGATCTCGCGGCGGCACCGCTTGTTGTACTGGCCGTGGAGCAGCACTCGGTAGTACAGCTCGGTGTCGTCGGTGGCGACGAAGCCGCCCTCGCCGGCGGACAGCGGCTTGGGCCCGTTGAGGCTGAACGCCGAGGCGGTGCCGAAGGTGCCGGTCAGCTGGCCGTTCCAGGTGGCGCCGTGGGCGTGGGAGCCGTCCTCCAGCAGCATCAGCTCGTGCTCGTCGGCGAACCAGGTCAGCGCGTCCATATCCTCCGGCAGCCCCCACAGGTGCACGGCCACCACGGCCTTCGTCCGGGCGGTGATGCGGCGCGCGGCGTCGTCCAGGTCGAGCTGGCCGCGGTCGTCGACGTCGGCGAGGACAGGGAGGGCGCCGAGGTGGAAGAGCGGGGTGGCGGTGGCGTGGAAGGTGAGGGCGGGGATGATGACCTCGTCGCCGGGGCCGATACCGGCCGCAGCGTACATCGAGTGCAGCGCGGCCGTCCCGGTGCAGGTGGTCACCACGTGCCGGACGCCGAGGTAGGCGGCGAGCGCGTCCTCCAGGTCCGCGACGATGCCGGAACGGTCGGGGATCGAGACGGCCGTGTCCAGTTGCGCGACGACCGCGCGCCGGTCGCAGTCTTCGATCGGCGGCCACGTGAAGTGCGGGCCCGCGGCTGTGATGGCCGGGGTGCCGCCGAGCAGGGCCAGCGTGGAGTCGTTCATGCCAGGTACTCCTTGGGATCGGCGGGGCGGTTGGTGGCGACGGAGGCGTAGGCGGCGGCCAGGAACGCGGCGTGCGGCAGGTGCGTGGCCGGGCCCGAGGGGTTGGTGGCGGTGCCGTCGAGGACGTGGCAGAAGCGGTCGATCAGCGCGGCGGGCGGGCAGGGCCAGGCCGGCTCGCGCAGCAGGGACTCGACGACCTGTCCGGCCGGGTCGAGGAGGCGTACGACGCCGCGGCCGAGGGTGAGCGTGCCGTGAGGGCCGGTGATGGCGAGGTGCTCGGTCTTCGGTCCGGCCGAGCGGGAGACCAGCAGCGACCCGTGCAGCCCGCGATCGTAGGAGAGGTGCACCAGGGCGGTGTCCTCCGCGTCGTACTCAGCCTCCGGTACTGCGGCGGCCGAGATGCCGGCGAGGACGCGGTCGGGCAGGCCGAGGTACCACAGGAGCAGGTCGATGAGGTGGTAGCCCATGTCGGCCAGGCATCCGCCGCCAGCGAGCTGTGCACGGCCACGCCAGCCGGCGGCCGGGTCCGGGCAGCGGAAGGTGTACCGGCCTTCGACCAGGTAGGGCTCGCCGATGCGTTCCAGCAGGGCAGGCGTAGCCGCGTAGACGGGGTGGAAGCGGCGCTGGACAGTGACCATCAGCTCGATCCCCGCCTTCTCGCACAGCGCGGCCAGTTCGGCGGCCTCGTGCGGGTCGGTTGCGAACGGCTTCTCCTTCAGCACATGCACTCCCGCCTTGGCACACGCGGCGACGACGTCCCGGCCGGCGTGGTGCGGCACCGCGACAACGACGAAGTCCGGCCGCACTTCGTGCAGCAGCTGCTCGACGTCGGTGAAGCCCGGCACCCGGTGCCTGTCGCTCACGACGGAGACCCGGCTGGCGTCGAGGTCGCAGACGCCGGCGAGTTCGGCGAGATGGCACTGAGCCAGGCCGGGAAGGTGGTCACCGGTGGCTTGGCCGCCGAGCCCCACCACGGCCGCCCTCTTGAGTACGGTCATCGCTCACATCCCCCTTCGGATGCGCGGCGGCGACCCGCCGTCCGGGCCGCCTGCCCGTCAAGGACACCGCGACCCGCAGCGCGGCGGCAGGGGTGTTGTCATGGGCCGAAAAACGGTTTGCATCTGGTGCAAAACCCCTGTTCTTGGGCAGCCCACGCCGCTACGGTGTGCGGCGGCACACTCCCGGCGAGCGGGGAACGGGCATGGACGCGGTCACAGCACAGCCAGTTCCAACGGCAGACGGCAGCCTGGGCAAGCTGATCCGGCGCGCCCGCAAGAAGCAGGGCCTGACCCTTGCACAGCTCGGGAAGCTGACCGGCTACTCCGCTGCCCAGGTGTCCCGCTACGAACGGGGCATCTCACCCCTGACGGACGTCACCGTGCTGCGACGCTTCGCCGACGCCCTCGACATCCCACCGCAGGTGTTCGGCCTGACCGCCCCGCCAGAAGTCCGGCACGGACGCAGAATCGGTCCAACTGCCGCCTACCCGCGCCTTCCACGCCCTAGGCTGGCGGGAACAGCTCGTCCAGAAGACGGGGAGGATCCGGTGCGGCGCAGGAAGCTGCTGGCCAACCTCGCGGTCACAGCTGCCGCGGCTGTGGGCGCCCCCATCCTGCCCACGGGCACGACACCCGCCGCCGACGCTACCGGCGAGAACCTGGTCGCGCGCGTCCGCGACGCCATGCTCGGCCTCCACACCGACACCACCGTGCCGCCGCCGACTTTCCTGCGCACCGACCTGGCCCGCGCCTTCACCGACTTCCACACCTGCCAGTACGGCAGCCTCGCCGTCCGTCTGCCCCGGCTCCTGCGCGGCGCCCACGCCCGCGCCACCGGTGACCACGCCGTGGACGACGGGCTGCTGGCCCACAGCTACTTGCTCGCCACGCGCATGCTGATCAAACTGGACGAGCAGCAGCTCGGCTGGATGGCCGCCGACCGTGCCCGCCAAGCAGCCGAAGCCCTCGGCGATCCCCTGCTGATCGCGGAGGCCGCGCGGCAACTCGCGGTCCTGGCCCGCAAAGCCGACTGGCACGAGCAGGCACTGTCTCTCGCCCTGGCCGCCGCCGACCACCCCGCCCTCCGCAGTGGGGATCCGGCGCTCACAGCCCAGAGGGGGCTGCTGATCCAGTCCGCCGCCTACACCGCCGCCCGCGCCGGCGACGCGGCCGGGATGCGCGAGCTGACCGGCGAAGCCGCCGCGATCGCCAAGGAACTCGGCCCGGCCACCGTGCTGCGGGATCACGGTGGCGGATTCAGCCCCACAACCGTCCAACTGCACCTGGTCTCCGCGGAGAACGCCGCCGGCGACCCCGCGGCGGCACTCGCCGCGGCCAAGGCGGTGGCGCCCGGGAGCCTGCCCAGCACCGAACGCCGCGCCCGCTACTACACCGACGTCGCCACCGCCTTCGCCCGCTCGGGCCGCCGCGACCAGTGCATCCGCGCGCTTCTGGCCGCCGAGCACCAGGCTCCCGAGGAGACCCACGCCCGCCCGGCGGTGAAGTCCCTGGTATCCGGGCTGCTGATCTCCGGGCGCACGACCACCGAGCTACGCGGGCTCGCCGCGCGCGTCGGCGTCCTGACGTGACCCTCTGGCCGCCGCGCTGATGGCCGCGCAGTGGCCTGCGGGCCCGACGCCTGCGGGACAGCGGCGCACCCCGAACCCTCCCGGCTGTGGTCTGCCCCGGCGAAGGTCATCCCTGCCCGTTCCACGCCTTGGCCGCGGTACTGACCGGCACCGGGATCCAGGTCCCTCCCGATCCGTGCTCGGCCAACGGCGCCGCAGCCCCCAGCCAGCTCATCACCTGGCCCTGACCCCTCCCTGAGGAACATCACCGTGCATCAGCTCACCTACGGCGACATCAAAGCCGCCACCGACCGCATCACCGGACACATCCGCCCCGTCACCCTCACCCCCCTCGACCGGGGCGCGATCCGCACCGGCCCGCGCGACCCCCTCGACGACCGGCCCGAACAGCCCTGCCAAGTCTGGCTGGCCCTGGAATTCATGCAGCACACCGGCAGCTTTAAGGCCCGCGGCGCCCACAACTTCCTCCAGGCCCACCGCGACGCCGGCACCCTCCCCACGGCCGGGGTAACGATCGCCTCCGGCGGCAACGCCGGCCTGGCCTGCGCCTGGGCCGCCCGCCGGCACGGCGTCCCCGCCACCGTCTTCCTGCCCGCCACCGCACCCCAGGTCAAAGTCGACAAGCTCCGCTCCTACGGCGCCGACGTGCAACTGACCGGCACCGAATACGCTGACGCCCTCACCGCGTGCCAGGACTTCGCCGCCACCACCGGCGCCCTCGCCTCCCACGCCTACGACCACCCCCTGATCGCAGCCGGAGCCGGCACCCTCCTGGAAGAAATCCGCCAGCAGATCCCCGACCTGGACACCGTCGTCGTCGCAGTCGGCGGCGGCGGCCTGTTCACGGGAGTCGCCACCGCCGCCCAGCACCACGGCATCCGCACCGTTGCCGTCGAACCGAACAACTGCCGCGCGCTCAACGCCGCCCTGCAGACCGGCCGCCCCATCGACGTCACCGTCGACTCCATCGCCGCCGACTCCCTCGGCGCCCGCCGCACCTCCACCATGGCGCTCGACGCCGCCCGCCAGGACCGCGTGCACTGCGTCCTCGTCCCTGACACCGAGATCATCCGCGCCCGGCAGATGCTGTGGGACCACCGCAGACTCGCCGTCGAACACGGCGCCGCCACCGCGCTGGCCGCACTCACCTCTCCCGATCAGCACCACCGCGACCTGGCCCCGCCCCGCTGGCCCCACCTTCCCGGCAGCAGCTACCGCCCCGGCAACGGCGAGAAAGTCTGCGTCGTCCTGTGCGGTGCCAACACCGACCCCACTGACCTGATCCGCACCAGCCCAGGGCACTGACTGCCCCGGCGGGGGCGCCCGGAGCCCGCGCGCCCCCGCACAGCACGTCAGAGGCAAGATCCGCACCAGACCAACACGAGGAGTGATCCGAGATGCAAAAGACCGCTGTCCGCCCATGGGGCATCAGCCGGATGCGGCCATACCCGAGCGTGCACCAGCCGGGGTTCGCCACGGTCGCCATCGACCCGGCCACCCAGACCGGGGTGTTCCGCGACGCGGCCGGAAAGGTGGTGGAGATGGGCAAGCACGGCACCAGCAAGGGCACCGAGACCAACCCGCAGTCCACCAACCTGGACAGCCGCAACGACTCCGACCACGACCAGGACAGCACCCAGGACTGATGACCATGACGGATATGGGACCGGTGGTGGTGGCCACCGAGGCGGACGACCAGACCGCCGACCTGGTCATCACCGAGCTCAACCGGCGCGGTGTGCCGGTGGTCAGGTTCAACCCTGCCGACATCGGCGGCGACCTGGCGGTCTCTGCCAGGTTCGGCACCTGCCCGGCCCCCGTGGCCGGGCAGGTCCGCACCCCGTCGAGGACCGCGGACCTGAAGAACATCCGCTCGCTGTACTGGCGCCGGCCGACCTGGCCGGCCTTCGAGCACCTGGACGAGGCGGACGCCCGGTTCGCCGTCGCCCAGGTACGGCACGGACTCGGCGGCGTGCTCTACGCGCTCCCCTCCTGCCGGTACGTCAACCACCCGCTGCGCAACTTCGAGGCCGAGCACAAGCCCCTGCAGCTGGCGGTGGCCCAGCGCCTGGGCCTGACCGTACCGCCCACCCTGGTCTCCAACGATCTCGGCCAGGTACGGGAGTTCATCGCCACCCACCGCGACGTGGTCTACAAGGTGCTGCGCTGGACGCCCTACCGGCGGGGCGAGAACGGGATGACCACGTGGACCGAGCCGGTCACCGCCGACGAACTGGACGAGTCCATCACCGTGGTGCCGCACCTGTTCCAGGCCCGCGTGGACAAGGTCGCCGACCTGCGCGTGGTGGTCATCGGCCAGCAGGTGTTCGCCGTGCGGATCGACTCCGACCTGCTGGACTGGCGCCAGGACTACAGCGCGCTCACCTACAGCGTCACCGACCTGCCCGACCGGCTGGAGAAGACGCTCATCGCCTACCTGGAGCACTTCGGCCTGGCCTCGGGCAGCTTCGACCTCGCCGTCGACCGCCAGGGGAACGCTCACTGGCTCGAGCTGAATCCGAACGGCCAATGGGGCTGGCTGGAGGACGAGACGGAGCTGAAACTCACCGCCGCCTTCGCCGACCTGCTCGAACAAGGAGGATCATGACTCTGCCCGACACGGCCGCCGAGCGCCGGGCGCTCGCCGACCGCCTCGAAGCGGACGGCGACCTGACCAGCCCGGCCTGGCGAGCAGCGGTCGAAGCGGTGCCCCGCGAGCTGTTCCTGCAGCCCGGGGTGTTCCTGCCCACCGATGACGGGCGGTGGAGGCCAGTGACCGTGCTCGGCACCGACCCGAAGGAGTGGGCGGAAATCGCCTACAGTGACCAGTCGCTGGTCACCCAGCTCGATGGCCACCTGACGGCCGACCAGGTCGCCCAACCCGTCCGCGGCTTCCCGACCTCCTCCTCCACGATCCCCAAGACCGTGGTCAGCATGATCGAGGCCTTGCAGATGGAGGACGGCCAGTCAGTGCTGGAGATCGGCACGGGCACGGGGTACTCGACCGCGCTGATGTGCCACCGGCTCGGCGAGGACAACGTCACCAGCGTCGAGGTCGACCCTGACGTGGCGGCCCGGGCGGACGCCGCGCTGGAGACCGCCGGCTTCTCCACCTGGACCGTGACAGGAGACGGCCTGCTCGGCCATCCTCACCGGGCCCCGTACGACAAAGTGATCGCCACCTGCGCGGTCCGCCGCATCCCCTACACCTGGGTGCGGCAGACCAAGCCCGGCGGCACGATCCTGGCCACCGTCGGCTCCTGGACGTACGGCACCGCACTGGCCAAGGTCACGGCGCGGGACGACGGCACCGCCGAGGGCCGGATCATCGGCCGCTCCTCCTTCATGCCCGCCCGCTCCCAGGCCGCGACCCCACTCGCCGGGGACCTGTCGGCCCGGGCTGCCTACGCCGACACCGAGCGGCACACCCCGATCGCCCCACAGCTGCTTCAGAAGTGGACGCCGGCCTTCCTCGCCCAGCTCGCCACTCCCGGCGCCCAGCTGGTCACGGCGGTCGCCGACGGCGGCGAACAGACGGTGTACCTGTTCGATGCCGAACGGGAGTCCTTCGCCCAGCTCAACGACAACGGCCACGGCTGGACCGTTCGCCAGGGCGGCCCAATTGCGCTGTGGGACGCTATCGAGGACGCACTCATCGCCTGGCAGGAGGCCGGACGCCCCGATCTCAGTGTTGTCCGTCTTCAGATCACACCTCAGGCACACACCTACCGGATCGGCGAGAAGCCGGCCTTGCGGTGGGAACACCGCGTCGCCTGACATACGGTGAGAGGGCGTATCTGGCGGCGATCGAGACGGCGGTGGCCCAGCAGCCGGACCTGGTCCGCCGCCGCGATGTTCTGCCATATCGCCGCCGATCTCGCGCCCCGGGCCGCCGAGTTGAGCGGGGGGCTCGCCGTGCTCCTGGACGTCGATGAGCACACCGGCGGCTTCGGCGGTGCCCGCGCCTACCTTGCCGACCCGCGCGCGGCCCGCCCTGCCGGGGTGATGATCGGCTACCCCGGACTGGACGAAATCGTGGTCGGCGGACGGGGCCTGTGGCGGGCCGCGATCACGGTGCACGCCCCTGCCGGGCACTCCGGTTCCAGCAAGACCGTCATCGGCGCCATTTCCCGCGCCGCCCACCTTGTACGGCTCCTGGACACCACCGGCCTGCCCGGCGTGGATGACGGCTCGCAGTTCCCGCTGCCGCCGAGGCTGTCGGTCACCGCCTTCCAGGGCGGACAGGGCTTCTCGGTCGTGCCCGATCGGGTCGACATCAACGTGGACGTCCGGACCACCCCCGGCTTCGACGCACACGACGCTGAAACCCTCATCCGCAAGGCCGTCGCCGAGCTCGACGCAAAACTGCCCGCCCCGGCGCCCACCGAGGTCACCCCGGTCGCGGTGTGGCCGCCGTTCCGCCTCACAGAGGACGAGCAGCCCGCCGCAGCCCTCCTCGGCGCCGCCGCCGCACAGGGACTCACCGTGCGGGCGAAGACCGCGGGCCCGTCCAACATCGGCAACCTGCTCGCCGGGGAAGGGATCGCCGCCACCGCCGGCTTCGGTGTGCCCTACGAGGGTCTGCACGGCAGCGACGAGCGCGCCCACCTCGGTGAACTCCCCACGGTGTACGCCGTCTACCAGCGGGCCGTCCTCGGCCTCCTCGCCGGCTGACGTCCCAGACGCGTCCCAACTTCCGCCCAGATCCGCTCCCAGCGCAGGGCCCGACCGGCAGCTCGGCCTTCGCCTCGTCGAGCAGGTGCCGGTACTCGTCAGGGTGCGCGTCAAGCAGGCGCCGCACCGCAGTGTCCTCCGCCTCCAACACGCTCGGCTTCCATCTCGCCCTACCTCCACCGTACGCCCGCACCCGCAGGTCAGGACTCGGTGCGGCGCGATGCTCCGCCCCGGGAGCGGAAGGTTGCCCCGGCGTCTTCGAGCAGGCGATGCACACCGCCGTAGGAGCGGCCCGTCTCCTGGGCCAGCGCCCGGATGCTTGCGCCCGAGTCGTACCTCTTCTTCAGGTCCTGGGCGAGCTTGTCGCGGTCCGGGCCGGGCGTGAGCCGGCGAGCCGGCGTCTTGTTCGGCATGAGCGGATACCTCCTGGCATGCGACGGACGCTGCCATGATCGCGCGAGATGGTAGCGATGGCCAGCGGTCGGCGAAGCCCAGACGAGGACGGACACGACCGCAACTGCACCGTCGCCCGTCACCAGGCTGCCGGAGCCCAACCCGCGGCCGGTCACCCCACAGGCCCTGATGACGTGCCTACGCCCGGCCCGGACCGCCGAACGGTAGGAGAGGGCGGTGTCAATGCCAGAGCTGACAACGACCGAGCGCCAACTCCGTGACTCTCTGTCGCAAATCACCCAGCGCAGCGTCGATACGATCCCCAGTAACGGGCAACTGGAGCAGGACCTCCAGATCGACAGCCTGGCTCTGGCCGAGCTCGTGACCGACCTGGAAGCACGGCTGTCCGTCATCACCCCGGGCGAGGAGACCGGCCGGCTGCGCACCGTCGAAGAGTGCGCCCGCTCCTCGCCCGCCGCACAGCGAGCAGAACGGACGTTCGGCATGAGCATGCGCCAGATCACCCCGAAACAGCGTGGGTTCCTCATCGTGAACTCCCACCCCGAGGGCGCCGCGGCCACCGTGCGCCGTACCTGGCAGCAGATCCCCGCACAGGTCGGCGGACGCCGGCCGGTCGCGCTCATTCTGGGCCACTCCGCCGGGTACGGGCTGGCCACGCTTCTGGCCGGTCTGCGACAGCACGGCATCAGGGGAGTGGGCGTCGCCTTCGAGAGCGCGGACACCGGGCGGCGGACCGCTTCGGCCGGCTGGTACCGCACCGCGGCCGCTGACAGCCTCACCCGGCAGGCAGGCGGCGACTTCACCTTCCTCAACGCCGACGCGTTCTCCGAGGACGGCAAGAAGCAGGTCCTGGACCTGGTCGAGCAGCGCTACGGGCCCGTCGACTACCTGATCTACAGCCTCGCCGCTCCCCGCCGCACCGACCCCGTCACCGGTACCGTGCACCACTCGGTGATCAAACCGCTCGGGGACTGCTATGAGGCCCCGGCCCTGGACTTCACCGGCTCCGAGCCCGCGGTGTCCAGGATCCGGCTGGAGCCCGGCACCGAGGAAGAGAAGCAGGCCACCATCGCGGTCATGGGCGGCACGGACTGGTCGCTGTGGGTCACCGCGCTGGCCGGACGCCGCCTCCTGGCCCCCGGGTTCACCACCATCGCCCTCACCTACGTCGGCTCCGAGGTCACCGCGCCCGTCTACCGCGCGGGCACCATCGGCGCCGCCAAAAAGCACCTGGAGACCATCGCCCGCAACCTGGCCGCCTCGCCCGCACTGACCGCGGCAGGCGGCCGGGCCTTCACCGTGGTGGCCGGCGCCGCGGTGACCCAGGCATCCAGCGCGATCCCGTCGATCGCCCTGTACACCGCCTTCCTGCGCACGATCCTCGGCGAGGACGCCTTCCGCAGCCCCGCCGACCAGGCGATCGAACTGTGGGACCAGCTCGAGGGCCGTACGCCACTGACACTGGACGACGAGGGCCGCATCCGCCTGGACGGCTGGGAACTCGACGACACCGTACAGAAGCGGGTACGACAGCTGTGGTCGGACCCCGGACACGGACTGAACCAGGCACGAGCCGGGGCCGACTGGTTCATGGCCCAGGTCCGTGAACTCTACGGATGGGGCGTCACCGACGTCGACTACACCCAACCGGTCGAGACCGACATCGCCTGGCCCTCCCCGCGATAACCGCAGACGGCGCCCCGACGGGCAAGCAGCCGCGCGACCGCGTTCGCCCCGTCCGCCAGGCCGGCATCGGCAAGAACCCCACCGTGAGCAGCCCATCCAGACGGGCGGACACCGCGGCGGCCGCCCGGGATGCAGCCAGGAGCGGGCCCTTCCCGGGCTCCGCCCCGGCGATGGGGCAGCGATCTGCACCACCTGCGCCGGCTTCTCCCAGACCTTCGACTGCTCACGCTGCGGCTTCGAGGGCAAGCTCCTGCACGGGCGGCTCTGCGAACGTTGCACGCTCACCGACCGCCTCACCGCGCTCCTGGACGACGGCACCGGCCGCATCCGTCCCGCGCTGGTCCCGCTGTTCGACCTGCTGGTGGCAATGGACAAGCCCAGGAGCGGGGCGGCCTGGCTGGAGATGCGCCGCGGCCAGCCGGGAAACGCCTCACAACTGCTGCATCGGCTCGGCCTCGGCGAGATCCCCCTGACCCACGACGCCTTCCACGAGCTCCAGCCCTGGCGGGCCGCCGCCCACCTCGAAGAACTCCTGACGACGTGCGGAGTCCTTCCCGCGGCCGACAAGTACCTCTGCTCCTTCCAGCGCTGGCTTCCCGGGCATCTGGCCGGCATCGCCGACCCCGAGCACACCAAGACGATCAAGCTCTACGCAACCTGGCGCGTTCTCCCCCGGCTGCGGGCCCGCGCCGAGCGGAGCCACATCACACCGAGCATCCGACAGTTCGCCGCCGAACAGATCAAGTACGCGACCGCCTTCCTGCACTGGCTCGGCAAGCGGAACACCAACCTCGCATCCTGCGGCCAGCTCGATATCGACGCGTGGTGGGCCGAGAACACCGAACACGGCCGCACCTGCTTGCGAGCCTTCCTCAACTGGGCCATGCAGACCCGCCGCTGCCCAGGCTTCCTCTCCATCTCGGCCATGAAGGTCTCCCGGCGGGACGCACTGAGCGACGACGAGCGCCTCGACGCCCTCGGCCGACTGCTGACCGACACGGAGACACCGACGCGGCTCCGAGTCGCCGGAATCATCGTGCTCCTCTACGCGCAGCCCGTGAGCCGCATCGTCCGACTCACCCTCGACGACGTCATCCGCGACGGCGACACCGTGCTGTTACGGCTCGGGGAGTCACCCTCACCGATCCCCGCGCCGGTCACTGACCTGCTTCTGGAACACATCGCACACCGCGACAACATGAACACCGCGACCAACCCGACGTCCCGCTGGCTCTTCCCCGGCCGCAGGGCCGGCCAGCCAGCCCGCCCCGATCACCTGTCCGCGCTGCTGAACGAGATCGGGGTCCCGGCCGCAGCTGCCCGCGGCGCCGCCATCCGCCAGCAGCTCCTCGACATGCCCGCCCCCGTGGTCGCGGACGCGCTCGGCTACCACCACAAGACCACCACCCGGCTCCGCAACGAGACTGGCGGCACATGGAGCCGATACGCCTCCGGAGATCACGCACGATCACCAGCGGGCTGAGTCCCTTGGGGAGCCGACAACGGTTGACACGAGAGCCCACCAATAGCCGGAACGCCGACTCCGTCGAGTTCAGCCGTCGCGTCCGCTGGCCGGTCAGCGGACGACGAATCCTGTGGTGACACTGGGTGCGGTCAGGAATCGGTAGCGCGCTCACTGCCCATGTCGGCGAGGTGATCCTCAAGCCCATTCAGAGTCCTGACCAGGTGCGGCATCGCCACAGCGGGGAAGAACGACGGCTTGTCGATCTCCGGGTTAGACCATTCCTCGATCCCCTGATCCACCATCCTCAGTCCCTTGTTCATGCTGTCCACCCAGTTGATGAGGTCAGGGCACAGCACGCGCACACGGGTTCCGTCCTGCTCCACGACGCGGCCCAGTTGGGCCAGCCTCTCGCGGTCCCACCGGGGAACCAGCAAGCTGGATTCCCATTGCAGGTGAGCCGCCTCCGCGAACTCCCAGCCCGACTGAAGGAAGGCAATGATGGCCTCGTTCACCTTCTCGGTGGGGTCGTCGCCGTGACCTGCTCCCTGTGTCACGTGTACTTGCACGGTGGTGATGTCACCGCTGTGCATGCCGCTAATTGACACGCCTCCGGGTCCGGAAGTGGCCGCCCCCGTGTCCCGGACCTCGACACGCCGCCGTCGTTCCACCACGTCGAACCTCCTACCGGTGTCACTTCTCGCTGTATCCGCTGATGGCGTTGCCTTCTCCCGTAGCTTCGGCAGAACCGGTCCGCTCAACAGTGACGGTGCCCGAGGACTTCTTTCCCTGGAATCCGCTGACCGCGTCGCCCGGCCCTGTTGTCCTCGCGGAGCTGGTGTCACGTACGGCAATGCCGCCTTGGCCAGCTCCAGGGAGTGCTGCCCAGATCCCGATGCCTACCGCCGCCACGCCTGCAAGCGCGGAGGCCACCGTTGCGATCCGGCTCGCTGTCTCCCACTGCGATACGGCGAACAACCACCCCAAGATGGCGACCACCGCGCACGTCACGATTGCCACCACACGCCTAATCGTCATCCCATCATCATCGCCCAATCTGGTGCGCGACGTGGCGCTTCGGGCGACCTACCGGGGCTGACGGACGGCCTCGTTGGCTACGTGGCGTGGGCCAGACACAGCGGTGGGCAGCGGCCTCGGCAACCACACCGGGTGACCAGCAGGACGGACTCCCGGAGGAACTGACGACAGTTGAATACGCGAGCCCACCAGTACCGAGGCCGTCGACACCGTCGGAGATCGTCTCGCCCGCCGCGACGATGTGCGAGACGTCAGCCTCGGCGAGAGAGCTGCGTGCAGCTCGTGGACGGCCGTCAAAACGGGGGTGAGGTACTCGAACTCGTCTCCTGCATCAACGTGCGACAAACCAGGCTGCATATCGGCCTCCGTCCCGCTACTCCGTTGCGCCGGCCCGTGTGGTGGGCATGGGGACGGGCGGTGGCGACAAGCCGGCTTCGAGCTTGATCTTGGCAAGGTACCGACGTTCTTCGTCCCGGTCATCGGCGGCTTACTGATCGTTTCAGAATGAGTTCCTGGCCCTGCGCATCGACGGCCTGCGCACGTACCGGCGCTTGCTGCTTGGCCATCTTGCCGGAGACGTCGACCCGGACGGCCTTTGCCTGCTTCTTCAAGCCCGGCTGAGCCTGGAGGTCTGCGAGTTCCTGGCCGACGCCGACTGCGTGGTGCTGCCCGGCCAGTAACGCGAGCACCTCGACCCGGACCGGTTGATCGGCCGACTCCTCCACTGGCCGGCGTCAGCACGGCCTGGCCGACGGGGCCCGGTATGGAAACCGGGCTCGCGCCTGCCCAGTGCCATCCGCCGACGTGGGGTCCCGGGCGCCGATGATCGCGCCGAGTCGTTGTCGTACCCCTGTGCGATGCTCCTGGGATGCTGAATGTGGAGATGCTGCGGCCGCTGGTTGAGGCCGCTTGGGGCCGGGACACATGCGACCCAGCGGGCAGGGACGAGTGGCGGCCGGAGAACCCGTCCTGGAGCCAGTGCGGAGTGACGGCGCTGGTGGTCCAGGATCTGCTGGGCGGGGACCTGATCCATGGCGAGGTGCACATGAACGGCGCCAAGGCGTGGAACCACTACTGGAACCGGTTGTCTGACGGTACCGAGGTCGACCTCACGGCCGATCAGTTCCGCGTCCTCAACGGCGCCAGCGTTGTCAACGGCCAGGTGGTGCATCGGCCGCCAGAGGGACCGCGGCGGTGCCGCGAGGAGTATGAGTTGCTGCGCGAGCGGGTGCTGGTTGCTTTGTCAGCGGAACGCGCCGAGTGAGTCAGTCTCGTCCGGCAGCGTCCTTGCCACGAGGTCGCGCCGCTACAGCTTCCGGGACCCGCCCAGCCGCCGAGAAAGCAGGCAAGGGCCAGGCCGCGACGCTGGCCTAACTGATCGTTCGAGAATGAGCTGGCATAGGTCTTGCCCTCCGCGAACTTGGTCGGCAGGGTGTCGGGATGCGTGCTGATCTTGTTCCTGACGACCTGTGGGAGCGGGTGGCTCCGCTGCTGCCGCCCGCTCCCGCACGGCGCCTTCGCTGTCCCGGGCGGCTGCGCGTTCCGGACCGGGCGGCGCTGGCCGGCATCATGTACGTGCTGCGGACCGGTGTCGCCTGGCGTGACGTTCCCTCCGAGGCCGTGGGCTGTTCCGGAGTCACGGCCTGGCGCCGGCTGCGAGACTGGACCGAGGCCGGCGTCTGGCCCCGCCTGCACGCCGCGCTGCTGACCGAACTGCGCCGCGCGGACCTGCTGGACCTGGACGACTGCGCCGTGGACGGTTCGCACGTCCGGGCTCTCAAAGGGGGGACCATGTCGGCCCCTCGCCCGTCGACCGTGCCCGGCCTGGCTCCAAGCACCATGTGATCGTGGACCGTTGTGGCACCCCGCTCGCTATGACGCTCACCGGAGGCAATCGCCACGACGTCACCCAACTGCTGCCTCTGCTGGACGCGATACCGCCGATTCGAGGACTGAGAGGACGCCCGCGGTGCAGGCCCCGGCGGCTGTTCGCTGACCGGGGCTACGACTTCGACAAGTACCGCCGCCTGCTGTGGAAGCGCGGCATCAAACCCCTGATCGCCCGACGAGGCGTCGCCCACGGTTCTGGACTCGGCAAGGTGCGTTGGGCCGTAGAGCGCGCCTTCGCCTGGCTCCACCAGTTCAAGCGCCTCCGCACCCGCTACGAGCGACGCGCGGATCTCCACCAGGGACTACTCGACCTCGCCTGCAGCATCATCTGCCTTCGACGCCTTCGAAAGTCATTCTGAAACGATCAGTTAGAGGGCGCGGTCGCGCACCCAGCAGGCCACGTTCGTGACGCCGTCCCGGGATGCTTCGACGCGCAGGCGTCTGAGCTGGTCGGCGGTGAAGGCGACGGTCAGGTCGACCACGGCTTGCGCAACGACCGGCCGACCGCGCCTGTTACGACAGTAGGAAGCCAGTCAGGGCGGCGTACTGCTCGGGGCTGATGGCCCCCTGGACGGTGGCGGCTCCCCCGGCGTGGTGGAGGACGTCCTGCATGGTGTGCAGGGAGGCCTCCTTGACGGCGTCGTAGATGTGATCCCAGGTGACGAGTTCGTCCACGGACACGGTGGCGATACCGATCGTGGGGGGCGGGCCGGAGCGTGCCGACCGCCACCAGGTGACCTCGCAGGCGTTGCCCTGTTGGCGTCGACCTCGGCAATGGCCTCCACCGCGCTCTTTACCGCTTCCTTCGCTGCGTCCCAGAGGGCGTTGCCCGCGTCGTCGTAGGCGTCGTCGGCCGGGGCCGCGTCCATGGCGGCCATGACCGCCTGTGCCCACACCTCCCGCTTGTCCATGAGCAGGTCCCGGGCGTCCAGGACGATGTCGACCATGTCCTCGGGGCTGAGCGAGCGTACGCGGGCGAGCAGGGCGTCAAGGGGCGTCACGGCGGGGGTCCTTCCGGAGAATGGCGTGAGGGTGCGCAGGCGCGCGAGGTGGAGCCATCCCCGCGAAGGCGGGGCCAAGGGTGTGGCTGGCTGGGGCGGGCCGACCGCATGACCCCGGCCGCCGCGCTCTTTACCGCCTCGTGCCGCACCTGCGGCGAACCATACGACAAGCCGCGGCGCCGCCGCACGGCGTGGAGCACGGCGCGGGCCCGAGGGGCTATTGGCGGGCCAGTCAGTCGTCGATGTCGGCCTGGTCCCACAGGGGGGTGCGCTCCACCCTGTTCACCGGGCGCGGCGCCTGGTCCCGCGCGACGTAGGAGCGCCATGTGGAGTCGGCGACCGGCCGCCCGCGCTCGCGCAGGTACGTCAGCACCATGGCGAGCGTCATGCGTCGGTCGGCGGCGCCGGCCTCGACCGAGGCCACGGGGGTGTCGGGGCGGTAGCCGAGGATGTGCCAGTCCGACGAAATCTTCCGTGCCTCCCGTTCCAGGTACTCCACGGGCGGCATCAGCGAGTTGTCCGGGTAGGACGCCCATCCGCGCCACGGGCGCCGCTCCGGGAGCGCGGCCTCGGCCTCGGTGTACCACATGGGCCAGTCCGGCTGGCAGTCCCGGATCGGCGTCTCGTGCTCCATCCAGATGTCACTGCGCGAGCGCAGCGGATGCTGCGCGATGGCCTCGGCGAGCGCGCCCGGGGGGAGAGGACGTCCAGGTCCACGGCGAGGCCGCCTCTGCCGACGGGGACGACGAGGGTGCGGCATGGCGAGGTTTCAAACCCGGGGCCGACTGCCAGGCTGAGCGGGTCCGGCCCGCGAGCTGATAGGGAGCTCCACCGTGTCCGTCGCGTTCCGCATCCGGTGCTGCCTGTGCGCCAAGAACATCCCGCTCGCCGGGGACATCGTCGCCCTCGATGGCGAGTGGCAACGCCGCTACCCGGACATGCGCGGCATCCTTGCCTGCGAGCGGTGCGTCATCGACTACGGCTGGAACTGCTGCACCACCGCCGCGGGCGGCTTCGTCGACGGGCACGTCGCCGCGCCGGAGGGGGAAGTCGATGTCGACTCCTGGAGCCATCACCTCGGGCGCGGCACCCACCGCGCCCTGGTGCAGGTACACCCCCAATCCGGCCTCCTTCAGGGAGCCAAGGCGTACCTGCGCAGCATCGCGGCCCGCGATACCGACTCCGAGTACGTGGGCATGCTGCGCACGGTCATCCAGGAGTGGGACGAGCAGCGGCGCCAGCAGCAACTGGACCAGCCCGCCGACCGTGCCGCGCCGGTCGGCCAGCGGCCTGACGGAAGGTGGCCACCGGTCGCCGATGGCTGGGCACAATCGGGGTAGCTCGTACGGGCGATCCGCTTCCCCAGCCACCGTGTTCTGCCCTTCACGGCCCGAACCAGGGGGTACATGTGGGCTGTGCACCGTGAACCCAACGCCGTCCTGATGGAGACCTTCGCCGAGACTTTCGGTGAGCGTCCCGGCGACTGGCCTGACGGCGTCCTGCTGTCCGTTCCCTACTTCGGCATCCTCCTGGCGTGCCTGGGGGACGAGAACATGGATGAGGACTAGGCGGTCGACTTCCTGCGCCGCGCAGAGGCGGCCCTCCTGGACGACACCCCATCGCTCTTTGCGCCGACGGCGTACAGCGATCGGCTCGCAGCGAACCTGCCGTCCTGGTGGTCCGCGCACTGCGACCGCTCTCCCCGCCGGCTGTCGGCATGGATCGCGTTGACGGGAGCTCACCGGCTGCTGAACGGCGACGAACGAAACGTCTTCCGCTTGTGCATTGCGGCAGCGCTCAGCGCGCGCGAACTCATCGAGGAGCGCCAAACCCGCGTCAACGTACAGACATTCTCCGAACGGTTGGCCCAGGTGAGTGCGACCGGCAGGTAAGGCTGCGGCAAATCCCAGCGTGGTTGATCACGCCACCTCACCGGCCACCTGCCGGGGCTAGACATCGAGGGCACGATGGCCCCGGCGCGGGCCCGGCGCAGCGCGGCGGTAGCCGGCTGACGGAACGGGACGTGGCGCGGGCGCGGCCGGGGCGGGCGGAGGCGAGGTCGGATCGGCGGCCACCGTGGCGGGGCCGGCCTTTCCGGGGGCGGGCGGCAGGGCGCGCACGTTCGCACCGGGCGCCTTCTCGTTGGCGGCCGCGACCAGCTTCGGCGCGATCCAGCGCACCTTCGTGCCGTACACCGGAGCGTCGGGGGCGACGTCCAGGCGGCCGACGTCCGCATCGAACTTCACCGCCTGGACGTGCCCGGCGAGTTCGGGCGCGGCCGCGGCACGGATGGTCTCCCACTGGGCCAGGACGCTGCCGCCGGCGGTTGGGACGACCAGGCCGCGCTCGGTCATCATCATCCTGATCGCCGCGCCCAGCGGAAGCGGCTCACGGCCGTCACGGCGTACGACCGTGCCAGTGCGCCGCTGCGGTTTTGCCGCACGGGTGCCGCCGTTCTTCTTCGCCGCCTCCCGGGCTGCGGCCAGGGCCTGGCGCGCGAGCATGCACGCGCGCTCCGGCCGACGGCCTTCAGCCCCACGGCCTTCACCGGAACAGCCGCAAGAGCTGGTGAGGAACGACGGGGGTAACCACAGAAGCGTAAGAAGGCGTGAAGGTGTGCAGTATCGGCGCCGTCTGCCGAACCAGTTCCCACGCCCGCCCAGGCGCCCTGAACCCCAGTAACCACAGGGTTCACAACATCACCGGAAACCTCATGAGGCGGCGGGACGGTGGTGCCACACTCGTGGCTGGCGAGCTGCGCGGGACCGGGCGGCTACGGGGCCGGCCGGAACAACGGAGGTCTCGCCGGCGGAGCGGTGAGTTTGTGACCTCGCCGCACGGTGGTGTCTGCGGCAGGGGAGGGGGGCGGCCCGTCCGGGCAACGTGCGACGGCCACGGACGGGCTCCAGTCTGAATCGTTCCTGACCGGTCGCGCCGGCGGACGCCGACAGGCCGGAGAACCTCCCGGTGGTCACCGGAACGGCGCCCACTGCCCGCCGTCCCGGCGCTGGACCACGCTGTCGCGCCCGGGTCGATGCCCGGCCCGCCGTTCCCATCGTGCTATCCCGCCGGAGCCGTGTCGCCGTTTCCGCCGACGCGTCGCCCCGTGCCTTTCGCGCGCCCGCGCGCCGCCGCCGCCGAATACGCCGGTGCCCGTGTGGTTTCCGCCCGCGACCTCGCCGTGGTCGGCCGTGCAGGCCTACGGGCGTCCACTGCGCTGTCAGTGGCGCCGTGCAGACTGTCCCGCATGATCAACGTGCACAAGGTCGACTGGAAGGCAGGCCACCTGCCCGGCCAGGTCTGCGGAGTCCCAGGCCACCTTACGAAGATGCTCTCCGCAGATGCGGCGGTGCGGGCCGAGGGGCTGGAGAACTTCTACGCGGAGGCCCACGACCAAGGAGCTGTCGACCCGTGCACCGCAGCGAGCGTGCCCCTGCTGTTCGCCATGGCCGACAACCCGGCCACGCCCGACCGGAGCGAGATCGTCAAGCTGCTGCTCAGCATCGGACGTGAAGCACTGGACTGGGACCCTGAAGATAGCTACTTCACGGCGAACGGAGTCGAGTCGACGGCGCACGTGAACATCGTCGCCGAGATGACCGCGCGGGCGGAGGACTTCGCCCGGTACGCGGCGGACACCGACCCGCTGGTGCGCCGCCCGGCCATCGCGGCGGTCGGTCTTTTCCACGGTGACGGCCGGCGCGCCGCCCGTGTCCTGGCCGAACGCCTGCCGGCCGCGGAGGACATCGTGGAGCGGTTGCTGATCGTCCGTACGATGGCCCGTCTGGCCGACCGGCTGCCGACGACCGCTCCGACCGTCACGGCCTGGCTTGACGACCTGCTCGACGGCCCCGCGCGGCCCTACGCCGACGCCCCGGTCCGGCTCTCAGCCTTCACCCACCGCTTTCAACTCGACCCGGACAAGGACGGCTTCGAGGTCGTACCCCGCGCGATCGCTCTCCTGCGGGAGATCACTGCGACCCCGGTCTCCGGGAAGCCATGCGACGGATGCCGCTGGTGCGAGGCGTCGAGCCACGTCCGCGGCCGGGACGTCGCTCCCGCGGTTCGCCCCGTTCACCTGGCCGCCGACTTCTTCGACCCCGAGCACCCCTGGGAGGAACACTCCCCGGTCAGCAGCGTCCTGCGCACCCTGCACACCGCCCTGGGCGACCGGATCGCCGAACGCGCCGACCTCCTCGTCGCACAACTGACGAGTCCCGATGCAGCCACCCGGTACGACGCCATCGCCATGGCAGAGGACCTCCCTGGCCCCCTGCCCCGCCCCGTCCTGGACCGCCTCCTCGCCCTGCTCCCGGACGACTGGGCCGCAGCCCGCATGATCAAACGCGGGTTCAGCGCATGGACGGGGGCCGGTTCACGGTCACGCCCGAGGACACCGCACTGCTCCTCGACACCCTCGCCGACCACATGGCCACCCTGCGCACCACACACGGCCCCGACGTCTGGGCCAGCGACAACCCTTTGGTGCGCAGCGCCTACCAAGAGGCGGTCATGACCCTGGCCGACCACCGCGACCCCCGCGCCCTGCCCGACCTGATCCGCTCCCTGGAAACCCGCGTGGACGACTGGCGGGCCCTCTACGGCGTCGGCGGCTACCCGCAGGCCGCCGACCGACTCGTCCCCCTCCTGGCCGACGGCCTGCACCGCATCGACCCCCACCGCCCGGACGCCCCCATCCCCGCCGGCCTCTACCTGTCCCGCCTCGCCCACCTGAAAGACCCCATCGCCATACCCGTCATCACCGACACCCTCACCTGGGCAAGCCGGCACCAGAGCTGGACCGTGGTCACCTCAGCCCTCAACGCCCTCGCCACCTTCGGACCCGCCGCTCAAGCCGCACACGCCCAGATCCGCCCCCTGACCAACGCGCCCGACAACAGTGTGCGCGCCGCCGCCCAGGCCTCACTCGACGCGCTCACCGGCGACAAGGACACCGTGCCCGCCCAATCGACGCCCGGGCACGGCCTCGGGCAGCACCCGCCCTACTGAGTCGGACGCGCGATCGACGGCGCACCGGGCGAGCCCGGCGCCGCTGCGGCAATGACCCGGACGAGCCAGAACCAAGTCCAGCAGGCACCGCTCGTGCACTGAGCCCCTGCCAACCTGAAAATCCCAGGTCAGCAGGGGCTGGTGTGACTGCGCTCCGGGGTGCTTGTGCTGGTCGTGGGCGGCAGTCTGCGCCGTAGATCGTCCGTCAGCACGGCCGGTGCCTGGGGCGAAATGTGCTCGACGGGATCGTCTCGTGCCAGGGATCATGTGTGGGTGTCGCCGATCAAAGCAGCAGCCGATGACCTGCAGGATCTCGCCGTTCTTTGGAGTATCGGCGAGGCCCGCGCGCAGGATGTCGTTGAGGTCGCCTGCGCAGCACTCGTTGCCGGACTCGACAGCCCCACACTTCGCGTTCTGGCCGGATGCACACGCGCCGAGGCGGAGTACGACGTGCCCGACTTGCTTCCCGTCGTACTCGATGAGCTGGGCCTTGTGTTCTACCCGCGCGACAGCGAGGCCGGGCGGGAAGCCGCCGCGCGGGCGCTCGCGCACCAGTTGCTGGCGGGCAGGCTGACGCCGCGAGAGCTTGCTCTGCGTATCCACCAGCGGTTTGGTCATCAACTGCCCCTGGCCGAGCGTCTTGCCGAGCTTGATGACGAATACGACATCGTCGAGTACGGGGACAGAACGTTGGCCCAGCTCGATGCCGAGGTCACGGCCGAAGCCCAGTGTCTGGCGCATGACCGGCCCGACCACAACCGGCTTCCGTAGCGATCGATCTCTGCGCAAGCGGTCGGCAGCACAAGCTGTGCTGAACCCTCCGGTTCTCGTTCGCTGCGGTTCGGCGGCGCTCTACGATCCGTTGCATGCTCGGATCCCGAGTTGCTGGAACGGATCACCGCGCGGCGCGTGGAACTCGATGAACTCGAAGAACAGCTGAACAAACAGCTGGCGGAGGTCCGGGCCGAGCACGACGAACTCGCGGCCGCCGAACGGGTCCTGGAGCGGATGAGCGAGCAGCTCGCCGAGGAGCGGGCCGCGCTCGCCCCGATGCCTGGGCAGGTGGGTGGCCGGGCGGTGATGATGATCCCGCACCGCGCGCCGGACGTGGAGGAGACCATGCTCCCGCCGGACTACCAGCGCATTCTCTCCGTCGTGCGGCAGGCCGCCGGTCCGGTCATGGCCCGTGAGGTCGGCGACGTGGGAGTGGACGTCAGCGTGCGGAGCAGGCTGGAGCCGCTGCGCGGGAAACTGGTCAGACTGGTCGACCGCGGCTGACTGCGGAAACAGCCCGACGGCAGGTTCACCACCCGGCTGTGACCCGGGCAGTCGCGCCAGGCGGTGCTGAGCGGGCGTAACCGGGGTGCCCCCGACGGCCGTTGGAAATTGTGTGACGAACAAAGAGCACGCCAAGGACACCTGCCCGCTTGTCTATCAGTGCCGTCTGCCGCTGTCCACGCGCACCGTCAACCACCTCGCCGACCTGCTGCGGCGCCATCTGAAATCCGGTCCCGGTGGCGGCTTCCTGCCGCCCGGGAAGATCGCGGTGATCGTCCTGGCCGTACTGCGCCACGACCAGCGCCTGGCCGACCTGGCTGGCGGCAACGACGTATCCGATTCCACCGTCCGTCGCTGGCGCGACGAGGTGATCGCCCTGCTCGCTGCCCAGGCCCCGCGCCTGGACCGCGCGTTGAAGAAGATCGCCCGTCAGGGTGGGGAGGTCGTCCTGATTGACGGCACCTTCGTCCACACCCGGCGCCGCACCGGGAAAGCCGACCGCAAGAACTACTCCGGCAAGCACCGCCATCACGGTCTGCACTTCCTCGCCCTAACCGACGAGAGGGGCCGCCTGATCTGGATTTCCGCCGCCCGGCCTGGCCGCACCCACGACAACACCGCCGCCCGCCACGACCACATCCTGGTCCACTTACGCGCCGCCGGCCTCGGGGCGCTGGCGGACCTCGGCTGAAGGAGGCCAACCGCGTACTCGCCGTCGGACGCGCGCCGGTCGAGCACGGCTTCGCCCACCTCAAGAACTGGCGGATCCTCGCAAAGCTCGAACCGCTGACGGACGATCTACTGCACAGGCTGCCGCCCACGACCAGCACGAGCACCCCGGAACACGGCCACACCAGCCCTGCTGACCTGGGATTTTCAGGTTGGTGGAGGCTCACTGCGGCCGCAACTTGACCCACCGCGCCCGCTGCGTCAACCTCGCCTGCCGCCACGCCTGGGTGCACACCGTCCGCAGCCGGGCCGAGCACCCAGGTGCGGTGTTCTCGCTGAGGGGAGTGCACCGGGAGCACGACGACGGTGATGTCGGACCCGAAGATCTCGTCGGGTGACGGCGCGGTGTGCTCGGTACACCAGCCGTCACCCGCCCTTGCCCGTGCGGCGGCGCGTGCCCCCTGATGGGCGGACGCCTGCATTGGGCGCACCGCACGTCCTAACGACCGCACCTCATGTACCTCACGTCAATCAGCGTGGTCATCAGCCGGACAACATGCCGCTCAGTACGGGGGCCCAGGGCCTCCTGCGCGACGACTGGCCGATGGCGGTCAGCCCGGTACCGCAACACCACATGGTGCTGCCAGAGATCGATCCCGAGACGCTGGAGTCCGTAGGCCAGATTGTGCGGATCCTCCTGCGGGGGTGGTACCAGAGTGAGCTCGAGGACGGAAGGCGGCCGCGGCCTCTACCTGCTGTCCTGGCGCGTCAACGAACTGGACAGCCAGCCCCTCCTACACGGAAAGCGGATCTGGTTCCGCACCAGCACCACCACCCAGGGGAAGGGGCGAAGCCCGCCATGCGCGCAAGGTCCCTGAACCCGTTCAACTTTCCCGGGAAGTGGTGCCGTTCGACCGCCCTCGCGGTTCCATGATCTCCTGTCGCGAGACCTGACCTCAGGGCCTCCTACCCTGTACCGGCCCGCAGGACGCCGGGGCGCAGGGCCGCAGACGATGCGGCCCATTCCGATTCCAACGAAAGCACGAGGTGTTCCCGTGCCCGAGAAGGTCACCAAAGACAAGGTGCTCTGCTACGTCGTATGCGAGGACAAGCTGCTGGTCTTCCGACACACCGACTACAGCCACGAGGAAGTCGGCATCCAGGTCCCGGCCGGCAGCATCCGCGCCGGCGAGACGCCGGAGGCGGCGGCGCTGCGAGAGGCCGGGGAGGAGACCGGCCTGAAGGGCTTCAAGGTCGTGCGCAAGCTCGGTGAGACCGAGTACGACATCAGCCCCTACCGGTTCGAGATCCAGCACCGGCACGTCTTCCACCTGGAGCTGACCGAGCCCACGCCGGATCGGTGGGCCAGCCAGGAGGACCACGACGGCGAGCAGGAGCCCACCCACTTCGAGTGCTTCTGGATCCCGCTCGAGGCCGCCCACGTCCTCCAGTCCGGCCAGGGCGCCCTGCTGGGACGCCTGTACGACTGATCCCCGCCCGGTCACGACCACCGCAGGAGGCAGCCGATGTCCGCACCACCGAAGAGCACGCCCCGATCGCGATCGAGCATCTGGACCGCGGTTTGGACGCCGAGGACACCGCCAGCGCCATCGCACGCCGTCGAGGCGCTGCCCGCACCCGACCGACCGGCCGAGGACGCGCAGCTGCGCCGGGCCCTGGCCGAAGACAGCGGGGTGGACCTCGCTCATGTGCCGGCGGCGGGATGCCCCTGCTACAGCGGCTGGTGGCTGCGGGGCTTCGGCCGGGCCGCTTGTGGTTCAGGAGGCCGTCGAGCGGGCGGGCCGGGTGCGTTGCCCCGGCTGCGCGTACGCGGGTCAGGCCTGCACGGACACCGTGATGAGGATGAGACCCGAGGCTCCCGTCACGGCCCGGATCGAGTCCGTGAATGCCTCCGTCGTCCACGCGGCCACGTCCGTGGACCACTCGCGTACGTCACAGCGGAAGACGAGCGCCCGGCGCAAGCCCTCGGCCTGCACTACGCCGGCCAGGGGACGGGCGAGCCCCGGGGCCGCCGTCTCGGCGGGCTTGAGCGGCACAACCGTCATGTGCTGGTAGGTGCGTCGAGTACTGCCTCGCGGATCTCGGCGGACCGGGAGGTGAGGTTCACCGACGGCAGGGCGGAAACGGTGACCGTCAGACGGGCAGCACCGCAGAGGTCGGCGAGCGCGAACCAGTCGGCGATTTCGGCGAGTTCGATGCGTGCGCTTGCCACCCGGTGTAGGGGGACGAGGGCATGTGTGCCGGTGAGGCGGAAAGCGTCGACACGGTGCAGTGCGTCTGAAGAGACTGGACCTCCCGGCAAGCGAACGGCGCCCATTGCGATGCGAGCGCTTTCATAGGGCGATGCTTCGAATGCCGGGCGTCGGAATCGCTCACGGCAGACGAAGAAAACGCCAGAAGGACTGGAAGTCGGTTGAGAACGATGTCAAGGTACAACACCCCGCCTCATCGCGGCGTAGAATGGCGCACCGATTCGTGTAATACCCAGGAGGTGATCTGTTGACGGGGAACGATCACCAGGTTTCAACCGGCCATCGCTCGCCCCGAATCGATCAGGCCGTCCGTGGCAGCACGGGATCTGGGTGTCGAACGGTCAGTCGTTCCGCGGCAAGTGTAAGCGCGGGGTCCAAGAAGAAGCTCGACCTCACTCCTCTACGGGTCAGGGAATGTCCCTACCGGGCTGTACCTCGGGCCCCCGAAAGACCCGGCAGAACGGCGTCCCGTCAGCCGTACCGCGAGGCAACATAGAGCATGATCGCCGGTTGGCCAAACCGGCGATCATCCGGAGTATTGATGCTGTTCGCGCCGACACTTGGCGGTGGTTTGGGCGCGGGCGGGCGCCCCTGCTGCACGACGAAGCCTGCGGACGTAGGTAGCCCCGTCCGGCCTGGCGTGAACTTGTAATTTCCCACATGGCTGGTGTGTGCGGATTCCATGACTCTCCCGTTCTTCGGCGCGACGGCCTCCGTTGCCCGCTGGCTGTGGGGCGCGCTGGCGCCTGTCGGCGAAGAACCCCAGTCGCATCGCTAAGCCATGGGATGGGCGGAGAAACAATGCGTCGCCCATCCAACCTCCACCCTTTACCGCGCAGAGAACCACCCATGCCGAATTCGTTGCCTGCCCCTTCACCGGCCCCCATTAGCGCTGCCTTCCTCACCTTGAAGGACGCTGCCGAGTACCTCGGTCTCTCACCGCAGACTCTCTACGTCTGGCGGCACAGGCGGCAGGGACCGCCAAGCTTCCGGATGGGGCCTCGCGGTCGCGTCATGTACCGACGGGAGACCCTCGATGCCTGGATCCGTGACCAGGAACAGGCCGACTCACGCTCCAACACCGCTCTGAACCCGGTGGGTATCGCCCCACAGCAACGGTTCAGTCGTACCCGCAGCGCCTGAGGCGTCCCCAGGCGCAGCACCTCGTATCCCCGTCGACAAGGAGTTCAGCTGGCCGGCTACATCGAAGACCGATGGCTCAAGAAGAAGAAGGACCCGGTTACCGGGAAGAGGGAAAGAACCGCCCGCTACGGCAAGGGACTGCGGTACAAGGTCGCGGGCATCCCCGGCGTCCGGGACCGCTCTTTCGAGACCCTGGAAGATGCGAAGGCGTGGCTTCGCCGTGCAGCCACGGACGAGGAGCGCGGGGAGTTCGTGGACCCTCGCGACGGCTCCATCACGCTGGCCGACTACATCGCTAAGCACTGGGCGCCAGGCACAGGAGGCGCTCCGAGAACGCAGGCCAACCGGGAGCGCAGAACGCGGCTTCACATCATTCCGCACCTGGGCCAGCTCCCGCTCAGGAGCATCACGGCATCGGACCTGCGTGCCTACATAGCGAAGCTGGACGCCACCGTCGACTCGGTCGACTACCAGCGCGGCATCCTGTCCGAGCTGTCCGGCATCCTGGAAGCGGCTGTCGACGACAAGCGGCTTGTCAGGAACCCCTTGCGCGCCAAGTCCGTACGGTGGCCCAAGGCTTCCCAGGAACGACGCGAAGCGTGGCCGCTGGAGAGGGCGCTCCGGGTCCGTGACGTTATCAGCCCGCGAAACCGGATCGCTGTCGTGCTGGGCCTGGGCTGTGGGCTTCGACAGGGCGAAGTATTCGGGCTGAGCCCCGAGGACCTCGACTACGCGAGAGGCGTGCTTCATGTTCGCCGGCAAGTGCAGGCGATCCACGGACGCTTGTACTTCGCGCTGCCGAAGGGGGCGAAGACACGAATGGTCGATATGCCCCCCTCGGTGGCCGAGGAACTGAAGCGACACGTCGAGGCGTTTCCACCGGTAGAGGTGGAACTGCCGTGGGGGAAGCCCGTGGGGGGCGGGCAGCGGAGGAAGTTCTCCCTTCTCCTCACCACACGGTTCGGCAACGCCATAGCGGTGAACACGTGGAACACCTACACGTGGAAACCCGCGCTGGCCAAGGCCGGCATCATTCCGCCGCGCCCCAAAGGGGCGAAGCAGTGGCAGTGGGCGGCAGCGCGGAAGGACGGCTTCCACGTGCTGCGGCACACCTACGCCTCGATCATGCTGGAGGCGGGGGAGTCCGTGGTGACACTGGCAAGGTGGCTCGGGCATTCCTCCCCGGCTGTCACGCTTGGTTACTACGCTCACTTCATGCCGGAGGCCGGTACCAAGGGGCGCACGGCCATCGACAGGCTGCTGGGGGGAGAAGGCCACGAGCGAGCCAGTCGAAACTCCCCAGATTCTCCCCAGGGCTGATCGTGGACGTTTGCCCCGACCACAACCCCTCGGAGGTGGTCATGCAATGCAAGGTTGATGGGGCGGAAGGGCCTTCGAAAACATCAAAATTAGCTCCCGCCACCCGATACGTTGAACCCTTGCCCTCCGGCGGCTCCGTCTTCGGGGTCGCCGAGGTCGACGACCTCGGCAACTTCCCGGAGAAGTTCCTCAGCGGTTACGAGCCCGACCTCATCCGGGCCGACCCGCTGCGATGCGCCGTGCGGCCCGGCGACCCGCGACTGGAGCCCATCGCCGACGCCTGCCGGGGGACCGGCACGGTCGCCGTGGTCGGCGCCGCGTTCCACGACCAGGGTGAACTGTATGTGTCGGCACTGGTCATCGACGCGAACGGGGAACTCGCCGCCCGCTACGACAAGCAGCATCTGTTCAAGTCGGAACGCGAGATCTATCGCGCGGGCGGGGCCGGATGCACTCTCGAGCTCGAGGGCTGGCGCCTGGGACTGGGCATCTGCTACGACTCCGGCTTCCCCGAGCACGCGCGTGCGGCGGCGCTGGACGGCTGCCACGCCTACGTCGTCGGCGCCCTGTTCAGTGTCGGCAACGGGTACCACGAGTCACGCACATGGTTCCCGGCACGGGCCTTGGACAACACCTGCTACGCCGTGCTCGCCAATCACATCGGCACTACGGGAGGCTGGAACGCCTGCGGCTCCAGCGCCGTTTGGGGCCCGGACGGACGGCCGCTCGCCGAGGCCGCCGCGGACCGGCCCGAGCTGATCACCGCCGACCTCGACCCGCAGGCACTGGGGACCGTCCGCGACGCGGAACCCATGCTGAGCGACCTGCGTGACACGACCACGCACACCCGGACCCGGCGCCGGCTCGGCTGATCCTCCTTCAGCTCCGGGTGCCGAAGCCCTAGTCTCGGGGTGGAGCGGCGACGTGGAGGGACTGGGGCGTGCGGAAGACAGTGACACACTCGGTGCCGGTACCCGGGACGGCACCGAGGAGGCGTGCCCAGGACACGGTCCGGGACCCCGGCGCCGGCCGGGCACCACGTCCCGCCGAACTCGCCGTGCTCCAGCGGACGGTGGGCAACGCGGCCGTGACGCGCAGGGTGCAGCGCCAGACGGACCCCGGCGTCGCGGAGGAGGCGCGGCGGAACGCCGCCGACCCCACCGCGCACGGCGAATGGAGCACGTTCCGCGACATGATGGCTCAGGCGGGCTTCCCCGCCGATGTCACGGACACGGCCTGGCAACTCGTCCTCGGCGGCATCGCCGAGCAGGGCCGGCTCAACGACGAGGCCATGACGAAGTTCACCGCTCGCCAGGAGCAGCGCGACTACCGTGCGTCGAACAGCTGGTACCAGGAGCTGGTGAAGGTCGTCGGCGACCACCTCGGGATCGACACGCCGACGATGGCCCTCTGGTCAGGAGGCAGGGAGGTCAGCGACTACGCCCGCGCCAGGGGCCACACCCCCTTGGAGGCGACCCCGTTCGGCGGCGTGGTCGACAAACTGACCCTGATCTCGGACTGGATGCTCAAGACACCGATGTGGAACGTCCTGTCCAAAGCCTTCGTGAGCCGCGCCCGCGGCCCCGTCCACATCTTCCTGCGCGCGTACAACCCCGACAGCGTCCTCATCGCGCAGGAAGTTCCGCAACTGCGCGTGATCATGGCCCTCCACCCGGCGGTGAAGCTCGTCTGGCACCCGGTGTACGCCGCCTCCGACGGACAGCTGATGGAGGTCACCAAGAACCTCGAACTGACCTCGGACGCCTCCTACTCCACCCGGGACGAGTGCGTACAGGTCCTCTACGACTACCTCCGCCTCCTCCACGACCCGGCCAACGCCCACTCCCGGCGCGCCCACGCGGACATGAGCGCCCGCCTCGCCGCCAACGGCAATCCCGTGTAGGCCGAAATCGCCGGCACCGGATCGAGGCGTGTTGAGCGATGGGCCGCCGCGGGGGAGGAACTCGTCCGCATGGGCCGGGACCGCATCGGCCGGCTGCAGGCGACCGTGAACGAACTGTCCACGCTCGGATTCCTGCGGGCGGACCTGCCGGCAGCCAGGCCCCCACACTGATGTACGCGACATCCCCGTGCGTCAACGGCCCCGCGCGCGCGGGGCCGTTGACGCATTGGTCCAGACCTTCTACGTTGAGAGCGCTCGGTCGCGCGACGCGCTCGCACGGTTCACCTCACCCCTGTACCACCCCATGACCACAGGGAGAGCCATGTTCCACCGGCGCAGACCACCGCTCGTACCCTCTCGCGGCACCCCGTCCGGAGCGCGCTCCGGCAGCCCCGGACCCGGCGCCCCACGGCACGGTGCCCGGTTCCGGCGGTGGACCGCCGCCCTGGGCGCCGTGCTGCTCCTGCCGCTCGCGCTGCTCGCCGCGCTCGCCGCCCCCGCCCACGCCGCCGGGACGCTGACGGCGACGTTCACCAGCCAGGACAACGGCTCCTGGTGGAAGGGAAGTTACGTCGTCCGCAACAGCGGCGCGACCGCCGTCAACGGCTGGACCCTGGAGTTCGACCTGCCCGCCGGAGTCTCGGTCACCGGCCACTACAACGGCGACGCGACCCTCTCCGGCCGTCATGTGACCGTGAAGAACGCCTTCTACAACGCCGGCGTCCCGGCCGGCGGCAGCACCGAACCGTACAGCTACTGGTTCATCGCCAACGGGCCGATCGCCGCCCCGACGGGCTGCACCGTCAACGGAGACAAGTGCGACGGCACCCCCGACGTCCCGCCGACCGCGCCCGGCACACCGAAGGCGACCGCGGTCACGGCGCACTCGGTCGCGCTGAGCTGGGCCGCCGCGCAGGGCGGCGACCACCCCGTGGCCTCCTACGAGGTGCTCGGCGGCCCGGGCGCCGTGGCCACCACGACCGGCACCTCGGCCACCGTCACCGGCCTCACTCCGGCGACGAGTTACACGTTCACCGTGCGCGCCAAGGACACGCGCGGGAACGTTGGTCCGGCCGGCGCCCCAGTGACTGTCAAGACCGTCGACCCGGCGACCGACCCGGAGCCGCCGACCGCGCCCGGCCGGCTGCGCGCCACCGGCAAGACCTCCTCCGGCGTCGGCCTGGCCTGGGACAAGTCCACCGACAACGTGGAGGTGGCCGCCTACGACGTGTACCGCGGCGGCACGCTGGCGAAGTCCGTCGGCGCGGACACCACGACAGCCACGGTCGACGGGCTCTCCCCGGCCACCGCCTACACCTTCACCGTCAGGGCCCGCGACACCGCCGACAACACCTCACCGGCGTCGAACGCCCTGACCGTCACCACCGACGACGTGGCCGGGCCGGGCAAGCAGCTCAAGGTGGGCTACTTCGCGCAGTGGGGCATCTACGGCCGCCAGTACTTCGTGAAGAACCTGGACACCTCGGGCGCCGCGGCCAGGCTGGACGTCGTCAACTACGCCTTCGAGAACCTGGACCCGGTGAACCTCACCTGCCAGGCGGGGGTCACCAAGGGCGTTTCCGCCAACCCCCAGGACCCCGACGAGGGCACCGGCGCGGGCGACGCGGACGCCGACTACGCGCGCCCCATGTCGGCCGCCCAGTCGGTGGACGGGGTCGCCGACGACGGCTGGGGCAAACTCCGGGGCAATCTCAACCAGTTGAAGAAGCTCAAGGCCAAGTACCCCAAGCTGAAAGTCGTGGTGTCGCTCGGCGGCTGGACGTACTCGAAGTTCTTCTCGGACGCGGCCGCCACCCAGGCCTCCCGGGAGAAGTTCGTCAAGTCCTGCGTCGACGTGTGGATCAAGGGCGATCTGCCCGTCTACAACGGCGCGGGCGGCCCGGGCACGGCCGCCGGGATCTTCGACGGCATCGACATCGACTGGGAGTGGCCCGGCTCCGAAGGACATCCGGGCAACCACTACGGCACCCAGGACAAGGCCAACCTGACCGCGCTGCTCGCCGAGTTCCGCAAGCAGCTCGACGCGCTCGGCGGCGAACACCGGCTGCTGACCGCGTTCACCCCGGCCGACCCCGCGAAGATCGCCGCCGGCTGGGACCTGACCCGGATCTTCGACTCGCTCGACTACGCCAACGTGCAGGGATACGACTTCCACGGCGCCGGCAGCGACAACTCCTGGGAGCCGAAGCGCACCGGCCACGCCTCCAACCTGTACGCCGACGCCCAGGACCCCTACCCCTTCCACTTCAGCGTCGAGGACGCGGTGAAGGTCTATCTCGACGCCGGGGTCAGTCCCCGCAAGCTGACGGTGGGCTTCCCGTTCTACGGGCGCGGCTGGCAGGGCGTGACCGACGGCGGGGCCGCCGGTGAGTGGCAGGACGCGGGCGGCGCCGCGCCCGGCCAGTTCGACACCGAGGCCGGGGTGCGCGGCTACCACAACCTGATCACCAGCTTCCCCGCCATGACCGTACGCCACGACGAGCAGTCCGTCTCGGCGTACGGCTACACCGGTCCGGGCGGCCAGTGGTGGTCGTTCGACGACGCCTGGTCGATCGGGAAGAAGACGGCCTGGATCAGGTCCAAGGGTCTGCTGGGCGCCTTCGTCTGGGAGATGTCCGGCGACACACCGAACGGTCAGCTGATGACCGCGCTGGACGACGGACTGGGTTAGCCGGACCACGGCGCCCGGCGCCGCGCACGGCTCCCGGGCGGGCGGACGGCGGACCGCCCGCCCGGGCCCCACACTTGCCTGCGCGGGCACCTACTGCTTCTGGAAGGAGCGGATCTGGTAGGTGCCCATGAGGTTCCCTCCGTGGCCGGCGGCGGTCGATCCGACACGGTTGTTGAAGTTGGTCTGCGTGTAGTACTGCACGCGGTGGCCGGTACCGTTCCACACGGACAGCACGTTCTTGCCGTTGCGGATGAAGGAACACAGGTCGGCGGTGTTGGCGACCTTCTCCTGCGACCACTGGCAGCGGGTGCCGCCGCCGTCCCAGCCGCTGTAGATGCAGAAGCGTCCCGGGTCGCAGTGGAAAGCCGCGGCGGAGCTCTTGCCGGCCGGGGCCGGGGCGTCGGCGGAAGCGGCCGGGGCCGTGCCGAGGGCCGCGACGACGGCGAGGGAGGCGATGGTGAGCGAAGTGACACGGTACATGGGGGGTTTCCTTTCCGCGGGTTCTGCCGTCGGTGTCACCGGACGACGGCTGTCAGTGTCACGGCCCGCACACGGCGGGCGACAGAGCGTGCGCAAGGGCGCGTGAGGCGCCGTGGGCGGTTGCCCGCCGAGCGGGGTGAGCCGGGTCCTCCGGCGGAGCCAGGGGAGCGTGCCGGTGCGGGGTGCGCCGTCGCGGGGCCAGGCCGACGGCGCGGAGACGCCCGGTCACAGGACGGCGGCCAGGAGTTCCTTCGTATAGGCCGCACTCGGTGTGTCGAAGACCGTGTCCCGAGGCCCCGTTTCCACCAGCTCGCCGTCCTTCAGCACCGCGATCCGGTCGCAGAAGTGCCGTACCACCGCGAGGTCGTGGGAGATGAAGAGCAGCGACAGGCCCAGTTCCTCGCGCAGGTCCATGAGGAGGTTGAGGACCTGCGCCTGGACGGAGACGTCCAGCGCGGAGACCGGTTCGTCGGCGATGACCAGACGCGGCCGGACGGCCAGCGCGCGGGCGATGCCGATGCGCTGGCGCTGACCGCCGGAGAACTCGTGCGGGTGACGGGACAGGTGCGCCGCGGACAGGCCCACCTGCTCCAGGAGTTCCGCCGCCCTGGCCCTGCGCCGAGCCGCGTCCAGGTCCGAGTGGACGCGCAGCGGTGTCGTGACGATCTGCTCCACCGTCCGGCGCGGGTTCAGCGACGCGTACGGGTCCTGGAACACCAGCTGGACGTCCCGGCTCAGCTCGCGGCGCAGCCGGGCGTTCGTCGCCGCGCCGGAGATGTCCCGGCCGTCGAAGCGGACCTCCCCGCCGGTGGGGCGGCGCAGGCCGGCCAGGACTCTCGCGATCGTGGACTTGCCCGAGCCGGACTCGCCCACCAGGCCCAGGGTCTCGCCGTGGTGCACGTGCAGGCTGACGCCGTCGACCGCGGTGTGCGGGCGGGAGCGGCGACGGCCCGGGTAGTCCACCCGCAGGTCGCGTACCTCGGCCAGCACACCGGCGGGGGCGGGGGCCGTACGCGGCCGGGCCTTCGTGCGGGGCTTCGGCTGAGGATTCTCGACCGTGGGCAGCCGGCTGCCGGGCGGCGTGCGCAGGGTGGGGGCCGCCTGGACCAGGGCCCGGGTGTAAGGGTGCGCGGCGGAGGTCAGCAGGCGCGTCGTGGGCCCCTCCTCCAGGGCCTCGCCGGCACGCAGCACCAGCATGCGGTGGCACGTCGCCGCCACCACGCCCACGTCGTGGGTGACGAGGACCATGGCCGTACCGGTCTCCGCCTGGAGTTCGCGGATCAGGTCGAGGATCTGGCGCTGCACCCTGGCGTCGAGCGCCGTGGTCGGTTCGTCGGCGATCAGCACGTCCGGGTCGTTGACCAACGCCATGGCGATGACCACGCGTTGGCGCATGCCGCCCGAGAGATGGTGGGGGTGGTCCGAGGCCCGGGCGGCCGGGATGCCCACCCGCTCCAGCATCGCCGCCGCCTGTTGCTGCGCCGCCTTGCGGCCCGCCTTCGGGTGGTGGACGCGGTAGGCCTCGGCGATCTGCGCGCCGATGGTGTGGTACGGCGACAGCGCGTCCAGGGCGTCCTGGAAGACCATCGCGGCCTTGGCGCCCCGGACCCGCTTCAGGACCGCTTCCGGCGCACCCACCAGCTCCGGCCCGTCGCCGCCCAGCCGGACGCTCCCCTCGACGCGGGTGCGCGCGGGGTCGTGCAGACCCAGGGCCGCCAGGCCGATCGTCGACTTGCCCGAGCCGGACTCGCCGACCAGTCCCAGCACCTCGCCCGGCGCCACGTCGAAGGAGATGCCCCGGACCGCCGGCACCGGGCCGCGTGCCGTGCTGAAGGTGACCGTCAAGTCGCGTACGCGCAACGCGGGTTGTCTGCTCATGCGAGCCTCACTCGGGGATCGAGCCAGGCCACCACCACATCGGCGACGGCCACGAACACGACGACGAAGAACGCGGCCAGGAGTACGGTGCCGACGACCGTGGGCAGGTCGTTGCCGTTCACCGCGTCGACGGCCAGCTTGCCGACGCCGCCCAGACCGAACACGGTTTCCGTGATGAACGCGCCGCCGAACAGCGCCCCGACCTCCAAGCCGAGCAACTGCACCAGCGGGCCGGCCGCTCCGCGCGCGGTGTACTTCAGATGGGCGCGCAGGGTGCCGAGGCCCTTCGCGCGGGCCGTGCGCACATATCCGTGGTGCATGGTCTCCAGCAGCTGTGAGCGGGTGAGGCGGGCGAAGACGGCCGCGTTGACGAAGCCGAGGACCAGCCAGGGCAGGAGCAGTCCCAGGGCCCACTGGGCGGGGTGGGCGGCGAAGGGGACGTAGCGGGGGAGGGGGAACAGTCCCGTGGAGTAGACGAGCAGGAACTGGAGGACGTGGCCGAGGAAGTAGATCTGGACGCTCGCGCCCAGCAGGCTGAAGCCGGACAGCAGGCGGTCCGTCGCCCGGCCCCGGCGCAGTGCCGCCGCCAGGCCCGAGCCGATGCCGAGGACGAGGATCACCGTCAGGGCGCCGGCCGCGAGGGAGACGGTCACCGGCAGGCGGTCGGCGATGGCGGCGAGCACGGGCTGGTGGAGGGTGTAGGAGTAGCCGAGGCAGGGGGCGGGGCAGGGGATCGGGGTGCCGTCGACGTCCGCGATGGTGCGGCCGGTCACGATGCCGCCGACGTAGTCGAGGAACTGGGCGAGGAGCGGCTGGTCGAGTCCCATGCTCGCGCGGACCGCCTCGACCTGCGCGGTGTCGCACTTGGGGCCGCAGGCGATCAGCGCCGGGTCGGAGGGTGCGGCGTAGAAGAGCGCGAAGGCCAGGGCGGTGATCGCGAGGAGCACCGCCACGGCCTGCGCGGCCCTCCTGAGGAGGTATCGGGTCATGGTCGCGGGGTCAGGAGTTCTTGAGGTACAGGTCGACCGCGGCCGTGGCGCCGTAGATCGGGTGGATGGCGGCGCCGCCGACGTCCTTGCCGCGGAACTGGGAGACGCTGGTGTAGAGGAACGGCACCACGGGGACGTCCTTCATGACCGTCTCCTCCAGGTCGATCAGCTCGGCGGCCTTCTTCCGCGCGTCACCGATCTTCGCGATGCGGGCCAGTTCCGCGTCCACCCGGGGGTTGGCGTAGCGGACGGAGTTGGACAGCGGATCGAGGTGGCTCTCGAAGCTGTCGGGGAGCAGGGTCGAAGGGGTGGGCCAGTCCACGGAGTTGGTGGACAGCCACAGGTCGTACGGGGCCTCGTTGCGGAACACCTGGGCGTTGAACGCGGCCGGTTGAAGACCCTTGACCACCAGCTCGACGCCGATCTTGGCGAAGGCGTCGGCGAGGACCTGCGCGACCTGGTCGTCCTGCGGGCCGTAGACGGGGTAGGCGTACGTCAGCTTGGTGACCTTCGTCTTCGCCTTGGCCAGGTGCTCCCTGGCCTTGGCGATGTCCCCGGTGGGTGCGACGGGATAGAGGTCGTACTTCTTCCAGCCCACGACGGCCGGTGACGACAGGGTGGTCGCGAAGTCGCCGGCGTACTGGCCGCCGAGGACCTGACGGGCCTGTTGGCGGGGGAAGACGTAGTGGATGGCCTTGCGGACCTCGGGGTCGGTGACCCGGTCGTTCTTGATGTACAGGTCCGAGGTGTAGGCGCCCTGGCTGCCGGAGACGACCAACGCCCGCTTGGCGGGGTCGCGTTCGACCGTCGAGATCAGTTCCGGCGGCAGCGTGCCCTTGGTGGTCAGGGTGGCCGGGCCCGTGCCCTGGCCGTTGAAGACTTCCTGGGCGGTGTTGAGGACGGCCTTGCCGAAGGTGAACTCGAAGCGGTCCGGGTAGGCGTGCCGGATCGGGTCGGTGGCCGGCTTCCAGTGCGGATTGCGCTCCAGGGTGAGGCTCTTGTTCTGCTTGTGCTCGACGATCCGGTACGGCCCGGTGGCGAAGGGCTTCACGTCGTAACCGGTGCCCGTGTCCTTGTCGGCCCGGACCGGCGAGGAGGAGGACTGGGCGGCCATGTACGGCACGTCGGACTGCGGCTCGGGGAAGTGGAAGACGATGGTCTTGTCGTCGGGCGTCTCGATGGCCTCGAGGTCGCCGTCCTTCTTGGGCCCGCCGTACTTCTTCACCGCCTCGGTGCGGTCCTTGGAGCCGGTGAGCCACTCGGGCCAGTAGCTGGGGCCGGCCTCGAAGCCGGGGGCGAAGGTGCGCTCGATGCCGTACTTGACCTGCTGCGCGGTGACGGGTTTGCCGTCCTCCCAGGCGATGCCGTCCTTCAGGTGGTACGTCCAGGTCCGGCCGCCGTCGGAGGAGGTGCCGGTGTCGGTGGCGAGGTCACCGACCAGTCTGGGCCTGCCGTCGATCACCTGATACTGCGTCAGCTGCCGCCCCCACAGCAGCGAGGTGCTGTACGTCTCGCCGGCGTAGATCTTCTGCGGGTCCAGGTGGGTGTAGTCGACCGGGTTGGCGATGGTGAGCGTGCCGCCCTTGCGAGCGCCGGGGATCTTCGGGGCGGGGCCCTGGCTGTCCTCGGCGGTGCCGAGGGTGGCGGTCAGCCGCCGGCCGCTCTTCGCGGCGGTGCTGTTCTTGTGTGTGTCCGTGCCCGCCCCCGCGGAGCAGGAGCACAGCAGCAGGGCGGCGGCGGTGGCGAGAGCCGGAACGGCTGCGGCGCGCGGGGTGACAGTGGGCATGACGAACTCCGTTGTGTCGTGCGTTGTTGCTGGTGAAAGGGAGAGGAGGTGCCGGGGGTTCAGCGGACGGTGTGCGGGTCGAGCGCGTCCCGCACGGCGTCGCCGAGGAGGTTGAAGGCGAGGACGAAGACGAGGAGCGAGACGCCGGGGAACACCATGTAGGTGGGGTCGTCGTAGAAGACCTCCGACCCCCGGGAGATCATGCGGCCCCAGTCGGGGATGGGCTCGTTGATGCCGACGCCCAGGTAGGACAGCGCGGCCTCGGTGGTGACGATCGCGGGCACGGCGAGGGTGATGTGCACCAGTACCGGCGCCCAGACGTTCGGCAGCAGCTCCCGGAAGACGATGTGCCGCCGGCTCGCGCCGAGCGCCCGCGCCGCCTCGACGAACTCCCGGTCGCGCAGGGACCGTACGACCGTGCGCAGCACCATCGCGAGCGGCACCCAGCCGAAGGCGGAGAAGACCAGGATGAGGACGGTGAACTGCATCCAGGCGGGTTCGCTCTCGTCGGGTCCCACGAAGCGGGTCTGGACCACCGGGCCCAGGGTGAGCAGGAACAGCAGGGCCGGGAAGGCGAGCAGGACGTTGCAGACGAAGGTGAACGCCCGGTCCACGAGGCCGCTGAGGTAGCCCGCGGTCACACCGACCACCACTCCGATGACGGCGACGACGGCGGCCGAGGCGAAGGCGATCAGCAGGGAGGTGCGGATGCCGTGGAGGAGCTGGGCGAGGACGTCACGGCCGAGTCCGGGCTCGATGCCGAACCAGTGCTCGGCGGAGATGCCGCCGTTGGGCAGCACGGGCAGGCCCTCCGGGCTCAGCAGGCCGGTCTCGTTCTGCCCGTAGTGCTCGGTGGGGTTCTTGCCGTAGAGGGCGGTGATCAGCGGCGCGGTGACGGCGAGGAGCACGAAGAACCCGACGACGGCGAGCGAGACGATCCCGACTCGGTCGCGCCGGAACACATGTGTCATCGATACCGCTGCCATGCTGTCGTACTCCCGACTTGCTCGGCTGCTCCGGTAGTGGAGGAGCGCCCTGGATCACACCGGAGGCAGGGTCTCCGCTCCGGACATCGGACATTAGATCGGAAGATCAAATCGGCTGCAACGCCTGTGATTGCAAGGTTGAAGCAGTAAATGACGCTAGATTGCAAGAATGTTTCCGTGTTCACGCTGCCGTCATGGAAACACCCCCATTCGCCGCGAATCGCCCGCCGGGGGGAGACCAGGGTCACACCAGGCGCGTTCCGCGCCGGGGACCTACCGTGGTCGCAGTGGCATCGACGCCCCGGACGGCCGTAGCGGAGGAGAACGCGATGGAGGAGCACTTCGTGTGGGTGACGACCCGCCGCATCCAGCCGGGCAGCCTGGACGACTTCGAACGGGCGTGGCGGCCCGCGGCCGAGCCGCGGGGAATGCGCCGCGCCTTCGCGTACTGGTCCGCGGACGGACAGGAGGTCACCGGGGTGTCGTTCTGGGACTCCGAGGAGGCGTGCGACTCCTGGCGGGCGTCCGAGCCCGAGGGACAGCGGCGCGCCGCCATGGCTCCCTACGTCGTGGAAGAGCGGGAAGGCTTCTACCGGGGCCGCGAACTCGCCATCCCCGGCGGCACACCCGACTGAGCGGGCCGCCGCGGGTGCGCCGGTCTCAGCCCAGCAACTCGCGGACGAGCGCCGCCACTTGCCCGGTCTCGAGCAGGAACCCGTCGTGCCCGTGCGGCGACTCGACCACCCTGAGCCGGTCGGCGCCCGGGATCAGCGCGGCCAGCTCCGCCTGCTGGGCCGGCGGGTAGAGCCGGTCGGAGTCCACCCCGGCGACCAGGGTGGGCGCGGTCACCCGGCGCAGCGCGGCCCGCACACCGCCCCGGCCCCGGCCCACGTCATGGGCGTTCATCGCCTCGGCCAGCACGACGTAGCTCGCCGCGTCGAAACGGCGCACCAGTTTGGCCGCGTGGTGGTCGAGATAGGACTGCACCTGATAGCGCCCGCCGCGCCACGGGTCCTCCCCGTCCTGCGGCAGACGGCCGAACCGGACCTGGAGCTCGGGCTCGCTGCGATAGGTGACATGGGCCAGCCGGCGGGCCAGTCCCAGCCCCTCGTGCGGCCCCCGGCCGGTGTCGTGGTAGTCGCCGGCCTGCCAGTGCGGGTCCGTGCGGATGGCGCGCACCTGGATGTCCGCCCAGGCCACCTGTTCCGCGCTCGCCGCCGCCGTCGTCGCGAGGAGCAGCAGCCGGCCCGTCCGCGCCGGGTACGACACCGCCCACTCGACGGCCCGCATGCCGCCCATCGAACCGCCGACGACCAGCGCCCACCGGTCGACACCCAGCGCGTCCGCGAGTCCCGCCTCCGCGGCCACCTGGTCGCGCTGGGTCAGGAACGGGAACGCGCCGCCCCACGGCCTCCCGCCGCCGGGACGCCGGGAGGCCGGTCCCGTGCTGCCCTGGCAGCCGCCGAGCACGTTCGGCGCGACGACGAACCAGCGGTCGGTGTCCAGCGCCCGCCCCGGACCGATCAGGGCGTCCCACCAGCCGGGCGTCGGGTGCCCGGGTCCGGCCGGACCGGCGGCGTGACTGTCCCCGGTGAGCGCGTGCAGCACCAGGACGGCGTTGGCACGGTCCGGCGCGAGCGTCCCCCAGGTCTCGAACGCGAGCCGCACACCCGGGAGTTCACCGCCCGCCTCCAACGGCAGCGGCTTCTCCGCGTCGTACCACCGGCGCCGGCCGGGCGGATCCCCCTCCCGCCAGGCCCCGGTGGCCGGCGGCAGGGGCGCCTCGGCAGCGGCGACGGCGTGCACCTACGCGCCCTTCGCCGCGCGGAAACCGGCCTCCAGGTCCGCCTTGAGGTCGGCGAGGGACTCGATGCCCACCGACAGACGCACCAGCCCCGGCGCGGTGCCGGTCGCCGCCAGCTGGGCCTCGTCCAGCTGACTGTGCGTGGTGGACGCCGGATGGATGATCAGGCTGCGCACGTCACCGATGTTGGCGAGGTGGCTGAACAACTCGACGCCGTCCACGAACCGCCTGCCCGCCTCCACGCCGCCGCGCAACTCGAAGGAGACGATGGCGCCGGCACCGCGCGGCAGATACGTCCGCCCGGCCTCGTACCACCTGCTGGACGGCAGGCCCGGGTAGTGCACGGCGGCGACCTCGTCGCGCTGCTCCAGCCATTCCGCGAGCGCCTGGGCGTTGGCCGTGTGCCGTTCGATCCGCAGGCTCAGCGTCTCCACGCCCTGCAACAGCAGGAACGCCGAGTGCGGGGAGAGCGCCGGGCCGAGGTCGCGCAGCAACTGCACCCGCAGCTTGACCGCATAGGCGCCGGGGCCGAGCGCGGGCCAGTAGCGCAGACCGTGGTAGCTGGGGTCCGGCTCGGTGAAGTCCGGGAACCTGTCGGCGTGCGCGCCGAAGTCGAACGTACCGCCGTCCACGACCACACCCGCGATGGCCGTGCCGTGGCCGCCGAGGAACTTCGTGGCCGAGTGCACGACGATGTCCGCGCCGTGTTCGAGCGGCCGCAGCAGGTACGGGGTGGGCACCGTGTTGTCCACGATGAGCGGGACGCCCGCCGCGTGCGCCACGTCGGCCACCGCCCGCACGTCGAGCACATTGCCGCGCGGGTTGCCCAGCGACTCCGCGAACAGCGCCTTGGTGTTCGGCCGGATCGCCGCCCGCCAGGCCTCCGGGTCGTCCGGGTCGTCCACGAAGGACACCTCGATGCCGAACCGGGGCAGCGTGTGGCGGAACAGGTTGTAGGTGCCGCCGTACAGGGAGGTGCTGGAGACGATGTGGTCGCCGGCGCCCGCCAGGGTGAGGAGGGCCAGGGTCTCCGCCGCCTGCCCGGAGGACAGTGCCACGGCCGCCACACCGCCCTCCAGGGCGGCGATCCGCTGCTCGAAGACGTCCTGGGTGGGGTTGTGGATCCGGGTGTAGATGTTGCCGGGCTCGGCGAGCGAGAACAGGTCGGCGGCGTGCCGGGTGTCCCGGAACACGAACGACGTGGTCTGGTAGATCGGCGTGGCCCGGGCACCGGTGGCCGGGTCGGGCACGGCACCGGCGTGGACCTGCTTGGTCTCGAAGGACCAGGCCGAGGTGTCGGGACCGGTGGGCGGCTCCTCGGCGGTGTGGCCGGCGGTGACGGAGTCGACGGGCTGGCTGCTCATGGTGCTCCTCGTGCGGGAGAGCGGCGCTGAGTTGCGACGAGGTAAGCACGGCCCGGCACCCGGGGACAGGGCGATGGGCACCGTGCAACGAGGACTTCACAAACGACATCCGTGCGCAACGATCGTCCGCGCACATGTCGGACGTGTGTGCGGGAGGCCCCGGTGCCGGGCCTCCCGCACACCCCGTCAGCGGCGGACGGCCGCCGGTCCGGCCGGTGTGTCACCGCGCAGCGTGATGCGGTGCATGACGCGGTGCCGGTCGCCGTAGTCCCGGTTGGCGTAGTGGGCCGTGCTGCGGTTGTCCCACAGGGCGACGTCCCCCGGCTGCCAGCGATGCCGTACGACGTGCTCGGGCTTGGTGAGGTGGGCGTAGAGGATGTCGAGGATGCCCCGGCTCTCGTGCTCCGAGACACCCACGATGTGCGAGGTGAAGCCGGGGTTGACGAACAGGCCCTTGCGCCCGCTCTCCGGATGGACCCGCACCACCGGATGCTCCACCGGCGTCAGCTCGGTGACCACCTCGCCCTCCCACACGTTGCCGCGGCCGCCCCGGCGCTGGGCGAGGTAGTACCCGAACTCGCGTGTGCCGTCGTGGACGGCGGTCAGCGTGTCGATGTAGGCCCGCAGGCCCGGCGAGAGCGACTCGTAGGCCAACTGGCTGTCGGCCCAGCTGGTGTCGCCGCCGCCCGGCGGCAGCACCACGGCCCGCAGGACCGAGATCGCCGGCGGACGCCGTACGAACGTCACGTCCGTGTGCCAGACGTCGGCGAATCCGTTGTCCTGGCTGTCCAGCGAGTACACCTCGGGGGCCACGTCACCGGAGTCGTGGACCGGATGCCCGACGGTGACCTCGCCCAGCCTGCGGCCGAACTCGATCTGCGCCGCGTCGTCCAGGTCGTGCTGGCCGCGCACGAACAGCACCTTGTACGCGACCAACGCCTCGCGCAGCGCCAGGACTTCGTCGTCGTCCAGGCGGCCGAGGTCGATGCCGTGGATCTCGGCGCCGAAGTGCGGGCCGAGCGCGGTGACCGGCAGCCGCGCCGGGGCGGGCCGCTCGCTGAGAAGGCTCATCTGTGTGTCCTTTCCGGATCGGGGTACGGGGGTCAGGCCGCGGCGGTCTTGACGGCGTGGGACACCCGCGCGCGCAGCTCGGCGAACTCGGCCGAGTTCCTGAGGTCCTCGGCGTCGACGCCGTCGCGCGGCAGCGGGATCGGGAGGTCCAGGGCCACGGTGCCCGGGCTCCTGGTCAGCACGATGATGCGCGAGCCGAGGAACACCGCCTCGTCCGCCGAGTGCGTCACGAACACCGTGGTCCGGCCCGTGCGCGCGGTCACTTGCCGGACGTCCTCCTGGAGCCGTTCCCGGGTCAGCGCGTCGAGCGCCGCGAAGGGTTCGTCCAGCAGCAACAGCGGGTTCTCGGCGGCGAGGGCCCGGGCGATGGCGACGCGTTGCTGCTGGCCGCCGGAGATCTCCCAGACCCGGCGCCCCTCGACCCCCGCCAATCCCACGCGGTCCAGCAACTCGCGCCGCCGCTCCGGTCGTCGGGCGCGCTCGACGCCCGCGTACCGCAGCGCCAGGTCGATGTTGCCGCGCACGGTCCGCCAGGGGAACAGCCGAGGTGTCTGGAAGACCACGCCGGCGGTCACCCCCGGCCGCGGTTCGGCACCGTGGACGCGGACCGAACCGTGTGTGGGCCGTTCGAACCCGGCGACGAGCCGCAGCAGCGTGCTCTTGCCACACCCGGAGGCGCCCACCAGCACCAGGAACTCCCCGGCGGGAACGGTCAGATCGACGGGGCCCACGGCGGTGAAGGTCTCGCCGCCCCGGCCGTACCGGTGGACGACGTTGTCGAGACGGACGGCGTCCCCGTGCCCGGCGCCGGTCTCCCGCGGGGATGTGGTGACGTCACTTGAGGACATCGGGCAGCCCCTTGAGGTAGAACGCCTCGCGGACGGCGTCCCCGGCCGGCGCGGCGTCGATCTGCCGCTGCCCGGCGAGGAAACGCGCGGTGTCGCCGACGTACGTGAGCAGCTTGCCCGGTGTGCCGTCGGTGCCCAGCCAGTCGGGGGACGTCACCTGCTCCGGGGTGAGGAAGACTCCCTGCCTGAGCTGGGCCTTCGCGTCCGAGGCGCTGATGCCCAGCTCGGCCGCGACGGCCGCCACCGAACCGTCGGGGTCGGACCTGAGCAGGCGCAGCGCCTGGGCCTGCGCCTTGCGCCAGCCGTCGATCGCCCGCGGGTCCCTGGCGATGAGGTCGTCCGACACCACCGCGAGGTCCAGCGTCGGCTTGCCCGCCGCCCCGATCTCCTTGCTGCTGGTGAGCTGGATGCCGGTCGTACGCAGCTCGTCCAGGGTGGGCAGCCACACATAGGCGGCGTCGATGTCGCCCCGCTGCCAGGCGGCGAGGATGGCCTGCGGCTGCAGATCGACGAGCTTGACGTCGGAGGACTCCAGCCCGGCCGTCCGCAGGGCCGCCAGCAGGCTGTAGTGCGAGGTGGAGGCGAACGGCGTCGCGACGGTCCTGCCCTTGAGACCGGCGACATCGGCGATGCCGCTGCCCTTGCGTGCGACGAGGGCCTCGTTCTCCCCGGCGACGTCCAGGATCCACGCGACCTTGTACGGGATCGGTGAACTGCCCGAGATACCGCGGGCGAACGGGCTGGAGCCCAGCGCGGCGATGTCGAGCGACTTGCCGAGGAAGGCCTGGTTCACGGCCGCCCCGGAGTCGAACTTGATCCAGGTGACGCGGTAACCGGGCAACTGCTTCTCCAGCAGCTTTCCGTGCTTCACGAGCAGGTCGCCGCTGGGGAAGGCGAAGTAGCCGATGCGCAGCCGCCGGGAGCCGCCCGCTGTCGCCGCCTCACCGGAGGAGCAGCCGGTGACGGCCGCGGAGACGGCGGCGAGGGCACCGGCCAGCAGGAGCCGGCGGGAAGCGCCTTGGGACACAGGGGACATGACAGGGCCGTTTCTGTGCTGGGGTCGGGGGAGGGAAGGGGATGGGGGAGCGGTGGGCTGCGGGCCGGTGCCGTGACGGGTCCGGCGCCGTCGCGACCGGGAGCGGGAGGCAGACGAGGACGTGCGGACGGCTGGTGCTAGACGCGGCCGCGCCACGGCACGACGGCGCGTTCCAGCCGCAGCAGCAGGCCGTCGATGATCAGGCCGGAGACGCCGATGGTGATGATGCCGACCAGCACCACGGGGGTGTTGTTGTAGTTGGCGGCGTCCTTGACCATGCCGCCGATCCCGGGCAGCCCGTTGACCAACTCGGCGGCCACCAGAGACGAATAGGCCACGCCCACGGCGAGCCGTATCCCGGTGAGCGTCTCCGGCAGCGCCGAGGGGACGACGACGTCCGTGACCACGTTCCACCGCGAGGCGCCGAGGGCACGGGCGGCCTCCGTCAGACTCCTCGGCACGGCCGCGACGGCGGTGGTGGTCGACACCGCCACGGGCGGAAAGGCGGCCACCGCCAGCAGCGTGATCTTCGGCTCCTCGTTGATGCCCAGCCAGATGACGAGCAGGGAGAAGTACGCCAGCGGCGGCAGCGTCCGCAGGAAGGTGATCCAGGGCTCGAACAACGCGCGCAGCCAGCCGACGGTGCCCATGAGCAGCCCGAACAGCACCCCGGCGACGATGCCCAGACCGGCGCCGATCGCGATGCGGCGCAGGCTGATGCCCAGGTGTTCGACGAGGTAGGTGCCGTTGTACCCGCGTACTCCGTCGTGCGTCGTGGACACGTCGGCGAACGCGTCCCACACCTTGGCCGGCGGCGGGACCAGTGTCTCGCTCCAGGTCCCGCTCGCCGCCAGCAGCTGCCACAGCAGCAGGAAGACGAGGAGGGAGGCGGACGGCAGCAGCACAGGGCGGGTACGCGCCCACAGCCGCCGTACCCGGAAGGAGGGGGCGGGCGGCACGTCGGCGTGTGGTTCGGTGGGGGAGGGCTTGGACAGAGGGGGAGTCGTGGACACGGGCGTCCTCCATGGGACGCCGGGGAGGAACGGCCTCAACGGGGGAGGGCGGCGGCCGGCCCCGGCGTGAGCGATGCTGAACGATGCGGACGGAGCACCCCGGCAGGGCGCGGCACAGCCCCTCGTCCGGGTGACGTCACCGGACGACGAAGGGCGCGGGAACAGACCGGATCAGCGACAACACGAGCCCGGACGCCGGCACAGGTCGATGACCAGGCGTCGCACCAGGGGCTCGGAGATCATGAGATCTATTTGTACAACAGGCGCACCCCCCGACCAAGAGCCATCCACTCTGTGGAACACCGCCGACGGCCGGCCACGGCAACCAGCCGATGCCGCTTACGCCGTTGACGCTCCGCGTTGCCCGGTATTAGCTGTCTCCGACCTGTACGACCGGGGGTGTGAGCTGTGTCGCGAGGGGGAAGTATGCGGTACCTGAAGCGAGTTGCCGCCGGAGTGGCGATATGGAGCATCAGCGCGACGGCGCTGCCCATGACCTCGGCGGTGGCGGGTGAGGGGAGCCGGCCGCACACCGCTCTCGTGAGCACCGCCGCCGACGGGACCGGTGGGGACTCCGACTCGGGAAGACCGCAACTCAGCGCGAACGGAAGGTACATCGCCTTCGAGTCGTGGTCGGCGAACCTGGTGCCGGGCGACACCAACGGCATCAACGACGTCTTCGTCAAGGACCGGCGGACGGGAGCGGTCGAGCGGATCGACGTCGCGAGCGACGGCACCCAGGCCGGCGTACCCCCGACCGCGTTCTCGATCAGCGGGAACGGACGGTACGTCGCGTTCGACTCGCTCGACGGCGACCTCGTTCCCGGAGACACCCCCGACAGCGAGGACATCTTCATCCGCGACCGCCGGACGGGGCGCACGGAGATACTGATCGGTCCCGGACCCGAGGGAAGCTACACCTACGCCCCGTCCCTCAGCGCCGACGGACGCTATGTGGCCTTCACCTCCAGCCGCTCCGACCTGGTGCCGGGGGACACCAACGGCCAGACGGACGTCTTCGTCCACGACCGGTGGCGGAAGACCACCCGGCGCGTGAGCGTCGCCACGGACGGCACCGAGGGCGGCGGCCGCTCCACGAGCGAGGCGATCAGCGCGGACGGGACCCGGATCGCCTTCACCAGCGCGCGCCGCTTCGGCACCGGCACCGAGGAACCCGCGACGGACCAGAGACGCCCGCGGTCCCGCTACTTCTACGTCCATGACACCCGGACCGGCCGGACCACACCGGCGGTGGTGGACCTCGACGGCGAGGAGACACCCCTCAACGGCGACGTGGGTCTCAGCCCGGACGGACGCTACGCGCTCTTCTCCTCCCCCTACGCGAAGCTGGTGCCGGGCGACACCAACGGCGCCCGGGACCATTTCGCCAGGGACCTGACCACCGGTGTCACCCAGCGCCTCTCCGTGGCGCACGACGGCTCGGAGCCGAACGACGACTCCGGGACCGGCCGCCCCCACCTCAGCGCCGGCAACCGTTACGCGGTGTTCACCTCCACCGCCTCCAACCTGGTGCCCGGTGACACCAACGGCACGGCCGACGCCTTCCTGCGCGACCTGCGCACCGGTGACGTACAGCGGGTCGATGTCGCCGACGACGGGACGCAGTCCAACGGAGGGACCGGCTTCCTCGGCATCGACGCCTTCGGACGCACCGTGGCCTTCGACAGCGCCGCGGACAACCTGGTGCCCGGCGACACCAACGGCCGCACGGACGTGTTCGTACGCGGCCTGCGCTGAGGGGCGACCCTCCCGCGCACCGCCCGGCTCCCGCCCGTCCGTCCGGCTGCCGCGCGCCGTCTCCTCAAGGCCGGATGAGGGCCTTGACGACCTGGCGGCCGGCCATCGCCCGGTAGGCTTCCGGGACTTGGCCGAGGGTGAAGCAGCGGTCGAAGACGCGGCCGGGGTCGATCGTCCCGTCCAGGACGTCGGGCAGCAGTTGCCCGATGTAGGCGCGGGCGGGGCAGGCGCCGCCGGTCAGGGTGATGTTGCGCAGGAACTCGGCACGGCCGAACGGTCCCTGCTCGTACTGGGGGACGCCGAGGCGGCTGACGGTGCCGCCGTCCAGGACCGCGCCGAGAGCGGTGTCCAGGGCCGCACGGGTGCCGACGGCCTCGATCACCTTGTCCACCCCGCCGGTCAACTCCCGGATGCGGGCGATGCCTTCCTCGCCGCGTTCGGCGACGACGTCACTGGCGCCGAACTCGCGGCCGAGCGCGGTGCGTGCCTCGTGGCGGCCCGCGAGCACGACGCGCTCGGCGCCCAGCCGCCGGGCGGCGATCACCGCGCACAGGCCCACCGCCCCGTCGCCGACGACCAGCACCGTGTCGCCGCGGCCGACGCCGGCGGTCACCGCGCCGTGATGACCGGTGGCCATCACGTCCGACAGCGCCAGAAGCGACGGCAGCAGAGCCGAGTCGGCGGACACCGGCAGCTTGACCAGGGTGCCGGCCGCGTACGGGACGCGTACCGCCTCGCCCTGGCCGCCGTCGACCCCGTCGGACCCGTAGCGGCCGCCGTTGCGGCACGAGAAGTGCAGCCCCCTGGCGCAGTAGTCACAGGTGCCGTCGCTGTAGGTGAAGGGGGCGACGACCAGGTCACCCGGCTTCAGCCCGGGCACATCCGTGCCGGTCTCCTCGACGACGCCGAGGAACTCGTGTCCCATGGGACGTCCGGTGTCACCGGCGGGCATGGACCGGTACGGCCACAGATCGCTGCCGCACACACAGGAGACCACCGTGCGCACGACGGCGTCGGTCGGCCGCACGATCCTCGGATCGGGCCGCTCCTCGACGCGGACGTCTCCGGCTCCGTACATCACTGCTGCACGCATGAGAGAGGGGAACTCCCAACGGGATACGAGTGCCGCGCACGGCGGCGGACGGACAGGGGTGCTCGTCGGACGGGGCGGCGGTCGGGCGGGGCGGTCGCCGGCGACGACGGTGCCGGTGCCCGCCGAGCTGCCGGCCCGTCACATGTCCACCGTCGCGCCTTGGCCCTCCGACAGGCAGACCGGGTCGTACGGGGGTAATGACAGGGCCCCCCACCTCGCCGCCGCCCGGGTCACAGCGGTGTGAGACTGGGGCCATGGCATCCCAACACCCCACCGGCAGCAGCGAGGGGGCGGAGCTGGGCCGCTTCCTGCGCGCCCGCCGCACCCGGACCAGCCCCCGGCAGGCCGGCCTCACCGTGGGCCCCGGCCTGCGCCGGACCCCGGGGCTGCGGCGCGAGGAACTGGCCACCCTCGCCGGGATCAGCGTCGACTACTACGTACGAATGGAGCGCGGCAAGGAGACCCGTCCCAGCCCCGCCGTCCTCGACGCGCTCGCCCGCGCCCTGCGCCTGGACGACCAGGAACACCAGCACCTGCGGGAGCTCGCCGCCCGGGCCGCCCGGTACGCGCCCGAACCGCCGCCCGCCCCGAGCCGCACCGTGCGCCCGCACCTGAGGCTGCTGCTGGAGACGCTGCGCCCCTACCCCGCCTACGTCATCAGCCGCAGCATGGACGTACTCGCCTGGAACCCAGGCGGCCTCGCCCTGTACGCGGGTCTGGAGGACTGGCCGGCCGGGCACCGCAACCTCGCTCGCTACCTGTTCCTCCACCCCGCGGCCCGTGAGCTGTTCACCGACTGGGAGCGGCAGGTCACCGGCTGCGTCGCCCGTCTGCGCGCCGTCGCCGGCACCGCCCCCGACGCCCCCGACCTGACCAACCTCGTCGGTGAACTCCTGCTCAAGAGCGCCGACTTCGCCCGGCTCTGGGAACGCTACGAGGTCACCGGCCGCAAGCCCGCGCAGAAGACGTTCCACCACCCCCGCGTCGGAACCGTCACCCTCACCTGCCAGCCCATGCACCTGGAAGGCAGCCCCGGGCAGCGCGTCTGCGTCTACACCGCCGAACCCGGCACCCCCGACCACGACGCCCTGCTCCTGCTCGACACGACCGTGCCCGCGGGCGCCCACGGCGAGCGGCTTCCGCACGCGTCGGCCTGACCCCGACGGAACCGGCCGGGTGCCGAGCACGCCGACAGTGACCGGCCGCGGCTCGCCCTCAGTGGACCATCGGTGTCGCTCCCGGGCCGGCGGGCAGACACACCCGGCCGCCGTGCGGGCAGGGCACGATCCGGTCCGCGAGGCCGAGCCGGCCGGCCTCGGCCAGGAACGCGGACAGGGGTGAGCGCATCACCGTGTAGTCCTCGTAATGCACCGGCAGGACGGCGTGGGGGCGAAGACGCCGGACCAGTTCGGCGCCCTGCGCGCCGTTCATGGTGACCAGGAAGCCGCCCGGCAGACGCGTGCCGCCCAGATGGAGGACGGCCAGGTCGGCGGCCGGGAAGCGGCGGCCGATCTCCTCCAGGCCGTCGTAGAGGAGCGTGTCGCCGGAGACGTACAGCCGCAGCCGGACCGGCCCGCCCACGGCACCGAACTCGATCATGCTGCCCATCACGGGCGGCAGCAGCCCGCGCAGCACCGGATCCCCGGCGTGCCGGCCGGGCAGCGCCGTGACCGTGGCCCGTACCCCTCCCCGCTCGAGGGTGAGCGCCTGCCAGGTCCGCAGTCCCGCCGTCCGCCGGAAGCCGTGCAGCACCTTCAGGCGGCGCGCGGCATGGGGAGTGCTGAGGACCGGAACCGTACGGTCCAGGGACCGCCGGGCCCTGCGGTCCCAGTGATCGCCGTGCAGATGGGAGAGCACGATCCCGTCGAGCAGGGGCAGGTCCTCCGGGGCGAGGGCGGGCTCCGTCAGACGCCGGCTCAGCAGGCCGTAGCCGAGATGGGCGTACTCGCCGCGGTGCAGGAAGTTCGGGTCGGTGAGCAGGGTCACCGGGCCGTACCGCAGCAGTACCGTGGCATTGCCGATGAACCGCAGGTCGAGCGTGTCGTCGGTGAACCCGTCCGGGACGGCCATGGCGTCACCCGCTCCTTCCGGCCGAGCCGCCGGCGCACAGGCCCCGGCCGCCCGCTCGCTCAGTGTCCGTACGCCTCGTGGCGGGGGAGCGGTCCCGCGTCAGCCCGCCGGCCCGGCCGCCCGGCCGCGTGCCGCTGCCCGGGGCCGGGGCCGGAGCGGGCCGCCAGGGCATCGGCGACGGCGCCGGTCGCGAAGGCGTAGACGGCCTTGTGCAACAGGTCCACCAGCAGCTCCGCGCGCGGCCAGGTCTGCGGCGGGGCACCGACCCCGGTGGCGTTCTCCAGGATCTGGTCGTTGGTCAGCCTCACCACGGTGAACTGCGTCGACGCCAGCGGCCCGCGCAGCCCGGCATGCGCCATCACCGACCGCACCACGCCCAGCAGCGCGCCCTGCCCGTAGTGCATGACCCGGTTCACCGCCCGCGGTTCCGGCCGCTCGGGCATGCCCGTCAGCCGCTCCAGCGTGCGCGCCGGAACGTACGAGCTCGGCCGGCCGGTCAGGCGCTGCTCGGCCTTCTCGCCCAGGGTCATCACCACGACCCCGGCCGCACCGGCCAGGAGCCCCTGCCACAGCGCACGTTTCATCATGCCGTCCGCGTACCCCCGCACCGGGCGCCCTACCGCGCCCTCGACGGGGCCGGCACCTGTGCGGGGGCCACCCGGCTCACGGCGACCGGTGGCCCATGCTTCCCGACGAAGCGTCCCACCCCCCGCGAACAGCGACGTCCGGGACGAGACGGCTTCACCGCCCCCACCGCGCCCGCCCGGCCCTCGTAGGAACCTACAAGGCATCGGTCTCGCTGTGCCCACGTTTCATGTTTTCGGCGCCTGGCTGATTCCTCCGGCCCGCTGTGTACTGCTCTGACAAGCCCGAACGGCGAAGAAGGGGGAAGGCCTTGTCGAAGACGCCGCCCGGCCGGCACTTCGCGCGTCGACGCGCGGTCACGTCCGCCGCCGCCCCGCCGGGATCCACGGCGAGCGCGCCGCCGCCGGACCCGTCACCGGCCGCGACGGCCGCTTCACCGCCCGCACCGGCTTGCCGCCCGCCGTCGGCGAACCCGGCGTGACGCGCCGACGTCCACCAGGCCCGCCGGGACCGCCGCCGGCGATGCCCACGGGCCCGGGCCCCACCCGCACCCGGTCACCCCGGAGCACCTCGGCCGCGTCCGACCGGACCCCTGTTCGTGCGGGTGCCGCCGCCTCCCCGAAGGTACCCGCACTCCATCCCACGGCATTCGACAAGGAGCAACCGTGACCGTGAACACCGCGACCATCGTGCAGAACGAGCAGGAATGGATGCAGCAGGCCATCGCCGTCGCCACCGACAGCGCGAACAGCGGCGGCGGCCCCTTCGGCGCCCTGATCGTCAAGGACGGCGTGGTCGTCGCGACCGCACACAACCAGGTCACGGCGACGAACGACCCGTCCGCGCACGCCGAGGTCAACGCGATCCGCGCCGCCTGCCGGGAACTGGGCACCTTCATCCTCGAAGGCTGCACCCTGATCACCTCGTGCGAGCCGTGCCCGATGTGCCTGTCCACCGCCCTGTGGGCGCGCCTGGACCGGCTCGTGTACTGCGCCGACCGCAATGACGCCGCGGTGGCCGGCTTCGACGACCGCAAGTTCTACGACCTGTTCGAGAAGCGGCCCACCGAGGCGTGGCCCCTTCAGGTCGCCCATCTGGACCTGCCCGAGCGCACCGCGCCGTTCGACGCCTGGATCGCGAAGTCCGACCGCATCGACTACTGACCCGACGGAAAAGGAACCTCCGCGCCGGGTGAATAACCGGGGGCCGGCCTCTTGAATTCCGTGGCCCCAGCCACTATTTTGCGGTATACGTCGAACCATAAGCGCCGAAAGGAGGCGATCAGCGGATGTATGCCAGCTCTGATCTCGGTCGCCTCGCTCGCCGCACGGCCTGGGTTCCGGGTCGCATCGCACACGGCTGCTGACCACGCCGTCCCGGTGTGCCCGTTCGTGGCACGTCCCGAGTATTCCTTCATGACATCCCGGCACGTCGTTATCACGTGTCGTTTTGCGCCCGCTGCTCTCACGTGGCGCGTCTGAGCACAGAAAGCTGCCTGAAATTGGCGAACATGATGAATCGATCGATCGCGCACCGGAATGAAGGCCTGTCATGGTAGCGGCGCGTATCACGGTCAACGGGAAAGAGACCCCCATTTCGCCGGCCGCGCCCCACACCACGGTGCTGGATTTCCTGCGCGAGCGCGGCCTCACCGGCACCAAGGAAGGCTGCGCCGAGGGTGAGTGCGGCGCCTGTTCGGTCCTGGTGGCCCGTCCCGGGGTGAACAAGCCCACCGACTGGGTGGCGGTCAACGCCTGCCTGGTCCCGGTCGCGGCGCTCGACGGCCAGGAGGTCGTCACCGCCGAGGGCCTCGCCACCGCCGGCGAACCCGGCAAGCCGTCCACCCTGCACCCCGTGCAGGAGGAGATGGCGGTCCGCGGCGGCTCCCAGTGCGGCTACTGCACACCGGGGTTCGTCTGCAGCATGGCCGCCGAGTACTACCGGCCCGATCGCTGCGCGCACGCGGACCCGGCCGGCCACGCCGACGCCGAGCACGGCCCGAACGGGTTCGACCTGCACGCGCTGAGCGGAAACCTGTGCCGCTGCACCGGCTACCGCCCGATCCGCGACGCCGCGTTCGCCGTCGGTACGCCCACCGAGGAGGACCCGCTGGCGCAGCGCCGCGAGCAGGACCCGCCCGCGCCGGTCGCCACCGAATACACCCGCGACGACAGCGCGTTCGTGCGCAAGAGTACCCTGGAGGAGACGCTCCGGCTGCTGCGCGAGCGGCCCGGCGCCGTGGTGGTCGCCGGCTCCACCGACTGGGGCGTGGAGGTGAACATCCGCTCCCGCCGCGCGGACTGCGTGGTCGCCATCGACCGGCTGCCCGAACTGCGGGAACTGCGCGTGGAATCCGACGCCATCGAGATCGGTGCGGCGCTGACGCTCACCGAGATCGAACGCCGCCTCGACGGCGAGGTCCCGCTGCTGGCCGAGCTGTTCCCGCAGTTCGCCTCCCGGCTCATCCGCAACAGCGCGACCCTCGGCGGCAACCTCGGTACCGGCTCGCCCATCGGTGACAGCCCGCCGGTGCTGCTCGCGCTGGAGGCGTCGCTGGTGCTCGCCGACGCCGACGGCGAGCGCGAGGTTCCGCTGGCGGAGTACTTCACCGGCTACCGGCAGAGCGTGCGCCGTCCCGGCGAGCTGATCCGCGCCGTGCGCGTCCCGCTGCCGCTGTCCCCGGTCGTGGCCTTCCACAAGATCGCCAAGCGGCGCTTCGACGACATCTCCAGCGTGGCGGCCGCCTTCGCGCTCGACATCGAGGACGGGATCGTCCGCAAGGCACGCATCGGGCTGGGCGGCGTGGCCGCCACCCCGATCCGCGCCCTCGCCACCGAGGAGGCCCTGGCGGGCAAGCCCTGGACGGCGGAGACGGTCGAGGCCGCGGCCCGGGTGCTGCGGGCCGAGGGCACCCCGATGAGCGACCACCGCGCCAGCGCCGACTACCGCTCCGCGATGCTCGGCCAGAGCCTGCTCAAGCTGTACGCTGGAACGACCGAGGCGGTGTCGTCATGAGTCATCTGTCCGAACGCCCCGAGAATCCCGTCGTCGGCGTGCCGATGCCACACGAGAGCGCCGCCCTGCACGTCACCGGCACCGCGCTCTACACCGACGACCTGGTCTGGCGCACCAAGGACGTGCTGCACGCCTACCCGGTCCAGGTCATGAAGGCCCACGGCAGGATCACCGCCCTGCGCACCGGGCCCGCGCTCGCCGTGCCCGGCGTGGTGCGCGTGCTGACCGGTGCCGACGTGCCCGGTGTCAACGACGCGGGGATGAAGCACGACGAACCGCTGTTCCCCGACGAGGTCATGTTCCACGGCCACGCGGTCGCCTGGGTGCTCGGCGAGACCCTGGAGGCGGCCCGGCTCGGTGCGGCGGCCGTCGAGGTGGAGCTGGAGGAGCTGCCCTCCCTGATCACCCTTCAGGACGCGATGGCGGCCGGCAGCTACCACGGCGCCCAGCCCCTGATGGAGACCGGTGACATCGACGCCGGCTTCGCCGACTCCGCGCATGTGTTCACCGGCGAGTTCCAGTTCTCCGGTCAGGAACACTTCTACCTGGAGACGCACGCGGCGCTGGCCCAGATCGACGAGAACGGGCAGGTGTTCATCCAGAGCAGCACCCAGCACCCCTCGGAGACCCAGGAGATCGTCTCGCACGTGCTCGGCGTGCCCGCCCACGAGGTGACCGTGCAGTGCCTGCGGATGGGCGGCGGCTTCGGCGGCAAGGAGATGCAGCCCCACGGGTTCGCGGCCGTCGCCGCGCTCGGCGCCAAGCTGACCGGCCGGCCGGTGCGGTTCCGGCTCAACCGGACGCAGGACCTGACCATGTCCGGCAAGCGGCACGGCTTCCACGCCAAGTGGAAGATCGGCTTCGACGCGGAGGGCCGCATCCAGGCCCTGGACGCCACCCTCGTCGCGGACGGCGGCTGGAGCCTGGACCTGTCCGAGCCGGTGCTGGCCCGCGCGCTGTGCCATATCGACAACACCTACTGGATCCCCAACGCGCGCGTCGCCGGCCGTATCGCCAAGACCAACACGGTCTCCAACACCGCCTTCCGCGGCTTCGGCGGACCGCAGGGCATGCTGGTGATCGAGGACATCCTCGGCCGCTGCGCACCCCGGCTCGGCCTGGACCCCATGGAGCTGCGCGAGCGCAACTTCTACCGGCCGGGCCAGGGCCAGACGACGCCGTACGGACAGCCGGTCACACAGGCCGAACGGATCGCCACCGTCTGGCAGCAGGTCAAGGACGGCGCGGGCATCGCCGACCGCAAGCGGGAGATCGCCGCCTTCAACGCCGCGCACCCGCACACCAAGCGGGCGCTCGCGCTCACCGGCATCAAGTTCGGCATCTCGTTCAACCTCACCGCCTTCAACCAGGGCGGCGCGCTCGTGCTGATCTACAAGGACGGGTCGGTCCTGATCAACCACGGCGGCACCGAGATGGGCCAGGGTCTGCACACCAAGATGATGCAGGTGGCCGCGACCACCCTGGGCATCCCGCTGCACAAGGTGCGGCTGGCCCCGACGCGTACCGACAAGGTGCCCAACACCTCGGCCACCGCGGCGAGTTCGGGGGCCGACCTCAACGGCGGGGCGATCAAGAACGCCTGCGAGCAGCTGCGCGAGCGACTGCTGCGGGTGGCCGCCGGCCGGCTGGGCGGCAACGCCTCGGACGTGCGCATCGTCGGCGGCGTCGCGCGTCTGCTGGGCAGCGACGAGGAACTGGCCTGGGACGACCTGGTGCGCACGGCGTACTTCCAGCGGGTCCAGCTGTCGGCGGCCGGTTTCTACCGGACCGAGGGGCTGCACTGGGACGCCAAGACGTTCAGGGGCTCGCCGTTCAAGTACTTCGCCCATGGCGCCGCCGCGACCGAGGTGGAGGTGGACGGCTTCACCGGCGCGTACCGCATCCGCCGGGTGGACATCGTGCACGATGTCGGCGACAGCCTGTCCCCGCTGATCGACATCGGCCAGGTCGAGGGCGGCTTCGTGCAGGGCGCGGGCTGGCTGACGCTCGAGGACCTGCGCTGGGACACCGGCGACGGGCCGCACCGCGGCCGGCTGCTGACCCAGGCCGCCAGCACCTACAAGCTGCCGAGCTTCTCGGAGATGCCCGAGGAGTTCAACGTCACGCTGCTGGAGAACGCCACCGAGGAGGGCGCGGTCTACGGCTCCAAGGCGGTGGGCGAGCCGCCGCTGATGCTGGCGTTCTCGGTACGGGAGGCGCTGCGGCAGGCCGCCGCCGCGTTCGGACCCGGCGGGGCGAGTGTCGAGCTGGCCTCGCCCGCGACCCCCGAGGCGGTGTACTGGGCGATCCAGGCGGCTCGCCAGGGCGGTGCCTCCCGAAACGGTCGGGCCCGCGACGGGTTCGCCGTCGACGGCCACGCCGGGAACGGGCAGGTCCCGAACGGGCAGACCGGGAACGGCCGGGCCGCCGACGGCCGGGACCGGACCGGCGCGGAAGCGCTGCACGGTGCCTGACATGACGTGGGTCGCCGCGGTCGCACGGTTGCGAGCACGCCGGGAGCCCGGCGTGCTGGTGACCGTCGCGACCGTGCGCGGCCACGCCCCCCGCGACGCCGGTGCGAAACTCGTCGTGGGGCGGACCGGGACGTGGGGCTCGATCGGCGGCGGCAATGTCGAGGCCGTCGCGATCGACCGGGCCCGGGAGATGATCGCCGCCTCCGAGCGGAAGCCGGAGCTGATCGATTTCGCCCTCAACGACAAGGTGACCAACCAGCATGGCGTGCAGTGCTGCGGCGGCACGGTCTCGGTGCTGCTCGAACCCCTGCCGGTGGTGAGGGCGGTGGCCGTCTTCGGCGTCGGGCACGTCGGGCTGGAACTGGCGCGGATCCTGGCCCGCCAGGACCTCGACCTCCATCTGATCGACAGCCGTGCCGACATCCTCACCGAGGAGCGGCTCGGCGTGCTCGCGGACGCGGTGGCGCAGGTGCACGTGCATCACACGCCACTGCTGCCCGAGGAGGTGCTGGAGGAGCTGCCGCGCGGCACCCACGTCCTGATCATGACCCATGATCACGCCGAGGACGCCGCGCTGTGCGACGCCGCCCTGCGCACCTCCCACCTCGGCTCCGTCGGGCTGATCGGGTCGGCGGCCAAGTGGGCTCGGTTCCGTAAACGCCTGGCCACCGAGGGCGGTCACGAGGAGGCCGCCATCGACCGGATCAAGACCCCGATCGGGCTGGACGGCATCACCGGCAAGGAACCGGCGACCATCGCCGTGAGCGTCGCCGCCGATCTGCTGCGCACCTTCGAGGCCGAGGGTGACGACTGACTCCCCCACGGGACGGACGGGGCTGCCCCGCGCTGGTGCGGGAGCACGGCGCGGGGCAGCCTCGTGTCACAGGTCGGCGGCGTCCACCACGTCGCCCAGGTCGACGAACTTGAAGCCGGTCGCCGTACGGGTGCCGCCCTGGCCGTCGGGGACCTCGGGGGTGTCGTGGCCGTCCTGGACGACCAGCAGACCGTTCGGGTAGCGGCTGCCCAGCGGGGCGTTCAGGACGGCGGCGCCGTCGCACTCCTCCGACCCGTCGAGCGTCGCGGAGGCCGCGCCGACACGGAAGCCGCCCTCGTACTCGTTGTCCTCGCTCACCTCCCGGTCGAACAGGGCGAAGGTGTTGTCGCCCTGGCTGGAGGCGAAGAGATAGCCGTCCCCGTCGGATTCCTGGAACAGGGTCAGGCCCTCGACGTCCGCCGTCAGGTGCTCGCCGCCGAAACCGGGATCGGCGCCGGCCACGCACTCCTCGGTGGCCTCGTCGTAGACGCCGGGGACGCCGTACTCGCGGACCTTGTCCACCAGGACCGGCCGGTCGGTCAGGTCGGCGCGCAGCCGCCAGATGCCGACGTCCTCCTGGCCGGCGTACAGGGTGCCGGTGGCCGGGTCCACCACCATGCCCTCGACCTGGGGGAGTTCACCGGGCTCGGCGCAGGGCGACCAGGTGGTGCCGTCGGGCAGCCGGAACGACGCCGGGAGGTCGAGGGTGCGGACCTTGCGGTAACCGACGGTGCCGCGTGTGGTCGGGGTCAGCTCCAGCAGGGCGAGCCGGGTCCGCTCCCGCTGGCTGACCAGGGCGTAAGAGCGGCCGGTGGCCTTGTCCCGCCAGGTGGCCAGGCCGTACGCGGTGCGCTGGTCGTTGATCTCGGCCTGGTCGGAGGAGAAGACCGGGGCGGCGGCCGGGTCGGTGACGTCGGTCAGCGGCGCGCTCGGCTTGGACGGGTCGATGCGGTAGATCCGCAGCCGGTCGCTGCCCCGGTCGCTGACCACGGCCACGTCGGTCCGGCCGGCGGAGGTGCTCAGACCGGTGACGAGGTCGACGTTGTTGAAGCGGCCCGGGGCGTCGTCCTCGGCCGGCGGACGCGGCGCGGGCAGCGACTGCACCAGCCGGGCGTCCAGGCCGTACACGCGCAGGCCGCCCTTCTTCGCCGTCGCTATGACGAGGCTGCGGTCGGGGTCGGCCGCGTTGCGCCAGATCGCGGGGTCGTCCGCGTCGGAGTCGCCGCCCGCCTCGTCGTCGTAGAGGGCGGGGGTCTCGCTGGTCGGGGTGACCGTCGGCAGGCCCTGGTCGTCGGCCCCGGCGGGGGCGGCGGTCAGGAGGGCGAGCAGGGTGGCACCCAGGGCGAGGGTGGCGGCTTTGCGCGGAGTGCGATGCGTTCTCACAAGCGCTTCCTTGGTCGGTGTCACGGACATGCCGATCTTGGAGGGAGAACTTTGCCTTCAGGGAACCATGAGCTGGACAGCTGGTCACGGACAAGTCGACCGCACGCCAACTGTCGTTCATCACACAACAGGACGACTGCCTGAAGCACTTACTGTCAGGCAGACGTCCTGTTCGCGGCCGGGGCGGACGGCTCACCGGCCGCGGGCCCGCCACCCTTGTACGGCGCCGGGCTCAGCGGCGGCCGCGCAGCTTCCGCACCAGGTCCCGCGCCTGGGCACGGCGGCGCGGATCGGCGGCGGTCCGGCGTACCTGCTCGATCGTCCGCCGGCCCTGCGGACTCCGCGCGAACTGCTTGATGCGTTCGACAACTCCGGCCATGACGCTCCTCCCGTCGTCGTGCCCTGCTTCTTCCGAGGCACTGGTCGGATGACCGGATACCCGGTGACCGGCGGTCCACCCTTTTCCGGCCGGGGTTCCACCCGGTGGAGGGTGCCTTTCGCCAGGCCCTGTCGTCGGAGGTCGGTGTGCGCCACCGTCGTCGCGACCGCCCGTCCGGCGGACGGTGCGCCACAGGCGGCCGGGATCGCGCCGTGGCCGGGGGCCGACGCGTAGGCGTAGGCCGGCCGCGGACTGTGGCGCCGTGTCGAGCCGGCCGGTGCATCCGGCCGGCCGCTCCGCGGCGAGGCGCTCGAAGAGGACAGCAGGAGAGGGCCTCGGCGGCCGGGACGTCGGTAAAGCCGTCCGTCGCCTCGCGCTCGCGGCACAGGGCCGGGGTACGGCGGGGCTGGCGCGAGTGCGTCCGCCGCGCGGCCCGGCCGCAGCAGGGGCGGAGCGAGATCGGCCAGGGCGCCGGCCGGATTCCGGCGGCCGGCGCCGGAACCGCCGGCCACGGCCGCCTCTACAGGGCCGCGGCCGCCTCGTGCAGGGCTGCCGCCGCCACGTGCGGGGCCGCGGCCTCCTCGTCGGTGACCGCGCAGCTCGCCCGGCGTCCCCGCTTGCTCTTCGCCCCGGGCGAGGACGAGCAGGCACCGGGCGAGGGGGTCGCTGCCTGCCCGGCGCGCGCCGCGGGGCGCGCGCCGGTGGGCCCGGGAGCGTGGTCTAGCAGGCCCCGAGGTCTTCCCAGACACCCCACTGGCCGGTGGTGCCGGGCTTGTCGCCCGTGACCCACCACTTGGCGCGCCAGGTGTGGCCGCCGTAGGAGACGGTGTCGCCGCCGTTGTAGACGTGCCCGGCGTCCCAGGCCGGCGCGGCGCAGGTGTCCCCACCGCCGCCGCTGCCACCGTCGTTGCCGCCGCCGATGTTGACGTCGACGCAGGAGTAGAAGGCGTTGGCGGTGTCCGAGATGTTCCAGACGGCGAGCACCTTCTGCCGGCCGGTGAAGCCGGCGAAGTTCACCTGCTGGCTGACGTCCGCGGCCGGCTGCTGGTTACGGCCGTCGAACTCGGCGATCTTCTGGCCGCCGATGAAGTACTGCCAGTTGGCGGTGGCGTGCCGGGCGGTGTTGTGCCACGTGAACGTCGCCGTCGTGCCGACCGGCGTGGCCTTCCAGGCTTTGCTGTCGTTGTCGAGCTCGGCGTACTCCGCGTGTCCGCCACTGCAGCTCTGCAGGCCCTTCGGCCCCTCGACGCTCTGCGGTTCGTACTTGATCTGGCCGCAGTCGACGGTGCCTTCGGCACACTGCTGCTGCCGGCTCGTGGGCAGGGTGACCCAGCCGTGGGCGCCGGCCGTGCTCGCCGGGAGGCTGACGGCGATCACCGGGGCCACCAGCGCGCCGATCGCGAGAGCCGCTCGTCTCTTTGTGTTCATGCCGTGCCACTTCCTTCGGTGTGTGCCGGGACCGTCGCCTGTGAGGCCCGGGCTCGCCGGTCGTGCGGAACGAGTCGAGGCGCGGGCCGAAAGGTCTGGACCTATCGCCTGTTAGGTCTAGACCATAGCCGCCGACCGGATGCGGTCAAGAGGCTGGACAAGGTGAACTGTTCGTCCTGGGGCCAGGTGGCCGGATCGTCTGTTGACCCGGGTGGCTGGGCCGGGGTTGGCTCGGCTCGGACCGTAGGGCAGCAGGGGGTTCTCGTCCGGTCGCGCCGTCCGCGTTCCGGCGGCGGTGGCCGGCTCGGGCGGGGCAGGGGAGGACACATGAGATTCCGGGGACCGGCCGTCCTGCCGGTGGTGGTGCTGGCGTGCGCGGCGGGCGCGCTTCCGGCGGCGGCCGTACCGCAAGCGCGCGGCGGGGGGCCGGTGGTGGTGAGTACGGCGGCGGACGGCACCCCGGCCGACGGGGACTCGTCAGGCGCCGTGCTCAGCGGGAACGGCCGCTTCGTCGCGTTCCTCTCGGATGCCGGCAATCTGGTGCCGGGCGACACCAACGGCCTCGCCGACGTCTTCGTGAAGGACCTGCGCACGGGGGCCGTGGACCGGGTCGACGTCGCCGGCGACGGCAGCCAGGCCGACGCCCCCGCCTCGCACGTCTCGGTGAGCGCGGACGGACGCTACGTCGCGTTCGACTCCTACGCCGGCAACCTCGCCCCCGGGGACATGCCCGGTGCCTGGGACGTCTTCGTGCACGACCGCGCCACCGGCCGCACCGAGGTCGTCGTGGCCAACCCGGGCGGGATCCCCGGGAACAGCTACGACCCGGTGATCAGCGCGAACGGCCGCTACGTGGCGTACGCCTCCTACCGCGACGACCTGGTGCCGCAGGACACCAACAGCGGAATCGACGTGTTCGTGCACGACCGGGTGAGGGGCACCACGAGGCTGGTCAGCGTCTTCACCGATCACCTCCAGGGAACCAGCACCTCCCTGGCGCCCTCGATCAGCGCGGACGGCACCCGGATCGGGTTCCGCAGGATGTGGTACCCGCCGCGCGGGGTGGCCGCGCGCGAGCCGAGGGCGCCGAGGCCCTGGTGGTTCTACGTCCACGACACCCGCACCGGGAAGACCGTGCCCGCCGCCGTCGACCGCGACGGCGGCACCCTCGGCATGCCGGCGTCGCCCACGACGGGCCTCAGCCCGGACGGGCGCTACGCGGTGTTCTCCTCCCCGTCGGCCGACGTGGTGGACGGCGACACCAACGACGCCGCCGATGTGTTCGTCCGTGACCTGGCCGCCGGTACCACCCGGCGCGTGAGCACCGCCGCCGACGGCACGCAGGCGCAGGGCGGTTCGGGGCGGGGCCTGCTCGGTGCGGGCGGGCGGCGGGCGTTCTTCGTCTCCGCCGCGGACAACCTCGTGCCCGGCGACACCAACGGCGCCTCCGACGTGTTCGCGAAGGACCTGCGCACAGGTGCGGTACGGCGGCTGGACGTGGCCGCGGACGGCACCGAGAGCACCACCGGGACGTACGAGGTGACCGCGGACACCACCGGCCGCACCGTCGCCTTCCCCCACGACGACGGCCTGGTTCCGGGCGACGCCAACGGCCACCGGGACATCCTCGTCGTGCGTACGCGCTGACGGCGGATCAGGTGGAGGAGGCGGACCTGGTCAGCGCAGGCCCGGGCTCTCGACGGTTGCCTCTGCCGGCGACTTGCGGGTGAGGTCCGGGACCTCGCAGTCGGCCGCGGCGTAGCCGATGGGGAAGAGGACGTAGGGCCGTTCGTTGCGGGGCCGCTCGCAGATCTCGGTGAGGAAGCCCATCGGGTTGGGTGTGTGCGTCAGCGTGCTCAGCCCCATCGCGTGCAGGGCGGCGATGAAGAATCCGCAGGCGATGCCCACGCTCTCGTTCACGTAGTAGTTCTTGCGCAGCGAACCGTCCGGCATCGCGGTGCTCTTCTCGGCGAAGCAGACGACGATCCACGGCACGACGTCGAGGTAGCTCTTGTCCGAGTCCGTCTCCAGGCGCGCGAGCGCGGCGCGCCACTCGGGCGGGATCCGCCCGCCCTCGTAATTGACCCGTTCCTCCTCCTCGGCGGCGACCCGGATACGGTGCTTGGTCCCGGCGTCACCGATCACGGCGAACTTCCAGGGCTGGAGGTGCGCCCCGGACGGGGCGGTGTTCGCCGCGGCGATGGCGAGGTCGACACACGCACGGGGCACCGGCTCGTCGCTGAAGAACCGCACGCTGCGCCGGCGTTCGAGGAACGACACGAAGTCCTTCCCCCGCCGGACCGTCTCGGCCTCGTCGTACCGGTCGGGCCGGTAAGGGATGAACGGGTGGGTGTGCTGCCTCACGACTGCTCCTCGTGGACGGGGAGCCACAGCGTGGGCCACCGGCGGACGGATACGCAACGGACCCTTCTCTCCCTTGCTAATCTGACAAAAAACGAGGCGTGAAGGTGTCTTTGGGGTCGCAGATCGGCAGGTGCGGTGGCACGACAGGGACTCGACAGGCTCGACGGCCGGATGCTGCGCCTGCTCCGGGAACGCCCGCGTGCGGGCCTGCTGGAGATCGCCCGTCAACTCGGCGTCGCGCGCGGCACGTTGCAGGCGCGGCTCGACCGGCTGGCCGGTTCGGGCGTGGTGACCGGCTACGGTCCGGACGTGGACGTCGCCGCCCTCGGCCACGTGGTCGAGGCGTTCACCACGTTCGAAGTGGACCAGCCGGCCCGTGAGGCGATCGCCGCGCGTCTGCGGGCCGTGCCGCAGATCCTCGAGGCCCACATCGTGACGGGCCCCGGCGACATCTGGTGCCGCATCGCGGGTACGAGCAATCAGCACGTACAACAGGTGATCGACCACGTCCTCGAGGTGCCCGGTGTCCGCCGCAGCACGACGGTCATCGCACTGAGCGCGGTCATCCCTTACCGGGTCCAGCCCTTGGTCGACGAGTTGGCCGGTCTGACGAGGAAGCCGGACGCACGCCACTGATCACGCCGCCCACCACCCCTGCCACCCGGGTCCGCGGCGCGCCCCACGCATCGCCTGACCCGTGGCTGAAGGTTCCCGGCAAGGTCCGCCCAAGGGCGTGCCCGGCAAGGACAAGGTGATCAAGAGCTACCGGGCCGGCTCCGGCAACGGCAGCAAGGACGAGTGCGCCCCGATGCGCGGCTGGCTGCCCAACGGCTCCTGCAAGGTGCTCGGGCACGAGAAGCACAAGAAGGGCGGCAGGAGCGGCATCAACGGCTACGCCATCCACGTCCAGGACGGGTCTGCAAGAACGGCCGGGCCAAGCGGACCGAGTTGTTCATCCACAGCGAGATGAAGCCCGACAGCGAGATGAAGCCCGACGGCCGGCAGGGACCCAAGCTGCCCGGCCAGGACAGCCCGTACCGCTGGGACGGAGCGGGGGACCACTACTCCCTGGCCTGCGTCAAGATCACGCCCGCCCACATCCGGGACCTGTTCCCTACGGCCGACCGGTAGGGCTGGCCGAAGCAGCTCGAGGTCGTCAGCTGACCCGTCGGCCGGTCCCCGTCCCGGCACGTCTGCCACGTGCCGGGACACGAAGATGTCAGGACAGGGCGAGGACGCAGAACTCGTGGCCCTCCGGGTCGGTGAGACAGGTCCACGGGACATCGCCCTGACCGAGGTCCAGATCGGTGGCGCCGAGAGCCCGCAGCCGGGTCACCTCCGCCGCTTCGTCGTCACCGGGGTACGGCAGCAGATCGAGATGGACGCGGTCCGGCACGGTCTTGACGTCGGGCGTGCGGAGAAACACGAGATGGGGTCCTGAGCCCCGGGCAGAGCGCAACACCGCCTGCTCGTCGGTCACTTCGTGCGGGACCCAGTCCATCGCCTCACCCCAGAACCGGGCCATCGCCCGCGGATCCGCGCAGTCGACCACCACCCTGGCGATCGGCCCGGTGTCCCGGTACGTCTCCCGGGGCTCCAGCACGCAGAACTCGTTCCCCTCCGGGTCGGCGAGGACGGTCCACGGTACGGGGCCCTGACCCACCTGGGCGGGCTTCGCGCCGAGAGCCCGCAGGCGCGCGACCAGCTCCGCCTGATGGGCCGTCGAGGTGGTGGCGAGATCGAGGTGCACACGGTTCTTCGTCGCCGTCTTGGGTTCCGGGACGGGAACGACATCGACGCAGACGGCCACCGGGTGCGGCCAGACGAGGCCGCCGGCGGGTCCCACACAGGTGGTCACGCCGGGGCGGTAGGCGGTCCAGCCGAGCGCCTCCGCCCAGAACCGGCCGACCGCCGAGCTGTCGAGAGCCTTGATGTTCACCTGAACCGGCCGCAGTGCCATGCCGACGATCCTACGCGTCCGCACCGGTTCCGGGTCCGCTTGTCGGGATACGACAATTCCTCGCCTTCGAATCGGTCGACTCCTTCTCTGATCCGACCTGTTGAAGCTGGCATGATCGTCGTGAGGCAAGAAAGGTGCTGTGTAGCATCCGCACAATTCAAGGAGGCTTGTGTGACCCGAAACGATTGTGTGCTGGTGACGGGCGTGGGGGCGATGACGCCGCTGGGAGCCGATGCGCCGTCGTCGTGGTCGGGACTGCTGGACGGTAAGTCGGGGGTGCGGTTCCTGGACGAGGAGTGGGCCGCGGACCTGCCCGTGCACGTGGCCGCCGGGCTCACGGTGGACCCCGCCTCCCTGCTGCCGAGGACCGAGGCCAGGAAGCTGGACCGGGGTGAGCAGATGGCCCTCCTCAGCGCGCGCGAAGCCTGGCAGGACGCCGGTGCCCCGCAGGCCGAACCGGAACGGGTCGCCGTCGTCATCGGCACGGGGACCGGCGGTGTCCTCACCACCCTCGGACAGGACGACGTCTTCGAACGCGCCGGGATCCGCCGGCTGTCCCCGTTCGCCGTCCCCATGCTGATGCCCAACGGACCGGCTGCCTGGGTGAGCATGGACCTGGGCGCGAAGGGCGGCGCCAGGACTCCGGTGAGCGCCTGCGCGTCCGGGGCGGAGGCCCTCGCCCTGGGACAGGATCTGATCCGGGGCGGGCGGGCCGACGTGGTCGTCGCCGGAGGCGTGGAGGCATGCCTGCACCCCTTCACCCTCGCGGCGTTCGCCCAGATGAAGGCCCTGTCGACGCGGTCGGCGGACCCGGAGGCCGTGTCCCGCCCGTTCGATGCCGGGCGGTCCGGGTTCGTCATGGGCGAGGGCGCGGGCATGATGGTGCTCGAACGCGCCGACTTCGCATGGGCCCGTGGAGCACGCGCCTACGGCACCCTGGCCGGCAGCGCCGTGGGTTCGAGCGCCGACCACATCACGGCATCCGACCCGCGAGGCCAGGCCCGCGCCATGGAACTGGCGCTGCGCGACGCCGGCCTGACCCCGGCGGACATCGGGGTCGTACACGCCCACGCCACCTCCACGGAGTCCGGTGACCTGGCGGAGGCCGAGGCGATCGGCCGGGTGATCGGCAGCCATGCCGCGGTCACGGCGACCAAGTCGATGACCGGTCACATGCTGGGCGCGTCCGGCACGATCGGCGCCATGGCCGCTCTGCTCGCGCTCGAGTACGGCACGCTGCCGGCCACGCGCAACCTCGACGCGCTCGACCCGCGCGTGGAACTGGACGTGGTGCGCGGTGAGCCGCGTACCGGTCGGTGGTCCGCCGCGCTCGCCAACGCGTTCGGGTTCGGCGGCCACAACGTCAGTCTGGTCTTCACCAAATGACGAGCGGAACATGACCGTCATGAGGGAGGCGGTGTTTCGGACGGCCGGTTCTTCGGCGGCAGCGGTCGCAAGTCCCGTGTCCGGCGGGCGCTTTCGCCCCGCCCGCCCCGCCCGTCGCGCACCGTTGCAGAGCAACACTGCGGCAACGGAGCACGCGTCGGGCTCCTGACCGGCCAGGACGGCGGCACGAGCGGCGGCAACGTGCCTGCAACAGGCGATTGGCGCCGCCCCGATTCCGGGTCGTGGACCGCAACACCCCCGGCTTCGTCCATCCTGGTCCCACCGTCCGCGACAGGCCGGACGGGGGAGGGCATATCCCGTCGTACAGCGGCGGGTTGCATGAATGGAGCGCGCGGTGGACCGTCCGCTGCTGTCACCGAGATCAGCCCTGGTACTTCTGCTGGCCCTGCTCACCGGAGCGACGGCGAGCGGGTTGACGGCCGTCGCCGGGGAAGGGGCGGCCCGCGGTCTGCTCGCGGGCCTCGCCGCCACGGGACTGGCCGTGCCGTTCTTCAACCGCCTCATCGCCGCCGAGGACAGCACCCCCCAGCCCCCGGCCTCCGCCGGCGCCGGCCCGGCCGAGAGGGACGGCAATGGGTGAACTGCGACCCCTCGGGGAGGACTTGCACGAGGCATCCCGGGCCTTGGCCGAGGCGCTGCGCGAGCTGTTCGAGAGCCTTGATGTGTCCGTCCGCCGGTACGCGGCCCGCCGCCGGCTCGATCCGGGCACGGTCTCGCGCTACCTCAACGGCACCCGGTTACCGCCCTGGCAGGTCATCAGCGACCTTTTCACCGACGTCGCCGAGCACCGCGGCACCGCGGTCACCACCGAGGCCATCGAGTTGGTGCGGGGCCTGTACGGATCGGCCGTGGACGCCGCCTCGTCGCCCAAGCACGCGGTGGAGATCCTGGAACAGCAACTGGCCGACGCCGACCATGTGTCCCGGCGGTCCAGCGTCCGCGGGGACGTCCTCGGCGACGCGCTGCTGGACCGGACACAGCGCATCGCCGACCTGGAGACCCGGCTCAACCAGCTCGAGGTGGACCGCATCGCCGAGCGGAGACGAGCGGACGAGTTCGCCAAGGCACACCCGGACGTCTACGGCCTCATCCAGGAACGCAACGCGCTCCAGCACGAAGTCGAACGGCTCGGCGCGGCCCTGAAGGAGGCACAGGCGCAACGCGCCGCGGCGGAGGACCGCTGCGATCTCCTCGAACGCCAGCTGGACGCCGTGGAGCAGGCCACGACGGCCGTACTGCCGACGGGACGGCAAGGCATGCCCAAGATCCTCGTCGTGGACGATCAGCCGGACAACCTGCTGGCCATGACCGCCGTACTGGCAACGCTCGAGCAGGAACTCGTCACCGTCTCCTCCGGCCGGGAGGCCCTCAAGGCCCTGCTGGACCACGACGACTTCGCCGTCATCATCATGGACGTGCAGATGCCGGAGATGGACGGCTACGAGACCTGCGCCCACATCAAACGCCGCCCGAGGACACGCGACGTGCCCATCATCTTCCTGACGGCGATGGGCACGGGATCCGAGCACTCCGCCCGTGGATACGCGGCCGGCGCCGTCGACTACATCAGCAAGCCCTTCGACCCGTGGGCCCTGCGCGCCAAGGTCGCCGTGTTCACCTCCATCTACCTGGAGCGGCACGGCCAGTAGACGGCTTGCCGACGGCGTGGCGGTCACTCACCCGGATGAAGTGGAGGAGCGGAATTCGGACTTGGCGAAGGGACGGCCGTACACGTGCGGCGTGGAGCCCTTAGGGTGAAGGCGCCGACGGGTTCCCCGGAGGCGTTGTCGATCGGGACACCGGCCGGGGCCTGACGCGCTGACGCGGCCGGGTCCGCGCAGCCTGCTTCAGGGGGTCGAGGTGCGACGAGCCATCGTGATGGGCGGGAGTTTCGCCGGGCTGCTGGCGGCTCGCGTGCTGGCCGACCATGCGGAGGAAGTGGTCGTGGTCGACCCCGACGGCGCGGACGGCTCGGGACAAGGGGCGCCGCACAGACGGCAGTTGCACGCGCTGTTGTCGATGGGCCATGCGCAGCTCGACCGCTGGCTGCCCGGCATCACCGAGGAACTCGTGGCCGGCGGCGCCCAGGTGGGAAGAGGCCCGCAAGTGCAGTACTACGTCGACGGAGTACTGAAGGCCTGCCTGCCGGACAACACGCTGCTGGGCGCCACCAGGCCGTTCCTCGAGGAGCGGGTGCGCCGGCGCGTTCTGGCCCTGCCCCAGGTCACCGTGGTGACCGCGCAGGTCCGGGACCTGATCTTCGACGGCGCACGTGTCCGCGGCGTCCGTGTGCTGCCCGCCCGGGACACCGCGCGGCCCGACGACCTCGCCGACCTGAACGGTGACCTGGTGGTCGACGCCATGGGCCGCTCCAGCCGGCTGGGCACCTGGCTGGCCGGGCACGGGTGGGACAGCCCGCCCATGGAGCGGATGAAGGTGGATCTCGGCTACGCCACCGCCACGTTCGACCGCGGGGACGAACTTCCCGGCACCGTGGTCGCCCACGCGACGCCGGGCCCCGCCAACGGTTACGAGCAGCGCCTCAGCGAGCCCGGCGCCCTCGTGGCGGTCGAGGGAAACCGGTGGTCCGTGGTGCTGGTCGGATACGGCGACTACCGGCCCGGACGGGACCCCGAGGCATTCCTGCGACGCATGCGCCGGTGTGTCGCCCCGCTGCGCGAAGTGGCCGACCGCTGCCGGTGGGACGGAGACGTCGAGACGTTCCACTTCCCCGAGAGCCGACGGCGCGACTTCACCCGCCTCGGGCGTTTCCCCGGGGGCCTCGTCGCCGTCGGCGACGCCGTCGCCTCCGTCAACCCCGTCTACGGCCAAGGGCTCACCCTCGCCACGCTCGCCGCCTCGTCACTGTCGGCGCATCTGCGCTCGGGGGCCTCTCCGCAGGCGCCGGCCTGGGACTACTTCCGGCGGCTCGGCGTCGTCGTGGACGCGGCATGGAAGGTCTCCGCGGTCGCCGATCTCGCCCAGCCGCACGTGACGGGCCCGTACCCGCCGGGCTACCGGCTGCTCCGATGGGTCGGTGACAAGGTCGTGGAGGCCTCCGTGATCGACCGAGCCGTCAACGAGGAGTTCATGGCCGTGGTGAACATGCGCAAGCACCCGCGCGCTCTCACGAGCCCTCGCCTTCTCCTCCGTACGGCGCGGGTCCTGACCGGTACCCACTGATCGTTCCGGCGCGAGGGCGCCGGCCCTCCGGCCGGACCTGCTAGAACCCGCCGGCGGGCGAACCCGTACGCTCCCGGCCCGGTCCGCGAGACTGTCAGTCCTCGCGGACGGGGCGCAGTGTCACCAGGTCGTCGCCGTCGCAGTAGGTGACCGGGCCTCCTTCGGAGCCGTGGCCGAACGCCTGGCAGTCCGATGTGCCCCTCCACAGGGCATGGCCCCGGTGGTCCAGCAGGAGCAGGCGGCGACCGTCCTGCCAGAAGCCCTGTGTGAGGGATCGTGCCGCGGGGCTCAGCCCATGCGGGCGGACCAATCGCCCGGTACTCGTGGACAGGAGTCGGTCCGGGCGGCCCGGCGCACGGACGATCGTATTCGCGGTGCCGTCGGTGACCAGGTACTCGCCCGGAGCCAGGCGCTGGAAGGGGCGCCGGGTGCCGAAGTAGGGATTGACGAGCAGGGCGCCTTCGGCGTCCGGCAGCACCATCGGGAAACCGACGGTCAGCGGGAGCGCGCGATCCCAGCGGCATCCGGTGTGCGGGTCGCGCGCGGCCTGGGGCTGGTCCCAGACGAAGTCGTACCGCCAGCCGCGGTCCCCCTCGCCGGATTCCGTCCCGCCGGCGAGGACGGTGGCGCGGCAGCTGCCCTCGGCCGGTGCGGTGACCAGGATGACGCGGTCGGCGGCCTTGATGACACGGTCGACGGTGCCGTCGGGTGGCCGCAGCGCCTTCAGCCAGTGCGGACCGCCGTCGTCGGGGTCGATGGTTCCGACACGATCGGGCGTGACCAGGTAGGGCTCGCAGCCGTCTCCGCCGCGGCCGTCGCCGCTGGTGGGCACGCCGGCCCCGCAGGCCTCCACGACCCGCACCGGTCCGGACACCGCGTGCGTCCATCGGAGTGCACCCGACCAGGCGTCCCGGCCGGTCAGATCGCAGGACCGGCGATGGCAGTCCGCCGTCAGCACCTCGCGGCCGTCCTCGGAGAGGAAGACCCGGCTGCCGGGCGGCAAGGCCTCCTGCCATGTCAGGAGCCCCCGCTCCGGGTCGAGCCGGGCGATCGCACTCGGCCCCCGGCGGCCGTCCCCGCCGCCGACGAGCACCACCTGGTGACCGCGGACGAACGCGGAGTGTGCGGCGCCGGGTCGGTGCGCGGTCAACGCGAACCCGGCCGGCAACGTCTGCCGCCAGCGCCTGTTCCCGGGGCCGGCCAGGCGGACCAGCGTGCGACCCTGGCCGAGCAGTCCCGCCGCGGGGGCGTTCAGTGTCCAGGTGCCATCAGGGCCCGGCCGCACCGGCAGCGCGACGCGCGAGGCCTCCTCGGGCACCGCCTCCCCGTCGCCGAACACCGGGGGCTGCGGGGCGACACAGCCCGCCAGCAGCAGCCCCGCCACAACGGCCTGCACCCCTCGCCGCCACCCATGCCTCATCGCGCGCCCCCCGGGATCCGCCTTCACGGTAGAACTCCCAAGAGGCGGCCACCACTTACCGGCCTGCTTCGTGACCACCCCGTAGCCGGCTTCCGGTCCTCGGCCGTCCCCGTGCCCTGCCGATGTCCAGGAGACCAGCGACCTCTTCGGGCACCTGCCCGGTCAGTTCAGCAGGGCGGCCGTGAACGCCTCGCGGTGGCCCACCAGCCACGCCTGCACGCGGTCCCAGCGTTCCCATCCGCCACGCTCGGCCAACGCCTGGAGATAGAGGGGGTCACCGTCGGCCACACGGCGGGCGACGAAGGCCCGGCAGACCTCCGTGGCCTGCTCGATGACGCCGGGCAACTCGGCGCGGTCCCCCGCCGGGAGCCCGTAGCCGTCGGCGAGGATCCGCAGCCGTGCGGGCGCCTCCAGCCCGGAGGGGTAGAGGGCGGCCGCGGATCCGGGGTCGAGCATGGGCACCCAATAGCGGGCGGTCATGGCGATGTCCCACAGGGGACGGCCCGGGGCCGCGAAGTCGAAATCGATCAGGGCGGCGGCCCGGCCGTCGCGGAAGACGACGTTGTCCGGGCACACATCGTTGTGGCACAGCGTCGTTCCCCCTTCCGGGTCGGCCAGGTCCCGGGGCCACTCGGCACGGGTGTCGACCGCGACGTCCGCGCCGGCGTCATGCAGGCGCCGCAGCAGACTCGCCACCGAAGCGAGGGCGGAACCCGTCATCGCCCAGTCGGGGAACGGCGGCAGAGGCACGTCCCCTGGGATGAACGTCAGTTGCTCGCGGCCGTCCGCGGTGAGACCGACGGGGCCCGGCGCCGCGTCGAAGCCGTGCTCCTTCAGCGCCAGGAGATGGGCGTGCAGGGCGCGCGCGTTGCGCGGTGCCGGGCGCTCGACCAGCGCACCGCGGCGGAACACCGCCCCCGCGTTCGCCATCCCGCCGGCCAGTGCCTCGCCCTCAGCCGTCATGACGCTCACGCTACCGCCGGATCGCCCCTGCGCGGACACGTCCGGTGGCCGGCTGTCGCCCGGAGCCGTCGGCCCCTTGTCCGAACAGGCGCTTGCCCTGTCGGGGTGCGGCGGGTTTCCTCAGAGGGAATCAGGCCACGCGGCGGTCGTGCGCCCTTCGGGCGCACACGGGATCCGTGCGGGCGTTGTACACGGGGGAGGGTCCATGAGGCAGAAGCTGTTTCTGATCGTCACCACAGTCGTGTTCGTAGCGGGCCTCGCGATGGGCGGCGTCACCGTGGGCGCGGCCGGAGCCGACGCCCACCCGGGCGGGCTGGCCGCGACGGGCTCCGACACGCAGCACTGCTGCTGAGCGCCGCTCACCCGGGAACCTGCCATCGGGCACGGCGCAGACGGCAAGGCCGGTCGGCGCCGGCCTCGTCGCCGTGTGTCAGTCGAAGAGGGCGATGACTCCGATCACCCAGATCGCGAGGAACGCGAGGACCGCCACCAGGCAGCCGGCGCCCAGCAGCACATCGCTCACCGACCACGGCTGGTGGGGCTCCTCGGACTCCTTCTCCAGGCCGTCCCGGTAGGAATCCGGGTCGTCCCAGTCGACGGCGCGCCCCAACTCCTCGGCGCACGCGGTCCGCACCGCCACCAGTTGACGCTCCGCGAAGGCGCCGGCGGCCAGCGCCTCGGGGCCGCGCCAGGCGAGGGCCTTCATCCGCCACGCCGGAGACTGGTACCGCGCCTCGAAGGCGGCGGTCTCCTCGGCATCCCGGTCCTCCTCCAGATACATCCAGCGTCCGGCCTCGGCCGCGTCGCCGTAGAGCCGGTACACCTCGGCCAGACGCCGGCGGAGCGTCAGGTCGTACGGGAAGGACGACACCAGACCGCGCAGACGCTGGCGCGCGAGGGGAACCCGGCCGGCGGCCAGGTCCGCGTCGACTCGGGCAAGGGTCTCACTCAGGGGCATGAACGTATGATCGGCCACCGCACCGAGTCACGGCGACCCGGTTTCGCGCTCAGCGCCCGCTCGTTCCCGACGGCATCGGCCGAACCCCGGCGAGACGGGTCAACGACGCTTACCGCACGGCCTCTTGGACCCTCCGCCGCACTTGTGACGGCCTTGTGACCGCGACTGTGACCTCCGCGACACACGGAAGGTGCGCACCCTGATGGGATGGCCGGATGCGCAGACCCGCTGACCTCCGCCGCCCTTCCGCCGCGCCCCTCCCCCTGCTGTCGGCCCTGGCCGCGACCGCCGTGCTGCTCACGGCGTGCGGGACGGAGCGCGCGGGGCCCGGGAGCACCGACGCCCGCGCGTCGGCGTCCCAGGAGGTCACGCGGATCGATGACCCGGGCAAGGACGGCGTACGGATCACCTCGCTGACCCTCCCGCCGGCCTCCCCCTCGCCCACCCGCAGCGGCTACCTCGTCTCCGCCGACAAGCTCCCCACGGACTCGGACTCGGGGATCTCCGCGACGTACGAGGTCACCAACGACGGCACCGAGACCTGGACCTACTCGGTCGTCTTCACCTTCGTCAGCGCCGACGGCGGAGCCATGGCCAACCAGACCGAGACCGTACGCGACGTCGGCCCGGGACAGACCGTACGCGGCACGGTCCGGGCCGGACACCTGCCGCCGTCCACGCCGCGGGTGACGGGCGCCAAGGTGTTCCAAGTGACCAAGGTCCCCGCGGGCGAGGCACCGGCCGCACCGGGCACGTGTCCCGCCTCCGGCATCCGGGTCAGCGCCGACCAGGGCGAAGCGGCCATGGGACTGCGCGTCGTGGGCCTGCACCTCGACAACTGCGGCAAGCACGCCTACACCGTCGAGGGTTACCCACTGCTGGAACTCCTGGACGACGAACTCCGGCACGTCGACGGCGTCCGGATCCTCCACGGCAGCGGTGAGATCACCACCGGCGCCGGGCCCGACGAACCGCCCCGGCCCGTCAGGCTGAACCCCGGCGAGTCGGCGACCGCCGGCCTGGTCTGGCGCAACACCACCGAACTCGGCACGCCGGTGAACGTGCCCCATGTCCGGGTCCGGGCGCAGGCGGGCGCCGACCCGGTGACAGTGACCCCGCATCTCGACCTCGGAACCACCGGAAAGCTCGGAGTCAGACCGTGGAAGAAGGCGGAACCCCAGGAACCGCCCGCCGGAAGGCAGACGGATAGTCCTTGAGCGAGTGACCGGCTGTCCACCCTCGGGACTCTGCCTTGGAGACGTCCAGGACGACGGAGTGCGCGAGTTGGTCGACGGCGTACCGGGTGAGCGGTGGCTCCGCGTGCGGGCGTAGCCGGGCCAGGGCCTGGACGGCGCCCGCCGCGGCCTGGGCCGCCGCCAGGGGGACGTGGCCGATGCGCGCCCGTACGCCGTGGGCGCGCAGGACCGTCCGGATCGCCTCGTCCCGGTCGTACGGCGCAGGGTCGGCGATGTTGTACGCCCCCGGCGGCCAGCCGGCCGCCGTCAGGCAGGCGTCGGCGAGGTTCTCGACGGCGGTCAGGCTGAGCCGGACACTGGGCCCCGGCAGCAGGAGCAGCCCGCGGCGGACCCGGGACAGCAGCCGGGGCACCAGGTGCGGATCCCCCGCGCCGTAGACGGCGCGTGGCCGCAACACCACGGCGCCCGCGGCGAGCGCCAGCGCCTCCCCGGCGGCCTTGGTGCGCCCGTAGGCGTTCAGGTGGCCGCGCACCGGATGGTCCTCGGCGATGCGGGAACGCCCGGGACCGGGCGCGTAGACGCTGGCACTGCTCACCCACACCACCGGCCGGCCCTCGGCCGCCGCCAGCAGCCGTGCCGTGCCGTCGACGTTCACGGCGTGCATGGCGGCCTCGGCCGGGGAGCCGGGCACCGGGTCGCCGACGGCCGCCGCGCAGTGCACGACGAGGTCGGCACCCGACAGGTCCGGGACCTCGCGCGCGGCGTCCCAGGGGATGTGCCGGCCGACCGGGCCGGGACGCCGCCCGAGACACAGGACGTCGGCGCCGCGCGCGGCGGCCGTCGTGGCGACGTGCGAGCCGCAGAAGCCGCTCGCCCCGGTGACGGCGATCGTGGTCATCGGTTCTCCGGGGAGCGACGGGCGCCGGACGCCCGGACGGTGAGGGAGCGCCAGCCCGGCAGGGCCGCGCCCCTGTCCACGCGGGCACGCCGGACGGTGGGCCGGTGCGGGGAGATCGGAAGGGCGTCGTCGAGCTGTGCGCGGGCCAGGCGGGCACCGGGACAGGCGTGGGCGCCGGCCCCGAAGACGAGCTGCGCCACGGCGGGCGGAGCCGGGTGCCGGGCGTCCGGTGGCTGGTCGTGGGCCCGTACGGCGTGCCGTGCCACCAGGATCAGGCGGTCCCCGGCCCGTACCGGGCAGCCGCCCAGGTCGGCGTCGGCCGCCGCCACGCGGGGCAGCAGCGGGGACGGGGCGATCACCCGCAGCAACTCGCCCACCAGAGCCGGGCGGAGCCGGTCGTCGGCCGCCTGCTCCCACAGCCCCGCGTCGGCGCACCAGGCGGCGGCGCGCGGGAGGGCCGCGACCGTGGTGTTGACGGCGGCGACCGCGAGCACGGCCCGCAGGGCCGGTTCCGCCGCCGCACCGGAGGCCGGGGCGAGCAGCGCCTCCAGCTGCGCCGCCGCCGCCCTGGCCGCGTCCGCGGTGCCCGGCGGGCGGGGGCCGGGCAGGTGGTCGCGTACGGCGGCGGCCGCCGCCTCGGCGGCCGCCGAGGCGATGCCTTCCGGGTCGCCGGTGGCGCCCAGCAGCGCGCGGACGGTGGCGCCGGCCAGTTCCCGGGCCAGCGGTACGAGATCGACCTCGCGGCCCGTGCCGAGCGGCGCGAGACGGCGGTGCAGGACGCCCTGCCACACCGGGCGCAGCCGCTCCACCCCGGCCGCGCCGAGCTCGTCGGCGACCGTGCGCCGGGTGGCGCGGTGGCCGGAGCCCTCCTGGTCGAACAGCGTGCCGCCCGTGGCCAGGTCACGGGCGGCACCGCCGGTGGTGCCGGCGGCGGTGCGGTCCAGCGGGACACGGGTGAGGGCCTGCCGGTAGGGCCCGGTGCCGTGCACCAGCACCGCCGCGCCGACACGGGTGACCTCGCGGCGGCGGGCGGCGGCGAGAAGGGCGAACAGCACGGGGTGGGAACGGGTGTACACGCGCCGGTCGCGGCGGCGGGCGCGGGCCAGGGACGGGGACGGTCGGTCGGTCAACGGACGTGCACCTGCTCGGGGTCGGCGGGCCGCTCGCGGCGGTCCCGGCACCACAGCACGGAGCCCTGCCCGGTGAGGCGGCCGGAGCCGGAGTGGGATCCGAGGTGGCGGGCGGCGAGGCGCGCGGTCGCGGCGCGGTCGGGCTTCAGGGAGCGGCCGGACAGCGGGATGCCGGCGAGCAGCACCGCGTCCGGCCGGGCGGCACCCATGCGCTCCAGCGGTCCGGCCAGCGCCGACCGCAGCGCGGCACGGTCCGCCCCGGGGCCCGGCTGGACGACGGCGACCAGGCGTTCGTCACCGTCGCCGGCCGGTACGCCCACGAGCAGGGCCAGTTCGACGCCCGGTACGTGCAGCGCCGGCTCGTACAGCCCCGGGTAGATGTTCTCCGCGCGCCGCAGGACCATGTCCTTGCGGCGGCCCTCCAGCACGATCCGGCCGCCGTCCAGGCGTGCCCGGTCGCCGGTGGCGACCCAGGGGTCCGGGTCCTCGCCCAGGTAGCGGTCGCGGGCGGCGGGGCCGGACAGCAGAAGTTCCCCGGAGGCATCCGTCCTGGCCGCCACGCCGGGCAGGGGGACGCCGACCAGGTCCCCCTCGCCGGTGAAGGCGGCCTTGTCGGCCTGCTCGACCGCCGCGGCCGGGAACAGCTCGGTCAGCGCGTAGACGCCCCACGCCTCCTGGGCGCCCGCGCGCTTGACGCGGGTGAGCAGCTCGGCGCTCGCGGGAGCCGACCCGGTCCACACCCGCCCGCCGAGCCGGCCGCCCTCCGCCAGCAGCCTCCTCAACTGAGGGGGCGTCAGATAGGTGGCCTGCGGTGCCAGCCGGCGCAGTTGACGGGACAGCACGCGCGCGGAGCGGGCGGGCAGCGCGACCGGTGCCCCGCTCGCGAGGGACGGCACGAGGACGAAGAAGGTGCCGCCGAGGACGGGCCGCCCGGCCTCGGGCCGTACCAGCTCGGTCACCGTGGCCATGCCGGCGGCGAGCGAGGAGCGGGTGTGCACCACCGCGCGGGGCCGGGCGGTGGTGCCCGAGGTGAACACGATGACCGCGTCACCGTCCCCGTCCACCGCGGGCGGCAGCGCCACGGCCCGCGCGTCCGTGTCCAGGACCGGGGCGCAGCCGGGCAGCCGGGGCCCCACCGTGGCCACCGGTCCCAGCTCGGAGAGGTCCGGCAGGGCCAGCCGGGCCCGGCTGGCGAGCGGTCGGGCCCATCCGGCGACCGCCTGGGCGGTGGCGTCGGCGAGGACGACGTCGGGACGGGCCAGGGCGAGCCGGGCGCGCAGCACGTCCGGGCCGGCGCCCGGGTCGAGCACCGCGGCCCGCGCGCCGAGCCGGTGCACGGCGAGCATCACGGCCAGCGCCCGGGGCCCCGGCCGTACGGCGACGCCCACGGTGGCACCGGGTGCGATGCCCCGGGCGTGCAGGGCGGCGGTGTAGCGGTCGGCGAGGCCGGTCAGGTCGCCGGAGGTGGCCTTGACGCGTACGGCCCCGGTGCGGGTGGTGCCGAGGACGGCGGGCCGGTCCGGGTGGCGCCGCAGGGTGTGGGCGAGGGTGTCGAGCATCAGCGCGGGTCCTCCCCGTGGCGGCCCGGGCCCTTGTCGAGGTACCAGCGGGCGGTGCCGACGAGGCCGTAGGCGCGCAGCCGGCGGGTGGAGTTCTCCACGACCATGTCGCGGGCGTGGACGATGGCGGTGGTGTGGCGGCGCACCCGGTTCAGGAAGAGCCGGTCGGTGGGGGAGGGGCGGCGCGGCATCCCGCCGACGGCTTCGTAGAGCGCGGCGGTGACGGCCATGTTGTTGCCGGCGTGCATCCGGTACGGGACGAGGTAGCCGTGGCGGCGGTGGTGGGCGGGCCGTATCCGCCCGAAGAACGCGGCCGCGCGGACCAGGGCGCGGAAGGCGGCCCGTCCGAGCGGACCGTGCTCGTCGCGGCGCGCGTCGACGCGTCCGCACACCAGGCCCGCGCCGCGCCGCAGGGCGTCGCGGGCGCCGGCCGTCCAGCCGGGGCGCGGCAGGCAGTCGGCGTCGGTGCGGGCCAGCAGCGTCGCCCCGTGCTCGATCGCGTACCGGAAGCCGGTGTCCACCGCGCAGCCCACCCCTTTCTCCGGTTCGCTGAGGACGTGGACCGGGAACGGCGCCCAGCGGGCGAAGTCGTACGCGATCGCGGCGGTGCCGTCGGTGGAGGCGTTGTCCACGACCACGAGGGTGAAGTCACGGTCACGCTGGGCCGCGAGCGCGTCCAGCGTGGCACCGATGCGCCCGGCCTCCTGGTGCGCGGGCACCACCACCCACAGGGCGCTCATGCCTTCTCCCACACCATCGTCATGATGCTCACGCCGCCGCCCAGGCCCACGAACAGCACCCGGTCGCCGGGAAGCAGCCCCTCGTGCACCCGGTCGAGTTGCACACCGAGGGTGGCGCTCGCCATGTTCCCCAGCTCGGGGACGGTGACGACGAGCCGGTCCCGTGGCACGCCGGTGAGTTCCACGAACCGCTCCAGATACGGCACGGTGACCTGGTGCACCAGGATGTGCCGGAAGTCGCTCCACGCCAGACCTGTGCGGTGCCGCATCCGGTCGAGCACCGATGTGCCGACCTTCTCGAACACCTCGCGCAACTCGCCGCCGTCACCGTGGAAGTACGTGTGCTCGTCCCCGCGGGGATGGCGCGAACCGCCGCCGAAGATGCCCCCGACCGACCAGTGCTCGGAGTGCGTCTCGGTGTCCACGTCGAGGATGCCGCCCCGCTCCACCGCCTCCAGGACGACCGCGGCCCCGGCGTCGCCGAAGGTGTAGCCCGCGAACCCGTCCCGGAGCTGGCCGAGCCCGGACGGGTCGTGCCGCACCGCGCGGCTGGGCGTCTCCCCGGTGACGACCAGGGCGCGTCGGGCCCGGCCGGCGAGGATCATCGCGCGTGCCGTGTCGATGCCGTTGACGAAGCTGTTGCACGCGTTGGTCACGTCCAACGCGTGAGCACGGGAACCGAGTTCGGCCTGGACGATGTGCGCGGTCGCCGGTTCGACCACGTCCCGCGAGGCGGAGGCGAAGACCAGCAGGTCCACGTCGTACGGGGCGAGCCCGGCCCGGTCCAGCGCGACGCGGGCCGCCCGCACCGCGAGCGTCGAGGCGTACTCGCCCTCCGCGACCGCCCGGCGGGAGACGATGCCGGTGGCCCGTTCGAACAACCGGGCCGGCAGGGACAGCCCGGAGGCCGCGGCGATCCGCTCCCGCAGCTGCCGGGACGTCACTTCCCGCCCCGGCAGACAGGAAGCCACCGCGGTGATGCCCGCCCGGCGCGCCGGGCCGTGAGCAGCGTGGTCTATGTGCATGAACGGGACGCTACGAGCGGACCACGGCAGCGGGCCTGAGCACGGGTACTCACCCGGCATGGGTGAAAACGACCACCGGGACAGGGGCGGTCGCACCCACTGCCGAGCCCGGGGGGAGGCTCGCGGACTCCTGGTCCGGTCCGTGCCGTGGGCGGCCTGGAGGCGATCTGTCGGTGGCCATGGGTGGTTTGTCGGTGGTTTGTCGGTCGGCGGGGGGAGGTTGGTGACCGCCGGGTGTCCGCCCGGCGGTCCGGACTCGGAAGGAAACCCCCATGGCTGTTGATGTCACGATCATCGGTGCCGGACTCGGCGGTCTCATGCTCGCGCGTGTCCTGCGTGTGCACGGGATACCGGCCACGGTCTACGAGGCGGAGCCCTCCCCGGCCGCGCGCTCGCAGGGAGGGATGCTCGACATCCACGACTACAACGGGCAACTCGCCCTGAAGTCGGCCGGACTGATGGACGAGTTCGGCGGACTCGTCCTGGAGGGCCGTCAGGCGATGCGGCTCCTGGACCCGGACGGGACGGTCCTGTTCGACAAGGCCGACGACGGTACGGGAGGACGTCCCGAGGTGCTGCGCGGCGAACTGCGGCAGATGCTGCTCGACTCGCTCCCGCCCGGAACCGTCCGGTGGGGGCACAAGGCCGTCCGCGTCCGCTCCCTCGGCGGGGGCCGGCACGAGGTGGTGTTCGCCGACGGCGGCACCGTCGTCACGGGCCTGCTGGTCGGCGCGGACGGCGCGTGGTCACGGGTGCGGCCGCTGCTGTCCGCCGCCACACCCCGGTACACCGGCAAGTCGGTCGTCGAGACCTACCTCTTCGACGCCGGCACCCGCCACCCGGCCACCGCGCGAGCCGTCGGCGGCGGAGCGATGATCGCGCACACGCCCGACCGGGACATCTTCGCCCACCGGGAGAAGGACGACACCCTGCACGCCTACGTGGGGCTGACCGAACCGGAGGACTGGTTCGCCGCCATCGACTTCACCGACGCCGCCGCGGCCACCGCACGGATCGCCCGCGAATTCGACGGCTGGGCACCGGAACTCACCGCGCTGATCACCGACAGCGACACCGCACCCGTCCTGCGCCGCCTCTACGCCCTGCCGGCCGGGCACCGCTGGGACCGGGTGCCGGGGGTGACCCTGATCGGCGACGCCGCCCACCTGGCCGCCCCGAACGGCGAGGGCGCCAACCTGGCCATGCTCGACGGTGCCGAACTCGGCGAAGCCCTCGCCGCGCACCCCGACGACGCCGAGGCCGCGCTGAGCGCCTACGAGCGGGCCATGTTCCCCCGCAGCGCCGAGGCCGCCACCATGGAAGGCGGCGGCGCCGACGACCCCACACCCCACGACCTGATCGCCGCGTTCTCCCGGCCCGAGGAGTCCCCCCAGGACGCCACGCGGAGTTGACGCAGGAGACCCCGGCAGCGTCGCCGCGCTGTCCGTACCGCTTCGCAACGGACCGGCGTCCAGGCGGTGGTGGCCGCGACGCTGCCGGGGGAGCCCGCTACAGCCCCTCGACGGGCGGGATGTCGAACTGCGCCTCGACGGCCCGGAACACCAACTCCCAGCCCTTGGCCTCGGTGTTCGTGTGCACGGCTATCGTCTGCTCGCCGTCGGGAGTGCCGACGACGACCAGGTGGGAGCCGTACATACTGCCGGCCATGCCACGCAGCCGCAGTCCGCCGGTCATCGCCGGGTCCAGTTCGAACACGCCCAGACCGTAAGCGGAATGGGGCATCCAGTGGCCGCCCCCGGTGGAGACCGTGGTCCACATCTCGCGGTGCTGCTCGGCCGGCAGCAGACGGCCGGAGGCGAGCGCGCCGAACGCCTCGATCATGTCTCCGGTCGTGGAGACGACGTTCCCGGCGGACCAGCCCCAGGAGGTGTTGAAGTCGGTGATGTCGAGAGGAGGCAGGCCCGGCTCCTCCAGCATCGACTGCCAGTTCTCCGTGGTCACGTCCGCGGGGTCGACACCGTCCCGCAGGAACAGGCCCGTGTACGCCCTCGGATGCGGCTCCGGGTAACCGGTGTCCTCGGCGGGGCGCACATAGGTGTGGGTCAGGCCGAGCGGATGGGTGACGGCGCGCGCGACCTCCTCCGCGTAGCCGTTGCCGGTGACCTTCTCGATGATCAGGCCGGCGAGGTAAAAACCGCCGTTGGAGTAGGCGAAGGCCGCTCCGGGTTCGTGCAGCGGGGGCTGGGACACCGCGAGCCGCAGCAGTTCGTCCGTGGTCCAGATGTCGTGGCGGTGCGCGGCGAACGCGGAACGGGTGGCGTAACGGCGTGTCAGCTCCGGAGCGAGTCCGGTGATGAACAGCCCGCTGGTGTTGCCGAGCAGATGCCTGAGGGTGATCCTGCCGCCGTCGTAGCCGTTGACGTCCAGCACACCGGGCAGCCACTTCTCCACCGGATCCTCGATGCTCAGCCTGCCCTCGGCCTCCAGCCGCAGCACCGTGGCCGCCGTGAAGGCCTTGCCGGCGCTGCCGACGTGCAGGTGTTCGCCCTTCTCGCGCGGCCGGCCGGACTCCAGGTCGGCCACCCCGGCGGAGCCGAACCAGGTGCCGTTCGCGTCGCGGACCTCGGCGACGATGCCGGGCACGCCCAGCTCGGCCACCGCCCGGTCCAGCATCCGCTGGACCTTCTCGCGCCCGGTGCTCGCGGAGTTCGTCATGTCGTTCTCCTCCTCACGGGCGCCGCCGAGCCCCCTGTCCGGCCCCGCCGCCCGCCCGTTCCTCGGTACGCGGACGACGATGCCGACCGGTGATGACAAAACCCTGATCGGGTGCTGAAAGACCGTACGGCCCGCTGTCAGGAGCCGTCGGCCACCCGCCGCAGCCGGTCGAGCGCCTCCTGCCGCGGCATGGACGCGCCCCGGCCGTACGCCGCGGCATACCTCGCGCGGCCCAGCCGTCGCACGAGTTCCGCGACGAGATCGCGCAGCTCCGGGTCACCGGCGTCGAAGACACCACGGACGACCTCACTCATGCCGAGCGCGCCGGCCGCGCCGGCCGGATCCCCCTCAGCCAGCAGCACCCCCGCCAGCTGCTGGGCGGCCGGAGCGGGATCCCGGTGGGCGAAAGCCCCCCGGACGGCCCTGGGCAGCAGCTCACGCGCCCGTACGGCATCGCCCGCCGCCAGCAGGTTCGCCACCCGTGCCGGTGTGACCCAGTCCCGCACGGTCTCGTCGGACAGGGCGGCCTCCCGGCCGAGCTCCTCCATCCGGTCCAGCTGCGGCCCGGCCCGCTCCGGCTCCCCCGCGCGCCGGTGCCACTCGGCCCGGCAGGCCAGGGCCGCCAGCCTCATGAAGTCGTCACCGCGGTCCCGGGCCGCCTGCTCGGCCGCGTCGATGTCGTGCCGCGCACCGGCCAGGTCACCGCCGCGGATCCGCTCGCCGGCGAGTGCGAGCCGGGCCTGGATCTCGTCCCGGGGGACGAGGGCGAGCCCGCGCCGATACGCGGCGATCGCCTCGCGATGCCTGCCCTCGACGGAGCGGACCCGTGCCACGCCCGCCAGCGCCATCGCCGTGCACAAGCGGTCGCCCGCCGCCTCGAACTCGCGCAGGGCGCCGGCCGCCGCACCCGCCAGGCCCGCCCAGTCGCCACGTTCGTGCCGCGCGAACGCCTCCACCAGGAACGTACAGGCCACGGCCCACCGGTCCCGGCGCCCGCGCACCTCGCGGACCAGGCGGCGCACCACATCGTCCAGACCCACCAGAGAACCCATCGGAAGCGTCACCAGGAGCAGCATCGGATAGCGCTCCAGAGCCCCGGTGCGCGCGCAGTCCTCGAGCACGGCACGCACCCGTTCGGCGGCGGGGGCGGCCTCGCCGTCGCCGGCCGCGAGGCGGAGGGCGGCGAAGGCGGCCCGCGCGTCCTCGGGCAGCGAGTCGCCCAGCCCGCAGACCCCGGCCACCAGGGCTTCGGCACGCGCGTCATAGCGCAGCGCGTTCCAGTACCAGTACAGCGGGGCGAGAAGCCGGGCCGCGGCGTCCGCGTCCCGTCCGTCGACGGCCGCCCGCAGCGCGAACACCAGGTTGTCGTACTCGGCTGTGAACAGCGCGAACGACGCCTCCTGCCGGGCGGAGCGCAGCAGCGGCTCGTGCTCTTGGGCGACGTCGGCGAAGTGCCGGACCAGACGGCCCCGGACCGCTTCCCGCTCGCCCGCCCGGAGCAGTCGCTCCGCCGCGTACGCCCGGACGGTCTCCAGCATCCGGTAACCGTCGCCGACCCGCTCCACGAACGACTTGTCGACCAGCGAACCGAGGACATAGACGACATCCCCGGCGGGCAGCGTCCCGCCCGCACAGACCGCCTCGACGGTGTCGGCCCCGGTCGGGGCGGGGAAGACGGCCATACGCCGGGCCAGCGTCCGCTCCTGGCCGGTCAGCAGCTCCCAGCTCCACTCGATCACCGCGTGCAGCGTGCGCTGACGGGGCTGGGCCGCCCTGTTGCCCGTGGCCAGCAGCCGGAACCGGTCGTCGAGCCGCTGTGCGATCTGCCCGGCGGTCATGGACCGCAGCCGGGCCGCGGCCAGTTCGAGGGCGAGCGGCAGTCCGTCCAGCCTCCGCACCACCTCGCCGACCGCTGCCAGGGTGGGCCCGTCGAGGGTGAAGCCGGGCCGTACGGCCGTCGCCCGGTCCACGAAGAGCCGCACGGCGGCCGACGCGGCGGCCTCGGCCGGGTCCGCCCCCGGGCGGGGGAGGGGCAGCGGACCGATGCGGCACAGCGCCTCGCCCAGGACCTGGAGGGGTTCCCTGCTGGTGGCCAGGACGGTCAGGCGCGGGCGCCGCTCCAGCAGGTACTGCGCCAACTCGGCTACGACGTCGACCACATGCTCACAGTTGTCCAGCACGAGCACGGCCTCGCCGCCCCCGAGCAGATCGGCCACCCGCTCCCTCGGCTCCGCGCGGCTGTCGGCGGGCGGCCGCGCCGCGTTCGGGGTACTGAGCGCGCCCAGGACCGCGTCGACCACGCTCTCCGGGCCGTGCGCCGCGGCCAGCGGCACGAACCACAGCCGGCCCTGGCGACGGGTGCGGTGTCTGCTGACCGCCTCCATGGCCAGCCGTGTCTTGCCGGCCCCGCCGGGGCCGATGACCGTGACCAGTCGGTTGGCGTCCATCAGCCCGTCGAGCAACGCCAGTTCACCGTCCCGGCCGACGAACGAGGTCAGCGGCGCGGGCAGACGGCCGGGGGCCGGCCCGGAGCGTACGGCGGACGGCCTGTGTTCGCCGCGCAGCACCGCCAGGTGGGCCTCACGCAGTTCCACCGAGGGATCGACACCCAACTCGTCGGCCAGTCTGCCCCGCACTTCCTCGAAGACGGCCAGCGCGTCGGACTGCCGGCCCGCCGCCATCAGCGCCCGCATGCGCAGCGCGGCCGGCCGCTCCCGCAACGGATGGTCCGCCGACGCCGCCTCCAGATCGGCCAGGACCCCGGTGTGGTCGCCGAGCCGCAGCCGCGCGTCGCAGTGGTCCTCCAGCGCCGCGAGCCGCAGTTCCTCCAGCCGGGCCACGACGGGGCCGGCGAACGGGGCCTGCCGTACGTCGGCCAGCGCGGGCCCACGCCACAGCGCGAGCGCCTCGCCGAGCAGGGAGACCGCCTCCTCGGGAGACCCCGCGGCGAGTTCCCGGCCGCCCCGCGCCGCCAGTGCCTCGAAGCGGGCGGCGTCCACCCGCTCCTCCGGTACCGCGAGCCGGTAGCCGGCCGCCGCCGACTCCAGCACGCCACGGGCGGGCAGCGCCCTGCGCAGCCGGTACACCAGCGCGTGCAGCGAATTGAGGGCGTTCACGGGAGGCCGCGTGCCCCACAGGCTGTCGATGAGCACGCCGGGCGTCAGGACGTCACCCGCCGCCAACGCGAGCCGGCCCAGCAGCATGCGCGGTCTCGGTCCCCCGACGCCGACCGGCCTGCCGTCCCCGTCGAGGGCCTGGACCGGCCCGAGCAGCGCTATCCGCATTTCCACCGAGCCAGTATCGGCAACGCACGGGGGACCGGCAGCCGTTGCGGGGGATCACCCGGCGCCGGACCGTTGCATGTCCGCGCGGCCCGCGGGCAGGCCAGGGGTCACGGATTCCATCGGTCGGAAGGCGAACCTCGGTGACTGGACGGGGAGTTCCGGCGGTTGAGCGGCGAACTCCGGCGAAGGGACGGTGAATTCCGGTAGCCGGGCGTGACCCTGGCCGAGACGCGCACGGTGGCCGCTGCCCGGCACTGCGCCGACGGCGCCTCAGCCGGTGTCGCGGACGGCGCGGGCGAGGGTGCGCAGTCCCTCGTCCGCCTCGTCGGCGGAGATGGTCAGGGGCGGCAGCAGCTTGACGACTTCGCTCCGGGTGCCCGACGTCTCCAGCAGGAGGCCCAGGTCGAAGGCCCGTCGACAGACCTCGGCCGCCCGCTCCGCCCGGGAGAACTCCAGGCCCCAGACCAGGCCCCGGCCGCGGCAGCGCGCTCCGCCGGCAGCGTTCTCGTCGCAGAGGGCCAGCAGGGCCTGCTCGACCCGCTCGCCGCGGGCACGGGTGTGCTTCTCCAACTGGTCGTCGGACCAGTACATGTGGAGGGCGGCGGTGGCGGTGACGAAGGCGGGGTTGTTGCCGCGGAAGGTGCCGTTGTGCTCGCCCGGCTCCCACACGTCCAGCTCGGGCCGGAACAGGGTGAGTGCCATGGGCAGGCCGTAGCCGCTGATCGACTTGGACACGGTGACGATGTCCGGGGTGATGCCCGCCTCCTCGAAGGAGAAGAAGGCGCCGGTACGGCCGCAGCCCATCTGGATGTCGTCGACGATGAGCAGCATGTCCTGCCGCTCGCACAGCTCCTTCAGCGCGCGCAGCCATTCGGGCCGGGCCACGTTGATGCCGCCCTCGCCCTGCACGGTCTCCACGATCACGGCGGCGGGCTTGTCCAGCCCCGAGCCCTGGTCCTCAAGGAGGCGTTCGAACCACAGGAAGTCCGGGACCGTGCCGTCGAAGTAGTTGTCGAACGGCATCGGCGTGCCGTGCACCAGCGGGATGCCGGCGCCGGCCCGTTTGAAGGCGTTGCCGGTGACCGCGAGCGAGCCCAGCGACATGCCGTGGAAGGCGTTGGTGAACGACACGACCGCCTCGCGTCCCTTCACCTTCCGCGCCAGCTTCAGCGCGGACTCCACCGCGTTGGTGCCCGTCGGCCCGGGGAACATCACCTTGTACGGCAGGTCCCGCGGGCGCAGCACCAGGCGCTGGAAGGTCTCCAGGAACGTGCGCTTGGCGGTGGTGGCCATGTCCAGGCCGTGGGTGACGCCGTCCCGTTCCAGGTAGTCGAGCAGCGCCCGTTTCAGTACCGGGTTGTTGTGGCCGTAGTTGAGGGAACCGGCGCCGGCGAAGAAGTCCAGGTACCGGTGGCCGTCCTCGTCCACGAGGTGGGTGCCGTGCGCCCGGTCGAAGACCGCCGGCCAGCCTCGGCAGTAGCTGCGTACCTCGGACTCCAGGCTCTCGAAGATGCTCAGGTCGGGCGGCATGATGGTCATGCGTGCTCCCGGGGGTCGTCAAACGGCTGTGGTCGACGCGGAAGGTGCGGGGGTGCGCTGCGCCCGGTTCGGGCGAGGCGAGGACGGGGGACGGCTGGTCTGCCAGCGCGCGGGCAGGGGACGACCGGTCTCTCAGCGCGCGCGGACAGGGGACGGCCGGCTTCTCAGTGCGCGCGGTCCGACTCGGTGGAGCGCGCGGAGACCGGCGCGGGCTCGGGACGACTCTCCTCGGGGCCGTCCGGCGCCGGCGGGCCCGGCCGGACGAAGCCGGGCCGCGCGGCCAGCAGACCGCAGACGAGTTCGGGCACCACCAGCAGGAGCAGCAGCCAGATCGACGCCTCCCAGCCGCCGGTGGCGCTGCGCAGCACACCGAAGGTGAGCGGACCGGAGGCGGCGAGGAGATACCCGCCGGACTGGGCCATGCCCGAAAGCCGCGCCGTGACCGCGGCGTTGGGGGAGCGGAGGCTGAGCAGCGTGAGGGCGATCGGGAACGCGCTGCCCGTGGCGACTCCGAAGACGGCGGTCCACACCCAGCCGGCCCGCGGAGCCAGGAGCAGGCCGACGAGCCCGACTGCCATCAGGGCGACGGCCCCGAGGACCAGCGGCCGCTGGTCGCGCATGCGGGCCGCGACCACCGGCACGACGAAACCGAGGGGGATGCCGATGACGATGATGACCGAGTTCATCATCCCCGCGGTGGCGGGCGTGAACCCGTGATCGTGCATCATCTCGGGCAGCCACGCCGTCAGCGTGTAGAACATCAGCGATGTCATGCCCATGAACACCATCACGGCCCACGCCAGCGGCGAGCGCAGCAGCGAGCCCTGGTCCGCCGCGGCCCCGGTCGCCGTGTCCGGGGATGTGCCCGTCGGGGTCCGCGGCCGCCCGGCCGAAGCGGACGGGGCGGTGTCGGCGGACGGGGCCGTCTCGGCGGCCGGCCGCCCGGGCCGGTGCGTGCGCGCGCGGAGCGCCAGCGAGCCCCACACCAGCGCCGCGACGAGCGCCGGCACCGCCCACGCGGCCAGCGCGGGCCGCCAGCCGCCCAGGTGGTCCAAGGGGACGGCCAGGCCCGCCCCGGCGGCGCCGCCGACCGACAGCAGCATCATCGACAGGCCGGTAAGCGGTCCCACACGGTCGGGGAACCCGCGCTTGATGACCGCCGGCACCAGTACGTTGCCCGTCGCCATCCCGGCCGCGGCCAGCACCGTGCCGGAGAACAGCGCGGTCTGGGCGGGCACCACGCGCAGCAGGAGCCCCGCCGTGATCACCACGAGCGCCGCGGTGATCGCAGCCTCGGTGCCGATCCGGCGGGCGAGCAGGGGGGCGAGGGCGGAGAAGAGGCCGAGGCACAGCTCCGGCAGCGTGGTGAGCACGCTGACCTCGACACCGGTGAGCCCGAACGTGTCCTGGAGCTCGCCCAGCAGCGGGGGGACGCCGGTGATGGCCGCCCGCAGGTTGAGGGTCAGCAGGACCAGGCCGGCGAGGGTCCAGATCGCTGCGGAACGAGTGGTACGGGGAGAGGAGGTCATGTCGCCTTCGTCCTGCGCGGCAGCGTGTCGAACATAGGGTGCGGACGGTGGGAGGCGCCCCGCCACGGCCCCGGCCCGGCCGGTGGGACCGGCAGGGCCGGTGGGACCGGCAGGGCCGGTGGGACCGGCAGGGCCGGTGGGACCGGCAGGGCCGGATCGGCGGAGGCCGTCCCGTGGGCGGGGGTCAGCCGGGGAACTCCCGGTTGCCGAGGTGCTGCGGACGCGGCCTGGCCGCCGCGAACGGTGCCTCCAGCGTGTTCTCCACGCTGTTGTAGACGATGAAGATGTTCGAGCGCGGGAACGGCGTGATGTTGCCGCTGGAAGCGTGCAGCAGGTTCGAGTCGAACATCACCGCGGTCCCGGCGGGGCCCGTCACCTGCTCGATGCCGTGCTGCTCGGCCATCCGGGACAGATGCTCCTGACCGGGGGAGCCGACGGGCAGGCGCTCCACGCGCAGCGACTCCTTGTGGTAGTCGGGCGGCGTCTCCCCGACCGTGGGAACGAACGTCCTGTGCGTGCCCGGCATGACCATGAGCGGGCCGTTGCACGGCAGGTTCTCGCTCAGCGCGATGGACACGCTGAACGCCCGCGGCCGGGGCATGCCGTCCTCCGAGTGCCAGGTCTCGAAGTCGGAGTGCCAGTCGAACGGAGCGCCGCCGAAGCCGGGCTTGTAGTTGACCCGGCTCTGGTGGATGTACACGTCCGAGCCGAGGACCTGCCGGGCGATGTCCGTGAGCCGGGGCGAGTGCAGCAGGCCGGCGAACAGGTCGCTGACCTTCTCGACCTCGAACACCGAGCGCACCCGGTCGGACCCCGGTTCCAGGATCACGCGTTCACTCGCGCGCAGCGCCGGATCGGAGCCGAGCCGACGCAACTCGGCGCGGAATGCCTCGACTTCCCGCGGCGACAGCAGGTTGTCGAGGACCAGGTAGCCGCTGGACGCGTAACGGGCCAGCTGCTCCTCGCCGAGCGGGCCCGGCGCGTCACCCCACACCACGGGATCGACCCGCGGCTGGGGCACGGCCTCGCCGGTGACCCGGGTCGGGTACAGGTCGGGACGCACAGTGGTGTTCATACAGCGCTCTCCTTCGGAGCCGTTCGTGCCGTGCGGGTGCCCGGTTCGGCGGCCGGGCTGCCGTCTCAAGCCGTATCCGCGCCCTCCGCTTCGGTGAGCAGCGGGTACGTGCCGTTCTCGTCGTGGTCCTCCCGGCCGGTCATGGGCGGGTTGAAGACGCAGATGTAGCGGGAGTCGGTCCTGGGGCGCAGGGTGTGCCGTTCGTGGCCGTCGAGGAGGTACATCGTCCCGGGGGTGAGCCAGTGCTTCTCCCCGGTCTCCTCGTTGGTCAGCTCCGACTCCCCTTCGACGCACAGCACCGCTTCGATGTGGTGGGCGTACCACATGAACGTCTCGGTGCCGGCGTAGACGGTGGTCTCGTGCAGGGAGAAGCCGGCCCGCTCCCGGGCGAGGACGATCCTCTTGCTCTCCCAGGTGCCGGACCTGGACTTGACGTGCCGGTCGGTTCCCTCGATGTCGCTGAATGAACGGACGATCACGACGGGTCATGCCCCCTTGAGTCATGGGTGGGCGAAGCGGTTTCGCTCGACGGCGCGGGCGACTGCCTTCGACGCTCGCCCGTATGCGTGCCGGGTGGGACGGGTGGGGCCGGCAGCACGGCGCGGGCCGCGAACTCGGCGGCCCGCAGGAGGGAAATACGGCCACGGGTGATCCTGGCCGGACCACTGGCCCCTGTCGCCGGCGCACTGCGGAATTCCGGCGTCCGCCTGGTCAGCCCATTAGACCAACAGGGGCGCCGGGTATCAACCATGGGTCCGCGAGCGGCCGATGCCGCACCCGGCCGCGTATTTCCGGCCAACTGGCCGGTCGAGCCGGGGAGTTGATCTTGGCGGGCCACTGTGTACCCCTGCCCGCCGACACCACGCCAGGGGAGGACACCTGCTTCACAAAACCTTCGTATCGCCACACACGCCCCCGCCGATTCCACCCCTGTGACGCCTCGGCGCCCCCCTGCGGAGGCAGGCGCAACGGGGGCGTCCGAGGCACGGCCGGTTCCGATCGGTGACGAGCCCGCGCCCCCTCCAGGGATGCCACGCTGACACCGCTACGACGAGAAGTTGTCCGGACGCAGCAGGCGGACGGCGTATCGGAGACCATCCGCGTGCACCGTGATGCGGACATACCGGCTGGGGGCCGATATGGAAGCTCAGCTCGACCACAGCGATCGATCGGGAGGCCTGGTGCTCGGCGGGCCAGTGCCTCACCTAGTCCCCGTAGACCAGCTTCAGCCGGCCGATTCCCCCCGCCTCGCGGGAGAGGACGAACAGCATGCGCGGAGGCTGGCCGAGAGCGAGACCGAATGGCCGCCGATCCTGGTCCACCGGACCACCATGCATGTGATCGACGGAATGCACAGACTCCGCGCGGCCAAGGAAAAAGGCTGGCACTCCATCAAGGCGGAGTTCTTCGACGGCACCGCCGAGGCGGCCTTCGTCGAAGCCGTACGGGCCAACATCCGGCACGGCCTCCCCCTGTCCCTGGACGACCGGCGGTCGGCGGCCGAACGCATCGTCGCCACCCGGCAGGACATGTCCGACCGGGCGATCGCCGAATGCACGGGACTGTCCACCAAGACGGTCGGCGGCATCCGCCGGCGGCTGAACGGCGGCTCCTCGCGCCAGGAGGTGCGGCTGGGCAGGGACGGCCGGCGCCGGCCGCTCAGTGCCGCCGACGGAAGACGGCGGGCGGCCGAGGCGCTGACGGCCCGCCCGCACGCCCCGCTGCGGCAGGTCGCGAAGGCGGCGGGGGTCTCCGTGGGCACCGCACACGACGTCAGGGAACGGATGCGGCGCGGCGAGGACCCCGTCGCGCCCAGGGACCGCGTGAACCGCCGGCAGCCCGGCGGTCACCAGGAGCCGGAGGCGGTGCCCGGGGGGCCCGCGGTCACCGCCGGGGAGCAGGAGCGGAAGTCGCGCAACATGAGGGCCCGGCTGCAGTCGTTACGGCGGGACCCCTCGCTCAGGTTCTCGGAATCGGGCCGAGAGCTGCTGCGGTGGCTCTTCCTGCAGTACCAGGCCAAGGCGAAATATCCGCACGTCGTCGAGAACATTCCGCCGCACCTGGCGGCGACCGTCGCCGAACTGGCCATCCAGTGCGCGGAAATGTGGCGAAGCCTCGCCGAGGAACTCGAAGACCGCGCGGGACGTGCGGACTAGCGGGCGCGACGGTGTTCAACCGATGACAATCCACACTTGAACAGGGTGTCTGCTCAAGGCGGCAGCGCGAAGCGGAGCCCCTCGTCGCCGGGTTGTTCAACCCCGGCGAGCGAGGGGCTCCGCTGGTTTTCCGCGGGTGGGGTCTGAAAACTGGTGTCCCGGACGCGTTCGGACACCGGCGGGCCCTTTTCCCTGGAGGACATGTGCTTTTCTCGTTCGCGCCGACGACGGCCACGCCACTCGCGGCTCACGAATTGCTGGTCTTTCTGCTCCAAGTGGCATTGCTGTTGTTGTCGGCGCTGTTCTTCGGCAGGATCGCCGCCCGCGCCGGCCTGCCCGCGGTCGTCGGCGAACTCCTCGTGGGAGTCGTCCTCGGCCCTTCCGTGCTCCAGCGCCTGGCGCCCGGCCTGTCGGGCTGGCTCTTTCCCGGCGGCCGGGAGCAGGCGCACCTGCTCGACGCCGTCGCCCAGCTCGGCGTGCTGCTGCTCGTCGGAGTCACGGGCATGCACCTGGATCTGGGGCTGGTCCGCCGGCGCGGCAGGACGGCCGTACTGGTCAGCGCCGGCGGCCTGGTCGTCCCGCTCGCCCTCGGTGTCGGCACGGCGTTCCTGATGCCCGCCGCACTGGTCCCGGACGGCACCGAACGGGGCGTCTTCGCACTGTTCCTCGGCGTCGCGATGTGTGTGAGCGCGATCCCGGTCATCGCCAAGACGCTGATGGAGATGCGGCTGCTCCACCGCACCGTCGGCCAGCTCACCCTGACCGCGGGAGTGATCGACGATGTCTTCGGCTGGTTCACGCTGTCCGTCGTCTCGTCGATCGCCGTCTCCGGCATCAGCGGCGCTCCGGTCGTGACGGCGCTCGCCTCGGTGGCGCTCGTGGCCGTCGTGGCACTGACCGCCGGACGGTGGGCGGTCCGGCACGCCTTCCGGCTGGCGGGCAGGAGCCAGGAACCGGGAGTGCCGGCCGCCACGGCGGCCGGGGTGATCCTCCTGGCGGCGGCCGCCACCCACGCGCTGCATCTGGAACCGGTTCTCGGCGCGTTCCTCGGCGGTGTCCTCATCGGACGGGAAGGCAAGGTCGAGCCGGCCCGGCTCGCCCCGCTCCGCACCATCGCCCTGTCCGTGCTGGCGCCCGTCTTCTTCGCCACCGCGGGACTTCGCATGGACCTCGGCGCGCTGGCCGATCCCGGCGTCGCCCTGGCCGGTCTCGGCGTGCTCGCGGTCGCCGTCCTCGGCAAGTTCCTCGGTGTCTGGGCCGGCGCGAGCCTGAGCGGCCTCGGCCGGTGGGAGGCGCTGGCCCTGGGGGCCGGCCTCAACGCGCGGGGCGTCATCGAGATCGTGGTGGGAATGGTGGGGCTGCGGCTCGGCATTCTCAGCGTGGCGGCGTACACCATCGTGGTGCTCGTCGCCGTGGTGACATCCCTCTTGGCCCCGCCGATCCTGCGCATGGCGATGTCGCGCGTCGAGCGAACGGCCGAGGAGGAAATCCGGGAGGCCGAGCAAAGGGAGTGGAGCACACTGTCCTGAACCGGTGCCTCGCGGGCCTGTTTGACACATCGGAATGCGGTCCGGCACATTCAAGACCCGGATACCGATGCGTCACGGATCGCGGAATCGCGTGGCCCGAGAAAAAGACGCGGGGCACAACTCCGAGAGTTGATTGCCTCTTGAGCGCGGCGCCCGGAACACTTCGGAAATGCGCCGCTCCGGGAAATCGCGCCCACCCCACTTCGGAAGGTATGGCGACCATGAACGACCGGATTCTCACTCTCATCCAGGACGTCATCGAGGAGGTCAACGAACGCAGGGACGAGAAGATCCCCGTCACGGAACTGTCCTCCCTCGCCCTCTACGGGGACAACGGAGTCTTCGACTCCATGCAGCTGGTCAACTTCCTGACGCAGGTGGAGGAGGCCGTCGAGGACGCGTACGGCGAGGAGATCTCGCTGACCTCCGAGAAGGCCGTCTCGCAGCGGGTGAGCCCGTTCGGCAGGGTCAGCCGGCTCGTCGAGTTCGTCGAGGCAGAGCTGGCCGAGGCCGGTGTCGCCGTCTCCCAGCCGGTGTGACCGGCACGGGCCGCCTGATGATCGCCCTAGTCACCGGAACCAGGACCGGCGTGGGAAAGGCCCTGGCCGAGCACTTCCTCGACCGCGGGGACACGGTGATCGGCTGCAGCCGCAGGCCGTCGGGCATCCGGCACCCCGCCTACCGCCATCACGAGATCGACCTGACCGACGCCGCACAGGCACGGTCCATGTTCCGCGCCGTCCGCCGCGAGTTCGGCCACCTGGACGCGCTGGTCAACAACGCCGGCACCTCGGTCATGAACCACTTCATGATGACGCCGGAGAAGACGGCCCGTGCCGTCTTCGACCTCAACTTCTTCGCGGTGCTCAACTGCTGCCGGGAGGCTGCCAAACTCCTGCAGAAGAGCCCCGAGGGGTCCGCGGCGATCCTCAACGTCTCGACGGTCGCCGTGCCGTGGGCGCTCGACGGCCAGCTCGTCTACTCGGCGAGCAAGAGCGCCGTGGAGCAGCTGACCCGTGTCATGAGCAAGGAACTCGCCGTGTTCGGCATACGGGTCAACGGCATCGGTCTGCCGCCGGTGCGCACCGTCCTCACCCGCACCCTCGCCCCGGAAACCCTCGACGCCGTCGTGGAGCGGCAGACGATCGGGCGGCTGTGCGAGATGGACGACATCGTCGGCCCCGTCGACTTCCTGACCACGGGCCGCTCCGCCTTCGTCACCGGAGAGACGCTGTATCTGGGAGGAGTCCAATGAGGGACACCCTGACCGACAGGATGGAGCGGTGGGGCGACCGCACCGCCGTCGTCCGCCACCCGTCGAGCCACACCTACGCCGAACTGGCCCGGGAGATCCGGCGGATCGAGACGCTGCTGGACGAGGCGGGAGTGAAGCCGCACGAAGCCGTCGTCCTGAAAGGAGACTTCTCCTTCTCCCAGATCGCCGCGCTCTTCGCGCTCTACCGCCGCAAGTCCGTGGTGGTGCCCGTCGTGACGTTCACCGAGACGACCCTGGAGGCCGTCCGCGGCGCCTGCCGCCCCCGGTACGTCGTGGACGCGGCGGAAGACGTCACCGTCGCACCGTTCGACTCGCCTCCGGGCGAGGCATCGGAACTCTACGGAGCGCTGATCGCGTCCGGCTCGGCCGGGCTCGTCCTCCTCTCCAGCGGATCGACGGGGGCGCCCAAGGCGGTCCTGCACGACTTCGACGCCCTGGTGGCGGAGAAGATCGGCACGGGCGAGCGCGTGGGCAGGAAGCCCCCGCACATCCTGCTGTTCCTGCTGGCCGACCACATCGGAGGCATCAACTCGCTGCTCGGCGTCGTACGCGGCGCGGCGACCGCCGTGGTGCCGGCCAAGCGCACACCCGAGGAGATCTGCCGGCTGGTCGAGCGGTACGGCATCCGCCTCCTGCCGACCAGCCCGACCTTCCTCAACCTCATCCTCATCGGCGACTTCCACGAGAAGTTCGACCTCTCCAGCCTGCGGCTGATCACCTACGGGACCGAGCCCATGCCGGAGGAACTGCTGAGGCGCGTCCACGCCGCCTTTCCGCGCGCCCGGCTGCTGCAGACGTTCGGGACCAGCGAGACCGGCATCTCCACCACCCAGAGCGAGTCGTCGTCCAGCACGTACTTCCGGATCTCGGACGAGGGCGTCGAGCACCGGGTCGTGGACGGAGAACTCCAACTGCGCACCAGGACCCAGTTCATGGGCTACCTCAACTACTCCGACGAGGCCGTCACCGCCGACGGCTGGTTCCGTACCGGGGACCTCGTGGAGGAGAACGCGGACGGCTACATCAAGGTCAAGGGCCGCGCCAAGGAGATCATCAACGTCGGAGGTGAGAAGGTCCTGCCGCTCGAACTCGAATCGATCCTCATGGGCAGCCCCCGCATCGCCTACTGCGCCGTCTACGGAAAGCCCAACTCCATCACGGGACAGGCCGTGCACGTCGACGTCAAACCCGACGGCGCGATGAGCAGGGCCGAAGTCCGCCGCCACGTCCGCGAGTTCCTGGACGGCAAGGTCGAACCGTTCAAGATGCCCGCCAAGGTGACCGTGATCGACGAGATACCCGTATCGGCCCGGTTCAAGAAGAAGAGGAGCCGGCCGTGACCGACGTCGTCGTCATAGGGGCGGGCAAGTTCGCCCGGGAAGTGGCCCGTTACGCCGAGGACTCCGGGTTCGGCGTCGCACGCTACCTCGCCGTCGAGGGGGAGGAGGTGCACGCGCCGGACGGAACCTGGACCAAGCTCGCCGCACACCCACCCGAGGAGGGCACGAAGGTCGTCCTCGCCGTGTCCGGCACGAAGCAGCGGCGCGAGATCGTCGAGGAGTACATCACCCCCCGCGGATGGCAGGCGGTCAACGTCGTCCACCCCTCGTCACGGGTCGACCCCGCGGCGATCGAGGGACAGGGCAACATCATCGGGCCGGACAACTACGTGGGTGTGCGCACCGTCCTCGGAAGCTACAACGTCGTCAACTACCGGTGTACGTTCGGGCACCACTCCCGGATCGGCTCGGGCAACTTCTTCGCCCCCAACTTCCACGCCGGCAACAGCGTGGAGATCGGGGACGGGAACTTCTTCGGCCTGGCCTGCACCGTCGCCCCCGAGGTCCGCATCGGCGACGCCTGCCGGTTCCAGGCGGGCCTCACGCTCTTCGAGAACGCCGCGAGCGGATTCTCCTACCTCTCCCCGAGCCGCATCAAAGCCATCAAGTCCACCGAGTCGTGAAGGAAGCACCCATGAACGGATCGACCGTCGCCATCATCGGGGCCGGCCCCGCCGGCTGCACCGCCGCCCTCACCCTGCACCGGCTCGGGCACACACCGGTCGTCTACGAACGTGACACCTTCCCCCGCTACCGGGTCGGCGAGTCCTTCCTCCCCGGTTCGCTGTCCATCTTCCACCGGCTCGGCCTGCAGGACAGGATCGACGCCGCCGGTTTCGTCAAGAAGCCCTCGGCGACGTTCCTGTGGGGACGGGACGAGGCCCCGTGGACCTTCTCCTTCACGACACCGCGGACCTCGCCGTGGGTCTTCGACCACGCCATCCAGGTGCAGCGCAAGGAGTTCGACCAGCTGCTCCTCGACGAGGTCAGGGACCGCGGCATCGACGTGCACGAGAACACACCGGTGTCCCACGTCGACATATCGGACCCCGGCAGGGTGTCGCTCACCGCCGGCCGGGGAGAGACCGCGAAGCGCCTGGAGTTCGACTTCGTGATAGACGCCGGCGGCTCCAACGGCCCACTGGCCCGGAAGCTCGACGTGCGGCGCTACGACGAGTTCTACAAGAGCTTCGCCATCTGGTCGTACTTCCGCCGCCCCGACCCCTTCGAGGGCGACCTCAAGGGGACGACGTACTCCATCACCTTCGAGGACGGCTGGGTGTGGATGATCCCGCTCAAGGACGACCTCTTCAGCGTCGGACTGGTCGTCGACCGCTCCAAGGCGGGCGAGGTGAAGCAGGCCGGCCCCGAACGCTTCTACCGGGACACCCTCGCCAAGGCCGACCGCGCCAAGGAGATCCTGGGGGACGCCGAGATGGTCGAGGAGGTACGGGTCGTCCACGACTGGTCGTACGACTCCGAGGTGTACTCCGGCGGACGCTACTTCCTCTCCGGCGACTCCGCCTGCTTCACCGACCCGCTGTTCTCCCAGGGCGTGCACCTGGCCACGCAGTCGGCCGTCTCGGCCGCCGCCGCGATCGACCGGATCGCCCGGTGCGAAGCGGAGAGCGACGAGGTCCACGCCTGGTACAACCGCGCCTACCGGGAAACCTACGAGCAGTACCACGAGTTCCTCGCCTCCTTCTACACGCTGGCCTCCTTCACCGAGCCGGAGTCCGAGTTCTGGTCGAAGCGGCGCATCAGCACATCCGACGACGGGCGCCTGAACCGCAAGCGCTGGTTCACCCGGCTGGCCGCCTCCAGCGAGGACGGCACCCTGTCGGTGGCCGACTTCCGCGACCGTGCGACCACGATGATGAGCATCGGTCGCCACCAACGCATGGAACTCAGCGACGAGTTCAGCGACGAGGAGCTCAACCCCGCCCGGGTGCGCTGGATCAGCCAGCTGACCAAGCGGCTCAACCGCATCAAGCGTCTGGAGTGGAACGGCGAAGAGGTGACCCTCAAGCCGTACTACAAGGTGGACCCCGAGACCTTCCGCCTGGAGCCCAAGCAGGTCCTCGCCAACGAGGACGGCCTCGACATGATCAAGTGGCCCCTGGAGGAGCGGCACCGGCAGATCTTCAGCCGTCTCCTCAAGGAGGAGGTCGGCTACAAGGAGCTGATCCGCGAACTGAGCGACGCCGACCAGCAGGAACTCAGCTCACAGATCGTCATCCGCCTGATGGAGGCCGGCCTGCTGACCGGCTACGACAAGAACGGCGAGCGGGTCGTCATCCAGGACCGCCTCCGCTTCGACGGCGTGGGAACCGAGTACGAGGTCTGACGCCGGACCCGGGACGCTCACCGCCGGACGCCGGAACGTTCGAAGCCGGAGCTGAGGCCGGTGCGTCGAAGCCGGTGTGTGTTGGGGCCGGTGCGTCGAAGCCGGTGTGTGCCGCCGCGGACCCGGCCGCCGGGTCCGCGGCGGCGCTCCGGGAACGATCCGGAACCGGCCCCTCACCTCGCCGAAAACCGTCCGCCACCACCGCCGGAAGAGGGAGCGAAGTGTCGGCCGTCGACGCCCTGCCCGCCGCCGGGGAGTGCCACCTCTGGTCGGTGCCCGTCCGGACACGCCCCGAGTGGGAAACCCTGCTGGCCCCCGACGAGGCGGCCCGCGCCGCGGCGATGCCCGGAGGCGGGCGGCGGGACCTGCTCGTCACCTCGCGGGCGGCGCAGCGCCTGGTCGCCCACCGGTACACCGGCAGGCCGGCCCGAGACCTGCGCATAGAACGCACCTGCCTCCGCTGCGGCGCCGGGCACGGCCGCCCCCGGGTCGTCCACGGCGGATACGACTACTCGGTCACCCACACCCGCCACCGGGTCCTCATCGCGGTCGTGGCCCAGGGCCTCGTGGGCATCGACCTCGACACCTCCCCGTACCCCGGTGTCCTGCGGCGTCTCATCGCCCGTACGGCGACACCCGGCGAACGCGCGGCCCTGTCCCGACTGCCCGCGCGGGAGGTGCCGGAGGCGTTCACGCGGCTCTGGTCGAGGAAGGAGGCCGTCGCCAAACTCACCGGACACGGCCTGGCCGCCCGGCTCAACCGGATCGAGGTGCGGGGTGATCTCGCCCGGGCCGAGGGGAGCCCCGCCGAGGACTGGCCCGCGTTCCCGATCCACCTGCGGGACGCCCGGGTGGAGGGCGGCCGGATCGCGGCCATCGCCAGCACGCGTCGGATCACCGCTCTCGAAGCCCGGTCGCTGTCCGCCCCGGCCACCAGCAGGAACACCCGATTCGCCTGATGCGAAGGGAAGAACGATGACAGGCTCACCGTCGGAGAAGACCGCCACCGACGTCCGCTATCGCACGCCCGTTCCGGAAGACGCCGTAGCCGTCTGGCGGATGGTGCTGGACGAGCCGATGCTCGACGACAACAGCTCGTACCACTACAGGCTCTGGTTCCGGGACTTCGCCGAGACGTCCGTGGTGGCCACCGTCGGCAACGACATCGTGGGCTTCCTGACCGGCTACCGCCGGCCCGACGCACCCGACACGTTCTTCATCTGGCAGGCGGCGGTCAAACCAGGCAACGGCATCTCGGGCCTCGGCATCGACCTCCTCGTGCACGCGATCGACCTCCAGCTGGCCACGGGGGCGAAGTACGTGGAGACGAGTGTCTCCCGGGAGAACAAGGCGATCGTGATGCTGCTGCACATGATCGCCACGACGTACGACGCCGACACCCACACCGAACTGCTGTTCCGGGCTGAGGACCTCCCGGGCGGCGACCACGACGAGGTCCTCCACCGCATCGGGCCCCTGAACCCGCGCACGGCCTGAAACCCGGGGAAGGGCGCGGGGGACCGCAGCCGGTGAGCCGAGTTCAGCTTGTCGATCTGCCGTCGTGGGGACAACCGTCTTGAACGGACGGGGGCTACGGGGGAATGGCGATGCTGTACGAAGGGCTTCATCTGGCGGCACTGGTCCTGACGGCGGGCGCGATCGGGTACCGGCTCGTCGTCGCCGTGAGGATCATGGTGACGCTGAGGGCAGAAGTGATGATCCGCGAGGATCTGTCCGTGGAGGAGTTGGCCTACCTCGCGGGCGGGCCGCGCCGGGCGGCGGCGACGGTGCTGTTCCGGATGGTGCGGCAGGGCCGTCTGGTCCTGGCGGAGGACGGCACGGTCACCGTCCCTGACGGGGTGTACGCGACCGGCGCGGCGGCCGGTGCCGAGGAGGCGCTCGTCGAGGCGGCGGGCATCTCCCGCACCGAGCGGGTGGGCAAGCTGGTCGCCCGGACCGCCACGAGCGGCGCGGTGCGGGCCGTCGGCGACCGCCTGCGGGCGGAGGGCCTGCTGATCCGGCCCACCCTGCGGCGCGCGCAGTATCGCGCCCGGCGCCTGCTGTGGTGGTCCGCGGCCCTCGCGCCCGTGCCGACGGTGTGGGAAGTCACCGCCGGGACCACCGACCGTTGGTGGGCCGGTGTGGTCCTGTCGGCCGGCGCGGCCCTCACGGCCCTGCTCGTCAAGCCGTCCCCGGCCTGGGTGCCGCACCGCGTCCGGTCGACGCTCGGCATCCTGCGCGGCGAACGCGAGCGTCCCCCCGCGTGGCGCCGGACAGGCGCCCTGGCCGCCCTCGCCGTCACCCCTGTCGGCGCGGTGGCCCTCGGCGGGCTGTCCGCCGCGCAGGAGCCGGAATTCAGGGAGCTGGTCACGCCCGAGACCTGGCGGGCCGGCGACCCGGCCTTCGGCGACGGCTCCGCCACCGGGTACGGCATGTTCGCGCACTGGGGTTCTTGCGGGTACGCCGGAGTGTGCGGCGGAGGCGACGGCGGCGGTGGTGGTGACGTCGGTGGAGGCGGAAGCGCGGGGGAGTGAGGACGAGCAGGCCGGGTCGTACGCCGGGAGCCGTCCCGTGCGCAAGGGGTGGTGGCGAGCGCCGCATCGCGTTCCGCGAGGACCCTGAGGCTTCGGGGCCTGTCGAGTGGTCAGGTCGTCAGGACGCGTACGACGGTGGCCACGAGCGCCGCGCCGACAAGGACGGCCGGCAGGGGCAGCCTGCACCGGCGGAGGAACGGGACGGCCGTCAGGGCCGCCAGGAGGGCGGGGTCCACCGTCCGCCACCTGTCACCGGCGACGCCGGTCGTGACGAGACCTGCCAGCAGAGCGGGGGCCATGAGAGCGATCACCGCCCGGGTACGAGGCGACAGTTCGCGCTCGCCGAGCGCCGCCGGGCCGGCGGCCTTGAGGGCGAAGCCGAGGACGGCGACGGCTGCGATGGCCGGCCAGGGGGTCACCGCACGGGCTCCGTTCCGGGTTGGTCGTCCGCCTGCCGCCGGCGCGGACCGCCCCGGTCCTCCTTCGGCAGGGGGCGCGCCAGGGCCACGAGGGAGGCGCAGGCGGCGCCGATCAGCGCCGGCCCGGCGGGGAGGAGGAAGGACAGTCCCGCGGCGATGACTCCGCCCAGCAGCGCGGTCGTCCAGTAGGGACGGTCGGCGCCCGGCGCGTCGAGGAGGAGGAACAGGAACATGGCGGGCGCCACCACGTCCAGGCCGAGAGCGTCCAGCAGACGGGGGCTGGGCGCCAGCACCACACCGAGCGCCGTGCCCGCGACCCACAGGACCCATTGGACGGCACTGGCCGCGAAGAGCACCCGCCGATCGAAGCGACCGCCCCCGAGGTGCGCGGCGGCCCACGAGCCGTCCACCACCGCCTGGGCCTCCACCGCCCGGCGCAACCGGCCTCCGCGGAGGGCACCGGAGGCCGCCACGCCCATGGGCAGAAAACGCGCGTTGACGAGGGCGGCGGCGACGACGGCCGACGCCACCCCGCCGCCCGCGCCGAGCGCCGAGACGAGGGCGAACTGCGCCGAAGCGGAGAAGACGGCCACCGAGCAGAGGACGGCGCCGGCCGCCGCCCACCCTTGCGACTGAGTGATCGCCCCGAAACTCACCGCCAGCAGGAACGAAGCCGTCCCGAGCGCGAACCCGACGCGCAGTCCCGCGCGCAGGCCTTGTCGGGGTAACGCGCCCTCGTGAGGGGCCAGTTCCTTGAACATGACCGACAACCTAACAGGCATAAGGACGTATGGCCATTAGATAGGGGTTCGTTAGGGTGGTGAAGGTGAACAGAGCCCAGGACACTACCGGGAGGGGACCCGCGGCGCGCCCCAACCATGCCGAGGTGGCCCTTGTCGGCGGTCATCCCGTCCTCGACTTCGCCAACACCGTCGCCTGGCGCACGGACCCCCGTCGCCGTGTCGCCCGTGTGGAGGGCGTCGGGGAGTGGATCCGCTGGGGCGGCCGGGTCGGGCTGTTCACCGCCGGGGAAGTCACGGCGCTGCCGCGCCCCGAGGGGGTCGGCGGGGACGAGCGGGATGATCCGTCCCGGGCCTCCTGCGATCTCGCCGGGCTGGAGACTTTCCGGAGCGCCCTGTGGGAGGTGCTGGACGCGTTGACCGACCGCAGTCCGCTGCCGGCCGGTCCCTGGGAGACTTTGCGCCGATCGATGGTGACAGCCCGTCAGAAAGCTGTGCTGCCGCCCGAGTTGCCGTTGTGCTGGCAGGTGCGGGTGACCGGGTTCGAGGACCTCGTCCATGCCCTGGCCCTGCAGGCCGACGAACTCCTCGCCGGTCCGCTCGTGCAGCGGATCCGGCGCTGCGAGGGCCCGGGATGCGGATGGTTCTTCCTGGACCGCAGCCGCAGCGGCACGCGCCGCTGGTGCAGCTCCGGTGACTGCGGCAACCGGGACCGCGCCCGCCGCCACTACCACCGTTCCCGCCCCTGAACCGCCCGCCCGCACCGTTCCGGCCGCGCCTCACGCCGGACGCGCTGTGACACGGCACCGCCCGGTCCCACGCGGGACCGGGCGGTGATTGGGTGTCAGGACGCCGTGCAGGCCCCGAGTGCCGGAGCGGCCGAGTTGCCGTTCTTCATGACCGTGAAGCCGAAACTGGTCGAGGCGCCCGCCGCGAGGCTGCCGTTGTAGGTGGTGGAGCGTACCGTCGCGACGTCGCCGTTCCACGTCGGGCTGCCGTTCCACAGCGCCGACACCTTCTGCCCGGAGGGGAAGGTGAGGGTCACGGACCAGCTGGTGATCGGCGCGGAGCCGGCCGTCACGGTGACCTGGCCGTTGTAGCCGTCGGTCCAGTCGGAGGTGCGGTCGTAGGCGACGGTGCACGCCGCACCGGGGTCGCCGCCGTCGTCACCCCCGCCCCCGTCGCCGCTCCCGGTACCGCCGAGCGTGGTCAGGACGGCGGTGTACGCGGGCTTGGCGGCGTAGTTGGAGTCGAAGAGCAGCGGGGTGCCGCTGGCACGCCAGGAGTACTTGTCGGTGATGCCCCAGACGGTGATGCCGGTGCAGCGGGTGACGGCCAGGCATGCCTTGACGACGTTGGCGTAGTTGTCGGCCTGTGCGGTGCCGGAGCCTTCGATGTCGAGTTCGGTGATCTGGACGTCGACGCCGAGGTCGGCGAAGCGCTGGAGGTTGGCCTGGTAGTCGGAGGGGACCGGGGAGGCGCTGTTGAAGTGGGACTGGAAGCCGACGCAGTCGATCGGTACGCCGCGGGACTTGAAGTCCTTGACCATGGTGTAGACGGCGTTGCTCTTGGCGTTGATGCCGTCGGTGTTGTAGTCGTTGTAGCAGAGCTTGGCGTCGGGGTCGACGGCACGGGCGGTGCGGAAGGCCTCCTCGATGAAGCCGTTGCCGAGCTTGTCCTGGAAGGGTGAGCTGCGCCGGGCGCCGCTGGTGCCGTCCTGGAAGGCCTCGTTGACCACGTCCCAGGCGTAGATCTTGCCCTTGTAGTGCTGCATGACCTGGGTGATGTGGTTGTTCATGGCCGTGCGCAGATCGGAGGCGCCCAGGCCGGAGACCCAGGAGGGCAGCTGGGAGTGCCACACCAGGGTGTGCCCGCGCAGCTTCATGCCCTTGCTCTGCGCGTGGCCGGCGATCTGGTCGGCGGCGGAGAAGGTGAAGGTGTTCCGGGTGGGCTCGGTGGCGTCCCACTTCATCTCGTTCTCCGGCGTGACCGCGGTGAACTCGCGGTCCAGGGTGCCGGTGTAGGCGGATTCGCCGAGGTGGTTCGCCGCGACGGCGGTGCCGAAGTAGCGGCCCTTGGCGGCCGCGGCGGAGCCGAGCGTGTCGTCCGCGGCGGTGGCGGTGTGCGACAGGGCCGTGACCATCGTCGCGGCGAGCAGCGCGGTGGTGACCGCCCCGCCCGCCCGCCTGGGCAGTGATCTAGGCATGAGCATGCCATCTCCTCAATCGAAACTTTCGTACATACTGTCGAATGTGACGGGCAGATTACGAACCGAAGCGGCGTCGGTCAACGGGTCCGGAGGGTTCGAATGTTTCGATGCGCCCCGCGCCGCCGTACGTTCAGTCGAGGGACTCGACAGCCGGGCGAGGGCCGCCTGTTGGGGCACTGGAATCGCCGGGCCGAGGAGCAAGGGGGCAGCATGGTGGTCGCCATGGTCGACGCCGTCAGGCTCGCGAAAGCGAACCGACGACGGTACGAGCACCTGGTCGAGTGCCAGGAGGCACTCGGTCAGCGGGCCGCCGCCGAGAACGCCGCCGAGCAGAGGGCACGGCAGGCGCTCTACGACGAGGCCCTCGTCCCCTTCCGTGATGTCCTCCAGCGCCTAGAACGCGTCGATCCGGTCGAGTTGGCCGAGGTCGAACTGCCCGCCGGGGGCGGCGAGGTGGGCGTCGAGTTCCGCCGGCTGCGCGAGGGCGCCGTGACGGCCGCCGTCGGCGCGCTGGCAGGCGGCGCGCTCGCCGGTTCCGGCGCCGGAGCAGGCACCTTTCTCGCGGTCGGAGCCTTCGCCACCGCGTCCACCGGTACGGCGATTTCGGGGCTCTCCGGGGCGGCGGCCATCAGCGCCACGCTCGCATGGCTGGGCGGCGGATCCCTCGCCGCGGGCGGTGGCGGGATGGCGGCCGGGACAACGGTGCTGTCCGCGATCGTCGCGGCTCCGGTCGTCCTCTCGCTGGCTGCCGTCGTGGAGTGGCAGAGCCGCAGAGCCAGACGCGGCCAACGCGAGATGGCACAGGACCTGGAGCGGGCCGAGGCGGAGATGAGGGAGGCGGAGGAGGCGGCCTCCGCCCTGTACGAGCGCAGCAAGGAGACACGGCGCGTCCTGCGGGACCTTCGGTTCGTCCTGGTGAAGCGGCTGCCGTACTTTCACCGCGCTGGTCGAGGAGTGCGACGACCACGCCCGGTACGACTCCCGTCGGCGCGCCGAGGTGGCGGCGATGGTGGATCTCGCCGGCCTCGCCGTCATGGTCATGAGCTGCCCGATCACCGACGCGGAAGGACGGATGACCGAGGAATCGGGCCGGGTCCTCGCCGACGCCCGGACCCGGCTGCGGGCCATGGACACCGAGCCGTGAGTTCCGTACCCGCGGCTTTCGGCGCTCGGTGATCCCCCAAGGCACCGACCACGCCGCCGGGGCCGTCGCCGACGCGGCCACCCGCCGGCTGGCGGCGGCGACCGTCGAGACGCTGCGGACACAGGAGACCGTACGGAAGCCGACGCGGCGCTACGCCGACGTGCTGTGGTCACCAAGCGCTGATGACCGGCGCGCCGGTTCCGTGCCGCCTCCACGCCTCGTTGAGGCGCACGAGCCCGTTCGCGGCGGCGATGCCACGCAGGGACGCGACCTTGCCGTCGGCGACTTCGAACACCACGACGCCCGCCACCCGGCCGTCGACGACTCCGAGGACGGCGGGGGAGCCGTTGACCTGCGCGATGTGCATCGCGACGGAGCCGCCGGCCAGCCGTCGCTTCGCCGGAGTGGGCTTGAAACCGGCCCGCACATAGGAGGCGATGCGCTCGGGCGTGGTGTACCGCAGCAGCCGTCTGGCCAGTCCGGCACCGTCCGAGACCATGGTCGCGTCGGCGGTGAGCAACTCCACCAGCCGGTCCGTACGCCCCGACACGGCGGCGGCGAGGAACTCCTCCACGATCCGGCGCGCGGACACGGGGTTCACCTCGCCGCCGCGGCGACCGGCGGCGAGGTGCCGCCGGGCCCGGTGGACATGCTGCTGGCTGGCGGACTCCGTGATGTCGAGGATCCCGGCGATCTCGGCGTGGGAGTACGAGAAGGCCTCGCGCAGGACGTAAGCGGCCCGCTCGACCGGCGAGAGGCGCTCCATGAGGGTCAGTACGGCCAAGGACACCGATTCGCGCTGCTCGAAGGTGTCGGCCGGGCCGAGCATCGGATCACCCTGGAGGAGCGGCTCGGGCAGCCGGTCGCCGACGGCGCGCTCGTGACGCGCCTGTGCGGAGCGGAGCCGGTCGAGGCAGAGATTGGTGACGACCTTGGTGAGCCACGCCTCCGGTACCTCGATGCGCTCCCGGTCCGCGGCCTGCCAGCGCAGGAACGCGTCCTGTACGGCGTCCTCGGCGTCGGCGGCCGAGCCGAGCAGACGGTACGCGAGCGAGGCCAGCCGGTCCCGGCCGGCCTCGAAGCGATCGAGAGCTGCGCTGTCCATGGGCAGGAGCCTATGCGGCGACCTTCACACCGGCCCGAGCCGGTGCCGTGGCCAGGCGGCGCCGGCGCTTCGGCAGACCGAAGGTCGGGTGGGCGATGCTCCAGCCCGCCCCCCTGAGGATGCCCGACTTGAACCACGCGGCGCTCCGGCCGCCCAGGTACCAGGACGCCGACCGGGCGTCCCCGTCCACCGCCTGGAAGATCGCGTCCCGCCGCCCGAGGCTGATGTGGTTGCCGTGGTACTTCAGCGCGGTGGTCGGGACCTCGACGCCCGTCAGGCGCGCGATGATCGCGGCGGTGGCCTGCATGGTGGTGTAGCCGGCCGAGGCGCACGACATCGGCAGCGGCCGGCCGTTGTCACCGATCGTGTGGACGCAGTCTCCGGCGGCGTAGACGTCCGGGTGCGAGACCGACCGCATGGTGCGGTCGACAACGATCTGCCCGGTCCCGGCGACCTCCAGACCACTGGCGCCCGCGAGGGGGTGTACGGCGAATCCGGCCGACCACACGGTGACGTCGGCCGGAAGGGACGTACCGTCGGCGGTGATCGCCCGGCCCGGCTCGACGGCTTCGATGCCGGTGTGCTCATGGACGGTGACACCGAGCCGGTCGAAGGCCCGGCGCAGGTGACGGCGGGCCTTCGGGGAGAGCCAGGCACCCGGCTCCCCGCGGGCGGCGAGCGCGACCGAGAGGTCGGGCCGGGACTCGGCGAACTCGGTGGCGGCCTCGATACCGGTCAGCCCCTCGCCGACGACCAGCACGGTACCGCCCGCGCCCAGCCCGGCCAGGCGCTCGCGCAGACGCAGCGCCGAGGACAGCCCGGTCACATCGAAGGCGTACTCGGCCACGCCGGGCACGCCGTGGTGCGCCACGGAACTGCCCAGCGCGTAAAGAAGCGTGTCGTAGGCGAGTTCACCGGCCGCGCCGTCGGCGCCGGTGACGGCTACCGTCCTGCGCTCGGGGTCGACGCCGGTGACGCGCGCCAGGCGCAGCCGCACCCCGGTACCCGCGAACACGTCGGCGAGCTTCCGGAACGCCAGGTCCCGGCCGGCGGCGAGCTGATGGAGCCGCATCCGCTCGACGAAGTCGGGCACGGCGTTGACGACGGTGATCTCGGCGTCGGCGGGGGAAAGCCGGCGGGCCAGGTTCCCGGCGGCGTAGGCCCCGGCGTATCCGGCGCCGAGTACGACGATGCGGTGCTTCACGGCAATGCTCCTGTCTCGTTCGCGTGCCCCTTGAACGAGACGGCGCCGCGATTCCTGACAGAAGCCGGATGTGGCGTGGGTCACCGAATGGCGTTCAACGGCCTGCGCGATGTCCTCGCCGGGACGGCCGACGAAGCGACACAGTCCGCTCCCCCCGGCCTCCTTCCGGAAGCGGGGCCCTCTCCGCGTCGACCCCGGTTCACGAGGCTTCCCCACCTCGGAGTCAGGGCGCCTGCCACACCGTTCCGCGTGCCTCGTACTCCAGCATCGTCTCGACGCCGGTCGCGGCGTCCGATCCGAGTTCGCGTTTCACCAGCCACAGGCCCAGTTCGAGTCCTGAGGTGATGCCACCGGCGGTGACGAGGTCGCCGTCGTCGACCACACGCGCGTCCTTGACGAGACCACCGTGTTCCGCGAGGTACGCCTTCGCGCCGTGGTGTGTGGTGCAGGGGCGCCCCTGGGTCAGGCCGGCCGCGGACAGCAGTACCGATCCGGTGCACAGCGAGCTGATCGTCAGCCCCTCGCGGGGAGCCGCGGCGAGCGCTCGCGGGAGGGCGCCGTCGTCGATCTCGGCCCAGACGCCCGGACCGTCCCGGCGCGTGTAGCCGCCGCCCGGCACCACGATCAGGTCCGTCTCCCGCGCCGCCCAACGGCGCTTGACCTGGATGCCCGTACCGTACGCGCACCGGATCAGCCCCGGGCGTCCGGTGGTCACGTACCGGACCTCCACGCCGTTCGGGCTGTGCATGGCAGCGGCTGAGAAGACCTCGTAAGGAGCGATGCAGTCCAGCTCCTCGACCCCGTCGAACACCACGATGTCGACCCGCAGCGGGCCCGTCCGCCGGGTCGCGGCAGCCGCGGTCCGAGTGCTCGAGGCGGTGGCCGCCAGCGTCCCGGCCCCCAAAGTCGCCGCGCCCGCCGCTGACGTCCGGCGAAGAAACTCTCTGCGTTCCATCGGTGTGCCTCCTGTGTGAGCCGTGATGGCCTTCGGGAAACGGCATGCGGTCCGTGAACTGCCCTCGGGATAGTGGTCGTTCGGGACGGCCGGTGAGTTCCCGCGCAAGACGACGTGTGCGAGGAGACGGCTCCCCGTCCCGTCCCGGCCCGGCTCCGCCGCCCTCCGGCATACCCCCGCGCGACGCGTGAGGGGCGGACTGCGAGGATGAGGCGCCATGAGGGCTGGGTGGTGTTCCCGCACGCTCAGGGCCGCCGTGTTCGCGGCCGTCTGCGTGCTGCTCGCCTCCCTGGGCCACGTCATGATGTCGGGGACCTCGGTGCCCTGGTGGGCCATGGCCGGGGGAGCGGCGGTGACCGGCGGCACGGCCTGGCTGCTGGCCGGACGGGAGCGCGGACCGGCCGCGGTCGGCTCCCTCGTGGTCGCCGCCCAGGCCGTACTCCACGCCTCGTTCGCGCTCACCCAGGCAGTCGTACACTCCCGGGCCACGGGCGCCGGATCACTCGGCCGGCAGTGGCTGGGCTACCTGCTGTGCGGTGCACCGCCGGGTCCCGGCCCGCGCCACGGTGCCATGCCGACGTCCATGGCCTCCATGGATCACACGATGGGCGGCATGCACTCCATGGGGCCGATGGACCACATGGGGGCCTCGCACCCTCCCGGCCACGGCATGTCCGGCATGTCCTCGGCCGGGATGCTCACCGCCCACCTGCTGGCCGCGCTGCTGTGCGGCCTGTGGCTGGCTTACGGCGAGCGGGCCGCGTTCCGTATCCTGCGGGTCCTCGCCGGATGGCTCGTCGCTCCGCTGCGGCTGATCCTCCGGCTGCCCGTGCCGCCCTACCGGCCACGCCTCCGCGCCCGCCGGGGCCGTTCGGACGGCACGCTGCGGCGACTCCTTCTCACCCGCGCGGTCACGTCCCGGGGGCCGCCCGCGGGGTGCGCTGTCGCCTGACGACAGCCGGATCCCCGAGGCCGTACGCAAACCGGATTCCCGAGACCGCACACCATCCGGATTCCCGGGACCGTACGCGAGGACGACGAGCCGTCGGCTCCTCGCCTCGGGCATCGGCCGCGCGCTGACGCGCCCGGCCCGTCACCCCTTTCACCGGTACCGCCGCTCCGCGCGTGCCACCTGTGCGCGCCCAGCGCGGAGCCGGTGTGCCCGGATCCCTGAGAAGGAGAGACAGCAAGGTGCTCACTCCTGCCCCGACCACACCGCGCGAAGCCGCGGACCGAGGCCCGCGGGACGACGCGATCACGGCCTGGGCACTCGCCGCCCGCGGCGGCGACCCCGATGCCGTCGACCTGTTCGTCCGCGCCCTGCACCGGGACGTCCACCGCTACGTGACGTTCCTCGGAGCCGACCCCCACACCGCCGACGACCTGACCCAGGACACCTTCCTACGGGCCCTGGGCAGCCTGCACCGCTTCGAAGGCCGCTCCTCGGCCCGCACCTGGCTGCTGTCCATCGCCCGCCGCGCGCTGATCGACAGCATCCGCCACAGCTCCAGCCGGCCCCGCCTGTCCGGCACCGGCGACTGGCAGTCGGCCGCCGAACACGCCCAGCCACGCGGACTGCCCGGCTTCGACGACGGCATCGCCCTCGCCGACCTGCTGGACACGCTCCCCGACGACCGCCGCGAGGCATTCGTCCTCACGCAACTGCTCGGACTTCCCTACGCAGAAGCGGCCGACGTGAGCGGCTGCCCGGTGGGCACGGTGCGCTCACGGGTCGCGCGCGCCCGCGCCTCACTGATCCAATGGCTCCGGGAAGCCGAGCACTTCGCGCCGGCGCCCGCGGCCGCCTGACCGCCCGCACACCGCCGCCGCCCGGTCACGGCCCGGGCGGCGGCCACCCGGAGTACGAGCTTCGGCCGGCTTCCGTCGTGTGCCGCCCTCCGCGGGACTCGCGGATGCGCGCGGCGGTCGTAGTCAGCCGTTGACGGCCTCCGCGATCTGCCGGGCGGCCTGGGCCGGTGTGAGGTGCGTGGTGTCGACGACCTCGGCCTCGGCGTGCAGCCAGGTGCGGGCTGCTTCGGCGTAGGGGGCGAGGTGGCGGAGACGGAACGGGGAGTCGGGACCGAGAACCATGTCGCCCGCGATGCGCGCGCGGAGGGTGTCCTGGTCGGCGTGGAGGACGAAGTGCCGTACCGGAACGGCATGCCTGGCAAGGCCCGAGCTGATCTCGCGCCAGTACTGCTCGACCAGGACGGTCATGGGCACCACCAAGGTGCCGCCGGTGTAGTCGAGGACGCGGCGGGCGGTCTCGACCACGAGCGGCCGCCACGGCGGCCAGTGCTGGAAGTTGTCCGTGGCGGGCAGCCCGGGTGTGATGTCCATGAGTGTCTCGCCGACCTTCTCGGCGTCGAACACCCGCGAATCCGGGATCAGTTGCTGCACCAGCGCACTGGTCGTGGTCTTGCCGACGCCATGGGTGCCGTTGAGCCATACGATCACGGGACTTGACGCTAGCGCCGTGCGGACCCCGGGAACAGCCTATGCGAGTTCCTTCCGCATCAACGTGCAGATCGTCTCGTAGGGGCGCAACGATCCATCAGGGGCTTGCTCGTCCCACGACTCCGTCCGGCGGTCGTACGCGACATATCCCAGTCGTTCGTACAGCGCGCGTGCCCTGGGGTTGTTTTCCTCCACGGCCAGCTCGGCCCGCCGCAGACCGCGCTTTCTGATCCGCAGTTCCGCGGCTTCGACAAGGAACGTGCCGATCCCGCACGACTGCAACGCGGGGTGGACTGCCAGCTGCCACAACGTGCCGACACCGTCCTTGACCCGGTAGTCCACGCCGCCCTTCGCCACCGGGATGTCGGTTGCGGGGCAGACCGCGAGGTAGTCGACCTCACCGGCCCGGGCCCGTTCCAACTGCTCGGCGACGCCGGCCAGGTGATGGTCGGTCCCTGCCCACCCGCACGACGCCAGATCCGCGTGCACCAAGTCACGGGCTGACAGCCTCAGCACAACGTTCGTCATCCTACGTACCTCCGGTGAGCCAGCTTCCACGCCGATCACCTGGGGCGCAAAGCCGTTTTCTCGACCCGCCCTGTTGGCTCACCGGCCGCGGCAGCTGCCGCCACTGCCGGTGGGCGGCCCCACGGAACGTGACACCGGGGCACATCTGACCAGACTTCTGGGCAACCCCGGACAGGAGGCCTGAACATGCGCATTCCCGGCCCCGACCACGAGGAGGACGGCGGGCTGCGCGCCGTCGCGGCCGCCGGCGGCCTGCACCGCTACCCGTTGCGCCTGCACGACACCTACGGCCCCGTCGTACGCTTCCAGCTGCCGGGCGTGGGCGAGGCCGTATCGGTCGCCGACCCCGTGCTCCTGGAGGCCACGGCGCACATCGACAAGCGGCCCGCGAAACTGTTCGCCTTCCTGGACCCGCTGTGCGAGGCGGGCAACCTGCAAGTACTCCCCGCCGACGAGCACACGCCATGGCGCCGCCTGCTGCTCTCCGTGCTCGCCGGACGCCCGGCCCACGAACGCCACTTCGCACGCTTCACCGACCTGGCGACGGAACTCGCGGACCGCTGGGCCGCACACGCCGGAGACGAACCCCTTGAGCTGCAGAAGGAGTTGACCGCCCTCTCGCTCCGCATGATCTGCGAGTTCGCGCTCGGCGGCGCGGACGCCGGCACCGACGCGGACCGTGTCGTCACCGCGTTCGAAGAGGTGCTCACCGAGCACCTCGGCCGGCTCTACCAGGTGCCACGGGCCGACCCGCGCTCGGCACAGCGAGCCGACGCGGCGCTCGCCCGTCTGCGCGCGACGGTCGACCGCGTGGTGGCGGCGCACCGCCCGGACGGCCGAACCGGCCGCAGCGACCTGATCGGCGCGCTCGTCGAAGCCGGACAGAGCCCGGCGCGCATCCGGGACACCGTGATGGTGACACTCCTGGCCGCCACCACACCACCGGCGTCGCCGTCTCCTGGACCCTGCACCTGCTGGGCCGCCACCCGGACGTGGCCGACCGGGTCGCCGCCGAACTGGACCAGGTCCTCGGCGACCGCGCCGCGCCCGGCTACGGCGACCTGCGACGGCTCCCGTATCTCGACATGGTGCTCAAAGAGTCGATGCGCCTGTTCCCACCCGGCCCGTACGGCGCGCGCGAGACGACGGAAGACCTCACCCTGGGCCCGTACGAGATCCCCGCCGGGACGACCGTGTTCTACCCCTTCTGGGCCGTACACCTGAACCCCCGGTACTGGCCCGATCCACAACGGTTCGACCCCGAACGTTTCACACCGCGGAAAGTCGCCGAGCGGCCCCGCCTCGCGTACATCCCCTTCGGGATCGGCCCCCGCAGCTGCGAGGGCGCCGCCCTGGCCACCGTCGAGGCCCAGCTGATCCTGGCCGTCCTCCTCAAACGCCTGCGCTTCAGCCCCGCACCGGGACACGAAGTGACGCCCACGGAACGCTTCGTGCTGTGGGCGCGGGACGGCATCCGGATGACAGCGCACCCACGGGCCTGACTCGACTCCGTGCTCGTACGCGAAAAGGGCACCCTTCGCTCGCTGAACGTACGTGATGCGTCCGATCCCCGGGATAGAGTGTGCCCTGGAGGTGCTCCATGTCCGAGTTGTTCGACGCGGTCGACGCGCTGCTGGCGTCCCGCGCCTCGTTGCCGCCGCCCGAGGAGCGCAGGCGCCTGCGCAAGGCCCACGGCCTGACGATCGACGAGGTCGCCACCGCGCTGCGCGTGCGCCGGGCCACGGTCAGCGGCTGGGAGGCGGGCAAGACCGAACCCCGTCCGCCGGAGCGCGACGCGTACGCGCGTCTCCTCGACGGGCTCGCCAAGCTCTACCCGCTCCCGGCCCCCGCCGACTTCGGCACCGGCACCGGCGCGGCGGAAGAGAACACGGCGGCGCCCGAGGCGTCCACCGGTCCGGCGACCCGGGAGGCGGAGGCGCGGACTGTGCCCCCAGGACGGCCGTCCCAGGCCCCGGCGACGAATACCGCCGAAGCCACGACGACCGCCGAGGCCACGGCTGCCGTAAAAGCCACGAGGGCCGCCGGGACCAGGACTACCACCGCGGCCACGACGACCGCTGAGAACCCGCAGGCCCGCCCCGCCCCCTCGGTCCCCGCCCCGGCCGCCGTGGCGCGCCCCGCGCGCGCCACCGGGCCGTCATCGGCAGCACACCGCCCGGGCGGCGAGAGCGCGAAGAAGGCCGGCTCCGTCGGTAACCCGGAGGGCGGGACCGACGGGCGGTTCGAGAACGGGCCGCTCGCGGTCGTCGACGTCGACGCCGACGGACAGGTCCTGGCGTACTGCACCGGCGGCCTGGTCCTGGACGTGCCCGCCAAGACCCTGCCGGCCCTGGTGGAGTGGACGCTCACCGAGGGCGGGTTCGGGCAGCCGAAGCTGTCCGGGCCGGGCAAGGACGCCGACCCGCTGCTCGTGCTCACCGAGGCCGCGCTGGAACGCTACGGCCTGCCCGTCGCCCTCACCGACGAGGAGCGGCTCGCCGGCCGGATCCCCGAGGGCCACAAGGCCGTCAGGCAACTGGCCCGCGCCGGCTGGCAGCTCACGCAGCGCGGGTTCGGGCCGTGGGCGCGGATCTACCGCCCCGCGCAGGGCTCGGACCGTCAGTGCGTGCAGCTGTGCGTCCCGTCCTGGCAGGCGCTCGACTCCCGGCACTGGGGGCACGCCGCGCAGCTCCCGCCGGCGGACCTGGCGCGCGTACTGGGGGTGTACGCGTCCCGGGTGATGACCCCGCGCGGTTCCACCGCCGTGACCGGCCTGGAGCTGATGACCGCGCTGCACCCGCCGACCCGCGCCTCCCAGCCGGACGCGACGGGCAAGCGGCATTCCGAGCACAACCCCGGCAGCCTGGGCAAGGACCCGGTGGACCCGGCGCCGTGCGAGGTCCCCGACGGTCACCCGCTCCTGGCGGACCTGCCGCGCTTCCACGTCCGCGGCCCCGGCGAGAAGCTGTTCGAGGAGGCGTACGACTGGGCGCGGCCGATGACCGATGCCGAATGCACGGTCCGGTATCTGGTCGGCATCGACGTCAACATGGCCTTCGCGGCGGGCGCCAACGGGCTGGTCGTCGGTCTCGGTGCGCCGACGCACGTCAGGCAGCCGGTGTTCGATCCCAAGCTGCCGGGGAGCTGGCTGGTGGACCTCTCCCACGTCGACCTGTCCCGGGTGAAGGTCGGGAAGGACAAGTGGGCGGACCTGGACGGCTCGTTGCTGCCCAGTCCGTTCACGCCGACGGGCGAGCGGCCCGAGGGCCCGGCCTGGTACGCCACGCCGACGGTCGCGTACGCGGTGGAGCTGGGCTACGAGGTACGGCCGCTCGAGGCGTACGTCCGCTACGACAACGGCCGCTATCTGGACGGCTGGTACAACCGGCTCCGCGATGCCTACCTGGCCACGATGGCCGATCTCGGCGTGCGCGCGGACATGGCGCCGGCCGACTTCCTGGCGGCGATGGACGGTTACAAGGAGCGTGACCCGGAGATGGCGATCGTCGTCTCGGCGATCAAGGCCACGGTCAAGGGCGGTATCGGCAAGCTGCGCGAGCGTCCGCGCGGGGAGGGCTGGCGGCCGGGCCGGCCGTGGCGGGCGCTGGCCCGGCCCACGTGGCGGCCGGACATCCGTGCGGCCGTCATCTCCCGTACCCGGGTCAACCTGCACCGCAAGATCGTCAAGCACGCGGCGTTCACGGGACAGTACCCGGTGGCGATCCTGTCCGACTGCGTCGTGTACGCGGCCGACGGCACCAGCCCGCTGGACTTCCTGCCCTACCGCGACGGCACACCGCTGCCCGGTGGCTTCAAGCTCGGCGTCAACCCGGGACTGGTCAAGCACGAGGGCACCCAGACCGTCCTGTGGGGCGAGGAGGTCCGGGAGCGGTTCGACGCCCCCGCGCTCAACCTCGCCCGGTACATCAAGGACGGCACCGTCACCGGCGCCGACAACGGGGAGTAGGCGATGACCTTGTTCGGGGACGGCCTGGAGGCCGCGGTGCAGAAGGCGTTCACCCGCCCGGCGCCCAAGAGCGCGCCCGCGCAGATGCGGTACCTGGTCAGGCAGCTCAAGGGCACCATGGCGGTCGCCCGGCTGCTGGGCATCTCCCAGCGCACCGTCGAGCGGTATGTGAAGAACGAGATCAGGAAGCCCCGTCCCGGTCTCGCCGAGCGCATGGACCGCGAGGTGAGGAAGCGGTGGCAGCCGCAGATCCGCGCCAGGGCCCGGCAGCGGGCGGCCACCACCGACGGCATCGTCATCGACACCCGCGCCCGGATCGGCTACACCGCGCCGATCGGCTCCACCGACGACGACCGCGTCCGGCACCTGACCGTGGCGCTGCCGCCGCGGCACGCCGCGCGCCTGCTCGACGCCCAGGAGGCCGGCGCCGGCGACCGGGAGCTCAGGCGGATCACCGCCGAAGCGCTCAAGGAGGTGTACTTCCAGGACGACGGCCGCCGAGCCGGACAGCTGGAGGAGGTCCGCTTCACCGACATCGAGCGCCTGGAGTTCGAGCTCTAGCGGCCGCCCCCCGGTCATCCCGCGGGCCACGACCGGGGCACCCGGCACGAGGGCACGCCCAGGCCCGCTCGTACGCCACCGGTTTTCTGCGCGGCAGCCGTGTTCGAGCGCTCCCGGGTGTTTTGCCGGCCGGCGGTTTCGTCAGGGCAGGGGGGCGTCACGCGCGGTGGTCCACAGTTCGTACCACTCCTCGTGCGTGAGGTCCGGTTCGCGGCGGGCCGCGTCCGCGCAGGCGCCGATGCGTTCGGGGCGGGTGGTGCCGATGACGGGGGCGATGCCCGCCGGATGGCGTCGCAGCCACCACAGGAGGATGGTCTCCGGGGTGGTGTCCTTGCGCCGGGCGAGTTCCGCGACGAGCCGGCTCGCCCGCGTGTCCGCGCCCGAGGTGAGGCGGCCCCGGGCGAGCGGGCCCCACGCCTGGAGCCGGACCCCGTTGGCCGCGCACCACTCCAGCGTGCCGGGCGCGAAGCCGTTGCGAGTGGCGTCGGGCGTGTTGAACAGGACGCCCGCCTCCACCCAGTCCCGCCGGGCCAGGCTCATCTCGAGCTGGTTCACCACCAGCGGGAGGTCCGTATGGGCTTGCAACGCGGCGATCTGCGGGCCGCTCATGTTGGACACGCCGAACTGCCGGACCAGCCCCTGGGCGTGCAGGGAGGCCAGTGCCGCGGCGATCTCCCCCGGCTCGGTCAGCGGGTCGGGGCGGTGCAGGAGGAGGACGTCCAGCACGTCCGTGCGCAGCCGGGTCAGACTCTCCTCGACCCGCCGGACCAGGGCGGCGCCCCGCAGGTCGTAGAGTCCGGGCCGGTCGCCTTCGGGCAGCCGGATGCCGCACTTGGTCTGCACGACGATGCGCTGCCGCAGGCCGGGGCTGCGGGCCAGCACCTCGCCGAAGACGGCCTCCGACTTGCCGTACTTGTAGATGTCCGCATGGTCGAAGGCCGTGATCCCGGCGGACAGCGCCGCCTCGATCGCCCTCTCGGCGTGCCGGATGTCGTCGGCGGTGTACGGCTCGGTGTCCCAGCCGCCGCCGAGTCCCATGCAGCCGTACAGCAGCTTGTGCGCGCGTATGTCGGTCCGTGCCGCCATGTCGGTCTCCGTGGTGGGTGCGTGCGGGCTGGGGAAGGTCAGGCGCGAAGGGTGTCGGCGAGCATCTCGGCGACGGCCAGGACCGGCAGCTGGGTGTTGGCGGCGGGCACCGTCGGCAGGATGGAGGCGTCGGCGACACGCAGCCCCGCGACACCGTGCACGGCGCCCTGCCCGTCGACCACGGACCGCGGATCGTCCGCCGGTCCCACGGCGCAGGTACCCACCGGGTGCCAGTAGGTGCCCACCCGGGCCCGGAGGCGGGAGTCGGGCAGCGTGTGGGCCGGTTCCGGGTCCGCGGCGCCCGCCAGGGGTTTCATGGCCGTGGCGAGTTCCTCGACCTTCCGCAGCCCCGACCGGACCACGGCGATGTCCCGGCCCGCCGGGTCGGACAGGAAGGCCGGGGCGATCTCGGGGGGCTCCACGGGATCGGCCGAACGCAGCCGGACGTGCCCGCGCGAGAGCGGCTTCATCAGGAAGGCGGAGATGCCGGCCTCGTACCGCCCGGGCGGAAGCGAGCCGAACAGCGGCGGGCCGGCCGTGGGCAGGAGATGCAGATCCCACGCCCCGTCCGGGCAGAACTCGCTGGCCGCCCGGATCAGCATCCGGCTGACGTACAGCTCCCCGGCCGCCTCCTTGGCCGCCAGCGCCCGGTTGAGGCCGTCCGTGGGGGACAGGGGCACGAAGACACCCGGCTGGTCGGACAGGTTGGCGCCGACACCGGGAAGGTCCGCCGCGCAGCGGATGCCGGTCCGCTCCAGGTGGGCGGCGGGGCCGATGCCGCTGCGCAGGAGCACGGCGGGGGAGCCGAAGGTGCCGGACGTCAGGACACACAGGTCGGCGGCCAGGGTCACCGGCTGCCCGTCCAGGACGACGTGTGCGCCGGTCACCCGGCCCGCGCGCAGGGACAGGCGGTCCACCAGGGCGCCGGCGAGGATCGTCAGGTTCGGCCGCGACCGGGTCGCCGGGTCCAGGTAGGCGAAGGCGGCGTTCCAGCGCAGCCCGTCGACGGAGTTGAGCAGCGGCCGGCCGTGGCCGGGCCGTCCCACCGTGCCCATGTCCACCTCCGGGTAGCCGAGTTCGCCCGCCGCCGCCAGGGCGGCCGAGGCCCAGACGGACAGCTCGGAGTCCGGCACGGTGCGCAGCCCCATGCGCTCCACGGCCCGCAGCCGGTACGGCTCCAGCGCGCCCGCCGACCACCGTTCACCGCCGGCGCGGGTCCACTCCGCGTGGTCGGCGTGCGAACCCCAGGTGTTCCAGGCCCCGTTGACGCACGAGGAGCCGCCGAGGACGCGGGCCCGGATGCGGTAGAACTCGGTGTGCCGTTCCCACACGTCCTCGCGTGGCAGGGCACGGGAGTCCCGGATCTTCTCGGGCCAGCTCTCCTGCCGGGCGCCGTAGTCGGGGCCCGCCTCCACGAGACACACGGTGCGGCCGGGGTCCTCGCTCAGGCGTGCCGCCAGTACGCAGCCCGCCACTCCGCCGCCGAGGATGACGACGTCGTAACCGGACACGAGGGGCGGGATGTTCATGATCGCTCCGCTGAGAGGTCGGGTGGGAGGGCAGGAAATACGGGCCACGGAAGGGCGGCATCACCGGGGCCGGGGTGCGTGCGGGTACCGGATTCCTCACGGGTACGGGATCCGGGCGGCCGGGGTTCCGGCGAACGCGGGTGCCAGCAGGCGCGCTCCCTCGCGCACCCCCCGGACGGTGATCCGTGCGGTGGCGGACAGGGTCGCCAGCAGCTCACTGGTGAGGCAGGCGTTCACCGGACGGGAGGCGTAGCGGGTCAGGGCCCGCGGTACCGGAGTCACCAGGTCCGCGGGTGCCCCCAGCTCCCCGGCGATGACGGTGGCCCACTCGGCACGGGTGAGCCGGTCGGGCCCGCCCAGGTGCAGCACGGGAGGCAGCGGGTGCCCGGCGCGCAGCAGGGCCGCCGTCACGTCCGCCACGTCGTCCAGGAGCACCGGTGTCGTCCAGTGGTCGTCCGGGGCCTCGACGCGCTGTCCGTGCCGCAGCCGGTGGGCGCACGCGGCGAAGAAGTTCAGCCACTTGCCCGCGTCGGACGGCTCGTGGCCGTAGACGAGGCTGACCCGCAGGGCCACCGCCCGGGCCGTCGTGGCGAGCAGCGCCCGCTCCGCCTCGGCCTTCGCCCGGCCGTAGGCGTTGGCCGGTGAGACGGGACTGCTCTCGGTGTTGTCCGCCGAGCCGCCGTCGAAGACGTTGTCGGTGGAGATCATCACGATCCGGGTGTCCGGCGCCAGGCCGGCGAAGGTCTCCGCCACGGTGACGTGCGCGGCCCGGGCCTCCTCCGGGTGGGCCTCGCACCAGGTGACGTCGGACGGGCCGTGCACCAGGACGATGCCCTGGGGACGCAGCCGGTCCAGCAACCGCCGGCAGGCCGTGGCGTCGGTGGCGTCGAGGGCCGTCCAGTGGGCCCCGTAGGCCGTGGGCGGTACCGACGGAGGGCGGCGCGAGGTGAGCGTCACGGGCTGCTCCGCCGCCAGCCGCCGGGCGATCCCGGTGCCCACCAGGCCGCTGCCCACGACGAGGACCGGCCCGGTCACGACGCCCCCTGGGAGAACGGGGCCGGCATCCGGTCCGCCAGCAGCCGGCCCGCGCCGATCAGTCCGTGGTCGTCGTCGGCGGCCCCGAGCGACACCATGGCGTCGATCTGCCCGGGACCGAGACCGAAACAGCCCAGCCGCACCAACTCGGCCACCAGCAGGCGCCGGTAGGGCTCACCGATCGCCAGGGCGAAGCCGCCCATCAGGATGTAGCGGCACACCCCGACCGACGCGAACACCCCGGAGACCGCCTGGGCCAGCGGGGTCAGGGTGCCGCGCAGCACCTCCGTGGTGAAGGGATCGCCGGCGCGGACCGCCGCCGCGATCGCCCGGTTGTCGATGCGGTCGGCCCGGCCGTCGCAGGACGCCGCGAGCCGGGAGTCCCGGAAGGCGGACCGCCGCGCGTGCGCGGCCCGGCGCGTCGCGGCCAGCACGCCCCGCCCGGAGGCGATGGCGCCGAGGTGGCCGCGGCCCCCGCAGTCGCACAGCGGCGCGTCGGGGGACGGGTCGCACACCCAGTGGCCCAGCTCGCCGCCGTGGCCGTCGGCGTCCAGCAACACCTCGCCACCGCGGAACACCTTGTTGCCGATACCCGAGCTGATGGTGAGCAGGCAGAAGTCCCCGGGTTCGGTGGCGGCGTACCGCCAGGCCGCGGCGGTCAGGTCGTTGACGACGACGGCCGGCGTGCCGGTCCGCTCCGTCAGCAACTCGCCGAGCGGCAACGGATCTCCGCGCCGTCCCCAGACGGTGGGCGCGGTGAGCACCAGACCGGCGGCCGTGATCGGGCCGGCGAAGGCCACCCCCAGCGCTCGCGGCGGCCGTCCGCCCGTGTGCGCGGCGACCTCGCGCACGATCTGGTCCACCACCCGCCGCTGGAGCACCGCCACCGGGGCGCCCGGGGCGCGGTGCATGCCGTCGACGGGCACCCGGCGCACCCGGTGCACAACCCCGGTCGAGGGGTCGTAGTCACCCACCCGCAGCGTGGTGCCGCCCACGTCGACCACGGTGAACATCTCGTCAGCCGGCCCGCCGCTCATCCCGTCCCCTCCTCGAAGACCAGCAGCCGCAGCTCCCGTTCACCGTCGTTGAGCAGGCCGTGCTCGCCGTAGGGGCCGTTGACGATCACGTCACCGGGGCCGACACGGAACTCCTCGCCGTCGAGGTACATCAGGCCGTCGCCGTCCAGCACGATGTAGGTCTCGCGGTCGGCGCCGTGCCGGTGCCGGCCGATCGAGGTGCCCGGCGGCAGGACCGCCAGGTCGATGAACTCCGCGCCCGGGGAGCCGGGGCGGCGGGCGAAGACGCGGTGGGCGAGGATCGTGCCGAGGCCGCCGTGGTCCCGCTCCTTGCCGGCCAGCAGTTCCCGCAGGTTGACCACGGTCTCAGGCATCGTGCCGCCCCCCGTCCGCCGCCAGCGCCGTCAGCGCGGCCGCCAGCACGTCCGCGGGGACGTCCGCCAGCTCCTCCACGAAGGCCGCCTTGCCGATACCGGTCGGCACCACGAGGTGCAGTTTGCGGCCCCGGCGCTGCCAGGAGGCGCGCAGGGCCTGCGTCATCAGCTCCGGGGTGCAGGTGCCGGGATCGAACACCGGCAGCCCGATCCGCCGCAGCAGCCGGACCACGCGGTCGCAGGTCTCCTCGTCCGCCAGGCCGAGCAGGCGGGCCAGATGGGCGGAGAGCGCCATGTCGACGGCGACCGCCTCGCCGTGCTCCAGACGGTGGTCGCCGGCCGTCTCCACCACCGGGCTGAAGGTGTGGCCGAAGTCGACGAGCCGGGCCAGTTCGTGTTCCTGGAGGTTGGGGCAGAGCTCCTCCATCATCAGCCGCATCGACGTGCGCAGGATGTAGGTCTCCAACTCCCCGTGGGAATGGTGCGCACCGTCGCTGTCGCCGTCGCCGGCCGGGCGCCGGAAGGCGTCCGGGTGCCGTTCCAGCGCCTGGAACAGGTCCTCGTCCAGGATCACGGCCATCTTCACGATCTCGGCGAGCCCGCAGCGGATCTCCCGGTGCGGCAGCGTCGCGAGGAAGGCGGGGTCGTTCAGGGAGGCGTGCGCCGGATGGTAGGCGCCGAACATGTTCTTCGTCCGCAGGGCGTTCACACCGGTTTTGACCCCGACTCCGACGTCCACCTGGCCGACGAGGGTGGTGTTGACCTTCACGTAGCGGATGCCCCGGGCATAGATGGACGCGGCGAAACCGATGACGTCGGCCACGATGCCGCCGCCGACGGCGAGCATCACCCCGTGCCGGTCCAGCCCGTCCGCCTTGGCGAGGGCGCACACGTGCTCCGCCGCGGCGAGGGTCTTGTGGTGCTCACCGGTCGGTATCACATGCAAGGACCACTGGCCGGGCCGGACATGGGTCTCCAGATAGGCGCGCAGCCGGTCGCCGTAGAGCCGGTCGACGGTCGGGCTGACGAAGGCCACGACCCGGCGCTCCGCCAGGTATCCGGCGAGCAGCGGGTTGCCCGGGTCGAGCACTCCGGTACCGAGATCGACCCGGTACCGGGTGCCGTCCGGCGCGCTCAGGTCGAAACCGCCGGAATCCTCGCGGACCCCCGCCGGCGGATGCCCGACCCGGTCGAGAACCTGGCTTGTCATCTCTCTCCTCACGTGGTCTCCCCCTGCCGCGAAAGGTGCCCGAACACCCGGGACACAGCGGCCACCAGGGGCTGTCCGGGCAGGTCCTCCAGCGGTACGGGACGGTCCTGGGCGTCGCTCACGGGCAGCCGCCAATTGGGGTACACCGCGGACGTGCCGGGAATGTTCTGGGACCGGCGGTCGCCGGTCGCGTCGGGCAGCCAGACACCGAGCAGCCGCGCCGGTGTCCGGCACAGGAAACGGTGCAGCGCGATCACCTCGCCCTCCGGGTCGGGCAGCAGGCCGAGCCGCTCCAGCTCCGCCAGCCAGCCGTCGCGCTCGGCTGTGGCCTGGGCCTTCTCCTCCGCCTCCGGGCGCGTGAGCAGGTCCAGGCGGGCGCGCAGTGCGACATGCTCACCGCTCAGCCAGGCCGCGGTCGGCGGCAGATCGTGCGTGGTCAGGGTGGCGAGGCAGGCACGCCGCCACCGCTCGGGCGGCAGCGGACCGTGCCGGCCCGCCGAGCCACCGAGGTACTCGAAGCGCTGCACGGACGTGCCGAGGACGCCCCGCGCGGCGAGGGAGTCGCGTACGCCGTCCTCGACCGTGCCGAGGTCCTCGCCGATCACGGCGGCCCCCGCACGGTGCGCCTCCAGCATCAGCACGCCCAGCATGGCCTCGCCGTCGTAGCGGACGTACGTGCCCTCGGACGGCGGCCGGCCCTCCGGCACCCACCACAGCCGGAACAGGCCCATCACGTGGTCGACGCGCAGTGCGCCCGCGTGCCGCAGCCCGGCCCGCAGCAGCGCGGCCAGCGGCCGGTACCCGGACGCGGCGAGCCCGTCCGGACGCCAGGGGGGCTGCCCCCAGTCCTGGCCGTGCGGATTGAAGTCGTCCGGGGGCGCGCCCACGCTCATGCCCGCGGCCAGACAGTCCTGGAGAGCCCAGGCGTCGGCGCCCTCCGGGGCCACCCCGACGGCCAGGTCGTGGATCAGACCGATCGCCATGCCGGCGCCGGTGGCCGCCCGCTGCGCCGCGGCCAGCTGTTCGTCGGTGAGCCAGGCCAGCCAGCGGTGGAAGTCCACCTCGGCGGCCAGTTCCTCCCGGGCGCGGGCCACGGCGGGCGACCGCGGGTCCCGCAGCCCGGCCGGCCAGGAACGCCATGCCCCGCCGTGCACGTCCGCCAGCGCGCACCAGGTGGCGAAGTCCGTCAGGTCCTCGCCCTCCCGCGCGGTGAACTCGGCGAACGCCGCGGCCCGTCCGGGGGAGAGCGGCACCTGGCGCACGGCCCGCAGCGCCTCGTGCTTGAGATGGCGTACCGTCTGCCGGTCGATGAGCACCTCGCCGCGCAGCACCCCCTCGTTGAGGGCCCGTGCCCGGGCGACGCACCGGTCGGCGGTGCGGCGCGGCTCGCCCGTGAGGTACGCGTACTCCGGGATCGCCTCCACCCTCAGGTGCATGGGGTCGGGGTACCGTCGGGAGCTCGGCCGGTACGGAGACGGGTCCGGCAGCGGGCCGGGTTCCATCGCGTGCAGCGGACCGAGCTGCACGAAGCCCGCCCCGAGCGCGCGACCCGACCAGGACGCCAGCTCCGCCAGGTCACCGAGGTCGCCCATGCCCCAGGAGCGGCGCGAGAGCACCGAGTACAGCTGGACGAGGAACCCCCAGTGCCGTCCCGCCGGCACGGGCAGCCGTTCCGGTACGACGAGGAGCGGCGCGGACCCGCTCCGCCCCGGCGCGCCGACGTGCAGGGTGTGCCGACCGACGGGCAGCGGGCCGGACAGGGCGGCGGCGCCCCCTCCTTCCAGCTCCACCTCGGCCGTGGCGTTCCCGGGCAGCCCGAGCGGGGGCACGACGCCGCCGCGCACGACGACGCACTCGGGCAGCAGCCGGTCCGCCGTGCGCTCGCGGTGGGCCGCGAGGGCGGCCCGGGCCGCCGCGCCGGTGGCCGCGTCGACACCGCACGCGGCGAGTACGGCCACGAGGGTGCCGGGGGACACCTCCACCCGCTGTCCCCGGTCGGTGGTGTAGGCGGTGGCTATGCGGTGGGCACGGGCCAACTCGCGCAGGGCGTCGGTCATGACGGCTCCTCGGAGGTGCCGAAGAGGCGTTCCAGGACGGCGGCGACGCCGTCCTCGTCGTTGCCGGGCGCGATCTCGTCGGCCATGGCCCGCAGCGCCGGGTGGGCGTTGGCGACGGCCACGCCGTGCCCGGCCCAGGCCAGCAGCGGTATGTCGTTGGGCATGTCACCGAACGCCACGGTTTCGGCCGCGTCGCAGCCGAGGAGCTTCGCGGCCCGTTCCACCCCGGCCGCCTTGGTGGTGCCCGCCGGCAGGACCTCCACCATGCCCCGCACCGAGTGCACCACGGTGACCCGGTCCCCGCACAGCGTCCGCGCCACGGACTCGACCTCGTCCTCCGGGACGCTCGTGTGGTGCAGGACGAGCTTGTCGATGGGGTCCGTCCACAGCAGGCCGCGGTCGGTCGTGACGTCCCAGCCGTGCCGGACGCGTTCGCCGAACCGGGGAGTGACCTTGAAGCGGCTCTCCGGCGGCGCCGTCACGACGCCCAGCTCCAGGGGGCCCAGCGCCCCCTCGACGCGTTCCACCACCTCCTGGGCGAGGCCGAGGTCGAGCGAGGCCGAGCTGAGCAGCCGGTCGGCTCCGGCGTCGTAGAGCTGAGCGCCCTGCCCGCACACGGCGAGCCCCTGGTAGCCGAGGGCGGCCAGGTACTGCTTGCAGGCCGCGGCGGGTCTTCCGGTGACCACGAGGTGCCGGGCCCCGGCCTCGGCCACCCGGGCGAGGGCGCGCAGGGTGCGGGCGGAGACGGTCTGGTCGTCACGCAGCAGGGTGCCGTCGAGGTCGGTCGCCACCAGCCGGAAGGCCGGCCGGTCCGCGAGCCCGTCGCAGGGCAGGGAATCCCAGGTGACCCGCCCGGAGTCCAGGGTCAGCATGACGAGCAGCCGGCGTCCGGCGGAGGAGCCGGGCAGCGCGCCCCGGAACACGCCGTCCCCGGCCGGGGCCAGCGCCCTCAGCACCATGCCGCTGTCCGCGGGCACGGCCTCGTCGGAGGCGACGGCCTCCGCGCGCGACTCCAAACCTGTGGCGGGTGTCACGGTGCCGGGGACCGCGAGCTCCACGTGCCGGGCGTGCGGGTGCCGGTACTCCAGTATCCGGCCGCCCGTGGCGTCCCGGAACACCCGGTACCGACCGCGCACCCGGGCCGCCCAGTCGTCCCGCCCGGCCGCGCGGGCGGTCTCGGCGCACCGGACGAAGTCGGCGCGGGCGTACGCGGCTTCGAAGAGCCGCTCGTACGCCTGCTGGTCCAGGGGAGCGCACCGTCCGTAGGCCGCCGTGTCGCCCAGGTCCGCGGCGGACCGCGCGATGAGTTCCCGGTGCCGGGACCACGCGTCGGCGGGCAGGGAATCGAACCAGCCCCACCGGACGGCGTCCTCGACGGGGAAGGGCCTGGGCCGGTCGCGCAGCAGGTCCGCGAAGGCATCGAGGCGCCGGTCCGCGCTGCGCGACCAGGTGAACCGGCGTGCCGTGGCACGGGCGTTGGCCGACAGCCGGGCGTAGTCGCCGGGGGCCGTGCGCCGCAGGGCCACGGCCTGGCGGATGCGCTCGGCGAGCGCCGCGGCCAGGGCCGGATCGTCGTCGCGGAACGAGCCGGGCAGCGACAGGCCGGTCGCCCGCGGGTCGTCCACCGGCAGCGCGTGCCCGAAGTGCGCGGTGACGCTCTGCGCGGTCGCGATCGGCACCGCGCCGCACGCCATCGCCTCGGCCTGGGCGATGAGGAAGCCGTCGAGCTCGAACTTGGAGGGGAACACACAGAAGTCGGCACACGCGGCCTGCTCGAACAAGGTGTCCTCGTCGGCCAGGCGCCAGTCCAGGTGCACGCGCCCCGGGAACCGGTCGGCGACGCTCTGGAAGTAGGCGTTGGCGGCCGGTGCCGTCCCCCCGCCGCCGTTGGTGGCGAAACGCAGCACGAACACGGCTTCCGTACCGCCCGCCAGGACCTCCTCGACGGCGCGGACCAGCTCCAACTGCCCCTTGTGGTGCACCGCGTAGCGGGCGGCGTGGTAGAAGACCGGCAGCGACGCGTCGAGACCCAGGCCCCGCAGGACAGCCTCACGGTCCACCGCGCGCGGATCCCTTGCCAGCCAGCTGTCGGAAATCCCGCAGCCCCCGGTGAAGAGCTTCGGCGCCCGCTCGCGCAGCATCCGGGACACCGGCAGGGCCCGGAACAGCGACTCGAACGGCGTGTCGCGGAAGGTGCTGTAGTGGTCGCGCTGGCCCGGCGAGACGAAGTCGACCAGATCGGCGTGGGCCAGGATCATCGGCAGGAACGCGATGTGGTCCGGGCCGGCCTCGACGTGCATCCGGGTGCCGGCCAGGACCCGCGCCATGGTCGCCTCCGGGCTGTCCTCGGCGGGCAGCGGCGCAGCGAACGCGTCCAGGTCCGCGTCGACGCCGAACACGCCCAGCAGCCGTTCCACCTGCGGCCGGTACACCGCTTGGGCGATGGGCGCGTTGGCGGCGACCGTGCTCACCGTCCGCAGGGCCGGATCGCCGGCGAACAGCGTCGGCAGCAGGTAGTGGTAGTACGGCTCGAAGCCGTGGACCACGGCCGCCTCGCCCTTCAGGTACCGCTGGATGAAGTGGGCGCCCGCGACCTGGAACACCAGCGGCTTGAAGTACGCGAGATCCCTGCCCTCGGTGCCGGGCGGCGGGTACAGCCGGTCGGGGAGCAGGTCCAGGCAGGCGTCGGAGAGGAAGTACACGTCCACGCCGTCCCTGCGCAGCCGGTGGGCCCGTGTGGTGAGGTCCAGGCCGATCTCCGCCGGGTGGTCCGGCCACACCTTGGGGTCCGGCACCAGCGGCACGCGGTGCTCGTGGACGTAGGGGAGTTCCTCGACCGGATGGTCACGCCGCAGCGTTTCCAGGAGCCCGTGGGCGGGGGTGACCAGCGAGACGCGGTGACCGCGTGCCGCGTACTCCCGGGAGAGGTTCCACACCAGCGGGGACAGCCCGCCGCGCATCAGACGGTTGTCGAACCCGCCGCACTCGAAGGCGAAGTGGATGACATGCATGGCCGCTCCCTCACCAGTGCGCCGCGGCGCGCGCGCCGGCCGCGCGCAGCCCCGGCAGGTCGATGAACTCGGTGTGGGTGCCGACGCTCCCGCACACGAAGGCGCCGGCCACCGAACCGCTCAGCACGCACTCCTGAAGCGGGCGGCCCTCGAACCAGGAGTGCAGGAACGCGGTGACGAAGGCGTCCCCGGCTCCGTTGCTGTCCACCACCGGACGCTCGGGCCGCACCGCGGGGAAGTGCCGGACCCTCGTGGCGCCGCGCTCCAGCACATGGCAGCCGTCGGCGCCGTCGGTCGCGACCACGAACCGGGCCCGGCCCTCGTCGACGACCGTCCGCAGCACGCTCTCCAACCGGTCGTGGATCGCCGCCGCGCTCAGGAAGACGTAGTCGGAGTTGAGGGCGTAGTGGCGGTGGTGCGGATTGTGCCCGTCCCAGTCGTGCAGGTCGGTGGAGCTGGTCACGCCGAGCCGGTGGACGTCCTCGTACATGTCCTGGTTGTGGCCGATGATCGACAGGTGGACGTGGGCCGTCCGCTCCAGGAAGGGCAGGTAGAAGTCGCGGGGCAGCCTGAGGTCGGCGGGGTGGCGGCCGTCGTAGAAGGAGAATCGGCGGCCGTGCGGGTCCACGAGGTTCGCCGAGCGCGGGGTCCCGTGCGGCGAGACCAGGTGGCTGAAGTCGAGGCCCTGCCGGGCGTAGTGCTCCAGCACCATGCGGCCCTGCGGGTCGTCGCCGAGGAAGTCGATGAACTTGGTGCGCAGTCCGAGCGCGTGCCAGCCCAGCGCGACGCCGTTGCCGGTGTGCCCGACGTAGTCCTTCAGCGGCTCCACGAAGACCGAGTCGCCCGGCGGTACGCGCAGCTCGTCCACGCGCACGATGGTGTCCACCCCGACCCCGCCGACCACCAGGACGTCGTAGTCGGCCGGACGCGGTGCGCGGGTGTGGTGTTCGGGCAGGGTCATGCGCTCACTCCTTCGGCAACGTGCTGAACGCGTCCGTCCTCCAGGACGACCGCACCGTCGATGTCGGCGCCGGGCGGTATCACCGCGCCGGGCAGCACCACGCTGCGGCGCACCCGGGCGCCCGCGCCGACCCGCACGCCGGGAAAGAGCACGCTGTCGTGCACCAGCCCGGCGTTGACGAGGTCCGACGGGACCACCGACGTACGTACTCCGGGTGCGTCGGCGACCCAGTGCCGCCCGACCTCCGGCCGCACCGTCCGCGGCATCCGCCCGACGGGCAAGGGCGCCCGGGGCCCGGCGGCCAGGGCCAGGTGGGCGCGGTGGTAGCGCTCGACGGTGCCGATGTCCTCCCAGTGGCCGTGCACCTCGTGACCGCGGATGTGCTCCCCGGCCGCGAGCATCGCGGGGATCACGTCCCGGCTGATGTCGTGCTGCCAGTCGGTGCCGTCCAGCTGGGTCAGATACCGGCGCAGCACGGCGGCGTCGAAGACGCAGAACGCGGCGAAGACCAGGTCGGAGGTGGGGTTCTCGGGTTTCTCCGTGAACTCCGTCAGCCGGCCGCCGCCGTCGAAGCGGACCATGCCGAACAGGTGCACCCAGCGCATGTCGATCCGCTGGTAGGCGACGGTGAGCGCCGCGCCCGAGGCCCGGTGCTCCGCGACCAGCGGACCGTAGTCGTAGCGGTAGACGTGATCGGCGTGCAGCACGAGGACGTCCCTCGTGCCCTCCGTGAAGACGTACTCCGCCTTGCGGATCAGCGCGTCGGCCGTGCCCCGCTCCGGCGGCCAGGTGCGCGGCGGCAGCGCGGCGGGCGGCTCCGGGCCCGCGTAGGCGGCGTCGTACGGGCCGAAGCGCACCCGGAAGCCGGGGCCGGTGTTCCACGTCCGGTGCAGGTCGTCCATCAGCTGCCGCTCCTCGTACTGGGAGAGCAGCAGCACCTCCGGAAGGCCCGAGGCGCGGGCGTTGGCCAGGCTGAAGTCGATGAGCCGGCAGGTGCCCCCGTAGGGGACCAGCGGCTTGAGCCGTCCCGTGCCGAGCGGGCCCATCCGCCGTCCCTCACCGCCCGCCAGCAGCACCGCGCGTACCGTGCTCAGCTCAGCCATGACGCACCTCGTCCCAGGTCACCCGGCCGCTGGACAGGGTGAGCAGCAGCCGGCCGGCGCCGCTCGGAGCCTCGCCCACGAACAGCCCCGGCGCCGCGCGTTCCAGGGTGCGCACCTGAGGCAGGGCGCGGTCCGGGCCCCGCCGGGGCTCGACGACTTCCACTCGTTCGGCGTGCGGGAGCCGGTACTCCAGCCGTCCGTCGCCGAGGAACCGGGAGCGGTCGCGCAACCGGGCGGTCTCCACCGCGGGCACCGCCTCGGGAAGCCGTTCCAGGACCCGCTCGCAGACCGCGAAGTCGGCCCGCTCCCAGGCGGCGCGGAACATGGCCAGCGCGGCGTCCGCGTCGAACGGGGCACGGCGTTCGTAGGCCGCGATGTCTCCGTGTGCGAGCGCGGCACCGGTGGTGACCGACGCGTCGGGGAGCAGGTCGAACCAGCCGTGCCGCAGCGCCAGTTCGGTGGACAGGACGGCGGGCCGGCCCTCCCACAGAGCGGTGAACGCCGTCAGGTGCAGATCGGCGCAGTGGTCCCAGGTGAAGACCCGGGCGACGGCCGCGGCCCGGTCGGACAGCTCACGGTAGCGGCCGCGATCGTCCGACCACAGGGCCGCCGCCTGCCGGATGCGCTGTGCGAGCGCGTCGGTGAGCAGGTCGTCGTCCTCCGCGAAGGAGCGGTTCACCGCGAAGCCCGTCGCGGTGTCCGGCCCGTCGGCGTGCCGGAAGTGCTCCATGCCGCGCTGGTCGGTGGCGATCGGCACCGCGCCCACGGCCATGGCCTCGCCCTGGGCGATCAGGAAGGTGTCCATCTCGAACTTGGAGGGGAACAGGGCGAAGTCGCCGGCGGCGGCGTACGAGAAGACCTGTGCCTCCTCGACGCGTTCCCACTCGAAGTGCAGCCGGCCCGGATGGCGGGCGGCCACCTCGTGGAAGAAGGGGTCGTCGATGCCGTTGCCGGAGATGCAGCGGATGACGAAGTTGGCCGCGAGGCCCTCGCTCAGCACCCGGTCCACGGCCCGCATCAGCTCCATCTGGCCCTTGTGGTGGACCGCGTAGCGGGCGTTGTGGAAGAACGTCGGCAGGGCGGGATCGAGGCCGAGGCCGCCGAGCACCTTCGCCCGGTCCACGTCGGCCGGGTCCCAGGCCAGCCACTGGTCGGAGATGGCGCAGCCGCCGACGAACATCTTGTGTGCGTTGCGCCGCACCACGTCGGCGATCGGCAGCCGCCGGAAGAGCGCCTCGAACGGGGTGTCCCGGAAGCCCGCGTAGAAGTCCAGCTGGCCGGGCGACAGGAAGTCGATCAGGTCGGCGTGCTCGGCGGTCAGCTCGTAGATCGCCACGTGGTCCGGCGGGTAGGTGTAGTGCAGGTGGGTGAGCTGCTGGTACTGCACCATTGCCGCGGGTGCGTCGGTCTCGGGCTCGGGACCCGGCAACTCCACCTCCACGCCCAGCAGTTCGAAGAGGCGCTCCACCTCCGGCCGGTACACCTTCTTGGCGATCGGCATGTTGCTCTGCACGTTGCTGACGACCAGCTTCGTCGGGTCGTCGCGCAGCGCGGCCGGCAGCAGGTAGTGGTAGTACGGCTCGTGCGCGTGGACGATGGCCTTCTCGCCGCCGAACCAGCCGCGCAGGAAGCGCACGCTGTCCGCCTGGAACACCAGGGGCTTGAAGAACACCAGGTCCCGGCCCTTGGCGGAGTACGGCGGGTAGAAGGTGTCGGGGAGCTGGTTCAGGTACTCGTTGGCCAGGAAGTACAGGTCCACGCCCGCCAGCCGGATGCGGTGGGCGGTGGTGCGCAGCGCCAGCTCGGCCTGTGCGGGAAAGCCCTGCCAGACCCGGGGGTCGAGGGCCACCGGCAGCGTGTAGGTGTTCTCGTAGGGCAGGTCCTCCACCTCGTAGCGCTGCCGCAGGTCGTCCAGCCGGCCGTGGGCGGGGGTGACGATGGAGACCCGGTGTCCCCGGGCGGCGAAGGTTTTGGACAGGTTCCACAGGTACACGGACGTGCCGCCCTGCAGGAAGGTGTGGTCGAATCCGCAGCACTCGAAGTACGTCTCGATGATGTGCATCCTGGGCGCGTTCACGACGGTCATGTCCTCGCGTGGGTCGTCGGGGCGGGGGCGGCCGGCGCGAGCGCGTGGCGCAGGTCGATCGCCGCGTGGTAGGGGCGGGCGTGGTCGTGGTTGTAGCCCAGCTCGTGCAGGAGCCGGCGCAGGTACAGCAGCCGCCGCAGCGGATCACCGGAGGCGGGGCCGAGCAACAGGCCCAGCACGCGCTCGCGCCAGAGGTCGGCGGTGCGGAAGACACCGGCCAGCACGGCCCGGTCCGCGGCCGGCAGGCCGGGCGCGCCGTCCAGGGAGCCGTACATGGTCTCGGTCGCGTCGACGCCGAGCCTGCGGGAGCTCTCGAAGGCGGCCTCGTCGGCGGCGAAGTACTCCAGCGCGCGCCGCACGGCGACGAGATCCTGTACGGGGGACTGGGCGGCGTACTCCGGGTCGTCCGGTGACAGGGCGGGCGTGGACAGGTCGATGACGCTCATGTGCCAGGTGCCGTCGCCCGTGTCGGAGCACAGCAGGTGCGACAGGTGCAGGTCGCCGTGGCAGGGGCCGGCCCCGGGCGCCGTCGTCCGGCCGACGAACGCGTCCTTCAGCCGGTCGAGTTCGGCGGTGAGGGCGTCGAAGGCGGCGTTCCGGGCGGCCTGGGGAAGGGGCGCGGCGCCCTCGGAGAGGGGCGTGTCGGCCCGGGCCAGCTCGGCCAGCCGTGCCGAGGACCGCGCCAGGGCCTCGGCCACCGGGTAGCCGGTGGCGGGGCCGCCCAGGCGCGCCGCCAGGTCCCGGTGGAACCCGCGCAGGAAACGCCCGGCGGAACGCAACTTCGGCTCCAGCGGCAGCAGATGGTCGCGTACAAGCCGGTCCGGCGCGGTGCCGGACGTGAGCCGGGGCCACAGGGAGCGCAGGTTCTCGCGCAGCGGCGCGTCGATCCCCCGGCCCGGAGCGCGGCGGTAGAGGACGCCCACGGGGTGCCGGGTCCCGCGCACGGGGTCCGTGTAGGTGTAGTCCCCGGCCCACTCGGGTGTGTACCCGGTGCCGCTCATGCGGCGGAGCAGTTCCGGTTCGTGGACCGCCTCGGCCGGCCGCCGGTAGGTCTTGTGGAGGTACGCGGACCCGGCCACCTCCACCAGGGACAGGGAGTTCGAGGACCAGCCCTGGTCGAAGGGCAGCCGGCGCGGCTCGCCGGCCGGGGCCGAGGGCGCCCGGCGGAACTCGACGTGCCCGCCGCGGGCGGTGCGCAGCCGGGCGCCGGTGAGCACACGGCGCACGGCCGCGAGTCCGTGCGGCCCGCCGTCGTCGGCCGCGGTCAGGGTGCCCGAGGGATCCCGGCGCGCGGTCAGGAAGATCCGCTCGCCCGAGGCGGGTCCGCCGACGGCGGCCACCACCAGCAGCAGCTCGCCGGGGCCCAGCTCGGCGTGGTCGACCGTTTCCCACCGGTGGGCGGCCCGCAGATCGCGCGGCAGCCAGGGCGCGGTACGCAGCAGGGGTTCGAGGTGCAGGGGCTCGAAATCGTCGTCGCGGAACACGTACGTGCTCAACTCCCGGTCATTTCATATGCGTTGATGCCGCGCCGCCAGACGGCCAGGGCGACGGTGACGGCTGCGGCGGTCATCAGCGGCAGCCAGACCACCCGTCCCGTGGCGCCGGTCAGCAGATAGCCACACGGCACGTACGAGGTGAAGGCGAAGGGGAGCACCCAGGTCAGCACCGCGCGCAGCGAGGGGTGGTAGATGTCCAGCGGATAGGCGGCGAACTCGGACACCTGGTTCGCCGCGTACATCGACGGCAGACTGGTCACGGTCCAGAAGGACAGCGAGGCGAACAGCAGCTTCACCGAGGTGTGGATCAGGGCGCCGCACAGCACGAGGAACGGGGCGGCGAGCCACTGCACCGGGGTGAGACGGAGCCCCAGCTCGCTGCCGGACCACCCCACCAGGACGGCGCCCACGGCGAGTTCGCCGAGACCGTCGGGGTGGAAGAAGCGCTCCGACAGCAGCGAGAACAGCGGGTTCACCGGGCGGATCAGATAGCGGTAGAACTCACCGCGCTGGACCAGCTTGCGGCCCAGTTCCCACAGCTGGTCCGTGAAGAGGTGGTCCAGGCCGCGCGGCAGCAGCGAGAAGCCGAGCAGGAACAGCACCTCGTGATAGGTCCAGCCGTCCACCGCGGGCACCTGCCGGAACACCAGGCCCACCACCGCCGTCTGCAGACCCACCCGGACCAGGAAGGCCCCCGCGCCCAGGGCGAAGTCCACGCGGTACATGCTCAGCCGGTGCAGCCCGACCCCGCCGAGGAAGAAGGCCAGCCGCACATGGCGCCACACCGTGCCGGTCATCCGCCGAGCACCTCCAGACGGCTCAGCGAGGCCCGCCACAGCACACCGGCCAGCAGCGTCAGACCGGCCACCCAGCCGATCTGCCGGGCCAGCACGTCGACCGCGCCGGCCACCCCGTCGTAGCGGCCGAGCAGCAGGGTGAGCGGTCCGTCGACCATGCCCCGGAAGGGCAGCGCGGACGCCAGTGCCGAAAGCGGCCCGGGCATCAGCGACAGGGGCACCAGCTGTCCGGCGAAGAAGGCGACCACGCTCTGCTTCACCATGCGCACCCCCCAGGTGTTCGTGGTGACGAAGCCGGCCATCCCGGTCAGCAGGTTCACGAGGAAGGCGAGCAGCACCGACAGCGCGGTGGACACCGCGAACAGCACGCCGTCCACGGGTCTTGGCGTGGTGAGCGGCACGAGCAGCGCGAACAGCACGAGCACGGGGACGCCGACCAGGACGGCATTGGCCGCGACCACCGGCAGACAGCCGAAGAACCGCATCACCGGGTAGCTGACGGGCCGCACCAGCATGACGGCGACGTCACCGCGGTAGACCTCGGCGGCGACCTCGTCGTCCACCCGGTTGGCGTGCAGGATCTGCAGCACCTGCGCCACGAGCAGATAGGTGGTGATGCTCTCGGAGGTGAAGCCGCCCGGGCCGCCGCCGGGCGGGGCGTCCGCGTACACCGCCCGCCACAGGAAGACGGTGATCGCCGCGCCGGCGGCGGCCGTGATCCCGGTGGTGACGAACGTCGAACGGTACTGGAGCAGGGACTGCAGACCCCCGGTGGCGAACGGCAGATAGCGCCGGGCGCGTGCGGCCAGGGGAAGCGGCGTGGGGCGCTCCCGTACCCGGCGGAGCGCGCCGTCGGCCTGCGGGCCGTTCATGCCGCACCCTCCTGCCGGCCGCCCGGGACCTTGGCGGACGGGGCCTCACGGTGCCCGCCGTAGATCCTCCGCAGGACGTCCTCCAGATCGGGTTCGGGCGCGTAGCAGTCGGCCAGGTCGAAGTGTTCGAGCAGGAAGCCGAGCACCTGCCGGGAGGTGAACCGGTCCGCCGGGTAGTCGACCCTGATCCGGCCGTCCTCGGCGGACGAGGCGGTCACTCCGGGCAGTCCCCGCTCTATCTCCGCGCGGACGGGCCCGGGGTCCGGCCGGCCCCGGTGGTCGAAGACGACCGAGCGCCGGTCGGCGGTGCGCAGCAGGTCCCGGATGCTGCCCTGGTGGACGACGCGCCCCCGGTCCACGACCAGCGCGCTGTCGCAGATGGCGGCGATGTCCGCGATGTCGTGGCTGGTGAGCACGACGGTCGTGCCCAGCTCCGCGTGGACGTGGTTGACCAGCTGCCGTACCGCGTCCTTGAGCACCATGTCGAGGCCGATGGTCGGCTCGTCCCAGAAGACCACCGCCGGATCGTGCAGCAGGCTCGCCGCGATCTCGGCCCGCATCCGCTGCCCCAGGCTCAGCTGGCGCACGGGCGTGCTACCGAGGGCGTCGATGTCCAGCAGCTCCCGGTACAGGGCGAGATTGCGCCGGTACACGACGTCCGGGATGTCGTAGACCCGGCGCAGGATGCGGAACGAGTCCGGCACGGACAGGTCCCACCAGAGCTGACTGCGCTGCCCGAAGACCACCCCGATGCCGCGGGCGTTGGCCTGCCGGTGCCGGTAGGGCTCGATGCCGCGGACCAGACAGCGCCCGCTGGTCGGCGTCATGATGCCGGTGAGCATCTTGATGGTGGTCGACTTGCCCGCCCCGTTGGCGCCGATGTACGCCGTCTTCGCGCCGGCCGGGATCGTGAAGGACACGCCGTCGACCGCGCGGACGACGCGGTGCTCCCGGGTGAAAAGGGTGGCCAGACTGCCGGCCAGACCCGGCTTGCGCTCGGTGAGCCGGAACTCCTTGACTAGGTTCTCCGCGACGATCACGACAGCACCCGTTCCAGGGCCTGTTCGAGCAGTCCGACGCCCTCGTCCAGGAGCGGCTCGTCGATGGTGAAGGGCGGCGCCAGCCGCAGGATGTGCCCGCCCAGGGCGACTCGCAGGCCCAGGTCGAGGGCGGTGCTGTACACGGCTCGTGCCAGGTGCGGCGCGGGTGTGCGGCTCGCCCGGTCGGTGACGAACTCCAGCCCGTACAGCAGCCCCAGGCCGCGTACGTCGCCCAGGTTCTCGAAGCGGGCCGGAAGGGCGTGCAGCCGCTCGTGCAGCAGCTCGCCCAGGACCCGGACGCGCTCGATCAGGCGGTCGCGTTCGATGACCTCGAGCGTGGCCCGGGCCGCCGCGATGCCGAGCGGGTTGCCCGCGTACGTCGACGCGTAGGCGCCGGCCCCGGACGCCGCCGGATGGTGCATCAGGTCGGCCCGCCCCGCCAGCACGGCGAACGGGAAACCGCTGGCCAGCCCTTTGGACAGGGCCACCAGATCGGGCTCGACACCGAACTGCTCGCTCGCCAGGAACGTGCCCGTCCGGCCGCCGCCGGTGAGTACCTCGTCGGCCACCAGCAGGACTCCGTTGGACCGGCAGGCCTCGGTGATCTGCTCCCAGTAACCCGGGGGCGGCACGACGACGCCGGCGGCTCCGAGGACCGGTTCGAAGACCAGCGCCGAGACGTTCGGCTTGTCGGCGATGTGCTTGCGTACGAGGGAGGCGCACCGCAACCCGCAGGAGGGGTACGTGAGTTCCAGCGGGCAGCGGTAGCAGTAGGCCGAGTAGCCGAGGATCGAGTTGCCGGCGAAGGACTGGTGGCCCACGTCCCAGTGCACGAGCATCCGCGCGCCCGTGGTCTTGCCGTGGAAACCCCCGCGCAGCGCGCCGATCCGGTTGCGGCCCGGTGCGGCGGTGGCCTGCACCACGCGCAGCGCGGCCTCCACGACCTCGGCGCCGGTGGAGAACAGCGCGTAGGTGTCCAGCCGTTCCGGCAGCAGCCCGGCCAGCAGCTCCAGCAGGGCGGCCCGGTCGGGGGTGGCCGAGTCGTGCACGTTCCACAGGCGCCGGGCCTGCTCGGTGAGGGCCGCCACGACCTCCGGATGACCGTGTCCCAGGGACTGGGTGAGGGTGCCCGCCGCGAAGTCCAGGTACTGGTTGCCGTCGAGGTCCGTGAGGACCGGACCGCGCCCCTCGGCGAAGACCCGGCGCCCGACGGCCGCCTCCTCGGAGGCGCCCGGAGCCAGGTGCCGCGCCTCCCGCTCCAGCCGTTCCCGCTGCTGCCGAGCCGTCATGCGCCGCCCACCCTTCCGTGTGAACTGCTGAGCCGGGCAACGCCGTTGGGCGGTGCCGGAAGCGAGTCAAACACCAACGCGGCGCCGGGTGCAAGAACTTGCTGAAAGTTGCTGAACGGCCTTGCGTGCCCTGTGCGGCTTCTGCTTGAGTCGAGAACAGACCCACCGGTGACACCGCGACTCTCGCTCAAGGAGACATCCGTGAGACCACAGATCCAGTCCCCGCCGCGACACCGGTGCCCGGCATGAAAGCCCTGGTCCTGGCGGGCGGCACCGGAAGCCGGCTGCGGCCGTTCACCCACACGAGCGCCAAGCAGCTCCTCCCCATCGCCAACAGACCGGTCGTGCACTACGCCTTGCAGGCGATAGCCGACGCCGGCATCGAGGAGGTGGGCGTGGTGGTCGGCCACCACGGGGACGACATCCGCCGCGCGGTCGGCGACGGCTCGGCCTTCGGGCTGAGCATCGTCTACCTGAACCAGCCCCGGCCCCTGGGGCTGGCCCACGCGGTGGCGGTCGCCCGGCCCTTCCTCGCGGACGACGACTTCCTGCTGTACCTCGGGGACAACCACCTGGAGGACGGCGTGACGGGATTCGTCCGGCGCGCCGCCGCCCGGCGGGACGCCGCCCGGCTGCTGCTCACCCCCGTGCCCGACCCCACCGCCTTCGGCGTCGCGGAAGTCGACGCCGACGGGGTGGTGCGCCGACTGGAGGAGAAGCCGGAGCGGCCCCGCAGCGACCTCGCCCTGGTCGGGGTCTACGCCTTCACCCCCGCCGTGCACGAGGCGGTGCGCGCCATCCGTCCCTCCGGGCGCGGCGAGCTGGAGATCACCCACGCGGTGCAGTGGATGATCGACCGCGGACTGCCGGTACGCGCCGAGACCACCACCCGCCCGTGGCGCGACACCGGCAGCGTCGAGGACCTGCTGGAGGCGAACCGGCACGTCCTGGACCGGATGGAGGGCCGCGTGGACGGCAAGGTCGATCCGCACAGCGTCCTGGTGGGCCGGGTCCGCATCGCGGACGGGGCCGTGGTGCGCGGATCACGGATCGTCGGGCCCGTCGTCGTCGGCGCGGGCGCCGTCATCAACAACTCCAGTGTCGGCCCGTACACCGCCATCGCCGAGGACTGCCGGATCGAGGACAGCGCGATCGAGTTCTCGGTGCTCCTCCAGGGCGCGTGCGTGGAAGGGGCCGCACGGATCGAGCGGTCGCTCATCGGCCGGGAGGCCGTGGTGAGCGCCGCGCCCCGCCCGCCCCAGGCCCACCGTCTCGTCCTCGGCGACCACAGCAAGGTGCAGCTCACCTCATGACCTCACGCATCCTCGTCACCGGCGGAGCCGGCTTCATCGGATCGGCCTACGTCCGCGCGCTGCTCGGCCCCGCCGGGCCGCCCGGCGTCTCGGTCACGGTCCTGGACAAACTCACCTACGCGGGCAGCCTCGCCCGCCTCGACGCGGTGCGCGGCCACCCCGGTCTGACCTTCGTGCACGGCGACGTCTGCGACACCGCGACGGTACGGCGGCTGGCGGCCGGGCACGACGAGATCGTCCACTTCGCGGCGGAGTCGCACGTCGACCGCTCCATCGAGGACGGCACCGGCTTCACCCACACCAACGTGACGGGCACCCAGACCCTGCTGGACGCCGCGCTGCGGCACGGGGTGCGGACCTTCGTCCAGATCTCCACCGACGAGGTCTACGGCTCGATACCCGAGGGCGCCGCACGGGAGGAGGACCCGCTCAGGCCCAGTTCGCCGTACGCGGCGTCGAAGGCCGCGGCCGACCTCGTCGCGCTGGCCCACCACCACACCCACGGCCTCGATGTCCGGGTGACCCGCTGCTCCAACAACTTCGGCCCCTACCAGCATCCGGAGAAGGTCGTTCCGCGCTTCGTCACCACCCTGCTGACCGGCGGTGACCTGCCGGTGTACGGCGACGGGCGGCAGGTGCGCGACTGGCTGCACGTGGACGACCACGTGCGGGCGGTGGAGCTGGTGCGCACCGCGGGCCGGCCGGGGCGGACGTACAACATCGGGGGCGGCACCTCGCTGACCAACCTGGACCTCGCGCACCGCCTGCTCCGGTGGTGCGGAGCAGGCCCGGAGCGCATCACGCACGTCGAGGACCGCAAGGGCCACGACCGGCGGTACGCGGTGGACCACGGCAGGATCACCGCGGAGCTGGGATACCGGCCACGGGTCGGCTTCGAGGCGGCGCTGGCCGCCACGGCGGACTGGTACCGGACCCATCGGGCCTGGTGGGAGCCCATGCTGGAGTCCGTGTGACTGTGACTCCGGCCCGCACGGCCGGGCGCGTCGGGGACACAACGGATGCGAACCCCGCGGCCGGGGACCGGAGTTCGTCGAACGTAACACCCTGGAAACCTTTGCGAAAGGCTTTGCGCGCGACTCCTTCAACTATTGCCTGCTCAACCGGCAGTTCTGCGCAAGGGGTTGACCTGCGGTAAGCGGCGCCGTACGGTCTCGACCGCAATTTCTTGCTGCAAGAACCAGTGAACGGCCTTACCTGGCATGGCGCGTTGTCACCCAAGGCTGACTCCGGTACCACCCCACATCCCCACTGGAGCAACCATGGCCAGAAAGACCGTGGCCGCTGCACTCGCCGCCCTGGCGGGAGCCGCTGTGGCCATCGCGGGACCGACGCCGGCGCAGGCGAGCGCGCCCGGCGGCAAGGACGTCACCGCGGTGATGTTCGAATGGAACTTCAAGTCCGTCGCCAAGGTGTGCACGGACCAGCTGGGCCCCGCCGGGTACGGCTACGTCCAGGTCTCCCCACCGAACGAACACATCCAGGGCCCGGCCTGGTGGACGGCCTACCAGCCCGTCAGCTACAAGATCGGCACGAAGCTGGGCAACCGCTCGGACTTCAAGAACATGGTGGACACCTGCCACACGGCAGGCGTCAAGGTGGTCGCCGACACCGTGATCAACCACATGGCGAACGCCTCCGGCACCGGCACCGCCGGGTCGACCTTCAGCAAGTACGACTACCCCGGCACGTACTCCGCCACCGACATGGACGACTGCACCACCAGCATCAGCAACTACGGCGACCGCTGGAACGTCCAGCACTGCGAGATGGGCGGCCTGCCCGACCTCGACACCGGCGAGGAGTACGTCCGCAAGACCATCGCGGGCTACCTGAACGACCTGCTGTCCCTCGGCGTCGACGGCTTCCGCGTCGACGCCGCCAAGCACATCCCCGAGGACGACCTCGCCAACATCAAGTCCCGCCTGACCAACCCCGGCGTGTACTGGAACCAGGAGACGATCGGGGCCCCCGGCGAGGCGGTCCAGCCGCCCGAGTTCTACAACACGGGCGACGTCCAGGAGTTCCGCTACGCCTACGACCTCAAGCGGGTCTTCAACAACGAGAAGCTCGCCGAACTGAAGAACTTCGGCGAGGCGTGGGGCTACGCCTCCAGCGGCAAGGCGTCCGTCTTCGTCACCAACCACGACACCGAGCGCAACGGAGGCAGCCTCACCTACAAGGACGGCGCCAACTACACCCTCGCGCACGTCTTCATGCTGGCCTGGCCGTACGGCTCACCCGCTGTGCACTCCGGCTACGAGTTCAGCGACAAGGACGCCGGCGGACCGAACAGCGGCCAGGTCAACGCCTGCTACACCGACGGCTGGAAGTGCCAGCACGCCTGGCGCGAGATAGCGAGCATGGTCAAGTTCCGCAACACGGCAGCCGGTACCGCCGTGACCAATTGGTGGGACAACGGCAACAACCAGATCGCCTTCGGCCGCGGTGACAAGGCGTACGTCGCCATCAACCACGAGGGTTCCCCCCTCACCCGCACCTTCCAGACCTCGCTGCCCGCCGGGAACTACTGCGACGTGCAGAGCGGCAAGGGGGTGACCGTCGACTCGTCCGGCCGGTTCACGGCCACCCTGGGCGCCGGCTCCGCCCTCGCCCTGCACATCGGGGCGAAGAACTGCGACACCACCGTCGACCCCGACCCCGATCCCGCCACCGGAGCCTCGTTCAACGTCAACGCCTCCACCCAGTGGGGCCAGAACGTCTACGTCGTCGGCAGCACCTCCGCCCTCGGCAACTGGAACACCGCCAACGCCCTCAAGCTGGACCCGGCGAGCTACCCCGTGTGGAAGCTCGACCAGTCCCTGCCCGCGGGCACCGCATTCGAGTACAAGTACCTCCGCAAGGACGCGAGCGGCAACGTCGCCTGGGAGAGCGGCTCCAACCGTACGGCCACCGTGCCGGCCGGCGGAGTGGTCACGCTGAACGACACCTGGCGCGGCTGACCGACCCACCCGGGGACGAACTCCGTACACCGGCGACGACCGCCCGGCCCCACCACCGGTGCCGGGCGGTCCCGCGCCCCCGCACGGCGGCGCCCGTCCTTGCCCGCGACCGACACCCCGAGGAGACGCGTCACGTGGCCGGCAGACCCAGACACCACGCAATCGCCCTGGCCGTAGCGCTGTGCACAGCCGTTCTGCCACCGCTGACGCCCCCGGCGACGGCCGCGGAACCGCCCCCGGCGACGGTCGCCGGACCGCCCCCGCCGCCGACGGACGCCCGGCTCGCGCACGAGCCGGCCCGCCCGGCGACCAGCCGGGAACAGTTCTACCTGCTGCTGCCCGACCGGTTCGCGAACGGCTCCGCCGCCAACGACCGGGGCGGACTGACCGGCGACCGCACCACCACCGGCTACGACCCCACCGACAAGGACTTCTTCCAGGGCGGCGACCTCAGAGGCGCCATCGACCACCTGGACTACATCAAGGGCCTCGGCACCACCGCCATCTGGCTCGCGCCGGTCTTCGCGAACAAGCCCGTGACGGACCGCGACGGCAGGGCGACCGCCAACTACCACGGCTACGCCATCACCGACTTCACCCGCGTCGACCCGCACTTCGGCACCGAGGCCGACCTGTCGGAACTGATCGACAAGGCCCACGCCAAGGGCATGAAGGTCTTCTTCGACGTCATCACCAACCACACCGCCGACACCATCGACTACGCCGAGAAACGGTACGGGTACCGCAGCAAGGGCGCCCACCCCTATCTCGACACCGAGGGCCGCCCCTTCGACGACAGCGCCGGCATGCGCCCGGCGGACGCGGACGGCGCCCCGTACACCCCGCGCGTCTCCGCCGACCCACGGGACCGCAAGGTGCCCGACTGGCTCAACGACCCGTCCATGTACCACAACCGCGGCAACTCCACCTTCGCCGGGGAGAGCGCCCTGGACGGCGACTTCATGGGCATGGACGACCTGTGGACCGAACGCCCCGAAGTCGTGCGCGGCATGGAGAAGATCTACGAGAAGTGGGTCGACGACTTCAGGGTGGACGGCTTCCGCGTCGACACCGCCAAGAACGTCGACATGGCCTTCTGGACCCAGTGGGCCACCGCGCTCGACCGTCACGCGGCACGGCACGGACGCCGGGACTTCTTCCTCTTCGCCGAGGCGTTCTCCGCCGACGCGGCCATCACCGCCCCCTACGTCACCGAGGGCCGCCTGGACGCCACGCTCGACTTCCCGTTCCAGGCCGCCGCCCGCGACTTCGCCTCGCGCGGCGGCCCCGCTGACGACCTCGCCCACGTCTTCGCGCAGGACTACCGCTACACCACCGACAAGACCAACGCCTACAGCCAGGTCACCTTCCTGGGCAGCCACGACATGGGCCGCATCGGCACCTTCATCGCCCAGGACCACCCCGCCGCGGACGACGCCGAACTCCTCGGTCGCGACCGCCTGGCCCACGAGCTGATGTTCCTCTCCCGGGGCAACCCGGTCGTCTACTCCGGTGACGAACAGGGCTTCACCGGCTCGGGCGCGGACGTCGCCGCCCGGCAGACGATGTTCGCCTCGAAGGTGCCGGACTACCTCGACGACGACGAGATAGGCACCGACCGCACGGCCGCCTCGGACGCCTACGACCCCTCCCACCCCCTGTACCGGGCCATAGCCGCCCTGTCCCGGCTCACCCGGGACCACCCCGCCCTGCGCGACGGCGTCCAGACCGAACGCTGCGCAGAAGACTCCGTCTACGCCTTCACCCGCACCGACGTCCGCGCGGGACGCGACTACCTGGTGGCGTTCAACAACGCCACCGAGGACAAGACCGTCACCCTGCCCACCGGCTCCCCGGACACTCCCTACCGCGCGCTGTACGGCACCACCGGCGGCGTACGCGCCCGCGCCGACGGGAAGATCACCGTGACCGTCCCGGCCCTGACGTCCGTCGTGTACCGGGCGGCACGGCCACCGCACCCGCCCACGGCCGCGCCCTCGCTCGCGCTCACCGCCCCGCGGGCGGGCGCCCACGGAACCGTGGAGATCTCCGCCGACGTCACCGGCGGCGGGTACCAGCGGGTCGTCTTCGCCGCCCAGACCGGTGACGGCCCCTGGCACACGCTCGGTACCGCCGACCACGCGCCGTACAAGGTCACCCAGCACATCGCCCCGGACGTTCCCGCGGGCACCCCGCTGCGATACAAGGCGGTCGTCGTGGACCGCGCGGGCCGGACCGCCGGCGCCCTCGCCGCCACGACCGCGGGCCGGGCCGCACCGGTTCCGGCGCCGGCCGCGGCGCGCCACTGGGCCGTCGTCCACCACCGGCGGACCGACGGCGACTACGACGGCCTGCGCCTGCGCACGGCCGACGGCCGGACCGCCGGCTTCACCGGCCGGGACGCCTACGGGGCGTTCGCCTGGCTGGCCCCGGCCGAGGGCACCACCGAGATCTCCTTCACCGTGGAGAAGGACGGCGTCCCCGACGGCCCCGCACGCACCCTGGACTTCGCCGCGACACCGGAGGTGTGGACCGAGCAGGGCAGCGACGCGGTCACGGGCACCAGACCCGTGGACGCGTACCCGGCCCAGGACCCGGCGAAGGCGGTCGTCCACTACCACCGCCCCGACGGCGACTACGACGGCTGGGGCCTGCACGCCTGGACGGGAGCGGCCCGCCCGCCCGAGTGGAACGACCCGATCCGCCCGGTGCGCCGGGACTCCTTCGGCCTGGTCTTCGAGGTCCCGCTGACCGGGCACGCGGACTCCCTCAGCTACCTCCTGCACAAGAAGGAGGAGAAGGACGTCCCCTCCGACGAGGCCCTCGACTTCTCCCTCTACGGCCACGAGGTGTGGCGCGTGGCCGGCGACGCCGCCTACCTCACCCCCACCCTCGGCGGCGCCTTCGGCCTGGACCTCGGCACGTCCGCCGCGACCTGGCTGGACGAGAACACCGTCGTCTGGCGGGGGACCGGAGCCGGAGTCGCCAGCCAGCAACTCGTGTACGCACCCGGCGGCGGCATCCGTCTGGAGCACGGCGCCCTGTCGGACGAGGGGCACTGGCTGCGCCTGATCCCCGCACACCTGACCGACGCGCAACGCTCCGCCCGTCCCGGGCTCGCGGACCACCAGGTCTTCACCGTCGACCCACGCGACCGCGACCGGATCGCCGAGGCCCGGGCGAGCCGCCAGCTGATCGCCACCCAGCGAGGACAGGACGGGGCCCTGCTCGGCGCCACGACCGTGCGCCTGCCACCCGGCTGACCTCCCCAGCACACCGTACGAAAGGAAAGAGCCGCACCGTGACCCCAGCACCCACCGCCCGCGGCAACCCGGGCGGACCACCGGCACGCCCGCGCCGCCGGAGCCTCCCGGCCGCCGTCTCCCGCGCCGCCGCCGTGGCCGTCACCGCCGCCCTGCTCGCCACGGCCCCGCACGCCACCCAGCCGGCGAGCGCCACGGCCCCGGGCGGCGCCCGGCCGGCGAGCGCGGGCCGCCCGTCCGCCCCGCCGTCCGACGCCCGCCTGGCCGCGGTGCCGGCCCGGCACGACATGACCCGCGAACAGTTCTACTTCCTCCTCCCCGACCGGTTCGCGGACGGCTCCGCCGCCAACGACCGGGGCGGACTGACCGGAGACCGCACCACCACCGGCTACGACCCCACCGACAAGGGCTTCTACCAGGGCGGTGACCTGAAGGGGCTGATCAGCAAGCTGGACTACGTCAAGGGACTCGGCACCACCGCGATCTGGCTGGCCCCGATCTTCAAGAACAAACCGGTGCAGGGCAACGGCGAGAGCGCCGGCTACCACGGTTACTGGATCACCGACTTCACCCGTGTCGACCCGCACTTCGGCACCAACGCGGACCTCGCGGAACTCATCCGCAAAGCCCACGCCAAGGGCATGAAGGTGTTCTTCGACGTCATCACCAACCACACCGCCGACACCGTCACCAACACCGAGAAGACGTTCGCGTACCGCGGCAAGGGCGCCTACCCCTACTTGGACACCGAAGGCCGCCCCTTCGACGACACCAAGGGCATGCGGAAGATCGACGCCCGAGGCTTCCCCTACACACCGCAGGTCACCCCGTCCGAACGGAACGCCAAGGTCCCGGCCTGGCTCAACGACCCCACCATGTACCACAACCGCGGCGACTCCACCTTCGCCGGCGAGAGCACCCTCTACGGCGACCACACCGGCCTCGACGACCTGTGGACCGAACGCCCCGAGGTCGTACGCGGCATGGAGAAGATCTACGAGAAGTGGGTCGACGAGTTCCGCGTCGACGGCTTCCGCGTCGACACCGTCCGCAACGTCGACATGGAGTTCTGGACCCAGTGGGCGACGGCACTCGACGCCCACGCGGCGAAGAAGGGCCGGAAGAACTTCTTCGTCTTCGGCGAGACACTGTCCTCCGACCCGGCCGTCACCTCGCCGTACGTACGCCAGGGCCGCCTCGACGCGACGCTCGACTTCCCGCTCCAGGACGCCGTCCGCCAGTACGCCTCCCAGGGCCGCACGGCCGACCGGCTCGCCGACGTCTTCGCGCAGGACTACCGCTACACCACCGACAAGGCGAACGCCTACGAACAGGTCACCTTCCTCGGCAACCACGACATGGGCCGCATCGGCGCCTTCCTGCTGAAGGACAACCCGGGGGCCGGCGACGCCGAACTCCTGCGCCGGGACCGCTTCGCCCACGAGCTGATGTTCCTCTCCCGGGGCAACCCGGTCGTCTACTCCGGTGACGAACAGGGCTTCACCGGCGCCGGTGGCGACAAGGACGCCCGGCAGACGATGTTCGCCTCGAAGGTGCCGGACTACCTGGACGACGACGAGATAGGCACCGACCGCACGGCCGCCTCGGACGCCTACGACCCCTCCCACCCCCTGTACCGGGCCATAGCCGCCCTGTCCCGGCTCACCCGGGACCACCCCGCCCTGCGCGACGGCGTCCAGACCGAACGCTACGCACAAGGCTCCGTCTACGCCTTCACCCGGACGGACACCCACCGGCGCGACCACTACCTGGTGGCGGCCAACAACGCCACCGAGGCGCGGACCGTACGGATCGCCACGGGCTTCGCCGGGGTGGCCTACCGGGGCCTGTACGGCACCACCGGCACGGTGACCAGCGGCGCCGACACCCGCGTGACCGTCACCATCCCGCCGCTGTCGTCCGTGGTGCTGAAGGCGAAGCAGCGGATCGGCACGCCCGCCACCCGGCCCACCCTGGTGCTCAAGGCCCCCGCGGCGGGCGCCACCGGCGACGTCGACGTCTCCGCCGACGTCAGCGGCGGCGGCCTCGACCGCGTCGTCTTCGCCGCCCAGGTCGGCAACGGCCCCTGGCAGACGCTCGGCACCGCCGACCACGCCCCGTACAAGGTCACCCAGCACCTCCCCGACACCGTGAAGCAGGGCACCACCCTGCGCTACAAGGCGGTGGCCGTCGACCTCGCGGGCCGGACCGCGAGCGCCCTCGCCACGACCACGGCCGGGCAGACGGCGGCGCCCCGGCCGCCCAGCGCCCTGAACCGCGCCTACGCCGTCGTGCACTACCTGCGCCCGGACGGCGACTACACCGGCTGGCGACTGGAGAGCGCGGGCCGGTCGGCCGAGTTCACCGGCCGGGACGCCTACGGCGCGTTCGCCTGGGTCAAGTTGGAGGAGGGCGCGCGGAGCCTGACGTACACGGTCACCGGCAACGGCACCGCGGACGGCCCGCGGCGCACCATCGACCTGGACAAGACGGGCGAGGTCTGGATCCGGCAGGGCGACGACGGCCAGTCGGACACGGCACCGCACGGCGCCTACCCGGCCCCCGACCCGGCCAAGGCAGTGATCCACTACCACCGGGCCGACGGCGACTACGACGGCTGGGGCCTGCACACCTGGACCGGGGCGAAGCACCCCACGGACTGGTCGGCGCCGCTCACGCCCACCGGCAGGGACGCGTTCGGCGTGACCTTCGAGGTGCCGCTCGCCGACGGCGCGACCTCGCTCAGCTACATCGTCCACAAGGGCGACGAGAAGGACATCACCGCCGACCGCTCGCTGGACTTCGCCACCTACGGCAAGGAGACCTGGCTGATCGGCGGGGACGGCGACTATCTGCTGCCGACGGTCGGCAGCGCGCCCGACCTGGACCTCGACACGGCCAAGGCCCGCTGGATCGGCACGGACACGGTCGTGTGGAAAGTGAAGACCACCAACTCCACCAGCCAGCAACTCGTCTACGCCCCCGGCGGAGGCATCACCGTCAAGGACGGCGCGCTGTCCGACGAGGGCCACTGGCTGCGGCTGATCCCGTCGAAGCTCACGGACGCCCAGAAGTCGGCGCATCCGGAGCTGGCGGACGACCCGGCGTTCACCGTCGACCCCCGCGACCGCGACCGCGTCCCGGCCGCCCTGCGCGCCCAGCTCATCGCCACCCAACGCGCCGCCAACGGCGCGCTGCTCGCCGCCACCGGAGTCCGCCTGCCCTGACACACCACGACCGACGGGTGCCCCTCGCGGAGCGAGGGGCACCCGTCGTTTTCCAGGGTCCGGCCGACTCAGCGGGTGAACACCGCGACGGTGCGGGCCGGGACGGTGAACGTAGCCGTGCCGGTGGTGTACGAGGCCGACTTGACGGTGTGGTCCGAGCCGGTGGCCTGGACGGGGTGGAGGGTGTAGGGGGTGCCGGCGAGGGCGCCGACGCGCTGTTCCTGCCGGTGGGGGGTGGCGTTGAAGACCACGACGAGGCTGCCGAGCCGCATGGTGATCACGCCCGGGGTCTCGTCCTTGCCGGACAGCGGGAAGGAGAGATGCCGCTGGACGTCGGCGGTGGTGGCCAGGGAGAAGGCCTGCTCGGTGGTCCGGATCCTCAGCAGGTCCCGGTAGGCGGCCGAGGCACCGGTGATCTCCGGGCAGCCGACCCTGACGGTGGTGAGCAGGGGCCTGGCGTAATCCCACTTGGACCGGTTGTCGGCCGCCGGGGGCAGCCCGCGCCCGAAGCCGTTGCCGTCGGCACAGTCCCAGTGGATCGCGTTGAACCAGTCCCCGCTGTCGAAGGAGTTGCGGTCCAGGGACTTCGAGCGCAGCAGGTCGCTGCCCGCCTGCGACAGCGCCGGCCCCTGGGAGAGGGCGGCCGTGGCCATGGCCACAACCTGCATCCTGGCCCGGTCACCGGGGGACGTGCCCTTCGGCAGCTTGTAGGCCAGCGCGTCGAACAGCGACTCGTTGTCGTGCGCGTCCGCATAGGCCAGGGCGTCACCGGGGGCCTCGGCGTACCCGGCGGGCGCGCCGTTGTAGTCCACCTGCGCACCGGTGACCTGCCGCCCCGCGCTGTCGGTGAAACGGTACTTCGCCAGGTTCCCGCTCAGCCCGACCTTGATCAGGTCCTGGTAGTGCAGCAGCCGGGCCTTCTGCTCCTCGCGCGTGCCGTTGGCGGTGGTGGTGTTGGGGTCGGTGTACAGGCCGGAGGCGAAGCCCTGCACGCCGGGGTCGGCATCGAAGGGGGTGCCGCCGCGCACCGCGTCGCGGGCCCGGTCGGAGAAGGTGGCGATGCCGGTACCGGCCATGTTCTTCTGCGTGGCCTGCGTGAAGCGGGCGTCGTCGGCGACCTCGCCGAAGTTCCACCCCTCCCCGTACAGGATGATCTTCTTGCCGTCGACGCCGTCCTTCTGGGGGGTCAGCGCGTCCAGGGCCTCGCGGACGGCCAGGATGTTGGCCTTGGGGTGGTGGCCCATGAGGTCGAAGCGGAACCCGTCGACCTTGTACTGCCTGGCCCAGGTGACGACCGAGTCCACCACCAGCTTGCCCATCATCGCGTTCTCGGGCGCGGTGTTGGCGCAGCAGGTGCTGTTGGCCACCGACCCGTCCGCCAGCAGACGCTGGTAGTAGCCGGGCACGATCCGGTCCAGCACGGAGGTGTCCGCCTGCCCGCTCGCCGCCGTGTGGTTGTACACCACGTCCATCACCACCCGCAGCCCGTCCCCGTTCAGCGCCTGCACCATCCGCCGGAACTCAACCGTGCGGGCCGCACCGTCGGGATCGGTGGCGTACGAACCCTCCGGGACCGTGTAGTGGAACGGGTCGTACCCCCAGTTGTAGGCGTCCTTCCCGGCCACCTTGCCCACACACTCCTGCTGCCGCTCCGAATCCGCCGGGAAGGCGGCCAGGTCGCAGTCCGGGACCGCCTGGTCCACCGTGCGCTCGGGAATTCCGGTGATGTCGAAGGCGGGCAGCAGGTGCACGTACGACGTCCCCGACTCCGCCAGCTTCCTCAGATGCCGGGAACCGTCACCACCGGTGTCGGTGAAGGCCAGATAGGTACCCCGGTCCTTCCTCGGCACGGTCTTGTCGGCGATGGAGAAGTCCCGGATGTGCAGTTCCTGGATCTGCGCGTCCCGCAGCGGCACGGCCTTCGGCTTGCGCAGCGCCTGCCAGCCCTTCGGGGCCAGCGACTTGTCGTCCAGGTCCACGACCAGGCTGCGCCCGGAATCCGCGGTGAGCGCGACCGAGTACGGGTCGGTGACCTTGTTGGTGACCACCTTCCGCACGCTCGGCGCCCACACCTTCACCACGTACCGGTACGGCTTGCCCTTCCAGGACGCCGGCCCGGTGACGGACCAGACGCCCGTGGAGTCGTCCCGGCGCATCCTCTTGAGCGAGCCGTCCAGTTCCCCAGCGACACGCTCTGTGCCGTCGGGGCCCACACGGACAGGGTGGGCCTTCCGTGGTGGAACACCGGGCCGAGGTGCGCCTTGGTGGCACCGGGGTAGAGGTCGTCCAGCACCCCGGCGATCTGCACACCCGTCGCCGCCAGCACGGCACCGTTCTGCGCCCGCTGCGAGACGACGAGTTGGCCCTTGACCGCTTCCCGCACCCGGTCCCGGTCACGTGGGTCGACGGACCAGGCGGTGGAGTCCTTCAGGTGCGGGAACCTCGCCTTCTGCGCGTCGCTCAGGGACGTCTTCTCCAGCCTGATCCGGTGCACGTCGGCGCCGGTCGCGGAGGTGGTGAGGGAGCCGTCGAGGGAGTACAGCAGCTGGGTGGAGGCGGCGCCCGGCACGCCGTTCCAGGCGACGGTGTCCCGGTCGATCCACACCGCCTCGGCGGTGATCGTGTCGACGGCGGTGGTGCGGCTTCCACCGGATGCGTGGGCGACGGCCCGGGGGACTGCGGCAAGGGGCTGGAGGAGGGCGGCCGCGAGCAGCGCGGACGCGACCGCCGCCAGCCGGTTGTGTGTCACGGGTGTGGACTCCTTGTGCCGATGGCTTGACTGGGCTGCGGCCACCCGGCTCTGCGGGAGCAGCCTCGTGGCCGGACGTCGGGCGCGACCGTAACCACGAGCGAGCCGTTACAGCAAGGGAGTTGAAAGTATCAGCAAGTAGATTCAAGAACGGCCGTCGATTTCCTGTCCGGTGGGGGCAACGAGCTCGTCACATCCGGGGAACCGGCAAGGAATCTGTCTGCAACGTCTTTCGCAAGAGATTGCAACCTTGTATGTTCAACTCGCGCCCGGCGGCCGTCGGTTGAGAAACACGGCACCCCCGGCCCTGCTCCAGGGATGTTCCGGGCCCCCAGATCTAGGAGTTGCTATGCGACGTGGCATATCGATCGCCGCCGCGGTCACCGTGGTCGCCCTCACCGCTTCCGCCTGCGGTGGCTCGGGTGGCGACTCGTCGAGCCGGCCGAAGGACCCGAAGGACGTCTCCGGGACGATCACGTACTGGGACACCTCGGACGCCGCGACCGAGGCCCCGACGTACAAGGCCCTCATCAAGCAGTTCGAGAACAAGTACCCCAAGATCAAAGTGGACTACCAGAACATCCCGTTCACCGACATCGAGCAGAAGTTCAAGTCGGCTGCCAAGAGCGGGAAGGGCGCACCTGACGTCGTCCGCACCGACGTGGGCCTGATGGCCGAGTACGCCGAGCTGGGCTACATCGCGCCCCTCGACGGCACCCCGGCTCTGAAGGACACCGACGACTTCAGCTCCGTCCCGCTGAACACGGCCAGGTACGAGGGCAAGACGTACGGCGTCCCGTCGGTCACGGACACGCTGGGCCTGCTGTACAACAAGAAGCTCCTGAAGCAGGCCGGCATCGCCGAACCGCCCGCCACGTGGGACGAGTTCATCGCCGACGCCAAGACCGTCAAGGCGAAGACGGGGGCCTACGGCACCTACCTCAACCCCGACTCCTACTTCCTGCTCCCGCTGCTCTACAGCAACGGCGCGGACCTGGCCGACCCCTCGGCGAAGAAGATCACCATCAACGACGGCGCCGCCGTCAAGGCCCTGACCACCGCGAAGAAGATCAACGACGAAGCCTCGATGAAGGTCGACTTCGCGAACGCCTACCAGAACATGCAGGCCGCCTTCAAGAACGGCAAGGTCGCCATGCTGATCCAGGGCCCCTGGTCGGTCGGCGACGACCTGAGCGGCACGGCGTTCAAGGGCGACGAGAAGAACCTCGGCTTCGCGCCCGTCCCGGCCGGCGCGGGCGGCAAGGCCCAGGCTCCGACCGGCGGTCACAACCTGACCGTGTACCAGGGCTCGAGTAACCTGGACGCCAGTTACCTGTTCACGCAGTTCATGACGTCGACACCGAGTCAGATCGAGATCGCCAAGGGAACCGGCACGCTGCCGACCCGCAAGTCCGCTTACACCGCCGAGGTCACCGGAGACGCCAAGATCGCCGGATTCCAGCCGCTCCTGGAGAAGACGGCGCGCGCCCGCGTGGCCCTCCCGCAAGCCGGTTCGCTCTTCACGCCCCTGGCGCAGAACTACGTGAAGATCCTCCAGGGCGACGAGTCGGTGCAAGGCGGCCTCGACGCCACCGCCGAGGAGTTCCAGAAGCTCCTGAAGGGCTTCTCCGTCGGCTGAACCGCGGTGCTCCGCCCCACGGCAACCGAAGAACACGCAGCCCCGGGGGAATCCGTTTCCCCGCTGCCGCCCCGACCGGGGCTCCCCTGGGGCTGCGGTACCACCCGACTTCGCCCGCGAAAGAGCCGATGAGTATGACGACCGCAACGAGCACCGGAACGACCGACGAGACGGCCCGTGGCCACCGGAAACCACCCCGCACACGTGAGTCGTCGCTCCGCCGCGCCTGGGACAAGTACTGGTACGCCTGGGCCATGGTGGCCCCGGTGGCCATCGTCATCGCCCTGCTGGTGCTGTATCCGCTCGGATACGGCTTCTACCAGTCGCTGACCGACGCCAACGAGTCCAACGTCGCCACCACCATCGGCGCCTTCCACCGCCCGGCCACCTACGACTTCGTGGGTCTCGACAACTACTGGCACATCCTGTCGGGCGCGGACGGCGACTTCTACCCGCGGCTCGTGTGGACGGTCGTGTGGACGGTGTCCTGCGTCGTCCTGCAGGTCGGTCTCGGGACGGGGCTCGCGGTGCTGCTCAACCGCAAAATGCGCCTGCGCGGTTTCTACCGCGCGATGCTGATCCTGCCGTGGGCCGTCCCGTCGTTCATCGGCGTCTTCGCCTGGCGGTTGATGCTCAACTCCCAGTACGGGGTGTTCAACGAGATCATCCAGGCGTTCGGCCTGCCCGCGCAGAACTGGCTCGGCTCCCCGCTGTCCCAGAAGATCGCCGTCATCATGGTCAACGTCTGGATCGGCATCCCCTTCAACATGGTCGCCGTGCTGGGCGGGCTGCAGTCGATCCCCAAGGAGCTGTACGAGGCGGCCGAGATGGACGGCGCCTCGCCCTGGCAGCGCTTCGTCAACGTCACCCTGCCCGGACTGCGCCCGGTGTCGAACACCGTGGTCCTGCTGGGCTGCATCTGGACGTTCAACATGTTCAACGTCATCTATCTGCTGCTGGGCAACAACACCACCGGCGACACGGACATCCTCGTCACCTTCGCCTTCCACAAGGCGTTCAACGGGATCTCGGACTACGCGGGAGCGGCGACCTACGGGATCATCATCCTCGCTCTCCTGCTCGCCTTCTCGACCTTCTACCGCCGCAGCACCCTGAAGTCCGAGCAGGCGTGAAGGAGCCATCGTCATGACCGCAGCAACGCACGAGACCACCACCACGCCCGAGGGCACCGCCCCGCTCCCCGCCGCCGTCCGCCCGCCCCGCCGGGTGCGCGGCAGAGAGGAACGAGGGCTCGGCGCCTCCGTGGCCCTGCACACCACGCTGGTCCTCGCCACCCTGATCGCCGCCTTCCCAGTGGTGTGGGTGCTCTTCATCTCCCTGGGCCCGAAGAACGCCTGGCAGCAGCCGAGCGAGGTGCTGTCGCATCTCGGCTTCCACAACTACGGCGACGTACTGGCCCATTCGGACCTGCCGCAGTGGTTCCTGAACACCGTGATCGTGGCGGCCGGCACCACGGCGCTGGGCGTCTTCCTCGCCGCGACCGCCGGCTACGCCGTCTCCCGGATGCGGTTCCCGGGCAGCCGGCAGCTGATGTGGGTCTTCCTGGTCACCCAGATGTTCCCCAGCATCGTGCTCATCGTGCCGCTGTACCTGCTCATGGCCGAACTGCACCTGCTCGACAACTACCTGGGACTGATCCTGGCCTACGCGACCACCGCGGTGCCGTTCTGCGCCTGGATGATGAAGGGCTACATCGACACCATCCCGAAGGAGATAGACGAGGCCGGACGAGTGGACGGCCTCACCCCCTTCGGCACCTTCTGGCGGCTGATCGTGCCGCTGGCCCGGCCCGGTCTCGCGGTGACGGCCTTCTACAGCTTCCTCACCGCCTGGGGCGAGGTCGCCTACGCGACGCAGTTCATGCAGTCCGACCACTACACACTCGCCGTCGGCATCCGCACCTTCGCCCAGGACCAGCGGCCCGACTGGGCGTGGACGTCGGCCACCGCGATCATCATCACCATCCCGGCCGCTCTCGTGTTCATGCTCGTGCAGCGCAGCCTCGTCTCCGGACTGACGGCCGGCGGCACCAAGTCATGACCGGCACCACCCCGTCCGGACCCCGGCGCCCGCCCACCGAGGACGCGGCTTCGCCGTTACCCTTCCACCCCCGAGGGAATCCATGACCCAGCACGTCACCGACACAGTCGCCCACGAAGCCCCCGCCTTCGCCTCCCCGCGCCGGGAGTGGTGGCGCGACGCGGTCATCTACCAGGTGTACCCGCGCAGTTTCGCCGACAGCGACGGCGACGGAATCGGCGACCTGCCCGGCATCCGCGCAGGACTGCCCTACCTGAAGGAACTAGGCGTCGACGCCGTCTGGCTGTCGCCGTTCTACGCCTCCCCGCAGGCCGACGGAGGCTACGACGTCGCCGACTACCGCGCCGTGGACCCCATGTTCGGCACCCTCACCGACGCCTACGACCTGGTGCGCGACGCCCACGCGCTGGGCCTGCGGATCATCGTCGACCTGGTGCCCAACCACTGCTCCGACCAGCACGAGTGGTTCAAGCAGGCGCTGCGCGAGGGCCCCGGCTCACCCCTCAGGGACCGCTTCCACTTCCGCCCGGGCAAGGGCGAGAACGGCGAACTGCCGCCCAACGACTGGGAGTCCATCTTCGGCGGCCCCGCCTGGACACGGGTCGCCGAGCCCGACGGCACCCCGGGCGAGTGGTACCTGCACCTCTTCGCGCCCGAGCAGCCCGACTTCAACTGGGACCACCCCGCCGTTCACGACGAGTTCCGCTCCATCCTGCGGTTCTGGCTCGACCTGGGCGTCGACGGCTTCCGCGTCGACGTGGCACACGGCCTGGTCAAGGCGCCCGGCCTGCCCGACGTCGGCCACGACGAGCAGGTCAAACTGCTCGGCACGCGGCCGGTGCCGTACTTCGACCAGGACGGCGTGCACGACATCTACCGCGGCTGGCGGCGCATCCTGGACGAGTACGGTGGCGAGCGCGTCGCCGTCGCCGAGGCATGGACCCCGACCGTGGAACGCAGCGCCCTGTATCTGCGCCCGGACGAGCTCCACCAGGCCTTCAACTTCGACTACCTGGGCACCGGCTGGGACCCGGCCGGACTGCGCGAGGTCATCGACCGCTCGCTGCGCGCCGTGAACGCCGTCCACGCGCCGGCGACCTGGGTGCTGTCCAACCACGACGTGGTACGGCACGCCACCCGCCTCGCGGAGGGGGACCCGGAGCGCGGTCTGCGCCGGGCCCGCGCGGCGACCCTGCTGATGCTGGGACTGCCCGGCTCGGCCTACATCTACCAGGGTGAGGAACTGGGCCTGCCCGAGGTCGTCGACCTGCCCGACGAGGTGCGCCAGGACCCCGCGTTCTTCCGCACCACGGGCCAGGACGGCACCCGCGACGGCTGCAGGGTGCCGATCCCGTGGTCCGGCCAGGTGCCGCCGTTCGGCTTCGGACCCGTCGAGGGCGGCCCGAGCTGGCTGCCTCAGCCGGCGGAGTGGAAGGACCTGACCGTCGAGGCGCAGAAGGGTGATGCGGCCTCCACGCTGGAGTTCTACCGCCGCGCGCTCGCCGTCCGCCGCGAGCACCCCGCGCTGGGCGCCGGCCGTCAGATCACCTGGCTGGACGCCCCCGAGGGGGTACTGGCCTTCCGCCGCGACAGCGACCGCGGCTCCTTCGTCTGCACGGTCAACTTCGCCGCCGAACCCGTCACGCTGGCCACGCCCGGCACGCTGCTGCTGGCCGGTGCCGAGGTACGGCCGGGCGCCGGCGAGACCGTACTGCCCGGGGAGTGCGCCGTCTGGTGGGCGGCGTGACATGCGGCCGGTACAGACCGTTCCCGTGACGATCAGGCTCGCCGACATCGCCGTACAGGCGGGGGTGAGCGAGGCGACCGTCAGCCGGGTCCTCAACGGCAAGCCGAGCGTCGCCGCCGGCACCCGTCAGTCCGTGCTGGCCGCGCTCGACGTGCTGGGCTACGAACGACCGGTACGGCTGCGGCAGCGCAGCGAGGGCCTGGTCGGCCTCATCACCCCCGAGCTGGACAACCCCATATTCCCGGCGCTCGCGCAGGTCATCGGGCAGGCCCTCACCCGCCAGGGCTACACCCCGGTGCTCGCCACCCAGACGCCCGGCGGGTCCACGGAGGACGAACTCACCGAGATGCTCGTGGACCGCGCGGTGGCGGGCATCATCTACGTCTCCGGGCTGCACGCGGACACCACCGCCGACACCAAGCGCTACGCCGATCTGCGCGCCCAGGGCGTGCCGTTCGTGCTCGTGGACGGCTTCTCGGCGAAGGTGCAGGCCCCGTTCATCTCACCCGACGACCGCGCGGCGATGACACTGGCGGTGGCCCACCTGGCCTCCCTGGGTCACACCCGCATCGGCCTGGCCGTGGGCCCCAGACGTTTCGTGCCCGTGCAGCGCAAGATCGAGGGCTTCGTCCGCGCGCTGCAGGACCAACTGGGCCTGTCCCCGGACCTGGTCGAGTCCACGCTGATCCAGCACTCCCTCTACAGCCTGGAGGGCGGCCAGGCCGCCGCCATGGCCCTCATCGAACGGGACTGCACGGCGGTGGTCTGCGCCAGCGACATGATGGCGCTCGGGGCGATACGGGCCGCCCGGCAGCGTGGCATGGAGGTCCCCCGGGACTTCTCCGTCGTCGGCTTCGACGACTCGCCGCTGATCGCCTTCACCGACCCGCCCCTGACCACGATCCGCAAACCCGTGCCCGCGATGGGACAGGCCGCGGTGCGCACGCTGCTGGAGGAGGTGGGCGGCACACCCGCGCCGCACAGCGAGTTCGTGTTCATGCCGGAACTGGTGGTACGCGGCTCCACCGCCTCCAGACCGAGGGCACGCCACCCCGCCGCCTGAGCCGCACGCAGCCCCGGCCGCTCGACCCGGCCAGCCTCCATGGTGTAATGCCTCGTAGGGATTGGCACCTATTACCAAGTCGGGGGGCGGCTGTGCCTTTCAAGACCACCGGGGAAGCGGTACGCGCGTGGGTGGAAGGATGGGCCGTCTCGCGCGGTGCGGCCGAACCCACGCCCCAGCCCTGGGGGTTCACCGTGGAGGTGGGCCTGCCCAGGGAGGTGGCCCGGCAGGTCGTCACCGCCGCCGACGAGGCGACCGTCCGCGAGCTGGCCGGGAACACCACGGCCCGCGGCATACCTCTCAAGGTGTTCGTGCCGGCGCGGACCCTGCAGGCGTGGTTGCCGCCGGGCTGGGTCCTGCTGGACGGTCACGCGGCGCTCATGGCCGCCCGGCTGAGCGCCGTCGACGCCCCGCCCCGCCTCCCCGACGGCTACCGGCTGCACCGCTGGGACCGGGCCGGCGTCACCCGCGCGGTGGTGCGCGCCGCCGACGGAGCCTTCGCCGCGGGCGGGCAGATCGCGGTCACCGGCCCGACCGCCGTGGCCGACCAGGTGGAGACGCACCCGGCTCATCGGCGCCGGGGGCTCGGACGCGTGGTGATGGGAACGCTCGCCGAGGCCGCGACCCGTCAGGGCGCGCGGGCGGCCGTGCTGGGCGCGACCGAGGAAGGCCGGACACTGTACGCATCCGTGGGCTGGCAGGCGGTGGCTCCGCTGAGCGCCGCGGTCCGGGAAGAAGAGGACAGCGCGATCTAGCCATCCGGCACGCCGAGGCAATCGACGCCGTCCCCCCGGCCGTGCCGGTGCCGGCGGCTCAGTCCGCTGTCCGCGTGGCAGCCGCCGTCCTGAACGCCGGGGAGGCCTGGAACAGCGCGTGGACGGCTGTGGTGACCTGGGCGGCGACCACCTCGGGGGCGGAGGAGTCGAGCTTGCCGTCGAGGTGCAGGAAGGCCAAGCCGTGGACGAGGGCCCAGATCGCGGTCGACAGGGCCTCCGCGTCCGCGCCGGGGAAGGCGGCCCGCACGATCCCGCGGACGTATTCCGAGATGGCCGCGGTCGCGGCGACCCGTTCCTCGCTCGTAGGGTCGCACGGCTCGGCGAACATGGCCCGGAACAGGGCGGGGTGGTCCAGCGCGAACCGTACGTAGGCGACGGCGACCGCGGCGAGCTCGTCGGGCGTCACCGGCGCGGGGTGGGCCCCGGCCAGGTGCCCGGCGAGTTCGCGGTAACCCTCGGCGGCGACGGCGGAGACGAGCGCGTCGCGGTCGGCGTAGTGGCGGTACGGTGCGGTGGCCGACACCCCGGCGCGCCGGGCGACCGCGCGCAGCGAGAGGCCCGCGCTGCCGTCCTCCTCCAGGAGTTCGCGCGCGGCGCGCAGGCAGGCGGCGCGCAGATCGCCGTGGTGGTACGTGCCGGTCGGAGGCATGGGTCACCCGTCCTTGGTGTTCGCGGCGTTCACATTCCCTCTCTCATGTGAACGCCGCATACACCTTAAGGGATCGCAAAGGAAGGGCAGGAGGGAAAACCGGGACGGTGACGGGCCGCCCCTCTGCGCGGCGCGGCCGGGCCGGGGCCGCTGCCGTACGACAGTGGCGGGTCAGCGGCCGCCGATCGCCTTGAGGATTCTGAGCGCTCCGGTCAGCAGGGTGGCCCAGGTTTCGGGGCTGATGCCCGACGGTGGGTAGAAGCCCCGGACGCGCTGGTGGGCCACGGTCTGGGGTTCGGTGTACTTGAGGATGCCGTCCGCGCCGTGGCGGCGGCCGAGTCCCGAGTCGCCCATGCCGCCCATGGGGGCGTCGACGCTGCCCCATGCGGCGGCGAAGGCATCGTTGACGTTCACGGTGCCGGCTCGCACGCGGGCGGCGACGGCACGGCCCCGGGCCCCGTCACGGCTCCACACACTGCCGTTGAGGCCGTAGGAGGTCGCGTTGGCCAGGCTGACGGCCTCGTCGACGTCGCGGTAGGTGTAGACGGAGACGACGGGCCCGAAGGTCTCGTGGTCGTACACGATCATGTCGGGGGTGACGCCGGTGAGGATGGTCGGCTCGTAGAACAGCGGTCCGAGGTCGGGCCGGGCCCTGCCGCCGGCGAGGACGGTGGCGCCCTTGGCGACGGCGTCGTCGACGTGTGCGGTGACGGTCTTCAGCTGGGACAAGGTGGTGAGGCTGCCGACATCGACGCTGTAGTCGTACGCGGCGCCGATCTCGAGCTTCTTGGTACGGGCGACGAACGCGGCGACGAACTCGTCACGGACGGACTCGGCCACGTACACGCGCTCGACGGAGACGCACAGCTGCCCGGCGGAGGGGAAGCAGGCGGCGACGGCGCCGTCGGCGGCCTTCCCGATGTCGGCGTCGTCGAGGACGATCATGGGGTTCTTGCCGCCGAGTTCGAGGGAGGCACCGATCAGGCGCTCGCCGGCGTCGCTCGCGATCCGCCGTCCGGTGGCGGTGGAGCCCGTGAACATCATGTAGTCGGCGTTGTCCATCAGCGCGCCACCGAGGGAAGCGCCGCTGCCGATCACCATCTGCCACACGTCCTCGGGCAGGCCGGCCTCGTACATGAGGTCCATCGCCCACAGCGCGGTCAGGGCGGTCTGGGTGTCCGGCTTCTGCACGACGGCGTTGCCGGCCATGAGGGCGGCGATGGTGTCGCTCGCGGCCATGCTCAGCGGGTAGTTCCACGGCGAGATGACGGTGACCACGCCCTTGGGGTGGCGCAGCTCGGTGGTGTGGGTGAGCAGCGGGATCGCACCGCGGCGCCGCTTCGGACCGAGGTGCTTGGCGGCGTTGCGGGCGTAGTAGCGCGAGACGACGCCGATGTCGACCACTTCGAGGAACGCGTCGCGGCGGGTCTTGCCGTTCTCGGCCTGCATCAGATCCAGCGCCTGGTCCCGCCGGGCCAGGACCAGGTCGTGGTAGCGCAGCAGAACCCTCTTGCGCTCCGCCATCGGCGTGGCGGCCCAGGCCCGCTGCGCTGTCCGGGCGCGGGCGAACGCGGCCTCGACGTCGTCGGGGGTGGAGACCGGCAAGTCGGCCAGGGGAGCGCCGGTGTAGGGCGCGGTGGTGGTGACCCGTGCGGCGTTCGGCGCGGCCGACACCCGAGTGGCCAGCCGCTGGAGGAAGGGCGGGGTGAGGGATGGGGGAAGACCCGGTCCGGTGGTTGTCGGGCCGACGGAGGCGGTGGCGGAGGTCATGGCGGGGCTCCTTGGGTTACTTGCCGCGGCTCTGGACCGAGGTGGGGACCGGCATGTGCAGGGCGGCCTGACCCTGGGTCATGACGTCGAACCGAATGGTCCGCTTCGGCCTGAGCGACCGCAGGTCGTCCGACATACGGCCCTCACCGAGTCGCAGGGTGATGCCGCTGGTGCCGTGCGTCGTGCCGGCGCTCAGGACGTTGGTCTGGTTCAGGGTGGAGTGCCACGCACCGTCGATCGTCGTGTACGAGGTGAGTGAGCCGACGCGCTCGCCGCTCGCACAGCTCCTCTGGGCGGGGGTGTTCGCCAGGAGCGACAGATCCACTCCGCCGGCATCGTTGGTCACGCGTGCGGTCGTCCGGTGACGGTCGATGCCGACTTCCATGCCGGTGACCCACTTGGGGAAGCCGTAGCCGTGGTGCCCGCGGACCTGCGCGATCTCCGTGCTGACCGGCAGCGACAGGACATAGGAGTGGAGGTGTTCGTTCTTCAGGCCGGAGACGAGGTCGAAGAAACCGAGCTTGCCGTGCCGCGCGGGCTTGACCGCGATACCGACGGCCGCTTCGGTGTAGAAGTCGATGTCGCACACGTCGTAGCGGAAGAACATGACCGAGACCAGGCCGATGCCGGGCACGACTTCCAGCGGCGAGAGCTCCTCGGGCAGCCGCGCGCGAATCGCCCCCGACGGTGCGAGCATCGTGAGCCGGGCGGTCGAGATGGCGTAGTAGAAGTTCGGGGTGAGGGTGGGGCCGATCGGGGAGTCGACCTTGACCTTGGGGAGCTTCCGGAAGAAGTCCACGCCGCTGACGCGCGGGTCGCGGGCGATCGCGTCGAGGTCCGGGGCCATGCGGTAGCGGTCGTACAGGCCGCCCTTGGGAACGGTGACCTTACGGCCTCCGAGGTCCATCGTGACGGTGTCGTTCTGAGCGGAAGACATCGCGGAGTTCCTCACTCTCATGTGAGCGGTGTACGCATAGGCAGGGGGGTGACGGGGTGCCGCTCAGGCCGCGCTCCGAGGCCGTGACAGCCAGCTGCGGTAGCTCCGTAGGGCCTTGCGCTGCATGCGCCACTCGGAGATCAGGGCGATCGCCGGGTGGGTGCCGGGCCGGGGGCTGCCTCCGCGGGCGAGGCGGCGCAGTTGGTAGCGCACCAGGGCCATGCCGGCGGCGGACGCGAGGGCCTTGTCGGACCAGTTCACCCGCCGCATCTGCCGGTCGGCCTCCCGCTGCTCACGCCAGCGATCGGGAAGGTCGGGGGTGACGGCGAGGGCGGTGCCCATGCCGATGACCGCCACGCCGCTGTCGAGGACCTCCTCCGCGCTCGCGCGCCGGGTGATGCCGCCGGTGAGCATGAGGGGAAGCGGGCTGGTCCGGACCAGGTCCTTGGCCAGATCGAGAAAGTACGCCTCACGGGCCTGGGTGCGGGCGTCGGCCGGGCGGCCGGTCATCGCGGGGCTCTCGTAGCTGCCGCCGGAGAGTTCGACCAGGTCGACGCCGAGGGGGTCGAGCATCTCGATGACCTGGCGGGCGTCTCCGGTGTCGAATCCGCCGCGCTGGAAGTCGGCGGAGTTGAGCTTGACCGCCACCGCGAAGGACGGCGAGACGGCGGCGCGGACGGCGCGGACGATGTCGAGCAGCATGCGGGCGCGGTTCTCCAGGGACCCGCCCCACTGGTCGGTGCGCTTGTTGACCAGGGGCGACAGGAACTGCGAGAGCAGGTAGCCGTGCGCGGCGTGGATCTCGACACCGTCGAAGCCGGCCTGCTCGGCGCGGCGAGCGGTGACCGCGTGCCGTGCCACGGTCTCTTCGATCTGCTGCGGGGTCATGGCGGTCGGGCGCCCGAAGCGACCGCTGTGCCTGCCCAGCTCCACGGGGATGTCTGTCGGCCCCCACACCACGCCGGGCATGTCGGAGGCCACCTGGCGGCCGGGGTGGTTGATCTGCATCCAGATCGCACCGCCACCGGACTTGCCGGCCTTCGCCCACTCGACGAACGGTTCCAGAGGGGAGTGCTCGTCGAGTACGACACCGGCGGGGCCGGTCAGTGCCTCGGCGTGGACCATGACATTGCCGGTGATCAGCAGTCCGGTGCCGCCGGCGGCCCAGCGCCGGTACAGCGCGAACAGCTCTTCGTCGGGAACCTGGCCGTCGCCGGCCATGTTCTCCTCCATCGCCGCCTTCGCGATCCGGTTCTTCAGCGCCTGGCCGGAGCGCAGGGGCAAGGGTGAGAACAGTTGGCTGGTCATACGGGTTCCCTCTTCCGGGCATGAATGTTTACAGCCCTCACATTAGTACTTCAATGTAATCGGTGTAAACATCGAGGGCGTGTGCCGCGTCACAGGGGGTTCGCGCGGCCCCAGCCGAGCCGGTGCCTTAATGTGTACGCCGTAAACATTCTGGCTCGCGGGTGCTCTTCCCGAGCCCCGCAGAAGCCCTTACGGAGTTGTCGTGAAGGCTGTAGCGATCAGGGAGCACGGTGGTCCCGAGGTCCTGGAGTGGATCGAGGTCGAGGACCCGACGCCCGCGGCCGGCGAGGTCGTCGTCGACGTGGTGGCCAGTGCGCTGAACAGGGCGGACGTCATGCAGCGCCGGGGGCTCTACCCGCTGCGGCCCGGCTGGTCGCCGTACCCGGGCCTCGAGGTCTCCGGCCGCATCAGCGCCCTCGGTGAGGCGGTCAGGGGCTGGCAGGTGGGCGACGAGGTCTGCGCGTTGCTGACGGGCGGTGGCTACGCGCAGAAGGTCGCCGTTCCCGCCGGGCAGCTTCTCACGATCCCCGAGGGCATCGGTCTGGTGGAGGCGGCGGCCCTTCCCGAGGTCACCGCAACGGTCTGGTCCAACCTCGTCATGACCGCGGGCCTCAAGGCGGGGGAGACCCTCCTGGTCCACGGCGGCGCCGGCGGTGTCGGCACGATGGCGATCCAGATCGCCAAGGCCCTGGGCGCCCGCGTCGTCACCACGGTAGGCGGCCTGGAGAAGGCCGCCGAGGCGCGGGCACTGGGCGCCGATACGGCGATCGACTACCGCACCGAGGATTTCACCGAACACGGCCCCTACGACGTGATCCTCGACGTCGTCGGCGGCGACTACCTTGAGCGCAACGTGCGTTCCCTGGCCGCGGACGGTCGCCTGGTCGTCATCGGCCTGCAGAAGGGGATGGAGGGCCGGTTGAACCTCGCGGAGATCGTGTTCAAGCGGGCCTCCGTGTACGGCACCACCCTGCGGACCCGCTCCAAGGAGCACAAGGCCGAGATCGTGGCCGAGGTCCGGAAGAACGTTTGGCCCATGATCGAGAACGGCGCCGTGAAGCTGGTCGTCGACCGGACCCTCCCCATGGCCGACGCCGCCGAAGGACACCGCCTCATGGAAGCCGGCGGCCACCTCGGCAAGATCCTGCTCGTGAACGACGACATCGCATGACGCGGGCCCGCCTGACGTCGTGGTCTCAGGGACCGGGCACGGCGGCTCCACGGCGGCGATGACGGCGGCGGCCACGGACGTGGAGGCGCGGACACGTGGACACGCGAGAGGCGGGCACGTCGCGGGCTTCCCCGGGCGCCTGTCGAGTGGCGGATACGAACAGCGCGCATCCGGTGGCGGAGTCGATCCGCGCCGGAGCGCAGACCTCCGCTTCTCCACCCGGGCGGAGCCCTCCCGGGCTTCGTGGCCGGGTTGCGGCAGGGGGATCGGCCGCGAACGATGGAGCCACGCGTGACCGCCCTCGGGCAGGCACGCGCGACAGCCGCGGCCGGTGAGGCCCGCGGGAACAGGGCACTGGTGTGCTCATGGCATGGAGTGGACATGACCGATCTTCCTCCTCCGATCACGCCCTATCTCGAACCGGCCGCGAAGGAGCTGTGCGAGGCCACGGACCCGCATCCGCGGATCTACGAGGTCCCCCCGGAGAAGGGCCGTGACATCCTGCTCGGCCTGCAGAGCGACCCCAGCGTGCCGCGCCCGGAAGTCGACGAGGAGTGGGTCGACGTGGAGGCGGGCGAGTGGGGTACGGTCCGCACCCGCATCATCCGGCCCAAGGGATCGTCGGGACCGCTGCCGGTGGTGTTCTACATCCACGGCGCCGGCTGGGTCTTCGGCGACGACAAGACGCACGACCGGCTCTTCCGCGAGCTCACCGTCGGCGCCGGGGCGGCGGGGGTCTTCCCCGTCTACGACCGCGCGCCCGAGGCGAAGTACCCCACCCAGGTCGAACAGAACTACGCCGTGGGGCAATGGGTCGTGGAGCACGGCGCGGAGCACGGCCTGGACACCTCGCGCATCGCCGTCACCGGTGAGTCGGTGGGCGGCTGCATGTCGGCGGTGTTCGCGCTGATGAACAAGGAGCGCGGCGGGATCGACCTCAAGGCGCAGGTCCTGCTCTACCCGGTGACCAACGCCGACTTCGACACCCCGTCCTACCTCCAGTTCGCCGAGGGCTACTACCTCACCCGCGACGGCATGAAGTGGTTCTGGGACCAGTACTCCGAGCCGAGCCAGCGCACGGAGGTGTACGCCTCCCCGCTCCAGGCCTCCCTGGACCAGCTCGAGGGCATGCCCACCACGCTGGTCATCACGGACGAGGCCGATGTCCTGCGCGACGAGGGCGAGCAGTACGCCAACAAGCTGCGCGAGGCGGGCGTGGACGTGACCTCCGTCCGCGTGGCGGGGATGGTCCACGACTTCCTCCTCCTGGACAGCCTGCGCGACACCCGCGCCGCCAACGTCGCCCGCAAGCTCGCCGTCGACGCTCTGCGCACGGCCCTCCACGACAGCTGACACATGTGACCCCGGGGGGCCTGGCACCCGCACGTCACGGACCGGCGGGCCCCGGCCGTCGACCAGTAAGCCGTGAACGCCGCGACGGGCCTCCTCGACTGTCAGCACCACAGCAATGAGCAGGACCGGGCAGGGGTCCGCACAGGCACAGCGCGTCGCACGGCCGGCAACGGCGCCCGGCGGCGCCCAGCAGGTCCGCCTCGACCGGCTTTTCCAGGGGGACCTCGGCGTCGTGGAGATCCTGGGAACATGCGGGCGGCGGTGATGAGCCGGCGGTAGGACCGGTCGAAGGCGCTCGCCCCCGGACGTCGCCGTCAGCCGGCGTTTCTCGTGCGCCGACCGGTCCGCGAACCGGTTCTCCGGTGACTCCGAGGCCGAGCGGCAGGCGGCGCGGGGAGCCGAGGCCGGTGAGCATACGGCGGTCGGTCACCAGGGCCGGCGTGCCGCCCGTGCCGGGCAGCAGCGGGCGTACCCGTGCGTCCGGCTCCGCCGAATCGGGCACGCGCCCGACGAGGACGTGGGAGCCGCGGGGGCCGGAGCGCACGCCGAGTCGGCTGCACCCGAGGGTACGGCCGACACGCACCGGCGAGGGACGCCCGGAAGCCCCGGGCCTCGCCGCCCCGGCGCCCCCTGCCGGTGTGGTGTGAGCTTTCTAGGGTCCATGAGGCCGTCGAAAGAAGGGGTTCATGGATTCCTGGCCGGACCGAACGGCGCCGGCAAGACGACGCTGCTCGGCCTGCTGCTCGGCCTGGCCGTGGCCGACAGTGGCCGTCTGGAGATCCTGGGCATGCCGACGGGCCGGGCGTTCGAAGACCCCGGCGGTGTCTCCGGGTTCGTGGACGCGCCAGGGCTGTACCCCTCGCTCACCGCCCGGCAGAATCTCGCCGCGCTCGCCGCCCTGCGCGGCGACGACCCCCGGTCGGCGGGGATCGACGACGCGCTCGAACAGGTCGGGCGCACGGACGTCGCCGACGACCGCACCCGCGGCTTCTCACTGGGCATGCGCCAACGTCTCGGCCTCGCTGCCGCGTTGCTCGCCAGGCCCCGGCTGCTCGTCCTGGACGAACCCGCCAACGGCCTGGACCCGGCCGGGAAGAAGCACGTCCACGGTGTCCTCACCCGGCTCGCGGGGGAGGCGACCGCCGTGGTGCTGTCGAGCCACCGCACGGACGACCTGGAGGCCCTGTGCTCCGAGGTCACCATCCTCGCGACCGGGCGGGTCGTCTTCTCCGGTCCGCTGGGCGAACTGGCCGCCGGGAACCGCGAACTCGCCTACCGGCTCATCACCTCCGATCCGGCGTGTGCCCGCCGGCTGGCCGCCGCCGCGCCGGGCATCCGCCTGGCCGACGACACCGCGGGACGCCAGGGCGGTGACGTGCTCGTGGTGCACGCGCTGGTGCCCGCCCTCGACGCCCTGGTGGCCGGCCTCGTCCACGCGGGCATCGCGCTGCGCGAACTCGCGCCGGTGGTCTCCCCGTTGGAAGCGGCGTTCCTGGCCCTGACCGAGCCAGGGGCGGCCGCCGTCACCGACTCACGACAGACCCACGTAGGGCAGCACTCCACCGACGCGCGGCGGCAACAGTGCGACGTACGGCAGCAGTCCACCGACACGCCACGGCAACGCACCGACGCCCGACCGCAGGAGGCCGGTAAGTGACCGCAACCATGACCCCGGCCGCGGCGGCCGCCCCTGGCGCCCCGACCGCTTCCCGCCCAGGCCGGCCTGGACCACGTCGACGGCCACCGCGCCCCGGTCCAGATCATCAGCCCCTGGGCCCGTCACGGTGTCGTGGACCACCACTACTACTCCCAGATCACGATGATCCGCACCGTCGAGCAGATCCTCGGGATCCATCCGATGAACCAGAAGGACAGCGCGGCGACGCCCATGCGGGGCGTGTTCACCCGGCACCCGGACTACACGCCGTTCGACGCTCTGCCCAACCGGGTCCCGCTGACCGACGGCCTGAAGACCCCGCCGTCCTGCGGCGCGGACACCCCGGCAGCCCAGAACCCCAAGGCGTCGGCCGTGCCGGCGGCGAAGGTTCCGGCGGACAGGAAGTCCCTCGCGGCCGAGTGGGACGCCTGGAAGGCGAAGCAGCGCCTGACCGGCCCGCACGCCGTCCCCGACTTCGCCAACCCCGCGCAGATGAACCACCTCACGTGGTACCAGACGCACAACTGGGCACGGCCCTACCCCGGCGAGAAGAAGATTCACGCACCGAACGACGTGCCCGGCGCCTACCTCCCGTCGCCGGAGTCCGACGACTGAGAGGACCGGCCGGCGGGTCAGCGGTATGCGCAGATCGCGTACACCGAGATCCGACGGTGCTGTACCTGGTCTGACGGCCGAGGCCGATCCCGCCCGTCTCCGGTGTCCGTGGGGAACGCACCGGCGAGGACCGCGTCGTTCCCCCGGGCCTCGGCGCCGCCGCCGATGACGACCTTCCCGGACGGGCGGCGCACCGTGCGCCGCTGGAAGTTCGGCACGTCCGCGTTCGGCAGCCGCACGACCTGATGTCCGTCGACCGCCGCGCGCTTTCGGGACCCTGACAGCCAGGGCCCCTCGCGACCGCCGGCCTGCCGCCGCCACCCGCCGGGAAAGCCCGTGTGCAGGACCGAACGCCCGGAAGGGTGGAACCGGGAACTCGGGCGCGGCCGGCCGCCCGGTGCGGTTCCTCACGCCCGGCGCCCAGGTGCACGACCCGTTCGCCGGGTACCCGCGGGGGCCTGCCGGGACCTGGGCGTCAGGAGGTTTCGGCTCGTACGACGACCGCGTAGGAGCCGATGCCGAGAAGGCGGTCGCCGGAGATGTCGCCGAGGGCGGTGTACAGCGTCAGGACGCGACCGGTCGTGTTGTCGAAGGCGATGTCCTTGACCGTGCCGTGCGCGGCGCCGTGTTCCGTCAGGACCCGGCGGCCCAGCGCCTCCTGGTGGGCGGGGAGGCTGCCCTGCCCGGGACCGGCGGCGGCACGGGAGCGCACGATGACGGCATCCCGCCCCACCGCCTCGACCGCCTGCCAGGCGATGGCCGTGACATGCCTGGGAGCTCCGGAGAGGCGCAGGCAGGCGATGCCGCTCGTGTGCGCGTCGATGGTCAGGCTCTCCACTCGCCCGAGCGGTTCGGCCTCGTCGGCGGTGATCACCGGCAGGCCCTGGACCTGCGTCAACATCATCATGCCGGTCCTCCTGCACCGGTCGCGGGGCTGCCCGGGTACTGCTGTGCGGTGTGGGCGCGGAACGCCTCGACCTGGGCGCTGAAGCTGGGCAGGTCGTCGGCGATGAAGTGACGGGCGTGCGCGGGCACCACGAGGGCTCGCCCGGAGACGGCCAGCGTCTCTCCGCGCGGGATGAACGCCTTGCGCCGGTGGCGGTCCATGTTCTCCTCGGTGGCGATCTCGAAGCCGACCACACGTCCGCCGACGCCCGTCTCGATCACGACATCCAGGACCGTGCCGATCTCCGTGCCCTGGTCGGTGAGCACGGGCGCGCCGATGACCTGGCCGTGACCGGGCCCATCGGCGCCCACGGCCAACTCCCGTTTCTCCAGCGCCGTCTCACTGGGGATCATCACGGCGGACGGGCCGATGGCGTGCACTCCCGAGAAGGGGAGGCTCTCCTTGAGGGGGCCGGCCAGCAGACCGCGCCCGCTCAGCGTGAAGCCGGTGACGCGGCCCGCGCGGGCGTCGAAGACGGTGTCCCTGATCTGGGCGACAGCCTCGCCGCCCAGCGTCACCACCACCCGCTTGGTCAGTTCGGAGGCGAGTACGAGGGGAATCACCGCGCACCCTCCCGGCCGGCCCCGCGGTCCGAGCGCACCGCGATCACCGTTCCGCTACGACGCCTGGCCTGGACCGCCACGGCCGCCGCGACGAGCAACCCCGCCACCGCGAGCAACACGATCACCCAGCCCCACCACACCATCACCGGCCTCCTCGGTTCCGTCTTCGTCCAGCCGTCGTCCTGTCCGGCGGTCCCTGGGCTATCCGGTTTCCCGCCGTACGGTCCCGCAAGCCTTCCGTGCCACGGGTGACCGGAACCCGCGGCGGATCCGGGCCCACGGGGGGAGTGCTCCGTCCCGGAGGTCCGAAAGGCGCCGCCAACTCCCCGGGGTTTCCGGGGAACGAAAGAGGAGGCGACTATTCCAGTACCAATGGGAAACCGGAGTTCCACGGCGGCCGCCGACGGGACGGAAAGCCGGCGGCCGATCGACAAAAGTGGCAGCTGTATCCGGAAGGGCTCTGTATGTCTGTGAGTCGTACGTTAGCCGCGTCCGTGGTCTGCGCGATGACCGCCGTGGGTGTCGCGGGCTGCTCCGACGGCGGATCGTCGGACAAGCCGTTCGAGGGTAAGAGCGCGGACCGGGTGGCCGCCGAGGCGGTGACCGCCACCCGGAACGCCACTTCGCTGCGCATGGCCGGAAAGCTGTCCGCGCAAGGGCAGCCCCTGACGGTCGACTTCCGCGTCGACACCCAGAAGAACTGCAAGGGCAGGATGGCGATGGACAGCGGTTCGGCCGACGTCATCCACACCGGCCAGACGACCTACATCAAAGGCGACGAGAAGTTCTGGGCCGGAGCGGCACGGGACTCGGCAGGCGGCGGGAAGCAGGCCCGGGCGCTGAGCGGCCGGTGGGTGAAGGTGCCGGTCGGGGATTCCCGTACGACGGGAATGTGCGACAAGCAGGGCTTCCTGGCCGACCTGGACAGCGACAAGTCCGAACGCAAGGGAATGACGAAGGGCGACGTCACCACGGTGGACGGCCGGAAGGCGATCCCGCTGAGGAAAAAGAAGGGGAGCGGCGAAACCATCACCATGTACGTCGCGACCGAGGGAAAGCCGTACATTCTCAAGCTGGACCAGTCGGGCGGCAGGAGTCCGGGCACCGTCGTCTTCTCGGACTACGGGAAGCCGGTCAAGGCGACTCCGCCGCCGGCCGGAAAGGTCATCGACGGCACCAAGGCGGACAAGACGGTTTCCTGAGCACCGATCACCGCCCGCTCGAAGCTGACGAGTCGGCGAAGCCGAAAATGTAGGAGCGAGCGGCGTCCTCGCCCCAACTGACCCTCTCCACAGCCCCCTTGGCTATCATGTGACGCACGCCACGTAACCGGTGCCGAGTGCGCCAGGGGGCGGTGGACACGGGTGGAACCGGGGGGGCACATGCCGAGAGCCGACAGGCGGCGCCGCGCCCTGGTGTGGGGCGGGACCGGCGGGGCGGTGGCCGCCGTCGCGGGCGCCGCGCTGCTGTGGAACCCCGGGCAGGCGCTGGCCTGGGCCGCCGGTGTCATGGCGGCCGCCGCGGCCGCCTACCTCGGCCAGCAGGCACCCCAGCAGCTCCAGGAGGCCCTGGCCCGGCGCCGGGCCGCGCGCGACCTGACGGACGGTGACCCGCTGGCCGTGGCCGTGGAGATCAGGAACCACGACTACGTCACGCTCGACCTCGGTGACGGCGTCGTCGACGTTCCGGCCGCCGGGCACACCGTCCGGATCGTCGTGACCTCGACGGCGCCCTCGGCCGTGGTGCTGACCGGACTGCGGGCAGAGGTGCTGTCCCGTGCGGAGGTGTCCGGGGACCTCGCCCGGCACGCGGCCGAGCTGCCGGTGCGCCGGTTCGAGGTCCTCCTCGACTCCGACCCGCCGCAGATCCGCGCCCTCGCGGAGAGCGACTTCCCCTACCGGATCGCCACCGACGAGTCCGAGGTCCTCGACCTCCTCGTCAGCACCGAGCGCGGCCTCGTGCGGTGGGTGCTCTGGCTCGACTGGACCTCCGCGGGTCGCCAGGGCAGCACCCGTATCGACCTCCGGGGCCACGCGTTCCGCACCGCCGCCCGCCTGCCGAGCGGCGCCCGATGACGCCCGACCGGCGCCGTGCCGGCACGGCCGCCCTGCAAACGGTGATTCCCGCGGTGGCCGGCGGCGCCGTCCTCGCCGCCACGGACGTGCGCACATGGCTGCCCTACGCCGCGGTGGCCGCCGTGTCGGCGCTCTCCGGGCTGACGGCCCTCGCACGGCGCGGCCGGAACCGGCGCGGCTCGGCGACGGACCCGGCGGACCACACACCGGAGTTCCCCGACACGACCGCCGACGACGGCCGGAACCCCGCCGCCCGCACCTCGCGGACGGAGAAACGGGCGGAGAGCCGGGCGGACGGCGCGCCCGTCGCGCCGGGACGGTCGGTCTACGAGATGACGCGGCCCGTCCGCCCCGTCCCCGTACAGGGATGGGCGGGCGATCCGCCGTTCACCGTACGGGCCGCCGTGCACAGCCATGTCGCACACATCGCCTCACCCGGGCTGCTGGACAACCCCGAAACGGTGCACATCCCGCTGACCGGGCACAATCTCCTTCTCACGCTGACCGCGACGGGCGCGGACGAGGCCGTGCTGCGGTCCCTGCGGGCCGAGGTGACCGACCGCCTGCCGCTGCGCGCGGACGGTGTGTCGCTGGCCCGGCCGCGGATGCCCGACCTGGTCATGAGCGCCGACCTGCTGGAGTCCGCCCAGCGCGCGGTCCGCGCCTATCAGCGCCTGCGCAGGCCCGACGTCGCGGTCCTGCTGGATGCCTCACCCGCGCCCGTACTGGCGGAAGCCGAAGCGGACTCCGCCCTGCCGCTGACCGCCGCGCCGGGCACGAGCGCCACCCTCATCTGTGCGCCCGTGACGGACGACGGGCGGTGGGTGCGGTGGCGGCTGACGGCGGAGATCGTGTGCGCGGGACGCGTCTGGCGGCCCTGGTGGGACCTCACGGTCACCGCCACCACGGGCCTGGCCCGCTTCAGCCCCGACGCGGCACCGGCCCCCGCGCCCGTGCACGCGCTCTACCCCGACCACTACGACCCCGGGGACCCGGAGGGGCGGCGGGCCGCCGCGGAGACGGACGGCACGTTCCAGGTGGTGGCTCACACCTCGCGGGACGGGCGAGGAGTGCTGGAGACGCCGTCCCGCCCCGAGCCGGCTCCCGAGCCGCCCGGCGCCGCCGAGGCCATCCGGCGCGCCGCCGCCCTGATCCGCGCCGGAGACCTCGCCGGTGCCGCCGAGGCATACCGGCCGGCGGCGGAGGCGGGCAGCGGGCAGGCCGCCTACCTGCTGGCCGGACTCGTACAGGACCAGGGGGACCTGGACGGCGCGGCGCACTGGTACGAGAGGGCCGCCGCCCGCCGGGTCCCGGCCGCGTACAACAACCTCGGGGTGCTGGCCATGCTGCGCGGCGATCTCGACGCGGCCGAACGCTGGTACCGCCGGGGGATGGACGCCGGCGACTGGGCGGCGGCCGTGGGTCTCGGCGCCGTACGGGAGAAGCGGGGGGACGAGGCACAGGCCGAGGAGCTGTGGCGGCTCGCCGGCAAGCGGGACGTGCCGCACGCGGATCAGAACCTCGCGGTGCTCTACCGGCGGCAGGGCCGGCACCGGGAGGCCGGCGAACTGTTCACGCGCGCCGCCGAGGCGGGCGACGTCCAGGCGGCCGTGCATGTCGGCTTTGGCTGCCATGAAGCCGGTGACCGGGCCGGAGCGGAGCGCTGGTGGCGCACGGCGGCCGATGCGGGCAGCGCGGAGGGCGCCTTCTACCTCGGGTTGCTGCTCGTGCGCGAAGGACGGGCCGAAGAAGGGGAACGACTGTGGGAACGCGCCGCCGAGCGCCTCGGCACGCCGGGGCAGGCCGTCGCGAGGACGCCTTCGGGGCCGGATGCGGGGGCCGGCTACCGGGTCGGCGGGGCGGCGGAGTCGGGTGAGGTGTACGCCGCCTACCACCTCGGACTGCTGCACTGGGACCGGGACGACCACGACGCCGCGCTCGCCTGGTGGACCCTCGCCGCCGGGGCCGGCCACGCGGAATCCGTGCTCGCGCTGTGCGAGCTGCATCTGAACGTACGCGGCGACCTCGCGGAGTGCCTGCGCTGGGCGTACTTCGCGCTGGAGATCGAGGGCGTGCCGGCCGACCGGATGGAGGCTCTCGCCGCGGGGATGCGCCAGGTCGCGGAGCAACTGGCCGGTGCCGGGGGCGCGTACGAGTCCGATCCGGGGGCCGCCGCGGAGGCGTGCTCCCTGGCTGCCGAGGCATACCGGCGTCTCACCGCGCACGACGGTGCGTACCGTCCGGCGTGGGAGGAGGCCGTCCGGCGCCTCGTCGCGCTGGCCGGATCGTCCGGCTCACCGCGAGCGCGTCAGCAGGCCGCGAGCGCGGCGGCGCTGTTGCGGGCGGTGGGCTGACAGAGCGCTCGGTCCCGGGTGGGGCGGCGGCGTTGTACGGGCAGGCGAAGGTCCGCTCGGTCGCCCACGGCGCCGGGAGACGACCTCCCTGTGATGAGCAGCCGTCGAGCGTGTCTGCGCCCGCCCGGGACAAAGCCGCCGCCTGGGCTCAGCCGAGCGCCTTGACCGCCTGGTAGTAGGTCCACGCGGTGCTGTCGCACGCGGTCTTCGTGGCGCCGGAGTAGGTGGCGCAGACGCGCTTGAGGTCCTCGTAGAGGGCGCTGTCGAGCCGCGGCTTGTTGGCGCTGAAGGTGCCGGCGGCCTTGTAGTTGCGGTAGCCGAAGTCATGGCGGGCGCAGGACGTGGCGAAGGGGAAGCCGAAGGGGTTGTCCGGCGAGGAGGAACAGTAGTCGGTCGACCAGTCGAACCCGTACGCGGACCAGGCGGCCTGGTTGGCCCGGGCGGCCACCCAGAGGTTGTAACTCGACGCGCTGGTCTGGGTCCAGCTCGCCAGGACCTGGGACTTGTCGGCGGGAGCGGCGTCGGCGGCGGTGGCACCGCCGACGGTGGTGATCACGGCGAGCGCCGAGGCGGCCAGGCCGACGGACAGTCTTCGGTGCATCCCACACCTCCATGAGACCGCGACTCCCCGTGAGTCGCAGGTACATGACAAGTATGTGACGCCTCAACACTACGTTCTGACAACGGTGTTGCCTTGAACCGTTGAATCTTGGCTGAATTCACCTGATCGACCACCGTCCGCCCGAGGCGCCGGGCCCTGATCAACGGCCTGCCGCCAACCGCATTGCCGACACCAAGTCCGCTGCGCGGTCGTATTGTTGGCTGATGCGCGCACACCCCATCGACCGCCCGGCCGACCTCGACGTGGTACGCGAGTCCTACGACCGGGTGGCCGACAACTACGCCCACATGGTGGTGACGACGGGAGTCGGCGACATCCGTGGCTCAAGGCGTCGATCGATGCCTTCGCCGACACCGTGAGCGGGCTCGGTCCTGTCCTCGACGTCGGCTGCGGTCCCGGAACGGTGACCGCCTACCTTGCCGAGCGCGGACTCGACGTGTCGGGGGTTGACCTCTCCCCTCGCATGATCGAGAACGCGCGCCGCCTTCATCCGCGCTGCTGCTTCAGCGTCGCTTCCCGCCACCGACCTCGACCTCGGTGAAGCCTCCCTCGGCGGCGTGCTCGGGTGGTGGTCGCTGTTCAACCTCCCCCGTGATGTGCTTCCCCAGGTACTCGCCCTGTTCGCACGCGCGTTGAAGCCGGGCGGGCACTTCATCACCGCGACACATGTCGGCGACGAGGACGCGGTGCGTACCGAGGCATACGGGGGCGTACCCGTTCGTTGGACGACACACAAGTGGCAACCGGAGCAACTCGTCGACCTGATCGAGCGGGCCAGCCTGCACCCGGTCGCCGAACTCCGGCTCCCCGCCGAGGAGTACAGCGGGCCCGGTGTGGTCGTCATGGCCAAGCGCCCCGGCTGACGACCGGACGGGCGGCCGTACGGCACAGGCCGGGGCCCGCCGGGAAGTGCCGGCTTCGGTCAGCGGTGCTCGGGTTCCACCGGGAGCCACAGTTCGGCGTCGGCCTCGGTCCTCTCCGGCGACAGGCGGGTGCGCAGGATCTCGGGACCCGGGCGGCCACGGTACGGATTCGACGGGAACCACTCGGTGAACACGCCCCGCCACAGTTCCTGGATGGCCTGGGGCACCGGTCCGGAGGCGGTGAAGACGGCCCAGGTGCCGGCCGGTACGTTCAGCGTGGTCGTACCCGCGGGCGCGGCCGCGGAGGTGATCACGGCGTGGTAGTAGTCGAGTTCGGTGTACTCGGCCCGGCCGGGGTCCAGGTCGTCGCAGACCGAGACGATGCCGTGCGGCTCCTGGTCCGACAGTTTCTCCAGGAGCGTCAGGGCTTGCGGGCCGATTCCCCGGACGAAATCCGCGATCGCCCGGTTCGGCCCGGCATGCACCAGCGGTACCCGGGCCTTGAACCCGACGACGCTGAAGGCCGCCTTGTCCACGACCCGGTAACGCATATCGCTTCTGCCCTCGATGGTGAGGCGGAAGGCCATCCTGGACTGGGAATTGAGCGCGGCGCCGGTACGCCGTGCCTCGCCCGGCCCGATGCCGTGCATGGCGCGGAACGCCCGCGCGAACGCCTCCCCGGAGCCGTAGCCGTAGCGCACCGCGATCGTCAGCAACGTCTCGCGTCCCGCGAGGACTTCGGCTGCCGCGAGGGTGAGCCGACGGCGCCGGATGTACTCCGACAGCGGTACGCCCGCGAGCGCGGAGAAGATCCGGCGCAGGTGGTACTCCGAGGTGCCGGCGACGCGTGCCAGCTCCTCCGCCCCGATCTCGCGGTCGAGATGACGTTCGATGTGCTCCAGAGCCTGATTCAGCCGCTCCAGCATGCCCGGTCTCCTTCCTCCGGCGTCCACCACGCCGCACCCGCTCGGTCACTCGGGGCCGTGGCCGGCGCCGTCCCCGTCCGGCCCCGGGGTGGCGTGCCCCAGGCCCCGGCGGATCGCGATCTCCACGGGCGAGTACGCGCCGTCGGCCCGCTCCAGTTCGTACGGCGCGGCCGGCATCAGCGGCGGCTGGGCCATGAAGCGCGGCCGCACCCCATGGTGCGGTTGCGCCGCGTGCACCAGGAACGGATGGCACAGGAACACGTCACCCGGGGACCCGGTGGCGAGGGCCGGCGGCCGGTGTTCGGACGCCGCCACCAGATCGGGGGCAAGGGTCGGCGCGCTCGCCCCCTCTTCCCCGTACTTCTCCAGCACCTTCGGCACATCGAGGTGGGAGCCGACCCGGATCCGGGTCGGGGCGTCCTCCGCACCGACCTCGCTGAACAGGAACAGCATCAGCAGCGCCCGGCCCCGGGAACGCAGATTGGTGAAGTACCAGCTCTCACCCTCCGGCAGATAGCTCCCCTCGATGTGCCAGCCCGTGTCGTCGGGCTCCTCCTCGTGCGGGAAGCGCAGCGGGAACGTGCCCAGCGAGTAGCGCGGCTCCCAGCGTCCGGCGCCCACGAGCAGGTCGTACGCGCGGTGCAGGGCGGGGGAGTTGGGTGCGGCGGCGAACGGTCCCTGCGCCATGCCGGGCACCCGGTGCACGGGCCGCGTCCACGTCGCCGGGTCGTCCGGGTCGCAGCCCGTCTCTCGCCACAGCAGCCGCGCGCAGTCCGCGGCCACGCGCGGCGCGACGGCACCCTCCAGCTTGACGAAGCCGTCGCGGAGGAAGCGGGAAACCAAGGTCGTGTCATCCATGCCCTCATCGTGTGCCGGCGCCGGCCCCGACCACCCGACATTTTCCGCACCACGTTTGTCGGGTGGAACCTCCGGATCGGGCGGATCACGTCTCCTCGAGGCCGTCGTGCGGCGTTGCGCCTGTGCACCGTCCGGGGGGCTACGGCTTGGTCCTACTCGTCCGGGTCCCAGGCCAGGAGCTGGTGGAAAAGGCGCCGTTCGCCATCCATCTTCAGGGAGTCCGCCGGTATACGGCCGTACAGGACCAGCACCAGCTCACCGGCCGTGCCCCGCAGGGAGGCGTCGGCCGCGGTGGCGGGCGCCGTGCCGGGGCCGGGCAGGCGGGCGGTCCGTGCGCCGTCGGCGGAGAGCGTGAGGCGCCAGGAACGGCCCTCGGTGGCGTGGTAGTCGACGGCGGCAGGCTCATGCGGCCAGGCGCTCGTCGTCGCACAGCAGGTGGACAGGAACTCCTCGACACCGTCGAGCGCCACCTCGTCCGGCAGCGGCCGCGGGGCGCCCGCGGTGATCTGGGCGTCGTAGGTGTGCAGCGCCACCTCCTGGAGCTGGTGCCGGGCGGCGGCACCGGCCGTCTGCGGCGACTGCGACGTGCCCCACCACGTCCAGCAGCCGCGATCCGGGCCGGACTCCCGCAACGCGGCCAGTAGTTGCCGCACCGATGCGGCCCACCAGTCCAGCAGGGCCTCGCGCTCCCGAGGCACAGCCGACGCGCCCCATGCGGACTTGGGCGGGGGAGCGTCGGCAGGCCCTGCGGCCACGATGGCGGCCCACTTCCTGCGCCCCTCGCCCAGATGCCGCACCAGGTCGAACAGCGTCCAGTCGGGGCAGGTGGGCACCTGCGCGTCAAGGCTGGGCGCGGAGGCGACCGCGGCGCTGAAGGCGGTCGCCCGCTCGTCGGTCAGCCGCAGCAGATCGGGGAACTCCAGAGTCTCTTCCACTCCGGGTGTCTATCACCGTGATCCGGCAACCGACAGCGATTTTCGCAGGTGACGCGGCAAGCGCGGCACGAGCCGCGCGCCACCCGCGCGGTCTGGGGCCGCGTTCAGGCGAGGGCGGTGACCAGCAGGGCGAACGCGGCGATGATCACGGCGACCCGGACGTGGTGGAAGCGGTCCCAGCGGTTCAACTGCCGCTTCCAGTCGGCCGGCAGGCCATCGGCGGTCCACGTCTTGACCCGGTTGTTGATCGGGACGAGCAGCAGCACCGACATGATCACGCTGCAGACCAGCAGCGCGACCGCGGTGATGACCAGGCCGGGCTGGCCCGCGAGCGCCTCATCGTGGCGACGGCTCGCGAACTCGCCGAGGAGCAGGGCTGGGACGCGGTCACCACCCGCCGGCTCGCCGAGCGCATCGAATACAGCCAGCCCGTCCTCTACAGCCACTTCCGGGGCAAACGCGAGATCATCGGCGCCGTCGCCCTCGAAGGCGCCACCGAGATGGCCGCGGCGATGCGGGCCGCGGCCGCCGCCGCGGACGGACCCCGCGCCCGGGTCACCGCCCTCGCCCGCGCCTACCTCGACTTCGCCGCGCGCGGCCCCGCGGTCTACGACGCCCTGTTCCGGCTCGACGGCGGCCTGGTCTTCGCGGACGAGGAGACTCCACAACCCCTGAAGGACGCCTTCGCGGCCCTGCTGGAAACCCTCGACGAGGTCGCCGGGGACGGCGTCGATCCGGGACTGTTCACCGAGGTGTTCTGGGCGGCCCTGCACGGGCTGGCTACCCTGTCCCGGGCGGGACGGCTGCTGCCGGAGGATGCCGAGCGCAGGGTGGAACTGCTGGTGGACAGGCTCGCCGTGGTCTGACGCACCTTCGGAGAGGCGATCAGTCCCGGGCGGGCTCCACGATGCGCGCCGGGGCGAGCCCGCCGGAGTTCGGCCGGTGCTTCGTTCACACGGTGCCGCCGGCCTTGCCCGGGCGTGCCGGCCTCATCCGGGGACCGTCGTGCGGAAGCGGGCCCGGTAGACCGTCGGCGAGAGGCCCAGCGCGTTCTGGAAGGCCCGCCGCATCGCCTCGGCGGAGCCGAAACCGGCGCGCGCCGCGACGGTCTCCACGGGCTCGGTGCCCGACTCCAGCAGAGCCTGTGCCGCTTCGAGGCGAATCGCCTCCGTATAGCGTCCGACCGTCGTCCCGACGTGCGTCCGGAAGAGCCGGTTGAGATGGCGTACGCTCACCCCGGCGCCGCGCGCCAGAGCGGTCAGGTCGTGCTCCGCGCCGGGATCCGCGCCGATGAGGTCCATGACCTGCCGGACCACGGGATGCGTGGACTCCCGCAGGGTCAGCCGCGCGCTGAACTGCGACTGCCCTCCCGGGCGCGCCATGAAGACCACGAGTTCCCGTGCGACCTCCCGCGCCACGTCGGGACCGTGGTCCTGCTCGACCAGGGCGAGGGCGAGGTCGATGCCCGCCGTCACCCCGGCCGAGGTGATCACATGACCGTCGCGGACGAACAGGGCATCCCGCTCCACGGTGACATCGGGGTAGCAGAGTGCCAGTTCGGGGGCCAGACGCCAGTGCGTGGCGGCCCGCCGTCCGTCGAGCAGGCCGGCCTCGGCCAGCATGAACGCACCGGCGCACACCGAGGCCACGCGGCGGGCACGGCCGGCCAGGTCCTTCGTCATGGCCACCAGCGCCGGGTCGGCGACGGCTTCGCGCCACTCCCGCCGGCCCGGCACCAGCAGGGTGCCCAGCTGGTGCGGCAGGTCGTGCCGGCCCGCGTCGGCGTCCAGCCGGACGGGGGCGGAGGTGGCCACCGGCCCGGGAGCGGCGGAGACGACCCGCACGTCGTACCGGGCCCCGTACGCGTTCGCCGTCGTGAACACCTCGGCGGGACCGGCCACGTCCAGCAGCTGGACGCCGGGGAAGGCCAGGATCACCACGACCTGCCCCGGCCGCCGGCCACTCACTCCGGCCACGGCGAGTCGAGGACCGTCCGCACGAAGTCGCCTCGCTCGAACCCCGGCACATAGTGCTCCAGGACATCGGCTTTGATGTTGCCGAAGGTCGTCTCCGGCTTGGGACGGATGCCCCGGGTGAAGGCCTCCAGGATCCGCCGCTTGAAGTCGGGACGGGGATGCAGGGCGAGCACGGCCGCGCGGTCGGCGGGTGCGATGTCGCCGTAGCCGATGCCCAGGACGTCGTACTCCACACCGGCGGTGACCAGCGCGACCTCGGGTTCCATGAACTCCGGGATGCCGGGTGTGGTGTGCAGGGCGATCGCCGTCCACACGCGGCGTACGCCGTCCTCGGGCACTTCGTGTTCCCGCAGGAACCGGCGGGCCGCCTCCGCCCCGTCGACCTCGAAGCGCCGGCCACTGTCGTGGAAGCGCCGGCCGAGGCCGAGATCGTGGAACATGGCGCCGATGTACAGGAGTTCGGGGTCGTAGTCGAGGCCGCGCCGACGGCCCTGGAGGGCGCCGAACAGATAGACCCGGCGTGAGTGGTGATAGATCAGCTCGCTCGTCTCGTCCCGCACCAGCTCGGTCGCCTCCCGGGCAAGCCTTGTGTCCGGCACACCGACTCCGGCGACCAATATGTCGTCAGTCATCTTTCCACCCCATGTCTCCCAGGCGTACGCGCGGGCTCGCGCCGTGACCTCAGTCTTGTCCGCGCGGCCGGGCGGCACCATGTCCGTACGGACGGGCATCCCACAGATCTGGACACCGCTGCGGTGCCGGGCCTGGGCCCGGGGCACTCACCGCCCCGGCACCCGGCCCGGCCGAGCCGTCGATCGCCGGTTCGGCCGGGTTCCGCACAACGCCGGCTCGCCTACCGCACCGCGGTCAGCCTCGCGTATACCACTACGTTGCCCAGGTAGCCGGTGTCCTTGGCGTAGCCGCCGCCGCAAGTGATCAGCCGGAGCTCGGGCCGGCCGGAACCGCCGTAGACCTTCTCGCTGGGGAACTGCTTCTTGTCGTAGAGCTCGACGGCGCGGACGGTGAACACAGCAGTCCGCCGGTCCGTCCTGCTGATCTCGATGGTGGCGCCCTCGGTCAGGGCGCCGAGGTCGTAGAAGACACCGGGTTCTCCGGCGGGTGTGTCCACATGCCCGGTGACGATGGCGGTGCCCGCCGAGCCGGGAGGGACGCCGTCGCCGTACCAGCCGGCGAGGCCGGGTTCGTCAGGGGGCGGAGTCCGTAGCCTCCCTGCCGCGTCCAGGCCCACGCGTGTCAACGGGGCATTGACGCCGATGGCGGCGATCCGGAGCCGGACCGGGTCCGCCGGGGGCAGCGGACGGACCGTCGGGGGAGCGGGGTCCGTGGAAGCGGAGAAGGTCTGGCCCGCCGAAGGCCGCGGCGGCTCCTCGTCATGGACCCCGCTGATCAGCAGCACCGCGCCCGCCGCCATCGCCCAGCCCAGGGGGACCACAGCGGGGAGGAGCGGCCGTCGGGGTGGGTGGGGGTGGTGTGCGGGTGCCATCGCGGTGGGGCCTTCTCGTCACGGCGGATGCGGTCGCGTCAGGTTCCGCGGTTCCGGGTCAGGTTCCGTCGGCGTTCGGGCGGCGGCACAGCCAGACCACACCGGCGGCGGCCGTGAAGAGCAGTCCGCCCCCCAGGGCGAACCCCATGCCCGAGTCGTCGACCGGTCCGAAGCCGGCGTCGACCGAGCCCTCGGGAGAGCGGCCGGTGATCTGGTACGTCCCCGTGACCTTGGTGAGCGGCGGGCACTTCAGGGTGATGGTGTCGCTGCCCGGCTCGGTGCCTTCCGGGATCTGGAACTCACCGGTGAGCACGCCCTCCTCGTCGCCGCCGAAGAGGTGGAAGTCCCCTCCCGCCTCCGATGTGCCCTTGCCGTAGTCCGCGTCAGGGTCGCAGGCGCTCGTACTGACCGTGACCGTGGAACCCGGGGAGGCATTCCACGGATCGATACGGATATCCGAGTCATCAGCGGCGGCAGCGGCCGGAACCTGCAGTCCCAGGGCACCGAGAGCCAGGACGACACTGGCACCCATATGTGTGTAACGCATGCGAATCCTCCAACGGACAGCGCTCGGCCTGTCTGCGCGGTACCTCTCTTGTGTTCCGCTCACGAGGCAACCGACAGTCCGTCGGTCCCGCAACCCGACGCGTCACGACATGTGTCACTCGTTCAGGTGCGATGGGGGTTCCGCTTGATCGCTTGCGCAGGTCACCGCCGCGAAGGCCAGGGTCGGGCGTCACCCACCACCCCGTCCCCATAACGGTGAAGCCGGCCGTGTGTCTCGCACGGTGCGGGAGTGTCAGAGGTCGCCGTGCCGGGAGTGGCGTGGCCTTCCCGGGCGCCGGCGTCGTCACCCGTAGGGACACTGGGGAGGGCCGGCCCGGACCCCACCCGGTGCGCTTTCGGCGCCATCCATGTCGGCCCACCGTGTCGTGCCCTCGTCGGGACGTCGTCGCCGAGCGTGGCGGCCGGCCGGCCTCGGCGGCGGAGGGTTCGCCGTGGTCGCGACCGGGCGTCAGCACCTGCGCTGTCCACGGCCTTTGTCACTCGTTCGGCCGGGCGAGCCGGGCGGTCCTACCGGAGGACGACATCGCGGCCCTGACCGCCGTCGACGGTGTCCTTCCCTGGACCGCCGCTGACCAGGTCGTCACCGCCCTCGCCGTACAGCGTGTCGTCACCGGGGCCGCCGAGGACGATGTCACGGCCGTCCCCGCCCATGGCGTGATCGTCGCCCGGGCCGGCGTACACGGTGTCCGCACCGCCGTACGCCTCGAGCATGTCGTTGCCCCGGCCGCCCCACAGCCGCTGGTCGCCGTCGTCGCCCATGAGGTGGTCCGTGCCGTCGCCGCCGTCGAGGACCGCGCGTCCCATGACCATGTCGTCCCCCGCGTCACCCCGCACCGTGTGCGCGGTGTGGGCGTGCAGTTCGTCGTCGCCGGGGCCGCCGCGGACGGTGGCGACCCCGGGGTCGCTGGTGACGACCGTGTCGTCGCGGTCGCCGAGGAAGATGTCGATCCTGTCCGGCCGGGGGCCGCCGGTGGGCAGTTCGCAGACGACGAAGGTGTGGTCCCCGGGATCGAGGTACGCGCAGTGGTCACCGGGTGCGAGCGGGAACGCGTCCCGGAAGCCGACCTGCCGGACGCCGGCGCCGCGATCCATGGGGAACACGTGGAGGTCGTTGGCCTGTTCCTCGGCGGCGGTGAAGACGATCGACCGGGCCGCCCAGTCGGCGCCGACGCGGGCCTCCGCCCGGGTGGCGGCGGGGGCGGCGACTGCCGGGGCGGCGGCGAGGCCGGTGGCGAGGGCGGTGGTGAGAACGGTGGTGAGGCCGCTGGTGAGCAGGGTGACGGCGACCGGGCGGGTGGTGGTTCCTTGTCTGTTGTTCACGGGACCTCGTGTCGATGTGGCGAGCGGGTGGTTCGGTCTCCTGGCGGGGCTGCGGGGCTGCGGGGCTGCGGGGTTGCGGGGCTGGAGGGCTGGCGGGGCTCGTGGGGTTGGCGCGGCCGGCGGGCAGGGCTCGCCGGGGGGTATGGCGGGGCTGGGCGGGCGGCGGTGACGGGAGCGCCCTCGTGACCGCTCTGCCGGCCGTGCCTGCCGGATCCGACGTGCCTGCTGGATCCGCCGTGCTGCCGGCCCCGCCGGCCCGGACTGGACGCGCCGTTGGATTCGCCGCGCCCGCTGGATCCGGTCGGCCAGGGCCCGGGCCGACCGGCGGCCCGCCCGCAGCTCCCCCGTCCCGCCCGTAGCTCCCGGACGCCTGAGGGTGAGCTTTCCGGTTCCTGCTGGGCGAGCCCCCGGTCCCCTGCACGGCGCGGCCCCGGCTCTCTCCCGCCGGGGTCCGGTCCCCGCTGCCCCCCGGGACGAGCACCCGAGGGGCACCGGCGGCACACGCGTCAGCTCACGTTCACGTCCACGCAGGCGTAGAACGCGTTGGCGGTGTCGGCGATGTTCCACACGGCCAGCACCTTCTGCTTGCCGGTCAGACTGCCGAAGTTCACCTGGTGGGTGACGGTCTCGCCCGGCCGGGCGCCACCGTCGTTGAACTCCGCGATCTTCCGGCCACCCGCGTAGTACTGCCAGGTGCTGGTGGCGTGCCGTGCCGTCAGCCGCCAGCTGAAGCTGGTCGTCCGGCTGACCGGGGTGACCCTCCAGCCCTTGCTGTCGTTGTCGAGCTCGGCGAAGGCGGCGTTCCCTCCGCTGCAGCTCATCAGACCCTTGGGGCCCTCCACGCTCTGCGGCTCGTACTTGATGGAACCGCAGGAGACCAGGCCGGCGGCGCACTGGGCCTGCCGGCTGGGGGGCGAGGATATGTAGCCGTGCGCGCTCGCGCTGCCGGCCGGCAGGCTCACGGCCAGGAGCGGGGCGATCCCCGCGCCGATGGCGGCGGCCAGCATCTTCTTGCTCTTCATGACAACTCCTGTGGGGGTTCGTGCCCGTCGATGCGAAGGCAAAGGCGGGCATGAGCATGTCAAGCAACGGCACTATGGCCGTAGGGGCGACCATGTGCAGTGACGGAAGCGTACCCTGCTTGGTCTAGACCAAACCAGTCCTCGGACGCGAGAGTTGGGTCCGACCGCACTCGGGGGCGCGGCGCTTCACCGTCGGCGTGCTCTCGTGCGCAGGCCGTCCATGAGCAGGTCGAAGAGCCGGGTCGCGCGCGGCCGCCAGTCGTCGTGCGGGTCGAGCTGCCACAGGCCGGCTATGGCGAGGAAGAAGTCGTCCGCGGTGACGCCGGGGCGAATGGTGCCGGCTTCCTCGTTGGCGCGGAGCAGCAGTTCCGCCGCATGGGCCACGGGTGTCGGAGACGGCTTCGCGGGGCCGCCCGGTGCACTGGTCACCTGCCGGATCGCGTCGGCCAGTCCGGCCTTGGTCATGGCGAACTCGGACAGCCGGTCCATCCAGGCGCGCAGGGCCTCGTCGGGTGCGCGGGTGTCCAGCAGGTGCCGGGCGCTGTCGGCGACCTGCTGCATCTCGTGGCGGTAGATCTCGAGGACGAGGGATTCACGGTTGGGGAAGTTGCGGTAGAAGGTGCCCTGCCCGACGCCGGCCTTCTTGGCGATCCCGCTCAGCGGGGTGTCCGCGCAGCGCGACAGCTCGGCGAGCGCCACTTCCAGGATGCGCTCGCGGTTGCGCTGGGCGTCGGAGCGTCGGCATGAGTCCCCCTGCTGAGGCATGCGTCCCCCTTAAGGCGTGGCCAAAGCTCGCCCTTGCTAAGCGGACAGCTGTCCGTTAGATTCCAAGGAAACGGACAGCTGTCCGTTCGCGCCTACCATAGCGGCCGCAACGGCCCTGTGGCAGTCGCCGGCTGCACTGTCCGGCCTCGTACCCGCATACCTTCGCTTCGCCCGCCGCCGGGCGCAGGCCCGCACGACGCGCTCCACCCACCGCTGTGTCCCGGTTGTCGGCCCACCCGTCTGTCCTGAATCGCGAAAGAAGCAGCGCATGGCCTTATCGACGTCCAGTGTCATCACTTTGAAGATCAACGGCGAGAAGCACACGCTGCCCGTCGACCACCGCACCACCCTGCTCGACGCACTGCGCGAGCGGCTCGATCTGACCGGCACCAAGAAGGGCTGTGACCAAGGGCAGTGCGGTGCCTGTACGGTCCTGCTGGACGGGCGCCGGGCCGTGGCGTGCCTGCAACTGGCCGTCGCGGCCGAGGGCCGGGAGATCACCACCATCGAAGGCGTCGCCGACGGCGAGCGGTTGCACCCCGTGCAGCAGGCCTTTCTCGACCTCGACGGCTTCCAGTGCGGTTACTGCACGCCGGGGCAGATCTGCTCGGCGATCGGAATGATCCAGGAGCACGCGGCGGGCTGGCCGAGCGCCGTCACCGAGGACGTCCGTCCGCAAGCGGGGCCGCCGCCCCTGACCGCCGACGAGATCAGGGAGCGGATGAGCGGAAACCTGTGCCGCTGCGGCGCCTACGTGGCGATCGTCGAGGCGGTGGCCCGCGCGGCGGAGGCGCACACCGGCGAAGGACACGAGGACGCCGCGACGGGCGGGGCCAAGGAGGCCGTGATATGAGGGAGTTCGGCTATCAGCGGGCGTACGACGTCGCCGGTGCCGTGGCACTGCTCGACGCCGCCCCGGACACCCGCTTCCTCGGCGGCGGCACCAACCTGGTGGACCTGATGAAAACGGGTGTCGAGCGTCCCGCACGGCTCATCGACATCCGCGAGCTGCCGCTCGACCGGATCGAGGTGACAGCCGAGGGCGGACTGCGCATCGGTGCCACCGTCACCAACGGCGACCTGGCCGCCCACCCCGAGGTCCGGCGCCGCTACCCCGCGCTCGCCCAGGCCGTGCTGGCCGGTGCGTCGGGGCAGCTGCGCAACATGGCCACGGTCGGCGGAAACCTGCTCCAGCGCACCCGCTGCGGCTACTTCACCGACGTCAGTCAGCCGTGCAACAAGCGTGCCCCCGGCAGCGGTTGCCCCGCCATCGCGGGTGAACACCGCAACCACGCGATCCTGGGCGCCTCCGACCACTGCGTGGCCGTACACGCCTCGGACATGGCCGTGGCCCTGACCGCCTTCGACGCCGTGGTCCACTACGAAACAGCGGACGGGCCGGGCGAGTCGCCGCTCGCCGACTTCTACCTGCCCGTCGGCGACACCCCGCACCGGGAGACCGCCCTGCCGGCGGGCGCGCTGATCACCGGCGTCACGCTGCCGCCGGCCCCGGTCGCCGCCCACTCCCGCTACCGCAAGGTGCGCGAGCGCGCCTCCTACGCCTTCGCCATCGGCTCCCTCGCCGCCGCCCTCGACATCCGGGACGGCATCGTGACGGACGCGCGCCTGGCCTTCGGGGCCGTCGCCTCCAGGCCGTGGCGGGCCTCGGCCGCCGAGCGGGTCCTGACCGGAGCGCCGGCCGCCCCCGAGACCTACGCCGCCGCGGCGGACGCCGAACTGGCGGCGGCCCGCCCACTGCCCCGCAACGGCTACAAGGTGGACCTGATCCGCAACCTCACGGTGACCGTCCTGACCGAACTCGCGGAGGAAACCGCCCGATGAGCACCGCCACCACCACGACGTCCGCACCCGCACCGTCCGTCGGCACCGGCCACACCCGCGTCGAGGGACGGGACAAGGTCACCGGAGCGGCCCGCTACGCGGCAGAGGTGCCCTTCGCCGGCCTCGCCCACGGCTGGCTGGTGCTGTCCACGATCGCCCGCGGCCGGATCCGCTCCCTCGACACCGAATCCGTCCTCGCCATGCCGGGCGTCCTCGCCGTGCTGGACCACCGCAACGCCCCGCACCTGAACACCGACTACACCGGCCTGCTGGGCTTGCGGCCCGACCCGACCTGCGCCGTGTTCCAGCACGACCGGGTGCCGCACCTGGGCTGGCCGGTCGCGCTGGTCGTCGCGGAGACGTCCGAGCAGGCGAGGGAGGCCGCCGAAGCGCTCGTCGTGCACTACGAACAACAGCCGCACGACGTCGAGTTGACGGGCGATCACCCCGATGCCCACCCGGTGGACGGTCATGAGCCGGCGGTGACGGAGAAGGGCGACCTGGACGCCCGGCTGGCCTCCTCCGCCTTCGTCGTGGACGTCGAATACACCACTCCCGAAGAGCACCACAACCCCATGGAGCCCCACGCGGCCACCGCCCGCTGGGACGACGGACGGCTGGAGGTGACCGACTCCAACCAGGGCGTCACCTGGGTTGCCGGCGAACTCCAGAACCTCTTCTCCCTCGACCCGGCCTCCGTGCGCGTACGCTCCGAACACGTCGGCGGCGGCTTCGGCAGCAAGGGGGTCCGGGCCCACCAGGTGGCCGCCGTGATGGCCGCGACCCTCCTGCAACGGCCCGTACGCGTAGCCCTGACCCGGCGTCAGATGTTCGCGCTGGCCGGCCACCGCAGTCCCACCGTCCAGCGCGTCCGGCTCGGCGCCGACGCCGACGGACGGCTGCGCGCACTGGAGCACCGCTCCGTCAGCCGCACCTCCACCGTGTACGAGTTCGTCGAACCGAGCGCCGGGGTGGCGCGGGTGATGTACGACGCCGACGCCCACCACACCGCCAATCACGTCGTGCCGCTCGACGTGCCGTCCCCGACGTGGATGCGCGCCCCGGGGGAGGCTCCCGGATCGTTCGCACTGGAGGCGGCCCTCGACGAACTCGCCGAGAAATGCGGGATCGACCCGATCGAACTGCGTCTGCGCAACGAACCCGAGACGGGCCCGGTGTCGGGCCTGCCGTTCGCGGGACGCTACCTGGCCGCCTGCTTCCGGGAGGGCGCCCGCAGGTTCGGCTGGGCGGACCGGGACAGCCGCCCCGGAGTGCGCCGGGAGGGGCGCTGGCTGCTCGGCACCGGCACGGCGGCGGCCTCCTTCCCGGCGGGCTCGGCACCGTCCACCGCGAGCGCCACCGCGCATCCGGACGGCACGTTCACGGTACGGATCTCCGCGGCCGACATCGGCACCGGCGCCCGTACCGCACTCGCCCTGATCGCCGCCGACGCGCTCCAGGTGTCCCCGGAGCGGATCCGGGTGCGCATCGGCGACAGCGACTTCGGCCCCGCGATGATCGCCGGCGGCTCCATGGGCACCCGCTCCTGGTCCTGGGCCGTCGAGGCGGCGGCCGGTGAACTGCGCGAACGACTGGCCCTCGGCACCGACATCCCCGCGCAGGGCCTCACCGTGCGATCGGACACCACCGAGGCCGTCCAGGCCCTCGGCCCCGCCGAACGGCACTCCTACGGCGCGCAGTTCGCCGAGGTCGCCGTGGACGTCACCACCGGCGAGGTGCGGGTGCGGCGCATGCTCGGCATCTTCGCGGCGGGCCGGATCGTCAACCCGCTCACCGCCCGCAACCAGCTCCTGGGCGGCATGGTCTGGGGCATCTCCATGGCCCTGCACGAGGAGGCGGCCCGGGACCGTGCCTCCGGTGGCGTCGTCGGCGCCGACCTCGCGGGCTACCACGTGGCCACCCACGCCGACGTGCCCCGCCTCGAGGCCGACTGGATCGAGGACACGGACCCCGACGATCCCGTCGGCATCAAGGGCGTCGGTGAGGTCGGCATCGTCGGCGCCGCGGCCGCCGTCGCCAACGCGGTCTGGCACGCCACCGGCGTACGCCACCGCAGCCTGCCCATCCGGCCGGACCGCGTCCTCGCGGCCGCCGCGGGAGCGCCGGATGCTTGACCTGGCAGGGGAACTCCACCGCTGGACCGAGGAGGGCCGGGAATTCGCCGTCGCCACCGTGGTGGCCGTGGGCGGCAGCGCACCGCGCGGAGTCGGCGCCGCCCTCGCCGTCGACCGCGAGGGCACCGTCATCGGCTCGGTCTCCGGCGGCTGCGTCGAGGGCGCGGTGTACGAGCTGTGCGCTGCGGCGCTGCGGAGCGGTGAGAGCGTCCTCGAACGGTTCGGCTACAGCGACGCCGACGCCTTCGCCGTGGGGCTGACCTGCGGCGGAACGATCGACGTACTGATCACGCCGGTGGCGGCGCGGGCCCCCGAGCGGACGGTCCTCGGGCCGGTGCTGTCCGCCGCCGCCCGAGGCGAACCGGCGGCCCTCGCCCGGGTCGTCCGCGGCCCCGCCGAACTCCTCGGGCGGGTGCTGTCGGTCCGCTCCGACGGCATGGCCGAGGGCGGTCTCGGCGGTCACCCGGACCTGGACCGGACGGCGGCGGCCGAGGCCCGGGCGATGCTGGAGGCGGGCCGCACCGGCACCGTGGAGCTCTCCGCGGACGGCTCGCACTGCCCCGGCGGTGTGACGCTGCTGGTCGAGTCGAACGTGCCGCCCCCGCGCATGATCGTCTTCGGCGCGGTCGACTTCGCGTCCGCGCTGGCCCGGGCCGGGAAGTTCCTCGGCTACCACGTGACGGTCTGCGACGCCCGCCCCGTCTTCGCCACCCGCGACCGCTTCCCGGACGCCGACGAGGTCGTGGTCGACTGGCCGCACCGCTACCTGAGGCGCACCGGGACCGACGCCCGTACGGTCCTGTGCGTGCTCACCCACGACGCCAAGTTCGACGTGCCCCTGCTGAAGGCGGCCCTGCGGATGCCGGCCGCGTTCGTGGGCGCGATGGGATCACGCCGTACCCACGAGGACCGCGACCGGCGGCTGCGGGCCGAAGGCGTGACCGAACGCGAACTGGCCCGGCTGCGCTCACCGATCGGCCTCGACCTCGGCGCCCGCACACCGGAGGAGACGGCCCTCTCGATCGTCGCGGAGATCGTCGCCACCCGGCGGGGCGGAACGGGCGTCCCCCTGACCGGTTCCGGCACGCCGATCCATCACGAGACGGGAGAGGGAAGCAGGCAGGCGGTCGCCTGACGGCCCTCGGCAGGGACGACGAGCGGCGGGGTGCTCACCCTTCTCCGGTACGAGGGGAGGGCACCCCGCCCGTCGGCGAGGTGCCCGGCACACCGGCCTGCGCGGGCGGGCGGGCACTCGGACTCAGACCGCCGAGAGGGAGTCCAGCGCCAGGCACAGCCGCTCGGTGTCCTCGTCGGTGTTGTAGTAGTGCACCGACGCACGCACCACTTCGGACAGGCCGCGCGCGCCCAGGTCGTAGCGGGCCGAAGTGATCGCCGACACACTGGTGTTGACGCCTGCCGCGGCGAGCTGTCGCCGCACCTCGGCCGCGGGCACGCCGTCGACGGTGAACGTGACGATGCCGCACAGACGCCGGCCACGGTCCTGGACGGTCACTCCGGGCGTCTGCGCGAGCCGGTGCCGCAGCCGTGCGGCGAGAGCCGTGACCCGCTCCTCGATCGCTTCGATGCCCCAGCCCAGAGCGTAGTCCGCAGCGACACCGAGACCGATCTTCGCCGCGTAGTTGGTTTCCCACGCCTCGAACCGCCGGGCGTCGGACCGGATGTCGTACGTTTCCGGACCGGTCCACGTCGCGGCGTGCAAGTCGAGGAAGGGCGGCTCCAGTTGCTCGATGAGCCGTTCGGAGACGTAGAGGAAGCCGGTACCGCGCGGTCCGCGCAAGAACTTGCGCCCGGTCGCCGACAGCATGTCGCAGCCGATCTCGCTTACGTCGACGGGCAGTTGCCCCACCGACTGGCAGGCGTCGAGCAGATAGGGGACGCCGGCGGCGCGGGTCAGCCGGCCGATCTCCGCCGCGGGGTTCACCAAGCCGCTCTGGGTGGGCACATGGGTGACGGCGACGAGCTTGACGTCGTCGTCCAGGCGCCGTCGCAGGTCCGCCACCGACAGTTGGCCGTGTTCGTCGTCGTCGATCACCTCGACGCGGGCGCCGGTGCGGCGGGCCACCTGCAGAAAGGCGATGACATTGCTGGCGTACTCGGCGCGGGAGGTCAGGATGCGATCGCCGGGCCGGAAACGCATCGCGTAGAAGGCCATGTCCCAGGCCCGGGTGGCGCTTTCGACCACGGCGACCTCGTGCGGCCGGCAGCCGATCAGGCGGGCGATCGACTCGTAGACCGCGTCGAGTTCAGCGGCCCGGGCCATCGAGGCCTCGTAACCGCCGAGCCGCGCCTCCAGCCGCAGATGGTCGATGACGGCTTCGAGGACCGGAGCCGGGGCGAGTGCCGCGCCGGCGTTGTTGAGGTGTACGACGTTCGCGCACCCGGGAGTCTCCCGGCGGGCACGGGCCACGTTCACTGCTTCCGGCACGGCACTCCTTCACGTTCGCCCTGGCGGGCACGGGGCAGACTGCGACGCTCCTGGGATTCTCCCTCGTCCGGAGGATCCGTCGCGCCCTCGCCCTGCCGACCGCGCGGGAGGGAGGGTCACCACCGCAGGATGAGGCGCCTCGGTGACCTGAAGCCGCGGCCTTCGACGCCGTCGGTGTCCAGGGCGGGACGGCCCGGTCCCACCCGTGGTGCCATACGGGCCAGCCCGGCGAGGATCTCGCCGGCCTCGAGGGCGGCCAGGTGCCGGCCGAGGCAGATGTGCGGGCCGGTGCCCATGGCCAGGTGCGGCAGCGGCCGCCGGTGGATGTCCAGGCGGTCCGTGTCGGTGGAGCACCGGCGCAGAACCCAGGTCAGCGGGCACTCCCAGCGCCGGCACTCCTGGATCACGGCCGTGGCCCCCCGCTCGGTGGCGCGGGCGGTCTCCAGGAGTGCCGGGTCGGAGAGGACCGCGTACATCAGCGTGGCGAGGGAACGGAACGGCGGTTCGGTGCCGGTGGACAGCAACAGGCGTACCGTGGGCAGGAGTTCGGGTCCGGTGCCGATCACCGGGTCCTCGTGGCGCAGGAGCCGGCCCACGAGGCTGCGCGCGGGCCACGCCGAGGGTGTGCCGAGCCACTCCGCCACGGCGGTGGCGATCTTTCCGTCGGCGTCGTCGAGCAGCCCGACCGCCCAGGTGTACAAGGTGCCGATCCGTGTTCCGGGCGGAAAACCGATGATGCCCGCTATGGTCGTCAGCGCCACCGGGAAGGCCAGGTCGCCGACCAGGTCCCCACCGCCCTGGTCCGCCAGGGCGCGCAGCCGGGCGTCGACGCTCCGGCGGACGCGGGACCGCTGCTCGGTCACGGCCTGCCGGTGGAAGCCTCCGTGCAGCGCGTTCCGCCGGGCCCGGTGCTCGGCGCCGTCCATCTCGAGGAACGACCGGCCGACCACCCGGCCCATGCTGTCGGCGTAGGCGGCGGAGGAGAAATCCCGTAGGACACCACGTGCCAGGCCGGAGTCCCGGGCGTGCCGGGCACGCGGGCGCCGGTCAGTACCGCTTCCAGCGTGGACCGGTGGACCGGGCCCCGGTGGCGCAGGGCGGCGAACTCCGCGTGCGGGTTCCCGGGCGGTGGCCCGCTTCGGTCCGTGTCGAAGGTGTGCACCAGGGCGTAGGCCGCGGCCAGGTCCTCGGCGACGCCGTCGGGGCCCGCGTCGAGGAACGGCGGAACGGCCGTCATGACGCCTCGCCCCCGGCCTGGCACTCCGGCGCGGAAGCACCGTCGGCGTCTGCTCCGAGGCGCAGTACCGCGGTGCACAGGCGCGTCTCCGCGGGGCGCCGGAGCCGGTTTCCGACGGTGGAGGACTGCCGGGGCCCGGGCCGGCGCACCTCGAAGCCCAGCCGTCGCAGGAACGCGATGCCCGGCGCCCAGTCCGGCGGGCAGGTGGCCGTGACGCGCCGCGTGCCCCGGGCCTCGGCTTCTCGCAGCAGATGCCGCGCCGCCCGCGTGCCGAGTCCCGCGCCGCGTACCTGCGGGTGGAGGAGGAACAGCCCCACCGAGCAGGTGGCCGGGTCCGGATGGCCCTGCACCGCGTCGACCAGGCCCACCGGGACGCCCTCGTGCCACAGCACCAGCAGGTGCTTCTGGTCGAAGTCCGCGCCCTCGGGCAGGGAGTAGTACAGACTCTGCACGTCCCCGGGCAGCGCGGCCGAGCCGGTGGCGGCCGTGAAGTAGTCCTCACAGGCCGCCAGCAGACGGGCGACACCGGCCTCGCCCTCCGGCGCCAGCGGCCGGACGGCCGGTTCTCCCGGGGCGCGGGTCCCGAAGGTCTCCATCTCTCACAACCACTGTGCGAGCTTCCGCGCACGAGGGGCGAGGTGTCAGAAAAGAGTCCATAAAGTCGCCTGGTTTCAAGTGCTGTTGCTTTGATGCCGGGTACCGCGGTGTGGTGTGGTGTGTCGTCCGGCGACCGCCGGCTCCCGCCTGACCGTCGACAAGGAAAACACCCACCCATGGAATTCGGTTGGCTGTCCGACCGTCGTACGGCTCCCGTTCGTGCGGTGCCGCTCAGCCGGTTGGTCACCGCGAACGCGCTCAGTTCGGTCGGGGACGGCGCGCGGTTCGCGGCGCTGCCCCTGCTGGCGGCGGCCGTCACGCGGGACGTGTTCTGGGTGTCGGTGGTCGCCGCCGCCGGGCGGGCGCCCTGGCTGCTGGCACCGCTCATCGGCACCCTCGTCGACCGTACGGAGGCGCGCCGGTCCATGGTGGGAGCCGATCTGGCCCGCTGCGCGCTGCTGGCGGCGCTGACCGCGGCGACGGTCGTCGGGTGGGTGCCCGTCATGTCGCTGGTGGTGCTGGCCTTCCTCTGTGGCGTCGCCGAGGTGTTCTTCGACAGCGCGGCCCAGGCGGTCGTACCGGGGCTGGCCGAGGACCGGCAGCTGGAGCGGACGAACGCCCGGATCATCGGGGCGCAGATCACGGGCACCGGTTTCCTCGGGCCGCCGCTCGGGGCGGCGCTGTGGACGGTCGGGCAGCCCTGGCCGTTCGCGGTGGACGCGGTGACGTTCCTCGGTTCGGCGCTCCTGCTCAGGGGCTTGCCCCGGTTCGGTCCGGGGGAGCGGACGGAACGCGGGGTCGCCGGTCTGCTGCGCGGCACGTGGGCCGGCCTGCGGCTGCTCGGCGGCAACCGGGTGCTGCGCCGCCTGATGGCGGTGGTCGCGGTGCTCGGCGTGGGTCAGCAGGCGGTCTACGCGGTGCTCGTCGTGTACGTGGAGGGCAAGCTCGGCCTGCCGTCCTGGGGTTACGGCCTGATGCTGGTGGCGGCGGCCCTCGGCAGCCTGGCCGGAGCCAGGTCGGCGGCGTGGACGGCGCACCGGCTGGGCACCGCGCGGAGCCTGATCGCGTCGGTGACCGTGTCCGCGCTCACCTACCTGGTCGTCGCGGTACTGCCGTGGTGGCCGCTGGTGGCGCTGATGCTCGCGGGGAACAGTGCCGCCGTGGTGCTGTGGAACGTCTGCACGGTCTCGCTGCGGCAGCGGCTCACCCCGCCCGGGATGCTGGGCCGTGTCACCAGCGGCTACCGCCTCGCCGCCTGGGGGACCATGCCCGTCGGCGCCGCGCTCGGCGGCGTCCTCGCCGGACGCGTAGGCCCCGGAGCCCCCTGGGCCACGGCGGGCCTGCTGCTCCTGGCATGCCTGCCACTTCTGCGCGGCATGCCGCCGGCGCGATCGCCGCAGGCGGACGAATCCGGCACGGAGACGGCCCGCGACGAGTGCGCCGGGAAATAGCGCCGTTCCACGCCGTCGTTCTCACGGAAGCCGGCGACTGCGACAGCCACAGGTTGCTCCGGGAAGTCACCGCCTCTTTTCGCTCCGTGCGAGGGCGGATGGAAATGGATCGCGCGAAATTTTCCGGCACCGACAATGCCCCCTTATCCGTCACCAGCATTTCGGTGACGCGGACGTCGCCGACAGCCGAGGTGACCGGATCCGGCGCCTGGGTGCCCTGTCTGCACAAGGAAGGCGACCGCAGAGCGCTTACAAGGGCTAACACAATGGGGTGGATCCGTCCTAGTTGCCGTGTCCGGGGTGGGAGTTGAGCGGTGCGTCCGGCGTGGGGACGCCGCCGTGGATCGTGTCGATCGACCATCTGATCCCGCTCGCAGAGGGATGGGACTCCGGCGCCTCCGCTTGGTCGCCGGCGGAGTGGAAGGCCTATGCCAACGACTTGGGCGACGGGCGGGCGTTGAGCGTGGTGTCGGCCGCGTCGAACCGGTCGGAGGCGGACCAGGACCCGACCAGGTGGCTCCCGCCTGCCGAGAGCTACCGCTGCCAGTACGCCACCGACCGGGTCGCCGAGAAGTCGCGCTGGAGCCTGAGCGTCGACTCCGGTGAGGAAGCCGTGCTGGCGGAGACTCTCGACCGCTGCGGGCCAGCCGACCTGCCCGCCCCACTGCCTCTCGGCATCAGGCGGTGCTGAACCCGGTGCGGGATCCGGGGTGCTGAACAACTGCCCGTTCGGTCACCCTCCGCGCAGTGTCTCGATCTCGCGGGCGAGGGCGAGGCAGGCGTCGATGACATCGCGTGCGGCGCCGGGTGTGACGCCGTTGGAGAGGTGCTGGGCGCGGTCGCGCAGACCGCGCAGGCGCGTCAGGACGGCCGCGCTGCCGGTGGGCAGGCCGCACGCGACCAGCGCCCTGCCGAGGGACGCCACGTCGGCCGGCTGCCAGCCCAGACCGCGCGCCAGGACAGCCTCCCGGCAGAGCCGTTCCAGTACGTCCCATGCCGTGACGACGGCCGCCGTCGGCACGGAGTCGGCCATGCCCCTGGCGACGCGGAACCCGTCCCGCCACACCGGCCCGGGCCTCTGCTCCGCCGGGTAGGGCGCGACAGGCCCGGGGTGGAGCACGACCGGCCCGAGGGAACCGGGTTGCCCCGGCTGGGGTTGGCCGTACACGGGTCCGCCGAGACCAGGCTGCTGAGGCTGGCCCTGCCCGGGCCCGCCTGGAGCGGGCTGTCCCGGCTGGGTGTGGCCATGCCCGGGCCCGCCCGGAGCGTGCCCCGGCGGGGGGTAGCCGTATCCGGATCCGGCTGGGGCAGGCAAGGGGTAGTCCGTGCTCTGGCCGTTGCCCGAGGGCGGCCCGGCGGGTGCCGGCACACCGTGGGCCGTCCGGGACCCACTCCACGCCGGCACCGGCCCCGCGCCGTCGCCGACGCTCTCCGCCTGGTTCAGCACGTCGCGCGCCTCGACCGCGAACTCGATCGACCCGGCCGGTGTCTCCACCCGTGTCATGCGCGCGAACGCGTCCCTCAGGTGCGCACGCAGGACATACACGAGGGTGAGTGTGATCAGCGGCCACACGAGGGCCTGAACGTATTTGAGAACGAGTTCGGCGATCTCCACGCACCCCATGGTGGCCGATGAGCGGCCCCAGGATGTGCGGAACATCGCAGACCGCCGAAGACGTGCTTCTGGATGCGTCGGCGGAGGTCTCGGCTCGGCGAGCTTCGGCTTCTGGGCGTCCTTGTCCGTGATCACGCGGTGTGGGTGTGGCCGGATGTGGATGCCGGCGCGGGGGCCGGAGTGCGGTTCTGTTCCCCGCGCCGGTGTGGTTCACGGGCAGGCCCCGTGCACGGTTCTACTTTTCAAGTCGTTGGCGATCGAGGCGCGGAGAGGCGCCAGTTCGGCGTCGAACGCGTCTCCGCGCAGTTCCGAGAGGCGTGGACGCCGTTCGAACTCCATGTCCGGCGCCGAGGCCAGGTGAACGCGCAGTGTCTCCCAAAGGTCGTCCTCACACCAGGCGGCGCGTTCGAGCGCGAAGAGTGCTGTCTCACGCAACAGCAGGGCACGAAGCAGCCCTTGCACCGATGCGGCAGAGGCGATCCGGGCCGCGTTTTCGTCCGCCCGGTATTCCGCCTGTCCGTCAAAGCGGTCCCGCAGCCGGCTCAACAGCCGGTGACACCCAAGCGCAGCGCGAGACAGAAAGTCCTGGAGTGGCTGGGCAAGGGCGACTCCCATGCCGACAATGCTGCTCTGGCGGTTGCCCCCGGCGTCGAACGCATGCTTATCGGTTACCTTCTGCCGCTCGTCATCCAGCGCGCGAACGGGCCTGATCACATCCGCCCGCGTTGTCAGGGCGTCCAGTGCGGTCTGGATCCAGGCAGCACTCAAAGACCTTCCGGTCGAGAGGCGGCCGAGGTCGTGGCCGAGCAGGGCAAGCCGAGCCAGGCAGAACTCGGCCGTTTGCCGCCGGTTCCGCCGGCCAGAGCGCGGTTGAACATCCGATCGTGGTGCGCCAGGACACGAGTCCGGTGGTGCCCGCCACCAACGCCCCCGAGCGGGTCGAGGTTCCAGTCGCAGGCCGGACACCAGATGCTGAACCGGTTGTCCGAAACCCGCAACGCCACCTGGCACCGCGGGCAGGCCAAGTCAACACTCTCATCCACGACGATGATCATCACTTGGCAGCGGTCCGCCCTGACAGGACCGAACCAGCCGCTTCCTCAGTCCCCACACGACTACAGAGCCCTGCCGGGCTTGAACTCATGCTGTCGTCTCAAGCCGGAACGAGGCCGGCGTAGCAGATGGCAGCCGTGACCAGGAAGTATCACTACGTCCGACGACCGTGGCCACTTCGACCGGCACTGGACGAAGGTGCGCTCCGACCCGTCCGTGATCTTGCGAACCGTTCTCGCCGACGGTGCTGTAGCAGGACACGCCGCTGCACGCTGACGCCGCCGCAGACAATGCAGGCTCCCTCCGTGTGCTGGGGAAGTGCGGCTTCATCGTCACAGGGAGAAGCCGGTGCTTCGCTCGGGCTCGTGACGAGGACATCGACCAGGGAGGTGACACCGGCTGCCGGTAGCGTGGTCACTGTGAGGGTGGGCACCGAGGAAACCCGGCTGATCGTACTGCGCGGCAACAGCGCCTCGGGGAAGTCGTGCGTCGCGGACGGCCTCCGTGAGAACTTCGGCCGCGGCTTGGCCCTGGTCGGCCAGGACAACCTCCGCCGCGTCGTACTGCGCGAGCATGACCGGCCCGGAGCGGCGAACATCGGCCTGATCGACCTGACGGCCCGCTACGCCCTGGACGCCGGCTATCACGTCGTGGTCGAAGGCATCCTCTCCGCCGACCGTTACGGCGACATGCTCACCCGGTTGCGCGCCGACCACCGTGGCCCGACCCACAACTACTACCTCGACGTGCCGTTCGAAGAAACCCTCGCCCGGCACGCCACCAAGCCGCTCGCCGACGAGGTCGACGCAAAGCGACTGCGTGACTGGTACCGGCCGCTCGATCTCCTGCCCGGCGGCATCGAGACGGTCATCGGCGCCGACAGCACCCTGCGTGAAACCATCGACCGCATCATGTTCGACACGGGCCTGGCTCACCTGCCCGCGCTGGACCGCTGACCGTGGCCCGGCCGACTGCGTAGATTCGCAGGGCGCTGCGGGCTGACAACCCCGTAACCATGGGCCCGGCTGTCGGAGTTCCCCGGCGGGGGCGGTGCCGGCCAGGATTGTCAGTGCCGCCTCCTAGCATGGCGGCCATGACGAACACGCAGGTGGGGGCGGTAGGGCGGGTGCTGCGCGAGATGGTCGGGGCCGGTCGGGAGGCCGAGGGGACGGGCCCGCGCAGTGGTGCCGCGCTGCGGGCAGTGGAACGGGCGCGGCCCGCGCGGTCGGTGGCGGCCAAGGTCGCCGCCGCGGGCGGAGCCGACGACAAGACGGCCGCCCTTCTCAGAGAGGTGACGAAGCGTCACCTCGGTGGGGACACGGCCCGCTGGTGCCGACTGCACGACGCGCTGGTCACGCACCCCGGCACCCTGCCCGAACTGCTCGCCGAGCCACCACTGTCGCCGGTGCCGGACGACACGCTCCGTCCGCCCGCACCCCGCAGTGTCCACCGCACGCTCGGCCTCCTCCTCGAACACACGGAGCCCCGGCATGCCGCGGCCGCGCTCGCCGCCCTGCCCGAGCGGGTGACGACGGAGCTGCTGGCCGGCGGGACGCCGCCGGCGCCCGCCCTCGTCACCGCCGTCCTCGACCACGGCGACACCCGCACCCGGGCAGCCCTGGCCCGCCATCCCCGGCTCGACACCCGGATCCTCGCCCGGCTCGTCGCGGTCGGCGACGCCCAGGTCGCCGCAGCCGTCTACCGCAACCCGCGTACCACTCAGTCCCTGCGCCGTACCATCGCGGAGCGGCTCGACACCGTTCCGCTCGACAACGCGCTGCGCGCCGAGCTGACGGCGCCGCACGGCCAGGTCCCGCGCACCTGGCTCACCCCGCTGCTCGGCTCGGGAGACCCGCAGCTCGTGGTGCCCGCACTGCGGTGGGGAGTACGACAGGTCGCCCAGCGGTACGCCCTGCTGAGAATCTGGGAGCGGACCGGCCCGGACGCCGTACGCGCCCTGCTCGACGACCCCGCCGCGGCCGCCTGGCTGAGCCGGGCCACCGTGGACGCGGTCACCGATGCCCTGGCCGCCCCGGACGGTGACGGACCGCGCCGGCTGCGCGCGCAGGGCGAGCCGTACGAGGACCCCGCCCGGCTGCCCGCGTTGCTCGCCACCGCCCGGGGCACCAGCACCCTGCGCGACCTGCTGTCCGAGCCGTACGTCCATGATCTCGACGCCCTCGCCGCGGCCCATGCCGCGACCCCGTTCATGCCCAAGGCCTGCGAGGAGCTGGCCCGCCACGAGGCGGCGAGCGACGCACAGCGTCAGGCGTTCCGCTTGTCCGTCCTCAACGAGCCGTGGCGGGCCGGGGGTCGCCGCGCGGGGAACACCAGCCTGCCCGCGCGCCGCCTCACGGAGGAGGAGCTCGACGGCAGCGCCGCCGTCTGGGCGGAGGGCATGGCGACGGCGGGGTTCCTCGACCCGGTCGAGCTGATCGGCACCGCGCGCCCTGCCCACCACGCCCTCGCCGCACTCGGGCGCCTCGCCGAACGGGATCTGCTGGGCACGGCGGCGGTCGCCGAACTGCGGGCATTGACCCAGACGCATCTGGGGGACCGGGAGGGAGCCTGGGCCGCACTCGACACCCTGCTGCCCGAACACGCGGGAACGGTCGCGGAGTTGATCGCCAAGGCGGGCAAGGCCGCCCCGGACGAGGTCGTCCCGGACGAGGTCGTCCCGGACGAGGCCCCCGCCGAGCCCCAACCGCCCGCCCAGCCCGAGCCGATGGTCGATGGCGCCGCCAGTCCCCAACCGCCGGCCAGTCCCCAACCGCCGGCCAGTCCCCAACCGCAGGCCGGGCCCCACCCACCGGCCGAGCCCCAACCCCCCGCCTCGGAACCCGCACCCCGGCGGACTCTCCACCGGCGCGACCGTGTGCACGCCCTGGCCGCGCTCGACCTGCTCTACTCCCTCGCCCCGGACGGTGCGCCCCGGCCGAAGGACCCCGAGGTGCTGCGCGCGCTGGCGGTGTACGAGCCGGCGACCGCGCCCGGCCTCGCCACCCCTCGCTGGTTCGCCCTCGCCTGCGCCTTCCACGGCATCCCCCCGTCCCCGAGCGGCTTCGCGTACGGGGCGCCCGGCCTCGCGGAGTTGCGCGGGCGACTCCCCGAGACGTACGGATCCGGTGCGCAGCACATCGAGCACGCCTACGTACAGGGCGTGCTGCCCGCCGACGAGTTGCTCACCCTGCTGCCCGCCCGGCGCCTGCTCCTGCTGCCGCACGACTGGCAGCGACTCGCGTTCGCCGACGCGTGGCGGGCCGCGCTCGCCCGTCGGCTGCGCGCCGAACTCGGCACCGACCCCGACGCCTGGCTCCGCCTGGCCGCGACCGTGACGGCGTCCGAAGCCGCCTCCGAGGGGCTGACCTGGGCGCAGCTGCTGCGGCGCGCGCAGTCCGGTGCGGGCCCGGCGGCAAGCGCGGGCACGACCATCGGCAGGACCGGACCGGCCACCCCCGACGAGGCGATCAAGGCTGCTGGAGCGGGGCGACCATCTGTGGGACTGGCCGGAGGGCACCCTGCTGTGCCTGGCCGACGCCGAGGTGGTCGACGCCGTCCTGCCCCGGCTCGGGCCGGACGGACCCTGGCTGCTCGCCGCGTACCTGCTGCGCCACGACCGCACCCCACGCACCGTCCTCGACCGGCTGCTCGCGGACCGCGACCCCCACGCGCTGCGCGTCCTGGCCGCCCAGTCCCGCTGGATGGAGCGCAGCGGCGCGGTGGAGCGCCTCGTCGGCCTCGACGACCCCGAGGTCGACCTCGCCCTGCTGCGGCACTGGAACCCCCGGCCCCTCGTCCACCGGATCGTGACCCGGTCACGGCCGGGTGCCGGGAGGCCTTCCCTGGGTGCACGGGTGCTCGCCGACTGGCGGGCCGGGAACTCCGCGTGGCCGGCCGGTGGTCTGATGTGGCTGTGCTCGGCCGAACCCGATCTCGTGGAGGCGATCCTCGAAACAGAGGGCGCGCGGCTCGGTCTCGGGCATCAACTACTCGGCTGCCTACGGCTGTTGCAGCACGGCGGTGCCGACCGGCTGGCGAGGCTCGCGGGACGGGACCTGCTGGGCCGCTCCGCCACCACCGTATGCGCGAAGGCCCTCGCGTCCCCCGATCCCGCCGCAGTCCTCCGCGCCCGGCTCGACCGGGAACTGGCGCCGGAGAAACTCGTCCGGAAGCTGCGGCGGGCCCGGCACGCCCCGCACGCACGGGACCTCATCGAGTCGCGCCCGCCGGGCGAGCCGGTGGACTGGGCCGCTCTCGAAGCCGCCCACGCCCAGGAGCCGTTGCCGTACTGGCAGGACATCATCCGCCTGGACGGCGTCCCCGAGGACGTACGGCTGCGACACGCGGCGCTGCTGCCGGAGCCGGGCCCCGACGGCCTGCCCGGCGGCGCGCGGCTCACCCGGGAGCGCGCCCGGCACGGACTCGGCGGCCTTTTCCACTGTGCACCGACCACCCAACTGGACGGGCTGCTCACGGCGGGTCTGCTGGACGGCGCGGACCTGGTGCGCCGCGTGACCCCGGCCGCGCGGCTGCTCGCCTACCTGGGCGCCGCCGCCCGTCGCACGGACGCCCCGCCCGAGGCCGCCGACGCCCGCGCCCTCCTCGCCGACCTCGTGCGTTCCGGACCCGGCACGGACCCGGCGGCCTGGCGCCGGGTCGCCCAGCGCCTGACCGGCCTCGACCCCGAGTGGGATCCGGCCTCCACGGTGGAGGCGCTGCTCACCGTCTAGCCAGGTCGCCGCCCGCCGGAGGCCCCAGTGCGTACAGGCGGACGGGAGAGGGCACCGCACCCGGGCCGGAAAGCGACCGTTCGTAGCCGGCGGCGACCGTCGCACGCCACGCGTACCAGCGCGGTTGCGAGGGCCGCCGGCCGGCTACGGGTAGAGCTTCTCGCCCTTGGCCAGCATCGCGACGAACTTCTCGATCCGGCGGGCCCGGGTCCCGGCCTTCTTGGCGTCCTGGATCCGGTACAGGATCGCGTAGCGGTTGCGCCGGTCCAGGGTCTCGAAGAACGCGGCGGCGGACGGCTCGGCGGCCAGCGCGGCGGTCAGGTCGTCCGGCACGGTCGCGGTCTTCGCGCCGTCGTAGGCCGCCTCCCAGCGGCCGTCCGCCTTGGCCCGGTCGATCTCGGCCTGCCCGGCGGGACGCATCCGGCCCTGCTCGATCAGCGCCGCGACCTTGTCCCGGTTGACCTTGGACCACTTGCTGTTCGGCTTCCGGGGGGTGAACCGCTGCAGCCACCACTCGTCATCCAACTTGGCCTTCCGACCGTCGATCCAGCCGTGGCAGAGCGCCACATCGAGGGCCTGCGCGTAGTCCAGCGCGACGATTCCCGGGCCCTTCTTGCGCAGCTTGAGCCAGATACCGGGACAGGACGCGTGATGCTCGGCCAGCCAAGCCTCGAACGCCTCGGCCGAGTCGAATGAGAGGATCTCCAAGTCCTGAGTCACCCCAGCAGTGAACCACCCCCGGGTGGCCCGCGACTCGACAACCGGTTCCGTCCGTCAGGACGCCATGCGGTGCAGGGCTTTGACCGTGTTCCAGTTCCGGGTGGTCGCGGTGATGCCTAGCCGGCGCTCGATGAACGCGTTGTTCAGCTTGGTACGCCCGTAGCCGCCCGGCACGTGCAGGTGGATCTCGTCGCCGAGCAGGGCGAACTCGGCGGTCTCCCCGGCCGGCGTCCGCAGGGCGGCCGCCCGCTCGGCGGCCGGTGTCCCGGCGAGGAAGGTGACGTGCAGCTTGGCCGGGTCGTCCTCGCGGTCCAGGTACGGGTTGGCGGCGACCGTCCGGTCCAGCGACTCGCCGGTGCGCAGCAGGACGCTCGCCGGTACGCCCAGCCCGTCGGCGAGGCGCTTCTCGATCCGCTCCCGCACCTCACCGGGCGCCGTCCCCGCCGGGTCGGCGAAGACCACGTTCCCGCTCTGCAGATACGTCTGCACCTCGTCGAATCCCAACGCCCCGAACAGCTCGCGGAGATCCTTCATCGTGATCCTGGCGTGGCCGCCGACGTTGATCCCGCGCAGCAGTGCGACGTACTTCCTCATTCTCGCCACCCTTCCACAGGGCCTGTGGCACCGACAAGGAAGGACCGCCGCGCAGAGAGCGGCGTCCAGTGGTGGTTCAGGCGGTCGGTGCCGTCTCGGGCGTCGTGGGCGCGGTTGTGCCGGTGTCCTGCGGGGTGTCCGTACGGCGCAGGGCGATCAGGGCCAGCAGGCAGGAGACCAGCGCCGCCGCGCCGCAGATCGTGAAGCCCAGCGCGTAGCCGTGGCCGAGCGCCCGCAGGGCCAGCGGCGCGGCACCGCCCGGTGAGGCGGTGGCCGGGACGGAGTTGACGGCCAGTGGGCCGCCTTCCGCGGCGACCTCGGCGGCGGCCGCCTTGACCTGCGGACTCAGCGCGGAGCGGTGCAGGTCGGAGCTGAACAGCGAGCCCGCGCGGCTGAGGGCGACGGCACCGATGACCGCCGGTCCCAGGGTGAACCCGAAGTCGCGCAGCAGGCTGGTGGAGGCGCTCGCCATGCCGGCGTAGCGCAGCGGGACCGTGTTCACGGCGGTGGCGGTGATCGAGGAGACGGTCAGCGCGAACCCGGCACCGACCAGTCCCAGGGGCAGCACCAGGGAGGTCAGCGCCCGGTTCTCCACCGGCAGGGTCGCGGCGAGGAAGTCGCCCGCGGCCATCAGCGCCAGGCCCACGGTGAGGATCCAGCGCCCGCTGACCCGCTCCAGCAGCCGTGAGGTGAGCGGGGCCAGGACCAGGGTCAGACCGTTGAGCAGCAGGAAGGCCACGGAGGTGCGCAGCGGGCTCTGGTGCTGCACGGGGCCCAGCCGGATGCTGGTGGCGTAGGCGGTGCCCAGGAAGCTGAACATGCCGACGACCGCGACGACCGAGGCGACGGCGAACGCCCGGTTGGCGAACAGGTCCAGGCGCAGCAGCGGGGAACGGGCGCGCCGCTCGGCGACGACGAAGAGCACGACGAACACCGCGGCGACCACGAACGCGACGACGACCGGCGTCGAGCCCCAGCCGTCCGTGGGACCCTGGATGACCGCGTACAACAGCGCGAACAGGCCGATGCCGACGGTGAGTTGCCCGCCGAGGTCCAGCGAGCGGCCCTCGGGCGCCCGGGAGTCGGCGGCGCCCAGCAGACTGACCACGGTGCTGGCCGCGGCGATCACCACGACCACCACGAACGCCGCGCGCCAGGAGTCGTGGCTGCCGGTGACGCCGCCGATGACGGGGGCGACGAACCCGCCGGTGGACAGGGCGGCCGCCCACACGGTGATGCCGCGCGCCCGGTCCCGGTGGCTGTGCGTGCCCGCCGCGATCATGGCGAGCGAGGTCGGGAAGAGCGCCGCCGCACCGAGGCCGGAGATCACCTGCCCGACCCACAGCAGGTGGACGCCGCCGCTCACGGCGGAGACGGCCTCGCCGACGACGACCAGGACGGAGCCGCCCACGAGCAGCCGCTTGCGTCCGAACAGGTCGCCCAGGACGCCGAAGGTGAGTTCCAGCACGGTCACCGGCAGCAGGAACGCGTCGGAGATCCAGGTCAGTTGGGAGCCGATCGGATGCAGGTCCTCTTGGAAGAGGCCGTTGAGGGTGGCGGGCACGGCGAGGGCGATCTGGGCGAGGCAGACCGCGAGACAGCCGGCGACGAGGGTGCCGAGCGGCAGCCGGCTCGGTGCGGGGCCGGCGGGGTGCGCGGAGGAAGCGGGGTCGGTCAGCGACATGGCGGGTCCAGGGGTGGAAGGCCGGGGGCGGGAAGGGGGAGCGGAGGGTCAGGAGTGGTGGCGGCCGACGACGAGGCGCGTGGGCCGGTAGGGGACGAAGGCCGCTCCGTCGAGGCCGAGGGCCCGCGCGGCGCGTTGCAGGGCGGTCGGTGTGGTGCGGCCGTCCCAGCGGCCCGTGGCCACCCGGTGTTCCAGGGCGTGCACGCCCGCGACGATTTCGGCCGCGGTGAAGGCGCAGTGGCCCTGGCGGGCGACGTAGGCCTGGCGCAGCAGGGCGCCGTCACCGGCGGCCCGTACCCGGGCGGTGAACGCGTTCTCCTGCTGCACGGGGACCAGTTGGTCGGAGGTGGTGTGCAGGTTCAGCAGCGGCACGGCCAGGCCCTGCCCGGCGGTGGAGGTGCGCTCGAGGCGGCGCACCGCCCGCGGGTCGGCGTGCACCCGGGCGCCCCGGGTCAGGGTGGTGAGGTCGGCGCGCAGGTCCAGTCCCGCCGTCCGGTACAGCGCCCGGACCTCGTCGGCGTGCTCGGAGGAGCGCAGCAGACCGGCGTAGTCCACGCCCGCGTTCCAGGAGGTGTTGCCGCCCGCCGACTGCTCGACGGAGTACCGCGCGGGCACGATGAACGACAGCACGCCCTGGGCGAACCAGGCGTACTGCTGGGCCTCCTGCCCCTCGGCGTCGCCGGGCGCGGGCGGGTTCTGTCCCGGGGCCCAGTCGGGCAGGTTGAGGTACGCGGCGGCGAGCGCGATCCGCGCCCGGCCCGCGGGGGTGGCCTGGGCGCGCTCCACGGCGGCGGTGAGCCGGGCCGCGGTCGCGGCGGCCGCGTCCTGGTCGGCGAAGTCCACCAGCCGCAGGTGCTCGTCCGGAGCGAGCAGGGAGGCGATCGTGTACTCGGCGTCCAGCTGGTAGTTGTCCAGGTCGACACCGCCGGCGACCAGGCCGCACAGGCCCAGGGCGCCGTCGATGCGGTCGCCCGCGTCCCGCGCGAGCCGGGCGTTGACCAGGCCGCCCATGGACTGCCCGACGGACAGGGTACGGGCGGGGCGGCCCGCTGCGGCGGCGAACGCCTCCTGGGTGGCGAGCTGGTCGCGTTCGGCGCTCTCCAGCGCCCACCAGGGGCCGTTGGGGTCGTAGGAGGAACCGGCCAGTGCGTAGCCCTCGGCCAGGAGGGCCCGGCCCGCGGCGGGGGAGGGCGCGTTCTGGGCGGTGGTGGGGCCGTAGCCGTGGCTGAACAGCAGCAGGGTGCCGTTCCAGTCGGCGGGCACGTCGGCGATCCAGCTCGCGCCGTCCGGGAGGCGCCCGCTCAGGTGGCGCGTGGTGGCGGCGGCCGGTGCGGTGCTCTGCGGGGTGTCGCTCCGTGCGGTGGCGGGAGCCGCCGCGGTGAAAGCGAGGGCGGCGGCCAGCGCGGCCGCGCCGAGCGCGAACTTCGGCATGTGCGGGCTCATCTCTGTACGGCGGGTGGGGGCTGTACGGCGGATGGGGCTTTGCGGCGGATGGGCGTGCTCCGCCGGGAGCGGCATGTCGGTACGGATAAGGCGTACGAGGGGTGCGCGGGCGAGGAAACGACCGCCGAAGGTGCCTCGGGGTGCCGTTCGGCGGGCTGTGCCGGCCGTGCTGGTGTCCGTGGGCCGCCGATGGGCGGACCGACGGCGTGGCGGAAGGGTCCGCGCGGCCCCGGCCCCAGCGGCGGGTGCGCCGAATATAGGGCCGATCGTGGACGACGGTCAATGAAGTGACGAACGTTTGCTGAGGCCGGTCGTACGGCTGCCGGCGGCCACGCCGGTACGGCGGCCCGCAGTCAAGGGAAGGCTGTGCCCGCAGGGAGGCCGGACCCGTGGAACGGTCGTGCGCTGGGAACGGCCGTACGCGTGGCTCGCCCGTACCCGCCCCGCTCAGCCCTGTCCGGCCGCCGGCTCCGCCGGAATGGTGTCCAGCACCGCGTCGGCCAACTGCTTGGCCGGGGCGTCGTACCGGGCGGACAGGGTGCGGAAGACGTGCTCGGCGCGGATGGCGGGCCAGTCCGCGGGAAGGTGCTCCGCGGGCAGGCGCGGATCGGAGCGGACGACCTGCAGCCAGTCGGTGTGCAGCAACAGCTGCCGGGCCAGGTCGTCCGGGGCGGACGGCAGCGGGTCCGGGCGGTCCCACTGGTCGAGGAAGGCGCGGTAGCGCTCGGCGATGCCGGCCGTGTCGAAGGCCCGGTGCAGCAGCTGGGCGGCCTCGGTCGGCTCGGCCGCGCGCCCCCGCAGCACATTGAGGTGGTCCTCCAAGCCGAGCCCGGCGACGACGGCGGGGACGTCCAGGTGGCCCGGCGCGATCCACAGGCCGTTCTGCAGCGGGCCGAAGCCGGCCCACACCAGGCGTGAGCGCAGGTCGTGCCGCTGGCTGCGCCAGGCCTCGGGCAGCGAGAAGCCGACCAGGGTCCAGGTCCCGTCCCAGTCGCGGTTGACGGCGCCGGCGCCCCAGACGCGGTCGTGACCGTCGCGCAGCACCTCGGTGGAGCGCGCGGTGAGCCCGAAGTACATCTTGCGGCCGCGGCGGTGACGGGCCAGCAGATCCCGCTTGACCATCCGGGTCAGCGTGGAGCGCACCGCGTCCTCGGAGACCCCGACGCGCGCGAACACGTCGATGACGCTGCCCGAGTAGACCGCGCTGCCGTGCTCCAGGACGTACAGGCCCAGGAAGCTCAGCATCAGCGTCTGCGGCCGCGCGGACGCCGCGGCCCCTTCCTCCTGGCCCGACGAGGGCTTGGTCTCTGTCCCGGTCACGCGGCTCAGTGTAGGGCGGACAGAAAGTTCGGCACACCATTGACGGCAGTAATTGAAACGCCTAACGTCCCCTTCGTCGGCACACCCGCGAGGCAAGGACTGCGCACACATGGATCTCTCGAACAAGGTCGCCGTCGTCACCGGCGCTGGACGCGGCCTCGGATTCGCCTACGCCTCCGCCCTGGCCCGCGCCGGCGCGGCGGTGGTCGTCAACGACGTGGCGGCCGACGCCGCCGCGCACGCGGTCGAGGAGATCACCGCGGCCGGCGGCCGGGCCGTGGCCGAGGTGGGACCGGTGGGTTCCAGCGAGGTCGCCGAGGCGCTGGTGGCCCGGGCCGTGGACGCCTTCGGCCGGCTGGACGTCATGGTCACCAACGCCGGCGTCCTGCGCGACCGCGTGCTGTGGAAGATGTCCGACGACGACTTCGACGACGTCGTCCGCGTCCACCTGCGCGGCACCTTCACCTGCGTACGGGCCGCCGCCGTGCGGATGCGCGAACAGGGCGAGGGCGGCCGCATCATCACCGCCTGCTCCCCGGCCGGGCAGCGCGGCAACTTCGGCCAGACCAACTACGCCGCCGCCAAGGCCGGCATCGCCGCGATGACCCGCACCTGGGCCATGGAACTGGCCCGGTCCGGCATCACCGCCAACGCCCTGGTCCCGGTCGCCGCCACCGGCATGACCCGCACCATCCCCGCCTTCGCCCCGTACATCGAGGCGTGGGAGGAACGCGGCGAGCCGCTGCCGGAGTGGCTGCGCAAGGCCGAGGGCTTCGGCACCCCGGAGGACGTCGCCGGTCTCGTCGTCTACCTCGCCTCCGACGCCGCGGCCTCGGTGACCGGCCAGTGCGTCGGCATCGGCGGCGACAAGCTGGCCCTGTGGTCGCACCCGCAGGAGATCGCCACCGCCTACCGGGACGGCGGCTGGAACGCCGACGACATCGCCGCGGCCTGGCCCGTCTCGGTCGGCCGCGAGCCCCAGACGTACGGCATCCCCGCCCCCCAGGCCCCCGGCGCCTGAACCTCCCACCGACCCACGGAAGGGAGCCGACGATGACATCCCCGAACCCCGGCCGGCTCGTCGCCATCGACGTCCACACGCACGCCGAGATCTCCAAGGACGGCCACGGCGCGCTCAGCCCCGAGCTGTTCGGCGCCTCCGCGGAGTACTTCAAGGCCCACGGGCACCGCACGCCCACCATCGACGAGATGGCCGCGTACTACCGCGAACGCCGCATGGCCGCGGTCGTCTTCACCGTCGACGCCGAGCACGCCACCGGCCACCCGCGCATCTCCAACGAAGAGGTCGCCGAGAGCTGCGCCGCCCACGCCGACGTCCTCATCCCGTTCGCCTCCGTCGACCCCCACAAAGGCCGGGCGGGGGTCCGCGAGGCCCGCCGGCTGGTCGAGGAGTACGGCGTACGGGGCTTCAAGTTCCACCCGAGCATCCAGGCGTTCGCCCCCGACGACCGCCTCGCCTACCCGCTGTACGAGGCCATCGAGGAACTCGGTGTGCCCGCGCTGTTCCACACCGGTCAGACCGGCATCGGCGCGGGCGTCCCCGGCGGAGGCGGCATCCGGCTGAGGTACTCCGACCCCATGCTGGTGGACGACGTCGCCGTGGACTTCCCCGAGCTGCGGATCATCCTCGCCCACCCGTCCTTCCCCTGGCAGGACGAGGCGCTGGCGGTGGCCACCCACAAGCCGTACGTGTACATCGACCTGTCCGGCTGGTCCCCGAAGTACTTCCCGCCGCAACTGGTGCGCTACGCCAACACCCTGCTCAAGGACAAGGTCCTCTTCGGCTCCGACTACCCGGTCATCACCCCCGACCGGTGGCTCGCCGACTTCGCGAAGCTCGACATCAAACCCGAAGTCCGGCCCAAGATCCTGAAGGACAACGCCGCCCGCCTGCTCGGCCTGACCACAGACTGAAACGGAGGCCGCCGTGCGCAACCAAGGCATCGGCTCCTGGCCCGCACGCCGAGCCCGCAAGACCCCCGGCCGGATCGCCGTGGTCCACGAGGACCGCGAGATCACCTACCGGCACCTGCACGAGCGGGTGCTGAGCCTGGCCCACGCCCTGCGCGCCCTGGGCGTGGCCCGCGGCGACCGGGTCGCCTACCTGGGCCCCAACCACCCGGCCTTCCTCGAGACCCTGTTCGCCGCCGGCGCCCTCGGCGCGGTGTTCGTCCCGCTCAACACCCGCCTGACCGCACCCGAACTGGCCTACCACCTCGCCGACTCCGGCGCCGCCGTCCTCGTGAACGCCCCCGAACAGACGGAGGCCGCCGCCCGGGCCGCCGCCGACGCCGGCGTCCCCCACCGCATCGCCCTCGCGGGACCCGGCCCCGGTGCCCTCGGCTACGACGACCTGCTCGCCCTCGGCGGCACCGCGCCGCTGGACGAGCCGGTGGCCCCCGACGACCCGTGCATGATCATGTACACCTCGGGGACCACCGGCCACCCCAAGGGCGCCGTCCTCTCCCACGCCAACATCGTCTGGAACAGCGTCAACGTCCTGGTCGACCTCGACCTGGCCGCCGACGAGGTCACCCTGGTGACCGCCCCGCTGTTCCACACCGCCGCGCTGAACATGACCTGTCTGCCCACCCTGCTCAAGGGCGGCCGGGTCGTCCTGCTCGGCGCCTTCGACCCCGACCGCGTCCTGCACCTGATCGAGAGCCACCGGGTGACCTGCATGTTCGGCGTGCCGACCATGTACGACGCGCTCGCCGCCCGGCCGCGCTGGCCCGAGGCCGACCTGACCAGCCTGCGCAGCCTCAACTGCGGCGGCGCACCGGTCCCCGAACGCACCATCGCCACCTACCTCGCCCGCGGGCTGGCCTTCGCCCAGGGCTACGGCATGACCGAGGCGTCCCCCGGCGTCCTCTTCCTGGACCGGGAGCAGACCTCCGCCAAGGCGGGCTCGGCGGGGGTTCCGCATTTCTTCACCGACACCCGCGTGGTCCTGCCCGACGGCCGTGACGCCGCGCCGGGGGAGCGGGGGGAGATCCTGGTGTCCGGGCCCAACGTCATGGCGGGCTACTGGAACCGGCCCGCCGAGACCGCCGCCGCGGTCACCGACGACGGCTGGCTGCGCACCGGCGACGTCGCCCGCACCGACGAGGACGGCTACGCCTACATCGTCGACCGGGTCAAGGACATGTTCATCTCCGGCGGGGAGAACGTCTACCCGGCGGAGGTCGAGAACGCCGTCCTCGGCCACCCCGCCGTCGCGGAGTGCGCCGTCATCGGCGTCCCCGACGCGCGCTGGGGCGAGGTCGGCCGCGCCGTCGTCGTCCTCAGGCCCGGAGCCCGCGCGAACGAGGCGGACATCCTCGACCACCTGCGCGGCCGCCTGGCCAAGTACAAGATCCCCAAGTCCGTCGTCTTCACCGAGGCCCTGCCCCGCACCGCCTCCGGCAAGCTCGTCAAACCCGCGGTGCGCGCGGCCCACGCCCCGGCCACCGCCGGCACCGACGACGGCCGCCCGCCCGCACCCCGCTGACACACACATACACACCCGCGCACAGGCACACACCCGCGCCGCAAGGACCGGAAGGACCCCCATGCCCACCACCGCGCACGGTCTCGACGAGCTGAAGTCCCTGGCCGGCACCGACCTCGGCCGCACCGACTGGCGGGAGATCACCCAGGACAGGGTGAACACCTTCGCCGACGCCACCGACGACCACCAGTGGATCCACACCGACCCGGAGCGCGCCAAGGCCGGCCCCTTCGGCGGACCCATCGCGCACGGCTACCTCACCCTGTCCCTGATCATCCCGCTCTTCAACGAGCTGCTGGAGATCGACGGCGTCTCCATGAGCGTGAACTACGGCCTGGACAAGGTCCGTTTCCCCAGCCCGGTGCCCGTCGGCGCCAGGATCCGCCTGCACGGCGTCGTCGACTCCGTGGAGGACGTCAAGGGCGACGGCGTGCAGATGCGGCTCACCTTCACCGTCGAGACCGAGGGCGGCACCAAGCCCGCGTGCGTCGCCCAGGCCGTCTACCGGCACTACGCCTGAGCCCCGGACAAGCCCGCCCGCCGGCACCCCGTTCCGGGGGCCGGCGGGCGGGCTTCGCTCACCTGGGTCATCCGGTGGTCAGTGTGGTCCACTTCTGGTTGGAGCCGCCGGTGCAGTCCCACAGCTGGAGCTGCGTGCCGTCGGCCGTGGAGAAGCCCGGGTCGTCGAGGCAGCGGCCGGAGGCGGGGTTGCGGTAGCCGCCGTTGTAGGGCTGCCAGACCTGGTTGGCGCCGCCGTGGCAGGACCAGATCTGCACCTTCGTGCCGTTGGCCGTGCTCCCGCCGGCCGCGTCGAGGCACTTGCCCAGGGAGCGCAGCGTGCCGTCGGTGTAGGCGGACCAGATCTGGTTGGCGCCGTTGCCGCAGCTCCAGATCTGGACGGCGGTCCCGTCGGCGCTGTTGGCGCCGTTGACGTCCAGGCATTTGCCGGCGATGCCGGACTGCACGCGGGCCGGGGCGGGCGCCGGGTTCTTCAGCCACCCGGCGCTGTCCGCGGCCTGGATGCCGCGGTGGAAGGCGTCGGCCATCTTCTGGTAGCCGGCGTCGTTGGGGTGGAGGGGATCGGCCAGGTCGGCCGTGGTCAGGCCGCTCATGTCCACGTACCCGACGTGCTTGCCCGCCGCCCGCGCGTCACTGACGATGCGTGAGGCGGCCTGGTTGTACGCGCCCCGGAACCGTTCCTCCGAGGCGCTGGTGGACACGACCAGGGAGGCGACGAGGACGGTCGCGTCGGGGGCGTCGGCGGTGACCTGGCCGACGAGCGAGCGCAGCCGGGCGACGGCGGTGTCGACCTCGGAGGCCCCCTGGAGGTCGTTGGTTCCGATGTGCAGGGTCACGACGTTGGGCCGGTAGCGGGTCAGCGAGGCGTCGGCGAGTGCGGCGATCTGGTCGATGCGGTATCCGGAGTGGCCTTCGTTGTCGGGGTCGGACATCGGACCGTTGCGCACCGTGCCCACGAAGTCCAGCGGATGCCCGTCCGCCGCGAGCCTGTTCCACAACGGTCCCCGGTAGCCGTTGCCCGTGCTGCTCCCCACGCCCCAGGTTATGGAGTCGCCCAACGGCATGAGGCGTAAGGGGGTGTTGGAGGCGGCGGAGGCAGGGGCCGCACCGGCCGTCGTGACCCCGAGCGCGGCGGCGACCAGCGTGACCAGGGTGAGGATCCAGGACTTTCTCATGCACACGTCCTCTTCTGAGAGTGTTGGCCGAGGCGAGGGAACTGCTCGCCGTCCATGGATTGACGGGGTAAGTTCGTGATATCGAACATTGATTGGCCTATCGAGCAACCTGGATGATAGGCGGTCAGCGGGACGCGTCAATCCTCCTCGCATGATTCGTCATGTCCTTCGAAACGTTCGCAAGTGCGGATGGCGACGCTTCCCTAGGCGCATTGGTCAAACACCGCTGTTCCGCGCTCATGTGCTGCCCGTATCGGCCGGGTTGGCGGAGCTCGGAGGTCGGCGGTGTTGACATGTCCGGAGGTCTCTCTAGTATCCGGGGGGCCCAACTTTCCGAATGCTGTTCGAAATTGCGAACTGCTTGGAATTCAAGGAGCCCTTGGTGCTCAGACGATCCGGCGGACGACTGTTCCGCCTCCTCACGACCGCCGTGCTGACGGTCACCGCGTCCCTGACGGCCGCCTCTCACTCCACCGCCTCCGCCGCGCCGGGCAGCCCGGCGCTCACCCCGCCGCTGGGGTGGAACAGCTGGAACAGCTTCGGGTGCGGGATCACCGAGGCCCAGGTCCGCCAGGCCGCCGACGCGATGGTGTCCTCGGGCATGCGGGACGCCGGCTACCGGTACGTGGTGGTCGACGACTGCTGGTTCGACCCGCAGCGTGACGCGCAGGGCAACCTGCGGGCGAACCCCACCAAGTTCCCGAGCGGAATGAAGGCGCTCGGTGACTACATCCACGGCAAGGGCCTGAAGTTCGGCATCTACCAGGTGCCGAACGAGCGCACCTGCGCGCAGGCCACGGGCGGCTACCCGGGGTCGACCGGCAGCAAGGGCCACGAGGCCCAGGACGCCGCCGCGTTCGCCTCCTGGGGCGTCGACTACCTCAAGTACGACTGGTGCTCCTCCAGCGGTACCCGTGACGAGCAGGTCGCGCGGTTCACGCTCATGCGCGACGCGCTGCGCGCCACCGGCCGTCCGATCGTCTACAGCATCAACCCCAACAGCCTGCACGCCATCACCGGCTCCACGTACAACTGGGGCGAGGTCGCCGACCTGTGGCGGACGACCGAGGACCTGCTCGACATCTGGCAGAACGGCAACACCAACAGCTACCCGATGGGCGTCGGCAACGTGCTCGACGTCACCGCGCCGCTGGCCGCCCAGTCGGGCCCGGGACACTTCAACGACCCCGACATGCTGGTCGTCGGCCGCCCCGGCCTGACGCTCACCGAGTCCCGCTCCCACTTCGCCCTGTGGGCCCTGCTGGGCGCCCCGCTGATGGCCGGCAACGACATCCGCACCATGTCCGCCGACGTGAGCGCCATCCTGCGCAATCCGCGTCTGCTGGCGGTGAACCAGGATCCGCTGGGCGCGGGAGGGCGCAGGGTGCGCGACGACGGCGCCACCGAGGTGTTCGCCAAGCCGCTGTCGGACGGTTCGGTCGCGGTGGGCCTGTTCAACCGGGGATCGGGTGCCGCGACGGTCACCACTTCGCCCGCGCAAGTCGGCCTGTCCGGCGGGCCGTTCACCCTCACCGACCTGTGGACCGGCGGCACGTCGAGCACGTCCGGGCAGATCTCCGCGAACGTCCCCGCGCACGGCGTGGCCGTGTACCGGGTGAGCGGCGGCAGCCCGCTGGCCGCCACCACCTCCCGCCTGCGCGGCGGGGCGTCCGGCCGCTGCGCGGACGTGGACAACGCCTCCACCGCCGCCGGGGCCACGGTCCTGCTCTGGGACTGCCACACGGCCGCGAACCAGCTGTGGACCACGTGGGCGGGCGGCGAGATCCGGGTCTACGGCGACAAGTGCCTGGACGCCTACGACCAGGGCACCGCCAACGGCACCCGTGTCATCACCTGGTCCTGCAACGGCCAGGACAACCAGAAGTGGACCCTCGGCCCGGACGGGACGGTCCGCAACGTCCACGCCGGACTGTGCCTCGACACCGACCGCTCCGGCACCGCCAACGGAACCCCGCTGGTCCTGTGGACCTGTGACGGCCGGGCCGCCCAGAAGTGGTCCCGCGCATGAGGGACATCGCGCGGCAGCCGTCCGGCAACTCCCCGAGGAGGCCACGATGACGATGAGGATCCCGGTCCGGCGGCCGTCCGGCGGCGGTACGAGGCTCGGCCGGGCACTCGCCTGGACCCTGGGTCTGCTGCTGGCGTTCGCCGTCGTCCCCGCCGCGGTGGGGCCCACGCCGGCCAGGGCCGACAACCCGATCGTGCAGCACGTCTACACCGCGGATCCGGCCCCGCTGGTCCACAACGGACGGGTCTACCTCTACACCGGGCACGACGAGGACGGCTCCACGTACTTCACCATGAAGGACTGGCGGGTGTGGTCCTCCGCCGACATGGTCAACTGGACCGACCACGGCTCCCCGCTCGGCCTGGCCACCTTCAGCTGGGCGTCCGCCGACGCCTGGGCCGGCCAAGCCGTGCAGCGCGACGGCCGGTTCTACTGGTACGTGCCGGTGAAGAACCGGGCCACCGGCCGGATGGCCATCGGCGTGGCGGTGTCGGACAGCCCCACCGGCCCCTTCCGGGACGCCCTCGGCCATCCGCTGGTGGAGAACGGCGAGATCGACCCGACCGTCTTCATCGACGACGGCGGCCAGGCCTATCTGTACTGGGGCAACCCGAACCTCTGGTACGTCAAGCTGAACCCCGACATGACCTCCTACTCGGGCGCCCCCACCAAAATCCCGCTCACCACCGCGGGATTCGGCACCCGCACCGGCGACCCCAACCGTCCCACGCTGTACGAGGAAGGACCCTGGGTCTACAAGCGCAACGGCCTGTACTACCTGGTGTTCGCGGCCAAGTGCTGCTCGGAGTTCATCGCCTACTCCACGGCACCCGGTCCGACCGGACCCTGGACCTACCGCGGGACGGTCATGCCCACACAGGGCGGCAGCTTCACCAACCACCCCGGGATCGTGGACTTCAAGGGCAACTCGTACTTCTTCTACCACAACGGCGCGCTGCCGGGCGGCGGCGGCTTCACCCGCTCGGTCGCGGTGGAGAGGTTCTCCTACAACGCCGACGGCTCGATCCCGACGATCAACATGACGAACGCCGGCGCACCGCAGACCGGCACGCTCGACCCGTACGTGCGCCAGGAGGCCGAGACGATCGCCTGGGGATCCGGGATCGAGACCGAACCGGCCAGTGACGGCGGAATGGACGTCGGCTACATCGACAACGGCGACTACATCAAGGTCAAGGGCGTGGCCTTCGGGCCGGGCGCTTCCTCCTTCACCGCGCGCGTCTCCTCGGGCAGCGGCGGCGGCACCCTCGAACTGCGGCTCGGCTCCCCGAACGGGACCGTCGTGGGCCGGTGCGCGGTGCCCCCCACCGGTGGCTGGCAGACCTGGACCTCGGTGACCTGCCCGGTCAGCGGTGCCACGGGAACCCAGGACCTCTACCTGCGCTTCACCGGCGGCAGCGGCTACCTGTTCAACGTCGACTGGTGGCGATTCGCCCCTGCCGCGTCCTGACCCGGCACAAGGCGATGCCCGAACAGAACGGAAGGTGCGTGATGACAAGGACGAGATCCCTCTTATGGCCCGGCCTGCTCGCGGTGTCGCTGGTCCTCGGCATGGGCGGCACGGCACTGGACCGCGCCGCCGCCGCACCCGTCAAAACCGCCGCCGCATCCGTCGACGCGGCTGCCGCGAGTCCCGGATGCGGCAAGGCACCGACGCTGACGAGCGGAACGTACACGATCCAGAGCGGCGGCAAGAACCGGAGCTTCATCCTGCGGGTCCCCGACGGCTACGACCGTACCCGCCCGTACCGGCTGGTCTTCGGCTTCCACTGGCTGGGCGGCACCTCCACCGACGTCGCCACCGGCCGCACCGTGGACCCGGGCACCTGGGCGTACTACGGGCTCCAGCGACTGGCGGACAACAGCGCCGTCTTCGTCGCGCCCCAGGGCCTCGACAACGGCTGGGCCAACACCGGCGGGCAGGACGTCACCTTCGTCGACGACATGATCCAGCGGATCGAGGCGGACCTGTGTGTCGACCAGACACAGCGCTTCGCCCTGGGGTTCAGCTACGGCGCCGCCATGTCGTACTCGCTCGCGTGTTCCCGTGCGACGGTCTTCCGCGCGGTCGCGGTCCAGAGCGGCGGGGTGCTCAGCGGCTGCGCCGACGGCACCCGGCCCATCGCCTACCTCGGAGTGCACGGGCTCAGGGACAACGTCCTCGGCATCTCCGGCGGCCGGGCGATGCGGGACAGGTTCGTCAGGAACAACGGCTGCACCGCCCAGAACCCGCCCGAGCCGGCCCAGGGCAGCCTGACGCACCGGGTCACCGCCTACTCGGGCTGCTCGGCCGGCCATCCGGTCGTCTGGGCCGCGTTCGACGAAGGACACATCGCCGCTCCGCAGGACGGCGCCCCGGGTGACAGCGGCTCCAGGACCTGGCTGCCGCAGGAGATCTGGAAGTTCTTCACGCAGTTCCAGACCTCCACCCCGTCCCCGGGGACGGCGACCTGCCAGGTCACCAGCACCGTCAACGCGTGGAACACCGGCCTGACCGCGAACCTCACCCTCACCAACACCGGCACGACCGCGATCGACGGCTGGTCCCTCGCCTTCACCCTGCCCGAGGGCCAGACCATCACCTCCGGCTGGAACGCCGACTACTCGCCCGCCTCCGGCCGGGTGACGGCCAGGAACGTCTCCCACAACGCCACCCTCGCTCCCGGCGCGTCGGTCGGCATCGGCTTCCAGGCCACCCACGCCGGCAACACCGCGGCGCCGGGCTCCTACGCCCTCAACGGCACAGCCTGCGGCTGACCGAGAGGCCACCGAGCGCCGACCGGCGAACACCGGCCACCGCGACGCCGTCACCCCCGGCCCGCTCCCTTGGGGCCGCGGGTGACGACGTACGCGAGGGAGCACATCGACGGCGGCCGGGCCGGGTGGTCTCCGGTGAACCCCGCGTGATTGTGTGGATGCCGTGGTGACCGAATGGCGACCTGTCGCCGCGTGCCCGGCCTCTCTACCCTCCCGTATCCATGACAGCAGGACACCAGGGAACGACCCGCAGACGGTTCCTCGCGGGTGCCGGGGGCACGGCGGGCGCCCTCGCCTTGTCGCCGGTCGCCGCTCACGCCGCCCCCATCGGCAAGCACGTAGCCGTCCTCGGCGGCGGCGTCGCCGGACTCAGCGCCGCCCACGAACTCGCCGAACGCGGCTACACCGTCACCGTCTACGAGTACTACGACGTGCTCGGCGGCAAGGCGCGCTCGATGGACGTACCGGGAACCGGCACGGACGGCCGCAGACCCCTCCCCGGGGAACACGGCTTCCGCTTCTTCCCGGGCTTCTACCGGAACCTGCCGGACACCATGCGCCGCATCCCCTTCCCCGGCAACCCGGGCGGCGTCCACGACAACCTCCGCAACGGCACCGAGGCACTCTTCGCCCGCGCAGCCGGCCGCCCCGACCTCCACTTCCCGTTGCGGCGGGTCACCACCCCGCCCGCACCCGGTGACATCACCCCCTCGTGGATCCGCGACCAGATCCTCTCCGTCCTCGACCTGGGCAGCCGGCTGCCCGCGCACGAGGCCGCCTACTTCGCCGGCCGTGTCCTCGTCCACCTCACCAGCTGCGACGCGCGCCGCGAGGACCAGTGGGAGAAGACCCCCTGGTGGCACTTCATCCGCGCCGAGCGGATGAGCGAGGAGTACCGCACGCTGCTCGGCATCGGACAGACCCGCAACCTCGTCGCCACCCGCGCCGAGGTCGCCTCCACCCGCACCGTCGGCCGTGTCATCATCGAGGCGCTGCTGCTGTGGGGCCTGCTGGGCCGCGGCATGGACGGCGACGCGGACATCGACCGGGTGCTCAACGCCCCGACCAGCGAGGCGTGGATCGACCCCTGGACCGCTCACCTGCGCTCCCTGGGCGTCCGGTTCGTCCTCGGCACGGAGGTGCGGGAGGTCCTGTACGACGGCGGGCGCGTCACCGGCGTACGGGTCTCGGCCCGTGACGGGAGCGGCGAACGCACCGTCACCGCCGACCACTACGTCTGCGCCATGCCCGTCGAGCACGCCCGGCGGACCTGGGGTGCCGCGCTGCGCGCGGCCGACCCGCAGCTCGCCCGGTGCGACGCGCTGCAGACGGACTGGATGACCGGTGTGCAGTTCTATCTGCGCACGCCGGCACCCGTCGTCCACGGGCACGTCAACTGCCTCGACTCCCCGTGGTCGGTGACCGCGATCGGGCAGGCGCAGTTCTGGGACGTACGGGACTTCCCGGCGGACTACGGCGACGGACGCGCCCACGACTGCCTGTCGGCGATCGTCTCGGAGTGGGACAAACCCGGGATCCTGTACGGCAGGACGGCCCGCGAGTGCACGCGCGAGGAGATCGTCGAGGAGTGCTGGGCGCAACTGAAGGACGCCCTGAACGACTCCGGTAAGACGACCCTCAGGGACGCCGACCGGATCGCCTGGTTCATGGATCCGGCCGTCACGGGACTCGGCGGCCCCGATCCGCAGAACCGGGAACCGCTCCTGATCCATCCCGCGGGCACGCTGTACAACCGCCCGTCGGCGCGGACCGCCGTGCCGAACTTCTTCCTCGCCGGGGACTACGTCCGCACCGACGTGGACCTGGCGACGATGGAAGGCGCCAACGAGTCGGCGCGGCGGGCCGTCAACGCGCTGCTCGACCGGGACGGCTCGGACGCCGAACGCTGCCGGATCTGGGAGCTGTACCGCCCCCAGGAGCTGGAGCCCCTCAAACGCGTCGACGAGGTGCGCTACCGGCTCGGCCTGCCCAACACCTTCGACCTGGGCTGACGTGCGCGCAGCCACCCGGGCGGACAGGGCGGTCGCCGCGGCGGTCAGGGTTCGGCCATCTGTCACCCCATCAGGCCGACTATGCGCGACATCCGCCACGTCCGCCCCAAACGCTCGTAGAGTCGGGCCAGTTGACGGGAAGGATGCACGATGTCCCATGATCTGACCGAACTGGCGCGTGTCGGCCGTGCGCTGGAGGAGGCACATTCCCTGCTGGAGACCGAACGCGAACGCCTGGAACAACAGCACGGTCGGACACCCTACGACGCCGTCGCGGGCAGTCCCGCGCAGACACTGCACGGCATCACGGACCTCTCCCGGTCCATGTCCACGGCACTCGAACAACTCGCCCTGGCCGCCGGCTACCTCGCCCTCGGCATGGACGAGCGAGGTACCCGGGCGCTCGCCATGGCACGGAGGGAACCGCTGTCCTTCCCGTCCGGCGCGGACCGCATGGCACGCCCGCTCGGCGAAGCCACCGTGCAGGCGATGGAGCTGATCCGAGACCTCGGCTTCTTCCCCGAGGAGACCGCGATCGCGATCGACGTGGCCCTCGCCGCTCCCCAGGCGACCTACCCGCCGGCCGACTGGAGCACCTACCACCGCCAGGAACGCACCTGGTCCGAAGGAGACTGACCCGCCGCCCCGGGCGTCCGTGTGCGTTCGGGCCAGGTGGGACTTGACCGTGCCTTCGGTCAGGTGGAGACGGTCTCCGACGGCCTGGTCGGACAGGCCGTCGGAGACCAGGGCGAGGACCTCGGTCTCGCGCCGGGTCAGGGCGGTGCCGGGGGCGCGCAGCCGGTGCATCAGCCGGTCGGCGACGGTGGGCGCCAGGGTGGTGCGTCCGGCGGCCGCGGTACGTACGGCGGCGGCCAGGTCCTCGGGCGGGGCGTCCTTGAGGAGGTAGCCGGTGGCACCGGCCTCGATGGCGGGCAGGGTGTCGGCGTCGGAGTCGTAGGTGGTGACGATCAGGACCCGGGGGGCTCCGGGCCGGGCGGTGATCCGGGCGGTGGCTTCGGCGCCGCCCATGCCCTTGCCGAATCGCAGCTCCATCAGCACCACGTCGATGTCGCCTTCGGCGGCGCGGGTGACGGCGTCCTCGGCGGTGGCGGCCTCGGCCATGACCACGAGGCCGGGCTCGGTCTCCAGTACGGCACGCAGCCAGGCCCATACCACGGGGTGGTCGTCGGCCATGAGCACCCCGTACCGCCCGCGCCCGCGCGCTGGAACTCCTCGACGCCGTCGGCCTGGCGGACCGAGCCGCGCGGCGACCCCATCAGCTCTCCGGCGGCCAGCGCCAGCGCGTCGACATCGCCCGCGCGCTGATGAACGACCCCACCGTCCTCCTGGTCGACGAACCACCGGCCGGCCGCCGACCATTTGAACCACGCAGGGACACGCGGCACCAGGCATCCGCTGCTCGCCCAGCGTGGCCACACCACACAGGCTGAGCCAGAACCCGAGTTGCGACAGCGGTCGTACACGACTTTGAGCGGCGTCCTGTCGCGGCCGTGTTCGATGTTCATGAGGGACGACAGCGCCTCTGGGGCTCCGAGACGTTCTGCGGGGTGGTGGGCCTGGGGTGCTCGGCGTTGGGGCCGGGCCGGCGAGATCCGTCGCCTGGATGTTCAGCCCTCGTCCGCCGCCGATCCGGCTGCCCTGGGCAGGGTCTCGTTGATGAGGCCGGCCAGGCGGTGCAGCTGCGCGGCGAGTACGTGCTGTTCCTGCGGAGTGAACTGCGACAGGGCCGCGTACTGGCGTGCGCGCAACCGGGCCCGCATGACCGCGAGGTGTTCGGCGCCTTCCTGGGTGAGGCGGATGAGGACCTGGCGCTCGTCGTGCGGTGAGCGGCGTCGGGTGACCACGCTCTTGCCCTCCAGCTGTTTGAGCATGCGGGTGGCGGTGGGCACGCTCACCTCGGCGTGAGCGGCCAGGCGGCCGAGGGCAAACCCTCGCCGTCGGCGTCCTCGGCCAAGGGGGTGAGCAGGGCCAGCTGGGCCATGGACAGGCCGGCGGCGGACTGGCCGACGGTCGCGGACCGCGAGCGCCGCATCGCGTAGAAGAGCCGGTCGGCGGCCTGGGCCAGCTCTTCGACGCCTGGATCGAGTCAGGGGCGCTGCCGGTCTCGGGATTGCCTGCTTCTCGCATGACACTGTTAGCCCGCTGCCCGACGTCGACGCCGCCGTGGCGGAGGCCGTCCACGCGCTGGACACCCTGCACGCCGACGGCGTCGTACTGATGTCCAACGCCCGCGGCCGCTACCTCGGCGACCCCGACTTCGAACCGCTGTGGGCGGAGCTCGACTACCGCGGCGCAAACGTCTTCATCCACCCCGCCCAGCCCCCGATGGACCTGCTTCCGGGCACCCCCGCCCCGCTCGCCGACTATGTCTTCGACACCACTCGCAGCGCCTTGAACCTGGTCCTGAACGGCGTCATGCACCGCTACCCGAACGTACGGGTGATCCTCTCCCACGGCGGCGGCTTCCTCCCTTACGCCGCGTACCGCTTCACCGGCCTGACCTCCACCGTCGTCGACCGGGAGCGCACGGCCGAGGACATCCTGCGAGACCTGAAGCGGTTCTACTTCGACACCGCCCTGTCCGCCAGCCCCAGCGCCCTGCCCGCCCTGCTCGCCTTCGCCGAACCCGGCCACGTCCTCTACGGCAGCGACTGGCCCTTCGCCCCGCAGGAGACCGGCAGCTACTACAACCACTACCTGGAGACCTACCCCGACTACGCCCCGGGCCAGGCCGACGCCATCGATCGCAGGAACGCCGAGATCCTCTTCCCTCCCCGCGCCCGCTGACCCCGCGGACACACCGCGAAACCGCCTCGGGCCCAACTCCCTCACCGCCCACACCGGATCCCGCCCCGCCGTGGACTGCGAACTGCCGGTGATCCGCGGCGCCGCGGAAGCGGACGCTTCGGCTGGACGGCTCCGCAGGACCGGCTGGCCAAGGGCGGGCCGTGTCCTGGAGGGCGCGAGCGACTACTGCTCGGTCTACGCCCCTTTCCGTACCGGAGTCACCAGCCAGAAGCTGTTCTCCTGCCTCCACCGAGGCCGTCGGCGGGCGTCCGAGGGCTGTGGCGGGCCCGCTGAACCGCCCCCGTTTCCGGCCGCCCGCATTCCGCCTCCGGAGGAGCCCGGCTGTCGCTACTGTGGATTTCACGCCGCCCGGACCGGGCGGGCATAGGCGGGGGGATCGTATGTCACGTCCTGGGGAGATCGGCCTGGCGGACGCGGTGGCGGCGATACGCGAGGAACTGCTGGCGGCGGCCGAGAGCGGGAACGGCCAGGACCTGCAGTTCACCGTGGGGCCCGTGGACCTGGAGTTCACCGTGGTACTGCGTGCCGACGCCACCGTGAAAACCGGCTTCCGCGCCTGGGTGCTGTCCGCCGACGCCGAGGTGGGAGTGGGCGGGGAACGCACCCAGCGCATCGCCTTCACCCTCACTCCCCGCCATGCCGACGGCCGGGACTTCTCCGTGCGTGGCGGCTGGAGCCGGCCCGCGGGCCCCGGCACCCGCTGACCCCGCGTGGAAGGCTCTCGTCTGGTCGGAGTGGGCGGCCTCGACGGCCCCGGCACGGGCTGTCTCGTAGGACCGCGCTTGGTGCTCACCTCCGCTCACCTCGTCCGCGAAGTAGGCGCCGAGGTGGAGCTGTTCCGGCCCGGCCACGCCGGTGACCATGCCGGAGAGGTGGTGTGGTGCGGTACCCCCCACGGCCGCGACGACGCGGCCCTGGTCCGCATCACGGGCTCCGGATGGCCTGCACCGGCGGGCCGGCCCTTGCGCTGGGGCCGCTTCGTCACCCACCGCACGGGGCGGAAAGCCGCGATCTGGGGCCTGCCCAATGTGGTCCAGCGCCCCGGCCGGGACATCGACGCCTACCAGATGTCGTGCGAGATCAACCCGGGCAGCGGTTTTGTGCATGACCGCCACTACTGCACCCTGGACCAGCATCCGCCCACCTGGCCCGACCCCGAGAGTTCCCCATGGGGCGGCCTCTCCGGTGCACCCCTGTACTGCGGGGACCTGCTCGTCGGGGTCGTCGCCGTCGACCCCGCCCACTTCGCGCACGGCATGTTGACGGCGGTGCCCGTACCCGTCCTGGACTCCGACCCGGGCTTCCGCGCCGCGCTCGCGGCGGCCGGGGCGTACACCCCGCCGGAAGGCGTCGAGCTGAGCGCACTGGCCGACCTCGGCCGACGGCCGCCGACCACACCGCCGGCCTCTCCGGCGGGATTGCTGCGGGCCGAACGGAACGTCGTCCCGTTCTACGGCCGTACCGAGACGCTCGCCGACCTCGGAGACTGGTGCGCCGCGGACGGCTTCGGCGCGCTGTTGCTGCACGGCGTCGGCGGCCAGGGGAAGACCCGGCTCGCCGGCCACCTGGCCGCAGGTCTGACCGCTGCCCCGGCCGACCGGTCCGGGAACCGCCCGCCGTGGCAGGTGCTGTGGCCGGCCCCCGAGGCACGGCCCGACCACCTGGAGGTCGTCCGGGACGTCGCCGCCCCGCTGCTGGTCGTACTGGACTACGCCGAGACCCGCCCCGAACAGGCCGCGGCCCTGCTGCGCGCCGCCGCGGCGCACTCCGGCGAACACCCCCTGAAACTGCTGTTCCTGGCACGGTCCGACGGCGACTGGTGGACGGCACTGCGCACCCGGGAGGCGCACGCCAGGGACCTGCTCGCCGGGGCGCGCAAGCTGGCCCTCACCGGGCTCCAGCCCGACCCGGACGACCGGCGGACCGCCTACCGACGCGCCCTGACCGCGTTCGCCGCCGCCCTGCCCACCCTGCCTGTGCTGCTCGCGCCGGACGGTCCGGAGCGGCCGGACTGGGCTGCCCTCGCCGCCGCTCTGCCCCCGCCCGCACTGGACACGAGCGGCCACGGAAACGCCCTCACCCTGCACATGACGGCGCTCGTCGACCTGCTGGACGCGGCCGCCCCGAGCGGTCCGGGCGCATCGCGCGGACCCCTGCGCGATGACGCGGAACAGGTGGAGGACCGGCTGCTGGAACACGAGGGCGGTTACTGGCGGAACAGCGCCGAGGCACGGCCCGACCTGTACGGACACCTGAGCCAGGACACGCTCGAGGATGCCCTCGCCGCCGCGCTGCTGGTCGGGGGAGTGGACCGGGAGGAGGCCGACGCCGTGCTCCGGCGGCTGCCCTCCTTCGAAGGCATCACCCGCAGCCGCCGCAACAGCGTGCGCGCCTGGATCGCCGGGCTCTACCCGCCCACCGGGAACACCACCTGGGGCAGCCTCGAACCCGACCGGCTCGCGGAACGGTTCGTCGGCCGGCGACTGCGCGATGACCCCGCCCTCGCCCACCACCTCGCCCCGGGCGCCGCTCCCGCACAGGCCGCACACTTGCTGGACCTCTACACCCGAGCCGCCGCCCACCCCGTCTTCCACGGCGAGCTCGACGCCCCGCTGCGCTATCTGTGCCTCGCCCACCAAGAGGTTCTCGCCCCGCATGCCGTCGGCCTGGCCACCCGCACCACCGCACCCGAACCGCTGCTGGCGGCCCTGGACGCCATTCTCACGGATCCCGGCCTCACCCCGGACACGCTGGGCCGTCTCGCCGGCAGCCTGCCGCACTACAGCGAGCGCCTGGCCCCCTGGGCCGCCCGCCTCACCGAGCGCGTCGTCGCCCACCACCGCGCCCGCCCGCCGGACGACCCCGCCCGCAGCCCACGCCTGGCCACGAGCCTGGGCAACCTGGCCCAGCGGGTCGACGACCTCGGCGACCGGGAGCGGGCCCTGGCGGCCGCCACCGAAGCCGTCACACTCTGGGAGAGTCTGGCCGCCACCCAACCCGGCCGATGGCAGCCCGAGTTGGCCGCCGGACTCGCCACCCTCAGCGGTCGGCTCGCCGACTTCGGCCGGGGCGAGGAGTCCCTGGAGGCGATCCGCGCATCCCTTGTCATCCGGCGCCGGCTGGCGGACCACGACCGCGACGCGCACCTGGGCAAACTCGCCGGCGGACTGCTCAATCTCGCCATACGGCTGGACGAGCTCGGCCGACTGCCGGAGTCGCTGGTGGCGAGCCACGAAGCGGCCGCACTCTACGGCGAGTTGTACGACGAACGACCCACCCGGAACCGTGGCCCGTACGCCCACGCCCTGCACACCCACGCCATCGCGCTGCGCCGCACCGGGCACCTGACGAGGGCCTACGAACAGGTCCGTGAGGCGGTACGGCTGCGGCGTGAACTCGCCGCGCAACTGCCCGACGCCCACCTGCGGGACCTGGGCATGAGCCTGACCACCCTGGGCAATGTGCAGGAGCAACTCGGACACCTGGAAGCCGCGTTGACCACGGCGCGCGAGGCCGTCGAGGTCGCTCGGGCACTCATGCGCCAGCGGCCCGAAAGCCACCTCCGCCTCTTCGTGACCGCGCTGGTCGGTCTCGCCAACCGGCTGCACGGTCTCGGCCGCCACGACGAGGCATCGGCGGTGAGCGAAGAGGCCGTGACCGGTGCCCGCACCTGTGTGGCCGAGCGCCCCGAGACGGACCGGGTCCTGTTCGCCCTCACACTGAAGAACCTCAGCGCCGACCTGGCCACGGTGGGACGGCAGGACAGCGCACTGGGCGCCGCCCTGGAAGCCGTCAGCGCCGTACGCGAGGCGGCCCGCACCAATCCTGGGGAGGCGCGAGCCGAGCTGCCGGGCATGCTGCGGCAGTCGGCGAGTTGCCTGACGAGGCTCGGCCGCACCGCCGAGGCACTGGAACCCACCGCCGAGGCCATCACCCTGTTGACCGCCCTGGCCGACGAGGACCCGCCCCGCCACCGGCCCGAGCTGGCCGCCGCCCACCTGGCGCACAGCGAGCTGCTCCAACTGCTGGGGCGGGCCGAGGAGTCGCTGGACGCGATCGAGTCGGCGGTGCGGCTGCTGCGGCGCATGGACGGTCTGCCCGCCGGATGCGCCCCGCTCGCCACGGCACTCGTGATCGACCGGTACGCCATGCTGCGCCACGCCCAGCGGCGATGGGGCCCCGCGCTGCGGGGCGTGGACACGGCGCTGCGGATCCACCGGATGGAAGACCAGCCGGAGGCCGCCGCGGTCGCGATGTCCTTGCACCACCGAGCCGTCATCCTGCTCCAGTTGGAGCGGCACGACGAGGCCGACCGAGACCTCGCCGAGGCGATCGGTCTGCGGCGCGCCCTCGTCGCGACAGATCCTCCTGCGCACGTCCCGGACCTGCTGGACGCGCTGGGAACGAGGGTGTGGTGCCTGGGCGAAAGCGGCCGCCTCCCCGAGGCCGCGTCGGTCCTCGCCGAAGCCTTGGAGGTGGTGCGCACTGCGCTGCGCGCCCTGCCCGGCATTCCCCCTGCCTCCTGGGCGCTGCCGCTCTACCGCATCGCCGTGGCCGGCGCACGGCTGGGCTCCACCCGACAGGACCGCGAGCGGGCCGCCCAGGCCGCGACACTGCTGGAGCCGCGCCCCCGACAGCAGGTGCCGGCTCCCGGCATATTCCGCGCGATCCGCCTACTGGCCCGACTCCGACCACCCGGCGCACCCCACCACCCAGCGAACTGACACCGGACCACGGCACAGGCACTCCGGCTGGTCGGGGCCGAAGAGGGACTCGTTCCGGTCGGCCGGCCGGTTCCAGGGGAAACGGAGAGCGGATCGGCCGTCAAGTCACCGAGCGCAGCCGGTCCAGCTCGCCGCTGATCGCATTCCGTAGAACGTCATGCTGCGGACCGAGCCTGAACCGCTCGTCACTCCACCGTTCACGCGGATAGAGCCACACCGGCTTGCCGACCACATCGGCCGGCTCCCACTCGTACCGCGGCCAGACATGCGCTCGCAAGAACGGGTCCGTGTTCCCCAGGATCTCCAGATTGACCCGGCGGAAAGCGGGGTCCAGTCGCCGACAGGCACGTTCGACCGCTTCACCGAGCTGGTCCATGTCGGACAGGAACGACAGCCGCTTCGCCCTCGGCAGGTCCGACAGCCGTTGCGCATCCGGCTCGTCCACGAGGAGGACCGAGTAGCCAGGCAGGAACTGAACGTCCCCGATCACCGCGAACCCCGAGGTCAGCCGTCGCAGCACGGTCGGGTTCTCGCCGCGCAGCGCAGTCCCGATCCGGTCCCTCCGCCAGTCACCAGTCATGACCGGAACCTACATACTGATGATCAAGGACCGCCCTTCGAAAGCCCGTGGCGGTGGGGTGGTGGGTCCGGCATCATCCCCGTGTGATGGTGACGCACCCCGTTCCTCGGATCCACGCTCCCGACGGCTTCGCGCTCCGGTCGGTTGAGGAGCACGGGTCATTCGGCTGCCTCGTGCCGGACGGGGAGCCGACTTCGGCGGAGGTCGGCAGGGAGGCTGTGCGGAGTGCCGACTGTGTCATCTCCGAGCCGCAGGAGGAGCGGGGGCCGTGTCCGGCCGGCGGCGCGCTCGTCACCGGCACTCGGCAGGACGCGTGGAACTTCCTCAGCCCCGCCGGAAACCGGTCCGAAGGACACTTGCTCGCACCCGCCGACACCGTCACCGCAGCTCTGGCCCGGGCAGCGCACCTGGAGCTCGCACCATGCCCAGCTTCCTGACCCACCGGGCGCGCGTGCACGATACGCGGCTCTCCCTCCATCGGCGGCACAGCGCGCTGCGCACCTGCCTCACCCTCTTCGCGCCCTACGGCCTGCGGGCGACGTACCACCACCTCACGCTCAGCGCCGCGATCCCCCGGAGGCTGGAGGCGGATCCCGGCGCGCTGGTGCGGGCGGTGGAGGAAGTGCACGAGGCGCGGGTGCTGTGGCTGGCGCGGGCGGAGGAGTACGCCGTACAGCGCCGGGCCGAGAAGCGGACCGGGCGGCGGGCGGTACCCGAACCTCGGCCGTGGTGGCTGAGGAGTTGGTGGGAGGGATCGGACCGCGCCTGGTACGACGACCCGTCGCGCCATCCGTCGCTGCGGCTGTCCGACTACGTCCGGCGGCAGAACGCGCTTCTGGACGGCGCTGAACTGCCCGGCTGCCCCGCTTGCGGGGAGGAGGAGGGGCCGCTGGAGCGGCACTCGACCGGGCACGGACGGGTCGAGCTGTGCGGTGGGTGCGCGTGGGCGCGAACACCGTGTCCGTGCGGGCGGCGGCACCGGCTCGTGCCGCAGACCCCGTACCGGTGGGACGCGATCTGGCACCGCGCGCACATGAACGACGACGGCATGCCCAATCCGCACTGGCCTGGGCAACCCGCACTGGCCTGCGGACCAGTCTCCATGCCGTGACGTGGGTCATATGACCGTACGTACCTCCGCGCCGAAGTCGGGCTTCGGCAAAAGGGTGTCGGCGTTCCGGAAGGACGGCTCCCAAAGAAGTGCTTTGAGAGTCTCAAAGTACAAGTGTTAACGTGTTCGATGTGAAGACATCTGTGCGCCCCCGTGAAGCCACGAGCCCCCTACTCGTGGCGCGCCTGCATGTCGACCTGTGCCGCTGTATGTCCGCGGTCTGTTGCCGCGCGGTGTGACCGGCATCAAGCAGCGGCACCGCGCCCCGGCGCGGGTGCGCCGCACCCACCCCCTCCTTCCGTAGTCCCCGATACGCCCTACTGGAGTGTGTCCGTGTCCGCGTCCGCGAGCACCGAAACCCCCGTCAAGCCCGCCCGGCGCATACCCGCGGTCCCCTTCTGGGCCCAGATCGTCGCCGGTCTCGTCCTCGGCGTCGTCCTCGGCTGGATCACCCGCAGCTATGACGTGCAGTGGCTGCACACCACGCTCGACAAGATCGGCCACATCTTCGTCCAGCTGCTGAAGCTGGCCGTCGCCCCGCTGGTCTTCTTCGCGATCCTGGTGTCGATCACCAACCTGCGCAAGGTGAACAACGCCGCCCGGCTGGCCTCCCGCACCCTGCTCTGGTTCATGATCACGTCGCTGATCGCGGTGGCCATCGGCCTCGTGATCGGCCTGGTCACCAACCCGGGCGCGGGCACCGGCCTCACCCCGAAGGACGGCCAGAAGCCCGAGCACGCCGGTTCCTGGCTGGACTTCCTCACCGGCATCGTCCCGACGGACGTCATCACGCCCTTCACCGAGCTGAACGTCCTGCAGATCGTCTTCATGGCCGCCGTCGCCGGCATCGCCGCCCTGAAGCTCGGTGAGAAGGCGCAGCCGATCCTCACCCTCAGCGAGTCGGTCCTGGAACTGCTGCAGAAGGCCCTGTGGTGGGTCATCCGCCTCGCCCCGCTCGGCACCGTCGGCCTCATCGGCTACGCCATCGCCGACTACGGCTGGGACCTCATCGGCAAGTACGCCACCTTCACCGCCGACGTCTACATCGGCTGCGCCCTGGTCCTCTTCGGTGTCTACCCGCTGCTGCTGGCGACCGTCGCCAAGGTCAACCCGGTCCAGTTCTTCAAGGGCGCCTGGCCCGCCATCCAGCTGGCCTTCGTCTCCCGCTCGTCCGTCGGCACCATGCCGGTCACGGTCAAGGTCACCGAGCGCCTCGGCGTGCCGAAGGAGTACACCTCCTTCGCCGTCCCGTTCGGCGCCACGACGAAGATGGACGGCTGCGCCGCGATCTACCCGGCCCTCGCCGCGATCTTCATCGCCCAGATCTTCGACGTGCAGCTGAGCGTCGGCGACTACCTGCTGATCGCCTTCGTCTCGGTGGTCGGCTCCGCGGCGACCGCCGGCCTGACGGGTGCCACGGTCATGCTGACGCTGACCCTGTCCACGCTGGGCCTGCCGCTGGAGGGCGTCGGCCTGCTGATGGCGATCGACCCGGTGCTGGACATGATGCGTACGGCCACCAACGTCGCCGGTCAGGCACTGGTCCCGGTCGTCGTCGCCGCCCGCGAGAAGATCCTGGACGTCGACGCGTACAACTCCGCCTCGGCGTCTCCGGTGGACGACGAGTACGGCGTGCGTGACGCCGAGCAGAAGGTGACCCTGCCGGTCACCGCCTGACGCTCCTTCCCACGAAGCGCCCCCATCGGCCGGCAGGCCGGCGGGGGCGCTTCGCGCGTGCGGCCGGCAGGCCGCCGCTCCGGAGCGGTTGGTTGGGTTCACCAGCTCCCCGGGAATCCGCGGCCGGCCACACTGGCTCGACACGTTCAGGCAGGATGGCAGGGAAACGCGGGGGCGAGGAGGCGATGGTGTTCGGTAGACGCACGCGGATGTGGGCGGGCGCCTTGGTCGTGGCATGCGTGGTGCTCATGGGCCCCAGCGCACCGACCGGTGCCCTCTTCGCCAGACCACTGCCCGCCGGAGCCGTCAAGGGCGTCGTACCGGACCGGGTCATGACGTGGAACATCTGCAACCCGTGCGGCACGAGCAACCTCGACCGGGCACGGGAGATCGCCACGTACGCGCCCCAGGTCATCGGCCTGCAGGAAGCCTGCGTGCGCGATGTCGAGAAGATACGCATCCATCTGAGACGGTTCTACGGGCTGGTGTACCACGTCCGGTACGGGACGGTTCTCCAGGACTGGGGCCGCTGCGGGGGAGTGCCGTGGAATCCCGGGGGCTACGGCCAGGCGATCCTCTCGGCGGCCCCGTTGACGGATCCCGTCAGCGTGGAATACCCCGACGGCGGGTCCGAGGACCGCGGGTACATGGCCGTCACCGCCACGGTGGACGGCCAGTCCGTCCGCGTCTTCAACACGCACCTTGCACAACGACGCCAGGAAGCGGTCCGGGCAGCCCAGACCAAGGTGCTCGCCGCAGCCGTCGCCCGGTACGACCGCGTGATCGTCCTCGGCGACTTCAACGCCGTGCCGGACGCCCCCGAACTCGCCCCCATGTGGGAACTGGCCACGGACGCGGACCCCCGGTGCCGTCCCCTGTCCGCCGGCGGCTGCGCCCCGACCACCGACTGGCAGAGCAAGTTCGACTACGTGTTCCTACGAGGCATCGTCCCGCTCGGACACCGCGTGCACCCGACCTCGTACTCGGACCACGACCTGCTGCACACCGACCTGGACATCGACCAGGGAACCACGGCACTGAAGGCCGATCGCTGACCGAACGCCCCACGGCCCGTCGGACCCCGCCCCCTTCGTCGGCAGCCCCCGAGGGAAGCCGGTCGCCGGCCGCTGGGCGGGGCCGGGCGGTGTCTCGTACCGAAGGCCGCCGACGGCCCCTTCGGCAGCGCGACCACCGGTGCCGTCCCCTGTTCGGCACCGGAAGGCGTCCGCGCCGTGGGGCGTGTGGCTGTGGGACGCTCGTGTTCGCCCTGTTGCTACGAGTTGGTCACCGGCTGCCGGGACACCGCCCGGCAGCCGGTGGGTTACTCGCCCCGGGACACCTCGCGACTCACCGGCCCTCCCGTCGTCGGTGAGTGTGCCCGCTGCCCGAGTGCCACGCGCCTGGACAGCACGCGCGCGGCCGGCCCGAGGCCCCGGCCGGCCGGGTCAGGACCACTTCTCCGCGCGGACGAAAGAGCCCTGGCGGCCGTCGATACGTACCTTGAGCCAGTGGCGGGTGTTGCTGACGTTCCCCTTGGCGATCATGCCTCCGTTGGGGTTGCACCGCTTGTAGCCGCTGCTCGCGATCTGCTTCCAGTGGCCGCCCTTGTACTCGAAGAGGCGCACCCTCATGGAGGCGCGGGAGTTGTAGCACCGCAGCACGGCACGGGTCGGCTTGCTCGGCGAGCGGTACTTCCCCGACGTCCACCGGCCGCTGCGCTGCGCGGGGACCCAGGTGTTGCCCCAGATCGTGTGCCATCCGGCCCGGGCCGCGACCTCCTTGGCGGGGGCGGCCGGCGCGGTGTCCGCCACGGCCACGCCGGAGGCGAGCGCCAAGCCGGAGCCGAGCGTCAAGGTGGCCGTCGAGAGTGCGAGGGTCTTGCGGAATTCCATGGTCGTGGTTCCTTCCCCTATGGATGGGACGACGTGCGTCCGGTTCCGTGGATGTTTCTGTGGATCTCCGGACGGGCGGCGGCTCCGGGTGTTCCGCCCGGTCCGCCGTGCTTCCCTCCACAGGGTTGCCGCCCGGTCCGCACGGCCGCCACCGGCATCGGCCCTGATGGGACACCATGGGACGCCTGCCGCCGTGACCTGCTGGGACGCCGGACGGGACGGCGAATCGATGGGATGCCGCCCGCGTGGAACATGGCCGAAACCACCGGCGCCAGGGCCTGGCCCGTGCGAGCGCCGCTCGGTATATCAAGCGAGGGGCGGCCGGGCCGGGGGGCCTTGCGGGAGCCCGATGCCTTCGGGGGTGTCACATGGCGCGTTGGAAAGAACTGCCGGACATGCACGATCAGCGGGTCCGGCAGCTTTTCGTGCAGTTGCGCAGACTGAAAGACCGCAGCGGCATGAGCCTGACCTCGCTCGCGGCCAAGACCGGCTACAGCCGCTCGTCATGGGAGCGTTACCTCAACGGCAAGGCCCTGCCGCCCCGTCAGGCCGTGGAGGAGCTGGCGCGGGCCACCGGGGCCGACCCGGCCCGGCTGCTCGCCCTGCACGAAGTGGCCGAGGAGGTCTGGCAGCAACGCGTCCCGGCGCCGCCCGGCACCGGGCAGGACGGGCAGGAGGCGACGGCCGACGGCCGGGCCGGTGAGCCGGACCAGCGGCCGGACCCCGAGCAGGAAGCGACGGCGACGGCGGCCGAACGGCCTCCGGGCGTACGCAAACCGGTCGTCCTCGCCGCCGTCGTCCTCGCCGCGCTCCTCGGGACGGGCGCCGGCATCCTGATCGGCCTGCCCCTGGGCGGCGGCGGAGCCGACCGCCCGCCCGCGGCCCAGAGCACGCCCAGCGCCCGGCCGAGCGGCAGCACCACCGCGAGCACGGGGCCGGGCCGGTACGTCTTCAAGCCGGGGCGGACCTACCCGTGCAAGGTCCGCCGGGGCGGCGGGTCCGGCGGCGGACTGAGCGCCGGATACAGCACGACACGCACCGCCGTCCTCGCCGGTCCCGGCTGGGACGTGGTGGAGGCCCAGTGCCTGCTGCGCCACCGCAGGCTGGACCCCGGTGTCGTCGACGGTGTCTATGGGCAGCAGACGATCGCCGCCGTGATGCGTCTGCAGAAACAGGCCGGGCTGCCGGCGGACGGCGTGGTGGGCCCGCACACGTGGCAGGCGCTGCGCGGATGACCGGCCTGGTTCCGAAACGCCAGGCGCTGACCGAGGATTCCGCGACGTGAGAGCGCGCATGGGCTGAGCCCGGCGGTGCCGGCGCGCACCCCGTAGAGGAGGCCCGTGCGGCCGCCCGTACCGACGCGGCCGCCCTTGTGACGAGCATCTGCTGCAACAACAGCGCACCGGACGAGGGTTGAGCGAGAGCAGCGCATCCACACGACGGCCCTCCGGCGCTCAAGGCGGCCCGAACCGGTGACGCACGGGCCGCTCGACCAGCCGGATCTCTGCCTGCCGTTGAGCGGCTGACCCGATGCACCGTCTCCCACCACCGCGACGCAGCCCGGCTCTGCCCCGCTCCGACGAACCGCACGCCCCCGCCGCCGGCGAGTCCCCCGTGGAGCGCGGGCCGCGAGTCAGCGGTAGTCGGGAAGCGTGAGAGCGCTGTACTCGGCGTGCGCCCGGTCGGCGGGGAGGGCGGAGAGGGTGCGCAGGGCGGTGTTGCGCCGCTGGAGGGCTTGTTCGGTGGCGGGGAAAAGCTCCGTGTCGCCGTCGCCCGCGAGCGCCTGGTTGAGGGTGACGAACGGCCTCATCACCCTCTCGTAGGCGTCGAACGCTTCGGCGTGGTCGGCGCGGGCGGCCAGTTCGCCGGCCAGTACGTAGGCACCGACCAGGGCGAGGCTGGTGCCCTGTCCCGTCAGGAAGGACGGTGCGTAGGCGGCGTCGCCGACCAGCACCACCCGGCCCGCGGACCAGCGCGTCATCCGGATCTGGCTGACGACGTCGAAGAACAGGTCGTCCGTGGCGTGCATCTCGGCGACGATCCGCGGGATCTCCCAGCGGTCGTCCGGGAAGGTGGCGGCGAGCAGCTCACGCTGCGCGCCGGGGTTGCGGAAGGCGTCGAAAGGCGGGTCGGAGCGCCTGAAGGTGAGCAGCCCGAACACGTCCTGGCCGGAGCCGACGGCGTACAGGGCGGCGGACCGGCCGGGGACGTTCCACAGCACGCCCTCGGAGGTGAGGCCGAGGTGGTTGGGAAGGGTGAAACCGGCGAAACAGGCCCCGAGGTAGTGGTGGAAGCCCTCCTCGGGGCCCAGGGCCAGCCCACGGGTGTGGGAATGGAGCCCGTCGGCCCCGATGACGACGTCGAAGGTGCGCCGGGCGCCGCTGCGGAAGGTGACCTCGATGCCGTCGGGGCGGTCGTTGAGGGCGGCTATGGAGTCGTTGAACTCGAACGCGACGGAGTGCCGGACAGCGTCGTACAGGATCTGCGTGAGTTCGCCACGCCGTACTTCGAGGTCGCCGTCGGCGCCGATGGCCATGCTCTCAGGACGCAGAGCGGCGACGGTGCCGCCGTCGGCGTCCAGGAAGGTGATGCGGTGGGTGTTGACATGAACCTTCCGTAACTCGGGCAGGAGGCCCATGCGCCGCACCGCCTCGACGGCGGTGCCACGAATGTCGATGGGGTAACCGCCGCCGCGCACGGCGCCCGCCTTCTCCACGACAGTCACGTCGAAGCCGTAGCGGTGCAGCCAGTAGGCCACTGCGGGGCCGGCGATGCTCGCGCCGGAGACGAGCGCGGAGCGCTTGGAGTGGGTCCCGGTCATGATCAATCCTTCCTGGCCGCGCCGCGCCGATACGGCGACCGGCCGGATGGTGAACGTGCGGGTTTTCTCGGAAGTGCCCAACGGCAGGACCGGGGAGCCGTACAGCCGCCCTGAACCGGGTCCCTCGCCGTGCCCGGCTCCCACGCGTTCCGGCGAGCACTGCACCGGGACGACTCAACTGCGGCCCCGCCATGAATGCCGAGCCGACTGCGCCTGCATGCCGGCGGACCGGACCGCGCCAGAGGAGCCGGCCTATCGGATCACGCACCAGGGACTGCCGACCGACTTCCTCCAGGCGGTCGGTCAACCGGTCGGCCGGCAGCCCAGGCACAACAAGCCGCCAAGTCCACCGCCGCGATCGTCAGCTCCCGGCGGATCGGCACACGCCCTTCTTCTCTCCTTCTGCCGGTTCTCCTAGTCGGTGCTCACGGCTTCGACGACCGACAGCACGGTTGACGTCGGCACGATGCGTCGCAGGTGCAGTCCCGCTTCCTTGAGGAGTTGGACGAAGTCCTCTTCGGTGCGTTCCCGTCCCACCAGGGAGCTCATCATCATCAGGTCCAGGGTTTTGGACTGGTGGGGCTGGTTGCCGGGTGGTACGACGGCGTCGATGACGAGGATGCGGCCTCCGGGTGCCATGGCCTGCCGGCAGTTGCGCAGGATGGTGGCGGACTGCTCGTCGTTCCAGTCGTGGAGGATGCGCTTGATGAGGTAGATGTCCCCGGGCGGGACCGCGGAGAAGAAGTCTCCGTCGGCTGTGGACCATCGGCCGGTGATGTCGTCGTGGTCACCCAGCCGGTGCTCGGCGAGGACGTGCGTCTGGTCGTGAAGGATTCCGTGCAGGCCGGGCTGCCGGCGGAGGACTTCGAGGAGCAGGCCGCCGTGGCCGCCGCCGACGTCGACGACGGTGCCCGTGGACGGAAAGTCGTATGCCTCGGCGATCGGTTCGTTCTCGTGGTCCGACATGGCGGCCATGCCGTCGTGGAAGACGGCGGCCGTTTCCGCGTCGCGTGCGAAGTAGTCGAAGAACGTCGTGCCGAAGATGTCGGTGAAGGCGGAGCCGCCGTCGGTCAGACAGCGGTGCATCTCCCCGGCGGGGCGCCACATCGTGGCGTCGGTGAGCATCAGGACCGCGGCGCGGGCGGAATGAGGGGCGTCCGAGCGCAAGGCCTGACCGGTGGTGGTCAACCGGAAGCGTCCCGGGGTCGTTTCCTCGACCACGCCGCGCGTGGCGAGCAGCCGCAGGACCCGCCCGAGGTTGCGGGCGTCGGTCCCTGTCGCCTCGGCGAGCCGCTCGACGCTCTCGTCGTCGTCCGTCATGTGGTCGGCCACCCGCACGGCGGCGGCAGCGCGCAGCGCCGCGGGAAACAGGAAGCCCAGGCTCTCGTCGATCAGCCGGGCCGCGGATTGCCGTGCCGTGTTCATTGCTGCGTCACCTCTTTTGGGCGGGCCCCGGTTCGGGCGCGGCGGTGGGGCCGCGGGTCGGGGGCGGGAGGGCGGGGGTCCAGGATGGCGGGGGACGGCGGTTGCCGGCCGGGGTTCAACGGTCGGGGCGGCCGGTGTTGACGGTGGATGGGTCCGGTGAGGCTGCTGGTCCCAGTGCATCCCTTCGGGCACGGTGCGGACAGAGGGCTTCCGGCCGTCTTCACCCGGACGTGGGCAGGCTGTTGCGGTGCACCCGTCGGTACTCGTCCCCGATCCGCAGCGGCTCCGCCCCGGCCGCCGGCTCAGGCTCGGTGTCCGGGAGGAGCCGGGCACGGTGTACGGCAGGGCGGCAGGGTGATGGCGCCCGGTCCGGCCGCCCGTACCTCGTCGCGCATCGCGCAGGGCCGCCGCGCACAAGCGTTTCGAGGTCACGGCTGCCGCGCGCCCAGATCCTCCCGGGGCCGCCCGGCCGGGTGTGCGGGGGCGGGAAAAAAGAGAGGCGGATCGCCGTCGGGACGGTTACGATGCCCGCGATGATGAACTTCTCCTCGTACGGATTGGGGGAATCGTCCGCGCAAGGTGATGGCTGATGGCTCATCACTTCGCGAACGACCTCCCGTCCCGCCTGTCGATGTGGCAACGCGTGCGTGAGTACGCCGTGCCACCGTCCATGATCGAGACCGCGACCGCACGGCGTGCTGCCGGTGACTGGGCGGGGGCCTGTGCCGCTGCCCGGATCGACGTCGATCTCGATCTGCGCGCCGTGCGCGACCGCCACGGCACCGACCTCGTCCACCGCCTCCGTGCGGATCTGCGGCGGCTGTCGCCGGATCTGCTCCGCTGGCACATGCCCCGGATCGCCCCCGACGGGCGGCTCAGACCCGGCCTCACCCTGTCGCTGGCCCGTTACGGGGCGCCCGGCGCCCCGCCGCTGGAGCTGGTGGTGCGCACCCCGCCGGCCTGGGCGGACGCCGGACAGCGGATGTCCCTGGCCCTGTGGGACGGGTCCGCGCACGGCACACCACGGCACCACCCGCATCCGCACCCCGACCGGCGTTTCCGGCTCGACCTGCACCGGCACCTCTGGGACGCCGGACGGAGCGGGGAACTGGCGCGGCGGTGCGGGGCGTACGGAACACCCTCCACGGCGCCCCCGGGCCTGCCCGACCCGCTCGGCGTGCGCGGCCGGTCCGCGCCGCCCGGCTCGCCCCCTGTGCCCGACGCCCCCTGGGCGGTGGGCCGTTGGGCCGCCGAGGCGGAACTGCTGCTGCGGGCCGAGGGGCGTCCTCGCGGGGCGTTCACCGTACGACTCGACGCCCGCAGCCGTGCCGTCCTCGAGCTCGTCGCCCCGGACGACAGCCACGCCCCGGTGTGCCGACCGCTGCGGGAGACGCTGCCGCCACGGGAGGCCGCGGCGCTTCCGCTGCTGCCCGAGGCGGCGGCCAGGGTCCTGCCGGACCTGGAACTGCTCCGGGCCGGGCTGATCACACCCGAGCGGCTGCATCCGCTCGTCGCCGCGGCACTGCCGGTGTCCGGTCGCGCGGCGGTGACCGGCCCCGCCGCCGAGCCCGGTGATCCGCACCGGGTGGCATGCCGGGGCGAGATCCACCGGATCGCGCTGCGGGACGGGGTGCTGACGGCGGTCGATCACGACCCGGCCGAACTGCGCCGGGAGGAGCTGCTGGTGGCGCTCGGCGGCCCGGCACTGCCCTGCCTGCGGGCGATCGACGCGGTCCACCGCACCCCGGAAGCGCTGCCCGCGGTCCGGGAGCGGCTGCGCCACGGTGATGTCGCCGGGGCGCTGGCCGTGGTCGAGGGCCTGCTCGGCCCCGCCGCGGTCCTGCGCGACGGGCCGCTCCGGCAGGAACTGGAGTCGGCCGCGGAACGCCGTGTCGAGCACGGGCTCTTCCGCTCGGGACTGATCGCCGTCCACCCCGCCGCCGCGGCGGCGGACGGCGGGACCGCCGAGGGTGGCGGCCACGCGCAGGCGGACCACCGTCCCCGGCTCGACCGCCGCACGCCTTACGACATGCGCCGCAAGCGCACCGGCCGGAGCCGTCCCCGCACCGGCCTGACCCGCTGACCACCGGCACACCGGCAGAAGTCCCTGATCCGCACCGCCCGTTCGGTGCCGTACGCCTCCCATGACCTGCGGAACGGGCTTTCCCGTTCCCCCCATCCCACCCAGGTGATGCACATGACCCGCAGCATCCCGCTGCCCGCGTCCGCCCCCACTGCCGCCGACGCGTCCGCGACCGGCGCCCGACTCGCCCTCGCCGACGACCTCCTCGCCCTCCTGCGGACGACCACCACCGAGCCGCGCCCCGACGAACAACTCGACGCGCTCGCCCTGGCCGTCGCCGCCGACCTGCCCGTGCTGCTCTGGGGCGAGCCGGGCATCGGCAAGACCGCGGCCCTGACCCAGCTCGCCGCCTCCCTCGACCTGCCGCTGACGACCGTGATCGCCAGTGTCCACGAGCCGTCCGACTTCTCCGGGCTGCCCGTCATAGGCGACGACCCGGGGGTGCGGGGGGTGCCGATGGCACCGCCGCGGTGGGCGGTGGAACTGGTGCGGGCCGGGCGGGGGCTGCTCTTCCTGGACGAGTTGTCCACCGCCACCCCGGCCGTCCAGGCCGCCCTGCTCCGGGTGGTCCTGGAACGGAGGGTCGGGGAATTGCGACTGCCGCCCGGCGTACGGATCGTGGCCGCCGCCAATCCGCGGGCGTCGGCGGCGGACGGATGGGAACTGAGCCCGCCGCTGGCCAACCGGTTCGTCCACCTCCACTGGGTGCACGACCGGGACGTGGTGGTGCGCGGGCTGGGCGGAGTCTGGCCCCGCGCGGAGCTGCCACGGCTGGTGCCCGAGCGGCTGCCCGACGCGGTGGCCTTCGCCCGGCGCGCGGTCTGCGGCTTCCTCCGGGTCAGGCCGACGCTGATCCACCGGCTGCCGAGCACCGAGACACGGCGCGGCGGCGCCTGGCCCTCGCCCCGCAGCTGGGAGGCCGCGCTGACCCTGCTGGCCTTCGGCACGGCGGCCGCCGCCTCCCGCGAGGTGATGGCGCTGCTGGTGCGGGGTGCGGTGGGAGACGGCCCCGGGCTGGAACTCCTCGCCCACCTGGACCGTATGGACCTGCCGGACCCGGAGACACTGCTCGCCGAACCGTCCTCCGCCACACTCCCCGAACGGGGTGATCTGCGCCAGGCGGCGCTGGAGGCAGTGGTCGCCGCCGTCGGGGCACGCCCGGAGCGGCAGCGGTGGGAGGCGGCCTGGGCGGTGCTCGTCCGGGCCATGGAGACCGGCGCCCCGGACCTGCTCGTCGCCCCGGCCAGGGCGCTGGCCGCCCTGCGCCGCGACGACTGGGAGGTGCCGCGGGCAGTGGAGCGGCTGGCCGCGGTCGTCGGACTCGCCCGGCGCGCGGACCGGTCGGTGGCGAAGGCCACGGCGGCCGAGACCGGAGACACGACGGGGGCGCGCCGATGACGCGCCCCACGGGACCCACAGGCCCCACGTCTACAGGGCCCATGGGACCCACGGGCCACTCCGTGCCCGCGCGCCCGGTGTCCCGCCCGGTGCCGCGCCCCATGGCCCCGCCCCCGGCGCCGCGCCCGGTGCGGGCCACTGTGGGGGAGACGCCGGGCGTACCCGGCGGACCGCCGGGCTCCGCAGGGCCGGACGGCCGGCCCGGGCTCCCGCTGGACATGGAGAAACTGCTGGCCGCGAGGCTGCACGCGGTGAAGGTCCGCCCCTACCTGGCCGACGCGCTCTTCGCGCTGCACATCGTGGCGGACCGGTCGGTCCCGACGATGGCGGTGGACGCACACTGGCGCTGCTATGTCTCGCCCGGCTTCGTGGCGCGCACCCCGGTGGAGGAACTGGCGGGCGTCTGGGTGCACGAGGTGTCCCATCTGCTGCGCGACCACCACGAGCGGGGCGAGCGGTACGCACGCGAGCACGAGCGGCACGGGCCGGGCGAGCGGCTGCGGCGGAACATCGCCGCGGACTTCGAGATCAACGACGACATCTACGGCGACGGCCTGCCCCTGCCCACCGGAGTGGTGCTGCCGTCGCTGCTGCGGCTGCCCACCGGGCTGCTGATGGAGGAGTACCTGCGGACGGCGTCGATGTCCTCCCTCGCCGCGGAATCGGCCTGGCTGGACTGCGGCAGCGGTGCCGACGGGCAGCGGCGGCCATGGGAGCTGGGGCCCGACGGGGCCCACGGGCTGACCAGACAGCAGCGCGACGCGGTCCGCTTCCGGGTGGCCGAGGGAATCAAGGGCGCACCGGGCAACGCGCCGGACGGCTGGCGCCGGTGGGCCGACGAGGCGTTCCATCCGCCGCAGCCGTGGCGGCAGTTGCTCGGAGCGGCGGTCCGCTCGGCAGCGAGCGCGCCGGGGACGGGCGAGAACCACACCTACCGGCGTCCGTCCCGGCGCTCGGCATCCGTCCCCGGGGTGGTGCTGCCGAGCCTGCGCCGTACGCCGCCCCGGGTCTGCGTGGTCATCGACACCTCAGGGTCGGTGAGCGACGCCGAACTGGGCAGCGCGCTCCTGGAAGTCGCGGCGATCTCGCGGGCCGTGGGAGGGCGGCGCGACCTGGTTTCGGTGATCTCCTGTGACGCGGCGGCCGGGATCGCCGTACCGCTCTGCCGTGCCGAGAACATGGAACTGGTCGGCGGCGGGGGCACCGACCTGCGCTCCGGCTTCACCCGGGCGCTCCGTTCCCGGCCGCGCCCGGACGTCATCGTCGCCCTGACGGACGGTCAGACACCGTGGCCCTCCGAGCAGCCGGCCTGCCGGACCGTCGTCGGACTGTTCCCCCGTCCCGCCCGCGCCGTCGACGAGACGGACCCCGACCACGTTCCGGACACCCCACCGCCCTGGGCCCGGGTCGTCACCATCGGCTGATGCCCGCCCCCGCCCGGTCCGCGTCCGCACGGCCGGGCGGAGAAACGGCGGGCGGATCCCGGCGGGGAGGCGCTGCGTGACCTGACGCCGACGGGCCTGAAGGCGGCTCGCTACGAGCTGGGGCGGCCGGTCCCGGCCGTCGCGCCCGGCGAGCCACCGTTCGCGGCCCGGCTCACCGCCGCCGGCGCGCCGACCTCTCCGCGCTCCTCACCCGTGCCGCAGGACCGGCCGACCCTGCGGGGAGTCCTGCGTAAGCGACGATCAAGAGCCGGCAGCCGTCGCCGTCCGGCACACCGACAACACCGCCGGCCGGCACGACCACGCTGACCGGCTGTCGCGGCCGGCCGAGCCCCGGCGCCCGCCGGAGCCGTGCGGTGCCCAGGTCAGGAGGTCAGCGCGCGGGCACGGGCGCGGTCTTCTTCCGGGCGCGGTAGGCGGCGGCCTTGATCTTGTTGCCGCAGGACTCCATGCCGCACCACTGGCGCCGCATGCCCCGGGAGCGGTCGATGTAGACCCGCGTGCACTCGGGGTTGCCGCACTCCTTCATCAGCGGGACGTCCGGGCCGCTGAGCAGCTCGACGGCCTGCCGCGCGACGGTCGCCAGGGCCTGCGCCGGGGTCGCCTCGCTGTGCCGGCCCGCCATGGTGAGCTGCGGCGTCACCGGCGTCTTGCGCGCCGCGCCGTTGACCACGGCGAGTGCCTCGCGGTCGAAGTCCTCACCGAGCCGGCGGTTGGTGACGAGGCGGTAGACGGCCTCGCGCACGGTGATCGCCTCCCGGACGTCCGACTCGTCGGCGGGCGTGATCGTGTCCACGAGTCCGGACTCCAGGTACCAGGCGTTGAGCCGGTCCGGCGTCACGAACATCTCGAACCGGGTCGAGCGCCGGGCACGCAGGGTGGCCGCGAAGTCGAGAGCCGGGTGTCCGCATACGAAAACGTGGTCAAGGTTCACATCACCATCTTGACAGGTGACTGATGGGCAGCGCAAGAACCCGTCACCGCTCTGGGTGGTACCGCGCAAGGGGGCCGCCACCCGCGGCGCTTGCCGGCTCAGGCCCCCGACCGGACCGTGGCCGGGTTCTCTCGCCGTCGGCCTCCCGCGTCCGGCCGGCCTCCCGGCTCCAGCCGGAGTTCCCGGCCCTGCCACCGCCGCCGCAGCCAGCGGTCGTGACTGGCGACGGCGATGGCGCCGGGGCCCGGGCCCAGGGCCTCCTCCAGTTCGTCGCACAGCCGCGGGGAGAGATGGTTGGTCGGCTCGTCGAGCAGCAGCAGCTGGGGCGGACGGGCCACCAGCAGCGCCAGCGCCAGCCGCCGCCGCTGCCCGACGGACAGCAGCCCGACGGGCTTGTCCAGGTCCGCCTCGTGCAGCAGCCCGAGCGAGAGCAGCGGCACCCGCTCGGCGCGTGCCGGGCCCAGCGACAGCTCGTAGGTGTCGCGGACCGTGCGTCCGGGCCGGTCGAACACGGTGTCCTGGGTGAGCAGCCCCACCGTCAGCCGGGGCCGCCTGCGCACCTCGCCCTCGGCGGCCAGCCGTCCGGCGAGTACGGCGAGCAGCGTGGACTTGCCGGCCCCGTTGCCGCCGGTGATCAGCAGCCGGTCGGTCGCCGAGATCTCCTGCGTGACCTGCGCCAGCCGGCCGGGCACCCGGACGTTCCGCAGGGCCACCAGCGGCTGCGGGTCCTCCTCGGCCCGTGCGGCCAGGTCACCGGCCGCGAACCGCAGCGGGCGCGGCGGCTCGGCGACCTGGGCGCGCTCCAGTTCCTCCAGCCGCCGGGTGGCGTTGCGCACCCGGCGGGAGATCTGGTTCTGCACCCGGCCGGCCCGGTGGCCGTATCCCATTTTCTCGTTGTCGGTGCGCCCCCGGTCCGGGGCGACCCGGTGCGCGGTCACCCCGGCCGCCTGCCGCAGCTCCGCCAGTTCCCGCTGCTCCTCGGCGTACCGCCGCTCCCAGCGCTCCCGTTCGGCGCGCTTCTCGCCGAGGTAGGCGGTGTAGTCGCCGCCGTAGCGGACCGGCCCGTCCACCGCCGGGTCGAGATCGACGAGGTCCGTGCAGACGGCGTCGAGGAACGCCCGGTCGTGGCTGGCGGCCACGACCGTTCCGGGAAGGGTGCGGAGCTGCTCCTCCAGGAAGGCGGCGGCGCCGTCGTCGAGGTGGTTGGTCGGCTCGTCGAGCAGCAGCGCGGAGGGGCGTCGTACGAGCAGCGCGGCCAGGGCCAGCCGGCCGCGCTGCCCGCCGGACAGCGAGCCCAGCGTGCGGTCGTGGCCGACCGTGCCGAGGCCCAGGCCGTCCAGTACCAGGGCCGCGCGGCGGTCGGCGTCCCAGGACTCCCGGTCCTGCGCCTGCTCCAGCCGCCTGCCGTAGGCGTCGAGGAGTTCCTGGTGGCCGGGGTCGTCCTGCGGGACGCGGGCGAGTGCCTCGCCGAGCCGTTCCAGTTCGGCGAGGTCCTCGCGGGCCTCGCACAGCGCCTCGTCCAGCACCGCGGCGACGGTGGCGTCGGCGTCGTAGGGCATCTCCTGGTGGAGGAAGCCCAGTCCGGCGGGGCGTGTGACGCTTCCGGAGTCGGGTTCGTCGACGCCGGCGAGCACCCGCAGCAGGGTCGACTTGCCGGCACCGTTCTCCCCGATCAGGCCGATGCGGTGGCCGGGGGAGGCGGTCAGGGAGATGCCGTCGAGGACGCGCCGGCCGCCCAGGGTGCGGACGACGTCGCGGGCGAGCAGAGCGGGCTGGGACATGGGGAACCTTCCTACGTGTTCGGTGGTCGGCCCGCCGGGCGCGGAGCCTCGGACGCGGGCCACGTCACACGCCGGGGTTCACCCCACGGGGGCTCCCGTCTCCCTCAGCGCGCCGTCGGCCAGCCGCAGCCAGCGGTTCACGCCGATCTCCGCGAGGAACCGCTCGTCGTGGCTGACCACCAGGAAGGCACCCTGGTAGGAGTTGAGCGCGCTCTCCAGCTGGCCGACGCTGACCAGGTCCAGGTTGTTGGTCGGCTCGTCGAGCAGGAGCAGCTGGGGGGCCGGGTCGGCGCACAGGACGCAGGCCAGGGTGGCGCGCAGCCGTTCGCCACCGGAGAGGACGCCGACGGGCAGGTGGGCGCGGGCCCCGCGGAAGAGGAAGCGGGCGAGCAGGTTCATCCGCTCCGCCTCGGGCCGCTCGGGGGCGAACGCGGCGAAGTTCTCCGCCACGGTGCGGTCCGGGTCGAGCAGGTCCAGGCGCTGCGAGAGATAGGCGATCCGGCCGTCGTTGCGCCTGATCTCCCCGCTGTCCGGGGCGAGGTCCCCGGTGATCAGCCGCAGCAGGGTGGTCTTGCCGGAGCCGTTGGGCCCGGTGAGCGCGATGCGCTCGGGACCCCGGACGGTCAGGTCGACGCCGCCGTCGGCGAAGACGGCGCGGCCGGCGTGGTGGACCTGCAAGTCCTCGCCGAGGAAGAGGTTGCGGCCGGCGGGCACGTTGGTGTCGGGCAGTTCCAGGGTGAGCCGCTGTTCGTCGCGCAGCGCGCGTCCGGCCTCGTCGAGGCGGGCCCTGGCCTCGCTGACGCGGGAGGCGTGCAACTGGCCGGACCTGCCGGCTGCCTCCTGCGCGCCGCGCTTCATGGTGCCGGCGAAGATCTTGGGCAGGCCGGCGTTCTTGAGGTTCTTGGAGGCGTTGCTCATCCGGCGCTCGGCGCGTTCGCGGGCCTGCTGCATCTCCCGCTTCTCGCGCTTGAGTTCCTGCTCGGCATTGCGGACGTTCTTCTCGGCGACCTCCTGCTCGGCGCGGACGGCCTCTTCGTACTCGGTGAAGTTGCCGCCGTAGAAGCGGAGTTCGCCGCTGCCGAGTTCGGCGATGCGTTCCATGCGGTCGAGCAGGGCGCGGTCGTGGCTGACCAGCAGCAGGCAGCCGGTGAAGTCGGAGAGGACGTCGTAGAGCTTGTGGCGGGCCTCGGTGTCGAGGTTGTTGGTCGGCTCGTCGAGCAGGAGGACGTCCGGGCGCTTGAGGAGCTGGGCGGCCAGGCCGAGGGAGACGACCTGTCCGCCGCTGAGGGTGCTCAGGCTGCGGTCCAGGTCGAGGCCGGCGAGGCCCAGCCGGTCCAGCTGGGCGCGGGTGCGCTCCTCGATGTCCCAGTCGTCGCCGATGGTGGTGAAGTGCTCCTCGCTGACGTCGCCGGACTCGACGGCGTCCAGGGCGCGGATCACCGCGGCGACGCCGAGCACCTCGGCGACGGTGAGGTCGCCGGTCAGAGGGAGGCTCTGCGGGAGGTAGCCCAGCGTGCCGCCGACGGACACCGAGCCGGTGGCCGGCCGGAGTTCACCGGCGATCAGCTTGAGCAGGGTGCTCTTGCCGGAGCCGTTGGGGGCGACCAGTCCGGTACGGCCGGTGGTCACGGTGAAGGACAGGTCACGGAAGACGGGGGTGTCGTCAGGCCAGGCGAAGGAGAGGCCGGAGCAGACGATGGCGGCGTGAGACATGAAAGGACCTCGAAGGCACGGAGGGCAGAAAAGAGACCTCTGCCCTGGGCAGACATGGGGAAAGGGGTACGACGAGACGGGCCACGTCGGCGACGGCGCTCCTGTGCGCCGGCCGGTGGCCGTCAGATCCGGATCTCACCCGGAGATGTCGTCTTCACCCACCACGTCTGCGACTCCTCGATCACACGGTCCAGGTCACCGGCAGCGTAGCAGGTCCCGCTCCCGCGTTCGACCGGCCGGTGTCCGCCGCTCACACGTGCACGGGCGTTCGGTGTCCTGTTCGTCAGGTTGTTGACACGTCGAGCAACCCATGCCATCGTCGTCACCGATTCAACAGGTGACGGCGCTCGATCCGGGCACTGTTCACACGTGTGAGCGAAGGAGCGCACTGACGATGGCAGGAAAGCCGAACCGGAGGGCCGAGGGCGCGCCGGTCGGGCGGCGGGCGATGCTCGGCATGCTCGGCGCGGGCGCCGCGGGGCTCGCCGCCGCGCCGTATCTCCAGCGCGGCTGGGAGGGATTCCTGGCCTCCGCCTCCCAGGCGGACGTCACGGGTCTGACCGGCCTGCTGCCCAACCCGGGCGGCTTCCGGTACTACAGCGTCGTCGGCTCGGTGCCGCACAAGGACGCGACGAACTACGAACTGCGGGTCGACGGCCTGGTGGACCGGCCGAAGGCCTACACCCTCGGCGATCTTCGCGCGATGCCGCAGACCCGGATCGTCCACGACGTGTTGTGCACGGACGGCTGGCGGGTGGACCGGACGCCCTTCGCGGGGGTCAGGCTCGCGGACCTCCTCGACGCCGCGGGCGTTCGCTCCCCGGGCGCCGCGGTCCGCTTCACCTGCTTCGACGGCGCCTATACCGAGAGCCTCACCTTGGAGCAGGCCCGCCGTCCGGACGTCCTGGTCGCGCTGGACATGCAGGACAAGCCCATCACCCACGCCCACGGCGGACCGGTGCGCCTCTACGTGGCACCCATGTACTTCTACAAGTCGGCCAAGTGGCTGTCCGGCGTCTCGGTCACCGACAAGGTCGTTCCCGGCTACTGGGAGGAGCGCGGCTATGCCGTCGACGGCTGGCTCGACGGCGAGGACCGGCACGCCGACGCGGCCTGACGCCGCGGGCCGGGTCCGCCGGTTCGGGGCCGCGCAGCGCCTCGTCCACCGGGCCACCGGCTACCTGATGCTGCTGTGCCTGGTCTCCGCCGCCTGCCTGTACATCGGCCCGCTGGCCCTGCTCGTCGGCCGCCGCCCACTGATGGTCACCGTCCACGAATGGTCCGGCATCTTCCTGCCGCTGCCCTTCCTGCTCGGACTGCTGTCCGCCGAGTTCCGCGCGGACCTGCGCAGGCTGAACCGCTTCGCGGTCTACGACCGTCAGTGGCTGCGGGCCGTCCGCAGGCGCCGCACGGCACCCGGGGCGCGCCCGGCCGGGAAGTTCAACGCGGGCCAGAAGCTCTACGCGGGCTGGCTCGCCGGCGCCGTGCTGACGATGACGTCCACCGGCCTGCTGATGTGGTGCACCGGACTGCTCCCCCTGATCTCGCGCACCAGCGCCATCTTCGTCCACGACCTCCTGGCCTGGGCGATCACGTTCGTCCTGATCGGGCACGCGCGCCGGGCCCTCGGGGATCCCGAGGCGAGGCTCGGCATGCGCACCGGCTACGTCAGCCGCTCCTGGGCGGAGACCCACCACCCCCGGTGGCTGGAGGAGGACGGCATGGATGTCGTGACCGACGAGTCGGACACCCGTCCGTCACCGCCTTGACCGGTGATAGCGTCGCGCTCGAACCTCCCGCTCATGTGCCGCGCACATGTGTGTGCCGCCACCGCCTGGCGCACACCTCTTTCTCGGATGGGAAACCCATGAGACGACTTCTGACCGTTCTCGCGGCCGGTGTGCCGCTGGCCGCGGCGGTGTATCTGCCGACCGCGTCCGCCGAGCCCCGGACCCCCGCGTCCGCTCCGCTCGACTGCGTGACGACCTCGGTGACGGCCCCGCCCGGCACCCGCGTCGAGTCCGTGACCGCGGTGCGCCAGGAGGGCGGCACCGTCCACGGCGGCGGCATTCTGGGCGGCACCGTCACCGGCGTGCCCGCGTACTGCGAGGTGACGGTCACCCTCACCCACCCGGGCGACGGCGACCACGCCGGAATCCGGACCTGGCTGCCCGTCACCGGCTGGAACGGCCGTCTCCAAGCGCTCGGCGGGACCGCCTTCGCGGCCGGGGACAACGGCACCGGCCTGGCCACCGCCGTCAAGAACGGCTACGCCGCGACCACCACCGACGCGGGCGTCGGCGATGTCCTCGACGTCGGCTGGGCCCTGAACGGCCAGGGCCGGGTCAACACCGCGCTGCTGAAGAACTTCGCCTCCCGCTCCCAGCACGAGGCGGCGGTCGTCGGCAAGGAGGTCGTCGACGCCGTCTATGGCAGGGCCGCCGCGTACTCCTACTTCACCGGCTGCTCCACCGGCGGACGCCAGGGCTACATGGAGGCCCAGCGCCACCCCGACGACTACGACGGCATTCTCGCCGACGCGCCCGCCGTCAACTGGGACCGCTACATACTCGCCACCCTGTGGCCGCAGGTCGTCATGAACAACGAGAAGACCTATGTGTCCGGCTGCGAGCTGAATGCCTTCACCGCGGCCGCCGTCAAGGCATGTGACACGCTCGACGGCGCGAGGGACGGCCTCGTCAACGACGCCTCCCGCTGTGACTTCGACCCGCGCCGGCTGATCGGCACGAAGGTGCTGTGCGAAGGCAGGGAGCTGACCGTCACCGCCGCCGACGCGGCCGTCGTCCGCAAGATCTGGGACGGCCCGCGGACCGCCTCCGGCAGGAAACTGTGGTCCGGCGTCCCGGTCGGGGCCGACCTGAAGGGTCTCGCGGGCACCGCGCCCGACGCCGACGGCAACCTCAAGGGCGTACCGTTCCAGGTGCCCGCCCACTGGACGGCGAGCTGGGTGGAGAAGGATCCGTCCTTCGACGTCTCGACCCTCACCTACAGCCGGTTCACCGAGCTGTTCCACCGGGCCGTGGCCGAGTACGGCCCCGTCATGGACACCGACGACCCGGACCTCTCCGCCTTCCGCGAGTCCGGCGGCAAGCTCCTGACCTGGCAGGGCCAGGCCGACCAGTACATCCCGCCGCAGGGCACCGTGGACTACCTCCGGCGCGTGGTGCGGGACATGGGCAGCGCCAAGAAGGTCGACGACTTCTACCGTCTCTTCCTCGCCCCGAACACCGACCACTGCGGCCTCGACGGCCAGGACGGCTCGGCCGACGGCCTCGCCGCCCTGACCGCCTGGGTCGAGCACGGCAAGGCACCCAGGACCCTGCCCGCCACGCTCGTCAACGCCGAGGGCAAGCGGCTCGAACGCGACCTGTGCGCCTACCCCGCGGTGTCCCGCTACCAGGGCCACGGCGACCCGGACCTGGCCACCAGCTTCCGCTGCGTCCTCCCCTCCCGGCACTGACGGCTCGGCGACCTGACGCCGTACCGCCCGGCACCGTCCCGGTCCGCGCCCCTCGACGCGGACCGGGACGTCGTCGTACGGCGGCCACCGTCAGGCCACGCGGTAGCGCACCGGGAGGGACAGCACGCCGCGGACGATCCCGGAGCCGATCCACCGCAACGAGTCCGCCGGGACGGCGAGTTCCAGTTCCGGGATCCGGGTGAGCAGGGTGCGCAGGGCGATCGTCGCCTCCAGGCGGGCGAGCGGGGCACCGAGGCAGTGGTGGATGCCGTGCCCGAAGGCCAGATGGCGGGCGCCCGGCCGGGTCACGTCCAGCACGGCCGGGTCGCCGCCGCCCGGCTGCGGGGCGTCGTGCCCGGCGGAGCCGAGAGCCACGGCGACCATGGAGCCCCGGGGGATCGCCACTCCGCCCAGTAGGAGGTCGCGCGCGGCGTAGCGGCTCGTGGAGCGTTCGACGGAGGGGTCGTAGCGCAGGAACTCCTCCACCGCGTCCGGCATCAGCTCGGGCCGCGCGCGCAACAGCTCCGGCTGGCCGGGGTGTCGCAGCAGGGCGAGCACCGCGTTGCCCAGCAGGTTCACCGTGGTCTCGTGACCCGCGACGACCAGCATCAGGGCCGTGCCCACCAGTTCCTCCTCGGAGAGCCGGCCGTCCTCCTCGTCGCGCACGGCGACCAGGGCGGACAGCAGGTCGTCCTGGGGGCGGCGGCGTTTGTCCGCGATCAGTTCGGTCAGCAGCGCGTGCAGCGCGGCCAGGGCCGGGCGGTGCTCGGGTGAGGCCACCTGGAGTGCCTGTCCCGCCCAGCGGCGGAAGTCGTGGTGGTGGCGGTGCGGGATGCCGAGGAGTCCGGCGATGACCGTGGCGGGCAGCGGAGCGTTGAAGGCCTCGACGAGGTCGAGTTCGCCCGACGGCGGCATCGCGTCGATCAGGCTGTGGGCGGTCTGCTCGACGCGCGGCGCCATTTCCGCCGTACGACGCGGGGTGAAGACGGCGGAGACGAGCCGGCGCAGCCGGGTGTGCTCGGGCGGATCCGCCTCCATCATCTGCGCGCCGAGGCCGACCGAGGGCCGGTGGAGGACGTACCCGGCGGCGGCCAGGGCCTCGGCGGCGGGGGTGGCGTCCTTGAGCAGGGCGGGGTGGGTCAGCGCCTCGCGGGCCAGGTCGTAGCCGACGATCACCCAGCCCTTCAGACCCAGGTGGAACTCGGCCGGGTGGATGGGGCCGAGCTCCCGCAGCCGGGAGAAGCGGGCGGGGGAGTCCGCCTTGAAGGCGTGGTCGATGACCACCCTGCCGTCCTGGTACGGACACCGCTCGTCGGAACTCATGGGGCCTCCCGTTCTCCGTTCTGACGGTCCGGCGGGTCAGGTCGTCATGGGGAGAACGAGCCGGAGCGCGCGCGGGTTCGGCGCGGGCCCGCGCACGGACATGCCGCAGGGGCACGCGCGGCCCGGCGCGTGCCCCTCGGGCGCGGTGGGACTCAGTTGTCGCTGTTGAAAAGGGTCAGTACCTGGAGCACTTCCAGGTAGATCCACACCAGGGTGGTGGTCAGCCCGAAGGCGGCCAGCCACGCCTCCTCACGAGGGGCGCCGTAGGCGACGGCGTCCTCGACCCGCCGGAAGTCGAGAGCGAGGAAGGCCGCGCCGAGCAGGACGCCGCCCACACCGAAGAGGATCCCGAGTCCGCCGCTGTGGAAGCCCAGGCCGTTGCCCGCACCGAAGGCGGAGAACAGCAGATCGGCGGCCAGCAGCAGGAGGAAACCGGTCGCGGCCGCGGCGACGAACCCGGCGAACCGCCGCGTGACGCGGATCCAGCGCATCCGGTAGGCGATCAGGACGCCCGCGGACACCGCGAAGGTGCCGAGCACGCCCTGCACGACCACACCCGGCGCGATGTACGTCGAGGTCGCGCTGGAGATGACGCCGAGGAAGACCCCCTCGAACGCCGCGTAGCCGAGGATCAGCGCCGGGGACGGCGTACGCCGCAGGCTCTGGACCAGCGACAGGACGAAGGCGACGACCGCGGCCCCCACGGCGAGACCGTAGGAGCGGCCGATGTCCGCCGCGTCGACGGGCAGCAGGATCCACGACAGCACCGCGGTGAGCACCACGGTGCCGAGCGTCGTCGCGGTGCGGACGACGACGTCGTCCATCGTGAGCGCGGTCGGGGCCGCGGCCGTCCGCGCGTCCGCGTCGGCCGCGGGGGCATAGGGGTTGGCCGGGTGGTCGTCGGCCGGCGGGCCGCCGACGGTGGCGCCCACCGGATGACGCGGGTGCGCGCCGGCGGGGGTGTCGTCACGGCCCGCGCCCCAGCGGGAGAAGACCGGGTTGCTGCTCTTCACGTCGTTCCTCCTCGTGTGCCGCGGACGCGGCCTGGGCAGAGCGTCGCCATCGGGTGCCCAGGGCACACGTGTGCCGGAGACCCCCCACCGGGCGGGCGAGGCAACCCTCTCGCGTCACCACTTTGACAGGTGACGCGAGTGGGGGCAAGCCATCCTCGGCCCGGATACGGTCGCGTTCATTCGCCCGGCACCCCCGGGCCGCCCGTCAGCCCCAGCAGGAACCCGTCCCAGTCCAGACCGTCCATCTCCGTCTCGGCCGAGGTGATCTGGTAGGTGGCGTCGAGCCACTCCGTCAGCTCCGCGGTGGGCAGCTCGAACAGTGCCTCCACCTCCCGCGATTCCAGCAGCAGCCAGGACGACGGCCGCTCACCGGGCAGGGTCGGCCACATCCGCACGTCGCCGCAGCCGCTCATCTCCGTCAGCCCGCGGTGCAAGAGCTCGCGGCCGATCCGCCAGCTCACACTGGGTCCGCGCTCCGCCAGGAACTCGACGGTGATCACCGCGGGCATGTCCGGGTCGAACCGGAACTCCGCCTGAACGGACTCACGGGAGAACTCGTCCAGCATCTGGTCGACGCCCAGCAGCAGCGACGGAACGTGCCGGGGCGCCGACCGGGCCCGCGGCGGTGACTGATCACGGTGCATGACAGGATTTCCCCTCAGTGGTACGAAGTCCGCGCCTCCCACTGTCCGCCGCGCGGCCGGGCCGCACATCGGTCACTTGACGGTCGAGCGGCGCGACTTCGCGCGGCAGTCGACGGGCCCTCCTCGGACGTGCCCCGGGGCCTGACGTAAGTCAACGCCGTACCAGGCGAATGGGACGACAGCTGTCAGGTCACGGGCGGCAGGTCGGGGCCCGTGGTGCCCAGTTGCTCGGCCGCCACCACGGGGGGCACCGGCCAGGTCACGCCCTTCGGCGGCCAGCTCTGCCCGGTCGCCCTGAGGAACTCGGCCGGCGGCTCGTACAGCGGCGGCTGGCTCCCGTCGGGGATCATCGAGGCCCAGCCGACGCCTTCGGTACGCTCGGCGAACTCCTGCTTCATCGCCTCCAGCCGCTCCGGCTGTTCGATCAGGTCGATGGCGCCGGCCGCGAGATAGCGGGCGGCGGACAGCAGCGCCTGGTGCCCGATGTTGGTGGCCGCCGTCGCGGTGGCGCCCCAGTTGTGGTTCGGGATGCCGGGCGGGTAGGCCGCGGACAGCAGTACGGCGGTCGGCGCCTGCCAGCTGACGTCGGCGGTGTCGGTGGCCAGTCCGCCGGTGTAGGCGGCGGCCGGGGGAGCGAGCGGCGTCAGCGAGGTCGGCATACCGGTCTCCGGCCGGCCCAGTGACTTCTGGATGCTCCTGGCCAGGGCGTGGTCGGCGTCGGTGAACCGAGGCGCGCCGATCTGCCGCATGTTGTCGTTGAGCAGCTCCGCTCCGGCCTTGCTGGCCAGCAGGTTCCACGTCGCCGAGTGGAACTTGTGCACCAGGCGGGTCTGGCTGGCCTGCGCGGCCGCCTTGGCGCACTCCACGATCTTGTCGTACAGCACCCTGGCGCGTGCCGGGCTGCCCTCGCGGACGAAGAACCAGATGGAGCACATGTCCGGAGTCACATTCGGGGCACCGCCGCCGTTGATGACGGCGTAGTGGAACCGTCCGGACGGGGCGACGTTCTTCTCCCGCAGGTACTCCGACATCGTCGCCATCAGCAGGGCGCCGTCCAGGCCGCTCTTGTTGCCGAGCGGGGTGCCGCCGTGACCGGAGGCGCCGAGAAAGGTGAACGTGGCCGAAATCAGCGCGCTGGTGGTGTTCCAGAACGGCACCGTGATGTTGAACGGGTGCCAGTCCAGGAAGGCGTCGAGACCGTCGTAGACGCCCTCCTTGACCGCGTAGGCCTTGCCGACGAGCTGTTCCTCGCCGGCGCTGCCGAACAGCTTGACCGTGGCCTTCAGGCCGTGGGCGCGGATCGCCCGCGCCACGGCTATGGCGGCCGCGGTGCCGCCCGCGCCGAGGCAGTTGTGGGCGTCGCCGTGGCCGGCGCCGTACGTGGGGCCGTAGGCGTCGTAGTGGTGCACCAGCGGGTCGTGGGTGCCCACGCCCTTCTTCTGCGACAGGCCGGGCAGGGCGTCGTACTCGGCGTTGAAACCGAGGACGGGCCCCTCGGTGCCGTACGTGGCGACGAAGGCGGTCGGGAAGCCGGCCGGGCCCCAGGTGACGGTGAAGCCGTTGTCCTGGAGCAGCCTGGCGTGGGCGAGGGAGGACTTCCACTCGCGCAGCGACAGCTCCGCGTACTGCCACACGCGGTCGCTCAGCCCGGTGACGGCGCCCTCGTTGGCGGTGATCCACTCGAGCGCGGTCTGCTTGGCCGCGGTGTTCTTCGCCAGCCCCGTGGGGGCGCGGTAGGTGGCGGGGTCGACCCCGGTCCGCTCGTCGTGGCCGAGGGTCGCGGCGAGCACCGGGTCGGCTTGGAGGACGGCCGCGGTGGTCGCGGTGGCGCTCAGTCCGAACATCTTCAGCAGGCGTCGACGGCCGGGGTGGAAGTCGTTCACGTCGGTTCGTCCTCGAGGTCGTGAGGGAAGGGCCGGACGGCCGGCTCCATGACATGTGTTCCTGGTGTGTCACCGAGGAGCATAGGTGTCTCCGCGGGAAGCCGGCGTCCTGTGGCCGGAAATGCTTCGCTCTCTCCCGGGTGACTCGCCTCGAAACGTACGGGCAGACGGTCACATGTGTTTTCGATCGCCCGTCCGGACCGTCCTCGGACCGGACGCGGCGCACAGGCTGCCGGTGCCTGTGCAGGTGTGCGGGAGCACCGTCCCGACCACCTGATTACAGCGATCTCTACGCGTCGGCGGAGCGGTGAGTCGGCCCCTCCGCCGGTCCGGCCGCGGTGCCCAGGGCGGTGGTGAAGAAGTCGGTGAGCTTCTCGACGGCGGGGTCGATGTACTCCCTCTTGTCGTAGAGGTCGACGTGGCCGGCGCCCGGGATCCGGTACAACTCCTTCGGGCCGGTGGCGCGTTGGTGTGCCTCCACGGCCATCCAGGCGGTGACGGCGCGCTCGCCGACGATCTGGAGCATCGGGCGGGGGCCGATCAGCGGGACCGCGAAGAAGGCGTCGTAGAAGGCCAGCCTGTCGATGCTCTCCCAGGCCAGGAACTTCGCGGACCTCTCGTGCCCGCCGCGCGCGGTGCAGTAGTACTCGAAGCCCTCGGCGCCGTGCTCACCGCCGAGCGCGCGCGCCTGCTCCGCCGTCTCCGGGAACATCGTCATCACGCCGGGGTCCTCGCCGCGGGCGGCGGCGGTACGGGCCCGGGCGGCGGCGTCCAGCAGGGACTGGAAGACGGCCGGGTCCTGGTCGCCCCCGGCGCCGAGGCGGAACTGGCGGGAGGGGTCGGCGGTGCACACGGTCGCCACGGCCGCGACCCGGTGGTCGCCGCCGGTCGCGGCCAGCGAGTAGCCGCCGGAGGCGCAGATGCCGAGCAGACCGATCCGCTCCGCGTCGACCTCCTCACGGGTGATCAGGTAGGACACCGCGGCCTTGAAGTCCTCCACGCGCTGCGCCGGGTCCTCCAGCCCGCGCGGCAGACCGCCCGACTCGCCCTGGTGGGCGGCGTCGAAGGCCAGGGTGACGAAGCCGCGTTCGGCCATCAGCCGCGCGTACGTGCCGGACGTCTGCTCCTTCACGCCCGTACCGGGGTGGCCGACGACCAGCGCCGGGCGCGGGCCCGCCGCCGGGGTGTCGGGGGTGTAGAGGTGGGCGGCTATGCGGATGCCGGCGCTGTCGTAGGCGACGGTGGTCCTGGCCATGGGAGCACTCCTGCGAAGAGGTGGACGGGGTGGTCGTGACAGTGCCGGGCGGCGCGCTCTCAGGGGGCGGCTGTCCGCCGGGCACGCATCCACCGTCCGTCAGCTCCCGCACGGGCGGAAGAGACAGGTTTCTGCCTGGGAAAGAACCTTCCCCCTTCAGGGCCGGGTGTGGCGCTCGTCATGCCGGGGCTCCACGACTCGACAAGAGGCCAGTGGACTCTTACGGTCGACCACATAAAGGTCCACTGGCCTCTTAGGCGCTGGTGCGGCAGACGCCCTCGACAGAAACCGAGGCACACCATGAGCAAGACCTGGCTGATCACCGGAAGCTCCCGCGGACTGGGCCGTACCCTCGCCGAGTCCGTCCTGGAGGCCGGCCACAACGTGGTCGCCACCGCCCGGCGCACCGAATCCCTCCACGTCCTCGCCGAGACGTACGGCGAGCGCGTGCGCCTGGTCACCCTGGACGTGACCGACGCCGCGGCGGCCCGGGACGCGGTGCGGGTCGCCGTCGAGGCGTTCGGCCGCCTGGACGTGGTCGTGAACAACGCGGGCTACGCCGACATGGCCGCCATCGAGGACATGTCCGAGCAGGCGTTCCGCGACCAGATCGAGGCCAACCTCTTCGGCGTCGTCAACGTCACCCGCGCCGCCCTGCCGGTCCTGCGCGAGCAGGGCTCGGGGCACGTCATCCAGATCTCCTCCGTCGGCGGACGCGTCGGCGTCCCGGGCCTGGGCGCCTACCAGGCGGCCAAGTGGGCGGTCGGCGGCTTCTCCGAGGTCCTCGCCCAGGAAGTCGCCCCGCTCGGCATCAAGGTCACCGTCGCCGAACCCGGCGGCATGCGCACCGACTGGGCAGGCTCCTCCATGAAGACCCCGCCGGTCAGCGCTCCCTACGAGGCTGTCGTCGGCGGAGCCATGGCCGCCATCCGCGGCGCCCACGGCAAGCAGCCCGGCGACCCCGAGCGCATCTCCCGGATCCTGCTGGACATCGCCGAGGCCGAGGAGCCGCCGCTGCGCCTGCTGCTGGGCAAGGACGCCGTCGCCGTCGCCCAGGCCATGGCCGAGCGGCTCGCCACCCAGGACGCCCGGTGGCGCGAGGTCAGCGAATCCGCCGCCGCCTGACCCGCCCTCCGGGGTCGTGCCGGTGCCCGCACCGGCGGGGCTTAGGGTTGCCGCGGGCGGCGCCGGGCGCGGGCCGCCGGCACGTTCCCCGAGGAAGCGACGATGACAGACCACCGGCCTACGGAATTCCAGCGCGCGCGCAGTGCCGAGCAGCGCGAGGTCCGCAAGCGGGCCATCCTGGACGCCGCCACCCAGCTCCTGGCGGAGATGCCCGTCAGCGACATCAGCCTGCGGGAGCTCAGCCGGCGGGTCGGCCTGTCGAAGACCAACGTGGTGCGCTACTTCGAGACGAGGGAAGCGGTCTTCTTCGAACTGCTCAACCGCAACCTCGCGCAGTGGATCGAGGAACTGCCCGCCGAACTGGCGCCCGCCGTGGCGTCCGGCGCGTCGGGGGGACCGGTGCCGTCCCAGGCGCTGATGGACGCCCTGGCCCGCTCCCTGACCCGGCGGACCCTGTTGTGCGAGCTGTTCAGCTCGCTGGGCCCCGAACTGGAGCGGAACATCTCCGCCGAGTCGGTGCGCGACTTCAAACTCGCCCACATCCGGCTGCTGGGCGACCTGGCGGACCTGCTACGGCATCACCTCCCCGAGCTGACCCCCGCGGGCGCCGTCGAACTGGTCTCGCTGACGGTGGTCTGCACGGCGGGGCTGTGGCCCTTCGCCCACCCGTCACCGGCCGTCGCCGAGGCCCAGCGGGACCCCGGACTCGCCCACACCCGGGTCGACTTCGCCGAGCGACTGGGCCGTACTCTGCATGTCGCCGTCACCGGCCTGCTGACCCTCGGGTGACGCGCACCGCACACCGCACCAGGTGACGGTCGCGACGCGCGGCGGCGCGGGACACTTGGTGTGCACGTGTTTGCGCCCTGCACTTCACACGTGTTTTTTCGGTGCCGGATGAACCTTTCCCGCCCCCGGTCTCGTTCCCTCCATGAGACGTGCCCGCACCATGGAGGCGAAGGTGAAGAAGGAAGACCTGTTCTCCCCGCAGGGGCATACGGCCCGTCACGAACCGCCGGAGCGTCCGCGACGCGGCCCCGTGCGGGACGCGGGCTCCCTGTTACGTTCCCCGCTCGGGCCCTATGTGCTGAACCGGCTGCCGGCCGGCCTGGCCGCCGTCGCCCAGGGCCGCAGCACGTATGAACAGCTCGCGGCGGAGCAGTGCCGCGTGCTGCGCGCGGCCGGCGCGGAGGACGGACCGCTCGCCACCGATCCGCCCTCCGCGCGCCTGGTCCAGCTCGACCTGCTGTTCATGCTCAACGGATACCTCCCGGCGGGCCCGACGGCCTTCCCGCGTCCGCTGCTGGCAGCCCTGGCGGCGCAGTGCGACCGGTATCCCTCGCTCGACCCGCACATGAGCTATGAACTCCTCATCGACGTCAACTGCGCCGAGTGGGAGAGCACCGGGCACATCAGGGTCTTCTCCGACGGCGACCTCGGCCTCCTGGAACGCGACTTCTACCTCGGGCACCATCTGGCGGAACCGGCGGCGCGCGGCGCCTTCGACCGCCTGGCCTCACTGGTGCTGGAGCCGGACGCCGTGGATCAGGCCGCCGCGCTGGAGGAGGCGCTGCGGGGCCTCGACGACTTCCGGCGGTACATGGCGCAGTACGGCAGGCTGCCCAGGGAGGCGTTCCAGGCGTTCCGCCGCTATCACATGAGCCATCCCAGCGGTGCCCGCGGCGCGAGCGGCGCGTTCATGCCGAGCGTGCAGCTGCTGGAACTGGCACTGCTGGCACCGACCCCGCTGTACGAGCTGTACCTCGACCAGTCCCTGGCGTACTTCCCGGCGTGGTCGCGGCCCGTCGTCTCCGAGTGGCGCGAGCGGTCCCGCGCCGGCGACAACGTCGTACAGGCGGTGCTCGACGGCCGTCTGAAACCCGACCGCCGCGCCGCCGTCGCGCTGCTCGGCGTGATCGACACGTTCGTGGACTTCCGCATGGTGCACCTGGGCGTCACCAGGAAGGCGATACCGGAGGCGTTCGAACCCTCCGCGAGGCCCACCCGGCGCGGCATCCTCGCCCAGGACGGCGAACGGGACTTCCTCGGGGGCGCCGGGCCGGGTGACGGCCGGGGCGACGAGCTGGGCACATCCGGCTTCAGCGTGCACAACGTCCTGACGAACGCCGTGCACCGGCTGCTGCGGGCACGCCGCCGCGTCGCCGAGACCCTCGGCCCCGTCACGGACTGACCGGCGAAAGGAACGAACACCGTATGCCCGACTTCCAGGTGGCCGTCGTGGACGCCTTCGGCACATCGCACCGCTATGTGGACGCCTTCGCCGCGGTCGGCGGCGCGGTGATCCACGTCCGCAGTACGCCGGACCTTCTGCCGGGAGCAGCTCCCGTGGACCCGGCAAGGTTCAGCCACACGCTGTTCGACGTGGGGGACCTCGACGACCTGACCGGGAGGCTGGAGAGGCTGCGGCCGCTCGCCGTGCTGCCCGGCCGGGAGTCGGGCGTGGAACTGGCCGACGCCCTGGCGGAGCGGCTGGGGCTGCCGTCCAACGGCACGGCGCTCAGTGCCACCCGGCGCGACAAGTACCTCCAGATCGAGCGCGTCCGGGCGGCGGGCGTGCCCGCGATGCGGCAGCTGCGCACCGGCGACGAGGCGGAGCTGCGCGCCTGGCACGCGGACCTGGGCCGGACCGCCGTGGTGAAGCCGCTGCGCGGCGCCTTGGGCCACGGCGTGCGGTTCTGCGACTCGCCCGACGAGTCGGCCGCCGCGCTCGCGGCTCTCCGTGACGAGACCTCGGCGCTCGGCGAGCGGATCACCGAGGTGGTCGCCCAGGAGTACCTCGTCGGCGCCGAGTACATCGTCAACACGGTGAGCTGCGAGGGCGTGCACACCGTCACCGACGTCTGGAGCACGGACCGCGTCACGGCCAACGGCGTCCGGGACCTGGTCGTCGCGCAGATCCTGCTCGACGGCGACGACCCGTGCACCGGCGAACTGGTGCCCTACGCCTTCCGGGTGCTGGACGCCCTCGGCATCCGCCACGGCCCCGCCCACCTGGAGATCAAGCTGACGCCGGCCGGGCCCCGGCTGGTGGAGGCCGGTGCGCGGCCGTCCGGGTTGCCGTACCACGTCGCGGACGCCATCGGCGAGGGCCAGTTGGAGTGGGCCGTCGACGCCTACGTCAGGCCGCGCAGATTCCTCGCCCGGGCCGGCACCCCGTACCGGCGCAGGACCGCCGCCGCATGGGCGGCCCTGGTGTCACCCGCGTCCGGCCGTCTGATGCGCTACCGCGCCCTCGACGAGGTACGGAAGCTGGAGAGCGTACGCGAACTGACGCTGCTGGTCCGGCCGGGCGAGGAGATCACGGCCACCACGTGGGACCTCGCGTATCCCGTCGTCCTGAGCCTGCGGCACCCCGTGGAGGCGGTACTGCGACGCGACCTGAACACCGTGCGGTACCTGGACGGTGCCGCCATGTACGAGATCGACACCCCCTAGCGGGCGGCATACGTCCGCCCTACACGAGTGAGGACACACATATGATGTTCGACCGACGCCATCTGCTCCGTGCGAGCGGCGCCGCCGCGGCCGGGGCCCTCGGCGCCGCGGCCCTGTCGACCCCCGCCACCGCGGCCGGGCCGGCCCGTCTCCCCGCGGACTCCGATCCGACCGCGGGTGTGACCCGCACCCTGCTCCAGGAGCACCCCTCGCCCGCCGACGGCTGGGAAGCCGTGCAGACGCTCGTGCGGATCCCCCGGCACAAGGAGTCGGGCCGGCACAGCCACCCGGGCATCGAGGTGGGCTACATCATCCGGGGCGACGTCCTGATGGAGTTCGACGACCGGCCGCCGCTGCGGCTGCGCACCGGCGACCCGTTCTTCATCCCCGACGGCGCGATCCACAACGCCCGCAACGTCGGCACGGTCACGACGATGATGCTCTCCACATACGTCGTCGACGCGACCAAGCCCCTCGTGACGACGTACTAGAGCGGTCCGGAAGGGCCCCGCCGAAGCGAAAATGCCCCATGGCACACACGTCCGCGCCGAGCCGCCCACCAGCGGCTCGGCGCGGACGCACGCGGTGAAAGCCGTCAGCAGGAGCCGGGCCGCACGGAACTGATCTTGTCGTTCCAGTAGGGGTTCGGGACCCTCATGTCGACGATCGAGGTGTGCGCGTCCACCGTGAACCGGTCGCCCGAGTAGTTGTTGTCGACGTACAGGCAGAAGGCCGAGTCGGTGAAGTTCTGCACCGACGAGGTCTTGTCCTGCATGCTCCCGCTGGGAAGCGCCGAGACCTTGCCGAGGTCGCTCTCCGATTCCCAGGAGCCGAAGCAGATGTGGGTGCCGTTGTAGTTGATGTTGTCCCAGAGCACGAGGGCGCCGTCGCAGCTCGCGGCCGGCGCCGCGGAGGCGGGGGAGACGCCGAGAGCCAGGGTCGCGACGGCGCCGCAGGCGAGAGCCGCGAGGGAACGAACGAGCATGGTTGTCCTTCCGGTCGGAGGTGTGACACGACGGCCCGCCGGAACGAGGAGGGCCTTACGTGCCACCGGGTCAGTCAGTACACGGCTGAGGCGGGGCCCCGGGTTCACGTGGATATGTCACACGGGCCGGCCACGGCCGACACGGCATCCCTCAGGCCGCCTCGGGCCGTACGACGGCACGCAGCTTGCGCAGGGCGTTGTGCTGACGGCTCTTGACGGTGCCGACCGGTACTCCGAGGATGCCGGCGGTCTCCTGGAGGGTGCGGTCGCACAGGTAGATGTGCACCAGCACCGCACGGTGTTCGGCCGACAGCTTGCGCAGCAGCGGCCGGACCACGAGACGGTCGTGCACCGCCCCGGTGCCGTCGGCACCCGGCATCGGGTCGTTGCAGGCGTCCCCGACGACCTCTCTCCGGGCGTGGGGCTTGCGCACCCAGTCGATGACCAGGTGCCGGGTCACGGTGAAGAGCCAGCCCCGCACGGATCCCTCCATCCCGAGCAGGCGGTCCATGCTCCGCCAGGCGCGGATGACGGCCTCCTGCGCGATGTCCTCGGCGAGTCCGCGGTCACCCAGCATCTTCTCGGCGTACGTAACGAGGCCCTCGCGGTGCTCCCTCATGATGACGCCGAGCAGTTCGGACCGGGACACATCGGTGCGGGGGGTAGCCATGGCGTGATGAACCATCCTGATCCAGTGGAGTGACACGTGTGCGTAAATGGCCTGCGATCCGAGGGAGCGACATGTCGACGTGAGTGGGTACCATGCGCAACGTCGTCCATATCGAGGGAGTGAACGGTTGTGACGAGCCAGTCAGCCGCCACGCTCCGGTCGCGGTACGTGGCACAGGCCGCATCGGACCTGGAGGAGAACCGCCGCCTGCAGCAGGAGCTGACAGAGCGGATCAAGGTGTTGCAACAGCAGGAGGCCCTCCTGAAGGACATCCTGAGCCTCGCCGAGCGGTACGAAGGGTTCGCGGACGCGTCCCGTCTGCCCGAGCAGATGCAGGACGAGCCCGCCGTCGCGAAGTCGAGGCCCGCCTCGCGGCGCCCGGCGCCGGCGCGGACCGCTCGCGCGGGCAGGGCGGCGAAGGCCGGCGCGAAGGGGAAGTCGCGTCAGCCTCTGCTCGGTGACCTGCTCGCCGAGCTGCTCGGCCAGTACAAGGAGCCGCGCCGGGCAAAGGATTTGCGGGACGAGCTCATGGAGAAGTACCCCGACCGCCACCCGACGCCTCAAGTCGTGCGGAACACCCTCGAGTCCCTCGTCGCCAAGGGCCGCATCCGGCGTCACAAGCAGCAGCGTTCCGTCATGTACACCCTGGTGCGGCCGGGGGAGGCCGCGACGGGCGACGCCCACTGACACTCATCCGTTCGTCCCGTCGGCGTGCCGTGCGGACGGGTGTCGTGGCCGGACGGGGAGGGGCCCCTCGTCGCGGTGCGTCGCAGGGGCGGTGCTCCCCGGGCCCGGTATCACAGGAAGTCCGAGGCCGTCGGTCCGTACCCCGACAGGGCCACGCCCGCCGACCAGCTCCACACCTGTATGGCGTCCGGCCCTGCGGGTACCTGTGGGACTCCGGCAGTAACAGGCGCAGCTCCGCGATCGATGCTCTCAGTCACCCCTTCAGGGAGTGATGGCGATGGTGCGGGGACGGAACGGCGATGTCCGGTCTTCCGGGCGAATGAGTGCGTCATGGAAGCCATGTCCTGCCCTCGCTCTTCGGTGGGCGGTGCGGGAGGAGAGGGGGCGGGTCCCGTGCCGGGGGAAGTGGCACGGGACCCGCCGTCAGGGGGTCAGGCGGCAGCCGTGGCGTCGAGAACGACGGGGATGTTGTCGCGCGTGGCCTTGGAGTAGGGGCATATCTCGTGGGCGGCCCGCGTCAGTTCCTCGGCCGTGGTCTGGTCGACGCCGCCGAGTACCGGGCTGAGGACCGCGGAGAGCGTGAATTCACCGTCGTCGCCGTGGGTGAGAGTGATTTCGGCCGTGATGCTGGTGCTGGTCAGCCGTATCCCGCGGGTCGTGGCGGCCCGGCGCAGGGCGCCGAGGAAGCAGCCGGCCCAGCCGGCGGCCAGGAGTTGCTCGGGGTTGGTGGCGGTGCCGGCGCCACCCAGTTCCTTGGGGAGGGCGAGGCCCGTCTCCAAAAGACCGTCGGAGGAGTGAACGCGACCGCCGTTGCGGCCTTCTCCGTCGACGTCGACGACGGCGGTGTAGCTGACTGCCATGACCGGGCTCCCCATCTGATGCGAACAGGTCTTCACCCACCTCCCGATCCAGGACACTTTGTTGTGTCACCGGTTGAGGTGGTGACGTCATCATGGCAACTCCATGCGTCACCAGTCAAGATGGTGACGCATGGAGTGGGTCGCGGATCTCCGCCGTGGTCATTCCGGGGTTGCCGGACCGTGCAGCAGGTCCGCGGTGGTGACGTCCCAGTCGACTCCGGCGAGCTCCTGGCCCGCGGGCACGAGGGAGTACGTGTGCTCCAGCCATGCCGCCAGCGGCGGTATGGGCAGTTCGAACAGCGCCGCCATGTCCCCGGAGGCCAGTTGAAGCCGTGCCGTGGCCCCCTCCTCCAGGCTCGACGGCCACATCTGGACGTCACCGAGGCCACTCATCGCGTACAGCCCCTGTTGCAGGAGGTCCCGCCCGATCCGCCACAGCACCCGCGGGCCGCCCTCGGCGAGGAGTTCCACCGAGACGGTCAGGGGCAGTGCCGGGTCGTACCGGAACTCGGCCCTGATCGCCTGCCGGGCCGAGACGTCCAGCACGCGCTCGATGTCCAAGGACAGCCGCCGACAACCGTGCGGTGCTGTCCGGCGGTTCTGTACACCTGGCTGGTCGCCGCTCATGACGGGTGGGTCCTTCCCTGCTGCGGAAGCTGGCCCGGCCCACTCTCGTCCGCGTGGAAGCGCCGTACATAAGTAACTTGACCGTCGGACACGACCTGCCGTGTCGGTTCCCGCGCCGACCGGCGCCCGCCGGCCGGACCGCCGTCCGCCTCGGCACGTCCCTTCCGGGACACCCCTTGGGGTCGACTCGGCCTGCGCGCGCCGAGGGCCGCCGACATTAAGTCATTCGACTGTCGTCCCCGGCCCCTGTCTGAACGATGCTGAGACAGCCGCCGGTGCCCCGGTGCCCATGGTCGTCGTGCTCGGAGGTGCCAGCCGTGAAACGTACTCCCGTCGTCTTCATCCATGGCGTGTGGCTGCACGCGCTCTGCTGGGAGTCGTGGGTCGAGCTCTTCACCGGCAGCGGCTTCCTCGCCCTCGCACCCGGCTGGCCGGGGGAGGCCGGGACCGCCCCGGACGTGCGCACGTCACCGGAGCCGCTCGGCCGGGTCGGTCTGGACGCGCTGACCGAGCACTACGCCGCGATCGTGCGGTCGTTCGACGTCGCGCCGGTGATCGTCGGACACTCTGTCGGCGGGCTCATCGCACAGCACCTCGTCACCGCCGACGTAGGCCAAGCCGCCGTCGCCATCGCCCCGGCCCCGGTCAACGACATACCGCTGCCCGCGTCGCCCGGCCGACTGCCGCCGCCCGGCCGGTGCGACCCCGCCGGCGAACTGGTGACCCTGTCGCCGGAACAGTTCCACCACCTCTTCGCCAGCACACTCGGAGCGGAGGAGTCCGACCGGCTCCATGACCGCTACGCCGTCCCGGCACCGCGCCGCCTGCTCGCCGACCTCGGGTGCGCGGGTGCTCCCCGCAGCCCGCGCGCCGTGGCGGACGTCGGGAACGCGGGACGCGGCCCGCTCCTGCTGATCTCCGGACAGGAGGACCGACTCGTACCGGACGAGGCCACCCGCGCGGTGTACAAGCAGTACGGCGACACCACGGCCGTCACCGACCTGAAGCAGTTCGCGGACCGGGGGCACTGCTTGGTCATCGACAGCGGATGGCGCTTCGTCGCCGACTACGTGCTCGGCTGGCTGGACGAGCACGGCATCCGGGCCCACCCCCCGCAGGGCTGACGCGCGGCCGGCGAAGGGAACCCCGGGCCGCCGCCGGGCACCGCCACCACCCGCAGCTCTCAGGCGTCCTGGCCGTCGGGCAGCTTGGCCAGGGCGTCGCGCAGCGCGGCGCGGGAGGTGATGCCCAGCTTGGGGAACACCCGGTACAGGTGTGAGCTGACCGTGCGGGGTGACAGGTGCATACGAGCGCCGATCTCCTTGTTGGTCAGACCACTGGCGGCCAGGTCCGCTATCCGGCGTTCCTGCCAGGTCAGGGTCGCCAGGTGTGCCGAGGAGGCGAGCGGGGACGCGCCGGCGGCCCGTAGTTCGGCACGGCTGCGTTCGGCCCAGGCGGGCGCGCCGAGGCGTTCGAAGGTTTCGGTGGCGAGGGTCAGGGTGAGGCGGGCGGCTTTGCGGCCTTGGGTGTGGCGCAGGTGGATGCCGTGGGCGAGGCGGATGCGGGCGAGTTCGTAGGGGAAGGTGGCGGCGGGGTGGGTTTCGGCTTGGTGGTAGTGGTGGCCGGCTTCGGCGGGGTCGGTGGCGGTCATGGCGAGCGCGCCGTGGGTGACGACGGCGAGGCGGGGGGAGATCTCGGGGAGCCGGGCCTGCCGGGCGGCGAGCGCGTGGGCGCGGGCTTGTTCGTGGCGACCGGTGTGGAGGGCTGCTTCGACGAGGTCGAGGAGGGTACGGGGGGCTTGGTGGGCGTAGGGGGTGAAGGTGCCGGGGGGTGTGATGCCGATGGCGTGGAGGTAGGCGGCTTCGTAGTCGCCCTCGGTGAGGGCGGCGGTGGTGCCGGTGGCGTCCGCGATCTGGGTGAGGAAGCCGACGCCGCGCGGCCGGGCCCAGGCGTCGACGGCCGCCTGGTGCCGGCGGGCGACGTCGCTTCGGCCGCGCATCGCCGCCAGCAGACCCAGATACCCCCGGGCATGATGCGCGAACAGCATGTGGCTATGAGAGGTCGCCAGGTCCAGGCACTGCTGCCCGGTCCGCTCGGCCTCGTCCCACTCGCCGACCGCCATCTGGTCCAGCATGATCTGGTGCAGCATCGTCATGCTGGTCGCCATGGCGCCCGACCCGGACTCACGGTCCAGGGCGCGCTGGAGCAGGGGCCGGTACTGGCCGAGGACGTCCACGTGATAGGCGGCGACGCCCAGCCGCGTGATATCCCACGGCTCCGGATCGCGCAGGGCGGCGAAGGCGTTCTCCACCCGCTCGCGCACACCGGCGCCGCGCCGCACCACATCCCCCCAGGCGTCCTGGTAGATGCGGGAATGGGCGGGCACCAGCTCGCCCAGGGTGTCGAGCAGCGCGTGCGTCCGCTCCCACGCGGCCTCGTCGCTCGCGTACTGGTTGATGGCCAGCAGCAGGTTGATCAGCCGCGTGAGCACCTCGTGCGAGTCCTTGACGCCGTTGTCCCGCAGGTCCTCGATCGCCGCGACGACATGGCGCCGCGAGGACCGTACGTCCCCGTCCTCGTACAGCGCCGCGTAGGCGGCCGCGACCACCGAGGCGGGGGAGTGGCCGCCGCCGGGCACGGGCCCCGGGACCAGGTGCCGGGCCCGGCCGAGCAGACCGGCGTGACCGGCGACGAACGCCGCGTCCCCCAGCCGCCTGGACCGCTCCTCCGGCCGCTCGCTCAGCTCCGCCGCGCGGGTCAGCCAGGACACGGCGACCATCGCCCCGCCGCGCCGGATCACCGACTCGGCCGCCGCCTCCAGCGCCGCCGCGACCTCCTCGTCCGGGTCGACCGTCGCGGCCGCCAGATGCGTGGCACGCCGCTCCACGTCCTCACGGTGCACCCGGGCGAGGGCCGCGTGCGCCGCGCGCCGCTCGTTGGGGGTCGCCAGCTGGACGACGGTCGAGCGCACCAAGGGGTGCCGGAAGACGAAGTCGCCGCTGAGCGGATCGATGTCCAGCAGACCGCAGGCCGCGGCCTCGTCCGCGTCCAGCATGCGGTAGCGCGTGCCACGCGGGTGCCGGGCCGCCGTTCCCGCTCCGACGCCGTCCAGGGCGCCGCGCAGCAGCTCCGTGCGGACGCCGTCGCCCAGCGCCCTGATGCGGTCGCCGTACACCTGCTGGAGGCGCTGGGGCAGGGGAACGCCCGGGTAGCCGGACAGGGCCTCCCGGTTGGCCGCCGGGCGGCCGCCGCGCGGTACATGGGGCGGCAGTTCCAGCAGGGCCAGCGCGTTGCCCTGGGCCTCGTCGAGCACCAGACGCCGGATCACCGGGTCCAGCCCCGGATGGCGCAGGTCCAGGAGCTGCTCGGACGCCTTCTCCGACAATGTGGGTACCGCGAGCCGGGGCAGCGCGGCCGTGTCGAAACCGGAGGTCACGTCGGACCGCAGGCCGACGAGGAGCTTCACCGAGCTGCCGGTGAGCCGTCGCCCCACGAATCCGCACACCTCGATGCTGGAGGTGTCGAGCCACTGGCCGTCGTCCAGCACCAGGAGGAGGGGTTGCTGGGAAGCGGCGAGCGAGAGCACGTCGAGGACGGCGATGCCGAGGGTCATGACCGAGGGAGGTGAGCCCTCGCCGCGGCCGAAGACGACGTCGAACACCTCCCGGTGGACGTCGTCCAGCCGGTCGATGTGCGGCAGCAGCGGGTGGAGGAACTGGTGCAGGCCCGCGAACGGCAGCTGCGACTCGGCCTCCACACCGGCCGCCCGGACGACTCGGTGCCGCTCGCCCTCGGCGAGCGCGGCGGCGTGCTCCAGCAGGGCGCTCTTGCCCACGCCCGTGTCGCCGTGCAGGACGAGGGCCCGGCCCCCGGCGGCCGTCACGAACTCGGACAGCGCCTCCTGTTCGCGCTCGCGGCCGACTGTCGTTCCGGCGATCGACTCCATCGTCCCCCACTTCCTTCCCCGCTGGACGGGCCCGGCTCACACGTTATGGTCGTCGCCCACTCCCGCCATGTGCCGGCCTCACACGAAAGGCTAGAGGTCCCACGGGAATTTCGATACCGGGTATGGCCGGACACGTTTGTCCCGCTCATGGCCGGATGTTGCCGGTGGGTCGCACCGGTCCGGCACGGCCACTTCGACACGTGTGAGTCGGTGCCATGTGTGTCTCAGCGCCACACCGGGACCGCGAGGGCCCGTCGCCCGGTCAGGAGGCGCCGAGGCCGTGCAGCAGCGTGTCGACGACGACGTCCGCGGCCTGGCCGGGGCTCAGTTCGGGACGCTGCCGGGACACCAGGTGCATGAGGTCCGGCAGGAGCGCGCTCGCCCATCCCTCCGGGAGGCCGGGCCGCAGCAGCCCCTCGTCGGTGGCCCGTTCGAGGAAGGCGTCCACCTCGCGGACGGCCGCGTCACGTCGTGCGCGCACGCTCTCGTCGGCGAGCATGCGGGCGAGGTCCACGGGCCAGGCGCGGTTGACGGCGATGATGTTCTCGACGTAGCGGTGCAGGGCCACGGCCACGGGTGCCTCCCGCAGCCGGGCGTCCTCGATGGCCTTCTCGATGGCCGTCAGCCGGGCTTCGTAGATGGCGGCGAGGAGATCCTCGCGGGAGGCGAACCGGCGGTAGACGGTGCGCCGGTCCACGCCGGCCTCGGCGGCGATGCTCGCGATGCTCGCGCCCGGGTCGGCGGCGAGCATGCGCGCGCCGGTGGTCAGGACGGTTTCGAGGTTGCGTGCTGCGTCGGCTCTCACAGCACCGAGTCTAACCAGCGAATGTGGAGCCTGAGGGGATAATCGCATCAATGCTGTGCCTAATACCCTAGGAACGGCCACATCGGAGTGACGGTTGTCTGACGGTGTGATCACTGCGTACGCGCCGCCCCGCCCGGTGCGCTCTCGGAAAGTCTCTTGAGCTGTGCCAGCCAGAGGGTGTTCAGGTGCTGCTCCCACGCGGGGGACGGCGCGGCGAGGGACTTCGCGGCAGGGCCGCGGACCACGCTCGCGACCACCGCGTGAGTGCCGTCCGCGACGGCGGTGAGCAGCCAGGCCTGGTACACCTGAACCCCTGCGCCGACCCCCGACCAGCCGAGCCGGCGGGGCGCCACCCGCTCCCCCATGAAGACCTCGAACCGCTGCCCGTGGAACAGCACTTCGTACGTCCTGGCGAGCGGACCGGCCCGCGCCTCGGTGATGCCCGGAACCCACTCCGGCCACCCCGGCACATCGGCCAGCAGGGCGAAGGCCGTGTCGGGCGGCGCGTGCACGACGGCCTGGGCCTGGCAGAAACCGTGGGCCTGCTCGGGCGAGAAACCCGACGGCCAGTGGATGTCCGGATGGCTGTCCGAGGTGTCGGGCATCCGGTCTTCCTTTCGCGTCGCCGTCGGCGGCTCCCGGGACGGCCGCGCGGGAGAAGGCTCCAGAGCCGCTCCGGCGTCCACTGTGCGCGGGGCCCATGAGCCCGGCATACGTCAAATGACTGAGCGAACGCCCGTGCCGTCAGAGCTCCCCGCCCCTCGTCACTCCTCCCGGTCGAGGTCCAGTCCGGAGAGCGCGTCCCGCAACGCGGCACGGGAACTGATGCCCAGTTTGGGATAGATCTGGTAGAGGTGCGTGCCGATGGTCCGATGGGACAGGAACAGCCGCTCCGCGATCTGCTTGTTCGTCAGCCCCGTCGCCGCGAGCGTGGCGATCTGGAGTTCCTGGGCGGTCAGGGTCACGGGCCCCGGCCGCGCGGAGGCCGGCGCGGACATGCCGCTCGCCCGCAGCTCGGCCGCCGCACGCGTCACCCAGGGCTTGGCGCCCAGCCGCTGGAAGGCATCCATGGCGAGGCTCAGCTGCTCCCTGGCCTCCGTGGTGGCACGCAGCCGCCGCAGCCGTTCGCCGTGGAAGAGGCGGACCCGGGCGGCGTCGAAGGGCCAGCGCTCCGGCCCCGGCAGGGCCAGTGCCCGCTCGAACAGGGCGACGGACTCCTCGCCGGGGGTCGTCAGCGCCTCGCAGGCCACGACCAGCAGTTCCAGGCGGGGCGACAACTCGGCCATCGCGGACGCGCGCATCGCCGCCGCGTGGGCGGCCGCCTCCTGCTCCCGTCCGGTCCGCAGAGCCGCCTCGACCAGGTCCATCGTGCCCCACATGGCGATCGGCACGTAGGGGGCCACGGTCCCGGGCGGGCTGAGCGCGCGGGCGTGCCGGTAGGCGGTCTCGAAGTCACCGCTGCCGACAGCGGCCAGCGCCCTGGCGTGGCAGGCGAAGAACCGCGCGCCATGAACCCCGCGGGGTGTGGCCCACCGGACGATCTCCTCGGTCAGCGCGGCGGCGGTCTCCGCGTCGCCCCGCGCCGCGGCCACGGCCGCCCGCACGTACTGGAAGTACCACGCGAAGAACCGGTAGTCGTGGTCCGTGCACAGGGCGAGCCCCTCGGCGGCCAGCTCCGCGGCGTCGTCCCAGCGGCCCAGGTGGAAGTAGTCCAGGCCCAGGTGCATCAGCGCGCCCAGATGCCGGCGCACCGGCGAGGTGCCGGCGCGGCCCTGCTCCACCAGCCGGCGGGTGGCGAACCGGAAGTCCCCGAGCCGGTCGGCGAAGACCGAGGCGGTGCCGACGCGGATCACCCGGGTGGGATCGTCCCCGACGGTGGCGATCAGCTCCTTCAGCCGGGGCAGCGCGGAGGGACCTGTGCGCGCCGGGTCGGCGAAGGTCCGCACGATGACCCACAACAGCTCCGGCGGTTCGGGGGTGAGGCGGTCCACGAACGTCAGCAGTGGCTGCCACAGCGCGGGCTCACCGCCGTACCAGCACAGCAGCACCATCAGGTGCAGGGCCTCGACGAGGGCCTCGTCGGAGGCGTCGTAGCCGTGGTCACCGGACTCGATCGCCCCGACCAGCAGCCGGTAGGCGGTGTCGATGTCGCCGTCCCGGTTGATCAGCAGGAACGCGGAGGCGGCCGCCGCGTGCAGCGACTGCCGCCCGGTACCGGGATGGGCCAGCCGGGCTCCCGCCAGCAGACGCGAGGCGTCCTCCAGTTCACCGCTGGAGTCCACGCCCACGTACGCCGCCTCGGCCAGCCGCCGGCTCGCGTCGGCCGCGGTGGGGCTGAGCCCGGCGGCCCGGGTCAGCGCCGTCACCGCCCCGAGCGCGTCCCCGCGGCGAAGCCGGCGCCGCGCCGCCTCCTCCAGCAGGGCCGCGACCGTCGCGTCCGGACCCAGGGCAGCCTCTCCCAGATGCCAGGCCCGCCGCTCCAACTGGCCACCGAGCACAGCGGCGAGCGCCTGGTGAGTCCTTCTGCGTTCGGAGGCGGTGGCCAGCTCGACCACCGCGGAGCCGATCAGCGGGTGCCGGAAGGACAGCCGCCGGTTGTCCGCCGACACCGTCACCAGCCGGCTGCGTTCGGCGGGGGCCAGATCGTCGATGGCGGCCCGGCCGGCCGCGGCCGCCTCGATCGTGGCCAGCTCACCGGTGCCGTCGAGGGCGGCGATCAGCAACAGCTCCCGGCTGCGTTCGGGCAGTCCGGCCACGCGCGAGGCGAACATGGCCTGCAGGCGCTCGGTCAGGGGCAGCACGGTGGGCACCGCGGCGAGGGTCGCCCGCTGCTCGGCGGAGAGCGCCACGGGCAGCTCCACCAGCGCCAGCGGGTTGCCGCGTGCCTCGGCGGCGATACGGCGCCTGACCGCGGGGGAGACATCGGGGTGGGCCAGGGCGAGCAGCTCGGCCGACGCCGCGTCGTCGAGCGGCGCCAGCCGGTGCTCGGTCAGTCCACCGGCCTCGAAGAAGCTGTCGGAGCCCGCACGGGAGGCCGCGAGGAAGCCGATACGGCTGCCGACGAGCCGCCGTGCCACGAAACCGAGCACGGCGTTGGTCGCCCGGTCCAGCCACGGCAGGTCGTCCACGACGAGCAGCAGCGGCGTCTCGGCGGCTGTCAGCCGCAGCAGCAGGAGGACCGCGGTGGAGGTCAGCAGGCGGTCGGGAGCGGGCCCGCCGCCGATGCCGACGGCGACCCGCAGGGCGTCGCGGTGCGGGTTGTCCAGGACGTCCAGTTCGTCGAAGAGCGGTACGAGGAGCTGGTTGAGACCCGCGTAGCTGATGTCCGCCTCGAACTGCACACCGGCCGCGCGCAGTACCCGGACGCCGTTGCGCACGGCGCCTGCCGCCACCGCGTCGAGGACCGCGCTCTTGCCCACCCCGGCCTCGCCCGACAGCAGCAGGGCCGCACCGTGGACCTCGGTGTTGCCGAAGAAGGAGTGGATGAACGCCAGGTCCGCGTCGCGTCCGACCAGCCGTGGCGTGGCCGGGCAGACGGTCGAGTCCGGGTCAGTCATCGGGCTGCCTCCAACGGCCGACGTACGGAGGCCCGGTGCCCTGCGCCGGCCTGGCTGTTCCCGCCCCCAGGATCCGTGCACCCCCATGCGATCACCGCAGTCTAGAGGACGCCAGGAGCAGCACCTCGGCCGCTCGCCGACCTGGTCGCGTACGGCGGCCCGGGCTCGTACGCGGATGGGGGCAGCCCGTCCGGCGCCGCGGTGACCGGGCTACCGAGGAGCCCCGCCCTCCGCCGTGTTCCGGGCGGGCTGCCGCGCGGTCCAGGAGCTGAGGATGCGCAGGGCGTCGTGGGAGGGGCTGCCCGGCTCGGCGGTCAGGACCATCAGACGCTGTCCCGAGCCGTCGGGGCTGGCCCAGGTGTCGCAGTCGAGGGTGAGATCGCCGACGAGGGGGTGACGGTATCGCTTGGTGCCGTAGGCGGTCGTGACGACGCGGTGTTCCGCCCACCACGGGCCGAAGTCGGGATCCTGGACGGCCAGTTCGCCGACGAGGCGGGCCAGGTGGGGATCGTCCGGGTCGGCCGCGGCTTCCCTGCGCAGGGCGGCGAGGGCGTCGCGGGCGTCGTGCTCCCAGTCCCGGTGCATGCCGCGGACGGCCGGGTCGGAGAACAGCAGGTACACGTAGTTGCGGCGGTCGGGAGGGACGGCCGAGAAGTCCGTGTAGAGCGCGACCGCCGCCTGGTTCCAGGCCAGGACGTCCAGGCGCTTGCCGAGCACCAGGGCAGGGGTATGGGTGAGCTGGTCGAGCAGACGGCGCATGGCGGGCCGTAGCCGTTGGGCGGGCGGCCGGCGGCGTGGGCGGTCGTCGCTCCGGCCGGCCAGCTCGTACAGGTAACTCTGCTGGTCCTCGTCGAGGCGGAGGGCGCGGGTGAGGGTGGCCAGGACGGGGGCGGACGCGCGGACGCGGCCCTGTTCGAGGCGGGTGTAGTAGTCCACGCTGATCGCGGCGAGCCGGGCGACCTCCTCACGGCGCAACCCGGCGACCCTACGGCCGGATCCCGCGTCCGGCAGTCCGCACTCCCGCGGTGTCAACTGCGCCCGGCGGGCTTTGAGGAACCCACCGAGGTACGTATGGGAGTTCATGTCATTCACCATCACATGTCAGCCGTCGGGACACGACGACGCCGGGGCGGATCAACGCGCGGTGGCGCGGGCGGCTCGCTCGACGACGTCCGCGACGAGGTGGGGGTGGGAGACGGCCACGGAGTGCGAGGCGGCCACCTCGATGGTGTGGGCGTGGGCGCGCGCGGCCATGAAACGCTGGGCGGCGGCCGGTATGTTCAGGTCCTCGGTGGTGACGACGTCCCAGCTGGGCTTGGTCTGCCAGGCGGCGACGGTGGCCTTCTCCTCCAAGGCGGCCTGGGCGATCGGGCGCTGCCCGGCGGCCATGAGAGCGGCCTGCCCCGCGGGCACGTCGGCGGCGAACTGGTGGCGGAACTCGTCCTGCCGGATGTACAGGTCGGTGACGGTGGTGCCGTCGGCCTGCCGGTAGGCGACCGGGTCCAGGGCGTCGGGGAGCGTGGAGCCCGGGAACTTCTCGGTGAGTTCCAGCGCGGTCTCCCCGGGGGCCGGGAGGAAGGCGGCGACGTAGACCAGCGCCTTGACGTCGGGGTCGCCTGCGGCGGCCTCGCTGATGACGTTGCCGCCGTAGGAGTGGCCGACGAGGATCTTGGGGCCCTTGATGTGGTCGAGGACCGTACGCAGGGCGGCGGCGTCGGAGGCCGGGCCGCGCAGCGGGTTGGCGGCGGCGACGACGGGGTAGCCGTCGGCGCGCAGGTCGGCGATGACACCGTTCCAGCCGGAGCCGTCGGCGAAGGCCCCGTGTTCCAGGACGACGGTCGGCTGGACGCGCGGTCCGCCGGCGGCGGCCTCGGCGCCGGTCGCCCCGTCGGCGGTCCCGCTCAGGGCGAACGCGCAGAGCGCGAGTCCCGCCGTGAGTGTGGAGACCGCCCTCGTCACCACTCGATTGCGCCCACCCTTGATGCTCACCACGACAGACCTCTTTTCGGATGTTCCGGAAGCGGGCGGACCGGCTGCGCCGGATTCATCACCGCCCTGACTTTGTGACGCGATGCAGACTCGTCCGTCACCAGTCCTGATGGTGACGACAGGTCTGGGATTCGCTACAGGTGGGCGGCGTCGACGACCGCCTGCGCGAAGACGGTGGGTGCCTCCTGCGGCAGGTTGTGGCCGATGTCCGCGATGGTCCGGTGCTCGTAGGGGCCGGTGAAGTGGCTGCGGTAGGCGGAGCCGCCCCCGGGCGGGGTGAAGGGGTCCAGGGCCGGGTCCAGCGTGATGGTGGGGACGCCGATGGAGGGCTGGGCGGAGAGCCGCTGCTCGTAACGGTCGTAGCGGGGCTCGCCGTCGACGAGGCCGATGCGCCAGCGGTAGTTGAAGAGGACGATGGCGGCGTAGTCCGGGTTGAGGAAGGCCTGGGCGGTGCGCTGGTAGGTGGCGTCGTCGAAGTCCCAGTTCGGGGAGACGAGGGTCCACACATAGCGGCACAGGGCGAGACGCTCGTCGGGATTCTCCATCGCCTTCTTGCCGCGCTCGGTGGCGAAGTACCACTGGTACCACCAGTTGTGCTCGACGGCGGGAGCGGCCGGCTCCAGCTGCGCCTTGCGGTCGGTGATGACGTAACCGCTGGTGGAGACCAGCGCCTTGACGCGGTCGGGCCACAGGGCGGCGATGATGTCGGCGGTGCGCGAGCCCCAGTCGAAGCCGGCCAGAACCGCTTCGCGGATTTTCAGCGCGTCCATCAGGGCGATGATGTCGAGGGCGATCGCGGACTGCTCGGCGGTGCGGGGCGTGCGGCCGGACAGGAACCGTGTGGTGCCGTGGCCGCGCAGGTAGGGGACGATGACGCGGTAGCCCAGGGCGGCGAGGAGCGGGGCGACGTCGACGTAGCTGTGGATGTCGTAGGGCCAGCCGTGCAGGCAGATGACGACCGGGCCGTGGTGGGGCCCGAGTTCGGCGTAACCGACGTCCAGCACGCCCGCCTTGACGTGCTTCAGCGTGGGGAAGGCGGTGTGGGTGCCGGGGGTGATGGTGGGCACGGTGGGAGCCGCCCCGCCTCCCGGCTGCCGCGCGGCGGTCGTGGCGGACGCCTGGCTCTGCACTCCGGTCAGTGCCATGGCGGCCGCGCCGGTGCCCAGGCCGACGGCCTTGCTGAAAGTACGCCTGTTGATCATTCGAAACCCTTCGTCGTGCGTGGCCGGTGACCCTTCCGTGCCGGGAGCCTCGTCGCCCACCCCGGCGGCGCGGGGTCACTGCTCCTTGCGGCGTGATGACCCTTGCACGCGATGCGTCACCAGTCAAGCAGGTGACGCGCTTCTCGTCGGTGGTGGAACTGGAGGCGGCCGTGTACGGGCTGGAGGCTCGGAAGCCTTCGCCCCGCGGCCCGGACCGGCCGCCCACACTCTCGTCCGCGACGGATCCGGGCGCATCAGCCGTATGACGGTGTGACGGGACCGGGTGACACGTGTGCCCGCGCGGCGATTGGGTCGTGCGTCACGCCCGCCGGGGAGGGATGCAGTCGTCCGACTGAAGCAACTTCACCGCGGCGAGGAGGAATGCAAGCCTGCCACCACGCTGATGAGTCGATTAACAAACTAAGTGCTACATTCAAGTGGCAGTTGGGTGGGAGTCCCGGCCACCCCTGAACCCGCGCCAGACGGAAGAGGGAAGTGCATGATCACCTACGACCGGCTCTACATCGGAGGTCGCTGGGTCGAGCCGAGCGACCCGCGGTTGCTCGACATCGTGTCGCCGCACGACCAGTCGGTGATCGCCCGCGCCGCCCAGGCGCGGCCCGCGGACATCGACCGCGCGGTCGCCGCCGCCCGGAAGTCCTTCGACGAGGGCGGGTGGCGGCTGACCCCGCCGGCCGAGCGGATCGCCGTCCTGCGCCGGTTCAACGCCCTGCGCGAGGAGAACGCGGAGAAGATCGCGGAGCTGATCTCTATGGAGAACGGCTCGGCGGGCTGGTTCACCCGCGCCGGGCAGCCCGGCCTGACCCGCCAGGCCAACGCCTACCTGAAGGCGGCGGAGGAGTTCGCCTGGGAAGAGACACTGGCCCCCTCCGACCCGGCCTCCCCGGTGCGCAGCGTGGTACGCCGGGAGGCGATCGGCGTCGTGGCCGCGGTCATCCCGTGGAACTCGCCCTTCTCGTCGGCCACCTCGAAGATCATCCCGGCCCTGGTCACCGGGAACTCCGTGATCCTCAAGGTGTCTCCGGAGAACTCGCCGAGCATGGGCTTCCTGGCCGAGCTGCTGGAGCAGGTGGGCCTGCCCGAGGGGGTGCTCAGCGTGCTGCCCGCGGACCGGGAGACCAGCGAGTACCTCGTGTCCCACAAAGATGTCGACAAGATCGCCTTCACCGGCTCGACACGCGCCGGCCGTCGCATCGCCTCGATCGCGGGCGAGCAGCTGAAGCGGGTGAGCCTGGAGCTGGGCGGCAAGTCCGCGGCCGTCATCCTGCCGGACGCGGACCTCGGCAAGGCGGTCGCGGGCCTGAAGTTCGGCTCCCTCCTCAACAACGGCGAGTCGTGCATCGCGCAGACCCGCATCCTGGCTCCCCGCAGCCGGTACGAAGAGGTCGTGACCGCGCTGAAGGAGCTGGTGGAATCGCTGAAGGTCGGTGATCCCGGCGACCCCGAGACCTTCATCGGCCCGATGATCCGCCCGGACCAGCAGGAGCGCGTGCGCGACTACATCCGGCTCGGCATCGAGGAAGGCGCCCGCCTGGTCACCGGCGGGCCGCAGATCCCCGAGGGTCTGGAGAAGGGCAACTACGTCACGCCCACCGTCTTCGCCGACGTCGACAACTCCATGCGGATCGCGCGGGAGGAGATCTTCGGCCCGGTCCTGGTCGTCATCGCCTACGACGACGAGGACGACGCGGTGCGCATCGCCAACGACTCCGAGTACGGCCTCTCCGGCGGTGTCTGGTCCGCCGACGAGGAGCGCGCCCTGGCCGTGGCCCGCCGCGTCCGCACCGGCACCGTCACCGTCAACGGTGCCTCCGTCGCCTTCGACGGGCCGTTCGGCGGCTTCAAGGCCAGCGGAATCGGCCGCGAGTACGGCGCGGTCGGCATCGGAACCTACACCGAGTACAAGACCATCACCGTCTGACCCCCGGGAACCGAACCGCCGACGGCGGCAGATGGCCTGCCCACCTGCCGCCGTCGGGTGTGAACGGAACACACGTGTCTGTTACGCCGGGACCACCCGGTAGCTGAGCGCCGCCCATGGAAGGTTCGACTGCGCCAGCGAGCCGCTGCCCCAGGCGTAACCGGTGCAGCCGGTCCCGGAGTAGACCACCACGGAGCTGGAGCCGGAGACGACCTGGATGGACAGGGACGGCTCCGACGGAGTGTGACACGTGCCGAAGTCGTCGAGGTCGACCGTCGTCACCGTGCCGGTTCCGTTGCCGCCCGCGTACAGGTAACCGCCCTCCTGAAGGGGAGGCCAGCCGGCGGCCCCGGCCTCGCCGGCACCGAGGCCGATCAGGGTCGCGGCCAAGGTGGCGGCAACGGCTGCGCTACGGATTTTCGTCCTGGGGAGAAACATGTGACCCACCCTTCGTCTGCGTGCCGCCGCGAATGCGCGTCGGCACGAGGGGATCGGCATATGACCGCCACAGATCATTGCACATTGAAGCATGTGTCGAGCAGGGCCGATCCGGCCACACCGTGGAACGTGTCATCAGGGTTGTGTGTCACGAGGAAGCGTCACCGGCTTGACAGGTGACGCGCAAGGGTTCAGGCTGGAGTCGTCCCCGGGCTGACAGGGGACGCCATCCACGAGCGAGGAAGTGGACCATGGCCGTCAACCAGGAACCCACCGTCGACGCGGCCGCAGCGGCGGCCCGGCACGCGCGCTACGGCAGACTGCCCGAGCGCATCCGCTTCGAGGAGATGACCGAGGGGGTGGAGGTAGGTCCGAGCGACGGCACGCGCGCCTCCTACGACCCGGCCGGCACCTGGAAGTACTACTCGTGCCTGGCCCTCGACCTGGGCCTGTAACCCGAGAAGCCTGGGCCTGTGACCCGGAAAACGCCACGCGCGCCATCGCAGGGCCCTCACCGGCCGGACAGCGAAGGGACGGGCGACCGGATCCTTGGCCGATGTCATGGTTCTCTCCTGGTCGGCGTCACCCCGGCCAAGGGCGCCTCCTCGGGCCGTCGGCTCCGGTCCCGGTGGTCCAGCAGGGCCAGCAGCGGGGCCGTCATCACCGTGGTCACCAGGGCGACGATCACGAGGACGCCGAAGAGCGCGGGGGACGCGATGCCCGCGGACAGGCCCACGTTGATGGCGATGAGCTGCATCAGACCCCGTGCGTTCATCAGCGTGCCGACGCGGACGGCGACGGCCTGCGGCTCACCCAGCAGCCGCGCCGTGGCCCAGCAGGCACCGAACTTGCTGATGATCGCCACCGCGACACAGACCCCCGTGAACAACAGCAGCTTGCCGTCGGACAGCAGGGTGAAGTCCGTGTTGAGCCCGGAGTAGGCGAAGAACAGGGGCAGGAACACGATCCGGCTCACCGGCGCGACGGCCTCCACCGCGCGGGTCACCACCGGGTCACGGGGGAAGACGACACCGAGGCTGAAGGCGCCGAACACGGCGTACAGGCCGATGCGGTCGGTGTACCACGCGGCGAGGAACAGCAGCAGAACGGTGACCAGCAGCATCTGTTCCCCGCTCAGGCGCCGGGCCCGTTCGAGAGCGCTGGGCCGTACGCGGAGGAAGATCCCGAGGAACACGGCGAGCCCGGCCGTGCCGATGATCGCGCGCAGGAAGGTCCCCGCACCACTGCCCGCCATGCTGAGCACCCCGGCCAGCAGGACCCACGCGACGGCGTCGTCCAGCGCGCCGGCGGCCAGGGAGACCGCACCGAAGCGGGTCTTCGTCAGGCCCCGCTCGGTGATGATCCGGGCCATCATCGGGAAGGCGGTGATGGCCACGGTGACACCGACGAACAGCGCGCCCACCGAGGGGGAGATCCCGTCCGGGTAGAGGTCCACCGCGTCGTGCGCCGCCCAGGCCAGTGCGGTGCCCAGGAGGAGCGGCACGACGATGCCGGCCGCCGAGACGGGAACCGCCGTACGGCCCACCGACCGCAGCCGGTCGGTGCGGAACTCGTAACCGGACAGGAACATGAAGACGACGAGGCCGACCTGCCCCGCCACGTACAGCACGGGACGGATCTCGTCCGGGAACACGGCCTCCTCCAGACCGGGCGAGAGGAGGCCGAGCACGGAGGGACCGAGGGCCACGCCGGCGACCATCTCGCCGACGACGGGTGGCTGGCCGAGCGGGCGCAGCAGCCGGCTGACGAGGCGGCACGCGGTGAGGATGACGGCCACGGCGAGGAAGAACGCCGGGCCCAACTCGGTGGTCGACAACGGTGACTCCTTGACGAGGAGACGTATGGGGGGTGTTGCCGCCGTCAGGCACCGCGGCCGGTGAACGGGCAGGCGGCAGTGGCCTGTTCGGGCCCCGCCGTGTGGCCGGGCGGGGCGTGGGGGCCGTCCAGCGGACGCCCCTCGGTGTCGTACCGGGCGAAGTACGTCGCGGCGGGCCTGGTGCGGCGGGCGTCGAGCACCATCCAGGTGCCGAAGAGCAGTTGCAGCAGGCTGCGTCCGACGTCCTCGGCGCGGTCGCGGACGGTCAGCGCCGTGCGCAGGACGTGGCGCAGACGGTCGGGCACCGGCCGGTCCCGGGGAAGGAGCAGGCACGGAGCGCGGTGCGGGATGGAGCGGGTGTGGCCGACGGGGGAGTCGAGCACGTACCGGGCCAGCACCTCGCGGGTCGCGGCACGCATGACGACCGGTGCGAGACGCCAGGCGGGGCAGGGCCGGTTGGCGGCGACACCGAAGGGGATGTGGTGGGCGTTCCTCGCGGAGAGCGTCGACCAGCGTTCGGGATCGAAGCGTTCGGGGTCGGCGTAGCCGGTGGCGTGGTAGTCGGGGTAGCTGAAGGTCAGGACGGAGCCCGCCGGGATCGTGGGCAGGCCGTCGAGGGTGATGTCCGCGGTGGTGATCCGGTGGGCCACTCCGAACAGCGGGTAGAGACGGAAGGTCTCGTTCATGACCTGGGTCAGGTAGCGGTCGTCGTCGGGGGCGGCCGCCACCCGCTCCTGTACGTCCGGGTGCTGGGCCAGGGCCAGCAGGAGGTGGGCCATCGCCTCGGACATCTGCACGACGGCGGTGTTGAAGAAGGTGCCCTGGAGGTAGTGGGCCTGCTGCCGGCGGGTCAGTCCGGCGGGCAGCGCGTGCGGTACGTCCCCGGCCGCCAGGCGCCGCAGCAGGTAGCGGGTGAGCCGGTTCCTGCGGCGCATGCGGCGTGGACGGGTGCATTTGAGGGCGTTGACGACGTCCTCGGCGTGGGCGACGATCAGCCGCCGGGCCTCGGCCGGGCAGGGCTCTTCGAAGACCAGCCCGTAGAAGAACTCGGCCCACACCGGCATCATCAGATCGCGCAGCCGTACGGCGCGCACGCGGCCCGTGTCCGCCGCGTCCAGGACCTGCCGGGTGTGCCGTGCGGCGGCTTCGTACAGCTCCGCCGACGGTCCGGAGAGGAGCGCGAGCGTCCGGCGGGCGACCTCGTCGTAGCGGGGTCCGGCCTCCAGGTGTTCCTGGTGGACGTCGGCGCCGGGCGCCAGCCAGTACCAGAACAAGTCGGACAGTGCCGCGCCCTTGCTGCGGCCCCCGGCGGACGGGTGGCCGTAGACCTCCTGGAAACGGTCGGGGCCGAACGTGTCGTTGGGGAGGAGCATGCCTTCGTCGCCGTTGACGCGGGCGAAGACCTTCGTGCGGAGGGCGACGACCTTGCCGGGCAGCCAGGACGGGGACGACAGCAGCAGTGCCCCGCCCGCCGCCAGCGCCACCGCGGTTCTCCTGCTCACCATGGACGCCCTCCCCTCCGGGGCCGGTACGGAAGGCCGCGCGGGGTTCCCTGCCCGGCCGTGGGACCGTACGGCGGGTACGGCAGCCCGCGCGGGACGACCTGGTCGGCCGTCAGGTCCTGCGGCCGGTGCCCGCCGCACAGGGCGAGCACCTGCTCGAAGTCATCGCGCAACGCCGTCAGCGCCTGCCGTACGCCGTCCTCGCCGCCCGTGGCCAGGGCCCACAGCACGGGCCGGCCCACACCGACGGCTCGGGCTCCGAGGGTGAGGGCCAGGGCGATGTCGGTGCCCCGGCGCACTCCCCCGTCCAGCAGGACGGGCACCCGTCCGGCGACGGCCTCGGCCACGGCCGGGAGCGCCTCGACCGATGCCGGAGCGGCATCGAGCTGCCGCCCCCCGTGATTGGACACGACCAACGCGTCCACGCCCCGGTCGACGGCCACACGCGCGTCCTCGGGGTGCAGCACGCCCTTGAGGACGAGGGGCAGGTCGGTCAGCTCGCGCAGCCGTGCCAGGTCGTCCCAGCCGGCCGGCCACATGGCGATGTCGCGGGTGGCGCCGGGTGGCACACCGGGCAGGTCCCGCATGTTCTCGGCCGCGAGACCGGGCGGCAGGTCGTGGAAACCGTTGCGCAGGTCCCGGGTGCGCCTGCCGAAGACGGGTGAGTCGACGGTGACGACCAGGGCGGAGCAGCCTGCCCGTTCGGCCCGGAGCACCAGCTCGGCGGTGACCTCGGGCTCCGGCTGCAGATACAGCTGGAACCAGACCACCGCCCCCGGGTCCGCCTCGCGGGCCGCGGCGACGACATCCGCGACGGCGGTGGTGGCCGCCATGCCGGTGACCAGCGGAACGCCGGCCGCGGCGGCGGCGCGTGCGGTGGCCGGTTCGCCGTCGGAGTGGGCGAGGCGGTGGAAGGCGGTGGGCGAGACGAAGAGCGGCGCCGGCCAGTCCCGGCCCAGCACGCTCACCCGGGTGTCCCGGTCGCCACCGCCGCGCAGCACCCGGGGGAGCAGGGCCAGCCGGCCGAAGGCGTCCTCGTTCTCCCTGAGCGCCGTCTCCTCGCCCGCGCCGCCGGCGAAGTAGTCGTAGTGCTCGGGACGGAGTTTCGCGCGCGCCGACCCGGCCGGATCGTGCGGCGGGCCGGCCTGCGAGCCGGTCATGCCCGGGGCGCGGCGATGTCCTCGCCGGCCGGGAGGTCGTCCCCGGCGGACAGCCGGGACGCGAGGAAGGAGCGCAGCGGGCCGACATGGACGTCGGGGTTGTCCCACTCGTTCTCCAGGTTCTCCGTGATGTGGTGCTCGGCGACCGGCTTGCCGGTGCCGTCGGGCAGGAACTGCCGCACCACGGGGTGCAGGTAGCGTGCGTCGAGGCCGCTGGTGTCCTGCTGGGGTGTCCTGCTGACGGTGATGTCGAAGGGATCGACCTGGTCGTGGTCGGCGCCGTACTCCAGCGTGACGGTGAAGTAGGAGGCCGGCTCGCCGAACTCGCCGCGGGCGGCTGCATGGTGCAGGTGTGCCACCGGGATCTCCTCGCAGTGGCGGACCGTCCCGTCGGTGCCGACCAGCAGCGCGTCACCGAGGAAGCCGAACAGTTGCCACAGGGCCGAGGTCCGGTTGACCCGCTCGATGACCGCGTCGGCCACGGGGCCCGCGGCGGCGGGCAGGACGGTGTGCGGCCAGTCCCGGTCGTGGTAGCGGCGTTCGAGGATGCGGTGCAGAGCCTTCACGCCGTACCGGAACCCGTGGATGAATCCGCTGGTCGACTTCTTGAAGTCCAGGGACTGGGTGATGGTGCCGGCGAAATACAGATCGGGCACGTTCACGGATTCCCAGGCGTCGGTGAGCTGCGGGAAGCGGTCCTTGATGACGAGGTCGGGACGGCAGTCGTCGTCGAAGATCGAGGCGTCGAAGCGGAATCCGGTGGCCAGGATGACCCGGTCGTACGGGATGTCCTTCACCACTTCCGCGACGCGTGAGAATTTAACACTCACGACATAGGTGCCGTCGGGATTCCGTGCTATACGGAGAATGTCGCCGTCCAGTACGGCGTTCTGGGACTTGAGCTGATAGGTGTCCAGGAAGTTGTTGTTCACGGCCCGCAGATGCCCGACGAAATGCGTCCGCCAGGCGAGCTTGAGCGATCCGGGTCCGGCTACGTGGATGACGGCCGCGGTCTCGATGAGATGGTCTGCGGTCTCGAAGGCGGAATTGCCCCGCCCGATGATCAGTACCCGCTTGTCGGTGAATTCGGCGGGATCGACGGACACCTGGTCGTAGTGCTCCGCTTCCGCGGCGCCCTCGATGGGCGGCACGTACGGCCGCGAGACACCGGTGGCGACGATGACGCGCCGGGCCCGGACAACGTTGCCATTCTCGTCGGTCGCCTCGAAGAGGCCGCCGTCGGGCCGGGAGACGCGGGCGATACGGGTGTTGTGGCGGATGCGCAACTCGTGTGTCCGGGCGAAGTCCCCGAGGTAGCGGACCATGTCGTCGGCCGGGGGGAAATAGCGTGGGGAGTAAGCGGTGAACAGCGGACCCTCGTCCGAGAGCAAGGAGTTCCAGTCGACGCGCAGACGCATCTCGGGATCGCTCCAACCGGTGTGCACCTTATTGGAGGAAATAAGGGTCCGGTGTCTGGGGAAGCGGGTGAAGAAAGCGCCAGGAGCGTCGCTCTCTTCCACGATGAGATAGTCTCTGCCGCTCTTTTGGAGGAAGTACCCGGCCTGGAGTCCTGCGGGGCCGGCGCCGATGACGAGATAGTCAACCTGTCCTGAATCAGACACGGCCTTCTCCTGCCTTCCGTGGGGGCGGGAAAGACGGTACTTGACGGTTAAAGCATGGAGCCACCCCCCGTGACATGTGATCTAGGTCACATGATACTGGGGGTGGCGCATTTCCTTCTTCGGCTAACGTGAAGGTGATGGGCGGTCCGAAGTGTCGAACGCGCCGCCCGTGGTCGTTTTCCAGTCATTCACACTGCCTTTTCGTCGGTTACCGGCCCAGAGTGGAGACGAAGTGGACGAAAAGCCCGGGGGAGTCTTTCCGCAAGCGCTCGTCGACGCCTTCCGCGACGCTCCCGGCCTGCCCGCTTTCGAGTACCGGGGGCGCGCGGTCACCCGGGGGCAGGTGCTCGTGCTGATCGCCGGGTTCGTGAGAGGCCTGCGCGGTGCGGGCCTGACCGCCGGATCCCGGGTGGTTCTCGACACCGGCGTCACGCCCGAGGCGTTCGCCGTCCGCGTCGCCGCCCATGTCGTCGGCTGCCAGGTGGTGGCGCTGCGCCCCGGGCTGACCCGCGAGCACCTGCGCGACATCCTCGCCCGCGGAATCAGCGCCGTGGTGACGGACGACGCCGCGAGCCGGCCGGCGCTGGCCGCCGAAGCGGGCGGGATACCGCTGCTGGACACCGGCGGGCTGGTACGGCCCTCGGCACCCGTCACGCCCGGCCCCGAGGACCTCACCGCCCGGGGCGACCGCGACGGCATCGGCGTCATCCACCTCACCAGCGGCAGCACCGGCCGGCCCAAGGGCACGATGGTGACCTACGGCGCCCTGTCGGAGGACTGGTCCCTGCAACCCGGCCGCTGGACCGACCGCACCCGGCGCCTCGCGGCACGGTACGCGCGCTTCCTGCTCTTCGGCACGCTCAGCAGCGCCGTCATGTTCGAGCACATGTGTCTGTCGCTGCTGGGCGGAGGCACCGCCGTCATCCCGGACCAGCCCCCGCGGTTCCCCGAGGTCTTCGCCGAGCACCGCATCAGCGCCTGCATGACGACGGTGCCGCGCCTGTACGGCATCCTCGATGCCGTCCGTGACAGGGCCGTCGACACCAGCAGCCTGCGCGCCCTCGTCGTGGCGGGCTCCCCGCTCGCCCCGCACCGGCTGACCGAGGCGGCCGCGCTGCTCGGACCGGTGGTCCACCACGCCTACGGCCAGACGGAGACGGGCATGCTGACCGTCCTCGAACCCGAGGAACTCGCAGCCGATCCCGGCCTCGCCGACAGCGTCGGGCGCCCACTGGACACCGTCGAGATGACCGTGCGGGATCCCGGTGGACGAGACCTCCCCGCCGGCCGGACGGGCGAGGTGTGGGTCCGGCTGTCGGACGCGTTCTGCGGCTACTGGGAGGACCCCCGGGAGACCGCGGAGGTCCTGCGGGACGGCTGGGTCCGCACCCGGGATCTCGGCCGGCTCGACGCGCGGGGGTACCTGCGGTTGTCCGGGCGCACGCGCGACATCGTCATCGTCAACGCCGTCGTCCACTACGCGGGCCCCATAGAGCGGGTCCTGGCCTCCCACCCGGACATCGACCAGGCGTACGTCGTCGGAGTCCCGGACGACCGCACCGGCGAGGCGATCCACGCCTTCGTGATCCCGCACCCCGGGGCCGTACCGGCCCCGGACGACCTGCGCGAACTGGTGGCCCGGGAACTGGGGGAGGCCGCCGCCCCGGCCCGTGTCGTCACCATCACCGAGGTGCCCGTGGCCCCGAGCGGCAAACCGGACAAGGCGGCACTGCGTACCTTGCCGGAGCCTCGCTGACCGGACGCGGTTCACCTGGACGTGTCCCGGCGGCCGTCCCTCACACCCGGTGCCCGATGTGTGCGGGGGCAGGGAACGGAAACTCCGATGCGTCGGTTACCGTGGCTCTGCGAACATCCGTGCATGACGCACGGTCTCGCAGCACTGGTCATCCGGCACACGCACCGCGTTCCCTTCCCCAGGGGATCTGCCGGTGAAGGCGCCGCCGCCGCACGGCAGTTCGACGCGGCGTTGATGTCCGTCGGCTTCAAACTCTCGGCGCAACTGCTGGAGCGGCTCTCCGGAATGTCCGAGCCCGCCGTCGTGCACACCGCCAAGCGGGTGCTGCGCACCGTGAGCGAGATGGCGGGAGACCACGTCAGGCACAACGCGTACTTCATCGACTTCCCGGCGAACGTGCCGGACACCGAGGAATTCTGGACGCGGTGCCTGGTGGCGGCCCTCGGCGACGAAGGGGCGCGCGAGAACGTACGGAGCCAACTGGCGGACGGGGCACTGGACTTGCTCAGTCTGCCCGCTTACGGCCGCTACCAGCACACCTACGAGGAAATGCTCGCGGCACAGGACGAACTGGTCGCCTCGGCGGGCGACCGGGTGACCGTGCTGCACCTCGGACGGGACCTGGACGACGAACTCACCGACCTGTACCTGGCCTTGGCGGGCAGCCCGACGCCACTGGCCGAGGAGCACCTGAGCGACCTCGAGACCCTCGCCGAGCGGTGCGCTCACGGCCCCCAGCCGGAGTCGATCCCGGTCCGGGAGAACCGGGCGGTCGTCAACGCGGCCCGTCTCACCGCCGGCACCGACCTCCTGCTGGACACCGTCGTCGACGTGCTGCGACTTGCCTGCGCCCTCTCGGGCGGCGACGTGACGCTGCGGGAACCGACCCGGTTCCGCGCGCTGCCGCGGGCGGTCCGCCGTGCGCTGCTCGCGGGCCTTGACGCCGTGGTCGCGGCGAACCCCGCCAAGCTGGCCGACGTACCCGCCTACCGCGAGCAGTTCAAACGGCTGGGCGAGCGTCTGCACCCGCACGAGTACCCGCGCTGGCCGCACGCGGCCGAGGTGTTCGCCGTGGCACGGGGCGACAAGGAGGCGCGCTCCTTCGACAGCCGTGCCGGGCAACTGCTCGCCGCGTCCGATGTCATGGGTGCCGTGCGTCTGCTGTCGTCCGCGCCCGGCAAGCTGTTCCGGGCGCTGGACGTCCTGCTGCGGGTCGCCGACGGCCAGGACGAGCGTGACGCCGTGGTGGACGCCGCGGTGCGGGCCGCTCCCGAGGTCTCCGGCCGGGTCGTGCTCGCGGTCCGTGAGCACTTCCTCAACCGGGAGCGGGAGAGCGGCAGGCCCCGCATCTTCGTCGACCGCCGGGGCCGCGGGTGGGTCACTCCCGACACGCGGCCCCCGGTTCCGGCCGCCGACCGAGACCGTCTGATCGCCGCTCTCGACACCGAGATACGCCGCAGACTCCCCGCGCCCGGCCGGCTGCTGCTGGACCCCGACATCCTCGACGTGGCGCTCCCGCTCAGCGGCAGGGCGGCCCCGGCCGGGCTCGGCGTGCTGCCGCGCGGTACGGTCGCGGCGGTCGACGGCGAGCGGCTGCGCTTCTTCGTGTACTGGAAACAGACCGAGAGGCGAACCGACTACGACCTCTCGGCCCTGCTGCTCAACCCCGACTACAGCACCGACTCCTGGCTCTCGTACACCTCCCTCGGCGCGGTCGGAGGCCGGCACTCGGGCGATGTCACCGAGGCACCCGACGGGGCCTCGGAGTTCATCGACCTGACCCTGGACCAGGTGCGGGCGACCTTCATCGCCCCACAGGTCAACATCTTCGCCGGCGAAGGTTTCGAGGAGGTCGCGGAGTCCTTCTTCGGCTTCATGCTGCGTGAGGGGGAGCAGAAGGGCCGGCCGTTCGAGCCGCGAACGGTGCGGATGAAGTCGGAGCTGCGTGGGGCGGGCCGGGTGGCGCTGCCCCTGGTGTTCCGGCGCGAGGACGACGGCCGGTGGCAGGCGAAGTGGCTGCACCTGTACCTGCGGGGCATCTCGTCGGCCAACCGGGTCGAGGAGAACCAGGCGTCGGTGTCCACGGTGGTGCGCGCCGTCGTGGAGCGCGAGTACCTGACGGTGCGCCACCTCGTCGGCCTGATGTCCGACGGCGTCACGGCAGTCGACCTGTGGGACGGGGGACCGGTCCCGGACGAGCCCGTCACCTACATCGGTCTCGAACGTCCCGAGCATCTGCACCCGGACTCCCGCGTCATCACCGTCGAAAATCTACGCGACCTGATCCCCGGCTGAGTGCTAGCGTTGCCCGTGGCGAGGCCATGAAAGGGCTTCCTTCTCCCTTCTTCACCTGAACAAGTCTTTTCGCTTTCCTCGCCTTCACGTCGCTCCGGGCGGCGCCCGCGCTCACCGCGCGTGCGCCGCCCGGAGTCGTTGCCCCACCGGCACGCAACGCGTGCGCTGCCGCACCGGCCGGGCCGGGACATGCGGTTCGGCCCTGAGGACCTTGATTCTCCCGTCGCGACACACATGCCGCGAAGGTGACGGCGAAGTACCATCCCTGCTCTCGGCAGCAGAATCCGACAGAAGGCGCACAATATGCCCAGAGCAAGCCGACCCGACATCAAGGAATGGGCCGAGCAGGCACACCGGACCACCGTCGGTGTAGCGGACATGCTGGGAGTACCCACCGAGGCTTATGCCCGTGACCCCATGAGTCTCGTCCCGGCCCTTCAGGGCTGGGTCTCGCGGGCGCCGCTCGATGAATTCGGGCACCCCGACTGGCTGGCGCTGCACGAGGACCTGCTGTGTTGCCTCTCCGACTTCCTGATTCAGCGGCACGGCGCACATTGGCAGGTGGAACGCGACTCCGCCACATCCACCGGATACCGTTACGTCATCGAGGCGACGGGGGCCGATGGGCGGACACGCCGGCTCGACCCGGCCGGGATCGTCAGGAGGGAAATCGCCGCCCTCCCGATCGAAATCACACGCATGCTGGCTACCGCGGAACTCGAACTACGCCTCACCCCCCAGCCGGTTGAGGACACATAGGGTCCTCCATCACGGGTGGCCCGCTGACAATCGGCAGCTGTGCGGCAGCGCCCCCGCAGCACGGCCGCGGCCCGGAACGCCCGGCGAACCGTGCGGCGAGGAGTCGTCGAGGCCGACTCGGTGTCCGAGTCGCACACCGCGCAACTAAGCTGGCTAGTCTGTGGTGTTGGCAAGCCACACTCTGCAACCTGCACAGTGCGGGCTGCAGTCTGCGTGTCATGGGAGTGCCGTGGCACACGTCAGCACGCTGCTGCCAGGCAGAAGGGGAGAGGTAACCGGCGTGAGTGAACGGAAGTCCGCCCCGGCCCTGCCGGCCGTTCGTCCCGGGCGTGCGCCCGAGTCCCTCCTCTCCCGAGCCCCGCGTCAGCCGCAACCCAGAAGTCACGATTCCACTTACGAAGGACACACGGAATAGCGATGACATCAAAGCCCATTGACACCAGTCGGCCCCACCCGGCGCGCATGTATGACTACTACCTTGGCGGCAAGGACAGTTACCCGGTCGACGAGGAGGCAGCGGAGAGGGTCATATCGTTCCTGCCGGCCATCAGGGCCGCCGCCCGCACCAACAGGAGCTTCATGAACCGGGCTGCGCGACTGTTGGCCGAACGAGGTGTGACCCAGTTCCTGGACATCGGAACCGGCATCCCGACCGAGCCCAACCTTCACCAGGTCGTACAAGCGGTCAATCCGCAAGCACGTGTGGTTTACGTCGACAATGACCCCATCGTTCTCCGCCATGCGGAGGCGCTCCTCCGGAGCACGCCCGAGGGGGCGACGAAGTACATCGAGGCGGACGTCCGCGAGCCCGAGAAGATCATCGAAAGTGCCAAGGAGATCCTCGACTTCGAGGAACCTGTCGCTCTCTCGCTCGTGGCCCTCCTGCATTTCGTCTCCGACGAGTACCGACCCTACGAACTCGTCGACAACCTCCTTGCCCCGCTCTCCTCCGGCAGCTTCCTCATGCTGTCGCATGTGACGGGAGACTTCGATCCTGCCGGGTGGGCCAAGGCCGTCGACATCTACCGGAAGAGCGGAGTGCCCGCGCAAGTACGCTCACGAGACGAAGTCGCCCGGTTCTTCACGGGCCTTGACCTGATCGAACCGGGGGTACAGGTCGTCACCAACTGGCACCCGGAGCCTGACCAGGAGTTCGCCGACGAACAGGTGCCCCTCTACGTCGGCGTGGCGCAGAAACCGTAGGCGCCCGGTGGTGTGGTGGCGCTGTTCGTCCGCGGCTTGACCAAGCACCGTCAGGTGTCGATACGGCCGGCACATGACCGGCTGCTGGACGGTGAGGGCGTTCGTGAACGCCGAGGGCATGCACGGCAACCCCGCCCTGGTGGTGGCCGAACCGGAAGGAGCTTCGGTCACCGCCGCCACCCCCTGTCGGCCACCGTCGGGGCGCTGCACAGCATCGGCCGCGTTCCGCGCGAGCTGATCCCCGACGCCGGGCCGGTGCCGTGCCGCAGGGACGCCGACGGCACGGTCTGGCTGACCGCGCCCGAAGCGTGGTCGAAGCCCTGGCGCCACTACCAGATGGCCGACGCGACCGAGATCGACGCGCTGACCGGCCTGCCGGACGGCGAGGACTTCACCCAGGTGTGGGCCTGGGAGGACGAGGCCGCCGGTCGTGTACGCGCCCGATTGTGGGCACCCGGGATCGGCAGGGCGAGGACGAGGCGTGCGGCAGCGCCTCCATGCTGCCGACCCGGAAACTGGGCTGCGGCCTGGAAGTGCTGCACGGCCGCCACCGCGCCGTCATTCGCACCCGGCCCGTGAACGAGACCCACGTGGAGCTGGGTGGCCGCTGCGCGATCGACCAGCCCGCGGCACACGTTCGCGACGCGGTGGCCGCGCTCTACGCCGACAGATGAGGCACGAGGAGGTCGGGCGTGAGACCGGCGAGACCCGCGACTCCGGTCAAGGCCATGGCCAACTCTGTCTCCCTGCGCAGCGCCCGCACCCCCTCCCGCCCGCCGACGGCCAGACCCCACACGTACGGGCGGCCGACCGCGACGGCCGTGGCACCGAGGGCGATCGCCTTGACCACATCCGTGCCCCGGCGTCCCCCCCGTCCAGGACAACGGAAACCCGGCCGTCCACCCGCGCGACGACCGACGGCAGCACGTCGAGGGCCGGCCGGGCGGTGCCCAGGTTGCACCCGCCGTGGTTGGAGATCCACACGCCGAGGCCACGCTCGGCGGCCTGCCCGGCGTCGTCCGCCCGCTGGATGCGAAAGCCCGTTGCCCGGGAACAGGGCGATGAACGCTGTCCGGCTGCCGGCGGCGAACATGGCGGCGAACACCCCGCTGGCGAGCAGGATCCCCACGGTGAACCCGATCCCCTTGTCGCCTGAGCAGATCATCGTGGCCGTGCCCGCCGTCCACCGGCGGGTGGGCCGGTGAAGGCGGGTGGCCAAGCTGGTCAGCGGTCGTCGGCCGTCGGTGGCCTCCCCCCCCGTGCGTTGGAGGCCACCGACAGCGTCACGTTCTCAGCGGTTGGTCCACAGGTTCCACTTCCAGGGCCACATGTTGCCCTCGGCGCACTGGTAGCGGTCCCAGTGCCCACGGTCGATGCCCTGCTGGCCGGCCGTCTGGCAGCCGCTCAAGGTCATGTACTTGCCGCGGTGGATGTCGAGGCTGTCGGCCGCCTGGACAGCGGCCACCCGGTGGGACGCCGTGCCGGGGACCGCGACGGCGGGAGCCGCGGACGCCAGACCGAGACCGGTCACCGCGATGGCCGCGAAGGCGGACAGTGTGGTGCGCACACGCATGATGAACATCCTTTCGGTTGGGGTGTGAAGTCGGTCCGTGCGGCATCCGCCGGCACGGCCCCGACCACCGGCACGCTCACCCTCGGGGGTGATCCGCCGAGCCGGTATGCCGAGTTTGCGCAGGAAGCTGCACCTTCACAACCAGATCCCGTTTGCTTCACCGATGTCGGGATAAATAAAGTCCTGACCTGCTGGGACATGCCTGTCCCGGGACAAGGGTCAGTCGGCGGGACGCTGTTGCCCCGCCCTTCAGGAAGGCCCCGATCGATGACCGGCCAACAATCAGACCGGGGTGCGGCAGCACGGAGGCTGGGGGACGCGCTGCGGAGCCTGCAGCAGCAGTCGGGGCGTACGCTCCGCAGCCTGGAGGCGCAGGTCCGTATCAGCGACTCGTCGCTCTCCCGTTACTTCCGCGGCGAAACCGTGCCGGCCTGGAGCGTGGTGAGGGACCTGTGCCGGGCATTGGGCGCGGACCCGGCCGAGTACCGCGCGCTGTGGGAGTCAGCCGACCGGAACCGGCCCGACGTGCCGGCCGGCACCTACACCGCCGACGCTGCCGGCGCTGCCGGTCCGTCTTCCCCTTCCCGTCCTGCCTGGTGGCGTCGGCTGCGTGGAGCCCTGTCCAGTCGTGGCGGCATCGCCGTGGCCGCTGCCGCCGGGGGTGCGCTCGCAGCGGCACTGCTGTTCGCGCTGCCCCTGCGCGGTGCCTCCGATGCGGCGCACAGCGCCGAGGGGAGCCCGGGTGAAAGCGGCAACGCCGGTGTTCTCGTCCACAACGTCGAGAAGAAATGCCAGGAACCCCGTACGCACGAATGCGCGCTGTCCCTCGCCTACAACCCCTACCGCCCCTACGTGACCTCCAACTCCGCCGACCGTGTCTGGCACCACGACCTGCTCCAGGCACGCTGCACCATCGCCAACGGCGTCACCGTCACCGACGAGAACCACAAACACACCAGCATCTGGATCCAGGTCACGCGGCACGGAAAGCACCTGTGGCTTCCCGGGATCCGCGTCCGCCCGAACGACCTGAACCAGCTCACCACCATCCTGCCCACCTGCTCTCCCTGAAGGCTGACCCGTGAGTGGACTCGGGTCTGCGGACTGACTTGCTTGACCGCTGGTCGGCCGACGAGGGTGAGGTCACGCACGCGGGCGATGCCGAGCATGGCGTGGTGGACGCCATCGGCTGTCAGGCGGCAGTCGCGGAGGAACGCCAAGGTCTTCATACGGACGAAGGTGTGCTCGACACGTGCCCGGACCCTGCGAGGGAATGCCGGAGCGGGCTGGCGCAGCGTCAGGTCGGTCCGCCGGCACGCGGCCACCGGCAGCACCCGGTCCTCCAGCGGCAGGTTCCTCGGCGCGCGACAGGCCCGTCCCGGCCGTCAGGGCCCCGGGATGAAGGCAGTGTTGATACCCATCGCGGCAACACCCTCGCGCACAGAGCGGTCGAACTGTCTGATCGCCGCTACCAAGACCTCCCAGGTGACGGGAGCGGTCCAGACGTCCGGCGTGAGGATGGAGCCGACCCGCCAGCCCTCGACGGAGTTCACGATGCGGATCAGTCCCTCCTCCGCCTGCATCGAATCGAGCTGGAAGTCCTCTTGAGCGGCAGTCGGCCTCCGCAGCCAGAGTGCCAAGTCGTACGCCAGCTCGGCCACGGGGAACGCCTCTTGGGACCACACCGCCCGCCCCTGTTCCCAGATGGAGAGCTCCGCCTCGACGTCGAGGAGAAGCACTTCCAGGGGAGCCTCTTGCGGGGTGAGCCCACGCCGTGGCAGATCCGACAGTCCGAAGTCCCGGCAGACGAACCGCACCGCACGGCCTCCACGTGATCCGAGGCCCTCGGCTCGTCCAGGACCACCCAAATGCAAAGAACCCTACTCGAGGGAGAAGCCGTCCAGCAGAGCGGGGTTCATCGCGGGTTCTCGGCTTTCGTACAGCTGTTCCCGGACGGGGCCGAAGGCTTGACGCCGTGAGCCGGAGCCGGTGGGCAGGGCATTCGCCGCCGGTCGCGTGCCGGGTTATGGACCTGTGCGCCGAACCTTGTTTGGCCCTGGTGGCCGGGCCAACGGCGGGACAGAGTGGGGTCCGACGATCATCCGAGGAGGTCCCGTTGAGTGTTCCGTCCGATCCCGGCGTGCGAGCGGTGGTGGCGTGACCGTGCGATTCCGGCATGCCGACGCGGTCCGGGCCGCGTATCCCGAACTGTCCGCCGGCGCGCTGTATGCCGCCGGCGTCGGTGCCCCGGCCGACACCGGTCCGGCCGCCGCCGTGTACAGCGCGCGGGCCGTGGCGCGGCTGGCCGGGGCCGCGGAGGGTGAGTTTCCCGAGGTGCTGGGCTGGCGGCGGGCCTTCAGCCGGATGGGGGTGAAGCCGACGCAGGTGCGGTCGGCCTCGGAGTCGTTGCTGCGCCGGCTGCGCAAGGAGGGCGGGCTGCCGCGCATCCATCCGCTGGTGGACCTGTGCAACGCGGTCTCGGTGGCGTACGCGGTGCCGGTCGCGGTGCTCGACGTCGACCGGATCAGCGGGCCGCTGCTGGAGGTCCGGCCGGCGCGGGGCGACGAGACGTACACGCGTTTCGGCGGCGGGGACGAGTGTCCCGCGCCCGGCGAGGTGACCTTCGTCGACTCGGCGGGCCGGGCCCACGCCCGCCGCTGGACCCACCGGCAGAGCGGGCACTCGGCGGTCGGCGCGGGCACCGGGCGGGTGCTGGTGGTGACGGAGGCGATGCACGACGGCGGCGCGGACACCGTGGCGGAGGTGCTGAAGACGCTCAAGGAGGAGGTGGCGGCACACTGGACGGCCACCACGACGACGGCCCTGCTCACGCCGGAAGCCCCGGAGTTCGTCTTCGGGGCCTGACCGGTCGCCGTCGGGGCGGGCCGGGGCGCGTGGCAGCATGAGCGGCGTGGACGAGGGGCGGGACACGGTGAACGGGGCGGCGCGCGGATCCGATTTCCTCCAGTTGGCCGTCGCCGACGTGCCCGCCGGCGGCAAGGCGGAGTGGCTGGCCGGGCGGCTGCGGGCGGCGATAGCGGACGGCCGGCTGCCGGTGGGCGGTCGGCTGCCGCCGACCCGGGTGCTCGCGGCCGAACTGCGGGTGTCCCGTGGCGTGGTCACGGAGGCGTACCGGCGCCTCGCCGAGGACGGCCAGGTGACGGGCCGCCGCCGCGCCGGCACGGTCGTCGTCGCCGCCCCGTTCACCAACACCGCACCGCCGGGCCCGGGGGCCGGGTCCGGGGTGGGGGACACCGGTGGGCATGCCGACGGGCCGGGGGCAAGGGGTGCCGACGGGCCGGGAGAGGATGACGCCGGTCGGCACGCCGACGGCCTCGACGTGGGCAGCGCCGGAGGGCACGCCCACCCGCCGGGCACGGGAGGCGCCGACGGGCCGCAGGCGCAAAACGCCGAAGGGCACGTCGAAGGGGCGGGCGCAGGCGATACCGACGGGCCGGCGGTGGATGCCGTCGGAGGGCACCCCGGCCCGCTGGGTACGAGTGGCGCCGACAGGCTTGGGCACGACGTCACGCGCGGCGACCGGCCCGGCAGGGCCCCGGACCGATGCCCTGCCGGGCCGATCCACGGCGCGCCCGTGCACCGAGGCCCGGTGCCCATCGACGGTGTACCCGCGCGCCCAGGACCGCCCGGACCGTTCCACGGCGCACCCGAGCACCGAGGCCCCGCCGGGCCGAACCGTGGCACCCCCGCGTACCGGAGCCCGGCCAGGCCCATCAACGGTGCACCCGAGTACGGGAACCCCGCCGAGCCGATCCACGGCGCACCCGCACACCGAAGCCCCGCCGGAGCACCCGACGACACCCCCGCCGCCCCCGACCCGGCCGGGCTGTTCGGCGGGGTGCCCGGGAGCGGTGTTTTCGACGCGTTGCGGGCCGCCCCGGCCGTCGTCGACTTCACGCCCGGGCGGCCCGATCTCACCGTCTTTCCGCGGGCGGCCTGGCTGCGGGCCGAGCGCGCGGTGCTCGCCGAGTCGGCCGCCGACCACCTGGGCTACGGCGATCCGCGCGGCGCGCCCCGGCTGCGGCGGGCCGTCGCCGACTGGCTGGCGCGGATGCGCGGCGTACGGGTGGACCCGGAGTCCGTGCTGATCGTCGCGGGCACCGCGCAGGCGCTCACCCTGCTCCACCCGGTGCTGCGGGCGGACGGTGTCGACGCGGTCGCGGTGGAGGACCCCGGCTCGCTGGGGGCCCGCCAGCACCTGGCGAACGGGGGCCTGGCGACCCCGCCGGTGCCGGTCGACGAGGACGGCGTACGGGTCGACGCGCTGTGGGCGACCGGTGCCCGGGCCGTCCTGCTCACACCCGCCCACCAGTTCCCCACCGGCGTGGTCACCAGCGGTGAACGCCGGCGCGAGCTGCTGGAGTGGGCGCGGGCGGGCGGGCTGATCCTGGAGGACGACTACGACGCCGAGCACCGCTACGACCGGCCCCCGGTCCCCGCCCTGCGCGCCCTCCTCGCCGACCGGGTCTGCTATCTGGGCAGCGCCTCGAAGCTGCTCGCGCCGGCGCTGAGGATCGGCTGGCTGGTGGCACCGGCCCGGTACCGCTCCGCGCTGGTAGACGCCAAGCGCTTCAACGACCTGGGCAACGCGGTGCTGCCGCAGCTGGTGCTCGCCCGGCTGATGGAGTCCGGGGAACTGGAGCGACACCTCCGGCTGGTGCGCGGGCGCCACCGCAGACGGCGCGACGCGATGATCACCGCGCTGGCCGGGCAGTTGCCGGGCGCGGTGGTGCACGGTGCGGCGGCGGGGCTGCACCTGACGGTCACGTACCCCGGGACCGTACCGGACACCGAGTTCGCGGCGGCGGCGCTGGCGCACGGTGTGAAGTGCCACCCGCTGTCCTGGCACCGTCAGTCCTCCGGGCCGCCCGGTCTGGTGCTGGGCTACGCGTCCGGCTCGCCGGGCGTCATCGCCGACGGCGTGGCACGGCTCGGCAGGGCCCTGCGGTCACTGAGCCGACCAGTCCGTACGTAATCGGTGCCTCGCGGGTTGCGGACCGGATGACTCCCGCGTTCGGTGCCCTGGAGGCCGATGCGGCAACGCCTGGCAGGTACCCCAAGGGGTAACCGTCACGCGTCCTCGGCCACGGCGGACGCGGCGGCGTTGTAGCGGGTCAGCAGGGTGCGCAGGGTCCTGACCTCCTCGGGGGACCAGCCGGCGGTGCGGGCGTCGACCTCGCGGTACATCCGGGCGTCGGCGCGGGCGAGCAGTTCCCGGCCCCGGTCGCTGGGGCGCAGCAGCTGGACGCGGCGGTTGCCGGGGACGGGCTCGCGTACCAGTAGGCCGGCCCGTTCCAGGGCGGTGACCTGGCGGCTGATCGTGGACTTGTTGAGCCCGTAGAGCCCGACCAGGTCCCCGGCCCGGGCCCCGTCGCGTTCGGACAGCTCGGACAGCAGTGAATAGTCGACGAAGCTCAGGTCCGGGTGGAGCCGTTCGGCGTTGGCCCGGAAGCGCCGGGAGAGGGTGACCAGCTCCCGGACGAGCCCCGGGACCTCCGTGTCGTCGTCGGTCACGTGTGTTCGTCCTTCCCCATGGTTCCGGTACGCATGATCACACAGACGCATCGAGGTTGCGTTTTGGAACACCCTCGACCCGGCGGTACAGTGGATTCAGTTGCTATTTACAACTCACCGATCGTGCGGCCCCGTCCGAACCTCTCCTGGGGCAGTCGGACGAGATGTTCGCCGCACTTGGTCCCCTTATGCTCCGGATAGTCCGGAAGGGGCCAGGAGAGGCAGGCGAGAGTCATGCGAGCCGAGGACGTCGTCCGTGCACCGTCGACACCGCTGGATGCCCCGGCCTTCCCCGCGGGCCCGTACCGGTTCACCGACCGCGAGTACCTGAACATCACCTACCGCACGGACCCCGAGGCCCTGCGCCGGGTGGTGCCGGAGCCGCTGCGGGTGGCCGAACCGCTGGTCCGCTTCGAGGTCATGCGGATGCCCGACGTCACCGGACTGGGCGACTACACCGAGGCCGGCCAGCTCGCCGTCGTCGAGTACGAGGGCGAGGCGGGCGAGTACAGCATCTCGATGCACGTGGACAACTTCCCCGCCATCGCCAGCGGCCGGGAGATCGGTGCCTTCCCGAAGAAGGCCGGCCGCCCCCGGCTGTACGTCGACCAGGACACCCTGGTCGGCATCCTCGACCACGGCACGCTGCCGGTGGCCCGCGCCACGATGGGCTACAAGCACCGGCCGCTGAACACCGAGCAGGCCCGCGAGGAGCTGACCCGGCCGACGTTCATGCTCAAGAAGCTGCCCCACTACGACGGTTCGCCGCGCATCTGCGAACTCGTCCGGACACAGATCGCCGACATCGTGGTCAAGGGCGCCTGGAGCGGACCCGCTCGGCTCCAGCTCTTCGCCCACGCGCTGGCCCCGCTCGCGGACCTGCCGGTCCTGGAGGTCGTCTCCGCCGCCCACGTCCTGACCGACCTGACCCTGGGCCGCGCCCGGGTCGTCCACGACTACCTCGCCCGCTGACCGCTCCCGCGGGCCGGAGCCGGAGAAGCCGGCCCCGAGCAAGAGAAACCGAGAGGAGAAGGGCGCGCATGTCAGATCACGACAGCATCGCCGGAATCCGCACCGCCACCGTCGTCGGGGGAGGGGTGATCGGCGCCTCCTGGGCGGCGTTGTTCCTGGCCCGCGGGCTGTCCGTCACGGTCAGCGATCCCCAGCCCGGTATCGAGGAGGCCGTGCGCGGGCACATCGCGCAGGCCGCGCCCGCGCTCGGCGCGCTGGGACTGGACACCTCGGACCTCACCGCACGGCTCGCCTTCGTACCGGACCTGGCGGACGCGGTCCGCGCGGCGGACCTGGTGCAGGAGAACGGCCCTGAGCGGCTGGAGGTCAAGCACCGGATGTGGCGTGTCATCGAGGAGAACGCCCCCGCCGGCGCGCTGTTCGCCACCTCCACGTCCGGCATCCCCGCCACCGAGATCGCCACCGCCCTGAAGGACCCGGGACGACTGGTCGTGGGACACCCGTTCAACCCGCCGCACCTGGTGCCGCTGGTGGAGGTCGTGCCCGGCGAGCGGACCTCGCCCGAGACCACCGAACGCGCCCGCGCCTTCTACGAGGCCCTGGGCAAGCGTCCGCAGGTGCTGCGCAAGGAGGTGCCGGGGTTCGTCGCGAACCGGCTCCAGTCGGCGATCTTCCGGGAGTGCGTGTACCTGGTGAGCGAGGGGGTGGTCACCATGCGGGAGCTGGACGACATCGTCACCTCCTCCCTCGGGCAGCGCTGGGCGGTCGCCGGCCCCTTCCGCTCGTTCCACCTCGGCGGCGGCGAGGGCGGGCTGCCCCACTTCATGAGCCACCTCGGGGCCGGCATGGAGCGCCGCTGGGCCGACATGGCCGAGGAGCAGGTCGCGTTCGACGAGCGCACCCGGCGGCTGCTGACCGAGCAGGTGGAGGAGTTCGGCGGCTCCGTCGCCGACCTCGCCGCCGAACGCGACCGCCGGCAGATCGCCGTCATGCGCGCCCTCGGCGAGGGCTACGACGGCTGACCCGACCCACACCCGCACAGAGGCTGAACATGAGCACCGAAGACATCACCGCACGCATCCGGAAGGCCCTCGCCCACCCCCTCACCCACGAGGACGACGACTTCGACATCCACGAGGCCCTGCGCGAGGTGCTGGCCCCGGCCGGTCTGCGCCCCGAGGACAGCGGCGGAAAGATCACGTTCATCGGCAGCGACCCGGTCGTGCCGAGCATCATGCGCCTGGGCGCCGTCCCCGCCCTGGGGATGACGGCCAAGTCGGTCGCGCTGGCCGCCCTGTGGCGCCGGCGCGGCGGCGAGGGCCAGGACATCACCATGGACCTGCGCAAGGCCCCGCATCGGCTGTGCCCCTTCTACGACAAGAAGTGGGAGCTGCTCAACGGCTACCCCGGCGGCACCCCCTCGGATCCCGTCAACCCCCTCGGGTTCGACTTCTACCGGACCCGCGACGGGCGCTGGGTGATGCCGCTCAACCCCTACCCGAAGATCAAGAACGCCGTCTACAAGCTGCTGCGCACCTGGCCCGAGAAGCAGGCCGTCGCCGACGCCATCGCCCAGTGGGACGCCGCCGACCTGGAACGGGCCGGTGACGAGATCGGCGTGGTGATGCCGATGCTGCGCACCACGGAGGAGTTCCTGCGGGAACCGGCGTACGAGTACATCGCCCGTGAACCGCTCATCAGGATCGAGAAGATCGGCGACAGCGAGCCCGAGCCCCTGAGCGCCGGCGCCGACCAGCCGCTGTCCGGCGTGCGCGCCCTCGGCATGGGCCACATCATCGCCGGTGCCGGCGTCGGCCGGGACCTGGCCCAGCACGGCGCCGACGTGCTGAACATCTGGCGGCCCGACGAACTGGAGCACGACTCGACGTACAACAGCGCCAACGTCGGCGTACGTTCGGCCACCATCGATCCCTACGGCGCCGACGGCCGGGCGAGGATCCGTCACCTGCTGCGCGACGCCGACGTGTTCTACGCCAACCGCCGTCCCGGCTACCTGGAGAAGATCGGCCTGAGCGCGGAGGAGGCCGCGGCCGTCCGCCCCGGCATCATCCACTGCAGCTTCACCCTCGCCGGCGAGACCGGACCGTGGGCCCACCGGGTGGGCTTCGACCAGACCGCCGGCGCGCTCAGCGGCATCATGCTGATGGAGGGCGAGGACGGCGTCACGGCCGGCCCGACCAGCACCCCGGCCCTGCCGTACATCAGCGTCGTCAACGACTACGTCCTGTCCTGGCTGGCCACCACCGGCGCGCTCGCCGCGCTGATGCGGCGCGCCGAGGAGGGCGGCAGCTACCGCGTCACCCTCAACCTCACGCGGATCGCCACCTGGATCCTCAGCCTCGGTGTCTTCGACCGGAGTTACGCCCGGGAGACCGCACTCGCCCCGGACCCGGACTCTCCGCACGCCTACCTCGACCCGGACACCTTCACCGCCGACACCCCGTGCGGCCGCTACCAGGGCGTCACCGACCAGGTGATCATGTCCGGGACCCCGGGACGCTTCCGCACCGTCCTCGTGCCGCGCGGCAGCAGCGCCCCGGTCTGGCTGCCCCGGCCCAGCTGACCGGGCGGTCAGCGCGGAGGGGGCCCGGGCGTGGTCGGCCGGGGGCAGGCGCCGGTGAGCGTGCCGCCCAGTTCCCGGGCCGTGCGCACGAACACCTCGTGCAGGTTCCGGGCCGCCTGCGGCTCCGACTCCGCCTTGCGGCGTTGCAGCATCAGCAGCACCCGGGGCGCGTCCGCGGCGACCGGCCGGTGTGTGATCAGCCCCTGCCGCTCCAGGGGATCCCCGCACACGCTGAAGTCCGGCAGGACCGTCACCCCCAGCCCTTCGGCGACCATCAGCTTGCCCATCTCCGCCCCGTCGGTCGAGTACGAGAAGGACGCCGTACGACCGTCCAGCAGCCGGTGCACATAACGGTGCATCACATACCCGGTGCGCATCGCGATCAACGGCTCGCCGAGCAGGTCCTCCACCGTTACCACCGGGCGGGAGGCGAGCGGGCTGTCCGGCCGGACACACACCACCGGCCGGCCCCACAGCAACTCGGTGGACTCGAAGTCGGCGGGTATGTCGTCCCCCTCCAGATGATTGACCAGACCGAGGTCGAAACCGCCCTCCGACAGGGCCCGGTGGATGTCCGACTGCTGCGCGCCGACCACCTCGACCTGGGTGACGGGGTGGACGGCGCGAAAGGCACGCACGGCCGGAATGAGCAGCGGTACCGTCGCCGCGTTGACCGTGCCGACGCGCACCATCCGGCTGATGCGGTGCTGCTCGCCCGCCGCGGCCCTGAGCCGGTCGACCGCCTCCAGCACACCGAGGACGTGGGGGAGCAGTTCCCTGCCCGCGGTACTCATGGTGGCCCCGGTCCGCTTGCGCTCCAGCAGATCGACTCCGAGCTCCCGTTCCAGATTGCGCACGGTCTCGCTCAGAGCCGGCTGGGACAGGCGCAGTTCCTCGGCGGCCCGGCGCAGCGAACCGAGCCGGACGACGGCCGCTATGTACTCCAGCTGTTCCGTTCGCACACCAGCAGAGTGCGGCGTGTTCCGGGACTCGTTCAAGGGTTTTCCTGTCACACCTTCGTGAATTCCAGTGGTCCGCGATGCGAAACCGGTCGGGTTTACCTTGACGGCTTCGCCCGGCTGCTGCCAGCATCGTCGGCATGAAGATGCGACTGGACCTCACGCGGCGACGCCATGTCGACCTCGCCCGCGTTTCCAGTGCCTCCTGTTGCACCGCGGCCTGATTCGCCGATCGGCCGCCCTTCTCCCACGCCACGCCCGCCGAAGCACGGCCGCGTGCCGCGTATTCACCGCACCGCCTGAATTCGGAGTTCCCGCACGCCCCGTCAATTCGGCGTACGAAAAACGTGTCGACGTACGGACAACGCGTCGGCGTGCGAAAAACACCGCACATCCGCAACAGGAGTTCTGCATGCCCGCACAACCCGTCAAGTTCGCCTATTGGGTTCCCAATGTCAGCGGGGGACTGGTCACCAGCACGATCGAGCAACGCACCGACTGGGGGTACGACTACAATCGCGAACTCGCCGTACTCGCCGAGAACAACGGCTTCGAGTACGCCCTCACCCAGGTCCGCTACATGGCGAGCTACGGTGCCGAGTACCAGCACGAGTCCACCAGTTTCAGCCTGGCCCTGCTGCTGGCCACCCAGCGCCTGAAGGTCATCGCCGCCGTCCACCCCGGACTGTGGCACCCCGGCGTCCTGGCCAAGCTCGGCGCCACCGCGGACCACCTGTCCCACGGCCGCTTCGCCGTCAACGTGGTCAGCGGCTGGTTCAAGGACGAGTTCACCGCCCTCGGCGAACCCTGGCTGGAGCACGACGAACGGTACCGGCGTGCCGAGGAGTTCATCACCGCGCTGCGCCGCCTCTGGACCGAGGACCACGCCGAACTGGCCGGCGACTTCTACCGGTTGCGCGACTTCTCCCTCAAACCCAAGCCGCTGCGTACCACCGGCCGGCCGCACCCGGAGATCTTCCAGGGCGGCAACTCCACCGCCGCCCGGCGCATGGCGGGCCGGGTGTCCGACTGGTACTTCTCCAACGGCAAGGACTTCGACGGAGTGGCCGAGCAGATCCACGACATCCGTACGTCCGCGGCCGAGGCGGGACGCCCCGCGCCGAGATTCGGGCTCAACGGCTTCCTCATCGCCCGCGACACCGAACACGAGGCCCGCGAGACCCTGCGCGAGATCGTCGCCCGGGCCGACACCGAGGCCGTCGAGGGCTTCGGCACCGCGGTCCGGCAGGCCGGCCGGTCCACCGCCGACGGCAAGGGCATGTGGCAGGACTCCTCCTTCGAGGACCTCGTGCAGTACAACGACGGTTTCCGTACGGGCCTGATCGGCACTCCCGAGCAGATCGCCGAGCGCATCGTCGCCTACAAGAAACTCGGCGTCGACCTCTTCCTGCTCGGCTTCCTGCACTACCACGAGGAGGTCGAGTACTTCGGCACGCGCGTACTGCCCCTCGTCCGGGAACTGGAAGCCCGGCTCTCCGGCGCCGAGGACGAGTCCGTCCCCGCTCACGCCTGACCCCCCACCCTCCGCACCGCACCGCACCGTGAAAGAGGTCACCCCCGCATGAGCACTGCCACGCCCACCGACTGGACCACCCGCCCCGCCCCGCGCACGGCCGCGGACTGGATCGCCCGCGCCGCCGAAGTGGCCGCCGTACTCGCCACCGACGCCGCCGAGCGCGACCGGGCCGGCGCCACCCCGTACGCCGAGGTGCGACTGCTGAAGGACTCCGGCCTGGTCACCCTGCTCGGCCCCGTGGAGCACGGCGGCGCGGGGCAGGACTGGCGCACGGCCTACCGGGTCGTCCGCGAGGTGGCCAAGGCCGACGGCTCCATCGGCCAGCTCCTCGGCTACCACTACCTCTGGAACTGGGCCGCCCGCCTGGTCGGCACTCGCGAACAGTGGCAGCACGTCGAGGCCGAGGCCGCCCGCAACCGCTGGTTCTTCGGCGGCGCGGTGAACCCGCGCGACAAGGACGTCGTCGTCACCGAGGACGGCGACGAACTGGTCTTCACCGGCCGCAAGTCCTTCTCCACCGGCAGCAGGGTCTCCGACGTCACCGTTCTGGAAGGCGTTTTCGAGGGCACCGACCGCCACGTCTTCGCCATCGTGCCCTCCGACAGCGCGGGCCTGACCTTCCACGACGACTGGGACAACATCGGCCAGCGGCTCACCGAGAGCGGCAGCGTCACGCTCGACGGCGTCCGCACCCCGTGGTCCTCGGCGGCCGGCTACGTGGACAAGCGGTTCCAGCCGCGCGTCTACAACACCCTCAACGTGCCCACCATCCAGCTCGTCTTCGTCAACCTCTACCTCGGGATCGCGGGCGGCGCCCTGGAGACGGCCGCCGCGTACACCCGTACCAAGTCCCGCTCGTGGCTGCACGGCGGCCACGAGCGCGCGGTCGACGAGCCGTACGTCATCGACACCTACGGCGACCTCACCTCGAAACTCTGGGCGGTCGAGGCGCTCGCCGACGCGGTCGCCGCCGAGGGGCAGCGGCTGCACGACGACCCCGACGCGGTGACCGAGCAGGCCCGAGGCGACTTCGAGGTGCGGGTGGCCGCCGCCAAGGCGCGCGCCACCGACGTCGCCCTGGAGATCACCCACCGCATCTTCGAGGTCACCGGCGCCCGTTCCACGGCGAGCGCCGAGGGACTGGACCGCTTCTGGCGCAACGTCCGCACCCACACCCTGCACGACCCGGTCGCCTACAAGCGGCGTGAGGTCGGCCGCTGGGTCCTGGAGGGCGAGCTGCCCGAACCCACCTGGTACTCCTGACTGCCGCACCGACGGGGCGCCCCCGAGCGGGGCGTCCCTCCGCCCGAAAGAGAAACCCCATGGCCACCGTTCTGTCCGTCTCCGGCAGCCCCTCCGTCTCCTCCCGCACCAACGGTCTGCTGCGCCACCTGGACCAGCGGCTCCTCGCCCACGGCCACCACGTGGTCCCCCTCGACGTCCGTACGATCCCGCCCGAGGCCCTGCTCGGCGCCGACTTCCGGCACCCGGCCATCCTCGAGGTGACGGAACTCTTCGCCCGCGCCGACGGCGTCGTCGTCGGCTCACCGGTCTACAAGGCCGCGTACTCCGGGGTGCTCAAGGCGCTCCTCGACCTGCTGCCGCAGTACGCCCTGAGGGGCAAGACGGTGCTGCCGCTGGCCACCGGCGGCAGCACGGCGCACGTCCTGGCCATCGACTACGCGCTGCGTCCGGTCCTTAACTCCATGGGCGCCACGCACATCGTCCAGGGATGGTTCACCCTCGACCAGGACATCACGGTGCACGAGGACGGCTCCCTCGGCGTCGCCCCGGCCGCCGACGAGGCACTGACCCGCGTGATCGACCACTTCTCGGCCGCACTCGGCCGGACCCCGCTCCTGGCCGCGGCGGGCTGATCACCATGACCGCCCATGTGATCGCCGACGACGCCGAAGCCCTCGCGGTCGCCGCGGAGCTGGCCGAGGAGTTCCGGGCGGGTGCCTCCCCGCGCGACGCGGAGCGCAGGCTGCCCCGACAGGAACTGGACCGGCTGTCCGCCTCCGGGCTCCTGGCCGTCACCGTGCCCGCCGCCCACGGGGGAGCGGACGTCCGCACCGGGACGCTCGCGGAGATCTTCCGCCTGCTCGCGTCGGCGGACGGCAGCATCGCCCAGATCCCGCAGAGCCACTTCGTGTACGTCAACGTCATCCGCCGCCAGGGCACGCCCGAGCAGCAGAAGTTCTTCTTCGCCGAACTGCTCGCCGGGCGTCGCCTCGGCAACGCACAGTCGGAGGCCGGCACCAAGCACGTCCAGGACATCCGCACCCGGCTGCGGCGCCGTCCCGACGGCTCGTACCTGCTCAGCGGCGTCAAGCACTACTGCACCGGCGCCCTGTTCGCCCACTGGATCCCCGTGCTGGCCCGGGCCGAGGACGACACCCTGCACGCGGCGTACGTCCCACGGGACGCTCCCGGTCTCACGGTCGTCGACGACTGGGACGGGATGGGCCAGCGGACCACCGCCAGCGGCACGGTCCACCTCGCGGACGTCGCCGTGCCCGCCGACCGGGTCCTGCCCCACCACCTGACCTTCCAGGGCCCGCAACTGCACGGCGCTTTCGCCCAGTTGCTGCACGCGGCCATCGATGCGGGCATCGCTGCGGGCGCCCTTGCCGAGGCGGCCGCGTTCGTACGGACGAAGAGCAGGCCCTGGTTCGAGAGCGGGGTCGAGTCCGCCGCCGACGACCCGCTGCTCATCCAGCGGTTCGGTGAACTCGGCCTGCGGGTCAGAGCAGCCGAGGCGCTGCTGCGGGAGGCCGCCCGCACCGTCGACGCGGCCCGCGACGACCTCACCGACGACTCCGCGGCCGCGGCGTCCATCGCGGTCGCCGCCGCCAAGGTGGTGGCGGCACAGGCCGCGGTCGAGGTCTCGGGCGCCCTGTTCGAAGTGGCGGGCACCCGCGCGGCCCTCCAGTCACTGAACCTGCACCGGCACTGGCGCGACGCCCGCACCCACACCCTGCACGACCCGATCCGCTGGAAGGTCCAGCACATCGGTCGGTACGTGATCGACGGCACCAGACCACCGCGCCACGGCCTGCTGTAGGAGACGAGTGCGCCGGCGCCGACGACACCCTCGAAGCCCCTGACGTCCTCGGGCCCGCAGGGCCACCGGGCCCTCGGCCCTCGCCCGCCTCCCCGCACGGCACCACACCGGCCTGCCCGGCAGCCGTTCTCGTACCCGCTTCGGAGTTCTCATGTCTGCCCTCACCTTCCATTGGTTCCTGCCCACGACCGGTGACAGCCGGCACGTCGTCGGCGGCGGCCACGGGTCCACGCCCGGCACCGCCGCCGGGGACCGCCCGGCCTCCATCGAATACCTCGGCCAGATCGCCCGCACCGCCGAGCAGCTCGGCTTCGTCGGGGCCCTCACCCCGACGGGCGGGTGGTGCGAGGACGCGTGGCTGACCACGGCCATGCTGACGCAGGTGACCGACCGGCTGAAGTTCCTGGTGGCCTTCCGGCCCGGGCAGATCGGCCCGACGCTGTCGGCGCAGATGGCCGCGACCTACCAGCGGCAGTCGCACGGACGGCTGCTGCTGAACGTGGTCACGGGCGGTGAATCCGCCGAACAGCGGGCGTACGGCGACTTCCTCGACAAGGACCAGCGGTACGCCCGCACCGGGGAGTTCCTCGACATCGTGCGGCGGCTGTGGGCGGGCGAGACGGTCGACCACCACGGCGAGCATCTGCGGGTCGAGGGCGCCAGGTTGAGCCGGCTGCCCGAGCCCGCACCGCGGATCTACTTCGGCGGCTCCTCACCCGCGGCCGGCGAGGTGGCGGCGCGGTACACGGATGTGTACCTGACCTGGGGCGAACCGCCGCAGCAGGTGAAGGAGAAGATCGACTGGGTACGTTCGCTGGCCGCCGCGCACGGCCGGCGGGTGCGCTTCGGCATCCGCCTGCACACCATCAGCCGGGACACCTCGGCGCAGGCGTGGGCCGAGGCGGAGCGGCTGCTCAAAGCCATGGATCCCGCACGCATCAGGGAGGTGCAGCGGGGCCTGGCGACCAGCGAGTCCGAGGGACAGCGCCGGATGCGCGAGCTGCACGACAGCGGCCGTACCGACAACCTGGAGATCTACCCGAACCTGTGGGCGGGCATCGGCCTCGTCCGCGGCGGCGCGGGCACGGCACTGGTCGGCAGCCACACGGAGGTCGCCGACCTGATCGAGACGTACCACCGCCTCGGCATCGAGGAGTTCGTGCTGTCCGGGGTGCCGCACCTGGAGGAGGCGTACTGGTTCGGTGAAGGCGTTCTGCCGGTACTGGAGAAGCGCGGTCTGTGGCGGCACCCGGCGGGTCCGCGCACCGTCGAGGCGGGCATCGTCCCGTTCGCCGCCCGATGAGCCCGGCGTCCGCGTCCCCGCGGGCCCAGGCCCGTGCGCACGAGCCGGATCCCACCGATGCGCGGGGACTGAGGACGGTCGTGCTCGCCAGCCTGCTGGGCACCACCGTCGAGTGGTACGACTTCTTCCTGTACAGCACAGCCGCGGGACTGGTCTTCGGCAAACTGTTCTTCCCCACGGCCGACGGCACCGTGGGCACGATGCTGTCGTTCGCGACGTTCGCCGTGGGCTTCGTCGCCCGTCCCGTGGGCGGCCTGCTCTTCGGCCACGTCGGCGACCGGATCGGCCGCAAGCACACCCTGGCCCTCACCATGGGCCTGATGGGTGTCTCCACCGCCCTCATCGGCCTGCTGCCCACCTACGAGCAGGCCGGCGTGCTCGCTCCGGCGTCGCTCCTGGTGCTGCGTGTCGCCCAGGGCGTGGCACTCGGCGGGGAATGGGCCGGAGCGGTCCTGCTGGCCGTGGAGTACGGGCCAACGGGCCGCAAGGGCCGGTTCGGCAGCTACCCGCAGATCGGGCTGGCCCTCGGACTGGCGCTGGGCACCGGAGTGTTCGCGCTGCTGAACGACGTGCTCGGCGAAGCGGCGTTCCTCGACCACGGCTGGCGGATCGCCTTCCTGGTCAGCCTCGTCCTCGTCGCCGTCGGACTGACCGTACGGCTGAGGATCGAGGAGACACCGGCCTTCCGTGCCGTACGGCGCCTGCGGGAACCGTCCCGGCCGGCCCCGCTGGTCGAACTGCTGCGCGCGCCCGCCGCGCGCCGGCATCTCCTGCTCGGGATGCTGGCACGCTGGGGAGAGGGAGCCGCCTTCAACACCTGGGGCGTCTTCGCCCTCACCTACGCGACCGGGACGCTGAACCTGGACCGCACACCGGTGCTGCTCGCGGTCACGGCCGCGGCGCTCGTGATGGCCGCCCTGATACCGGTGACCGGGACCGCCGTCGACCGTCATGGAGCCCGCAGTGTCTACCGCGCGGGCATGGCTGCCTTCGCCGTCTCGGTCTTCCCGGCGTTCTGGTTGTTCGGCACCGGAGGAACCCGGGCCTTCGCCGCGACGCTCATCGTGACCCTGGGGATCGTGCACGCCTGGTTCTACGGCGCTCAAGGCACGCTGTTCGCCGCGCTGTTCGCCACACCCGTCCGGTACACGGGCATGTCCTTCGTCTACCAGGTGTCCGGCGTCTTCGCGTCCGGCATCACTCCACTGATCATGACCGCCCTGCTGGCCTTCGGCTCGGGGAGCCCCTGGTGGGCCTGCGGCTACCTCGCGCTGACGGGACTGGTGAGCGTGTGGGCGGCCGGCCGACTGCGGGACGAGGACCTGCACGTGGCCACCGGACAGCCGCCCGTGACCTCCCGCGCGTCCACGGCCGCCGCCCGCGGGTGAGTCGACGGTCCCCGAACCGGCCTACGCTCCGGCCCCCGCACCGCGCTCCGCGCGGCGGGCGGCAGGCGCGGTGGCGGGGCATCAGGGTGTTGGCGGGCCAAGCGATCGGGGGCTTCGGAGTCCTGGATGAACCGTTCACGGTGATGGTCGGCTCGTACATCGGCGCAGCAGGCGCGGAGACCGCCGGGTGAACCAGGCCGCACCCAGGCCGATGACCGCGCCGGCAGCGACGTCGCTGGGGTAGTGGGCGCCGCTCTGCACCCGCTCCACGGCGACCACCGCGGCAGGGACCGCGCACAGGGCGCCGACCAGGGGCCACGCCGGTGCGGCGGCCGCCGCGAACGCCACGGCGGCAGCCGTGTGCCCGGAGGGGAACGACGACGAGTCGGGCCGGTCCTCGACCTCGTCGTGGGGAATCCAGCCCTTGGGCGGCCGGGGGCGGTCGGCCAAGGGCTTGCACATACCGTTGGACACCAGCTGCGCCACCGCGACGGCTGCCAGGCCCGCGGTCCCCGCTCTGCGGCCGCGCCGGCCGCCCAGGCAGGCCAGCGCGGCGGTGACACCGCACCACAGCTTCGTGCCTTGCGCCGCCTCTTCGACCACCGACAGCGCTTGGGCCAGCGGACGTGGCACGCGGGAAGCGGCCTGTCTCGTGAGCTTTTGGTCCACGTCACGCACTGTTTCGAGCAACCTCATGCGCTCTCAGTACCCAAGATCGGACTGTACCGTCACCACACGATCAAGAAGAGTGCTCGGATGACGACGACGCACGAGATCAAGCGTAGGCGTGGTCGGCGAGCGTGCGTAGAGTCCGCCGGCCTGGCTGCGTCAGTCCCCGGCGAGGGCATTCAGGAACGGAGGAGCCCCGTCGGGGCAGGGTGACCGAATGGGTTCCCTGTCCCGACGGAGTTCGGTCGGCCGGGCGGCGGGCCACCGGCCGCCCGGCCGGGGTCGGTGCCACGTGCGGCGCTGCCCGGCTCAGCCGAAGTTGACGTCGCTGCACCACATGTAGGCCTGGTCGAGGTGCGAGGCCTGCCAGATCACGAACAGGATGTGATGTCCGCTGTAGCCGGAGGTCTGGACGGGGAACGTGATGTCCTGCGCCGGGGCGAAGCGGCCGGTCTGCGTGATGAAGTCGAGGTTGCCCCAGCCCAGGGTCTGGGTCTTGGGGTCGAAGCCCTGCTTGCTCACGTAGACCTTGAAGTAGTCGGCGCCGTGGGACGCCTGGTCGTACAGGTGGACCGAGAAGTTGTTGCCGACGGTGGTGGTCTTCCACGGCCCGGGCTTGTCCAGGCTGGAGTTCCTCGAGAGGTTGTTGCTGCAGAGCGTCCCGTCGGGGGTCCGCGCCTGGAACTGGCCGCCGAGGCCGTCGCGGAGCGCGCTCATCCAGTTCCACATGGTGTCGGGGTTGGCCTGGAACGCCTGCCAGCACATGGGGTCCTGGGTCTGCATGGCCGGGTTCGTGTGGTTGCTGCCCCACGTCTTCCAGCACTGGTAGGCGCGGGAGGCGGGGTCGACGATCGTGCCGTGGGCCTGGGCGGGTGACGACCAGGCCAGCGCGCCGACAACCACGGCGAACAGCATGGCGAGTGCCTGGAGAGGCCGGCGGAGGGATGACCGCGACCGCCCGGTTAACGGACTGTTTGTACGCATGTGGGGGGACTCCTTCCAGTTGCAAGCTGTCATGGGAGCGCTCCCAACGGTAGGACTTCTGAGTGAAATGTCAATGAAACGAACGGAGTTGATCACAGGCCGGTTGGTGGAGCTGACCGAGGTGGGGCCGCACCGCTGGCATCCGAGGTTCACTTGTCGAGGGCGGGTGAGCGAAGGCCGGCGTCCAGCATGCGGATCAACTCACCAACCCGCCCGCCACCGGCCGGCGCTGTCGGAAAGCGTTCGAGGACGTCAACGACGACCGGCGTCGCATGATGCCGTGTCCGTTCAAGATGCGCGGCACCAACGCTCCGGTCGTCGTCGGCGAGGAGTTCGACCGCTCTGGCCGCATGAGCGCCGGCTCCGAGGATGTGCTTGACCTGGGTGGCCTTGGCCAGCGGGTGCAGGTAGGCGGCGCCGGCCGCGGACATGGCTGCCCGAGCCGCCTCGCGGGCGGCCGGGGTGCCCGTGCTCTTGGCTGCCTGGAGTGCCGCCCACGCTCTGTCACGCAGAGCCTTCCCTCGCCGGCCGCCTCGAGCGAACTCCCACGCGGCGCCGATGGCGTCTCGGGGCCGGAAGTCGTCTGGTTGATCGCCCTCGAATACCTGGAGCACCGCTTCCGCGCACGTTGCGGCGAACGCGGTGACCTCACGCAGATCTCGCATGCTCAGAGCGATCTCGCTCGCTTCCCCTGTCATGACTCCATCGTCGACCATCGCGGTGGACGGCCACCCCCGCCCGGAACACGAGGCAACACCCCGCGCACACCACAGGAGCCAGGCAGGGAGCCTCCGCCAACTTGAGCCGCAGGCCGAGGGGCCGGTGTGACAGTGCTCCGGGACGCTCACGCCGGTCGACGGCGAAAGTCTGCGCATCAGGCCATCCGGCAGAGCGGTCGGCTCACCGGTTCCAGCCTGCTGTGGCGGGTGTCCGTCAGCCTGTAGGGGTGCCGATCTGGTTGCGTTCGAGTGCGGCGCGCAGCTGTGAGAGGGCATGGGCGGTGGCCGCGACGCTGGGGCCGTCGAGGGTGTCTCCCATCAGCGTGGCGAGTCCGTCGGTGAAGGTTCTCTCCGCCGCGTCGACGAGTCGCGAGCCGTCGTCGGTCAGGGCCAGCAGGGAGGACCGGCGATCGGATGGATTCGGCTGCCGGACGATCCATCCCTGCTTCTCCAGGCGGTCGGCGCTCTTGCTGGTCGCCCCGACGCCGATGGCGAACTCGGCGGCGATGTCCGCCACGCGCGCCCCGGGATGGTCGCGCAGGAAGCGCAGGAACTCGAACTGCGAGGTCACGATCCCGTGCCGCGCGCGGAGACGGTCGTTGAGGGCGTTGTACAGACGCGTCTCGCAGCGGACCAGATCGGAGAAGAGGCCCGGGAGGTCGACTTCGTCACCGCTCAATCTATATGCCATGGCATATAGTGTAGTGGAATCTACTTTCGCTGGGGCGGGAGCACACCCATGAGCAAGGAACAACGCGCCCGGATCGACGCGATGTTGCGGCAGCCGAGGCCCGAGAGTCCCCGGTCGGTCGAGGAACTGCGTGCCGGATTCAAGGCGTTGATGGCCCAGATGATCGTGCCCGACGGAATCCGCACCACGCGGACGACACTCGGCAACCGATCCGCCCTGCAGGTCGAGCCGGACAACGGGCCCCGCGCCGGGACGATCCTGTACTTCCACGGCGGCGGCTTCGTGTTCGGCTCTCCCGAGACAGCCCTGTCGCTGACGGGACACCTCGTGGCCAAGACCGGCTTCAGCGCGTACTCGCCGGACTACCGGCTTGCCCCCGAGCACCCGTTCCCGGCCGCGATCGAAGACACCCTGAGCGCCTACCGCGACCTACTCGACAGCGGCATGGACCCCTCGGCCATCGCGTTCGCCGGCGACTCCGCCGGCGGCGGCCTCACCGTCACCACCTGCCTCGCCGCCCGCGACGCGGGCCTCCCACTGCCCGCCGCCATCGTGGCGTTCTCCCCTGGCCTCGACGCCACCCGCACGGGCGAGAGCATGGACACCAAGGAGGGCATCGACCCGGTCTTCACCCGTGAGGCCGTAGAACACACCGGGGCCATGTACCTGGCCGGAGCCGACCCCCACCAGCCCCTGCTCAGCCCGGCCGTCCTCGCCGACCTGTCCGGCTTCCCTCCCATGCTGATCCAGGTGGGCACGAACGAGATCCTGCTGGACGACTCCACGCGCCTTGCCGCGCGTGCGAGGGCGGCCGGGGTGGACGTCATTCTGGACGTCACCGCCGACGTGCCGCACGTTTTCCAGTCGTTCGCCGGCGTTCTGGACGAGGCGGACGAGGCACTGGACCGCGCGGCTCACTTCCTCGGCCGACGACTTGGCGCTGGGCGCGCGGCAAACGCATCAGAGAAGTAGGTTCAGCCCCAGTCCGTACTCGGGCTGGGGTCTGCACGGGCTCGACGACGCCGGTCCGACGCCGGCCCGGCACAGGCCACAAGGCCGCCCGGAACCGGCGCCTGTCCCGCGGTCGGAAGCTGTCGGACACCACACCGGCAGCACCCCCCGGGTGGCGGTGCGTACGGCTTCTGACGCCTGCTCGGCAAGGTCCGCGCCGACCCGGCGTGGGCGACCACCCGGGTCAGGTCACCCGGCGGCAGACGTCCGACGCGTCAGGCAAGAGCCGCCAGGGCCGCTTCGGAGGGGCTCCCGGCCGTCGCCTGGTACACGATGATCACCTGGTGCTCGGCGCCGCCGACGGTGAGCGCCTGCCTGCGCAGGGCCAGGCTGCCGACGACCGGGTGCGTGAAGCGCTTGAGCTCGTCCCGAGCGGGCCGCGCCTCGTGCCGCGTCCACAGACGACGGAACTCCTCGTCCGTCTCCAACTCGGCGACCAGACGGACGGTTCTGGGGTCGCGTGGGTCGGCTTCGGCGCGTAGGGCCGCTGCGGTCTGCGAGGCTGCTTCCGCCCAGTCGGGAAAGAGGCGGCGGGACGCCGGGTCGAGGAACACCGCTCGGACCAGGTTGCTCCCGGGCTCGTACATCGGGGCGAGCGCACGAACCTTTTTGTTCGCCGCCAGTACGTCGAAGCACCGGTCACGGACGTACGCGGGGCGGTCCGCCCAGGCGTCGAGCAGCCTGTGCACGTCCGCGGAGACCTCGGTCCGTGACGGCGGCGCGGGGGCGGGACCGGCGAGGGCGTGCAGGTGGGCACAGGCGTCGGCGTCCAGCTTCAGCGCCCGCGCGAGGGAGCGCAGCACCTGGGGTGAGGGGTGCCGGTCGATGCCCTGTTCGAGCCGGACCAGGTACGGCTCACTGATTCCGGCGAGCTGGGCCAGTTCCTCCCGGCGCAGTCCTGCCACGCGGCGGCGTCCGCCGGCGGGTATCGCCGCGTCAGCCGGAGCGACCCGTCCGCGCCGGGCCTTGAGGAAGTCTCCCAGAAGATTGTCGGCCGCCATGCTGCGAGGGTAACCCTGCAAGGGTGCTGGCTGGCCGGGCGGGAGCGGCGCAGGCTCGATGTCATGAAGACCTGGTTCATCACCGGCGCGTCCCGCGGCTTCGGCCGTATCTGGGCCGAAGCCGCCCTCGACCGCGGCGACCGCGTCGCCGCCACCGCACGTGACCCCGAGACCCTGCGACCCCTGCTTGACGCTTATGGGGACGACGTCCTCCCGCTCCGCCTCGACGTGACCGACCGCACCGCCGCGACCGCCGCGGTGCGGCGGGCCGCCAAGACCTTCGGCCGCCTGGACGTCGTCGTCAACAACGCGGGTTACGGCCTGTTCGGCATGGTCGAGGAAGCAACCGAGGAGCAGGCCCGCGCGCAGTTCGACACCAATCTGCTCGGCCCGCTGTGGGTGACGCAGGCGGCCCTGCCGTACCTGCGGGCCCAGGGCAGCGGCCACATCCTGCAGGTCTCCAGCCTCGGCGGACTCGCCGCCTTCCCCACGCTGGGGCTGTACAACGCCTCCAAGTGGGCCCTGGAGGGGATGAGCGAGGCCCTGGCCCAGGAGGTCGCTCCGTTCGGGATCAACGTCACCCTCGTTGAGCCCGGCCCCTACGGCACCGACTGGTCGGGCGACTCCGCGGTGCACACCGAGCCGCTGCCCGCCTACGAACCCGTCCGCGCCGCGCGCCGGGCAGGTGCGTCCGCCCGCACGCCCCAGGACGCGCGAGGCACCGCCGCCGTTGTCCTCGAACTCGTCGACACCGACGCACCACCCCTGCGGCTCTTCCTCGGCACCTACCCCTATCCGGTGGTCGAGGCGGCCTACCGGAAGCGGCTCGACATGTGGAACGAGTGGCGGCACCTCGCCTCCCGCGCGTGACCGGTACGGAGCACCCCGCGGCGTCCAGGGCCCCCGCGCGTCACCTCGGCGACTCAGCCTTCCTGAGCCGCGTATGCGATGGTGTCAGCGCCCTCTACGACGTGCTGGATCGACGACTCCCGGCACCGTGGGGCCGCCGCGACCGCGGGCGGATCGGCCGCCGTGGTGTCGGGGAGCGCTGCCGACAGGGTGAAGGCCATCGACTTCGCCACCGGCGGCAGGACCGCGTCGGTGGAGGTCGGACAGCATCCGCAGCGCGTCCGGCTCGGTCACACGGGTGCCGAGCGGTCGACACCGGCCGGTGGCTGACGCCCTCCGCGCCGGACCGTGGCCGCCCCGACGGAGTGCCTTCGCCGGTTGCGCACACGGACCCGGCCGCGGGGAGGACGCCGGTCACAGCGGGTCCGGCGCACGCCTCCGAGAGATGAGCAGGTCCCCGCCCGGGGACTCCTGCTGGGTCCGCCTCCTTCAGGACGGTTGCCACCGCGAGGTCGTCACGTTCGCACGGCTCCCCAACACCGCCCCGGCCCCCTGCCGGAAGGCCCTCAAGAAGGCCGCCGGCCTCGGCCGGGCCGTGGGGCGCGGCGCCGGTTCGGGGCCGGCCCGGCGAGGAGGTCGTCGGCGCCGCGCCACCTGTGCCGGCATGCCCGGGGTCTGCACAACGCAGGCGTTCACCTCGCGCGTCTGGGAGCGGCGTGTCGTCGCTGCCGGATGTGCGGCGGGCAAGCAGCGAGGCCGAGCACGGAGTGCCGGGCGGGCTTGCCGGCCGGAGGCGGGCACAGGCCACCGGAGCCGGTCCGCCCAGGACCGGGCGGTACCCGGCCGACGGGCCCGGCGGGCACGGTGTGTGAGACTCGGGGCATGATCCGTACCGCGACCCCCGCCGACATTCCCGTCATCCATACGCTGATTCGCGAGCTCGCCGAGTACGAAAAGGCACTCGACGAGGTCAGGGCGACGAAGGAACAGCTGACCGAGGCACTGTTCGGCGAGCGCCCGGCCGCCTACGCACATGTGGCCGAGGACGCCGACGGCGAGGTCGTGGGCTTCGCGCTGTGGTTCCTCAACTTCTCCACCTGGCGGGGCGTGCACGGCATCTACCTGGAGGACCTGTACGTCCGCCCCGAGGCCCGCGGCGGCGGCCACGGCAAGGCCCTGCTGACGGAGCTCGCCCGCATCTGTGTCGCACGCGGCTACGAGCGCCTGGAATGGTCGGTGTTGAACTGGAACCGGCCCGCGATCGACTTCTACGAGGCACTGGGCGCCCGCCCCCAGGACGAGTGGGCGGTGTACCGGCTCACGGACGAAGCGCTGAACGCCCTGGGAGCCCGGGGCGGCCGGCCCTGACCATGACCAGTGATCTCCGGAAGGACTTCGTCGAGCGCTTCGCCCGGACCGCCGCCGTCGCCGGTCCTGCTCATGCCCGCCACCGCCCACGCCGCCCCGGCCGCTGATATCACCGGGCGCGCCGCGGGCCAGGCCGTCACCCTGACGGCGCTTTTCCGGTTTTTCTCCCCCGCGCGCGGCCGGGGCGCGGTTGGATGTCCTCATGACTTCCGCCGAGCACGCGCGGCTGATGCGCGCCAACCAGGCGAACTGGGACGCCCGCACTCCGGTCCACGTCACCAGCCGGTTCTACGGCCTGGACGAGGACCTGGACCCGGAGCGCTGGTTCGCCGCGTTCGAGTGGGAGGACCTCGGCGAGTTGTCCGGCCGGGACGTGCTGCACCTCCAGTGCCACCTCGGTACGGAGACGCTCGCCCTCGCCCGGCGTGGAGCCCGGGCGGTCGGCCTGGACTTCTCGGCGGCGTCCGTGACGGCCGCGCGGGACCTCGCCGCGAAGTCGGGCCTCGACGTCACCTACGTCCAGGCCAACGTGTACGACGCCGTGACGGCGCTCGAGGGCCGGCGGTTCGACGTCGTCTACACCGGCAAGGGCGCCCTGTGCTATCTGCCCGACCTCGACCGTTGGGCGGATGTCGTGGCCAGGCTTCTGCGGCCGGGCGGGCGGTTGTACGTCGTGGAGTTCCACCCGCTGCTCAACGCGCTCGGCCCGAAACCGGGTCCTGATGAGGGACCGGAGCTGCTGCTGCGCCACGACTACCTGGGGGGCTCCGGCCCGGTGCACCGGGATGCCACCTACACCTACACCGACGGCCCGGCCGTCGAGGGCGCCACGGACAGTTACGAGTGGATGCACGGACTGGGAGAGGTCGTGAACGCGTTGACGGATGCGGGAATGGGCGTCCGGAGACTGCGGGAGAGCGACGAGCTTCCCTGGCCGCGCTGGTCGCGGATGATCCGTACGGACTCTGGCTGGTGGCGGTTGCCCGAGCCGCGGATCCCCCTCTTGTACAGCCTGCTGGCCGTTCGTTGAGCCTCCTCCCTCCGACGCCGGTACAGTGCGAGCACCACGCGTGCTTTGCCCCCGTCCGGGGCGCACGCGCCGGCTCCGTCGGCTGATCGGTCCGCCACTTTCCGACCCGCGCGTCAGCTCTCCCGTACCACCTCATGAGCAGGGTTTCCCTTGTCATACCCGCGGTGCTGTTCCGTCGCCCGGAAGGTGCGCCCCAGCCAAAGGAGCCAAAACCTGAAGGGAGTTGCACAAGCCCCTGATCAGGGCATCGCCTCTATAGGTGGGTATTGAGGGCTGAGCGGGTGTGGGTTGAGACATTCACCGGGCTGCGGGTCCGGAGGAGAAAGAGCGGTCGGGTGAGGGGCTTGCGGGCCGGGCACGGGCGCGGGCCCCTCGTCTGCGTACGCGTCCATGGGGAGGATGACGTCCAGTACGCGTGCCCTGCGCAACGCTCGCTCGCGAAGAAAGGTCACGCCAACCCCGGGGGGGGGGTGGTTGTCAGTCGTCCACCTTCGCGTTGCCCGGCTTGTCGCGGCAGGATTGGCTCGCGATCTCATCGCCGGTGGGCCTGGCCTCGTCGCGGTCCTCCTTGGGGACGAGGGGCAGATTGATCTGGAAGTCCCGGTCCCAGTCGTTGCTTTGTGCGTAGTCCATGAGGGCCTGCTGGAGCTTCTCGCAGTCGTCGCGGTGGCCCTTGGCCATGGCGATGCCGTAGTCGTTGAACGGGCCGAACGTCAGGGCGTGTGCGACGGTGAGACTGCGGTCATCTTTCATGAACCCGTAGAGAATCAGCTGGTCGGTGGAGACGGCATCGACCTTCTTCTCCTTCAGTGCTTTGACGCAGTCCCGCGCGTCTGTCATCTCGACGGTGCGGATCTGGCTGTACGCCGATCTCTTCAGCTCCGCTGCGGAGGTGGTGTCTTCCCAGACGCAGACGAGCCGTCCGTTGAGGTCGCTGTGGCTCTTGTAGCGTCCGGCGTCCGCGGTCCGTACGAGGATGCCCTGTCGGGTGGATGCGTAGGGGCCCACGAAGTCGAGCCCGTCACCACCTTCCCCCTTCGGTTTCATCCTGCGCTCCGTGATCGAGTAGGTGGCTGCGATGAGCTGGACGTCCCCTTCATGCAGGGCGCGGGCCCGGTTCTTGGACAGGACGCCTTCGAAATCCGAGGACGTGACCTTGACCCCCACCCTGTCGAGCACCTCCCGGGCGACCGTGATGTCGAACCCGTTGAACTCGCCGTCGTGGGGTGAGTAGCTCGTGCCCGGCTGATCGCCCTTGCTGCCGATCTCGATCTTCCCTTGGGCGAGCAGCGACGAGGGTTCCGAGGAGCAGCCGGCCAGGGAAGCTCCCGCAAGGGCCACCACGGCGGCCCCGGTGCGGATCGTGCGGGAATGGCGCCCTGTTTTGCCCATGAACGGTCCTCACAGTCGTTTCGGTTCAGTCGTTGTGCAGCGTTCCGCGGGCCTGCGTAAGGCGCATGGAGCAGCCTGTCTCCGGCCGCACGGCGACCTCGAACCGGACCGCTCCCTCGCGCCCGCCGAGGTCGAAGTCGACGGTCGACTGCGCGGGCACCTCCGAATTGTGCGGGGTGATGCCCGGGGTGACGGCGGTGATCGTCGCTGTGGTCCGGCCGACGCAGGTGGGCGCGTTCGGATCGTTGTCCTTGATGGTCAGCGTCAGGCGCAGCTTGTCCCGTACCTCGCCGGAGGCCGACGGCGTCATCTCCACCGTGAGTGTGCCTCCGGTGTCATCCACGGGCTGCGTGCCCCGGATGGTCATCTCCACGCCGACCTCGCCGGTGCGGTCGACGTCCACCCAGGCGAGCGCGCCGCCTCCGCTGCAGAGCGCGGCGGCGCCGACGAGGACGGCGCGGACCATCCTGCGCCGCCGTGTGTCGGCGGCCTGCTGCGCGGCATCGCGGATCTGCCCGGTCCGGCCGGCCGGGTACAGGGCAGCGGCGCCGGCGACCAGCAGGGCGAGGGCCGCAAGGACGTAGAACCACACGTACTGGATCTGCGGGCCGCCGGGCCACTGGGCGACGGCGAAGACGGCGAAGACGATGGTCGCGGCGATGACGAGCCAGGCGGACACGGGGAGCCATGCGACGTGCCTCAACGGCCGCTTGAGTTCCCATTTGAACGTGGCGTTGTCACCGACCGAGCCGAACGAGGACGCGCCGACGCCACTGGAGCTGACGTTGCCGGCCTCGGGGCCCTTGCCCGCGCCGGGGCCGGCGGGGCTCATGCTCCGTCCCCGTGACGACTGCCGCCGCCGAAGTGGAAGGTGGCGCCGTCCCCCACCGAGCCGATGGCGGCGGAGTTCGGGCCGTGGGCCGTGACGTGGTACGTGCGGGTGGGCGCCGGGCCGGCTGCCATGAGTTCCGCCAGGCGGGCCTCGTCCGGACGGCGGTCTCGCTGTTCGCCGAGCCACGCCGTCAGGGCCGCGGCCAGCCGCTGCCTGTCCTCGGGGGAGAGCGCGCCAAGCAGCTGGTCGGCGCGCTGTTCGCTGCGGCCCTCGGGCAGGGCGATCGGAGTGTCCTCGCCGCTGCCGCGGCGGAAGATCCTGCGAAAGTAGCCCTGGCCCGCGTCGATCGACCCGTCCGTGATGCGCTGTGCGGCACTCGCCACCATGGCGGCGCCCAAGGCCTCGGTCGCCAGCGAGAAGTAGGTGGCGAGTTCAGCGGAGATTTCAGGAAGACTGGTCATGAGCGCCCCCGTCACTGACCTTTAGTGTGCTGCTTCGGCACTGTCAACGCGCTTATGGTAAAGGGTAGTTGATGTGCCTGGCAGGTGTGCCAGGTATGTTCTGTGTGGGCGTGCGTGAGGCCTGATCGGGTACGTTCGACCGGGCAGTGGCAAGACTTCAAGCGGCGTTCCCCACGGCCGTCGCCCGACAGCACTCGCCGCGCAACGTCTCGTCCCCAGTCGGCCGGAACAGGCGCTCCTGTACGTGCCTGCCCTCGCACTCCCGCATCAGGGACACGCGGGGTGCGATCCCGGGCTCGCACCAGACCACGCCGGCCACAAAGAGCAGGGCGGCATAATCCGTCGCCGCATCCTCTGGCGAAACCGTCACGCTGACGATCAACGGCTACGAGCCGTGGTCGACGGGGCGAACGTTTCCTGATGCGGCACCGGTTCCAGTTCCGCGAGGCCCGCCGACCGTGCGGAGCTGAGCACGTCGACCGTCGCAGGGGTGGGCAGCGGGTTCCAGGGCGGTAGGAGCATGTCGATCCTTCCACGCGGTGCGTGTGGCGGCGGAGTTCCAGGTCCCGGCGTCGCGGCTACGGCCGCATCAGCACGGTGAATAGTTGTTGCAGGGTTTGTGTCAGTACGGCCTCGTCGGCTTCATCGAGGGCGGAGTTGCCGATGACTGTGCGCATCAGCCAGAAACCCGCGATGACGGCGAGAGTCATGGCTGCCCGGTCGGTGCCGCGCAGGTGTGGGGCGATATCGACCAAGTGGGCCTCGACGTGCGTTTCGATACCCGCGCGCAGTATCTCGGCGGCCCGGGGGTTGGGCGCCGAGCGCAGCATCAGCAGGAACGGGGAAAGGTGATCGGCGTCAGGCGCGGTACGGCGGACGAGCGCGGCCGCGATGTCGCCGGCGAGAGTGGCGGGATCGCTGGTGAGGACGGTGCGCTCCGCCATGGAGGCTTCGACCACAGCGGCGAAGAGCCCCTCCTTCGATCCGAAGTACCGGTTGACGAGCATGGCCGTGACGCCGGCTGCTTGTGCGATGTCGCGGACTCCGGCGCCGTCGTAACCGTGCTGGGTGAAGGCGTCGATGCCCGCGCGCAGGATCGCTTCTTTGGTGGCGGCAGCGTCTCGGCGTCGCGGAGGCGTCATGTCTACCAGTGTAGACTAAGGGTTTGTCTACGACTGTAGACACGGAGGGGTTGGAGGGATGGACATGGATCTGAGGCTGGTGGGCCGCCGGGCTCTGGTGACCGGGTCGAGTTCGGGCCTGGGGGTCGCGATCGCCCGACTGCTGGCAGCGGAGGGCGCCGATGTGGTCGTACACGGGCGTGACGCGGCGCGTACACGCGAGGTGGCAGACGCTGTCGGCGCGGTGGCCGCGGCGGTCGGTGACCTCTCCACCGACGAGGGCGCCGACGCGGTGGCCACCATCGCCGGTGCTGTCGACATCCTGGTCAACAACGCCGGTGCCTATGATCATCTCGGCTGGGAGGATGCCTCTCCCGAAGTGTGGTCGCGCACGTACGAGATCAACGTCGTCTCGGGCGTGCGCATGATCCAGCGCTTGGTGCCGGGAATGCGTGAGCGCGGCTGGGGCCGGGTGATCCAGATCGGCGGTGGCCTCGGGTCACAGCCGTTGGCGACGCAGCCCCACTACAACGCCTCTCTCGCCGCTCGGCACAACCTGGCCGTGTCCCTGGCCCGGGAGCTGAAGGACACCGGCGTGACGTCGAACGTGGTCGCTCCCGGGGCCATCCTTGTCGACTCGGTGCGGAAGCTGCTGACCACGATCGCGCCCGAGCGCGGCTGGGGGGATTCGTGGGAGGAGATCGAACGCGATGCGGCCCGGGACCTCGTCCCCAATGACATCGGCCGCCTCGGCCGCCCCGAGGAGGTCGCGGGCGCCGTTGCCTACCTGGCCAGTCCGTATGCCGACTATGTCACCGGTGCCACAATCCGGGTGGACGGCGGGACCGTCCGTTCGGTGAACTGACCTACTGACAGTCGGTGGCACCTGCGTTGTCGAGAGTTGTCCGGCCGGTCGTGTGACTGCTTCGCAGTCGCGTGGTTGATGCGGGCATGCTGCGGGATGACCTGAGGGATGCCGAGGCAGGACGGTCGAGTCCTCGCAGCTTGCTGCGAGCCCGGAGCCCGGTGCGGCCCCGGGTCTGACCGTGTCCACGGGATACCCGAGGGCCTGCGCCGCCGCCTCGTAGCTGAGACCGCCCCAGGCCACCAGGACCAGCACGTCCCCGTGCCGAGCGGGCGGCACGGCCAGCGCCGCCGCCGGCTCGCGGCGTACGGTCCGCGCCACCACCCGGTCCGCGGCCCGTTCGGCCGGCGGCTCGTCGTGGCCGGCGAGGGCCGGGGCCCGGGCCAGGGCCTTGGACCGGCGGGCCTGAGCCCAGCCCATGCCGGCTGATCAGGTTGGTGGCCATGCCGAACTGCCAGGGCCGGGCGCCGGCGCCCGCGCCGCAGGCCGGCGGCGCCAGTTCGGCGAAGCGCCGGGCCGTTCGCTCCAATCACTCCCGCCACTCCAACAGCGCGGAAACCGCGCGTTCCGCGGTCTCGTCGGGGGTCGTCACGGAGCTTGGCCCGCTGACCCAGTGGCCGATGGGCCCACCGGAGTGGTAGCACCAGCTCCATCCCCAGGCCCAGGTGCCGTACCGCTCTCGGATGATCGCGTCTACCTGACGTTCACACCAGCGCTCACCCTGCCGCCAACCGGACATACCGGAGAGGACGGGTGGCACCCACGCGCGGACCAGCGAGCGGAGGTGGGTTTTCTCGTCATCGTCCCAGGTGAACGGGTGGCGGGCAGGGGCGAACTCATCCCAGCTCCGGATGCATTCGTAGGTGACGGGAGGCACACGGTTCTCGGGGAACGGCAGTGTGCCACGGTTGTACGTCAGTGCTGGCCCCTCTACCTGTCCGAAGCGATCGACCCTTCAGTCTCGGCTCAAGGCCCTTGGGTTCGCGAGCGGGTTGAAGGTGACGGTCGCCGAAGTGGCCGACCAACTTCGGTTGGCCCCATTCCCGTGAAGGCCGCCGGGATCATGAAGGAGCTGCTCGGGCGGACCTTGGGGCTGTGGCCGGGTCCCCTTCGCGCCGGGCGGCGAGCAGTGGTCCCAACAGCCGCGTGCCGGGCCCCACCTGACCGCCGGGACCGGGCAGTTGTGTCGTGTCGGCCACGGTGAGCGGCTCTCGGCAGGTGTCGCAGGCCACGACCGGTGTGGTGACGTGTCCGCAGGCATCGTGGTGGATCCGGGCGGGCGGTCCCGCCGGCCCCGCGTACCACTTGTCACCCCAGGCCATCAGTGCCAGCAGGACGGGGTAGAGATCCCGGCCCTTTTCTGTGGCCACGTACTCCTCGCGCGGCGGGCTGTCCTGGTACCGCTCGCGGGTCACTACACCCTCCTCGACCAGGCGGGCCAGCCGAGCGGCGAGGACTTTGCGGGACAGGCCGAGGTCCTCCGCCAGTTCGTCGAAGCGGCGGATGCCGAGGAGGACGTCGCGCATGATCAGGGCAGTCCAGGCGTCGGCGAACAGATCGGTCGCTCGGGCGATCGAGCACGCGACATCAGAGAGGGAGGTGCGGGTCACGCTTCGATCGTATCGGCGTCGGGTTCCTTCAGGGAACTCGCCAATGCTAGGTTTCCTCAGGGAACTTGCCCCGGCGTCGAGGGAGTCTGCCATGTCCATCACCCCGCGCATCGCAGTCGACTCGGCCGACCGGGCGGCCGTCGACGGCCGCCACATCCGGGCCCTGACCTTCCAGGCCGTACGGATGGAGTATCTGCGGCACGTGCTCTCGGAGCTGAGCCTCACGGCGGCCGGCTGCCGGGCGCTCGTCATCGGCAGCGGACGCGGCCTTCCCGCCAGGGGCCTCGCCCAGCTGGGTTTCGAGGTCGTTGCCGCCGATCCGTCCCCTGCCGCGACGGCCCTCGCCCGGGATGCGGACGACGGGCTCGGCATCACGTACCTGACGTCACCCGCAGAGAAACTCGACCTGCCGGACGGCACGTTCGACCTCGTGTACTGTGCCGACACCCTTGAGATCACCGAACGGCCGCAGGCGGTCCTCACGCAGGCGGCGCGTGTGCTGCGCCCTGCCGGGGTCTTCGTCTACGACACCGTGAACCGCACCCTTGTGTCCCGCTTGATCTACCTCGGCGCCTTCCAGGCATTCCCGGGCACCCGGATCATGCCCCGCGGCCGCTACGCCGCCCACCGGCTGCGCCGCCCGGCCGAGCTCGCCGAGGCCCTCGACCGGGCCGGGCTGTCGGCGAAGGACGTCTCGGCATTCAAGCCGCGCGACGCACGCAGCCTGGTGCGCGCGACGCGCGGGCGCAGGCGTGGCACGCTTACCGACGAACAGCTGCCGGAGCTGGTCCACATGGTGCTCGAACAGGAGGGCAGCCCAGCGGTGACCTATCTGGGCTACGCGGTCCGCCGGGCATGAGCCACGCTGGGGCGACTGCGCCACCAGCCTCGGTCTCGACGGCCTCCCGTCACACAAGGTCTTCCGTATCCGTGCGGACTGACACCGGTTGGATCAACAGCGGAACGGTTCATCCACTGCATGACCGAGGACGGTGTCGACGGTCACGGAATTCCCCACTTGTGACGGGTTCAGCGTCACGGAACTCCTCTCCTCACCCTCACGGTCATGGGTCCCCATGGGGACGGCGGTCGCAGGGAGTTGAGAGACTCCCGCTATGGGATCTTGGGGAACCTTGGGGCCGGCATTGTTGTCTCTGGCCGGTGTCGCACTCGGCGCCGGCGGGTCGATCTTTGGCCAGCACCTCGTGTCGCGAGCGAGTACCCGGCAGCTCGAAGTGCAGGAATCAGCCGCGCACCGCGCGGAGTTGAAGAGCGCAGTCCTGAAGTTCCTCGGCATTGCGTCGCAGGTGGAGAAGGCGGCCCTCACGCGCCCGGTCAGGGATGGGGCGGCGGACGACGCGGTGCTCGACCGACTCGTCGATGACCTGTGGCTCGCGCAGGCGGAGATCGACCTGGCGGCCAGAAGTGAGCCCCTGCGAGGCTCTGCCTATCGCTATGCGTTCTGCCTGGTGCAGGCAGTCCGAGGCGAGATAGCCGACTCCGCCGCGCTGCGCGGGCCGCAGGCGCAGTTCATGGACGCTGCGTATGACGACATGTGGCCCGGCCAGCGGCGGGCAACCGGGGACTCGGTCGCACCTCGGTGAGGCGGACAGGGGGTTTCAGGCAGCGAGGAGTCCGGGATCGAGGGACCTGGTCGTCGCGAAGCTGCTCATGTTCCTCGTCCTGTGGTTCTGATGGCCGATGGGCAGCCCGGATGGCGAGGAGAACGTTCGTCGTGGTCGACATCACCGGGATCTACGTCCACTGGTACTCAGGCTGCTCGAAGAGCGCGCTGGCAGAGTCGCTGGGGGTGGATCGTAAGACGGTCAGGAAGTACCTGACACCGGCGGAGGCGTCCGGGATCACCCCGGGCGGCCCGCCGATGAGCGAGGCCGACTGGGCCGGGCCTGCCCCGCGTCGAACGTGACCGCGACGGCCACCGCACACGCACCGCCCTCGACAGACTGTTCCCCACTCCACTGCCCGACCCCCTACCGGACTACGCCGACCTCCCGGCCCGGCAGCGCCAGTTGCTCCGCGCCCTGGCGGAACACCACCACCCCTGGATCGTCCGCTGGGTGGCGGGAACGCTCGCCGAGCGCGGCCTGCCAAACTCCCAGGACGGCCTGCGCGCCTACGTCGGGCTGCCCAGCACCGACTGAGTCGCACCGGACGGCGAAAACGGCTGCCGCCTGCCGTGGGCGGTCATGAGCACGCAAGCCGTATGCTGCGATCGTCCGACGAGCCGCCTGCTGAAGGGAAACCGTCCCACCGTGTTCCGAGAGACTCCCGTCTATGACCGCCTTGTCGCCGAGCGCGGCGACATCCCCGTCCAGGTCCGTGGTGAAGCCGACCGGATACGCCGCGACCTGGCACAGGTACTGCCCTGGGTGGCCACCTCCCGTCCGAGCGCACCGCAGAACGTCTTCGAGCCCAAACACCTTCCCACCGCCCTGCCCGGACGGTGACAGCAGTGACCGAAGACAGCACCCGGGTGCCGACGAGGAGACAACCGGGCTCGTGACGTGTGCGAGGGGCATGCTTGATCGCCGAGCCCCGTCCGACTGAGCTGTCCCGGCCATCGACTGCCCGCTCCGGCCGGTGTGCCCGCAGTCCGTGCGGGTCAGTGTCCGCCGCTCGCGCCGATAGCGCTTGGACAGTTGGGCCAGAGCGAGCTGGGCGGTGGTGATGTGGTCGGCGGCCGTGTTGGAGCCCGCGTTCCCCGGCCTGAGGAGGGCGGCGACCGGCTCTCCGGTGCCGCCCGGGCCGTGGTTGACGAAGGCCGTCAGCGGATGGTGGCCGCAGGTCTTCTTCCCGGTCGCGGCCGCGTCCTCTTTGCCGGAGTGCGCGATCACGAGGACGCCGTCGAGATCGACGACGACCCGACCGCCGGCGTCCGGGGGCATTGTCACCGGCCAACGACCAGACAGGGGATCGGACTTCTGAGCGGACCGGGCCGAAGACCGCCGGCTCGCACCGCAGTATCGCGAGGTCCGCGAGGTCCGCGAAGAGTCTCGGTCGGCTGAAGTAGAGCCCACGTGTGGGGTGGCGAGGGTGCGCACCTCGAACGGGTTGTCCGGGGTCAGCTTGTCCGCCTTACGGATCATGTAGTCCTGGACGGTCGGAGTGATGCAGCGGTCCTTGGACAGACGGACGTAGGTGTGCGGGACGACCCCATCCGTTCTCGTCCGGGTCCATCGAGTCCAGCAGCGCCCGGAACCGGTCGTCGGTGGCATCGGCCATGATGACGGTTTTCAGGGGCGGATCGGTGTGGGCACTGCGCCAGTTCGGCCGTACCACAGCGGAGTCACGCACGTCCGGCACCGTGATACGGAGTAGGTTGTCGTCCACCACGTCCCAGGGCTCGGTGAGCATGGCCGGGACGATGAGGCACAGCGCGGAGCGGTAGACGACCCGGTCGAGCATGTCGTGCACGACGTGGGCGACGGCGCTGATCGTCAGGCCACCGAGGCTGGTGCCGACCAGGACGACCGGCCCGTGTTCGGCGAGCCGGTACACGGCGTCCACCGCGTACGAACTTTGTCCGAGCAGGGCCAGTTCGTTTCGCAACGGGCTCCAGGCCCGGGAGTTGCTGGAACCGCCGTGCACGACGGAACTGATGCCGGAGGTCGTAGCAGCGCGGCAGCGGACAGACCCTGTGGGGGAGTTGGAGAAGAAGTGCGCCCGATCCGCCCCTGACGGCTCGCCCAACGTCATGGAGCGGCGGGCCTCAGCGCTTCCCAACTGGTCTTCCCAGGCCCCGCAGAGAGCAGGCCGTCGACTGAGCGGGGTGAGGGCGGTGGCGGCCCGGGTGAGCGGCTCGCGTACGGCGGCCACGGTCTGCTTGCTCGCCACTCGATCCCGCCTCAGCCGCTCGGCCGCGTGCCCGAAGCCCACCAGTCCGGGTCCGCTCTGACGTCGGTTCCGCCAGCGAAGGCGAGCGCGGTCAGCAGGCACGTCCGGCCGCGCTCGGCCGACCCTTCCCACAGCAGCCGGTTGGCGGCGGCCGCGCCGTGCAGCTCCATCACCGCCACCGTCATCGCAGCCGTGTGCACCCGAAGAGCGCCGATCTCGGCCTGCTGCTCTTGGTGGTCGCGGGCGCGGCTGGTCAGCCGCGACGCCGTGCCGGGCGCCGGGAACCCGGCCTGATCGGCCGGACACCCCCTAGCCGGGGGCAGGGGCAGGGCAGCCGTCGTGGCGGGCGAAGGCGATCACTCCGGTGAAGGTGTCGCCCTCCGGCCGTTGCCCGTCGGCCACCAGCTCCAGGAGGCGGTCGTGCGGCCAGCGGGCGGAGCCGAGGTCGAGCCGCCAGCCGTCCCGGGTGAAGACGCGCTGGTCGCCGCCCTCCCGGGAGTGCTCCCGCTGCTTCCAGCCGCGTCCGGTCAGGACGGCGGCCATCCGCGTGCCGGCGTCGCCCTGTGGCACGTCCCGGGTCTCCAGGAGGACGACGACCGTGCACGTCTGCGCCTCCGGCTGCGGCGCGGGCACGACCCGCGGCCGCCCGGCACCACCGGCCTCTACGGCGGCCACGACATCCGCCCGGACGGCGGCCCGGTCCCCGCCGGCCTCCGGCGGAGCGTCCCCGCCGCCGCATCCCGCGAGTGCCACGGCCGTCACGACGGCGGCCAGCACCGCCCGGGCCGCTCGCACGCCGGTCACGGCCGGGGCCGGGCGGACGCGCCGCACGTGCCGGCCACGCCATCGACGGTCACGCCGGTGAAGGACCGGCCCGTGTCCTTCTTCCCCGGCGGCGGCCAGGCGGCCATCTGCTCCTTCGGCTCGGAGCCACGCGACAGGGACAGGACCCGGCCCGCCTTGTCGCTGGAGCAGATGAAGCCGTGCTGCTCCCCGGTCGGTACCGCGCCGACGAAGTTCGAGCCGCGCCGCCTCAGCTCGCCCGCCTGCTCGTCCAGGGGCGCCTGCTCCGGCGGAGCCGGGGTGCCGGCACGGGCCACCGCCCGGCGCTGATGGCGCCGCAACGCCTCGAGGTCGATCGCCGGGAAGGTGAGCCCATTGAAGCCTCCGGTGGCCATCGGCGCCCGGACGTTTCGGCGTACGTCGTCCACGCTCGGCACGGCCGCCCCGCGGGACGCCACCGGAGGTGCCGGCACCGTCGGCCCACCGCCACCCTTCGCGCCTCTCCCACCGCCGCAACCGGTCGGCACCACCACCGCCGGGCTCACCACGGCAGCCGTCGTCCCCGCCCTGCCCATGCATCCTCCACTTCGCGGTTGGTCGTCGCAGGGCGCAGTCTCACACGTCTGCCGCCGGGGACGCGCGGGAGGGGCCGACGTCGTAATCCGATCGCCCTGCGTGTACCCCTGCTGATACCAACTCCTCGTGAATATCGACCCCTTGGAGCGCCTTCTCGCCGAGCGCGCCTGCGAGCGCCTGATCCTCGGCTTCGTCCACCGCCTCGACCTCGGTGAACCGGCCGACGTGGCCGAGCTGTTCACCGAGAACGGCGTGTGGGAGTGGCCGGCGGACGGACGCCGCGTCGAGGGCCGGGCGGCCCTGCGCGCCTACTTCGGCTCCCGCCCCGCCGACCGGCTGTCCCGTCGGCTGATGTCCAACGTCCTGGTCACCGTGACCGCCCCCGACACGGCGATTGCCACCTCGTACTTCTCGACCCACCGCGTCGACGGCCACACCGGCGGCATGGTCCCCGCCGGACCGCCGGTCCAGGTCGGCCACTACGAGGACACGTTCCGCCGCACCGACGACGGCTGGCTGCTTGCCACCCGCGCCCTCTTCCTGCCGTTCGGCGGGGCAACCACGCGTGTCGGCTAGGGGTGTCCCGTCGATCAACCGGCGAACCGGCCGCCGCCTTTCGTGAACACCCGCCAACTACGGCGAGCAGCCCCACAGGCCCTCGCTCGTCCCGCGGGCCCTCGGAGCCGTCCGCACGACACCCGCCGTGTGCGTCGGCACCCGGATCCGGGCGTACCCGGACTTCACGTACCGGCGACTGCTCACGATGTACGCCTCCCGCGTGATGACGCCGCGCGGCTCACGGCCGTCACCGGCCTGGAGCTGACGACCGCCCTGCACCCGCCGACCCGCGTCTCCGAGCCCGACGCGACAGGGGAAGCGGCACTCCGAGCACGACCCCGGCTCACTGGGCAAGGACCCGGTGGACCGCGCCCAGTGCGAGGCGCCCGACGGGCACCCGCTGCTGAAGGACCTGCCGCGCTTCCACGTCCGGGGGGCGACGGAGAAGCTGTTCGAGGAGGCATACGACTGGGCACGGCCGATGACCGATGCCCGAATGCACCGTGCGTCACCCGGTCGGCATCGACGTCAACATGGCCTTCGCTGCCGGGTCAACGGCTTGCCCGTCGGCCTGGGGGCACCACGTACGTCAAGCAGCCGGTGTTCCACCCGAAGCTTCCTGGTTCCTGGCTGGTGGACAGGAGGGCCCGGCCCGGTAGGCCACGCCGACCGTCGCCTACGCCCAGGAGCTGGGCTACGAGGTGCGGCCGACCGAGGCGTACGTCCGCTACGACGACGGCCGTTACCCGGGCGGCTGGTGCAACCGGCTCCGGGACGGCTGCCTCGCCACCATGGCCGACCTCGGCATCCACGCCGACATGGAGCCGGCCGACATCGGGGCGCGGGAGATGACTGCCGTGCGGATGTCCGGTCGCCACGTCGGCGGGACAAGGCCCGCCACGGCTCACCGGGCCGCCAGCCTTCGCCTCACGGGCGCTCGCGTAGCTTGCCGATGCCGACCAGCGGCCGGCCGCCCAGCCGGGTGAAGCGTACGTGCAGCGTACGAAACGCGTGCAAGTCGGTCCCGAGTGTGCAGCCGAGACTTCGACATCTTCGTCGCCCGGCTCAGCCGCACCGCTTCGACGACTGAAGTCACGACGCCTTGACGGCTCATGCGTTGCGCGTACGTCACAGGTAGTGGCGGGCGAAGACGCCGGCCACCAGCTCGCGGCGGCTGTGCAGGCCGGTCTTGTCGAACACCGACTTGAGGTGGTCCTGAACCGTGTGCGGGGAGAGCCCGGCACGGCGTGCGATGTCGGCGGTGGAGTGCCCGCGCAGAACCAGTCCGGTGACGTCCCTCTCGCGCGGTGTCAGCCCGTAGGCCGCGGCGATCAGCCCGAAGTGCTCGCCGGAGTCCGCTTTCTCGACGACCACGGCGGTGTGGGCCCCCGTCGTGTCGGAGCGGCCGAGACGCCAGGCGTGCAACCGCACGCGGCCGTGGGCACGGCTGTGCATCCAGGAGGTGTGGGTCCCCGGCGCGTCCGGCGTCCGGACCGCGGCCGCCACGGCGTAGACGGCGGGGGGCAACCGGTCACCCGCGGACGGGGTCGCGGCGTCGGCCGGTTCGCCCGCCAGGTCCTCGAACCACATGTCCACGGTGGGGGTCCGGTGCACCACCCGGTACTCCCCGTCCAGCAGCACCAGACCCGGTGCCGTCGCCGACGCGCCGGTCTCGGCGAGCCGGGTCAGGTGCAGCTGGCGCAGTACGGAACCGAGCGGCTGAGCGAGCGAGGCCGCCACGGCCAGGTCGGACGGGGCGAAGGCGGGCGCGTCCTGCGCGCGCCCCATGATCAGCGCGCCCCATGCTCCGTGCCGGTCACGCAGCAGCACCCGCAGTTCGTCCCGGAACCCCAGTGGCCGCATGATGTCCCGGTAGCGCGGGCTGCGTTCGAGACAGCCGCCCGTCTCGCGGCTCAGCAGGCCCACGGGCGTCGCCCTGGTCGCCAGCTGGGACAGGTCGTTGGCGTCGCCCTCCCGGTACTCGATGTCGAGCATGCGCGGCATCATGGACGGCGGCAGTGCGTCGCGGTAGTCGCCGCCGGTGTTCATCAGGGTCTGCGGGTCCACGGTCACACCGGCGCAGATGTCGAACCGCAGCGCCGGACGCGTGGCCCGTTTGACCTTCTCGAAGAACTCCTCCACGGTCCGCGCGGACCGCGCCGCCCGTAACGCCGCGTCCGTGACACGACCCGCGCCTGAATCTCCCCCGTTGCGCCTCATAACCCTCCACACTAGCGCCCAGTGTCGTCGCCGGGCGCTGTTCGCGCAGGTGGGAGCCATGGCTCCGGTTGCCGCGCCCGGAGGGACCGGGAACGGGGTGAGGTTGAACCTCGCCCAGTCCTTGCCGCCGTTCTCGCCGCTGCGCAGAGTGATCTCACTGGGCGTGGAGATCTGACCGGCCGGGACGTGACGGTTGAAGTCCGACTCCGCGTCCAGGTCGGTGTACAGCGACGGCGACCTGACCTCGTTCACCCCGTAGCAGGCGTCCAGGCGGCCCGCGAGCTGTGTCCCACGGTCGGTCCGACTCGGTCGGGGGCCCAATATGCCGGGGTGGAGTTCCTCTTGGTCAAGGGCCTTTCGTCGGCCGGTGCCCTTGCCACCCGCTCCGCGGATCGGGCACCGGCCGCTTTCATATGTCGCTACACACGTCGTCGCCGGGCACCCGTCGAGGGCGCTGGTCCGCGCGTCCGGGGCGAGCAATTGGTGCCGCGTCCACGGCAGTGTCCGCCCCGACCGGCACCGACGCCGGCCGTGCGTTCGCCTCGCGGGGTGCCCGCGCTGCTGGACGGACGGGGCGAGGCGGTGCGGCGATCGGCTGGGCGGCGCGGCTCGGTCTCCGCGCCGCTGACGTGTGTCGCGTTGCGTTGGGCCGTGCCTCGGCCCGCTGCTCAGCAGCGGTTCGCGGTGCCGGTGGACCAGAGCGGGTGGGTGATGTCGCGGTAGATGGCGAAGTTGCCGTCGTTACCGATCCGCGCGAACGTCGCGCCCTGGCCCCAGGTGCCGGAGTCCCAGATCGGGATGTCCTCCTTGGTGTACACGACGAGGTTGCCGTCGCCCTGGAAGACGGCGTAGGCACCGGGGTTGCCGTCGGTGGCGGTGTCCCACAGGTACTTGCCCGCAGGCGTGGTGCAGTAGAGGACGAAGTTCCCGTCACCCTGCATGATCAGGTAGCCGCGGTCCGACTGGTAGTGGTCGTCGGGGTTGAAGCGGAAGCCGGGCTTGAAGTAGATGTTGGCCGCCTGCGCGGGCGAGGCGCTCGCCATGGCGATGCCAACCACCGCGAGGCATGCGGTGAGCATGGTCATGAGTTTTCTTCGGAGCGGCAACGGTACCTCCTGGGGCGGGTTTCCGGTTGGTTGCGTCACCGGCGTCGGCTGCCGTCGCCGGCCTGTCCTGATACTGACGAGGGCGCAGCAGGTACTCCATCCCAGAAATCTGGGGGTGCGCACGGGACGGAGGCGGTTCAGCCCCCACGGGCACCCAGAATCAGACGCTTGGCCAGGGAGTCGGGCGCTGCGATGATGCGGACTCGGCCCTGTTCTCGTATAGCTGCGGCGAAGGACATGTAGCGCTGCGTGATTGCCCTGGTGCATTTACGGCCAGGGCGGTGCCCGGCCCGCGCGGCCCGCCGGGCGATGCGGCATCGGCCAGAAGGGGACGCCGCGGTTCTCAGTGTGGGCAGTCGGAGCGTTTCGCTCCACGCGCGCGCCGTTGGTGTGCGGCGGTGGAGGGGCGCAGGGTGTGGCCCTGTCGAGGCCGTGCGTCAGGCGGTGGAGCCGGCCGTGAGCTGGTTCATGATGTCGGCCAGGTTGTAGTGGGCCCGCTTTTCGATGATCTTCCCGTCCTTGAATGTGAACAGGTTGAACATGGAGAAACGTACGTGCGCTCCGCGTGGGGGGATGCCGTAGTAGTCGCCGCCCTGGTCTCCTTCGACCACGACGTAGGCGCCGACCTTGTCGGCTTCGGCGACGGTGTCGAGGACCGTCAGGCGGACGTCGGAAAAGGCGTCGACGTGCTTCTTCTCCGCGTCGATGAACCCTGCGGCACCGGGCCGGGGGCTGTCGATCTGGGGGTAGAAGACGAAGTCCGGGTGGAACATGCCGGTGAGCGTGTCGTAGTCGCCCTGCTGAAGGGCCTGGTAGAAGCGGTGCACGAGGCCGGCGTTGGTTCCGGTGGACATGTGATCGGGTCCTTCTCCGTCGTTCTGGCACGGCGCAGGGGACGCCGCGAGGGGTTGCTCCCAGGGTCGGGGCTCGGCGTGTGGGGAGCCCCGACCCTGGTGCGAGGTCTCGGTTCCTGAGTGGCGGTCCGGGCTCAGGCGCGCTGCACCCAGTCCTGGTCCAGGCGGTCGGTCAGGCCCGCGGCGGCGAAGGCTGCCTCCAGCTCGTCGCGGCCCTCGGTGAAGTGGGCCCAGCTGTCGTGGTGGACCGGGACGACGCGGCGGGCGTCGAGAATCCGGGTGGCCTCGGCGGCCTGGGCGCTGTCCAGGACGACCGGTCGGCCGTCGAAGAGCATGGGGAAGCGGGGTGCTCCGGCGAACAGGAGGGCGGTGTCGATCGGGGCGAAGCGGTCGGCGATCTCCCTGACCGCGTCGAGCGAGGCGTTGTCGCCGCTGACGTAGACCGTCGGCAGGCCCTCGCCCGTCAGGACGAAGCCGACGACTTGGCCGGCGAAGGGCTCGATCTGCTCACGCGCGCCGGGGCCGTGGATGGCAGGGACCCCGGTCACGGTGATGGTGCCGCCGCCCGGTCGCTCCAGCTCGATCGACTCCCAGTCGGCCAGGCCCTTGGCCTTCGCCCCGAGGCGCTCGCCGCCGCCGGGGGTGGTGAGGGTGAGGGGGACGTCGGCGAGCAGGGCGCGGCCGGAGGTGTCGAGGTTGTCGGCGTGCTCGTCGTGGGAGAGCAGGACCACGTCGATGGGGCCGAGCTCGGCAGGGGAAGTGGTGGAGGGGGCGGTCTTGGTCAGGGTCGGGCCACCGGGCGTGGCGTAGTCGCCGGGGCCGTCGAAGGTCGGGTCGGTCAGGAAGCGCAGGCCGCCGTACTCGAACAGGGCGGTCGGACCGCCGAACGTGCGGACCGGGAACTGGTTGGCGTTGAGCTGGGACATCACGTCTCCGTTTGTCACGAAAAAAACCTGCGGTTAACGTGACTCCAGGCTAGGCAGGCGTCACGGAAAAACGCAAGCGCTACCATGAGAGGCATGGACGACACCCTGGCCACCGACGTGGCACCGACCGCCCTGCCCCCGGCACCGGGTGCCGACCGGTACCGCTCCCTGGACTTCGCCGACACCGCCGCCACCCTGCCCGCCGGCCAGAGCTACGACCTGCTCGCCGCCCCGGAATCCGCCATGCGCTGGCTCGCCGCCCACGACCTGACCACCCCGGACGTGCAGCTGTACGAGGTGTGCGCACAGCGGATGCGCACGCTGCGCGCCCACATCCGCGCCCTGTTCGCCGCCCGCGTCGACACCACCACCCCGCCCGAGGAATCCCTGCGCGCGGTGAACGAGGCCCTCACGTCCGTGCCCACCGCCCCCCTCCTCGCCTGGGACGGGGCCCGGGGGCTGCGCCGCGTCCAGGCGCACCCCACCGACCAGGCCGTCAACCACGCACTGGCGACCCTCGCCGCCGACGCCGCCGACCTGCTCACCGGCCCCGACGCCGACATCCTCGCCGCCTGCGGATCAGCCCCCTGCGACCGGTTCCTCCTGCGCACCCACGGCCGACGCCACTGGTGCTCCACACGCTGCGGCGACCGTGCCCGCGCCGCCCGCGCCCGGCGCAGCGGCGCCTCGGACTGACGCACCACCTCCCAGGTCCTCCTGCGGACCGCCCGGCAGCCACGCGAAACACCTCCAGCGGGCTCGGTTGCCGACCGACAGCCGGGCCCTCGATCACTGAAGATCACTACTTCGACTCCGCCGCCGCACGGGCGGCGAGTACGTCGAGCAGATCCAGCCCGACCTGATGCCGGAGCACCTCTTCAAGGACTGCATCGTGCGTATCAACGGGGCCGAGGCCCGTCTCCGCTGCCGGCGCGATCGACCGCCCGCTGGAGCCGACGCAGACATATGAGGCTGCAGCCCAGGTCGAGCAGGCCCTGGTGGAGATCGGCGCGTCGTTCGTAGCGGGTGCGGAGCCGTTTGAACCGGTGGAGCCAGGCGAAGGTGCGCTCGACCACCCAGCGCACCTTGCCCAGTCCGGAGCCGTGGGAGACGCCGCGCCGGGCGATCAGGGGCTTGATGCCGCGCTTCCACAGCAGGCGGCGGTACTTGTCGAAGCCGTATCCCCGGTCGGCGTACAGATGCCGGGGTTTGCGGCGGGGGCGTCCCCGCAGGCCCCGGATCGGCGGGGCGGCGTCCAGCAGAGGCAGGAGCTGGGTGACGTCGTGCCGGTTGCCGCCGGTGAGCGTGACGGCAAGCGGGGTTCCGTGGCGGTCGACGATCAGGTGATGCTCGGAGCCGGGACGGGCCCGGTCGACGGGCGAGGGGCCGACGTGATCCCCCCTTTGAGGGCCCGGACATGCGAGCCGTCCACGGAGCAGTCGTCCAGGGCCAGCAGGCCGGCGCGACGAAGCTCGGTCAACAGGGCGGCATGCAGGCGAGGCCAGACGCCGACCTCGGTCCAGTCCCGCGGCCGACGCCAGGCCGTCACCCCGGAGCAGCCCACCGTCTCGGCCGGGACATCGCGCCACGCGACACCAGTCCGCAGTACGAACAGGATTCCGGCGAGCGCCACACGGTCGGGAACACGCAGCCGTCCGGGATACCGGCGGCGCCGTTCGGGAGCGGGCGGCAGCAGCGGAGCCACCCGCTCCCACAGGTCGTCAGGAACAAGATCAGCACGCACCCGGACACCTTGCCGATCAAGATCGCCGGCCACAAGCTCCGAAGCCCAACTCATTCTGAAACGATCAGTAAGAACGTGAGAGTGACCCTTGGCGGCACCCCGGCGTGCCGACTTTTCCGCTCGTGATGAGCCCGCACGGAAAAGGTGTCACCCATGCCGTGATCCGTCCGGCCAGCCGCGCGTACGGCCCTTTCCGCGGCGGCGGTGAGCCACTCGGGTCGTCCGGGACAAGGCGCCGACCGGCCCGGACACGCCGCGGCTGTCCGGGACAGGACATATGCCTTGAAGCCGTCGCTCCGTGCCCGCAGGCTCTGGCCGATCCCCGCGGGACGGCCCGGCCGCCAGATGGCCGGCACGGGACAACCGGCCCGATGTGCCCGGACGGTTGCCGGACGGACGCGGGGACGACATCCCGTCGCGGAACGAAGGAGTCACTCATGCGTGCCCGTAGAGCACTCACCGGCGCGGCTGTCGGAGCCCTGCTGACTCTGGGCGGCACCGCGGTCGTCCCTGCCCAGGCCGCCCAGTCCCAGGAGACCGCGCAGGCCGGCACCGCCGCGGCGGCGTCAGGGTGCAGGGACGCCGAACGAAGCATCACCGGCGCCCGCGTCACCGGCTACTTCTGCTGGGACGACGACGAGGTCTGGTTCGGGGTGAACACCGACGCCTATCTGACGGACACCGCCAAGGACGGCCGCAGAGCGGAGCTGTGGTCCCGGGACCCGTGGCGCGGAACCGTGCTGCAGACCGAGGTCACGGGCGGTGCCGGCAGCCAGGTGAGCCTGGCCGGCTACGGGTGGTACGTCCTGACCGGTTCGCCGTCGAGCACCGAACTGCGCGTGTGCACGAGCGACGCGGGTGCCGACCGACGGTGCGGCTCCTGGTACTGACGCCCCTTGGTGCGCCATGTCCCGCCCACCGCGTCGGAGGCGGGCGGGACATGGCCGCGCCGCTCGTGCGGCGTGCTCCCGTTACCGCTGCTGCTCCGGAACGATCACCATGGATGCCGTCCGGCTGGAAGCCCGTGCGGATCAGCCGGCTCCCGCCGGGCAGATCGGCTCATGGACGCCGATGAGGTGGCGTCAGGTGTCTGTCTCCCGCAGCTGCAGCGCCGCGATGACCGTCGCCGTGCCCTCGGGTGAGGAGAGGTCGATGCGGGTGCGTTCGGCGGTCCGGGCGAGCCGGTTGTCGACGGTGTCGGGGTGCGGGCCGAGCGCGTGGGCGGCCACCCGCCGGGCCCGGCCGCCCCGGCTGCCGCGGGGGCCGGGCTGCTGCTCCTGCTGTCGGCGGCTGCGGTGACGGTGTTCGCGACGGCCGATGCAGACTGGTGACGACTGCCGATGGTGCTCGGGCCGATGGCGCCGGCGCTCGTCATGATGACGGTCGGCCAGACGGCCTGTGCCGGGATCACTCCGCCCGCGCAGCGCGGGCTTGTGCTCGGTGCGGTGGTGTGCGTCTTCGCGCTCGGCGGAGGGCCGGCCCCGCTGGTGCTGGGCGCCGTCGTGGACGCGGCCCCGACGCCGTGGCGGGTACCGCAACGGCCGGCTGCTCACCGCCGCCCTGCCGGCGGTCGCGGGCGCCCCGACGACGTTGCCTCCCGCCCCCTTGTCAGTAAGTGTGCCCCTGCCTACCTTTGTGCGGCGAGTCCTTGACCCAGGAGGCCCACCGGCCGCGCGGTCATTGCCCGTTCCTCAGCGCACGACAAACCATGGAGGCGTCACATGCCCGTAGCCGTGCCCCATCTTCTGGAAGCCGACGGGATTCGCGATGCGGGTCCGCTGGTGATCGACGACGAGGCGATCGTGTTCGAGGACGACGACCGCGGCGACCACGAGCCCACTGCGTGTCTCGCCGACCCCTGGGTGACCGCCACCACCCGCTTCGCCTGTGACCTGAACTCGTAACGGTGGACGTGTCCATCGCCGGCCGCAGCAGTTGGTCCGACGACACGTGGTCGTACCTGACCGATCCGCGGATGCCGGCGATGGAACACGGCTGGAAACTGCACATCTCGGCGCGTCCCGACGATCTTGACGCCGTGACGCGGCTCGTCCTGCCGGTGCTGTCCCGGCACGTCTGCCACGCCAAGTTCGCCCGCGACCGGGATACGCTGAGCCGCCTCAACTCCGGGGAGGTGGGCGCCGGAGCCGTCGGCAAGGCGATCACCGTCTATCCCGCGGCCGGCGCCGTGGTCCAGGTCGCCCGGGAACTCGCCGCCGTACTGCGTGACCGGGAGGGCCCGCGGATCGTCAGCGACCGGCGGGTCGATCCGAGAGCCCCGGTCTACTACCGTTACGGCCCCTTCACGGGCGACTACCGGACCGGCCGGAGCGGGCGGCTCGAATCCGTCATGACGGGCCCGGACGGCCGGATCTTCGACGGGCTGGCCGTCGGCCGCTACCGGTGCCCGCCCTGGGCCGAGGACCCCTTCGCGACCGGCTCCGGACACGGTGACGAACCGTCCGCGCCCGGCCTGGGCGGTGGCCGCTACACGATCACCGCGGGCATCGCGCGCGCGGCCCGGGGGAATGTCTACCGCGCGGTCGACCGCGCACTCGGGCGGCCGGTGGTGGTCAAACAAGCCAGGGCCTTCGTGGGGGAGGACGAAGCCGGTACGGACGCCCGTCACCGGCTGCGCAACGAGCACGCGGTCCTCACCGCGCTCGACGGCGTCACAGGCGTGCCGCGCGCGCTGGACTACTTCGCTCACCAGACGGACGAGTACCTGGTGATGAGCAGCTGCGGAGACCGGGACCTGCGCAAGGAGGTCCTGCGCAACGGCCCCTACCGGGACGACGGCGTCCGGCCGGCGCGCGCCCTGTCCGTCCTCGCCTCCCGGCTCTTGCGCGTCCTGGACGCGATCCACGGCCGTGACGTGGTCGTCCGCGACCTCAAGCCCGGCAACGTCGTGCTCGACGGCTCCGGCCCCGCCCACTGCCACGTCATCGACTTCGGGATCAGCGAGCGGGACGGCACCGGCCCGGGCGGGGCGACCCCCGGATACAGCGAGCCGGTTCTGCGCGCGACCGGACCGGCCACTCCCGCCGACGACTACTACGCCCTCGGCGCGACCCTCTTCTTCGCCGCCACCGGCATCGACCCGGTGATCGTCGACACCGACCACGGGATCAACCGGGACCGCACCCTGGCCTGTCTGGCATGGGCACTGCCCGGGCGTGCCCACCGGAGGATCCGGTCCTCGATCACCGGCCTGCTGAGTTTCGACCCTGCCGTACGCACAGCCGCCGCCGACCGCCTGCGCACCGGCACTGCCGGGACCAGCCGCCGACCTGCGCGCCCCCGGCTCGACAGCGATGCGCTGGCCGAGATCATCGAGCACACGACCGCGTACTGCGTCGGTGAAGCGCAGGCGATCGTGGACCCGGTACGGGCCGCGCAGCGGAACGTCCCCGCATCGATCGACGTCTACGGCGGCAGTTCGGGACTCGGACTGGAACTCCTGCACCACGCGCACCGGCCCCATGTGCGTTCCACCGTCACCGCGTTGGCGCAGTGGACGGCGGAACAGTCCAGAAACCTGCCCGCCGGCTTCTACACGGGGTACACCGGCGTCGAACTCTTCCTCGCCGAAGCGGGGTGGGAGGCCGGACCGGGGACGGACACGGACGCGTCGTCCCGGTACCCCGTCCTGCCGGACCGGGCACCGGACGGCGGCCCGCCGGAAGCGGACCTGATCGCGGGCGCCGCCGGAATCGGCCTCGGCCGGTTGCTGCTCGCCCGACACGCCCTCCGGTCCGGTCACCGGCACGCCGCGGACCGGCACCTCGCCGTCGCCGCCGACTGCGACCGGATGCTGGAGTCGGGCGCCGCCCGGCTGACCCCGCCCGGTTCGGACCCGGCCGGCAACGCCGCACTCCGCGAGGGCCTCGCACACGGCGAAGCGGGGGTCACCTGCTTCCTGCTCGAGTACGGCGCCATGACCGCGGACCCGGACCCCATCCGCCGCTCCGAGCGGGCCGCCGCGCACCTGGCCGCCGTCACACCGGACATCATCGCGGCGGCCGCCGAACCGGGGGCGACACGCCGCTACGGCTCCTGGTGCCGGGGCCTGGCCGGCATCGGGACCGTCCTCGTCCGGGCCGCCGAACGCATCGACGAGCCCGGATACCTCGACCTCGCCCAGCGATCCGCGCGCGCCTGCGCCGCACTGGCGCCGCGTATGCCGCTGGTCACGCAGTGCTGCGGACTGGCCGGAGTGGGCGACCTGATGCTGGATGTCGCGGAGGCAGCCGAGTCCGAGGAGTTCCTGGACGCGGCCGAGACCGTCGCCAGGCTCATCCTGAGCCGTAGCGGCGGCACCTGCTCCCGGCCCGTGTTCCCGGACACCGGTCTCGCCGGGCCGAGTGCCACCTGGGGCGGCGGCTCCGCGGGCGTGCTGGCCTTCTTCAGGCGACTGCGCGACCGGGGCGGTCCGCGGCTCGGCCTCCCCGTCTGACGACTGCCACCTCGTCGCGGTCGCCACCGCCGCCTGTCCGGGACGGGGCATGCCCGGCGCCCGGGCACGACCGCGCATCCCCCTGCCCAGGACCACGGATCCCGGCGGGGAGCCCGGCCGCCGGGCCACCCCTCCCTCGCGGGCTCGCCCGTCGCCGACCCGAGCCCGCCCCGCCAGAGCCCGCGCCGCCCCGACCCCGCCACCGGGCTCCCGACCGGTCCAGCGGCGCTGCACGGCCGCCGCGGCTTCCGCCCGTCCGCGAGCATCACTCCCGCGGCCCGCTCACGCGCTGACCCAGCCCCGCAACGCAGTTCACCGTGCCGGCGCAGTCGTAGCCGCGCCCCCGACCCGAGCCGACGACGACCGTCCTGTTCCCCGGCCGCACGACTTGTCCGAGGCGGCCGGGGAGGTCGGGGAAAGCATGCCGGCGCGCCGGTCGTGCCCAACCCTCAAGCCGCACAACGAGCATGATGTCCCGTCAGGCACCGGCGCCACCAGCGGCGGTAGGGTAATTCCGGCAGGGTTCCGGCTCTTGCGCCACCACCGCGCCGGCTGACAGGCTCACGAATCGTGACCGCCAACGACGCGCTCGCGGATGCCGGGCCGACCGCCCCCTCGGGGTGGCTGTCGGCTCTGGCGTCGGCGAAGTCCCAGGAGCCGCGGGACCGCGAAGCGGCCGAGTTCGTCGAGGCCGCTCTCGCCGCCGCGCCCGAAGACCCGGTCCCGGCGTCCGGGCCGCTGCCGGGCACGGCCGGCTTCGCCGTCGTACTCGCGCCGTTCGCCGAGCTGGCCGGGCGGCGGCTGCGCGCCGAACTCCACCCGGACGTGGGCCGGTCGGCCGAGCTGGACGGCCTCATACGCGAGTTCACCGCGACCACGGCCGCCGCGCTGGGCGGCCTGGCGGCCCGTGCGCTGGTGCTGGAGCTCCAAGTGGCCCGGGTGGAGGGACGCCTGGCGGGCGCGACCCCGCAAGCCAGGTTCCGCGACTTCGTCGCCGGCACCGGGACCAGGGACGGCCTGGTCCGGCTGTTCACCGAGTACCCCCTGCTGGCCCGGTTGGCCGGTCACGGCTGCGTCAACGCCGTCGCGGCCATGGCCGAGTTGCTCACCCGGTACGCCCAGGACCGCGCCGAGCTGATCGCCCGGCTGCTGGCCGGACGCCACCCCGGCCCGTTGGTCGCCGTGGACCGGGCCGCCGGCGACACGCATCGGCGCGGGCGCCGGGTCGCCGTGCTGCGCTTCGCCGACGGCAGCCGGGTGGTGTACAAGCCCCGCTCGCTCGCCGCCGACCGCCACTTCGGCGAACTGGTCGACTGGTGCAACGCCCGCGCGGCCACGCCCGAACTGCGCACACCGGCCCTGCTGACCCGTCCGGACCACGGCTGGTCGGAGCTGATCGAGGCCCGCCCCTGCTCCTCGCGAGCCGAACTCGACCGGTTCTACCTGCGCCAGGGCGTGTTGCTCGCGCTCGCCCACGTGCTCGACCTCACCGACCTGCACCACGAGAACCTGATCGCGTGCGCCGACCACCCGGTGCTGGTGGACCTGGAGACACTCTTCCACCCGCCGCTGCCCGAGGACCCCGCTGCCGACGATCCGGCGGGCCGCGCGCTGGACGCGTCCGTGCAGCGGATCGGCCTGCTGCCCCAGCTGGTGCTCGGGGACGAGGACGCGCTCGACCTCTCCGGCCTCGGCGGCGGCGCGGACCGCCGCTCGCCGGTGGAGACGGCCTGCTGGGAGGCCGCGGGCACCGACGCCATGCGGCTGGTCCGCCGGCCCGGCACGGTCCGCGCCGGGGCCAACCGCCCCCGGCTGGCCGGCACGGAAGCCGAGCCCGCCGTCCACACCGAGGCGCTGGTGACCGGCTTCCGCGCGGGCTACCGGCTGCTCCTGAACCACCGGCGGGAGCTGGCCGGCCTGCTGCGCCGCTTCGCCGACGACGAGGTCCGGGTGGTGACCCGGGCCACCCAGGTCTACGTGACGGTCCTCGCCGAGGCCACCCACCCCGACGTGTTGCGCGAACCGGGCGACCGGGAGGAACTGCTGCGGTTGCTCGGCACGGAGGCGGTGGACGACCAGGGGTGGCCCGGACTGCTCGACCACGAGGTCGCCGAGCTGTGGGACGGCGACGTACCGGTGTTCACCGCCCGCCCCGCCCGCACCGACCTGTGGAGCGGCACCGGCACCCGCATCCCCGGCGCCCTCGAACGGCCCGGACTGGCCCGGGTGGCGGCGCGCCTCGCGGTCATGGACGAGGCCGACCTCGCCCGGCAGGAGGGAATCATCCGGACGGCGCTGGCCTGCCGGACGGCGGCGCCGGCGCATCCCGCCGCGCTGCCCGGCCCCCGGCCGGCCGGGCCGCGTCCGCGAACCGCCGGGCCGCCGGCCCCCGGCCAACTGCTCGCCGCCGCCCGGGAACTCGGCGACCTGCTGGTCCGGCAGGCCCACCGGGACCGGGACCGGGCGAACTGGCTGGGCGTCGAACTGCTCGGCGAGCGGTACCGCAGGCTCGCACCGTGCGGTGCCGACCTGGGGCACGGGTACCCGGGCGTCGCCCTCTTCCTGGCCCAGCTCGCCGCGCTCACCGGCGCGGACCGCTACGCCGGGACGGCACGCGCCGCGCTGCGCCCGCTGCCTCGGCTGCTGGACCGGCTCGCCGCGCTCCCGGACGCGGATCTCGGCGTGGTCGGCTCGGGAGGCTTCACCGGTCTCGGCGGCATCCTGTACGCGCTCACCCGGGTCTCGGCCGCGCTGGACGACGCCGGGCTGCGCGCCCTGGTCGAGCCGACGGCCGCGCTGACCGTCCGGGCCGCCGGAGCCGAGCGGCCGACCGGCGTGCTCGACGGCACGGCGGGTGGCCTGGCCGCGCTGCTGGCCGCGCACCGGACGTACCCGTCGGCCGAGCTCCGCCGCGGTGCGCAGGTCTGTGCCGACCGGCTCACCGCCGAGCCCGTCCCGGCCGTGCCGGGCTTCGCCACCGGCGCCGCCGGGGTCGGCTGGGCGCTGCTCGGCGCCGTGGGCCCCGGCGGCGAGCGGTACCGCCGGGCGGGGCTGACCGCCCTGCGGTCGGCCGTGGCCGCGTCACCGGCCGCCGACACAGACCTCTCCTGGTGCACCGGCGCGACGGGAGTCGCGCTCGCGGTCGCCGACCGGCCCGGGGCGCTGGCGGATCCGGCGCTGGCGGCGGCCGTCGCCGCGGCCGTCGGGCACCTCGCGGACACCGGACCGGTGCCCGACGGCAGCCTCTGCCACGGCGAGTGGGGCCTGCTGGAGCTGCCACAGCGCACGGCGGCGGGCGCGGTGCTCCGGGCGCGGACCGCCGGACGGGTCCGGCACGGCCCGCACCCCGCGGCCGGCGGCGGCGTCGCGGAGCCCGGCCTGCTCACCGGCCTGTCCGGCCACGGCCTCGGCCTGCTGCGGCTGGGCTTCGCCGATCTGGTCCCCCCGGCGCTGCTGCTGCGGACGCCGGACACCGACCCGTCCCGCCCCGCCTCCGGGGCGGAGCCGTGGACGACTCCGGAAAGCCTGTAGCCGGGTCCCGTGCCCCTGACGAAGAACACCGAACACTTCCCTGTGAAAGGAACCCCTTGATGAACACCGACGACCTCGTGCGGCTCTGGAAGCAGCCCACCACCCGGCACGATGCCGCCACCGACCACCCGGCGGGCGAGATCCGGCTGCGCAGCGGCGGCGGGCTCGGCCGCCGGTCCCAGATGCTCGGCGCGTCCTCGGTGGTCCGCGGGACCAGCCCGTGGACCACCGTCAGCATCGACTTCCACGACGAACGCCACTGAACGCCCGTCGGGCGGCAGCGATGGGCCGCCGCGGTGCGGCGTGATCCTCTTTTCCGAAGAACTCTCTACTCGGCGCGAGGGCGGCACGGGTAACCTGCGCAGGTGCACACTACTGCCCCGACCACCATCGGTCGCGAGACCGAACTCGGGCTCTTCCGGCGTGTACTGACCGGCCTTCAGGACAGGGCGGGCCACACGGTCCTGTTGGTGGGGGAGGCGGGGATCGGAAAGTCCCGGCTGGCCGGGGAGTGCGTCGGCCTGGCCGAGTCGCTCGGCCTGCCGGTGCTGCGCGGGCGCGGCAGCCCGACCAGTGCCGGGATGCCGTACCGCCCGCTCATCGAGGCGCTGCATTCCCGCTTCCGGGTCACGGGCGTGCCCCAGGACCGGGAGCTGGAGCCCTACCGCCCGGCCCTGGGCCGGGTGATCCCGGAGTGGCGGCACACCGCCGTGCCCGGCTACCCCGAGAGCGCGGTGGAGCTGGCCGAGGCCGTGCTGCGGCTGCTGGCCGTGCTCGGCCGCGACCGCGGCTGCCTGCTCGTCCTGGAGGACCTGCACGAGGCCGACTCGGAGACCATCGCCGTGGTGGACTACCTGGTCGACAACCTGGCCGGGCTGCCGGTCCTGCTGGCAGCCACGCTGCGGCCCGAGCCGGGCGCCGCCCTGGAGCTGGCCCGGGGCGCCGAGCGGCGTCGGGTCGCCTCGCTGGCCACCCTGGAGCCGCTCGGCGCGGCCCAGGTCGGTGCGCTCGCGGCCGGCTGCCTGGACCTGCCGGCCGAGCAGGTGCCGGCTGCCGTGGTCGAACGGCTGAGCACGCTCAGCAACGGCAACCCGTACCTGGTCGAGGAACTGCTCGCCGAGATGGTCGGCTCGGGAGTGCTGCGCCGGGACGGCGACGGCTGGCACGTCACCGGCGACCTGGCGGCCGCGGTCCCGGACAGCGTGGTCAGCGGCCTGCGGCAACGGCTGGCGCAGCTCGACCCGCAGGTGCGCGACCTGCTGCTGCTCGCCGCCACGCTGGGCACCGAATTCTCGATCGGCACGCTGGAGCTGATCACCGGGCACAACGTGCGGCTGCTGCTCGACCAGCTGGCCGCCGCGGCCGACTCGGGCTTCGTCGTCCCCGATCCCGGCGCGGTCGACCAGTACGCCTTCCGGCACGCGCTCACCGCGGAGGCGCTGCTCGCCGGGCTGCCGCCGGCCGAGCGGGCGGTGATCGCCCGCCGGGCGGCCGAGGCGGTGCTGGCCGCCGACCCGGCCGTCTCCGACGACCGCTGCCAGCTGGTGGCACGGCTGCGGCAGCTGGGCGGCGACGACGCGGGAGCGGCACTGCTGTACGCCGAAGCCGGCCGCCGGGCCCTCGCCGGGGGCGCGTCGGCCACCGCCGTGCAACTGCTGGAGCGGGCCCGAGGGCTGGCGGCGCCGGCCGACCGCACCGCCGTCACCGAGTCGCTGGTGCACGCGACGGCCGAGACCGGGCAGCTGGACCGGGCACTCGCGCTGGCCGAGTCGCTGCCGGACGCGGGGGCCGACGCGCTGGACATCGAGCGCCGGGTCGCCCTGCACACCAGGCTCGCCTGGGCCGCGGTGATCTCCGAGCGCGCCGCCGACACCCTGGCCCAGGTGGCCGCCGCCCGGGCGCAGCTCGGCGACCCGTCGGACCCGCGGCACACCGCCGCGCTGGCCGTGGTCGAGGCCCACCTGGCGCTGCTGCCCGCGCACGGCGCGGACACGGCCGGGACCGAGCGGCTGGCCCGCGAGGCGGCCGAGGTCGCCGAGCGCGAGAAGCTCCCCGTGGTGGCCTGCCAGGCATGGCAGTTACTCGCCCTGCTGGCCCGCAAGCGCGGCTTCGACGGCGCGGACGCCTGTCTGGAGCGGATGCTCGCCGTCGCGGAGGAGCACAGCCTGCCGGTCTGGCGGGTGGAGGCGCTGCTGCGGCTCGGCGCCAACGCCTTCCTGCGCAGCGGTGAGGCGCGCCGGATCCGGGAGGCGCGGGACGCCGCGCGCGAACTGGGCGCCCTCGCCCTGGTCCAGCACGCGGAGGGCCTGCTGGCGATGGACGCCGTGCAGCGCGCCGACTTCCCGGCCGCCCAGGAGATCATAGACCGCTGCCTGGGGCCGAGCGCCCGGATGCGCAACGTCGGCGGACACCGCTACCTGCTGCTGGTGGCCGCCACCCTCGCCGCCCACCAGGGCCGGCGGCGGCAGATGGAGCGGGAACTGCTCCGGTTCGACCAGGCCGACGAGTCCACCTCTTTCCTGATGCCGGTCCTGCTCGGCCTGTGCCGGGCGTTCTGTGCCCTGCTGGAGGAGAACCGCACCCGGGCGCTGGCCGAACTGGCCGCCGCGGCCGCCTGGGAGGACCAGCACCCCAACATGTTCTACCTGAGCGGGCGGTACGGCCTCGGCCCGCTGCTCGCCGTCGTCGGCGGCACCGCCGACCGCGCGGAGTACGCGGCGGCCCTGGCGGCGCCCGCCGCCGAACTGGCCTGGAACCGGCAGTTCCTGGTGCTCGCCGACGCCGTCCTGCTCGGTCGGGAGGGCCGCGGCCGGGAGGCCGCGGGACTGGTGGACCGGGCACGGCAGGAGTTCTCCGGCTTCCCCACCGCCCGTCACCTCGGGCTGCGGCTGGTCGCCGAGGCGGCCCTCGCCGACGGCTGGGGCGAGCCCGTCGCCTGGCTGCGGACCGCCGAGGAGTACTTCCACCAGGCCGGCGTGCGCTCCGTCGCCGGTGCCTGCCGGTCGCTCATCCGGCAGGCGGGCGTGCCCGTCGCGCATCGGCGCACCGGACGGGAGCTGATCCCCGAGGGACTGCGGTCGGTCGGGGTGACGCCGCGTGAGTTCGACGTGTTCGCGCTGCTCGTGGACCGGCTCGGGAACCAGGACGTCGCCCAGCGGCTGTCCCTCTCGCACCGTACGGTGGAGAAGCACATCGCCAGCCTGCTCCACAAGACCGGCAGCGCGAACCGCGCGGAGCTGTGCCGGCTCGCCCGGACGCTGTGCGGGGACTGACCGTCCGTGCCGCCGGACCGGTGGCACGGACGAGTCGTCAGCTACCGTGCCCGAAGGGCAGGAAGTCCGGGACGTCCGTGCCGAGACCCTGCTCCTGAGCCCGGTGGCGGACCAGGTCGGCGACGGCGAGGTCCAGCACGCCCAGGCCGAACGGCGAGAAGACCGTGAGGGCCTCGGGGTCGCGCTCGCGCCGGGCGCCGGTGAGGAGGGCGCCGATCGAGTCGGCGATGAAGTCGCGGTGACCGGCCTGCTGCTCGGCCAGATGCAGCGAGGTGGACTCGCGGCAGACGTGGTCGTCGTCGTCGACGATGTTGACGCTGGACAGGATGGTCTCCGGAGCGAGGTCGCGCAGGGACAGGTGCAGCAGCAGCGTCCCGGGCGGGCAGGGGGACGGGTCCAGGTGAGGGGTGGCGGCGGTGGTGGCGACCGAGATCAGCCGGTGGGCCGCCAGAGCGTCCCCGATCCGCTCGGTGACGGTGGTCCGCAGCCCGGGCAGCAGGGCCGCGCAGCGCTCGGCGAAGTCCCTTGCGCGGGCCGGATCGAGGTCGAAGAGGGTGACTTCGGCCAGCTCGGGCAGCAGGGCGCGCAGGAAGGTCAGCACCTCGAAGTTGATCACTCCGCAGCCGATCAGCGTGACGCCGGTCTGCGGCTCCCGCGGGGCGAGGGTCGCGGCGGCGAGCGCCGCACTCGCCGCGGTGCGCCGCGCGGAGATCACCGAGCCCTCCAGCAGCACCTCCGGGTGGCCGGTGCGCATCGAGTTGAGGACGATCACCGCCGAGGCGCGCTCCAGCCCGGCGTCCAGATTGCCGGGGAAGGAGGAGATCCACTTGACGCCGGCGACCGGTTCCCGCGCCCCGGAACCGCCCGGGTTCCCGAGGTAGGCCGGCAGGGCGATGATGCGGTTGCGCGCCTCCTCGGGGAACCGGAGGAAGAGCGAGTGCGGGAGCACGGTCCGGCCGGCCGCGTGCAGCCGGTACGCCCGGCTCACCGCCTCGACCACCTGCTGCTCGGCACCGTCCAGGACCTGACGGACCTGTCCGGCCGTCAGGATCAGCATGTCGCCGCCTCGGCCACTGGAACGTGCTCCTTCCACAGGTGGGCGACGTCGCCGAAGTGCGACGCGACCCAGTCGTCGTCATAGATCGTGTCGAGGTAACGCTCGCCCCGGTCCGGGAGGATCACCACGCAGGCCGCGCCCGCCGGGATCCGGCCGCCCACCCGCCGGACCGCGGCGAGCACCGCGCCCGCCGAGCCACCGGCCAGGATCGCCTCGCGGTGCGCCAGCCGACGGCAGTTGACCACGCAGTCGAGATCGCTGACGTGCACCACCTCGTCGGCGAGACCGTCCTGGTGGAGCGCCGGGCGGACGGCCGCGCCGTGGCCGGGGATCAGCCGGGGCGCGGGCTCGCGTCCGAAGATGACGCTGCCCTCGGCGTCGACGGCCACGATGGCCACCGGGAGCCGCTGTTCCCGCGCGTACTCGGCGCAGCCGCGCAGCGTCCCGCACGAACTCGTCGCGCAGAACAGGTAGTCCGGGCCGCCGGGCACGGCCTCGCAGATCTCCCGCATCGTCGCGTGGTGCGAGCGCGGGTTGAGGGGGTTCGCATACTGGTCCGGGCAGTAGGCGTCCTCGGTGCCGGCGAGGATCTCGCGCACCCGGCGGAGCCGCACCGGCAGGTACTCGCCGCTGACCGGGTCGATCGTGGTGACCACCTCGACCTCGGCGCCCAGCGCCCGCATGACGGCGATGTTCTGGCGGTTGGCGCGCGGGTCCACCACACAGACGAAGCGGACCCCGAAGTACCGGCACGCCTGGGCGAGTCCGATGCCCAGGTTGCCCGAGCTGGACTCGACCACGACCGACCGGCCGGGGATCACCCGGCCCTCGCTGATGGCCCCGCGCAGCAGCTCCAGCGCCGAGCGGTCCTTGATCGAGCCGCCGGGGTTGTGCGCCTCCAGCTTGGCGTACAGGCGGAAGCGGGCGGCCGGGTCGAACCTGGTCAGCTCGACCAGCGGCGTCCGGCCCACGGTCTGCAGCACGCCGACGGGCACGGTGTCAGACGGTCGCACGGGTCCCGCCGGTGGCGGCGCCGTCCATCCGGATGCGCAGGCTCAGCGGCCGCATGTCGGTCCACACGGTCCCGATGTGCGCCAGGCACTCCGCCCGGCTGCCCCGCGTGCCCTCCGGCCGCCAGCCGAGCGGCAGTTCACGGTCGGCGAGCCAGATCGAGTACTGCTCCTCGTCGTTGAGCACGACCAGGTAGCTACGGGTGTCGGCGGCTTCCTCGGTCATCAGGCCCTCCAGCCCTCGGGGATTCGACACTGCGACGGGGCGAGCCTGCCGGGCGCCCGGGATCGGCGACAAGAGACAAACCGGCAGCAGGGACGGCACCGCACCCTGCCGCTGTGTCCCTGGTGCCGGGCTCGGGCCCGCCAGCAGGCTTCGCTGGGGCGCGGTGCGCGTCCGTGAGGACCCGTGGAGGTGGCCGGTGGGGATCGACGACAGCCGTGACGGTGCGGACAACCAGGCCAGGGCGCCCCGCGGCGCGTCGTTCGGGCAGCAACGGATCTGGTTCCTCGACCAGTTGCGGCCGGGCACGCCCGACTACCTGCTCCCGCTGGCGCTGCGGATCCGGGGCGGTCTGGAGACGGACGCGCTGCGCGGTGCGCTCACCGCCGTCGTCGAGCGGCACGAGGTACTGCGCACCAGTTACCGGCAGGACGCCGGCCGGCTGCTGCAGTACGTCGCTCCGGAAGCCGAAGTCCTCTTCCGGGAGCTGGACTTCACCGACCTGCCGGCCTCCGCACGGGAGGCCCGGCTGGCCCGGCTGATCGAGGACGAACTGCGGCTCCCCATCGACCTGGCCCGGCAGCCCCCGCTGCGGGCCGTGCTGGCCCGGGTGGGCCCCGCCGACCACCTGCTGATCGTGGTGGTCCACCACATCGCCTTCGACGGCATGTCCTGGCACCTTCTCGGCGCCGAACTGGCGGCCGGCTACCGGGAGCGCACCGGCGGCGCGCCGGCCGCCCTCGCGCCGCTCGCCCTCCAGTACGCCGACTTCGCCGACTGGCAGGCCGAGAGACTCACCGGCCCACGGCTGGCCGCCGGGCTGGACCACTGGCGCACCGCGCTCGCCGACCTGACGCCGCTTCAGCTGCCGACGGACCGCCCCCGCCCGGCCGTCTGGGACGGTGCGGGCGACGCCGTCCGCTTCGAGCTGCCGGCCGAGCTGATGGCACGGGTCGACCTCCTCGCCCGCCGTAGCCGGGCGACCCGGTTCATGGTGCTGCTCGCCGCGTTCCAGGCGGTGCTCGCCCGGTTCAGCGGGCAGCGGGACATCGCGGTCGGCACGCCGGTGAGCGGCCGCGGCCTGCCCGATGCGGAGCGGCTGATCGGCCTGTTCGTCAACACCGTGGTGGTGCGCGGCGACCTGAGCGGCGAACCCTCCTTCCGGACCCTGCTCGGCCGGGTCGCCGCGAACACGCTGGCCGCCCTCAGCCACGCCGGCACACCGTTCGAACTGGTGGTTGACGAGCTGGCTCCGGAGCGTGACCTTGCCCGCAACCCGCTCTTCCAGGTGTCCTTCTCGCTGCGCACCGCTCCGCCCGAGCCGATCGCGCTGCCCGGCCTCGACTGCGAGCTGGTGCGCACACCGCTGACCGGCTCGCCGTTCGACCTGGTGCTCGACACCGACGTACTGCCCGACGGGCGGCTCAACGCCCGGCTGCAGTACGCCACCGCGCTGTTCGACCGGACGACCGCGCGGCGCCTGGCCGACGCCTTCCGGGTGCTGCTCGACGCCGTGCTGGCCGATCCGGACCGCCCGCTGCACCGCGTCGGCCTGCTGACCGATCAGGACCGGCTCGCCGTGATCGAGAAGTTCAACGAGACCGCCGTGCCGCTGCCCGAGCGCTGCCTGCACGAGCTGTTCGCCGAGCAGGCCGGGCGCACCCCGCGCGCGGTCGCGCTGCGCTGGCCCGGCGGTCAACTGTCGTACCGTCAGCTCGATCGCCGGGCGAACCTGCTGGCACACCGGCTGCGGGCGCACGGGGCGGGACCGGAGAGCCTGGTGGGCGTCTGCCTGCGCCGGGGGCCGGAGCTGGTGGTGGCGCTGCTCGCGGTGCTCAAGGCCGGTGCCGGCTATCTGCCGCTGGCGCCCGACCATCCGCCGCTGCGGCGATCCCTCCTGCTCGACCGGGCCGGTGCCGAACTGCTGGTCACGGACGAAGAGTCGGCACAGGGCTGGACCGGGACAGCGCTGGCCGTCGGGGACGGGGAGCGGGAGGACGCGCCCGAGAGCGGCGCAGGGCCGGACAACCTCGCGTACCTGATCTACACGTCGGGCTCCACCGGCGAGCCCAAGGGCGTCATGGTGACCCACCGCAACGTGGTCAACTACGTACGCTGGTCCGCCCGGACCTACCTCGGCGGGGGCGCCGGCACCGCGCTGTACTCCTCGGTCGCCTTCGACCTGCCGGTCACCTCGCTCTTCCCCGCGCTGCTCACCGGCGCCGCCGTCACCCTCACCCCGGACGACGGCACGCCCGGCCTCGACGGCCTGGTCCGGTTGCTGAGCCGGGACTCCTTCGACCTGCTGAAGCTCACCCCCACCCACCTCGGGCCGCTCGGCCGGGAACTGCCCGGGGCGGCGCTGCGCACCGCGGCACCCCACCTGGTGCTCGGCGGCGAGCAGCTCACCGGCGCGATGCTGGAGCCGTGGCGGCGCCATGCCCCGGACACCGTGGCGTTCAACGAGTACGGTCCGACCGAGACCACGGTCGGCTGCGCCACCCTCGCCCTCCCGGTGCGCGAGCTCGACCAGGGCCCGATGGGCATCGGCGTGCCGATCGACAACACCACCCTGTACGTGCTGGACCCCGAGCTCGCACCGGTGCTGCCGGGCGCCGTCGGCGAGCTGTACATCGGTGGCGTCCAGGTGGCCCGAGGTTACCGGGGACGCGGCGACCTCACCGCCGAGCGCTTCGTCCCCGACCCGTACGCCAAGGTCCCCGGCGCCCGGCTCTACCGCAGCGGCGACCTGGTCCGGCACCGCTCCGACGGACTGCTGGAATTCATCAGCCGCGTCGACACCCAGATCAAGGTCGCCGGGTTCCGGGTCGAGCCGGCCGAGGTGGAGGCCGCGCTGACCGGGCACCCCGAGGTGCTGGAGGCCGCGGTGGGCACCCACGGCACGGGAGAGGCGGCCCGGTTGGTCGCCTACCTGGTGCCGGCCGGCGAGCGTGCACCGCGGGCCGCCGACCTCCGCGCCCACCTGGAGCGGCTGCTCCCCGCCTACCTGGTACCCGCGCTGTACGTGGTGCTGCCCGGGCTGCCCCGCACGGCAAGCGGCAAGGTCGACCGCAAGGCGCTGCCCGACCCGTCCGGCGCCCGGCCGGCCCCGGCCGGGGACCGGGTCGCGCCGCGCACCCCGCTGGAGCAGGCGGTCGCCGCCGTCTGGTGCGAACTGCTCGGCCTGGAAGAGGTCGGCGTGCACGACGACTTCTTCGTCCTCGGCGGCAACTCCCTGCTGGCCACCCGGCTGGCCTTCCGGCTCCGGCAGGTGGTCTCGGCCGAGGTGCCGCTGGCGGAGGTGTTCGCGGCCGGCACCGTCGCCCGGCTCGCCGAGGTACTGGCCGCCGGCGTCGACCGGGGGGCACCGATCACCGCGGCGGGCTCGGACGGACCGCTGCCGGTCTCCTTCGCCCAGCAGCGCCTGTGGTTCCTCGACCGTCTCGCCCCCGGTGCCACCGACTACCTGGTGCCGATCGCGCTGCGGCTGCGCGGCCCGCTGGACCGGACGGCGCTGACCACCGCGCTGGCCGCCCTGACCGAGCGCCACGCGGTGCTGCGCACCCGGTACGAGGAACGCGACGGCGAACCGGTCCAGCTCGTCGACCCCGGTGCCCGCATCCCCCTGACCGAGCGGGAGACGACCGAGGAGGAGGCGCTGCGGCTGATCCGCGCCGACCTGGACGTCCCGTTCGACCTGGCGGCCGGCGCCCCCATCCGCGGAATGCTGCTGCGCATCGGAGCGGACGACCACGTGCTGGCGCTGACGCTGCACCACATCGCCTCCGACGGCTGGTCCGTCGAGGTGCTGGCCGACGAACTGGCGCGCCACTACGCCGGCGAGACCGTGGAGCCGCTGCCCGTCCAGTACGCGGACTTCGCCCGCTGGCAGCGCGAGCACGCCGCCACCGAGGAGTCCGCCGCCCGGCTCGGGCACTGGCGGGAACGGCTGGCCGGACTGGCCCCGCTCGACCTGCCCACCGACCGCCGCCGCCCGCGCCTGCGGGATCCGCGCGGTGACCGGCTCGCCGTCGAACTGCCCGCCGAACTCGCCGCGTCCATCGACGAGTTGGCCCGCCGCCACGCCGCCACCCCGTTCATGGTGCTGCTCGCCGGCTGCTACGCGCTGCTCGGCCGGTGGAGCGGCCAGCAGGACATCGCGGTCGGCACCGCGGTCTCCGGCCGCACCCGCTCCGAAACGGCACCGTTGATAGGTTTCTTCGCCAACACCCTGGTGCTGCGCGGCGACCTGAGCGGGCGCCCCACCTTCACCGAACTGCTCGCCCGGGTCCGTGAATCGGCGCTCGACGCCTACGCCCACGCAGACGTGCCGTTCGAACGCGTCGTCGAGGAGCTGGCGCCCGAGCGCGACCTGTCCCGCAACCCGCTCTTCCAGGTCATGTTCGAACTGCGCCCGCCCAAGGGCGAGGCGTTCACCCTGCCCGGGCTCCGGGTCGAACAGCTCGCCGTCTCCTGGCCGGCCGCCAAGTTCGACCTGACGGTCTCGGTGCAGCCGCAGGCCGACGGCACCCTGCGCTGCGGCTTCGAGTACGCCACCGCACTGTTCGACCGCGACACCGTGCGAGGAATGGCCGAGCACTACCAACGCCTGCTCGCCGCGGTGGTCGACGCACCTGACCTGCCGCTCGACCGGATCGACGCGCTGGACGCCGCCGAACGGAAGGCGCTGACGCACGGCCGGCGCGACACCGCCGTCGAGCCGCCCGTCCGCTGCCTGCCCGAGCTGTTCTCCGAGCAGGCCGCCCGCACCCCCGACGCGCCCGCCGTCGTCTTCGGCGAGTCCACCCTGAGCTACGCCGAACTCGACGCCCGGGTGACCCGGTTGGCGCACCGCCTGCGCGCCGTCGGGGTACGCGCGGAGACCCCGGTCGCGGTCTGCCTGCGCCGGGAGGCCGACCTGGTCACCGCCCTGCTCGGGGTGCTCCGGGCCGGTGGCACCTATGTGCCGGTCGACCCCGCCCACCCGGCGCGGCGCCGCGCCCGCATACTCGCCGACAGCGGCGCCACCGTGCTGATCGGCCAGTCCTGGATCCGCGGGGAACTGCCCGAGGGCGCGGCCCGGCTGGTGCTCCTCGACGAGGCCCCGGAGCCGGCCGGACCGGGACCTGTCGACCGGCGGCCGGACGCCGGACTGCCGCCGCTCGACCCCGCCGGCGCCGCCTATCTGATGTACACCTCGGGATCGACCGGTCGGCCCAAGGGCGTAGTGATCAGCCATGAGGCCATTCGCAACCGGGTGATGTGGACGGTGCGCGAGCACGGCCTCGGCCAGGGGGACCGGGTGCTGCAGAAGACCACGGTCGGCTTCGACGCCTCCGTCTGGGAGTTCCTGGCACCGCTGGTCTGCGGCGGAACGGTGGTGGTGGCCGCCGACGGCGTGCCGCGCGACCCGGCCGCCATGGTGCGGGCGGTGGCCGAGCACCGGATCACCGTGCTGCAAGTCGTGCCGTCCGTGCTGCGGGCGCTGGTCCAGCAGCCCGGGCTGCGTGACTGCGTGACGTTGCGCTTGGTGTTCTGCGCCGGTGAGCCGCTGCCCGTGGAACTCTGCGACCGGCTGCTCGCCCTGCTGCCGGTGACCCTGGTCAACACCTACGGCCCCACCGAGTGCGCCATCGACGTGACCTCATGGCGCTACGACGGCCGGGAGGCCGGCGAGATCGTCACCATCGGGCAGCCGATCGACAACACCCGGATCCTGGTGCTCGACCCGGACGGCGGCCTGGTCCCGGCCGGCGCCCCCGGTGAACTCTGCGTGGCCGGCACCGGCCTGGCCCGCGGCTACCTCGGCCGTGGCGACCTGACCGCCGAGCGTTTCGTCCCCAACCCGCACCCGGCCGTCCCGGGCGAGCGGCTCTACCGCACCGGGGACCGGGTCAGGCGCCGCGCGGACGGCACGCTGGAGTACCTCGGACGGCTCGACCGGCAGGTCAAGCTGCGCGGCATCCGGATCGAGCCCAGCGAGATCGAGGCCGTGCTCTGCGAGCACCCCTCGGTCGCCGCGGCGGCCGTCGGCGTCTACGGTGACCAGCAACTGGTCGGCCACATCGTCCCCGTGGAGGGCGCCGAACCCGACCCGGTCGTGCTGCGGGCCCACCTGGCGGCCCGGCTGCCGGACGCCATGGTGCCGACCGTGTTGCGGGTCCTTGCCGCACTGCCGCTCACCGCCAGCGGCAAGCTGGACTCGGAGGCGCTGCCCGGACTGGACGGGCTGGCCGCGGTGGGGGAGTACGTCGCGCCGCGCGACCCCGTCGAGCAGACCGTCGCCGAGGTCTTCGCCGAACTGCTGGGCCGTGAGCGCGTCGGCGCGCTCGACGACTTCTTCGCCCTCGGGGGCCATTCGCTGCTGGCCACCCGGCTGGTCTTCCGGCTGCGGGCGGCCTTGGGCGTCGAGATCCCGGTCGCCGAGGTCTTCTCCCGCCGCACCGTCACCGCCCTGGCCGAACTGGCCACCGCCCCCGGCACCCGGCCCGCCGATCCGGCCGGGACGGTGCTGCCGGTGCCGCGCGGCGGCACGCTGTCGCTCTCCTCCGCCCAGCGCCGGATGTGGTTCCTCGACCAGCTGGAGCCCGGCAGCTCCGAGTACCTGGTGCCGCTGGTGCTGCGCCTGCGCGGCCCGCTGCACACCGCCGCGCTGGCCGGCGCACTGGACGACCTGGCGGCCCGCCACGAGGCACTGCGCACCCGCTACCCGGCGCCGGACGGCGAGCCGGTACAGGTGATCGACCCGGTGGTCACCCTCGGTACCGCACCGGTGGACCTCACCGGCCTGCCGGCGGACGAGGCCGCCACCAGGGCCGGGGAGCTGGTGCGGGCCGAGACCGCCCGGCCGTTCCGCCTCGACCGGGAACCGCCCGTGCGCTCCCTGCTGGTCAAGGTCGGGGAGCGGGAGCACCTGCTTGTCCTGACGGCTCATCACATAGCGGTCGACGGCTGGTCCGTGGACCTGCTGACCCGCGACCTCGGGCTGCTCTACCGGGCCCGGCTCACCGGCGGCGGCCCGCCGCCCGCGCCACCGGTGCAGTACGCCGACTTCGCGGCCTGGCAGGACCACTGGTCCCAGGGCGAGCAGCCGGAGGTCCAACTCGCGCACTGGCGGGAGCGGCTCGACGGACTCACCCCGCTGGAGCTGCCCACCGACCGGCCCCGCCCGGCCGTCCGCGACCCGCGCGGCGATCTGCTCGCCCTCGCGATTCCCGACGAGCTCGCCGAGGCCGTGGCGGACCTGGCCCGCGGTCAGGCGGTCACCCCGTTCGTGGTGCTGCTCGCCGCCTTCGACGTGCTGCTCGGCCGCTACACCCGGCAGACGGACATCTGCGTCGGCACCCCGACCGCCGGCCGGACCCGGCCCGAAGTGGAAGAAGTGATCGGCTCGTTCGTCAACACCGTCGTGCTGCGCGCCGACCTCGGCGGCGACCCGAGCTTCGCGGCGCTGCTGCGCCTGGTCCACCAGGACGTGGTAGCCGCCTACAGCCACCAGGACCTGCCCTTCGAGCGCCTGGTCGACGAACTCCAGCCGGAACGTGACCTGTCGCGCAACCCGCTCTTCCAGGTGATGTTCGAGCTCCAGCACGTGCAGAGCGCCCCACTGCGGCTGGACGGCCTGACCGTCGAGCGGGTCCCCTCGCCCTGGCGGACCGCGAAGTTCGACCTCACCCTCTCCCTCGGCCGCCGCGCCGACGGCCGCCTGCACGGGCTGTTCGAGTACGCCACGGCGCTGTTCGACCGCACCACGGTCGAGCGGATGGCCGGGCACTACCTGACCCTGTTGCGCGCGGCCACCGCGCGGCCCGAGACACCGCTCAGCCGCCTGGCGATCCTCACCGGGGACGAGCGGGAGCAGCTGACGCGCGGCTGGAACCCGGCCACCGCCGAGCCGCCGGCGGCCTGCGTGCCGGCCCTGTTCGAGCGGCGCGCCGCCGAGGTCCCCGACGCGGTCGCCGTCTCGTTCGGACCGGTCTCGCTCGGCTACGCCGAACTCAACGCCCGCGCCAACCGGCTCGCCCACCACCTGCGCGACCTGGGCATCGGTCCGGAACGCCCGGTCGCCGTCTGCATGGAGCGCGGGATCGAGGCCGTGGTGGCGCTGCTCGCGGTGCTCAAGGCGGGCGGGGCCTACGTACCGATCGACGCCGAACACCCGCCCCAGCGGCTGGCGTTCATGCTGGACGAGCTGGACGCCGGGGCCGTGCTGAGCACCGCCCGGTTCGCCGAGCGGCTCTCCGCCGTCGCCCGCGGCCCGCTGGTGCTGGTCGACGCGGAGGCGGGCCGGATCACCGAGCGCCCGGACCACAACCCCCCGCCGCGTGCCACGCCGGACCAACTGGCGTACATGATCTACACCTCGGGCTCCACCGGGCAGCCCAAGGGCGTGCTGATCCAGCACGGCTCCTACGCCCACCACTGCCAGGTGATCGCCGACGCCTACGGCATCGACCCGGGCGACCGGGTGGTGCTGCTGTCGGCGCTCACCTTCGACGTGGCGATGGACCAGATCGCCGCCACCCTGTTGGCCGGCGCGACCGTCGTCGTGGCCGACCCGCTGTTCTGGAGCCCCGCCGAACTCCCCGCACGGGTCGCCGAGAACGACATCACCGTGATGGAGATCACCCCCGCCTACTACCGCGAGGTGATGCAGCACGTCCGGCCCGGCGACGAACGGCTGCGCGGCCTGAAGCTGATGAACGTCGGCAGCGACGTGGTCACCGTGGACGACGCCCTGGCCTGGGCCGCCACCGGCCTGCCCGGCCGGTTCCTGTGCAACTACGGCCCCACCGAGGCGACCGTCACCTGTGTTCTGCACCCCGTGCCGGCGGCCCCGGCCGGCCGTGGGGAGGCCGCGCTGCCGATCGGCCGTCCCGTCCCGGGCACCCGGGCCTATGTGCTGGACGGCTCGGGTGAACCCGTACCGGTCGGGGTGCCCGGCGAACTCCACCTCGGCGGCACCCGGCTGGCCCGCGGCTACCACCGCCGCCCCGGGCTCACCGCGGAGAAGTTCGTTCCCGACCCGTTCGGCGACGTGCCGGGCGGCCGGCTGTACCGGACCGGCGACCTGGTGCGCCATCTCGCCGACGGCACCATCGAGTTCCTCGGCCGGATCGACCAGCAGGTCAAGCTGCGCGGTTTCCGGATCGAGCTGGGGGAGATCGAGGCGGTGCTGGCACAGCACCCCGGGCTGCGCCAGGTCGCCGTCGTCGCCCGCGACGTCCGTCCGGGCGACCGCCGGCTGGTCGCCTACCTGATCCCGCGCGGCGACGGCGGCCCGGACGTCGCCGAGCTGCGCGAGTGGGCGGGCCGGCGGCTGCCCTCGTACATGGTGCCCTCGCTCTGGACGACCCTGCCCGAACTGCCGCTGACGCCCAGCAAGAAGGTGGACCGCAAGGCCCTCCCGGAGCCCGCCACCACCAGCGAGCTGCTGGAACGTCACTACCAGGCGCCGCGCGACCCGACCGAGGAGATCGTGGCCGAGGTGTGGGCGGAGATCCTCGGCATCGAGCGGATCGGCGTCGACGAGGACGTCTTCGTCCTCGGCGCCCACTCGCTGCTGGCCACCCGGGTGCTCGCCCGGCTGATCGCCGTCTTCGACGTGGAACTGCCGCTGCGCCGCCTCTTCGAGGCCACCACGGTGGCCGCCCTGAGCCAGGTCGTGCGGGAGGCGCTGGAGGCGCAGATCGCCGAGCTGACGGACCAGGAGGTCGCCGCCCTGCTGGCGGAGGAGGGCGAAGGCCGCTGAACTCCGGGCCCGGCACGTCCGCCCGCCACCCCCTCGGGGGCGGCGGGCGGACGTTCGCGCGCTCCCGTCCTCACCCACGGCCGGGCGGGCGTCCTGGGCGGAGGGGCCGCGTCACGAGACGGGCGACGGCGGAACGCGGCGCACGGCAGTGAACCGTGCGCCGCGCGGAGGGCGGGTCGCGTGCGCGGGCCGTCAGGCGGCCGGCGTCGGCTCCGCCTCGTCGGCGGCCGCCGCTGCGCCCGCCAGTGCGGGAGCGGAGCGCACCGAAGGGCTGAGGGTGGCGGTCACGGCCAGCAGGACCATCCACGCGGCGAGTACCCAGACGGTGGTGTCCGCGCCCAGCCCGGCCAGCAACCTGCCGCCGGCCAGGGAGCCGAGCGGGATGGCACCGAAGGCGACCAGACCGACCGCGCCGAGCACCCGGCCCTGGACGGCGTCGGGCGTGACGGCCAGCTGGTAGGCCGAGACGACCACGTTCCACACCGGGCCGACGAAACACATCAACGCGTACACCACGCCGATCAGGTAGGGGTCGCGGACCACCAGCAGCACCGGAGTGAGCAGGGCCCAGGCCCAGTTGGCGCCGATCACCACGGTCCGCATCGACAGCCGGCGCTCCACCGCGGGCGCGAGCAGCGAGCCGATCACCCCGCCCACCGCCGCCACCCCGAACATCACGCCGATCGCGGCGGACGAGCCGTGCCGACCGCGGGCCATCACGATGACCGTCAGGAAGAGCGCCTGGAACAGCAGGTTGCTCCCGGCGATCAGGAAGGTGGTCGTACGCAGGAACGGCTGACGCCACAACCAGCGCACCCCTTCGGTGAGTTCGCGGTGCAGCGGATCGGTGCGCGGGCGCCGCTCGGCCTGGAATTCCCGCCGGATCAGCAGCAGGCCGATCAGCGACCACAGATAGCTGGCGGCATCGAAGAGGAACGGCACCGCCCGGCCCAGGCCGAAGAGCACGCCGCCGAGCGGCTGGCCGAGCATCGCTGCGCCGCGCGCCCGCGCCTCGTTGCGGGACAGCGCGGCGGCGAGCTGGGAGGGGTGCACCACGTTGGGGACGGCCGCCGAGGCGGCGATCCGGAAGCACACCGTCAGCGTGCCCTCGGCGAACCCGACCGCGAGCACGTGCGGCAGCGAGAGCCGGTGCAGCAGCAGGGCCGCCGCCACGCTGCCGATGGCCAGGGCACGCAGCACGTCGCAGGTGATCATCGTCCGCCGCCGGTTCCAGCGGTCGACCAGCACTCCGGCCGGTAGCTGGAACAGCAGTTGAGGCAGCAGGGCGATGAAGCCGCTGAGCCCGGCGTCGGCCGGGGAGCCGGTCAGCGCGAGGATCAGCAGCGGGTAGGCCACGCTGGAGACGTTGGAGCCCAGCCCGGACACCGCCGCGGCCTGCCACAGCAGCACGAAGTCTCGGTTGCGCAGCAACGGCTTGACGTCTGGGGGGACTTCCTCGCGCACGGTGTGGGTCATGGCTCGATGCTGGGAGGCCCTCCGTGCGCGGCCCAGAGAAGGACCGGCAGTCACACGCGCAGTCCGCGGGCCACGAGTTCGCCGCGCTGACCCTGCCGTCGGCCCGTCCGCCGTCGGCAGGCTGCTGCCCGGCCGGTGGACCGTCGCCGGGCCGGACCCCGTCCCACGCACAGGAAGGCGAAGGATGAGCACGAGCCCGCGCTCCCGCACGGAGCTGCTGCAGCTGCGCCTGCGCGGCTTGACGAAGAAGCGGCAGGACGGGATCGTCCCCGTTGCCCGGGACGGCGCTCTCCCACTGTCGTTCGCGCAGCACCGGATGTGGGTGCTCGACCGGCTTCAGCCCGGCGGCACCGAGTACCTCGTGCCGCTGCTGCTGCGCCTGCCCGGCCCGGTCGACCCGGTGGCGCTGCGGCGGGCCCTGGACGCGCTGGTGGCCCGGCACGAGGTGCTGCGCACCCGCTATCCGGCGGTGGACGACGAGCCGGTGCTGGTGATCGACGAGCCGGGGCCGATCGCCCTGACCACGGTGGACCTGCGCGACGCGGACGGCCACGACAGCGGGCCCGGCGCCGTCAGCGGGGCCGGCGCGGCCCTCGCGCGGGCCGAGCGGCGGCTCGCCGAACTGGTGGCCGAGGACGGCAGCCGCCCCTTCGACCTGGCCGCCGAGCACCCGGTCCGGGCACTGCTCGTCAGACTCGGCGAGGACGCCCACGCGCTGCTGCTGACCCTCCACCACATCGCCTCCGACGGATGGTCCGAGGGCGTGCTGCTCGGCGAACTCGACCAGCTCTACCAGGCGTTCACCGCCGGGCGGCCCGTGCCCCTGGAACCGCCCGGCGTGCAGTACGCGGACTTCGCCGCCTGGCAGCGCGAGCACCTCTCCGGCGACCGCCTGGCGGCCCAGCTCGCCTACTGGCGCACCACCCTGGCCGGCCTCACCCCGCTGGAGCTGCCCACCGACCGGCCGCGCGGCCCCGTCCGGGACGCCGCGGGCGCCACCGCCTTCTTCACCGTCCCGGCCGAACTGGTCGAGCCGCTCGTTGAGTTGGGACGGGGCCAGGGCGCGACCCCGTTCATGGTGTTCCTGGCCGCCTTCCAACTGCTGCTCGGCCGTAGCTGCGGGCAGCGTGACGTGGTGGTAGGTACCCCGGTGGCGGGCCGGGACCGGGCCGAGACCCAGACCATGGTCGGCCTGTTCGCCAACACGGTGGCGCTGCGCACCGATCTGTCCGGTGCCCCGTCCTTCCTTGAACTCCTCGGCCGGGTCCGGGAGACCGCGCTCGGCGCGTTCACCCACCAGGAGACCCCGTTCGAACGACTGGTGGACGAGCTGGCGCCCGAACGCGACCCGTCCCGCAACCCGATCTTCCAGGTGGTCTTCCAACTGACCGCCCACACCCCGGCCGAACCGGGCGCGCTGCGCGCCGAGCAGCGGCCGGTGGACTGGCGCACCGCCAAGTTCGACCTCGGCCTGGCGCTCGGCACCACCGCCGAGGGCGCCCTCACCGGCCAACTGGAGTACGCGACCGCGCTGTTCGACGAGGCCACGATCCACCGGACGATCGCGCGCTATCTGCGGCTGCTGGCCGGCATCGTCGCCGACCCGGGCAAACCGATCGACCGGCTGGAACTGCTGCCGGACGCCGAACGGACCCTCCTCGCCTCCTGGAGCGGTGCCGGCCACGACTACGCCGCCGAGCGGACCCTGCCCGAGGTCTTCGAGTACTGGGCGGACCGTACCCCCGACGCGCCCGCCGCCACCTGCGACGGCGTCTCGCTCAGCTACGGCGAGCTGAACGCCCGGGCCAACCGCCTGGCCCACCGGCTGCGCGCGCTCGGCGCCGGTCCGGAGGAACTGGTCGGAGTGCGCTTCGAGCGCGGGCTCGACCTGGTGGTGGCGCTGCTGGGCGTACTCAAGTCCGGGGCGGGCTACCTCCCGCTGGACCCCGGCCAGCCGGCCGACCGGCTCGGCTTCATCCTGGCCGACGCCGGGGCGACGGCCCTGGTCACCGACCGGCGCACGGGCGAGGAGACCGTCCCCACCCTGCTGCTCGGCGAGGACGGCCGGCGGTGGCCCGACACCGACCCGGCCCCGCTCGGGACCTCCGGCAACACCGCGTACGTCATCTACACCTCCGGCTCCACCGGAACACCCAAGGGCGTGCCGGTCAGCCATGCCAACGTGCTGCGGCTGCTGGACTCCTGCCGACAGGACTTCGGCTTCGGCCCCGAGGACGTGTGGACGCTCTTCCACTCCTACGCCTTCGACTTCTCCGTCTGGGAGCTCTGGGGCGCGCTGCTGAACGGCGGCCGGGCCGTGGTGGTGCCGTTCGCCGTCTCCCGCTCGCCCCAGGACTTCCTCGACCTCCTGGTCACCGAGCGGGTCACCGTGCTCAACCAGACCCCCTCGGCGTTCCGCGGCCTCCAGGAGGCGGTGGCACTGGCCGACCTGCGGCCCGAGGCCCTCGCGGTGCGGACCGTGGTCTTCGGCGGCGAGGCGCTGGACGTCACCGAACTGGCGCCCTGGTTCGAGCGGTTCGGCGACCAGCGGCCGTCCCTGGTCAACATGTACGGCATCACCGAGACCACCGTGCACGTCACCTGCCGCCCGATCCGGGCCGGCGAGGAGACCGGCGCCCGGCGCAGCCCGATCGGCCGCCCGCTCGGCGACCTGCGGCTGTACCTGCTGGACGCCGACCTCAACCAGGTGCCGATCGGCGTCCCGGGCCAGCTCCACGTCTCCGGGCCCGGCCTGGCGCGCGGATACCTGGGCCGTCCGGGCCTGACCGCGGAGCGGTTCCTGCCCGACCCCTTCGCCACCGTGCCGGGGGCCAGGATGTACCGCACCGGCGACCTGGCCCGCTACGACGCCGACGGCGAACTGGAGTTCCTCGGCCGGGTCGACGAGCAGGTGAAGATCCGCGGCCACCGGATCGAGCCCGGCGAGATCGAGGCAGCCCTCGGCAGCCAGCCCGAGGTGGAGAGCAGTCTGGTGATCGCGCACCGCCGCCCGGGCGAGCGGGAGGCCCGGCTGGTCGCGTACGTGGCGCCACGGGCCGGCCACTCGGTCGAGGTGGCGGAGCTGCGGGCCCGGCTCGGCCGGAAGCTGCCCGGCTACATGGTGCCCGCCGTCTTCGTCCCGGTGGACGCCTTCCCGATGACGGCCAACGGCAAGATCGACCGCCGGGCGCTGCCCGCCCCGGAGGCGCACGGCGCCCGCGCGGCGGGAGCGTACGTCGACCCCCGGACCAGGACCGAGCAGATCGTCGCCGAGACCTGGGCCGAGGTGCTCGGCCTGCCGAAGGTCGGTGCGCTCGACAACTTCTTCGAGCTGGGCGGTGACTCGATCCGTGCGATCAAGGTGGTCGGCGCGCTGCGCCGGCGCGGGATCGACCTGACGGTGCAGAACCTCCTGGTGCACCAGAGCGTAGAGGGCCTGGCCGGGTTCGCCGGGACGGCATCCCCCGGCGGGCCGGAGAGCGTCGAGGAGGAGCGGGTGGCGCCGTTCGCGCTGCTGTCGCCCGCCGACCGCGCGGCCCTGCCGCCCGGCCTGGTGGACGCCTACCCGCTCGCGATGGTGCAGGCCGCGATGGTCTACCAGATGCTCGCCGACCGGGACGAGAACCCGTACCACAACATCACGCTCTTCCCGTTCATCGACGACGCGCCGTTCTCGCTGCCGGCGCTGCGCGAGGCGGCCGCGCAGCTCACCAGGCGCCACGAGATCCTGCGCACGGCATTCGACCTCACCGGGTTCTCCGAGCCGCTGCAGCTCGTACACGCCGAGGCCGTCGTCCAGGTCGGCTACGACGACCTGCGCGGACTGGACGAGGAGCGGGCGCGGGCGGAGCTGGAGCGGTTCACCGCCGAGACCCGCCGCACCCCCTTCGACATCGGCGAGGCGCCGATGCTGCGCTTCCACGTCCACCAGACCGCCGACGACCGCTGGACCTTCTCCTTCATCGAGTGCCACGCGATCCTCGACGGCTGGAGCCACCACTCGCTGATCGACGAGCTGATGGGCGACTACCGGGCGATCCGCGCCGGGCTGAGCCCGGCCGACCCGGCCGGGCACACCGTCCGGTTCGCCGACCACGTCGCGCTGGAGCGCCGCTCGCTCGCCTCCGCCGAGGACCGGGAGTTCTGGCGGGCGCGCGTCGCCGGCTTCGAGCGGGTGGCCCTGCCGTCCGCCTGGGCCGCCGATCCACGGGCCGGCGAGCGGCCGTTCCAGGTCACCGTGCCGTTCCGGGACCTGGAGCCGGGCCTGCGCCGACTGGCCGCCACCGCCGGGGTGCCGCTCAAGAGCGTGCTGTTCGCGGCCCACCTGAAGGCGATGGCCACGATCAGCGGCGGCCACCGCTTCCACAGCGGCCTGGTCTGCAACGGCCGCCTGGAGACCGACGGCGGCGAACTGGTCCGCGGCATGCACCTCAACACCCTGCCGCTCGGTGTCGAGCTGACCGGCGCCACCTGGTCCGAACTGGCCGGACAGGTCTTCACCGCCGAGGTCGAGGCATGGCCGCACCGCCGGTTCCCGCTGCCGGAGATGCAGCGCGCCTGGGGCGAGGGCACCCCGCTCGTCGACGTCGCCTTCACCTACCTGGACTTCCACGTCCTGGACAGCCGGCGGATCGACTCCGGCAAGGTGGTCGACGTCAGCCCCAACGAGTTCGCGCTGGACGTGTGGACCTTCCCCGGGGTGGTCTTCATCTCCGGCCGGCCCGAACGGATCAGCCGCGCGGGCGGGCTCCGGCTGGCCGCGCTGTACCGGCGGATCCTGGAGGCGATGGCCGCCGACCCGCTGGGCGACGCCCGGGGCAGCGTCCTGGCCGCCGAGGAGCGCGCCCGGCTGGCCGAGTTCGCCACCGGCCCCGCCGCGACCTACCCGGACGCCTGCCTGCACCAGCTGTTCGAGGCACAGGTGGAGCGCACCCCGCGGGCCACTGCGCTGCGCTGCGCCGACGGCAGCACCCTCGACTACGCCGGGCTCAACGCCCGCGCCAACCGGCTGGCCAGGCGCCTGGGCGAGCTGGGGGTCGGCCAGGAGTCCCGGGTCGCAGTGCTGCTGCGCCGCGGCCCGGAGCTGGTGGTCGCGCTGCTGGCGGTCCTCAAGGCGGGCGCCGCCTACCTGCCGCTCGACCCGGGCCACCCGGCGGCCCGGCTGACCGGACTGATCGCCGAGACCGGTGCCCGTGTGGTGGTCACCGAGACCGCCCTGGCCGGCCTGATCGCCGCCGGTCCCGCCGAGCCGCTGCCGGTCGACCGGGACCCGGGCATCGCCGGCCACGACCCGGGCAACCCCGGCATCGAGGTGACACCCGATTCGCTGGCCTACGTGATCTACACCTCGGGCTCGACCGGAACCCCGAAGGGCGTGATGATCGAGCACCGCAACCTGGTCAACTACGTGTCCTGGTGCCTGGACGGCTACCGGCCCCTGGGCGGCACCGGCGCTCCGCTGTACTCCTCGATGGCCTTCGACCTCCCGGTCACCTCGCTCTTCCCCGCGCTGCTCTCCGGCCAGCCGGTCACCCTGACCGAGGACGACGGCACACCGGGGATCGACGCCCTGGTGGCCGAACTCGAGCGCGGGGGGTTCGGCTTGCTGAAGCTGACCCCCTCCCACCTGGCGCTGCTGAACCAGACGCTGTCGCCGCAGGCACTGCGCCGCGCGGCCGGCCGTCTGATCGCCGGCGGTGAGGAACTCACCCGGGAGATGGTCTCGCGCTGGGCCGAGCACGCGCCGGACACCGTGGTGGACAACGAGTACGGCCCGACCGAGACCACCGTCGGCTGCTCCCGGCTCGAAGGCACCCCGGGCCGGCTGCCGGCCGGGGTGCTGCCGATCGGCCGTCCGTTCGCCAACACCACGATGCGGGTGCTGGACCGCGACCTGCGGTTGGTGCCGGTCGGTGTGGTCGGCGAACTGTACATCGGCGGGGCCCAGGTGGCCCGCGGGTACGTCGAGCGGCCGGAGCTGACCGCCGAACGCTTCGTGCCGGACCCGTACGCCGCGCGCCCCGGCGAGCGGCTCTACCGGTCCGGTGACCTGGCCCGCTACCGGGAGGACGGAGTGCTGGAGTTCGCCGGCCGGGTGGATCACCAGGTGAAGATCCGCGGCTACCGGATCGAGCCGGGCGAGGTGGAGGCCGCGCTGCGCCGCGAGGCCCGGGTGCGCGAGGCCGCGGTGCACGTGGTCGGCACCCCGGCGGGGGAGAAGGAACTGGCCGCCTACCTGGTGCCGACGGGCGAGGGCACCCTCGATCCGGAGGCGCTGCGTGACCGGCTGGCCCAGGTGCTGCCCGCCCACCTGGTGCCGTCCAGGTACCTGGTGCTCGACGAACTGCCGATGACCGCGAGCGGCAAGATCGACCTGGCGAGGCTGCCGAAGGACACCCGGCCGGCCTCCGGCCGCCCCTACCGCGCCCCGCGCACGGCCGTGGAGAACATCCTGGCCCGGACCTGGGCCGCGGTGCTCAAGCGCGAGCAGGTGGGGATCGACGACAGCTTCACCGAACTGGGCGGCCACTCGCTGACGGTGATGCAGGTGATCACCAGGCTCCGGGCCGAGTACGGCTACAAACTCACCTTCCAGGACTTCTACCGCCACCGGACGGTGGCCGAGCTGGCCGCCGTGGTGACCGACGCCAAGGCCGTGGAGGACACGGGCGACCCGGACGGTACGAGCGGCGCGCAGGCCAGGGCGGCGGATTCGATCGTCTGGCTGCGCCGCACCGGCAGCAGGCCGCCGCTGTTCTGCGTGCACCCCGGCAGCGCCCACTGGTTCGCCGAACTGGCCGACCACCTGGACCCGGACCAGCCGGTGGCCGCCTTCGAGTGGCCGGGCCTGACCCGTCCCTGCCCGGCGCCGGAGAGCGTCGAACAGGTCGCCGAACTGAACCTGGCCGAGTTGCGGCGGATCCTTCCCCATGGCCCGTACCAGCTGCTCGGCTGGTGCGGCGGCAGCCAGATCACCACCGAGATGGCGCGCCGCCTGCACGCGGCGGGCGAGGAAGTCACCTTCCTGCTGCTCGACCCCGCACTGGACACCTATGAGCGGGAGAACATGCACGAGTTCGTCCGGCGGTTCGAGCGGGTCGAGGCGGCGTTCGCCCGGCTCGCCGACGCCGCACGCTCCGGAGCGGGCCCGGAGCGGGTGGCCGAGCTGCGGCAGCGGGCCGGTGACCTGCTCAACGGGATCCTGGACGAGGGAGAGGTGGCCCCGCCGGAGCCGGGTGACGACTTCTGGCCGGCGCGGATCCGGGTCTGGCGGGAGCTGCTGCAGACCCGGCTGGCCTACCGCCACACGCCCTACGAGGGCCGGCTGCACCTGCTCGCGGGCGACGAGGTCGCGGCGGGCGAACACGAGGTCGCGGAAGGCGTCAGCTTCGAGGACTTCACCGCGCGCTGGCGGGAGCTGGCCCCCGGCGGGCTGACGGTCCACCGCGTGGGCGGCAACCACCTGGGCGTCCTGAGGACCCCTCATGTCGCCGAGGTCGCGACGGTACTGACCGGCCTGCTGGCCGGCGAGCAGCGGTGAGCATCCGGCCGGGGCGAGCGGCCGGGCCCGGCCGCCCCGGTGCCGGACCAGCCGGCCGGTGAGCGCACGGCCCACCCGCCGGGCCCGGCCGCGACCACGCACCACCGACGAAGGAAGCGAACCAATGCCCCCCGTTCTCACAGCGGACGCGCACGACAGCGTCGTGACCCTGGACCCCGGCGCGTCCATGGCCGTCGAGAGCCTGGCCGCCGGCCTCCTGTCCTTCGCGGACGGACGGATCGACGATCCCGCCTGGATCCGCCAGGCCGGCCGACGCCGCCACGAGCTGCCCGTCGTCCTGCGCAGATCCCTGGCCGACTTCGGCCGCGACCCAGGTCCGGCCGGCGTGCTGCTGGTCCGCGGCCTGCCGGTCGACGAGGCGCTGATCGGGCCGACCCCCATGGTCAGCGGCTCCGCCCAACGCGAGGCCACCATGCCCACGGCCGTCCTGATGCTCCTCACCCACGCGCTCGGTGAGCCGATCTCCTTCCGGCCCGAGAAGTCCGGCGCGATGGTCCACGACGTGGTCCCCGTGCCGGGCAACGAGGAGTTCCAGGGCAACGAGGGATCGGTCCTGCTGACCTTCCACACCGAGAACGCCTTCCACCCGCACCGCCCGGACTTCGTCCTGCTGTTGTGCGTACGGGCGGACCACGACCGGGTGGCCGGGCTGCGCACCGCCTCCATCCGGCAGGTCCACCACCTGCTCGGCGCCGGCCACCGGGAAGCGCTCTTCCAGCCCGAGTTCAGCACCGCGCCGCCGCCCTCCTTCGCGCTGCCCGCGACGCACTCCCGGCCGCACCCGGTGCTCAGCGGCGCTCGCGAGGACCCGGACCTGCTGGTCGACTTCGCCGCCACCGAGCCGCTCACCGAGCGGGCGGCGCAGGCCATGCGCGAACTCCGGCGACTCTTCGCGGCGCACGCGCTCACCCACCACCTGCTGCCCGGTGACCTGGCGATCGTCGACAACCGGGTGACCGCGCACGGCCGCACCGGTTTCGCGCCGCGCTACGACGGACGCGACCGCTGGCTGCACCGCACCTTCGCGACCCAGAACCTGCGCCGCTCGCGCGTGCACCGGGCCGGCGACGGTCACGTCCTGACCGGCTGACACCCCGAGTCGGCGGCGGGGAGGTCCGGACGCCGCGGCCGAGCGTGCGAGGCGTCCCCGTCTCGCACGCCGATGTCCTGATCACGGTCGAGGCGGGCGGGTGTGCCCGCCCGCCTCGACCGTGATCGCCCTGCGGCCGACCGCGGGCCCGGCATCCCGGTCGGCACCGCGGCGCCCGGCCGCGATGGCGTGCGCCGTCCCGCGGCCGCACGGGCCGGCCGCGGCGGTGACGTCGGCGCCGGCCGGGATGCCGGGCCCGCCCGGACGACCGGGACGGCGCCGCTCGCCACCGGCCTGTGATCGCCCCCGCGAGGACGGTGTCCTTCCACACGGCGCGGGCCCGCGCGAGGGTGTGCCGGGCGGCCGCCTCGTTGGACTCCCGCATGGTGTACCGGCCACGCCGCGGCGGTTCGGGGCGGCTGCCGCTCCTCGGTGGGCTCGGTCCCGGACAGATTCTCCTCGGCGGGCGGTCGGCATCCACTGTCCGGCCTGGCACGAGGCCGGGCCGCCCCCGGTCGGTCCTCGGGGCGGCCCGGCCGGCCGGTGTCAGTCCCTGAGGGCGACGAAGCGCAGTTCGCTGGTGTAGCGACGGCCCTGGTCGTCGGTGAGCCAGGTCTGCTCCGGGCTGGGCAGCATCTCGGTGACCGTCAGCCGGCCCTCCGGGTCCTGCCGGGCCAGTCGGCGGACCGCCTTGGCGAACAGGTTGACGTACACCGGGCTCTCGAAGTCCACGTAGAACGGCCGGGGCTCGGTCGGCGTGGTGACGAAGACGAACCTGGGCAGCCCGCCCGCGGCGTGCCAGCGGCGGACCCGCACGAAGCGGCGCGCCTCGTTCTTGTCCTGGGCGCAGTCCAGCGCGCCGCCGGCGTACCGCCAGGTCTCCCGGGCCAGTACCAGCCGGTCCACGGTGATCCGGGGCGTGTGGTCGGCCTCCGGCAGCAGCCGGCACAGGTCGATCACCAGCGTGGTCAGCACGTGCGCGAAGACGTCCAGCACGCCGAAGACGGCACCGTCGGGCAGCCGGACCACCAGGCGGCCGTCCTGCCGCTCCACCACCGCCTCGGCGCTCGGCACGGTGCGCTCCCGACGCGGGTCGGCGCCGTGGTCGAGCAGGGCGATCTGGTAGTCCTCGGGGCGGACCAGGGCGTGCCGGACCCGGGTGGAGAGCCGGGCCCGGTGCTCCTTGGGCAGCAGCGGCATCAGCCGCGGCCGCGGGTGGTCCCGGCCGGTCTGCGCGAACAGCTCGGCCGGGGCCGGGTGCTGGTGGACGAAGAGCGAGGCACCGAGGGTGTTGGTGGCCACGTGCAGTTCGCCGAGCACCAGCTCGAACTCTCCCCGTTCGACGGCCTGCGGGCCGTCGGCGGCGAGCATCACGTCCGGGCTGAGGTAGCGTGCCGCGGTCCAGCCGGCCGACCGCTCGTCGAAGGCGGCCCGCACCGCCCCGGCGATGTCCGCCGAGGCGACCGCGACGTTGCCCTCGCGCTCGGGCAGGCGCAGGATCGCGGACCAGCGGTGCCGGAACTCGCGCTGCAGGGCGGCCGCCTCGCCGACCGCGTCACCGTGCAGGACCGGCATGCAGGCGAACCAGAACGACGCCAGGTCCACGGGTCCGCCGCCGGCCGTGCTCAGCCGTTCGTGGACCTGTTCGGCCAGTGCCAGCACCCGGGAGGCCAGCCGGGAGGTCAGCCAGCCCGCGCTGGTCATGAGCAGGTCCAGCGGCTCCAGGGCCCGCAGCACCTCGGTGCCGACCGTGGCGGTCGCGGCCCTGGTGCTGTCCGAGTAGACGAGGGTGCGGCAGGGCGCGGTGGTGCTGCCCTTCGCGCGGGCCGCCGCCGTGTCGGTCAGTTCCCGGAAGTCGGATTCCAGTGCGGCCAGCGCCTCGGTCAGCTCCGGCTCGGTGGCCGCCGCGGCGACCCCGGCCCGGCCGCGTTCGAGCACCTCCAGCATGCCGAGGCCGCGTCGGCGGGCCTGTTCGTCGCCGACCCGCTCCAGCCAGTCCCGCAGGTGGCGCTCGGGGTGGGTGCCGGCCGGCACCTCCAGCTTGCGGACGATCCAGCGCCGCCGCACCAGTTGATCGAGCAGATCCTCGACCTGCCGCGGCGTGGCCCGGCCGGCCAGCTCACGCCGGATCTCCCGGACCGGGCGCCGGCCGTCGCACAGCCGCAGCGCCGCCAGTTCCAGCTCGGTGGCCGGCTGCGGGGGCCGGCCGGGCGGCAGGACCGCCGCCGCGCCGGTCCGCAGGTACGGCATGCGGCGCGGGGCGACCCACTCGCGCAGCCGCGGGTCGGAGTCCAGGACCTTGGCCAGCTCGTCGATCGACCAGCTGGAGAAGTACACCCCGGTCCCGGTCACCAGCCCCTCGCCCGGCTCGACCGTCACGCCGGTCCGGTCCGGGTCGAGGGTGCCCCAGCCGACCGGGCCGAAGAAGCCGATGGTGTCGTTCTTGACGCAGAACCGCTGCCAGTAGTGCGCCACCAGTTCCTCGCGCTGGCGCGGCATGCTGGTCCGGCCGGCCGCGCTGGGCGTCCAGGCCAGGAACGGTGCGATGCCGGTGTGCAGCACGGCCCGGTTCTGCCAGGCCACCGCCGCCCGGAAGTCGGGCCGGCCGGCGATGCTCTGCAACTCCTCGGCGGTCTCCACGGCCGCGGCGGCGAAGGCATCCTCGAAGGTCTTCCACGCGGCCCCGGTCAGCGCGGCCCGAGGGCCCAGGGCGTCGGCCGCCCGGGCCAGTCCGGGCGCCGCCAGCCGCAGCACCCCGTCGGCCGGGAAGCCCGGCCCGCGCAGGGCGAACTGCCGCCACAGCTGCCACTTGTCCCCCAGCGGGACGGTTGTCCCGGCCATGGTGCCCCCCTAGCTCAGGCCGGCGTCGGCGATGACGACCATGGCGAGGTCCTCGGGCGACGGGTAGGTGAAGACCAGGGCGACCGGCACCTCTACGCCGACGGCCTGTTGCAGCCGGGCGGTGATCTGGAAGGCGCTGAGCGAGTCGCCACCCGCCTCGAAGAAGTCGCTGGAGGTGTCCAGCCTGTCGTCGCCGAGGGTCTCCCGGTAGAAGGAGGCGATCAGTTCGGGCAGTTGTGCCGCCGTCACCTGGGGACTGTGCGTGCTGGTCATCCGGTACCTCCGAGTCGGTAGCTGCTTGCTGTAGGGGTGAGTCGGCGCGATGCCGGGAAGCGGTGCCGGCGGTGTCGCGGGGGTCAGACCGAATCGCCCGGGGGGCGGTCCGGCAGCCTGGCGGACAGTGCGGCGGGCGTGTTGCCGCCCGACACCACGACGGCGACGCGCTCGCCGCGCAGCCGGCGGCCCGCCGGACAGAGCGCCCCGGCCAGCGCGACGCTGCCGCTGGGCTCGGCGGGGACGCCCGCCCGGTGCAGCAGCCGCATGGCCCGCAGGATCGCCTCGTCCGCGACCACGACCAGCGCGTCCACCCGCTCCTGGACGATCGGGAACGTGACGGTGCCCGGCGACTGCCCGCGCAGGCCGTCGGCGACGGTGGCCGACGGCGGCACGGCCACCGGCCGGCCGGCGGCCAGCGAGCGGGCGTACCGGTCGGCCCCGGCCGGCTCCACGCCGACGATGCGCACCGGTCGGCGGGCCGCCCGCGCGGCCAGGCAGATACCGGCGAGCAGGCCGCCGCCGCCGGTCGGGACGAAGACGGTGTCGACCTCGGGCGCCTGCTCGAAGATCTCCAGGCCGACCGTGCCCTGGCCCGCGACCACCAGCTCGTGGTCGGAGGAGGGCACGAGCAGCGCGCCGGTCCGCTTCGCGTGGGCCAGGGCCTGCCGTTCACGCTCGGTCACGCCGCCGTCCACCCGGAGCACCCGCGCGCCCAGCGAGCGGATGACCCGCTCCTTGTCCGCGCTGGCCCCGGCCGCCATCACCACGGTGACCGGGACGCCGAGGGCCCGGCCGTTGCGGGCCACCGCGATGCCGTGGTTGCCCGAGGAACCGGCGACGATCTCGCCCGCGGTGGCTCCGGCCATCGCGTTGGCGGCGCCGCGGACCTTGAAGGAGCCGCTGTGCTGGAGGTGTTCGGCCTTGAGCAGGATGCCCGGCAGCGCGTCGAGGGCCAACAGGGGGGTGCGGCGCACCCGGCCGGCGATCCGGTCGGCCGCCGCCCGCACGTCCGCCAGCCCGAGCCGGGTCGGCAGGGCCGTCACGGTGCCCGGTCCGGGGGCGGGGAACCCAGCGCGCGGCGGTCGGTCTTGCCGGTGCTGGTGGTGGGCACTCGATCGATCCGTACGAAGCGGTGCGGTATCAGGTGGAACGGCAGGGTCCGCATCAGGTGGGCGCGGAGCCCGGCGTCGGTGACCCCGGCCAGTGCCCCGGAGACATGGGCGACCAGGTGGAAGCGGCCCTGGTCGTCGCGCTCCGCGGTGACCACGGCGCCGGTCACCGCGGGGTGGCCGAGCAGCGCGCCCTCGATCTCGGCCGGGTCCACCCGGTAGCCGCGGATCTTGATCTGCCGGTCGACGCGGCCCAGGTACTCCAGGTTGCCGTCGGGCCGTCGCCGGGCCAGGTCGCCGGTCCGGTACATCCGCGTGCCGGGCGGGCCCGCCGGATCGGGCAGGAAGCGCTCGGCGGTCAGCGCGGGGCGGCCGCAGTAGCCGCGCGCCACGCCGGCGCCGGCGATGTGGATCTCGCCGACCTCGCCGTCCGCCACCGGGCCGCAGCCGCCGTCCAGCAGCCGGACGGCGACCCCGTCGATGGGCGTGCCGATCAGGTCGGCGGCTGTCTCCGGCCGCTCGGGCAGGTGCAGCCGGGTCGAGGTCATGGTGCACTCGGTCGGGCCGTACTGGTTGACCAGCCCGCCGCCGAGCGCCCGGCGGCCGCCGGCGGCGAGGAACGGCCGCAGCGACTCCCCGCTGGAGACGGTCAGCCGCAGCCCGCGCAGCTCCGGGGCGATCGCCTCGTGCCGGGTCAGGAAGGTGAGCAGCGACGGCGTGGCGCTGAGCACCGTGTCCACGCCGAACCGCCGTACCGTCTCGGCGAAACCCTCCGCCCGCAGCAGCACCGAGCGGTCCGCCAGCACCAGCCGGGCGCCCGCGACCAGCGGGGCGAAGGTGTCCCGAATGGACGCGTCGTAGCCGAGCGGAGCCAGCTGCAGCGCGGTGGTGTGCGGGCCCAGTCCGTAGTCGCGGGCGATGAACCGCAGGTAGCGGGTGAGCCCGCGGTGCTCGATCAACACCGCGTTGGGCGCACCGGTCGAGCCGGAGGTGTGCGAGACGTACGCCAGCGAGGACGCCACGATCGGCGGCGGCGCGGTCCGCTCGGCCGGTGCCGGCGCGGTGGCCCGGCCGGCCCTGGAGTCCATCAGCACGGTCGGCCCGGGGACGGTGAGTTGCAGCTTCTCGGCCAGAGCGGCAGTGGTGAGCAGGACGCCGGCCCGGGCGCTGTCGGCCATCGCCCGCAGCCGTGGCGGCGGCGCGTCCACGTCCAGGGTGAGGAAGGCGCCGCCGGCCCGGGAGACGGCGGCCATCGCCACGACGGCGTCCGGGCCGCGCTCCAGCGCCACCGCGCAGACCCGTTCGGCGCCGACTCCGTGCGCGGCCAGGTGCCGGGCCAGCCCGTCGATGCGGTCGGCCAGTTCGCCGTACGTCAGGACGCCCCCCGGAGTGACCAGGGCGGCGGCACCGGGAGCCCCGGCGGCGTGCGCCGCGATGGCGTCCACGTAGCTCGGCTCCACGGTCGGCTCTTCGGTCATCCGGCACCGCCCGGCAGCTTGGAGCGGTCGACCGCGACGAACCGCAGCTCGGAGGTGTACCTGTTGCCCAGGTCGTCGGTGAGCCAGGCCTGTTCCGGGGTCGGGAGCATCTCGGAGACGGTCAGCCGGGCGCGCGGGTCCCGGGCGGCCAGCCGGCGGATCGCCTTGGCCAGGATGTTGACGTACACCGGGCTGTCGAAGTCCACGTAGAACGGCCGGGGTTCGGCGGGCGAGACCACGAAGACGTGCCGCGGCAGCTCCGTCGCGGCCCGCCACCGGCGGGCCCGGACGAACCGCTTGGCCTCGCTCTTCTCGGTGGCGAACGGCAGTTGTCCGGCGGCGAAGCGCCAGGTCTCACGGGAGACGACCATCTTGTCCACGGTGACCCGGGGGGAGTGGTCGGCGTCCGGGCGGATCCGGAACCGGTCCATCACCCGGTTGGTCATCGCGTGGCAGAAGACGTCGAGCAGGTCGAACACGGCGCCGTCGGGCAGTTCGGCGACCAGTCGGCCCGCCCGCTCCTCGACCGCGACGTCCGCACAGCGGACGGTGCGCGGCCGGCGCGGGTCGGCCGTGTGGTCCACCAGCGCGACGTAGTAGTCCTGCGGGCGGTCCAGCGCCGGGCGACTGCGCGCGGACCAGCGGATCAGCGGCAGTTCCTTGGGCAGCATCGGGACCAGCCGGGGACCGGGGAAGTCCGCCGTGGTCTCCGCGATCAGCTCCTCGCGGTCCGGGTGCTGCGTGACGAAGAGCGAGGCGCCCAGCGTGTTCATCGCCACGTGCAGCTCGCCGAGCACCAGGCTGAACTCGCCCCGCTCCACGGCCTGCAGGTCCTCGGCGATGAGCATCACGTCCGGGCTGGCGTAGCGGGACAGCGACCAGCCGGTCCCCGGCTCCCCGAACGCCTTGCGCACCTGCTCGGCGATGTCCGCCGAGGTCCGCTCCACCCGGCGGACACCCTCGGGGGCCGCGATGACGGCCGCCCAGCGCTCGCGCAGCTCCTCCTGGATGGCGTCGATGTCGGCGATCGACCGGCTGTGCGGGGCGGGCAGGCACTCGAACCAGAGCGAGCCCAGGTCCACCGTCCCGTGCCGCTCGCGCAGCCGCCGGTAGACCTCGGTGATCCGCGCGCCGATGACCTCGGCGAACCGGTCGGTCATCCAACGGGCGGCGGTCAGGCACAGCTCCAGCGGGGTGAGGGCCTCCAGCACCGCACTGCCGACCCGGGCGGTCGCCGAGCGACGGCAGTCCGCGTACACCAGTGAGCGGTTGGGGGCCGTCCTGGCCCCCTTCTCGCGTTGCGCCGGGGCCTGCGTCAGGCGGGCGAAGTCGGCCTCCAGGGCGGCGAGCGCCGCGACCAGCTCCTCCGCGTCGGTCCCGGCGGCCCGCACCCGGTCCCGGCCGCGTCGCAGCACCGCGAGTTTGGCCAGGGCCGGCTCGCGGACCGCCGGATCGCCTACCCGCTCCAGGGTCTCGCGCAGGTGGCGTTCGGGGTGGGCGGTGGCGGGAACCTCCAGCCGCCAGGTGATCCAGCGCCGTCGGACGAGCAGGTCGAGGACCTCCTCGACCCGCTGCGGCGCGGCCCGGCCGGTCAGCTCCCGCTGGATGTCCCGGGCCGGGCGCGTCCCGTCGCAGCGCAGCAGCACCTGGCGTTCCAGCTCCGACACCGGCTGCGCGGGCCGCCCCGGGAGCCGTACCCGTGCCTCCTCGATCCGCAGGTACGGCAGCCGACGCGGCGCCAGCCAGGGGCGCAGGCCCGGATCGCGGTCCAGCGTCCTGGCCAGCTCGTCGATCGACCAGCTGGAGAAGAAGACCTCGGACCGGGTGATCAGACCCGCGCCGTGGTCCACCTCGATGCCGCGCAGCCCGGGGTCGAGGGTGGCCCAGCCGACCGGGCCGAAGAAGCCGATGGTGTCGTTCTTGACGCAGAACCGCTGCCAGTAGTGCGCCACCAGTTCCTCGCGCTGGCGCGGCATGCTGGTCCGGCCGGCCGCGCTGGGCGTCCAGGCCAGGAACGGCGCGATGCCGGTGTGCAGCACGGCCCGGTTCTGCCAGGCCACCGCCGCCCGGAAGTCGGGCCGGCCGGCGATGCTCTGCAACTCCTCGGCGGTCTCCACGGCCGCGGCGGCGAAGGCATCCTCGAAGGACTGCCAGTCGGCTCCGGCCAGCTCCGCCCCGGCACCGAACCGGTCGGCCGCCTCGGCCAGTTCCCGCGGCGCGAGCCTGAGCACCCCGGTCACCGGGAAGCCGGGTCCCCGCAGTGCGAAGTGCCGCCACAGGCGCCAGCCGCCGCCGGGCAGCAGCACGGGCTCATGCATCGCCGTCTCCCGCCGGGGCGCCGCCGGCACACCACTCCAGCACCGCGCGGGCACTGTGGTACTTGTTCTCGGCCTGCTCGAAGGCGATCGAGTCGGGCCCGTCCAGCACTTCGGCGGTCACCTCGTCGCCGCGGTGCGCGGGGAGGTCGTGCATGAACAGCGCGCCGGGGCTGGTGTCCATGACGGCCTTGTCGACCCGGAACGGCTCGAAGGCGCGCCGCCAGCCGGGGTCGGCCTTGGTGGTGCCGGTGGTCTGCCAGCGAGTGGTGTAGATCACGTCCGCCTCGGGCAGGTCGGCCGGGTCGTGCCGCTGCGTCACCAGCGCTCCGCCCGCCGCCGCGTACTCGGCGGCCCGGTCGAGGTAGTACTGCTCCACCCCGTACCCCTGTGGAGTGCGCAGGTGCAGCTCGGTGCCGGGGTAGCGGGACAGCGCCAGGGTCAGCGCCGAGGCGGTGTTGTTGCCCTCGCCGAGATAGAGCACCCGCAGGCCGTCGATCCGCCCGAACCGGCGCAGCAGCGTGGTGAGGTCGGCGAGTGCCTGGGTGGGGTGCTCGGCGGCGCTCATCGCGTTGACCACGGCCATCCGCCGCTGCGCGGCCAGGGCCCGCAGTTCGGCCTCGCCGCCCGCGGTCCTGGCCACCAGCACGTCGAGCATCCGGGACAGCACCGCGGCGGTGTCCTCGACCGTCTCCCCGGTGTTCTCCTGGAGGTCCCCGGGACCGTAGGTGATCAGCCGGCCGCCCAGGCGCAGGGCGCCGGCCGAGAACGCGGTGCGGGTGCGGGTGGAGGTCTTGCGGAACAGCACGCCCACCACGGCGTCGTGCAGCGGACGGGCGCCCTCATGGCGGCCGGCGGCGTACTCGGCACCCCGCCGCACGATGCCGTGCATCTCCTCGAAGCCGAGGTCGCCGATCGAGATCAGGTGTCGGCGTAGCGGACCGGACATCTGCGGTCTCCTTCCTTGACGGGCATGACGGTCTGGAACAGGGGGTGACGGGTCCGGCAGCGTCACTGACGGCACGTCAGACGGATTGCAGGCCCCGCCGCAGCACGTCGAGGCCGCGATCCAGCACGGCGGGATCGATGGTCAGCGGGGGCAGCAGCTTGACCACCTCGTCACGGCGGCCGCACAGTTCGACGATCAGCCCGTGGTCGAAGGCGTACCGCTGCAGCCGCTCGGCGCGCGGCGGTTCGACGCCGAGGTCGATGCCGAGCGCCATCCCGCACCCGCGCGTCACCAGTCCCCGTCCCAGCGCGTCCAGTTCGGCGCGGAACCGGTCCAGGCGGTCGACCGAGGCGGCGAGCCGGACATGGAAGGCGTCCTGTCGCCACAGCTCGCAGGCAGCGGTGGCGGCGACGAAGGCCAACTGGTTGCCGCGGAACGTCCCGGTGTGCTCGCCCGGCTCCCAGACGTCCAGCTCCCGCCGGAACAGCACCACGGAGAGCGGGAGCCCGTAGCCGCTCAGCGACTTGGAAAGGGTCACCACGTCGGGGGTGATCCCGGCGTGCTCGAAGCAGAAGAACCGGCCGGAGCGGCCGCAGCCCGCCTGGATCTCGTCCAGGATGAGCAGGATCCCGTGCCGTTCGGTGAGTTCGCGCAGGGCGCGCAGCCAGCCGGCGCTCGCCGGGTAGACGCCGCCCTCCATCTGCATCGGTTCCACGATCACCGCGGCGGGCGGCTCGACGCCCGAGGAGGGGTCGGTGAGCAGCCGCTCCAGGTAGCCGATCGAGTCGAAACGGCCCTGCGGACCGTCCTCGTACGGTACGAACGTGACGTCCTGCCCACTGACCCCGCCCGCCCGGCGGGCCCGGCGGCTGCCGGTCACCGCGAGCGAACCGCGGGACATGCCGTGGTACGCGCCGGTGAACGCCACCAGGCCGGAGCGGCCGGTCTGCTTGCGGGCGAGCTTGAGCGCGGCCTCCACGGCGTCGGTGCCGGTCGGCCCGGTGAACTGCACCTTGTAGTCCAGCCCGCGGGGCCGCAGCACGGTGTCGGCGAAGGCGGTCAGGAAGTCCCGCTTGGCCACGGTGTACATGTCCAGTCCGTGCGCGAGACCGTCGGCGGCGAGGTAGTCGGCCACCCGGAACTTGATGAAGTCGCTGTTGTGCCCGTAGTTGAGCGTCCCCGCACCGCAGAAGAAGTCGATGAACGTCCGGCCGTCCTCGGTGGACAACTCGGCGCCCTTGGCCCGCTCGAAGACGGCCGGGAACGTGCGGCAGTACAGCCGGACCTCCGACTCCAGCTCCTCGAATACCTTGAACTCTGGCGCCGGCTTCCGGCCGGTGATCGGGGTGTCCTCGGCGATGTCCATCGGGTCCTCTCGGCAGGGAACGTAGCCGCGGCAGCCGCTCGTGGCAGCGCACGTGGAGGGAGAGCCGCCATGCCCGCGGGGCGGACATGGGCAGAAGCAGCGTGCCGCCGGACCGTGGCACGGCACCAGGGAACGAATGGCAGCCGCACGGCCGCGGCGTTGCGCGTTTGTCCCGGTCCGGCATCCCGCCGACCAGGACCGGTCCGGCCCGGTTTCAGATCAGCCCGGTGCGCACCGCGTGCGCCACCGCGTGGGCCCGGTTGCGGACCTGGAGCTGGCCCATCAGCTCGTAGATCACGTTCTTGACGGTGTGCTTGGAGCAGCGCAGCGTCGCGGCGATCGCCTCGTTGCCGTGGCCGTCCGCCATCAGCCGCAGCACCTGTAGCTGACGGCCGGTCAGCGTCGGCACGTCCGGCCGCCGTCCGGACCCGGATGGCTCCGGCGATTCGTCGAGCAGGCGGGCCAGCGCCAGGTGGGAGAGGCGGCCCTCGCCGCGGTGGGCCGAGTGGACGGTCGCGGCCAGTCGCTCCGGCGTCGCCTCGGCGGACAGCACCATGGCCCGCGCGCCCGCCCGCAACGCCCGCAGCGCGCCGTGGCGGGACAGTACGTCGGCCACCACCAGCAGCCGCCCGTACTCGTCCGGCAGGCCGGGCCGGACGACCTCGATCGCGGCCTCCACGGTGCCGCCTACGGCCACCAGCACGTCCTGCGGGGACGGATCCGGCGCCTCGGTCGGCCGGAGTCCCGCGGTGATCAGTCTGGCCTCCACCACCGCGCGCGCCGTCGCGTCGTTCGACCGGACCCGCACCCGCACCCCCGGCCGGGGCGCGGTGACGGTCGGGGCGCTCTGGGTGGTCGGGGCGGTCGGGGCCGGGAGGGTCGTGGGCGGGGCCGCCGTCGTCGCGATCACAGCAGTCCCGTCCGCAGGGCGAAGGCCACCGCGTGCGCCCGGTTGCGCAGCTGGAACCGCCGGGTGACGTCGTGCACCACGGTGGTCACGGTGCGGGGCGAGTAGCACAGTTCACGTGCGATCTCCTCGGTCTCCCGGCCGTCCGCGACCAGCCGCAGGACCGCCCGTTCCCGCTCCGACAGCGCCGAGCCGTCGGGCGCCGCGGCCCCGTCCGTGTCCGGGCGGCGGACGGCGGCCCCCTGGCCGTGCTTGAGAAGCCCGTCCAGCAGGTCCGGTGGCAGCGTGCAGTCGCCCGCGGCGGCCGCCACGACCATCGACACCAGGCGCTCGGCGGTGCACTCGGAACGACGCAGCAGTCCCCGGATGCCCGCTGCGAACGCCTGGACCGCGTCCTCGGCCGCCAGTTCGGTCGCGACCAGAACCACTTCCTGCCGCTCGTCCGCCTCGCGCCCGGCCCGCACCACGTTCATCACCTGGGGGGCCACCCGGTCCACCATCATGACCGCGACCTGCGCCCGTTCCCCGGACAGCGCCACCGCGATGTCGCCGTGGTACTGGAGGCTGCTCCGGGTACCGGCCTCCAGTATCGGGTCCTGCGCGACGATGCTGACTCTCACCGGTTCGCCCATCGGCTCCTCCTGGGAATCGGCCTCTGCCTGACAGGGCAAGAGCATCGGCCGCGCAGCCCTGGGCGTCATCGGGTGCGGGCACCCAGTTTTTCCGATCCGACGACGGCGCGGGTCGGCCGCTTCGCCGTCGGCCCACGCCGTCGTCCCTATCACCTTCACCGCCCGGCCCCTCCGCCCGCACGTCCCCGCCCGTCCGCCGCCACCGGATGCCGGCGGGCACCGCCGGGGACGGCGGCGAAAACATGGGGGCGATACCCCCATGTCCGCCACGCCTCCTCCCGGGAGCCGCGCCGGAGGACGACGGGAGGGGCCGCCCAAGCCGCCGGTCCTCCTCTCGTGTTCGCGTGCGATGACGACTCTCAGCCGCCGAGGACCGTGACGGGGCCGCCGGCGGACCGGGTGCTGCCGGTCCGCAGCCGTGGTCGTTCGTTCCCCCCATGGCGTGGGCGAGGTTGTAGCGCGAGCCGATGCCACGGATACCGTAGACCTCGGTCACCCGCCGCTCGCTGCCCGCGCGGGCGGAAGCCCCTTGTGCGGGACGGTGCGGTACGAACCCGGGGCCGGGCCGTGCGGGTCGTGCGCACGCGGTCAGGAGCTCCTCGGCGTCAGATCCTGCAAGCCCACCACCCGCAGCAACTGCAAGCGCTCGTACGACTCCGTGCCCGGGCGGGCCGTGTGGATGACGAGCTGCTGGTTGTGGTCGGAGTTGACGAGGACCTCGCAGTCGAGTTCGAGGACACCGATCTCAGGATGCCGGAAGCGTTTCGTCGTGGCGCGGCGTACGGCGACCTCGTGTTTGCTCCACAGATGGGCGAACTCCGCGCTCGCGGAACGTAGTTCGGCGACGAGGCCGGCGGGTTCGGGATCCGTGGGGCGGGCCGAGGCCACCGCTCGCAGGCCGGCGACGTGCTCGCGGGCGCGCGCCGGGCGATCCTCGGGCGGGAACAGCTCCTGGGCCGCCGGGTCCAGGAAGAAGCGGCGGATCATGTTGCGTTCCCGGGGCGGGCGGGCGAGGACGTCTCCGCTCAGCGCCCGCGACAGCCCGTTCTGGGCCAGGACCTCGCCGCAGTCGGTCACCACGATCGCCGGGGTGTCGTGCAGCCGGTCCAGCACCAGGAGCAGGCCCGGGCGCACATGCGTGCCGGTCGCCTCACGGCGCGGCGGCTCCCGACCGGTGAGGTGGAAGAGGTGGTCGTGCTCGTCCTTGGTCAGGCGGAGGGCGCGGGCCAGCGCGGTGAGCATCTGACGGGACGGGCGCGGGCCCCGGGACTGTTCCAGCCTCGTGTAGTAGTCCACGGACATGCCCGCCAACTGGGCCACCTCCTCGCGGCGCAGCCCTGGCGTACGGCGGCGGGCGCCGGCCGGGAGACCCACGTCGGAAGGCGCCAGACGGGCACGAGCCCGGCGCAGGAAGTCGGTGAGTTCGACTCGGTTCACCTCTCCAGGGTGCGGGACCCCGGCCGGCTTATCCAGGGACTGCCGATCCCCTGATGCAGAGGTCTCTGCCGGTCGTCCCGGTATCCACCGAGGCTGGTCTTCGACGACAGGCGACACAGTGCGTGAGGAGCACATCATGCTGACTTTGGTGACCGGTACGACGGGACAGGTCGGACGCCGCTTCGTGCCGCGGCTGCTGGCCCAGCGGCAGCCGGGCGAGCAGGTGAGGGCCCTGGTGCGGGACGCGGCTCGTGGCGAGCGCTTCGCGGAGCTGGGCGCCCAGGTCGCCGTAGGAGACATGCGCGACGCGGAGACACTCGGCGAGGCGCTCGCCGGCGTGGACGCCGTGGTGAACGTCGCCGCCTCCTTCCGCGGGGTGCCCGACGAGGAGGCGTGGGCCGTCAACCGGGACGCCGCGGTGGCCCTGGGCCGAGCCGCGCAAGTCTCAGGCGTGGAACGGTTCGTGCAGGTCAGCACGAACAATGTGTACGGCGTCGGACGGGGCCGCCCGCTGACCGAGGAGGACGAGAGCCGGCCGGGCGGCGCGTTGTGGGGCGCCTACCCCGAGTCCAAGGCCGAGGCCGAGCGCGAGCTGCTCGCGCTCGAGGGTCTGGACGTACGCATCGGGAGGCTCCCCTTCGTCTACGGCGAGGGCGACCCGCACCTTGCCGACGCCTTGCGCTGGGCCGCCCGCTGGGCACCGCACCAGCGCCTGCAGATGGCTCACCACGCGGACGTCGCCCAGGGCCTGATGCGTCTGCTGTACGCGCCGGGTATCGCCGGCCGGATCTACAACATCGCCGATGACGCCCCCGTCACGACGGTCGAGCTGTACCGACTCAACGGCGTCGAGGTGCCTGCCGGGCTCCAGGAGTTCACGGACCCCGACCCGTGGTTCGGGATCATGTCCAACCAGCGCATCCGCCGGGAACTCGGCTTCCGGCCGATCTACCCGAGCGTCTGGACGGCCCGGGACGCCGGAGCCCTGTGACGGGTCACTGACCGGGGCAGTTCACCCCGGTGAACTCCGACAGCCGGTACCCGGCTGCGGGACACGAAGGCGGTGACATCGACTCTGCTTCGCGTGCTGCTGGTGACAGGCAGCGCGGGGTGCCGCTGCGCCCAACCGGAGACAACCACTGAGCTTCGAACGGCTGAAGCCGCAGTTCAGGGGATGCCGGTGGTGTCACCTCTGGTGCTTCGGCTCACGGACCCGAAGAACGATGCCGAGGGGGAGGCGAACCGCCAGGCCGCCGACGACTACGACCGCCAAGAAGTGGGATCGGACGCCCTTCTCCGCCTGGCCGAGGGGCTTCCCCCCGTCGCCTTCGAGGTCCTCCTCGAACAGGTGCGCCTGGGCCTGGCCACGACCGGCCCGCACGTGGCACCACCCCAGCCGCCCACCGACGACGCTCAGGTCGTCGTGGACTGGCTGACCCACTCCCGACTCGACCGCGCGGCACTCGACATGGTCGAAGCCGCGGCCGACCCGTGGGGCTTTCGGGAGCGGAACGCGGACGACCCCGAGGGCGAAGACGTCCGCCACGCCTCCGTCGGCCAGCTCTCCCACATCCACTTGGGTGAACCGCCCCCTGCGCCGGCTGGCCACCCTGACCATCACCTGGCTCGGACAGCCACCCAGTGCAGGCGCCCTGGCCCCCGGCATCGCAACGACGCTGTCGGCGAACTCAGTTCCCGGGACGCGTTGGCTGGGGGCGGATAGTCTGCCTGCATGGTTTCGGGTGAGGGGGCCGAGGGCATCGGCGCGGATCTTGGCGGTCAAGGCTGGGGTGCCACGCGCTCCTGGGTGGAGAAGGGGCTGTCCGAGGCGGAGCACATCGAAAATGTTGTGCGCCTGCGTGGCGGCTGGACGTCGGAGATGCGCCGCCTTGACCTCCGTGGTCCAGGTGGCCGGCGCTCACTTGTCCTTCGGTCCTTCGTCAAGCCCTTCTTCGTCCGGCACGCGGAGGGTTTGCTGACCCGTGAGGCGGCTATCCTGCGCCTCCTCGGCGACACGGACGTGCCTGCGGCCACGCTCGTGGCGGTGGATGCGACGGCGCAGTACTGCGATCACCCCTCCTTGCTGATGTCCCTGCTGCCAGGGACCGTGCACCTGGACGACCAGGGTGCTGATGACCGCGCTGAACTGCTGGCCCAGCAACTGGTGCGGATCCATCAGCTGGCGGTGACCGCGCAACAACGGCCTCGCACCTACCAGGCCTGGGCCGCCCCCGAGCGAGTGACTCTGCCCGCGGCGACCGAGCGGCCTGAGCTCTGGCAGCGGGCTGTCGACGTCATCCGCCAGGAGCCCCCGGCCTATCAGGGTTGCTTCCTGCACCGGGACTTCCATCCCGGCAACGTCCTCTTCACGGGTACCGGTGATGATCTTCAGATCAGTGGGGTCGTTGACTGGGTGGAGACTTCCTGGGGGCCGGCCGACTTGGACGTGGCTCATTGCTCGACGGCCCTCGCTCTGCTGCACGGGATTCCCGCCGGTATGCGCTTTGCCGATCGCTACGTCGCCGCGGGAGGAACCTTGGCTGAAGACGGCGCTGCCCATCTCTACTGGCGGCTGCTGGACGCGCTGGGATTCGCTCCGGACGCGGAGAAGGTCGCTGTCCCCTGGCGTGAACTGGGCCGCGTCGATCTGACAGCCGGTGTACTGGCTCAAAGGCTGGAGGGATACATCGAATCCCTTTTCAGCCGCTATGTCTGAACCTCATCGCTGGAGCGAACGCCTACGAGCAGGAGTCCTGGGAACTATGACGCAGCGTGCCGCTCCCGTCTCTGTGCCGCGGTGGGTCGGACAGCTCATGCGCGAGATCGACACCCTGGATTTCGGCGAGGGTTTCGCCCGGATGACCGACGACACGGAGATGTTCTTCGGCACGGCCCACGTGGTGGGTGCCGAGGCCGTGAAGGCGTTCTTCGTCACGATCGACGAGCCGCTGCACATCGAGCACACCGTCCTCGAGTGCTGGGACGCCCCCGACGGGGTCCTGTTCCTGCGCGGCGAGGCCGTGATGGCGAAGAAGACCGACCCGGACACCATCGTGCGGGCCCCGTTCATGCACCTGTACCGCCTCGACGACGACGGCAGGATCCGCACCCTCCACGTCACCGCCGGACCGCTGCGCACCGATGCGGTGATGTGAGGAAGACGCACGTCCTGACGTCTCCTACGGCGCCACCAGCCCCGCCTCGTAGGCGGTGCTCACGAGCCGCGCCCGGTGTACTGCGGGCGGCCCGCTGCGTCGTAGCGGCCCGGCAGCACCGTCCGAGGCGCCGCGAGCGAGCCGGTGACGGCACCGACGATGGCTTCGGTGGCGGCCCGCACCAGGTTCGTCCCGGCATGGAGAAGGTCGAAGACGACGTACCGCGCCGGCCATGGGCGGGCCGCCTCGACGGCTCTGGTCCCGCGTCGGGCGAGGCGCCGCTGGACGCTCAGGCGCAGGAAGGGGCCGGGGTCCCGGCCGGGCGATGGTCGGGACGGGGCCCGCGTGCCGACCGGATCGAGGCTTCTGACTGCGAGCCAGTCCTTCCCCGGACCACCTCTGTGTCTCTCTGAAGCCGGGTGGGTTCGTCCGTTTTCGGCCATCCCTCAGGGACCGGGAGGCAAGGGACGGGCAGGGGGTAGGCGCGTAGGTATGGATGACACACGGTTACGGCAGGACAAGCGGATTCCCCAGGAAGCGCGTGCCCGGGGAACCATGGGAATCTGGCGGTGGGCCAGGTGGGTGGCGCTTGTCCTTGCGATCAGCTGGGCGGTGAACTGGGCCGTCAATCTCGCCCGGGGCGAGGGAGGACGGGATCTGTGGTGGCCTCTGGTCAGTACCGTCATCTGGGCAGGACTGTCTGCCTACGGCTTCAGGACCTACCGCCGGATCAGGACGACGACTTTGCCGGCCGTCACCGGCCGTCCGCCTGCCTGACCGCCCCCTTTGCCGGCGCCGGCCTCGGCCGGCCTCTCGTGCCGCTGGAGCCGGTCGACCCGATCCGGATCGCCGAGGGCTACTACCTCTTCCAGCCCGCCGGCCAGGTCGCGGCCAAGGGCGCGGACCGCGCCGAGGAGGCGTACGACGAGGTGCCGCCGTAGGTTCCGGCCATGTCCGCCAGCGAGAACGCGCCCGCGATCCGCGCGTTCGCCGGATGCGTCCGGGAGTCGTCGACGATCTCGGGCACCATGGTGATCGACGCGGCCTGTTGCAGCACGGTCAGCGCCCCCAGCAGCAGCGCGACCGCGTACAGGACGGGCACGGACGGTACCCCCGCGGTCCAGCAGAGCGGCACCACAGTCACCACCGCGACCGCCGCGAGATCGGTGCCGATCATGATCCGCTTTCCCCCGTACTCCGCGCCACCCTCGCCGAGACCGACCACGACGAACTCCCCACCGGCATCGGGCACGGGACGCCTCGACGGCAACCGCCATCAGTCGGAGCACCGTCGACCGCGGTCCGGGAAGTGCGTCCTCCGGCGGCTTGGGGCGACGTCGGCGCGTGCCCGGGGCAATCGGTGGCTGACAGGACCCGCAGGGGATGGGCAGCCGAGGGCGATACGCATGCGGGCGACGGCCTGGACGGGGTGAGCGGCATGGACCGGGACGGTGGTGGACGCCGTCGCCGCGCTGCCGGCAGTCACGGAGCGCCTCGGCCGCGTCCACCGGCGGGTGGACCGGGAGGCCGACGTGGTCGTGGCTGCCTGCGTGGCCCGGCTTGGCGCAGGGATCGGACAGCCGTGACCCTGAACACGGAGCCGACCGCGTACCTCCGACCGCGCCGACGCACCACCGAACGGGCCGGAATGTCAGGAGAGTTGCCTGCGCGCACGACGGGCTCTCTTCGCGGTCGGTGCCGGTGTTCCGCCCGGGCTCGGTGGTGTATCGCATGGAGGATCCGTTCGAGAGAGATCTCGTGTATCGCCTCAGCGCGCGACTCTGCCGCAGGAACCGCCGTGAGGGAAGGGCACAGCGGATGAACGAAGAGCCCGTCCGCTCTGCCCGCACGGTCACCGTGCACAGGCCGGTTCCTCCTCGCCCCGGCCGGTCCCGTCCCACGGGGACCGGCCGGGGCCGGGGTGTGCGGTCGTGCGCGTGCGTTCTGCCGGGTGGCGACCGTCAGATGCGCTGCCACAGGGCGGGCACGTTCGGCGGCTCCCAGCCCGGGTAGGCGGTGTGGCCCTGGACGCACCGGTAGCTGACGCCGTCGTAGGTCACGACGTCGCCGGCCGCGTAGGTGGTGCCCACCCGCCAGGTGGTGTCGCCGCCACCGCCGGGCACGGTGAGGGTGTAGGTGGTGGTGTGGCTGGCGCCGCCCGTTCCCGCGATGGTGAGGGTGTACGTGCCGCCCGGCGTCCCCGCGGCGACCTGCACGGTGGCGGTCGAGGACTGGCCGGAGGTCACCGAGGACGGGCTGAAGGACACGCTCACACCCTCCGGAGCGCCGGACGCCGACAGCCTGACGCTCTGGGCGCTTCCGCTGGTGGTGGCGGTGGATATGGTCACCGTGGCGGACGAGCCGGGCGAGATTGTGCCGGCGGCCGGGCTGGCGGAGATCGAGAAGTCGTCGGCCGGTGCCGGCGCGTCACCGACGGCCGTCTTCCAGATCGTGTACGCGATCCCGTCCGCGCTGCGGTTCAGCGCGGTGGCGTTGATGTTGCCGGTGGTGTCGCAGGCGGAGTGGTAGCACGCGTCGTAGGCGCGGCCCGCGGTGCCGCCCCATTTGGCGGCCTCGGCGGCGGACTTCACGGCCGAGGCACCGGTGGCGTAGCCGGAGGTGGGGATGCCCACCTGTTGGAAGGAGTAGTCGTCGGAGCGGCCCTGGCCCTCGACGTTCTCCTGCGGGGCCAGGCCCAGGGAGTCCCAGTAGGTCTTCATCGGCGCCGCGGCGGCCGAGTTCAGGTTGTTGACGAAGTAACCGGCGTTGGTCGAGGCGACCATGTCGAAGTTGTAGTACGCCTTGATCCGGGCGCGTTCGGTCGTGGAGAGCGAACGGGCGTAGAAGTCGGAGCCGTTCAGGCCCTGCTCCTCGTCGGTCCACCAGGCGAAGCGGACCCGGTTCTTCATGGCGGGGTTGGACTGCGCCAGGGTCAGCGCGGTCTCCAGGAGGGCTGCGGAGCCGGAGCCGTTGTCGTTGATGCCGGGTCCGGCGGACACGCTGTCGAGGTGTGCGCCGAACATGTAGACGTTGTTCGCGTCGCCCTGCGGCCACTCGGCGATCAGGTTGTTGCCCGCTCCCGCGGTGCAGCCTGAGGTGCAGGTCTGCTCGGTGACCGTGTAACCCGCCGTCCGGAGCCGGTCCTTGACGTAGGCGAGCGAGGCCCGGTAACCGGCCGTGGTGGAGCGGCGGTTGCCGCCGTTCTGCGAGGCGATGGTGTTCAGCTGGGCCAGGTGTGCCTGCACCTTGGCCACGTCGACGTCCGGTGGGGTGGACGGGTTGCCGCCGCCACCGCCGCCCACCCGCAGCGTGTACTGGGCGGTGTGGGTCCTGGTGCCGGCGGTGCCCGTGACCGTGATCTGGTAGGTGCCGGCGGCCGTGGCCGACGAGGTGGAGACCGTCATCGTGGAGCTGCCGCCGGAGGTGACCGTCGCCGGACTGAAGGAGACGTTCACCCCGGTCGGTGCGCCGGAGGCGGTGAGCGAGACCTGCTGGGCGCTGCCGGAGACGGTGCTGGTGCTGACGGTGGCGCGCGCCGAGGAGCCCGCGTCGATGTCACCCGAGGCGGGGCTGAGCGCCAGCGAGAAGTCGGTCTGTTCGCCGGCGCAGGTCGGGTCGCCGGTCTGCGCGGGCACGCTGATCGCGTCCCAGGCGGCCTTGGTGGCGTTGAACAGGGAGCAACTGGCGTCGAGGTTCTTCGCCGTGGTGAGCGTGGCGGTGCGGTAGCGCTTGTACGTCATGCCGCTGGTCTTGAGCAGCATGCCGCCGTAGAAGATCTTGCCCGCGTTCTGCATGCCGACGCCGGTGACGGTGGAGTTGTCGCAGGTGGGGCTGGAGGGCTTGCCGCCGCCGGGGTTGGAGCCCTCGGCCAGCAGGTAGAACCAGTGGTTGAGCGGGCCGGCCGCCGCGTGCTCCTCGGTCTGCGGGATCGACGCGGAGTAGCAGTTGGGGTTGTTGCCGACCTGGCTGGGGTTGTACATGTTGCGGATCGGTCCGCGGCCCTGGAGGTTGATCATCTCGCCGACGGTGTAGTCGGGCGTGTCGTACGGCGCCGGCTCGTTGGCGTACGCCTCGGTCAGGGCGCCCATGATGTCGCCGGTCGCCTCGCCCAGTCCGCTCTCGTGGTTGGCGCCGCCGGGGGTGAAGGAGTCCAGGCCGTGGCCGAACTCGTGGCCCACCACGTCGATTCCGGCGATCCACTCGTTCGCGCTGTTGTGGCCGATGGTGATGGTGGAGCCGTCCCAGTACGCGTTCAGCTGGTTGAGGCCGACGCGGACCGGCCAGCTGCCGCCGTTGCCGTCGTGCCCGTTGCGGCCGAGCCAGTTCTTGAGCATGTCCGATTCCTTCTGCGCGGCGAACATCGCGTCCACGCAGCCGGTTTCCTTGCTCGTGGGGTTGCCGGTGCCCCAGGTGTCGGTCCCCTTGGTAAACAGGCCGCCGCTGTAGTCCGAACACTGCAGTCCGGGCCGGGTGGTGTCGCGCAGCACGTAGGAGGAGCCCGACCGGGAGGTGTCGATGGTCAGCGGGTTGGGGCCGTTCCACTTGCTGGTGCCGCTGCCCGCCCGCACGTCGTCGTAGGTGTCGACGACCTTGCCGGTGCGCGCGTCGACGAAGACGTGCAGCCGGCTGGGGACGTTCGCCTCGGTGCGCCCGGACAGGACGGTTTCCCAGGCGAGGGTGGCGCGATCGCCCCGGGTCCGCACCACCAGGCGCCGGGAGTCGACCTTCTCGGTCTTCGCGAGCCGGGCCCGGCTGGTGCGGACGGCTTGTGCGGCGGTGACCCGGGCCTTGGTGGAGAGCGCGATCCTGGCCTTGGTGGCGGACTGGACCGAGCGGACCCGGCCGTCGCCGTCGGCGAGGACGACCACGTCGCCGCCCACCACGGGCAGGCCCCGGTAGGTGCGCTCGTAGGCGACGGAGTACAGGCCCTTGACCCAGGGGGTGACCTGCCGCCGGTCGTACTGCTCCTCGGGGCCCTTGGCCAGCGCGTCGAGGCCGCTGCGGGCCGCCCGGTCGGCGGCCGCGACGGCTCTGGCGACGGGGGTCGGTTCCGGTTTGCCCGCCGGGGGAGCGGTGTGGGGAGCGGCCGAGGCGAAGGCGGCCGGCATCACCACCCCTCCCAGCGTCAGGGCCAGGGATGTCCCGGCCACGGCCAGCTTTCTCAGCATCGTTGTCGCTCCTTGTGAGAGGTCGTGGGGCTCGCCCGGCATCTGATGGGCATGGGCATGCCAATGAAGGGGCCGGTGTGCGCGGTGTGCCGGTGTCTCCGCCCGCCCCGCGCCGGGGTGGCACGCCACGCCGCCGGGCTGGCCGAACCCTCACATCGCCGCGCGCCCGGGTCAACGGCTCGCGGCCCGCCGTCCCGTCCTGGCAAAAACCGGCAAAGGCCCGGGAGCGGAACCCGCTCAGATCCCCGCGGCCGGCAGCCGCTCGCGGTACTCCCTGACCTCCGGCATGTCACCCCAGCGGGCGAGCAGCCTGCCGTGCAGTCCGCGCAACTCGGCGTTGATCACCAACTCGCGCGAGGACACCGCCTGGTCGAGCACCGGGGCCGCCAGGGCGACCGCCGCGCCGGGGTCACCCGCGCACGCCCAACTGTCGGCCAGGCGCAGGGTGAGCAGCAGCCGGGTCTCCCGCATCAGCGGCGGCAGCTGGGCACAGGACCGCGCGGTGGCGTGGACGGCGCGCCGCGCGGTCACCCGGTCGCCGGTCGCGGCGGCCAGGTCGCGCAGCGCCCCGCCGATCGCCGACTCCACCCTCATCTCGCCCTCGGCGCCGGACAGCCAGGGCGCCTCCAGCAGGTCCCGGTGACCGAGGCGGGCGAACGAGCGCCGGGCCAGGGCGATGTGCCGCCGGCACTCGGCGGGGTCGTGGCCGAGCGCGTGCCCGCGGGCCCGGTACAGGTGGGAGAGGGTGACCACCCACCGCCGCCCGGGGTCCACCGCGCCGATGGCCTCGGCGTAGGCGAGTGCCGAGCCGGCGTCGCGGTCGAGCCGGACCAGGGTGCACACGTCACTGAGCAGGGTCGCCCGGGCCGGGACGTCGTGCACCGCGTCCGCCCAGCCCAGGCCGTGACCGAACCAGGCCATGCCGATGCTGCTCTGTCCGCGCTGCATCCGCAGCCGCCCGGCGACCTGCGCGTACTGGGCGGCCAGCCGGAGCTGTCCGTACGGCAGCCGGCCGCTGGAGTTCGCCGCCCCCGCCCACCGCACCAGAGCCCGTAACAGCCGCTCCACCGTGCTCACGCCGTCGGACGCGCCCCGGTGCAGCGCGCCGCGGATCAGACAGGCCAGGACCGCGGTGAGCGCGTGCAGCACCTCCGACTCGCTGCCCGGTAGACCGTCGGACCCGCCCCCCGGCGCGGTCAGCAGGTCCAGCAGGTACGGGGTCCCCGCCTGGTCGGGCACCGCACAGCCCACCGTGCCGTGCAGCGGGCACGCCAGCCCCTCGGCGGGCAGCTCCGACGGCCACAGCAGGGGGTCCAGCACGTCCTGGCCGACGGGGGCTTCTCCGCCGCCCGGCACCGGGGCGAACAGCCGCGGGTTCGCCGGCGGGCCCTCGGCGCGGTACGGCGCCCCGACCGGGGCGGCGACGACCGCCGCCAGCTCGCCGCCGGTGCCCAGGACGGAGTCGAGCCGGCCCACGAGTCCGGCCGGCGGTTCGCGCAGTCCCGCCTCGAGCCTGCTGATGAGGCTGTGGTGGTACCCCACCCTCAGCCCGAGCTGCGACTGGGTCAGCCCGGCCCGTCTGCGCCAGGCCCGCAGCCGCCGCCCGAACTCCGCCCAGGACTCCACCGGCTGTGCCGTCTCCACAGACCTGCTCCTCCCGACGAAGGCCCCGCCGCCGACAGCGTGGTGCCGGGTGCCGCATGCGTGCGGGTCCGGGCCGCGCGGGGCCGCCCGGGCGCGCATGCCCCGGGCTTGGGTGGGTGCGCGCCCCGGGGAACGCGCGCCGACGTGCCCGGGATCAGGCCGGGCAGGCTCCCAGGTCCTCCCGGACGCACCACTGGCCGGTGACGCCGCCGGAGTCAACGAGGCCGACGCCGACGGCGGGCCGCGTGTGGGCGCCGGTGCCCCCTGGCGAACTTCCGGTCGCCGATGAAGACCTGCCCGTTGCCGGTGGCTTGCCGTGCCGTCTCCTGCCAGGTGCGCGCAGCGCTCGAAGCGACTGACGTGACCTGCGAGGGTGTGCTGTCGCCGAGTTCGGCGTACTCGATGTGTCCGCTGCTGCGGCCGGGCGGGCTCTCGAGCCCCTCCCCGCCCCGCGGCTCGTGCCCGATCCGGCCCCCGGGGACGATGCCCTCGGCGTACCGCTCCTGCCGGCTCGCGGGCAGGGCCACCCGGCCATGGGCGCCGACCGGGGCCTCTGGAACGCCGGCGATGAGCAGGGGAGTGACCGGCGCGCCGACGGGGACGGCCACTTGTCTTCTCGCGCGCATGCCCTGCCACTCCCTTCCGTGCGCACCGAGACCGCCGCCACGGGTCGGGGCGCGGGCGCCGATGCTGGTCCGGACCTGACTCACTAGGTCTGGACCATAGCTGTGAACCGGCCCCCGTCAAGAGCCCGGACGGGAATGAACTGCCGTCCTGCGACAGCTACTTCGTAGGCTCGCTTATCGGTGGTGAGTCCTGGCAACGGGACATCCCGCAACCGAAGGCGCCGAAGGCAGCCACGGCAGGGCGTGCGACGGTGTCCTCGGCTGCGTCTCCAGCATCGCCGCAGCCTCGTCGGCCCATGCCGCCACCGGTGCGGGTCTCAGCCCGGCCCTCACCGCCAGCACGGCCGTAGGGTCGCCGCGACAGTATGTGATCTCAGACTTCGGACAGTTGTGCGACCCTGCTGGCCTTGGGGTTTACACAGAGGTAACACTGAGGGGGTGGCCGTTTCCCGGGAGGTCGGTGTGCCGGCTGACGAGGGTTCCGGGGCGGCCCGTCCTGCGCGCGGCAATGGAGCCGGGCGCCTCTTCACCGGACTCGTACCGGTGAACAGCCGTGCCAGAAAGGGACCTTGTGACGACCCGAGACGAGAGCAAGACCCGGCTCGACGCCCTGCGCGTCGAGATCGAGCGGCGCAACCCCGCCCAACCCGAGTTCCACCAGGCCGTGCACGAGGTGCTGGACTCGCTCGCCCCGGTGCTTGCGGCGCGGCCGGAGTTCGCCGAGCCGGGCCTCATCGAGCGGCTGTGCGAGCCGGAGCGCCAGGTCATCTTCCGCGTACCCTGGCAGGACGACCAGGGTCGCGTGCACGTCAACCGGGGTTTCCGGGTGGAATTCAACAGCGCGCTCGGCCCGTACAAGGGAGGCTTGCGCTTCCACCCGTCCGTCAACCTCGGCATCATCAAGTTCCTCGGTTTCGAGCAGATCTTCAAGAACGCGCTGACCGGACTCGGCATCGGCGGCGGCAAGGGCGGCAGCGACTTCGACCCGCACGGCCGCAGTGACGCGGAGATCATGCGGTTCTGCCAGTCGTTCATGACGGAGCTGTACCGGCACATCGGCGAGCACACCGATGTGCCGGCCGGTGACATCGGGGTCGGCGGACGCGAGATCGGCTATCTGTTCGGGCAGTACCGGCGGATCACGAACCGCTGGGAGGCCGGTGTCCTCACCGGCAAGGGAACGGGCTGGGGCGGTTCGGCTATCAGGCCCGAGGCCACCGGGTACGGGAGCGTGCTGTTCGCTGCTGCGATGCTGCGCGAGCGCGGCGAGGACCTGGAGGGACAGACGGCGGTCGTCTCCGGCTCCGGCAACGTCGCCATCTACACCGTCGAGAAACTGCTCGCCCTGGGTGCCAATCCGCTGACCTGCTCGGATTCCAGCGGGTACGTCGTCGACGACAAGGGCATCGACATCGACCTGCTCAAGCAGGTCAAGGAGGTCGAGCGCGGACGGATCAGCGAGTACGCCGAACGGCGCGGGTCCTCCGCCCGGTTCGTGCCGGGCGGACGGGTCTGGGAGGTCCCGGCCGACGTCGCACTGCCGTCCGCCACCCAGAACGAGCTGGACGAGAACGACGCCGCCGCGCTCGTGCGCAACGGCGTGAAGGCGGTCGCCGAGGGCGCGAACATGCCCACCACGCCCGAGGCGGTGCACCTCTTCCAGCGCGCCAGTGTCGCCTTCGGCCCCGGCAAGGCCGCCAACGCGGGCGGGGTCGCGGTGAGCGCCCTGGAGATGGCCCAGAACCACGCGCGGACGGCCTGGTCGCCGGCCCGGGTGGAGGAGGAGCTGGCGCACATCATGCGGGACATCCACGCGACCTGCCACGAGACGGCGGAACGCTACGGCGCCCCGGGCGACTATGTCACCGGCGCGAACATCGCCGGCTTCGAACGGGTCGCCGACGCGATGCTCGCCCAGGGCGTGATCTGAAGCGGACAAGCACTCCGCACGCCGCCCTCGTCCCCCCGGCGTTCACATGGGCATGGACGGGTGCACCCGCACGCCTGCGCCCCCCGGCACCGCCGGGGCGGCGCGCGGGCGAGGCGCGGCCGGATCCGGCGCGCGGCGGCGACACCCCCCGGTACGGCCCGGCAGCGGTCTGGAGTCAGTGGAGCGCGGGACGCGGGTGGCACTCCCGTGCCCCGACGCAGGTCGGCTGCGGGATGTACCAGGGGCGCGACGACAGCCGCGGACGGCTGCGCAGCGCGACCGCCATCGCGACACGGTGAAGCCCAGGCGGGGGCCGCGGTCATCCTGCACAGGCGTCACCGCGCGGACCGTGACCCGACCGCCCGGGCCGGGCCGGGCCTGCCGTGCCGTAGGCCGGCTCTGTGCATCCGCTCCCGGCTGTGCGCGGAGTGCAGGGCGCGGAGATCGTCGCGGCCGGCCGGTTCCCGAATCCAGCCGGGTCCTCAGTGGCAGATGCGGGCGGTGGTGAGGGCGCCGCCCGCGTTCTCGTCGTCCGTGCCGAGGACCGCGGTGTCGGAGCCGGACACGCAGTCCACGGCCTCGACCTTGTGGCCCGTGAACTTCCGCAGGATCTCCGGGGAACGGGACAGCGTGAGCCGTACCCGGCCCGAGCGGTCGAGCGACACCGAGCCCGCGTCGCTCACCGCCGAGTCGAACGGACCGTCGTCCCCCTCGTCCGACGCCGAGGCGATCAGCAGTCGGCCCGAGTCGGTGACGGAGAGGTCGGAGGCGTGCCGGACGTCCCGGGTGGGATACGGCGCACGGTAGGGGGCCTTCGTCACCCTGCCGAACACCGACTCCCCGTACTGGTTGAACGACAGCGGTGCCGCGTAGAGCGTCGCGGGTCGGCCGTCGCCTTCGCCCCGGTCGGCCCAGACCGCCGCCAGCTTGTGGTGCCGGGAGACAAGCGTGAAGCTCTCGAAATCGTCGCCCTGACCGATCGCCGGGAGCGGCGAGAGGTCGCGTACCTGGACGGCCTTCCCGTCTTCGGTGGCCTCGAGGTGGTGGACGAGGCCGCGGCTCGACACGGCCACATACTCGTCGGTGGTGCCTGGCACCGATTCGATCGCCTCCACGTCGATCGGCTCGGCACCGCCCCGCCATTCGAGTGGCCGCACAGTGGTCGTACGGCCGGACTCGCCCGCGCGGTAGTCGAGTTGGGCGATGCGGTTCTCTCCGGGGCGCTTGTTGTCCAGGGTGATCAGGACCCGGTAGGTACTGTCCGTGCGCGAGGTGACGCTGAGTCCGCTGACGCCGCTTTTCACATCGTGGCCGACCTGCGTCCATCCGGTGGCTGTGAGCGCCGGCGCGCCACTCGTCCGCGCCACGGTCACGCCCGCGCCGGCGGCCACGGTACCTCCCGCACAGAGCACGGCGATGGTGGTCAGGACGGTTTTGCGCATGCGCATGAAGCTCTCCCCTGGTGACGTGACGCGCGTAGATGATCACTGGCTGGGAACGTAACGGCCCGCCCGGCCACCCGGCAAGAGGGGTGACCACATCAACGGAATATGCTTTCCGTTGGCGGCCGGGCCACCGCGCATGCGCCCGGCACCGTCCGGTGGACAGCGTTCGCTGCGCTGTCGGCTCATACGAGTCGCGGGACCTTGTCTTCCGGGGCTGACCTGCGGATGAGCGACCGGCGGGCGAAGCGGCCGGTCGCGATCCGCACCGGAGCCCTTCGTCCCCCCGGCCTCTCCCCGCTCGACTTCCTGCCGCACGCGGACGAGGGCAAGCCGGCCCCCGGCACGTTCCGGCTCGGTGTCTCGCCCGGCATGGTCAAGCGCCAGGGCACCCAGACCGTCCTGCGGGTGGAGCAGATGTTCGAGGAGCACGGCGGCGTCTTCGACATCGCCAACCTCATGAGGCCGACCCGGCCACCGGGGAAGGGGAGTGGCCCACGATGGCGGACTCGATCGGGGACGGTTCTCGACCGCACGCTCACGCTTGAGTCGGCGTTCACCCGCCCACCCCCAAAAGCGCCCAGGCACAGATGAACCGCCGCCACCGACGGCCTGGTCGTCTCCACCCGCGCCCGGTTCGGTTTCCGGTTCGGTTTCACCGCCGCGCCGGGCACCATCGACGACGCCCGGATCCGCGGACATCACTCAGGCCCTGCCAGCCGAGTTCGCGGACCGCCTCTTCACCGCCCGGCACCAAGGCGCCACCGAGAACCGACTTCGGCAGATCGCGGCACGACGGCCACGCCCGGATGTACTTCCGCGCCGACGACACACGTGCGCACGGCCTGGGCGTGGAATTCCCCGACGTGGAGCAGATCGAGATCGATCTGTAGGCCGTGTTCCCGTACTGCCGTCCGACGGCGGTGAGCGCGTCCGCGATGCCGGCCGTCGTGGGGTCAGGAATCGGTCGACATGGCATCGTCGTCGGAGTGGCTGGGGGAGTAGTCGGGGTCGGAGCTGCTGCCCTGGGAGTCGAAAGTCATGGACATGATGAGTTGGTGCTGGGAAGGCGAGGGCGCGTCGGTCATGCTGACATCGGTCTGCTGACTGCTTTCGGAGTCGCTCTCGCTGTCGGACGCCACGTCGAGCGGCGCGTCGTGCAGGGTGTACTCGGCCGATTGGCCGCTGCCCTTCTTGGTCACCCAGCCCGCCTTGACGTACTCCTGGATCAGCTTGTCCCGGTTCTTCTTGGGGATGTCGCTCTTGCTCATCCCGGCCTGGTGGGCGTCGGCGGTGCTGGCCCCGGGGGCCTGGCCCTGCGCCGTGTTGTCGACGTAGTCCGCCAGGGCCATGAAGGCCGCCTTGTCCGCGCTCAGCGCCGCCAGGGCGAAGTTCTGCATTTCGTCATCGGTCAGCGTGGTGTGGCCCTGGAGCGCGGCCTTGGCCGCCATGTAGAACTCGGCCCGGTCGCTCGGGTCGGCACCGGAGCGGATCAGGTCGTTGGGGTCGGGGCCGTTCTCCCACTGTTTGTAGACGGCACCATTGAGGTAGACGTCGATCACGACCGGGATCATCACGTGGCGGTGGTTGCCGGCGTCCTTCGCATAGACGACGTGGAACTCGAGCGTGCCCTTCTTCAGGGCCACGAGTTCGTGCTCGATGTTCCGCCAGACGCCGGTGCCTTGGTTGAGCGACCACTGCGGGACGATGTTCTCGCTCTTGTCCTCGCCGCCCACCTCCAGGCCCATCACGTGCCCGCGGTCGTAACCCGCGCCCCCGAACAGGTCCCGCCATACGTCCGCCTTCTGCGGCTTCGGGGCGCCTTTCGCCGCCTTGTTCACGTACGCCTCGTGCAGGCTGATGACGGCGAGCGGGTCGGGTGCGGCCGGGCGGCCCTTGGTGGACGTCACCTGGATTTTGCCCTTCACCACCTTGGGGCGCTTGATGGGCAGGTTCCGGAGGGGCTCCGCGCCTTCCTTGGTGGGGGCGTAGGACGAAACGATCGCGTCCTCCGTGGTAACGGAGTCTATTTTCCGCTGCACCGCGTCGGCGGAGGCGGGCCGGGACCCGCCCGCGGCCCCCGCCCCGTCATCGGACCTCCGCTGCACGCCCGGCGCGGGCCCGGACATCACCTTGCGGGCGTTGGCCTCCGCGGCGCGCTCGAAGCGGTCCGAGGGATCGGACACGGAGTAGCCGTGCCCGGTGTCCGTACCGGCGACCGGCCCGGTGCGCTGCTGGATCACATGCGTCAGCTCGTGAGCCAGGGTGTGCTTGTCGCCGCCCCCGTTGCCGATCACGATGTGACTGCCGGCGGTGTAGGCGCGGGCTCCCATCTGCGCCGCCGAGTCCCTGGCCGCCCGGCCGGTGTGCACGCGTACGTCGGAGAAGTCGGCACCGAGCCTGCTCTCCATCTCCGTACGCGTCGGCTTGTCCAACGGCCGCCCGGAGCCGCGCAGTACGTCGTTGACGGGTGCCCGCTGCACCGCCTCGCGGGTGGCCTCCCGCTGTACCCCGGGCTCCTCTTCGTGACCGCAGCCCGCCCCGTGCCGATGGGTGTCCGGCGCCGCGCGCTGCACCATCCGCGCCACGGCGGCGTTCCCGACGGCACTCTGCAGCCCGGCCAGGGAATCGGATCCCGGTCTCATGGGCGTATGCGCAGGCGCCGCGGTCACCCGGCCTCTGGCCCTTTCGCGTTCGCCGGTGGTCCGTTCCGGCTGATGGGCGTGCATCATGATCCTTCCGACGTGTAAGCGATCACCTCTCCGTCATACCCGCACGCACCGTTCCTCACCAGGGCCGCGGGGGCAGGACCACGGCACATGCGAGGGCACCTGAGGCGACCGTTTGGGCAACGGACTGCCCTCGGGCGGTGCCCTCGAACGGACCCGCATGGTGGACCGTGGCCGGGGGTACGTCCCCGTGACCGTCCAACGGGCGGCGGCGGTTCGTCCGGTTCCTGCCAACGCCTGGTTACTCGGCCGCCGACGACACAACCGCCCTCGCTTTCCAGCAGATGCTCGCCGGCCGGTGGGCGGCAGCGACAGCGGAGCGCACCACGCGGGACTCCGGACAGCCCGGCGTCCGGCTGCGCTGCTCCCTCGACCTGTGCCAGGAAGCCACCGCCCGCAGCTGAGACGGCCACGGCCTGAGACGGCTCAGACCGAGGTGCCGTCCTCGCCGAACAGCGGGCACCCGCGTCACGTCGAGGTCCGTGCGGTTGCGGTGCGACCGCCGGCCCGCCGAGAACGTCCACCCCTGCCACGGATGGGCACCCTTCGGCGGGGCCGGCGCGTCGGCCAAGGCGCGGCCGACGGCCTGGGAGAGCCTGGTGCTGCGGCCGGTGTACTGAAGGCAGCCCGCTGTGTCATAGCGGCCCAGCAGCACGGTCCGTGGCGCGGTGAGTGAGCGGGTGACGGCTCCGATGACGGCCTCGGTCGTGCCCCGCACCTACTGGCGAAGAGGCAGTATTCGATTCATGCACTATTCGTGCAGCGGACCGCGGCGGACGGTGCGCACCGCCCGCTGTACGCCGATGCGGGAGCTACTGACGAGCCTTCAGAGGCCGTTGCCCGGCGCACCGGCATCCGCTCTCTGGTGCGTCGTAGGAGAACCTGTATCCGGCGAAGTCGGCGAGATGAACGCAGCCGCTGTGCCTGAAGCGCTCCGCAGTGAACGCGCGCTTGCCGGCCGCGGTCCCCATCGTGGTCGATGGGGCGCCGGTGGAGTGGGGACCAGCGTCGGTGCGGCGTGCCGCGGTTTCCCACGAAATCCGGTGGAGTCTCAGCGGCCAGAAGTGGTTGGGTCCTGCTCAATGCTGCGCTCACACGGCCCGGCACAGTGCGAGGCGCAAGGTCCGAATCGCAGGCGCGGTCTAGCCCGCGTGTCGTCGAGTGATGGAGGTTATCGCGGTGGCTGGTTATGGGGCGCTTTCCGACGTATACGAGTGGCTGATCGGGGACGACAGGTTGACCCCCGCCAAGGCAGCCGCGGTTTACTACAGCGATGTCGTGGGCTCTCTGCCGCCCAACGCGCGCGTCCTCGACTGCGCGTGTGGAACCGGCCAGCTCGCCGTCGGTCTCGCTAGTCTTGGCCTTGACGTGTTCGCCGCAGACGCCAGCAGCGGGATGGTTCGCCGGACCGAGAAGGCCGCCGACGAGCAGGGTGTCTCGCTTCGAGCCCTCCGCGCGAGCTGGGACGAGTTGCCCGACCACCTGGAGGACTCCACGTTCGATCTGGTGTTCTGCGTCGGCAACTCGCTCGGGCACGCCGAGGGCGCAGCCGGGCGCCTGACCGCACTGGAAGCGATGTCGCGGCTGCTGACTCCGGGCGGACGCCTTGTACTCCACTCACGCAACTGGGAGCTCGTGCGCTCCGCCGGCTCACGGGTAGACGTCCGCGATCGACTCATCCGCCGCAACGGCCGCGATGCGGTCGTCAGCTACTACTGGCAGATCGAGCAGTGCTGGGAGCAGGAACACTTCCTCGAGATCGTGGTCGCCCAGATCGAGCCGGATGGGGCAGTGCGAGCCTGCTCGGAGCGGTTGTCCATCTGGCCCTACCGGTACGAGGACCTCGTGGCGCAGTTGCGGAGCGTTGGGCTCACGGTGCAGTCCAGCACCTTCGACCCCGAGAGCGATGGATACCTGGTGGTCGCCAGCCGCGACCAGGCGCGAGGCACGTCTGAGCCGGCACCCTGACCCGCCTTTCATCGTCGTTGCCGACCTGCCAGCTCGCGGCCGCCTGCAGCGGGTTCTTCGCGAAGTGTTCAGCGCTTGAGGCGGTTGCTGTGGGTGCGGTCCTCGCCGCGCTGGCTTCGGACCTACGGCCTGCGGGCTGCACCGCCTCCACCAAGGCATTCGTAATCCTGGACGGCACGTTGCTGCCGATCGACCGAATCGCGGCCGACTGGCCCTTCTGCTCTGGGAAGCATGAGAAGCACGGCATGAAAACGTGCAGATCGTCACCGATCCCGCCGGGCGTCATATCGTTGCCTGATGGACACACCCCATCAACTCGTTTGGCGCGGGTGCGGGCGAGCCGCGGCCAGGTAGTCGGACCAGTTCTCGCCGGCCATGGCTGCGAAGCGTTCCGCGGTTCTCGGCTGGATGCCGATCAAGTCGGAGAGTACGACGGGGGCAGGTCGGCGAGCGCTTGCATCATGGCCGTGTTCCGGACTGCGCGGGCGGGCAGGCCGTAGCGCTTGAGTTTGTCGGACAGTCCCGCAGGGTTGCGGGGGCGCCCGGGGGCTCGGCCCGGCAGCAGGTACCGGCGTAGAGGCGGATGAGGGCTGCGGCGATGCGAACGTCCGACGGAAGCGTGGGGTCGTTCAGGCACCGGCGTAGTTCCTCGTAGTGGTCTTCTTCGATCTGGAACTGGCCGGGGAGCTGGGAGGGCGGGTGTTCGATGGTCAGGCCGGCCCGGGTGAGGTGGCGGGCGCCGGCCCAGCGGATGAAAGGGATGGAGCGGGCTCGCAGGGTGGGCCTGGAGGTTGCCCAGATGTCCAGGTCTTCCTGTGTGAGGCTCTGGAGTGTGTGTTGCTGGGTGTCCAGCCAGGTGAGGAAGTCGATGGCGGCGCGGATGTTGGCGCAGTCGCCCTTGTGGGCGGTGTAGGTGTAGCGGCCGCGCGCCGAGCGCCGGCGGGCGTCGCGGATGATGTGCCACTCGGCGAACGGACGGATCAGGGTTGCCTGATGTCTTGGCAGCTTGGCCAGCGTGCGGGCCCTCCAGTTGATGAGCAGGGCGAGGTTCTCACCGCGTGGCGGAAGTAGGCCTGCGGTGGTGAGCAGGCTGCGGACGTAGGTGGTGGCGTGTCCTTGGGGCAGCGCGTCCAGGGCCGCGTGGTCGAGTTCGGCGGGCGCGGTTACCAGCTGGCCCAGAAGGCGCGCGGCGGGGCTTCGGCGCAGCCAGGCCAGGACGGGGTAGGGGTTTGGAGCGTCGCTGAGTACATCTGCGAGCGGCCGCAGGGAGGCGTCGAGGGTGCTTCCGTCGCGTGAGAGCAGGCGGGTCACCTTGGCGAGCAGGGAGCAGCGGGGACAGCGGCGTCCTGGCAGGAGGTCAGCCGGCTGCTGGCAGGACGAGCAGTAATCGGGCCGCTCGTCGGGGAAGGAGCACGCCTTACAGATCCGGCCGCCGCCCGGGTTGCGGCCCACGAGAATGCGCTGCCGGCCGCACCTCGTGCACGATTCCGGCTGCGTCAGAGCAGTCCGGTAGCACAAGGGGCAGACGGGCCCTACCGGCCAGAACACGCCCACCTTCCGCTCCTGGCCGCACAATGCGCACACGTGCAGCTGGCGCTTGCGGGCCTCGCGTGGGACGCACCCATCGCAGCGGAACGGTCCATTGCCGTGGTCGATGTGGTGGCCGCGACGGATCCGCCCGCATACGGTGCAGAGCTTCTCCGGCCGCACGTAGCAGCGGTAGCAGATGTCGGGAGCCTCGCCTTTTGCCCGCACCCTGATGGGCCCCACCTGCTCGCAGATGCCGCACCGGCGCGCAGGGCTCGCGTAGCAGGTCCCACAGACGGGCCCGTCAGCGGTCAGCGCGTTCGCCCGCCGCCGGCGGCCACAGCGGCAGCACGTCTGGAGCTTCTTGGGGGCGCAGGTCTGGCACAGGTAGGTGCCGTCGGGCAGGTGCCGGGTGGGAATCATCATCCGGCGGCAGCTGACGCACTCCTTGCGCGAGCCCGGCTCCTTCTCTGGCGAACCGCACAATGTTGCATTAACTGCAATTCATCGCGTTTTTGTACTTCCGTCAGGACCGCGTCGGCCGGTACGGCTTCTCCAGCAGCTTGAAGCACAGCCCCCCAGCCCGGCCGCCGTCCACTCCAGCCACCCTCTCGCTACGGCCGGCTCCGTGATCGACGGGCGCGGCGTCAGCGGCGCCCGGGCCGTGATCCGCGAAGAGCGCCTAGAGTGCCGCGCGCCGCCGGAATCGTCCCGGCCCGCCACCGCGGAGGCCGACGGCGACTGCGACCACGCCACCGCTCCCGTCGCTGCCTGCCGGCCCGCGGGCGGCTCCGAGGACGGCGGTGCCCCGGTCAGGGCCCTGGGGGAGCCGGAACTGCTGGGGCCGGGTACGCGGGTGCGGGGGCTGGGGTGCCTGCTGGAGCACGTAGTCCACCAGGCCCGCGCGCATGGGGAGATGCCGGTCGGCTTGCTGCCCGTTACCTGGCGCGCCACCGCTCTGCCGGGCGCCGTCACGGTCGCGCCGCGGTGTTCGAAACTTTCGGGTGTGGTGTACGTGCTTGCGTTGCGTCGTTTCCGCGTCTCGGTCCGTTCCGCACGACGGTTCGTGTGGGTGGTGGTCTGATCAGGGGACATACGCGCCGAGGTTTCTTCCGGTTACAGGAGTGTTTCCGAAAGAACGTCGAAACTGTTGACAGGGGCATGGCGCTCTACGAAAACTGTGGCCACCGAACGACAGGAGACCGTCGTCCCCCTCGCGTCATGTGACTGCGGGGCGGCGGTCGGCCGCCACGGGCGACCGCGCCGTGTCCACGCAAGGCCGTGGACGGCGGGAGCCGCCCGCCCCCCACCAGCCTTCACCGGGAGGACGCATGCAGCAGGACGGTCTGCGACAGGACCAGAACCAGCAGAACCCCGCTCCCTTCAGCGGCTTGAGCCGACGAGGCTTCCTCGGCGGGGCCGGCGCCGCCGCGCTCGCCACGGCGACCGGACTGCTGCTGCCCGGCACCGCCCATGCCGCCACCACCATCACCACCAGCCAGACCGGCTACGACGGCATGTACTACTCGTTCTGGACCGACGGCGGCGGCTCCGTCTCCATGACGCTCAACGGCGGCGGCAGCTACAGCACCCGGTGGACCAACTGCGGCAACTTCGTCGCCGGCAAGGGCTGGAACACCGGCGGCCGCAGGACGGTCCGCTACACCGGCTACTTCAACCCGTCGGGCAACGGCTACGGCTGCCTCTACGGCTGGACGTCGAACCCACTGGTGGAGTACTACATCGTCGACAACTGGGGCAGCTACCGGCCCACCGGCGAGTACAGGGGCACCGTCTACAGCGACGGCGGCACCTACGACATCTACAAGACCACGCGGTACAACGCCCCGTCCGTCGAGGGCACCCGTACCTTCGACCAGTACTGGAGCGTCCGGCAGTCGAAGGTGACCAGTGGCTCCGGCACCATCACCACCGGCAACCACTTCGACGCCTGGGCGCGGGCGGGCATGAACCTTGGCCAGTTCAAGTACTACATGATCATGGCCACCGAGGGTTACCAGAGCAGCGGAAGCTCGACCATCACGGTCAGCGGCTGACCCCCGTCCGGTGAACAACCGGCTACGGGCTCCGTCCTCGTGGCGGGGCCCGTGGCCGGCATCCCCCTCACCACCCGTGGCGTGGGCGGCGCGCCGCCGCCCACGCTGTGCGTGCGACCGGTGCGGTACGACCGGGACATGCCCCTCGTCAAGCACGTCGGCCTGTTCGGCGCGCTCCATGCCCGGCGCTCGGCCCAGCTCGCCGGGCCGACGACGCGCTCTTCCACGACGCCGCCGACCTCGTCTTTGAGGGCCCGGCCTGGAGGTCCTCCCCGGCGTCACCACGGCCCTGCTGTGCGACGGCGGCCACGACCACGTCTCCGCCCCGGTGACGGTCGAGCAGGCCCGCGCGGCCGAGGCCGCTTCGCCGCCGACACCGCCGTCGGCGCCCGCGCCATCGCCGGCATCGCGGACACCGACCCGGCCACGGACCACCCGCTGTTCCGGGACTTCCAGCACGGTTACCTGTCCACCGAAGGGGACGTTCTTGAGGCGACCTTCCGGCCGCCGGCCGCTCCGGTCGCCGTGTCCGCGATCCGCCCGCCCGGCTCGTCCCCGAACCGGCCTCCGCCGTGCGCCTCGCCGCCCGCGCGTGCACACGGCCCGCGCCGTTCAGGCGCGGTCCGGTACCCGGGCCAGGGTGCGGATCGGGCGGGTCAGCAGCAGCGCGGCGGCGGTGAGCAGGGCGACCACGATGCCCACTTGCAGCACTCGGTCGGTGCCGAAGGCTCCGGCGGCCGGACCGGCCAGCGCGCTGCCGACCGGGAACATGCCGACGGAACCCGCGACCTCGTAGGCGTGGACGCGGTTGAGTACCTCGCCCGGCACCTGGGTCTGCACGCTGGTGGCCCACATGACGCCCCAGAAGGTGATGCCGATCCCGACCACGACCTGGGCGACGGCGAGCAGCCACACCGGCCAGCCGAGCACGATGCCCAGCGGGTAGAGCGGGTACGTCAGCATCGCCACCGCCCCGGCGGCGAGCGGACGGACCGGCTTGTAGCGCAGCGCCAGCACCCCGCCGGCCACGGTGCCCGCCCCGAACGCGCAGTTGAGCAGGCCGAAGGCGGTGGCGCCGTGCGCGGGCACGATCACCCCGGCGGCGACCGACAACTGCGGTCCCCAGGAGAGCACGGCGAAGAACATCCAGATCACGATCACGCCCCACAGCCAGCTCCGGGAGCGGAACTCGTACCAGCCGGCCACCAGGTTGCGCCACAGGCTCTCGCCGGCCGGCGGCGCGGGCACCACGCCGAGCCGCAGTGCGAACAGGCAGCCCGCGCTGGTGCCGTAGGCGACGGCGGAGATCACCATGACCCAGCCGGTGGCGGCGGTGCCGACCAGTACGCCGGCCAGCGCCGGGCCGCCGAGCGCGGTGAGCGCCTCGGAGATGCGCAGCACACCGTTGGCGCCCTGCACGTCCCGGGCCACCAGCGGGACGGTCGAGGAGGCGCCCGGCTGGAACATCGCGTTGGCGGTACCGGCCACCATCAGCAGGCCGTACAGGTGCCAGAGGTGGTCGATGCCGTGCAGGAACAGGAAGGCGAGCAGCACATGGGTGGTGAGGTTGGCCAGGTCGGAGGCGATCATCATCCGGCGGGCGGTGAACCGGTCGGCGAGCACCCCGCCGAAGAGCACCAGCCCGGCGAACGGGCCGACCAGGAAGGCCATCGAGTAGCCCGCGGTGCTCAGGCCGTACCCGGAGCTGAGCAGTCCGGCCGAGACCGCGACCGGCAGCATGGCCCAGCCGAGCAGGCCGGCGCTGCGGGCGGTGAAGTAGTACTGGAAGTTCCGGGACCAGATCGCCGGTTCCCCGGCCGGCGGCGGCCCGGCGGCCCGGTCCTGGTCGTGCGGGGCCGTCACCGCCGGGGTGTGGTCTGCCGAGCGATCCTTCATGGGTCTTCAGTGCTCCAGCCGTAGATCGTGTGCTTCTTGGACGAGCGGCCGGCTGCCGCCGGTGCCGGGCGGCGCGGGCAGTTCTGCCACGGGGACCGGTTCCAGGCCGCGTTCGAGCAGGCCCTCGATGATCGACGGGAGGGCCTGTACGGTCTGGCGCCGGTCGCCGCCGCTCTCGTGCATCAGCACCACCGAGCCCGGTCCGGCGGCCTCCAGGACGGTCGCGGCGATCCGCTCCGGTCCCGGTCTCGCCCAGTCGCGGGAGTCCACGTCCCACAGGGTCAGGGTGGTCGGGTGCCCGTCGAGCGCGGCCAGCACCTCCGGGCTCAGCGCGCCGTACGGTGGCCGGAACCGGGTCGGCGCCTCGCCGGTCACCCGGGCCACCGCCTCCGCCGTCCGGTCGAGCTGTTCGCGCAGTTGCTCCGCGGTCAGGTCGGGCAGGAAGGGGTGTGACCAGGAGTGGTTTCCGATTTCGTGGCCGGCCTCGGCGATCCGGCGCACCTCGTCGGGCAGCGCCGCGACATGGTGGCCGACGCAGAAGAAGGTGGCCCGGACGCCGTAGCGGTCCAGGATCTCCAGGATCCGGCGGGTCTGCACCGGGTCGGGGCCGTCGTCGAAGGTGAGCGCGATCCGGGGCGTGTCACGGTCGCCGTGCTCCAGGCAGCGCCCGGCCGCCGTCAGCGCCGCCTGCAGCGGTTCGCTGCGCCGTACGCCCTCGAAGTACTCGTCGGCGCGGCCGGCCAGGGTGCCGCTCTCGGCGGTCACCCGGGCCAGCTCGCCCGGGGTGCTGTGGGCCTGTTCGGCCAGCCGGCGGGCCGGGACGGAGCCGAACCGCGGCCGGGGCGGCAGCAGCCAGGGATCGGCGCGGTAGACCTCAAGGCCGGCCGCCGTCATGGGCCCGTCGAGCAGACCGTTGGTGCTGTCGATCACCACGGCCAGCGGCTGTTCTCGGCCCAGTTCCCCCAGCCAGGCGATGAGTTCGGCGACCTGGGCGGCGCCCCAGCCGCTCGGTTCGGTCACTCGGCGGCCCGCGCCGTCGATGACCTCGACCCGGTAGCCCGTGCCCGTCCAGGCGATGCCCGCGTACCGCGTGCTCACGCCTCCCCCAGCGCCATCGCCGCGGTGACGACCAGCCGCTCGACCCCGCGCAGGAAGGTCTCCATGCCGTCGCGGGTGAGGACGGCCGGGTCGGCGGTCATGCACAGCTCCAGGGCGCCGGGGGCGGTCAGCACGTCCACCGCCACGGAGACGTTCGCCCGGGGCAGGAACTCCGTGGGCCAGCTCAGCTCGGTGCGGCCGGTCAGCTCGGTCAGCGCGGCCCGCGGGCGTCCGGTGGTGTCGAAGGGGCCGGTGCCGGGGTCCCGGGTGTCGTTCCACCAGCACGAGTGGTCGGCGGCCTCACCCCGCTCGACGAGCCGCGCCACCTCGCGGTCCAGCGCCCACTTGTCGTATCCGGCGTGCCGGAACGCGCTGAACGAGACGGACCGCGTCCGGCGTACCGCGTCCTGGAAGTCCCGGCCCGCGTCCGGGAGGAGGAACACCGCTTCCTGCGCCATCGTGCTGACCGACTCGGCGGCGGCCGGCTGGAAGCGGTTGCTCACCACCACCTGGAACAGGATGTCGTCGCTCCCGGACATCCTGGCCAGCTGGTGGGAGGCCGCGCCCAGCAGCACCGCCGCGTCGCTCGCGCCCCACCCGGCCGCGACCCGTTCGACGGCGACCGCGAGCGCGGGCGAGCGCAGTAGCGCGTTGGGGAAGAGCCGGCCCGGGTCGGTGTCCGCGAGGTCCGGTGCCGCGGGGGCGGTGAAGATCCGCCGGGGGCCGGCGGTCAGTCGCTCGCACCAGTAGCGCCGGGCCGCCTCGTCGCGGCGGCGGCCGAGCGGGGACGCCTGGAACTCGGCGGCCTGCAGCGGCTGGAGGGCGGGCCGGGCCGCGAGCAGCGACTCGGCGGTCCCGCCCGCCTCGATCAGCCGCAGGTCGCGCAGCATCCGGCCCTCGCCCCACAGGTCCATCGCGGTGTGCGAGGCCGCCAGCACCAGCCGGCGCACCAGCCCTTCGCACTCCACGAGGCCGACCCTGAACGGCCACTGGCGCGCGTGGTCGAAGGGGCGCCCCGCCAGCTCGTCCAGCAGGGCTTCGCCGACCGCCGGGGCCTTCGCGGCGGCGCAGGTGCGGACCGCCACGGGCAGCTCGCCGCACCCGTCCACGACCTGGCGCAGCCCGTCCTCGCCGTCCGGCAGGAGACGGGTGTGCAGGCTGTCGTGCATCCGCAGCAGTTCCGCCAGGTCCGCGAGGACGCGGGAGGCGGGGCGGGGCGGGTCGAGCGGCAGGTCCAGCCGCAGATTGTAGCGGGGGGCGTCGTCACCGAGCCGGGTGACGACGCCCCAGATCGCCCGCTGGCCCCAGGTGGCGGGGCCGGTGCCGGATCTGGCGGAGTCCAGTGTGAGGGTCCGTTCCTCGACCGTGGTCATCGTGTTCCGAACCGTCCTTTCGGGTTGCCTCGTTCGGTGCTGCTGACAAGGGGGGCGTGCCCAGACGGCTACAGGCCCTGCGAGATGACCATGCGCTGGATCTGGTTGGTGCCTTCGACGATCTGCAGCAGCTTGGCCTCGCGCATCCAGCGCTCCACCGGGTGGTCGCGGACATAGCCCGCGCCGCCGAGGACCTGCACCGCGTCGGTGGTCACCTTCATCGCCACGTCGGTGGCGAACAGCTTCGCCTTCGCCGCTTCCAGCGAGTACGGGCGGCCGGCGTCCTTCAGCCGGGCGGCCGCCAGGGTGAGTGCCCGGGCCGCGGCGATCTGGGTGGCCATGTCGGCGAGCAGGAAGCCGATTCCCTGGAAGGAGAGGATCCGCTGTCCGAACTGGCGGCGTTCCTTGGCGTACCGCACGGCGTAGTCGGCGGCGGCCTGGGCGATGCCGACCGCGCAGGCCGCGGTGCCGAGCCGGCCGCAGTCCAGTGCGCCCATCGCGATCAGGAAGCCCTTGCCCTCGCGGCCGATCAGCCGCCCGGCCGGCACCCGGACGCCGTCGAAGCCTATCTGGGCGGTCGGGTTGGACCACACGCCGAGTTTCCGTTCCGGCTCGTGCACCACCATGCCGGGCGTGCCACCGGGCACGACCAGACAGGACAGGCCCCGGGCACCCGGTCCGCCGGTGCGGGTGAACACGGTGTAGAAGTCGGCGTGTCCGGCGTGGGTGACCCACGCCTTGGTCCCGCTGATCCGGTAGCCGTCGTCCTCCCGGACCGCCCGGGTGGTGAGGGCGGCGGCATCCGACCCGGCCTCCGGCTCGGACAGGCAGTAGGCGCCGAGGAGTTCGCCGCCGAGCATGCCGGGCAGCAGTTCCTCGCGCTGGGCCCGGGTGCCGTAGGCGGCGGTGCCGAAGCAGGCGAGGTTGTGCACGTTGACCGCTTCGGCGACCCCGAACCAGTGGTAGGCGATCTCCTCCAGCACCTGGAGGTAGACCTCGTACGGCTGTCCGCCGCCGCCGAACTCCTCGGGGTACGGCAGGCTCAGCAGCCCGGCCTTGCCCAGGGTGCGCACGATCTCCCGGGGGAAGGTGTGGGATTCCTCGAACTCGGCGACGCGGGGAGCGAGTTCGTTGGCAGCGATGTCCCGGACCAGGGCGAGCAGATCGGCCGCCTCCTCGGTGGGCAGGATGCGCTGGACCTTCATCGGAAGTCCTCCGTGCGTGTCGGGTGCGGGTGGGCGGGAGCGGGGCGGGCCGGGTCTCGCGGCGGGTGGCGGGCGGCGCGGTGCGGGGGCGGCCGGACGGCGCGCGGGCGCGCCGGGCCTGGTGGCGGCGTGGCGCTCCGGGTCGGCGCAAGTTCGGCGGCGGCGGGCCGTCCCCCGGCGGGCCGTTCGGGCGATGGGGTCAGCCGTGGTCCCAGCTGGCGGTCTCCGGCCAGTGCCGGCCGACCCGGCGGACGGCGTAGTCCCAGTACGAGCGGACGGAGAGGTCGGCGTAGACGAAGTCCTGCTTGGCGGCCACGTCCCGGTCGGTGGACCAGGCGTACGGCACGCCGGTGCCCTCGGCGGTGAGCTGGAGGCGGCAGGCCCGCTCCAGCACCTGGGCGAAGACGGCGGCGTGCCGCACGCTCTTGCCGACGATGACTCCGCCATGGTTGCGCAGCAGCACGGCCGGGTGCTCACCGAGGTCCTTGGCGATGTGCTCACCGGTCGCGATGTCCAGAACGGTGTTGCTGGTCTCGGTGAACAGGCCGAGCCGGTCGCGGAAGTAGGCGCCGTCGTGCGAGACCGGGCGCATCTCCAGGTCGGTGGCGCCGAACAGCAGGGTGTACGGCGCGTGGCTGTGGACGATGCCGTTGACATCCGGCCGGGCCCGGTAGATGGCCTGGTGGAGGGGGAGTTCCGGCGGTGCCTGCGGAGGGGCGGGCCGGGTGTGGTCCACGGCGCAGCGGACCACGTCCGCCGGCGCGGCCTCGTCGAAGCCGACCAGGGCGCCCTTGATGAAGAACTCGTCCCGGCCGGGAATCCGGGCGGAGATCTGGCCCTGGTTGAAGTCGTCGTGCCCGTCGAGGGAGAGCATCCGGGCGCCGAGCGCCACCTGGAGAACGAGCCGGCGTTCGGCCGGGTTCAGCGGCTGCGGTTCCTCGGTGGTCATGTCCTGCTCCTAGCTGTCAGGTCGTCGTAGACGGTCCGCATGGTGACCAGGCCGGGAGTGGCGGAGCGGGCCCAGTCGGCGGCGGCCAGCGCGCCCCGGGCCGGCACCGTCCAGCTGCCGACGTGGTGCCGCATGTGCAGCGACTCGCCGTCCCAGGTGTGGGTCAGCTCGTGTTCGCTGACGGGCAGTCCGGACCGTTCGTCGGCGATGTCGGCCACCTCCCGGCCGCTCGCCCCGGTCCAGGTTCCGGCGAGCGCCAGCGCGGTGGCGCTCGGCCGGTGTGCCTTGCCGAGCGGGTGCCGTTCGCGGACGGTGGTCACCGGGTCGAACCGGCCCGTGGCGTAGGCGGCGGTGAACTCGGCGATGCGCGCCTGGAGGTAGTGGCCGAAGGAGAGGTTGGTCGCCCGGACCACCGGCACCGTTCCGGCCAGTTCCGCCAGCGCCTTCCACTGGGTGTCCGACAGATTGGAGACACAGGCGACGAGCGGTATCCGGTGCCCCGCGCAGTAGTCGAGGACGTCCGCGTGCGCCTCGGGGGCGCTCGCGTCGATCAGTACGTCGGGGATTGCCTCGGCGGACCAGCCGGTACGGCGGGAGGCGGTGAGGCAGACCCTGGTGCCGTCCGCCCGGCAGACCGCGCGCACGGCCGAGCCGAGCCGCCCCAGGCCGACGATCCCGATCGTGCGGCCGCCCGCCGCGGGTGTCTCAGGCATCGGCGTCCGCGCCGCCGGCGAGTACCAGGGCCGTGACGGAGTCGATGGTCTCGTAGTGCTCGATGGCGGCCTCCGGGTCCAGGTAGACCCCGACCTCGTTCTCGATGCTGTCGATCAGGCGCATGTAGGAGAGCGAGGTGTACCCGACGTCGCGCAGGGAGTAGCCGGCGGCGGCGAGGTCGGCGGCGGTGACGCTGCCGTCACCGGCCGCGATGACGAGATCGATGATCTTGGTGCGGAGCGCGCTGCTGTCCATGGGCAAGTCCTATGGGTCGAAAGGAGGTTCAGTGGCTGTCTGGGGTGCTGAGCAGGCGGCGCAGGCGCTCGACGGACGGCTTGCCGATCGAGTTCGCCGGTATCCGGTCCACCAGGCGCAGGATGCCGGGCACCTTGAACGACGGGAGGGCCGCCGCGCAGTGCGCGCGCAGGGACTGCGCGGTCACGCCCGGTTCCGCGGCGACGACGGCGGCCAGGGCCGGTTCGCCGTGCTGGTTCTCGGCCTCGAAGGCGACCGCGTCCAGGACACCGGGGGCCGTGCGCAGCACGTCGGCGATCTCGATCGGGTCGATCTTGCGCCCGCCCACGTTGACCATCCGGCTCGTGCGCCCGGTCAGGTGGAGCACGCCGTCGAGCAGCCGGCCCTGGTCACCTGTGTGGTAGTAGCCCTCGCCGTCGAGACGCTGCTCGAACAGGCCGGGCGCGTTGAGGTAACGCGAGCCCATCGACTCGCTTCTGACCCGGATGCCGTGCTCCTCGGCGAGCAGGTGCACACCGGGCAGGGGCGTGCCGAGCCCGCCGCCGGTCGCGTCGGCGGCGTACGTCAGCGGCCCGGTCTCGGCGACACCGTAGTAGTTGTGGATCGGTACGCCGGTGAGCCGGGTGAACTCCTCGCGTACCGAGTCGCGCAGCGGGGCACCGGAGGAGATCGCGGTGCGTACGGTGGCGAAGCCCGCCTCGGGGGCCCGCCGCACGATCGAGTCGTACAGCGCCGGGAACGCCACCAGCCGGGTGGCGGCCGTGCTTTCCAGGAGCCGTACGACCCGGGAGGCGGTGGGCAGACCGTGGGACAGGTGCAGTGAGGCGCCTTGCAGGAAGGCCGCCAGCAACGAGGTGTTGAACGCCAGGCCGTTGGAGAGCGCCGCGAAACAGGCGATCCGGTCCTCGGCCGTGAGACATGTGCCCTTCACCCAGTTGACGGCCGCCGCGGACACCGCCGTGCCGGAGAACTCGATGCAGTTGGGCCTGCCGGTGGAGCCGGACGTGAAGCGGCACACCTCGGTGTCGTCCAGCAGCTGCGGACGCGGGGTTTCGTACCGGCGCACCCGGCTGACCGTGAGGTAGCCGAACTCGCCGTCGTCCGTGAGGGTTTCGCTCACGATGTCCCGTACGTCGGCGCTCGGGGCGTGGATCAGCAGGTCCAGCCCGCAGTCCTCGGCGATCCGGGAGAGTTCGAACGGGCCGAACGCCGAGTCGGCCAGGAAGGGCACCGCGCCCGCGAACAGCGTGGCCAGGTAGGCGACCACGTATTCGACGGAGTTGGTGGCGTACAGACCCACCCGGGGCGGCTCGCTGCGCACGTCGTACCGGGCGAGCCGGTCCGCCGCGGCACGGGCCCGGACGGCCAGGTCGGCGTAGCCGAGGAGACCGTCGGCGTCGGTGACCGCGACCCGGTCGCCGTGGCGGGCGAGGACGTCGGTGAGTACTTCGGGAAGGACGGCGCGCATCTCGGTCACCGCTCGTTCTGGGCGTGCGCCATGGCAAGCCGGTCCAATTTGATGCCCGAGTCGTCCGGGCGGCCGATCAGCAGGGCGTACAGGATCTCGTCGTCCTCCGGCAGCCCCGCCAGCGTCCGCCACAGCGGTGTGTCGAAACCGCCGATGGCGGTCACGCCGACCCGCGCGCGGTGCGCGCCCAGGTAGAGCAGTTGGCCCAGGGCGCCGCAGCGGAAAGCGAGCTCGCGCAGGTTCTCGGTGCCGGCGGCGGAGCCGGTACCGGCGAGCGAGGTGCGCGGCACGTGCAGCAGCAGGATGGCGGCGGCCCCGGCGAGGGCGCGCTGCTGCATGCAGGCTCGGGCCACCTCGTCGGTGGACGGCAGCCGTCCTGGCCGCCGCTCGCCGGTGTCCAGCCGGTACACCGCGTCGTGTCCGGGTTCCGCGGCCGACCGCAGCACGAGCGTGGCGGACAGCGCCGTGGTGTCGGGCAGGTCGGTCTCCAGCGGTGTCGTCAGGGCCGAGACCGTCTGCCAGACGGCGGCGACGGGGACGGGGGCGCCGGTGAACGCCTTGCTGGAGGCGCGCGTTCCGATTAGTTCGGACCAGGCGGACGCATCGCCCAGGCCGCTGTCCGCGGCGGGCAGCCGTCCGTCCGTGCGGACGCGCGCGAGCGGCGCGGCCACCGTGTGGAGGGCCGGGACCTCGGAGTGCCCGGTCCACCCGGCGAGGGAGTCCCAGCAGGTGCTTTCCAGCCATGACCGCCAGGTGGGTCCGCGCCGTTCCCGGTCGGTGTCGTCGTGTACGGTCCACCGGGTCCAGGAGTCGTCGGCCGGACCGGCCGGCAGCAGGGTCACCGAGTGAATCTCCCGGAAGTTCTCGTCTGCCTCCAGCAATTGCGACAGGGATTCCCTCGGGAAGCGCAGCCGTAGCGCCCCCGCCGCGCCACGGCCGGCCGCGGCCAGTGCGAGGTTCCCGGCCGCGTGTCCCGCATCGAGCTGGGTGTAAAGGTATCCCCGGTCACCATATTTGCGCATGGAAAGCCAGGGGCGGGTGAGCGTGACGACCAGGGCGCCGCCGCCTTCCGGGACGGCCAGATCGGAGGCGTCGAGCGCGGCGGCGACGGCCGCCCCGGCGGCCACCCGGGCGCAGGTGCGCCGGTCGGCGTCGACCCGGAACGCCGTCGGCACGCCGTCCTCGCCGGTGAGGACGGCGAACTCGTAGGGGTACAGGGCGCCGGCCGACGGCACCGCCCGCGCCGCGTACGAACCGCAGGAGCGGTTGGCTTTGCTGGTCAGCACGCCTTCCTCGAGCAAGGACAGGGCGCGGCGGAGTCCGGGCGCGACGACGGGCCCGGCGGGTGGTTCGGGGGGCGCCGACGGCAGCGCCACCCGGTCCCACAGGTCGGCTCCCGGCACGGGTTCACGTACGGTCAGGTTTCCTTGCACGTCGGCACCAGCCTCCTGTTGTCTGACAGCTCACGGGATGTGCCTGAGACGGGCGGTGACCTCCGTACGGACGGCACGGAGGCAATACGCCAATGCGAAGATGTGACATTCGCGCACGCAATGGCACCTTGCAGGACTTGCAGCTGTTCTTCGATCAGGACTGACGCGTTCTCGGATCGCGAGACGGGCGCATAGCCTTCTGGAACCGGAATGCGGAACGCATCCGGGAGAGCGTGTACAGGAAGGGAACACATGATCGGTTGCGGCCATCGACAGCATGCCAAGCGGCCCCACATTGGTCAAGACCAATGAAACAAAGCTGTTTAATGAGCGACCACCCCGTGGCCGACGGGTCACCACGACCGGCCCTGACGGCGACCGCGAAATCGTCACGAACCAGCCGGTTCGCGCCGGGCCGCATCGCGCGGCGCACCATCCGGGCGGCCGACGGCTTGCCCGCCCCAGGCCGGCACGTCCTGGAGGGCCTGCGCCAGGAGCACCGGCTGCTCGTCGCCCATGCCTCGGGCCGCCCGCGGCTGGTCGGACAACTTCCGGCGGACCGCGTACAGGTGGTCACGGCGGGAAGGACCCGGCTCGCGGTGCTCGGCCGTGCGCCGGGCACCGCGGCCGTGCGCCCGGGGGTGTCGCCGGGCCGGACGGACGCGGCGCCCGCAGGAGGGGAGGCGGCGGCGAGCGACGCCCGGTACGACGCGCTTCGGCGCCACCTCGCCCGGATCCGGGACACGGAGGATCTGACCGTCCACGCAACTGCTCAGGCGAAGCCGCGGGCAGCGTGGAGCACCTGGAGTTCGCTGTAGCAGCTCGCCCCAGGCTACGAGCCCGGATCAGCTCGCTCGCGTATCCGCAGGTTGGACCGTCATGCACGGGATGCCGAGCTGTGACGGCGGCGGAGCCGGGCGTCAGTACCGCGAAGAACAGGGCGGCGGTGGCGGCGGTTCAGACGGTCGCGGTGATCGCTCGGGTGACGGCCGTGATCGCCGGAGTGGGGCGGCCGCCGAGGCGTGCCACGAGCACACGACGGATCTCGGGGGGTGCGCCGTCGACGCGCAGCAGGCTTACCCCCGGCGGCAGTACCGGTGACAGGAGGGAGGGCGCTGTGGTCACGCCGAAGCCGCCGGCGACCAGCTGGAGTTTGGTCAGCCAGTCGCGCGCGGAGTGGATGACGCGCGGCCTTCCGGGCAGGCCGGGCCAGACGCCGAGCAGCGGCTCGCCGCCTGATGACGGGGTGGCGATCCAAGCGGCGTCGACCAGCTCGTCGACGTGCACCGTGGTGCGTCCGGCGAACTCTCCGGTCGAAGGCACCGCCACGACCAGTTCGGTGTCCGCGACGGCCTCGAGGTGCAGACGCGGCGAGTCGCCGTCGAAGGGCCGGTGGGGCGGGCGGGATGTCAGCACGGCGAGGTCGAGCGAGCCCGCGCGCAGTGCCCGGATCAGCATGGGCGTGGTGCCCTCGCGGGTGGTGACCGTGATCTGCGGGTCGGCCTCCGCGAGGTGTGCGAGTGCGGCGGGCAGGATCGCCGAACCCGCGCTCAGGACTGCCCCGAGCCGTACGAGTTCGGTCCGTGGGACGGTGCCGGTGAGCTCACGCTCGGCCGCCGCGAGTGAGGCGAGGACCGTGTGGGCGTGCCGCAGCAGGGTCAAGCCGGCGGGAGTGAGCCGTACCCCGTCCGGGCGGCGTTCGAACAGGGTGGCACCGACGCTGCGTTCGAGGGCGGCGGCCTGGCGGGAGACGGCCGACTGTGTGTATCCGAGCCGGGCAGCTGCCGCGGTGAAGCTGCCGGACTCGGCGATCTGCCGCAGGACCCGCAGTCCCGCGCTGGAGATGTCCATGCGGGATAGGCATACCACAGATGCCGGATCCTCGCTTCCCGCATGTTCCGTCCCGCTCCTAGTGTCGATCTCGAGAGCACGGACAACACGGAGGTCATCACGTGCGAGCAGCAGTTCTGACGCGGTTCGGCGCCCCACTCGCGGTGCGGGAGGTACCGGACCCCGAGGCCGGGGGCGGTGAGGTGGTGGTCGAGGTCCTCGCCGCCAGCGTGGCGCCCTACGCGGCCGAAGTCTTCAGCGGCAAGCGGAAGTACCCCCTTGTCCCCCCTGTCGTACCCGGTGTCGGCGCGGTGGGGCGGATCCTCCACGTCGGCCCGGACGCCACCCGGCTGCGGGCCGGCGACCTGGTGTGGTGCGACTCGACGGTGCGTTCGCGAGACGATGCCCTGACGCCCGACATCACGCTCCAGGGCTGGAGTTCACGTGGCGAGGGCGGTGCGCGGCTCGCCGAGTACCTGCACGACGGCGCGTTCGCCGAGCTCATGCGGCTCCCGACAGAGAACGTCTTCCCGCTGCCCGCCGAGGCCGGGGAGGATCCGGCCCGCTGGGCCGCGCTCACCGTGCACACCATCTCCTACGGCGGGCTGCTGGCAGGCGGGCTCGCGGCCGGCGAGACGCTGCTCGTCAGCGGGGCCACCGGCAACCTCGGCAGCAGCGCGGTCGCGGTCGCGCTCGCGATGGGCGCGGGCCGCGTGGTCGCCCCCGGCCGCAACAAGGCCGCGCTCGACCTGCTCGCCGACCGGTTCGGTCCGCGTCTGCGCCCGGTCCCGCTGACCGGGGACGAGGCCACCGACCGCGCGGCGATGTCCGCGGCGGCCGACGGCCCGATCGACATGGTGATCGACCTGCTCCCGCCGAGCGCACCCAGCTCGGCCTCGCGTGCGGCGGCCATGACCGTGCGCGAGTACGGCCGCGTCGTCCTCATGGGCGGCGTCGGCATGCTCGGTGGCGACGACCTCGCACTCCCGTACCCATGGATCATGCGCAACTCGATCACCGTGCGCGGGCAGTGGATGTACCCGCGCACAGCCAATGTCGGCATCATCCGGCTCCTCGCGTCGGGCACGCTGGATCTCGCCCCCGAACGGGTCCGGTCGTTCGGCCTCGACGCCGTCAATGACGCCATCACGTACGCCGCCGCGCACGGCGGCCCGTTCGACCGCACCAGCCTCACCCCGTCAGCCGGCTGACACGGCCCGCTGATCCACTGCAATGCGCAGGCCAAACCGGACCGCCGTACGCCACCTGGGTATGTTTCCTGGGGGACAGGTGTGGAGGAGGGTGTCAGATCCTTCGTGAAGGACGGCGAGGAATGAGCCTCCATTCCGATCACCGTCGGGGAGGCTCGTTGGGCATGAGTACGGTAGACCTGGCCCCGGCAGGGCTGAAGCGGGTTGCCGCACGGGACGTCAGCCCGCGCGAGACCAGGTATCTTGCGCAGGTTGATATTGATTCCGTGGCGCTGGAAGAGTGTTGGGGTGGCCCGGAGACCATCCGCGACGACTTCGCCGAGTGGTTCGCCTTCGCTTTCTCCCCGGCGGACGGGGAAGCGTTCATTTTGTTGCGGGAGGCGGAGAATCCTCCTGCGCCCGGGTTCATCCTCAGCGTGACCGGCGGGCTCTTCTCTCCGAGGGCTGCCGACCTGATCGTCCGGGCCTTGGCCGTCGCTGGTGCGCGGGTTACTCACTTGAACTCCGAGGCCGGCTGATAGGCGCCCGGGCGGCCCGGTACGGGTTTTCGAACTGTTGCGTGAGTGGAGTTGTCGTCCCTTCTACCGCCCATGCCCGCGCAGTGGTTGTGTTCTGTCCCATGAAACGCAATGGGAAAGCATGGATGTCGCTGAGCGCCGCGCTTCTGGTGTGCGCGGCCGCCCCGTACCCGGCCCTCGCGGCCCCCTCCGCCGCCTCTTCGGCCACGGCCGAGGAGCGGCGGCTCGCCGGTCCCGTGCCGGGGGAGATCCTGCGGGAGAGCGGGTTCGCCGACGTGATCACCGGTTTCGGCCGTGATCTGGCCACCGCCCGTACGCCCGCGCAGGCCGAGCGGGTGGTGGTACGTGACGGGCGGCGGCTGTGGCAACGGGCCGTGGACCGGGTGCAGGGGAGGGGCCCGGCCGGTGGTGCGCTGAGCCGGGACGACGACCGGCCGCTGTACTGGGCCCGGCTGGGCATGACGCGGACACTCCGGGAGTGGAAGCCTGCCTTCCCTTTGTCCGTGAAGCAGCGCACGGACCTCATCGCCGCGGTCGAGCGGACCTCACGCGGACAGGACTCCATCGACCTGCCGCCGGGGCGCGGCATGAAGCGCGTACTGATCACCGGCTTCGACCCGTTCCAACTGGACGACGACGCACGGCGCTCCAACCCCTCCGGCGCGGCGGCCCTCGCCCTCGACGGCACGACCGTCCGGACCCCCGGCGGGCTCGCGCGCGTGGAGGCGGTCGTCTTTCCCGTGCGCTGGGCGGACTTCGCGGACGGCACGGTCGAACGGACGCTCCTGCCGTACTTCCGGCCGGGGCCGCGGCGCGTGGACCTCTTCACCACCATCAGCCAGGGCCGGCCGGGCCGCTTCGACGTCGAGCGCACCAACGGCGCCTGGCGCGGCGGCCATCCGGACAACGCGGACGTCTCCCGCACGGAGACCGTACCCGTGCCGCCGGGCATTCCCACCGTCCACCCGCAGCCGCAGTGGACGTCGACGACCCTGCCGTACGCGGCGCTCACGACGGCCCGGACCGGCCCGTACCCGGTCCACGACAACACCGCCGTCACCGAGATCCCGGCAGGCGGCACGGCCCCCGTCGTCCGCCCGAACGGCCCGACCCCCGGCTCCACGGCCCGCCAGGGCGGCGGGGGCGACTACCTCTCCAACGAGATCGCCTACCGCGCGACACTCCTGCGCGATGCGCTGCGGTTGCGGGTGCCGGGTGGGCATCTGCACACGCCTGTGCTCGAGTTCGCGGAGTCCAATGCGGACCCGGTGACGGGGCGGGTGAGTGATCCCGTCTTCGTGCGGAACCGGATGGCGATCGTGGGGCAGGTGCGGGCGCTTGTGGCTGTCGCGGCCGGTGGTACGGCCGCTGCGCCGGGCGCGGGCTCCCGGACCCACTGACCGCCCGGTGTCCTCGAACTCCGGACAGGCTGAATGCGCTGGCCACGGTCCGCGTCATCCAGCCCGTCCGGCGTTCGAGGACGCGCCCGCAGGGCGCTCCCGCCGCAGGCGGCAACGGACCCGAGGTTCGGCGTCTGGGGCAGCGCCACAGTTTCGGGAAGGAGCGGGGTTGGGGAACGGGTCAGCCGCTTCACCTCCCCGTGCCGCACCGGGCAGGTGAGAGGCGCGGATTCCCCTGTCGACGGCGAAGGCCGCGCGTGACGTGCGTGCACATGGACCATGACGTCGCGCAGCGGCCGCAGGGAGATGACCGGGAGCCGTACTGGAAGGAGCCGCCGGGGCCGCGACTGCTCCTGAACCGCTGGTCGATCACCACGACGACGGTGCGCGATTCGAGCAGGGGGCCATGAAGTTGCCGACGCACTGCACAGCGCAGTACCGGTCTACCGGCCGAGCGAAGCTTGGAGTGCCTTCGCTGAAACGACGCGATGCATTCCGGGTCACGGGATCACGAACGAGGGACCCCAATCGTGCCGACCGTTGAGGCCCAACTTCCGCACTCTGCACCGCCGGACCGAGCGGTGTTCGCTCTCGCCCTGGATGAACAGCCGATGGCCTTCGCCGGCCCGCACGGCCGATCGCTGGACTGATTCCAGAGAACCCCTAGGTATCGACGCACTCGGGCCTAGGAAATGACACGCCCTTGAGACTGCAGCTGAGTGACACGCTCTGAGACAGCGAGCGGAGTCCCAGGTCACGGCATCGGCGCCTGACAGCGAAGCCGGGAACCTACATGGGCCGTCCTCTTCGATCCCCGGGACGAGTTCACGGGCAGGGGCATTCGGCAACGCGGCCGCGCGTCGCGACGCTCGCGTCCTCTCCCGGACGCGGCACTTCCCGGAGCCGGTCAGACGGGTGCCGGCCGGGACCGGTCGCCCGTGGGTTCCAGGCGGACGACGATGCCCTTCGACGTGGGCTGGTTGCTCATGTCGGCGACGCTGTCGAGCGGGACCAGGACGTTCGTCTCCGGGTAGTAGGCGGCGGCCGAACCCTTGGCCGCCGGGTAGGACACGACCGTGAAGTTCTCCGCCCGGCGCTCGGTGCCGTCCTCCCAGACGCTCACCAGGTCCACCCGGTCGCCCTGGGCGAGGCCGAGTTCGGACAGGTCGGCCGGGTTGACCAGGACGACGTGGCGGCTGCCGTGGATGCCGCGGTAGCGGTCGTTGTCGGTGTACGGGACGGTGTTCCACTGGTCGTGCGAGCGCAGGGTCTGCAGCAGCAGGTGCCCTTGGGGGGCCACGGGGACCACCCGCTCGTTGCAGGTGAACCGGGCCTTGCCGGTCTCGGTCCTGAACACGCCCTCGTTGACCGGGTTGGGCAGCTGGAAGCCTCCCGGACGGGTCACCCGGGCGTTGAAGTCGTGGAAGCCCGGCACGATCCGGGAGATGCTGTCGCGGATGGTGTTGTAGTCGCCCTCGAACCTGGCCCAGGGGATGTTCCCCACGCCGTCGACGGTCAGCCGGGCGAGCCGGCACAGGATGGCGACCTCGCTCAGCAGCCTGCGCGAGGCCGGTTCGAGCCGCCCTTGGGAGGTGTGCACCTCGCTCATGGAGTTCTCGACGGTGACGAACTGCTCGCCGTCGGCCTGGACGTCACGCTCGGTGCGTCCCAGCGTCGGCAGGATCAGGGCGGTGTCGCCGCAGACGGTGTGCGAGCGGTTGAGCTTGGTGGAGATGTGGGCGGTCAGCCGGCACGAACGCATCGCCTTCTCGGTGACCTCGCTGTCGGGCGCCGCGCGCACGAAGTTCCCGGCCAGGGCGAGGAACACCTTGATGCGGCCCTCCAGCATCGCCTTGATCGAGTTCACCGAGTCCAGGCCGTGCGGGCGCGGCGGGTCGAAGCCGAACTCCTTTTGCAGCGCGTCCAGGAAGGTGTCCGGCATCTGCTCCCAGATGCCCATGGTGCGGTCGCCCTGGACGTTGCTGTGGCCGCGCACCGGGCAGGCGCCCGTGCCCGCGCGCCCCAGGTTGCCGCGCAGCATCAGGAAGTTGACGATCTCCCGGATGGTGGGCACGCCGTGCTTGTGCTGGGTGATGCCCATCGCCCAGCACACGATGACGCGTTCGCTGCGCAGGACCTCGTCGCGGACCTTCTCGATCTCCTGACGGGTCAGTCCCGTCGCCGCGTGTACGTCGTCCCAGTCGGTGGTGCGGGCGTGCCGGGCGAAGTCCTCGAAACCGGAGGTGTGGGCGTTGATGAAGTCGTGGTCCAGGACGGTGCCGGGACGCGCGTCCTCCGCCTCCAGCAGCAGCCGGTTCAGTGCCTGGAACAGGGCGAGGTCCCCGCCCGGTTTGATGTGCAGGAAGCGGTCGGCGATCTGGGTGCCCCGCCCCACGACCCCGCGCGGCTTCTGCGGGTTCTTGAAGCGCCGCAGCCCCGCCTCCGGCAACGGGTTGACCGCCACGATGCGGCCGCCGTTGCGCTTGGCCTCCTCCAGGGCCGAGAGCTGCCGCGGGTGGTTGCTGCCCGGGTTCTGCCCCACCAGGAAGATCAGGTCCGCGTGGTGGAGATCGTCGAGACTCACGGTGCCCTTGCCGACGCCGAGCGTCTCGTTCAGGGCGAAGCCGCTGGACTCGTGGCACATGTTGCTGCAGTCGGGCAGGTTGTTGGTGCCCAGGGCCCGGGCGAAGAGCTGGAAGACGAAGGCGGCTTCGTTGCTGGCCCGGCCGGAGGTGTAGAAGACCGCCTCGTCCGGCGAGTCCAGCCCTTTGAGTTCCTGCGCGAGGACGCCCAGGGCGTCGTTCCAGCCGATGGGCTCGTAGTGGTCCGATCCGGGTCGTTTGATCATCGGCTCGGTCAGCCGGCCCTGCTGGTTGAGCCACATGTCGGAACGGGCGGCCAGATCGGACACGCTGTGCTCGCGGAAGAAGTCGGCGGTGACCCGGCGCGTCGTGGCCTCGTCGTTGATGTGCTTGGCGCCGTTCTCGCAGTACTCGTTGCGATGGCGCCGGCCCGGGGCGGGGTCGGCCCACGCGCAGCCGGGGCAGTCGATCCCGCCCACCTGGTTCATGGTGAGCAGGTCGACCCCGGCCTTGCGCGGGGAGGTCTGCTCCAGGGAGTACTCCAGTGCGTGCACGACGGCGGGAACCCCGGCCGCCCACTTCTTCGGCGGTGTCACGGACAGGGAGGTCTCCGGCTCCTGACCGGGCGGGTTCTGCATCGCTTGGCCTTTCTCTTGCCGTGTGCGGGTGGGCGGGTCAGCCGACGGGCCACTGGGCGACACGGCTCCTGGGCGGTTCCGGGGTGTCGTGCTGGACGCGGCCGTTGCGGATGGTGCCGCGCCAGGCGCCGCCCTCCTGGCCGAGCCCCTCGATGAAGTGCTTGAAGTCGACCAGTTCGGCGCGCACCAACCGGGCGGTCAGCCCCGTGACCCCGGGGGAGCGGGTGAGGACCTTCCCGGCCCCGTGCGGCCGCAGGAACATCCGGACCGTGATCACGGTGCCGTCGGACCCCGTGGGCCTGAACTCGACCTCACCCTCGTGGGTGGGGTGCTGTTCCAGGCCACGCCAGGCCAGGTAGGCGTCGGGGTCCTGCTCCACGATCTCGACCGCGAAACGGTGACGCAGCAGGCCGTAGCCGATGGTCCACGCGGTGACGGTGGGCCTGACCTGCTCGACGTCGCGCACCACGGCCGAGAAGCGCGGGAACGTCTTGAACTGCGTCCACTGGTTGTAGGCCGTGCGGACCGGCACCGCGACCTCGACCGTCTCCTCGACGTGCCACTCACGCAACGGACGGCGGCGTGTGACGCCGTCGCCGTCGGTGCGCCCGTCGTCCTCTTCGTGCGCCATCATGGTCCTTACTTCTGGTGAGAAAGCCGGGCGTCCGGGTACCCGTCCTTCCCTCATCGGTCAGGGCACCCCTTCCGGTTCCCCGATCCCGGGTTTCGAGTCACCCGACCGCACCGGCGTCCCTGGGCGCGGACCCGACCGCGAGAAGAGCGCCGGGCCCCAGGCACCGCAAGGAACGCCGCTCAGGGGCTTCTCCCGTTACCTGGCGGACACCTCCAGCTTCACCCCTGGACACGGCCACCCGCCACTCACCGCGCCCCGCAGCGCCGCTCCGCCGTCGCCGCGGTGCCCCGCTGACCGAGGGATGTGCCCCGGCGGCGTCGGCGTTCCTGGGAGAGCTCTCGGCTTCGCTCGGCGCCGTGTCGGCCGTGTCCGGGACGCGCCGCCTGCGCGGCCGTATCCGGTCGGCCGCGTACAGTTTCTCGCCACTGCGTCCGGGCGCGCGGCCGACCGCGGTCAAGGCCCACCGGGGCAGCTGCGCGCGGCCCGTCGCCGTGACGGCCTACACCAGGATGGCGGAGGTCTCCTGCGCGAGCCGGCCCGCGCACTGCACGGGTCCGGACCCCGGCCGACGTGGTACGGGGCATCACACCGACGATCGGATCGCCGCCGCACAGGACGCCGACCTGCTGCTGCACCTGACCGAGTGGCCCGCGTACCGGCACATCGGCCCCGGTCGCCTCGCCTCCCGCGTCGCGAACCGAAAGTGATCGACGCACGCGGCACCCTCACCGCCGACGACTGGCGTGGCGCCGGGCGGACCTACCGGGTCCTCGGGCGGCCCTGACGGCCCAGGGCAGGCACCGTGGCGGCGGCCCGGGCAGACCCGGGCCGCCGCCGGCGCCGCTGTCCCAGGGGGACTGCTCATCTTCGTCCGCGACCTCGACGAGCTGCGCATCCTCGGTCGCACCGCACCCAACGGCACCCGCGTCGTCGTCCTGCCCGAGCAAGAGCCCCGTACCCAGTGAGGAGGCTGCCGGCGGGACGAGTGTGGGTGGCCCGGTGCCTTCTCGGCTCCGCGCCGCCGGGCCGTCCGCCGGCCGGACAGCCCTCCACCACACCGCACGCCACCCGCGCACCCGCGTCGAGGGTCGCCTGACGCAGGTTCTGGCCGCCCGGCCCGTGCCAGCGGTCGACAAGCCGCTGGACCACACGGTCGCCGTGACAGTGCGCGTTGGGATCGTCCTCGGCCTTCTTGTCGTGGTCCTGCCGGAAGTAGTTGCCCGGTCACCGTCGGCGCCCGAGGCCGTTTCAGGTCCTGACCCACGCGACAGACCGCGGCCCAGCCCGGGCGCGGCGCGGGCCGGGCTCGCGGTCGATCGGGGTGTGTGGGGGTCAGGACGCGGTGGGAACCGGGACATCGAGGCCGCGGGCGGCGACGAGCTGGGCGCTGCCGTCGGCCAGGCGGTAGGAAAGACCCACCACGCCGAGGCGGCCGTCAGCCACTCGCTCGGCCAGGATGCGGGAGCGTTCCAGCAGCAGGTCCACGGTGTGCTCGATGTGCTCGGCCAGGATCTCCTCAGCGCTCTCGCGGCCGGCGGCGCGGGCTGCCAGCACGCTCGGGGTCACCCGTTCGACGACGTCCCGGACGAAGCCGCCCGGCGTCTGCCCGTTCTCCAGAGCCGAGCAGGCCGCGGCGACGGCACCGCACGAGTCGTGACCGAGCACGACGACCAGCGGCGCGTTGAGAACTGCCGCGCCGAACTCGATCGAGCCGAGCACCTCCGTACCGGCGACGTGGCCGGCGGTGCGCACCACGAACAGGTCGCCCAGGCCGCGGTCGAAGATGATCTCGGCGGCCAGCCGGGAGTCGGAGCACCCGAACAGCACGGCGAACGGGTTCTGGGACGGTGCGGTCTCGGTGCGGCGGACAGCGTCCTGGTTCGGGTGCTCGGGCGTGCCGGCGACGAAGCGCTGGTTGCCGGCCATGAGCAGTTCGAAGGCGTCGCGGGGCGTCGGCGTCTGAATCTTCTCGGTCATAGCGGCAGACTACGAGGCCCTACCAGCGGTCGCACCGCCGGGTCTCGTTGGCCGGCTTCCGGCGGGGGCGTGAGCAGCTCCTGCTGTCGGCGCCCGCGGGCCGCACCGTCGGCCTCGATCAGCGGTCGTCGTTCATGGTGCCGGGCTCGGCCAGGCGCTCCGCCGCGTGCTCCAGCCCGACCTTGTGGGAGCCCTTGACCAGGACGATGTCCCGGGGCTGGAGCGTCTCGCGGGCCGGGCTGAGGGCGTGGTCGCGAGAGGCGGTCGCGGGCGGCCACGACCTTCAGCTGCGGGTCGTCCTGCTGGGCGGCGTCGGCCATCGTCTGGGCGTCGTCGCCGCCGACCGCGATCAGCATGTGGATCCCGGCGGTTGCTGAGAGACGGCCGACCTGGCGGTGTTCCTCGCCGCCGTCCTCGCCGAGTTCCTGCATCTCGCCCAGGACGGCGATGGTCCGGCGTCCGTCCGCCATGCACTGAAGGACTGTGAAAGCCGCCTTCATCGCATGCGACGCACCCGACGCGACGCCGAACGCCGGGTCCGGCACCGACTCGGGGGACAGCGGCACGGAGCACCGGCCGCCGACGTCCACCGGGACGTCACCGTCGATGGTGACCCGGCGCGGATTGCGTTGGCGGTTGTCGGAGTCGTCCACCCCGTAGTGCTGCGTCGCCCGGTTGTCCCGGATGGCGACGTCGCCGGCCTGGCACTGCCGGCGGACGGTGTTCTCGGGCCGCTCGGTGTGGGACTGAAAGCTGGAGCAGGGCACGCGAGTCCGGTGCGGTCAGCCCCTTGATGCGGTGGACGAAGCCGCCGAGCGGCAGGACCCGCTCCCCGGTCTCCGGGGGGATGCGCACGACGGGGTGCTCCGTGAGGAACTTCGTCGAGGTGAACACCTCGCGGAACCGGGTCAACCGCTCGGGCAGCGCGTCGGGGCGCAGCGCGGCGCAGTCGTAGTCGTCGGAGTGCACGGAAGCGCGGCTCGTCGGCGAGGCGGCGCAGCGGCGGAGGTAGTCGGGCGTACGCGGTCGGTGACGTACCGGCCCGGACCGCCGGGCCCCGACTCCCCGGAAACAGTGGCCACCGTGCTTCGCGACGCGGCGTCCTCGTTCGAGTGAGCAGGGCGGGAACCAGGAAGAGCGTGCTCAACCCCTCCCTGCAACGCACCCCTCGTTGTGTCGTGCGCATGGCAAGTATGTTGACGTTTCGTCAACTGCCTTGGATATAGCGCCCGTTGTCGGCGACTCTTGATCGCAGCCCGAGCGGGATGCCACGCCCCCGCCTCGGCAGGGGTGCGCGATCACGCGCACCCGCCCCCACAGACGCGCGCCCCACCCGTGCGCGCCGCCAAGAGGAGGAATCCCTCGTAATGGCACAACTACGGAGCAAGAGAATACGGTTCGCCGCGATCGCCGCGATCGCGGCGACCACCTTGGCCGGCGGACTCGCCGCCGTCCCCGCCCAGGCCGCTCCCGCCGTGGGCAAGGTGATCGGTGCCGGCTCGCCCACAGCGGTCCGGGACAGTTACATCGTGACGCTCCGGAAGGACGCCGGATTCAAGGCCTCCTCGATCACGGGCAGGAAACTGGTCAAGGAGTACGGCGGCAGCGTGACCCGGACGTTCGGCAGCGCGCTGAACGGCTACGCCGCCACCCTCTCCGCGGCGGAGGCCGAGCGCCTGGCCGCCGACCCGGCGGTGGCCACCGTCGAGCAGAACCAGCGGGTCGGCGTCACCGACACCACGCAGTCCAACGCGCCGTGGGGCCTCGACCGCATCGACCAGACCTCCCTGCCCCTGTCCGGCACCTACACCTACCCGGACAGCGCCGGCAGCGGTGTGACCGCCTACGTCATCGACACCGGCGTACGCATCACGCACCAGCAGATCAGCGGCCGCGCCTCCTACGGTTACGACGCCGTCGACGGCGACACCAACGCAGCGGACGGCAACGGCCACGGAACCCATGTGGCCACCACCATCGCCGGTTCCACCTACGGCGTGGCCAAGAAAGCGAAGATCGTCGCCGTGCGGGTACTGGACAACAACGGATCCGGGACCACCGCCGGAGTCATCGCCGGCATCGACTGGGTGACCCGGAACCACTCAGGCCCCTCCGTCGCCAACCTGTCCCTCGGCGGCGGTGCCTCCGCCACGCTGGACGCGGCCGTGCGCACCTCCATCGCGAGCGGCGTGACGTACGCGGTGGCCGCCGGCAACAGCAACACCAACGCCTCCTCGTCCTCCCCGGCCCGGGTCACCGAGGCCATCACCGTCGGCGCGACGACCAGCACCGACGCTCGGGCGAGCTACTCCAACTACGGCTCCGTGCTGGACATCTTCGCCCCGGGATCCTCCATCACGGCCGGCTGGAACACCGGCGACACCGCGACCAACACGATCTCCGGCACCTCCATGGCGACCCCGCACGTCGCCGGAGCCGCCGCGGTCTACCTGGCCGGCCACGCCTCCGCCACACCGGCCCAGGTCGCCACGGCCCTGGTGAACGGGGCGACGACGGGCAAGGTCACCGGCGCCGGCTCGGGCTCGCCCAACCGCCTGCTGAAGCTCGTACCGTAACCCCCCTTCGCCCGCGGTCCGACCATCGTGAGCACCGTGCCTCGGAGGCCGTCCCGCCTCCGAGGCACGGCGTGACGAGGCGCGGATCAAGAGCGGGGAAGGCACTGTTGCGGACGAACCGGGCGCGGCGGACGGCGACGGCTGCGACATGAGTCCTTCCCCGAAAGAGCGTCAGTTCCATTTCATGAGACGCCCGGTGACGACTTCCAGGCCTTGCGTGTCGACCCGGATCCACCGCCCTTCGATGAAGGCGCTCAACAGGTCGCCGAGGGGATCGTCGACGGCGGCGGGGACCGGCGGCAGTGCGGCGGAGACGGGTTCGCGTGCCGCTGCATCGACCCGCTGTAGGTGAGCGCCTCGGCGTCGTACACACCGGAGAAGCCGGTCGCGGTGGCCCCGGGGTGGATGAGGAGGTAGCGGACGCCGGTGGCGGCGCCGTACCGCCCGGCGAACGAGACGCCCGGCAGGGCCGCCTCCAGTAGTACCTCGCCGCCCGTCTCGTAGGCGATGACCACCGCCTGGGCGCGGTCGCGCAGGCCGAGTTTGGCGAAGATACCGGCCACGTGGGACTTGACCGTGGCCTCGCCGAGGGTCGGTTCGGTGGCGATTTCCGTGTTGGACAGACCCCGGCCCGTCAGAGTGAGCACCTCCCGCTCGCGCGGGGTGAGCGCGGTCAGATCGGCGGGGACGGCCGTAGCCGTCCGGCCGGCCTCGGCCGCGTACCGCTTGTCGTGCGCTGAGCCGGCGGCTTCCCGCTCAAGGACTGGGCTCTGGACATCCGCGGCGACTTGCCACCGACGACCCGGCAGCCCGGGCACCCACAGCCGCCCGATCCACCAGACGCCGGGTGATCTGCGGGGCCAGCAGGGCGTCACCGGTGCCGACGAGCCGTACGGCCGCCGCCAGGTGCTCCGGGGCGACGAACGCCGAACGCAAACAGCGCCGCTCCACCACCTCTGACCGTTCTTCGTGCCGACAGGTACTTCGGTCAACTGGACCTCCTGATATGGAATCTGACCTTCAGTCATTGAATCGGTGGGGCGGAGGTGGAGCGGAGTTCCAACGGACGGTAAATCGTATGACTTTTATTGACCGGTGCTCACGGCGCTGACAGTATGAGGCGCACCAGGCGAACACCTGAGCGGTTGCCTGTGTCGCTGACGAAGAAGCCATCGACGGGTCCCATGTGACCCATCCACCCTTGCCGCCGCGCGCCTCGCCTGATCGCCCAATGGCGGGAAATCCATGGCGTGTGCCGCGTCAACAGTCCGCACATCGATGTGCGTGACCTCGCTGAATCCGTTGACACCCGCCCCGGCGTCGCCGTCCCGGCGCGGACGGCCCGTACCCTTCGGAACGCGGCACCCCTCAAGAGGTGTGCGGCTCTCCCCGGTCCGGGCCTCCGCGACAGAGGCTCCGCCGAACGGAGGTTCACGCTTTTGTCCGTCGACCAGATGATCAAGTTATCGGGCCTGGATCTGATCCGCACCCGGGATCCGAACAACCACCTGCACTGCCGCAAGACCCAACTGCTCGCCTACGTCGGCGGCCGCACCCGTTGGTCCGACCTGCTGATGTACGGAGCGCTGGGCTCCACCTCCGCCATCCACCGCCACTGCTACCTGCGGGGCGAGGACCGCTGGGCCTTCGACACCCCGTACGTGACCGACGACGACCTGCGCCTGCTCGGCTTCGAAGTGCTCTCGGCCGGGGCCGTCGACCTCGCCCGCTTCGAGTCCGGTGTGACCGGGTTCCTCGCCGCCGGACAGCCGGTCTTCTTCTACGCGCCCCGGCACCACTTCCCGTACTGGGTGGAGTTCATGCGCCGGGCCGGCACCCTCCCCGAGGAGTACCACCTGCCGCACTCGTTCCTGCTGTGCGGAGTGAGCGGCACCGACGTCCTTCTGGTCGACAACGTCTCCGACGACCATGAGTACGCCCCGCTGACCGTGAGCTGGGACGTCCTGCGCGCCGGCTACGCCCGCGAGCCCGAACGCTGGTTCACCGGCTGCGCCACCGTACGCAAGATCTCCGGACCGGACCACGAGGGGTTCGAGGCCGCCTACCGCGCCTTCCTCGGCCGGTTCCGCGACGGCTTCGAACTCTACGACGTCGTCGGCGACAACCTTGTCGTGGAGCGCGCCTCGGTGACCGCCGCGTACCGCGCGCCCGGCGTCAACAGCATGGCCCTGCTGGCCGGTTCACGCACCCTGTTCCACCGCTTCCTGGCCCACACCACGCACGGGGAGCAGGTCCGGTCCGCCTACGCGCGCATCGCGCAGCTGGCCACCGTGCTGTCGGACCGGGTCACTGCCTTCCAGTCCGGGCTGCCCGCGCTGCCGGCGGACCGGATCCGGCGCGGGCTCAAGGGCCTGCGGCAGCTCGAACAGAGGGCGGCCCGGAGCCTGGTCGCCGAGGCGGACGCCCTCCCGCAGCTCCTGCCGACGCCTTCCAGCGGCCGGTAGCACCTCCTCACGGGGAAAGGCACATGCGAGACCTCTACCTGTTCAGCGGCATGGCGGGGATGCAAGGACCGCCGCTCGCCGCGTTACGGGCGCTGTACGCGCGCCCCGAGAACGCCCGGTACTTCACCACCGCTGTCGAGGCGGTGGCCGGCGTGCTCGACCACGTCGGCGCGGACGCCTACCGCGGGGAACTGCCCGGCGGTATCCCGCTGACCGCCTGGCTCCGCGGCGCGTCACCCGACGCCGCCGCGCTGGACCACTCCATCGTCGACGGGTTGTGTGCCCACCTCTACCAACTGTGCCTGCTACAGCCCGCGATCGGCGGCCGCGACGACGACCGGCCCGCGCCGGTGGCCGCCATCGGCCACAGTCTGGGCCTGATCGGCGCGGTGGTCGCCGGGCTGCGGATCACCAGCCGCCGGCAGTACACGGAACTCTGCCACGGCATGATCACCATGACAGCGCTGACCCTGATCCGCTGTCACCAAAAGGCACCGCCGCGGAGCGGCGAGGCCACCCCGATGGCAGCGGTGACGGGCCTGAAGGCCGAGGAACTGCGCGACCTCGCGGCTCACTCCCCGGTGCACGTCGCCCTCGCCAACTCCGGCCGCTCGCACGTGCTGGCCGGAGAACCGGCCGACCTCGCCGGCTTCCGGGCACGGCACGCACGGCGGTTCGCCGACACCGGGGTCCGCTGGGCCTATCTGCGCAGCACCGCGCCGTTCCACACCCCGCTGCTGAACGCGGCGGTGCGTGCGGCGCTGGAGGACCGGCACCTGATGACGTCCACGCTGACCGGAGACCGGCTGGCCCTGCCGGTCTACGTCGCCGACGCGCCGGTCAACCTCCAGCACCGCGGCGACCTGCTGCCGGACCTCCTCGCCCACGCGGTGTGCCGGCCACTGGACTGGCCCGGCACGGTCCACGCGGCGATCGACGGCTGCCGGCCCGACCGGATCGTCGACTTCGGCCCGGGCCCCTCGGCCCGGGTGTTCACCCGGGAGAGCCTGCGCGGCAGCCACAACGGGCTGCGCTACCGCAGCATCCCCGCACCAGCGGCCTGATTGAGGAGCGTCCACGCATGCACTGTCTGGTCTTCCCCGGCCAAGGCGCACAGCGCAGAGGGATGGGGGAAGCACTGTTCGAGCGGTACCCGCGAGAGACCGCGGCCGCGTCCGAGCTGCTCGGATACCCCGTCGCGGAGCTGTGCCGCGACGACCCCCAGGGCCGGCTCGCCGACACCCGCTACGCCCAGCCGGCCGTCTTCCTCGTCAACGCGCTGTCCTGGCTGGACCTGGAACGGGCCGGCCGGCGCTACGACTACTTCGCCGGGCACAGTCTGGGCGAGTTCAACGCGCTGGTGGCCGCCGGAGTCATCGGCCTCATGGACGGCCTCGCCCTGGTCCGGCGCCGCGCCGAGCTGATGGCCGGCGTCACCGGCGGCGCCATGGTCGCGGTGGTCGGGCAGGACTCGGCGCGGGTCGAGACGACACTGCGCACCGCCGGGTTCAACCTGGTGCACGTCGCCAACCGCAACAGCGACCGGCAGGTCACGGTGGCCGGCGACCGGCGGCAACTGGCGCTCGCGGCCAAGGCCCTGCGCGGCCCGGGCGTCCGGGTGCTGCCGGTGCACGTCAGCGGCCCGTTCCACACGCCGGCGATGGCCCCGGCCGGCCGGGCGTTCGCGGACGTCCTGCGCGCGTACGAGTTCCGCGCCGGGCACACGCCCGTGATGTCGAGCGTCACCGGCGCCGAGTTCGATCCCGGCCAGGCCGTCCAGCTGCTCAGCAGGCAGATCTCCCGCCCGGTGGAGTGGGTACGCACCGTCCGCGCTCTGCGCGCCGCCGGCGTGGACCACTTCGACGAGGCCGACGGCACCACTCTCACCGCCTTCATCGCACGGATCGCGGCACAGCCCACGGAGGAACGCGTATGACCACGGACATCGCCATCGTCGGACTGTCCGTCGAGGTACCGGACGCGCCGGACCAGCACGCCTTCTGGGACGTCGTCCGCACCGGCCGCAGCCTCACCCGGTCCTTCCCGGCGCGGCGACGCCGGGACGTCGAGGAGTTCCTGCGCTACCACCGCGCGTCGGCCCTGGTGCCGGACGCCGAGGAACGCGTCGCGTTCCACGACGGCAGCTTCCTGGACCGGGTCGACCTGTTCGACCACGCCTTCTTCGGCATGACCCCGAAGCAGGCCGCGGTCACCGACCCGCACCAGCGGCTGGTCCTGCGCACCATGTACCGCGCGCTGGAGGACGCCGGATACACCGGCCGGCGACTGGCCGGCAGCCGCACCGGCGTGTACATCGGCTACGCCGGCAACCCCGGCGGGTCCTACCTCGACTACTTCTGCCGCATCGACCCCGCGCTGGGCCAGCTCGGCATCACCGGCAACATCGTCACCATGCTGGCCAACCGGCTGTCCTACCTGCTGGACCTGCGCGGGCCCAGCATGGTGATCGACAGCGCCTGCTCGGCGTCGCTGGTGGCGCTGCACCAGGCCAGGGCCGCGCTGCTGCTGGGCGACTGCGAGATGGCCGTGGTGGCTGGCACCCGCGTGGTGATGGCGCCCGTGCAGCACCCGCACACCCGCATCGGCATCGAGTCCTCGGACGGCGTGACCCGCACCTTCGACGAGAGCGCCGACGGCACCGGATTCGGCGAGGGGTCCGGGGCGGTCGTGCTCAAGCGGCTGGACCGGGCACTGGCCGACGGCGACCAGGTGTACGCGGTCGTCAAGGGCAGCGCGGTCAACCACGACGGCCACTCGGAGATGATGACCGCGCCGGACGCCGGGGCCCAGGCCGACCTGCTGGACGCCGCGTGGCGCGCCGCCGGCGTGGACCCCCGCACGATCGGCTACCTGGAGGTGCACGGCACCGCCACCAAGGTCGGCGACCCGATCGAATTCGAGGGACTGCGGCGGGCGTTCGCCGCCCGGACCGACGACCGGCGGTTCTGCGCGGTCGGCACCGTGAAGGCGAACATAGGCCACCTCTTCGAGGGCTCGGGCGTCATGGGCGTGATCAAGACCGCCCTCGCGTTGCGGCACCGCACGATCCCTCCGCTGGCCAACTACGTGCGGCCGAACGAGGCCATCGACCTGGCGGAAGGTCCGGTGTACGTGCCCCTGGAGGCCCGCGCGTGGCCGGACGGTGACGGCCCCCGGCGTGCCGGAGTCAGCGCCTTCGGCCTCGGCGGGACCAACGCCCACGTCGTGCTGGAGGAGTTCACCGCCGCGCCGCCGGAGCCCGGCGAGGAGCGGCCGCCCTACCTCTTCACGCTGAGCGCGCAGAGCCCGGCGTCCCTCGGCCGGCTGGTCACCCGCTACCGCGAGGCGATCGACGCGGGCCGGATCGAGGGCACCGTCCGGGACGTGTGCTGGACGTCGAACGTCTCCCGCGCCCACCACCGCCACCGGCTCGCCTGCACGGTCGCCGACCTGCCCGCCCTGCGGGCGGCGCTGGCGGCCATCGAGACCGGTGAGGTGCCGGACGCCGCCCGCACCGACGCCGCCCGGCACTGGGCCGGCGGAGGCGAAGCGGACCTGCGTGCGCAGTACCGGGGAACGGGCCCGCGCACGGTGCACCTGCCGCCGTACGAGTTCGACGAGACCCGCGCCTGGGTCGACTTCCCCGACGACTGGCAGGACCGGTTCGTCCTGGCCGCGCCGCGCGTGGCACACCCGCTGACGCACGCGGTGGAATTCACGCCGGCGCCGCCCGCGCGCTACGCGGACGCGTCGCCCCGCGTGCTGGCGCTGGCGGATCCGGAGGCGGCCGACGCCGTGGCGGCCGTCCTGCCGCCGGACGCGGTGCTGCGCACGCCGGGCGCCCCCGGCACCGAACCGGACGGGCTCGCCGAGGAACTCGTCGGCGAGGGGTACACCCACCTGGTGTACGCCCCGGCTCCCGGCGGCGCACCGGCTGCCGATCCGGCCGAGCTGGACCGCCGCGTCGACGAGCACCTGACCGGCCTGTTCCGGCTGGCGAAGGCGCTCATGCACGCCGGCGCGACGGTCGACCTGGTGGTGCTGACCCGCCGGGCACTGGCGGTCGTACCGGGCGAGGCGGACGTCGTCACGGAACACGCGGCGCTCGCCGGGCTGGTCAAGGCGATCGCCCGCGAGTACCCGTATGTGACCGTCCGGCTGGTCGACGCCGACGACGCGGTGCCCGCCGAACTGCTGCGCGAGGAGATCCTCGCCCGGCAGGCCGGCGTGTACGCGCTGCGCGGCACGGACAAGTACCGCGAGTCGTTCGCGGAGCTGCCGGGGGTCGAGGCGGTCCGCGACACATATCTGCGGCCCGGCGGCGCCTACCTGATCACCGGTGGACTCGGCGCCATCGGTCTGGAGACGGCCCGTCACTTCGCGGCCGGCGCTCCCGGCGCGCATCTTTACCTGCTCGGACGCACCGCGTTGCCGCCCGAGACCGAATGGGACGCGGTCGCCGCCGACCCGCAGCATCCCGCCGCAGCGCGTGTCACCGCGGTCCGTGAGATCACCGCGCTCGGCGCCACCGTGCACCCGGTGGCCGCCGACGTCGCCGACGAGACCGCGCTGGCGGCCGTGCTGGACACCGTCCGCGCCGCGCACGGCCGTGTCGACGGGATCGTGCACGCCGCCGGAGTGCCCGGCGACAGCCTCATCGCCTACCGGGAGGCGCCCGATTTCACGGCCGTCCTGCGGCCCAAGCTGCGCGGCGCGTTCCTGCTGCACCACCTGACCCGGGACGACCGTCCCGACTTCATCCTGCACATGTCCTCGGTGGCCGCGGTCTTCCCGGCCCTCGGGCAGGCCGACTACGCGGCCGCGAACTACTACCTGGACCACCTGGCCCGCGCCCTGGACACACCCGAGCACCGCGTGGTCAGCGTCGAGTGGGTGGCCTGGCGGGAGGTCGGCATGGCCGTCGCCGCCGGCGTCAACGAGGACCTGGCGTTCCGCTCGCTGCGCACACGCGACGGTCTGGGCCTGATCGACGCGGCGCTGTGCGGCGGCCGGCCGGTACTCTTCGCCGGCGAGATCAACTACGACAGCGACCTGATGAGCGTCCTGCCGACGTACGACGTGGCCCTGTCCGCGGACATCGAGGACAAGATCGCGACGGGGCTGGCGGCGCTCGCCGAGCGGACCAAGCAGAACCTGGCACGCGTGCGCGAGGCCGTGGAGTCCACCGAGGTACGGCTCACCGGACAGCCGGGCGGCGAGTACACCGACACCGAACGGATGGTGGGCCGCTGCCTGGCGCACGCCCTCGGCCATCCGGAGATCGACGTGCACGCCGACTTCCGGGACCTGGGCGCCGACTCGATCATGGCGCTGACCATCGGCAACAGCATCTCCTCCTGCATCGGCCGCCAGTTCGACGCCGTCGACCTGATGAGCGAGCGCACCGTGGTCGCCGTCGCCCGGCTCATCGAGACCAAGTACGACGAGGACGTACGGGGTGACGACGACGGGGACGACGACGCGTGGCTCGACGAGCTGCTGACCATGCCCGGTGAGTGACGTGCCGGACCTGACGCGGGGCCCGGTCCTGTCCGGCGTCGTCGGCATCGCGGCCCCGCTGGCCCTGGCCAACCTGCTCCAGCAGGGCTACCTGCTGGTCGACAGCGCGGTCGTCGGCCGTTACGTGGGCGTCGACGGGCTGGCCGCGATGGGTGCGGCACAACCGCTGTACGCGATCCTGACCTCGCTGTTCACGGGCGTCTCCAACGCCTTCTCGGTACGGCTCGGGCACCTCGCCGGCGCCGGCCGGCGCGACGACCCCAGCGCGCTGCGGGCCCTCGCGGTGTGCACCGTCGTGTGGGCGGTGGTCTGCGCCGTGGCCGCGGTACTGATCACGGCGCCGCTGCTGACGCTGACGGGTGTGACCGCAGAGGTCGCCGCCGAGGCCCGGACCTTCGTGGTGACGCTGTGCTCGGGCATGATCGCCGTGTACGCGCTCGGCGCGGTCTGTGCGGTCCTGACCGGCCGCGGCGACGCCCGCCGGGCCACCGGGCTGATGATCGCCGCGAGCGTGCTGAACGCGGTGTTCGCCTGGCTGTTCGTCGGTCCGGGCCGGCTCGGCATCGCGGGCGCCGCGCTGGCCGTACCGGCCGCCAACGCGCTGGCCGCGGCGGCCGGCCTGACCCGTCTGGTGAGTGAACAGCGCCGGCGCCCGGCCGGAACGTCCGGGGTCACGGCCGCCACGGTCCGCGCCGAGATACGGCGCGGCCTGCGGATCGGCGCCCCGATGGCCGTGCAGTACCTGCTGATCGGCGTCGGTGTCCTGGCCCTGGTGTGGATCATCACGCCCTTCGGGGACGAGGCGCTCGCCGCGCTGACCGTCGTCTCCCGCCTGGAGCTGCTGACCAGCGCGCTGTTCCTCAACCTGTCCGGCGCGCTGATGGTGTTCACCGCGCAGAACACCGGTGCCGGACAGGCCGCGCGCGTCCGCGACGGCGTCCGCCACAGCGTATGGCTGGGCGTCGCGCTCACCGCGGTGGTGTCCCTGCTGCTGCTCACCGTACGCGGGCCGGTCGCCGCGCTGTTCTCCGGCAGCGACGAGACCCGGCTGATCACCGAGCGGTACATCTTCATCACGGCGCCGTTCTTCCTGTGCTACACGCTGACGGTCGTACTGCACGGCTGGTTCAACGGCATCGCCCGCACCGTGGTGCCGCTGGTCTGCACGGTGCTGTCGCTGGGCGTGGTCCGGCTGCCGCTGTCGTACGGGCTGGGCCACGCCCGGGGCGTCGACGGAGTCATGTGGGCGACGGTGATCGGCTGGGGCGCGGGACTGGTGTACACCCTCCTGGCCGCCGTCCGGCGCACGGGGAGCCCACCCGAAGGCGGCCGCGACCGCGGCCACGACATCAAGGCAGGCCCGATGGCGACCTCGGACAACTGGGGCGACCGGTGATCCGCACCCTCTTCGTCAGCGACATCCTGCCCCGCCGTCCCGCCGGCGGCGCGGTGCGGCGGATGGACGTCGTCACCGCCGCCCTCGCCGAACTGGGTCCGGTGGACGCGCTCTTCCTGGCACCGTCCGGTACCGCCCCACCGCCGCGGGAGACCACCCGCTTCGCCCGCACCGGCGTGGCCGGTGTCCCGCCGTACACGGGCGTCCGCGCCCTGCTGGAGATCACGGCACGCGGGCCGTCGGCCGCCTACGCCGCTCACCAGCGCCGCACTCTCGCCCCCGGGCTGCCCGACTGGTCGACCGGCACCCGCTACGACCTCGTCTGGTTCAACCGGGAACGCACCTGGCTGCCGCTGCGCGGCCGGTTCACCGGCCGGACCGTCGTCGACGTGGACGACTTCGAGGACGTGCTGATCCGCCGCTGGACACGGCTCGGCCAGGGCGTGTGGGGGGTGCCGCTGACCCCGTGGCAGCGGGTCCAGGCACGCCGTTCCATCGGCTGGTGGCGCCGCGTCCACCGGCGGGTGGCACGGCAGGCCGACGTGGTCGTGGCCGCCTGCGCCGCCGACGCGGCCCGGCTCGGCCGCGGGGACCGGACAGCCGTGGTCCCGAACACCTACCCCGCTCCGCCCGCTCACCCGCCGGTGCCGCCGCGCCCCGACGGCGGTGCGACCATCCTGTTCCAGGGCTCCTTCGACTGGGCGCCCAACACGGACGCCGCCCGCTGGCTGACCGCGGACATCCTCCCGCTGGTCCGCGAGCGGATCCCGCACGCGAGGGTCGTACTGGCGGGCGCCTCCACACCGGAGGTCGCCGCGCTGGCCGGCCCGCACGTCGAGGTCACCGGCGCGGTCCCCGACATGACACCTCACCTGCGGGGCGCCGACCTGGTGGTGGTGCCGCTGCGCGTGGGCAGCGGCACCCGCATCAAGATCCTGGAAGCCTTCGCACACGGTGTGCCGGTGGTCAGCACCACGATCGGCGCCGAGGGACTCGACGTGGTCGCCGGTGAGCACCTGGCGATCGCCGACACGGCCGAGGGCCTGGCACGGCACTGCGCCGATCTGCTCACCGACCGGGCCGCGAGGACCGCCACGGTCACCGCGGCGGCCCGCCTGCACACCGTCCGTCACCTGCCCGGACACGCGGCGGCCGGGGTACGGCAGGCGGCCCTGCGGGCGACCGGCGGTCCGGCCGGCGTCGCCACCGCCGCGGCCGGGCGCCACGCGCCCTGACGAACGGCTGTGGCCGACCCATGAGGAGCCCCGCAGGCCCTTCGGCGCGTGACCTTCCCGGGCAGCAGGCGGCGGATCCCGGGTGCGCTGTGGTGATCGAGGTCTCCGGTCACCTCGACGACGGGGCAGGAGGGGGTGCTCCGCGTGCGGGTGTTCATCGCGCTCGCTGTTGCTCTTCTCGGTCGGCGCGGGGCACGTGGACGGCCAGGACGGCGGTGTCGTCGTCCACCCCGGTGCCGAGCGTGCCGAGGAGGTCGCGGACGGCTGTGATGGTGCCCTGGGCGGTGGTGGGGGCCAAGGCCCGGACGAAGTCGAGGAGGGCTTCATCGCCGTAGCGTTCACCGCGGACGGCGGTGTGGGCCTCGGTGAGACCGTCGGTGTGCAGCAGGAGGGTGTCCCCGGGATCGAGGCGGAAGGTGATGGTGGCGATGTCGGCGTCGGGCAGGACGCCGATGAGCTGGCCGCCGGGAGTGGGCAGGTAGTCGGCGGTGCCGTCCGTGCGGAGCAGCAGCGCCGGGGGGTGGCCGCCGCTGGCGAGGACGATACGGAAGCCGCCTTGGTCGCCGTCGGGGGTGAGCAGGCCGAAGATGACGGTGCAGAAACGGGGGTCGGTTCCGTTGTACTCGTGGTTGAGGACGGTGTTGAGGTTGCCGAGGACCGCGGCCGGGTCGGGGTCGTAGACGGCGGCGGCGCGCAGGGTGTAGCGGGCCAGGGAGGTGACGGCCGCCGCCTCGGTGCCCTTGCCGCACACGTCTCCGAGGAACAGTCCCCAGGTACCGGCTGCGAGGGGGAAGAGGTCGTAGAAGTCGCCGCCGACCTCGTCGGTCGAGGCGATGTGGTAGTACGCGGCCACGTCCAGTCCGGGCACGTTCTCCACCGCCGGCGGCAGCAGAGTCTTCTGCAGGGTCGTAGCCAGTTGCTGGAGGCGTTCGCGTTCGCGCTCGGCCTCCTGGCGGGCGCGCAGCAGCTCCTGCTCGTAGGCGCGGCGGTCACGGGCGTCGAAGACGGTGGTACGGATCAGCAGCGGCTGCCCGTCGCTGCCGCACTTGACGGTGGAGGTCACGAGGACCGGCATCCGGCTGCCATCGGCCGCCCTCAGCTCCAGTGCGATGCCGCTGATCTTGCCCTGCATGCGCAGGAGCGGCGCGAAGTGCGTCTCGTGATAAAGCCGCCCACCGGTGGTGAGGAGATCACTGAACTTCCTCCGGCCGACCAGCTCCGTGCGCTTGTAGCCCAGCCAGTTCAGCAGAGTGGTGTTGACCTTGGCGATCTGCCCGTCCAGCAGGGTGGAGAGATATCCGCACGGGGCGTTCTCGTACAGGTCCTCGACGCTGTCTTCCAGCAGAGCGGCGAACGTCCGGTCGTCGTCCGGGGGCTGTCCGGGATCCGGGCCGCAGCCCTGGTCGCCGTCGTTCCGGCACATCATCGCAGTGTCCTCGCGAACGCGGCGATGGCCTGGGCCGTCTCCTCGGGAGCACTGAGCTGGGGGCAGTGCCCAGTGGCGTTCAGGGTGACGAGCCGGCTTCCCTTGATCTGGGCCTGGACGAAGGCGCCGACCTCCGGTGGGGCGATGGCGTCGCTGGAGCACTGGGCAACGAGGGTGGGCACCGCCACCTGCGCCAGGTCGGTGCGGTTGTCGGACAGGAACGTCACCCGGGCGAAGACCCGGGCGATCTCCGGGTCGGTGGCGCAGAAGCTGTTGGTCAGCTCCTGCCCCAGTTCCGGGCGCTCGGGGTTGCCCATGATGACCGGTGCCATCGCCCCTGACCAGCCCAGATAGTTCGCGTCCAAGGACTGCAGCAGTTCCTCGATGTCCTCGGCGCTGAACCCGCCGCGGTACCCGGCCGCGGGATCGTCGATGAAGCAGGGGGAGGGGGCGAGCAGCACCAGCCCGGCGAAGTACTCCGGGTGTCGTGCCGCGGCCAGCACGCCCATCATCGCGCTGACCGAGTGGCCCACGAACGTCACCGGACCGAGGTCCAGCTCCCGGCAGATCTCCAGCACGTCGTCCACGTAGCCGTCCATGCCGGAGTAGCGGTCCTCGCTCCACGCCGACAGGTCCGATCGGCCTGCTCCCACATGGTCGAAGAGCACCACCGTGAACTCACGCTCCAGCGTCGGTACCACCAGACGCCACAAGTTCTGGTCGCATCCGAACCCGTGCGCCAGCATCACGACCGGCCCGCCCGGCCGCCCGGACACCCGCACCTCGTTCCTGCTGCGCACGTCCATACGCCTCATCCTCGCAGATCCGGGATGCCGGGAACCGGCGAGCGACGCTCGATGACGCCCTCTCCTGCGACAAGACCGTGTCCTATGTGGTGAGGCGGACGAGGCGCTTGTGTCGGCGCGGGGTTCGGACAGCGGGAGATCGGGACATGTGGCGAGCTGGCGGAGCGGCCGGGATCACGGGCGGGCTCTGGTACGTCTACACGCGGCAGGACGGCCTGCCCGGACCCGACCGCAGGAGGTCTCGGGTGCGAGGCAGGTGGTCCGGGGCAGGGGGCAGAGGCCGCGGGCGTTGGCGGGGGACGACCTGCAGCTCCTACGCCCGAGCACGGCATCTTCCTCACGGCCACCCAGATGCCCAACGTTGCGACGTTCCACTCCCTCTCCCCGCATGACCCTCGTCCACCTGCGGAACGCCATCCGGGCGCACAGACCACCCCGCCCCCACCTGGGCCCCTGACCTTGTTCTGGGCCGCACCTCAGGCGGTGTGCACCCGAGCGGCGCCATGATCTACGGTCTTCTACTGAACCAGTCCTGATTCTTGGCAACGGGGAACTACGCACATGCGCAAGACAGCAACCCTCACCATCAGTCTGCTCGCCGCGGGGGTCCTGGTGACCGGGTGCGGCAGTGAGAAGGAGGACGCCAGTCCGGCCAAGGCGAGCGAGGTCTCGCCGAGTGTCTCGGCGAACGATGAGACGAAGGGCTCGGCCTCGGGCGGGGCTCGGCATCAGGTGATCTTCGAGGTGGGCGGCACGGGCACGGCCCAGGTCATGTGGAATGGGAACAGCAACCACTTCGAACAGGTGACGTTGCCCTGGACCAAGAAGGAGTCCATGCAGTTGGAAGGTGCCGAGCTGAAGGTCGGCGTCACGGTGTCGGTGGTGCCCGGCTCGGTCAAGGGTCCGGACGGGATGCTCAAGCCGGCCCCGTGCACCATCAAGGTCGACGGCAAGCAGGTCGCTGACAACCAGGACGGCAAGTCGGCCAAGCCCTGCGAGTACAAGCTCAAGGGCTGACACAGCCGAGGACGCGTCCAGGCTGGGGTGGAACTGGGTGAGCAGGCCGGGTAGCGGCAGACGCCGGGACCACTTCGAAGGCCGCATCTGGCGGGGCCGGCACCACCACGTCACCAGCCCCGCCCGGTCCCGGACCGCCTGAGCAACCCCCGTTCTGGCGGGCCGCGCGGACCTCGCTCTCTCCTGGCTCGCAGCGGCCGCCTTCCCCCTCGGTCGCCTTCACCTCGTACAGGTAGGGCCGGCTGCCGGAGCCGGCCCGGAAGTCGAAGCCGGCGCCGTCGTCGCCGGACGGGCCTGGAAAAGCCTTGCGGCGGTTGCTCGACACCCAGCAGGTCACGTCCCTGCGGTCCGGGCATTGAGCGCAGAGCCACTGGTATGCGTACCACTCGCCGACATATCCGATGGCCTCCCGCTGGGCCGTGGTCAGTCTGCTGTCCGTGCCGCCGCCGTACCCGCGCGTGCGACCGGTGGTCCGGGTGCGCCCGGTAGGAACTAGCCGACGAAATCCGCAAACTCAAAGACGAGGCCGACGACTTGAAGTACGAGCTCCGCCAGGAGCAAGCGCGGACCAAGACCATGCGCCTGCTCATCGCGGAACTCTCCCTGGAACTGGAACAAGCCAAGGCCGAAATCAAGGACACCTCGGGCATCGCCCGATTGCAGGGCCGTCGCTGACCAGAGCGGCGCTACCAAGCCCGATGGCCAGGGCTTGAGCAGGCATCGCGTCTCGAAGGAACCTCTTCTTCAGCATCGAATTACGATCGGCGGCCAGGACCACTCCAGGCGCTTCCAGTCGAAGACCCGGTGGGGCTCCGGGGCAGGCAGCATACCCTCGGTTTACACGGCCCGGATCCGCCCTCAGATAGGCAAAGAGGTGAAAAGACTCAGACCGAGTAGGGGTAGAGATCAAGTCGATGAGTCGTGAATTCGATGCAGTCACCGAGTCTCGGCTTGGCGGTCTGGTGAGATTGGACGGAGTTCATCGTGCCCGCGAACTCCACGAGCACAATGTCGGTATCGACTTGGAGAGCCACCACAGAGTTATCGGCCACAGAGGCCACGACTCCTTTGATTCGCACTGGTGAACCGGGAAAATCTGACGTCATTATGGCCGGCCCATCTGCAATGGTCCACTGGGATACCTCGTCTGGTACGTCGAACTCGACATCCACAAGAGCGCCCACCTGAGGAATATCGGCTCCACACCACCGGGCCCATGCCTGTCCCGACGTGCCCCTGAAGGCGATCATGGGTCCTTTCTCGGCCTCCGCCTCTGGAGCTAGGTTCATAATCTCAATGCGCACTACTTCAGTCCTAGTGGTACTCGAACCATGGTGTTGTCCACGATCCATGTGTTGGTGGGTGATTCGAAAGTCCAGGTTTCCATGTGGAAGTGGAACTTGGTGGGTTTGCTGTTCATCTCGTGTGAACCGAGTCGAATGCTGCGCCAGCCGTCGGCGGAGACGAGGCGATCCGGATCCGGCATTCCAGTACGTGGATGGATGTTCGTATAAGGGCCCTCCCGCAGGAAATTCTCCCACGCATCCAACACCTCGTGTGGTTTAAGGGGCTTTGGCGCGACGACCTCGGGGGTCTGAACAACCTTCTGTTCCGGAGGACAGGGAGAGAGCCCCAGGGGGTCGGTCCATGTGTGGGGATTGTTGACATAGGTCGCGGGGTTGGGTGCGGGGGTGAGACCGAGGGGGTCGGATGCTAAGTATCGGGCGGTTTCAGGGTCGTAGTGGCGGAAGTAGTTGTAGTGGAGGCCGGTTTCGGGGTCGTAGTACTGGCCTGGGAAGCGTAGGGGGGTGTAGGTGGTGCTGGTTGCTGCCCAGGCCGTTGTGCCCCAGAGGGTGCTTCGGGTGTGCCAGGTGATCTCGCCTTGGTCGTCGATCAGCTCTGTGGGGGTGCCGACGAGGTCGGTGATGATGGCGAAGAAGCGGGAGTCGATCTCCTGCTGGGGGGCTTCCGCCGCGGTGATGCGTTCTGTTTGGGCCAGGGGGCGGAGGCCCTGGTGGTCCCAGGTGAGGGTGATCGGGTGGGGGAAGGCTTCAGATGTTGTTGTCTGTTCGCAGAGCGTTGTGCCGTCCCATGTGAAGTCCACCCGCTCCACGACCGTTTCGCCGTCCTCCGCCAGGCGGAGCTTGGCGGTGCGGCGGCCCAGGGGGTCGTAGGTGTAGCGCCAGCGGGTGCCGTCGGGGGTGACCACCGAGGTCAGGCGGTCTTCGGCGTCCCATTCGTAGTGCCAGGTGTCCGGCTTGCGGGAGAGGCGGGTCTTCTGGCGGAGGGTGTGGCGGCCCAGGGCGTCGTGTTCGTAGCGGACGTTGCCGGCCCGGGTGATGCGGGTGCCGGTGTAGGTGCGGGGGCCCGTCGACTCCGCTCCCGGGTGGGTTGACGGCCAGGACGCCTGGGTTTGGTTGCCTGCCTCGTCGTAGGCGTAGCGTTCCGTCCAGCCTGCCGCGTGGACCGCCGTCACCCTGCCTGTCGCGTCCAGGTCGAAGCGGCGAGGGCCGGACAACTCGTCCTCGATGGCGGTCAGGTTGCCGTCGGCCCGGTAGGTGTACGTCCGGTGCTGAATTCTGCGGCCTTCGGCGCCGGTCACCGACTGGGTCGTCAGGCGGCCCAGCGGGTCGAAGGCGTGCTCCAGGGCGATCGCCCCGGCGACCAAGCGCTTCAGTTCGTGCCCGGCCTCGTCGTAGGTGAAGTCAATCGGGCGGCTGGAGGCCACCATGCCGGTGACGCGGCCCGCCTCGTCGTAGGACCAGGTGGTCTTCGCCCCGGTCGGCGTCACCCGGCTCGCGCGGCGGCCCAGGGCGTCGTATGTGTACGTCATCGTGTGGCCGTCGACCGTCTCCGAGCGCAGCCGGCCGTGGCGGTCCCGCAGAAGGGTCAGTGTCGTACCGTCGGGACCTACGGCCTGGGCGAGCCGGTCGGTCAGGTCGTAAGCGTAGGTCGTGGTTCCGTCTGGTGTGCTCTTGCGGAGTACCTGGCCGAGCGCGTTGCGTTCGAATGTCGTCTCTGCGCCGAGGGCGTTGCGGCGGGAGGCCAGGCGGCCCGCCGCGTCGTATTGGTACGTCAGGGTGCGGCCGTCGAAGTCCGTCTCGGAGAGCAGATGGCCAGCCAGGTCGTAGGTGTACTCCCAGGTCAGCCCTTGCGGGTTGGTGACCTTGCGTAGTTGTAGTTCAGTATCGTGCTCGAACTCGTATCGCACGCCGTCGGGACCGGTCTGGGTGGTGAGCAGGTCGAAGTGGGTGTACTCGTAGCGGGTGACGCCGCCGATGGCGTCGGTGTGGCTGGTGCAGTTGCCTTCGCCGTCGTAGGTCCAGGCTTCTTCGGCACCGTTCGGATCAATCCGGCGCTCCAGTTTGCCTTCGACTGTCCAGGACATACGTGTAATGGCACCGAGGGGGTCGGTGATCGTGATGATGCGGCCGAAGGCGTCACGCTCGCATCGGGTAACCGCTCCCAGTGGGTCGGTGACCGCGATGGGCAGGCCAGCGGCATTGCACTCGACGTGCGTCGTGTTGCCCAGAGTGTCCGTGGCTGACTCGAGATTGCCGCGGTTGTCGTAACCGTAGCGGGTGGTTGCCTGCGCTGCGTCGGTGACTGCCGTGAGGTTGCCGCTCTCGTCGAACTCCCGATGGACTTGCGTTCCGTCCGGTTCGGTCACCGTTACGGGCAGGCCCTGGTGGTTGTAGGCGATGCTGACCGCGCGGCCGCCAGGGCGCACGATCTCCAGCGGGCGGCCTGCCTGGTCGTAGGAGTAGGTGACGGTGTGGCCGAGCGGGTCCGTGATGGTGAGGGGGCGGTGGACCGGGTCGTAGGTGGTGTGGGTGGTGGCGCCGTCCGGGCGGATCTCGGTGACCACCTGCAGCCTGTCGTTGATCAAGTACCGGCTGGTGTGTCCGAGCGAGTTGGTCGCTGTCGTGACCTTGAGGCCCGTCGTCGGATCTGTGTCGTCGTATGTGTAGGTGTTGCGCATGTGTCCGGCTTGGCCGGCCTGGTAGGTGCAGCGATCCTGGTCGTCGTACACGTACCGGTACGACGAGCCGTTGGTGTCCGTCCAGGAGGTGATCCGGCCCCGTTCATCGTTGGTGAAGAGGGTGGGGACGCCGCAGGAGTTCGTCACCGTTGCCAGGTGGCCACGCTTGTCGTAGCCGAAGCGGAGCAGTTCCTGGTCGCTGCCGTCCGCGGCCGCACCGGCCAGGTGGAGGGCGGTGATGCGCTCGCCCCCGATGGTGATCTTCAGGTGGTAGCCGCCCGAGTGGCGGATCGCGGTCGGGGTGCCGTCACTGTCGTAGTCGAAGGTGAGCCATTGGGCGCCGGAGCGGTCGGTGATGTGCGCCAGGAGCGCGATGCCGTGGCCGTCGCCGCCCGGGCCCGCGAAGTCCCATCGACGGCCGCTCTCCGGATCGGTGACTGTGTAGTCGCCATGGTCATCGATGCTCAGCGAGTGGGGATCGCCCTCGGCCGGTAGGACGGGGGCTCCTGGAGCGGGGTGCGGGTAAGACAGCATCGAGCCGTCTTCGCGGATGAAGATGACGCCTTCGGTGTCGATTTCCAGTCGCTGGTCTGCGGTCGAGGTCCAGGAGGGGCCGAACCAGTGTCCGGCTCGGTAGGAGGACTCGAAGTGGCGGGAGAAGACCAGGGGAATGCGGGCCGGCAGCGTGAGGTCCGTCCGTGGGAGGGCCATGCCTCCCGTGGCGAGGTCGACGGGATCGCCGCCGAAGATCTTGCATTTGAGCGGCCTGCTGAGCTCCTTGTGGGCGTATCTGATGCTTTGGCGAGCCGTGCCTCCGACCTGGACGGAGCCGGAGCCGGCTGCGCGGGCGGCTTCCAATGCCGCAGCCCTAGCCTCTTCAAGTCTTAGTGGTTGTCGGGCACTCCCCTTGGCGGCCGGGCCGGGCACCGGTATCACGGCGCGTATGGCCTCCGCGCACTGGGCTTCCGTTTCGGCCACGGTCTGGGCCGCTTCGCGAGCCATCTGTGCCGCGGCTTGCCGTTCCGCCTCGGCTTGCCCCGCGTAGTTGCCGATCTGGACGGCCATCTGGCGGATCTCTGGGGGCTGGTACTGGCTGAGGTGGGCTGCGGTCGCGCCGTTCAGGCCGCGCCAGATGCCGCCCCCCGCGGACGTGACCGGCACCACCGAGTAGAACTGCCGTAACGCTGCTGTGTACTGGGCATGTGCCTCAAGGCCCCGGCTCAGCGCGATCCGCGACTGAATTTTGGCTTGTTCCAGGGTTTCGGCGTACGTCGCGAGCGCCTTGCCGCAGCTCTCGTGGGCAGGCCCCAAGCGGATCGCGGACTCTGGGAGTTCGGCGAGGATGGCCTGGAACCGTGGTGCGTAATCGCCCTCCAAGCGCAGGTCACCGCTGTTGGCGGCGACCTGCCGGAGGCGGTTGGCGTGCTGTTCCGCGTACTCCGCCTCGCGCAGTAATCGCCGTGCCAGGGTCTGGACCTTCGCGGGATCGCCGGGGACGGGGTCGCCGGTCAGGTCCAGGACGCCCCAGTCCGCGTCCGCCATGGTCTTCCCGGCCCCCTTGAGGTCAGTGGCCCGCGCCGCCGGCCAGTCGCTGGTCGAGCTCCTGGTGTCCGCGGACGACGTCGTTCAGGAAGCCGGCCATGCCTTCCAGGCCCTGGATCATGTTCTGGGCACCGGTCGTCCACTGCTGGTACGACTCCTGGAACTTGGGCGAGGCCAGCTGGGTGCGGAACTCCCCGCCCACGAGCTGGTCGACCACGGTCTTGAGGGACTGGAGCTTCTCGATCATGTCCGTGTGGCCGTTGAGCAGTTGCGTCGCCGCATGCTGCACGCCGTCGTAGCCGACACTCACGTCCGTCATCGGTGATCCCCTCACGTCTGCGTGGTTCGGGCGGCAAGTAACTGGTCGAGGTCGAGCGTGCCCTCGGACAGGCCCGCGAACAGCCCGGCGGCCGTACCGACCGACTCGATCAGGTTGGTCCGGGTGGTGGTGGCGGCGTGGAGGAAGTCGCGGAGGGCTTCGGCGACCGGTTGTCCGACCCCTTCGGTCCTCAACCCGCTCAGGAGTTGGGTCAGCGACAACTGGATGTCCGAGCCCGTACGGCTCAACGCACGTGCGACCGCGTCCGCTTCCTGGGGGTCGCAGGCAAACTTTTCCGCCATCGGCTCGGATCTCCCCCGTGAGACCTCTTATGCGAATGCCTGTGCTGGCTGACCATCTCTTGTCAGACTAGCGGTACGAGGCGTCGTTCGACAGGCGATTGCAACAGGAGCGGGGACGTGACGGGGACGGACTCCTTACCCACGGGGCACAGATTGGTCGCCGGGCGCTACCGGCTCACGCGCGTCCTCGGCCGAGGCGGCATGGGCGTCGTCTGGCAGGCCACCGACGAACTGATCGGCCGTAGTGTGGCGGTCAAGGAACTCCGCGCCCCGCACGGCCTGTCGGCGGGGGAGCGTACGGTCTTCGGCGAGCGGGCGCTGCGCGAGGCCCGGACCGCGGGGCGGATCAATCATTCCGGGGTGGTGTCCATTCACGACGTCGTGCCGGCCACGGCCGAGGACGACGCCGTTTACATCGTCATGGAATGGGCGCGGGCGCCGTCCCTCGCGGACATCCTCCGTCAGCACGGCGCCCTGTCCGAGCAACGGGTCGCCGCCATAGGTGCCCGGGTGCTGGAGGCGCTGCACGCGGCCCACGTCATCGGTCTGGTGCACCGGGACGTCAAGCCCAGCAACATCCTGGTGCTGCCGGGTGACGAGGTGAAACTGGTCGACTTCGGCATCGCCCACGCGGTCGACGACACCCGTCTGACCCGTCATGGGGTCGCCGGCTCCACCGGGCACATCGCACCGGAGCTGTTCGAGGGCGAGCCGCCGTCCCCGGCGGGCGACCTGTGGGCGCTCGGCGTGACGCTGTGTCATGCGGTCACCGGGAGGAGCCCTTTCGAGCGGGAGTCCACCGCGGCGACCATCCACGCGATCCTGTTCGACGATCCGCCCTCGCTGGACGACCGGCCTCTGATCGCGCCCGTGATCAACGGACTGCTCCAGCGGGAACCGGAACGGCGGATGAGCGCGCAGGAGGCGGCCGCGGGCCTCCGGTCCGCCACGGCCCCGACGACGATGCCGGCACCGGATCCGGCCACGACCCCGGCTCCGGCCCCGACACCGGACCCCAGTGCCACCCGTCAACCCGAACCCCCGAGGCGGAACACGCCGTCGCCTACCACCACGGGCCCCCGGGCCACATGGGAGGACCGGCCCACCACTCTGGGCAGAGCCCCCGGGCCCCCGCGAAGATCCAGAGCGGGTACGGTCGACCCGGATGACGACTCCGCGTCCACCGGGCCCACGAGTTACCCGCTCGCCCCGGTGCCGCGCGTCCTGATCGTCAACGCGCTGTGCGCGGGCGGAGCGGCGCTGCTGGCCTTCTTCCTGGCCTTCAGGCTCTCCGACATCTGGCAACTCAATTCTGCTGTCACGACAATCTCCACCCTCCTTCCCTTTGTCGTTATGCTGGCGTCGTTCACGGTGATGGGCTCGGTGAGGTGGGACCAGGTCGCCCTCGGCCCGGGGGGCGTCACCCTCAGCCGCCGAAAGAGCGGCTCGTCCGAAGTGACGAAGGCGTGCCGGGTGAAATGGGCACACATCGACGAAGTCGTCGTCGTCCGCAAGGGCCGGAGAACGGTCGTTCACCTGCGCATGGCGGCACATACACCGGCCGACGTCCGAGCAAGTCCACCGTTCCGCGGCTTCGCACGCTTCAAGGGGGAAAGCCCCTTCACCCAGACGCTCGGTGCGATCTTTGCACAACCCGAGGAAGTAGGGGCGGCCTTCCGCGCCGCCGCGCCGCGCGAGGTGACCGTCAGAGTCCCGGCGGAACCGACCCCCGAGGACAGCCGGAATCACGGCACACGACGCAACGGACTGCCGCTGTTGGTCCTCCTCCTGGCGGGGATCCTCGTGAGCACCTACGTCTTCCACCATGACCCCGACGTCACCCGACTCACCGAGGACGACTGGGGCGGCGGAATCGAGTTCAGCCCCGACGGGCGGACCCTGGCGAGCGGTACCTCCCACGACGCCATCACTCTCTGGGATCTGACCACCCACAAGGCCGTCGCCACCCTCCGCGGCCACGGACAGGACATCAACGCGCTCCGATTCAACCCCTCCGGCACGCTGCTGGCCAGCGCCTCCGACGACGACACCGTCAAGGTGTGGGACATGTCCACGCACAAGGCGCGGCGGACCTTGACCACGGGCGGGGCCGTTTCCGCGGTGGCGCTGACGTTCAGCCCCGACAACCAAACCCTCGCCGGTGTGACCGACGACTGGTCCGTCGTGCTCTGGAACGTCCGTACAGGCCGGAGAACCGCCACCCTGACGGTCGAGGGGGACCCGTCCGGCATCTCCGCGGCCGTCTTCAGCTCCGACGGCCGGACCGTCAGTGTCATAGACGACACGAATACCGTGCACCACTGGGACGTCCGTACGGGCACGAGCGTCGGCAAGGCCGGTGCGGACGTCGGGCAATGGGTCGGCTTCTCCGGACCGAGCGTGATCGTGCGGGACGGTTCCGGCTCGTACGTGCGGACCTTGTACGGCCACTCCGACCGGATCACCTGCGCCGCCCAGGCGGGCACCGGTCTCCGCCTGATCGCCACCTGCAGCGACGACCACACGGTACGCGTGTGGCGCACCGATTCCGGAGAGACCGCGGCGAAGCTCTCCCTGAACTACGACATCGGTTACACGGCGAACGCGGTCGCATTGAGTCCGCGCGGTACGACACTCGCCTACGGGAGCGGCACGCAGCTGTGGCTGTGGAGCACAGGGATTGGCTCGTGAGGCCGCACCGCGCACCACCCGTATAACGCGCACACCAGATGGCCCCCCCGCCACCCGACCCCACGCCTCACGCCCACGACGCCCCGGCTGGAGCGGCAGCATGATTCTCCGATTGACCGTTCAGGACGCCGACGCGGCCACGCGGCAGGACGTGGAGGTGGTGGCCGGCCCGGACAGCAGTGTGGCCTCGCTGCTCGCGGCGTTACCGGTGGCCGTCGGCGGCAGGCGGTGTTTCGTCGGGTCGGTCCGACTGCGTCCCGAAGCCACCCTGGCCGGCAGTCCGCTGATGCAGGGGGCGGTGATCAGCGTGGGGGCGCCGGGGCCGGCGTTCCGTGCCGCCTCGGGCGACGGCGTCGGTGTGCTGCGGGTGACGGCCGGGCCGGACACCGGAGTGACCGTGGCGCTGGGACCGGGGAGCCACACGCTGGCGAGGAACTCGGCGGCGGCCGTGTGCCTGCGGGATCCGGACGTCTCGCGCCGTGAACACCTCCGGCTGGAGGTCTCACCGGACGGTGAGGTCGTCGTTGTGGACCAGGGGTCGACCAACGGGACGTTCGTCGACGGCCACAGGATCCACGGCCGGTCGGAACTCGCCCCGGAGCAGACCCTTCAGGTGGGCTCCGACGAACTGCGATGGACGCCTCTCGCAGCCGGAGCCCAGCGCTCCTGGCGCGGCGCGGACGGACGCCTGGACTTCGACCCGGCCTTCACCCCGGCACCGGCGCCGGCCCGTACGGACGTGACGTTGCCGGTGCGGCAGGCCGAGACACGGAACTCGAGCGCTTGGACTATGGGGATGGTGGCGGCGGCGGGCATGCTCGTGCTCGGCGTGGTGACGCACCGGCCCATCCTTTTCGTCTTCACGATCCTGAGCATCATCGGCGCGTCGATCATGGACAGCAGCCAGGAGAAACAGCGCAAGAGCCGCGAAGCCGAACACGCCGCGGCCAGACAGGCTGCCCAGGAGAAGATCGACGCACACGTCACGGAGGAGCGCCGCGTCCGCGTGCTCCTCTCGCCCGGGCCGGTCAAGATCGCGGACATGGCCATGGGTGCCCGGCCGGGCCTGTGGTCACGCCGGGCGGACTCGCCGCACGGACTCCTGCTGCGCGTGGGAACGGCCGACCGGGAGGCAGACAACCTCCACTTGCGGGGGGAACCCTGGGAGGGCTTCGAACAACCGGTGCTGCGTAATGCGCCGGTCACGGTGGACCTGCGGGACACCGGTGTGCTCGGGCTGGTCGGCGCCCGCCGGGAGGTGGAGGCCGTGGCGGGCTGGCTGGTGACGCAGCTGGCCACCCTGCGCGGACCGGACGATCTGCGCCTCGTGGTGATCGCGTCGGACGGGCACGACGGACTGGCGTGGACACGGTGGCTGCCACACGTGGACGCCGGGCCGGCGGCGGATACCGCGTGCACCATCGGCAACACGCACACAACGCGCGCCGCCCGGGTGAAGGAACTGCGTCAGCTCGTCGTCGCCCGTCGCGAACAGCGCGGCGGCGACTCGCGAGCCCGCTTCGACGACGAGGTCGTGGTCGTCCTGGACGGCGCACTGGCGCTGCGGGAACTGCCCGGCATGGACGAGGTGCTGCGGGACGGCCCGTCGGTCGGTGTCTTCGCGGTCTGCCTCGACCAGTACGGGATGAACGAGTGCCGGGGACTGTGCGAGGTGACCGGGGAAACGCTCCGGCTCACCAGCAGTCCCGAGGAAGCCAGCGTCACGGTCACCACGCCCCACACGCTCGACGCGACCGCCGCCGAGCCGCTCGCCCGGGCGCTCGCCCCGATGAGGGATCGGCTGCACAACGGCTCGGCGGGCAACGCGATCCCCGGCCACGTCCGCTTCCTCGATCTGCTGGGCATCGGAGCACCGACGGCCGACGACGTCCGCACCCTTTGGGGGAGCGGGGAGGGACCGCGAACACGGGTCATCCTCGGCTCGGACGCCGGCGGTCCCGTGACCGTGGACCTGGCCGACCAGGGCCCGCACACCATGCTCGGCGGGGCCACTGGAGCGGGCAAGAGCATCCTGTTGCAGACCCTGGTCACCTCGCTGCTGCTCGCCAACCGGCCCGACGAACTCAACCTCGTCCTGGTCGACTTCAAGGGCGGCAGCGCCTTCCTGCCCTTCCAGCACTGCCCCCACGTGGTCTCCCTCATCCGCTCCACCGGCGAGAGCCCGGCCGACGTCTTCGACTCCACCGCGGCGGCCCGCGTCCTCGCCTCCGTACGCGCCGAAGTCAGCCGCCGCGAGTCCCTGCTGGCACGGTACGACGGAGAGATCGACACCTACTGGAAGAAGCGCCGCACCAACCCCTCCCTGCCACCGCTGCCGCGCCTCGTGATGGTCTTCGACGAATTCGCCCGCGTTTTGGAGACCTCACCCGACTTCCTCAAGGAACTGGTCAACGTCGCCGCCAAGGGCCGCTCGCTCGGCATGCACCTCGTGCTGGCCACCCAGTCCCTTCAGGGCAAACTGTCGCCCGAGCTGAAGAACAACATCTCGCTGCGCATCAGCCTGCGGCAGAACGAACCCGCCGACAGCACCGAGGTCCTCGGCGTGCCCGACGCCGCGTCGATCCCCGGCTCGCTGCGCGGGCGCGGCCTGATCCTGTGCACGACCGCCGAGACACGCGTCCCGCAGGCATTCCAGTCCGGGTACCTGGGCTCCCCGCCGCCCTCCGGAGCGGCGCAGCCCGTCACCGTACGCACCCTCCAGTGGGACCAGCTCGGCGCACCGCGCCCGGCCGGGCACCTGACCCGGGCCGACGCGCCCACCGACCAGGAACTGGCGGTCGCCGCCATCGAGGAAGCAGCCCGGCGCGACAGGCTTGCCGCCCCCTTCAGGCCCCTGCGGCCGCCCCTGCCCCTCACCCTGCCCCTGGAGGAACTCGCCGACCGGCAGACCACCGCCCCGCCCGCCACCGCCGTCCCGTTCGGCCTGGCCGACGAACCCGCCGAACAGGCGCAGCCCGCCCAGTATCTCGATCTCGCCGGCACGGACCGGCTGATGGTCGCCGGCGGCCCCCAGTCGGGCCGCACCACCTTCGCCCGGACCCTCATCACCGGCCTGGTCACCCGGTTCAGTCCCGACCAGGCCCACCTGTACGTCATCGAACACCACCCGTCGGGTCTGGCCGACTACGCCGACCTGCCGCACTGCGGCGGCGTCTTCTCTCCCGCCGAACCCGACCGCATCAGACGCCTGATCACCTGGCTCGACGAGGAAGTCCAGCGCCGCTCCACCGGCGGCCGCCCCCAGGCGGCGCAGCGACCGCAAATCGTGGTCGTCGTCGACGGCTGGGAGTACTTCGAGGATCACAGCGCCCCTGCCTTCACCGAGACCTCACTGCTGACCACCCTGCGCGGCATCATCGCCGCCGGCGCCCCGCTCGGGGTGCACGTCGTCCCGCTCGGCGGTCACGACATGCTCAACCACAAGCTCCCCACCTACTACAGCCGCCGCCTGCTGCTCCCCTTCCCCAAGGAGGAGACCCGCCGGGCGCACCTGACCTCCCGCATGACCAGCCCGCCCGCCCTGCCCGGCCGCGCGATCGACGCCGCCACAGGGCGGCACGTGCAGATTTGTCTGCCCGGGCCGCTCCCCGCCGATCTGCCCTCGCGCTTCAGCGACACCGACCCCGACCGTCTGCCCCGGACCTTCCCCTCCCTGCCCACCCACATCACCCTCGACGAACTGCGTCTGCCCGAACCGCCGCCCACCCCCACCTGGATCCCCATCGGCATCGGCGGACCCGACCACAGCACGATCGGCGTCGACCTCATCGAGGGCGCCCACCTGCTGCTGCTCTCCGGCCCGCCGGGCTCCGGCCGCACCACCGCCCTCGCCGCCCTCGCCCACTCCCTGAGCCGAGCCGGCATCGGCGTCCTCGCCCTCGCCCCGCCCCGCTCGCCCCTGCCCGCCCTGCTCCCCGACGACCCGGGAGTGCGCCTCCTCACCGGCATCTCACACAAGGACACAGACCTCCGCGAAGCCGCCGCAGCGTTCGGTGACAGCCCCTACGCCCTCCTCCTCGACGACGCCGACCACCTCACCGTGCTGCCCACCCAACAAGGATTCACCGACGCGCCGACCCTGCTGGACGACATCGCGCGACTGTCGGCACGCGGCCGCCACGCCCTGGCCCTCAGCGCAGACGCGACACCGGTTCTCACTGGCTTTCCCAGCCCGCTGGCACGCCTGATGAACACCATCGTGGCCACGGGCAACCGCATCCTCCTCACGCCTGACGCACGCCCAGTGGCGGTTGCTCACAGCGTCACACTCGAACCAGATCAGTACTTCACGACACCGGCCGGCCGGGGCTACCTCGCCACCAGCCGGTCGCCGATTCTCCTGCAACTGGCCACGCCCCAACGGCTGCACTGACCAGCGGCCTCCCGCACCCACAGACCGATGAGGAACGACAAGAGACCACCGGTGAAAGCCACATGCATCAGGCCCTGCTACTTTCATCCGGATGGTGGGGGTGATTGTCGCATTCGGCTGGTTGGGTGGGTTATTTCAGGTTGTGTTTGTTTACCAGTCCGGCTTCGTAGGCGATGATCGCGGCTTGTATGCGGTTGCGGACTTGGAGTTGGTTGAGGATGCGCTGACGTAGGTTTTGATTGTTCCTTCGACCAGGTGCAGACGCTCGGCGATCTGTGCGTTCGGCAGGCTGGTGCCGAGCATTCCCAGTACTTCCTGTTCCCTTTTGGTCAGGAGTGTGGTGCGGTCTGTGGCCCCAAGGGTGCCGGTCCGGCCGTGACAAGGAGCGCGGCGGTGGCCAGGAAGCTGAGAACTGTTCGATACGTGGCCCTATTGGACCACTGGGGACGGACAGTCAGTGGCGGGGGTGTCAGCGAGAACACCGATGCCCCGCACCTGTCCCTGCCGTCAGCGCGAGCGGACTGGTGCCGAGCGCCGTAGCGATCTCGGGAGCCATGTCGAACGCCCGCCACTTCCACTCTTCCTCGGCCGCATAGTTACGCGTGACCTTGGATGCTGGCCACACCTGGGGCGAGCATGCGCCTGCGGCAGACGGTATAGGATTCCGATGATCAACCCCCTGGCGCGAATGAACTGGCGGAAATCACCGTGACAGCATCACTGACGTGAAGGAAGACCCTTTCTCTCGAAGCGGGATCCGTCTATGCCTGGGAAACTGCGGAAGGTGCCACCGGGAACATTCTGATCGACCTGGATCGATCGGTCGCCCGCCCCTGCACCGTGGAGGGAATAATCCTCGGCAACATGCTCCTCGACAAAAACATCGGAAATTTGGAAAATCCCGACCCGGACCCGACGCTCCGCCGTTCTTTCCTGATCGCGGCATCGGTCATCTTCCGCGAGGGGGAGCGGCAGGGACGACTGCCTGACAAGATCACGCGTACTTACTGGTAAGTGCCACATCACCACCCGAGAGGCCGTGCTCTCCCCGGAGTCCGACTTCTCGGCGTTGCACTGGACCACGGCCACGCCACGAGACGGTGGCAACGAGCCGGGGGAGACGCCGGCGAAGCCCCCGCTCACACCCCTGACGCGGCCTCCGGTCCGGGACCGCCCGGCATCCGCAGGGTGTGGTCGAGACGGCGGAGGAGCGCGGCAAGCGACTGCCGCGGGTCCTGCCCGGCCGTGTCGATGACGATGTGCTCCCGGTTCCACGGTTCGTAGTCGCGGTCGAGGACCTGCTGCCAATCGGGCAGTGGCAGGTCCGGGATGTCGGTCGATCGTGTGGTCACGCGGTTGCGGTGCTCGTCCGGGTCCGAGCAGACGACTTCCACCTCGGCGACGGGGACGGCCGCCCGCACCCCGATGCTCCGCCAGCTGTCACGTGTGACAACCAGGGGGTTCACGGATTCCGCGATCACGCTCAGTCCTTGCCGGAGATGTTCATCGGCCAGGGCGTACCCGATGACGTAGCCGGCCGGTCCCACGGGGTGCCGGGCGAGGCCGGAGCGGACGATGGCCTGTTCGATGGTGTCGATGCGCAGGTGGACCGCGCCGACGCGCGCGGCCAGCAGCCGGGCCAGGGTGGTCTTGCCTGTGCCGGGCAGTCCGCCGATCACGATGAGCATGTGCTCATCCTGCCGGAACAGCACGCACGCATGGCGGGGAGCTCCGCGGGAGAGCGGGTGCCGGACCGGGCGGCGTTCCGGGCTGTCGCCGCCGGCCGGACACCGCCGGATGTGCCCAGGCATTGACGCCGCGCGGACGCCGTCGGTCCGTCACCGCGGGTTCGGGTGGTTGCCGGGCTCGCCGCCCGGCCCGGCCAGTGGTGTCGGCGACAGGGCCGTGGGTTCCTCGCCCGGTTCGAGCAGGGTCTCCGCCGCGCCGACGATCAACGGGTCGGGGGTGCCGACCGCTTCGTGGTCCTTGGCCGGGTAGTCGAAGCGGTCGAGGAGACTGCGCATCGCCTCCAGCCGGCCCCGCCGTTTGTCGTTGTTCTTCACGACCGTCCAGGGCGCGTGCGGCGTGTCGGTGGCCCGGAACATGTCGACCTTGGCCGTGGTGTAGTCGTCCCAGCGGTCGAGGGAGGCCAGGTCCGTGGGGGAGAGCTTCCACCGGCGCACCGGATCGACCTGGCGGATCGCGAACCGGGTGCGCTGCTCGGCCTGGGACACCGAGAACCAGAACTTGACCAGCAGGATGCCGTCGTCGGTGAGCAGCCGCTCGAACATCGGGGCCTGCTGGAGGAACTGCCGGTACTCGTCCTGCGTACAGAACCCCATGACCCGCTCGACGCCCGCGCGGTTGTACCAGGAACGGTCGAAGAAGACGATCTCGCCGCGGGCCGGCAGGTGGGCCACGTAGCGCTGGAAGTACCACTGACCCGCCTCGCGCTCGGTCGGCTTCTCCAGCGCCACCACCCGGGCCCCACGAGGGTTGAGCCGCTCGGTGAAGCGCTTGATCGTGCCGCCCTTGCCCGCCGCGTCCCGTCCCTCGCAGACCACGACGACCCGCTGGCCGGTGTCCTTCACCCAGCGCTGGAACTTCAGCAGCTCGATCTGCAGGATGCGCTTGGTCTGCTCGTACTCGCGCCGGCCGATCCTGTGGTCGTAGGGGTGGTTCTCCCGCCAGGTCTCGATCGGCCGGCCGCCGGAGTCCAGGAGCACCGGCCGTTCCGGCTGCCGGTCGTCCACCTCGAGCCCCCGCAGCAGGTCGTCCTCACGTGCCGTGCCGTGGATCTCCTGGGTCTGGGTCGCCTGCTCGTGCTCGGCCACGACACCGCCTCTCCGCCTCGCCGCTCACCGGGGCCGTCCCGCCCCGGTCTTCTCCCACGTGCCCACCCGAACGGGTCCCATGTACCGTCGCTACGGTCGTTCCTTTCCGTACGGTGCGAGACAGAAAGGCGATCACATGGCCGAACTGCGCCTGGGACCACTGCTGAGGTACACCGACGGCTCGTGCGCGACCGTATGGGTCGAGACGGACGTGCCCTGCACGGCGCATGTACGCTGCTCGGACGGCGCGAGCGGCACGGCCCCCACCTTCCGGGTGGCCGGGCACCACTACGCCCTCGTCACGGTGACCGGGCTCCGACCGGGCACCTCGCCGTCGTACGAGGTGTTCCTGGACGACGCGCCGGTGTGGCCTCTGCCCGACTCCCGCTTCCCGCCCTCGGTCATCCGGTCGCCCGGTGCCGGCGACGCCGTCCGGGTCACCTTCGGGTCGTGCCGCTGGGCCGCGCCCCCGGCCGACGGCAAGGACGCGGTGGGCCCCGACGCGCTCGACACCCTCGCCAAGCGGCTGGCGGCCGACCCCGACGCGCGGCGTCCGGACGTCCTGCTGCTCCTGGGGGACCAGGTCTACGCCGACGAGGTCTCCGAGGAGACCCGACGCCTGCTGGCCACTCGCCGCGACCTCGACAAGGCGCCCGGCAGCCAGGTCGCCGACTACGAGGAGTACTGCCACCTCTACTACGAATCCTGGCTCGATCCGGAGATCCGCTGGCTGCTGTCCACCGTGCCCAGCTTCATGATCTTCGACGACCACGACATCGTGGACGACTGGAACACCTCCGCCGCCTGGCTCGCCGACATGCGCTCCACCGACTGGTGGCAGCAGCGGCTGCTGAGCGGCCTGATGTCCTACTGGGTCCACCAGCACCTGGGCAACCTCTCCCCCGCCGAACTGGCCGACGACCCGGCCTGGGCCGCCGTGCGCGACGCACCTGACGGCACGCACGCGTTGCGCGCCCTCGCCGAACGGGCCGACGCCGATCCCTCCTCGGTCCGCTTCAGTTACCGGCGCGACTTCGGCCGGGTCCGGGTGGTGATGGTCGACTCCCGGGCCGCACGCGTGCTGGACGAGGACCGGCGCGCCATGCTCCACCCGGGCGAGGCCGACTGGCTGCGCGAGCAGGTCCTGGCCGACGAGGGGGCTTACGACCACCTTCTGATCGGAACTTCACTGCCCTGGCTGCTGCCGCACCTGGTGCACGACGCCGAGGGCTGGGACGCGGCCCTGTGCGCCGGGGAACGCGGGGACCGCTGGGCCCGCTTCGGCGAGTGGCTGCGCCGTGGCGCCGATCTGGAGCACTGGGCGGCCTTCCCGCGCTCCTTCGCCGATCTTGCCGGCCTCATCGGCGAGGCCGGATCCGCGCCGGGCGCCCCGGCGAGCGTGTGCGTGCTGTCCGGGGACGTGCACCACGGCTACGTCGCGCGCGCCTCCTGGCCGTCCGGCGGCCCCGGCATACCGGTCGTCCAGCTCACCTGCTCACCCGTGCACAACTCGGTGCCCCTGACGATGCGGATCGGGTTCCGCTTCGGCTGGAGCGCCCCGGCCCGCCTCCTGGGGCGGTTGCTGGCCCGGCACGGCCGCTGCCCCCGGCCGCCGGTGAGGTGGCGCAAGCAGGGCGGGCCCTGGTTCGGCAACCAGCTCATGACCCTCACCCTGCGCGGCCGTTCGGCCCACCTGCGCCTGGAGCGCACCGGTACCGACGAGACACTGCGGACCGTGCACGAGACCGTCCTGACCGCCGGGTAGTACAGCGCCGGGCGGTGTGCCGCACGAGGTCCGCCGGGTTGCTGTTGCTGTGAAGTGCTCGATGCAGCGGATGTGCCGGTGTGCCTCAGCGGTAGTCGGCCAGGCCGTCCGCGAGTTCTTCTTCGTCGCCGTCGCGGCCATGAACCCGGTTCGACCAGACCTCGCATGCCGGGCAAGCGGCACCGTTCGCAGTGCATGTCGTGTCGACCCGCACTATCGCGTGCTCACATCCACCGACAGCACCGCGATGTCCGCGATCGACGGCAACAACAGCTCCTTCAACCGGAGCACGTCCTCTTCCACGGCCCCGAACCGTCAGCCCAACCGTCCTGTGTCTGTTCCTGAGTCTGTGGCACAGGATGGCTCGGCAGCCCGGTCAGGCGAAGCGCGGGCCCCGTGGTGGCCGGCGGCGTGGGATCGCGGGATCGCGCGAGGGTGTCGCCGCGTGCCCGTCAGGCGTCGAAACGGCCGCGTGCACCCTCGATGTGACCGAGGTACTGGTGGGTCCAGCCGCATATCGCGTCGACCGTGGTGCGCAGGGCCCGGCCCGGCTCGGTGAGGGTGTACTCGACGCGCGGCGGCACGGTGGGGTGCACCTTCCGGTCGACCAGGCCATTGCGCTCCAGCATGCGCAGGTTCTGGGTGAGCATCTTGTGGCTGATGCCCTCGACCTCGTTCCGTAGCTCGCTGAAGCGCAGGGTGCGCTCGCCGAGCGCCTCGATGATCAGGAGCGCCCACTTGTTGGCGACGTCCGAGAAGATCTCCCGCGCCAGGGAGTCTGCGCGCCGCAGGTCAGCGTCCTCGGGCAGGCCCTTGAGCAGTTGCTTGGTCACCATCAGGTTCCTCAGTCACCGAAAAGTGCGTTCTTCCAGGTCAGACGTCACTCTCCTACAGTTTCCGAGTAACTACAAGAGAGCGGATCGGAAGGGCGGGCATCGTGGCCACCTCTGATGTCTTCAACTACAACGTGCCGGCCGAGAGCGACTTCGGCTACTCACAGGCGATCAAGTCCGGCGAGCTGATCCACGTCTCTGGACAGCTCTCGTTCGATGAGGCAGGCGAGTTCCTCCACGCGGGCGACTTCGCCGCCCAGCTCAAGCAGACCTACGCCAACATGGACAAGGTCCTGGACCACTACGGCGCCACCCGGAACCAGGTCGTCTCGCAGACCCTGTACGTGGTGAACCTGCGGCAGAACGCCGCGGCGACGGCGGAGGGCAACCTGGGGTACTTCGGCGACCACCGTCCGGCCAGCACGGTCCTGGGCGTCACTGAACTGAGCTTGCCCGGCCAGGTCATCGAAATCAGCTTCGTCATCGACACGAAACTGCCCGCCTGAGGTCTCCTCCTCGTACCTCCCGCAACTCTCCGGAGGGATCCGTTCGTGGAACAGTCACGGTGCCCGTTCCACGAACGCCCCCCAACTCTCGTCGGCGCCATGTTCCTCGATCAGCCGGTGGGAGATCCGGGTGACCGTGTGCCGCTACTTGCGCGGCTTCAGCCAGGCCGAGTCCAGGGCCTTGCGCACCGTCCGCCAGGCAACGTCGTGCTTGCGCGTTCCTCTGATGCGGTGGGTGCGGGCGGCCGTCAGGTTATGGGTGCGGCCGGGCAGGGCGGGTGAGATTCACAGCAGGTTGCCGGTGGGGTCGGCCACGACCTGCGCACTCACGCCGTGACGGCGGTGCTTCTGGAGAAGTCGGCCCGGCTGTCGCCGACCCGGTCGCAGTCGGCGAGTGTCCCGTCGAGCAGGACGTAGTCCGGATCGGCCTCGCGCAGGACCCGCAGGAGGCCCGGCGCCCGGCCGGACAGGTGCTGGACGACGGCCTGGACGTAAGCGTGGGCGGTGCCGACGGATATGCCGAAGCCGCCGGCGATCTGCGCGAGCGTGTCGTGCCGGCGAAGGTACACCAGGCCGACGAGGGCACGCTGGTGGGGCGGCAGCTTGCAACGGCGGTCACCCTCACGGGTGACGATGAGCATGGATACCCACTCGACCAGAGCATGAGGGAGGTCGAGTGCGGCAGAATGGGGAACCAACAGGGCTCCTGTGCCGATGGGTTGAGACTTCGAACACCTCCCTCAACGGCACGGGAGCCCTGTGCGTTGAGGTCCTCATCCTGACTCGGTCTGGGTCACTCGATCAGTGGCCACTCTGAAAGAGCCCACTGTTCTGGCGCCTGAGGTGGATGGCTGTTCGGCCAACTCTGGCGCCGACGTCTCGCACGGCGCGCTGCTGCACTAGGGTGCTCGCTTCGTCGAGCCCAAGGGAAACCATGAAGACCGCCGCCGCGTCACCGGAGATCATCAGCACGCCGTTGAGGATCGGGGCCTTCCGCCGGTTCGCGTCGGCCAGTCTCATCTCGGCGACCGGGTCTGCGATGGCCCCTCTCGCGCTGGCCTACTCCGTCATTCAGCAGGGTGGAGGACCCGGATCTCTCGGCCTGGTCCTCGCCACGAACACCGTCCCCACGATCGTGTTCCTGCTCATGGGCGGCCTCTTCGCCGACCGCTTGTCCCGAAGCCGGATCCTCTTCGTCGGGAACTTACTGGCCGCGGGTGCACAGGGTGCTCTGGCCGTCACCGTGGCCACGGGACATGCGTCGACTGCGTCGATCGCGATGTGCGGCTTCGTCTCGGGAACGGCGGCATCCTTCATCGTTCCAGCCACCCAAGGCGCCGTCGCGCAGATCGTTCCCGAAGATCACCTGCAGCAGGCCAACGCGTTGCTCAGGCTCCCGAGCAATGCGGTGAGGGTGCTGGGGCCGGCCGCCGGCGGGTTCGTCGTCGCCGCGAGCGGTGCGGCGTGGGCACTGGCCTGGGACGCGTTCACATTCGCCGTCGCCTCTGTCCTGCTTCTTGGTCTGAGACTGGAAGCCCCGCCCACTACGCCCGCCGGCGTCCTGGCCGATCTGCGGGCAGGCTGGACAGGCTTTTGGTCCCGTACCTGGCTGTGGACCTATACCGCCGCCGGCACAGTCCTCGTCGCCGCCTGGCTGGCGGGTTTCCAGCTTCTTGGCCCCCTTGTTGCCGCGCGGCAGTACGCCGGAGCGCGTGACTGGGGTCTGATCCAGGCGGCCTTCGCCTCCGGCCTGCTCGTGGGAACCCTCGTATGCCTTCGCTGGAAGCCGTACCGGCTGCTCACCGTAGCGGTGATCACCGGCGGCGCCCTCGCGCTCCCACTGGCGGCCATGGCCTGCAGCCTGTCTCTGCCTCTCGTTCTGGTGGCCGCCTTGCTGGCAGGTACCGGACTCGATGTCGCGATCGTTGCCTGGAACACCGCGTTCCAACAGCATGTGCCGCAGGTCGAACAGGGCCGCATGAGTGCGTTCAACGGCGTCGGGGAACGCCTCGCCGTCCCCCTCGGCTACCTCGTCACCGCCCTCGCCGCCCACTCGTGGAACAGCCAGGCAGTCCTCCTGGCCTGCGCCGCAATGATCACGGTCGCGACCGTTCTCAACCTCTGCGTCCCGGACGTATACCGTGTCAACCGGCTCACCCCGAGCCATCGGTGGAGGGCATCGCATGCCGATCGCGAGGTAGAGCAGGCGTAACGGACATTCCGGTTCGTTTCGGTACGCCGGTAGGCCAACTTCGTACCTCCAGCCGTCGGGCGCTTGGCCTCGGGACCACAGGTGGGCGACGACCTCCTGGTCCCCGGGCAGCAGTACCCGGGTGGGCACCGGCACCGGTTCGGGGGCGGAGGACGTCGTCATGCCCCCACCGTACGGACGGACGCCGGGATGTGACTTTTGATCGTTGGTTGGCGGAGCCGGGTATCGAATCTTTGGGTGGAAGTGGCCGTGGCTTCGTGGATGACTTGTCGGCGGGCCTGTGACCGCTTGTCGGCGAGTCGGGCTGCGCAGCGGTGACCTCTGTGGTGCAGGCGGTTCAGACCCATCCCCGGGCTGCTGGCCGACGCATCGCCGCCAGTAATGTCTCCTCGTATGGACAACGTTGAACTGACTGACGCCTTAGCGGACTTGGCGGGTCTCGTCGGTCGCGTCGAGGAGACCGGCGAGCGGGTGTGCGTCACCGACGGCGGCGAGCCGACGAGTGTGCTCCTCCCTGCAGCGGAACTCGCCGAGCTGGAACACTTCGCCCAACGGACCCCCGGCGGCCTGCGGCCCCGGCCCCGGCCCGGGCCGGGGCCGGGGCAGCCGTTCGGCCCGGACCCGCAGGGCTCGTACATCCGATACGTGCACGCTGACGGGAGACGGATGACCTTCGTGCGAGGCCGGGTGGTCGTGGCCGAGCTGAGGTCCGTGGCGGAGATCGACTGGCTGGAGGACAGGGCGCGCACGGCCCGCCAGAGTTACATGCCCCCGAAGCAGGCGGCCGCCTTCGAGGAGTTCCTCGCCCGCCAGGGCCCGGTGGGCGACGGCGTGGCGTGGATCGCAGGCAGCTGGCGGCGCCAACAGCCCTTCACCAAACTCGAGTTCATCAAGGGATCGACCGCCGAGGACGTCGCCCTCGCTTACGGGGCCGATGCGCAGGACATCGCCGACGGGCTGCTGCTCCACCAGGTCGAGGAACAAGACGAACGGGAGGGCACCGACGACCTCACCCGCGTACTGGCCTTCGGGGAGGAGAACGGCTGGACGTGGCTGGGCTACCACGACTTCGACCATGCCTTCTCGCGCCGCCTCGACCCGCCCCCCGAACAGCAGATCACGCTCGGCGCGACCATGGCCAAGGCCATTTACGCCTTCAGCTACTTCGAGGATGGCGTGTACCAGAATCCCTTCCCCGTCGAGGACGGCGCCGAAGACCGGCGGGACATGTACGAGCTCATCTGGTACACCCCTGGGGAGGCGCCGTTCGCCCCGGAAGCGCCGCTGTCCTTCCTCAATCTGCACCTCCGCATCGCGGAGAAGGCAGGCAACTGGACGGACAACATCGCGCTGTTCTTCGAAGGCTTGGAACGGGCCTTCGGCCTCGCCCTGCCCCGGGACGCGATCACCACCGGGAACGTACGCTGCGCCCGTCCGGCCCGCCGCTGAACCAGAAGCGCGAGGCGCCCTACCGGGGCCGCCGGTTGCCTCACGACATACGGCAGGGCCAGGACGACGTGACCCTGCCCCGGCGTATCGAGGCCGCGAGCGGCCATAACCCACAGCCACCGGACCGCGGCCCGCCAACTACGGATCAGATCGCAAACTATCGATCAACGTCACACGGGACAGCGACGCCCGGCGCGACCTGCCTGGGCACCGGCCTCTGTCCACAGGCGCGCCACGGCCTGCTGGTCGCATGAGCGATGACGAGCAGCAGCAGCCGGCCACGCCGCGGCAAGTTCCTGGAGGCCCTCGCACGGGCGGAGCGGAAGGTGTTCACCCGGCCCGCGCCGAAATCCGCGAAGGCGCAGGTGAAATTCCTTCTCACGCGCGCGAAGGGGGCGACGCAGGCCCTCGCGGATCGTCTGGGCGTCTCGCGCCGCACGGTGGAGCGCTACCGCGCCGGGACGCTGACGACCCCGCAGAAGCGCCTGCGGGCCGCCTTGGTGGGGGAGACGGGATCTGAGAGGCAGCCGCAGGTCAGAGCACAGGCACGGCACCAGGCGGCCACCTTCAGCGGCATGATGGTGGAGGTCACCGCGTACTTCGGATTCACCTGTACGGGCAGCTCGGACGACGGCCGCGAGCGCAGCATCACCACGGCGATCTCGCCCACCTGCGCGAAGCAGATCCTGGAACTCCAGGAGGCCGGTGCGACGGAGGAAGACCTGCATCCGAACGTCGCCGAGGCCATCACCGAGTTGTAGCTCACGCAATGGGGCACCCGCACCGTTGACCTGCGCGCAGATTTCACACACGTCTCGGAAATTGAGTTCCGGTTCTGACCCGGCCGAATCCCAGACCTGCTGAAAACGTATCCGACGAGCCGCCGTACAGCGCTCTGACGGCGGCCCGCTCTCAAATTCCACACCACGAAACCGAGGCCGACGATGACCACTCCCTGGCCGCCCCGGCGCACCGCTCGCCGTCCGCTCGCCCCGCGCCCCGTGAGCTGGTCGACCCGGCCCGCATCGGCCGGCGCGTCGTACGGCGGCGGGCGAAGGACATGAAACGCCGCCGCCGTCGCCCGCACCCTCGAGGACGCCCGGTTCGACGCGCGGCAGGCTTCCCGGCACGAGGACCTGGCCGCCGACGAGTGCCGGAGGGCGGAACTGGCGGAGTGGGAGCGGATCGACCGGCTGCTCGTTGCCGCCGCGCCGGGCACCGTGTACGACCCGGACACCGACGACGTCGTCCAGACCGAGCTCGCCACGGAGGCCGCGGCCGCCGCCGAATGGGAAGCCGCCGTACGCGAGGCGCAGCGGATCGCGGCCCGCTGGTGTGACACGTCCCCAAGGGGGCCGTGACACCAGTGTCACGGCGAGGAACGGCTGTCCACGGAACTAGGGTTTGACCTTCTGCCAGATCAACCAGCCAAATGCCCGGTGCCCGCTGGCGTTCGGGTGGAAGGACTCCACGGTGTCGGGGTAGCTGATGCCGTTGATCCACTCGGGGTCCTCGCATACCGCATGCCCCTTGAAGGACTTCTCGGCGGCCACGAACTCAATTCCTCTTCGCTGCGCGGCGATGGCAGTCACGTCGTTGAGGGTGTGGGCGGCGGCGTTGAGCTTCTGACGGGTGCCGAGACCCATCAGCCCGTCCGCATAGCAGCCGCTCCCTCGCTGCCGCACAAGCTTGGGGTAACCGACCACGAGAACCCGGGCGTTGGGCGCCTTGATGTGGATCGCCCTGTAGACCTTGTCGAGGCGGCCGGGCAGCTCCTGGAGGAAGGCGCGCTGCACCTCGGCGATCGCGTTGTTGCAGATGCGACCTCCGCTGAACAGGATGCACTTCTTGACGACGCCGGTGAAACCGAAGTCGTTGGCGCCGACCTGCACGGTGACCAGCTTGGTCCGCCGGTTCAGGGCGCCGAGCTGTTCGTTGATCACCGCCTTCGTGTTGGCTCCGCAGAACGCCCGGAAATCGAGCCTGGCTCCCAGGGCCTTCGCGACCAACCGGGGATACGCCCGAGTCGAGTTGGGAATCCGCGTCCCGTCGGCGCGGAAGCAGCTGTCCGCGTTCGCGTTCGGCGCGCCCGCTCCGACGCCGGCGGCGACGGAGTCACCGAGCGCTACATAGCGCACCGGGGCCGCGGACGGGCCGGGAGTGCTGGCGGCAGCGGCTGCCGTCGACGGAGCGACGCCTGCGCCGGTCATGAGCGCAGTGACGGCGACGCCCGCCGTGAGTGCGGCACGGCCGGTGGTGAACTTCATGGTCCCCCCTGGTTTTTGGGTGTGCACGCCTTTCGTGATGCACGACGACGAGCCTGTGAAGGGAGAACACCCCGGTCAAGGACGGTGCGCTGTCCCGGACAGGACTGCCATGTCTCCCCTGGTGAGCACGGTGTCCGGGACAGTGCGTAGTACTGTCCCGGACGGAGAGCGGGAAGGCGGGGTGCAGCGCAGTAATCGCACGCCCGGACGGCATGCGGGTGCTGCACGGGTGACAAGGCCGGCGTGCAGCGGAGCGCTGCCGCATCGGCTCGACTACGCGGTCGCTGCTGCCGCACCCGCCTTGCTGCCAGGCCGGCCGCTGCTGCGCCCGCACGCCCGCACGCCCGCACGCCCGCACGGCGCAGTCGAGGAGGACACCGAGGTCGTAGTCGTCATCGAGGTCGACGCCGGAGCCGTGGCGTGCGACCTCGTGGGCTGCCTTCGTGGCCTCCCAGACGGAGGTCTCAGCGAGGGTCGGCTGCTGGCCGTAGAAGTCCGGCGCGCCGGCCGGGTACGCGGCGAGGCCCAACTGGTAGGTGCGGGCCTGGTCGACCTCCTGCACGCGGCGTTCGGCGCGCCGGGCCGCCTCGAACCAGTCCACGGCCGGACCCGCCGCACACCTCCACGGCGGCGACGCCGGACTGTTCGTCACCAACCCGACACACGCGACATCTCTCGCTACACTCCCCACCCGCACCCGGACCCGCACAGGCGGCCCCGGCAAAACCTGCACCACCGCAGACGGCCGACTCCACGGGTTCGGCCCCAACGCCTCCGCCGTCTACCGGTGGACCGGCAAGAGCGACCGCTGGATCGGCGTCGGGGCGCCGTCGGCGGCGTGCTGAGCCTTGTCCATGCCGGGTGTGCGTGCTGCTCTTGCGCGGCGGTTCCGGCTCCGTCGCTCTCCCGAGCGGGCGCGGACCGCGGGCGTCTTCCTCGCCACCGGCGCCCTATCGCGCTGGTGCGGCGTGCGCGGCCACGCCTCGTGGACGGTGCCCGGCCTGGGCCGTGCAGCCGTACTTCGCCGGTCGGCGGCGCCGAGGACGGCCGGTGAGGCGCTTGGCCGGGCTCCTCGGCCCGGCCCCCCGGCAGGGCCGGCCACGGGCCGACCGCCGGACGGTGCCGCGTCACCAGGGGCACCCTCGCCGTTGCCTACTCGAAGAACTTCAGACCCCAGCCGGTGTCGGTGTTCGGGCCGGGGACGTTGGCCCGGCTGTAGGTGGTGTCGCCCCACCAGCAGAAGCTGCCGGTGTACCAGTACCGGTTCTCCCAGGAGTACGGAGTGCCCTTGGGCACCGCGTGGAACATCAGGGGGAACCTGGGGCCGGCCGGGGGGCTCGTGCCGATGTCGCCGTCCAGCAGGACGAAACTGTGGTGCCCGGGGCCGTCGGCATACAGCGTCGGGTCCCAGCCGCGCATCATCGTCTCCCGGTGGGAGCCGAAGAGGCAGCCGTTGGACTTGTACCAGTCCCAGACGTACGTCGGGTCGCCGCCGGCCCGCAGTCTCAGGTCGGCGAGGCAGTACTGGTCGCTCCAGCTGCCGTTGGCCGAGTACACGATGTGCAGCTGGCCGTTCGGGTCCTTGATGGCCTCCGGGCCCTCGTTGATGTACGGGTTGCCGACCACGCGCTCCCAGCCCTCGCGGGGCTGGGAGATGATGTACCGCCCGCCGGTCGGCGTGGTCGGGCTGCTCATCCGAGCGATGTAGAGGTTCTGTTCGACGTTGGTGTCTCCGGCCCAGCCGGACCAGACGAACCAGCGCTGTCCGCCGAAGGTGAACAGAGTGCCGTCTATGGCCCACTTGTCGTCGGGCAGCGCCAGACGGCTCTCCGCGCCGTACCCGCTGTCGGGCGTGGCCGAGCTGATGACGTACATACGGTGAGCGGCTCCGCGGCCCGCCGAGAAGTAGATGTAGTACCGGCCGCCGTCCCTCACGATCTCGGGGGCCCACACCTCGCCGAGGGCACGGGTGTCCGACCAGACCTGGCGGGCCGGTGCCGAGGCCAGCGCTGTCGTCGACGCGGCCAGCCGCACGGCGATGCCGCCGCCGGTCGACTGGACCGAGACGTAGGTGTCCCCGACGCGAAGGACACTCGGGTCGGCGGCGCGCAGGCCCGTCCGCTCCGCCCGCGCGGGTGGAGCGCACGTCAAGGACAGCACGGCCGCGAGCAGGCCGGCCAGCAGGAAGGCGGCGGCGTTGAAAAAGCGGCGGGACGGCTTCATGACCGCGTTCCGTTTCTCGATGTCCGCAGTGGTGGAAAGGGTGACGCCAGCATCCGGACTTGCACGGAGCATGTCAATAAGCCGGGGCGGGCCTACCGGAACGACGTCCTCCTCACGGTCGCAACCGGACGTGCTCGCCGTTCCCCCGCCCGCCTCGGCGGCGACGCCTTTCCCGTGCCCTCGACCGCTTCGTCGCAGTCGGCGACCACGAACTGGTCACCGTTGCTGCCGACGTCCATCACAGCGGTGTCGTCGTCGAGCAGAAGCGGGCGGCTCCATACCCGGACCACGCGATGTCGGTGTCATCGACATAGTCCTCACCCTGCTCTTCGGCTGTTCGCGTGAGGTAGGCGGCCAGTTGGTCGGCCAGTCCGACCAGCCGTGGATCGTCGTCGCCGTGGTCGAGTGCCTGGCCCAGCGTGCGGTAGAACCCGATGAGCTGGGGGTCGGCGATCTGTCGTCGCCTGCGTGCCGTCCACTCCGGGACCCGCTCGGGTGAGTGCGCGACCAACGGGATCCAGCCGTCGCGTTCGCCGCTCCACGTCAGCTCGTAGACCCCGGGCATGCGGCGCACACCCTTGATCCGTAACCCGGGGGCGGAACATGCGGCTGATCCGTAACCCGGGGGCGGAACATGCGGCCGGCAAGCAGGTCGTCGACGAAGGCGGCCACGGCTGGCTGAAGGCGCGGTGCTGCTGGAGGGGAAGGCGGTTCAGGTCGGCGGTGAAGCGGGGCAAGGCCTCGTACGCGGGCACGGCGAACTCCTCCGGGAAGCACGGAGCCCCCGGCCGGGCGGCCAGGGGCCGTACGAGCGGGCCCGCCTCGCCGCCGGTGCCCTGGCCGCCCCGGGTCCGCGCCGCGCGGTGAGCGGAGCGCCTGGGCTCCCGCCCTCGCCCGTACACCGTCGCGGTGCCCGCCGCCGCGGGGCCGCACCCGCGTCCTTCCGCGACGGCCGGAAGGACGGCCGCCTCCCGGAGCCGGACACCGGCGTCGACGTCGATGCGGTGGAGCAGACCCGGCGGACGCTCGAAGCCGCCGCCGCGAAGGTGGACGCCACGATCCGGGACAGCAGGCGGGCACGCGAAGGCGCCCGCAGCCTGCGTCGCGACCCGCCCCGGTGGCGGTCCCGGCCCCGCACACCCGGCAGCCCGGCACCCAGCGCACACCGGGCCGGAACCCCACTGGAGGAGTCAGGTGAACACCCCGGAAGACCAACCCAACCCCGACGAAGCCCTCGCCCTCGCCCGTGTGGCCCGCGAGTAGGTGGCCGTTGTACTTGAGGAGGTTCAGGGGCCGGAAGTTGATGAGCCCGTGGGGTGGGCGTCGCTTTGGAGGCGGCTCTCGGACGCCGGAGTCGAAGGCGGTGAAGAAGGCGGGGCTGTGCAGGCAGCGGAAGCAACTGCGGGGAGCCGGCGAGTGCCGCCTCGTCGTGAGGAATGTGCGCCGGCCCTGGCGCCCGGCAGAGCCGGATCGGCAGCGCGGCCGCGGGCCGCGATGCCCGCGTCCTGTCCCGGGTGCGGCATTCTGGTGCCTGGCTGTGGTGATGATGCGGGACATCGTGTAGTACCAGGCGTTCACGTGGCAGACCAGCCTTCACGCCTGGCTGTGGGAGAGCGGTGGCCCCGGTGGCGGTCACCTTCACAGGTGAAGTCCGCCTTTTGGCGGTATGGCAGGGATCGTCGGCGGGCAGGACCACGGCAGCAGCGACGGTGACGGCCGGCCTCGGCCGGCGGCTGACGGGGGGTGCGGTGAGCGTAGGGGAGATGCGCCGGTTCCGACGTGATCCGCTGGGATATGTCGAGGAATGCGCACGACGGAGTCCAGCAGAGGTGTTCCACCTCCCCTGGGGCGCCTGGTGCGTGAGGGACTCCGAGTTGGCGCTCACGGTGCTGCGCGACCCGGTCTTCCACGGCGGTATGTCCCCCTTCTTCGGCGCCATGCTGCCTTCGCGCACCGCCCAGGTCGCCCTCGGCCGCGCCGTGCGGAAGCTGCTGCGCGCGCACCTGCCCGCCTACCGCCGGCGCGTGGCCGAGGCCGCGGCCGCGCTGGACGTGGTCGGCCAGTGGCCCGCAGCGGGGCCGCTGCTGGTGTACCGGTGCAGCGCGGACGTACTGCTTCGTCCTGACGCGCCGCCGGTATTGCGGCGACAGCTGCAACGGGCTGTGGGAGCCGGCCTGACCGCCCGCCAGCCCTCTGTGCGACAGCGGCTACGGGCGGAAATCGTGCGGCCCGGGCTGCTGGCCGCGCTCGCCGAACATGTCCACCACCGCCGGGCGGAGGGCCCCCGAGCGGGAGAGCCGCAGGACCTGCTGGACGCGGTGCTCGGGGCCTGCCCCGGGGAATCGACCGACCGGACCGTGCTCGATCTCTGGGTGCTGTTGTTCACCTCGATCGTGGGCAACGTCGGCTACGCGGTGGCCTGGTCGCTGCTGCTGGCGGGCCTTCATCACCCGCCCGGCCCGCCGTGGCCCTGGCCCGTCGACTGGCTGGTGCGCGAGGCCGCACGGCACCGCCCGTTCGTGTGGATGGTCGGCCGGCGCGTCCCCCACCCTCTGGAATTCGGTGGCCTGCCGTTCGCGGCGGGCACGGTCCTGTCGGTCAGCCCCTACCTGCTGCACCACGATGCGCAGCGATGGGACCGCCCCCGGACCTTCCGGCCCGAACGCTGGAGCGAGCCGGGCGGACAAGGCCCCTACCTTCCCTTCAGCGCGGGGCCCTTCACCTGTGGCGGCGCGAGCGTCGCCCACGACCTGGCCTGCGAGACGGTAGCCGCCCTGTCCCTGGACGCCCGCCTGAGCATCAGCGGCGCCGATGCCCGGCCCCTGGTGGCCGGCTCCGTCCTCCCCCGTCCCTTCGCTCTGCGACGGGCCCGGAAGACCCCCGTGTGCGCGCCGAGGAAGGGAGGTGAGTGACATGTTCGCTGCTGTCCGCCGCATCATCCGGAACAAGCCCGCCAGCTTCTGGGAGCCCAACGTGTGGCTCTAGAGGTTCCACGCCCGCCGTGGTCTGCACGCCGTACCCAACGGCGTGCAGACCACGGCGGACGCAAGGCGTGCGGGAGCGCCGCGATCTGCCTCCCCCCGGCTCGCGATCCCGCACGCTTGGCCGCCGACGCCGGGGACCTGTCGGTGTGCGGCACCTGCCACGCCGACGACGTCGCCCGCGAGGAAGCCGTTGCCGAAGCCGCCCGCCTCCAGGCCGCCGCACCGCCGGAGTCGGAGGACGACCAGGAGCCGGGCCGTGGCCACGGCTGGTTCTGCCGGCGGGCCTGACCGCACCAGCCCGCTGTGCGGCCGGCAGCCGTCAGGCAGCACAGCGGGACCGCTTCCGAAGTCACCGCACCACTGGACGGGACGGATGGGCCCATCCGATGTCGACAGCACACCGGGGGCCCTACGCAGGGCCGTATGAGACGCAGCCGGGAAGAGACCGCTTTCCAGGGATTCGCCGGGTGGCCTGTGGCACGCCCTGTCCGAGCTCCAGCACACCCACCCCGACCCCGTGGGCCGCGTCGGGTAGCTCGCCCGCCCGGTCGGATGGCTGTCCTTCGCCGCGGACGCGTACACCGTCCTCGCGGCCCGCGTGCACCTGTCCGGCGCGGAGACGATGCACGAACTGAACGAGAGGCTCCGTGCGATCACCGGGGGTATGCACGCCCACTTCACCGGCCCCGGCATCGCGCTGGAGGTCACGCTCGGCAGACGGCAGGAGCTCCCGATCCACGCGGCGCACACCGCCGGCCTTACCCGGCTCTTCCGCCACGCGGCCGGCACCATCGGTGCCCGCAGCACGCCGGGAGGCGGCCGGTGCTTCCACTGCGACGGGACCGGGCACGCCCGACCCTTGTGGGAGCCGGCTGCCGGGCAGGCGTGAGCGACACGCAAGAAGAACCCCCGCGCCCGGGGCCGTCCTTCTGGACGGCGTGGGGCGCAGGCGGGGGAGGGCCCCGAAGGCTTACGCCGTTAGGGGTGCACGCTCCGGGCGCAGCGCCGCAAGCGGAGAACGGCGGCCCTCTTCCACGGCGCGCAGCTGCTCCCAGTCGACTTCCGGGTGTGCGGCGGAGATCGCGTCGACGGAGGCGGTCGTGTAGTTGGGGTGGGGCAATTGCGGGGGGGGGGTGCCCCTATCTGTTTGGTCAAGCCGGGTGAGGATGGCCGCATGACGGATCGGGACCGGTTGGGACGGACGGCAGTGCACTATGCGGCTGCCGACGGTGATGCGGATGGCTTGAGCGTGCTGTTGGCCGGGGGCGCCGACCCGGAGGAAGGCGATCACGCGGGCTGGACCCCGCTGCATTTCGCGGCTCAGGCTCAGGCCCCATCGGCCATCGAGGTTCTCCTGGCCTCGGGTGCGACGGTCGATGCTGAGGATGGTCATGGCAATACGCCGTTGTGGAGGGCGGTGTTCTGCTCGCAGGGCGAGGGAGTGGTGATCCGGCTGCTGCTGGAAGCCGGTGCCGACCCCGACCGGGGCAACGCTCATGGGGTGAGCCCGCGGGCGCTGGCGGGACGGATCGCCAACTACGACGTGGTTGCCCACCTTCCGGGCGGAGACGGGACTTCGTCCTAGGCTCCGCCGCCTGCCGTGACCGGCCGGGATTCGTAGAAGGTTCCGTCTCGGAGCATCGCGAAGAGGACATCGGCTCGTCGTCTGGTGAGGCAGAGCAGGGCTTGGGTGTGATGCTTGCCCTGGGCGATCTTCTTGTCGTAGTAGGTCCGCGATGCCGGGTCGCCCAGGGCGGCGAACGCGGAGAGGAAGAAAGCCCGTTTGAGCTGCTTGTTCCCTCGCCGAGACGGCTGTTCACCGCGGATCGAGGAGCCCGAGCTCCGGGTCGCCGGGGCGAGACCGGCGTAGGCGGCGAGGTGACCGGCGGTCGGGAAGGTGCTGCCGTCGCCGACCTTGATCAGGATGCGGGCTCCGGTCCTGACGCCGATGCCCGAATCGAGGTCAGGACTTTGGAAAGAGGGTGGGCCTCCAGCAGTTCCTCGATCCGCCCGGCCAGCAGTTTCCGCTGGTCAAGCACGGCCGTCAGCGAGGCGGCGAGGCTCGGGACGATCAGCGCGGCCGCCTCGGTCCCTGGGAGCGTCACGGTCTGTTCGTCCAGCGCGACGAAGATCTCCTCGACCAGCCGTTCGGCCATCCTCGGCGCCTTCGGCCGCAGAAGAGTGACCAGCCGCCGCCTGCCGACCTTGCGGTATCTGGGCCGGGGACCCGAACCGTTCCAGCAGCGTGAGGACGGCCGGATGCTGCAACCGCGGCCCCAGAACCCGTTCCAGTGACGGGTGGACCTGGGTCAGCAGGCCGTGGAGCCGGTTCGCGACCCTGGTCGCTTCGCCGGCCAGGTCGTCGTCGAAGCCGACGATCATCTCCAGCTCGGCGATCGTCTCCTCCTCGCCGTCGATCGCCCGCAAGGTGTGCGGCATCGCCCGGGCGGCGTCGGCAATGATGAACGCGTCCTTCGCGTCAGTCTTGGCCTCGCCCGGGTAGAGGTCGGTGATCCGCCGCATCGTGAGCCCTGGCAGATAGGCGACCGGGGCCCATGTCCCGGGCGACCGCGAGTGGCAGAGCGCCGATCGAGGCCAGCTGGTCGACCACGACCAGCACCGTTCCGTGCTTGGCCTGGAGCTTCGCGAAGAGCTCGCGGAGCTTGGGCTCGGTGTTGGGCAGGCGCTTGTCGAACGCCTTCTTGCCGGCGCGGGTGACGGCGGTGGCGTGGTGTTCGCCCTTGCCGACGTCCAGGCCGAGGAAGACGTCGATGTCGCCGGCGTCGATCACGTGCAGGCCCCTCCATCACGTACTCGTCCGGCCTTGCCTCGGCACCGAGCTGCCACATCCACGTTACGGAGAGCTCTTCCGGCCTTGGGTGAAGCCGGTGCTCAAGCCCCTCATCAGCGGTCTGTCGGTGCCTCCGGGCCCGGTGACACCACCCCTCGGATCATGAACAACAAGGGGGAGGAAGTCATGCCGGACCCGAAGGCCGGAGGCCCCGTTGCGGAGCCACGAAGAAGGTAACGGGGGGGGAAGGCACAGCTGATGCCGGTTGCGGGGCAGCGGCTGTGGTCAGGTTGTGGTGCAGGTCCTGCCGTTGAGGGTGAAGGTGGTCGGGGCAGTGTTCGTGGCGCCCCTGTTGGCGATGAAACCGAGAGTGACGGAACCGCCGGCGGTGATGGTGTCGGTGTAGGAGGCGGGGATTACGCTCACGGAGCCGCCTGTCTGGGTGGGGGTACCGCCCCACATGTTGCTGATGGTCTGGCCGTTGGTGAAGGTGAAGCCGAGCTTCCAGTTGCTGACAGCTGCGGCGCCGGTGTTGCGGATGGTGATCTCGCTCTGGAAGCCGCTTCCCCAGTCCCCTACCAAGCGGTAGCCGACGGAGCAGGTGCCCGCCGGGGTGCCGGTGGTGGTAACGGTAACGGTGGCCGAGCGGGTGGAGCGGTTGCCGGCCGCGTCCTTGGCGTAAACGGCGAAGGTGTAGGCCGTGTTGCCGGACAGCCCTGTGACCGTGGCCCGGTTGGACGCCGAGACGGCCACCTGCGTCTCAGTGCCGCCGGTGACACGGACGATGTCGTAGCCGGTGACGCCCACGTTGTCCGTGGAGGCCGCCCAGCTCAAGGTCGCGGAGGTGGCCGTCACCTCGGAGGCGGTGGGAGTCCCCGGAGCGGTGGGCGCAGCGGTGTCACCGCCGGGATCACCGGCGGTCTGGCTGAGCAGGTGTGCCTTGAACCCCTCACCGTAGGTGCTGGTCGGTGTGCCGTTCCAGTCCTCGATGAGCACACTGCCACCGCTGCAACCCCAAGGGTTCCAGGTCCAGGCCGTGTACCCGACCTTGTTGGCGTCCGCCCAGGCCATCACCTGGTCGATGTAGTCATGGGCGCAGGTGTTCTGACCGATCTCGCCGGCTTGGACCGGCACCTGGGCGGCGACCGCTCCGATGTTGCTGTCCCAGCACGAGGTGGTCACGCAGCCGTTGAAGTTGTAGGAGTGCCATGAGGCCATCAGATTGCCGGTGGGGTCGGCCGGCTTGAATTCCAGCCACCGACTCAGGTTGTTCGTCCACTCCAGACCGCCCGACATGATCACGTTGGTGGTACCGGTGGCGCGTACCGCGTTGACGAGGGTCTGCATGCCGGCGACCGGGTAGGTGATCCCGGCGCAGGTGCCGCCGTCACGCAGACAGGTCCATGCGGCCGTGGCGTCGGACCAGTTGTTGGCCGCGTCCGGGTACGGCTCGTTGAACAGGTCGAAGATGACCGCTCCGTTCCCCTTGAACATCGTGGCCACCTCGGACCAGAACGTGGGGGTGTAGCGCGCGTCCGGCATCGGTTTCTGACAGGTGGCCGCGACGTCCGGGCAGCCTCCGCCAGGGCCGGTGTACTCGCCCCAAGTCCAGTGCAGGTCGAGGATCACGTTGATGCCGTTGGCCACCAGGAGGTCCGCGTAGGTCTTGACCGCCTGCTGGTACGCCGCCGCGCTGGGCGCTGTCGGAGGTAGGTTCCCGGTGCCCAGCCAGCACTCCTCGTTCAGCGGGATCCGGACAGTGTTGATCTTCCATGCCTTCATCGCCTCGATGGCCGCCTGGTCCGTCGGCCCGTCGAATATCTCCTTGCCCTGGACACAGCCGAACTCCCCGCCGGACCGGTTGACGCCCAGTGGGCGGAACGTGGAATTGGACCCGGTGACCAGGCGGTTGCCCGACACGTGCAGTGCCGGCGCCGCGGCGACCGCCGATGCCCTGCCGTCTGCGGCGGACTGACCGGCCGCCGGCGAGGCGACCGCCGAGGCCGGGCCGCCGAATCCGGCCACCGAACCCGCCATAAGCACTCCGGCAATGCCGAAAGCCCGAAGGGCTCTTCGCATGCTCATCGCACTCTCCCTCAACGCACGTATTGGACCGATCACTCCATATGGCACCGCCCGGCGAGAGACTGGCCTCAAAGCGGGTTCCACAGTGGGCAATGCGCCTATACCTGGCTGGATGACCTTCGATACTGCGCATAACGCTGATCTGACGACCATGGGAGCGCTCCCATAGGCAGTGAGCCTAGATGCGCCGGGCAACCGGACGGAAGCTCTCTGCAGCACTTGTTTCTGACGCCGAACCCTGAGGGTTCGGAAGCGGGCAGAGGAGGGGCGCTCCGTCCGGACCCCGCGTTCTGGAGAGCTTGCCTCGTGCGCGAGGACGTGGACGGGGATCTGGCCGTGACGTCGTATGCCACCGCCCAGCGGCGTGGTGACCGGGCCTTCCAGTGCGACGCGACCGCCGTGTTCACGGCGCTGGACGGCACCCGTGCCTACGCCCTGCTCGACGGCGTCGGCGACACCCCGGCCGTCCGCTCCTGGACTCGTACCGCAGCTCTCCGCCTGGCCCGCGCCGGCGCCGAGAGCGTGTGTGAGCACGTGCTAGGGATTGTCTGCCGTTGTGATCAAGTCCGTGTTCTGGGGCCTGTCCGGGATGCCGGTGCGGTAGGACTCCGGTGTGAGACGTGGGCAACTCACGGGCGAGGGACGGGAGTTCGTCGGGCCGTTTCTGCCGCTCGGAAGGTTCGGCCCGTATCCCGAGCGGCTGCGAGAACAGTTCGAGGGGGTGATCTGGCGCTTCCGTACCGGGAGTCAGTGGCGGGAGATGCCCGAGCGGTTCGGCGCCTGGCAGACGGTCTACGACCGCTTCATGCGGTGGCGGGACACGGGCGTCTTCCAGGCCCTGCTGGAAAGAGCGATCGCCGAGGCGGCCCGCAGGGACGAGACCGACCTGTCCCTGGTCAGCGTCGACTCCACCACGGTCCGGGCCCATCATGACGCCTCCGGTATGCGGGTCAGCGAGGAGATCCTGGCCGCACTCGAGGAAGCGGCCTCTCCAAAGGGGGAGCACGCGAGGAAAAAGACGGACAGGACAGCGAGCAGGACCACCTCCAGTCCGAGCGGCGACGCATCCGCCGACGACGGCGGGCCCGGCTGAAAGCCGCCCTGCGCGGCCGCTCTCGTGGCGGGCTGACCAGCAAGTCCATCTGGCCGCCGACAGCCCTCAGTTCATCCCGGTGCTGGACAAGGCGCGGGTGCGCCTGCCGGTCGGCCGTCCCCGCACCCGGCCCGCACCCGGCCCGCGGCCGTGGCGGGCGACAAGGCGTACTCCTCCTACACCAACCGCGCTCGCCTGCGTAAACGGCGTATCAAGGCGGTCATCCCGGAGAGAAGGACCAGGCGGCCAACCGCAGGAAGAAGGGCAGCCGCGGCGGCAGGCCCGTAACCCACGACGCCGGCCTACCGCGACCGCAACACCGTGGAGCGGGCCTTCAATAAGATGAAGGACTGGCGCGGCATCGCGACCCGCTATGACAAGTCACCCGAGAGCTACATCGCCGCACTCCATCTCCGCGCAACGACCATCTGGGTCCGCAGCCCCCTGAAAGCCCGTTGATCACAACCGCAGACAGGCCCTAGTGGACGGCTACTTGATCCAGACCAGGTACCGTTCCTTCTCGATGATCCGGTCGTGGGTGGTACGCGTTCTCTAACTGGTTGGCAGACGACGGCGGCCCGCCGAGGATGACCTGGCGGGCCGCTTCGCACATACGGAAGTTCAGTCGCTGCTGGTGCTGGACGACTCCAGTACTGTGCATACGGATTCCCACCAGGGGAGCCCGTGCCTGACCTGATCGAGGCGGTGGCCTGGATAGCTCGGTGGTGCTTCTGGGACCCCCTGGGCATCCAGGAGGAAGAAGTCCGCCGCCTTGCCCTCGATGGACAACTCACCATCCGGGAACAAACCGAGGTCTATCCGCCACATCCGCTTGACCACGGTGGGGGCGCTCGACATGACCGCGAAGTTCAGCAGGTCTCGCTCCAGCGCCTCCTCACTCCACCTGAACGACCGCAGTCCGCGCACTACGAAGAGCGCGGCATTCCCCGTGCGGTACTGCAAGGCCGTGCGCATGTCCAAGAGCAACCCGGCCCGGCCGGTGAGGGGAGACACTCGGCAGTCGAGCAGGCCGGCCTCTTGCAGAGCGTCGGGCTCACGCAGCGGGTCCCAGCCGATGGGGTCTGATGACGCGCCGTCCGCGCCGCTGATGAATAGGTCTTCGATACGTGTCATGAGATCGGGATGTGGTTGTAGGGATCACTCTTGGGGATACCGACCTGGCCAGTGAGGGGGTTCATGGTCTGACCGCCCTCATTCATATAAATCACGTACCCGTTCGGGTACTGATACGGGCCCTTCGTGACCGGATCCATCACGCGGACATAGGCGACGCGCTCGTGCAGCCCATTGGCTACGGCCTCGCTCTTTTTGATCTCGTAGACCCAACCGCTTCCCTCATCGGTGGTGGCGATGGCTTTGCGGCCCTTGGGCAGCCACAGTGTCTCTCACCCTTGGGCCCGACCACGTTACCGATGAGGCATCTGCTGTTGTGCACCAGGACCGGGGTGTCGCCCGCGAGCACGTAGTACGAGTGCAGGCCGTCAACAGTGAGGTTGTAGGATCGCGCGTGCTTCAAGAGGAACCGGTTGGCGCGGACCGTGACGGTGACGCCGTTGTCGGTCCTCAGCGTCATGCCGGGTTGCAGGGCAAAAAGCCTCCCCCCACTTGCCCGCCGACGGCGACCAGAACGGGTGCTCCTCGATGGTGGTCATCTTCTCTTCGCCGCGCGGGGTGGAAAGCGTGAGCTCGGAAAGGTACTTGTCGTCTTCGGTGACGATAAGGGCCGTGACCCTGCGTGCCCCGGTCTCGCCGGTGACGGGGTCCGTGGCCAGCACTTGGTCCCCAACCCGCACAGCCTCGATGCTCGTGACCGAGCGGTCGGCCATCAGCACCTTGGTGCCCGCCAGGAAACACTCGGCGCACTTCTGCGCCAGCCGCGCGGCACGGCTACTATCGATCGCGCCCTCGACGCCCTCGACTGCCTTCTTCAGCAGTTTGAGCTTGCCGACCGGGAGCGCTGACATGGCCGCTAAGGGCTGTCCCGCAAAGGATCTCCGGGAGTCAGCGGTGCGCTACCCCATGACCTCGCGGGCCGCGTCGAGAAACGCCGACCGGTTGCCCTCCAGGTAGTCCCGCACGCTCTCACCGTCGGGCAAGCCGTGCCACACCGTCCTGTTGAGGTCGAGAAAGTGCGCGTGTGCGGCGTCATGCACGGCCAGAGGGAACTGGATGCGGAGGAGTCGATCAGCGACCCACAACCTGTACATGACGTCCCGGGTCGTGAGGTACCAGTCATCGGTGTCCTCCCACTCGGACGGCCGGGTGTAGGCGCAGCGTTCCGCCTCTGCTGATACCTCGATGAACCGCTCCAGCAGCGCCAGCCGTTCCGCGCGTCGGGTCTCCGACAACGCGATCCGCTGCCGCTGCTGTTCAGCACGTTCCGCTGATTGCTGAGTCCTGTGCTGAACGAGGTAGGACAACACGCCGCCGAGGACAACGCCGCCCAACGATATGAGTGACACCCAGACCTGACCTGCCATGCCGATCATCGTTCCACAGCATCGATCTTCGAGACGATCTCGCTGTGCCTGGTGTGATCACGGCGTCCGAGCCGTCCTGGACAGCCCCATTCACCGGGCTGAGCCCACGTCAGTTCGGCAAGCTGCTCACTGCGCTACGGCGAGAGGGCGCGGATCCGGTCCGCAAGGGCCGACCGTGGAGCCTGCCACTGGAGGACCGGGTCTTGTTGGTGGCTGCGTACTGGCGAACGAATCTAACCTTGCGGCAGCTCGCTCCGCTGTTCGGCATCTCGAAGTCTGCAGCTGACCGCATCATCAACCATCTCGGCCCGTCGCTCGCGCTCCTGCCGCGCAAGCGGTTTCGCAAGGACACCGTACTGATCGTGGACGGAACCCTGGTCCCTACCCGCGACCACACCATCGCCGAGCAGTCGAAAAACTACCGGTACTCGACCAACCACCAAGTCGTCGTCGACGCCGACACCCGACTCGTGGTCGCTGTCGGCCGGCCGCTGCCCGGCAACCGCAATGACTGCAAGGCATGGGAGCTGTCCGGCGCGAAGGATGCCGTGGGCAGGACCACGGTTATTGCAGACGGCGGCTACCGGGGCACCGGCCTGGTCATCCCTCACCGCCGTGAGCGCGGCCAGGCCGAACTCCCCTCCTGGAAAGAGGAACACAACGCGTCCCACCGCAAGGTCCGCTCCCGCGTCGAGCACGTCTTCGCCCGCATGAAGGCGTGGAAGATCCTCCGCGACTGCCGCCTGAAAGGCGACGGCGTCCAGATCGTTCAGGCAGTCTTCGCCCTTCGTCATGCCTCAGCGTGAGGGTGGAAGGGGCTCACTGACGCGTTACGCCGTGCCCTGAGCCGGGACGGCACCGCGGTGCTCACCCACGGCCGTGACCTGCTCACCGGGCCGAACACCGCCATCCTGCGCGACGGCCTGCCCCCCAGGTGCCCTCGTGACCGCCCCGCCGTATCCGTACGGTACGACCGCGGGGTGAGGGCCCTGCTGATCGGGTCGGCCGCGTCCGCGGGTATCCCGGTGGAGGAGCTGTTGCGGCAGATCGGCGCGGCCGCCCACGCCCTGGAGCAGCGCCTCCCCACCGGCCCTGCGGCCGGTGAGCCGTCCGGTGATCCAGGGCCGGGGGCCGGGTCCCACAGCGGTTCTGCGGGAGCGACCCGGTGACGAGGAGTGGGGCGTTGAAAACCTGGTTCCGGATGAGCCGGTCGCTCAGCCGCGGCCGTGCAGCGGCCGGCAGGTCTGTCCCTGGCGCCGCGACGTTTAAGCGAGCTGTCGAAGAGACTGACGAGGCGAGATCGAGGGTCGCGATCTGACGCTCACCTTCTTGCGGAGCAAGCGCGAGCAGGCCCGCCGCTTCCAGCGCAGCGATCCTGTCTCCCTCGGAATGCCTGCGATCCCCCATCAGAAACACCAGGCCACAGACAGGTGAGCAACTCTGCGAACACCAGAAACGCGGCCTGGGTCAGAATCAGGGGCATGGATGTTCCCAAGCTGCTGGAAGCTGCTTCCCTGCTCGTCCCCGAGGAAGTCGCCACCGAGAACGACATCACGGTGGCCGACGTCTGGGAGTACCTCACCCACGACGAGTGGGAGGTGGCTCTCGGGCTGCTGGAGGAACTCGGAGACATCCAACCGCTTCCACTCAGCTTCTGGGAAGCTCTGGCCACCGCAGCCGAGCAGATGCGGATGGAGAAGAGCGCCGCCTGGTGCCACTGGCGCTGCTACGAGACACGCAACGGCATCATCCGGGCCGACCTCACCCTCCGCCCGGCCGCCGAGGCCCGACGACAGACGCCCATCTACGGCGCCGGCGTCCTGCGACCGATGTGGGACATCGGAAACCGAACCTCGACCGGCGAACCGGCCCTTAACGTGGCCATGCTCTGGGTTGAGCGCAGGCCCTGCCTCGAACCTGGCGGGCGAGCCTCGGTGCGACTCGCGCCCCTTGATCCCCAGCAGTGGCAGCACCTTGAGTCCGGCCAGGTGATCACCATGCACGAGGACCGATCCGTGGCCGGGACGGCAGTCGTCCTGGATGTCCAGCGACCTGCGGCCACGCCCCCCGCATAGAGTCGAACGATCAGCAGCGCGGGAGGGGCACATGGCGGCGCAGAGTTGGCAGCTCAGACAGGTGAGCGGCTGGTGGGAACCTTGGCCCTCGAAAGCGGCGACATGTTCTGGTCCGACTGTCGCTTCGAGCCCGGCCCAGCCTGGGAAGGGCTCGCTCCCCTGTTCGCCGCGTCCCGTGATGCCTGGCGCCGTGGTGACGAGGATGCGGCCTTGGCCGCAGACGAGACGCTCTACGCCCAAGACCTTGTCCTCGTTCCAGACAGCGGCGGAGCCCCGACCACGGAGTTCCTGATTCGGATCGAGGGGGAAGTTGCCCGATTTCGTCACTGATCCGGCGCGGTCGCGCTCCTTCGGACTTCCAACGCTCGCGTTGGTGCAGAGAAGGCCCAGGGCGTAGGTGCCGCCCAGGGCCGGCGCGTACGTCCCGCCGGCCGTGACGGGATGCTCAGCGTGCGCCGGGGTGCCGAGGGTGAAGAACTCGTCCTTCCAGCATCGGCGGGCCAGTATCGGCAGGTTCGGATCGGAATAGCCCGGGGGCGTGACGACTGGTGGGACGAGGAGGGCTCTGAGATCAGTCGGCAGGAGTGGGAGTCCGTTGTTGCCGCCGATCCCGATCTGGTCATGCAGCCCATCCCCGATGGCTGGCCTGCCGATGCCTTTTCCTCGGCTTTGATGACGACGCGGTCGGAACGGGAGGACGGGATCGAGGTAGATGCAGCCCGTTGGCGGGCGATGTTCGACCAGGCCATGTCGAGGATCGCCGGCCGGTTCCGCCGGGTCGAGCCGAGGGCGACGGCTCGCGCCTACCTGTTCGGACTGCTCTCCGGCATCGAGCGGAAGAACTGCTGGCGGCTGGCCGAGCAGGCTGGCCACGCCCGCCCTGGACCGATGCAGCGCCTGCTACGAACCGCGCACTGGAGTGCCGATGAGGTCCGCGATGATGTCCGTGCCTACGTCGTCGAGCACCTCGGCGCCGACGACGGCGTGCTGATCGTCGACGAGACCGGATTTTTGAAGAAGGGCCGCGGTTCGGCCGGGGTCCAGGGGCAGTACACCGGAACCGCCGGACGGATCGAGAACAGCCAGGTCGGCGTGTTCCTCGCCTACGCCTCCCATCACGGGCGGGCCTTGATAGACCGCCGTTTGTATCTGCCAGAGCAAGCCTGGTGCCAGGACGGCGAGCGCCGGGCCCGGGCTGGCGTCCCCGACCACGTGGAGTTCGCGACCAAGCCCGCCCTGGCCGGGCGGATGATCGAGGCTGCGCTGGACGCCGGGATCACCACTTCATGGGCGACCGGCGACGAGGCCTACGACCAGGATCCGGGCCTGAGGGCGCTGCTGGAAGCCCGCCGGATCGGCTACGTCCTCGCCGTCGCTTGCAGCACCCGGGTGCGGATCAACCAGGACCGCACCGCAATCCGAGCGGACGTTGCCGCCGACCATCTGCCCGCCTCGGCCTGGCACCGGCAAAGTGCCGGAGCCGGAGCGAAGGGACCCCGCTACTACGACTGGGCCTGGATCGACATCGGCGCCGACGGTCACCGCCACCTACTGATCCGCCGCAACCCCACCAGCGACGAACTCGTCTTCTACCTCTGCTGGTCCCCACGGCGAGTGCCACTGTCAGAGCTGGTCCGGGTCGTCGGCACCAGGTGGTGCATCGAGGAGTGCTTCCAGGCGGCGAAGGGCCAGGTCGGTTGAACCACTACCAGGTCCGCCACTGGACCGCATGGCACCGACACATCACCCTGGCCATGCTCGCGCTGGCCTTCCTCACCGTCCTGGCTGCCGACGCAAAGCCGACCAGACGGGCCGAGCCGAACCGCCCCGCTCGGAGCAGCGAACCGATCAGCCTGACCGTTCCTGAGATCCGCCACCTGCTCGGGGCACTGCTGATCCCACTCACCACCCTGAACAAGTTGCTGGCCTGGTCGACCTGGCGCAGGCTCCATCAGGCCACAGCTCGCCGGAGCCATTACCGACGACGGCAACCGTCGCCCACCTGCGCGACCTGCTCATGGACAGCGGCGTCCTCCCCCGCGTCGGCCGTCAAATCCCGCTCTATCAGCGCTGGCTGACCGCACGGCTCGCCACCATCGAGGACCCCGAGCATCACCGGCTTCTCCGGCGCTTCGCCACCTGGCACCAGAAGCGCCGCCTGCGGGCCACGGCGGCGCAGAGGCCGCTGGGACGCTCCCAGACTCACCAGGCCAAGCAGGAGATCACCCAGGCCGGCGCCTTCCTCGCCTGGCTCGCCGAAACCGAGGCCGCACCATCGAGCACTGCTGGCAGGCCGACATCGACGCCTGGCACACTGAGAAGCTCGCCACCCGGCGCCCCGCCCAGACCTTCCTGCGCTGGTGCATGAGGACCGGCCGGATGCCCCGCCTCACCCTTCCACCCCAGGTCATCGCCGAGGACCAGGCGGCGCTGCACCAGCACCGCCGCCTCGCCCTGCTCCGGCGGACCCTCAACGACGACTCCCTGCCCCTGAGGACCCAGGTGGCCGCCGCGCTCGTTCTTCTCTATGCCCAGCCCGTCAGCCGCATCGTCCGCCTCACCCTCGACGACGTCATCGACCTCGGGGCCACCGTCACCGTCCGGCTGGGAGATCCGCCGTCCCCGCTTCCGGAGCCAGTCGCCGCCTCATGCGGACACACGTCCAGTCCTGCCGGCACCTGCCCTACGCCAGCAGCAGAAGCGCACAGTGGCTCTTCCCCGGCCGCCAGCCCGGACAGCCGATGAACCCGGTCAGCCTCCAGGTCCACCTGCGGAAGATCGGCGTCCCGCCGCAGCGCGACAGGATCTCCGCGATCCGTCAACTTGTCCTCAGGCTTCGGCCCCCGTCATCGCGAGGGCCCTCGGCTACCACGACAAGACCGCTACACGGCTGGTCACCGAAGCCGGAGGAACCTGGAGCCGATACGCCCCCGGCGACCACACACGGTGACACCAGATCCATCGGGAAGAGCACGGCGAAAACCCCAGTCGGCTGGGCTACGTCATCCCTGCCCGACGCCCCTGTCGAGCAGGCCCAGGGCTGAGTACAGGGAGACGGAGAGGGTCATCCATACGACGAATGCCCCACCACCGCAGAGCGCTGCGCGTGGCATGCTTCCGTCCGCTGCCCAAGACAGCACACCAGCGATGACTGCGACTAGCAGAGACAGGACAGTTGCCAGGGCGACGAGCAGGAGGCGCGTCAAAGGTCCGGAACTCAACGACCGACATCCTTCTGTGAGGGTGGTCGTTCCGAGACATGCCGTCTCAGCCCGACCACCGAAGCACGATGGTTGGCTGAGACGGTGTAACCCCTGGAAAGCAGCGGACCGCTATGGGTCCACGCAGCCGCGAGGTCACGCCCTCAATCAGTTCTCGGATGATAAGCGACTCCGCGAGCGCACGCCAGAGGTGTGCTCATAGGCGAGAGCCATGGGCCATCGCTCAGGGTGACCGGAGGGGTTGGCTTCGTTCGCCTTCAGTGACAGCGTTTGTCGACCAGTTTGAGCGGCGGTTAGCGATCTCTCGGGCGATGAATGTTCACGAGTTTTGACGGCGCTTCGCGTGTGTGATCTTGGCCTGTGGTCCGTGCGGAGCAGTCGTGTCCGTCGCAGGGCAGGCCCATGACGTTCAGCACGGTTCCTCGCCCTCGGGGATCTCGAAGGTGAAGGGGACAGGCTGCGCAACCTGACGCTCACGGGCCTGAAGGCCGCCGCTCGTGAGCTGGGGCGGCCGGTGGGGGAGATGGGCGACCCGGCCCGCGGCGCCGGCCGCACGGGCGCCTTGCACCCTATGACGGTCAACGAGGCCGTACTCGCCCTGATGCGCCCGAAGCCGGACCTTGCCCAGCTCGACGGCGAGCCGGTCGGCGTCCTCGCCGCCGCGCAGACGGCAGTCGACGCACCCGCCGGGCTGGGCACCATCGCCTCCTACGCGACCGAGGTGGCGTTGCCCGCGACGGGCACCTGGTCCAACCCGGGCAGGGGCGCCGCCCAAGCGGACATCGTCATCACCGCGCCCGAGGACGGGGTGCTGCTGCTGTTCGTGGAGGAATACCCACTCAACGCTTCAGCCACCGCACCCGCTACGGGACCACCTGTAGTGACTACGTTTTGTCAACTGCGCAGCCGTATTCCGTCGTGGCTTCACCGCACAAACCACCTATCGCAAGTGATCTTTCAAATGGCACCATTGGGGCGGCATACACGCCTTGTCCTCATCTCCTCATCGAAGTGTGAGCATCCGTAGATGCGAATATCCCTCGGCACGGCGCGCCGTACAGGTGGCGCGGCCGTGCTCTCCCTGGCCACTGCCCTGGCCGGGCTCGCCTTCCCCGCGACCGCGCATGCGGCCGTGAACTGCTCGCCCGGTGTGTGGAAGGCCCAGTACTACGCCAACACCGCCCTCTCCGGCACTCCGAAGGCCACCGTCTGCGATACCGCCATCGCCGAGAACTACGGCAACGGCGACCCCTCCGGCGTGACCCTGCCGAGCGACTACTTCGGCGTCCGCTGGACCACCACCCGCAACTTCGGCTCCGGCGGCCCCTTCGACCTGAGCGTCGCTGTCCAGGACGGCGCCCGCGTCTACCTCGACGGCACTCGCAAGATCGACCTGTGGCGCAACGTCAGCTCGACCCAGCGCAAGACCGTCCGCCTCACGATCCCGCGCGGGACCCACACCCTGCGCGTGGACTTCGCCGCCTTCACCGGCACCGCCAACGTCTCCTTCTCCTACACGCCGGTCATCGGCGCCAAGTACGACAAGACCGCCCCCTTGGCCCCGGCCGGCGTGAAGTCGAGCTACTCGGCGTCCACCCTGAAGACGACCCTGACCTGGTCCCGCAACTACGAGATGGACCTGGCCGGTTACCGCGTATATCGCCGCGTCGCCGGCACCAGCGGCTGGAGCCTGCGCAACTCCACTCTGATCACGGGCACCACCTTCACCGAAGCGCCCCCGGCCACCGGCGCCACCTACGAGTACGCCCTCCGCGCCGTCGACCGCTCCGACAACGTCTCCGCGCTGTCCGCCGTGACGAGCGTCGTCAGCGCCGACAGGACGGCCCCCGTCGTGCCCACCGGGCTCACGGCCACGTACGACCCGTCTGCCGGCGCCCGGCTCTCCTGGTCCCCGGTGAGCGGGGCGAGCTCCTACGAGGTGCAGCGAGCTGCCGCGCCCCAGGGGCCGTTCGCCGCGGTCGGCACACCCACGCAGAGCTCCGCCCTGACCGACCCGGCCGCCGCCGTGGGCACGACCTACTACTACCGCGTGCGGGCCAAGGACAGCGCGGGCAACGCCTCCCCGTACTCCCCGCCCGTCCAGCTCGACGCCACCGAGGCCAAGCCGCTGCCGCCGACAGCCGTCTCCGCCAACGGCTGGGTCGACCGCAACACCGTAAGCTGGCGGTACGACGGTGACGCCTCCCTCCGGTTCCACGTCTACGCCGCCGAGTCGGCCGGCGGTCCCTGGACCCGGCTGACCGAGACGCCGGTCACCGGCCCCGCCTACGACGACTACGCGGCGCCCGTCCGCGAGGTGCGCTACTACCAGGTCAGGACGGTCACGACCCACGGCACGGAGTCGAACCCGTCAGCGACGGCCTCGGCCACCCGCACCGGCGACGTCACCCCGCCGCACATGCCGTACGGCCTCAACGCCTGGAACGGCTCGGACGGCGTGCACCTCGTCTGGACGCCCAACACCGACGACACGGACCACTACCTCGTCATGCGTGCGGCGACGTTCGGCGCGTGGGAGCAGATCGCCGTGGTGCGGGACGCCAAGTACCTGGACACCAGTACCCCGGCCGGCGAGCAGTTCGGCTACACCGTCCGCGCCGTCGACGCGGCCGGCAACGTCTCTCCCATGCCCGAGCCCGGCTACGGCACCGTCTACGGCAAGCGCCTGCCGGTCTACGAGAAGCCGGCTGCGCCCGCCTCGGTCACCGCGACGGTGGCCAACGGCAACGTCAAGGTGGAGTGGACCGCGAGCACGTCGGCCGATGTGGCCGGCTACTACGTCTACCGCACGACCGGCACGGACCCGGCGACGGCCTACTCGGTCTCCCCGCTCATCACAGGGACGACCTTCACGAGCGAGAACGTGCCCGCCGGCAAGACCTGGCACTACGTGGTGCGCGCCGTCAGCACGCACAGCCAGTGGTCCGACTTCTCGCCGATGGCCGAAGTCACCGTATCCTGCCCGGTCCTCACCGCACCGGCCACTCCCCGGATCACCGGGGGTGGCAGGGGCGCGGACTACGTCCAGCTCAACTGGGAGGTCGGTGCGTGCGACCAGGGGGCGACCGTCTCGTACAACGTCTACCGGTCCACGTCCGGCTCGGACGTCTTCACCCCTGAGCGCCGCATCGCCACGGGGGTTACGGCACTGACGTACAAGGACGCCGGTCTGGCGCGGGCGTACTACTACTACGTCGTCACCGCCGTGGCCGCCGACGGCACCGAATCGGCCCCGCAGGCCGTGCCGTTCGGGATATCGATGATGGCCCCCTGACGCACCGCTCGATCCTCAGCCCCCGCCCGTCCGGTCACCTCATGCTTCCGGACGGCGGGGGCGCGGGTTCCGGTCAGAGTTCGGTGAGGGGAATGGTTCGGCCATGCGTTGGTAGCCGGCGTCGTTGGGTGACGTTTTTGATGGCGCCACCGAGTTCGCAGCCGATAATGTCGGTGTTCGGCCGGAGGTGAGACCGCACGCGCGCCGGGCTTGAGCACCCGTCGGATCTCCTCCAGCACCGCGCGCCTGTTCCGCGCGAAGTTCCTGACCGTCCGGCAGGACCACGCACGCCGCAGGCGGGGGCGGGTCGGTGGCAGGCACCCCGCCACCGTACGAGACGCGTCCCGGCCGGTCCGTCGCAGGGGCCGGGGCGCTTCGCGTGCACCACGTAGGCTCCGACTCCAACGAGTTGGTCTGTCGGAAGAACGCCGACCGCCAACTGGCAGTCGGCTGCCATGCTAAGGAGCTGACCGCCCACTTCCCCCGCTTGGAGAGCAGCGTGAGCCTGAGCGCCACCGGCGACCCTGTCCTCCTGCAGGACGACACCCAGGTCAGCGTCGGCATCGACCAGGAAGACACGGTCTGGTTGGCGATCGTCTTCCGCCGACTGACACCCGTGGACCTCGACCTGGTGTTCTGCGATGAGGGCTACACCTTCGGCGTTCGTCTGGGGCCGGGACGACAGAGGCCGAATTGACGGACCTGGTGAATGCTGCAGGTTGATTTCGGTGGGCAAGGAGGCGCCTGCGGCCGGTGTGAGCTACCCCGCGAACTCGGGTCGACGGCCGCGCCCTCGGCCTTGGGTTGCGCAGGTGACGAGCGGCAGTCCCATGTAACTTTGGCCGGCGGCGACAACGTCCGTGACGACTCCCATCTGGGTAAGGAGCAGCGCGGTGCCCCTGGTTTCTGTGGTGATGCCGGTACACAACTCGGCGGCCACGCTCGGGCCTTCGGTCCGGTCGGTGCTGGCGCAGACGCACACCGATCTCGAACTGCTGATCACCGACGACGCGTCCTCGGACGACTCGATGGACCTGTTGCGGGACTTCGCCCGCCAGGACGAACGTGTCCTGGTGAAGGCTGCGCCCGAGCAGGGCGGGGCGGGCCGGGCCCGCAACCTCGCCATGGAGCGGGCCAAGGGGGACTACGTTGCCTTCCTCGACTCGGATGACCTGTGGCTGCCCGCGAAGCTGGAGCGGCAGATCGCCTTCGCGAAGGCGGGCAATGCGCCGCTGACATACACCTCCTACTACAAGATGGACGCCGACTACACCGGTCAGGCCGCCGACTTCGTACCCAACGGGCGGGTGGTGCAGGCCCGGCCACATGTGGACTATTCCGCGATGCTGCTGCGGGACTACATCGGTGCCCTGACCGCGATGTACGACCGCACGGTGCTCGGCACACGGCTCATGCCGGAAATGGCGAAGCGGCAGGACTACGCACTGTGGTTGAGCATCCTGCGCGACGGCTTCGAAGCCCGCGGACTGACCGAGCCGCTCGCGGTATACCGAGCCAACCGGGCAGGGTCGCTGTCGTCCAACAGACTCTCGCTCATCCCCTACAACTGGGCGCTGTACCGCGAACACGAACATCTGTCGGTCCTTCGATCGACGCGGGCGCTGGCCGGAGCCGTGTGGCAGTCGCTGCGCAACTCGCGCATCTAGACCGCGGCCGCCGGCCTGGCTCGGTGAGCAACCCCCGCTGACGCGGGGGCGACGCGGAGCGCCCGCCCGTACTCCCGGCGCCGCGTGGCTGGCGAGCTACCCCCTGCGGACGCGGCGACGGCCTCCGCAGACGTTGGGCCCCGCGGGGTGGGCGTTGACGTACGGCGCGCCGACGGTCCCGCCCGGCGTCTGGATCGCCAGCACGATCACGCTCGTCGCGGTCACCGCCGTGGTGGAAACGGTGACGGTGCCAGCCGCGAGGACATTCTTGACGCTGACTGCGGTCAGCCGCAGAATGAGGCTAGGAAACCTCTCAACCCAGTCATACCTGGGGCGTTTTGCTCTTCAGGGTCGGTTCGTATTGACCGTCCCGTGCCCCCCGGAGCTATGCAGGATGAGAACAGAAAAAAGAGCCCGAGTGACGCAGAGAACTTGGCGTCGTTAGCTGAGACTGACCAACACGGTGATCCAGTCTCTCATCTGAGCGCTCGGGAGCGAAGTGCTACGAAATTGTCATTTCGGTTCAAAAAGTGCCTACGCTGGCTTAAGAAGTCACTTGTTTCTCTAATTGTATCTTTCGTATCTAAATTTATCTTTTTTCTCGTTGGTGAAGATCTGGTCCACAGGATCCTGGAAGTACTGAGTCAGATGTAATCGAACGGTCCTGCGGCTTAGCCGCAGGACCGTCTCCCATAGGGCGCAGGCCGCGACGGGGCGCTGATCAGTCGACGAGTCCCAGCTCGATGGCTGGCCGGCAGCGCGGGCAGGCTGGCACCAACTGGCGGGGTGCGCCGAGCGCCTGGCTGCGGCCCGACGCCCGCGCGGCGGCGATCGCCGCGCCGCTGACCTGGGAGCCGTCCTTCACGGCCTCGGGGCCAGGGGCGGCGAGGAACACGAGCCCTTGCTGTGGCCCAGGAGCAGGACCTGACGGCCGATGACCTTGCGGTCGGGAAGCAGGGCGCGCAGCCGGCGCAGGCACGAGTCGGCGATCTCACGGTACCCCAGGCGGAACTTGACCTGGGTTGTTTCTGCTTACTTGCAGTGTCGCTGAGCACGGGGAACTGCCGGTGCCCTCCAGCATGTTGCAGTGGGTGCACAGCCAGCCGCGCACCAGCCGGCTGGCTGGGTCGTGATCGTGGTCCAAGGCACGGCGCGCCGGAGCGACCGGGGTGCCGCAGATCGCGACGGCGATGGCGAGACCCACACCGGCCTGCTACGCCTGGCGGGGAGAGCGGCGATCGCTGTCCATCCGCGTGACCCGCAGGTATTCGACAACACAGACATCACCTCGTTGTGACCACCGGGCCGACCGACGCGCTCACCTACACCGCCGGCAGCTGGCCGGCCTCGCGCCGGAGCCCCGGTACATCAGCGGCTTCGCGCCGCATCGTGTTCACCGTCCTGCCCGGCTCGGGAGAGAGGCCGGTGTCCCTGGCCGGGACCCGGCCCCTGCCGGTCCCCGGCGGCTCGACGACGTCACAGGGTGAGCGTGGCCGCCCACCATGCCCCCGGCGGGGGCTTCGGCCAGGAAAGCGTCCCCGCCAAGGACCGGCGTTGGTAGCGTCGGCCGTCGTCGTGTCGGCCGACGCGACGAGCCGGTCGACCGAGAGAGACGCGATGTCCCCGACGATCCGCAGGGCCGTGATCCCCGCCGCAGGACTCGGATCCCGTCTGCTGCCCTTGACCAAAGCCATCCCCAAGGAGATGCTCCCGGTCGGCGACAAGCCGGTCATCGAGCACACGGTGCGGGAGCTGGTGGACTCCGGTATCACCGACATCACCATCGTCGTCTCCGGCGGCAAGTCGCTGATCCAGGAACACTTCCGGCCCAGCCCGGCGCTCGTCGCCCAGCTGCGGGCCGACGGCAAGACCGAGTACGCGGACGCGGTGGAAGAGGTCGCCGAGCTGGCCCGTCGGGGCCATATCACCTACCTCGACCAGCACGGCCCGTACGGTAACGGCACCCCCGTCCTCAACGCGGCCCGCGCCTTCGGTGACGAGCCCGTCCTCGTCCTGTGGCCGGACGATGTCTTCGTCGCCGACGTGCCGCGTGCCCAGCAGCTGATCCGCGCCTACGAACGAACTGGCTGCCCGGTCCTGGCCCTGCTGCCGATGGACCCGGCCGACTCCCAGCGCTACGGCGTGCCCATCGTCAAGGAGGACCTCGGCCAGGGCCAGCTGCGTATTACCGGTCTGCTGGAAAAGCCCGAGCCGGCCGATGCCCCGTCCGAGTTCGCGGCCATCGGCGGCTACGTCATCACCACCGGGATCGTGGACGAGCTGCGCGAGCAGACCCGCCGCTGGTACGAGGCCCGCGAGAGCGGTCGGCCGGTCGGCGAGATCTACCTGACCGACGCGATCAACGCCTATGCCGCCGACCACGCCGTGTACGGGCAGGTCATCCAAGGGACCTGGTACGACACCGGGAACCCGGCCGACTACCTCGTGGCGCAGTTCGCCCACGCCCTCGCCCGTCCCGACTACGGCCCCGTCCTGCGTGATCTGGCTCGTCGGCTCGACGGCCCGGACAGCGCTGTAACGGAGCCTGATTCGGCTACCTGACAGCCGTTTCTGTGCGCGGTCGCGTGCAGGAGACGGCCCAGGCCGTGAGGGAGGCGTACCGACCCGAGGATGGAGCCAATGGTTCGGCAGGTGATTCGTGTCGCCCGAGCGTTTGCCGGCGGGGCATCGGCTGGCGCCCTTGGGCCACGGCACCCGTACCGGGATGCCAGTCCGCTCCGCGTATGCCACCACGTCCGCTGTGCCTCCATACCCTCGCGCCGGCTGTCCGTCCCATACAGCGATCAGCTCGTCGACCAGCTGACGAGGATCTCGGATCCGTCCTGGGGGGCCTCGGACGTCGACTCGGTCAGGCCGGTGTGGTGGACGTGTGCCGCTTGGCCGATCAGCCGGCCGTAGACAGGGTGGTGCCAGCCGGGCAGGCCCGTGCGGTATTCGACGGCCGGCACGACGACCTCGAGCCGGCCCCCGTGCGCCAGCACGATGTCGGCGAACCGGCCGGCACCGCGGTCCACGGGCTCCTGGTCCAGAGCGCCGCGTACACCCTCGCGCGCCGAGGAGACCGCGACGGGATGCGCGAGCTGACCGACGAAGCCGCCGCCATCGCCAAGGAACTCGGCGAAGCCACCCTGCTGCGCGACCACGGCGATGGCTTCAGCCCCCTCACCGTGCAACTGCACAAGATCAGCGCCGAGACCCACGCAGGCGATCCCCGGGCCCCGCTCGATGCCGCTCGTGCGATCTCGCTGAAGGCGCTGCCCAGCGTCGAACGCCGCTCCCGCGCTCTCGGGGACATCGCCGTCACCTACGATCGCCTCGGCCGCCGCAGCGACTGCGTCCGCACGCTGCTGGCCGCCGAGAGATGCGCTCCACAGGGGACCCACGCCCGCCCGGCTGCAAAGGCTGTGATCTCCAGCCTGCTCGTGTCCGGCCCCACGTCAACCGAACTGCGTGGCTTCGCCGAACGCAGCGGCGTTCTCGTCTGAGGAGCGAGCACTGACCGGCTGGCCAGGCCGGCCGACGGCCGGAGCGGTAGTCGTGGTTCTGGCCATCGCTCATGCCCCCTTGACTGGGTTCTGCCGAAGTAGCTCAGGGCGGTGGCGCTCGCCCGTAGCGTGAGTCGGCATGACTGTGCTAATCATCGGCGGCAATGGCTTCCTGGGCGCCGAGCTGGTACGCCAAGCCGTGTCCGCGGGCCTGCACCCGGCCGCCACGTTCCATTCCCGCCCCGGCGACCACGACGGGGCGACCTGGCATCACCTCGACCTTCGCGACCCCGCCCGCCTGGAGGAAGCCCTCGACACGGTGGCTCCGGCCGTGGTGATCAACGCGACGAGCGGCGGAGCGGACTGGGCAGTCACCGCCGAAGGCGGGATCCGCCTCGCCCAAGCTGCGGCCGGCCGTGGCATCCGCCTGGTGCACGTCTCCAGCGACGCCGTCTTTTCCGGCACGGGCGGAGACCGCTACGACGAGTCGTGCCTTCCGGACCCCCTCACCCCCTACGGGGCCGCGAAGGCAGCCGCCGAGACCGCCGTACGCCTCCTGTGCCCCGACACGGCGGCCGTCGCCCGTACTTCCCTGATCATCGGCAACGGCCGGTCCGAACACGAGCGGCTGGTGCACGCGCTGGCCGACGGCACTCGGCAGGGCGCCTTGTTCACGGACGACATCCGTTGCCCCGTCCACGTGACAGACTTGGCTGCCGCTCTGTGGGAGATCACCCGGTCCGACGCCGTCGGCGTGTTCCACCTCGCTGGACCGGACGCGCTCAGCCGCTACGAGCTGGGTGAGCTCATCGCCCGCCGCGACGGGCTCGACCCCGCCCGGCTGCCCTCCGCACGCCGCTGCGATACGGGACTGCCCGGCGGCCTAGACGTACGACTCGACAGCCGCACCACCCAGCAGAAGCTGCGCACCCGGCTCCGCGGCGCCCGCGAGTTCCTGAGCGGGAACAGCCCGAAGCTGGCCTGACAGACGCCCACTACCATGCCCCTATTGAGGCGAAACGCGCTGCCCCGTGACAAACCGTGAGGCCGACTCTCCGTGACCGTTCGCGAGGAGGGAGAGGGCCGGTTCGTTCACGCCGGCCCCTGGTCACCGACCTCGCTCGGGTCCTTCCTCCTGCAAGCCATACCCATGTGCGCCTGGACGACTGCGGCCGGCATCACGTTCATCCGGCGCAGCCGAGCCCGGCCACCGGCCGGTCACCGCCCCGCACCAGCGGGGCGGTGACCGTCTGACAGCTCTTAGGCACGCCTCGCAAGGCCGCCGTCGCGATCGGCCAGGCCCGGTCGCAACCCCGGTCAGCGAAGGGAGCGGGGTCCGTACAGGGCCGCCGGCTGGTTGGCCATCAGGGCCCAGTACCGGTCGCCGTAGCTCCAATGCCACCACTCCGTGCGGTAGTTGATCAACCCGGCGGCGGACAGGGCGGAGGCCAGCAGGGATCGGTTCGTGCGGGCCTGGTGGCTGATCGAGTCGGCGTCCGTGTAGCAGGCGCCGTCGCTCTCTTCGGGGCTGGCGTTCACGCGCGTGCCCATGTCGAGCTCGGTGCCGTCGGCGTCCACGAGGGTGAGGTCGACGGCGGCACCGGCGCTGTGCGGGGCGATCTCCGGCGGGGAAACGTACCGGCTGGCGGCCTCGTGGACCTGGTCGTCGGACCAGGCCGGGTTGGCCGCGCGGAGCTCGGCCGCGTATTCCTCGAAGTAGCGCCGCTGCAGGTCGGGCGGGCGGTAGCCCTCGATGAACAGCAGGCGAAGGCCGTCGGGCAGGAGCGACTGGGCGTGGACGAGCCGGTCGAGGACGCCGCGGCGCAGATGGGCGTACGAGCCGGTCGTGTCGGCTTTGCGGTCGTCGACCAGCAGGGTTCCCCGGACGTCGATGAGCGGCTCGCCGCAGTCGGCGACGGGGATGGCCGCCACGCGCGGGTCGGACATCAGGATGATCGGACCTGGCGCGAGGGTGATGTGCATCCAGGGTGGGGCGTTCTCGCGGTGGGAGTGGCCGAGGGGCTCGATGCCGCTCTGGTCGGTGAGGCTGAACCCGGTCACCATGACCATGGTGGATCCATCGGCCACGGACACGAGGTGTGTTCCGCAGTTCGGGCAGAAGCCTCGTCGGAGGGTCGGATAGGTCGCGTACCACTTCGGCTCACCCCCGGGGCCGGTCCAGATCAAGGAGTCCAGGGGGAAGCCCACCCACAGCACCGCGGGGCCGCCGGAGATCCGCGTCTCATGGACACACGAACACAAATGCGGATCATCTGGGACGCCGGTGACCTGGTACGAGATCCGGCCGCACTGGCAGTGTCCCGTTCGGACCGGTGGTGGAGCATCAGATGCGGCTCCTGTGGCCGGCAGGGGTTGAGCGGCCACGGGGGGCGTGCCCAGGGTGGGTGATGTGTTGCTCATGCGAGTCCTCGCTTTGTGAGGGGCCGGGCGGGCTACAAGGTGGTGAGGTCGGTGGCGTCCGGCAGTTCGGTGAGGGGCTGCCGCCCGGCACGGGGGATCCCGAGCCGCGCCCGGGCCTGGTGGACGGCGGCGAGCTGGTCGGCCGCCGGGAGCCCCCAGTCGAACAACTCGATGACCTGCTCCGGGGTGGCCAGCGCCCGGACGTAGGTCTGGCCGGTGGCCGGGTCCGGCCGGGAAGGCCCGACGTCGGTCAGCCTGGCGGCCATGCGGACGCGGACACACGGGCCGCTGCTGTGATGCTCGTCCGCCAGGTAGCCGAGGAGGACAGGAACGCTGATCCGGACGGCGGCTTCTTCGGCGGCCTCGCGGGTGAGGGTGGCCGCCGGGTCTCCTTGATCCTGAGGCTCGGGGGTGCCGCCGGGCAGGCAGGCGGCACCGTTCGCAGGGTCCAGAAGCGTCAATACGCGGCCGTCGGGTGCGAAGAGCCAGCCCCAGCACTGCCGAACGGGCATCCCGGCGGGGGCGGGTCCCTTCTGCCAGGGCCAGTGGTGGGCGGCGCGATGCCGGGTGAAGGCGTTCACGCGGTCGAGAAGGGTGGGCACGAGAGGCCGGCCGTCCTCCAGCAGGACGGCGCCGGTGCCGTTGGTCCGGGCCCGCAGAGCGGAAAGGGCACGCCGGGCGTCATCCGGTGCCATCAGAGTGGGCAGGTCGGCGGGTTCGGCGAACTCGACGGCCTCGATCTCGCCCGGCGCGCACCGGATCGACGCGATCCGATCCTCGTCCCACACTCCGCCGTCGAAGACATGCAGCAGCTCGCCGGGGAAATTCATGATGGGGGGCATGGTGCGGCCGGCGGGGGAGACCCAGTCGACGGCCAGCGCGCGGGTGACGCTCGCCCTGACGCCGAGCTCTTCCTCCAGCTCGCGGACAGCCCCCTGTGCGGGGGGCTCGCCCTCGACGGCGCCACCGGGCAGCAGGCGGGTGGACCGGTAGCTGACACGCTGGAGCAGAACCTGCCCGCGCTGGTTGGTGATCAGCACGGACGCACCGACCCACACAGCGGCCGAGGCACGCAGCGCCCCGTACGCCTTGTCAGTCATCGCCACGCGGGGACGTTCGTCGGGTGCGGAAGTCGTCATCATCTTGCTCCGATCGCCGGGGCCTGTTGGTTGGGCGGTGAGGCTGGTGCGAGGAGGCGGGGCATCAGGTGGTCAGCTGGCCCGGGTCGCCCTTCGTGGGGCCGGGGGTGAGGCGGGTGAAGTGCTCGGTCTGGATGATCCGGGTGCGGTCCGCTTCAGGGAGGCGGGCGAGGACGCCCGGCAGGGGCCGCTCACGCGCGACCTCCCCGCGGTGGGCGAGGATGGCCGCCCATTTGGTGTCGGCCCAGGGCGTGACGTCGACGCTGGTGGTCACGTACGAGTCCGGCACCGCGAGGATGCTCTTGCCCACGCCTTCGAGCAGTGGGCGGAGCAGGCCGACGCCGGACTCGGGGTGGGTGGCGGCGTAGAAGGCGGCCGGCTGCCAGGGCGGGCCCGCGTCGGGGTGCAGGTGGGCGAGGCCTGCCGCTTCGACGGCGAGCAGGGTGATCTGGTGCGTGCGTACGTGGTCAGGGTGGCCGGTCAACTGGCCGAGAGCATCGTGGCCGACGACGATGTCGGGGCGGAAGTCGCGGATGTGGGCGACGAGGCGGCCGACGACTTCGTCGAGGGGAGCGTCGACAAGCCGGGGCCGGCCGGGCGCCGCCTCCGGGTTGCGGGCGTCGTTGTAGCCGAGCAGGCGTGGGCTGCCGGCGCCCAATACGGCGAGGGCTGCGGCAAGTTCGGGTGCCCGGCGGCTTTCGGAGGCCCAGGTGGCGGTGACGACCGCTGTGCGGGCCCCGGCCGCGTGATGCTGGGCGAGGACACCGCCGGCGAGCAGAGACTCGTCGTCCGGGTGTGCGAAGACGGCAAGCAGACTGGGCAGCATGGCGATCTCCATGGGGGTGGTCACGGTAGGGGAACGGGGGTGCCGGTGAGGTGCTCGGCGTGGCGGGCGAGGTGGGGAGCGAGGTCCGGGTGGCCGCCGCGGGCGGCGACTTGGAGGAGCTGGGCGAGCGCGACGAGCTCCCCGGCCCGGCCGGCGGGCGTGTCCAGGACGTGGGCGAACTCCTGGCGGACCCGGGCGGCTGTGACCGGCCGGGTGAGGCTGTAGGCGTGCAGGAGCCCGACGTCGAACCCGACGGGAATCAGGCCCCATCCCTCCCAGTCAAGGATGACCAGCGGCGCCCCGGTGAGGTTCGCCCAGTGCAGGTCACCGTGCCCGGTGGTCCAGGACTCGATCTGGAAGGCGGGGATGCCCAGAAACCGGGTGAGGTTCTTGTCGACCCACTGCTGCCGTACGGCCTGCCGGTCGGTCAGGACGCTCGATGTCGCCTCCAGAGCCAGGCGGAGGTCGGCCCACCACACGGACGGCAGATCGGGGTCCGTGGTGAGGACCGGTCCGCCGCTCTGGAGGGCGGGCAGCGGCACGTACTCGGACAGCTCCGCGCGGTAGGCGTGCCCGTGTGCGGACCATTCGAGTACGTCGTGGAGCCGCGGCCGTGGGACGGCCGGAGGCAGTGCGTGGTGGGCCGTGGTTGTTCCCTCCCACAGGCGGCGGTTGAGTTTGTCCTCGGGCGCGCAGACCAGGCGGAGCCACCACTGGCCGGCCCGGCGGCCCAGAGTGCGGCCCTGCCAGCCCCACACGTCCGGGCCGGTCGGTGTCACCTTGAACATGCGGGCCGCGGCCGCGTGGGCGTGACGCATCCGGACTTGGTCGTCGCGGGCGTGCGGCGGCACGAACACAGCCGTGGACGGGGAACCGGCCACATGGCCGGCCGTCGTGCTCACGACCGAACTCCGCGTGCTCGGCCCGGACAGATGGTGGAGGGGCGCCGACTGCCGTGGACGATGCCCGAGAGGGCCTGGATGGTGACGGTCATGCCTGTGGTACCTCCGGTGGTCGGGGCCGCCCGGCGGCCGTGAGATGCAGGTGCGCGAGGGCCGCTTCGAGGGCCTGCTCGGGGGTGAGGGCGCCGGTGTCTACGACGTGGCCGGCGGCGTGCATCCAGTCGGCAGCGGCCTGCTGGTAGTCGTGGGCGCGCCGGGCGGCGGTAGGCGCGCACGGCTTCGCTGCCACCGCGGCGGGCAGCGCGCGGCACAGCCCGGCGGCGAGGGCCGTCTTACCGCGCCGAACGCGCCATTCAGCCAGACGATCATGCTTCTCCCATGGCCGTGGCGACCGTGTCGGTAGGCCGCGCAGGGGCCGGGAGGTGTCCGTTCCGGCCCGGCCACCGGAACACCAGCCGGGAACGCTCCTTGTCCAGGAGGTCCCCGGCGGGCAGCAGATGGTCGGGCGTGCCGGCCGGGTGGACGGTCAGGACGGGATCGGCGTGCCGGTCGTTGTCGTCGGCGCGGATGTGGCGGTCCCAGGCCCGTACCGTGGCCGTAAGCTGTTCCGCGAGCTCGGGGCCCTGCTCGCCGAAGGCGTGCGCGACCCACTCCCACTCCTTGTCCTCCGGACGCTCGCCGTGTCGGGTCTGGAAGTAGGTCAGGTAGGCGAGCGAGGTCTCACCGACGATCGCGGGCGCGTCATGGTCCTTCGCGATGGCGGTGACACCGCCGTCCTGGTGGGCGTGCAGGCGGCAGAAGCCCGGCAGGGTGGTGGCCGCGTACAGCTGCAGGGAGCCGAAGTAGACACCGGCCCCCATGGTGATGCCCGTGGCGACCTCATGCCGTCGGCCGCGCAGTGCCTCCTCCAACCCCTTGGTGTCGGCGGCGGCGCCGTCGTCGAAGCGGAGCGTCAGCCCGCCGTCGAGAACGGGGACGGCTGGGACGGCGCGGGCGTGCTCCCCTTGGTCGCGGACGAAGCCGCAGTGGGTGAAGCGGCGGGCGTGCAGCACCTCGCCGCGCCGCTCGAACGTGATCGCCCGGGTGTAGCCTCCGATCTCGAGCGGCAGGACCAGGCGTCCGCCTTCGGCCAGTTGCTCGCGCCAGGCGGGGGAGATGTCCCAGCAGTTATAGGTGATCATGCCGGCGTCGAAGCCGCCGCGCGGCACGAGGTGCGCGGGGGCGCCGAGGGCCGCGTCGGCCTCGACGGCGGTGACGCGTCCGCTGCCGGCCTCCGCGAGGAACCGGCGGGTACGGCGCACGACCCACGGGTCGATGTCCACGGTCACCACCCGCCCCTCGGGACCGGCGACGTGAGCGATCAGCTCGGCGTTGTAGCCGCCCGAGCCCGCCTCGAACACGATCGCGCCCGACGTCAGGCAGAGGCTTTCGATCATGTCGGCCTGGAGCCACGCTGCGGACACCGAGCTGGTCGTTGCTCCGGTTTCGTCGCGCCGGGTGACGATGACCCGGTCGCTGCCGTACGCGGCCGCCAGCTCGGCTTCCGGGGCGAAGCGGTGGCGGGGCACGCTCCGCAGCGCGGCCCGAACGGGCTCGGACGGGGCCCAGCCGCCGTCGATCACCTTCTGCGCCATCACCTGACGCAGCCGGACCGCCTCGGCGGGCTCACCCGGCACGGGCGGCTGCGCGACGGCGAGGGGGTAGGAGACCACGGGCGGCAGGCCCGGGATGACTCCGGGCCACACGGCATCCAATGCCTGGGCGGCCGGGACGAACACGGCGCCGGCGCAGGCCAGAGCGTATAGGTCGACGAACTCCCAGCGGGCGAACTTGTCGGGCTCGGGGTTGGACAGCGTCCCCGACCATGCGGTGATCCGCACGACTGCCGTGAGCCGGGGAACGCCGTGAATGTCGTCTACCAGCATCGTCACCACGTACGCGTCCGCCGGGTCGGCGTTCAGGCCCGTCTCCTCGGCGAGTTCGCGCACCGCGGCGACGGCGAAGTCCTCCGGGCCGCTGGATTTCCCGCCGGGCAGCTCCAGCATGCCGCGCCGGGACCGGCCGAGCAGGACCCGCCCGGCGTCGTCGGTCACGACGGCGAGGGCGCCGGTCAGTGCGTGGCCGGTGGTCGGCCCCTTCTCCACGGCCCGGGTGCCGGTGTGGCAGGGACCGCGCAGGACCAGGAAGGCCAGACCGTCCGCGTCCCGCCGCTCCACCGTCTCCCACCCGGCGCCGAGCACGGCGATCTCGTCCTCGTCCAGAGCGATCCCGCGCCGTTCCTCAGGCGTGCTCGCTGCCACCGGCGTGATGACGACCAGAGCGCCACCCTCCCGCAACCGCTCACCCAGCCCGTGAACGACGCGAGCACGGTCTCTCACGAACGGGTACACCAGCCGCATCACGACCAGGTCGTACGGTTCCTCGTTCAGCGGGGCCGGGTCGTCGCGCTCGATGTCCAGCCGCAGCCACCGCACACCCTCAACGCCGGCGTGCTCCTCGCGGGCCCGAGCGAGCGCGCTGCCGGCGAAGTCGACGGCGTCCACCCGGTAGCCCTGCGAAGCAAGGCAGACGGTCAGTTCGCCCGTGCCGCATCCCACCTCGAGCGCCCGGCCGCCCTCGTCGGGAGCCGGAGTGTGCTCGGCGAGCAGCGCTCGCTCGCGCTCCCCAACCTGCCGGAATCCTCTGCCGTCGCTGTAGTGCTCTTCCCACTGTTCGCGGGCGATGTACGTCAACGTGCTGCTCCTCATCTGCGGAGGTGGTCAGGTGTGCCGGCGGCGCGGAGCCGGGCCAGGGTCCGCCGGCCGCGTTCCACCAGCTCGGGATCGTTGTGCGAAGTGCCGTAGGAGATACCGGAGACGGCGTCCAGGACGGACAGGACCGTGAGCCGTGCCTCCTCTTGTGGTGTGAAGGGGCGGCCGTAGCCGTCCGTCACGGCTTCCTGGAGAACGGGGCGCCCGAGCCAGGCGTCGGAGAGCCGGACGAAGTCCCGTACCGCGGGGCCTTCTTCCGACCGTTCGAAGTCGATCACGTACAGGGGGTCGGTGGTCGGGTCCCAGCGCAGGTTGCGCAGCTGGAAGTCACCGTGTGTCGGAACGACTTGGTCCGGGGCGGGTAGCGCGGCGGCTTTCCGGGCCGTGGCCCGGATGAACTCCTCATCGCCCGGGGCGAGATGGGACCGGGCTCCGTTCAGGTGGCGTTCCAGCTTCCCCAGAGGCAGCCTCATGTCGCCCGGCCGCGGCGGGGCGCTGGTGTGGATGGCGGCCGCGAGCTGCCCGATGCGGTGGAAGATGCGTCGCTCGCTGGCGGGCGGGTGGACGGCGCCGTGCAGGGGCCGGCCGCCCACCGCGGTGAGCACCACGGCCCGCAGCGCGGCATCGGTGGCGACCAGGCGGGGCGCGGCAGCACCGAGAGCGGGCACCCAGCCGCGCAGGGCCGCTACTTCACGCTGATGGAAGCGATGGTTCTGGTGGATCTTGACGTACCACTCGCCGCCTTGGGCGCCATGTGCCCGCCAGACGCGGCTTTCCTTGCGAACCCAGGAAACGTCCGTCCAGCCGGCGATCCGGCCCACCGCCCGCTCGACGAAGGCACACACCGCACCCTCAGGGCCAGTGTCGTGGCTACCGGGGCCGGGGACCAGCAGCGTCCGGTCGAGGACCGGGTCGTAGGCGATCGGGTCGCCGGGTTCCTGGAAATGCACGCTCATGTGCGCGCCGGCCCGGTAGGCGTCCAGCCCGGCCCGGCAGTACGCGACCATCGGCTCCGGCAGCTCGTCGAACGCGAACCAGCCCATCGCGTCGCACACCTCGGGTTCCATGACCTGAGGCGTGCCGCGCCAGCGCCGCACCTCGAAGAAGACTCCGATCCGAGCCCCACCCACAGGGGAACGGTGGTGAACGGTGACTGCGCAACGCACGTCTGCCGGATCCACGACGATGCCCGTTTCCTCAACAGCCTCCCTAAGCAGCGCAGTGACGATGTCCTCGAAAGCTCCGTCTACGTGACCAGAGGGAAGATGCCAAAGGCCAGACGCATAGACACCGCCCGCACGGCGTGACAGCAGAACCTCGGGGCCGCGCTCGCCGTCCCGGACCGCGAGCAGGTGCACGTCGACCGGCACCATGTGCCGCGCGCCGCTCACGCACCGCCTCCGGGAACCACGTGCTGGGTGACCTGAGGATACGGCGACTCGGCGAGGTCGTCCGCGTACGGGCGGCCCGGCCCCCCGCGGACACCGCTGCCGCCCGCGCGACCCTCTACGCCCAGGCAGGACCGGATCAGCTGCTCAAGGGCAGCCATCCACGAAGCCTGGCGGGCCCAGAGGCTTCCGTTGCCCGTGATCGCCGGATGGGCCCCAGGAGCCGTGACACGGCCGACCATCGCCGGGATGGCGGACCGGTCCGGAGGGAAGAAGTCCTGCGGCCAGCCGACCGGAACGGCGGCACCGGTCTGGGGGAGAGAGTCGTGCTGCGGGGGCACGGACAACTCCTTGCTGCTGTACGGCTGTTCGGTTCAGGGCGATGAGGTTCTGCCGTTCGGCGGACGCGGCGACGGCAACCGGCGGCGCGGTCACGTGGTCTGCGGGGGAACGGTGGTGAGCGGCGGCAGCGTCCAGGTCAGCGCTTTCGGCCCGGGGCCGGAGGTGACGTGCTGGTGCCCGGGACCGCCGGTGAGGTCGACGTGGTAGGTCTCGGGTCGGCCGGCCGCCTCCCAGCGGGCGCGCACGTCTTCGAGTTCGGCCCACACATCGCGCGGCCCGTGCACGCGGACCGTCCCGTCGCCGGGGCCGGCCACGGCCCAGGAGTCCTCCCTGGGGGCGACGATCGTCATCGTCTCGGCCTGGAAGTCGCGCGCCAGGCCGGGGGCGAGGTAGGCGGCGGCGAGCCAGAAACCGTAGGCGTCGTCCGGCGGCGGGGCGAGTCGGGTGGGCCGTGCCCTGCCGGGGTCGGCCTTGATCCGCGCACGGTGATCCAGGGCGCTGAGCCACTGGTAGCCCAGCATGGGCCGGTATCCCCGCGGCCTGCCGCGCAGCACGGCCTCGATCCGGCCGCGATCGGACCGTGTGAGGAGGAGCTGTCCGGGCCAGCTCGGGGTCCGGGTCGTGAGCGTGGTCAGCAGCTGTCCGCCGGGCGCGAGCTGCTCCACCCACGCGGGCGGGACGCACGGCACGCCGATCCCGGAGTGGATCCGGTCGTACGGCGCCCGGGCCCGGTGCCCGTCGAGTGCGTCGCCCTCGACTACCGCCGCGCCGACGCCGAGCCGGCCGAGGTTGTGCCGCGACCAGGCCGCCATGTGGCCGTCCCGTTCCACGCCGGTCGCGAGGCCCGGTCCGGTGAGGGTGGCGGCGAGCGCGAGACAGACGCCGGGGCCGGAGCCCAGCTCCAGGTAGCGCAGGCCCGGTGCGAGGCCGAGGGCCTGGAGGACTTCGACGGTGGCGGGGGTGTAGGTGGTCATGGAGGTCATGTGGCCGCCCGTCACCGGTCCCCGGGCGAGCGCGTCGAGGGGTTCACCGTCGCGCTGGAGGAGGATCGACTCGTTGCTGTGGATCAGGGCGAGCCACTCCTGGTGGTCCTCGGGGTGGGAACCGTCCAGGAGGCGCCAGTCGATGGGATCGGCACCCGGGCCGCTGATCCGCACGTACGCGTGCGGCAGCAGCACCTCGCGCCGTACACGGAGCAGCGCGTCGCGCAACTTCGGGTCGGTGAGCACGCCGGTGGAGGTGAGACGGTCGACCATCGCGGCGCGCAGACTGCTCGCATCAGTGGCCTGGGGATCAACGGACATGTACGTCGTCCTTCGCGGGAGCATGAGCGGGTGTGGGAGCGGGGGTGGGCATGGCGGGCAGGCGGCGGACGGGGGAAGACCACAGCAGGCCGGCCGGGACGAGGTAGAGCGCGGTCCCGACGAGCAGCGCCGCGTGGACCGAGACGCCGGCGGCGATACCGCCGGCGCTCAGGGCGGCGGCCGGCCGCACACCGGTGACCAGCCACACGGACGTCTGCTGCGCGCGGGACCGCAGCTCGGGCGGACACAGCTGCTGGCGGAGAGAGCGCTGTGTCGTGCCAGCCGCGACCGCGGCCGCCGTCCGCACCGCCCCGGCCAGGGCGATCACGCCCAGCCAGACCGGTCCCGGCCGGGCGACCAGAAGCGGTACCCCACACAGGGCATAGGCGAGGAACCCGGCCAGCATCACCCGCGCCGGCCCGTACCGGTCCACGAGGCGGGTTGCGAGGACAGCGCCTGCCAGGCCACCGGCGGCGGTGACGCCCATGACCAGGCCCAGCCCCGTGCTGCCGGAGTCCAGCCTCGTCAGCAGCGTGTAGGCGACGTAGGTGGTGACGATGCCGTCGGCGTAGGCGTGGCCGGCGAGCGAGAGCACCAGCGGACGCTGTATCGGATCGCGCATCACGTAGCCGACGCCCTCACGGATCGCGACGACCACCCCACCGGGCCGGACCGCCGCCTGTTGCCGCACCCTGCTGCTGGGCCGGATCCGGGAAGCACACCAAGCACTGATCAGGTACGAGGCCGCGTTCCCCCACGGGGCACGGACCGCGCCGACGAGGCCCACGACGAGCGTGCCACCGTAGGTTCCGGTCATGTCCGCCAGCGAGAACGCCCCGGCGATCCGCGCGTTCGCCGGGTGCATGTGAGAACGGTCGACGATCTCGGGCACGATGGCGATCGACGCGGCCTGATGCAGCACGGTCAGCGCCCCCAGCAGCGGCGCGACCGCGTACAGGACGGGCACGGACTGCACTTCCGCGGCCCAGCAGACCGGTACCACAGCCACCACCGCGGCAGCGGCGAGATCGGTGCCGATCATGATCCGCTTCTTCGGACAGCGGTCACCGGCCACACCGGCAGGGAGCGCGAGGACGAAGGCGGGCACCGTCTCCGCGGCGGCCAGCAGCGACACCTGGCTGGGGGAAGCGTCCAGCTCCAGGACCGCGACGACCGGGAGCGCGATCCCGTGGACCGATGTCCCCGCCAGGGTCACCGCCTCGTCGGCCCAGTACGCGCGGAACGACCGGTTGCCCCGCAGCGCAACGCCAGGTTCCGGCGGGGTGATGGGTGTCGCGGTCTCGCTGCTGGCGCTGCCGGCCGTCACGATCGGCTCCCCGTCCGGCGTACCGGAGTGGGCCAGCCCAGCTCGGTGTAGGTCCGGCCCGCTCGGATCCCCTCGATTGCCGCTCGCGTGTAGGGGACGATGTTCGCCGGCAGGTCGTCGACGGGCCACCACTGCCAGGCGAGGCACTTGTCCGGCTCCCTTAGCTCCGGTACGCCCTCCCAGCGGCGCGCACGGAAGATCATTTGCATCAACGGCTGCCCGTCCGGCGTGCCCACGACATGGGCCACATGGAGCAGTTCCGCATCCGCCGGGTCGATGCGCAGACCCGCTTCTTCCCACGCCTCCCGGAGCAGGCACGTGAGAGCGGACTCCCCCTCACACTTGCCTGCCAGGTAGTGCCAGGTGTTCCCCGCGTACACCGAGTCGGGGTGGCGCAGGCCCAGGAGCACCCGGCCCTCGTCGTCTTCCAGGTGGAGATGGACGCCGATGCCGTTCAGCACGGTCCGGCTGTCCCCGCCCCATGGGGCAGTGGCCGTGGCCTGCCGGCCGCCTGGCCGGTTGTCGGCCGCGTGCCGCCGGATGAGGTCTCGGGTCGCGGGATCGAGGCGTAGCCGGTCCAGCTCGTCGGGGGTGAACCAGTGCAGCAGCACTCCCTCGTGCAGCCGCAGCCGGTCGGGGTTGCCGCGCCAGCGGCCGGCGAACACCTTCACCGGGACGCTGAGCCCGTCGACGCTGGTGGCCTCCTCCACGGTGTACGGCTCGAGGCCCTCCAGGCGGAGGCCGGGGACTTCTTCGGACAGCTCCCGCAACAGGGTGCCCTCAAGGCTCGAGTCGGCGTGTGTGCGGCCGCCGCCGAGAAGGGCGAACGCCCCTGACTGCCCGATGATTCCGGGCTTGTGGTCGCGCAGATGGAGCAGGTAGCGGCCGGCTCCGTCGTGGATCAGCGCGGACGCGTTGACCGGCTTGGGTTGTCCGTCGAGCTGGGCGTGGAGGAGTTTCACGCGCAGGGTCGGTGAGGTGACCTCCGGCAACGGGAGCCACTGGGCGCCGGATACCTCCTCGTCCTGCAACGTGATCGCCGGCGGTTCCTCGTCGGCGAGGTAGAACACGTAGCGGAAGTCGACGTGCTGGTGGGCCGGTTCGCCCTTGAGGGGGTTGGCGGCGATGTCGTGGACGTCGATGTCGATGGGAGAGCCGAGCAACTGCCAGGTCAGGCACAGGGCCCTGGGCGCGATCCCGGCCTCCTCCGCCACCTCGCGCAGCGCCGCGGCGAGCAGCGTGCGGTCCTGCGCCTCGATGTGGCCGCCGGGGGTGAGCATCAGCCCGTCCGTGGCCCGGTGCCGGATGTGCAGGACCCGGCGCTCGCGGTCGATGACGACGGCGCTGCAGGTGACGTGAGCGGGCAGGGTTGTGCGGGCGGTCACGTCGGCGGGCCCGTCCAGCACGGCGAGCAGCCCGGCCAGGGCGTCACGCTCGTCAGGGTGGCGGCCGAGGTACGTCTCGACGGTCTCGCGGATCTCACAGGGGCTGGGGGGCATGAGCGTCGTTTCGCCTTCGGGTAGGGGGCGGGGGCGGGCCGGGCTGTGCGGGCGGGCTGCGGGGGTTGGTGGGTCAGCTCGCCGTCTCGTGGTCGGACGGCTGGACGTTGCGGGGGCCGGGAAGGGTGCCGACCGTGGGCGCGAGCCCGAACTGGGCGGCCTGGGCGGTGAACATGCCCTGGTACAGGCCGCCTTCGCGGGCCATGAGCTGGTCGTGGGTGCCGTCTTCGACGACGCGCCCCTGGTCGAGTACGTAGATGTGGTCGGCGTTCTTGGTCGCGGCCAGCCGGTGGGTGACGAGCACCACCGCGTGTCCCTCCTGGGCCAGCGACCACAGGCCCTGGAACGCGGCGATCTCCGCGTGCGGATCGAGGGCGCTGGTGGGCTCGTCGACCAGTAGGAACGGCGCCTGCCGGTACCGGCTTCGGGCGGTTCCCAGCTTCTGCCACTGTCCGCCCGAGAGCTGGACGCCGCGCTCGTAGCCCTTGAACACGATCGAGTCCCAGCCGTGCGGCAGGCTTTCGATCAGGTCCAGCACGTCGGCGTCCCCGGCGGCCTTGCGGACGCGGTCCATGTCCCGGGGGCGGTCACCGGCCCCGATGGCCACGTTCGCGGCCGCGGTCATCTCCCAGCGCGGGAAGTCCTGCGCCAGCAGCCCTACAGTGCCGAAGACCTGGGCGCGGTCGGCCTCGCGGACCTCGACCCGCTCACCGGACTCGCCCTCCCACCACACGTTCCCTTCGGTGGGCAGCAGCAGTCCGGCCAGCACCTTGGTCAGGGTGGTCTTGCCCGAGCCGTTCGCACCGACCAGGGCCGTCACCTTCCCCCGGGGCACCCGCACGCTCACGTCCTTCAGCGAGGGAGAGGCGGCGCCCGGGTAGGTGAACGACACCGCCTCCGTCCGCACCTCCCGCACCGGTGAGGGCAGAGGCGTACCGGAGGACGGGATGGCGTTCTCGCCCGCCACCGTGATGGCGTCCTCGGTGTCGGTGAGGAACAGCAACTCCTCGTACAGCCGGTTGACCTGCTGCACCAGGGAGGTGAGCTGGGCCGTCGAGGTGCGGATGGCGATCACCGCGGTACCGCCGACGGCCAGCGGCAGCCCGCCGTCGGCCAGCAGCCACCACAGCACCCCGTAGCAGGCCAGCGACGCCACACCGGCGATCGCGCCCGCGACGAGATCCGTGCATGCCTGTGCCCGGGCCAGGCGCCGCTGCTCCGCTTCCGTCTGCTTCGACATCTCCTCGTAGCTGGACAGCAGCTTGGTGCCGGCGGCGTGTACGCGGATCTCGCCCGCGGCGTGCGGGCGGGTCAGGTACGCCAGCAGGGAGGCGATCGCCCGCCGGTGGTCGACCCAGTTCAGGCGGGAGATGTAGTCACGGCGCGCGGAGCGGACCGCACCCCACCCTTTGGGCAGGGCGATGGCCAGCAGCATCGGCAGCAGCGCCCAGTGCAGCGACGCCAGCACGACGGCGGCCGCCGCCATGCCGATCACCACACTGCCCACGCCTACTGACAGCCGGAGCATGCTGCGCGCCGAGTCCGTGCCGAACTTCCCCGCCTCCAGGACCCGCTGGACCTCCGGCCGCTCGGTGGCCTCCACCTCCACGTGGGTGACGGCCGCGTAGTACCGGGCGGACACCGCCCGCTCCACCTGCGGCTCCAGCCGGCCCGACATGGCCGTCGACCACGCCGACAGCACCGCCGTCGCCACCGCCGCGCCGGCCAGTACCGCCAGCGATGGCAGCGCCTCGCGCAGCTTGTCCGCGGTCGGACCGTCGGCGAACAGCCGGGTGAGGACGCCGTTGACCGCCACCAGCCCCCACCCGGCCGTCACGCCCTGCCCGAGCTGGGCGACCACAACCCCCGTCAGGGCCCGCCGGTCCGCCTCCCAGCCGGTGCGCAGCACCGAGCCGACCATGCGGGGCAGCGCTGCCGCCATGTGCCCGAAGCCCAGCCGGGTCAGCGGGCCCGCGTGCCGGACGTAGGACTGGTCATGGCGCAGCCGGCCCCCGTACAGCTCGCGCTCGGCGTCCGAGATACTGGCCTGGCCCGCGGCCTTCGGCGGGCTCGCGGTGTCATCGCCGCCTGGTTCGACGTGCGTCAATGTGTTCCCTCCCCGGGGCGCGGTGATGGTGTCGCCGTGTTCAACGACGCCGCCGCGATTTCGAACACGCGCTCTTTCGGACGCGTTGCGGGCGCCGGAATAGAGCGGTTGTCCGAAGGTGCGCAGTGCACCGACCCTTGCCGCGCACGAGCACCCGCTCGGTAAGGATTGGCCGAAACGCCGATGCTCAGACTGTGTGGCTGTACGCGGTCAACGGACATCCGCACCCCTTGACGTGCTTGGGATGTGCCGGCAGGCCGAGGCGCAGGGTCATGACCGCGTGGTCGGTCAGTCCGGCTTCACGGGCCTGCTGGTGGTAGTCGCAGGCGGCAACGTGGGCGGCGTGGGGCGTGGAGACGAAGACGTGGTCGAAGCGGAAGCCCGCGCCGGTCAGCCCGTACCAGGAATGGGCCGTCTTGTCGGGGTGCAGGTGGCGGAAGACGTCGGTGAGGTTGGTGGCCTGGAAGGAGTCGCAGAAGGCGTACTCCCACGCGCCGAACACCTTGTGCGGGGGCTGGTGGCCGCGTTCGACGACGTTGAGGTCCCCGGCCACGATGACGGGCATGCCGGGGAAGGCGGCGGCGAGCTGGGGCAGGGCCTTGGTGACCGCGTCCTGGAAGCGCGCTTGGCGACGTTGCGGTGCGTCTTGGGGCCGCGGGAGGGGACGTACAGGCCGAGGACGCCGATGTCGTGGCCGCCGACGGTGACGCGGGCGGCCGGTGCGAGGTGGGTGATGGCCGTCTTCTCCACCGGGCTCACGACGCGCTCGCCGAGGCACACCACTGCGCCAAGAACTCCTATGAGTGGATGGTGGAGGGGGACATCGAGACGTGCGTCGACTCGATCGACCACGCAAGGCCAGCGGGCCCGGCGACGTCGCCAGAACCTCCCCAACTACCGGCTGTTGTTCCGGTATGCGGACGACTTTTTGATCGCCGTGACCGGGACCCGCGAGCAGGCCGAGGACATGCGCACCCAGGTGGCGGAAGTACTCGCCCCCATGGGGCTGCGTCTGTCGCCTCGAAGATCGGCTCCAGTACCAGCTTCAGGGACGCCTGGACCACCCGGTCCCGCACGGTGGGAATCCCCAGCCGACGGCGCTGGGCCGTCCCCGGTTTGGGGATCATCCGTTCGCGCACGGGAAGCGGTCGGAAGGTTCGGTCCCTCAGGTCGGACCGCACCTCGTCGAGGAATGCCTCGATGCCTTGCCCGTCCTCCACGGAACGGGCCGTCTGCCCGTCCACTCCGGCCGAGCGGCGCCCCTGTTCCTCCTCACCCGATCCCACGCGACCAGCAGGAACGCGGGATCGGCAACGAGATTGAACAGATCATCGAACCGGCGATCACGATCGTCGGTCGCCCAACAGTGCAGCTCGGTCTGCATCTCCAGTACCCGGCGCTCGGCCTTGAGCAGCGCGAACTCCAGCGCGTCGGTATTCACCGGCGGCCTCCCGGCATTGCAGCATCCTCCCTGCCGACTTGCCGGCCCCCTTCGCCATGCACGGAGCTTTCCTCCGCTCGGACTACTACGAGGTCTCCGCCCCACCTGCGGCCCTCGGCCGGCAACGGGCCTGCCTTCCTCGCCGGACCGGCTGTCCGGAAGAGCCGGGCGACCGCAGGCGGTTCCCACGTTCACCATGTGCCGATCGGCCAGGTCGGCGTCGCGCTACTACCCCGGCAGCATCACCACGCCTACGCCGCAGACCTTCAGCGTGGCCTCCCCACCGGCAGTTGGAGACCGGCTTCGGAGTTGACCGCCCCTGTCGAAGCGAGCGGTCACGCACTGCACCCCGGGCCCATATCCGCCAGATTGGAACCCGGTGACAAGACTCACGGGCTTTACACGGATTCCTCTTCGTACGCCTTCTGGCCTTGCTTGCCAAACCCGTCGCGTCTGGCAGTTCCGCGCTGTCCCGGCGTTGTCAGGGCTGCTTCCCGTCCTCACCGGCGTTCCCCGGCCCCGACTGCCCTCAGCTTCTACCCGGCCGCTGCGACGGCCCTGCGGTGGAGGTCTCGCACCTCCACTCGGTCACATGGCGCCTCGTGGCGCACCCGGCAGTTCTTCCGTTCCACGCCCGACAGCAGCCCGAGCAGGTAGGAGCGGGCTGCGGCCCGGGGCTCAACTCGCCTTAACCGGCCCGCGATCCGGGCCATGACCTGGTCGAACATCGCCCGCCAGCGGGCAGGGTCTACGCTATGGCCTGCGGCCACCGCACGATCTTCAGGAGTCCACACAACCCCCGATGATCACGCGGTGGCCGTCCCTGGTGCGGACGGGCAGTGTTCACTCGTCGTAGTACTCACAGTCGTCGCCCTGGACACGCGCCCCAGTACCCGCGCGATCTCCCGCATCTTCTTGAGCAGGATCTCATCCGGGTTCTTCACCACGATCTGCCCCTCTTCCCAGTCCAACCAGGCACCGTGAGTGTCCCGTTGCGGGTGGGTGCACATCTGTGCCAGCCACTCGTGCCGGTACTCCAACACGACGTCCTGGCCGCGCGGAGAAACCCGGGCTACCTGAACCATCTCCAGGTCGGAGTCGGCAGCGACCACCGCCTCCCACTCCTGCGTGGTGATCTGCTCGCCCTCGTCCTCCCACCACGGCGTACGCGTGGTGATGTGCACGTCATAGCCCATACCGCCACAGTAAGGGGCACGACTGACGCCACAGACGCGATCACGAAGTGGCACTGGAGTACTAACGGACCGAACGGAACCCGGAGGCAGCGGTCGGAGTGCCGGAGCCGTCACGGTCTGCGGCACCGTCGGTAAAGACACCGCGGTCCCCCGAACCCAGTGTAGGCACACGCGCGGCGAAGAGGTCGCCTCCCGCTCGCGGGCTGGCCGCCTGCGCGGCCTGGGCCCATCGCCGTATGACGAGCCGAGTGATCGACTGCCTGTGACGGTGATGTCGGTGGCCACTTCTACGCTTTCAGCCGTGAACACAGATGATCTTTCATGGCAGTTCAGCAATTACGGTGGGATTCCTCCCCGGAAAGTGACTCTCCTGTTGGAGCACGGTCACCTGGACCTCGTGATCCAGGCGGCAGCGGAGCGCGGCGGGTGGTTCTGCGCGGAGGGTGCGGTGCAGGAGCTGTGCCGGTCGGGCGAATTCGGGCGGGCACTGCAGGTGATGGAGCCGTTCGCCGCGACCGGCTGGCGGACCGCTCTGTGGGCGAAGGCGGAGATCCTGTCGCGGGCGGGCCGGGCAGCTGAGGCTCTGGATCTGGTGCGCCCGGATGAGGAGGACCGCGCTTCGCCGACCGTGTGCCGTAACGTCGCCGAGTTGCTCGCCAAGGCAGGGTACGTGGATGAGGCCATCGACCTGCTCGTGCCGCACATCGGTGAGTCGTGGATCCGGACGGCCCTGGTGGAGATCACCAAGGACAAGGACTGTGACGCGCGGGTGCTGGAGTTGATCGCCCCGCACGCCGAAGCCGCACGGCGCGCCCACGACGAGGGCCGACGGGACCACTCCTGCTCGGACGCGCAGGAGCTCCAGGCCCAGGTACTGGAGCGCGCGGGCCGCGCCGACGAGGCGATCCGGATCCTCGGCGAGGACATGGTCAGGCGCCGTTTCCTCTCCGAGAACACCCTCACCGCCTACGCCGAACTACTGGCACGCCACGATCGGCTCCAGGAGCTGCGCGAGCTGGCCACCGGACAGTACGCACACAGCGTTCTGGACATCTACGCCCGTGCCCTGCGAGAGCACGGGCGGGACGAGGAGGCCGAGACGGTGATGCGTGAGGCAATCGCCGCCGACGACTGGGTCGGCTACCGGGCCTGGCTGTCCTCGGTCCTGCTGGAAGACGGCCGACTGGACGACGCGATCACCGTGGCCGAATGCGGCTTCAGCTGGTACGACTGCTCCAACCTCCTGGCCCCACTTGTCTATCCCCTCCTAGACCGGCCCGCAGAACTGCTCTACCTCCTGGACCATCCCCTTACCGTGCCCCACCACGGCCACAAGGAGTTCCAGCACTGGTGGCGGGCCTTCGCTCTTGCCGGCCTCGGCCGTGCCGAGGAAGCGATCGCCGTGGTCGAAGCCCACCCCGATCCGTGGACCGACCCCCGCATCGTCAGAGCAGGTCTCCTCAGCACCGCCGGCCACCTTGCCGAGGCCGCGGCGGAACTGCGGGACCTGGGCACCATCGCAGCACGTGAGGAACTGTTCGAGGTCCTGGTCCGGCAAGGACAGGCGATGGAGGCGATAACCGCCCACCCCACAGTCGCCGAACAGCGCGCCGCCAAGGCAGAGACCGAATCCATCCCTCTCCGAGAAGACGGGTACTCCGCGGAGCCCCCCTTCTAGGGTGACGCTCTCACGCCCCCCTCAGGAGTGATCCGTGAATGACGGCCGCCCGTAAGGCGCCCTCTTGTCGCAGGTACCAGCATCGCCTGCCCCCTCACGGATTGCCTGCCGCACCCGCCCCGGGGTTCCCCGCTGGCCGGGTGCGCCGCTCCGGCGCTGCGGATTCCGCTCGCACTGTGTTCCCGGTGCCGCCAGCTGCTGCGGCGACAGCCAGCCTCTCCAGTCCGCAGGAGAAGAGCCGGGGCGGCGCGCGCAGAGCAGCTGGGCGCGGCCCCGTCGGTCCCGCGGCAGGTGCCTGCGGCAAGGGCGCCGGGATCGGCCCGGCCTTAGCGGGCTGACTCTGACGGCATGGATCGCGCGCGCCCGGCGCGCCGTCGTGCGCCCCCGCTGCCGGGCCGTGCGCCGCCCGTCCACTGTCGCGGGCACCGTCCGGTCGTGTCTTCGCCGCCCTGGCTCCGGCCGCAGTGCCGCTCGGCCGGCCGTCACATCTGATGGCGCCCTCGCTGTTTGGCCCCGCCCTGCTGTACCGCTCGGCTTCTGACCATCGCCTGCTGCCGATCCGCCTTCCGGCTCGGGCTTGGCCGCTGGGCTGGTCGCTCGCCCGTCGCTGGCCTGCAGTTCCAGACGGTCGCCGATGTCCGCTGGTGTCCGTCCGGTTCTGGTTCGGCTGTTGCCGTGCGCCGCTACTCGACCGCCTGTGAGATGCTGCCCGCCGCACGGGCCGTGCCGTTCGGTGTCGCGCCTGCCCGCCGGTCCGCCTGTGCTGCCGCTGGTCGGACCACCGCTGCGGTACCGCTCGCTGCTCCAGCTCGCCGCCCGCGAAGTTCGTCCGCTGTTACCGTTCCTGCCGTGCCGTGCCCACCGTCGCCTCGTTGGCGTCCGCCGCCGCTTCGGTCCGCCCGCTCCCGGCCGCCAGGGTCCGTGCTCCCCGCCCGCTATGCTGCCGCGCCTGCCCCTCGCATCTGCTGTCGGCCCGTCCCGGCTGTCGCCCGCCGTCGGTCACCGCGCAGTCTCTCTCGGCTCGGCCGCCTCCGCGTCCGGCTCGGTCGCGCCCCAGTCCCGGGCCGTGCCGTCGTGCTGCGCGGCCCTTTCCTCCGTCGTCCCCGACGGCGACGCCGTCGCGCGGGGGAATGGCTGCTCGTGGCGGGCCCGCCCCTCCTGGGGTGTGGGCGCCCGCGTGCGGTGCCGTACGTCCGACGTCCGCCCGGTCCGGTCAGACCTGTTCAACTTGGTGGCCGCCCGGGCTGGCCGGTCTCCGGCAGTGGTTCGCCCGGCGCTCGTTCCGGTCGCCGCAGGAGAAGGAACTGTTGCTCGCCGCCCGCCCGTGTTCGTGCGGCCCCAGCCCCGGGCGGGCGAAGGGTGCGGACGGGTGCGGCGGTAGGACGGCGATGGGCCGCCAGGACGGGCGGCGAAGAGCCGGGACGGGCGGACGGAGCGCTCTGGCGAGACGACGGGAGGCCAGGGCGGCGCTGGGCGCGCACGCGACCGGGCGCAGGACTGGGGCGGGCAACGGTACGACGGCCGGAGCGGCCCGAACCCGAAGGCGGCAGCCCGCGCGGCGGGCCAGCGGCACAGGCGGAGGGCCGGGGCCAGCCGTGGATGGCCGGCGCGGGCGGCGAGCGGCAGTGCCTCCCCGGACGCGTGGTCTCGGTTCGGCCAGAGGGGCCGAGCGGGGCGGTGGTGTCGTACTCAGGGTTGGTGAGCTGCGCGGCACCGGGCGGGTACGGGGCCGACCGGAACGACGGAGGTCTGGCCGGCGGGGGATGAGACCGTGACCTCGCCGCACGGTGGGGTCTGCGGCAGGGGAGAGGCGGGCGGCCCGTCCGGGCAACGTGCGACGGCCACGGACGGGCTCCAGCCCGGATCGTTCCTGTCCGACGCACCGGCGGGCGCCGACAGGCCGGAGAACCTCCCGGTGGTCACCGGGACGGTGCCCGCTGCCCACCGTCCCGGCGTGGGACCGCGCTGTCGCGCCCGGCTCGCTGCCAGGCCCGTGCTCCCGTCGTGCTATCCCGTCCGACGCCGTGTCGCCGTTTCCGCCGTCGCGTCTGCCCCCGTGCCTTTCGACGGTCGAGGCCCTGCGGTGCCGGCCGGGAGCAGGGGCCCGGCCCGCCTCGGGGACGACCGTCGTACTCGGACCGGTGGCGTGCACGAGGCGCTCGTCCAGGGCGAGTTCGGGTGGTCAGTGGTAGCGGCTCAGGCGGCCGAAGCGGGCCAGGAGGTCCTGCGCGGCGTCCTCGTTCAGTCCCAGGGCCGCGGCCGTCTGCTCACCGGTGGCGTCGCTGTTGATGACGTCCAGGGCCGGCCAGTACGCCGTCTGCACGGCGATCACCTCCAGCCGGCGCGCGGCCCGCAGGGCCGCGAGCGGTGTCGTCTTCGCCAGCTTCTCGATCTCCGACTCAACCCGCAAGAGCAGGCCGGCCAGTGGTTCCGGCACGGTGACAGCCGACCGCTCCACCTCCACGGTGTGCACGTCCCATTCCTGCGCGCACGCATCCGCCACATCCCCGGCCGCTTCGGCCAGGCCCTTCCCGCCGAACTCCTCCCAGTGCAAGGGGTGGTGCGGGCTGGTCCAGCCGCAGGAGCACACAGCCCGCAGCGCGGCGGCCCGCGGTGCCCGCACGAAACCGTCGCCCCCGTCGTAGACGCTCCACTGCGACACCTCCCGCCCGGTGCCCGCAGAGGTCATCGCGATGAACACCGGGTCCGGCATGCTGCTGTCGGCCAGCAGCACACCAACCGCGCCCTCGTGCGAAGCACCGAACTCCTCCGTCGTCCACGACTCCCGCTCACCCACACCCATCAAGTTCTCCCGCGTCCCATGCCGAACCCGCCCGGGCGCGCCCAGGGCAGAGTGTCAGCACCGACCCTGCCGCAGATGCGGCGTCCTGCACCACCGAAACCACCGAAGAGGTGAGTGAGTGCCAGCGGCACATCCATCTCATCGACAGGCTGCTGTATCGCGTGGCGGCCGGGCGGGAAGCACGTTCGCCCGGCCGCCGCCGCGCCCGGCTCGGGCACCCCGCCCAGTCCTGGCCCACACCGTCGTGCTGCCCGGCCTCACCCTCCGCAGTCTTGTACGACGACACGGTCGTGTGGGGGAGAAGCTCGCGGCGGGCCCGCTCCGCGCGCCGGTGCCGGTCGTCCAGGGGCCGCCGTTCCGTCCGCCCCGTTCAGCTTGTCCTCCGCCGGGGCCCCGCCGCCCCGCGCGTGCCAGCTCCGCGCGGCGGCCGCGGTCGGCGCGTCGTCGACCGATCGGCCGGTCTCCGACCGTGCCTTGTCGGGCGCTCGTTCCGGACACCCCAGGGAAGAAACTGCTGCTCGCCGCCCGCCCGACGTCCACCGGCCACCGCCTGTCCTGGTCCTCGATGGCACGGGCCCGTGCGCCCGCCGGTCTGGTGCCGTCCGGCCCGCGGCTGCTCGGCCTGGCGTGGCCGCCCGGCCCCCGGGCGGCCACGCCAGGTCCTGTGCCGCCGTCGGCGCCCCGCTCGGCCTCTCCGACGTTGCGGTCCCATCCCCGTCCCGGCGCTGTCCGCCGTGCTCGCTCTCTGATGCCTCCCCCGTGCCGGAGAGCGGGCACGGGACCGGCCGAGAACGCTACAGACCTCCGCCAGCGCGCCGGGTCCGACAGGCCGCCGCAGCGCTTTCCGAAGGAGCCTGAAGGCCCTGAACGAGGCACGAGTCCGCAGTGCGCCAGCCACGTCAGACGGGCATCGGCGGAACGGGCCAGGACTCCTTCGCCGGATCGTCCAGCCAGGCTCTCTGGCCGGAGGCGTCGATGGTGAGTCCGAACCGCGTCACCTCCGGGGACCCACGCTCCTTCCACCAGTCGTAGGCGTCCCGGACTTCGTCCCACAGACGCCTGGACCCGGACTGCCATACCGAGGCGTGTTCCTGGCCGTCACGGAACATCACGCAGGCCCATGAGGCGTCGATGAGGCTGTAGAACCAGACCGGACGCTCACCGCCCCGCTTGTCCGCCACTGCCTGGCGGCAGTGAGGAACCCGAAGGCCCAGGACAAACGGCAAATCCGTGAACTGGCCCGTCAGAAAGTCTTCTTCAGCAAGGGCCACTGTGCTCTGGTCGGCGCCCTCCAGGGGACCTGCGGACAGGTAGTCGGTGGGACGGATCGCCGGGCCCCGTTGCGCGCGGAGCTTCATGAACTCCACCAGCCTGGTGAACGGCCCTGCGGCTGTCTCGCCGTTCACCACCAGGCGGACCACGGCGTCGGCATTGCCGTAGGAGGTGCCCCAGGGAGCGAGGATCACGCCACCACGCCGGGTCTGTGCGACCCACTCCATGGGCAGTTGGCGCAGGCCGACCGTGGCCAGGATCCGGTCGAAGGGAGCGGCTGCGGCGTACCCGTGGAACCCGTCGCCCACGACCACCTCGGGGCGGAAGCCCAGCTTGAACAGGCGGTCACGAGCCGTCGCGGCCACCGTCGCGTCCACTTCGATGCTCGTCACGTTGTGCTGGCCGAGCCGGTGGCTCAGCAACGCGGCCGTCTCGCCTGTCCCTGTGCCGACGTCCAGCACGCGCATGCCCGCTTCCACGTCCAGATCCCGCAGCAGTGAGAAAACGGTGGAGGGCATGGAAGAAGAGCTGGTGGACAGCCTTCCCGGATCACCGCCGCTGTGGGTGCCGTCGTCCCACTGGGTGACGATGGGCACGTTACTGTCGGCCGCCGCATACCAGGTATCCGGGGTGGCTCGCCTGTCGACGCAGACGCTCGAACGGGTCGACATGTCGTAAGGCCACATAAGATCCGGAAGGAACGCGGCCCGGTCGACGGCCGAGAAGGAAGGCATCCAGTCCAGCGACAGTGCACCGATCTCCGCCAGGATCCGCCTCAGCTCTTTGCGGCCGGGGCGGTCGGTGCGCAGCGCGGCAGACGTCATTTGCGGTGCTTCCCGTCCCCTTCCGGGCTGGATCCATCGGGGCTCGGAGGCTCTTCCGGCGGCGTCCACGGCGTGCCGGGGTGACCGTCACCGTCGCCGCCCGACTGAACCGGCAGAGCAGACCGCTCGCTCATTCTTTTCCTCCTGCGGGTCGGTAAGACGCAGCCACTGCATTGTCGACATCCCCGATTGCAGTAGCGAGCCGACTTCCGGCCAAATTCACCCCACAATACAAGCGGTTAATTTTCATGACAGTAGGGTTATAGAGAAATCAAGCGCCGTCCATCCAACCGACCCGAAGAGGCCCGGCCGACAAACACTGTGCTTGCCCGAAAGGAAAGCCGAGCACAGAGAACGGCTGGCGGTGCATGGCAGCAGCAAGCACGGTACGCAGCCACACAGGGAAGCAGCCGCAGTAGCCTGGCCTGACGCGCGGCACAGCCGGCAAACGCCCACCGCCCGGCCGGGACTGGGTGGCGGCCGGCAACTCCCCGGACGCCCGGTGGAGCGCGCTGCGCGGCTACGACGCGGTCCTCGCCGAACTGCCCGTGCTGCTGGTCCTGTTCGACGACGCCGATCCACGCATCCGGACCCGGATCGCCTACCTCCTCGCCTGGTTCCCCGAGGCGGCCGCCACCACGCTCCCGCTGTTCCTCGCCCGCACCGCGCGCGAGGACGATCCCGTTGTCGCCGCTACTGCCCTGGTCGCCGCCGGCCTGATCGGCACCGCGGCGCAGGCCGCCGACCTCGCCCCGTACCTGTCCGCGGACGAACCTCTGGTGCGGTGGGCGGCTGCCACCGCACTCGTCCGCCTCACCAACCACCAGCAAGACGCGGTCGAACCGCGACTGCTCGACCGCGCCGTCGCCGAACTCACCACAGTTGCCGACAGCCCCGTGCCCACCCGCGTGACCGACTACAACGAAGGCGACTTCCACGGCCACATCGAACGGTCCCCGCACAGCCTCCCCACAGGTGCGCCGCAGGCGGCCCTCGCCGCCTGTCTGCCCCGGATCGAACGCGACCGCGACGGCCACCGCACACGCACCGCCCTCAACGAACTGTTCCGCACTCCGCTGCCGGACCCTCTGCCGGACTACGCCAGCCTCCCGGTCTGGCAGCGTCAGTTGCTCCGCGCCCTGGCAGAACAGCACTACCCCTGGATCGCCCGCTGGGTGGCGGCAACGCTTTGAGCGGGGTGATGCCGGTACCGGCGTAAAGGTCGGGTTCCAGTGACAGGACGGTCAGCCGCTCGCCGGCCTTCAGTGCCTGCCAGGCGATCGCCGCGCCCGACCTGACCCGTCTGAACAACCCAAAAGTCCTGTTTGCTGGCCGTGTCCGGTTCACTGCTACCTGTTGAGGGAGTCGCATGGATTTCTGGCCGATTGAGCGTGGCGAGCAGGCGTTTCAGCAGTCGGTGACCGCTGACGGGATTCAGGCAGTTTGTCGTCGTGCGTTCGGACCCGATGCCCTGGTTGTGTCCGCCGAGGAGTTGGGGTCGGGGATGTACAACAGCGTCTACCGGGTGCGGCTGGCGGGGCGGGATCGCCCGGTGGTCTTGCGGGTGGCTCCGGAGGAGCGGCGGCAGTTCCGCAGTGAGCGGCATCTGATGCGGAATGAGTTCGCCTGCCAGCCGTGGCTGGTCCCGATCGCGCATCTGATGCCGAGGGTGATCGCCGCCGACTGGACGGGGCAGGTGATCGGCCGTGACTGGATGATCCAGACTCATCTGGACGGTGTTCCGGCCCCCGAGCATCTGGGGTCGTACCCGCGGAGCACGTGGCCGGGCTTCTTCCGGCAGCTCGGGGAGATCGCCCGGGCCGTGCACGCTGTGCGGGGACCGCGGTTCGGGCCGGTGGCCGGGCCGGGCTACATGACGTGGAGTGAAGCGGTGCTCGCGTCGCTGGAGGAGATCGCCGCCGACCTGGACGGTTCCGGTCTGGACTCCGCCGACGTACGCCAGGCCGCTGCGGCGGCCGGCCGCGAGCGGGCCGTGCTGGATGAGGTCACCGAGCCGAGGCTGCTGACCGGGGACCTGTGGACCGTGAACTGCCTGCTGGACCGGGCGGCCGCCGAGCCGGTGATCACCGGGGTGCTGGACTTCGACCGCGCGTGGTTCGGGGCGCCGGACGCTGACTGGACGATCCGGATGGCCACGGCCAGGAACGACGAACGTACCGCGTTCTGGGAGTCCTACGGCACCCTGGACTGCTCGCCGGCCGCGCGGTGGCGGTCGCGGATCTATGAGGCCCGGCACCTGGGCGCGCTGCGCCTGGAGCGGCACCGGCTGGGCAAGGCGGACGCGGTCGCCGAGAGCTATCTGGCGATGGCCGCCGTACTCGCCGGCCTGACCTGACCCGGCCCGGCCCGCCCGCTGCGGGCAGCGGCTCGACCTGGACCTGGATCTGGATCTGCCGCGCGAGCGCGTCGACTCGCTCTTCGACCTCGTCAGCGTCAGAGCCGGTGACGACGAAGCAGCCCAGCCGGTCCGTGTTGGCTGTGGCCGCGTGCACCAGGTCGCCGACTGCTGCTCGCCATGGGACGAACGGCACCCCGGGCCCCTGCTCCGGGAGTCGGCTGAGTGAGGTCAGACGTCCGGTGTGCGGGCTGGTGATGAACCGTACGGTGGCGTGCCCGCGGGCGGTGGGGGTGAGCGCGGCCGGGCGGCCGAGGGCGACGTCGAGCAGGGCCGCGAAGACGTCGATGCCCAGGGCGTGCTGAAGGAGGGTCCCGATGTGTCCGGCGCCGAGCCGGGCGGCGATCTCGATGACCGCGCACCGTCCGGCGGGATCGATGACGACTTCCGTGTGCGAAGCGCCGTTGCGGACGCCGACCGCCCGGATCGCCGTGCTCACCTGCCGGTGTACGGCTGCTTCGGTCGACGGGGGCAGGCAGACGGGGAGGCTGTGCCCCGTCTCCACCCGGCACGGGCCGCTCGTCGTCGCCTTTCGTGTGATGGCCAGGTGCGTGGTGGCGCCGTCCTGCGTGACGGACTCGACGCTGTACTCGGTGCCCGCGGCGTACGCCTGGACGATGACGCCCGGACCCCCTTCGCTGCCTTCCGTTCCGTGTATCGAGCGGGCGGCGTCGGCCGCTGGCGCGGCCTCATCCAGGACGGTGACCACGGTGACCCCGGCGGAGCTCGCGCCGGCGGCCGGCTTGATGACACAGGGGAAGCCGACCCGGCGGTCGCGCAGGGCATCGTGCAGTTCGCCATCGTCATGCGCGAGCCGGGTGTAGGGGATACGTACCCCGGCCTCGGCCAGCACACAGGCCATGGCCGCCTTGTCACGGGCCGCGTGGGCAAGGTGCGGATCGTTTCCGGGCAGACCGAGCTCGGCGCAGACCAGCGAGGTCAGTTCGGTGAGGTACTCATTGACGGTGAGGACGGCACCGACACCATGACGGCGGGCATAGGCGGCGATCTGTTCCACGGCCCGGTCGGGCCGGGTGAAGTCGGTGATGACTTGCCCGGCGAGCTTCGCCGCCGGCTCGCGCCTGGCGGCTTCGGCGGTCGCGGCGTGCACCTGCTGGCCGCGCGCGGCAGCCGCGCGGGCGAGGGCGGCGGACTCCGGGCCCGCCGCGTCCAGTAGCAGTACGGCGGGGCCGGTCACGAGAGGTAGTCCTCCAGCTCGCCGTCGCGGTGGGTATCGAGTGTGAAGCAGTGGAACCCGCCGCCGAACAGGCGGCGGTGCCGGTGGCGGACGGGCACCACGTCGAAGCCTGCGGTCTCCAGCGTCTTGGCCAGTCCGGTGCACTCCTGGTTGACCAGCACGGTGTGCTCATCGACGGACAGGACGTTGAGGTCGATGTAGGGGCTGGTGAGGACCAGGTCCTCGTCATCGTCATAGACGGGGAACGCGCCCGGGTCGGGCTCGGGCGGCACGATGTACCGCCAGGAGCGTAAGGGTTCGGGCATCAGGTCGCGGATGCCGTCGTGCCGGGCGAGGAACACCCCCGGCTTGAGGGCCAGGACCATGGAGTCGATGTGGTTGTCCGCCATCCGCCACACCCGGTGGACCCGGTAGTCGTGGCCGAGGTGCCGCTGAAGCCAGCGGAGCCCTTGGTCGTGGTTGTCCTGGGCGACGTTGACGATCAGGTCCCGGCCGAGCCGCAGTACTTGGGCGCCGTCGAGCATCATCTCCAGGCCCACGTCGTACGGGCTGGGCCGCGGATCGTCGATCGGTTCGGTCGGCCCGCCCAGCGTGGTGGCTGTGTCGCGGGCGTAGGACAGGTCGAACGAGAGGTCGGTGAGGGTGGGGCGCGGCATCACCGTCCACCGGGCCCCGGCATCCTGGTAGGCGCGGAAGACACGGTGGAGGAGCTGGGTCTCCAGGTACCGCGAGCGGATCGCCGGCGGCGTCTCGATGATCTGGTCTCCGACGATCAGGGTGTTGTCGCGGATGTTCAGCGCCGGGGTGGGGGCGGCCTGCCAGCCCAGGCCCGCGATGCGGTCCGCGTCGGGCGGCAGCGGGAGCGGCCGGTGCACGGTGACCCCGAGGTCGGTGAGGCTGGCGGCCAGATTCTCGACGTCCTCGTTCAGATCCTCGGCGTACCGCTGCTTGACGGCCCAGTTCTGCCCGCCGGTGCCGGTGCCGGCCTGTGCAAGCCGAGGGTAGGCCCAGTCCGAGCGGAAGCCGGTCAGGTTCTCGTGGTGGAACAGCTCGAAGGAGAGGTCGCGGTCGTGGCCGAGGTAGTTCTCCGCGGACCCAACGATGATCTCCTTCAGCGGGGTGAAGTCGTCGTAGCTGTGCAGGCGCATGGCGAACGCGGTTCCTTCCAGGTGGAGCGGTCGAGGGGCAGAGGGTGCGGGGTGCGGCGGGAACGTGCCGGTCGGCGAGCGCGCGGCCGCGGCGGACCCGCAGCAGCAGGCCGCCGTCGCCCTTGGGCTGGAGGGTGCGCTGCTCGCTCCAGCCGGAGAACCGCCATTCGCCGACGTCGCCGGCCGGGACGAGCGCGAAGGAGCGCCCGGCGACAGTCAGGGTGAGGAGGTCGCCGGCGGCCCGGTCGAGGCGGGCGGGCAGGAGAGGACCGTCCAGCGGAGCGGGGGCGTCGAAGTCGGCGAACCCGCTCGGCAGAAGGGTGTCGTACGGCAGTGCCGTGGGCCATGCGGGCGGGGATGCCGGGGCGGGCCGGTTGAGCAGGACCTCCCCGCGGGCGAACAGCTCCCCCCAGGAGTCGGGGAACCAGCTCGCGAGGTCGGCGGTGAGGAGGGTGTCGATGACGACGTGGATGCGGGTCACCGTGTGGCTGGTGTTGCGGACCAGGTGCTCGCGGGAGAAGTCGCCGTACCACAGGGTGCCCGGCTGCCAGCAGTGTTCGACGCCGTCCAGGACGAGCACCGCCTCCCGCGTGGTGACGACGGGGATGTGCAGGCGCGTCAGGCCGCGGTCGAGCCGGTACTTGGGATCGCAGTGCGCTTCTGAGACGGCGCCGGGCCCGAGCGCCATCAGCCTGACCGCGTTCAGCGGGGCCGGGATCTGCTGCAGGAGGCGGGCGAGGCAGGGCAGCTTGTCGAGCCAGCGGGTCGGCGCGAACGGCTGGGGGCCGGGGCCGCCCGGGTCGGTGCGGTCCGCGTCACCGCCGAGACTGCGCAGCGGCAGGACGCGCCAGTCGATCGGGGCTTCCTGGCCGGCCTGCCCGCCGTAAGTGTGGGTGCGCTGCACGTTCCAGGTGTAGGAGGTGACGGCTGCGAGTTCGTCGGCGAGCCAGCCCGCGTCGAGGTCGAAGGCGGGGGTGAGCCGGGCCGCCTCGGCGGCCGCCGTCGTGCTGGTGGTCATGGTGGGGCTCCCGGTCACGAGGAGAAGGACACGGCCGCGTGGCCGACGTGCTCGCTGGCGTCGACGGCCGTGGCGGGCAGGATCTGGGAGCGCTCGCCGAGCCGGGTGAACGCGTCGTCGTAGCCGGTGGCGGGGTCGTAGGCGATGCAGAACACGAACTGCGCCGGCGCCTGGGGGGCGAGGGGGATGGCGGGCATCGACACGATCACCCCCGTCCGCGTGTGCGGATCGTAGGCCAGGCCCGTCTCGTCCAGTACGGCCAGGAACGCGGCGAAGCCGGGCACCATCCAGGTGGGTGGAACGTGGTACTCGACCACCTTTCGGCGCGGGGCGGCGGCGACGTCGACCACGCGGCGGGCGACCTGCTGATAGATGTGCAGCGACCCGGAGACCTGCGCGTTGACCTCGGTAAACACCACGCTCTGGTCGGGAAGGACCAGAGCGTCCGCGCTCAGGTGCCCGCGGTAGCCGAAAGCCCGGTACGTCTCGGCCAGCCGGGTGCCACCGTCCAGTAGCGCCTTCCTCACCGTGTCGCTCACGCCGTCCAGGGGGACGACTTGGTGGCTCAGGCGCCGGCCGACGTAGAACAGGCGGCCCATCTCGGTCGGCCACGTGCCGCTGTCGGCGGCGTAGTGCTCGGAGTACACCGCGTCCGCGCCGGGCGCGAAGGCCTCGATGACGACCGGCCACCGACCGTCCCCGCTCGCCCACGTCCAGCGCTGCTCCCAGTACGCCGCGATACCGGTCTCGCCGGGCGCCAGGTGGTGCAGGTGGCGGGCCCCGACATGGTCCACCGCCAGCTGCGGATCACGTACGAGCAACTGGTTGCCGACCCCGGCACCGTTGTGGGCCTGCTTGACCACGACCGCCCCGCTGCCGGACGACTCCAGCAGCTGCCCGGTCGCCTCGATCGCCTCCGCGCGGCTGCGGCACACCCGGCCGGGCAGGATCGGTACTTCGACGGCCGCCGCCAGGGCCCGGAAGTTCGCCTTGTTGTTGCCGATCTCCCCGCCGCCCTGGGAGAAGAACGCCGCCCCCGGGAACCGGTCCGTAATGCCCAGGGCGGCGGCGAAGCGGGCGACGGAGGCGGAAGGCCACAGCGCGAACACCTCCGTCACCCCGGCCGCACCGCCCGCGCGGTCGAGCGCGGCCCGCACCGCCCGGACGAAGGCAGGGTCGGTGAGCGAGGCGGGATCGAGCAGCTTGTCGTCCCACGCCCCGGTCGGCGCGACCACGATGGTCAGGTCGTTGTGCTTCACGCCGGTGTGGGCCAGCACGTAGTCGAGAAACGCACCGTCCGGCTCGCAGCACAGGACGAGCAGGTCACCGGGGCGGGCAAACCACAGCAGGCGCTGTGTCCAGGCCCGCATGTCGCCGCGTTCACGGATCGACGGATCGATGTGGTTGCCGACGAGGATGCGCACGACGGATCTCCTGACGCAGGTGGGAGGGCCCCGCTCGGCAGCGGAGCGGCGCCCTCGCGGGGAGGGACGGGTCAGAGGCGAAGGAGCGCGGGCAGCGTCTGATACACCCGCATGGTCGCGGTGCGGCGCCGTACGCCGTCGCCGGCGGCGACCAGCCGGGCCGGGTGCTCGTTCAGGGCTGTGATCAGGGCGCGCAGGCCCGCCTGGGCGACGGTCGTCCCGATGCAGGCATGCGGACCCCACCCGTAGCCGAGGTGCCGGTTCGGCGTGCGCTCCAGCACCAGCCGGTCCGCACCGCAGAAGGCGTCCGGGTCGCGGTTGGCGGCGGCGAACAGCGGCACCACCTTCTGCCCCGCAGCAACCTCGACCCCGCCGATCCGGCACGCTCGCACCGCCACGCGGGTGGTGCCCTGCACCGGCCCGTCGAAGCGAACCAGCTCGTCCACGCCGGTGGCCAGCAACGCCGCATCACGCATCCGCTCCAGCACATCGGGACGGGCGAGCAGGACAGCCACCGCGTTGCCGACGGCGGCCGCCATCGTGCTGTAGCCGCCCTGGAACATCACCCGCGCCGTGTTCTTCACATACAGCCGGACCATCGGATCAGCGCCGGGCCCGGCCTGCCGGGCGCGCTCCAGCAGGCCGGGCCGGTACGAGGCGGTGAACCAGCCGTCGACCAGCTCGCTCAGCCGCTGACGAGCGATCCGCCCTGGCTCCACGAGCGACGGGTCCAGTCCGCCGTCCATGCTGCGCATGATGGCGTCCGAGACCTCGGCGAACTCGGCGTACGGCGGGGGCTCGACCCCGAGGAGGTCCGCCACGACCGCCACGGACAATGGCACCGCTACCTCGGCCATCACATCGAACGGCCCGGCTCCGGCCCAGGCATCGAGCCGGCCGAGCACCAGGCGGCGGGCACGGGCCTCGAGCGCACTCAGGTCCTGGGCCCGCAGCGCCGTCATGAACAGCGAGCGGATGCGGCTCTGCTGCGGCGGGTCGAGCGTCTGCACGCTCAAGGACGGCTCGGGCACCGTGCTCCCGGTGCGGCGCGGGTCGCGGGCAAAGGTGTCGTGGCCGCGCAGCACCCGTACGCAGTCGGCGTACCGGGTCAGCGCCCACGACTGCATGCCCTGGTGCCAGAACACCGGCTCGCTCGCCCGCAGCCCGGCCAGCACCGGGTACGGATCGCGCAGGATCTGGGCGTCCAGCGGGTCGTAGCGGTCGGTTACAGATGGCATCGCACATCCTTTTCGGAGCGGGGCAGGCCCGCCTCACGCGGCGGGCCTGCCCGGGGAACTCAAGGGCTCAGTGGTCGTACGACATGGCAGCCCCCTTTCTGCGCGCCGACGGCGGTGGCGTCCCGCAGGAGGACCAAAAGCCTGCTCAGCCTCGTCTGGCAGGCGGGCTTGCAGGCCGGCGGGACGGGCCAAGGCGGTGGTCGTCCACCGGGTCCCGAGCCGGTCGCACGGGCGGTGGGCGAGACCATGACGAGTACAGCGCCCGCCGGGCACCGTGCCTAGAACCAAGCACTATCCCCGCCCTGTCCCCGCCTTGCGAACCGCTCCCCAGGCACCGGCCAGGGTGGTGCAATGAGGGGGTGGACGACGAGATCCGCCACCCCCTCGCCTACGCCCGGACCGAGCGCGGCTGGTCGCAGGAGGAACTGGGCCGCCGTATCCGGCAGGCCGCCGCGCGCCGCGGACTGCGCTCAGGAACCCGGGGATCACGGATCTCCAAATGGGAGACCGGCCGGGCCACCCCCGACGAAGAAGAATCCCAGCCGCTCATCGCCGAGGTCTTCGGCATCGACTACGCGGCCGTCACCCATCTCGGCTGGCCCCACTGGCTTCCCGGCCAGGACAAGCCGCTGCCGCTCGGACCGCACAACGCCGCCCCCTCACTGCGAGAGGCCCTGATGACCTCCCTGGACCGCCGGTCGTTCCTCGCCTACACCAGCGGTGCGCTGACCACGCTCGCCCACCAGTGGGCCGTCACCGAGCCGGGACACCTCCTGCGGTTGGCGGTGCGCGGCCATGTCGACACCGAACTGGTCCTCTGGTTGGAGACCGCCGGCACCGAGCTGGTCCGCCTCGCGACCGAACGCCGCCAGCACACCCACCGGCTACTGAGCGAGCACTTGACCACGGTGACGGCCGTCATCAGCGAAGGCCGCTACACACGCCCCCTCGAACAACGACTGCACACGCTGGCAGCCTCCCTCTCCCAGGCCATCGCCTGGCAGCACTTCGACGAACGCCGCCACGCCGCCGCCGGCCGCTTCTGGCACGCCGCCCTCCACAACGCCCACACTGCAGGCCAGCGCGACCTCGGCGCGGGCATCCTCTCCGACCTCGCCTACCAACTGCTGTGGCTCACAGACGCCCGCGGTGCGGTGGCCATCCTCGGCCACGCCATCCCACGCACCCAACACCCCACCGCCCGCGCCCTCCTGCACCTCCGACAGGCCCGCGCCCTCGCCGCACTCGGTGAAGACGGTCCGTGCCGCCGGGCCCTGACCGCCGCGGAGAAGGCGCTGCAGACCCCCTTCTGCGACCCGGCACCCGCCTGGTGCTCCTGGATGGGGACGGCGGATCTCGCTGCGGACAGCGGCAGGTGCCTCGCCGATCTCGGCCAGCGACGGCATGCTCACCAGCTCATGGACGAGGGCATCGCCCTGCTCCCGGCCACCCGCTCCAAAACGCGCGCGGTGTTCCTCACCTACCAGGCCGAGGCCTACCTCCGCGACGGCGAAGTCGAGATCGCCGCCGAGACCGCCACCCGTTCCCTGGACCTGGCCAACCGGATCAACGCGCCCCGGTGCGTGACGATGGTCCGCAGCCTGGAGCCAGCGCTGGCCCCCCACGCGCACGCTGGGGGCGTCGACGAACTCCTCGAACGGCTGCGGGCCGCCGGCTGACAAGGCCAAGAAGGAAGACGTCCATCTCAACCGCTTCAGGCGGCGTTCCACCTCTACCGGGGCACGTGCTCACTGGAAATGTGAAATTTAATCCGGTTCAACCGTCCCGGGCAGTCCTGGAGCTCTATGCTGAAGATTTATGGAACCTGTAAGCATCGGAGCCCGGCTCGCATCGAGCATCGTTGCCCCGTTGGTGAAGAAACTGTTCGTGACGGACGGGCCGGGCGCAGGCCTAGTGGACCGACCTGTGCGGGTAACCAACCTAGTGTCCTTCCGGGGCGAGAAGCGGACTCTCTCGGATGCCGAGCTCCGTAAAATCGCAGAAGAGTTAGTGGGACGTGCGGTTCAGTCGACGGGCACGTCAGAGCGCCTTCCGAACTTCGAGCAGCGTGCCGTGGTGAACGCGGTCGCACACTCATTGAGTTCCCTGGGCCACCTAGAAATGGACGACGTCCAAGCCGTCCAACTTGGCTATCGCGAGCTTTCTCGACGTCTCCGTTCGGGAAATCAGACAGCCACACTTGGACTTTCCAGCGATGCGGTGCTGCTACATGCAAACGTGCTGGATACAGCGTGCCTGCACATCCTGCATTTTTTCACTACGAGGTCCACCTTCGTACCTCGTACGCTTGTCGAGCAGAGTCGCCGGATTGAAGAACTGACGTCCAAGATCGACATAATGATCCGGAAAACCCCCTCCCCGGCAGATGGGGGCTTTGAGGAACGCTATGCACGCTACATTGTGAGCAAGTATGGAAAATTGACCATCTTTGGTCTTGATTTACCTGAGGCATCGGGGTCATGGCCTCTAGATGCGGCCTACCTGAGCCTGGAAGCCACAGGGGCCGCAGTCAGTGACATTCCCCTAGTACTGCCTGCTGAACAGGTTTTGGCCGGACGTGACCGAGTACTATTGCGAGGAGTAGCAGGTTCGGGGAAAACCACACTTGTGCAGTGGCTGGCTGTGGGTACTACCCGTAGCCATCTCGATGAACGACTTCTTTACCTCCATGGCCTTGTGCCGTTTGTATTGCCTATGCGGTCCCTGGCACGTGCTGGGGCAAGGCTACCCAGTCCGGATGAGTTTCTCTCAGCAGTAGGGTGCCCAATCGCTCATGCTCAGCCGACGGGATGGTATGACCGAGTACTAACCGCAGGGCGTGGGTTGATGCTGATCGACGGGATCGATGAGATACCCGAAGGGGAGCGTGAAGAAGCCCGCAATTGGCTGCGGGACTTGATTGGTTCGTATCCGAATAACCATTGGCTCGTCACCTCACGACCATCGGCCGTGCGAGAGCATTGGCTGGCAGATGAAGATTTTACAGAACTAGACCTAGCTCCAATGAGTCGCGATGATGTCGCCGCATTCATCAAACGTTGGCATAAAGCGGCCGGCAGTGCAGACGCGTACGGCAAAGAACTACTCTATGCCGTATGGGCTAAACAAGAACTTGCCCGACTTGCAACCAATCCACTCATGTGTGCGTTGATTTGCGCACTGCACCGTGACCGGCGGGGCTACCTTCCTGACGGACGGAAAGAGCTTTACGATGCGGCACTGTCGATGCTGCTTTCTCGACGGGACCGCGAACGCGGCATCTATAAAATGGGCGACATGCGCATTGGTGAAACCCACCAGGTGCAGTTAATTCAGAGGCTGGCATACTGGCTAATTCGCAACGGCCGCTCGGAGATAGATGCAGAGGATGTTCAAAGCCTGCTTTCTCAAGCGCTGGTGGCGATGCCTCGCATCGCCGAGCAGGGAACAGTGCGACAGATCTACCGTTACTTGCTTATTCGAAGCGGGTTGCTCATTGAGCCCATTGAGGGCACAATGCAGTTCATTCACAGGACATTTCAAGACTACCTAGGCGCCAGGGCTGCCGTAGAGAGCCTGGATTTCGACTTTCTTAGCGGCAACGCACATCTTGATCAGTGGGAAGATGTCATCCGCATGGCCGTGGCGCATGCCCGTCCGGCGGAGCGCACCCGACTGCTCAACAAACTGGTTGAGCGTGGCGATGCTTCAAAGGAAAGTCGCCACCGCCTTCATCTGCTTGCTGCGGCCTGCTTGGAAGACGCTACCGAACTCGATCCCGTCGTGCGAACTGAGGTCCAGCGTCGCGCTGAAAAGCTTATCCCGCCCCGCTCGCTCGACCAGGCCCGCGCGCTTGCAGATGTTGGCCCCGTTGTGCTGGAACTGCTGAGGGGCCCGGAGGGCCTTACCTCCGATGAGACCTACTTCACTATCCTCACTGCAGCACGCATTGGAACTGATGCCGCAATTCCAGTGTTGGCTCGTTTTCGAAGCGTGCATGATCTACGGGTGCGTGCAGAATTGGCCCTTGCCTGGAGCCGGTTCGACACCGACCAGTATGCTGAAGAGATCATCGCTCACCTATATGAACAAGACCTCTATTTCGTAGTTTCAAGTGCCCGGGAACTTCGGGCGCTGCACCAACTCGGTGGAAGACCTCTCCTGAAAATCACATCTCCTATCAGCCGTGAGGAGATCGAACGCTTCTGCGTAAGTAGCCGCCTCACTGGCCTGTGCGTGGCGGCAGATTTGCATTCTCCTTGGGGATGGCTTGGCCAGTTTCCCCTCCTCGCTGATCTGACATTGGAAACTCCCCGTCAAGGTGTCGACCTGAGTTCACTAGGACATGTACCTTCGCTCCGCACCCTTCGACTTCCCACAACAGCGGAAGTCGTTGGAACAGAGTCGTTGCCTCCGACCCTTAAGATCATCCGCGCAGACTAATAAACTTAGGCTCGTAACACGATCTTGTTGCGGTGGACGGTCGGGCGTGACCAGCACAACGACGAGAAGATGACCGTCGTCATCGTCCTGGCGCTGGGCGTCCTGATCGCCCCGACTCCCGCGGGCCAGGGGACCCTGAAGTCCTCGAGGAGCCGGCGAGCGGCGTTACGCAGGCCAGCCGGTGAGTCCCCGCAGCCGCAAGGGCCGGGCGGCGACGGCCAGGCGCCCGCCGGCCCGGCGGTACTCCCCGGGGGCCGGGCGCCCGGCGCCGACCGCCGGACGGCCGGGGGAGGCGAACGCCCGCCGGGCCGCGACGGCTACTCCCGCGAGCAGTTCCGGCACTGGGTCGACGCCGACCGGGACGGGTGCAACACGCGCAACGAGGTCCTGCTGGCGGAAGCGACCGTGGCGCCGGAGGTGACCGGCCGCTGCACCATCACCGCCGGCACCGGCCAGTGGTGGTCCTGGTACGACGAGCGGACGCTGACGAGCAAGGACGACGTCGACATCGACCACATGGTGCCGCTGGCCGAGGCATGGGACTCCGGTGCCTCCGCCTGGAGCGCCCGCGAGCGGCAGGACTACGCCAACGACCTCGGCGACGACCGGTCCCTGCTCGCGGTCACCGACAGAGTCAACCAGGCCAAAGCCGACCAGGACCCGGCCGAGTGGATGCCGCCGGCGGCGTCGGCGACCTGCCGGTACATCGCGGACTGGGTCACCGTGAAGACCCGGTGGGGCCTTACCGCCGACCCCGCCGAACACGCCGCCGTCCAGAAGACCACCGCACGGTGTAACGGCCCGGAGATCACCGTCGTGCTCGCCCGCTGAACCGCCACCAGCACCATCTGGCCGCGCACACCACAGCGCAGACCGACCCGAACTCCTCCTGCCGGCGCGCGTCAACTGGCCGGTGGCCCACGCTGCGGCAATCGCCTGGCAGGTGCTAAAGGCCGGCGAGCCACTGACCGTCCTGTCACTGGAACCCGGCTAGTACGCGGGCACCAGCATGACCCCGCTGAACCGAAGCCGAAGCTGGTCGCGGCCGCCAACGAGAAGGTGCGCGGCGCGAACGTCCGTAGTCTGCACGTCTTGGCGCCCGTTCCCGTGAAGACCTGCCCCGACACGGCGGCCGCCGACCCGACTCCGCCGACCGTGCCCGCCGCGCCGGTGCAGCGACGGATCCCGCAGGACGGTTACCGCCTTGCCATCGGCGTGCACCGCCAGGCCGTCCGGCCGTCGAGGGTGGGCCCGGCCATCGCGGAAGCGGTGGGGCGGCAAACGGCGGCGATGCGGGAGCTGAGCCGCCGCGCGTCCTCTAGCTGGACGTCGTCCCGCACGATGCGCCGGCCTCGATCGAGGCGGCCCGGGCACAGCGCCGCCGCCAGGCTGCGACAAGGACGTCGCCACTGAGGTGCTCATCACTCAGGCGGAGGCCACATTCGAGCAGGCGGCGACGGCCGCTGGAGCGGCTTCAGCCAGGCCGGTGTCCATGGTGACCCCGGCAGAGCCCGCGCCGGCGGCCGGCTTGATGACACAGGGGAAGACGACCCGGCGGTCGTGCAGGGCATCGCGCGGTGTCCTGGTGGAGCAACCCGCGGTCGGCTGTGGGCGCGGGGAGGAGAAGGCGGCCTTGTCGGGACGCGTCAGCTGCCGGACTCGCCGTCCTCCTCCTCGGATCCGGCTGTGGGCGAGGGGCCGGAGGCGCCGGCGGGCCCTGGGGGCGGTGGCCCGGGCTCGGAGGCGGCGTTGACGGGCGCATATCCGCGAGGTCCGCCCGGGACGGCGAGGAAGGCCTGCTCCTCGGGCGTGAGGTCGTCGTCGGTGGCGGTGTTCTGCTCGCTCATGCCGCACTGCTCCTCGCGTCATCACCGGGCCTGCGGGGGCCCGTCGGGGGCGTCCACTGGTCGACGAGTTCCAGTATGTCGATGTCTTCGCCGCGTACGTACAGTCCGCGTGTGTTCTGCACCTTGTCGCCGAAAGTACCGTCGACCGCCATCCGGTGCGACCGCTCCAGATACAGCTCGGGCGCCTGCGGGAAGGAGCTGGCGTACGAGTTGTTCCCGTACCAACCGCCCACCCAGGTCCCGTCCTTCAGACGCGCCCTGAGGTAACAGCCGCCCCGGTCACGGAACATGTGATCCCACGCGGTCGGCGTCCCCCGGTACCGCGCCCGAAGGCGTCGCTCTTCAAGCCGCGACACCGTGAAGGCGGCCAGCGCGGGCAGCACGAACAGCAGGGTCAACGCGTAGAGGGCGGCTTCGCGGGCGTGGCCGGGGAACCGCCCGGGCTGGGCCAGTTCCACCGGCCGGCCGCCCAGCACCGCGACGTACACACTGTCGAGCACGATCGACACGGTCAGCGCGCGCAGCAGCCGGTGCCCCAGGTCCCTCTCCCCCGGGACCTGGCCGCGCCGGCTCTCCCGGACGAACTGGTAGACGACGCCCGGCAGCAGCGCCACCGCCAGCAGGATCAACTGGGTTACCGTGGCGGGCGGTTGCACAGGGCATCGTCACCTTGTCCGAGGGGAACGACTTCGACGGTCGACAGGTTAGCCAGATAACGATGCGGATGTCCGGGGGCGGCTGGTGCGACGGACCGAACACGAGATGGTGGCGGAATTCGTCGAACGGGTGAGGGCGGCTCTGTCGAGCGGGAACCCTGACGACCTGTTTGACCGCAAGCTCGACAAGGCGTTCCTCAGAGCGCTGCGCCGGGCACGGCGCAGTCGTTCGCTGTGTGCCATGACGTTCGAGTCGATGGCGGTGCTGGACCGTGAACGCGCCCAAGAGAGCGCCGGCCCCCCGGCGGACGCCCTCCACGACGTCGCCCTGCTGTTCTCGCACACCCGGTACGCGCCTGATCCGCTGGGCCTGGTGGCCGAGGCGGACGTCCTGCTCGGCGGGCGCCATCGCCCGTCGGCGCGCCGACGACCCTTCGACCGGCGGCCGTTCACCCAGTACCTGTTCGCCAAGCGTGACCTGATCCGGCTGCGGGGTGGTGAGGTGGGCGAGGACGTGCTGCAGGATGCGCGCTCGCTCGCCGCCGGCTTGCGCGACCCGTACCTGAAGGCCGACATCGACGACTTCCTGCGGTCGCTGGGCGAGAAACCGCCCCCCGGCCCGCAGCCGCGCGAGGAGACCCTGCCGATGGTCCCTCCGCCGACCGCGTTCGCCCAACCGCCGGGATCGGCCGGGGCCCGCGAGCTGCGCCGCCGGGCGGAGCGTGCCCTGCGGGACGCTGCCCGGCACGAGGGGGTCTTTCACCGCACTAAGGATCCCGACGCGCTCGACGAGGCGCTCAAGGCCACGGCCCAGGCGGCGTGGTGCTGGGAGGCGGCCGGGGAGTACGAGTTCGCCCTGCGGGACCAGATGGACGTCGGGCGGCTGTACTCCACCCGGTTCGCGCTCCTCGGCATCTGGAGCGATTACGAACAAGCAGTCGCACGCATGCGCCGGGTCGTCGACGCCCTGCTGCCCGACCACCCTGCGGTGTTCGGCAACCTCCTGCAACTGGCCGTGACCCTGGAGGGAGGCCAGCAGTACCTGATCGACAAGTTCGGTCCGCGGTGCGGCACGGAACAGGTCGACGCGGCCATCGCCGACCTGCGGCTGGCGCTGCTCGGCGTGGAGGCCGGAGTGGCTCCACCCGACGACGAGGACCTGCCCGGCACGCTCCTGACGGTCCTCGGCCACTGCCTGCTGATGCGGTGCCTGGTCCGGTTCGCCACCGAGGCCGACTCCGGCACGGCCGGCTCCGAGCTCGCCGAGGCGGAGGAGGCGCTCGACCGAGCCGCCGCCCTGCTCGGTGACTGCGGCGACGGGGGCGGCGCACCGGATGTCCCGCTGCGCGGAGGCCGGGACCAGCCCACGCGCGCGCAGGTCGTCACGATCCTGCGCGTGTACCGGGTGCAGGCCCGGCTGCTGCGCGCCCTGGTCGAGTCCGACGTTGCCGCGGCACGGGAGCTGATCGCCGTCGTACGGGAGCGCATCGCGGCCGGGAAGGACCCGCAGACGCGTGCCCAGTGGCAGGCGGTGCTGGGCGGCGCCTATGCCCTGGCCGGGAGAACAACCGGGAAGGACGCCACCGTATATGCCGGGATCGAGGCGCTGGAGGAGGCGACCCGGGGCGGTACCGGCTCCGAGGGTCCGCAGCACACGCTGCGCACGGCGCGTCTTGCCGCCACCCTGGCCATGGGGGAGCGACAGTGGGCAGCGGCGGAGCAAGCGCTGGGGGAGGCGCTGCGGCAGATCCACGCCCTGCGCGCGCACGGCATCCCCGAGGCCACCCGGCGCGCCTGGCTCCAGCAGGGCCGGGGTCTCCTCGGGGACCTGGTGACCTGCCTGGTCGCCCTGGACCGGGCGGAGGAGGCCACGGTCGCCTTCGAGGAACACCGGGCGGTACTGCTGTCGGAGGTGCTCGGCGACCGGGCGGACATCATCGGGCTGGAGCAGGTCGCCCCGGCGCTCGCCCGCGACTATCGCACGGCCTCCCGGGAACTGCACCGGTTCGACGGGAGCGCGGAGGCCCGCCGCGGCGACCACCGCAGTGCGCGGCGAGGGCTGCTCGACGACCGCGAACGCGTCGCCCGGCGCATCCGGAAGGTGCCGGGTTTCGAGCGGTTCGGGCTGCCGCCCCACTTCGCCGAGCTGGCGGTGGGCGCGGGCGAGGGCCCGGTGGTCCTGCTGAACACCGGTTCACTGCGCGGGGACGCCCTGGTCCTGCGGGACGGGGAAGTGACGGTCGTTCCGCTGCCCGAGGCCCGCGCGGACCGGCTGGACTCGGCCGCCGCAGACCTGCACCGGGCGCTGGACGCCGCCGACGGGGCCCGCGTGGAAGGCGACCACGGGGCGTACGTGCGGGGGCAGCGCGCCGTCGCCGCCGTACTGGAGCAGCTCTGGGACTGGGTGGCCGCGCCGGTGTGGGACCGGGCCATGGCCGACCAGTCGGCGCCGGCCCACGGACAGCCACGGGAGGGGCGCGGCGCGGCACCCGGACGGCTCTGGTGGGTGCCGTCCGGGTCGCTGTGGTTCCTGCCGCTGCACGCTGCGGGGGCTCCCGGCGGGCCGTCGCTGACCGACCTGGCGGTGTCCTCGTACGCCCCCACCGTACGGATGCTGCGAGCAGGCCGGCAGCGGCCTCCCGGCCGGGTACGTGATCCGCTGGTGGTCAGCGTCCCGCACGCGCCCCGTGCGGCCTCGGTGCCGGGTGCGGCCGCGGAGGCCCGCCTGCTCACGGACCTGCTGCCCGGAACACGGGTACTTGCGGGCCGGGAAGCAACGCGGTCGGCGGTACTGGGTGCACTGGGCCGGCACCCCTGCCTGCACTTCGCGGGGCACGGCAGGAACACGCCCGATGGCACCGTGCTCGTCCTGCACGACCACGAGGCAAACCCGCTGCTCGCCCAGGACGTCCTGCACGAGGACGTGCCGGGCGGCGAACTCGCTTACCTGTCGGCCTGCGAGGCAGCCCAGACCTCGTTGCTCCTGCCCGACGAGGCGACGCACTTCGGCGCGGCCCTGTCGGTGGCCGGTTACCGCCACGTCGTCGGCACGCTGTGGCGAGTCGACGACGGCGTCGCCGTCGAGGCAGCCCGCCGCTTCTACGGCCGCCTGACCGCGACGACCACCGACCCAGCGCTGGCCCTGCACCACACCGTGCGCGAACTGCGGAACGCCTACCCAAGCATGCCGGGCCTGTGGGCCGCCCACATCCACATCGGCCCGTAGCGCGCGGGTCGGGGCGGGCGGCCTGCAACACCGACGTCCTGGACGCCGCGCACGACGCAAGCCTGACTCACCGGACCATCAAGCCCTGCATCATCATCGACTCCAGGCGCATGGCGACGGTGGTCGACAGCCGAGGACGCAGGCGACGGCGGCTACGCGATGGTCCTGCACCACCTCGTCGCCGCCGACTCGGCCGCCTGGACGAGCGACGTGCCCTCAGCCCTGAACGCCCTCAAGGTGCCGGAGCTCGCCGCGGCCGCCGGCCACGCCGACCGCCCCGGCGCCTTCCCCGGTGGGGCACTCGCCCGCGCCGTCACCGCGGCGCTCGGCCTCGTCCGCAACCTCGACAGCCCGGCCACCGCCGGCCACTGGCCGGGACGCCGGGCAGTTCTCCGCCCACCAGAGCGACCAGCCCCGCCTGCCGTCCACCGTGCCGGGTGCCTACCCGCCCAGGGAGCGGCGGAGGACGTCGTGCTCCTGGCGGTGCTGCCCGCGCGGGGTGTGGGTGGTGACGCGGGTCGGGGTGGGCTGTTCGGCGCGTAGCTGGCTGCCGTAGTCGTCCGTGGCGCGCAGAAGTTGGGCCGGTGTGGGCGGGGCGGGCCAGCACTGGAGGAGGTAATGCTCGGTGATGGTGTCGGGGGCGAGGTCGACGGCTCGGTCGCGGCCGCGGGCATGGACGCGGAGCCGGTAGGTACCGGGGCCGGTCGCCGCGAGGCATGGTGGCGTCGCCTGCGGTGATGCCGACGAGCCCGGTCTGAGAGGCGTCCGTCTCCTCGCCGGCGACGGGCCCACCGGGGTCGGTGACGAGGAACTGGTGGTAGTTGACGCCGACCGGGCCGTGCCCGGAGATGATGGGATCGGTCACTGCGGTTGCCCCTGCCGGTGGGCGGTTACTTGATCCAGACCAGGAACCGGTCCTTCTCGATGATCCGGTTGTAGGTGTAGAAGTTGTTCAGGGCGTTGCCGCCCTGGCTGTTCTGCTTGGCGTCGATCATGCGCCAGCTGAACTTGCCGCTGCCTGGCCAGGACCGTGCTCACGTGGACGGACGACCCCGGCCTGGCCACGGATATCAATTGGCGGTGGTCGCGCGCAGGTAGGCGCGGGCGAAGCGGGCCGCCGACGCCGTAGTCTCCAGCCAGTCCGCCACCAGCGTCGCGGCCTGCGTGTCCAGCGCGGCCATGTGCGACGCCCACCGAGGCCGAAGGGGTCAGAAAGGCGAACAGCGGCGACTCCTGGGCTGCCTCCACGCCTGCCCGACAACCTGGGCTGCGCAGGGCGCCGGACCGCAATCACCTTCTGGCCGGCGCGAGTGTGCTGACGTGCTTCGCGTACTCGCGGCGGGCCTTGCGCCGCGCCTTGTCCGCCGGGGCGCCCTATGCGACAGGTTGTGCGCCGGGGCACACACGCGTTATTGGGTGAAGCCATCTCGAGAGTGCGCTCGATGGTTCGAGTGAACGCCGCTGATGACGCCATTAGCGCTGTTGTGCGCCGGGGACACCAGCGAGAGACAGCACAAGAAGAGAAGCCTAGCTTCTCTCGCGGCACTTGGAGCATCAATGACACGCAACAAACGACGTCTGTCCGGTCCGCGGCGCGCGGTCGTGATGTCGGTGATGGCGGCCGCGGCGCTGCTGCCGAGCGACATCGCAAGTGCGCAGGCCGCTCCCGACGCGGACACGTTCGACTGGCCGGGCGATTACACCGTCACCGTGCCGGACGGCGTCAGCCAGGTCCGCATCGTGGTTGTGGGCGCCGGCGGAGGAGGTGGTGCCGGTGGCAACAAAGGCAACAGTAACGAGGCGGCCGGCCCCGGCGGTGGCGGTGGCGGTGGCGGAAGCGGTGCCCGGGTGGAGTGCACCGTCCCTACCGAGGGCGGAGCGGAGATCCGCGTCATCGTCGGTACAGGCGGCGATGGAGGCACCCCCGGCCAGCAGCCCGGAGACAACGGTTCCGGCGGTAGAGAGGGAGGCGGCTCGGCCGTCGTCGTCGGCGGCAACGGTGCGGCGTTTGCTGCACCCGGCCTGCCCGGCGCCGGCGGCTGGGGCAACGGGTTCATCTGGCACGGCGGCGGCGGTGTCGGAGGACTGGCCGCCCCGGGCGCTCCGGCCACGTGGTGCATCAGCGACGACAGTGAAACCGAAGCAGGCGACGCCGGCCTCAGCGGCAAGTCAGGGGAGGAAGGCGGCAAGGGCGGCCTCGGCGGTGAAACCCTCGTTCCCCAGCCGTGCCGCCAGGAGTCCGGCGACGGCGGCGACGGCGGCGACGGCGGTCCCAGCTCACTACAGAAGGGACGCCCTGGCCAAGACGGAGGTAACGGGTGCGTGCAGCTGAACTACATCAGCGACTGAGAACTGTCCTGACGACACGCGCCACAGCCGTGAGCGCATAAGGCGGGGATGCCGGCTGGTTGCAGGGCGACGACCATGGCGTTGGTGACGTGATCCCGTGCCTCACCTGGGCGGGAGGGCAGGACAACAAGGGCGCCCGCAGCCAACGGAACTGGCTGCGGGCGCTTTTGACTGTACTGGACCGCTCCCCGCCCGCCTGCCGCGCCGGATGATGACCGGCGTGCCTGCCCGACAACCTGGGCTGGTAGACGCTCGTGTACATCGGCTCACCCGTCCTGGGCCAGCAGGGAAGCCGCGTCGACGGCGAGGGCGTCCAGCAGCCGGCGCACCGCGAGCAGTGCCGGCCGGGCACCGGATGTATCGACCGACTCCAGTAGCGGTGCCGCTGGGGCGAGAACGTCGACCAGGCGGCCGCCCCCCGACGTCATCTGTCAGACTCCGCAGCACGGCGCGGAAGACGGTGCCGTCCCAGGGGGAACGCGCCAGCCCCTCGGCGAGAAGATGCTCGCCAACGGTCGGCCGCCAGGAGCCCGCGTCGTACTCGGCGAGGAGAACGAGGGCGTCCCGCTCCAAAGCCTGGGCCATCGCGATGGTCGTCATGCGGAGCCCAACGGCACCAGGGCAGCTAGCGTGGCGGTCTGCTCGGGAGTTGGGTCACGAAGCGGGAGCGGGACGACAGGCGTGGGCATGGAACTGGCGGAGCAAGCAGCACCCGGAGTCGAGCAGCACGCTGAGCAGGTCACCGAGACGGCCTGCCACCTCGCGGACGCCGCAGGCCCCAGCGGGTGGAACACGGCGGCCGCCGAGGACGTCCTCGACGCGATCGACACCTTGACCGAGGCCCTGGGCATCGCCGGTCCGGAGCTGGCACAGGCCCTCGCCGCCGTGACGGCCGCGACCGACGGTGCCCGCCGGCTCCTGGGCATCGCCGTCGATGAACAGGAGCCGGATTCGCCCGCCGTCGCGGCGGCGGTGCCCCCGGGCCGCAGGCAACCGAAGCGGCGCGGACTCGGGCCGGGCTTCCAGGGCATCCGTACCGCCCGCTGACGGTCGCACACGGCGCAGACGCCGATAGCCAGGGACTGCCCCTCTGACCTACCCAGTCGGGCGGCGGCACCGGCTACGGTCCGGGCGCGTCGGTGAAGTTACCCGCCGGATGCCGCACACACGGTGCGTCGACCCCAGTCTCCGTCAACAAGCTGCTGGCTGCGCCCTACCGGCGAGTGAACCGGCCTGCCGGCACAGGCGTGTCTCCGCCTGCCCTCGGCGGCGGCCGATATTCCAGCGGCATGAAGAGCCTGCGCATCGTGCTGGCCGGCGCCCTCACGGCGTCGGCCCTGGCCCTGGCCACGCCGCCGTCCACCGCCGCGGCGGCGCCGGGCGAAAGGGTCACCGCCCGCCTGCCCGAGCTGATCGCCGCTCTGCCCGTCCGGGACGAAGGCAGCCGCGACGGCTACTCCCGCGAGCAGTTCCGGCACTGGGTCGACGCCGACCGGGACGGGTGCAACACGCGCAACGAGGTCCTGCTGGCGGAAGCGACCGTGGCGCCGGAGGTGACCGGCCGCTGCACCATCACCGCCGGCACCGGCCAGTGGTGGTCCTGGTACGACGAGCGGACGCTGACGAGCAAGGACGACGTCGACATCGACCACATGGTGCCGCTGGCCGAGGCATGGGACTCCGGTGCCTCCGCCTGGAGCGCCCGCGAGCGGCAGGACTACGCCAACGACCTCGGCGACGACCGGTCCCTGCTCGCGGTCACCGACAGAGTCAACCAGGCCAAAGCCGACCAGGACCCGGCCGAGTGGATGCCGCCGGCGGCGTCGGCGACCTGCCGGTACATCGCGGACTGGGTCACCGTGAAGACCCGGTGGGGCCTTACCGCCGACCCCGCCGAACACGCCGCCGTCCAGAAGACCGCCGCACGGTGCGACGGCCCGGAGATCACCGTCGTGCTCGCCCGCTGAACCACCACCGGCATCGTCTGACCGCGCACACCACAACGCAGACGGACCCGAATGCCGGCGCACGTCGGCTGGCCGGTGGCCCAAGCCTCCCGGGTGCCGTCCGGACGGGCAGCCCCGGGCGTCCAGCCGCTCGGCGCCGCGCGCACCGGGCCAGGCCCCGGAGCGGGGCCCGGCCCGGCGCGGCCCTGTTCAGGTGTCAGGGACGGTCCGGCGGCGCCGCCGTCTCATACGAGTCGGCGCGCGGCCGTGCTGCGGGTTCAGTCCGTCACGGCGACGAGAGCGACCAGCCCTGCCTGCCCTTCATCGTGCCGGCCGTCTACCCGCCCAGGGAGCGGCGGAGGATGTCGTGCTCCTGGCGGTGCTGCCCGCGCGGGGTGTGGGTGGTGACGCGGGTCGGGGTGGGCTGTTCGACGCGTAGTTGGCTGCCGTAGTCGTCTGTGGCGCGCAGGAGTTGGGCCGGTGTGGGCGGGGCGGGCCAGCACTGGAGGAGGTAGTGCTCGGTGATGGTGTCGGGGGCGAGGTCGACGGCGTGGTCGCGGCCGCGGGCGTGGACGCGGAGCCGGTAGGTGCCGGGGCCGGTCGCCGCGAGGGAGGGGAGGTCGTCGTCCAGGTCGGTCATGAGAGGGGTGACCTGGAGCACCATTGGACTTGGGACGGGCGAACGAGGCTGGGTTCGTGGCAGGCGAGGAATACGTCGGCGGAGATGAGTCCTCGGGAAGACCCGATGGCGGCCGGGCCGGATGCCTGACCGACAATCACGAATTCGAGTGCGGTATTGCCCATCGTGACCTCCCGCCGTCGGCGGGAGGTCACGATTCCAGATCCTGTCACTCATACGCTGGCGGCCGCCGGTGTATGAATGCATACGCCACCTACAGATCAGGGGCGGCGACTGGAGAGAGTTCAGTAGATCTTGATCCCGTCAATTCTGACACCACCCGGGAAGCTCGGGAAGCTGTAGATTGTCCACTTCGCGATCGGGGTGTCGGGTTGCCACCTTCCGTCTCCGTGCCACTGGACGACGTTGTTTCCGCTCGAGAGCTGATGCATCCACCCGAGACCATAGGCGCCACTCCACGTGGTTTCCCCGGCGTTGGCCCAGCAGTAACTCGCGTCTACGTCGCCGTCGGATAAGCGGTGCCCATAGACCAGTGCGAAGTCATCCCTTACGCCGCAGGTGACTTGAGTGATCGCGGACGCCTGCGGCGTGGTGGCGACAGTGAGTGAAGCCGCCGCCACTAGGGTTGTCAGCGCAGACAGGACCATTTTTTTGGCGCTCTGTTTCATTTACTTTCTCCTTGTCTTGACGTTATGGGAGGACCGGGCGGCGGTAGAGTCTGGACAATTCCGTCCGGAGTCGGGGGCGCCTCAGGTCGCAGGAGAACCGGTCAGGAGGTGCGCTGCCCGCTCGACCCGTGCCTCGACCTGTCTCTTGTAGCCGGTCAGAACTTTGGCGTTGGCGGATATGAGCTGCTGCTGGTAGCCGGTAAGGACCGCGAAGTAGACGGCGGCCAGATGCGATGACCGCGTGCAGGACTCGTCGGCGGTGGCCGCGGCGATCTCCTTCGCGGTCGCCTTCTTGGTGTCTCTGAAGCCGTTGGCGAGCTTTTCGGGCTCGTCGGCCGGGTATCCCGCCTCGTTCATGCAGGACGACCAGCGTTCCCGCGCGGCACCGACCCGGCTGTCCGCGGCCACTTGCTGGAGCGACTGGCCAAATAGGTCCTGCGTTCGTTTCCAGCCCTGCGTACCGGCGAGCGACGGCACTTGCTTCTCCGCCTTTTCCCAGCAGACGTTGTAGTCCTTCAGCTCCTGCCCGGTTGGACTTTGGGAGACGGGGACCGGCACGCTGACGTGGAAACCTATCCGCTTCGCGGTTCCACTTCCGATGTAGCCCCAGGCGCCAGCCGGGTGGATCGCTTCTATTTCTTCCTTTGTCTTCGCGGCCGTCTGAGTCAACACCATCACCGGGGCCGCTCGCCTGGAGCGACTCCGTCGGACAGGCCGGCCACTCGCACCCCGCGAGAACTACGTGAACTCGCGCGCTGTTCTGCGCTCCTGCGCAGATCAGGAAGTTGCAGAACTCCTCGGGATCGATCTGTACGACGAGGTCGTACTGAGGAGTCGGACGTTCGTGCGAGACAACAAGCCCACGGTGCTCGCTCTGAACGTGATCCACATGCGGGCACTGGTCGTCCTTCCGGAGCTTCTCCAGACCGAACCCATGGAGAAGTTCCGCCACGACCTCTACGCGGAGCGCTCGGGCAAGAACATCACGGCCGGCCCCGAACGGAGTACGGCACGCCTCGCATCCGACAACGAGCTCAGCGAGTTCGGTATCGATGTACCACCCGACGTGCCGGTGCCGGTGCTCGTACTGCGCACTGTCTACTCCGACGAGGACGGCCCGCTGGAGGTATGGGAGGACATCCTCCGCCCGGGTATGTGGCACAGCAGCAATATCTGAACTTCGAGGTCCAACCACTGTGTGCGCCCCCCTGATCGCTAGGTCTGTGGGGGCCATCACACTCGTGAGCGCCGAAAGGCAACATCACCTGGTGCGCCGCACCGGCTTGTCGGAGCGGTCGGTGGAGTACCACCTGGGGATGCTGCGGGAGGCCGGGCTGCTCGCGTGGATCGTCAGGGGCACACGGGTGTCCGGCGGCCCGGCGCAGGCCAGCGAGTTCGCGCGGATGATCCCGGTGGAGTTCGACGTCGCGCTCGGCATCCGCACGGTGCAGCGGGACGAGACAGCTCCGGCGTACACGCGGGCGGCGTCCGGGATCGCGGAGGCCGGCCGGGAGCTGATGGCGAAGCTGGCGAAGAAGGCCGCGCGGAAGGTGCGCAGGCCGCGCTCGAAGACGTCCTCCAGGGCGGCGGCGAGGGCCTCGGTGAGGGGTGCTGAGCAGGGGGTTGTGACGGCTGTTGCGGATGAGGTCCGTTGCACCCCAATGCAGGGTGGTACCTCAGCGTCTTCTACTGCGGGTACTACTTCCTTCCCCCCTGAGAGCAAGCTCGCCAGCGGGGAAGCCGAGTCCCCCATCCCGAAGAAGTCCAAAGGCAAGGCCGGCGGTCGCCGGAAGCTGAACAAGACCGGTCGGCGTTTCCAGCTGGCTGGAGAGCTGATCTGCCGAGTGCCGTGGCTGGGCAAGGCGGCGCGGCCGCGGATCGCCTGGATCGTGCGGGAGGTTGCCGACGCGGGCTGGACCGTGGACGAGGTCATTGCCTGGCTGGACCTCGAGGACGCCCCGGAGCGGGTGCTGCGCCCGTCGGGGTTCCTCGCGCAGCGCCTGGACGGTGCCCTGCGGCTGTGGCCGACCGCTGAGGGCCGCGCCCGCGCTGTGGAGGCCTACCGGGTCTCCCGCCGCGCTGAGCACGCCCGGCACACCGAGTGGGAGGGCTCTGGCGGCCCCACCAGCCAGTCCGTGGCTCGCCTGTTCTCCGAGGCGCACGCCCGGGTCCGTCAGCACGACCAGCCGCCCGCGCAGCTGCTGTACACGCTCACCGTCGACAACGTTCCGGCCGCGCCGCCGGAACTGTCGGAGCACGAGCTGATCGATATGCGTGCGGCCGCGCAGAAGGACCCGGAGCTGGTCCTCTCGGTCGCAGCCGCCTATGGCGAGGACTACGCACGCCGCGTATTCACCGCCGATCTCGCCGACCTGGTCCATCGGGTGCGCGGTACCGGCCACCTGGTGATCGACCGCCCCTGGGAGGAGTACGCATGAGTGACGACCTGGCCCCCGCGCTGTCGGGTGTTGACCTGGCCCGGGTTGCGCTGCAGGCCGCTCGGGCAGCCGCGAAGACCCGGCCGACCGACGCGGCGGGCGGCGGCGCCGCCGCCCGCCGCGTGAAGCCGTTGCGGCGCACTGGTGGGCGGGATCCGATCACATTCGCCGCAGCGATTGGCAACCTGGTGACCGAGCGGGCCTGGGAAGCCCGGCTGCGGCCGGCGGCGTCATCGACCGGTGGGCGGACATCGCCCCCGAACTGGTCGGCAGGGTCAGGCCGGTGCACTACGAGCCGGCCACCCGGCAATTGGATCTGCTGCCCCTGTCCCCGGCCTACGCGACCCAGTTGCGGCTGCTGGGCAGGCAGCTGATCGCCCGGATCAACGCCAAGACCGGCCAGGAGACCGTCAAGGAACTGCGCGTCCTCGCCCCGGGCAGTGGCGCGGCCACCCCGGCCGACTTCGAAGCCGACCGTGAAGGCTCACCGGTCGAGAAGGCGCCGGTGAAGACCCGTGAGATGGCCTGCGCCGGCTACCACCAGGCGCTCGCCGCCCACCAGACCGCCCGGCCTGACCGGCACGTCGACCCGGCCATCGCGGAGGCGATCGAGTCACAGACCCGCGCCCTGCGCCAGCTCAGCCGGCTCGCCTTCCCCGACCCGAACCCCGAGGACCAGCCCAGCCCGATCGAAGCCGCCCGGGCACAGCGGCGCCGCCAGGCCGCAGCCACCGAAGCGGCAGCCCTGCGCCGGGCCCGAGCAGAACGCGCTGCGCGTCGGGCTGGGGCGGCGGCCGCGCAGCCGCCGGCAGTACGGCGCTCAGCGTGAACACGCAGACGGGTAGGGTCCCAGCGGACACGGGCCGCACCGTGGCCGAAGGGCAGCTGTGCCGCGACCTCGACCGGTACATGGCCGGTCGGGACCGTCGGCTGCGCGTGGGTCCCATCGGGCCCGACGGCCGCGCCGCGTGCGTGGTCGAGCACGACCTGCACCAGGGCGGTGCCCTTGTCGGACGGACCACCCCCAATCACGTCGATAACCTCGCCAATCCCCGCAAGTTCGAGCTGCTGGAGGACACCGACGCGGTGGCGGCGGACCCGCGTTACACCCGGTTGCTCAGCGCGATGGCCGCAGTGCACGGGCCGGCCGCCACCCCGCGCGACTACGCCCGCGCCGCCTACGACGCCCTCGGCCTCGAGGGCGGCGCCGCGTGAACCCCCGCGAGGCGGCCGGGGAAACCCCCGGCACGCAGGAACCGGCCGGCACCGTCCGGCCCGATGGCGCGACGGGCCGGACCGGCACCCGCCCGGCGTCCAAGGGCCTGTTCAGCGACGCGGCGTCCGCCACGGCGGCCCCGCTGCCCGCCCCCCGCCCGGGCGCGCTGGGGCCCCGCTGGAGGCGCTGACCTGGCAGGCACCGCCCGCTGGCCTGCTCGACGATGTTCCCCGAGGTCGGGACCGACAGCGACGACGGATGCCGCTGCGCCATGATGTCCTGCCCGCGTGTTCGCGGGCAGGACATCGCCGCCAACGTCAGACCACGGAGGCGCAGCCGGTGACGGAGCCCGTCGGTGAGATGTTGCAGACACGGAACTGTATGTTCCGGGCCCGGAATCCCATGTTCAGGGAAGTGGAGTTCCAGGTGCGGAACGAGCTGTAGGTGATCCAGGGGTCTAGGGGCCCTGCCTGCACCTCGCCCTTGAACTGGAACACGCCGCGCAGCGTGCAGTCGGAGTTGGCCCGCGACATGGAGTACGAGCCCCAGGTGATGTAGCCCGGGTAGTTGAGGTCGGGCGACTGCTCGTAGCCGTATCTGCCGGTGACCCGCCAGCACGAGTTGTACGTAGTTCCGTTGATGTCGTACTCCGCCGCCGAAGCGGAGGAAGGAGCCAGGGCGAGGGCTGCTCCAGCGGTCGCTGTGGCCACGGCTACCGCGATCTTGCGAAGCGTCAGACGCATTGTGTTGTCCCTTCAGCACGTCAGTCATGCAGCCGGATCGGCGCGTGGCCCATGGGATAGGGGGAGCGCCGGCCGAGGCAAGGGCCAACTCCTGTCCCGGACACCGGATCACTGTCCGTGCTGGTCAGGGCCTCGTCCGGATCTGTCCCGGACAAGGCGGACACGGGAAGTGTTCAGCGCCGCCAGCATCCGCGCCTGGTCCTCCGGGCGCCCCGGGCACTCCGTGAATCCGTCGGCGTGCCCGTCCCGGGGTCCTCCTGTACCGCAACTACTCAGACCCCAAGCCCCCCTGCCCGCGCACCCTGCGGGCGGGGGTTTCGTCGCCGGGGACCGGTCCCCGGCGACGAGGACCGTGCAGCAGGGGCGGCCCTCCTGATCGACACGGGGGCCGTCCAGCACGCCCCCTTGGGGACCGGTTCCCGTGCGCAGGCCGGACGACTGCGGGGACCGTCCGGCGCACGAAAGATTGCCACCACCGCCATCGTGCGACCGGCCACGCCCGGCCCGGCCGAGCTCTACGAGCCGCCCGCTCCTTGAGTACCGTCCGTGGCCACCCACGGGCATCCGTCCGCGATTCGCGGACGGCCCTCCGGCCTGGACGGGCGCCCGTCAGACCCGGCGGCGGACCTGCTGTCAGACCCGTATGCCGTCCTCCGTGGGCGCGGCCATGCCGGACGGAAACGGAACGCCTGGCGGACCGTTGTCGTCCGGCATGACCGCAGCCAGGGTCCGGTACAGGGTGGAGCGGCCGACGCCGAGGTGCGCGGCGGCCATGAAGTGGGCGATGTCGGCGTAGTAGGCGTAGTCGCCGTTGCGGGCGAGGTCGCGTAGCCGGTCGGCGGTGGCACGGATCTTGTCGTGGTCACCGAGGACGGCGTGGTGGAACGCGAGGACCACGTCGAGGACGGCTTCGACCGCGGTAATACCGGCGTCGCGGCTCTCGGCGCGCAGGACGCGAGCGGCCTCGAGGCCGGGCAGGGTGCCGGCGTCCCGGGCGAGCGCGGCGATCTTGAGCGTGAGGGTGGTGGCGCGGAGGTCGAGGCCGGTGAGGAACTGCTCGGCGAGGTCGATTTCGTCGTCCGCGGTGTCTGGGTCGGTGAAGGCGAGGACGAGGGCGCGGTGGGTCTGGCTGGTGGCGCGCTCTCCGGCGACGCCGTGCTGGTCGGCCTGGTCGCGGGCGGCGGCGTAGGCGGTGGCCGCGCGGTGCATGTCGCCGTGGGGCCAGTAGATGTCGCCTTCGACGCGGTGCTGGCGTCCGGCCCAGCCGAGGGTGCGGGCGGTGTCGTGGGCGGTGGGGAAGTCGCCGGCGAGGCGGGCGAGGTGGGCCAGGCCGCGGCGGGCGGCGGGGGCGAGGCGGCCGCCGCCCGCGGCGACGGTCTGCATCCCGTGGCGGGAGGCGGCGGAGTCGCCGAGGTCGCGGTGGGCCTTGGCGAGGTAGTAGAGGCCCATCTCGTGCAGGTCACCCGGCAGCAGCCGGCTGCTCGTGACGGTGGTGAGGCGGGCGGCGGTGGTGGAGCGGTGTTCGTGCTGGCGGCGGGCGAGCGCGGCGAGGAGTTCGACCAGGGCGTCGGCGGGCGTCTGCAGTCCGCCGCGGGTGGCGTCGGGGCGGGCGGGTGGGGCGATGGGCTCCCACACGGAGTCGCTGACGTACGCCCAGGCGGCGTCGGTGAGCCAGCCCAGCTCGAGGCCGAAGTCCCGGGCCAGTGCGAGGCCCTGGCGCAGGCAGCCGATCAGCAGCATCCGGCCCTGGCCGGTGGTGCCGGTAGCGGTCCACTGGGTGCCGAGAGCCGCCAGGGCTCGCTCGGCGGCCTGTTGCCAGTCCCCGTCCGTCCAGCGGTCGTCGGTGGCGTCGTCGGCGCCGCGGATGGTGGAGCGGATCAGGCCGTGCAGGTGGTACGGCCACACTCCGAAGGCGTTCTCGCGGACGAAGGGGCGCTCGATCAGCCGCTGGGCCGGTGCCTGGTGCGGCAGGCCGGCCGCGGCGGTGGCGAGGGTGAGGTCGAAGGCATCGAGCAGGCTGACGGAGCGCAGGACGTGGCGTTCGTCGGGGGTGAGGTCGGACAGGGTGCGGGCGATCAGGGCGCCGAAGTCGTGGTCGAAGTCGGCCGGGGCCGGCTCGCGGGTGCGTCGGATCTCCAGGAAGCGGAGCACCGACAGGTCGAGGTAGAGGGGCAGGCCGTGGGACCGGCCGGTGATGACCTGGCGGATCTCGCCGCTGATGAGTGGCCGGCCGTCGCGGGAGAGCCGGCGGGCGAGGTAGTCGTCGCAGTCCTCGGGGGAGAAGTCACCGACCAGTACCTGCCGCCCGCGTCCTCGCACGGCGCCTGCTGCCCTTGCGGCGGGGACCGTGGAGGCGGGTGCGGCCAGGCCGGGCCAGGCGATGGGGCCTGTGTAGTCGAGCTGTCCCTGCAGGGCGGGATCGGCCCACTGAAGGCGCGAGCGGCCGGTGACGACGAAGAAGGCATTGGGCATGAGCCACACCACCCGCTGGATGAGGCGCTCCAGGTCGCGGTGGGTGCGGTCGCCGACGTCCTCGAAGGTGTCCAGCAGGATCACCGGCGTCACCTTCTTGTCCGCGGGCAGCTGGGTGAGCTCCCACGCCAGCAGGTGAGGGTAGAAGCTGAGCGCTTCCAGGTCGGGCTCGGCCTCCAGGAGGTCGGCGAGGCGGGTGCACCGGGCGAGCGCGCGGACGGTCTGGCGCCGCTCCCGCAGCGCCCGTACGAGGGCGCCGGTCAGCTGGCCGACCGCCGTTCCGACGGTGCCGGGCAGGAGCAGGGCCTGGGCGACGTCGGCCATGGCCGACTGCATCTGCTGCGGCAGTGCCTTGCCGAACCGGGCCGTCAGGCCGCCGCGGCGCAGGTACTCCTCCAGTGGCTCGCCGGGATGCCGGTGGTCCCAGTACCGGCGCAGGGCGAGGTCGAAGGCGGGCAGCGGGCGGCCGAGCGTGCTGAGGGCGGCCCGGATGGTCAGCACCAGGTCCTCGAAGGAGGTGCCGGCCGAGCGGGCGAGGTCGATGCGTACGGGCAGGATCCGCTCACCGGCCCAGCCGGGTTCCCCCCACTGGGCGGGCCGGTGTTCGGCGCCGGCGAGCGCGGCCTGGATCTTGCGGGACAGCGTCGTCTTGCCGATGCCGCCGACCCCGTGGAAGACGAGCACGTTGTCGCGCGGTGTCTCCAGATCCTCGACGTCGAAGCCCGGGGCGGTGGTGTGCCGCAGGTGCGCGGTGAGCGCGGCCGCGGTGAGCTCCCACTGCAGCTCGCGGTTGGTGAACGCCTCCCCGGCCTGAAGGGCCCGGTCGTTGGTGCTGAACAGCGCCCGCAGATCCCGACCTGACACGTCCAACCCCCGAATCGATGATCACCTTGGGGCCAACCTATGCCCCGCACCGGCTCCTTGGGGAAGCATCCCCCGCACGCCCCGGGGTGCGAAGGCGTTCCCGCGCCGGACACCGGCGCGTCGCGGCACTGTGCCACCGGAATCGGCCAGGGAGACAATGACCGTTTCCCATCAAGATCACGAAGAAGGTGGTAGCCGTGTCCGACACTCCCACTCCCGACTTCTCCGGCCTGGAAGGCGGCGAGGAGCAGCAGGCGCAGGACGCCGTCCAGGAGGTGGTGAACTGGTACAACGCCCAGATCACCAAGGAGCGCCGCGCGGCGCTGCCCGACGAGGACCGCATCGAGGAGCTGAAGGCCGGCCGTCAGGCCGCGCTCGCCGACCAGGCGCAGCTGGCGACCGCCGACCCGGAGGAGACCGGGCGGATCGCCGCCCTCTACGCGGCTCGGCTGAAGGAGCTCAACGAGTCGTAGCCCCGGGCCCGGACGGGCAGGGGCAGAGGCCAGATGGACGGGTGCGGCTGGGCGATCCGGGCCGGCTGCACCCCAGACGGCATCAGGGGCCGGGCCATCGCGGCGATCTCGTCCAGTTCGTTCCGGTGGGCCGGCAGCGCCCGGCGCAGCGCCTGGTGGAGCCGCAGGAACGCGGCGGCCTCCTGCTCGGTGTAGGGGCGCAGCCGTTCCGCGGCAAGCGCCCACGACGCCCGTCCCGCGCTGCCGGCTTCGTGGCGCAGCAGGGCCTGCCCGTCCCGGCGGATCACCGTGATCGCCGCGATCTGAGGGTGCCGCTCAGCGGCGGCGACGACGTCGGCGAGCGCGCGGAAGCAGGTGTCGTGCCCGGATCGGCTGGTGTACCGGCCGGTCCCGCCGATCTGCAGCGCGCGGGCATACCGCAGTGCGGTGGCGAGCCGGCTGTCGGCTTCCCGGACGGCCAGGACAACGAGCTCGACCGGGTAGCCGGCGGCCGCGTAGGGCAGCGCGCTGGCGAGGAATTCCTCCACGCTGCCGGGGGCGGCCTCGATCAGGACGTCGCCGCGCCGGTCCCGTACGTACTGCTCGGCCCGGGCGAACCAGGCCCGGTAGTCGGCGCGGATCGCGGCCCCCGCGTTGCGGGGATCGTCGCGCAGCAGCTGGAAGTAATCGGGGTGCTGGGCCTTGAAGTCGTCGCCGACCAGCCGGGTCGTCCCCGGCCGCATCGCGCGGCGCACCATCCGGGCAGCCATCAGCTTCCCGGCGCCAGGCTGGCCCAGGACGTAGACCGCCCGTGGGTCCTCGCGGCTGACGATGCCGCTCAGGTAGGAGGGCGCGATGAGTTCGTCGAAGATCCAGCGGTGTTCCTCGGCTGACAGCCGGTGGTAGTCCACGCCGGGTGCCCGCCGTCGCGGCTGAGCGATGCGCCGTACGGGCTCGGCGAGCGCGGCGGCACGGTCGGCGTCGCGCTGGACGGCCAGGCGCCGGTCCTCGCAGTGCAGTTCGCGGTGCAGCCGCTGATCAGCGCGGGCGAGGTCCCGGCGGAAGACGGCGGTCTCCTGGGCACTCCAGGGACGGGAGCGCTCGTGGGCCACCGCTCGCCCGGCCGCCGGCCGGCGCCGCCAGCTGCCGGCGGCGAACTCGTTGTCGTACAGCACAGTGCCGTCGCGCCGTACGACGGTGACGCGGTCGGCCAGATGCTCGGCCTCGATGACCGCCAGCGTCGTGAGCAGCTGCCGGGCACAGGTGTCGTGGTTCTCCCACGACACGTACCGCGGATCGGAGAGGAAGCGGTCCAGGATCCCGAGCTGGCTCCACGCCTCCGCCACCGCGACCGCCACGACCTCGATCCGGTGCCCTGCCCGCCGGTACGCGTACGACGACGTCCTGAACTCCTGCGGGTCGGCGAGGGCGGACTCGACCACCGCATCGAAGCCGCAGGCGCGGACGTGGGCCTCAACTTCGGCCTGCCAGCGGCTCGTTTCCGGACGCACCTTCACGCCGGCGGTGCGGACATCGGCGGCCAGAAGCTCGGCGTACCGGCGGTGCGCCGGCTTGTAGAGGTCCCGCCCGATACGTACGGCGCCGCCCCGGCGGTCCAGAGCCGCCTGAACCAGATCGGCGATCTCGGTCTTCCCTGCGCCCGGCTGCCCGGCGACCACCACGACGACCGGACGCGACTGGCGCACGGCCTCCTTCGTAGCCGACGGAATGATCACCTGCTCCAGGACCTGGCGGCTCTCCGACTGTGACAACGCAGCGTCCACAAGGCCGCTCTCCCCCACCAGTCCTCCATGCCGGTCGAGCTCGCACGGTGCAGGACCGAACGGAGCTGTTCGCCTTTCAATGTCAACATAGCAAGCGTACGCGATATGAACATCATTCGTGCGCAATATGTGCGCCTGACGTACGGTTCAGGGTGTAGGGTTCGGTCAGGAGGTGTTCCATGTCCGAGTTGTTCGACGCGGTCGACGCCCTGGTCGCGTCCCGCGCCGCACTGCCGCCGCCGGCGGAGCGCAAGCGGCTGCGTGCCGCGCACGGCCTGACGATCGACGAAGTGGCCACCGCACTGCGGGTGCGCCGGGCGACGGTGTCCGGCTGGGAGAATGGGAAGACCGAGCCCCGCCCGCCCGAGCGCGACGCCTACGCCCGGCTGCTGGACAAGCTCGCGGAGCTCTACCCCGCTGACGCCGCTGCCGCGCCGGTTCAGGACGCGGCGGTGCCGGCCACGTTCACCGCCGCACCCGCCCCGGCGGAAGCGCGGACTCTGTCCACAGGCCAGGTGTCCGAGGCTGCGGACATGACAGCAACCGAGAACACCCAGACCCCTGCTCCCGTCACCGCTGCTCCGGCGGCCGCACAGCGTCCGGCGCGCACCACCAGGCCGTCGTCGACGTCGCGCCGCCCGGGTGCGAAGAAGGCGGCCCCGGCCGGCACCCCGGCGGGCGACACCGACCCGCGGTTCGAGAATGGACCGCTCGCGGTCGTCGACGTCGAGGACGGCAAGGTGCTGGCGTACTGCACCGGCGGCCTGGTCCTGGACGTGCCCGCCAAGAGCATCCCGGCCCTGGTCGACTGGACGCTGCGCGAGGCGAAGCTCGGGCAGCCGAAGCTGTCCGGGCCGGGCAAGGACGCCGACCCGCTGCTCGTGCTCACCGAGGCCGCGCTGGAGCGCTACGGCCTGCCCGTCACACTCACGGAGGAGGAGCGGCTCGCCGGGCGCCTGCCGGAGGGCCACAAGGTCGTCAAGCAGTTGGCGCGTGCGGAGTGGAAGCTGACGAAGAGGGGCTTCGGGCCGTGGGCGCGGATCTACCGCCCGGCGACCGGTTCGGAGCGGGCCTGCGTACAGCTGTGCATCCCGTCGTGGAACGCGCTGGACACCCGGCACTGGGGGGAGGCCGGGCAGCTCCCGCCGGCCGAACTCGCCCGGGTCCTGGGCGTGTATGCCTCGCGGGTGATGACGCCGCGCGGCTCCACCGCCGTGACTGGCCTGGAGCTGATGACCGCACTGCACCCGCCGACCCGGGCCTCCGAGCCGGACTCCGACGGCCGTCGGCACTCCGAGCACAACCCCGGCTCGCTCGGCAAGGACGCCATCGACCCGATGAACTGGCCGCCGTGCGAGGTCCCCGACGGCCACCCGGTCCTCAAGGACATGCCCCGGTTCCACGTGCGCGGCCCGGGGGAGAAGCTGTTCGAGGAGGCGTACGACTGGGCGCGGCCGATGACCGACGCCGAGTGCACCCTGCGGCATCTGGTCGGCATCGACGTCAACATGGCCTTCGCCGCCGGCGCCAACGGTCTGACCGTCGGCCTCGGTGAGGCGACGCACGTTAACGCCCCGGTGTTCGACCCGAAGCTACCCGGCTCGTGGCTGGTCGACCTGTCCCACGTTGACCTGTCCCGCGTGAAGGTCGGCAAGGAGTGGGTGGAGCTGGACGGCGGCCTGCTGCCGAGTCCGTTCACGCCGAAGGGCGACCGCCCGGAGGGGCCGGCCTGGTACGCGACGCCCACCGTCGCCTACGCGGCGGAGCTGGGCTACGAGGTGCGCCCGATCGAGGCGTGGGTGCGCTACGAGAACGGCCGGTACCTGGACGGCTGGTACAAGCGGCTGCGCGACGCCTACCTCGCCACGATGGCCGACCTCGGCGTCGACGCCGACCTCGCCGCGGCCGACTTCCTCGCCGCGATGGACGGCTACAAGGCCCGTGACCCGGAACTGGCGATCGTCGTCTCGGCGACCAAGGCCACGGTGAAGGGCGGCCTGGGCAAGCTGCGTGAGCGCCCGCGGGGCGAGGGCTGGCGGCCGGGCGAGCCGTGGCGCGCGCTGTCCCGGCCGACGTGGCGGCCGGACATCCGGGCGGCGGTCATCTCCCGCACCCGGATCAACCTGCACCGGAAGATCGTCAAGCACGCGGCGTTCACCGGGCAGTACCCCGTCGCGATCCTGTCCGACTGCGTCGTCTACGCCTCCGAGGGGCCCTCGCCGCTGGACTTCCTGCCCTACCGGGACGGCGTCGCGCTGCCCGGCGGGTTCAAGCTGGGCATCAACCCGGGCCTGGTCAAGTGGGAGGGCACCCAGTCCGTGCTGTGGGGCGAGGAAGTCCGCGAGCGGTTCGACGCCCCGGAGCTCAACCTGGCCCGGTACATCAAGGACGGCACCGTCACCGACGTCGACAACGGAGAGTAGGAGTAGGCCACGATGAGCCTGTTCGGGGACGGCCTGGAGGCTGCGGTGCAGAAGGCGTTCACCCGCCCCGCACCCAAGAGCGCGGGTGCGCAGATGCGGTACCTGGTCAAGCAGCTCAAGGGCACGAAGGCGGTCGCCCAGATGCTGCGGATCTCCCAGCGCACCGTCGAGCGGTACGTGAAGGACCAGATCAAAAAGCCCCGCCCCGATCTCGCCGCGCGCCTGGAGCGCGAGGTGAAGAAGCGCTGGCAGCCCCAGATCAGGGCCAGGGCCCGGCAGAAGGCGGCCACCACCGGCGGCATCGTCATCGACACCCGCGCCCGCATGGGCTACACCGCGCCGATCGGGTCGACGGACCAGGACCGCATCCGGCACCTGACCGTCGCCCTGCCCCCGCAGTACGCCGCCCGCCTCTTCGACGCCCAGGAGGCCGGCGCCAGCGACGCCCAGCTCCAGCAGATCGCGGCCGAAGCGCTCAAGGAGGTCTACTTCCAGGACGGCGGCCGCCGCGCCGGCTCCCTGGAGGAAGTCCGCTTCACGGACATCGAGCACCTCGAGTTCGAGCTGTAGCAGCCACGCCCCGAACAGCTCGCGCGCCCGGACTAGTTGGTCCGGGCGCGCTCACTGTGATTGAGCGCTCCGGTTGGCGAGTGAGCAGTCGATCTGGCGAGTCGATCCTCTGTCTGGGCTCCGCGCCCACCCTTGCGGGTGACGAGGCCCTGCATGGGCCCTGGAGATGGTCAGGCGCCGGTACGGTACGACCAGGAGCCGCGGCAGCCATCCCGGGATCGCTGTCCGTGCCACCCCGACGCCGCGCGGAGGGTCATCAATATCCGCGGTACAGAGCGGCTCTCACCGGTGGTGGGAGCCGTTCTGCTCAGCCCGCCAACTGGAGCGCTCAGTCGCGCCCGGACCGATCTGGTGCGGGGGTCGCTTGCGTTGTTCCGTTACGGCTTGTTCTTGTTCAACTACTTTGTGTGGTTATCGAGGCGTGGCGTGGGTAGGTTCGGCCCGCACGGGACGCCGGGGCGAAGGCCGGCGGATCGGCAACCATGAAATCCACCGATGGCAGGAGGACCCACACGATGTCCGAGCAGGTCAAGACCGAGGAAACTCTGGGCACGTGGCTGGAGGGGCACCACCGGGTCGAAGGCCCTTCGGATGCCACCGGCGGCGAAGAGCTGCACATCTACGCCAAGTACGCATCCGGCGGCCCGGTTTACGGCGAATCCGCCGGATACGACCAGTTCGAATCCACCGAAAGGACGTCGATCGTCGACGTCACGGTGCCGTTGCACGGGGCTCTCGCCCTCGAACTGCGCACGGAGACCGACCCCGAGACGGGGGGCCTGTCCTGCCGACTGGGCTGCGCCGTTCCCTTCCACTCCCCGGTCCGCCTGGGCGAGGCCAAGGGGAATTTGAACGACGGGGTATCGATGAGCTTCGACTATGAAGTCGCCCGCGGCAGGGTCACGGTCTACGTCAAGAACGCATGGGTTTGGTTGCGCTATGACGGCAAGGCCATGGGGAAGCACCTGCTTTTCGACACCAGGCTGTACCACCTTCCCCTCTGAACCCTGCCCTGACAGTCGTGCTGGGCGGTGCACTGCACTGGCGTGCCGTGCCCTCGCGGGGCGCCGGGCCGTTGAGCGCCGGCGTGATCGGGAACCTTGACGTCAGGCAGCTTCTGCGACAGACGGTCAGCCGCGATCAAACCGAGCCGGCCTGAGTCGGGCGACCGCGACTCGTCACGTCCGCGTATGTGTGTCGGAAGCCGCTCGCGGACCCGGCAACCCGGCCCCGTCCCCGGGTTGTCCGGCCGCGAGCGCCTGGTCGACGAAGGCGCGGACCAGCTCGTGCGCCTCGGCAGTCGACACTTCCTCGATCCACGTCTTCGTCCAGTGCCGGTCGCAGTACAGGTCGAAGACGTGTCCGCTCGTGGCGGTGCCCCGGTGCCGGACACGCGGCTGCACGGGGCAGCTGGCGTGCCGGGCCTCGGCTTCCAGGTGGAACCCGGCCACCGCGGCGTGGAACCGCGGGGGAAGGGTCCGCTCCTCGCGGCAGCGGCTGCATTCCAGCAGGTGCGCCACGACCTCCTCCCGCCGCAGCAGGAGGTCCGGGATGCCTTTGCCCTCGAAGGTGTTGCAGCTGGCGCAGACCGGGCCGCGGACCAGGTCGTGCCCGTGGCAGTGGTCCCACACCGAGGCCCTGCTCGACTGGCACAGCCGGCACAGGTAGTCGTCGGCCCGCAGCTTCCGGGCCCGCATCTGCCCGTACGGCACTCCGCGCAGGTGCCCGGTGTACGCGGTGAACTCCGCCCCCGAGCACGGCGGGCACATCGTCACGTACCCGGTCTTGGTCGGCGTCCTCCAGCCGCTCCATCGCGGCCCCCGCGCCCCGCACCGCGAGCACAGCCGCGCCCGTTCGAGGAGCTTCTCCTCCAGTACCTCCCACCGGTCCAGAAGGTCGGCGTAGGCGCGGGGAAGCCACCAGCGGCCCTCGGCTCGGGTGAGCAGTTCCAAGGGGTAGGTGCCGGCGATCGTGGACGAGCTCCCAGATCCGTTCCGCACGGTGACCAACTCCTCCCACGTCAGCCCGCCCGGAAGGCCGTTCTCCCCGATCCGCTCCCACTCGCTGCGCTCGGTGTACGGCCGATCCCGGGCCAGTTCCTTGGACAGGGCCTCGTGGTACATCCAGCCGGCGATCTGGCGGCGCCAATTCGCGCGGTTCCAGGCGTCCTCATCCTGGCCGCTATCCTCCTCGTGCCACCGCCGCCTGGGAAGCACGACCTCGACCAGGTCGTCGTGGTCGACGGTCACGGCGGCCAGGTCCCGGGCGGCCCGGCGCACGTCACGCTCGTCGTACCGCCACGGCCCCTTGTGCTTGTACAGGCGCAAGGCGACGTCGCCGACGACGACGTGTCCGTGCCAGCGCAGGTGGTGCGACATCGTCTTCAGCAGGACGCCGGGGCGCAGGGGCAACGAGGCGTCGCGGGTCTCGTCCGTGAAGATGGCGCACGCCAGTTTCGGGCTGATCATGGGCATGGACGGGAGCGTTGCAGACCCCTCTGACAACGCCTTCCCTCGATTCGTACACAGCCGCGAAAGACCGATCGGGTACTCGATACGCGTCCGGTATATCCGGCCGCTAGCCCTCGCCGTCGAAGCCTCGAAGGACCGGATCGAGCTCGGCGGCCGCGCCACACAGCGAGCACAGCCGCACCCCCGGCTGCTCGGCCGCGTCCAGTGCCCGCTCCAGCGGCAGCACCGGCGCCCCGGCCGGCGCCTCGTCGCAGTCGACGGCGTGCACGACACCGCCCCGGCCGGGCCCGCGGCCGCCGGCCTTGGCCAGCACCCAGCCCGAAGGGCGGCGCGGCCCGAGGGCCTGGTCCACGAGCGACGGCTTCGGGAGGTACTCGGTGGGCACCTGGTCGTACGAGACGCCGGCCACGGGCCGCACGTGGTCCGGAGCACGGACCCAGACCCGGTACTCGGCAGGCTCCACCGTGTCCCCGGGGCCGTTTCGGAACGCGGGCAGCCCGACCTCGTACCTCCAGCCGTCGGGCGTCTGGCGCCGGGACCACAGGCGGGCGACGACCTCCTGGTCCCCGGGCAGCAGCACCTGGATGGGCACCGGCACCGACGCCGGGTCGGGGGCGGAGGACGTCGTCATGCCTCCCACCGTACGGACGAGCGCCTGGACGCCGGCGGTCGGCACGGCCTGCGTGGGCACCGGCCGCTGTCCACAGGCTCGCCGTGGGGGACTGGGCGGCATGAGCGATCACGAGCAGCAGCAGCCGGCCCCGCGCCGCGGCAAGGTTCTGGAGGCCCTCGCACGGGCGGAGCGGAAGGTGTTCACCCGGCCCGCGCCGAAATCCGCAAAGGCTCAGATGAAATTCCTTCTCACGCGGACGAAGGGGTCGACCAAGGCCCTGGCGGAGCGTCTGGGTGTCTCGCGCCGCACGGTGGAGCGCTACCGCGCCGGGACGCTGACGACCCCCCAGAAGCGCCTGCGGGCCGCCCTGGTGGAGGAGACGGAATCCGAGTGGCAACCGCAGGTCAGAGCACAGGCACGGCACCAGGCAGCCACCTCCAGCGGCATGATGGTGGACGTCACCGCCTACTTCGGATTCACCTGCACGGGCAGCTCGGACGACGGCCGCGAGCGCACCATCACCACCGCGATCTCACCCACCTACGCGAAGCAGATCCTCGAACTCCAGGAGGCCGGTGCGACGGAGGAAGACCTGCATCCGATCGTCGCGGAGGCCATCACCGAGTCGTATTTCACGCAATGGGGCACCCGCGCCGTCGGCCTGCGCGCAGATTTCACACACGTCTCGCAAATTGAGTTCCGGTTCTGACCCGGCCGAATTCCAGAAATGCTAGAAACGTATCCGACGGGCCGCCGTACAGCGCTCTACCGGCGGCCCGCTTTCGAATCCGCACCATGAATGCGAGGCCGACGATGACCACGCCCTGGCCGCCCCGGCGCACCGCCCACCGTCCACTCGCCCCGCGCGTCGCCGCGCCCCGGGAGCCGGTCGACCCCGCCCGCATCGGCCGGCGCGTCGTACGGCGGCGGGCGAAGGGCATGGACGCCGCCGCCGCGGCGGCCCTCGAGGACGCCCGGTTCGACGCGCGGCAGGCCTCCCAGCACGAGGACCTGGCCGCCGACGAGCGCCGCCGGGCGGAGCTGGCGGAGTGGGAGCGGATCGACCAGCTGCTCGCCGCCGCCGCGCCGGGCACCGTGTACGACCCGGACACCGACGACGTCGTCCAGGCCGAGCTCGCCACGGAGGCCGCGGCCGCCGCCGAACGGGAAGCCGCCGTACGCGAGGCGCAGCGGATCGCCGCCCGGGCCGACGAGCTCCAGGCGCTGCGCGAGCTGGGCATGCTGGAGCAGGCCGAGCCCCGTGAAGGTGACGAAGCCGTCCGCGAGGAGCTGACCCGCCGCGCCGGGTGGTACGTCCAGGCCGACGTCGACGCCTGGCTCGCCCGCGCCCTGGCCGCGCACCGCGGGCACTACGCCGACCCGGCCGCACGCGAGGCCGCCGCCGGCCTCCTGCCGCAGCCCGTCCTCGCGCACGCCGCGCTGCTGTCCGCGCTCGCCCGCCTGGTCCCGGCCGCCGCGCCCGGAGAGCTGGCGGTCGCGGCCCGGCTCGCCGCCGCCGACCCCGAGGCCACCGCCGGCCTCGCCGCGCTCCTCACCCGCGCCGCCGAGCCGGGCGACCCCACGGGGAGCCGGGCGTGAACCACGACCAGGAGCCGGAGGTCGTCGCGGTCTGGCACACCGCCAGCGCCGTCGGCCGGCACTTCGAGGAGCTGCTCGCCGACGGCACCGTCTACGCGTGGACCGAGCCGCCGTTCGGCGAGACGTACTACCCCGGCGAGGGCGACCCCGACTACAACCCGATCTGCGACTGCCCGTCCGTCCCGCGCCGGTTCTGCGTGAGCTGCGGGGACTGCGCGGCCTGCCGACCGTGCGTGTGGCCGCCCTAGGATCACCTCACCTTCGGCAACCCGCCAGATGTCCGGTGACCTCGTTCCTTGAGCGCGTGCCACTGATCCTTGATCGAGGACCCGGTCAGCCCTGGCCGTAACTATGAGCGAGGGGTTCCGGTTGTCAGGTCGTTTTGATCGTTGCCCCAGGGCGCTCCGATGCGCCGGGGGCTGTTGTACGGCCTCGGGCCGTGTCTGGAGTTGTCATGAAGTTGCGTTCGCTGGCCCGGGGGGCGTCCCTCGCCACGGCTGTGCTGCTGCTCGCCGCGCCGGCCGCCACCACTGTGCACGCGGCGGAGGCGCCGGCCTGCGCGAAGGAGCAGCTCGCCTACCTGGATGCCGAGGACAAGGCAGCGGCGGCGGACAAGGACGCCGACGCCGCGCAGGCGGCCTTCGACCAGTCCGAACGGGACAGGGCGACGCTCAAGCAGACGACCAGCGACATCTACGACCTCTCGCACGCCATGGACTCTCTCATCGGAAGCCTGGGCATGCGCGGCGAGGACGACGCCGAGCTCAAGGAACTGCAGAAGGAGCAAGGCACCGCCGCCGAGGCGGCCGTCGACGCAACGAAGGCGATGGACGCCTACGACGCTGCCGGGGTGGCCGACGCGGCCGAGAAGGCTGCCGCGGCGGGGAAGCGGTCCGTCACGGCAGCCCGGAGCGGGGACTTCAAGACGAAAATCAGCGTCCAAAGCCTGGCTGGCGTGGTGGAGAAGGACGCGGCTGCGGCCAGGAAGGCCACGACGGCCAAGGACTACGACACTCTCAAGGACAAGGCCCAGCAGAGCCGGGCCGACGCCCGCACGGCCCACGACGCGGTGCCCACCGCTCGAACCGAGCTCAAGACCTGCCTGTCCAACGCCTCCAAGTAGGACATGACAACAGGCCGGCAGCCCGAGGGGCTGGGCTTCGCATCCCAGCCCCTCGGGCTGTCCCGCGACAGCGAATTTGGATCACTTGCCACCGAAGTTGGACCGGCTGATCGGTGACCGGTGAGTGACCGCGCGTCTGACTGTCGGGTCGGAAACGTCACCCGAATGCCTGACCGCGACACAGCGTGACAGTTTCGCAACTCCGGGTATGCGTTCAGCGTCGTGACGGCCACAGCCGCACCGGAGTGCATCTGCCGCCGGGGCGGTGGTCTGAGCGGAACCGCGTCAGCACACAACGAGGAGTTGTTTTCCGTGGCTACTTTGGACGATTTCAGGAAGGGCCTGAAGCTGGAGGTCGACGGCAGGCCCTACGTCGTCACCGAGTTCCAACGCCGCAAGAGGCCGGCCTCCGTGCGAGCCAAACTGAGGGAGCTCGGCTCCGGCGAGGTCATCGAGAAGACCTTCGCCGCGGACGGCAAGATCGAGTTGGCCGATGTCGAAGAACGGTCTATGGCGTACATCTGCCCGGAAGGCGACGGCTTCGTGTTCATGGATGCGGCCACCGGCGAGCAGCTCATGGTCGACTCCGCCGTCGTCGGCGACGCCGCCAAGTACCTGACCGATGGTTCTCAGGTCGACGTAACGCTGTACAAGGAACGCCCGCTGGCCATCAGCATCAGCTCTATGGTCGAGCTGGTCATCGCCGAGACCGGGCCGCCCACCCAGGGCGACGGCACCAAGCCCGCCACCCTGGAGACCGGAGCCGAGATCAAGGTCCCGCTGTTCGTCGCCACTGGCGACAAGGTCAAGGTCGACACGCACGAGGGTCTCTACATCGCACGGGTCAGGTAACAGCAGCAGCTACCTGTCCTGACCCGGTGATCTCGGTTGTCCAACTTCCCTGGCAATGAGTCCATGTTCAGTGCCAGAGGACAACCGGTGTCACGCTGACGGAGCGTGAGCGTGACACCGGCGTCACGCTCCTTTGAAAGGGTGTCACGCCGCAACAATTATGGGTGCGTTTGTCCGTTTCGAGGTCCTCGAACCCCCTCCTGGGGCGGTTCAGCGGCGGAGCGTGACACATAAGAGTTCATGCCTTGCACCCCGCCTGTTCGTCACGAGCTGACCTGTGCCAGTGAACGGTGATCGGTTGCCACCGACGGCTGATCAATGACCTTCTGCGCCAATGAAGGGCGATCACTTGCTCATTTGTGTCAGTGAAGGATGACGGATAGGGGTAGATGCCCCTCCGTCGAGCGGGTCCCCTGCCTCAGATGATCTGGCCCGCTTCGCTCGTCGTCTCAGGTCATCCGGTCCGAGACGGTCGCTGCCTGCTGATCGGCAACTCCCAGGAGCCGATAGGTTCCAGAGCATGAGCGTTGAGACTGAGGTCGTTCACGAGGCGACTGATGAAGTGGTGGAGGCGTTCGCTCGTCTCCTTCCGCAGCTGTCGTCCAAGGCCAAGCCCCTGGACCATGAAGCAGTGGGGAGACTGGCGGGTGCCAGTACCAACACGTTGCTGGTGGCCCGTGTCGAGGGCGTGATCGTCGGGACGTTGACGCTGGTGATGTCACCCTTGCCGTCCGGCCTGCGGGCTCACATCGAGGACGTAGTGGTCGATGCCGCCGCCCGTGGCCATGGGGTCGGCAAGGTCCTGATCGACAAGGCCCTTGGACTGGCCGCGGACGCAGGGGCTCGAACCGTCGATCTCACATCGCGCCCTTCGCGAGAGGCTGCGAACCGCTTGTATGAGCGGGCAGGTTTTCAACGGAGAGAGTCCACTGTCTATCGAGTCACCCTGGACTGACGCGCGGTGCTGGCCTCTGCTGAGGCGGAGCCGCCCTGCGTTGTCTGTATGCCTTCTGACGGCAGCGTTGGGAGCATGTCTGGCGTTGCGACCCGCCGCGTCCTTCGGGCAGCGGGTCCGAACAGACTGGGCAGGACAGGGCTCCGGGGGACGCCTTGCGGGTCGGGGCGAGGGCGTCAGCCCTCGCCCCGACCATGTTGGCTGAAGCTGCAGGTTCGGGCAGTGAGATCCGCTTCGGACTCGTTGGTGCTGCCCGTTGAGCGTGATGCGCTTCGGATGGATTGGTGCGCCACCGGTGAGCCCGCTGGCGGCATCGGGCTGAGCACGTGCGGCGTCGTGACTGCCCGCGCCCAGGAGGCAGCGGCTGCTCGCAGACTTCGCATGTCCCCGGGGGCGTCGCTGTCGGTTTGCGGGGTGGGGCCAGTGGGCGAGCCGGACGCGGCGGTGTTGTTCGCCAGCGGTATGCCGCTTGACGGCACCGTTGAGAACATGTGCGGCGCCCGCTCTTGGCAGCTTTCGGCGGCAGGGGGACTTCGCAGATTAAACAGATCGGTGATGCGTCGGCTTCCGGTCCGGAAGGTGCTTCGGGTTGTGGCGTGCGCCGCTGCTGCCGTTCGAGGTAGGCGGCTCGTCGGCAGGCCGACGAGCAGAGAGGGCGTCGCTGCCCAATTCGCATGACCATGACCTTTCGGCAGACCCAGCAGCGTTCCCGGCGCCATTGGCTGGCGGGGTAGCGCTTGCGGTATCTCTTCTGCCGGCAGGCTCTCGAACAGGTCAGCGGCTTGACGCCGAAGCTCGCTTTGGACTGTATGGGGGCCCCGCATTCCTCGCAGTTGACCGTGTTCAGGATCTGCCGGAGCTCGGCCGGGTCGCGGCCAGCGGCGGCGGCAACGCGGGGCCAGGTCGGACTGCCCCGGTGCATGGGCGGTTCAGCGAGGTATTTCCGCAGGTAAGCGGGAGGAAGGTAGTTCGCCTTGGCGAGGCGGGTGATGAACGAGGCGACTCCTTCTCCCTGTTGTGGACGAGCCTTGAACGGAAGGCGGGCGACCTCGGTGTCCGGGGCCGACGACGTCATTCGTCGGTGCCGGGCTGCTTGCGGCGGGAGGCGATGTCGAGGTCGACGGCCAGCAGTCCCGCTTTGGTGATCTTTTCGGTGCCGGTGAGGATGGCGTCGACGGCGGCCCCGCGGAGCTGGTGGGACAGGGTGCCGATCATGCCGCCGGTGCGGGTGTGCAGGAACCTGTCCAGGCGGGTGAGGGTGCCGGGCTTGTGCTGGTGCAGCAGGAGGTTCGCCTCCAACTGGGCGACCAGGGCCTTCCATTCCGCGTTGTAGGGGAAGGGGTGGGTGTCCACTGCCGTGAAGCGGGCGGCGATCTGGTCGCCGCGGGTTCCGGTCAGGAGGCTGCTGTCCTCGATGTCGATGCCGGCGTAGGCGAAGGTTGCCGGGATCCGCTCGGAGAAGTACTTGAGTGTGTCGGACGCGTCGGCTCCGGTGCGGGTCTGCAGCGAGATGTTGTGGATCTCGTCGACCAGGACGAGGCCGGTGCGGGCCTTGGTGCAGACGCCGACCACGGCTTCGGTGAGGTCGGTGATGTTGGAGCTTCGCAGGACCGGGAGACCGAGGAACCGGGCGAACTCGGCGGCGATCATGCGGGGTGTCGCGGCGGGCGGGACGGTGATGTAGATGACCGGTATGCGCTCGTCCTGCCCGGGGTGCCGACGACGATCCTGGAGCTCGTGGGCCAGGCCGAGCTGGGTCAGAGCGATCGTCTTGCCGGTGTTGGCCGGACCGGTGACGATCAGGCCCCGGCGAGCGCTGATGGCACCGCGGTTGAGGACGGTCAGGCGACGTCCGCAGGTGACGGTGCGGCGGACGGTGGAGGTGGCGACCACCTGGAGACGGGCATGGTGGTCGAGCCGGTCCTCGTCATAGTCGTACTTTTCCTCTTTGCTCAGGGCGTCGTACTCGTTCTTCGTCAGCACGGTCATCGTGGTGCTGGTCGTCGACGCGACGAACTGCTGCCATCCGGGCAGGACGGTCAGGTACTGGCCGAAGTCGTCGGGCGGGCCGCTGTCGGGCATCGTCGTCATGATCTCTTCCAGGGATCCTCAAGCGGGTCGAAGAGCCCCAGCGGGATCACCTCGGCCATGGTTTCCTCGTCCTCCGCCGGCTCGTGCGGGGTGGGTTCGTCTTGCGTGCTCGGCGGTGGCGGCGTTGTGGCCGCCGTCGGCGTGGTGACCTTGGTGCGGGCCGCGACGCGGCGGTCCTTCTTGGCCGTACAGTTCAGTGCGCTCGGGGGAGAGGCCCTGAAACCACACTAGGGTGCTCTCCTACCTGCGGTTTCCCCCCTGGGGGAACGATGTATCGCCCATGGCTGTGGACACGAAGAGCGGCGCCGCACCGTGAGGTACAGCGCCGTGTCACCCGGCCGGCCGGGCGGCCGGGTCAGTGGACGCGCCTGAGACGGGGCGGCTTCGTGATGGGCGTGACGTTGCCCTTCGCCTTGGCCTCGGCCTTGCGGGCCTTCTCCTCCAGGTGGAGCTGGAAGCGGCGTTCGTACTCGTCCTCGAAGTCGCCGACGTCCAGCCGCATGTCCTTCGGCAGGGCCTTGATGGCGCGCTGCTGCTCGCGGGGATCGCTGAACGCGGCGATCATCGGGTGGAGCTGGAAGCGTCCGCGGCGAACCACCGTGACGAGCCGGGCGGCGACCAGGTGCTGCATGGCGCGGCTGATCATGCCGCGCTCCATGGCGAGGCCGGCGCCGAGTTCATCGTGCGTGGCGGCGACCAGGCCGCCGGGATCTTGCTCGGTCATCATGTGCAGGAGCAGGGCGTAGGCGGTGGGGGGAAGCCGCGGTACGTACGCGAGGCCGTTGAAGCTGCCCCACAGCACATTGCGGCGCGGAACCCATTCCTCGGCAGCGGACGTCATGACGTGGCCTTCCCTTCCCCAGCCGACTCCTTGCGCACTTCAAGTCTCGCGCCCGGAGCGGCCATCGCCCGGAATGCTTCGGGCGCGTCCGGGTCCTCCATGATCTCGCGCAACAGGTCGAGCTGCTCCACCCTGTCGCCCATACCCGGCTTGAAACGCTTCTTCTCGCCCTTGCGCGGCTCCCTGAGCCCTCCCCTGAGCGACGCGGCGGGGTTCAGCTGGTACAGGCCCCGCTGGAGCCGTCGCAGCGCGCCGTCGGCCTCCAGGACGTTGAAGACCCGGCTGATGTGAGACCGGCTGTATCCGAGAGCTTCAGCGATGTCCTCGTGGGTCGTCTCGATCAGGCCGCCCGGCTTCTGGAACCCCACGAGGGTGAACAGCACCACCAGGACGAATCGGTCGCTGTCGTACCGCACGGCGGCCCAGCGCATGAACTCCAGGCTGTCCATGGAGAACGCCTCACCGATGAAGCCCGTACTGGCGCCGATCGGGAAGACCTGGGCGGCGTGGCCGGCGGGCAGCTCGATCGTGGAACCGGAGGCACGGTTGTACGCGGTGGGCGGCGGCTTCGGACGGCGCCGACGACGGGACGGCGCGCCGGGCAGCTTCGGTGCTGCGCTCCCGTCCAGAGGCCCTGAGCTCATGGGGTCGCTGTCTCCTTGATCGTCGTGACGTCAGCACCCTAGCGGAGAACCGTGGCAGTAGTGCCACCAAAACGCAGCAGCACCGCCACGAAAGTCACCCGAACGTCAGCCCAGGACTGACCTTGACTGGCGACCAACCGACGAGCAGCCTCTGACGCACCGCAAGTCGTTTCGTGGCATTAGTGCCACGAAACGCTGCTCATAGGTCAGGACTGCCTGACGTCCCGACGGAGATATGTCAGTCCAGGGCTGACATATCTCTCCGCACACGGCTCGCTGACCTGCGGAAACGCACGGCTCTTACCTCTAGAGCGTGCGCGCGCGTGATACCGGATCTCGCCCGTCAGGATCAAGCACCGCCACGCCGTGGCCTCGGCCCACCAGCAACAGCGTCAGCGGTATCGCCCGCACCCCGCGGTGGCGCGCGCGGCTTCGCCTGCGGCACTGCGGGGTCCGCGCGGACCGTAGGCGGCAACAGCGGCTCTGAGTCTCGGGTGGTACCGGCCGTGACGTTCAAAAGCACGGATGCGTGGCCGGTCCCGGTGGGTGGTTCCGCCGCCCGGCCCTGGGGGGCCGTTCGGCTTGCGTACCTCCGCACGCCGGAATTTCGACTTTCCGATTGATGGGCGTCGTGTGATGTGCATTGGGTGTGCGTCATAGGTTTTCACTGGTGTTGGGCTGGGGTGATGCCGGTGCCATGGTGTCGTTTTGCCGGTGAAGGCTGGTGTCGTTCGGTGGGTGGGGGGCTTGTCGCTCCTGTGGGTGGGTGTGGCGAAACGCCGGGTGGGGCCGTGTCGTGTCTGGCTACGCTCGGTGGATGCCGTCGTTTGTGGGTGATCCGCGTCATGAGCGTCTTGTTGCTGTCCTGGTGCCGTTGCTGCGTCGGTCGTGTCCGCCGGGCGCTGGCGGGTACGGAGGGTCGTACGAGCTCCGGCTCGGTGTTGATGAGGCGGAGGAGCTTGGCGGGGTCGCTCTGATCCGCTCGGCGATGCGTAAGGCCGGCCGGTCCCTGGGATGGACCAGGCTGCAGACGTTTGGGGGTTCCTTCCCGCAGGTTGCTGTGGCGGGTGTGGTGGACCGGCGGGAGGTTCCTGCAGAGTTCGCCGCCGCGGTTGAGGAGTATGAGCTGCAGCGGGGGAGGGCCGCGGCGGAGGTGATCGGGCGGACGTGGCAGGACGGTAAGCCGCGTGCGGTCCCGGGTTCCGTTTTCGTGGTGGCACAGGAGTTTCGTGCCGCGTATGCCGAGGGCGTGGCCGGATGAAGCGTGAGCGGGCGACGCGGCTGCTGGCGGACATGATCACGCGGCTCGAGAACGGTGGTTGGCCGCTGGGCCTGGTTGAGGAGGTGTATGTCTTCGGGTCGTACGCGCGTGGGGCGCTGGAGCCGAACGATGTCGACGTCGTCATTGAGCACGGCACGGACAGGCGTTGGCTGGGCGAGTCGCTGGATGCATCGATCAACGGGCGTGACTCGTACGTGGGGATGAGGCAGGCCCTGCGGGGCCGGACCCGGGGTATCTCCTTCCAGTTCCGTGGCCGCAGCAGCCTGCTGGACGAGGGCTTCGAGCTGTTCTTGCTCTGGCGGAAGGGTGAGCCGTTCTCCCTGGCCCGTGAGCGCCTCGCCTCCTTGACCGCGGACCCGGAAGCCGGGCCGGCGCCCAGGGACCACATGCTGACAGAGTTCGAGGAGCTGGAGAGCCTGGTGCCGCGCCCGGCGCGGATCGAGCTGTTCGGCCGACACGTGAAGGGCAAGATCAGCATCACGCCGCTGAGGCTGTTGGGCGGAGACATCGAGGACCCTGAAGCCGTCCGGCATGTACGGCGACGCTGGGTGGAGACGAGCCCGTTGCGCCGGGCGGCGACGTGCGCCCTGGCCGCGTTGGAGCAGCGAGGCGTTGACCTCAGCGCGGTGACGCTGCACGGCCAGCGGCTGTTCGGCCGGGACCAGCAGGCTGAACGCTGCTTCGTCGACCTGGGATGGAACGGCTTCGGATCTATGGGGCGTCTCCTGGACAGCGGAGTGACCTGGCTGGAAGTGCTGCGGCCTCATCGGACCAAGCCCATGGACGCACTGCTCATCGAGCCGACGCCTCGCACGTAACCGGAAACGCCCATAACCGCGCCCCGGTGCCCCATGGGGGATCGGGGGCCTGCTTCATCCGTTCGTGTGTGCCTGATCGGCGTGTCGGGATGGATGAGGCCACGGCGGACAGCCACCACCTGCACGAGGTGCAGCCGGGGGTGAGGAGTGTCCGATCGGGTTCCTGGTGGCGAGGACATGCCGCGGCGCTGGCCGGCCGGCGGGCGTGAGGGCGCGGTGGCGCGCTTGATGGCCCATGATTCCCGGGGCGAGTTGGCCACCGAGCACGCACGGGCGGTCGCTGGGTCTCTTGGTGTGTCACTGCGGACGGTGTGGAACTGGGTGGCGGTGGCCCGGCGGGAGGGGCGGCTGTCCGCACGGACTCCGTCACGGGCCGGTGTGACGCCAGATATGCGTGTCCGTCTGGCGGTGTGGGGTGGGAACGTGTCAGCGGTCCACCGCGAACTGCTCGCGGAAGCGGCCGCGGCCGGTGACCCGGGCTCGGTGCCTTCTCTTCGGACCCTGCAACGCGCCGTACGCCGGGACTTGTCGGCGGGGGAGCGGGCCGGGCTGAAGGGCGGTGAAGCAGCGCGTCGTCGTTACGACGTCTACGGCAAACGGCCGCCCACGCACCGCAACGCCTGCTGGGAGGGTGATCACAAACGTATCCCGGTCCGTGTCGCCCTGGACGGGGCCGCGGTGTGTCCGTGGGTGACGTGGTTCATCGATGTGGCGTCGAAGGTGATCGTGGGGGTAGCGGTCACACCGCACCAGCCGGCCCGGGACGCCGTCCTGGCCGCGCTGCGTTCGGGGATCAGCCGGTCCGCCCCGTACGGGCCGTTCGGTGGCCTGCCGGACCGGGTTCGGGTGGACCGAGGCAAGGACTTCCTCTCGGGGGCGGTTGCGAGGGCACTGGGCGGCTTTGCGGTCCCCGTTCACGACCTGCCGGCCTACAAGCCCTACCGCAAGGGCACCGTGGAGGCCCTGAACAGCGCGGTGGAACAGATGCTGCTGGTCTCCCTCCCGGGCTACACCCGCCGTGCCCGCCCCGCGCAGGCATACCGGCCCGATCCCGTGGAGGGACTGCTGTCCTACCCGGACTTCGTCCAAGTCCTGCTGGACTGGGTGGCCTGGTGGAACACCGAGCACCACCCGGCCGGCGTCCCGGACGGGATGACCCCGAGCGAAGCGTGGGAGGCGGATCCGACACCGATCGAGGACGTGCCTGAGAAGCAACTGGCGTTCTTCGCGATGGAGGACGACGGCCGTATCCGGAAGATCACCACGAACGGGGTCGCGTGGCGGCGCCGCGCCTACATCGCGGACTGGATGGCCGGCAATGTCGGCACCAGGGTACGGCTGCGCTATCTGCCGCATTTCGACGGAACGATCGAGGTCTTCACCGCCGACACCCCTGTTCGGCACCTGGGCAGCGCCTACCTTGCCGAGGCCGCGACACCCGCGCAGCGCCGCGCGCTGTCCAAGGTCCGTGAGAGCAAGGCCCGCGCTCTCAAAGCGGACCTCAAAGCAGCGGAGAAGCTGAGCCGGACCCGCTACACCGCAACGACCACCCCTGCCGCGCCCCATCCGCGGCGGTCGGTCACCGAGCAGCAGGCCCACGAGGAGATCAGCCGCGCCCGGGCGGTGGACCTCGCGGCCCGTGCACTGCCGGACCTGATCCCACCCCGCGATCCTCCGCCGGGCTGGGCCCGGCCCCGTCCCCGCCCTGACACCACCGCGCCGGCGGTGACAGACCCAGCCGACATCGCCCCGCCGGAAGACCCCACCGGCGCCAGGCCCGCACCAGGCAGCAAGGAGTGACCAGCATGCCCACCTCGCCCCGCAGAGGCCGCCTGCCCGCGGAACGGGAAGACCACTACATGCGCCTGCCAGGCGCCCAGGTCGTCTCCACCCGCGCCCTGCTCACCGCCCGGGAGAACATCCGGGCCGCGATCGACGCCAAGGCGATGATCTGCATCTACGGCCAGGCCGGCAACGGCAAGTCCTTCGCGGTCAACGCCTGCCTGCGCGAGCTCGCCCCGAAGCTCACACGCCGGATCCAGTTCCGGGCCCGGCCCTCCACCCGCGACCTCCGTCACGAACTGTTCCACGCCCTCGGCCTGCAAGGCCGACCGCCGGCGCAGCCGATCGAGTTCGACCGGACGCTGCGCGGCGCCCTTCAAGAACCGCATGTCCTGGTCTGCGACGAAGCTCAGTGGCTGTCGAAACTCTGCTTCGAGTACCTGCGCTACCTGTGGGACGACTCCGACTCCGACCTCACCATCATCTTCACCGGCGGGAACGGCTGCTTCGAGATGCTGCAGAGCGAGCCGATGCTGGAGTCCCGCGTCTACGCGTGGCAGGAGATCGACCGCATGCCGCTGGACGAGGTCCTGGCCGTCGTCCCGGCCTTCCACCCTGCTTGGATGGACGCGGACCCTGAATTGGTCGCCTTGTGCGACCGGGAAGCGGCCCACGGGAACTTCCGGGCCTGGGCGAAGATCACCCACCACCTCACCGTGGGGATGAAAGAGACCGGGCGGGCCTGCGTGGATGAGGAACTGCTGCGCTGGGCCTACAGCAAGCTGAGCCACCGCCGGGCGGCCTGATGCTGGACTGCCCGAACCCGCCACCGGTCACGGTGATCATCGACCCACACGACGACGTGGTCCACACCCGGGCGGCCCTTGCCTCCCACGCCCCACATCACGGGCGCCTCACCGTCCACCCCACTCCCGGCGTGGACGCCGCCCTCGCACTCGCCTACGACATCCTCGCCGCCCTGGGCAAGCCCGTCCCCCTGACGGGCTACCGACCGGCCGATCCGGCCCCGGCCTGGTCGCTCGCCGCCGCCTGGATCCTCGCCACCTCCATCACCCACCTGACCCTGCTGCGCGCCCACCTCCTCACCCCGCACCGCTTCAAAGACCTCCTCACCCTGCGCCGGCGCACCGGCATCCGCCTGACCCTTGTCTGCCACCGCCGGAAGATGAGGCCCTTCCTGGAACGCGAACTACGGCAGGTGGAACACCACATCGCCGAGGCATCCGCCCTGCTCCCCGAGACCGAATCAGCCCCCCTGTCCCCGCTCCCCGCAGCGCGGCCGCTGGCGAACCGATGGATCAGCCTGCCCGCCCTGACTACCCTCAAAGCCTTCGACGAGGCCACCGGCCCGTGCCACTGCGCAGCACCGACGGCAACGGACCGGGACTTCTTCCCACCAGTGATGCCGCCGGTCACCGAAGCGGAAGTCGCCTGGCGCCTCCACCGCGCCTCAGCCCACCCCCACCTAGCAGCCCAGCTCGCCACAGCGACGTTCACCGCGGCTTCCACCACCCAACTCAACACCGCACATGCCCGCGACCTGGGCCCGGACACCTCGACCATCACGCTCCACGACCACGGCCTCCGCCAGGGCTGCATGACCCACCCGGTCCCCGACTGGGCCCGCCCCCTGCTGAGGGCCGCCGCACTCGCCTGGAGCATCGAGACCGGCACCGACGGGCCTCTGTTCAGCGATCCGTTGGGCAGTGCAGGACTGCCATCCCTGACAGACTTCGCTGAGAGCTGCAAATTGCGCCCACCCCAACCGCCCCGCCCCAAGCGACGCCGAACCAAACGTGGCCCGGCCCCGCGCCCGAAGGAACCCGCAAACACCCTCTGGCCCGTGTGCGCCGCGCACTACCGGCTCTCCTGGGCCAGCGAGATGCCGGACCTGATGCAAGGCTGCCCCCACCCTCCACCGCACACCCAAAAGACCATCGACCGCAGAAAGCGGGGATGGCTGCCGCCCGACTACGGGCTGCGCGAACTGCAGGGCCTGCGCTGAGAAGCGGTGAACCGCCCGAACCCTCTGTGACCTGCCGCGGGCTCCCCGCGTATAACGGGCCCTGTGTGTTGCTGACCGCGCACAGCGTTCGAGTCAGGCCGGATTGCGTACGGGTACGGCCGCAGAAGCCCTCTTTCCTGCCGTGCTCTGTACGACCCGCGCCCCGGGGACCCGGACCGCTGGGACTGGACCGGCGACACTCCCCAACCGTTCCGGGCCGACTCGCCCACCAGCCCGGATCGGGGCACGCTGGAAGGCGTGAGTAGCGCGCCGATCGTCGTGCACCGATCCTTCAGCTCGGGCGGCCGGTGGGGGAGATGGGCGACCCGGCCCGCGCGGCCGCACCGGCGCCTTGCACCCGATGACGGTCAACGAGGCCGTGCTCGCCCTGCTGCGCCCGAAGCCGGACCTGCCCCAGCTCGCCAGCGAGCCGGCCGACGTCCTCTCCGCCGCGCAGGCTGCCGTGGATGCGCCCGCTGGGTTGGGCACCATCGCCTCCTATGCGACCGAGGTGGCGTTGCCCGCGACCGGCACCTGTCCAACCCGGGCAGGGGCGGCGCCCAGGCGGACATCGTCATCACCGTGCCCGAGGACGGGGTGCCGCTGCTGTTTGTGGTGATCGACAATTGCTTCGAGTCGGCGTAGGTCCTTGCCGCGAAGGTCGACAAGTACATGCGGTTCTGCCAGCGGAAGGTGAAGGACGTCGACGGCCGTGAGCGGCCGATGTGGCGCACCCGATGGTGGGTGCCCGACGGACGCCACGGCGATCAGCCGCACCCGCCGCTGCTGCTCGTCTTCAACCGCGTCGGCCCGCGCAACCCCAACACCGTCGTCGCGCAGCTGGCCGAGCTGACCCAGCGGCACTGGCAGGGCACCGCCTACGACGGCTTCCACATGTACGACGGCAAGCTGCCCATCGTGGTCACCGGCACGAAGCAGCTGAAGGAGCATGGCCCGGCCGGGGCGGTCTTTCGGCGCTTCGCCGGCCGTACAACCAGCCCCTCCTCGAGGCGATTGGCAACCCGCGCCGCGAAGCCCACGACGCCCGCAAGCAGGCCGAGTACGCCGCCCGCCAGCGGGAGCACCAGGAGGAGCTGCGCCGCATCGCCGCACAGCACAGGGCCGAGCGGGAGGCCCGCCGTCCCGTGTGCGCCGGCTGCGGCACCCGGTTCACCGACGAACGGTGGAAGGCCATCGAGCCCGCCGGGTGGGACGCCCCATGCGAGACTCACCCGCACCTGTGCGACGACTGCAAGCAGCGCGCCATCACCGCCGAACGCCAAGCCGAGCAGGCCGTGCCCGAGCACCAGGAGCACGACCAGGCCGTGCCCGAGCAGAAGGCCGGCGGCACCTGGCTCTCCCGCTTCCGCAGGTAAGGCAACCGGACCGGGCTGCCAGCGGCAGCCGCTAGGCCGAACGGATGGACCGTAAGGACGAGTAGCTGCCATGGCGCCGACCACGGCCACCCGGGCCCGCAGCCGGACCAGGATTTCGTGAGGCGTTAATAAGGCGCCCCTCCCCGGGCCGGGTGGAGGGGCGCCTTGTGGTTGCGGTGCTCAGGCGTCGGGCTCTTGCCGGAAGTAGTCGGGGGCGAGGTGCCGGAGCCGGTCGTCTTCCTCAGTGACCGGTTCGAGGAAGATGTGCAGGCCGTTATCGAAGTCGCCGTGGTGGTCGTAGCTGAACCAGGAGTCCACCACCCTGTAGCGGTCGCCGCGAAGGAGCACGGGACGGAAAGCGCTACTTCTTGGTCGGAGCCGTCTGGCAGGGTGTGGCGTGTGACAAGCGAAGGCGATACGAGCAAGGACAGCGAGGCGTGGGCGATGGATATCCTCGTCCAGCTGCGCCAAGGCAGGCAGGAGGCACATGCGCGTCGCGACGCGCTTGCGGCAGCGGTCGACGAAATAGCCGACGGTTTCACGCAACTGGGCCTCAAGCCTTGGAAATCGAAGCGTAAGAGCCCGGCGCGAGAGGACATGAAGGTCCCGGACGTCATGCTCGGTGACCGCGCCGAACCAGCCGCAACGGTTCTCCGGTATGAATCAGCGGTCAACATCCTCAGCGCCGCCGATCAGCTTCGGGGTTTCGCCGTCCTGCTTCGTGCAGAGAAATCGCTGATGGGCGCGGTCTCGGTCGCGCGTGGCGTCTTCGAGGCGTGTCTGTGGGCCACAGCGGTAATCGACCCGACCATCAGCACTGACGAGCGCCTGCAACGTGCCCTGACGCGTCGCCTCGCACGACTCTCGGCAGGTATCCGTCTCAGGAAAATGCTAGGCGGCGATACCGATGCCAACCAGCTCGTTGAGAACGACGCCGATGTGGATGACGCGCACGGGACCAACCGCGATCCTGCGAAGGACATCAGCGACATCTTGGCTTACGCCAAGGACCGGGGCTGGCCTGTGAAGAGGGGCCGTCGCACCTCCGAGATCACACCCCTTTCGATTGACTGGCTCAGCGAGAACCTTGAGCGCCGTATCGGCATCGAGGGGTACGCCTGGACGAGCGGCTCGTCGATGGCTCACGGCGAGCATGCTGCCGACACGGCGGTGTGGGTTGAACTGTCCCAGGACATCGGCACAGCTCCGGCATGGTTGATCCAATTGTGGTCGAACGGTGCTTGGGCGGGACCGCGTCTCTTCCTTGCAACACACGCCGCCTACACAGGGGAGGGCAGCCTGCGCCGCGAGTATCAGCGGTTCGAAGAGTTGTTCTTGAGCGGGGTCGGCAAGAGCTGAGGCCCGGAGATCCATACAGCATGCCCTCATGCGCTACGCCCGCCGACCTCGCCGCACCGAGTGCAAGGCAGCGTTCACGTACGAGCGGTGGCAAGCGGTGGGGTGCACCGGCTGGGACGCCCTCCCTCCGGAGGCCCGTCCGACCCTGTGCGGGGACTGCGACCAGCGACACGGGACCGACTGGGAGGAAGCCTGGCCGGACGCGACGCGCGAGGAGCAGGAGCCGGCCGTGCCGGAGCAGAAGGCCACCGGCTGGCTCTCGCGCCTGCGCCGCTGAGCTGGGCACGCCTCCCGACCAGCAGCGCTTCTCCTCCTGGCACGGACCAGCCCGGCGAATTGGATGGATACGACGGAGAAGGCACGTCATGCTGGAAGCGATCGATGCGAGGGGGAAGCGTGAGCCGCGGGCAGACGGAGACTCTTGACGAGAAGCACCAGCGCTTGCTGGAAGCCTTTGTGTTGAGGGCCCGCAGGGTGGAGGAGCACTCGCTGGCCGCCGACTGGGACGCCCTTGTCGAGCTGACCCGCATGAGCATCAACGTCCGTGTCGACCGCAGCGAGGTCCGGATCTCGTACGAGCTCCCGCCCGAGGAAGTGGTCGAGTCTGCGGCAGCGCGTATCAGGCCAATTCTGCTGGAGCAGGAGGACTGCTTTCACATGAAGGCGCTCTCAGCTCTGGGCTACACCTGTCGAGCAGCGCCACAAGATGCGGCGTGGATACGTTCCGCACGCGCTGAGTGGCGGACACGGGTAAGCCCCTCCACGCGCGACGAATCCGGCTATTGGGTCATGGTCGCTGACACGTCCACGGGCGAAGAGCGTGACCTCGATGCGCATGGGCTGGCCATGGCCTGGATCTACGGAGACGTGGTGCATCACGATCCCCAGCGACGCAAGGAAGGCGACATCTTCGGACTGCGCGATCGGTTTCGCGCCGCTGTGCCCCTGGTGGCCTGGGCGATGGTCGGCACAATCGAACTCCTTAATTTTGTCCGGGCACTGAACGAAGCCGGGATGCTGAAACTTCGACAGGAAGTGTTCGACGAGCAGGTCGCCTTGAAGTCGACCGTGTGGGAAGAACGTGCCGAGATGTACTACGCGCCCGTCGGCGCTCAACCTCCCTTGCTTGCGAGCTCTCCCATGCCCGAGGGGTGGCTCCCTCTGAGCAAGGCATCTGACCTCTCGGTCTTTCGTCACCGCATTGCGGGACAACTCTTGAACACGGAACGCTCACCATCCATGACGTACCTGCCCTCACCCGAAGAGATCGAAGCCGCTCGCACGCCTGCCGGCGGTTGGAAGCGAGACCAGCTCGCCGCTTGGGGCGTGCCGTGGCCTCCGCCGAAGGGCTGGAAGGACGAGCTGGCCGAACGCTGGAAGGCTGCCCGCCCGGACGGCCCGCCGGCGCCCTCGCCCACCCCGGCGCCGACCGACTTCTCCCAGGAGACGTTCGACTTCGGCTGACCGACGACAGAGGGGCCGGACAGGATCACCCTGTCCGGCCCCTCTGCTGGGTCCGGGCTGAGGCGGATGCGCGGTCTCCCCACGCGAGATCGAGGTCGTCTCAGCGCGTTACCGGCCGTGCGAGGCGGGCCTGTTGCCCGGCCCGTACGCGTGTAGCAGCTCCTCCAGGCGTGCGCGGTGCTGCTCCACGAAAGCCTCCAGGCGCTCGATGTACCCCTGGCGTTCCTCGGTGCGCACCGCGCTCAGCGCGACGTCCAGGAACGCCCCGTCCGGCCAGTGCCGCTCGCCCGGTGCGGCCAAGGGCCCACGGGAAGCGTTCCGCGGCCACCAGGACGTCCTTCGCGTCCAGTGTCAGAGCCGGGCCTGGGTCCTCCACCGAAGCCTTCTGCGGGGCGGGGGAGGCGGGCTGCTGGAGGCGGGCGACCAACGTGGCGCTGGAGGCGGCGCGGCCGCGCCCGGTGGCGGCGGTGGTGTCGGCGATGCGCAGCAGGTAGGTGGCGACATCGCGGACTCCTGCGTGCCAGCCGTCCTGGAAGAGCTGCTCGGATCCGTGCGGGGCGCTGCTCTCGGAGATCCAGGTGTGGGCGCCGGCCACCGCCCCAGCCTCCAGCTTCGACACGATGTCGTCGGCCTGCTCGTGTCCGATTCCGACGGCGGCCAGGGCCTGGAACACGGTGAACCGCGCCTCGGTGGCCTCGTGCTGGTGGTGGCTGATGCGGGCCAGCTCCTGGCCGTACGCGTCGCGTCGTGCTGCTCGGTGCTCACGCGGTGCCTTCCTTGTCTGCCCGGGTGGGGTTGGCGACCCGGTCCGGATCGCGTACGGGCTTCGGCGCTAGCGTCTGGGTGGCTGGGGTGCGCATGATGTGCCAGCTGGTGTGCGGCGCGGTGACGGCGTGGACCAGGATGACGATGGCCTGCCGCCCGGCGCCGCCCCGGGCCCACGCCCCGGTGAAGCGGGCCTGATCGGCCGGCCAGTCGCCCGGGCGCCGCCACGGACGCAGCCGTCCGAGCAGATCACCGGCTGCGAGCGCGGCGGCCGCGGTGACGACGACGTCCATCAAGTCCATCGCATGCCGATTGCGGACAGGAGTTCCACCCGCTCCGGGGACAGCGTCGCGGCTCGGCTGCGCTGATTCCCGATCCATGCTCCGAGCCGAAGCTCCCGAACCTCCTGGTCGTCGCCGCTGCCGCCCTTCCCATCGCCGCCGACGGCGATCCGTTCGACGTGCTGCCTCGGGACCTGCAGGTGTCCCTCGCGCTCGTAGAACTGCTTGGCAGCCTCGTAGTTCATCGCCCACTTCTCGGCCTGCGTACGGCGCGGCCTGGGCTTCTCGTCCTCGCTCGCGGGTGTGATCCCGAGGATGTGCTCGCACATCCACTGCTGCACGGTGGTGAGCTTGTCCCAGCCGAGCCGGACCGACCGGACCCACCGGCCAAGGTCCTCGCCCTGGTGCACGACCTCGCCCGGCTCCATCGGCAGCGTGCCGCCGGCCTTGAGGTGCAGCCGGACCAGATGGAAGGCGCGCTGCCACTCCACCGGCCAGGCCGGGCACCACGACGGGTCGATCTCCTCCAGCTGCTCGCGCCGCTCCTCAGACAGCGCCCCGGCCGCCGACTCCACCGGCAGACCTTCGGCCCGCCGCTGCTCGATCTCGGCAGCCTTCCGGGCCGCGGCCCTGGCGTTCTTCAACCAGATGCCCACCCGGTAACCCTGGAAGGTGGCGTCCAGCGGCGCCAGGAGGTGGCCCGCCTCGGCCGCCCACCCACGCGCGGCGGCCAGACCCTCCTCCCACGCGACGTCGAAGTGGCTCCAGACCATGCCCAACTTCTCCAACTGCTGGACGCGGTCCTCGTCCATATCGCCGCGGGTGTAGAATCTCCTGGCGTCGGCGATCCATTGCCCAAGGGGGAACCCGGCGAGCGAGGCCGGCCACCCTTCGGCCTCTGCCGCCTGGTCGTCGCAGCCGGGCACCCGGTACGTGAACGGCACCTTCAGGTCGCCATGCTCGCGAACGTAGATGACGGCCGCCTCGATGCCGCGCCGCCAGTGCTCATGCTCCGGGTTGAGGACGCGCAGGTTGATGAACGCGGCCAGCTGCGCCGGGTCACGCGGCGTGGAGAACTTCAGCAGCTGCCGAGCGGACATCGACGGGCCGGACCCTTCCCCCTCGCCACCGCCTTCCTGGCCCTCCCTGCGGCTCTGAACACCCCTGACACGGCTTGGCGCCTGCTGCTGCGCCAGAGCCTCCACCACGCGGGCGTCGTGAGCCCGGAGCGCCTCCAGCAGCTTCGCCAGCCCCCCGAACGCCCGCGACGTGAGCATGTTGTCCGCCGTCTCGCCCGGCCCGAGCAGGACCGGCACCACGAGCGAGGCGACCTTGCCCTCGCCCGGCTGCATACGCAGCGCGCGGCCGACGGCCTGGACGAGGTCGGGCATCGAGCCGCGCACGTCGGCCCAGTAGACGGAGTCGCAGTTCTTGGTGTCGACGCCCTCCCCGAGGACCTTCACCGAGCCGAGGAAGCTCTTCTCCACCACCGTGCCGTCCGTGGCGATCCCGGACGCGAACTCGCCCAGCACCCGGCGCCGATGGCCCGGCTTGTGGTCGCCACACAGCCAGTCCGCCCAGATCGTGCGCGGGTACAGCTCGGGGTCCGCAGCGTGCAGCTGCGCAGCGACATCGGGGAGACCGGCCGCGAACGCCTCGGCCTCCTTCACCACGTGGTGGAAGACGAGCGTGCGCCTAAAGCCTTCCTCGGCCGACGCCTTGAGGAGCGCGGTCTGGAGCGCGGCGAGCCGGGCCCCGCGGACCTCGTCCGAACGACTTTCGGCGCCCAGGAGCTGCGCGGCCTGGAGCTGGGTGTCGGTGATGTCCACACACACCACCTGGTAGGGGGCACAAATTCCCCGGTCGATCGCCTCCGACAAGGTCAGCGTGTACGCCCTGCTGCCGAAGGGACTGTCCGGGTCGTCTTCCATGCTCGCCACCAGCTCGCCCGGCGCGCCCTCGGAGTCCTCGTCCAGCTGCCACAGGCGGGGTGTGGCGGTCATGTACAGGCGGCGCAGGGCGGGGATGCGGGTGTTGTCGTGGACGACCGCCCACGGCTTGCCGATCCGTCCCGAAGTACGGTGTGCCTCGTCGACCACGATCAGGTCCCAGCCCGGAAGGCCAGCGGTGTGTGCGCGCTCCAGGGTGCCGAGCCCGAGGGAGGCGTACGTGGCGAACACGGTGACCTTGTCGAAGGGACGCACCCAGTCGACCAGCTCGTTCACGTCCGTGGTGTTGGGGAAGGACACCTCCTCTCCCCGTAGGGACGACACCCCGATCACCGGGCCGGTGCGGCCTGTTTCGCGCCACGCGGCCTCGGTCTGGGCGAGCAGATCCAGCGAAGGGACGAGCACCAGCACGCGGCCTGCACGGAGTTCCTCCGCGCTGCGCGCGGCGACGAGGGTCTTACCCGATCCGGTCGCCATGACCACCTGCGTCCGCAGCCCCCGCTCTGACACAGTGGATCCTGCAGGCAATTCAAGGGCCCGCAGCACCCCGTCCACAGCTTCTCGCTGGTGGGGACGGAGTTCCTTCACTGCCATTCCGATCTGCCTTATCCTGCGGGCCGCGCCTGTTGCATCACGCGGCAGGAAACGGGAAACCTTCACGTAGAAGACGTGTAATCGGCTACGGTGAATCTCACCGGCACCCGGTCACCGCCTCAAGATCAATAACAGAGGAGCGTGATCGAATACCGATCCTTCTGCCTCAAGGGTGCTGCTATCTGAGTCCAGAGTCTATCTGATACTTCAGATTGAAGCGCAGGTGCTTAGAGATAGTCCGCGTAAGCTCAGTCAAACTGTAAGAGCGTCATGGGCTCACGTTGAAGCCGCCTGACGGCGCGTGGCATATCTACCGCTCCGGTGGGGATCCTGGCGTTGCATAAGGCGACCGCAGGAGGCGCAGCATGTCCGGATGGCCTGGTTCCAGTCCCGACGATGTCAGGTTCAGCAACATGTACGACAAAGACAAGGGAGAGCGGCGAAGTTGCTGCCTTGTCCTTGCCTTAGGCGTCATCAGTATCGCGTGGCTTGTGGGGATGACCGTTTGGTTTCTGGTGCGGTGACGGACAGGCAGCCGCGTGACTCACTCACCGCCCCCTCCCCTTGCTGCTGCTCGGGCCGTAGGCCCGTGGGCGGGCCGCGCGGAGCGTGGCGCACCCCGACAATGGCGGGCGACGTGGGACCAGTTGGCGCTGTGTCAGGTGGCTGGAGCGCAGCGGAGGCCACCGGGGCGGCCGGAGGCCGGCCCCGGCCCGCAACGCGGGCCGGATGCGCTGCGTTTGGCGGGACGCGCGGAGCGCGTGCCG